>JAFDZS010000009.1 GCA_018266775.1 Bacteroidota bacterium | reverse complement strand
GCAAGGTTGCCTTCTTTTTAAAAAAGTGTTTCAAGTTGAGAGCTGAAAACCTTTAATTGAGGGAAGGCAACTTTATAAGTTGACTTCCCCGGAAGATACATTTGTAATGCTGATAAATAATTAAGAGCATGCTGTGCCTTTCTAGATCGATGTCTTCTTAAAAAATATCACTTTAATAATATCAGCAGTCAATACATACAAAAATAAAATGCCTGCAATAATGCCCATCAATTGCAATGGCGGAACAACAAAACCCAATGTGGCAGCAAAAGGGGTGAAGGGCAATGCCACCGTAATCAACAAACCCAATGCACTTAATACAATCAGGAGTTTGCCGGGTACGCTTTTCAGTAAAGATTTGTGCGTACGCACTACAAATAAAATCAGTAACTCTGTGCAAATAGATTCAATAAACCAGCCGGTATGAAAAACCTCCTCCGATTTAAATAATTTATACAACGCAAAGAAAGTAATGTAATCAAACAAAGAACTGTGCAGGCCAAAAACGATCATGAAGTTTTTCAGTTGTTTCAGGTTCCAGCGCTGCGGTACTTTCAAATCAGCTTCATCTACATTATCACCCGCAACAGCCATGTATGGAAAATCAGTAAGGAAGTTGGTCAATAAAATTTGTTGCGGCAGCATGGGTAAAAAAGGTAATAGCAGTGATGCACCCGCCATACTGAACATATTACCAAACGTGGCGCTGGTATTGGTATAAATATACTTGAGTGTATTTAAAAATGTTTTGCGGCCTTCAATAATGCCGGCATTCAATACAGCTAAATCTTTTTCCAGCAGCACTACATCGGCAGCTTCTTTGGCAACATCAACCGCATTGTTGGTGGAGATGCCCACATCAGCGGCATTGATGGCAGCAACATCATTAATGCCATCGCCCATATAAGCTACTGTATGCCCGGCTTTGCGGAGGGCTTTAATGATGTTTTCTTTTTGTTGTGGTTCTATCTCAGCAAAAACATTGGCCCGCTGTACCTGGTTTGCTAAAGCTTCAGGGCTCATCTTCATTATTTCATTGCCTGCAATCACTTTAATATTTTTCAAACCGATACGCTCTGCAATGTATGCGGCCACTAATTTGTTATCACCTGTAATTACTTTTAGCGCCACGCCATTGCTGTTGAGTTCCTGTATCACATCCACTACGCCATCTTTAACAGGATCGAGCAATAAAACGAAACCGGCAAAGGTCATTTGCTTTTCATCTTCTTTAGTCAGCCTGATGTGGGCATCACAATCTTTATAGCACACGCCAATAGTCCTGAAACCTTTGCTGCTGTATTGCAGGTACAGGTCGTCAATATTTTTTTTATATACAGATAATGGCGCTGTAGTACCATCGGCAAGCAAAACTTTGTCACAAACCTGCACTACATTAGCCACTGCGCCTTTACTGATAAGCTGATAATGCCCATTATGCTCCACCGCAATGCTCAGGCGTTTCCTGATAAAGTCATATGGGATTTCATCAGTTTTCGTGTACCCGTTGGCGCTGATATGCTCCATTGTTTTCAGCGCATCATCCATCGGGTTGGAAAAGCCGGTTTCGAAAAATGCATTCAGGTACGCCAGTTGTTTTACCGTGCCGTTTTCATTGCCATCAATACCAGTGATACCTGATATTTTTAATATGCCTTCTGTAAGTGTTCCTGTTTTGTCGGAACAAAATAAATTGACTTCGCCAAGATTTTGTATGGAAGATAATTTTTTTACAATCACTTTCTGTTGTGCCATTCGCTTTGAACCTGCACTCATGGCAACAGTCATAATAGCGGGTAATAATTCAGGCGCCATGCCTACAGCCAATGCCAATGCAAACAATAAAGAATCAATCAATGGCTTATGAAAGTAAATATTTACAACAAGGATGATCACGGCGAGTACCAGCGTAATCTGCATGAGTAAGTAACCAAACTTGCGGATGCCTCTTTCAAAGGCTGTTTCTTCCGGTGCTTTTGCCAGGCTTGCAGAGATAATGCCGAATACAGTGTTCTTTCCTGTTAAAACGGCTACTGCTTTACCGCTCCCGCTTACAATACTGGTGCCTTCAAATAACACATTGGTTCTTTTGCTCATGCCGGTATCAGCAGGAATAGTGCCCGTTGCTTTTTCTGCCGGGTATGTTTCACCTGTTAACGTCGCTTCATTGGCATGAATATCTTTTTCTTCTATGAGTAAACAATCCGCCGGAATAATATCGCCTGCGCCAAATTCCATTACATCTCCCGGAACGATCTCTTCTGAAAAAACATTCACAATAACATTATCCCGGTACACTTTTATTGTGCTGCGAATAAGTGACCGCAATTTTTCCACGGCTAACCCGGCATGGCGCTCCTGTATAAAACTCATTATGCCGGTAGCCAGTAAAATAAATAAGATGATAAACACATCAGATGTTTCGCCAAGAAAGGCGGAGAGGATAACGGCAGCAACTAACAGTAACGTTAACGGACTTTTAAACTGGCCGATAAAAAGCAGGATATCTTTTACCAGTTGCGGACGTTCTTTTTTCTTTTGTGTATTTGCAGCCAGTCGTTGCGCCGCATCGGCTGCCGTAAGTCCAGACGCTGTACTTTGAAGGGTACGTAAAACCTCCTCAACCGGGTATTGCCAGTAGGTTTTAAGGTCCATATAGCGATAATTTATTTTAAAAGTACGCTAAAGGGCCAGCAAAACAAACGGGCTTTTGTTATTCAAATCTTAACGCGGCTTTGGTTCTGTTGAGCAAAGTATACACATGGCAGCCGGCGCAAAAACCCAGGAATGATTCCAGGAAGGCAAATAACGTAAGTATGCCTGCAACCACACGGGCACTGGTATCAAATTTAAAAACGTGTAACAAAATAATAGCCACGGCAAATATAAAACCGATTTTTGCTGCAAAACGTTTTGGTGCCTGGTCAATAGGCTTGGCACTTACTTTAAACCATTTTACTTCTTTATCGCTGAGCTGATTCAATAAGCTGTATTTACCAAAGTTAAAACCACGTAAAAAGAAATCGGCTGTAAGAAATGCAGGAATGTATAAGTTGGGAAAAAACAGGTACAGTACTGCCAAAATAAAAACATTCAATGCGGTCAGGCGCACTTTATTTTCATTGACACTGATGAAATCGACGGGGCATTCTAATTCTTTTGCCATAATTGTTTTATTGTTCTTGTAATAATGTATTGACAGTTTGTTCAAATTCATTTTTATATGCGGTGTAGTGCTCACCGGTTGCAGGGCCGTTAAAACCGGTGTCCAGTTTCCTGATCTTTCCTTTTTTATCCAGTATTATTGATGAAGGGAAAAATTTAATCGGCGTGAGTTCCGGCAACGTTTTTTCTGTGCGCAGAGAATCTCCCACGGTAACACCGGTATTAAGTATAGTGTACTGGACATTAAAACGGTCTTTGAATTTAGTAAGGCTTTTTATGGAGCGTTCCCAATCAGTACTGTATTCATACGCCAGTGCAATGATTTCCACGCCACGCTGTTTATTTTTTGCGTAGTAATCGCTAAGGAACGCGGTTTCATCCATGCAGTTGGGGCACCAGCTTCCCATCAGTTGTATTACAACCACTTTATTATTAAAACGCTCATCATTGATGGAAACTGTATGTCCATTCAAATCTTTAAAGCTGAAATGCAATTGATCTTCACCAGGTTTTGCGTACATGGCCACTGTTTCCTGCGGCACTTTGGCCTGCGCATTTTTTTCTGCATGCCAGGCTTCTTTATAAGTGGCACCGGAATAAAATTGTCCATCGGTTAACTGGTTGTTTTTTATAACAGCAGTAATTAAAAACGCATGACCACCATCGAAGCAGGAGAGATAGAGCGAATCATTTTTTACCACACCATCCAGATAGCGGTAATCACCAGTGGGGTTTAAAAATGTTCCACTGATATGTCGTGCCTGCTGTTTCAATTCTGCTACAGAAAGTTCGCCGGGTTGGGCACCGGCAAAATGCACGGCCCATCTTCCGTTAATATTGGGAACGATTTTTTTGCCTGCATCAAAACGTTCTTTTTGTTGCGTTGCAGTAAAAGCAATTTCCTGCGTTTTAACTGCACCGCCTTTCAGCCAAACACCGGTAATGAGGTTGTTGGAATATTTTAATTTAAACTGAGACTCAAACACAGGCATCTGTACAAAAAGGGAATCTCCGGCAACAGTAATATTGTCCACCCTTATTTTTTCGGCTGCATTATGAATATACCATACCGGCTTATGTTGTGCTGTTTTCCATTCAATAGTAAATGGAATACTGTTGCCATCTTTCCGTAACAACTGTGCACGCCACCAGCCTTGCTGGCCAAAAGCAACTGAGCTGCATACCAATAAAAACAAACCTGTCAATAGTTTCATAACTGCAATAAGAGGTGCAAATATACATTACTCTATTAAAACAGTAGACTTTATATTCACCTTTATTCTGTTAATTTTTCGTTTTTAGTAAATGAATTTGTCAGAAGTCTGTCAATTTTGTAGACTAAATAACAGTTCCTTTGTATATGTGGAACTGGTGACAGGTAAATCATTAAATATTTTTTATGGCAGGAATACTGGATTTGGTGGGGAATACGCCATTAGTTGAAATAAAACATTTGAACCCCAATAAAAATGTTACGGTGTATGGCAAGCTGGAAGGGAATAACCCCGGAGGCAGTGTGAAAGACCGTGCTGCCTATGGCATGATAAAAGGTGCAATTGACCGCGGCGAGATAAAAGATGGTGTAACATTGATTGAAGCCACCAGTGGCAACACCGGTATTGCACTGGCCATGATTGCAGGTTTGTTTAAAGTGCCGATTGAACTGGTAATGCCGGAAGATGCCACCCGTGAAAGGGTGCTTACCATGCAGGCATTTGGTGCAAAAGTGATTCTTACTCCTAAAGAACGGTCTATGGAAGGCGCTATTGATTATGCACGCGAACAGGCAGCGAAAGGCGGTTACCACATGCTGAACCAATTTGGCAATGCAGATAATCCCGCCATGCATTACCGCACCACCGGCCCGGAAATATGGAGCGATACGCAACAACGCATTACACATTTTGTATCGGCAATGGGAACAACAGGAACAATCATGGGCGTATCTGCATTTTTAAAAGAACAAAATCCAAACATACAAATTGTGGGTTGCCAGCCTGCAGACGGCGCAAGAATTCCCGGTATACGCAAATGGCCGGAAGCCTACCTGCCCACCATATTCAACCGCAGCCGCGTTGACCGCGTTATTGAGATTGCAGAAAATGATGCCCGCAAAATGGCCAATCAATTAGCCCGCGAAGAAGCGATCTTCGCCGGTATGAGCAGCGGCGGTGCTGCACATGCTGCCATAGAACTGGCTAAAGAATTAAAAGAAGGGGTGATTGTTTTTATTGTGTGCGACAGGGGTGACCGCTATTTGAGCAGCGATTTGTTTGGGTAAATTTTAAATGCGTCAGGACGGCTCGCAGCCGTCAGACGCATTTAAAATTTTGACGCATAAAAATATAATTAAGCATTTCTTTTCGCAGGTTTTCCAGAACGGTTGAAACGTTTGCCATGGTGATGTGGCCGCTGATGCGGTTTTGCTGCGGGCTTGGGTTGCGGTAAAGCATCAGGTGCTAACGGAAAAGGATGCTCGCTTATTACCGGAATAGTTTTGCCAATCAGTTTTTGAATATCCCGCAATTCTGTTTTTTCATCTGCATCACAAAATGAATACGCCACGCCTGAGTTTCCTGCTCTTCCTGTACGGCCAATGCGGTGTACATACGTTTCCGGTACTTCAGGTAATTCAAAATTGATCACATGGCCCAGTTCATCAATATCAATTCCTCTTGCCGCAATATCAGTAGCTACCAAAACCCTGATGCTGCCGTTCTTAAAATTATTTAGTGCATTCTGCCTGGCGTTTTGCGATTTGTTGCCATGTATAGCTGCGGCCGTAACGTTTTCTTTATGCAGCAGTTTTACCACTTTATCGGCACCATGTTTGGTACGGGTAAATACGAGCACATTATTGCCTGGCTGCTGGCGTAACAGGTGCAGCAGCAATTTATTTTTATCGGGTTTAGCCACATAAAATAAATGCTGGTCAATTGTATCCACTGTTGATGATACAGGTGTTACTTCAACCTTTGCAGGATTGGTTAGTAATACATTGGCCAGTTTTTGAATTTCTTCGGGCATAGTGGCGGAGAAAAATAAAGTTTGCCTTTTTTCCGGCAGCCTTACAATTACTTTTTTTACGTCGTGAATAAAGCCCATGTCAAGCATGCGGTCGGCTTCATCCAGTACAAAAATTTGTAAGTGTTTCAGGCTGATGAATCCCTGGCTTATTAAATCCAGTAAACGGCCTGGTGTGGCAATCAATACATCAACACCTTTTTTTAAGGCCACTGTTTGGTGCAGTTGCGACACACCACCAAAAATCACAGTATGAGAAATATTGGTGAATTGTCCGTAGGCTTCAAAGCTTTCATTGATCTGTATCGCCAATTCCCTTGTTGGGGTTAATATCAATACTTTGATGCCGGGTACATGTTGTTTTTGCTGATACAGCAATTGAAGAATAGGAATGGCAAACGCGGCTGTTTTTCCGGTGCCGGTTTGTGCACACCCCAGCAAATCACGCTGCTGCAATACAAGAGGTATGGCTTGTTGCTGAATAGGCGTGGGGGCGGTGTAGCCTTGATTGGATAAGGCTTTAAGAATGGGTTCAATTAACCCTAATTGTTTAAAATCCATTATAGATTATTTGTGATATGGCTGAAAAGGACGTTGTATTTTCTACGATCAGCGGGAAATTTATTTGGTACCACCGGCTTACAACCTGCCGTATTTTTTATGTGGGAGAACGCAAAGGAAAGGTTTATTTGATAAATGCGTCAGACGGTTCCAAACCGTCTGACGCATTTATCAAATCTTAGCGGATTCTGCAGCAATATTTTTTCTGTCTGCCGCATCTAAATATTGAGCAGCTATCCTGTTTTCCGGCTTATTGTCGAATGTGTACAATACCAAAATAAAAAACCATTCCAATGGTTTCATCAATACATAAACAATATCAGATACCAGCTTGATATTGAAAAAGTGATAATGCTTATGAACCATATTGCCCACTTTATTATATTTCTTCCTGATAAAACGATGAAGCCCTGGCATGCGTTCCTGCACCAGTTCTTCAAATGCATTGGACACCAGCAACTGCCGGTTACAAATTATGAAATGGCCGTTTCTTATTCCTAACCGTTGCGGACGTACCATTTTTTTGTGGCCGTTTGCAGCAACAGAACATAAATAATGGCCGCCGCATTGTACATTATCACATTGATAATCCCATTGGGAAAATCCATGCCTATAGGTTTCTGTAAATGCCCTGATAAATGAATCAGGTTTTTGGCCAAAGAGTAAAAGGCATAACATAATGATTAAAAGAACAGGTATGCTAACTACTACCAGCAGCGGATATTTTTGTAAAGGTGGAAGGGTTAAAATTTTCCAGGCCAATGCTTCAATCTTATTTCGGGGAATCCAGTTTTGCTCCCTTGCCCGCAGTAGATATAATCCATGATTTCTTACTAATTCTAAAACAAAAAGCATAATTACAGGCACATTACCCAGCACTGCTAATAAAGGCTCGTTGGTTTGCCTGGCAATAAAAATATTCAATACAATGCCTGTTAGCAACAAAATATTTATAACGACTTCTATTACAGGCGGGGCTAATTTTATTTTGTGACTGGAATAAAAATAGGCAACAATACAAAGCGCAATCAAAGTATAAATGGTTGCGGTATGCTGTGGAGAGAATGCTGTACTGTCACCACAACAATTATTTTCCGTGCCTTCTGTAGTGATGTACAAAACAGGCATGATAAACAATGTTAGAAATTCTAAACCTGCCACGAAAATGGCATTGAATGGTGAATCACCTTTAAATATCAAACCGTAAAAATGAAATGGGATTAGCAATAAGGGTAATCCAAAAAATAGCAGTGCGATGATCAGCATACGGAGTAATTGTCTGTCTAAAATACTAAGTTATTTGATTTCATGTGCAGCTTACAGGGTTTATCATTTTAAAAGCATTTCAATTTTACCTTACCTTGCAACACCATGGATATTTTACCACATTGTGCCATTATCATTGCCCCCGATTGCGATTATGATTGGGTGCTGGACCAATTGCAGAACGGGCAATTGCTGAAAGAACACATTACACTGCCCAACGCTCCTGGTGTACTGTTTGCACAATCCACCATTAACCGGATGATTACTGAAGAATTACTGCACGATCAATTTTTGGTAACCACAGCTCAAAATAAATCGCTGCAATCAATGAGCAGCGGCGAGCAAAAAAAAACGTTGCTTCAATACCTGATTGCAAAACAACCAGGCTTTATGGTTATTGATAATGTGCTGGATAATTTAGATACTGCTGCACAGCAAATGATCCAGAATGAAATTGCTGCTATTGCCAATCACACACTGATCATACAAGTGTTGCACCGTAAAAAAGATGTGTTGCCCGGCATCAGGCAAGTCTTTACAATACAAAAAAATAAAGTTGTTACACAGCAAAGCGTACAGGCATTCCTGCAAAGCAATACACAAACATCATCTCAATATTTTACTGACGCTATACCACCATCATTGCATCAATATAATTTATCCGGCTGTACGTTAGTGGAGTTAAAGAATGTGTCGGTACAATATGATGGACGGCCCATTATCAGTAATATCAGCTGGAGCATCAAGCCAGGTGAATTCTGGCAGCTTATTGGGCCCAATGGCAGCGGCAAAAGCACAATACTGAGTTTGCTTACAGGAGATAATCCCAAAGGTTATGGACAAAACATTACTTTGTTTGGAATGAAAAAAGGCAGTGGAGAAAGTGTGTGGGACATCAAAAAAAATATCGGTTACCTGAATGCCACACTCACACAGTTTTTTCCGCGGTTAGATTCTGTAGAAAAAATGCTGCTTTCCGGTTTTTTTGATTCCATTGGTTTATATCAAATCCCCAACGAAACACAACAAAAAACGGCTTTGGCCTGGTTAACGTTGTTAGGTTTAGCAGATAAACGCCACGCACCATTTTGTTTCCTGCCACCGGGTATGCAGCGCATGGTGACGGTGGCAAGGGCAATGATCAAACATCCACCATTATTAATCCTAGATGAACCCGCTACAGGTTTGGATGACACCGATGTGGAATTATTTACGGCGCTTGTAAATAAAATTGCTGCAGAAACCACAACCGCAATCATTTATGTAGCGCACCGGCCGGAAAATGGTCTTCATCCACAATTTGTTTATGAATTGGTACCGGATTTGAAGGGTTCTGTTGGGAGCATGAAATAACCGACCCTCAAATCATAGCGAAACCTGATATTGGTCATAGGAGAAATTACTATGCCGGTATAGTTTTGAATCATTAAAAACATACTACCATGAAAAAGATCATTGCCCCGGTTGATTTTTCAGATGCAGCGGCTAATGCGGCCATCTTTGCCGGTAATCTTGCAGAGTTTTATGGTGCGGAATTATGGTTGTATCACACCTACGAAATGGCGGTGCCGGTTACTGAATACGGCTATACTTATATCAGCATAACTGAAATGCAGGAAGCGGCGATGCATGAACTGGAATCTTTTAGAATGAAAGTACAGGATGCATTGCGCAGAAACATCAGTATTAATTTAAAAGCAGAAAATGCGTCACTGGTGGAAGGCTTAACCCAGCTTTGCACTGAAATTCAGCCAGACCTTGTAGTAATGGGTTTATCAGGAAAAAATGCATTGACCCGTTTGGTAGTGGGCAGTAATACCATCAGAACCATTCATAACCTGGATTATCCTGTTTTAGTGGTGCCGCCCAAAGCAACTTTTATTCCTGTAAGAAAAATTGGTTTTGCCTGCGATTATAAAGAAGTGGAAGCCACCACACCAGTTGGCACATTGAAAAAACTGGTAAAAGATTTTAATGCAGAATTGCATGTGCTGAACATTGAGTTCAGCAATGGCGCACTTTCTGCTGAAAAAGTGAAAGAAGGTGAAATTGTTACTGCATTACTCAGCGACATAAAGCCATTTTATTCCACTATCATTTCTGCCGATGTAACCAGTGGTATCAACTGGTTTGCTGAAAAAGAAAAAATAGACTGGATGGTGGTGATTCCTAAAAAACATAATCTCACTGAAAAATTATTTGTAAGAAGCCAAACCAAGGCTTTGCTGCATCACACTCACTTGCCTGTATTGTGCATGCATGAATAACAAGGGTGAAAATAATTATGCTATATGATGTACTGCGCCGTGGATTAACTGACCGCGGCGCATTTTTTCTGCATGTTAAAAAATGATATTTGACTTGTATGTAATAAAAATGCACACCCAATGGTGTGCATTTTTATTCGTTTAAAAGAAATTAGTTCTTCTTCAGTAATTCTTTTACTGCGGCTTCAATCTGCTGATCGTGGCCGCTGGTCATCACATCCGGCATGTTACGTATCATAATGTCAGGTTCAGTTTGATTGTTTTCACAGAATTTGCCATCGGGTGCACGCCATCCACCCATCGGTATACCATACACGAGGCTGGGATCTATTTGATTCTCCCACCAAACAAACGTTCCGGTGCCAGGTACAGGCATACCCAGCAATTTGCCCACACCTTTCAGCTTATAAGCAACAGGGAAAAGATGTGCATCAGAATAATTGCTTTCTCCCATCAGCACAATAGAAGGTTTCACCCATTTATCAAAAGGTTCGCTGCCTACATATTGCCCGTGCGGAATGACATCGAAATATTTTTTACCGCTGAGGAAATCTGATAATTGTTCATGTATGTTACCGCCACCATTGAACCGTGTATCTATGATGATAGCCTGTTTGCCAATATTACGGCCCAGTGCTTCTTCAAAAACGGTACGCATGCTGGCATCATCCATGGCACGCACATGTATGTAACCAATCTTACCGTCAGATAATTTTTCCACTTCATTACGGCGGTTCTTTACCCAGCGTTTGTACAGTAATTCATTTTCTGCACCAATGGAAATCGGTTTCAACGTTTCTTCCCAACGGGTATTGGTGGCTGCATCGAATACATCCAGTAATGTCAGTTTGCCGGTTTTACGGTTCAGTAATTGGTAAAAATCAATACTGTCAGTAAGGGCAACGCCATCAATCATTTCAATGATATTGCCCGCTTTAATTTTTGAATCTGCTTTATCCAACGGCCCGCCTTCAATCACTTCTGCAATTCTCAAACCTTTTCCGGTGTAACTGTTGTCATAGAACACACCCAGCGAAGCAGTTTGATCTGAATTAGGAGCACCCGCCCGGTAATAACAACCGGTGTGCGATGCATTGGCCTCACCCAGCATTTCACTCAGCATTTCGGCAAAGTCGTAATTGTTATTAATGTACGGAAGAAATTTTTTGTACGTGGTGTAATAATAATCCCAATTAACACCCTGCAGGTCGGCAACATAAAATTTTTCTTTAAACTGCCTCCAGCTGTGATCAAAAATGTATGCTTTCTCATCGGCCTGTTTCAATACCATTTCACTGTTTACATTAATGCCTTCCTGTTTACCACTTTCTGCATCCACTTTCATTGCATGGCCATCTGCCAGTACAAAAATAAATTTGCCGTCGGCAGATAATTCCATGCTGGCGCCGTCTGCACCCAGCCTGCAGAAAGGTTTGGTTTCTTTTGTACGTAACTCAGTTACCCAAATATCATTGCCTTTTTCAAAACGGGTAAGGTAAAATAATTTTTCACCGTCTTTGGAAAGCACCCAATCTGAAGCAGGAGAAGTATGCAGCGTAAGCCTTGTTTTACGTTCAGTTAAATTATCCCAATCAATAGTAATGAGTTTTTTTGCAGAATCTTTATCCGCTTCTTTTGCAGCAGTTGCTGCAGGCTTTTTCCCCTTAGCTGCATCTTTATTTTTTTCTTCGGCTTCCTTTTTTTCTTTTTCCTTTTTCTCTTCCTGTTCTTTTACTAAAGCCAGTTCTTCTTTTGATAATTTAGAACGGTCGAATAATTCTTTGGAGAAATACATGGCATACACATCACCGCTTGATAAATTACCACCCTGGTCACGGGTGCCATCGCGGTCAGATCCCCAGATCATCATCTTACCATCCATCACCCATTTTGGAGCGAAGTCATCATAACCGCTGAGTGTTAGATTATGCAGTTCACTTTTTCCATCGGCTGCAATCAAACCCACTTCAGGGCCAAAGATTCTTTCTTTAGGGCCAAATTGCACCAGGAACCATTTACTGTCTGGCGACCATTGATAATACTGGTCTCCATCTGCATAGGAATAATTGTTATCGCCTGCTAAAATAGTACGACTTTGTTTGCTGGCCAGGTTGATCACTTTAAGCGTTTGCCTGTTTTCAAGATAAGCCACTTCTTTACCATCGGGAGAAAAGCTGGGCTGGTATTCCTCTGCCGGCGTTGCCACCACAGTTTCTTCCTTTAATACGGTTGATGCATAAAAATAGGGTTCTTCTTTTCTTGAAATAGAAAGCGTGTATACATTCCAGTTATCGTTTTTTTCTGCTGCATAAACCAATGACCGGCCATCGGGGCTGAAACTCACGCTTCTTTCCTGCCAGGGTGTATTGGTAATACGTTTGGTGATGCCGCCATCCACACTGCTCACAAAAATTTCTCCGCGAAATACAAAGGCAAATTCTTTACCGTTGGGTGAAAGTTTGGCTTCTGTAAAACCGCCATTCACCGGAACAATTTTATCAATATTGCTGCGGCCATCTGTGGCAATACGAATGCTGACTTTGGTTGGTTCGGTTCCATTCTTTAGGGTATAAATTTCTCCATCGTAACCAAAGCACAAAGTGCCGTTGTTAGAACGGGTTAAAAAACGAACCGGGTTTTTGGTAAAATGTGTTACGGCAGCACTGGAGGCTGCATTGCCTGTGCTGCTTTTATATACATTAAAACTTCCGCTTTGTTCACTCAGGTAATAAAATTCATCACCATCATTTGCAAATACCGGGTTGCGGTCTTCACCTTTAAAAGTGGTCAGCTGTGTATATTTTTTAGTATTGAGATCGTACATCCAGATGTCTCTTGTAACAGCGGAAGTATGGTGCTTGCGCCAGTCACTTTCATAACCTTTAATATCATGAAAGATGATTTTATCGCCTTTGGTATTTACCGTGGCGCTTAATGCAGGAGTGGAAAGTAGCTGTGTTACTTTACCACCAGTTACCGGAACGCTGTACAATTCGCTCATCAACCCTATGGGGAATTGTACATTGGTAAATACATCCTGCCGGTTGGCATCAAATAATATGGCCTTGTCATCAGCAGTAAAGCTGCTGGGTATTTCCCTGCCGGAAAAAAAGGTGAGCCGTTTGGCATCGCCACCGGTGGCCGGCATTACAAAAACATCAAAGTTGCCGTAGCGGTCGCTGGCAAAGGCAATGCTTTTTCCATCGTGGCTCCATACGGGTGCATATTCATACGATTCACTGATGGTGAGTGGTGTAGCCGTTCCACCCGTAGCAGGAACAGTATAAATATCGCCTTTATAACTGAAGAGAATTGTTTGCCCGTCCGGGGAAATAGCAGGATAACGCATCCAGAGCGGGTTTTCCTGGGCGCAGGCAAAGTGAATAAAAGTTAGTGCGGCAAAAACAGCAAATATTCGTTTCATAAAAAATGTTTAGGGAAAATTTGGTGCGTAAGGTAAGCAGAAGGAAACGAAAATACAATACACATTTTGATGAGTGGATGGGAGTGGTGAATAAGGCGTTGGTCTGCGCCATTGAATTGCCGGGCTGTTAACAAAAGCCAATGTATAAAATCGGTATCTTCCCCTGCCAATATTATACATTCATGAAAAAATCTTTTTTGATCTTTTGCACCCTTTTTTTATACTGCGGTGTTTTACATTCCTTTGCCGGCGATGATAATCCTGATACGGTACGTACCGGTATTTATGTAACCAGCATTCATGATATTGACTTCAAACAAAAGGAATATGCAGTGGATTGCTGGCTTTGGCTGAAGTATAAAAGAAAAGAATTTGACTTTGTACAAAACCTGGAAATTCCACAGGCTAAATCTGTAAATAAATTATTTTCAACAATAGATTCATCAGGCGGGAGGATCTATTTGCTCATGAAACTGCAATGCGTGATGAAAGATTCCTGGAAGATCGGGAATTTTCCATTTGACCGGCAGAACCTCCGCATGAGTATTGAAAATTCGCAGTACGATAACCACGATCTTGTTTTTGCTTTTGATACTTTGGGTAAACATTACGACCCCCGCTTTACGGTTAATGGCTGGAGTATTGACAGCTTTAATATTTCCGTTGGCACCAAAGCTTATGAAACAGCTTTTGGCGATGACAGCGCACCCAAACCCCATTCAGACTATAGCGCATTCAAAGTAAAGATCAATATTCTTCGTGACGCATCAGGGTTATTCTGGAAAATGTTCCTGGGTATGTACGTGGCATTCCTGATTGCCTATGTTTGTTTTTATATTCATGCAGATGGTATTGATTCCCGTTTTAGTTTGAGCGTGGGTTCGTTGTTTGCAGTCATCGGTAATAAATATATTGTTGATTCGGCACTGCCGGAATCCACTTCATTTACTTTGGTGGATACACTGCATGGGCTCACCTTGTTTTGTATTTTCTTTATTATATCCTGTACTGCGATAACATTACGTCTTGTTAAAAAAGAACAACTGGTGTTGGCCAGGCGGTTTGATCTTATTGCTGCACAGGTAGTATTGCTGCTGTATATTATTTTGAATATTTATTTTATTCACAGCGCCAGCTCCAATTAAAGAATGAAAGCACCGGTTGTTTCAGTTACTATCGGAGACGGAAGTTTATATTCTCAAAACGTTAACAAACTTTAGCATTTACGGCACGTCTATAGCACAGGATTTGTAATTATAACCGTATAAAACATTTTACAATGAAAACATTTCGACTTGCATTGCTTCTATCCATAACCATTATGGGCAGTATGGCTTTTACAGAAGTAAAGGCACAAAATATAAGCGTAAACTTTTCCATATTTCAACGTGAACTGAGTCCTTACGGCCGCTGGATCACCAACCCAAGGTTTGGTGAAGTATGGATTTACAACGATGCTAACTTCAGGCCTTATTATACCGATGGCCACTGGGAATACACCAATTATGGCTGGGCATGGGTTTCTGATTTTGACTGGGGTTGGGCGCCGTTTCACTATGGCCGCTGGGAATATGATCCTGATTATGGATGGATGTGGATACCAGGTTACGACTGGGGTGCTGCATGGGTAAGCTGGAGCAGTTACGACGATTATTATGGCTGGGCTCCTTTAGGATATGGCGTTGGCATTAATGTTTCTTTCGGAAGTATTCCTTACGACCGCTGGACTTTTATTCCAAGAGCCAACATCTGCGACCGTGATATTTACCGTTACTATGTTGCCCCCAACAGAAATTACGGTTTCAGAAATGCCGTGATCATTAATAACTATTACGGCGATGGTGGAAGAAACCGTTTCTTCCGCGGGCCAGACAGGAATGATGTACAGCGCTACACACACAACAATGTACAGGAACGCAGGATAGAAGACCGTGACCGTTTTAACAGGTGGACAGCTAATAACGGACGTGGTAATGGTAATGGCAATTTTGGTGGCAGAAGGAATGACGGTAGTTTTGCCAATAATGATAATGGCCAACGGGGTAATGGTAATTTTGACGGACAAAGAAATAACGACAGGCAAAACAATAACGATAACAATAACCGCGGCAATGGCAATTTTGGTGGCAGAAGAAATGATGGTGGTTTTGCCAATAATGATAACAACGGGCAACGCGGCAACAATAACTTCCCGAACAGGAATGATAATGCCAACAATAATAACAATGGCAACAACGGGCAACGTGGTTATGGCAACTTCCCCGGAAGAAATGACAACAATAATAACGGACAGGGAAATAATAATAACAGGCAGTTCAATAACAACAATAACGGACAAAGAGGTAATGATAACTGGGGAGGCAGAAGAAATGATAACATGAACCGCCAGCCGCAAAATAATTTCCCGCAGCAACCGCAAAGGGAACAAAGGCCTACTTACCAGCAACCAACACCACCAACCCGCAGTATGGAACGCAGGAATGATGGAGGTAACTACGGTGGCGGAAATGGCGGTGGCTTCAACAGGAGCCAGGGCCAGGAAAGACAAGGCGGAGGTAATGGTGGTGGAAACAACGGCGGCGGAAGAGGAAGAAGAGGATAAGGATAAGCATTCTCACTATAACGTCAGTCCCGGTTATTTTTTAATAGCCGGGATTTTTTTATTCAACATAAAAAGCGCTGTTGAGGAAGTCAACCTGCAGGGTTGCCTTCCTTCATAAGGAAATCCTCACTTAACAATGTATAGTTTCTGCTGAAAGAAGGCAACCCTTTTAAGTACTCTTCATCTTATCAATTTCAATAAAGAAATGAAAACAAATAGGAATGAAGAACTTATTACTTCAACAATTATTTTTTTAAGTGATGCAAATCTAACGCTGGGTTTGCGCCACGTACTGATGCAAAAAATTGGATGAGTGTGTTGAAGTCTGCTGTTTCATCAACAGGAATTAATGTTGATCCAATCACAATTTTTTTATGTTCGAAATCCAGTGCAACTGGCACAATGGGAACACGGGCTGTTTTTGCAATATGATAAAAGCCGGTACGCAATTGATCCACCCTCTTCCTCGTACCTTCAGGCGCCATGGCCAAAATAAATTTTTCCTGCGCAGCAAAAGTATGCGCCACCTGTTCCACCATTCCCTGTTTACTAAAACGGTCAACGGGTGTACCGCCCATCCAGCGGAATAAAAAACCAAACGGGCCATCGAATAATTCTTTCTTGCCTAAAAATTTGGCGTCATAAATTTTTAAGTGATTGCGGGCTGCAAAACCAACCAGTATGTCTTTCCAACTGGTATGTGGTGCTACAACAATTACCATCTTATCAAGATGATAGGGGAAGATACCCTGTACAGACCATCCTTTGATCTTCCAGTACAATGAAAGCAGCAAGCGAATCATATTGGTAAAATAATAATTTTGAAAGTATTCTGCAATAAATAAAATTATGCAACGGACAATATTATTTTTATTGTATCAAACTGATGTAATGTTTTAATTTGCGGTATGAAAAAAACCTTCGCCTTCTTTCTTGCTGCTTCATTATATTTTTCTCTGCAAGCACAAACCACACCAGTTGATTATGTAAATCCTTTAATGGGTACTGATTCAAGGCCGGATTTGAGCAATGGCAATACTTATCCTGCTGTTGGTTTACCATGGGGTATGAATATGTGGACGCCACAGACAGGAAAAATGGGAGATGGCTGGCAATACCAATATGCTGCAGAAAAAATTCGGGGGTTCAAACAAACCCATCAACCTTCTCCGTGGATGAATGATTACGGGCAATTTGCCATCATGCCGGTAACAGGCGGATTGCATTTTACACAGGATGACAGGGCCAGCTGGTTTTCGCATAAAGCAGAAATAGCCACACCATATTACTACAGTGTTTACCTGGCCGATCATGATGTTACTGCTGAATTGACCACAACAGAACGTGCTGCCAGTTTTCAATTTACTTTTCCTAAAACAGACAGTGCATTCATTGTGGTGGATGCATTTAACAGGGGCTCGTACATTAAAATTATTCCGTCAGAAAAAAAAATCATTGGGTACAGCAGTAAATACAGCCGCGGTAAAATGCCGGGCTTTAAAGATTATTTTGTGTTGTATTTTGATAAACCTTTCACTTTTGCCAGTGCATGGCGTGGCACACAATTATCAAAAGATACGCTGGAATTGCAGGCAGACCATACCGGTGCCATCATTGGTTTTGCAACAGTAAAAGGAGAACAGGTGCATGTAAAAGTGGCTTCATCTTTCATCAGCGCAGAACAGGCAGAAATTAATTTGAAAGAAATCGGCAACGATAATTTTGAAACCGTAAAAGCAAAAGCAAAGAAAACCTGGAACCAAACTTTAGGAAGAGTTACACCCGAAGGCGGAAGCATCGATCAACTGCGAACTTTTTATTCCTGCATGTACCGCACTTTATTTTTTCCCAATAAATTATATGAGAAAGATGCAACAGGAAAGATTGTGCATTACAGCCCTTATAACGGAAAAGTAATGCCCGGTTATTTATTTGGTGGAACAGGTTTTTGGGATACGTTCCGTGCATTGTATCCATTTTTAAATTTGATGTATCCTTCCATCAATAAAGAAATGCAGGAAGGTTTGGTGAATGATTATAAAGAAGGCGGATGGTTACCGGAATGGAGCAGCCCCGGTTATGCGGATATTATGATTGGCAACAATTCCGCTGCAGTGGTTGCAGATGCTTATATTAAAGGCTTACGTGGTTACGATATTAATACTTTATATGAAGCATTACAGCATGGAGCCAATAACGAAGGCCCCATCAGTGCCGTTGGCCGCAAAGGAGTGGAGTATTATAATAAACTGGGTTATGTTCCCTATGATGTGAAGATAGATGAGAATGCCGCACGCACATTGGAATATGCATTTGACGATTTCACCATTTTTCAACTCGCAAAAAAATTAAACCGTCCGGCAGAAGAGTTGCGAGTATATGCGGCACGTTGTCAGAATTATAAAAATCTTTATGATGCTGACCATAAATTGATGAGAGGGAAAAATGCAGACGGCACATTCCAATCTCCTTTTAACCCTTTCAAATGGGGCGATGCGTTTACAGAAGGCAACAGCTGGCATTACAGCTGGAGTGTGTTTCATGATATCCAGGGATTGATCAACCTGATGGGCGGAAATAAAAATTTTGTACAGATGCTGGACAGTGTTTTTGTGTTACCTCCCATTTTCGATGACAGTTATTATGGCGGGGTGATACATGAAATACGTGAAATGCAGATTGCCAACATGGGCCAGTATGCACACGGCAATCAGCCCATTCAGCACATGATCTATTTATACAACTATGCTGGAGAACCGTGGAAAGCGCAGTACTGGGCAAGGGAAACAATGAACCGTTTGTATAAGGCAACGCCAGATGGTTATTGCGGTGATGAAGACAACGGGCAAACATCTGCGTGGTATGTTTTTTCTGCATTGGGTTTTTATCCCGTATGCCCGGGAACTGATCAATACGTAATGGGGGCGCCGCTATTCAGGAAAATTACATTGCACCTGGAAAATGGAAAGCAGTTTATCATCAATGCACCGGCTAACAGTAATGATAACCGCTATATTCAAAAAGCACAATTAAATGGAACGGTGTACAATAAAAACTGGTTAAACCATTTTGATATAATGAAAGGTGGTGTACTGAATATTGATATGGGTTCAAAACCGGAAACGGGGAGGGGTGCAACTGCCGATGCAAGCCCTTATTCATTCAGTACCGATCAAACAAATGCAACGTATCTGAAATAATTTTTGGGGTCAGTTGAGTTCGTAAAGTGCAGCGAGTTTTTTTCTGAGTTGTGTTTTGGTGCGGCTCAGTTGCGATTTGCAGGTGCCTTCGCTGCAACCCAGCATACAGGCAATCTCTTTATGGTTGTAACCTTCAATAACAAACATGCAGAACACTGTTCTGTAACCTGCCGGTAATTGGGTAACGGCTCTTACAATATCTTTTTGTGCCAATTGTTCAATAGCGCAGGGGCATTTGTCCACCATGCCTTCGTGTAAAACGGTAAGCTGCGGATTCATTTTATTATCCAGTTTTCTGAAGTGGCTTATTGCAGTATTATGTATAATGCGCTTCAGCCATCCTTCAAAACTGCCTTCTCCTTTAAAATGCTGCAGGTTCTTAAAAATTTTGATGAAGCTGTCCTGCAAAAGATCTTCAGCCTCCATAATATTTTTCGTGTAACGCAGGCATCGCCTGAATAAAAAAGGTGCAAACCGGTCGTAGATATGCTGTTGCATTCTTGCATTACCGGCGGCAGCTTCAGTAATAATCGTAGATAAAGAAAATATATTCTGTTCAGCAGACGTCATGGTACAAAATTTACTGCTGAATATTATGCAAAGCATTTGCCAGAAATGGTAAAGCAGATGTTATTAAGGCAATGACATCATTTGAATAATGATCAGCTCAGTAAAAGTACGATAAGCACCGGCCTTCCTTCCTAAATGTGGGAATGTTATAACACCGTTTTCATAAAATGCAAACCACAACCTATTGCTGTTCCGCTTCTTTGATTGGAAATTCTTTTTTAAAAACGTAATGGTACACATTTGAACTGTTGCCGTTGTACACGGGAAAAGCATTGACTAATTTCCAGCCCTGTTTGCCAAGGTAATTTAATGCATCAATTACTGAATTGAACTTTTTTAACCGCCCATCATCATCCTTCAGGCGATGATCTTTCCAGAAACTTCTTTCTTCACCATAATCCACATCTATCGTTACTTTATTGCTGAATAATTTACCGGTGGCAGTTACTTCACAATACTGTTCCACTTTGGTGGTATCCTGTGCAACTGCACGAAAAGCGGTAAAAAGAATGATTACTAATATGATCTTCTTCATAAAATAAAAATTAAACACTTTATTATAAAATGCATTGTAAAGTTACGCTGTCAACGAATCAGCCGGTTACAATGGTATGGCAACATTGCAGCTTTAACATTTTATACTGCTGATTTAGAAAGGCAGACTTCCTGCAATTATATCTGCACCTTCAAACGCGGCATTAAACTGTTTTTTTAACTGTGCAGCCGCCTCTTTTTTGTGTTGCTGTAAAAGGCTTTGATATAAAGTGTACAGGCTCCAGTGTGTATTAGGATTGATGGCCAGGTCTTCTCTGGCAATACGTTCTGCACCTGCTGCATTGCCCGATTTCAATAATGCAGTGGCAAGGTATTCTCTTGCAGGCAATAACCAATCTCTGGGTTCATTGTAAATGAGCGCATCTTCAAACTGTACAGCCTGCTGAAAATAAGTGATGGCATTTTTATAATCCATTTGCTGTTCAGCAATGGCACCTTCTAAAATAGCCACAGCAATTTTAGCAGCATCATTGGATGCATTAAAGGGTTCCATCCGCACCACCATATCAGGATGTTTCATGTCCTGCTGTATTGTTATTAATTCGTTTTGTGCAGCGGAGAAATTTTTTACAGCAGCGAAAGCCATTCCTTTAGCCCAATGCAATATTGCATGTGCATAGGCATACTGAGCGGGGATGTCGCTGTTGTTTAAAATGGCACTCCATTTACCAAACCGTACATCATTGAAAACGGGTGTCATATACACGTATTGCACATAAGTTCCCATTGGCGCAGGGGCGCTCCAAAAACTGGTATCAAAACTGTTGCGGCATTCCATTGCACTTTTTGTGCTGTAAGTGTAATTAGCTTTCATCATAGCGCAATTGCTTTGCATGTGCAGGTTATGGATCAGGTATAAAGGCGCATTATTTTGCACATCGGGATAAAGCTGCGTATATTTATTGTAGCCCGTTACAGACATCTCATTCACCTTGATGCCTTCCGTATATTTTCCGTTGCGGATGTAAATGTGAGATGGCATGTGGATCATGTGCGATACACCCGGCATCAGTTTGCCCAGCCTGCCGGCACTGGCCATAGCCCGTTTAGAATTGAATGATGCTTCTACCGAATGAATGTAATAATGGTTGGCACCGGGATGTTCAGGATTGGTTTTCAGTACTGCTTCAAGTACTTCCAGCAAATGCGGTGTCCACGGCTCTGCATCACCGTTATGTTTCCAGTAATCCCAGGGGTGCTGCAGCATTAAAGCATCTGCATATAATGTACCCACATCAGCATTTTGTTTGTAAGCATCATAAGCTTTCTTCATACCCTCTGCATATAACTGGTTCAGGTATGCACGGCTTACCGTACTGTCTGCCGAATAGCGCACGGCCATGGCTTCAATCAGCATTTGTTCAGCGGGGGAACATTGTGCTTTTAACTGCAGCGCTTTTTGCGCAGCTGCATACGCTTCTGGTGTGGCAGCATACCCATAGTCGTTTATGTTAGGTCCATAAGCCAGCGCTTCTGCCCAGTTGATCATCGCATTATGATCATCAAACAATGCTGCCTTTTTAAAAGATGCCATTGATTCTATAATGTGAAAAGCATAATACATATTGATGCCCTGGTTAAAATAGAATTGGGCGCTGTCATTTTTAGTGCTGATCTTCCAACGGTAATTTCCCCAACCGGGCAATACACCAATCTTCATTGCAAGGCTGTCGGTATTGATCTGGCTCCAGTCTGGGCTGCACGCCATGATTAACCGGTGTTGCTGCAATTGTTTTTGTGTGAGATGCTGAAGCTGAACTGGCTGGTTATGCAGCGCATACCTGAATCCGGCACTAATAACCAATGTAATGAGCACACCGGTAACAATGAACCTGGGTTTCATAATCAGAAAGGTTTAGTTAACCAGTAAAATAAATAAAATATATGGAGAATCCTACTGTGAAAAAGGGAGGTAGAAAACTTTAAAAAATAGTGACCCCGGGAAATGTTGCTATTGCATATCTTTTGAAACATGCACTTCCATACTGCGGCTTTTTAACCCCCATTGATGTAACAGTTGGTAATGTTGCTGCACCAGTATTGCCGAATCAGGCACCGTACTTTGGTTAAATCCATATACGAGCAGTTTATTGCTGTTCGTGCTGTCCAGGTAAGGCATCAATAAAAGGTAACCTTGTTTTTGGCTTTCCATTGCAGCTGATATATCGTACCTGATGATTTGTTTCAGCAGTGGGGCATATACTGCGGTATCCAGCGGACTGCCATCATAAAAATAAAACTGGTAATCATCGGCACTGTGATTTTTTAACCTTACTGATGCTTTGTACAAAGGAGCCGGCAGATGAAAGAAATCATCACCTGTTACTTTTGCCCCATCTTTATCCAAAACTGTAACAGATGCTGCCCCGGGAAAAACGTTGTGAAGGGCAGAGACTATATTTTCCTGCTGCCAGCCATTTGCATTATTATGGTGGCATCCCCAGCAGCAAGCCAAAATAAAGGCGGTTAAATACATTCGCATCGTTAAAACTACAATAAGTTTTGAAAAGATGAATTATAGAAATACAATCGCAGCATTTTCTGCATAAAAATGTATTAGGTTTGCTGATAGCAACAACAGTATTTAAAAATTCCCCTGTCATGGCTATTGATCTACATTTTATAAAACCCCATTTTTATTAGCTGTTTTTACTTTCTGTTAGAAACCCGCCGTATTTAATGGTTGGTAAACTGCAGCGGTTATTTTTGTTTGAATGAAAAGAATCAACCAGTCGTAAAGTGAACTGGTTTTCCAAAAACTGCTTAACATTAAATCTCTGTATATGGAAGAGTTAAAAAAACCCCGGTTCCCCATTGTTACTGTTGTGGTATTTGCCATTGCTTTCGTTGCACTATTTGTTATGATGCTCCTGCAATTAAAATAATCCTGTTATTGTATTAACCTGCTGTTTTGCTTCCACCCCGACTGTGCGCAGGCATTTTTTCTGCCCCGCAATACGTTTTATTTTCCCTTTTGTACATTAATCAAAAAGCATTACCTTTGCGGCGCTAAAAAGTACCGCATATTGGTTTTCGCAGTGCTTATTTAGCAATCTATGAGAGTAGTATAATATCATATCAAACCTTACCCGGCAAAGCCCGGGGCCTGCAAGGTGAAGTGTTAGTGGCCGGTTCAGGGCCGCCCGATCAGACAAAAAATAAATCACTCAGTTTCAGATAGAAAAAGAGTAAAGAATTAAAAATCAATATTTTAAGTTTCAATTTTCCATTAGAAAAGGAACTATTCAACAATAAAAAAACAACAATTAATACAATGGCAGATTTACGTTATCAACGCAACTTCGGTATTGCCGCTCACATTGATGCCGGTAAAACCACCACCACCGAACGTATATTGTACTATACCGGTGTTAACCACAAAATTGGTGAGGTACATGAAGGTGCCGCTACTATGGACTGGATGGCACAGGAACAGGAAAGGGGTATCACTATCACCTCTGCTGCTACTACCTGCTTCTGGAATTTCCCTACCAACCAGGGTAATAAAGTGGCCGATACCAAGCAATATAAATTCAACATTATCGATACTCCGGGCCACGTGGATTTTACCGTTGAGGTAGAACGTTCTTTACGTGTACTGGATGGTTTGCTGGCCCTGTTCTGCGCCGTATCTGGTGTGGAACCACAGTCTGAAACGGTATGGCGCCAGGCTAACCGTTACAGGGTTCCCCGTATCGGTTTCGTAAATAAAATGGACCGCAGTGGTGCCGATTTCTTAAACGTGGTAAAACAGGTAAAAGAAATGCTGGGTGCAAAAGCGGTTCCCCTGCAGTTACCTATTGGTGCTGAAGATAACTTCAAAGGCGTTGTGGATTTGATTACCATGAAAGGTATTATCTGGGATGATGCCACCATGGGAATGACGTATAAAGAAGTGCCCATTCCGGAAGATATGGTGGAAGAAGTGAACGAATGGAGGCAACACCTGGTGGAAGCAGTAGCAGAATACGACGATAAACTGCTGGAAAAATTCTTTGATGATCCCAACAGCATCACTGAAGCTGAAATGCACGAAGCCATCCGCAAAGCGGTAATTGATATTTCCATCATCCCGATGATGTGTGGTTCATCTTTCAAAAACAAAGGTGTACAAACTGCATTAGATGCGATTTGCCGTTACCTGCCTGGTCCATTGGATATTGAAGCGGTAAAAGGAACAAATCCTGATAATGGTGAAGAAATCATCCGCAAAGCAGATGCTAAAGAACCATTCTCTGCTTTGGCATTCAAAATTATGACAGATCCATTCGTAGGCCGCCTGGCATTCTTCCGTGCGTATAGCGGTCGCCTGGATGCGGGTAGTTATGTGCTGAACACACGTACTGGTAAAAAAGAACGTATCAGCCGTATCATGCAGATGCATGCCAACAAACAAAACCCGATCGATTTCATCGAAGCTGGTGATATTGGTGCAGGTGTAGGTTTTAAAGATATCAAAACCGGCGACACTTTGTGTAATGAAGATCATCCTATCGTACTGGAAGCGATGACTTTCCCGGAACCCGTAATCTCCATTGCTGTTGAGCCAAAAACCCAGGCAGACGTTGATAAAATGGGTATGGCCATTGCCAAACTGGTGGAAGAGGATCCTACCTTACGTGTAAAGACAGACGAAGAAACAGGGCAAACCATTTTGAGTGGTATGGGTGAATTGCACCTGGAAATTATTGTGGACAGGATGAAGCGTGAATTTAAAGTGGAAATTAACCAGGGTGCACCACAGGTGGCTTATAAAGAAGCTTTCCAAACTACTATCGAACACCGTGAAACGTTGAAGAAACAAACGGGTGGCCGTGGTAAGTTTGCCGATATCATTTTTGAAATTGGCCCTGCTGATGAAGAATTTCTGAAAGAAGACAAGGGTTCTTTCCAATTTGTAAACTCACTGTTTGGCGGTAGTATTCCAAAAGAATTTGTACCCGCTATTCAGAAAGGTTTCGACAGCGCCATGACTACAGGTGTACTGGCCGGTTACCCAATGGAAAGCATGAAAGTAAATGTAAAAGACGGAAGTTTCCACCAGGTGGACTCTGATGCGATGTCATTTGAATTGTGCGCCAAACAAGGTTACCGTGAAGCAGGCCGCAAAGCAAAACCCGTATTGCTGGAGCCGATTATGAAA
Organism: Bacteroidota bacterium; assembly: GCA_018266775.1. Taxonomy (GTDB): domain Bacteria; phylum Bacteroidota; class Bacteroidia; order Chitinophagales; family Chitinophagaceae; genus Ferruginibacter. The sequence goes on along the minus strand of JAFDZS010000009.1, from coordinate 185,240 downwards.
GTGGAAGTACTGACTCCGGATCAATACATGGGTGATGTTACAGGTGACCTGAACCGCCGCCGTGGTATGCTGGAAGGTATGGACAGCAAACATGGGGTACAGGTAATTAAAGCTAAAGTACCATTGAGCGAAATGTTTGGTTATGTAACCCAGCTGCGCTCACTGTCTTCCGGCCGTGCCACCAGCACCATGGAATTCAGCCATTACAGCCCTGCGCCTAACAATATTGCTGAAGAAGTAATAGCAAAGGCAAAAGGCAAAATGAAAGTGGAAGATTAATTTCAAACCAGCTTTTTATACACCACCCCGCAGGCAACTGCGGGGTTTGTTTTTATATTATAATGCCTGGATAATAAGTGTTCAATAATCAATAATTTTGTTCTAAATCATACGCATTGGCTGCACCAGTATTTTTATTTACCCCACCATTTACACAACTGAATACACCGTATCCGGCAACTGCTTATTTAAAAGGATTTTTAAATACGAGGGGAATACCATCTTATCATGCAGATCTTGGCATTGAAGTAATATTAACATTGTTCAATAAAGAAGGGATTCAGCAATTGTTTGATGCTATTGATAACAGTAAAGAATATTCCGGCAACATCAAAAGAATCATTGCACTCAAAGAACATTATATAAACACCATCGATGCGGTAATTCACTTCCTGCAGGGAAAAAACCCTTCATTAGCCCCTTTGATAGCGAAAAGAAATTATTTGCCTGAAGCATCAAGATTCAGCCAGGCAGACGATTTGCAGTGGGCATTTGGTGCAATGGGTGTTCAGGATAAAGCCAAGCACCTGGCTACATTGTATCTTGAAGATTTGAGTGACCTGATCAGGGAATGTATTGATGAACATTTTGGTTTTAGCCGGTATGCAGAAAAATTAGGCCGCAGTGCCAATACCTTTGATGAACTGCATCAAACTTTACAGCAACCTTACACTTATATTGATCATTTATTGATCAATATTCTTTCTAAAAAAATCGAAAGTATACAGCCGGCATTGGTTTGTATTTCGGTACCATTCCCCGGAAATTTATATACTGCGTTGCGCTGCGGACAATGGATCAGTAAAACTCATCCGCATATCAAAGTATGTATGGGCGGCGGTTTTGCCAATACTGAATTACGTTCCTTAACCGATACAAGAGTGTTTGACTATGTTGATTTTATTACATTAGATGATGGAGAAGCACCAATTGAAAATTTGTACCACTATATCTCCGGGGAAAAAACAATTGATGATTTAAAACGAACAATGCTGGTACAGAATGGGAAAGTAACCTTTATTGATAACAGCAATTGTACCGATTACAAACAGGGCCAGGTGGGTACGCCGGATTACAGCGATCTTTTACTGGACAAATATATTTCCGCTATTGAAGTGGCCAACCCCATGCATAGTTTATGGAGCGATGGCCGGTGGAATAAACTAACGATGGCGCATGGTTGCTATTGGGGAAAATGTACGTTTTGCGACATCAGCCTGGATTATATTAAACGCTACGAACCGCTTACTGCTGTTATGCTTTGCGACAGGATAGAAATGCTGATTGCACAAACCGGGCAAACCGGTTTTCATTTTGTAGACGAGGCTGCACCACCTGCATTGATGCGGGAACTGTCTTTAGAAATTTTACGGAGAAAATTAATAGTAAGCTGGTGGGCAAACATAAGGTTTGAAAAAAGTTTTACCCGTGATGTATGCTTACTGCTTAAAGCAGCCGGATGTATAGCAGTATCGGGAGGTTTAGAAGTAGCTTCTGACCGTTTACTGAAATTAATTGATAAAGGTATAACTGTTGAACAGGTGGCGAAAGTAAACCGCAATTTTACTGAAGCCGGCATTATGGTTCACGCTTACCTCATGTATGGTTTTCCCACGCAAACCACACAGGAAACCATTGACTCACTCGAAATGGTACGGCAGATGTTTGAAGCAGGTATACTGCAATCTGCCTTCTGGCATCTATTCACCATGACAGCCCACAGCCCTGTTGGTTTACAATCTGAAAAATTTAAAGTGAAAAGAGTAAGTGAACTGGTGGGCAGCTTTGCAAATAATGATGTACCGCATATTGACTCCACAGGTACCGATCATGAAAGTTTCAGCTTCGGGTTAAAAAAATCGTTGTTGAATTATATGCATGGCGCCTGCTTTGATGTGCCACTGCATAAATGGTTCGATTTTAAAACACCCAAAACAACAATAGCACCCGGCCATATTGCTTCCATCTTGTCAATGGATGATTACCGGGAGTTTAAACCCAATTCCAAAGTGGTGTGGCTTGGTGTAATACCGCAGGCAGACGTACAGGTGAAATCCAAAAAGGGAAACCATTGGGAACAATGTGTTTTAAAATGTGAAACCATCAAGGAAACTTTTGAAATTAAAACAGATAAAGAGCAGGGCCTGTGGCTGCAGCAATTGCTGCAGCAATTGTCAAAAGGAAATATCACTTCAATTTCTTTGCAGGAAATAAAAGTATCTTTTGAAAATGCATCCCTTGGCGATTTTGAATTGTTTTGGTTCAATAAGCCCGTGAATACGCTGTACAAAGCAGGTTTGCTGCAACTGTAAATGCTGCTACATACTGATGCACTTTTTCATGCATACACTTTCTTCCAAATCTTTATACTGGTCGTAGTTAGGAATGACGGAATAGCCTGCAGTTTGATATAGTGTTGTGGCCGGTATGAAATGAATGCTGGTTTCCAAAACAGCATGTGTATAACCAAGTGAAGCTGCCCATTTTTCTAATTCACCAAGCATCATCCTGGATAAACCTTTGCCCCGGTTTTCTTTTGTAACAAACATGCGTTTGATCTCTACCGTATGGTCATCGTATTTTTTAAAGCAACCGCTTGCGGCGGGCAAATCGTTTACATAGATTACTACAACAGTTTGCAGGTCGGGCACTTTATTATATTGATCATAAGTAGCCTGGTCTTCCTGTAATTCCTTCCATAATTCATGGTCCAGCATTTTGATAAGTTGCACAAAGTCCGCATTATTGCTGGTGGTTCTAATAATCCTGGTTGCTTCCATATAACAGTAGGCTAAAAAATTTCATGGCTATACCGTGCAAATCTAAACTTAAAATGTAAGATTATGAAAATAAATATGTATTTAAAATTAAGGAAAGCTCTAAAATAGCTTATTTCTCTATTTCAATTATATAATGCAATTCATTAAAAAAAATCTAACAAAGTGTAATTGAATATATTTTTTTCTACCTGATTTAAGATTTATTAAAATTTTTTAAAAGAATAATCCAACTAAAAATCATAGTATATTATAAAATATATGAAATATTATCCAATTTTTATAATGTAAAACATACACTACAGGCAAAAAAATCTAATTTTGGCTTACTAAACTAATACTAAAACTACCCAAATGGTTCTTAAAAAACACAAGTGCGACTTAAAGAGTTGCTCACTCTGCCTGTCTTGCAGTAAAGAATGGCTGCCTGCCATTGATGCAAACAGGAAGGTATATCATGCCAAAAAAGGCGAAACACTATTTAAAGAAGGCGATGAAGTAAAAGGAATGTTCTTTATTCATTCCGGTTTGGTAAAAGTGCATAAGCGCTGGGATGATGAAAAGGAGATGATCCTTCGGTTTGCAGAAAAGGGTGCAATAGTTGGCCATCGTGGTTTGGGTACAGATAATATTTATCCTGTTTCGGGCACCGCATTAACACCAACCGAGGTTTGTTATGTAGATATGGACTTTTTCTCTGCCACTTTAAAAGTAAATGTTGATTACCTGTATCAATTAATGATGTTTTTTGCGGCAGAATTAAAAGAGTCTGAAAAGCGCATGCGTAACCTGGCGCACATGAGTACAAAGGGAAGAATTGCTTATGCGCTGGTTTCGCTTAAACAAAAATTCGGGATAGATGAAGAAGGTTTTTTGAATATTATTTTATCAAGGCAGGATCTTGCATCGTACACAGGCACCACGTATGAAACATTGTTTAAAATGATGAATGAGTTATCGGGCGATAGCATCCTGCGGTTTTCTGAAAAGAAAATTGCTATTGAAGATGAAAAAAAACTAAAACGGGTATACGAAAACCAATGAATGAAAAAATCCACAGCATAAACTGTGGATTTTTCATTGAGAAACATTTATGCTTTCTCTGTGCAATTAAACATCCATTGTACGCCAAACCGATCAACACAGGAGCCATAGTAAGAGCCCCAGAACATATCTGCAAGCGGCATGGTTACCGTTCCGCCGGCAGATAATGCAGCAAACAGGCGATCGGTATCGGCCCTGGTATCAGGTTCAAGGTTAATGTGAACATTGTTGCCAAAGTTCATTTTAAAACCCATCGATTCAGGAGCATCAGTGCCCATGAGCATGTGGCCGCCTAAAATGGGAAGCTCCACATGCATCACCAGGTTTTTATCTGCGTCAGCAATAGGAGGTGCGCCTTCCATTGCAGGAATGTCGCCAAAACGGGCAATACCGCCACGTTCAAACTGGCCACCAAAAATAGATTGGTAAAAAAGAAAAGCTTCTTCCGTATTACGGGAGAAATTCAGATACGTGCAAACTCTCGCCATTGTGTTTATTTTTTAGGTTCAACAAAATCTTTTAATGAAATACCGGTAATGTGATTCCAGCCCATTTCGAAATTTTCTTTCGCAAAAGCATTATTAGCTGTTGCAGGGAAAGTTTCGATGCCTGTATGCGTAAGCACTACTTTGGTTTGATGGCCAACGGCTGTTAAATCAAAGCTTACATACGAAATACCTTCATAGCCCTGGTACTTCCAGCTGTATGTTAATTTTTTTTGCGGTACAACTTCCGTTACCGTGCAAAGATGTATATAGGCTTCCCCCTCTTTACCCTGGCCGGCAAACTGAAAATTAAAGCCTACTTCAGGCTTAAAATCATCTACATCAAAATACCATTGTTTCATTTGCGCCTTATCAGTAAGGGCTTTCCAAACCATATCTACCGGGGCGTTGTACAGGCGTTCAATAATAATGGGTGTGTTATTCATGGCTATACTTTTTCGTTTAATAATAAAGAATCTACATAAATGGAAAGGCGGCTGATGTGTTGTTTGCCACCTTCTATAGCGCCATACTCCCTATTCAGTCTTTCCAGTTCTTCTGCAGATGCGAATATGGAGTGCATAACCAGCCTGGTTCCATTGCCTTCTGCCTGCAACGTAATGGTAACATGAAAATTTACCGGTTCAGTATCCTCATCACCACTGTGCTGATATACCAGTTTATGCGGGGCGTCAATTTCCAGGAAAATAATTTTATTCGGGTAGTCCCTTCCGTCTGGCCCGTGCATCATAAAACGCCACGAACCTCCTTTGGATACTGACAACTCATTACTTGTTGTTGTAAACCCATCCGGGCCCCACCATTGTACAAGGTGTTCAGCTTTTGTCAATGCCTCCCAAACAAGTGCTGCAGGCGCATTCAGTAAACGGGACATGGTGATTTCCCTTCCGTTGACGGTGGTAGTGGTTGCTGCCATCTGCATTATGATTTTAAAAGTGCTGAGAGATATGTTTCCAGCTTCATTACATTTTGTTGCTGGCCTTCATCTGCTTTAAATACTTTCACCACCTGTTCAAATTCTTCTTTTGTGGGGAATAACATATGCCAGGTTAACAGGGTTTGATCGTCCTGTTCTTCAAAAGTGACAGTAACCCTGAACTTTGGGCCGCTGACATGATCAAACACTAATTTCCCCGGAGGATCAACTTCCACATAAACACTTTTGTTTTTATAATCAGTACCGTCAGGCCCATGCATAATAAAATCCCACTCACCACCGGGTTTTACGTCCATAGTAAATATAGTATTGGTAAATCCGTTCGGCCCCCACCAGTGTTTGATATGTTCTGGATCTGTCCAAACTTCCCATACTAATTCCCTTGGCGCTTTCAGCAACCGGGTAATGATGAGTTCGCGGTTAGCAGTATCATCGTTTCTTTGCTGCGGCATATTTTTTTCGTTTATGCGTTGATGTATCTTGTTGAATCTTTTCCAGGTAAGTTTCCAGCGCATCAAACCTGGTGTTCCAGAACTTACGGTATTGTTCCACCCAGGCAGAAACTTCGTTCAACTGGTCCAGCTTAGCTTCACAATATCTTTCCCTGCCCTGTTGTTTAATGACAACAAGACCGCACTCCGTCAAAATCTTGATGTGTTTCGAAATCGCAGGCCTGCTGATGTTAAACTGGTCGGCCACAGCATTCAAATTCAGCGGCTGAGAAGCGATCAGGTGAATGATCGACCGCCGCGTGGGGTCTGCAATGGCCTGGAATACGTCTCTTCTCATTGTATAAACTAATTATGTAACCAATCGGTTACAAATATATGTGTAACCATTTGGTTACGCAAATATTTGAGCAACTTTTTTTCTGCCCCGGTAAAGGGCAGAAAAAAGGTTACCAGAGCCGTAAGCCGTAAGAATAAATGGTAATAGATGCAATTAAGCATTTTCAAGGTCTGCAATGATCAGTTTACCCATGCCCATCATAGCCTGCATGGCACGTTTGGCTTTTTCAGGATCAGGGTTGAATAAAAGGCTGCCGAGATGATGTGGAACGATTTGCCAGGAAACACCATATTTGTCTTTGAGCCAGCCGCAGCGGGAGGGTGTTCCGCCCTCGCAAAGTGTATTCCATTTCTCATCTATTTCTTCCTGCGAATTGCAGCTTACAGAAAGTGAAAAGGCTTCGTTGAGTGTGAAGTGCGGGCCACCGTTGAACAGCACCAACACCTGCCCATCAAGATTAACAGTAACAGCCATAACGTTTCCATCCTGTCCCGGCGTGGTGCTGATGACAGAAGAATTGTTGAATACTGAGATGTAATAAGCAGCCGCTTCATCAACATTGCAGTTTAACCATAAAAAGGGAGTGATCTTTTGCATATAACTGATTTTATTTTTTGATTTTAACTATTGATTTTTTTGCTACAGATTTTACTGCTGCTTTGGCTTTGTTTTCTTTCAGTTTAAAAAGCACCATTTTTTTAACCAATGCTAACGGCAAAGGTTGATCTAAAGGAAACTGAACAGCGCCTTTGGAGTTTTTATAAAGGGCAATTTCTTTTTGAAAGTAAACAATTGGCGAAGCCGTTGGGTAGAAGCCGATATGGTTTGCATACGCGGCAAAATACGCCACCATACCATCCTGTTTGTATGCGGGCATTTGATAACTGATGATTTCCTCTGCATTCGGTGCAGCTTTACGAATAGTGTTTCTCAATTGTTGCAGCAACTGCTGTACGGGTACAGGAAACTGCTTGATGTAACTATCCACATCTGCAATGGTTGTTTTTTTCATGGCAATCGTTTTAATGATTATTATTCAAGCAGCGCTTTCAGGTTGTTTAAATTTTTCTGCATATCACCCCCAACAAGTTTATCCATAAAAAGATTCATCACATTCATGGGAAATTTTTGTTTGCCGCTGAATGTTTGCGTAATGATTGTTTGCGATGGCGTGTGAGCAGTAAAAGTGGTTAATGCATAGTTTGTGCCTTCGAATGGTTTTTTAAACCTGATCACCACCTGCATGCTTTCATTTTCTTTTACAGACATTATTTCCTGTTCACCAATACCAACATTTTTATCATTACTCACCCAGGCAGAAGTAAACCCAACTGTACCATCAGTGCCGGTGTACGTGATTTGAATGTTCGGATCTTTCATTACCCAAACACTATATTTTTCCTGGTTGCGGATGAGTTTTACGAATTGAAAAACTTCCGGCAAGGGTTTGTTGATGGTAACTTGTTTTTGTAACCGAAATTCTTTTTTGGTTAGCAACGCAGTAAGTAAAAACAGCGCAATGATACCCGCAATAACATAAACAATGATTAGTATGATACCCATGTTCTTGAATTGATTTTATTAAGCAGATGCTTTTAATTTTTTGTGATAGAAATAATAGGATAATATGCCCAACGCAAAAGGAAGTGCAAGAAAAGTGTTGTCAACTTTAAAGCCAAATACAGATACGAGTGAATACAGTGCACCGATGAGATCAAAGAAAAGCCCGGCATAAGCCCATTCTTTAATACGGTGAAAGCCCGGAACGAGGAGGGCAACAGCACCCAATACTTTGGCATAGCTGATGAACTGAACAAAGTAATCAGGGTAATGAAGATCGCTCATAAATTTGGCTGCGTTTGGATCATGCAAAATAGAAGGAATGGCTGTGAACAGCATCATGCCGGCAAATAAAACAGTAAAGATCCAGTACAATAGATTTGTCTTTTTCATGTTGTTATGTTTAAGAAGCTGAAAATTTTAGAATGATGATCTCAAAGATTATATTGTTTTTCTTTAAACAATACCATCTTTCAATTTTGATTTTTGTCGAAATGCAATATCCACTGGTTGCCATATTTATCTGTAAGATCGCCAAATAATGCACCCCAGAATGAAATTTCTAAAGGGTGTGTCATTTTGCCGCCTTCGGAAAGGCTGGAATAATATTGCCTGATCTCTTCTTCGCTGCTGCAGTTCAGCATTAGTGAAACTGCAGTGCCTTTGATCAGGCCTTTTTCCCCCACCATATCAGATGCCATGATGACCAATTGCCCATTCGTTAATGTGGCATGCAATATGCAATCTTTCATGCGTTGCGGCATTTGATCTGCCAGTGGCGATTCGTCGATGGTTTGCAGTGTTAGCTCGCCGCCCAGGCAATCTTTATAAAATTGCATCGCTTCGCTGCAATTACCATTGAAAGTTAAATAAGAATTAATGTATGTCATATTTTTTATAGTAAAATTTCTGCGATGCATTCATTTTCATTCAGCCAGCAAATAAATTCCTCTGCCTGCCATTTACTATCGTTGTACAATACCCGAAGGATATGATCGCAATCATCCAGGTCGAAATTAGCCTGCAGGCTGCCGAACCGGCGATGAATTTTTTGCAGTAGTGCAGCAGCCTTTTCCGGGCAAATAATATTGGTTTTAAACACTTCAATCACCGCTGTTCAATTTTACCAGGCAAACCATATCTTTTTCATTGGGGTATTCTTCCAGGCAAAATCCACGGGGATCAAGTTCGGGGTGTTGTAACAGGTGCTGGAATGTTTTTCCCACCATTGTTTCATCCTGCTTCCAGTTGAGCAATACTTCTTTCGCATACCAACCCGCAGGTATGATGAAATGGTCTGCCTGCAGTGCTTCGGCTTCCCCATTTTCCTTTTCTTCCGCAGCAGCTTTATAAGTGATGGCGCCTGTTGGGCTTCCGTAAGAAATACCAAAAAACCTGCGCTTTTGTTCACCCTGCACTAATTGATGCAATTGCATGTACGCTCCGCCAACGCCATCAGGAAACGAAACAGCAGTAACTGTGATAACCGGTATTGGGGTATCAATAAAAATTTTTTCCATGGCTATACTTTTTCTTTCAACAAACATACAATGGAGCAAGTGAAACCCAAATGTGCAATAACGACATTCCCGGGGGTTGATTACGACAGAAATTTGCGGTACCTTTAAAGTCCTTAATTAAAAATATAGCGCATGAAACATGTTTCTATCCTGGTTCCTGAATCTTCTGTGATTGAAGCCATAGCCGATCCGCGGTATATGTTTACCGCTGTTAACCAGTTTTTATTATCGATGGGTAAACCTGCATTGTTCGATGTGCATCTTGTAGGTACAAAATACGATGTTGCTGTGGAGAACAGTGTGTATACAGTTCATGCAGACTCCATACTAAGTGATATTGAAAAAACAGACCTCATCTTCATTCCTGCGTTATATGGCAATATTGAACACGCTATAGCATTAAACAAAGATTTTATTCCGTGGATTATCGACCAGCACAGCAAAGGGGCAGAAGTGGCTTCATTATGTATAGGTGCTTTTCTTTTTGCCAAAACCGGTTTACTGAATGGTAAACAATGTTCCACCCACTGGCTGCATGCCAACGATTTCAGAAATATGTTTCCTGATGTGGATATGGTGGAAGGTTGTATTGTTACTGATGAGAACGGCTTATATACCAGCGGTGGTGCCAACAGTTACTGGACATTATTATTATACCTGGTGGAAAAATACACCAGCCGCGACCTGGCCATTTTAGCCAGCAAATTTTTTGCAGTGGAAATTAACCGTAACAGCCAGAGTGCTTTTATGATGTTTAAAGGACAAAAGGATCACGATGATACGGAAATAAAAAATGCCCAGGAATTTATTGAAGGCAATTTTCATGAAAGGATCACGGTGGATATGCTGGCCGATCAATTTGCTATTGGCCGCAGAAGTTTTGAACGGCGGTTTAAAAAAGCCACCAATAATACAGTAGTGGAATACCTGCAGCGGGTAAAAATTGAAGCCGCGAAACGCAGCTTTGAAAGCAGCCGTAAAAATATTAATGAGGTGATGTATGAAGTGGGCTATACCGACACCAAAGCTTTCCGCACTATATTTAAAAAGATCACCGGGCTTACCCCCATTGAATACCGCAATAAATACAATAAGCAGATGGAAATGGAGCTGGCGTAACTTCAAGCTCCAGCGTACCTTCAAGCTCCAGCTTGAAGTAAAAAATAGTAAATGATTTACTGCGACCGAGCCGCAAAACCAACTCATCCCCGTCAGAGACAAGGACGAGTTACCTTCAAGCTTCTGTGTACCTTCAAGCTCCAGCTTGAAGCAAAAAAATATTAGATGATTGACTGCGACCGAGCCGCAAAACCAACTCATCCCCGTCAGAGACGGGGACGAGAAACTTTCAAGCTCCAGCTTGAAGTAAAAAATATTAAATGATTTACTGCGACAGAGTCGCAAAACCAACTCATCATCGTCAGAGACGGGGCGAGTTAATTGAAGCGTCATTATGAAGCCATAAAAAAGCCGGTTGTAGCAACCGGCTTTTTTATCGAAGAAAATATTATTTAATGTTGTACTTACGCTTGTATTTTTCAAACAGTTCTTTTTGTTTATTGTTCAGGTCTATCTGCCTGCCCTGTATAAATGCGTAATCAATAATGTTGCTGCGCATATCCAGTATATCACCTTCACACACTACAATATTAGCATCTTTACCCACTTCAACAGAACCGGTTTTGTCTGCAATGCCCAAAATCTTAGCAGGGTTCAATGTAATGGCAGCTAAGGCATCTTCTTTAGCCAAACCATAGGCAGCAGCAGTGCCGGCATTGAAAGCGAGGTTACGGCTGCGGCTGTTTTCATCATCATCATTAATAGCGAACAGTACGCCGGCTTTTTGCAGCATGGCGGGGGTTTTAAAAGGCTGGTCAATGTCATCATCCACCATAACGGGCAGGCTGTGCAGTTGATCCAGCACCACCGCAATATTATTTTGTTTCAGGAGGTCAGCAATCTGCCAGCTGTCTGCGCCACCAACAATCACTATGTCAAAACCAAACTCTTTAACAAAGTCAACTGCAATCAGCATTTCCTTTACAATATTGCAATGGATGAACAGTTTTTGTTTTTTGGTAAACAGATCTTTGGTGGCTTCGTATTTCAGGTTGGTGTTTTCATGGGTGGGTTCAGCCAGGTACGCTTTCGCTTCGCGGAAAAAAGCTTTCACACTTTCAATCTGTTCCAATGCTCTTTTTACCGGGTCAACCTGTGGTTGCTGGCCACCGCCAAAACCACCACGGCCACGGGTACGTGCCAGTAATGACGGCATGCGGAAATGCATGGCGCCATCCATTTTATAAGCTGCATCTTCCCAGTTCCAGGCATCAAATTGTACTACGGAAGAAGAGCCGGAAATTAGGCCGCCGCCGGGAACAATATTGCCCAGCAATATTCCATTGGGGCGCAGTGTATTGGTAACTTTACTGTCTGTACTGTATGCCACAATAGAGCGGATGCTGGGATTGATCTCGCCGAGTTCATTCACATCGTCTGTGGCCCTTACTGAGGGCACTTCCAGTAAACCAATTTCAGTTGAAGAAAGTATTAAACCCGGATAGATGTTTTTTCCCCTGCAGTCAATGATCTTACCCGTTGCAGAAGCTGCTGTACCCACCGCAGTGATTTTACCATCGGTGATTACAACATTACCATTGGCAATCACCTGGCCATTGCCCACGTGAATGGTGGCATTGGTTAAAGTGATTGTTCCTTTTTGAGCCGGTGCAGGAGATACAGTTGCCTGTGCTTTTGCTGCAGAGATGAAACCGGCCAGTATCAAATATAAAAATGTCTTTTTCATTGCAATTCTTTTAAGTGTTTAGTAGCTGTCATTTTCCAGTTCATCGGCATCAACGGCCAGTAACCCAAGGCTGTGACGGTGATCCATACACGAATTAATCACTTCGAGCCTTGGCCTCGGCCTTTGGAAATTACCGCGGCTGCCGCCACCCTGGTCACCCGCTGCTTTTTTAGCCGCCGCCAGTTTCTGAATCAGGCGGGCTTTTTCAGCCTGGTTGCGTTTGCGCATTTCCATGTCTTTATCCCGGTCAAAATAAATAGTACCATCCACAATAGTGGTTTGTGCCACCGCATATATGCTTAATGGATCGTTGTTCCATAACACCAGGTCAGCATCTTTACCCACTTTAATGCTACCCACTTTACTGTCAATATGCAGCATTTTAGCAGGGTTGAGGGTAACCATTTTCAACGCATCTTCTTCACTCATGCCGCCATATTTAATACTCTTGGCAGCCTCCTGGTTCAGGCGGCGGGCCATTTCTGCATCATCAGAATTGATGGCAACATTCAAACCCACCTGGTGCATAATGTACGCGTTATAAGGAATAGCATCCACCACTTCCATTTTATAATTCCACCAATCACTGAAAGTGGATGCATTGGCGCCATGAGCTTTCATCCTGTCGGCAACTTTATATCCTTCAAGAATATGTGTGAAGGTATTTAAAGTGAAACCGAATTTTTCAGCTATGTGCATGGTTTCGAGTATCTCGCTTTGTACATAAGAGTGGCAGGTGATGAAGCGTTTTTTATTAAGAATCTCGCCCAGTGCTTCCAGTTCAAGATCTCTTCTTACCACGATGGGGGTGGCGCCTTTCTTCTTATTATTTTCTTCTGCTGCTTTTAATTGTTTCAGGTAATCGCTTGCACGTGTGAAGGCATCCATCTGCACTTCTTCAACACCCATTCGGGTATCGGGAAAACGGGTGTTGGAAGAAGCATTAAAACCATTACTGCGTTTTACATTTTCTCCCAATGCAAATTTGATGAAGGGATCTGCACCGGCAAACTTCAGTTCTTCTGCATTAGCGCCCCAGCGCAGTTTAATCAATTGTGTTTGGCCGCCAATGGTATTGGCAGAACCATGCAGGATATGAGAAGTGGTAACACCACCGCTTAGCTGGCGGTAGATGCTGACGTCTTCAGGATTCAGGTTATCACCAATTCTTACTTCAGAAGTAACACTTTGTGCACCCTCGTTAATAGATGCTGCTGCAATATGCGAGTGTTCATCTACAATACCAGGCGTAAGGTGTTTGCCGGTACCATCAATTACTTTGGCTGTTGCATCGCTGAGGTTTTTACCTACAGCTGCAATCTTACCATCTTTTACCAGTACATCAGTACCTTCCAGTACACCTTCTTTTTCATTGGTCCACACTGTGGCATTTTTGATCAGGATGTTTTCCTGTTTCGGCATTTCTTCAAAACCAAAACTTACAAATGGATAAATTACTTTTCCAAGGGTAAGCGGTGCTTTGGCCCTGCTACTGTCTGATTTTACTTCTGCTGCATGATCAAAAGCTGCTGTCCAGGTAAAAGTGGTTCCATTCACTTCACGGCCCATACCATTCCAGGTGTCGCCGTTTGCTGTACCACTCAATATTGTTTCTTTGGCATCGCGGCCACGGCCTTCCGTATAACTCAGTTTTACCATTTTACCGTCATAAGAATATTTACCGGTAAGTGTATCCTGCCCGATAAACGAAGCAGCTCCGCCATCTTTCAGCAGTACACTGAAGTTTTTATTGTTACTGGCGGTGTATTTGTAAGTACCTTTTACATCATACCAGGCTTCTTCTTTTACTGCATTTTTGATACCCTGTGTCCAGTTTTGCAGCACCACCGTTTTTTCACCAAATATGGGGCCTGATGTAATGAGGAAATTAGCCACTTTACCATTATCAAGGCTGCCGATTTTATCGTACATGCCTAATAGTGACGCCGGTGTTCTGGTGAGCGCTTCCAGTGCTTTGCTTTCAGTTAAGCCGTATTCAATGGCTTTGCGCAGGTTGGGCATAAAGTCTGTGGCATTGGTAAGGTCGGCAGAAGAAATACAGAACGGAATGCCTGCTTTCTCCAGTGCGGATGGGTTACCGGGTGCCAGTTCCCAATGTTTCAGGTTATCTAACCCAACAAAACGTAAATCGTTGGGGTCATCCACATCAATGGGTGCAGGAAAATTCAGTGTAATAATGAACGGCGCTTTGGTGGCCGCAATTTCTTTAATGCGCTGGTATTCGTTTCCACCGCCTTTTATGATATACTGTACACCAAATTCATCGCCAATTTTATCAGCCCTTAAATCATTCCATTTATCATTGGCATCAAATATCTGTGGCAGGCTTTGATTATCGTTCCAGCTTTTTAAAGACAAATTGGTGCCTTCTTTAACGGGAGAAGATTTATACCATTGCGCATCCAGGTAAGTTTGGCGCAGTAAAGCAATGGTACCCATCATAGAGCTGGGATAGCTTTGTGTGGAAGTGCCTTTACTCAGTGAATAGAATGCCGCTGCTTTTTCTTTCAGCATCACCAAATTATCAGACTCGGCAGCTAATGTAACGACCGGGCCGGTACCACGGGCAATACCATCTTTTTGATGGGTGAGTACTGCACCAAAACCAATGTCACGCAGGCTTTTGGCTTTTGCATCATCGCCGGTAAAAATTTTGGCACCGTCCACTTCGCTTTTTATGGCCTGGTTCCATCCAAAGGCGCCTTTGGTATTGGAGGTCATCTGGCCACCACCACCAAAAAATCCACCACCGCCCTGGCGTTGGGGAACAGCGATGCCATAATCACTGAAAATGTCGATGAAAGAAGGGTAGATATATTTGCCCTTACAATCAATCACCACCGCATCTTTAGGAATGGTGATTCCGGTACCAACGCTTTCAATCTTACCCTGCCTGATCACCAGTGTGGCATTTTGCAGGGTGGTTTGCGCATCTTTTACAATAGTGGCATTAATAAAAGCATAACTGCCGTCTTTGGGGCTGGCTACATCATTCAAAGGAAAGGTAGCCTGTGCCTGCAATTGCAATGCTGCACAAACAAATGCAAACAGCAATGCGGTAAATCTGATTTTTTGCATGCAGAATAGTTTAGGTCTTAACAATGAAGGCTAAAAGTAGTAAATACTCATCATCAAAATCTGCCATTGATAAAAAAACTTGACAGTAGTGCGTATTGTTACTGAAAATGTGGAAATATTCCCTGCCATACTGCGACGGATTTTTTTTCCTTCAATAAAAGGCCGTGTGGTAGCACATTTAATCCGTATTTTTACTGCCTCTTATGAATATTGCGTCTTATATTGATCATACCATTTTAAAGCCCACTACATTAGTAACTGATGTTGAAAAGCTTTGCAATGAAGCCAGGGAATATGCTTTTGCAGCAGTTTGTGTGCCACCATTATTTGTAAAAAAAGCTAAAGAATACACGGCAGGCAGTGCTGTGAAAACCGCTACTGTTATTGGTTTCCCTTTTGGATATTCTGCCATTGAAGCAAAAGTGGCAGAGCTGGTTCTGGCGGTATTGGATGGGGCAGACGAACTGGATATGGTCATCAACATCAGTGCCATTAAAAATAAAGACTGGCAATTTTTAGCCAATGAAATCAATACAGTGATGCCTGTTGTAAGGAGTAAAGAGAAAGTAATCAAAATTATTATTGAAAGTGGTATACTCACCAATGAAGAAATTATTACCTGCTGCGATATTTACGGTGCCGCCGGTGTGGATTTTATGAAAACCAGTACCGGCTATGCTGAGAAAGGTGCATCGGTGGAAGCGGTTGAGCTGATGCGTAAACACTTGCCTGCAGCTATAAAGATCAAAGCCAGCGGCGGAATAAAAAGTTTTAGTTTTGCCAAAGCACTGGTTGCTGCCGGTGCCGACAGGCTGGGCTGCAGCAGCAGTATTCAAATTGTTAAAGAAGCATTGCAGCAAAACTGATGGAATGGTTTTTGTAAAATTGACGGTATGAAAAAATTACTCATTCTTCCTGTATTAATTATTGTATTTGCCACTGTACATGCGCAGACTACCACACCCGCGGATTCAGCCGCACGTGGTACCATTACTGTAAATAAAGACCCGCGGATGGACCTGCTGGCTAAGCAGGAAGCAGATATTAATAAAGCAACTGTTGGCCTGGGCACTAAAGCTGCAAAGGGTTATCGCCTTTTGGTGGCTAACAGCAACGACAGAAATTATGTAATGAACCTGCGCACGGCACTGTTGCGCCGCTATCCTGAGCAGAAGGTATACCTGACCTTTCAATCTCCCTTCTTTAAATTAAAATTTGGCGATTTTACTGAGAAAGATGATGCCGAAAAATACCGCAAAGCCATTGCTGCAGCTAAACTGGCAACTACTAATATTTACCTTATACCCGAAATTGTAGAGGTAAAGGCAGATAAAAATAAAGAGACAGACGATAACTAATAGTGAATGATCAATGGTCAATAGCCCATAATTTATGATTCACCATTCACCATTGCCCATTCACGACTCACATTATGCTTAAAGAAAAAATACAACAACTGGCCAAACAATATGCTGACGAGTTTATAGGGATAAGGCATCACCTGCACGCACACCCTGAACTGAGTTATAAAGAATTTGAAACTTCCAAACTGGTACAACAACGTTTAACAGCACTGGGCATTCCGTTTGAAATAATGGCCACCACCGGTGTGGTGGGTTTGATTAAAGGAAAGAATCCTGAAAAAAGAATTATTGCTTTGCGTGCCGACATGGATGCTTTGCCCATTACGGAAGAAAACGATGTGCCTTACAAATCACAAAATCCCGGTGTAATGCATGCTTGTGGTCATGATGTGCATACCACCTGTTTATTAGGTGCTGCAAAAATTTTAAATGAACTGAAAGATGAATGGGAGGGAACAGTAAAACTGATCTTTCAACCCGGTGAAGAAAAAAATCCCGGCGGCGCCAGCCTCATGATCAAAGACGGCGTGCTGGAAAACCCAGTACCACAAAAAATATTTGCACTGCACGTGCATCCGGGAATGGAAGCAGGGCAGGTAAGTTTTCGTGGTGGTATGATTATGGCGAGTGCAGATGAAATATATATCACCATAAAAGGAAAAGGCGGCCACGCGGCATCACCGCATTTAACTGCCGATACCATTTTAATTGCATCACATTTAGTGGTAAGCCTGCAGCAGATTGTAAGCAGGAACAATAATCCCTTTAATCCATCTGTATTGTCCATTACATCGTTCAATGGCGGCAGTACCACCAACGTAATTCCCAGCGAAGTGAAACTGATGGGTACCTTCCGTGCCATGAACGAAGAATGGCGGTTCAAAGCGCATGAGCTGATAAAGGAACAAACGCTTACGCTTACCCGAATGATGGGCGCTGAAGCTGACATTACGATTGATGTGGGCTATCCTTTTGTATTAAATGATGAAACCCTGCATAAAGAAGCCTGGCAAAAAGCCACTGCTTATATGGGCGAAGAAAAGGTTGCTGAAACTGAACTGCGGATGGGCGCTGAAGATTTTGCGTATTATTCACACCAGTTACCGGCATGCTTTTTCAGGTTAGGGGCAGGCAATAAAGAAAAAGGCATCAACAGTGGTGTGCATACGCCCACTTTTAATATAGACGAAAATGCCATTGAAATTGGAATGGGTATGATGGCGTGGCTGGCAGCAGCGGAGTAGATAGGTGATTGGTTAATTGGTGTAAAAGTAAATAGGTAAATAAAGAATACAAAGTAGTGAAGTTTCGCTGTGTCTTTGCGTCGCTGTGAGCCAACAAAATGCGAAGCATTCTATATGTCCTATGTTCCTATGTGGTCTGAATAAGTGTAAAAGTAAATAGGTAAATAAAGAATACAAAGTAGTGAAGTTTCGCTGTGTCTTTGCGTCGCTGTGAGCCAACAAAATGCGAAGCATTTTATATGTCCTATGTTCCTATGTGGTCTGAATAAGTGTAAAAGTAAATAGGTAAATAAAGAATACAAAGTAGTGAAGTTTCGCCGTGTCTTTATGCCACTGTGAACCAACAAAATGCCAAGCATTCATGCGGTTGCTATAAGTAAATAATTAAAATAAATTTTATGAAGATTGCTTTCCACGGAGCAGCCCGTACAGTTACCGGCTCCAAACATTTACTCACTTTAAAGAACGGAAAAAAATATTTGCTGGACTGTGGTATGTTCCAGGGCCTCGGTAAGGACACCGATGCGATGAACCGCCAGTTTGGTTTTGACCCCACAACAATCGATACACTTATTTTATCTCATGCACATGTTGATCATTGCGGACTGATACCCAAATTAGTTGCCGATGGTTTTAAAGGAAAAATTTATTGTACACCTGCCACTAAAGAGTTATCCGCTGCATTAATGGAAGATTCTGCAGGTATACAGGAAAATGATGTGCGTTATGAAAATAAAAGAAGAGCGCAGGAAGGGTTGCCTTACCTGAAGCCATTATATACCACAGACCAGGCACTGGCTGCAGTGGATTATTTTGTACCGGTAGATTACAATACCTGGTTTACTGTAGATGAAAATATTGAAGTAATGTACACAGATGCGGGCCACATCATTGGCAGCGCAGCAGTGCATTTAAAAATTACCGAAGATGGAAAAGTTACCCGGTTAACTTTTAGCGGCGATGTGGGCCGCTACAGAGATGTAATTTTAAAATCACCCAAAGAATTTCCGCAGACAGATTATCTCATTCTCGAATCTACTTATGGTAACAGTTTGCATGACAATGCCACCACTACACCCGACCAGATTCTGGAATGGGTGGAAAAAGCCTGCATACAAAAAAAAGGAAAACTCATTATTGCCGCATTCAGTGTGGGCCGCACACAGGAAATTTTATATGCACTCAACCAGCTGGAACTGGAAAGAAGGTTGCCCGATGTACCGTATTATGTAGATAGCCCATTAAGTGTAAAAGCAACAGAAATTGTAAAACATTATCCGCAATATTTTAATAAAACGATTCAAAAAGTTTTGTTGGAAGATGATGACCCATTTGGATTTAAAGGCCTGAAGTTTATTAAATCCGTTGATGAATCTAAAATGCTCAACTTTAAGAATGGGCCTTTTGTGGTGATCTCTGCAAGTGGTATGGCCGATGCAGGAAGGGTGAAACATCACATCAGTAATAATATTGAAAGCAGCCGCAATACCATTTTGCTTACGGGTTATTGTGAACCACATTCTCTTGGTGCCAAATTACAGGAACCCGGCAGAAGAGAAGTGAATATATTCGGTGTATCGCACGAGATAAATGCTGAGATTGGCAGCATCCGCAGTATGAGTGCACATGGTGATTATGATGACCTTTGCCAGTTTATTGCCTGCCAGGATCCCAAACAGGTTAAACGTTTATTTTTGGTGCATGGGGAATACAATGTGCAGACAGATTTTAAAAACCGGTTGATCAAAAAAGGTTTTGATGTTGAAATTCCTGAAATGCACCAGGAAGAAAGTTTGACTTAATGTAACGACAACATTTATGATAAAATAAAGCAACGCTGCAGTAAGCCATGAGCTGCAACGTTGCTTTTTCATTTGGTGTTACTGGTTTTCTGCTCCCGCATTTGCAGGTTCAGCAACGGCATCTCTTGCTTCTGCTTCCAGCAACACCGCATCCCACATGGTATCACCACATTCATCATTCACAAACGGTACAATGAAACCTGCGGGAAGATCGGGGAACAGGTCATTTAAAATGCTTGTGTTCATACGATTTAATTTATAGTGAGAAAAGAATTGGTTTAATCTGCATCAGCGTATATGATGTTTTACCAAAAATGCTTTTATCAATGCAGCAGCTTCTGTATGTTTTTCTTCCAGTACAAAGTGACCGCCATTCAGTAAACTGATCTGTGCATCCGGAATATCTTTTTTGAAAGCTTCTGCACCTGCTGCAATAAACAGCTGATCATTTTTTCCTGATATCACCAGTGTTGCCGGTTGATGTGTTCTGAAATATTCCTGCCAAACAGGATAAAGCGGAAGGTTGCTGCCATAGTTACGGAATAAAGTCAATTGAATGGCGTCGTTACCAGGCCGGTCGAGATAATACTGGTCAGTGATATAACTGTCCGGACTTATTTTAGAAACATCTTCCGCACCATCCAGGTATTGCCATTTAGTAACGTCCAGCGTTAAAAAATTTCTTGCGGTTTTTTCTGTTTCTGCATCGGGGTTTTGAATGTATTGCACTAATGGTTGCAGTGCAGCGCCTAATCCTTCTGTGTATGCATTGGCATTTTGTACAATCAAAGCTGTGATGCGTTCCGGGTACTGAGCAGCAATACGAAAACCAACAGGGCCGCCATAATCCTGCACATATAAACTGAATTGCTTTATCTGCAATGCGTCAATAAAATGTACTATGGTTGTGGCAAGATGATCAAAGCTGTAAGTAAATTCAGCAACCGAAGGGCTGCTGCTTTGCCCAAAGCCAGGATAATCCGGCGCTACAAGATGATACTGGTCTGATAAATCGTTGATCAGATCACGGAACATGTGCGAAGAAGACGGAAAGCCGTGCAGCAGCAGGAGAGTGGGTTTGTTGGCATCGCCTGCTTCACGGTAGAAAATGCTGAGGCCATCGACAGTGATGGTTTTGAATTGTGTGAGTTTGTTCATGTTTTTTTTGTTTTGATTGTTTGCAGCATGCTGCGCTGAACTGGTGATAGTGAACAGCCCCAGCAGTGCAGCGAATGCAGCAGTTTTAAATGTATACTGTTTCATGATGTTGTTGAATACAGACAAGTCTGTCTATTTTGGTTAAAAAAATAAAGCATCAAGCGAATACCGGTTGAATGAAAGCCCGCCTGCAAGAGCCGCATAAAACGCAACGTAAATCATTTGCAGGCTCACCGTTTGCCAGTCTGATTTCAGGGCCTTGCCAAAAATGAGCAGCAGCATTACTGCGGCGCCTGAGTAAATGGCAACCCCGGAAAATAATCCCAATAACAATAAAGTTCCTGTAATCGTTTCCAATATGGGCAGCGCCCTGCTGAAATGCGTAACAAGAAATGCGGGCAACAGGGTATCCTCAAATTCTTTTTGTAACACCTGCCGGAAAAATACGGTTTTACTTCCCAGCCTGGTAATGCCGTGCATGAGGATGTTCAACCCCAATGCAACCCTGATCATTAAATAAGCTTCAGTCATAAAATTGATTTGAGGAACAAAGGTAATAATTAAACAGACAAGTCTGTCTGTTTTTTGCAAAAAAAAATTAAATCAGTTTTTCTGCAATATTTCGGGTGGTTTTTACCGGCCAGGAATCATTATATACTTTACTGGTAACCAGTGCGGCATCGAATAAAATATACAGTTCATCTGCCAGTTGTTGTTTGCCTGCAGGTTTTAAAATGCTGCTGAATAATTCCCTGATGGCATTTTTTTGTTTTTTGATGAGTGCTTTTACCTTTGGATTGTCTTTGGGAATTTCAGCCGCCACATTGAGAAAATGGCAACCCATATAAGCGCTTTGTTTGGTATGCTGTACCAGGTAATCGAATATGGCTAATACTTTTTGCCGTGGCGTTTTGTGTTTTGCTGCAACAGCCAGTAAGGTGGAATTGGTTTTGTCTGCAGTAATTTTCAGGTATTCCAGCAACAGGTCTTCTTTGGAAGGGAAATGCTCATATAAGCTGGCTTTGGCTACTTCTGCTTCCTTAATCACCTGGTTAATGCCGGTGTTATTATACCCCTGTGTAAAAAACAGGCGTGATGCGGTGTCAATGATTCTGCTTCTTGTATCCATAATAATAATTCAGCTGTAAAGATAAGGAAACCGATGTATAACAGACCAGTCTGTTCAAATGAATTGTTCAGGCGCTTTGGCCGTTTCTTAAGAAGTCAACCCGCCGTGGGTAAACCAATTCAATAACTGTTACCGGGTTGCCTTCTTTGTATCATACTTTTCAATCCACGAAAATTTTGTTCTTACAATCAATTTGCAGAACCAGTTTAAAAGAAGGCAACGCTATCACGATTCTTATTCTTTGAACTGCCTATTTAGGCGTTGACTTCTTACGAAGCACCCTGAGAAGTCAACCCGTTGTTGGCTCAAACAAAATCAATTGCAATTGCCGGGTTGCCTTCTCTTTATCATACTTTTTAGTCCAGGAAAAATTTATTCTTGCAATCCATTTGCAGTGCCTGTTTAAAAGAAGGCAACGCTATCCTGCTTTTTATTCTTTGAAGTGCATACTTGAGCGTTGACTTCTTAGTCAGCATTTCAATGATCAGAAAGTGTGCTTCATCAACTAAACAAAAATTCTACATCTTCTTTAGTTAACTGTTTTACAAAACCTTCGGTATCGCCAATCAGGTTTTCGCTGAGTTCTTTTTTGGTTTGCTGTAATTGCATGATCTTTTCTTCAATGGTATCCTTGCAAATCATCTTGTACGCAAATACATTTTTGGTTTGGCCGATGCGGTGAGTGCGGTCAATAGCCTGCTGCTCCACTGCATTATTCCACCACGGGTCGAAGAGAAAAACATAATCAGCAGCGGTAAGCGTAAGCCCGGTATTGCCTGCCATAAGGCTGATGAGGAATACCTGCGTGGTGTTATCTTCCTGCTGAAAGTCTGCTACTAATTTACTGCGCTGTTGTGCAGGCGTGCTGCCATCTAACTGGTAAAAGGAAATACCTTTTTGTGTTAATGAAACAGCAAGTAATTCCAGCATTTTTGCAAATTGAGAGAATACCAGCACTTTATTATTGTGCAGGTTTTGAATTTCATCCAGCAATAAATCTGTTTTGGCAGAAAGGGCAGTCGTTTGTTCTTCGGCAGGTAATAATTGCGGCGAACTGCAAATTTGTTTGAGTTTCATGATGCCCTGCAATACCGCTAATTTAGTTTTGCCTATGCCTTTGGTATGCATATCGGTAAACAAATTACTTCTTACCTGGCTTTTGATATCTTCATACAAATCCCGTTGCGGGCCGCTCATGTTGCACCATAAAACAGATTCTGTTTTTTCAGGAAGGTCTTTGGCCACCTGCTGTTTGGTACGGCGCAATATAAATGGTGCCGTTAATTTTTGCAGTTGTTTTACTTTCTCTTCATTGCCATCGCGGTCAATCGCATCAGCATATTCCCGTTTAAAAAACTCACGGCTGCCAAACATGCCCGGCAATAAAAATTCCAGCTGGCTGTACAAATCAAATGTATTGTTCATTACCGGCGTACCACTTAATGCAACGCGGCAATGGCTTTGCAACTGGTTGACAGCACGGGTGATTTGTGTTACAGGGCTTTTGATGTTATGGCTTTCATCCACCACCACTACTTCAAATGTAATTTGGGAGAATGCCTCAATATCTGACCGAAGAGTTCCATAACTGGTAATGCACACATCAGCATTTTCAATTGAAACCTGTTCTGTTCTTCGGGTTGCACCATGATGTACATAGCACCGCAATGAAGGCGCAAATTTTTCAATTTCCGATTGCCAGTTGTAAATTAAAGAAGCAGGGCAAACTATCAATGCCGGATTGTTTGTGTGCTGCTGCAACCGGTCTGCAATAAAACAAATGGTTTGTAATGTTTTCCCTAAACCCATGTCATCGGCAAGGCAGGCGCCGGCATTTACCTGTGCCAGCAGTTTCATCCACTCAAAACCTTTTTGCTGGTAGGGGCGCAGGGTTGCATTAATACCGTTTGGTATGGCAAACACTTCGTCGTCTGAATGTTGCCATTGCTGCCATAATGCCCACCAATCAGGTGTAAGGCTAACCGTTAGCTGTTGTTGTTCCCTTGCAGTTTCCTGTTCGCTGATGGCTAACCATTTTGGCGCAATCAATGCAGAGGCGCTGTTTGTTTTACTGTGTTTGATGATGGTGCCGTAAGTGTG
The DNA here is from genome assembly GCA_018266775.1 of Bacteroidota bacterium. Taxonomy (GTDB): domain Bacteria; phylum Bacteroidota; class Bacteroidia; order Chitinophagales; family Chitinophagaceae; genus Ferruginibacter. The sequence goes on along the minus strand of JAFDZS010000009.1, from coordinate 161,126 downwards.
CAACCATTCTTCACCCAATACGCCCAGCGAACCGTCTTTCAGCATTACTGCTCTTTGCCCGGCCAGGATAATTTTTTGCAGCTCATGCAATGGAATTTTTTCTTTGCCAAAAGAAACGGAGAAATCCAGCACCGTTTTATTTTCTGATGTGGAATGAATGCTGCACACTGTTTCCGCTTTGTGTGGCGAATAGCGGAAATGTGTAAGCATATCAATACCCGCCAGTTCAATATTCATCTCCAGCAATTGGTGATACACTTTTAAAAACCACTGTTTTTTTTGCGCATCGGCAAAGCTGAGGTAATACCAGCCGTTCAGCTGGCGCGGAAAATTGGGATGAAGCCCTGAAAGCAGTTTCCTGAAATCCTGTTCTGCCTGTTTGTTTCTTTTAATGCGTACTTCCTGCCCTTCATCTGTTGTTTCAAAAAATTCTTTCCATTCTCCCTCCACCATATTCCCATCATAAATCCATTGCGGTGTTAATACTAAAAAATTATTGCTGATTTCACTCAGCATTACTCTTTGTTTCGGGATAATATTTTCTACTATGTTTACTTCAAATAATTGATTTCTTTCCACTGTATAATTTTCTTCCAATGGCGCAAGAATGTTTTTACTGAACAGCGTTGCGTCAGTAACAGGAGTTACATTTTTTTCAATCCATTCCAGTGTCTGAAAATCTTTATGTTTGAGAATGAAATATTCATTCCTGCTTTCCAAAAAAAATAAGCACCGGCGGAAATCGTTGAGTTGATATATTTCACCATTGATTGTGATATGTGTTTGCAGGGAATAATAGTCACCTTCTTTATAAACACTGAAATGCAATGCGGGGGTAAAATTGCTGAATGTACAGGGTGCAATCAGCATATTGCCCGTATTGGGGTTGGGCATTTGATGATACCATTTGAACAGGGGAAAGTATGGCCTGGCTCTTTCAATTAATTGCAACAATTGCCTGTTGTATGCAGTGGCAATGAATTGCTGTAGTGTAAGCCCGGAACGCTGCATACGGAATTTTTTTTCCAGGTCGTGATCAAGCTCCAGCAAGCCTTCGGGTGTAAGCGCATTCAATGCCTCTTTGGCGTTGGGTGGAAGATCTGGAAAAAGTTTTAGATCTCGTGATATCAATTCCTGTGTTTGATAGTGCACCAAACCGGCTTCTTTTCTTATCTGCAACAGCTGTAAAAAGGGGTTGCGTTTAATAATTTGTAAGGGCTGAATAAGGATACCGGTTTTTACCGCTGTGGATGTTTTGTCCTGGGCCATTCTTGAGTTCAGGTTATTTATACGCAATGTTTCAAAGCATTGCTGATGCAATCAAAAATATTGTAATGAAGAAAACGAAACCTTTTACCAGGTTTTAAAGCGTTCTATTTTAAATGCACTAATGTCTATTGATGTGGTTTTGCGCTGTATGATCTCCGTGACCAGTTTGCCGGTACCTGTTCCCTCAGAAATACCGAGCATGGCATGGCCACCGGCAAATACCACATTTTCTAATGAAGAATGTTTGCCAATATAAGGTAAACCGTCTGGCGAAACAGGGCGTAAGCCATTCCATATTTTATCTTCAGGAGGAAAATCTATTTTTAATCCGGGATAAAAATCCAGTGCAGAATCATAAATGCCCCGCATGCGTTTCACCAATACTTTATTATTGATGCCGCTCAATTCCATGGTACCCCCAATTCTCAGTTCATTGCCCCACGGTGTTATGGCACATCTTCCATCCACCAAAATTGCCGGGTATTTAATATTTTTTTCTACATAAGGATAAGTATAACTGTATCCTTTACCGGGTTGCAGTAATAATTTTATGCCCAGCATTTTACCAACTACGGGTAACCAGCTGCCTGTGGCAATCACAACTGCATCTGCAGTAAATTTTCCTTTATCGGTAATGATGGCTGTTACGTTTTTCCCCGTTTTTTCAAAGCTGCTAACGGTGGTGTTTAGCTGAAAATGAACACCTTTTTCTGTAAGGTATTGTTTCAGTGCCAGCATCATTTTTCCAGGGTTAAAATGACAGTCATCTTTAAATAAAACTGCGCCTGCCACGTCAATTTCCACATTGGGTTCCAGTGCCTGTACTTCATCTTTCACCAGGCGTTCCACTTTCAGCCCAAACATTTCTGCTTCATCGGCCATGTGAAATTCATGGTCCAATGTTTTTTGCTGTTTGCACATCATCAAACAACCAATTGTTTCCATATCAAAGCCATCGCCAATTTCCCTGCGTTGTTCATCAATGAGTTTACGGCTGAGTTGTAAAATATTATTCAGGTGTGGTGCATGTTTTTCTGCTGTTGCAGTGTTACTGCTTTTCCAGAAATGATAACCCCATTGCATGAGGTCGGTATTCAAACGGGGTTTGATATAAAATGGAGAAGTGGAACTGAGCATCCATTTCAACCCCTGCGAAATAATGCCGGGGCTTGCCAATGGCATAAAATGGCTGGGCGAAATATAGCCCATGTTTCCGAAAGAACAACCATCAGTAATATTGCCTCTTTCAATAACGGTTACATGGTAACCTGCTTTGTTTAAGTAATAAGCACTGCACAATCCAATTACACCGCCGCCAACCACTGCAACATCCGCCATAGTCTAATTATTAATTTTTACGTCTTTGATTTTTGTGGGCAGCCACACCTGCATCGGGTTACTGCCCCGGTTGCACCAGGTGTAATAGGGTATTGCCTTTACCTGCTGCATTCCCGTTGTAACAGCAATACCATCGGCACTGATGTTTACCACGGGCAAATTACTAACTAATGCGATAATATCTTCGTCTTTCACCTTAAAATTTTCAGGTATAAATACGGTATTTTGTGGCAGAATCATATTCCAGGCTTTGCCGTTATTGTCTGCGCCTTCAAAACAATATACTAACGGACCTCTTTGCAATGCCAGCCGGTCGTTATCCTGCTTCAGTTCATCGCGGGCAATAATTTTTTTTACTTCCATGGGAATATTCATTTCCACCACATCCGTATTTTTCCATTCACGGTCTATAACGGCATAACCTTTGTCTAAAGTATAATTGAATGCAACACCATTTACAGTAATAACAAATGGTGTTTGATTTTTATCAAGAAAACTGTACAGCCCACCCGGTGCAGCTATACCATTTACGTAACCCGGTATGCGGATGTGCAGCGCATATTTTATTTTTTTAGATACAGCAACAGTAATTTTTACTTTTCCATCAAGCGGGTAATTGGTTTCCATATTTAATCCCACTTTGCCTTTTGCCAAATCAATACTGGTATTGCTGCCTACAAATAGATTCACCCAAATGCCGGTACTGCTTTGTGCATACACATAATTACCCAGCGATGCGATGAGCCGTGCAATGTTAGCCGGGCAGCAGGCAGTACCAAACCATTCCCTGCGGCTGTTTCTGCCATTAGAGGCCAACGGGTTGCCATAAAAGAAATGGTCGCCGCTTAATGATAATCCATCTAAAGCGCCATTGTATAAACTTTTTTCCAGTACATCCATATATTTACTTTCTCCTGTAAGTGCATTCATACGCTGGTTCCAGAATACCATGCCCACACTGGCACAGGTTTCGCAGTAGGCGTTCTCGTTAGGTAAATCATAATCATTACTGAAACCTTCGTTGCCGCCGCTGCTGCCAATACCACCGGTAATGTACATATTACGGTACACCACATCTTCCCAAACTGTTTTCATGGCGTTCATATAACCGGCATCACCAGTTACAGAAGCCACATCTGCAGCGCCGGTGTACATATACATGGCACGTACCGCATGGCCGGTAATTTCTTTCTGTTCTTTCACCGGCAATACATCCTGTGCGTAAGCTGTATCTTTCCAGTCTGTCCAGGTATACCCTTTGGCCAGTTTGTGCCCGCGTTCGCTCAGTAACCAGTCCGCAAATTTAACGTATGCGCTATCGTTAGTAACCCTGAATAATTTTACCAGGGCCAGTTCCAGTTCCTGGTGGCCGGTAACCCAATCTCTTTTGCCGGGGCCAAAAATGCTGCTGAAGTGATTGGCCCATTTAATGGCCACATCTAAAAATTTTCTTTTGCCGGTAACATTATAATAAGCTACTGCTGCTTCAATCATGTGGCCACAGTTATAATCTTCATGCATGCTCATATCGGTGTAGCGGTCCTGCAGGCCATTGAGTGTAAAGTAAGTGTTGAGGTAACCATCAGGTTGTTGCGCAGCAGCAATTTTATCAATCCATTCATCGGCTTTTGCTTCCAGTTTTGCATCTGGATGTGTTTTTAAAGAATACGCCATTGCTTCCAGCGCTTTGTACACATCACTGTCGTCATAAAAAATCCCTTCGTGTTTTTCTCCTTTTTTACGGGCTACTTTTTCAAAGTTGCGCAGGCGTGGTGTTTTTACTTCTGTCTGGTCGATACAAACAGGAATCGTTACCACAGCTACTTTATCAATCTTGGGCTTCCAGAAATTGTCGGTGATATTTACTTTGGAAAAATTGACCATCTCAATTTTTTCGGCAGGCTGTTGTGCTGTTGCCATTACGGGAACTAACAGACTGGTTGCAATAAAGCGAAGTGCATTCATGATTCTTGTATAAGGTTTAATTTTTTGTTGACTGACGTATGGTGAGTTCAGAAGGAATCACCACTTGTTCATTGGGTATTGTAAAGTTTTTTTTCTCCAGCGCCTTCACTAAAATAGCTGCGGCTGTTTTTCCAATCTCATAAGCCGGTTGTGTAATGGTGGTTAGTGGTGGATGCAGGAATGAAGCCGTATCCAGGTTAGAAAAACTAACCACCTGTAATGCGCCGGGAATTTTCAGGCCAAGATCCTGGCATACTTTATAAATAATGATAGACAGGTTTTCTATGGAACACAATAAACCATCCGGTTTTTTAACTGCTTTTAATTTTTTGTAAAGCGTATTATAATTCTGCTCCCAATTGGTGGTGCAGTTAATGATATTACCTGCAGAGAAAGGCATTTTACATTCATCCAGCGCTTTTTTAAAACCTTCCAGCCTGCAATTAATAATATCAAGATGGCTGATGATGGAAACGAAATGCGGGTTTTTGCAACCACTTTCAATTAAATGTTTGGTGGCATTATATGCACAATCAAAATCGTTGGTGGTTACTTTCACCGTATTGACATCGTTAAATACACGGTCGAAAAAAATCACCGGCACATCTTTGCTCATTAATTCTTTAATGTGTTCGCTGTTCTCCGTTTCGCGGCAAACGGAAATGAGCACACCGTCCACGCGGCCGCTTTCAAAATCTTTCAAAATAGATTTTTCATTATCAAAACTTTCGTGCGTTAAGTAAATCAGCACATGATAACCTTTTTCCTTGGCAATGGATTCAATGCCGTTAATGGATTGAGAAAAAAAACTGTTCACCACTTCGGGAATCACCACACCAATGGTTTTACTTTTTCTTTTGCGCAGGCTGCTGGCATAAGGGTTTGGAGTGTAGTTCAGCTGATCGGCCAATGCCAGCACTTTCTTTTTTGTTTCGATACTGATCTCATGACTGTCACGTAATGCTTTTGAGATGGTCGATACTGAAAGTTGTAATTCTTTGGCTAAAGTTTTTATTGTGAGTTTGTCCATTATGCACTGTCGTAATACCGCTGAATAATAGCTGAAAGCTACATCATTTTTTACGAAATAGCGAAAACGGTTGCGTAAATAAATACATGGTAAAGTGAGTATTCTTTGCTATAAAATCTCAATTTAGTATCGGAATTATCTATTCTTCAGACACTAAAAACTATTGCACTATATGGGCACAGCTACTCCTTTGTCTCCCGGCGAGACCAATCCGCTACACAGTTTAGATGAATGGGAAGAAGATGTACTGCAGCGTTACCCCGATCCTAAATCCATTGCGAAAGAAAAGGATACAGAAGCCTATCGAAATTACGAAGCGCCTGCAAGAGATACTGTAAAAGAATTTTACAGGCTGAACCATACTTATCAAACGTATGCATTTGTAAAAGAGAAGCAGCGCAACTTTTTAAAATTTGATAAAAAAGAAATGCCGGTATGGGATGCATTTGATTTTTTAAACCAGCTGGTGGATGATTCAGACCCTGATACCGACCTGGACCAGTTTCAGCATTTATTACAAACCTCTGAAGCCATAAGAAGAGATGGACATCCTGACTGGATGGTGATGGTGGGATTAATGCATGATATGGGTAAAGTGTTGTGCCTTTTTGACGAACCGCAATGGGCGGTAGTGGGAGATACTTTCCCTGTTGGTTGTGCATACTCCGATAAAATTGTATATCCCGAATTTTTTGAACACAATCCTGATTATTCAGACGAACGGTATAATACCCAATACGGCGTGTATCAACCCAACTGCGGTTTACGCAATGTGGATATGAGCTGGGGGCATGATGAATATGTATACCAGATGATGAAAGACAGTTTACCCGAAGAAGGTTTATACATGCTGCGTTACCATTCGTTCTATAGCTGGCACAGGGAAGGGCAATATGATTATTTAATGGATGACCATGACAGGGACATGCTGAAATGGGTAAAGCTGTTTAACCCCTACGATTTATATTCAAAGAACCCTGCACCACCCAACTGGACAGAATTGAAACCTTATTACCAGGCATTGGTGGCCAAATATCTTCCGCCCACTTTAAAATTCTGATATAAGTTAACTATTACTATTGAATTAAAATTCTAACCAAAACAACCGACTATGCGATTGCGCTCACTTAAACTACGAAAAAGCAGTGTTGCTGTACTGCTGCTGCTGTTGCTGTCGCCATTGAGTATGATGGCACAAACAAAATCCGTTACGGGTGTTGTTAAAGACAGTAAGGGCGAGCCGGTGCCAAATGCCACAGTAATTGTAAAAGGCAGTAAAACCGGCGTGGCCACTGCGGCCAATGGTACATTTACCATCAACGCAGCTCCTGGTGCCACATTATTAATCTCTGCGGTGAACTATGATGCCGCTCAAATTAAAATTGGTACCGAAACATCTTACACTGTTGTGCTTACAGAAAGACAAACCGTTCTGTCTGATGTGGTGGTGGTAGGTTATGGTAAAGGCAGCAGGAGAACATTATCCAGCTCCATTACCACCATCAAACCGGAAGATTTGAATAAAGGCGCTATTGGCGATGTAGGCCAGTTGCTGCAGGGTAAAGTGGCCGGCCTTAATGTTAGTGCCAGCGGTGACCCCAACAAACCAGCTGCAGTAATATTGCGTGGTGCCTCCACCATTAACAGTCCCGGTGGGCCATTTTATGTAATTGATGGAGTACCGGGTGCTGATATTTCTTTGATTGCACCTGATGATGTGGCTTCCATTGATGTATTAAAAGATGCTGCTGCAACTGCCATTTATGGTAATAAAGCTGCCAATGGTGTAATAATGGTTACCACTAAACGCGGTAAAGGTGGTAAGCCCCAAACTTCTTACAATGGTTATGTTGGAATTGAAAAAGTAACGAGTAACCTGAAGGTAATGGATGCCGCTCAGTTACGTGCTTACTTAGCTGCAAATGGTTCCTCATTTTCTCCCAATGATGATTTTAATGCCAATACTGATTGGTTTAAGGCCATCGAAAATCAACAGGGCGTATCTCAAAATCATAATATTTCATTCAGCGGCGGTAATGAAAACAGTACGTACAGTGCCAGCCTGAACTATTTTGATAAAGAAGGTATACTGGTGAGAAGCCATTTAAAGCGTGTAATCGCCAGGGTTAACCTGGATCAATATGCGTTGAATAAAAAAGTAAAATTTGGATTGAATATATCTAACTCCAGCAGCAATGCCAATTACGTGCCTTTGCAGAATATTGTGTTGTTGCAGGCGGCAAAGCATTTACCGGTATCGCCGGTTAAGAATGCTGACGGCAGTTATTTTGAAAACCTTTCCACAACAGGTTATTTCAATCCCAGGGCATTAATTGATAATGCACAGGATGATACAAAATATAATACGCTGGTAGGTGGATTTACTACCGAAGCCAAGCTGCCGTTTGGGTTTACCTACAATGCCAACCTGTTTTACCAGAAAACTACTTCACTGCATGGTGAATATTATAACAGCTACTTCGGTAAGTATCCCACTTCTAATTTTTATAATAACCCTGATCCCGGTATCGGCATCAGCCATACATTAATTGGCAGTGTGTTTGGTACCAATGGTTCTGCGTTAAGAAATACCTATCAAAATACTTCCACTACCGTGGAATCGTACCTGACATGGGCTAAAAAAATCCAGGATCATAACATTACCGCAGTAGTGGGTTATTCATGGCAGAATAATGTGAATGGTGATGGTTTCCAGGCCAGCAGTACCAATTTTATTTCTGACTACACCGGTTACCAAAACCTTGGTTTAGGTAACCCTTATGCCATTTCCAGCTACAGGATCCAGTTTGGAAATGATAACTACAGCCAAACCAAATTTATTTCTGACTTTGGCCGTTTGAATTACAGTTATAAAGATAAATACCTGCTCCAGGCATCTGTACGCCGTGACGGAAGTTCAGTATTTGGCGCCAACTACCATTGGGGGTATTTCCCATCTGCAGGTTTGGCGTGGCGTTTGATCCAGGAAGATTTTATGAAAAAACTTCCGGTGGTGAGCGATCTTAAACTGCGTGCAAGCTATGGCGTTACCGGTAATGCACTCGGCTTTAATGCATACACAGCACAGTTGCTGTTTGGTAATGTGGGTACTTATTATAACAATGGAAGTTTTGATGTGGCCTATGGTCCTACACAGGCACAAAACCCCAACCTGAGATGGGAAAAAACATCCACCACTAATATTGGCCTTGACTTTGGCGTACTGAAAAATAAAATTACCGGTACGTTTGACTGGTACGATAAAAAAACCACCGATATGATCTTTGGTTATAAAGTAAGTGCACAGTTAGTGCCCGGCGGTTATATTGTAGCCAATGGCGGTGATATGGAAAACAAAGGGATTGAGCTGACCTTAAATGCAACACCAGTTCAGCAAACCAATTTCAGCTGGTCAACCTCAGTCAACATAGCACATAATGTAAATACGATCACTGCGTTAAAGACAGCGTTTGGTGGTAGCCAGGATTCTGTATTGTATTCAGATCCGGAAGGGCCCGGACAAACCAACAGTACGCTGCAAATATTGAAAGTGGGTAAACCACTGGGGCAGTATTTTTCACTCATTTATGCAGGTAAAAATGCAAGCGGTGTTTCCCAATTCTTAAAACATGACGGCACTTATACCACTGCACCAACCATACGTACTGATTACTGGTTTGTTGGCAGCCCGCAACCCAAAATATTACTGGGCTGGAGCAATACCTTAACGTACAAAAATTTCGACCTGAACTTTTTTATCCGCGGTGTGTTCGGCAACAAAATATTTGATGCCACCCGTGCAGACCTGTTCTATGTAAATGCTGCCAACATCAACAATATTTCTGTTGACGCATCAGCAGATAAAATAACAGATACGAAGAATAGCAGTTATTCCACAAGGTTTATTGAAGATGGATCTTATGTACGTCTCGACAATGCCACACTGGGGTACAACTTTAAGTTTAAATCCAACTACATCAGTAAACTGAGAATGTATGTAAGCGGTAATAACCTGGTGCTGATCACCAAGTATAAAGGCATTGATCCGGAAGTGAACCTTGGTGGTGCATCTCCCGGTGTTGATTACAATAACTTTTATCCTAAAACAAGAACATTTATACTTGGTGTTAATGTTTCATTCTAAAGCAACATTATCAGCGAACTCATAAAAAAAGTTATATGAAAAATATATTCAAACTTATTACAACCATCCTGCTGCTTTCGGTTACGTTTTTATCGTGCCATAAGCTGGATGTTACGTCTAATTCAGAATTGCCGGCATCGGTATTTCCAACTACTGATGCACAATTTCAGTCTGTAATTGGCCCCAACTTTACAGCATTGCGCAATGCTTATTGTGTAGATTATTGGTTTACACAGGAACTCAGCAGTAACGAAGCAATTTTACCTGCGTACGGTTCCAACTGGTATGATGGTAACAAGTACCAGGAACTGCACCGCCATACCTGGACAAAAGACAATGCGTGGGTGAACTCCACCTGGAATTACGTTGCCAATATGATTGGTACTGCAAACCAAACATTGTATTTATTAAACGGAGCACCTGCAAGTGCAGCAAAAGATGAAGGTATTGCTGAAGTAAGAACACTCAGGGCGTATGCTTATTTTTTAATGATGGATCTGTATGGTAATGTATCACTGGATACCACTTACGGTTCAACAGAACTGAAAGCCAGCGCCACCCGTGTACAGGTGTTTAATTTCTGTGAGCAGGAGCTGAAGGCATCCATTCCTTATCTTAAAAATGTTTCCGGAGCTTCCGTTTACGGTAAGCCTAACCGTTATATGGCATTTGCATTGCTGGCAAAAATGTACCTGAATGCAGAAGTGTATACCGGTACTGCCCGCTACAACGATTGTATCACTGCCTGCGACAGTATCATCAATTCCGGCCTGTATGCAATAGAGCCCCGCAGTTCTTACCTGCAGATGTTTTATCCCACCAACGGCCCGGCTATGAAGGAATTTATTTTCGCTATTCCTTTTGACCCTGCCACTTCAAACGGTTACATGTTCCACGCCAGGTACGACCTGAACAGGAACCTCGGTATGAAATATAATTACAGTGGCTCAACAGTGGGTAATAATATTGACCCGATAATCAAGCAGACCAGCGGCAATGGCCTTGTGAATAATTCACCCAGTGGCCCAAGGGCAACTTTACCTGAATTCCTGGCCATGTACAACGACGCCGGTGACATCCGTAATAACCAGTGGTTATCCGGTTACCAGTACTGGGCAGATGGTAACCCGATCATGGTTAAAACCACTAACATTGGCTACGACCAGTTTTATTCAGGGCCATCACCATCCGCCTCATACACGTACCAGTTGTATATAGATCCTAACATAACGCTAAGGGCTAACCCCACTTTGTTTGATGTGGGTAATGATGAGATAGGATGGAACCTTGGTGCAAGAAACATTAAATTCTATCCCGATGCTGGTTCTATTACACGTAACCAGAATAATGATGTGCCTGTGTTCAGGTATTCAGATATTATTTTAAGCAAAGCTGAAGCCATTCTGCGTGGTGGCACAGCCACACTGGGCCATACAGCATTGTCACTGGTGAATATGGTACGCAATAACCGCTCTACATCTGCCGCATGGACGGCAGTAACGCTGGATGATTTATATAAAGAAAGAAGCCGTGAATTTTCATGGGAAACATGGCACAGGAACGATATGATCCGTTTTGGTAAATACGAAGACAGCTGGGGTTTTAAAACCAATGCAGAAGCATACAGGAGGCTCTTCCCGATTCCTACTGTAGCATTGGCTGCCAACCCGAACCTGTCGCAAAACCCCGGATATTAATTTTCTCATAGTAGCAGTCAATCAATTAAAGCCCGGAGTATATACTTCGGGTTTTACTTTTGGTTGGGTAATTTAGCAGCATGAAAAAAACATACCTCACATTATTATTACCGGTATTACTGCTGAACCTGGCAAAAGCACAGGTGTATATTAAAGATAGTGCAACAGTTATACTGCCTAAACAAATTGCCACTCCGCCGGGCGCACTCAACTTTATTGCCATGGGCGATTGGGGCCGTGTTGGTGAAGACCATCAAAAGCAGGTGGCAGCACAAATGGGCAAAACAGCCGCCGAAGTAAAATCACAATTTACCATTGCAGTGGGAGATAATTTTTATCCCAGTGGTGTGGTCAGTGAGTGGGATCCTTTGTGGCGGTATTCTTTCGAAGATATTTATACCGCATTTTCATTACAGTGGGATTGGTATCCGGTACTGGGCAATCATGATTACAAAACCAATCCTGATGCACAGGTACGGTATTCCAAAATCAGCCGCAGGTGGAAAATGCCGGCACGGTATTATTCCAAACTGATCAGCATACCGGGAGATACAGCAAGCAAAATTCTTTTTTTATTTATTGATACCAATCCGTTGATACCGGAGTTTTACAGCAACCCTGAATATGGGCCGAATGTAAAAACGGCGGACAGTGCTGCACAGAAAAAATGGATTGCAACACAGCTGAAACAGGCAGCAGGAAATAAAAATATTAAGTGGAAGGTTGTAGTGGGGCATCACCCCATGTTTACCGGCGGCAGCAGAACAGAAGGCTATGATACCAAGGCCATCAGGCGCACACTGAAACCTTTATTTGATCAATATGGTGTGGATGTTTTTTTAGCCGGGCATGAACACAGCCTGCAGCATTTGGTAGCCAATGGTACAACACAGCACTTTATAACAGGGTCAGCATCTGAGCGTACACCCGTACATGTAATACCGGAAGCAAAGATGCTGGCATCTGAATACGGGTTTATGGTATTTACAGTAACCACCACTGCAATGACGGTTACTGCAGTGGATTATACCGGGAAAATTATTTACAGCACCACTATCAGTAAATGATAATGGCGAAACGCCTGCAGCATTGCTATGAATATGAAAAGGAACACATTTATCAAACTGTCTGCAATGGCTGCATTGGCTCCGGCAGCCAATGCAATGGCCAATACCCCTTTGCAGTTGTGGCACAACAGCAATACTGATGAGGCATTCATGCAGTCATTGGCTGCAGCTAACGATGCACAGGTGGATAAACTACTGGCCGGTACAGGAAATGGTGCATTTATGTTCAGCAGAAAATCAGGTTACGACTTAGCAGTACTCTCAGCTTCGTATTGTTACGCTTTATCAAAATATTTTCACAGCGAATTAGTGTTACCAAAACTGCAGGAAATTGTTGCCGGCTTACAGCAATATCAAACAGAAGATGGAACAGTAAATATCGGCAACCTGGAATCTCCGCCAGATACCGCTTTTCTGTTGGAACCTTTAACGGCAGCAGCGTTCATTTTGAAAAAAGATGGCAACGCTGCATTGGAAAGCATGCGGCAGCAATTACAACTGTTCATCGAAAAAAGTGCGGCAGCATTGGTAACAGGAGGTGTGCATACACCCAACCACCGTTGGGTAATTTGTGCAGCATTGGCAAGAGTAAACGCATTGGCACCATCACAAAAATATTTAAGCCGTATTGAAGACTGGCTGGGCGAAGGCATCTTCATGGATAAAGATGGCCATTACCCGGAACGCAGCAGGCTGTATGGTGGCGTGGAAAATAATTCATTACTCACCATGGCAAGGCTGCTGCGCAAGCCGCAGTTATTGCAATATGTAAAAAGGAATTTAGAAAGCACATATTATTACCTGGAGCCGAACGGGGATTTGGTAACTACCGATTCCCGCAGGCAGGATCAATACATTGGTAAAACGATTGTTTCCTATTATAATTATTACCGATGGATGGCAAACCATTTTAATGATGCATTTTTTGCAGCCATTGCCAAAGCCATTGAGCAGATGAAAGGATTTAAAGAAGAAGTGCTGGACAGAAGCCTTTGTTTCTATTTGGAAAACGAAACGCTGCAGCAACGCATGCCTGCACCGGCAACATTACCGGTGGAATATAACAAATGGTTTACCACTTCTCATTTATTAAGATTAAGAAATCATAACACAACTGCAACATTATTTGGCGGGGTAGACTGGCCTTTGATCATTGCATCAGGCCGCTCAGTAAGTCCCGATTTTTTTGCATTCCGCAAAGGCAATGCAATTCTGCGTTTTATGCGTTTATCCTGTGGCTTTTTCGCCACAGGATATTTTTACAGCAAAGGACTTACGCAAAAGGATAAACGCTATATATTGCATAAGAAATTAACGGTTCCTTATTATCAGCCATTACCTAAAAGCAAAAGAAAAGTGGATGGCGATTATGCATTATCGCCCAGTATTGATGGCCGCTTCTGGAATAAAATGGATTTTCAGGATCGTCCCGTAAGCAATGTAAAAACACTGGATACCACCATTGCTTTTACAGTACAGGATGGGCAATATCAAATAGAATTGGATATTACAGGAACCAAAGGTGTTGCCGTAACTATTGAATTATGTTTTGCAGAAGGAGGAACAGTAACCGGTATAACGGCTGATGACAACAGGAACCAGTTTTTAGAAAACGGTTATGGAACGTTTACTTCTGGTGAAGACAGCATTCGTTTTGGCCCCGGTGCAGTAACGCATAAAAACATTACCAACCTGGAGGGTGAACGCTACAGCACTCATTTTGGCACATTGCATACAAAAGGCAATTATGTGTACATCACCGGTACCACGCCATTTCATCATCAACTGAATTTTAGTTAATGGCCACGAACACCGCTATACAAAATCCCGTTGCAGGCAGATTGATATCGCTTGATGCATTGCGTGGTTTTGATATGTTCTGGATCATCAGCGGCGAAGAGATTTTTCACGGCCTCGCCAATATTGTACTCACTAATCATCATTTATACCGCAACCCTGCAGACTGGCAGATTGCTGTAAATGGGGACTTAAATTTTTGGGAACGAATAGCAGTAGGCATCAGCAACCAGTTGCATCATACACCATGGAATGGATTTACTTTTTATGATGTCATCTTTCCATTATTTATTTTTATTGCCGGTATATCCATGCCTTTGTCTTATACCAAACAATTGCAACAGGCGGGAGTGAATAAAGCCATTGCCAGGAAAAAAATTTACCGTTCATTAATTAAGCGCACACTCATTTTAATTTTCCTGGGCATGGTGGTGAATGGTTTATTCAAATGGCAGGACTATGCACATACCCGCATGGCCAGTGTACTCGGCCGCATTGCGTTGAGTTGTTTTTTTGCAGCCATCATTTACCTGAACACATCACTGCGTGCACAGATCATTTGGTTTGTGGGTATACTATTGGCCTATTGGTTGGCCATGATGTGGATTCCGATACCAGGCTATGGCGCTGGTGTATTAACACCGGAAGGAAATTTGGAAGCGTATATCGACCGGATATTATTGCCGGGTAAGCTGCACCGTGGTGTGTACGATCCGGAAGGAATTTTATCAACGCTGCCCGCTATCGGTTCTGCCATGCTGGGCATCTTTACCGGGCAATTATTGCAACATGAAAAACTCAGCACAACGTACAAGGCCATTGCATTGTTTGCAGGCGGGGCTGTACTGTTGTTATTGGGTTTAGCATGGAATACTGTTTTTCCCATCAATAAAAATATGTGGACGGGGTCTTTTGTGTTGTATGCAGGCGGATGGAGTATGTTGCTCTTTGCCATATTTTATTACATTATTGATGTGGTGGGATGGAAACGATGGAGTATGCCAATGGTGTGGATTGGTTGTAATTCCATTTTAATTTATATGGCAGCGCATGGATTGGTAGATTTTGAATCCACATCACAATTCATTTTTGGCGGACTGGTAGATAAAGCACCGGAAATGTGGCACCAGCCTTTGTTGTGGACAGGCGTTACCATTATTCAATGTGCCGCATTGTATTTTTTATACAGGAAGAAATGGTTCCTGAAAATATAATAGTAAACAGACAGACAAATTAACGACAGCAAACTATATCTCTAATGAACAAATTACAAATTGCAGATTACATCGTCTTCGCGGTGTATTTCATCCTGGTGTCAGCTTATGGTATTTATATTTATAAAAAGAAGAAAGCAGCCGCCACCAGTTCAAAAGATTTTTTTCTGGCAGAAGGTTCACTTACCTGGTGGGCCATTGGTGCCTCATTGATTGCTTCCAATATTTCAGCAGAACATTTTATTGGCATGAGCGGTTCCGGTTACGAAATTGGTTTGGCTATTTCTACTTATGAATGGATGGCAGCCGCAACGCTCATCATTGTTGCAGTGTTCATCATTCCCATGTATTTAAAGAATAAGATTTTCACGATGCCGCAGTTTTTATCACAGCGGTACAATGGTTTGGTAAGTACCATCATGGCGGTGATATGGTTGCTGGTGTATGTATTTGTAAACCTTACTTCCATTATTTATCTCGGTGCGCTGGCCATTTCCTCCATAGCACCTATCAGTTTTGAATGGTGTATTGTTGGCCTGAGTATTTTTTCTGTTGTGGTAACATTGGGTGGAATGAAAGTGATTGGATATACAGATGTATTCCAGGTTTTGGTATTGGTGATTGGTGGATTGGTGACAACATACCTGGCATTATCATTATTATCAGAGCAATTTGGTTTTGGAAAAGATATTTTCAAAGGCCTGGCTATTTTAAAACAACAGGCGCCTGAACATTTTCACATGATACTGGATAAATCCAATCCGCATTACATGGAACTGCCGGGTTTATCTGTTTTAATTGGCGGCATGCTCATTAATAACCTGGCCTATTGGGGTTGCAACCAATACATCGTACAACGGGCATTGGGTGCAGATTTGAAGACGGCACGCAAAGGAATTTTATTTGCAGCGTTTTTAAAATTACTGGTGCCTGTTATTGCGGTACTGCCCGGCATTGCGATGTATGTGATGCATCACAATGGCATGTTTCAAAATGAAATGCTTGATTTCTCAGATCCTCATCATCCTGTTTTAAAACCAGACCATGCTTATCCCACATTGATGAACTTATTGCCGGCCGGATTAAAAGGTGTTGCTTTCGCCGCATTAACTGCAGCCATCGTAGCATCACTTGCAGGAAAAGCCAATAGTATCTCCACCATATTTTCATTGGACATCTATAAGAAATATATTAACCAGGATGCTTCAGAAAAGAAAATGGTATTAACCGGAAGATGGGCAGTGATTATTTCTATGCTTGTAGCTGCATTGGTTGCGCCACAATTAAAAACATTGGACCAGGCTTATCAATTCATACAGGAATACGCTGGGTTTTTCTCACCAGGCGTGCTGGCCATTTTCTTATTGGGCATGTTTTGGAAAAGAACCACAGCTGCCGCAGGTTTAGCCGGCGCATTGCTTACCGTGCCCGTTTCAACCGTATTAAAGTTTTTACCACAATGGACCAACGGCGCATTCCCCAATTATCCTTTTCTTGACAGGATGACGATCACCTTTTTTGCAGTAGTGATTATGATGGTGGCAATGAGTTTACGCTATCCAAAAAGTGATAAAGATTCTCACAACATAGAAATGGATACCAGTTTATTTAAAGTAACGCCTGGTTTTATAGTGGGATCACTTATTATCTGTGGTATCTTAGCAGCATTGTATACGGTATATTGGTAAATTTAATTGTATGAGAAAAATTATTTTCACAGGCTTTATTTTTTGTGGCATCGTAACAACTGCAGCGGCACAAAACTGGCTGGGTGATGCAATGCAATTGTTACAGCGTATAGTTCCGCAACACAGTAAACAGTTTATACTGGAAATTGTACCAAAAGAAAATGATAAAGATGTGTTTGAAATTGACCGCAAAGGGAACAGTATTGTACTGCGTGGAAATAATGGCGTTGCGGTGGCATCAGCATTGTATTATTATCTCAATGAATTTTGTCATACACAAATTACCTGGAATGGCGTGAATATGCATTTACCGGCAATACTGCCATTACCGAAGAAACGAATACACAAAAACACACCTTATGAATACCGCTACTATCTCAACTATTGTACATTCAATTACAGCATGAGCTGGTGGGACTGGAACCGCTGGGAAAAAGAAATAGACTGGATGGCGCTGCATGGCATCAATATGCCATTATCAATAACGGGAGAAGAATACACCTGGTACCTCGTATATAAAGAAATGGGTTTTACCGATGCAGAGCTTGCCAATTTCTTCTGCGGGCCTTCTTATTTCTCCTGGTTCTGGATGGGCAATTTGGATGGTTGGGGTGGGCCATTACCCTTATCCTGGATGAAAAATCATTTTGCACTGCAGCAAAAAATTATTGCAAGAGAACGGGCATTGGGTATGAAACCCGTACTGCCTGCTTTTACCGGCCATGTGCCCGCAGCATTCAAAACAAAATTTCCCAACGCAAAATTAAAGCAAACCAACTGGACTAACGGTTTTGCAGACACGTATATATTAGATTCAGAAGACCCGATGTTTGCACAAATCGGAAAACATTTTTTGCAGCAACAAACGGAATTACTCGGAACAGATCATTTATATTCTGCTGATACCTTTAATGAAAACGAACCGCCCGGCAGTGAACCGGAATTCCTGGGCAAGCTCAGCGCAAGAGTATATGAAGGCATGCGCCAGGCAGATACTGCGGCCATCTGGGTAATGCAGGGCTGGCTGTTTTACAGCGACCGGAAATTCTGGAAAGAACCACAAACAGAAGCGTTACTGAATGCAGTGCCCAATAATAAGATGATTGTACTCGACCTGGCTACAGAAATTGAACCGGTATGGAAACGCACCCGTGCATTTTATGGCAAACCATGGATTTGGAATATGCTGAACAATTTTGGAGGCAACACTAATTTGTTCGGCAGAATGGAAACAGTGGCCACCGAACCTGCAAAAGCATTGCATGATGCACAAAGCGGCCAAATGAAAGGCATTGGATTAACGATGGAAGGCATTGAACAAAATCCTGTATTGTATGAATTGATGACGAATAATACATGGAACGATCAACCGATTGATGTAAACGAATGGATAAAGCAATACATCACCAACCGGTATGGAGTGTTGGATAACAATACAGCAACAGCATGGAATGTATTACGCAATACAGTGTACACGGTGCCTGCAAATAAATACAAACGTGACGGTGCGGAGTCCATCATCCAGGCAAGGCCAACACTGGATTCATTAAGACAATGGGCCAATACCCGGTTAAATTATGATGCAAAAGATTTATTACCGGCATGGGATGCCATGATGAAAGCCATTCCTGCATGCAAAAACAGTGATGGTTTTCGTTTCGATTTAGTTGATGTGGCAAGACAGGTACTGGCAAATTATGCATTGCCATTGCAACGCCAAATAGTAAATGCGTACCATGCAAAAGATAGCAGAGCGTTTCAGCAATACAGTACCGCATTTATTGCATTGATGAAAGACATGGATCGGCTACTGGCTACAAGGAAAGATTTTTTATTAGGCCCATGGATTGCAGCTGCAAGAAGAAATGGTGCTGCGGAAAAAGAAAAAGCATTGTATGAATTCAACGCAAAAGATTTGATTACGCTATGGGGAGATAAGAATTGTCCGTTGAATGAATATGCCTGCCGCCAATGGAGCGGATTGATCAATGATTTTTATGTGCCCCGCTGGCAACAGTTTTTTGCCGCAGCAACAAAAGCAATGGAGGAAGGAAAAGAAATGGATAATGAAAAATTTACACAACAAATGAAAAACTGGGAGTGGCATTGGGTGAATGCAAGAAAGGATTATCCTGTAACAACAACAGGCGATTTATTGAAAGTGGTAACAGCATTGTACCAAAAATATCAAAACACCATACGCAATGCGTATTGATCAATTGAATAAAAAGATAAAGCACGTACTGGTGTTCGCAATGTGCTGCACTATTCCTGCTGTACTCGCTGCGCAGCAAAGAAATACTTTCAACATTACTGCTTACGGCGCAAAACCAGACAGCAGTACAAATAATACAGCGGCAATACAACAAGCTATAGATGATGCTGCGAAAAAAGGTGGAAGGGTAGTGGTGCCTGCGGGAAATTTTGTAACAGGTGTACTGCAATTGAAATCGGATGTGGAGTTGCATCTGGAAAAAAATGCAGTATTGCTCGCCACCACCAGCAGGTTAGATTATGGTACGGCTTCGGCAGCCGCATTAATTGCTGCAACGGCGCAACATCATATTGCTATAACAGGTGAAGGAACAATTGATGGCCGTGGAAAAGCAGTAGTACAAAATGTAATTGAATTACTTTCCGGCAGGCAATTAACGGACAGGCAATGGCCTGTAAAAATACCTGAAGAAAGAAACCGGCCCAAACTGCTTTTATTTACAGAATGCACAAACGTTACTATCAAAGGCATTCATCTCATCAATGGTGCATCATGGATACAGGAATACCGGCGGTGCAATCATGTTGTCATTGATCATGTAACGGTACTCAGCAATGAATACTGGAACAACGATGGTATTGACATCAACAACTGTAAAAATGTACGCATCACGCATTGCGATATCAATGCATCAGACGATGCGATTTGTCTTAAATCAGAAACGGAAATAAAGGATTACTGTGAAAATATTTTTATAGCGCACTGCCGTTTGCGTTCCAGTGCCAACGCATTTAAAATAGGCACAGGATCACATGGCGGTTTCAGAAAAATTAAAGTAAAACACTTGTACATCTATGATACGTACCGTTCTGCCGTTGCACTGGAATCTGTTGATGGAGCCTTTTTGGAAAATGTGGATATCAAAAAAATATTCGCCACCAATACCGGTAATGCCATATTCATCAGGCTGGGCCATCGAAATAATGACAGTGCATACAGTACTGTAAACAATATCCGCATACAAAAATTATACGTGCAGGTACCGGCAGGCAAACCAGATGCCGGTTACCCAATGGAAGGGCCTTTATTAAAATATCCACCCGGCATAAAGCCCGTTACAGGGTCAGTACAAAGCGTTTCGCCATGGAATAATTCAGGGAAAGATACAGCGGCCATCATCTACCGGCACAATGTATTTCCTTCTTCCGTTACCGGTTTGCCGGGGCATGCGGTACAAAATATTGGTATTAAAAAAGTGCAGGTAGATTATGCATCTGTGTCGGATACGGCAATGCAATATTTCCCAATGAATGCTGCAGCACAAATTACGGAAGCAGAAAAAGCTTATCCTGAATTTTCGATGTTTGGAGAGTTGCCGGTATGGGGATTATTCATCCGTCATGCAGATGGTATTCAGCTAAAAAAAATAAAATTTGTAATGAATGGAAATGACTACCGCAATGCGGTTTTATTGAATGATGTGCAGCATCAACAAATAAAACAGGTAACGGCTGAGGGGAAATTTCTGCAGCCAACTATTGTAGAAAAGAATTAATTGATAATTGCCCACTGGGCCCTGCGGGATAATTGATAATTGATTTTATTTATTAAAGACACCAAATGAAATTTGATAACTCCATCTTAAAAAAATTATCCATTATCCATTATCCACTGTTCATTCAAGCGGTGCGCCGTATGCTTTTAGCATCCACCATCTGTGTTTTTTTTCTGCAAACCAAAGCCCAGCAACTCCTGCCTTATGTGCAGCCTTTATCCGGCACTGCACCATCCACCACAGCATCAGCAAAAAAACACAGTGAAGCAGGCTCCGAAGCGAATGCGAATACGATACCCGCAGTAACATTACCTTTCGCTATGACGCAATGGACTGCACAAACCAGATTAACAGAACAAAAATGCCAGCCGCCCTATTTTTATAAAGATTCAATGCTTACCGGTTTTCGTGGCACACACTGGCTCAGCGGTTCCTGTACGCAGGATTATGGAAGTGTAACCATTATGCCGGTATTGGGGACATTAAAAACTGATCCGAAGGATTATGCGGTTGTATTTGATCATAAAAATGAAATCATATCACCCGCATATTATAAGTTGGATATCCCAAATAGTTTTACTGCGGAAATGACTTCAACATTGCGTTGCGGCTTCATACAATTCACCATGCAGCGTAACGACAGTTTGTATCTGCTCATCACGCCCAACAGCGATTATGGTGAAGGTTTTATTAAGGTGGATCCTGAACACGGGGTGATCAGCGGCTATAATCCGGTGCACCGCATTTACCAGGGCTGGGGGCAACCTGCTGGTTTCAATGGATGGTTTTATATTGAAGTGGAACGAAGCAAAGGTGTGGCAGGGACATTTGCGGGCAATGCTGTTTTTAAAGAAGAAACGATTCAGCACAAAAAAGATATAGGCGCATTTATTGGTTTTGCATTACAAAAGGGAGAACAGTTGCGCATACGTATGGGAACATCTTTTACCAGTATGGAAAATGCAAAACTAAATTTGATTACCGAATTAAGAACGGCCGGCTTTGCAACTATTCGTGAAGAGAGCAGCACCACCTGGGAAAAAGCATTATCACAAATACAAATTAATACCAGTAGTGAAAAAGATAAACGAATCTTTTATACTGCTATGTATCACGCCATGCAGCATCCGCGGTTAATGAATGATGTGGATGGCAGTTATCCAAAATTCTCCGGTAATGACGGTGTCATGAAATTAACCTATGGAAATTATTACGATGATTTTTCCATGTGGGATATTTACAGGGCACAGTTGCCTTTATTTGAAATATTGCAACCGCAGTTGATCAATCAATTGGTGCAATCACTCATTGCAAAAGGTGAACAGGGTGGATGGTTGCCTATTTTTCCCTGCTGGAACAGTTATACTGCCGCAATGATTGGCGATCATGCCACCGCATTTATTGCATCGGCATTCACCAAAGGTATTCGCAATTACGACATTCAAAAAGCTTACGCATTAATGCGTAAGAATGCTTTTGACACTACACAAGATTATGCCGAATACAAAAATGGGATGGGTCGCCGTGCATTAAAATCTTATTTGAAATATGGTTTTATACCCATGGAAGACAGTGTGCCCGAAGCCTTTCATAAAAAAGAACAGGTAAGCCGTACACTGGAATATGCGTACGATGATTATGCATTGGCTACAGTGGCCAACAGCCTGCAAAAGAAAAGCGACTATTTAGCGTTGTATCACCGTGCATTTAATTATAAAAATGTTTTTGACACAGCTGTGCACATGGTAAGAGGACGGATGAAAGATAAAAGATGGGTAAATTATTTTAACGCTGACCGAAGAGAAAATTATATTACAGAAGGTACACCAAGACAATATACTTTTTATGTGCCGCATGATGTGAAAGGGCTTATTAATTTAATGGGCGGAGAGAAAAAACTGCAAACAGCGTTGGACAGTTTATTTTTTAAAGACGAATACTGGCATGGCAACGAACCGGGGCATCAAATTCCCTTCATGTATAACTTTACAACAGCACCTTACAAAACACAAAGCCGTGTACAGCAAATTCTGCAGGATGAATACAGCGATGGCCCCGGTGGTTTAAGCGGAAATGATGATGCAGGGCAAATGAGCGCCTGGTATGTATTTGCAGCATTAGGTTTTTACCCGGTTGATCCTGTATCGAACAATTACCAATTGTGTACACCACTGTATGATGACTATGCCATTCAATTAACCAATGGAAAAACATTTCGTGTAGTTTGCCATAAAGCTGCTGCAACAGCAAAATATATTGCAAAGGCAACGTGGAATAAAGAGAAGTATCAAAAAAATTATATTACTTATGCAATGCTGATGAATGGTGGCGTTTTGGATTTATATTTACAGGATAAGCCATCTTCCTGGGGAAGCGGCACATCATCAAAACCTTTATCATTCAGTTCACTAAAATGAGACAACGATCCTTACTGATTCTTGCTGGCATTATTGTTCTGCAAACTTCTAAAGCACAGGACAATAAACTGTGGTATAATAAACCGGCAACTGTGTGGACAGAAGCATTGCCTATCGGTAATGGCCGCATTGGCACAATGGTATTTGGAGGAGTGAATGAAGAATTGCTGCAAATGAATGAAGCCACATTATGGAGTGGCGGCCCGGTAAAAGATAATGTAAACCCGCATGCACCGGAATACCTGCCAAAATTAAGAGCCGCATTATTTAATGAACAATATGATGAGGCAGGCCGTTTGGCAAGAAAGATGCAGGGACTGTATTCAGAAAGTTATCTGCCATTGGGTGATATTAAAATTCAACAACCATTTACACAACAGCCCACACAATATTACCGTGATTTGAATATTCAGGATGGTGTGGCAACAACAACATTCACTATTGATGCGGTGCAATACAAAAGGGAAATATTTATTTCAGCGCCCGACCAGGTGATGGTGGTGCGGATAACAGCCAGCGAACATCAAAAGATAAATTGTAACATTTCAACCAGTTCACTGTTACATTACCAAAATACGGTATTGGGAAAAAATGTGTTGATGCTGAAAGGCAAAGCACCGGCGCATGCAGACCCAAGCTACTTCAATGCCAATAAAGAACCCATTATTTATACGGACACTGCAGGCTGCCGCGGAATGCGTTTTGCCATGCAGTTAAATGCCACTGCAAAAGATGGAACGGTGGTTACTGATACGAGTGGAATACGAATCACTAACGCAACAGAAGTGCTGCTGCTGTGCAGTGTGGCAACAAGCTTCAATGGTTTTGATAAATGTCCTGATTCAGAAGGGAAAAATGAAGAAGCTTTAGCAATACTTGCATTGAGTAAAGCGGTAACAAAAAAATTCAGTACACTTTTAACTGCTCACTTAAATGATGTACACCGTTATTTCAATCGTGTTTCGCTGCAACTGAATAAGGGAGCAGGCAGCCGTACCGATTTGCCCACTGATGAAAGACTGGAAACTTTTAATAAAACCGGAAATGATCCCGGCCTTGAAGCATTATATTTTCAGTATGGCCGTTATCTTTTATTCAGCAGTTCACGCACGCCGGATGCACCAGCTAATTTGCAGGGCATCTGGAACAAAGTGTTACGGGCACCATGGAGTTCCAATTACACCACCAACATCAATGTGCAGATGAATTACTGGCCGGCGGAAGCGGGCAACCTGGACGAGATGACAACGCCTTTGTTCGGCCTGGTAAAAAATCTTGCTGTAACGGGTAAACGAACAGCCAAAGAATTTTACAATGCCAATGGTTGGGTAACGCATCATAATGCCGACATCTGGGCACTAAGCAATCCTGTAGGCGATACAGGAAAAGGCGATCCCAAATGGGCAAACTGGGCCATGGGTGCCAATTGGCTCTGCCGGCATTTGTGGGAGCATTATTTATACACCGGCGACAAAAAATTTTTACAGGAAACAGCTTATCCGCTAATGAAAGGAGCGGCCGAATTTACGCTTGGTTGGTTAGTGCCGGATAACAAAGGACATTTGGTAACTGCACCATCACTCTCACCGGAAAATGATTTTTATTATGCCGATAAAAAGACTGCTGATATTTCTATTGCCACCACAATGGACATGGGCATCATTCGTGATTTGTTTGATAACACCACAATGGCAGCAAAAATTTTAAACACCGATAAAAATTTTACTGACAGTATTGAAGCAGCAGCAAAAAAATTATACCCTTTTCAAATCGGCAGCAAAGGGCAATTGCAGGAATGGTATAAAGATTATGAAGATGTGGATCCGCATCACCGCCATGTATCACATTTATATGCATTGTATCCAGCGCATCTTATCTCTCCATTAAAAACACCAGAATTGGCCGCCGCCGCTAAGCGCACATTGGAAATTCGTGGCGATGATGGTACCGGTTGGAGCCTGGCATGGAAAGTAAATTTCTGGGCACGGTTGCTTGATGGCAATCATGCACATCTGTTGTATAAAAATTTGCTACGGTTAACAAGGGAAAACGGCACGAAATATAATCGGGGTGGCGGCGCTTATCCAAACCTATTCGATGCACATCCACCATTCCAGATTGATGGCAATTTTGCCGGTTGCGCCGGTGTAATGGAAATGCTGCTGCAAAGCCAGGATGAAATTTTTTTACTGCCCGCTTTACCCAACGACTGGAAAGATGGAACAGTAAAGGGTTTGGTGGCACGGGGCAATTTTGTGGTGGATATGCAGTGGAGCAATCATCAATTAAAAACAGCGGCGGTTACGGCAAGAATTGGCGGCACATGCACCATCAGAACTTATCAGCCCATTCAAATAAAAGGGCTTGATGTTACATGCAATCCATCAACAGTGGGTTATGTAACCACTTTTAATACAGTGAAAGGAAGAACTTATCAAATTCAATTGCAATAAAACTTCGTTTAATAATATCATAATGAAACAAGCTGCAGTATTGCTATTGAACATCGTTGCGTCGCACACTTGTACAGCAACACATCATTCATCAATTTAAACCGTGAATAGTGAAAATGAAAAAACTGACATCTATTGTACTTGCAGTGCTGACATTGCAAACAACCACTGCACAAAAAATATACAACATCAAAAATTTTGGCGCTCGCGGTGATGGAAAAACTGATGATGCAGCAGCCATACAAAAGGCGATAGATGCCTGCAGCAAAACCGGCGGACAAGTGTTGATACCTGCCCCATTTACATTTATGGCAAGTCCATTTGTGTTAAAATCAAGTATTGATTTTCATTTGGAAGCAGGTGCAACAGTTCTTGCAAATCCGAATGAAAAAGTGTACACCAAAAGTGCATTCCGCAATAATCCCGGCGAAGGCACCACATGGATCAGTGCAGAAAATATTCAGAACCTTACCATCAGCGGTGGAGGAAGTATCAACGGCAACGGCATTGCATTCATGGGCGCAGAACTGGAAGATGCTTATGAACTGAAACCTTTTCATATACTCGATCCCAGGCCGCATGTGCTGACGATCATCGGCGGAAAAAATATCCGTATCAACAATGTGCATATTGGTAATGCTGCATACTGGACGATTCATCTTGCAGGCTGTAATGATGTTGTAATTAATGGCATCACCTTGCTCAACAGTTTAAAAGTACGCAACAGCGATGGCATTGATGTGGACCATTCCAAAAATGTGCGCATCAGTGATTGTTATATTGAAAGTGGTGATGATTGTATTTGTTTAAAGAACCGGAGGGAATATGAAGCATTTGGCATTTGTGAAAATATAGTTATAACCAATTGCACGATGACATCCAGGAGCTGCGCCATAAAAATTGGATCAGAAAATATGGATACTATACGACAGGTATTGTTCAATAACTGCATTATCAAAAACAGTAACCGTGGTGTGGGCATACAAAACCGTGATGAAGGTGTTGTAAGTGATGTCATCTTCAGTAATATGATTGTGGAAGGCCATTTATTCAGCGATACCTGGTGGGGAAAAGCAGAACCGATTTACATCACAGCGTATCGCCGTGCCAATGGTAATAATAAAGATGCCAACTGGCGTTTTCCAAAAGGGGTAACTGAAGGAAGGGTGGGGCAGGTGAAAAATATTTACTTCAGCAATATTAAATGTATAAGTGAAAATGGCGTTTATGTAAGTGCAGAATCTGCTGATAAAATATCCAATATTGTTTTTGATCATGTGGATGTACAGATTAATAAAACAACAACACTGCAGGGTGGTATTTACGACAGGCGCCCCTGCAAAGTGGAAGGTTTTGTAACAGGAAGCACTTCGGGTTTTTATTTTGACAGCGCGGAAAATATTATGGTGCGTAATTGCAGTGTGCAATGGGGAGCAGATAAAGCAAATTATTTTGCACACGCATTGGAAAGTATGAATGTAAGCAACCTGAAGATTCAAAACCTGGATGGAGATGCAGCATTTCCTGAAAGGATGCAGGCGGTGAGGCAGCATTAAAGAAGATGAATAATGGACAATTGATAATGGAAAAAATGAATTGAAGCGCTTTTCGGGTGTGGTGCGATATTTGAAATCTTCGAAAGAAGTCAACTTGCAAAGTTGCCTTCTTTACAATAGAGAGACTAAAAAATAATAGACATACACAAATAATAAAATACAAATGAACACGAATGAAGCAACGATGATGCAGCAAACCATGCGCTGGTTTGGCCCGAATGACCCAGTAAGTTTGGCAGATGTACGACAGGCTGGTTGTACCGGTGTGGTAACTGCACTGCATCATATTCCCAATGGAGAAACCTGGACGGTGGAAGAAATTCAGCAAAGAAAAAAAATCATCGAAGCAGCAGGGCTGCAATGGTCAGTAGTGGAAAGTGTTCCGGTACATGAAGCCATCAAAACACAAACGGGAAACTTTAAAACATATATTGAACACTACAAACAATCTATACAAAACTTGAGTGCTTGTGGTATTCATGTTATTACCTATAATTTTATGCCCGTGCTGGACTGGACAAGAACTGATTTGTCTTACACCACAGAAGATGGCAGCAAAGCTTTACGTTTTGAAAAAACTGCCTTTGTTGCATTTGACGTATTCATGCTCAAAAGGAAAAATGCCAAACAGGATTATACGGCTGCTGAAATAGAGAAAGCGAAAATTAAATTTGCTGCAATGACGGATGCAGAAAAGCAATTGCTGCAACGCAACATCATAGCAGGTTTACCGGGCAGTGAAGAAAGTTTTACGCTGGAAAAATTCCAGGAAGCACTGGACGCTTATGCAGGTATTGATGCCTCCAAACTCCGTTCTCACTTAATTTATTTTTTACAGGAAATCATTCCGGTTGCGGATGACTGCAATGTGAAAATGGTTATTCATCCGGACGATCCGCCTTATGCTATTTTAGGTTTGCCGCGTGTGGTAAGTACAGCTGCTGATGTTGAAGCATTGGTTAAAGCTGTTCCTTCTTTGAATAATGGATTGTGTTTTTGTACCGGTTCATTTGGCGTACGTGCAGATAATGATTTGCCTGCAATGGTGCAGCAATTTGCCAGCCGGATCAACTTCATTCACCTGCGCAGTACACAACGAAACAGTGAGGGTGATTTTTTTGAGGCAAATCATTTGGAAGGTGATGTGGATATGTATGCGGTGGTAAAACAAATTATACAGGTGATGCAGCAAAGGAAAATCAGTATCCCCATGCGGCCTGATCATGGCCACCAGATGCTGGATGATTTAAATAAGAAAACAAACCCCGGTTATTCTGCCATTGGAAGACTAAGAGGTTTGGCTGAATTAAGAGGATTGGAAATGGGTATAGTACGAAATTTATAATGTTGTTCGTATTCATCGATTGACATCTTCTGAAGAAGTCAACCTGCAAGGTTGCCTTCTTTTTGTTGAACTGTTATGAGCTAATACTTTTGGAGTAACTTTTTGAAGGAAGGCAACTGTACCAGTTGACTTCCTCTCCGCCGCTTTCTTCTTTGCAAAATTGACATCTTCTGAAGAAGTCAACCTGCAAGGTTGCCTTCTTTTCATCAGGGTATCAAAAGTTAATACTTCAGAATAACTTTTTTGAAGGAAGGCAACTGTACCAGTTGACTTCCTCTCCGCCGCTTTCTTCTTTGCAAGATTGACATCTTCTGAAGAAGTCAACCTGCAAGGTTGCCTTCTTTTTGTTGAACTGTTATGAGCTAATACTTTTGGAGTAACTTCTTGAAGAAAGGCAACTGTACCAGTTGACTTCCCCGCTGCCGCTTTCTTCTTTGCAAGATTGACATCTTCTGAAGAAGTCAACCTGCAAGGTTGCCTTCTTTTTGTTGAACTGTTATGAGCTAATACTTTTGGAGTAACTTCTTGAAGAAAGGCAACTGTACCAGTTGACTTCCCCGCCGCCGCTTTCTTCTTTGCAAGATTGACATCTTCTAAAGAAGTCAACCTGCAAGGTTGCCTTCTTTTCATCAGGGTATCAAAAGTTAATACTTCGGAATAACTTTTTTGAAGAAAGGCAACTGTACCAGTTGACTTCCCCGCTGGCACTTACTTATCGGCAAGATTTTATTTTACCTCAATCACCTGTTTTAATAAAATATGATCGGAGGCACTGCCGATACCAATTTCATATTTTCCCGGGTACACCACATAAGCATGTTGCTGCTCATCCCACCAGGCCAAATCTTTTTTCTCCAATGCTAAACTTGCAGTAATCGTTTTTCCCCTGGTAATATGAATACGTTTGAAACTTTTCAATTGTTGTACCGGTTCGTCGCTGCCGGCGTTCAATCTTTTTACATAAAGCTGGGCTACTTCATCTCCATCAAATTTTCCGGAATTGGAAAGTTTAAAATTGAATATATACCTGTCACTTGTAGACGAAACACTTAAACCAGTATAACTAAAATTAGTATAACTTAAACCAAAGCCAAAAGCATGTTGCGGTTGCCCGGTAAAATAACGGTAAGTACGGCCTTTCATAGCGTAGTCATCAAATGCCGGAAGATCATTGTTGGATTGGTAAAACGTTACGGGCAATCTGCCGGACGGGTTATAGTTGCCGAATAGAATATCTGCTGCAGCATTGCCACCTTCTTCGCCAGGATACCAGGCCAGTAACACTGCATCTGCCAGTGCTTCCACTTCTTTCAATTCAACAGCGGAACCTGTAGTGACAACAACAATCAATGGTTTTTTTGTTTTATTTCTTAGTGCTTTCAAATATTTCAATTGTGCATAAGGGAAATGAATATCTTTTTTATCGCCACCAGCTTCCGATAAATATGCGTCACCATTTTCACCTTCCAGCAATGGTGATAAACCCATTATTGCAACAACAGCATCGGCATCGTTAATTTGCCAGTACACATCCTGCATAGTGGTATCGGTTAAACTACAGCCCTGGTTATAACTGATGATGGTGGATGCACTGACTGCTGCAGTAATTCCTTCTACAAAATTTACGCACTTGGAAGAAGAACCGTTGTAATTCGCCATTAGTACATTGCTCACATTGGCATTAGGCCCCGTAATTAAAATATGGCCAATGTTTTTCGATAAAGGCAGTACATGATTTTTATTACTGAGCAACACCATAGATTGTGCGGCTACAGCTCTTGCCAGTTTGCGGTGTGCTTCATTATCCACCACAGCGGGTGAGATATTGTCAAAAGGCGTTTTTTTATCAAACCAGCCCAGTTTAAATAACGTTACGAGGTTGATCTGCAATGATGCATCGATATCTTTTTCAGTTAAAAGATGTTGCTGTAATGCATCCTGCAGTGCTTTTAATGTATTGCCGCATTCCACATTTACGTTTGCTTTAATTGCCATTGCCGCAGCTTCCGCATCTGTTTTTACATAATGATGATAGGTTTTAATGTCATCCAGTGCCCAGCAGTCTGTCACTACATAACCTTTGAATTGCCATTCATCTCTCAGGATATCCTGTAGCAATAAATGGTTTGCACAGCAAGGCTGGCTGTCGGTACGGTTATAAGCACACATTACCCCGCCCACTTTTGCCTCGGTAACCAATGTTTTAAATGCGGGAAGATACGTGTTGCGCAGATCGCTGTTGCTGATGACTGCATTGAATTCATGCCGCAGCGGTTCAGGGCCGCTGTGCACGGCAAAGTGTTTGGCACAGGCCACAGTTTTAAAATAACGGTGATCCATACCCTGCATTCCCCTCACAAAAGCCGAACCCATTTTGCCGGTAAGAAAAGGGTCTTCTCCATACGTTTCGTGGCCGCGGCCCCAGCGGGGATCACGGAAAATATTGATGTTCGGGCTCCAGAAAGTAAGGCCGAGATATTGTGCACGGTTATTGTTTTTTACCGCGGCATTGTATTTGGCTCGGGCTTCATCGCTGATGGCATTGGCCATGGTTTGTATCAATGAATCATTGAATGTGGCAGCCATTCCAATAGCTTGTGGAAACACTGTGGCACGGCCCGCCCTCGCCACACCATGCAATGCTTCATTCCACCAATTATAAGAAGGAATGTTAAGCCGGGGCACACCCGGACTGTTGTACAGCAATAACGCAATTTTTTCATTGGTGGTGAGATGACTGATAAGATCCCTTGCTCTTTCTTCAGCGCTTAATTTTTCGTTTCGAAACAGCAATGTTTGTTGCGCATGGATAGACAACAAACACGGGATAAGAAAAACAAACAGTATAAACTTTTTCATACATTATAGTGAAATGACCATACCTTCTTCAGCAACACCATATCCTTTTGCTTTCACAGCATTTTTTGCAGTGCTTTTATTTTTTATTAAAGGATTGGTATGATTGAAGTGGATGAACCTGATTTTATTTTTTTCAGTAATGGGCAAATGATCCAGCAACTGCATGGTTTCTTCAACAAAAGGGTGCGGAATTTCACTCATGTTTCTTCCTGGTAATTCTCCGCTTTGATAAAACGTACCATCAATAAAAGCAACATCGCATTGTTGAATTTCACCTGCAATATTTTTATTCCATTGCTGCCATTTATTAATGTCCGGGATGAACAGAATTTTTTTATTGGAGGATGAAATCTTATAGCCAACTGTTTCGGAATATTCATCACGGTGCGGAACTAAAAAGGGAGTAACAGTAAGCGCATTATTGAGTGTAACTGTGCTGTCATTGTGAAGTGGCATCAACCTGATATTTTTTAATTGTACCAACTGGTTCCAGGGGCCGTTGTTGCGGAGAAAGCTGTCCATACGCGGCATTGCCCAAACAGGAATGGCTGTTGCATTCATCACTTCTCTGCCTAAATGCATTAAACCCGTGTAATGGCCAATATGCGCATGGGTAAGAAAAATGCCGGCTGGTGAGTAGTTGTTTTTTTCAGGAAGATAGTTTTGAAGCGTGTGCAATTGCGCTGCAATATCCGGCGTAGCATCAAACAGCCAGAATTGATTGGTACTGCGATCAACTAATGCCAGACAAGTTACCAGTTTTTTACGCTCTTTTCCCTGCCAGTATGCATTGCAGCATGCTTTAGTACAACCTGCCTGGGGGTAACCGGCATCCTGCGCAATGCCCAGCACTACAATGCTTATTTCGGGTAATGGTTTACGTGATATGTTATGCAAAGGCCACAATCCTGAATCCGGAACTAATGAGTAACCCAATAAAATATACAGTAACCATTTCATGCTTAATTATATTACCTGGAAGCCGAAAGCATAAGGATCATCCTCATCGTCAATAGTGATGGTGTTAGTGCCATAAATCCTTGCCCAGCCTTCAATGCTGGGTCGGATGGCAGGTTTGCCCGCAATGGACGTTTCTTCTTCAATACGGCCAATGAATTTACTGCCAATGATACTTTCATGGATGAATTCTTCACCGGGTTTCAATAATCCTTTTGCATACCATTGCGCCATACGGGCAGATGTTCCTGTTCCGCACGGGCTTCGGTCAATTGCCTTATCGCCATAAAATACGGCGTTGCGTGCGGTGGAAGCAGGATCCAGCACAGCACCTGTCCATAAAATATGGCTGCAACCCCTGATAGTGTCATTTTCAGGATGAACAAATTCATATTTTTCGTTTATCCGTTTACGCAATTCCCTTGCCCGGGCAATTAACTGATCTGCACTATAGTGTTCCAGCCCTTTAAAATTTTTCTGTACATCTACAATGGCATAGAAATTACCGCCATAACTTACATCAACTGTCAGTTCACCTAATTCAGGGCAATCCACCGTTACATCAGTGGAATGCAGAAATGAAGCCACGTTGGTAAGTTTAACCGTTTTTACTTTATTGTCCACTTGTGTATAAGCGATGTTTACCAATCCTGCCGGTGCTTCCATACGAACGGTGCCGGGTTGTTTGGGTTGTATCAATCCTGCTTCAATAGCAATGGTAATAGTGCCGATAGTTCCGTGGCCGCACATCGGCAAACAACCACTGGTTTCAATAAATAAAACCGCCACATCATTTTGCGGACCGTGAGGAGGGTAGAGGATGCTGCCGCTCATCATATCATGCCCGCGGGGTTCAAACATCAGGCCTTTCCTGATCCAGTCGTATTCCTGTAAAAAATGCTGGCGCTTTTCGCTCATATTATTTCCGTTCAGTTTGGGGCCGCCTTCTTTCACTAAGCGAACGGGATTGCCGCAGGTATGGGCATCTATGCAATGAAATGTTTGTTTCATTTGATTTACTTTCGAGAATAATTTAATAGATTATCATTGTGATTCTGCCGAGTAATGAACCATTCCTCAAATTCCTTCCGACCAAATCTGACAATGCTAAATTTTAGGTAGATATTGATTTTTTTCTTTAATAATTCCTGAATTTTTTTATAGCCGTTTTTTGATTTAGTTGGGTGAGTGGTTATTGTATGAAAAGTTTTCATTCTCTTATGCAGGTTAGAGGTTTCCCCTACATATATTGGGATAAGTTTATCTTCCCTCTTGTAAAATATATAATTCCCTGGATCTTTAGGGATACAATCTAACCAGGCATTACTTTTTTGTGAAACAGGGATTTCTTTACAATTTTTAATTTTATCAAGTATTGCTTTGATTTCTTTAGAAGGAGGGGTTGATTTTTTATCCATTTTAATTTTTTATTTCGTAAATCGCTACGCCAATCATACTATCTGCTGTCCCGTAATATAGGAAATTTTTTCTCTGATAGTACACCAGTCCTTCAATAAAAGTTGTTCCTGCTTTATATTGCCCGGAAATTTCATGGGGCAAACTGGGTTTGATAAAATAAGTGTTGCTGCGCTGTAATAATTTTTCAGGGTGTGTGGCATCAAACAATGCCTGCCCGCCGCAATAGATCCCTTTTGGTAATCCAGGATCAGCATCATCAGTTTCTGCATTTTTTCCATTATACAACAGCAAGATGCCTTTGCTGGTAAGTATTGCCGGGGGCCCGGGTTCCACCACCTGGCTGTCGAACATTTTTTTTCTTGCAGAAAGTATGGGTAATAAGTTTTGATTGGCATCCAGTACAGGCACCCAATTGATCAAATCTTTGGAAGATGCTAAGTAAACCGGCCCTTCGCCCCAGTACATCCAGTATTTACCATTGATGATGGCCGCAACATATTTCCCATTTTTGAATTGGGTAACTATTGATCCGGACTTACTCCAGGTATTTAAAAATTTTCCATTGTATGCGTTTAAAAATGCCGGGCCTTTCTTCTTCCAGTGATACAGATCTTTTGAAACTGCCACACTGAGTCGGGCAACTTTCCTGTCCCAACTGGTGTACAGTAAAACATAAGTGCCATCCGACTTTTCTACTATACGGGGATCTTCGCAACCACCGGGATTATCGTATTTTTTAAAGGCATCATTGCCGGGATATAAAACCGGTAATGGATTTTTTTTGAAGTGTAATCCATCATCACTTACGGCAATGCCAATGCGTGAAGTACGCATACCAATACCCGTACCCGGTACATCTTCTGCCCTGAACAATACATACACTTTATTGTTTTTAACTATAGCTGCAGGATTGAATACATCTGCCTTTTGCCATTGTATGCTTTCATTCTTCATAGGGCAATGAAAATGGTAGGTGGAGTCAGCGCCCATTAGTGGATTTTCAGCAGGTTTAACAAAAGGCCCCATTTGCCAATTGGATGTATTATCTTGCATTTGCTGGGCAAACGTAGATGCCGGAAATGCAGTACAGCAAAGCGCTGCAGCGAGGAGAGCTGGTTTCATACAGTTATTTTAATTCAGTGTTAAGCAATCTAAAGTAATAACGAAAGTACTTATCCGTTTAATTTTGTATAGTTACGAAAAAAGTTCAACGCATGGAACAATATGGAAAAATTCTGCTCATTGCAATGCCGGTTTTTTTATTGCTGGTATTGTTTGAAAAATGGTATGGATGGAGGAAGCATAATGATACCGTCCGCACTATGGATATGATCTCCAGCCTGACCTCCGGGGTTACCAATGTTACTAAAGATGTACTCATTTTAACACCGGCATTAATTTCTTATCAATGGCTGCTGGATCATTTGGCCGTTACACATATCAAAGCCACCTGGCTGGTGTATGTGGTTACATTTATTTCCTTGGATTTTGCGGGTTATGTGGTTCATCTTGTCGATCATAAATTTAATTTTTTCTGGAACAGTCATATCATTCACCACAGCAGCGAAGAGTTTAACCTTGCCTGTGCATTGCGGCAGAGTATTGCTGTTTTTATCAGGTTATTTGTCATTCTCTTATTGCCTGCCGCGGTGTTGGGTGTACCCAATGAAGTGATTGTTATTGTTGCACCATTGCATTTGTTTGCGCAGTTCTGGTATCATACACGGCACATCAAAAAAATGGGTTTCCTGGAAAAAATTATTGTAACACCTTCACATCACAGGGTACACCATGCTATCAATAAAGAATACATTGATAAAAATTTGGGGCAGATACTCATCATCTGGGATAAAATATTTGGTACGTTCCAGGAAGAATTGCCCCATGTTCCGCCCGTTTATGGAATAACACGGCCGGCACATACCTGGAATCCGATCAAAATCAATTTTCAGCATTTATGGTTACTCACGAAAGATGCATTGAGAACAAAAAACTGGGTGGATAAATTCAGGATATGGTTTATGCCCACGGGCTGGCGCCCCGCAGATGTTGCAGACAAATACCCGGTATATAAAATT
Organism: Bacteroidota bacterium; assembly: GCA_018266775.1. GTDB lineage: Bacteria > Bacteroidota > Bacteroidia > Chitinophagales > Chitinophagaceae > Ferruginibacter. The sequence goes on along the minus strand of JAFDZS010000009.1, from coordinate 125,063 downwards.
GAAGATGTTTACCATTTTGAAAAGTATGATACCCCGCATGCTAAACCCATGCTGGTTTGGTGCTGGATACAATTGATGGTGTTATTGCTGATGGTGAGTTATTTGTTTGGCAATATTGCAGCCATCAATCAACCGGGCATTTATGTGTATGGATTGTTTGTGTTTTTATTTGTGTATGCATTTACTGAAATGATGGATGGCAATAAATACGCATTGGTGTGGGAAGCCATCAAAACAATACTGGGCATAGCGTTAGTATTTTTATGGGGCGATTGGTTTGGTGCAGATAAACTTTCTCCCATCATCACTTATGCCGTACTGGAATATTTTGCTTTTTCTTTTATGATGTCGGTATGGCTCGTAGCTGCAAAAAAGCGGCAACAGGCTTTAGTTAACTCCTGATATCAAAAACGATTCATCCCATAAAAAAAAATCCTTTGCGTTTGACAGGCAAAGGATTTTTTATTGAAGTGCCGGATAAAAACGGACAATATTGTCTATATTTTATAACACAGGTAATACGGGCCTTGCCGCAATACCATCGTTAATATTTTTTAAGATGCGTTCTCTTTCTTCTCCAATCAAAGTTAACCTTGGGGCACGCACACTTTCAGAGCCAATACCCGCCTGCTGTTCTGCCAGTTTAATATACTGCACCAGTTTGGAATGAATGTCCATTTCAAGTAAAGGCATAAACCACCTGTAAATGGCAGTGGCTTCTGCAATGCGGCCAGCTTTTACCAATTTAAAAATGGCCACTGTTTCTGCAGGGAAAGCGCAAACCAAACCAGCCACCCAGCCATCAGCACCAAGGCACAGTTCTTCCATTGCTAATGTATCCACACCACATAATATTTTATAGCGGTCGCCAAAGCGGTTGATCATACGGGTAACATTTGTAACATCACGGGTACTTTCTTTTACGGCCTGTATGTTTTTGCATTCCGTTAAATCGGCAAACATATCCAGGGTAACATCTGTTTTATAATCCACAGGGTTATTGTAAATCATAATGGGTAAGTCGGTGGAATCAGCAATAGTTTTAAAATAGGTTACAGTTTCCCTGTGATCGGTTTTATACCGCATTGGGGGTAATGCCATCAAACCCGTGGCGCCCCATTGTTTGGCATAAGTGGCCTGCTGTAACGCTTCTCTTGTGGCGCCTTCAGCAATATTTAAAATAACAGGAATTTTGCCTTCACATTTTTCAACAGCAAATTTGATGAGTGTTTCTTTTTCAGCAGTGGTTAACACACTGGCTTCACCCAATGTGCCGCCAAGAACGATGCCGTTTATACCGGCTGCCATCTGCGCCTTTAAATTTTTTTCAAAAAGCGGTAAGTCTAACTGATCGTCAGTATTGAATTTGGTGGTAAGGGCAGGTATAACGCCGGTCCATTGAATGCTCATGAGATTGGTTTTTAAGTGAGTGGTAAAATTAATGCACATCAACCGTTTTCGCAAACGATTTCATGCAGGAAAAGCCAATAATCAATGCCTAATTATTAAACTGTTGCAGTAACTTACCGTATTATCTGACATTTTAAATTGGCTTGCTGTTATGAATGTGCAAAAACTATTCCTGGGATTGCTGGTATTTGTTGCTTTCGTGCTATACTCCTGCAGTAATAATACTGATCAAAAATCTGCTGCACAACCCGGCAATAGCGAAAGAAAATGGTGGAAAGAAGCCGTGGTGTATCAATTATATCCCCGGAGTTTTAAAGATGCGGATGGCGATGGCATTGGTGATTTGAAAGGCATCATCTCAAAACTGGATTATTTAAAAAGTCTCGGTATTAATGTCATCTGGCTGAATCCCATTTATCAATCCCCCAATGATGATAATGGTTACGATATTAGTGATTACCGGAATATCATGAAAGAGTTTGGCACTATGGCCGATTTTGATTCTTTATTGAAAGGAATGCATGAAAGGGGAATAAAGTTAGTGATGGACCTGGTGGTAAACCACAGCAGTGATGAACATGAATGGTTTAAACAAAGCCGCAGTTCCCGCAATAATCCTTATCGTGATTATTACCATTGGTGGAATGCAGACAGGGGCAAGCCGCCGTACCGTTACAGTTTGTTCGATATTAATCACGATGCATGGCGTTATGATTCTTTGAGTGACGCTTATTACCTGCATTACTTTTCCCGTAAACAACCCGACCTGAATTGGGAAAACCCCAAACTGCGTAATGAAGTGTATGATATCATGAAATTCTGGTTGGATAAAGGTATTGATGGTTTCAGGCTGGATGCTTTTCAGTTTGTGGCCAAAGACACCACCTTCCCGGTATGGCCGCAGGGCTTTGAGAAAAATTTTATTAAGTACTATGCCATGGGGCCGCATATTCACGATTACCTGCAGGAAATGAATAAACAGGTATTGAGTAAATATGATGCCATGAGCGTTGCAGAAGGCGCAGGCAATTCATTTGAAGATGCACATGATTTGGTAGATGCCGACCGCAATGAACTGAACATGGCGTATGCATTCGATGCGGTAGACCTTGCCAAACCTGGTGGCTACAGTGTACTAAAACTGAAAGAGATTTTTTCGCGGTGGGATAGTGCCTTTGCAGAAAAAGGATGGCTTTCTATCTTCCTGGCCAACCACGACCAGGCGAGACTGGTAACACGTTTTGGAAACGACAGCGATTCCTTCAGAACAATATCTTCAAAAATGTTGTCCACCTTTTTGCTAACAATGAGGGGTACACCGTATTATTATAATGGAGATGAACTGGGTATGACGAATATCAGGTTTGATAAAATAGAAGACTACCGGGATATGCCTACACTGAATGAATACAAACACCTGCAGCAAACCGGTGGGGATATACCTGCTTTTATGAAAACGATCAGCTTCAGTTGCCGGGATAATGGCCGTACACCATTTCAATGGGATAATACAACCAATGCAGGTTTTACCACAGGTACGCCGTGGATAAAAGTGAATCCGAATTATACCACCATCAATGCAGCGGCACAGGAGAAGGACAGCAGCAGTTGTTTAAATTATTTCAGAAAACTTACACAAATAAGAAGAGATAACCTGGCATTAGTATATGGAAAATATACTTTACTGGATAAAGATAATCCTGATGCATATGCTTACACCCGTGAATGGAATGGCAAAAAGATACTGGTGTTGCTGAACTTCAGGAGTAAACCAGTTACTGTGTCTGCCGGCCTTGACGTTAGTAAAGGTAAATTGCTCGTAGATAATTACGGCGGCCTTAATAGCGGAAGTCAACTGCGTCCATACGAGGCGGTTATAATAGCATTACAGTAATCAGCGCCATTCCATAAACTAAAGCGAACCGCCTTCCACTAATATGGATTCTATAGTTAAATCCTGTATGAAAGTACTGCCGCCGAGGCAGGCCATCATGCTGGAATAAGCCATTTTGCCCAGTTTATGCCCGCTGGTTTCAACATAAGTAATTTCCGGGAAGTATAATTTAGGTGCAGCACCGTTGCTGATGGTGATCACGCCAAGGTCTTTCGGTATGGAGAGCCCCTTACGCTGAATGGCTTTCATCACGCCAATGAGTATCTCATCGCTCATACAAAAAATGGCATCAGGTTTTTCTTTCAGCAGTTCAATGGTTTTCGATTCGGCATCTTCGGTACTGGGGGCATAATCAATAATCAATTGAGCTGCACCTGATTTTTCGTGTATGGTTTTGCGAAAGGCTTCCAGCCTTTTTTGCGTAATGAGTAAATGAGGATTACCGAACAGTCCTGCAATTTTTTTCTTTTTTTTGCTGATGAGTTCATTGGCCGCCATGGTGGCAGACAGTGCATCGGCCACACAAACTTTATTGCAACGGGCATCATCAGGAACTTTGTCGAAAAAGATAACGGGGATATCCATTTCCTTTAGTTTAAGGAATGGTTCAATATTGGTCGTTTCAGGCGATATACAAACAAACAGTCCGGTAATCCGGTTTTGCCGGCATAATTTAAGGTTGTTAATTTCAATGGAGGGATCATCTCCCGATTGCAGTATCATCAGCGAATACCCGTTTCTGCGGCTGTCTTCTTCAACAGAAGCGATGAAGGCATTATAAAACCAATTGGAAATAGACGGCACAATCAATCCAAAAAGTTTACTGTTGCTCGTGCGCAGGTTAATGGCATTGGCGTTGGGTTCATAATCAAGCGTGGTGGCCAGTTCTACAACCCTTTGTTTGGTTTTGGCTGAAATATCGGGGTGATCTTTCAGGGCTCTTGAGATAGTAGAAATACTAAGTCCCAGAATCTCAGAGATTTTCTTGAGTGTGGTGTTATTCATGCAGCAGTCGTTAAAAAAAACAGATTATAAAAAATATTTGCACAACAACCGTTTTCGCAAACAATTTCGCAAACGTTTGCAGCAAAAATATGTATTTGTCGTGTAATTGATACATAATTAAATGTAGCTTTATTATGGAAATTTTAATACTTTATTAACCTTTTGCTTGCTTATTTGTTGTAAACACGATTGCAAACACAGGGCTATATATATTTATACATTTCCGGTTATTCATTTGTTCATTCCAAAAAAACCAAACGATTATGCTTCTTGCTATTATGAGGAAAGCTGCTATGCTGCTGCTGGCAGTAATTGGGTTTGCTGCGTTTGCAAAAGCCCAAACAGTAACGGGAACGGTAACTGATTCCAAAGGAGATCCGGTTTCTGGCATTTCCGTTACAGTAAAAGGTACCACCAAAGGTACTTCCACCAATGCACAAGGTGTTTATACATTGAATGGTGTTGCAGTGGGTTCCACCCTGCTTTTCAGTGGTACCGGTTATACCGGCCAATCAGTGAAAGTAACAGGCGCGGGTCCTTACAATGTAACATTACAGGCCAATGTAATCAATCAAAACGAGGTTGTGGTAATTGGTTACCAAACAGTTCGTAAAAAAGATTTAACCGGTGCGGTTGGATCAGTTTCATCCAAGAATTTTAATACAGGAGCCATCAATACTCCGGATCAACTGCTGCAAAGTAAGGTAGCCGGTGTTTTGGTTACGACCAACAGTGGTGAGCCTGGTGCAGGAACTTCTATCCAGGTTCGTGGTACCAGTTCATTACGCTCCAACAATAACCCTTTGTATGTAATTGATGGAGTTCCTTTGGATGGCCGTAATGCTGAACCTGGTTTCTCTGCAAGTTCCTTGGGGGGAACACCAACTTCGAACCCTTTGTTATTTCTTAATCCCAACGATATCGAAAATCTAGAAATATTAAAGGATGCCGCTTCTGCTGCGATATATGGTTCAAGAGGTGCAAACGGGGTAATTGTAATTACTACAAAAAAGGCAAAACCCGGTGCAATGAAACTGGATGCTGCAGCTGACTTTGGTGCTTTTGCAGGTTACATGAAGAAGTTTGAAATATTATCAAAATCAGACTTTGTAACCGCATTGTCGAAATACGGCGCTGCTTCTACATGGAATGGAGGACAAAGTGTGGATCCATTAAAAGAAATTACATCTAAAAGCGTTTCATCTGCTTATAATATAGCATTGGGCGGTGGTAACGAAAATGGGCGCTATAGGGCCTCATTTTATGCAAACAATACAGAAGGTTTCTTAAAAGGCACAGGTCTGGAAAAGTATATTGCCAACTTCAATGGTAGCACGACTTTGCTGGATAAAAAATTGACACTGGATTTTTACCTGAATGCAGGAAGTGTCCCTCACAGGTTTGGAGCAGTAACAAATACAGCAGGTTCTCAGGGTAACCTGATGAGTGCTGCGTTACAATGGAACCCTACTTATTCTTTTTACAATCCTGATGGGTCATATTTCTTCCCTACTAACGGTACTGGAAATCCACTGGCATTTATTGCAGCCATTAATGACCGTGCTGTTACTAATTCCGTTTTGGGAAATATTTCAGGAACTTATAAAATTATAAAAGGCCTAGAGTATAAATTATTGTTCTCCATCAATAACAGTACTGGTCAAAGGAAAACTAACTATCCAGGATGGTTGCAGGGTTATACCGGTATTTCTGGTTTGGGATTAGGTGCAATCGCTAATGCAAAATTGAACTCGCAATTGATTTCTCATACGTTGAGTTATAATGGAGATTTAACCAAAAAATTAAGAATAACAGGTTTGTTAGGTTATGAATACTGGAAAAGTCAGTACTCTTTCGAACAATATGTAGCTTCTGGTTTTAATACCAACTTAACACAGTCTACCATCATTCCAATTTTATATACAAGTATGATGCAGGACGGAAATGTACAAAGTCTGCCCACAACTTATGTTGATCCGCTGGTTGAAGTACAATCCTACTTTGCTAGGGCTATCCTGAATTATGATAACAGGTATATTTTAACTGCATTGGTAAGAAGAGATGGTTCAAGCAAATTTGGTTCTAACAATAAATATGGAACATTCCCCTCATTTGCCGGAAGGTGGACCATCAGCAACGAAGATTTTATGAAAGATAATAATATCTTCAGCACTCTGGCGTTAAGAGCCTCATGGGGTATTACTGGAAACCAGGAATATCCTGCAGGTTCTGGCCAGGAGCAATTTGCTTTCGGTTCATATAACTCGGCTGGCCAGGTTAATGTGTACAACCCGAACCTGAAATGGGAACAAACTAAATCTACAAATATAGGTTTGGAATTTGCTGTTATGAAAGGAAGGATCAACGGTACTTTCGACTGGTACAAGAAAAATACCACCAACCTGCTGTATCAAAGCCAGGCTATTCAGCCAGCACCTGCTACCAGCACATGGATCAACATTCCTGCTGACCTGATTAACCAAGGCTTTGAAGTACAGCTGAATGGCAACCTAGTTGATAAAAAAGAGTTTAGCTGGGATTTATCTTTGAACTATTCTTATAATAAAAATAAGCTGACCAAATTTAACCTGGCTCCAATCCAAACCGGTACTATCAACGGACAAGGTTTGTCTGGCGCATTATCAGAAGTTATTGCAAACGGATATCCTTTGCAGGAATTCTACCTGAAACATTTCACAGGTTTCGATGCTAACGGTAACCAGCAGGTAACTGCGGCACCTGATTATGCAGGTGACCCTAACCCACACAGCTACTACGGCATCAGCACCACATTACGCTACAAAAAATTTGATTTCGTAATCAATGGTGGTGGCGCAGGCGGATTCATGATCTATAACAATACTGCTAACGGTGTTACCAATATTGCAGGTATCCTGCAGGGAAGGAATATTGACAAAGCAGCTTATAACTCAGCTGAAAAAGCAAGTAGTGGTATTGCCGCCTCTGACAGGTTCCTGGAAAAAGGAAACTACTTTAAACTCCGTAACTTAAAATTGGGTTATAATCTGGGCGATGTTGCTAAATATGTCAAAGGAGCTTCTGTTTCTATTTCAATGAACAACGTGTTTGTGCTGACCAAATTTACAGGTTTCGATCCAGAAGTAAACGTTGACAAAAGCACAAGCGGGTATCCGTCAAGGTCAATTGAGTATGTGCCTTACCCAACTTCAAGGATGATTGTATTAGGTTTGAAATTCTCCTTATAATTCAATAAAAAACGCAATAAAATGAAAAGAAATAAATTATTTAAAATTGCCGCAGTTTTTGGTGTAATCGCGACGATGACCGGTTGTACCAAATTAAATGAGCAGTTGAGCAGTACATTGACCAACGGCCAAACGGCCAATGCGTTAGGCTCTAATGGTGTGGCGCTGTTGTTACAGAATGCGTATACCGATTTAGGTGGTCCATTCACTGCACAGGATCTTGTATTCTCTTTGCAGGAAAATGCCACTGATGAATCATTGGTTCCCACCCGTGGTGGTGACTGGGATGATAACGGTGTTTGGCGTGTGGTGCATGCTCATACATGGACAGCTGATCACTCACAGGTACTGAATGTGTTTAATGCTTTGAACAAAATCAACTTTGATGCTACCAACGTTTTGGGTTTCAGCCCCACTGCATCTCAGGCTGCGCAGGCAAGGTTTATCAGGGCTTTTGCATTGTATACACTACTTGACCTGTATGGTCAATACCCCATCAGGAACCCGGGAGATAACCTGCTGAATGCACCTACAGTAAAATCTGGTGCAGATGCCGTTAACTTTATTGCATCTGAATTAACAGCAGCTATTCCTAACCTGCCCACCACCGGAGCTTCTTCTGTTGCAACTAAAGATGCAGCAAATGTGTTGTTGATGAAATTGTTACTGAATAAAGGGATGTTTCTGAACAGAACCAATCCAACCTTCGCTGATGCAGACATGCAGCAGGTAATCACCATTGGTAACTCCATTATCAGCAGTGGTAAGTATACATTAATGCCGAGCTATTTTGATAATTTCAGCGCTACTAACAGTGGTTCTACTGAATCTATCTTCGCTTATCCCAACACATCCGGTGTAAGTGCCAATAACAGCGGCCCGCAGGGAAGATGGTGTATGACATTGCACTACAACCAGGAAACTGATTATGTGCCTAATGCAGGTTGGAATGGATTCTCTACTATTGGTGATTTCTACAGCAGCTTCGGAGCAGTAACCCCAACAACCGGTGTTGCTAACTGGGCTTCTATTGGAGCAATCAATAACCCTGACACTATCCTCGACAAAAGGTTAGGAGGCCGTTATTATCAGGGTTGTACAAACATCAGCGGTATACGTCCAGGTTTGATGATCGGTCAGCAATATGACCAAAATGGTGTGGCATTAAAAGACAGGAAGGGCGCACCGTTAGCATTCAACCCAACAATTGCAGCCAATATGCAGGAACAGGGTGCAAACCTTGAAGTAACTGGTATCCGCGTTCCTAAATATGTACCAGACTTTACCAATGGCACCAAATACTACCAGGGTCCTTCAGGAAACTGGATACAACTCTTCCGCTATCCCGATGTTATCCTGATGGTGGCTGAAGCAAAATTACGTGCAGCTTCTCCAGATGCGGCTGGTGCATTAACACTGGTGAATACTTTGCGTGCTGCAAGAGGAGCTGGTGCAATGGCTGGTCCGCTGACATTACTGGATAACGGTACTTATGCCAATATCAGCAGCACAGTTGATAATCCTAAATGTTTATTAGCAGAAAGAGGACGTGAATTCTACTGGGAAGGACAAAGAAGAACTGACCTGTTACGTTTTGGTGTGTTCAACAAATTATGGCAGTATAAAACTGCCGATGATGCACATTACAATGTATATCCTATCCCAACACAAGCCCTCGCTTCTAATCCTAACCTGGTTCAAAACCCAGGCTACTAACAATAGCAGTTGGTTAACGATATAATAGTTTAACTTTGAAAGGTCAATGAAAATTGACCTTTCTTTTTTTTCTGTAATTTTTTTATGATGAAGTTTACAAGGTGCTTGTTGTACTTGCTGCCATTGGTATTGTTTTCATGTAAAGGCCGGCAGCAAACTCCCTTATTTGAATTGGTAACAGATTGCGGTATCAATTTTACCAACAACGTTTATGATGGTAAAAAAGAAAACAGCTTTCTCTTCCGGAATTTTTACAACGGGGGTGGTGTGGCTATAGCAGATATCAATAACGACGGGTTACCCGATGTATTCCTTACATCTAATACCGCAAGTAATAAATTGTACCTGAACAAAGGCAATTTTAAATTTGAAGACATTTCAAAATCTGCCGGTATTATTGAAGATGATAAATGGAATACCGGTGCTGTTTTTGCTGACGTAAACGGCGACGGCTGGCTCGATATTTATGTTTGTTCATCCGGCCACATGGCTACAGGCAACCGTAAAAACAAACTCTACATCAACAATCATAACAATACTTTTACTGAGGCTGCGGCACAGTACGGCCTTGATATTTCTGCCTATACCACACAGGTTTCTTTCTTTGATTATGATGGAGATGGCGACCTGGATTGTTTTATGATCAACAATTCTCCCATACCGGTAAATCAACTGGAGTTTGCGAATAAAAGAGATTTGCTCGAAAGCAAATGGCCGGTGGGAGATTTTTTAAAAGGTGGTGGCGATCATTTATTCCGTAACGATAATGGAAAGTTTACAGAAGTAACACAGAGTGCCGGCATTCATGGTACGTTAGTGAGTTTTGGAATGGGCGTATCTGTAGGCGATATCAACAACGATGGCTGGCCCGATGTATATGTAGCCAATGATTCTTACGAAAGGGATTATCTCTATATCAACCAGAAAAACGGAACTTTTAAAGATATGCTGGAAGATTGCATGGCGCACACCAGCTTTTCTTCCATGGGTGCAGATATTGCCGACATCAATAACGATGGTTACTCCGACATCTTTACTACAGACATGCTGCCATTGTCTGATTTCCGTATTAAAACAACCGGTGCCTTTGATGATATCGATATGTTCAACAGGAAAGTGAAAGCGGGATTTTATTATCATTATGTAAAGAATTGCATGCAATTAAACAGCAAAAGCGGCACCTTCACAGATGTGGCCAATTACTCCGGTGTAAGTGCTACCGACTGGAGCTGGGGGGCACTGATGTTTGATATGGATAACGATGGATGGAATGATATTTATGTATGCAATGGTGTACAAAAGGATGTGACCGATCTTGATTTTATGAACTTTTTTGCCAACGATGTGGTGCACCGTATGGTGCTTACAGGAAAGAAGGATGAGGTAGACCAGGTGCTGAAAGAAATTCCTAAAACCCCATTGAAGAATAAAGTGTACCGCAATGATCACCAGTTGAAATTTACTGATATTGGTGATGAATGGGGCTTTACACAACCATCATTCTCTAACGGTGCAGCATACGCAGATTTAGACAATGACGGCGATTTGGACCTGATCGTCAACAATGAAAACATGCCCTCGTTTGTATACCGGAACAATGCCAGGCAGATCAATAAAAACAATTACCTGGAAATAACTTTAAAAGGCGAAGGAAAAAATCCTTTTGCAGTAGGCAGTAAGATACAGGCTTTTCTCAGTAACGAGGTGATGACCCGTGAAGTGATACCAAGCCGCGGCTTTCAGTCATCGGTAGATTATAAACAGGTGATTGGAATAGGTACAGCAACAGCTGTAGATTCACTCGTGATCACCTGGCCGAACCGAACACAAACGAAAATTATTCATCCGGGCATTAACCAGTTATTGCTAGAGCAGCAGGGCAATGAAAAAACAATGATGCCGTTGCCGGATTCGGTTTCCTCCGCAGACTTATTTACCCTGGTTAAAAACACTTTTGACAAGCACCAGGAAAATGATGTTACCGATTTTTACCTCGAAAGAAATGTGCCACGTAAATTATCAGAAGAAGGGCCGAAGGCCGCTGTGGGAGATGTGAATGGCGATGGGTTGGAAGATGTTTATATTGGCGGCACACCCAGTCACCAGGGGCAATTATACCTGCAGACCGGTAATGGTAATTTTGTAAAGAAAGACATACCTGCATTCAAACAATTCCTTTCTTTTGAAGATGTTGCTGTAAACTTTTTTGACTGCGATCATGATGGCGATCTTGATCTCTTGATTTGTCCCGGCGGTAACAATAATGATGTACACAGCCGCGAATTGCAAATACGCTTATTCAGGAACGATGGCAAAGGAAACTTTGAAATTGATACGGCGGCATTTCCAGACGTGTCCATGAATATTGCTGTGGCAGCAATCAATGATTTTAACGGTGATGGATACCCTGATATTTTTGTGGGCGCAAGAAGCTACCCCAAATTTTATGGCATGGATCCCACCAGCTTCTTGTTTGTGAATGACGGAAACGGCCACTTTACTGATATTGCAGCAACAAAAAATCCGGACATATCCAAAATAGGAATGGTAACAGATGCGCTTTGGGCAGATGTAACCGGCGACAGCAAAAAAGAACTGATTATAGCAGGAGAATGGATGACACCCAAAATATACGCCTATAATCACGATCATTTTGAAACAGTAAAAACCAACCTCGACAGTATGTATGGGTGGTGGCAATCCGTAACTGTTGCAGATGTAAACAAAGACGGTAAAATGGATTTGATACTCGGTAATATTGGTGAGAATTTTTACCTGCAACCCGATGCTGAACATCCTGTTAAGTTGTGGCTGGCCGATTATGACCAAAACGGAACTGTAGATAAAATTATCACCTATACTGTTGATGGAATGGATAAACCGGTAATGGTAAAAAGAGAACTGGAAGAACAATTGCCCATCATAAAAAAGAATAACCTGAAACATATTGACTATGCAAAAAAATCTATACAGGAGTTATTCCCGGCAGATGTTATTAAAAAAGCCACAGTAAAGCGGTTTGACTACGATGCATCTGTTGTTGCCATCAATAATGGAAACGGAAACTTCACCATTCACAAACTGCCGGTGATGAGCCAGATGACCTGCATCAACAGTATGTATGCCGCTGATGTAAACAATGATGGTTTCCCTGATATCATCTGTGGAGGAAACCAGTTTGGATTTCTTCCGCAATACGAACGGCTGGATGCCAGTTGTGGTGATGTACTCATCAATGATGGTAAAGGAAATTTTACATGGATGGATCCATTCTTTACAGGGTTACACCTGCATGGTGTGGTAAGGGATATTAAGGAAATCAGCATTAATAAAAAAGATCACCTGCTGTTTTTAATCAATAATGAATACCCCGCATTGTTTAAATTAAATAACAGGAAATAAAAGGAAACTAAAGAACGTACATGAACAGTGAAGTTGCTATAAGAAAGTTTATAGGTAGATCCTTGGGCAATATTGTATTGGTATTGCTGCTGCTTGAGCTTTCGTCCTGCCATAACAATAATACAAAGCCGTTGTTTGAAGCGATGGAAAATACAGGAATTGCATTTAACAATAAGGTACAGGACAATGAAACCATCAACATACTCAACTACCGCAACTTTTATAATGGTGGCGGAGTAGCAACAGGTGATATTAATAACGATGGATTGCCAGATGTTTTCTTTACCGCTAACCAGGGTGCTAACAAACTCTTTTTAAACAAAGGCAATTTTAAATTTGAAGATATATCTGCAAAAGCAGGATTTGGTGATAAGCTGCAATTCAGTACCGGCGTTGTTTTTGCAGATGTGAATAACGATGGCTGGCTGGATATTTATGTGTGCAATGCCGGTAATATGGGCAACGCTGCTTTACGCAAAAATCAATTGTACATTAACAACCATGATTTAACTTTTACAGAAAAGGCAGAAGCCTATGGCCTTGCTGATTCAGGTTATACCACACAAGCCAGTTTTTTTGATTATGATATGGATGGCGACCTGGATTGTTTTATCATCAATAACAGCCCGGTTCCGGTAAATAGTTTGGGTTATCCGCACCAGCGGGATTTGCCCGCCAGTCAATGGCCGGTTGCCGACAGCTTGAAAGGCGGCGGCGATCATCTGTATAGAAATGACAACGGACATTTCACAGAAGTAACACAACAGGCAGGCATACACGGAACATTGATGAGTTTTGGGCTGGGCGTTACAGTGGCGGATATTAATGGGGACCATTATCCCGATGTATATGTGTCTAACGATTTTTTTGAAAGAGATTACCTGTACATCAATCAAAAAAACGGAACATTTAAAGATGAACTGACTGATTGTATCAAACACAACAGTTATGCATCAATGGGTGCAGATATTGGTGACATCAATAATGACGGCCGCCCGGAAATATTTACCACCGATATGTTGCCGGCAAATGATTACCGGTTAAAAACAACACTGAGCTTTGATGATATAGACCAATTCCGTTTAAAAGAAAGAAATGATTTCTATCACCAGTATTTGCAAAACACGTTACAACTGAATGATGGCAACGGCAGATTTACGGACATTGCCAATTACAGTGGTGTCTGCGCATCAGAATGGAGTTGGGGTGCATTAATGTTTGATGCAGACAATGATGGCTACAATGATTTATATGTGTGCAACGGCATTTACCGGGATCTTACCAACCAGGATTTCCTGGACTTTGATGCCAATGACATTAAGGCTAAAATGATAGCCACCGGTAAAAAAGATTTGTACGGGCTGGTGAATAAAATTCCATCTATCGCGGTGCCTAATAAAGTATTCCGCAACCTGGGCAATTTAAAATTTGAAGACATTGGAGAGTCATGGGGCTTTAATCAAAATTCCTTCAGCAATGGTGCTGCCTATGCAGACCTGGATGGCGATGGCGATCTTGATCTTGTAGTGAACAATACCAATGAACCTGCATTGGTATTCAAAAACAACAGCAGGGAAGAAACCCGTAACCATTATTTAGCAGTGGCTGTAAAAGGCCAATCGCCCAACCAGTTTGCAGTGGGAACAAAAATTGTGGCTTGTATCCAACAGCAGCAATTAACCCGTGAAGTGATTCCCAGCCGTGGTTTCCAATCTTCAGTAGATTATAAACAAATTATTGGTCTTGGTGCGCAAACAAAAATTGATTCCCTGCTCGTATATTGGCCTGATCTTACCTATACAAAAATCATCAACCCGAAAATTGATACGGTATTAACCATCGTTCAAAACGAAACTGCATTACCCACACCGCCAGTCATCATTAAAAAAGAAGAGCCATTGTTCCTGTTAAGTGATTCTTCGTTCGATAAACACCAGCAGCCAGACTATACTGACTTTTATGCAGAGAAAGCCATACCGGAAATGTTGTCGCACCAGGGGCCGCAGGCTGCAGTGGCTGATGTTAATGGAGATGGAAAACAGGATGTATTTATTGGTGGCACTTCATTACACCAGGGGCAACTGTACCTGCAAACCGGCAATGGCTTCATTAAAAAAGACATTCCTGCCATGAAAGACCTGCAGGGTTTTGAAGATGCTGTAGTATTATTTTTTGATGCTAACGGAGACGGACATACTGATTTATTCATCGGTGCAGCAGGAAACAGTGTAATGCCGGCCAGCAGGGAATTACAGCACCGCCTGTTTTTGAACGATGGTAAAGGAAATTTTACGTTGTCTGCTAACTCTTTTCCGCTGAATAATGATAACACCGGGGCAGCGGTGGCTTATGATTTTGATGGTGATGGAGACATGGATGTATTTGTGGGCGCAAGCTGTGTTACAGCGGAATATGGATTAACGCCACTAAGTCATATCTACCTGAATAATGGTAAAGGCATTTTCACCGCAATGGATGCTGGTAAAACAGCAGGCTTAAGTACTATTGGAATGGTGAAATGTGCGGTTATGTGTGATGTGGATGGCGATGGAAAGAAAGAATTACTGGTGGCTGGCGAATGGATGGCGCCACATGCTTTTAAATATACCGCAGGAAAACTGGAGGAAGTGAAAACTAACTTGTCTTCGTTAAACGGATGGTGGCAGGCGATGGCTGTTGCAGATGTCAATGGAGATGGAAAAGATGATATTGTATTGGGTAACCTTGGCACCAACTTTAATTTATCACCATCAGCAAAAACACCGTTGAAATTGTACTGTGCCGATTTTGATGACAATGGCCGGGTGGATAAGATCATGACAAAAACTGCAGATGGTAAAGACAAACCCGTTTTTATGAAACGGGATTTGCAGGATGAATTGCCTTCGCTAAAAAAGCAAAACCTGCATTACACAGATTTTGCAACAAAATCAATTGAAGATTTGTTTACAGCTGAACAGTTAAAAAAAGCGGTAGTGCGGAAAATTGATTACCCGCAGTCAGTGGTAGCCATCAATAATGGTAACGGGCAGTTTGCCATTGAACCATTGCCATTGATGGCGCAAATGTCCTGCATCAAAGCATTGGCCATTGCAGATGTAAATGGAGACAGGGCGATGGATATTATAGCGGGTGGTAATGAATTTAATTTTCAACCACAATTGGGAAGGCTGGATGGCAATGAGGGTGAGGTGTTCATTAATGATGGAAAAGGAAAATATACGTTGTTAACAGAACAGCAAAGCGGGTTGTCATTAAATGGAATGGTGAGAGATATTGAACTATTAAGGACAAGTAAAGGCAGCGGATTTCTATTTTTGCAAAACGATGCACTGCCATTATGGTACCGGTACAATCCGAACAAAATAAAAAAGTAATTGATTCATGATCTTTTTGAAACGATATAAAATTGTAGTAACAGTATTACTGGCAATACTGATGAGTGCCTGCAACAGTAATAAACAACCAACAGCACCGGTAATGTTTGAAACGTTGACAGACAAACAAACCGGCCTGCATTTCAGCAACACACTTACACCAACAGATTCTTTCAACATGTTTCACTACATGTATTTTTATAACGGGGCAGGCGTAGGGGCCGGGGATTTTAATAACGATGGTAAAACAGACCTGTTCTTTGCGGCTAACCAGGGCAGCAACAAATTATATCTGAACGAAGGGCAGTTAAAATTTAAAGACGTTACCGCAGAAGCAAAAATTCCACAGGATGGGCAATGGAGTACAGGTGTTTCTGTAGTGGATATTAATAACGATGGCTTGCTGGATATTTATATTTGCAGGGTGGGTAATTTCAGAACATTGCATGGGAAAAACCAATTGCTTATTTGCAAAGGAATCAACAATGGGGTTCCATTTTATGAAGATGAGACAGACCAGTACGGCCTTGGCTTTTCCGGCTTCAGCACCCAGGCTTTGTTTTTTGATTATGATCTGGACGGCGACCTGGATATGTTTTTGCTGAACCACTCTGTACATCAAAACGGAACCTTTGCACCCCGAAAAGATTTTATTGGAACGTATAATCCTTTATCCGGCGACAGGTTATTCCGTAATGACGGCAACAACCATTTTACTGATGTGACAGTGCAAAGTACCATTAACAGTTCTGCCATCAGTTACGGACTGGGCGTTGCAGCCGCCGATATTAATCTCGATGGCTGGCCAGATTTATACGTGGGTAATGATTTTCACGAAGATGATTACCTCTACATTAACCAGCATAATGGCACATTTGCAGAAAAGGGCACCAGTGCACTGATGCACACCAGCCAGTTTTCCATGGGTGTGGATGTAGCCGATGTGAATAACGATGGATTTCCCGAAATCATTTCAATGGATATGCTGCCATCTGACCCTGCAATACTAAAACGTTCGCTGGGAGAAGATGATTACGATATCTTCTATCATAAAATTGATATTGGTTACAGTTACCAGTACACGAGAAATAATTTGCAGTACAACCGCCGCAACGGCATGTTCAGCGAAGTGGGTTTGTATGCGGGTGTATATGCATCAGACTGGAGCTGGGCACCTTTATGGATGGATTTTGATAATGATGGATTGAAAGACCTGTTTATTTCCAATGGCATACCGAAACGAATGAATGATATGGATTATGCCAATTTTATTTCTGATGGCGAAATACAACGGCAGATGAGAGAGAATAATGGCAACGAAAAAGACATGGCGCTCATCAACAAATTTCCGGAAATAAAATTGCCGAATTGTTTTTACCACAACAAAGGCAATATGCAGTTTGAAGAGATGAATGCAAGCGTAGCAGGAGCAATACCCACATTTTCCAATGGTGCGGTATATGCAGACCTGGACAATGATGGCGACCTGGATGTGGTGGTGAATAATGTGAATGAACCGGTATTGGTATATGAAAATAAAAGCAATGATGCTAAAGACAAACAATATGCATCGCTGCAGTTGAAAGGCGCTGCAACCAACATTAATGCTACAGGTGCAAAAGTGGTTGTATTCAGTAAAG
Organism: Bacteroidota bacterium; assembly: GCA_018266775.1. Lineage (GTDB taxonomy): Bacteria > Bacteroidota > Bacteroidia > Chitinophagales > Chitinophagaceae > Ferruginibacter. Next base: position 107,392 of record JAFDZS010000009.1, on the reverse strand, counting down.
ATCAAATCAGGACGTATGAAAAATATCCGGTAAAGGGATTTTTATCCAGCATGGAAGAGCCAATGCTGATTGGGCTCACCAACACAAAGGTGGATTCTGCATTTTTGATCTGGCCAGATAATACATACCAGCCCATCACCTTTAATCCGGCACAGCCGCAAATGAAACTGGAATATCAAAAAGGGCTACCACAATTTGATTATGCACGCATTACAACGCATTATAAGAGCGATACGAAACCGATGGAAGATATTACAGCAACAACAGGTTTGCAGTACTGCCATAAGGAAAACACATTTGTGGAGTTTAACAGGGAATTTCTGATACCGCACATGGTGTCAACTGAAGGGCCGGCACTTGCAGTCGGTGATATTGATCATGATGGTTTAGAAGATATTTTTATCGGTGCATCACGTACGCATCATAATGCTGTTTACCTGCAGCAACCTGATGGAAAATTTATTGTCACAGATCAGCCAGATTTATTCAACGATAGTTTGTATGAAGATGTGGATGCCGTTTTTACTGATGTAAATAAAGATGGTAACCCTGATTTAGTGATTGCCAGCGGTGGTAACGAATACTATGGGCAGGACGAAAAATTAAAACCGCGTGTATACCTTAACGATGGTAAGGCGCATTTCAAAAAACTGGAGCATGCATTTGGCGATATATTTGTGACACAATCCTGCGTGGTACCTTTTGATTTTAATGGAGATGGTTACATCGATTTATTCTTAGGTGGAAGAGTAGTGCCCTGGGAATACGGAAAAACGCCACCTTCTTATTTATTACTGAACGATGGTACCGGAAAATTTAAGGATGTAACAGCACAATATGCTAAAGACCTGGCAACCGAAGGAATGGTGACGAATGCACAATGGGTTGATATGGATAAAGATGGGAAAAAAGATTTACTGGTGTGCAATGAATGGGGTGGGATAGATGTTTTTCTAAACAATAGTACATCATTTACCAAAAAAACAATCAGTGCCGATCATGGTTGGTGGAATTTTATTTTACCCGTAGATGTGAACAATGATGGCAACATAGATATTATTGCGGGAAATTTAGGACTCAACTCACGCCTGCATGCCAGTAAGGATGAACCGGTAAAGTTATATTACAATGACTTTGATAATAATGGAAAGAAAGAACAGATTATGACTTATTTCCTGAACGGAAAAGAATTGCCGTTTGCCAATAAAGATGAATTACAAAGGCAATTACCTTTTTTGAAAAAGAAATTTTTGTATGCATCGGATTTTGCAAAAGCAACCCTTACGGATATTTTTACCGATGAAAAATTAAGTTCTTCTGATGTGTTAACTGCCACGAATTTTTCTAATGCCATTTTGATCAATAAAGGCAACCTGCAGTTCGATATGCAGCCAATGCCATGGGAAGCACAACTTAGCCCCATGCGTTGCGCAGCAGTGGTGGATGCGAATGGAGATCATCAACCCGATATTTTACTGGCAGGAAATTATTACGATAACAACATACAAATGGGCCGTTATGATGCAGATTTTGGAACAGTGCTGGTAAATAAGGGAAACAATCAATTTGCAGCGGAAAGTATTAATGGTATGCAGATTAAAGGGCAGGTGCGGCATATCAGCCCCATCAGTATTAATCACCAGCCCGCATATATAATGGCAATGAACAACGACAGCCTCCGCGTGATCCGGTACAAAAAATAAAGCCAGGTTTCATCCGTTCATCTGCGGCTAACCTTTCATGGTCAGACGGGACGTCAGACCATGTCCCCGCTGTGTTGTGAGCTGTAATTTAAATAGCTTTCATCAGCGCATCTGCGGCTAGCCTTTCATGGTCAGATGGGACGTCAGACCCTGTTCCTGCTATGCTGTATACAATAATTTAAATTACTTTCATCTGCGCATCTGCGGCTAACTTTTCATGGTCAGACGGGACGTCAGACCATGCCTCTGCGCATCTGCGGCTAAATTTTTATTGCCATACTTCTGTATCAAAATTCACATCACCGGGTAATACAGCATCGTCTCCCATTTGCTGGTATCGCTTTCCATACTCCTGTCTGTAACCATCAATTCAAATGGTATTGCAGGAACGGAGCGCCGGCTGTCAGTTACAAATTCCTTTAATTGAGCCGCTGCAGTTTTAATAGTGCCGGGGCCGCCCTTCACCTCTGTAATAAACATTTTACCGCGGTATGGCATGTACTTGATATTAATGTCTGCAGTTTGCGGAACTGTTCTGCTAACGGGAAGGCCTACCATAAAATCAAAACCACCAGTTTCATTTTGCTGAATGTTTACCATCGGGTAGTTGGTGGCAGTTACCTGCTCGCTAAGTGCGTAATCTTTCAGCTTTTTTACCAACAGGTAAATATCAGCGATAGCTGGTTCGGTGGCTTTATGGCTTTTAGTGCTGATGAGCACAGAATCTTTAAGTTCTATTTCTTTAACTCCAATACCATATAGATGTGCCGGCGTATCCAAATAATTTTTCATCTGGTCAATCAACCCACTCATACTGTTTTTTAAACCATGAGCAAAAACATACTGACTGAGCCTTGTAAAGGGATTTGTACTGGAATGAATATTTGCCGTCCAGTAAATAAAACCGGAATCTTTATCCAGGTCAACACCAATCAGTGTAGCAGAAACAGTATCCTGGTTTTTTTTAACGCTGAACTCAGTACCATTATACATCAGCTTATTGAGATGGTAGGTAAAGCCATTGTAAGTAAAATCATTGCCCATTGCCCCAGCAGAAGGTTGAATGGCTGTATAGATTTTTGCAGTATCTGCCAAAAACCTGCTTACAGCAGGGGGCATAGCCCGTACAGGCCGTACACAGGAAACGGTAATGGTAGACGGAATAAAAATATAAACAGCAGCAATACCCAACGCAAGTACTACAGCAGCAACAAGCAATATTTTTTTCATACAAAAGTTAAATGGAATTTTCTTTATTCACCATGCAATTTAAAGCATTCGGCTTTACCAAATGCGCTGCACTTCATTAATGCTGATATTGCTGAAAATAGCTTTTCCTCCTTTGCTGAATAATTCAATGCCGTTGTTTTCATCTGGCGGAAAAACCTGTGCGGTAAAAACAGCTTCGCCATCATTCACAAAAACTTCTATTATGCTGTGGTCAAAATAAATATGCACCGGCAGTGTTTTATTTACATCAGTAAAGCTGTACTTAAAATAATTACGTTTACTGAAGTTGACGTTGAAACTTTCCTTGCCGGCGTGGCTCCTGTCTAAATAAAAGGAATGAGCATCTGCATCGTAACCCAGTTCAACATATTGATCATTCCCGGCAGCAATGCGAATGCCTGATGACTGCGCCGCATCAAGCTGTGCAGTCATTTCAAACTGGTTGCTGTGTACAGGCAGTGCAGTGTTTCCCTGTACTGTTTTTGTTGCAGCAGTGAACAGGTTTTTTTTCGTGAACTGCAGTTCAGCAGCCGGTTGTTGCAATAATATCCATTGTCCACTGACCTTTTTTACTTCCAGGTTCCTTGGCAAAGACATGGCGCTTTTCCATGGCGTGGTGGGAATATCATTGGCATAATACCAGTTGTTCACCCAACCCATTGCCACGGGCAAATGATGATCGGGCAGTTGGTTAAAAGTAATCGCTGCATAATAATCCGGTCCATAATCTGGCCGTTGAATAATGCTGTCAGTGTTTTCATTGGTAAAACGTTCACCATCAAACTCACCCACAAAATACTGCATGGTGGCATTTTGTGATAACTGCAAAACCCATTTGGTTTTACCGGGCGCACCATGTATGGGCACTTCCACCAGGTCCGGACATTCCCACACGCCACTGGTGTCACCGGCAGGGCCAAAACTGCTGAGGTATTTCCATTCTTTTAAATTGTTTGACGCATAAAACTGCACTTCATGTTCTACCGGGTACATCACACTCATTACCCAATATTTTTTTTGTGCATACCAAAAGATGTTGGGGTCGCGGAAATCTTTTTTATGCATATCCAGCAAAGGATTGTGCACATATTTCTTCCACGATACACCATTATCATTACTGTAAGCAAGGTATTGTGATTGGTTCACGCCTTCAATATGCCCGGTATAAATAGCCACCATCGGCGGAGCGGATGAAGTGCCCAGGCCGCTGGAGTTTTTTTTGTCTGCCACGCAGGAACCGGAGAAGATCATGATGCCGTTTTCTTCTTTCAGTGCTACAGGCAAATGCGTCCAGTGTGTTAAGTCTTTACTGGTGGCATGCCCCCAGCTCATGTGCCCCCATTGATTGCCGAAAGGATTATACTGGTAAAATAAATGATAGGTTCCATTGTTATACACCAATCCGTTGGGGTCGTTGCACCAATTGGTGGCCGGCGAAAAATGAAACTGGGGCCGGTACTGCTCTGTATATAATTTCGTTTGTGCCACAGCGGTAGTATAAAGAAATAAACCAAGTAGCTGCAAGATAACCGTTTTTTTCATGATGCGCTTTTTATCACGTTAAAAGAATCAGCCAATTAATTTCTTTTCAATTTCTTCCAGTGATACTCCTTTTGTCTCCGGTACTTTTGTAAGTACCCAGATCAATTGCAGTACCATCATGCCTGCTAAAAAAGCAAAAATAATTTCCGGCTGGTCTTTGAGTATGCCTTTGTCTTTATCTAAAAAAACCGGTGTGATTAATGTAATGATGGCGGCAAACACCCAATGCGTACTGGCGCCAAATGATTGGCCCATCGCCCTGACCTTATTCGGAAATATTTCTGATAAAAATACCCAGATCACTGCGCCCTGCCCAACAGCATGCGAGGCAATAAACAGTAATAAAAAACTCATTAAGAAAGCCGGGCTTTCATGCATTTTAAAAGCATACGCCACCATACCCAGGCTGATGATGTAACCTAACGAACCAATCAGCAATAACGTTTTTCTGCCCAAACGGTCAATTAAATACAATCCCACAAAAGTGAAAATAAGATTGGTGCCGCCAATGGCAATAGAGTTAAGCAATGAATCTGTTTCACCCAAGCCTATCTTGGATAATATTTCAGGGGCATAATATAAAATAAAATTGATGCCGGAAAGCTGGTTAAAGAAAGCAATTAAAAATGCCAGCCACAACACTTTGCTGTGTTTCGAAATAAAGAAGGAACCTTTACCATTATTTTGTTTTTCCAGTTCGTTGGCAGCAATAATGGCCTGTGTTTCTGCATCTGCATTTTCCACACCAATAGCTGTCATTACTTTTTTTGCAACATCCAGATTATTTTTTTGTGTGATGAGCCAGCGTGGGCTTTCTGGCACACCCAAAACCATTACCGTATAAATAATGGCTGGTATGGCCAATACACCCAGCATAAAACGCCAGTCGTTAGTGCCGCCCACACCTTTTAAAAAATAATTGGAAAGATAAGCGATCAAAATACCAAACACAATATTGAACTGGTACATGGCACCAAGCCTTCCCCTTGTAGCCGGTGTAGAAATTTCTGAAATATAAGTGGGTGCAACAACTGAAGAAACGCCAATGCCCAGCCCGCCAATAAAACGGAAGAATGAAAAGGTATACGGATCCGGTGCCAGTGCAGACCCAAAAGCTGACAACGCAAAGAGCACACCAATCCATAACAACACTTTTTTGCGCCCGAATTTTTCTGTGGGTATGCCGCCAAATACAGAACCGGCTACGGTGCCCCACAAAGCCATAGACATGATGAACACTCCATGAAACAATGGTGTGGTATGCCATAAATCTTTTATAGGTTGATTGGCACCGGAAATCACCACGGTATCGAACCCAAAAATAAAACCGGCCAATGCCGCAACAATGGAATAACGGAAGAGTTTGTTTTGATTCATAAGCAAGTGCAATAGAACATTAAGATAGAGAAAAAACATTGCCTGCAATGCGGTTCCTGCATACAAATATTCCTGCAAACGATTGCTGTTCAAAAAATCAGGCTTCGCTGTTCCTGCTAAATGCAATACCTTTAAACCTCAATTGATTGTTTATGTATAAGCTATATGCTGCTGCAGCTGTAATCTTTTCCTGCAGCCTTTTTTCCTGTAATAATCCAGGCACAGTTAAATCAGGTACTATGGATACTGCTTCGCAAAAAAAATGGTGGAAGGAAGTGGTGGTGTATCAAATCTACCCCCGCAGTTTTAAAGACAGTGATGGTGATGGTATTGGTGATTTAAAAGGCATTACCAGCAAATTAGATTATGTGAAAAGCCTTGGCGTGGATGTCATCTGGCTGAATCCCATTTATGGCAGCCCCAATGCCGATAACGGTTACGACATCAGCAATTATGATGATATTATGAAAGAGTTTGGCACTATGGCCGATTTTGATACGATGCTATCGGAAATGCATAAACGCAATTTAAAGCTGGTGATGGACCTGGTGGTGAATCATTGCAGCGATGAACATGAATGGTTTAAACAGGCACGCAGTTCAAGAACCAATCCATACCGTAATTATTTTCACTGGTGGCCCGCAGAAAAAGGCAAACCACCATTCCGGCCCGGCAATTTTGAAGTGGATGGCAGTGGCTGGCGTTTCGATTCCCTTACCAACAGTTATTACCTGCATTACTTCAGCTATAAACAACCCGACCTGAATTGGGAAAACCCCAAAGTGCGCCAGGAAATTTATGCTATGATGAACCGCTGGTTTAAAAAAGGAGTGGATGGTTTCCGTATGGATGTCATTCCATTTATTGCGAAAGACACTACATTCCCGGTTATTACCCAAAAAGACCTGGATGCAAAATATGATGGCCGTTGGGATGTGTACCAGGCCAGTGGCCCCGGCTTGCACAGTTATTTACAGGAAATGAATAAAGAAGTGCTGAGCAAATATGATATTATGACTGTTGCAGAAGGCGCAGGAACCACCAAATCAACCGTAATGGATTTTGTTGACCCGGACCGTAAAGAACTGGATATGGCTTACCATTTTGATGGCGTGAGTTTAGGTTATGTGCCTGGCTATTTTAAAAAGATGGATCCTAACTGGAGCCTCGTGGCATTCAAAAAAATATATTCTGACTGGGATAGCGTTTTTGAAAATAAAGGATGGGGAACAATATACCTCGGCAATCATGATCAACCGCGTATGGTAAGCCGCTGGGGAAATGATGCACCGGAATACCATGATGCCTCTTCTAAAATGCTCACCACATTTTTATTAAGCATGCGGGGCACACCTTATTATTATTTTGGTGATGAACTGGGCATGACGAATATTAAATTTGATAAGATAGAAGACTACCGCGATATAGAAACCATTGCTGAATACAACAAAGTGAAAAATGCCGGTGGAGATGTAAAAGGTTTTATTGAAGACCAGAAAACGGGCGGAGCAAGGGATAATGGGCGTACACCATTTCAATGGGATGCAGGATTGAACGGAGGTTTTACCACGGGCACGCCCTGGCTAAAGGTGAACGATAACAAATCCACCATAAATGTTGTTGCGGAAGAAAAAGATGCCAATTCCATATTAAACTATTTTAAAAAGATGGTGCAGCTGCGGAAAGAGCATAAGGATATTATGGTGTACGGAAAATATACATTGCTGGATGTGGATAATCCTGACGTATATGCCTATACACGTGAAGCAGGAGGTAAAAAAGTATTAGTATTGTTAAGCTTTCGAAAAACTGGCGGCAAATTCAACCTTGGTACTATGCAGCTGGGCAAAGAATGGATCAATAACCTGCAGCCTTTGACAGTGCAAAATGGTGTGGTGAACCTGCAGCCTTACCAGGCCTGTGTTGTGGAATTAAAATAACATTATAGTATACACTAAAATATTTTTAGTACAGGTATGAGAACATTTGTTTTATTCTTATTTACATTATCGTGCAGCCTTAAACTGGTGGCGCAGGATCCATGGAAGATCACTGCTGCAAATATTGACCCCAAGAATTATTATGGCGTTACAGTAGCCAACGGAATGATTGGTATTGTGAGCAGCCCCGAAGCGTTTAAAGTAAAAGATGTGGTATTGGCCGGTGCCTATGATCTCTATGGCCGTGGCCGGGTAAGCAATTTTCTGCGCAGCTTTAACTTGCTGAATATGTATGTGGAAATTGATGGCCGCCGCCTCGGTAATAATGATGCCACCAACATGCAGCAGCAATTGGATATGCAGCATGCCAGTTTTACCACATCATTCGATTATAAAGATGTGGCCACCATCAGTTACACGTATTATGCGCTGCGTAATTTACCTTACTCCGTGCTGATGGATATAACCATCACAGCTAAAAAAGATTTTTCACTCACCGGTGCCTCACAAATGGATGCACCCGATGCGTTGAAAGATGTACAGAATTATTACAACGAAATCGACAGACCGCATACCACCATCAGCTTATTGACTTCAACAGCTAAAAGTCCGACAGGGAAATTGCTCATGTGCGCCAGCAATGCTTTCATCTTTACAGAACCACATGGCAGCGAACCAAGAGTAATACATGAAATGTGGGATAATAATATGCACCTGATGAAATTCTCCCGTAAATTAAAAGCGGGTGAGGTATACCGTTATGCCATTGTCGGTTCATCCATTACTTCTGCACATCACAACGACCCGTTGAATGAAGCCGAGCGGCTGACCATTTTTGCCAAACTGCAGGGACGTGACAGGTTGATTGAAATGCACCAGGAAGCCTGGGATGAATTATGGAAGAGCGACATCATCATTGAAGGCGATGCCCAAAGTCAGCAGGATGTACACAGTATGCTGTATCATTTATATTCTTTTGTGAGAGAGGGATCGAGTAATAGTCCGTCGCCAATGGGTTTAAGCGGGTTGGGTTATAACGGACACGTATTCTGGGATACAGAGTTATGGATGTTTCCCGCATTATTGCAGCTGCATCCTGAAATGGCAAAAAGCATGGTGGAATACCGTTTTGAAAGACTGGAAGCTGCCAAACGCAATGCATTCGGTAAGGGATATAAAGGCGCTATGTATCCATGGGAAAGTGCAGAGACCGGTGTGGAGGAAACGCCGGTGTGGGCATTGAGTGGCCCGTTTGAACATCATATCACTGCTGATGTGGGCCTGGCCGTATGGAATTACTATTGTGTAACACAGGATAAAAACTGGCTGAAAGAAAAGGGGTGGCCCATCTTAAAAAACACAGCAGACTTTTGGGCTAGCCGCGTGGAAAGAAACGGACCCGGCCATTATGATATTAAGAACGTGGTGGCTGCAGATGAATGGGCAGAGAATGTAGACAATAATGCTTTTACTAACGCTGCCGCTAAAGCGAATTTGAAAGCGGCAACAGAAGCGGCAAAATTATTGGGCATTACACCGGATGCAGACTGGATGGATGTAGCCAGCAATATACCTATATTAAAAATGGCGGACGGTGTTACCAGTGAACATGCCGCCTATAAAGGAGAAGGCATCAAACAGGCAGATGTAAACCTGCTGGCCTATCCCATAAAAGAAATTACAGATCCCAAACAAATAAAAAAAGACCTGGATTATTATTCTGTGCGGGTGCCAAACGAAGGCACCCCCGCAATGACGCAGGGTATCTTTGCATTATTGTATGCCCGGTTAGGCGATGCAGATAAGGCCTGGCACTTTTTTAAAGATGCTTATGTGCCCAACCTCGATCCTCCGTTTAATGTGATTGCCGAAACAAAAGGCGGTACCAATCCCTATTTTGCAACGGGAGCAGGCGGCATTCTGCAAAGTTTGCTGAACGGGTTTGGCGGGCTGGATATTACACCAACCGGGATTGTGCAGGTAAAATCGGTGTTGCCCAAACAATGGAAAAGCCTGACCATAACAGGCGTGGGGCCACAGAAAAAGACTTTTAGTGTAAAACAATAAGCCGTGGCCCTATTCATTCAAAAAAAATACCGATTGCAAACGGTTGCGAGCCAAAGCGACCAAGAAATGACGGGCCAAAATGGCAAAAACTCAATAATTATACTTATTTTGCAATACTGTTAATGAGAAAATTCGCGGCCATATCATTATTACTGGTGTTTGCGTTCAACCTTTTTGGGTATCGTTTATTTGTATCCCTGTTAGTAAAAAAGGCCGATCAAACACTGGAGCTTGCACTGGACAATAACCGCTATAATGATAATGAACTCATCTCCGTAAAAAAGGCCATCCATCTTCCTTATTATAATAATCAGAAAGAATTTACCCGTGCGTATGGCGAAGTGGAAATGAATGGAATATTGTACCAGTACGTAAAAAGCAGGATATATAATGACACGCTTGAAATGATGTGCATTCCCAACATCTCAAAGCAGGAGTTATTAAAATCTAAAGATAACTTTACCCAGGTGGCGTTTGACCTTCAAAAAGACGCTGCCAAAAAATCTTCCGCCAACAATAAACTCGCTTCCTTTGTTAAAGTATTGAGCGAATATGATCAGCAAAATAAATGGAATGCCGACCCCGGGATGACCATTCTCCAAACAACTGCAATAGCTTATTATACCGCCAATTCTGGCCAATTACACAAAGCTACTGTTGAACAACCCCCCGATACAAAGTTGATCTGAATAATTGAATTTAGATACAATTGCTGCTGAACGACAGCATGAGCCGCCGTTCTGAAATTTTTAGTCACGAAATTTTAATATGAAAAAGATAATAGCGCTTGCGTTGCTGGCAGTGTGTGTATATGCGTGCAACAGGCAGGATAAAAAAGATCAGAAGACATATTTCACTGATGCATTTTCTTACAGCAAAACAGTGAAACAATTAAACGAAGTAGTAAAGTTTGTAGGTTTTTCACCCATCGTGTCATCACGAAATTACACTTATGCAAACATTGCAGCGTATGAGTGTATAGCAGCGGGTTACCCGAACGAGTATTATTCACTGGCAGGCCAATTGCATGGTTTAACCATGGTGCCAAAGCCGGAGGCCGGGAAAAAAATAGATTTTGAATTTGCTTCCTTACTGGCTTTTTGCAGGGTGGGTGAAGCAGTAACTTTTCCTGAAGGCAGTATGAAAGAATACGTTGACAGTATAAAGACTTTTGCGAAAGCACAGGGAATGACGGATGTAATGTTCAGCAATTCTGAAGCCTTTGCAGATACCATTTCAAAAGCTATTTTGGCCTGGAGTAAAAATGATAATTATGCACAAACAAGAAGCTCCTCCAGGTATACGGTTATAGATACACCGGGAAGATGGGTGCCCACGCCACCTGCTTATACCAGTGCGCTTGAGCCGCATTGGAATGAGATACGGCCAATGGTGATGGACAGTGCCAGTCAGTTTGCACCACCACCTCCCATGCAGTATAATATGAAGGACAAAAACAGTCCATATTATAAACAGGTGATGGCAGTGAAAAATGCTATAGACAGTTTGAATGATGAACAAAAACACATCGCAGACTTTTGGGATGATCTCAATGGAAAATTAAATGTAGTGGGGCATGTAATGTTTGTTACCAAAAAATTTTCTCCTCCCGGGCACTGGATGAATATTGTAGGTATTGCTGCACAAAAAGCCAAAGCTGACTTCAAAAAAACTGTGGCCGCCTACACGCTCACATCAATCTGCATGTTCGACTCGTTTATTGAATGCTGGGATGAAAAATACAGGAGTAATACAATAAGGCCGGAAACAGTAATCAATAAATACATCGACCAGGAATGGAGGCCTTACCTGCAAACACCACCATTTCCTGAATATACCTGCGGGCACAGCACTGTATCATCAGCATCTGCCGAAGCCCTGACTAAAATGTTTGGCGACAATTTTAATTATACCGATACCAGCGAACTGGAGTTTGGTATTGCAAACCGTTCATTTAAATCGTTCCGGGCTGCTGCCGAAGAAAATAACCTGGCAAGGTTTTATGGCGGCATTCACTTTCATCCCAGTTGCATTATAAGTACTGAGTATGGAAAAAAAGTGGGCGACTTTATAGTAAATAAACTGAAAATGGAAAAGTGATGCCTTGACAACATTCACATTCTAAAACTAAAACAATGAAGAAACTATTGACACTAATATTTATTGCCGCAATGGCAAATACTAATGTACACGCCCAGGGTTGTGTAGCTATTAAAGGAACAGCCGGTGTTTGCAGCAGGCCTGCAGATGCAAAAGGCTGGGAGTTAAATTTAAACAACAGGTATTTTAAATCGTATAAACATTTTGTTGGGCCAGATGAACAAAAGCAAAGGGTTGACCAGGGCACAAATGTGATCAACCATTCTTACGAGCTGGATGTTACAGCAACACGTACCATCAACAACCGCTGGTCGCTGGCAGTAACATTACCGATCATGGATTTTAAAAGAAGTTCATTGTACGAACATGCTAATTCCGGCAGGTACACTACAGGTTCATTCGGTATTGGCGATTTTCGCTTTTCAGCATACCGCTGGATGTTTGATCCCAAAACATCCCATAAAGGAAATGTTCAGTTAGGCCTTGGCATTAAACTGCCTACAGGAAATGCTAACTACATGGATTATTTTCATACTAAAACACCAGATTCACTTTTGCTCGGCCCGGTAGATCAGTCTATACAACCGGGAGATGGTGGTACAGGGATCACTTTGGAAATAAACAGCTTTTACAATTTTACCCATAAGCTGGGCTTATATGGCAGTTTCTTCTACCTCTCTAATCCAAGAGAAGTAAATGGAACATCCACTGCAAGAGGTGGTACGCCATCTGCCACAGCCAAAAAATACAACACTGATGTGATGAGCGTGCCGGATTTATTCATGGCGAGAGGCGGTGTAAGTTATATGGTTAAAGGATTCAATTTTGCCGGTGGGGTAAGGATTGAAGGGTTACCTTCAACAGATTTGATTGGCGGCAGCCGTGGCTTCAGACGTCCCGGTTACATTCTTTCAGCAGAACCTTCCATTACATACGTTGCAAAAAAAGCGAGTTTTAACCTTGCTGTGCCGGTAGCATTGAAAAGAGACCGCACACAAAGCAACTCTGATAAAAGAATCACCGCTGATACTGGAAAATACACGCAGGGAGATGCTGCATTTGCAGATTATCTCATCAGTGTGGGTATGACTTTCAGGTTGTAATCATTTAGTAACATCATTCAGTTTCTTTCGTACAGTTACGGCTGTACGAAAGAAACCCGCTGCCGCATCACCAAAATTAAACATCATGAAAAAGATTTTCACCGCCGTGAAAATGTTTGGGTTATTGTTATGCCTGATCATTTTCAAACCATCTGCCATTGCCCAAACGGATATTGATGGTATTTTAATGCAGAAGAATTTTTTCTGCGTGGGTCCAACTGTTTCGAAAAGCAGCTGGAAAAATTACTGGGAAGGTACTTATAAAAGAGATAATGCCAACCTGGGTACTGTAAGTGCCACAACTGCTGCAATTATGGGTAATTATGGTATAAACGATAAACTAAATGTACTATTCGGTTTGCCTTATATTTCCACCCGGGCAAACGCAGGAAACCTGAAAGGGCAAAAAGGTCTGCAGGATCTGAGCTTTTGGGTAAAATGGGTGGCAAAAGAAAAAATGATAGGGAAAGGAAATTTAAAAGCGATACTGCTGGGGGGGTATTCCAACCCGGTAACGAATTATTATATTGACCTGATGCCAACGGCTATAGGGCTGCATAGTAAAACGGGTTCTTTACGGGTGATGGCTGATTATGAAATGGGAGACTGGTTCGCCACCATTTCGGGTACATATATGCTGCGCAGTAATGTAACATTAGACAGGAACACTTATTACACCACTGAAATGCATTATACCAACGAAGTAAAAATGCCCGATGCCAGCGATGTCAACTTCAGGATTGGTTACCGCAGCAGTACATGGATTGTGGAAGGTATTGTAGATAAATTCAGCACACTCGGTGGTTTCGACATTACCAAAAACAATATGCCCTTTGTAAGTAATAATATGGATGCCACCAAACTGGCACTGCATGTAAAATATGATACGGATTTTGTAAACGGCTTATCATTTGTAGCCGATGCAAATACTACCATTGCAGGCAGAAACGTTGGGCAGTCAACCAGTTTTGGAGGAGGTGTGTTTTACATTTTTGATTTGAGTAAGAAAAAGAAGAAGGAAGATACCAAGGACAAACACTAACCTTCATTTCATCACCATTGCTGCGGTAAACGCAGCATGAAAATTTACAACAATGAAAAAAATATTTGCCTATATCATCGTCATCACCGTTATAACTGTGGTGTCATTCAATTCCTGTTCTAAAAAAATACAGGAAGCAAATGCAGATTATCCAGCCATTAACCCCACCCGCAATGATGCCAACGCCGGTACATGGAAACCTTTGCTGCTGGCTTCTGCAGGCGAATTTCCCTGTGCAGCGCCCATTGCCACTTCATCTCCTGATTATGTATTACAGCTCAGCGAGATCAAAAGTTTCCAAAATAATATTACCGGGGGTGAGCAGGAACTGGTGAAATACTGGGGTGCAGGCGCAGTGCTGCGGTGGAATGAGATTATGCGGGAACTGGTGGCCAAACATAACGTACCCCCGTATCAAAACCCGGATGGTACTTATCCTTTGCCCAGTGCCAATAACCCTTTAGCGTACCCGCTTTTTCCTTTTGCCAACCCGCCTTATGCGGCAAGGGCTTATGCTTACCTTAGTGCTGCGCAATACGATGCCTGTATTGCATGTTACTATTATAAATCGTTGTACAACCGTGCAGCGCCCTTTACTGTAGATGGAACCATTCAAACACTGCTGCCTAAATCGACATTACCTTCTTACCCCAGCGAAGATGCGGTGGTGCTGGGTGCTTCAGAAGAAATTTTAAAACTGATGTTTCCCGGCGACCAGGACTTTATTGACCAGAAAGCAGACGAACATAAAAAAGCCAGGCTGATAGCGGGAATGAATGTACGCAGTGATATTGATGCCGGTGAATCGCTCGGAAGAGCCATTGCAGCCAAGTTCATCACCCGTGCCCGTGGCGACCGTGCAGGTGCAGCAGCAGGTACGCAAACACAGTGGACCCAGTTTGAAACAGATGCCATGGCAAAAGGTGAAGTGCCCTGGTACAGCCAGGAGTCGCCCAGGCGCCCGCCAATGCTGCCTTTATTCAGTAAAGTAAAAACATGGTTGTTCGATTCGTTGACCATGGTAACTTCCATCAGGCCGGGGCCGCCCCCATCCACCACTTCAGCCCAATTTAAAAACGAAACGGAGGAAATATACCAGATACAAAAAAATCTTACCCGTGAACAGAAGGCAATAGCCACATTTTGGTCTGATGGTGTGGGCACGTATACACCACCAGGCCACTGGAACTATATTGCTGCTTCGGAATTTGTAAAATTAAATTTCAGTGAAGCGAGGTGGGCCCGCAATTTGGCCTTGCTGAATATGAGCCTCATGGATGCAGCCGTCGCCTGCTGGGATACAAAGTTTTATTATTTCAACCCAAGACCCATGCAGATGGACACCCGTATCAAAACAGATATAGGGTTACCCAACTTCCCTGCATATATAAGCGGGCACAGCACTTTCAGCGGAGCAGCGAGTACTGTATTGGGTTATATCGTTCCGGACAAAGCACAACAGTTTACCGATATGGCAAATGAAGCATCTCTGTCGAGGATGTATGGGGCGATACATTTCAGAAGTGATTGCGTAGTGGGGCTAACAACAGGAAATAAAGTAGGCAGCTATGCTGTAAGCCGTGGGCATACAGATGGCGCTGAATAAAATAAATGAACAATCGTTTGGTAACAAAAATCGTATCTGCTATGGCCCTGCTTGTCTAAGCAGGGCCGGTAGTACGGTTCTTTGGGAAAAGTGAGAAAGGTCATTGGTGCATTTATCAAACGATATTAATTTTGTAACGCTAAAATTGTCAGGAATGAGAAAAAAATTATTAGTACTGCTGTTTGCCGGTTTAACCCTCCAGGCTTTTGCACAACAACCCAGAAAGAAAGTACCCGGAACTGATTCTGCTTTCAACAAAATGCTGGACAGCATTACGATTAATACATTACTAAGAAATTCTGATGCAGTATTTTTACCTGATAGTAAAGGAACGGTAATTTACGCCGGCAAGCGCACCAACCTGCTGCAACTGTCTAACAATACAGCTGGTGTGCAATTGAATAATGGCCGTACCGTACTGGCACGGATACCCGGTTTGACTTTATGGGAAATGGATGGAGCCGGTACACAAATGAATATTGGCACCAGGGGAACCGATGCCCATCGTTCCATCGAAATGAATATGCGGCAGAATGGATACAATACCAATTCAGATATTTTTGGTTACCCCGAAAATCATTATACCGTACCTATGCAGGCCATTGAAGAAATACAACTGGTGCGGGGTTCTGCTGCACTGCAGTTTGGCCCCCAGTTTGGCGGCATGCTGAATTATACATTGAAACAGGGTGACAGTACCAAGCCGGTTGCAGTGGAAACAGAACAAACAGTGGGATCCAATAATTTATTCAATTCTTATAATGCAGTGGGTGGTACCGTGGGCAAATGGAACTATTATACTTTTTATGATTACCGCCATGGAGATGGCTGGAGGAATAATGCACAATTCGATTACCACTCTTATTATGCCCATATTGGCTACCAGGTAAATGCCAAAATGAATATTGCAGCGGAGTTTTCCCGGATGGAATATGTACAGCAGATCGCAGGAGGTTTAACCGACGCACAGTTTAAAGCCAACCCGACACAATCAGAAAGGGCAAGAAATTATTTTCAACCAGTGATCAATATACCAGCATTGCTGTTTAAGTATAACATTAATGCTAACACGAAATTGGAAACAACAGTACATTCTGTTACCGGGCAACGCAACAGTGTACAGTTTATTAACGCCGGCAATATTGCCGATACCGTAAATACAGCACTCGGCACGTACAATCCCCGGCAGGTAGACAGGGACTATTACAAAGGAATCACCGCAGAAGCCAGGTTGCTGCACCAATATACCATGGGAAAAAATGCACAAGCATTCTCAGCAGGTATTAGATACTTTACTGAATTAACAAAAAGAAGACAGAAGGGTGTTGGTACCACTGCAGGCGATTTTGACTTGTCGTTAACCAAACCTTATGGTATTGACCTGCATTTGACAACTACCAACTATGCTATGTTTGCGGAAAATATTTTCAGGCTGTCTTCAAAATTATCAGTAACACCGGGAGTAAGGTACGAGATCATTAAAACGAATCTTGATGGCGTGATCAATAATGCATCAACAGCGGTTGCATACCGCAGCACAAGAAATTTTCCATTGTTTGGTACAGGAATACAATACCAGTTAAGCGCCGCCACGCAATTATATGGTAATATTTCCCAGGCGTACAGGCCTTATCTCTATGCCAATATTACACCAGCAGACAGGCTGGATAAAATTGATCCGGCATTGAAAGACAGCAAGGGGTATGATATTGACCTCGGATGGCGTGGCCGTGCCAAAAATATATTGCAGTTTGAAGTGAATGCATTTTACCTGTATTATGGTAATAAGATCGGGCTGGTTTCCCAAACGCCAGCAGGCGGAGGTAATCCGTATTTATTTACCACCAATATTGGCAATGCCGTAATTAAAGGCGTGGAAGCATTTGGTGAATTGTCTTTGATGAAATGGTTTGCGCCGGATGTGACGCAAGTGGATGTGAAAGTATTTAATTCGCTTGCGTATAATGATGCACATTACAAAAGCGGTATGATCAACCAGGCAGGTGTTAATAAAAGTATTGCAGGTAATGATGTGGAAAACGCACCAGCATGGGTAAATAAATGCGGTGTTAAACTGCTGCTCAAAAATTTTAATATTGAACTGCAGCATACGTATACCAGCAAAACCTATAACGATGCATTTAATACAGAATTCAGTAGTAACGGAGTGATTGGTGTTGTGCCTGCATGGCATGTGATGGATGTTACCGCAAACTTCAATCTTAATAAGCGATACCATATTGCAGCAGGCATTAATAACCTCACCAACGAAAAATATTTTAACCGCAGAATTACGATGTATCCGGGCCCCGGAATTTTACCGGCTGATGGCAGAACATTCAATATTTCATTTGGGGTAAAATTGTAACGCAATATAGTAACAGCATTTTCGGGCTTTCAAATGATTGTGGTGAATCACGCGTAAACTAAGTTTTCATTTTTAGTGAGGTAATCACTTTACTGATATTCTTTTCAATCACTGTACCAGTTTTCAATGCACCAATATACCGGTTAATTTCTTTTTGTCTTGATGGCGTTAATGATTCAAATGCCTGCAATAATTTATGCCGTTTCAATTGCAGCAGTAATGCCGCTGGTATGGGATATTCTGGTGGCGCTTCATCCGGTTCAATGGTAAAACGTACCCGGTCGCCTTCACCCACAGCTGCGCCTTTCAGCATAATACCATTTACAAACAACCGGTAAGGTGCGTTGGCAACGGGCACCAATGTTTGCTGAAAAAAATGTTTACGCAGCGTGCCCCTGATCTTGATAAAACCTTTTTTGCCGGTTATTGCATTTGTAATATGCAAAGGCACATCCACACAGAGATTAATCCCATTTTTATAGATGACAGCTGTAAAACTGAACGGCATAACTATTTTGCTCCGGGGTAGACAAATGCTGTTTCCTGCTCTATCGTTTTTATTGGCCTTACTTCAATGCTTGCCGATGGCACATAACTGAACTCAGGATTTTCTTTTGCAATTTGTATGGCTTCATCAAGGCTGTTGGCAAGAATATGATAATAGCCCACCTGTATGGTGCCGGCAATGCTTACAGGTTGTTCCTGCCAGTGATCATCATTTTTTTCGATGATAACACCTTCCCGTAACAACGGTTGCGCCGCAATCAGCTGCTGTTTACTTTTTAATTTACCAATATAAACTTCGCATTGTTGTATAAATGAAAGATGATCAGCTGCGGATAATCCTGCTTTGCCATCACCTTCATTGCGGATGAGCAGCATGTATTCCTTCATAACAATAATTTAAAAAAGAAAATCAAATTGTATTCAGCAGCAAAGTACTTACACTTCAAATACTTCAATGGTTGCATTAATGCCCCTTTCAGTAATCGCATCGCACTGGGGCTTCAGGGTGTCGTAACTGCCTTCTTTAACGGCATACTTACCTTTGGTGTGAATGATCATACTGCATTGTTCAGCCTGCTGTTCCGTATGCCCGCAAACTTCCATCAATGTTTCTATTACCCATTCAAAAGTATTGTGTTCATCGTTCCAGACAATGAGCGAACAGGTTTCCCCCGATGTAGTCAGCACATCGGTTTCTTCCCAGCTGCGGGTATCTGTATGGGGTTGTTCTGCTTTCATCTGTTTACACAAAAATAATACGATTTTTTTGATAAAACAGCGCAGCCTGCAACAATTGAGGCATGATAATTGTCTTTACCATATAACTCATTCAGCTGTATCCTTAATTCCCATAAATATGTTGCGGCTTACAAAAAAAAGAAAAGAAAGCAGTAGTATATCCCGGAAAAAACCGGCGGTGGTATTGCCTTTGCACGTGGGTAACCGCAGCCTGGATTACCTGGTGGAACTGATGAAAAAAATCAGGCCCGATAATCCCCGGAATAGTAATGATGCCGAATTAAAATTTCAGGCAGTAATGTTCCAGCTCAGCCAGGACAGGAGTTCCTTATTTTCCCTGCGTAAAGCGTTGCTCAGTCAATTTATAAAAACAGATATTGTAACTGCACTAACAGAAAGCGGCATTGTAAGCAGCCGTGGTTTTATTCAGGAATTGCAATCTAAACTGAAACATAAAATTTTACCCCCATTAAAATCTCCTGATAATTTCCTGTATGTGATCGACAGGATTTTTTATAAGAGAAGCGATCATATCTGGGTGGAAGGAATGGACCCGAAATTGTGGAAACAGTTTTTTGAAATGCTGGGCATACAGATCAATCTTACTGAACCCTCACTCATCAAACAATTACAGCAATCGGTGCAGTTGCTGAGTTACCGCATAACTACATTGGGACTGGAAAAAGAAGTGACGCACC
This sequence comes from Bacteroidota bacterium, assembly GCA_018266775.1. Classification (GTDB taxonomy): domain Bacteria; phylum Bacteroidota; class Bacteroidia; order Chitinophagales; family Chitinophagaceae; genus Ferruginibacter. The sequence goes on along the minus strand of JAFDZS010000009.1, from coordinate 87,371 downwards.
GCTATGAAAATTTTGAGGATGCCATTTATCCTTTTCTTGAACAAAACCGTATGGTGAACGAGTACCTGCAGGACTATGAAAACGGAAAGGATGCAGGAATATTACGGATGACACTAAGCAATGCTGTTGAGGCATTACATAATTGCAATCAAAGTATTCAATGGATACATGATCAGCGGCCCACTTACGGCACCAGCCTGGCACAAACGTATATCCTTACCCGGTTGCAGCAGCAAATCAACCGCATGTTTATTATCATTGACGTGCTGGACAGCGACAACAGCCTGGACACAGAACGCTTTGTGGACTATTTCAAAACCGTGGTGCATAATGAGAATAAAAAAAATTCTGTACGTGAATTTGTAAGTGAGAATACCGGTTACCTGGCTTACCAAATTGCAGAACATGGAGGCAGAAAAGGGGAACATTACATCACCACTACAAGAAAAGAATTCTGGAAAATGTTCTGGAGTGCAGCGGGCGGCGGCGTTATTATTTCCTTTATTGGGGTCATTAAAAACTTGTTGACTAAATTACAACTGCTGCCGCTGTGGCAGGGTGTTTTATACAGTACCAATTATTCGCTGGGTTTTATTTTGATACAGGATACTGGTTCCACACTCGCTACTAAACAGCCCGCATACACGGCCAATAACCTGGCCAGTTCATTTGATGTACAAAAAATGGGTGAACAACCCGACCTGCGCAACCTGGCCATTACCGTTGCCAGGGTAAGCCGTACACAGCTGGCATCATTTACCGGCAACCTGCTGGTGGTATTTCCATTAACTTATATATTGGCTTTTTTGTTTTTTGAAATTACGGGAACAAAAATTGCCGCTGGCGCAGCAGCGCATCACCTGCTGGAAGAACAACACCCTTTTCACAGCATGGCCTTATTATATGCGTGCATTACCGGTTTCTTTTTATTTGTTAGCGGATTGATTGCAGGCTACGTGGAAAATTATATTGTATATGGAAAAGTGGGTGACCGGCTGAGAAGCCTGTCATCTTTCAAAACAGTATTTAGTGAAAAGCGCTGGTTTAAGATCATTCATTATATAGAAAACCACTTTGGCTCATTGATTGGTAATATTGCCTTAGGCTTTTGCCTGGGTATGGCCAGTTTTTTTGGAAATACATTTGGGCTGCCTTTCGATATCAGGCATATTACCATTTCTGCGGCCAATACGGCCATTGGTTTTTTTGGGCTGGATCACGCAGTGAGTGCATCCGAATTGACTTATACTATATTGGGTGTTTGCCTGATCGGGTTGCTGAATTTTGCAGTAAGTTTTGGCCTGGCATTTTTTGTAGCAGTCAAGAGCAGGGGCATTCACTTGCGTAACTACCCGGAGTTTTTGGGTATCCTGTTGCGTTACGCAAAAAGATACCCGCGTGATTTTATCAAAGCACCGGTAGTGTTGCGTACTGCAACAGACCTGGAATAAAAAATTTACTGTTTCATACGGTGAGTCACCCCTTANNTAAGGGGTGACTCACCGTATGAAAAAAGCCATTCCCGGCACTTTATTAGCATTCTTTTTGCGGATTTACACCGTTGCCGCTAAAGCCCGGAAGATTGTTGTAAATTACTGTCTTTAATCACCACATCAATTCAGGCTGTATGAAGAAGGGTATTGTTTTTGTATTCTTTTTAATTTCCATTCATTTTGTTTTTGCCACAGTGACCATGCCTAAAATTTTTGGCGATAATATGGTACTGCAGCGCAACACGGCCATCACCATTTGGGGCTGGGCTAATGCCGGTGAAAAAGTTACGGTGCAACTGAACCAGCAAAAGAAAATCATCACTACGCCCAAAACGGGCAAATGGCAATTGCAGCTGGAGCCGGAAAATGCCGGCGGGCCTTATCAATTGATCATCACCGGAAAAAATAGCATTACGTTTCAAAATATCCTGATAGGCGAAGTGTGGATATGCAGCGGACAGTCCAATATGGAAATGCCCATTGCAGGCTGGGGCATGATCGATAATTATCAAAAAGAAATTGAAAGCGCCAATTATCCGCAAATCAGGCAATTTGACATACCCAACACCGTTAGTGGCACTTTGCTGGATGATGTGCCCGGCGGTAACTGGCAGGTGTGCAGCCCCGAAACAGCGGGCGATTTTTCTGCTGCGGCCTATTTTTTTGCAAGAAAATTGTATGAAGAGCTGCATGTACCCGTTGGGTTGATCAACACCACATGGGGTGGAACACAATCAGAATCGTGGACAAGTATGGAGAGTTTTGGCGCAAACGAAGAATTTAAAGATGTTGCCGCAGCTATGCAGGGAAAATCGCTGGAAGAAATTGTACAGCACAGGAATGATGCCGTATTAGAAAATATAAAGAAAGCGCAAGGCAGTGTTGATGAAAGGGCCAATGCAGGTTTGTGGAAAAATCCGGGATTCGATGACAGCAAATGGGTTACCATGCAATTGCCTGCAGATTGGGAAGACAGGGGATTTCCAGGACTGGACGGAGTAGCCTGGTTCAGGAAAACTATTATGATCAGTGATGCAGATGCAGGCAAACCGGCTGTGCTGGAATTAGCTAAAGTAGATGACGAAGATATTACTTATGTGAACGGTCAGCAGGTGGGGCACATGGAAAAATGGGATGAGCCAAGAGCTTACAATATTCCTGCAGGCGTTTTACACGCAGGCAAAAATGTGATTGCAGTAAGGGTTAAAGATAACCAGGGCGGCGGTGGCATTTACGGCGATGCGCCATTCCAATTAACTGTAGGTAAAACAACAATTCCATTGGGGGGCGACTGGTTATTTCGTGTTGAATCGATAAAAGATGGTGCTGGCAGTGGAATCGGGCCGAATGATTTTCCTTCGATCTTATACAATGCAATGATCCATCCCATTCTTCCCATAACATTTAAAGGTGTGATCTGGTACCAGGGAGAAACCAATGCGGAGAGAGCGTATCAATACCGCACTGCATTTCCATTAATGATTAATGACTGGAGAAAACATTTTACACAGGGCGATTTTCCTTTTTTATTTGTACAACTGTCAACTTTCGGAAGCGCAGATGCCAACAGTAATAACGGCAGCGCATGGGCGGAATTGAGGGAAGCACAGGCAATGACTTTATCGCTACCCCATACTGGAATGGCGGTAACTACAGATATTGGTAACCCCAAAGATATTCATCCTAAAAACAAACAGGATGTGGGCAAACGCCTGGCATTAATTGCCCTGCACGACGTATATGGTTTACAGTTGGTGTTTAGCGGGCCTGTATATCAATCCATGGAGGTAAAAGGCAGCAGCGTGGAATTATCATTTACACATACAGGAAACGGCTGGATGGTAAAAGATAAATACGGTTACATAAAAGGATTTGAAATGGCCGGTGCCGATAAGCGATTTCATTATGCCAAAGCAGAAATAAAAGACGATAAGATCATTGTGTATTGCAATGAAGTGGCCGCACCGGCTGCGGTTAGGTATAACTGGTGCGACGATGCATCTGAAGGAAATGTATTCAATAAATCAGGCCTGCCGTTGGCGCCTTTCCGCACAGATAATTGGGAGGGTATAACAGAAAAAAATAAATTTCATATTCTTCAGTAGTTATATAAAATGCCGCAGGGAAAGAGGGAACAATATTTACATCAGAAAACCGTTATTTTTACTTTTTCAATTAACTCAAAAAAACACGTTTGGTAAATTTTGATTGCAGTTTACTGAAACACCTGGCTAACTGAGATGAAACCATCTGCAACCAGCATACCCGGCCTGACGCCATTAAGAGGCATTGCAGCGTTATTAGTAGCTGTTTTTCATGTACAGGTTTATTGCTTCCGTTTTGTTCAGAAAGAACAAAGCATGTTTCTTGATAAAGGCTACCTGATGGTGGATCTTTTTTTTATGATGAGCGGGTTCCTCATTCTGCATGTATATAAAGAGGAGTTTCAGCAACACTTCACGCTGCGGGCATTTAAAAAATTTATGCTGGCCCGTTTTGCCCGCTTGTATCCATTGCACATCATTACTTTGCTGGTGTTGGTTATTGTTTTTTATGTGGAGAAAATGACAGCGGGTGGTTATCTCGATCCACATGCAATCCTTACACATATTTTCCTGCTGCAAACTTTTCCCATTAATGGCGAAGCTACCTGGAACATTCCTTCATGGAGTATCAGCGCAGAATGGTGGACGTACACATTATTCCCATTTCTTTGCCTGTTACTTTTTAGAAAAAGAAAGCTGGCAGTGATAATGATGATAGCTGTAATTGCAGTGCTGTATATTTCCATCATCTATCTTTTGCCCCGTAATGGCTTAAATGATCCGGCTGCAGGATCAGCACACAATCTTGATCTTACCTCCGACTATGGTTTTTTAAGAAGCGTGGCAGGATTTATGAGCGGAATGTTGCTGTATATTTTATACAGCAAAGAAAATGTAAAACGCTTTTTTAATTCCGACCGGGGGTGTATACTGATGGTGGTTGCTGTAATTACTGCCCTGCATTTTGGCATTGATGATGTGTATTTTGTACCCCTCTTTGCAATCCTGGTGTTGTTCATTACTTCCAACACCAATAAATTTTCGCAAGCTTTCAATAATAAACCGTTGACCTATCTTGGCGATATTTCCTATTCAGTTTACATGCTCCATTTTCTCTTCATCTTTTTTATGAAGATGGTAGCGTATAAGTTTGGGCATCGTTTTGATACAGAACTGCAGTTCCCGTTTTGGACCGGGTTAGTATATTGTTTAGGGTACGTGGCAGCGTTAGTGATAATATCCGGAGTGTCTTACCGTTTCATCGAAAAACCCTGCCGCAGGTACATTAATGATAAATGGGGTAAAAAGCTGAGCGCAGCAAAAGCAAAACCTGTTTCATCCTGATCGTGTTATGAATTCATACCACGGGAGCAACAAAAGTTTCGGTAAATTAAATACTTAATTAAAAAAGCCTTACATCAAGTAAGGCTTTGTGGGAGTTGACGGGGTCGAACCGCCGACCCTCTGCTTGTAAGGCAGATGCTCTAAACCAACTGAGCTAAACTCCCTAATCAATATTTTTTTTGCCGACCACTCCCGACTTGAAGTCGGGATGCTCTAAACCAATTGAGCTAAACTCCCTAATCAATATTTTTTTGCCGACCACTCCCGACTTGAAGTCGGGATGCTCTAAACCAACTGAGCTAAACTCCCTTCTTTAAAATCGGAGGGCAAAGATAAGCTTTAATAACTTTTGACAAAATATTTTTGAAAAATATCCAGAAAATTCTGCATTGATGTTGGTGGCGTACACAATATCTAATTCAACTGCAATGCAGGCAGGCGGTAGGTTTGGCCATCATACACAAACAATTCATCAATCTCGACGGTCCAGTATTTATATAAAGGAGATTGTGCCAGTAATTTTTCCACTTCTTTTTTAGTGGCAGCATTAATGATCATCCAGCTGCGCTGGGTTTCCATGCTTACAGAATAATAATCAATAGTGCCCTTCTCAATCAGTGAATTGATCAATACCCGGTGTGGTGGAACAAAACTCATAAACTCATCATCCATTTCAAAATGAATGGTCACCTGGTACTTATTCAATTCCTTTTCATTTAAATAGTCCATGGTACAATATTATTAGCCCAAGTTGCAGTATAGGGGGCTGTGATTTTAATGTAGTTATCGGTATAGCCTTCCATTAAGTTGCCTTTTTCCTGCTTTTCAAATAATACTTTACGGGTTTGGCCAACATGCTGCTGTGTAAAATACTGCAACTTTTGATAACTCAGGTTACGCAATTGTTTATTTCTTTCGTTACGTACCGAAACCGGCACTACTGGTTTAATGGTAAGTGCATGCGTGTTATCTCTTTCTGAATAAGTAAAGACGTGCAAATAACTAATATCAAGCCGGTGCAAAAAATCAAATGTTTCTTTAAAATCTTCATCCGTTTCTCCGGGAAAACCCACAATCACATCCACGCCAATACAGCAATGCGGCATCATCGTTTTGATGAGCCCCACTTTTTCTTCATACATCTCCCGTTTGTACCTGCGGCGCATCATACCTAAAGTTTTATTGCTGCCGCTTTGCAGCGGAATATGAAAATGCGGCATCACTTTTTTGCTGTTGCACACCAACTCAATAATATCGTTGCTGAGTAAATTGGGTTCAATAGAAGAGATGCGGTAGCGTTCAATACCATCAACCGTATCCAGTTCCTGCAGCAGTTCAAAAAATGTTTCTTCCGTTTTCTTTCCGCCAAAATTGCCCTTACCAAAATCGCCGAGGTTAACGCCTGTAAGCACTATTTCTTTAACACCGGTTGCGGCAAGGTTTTTTACGTTATCAACAACATTCGCAATGGTATCGCTGCGGCTTTTGCCACGTGCCATGGGTATCGTACAGAAGGAACAGTTATAATCGCAGCCATCCTGCACTTTTAAAAAAGTACGGGTGCGGTCATTTTTAGAATAAGAAGCCGTGAAAGTATTAACATCTTCAATATCGCAACTGCAAATTTTTGCTTCACCTGTTTTGGCAATATCTTTTAAGTGTTGGGTAATATTGAATTTTTCTGCAGCACCCAATACTAAATCCACGCCGGGAATGGCAGCAATTTCCTGTGGTTTAAGCTGTGCATAACAACCGGTAATCACCACCATAGCTTCAGGTGCTTTACGCTGTATGCTGCGTACAAGATAGCGGCATTCTTTGTCAGCATTATCGGTAACACTGCAGGTATTGATAACGTACACATCGGCCACCTCATCAAAATCTTTCTTCACAAAACCTTCCTGTTCCAGCAACCTTGCCATGGAGGAGGTTTCGGAGAAGTTCAGTTTACAACCCAGTGTGTGCAGCGCAACGGTTTTGCTCATAGGCTGCAAAGATAAAACACCACCGGTAAATGAGGCGATGAAATTGAAGCGCCTATCTTTGCAACAGCAATGGCCATACATTTTTAGTGCAGCAGCACTTAATGTAAACGCTTTAAACCATAAACATGTTAAAAAAATATTTACCATTACTGGCATTGGCCACCGCAGCTTTTTTGTTGTGGTATATTAAAACGAATCAACGGGGAAAATTTCCGCAGGCTCCCGCAAATACAGATACACACATTACGGTACCGGTGCACGACAATGGCACTGCCACCATCAGCAGCGAACTGCCTTTCAGCCGGCAAACCACGCACCTGATCTATACCAAACATGCCCGCTGCCGTATGGACTGCCGCCATATTGACGAAAGTGAAGTAAAAGAAATTTTACAGGAAGGAAAATTGAATGCGGCAAAGATTGAAGAAAGCGACAAAGGAAAAAGCTACCCGCTGGAAGGCGAAACGCACGACCACCAGCATGTAAGAATTGTATTTGCACCTAAAGCCGACGGCCTTGTGGTGGTAACTGTTATTGACCTGGATACAGAATGGACCTGCGACTGTCAATAAATTTTTAATGACAGGAATCAGACGTATTACCCAAATTATTCCTTTAATTTTACTGCCAGATTTATGAGCGCTTGTTGATGTGCAACAGATTGAACTCCTGAACAAAGAAGACTATGGCAATCAAATCATTCCTGGCCAAACCGTTTGCAGGCTATATTTATAAACAAACAAAGAAAGGAATGGAAACTGCGGTTGAAGACCAGTTGTCCATCTTTCAATACCTGGTAAAAACAGCGGCAAAAACAGAATTCGGTAAAGAACACGGTTTTGCTGACATCAAAACCTACGAAGATTTTACCCAACAGGTACCCATACGCGATTATGAAGCTTTTAAAGTGTACATCAACCGTATAAAGGAAGGCAAGCATAATGTGTTGTGGAAAGGGCAACCCATTTATTTTGCCAAAACCAGCGGCACCACCAGCGGGGTAAAATATATTCCCATCACTAAAGATTCTATTCCCAACCATATCAATTCTGCCCGCAACGCATTGCTGTGTTATATGGCAGAAACAGGCAATACTAAATTTGCAGATGGCAAACTCATTTTCCTGAGCGGTTCGCCTGAACTGGAGCGTGTGGGGGGTATTCCCACCGGAAGACTGAGCGGCATTGTAAATCATCACGTGCCGCGTTACCTGCGCAGTAACCAGCTGCCTTCTTACGAAACCAATTGTATTGAAGAATGGGAAGAAAAGCTGGACAAGATTGTTGAGGAAACGATCAACCAGCACATGACGCTCATCAGCGGCATACCACCCTGGATGCAGATGTACTTTGACCGGCTTACTGCAAAAAGCGGAAAAAAAATTGGCGATTTGTTCCCCGATTTTAGCGTGATGGTACAGGGCGGTGTAAACTTTGAGCCATATAAAGCCAAACTGTATGAAAGTATTGGCAGAAAAATAGACTGTATTGAATTATTTCCTGCAAGCGAAGGCTTCTTTGCCTTCCAGGACAGTCAGCAAGCCGAAGGTTTATTACTGAATACCAACAGCGGAATCTTTTTTGAATTTATTCCGGCAGCAGAAATATTCAGTGATAACCCAACACGACTGATGCTGAAAGATGTGAAAGTGGGAGAGAATTATGCCCTTATCATTAATAACAACGCAGGATTGTGGGGCTATAATATTGGGGATACGGTGAAGTTTGTATCGACGAATCCGTACCGACTAATTGTAAGCGGCAGAATTAAACATTATATCAGCGCATTTGGGGAGCATGTAATTGGGGAAGAAGTGGAATCGGCCTTATTGAAAGCAGCAGAGGAAGAACATGTTCAGGTAACTGAATTTACTGTGGCGCCGATGATAGCGCAGGGCAATGGTAAAAGTTATCATGAGTGGTTTGTGGAGTTTGAAAAAGAACCGCAAAACATCTCAACATTCGCCCAAAAAATAGATGATAACCTGCGGGCTAAAAATGTGTATTATGATGATTTGATTGCGGGCAATATCCTGGAGCGGCTGAAAATATCTCCCATACCCAAAAATGGATTTATTGAATATATGAAGAGTATCGGCAAATTGGGTGGGCAAAACAAACTGCCCCGCCTGAGTAACGACCGGAAGATAGCTGATGCGTTGAAACCTTTTATGAATAACTGATGTTCTGTGGAATGATATTGTAATGAGGCAGCCTGCAAAAGCTGCCATTTTTTTGCCGAATTACAAATGAATACACAATCTGAAACCCTATATCTTTTGCATGACATCTTTCAAAGTATGTACATTTGCCAATATGAAGTTGCAAATAGTGTCAAACCATTTACTTGATGACTTTACAGCATCTTCCCCAGAGGAGATATTACCGCTATTAAAGCAAATGGAGTTAGAAAAGACACCTGTAGATTATTTTGCTTTTTATAATTCTATATCAACTGTTTATTCTTCTAAAATAGAAGGGGAGAATATTGACTACGACAGCTATTTCAAGCATAGGTTTTTAAATGTTGAATACCAGCCGGACTATACAAAAAAAGCCGATGATTTATACCTGGCATATGAGTATATATTTCAACATCAACTTACATTTCAGCATGTAAAAACTGCACACTCAATACTCAGTGCTAACCTGTTGCCCAGATCGCAACAGGGAAAGATCAGGAACAATCCAATGTTTGTGATTAACAACGAAAGCCGGATTGAATACGTAGCAGCGGAATCTCATATTATTGATCCTGAATTAGCCAGGCTTTTTGCGGATATTGAATTACTGCTTAATCAACCTTTAAATGAATATGAAACATTTTATTATGCCTCATATATTCATTTGGTGTTCGTAAAGATACATCTGTTCCAGGATGGTAATGGAAGAACGGCAAGGCTATTAGAAAAATGGTTTTTAATTAGTAAGCTGGGGATTAATGCCACAGCAATACAATTGGAAAAAAACTACTTTGAGCATTTGCAGGAGTATTATAAAAACATCAGGTTATTAGGCCTTGAATACCCGCCACTGGACTATAACAAGGCGTTGCCATTTTTACAGATGACAATCAAGTCGCTTATCAGCAAGCCTGAAAGTTGAATGTAGTAATACTACTATAAACAGCTGGGCAGCAGCCCGGAGGGCGGAAAAGATTAATAATTTTTTTAACCATTTTATTTAAAATTATACTATACATTTGCACTGATTTTTCAAAAGCATACATTGAAACAACATCAACCACATACCATTCCAGTGAACAACAGTCCCGTGAGGGTCATGTTTTCCATTGAGTACGTGATCGAGTCGCTCCCGCGACCCCGACGTGGTTGCTGATAGGACGAGCAAGTAAAACCTGCCCCTGTCAGTGAAAAAATCTCCGAAATTTTCTACTTTTTTTTAACCTTATTTCAATTTTAAGAATTGGAAAATAGTAACATTATCATCAGGGCAGCATTACCAACCGATGCGCAATACGCCAAAACCATTACCGATGAAATGGAATCCTCTGCACAGGCAAGGGGAACTGGTATTGCCAAGCGCACCCCGGAATATGTAACCCAAAAAATGAATGAAGGCAAAGCGGTAATTGCCATTACCACCGGTGGCGAATGGGTGGGCTTCTGCTATATCGAAACCTGGGAAGGGGAATATGTAGCCAACAGCGGGTTGATCGTTGCACCTAAATTCAGGAAGAGTGGTGTAGCCAAAGCCATCAAAGAAAAAATATTCAGGCTGAGCAGGGAAAAATATCCCAATGCAAAAATATTTGGACTAACCACGGGCCTTGCCGTAATGAAGATCAATTCTGAATTGGGCTATGAACCGGTAACTTATTCTGAACTGACACAGGATGAAAAATTCTGGGCCGGGTGTAAAAGCTGCGTGAATTACGAAATACTGATGAGTAAAGACAGGAAGAACTGCATGTGCACTGCCATGCTCTACGATCCTGCAGATCATTACGAGCCTGCCGAAACCAAAAAATATTTCGAAGAGAATAAAAATATTTTTGAAAGGCTGATGCGCTTTAAACGGTGGAAGTTATTGAAGCCTTTTTTTGATAAACACTCCAATAATGGTAACGGCGGCGGCGGTGGCGTAAAAGCGATGTTCAGGTATTTCTTCCATTTTTAACAGCACCAAACAAACAGACTTTAATAAATAAAACAAATCAGGCAAACAATGAAAAAAGTTGTTTTAGGTTTTAGCGGCGGACTGGATACCACCTATTGTGTAAAATATTTTACTGAAGAAAAAGGATATGAAGTACATTCTGTGATTGTAAACACTGGTGGTTTTAGTGAAGAGGAATTAAAAAAGATTGAAGCACATGCGTATAAGCTGGGCGTAAAAACCCACACCACTATTGATGCGGTAAAAAGTTATTACGATACCATCATCAAATACCTGGTGTTTGGCAATTGTTTAAAAAATAATACCTATCCCTTAAGTGTAAGCGCAGAAAGATTGAGCCAGGCTTTATGCATTGCAGAACATGCCAAAAAATTAAACGCAGATGCTGTTGCGCATGGCAGCACCGGCGCCGGTAACGACCAGGTGCGGTTTGATATGATCTTTAACATCATGATACCCGGTGTGGAAATTATTACACCAATACGTGATTTAAAACTGAGCCGTGAAGAAGAAATAACCTACCTGAAGAGCAAAGGCGTGGACATGAATTTTGAAAAATCTGTTTACTCCATCAATAAAGGATTATGGGGCACGAGTGTGGGGGGCAAAGAAACATTGAACAGCAAAGGACTGCTGCCTGAAAGTGCATGGCCTACACAGGTAACTAAAACCGGTACTGAAGAAGTAAAACTGCAATTTGTAAAAGGCGAACTGGTTGGCGTGAACGACAAAACTTTCGATCATCCATCGTTAGCCATACAATACCTGCAAACTATTGCAGGGCCTTTTGGTGTGGGCAGAGATATTCACGTAGGCGACACCATCATTGGCATCAAAGGTCGCGTGGGTTTTGAAGCGGCAGCGCCGATGATTATTTTGAAAGCGCATCATGCTTTGGAAAAACATGTGCTCACCAAATGGCAACTGAACTGGAAAGACCAATTGGCTTTGTTCTATGGCAACTGGTTGCATGAAGGGCAAATACTTGATCCGGTAATGCGTGACATAGAAGCTTTCTTTACCAACAGTCAGCAAACGGTAACCGGTTCAGTCTATATACAACTGCAGTCGTATCATTTCCAGGTAATTGGTATTGAATCTGATTACGATCTCATGAGTGCAAAATTTGGCAAATACGGTGAAATGAATACCGGTTATACCGGCGATGATGTAAGAGGTTTCAGTAAGATATTCGGCAATCAAACTTCCATCTATCATAAAGTAAACGCAGCAGACAATGGCAAATAAAGTGAGCGTGGGCATTATTGGTGGCGCAGGATATACTGCGGGTGAACTCATCCGCATTTTACTGCAACACCCTTTTGCTGAATTGACTGCCATTCACAGTAAAAGCAATGCAGGAAATTTTATTTACCAGGTACACCAGGATTTAATTGGTGAAACTGACTTAAAATTTACCGGCGATTTACCTGCGGAAATTGATGTGTTGTTTTTGTGTTTGGGGCATGGAGAATCTAAAAAATTCCTGGCAGAAAATAGTTTTGCAGATAGCGTAAAGATCATTGACCTCGCCAACGATTTCAGGCTGAGTGCTCATTCGGCCTCCGGTAACCGAAATTTCGTGTATGGATTACCGGAATTACAGCGTGAAGCTATCCGCAATGCAAATAATATTGCTAACCCCGGCTGTTTTGCAACCGCCATTCAGTTAGGGTTATTGCCATTGGCAAAAGCAGGATTACTGCATGATGTATACACTACCGGCATCACGGGCAGTACCGGTGCAGGGCAAAGCCTTGCCCCTACATCGCATTTCAGCTGGAGGGCTAATAATATACAGGCGTATAAAACCTTAACACACCAGCACAATGCCGAGATACTGCAATCTATAAACAGTCTGCAGGCTGCTGCACCATTGACAAAAGATCATTTTTCATTTGTGCCCTGGCGGGGAGATTTTACACGGGGTATTTTCATCAGTTCTCAACTCAATTGTGAAGAAACGATAGAAAATTTAAATGCTTTGTACAATGATTTTTACAATGTCCATCCATTTACTACCGTTACCACCGATGCAGTTTACCTGAAACAAGTGGTGAATACGAACAAATGTGTGATTCAACTGGAAAAAGTAGGCAGTAAACTGGTAATCCATTCTGTAATTGACAACCTGGTGAAAGGCGCCAGCGGCCAAGCCATTCAGAATATGAATTTGATTTTTGGCTTTGAAGAAACGGCAGGATTAAAATTAAAAGCATCTTACTTCTAACCATTAACTTATCAGCAACATGAAATTGTTTGACGTTTATCCACTCAATGATATTGTAATAGACAAAGCGCTTGGCTCCAGGGTTTGGGATGATAAAGGCCAGGAATATTTAGACATTTATGGTGGCCATGCGGTGATCTCTATCGGGCATACACACCCGCATTATGTAAAACGTGTGGAAGACCAGTTGCATAAAGTGGGGTTCTATTCCAACTCCGTAAAAATTCCTTTGCAGGTGCAACTCGCAGAAAAGTTGGGTGTAGTTTCCGGCAGGGAAGACTACAATCTTTTCCTGTGTAATTCTGGTGCAGAAGCGAATGAAAATGCATTGAAGCTTGCCTCATTTTATAACGGAAGAAAAACAGTGATAGCTTTTTCAAAAAGTTTTCATGGACGTACATCATTGGCCGTTGCAGTAACCGACAATCCGAATATAGTAGCACCGGTAAACCAAACCAATAATGTTGTATTTCTTCCATTCAACGATGCCACTTCACTGCAGCAGTATTTTGATGCACATGGCAACGATATTGCCGCAGTAATTATTGAAGGTATACAGGGCGTGGGCGGTATAAATGTTGCATCGGAAACTTTCTTACAACTCATCCGCAGTTTGTGCGATCAGTATAATGCCGTATTCATTGCAGACGCTGTGCAATGCGGTTATGGCCGCACAGGTAAATTCTACTCACAGGATTTTAGTGGTGTTGATGCCGATGTGTACACTATGGCAAAAGGAATGGGCAATGGTTTTCCTGTAGCAGGTATTGCTATTGCGCCTAAATTGAAAGCCAAACATTTTATGCTGGGCACTACATTTGGTGGCAACCATTTGGCATGTGCGGCTGCATTATCTGTTTTAGAAATTATTGAACAGGATAACCTGATGCAAAATGCTGCAGCAGTAGGCGAATACTTAATCACCGAATTAAAAAAATTACCTAACATTAATGAAGTGCGGGGAAGAGGATTAATGATTGGTATTGATTTGCCATTGGAGTTGAAAGATGTGAAGAAGAATTTATTATTCAAACACCACATCTTTACCGGTGAATCTAAACCGAATGTGATTCGATTATTGCCGGCATTGAATTTCAGCAAAGCAGATGCCGATGTGTTTCTGTCCGCAATTTCAAAAGAATTGCAATAAAGGTCGGGGCACTGCAAGCGACCTGGCCGATAAAAAGAGAATAATTATTTGTCCATGGTCAGACGATGCCGTCAGACCATATGCCCTTAGGTCGAGACGTTATAAGCGATCTGACCGATAACGGGATTGATTAATTGTTCATGGTCAGACGATGCCGTCAGACCATGTGCCCTTAGGTCGAGACGTTATAAGCGATCTGACCGATAACGGGATTGATTAATTGTTCATGGTCAGACGATGCCGTCAGACCATGTGCCTCAAGGTCGCGACGTTTTAAGCGATCTGACCGATAGCGGGATTGATTAATTGTTCATGGTCAAACGATGCCGTCAGACCATGTGACCTCAGGTCGGGGCGCTATAAGCGACCTGACCGATAATGTGAAGCAATATTCAACTTAACCATTAATAAGAGGCTGGTGAAACGAAAAGCAATCCAGTCAGCATTAAATACGCAGAAGAAAAATGAAACACTTCATTTCAGTACACGATGTAACCGACATCAACGCATTGGCGGAAAAAGCGCTGGCCTATAAAGCCAATCCTTTATCCGACAGAGTGCTGGGTGCCGATAAAAAAATTGGCCTCCTGTTTTTGAATCCCAGTTTGCGTACCCGTTTGAGTACGCAGGTGGCTGCCCGTAACCTCGGTATGGAAGTGATTGTATTTAATGTAGACAAAGAAGGATGGGCGCTGGAGTTTGAGGATGGTGCAATTATGAGCGGAACAACAGTGGAACATGTGAAAGATGCTGCGCCGATTCTGGGCCAGTATTTTGATGTGCTCTGCATCCGTGCATTTCCATCTTTAAAAAATAAAGAAGAAGATTACAGCGAACTGGTGATGAAATCATTTATGCAGTATGCCGGTGTACCCATTGTAAGTTTGGAAAGCGCCACGCTGCATCCGCTGCAATCATTAACTGACATCATTACGATTAAGGAACAAATGAAAAAAGCGGGTATTGCTGGCCGTAAGCCGAAAGTGGTATTAACATGGGCACCGCATATTAAACCGCTGCCGCAGTGCGTGGCCAATTCTTTTGCGCAATGGATTAATGCGTGGGGAGAAGCTGATTTTGTCATAACCCACCCGGAAGATTATGAACTGGATGAGCAGTTTACCAAAGGCGCAACCATAGTACAAGATCAGGATGAAGCATTGAAGGACGCCGACTTTGTGTATGTAAAAAACTGGAGTACGTTTACTGATTATGGCAAAATTTACACCAACGATCCTTCGTGGATGCTAACCGAAGAAAAATTGCAGTTAACCAATAATGCCAAAGTAATGCACTGCCTTCCGGTAAGAAGAAATGTGGAATTGAGTGATGAAGTGCTGGATAGTGCAAACAGCCTGGTCACTACCGAAGCAGGCAACAGGGTTTGGGCGGCACAGGCTGTACTGGCAGAAATACTGAAATCGAAATAATGGAACAGTTATTTGTAATCAAGATAGGGGGCAATGTTATTGATGATGAAAAAAATCTCAGTGCATTCCTGCAAAAATTTGCCGCAATCAATGGCAACAAAATATTGATCCATGGCGGCGGAAAGATTGCCACTAAAATCGGGGAACAACTCGGTATACAATCTCAATACATCAACGGCAGAAGAATAACCGATGCTGCAACAATTGATGTGGTAACGATGGTATATGGCGGGCTGGTGAATAAAAAAATAGTGGCGCAATTGCAGGCTATTGGCTGCAACGCCATCGGGCTTACCGGAGCAGATGCCAACTGCATACCGGCAACAAAGCGTCCGGTAACCAAAGAAGGAATTGATTTTGGATTTGCAGGTGATGTAGATACAAAAAATATTGCTGCAGCATATTTACAACTATTTTTAAACAACGGGCTTACGCCTGTATTAGCGCCTTTAACACATGATGGCATGGGGCAGATGCTGAATACCAATGCTGATACCATTGCCTCATCAATTGCTGTGGCTTTATCAGCAGCGTTTGATGTGCGGTTGATTTATTGTTTTGAAAAGAAAGGTGTACTGGAACAGGTGGAAGATGAAAACTCAGTGATCACGCTGATCAATAAAACTATTTACCAGCGACTGAAAAACGATCATAAATTATTCGATGGTATACTGCCAAAAATTGATAACGCTTTTGCTGCAATAGACAGCGGCGTTAAAGAAGTACTGATCGGCCATGCCGGTGATTTATTACAAAACGTAACCAAAACAACTACGGGTACATTAATACAATAACATGACGAGTGACCAACTATACGGAGAAGCTGTGGCGCTGCTGAAAGAGTTAATTGCCACACCTTCGTTTTCCAAAGAAGAAAATGATACTGCTGAAATTTTGATGGCTTTCTTTACAAAGCATAACATTGAATTTGCGAGAGTAGGCAATAATATCTATGCAAAGAACAGGCATTATGATGTGAACAAACCGTCTGTTTTATTAAACTCCCACCACGATACGGTAAAGCCCAACAAGGGTTATACCATGGATCCGTTTACACCGGTGGAAAAGGACGGTAAATTATTCGGCCTGGGCAGTAATGACGCCGGCGGATGCCTGGTGAGCCTGATTGCTGCTTTTTTACATTTTTATAGTGCAGCGGATACAAAATATAACGTTGTGTTTGCCGCCAGTGCAGAAGAAGAGATTAGCGGTGTGAATGGCATTGAACTGGTGTTGCCTTACCTGGGCAATATCAACTTTGGTGTTGTGGGCGAACCCACCAAACTGGAGATGGCCGTGGCAGAAAGAGGATTAATGGTAATTGATTGTACTGCACCCGGCAGGGCAGGACACGCAGCAAGAAAAGAAGGTGAGAATGCGTTATACAATGCCCTGGACGACATTAACTGGATACGCAATTATCATTTTGAAAAAGTAAGCGGCTTGCTCGGCGATACGCGGTTAACCGTTACAGTTATAGAAACAGAAAATAAACAACACAACGTGGTACCGGCTCAATGCAAATTTGTGATTGATGTACGGGTGAATGAATTGTACACCTTCGATGAGATACTGGATGCGTTAAAAAAGAATCTCAAAAGCGCTTTCAAACCCCGCACAACAAGAATGAAATCCACTTCCATCAGCCTGGATCATCCGCTGGTGAAAGCGGGCATGGCGTTGGGAAAAGGCTATTATGGTTCTCCCACCACCAGCGATAAGGCATTAATGCCTTTCCCCACATTAAAAATGGGACCCGGCGACAGTGCCCGCAGTCATACTGCCGATGAATTTATTTATCTTGAAGAAATAAAAGACGGGATTCAAACCTATATTAAACTGCTGCAGCAAATTGTTTGCTAAGCATCATTATTAACCATTCACCATTCACCATGAAACTCTGGCAAAAAGACAAAGCATCATTACAGGAAGTGGAACAATTTACTGTTGGTAAAGACAGGGAGATGGACCTGGTGCTGGCGCCGTTTGATGTACTGGGCAATATTGCGCATGCAAAAATGCTTGCCACGGTTGGATTACTTACAGCAGATGAAGCCAATGCATTGGTTACAACTTTACAGCAGATCTATAAAAACATTGCAGCAGGGCAATTTACTATGGATGATGGCGTGGAAGATATTCATTCGCAGGTTGAATTCTTACTCACCCAATCATTGGGAGATACAGGAAAAAAAATTCATAGTGCACGCAGCCGTAACGACCAGGTTTTAGTTGATCTGAAATTATACCTGCGCCACGAACTGGAGCAACTGGTACATAATACCCATCAACTATTTACATTATTGCAGCAGCAAAGTGAAAAATATAAAAGAGACCTGTTGCCCGGCTATACCCATTTGCAATTAGCCATGCCATCATCATTTGGTTTATGGTTTGGTGCTTACGCAGAAAGTTTGGTGGATGATGTAACCACTTTGCATGCAGCGTATGCTGTGGTGAATAAAAATCCATTGGGTTCTGCTGCCGGTTATGGCAGTTCTTTCCCCATCAACAGAACACTCACCACGCAATTACTGGGCTTTGATGATTTAAATTATAATGTGGTGTATGCGCAAATGGGCCGTGGTAAAACAGAACGCATCGTAGCATCAGCCATCGCCAATATTGCCGCAACGCTGGCCAAATTAAGTATGGATGCCTGTTTATTCATGAACCAGAATTTTGGTTTTATCAGCTTTCCGGATGAACTGACCACCGGCAGCAGCATCATGCCGCACAAAAAAAATCCGGATGTATTTGAACTTATCCGTTCGCATTGTAACCGCATCCAGGCTTTGCCCAATGAGATTATGATGATGACCACCAATTTACCATCGGGTTACCACCGTGATCTGCAATTGCTGAAAGAACATATCATTCCTGCATTTGAAAATATGAACGCCTGCATTACTATGACGGGCCTGATGCTGGAAAACATTTCCATTAAAAAAGATTTACTGCAGGATGAAAAATACCAATACCTTTTTAGTGTGGAAGAAGTGAATAAACTGGTATTGCAGGGCATACCATTCCGCGATGCGTATAAAAAAGTGGGAATGGATATTGAGAAAGGGGAATTTACTTACAGCACATCAGTACAACATACACACGAAGGTTCCATCGGGAAGCTTTGTACAGCCGAGATCAATGCAGCCATGCAAAATATTATCCAAAAATTCAATTTTGATAAAGTGAAAATTGCGTTGCAACAATTATTAAGTTAAATTGCGACACAATCTTTCATTATCAAATGGCCGACCTCACCACCAAAAAACGTATTGCCATCTTTGGTTCCACAGGTTCTATTGGCACCCAGGCGCTGGATGTGATCCGTGCCAACCCGGCTTTATTTGAAGTGGAAATTCTTACCGCACAAACCAATGATGATTTACTGATCAAACAGGCGCTGGAGTTTCATCCCAATGCAGTGGTTATTGGCGACGAAAGCCGTTACCACAAAGTAAAAGATGCATTAGCCAAAACCCTTACCAAAGTATTTGCAGGAGAACAGGCATTGGAAGAAGTGGCCGACTTTGACAGCTATGATATGATGCTGGCGGCAATTGTTGGCTTTGCCGGGTTAAAACCCACTATGAAAGCCGTATCTAAAAGAAAGGCTGTAGCATTGGCCAATAAAGAAACATTAGTGGTGGCCGGCGATCTGGTGATGCAGAAAGCCATTGAAAACAGGGTGCCCATTATTCCGGTTGACAGTGAACACTCCGCCATATTTCAATGCCTTGTGGGCGAAAGCCGCAACAGGATTGAAAAGATTATCCTTACAGCAAGCGGTGGACCGTTTCTTGGCAAAAAACCCAATTATCTTGTCAATGTAAAACGGGACCACGCCCTGCAGCATCCCAATTGGGCGATGGGCGCAAAAATTTCTATCGACTCTGCCACATTAATGAATAAAGGTTTGGAGATGATTGAAGCCAAATGGCTGTTCAATCTTCACCCCAACCAGATACAGGTGGTGGTGCATCCACAAAGTATTGTACACAGTTTGGTACAGTTTGAAGATGGCAGTATTAAAGCACAAATGGGTTTGCCCGATATGAAATTACCCATTCAGTATGCGATGGCATTTCCCCAACGCATAAAAAATGATTTTCTGCGGCTGGATTTCAGGAAATACCCCAGCCTTACTTTTGAAGAGCCGGATGTTAAAACTTTCAGAAACCTTGCCCTGGCCACCGAAGCATTGCACAAAGGTGGTAATATGCCTTGTATATTAAATGCAGCCAATGAAATTGCAGTGTGGGCCTTTCTGCGCAATCGGGTTGGCTTTTTAGATATGACAGCCATGGTGGAAAAAACAATGGAAAAAATACCATTTATTGAAAAGCCCGGCATGCAGGAATATTTTGACAGCGATGGTGAAGCCCGTAATTTTGCCGCTTCACTGATTAACCTGTAACCCTTAACCCTGGGTAAGCCCGTTTTTGGAAATACTTCTTATCCAGCAAACAGCTTCCATGAATTAAGAGGAAACAGTATAAACACTAACATTAAAACCTCCGCACAGGAGCGAACAATATGACATTATTAGCAATCCATTGGTCTGTAGTGGGTGTAAAAGTTGGGCAACTGATTCTTGCATTATCCATACTGGTGATCCTTCACGAATTTGGGCATTATATTACCGCACGCTGGTTCAAATGCCGCGTGGAAAAATTTTATCTTTTTTTCGATCCCTGGTTTTCATTGGTGAAAAAGAAAGTGGGCGATACTGAATACGGTATCGGTTGGTTACCATTGGGCGGGTATGTAAAAATATCCGGCATGATAGATGAAAGCATGGATACCGAAGCCATGAAACTGCCGCCGAAGCCGTACGAGTTCCGCAGTAAACCGGCCTGGCAAAGATTGATTATTATGCTGGGTGGTGTGATCATGAATGTGCTGCTGGCCTTTTTTATTTATGCAATGATATTGTGGGTGTGGGGAGATAAGAAAATACCAAATGATAGTTTGAAATATGGAATCGGAATTGTAAACAAGCAATTTAAAGATGCTGGATTTTTGAGTGGCGATAAGATTGAGGCAATAGACGGGAAGCCAATAATTAATTTTGATGATATCACTGAAAAAATTCTGATTGGTACAGAAGATAGAGTTGTAGATGTTGAAAGAGATGGCAAGAAAATTCAAATTCCTATCAAAAAAGATTTTTTAAATAAAATAATTGAAAATAGAAAAGCAGTAAGAGGTTTTATTTCTCCACGGGTGCCTTCGCAAGTAGGTAAACTGATTGTTGATAACGATACATTAAGATCGTATAATTACGGAATGCGTGAAGGAGATATCATCATTGCTGCAGATGATAAACCGATAGCTTTTTTTGATGAAATTGCCCCGGCTATCGAAGATAAAAAAGATAAGAACGTAGTCTTTAAAGTAGTTCGGGGGAAAGATACTGTGTTGATTAATGAAATACTTGATTGTAATGGTAAAGCTGAGATAAGTATGCTTGAGCCGGATCAGTATACCAAAATGCATATTTACAAAATTGACACCACTAAGTACACTTTTTTTGAAGCATTTCCCGCTGGTGTCAACAAAGCTGTCAAATCACTCACCTCTTATGTAGATCAATTTAAAATGATCTTTAAACCAGAAACCGGAGCTTACAAAGGTTTGGGAGGGTTTAAAGGTATGACCAATGGCTTGGCAGATAAATGGGATTGGGAGCAGTTCTGGATGTTTACTGCATTTCTTTCCATGGCGCTGGCCTTTATGAACCTGCTGCCTATTCCTGCTTTGGATGGGGGGCACGTGGTATTTACCTTATACGAAATGATTACGGGAAGAAAACCCAATGAAAAATTCCTGGAGTATGCACAGATCGTGGGTATTGTACTGTTGCTGGGCTTAATGCTGTATGCTAACGGTAACGACTGGTTCGGGTATGGCAAGTCGGTGAGTACGGATTGCAAGTAGGGGAGTTAATTCGGTTGAAGGTTGATAGTTGAAGGTTGACAGTTGACAGTTGATAGTTGATAGTTGCACGCAGTGCCCTGCGGGATAGTTGATAGACCGATGAAGATACACCAATTAATTAAAAGGAGGGAACGATCTATTCACCATTGACCATTCACTATTCACTATTCACTACTCCCCATTCACATCTCAATCCCAATCTTCTTCATTAATATAGAAGCATTAAGGCTGGTGCAGATGCCTTCTTTCAATTGATAATCGAAATACAGTTCTTCTTTCTCCACCTGCACATCAAAATGAAAATTCATAATGTTATCCGGGAATTCGTTTTTTAATTGCGCCAGCTCCACATCATGTGTGGCAATAATGCAGGCTGCATGATGTTTGATGAGTTGCCTGATGAGCGCTTCTGAACCGGTATGCCTGTCTAAGGAATTGGTGCCGCGTAAAATTTCATCCAGCAAAATAAAAACAGGAACACCTTCATTTACTTTTTCAATGATGGCTTTCAGTTTTTTTAATTCTGCATAAAATGTACTGGTGCTTTCTTCCAGGTTATCGGCAATACGCATACTGCTGATCAGTTCTACCGGAGATAATGTAAATGATTGTGCACAAACCGGCGCACCGGCCATCGCCAAAACAATATTTACACCAATGCTGCGCAGGTAAGTACTTTTGCCAGCCATATTACTGCCTGTAACGAGCATAATAGTATCCCTGTTATGAATGCCAATAAAGTTGTTTACCCGTTTGGCTGGTGGTATTAATGGGTGGCCAACATCAACACCTTCCACGGTACAATGAAATAAAGTGAAGTTGGGAAAGCACCATTGCGGATGATTGAAATGAACAGTGGCAAAACTTTGGAGTGCTTCCATCGTACCAATGGCATTAAACCAGTCGCCAATATGTTTTTTATTGCGCCGTTTCCATTTTTCCAATGCCATGGCCTGGTGAATATCCCATTGAAAAAGTACGGCCAAAGGAATAAATACAACCGGGTTCAACCGCAGGTCTAACCGCTCCACAATTTTCTTTAAGGCTTTTAATTGCACTGACGCGTTGCCGTTATCATCTTTAAAACATTGCTGCAGGTTTTGCAGCTTGGTGCTTTTAAATGCTGCCTGCTCCATTAATGCTACACTATTCGACATTACGGCAAGTTCATCAGCCATTTTGCTTACCTGCTGATGCAGCGATGCAATCTTACCGGCAACATAAAATGCCAGCATTGCCGATAATACTAAAAAAATATTGCGAACCGGGTTACTGATGATATCAAAAACATTTAAAACTATTACGGAACAGATAATTGCAGGAACGATCCATTGCAACAAACGCCAGGATGGCTTGCCAATAAAATGCGGCGCCGCCTGCAACCACTCCTGTAAACGCTGATGTGTGGCATAAGTAATTTTTTCTTCCTTACCATACGCACGAAATTCCTGTCTCCATTCAGCAAGGTCTTTTAATTCTTTAACTGCATCCTGCCGGTTCATGATAGTGGCAGTATCCGCAGGAAATAGCAACCAATTGGCCAAAGTTGTTGCGCCCATTTCAGAAGTGGTGCGGTTGCAATATTGATACAGGGATGACCGGCCTGTAATATCAAGGTCGTTGGCGTAGGGATGTTCTGCGGGAGCGAATTGATGCCCGTCATCAAAATGATGATATTGATGACGGAGTGCCAGCAACTCTTCTTCATTTACCTGCTGCAGCAGTACATTATGGCTGATCGCATTTTTATTATTCAGATCTGTAATTACCAGCCGGATGAAAATGGCCACGCAAAGTATTAAACCGGTAACAGCATAACCTGTTCCAGCAGGAAATAAAAAATAGAAGGCAGCAATAGCTGCAACAACAGCTGCAAAGCGCAGCCATGCCAGCAGTGATTTTCGTTTATTGAGTTGCTGTAATTCGTTTTTCAGTGTAAGCAGCCGTTGCTGATAGTACTCCTCCGGTGTCATGAATAAAATCTTATTCTGCAAATGTAATTGAAACAATTACTCATAAGTTTTGTAATTTTGCTGTCCTCCGGGGCTGACCGGTTTTGACAGCATAGTTCTTTGCAGGTATAAGCATGTAGTGCGTTGTATAATTAGCACTTAAATCTGAATATTCAACACTTAAATGGCAATACTTCGTATGCCATGGCTGCTTAATCGATAGATTAGCATCCATTAGGGCCGCCGAACAGGTCAGTTCTGTTACCATGTTCCGCCGCCGACTCAAAAACAAAACGGAATGCTGTAGTGGAATGAAGTGACCACTGCTTAAGACGATTCTTCTAAGGATAGTATTGGTTGGCCGGGTTCCTGTACTATCCCGACAAATAATAACCGGATAAACATGTAGAAGGCCTGTGGCGAATGTGTTTGGACTCGGGTTCGATTCCCGACAGCTCCACGGATTTTAAGCCTTTGATTTTCAAAGGCTTTTTTGTTGGTAGTTGGGGCGAAGTCGAACTTTAAATCTTTAGAATTATTGCTGCCCCCAATCTTGTAGTTAGTCAGCCGACAACAACTCCATTAACTTGTAATTGACATAGTAAGTTGTCCTGCCAATTTTTTGGGGGGCTAAAATTCTATTTTCACTTAATTTTTTTAACCATATTGAGGCTGTCTGCCGATGAGCTATTTTTTTCTTTTCCAACAATTCAATTTTTAAATAGGGTAATGTGAACATCAGTTGTAATAATTCGTAACTGAATGATGAACCCAGTGTTTGTTTTAGCTGATTTTCAAATTTATCTTTCAACAAAAGCATACTTCTTATTTTCTTAGTTGTAAGTTGTGCTGTTTCTATCAATGCAGTTATCATATACATAACCCAATCGTTCCAGTTATTTTTTTCTGTCACTCCTCTCAATAGCTGGTAGTATTCAGTTTTATATTTTACTATATAGGAACTGAGATACAGAACCGGCTGAGATAATAACTCCTGTTGTACAAGGTATAATGCATTTATGATGCGGCCAGTTCGTCCATTACCATCAGCAAAAGGATGTATGGCTTCAAACTGATAATGAATAAATGCCATTTTTATTAGAGGGTCTAACGAAGAACTATCGGAGTCATTGATAAATTGTTCCAGTGCGGACAGTTTTTCCCTTAATACATCCTCACAGCAAGGTGGTGTATATATAACTTCTCCATTGATTGCATTTTTCAGGGCTGTGCCCGGCGAGTTCCTGATACCCGATTCATTTTGTTTAATTGTTTGTACAATTTCAATCATTGTATTCGTCAACAGCAAATTCTTTTGTGCTTTCATTTTTTCCAATCCTGCATACAAAGCTTCCTTATAGCTTAGTACTTCTTTAGCTGCATGATTTGTTGTTCCTTCTTCTGTTGCAGCCTTATATAATTCATCCTGTGTTGTAACAATATTTTCAATAGCGGAGCTATTCTTACTTTCCTGAAGTACAATTGTATTGATTAATAATTGCGGATCTGGTAACGAGGAACACAAACCATTTAACTCTCCTAAATACCTGGCAGCCTTTGCCAGGTGCTTTAGTATTTCAGACGACTCTGTAAAATCTGCTGGCGGAAGATGAGGCAAATCATTAAAAGGGCTGTTCCTATTATAACTCATTGATGTTGAATTTTATATTGATTTTCGTCTTTTGTACTTCAGACTAATAGGGCATTCGACATGAAATTAATTTGATGACGAAAATACGACTGATTTTCGACATTAATGAGCTTTTTCAAATCATCTAAAAAAGAATTGGATAATTGTCCTTTGTCTTCCACTTTAGCCGCCATAGCTTCAGCAACGACGGCTTAGTATTCAATAGCCATAGCTACGCTATGGTTATTTTATTTGCGAAATAATTTAAATTAGTAGGTTAAAGACTTTAGCTACTATGCAAATAACCAAAAAATACACTTTCAGCCTGATTGCGTTATTATTTACTGTACCAATATTGGCACAAAACAGTAAGGCTCCGGCTTATCCTTTAATAACACATGATCCTTATTTCAGTATCTGGTCAACTACTGATGAATTAAATGCATCACCTACCAAACACTGGACGGGTACCGATCATTCTCTTTTGGGATTATTAAAAGTGGATGGTGTCATGTATCGTTTTCTGGGAGCTGCTACAGTTCAATATAAAGCGATAGTACCCGCAGGAGATGAAGTCAATTACTCTGCGTTGTATACGGAAACAACACCGGCTGTCAACTGGATGGAAAATAATTTTGACGACAGCAAATGGAAAAAGGGAATTGCCCCTTTTGGAAATATAGAAGGTGTTTCAAAAACATTTTGGACAACAAGAGATATCTGGATGCGCAGAAAATTCAATCTAGACAATCTTGACCTTAAAGCTCCATTATTAAAACTTCAGTACGATGATGATGTAACAGTTTACCTCAACGGAAACTTGGTTTACGAAGCTGGTTGTTGTGCAGGCAAATATTTATTCCTGCCCATGAGTGAAGCAATACGATCTAAATTAAAAAAAGGTGAAAATATTTTCGCTATTCATGTAGTGAATACGGGTGGTGGCGCTTTACTTGATGCAGGGATTGTGGAAGAGGTTGTACCGGAAAATGATAAGAATATTATCGTGGCTAAACAACATTCAGTAAGGATTAATGCAACACAAACTATCTATAATTTTACATGTGGTACAATTGATCTGACACTCACATTTACTTCTCCGTTACTGATCGATGATCTGTCTGTTTTATCAAGGCCAGTTTCTTATGTGAATGCGGCAATGAAATCCAATGACGGAATGCAGCATGCCGTGCAATATTATTTCGGCGCTTCTTCAAATATTGCAACAAACACACCAACACAAATGGTTGGGGCGAAACAATACCAATCAAACCACCTGGCCATTTTAAATGCCGGTACTGTTGAACAACCGATTCTGAAGAAGAAAGGGGATGATCTTCGCATTGATTGGGGATATATGTATGTCGCCACTCCCTCGTCACCTGGTGTGAAGCAATCAGTTGCTGTAATGGGAGATGTGTCAACGGCATTTCAGACAAACAGACCTGGCATTTCAACTGGTAAAAATGTAATGCTGAATACTGTTGTGGACATGGGAAAGATTGGTAGTTCAACAAAAGAACAATTGTTCCTGTTGGGATACGATGACTTATGGTCCATTCAATACTTTTCACAAAATTTAAAGCCATGGTGGAGAGAAAGCCCCGGTGCAACGATGGAACAACAATTGTCATTGGCAGCAAAAGATTATTATGCTGTTTTAAAAAAATGCGAAGCATTAAATGAAACAATTTACAATGATGCTAAGAACGCAGGTGGAGAAAACTATGCAAAACTTTGTGAACTCGCTTATCGCCAGAGTATAGCTGCACATAAATTAGTTAAAAGTCCTGCCGGTGAATTACTTTTTTTATCAAAAGAAAATTTCAGTAATGGTTCTGTTAATACTGTAGATGTTACTTATCCATCGGCGCCTTTATACCTTGCCTATAACCCTGATTTATTAAAAGGGATGCTGAATGGAATTTATTATTACAGCGAAAGTGGCAAATGGACAAAACCTTTTCCTGCGCACGACATTGGCACCTATCCTTTGGCAAACGGGCAAACCTATGGTGAAGATATGCCGGTGGAAGAATGTGGTAATATGATGATATTGACAGCAGCGATTGCAAAAGCTGAAGGCAATGCATTGTATGCTAAAAAACATTGGAAAACACTCAATGGCTGGGCTGATTATTTAGCAAGGGAAGGCCTTGACCCAGCGAATCAATTATGTACCGATGATTTTGCAGGCCACCTGGCAAGGAATGCCAATCTTTCAATGAAGGCTATTGTGGCACTGGGCGGTTATGTTCAGATGGCCGCAATGTTGAATGAAAACGAAGAAGCAGAAAAGTATACATCCATTGTAAAAGCAATGGTAACTAAATGGATGAGTATGGCGAAGGATGGAGATCATTATGCATTGACTTTTGGTAACAAAGGAACCTGGAGCCAAAAGTATAATTTGGTTTGGGACAAAGTGTTAAACATGAATTTATTTCCCAAAGAAGTCTATGATACCGAAATAAAATATTACCTGGCTAAGCAAAATGAATTTGGACTGCCGCTGGACAGCCGGGCTACTTATACCAAATCAGACTGGGTAACATGGACGGCGGTACTGGCGAACGATCAAAAAGATTTTGAAGCACTCATTGACCCGCTGTATCATTATATTACTGCAACAAGTTCGCGTGTGCCGCTCAGTGACTGGCATGATACAAAGAGTGGTAAGAAAACAGGCTTCCAGGCCAGGAGTGTGGTGGGTGGATATTTTATAAAAGTGCTGGAACAAAAATTAAAAGCAGGTAATTTAAAAAACGTGTGGACGCAATAATAGTTGAATTGAATTTATTGTGTCTTTTGATTCATTAACGGATATTCTGTCTTAAAAGATTGCCGGGTGTTTTAATTTGATTAGAAGTAACATTTCAATGCGCATGCTATTTTTTACTTTCCCTCCCAAATTCGGGATAAGGTACAATGTGTATCAGTTTATCTAACCATTTGGATAATAAATGCCTGGAAGGCAGGCTATGCAATAACTGCCTGGCTTCTTTGTAACTGTTACAGTTATACGCAGCCTCAGTCTTTCTGTTGCCAATCTTGACAGTAATGCCATGCGCCTTAACGGCCATAAACATATCTTCATCGGTAACATCATCTCCTATGGCTAATATAAAATGGTATGTTGCATCGTTAATGTATGCAAGAGCGGCCTTTCCTTTATTGATGCCGCTGTTCTTGATCTCAATCACTTTACTGCCCTGTAAAATATGCAACGGCTGGTCAGCAATCAGGTAACGGATATTCCGCATCAGTTCGTTGGCCTTTACTTCTGCAGTTGCAGGGTCTGCACCACGGTAATGCCAGGCCAGTGATTGTGATTTTTCTTCTGTAAAAGCACCGGGTGCACGGTCGGAGTAAACTTGAAGTATGGGCAGCAATTGTTTTTTCCAGGTATTACTTTCCTTCAGACTGGATTCCCAATTTTTGCCGGCTTTTTTAACCCACACACCATGTTCTGCCACCATATCAATATGCATGTGGCCAAACCATTTTTCCAGGATCGTGTGCGGCCTTCCGCTGATGATCACCACTTTATTCCGGTCATCATCCACCAGGTCCTGTAAAATTTCCAGTAAAGCATCATCGGGAGAAGCCGCATTAATATCTGTGGTAAAACTAACCAGCGTGCCATCATAATCCAGCATGATCAGCCTTTTTTTAGCCCGGACATAACGGTTTCGGATGTACTGAGAACTGAGAAAACTTACCTGGTTGGCGGGGGTAACAACGGTGGCTGGCTCCAGGTCTTCCATCCGCTGCATAAAAGATGAAGCCCAATGCTGTACATTATATTTTCTTACCAGCTCCTGCATACGTTGCATGCTCCGTTTCTGGTCTTCTTCGGGCATGCTCAATGCTTTGATCATAGCCTGGCTTAATTCTGCAATATTATTAGGGTTTACAATAATAGCGTCAGTTAATTCTTTTGCCGCCCCTGCCATTTCGCTTAATATAAGTACACCATCCGATTGTGGCCGGCTGGCAATAAATTCTTTGCATACCAGGTTCATTCCGTCACGCATGGGCGTTACCAGGCAAACATTGGCAAACTGGTATAAGGCAGACAGCATTTCAACGGGAAAAGAACGGTAAAAATAATTAATGGGGTGCCAGGTATTTGTTCTGTAGCGGGCATTGATGTTGCCGGATAATTTATCAATTTCATTGCGCAGGTCACGGTACATGGGCACAGTATCTCTTGAGGGCACAACAATCATGTACAGCGAAACTTTCTCCCTCCAGTCTGGCCGGTGTTCAAGTAATAAATCAAATGCCTGCAGCCTTTGCAAAATGCCTTTACTGTAATCCAGCCGGTCAATAGTTAAGATCATTTCAACACCACTAAAGGTGGACTTCAGGTGCTGTATATTTTTTTGTACTTCCCTGTCGTTGATGAGCATGGTAAATTTTTTATCGTCTATGCCCATAGGAAAGGCTTCCACAGCTACCTTCCTGTCTTCAATCATTACGGTATTCAGCGATGTATTCAGCGACAGGATATGACTGGCGGCACCTAAAAAATGCCGGGCATCATCATAAGTATGAAAACCGATAAGGTCTGCCCCCAATAAACCTTCCAGTAATTCTTTACGCCACGGTAATAACCGGAATAATTCAAACGATGGAAAAGGAATGTGCTGGAAGAAACCAATCACAGCATCCTGTTTCGATTGGCGGATCAGTTGTGGTAACAATAATAAATGATAATCGTGAATCCAGATCGTATCCCCAGGCTGGTAAATATTTAATACGGCATCAGCAAATTTTTTGTTTACTGATACATAATATTCCCAGTAAGAATTTTCATAGCGTGCGTATGTTGACATGTAATGAAACACGGGCCAGAGAATTTCATTGGAGAAACCTTCATAATACTGGTTGATTTCTTCCGCCGTCAGGAAAACAGGGAATAGCTGCTGTTCAAGCAAAGCCTGGCTGATTTGTTTCTTTTGTTGAAGATCATCAGTAAATAAACCCGGCCAGCCAATCCAGATATTGTTTTGTTTTTTATATACAGAGCCCAGGCCTGTGGCAAGCCCGCCTTCACTTGGTTGAAAACTGTATTTGCCATCGGCACGGCTTACTTTTACCGGAAGCCTGTTTGATATGATAATACATTTTCCCATAGCGCTGATTTTTGCTGATTGGGTTCAATGATTCAAACATTATACCGCTGCTGCCCGTATTAACAATTTACTCAAAACAATCGAATGATTTTGCAACAGAATAAAAATAAATTATAAAAGTTGCTGAGCCAGGGAGACTATGCAGGGTGTTTAAAAATGAACTGTTTGCAACTGAATGTTTTAGGGGAAGAACATTGTTCTATGAAAAAAAAATATTTACCCTGGCAGAATTAATAAAAGCTGCATTTTGTTTAATAACCACAAGATAATAAGCATGAAAGCCCGCAGCAAGGCAGAAAATTACGATTTGTTTTTGTTAATGCAGCATCACGAATTTTTTTTATTTCCGATTTTCAATACCTTAGCAGTCAAATGTGTAATAAGTACACATTAATTACGATTGCTATGATAAAGAAAATTATGCTTGCAGGGTTGCTCCTGGTTATGGGTTTATTCACTGCTCCCGTTGTGCATGCACAAACAACAGTAAAGAAAGTAATACTGGAAGTGTTTTGGTGGAATTACTGGAACAATAATTATCCAAATGGGTGGGCTAACTATTTAACCGAACTCGCCCCCCGCCTTAAAGCAATGGGCATCGATGCTGTTTGGATACCACCGAGTTCCAAAGGGGCTTATGGCACCAGCGATGTAGGTTATGGCATGTTCGATAATTACGACCTCGGCGATAAATTTCAAAAAGGCGATGTAAAAACCCGTATCGGCACTAAAGATGAATTACTGCGCATGTTTGCTGTAATGCATGCCAATGGGATTGAAGTGATACAGGATGTGGTGCCCAATCAATTGAATGGCGCAGGCGATTTGAGTACCGGTGGTTATGATCCTGCTGCTGCAAGCAACAATAAATACAAAAATTTCCGTTACGTTTCCTTTGCCAATCCCGCCCAGGTTTTTACCAGTGCTACTGCTGCGGATTCCGCCAATGAATACCTGGCACGTACAGGAAGGTTTAGTAAGAACTGGCAAAACTTTCACGATAACCCAGCACACAACGGCTGCGAAAGCAATCCCAGCGACGACTGGTGTCATGAATTATTTGGACCAGATGTTTGTTATTACGATGCCGCAATGGGGCAAAGCAGCAATGCCAGTTATAACCCGGTTCAAACAGGATCAACCAATAATGGGTATATGAGAAACGGCTACCGCAACTGGATGGTATGGCTGAAAAAGCAAACCGGTTTTGATGGTATACGTTTGGATGCCGCCAAACATTACGAGTATGCGGCATCGGAAGACTGGTTGTATAACTTACAACACAATGCAGGGTTTGCAGGCGGTACAGACAGTATGTTTGCCGTTGGCGAATTTATTGGAGATATTGGCCAGGAAGATGGCTGGTGTAATAATGTACAGAACAGGGCGGGTACTTTCGACTTTAATTTACGTGGTGCACTAAAAGGTATGGTTGATGCGAACGGCTTTTATGATATGAGCACCGTACCGGGAGCGCAACAGAACAACAGGGTACAATATTACAGCGGGCTGAACGCTTATGTAAACCGCACCGTTCCGTTTGTAAACAATCACGATACCTACCGGCCAATATTAGACGTAAATGGCAACGACAGCGCCTGGGATTCCGGTAATGAGCTGGGCGGGCATATTGACCCCAATACCAATCCGCGTGATGCACTGGCATATGCCACCATGATGGCCATGGATGGTAACCCGCAATTATTTTTAGAAGATGTATTTGTGGTGGGCAAGGCAACCAATTCCAAACGTTTTACACACCTGCCCACCAATACTACAGACTTACCCATTAGGGAACCATTTGATAATCTGATCTGGTGCCATCAAAACCTGCAGTTCAAAAATGGAGCCTACAAAGTGCGGTCAACCGCCGCTGGTGGAAATGTATATTTCAACAGTGGGTCAACCGCTGCAGATTTATTGATTATTGAACGCAGTAATAAGGCATTGATCGGGCTGAATGATAATGGAGCCAACTGGCAATCCGCATACGTGGATTCAGATTTTCCCCCGGGAACTGTACTTAAAGATTACAGCGGGGCTAACGGTACCGCAACCTATACTGTTCCCGCAGATAAAAGAGTTAATGTAAATGTGCCACCGGTCGATCCGGCTAATCATTTATATGGGTATGCCATTTGGGCGCCGGTAGGTATCAGCACCAATTATATACCCACACGCAGTACACAAACCACACAGGAATGGGAGATGGCCGATGATTTGGGCGATAGTCATTGTTCCTCATCTGGGCAGGGTGGCGCATTGCCTGCAAACGCCACCAAGCAGCGGGTAGTGGGCAAAATATTTGCCGCTTCTGGTCAAACCATCACTTATAAAATTTATCCGGAAACTGATGGATACAGTGTAACAGCATCATTGTGGAATACCAGCGGAACGGTTTTATCCACCGCAAGCGGAACAACTACAGCAGCATCACCATTAACCGGAACATATACACCAGTTGCAGATGGCTGGCTGGTTATTAAGGTGAGAAACACAACAGCATCGCAACCAGGTCAGCGGGTATGGGTTGACGTAACATATACTGCACCGGCTGTGGTGAATACATTATCAGCAGCAAATGCGGCAGCTGACCAGGCCGCCATCTGGACTGGAAATAAAAATACGGCTGATGTAACTGATTGCGGCAATTGGGAAGAAGGAAAAATGCCGGATGCCAATACGGATGTGCTGGTTCCATCGTATGCAACACCTTATCCCGTTTTCAGCAATAATACAGCAGTTAAAAATATTACCATTGAAAATGGTGCAAACATCCAGGTCAACAGTGGTGTAACGCTTTCGGTTTACGGAAACTGGATGAACCAGAATACAGCATCACTTTCTGTTTGCGGCAAAATTCAGTTTGCAGGCAATACTGCGCAGGAATTGTCAGGGAAGAATAATTTTTGCCAATTGGAATTGAACACTACCGGCGCTGTAAATGCACATGATAATATTACCGTTTCAGATAAACTTATTTGTACTGCCGGAAAGCTGGTATTAAACAGCTATACGCTCACACTTTCTCCCGGTGCCACCACAATGGGTGGAAATAACAGCAGTTATGTTCAGTTTCCCAATACGGCAACCGGTGGTTATTTGATACAGGAGATCAACAGTGGTTCGGCAACTTTCCCTGTGGGTAATAATAACTACACACCGGTAAGTATTGTAAATAATGGAACGGTACAGCAGTGCCAGGTAAGGTGTTTTGAAGATGTATTGGCCAATGGTACATCCGGGTCGCCTATGGCTACCACAGAAAAACTGAAAAAGACATGGGAGATTACACCGGCATCAACCGGTGCGGTGGCAGATATTACTTTAACATGGGATGTGGTGAACAACGATGCAACATTCAATACCGCCAACGCATTCATCGCCAAAAATACCGGGGGTGCAGGCCAAACATGGAATGTACTGGCATCACAAACTGCTTTAACCGGCACTGGCCCTTTTTCAAAAACGGCAACCGGTGTCAATTCGTTTTCAAAATTTACCCTGTTCAGCAATGTAGCGGCATTGCCGGTACATATTGTTTCGTTTACCGGGCAACGTAATGGTAACCTGGCATCGTTACAATGGACAGTTGCTTCACAGGATAATGTTGTGTATTATGAGGTGCTTAAATCTTTCGACGGAGTAAATTTTACCGCTGTTGGTAACGTAGCAGCAAATCAGCAATATGTGAATTATCTTTTTACCGACAGTGCTTTTACCCGGAATGCATACTATAAACTGCGCATCGAAGATAATAATTCAAAAGAAGTATACAGCAATGTGATATTTCTGCGTACATCTGAAGTTGCACCGCAGTTTCATATAAACCCCAATCCTGCACACAACTATGCTTCCGTAACTGCAACGGGCATTAATGACAAAGACCCAATTGCAGTAGCCATCATTAACAGTAACGGTGCTGTAATTGCAAAACGTGAAGGAAATTTTTCTTCTATTAAAGTTTTTGCAGAACAGTCAATCGCCAAACTTCCTGGTGGCATTTATCTTATCAAATTTACCAACGCCTTGTCCACTCAAACAATTAAGATGATTAAAGAGTAGGATTTTTTACTTTAAAATTTGATATATGAAACAGAAGTGTACACTTTTGACAGGATTGTTATTTTCCTGTGCAGCCACTATGGCTCAGCCTTCAGCCACACCTGCTGCTAACTATGCATGGGTGAAGACATCGGGCAACCAGGTTTATACATCAGGGCCAACTTCCACTACACCCAGTATAAGCAGCGGACCAATTACATTTGGCCAGGCTGGAGACAGTGACCCGGCCAGCCCATCCACCACGGGTTTTTGCAGTGGTAATGCTGATGGAAATGGATTAATGGGGGTGTCGTTGTTTGGAGCCGCCGGCTACCCAACCACCAATAACAGCACCTGCGAACAGAGAGCAGTAAACTTAACACAATGGACAAACGCTTTTCCTGATGCAGGTGTAACCAATGGTGCATCATCGGGTACCGTCTACCTGCCCACAGCGGCCACGCTTACCATTTTAAAAGCGCCCGCTTCCACAGGAAGCGCCGGCACAACCATGACCACTAATTCAGGTAGCAATGTGGGGAAATTGTTTGGCGGTAATAGTGGCGGAACCACACAGGTAAAGGTTACTTATAACTACAGCCTGCAATGGGAAACACAGGCATTTGGCGGTATCTCAAACAGCGCCAGCCCGCTAACGAATAATTGGGTGGGAGGATTTACAGCCAATGATCCCGGGGGGTCTAATTATTCAGCACAGCAAGACTGGCAGACGGGTGGATTTGGTACTACGTTGTCATCTGATATAAATTATTCCATTCCCGTTTCTTCAATAAGTCAGTCGGGCGGAACTTTTGAAGTAGCTTTTGCTTCCGATGCCAGCATTAACCTGCAGCGCACATTTGGCAATGCCGATGCATTTACAGAAGCAGCACCGGGTATGGAAGGCCGGGCTCAATACCAGGTTACTTATGATGTATGGCAGATTCAAAGTTTACTGGCATTACACCTGCTCAATTTTTACGGCGAAGCCGTGGGGGATAACGCCGTTCTGCACTGGCAATCGGCAGATGAAAGCGGAAACCGGTATTACACTATTGAAAGAAGTACTGATGGCGTGCACTGGAATGCGTTGGGCAATGTTCCCATAGCTAATAACAGAAGCGGAACAAATTACGACTACCAGTATAAAGACATTGCACCAGGCACGGGCAATTTTTATTACCGGCTCAAGCTTACCGAGTGGAATGGTTCAATAGCATATACCAATATCATTGCAGTTAAAACAAACCATGCCAATGAGCCGGTTATGCAATTGCAGGGCAAACAGTTAATGATCACAGGGGCTTCATTCACCGGTACAGTAATGCTGTATAATGCCACCGGGCATTTAATTATGTCTAAAACTGTAAATCCCGGTGGTCAAAATACTTTTGATCTTCAGCAATTACCGGCTGGTTTTTATATAGCGTTGATCAGGGGCAATCAAACCGTTTCAACAAAGTTCGTACTCAGGTAAAAAAGCCCATCTGCACAATTGGAGGGCAGACGGGCAGGTTTACAGGACAGGTTTCAGGGGTAATGGCATTGAAATATGCCGGTTTTCACAAAAAGGGACAAAAATGAAATATCTTCTTTTTCTCTTTATTAAATGAAATGCAGTGTTAATTAAGTGGTTTTCATGTTCATTAGTTACGGTGTTTAAAGGGGTTAAAAAATAGTTTTGTGTGAGTATTTTTACATCCCATCATGTTGAATGAATGGATAAGGTTTAGGTTTTAATTCATAAGATTTAGGTTTTTAAATTTTGAATTAATTAAGGCCTGGGTGTCTACCCGGGCCTTGATTTTTAAGGCGGTTTTGGTTTAGGCAGTGTTGGAATAAAATGGTATTTGAATTCATAATACAATCATCATAAGTTCTTTTCATCAACCTGTACAAAGCAAATGATATGCGCTGCGCCGCATGGCTGAAGGTTCAGATTCGGCTTACCGTTTTGGCTTCTTAATTTCATTTGTTATTCAGTAGTTGTTTAGGGGTTTTCATTAGCTTTTTTATGCTCTTTATTAGACGGAGCTTTCGAGAACCTTGAAAATCAATGATTGTGTTGCAACTTTGTATTCTTCATTTATTTTGTGGTTTAATTTAGTTTCATTAAAAACTTGAGTTAAGAGACGGCCTGGGTTTCCACCCGGGCCTTTTTTATACTCCCGGCGCCTGTACCGGCGAACGGATGTTTGGAAGTGAGTAAACTGCCATTGGGTAATCATTTATCATCGGTTAATTAATTAGCGTGTTCCGTTTTCCATTCCTGGAAAGTTTTATCTAATACAGCTTTCAGCTTTTTATAATTTTCCCAGGTATCTTCAACATAGTAGAACGACGGCAGATCAACGGCCAATACTTTCGAATAATCCGCGAGGTAGCGTTTGGTGTTCAAAGAAAAATAAGGAAGGGCAAATTGGTTTCCCAATTCATTAAGTTCATTCAGCATTAACACGCCATCGCAACAGTTTTGAAATATTTGGGAGCCAGTAATTTTTTGTTTTTTAAACTGTTCAATTTCTTTCCGGTGCTCCGTTTTAAATTCATCACTTACCAGGTCGGTGTCGATTAACCAGGCCAGGAACATACCCGTATGTACATAGCTCTGAAAATCATCCAGGTCATTGGGGAAGTTTTGTTCAGTATGCCATTCGGCTTTATCATAAATATCAATCGTGTTCTCCGGCAATTCCTTAAATTCACTGACTTCAAAACCTTCATTCAGTTTATCATTGATCAGTTCATCATGTTGCTCATTTGCAGCTTCAGCAGTGCTGCATACCTGCCAGTATTTGGCCAGCCAGTTGTAGAATACGCCATTTACAATTTCTACAGCATTGCCTTGTACAGTAGCCCTGAAGTGGTGTGTTTTTCCTTTTACGTTTTTGGTAAGATAAGTTGTCATACATGTTACAATTAATAATGGTTAGCGGTTAATTCAAAAAAAGGTTATTGTTTCTGAATCTTTTGAGTATAGTTAATGTTCCCGGTTTTATCAGAAAGGCGCAGTATATAAATTCCTTTTGGCAATATTGCTGTATTGTTGATACGCAGTTGATTGCTTCCTTTTATTATTGCTGCAGAATATTGATACACGGTTTTGCCCTGCGTATCAATAAGAGAAAGTATTGCAGTTGTTGCTTCTTTGCTTGTCAATGCTACGTTGATAACGTCTGTAAAAGGATTTGGCCAAAAGTTAACAGTAAAATCCTGGGATACCTTAATTGCAATGGTATTGGAATAAGTTACTTTCCCAAGCTGGTCAACCAGTTTTACCCGGTAATAGATTACTGCAGCATGCTGAAATTCCTGCAGGTTGTCTGTTGAGTTATAGAACCTGCTTCCTGTGCTGCTGCCTGCAGCGGGCTGTTCACTGATGCTGGTAAAATCCGCAGCTGTACTTCTTTCCACCACAAAAGTTTTAGTGTTGCTTTCATTTTCAGTTTGCCATTGTATGTTCACTGTATTGCCGGATAATGTTGCTGCAGCACTAAACTTTTGTACCGGTAAAATATATGCCCAGATGACAGTATATGAAGCATCAGCAGCAGCAGTTTTTCCTGCCGCATCTTTTGCCCTGTATTTAAAAGACAGTACTATACTGGATAAATTCGTAAACTGAACTTTCAACAATGCCGGATTGTAATTCGATATCGTGGAAGCCCCGGTAATCTCGTTCCCATTATACAAAAGCTTGTTGCCCGCCATACCTGCAATATTGGTGATTACGAAAGTGCTGCCCTGTACAAGGCTGCCGTCTTCATAATCATTACCGCTGCATGCCGCAGGCGATCCGGAAGTTCCATTGCCATTTAAAACCAATGTACCGTTAATGGCGGGGGTGGGTATCACATAACTTTGAGCAGATGTAGTTGGCAAGGCTTCGATTCCAAAATCCATACTTGTAATGTTGGCGGATGCGGTGATCATGTGTATTTGCCCATCGGGAATAGTATCATTGCCTCCTGCACGTCCGTATTTTTGTTCCCCCGTGTTCACCCAGCCTTCAGGTAATTGGGTAATTGGTTTTGGCATACCCACGGTTCCCTGGTTTTTGGAAAGCTGAATAGTTATGCCATTGGCATTTTGAGGCACATTGGGAAAAGTGTAAGTACCGCTGCTTTGTAAAGGCACCACTGCCAGTACTTTATTGTTACTGTCAAGCAGGTTCATGTATAAGGCAGCACCAGTATTAATTCCCGCAGTTAAATTAGTGCCATCAATTAATCCTTCACCCGGGGTAAGGTACAAATTGCCATTGGCGTCATCCCATACCATGCCGGATACAACAATAGTTTTAAAGGGTATGGTTACACTGCCGGGGGTACTATCTTCTTTTCCTGCATTGTCGACTGCGGCAAATGAAATAGTAACATTTACATTGCCTTCTGCCGGATCTATTGAAATGGATGGTACAATACCGGTGTTGTTGCTGAACGGTACCAGAACGCCATTTGCCGGCCACGGGGTGCAATTGCCTGCGGGTGCACAACTGCCGCCATTAGTATAAGCGATTCCGTTAATAGTGATGCTGTTGGTGTTAGAGGGGAAAGCAGTGATTCTTACACCGGTAACTATTCCGCCATCATAATCGGTGGTATTGGGTGCAGTTCCGGAATTGTTTACAAAAAATGCTGAAGGGGTTACCTGGTAACTATTAAAGCCACCGGGGTTTCCGATTGCAGGTTGTATGTTAAAAGCACTTTCCGGCAAACGCTCCATTCCAAAATCATTGTTTACGTCATCAATTGCACCAAAACGGAGTGGCTCCGCCGGGTTATAAGTACCGGTATTAATATCCCCGGTTGTGTTGGTGTGTAAGGGAGATGTTGCTGCCCAGTCGCTGGTAATGCCTTCAGCCGGAGGCAAGCTGCCTGCTGTACCGGCGGTATTGGTTAGCCTGACCTGCAGGTTGGCAAAAGAAGGGACGTTGGTAAAATTGTATGAGCCATTTGCTGCAACAGGGGTTGAAGCAATTACATTGCCGGAGGCGGGATCGGTCAGCACGGCAAAAATACCTGCGGCATTGGTGCCATTTTCGCCATTATTGCGGATGTTGTTGAAAGTCCCTCCGGCGCTTCCATCAATATCATTCCAGATAGTACCCGAAACTGTGCTGCCGAATTTAATAATAGTGGCATCGTTCTCATCGCTGTCATCTGCCTTATCATTTACAACCAACCCTTCTACAGTAGATCCATTATGGCTGGAATCGCTGATCTGGCTGCCATCAAAGGCACTGCCGCTGGCCACTGCACTATTGCTATATAAACTGCCTGCGGTTGAAATACCAGCCACATCAACTGTTATATTGATTATGGCGTAATTGGAAGCAGGGGCAATATTTCCGCTGCCTCCGTTTAAATTTATTCCTTTGTACAGTTTACCATACAATGTTTTGGTGCCGTCCAGCAGGTTCGTGTTGGTAGTGCCGTTATAGGCATTGTTTAATACAAGGCCGGCAGGGTTACTCACAAAACTGGTGGAAATGTTGGATAGGTTTAACAGGGCAAAAGTATGCTGCAGATCTTCGGTAACCTGCACGTTTTTGAGAACAGAAGCGCCGATGTTTTCCACCCTTACCTGGTAAGCAATGCGGTATTGATTATTATAACCAAGATATTGAATGGCCGAAATTTGATTGGCACAACCAATTGAACTGAAGATCTCTGTGAGATCGGCAAAATTAGCATTGATGGGATTTGATAAGCAATTTACCCTGAACGTTCCGGCAATTGACGCATCGGCGGGGGATACGTTATAACTGCCATCGGCCCCATCGCTGCTGCGGCTGCTGATGACAAGCAGGTTGTTATTATTATAGTCCCATGATAAACCATACGTTCCTTTGCCTTCACCACTAAAATTATAGCCTACACCTGCAGGTAAAATATTACCCACTTCAATACACGGAATAAGCGTTGTTCCATTAACAGAACTGTAATTGGGAATTGTAATCAGCTTCTTGCCGATAGTCATGTACAGGGTATTATCAGGTGCAATTACCAGGTCGCCATATCCTGCATGTCCTAATTGGGCTGCGTAATACGGAGTGGAAGATGCGTTGGAGGATGACCAGTAATTGCCGTCATTGTAGGGCGCGGGCATCGTTGACGCATAAGCCGCAGGGCACTGAATATTACCCAGAACGGTAAAGATATTGGTTTCCGGGTTGTAGCGGGTAAGCTTAACCGTCTTAATATCAATGCGTGGCGAACTTCCCGAAATTGTTGTTACCGTGGCAGTAATGGTGCCATACACATTACCATCCTGCCCAACCCCCATCCGGAAAAATTCTCCACCATTTATGGTGCTGATATTGTTGTTGCTGGCCACTGACCCGGAATTATTATATACATTGAATACGCTTGACCCGGCTGTTATTCCTGGTTTTGAATAGTATAGCTTTCCTTCAGTAGGGTCAAAAGCAGCGCCATAAGGCAAATTAGTATTGCCCGCAGGTACGCCGTTAGTTAAAGCAATGCTGCTGCCATAACATCCTGTAATGCCGTCAAGGAACCTGATTTCATTTGCGTGCCCGGTAGGGTTACCCGAAAGTATGTTAAATGATTTCCATGATTGGGCAAAGTTATAGATTTGGAATAAACATAAAAATGCCAGGGTGGATAAAATTTTCATTTTGTGGTATTTTAATGGATACTGAATAATTACGCGTATATGTAAACGCAATTAATTCATAAAATATTGTTTAATGTAACAATAAAGTGTGAACGAAAAATAATTTATTGATTATTTATAAGAAAATAAGGATAATACAATATAATATTAATGGAGGCGTAATTAAATTTTTGGTGGTAGCTGTTAAGCCGATATTTTTTAATAGGTCAGTAGAAACGCTGTAGAATATTCATTGATTATCCTTCAAATGAAGTTATATAACCGGGAATATGCAGCTTGTTTTAATGGTATAATTTCTTTTGTTACCTGTTTATACCGTCTCCGGGGATATACAAACCATTTTTCATCGCAAAAACAATCAGGTCCGCTGTCCGGTTAAGATTGAATTTTTTAAGAATGGTTTTGTAATAAGTCTGTACAGTATGTACACTCAGTTCCATGTCATAAGCAGTTTCTTTGATTGTTTTGCCTGAACAAACCAGGTTCAGCACTTCCCGTTCCCGCGGCGACAGGTTAAAAACAAGCCGTTCTTCAGTAAGGGTATTTCGCAACAGGATGTTGCGCAGGCTTTCACCAATGTATACGTCGCCGTTATGAACGGCAAGAATGGCATCTGCCAGCTCTTCAACAGATGTGTCTTTGCTGATGTAGCCATTTGCCCCGCTTCTCAACGCAAAACGAATGGTTTGGGCTTCCATAACAGAACTCAGGAAAATTACCTTGATACCAGTATTGAGTTTTTTGATTTTTAACAACAGGTCAATGCCATTCATTTTAGGCATCATGATATCGGAAATCAATATTTCATAATCCTGCCCGGCCGCAAGGAATGTTTTTGGGCTATTATAAACCGCAATGTCTTTAATAAAATCAAAGCGGTACAGGAGATTTGCCAGTGATTGAGACAACAGTTGGTGGTCGTCAAGTAAGGCAATTTGTAAATGTACATTTTCCATGAAAGTATATATTAAGTATCAGTGATCAGTACCCTAAAATTAAGCTAATATTTATAACCAGTATTCGGGAGAAAATATTTCGTAACAAATGCAGGCAAAAATACTACCCCAATTTTGGGGTGCAGGTTTTCACCTCATTACAGGTAAAAAATCATTTTTTGTAACTGCTACTTTTACATAGTGAGTTTGATGAACGGGGCTGATTTAAGTTCTTTGACTTATTGAACGTTTGGCAGTGAAGTAACATTACTTCAATAATTGACCTGGTAAGCCCGTTTTTACCATGCCGAAAACTACAGCACCCTTTTGTATCTGATCCAATATCCAAATCCAATCCTTTGATGACCGTTTAATTAAACCCTTAAATGTTAAACTGAATACTCAAATCCGGCTTATGAAAAGCTACCAATATCTACTAAAAACAAATGATATGAAAGCGCTGATTTATGAAATGATATCCAATTCCAGTGAAAAATGAATATCCAAAATGAAAATCCTGTATGATCCAGCCTTTGAAAATAACCTGCAACAACATCCTGTGAAACCAATATCCATTATCATCCAATGAAAACCAGGCCACCTGATTTCCTTTGAAGAACTGCTATGTAGCTGCCAAATTTCAATATAGCCAAAAGCCATTCAGCCTGCGCCAATCATTTCGCATTACAGAAACTAATGCTTAACAACTAAAATCAGTATTTATGAATTGCCTCAAAAATTTTAATGATCATGAATTAGTACTATTATTCAGAAACGGAAATAGCAGTGCTTTAAGCATATTAGCTGAACGCCACAAAAAGAGGGTTTTTACTGCAATTATTATTTTAGTGAAAGACTATCACACTGCGGAAGATATTTTCCAGGAATTGTTTATGCGAATAACAGATACAATAACAAAGGGCAAATATAACGAAGAGGGGAAATTTTTACCATGGGTTTTACGCATTGCCCACAATATGTGCATCGACTACTTACGTAAATCACGCACAAACTGTTTTATTAAGCATACAGATAAAACAGATGTTTTTGAGCGAATTTCAACCCCGGAACCTGCAGCAGATAATCGTTTACTTACCTTGCAGACAAAAGAAAAAATTACAGCAATGCTGAACCTTCTGCCCGAAGAGCAAAGGGAAGTTGTGGTGTTAAGGCATTATTCCGACATGAGTTTTAA
Organism: Bacteroidota bacterium; assembly: GCA_018266775.1. Lineage (GTDB taxonomy): Bacteria > Bacteroidota > Bacteroidia > Chitinophagales > Chitinophagaceae > Ferruginibacter. Next base: position 44,073 of record JAFDZS010000009.1, on the reverse strand, counting down.
ACAAATTGCGGCACAAACCAACTGTAGCCTGAACACCGCACTGGGACGGATGCGCTATGCAATGATCAACCTGAGAAAACTGATTAACGACCACCAGGTTGTGTTATAGGTATTTCCTCTTTGCTTTAAAAAAACCGTGAGTGCTCACGGTTTTTTTGCATTAAGCGGCGCTGCGGTTTAATGGCTTAACCAAAAAGCCAATTGAAATTCTTTAGGCGGTTCTACCAGCGCTTAATAAGTAGTTTCTCCAAAAAATATCAAAATTCGGGTATTCATTAACTTAAAATGTTTTCCATTAACTATTGCTGCCGCATTGAATAATCTTTTTTAAAAATTGGGCAACTTGCAGTGGTGCTGAAAGAATTTTTTAGCATTGAAAAATCAGATTTTTGGAAGCGCCTCAGGGTTCCCTTAATTAATATACTGTCGGGTTATCCTTGGCGCTGGTGAAGATTACCTTAAGTTTCCTGTCATTTTTTAGTTTATAGTAATAAAAATAACCCGGGAAAGATTCTGGTTAATAGGGTATTACTAAATCATCAACTGCTGAAACGCCATTTATATAAAGAGTATTCAATTATGACACCACTCAAAAGAAATAAAAGAAAAGACCTGGGCATTAAGATTCTTGACTTTGTAAGTATGTATGCTGCCGGCATTGCGAGCTACCTGCTAAAAGCCGGTTTTCAAAATGTTGAAGTTGCTGACAGCAACGGGTACGGAAAAGCAACTTTTCATGCACCAGATTATGCATGCCAGTTAATTTTATTTCATGCCAATATAGAATTATCAGAAGATACCATTTCTGGCCAGATTATTCAGCTTAAAAGTGACTATCCCAATGCCTGGATTGTAGTTTACAGCACAAAATACTCATCGCACCTGCTGTCTGAAATATTTGCAAAAGATATTAACGGATATTTTTTACTGTCTGAAAAGCCTAATAATTTGATCAAAGTAATTGATGAAGTTCGGGAAGACATGTTATCGCTTTCTGAAGATGTAGTGAATTATTATAAATATAAGCGGAAAATGAAAACCCTGATTAAAACACTAAATACTGCAGTTGAATCAACAAAAGTACCGCCGGTGCAGGCGCCGGAAAATATAAAAAGAAACTCAACAAGAGAACTGCAGGATTGATACCATAAGCAGGCCGAAGAAATAATTAATTCATACCACTATACGTTTACTGCATCAATTCGCAGTTTCATAAAGGTTGGTGCAGCAATGGTTATGGTAATTCCAAAATAACCCCTGCAGTTACAATTTGAATTCCTTTTTTCGCTTCACCATTTTCCCGCAATAAATAACAATCAGCTTTCTTTTGTACGGGCAGCGAATGATAAGCTGAAGCCATCTTTCTTCACTAAAATTATTATGCTGTTTATTGTAATTACAACGGTGGTTAAGCAGAACTTTCTGAAACAGTCAAGTATGCTTTTATACGAACGGTGACAGGGGTTACAAAAGTTCTGCAGGCTTTGCCGTGGCGGATTTTGTTGAGAATTCAGGATTATAATGAAAGAGGAATGAGAACATATTGTGTTATATTTGGTAGCCCGGTGGCTAATTCGGCAGGGATTAATTAATTTTACTGAAAACGCAGTTAAATATGCCGATGCAGGCGGGCATTTTTTCCTGTAAGGCTTATAGGGTTTGCTATATTAAATGGTAATCACATTGATGACGAACAAAGTTTATAAAAAATTGATTTTCATTATTATAACGGAAGAAACGAGATTAAAAGGCGCTGCACAAATTAATTAATTGTGGCTAAATGTGAAACCGGCGCCTGAGCAATAATAAGCCAAAAAATGTTTTGGGTATTAGCGCACAACGCAAAGCAGTGTAAGCGCAGCACTTACAGATAAGTACGGGATAAAAATGTTCGGGATTAGTTTTAGCTTCGATAACGAAAATAAAAGCAGATTATATGGAAAAGATCACTGTGGTTCATGTAGATGACGACCCCAAGCAACTGGAAGCAGTAAAAGCTATTTTGAAAGATATGCCTGCAGTAAGCAGCGTAACCGGGTTTAACAATGCAAAGGAAGCAAGGGATTATATACTTGAAAATGAGGTAGACCTTGCTATACTGGATGTAGAAATGCCCGGAAACAATGGCTTGTGGCTGGCAGACCAGATTAAAGGAAGCGATACCGCAATATTATTTTTAACCTCTTATCCGCAATATTCACTTCAGGCGTTTGAAGCCTGTGCATTGCATTACATTATTAAGCCAGCCACGCCGGAATTAATGATGGAAGCATTGGAACGCTTCAACCGTATGCGGCCCTATTCAACAGCAAATTCCGGTATACAGCAGGAGCAGGTAAACGAATTGCTGAATAATTATTTAAGCAAATTGACATACCCCAAACGTATATTCATTAATAACGTACACCGAACAAAAGTATTGAACCTCGATGATGTAATGTATATCAGCTCAGTTGGCGGGCCATATTGTATTTTCAAATGTACAGATGGAAATAAATATACTGCCAGCAAAATATTGAAAGTATATGCCAAAATACTGGAAGGTCATCCGGATTTTGTACGGATTCACAGGGCACATATTGTAAATAAGAAATTTGCTAAAGCAATTTTAAGAAATAAACATGCCATCAATCTCGAAATGGCTGATGGGGAAGAGCTTGAAATATCTCCACAAAAAAGAGAAGAAATTTATCAAATGCTCCTGTTATAAAAAGAAATCTCCGGCAAGGCTGGAGATTTCTTTTTATAAACATACCGGAAACCCGTAACCTGTACCCTGATTTTGAAATAAGTTTATTTTGCTTTGTATAAGTTATAATTGCTGCTTTATAACTTTCTTTTTTTCCTTATTAAATACACTTTCGCTCTGTAAAAATTAGTGTTAAAAAAATCGGAATTTTAATTGTCTTAAGTCGGTATTGATTAAGACAAGGATAGGTTTAATAGGGCGCCTGTTTTCACAGGTGCCTTTTTTTTTGAAGATGCTGGGCTGAATGACTGCAGCATAAAATTGGTTTTGCTGATAGTTGGGAATAATACAGTTTATGTTAGCTGAAATTGGAGTTTATAAGAATGCGTGTATTCGTTTAAGTTCTGTATACATATTTTAAGGAAATTTGTTTCATTAATTCCACTTCCATTTGGGTAAATGAGATTGGTTTTAAGAGATTTAGTACGACGGCCCTGGTTTCTACCGGGGCCTTTATTTTAGCCGACCGTAATTTTACTACGTATATGCCAATAAGTTAGAATTGCTGTTCATTAATTTAATTGTTGTTTTAAATACTCGTTTTTTGTTGCCTGTTAGATTGCCGTTATTTCAGTGATGATTGTAAGAAATATAAAGGCAACTTTGCTTTACACACGATTTGTTTTTCATATTTTATCAGGATTGCCTGTTTACGTATAAAAGCTTATTAATTACGAACAATTTGATATAACCAGGAACAAATCTTATTAAGGTAAGGTTTGTTTCACAAAGAGGGGCTGCGTTTCTACCAGCCCCAATTTTCAAAATTACCACGCAGGCTGTTGCTTCTCGCCTCACCAATACTTTCTTTTTCCGGATGATTTATTCAGGATTATTCTTTTAATTTTACTCCATTTTTAATAACTGCTGTAGTCAAACAGCTTAAACCTGAATTGATTATCCTTATGATACGGAAGCTTATTACTATCGCCGCAATCTTTTACAGTCAATATATACATGGGCAAACAGTGTCTAAAGTATGGGTTCCGGATAATGGTGATGGGACTTATAACAATCCGGTTATTCACGCAGATTACAGCGATCCCGATGCTATCAGGGTTGGAGATGATTATTATATGATCAGCAGCAGCTTTAATCATGCCCCGGGGTTTACCCATTCTGCACAGTAAAGATTTAGTTAACTGGACTATCATCGGCCATGCGTTGATACAGCAGCAACCTGTGGAGCTATTTAACAAGGTGCAACATGGAAACGGTGTTTGGGCGCCTGCCATACGTTATCATAATAATGAGTTCTACATTTATTATCCCGATCCGGACTATGGTATTTATCTTATTAAATCTTCAACAATCACCGGTCCATGGTCTGCCCCGGTATTGGTACAGGCCGGTAAAGGGTTGATTGACCCCTGTCCACTATGGGACGATAACGGCAAAGTATACCTTGTTCACGCATTGGCTGGCAGCAGGGCTGGATATAAATCAACCTTGCTGATTAATGAATTAAATGCAACGGGGGATAAAGTAACAGGTAATGATGTGCTTGTTTACGATGGGCACGATCGGGATCCTACAACCGAGGGCCCGAAATGCTACAAACGTAATGGCTACTTCTACATTTTCGCCCCCGCAGGTGGCGTTGGAACAGGATGGCAAATTGTTCTCCGCAGTAAAAACATTTACGGCCCTTACGAGCGGAAAATAGTGCTGGAACAAGGTAACAGTACAGTTAATGGCCCGCACCAGGGCGCATGGGTGCAAACACAAACCGGTGAAGACTGGTTCATTCATTTCCAGGATAAGGAAGCGTATGGAAGGGTAGTTCATCTTGAACCCATGCACTGGACCAACGATTGGCCGGTAATGGGAGAGGATAAAAATGGTAACGGTATCGGGGAACCTGTGCTGACATATAAAAAGCCGAATACGGGAAAAAAATACCCCATAATAACTCCGCAGGAAACTGACGAATGCAATGCTGCAACAATGGGCTTGCAATGGCAATGGCAGGCAAATCCACAATTAAACTGGATGTATTGTTATCCGGCGAAGGGTGTTTATCGCTTTAACAGTGTGCTTATTGCTGATACAGCAAAAAACTTGTGGGATATTCCCAATATACTCACACAAAAATTTCCTGCAGAAAGTTTTACAGCCACCACTAAATTTCTTTTCTCTCCTAAAACCAATGGAGAAAAATTCGGATTGGTAGTGATGGGTATGAGTTATGCAGGCATTACAGTAACAAAAAAAGCAGACGGATGGCATATCAATTATGCAGCATGTGCAGATGCAGAACATGGAAAGCCGGAGGCAGAAAAAGAAATCGCCATAATTAATCCCGGTGATTGTTATTTCAGGGTATCGGTTGAAAAAAATGCGATGTGTACATTCAGTTACAGCACTGATGGAAATATTTTTACAACCGTTTCCTCAGCTTTTAAAGCAGTGCCGGGAAAATGGATCGGGGCGACACTAGGTGTATTCTGCAACCGCACCCAAAAAATTAATGATGCCGGTTTTGCAGATATGGATTGGTTCAGGATTACTAACGAGTAAGGCCTTCAACATTTTAACCTGCCCTGCAAACTTGAATCATCATGCTTTCGTCCCTACGGGACTTGAAGAAAATGATGTGATTTGTGCTACCAACCTTTAATCCCTGCGGGATTTTCAACCTTTAACCTTCAACTTTTAATTATCACTTTCCTTTATTTACAAACTCCCGCCTGTATTGCGAAGGAGTAATTTGTTTTACCTGTTTAAATTGTTTACTGAAATGTGCCCAACTGTTATAGCCGCTTTCATAACAGCAATCCATAACCGGTTTACTGGTATTAGCCAGCAGTTTGCAGGCATGCCCAATACGTAAGTCCTGCAGGAAATTGAAATAAGTCTTCTTTACATTTTTTTTAAAGAAACGGCAAAACGTGGGGATGCTCATTTCGGCAATATCCGCCACCTGTTGTAATGAAACCGGGTCAAGATAATGTTTAAAAGAATAGTCGATAATTTTTTCAATAGCAGGATTGATATTATTATCCGGCGAAGCAAAATTATGTGTGACCCTGATAAAGCTGCCTGAAGTGCTCATCAGCTCCAGGCAGTGCAATAATAAAGCAATGCGCTGGTAACCGGCAGCATGTTCCATCACCCGCAATAACGCAGCAATATCTTTTTTTAATTTATTGATCAGCTGAATCGCATCGCTTTTGGAAAGAAAATGGTTGATGTGTTTGATCTCCGGTAATCGGAAAAAGAAATCCCCAAAAACATCATTTTTAAAATGGGCAACAATAGCATCACCAGTCATTTTATGATGTCGCTTGCGGAAAGTATGCGGTACATCGCTGGCAATAAAAAAAATATCACCAGTTTTATATTCACCCACATAATCGCCAATTAACGCGGTACCATTGCCTTCAGTAATATAGATCAGTTCGCATTCCTCATGCTTGTGCCATCCGGTTTCAAAATGCGGGGTGCGGTACCGGCGGCAGGCAAATGAATATTCCTGTTCAACATGGATTTTTTGAATAAGCGTTTGCATATACTGTTTTCCTTATGAGAAAGCCGTTATCTTATCAGTTTAAAGCTGTTAAATTAATGAAATTTGATAAGATAGCATATTTTATTACCAAAATAGCAGTTGTATAAACTGGTAAATACATACATATTTGATGCTGAAACGATTGAAGCTATTGATTAAAATTGCCTTATGCTTTTACTGGGAATAGATCTTGGAACATCATCTATAAAAGTTGCCGTAACTGATGCTGCCACCGGCAACATTTTGACCACTGTACAATACCCCGAAACAGAAACGGGGATCATTGTCCTGCAACCGGGCTGGGCAGAACAATCACCAGATGAATGGTGGCATAATGTGCAGCAGGCGATACTGAAAGCGCACGCACAAAAAAAATATAATCCCGCTGATATACGGTCGATCGGTATCAGTTATCAAATGCATGGATTAGTGGTGGTAGATAAAAGCCAGCAGGTATTACGCAACAGCATCATCTGGTGCGACAGCCGGGCTGTTGACATTGGCAATAAAGCTTTTGAAAAAATTGGTAAAGAAAAATGCCTCGCTCATCTTCTCAATTCTCCCGGAAACTTTACAGCATCCAAACTGGCATGGGTAAAAGAAAATGAACCGCAAGTGTATGCGCAAATTGAACGCATCATGTTGCCCGGCGATTTTATTGCCATGAAATTAACCGGCAATATCACCACCTCGGTATCTGCATTATCCGAAGGTATATTTTGGGATTTTGAAATGCAGCAATTATCAAGTGATGTATTTCAATATTATGGTTTCGATACGGCGTTCATTCCACCAGTGCAGGATGTATTTTCCAATCATGGTACCATAAAAAAAAATATTGCAGAAGCATTATCATTATCACCATCAGTAACGGTAAATTATAAGGCAGGTGATCAACCGAACAATGCTTTATCATTAAATGTGCTGGAACCGGGCGAAGTGGCCGCAACCGCAGGAACATCGGGCGTGATTTACAGCGTGACTGATGAACTGGTGTATGACCAGCAATCGAGGGTAAACACATTTGCACATGTAAACCATACAGCAGCACAAAAAAGATTGGGCGTACTCCTGTGCATAAACGGAACAGGAATATTAAACCGCTGGATAAAAAATATTACCGGCAACAGTTTAAGTTATGAGCAAATGAATGCCGCCGCCGCCGCCATTGCACCGGGCAGTAATGGTTTGGTGATACTGCCGTTTGGTAATGGCGCTGAGCGCATTTTCGAAAACCAATTATTAAACAGCGATATTCAAAACATCGATTTCAATATTCATGGCACCGGGCATTTGGTGCGTGCGGCACAGGAAGGTATTGCCTTTGCATTTCGTTATGGATTTGATATAATGCAGGCCAACGGCATACAACCTAAAGTGATCCGTGCCGGTAAAGCCAATATGTTTTTAAGCGATGTGTTTGCAGAAAGTTTTGTGAATGCCACCAATGTTCCGGTAGAATTGTATCATTGCGACGGAAGTGTGGGCGCAGCAACAGGCACTGGCATTGGTGCAGGCATTTATGCAACAGCAAAAGAAGCCTTCGGCCATTTTAAACCGGTAAAATTAATTGAGCCAACACAAGCGGCTTTATATAATGATTTGTATGGAGTGTGGAAGAAGGGATTGGGGAAGGTGTTGAATGGGGGGAACGGGAGGGATTAGGAATTGGATATTGGGAATTTGGATGATGGACAACGGCCGACTGTATTTAGACGACAGACAACAGATAACAGACGACTGACGACTGACATCAACTATTGACCATTCACCATTGACCACAACAGTACATGAAAGACCAACCACAATAAGAAACTATTTTTGAACAGTAATGCCGGAACAATAAAACAGGCAGGAACAGAAAGCGTATTGATTAAAATGACACCAAAGAAAAAGGCATTTGTATTTGATTTAAACGGTACCATGATCGATGATATGAATTATCACATCACCGCATGGTACAGGATATTAAATGATTTGGGCGCCACCATATCGCTGCAAGAAACGAAACTCCAGTGTTATGGAAAGAATGAAGAGCTATTGGAAAGAATTTTCCCCGGTCGTTTTTCTGCAATAGAAAAAAGCAATATGGCTTTTGAAAAAGAAAAGCAATACCAGGAAACCTTCAGGCCGCATTTGAAGTTGATTGATGGGCTGGATGGTTTTTTGAAAAGCGCTTACCAAGCACAAATAGAAATGGCCATTGGTTCTGCAGCCATTCCGTACAATATTCATTTTGTATTAGATGGATTGAACCTGCAGCATTATTTCAGTGCCATTGTAAGTGCAGATGATGTGACAGAAAGCAAGCCCAACCCGGAAACATTTTTACAATGCGCTGCAAAATTGAATACAGCACCGGCTGATTGTATTGTGTTTGAAGATTCACCCAAAGGTGTGGAAGCGGCAGCAAGGGCGGGTATGCAATGCGTGGTGATCACCACGATGCATACAAAAGAAGAATTTGCGAACAACAACATTATTGAATTTATAGATCATTACGACGAAGCACTGTTTAACAGGCTCGTGAACCAAATTTAGATTATGGCGATTGCTGCAAAAAAATATGTTATAGGCATTGACTACGGAACGGATTCTGTACGGTCAGTAATTCTTGATGCTGCAGATGGAACAGAAATGGCCAGTGCTGTATTTTATTATCCCCGGTGGAAAGAAGGTAAATATTGCGATGCCATCCATAACCAGTTTCGTCAGCATCCACTGGATTACCTGGAAGGATTAGAAGCCACCATTACAGCCTGTGTACAAAAAGCTGGAGCAGAAGTAGCTGCAAATATCAAAGGTATTGCAGTGGATACCACCGGATCAACGCCCATTGCTGTAGATGCAACGGGAACGCCTTTATGTATGATTCCGGCCATGGAAGAAAATCCCAATGCCATGTTTGTGTTGTGGAAAGATCATACTGCAACAACAGAAGCAGAGCAGATCAATACGCATGCAACAAAATTCCCGGTAAATTATTTACAGTTTGTGGGTGGCATTTACAGCAGTGAATGGTTCTGGGCTAAACTGCTGCATGTATTGCGTGTGGATGAAACGGTGCGCAAAAATATACATTCTTTCGTGGAGCATTGCGACTGGATTCCCTTTGTGTTAACCGGTGGAAATGATGTAACACAACTCAGGCGTGGTGTATGCAGTGCAGGCCATAAAGCATTATGGGCGGCAGCATTTGGCGGGTTACCACCCAATGATTTTTTTAGTTCTTTAGATCCATTACTGGATGGGTTTACTCAAAAATTATTTACACAAACGTATACCAGTGCGGAAGCGGCGGGAACTATCAGTACAGCATGGGCGAAAAAATTGGGATTAGCGGAAGATGTGGTTATTGGCGTAGGTGCTTTTGATTGCCACATGGGTGCAGTGGGCGGACAAATTGAGCCTTACTACTTAAGCAAAGTAATGGGCACTTCCACCTGTGATATTTTAGTAGCACCAGCAGATGAAGTAAAAGATACATTGGTAAAAGGAATTTGCGGACAGGTAAATGGTTCCGTTATTCCAAATATGATTGGGATGGAAGCAGGGCAATCAGCATTTGGAGATGTGTATGCCTGGTTTAAAAATTTAATCAGCTGGCCGGTAAACCAATTTGTAACTGATGCGGCAGAAAAAGAAAAGATAACAGAACAAATTATAGCACAATTAGCAAAGGCAGCATCTGCTATAGAATTGAATGAAAAAGATGAACTGGCTTTGGACTGGATGAATGGAAGACGGACACCCGATGCCAACCAGTTATTAAAAGGCGCCATTGCCAATATTAATCTGGGCAGCGATGCTCCACGAATTTTTAAAGCATTGGTGGAAGCCACTTGTTTTGGAAGTAAAGCAATTGTAGAACGTTTTATTGCAGAAGGCATACCGGTAAAAGGAATCATTGCGTTGGGCGGTGTGGCAAAAAAATCAACGTATGTAATGCATGTGATGGCTAATGTACTCAATATGCCCATACGCATACACAGCAGCGAACAAACCTGCGCCAATGGAGCCGCAATGTTTGCAGCAACAGCAGCGGGCTTATATGAAAAAGTGGAAGATGCAATGAATGCAATGGGACAGGGTTTTGAAAAAACTTATGAACCCGAGGCGGGGAAAGTAGCCTACTATGCCAAAAGGTATGCTATGTATCAAAGCCTGGGTAATAAAATAGAAACAGTATAAACAAATATTGATCACTGATTATTAATTATTGTCTGAACACAACTAATGTTATATTAATAATCAATATCCAATAATTTATAAGTAACAACAAAGTCATGAACAATAAATACCAGCATATACAACAGGAGGCGTACGAAGCCAATATGCAGTTGCCAAAATTAGGGTTGGTGCTGTTCACTTTTGGAAACGTAAGTGCAGCAGACAGAAGCCTGGGTGTATTTGCTATTAAACCCAGCGGCGTGGCGTACGAAGACCTTACGCCTGAGAAAATGGTGATTGTGGATTTTGAAGGTAAAACGGTGGAGGGTACACTAAGACCATCTTCTGACACTTTAACGCACGCGGTTTTATATCAACACTGGGAAAAAATTGGCGGCATTGTGCATACCCATTCCACTTATGCAACGGCCTGGGCGCAGGCACAGCGGGATATTCCTATTTTTGGTACCACCCATGCAGATTACAACACAGTGGATATTCCCTGTGCGCCACCTATGGATGATGAGATGATCAAAGGCAACTATGAATACGAAACCGGGTTCCAGATCATGAACTGCTTTAAAAAAAATTACCTGAAATATGAAGAAGTGGAAATGGTATTGGTGGGCAATCATGCACCATTTACCTGGGGAAAGACTGCTGCAAAAGCAGTGCACAACAGTGCCGTGCTGGAACAAATTGCACAAATGGCATTATTGACAGAACAAATCAACTATAACGCACCAAGATTGAAAGATGCACTGGTGCAAAAACATTTCGAGCGCAAACACGGACCAGATTCTTATTATGGCCAGTCTTAAACAAAGTCATTCATTCAAACCCACATTATAAAATTGCTATCATGAAAATTGTATCATCAGTAATTATTGCAACAGCCTGTTTTCTTTTTTCCTGCAACAACAGTACAGATAAAACTGCTGAAGGAAGTTCAGCAACCAAACCGGGAATAACGGAAAAGCCATTTGGCACATTTAATAACGAAGCGGTAACCGAATTCACCATTACCAACGCCAAAGGTATGCAGGTAAGTATTTTGAATTATGGAGGAACCGTAACCAGGATTATTACAAAAGATAAGGCAGGGAATGATGGTGACGTGATATTAGGTTATGATTCATTAGCCGGTTACCTGCAAAAAGGCAATCCTTATTTTGGTTGTTTGGTGGGCCGTTATGGCAACCGCATTGCAAAAGGAAAATTTACATTAGATGGTAAAGAATACACGCTGGCACAAAACAACAACGGCCAATCATTGCATGGCGGTTTAAAAGGTTTTGATAAAGTGATGTGGAAAGCAGAAAAGCAACCCGGCGACAGCAGCCTAAAATTAACTTACCTGAGCAAAGATGGTGAAGAAGGCTATCCCGGCAATTTATCAGTGCAGGTAATGTATACGGTGACGTCAGATAACGGATTAATGATTGATTATACTGCTACAACAGATAAAGCCACACCGGTGAATCTGACCAACCATTGTTATTTTAATTTGTCAGATGGAAAAGATTCCACCATACTGGATGAAGTGCTGATGCTGAAAGCAGATAAATTTACGGAAGTGGATTCTGTATTAATTCCTACAGGAAAACTGCCCGAAGTAAAAGGAACGCCAATGGATTTTACCACGCCAAAAGCGATAGGAAAAGATATTGCAGCAGTTAAAGGCGGATACGATCACAACTGGGTTATCAACAGAACCGGTAATGGGATGGAACTGGCGGCAACCTTATATCATCCGGGTAACGGACGTTATATGGAAGTGTTTACAACAGAACCCGGCATCCAGTTTTACAGTGGCAATTTTTTGGATGGAACTTTAGCTGGTACAAGAAACGGAATGAAATATGTATTGCACGGCGGTTTGTGCCTGGAAACACAACATTTCCCTGACGGACCTAATCAGCCTTCTTTCCCCAATACTATTTTGAAACCGGGCGAAACGTACCGACACACATCATTGTATAAATTCTCCACTAAATAGCGTATAAACAATAACGTTATGAAAAGAAATTTTTTGATCATCGGTATACTGTCCGCTGCTTCATTGAAAGCGCAGCAAAAAGATTATGCCATTAAGGAAGTGAATTTTACACAGGTAAAATTATCGGATAAATTCTGGTTGCCCAGAATTGAGACCAACCGAACCGTTACTATTCCGGCATCTTTTCAACGTTGTGAAAGCACGGGCCGGGTAAAGAATTTTGTAATGGCGGCGCAGCACCAGGGTAAATTCTGCACCCGTTACCCGTTTGATGATACGGATATTTATAAAACCATAGAAGGCGCATCGTTTTCATTGGCTATACATCCGGATAAACAATTGGAAGCGTATGTGGATTCGCTCATCGCCATCATCAAAGCCGCACAGGAGCCTGATGGATATTTGTATACGGCAAGAACCATCGACCCATTGCATGTGGGCAGCTGGATTGGAAAAGAAAGATGGGAAAAAGAAAGAGAACTGAGCCACGAGTTATACAATGCCGGACATTTGTACGAAGCAGCAGCAGCGCATTATTTAGCAACTAAAAAAAGAAATCTGCTTGACATTGCATTAAAAAATGCTGACCTCGTTTGTTCTGTTTTCGGGCCGGGAAAAAGAGTGGTGGCGCCGGGACATGAAATTGTGGAAATGGGTTTGGTGAAACTGTACCGCATTACCGGGAAAGTGGAATACCTGAACACCGCTGCATTTTTTGTGAAAGCAAGAGGACTGTACAAAGGTTATGATCCGAAGAGTAAAGATTCCTGGAAGAATGGTTCTTACTGGCAGGACGATAAACCCGTGGTATTGCAGGATGAAGCAGAAGGCCATGCTGTACGTGCTGGTTATTTATATTCTGCCGTGGCAGATGTGGCCGCACTCACCGGCGATGATAGCTTGACCAAAGCGATTGATAAAATTTTTGATAACGTAGTTACCAAAAAAATGTATGTGCAGGGTGGTGTTGGCGCCATTGGTGATGGCGAACGCTATGGAGATAATTATGAATTACCGAACAGTACTGCGTATAATGAAACCTGTGCTTCCATTGCAGAAGTATATTGGTATTACCGCATGTTTAAACTGCATGGCGATGCGAAGTATATGGACATGCTGGAAAAAACGTTATACAATGGTTTGATATCAGGCATTGGACTGGATGGAAAATCTTTTTTCTATACTAATGCTATGGAGATCAAAAATTATTTTTCTCACGCGGATATGGAACCGGAACGTTCCGGCTGGTTTGAATGCAGTTGCTGCCCAACAAATTTGACAAGGTTAATACCATCAGTGCCGGGTTATATGTATGCACAAAAAGGAAATGAATTGTATATAAATCTTTTTATCAACAGCACCGCAGATCTCAGCATTAATAATCAACCGATACAATTAATACAGGAAAATAATTATCCCTGGAATGGTAAACTGATTTTCCGTGTAAAAAATAATAAAGCCAATACATTCTCCATGCTCATCCGTATTCCTGGTTGGGCAATGAATACAGCCATGCCATCAGACCTGTATCAATTTCAAAATAAATCTGCAGAGAAACCGGAAATCAAAGTCAATGGAAAAGTAGTGGAATTTGATGTGCAAAATGGTTATGCCGTGCTGAACAGGGCATGGACAAAGAATGATGAAGTGGAAATCAACCTGCCAATGGAAGTAAGGCGTGTGGTGGCGAATGAAAAAGTATCCAGCGATATTGGTAAAGTAGCGTTGCAGCGCGGGCCGTTAATGTATTGTGCAGAATGGATTGATAACGGTGGTAAGGCCAGCAACCTGATCATTCCCGCGAATGCGAATTTCACCGCATCGTATGATTCCACTTTACTGAATGGTGTAGTAACGATCAAAGGAATGGTGCCTTCTGTAATGATCAGCAGTAACAGTGAAAACATCAGCACACAAAAACAGGAATTTACTGCCATACCGTATTACAGCTGGGCCAACAGGGGCAAAGGGGAGATGGTGGTTTGGTTCCCGGAAAAAGTGTCCAATATCGATATCATCAGTAAATAAAAAATGACAGTAGAGCATATTGCATTGTGGGTGGAAGACCTGGAAATGATGAAAAATTTCTATGCACAGTATTTTGAAATGACTTACGGGAATAAGTACACGAATTATGTAACACAATTTTCATCTTATTTCATGGAAGCTAAAGCAGGTGGGGCAAGAATTGAATTGATGCAAAAACCGGGTATTGCTGAGAACGAAGGAAATCGCGGTGCAACAAAAGGGCTGGCGCATTTTGCCTTCGCCACCGGCAGTAAAGAAAATGTACTGGCATTAACAGAACGGTTACGCAGCGATGGGTATACCATTGCCGGCGAACCACGCACAACGGGAGACGGCTATTTTGAAAGCGTGGTGCTGGATCCGGAAGGAAACACAATAGAAATAACCATTTAAAAAATAATACATGAACCAATCCATCAGCACAAAAGGACTTGAAGTTTGGTTTGCCACCGGCAGCCAGAACTTATATGGAGAAGAAACGCTGAAACAGGTGGCCAAACATTCCACCATTATTGTAAAAGCATTTAATGATGCAGGAAGTATACCCGTGAAAGTAGTGTACAAGCCTGTACTAAAATCAACGGAAGAAATTTATAACCTGTGCCAGGATGCCAACAGCAACAGTAAATGTATTGGTATCGTTACCTGGATGCATACTTTCTCGCCAGCAAAAATGTGGATCAATGGCTTGAAGATTTTACAAAAACCATTACTGCACCTGCACACACAATTTAACCGTGATATTCCGTGGAGTGATATTGATATGGATTTTATGAACCTGAATCAGTCTGCACACGGCGACCGTGAATTTGGTTTTATGGTCAGCCGCATGCGCATGGAAAGAAAAGTAGTGGTGGGCCATTGGCAGGATAAAAATGTGTTAGCGAAAATTGAAGGCTGGGTGAGGGCTGCATTAGGCTGGCACGACTGGCAGGGTGCACGCTTTGTTCGCTTTGGCGATAACATGCGTTATGTTGCCGTTACCGATGGAGATAAGGTGGAAGCGGAACTGAAATTTGGTTTTAGTGTAAACACTTACGGTATTGGAGATTTAGTAGGAACGATCAATAATGTAAAAGAAACTGCCGTAACCAAATTGTGCGATGAATATGCTGAGTTGTATAAACTGATGCCATCACTTAAAAAAGGAAATACACAACACCAGTCATTACGTGATGCAGCAAAAATTGAATTGGGCATCCGCAGGTTTTTGGAAGAAGGAAATTTTAAAGGCTTTACCGATACGTTTGAAGATTTGCATGGCATGATGCAACTACCAGGCATTGCTGCACAACGCTTAATGGCAGATGGTTATGGTTTTGCAGGCGAAGGCGACTGGAAAACTGTGGCCCTCGTTCGTGCCATGAAAGTAATGGGCGCAGGTTTACCAGGTGGTAATTCATTTATGGAAGATTATACCTATCATTTTGAACCGGGCAATGAAATGGTGTTGGGCAGCCACATGCTGGAAATTTGTCCGAGCATTGCCAATGGCAAACCATCCTGCGAAATACATCCATTAGGCATTGGTGGCAAAGCCGATCCTGTACGGTTGGTGTTTAATGCAGGAGCAGGTGCGGCATTGAATGCATCATTAATGGATATGGGCAACCGTTTTCGTTTATTGGTGAATACGGTTGATGCTGTGAAACCGAAACATGATCTGCCTAAATTGCCCGTGGCAAGGGTGTTATGGAAACCGCATCCTGATATGCAAAACGGCTGTGCGGCGTGGATCTATGCCGGTGGCGCACATCATACGGGTTACAGTCAAAATCTTACCGCAGAAAACATGGAAGACTTTGCAGCAATGGCCGGAATTGAATTTGTTTGTATTGAAAAAGACACCAGCATCTACCAATTAAAAAATGAATTGCGCTGGAATGACGTATATTACAAAATCAATGGTTAATAAAATTTTTATCAATAACAAAACAGCAACTTGCTTATGAATGCGCTAACATCAAAAGACATCATCATCTTTATCATCTACTTTATTGTAGTGGCGGGCTACGGCTACTGGGTGTACAATAAAAAGAAAAAAGCATCGGTAACGGCATCGCACGATTATTTTTTGGCAGAAGGTTCATTGACCTGGTGGGCCATTGGTGCATCACTCATTGCCTCTAACATTTCTGCGGAACAATTTATCGGCATGAGTGGTAACGGTTATTTTGTAGGTGTTGCTGTAGCCGCTTACGAATGGATTGCAGCATTGGCGTTGATCATTATTGCCGTGTGGTTCATTCCCATCTACCTGAAAAATAAAATTTATACTATGCCGCAGTTTTTAAAAACGCGGTATAATGAAACGGTATCACTCATCATGGCCATTTTCTGGCTGTTCCTGTATGTGTTTGTAAACTTAACATCCATTTTGTATTTGGGTGCTATTGCCATCAGTGGGTTGATTGGCCCTGAATATTTACATATTGTGATGATCGCTTTGGCCATATTTGCACTCATCATCACATTGGGAGGTATGAAGGTGATTGGTTATACCGATGTGATACAGGTTGCAGTGTTGATCATTGGTGGATTAGCAACAATTTATTTTGCATTGACCATTGTGAGTGAAAAATTTGGATTGGGTAAAGATGCTGTCGCCGGTTTTAAAGCATTAATAGCCCACGCACCAGATCACTTCCACATGATATTGGAAAAGCCATCTATAACTTCGACTACAATTGATCAACCTGAAAATCTTCAGGCTCAAAAATATCTGATCTTACCTGGTATTGCGATGTATTTTGCCGGGCAATGGATCGTGAACCTGAACTACTGGGGCTGTAATCAGTACATTACTCAAAGGGCATTGGGCGCCGATTTGCAAACTGCACGTAAGGGTATTTTGTTTGCCGGATTCTTAAAATTAATGATGCCGATTATTGTAATGCTGCCTGGTATAGCTGCATTTGTACTACATGAAAATGGAGGTTTGCAGAAAGAAATGATCGGTGCATCCGGGGCAGTTAACCAGGATAATGCTTACTCCGCGATTTTAAGTTTTCTTCCATCGGGATTAAAAGGCCTTTCCATAGCTGCATTAACTGCCGCTATCGTTGCATCACTTGCAGGAAAGTTAAATAGTATTGGTACCATCTTCACACTGGATATTTATATGAAATATTTTAAAAAGAAAGATGCAGCTGCTACTGGCGAAGGAACCGAAAAAAATATGGTTTGGGTGGGAAAGCTGGCTGCACTTTTCTGTATTGTAATGGCAGTGGCATTTGAATGGAAAGACTTGTTGGGTATTAAAGGTGAAGGTGGATTCACATTCATTCAAAAATATACCGGCTTCATAAGCCCTGGTGTATTCGCCATGTTTATTTTGGGTATGTTCTGGAAGCGTACCACTGGCGCAGCTGCCGTTGCAGGCTTGATTACGGGGCTTGTGCTGGCCATATTTTTTAATAATTATGCAATAGGAATTTTTGGTAATGAAACCTGGTTGTATACCGCCTTCGAATACCAGAAAATGGATGGAGGTGTGCTTAAAACGGTAACCGAAATTCCTTTCCTGATTAATATGGGATGGTCATTCTTCTTTACGATGCTTGTGATGATAGTGATCAGTCTTGCAGGACCAAAAGTAAATCCAAAAGCTTTTGAACTGGATAAATCTATGTTTAAATTAAAGCCATCTATCATTGCGTTGATTGTGGCTACGATATTGATCTTAACAGCGCTTTACGTGAAATTCTGGTAAACCTAAACCGATAATAAACCTTGATGGGTCAAGGGGCAATCATGGAAAATGATTTGCCCCTTTTTCATGGTCTGACGTCTACGTCTGACCATGAAAAATTATTGCCGCAGATGCGCCAATTGATAAGTGTTCATCAGCTCGATCTGTGTCATCTGCGTTCTATAATTAATATCTATTTCTATCCTTCTTATAAAAATTATTGCTGCAGATGCGCAGATAAAATAAGTGCACATCAGTTCAATCTGTGTCATCAGCGTTCTGACAAATCTGTGCCAACATTATTTTATTGAAAAGTAATATCAAACCCGCAGGATTCCCCGCCCAATGGATGCGGCCCTACAATTTGAGGCAGATAGGAAAACGTACCCGCAGCAACCGGTATACCGATGGCCTGTAAAGTAATCCATTGCGAGCCCGGAGTGGTGAATGTTCCTGATGCAACAAAACGTATACCATTTACCACAGCGGTACTAACTGCAAAATTTCCTGTAGTGGTGGAAAAGGCATGAATGGTAACGGTGTTGCTGGTGCCGGGGTTGATACCGGCAGTGAATGAGCCTTGTATCGTGTATACGCATGGGTTAGTGTTGTTGGAGCCTGAGCCGGATTCGAGTACATAAGTGGCTAAAATGCCCGGCGGCAGTACCGGTATGGTAAATGTACAGGCAGATGTAGTGAATTGTGGTGTAAGTACTGTGTTGATGGGCAGATCGGGCGTACCGGAACCTTTTAATGTTACTGTTTGTGTGCCGGTTTGTGTGAAAGAACCGGAAGCAGAAAAGCTGATGCCGTTAACTGTATCGGTCTTCAATGTAAATATACCGGTTGCTGTTACATTCACTGTTACATCTACTGTATTGTTCACACCCAGACTGGTGCCGGTAAAATAATCGCCGTGAATATTGGCATTGGTGCAGTCGCCGGGGGCACCAGCTAACGTATACGCTGCAACTGCAATAGGCGCTGTGGTTACGCTGATCGTAAATGTACAACCCGGGCTCACAGGGGTACTCAATACACTATTGGTAACAATTGTGGGGGTGCCACCAGCTGTTAATATAATAAACTGGATTCCTGTATTGGTAAAAACACCGGATGCAGAAAAAACCATTCCATTTACGCTGGCAGTGGAAAGCGTGTACGTTCCAGCGGTAGTAACATCAACCTGCAGCCGCACAGTGTTGGATGCATCAAGGCTGCGGCCTGCATAATAATTGCCGGAAACAGTATACCCGCTGCAATCTGCCCCGGCACCCACAAATGTATATACAGCCGTGCCAGATGCAGACCCTGTATTTACCGGGCCTCCTTCATAACTGTATTCTTTCTGGCAGGTGATAAAAAATATAACCGGCAATAATAGCAACGGCAATACTCTAAGCAAAGCAGGCAATCGATTCATGGCAGTGAATTGTATACCAATTTACGATGATTAATTGATAAGGAGCATTAAAAACAGGTTAATACCAGCTTGCCATACAATAGAGAAGGCTTAATTATCAATATTGACCTGGATGCTCCAGTAGCCATTCTCGAAAATTTCCACATCTACTTTTTCGGGATGCAGGTTTGTGCCCAAACTGCCGGTTTCAAAAGTAAGAATAGCATGAAATGGAAAAGTGACATTGCGGATAATATACTTATTTGAAACAGGGGAGGAAGTTTCATCGGGCATCAGTTGGTCATACTTGCCGCTGATCATTTGTATATCGGTAAGCCTGGCTTTGGGCAATTGGTTATAACTTAAGTTAGATGCTCCTCCCGTAATGTTCTTCACTGTTATCATAATTTCATCTTTGCTATTGCCAAGTTTCCTGGTGGAAAGATCATTCAAATCGTTCGAGAGTGCAGTAACCACAAAAGGTTTTTCATACTGCCCTTTATATTCATTCTTATGCCAGTAACCGGAAATAACAATAACACTGTCATCTTTGTTAACTCCTTTTTTGCTCAATGTTCCCTGGCCTTCAAACGCTCCTTTTTTCCAGCCTCCTTCGTACCAGTTGCCATTTTGCCAAATATATTTTCCATTGCCATCAGGGTAACCATCTTTAAAATCACCAGTGTATTCATCTGTACCTTTAGCAGTTCCTTTGCCGTTTGCTTTTCCTTTTTTACAATCACCGGTATACGTTCCCTTGAGGGAATCAACATTTACAGTACAATCCTGGGAGAAACCCTGTGCTGCAGTGAAGCAACACAGCATATAAAGCAATAGTGTTTTCATAACAGCAAGTTTACGCAATGCAATTTTTGCTGTTCAAAAATAAGATAATCTGTGTTGAAAGAAAAATGGAGTAAGATCAGGATGCAACCCTGATCCAGTTGATGTGTGCATTCATTACAAACATCCTGTCAAGGATAAGGGTAATGATGTTGCTGTTATGTTTACTGAATTTTTTTTTACGGGAACTGGTGGTGCATCATCATTCACTGTATAAATCAACCCTTCATATCTTTTTTTATGCGGATTCCATGTAAGATTCTTCAGAATAACGCAACCCGCTTTTTCTCCTTTTCTGTGTGTGGTTTTTAATACTGTATCAAAGTCCTGGTTGTTGCCGGGTTTGATTTCATAAATCCTGCTACTGTCAGCAGAATACCATCGTCCTGTTAATTGCTGCCCTTTTGCAGCAATTATACCTGTACAAAATAAAAGGGAAAACAAAATTTTTCTCATGCACATCAATTAAAGCGCCCGAATTTTTTGGTGCCAAACCAAAAATCTTTCAGCGTAATACCAATATTGAATTGTATATAATTTTCCTGTATCTGCCCCTGGTTACCGCTGCCACGCATACCAACACTAAGCGCTCCATTGGCCGCCACCAGTCGTGAAATGGTTTTACCGCCACCAAAACTTATTGCATAGTCGGTGATGTGTTTATCCAAAACCATTACATAGCCCTGTTGCATTTTTACACCCCAACCCAGGTAATATTTTTCAATAGCCGGATTGGTATTGGTTTTATTGCTGTATTCCATACCGGCACTAAAGCCATACGAATCGCTGGTATAACTATTCTCTACATTGAGGTATTGCTTCATTGATTTGTTGTAGTTGCCCTGCAGGTGCAGTGAAATACCGCTGTTGTTAAATACGCTATAGCCGATGCTGAAGCTCACGGGTAAATGAAACGAAATATTCTGTGGATCGGGCGTTTGAATAGTTGCACCGCTTTCGGTATAATTTGCAGTGTATTGGCCTTTCAAAGTGGTAAATGCTGACGCAGTTAGTCCGACTGCATGCTGCCATGCTTTACCAGGTTTGGAATAATACTGAATGCCCGCCTGTAAACCCGGTGCATTATAATATTTAAATGTGGTACGGGTAACATCAAGCCCGATGTTGGGGTTATAATAAATAGTACTGTCACGCAGTGAACCAAAAAGCCAGGATGCGGTAATGCCTAATGAAAAATGATGTTTGATTTCTTTGGCAATGGAAAAATACGACTGGTAAATACCACCGCTGCCATCTGCAAATTTGGCCACCATGGAATTACCATCGGTAAGGTTAAAGGTGCTGGTGTATTGATAATTGGATGTACTGTAAGGCTTAACCCCAAATGCAATAGCAAGGCTGGGGTTAACTTTAAAAGCCAGTGTGGCACATTTTACCACAAAATCCTTGCTGGGGTTTGTCAGGGTATCCACCCCCGGTAGTTTGAATTTACTTGCCCTGCCCATAAAGCCAAAATCGAAATTGATGGATTTATAAGGCATCACTGTTAATGATGCAGGGTTGGAGAAATTATAAAAACCGGCTTCGCGGCGGGAAACAGCAGCATTGCCGCTGGCGCCATATCTTCCATAATCATTGCTTTCAATATCTCCTATACCTAAAATAGAATAAGGGGAGGTGACATTCTGCGCTTTCGATTCGACAGAAAGCAGGGAAAATATAATGACGTACTGTATAAATTTTTTCTTCATAACAACGGTTTTTTATAAGCCCAGTACATATAACTTTAGCTGGATGGAATGGTTACTGTTCTGGTCATTAACAATCAGCCGCTGAATACCACCTTCTGTGTCGCCGATGGTTTCGCTCAGCATTAATGCTGCTGTACTCGACTGCCCTTCGGCAATGGTATTGTTGATGAAATTGGTGATATCATAAGAATAGTACGTGTTCTCATTGTATAAATTATCAATCACCAGGTTGCCGTTTTGAAGTACAGTTGTAGTGCCCTGTTCAAAAACACCACTCAGCAATTCATTACTAACATCTGTTGCATACAGGTTTAATGTTCCGGGCAATTGATATGGAAAAGCAGCCGACTTTGCATCCGGCCTGATGATCAGTTCTGCCTTTACCACTTTTATATACGGGTGCAGTTCTTTCAAACTTAATAATGTGGGGAATGATATTTTAACAGATGCCGCCAGGTTGGTATTCAGGAATGCCTGGTTACCGGAGGATGTGCTGGGAATGACCTGTGTTTTTTGATTGATAAAATTGCTGAATTTTGGATTGGTAAAGCGGAACGAAATATGATTGCATTGCTTTTCTTTGGTGTAATTAAAATCCAGCGTTTTGGCAACAGGGAACAGGCTGTTTTGATGATAACTCAGCCGCATTAAAACAGAGTCTGTAGCACCACTGAAATACACAATTGAATTCGTTGTGGTACTGTCTGTTGTGATATACAACCCCTTCAGGTAATTGATAAAATAATCCTGCGAGGTCACTTCAATGCCATTGTTTTTAAATTTCGTCAGCAGATCCTGTCCCAGCGCATCATTTAATTTTATACTCAGCATGGTATCCTGTGTGTTGAAGTTGAGCACCTGCTGCCCAATCAATGTTGGGCTGTATCCAAAAAAAGTAGTGTTGTAATAATAATCAGTATTATCCGGAGATTTAATGTTTTCTGTTAGTTGATACACATTTACTTTAACCGGCCTGGTACTGTCGCCATAAAATTGATGGTTGGGTCTTACCAATAAACGCAGGGAATCGAATACCACCGGGTCAGTAACATTCAGCAGGGGGTTTGTTGCCGGAAGATCAATTTGTACATAAGCGCCGGCCTTCACTACACCAAAGGTGGTGTCGTAATGATACCCAACACTGAAAATTTTATGTCCGGAAGTATTGAACGAGTCGGGTTTGTAAGTGGCAATATTTACTGCATAGTTATCGAAGTAAGTGATATTGGGATCAGAAGTGGATGCAGTACTGCCAAAGTTTACATCCACTTTATCGCATGCAGTCATCACTGCTGCACAAACCAGCAAACAAAATAATATGGTTTTATGTTTGAAAAGTTGCATGAAATCATTTTTTGCAAACCGCAGCAGGGAAAATATAAAAAGGGGTATTTGCTGAACATAAGATCATGAATACCCCTTTGCACAAAACCCTTTGCTCAATTACTGATATGATATAAAAACAAAGCCAGGTTTGCCTGTTATAGTATTGCTTAGTTATCGTTGGCGTCTACAGCATTGTCAGGGTAAAACAGCCACAAATCATCGAAACGGGTTGTGCTGTTGCTTCCTGTTGTGAGATAGCCCTGGTTTTGTATGGTGAACGATAAAGCGCCTTCTCTTGCGGGGCCTTCAAAGCCCGTTTTTTCGGTCCATGTATCGTTGGCAATATCATACTCCCATGTAGTGCCAATGATGCCGCTGCGGTTACCACAAGTAAGGTAAGCTTTGTTGTTCATCACAAACATGGTGGCATTGCTGCGGGTAATATTGGTGCCATACAGGTCATCATAAGTGTCAGTGCTTACGCTGGTGATCTTTCTTTTTTCAGTCCATGCATTGGTGGTTGGGTCATACATCCAGAAATCGTTCAGGTAGCTGCCATTGTTAATACCGGTAACCACGTATGCCTTACTGTTATATACAAATGCTACAGCATCCGTTCTTTTATCGCCGGTTAAACTGGCCATCTGTGTCCATGTATCTGTAGATGGGGAATATTGCCAGAGGTCTTTCAGGTAATTGCCATCGTAACCGGAACATACATAACCATAGTTGCCAATGGAAAATGCCACTGCGCCGTATCTTGCACTGCCGGTAAAACTGGCAACCTGCTTCCAGGAATTGGTAGCAGGATCAAATTCCCAAAAATCATTCAGTTTATTTAATCCATCAAAGCCGGTGCCCACATAACCTTTACCGTTTACTGAAAATGCAACACCGCTGTTTCTTGCAGCTCCGGGAAAATCTGCCCTGCGCAGCCATGTGGCAGTATTTTTATTATACACCCAAAAATCGCTTAAACGATTGGTGCCATCGTAACCGCCGCCAATATAAACACTGTCGCCAATGGTAAAGGTTACGGCTTCGGTTCTTCCCACGCCTTCAAATTCGGAACCACGTGCCCAGTCGCCAATAATGGTGGTGGTGGAACTGCTGCTGGATTTACTGCACGAACTCATAATGCCCGTCAGCATAATAATTAAAAAAGAAAAAGATAAGAGGGTTTTGATTTTGTGCATACTCGGTTTTTTTTACTTGGCAAATATTTTCATAACTGGCGTTAAAGAAAATGTTAAAGGCAGTAAAGTGGACAAAACATTTGCCGGGCCGGACATTTTTTAGAATGAGAATTTTGATGAATTGCGCATTGGAAATATTTAGAGAAAAAGCGGTGGTGCAGATAACTATATAAAATGTTAAAACCTTGCTGTAAAGTTTGATTTACACTTTCTCCGATACAATTTTGCCGCCTAATGTTCCTTATCTGCAATGATTGAATTAGTAAAAGAAAAAAAAGTTTTTAGCCGTCTTGTATTGCTGTTATTAATCACCATACCACTTTTCGGGTTGTTGGGCGGCACCCCTTTTCTTACGTTCAATTACAGGGAACTGAGTAATTTTTTACCGGGTATTTATTTTGTGGCATTCTCCACGTTATTATTCTGGATGGTTAATATTGCTTTGTTTGTATTGTCGGAAAAGATCAGTGTAATGAAGAAGATTTTACTCAGGGCATTGGTCAGCGTTATTGCAGGCGTAACCATTTCCACAACTGTATTTTATTTTGTACAGCTGGATTATCCCCGGCCCATGCGTATAGAAAGAGACGGTAATGGCAACGACAGGATCATTAATTTTACCGTGGCCGGCAAATCCAAAACACTGCGGTTTTCTGAAAAAGATTCTAACCTCGTATTCATGGAGCCTCCTGGTTTTAAAATGCCTCCGCGCCATTTTTTCTTCTTTCCGCAAATGGTGCGGTCACTCACCATTAACCTGATCATACTTACTTTATGTGAACTGGTATTTTTGTATTACCGTAAACAAAAAATAGAACTTGAAAATATCAGGCTGAGGCAATACAACCTGGAAGCAAGGAACAACCAGTTAAAGATGCAACTGCATCCGCATTTCTTATTTAACTCCCTTAATACATTGCGGTTGCTGTTAAAGAAAGATGCTGATAAAGCGGAAGATTACCTCATGAAATTATCAGAGATACTGCGGTATTCCACCAACTCCGCACAATTTGATGTAGTGGATGTGAAAGATGAACTGAAACTATGCCTGAATTATCTTGAAATGCAGCAGGTGCGTTTTGGAGATATGATTGCATTCGGCATCACTAATGAAAAACTACTGGCAGCAAAGGGAAAACTGCCGGTGTATTCTTTACAATTGTTAGCAGAGAATGCCATCAAACATAATGCATTCACCAATGAAATGCCATTGAAGATTTCAATTGATTATGATGAGGCGGCATCCACTATAACCATCAGTAACCCCCTGCAACCACGGAAAATTATGGAGGTGACCACCAAAGTAGGTTTAAAGAACCTGGAAGAACGATACCGGCTGCTGGGTAACGAAGGCATAACAATTGTTAACAGCAATAACATATTTTCGGTAACAATTAAGGTACTCCACCCAACCAATTTTACGGTAAAGGGCGTCTAATACTTCAATTCACTTTACCAAACCTGGGCATTATGAACGTAGTAGTAATTGAAGACGAAAAACTGGTGTCAGACGATCTTAAAGACATCCTGCATTCCCTGGACAGTAATATCAATGTAAGCCAAACTATTGGCTCGGTAAAAGAAGCCGTGCAATACCTGCAGCAGCACGATTCACCCCAGCTTATTTTCAGCGATATTCAATTGGGCGATGGGTACAGTTTTGAGATATTTAAAGCACTGCAAACCACCACACCGGTCATTTACTGTACCGCATTTAACCAGCATGCCCTGCAGGCATTTGAAAACAATGGCATTGCTTATGTGCTGAAACCTTATTCGAAAAATACCATTAAGCAGGCGCTGGATAAATACCAGTCGCTGAAAAAAAGTTTTAATGCAGGAGCACCGGTTAATTATGATTATTTATTAGCCGCCATTACCGGGCAACAATCAAAAAAGCAAACATTGCTCGTAAATAGTAAAAACAAAATCATACCCATTAAGATTGCCGATGTGGCGTTCTTTAATATTGAACGGAAAAGCACCAGCCTGGTAACAGTAACGAACCAGCAATTTGCTGTCAATCATACGCTGGATGAACTGGAAGAAATTTGTGGCCGCGAATTTTTCAGGGCCAACAGGCAGTTCCTGGTAAACAGGGCAGCAGTGAAAGAAGTGGTGCATTACAGCCTGAGAAAATTATTTGTAAAAATGGCGGTGGAAACACCCGAAGATGTGGTGGTGAATAAAGTAAAAGCAACGGGTTTTTTAAACTGGCTGAAAGAATAAAGGTGCTGCTTTTTATAAATGCCGCGTGTCTTGCTTTGTATATTTAACTATCCAGTAATACTCCAGGTCAATAAATCGTATCTCATCTGCCACACCTTTTAATTGCTCCAGTACAAAATTTTTTGAGGGGAAATTTTTACATATTACATGAGTGCTTCCATTGGCAAGTGATCTTGTTTGAAATGTATTCCCCTGTTCATCTGTTGCAGTAACGGGCAGGTTGCTGCCTTCAACAAATTTGTTATCCATAAATACTACGGTGCCGCCGGGAATAACGTAATTATGGGTTGTGGCAATAAATTGAGGCAGCTGCTGTAAATAAATATGGCTCCATATAAAACCGCCGAATAAGCCTTCATATTTTTTTAATGGTTGATGGTCGTAAAAGTCGGTAACATTAAATGTTACATTATTACGAGGGTAATGTTTGTGTTTTGCTATTTCAATCACTGTATCATTAATATCTGTTGCATATACTGATGCTGCTGTGGTGGCAATTTTCTCCGTCCAGTACCCGGTACCGCAGGCTATTTCAGCAATATGCTTTCCGGTAAATACTTCCTGTAAAAGAACAGAAGCCGTTTGCAAGGCAGTCTGTCTTTCAGGTTTCAAATAAATATTTTCATATTCTGAAGCCCGTTGTTTGTAGTAACTGATAAGGTTTGTATTCATTACAGTAATTTTTATTTATCCTGCAATCTGCAGCATAAAGATAATGACTGTAATGATGAAAGGATGAAAGCGACTGCTTACTATGATATAGATCATATAAAAAACGGTACAATGCTGCTGATTCCAAAAAATGGAAATATAGTGTTCATACAATAGGAGAATTACTAAGTATAAAACCCTTGAAAAGGGTACAATTTTTTACCCCTCTTGTCGTTTGCAGTGCTGCATAATTAATAGTATAACAATGAATACACAAAAGGAAGTATAGATGTGTTTTAATTGTTTTTTAATCTTGTTTTAATCTTGTTAAATCTGGTTGATTCGTTTATGTTTTGAATATTAACCGGGTTGCAGGAATAGCGATGTAAAAACTTAGACTCAGAATCAGATCCTTATAAAAACCGAATCTTATATCATTAGTTTTACAATTTAAAAACCGTTTATGAAAACCTTATCCTATGCAATTATCTTGCTTATCTGCCTGTGCTCATTAACTTCCCCGGCACAAACAGCCAACAATACATGGGCGGTAAAGTTTTCTAACGGTATCGTGTACCGCTATCAACCCAACATTAATAACTTAACCGGTAAAGGGTGGGAGTATTCTAACTCCATTATCCTGCATGGAATGGAAAAAGTTTATAATGATGTTCCCGATTCAGCACAATACCTTAATTATATCCAGGCTTATGTAGATGCTTATGTAAACAGCAGCGGGGTGATTTCTCCCACAATAACCACATCAACCGCCACACTTGATAAGGCACATCCCGGCTTGTGCTGTTTATTTCTGTATGAAAAAACAGGCCTGCTGAAATATAAAACAGCAGCCACTTTCCTGAGAAATATTTTTGTGGGTGCTTCTGCCACTTATCCCAAAACAGCAGTGGGTGGTATTTTCTGGCATAAAAACAATGGCAGTTACAACGATATTATTTTGATTGACGGCATGTATATGCTGCATCCCTTTTTAGTAAAATATGGCAGCATGTTTAATGATAATGATGCCATTGATACTGCTGTTAACCAGGTGCTTTACGTTTACAACCAATTATACGACCCCACTAAGCATTTAATAAAGCATGCGTGGAATCCTACCAAAACACAGTCATGGGCTGACCCGGTGACAGGTAATTCAAGCGAGGTATGGTCAAGAGGTATGGGATGGTTTACGATGGCATTGGTGGATATGCTGAAATATCTTCCCGCTTCCCACCCACGAAGGGGCGAACTGCTAACGGCACTGGCTAACCTGGCCATTGGTATACAAACTTACCAGGATCCGGCTACCGGTTTATGGTACCAGGTGGTTGACAGGGGCACATCCCTAACCAATAATTACCTGGAAACTTCCGGCAGTTCAATGTTTGTGTATGCTTTGAAAACTGCCGCAGACAGTGGATGGATCAGCAGCACTTATCTTTCAGTAGCACAACAGGCCTGGGATTACCTGAAAGACGTAACCCATGCAAAAATTGACATTTATCCCTCTGACGGATACCCGAGAATCAATGGTTTTGCCCCCGCAATGAGTGTGCAAACTTCAGCAGCAAATTATGTACAGGCCGCTTATCAACCGGTTAGTGTGCCGGGTACAACACACCCGCATGGTTATGCAGGCATTTTAATGGCAGCATCGGTAATGGAATTTCCGTTGCTGGGTGTTTTGCCCGTAAATTTTTTGAATGTTAGTGCTGTGCAAAATGATAATAGCGTACAGGTGCTTTGGGAAAATGGCGATGATAGCCAGGTTGATTATTATACAATAGAAAAAGGAATAAACGGAAAGGACTTTACTGCAGCAGGAACAGTTCAATCAAACCAGTCTGCAAAATATCAATGGGTTGACAGCAACTATCTGGATAAGACAACAGTTTACTACAGAATAAAAGCAGTTTCACTGAATGGCACAATAACTTACAGCAGCGTTATGATAATCAAAAGCCGGCCTGCTAACACCGTAGCGTGGGTGCAGGTTGCACCTAATCCGGTTAAGAACAGGCTGGTAAATGTTATCCTGAATAAACTGTATACCGGAAGTTACAGCATCAGTATTATGACAGCAGATGGTGCAATGGTAACAAAGAAGCAGGTTATGGTTGCCGGGATGTCGCAAATTATTGAATCAATAAAATTACCTGCGCTCAATAAAGGTGTGTATTATTTAGTGGTACAGGGTAATGACAATGATTATAAAACCAGCAATAAAATTTTTATAAACTGATAGATACAAAGGGACTCATACCGGGCGGACCGGAAATGGTTTCAGCGTAAACAATATTTTTATGAAAAAGAATACCCCCCGTTTAATTTTTACCGTGTTATTGCTTGCAATGACTGTTGCAGGCAAAGCACAGCTTTGCCAGAATTCAACAGATACCGTTTACGGACTGAATTCAATTGTGGCAGGAGGATCTGGACAAATTGTGGCCATTGATGCTTTTAATGCGGGAACAACATTAATTGGCAGCCCGGCTGCAAGTTCTTCCAATGCAAACGGACTGGGTTATAATAAAACGAACCAGAAATTTTACTTTTTTAACCAGATCGGTGCCGGCACAACAGAATTTGTTTCATTTGACCCGGTAACTGGAACAAAGGCATCGCTAGCCATTCCATCTTCACCTGCATTGCCAACCTCCAGTACCGGTAAAATAAGGTCAGGCGCAGTGAACGCAGCAGGAGATGCTTATTATACTGTTTTCCCTGCGGCCACCACGGCAATGGGGTATCCTGTAACCGGCCCTGCATTTTATTATTACAATATACCGGGCAACAACTGGGTACTCATTACACAATCATTTAAAGATATTTCAGGTAATACGGTATCAGAAATTAAAAACCTTAATTCAGGTGATATGGCTTTTGATGGTTTGGGCAGGTTGTGGATCGTAAGCTCCAACAGCTCCAGCTATGCCATGTACAGAATTGATGCACCGCTGCCCACATCTCCTGTGGCCAGTATTACGGTTGACACTGTGATCGCATCCACACCAACACCAGCTGGAGTAAGTATTACGGGAATCGCCTTTAATTCCGGGGGAGATTTGTTTTTATCATCTGGTTCAGGTGCTGGCGCGGGCAATAATCAATTATACGAAATGGTTACCCCCACTTCACCATTAACAAACATTGGCACACTGCCCAATGGCGCAGGTGATGACCTTACTTCATGTATTCACCCTTTTGCCGTTTTGCCGGTAAATTATTTCCAGTTTGTTGCAAGTTTTAATAACAAAGCGGCAAAACTGCTTTGGAAAGCCGATGAAACAACCGATGTGCTGGGCTATACTGTTGAACGCAGTAACGATGCGGTACAATGGAAAAAAATTGCTTTCGCAAACAGGAGCCTTTCGTCGCAGCCCCAGGCAAATACTTATTTGGATTACGATTATGAAGCAGGAAATAATTATTACCGCATTGCACAGGTATCAACAACCGGCCAGGTAAAATATTCGGCAATACAAAAAATCGCAGTGCATGACGTTAGCAATATCTACATACAAACTAACCTGGTAAATAATACCCTGCAGGTGTACAGTAAATATCTTCCTTCAAATTATTCCGCTTTTATTTTTGATAACACCGGGCGCCTTGTATATTCCGGCAAACTGCAACAAACCAACCAGGTGATTGATATCAATAATTTACAAAAGGGTTTGTACATCATCAAATTCTCTTCTGCAGAACAGGGGATTAACCAGGGTACGTATAAATTTGTCAAATATTAAAAAGTACAGAGTACATTCTTATTGTAACCAATACTATTATTCAGCACAACTAAAAAAAAGCGCCGAAACACCAAATAGTAATATGAGATTTGTTTTTTTTATTTTCTTCATTTTAAAATATTTAATAATTAACAGTATGATTACTATTGTTGCAATACCGCAAATGGATGTCCAGAGCAACAAAAGAGTTTTTGGGTTCATATGTGAAGTTTTAATTTTTTAATTAATAAAATTACCCCCGAATTGCACAATAATTTGAAAACTGTTTCAACAGCAATGACTACGTTAAAACTTTATAGCAAAAGATTTTTATGTGGGGTAAATAGTTGACGAATAATTGCGTGTGGCCTGTAAAAGATTGCCGGAAAAAAAAAAACCTTTAGCCATGTCTTTTTACTTTGAAAACTTCTTTTTTTCATTGTTTTTACTGGTTTTAAATTGTTAGTTAATTAAGGATTGGATAGGCTAATATTATAAATAAGAAGGAAATAAATTTATGTATTTAGAACCTTACATTTTTCACTGCAAAAAAATGGACGAGGGGTATTCTGTCCATATCAAGTAATGGACATATTAAACACTGTTAACTGTTGCTTTTGTTAGTTAATCGAATGTGTTAATGCCCTGTCACATACATTTTTGTTTATCCACATTCAAACGATGCGCTGAATATCTTCTTATTTAAAGTGTAATTCAACATAACGAAATATTATGGCACAACAAAGCCTTTCACAATGGAAAGGCTTTGTTTCATGTACCACGTACGGGATTCGAACCCGTGATTCCTCCGTGAAAGGGAGGCGTCTTAACCCCTTGACCAACGCGGCAGCTTTTGTTAAAGGACGGCAAAGATAGCACCCAACAGTTTTTTAGCCAAATATTTTCAATAAATGACAATAAATTATTTTTAAATCGTTTGCGGTGATAAAATTCTTGGCTTTTATATCTGTGGTAAACAGTACTTTTGCGTTCTCAAAATTATACATTACAAATTTTAAATTACGATTATGAGTACAGTTAAAGTTGCAATCAATGGTTTCGGACGCATTGGCCGCCTGGTTTTCCGTCAAATTTATAACATGCAGGGAATTGATGTTGTGGCGATCAATGATTTAACCAGTCCCGCTGTGCTTGCTCATTTATTAAAGTACGACAGTGCCCAGGGCCGTTTCGGGCAAACTGTTACACATACAGATAACTCCATTGTGGTGGACGGTCATGAAGTAAAAATTTACGCACAGAAAGATCCAGCCCAGATTCCCTGGGGCACACATAATGTGGACGTAGTTATCGAAAGTACAGGGTTCTTTACGGATAAGGCAAAAGCGGAAGCGCATTTAACCGCAGGTGCTAAAAGAGTGGTGATTTCTGCACCAGCAACCGGCGATCTTAAAACAGTGGTATATAATGTTAACCACAGCATCCTCGATGGTTCTGAAACCATCATCAGCTGTGCCAGTTGCACTACCAACTGCCTGGCGCCAATGGCAAAAGTGCTGGATGAAAAATTTGGTATCATAACCGGTTTAATGAGCACCATTCACGCTTATACCAACGACCAAAATACACTGGATGCGCCTCATGCAAAAGGTGACCTGCGCAGGGCAAGGGCAGCGGCTGCCAACATTGTGCCCAACAGTACCGGTGCTGCAAAAGCAATTGGCCTGGTGTTACCCAACCTGAAAGGCAAACTGGATGGTGGTGCACAAAGGGTGCCCGTAATCACAGGAAGTGTTACAGAATTATACAGCGTGCTGGGGAAAGATGTAACTGCAGATGAAGTAAATGCAGCTATGAAAGCCGCATCCAACGAAAGTTTTGGATATACTTCAGATGAAATTGTAAGCAGCGATGTAATTGGTATTACTTACGGCAGCCTGTTCGATGCAACACAAACAAGAGTAATCAAAACCGGCGACAAACAATTAGTTAAAACCGTTAGCTGGTACGATAATGAAATGAGTTATGTATCACAACTGGTTCGCACAGTACATCACTTTGCTGGTTTGATCAAATAAATAACAACCCTATTGTAAAGCGGAGTTCAACAACTCCGCTTTTATTTTCCACCAAAACTAACCGTATATGAAAATTAAAAACATTGAAGGACTTAGTGTGCTCCAGTTACAGGATGAAGTGAACAGGGGGGCAAAATTTGTAGTATACCAGTATTGTATTTCTGTTTTAGTATTGACTTTTAAAAGGCCGTCGGATATTTATTTTATTCCTGCAGACGGGAACAGGCTCACCAAAGGCTTACCCTTTACATTGATCTCCGTATTGCTGGGCTGGTGGGGCATTCCCTG
The DNA here is from genome assembly GCA_018266775.1 of Bacteroidota bacterium. GTDB lineage: Bacteria > Bacteroidota > Bacteroidia > Chitinophagales > Chitinophagaceae > Ferruginibacter. The sequence continues at coordinate 10,508 of JAFDZS010000009.1, read as the reverse complement.
GGGGCCAATTTATACCATTGGCAGCCTGGTAAAAAATTTTGGTGGCGGAAAAGATATCACACAGGAAATAATGAACTCTTTAGTGGCTCATCAACCGCTTGATGAAGCAACGATAACGAAAGAAGCAACAACATAAACGATCATTTTATGAGCAGTTTTTCCAATTACAATTTCCACGGCCAGAAAGCACTGGTACGTGTTGACTTTAATGTTCCGTTAGATGAACATTTTAATATTACTGATGACACCCGCATGCGGGCCACTATTCCCACCATTAAAAAAATATTAGGCGATGGCGGCAAAGTGATATTGATGAGCCATTTTGGAAGACCTAAAGGTGGCCCTGAAGATAAATACTCATTGAAACACCTGGTAAAACATTTATACGGTTTACTGAATGCAGACGGACATGAACCGGCTACGAATGTTTTTTTTGCCGATGATTGTATTGGTGAACAAGCTTATATAACCGCATCGATGTTGAGAAACGGTGAAGTATTGTTACTGGAAAACCTTCGTTTTTATAAAGAAGAAGAAAAAGGCGATACCGGGTTTGCAGAAAAATTATCTAAACTGGGAGATGTGTATGTAAACGATGCATTTGGTACCGCACACCGTGCACATGCCAGTACAGCGGTAATTGCACAATTTTTTCCTGCAGATAAAAAAATGTTTGGTTTGTTGATGGAAGGAGAAGTAATGAGTGCAGAAAAAGTGTTGCACCAGTCTGAAAAACCATTCACCGCCATCATTGGTGGTGCAAAAGTTTCAGATAAAATTCTGATCATTGAAAACCTGCTGGAAAAAGCAACCGATATTATCATTGGTGGTGGTATGGCTTATACATTTATGAAAGCAAGAGGAGGGAAAATTGGAAACTCACTTTGCGAAGATGACCGTCTGCAAACTGCATTGGATATACTGGAAAAAGCCAAACAAAAAAATGTAAGCATTCACTTGCCGGAAGATTCAGTGCTGGCAGATAAATTTGACGCCAATGCGAATACCAATATCAGTCCCAGCGATGCAATACCCGACGGTTGGATGGGATTAGACATTGGGCCTAAAGCCATTGGCATTTTCAGTGAAGTCATCAAAAAATCGAAAACCATTTTATGGAACGGACCAATGGGCGTTTTTGAAATGGAAAAATTCCAGGCAGGAACTAAATCTGTTGCATTAGCAGTGGCAGATGCCACAGCATCAGGTGCGTTTAGCCTTGTGGGTGGCGGAGACAGTGTGGCCGCAGTAAACCAGTTTAACCTGGCCGATAAAGTAAGTTATGTAAGTACAGGCGGCGGCGCCATGCTGGAATATTTTGAAGGAAAAGTGTTGCCGGGAATTGCCGCTATTCAAAATGCATAGTGACCACAATCATTTTTATTGAAACAAGATTTAATCTGAACCGATAAAAATATTCTGTACTTTAGTAACCTAACTTTTAAAACAGCTTGATATGAAACGTTCAGGATTCGTAATACTTGCCATCATTGCCGTGCTGGTAATATGGGTAGTAACCGTACGTAATGGTTTAGCAACTGCACAAACCGGTATTGATGGTAAATGGGGCGATGTACAAACCCAGTTTCAGCGCAAGAAAAATATGTATGAAAATGTAGTGGCTACCATTAAAGGTGCTGCCCGTAATGAAGATACCACCTTGCAAAATATTGTAAAGATGCGCTCCCGCATTCCGGATGTGCCCGCAAATGCAACTCCAGAAGAATTGGCCGCTGCAGATAAACAATACAACCAACTCGGAAGAGCTGCATTGAATATTAATGTAGAAGCATATCCCACGCTGCAGGCTACAGGTTTATACAAAGACTTGCAGGCCCAGGTGGAAGGCACAGAAAATCGGGTAACCGTTGCTTTGCGAGACTGGAACCAGGCTATTACAGACTTTAATACAAGGTTAGTACGATTTCCCACCAATCTCATTGCCGGCATGTTTGGTTTTAAGGCAAAAGCCAATTACAAAGCAGATGAAGATGCCAAGGATACCAAAATTGATTTCAGTAAATAATTTGAATACGAGTGGCCTTGCTTCCCTTTTTTAAGAAGAAAGAATATTTTTCTGCTGCAGAAAAAGTACAGATCGTTGCAGCTATACGTGCTGCGGAAAAAGAAACCAGCGGGGAAATAAGGGTTTACGTAGAAAGTAAAAACCCAATGGTGAACCCTGTTGACAGGGCCGCAGAGGTTTTCTACCGGTTAAAAATGCAGGATACACAGCACCGCAATGCGGTGCTGTTGTATTTGGCAATGAAGGATAAAGAACTGGCTTTGTTTGCAGATGAAGGGATCTATCAAAAAACCGGTACCGCTTACTGGCAGGATGCAGTAAAAAAAATCATCGCCACATTCCGGGATCAAAATGTTTGTAATGGTATAGTGCAATGTATTATGCAGGTGGGGGCAACTTTGAGAGATCAATTTCCCTATCAGCCTGCAGAAGATAAGAATGAACTGCCGGATGATATTGTATTCGGTAAATAATTACAGCCGGTAATACTACAGTAATTTCAATGAAGCGATTACTCTCCATATTTTTATTACTTCCCTTTCTGTACACTAATGCGCAAAAGGCATTTGATGCGGAAGCGTTATTGAAAAAACGCCCCGCATCAGCGCAGCTGGTAAATGATTTTACGGGTACGTTAACTGCAGATCAATTACAAACGCTGGAAAAAAGGTTGGACAAATTTGATGACAGTACCTCCACTCAAATAGCTGTGGTAATCATTCCAACACTGAATGATTATGAAATTGCCGATTATGGCGTACAACTGTACCGGGCTTGGGGAATTGGCAGTAAAAAGAATAATAACGGTGCATTATTGCTGATTGCAAAAAATGAACACCGCCTGAATATTACAACAGGCTATGGCCTGGAGGGCGCATTACCTGATGTAACCTGTAAAGAGATCATTGATGACATTATTGTTCCGCAATTTAAAGGCGAGGACTATTATAACGGGATCAACCAGGGCGTTACTGCAATGATGCAGGCCAGCCGGGGCGAATACACAGCACCGGAAGGATATCATAAAGGCACTAACTGGAGTGCAAAAAGCATTATAGCACTAATCATCATTATCATCATTATTATTGCCATCAGTTCAGGTGGGGGCAGGGGTGGTTCGTTTATGAGCCGCCGTGGGTTTACTATGTGGACCATCGGCAATATGCTGGGTGGTGGTGGCCGTGACTGGAGCGGAGGAGGAGGTGGTGGCTGGAGTGGCGGCGGTGGTGGTTTTGGCGGTTTCGGTGGTGGAAGCAGTGGTGGAGGTGGAGCCAGCGGAAGCTGGTAGGAATCAGGATTGGTAAGGATATATGCAGCCAAGACATAAATTTCCCTAAATATACACATGGGATTTGTGGTTGTTGAGGGAGTATTGATAGTCAATAGCTTTGTGTTTCAAATGTTATAAATTATGGAATACAATGCAGAAACACAGGTAATATTGGATAGCCTGTATAAACAAAAGAAAGAATTAGCTGATAAACTAAATGAGATTGATAAAGTAATTAAGCGAATTAAATACGGCAATATTAATTTGGGGTTATCTAAGGGCAAACCCCAACAAGCAGATACAACAAACCATGCTGAAAGCCACGAACAGCAAGCGTTTCCAATAAAAGCAGATTTAAAAATTCAGGTTATTAAAGTGTTCGATATTTTGGGGGTAGCTTGTAAACTTAGTGATGTAAGAGAGAAATACCACGAGATTACAGGCACTTATGTTAATTTCCGGGAAACCCTGAGAAACCTCAATAGACACGACATCCTGAAACTGATACAACCTAAGAATAATATCAGGGGATTATATTGGGTAAAAGCTGAATGGCTTGATGAGAATAATAACTTAAAAGAACAACACAAGTTTGATGGCTTTGACCTTATTTATACTGATGAAATGATAGAGTTTAAATAAGGCTAAAAATAACATATTAAAAAAACGCCTCAATTAATAGGCGTTTGTGCTAAAATGCGGTTTAACTTTTCTTCAAAATCATCCGCTTTGAAAAAAATTAATTTTTTACCGAATTTCTTTTCTTTTAAATAGCCTAAATCTTGTAACCCCATTAAATCAGTTCTTGCAGTTTGATACACTACCCCGTTTTGATTTTGAACTTCACTAATTGTAAATCCTTTTTTATTATCTACAATTAGGCTTCTTAAAATATTAGCTTGTCTTGGATTTATATTTTCATACTGTATTAAGTGATATAAATTGTGTTTTTCCTTGACTTTTCTTTCGATATAGGATTGCATGTTTTCTAATGCTAATTCTAAACATTTTATGTTATAATCTATAAAATAAGTCAAATCATTTTCGTCATGTTCAGTATACAAATATGCTCTTGCATACTGAGCGGGCGCTCTTATAATTATTTTAGATATTGACATATACTCGACTAACCAATACCCTTTCTTTAATAAATACCAGTAAAATAATGCTCTCGCTGTCCTTCCGTTTCAACGTTATTTTCTGTCAAATCGAAGCAATCCTCAATTTTTTGAATACCGAAGCAATGGCTCTTAAAATAGTTTTTATTTATGCCTAAATTATCAGGAAGATGTTGGGGGAGTACATTAACTAAAGCATAATTGGAGCAATTAAAGCCCCAGTAAGGTAAAAATATGGCGATTAAATATTCATTGAACAATCTTGTCGCTGTCCCAATTGATTTGTGATATTTAATGTAATAATCATTAAAATCGTCACAATGAGCAATAAGGGGTCTGTCATTAGTCTGAACTATTGTATCTGGGTTTAAGGGTTCTATTGTATTTACTATTTTCAGAAAACGAATATATAAAAGATAGATTTAAATCTTAACTATCAAATTAACACTAAAATGTTTAGTATTAATTTCTGTATAATAAAATGTATTGTTTGAAATTTAGCATATTTTTCCACATAAATATACCTTGTGTCCTGAGTGGACAAAGGACATGGAATAAAATAAAATGCCTCCATTTCGGAGGCATTTTTATTTATCTGTAAAGAAATAAACTATTTCCAGATGCTCTTCAGGTAATCTGCAATTTCAGCTCCTTTAGCAGTAGCTAATTTATCCAGCGCACCTTTAATAGTGGGGTCAACAAAACCCCTGAATTGTTCAGGTACAAGGTTCCTGAATTTAACGATCATGTCAATACCTTGTTTCACTTTACTCATGTCTTTTACTTTTTCAAGGTATGCAGCAAATGTGGCACTTCCCTGTACTTTTTGCTGGCTCAGTGGCGATTTATCGTATGTGGTGGCAACAATATCAAAGTCAGCTTCAGTACCATTTTCAATCATGATATCATTAATCGCTTCACTTAAATCTCCTTTGGCATCACTGCTTAATTTTTTTGCCAGTGTATAAGCGTTTGCCGGTTCCAATGCCGCCAGGCCACTTAAGGCAGCGCCAGCAACACTATAAGAAGAATCGTTTACGTTGTTTTTGTACAAGGGTAAATATTTTGCATCGCCGGTTTTTGCCAGGAAGTCCAGCGCCGCAGCTTTAGCTTTTTTATGCGTTTCTTTTGCAGCCAGTGTTTCAACAGCTTTAATTACATCCGGGTCTTTAGATAATTGTTTATTCGCCGTCAAACGGTTTAGCGTATATTCCCTCAACGGGCCATATTTATCATTCAGGCCACCCATCAAATCTTTCATATTGTTTTTGGAGAAATATTGCAATGCTTCCCTTCTGTCCATATATAATGGCGCATATTTAAACTGGTGAATAAAATTAGCTGCAGTTTTATTATCTGTTTTTTCGCACAGAATTACCTTGTCAGCATCAACATTGATCAAATCAGGTTTTTGCGTGTAGGCAAAAGTGAAAGTATCAATTTTGTTTTCCACCCATACTTTGTGCCTTGTTTTTTGTGCGCCGTTATAAATATCAATGGCGATCGGCAGGCGGAATATTTTACCGGTATTTTGTGTTTGTTCAACGATTACGGAAGCTTTTCCATCATTATACAGGTAATCAATTTTTAATTTCGGATGCCCACTGCCAAAATACCATTGGTTCCAGAACCAGCTTAAATCCTGGCCGGTAACCTCTTCAAATGCTAAACGCATCTGGTCAGACTCACCATTTTTAAATTTATTGGTGTTAAGGTAATTGTTCAATGATTTAAAGAAAGCATCATCACCCACATAATTACGCAGCATATTCAATACCCGGCCACCTTTTTGATAACTCACCAGGTCAAAAACATCTTCTTTATCGGCATAATAAAAACGCACCAGGTTTTTCTTTGCTTCTTCAGGGCTGGATAAGTATTGTGCCATTCCCTGGAAGTTCTCTTCATCACCGGCATCTTTACCATGTTTATATTCCATCCACAAAGTCTGGCTGTAATCTGCCATGGATTCATTTACAGTAATATTGCTCCAGCTTTCTGTGGTAACCAGGTCACCAAACCATTGGTGAAACAGTTCATGGCAAATTACCGTTTCCCAGCTGTTACCATCAGTTAACTGGCGGAAGTTTTGGTAAGCGCTTTCCTGGTGCAAAGTGGAAGTCGTGTTTTCCATAGCGCCACTCACATAATCCCTGCCCACAATCTGGTTGTATTTCTGCCAGGGATATTCTACGCCCAGCCTTTCAGAATAAAACTTCATCATTTCCGGGGTAAGGCCAAATACGCCACGGGCATAAGGTGCCTGGTTCTTTTCAACATAATAGCTTACTTCTTTTCCTTTATAACTGTCTTTAATAATGGCATAGTCGCCCACACCCATAAAGAAAAGATAAGGAGAATGGGGCAGGTCCATCTTCCAGTAATCGGTACGGGTACCATCGCTATTCTTTTTCTGGCTGATGAGCAGGCCATTGCTGAGCGTTACATATTTTTGTGGTACAGTCATGTAAATCTCGTCAGTGGTTTTTTGGTTAGGTTTGTCAATGGTGGGCATCCAAACGCTGTTGGCTTCAGTTTCGCCCTGGGTCCAGATCTGCATCGGTTTATCTTTTTCTTCTCCTTTGGGATTGATGAAGTACAGGCCTTTAGCGTCGTTAATAGCTGCACTGCCTTTTACCTTCACTTCATTGGGTTTACTGATGTAATCAATATATACGGTGTAATTTTCACCACCTTTATAAGTTTTATCCAGCATAATATGTAACTGCCATCCATCGTAATCGTATTTCAGTGGCGTTTTTGAAGCGCCTTTCATTAAAGCTACTTCTTTAATATCCATGCCTTTAGCATCCAGGGTTAGTGAATCCGTAGGATAGAAGTGGGGCTTAACCGTCAGCCATTCTTTACCGTACATCCACGCCTTGGCATAGTCGAACCGTACATCCAGTTTGGTATGTACAAGGTCATTGATTTTGGTACTGGTAGCCCTGTAAATCTTTTTCCAGGAGGTGTCTTTGGGCTGGTTATCTTCATCCTGGGCCATCAGAAAGATGGGGCTTGCAACAATGGCAAGTACAAAAAACAGCTTCTTCATATATTATATTTATGCGTCAAAAATAAGCGGAGTTTAGCTAAATAAAGATCAAATTTTATATAAATGGCAAAGGCATTGTATTAATGAGTAATTTTGAGTTGCACAATAATATGATGAATTGGCAGTTCTGTTTCAGACCCAATAATCTAAGCCATAATGAAATATTGTTTAAAGTCCATATACTGTATTGTCCTGGTTGGATTGCTGTTTCATAGTACTGCAGAAGCGCAGCAAAACCATTTCATATACATACAGACTGATAATGGGCAACCTTTTTATATTAAGCTCAATCAAAAAATACTCAGTTCAACTACATCAGGTTATATGATCATCTCCAAATTACAGGATGGTGAATATATATTAACCATTGGTTTTCCTAAAGACGAATGGCCGGAACAAAATGTTACATGCAAAATAAATAATAAAGATGCCGGTTATTTATTGAAGAATTTTGGAGAAAAAGGATGGGGGCTGTTCAACCTGCAAACGATGGAGGTGATAACATCAGGTGTAAATCCCGGGAAAAAGACAGCCATGGCCGATACCGTGTCTGATCTGTTTTCCACAACGTTGGCAGTTGTCGTCAAAGATCCTTCTATTCTCAGAAGAAAAGAAGAACAGCCTGATTCCGGCGCAGCAAAAGCAACCCTTGGTGATACAGGAAGTGTGACGATGCAAAACATGTCCGAAGCAGCGAAAGATACAGCACAACAGGTAATGGGTTTAACGGACACCAAAACATTGGAGGATAGCGGAGCGATAGCAAAAAATCAAACTGATACACTTACTACTGCAGCTATAACTGACAGTTTAGCAAAAGCCGCAAATAGAATTGCAGACATCAAGCCACCAATTTCAAATAACATAATAAAGAATGCGGAAACGGATAGCATTTTGCCCGGCGGAAAACACACGGCAAATAACACAGGCCTCCAATCTCTTACAATAACCCGCCTGCTCAGTAATAAAAGTGATGACGGAACAGAGATGGTGTACGTTGACCAATTGCAAAACAAATCGGATACTATTGCATTATTCATTCCATTGGAGAAAAATGAACAACCCGGCGCTGATACCCAAATAAGTACAACAACGACTTTACAAAAGGACGCACTAAAAGCAGTTGATACAGCTGTTGTAGAAAATTCAATACTGCCCAATACAGATACTTTGGGCAAAAATAAAAATGCATTTGATGTCGATACATTACCTGCCGGCAAAGCGGAAACGAAAGATAATGCTCCTAAATTTATAGACATAGAACTGCCAAACCCCAACGCAAAAATCGATACAACAAACGCCGCAAAACTATCCATACCACAAGCAGATACGTTAAAAGCAATCCATAATATCGGCGTAAATTCATCTGCTGCCACTGCGAATGATAAACTGCGTTTGCTGAATTCTGACTGCAAGAACTTTGCTACGGACGATGACTTTCTTAAGCTGAGAAAAAAAATGGTTTCAGAATCCAGTGATGATGATATGGTTAATGCAGCCAGGAAAGTTTTCAGAACAAAATGTTTTACCACAGAGCAGGCGAAGAATTTAAGTGTGTTATTTTTAAAAGATGACGGTAAGTATAAGTTTTTTGAAGCAGCCTATCCATTTGTAGTGGATTCATATAATTTCCCCTCCCTTGAAACACAGCTAACGGATGATTATTATATTACACGGTTTAAAGCGATGATTCGACATTAATATCAACATGCCCAGATACTTTGTGGAAGTGTCGTATAAAGGCACTCAATATTCGGGATTCCAGGTACAGGAGAATGCAAATTCCATCCAGGCTGAAGTTGAAAAAGCTTTAAAGATATATTACAGGAATGGTGTTGAACTCACAGGTTCCTCCCGCACAGATGCAGGGGTTCATGCCGCACAAAATTATTTTCATTTTGATAGTGCCAGCGAAATTGCAGATGCTTCATATCATTTAAATGCCATACTGCCGGCAGATATTGTTATACAGCGCATATTTGAAGTACCAGCTGAAGCGCATTGCCGTTTTGATGCTTTGTCACGAGAATACGTTTATACCATCTACCAGCATAAAAACCCTTTTCTTGAAGACAGGGCTTATTTCTATCCATTCGCTGCAGACTTGCAACTGTTACAATCGGCTGCGGAAGAATTACAATTACATACAGATTTTGCCTCGTTCTCCAAAAGGAACACTCAGGTAAAGACAACGTTATGTACAATAAATAAGAGCTTTTGGGAAAACAAGGACGGTTTACTGACGTATCATGTAAATGGAAACAGGTTCTTACGTGGCATGGTAAGGGGCCTGGTTGGCACCATGTTACGGGTGGGCAGAGGGAAAATAACATTAGAGCAATTTCGGGGTATAATAGAATCTCAAGACTGTTCTAAAGCCGATTTTGCTGTTCCTCCACAGGGATTAATGCTTATGAAAGTCAATCTCCCGGCATATAAGTGAAATTTTGCAGCCGGATCAGGTAGTAAAAAAGATTTAAGGGCCTTGTAAGAGCCCTTTTTCGTGTGTTTATTCACATTTTGATGTTATAGAAGAACTAATTTTAAAAAATTTTCAAAAAAATTGACCCGCTGAAATGCAGTAGGGTAAATGATTACAGCGATTTCAGGTTGGCTGAAAATGAGATTGTTAATAATTATTAGGCAAAATAATTTTGGTTAGAACCTTACGGCACTTACCTTTGCAATCCGCTTTCAAAAAAAGCACCAGTTCTCTGAAGATAGCAAGGGTAAAACTCAAAGAAATTTCAAGATAATTTCAAGAAAAATTTGGGTGAGAAAATAAAGACACTTACCTTTGCAATCCGCTTTTAAAAAAGCGATACAGTTCTTAAAAATACACCTTAGCTTTTTGATTGATTTTCAAAAAAAAAGTTGAAAAAAAATGAAGAAAAATTAGGGTTGTAAAATAAAGGCCATTACCTTTGCACTCCCAATGAAAAAAGGGGGCTAAAGTAAAGCCAAAAGATCTTTGAAAGTTTGGAAGCAACAGCATGAATCTTTAAGATTCACAATAGGTAATGTTAGCGCAAATATTAA
>JAFDZS010000008.1 GCA_018266775.1 Bacteroidota bacterium | reverse complement strand
CCTCACCCCCGAGACAAGAGGGCATGTCTGCCAAAAATTTCATCACCCCACAGTGTAAATAAGAACTTGATAACACAAAAATAAGGCATCCAATTTATTTTAAAAATAATTCAAGGAAAATTTTGAAAATATAGAAATTGTTCAAATATTTGTATTGTTGATTGAATTAAAGCTAAAAAATAATTGAAAATGGCGACAAAATTAAATCTGGATAAATTAGACCTCCAGATCATCCACGAAATGATGGAAACCGCGGAGATTTCTTATGCCGATTTGGGTAAGAAATTATTTGTCAGCGGCGGCACCATTCACGTGCGTATCAAAAAACTACAGGAGTTTGGTATCGTCAAAGGTACAAGATTGAATGTAGATTTAAAACAACTGGGCTACGATATTACTGCTTTTGTGGGTATTTACCTCGAAAAAAGCTCTTTATATGATACCGTGGCTAAAGACCTCATGAAAATTCCCGAGATCGTTCGCCTCAACTATATTACCGGCAATTACAGCATGTTTATTGAAATTGTTACCAAAGACATCAACCAGTTACGGTATGTGCTACACGATGAACTGCAAAAAATAAAAGGTATTGAGCGTACCGAAACCTTTATTTCACTCGAAGAAGGGTTTAACCGCAATGTACAGGTGGCTCCGGGTGAATAATATGAAATGAACAATAAAAAGCCGTCCCATCATATAAAATGGGACGGCGTTAATCTATTCTGATTTTCCTTGTAAGAACACTACCTGCCCGTAATGCGATGCTAAATGGCTGGTACGGCTGAGTAAAACATTCAGCTTGTTACGATGCGGTTCATTTTTAAAATCTTCTTCACTTACCGACATGTGCCTGGCGAACCAGTCATCTGCCGATAATGTGGCAAATGCTGTTGCCAGTTTCGCATTCACTTCTTTCCAGTAATTTCTTAATACAGATGCTACAGGAAATGTGTGGCCGGATTTATCCGCATCTTTAATAAAAGGCTGTTCCAGTTCAGGATACAATTTTTCTCCAAGCCCCAGTAAGGGCAACATGGAATCATGCACTGCAATAAGATGGCCATATAAATATATGCCTGTGTTTCTTCCCGGAGATACTTCATTATTCAATTGTTCATCGCTCAGTTCATCAAATAATTTTCCGGTGCGGTTAAGGTAGCCATTCCAGGCATCAAGGCCCATCTTGACCATTACGTTTTTCATGTCGTTCATAATGCAATATGTGTTTTAGTTAATTTAAGAAGAAGCAGTTGCTTTTACATCTACCGCATCACGCAGCCCATTGCCCAGCAAGTTAAAAGCAAGCACCAATATCATGATTGCGAATCCCGGAATTAATGCCAGCATGGGGTTATGGGTAATGATAAAATTATAATTCTCTTTGATCATTAACCCCCAGCTGGGCTGCGGCGGCTGTACGCCAATACCCAAAAAGCTCAAGCCTGCTTCTACAATAATAGCAGTGGCAAAATTACTGGCAGCAATCACTAAAACGGGTCCCAGTATGTTGGGCAAAATGTGTTTCATGATAATACGGAAGCTGCCGAAACCTAAGGCCCTGGCAGCCTGCACAAATTCCAGTTCTTTAACAGCAATGACCTGGCCACGCACCAGGCGGGCCACGCTTACCCACATGGTTAAACCCACCGCAATAAAAATTTGCCAGAATCCCTTGCCCATTGCCAGTGTAATGGCAAATACCAGCAGTAATGTAGGAATACTCCAGGTAACATTCACCAGCCACATCACCACTTCATCCACCCAGCCTTTATAATACCCGGCCAATGCGCCAAGAATAATGCCCAGCGTAAGTGAAATCAAAACGGCAATACACCCCACAGCAAGGCTTACACGAGTTCCGATAATTAAACGGCTTAAAATATCGCGACCAAATTTATCTGTACCCAACCAGTATTTTTTAGTAATAATGTTTTCCTGCTCCAGCTGATCCGGGTGGCCGGATGTTATGGCTGCAACAGAATAATATTGTACCACCGTAGTGTCTTCATCAATGTATTTATGCACCAGCAGGCTGTCTTTTTGAATGCGGTAACCTGTTATGGGAATCAGTTTATACTGCACCGGAGAACCGCTCCACCATTGCCACATATTAGCGTCATTGGTATTACCCGGTTCCGGTATTTTTAAAAACTGTTGGGTATAGCCTGGCTTTTTAGCCTGTATTTCCACGGTTTGTAAATCGGCATTGGGTGAATGATCGGGCGCCAGTAAATAACAAAAAATGGCCAGTATTAATGCAATGAAGATGATGACCAAACCCAGCAAAGCCCCTTTATTTTTTTTAAGGCGCTTCCAGGTTTGTTGTGTAAATGATACTGATTGCTGCATACCGTAGATTGCAAATATACTGACCGGGGCAAAAAATGTGTGTGAATAAAATAAGACGCTTATTGGTTGAGCTGTAAAACATCTGCCGTCCATTCCCTTATCTCCTGGCAAAGCAGCTCATAATCTGCCCACGATTTATCAATGGTGGGAATCATCGTTTTCAGTTTGCCCTGCCAGTCACCGGAAGTATAACTTTCTGCAAAGCATTTTTTAAGTACGGTAATCATAATGGCCGTTGCGGTGGAAGCCCCCGGCGATGCGCCCAATAATGCAGCAATGGTGCCATCCGCTGCGCACACCACTTCGGTACCAAATTCCAATACCCCACCATGTTCTTCATCTTTTTTAATTACCTGCACCCTTTGCCCGGCAACAACGAGGCTCCAGTCGCTGGCATCAGCCAGCGGGTAATAATCTTTTAATGCATTTATCCTGTCTTCTTCTGATTGTGTTACCTGCTGAATTAAGTATTTGGTAAGCGGTAAATTATGCCAGCCTGCAGAAAGCATGGGTACCATATTATGCCACTCGATGCTTTTGGGCAAGTCGAAGTAAGAACCGTGTTTTAAAAACTTGGTACTGAAGCCGGCAAAAGGGCCAAACAATAATTCTTTTTTACCATTAATGATACGGGTATCCAGGTGCGGCACGCTCATCGGCGGTGCACCAACGGTGGCCTTACCATACACTTTGGCAGCATGCTGCTGAATAATATTTTCATTATTACAGCGCAGCCATTGCCCGCTGATGGGGAAACCGCCATAGCCTTCTGCCTCTCCAATATCAGATTTTTGCAATAATGGCAACGCACCACCACCGGCGCCTAAAAAAACAAAATGAGCGGTGGCTTCGATGTCATCGCCGGTTACTAAATTTTTTACCTGTAGCATCCACGTGCCATCATCCTGTTTGCTTATATCCCGCACTTCATGATTGAGATAAAGGGTTACATCCTGCTGTTTTTCTAAATGCGCAAACAATGCTTCGGTTAGTACACCAAAATTTACATCTGTACCCAGGTTCATTTTTGTTGCCGCTACCGGTTCATCAGCATTGCGGCCTTCCATTACCAGCGGCATCCAGGTTTTTAATTGTTCAGGATCATTACAAAATTCCATGCCATCAAACAACTTGCTGTTACGCATAGCTGCAAATCTTTTTTCCAGGTACACGGTATTTTCTTTGCCCCATACAAAACTGATATGCGGTACGTGGGTAATGAAGTTTTTTGGAGTAATAATATATCCCTGCTGCACCAGGTACGACCAGAATTGTTTAGACAGTTCAAACTGTGCTGCAATTTTAATGGCTTTGGAAATGTCTATACTGCCATCTTCTTTTTCGGGGCTGTAATTCAATTCACAAAAGGCAGAGTGCCCCGTGCCGGCATTATTCCAGGCATCAGAACTTTCTTCGGCCACTTTACTCAATCTTTCAAAAACAGTAATGGCAATATTGGGCACCAACTCCTTTAAGAACGTACCCAGTGTGGCGCTCATGATTCCACCACCTACCAAAATAATATGCGGTTTTTGATCAGCTTGTAATAACATGAAAAATCTATTTTACTGTTCTGTCTTTCCACCGGTACGTTCCAAACTGACCCAGCCAGCCTGCAATAACGGTATACAAAATATGAAAGAGTTGCATTACCGGGAACCAAAATAATGTTTTTTGCTGGTTAAAGAAGCGGGCCACCGGTGCAAGGAAAAATAATTCAGCCATGGTTTTAATAATGAGTGCACCTGCCCACCATTCAACAACTGTTGCTGCAATGGTGACAGGATAAATGCGGAAAGTAACCAACGGATTGCTGAACAAAGCAATGGCAGGCAGTACCAGCAACATTACATTCAGCAGGTAAACGAGTAACAGTACCGCAAAAATTCTTTTGTCATCATAAATACGGGCTTTGCTGGCCCAGCGTATGCGCTGGTGTAAAAAATGCGTGACAGTATGAACGGGCTGGGTTTGTACGATTACATTTTCTGACTTTAAAAAATAAATATCGTTAGGGTGCAGCACAGCTATTTTATGCATCAGCAGCATATCATCGCCACTGGCAATGGAATCAATACCATCAAATCCATTTACTTCAGAAAATGCTGCTTTGGTATAGGCCAGGTTGGCGCCATTGCACATACTGTGCATTTTTTTATAGACAGACGCACCGGTTATACCCTGCAGGCTCATAAAATCCAGCAGTTGGAACAGTTCTATAAAATTGTTATGAGGATGGATTACAACCGGCATTACAATAAAAGAAGGATGATGTTTTTTGTAAAACGCAGCAATGGTTTGCAGCCAGTGAACGGGTGCAATACAATCCGCATCGGTGGTTACCATTAAACTGCCGGTGGCCTTTTCTATGGCTACAGCAATGGCTTTCTTCTTAAAACTATTCACAGCTTCTGCCTGAATAAAATCCTGCAACCTGATCAGCCTGATATTGGCTTCTTTAAACGAGCGTACAACATCCGCCGTATTATCAGTGGAATGATCGTCCACAATAATAATTTCATAAAATTCTTTTGATAAGGATTGATTAAGCAGTGACATAATGCACGGGCGAATGTTCTGTTCTTCGTTTCTGGCAGGAATGATAATTGATATTTTTATTGCCGGTACAGCCGGTGAAGAAGATAATGCAAAAGCGGGTATCGCCTTCCAGCCTTTACGGTAATAAAGCAACAGGGCCGAATAAATCAATAATAGTACAACTGTTATCAGGCAGATGATCAGCATCTTGCAAATTAGTGCTTATTTACAGAACATTAACCGTGCAAGCTGGGATAAAGTATTCCTTCCTGGCTGCAATAAAAATGCCGTTCTAAAAAGAACGGCAAACTAAAAAACAATCCTTGAATAATGGCTATTCTTTGATGATCTTTTGAGTGGAAACCTCATTGTTTTGTAACAGGCTGATGAAGTATACTCCTTTTGGCAGCATGCTTACATTAAATGTATATTGGTAACTGCTGATATTATTAGCAAGGCTGGTCATCTTTCCGGAAAGATCAGAAATACGGATACTGCAGGGTTGTACTGCAGGTATTTTACATGTCACAGTATTGCTGGCTATAGTTGGGAAAACACTAAAACCAGCCCCGCTGTTTTGATTATTGACAATAGTGCCTGAGAAATAGAATGAATGATCCAGTTCAGTTGTTTTTAAACGATAATAATTCTTTCCAGGTAATGCATCAGTTTGAATATACGCATAAGTATTAGAACCGGAGAAATTATGGGCATTACAGGTATAAATACTCTTCCACCCATCAACCCCGTTTGCACTCCATTCCAGTTCATAAGTTGCAATGTTAATCTCACTTTCTGTTTGCCAGCTTATCTTAATACCGGTGCTAACTGTTTCACTCCTGAATGAAGATAGCGTAACTGCTAATGGTACACTGCCGGATGCCGTATTGGAATAAAAATATCCACCATTAGTAACAAACGGGCCCGAATAGGTTACTGCGGGGAAAATCAACGCCGGTCCAGTAGAGGGTGCATTAACTATTCCACCCAATTCAACCTTTATAAAAGCAGGGGAAGAAAATTGTAAAGACGCCCCACTGGTAAAAGTTATTTGCCCGTATACAGCAAATCCTTCCAGCGGCGCGGTTTCGGCTGCATTAACCGTTACCGTTATACCAGCCGGTATGGTAAAGAAATCACCGGCAGATGGCGGGCCGCCGGCCGGGCTCCAGGTTGCGGCCGATTCAAAATTGCCGTTGGCAACAGCAGTGTAAAAGGTACAAAATCCCAGTTTAGACAATAATACAAGGGAAAAGAGTAAAAGTGCTTTTTTCATGATACGTGTGTTTATTTACAAAAAATAGTTTTTGCGGACAAAAATTTTCTTTCAGATAACTGCATACTTTTATATGCAACTATCCGGAAAGCAATAATAACACGGTAATTTACAGGAGGGAGTTTGTGCCTTTAGGGAAACTCTTTTAAGGTTAACGGGTACAGCTATCAACAAAGAATATACAAACAGTTAAAAGCAGCGTACTTACTATGCAAAGATATTTGCATTTACTGTAACAGGCAAAAAGAAATATTAAATTTAGTATTCGTTAACATCTGAAAATATAATTGCAATTATGCGGTGATGTTATATATGCCTGCGCAGTACAAAAAATTCAGCCATATAAAGAATGGTTACAATCCCCTCTTTACTTTTTATTACCTGCCTTTACAAAACGAAAGTGTTTGTAATTTATTGACTGTAAAAGGCTGACTAAATTTAAGTCACTCAACTGCATCTCTGATTGTAAATTTTGAAGTTTGATAACACCGGTAAACATTCCGTAATTCCCAGCATCCATTTTTGATACAAGGCATGCTGAGGCTTGCTGAAGACTATACATACAAATTGTAGAAAATTTCCGAAAATAAATTTTAAAATCAGGAATGAATCATTATCTTTGTTTAGTTGCATAAACAACTATATGTCAAACAACCAATTTAAGAAAGGCGAGCTATATAGTTTCATTACCGGAAAAGCAAGTACAGCTATTGGACGGCGATTGCAGAAACATTTTAAACAGGCCAGCATTGAAATTACTATTGAGCAGTGGAGTGTTTTATACCATTTATGGAAAGAAGATGGCTTAAGCCAGCAGCAATTATGCGATGCCACATTCAGGGATAAGCCCAGCATCACCAGGCTGGTGGATAATCTTGAAAAACTGAAACTGGTAAAACGCAATGCCTCTAAAGAAGACCGGAGGATCAATATGATTGTACTGACAGATGAGGGCCGGGAACTGGAAGAAAAATGCATGGCATTGGCCAACACCACCCTTAACGAAGCATTGCACGGCGTAACCCACGGGCAAATTGAAATTGCGAAAGAAGTATTGCAGATGGTATACGATAACCTGAAATAGTTTATAGCCAATAGTTGATGGTTCATAGAAAGCTATGCAAAGCCGTCAGCCATTTGCTATAAACCATGAACATTAAAAACAAAAAACTATGAATACAGCAACAACAACCCCAACACTTTTTAAAGGTGGTGAATGGCTGATCCGTGAAAGCAATGCTTATAATACATTCACACCCGAAGATTTTAACGAAGAGCAGCAGATGGTAAAAGAAATGTGCCTGCAGTTTTTACAGGCAGAGGTATTACCCATTGTTGACCGTATAGATAAAATGGAAGCGGGGCTGATGCCTTCGCTGGTGGTAAAAGCGGGAGAACTGGGTTTGCTCGGTTCCAGCATTCCTGAAAACCTGGGCGGATTAGGCAAAGACTTTATCACCTCCACACTGGTGAATGAAGGATTGGGCGGCGGTTATTCATTTAGTGTTGCCATAGCGGCACACACCGGAATAGGAACATTACCCATTTTATATTTTGGTACCGAAGCGCAGAAAGCAAAATATATTCCTAAGCTGGCAACCGGCGAATGGAAAGGTGCATACGGACTAACGGAGCCGAATAGCGGTAGTGACGCCCTTGGTGCTAAAACCACAGCTGTTTTAAGTGCAGATGGTAAGCATTACATTTTAAACGGGCAAAAATGCTGGATCACCAATGGTGGTTTTGCAGACGTATATACTGTGTTTGCTAAAATTGATGGCGACAAATTTTCTGCCTTTATAGTGGAAAGGGGAATGGAAGGTTTTACGCAGGGGCCGGAAGAACATAAAATGGGGATCAAAGGATCGTCAACCGTGCAATTATACTTCCAGGATTGTAAAGTGCCTGCAGAAAATTTGCTTGGTGAAATTGGCAAAGGCCATATCATTGCCTTCAACATCCTGAACATTGGCCGGTTGAAATTATGTGCAGCGGCATTAGGAGCCGCAAAAATGTCTTCCTCTAACTCTGTAGAATACGCGAAAACAAGGGAGCAGTTTAAAACACCCATCGCCAACTTTGGCGCCATAAAATATAAACTGGCAGAAATGGCCGTACGTATTTATGCAGCCGAAAGTGCTTTATACCGCACGAGTAAATGGATTGATGATAAAGAACTGGAACTGGCCGCAGCGGGTAAACCATTTAATGAAGCCCTGCTGGGCGCTGCAGAAGAATACGCCGTTGAATGCGCAATTTTAAAAGTACACGGCAGCGAAGTACTGGATTATGTGGTGGACGAAGGCGTTCAGATACACGGTGGTAACGGCTTCAGCGATGAATATGCAGCCAGCCGGGGCTACCGCGACAGCCGCATCAACCGCATTTATGAAGGCACCAATGAAATTAACCGCTTACTTACTGTAGATATGATTTTAAAAAGAGCCATGAAAGGGAAGCTGGATCTGATGGGCCCTGCAATGGCTGTTAGTAAAGAACTGATGAGTATACCGGAATTTGGCAGTGATGATGATGCACCATTTGCAAAAGAACGCAAAGTAATTGTGAACCTGAAAAAAGCTATACTGATGGTGGCTGGTGCAGCAGTACAAAAACTAATGATGAAAATAAGTGATGAACAGGAAATACTGATGAACATTGCTGATATGGCCATTGAAACATTTGAAGCAGAAAGTACCTTACTGCGGGTAATGAAGTTAACAGATAAGCAAGGTGAAGCTGCGGTACAATTGCAAAACGACCTGATGCGCTGTTACCTCAACGATGCTGTAGATAAAGTGAACAAAGCCGGTAAAGAAGCCATCAATGCTTTTGCAGGCGGCGATGAACAGCGTATGATGCTGCTGGGTTTGAAGCGCTTCACCAAAGCGGAACCATTTAACAGCAAAGATGCCAGGAGAAGAATTGCAGATAAGATGATTGCAGAAGGAAGATATTGCTGGTAAGCAATAAATAAAAAAAGAGGCTTTTCATAAAGCCTCTTTTTTAGGATTTGAAAAATATTATTTTCCATTATAAGGAAATTTTTTTGATGCGTTTCTCATTAAACCATCAACAAGTCTGCTTGAGCTGCTTCCAACTGAACCGGATGCCTGGTAGTCGTATTTCCAAATCAATTCTCCATTTTTTCCTTCATTAATAGAAATAGACGTTTGAACATCATTCGTATTTCCCCAGGCGCCCACCAATAAACCCACGGCAACGGCAGCACCTTCGCTCATGGGTTTTTTCATAGAAGCACGTGACGAGATTACCGCATCGACACCTAATAGTTGGCAAAGTTCTTCTTTTGTTTTTGTTCCCATCGTGGTATAAGTAATACCAGCTTTACTTAATAAGGCATTTGTTTTACTGATGTCCTGGAATGCTACGGTATATTTGAATTTATCGCTTCTTTTTAAAAACCAGGAATACATTTTATCCTGGATATCTTTGCCTGTACTCTCTTCCGATTGTGAAATTTGTTCGGGAGTCGTTTTCTTCATTTCATTCGGCCTTAGTTGAATATTAACTTCAGTAGGTAAAATGGCTACAATTTTGTGTGAACTGGTTTTGTCACTGAAATCAGCAGTTTTATAAATCTTGGGACCGCAGCTTGTAATAAAAATAATAATTGCTGATAATGCGATTAATTGCTTCTTCATAAAGGGTGTTTTTGGTAAATATAATAACTCAAAAATAGCAAAAAAGATTTCTTAACTCTTTATAATTTGCTATCCAGTATGTTAAAATCGGAAGGATGAATAAAATGTGATACTTTTATTACGTTATGTAAATTTGGTTGTAATGAAACAAGTTTCTTTATTCCTCATCCTGCTTATTATTACACGCAATGTCTTTAGTCAGGCAAAACCATTTATTAAACTGGTGGAACCTGTAAAGGAAAATAATACGGTAAGAAGTTCCAAAAATTTTATTGTGGGCAGTACATGCCCCACCTGCAGGCTTGAAATGAACAGCCAGCCCGTTTATGTGTACCCAACAGGCGCTTTTGCAATAGAATTAAATTTAACTCCCGGCGACACTGCATTTGGACTGACCGCCTGGCTCAGCGAAGGGAAAAATGTATCGAAAAAAATAAATTATCATTACGAATTACCGCCACCACCCGATACCGTTAAAACATTAAGCATTGCAGGTATAGAAACTTTTCCTGAAGGGGATTTGATGCTGCAGCCGGGCGATAAAATCAAATTTCGTGTAAAAACATTAACCGGTTGTGCCGTTACCGCCGGTAAAAATATTCCATTGTATGAAATGCCTGTAGCGATGCCGGGCATTTACCAGGGCGAATACACTATACAAAATACTGACAGTTTTCTATTGGCAAAATTGCCCATAACAGTTACCGATAAAACCGGAAAAAGCATCAGCAAAGAAACCAATGCAGCATTTTCTATGTTTTCACTGCTAAACCCGGTGGTGGCGGTAACAAAGGGACGGCTGGCACATTTACTTTTTGGTTTGGGAGAAGACAGGCTTGGCGGCGCAAAAATCGGGTACCTTGACTCGTTAGTTCAACTGCATATTGTTGGTAAAACGGGAACCAAATATAAGGTACAGCTAACCAAATACCGCACCGCATACATTGATGATGATGCTGTACAGTTTTTACCCAAAGGAACTTTTGCGCCTGAATCTTTAACCAATAACCTGCGGTCTTATGGCGATTCATTGTTTGATTATGTAGATATTGGATTGTTTACAAGGTTGCCCTATCAGTCGGTACAGTTAATAGACCCATCGAAGATTGTGGTGGATGTATTTGGTGCCACCAACAATACCAACTGGATCATCCAGCAGGAGAGTACAAAAGAAATTAAAAACCTGTATTACGAACAGGTGGAAGATGGTATTTTCAGGGTAACGATTGAATTAAAACATCAGCAGCATTGGGGGCATCAGATTTATTACCGTGGTAATACTTTGGTGATAAAAGTAAAACACCAGCCGGAAAATTTATCTTTAAACCATCTTACCATCGCTGTTGATGCAGGACATGGTGGCGCCAATACGGGTGCAGGCGGGCCAACAGGGTCGTCAGAAAAAATGATTGCACTGGATGTGGCATTGAAGCTGCAGCAATCATTGGAAAAATTTGGTGCCAAAGTGATCATGAGCCGTACTACTGAAAAATTCTTCGATAATAAAGAACGCATTTTATTTTACCGCGACAGTACACCTGATCTCCTTGTCAGCATTCACTTAAATTCATCTGCCGATCCCATTCATATAAGCGGTACCAGTGCTTATTACCGGTACATCGGTTTCAGAAATCTGAGCCATGATATTTATAAACGCATGCTGGAACTGGGTTTGAAAGAATACGGCAATACCGGCAGTTTTAATTTTATGCTGAACAGCCCGATTGAATATCCCAATGCATTAGTGGAAACAGTGTTCATCAGCAACCCGGAAGATGAAATGAAAATTTTGAACCCGGATTTTCAGCAACAGATAGCTGATAAAATTATTTTAGGAATAAAAGATTTTTTAGAGCGCTGTAAAAAAGATCAGTAATAAAATTGCTCTTCATCAACGGTCTGACGGCCACGTCTGACCGTGTAGTAATTTTTTCTCACAGCGGCACAAAGGCACAGCGTGGCATTAATCCTGATCTTCAATAATAATTTACAGAATCATAAAATGTGCATCATCCGTGCCTTTGTGGGATAATAAATACATGGTCTGACGTTTACGTCAGACCGTTAAAACACCAAAATCATTTTCCCGCACTCCACTTACTCCAGGCATCAAGAAATGCTTTTTCTGTTGCTTTTGCTGCATTAATCATTTGAGTGGTGGGCGGCATATCACTGTCCTGTAAAGCATTGTGTATGCCGGCAAAGCTGCCTTGCAGTTTATCAAAATCTTTTGCGCCTTTTGCTTTGGCATCCATGCATTTTAAAATATTGCTGTAACACATTACACTTAAATCATGCTGCAATTGCAGATCTTTTAGACTGGTCTTTACTCTCGGGTCCATCTTAACAGTAAAAGTGCTGCTGAATGTTTTGCCATCCACAGTTAACCTTGCTGTATATGTGCCCGGCATTACCCAGGGCGATGTAAAATCTGGCGCTGTGTTCATGTATATGGCAGCAATGGGAAAAGCAGGCGGTACGTTCAGCGGTTGATAATGCATATCCCACAAAAAGCGGTGACTGCCTGCTTCGGTACTGATAATCTGTTGTGGGCGTATCCAGTAGTGCGGAATATTTACATTGCCCACCGTATACAGCGTATCGGTTGAAGCATATTTCCTGATCACTGCATTTTTATCGTTCAGTATTTCTAAACTTACTGCACCGGCTTTATGATCAAGATAATAATCAATCACCGCCCCATCGGGTGGGTTTTGACCGGCAGGTTCTTCCTGCGGAAGCGGCGTATCAGGATTCATGTTCCATCGTACCCTTACTGCATTTTGCGGTTTATATAATACAACAGGTTGCTGAACGGTGGTTGCACTAAGTTGTCTTAATGCGGTGATATCATCCAGAATCCAGAAGCTGCGGCCATGTGTGCCAACAACAATATCGTCATCTTTAATCACCAGGTCGCGGATAGAAGTGGCGGGCATATTCAGCCGCAGGCTTTGCCAGTGGGCACCATCATCAAAAGAAACATAAACAGCTCTTTCGCTTCCGGCAAAAAGCAAACCTTTTTTAAACGGATCTTCTTTAACCACATTGATGGGATCATCAGGTAAACCATTAATAATTTCCGTCCAGGTTTTACCACCATCAGTGGTTTTAAAAATATGCGGCTTCATATCGTTAAGGCGGATACAATTTACCGCAGCATACGCCGTATTCTTATTGGTATGGCTGGCATCCATCAATGAAATTTTACTCCAGCTGGTAATTTGCGGTGGCGTAACATTGCTCCAGGTTTTGCCGCCATCATGCGTAACATGAATCAAACCGTCATCAGTTCCGCACCAGATGGTATTAATGTCCACATAAGAAGGGGCAACGGTATAGATGACGCCACGGCGGGGCATCGTCTTCATCTCATCTTTGGTATAAATACCCACGCTTGCAGGAATATCCCATTTTGCTCTCGACAAATCAGGGCTGATGGTTTGCCAGCTGTTGCCATGATCGGTTGATTTGAACAACACATTTCCTGCATAGTACAATGTTTTTTTATCAATAGGATTGAATAACACCGGGGCCGTTCTTACAAAGCGGTATTTACCACTGCGTACTGTTTCGGGCGCTATGTTTTGTGTTTGCCCGGTACGTTTATCATAGCGGGAGAGTTTGCCACCATACACCATATTGTTATCTAATGGATCAGCAACAACATAACCATATTCTTCTGCACCAACCGGGTGCCATTCACGAAAAGTAACAGCACCATCATTACCGCGTGATGCAATGCCCACGCTGCCGCTTTCCTGCTGGCCACTGTATACATTGTAAGGGAAAGCATTGTCTGCGCTTACATGATAAAACTGTGCGGTGGGCTGGTTATACCAGCTGGAAAAACTTTCGCCACCATTAACAGTAATGATAGCACCCTGGTCGCTGGCAATTAAAATGATCTTGTTGTTATCGGGATTGATCCAGATGCGGTGATAATCATCGCCACCGGGCGCACCGCGAAAGGCATTCCAGGTTTTGCCGCCATCGGTACTTTTCCAAACCACCACATCGGCGGTATACACTATATCGGCATTTTTAGGATCCACTTTTACTTCAGCAAAATCGGCGCCGCGGCCCCAGTATCTTTCATCAGCATTAACACTGTTCCAGCTTTCACCGGCATCGTCACTCCGGTAAACGCCGCTCCATTTTCCGGCATCAACAGTAGCGTATAGACGATTTGAATTGGATGGCGCAATGCAAAAACCAATGCGCCCCAAACCCTGCTCTGTGGTGGGCAAGCCTGCAGTAAGCTGTTTCCATGTGGTGCCGCCATCGGTCGATTTGAATAGACCACTTGCTGCACCATTCCATGCACCATTTTCCCAGGGGCCCTGGCGGCCCGCCCACAGGTCGGCATACACGATATTAGAATTATTGGGGTCGATGGTAACCTGTACAGCGCCGGTATTTTCATCTTTATACAAAACCCTTTGCCAGGTTTTACCACCGTCGGTGGTACGGTATACACCGCGTTCTTCGTTCGGGCCATAGGGATGGCCAAGTGCAGCAACAAATACCCGGTTCTCATCTTTAGGGTCGATGGCCATACCACCAATTTGCTGTGCATCTTTTAAGCCGGTGTTGATCCATGTTTTACCACCGTCCGATGATTTGTAAATACCATCGCCAACGGAAAGGTCAGGCCGCTGCAATCCTTCGCCACTGCCCACATAAAGAACATTGGGGTTAGAAGGCGCCACCACCACATCACCAACAGAACCGGTGGGCTGATTATCGAATATGGAATTCCAGGTACGGCCAAAGTCAGTTGTTTTCCAAACACCACCATTGTTTACACCAATATAAAAAACATTGGGCTGAGAAGGTACACCCACTGCACCCACTGTTCTTCCGCCACGGTGCGGGCCAATACAGCGCCATTGCATGGCATTGAAATACCGGGCTTCAAATTGCTGGGCTTCAGCTGAAAAAATAAAACAGCACAAACAAGTGAGAAGGAGTGATGAATGAACAACTTTCATGATAATGGTTTTGATCATCAAAAGTAGTTTTTTACAGGCAGCTTTTCAACCACTGCACAAATTGGTGTTTACGGATTACATTTGTTATCTTTTTTATTATTAAAATGAAATGATATGTCAAACCTTGTACAGGAATTCAATGACTACCGCACTAAAATGAATGAAGTCATTCTAAGTAAAGACAACCTGGTAATAAAACGCCTCTGGAATTTGGATACCAACACTTATGCAGCGGGTGCATTGGATGTAAAAACCAAAGAACTGCTGGGCCTGGTGGCCAGCATGGTGCTGCGTTGCGATGATTGTATTAAATACCACCTGGGTAAAGCGCATGAACTGGCAGTTACCACGGAAGAAATGTATGAAGTGTTTGCCGTAGCGAATATTGTAGGCGGCACTATTGTGGTGCCCCATACCCGCCGTGCGGCTGAATATTGGGAAGCATTGCAGCAAACCGGCAACTGATTTTGATGAACGCAAACGATACCGTAAAAATTTCAGTGTTCAGACTTTGTAAGCACTGAAATAGTAAACATTTTTCAGTAACTTTAGCCTCCAATAATGCTATATAATTATGTCTGAGTCAACAACGCTTGCCAATCCAGCCCCGCTCACATCAAAAGATTTTGTCACTGATCAGGAAGTGCGCTGGTGCCCCGGTTGCGGCGATTATTCTATCCTTGCACAGGTTCAAAAAGTAATGCCTTCATTAGGTATTCCCAAAGAAAATATTGTAATTGTAAGTGGTATCGGTTGCAGCAGCCGTTTTCCTTATTACATGAACACGTATGGTATGCACAGCATTCACGGCCGTGCAACAGCTATTGCCAGCGGTTTAAAAGCGGCCCGGCCCGAACTGAGTGTGTGGGTGGTAACAGGCGATGGCGACAGTTTAAGCATCGGTGGTAACCATACCATTCATTTGCTGCGCAGAAATTTTGACATTAATATTCTGTTGTTCAATAACCAGATTTATGGTTTAACGAAAGGGCAGTACTCACCCACATCAGAAGAACATAAGATCACCAAGAGTACGCCATTTGGCAGTATCGATCATCCATTCAATCCACTGGCATTGGCTATGGGTGCAGATGCCAGCTTCATTGCCCGTTCTATGGACAGGGATCCAAAGCACCTGCAAAGTATGTTGCTGCGCAGCCAGGCGCATAAAGGCGCTTCTTTCCTGGAAATCTATCAAAACTGCAACATCTTTAATGATGGTGCATTTGAAATATTTACAGAAAAAGGAACCAAGGCTGATGAAGTGTTGTTCCTGGAACATGGTAAACCATTGATCTTTGGTGCCAGCCAAAACAAAGGCATTAAACTGGATGGATTTAAACCGGTAATTGTTGACCTTGTGGCCGGAGCCAGCACAGATGATTTATGGGTGCATGATGAAAAGGATTTTTATAAAGCACAGATATTGATCCGCATGTTTGATGACCCACGGCTGGAAGGCCATTTGCCGAGGCCATTCGGTGTGTTTTATGAAACAGAGAGGGCTTGTTATGAAGACAGCCTGCAACTGCAGATTGATGATATCATTGCTAAAAAAGGCAAAGGCGACCTGGATAAATTACTGCGGGGTAACGAAACATGGGTCATTAATTAATAACGATACACAACAAAAAGAAAGCCGGAATTAAATATTCCGGCTTTTATATTTACTACCAATATATAATTTATAACAACCCTTTGCCTACTAAGTATTCAGCAATCTGAACAGCATTGGTGGCAGCACCTTTGCGCAGGTTATCACTCACAATCCAGCAGTTTAAGGTGTTGGGCTGGGTTTCATCCCTGCGGATGCGGCCAACAAAGGTTTCATCTTTTTCGTGTGCCGTTAATGGCATGGGGTAAATAAAATTGGCCACATCATCCTGTACCACCACACCGGGGGCTTTACTTAACAAATCCCTTACTTCATTCAGGTCGAAATCATTTTCAAATTCAATATTTACACTTTCGCTGTGGCCGCCCATAACCGGAATGCGTACAGTGGTAGCCGTTACTTTAATGGAATCATCGCCAATGATTTTTTTGGTTTCGTTGGTCATTTTCATTTCTTCCTTGGTATATCCATTTTCCAGGAATACATCAATATGCGGCAATGCATTCAGGTCAATGGGATATTTGTACGCCATTGGTCCATCGGTAATGCCTTTGCGTTCATTCATTAATTGGTCAACCGCTTTAACACCTGTACCGGTTACACTTTGGTAAGTGCTTACCACCACACGTTTGATTTTATATTTATCATGCAGTGGTTTTAATACCACCACCATTTGAATAGTAGAACAGTTAGGGTTGGCAATGATCTTATCATCAGCAGTTAATACATTGGCATTCACTTCAGGCACCACCAGTTTTTTGGCAGGGTCCATACGCCATGCGCTGGAATTATCGATCACTGTAATACCAGCTGCGGCAAATTGCGGTGCCAGTTCCAAAGAAGTTCCCCCCCCGGCAGAAAAAATGGCCACATTAGGTTTAGCGGCAATAGCATCTGCAAAACCCACCACCTTGTACTTTTTTCCCTTGAATTCAACTTCCTTACCGATAGATTTTTCAGACGCTACCGGAATTAATTCATCCACCGGAAAATTTCTTTCTGCTAAAACCTGTAACATTTTGGAGCCTACCAAACCTGTGGCACCAACTACGGCTACTTTCATATTTTGTTTCCCCCCGTTCTCTTTTTAAGAGATTTTTATGGTTAAAAAAAAGCCTTCCTGATTTGAGGAAGGCCTGTACTTATTTTAAAACATAAAACAATCATACCTTCTCTGCGGGCAAAGATTTCTTTGAATGTTTAATGTGTTTTATTGTTGTCATTGCGGGGCAAATGTAAACACAAAGTCTAATTTCAACAAAAAATATTTTATTATAATAACTGCAATATATTTGCTGCAGGCACATTTATCACTCATTTGTGCTGTGCAACCTGGCCCCAATTCTTTTATTCAACAGCTTTTTTGTTTTCAATAAAAGGATTGTATGTATACAAAATTAAGTTTATTGGTTGTTGTTCTCTCTGTAACCTTCACCATTCAAGCCCAGGTAAATAATCGTTTTGATGTAGTCATAGATGAAATTATGGCCGATCCTTCGCCACAGGTAAACCTGCCTAATTTGGAATGGATTGAATTAAAAAACACTACCGGTTCAACAATTAATTTGCAGGGTTGCCGCATTGGCGATGCTACCGGCTTCAGCGGTGCAATGCCGGTGTTCCAGTTAAAACCTGACAGTGTGGTAATTGTTTGTGGCACTTCATCTGCAGCAGCAATGAGTGTATATGGCGCTGTGATTTCAGTAACCAGTTTTCCATCGCTGGATAATACCGGCGATGTGATTTACCTGCGCAATGCACAGGGTAAAATTATCCATGCTGTAAATTATACTGATGACTGGTATGGAAATGAATTGAAGAAAGATGGCGGCTGGTCTCTGGAAATGATTGACACACATAATCCCTGCAGCGGAAATACTAACTGGGCCGCCAGTACGAATAATAATGGTGGCTCACCTGGTAAGAAGAATTCAATTGATGCAATCAATGCTGATGTAACAGCGCCCAAAATACTGCGGGCCTTTGCAAGTGACAATATAACACTTATCGTTGTGTTTGATGAGCCGTTAGACAGTAACAGGGCTGCTGCAGTTATGAATTATACCATCAGTGATGGAATTGGCAACCCTTCCATTGTAACTGTCACTGCGCCTGTATTTGATCATGTTGTGCTGAAATTGATGCAACCTTTAGTGGCAGGCAAAGTATACAGCATCAGTATTTCTGGCGTAACAGATTGTGCCGGTAACAATATTATGGCAGGCAGTACTGCACGGGTTGGTATTAGTGAAACGGCAAATGTAATGGATGTTGTGATCAATGAAATATTATTCAACCCAAAAACTAACGGTACTGACTATGTTGAAATATACAACCGCAGTAAAAAGATTATTGACCTGAAGCAATTGTATATCGCCAACCGCAATACTGCGGGTGCTGTAAGCAGCAGTAAGGTGTTGGTAGCCGAAAGCCAGTTATTGTTTCCGCAGGATTTTATGGTGATTACTGCCAACCCCGATATTGTACGGAGGGATTATATCACCATGAACAGAGATGCTTTTGTTACTGTTGATCCTATGCCTTCTTATAACGATGATAAAGGAGATGTTGTTCTCTTAAATTTTCAGGGCGTTATTGTTGATGAACTGCAATACGATGAACACTGGCATTTTAAGTTGATTGCAAACGATGAAGGTATAGCGCTGGAGCGTATAGACTATAATGCAGAAACGCAGAACCCTGATAACTGGCACAGTGCTTCCAGCTCTGCAGGTTATGGAACACCAACGTATAAGAATTCTCAAATTAAAACGGCACTGGTAAACAATGGAACAATTACCATTTCGCCTGAGATTATTTCCCCCGATAATGATGGCAGGGATGATTATACCACCATCAGTTATGCATTTCCATCTGCAGGTGATGTAGCCAATATTACCATATTTGATGCTGCAGGAAGAGCTGTACGCTATTTGCAAAAGAATGCGTTGTGTGGTACATCAGGTTCGTTTCGCTGGGATGGTTTAGGGGAACAAAGTCAACGATTGCCTTCCGGCGTGTATATTATTTATACAGCGGTATTTAATCTTGATGGCACAAAACAGCAGTTTAAACAAACCATAGTACTCGCCCGTCCCCGTCTCTGACGAGGATGATATGGTTATACGTCTCTGACGTATACACATCTATTTAATAATTTCTATAATGCTGGTCAGAGACCAGCAACCAACTCATCCTCGTCAGAGACGAGGACGAGTAAACAAAAATATTCCCTATGTCTGGAGACCGCTACAATATTACTGATCAAAACGCCTGCTATTTTCTAACCATTACGGTTGTAGATTGGATAGATGTATTTATTCGCCCGGTGTATAAACAAATTGTTGTAGAATCACTGAACTATTGTATTGAAAAGAAAGGACTGGTGGTGTACAGTTGGTGTTTAATGACCAATCACCTGCATTTAATTGCAGCAGCGCAACCGGGCTTTCAGCTCTCCTATACCATTCGGGATTTTAAAAAATTTACTGCCAGGAATATCTTAAAAGCAATAGAAGATGAACCAGAAAGCAGGAGAGACTGGATGCTGTACCGTTTTGAGTTTGCAGGAAAATTTATGCGCCGTATTGAAAAATATCATTTTTGGCAAGATGGGAATCATGCTGTTTTTATGGACCCTTACCGGCCACAAATACTATAACAAAAAATTCGTTATGTTCATTTGCACCCGGTTCGTGCAGGTATTACAGATAGTGAAGAGGCATATTTGTATGGCTCAGCAAGAGATTATTGCGGGATAAAAGGGTTAGTAACAGTTGAAGTGCTGTAACTCATCCTCGTCTCTGACGAGGACGAGTTGGTTATTCGTCTCCGACGAATATAATAATGTGTTCTTGTAAATGTATTTACCGCTGGTCGGAGACCAGCAACCATATCATCCTTGTCAGAGACAAGGATGATATTATTCAAAAATTTTCTCTTCTCTTGAAAGTTGCCCCAGGTGGTTAATGCCTTCCACTATTACACGAATACGTTTGCAGTTATCGCTGTTATAAAACGGTACTTTGATACGCCGTGTCTTTTTATCAAAAATGAGAAATGGGTTCCAGTATAAAGTGCTGCGGTAATCACCGGCATCAGGTGTATTAGGATTACTATAGTCGGGCGAATAAAATTCTTTGATATTGGAAAAGCCGTAAATATTAGTAAAGTCAAGGCCCTTAACGGCAGCATTGTTGCCGCCACCTTTTTTGGTGTATACTGCAATGGCGCCGCCTGCACCACCACCTGTGGCGCCAAAAAATGGAGGACGAAATACTTTGATCAGTGCCACATCTGTCATAGGTATATTCTGGATCATACTGAAATCAGAATTGATCTCATCCAAAAAAACACTGGTGGCGCTTCCCCGCCAATCAGCACTTTGGCCATCCGCACTAACCTGTAAACCGGCAACTTTTCCCCGCAGGTAATCCATTACTGTTAATGCAGATTTTGCAAAGGGATCATCTTCCATGGTAAATGTGTATCCATCTCCACCGGTAAAAAAACCAGAGGTATATTCTTCTTCCAGTTTATCTTTTAAACTTTTTACTCTGCCCACCACTTTTACTGCTTCAAGCGTTTTGGCTTTGCTTTCAAATAATGAACGCTGCTGAGCAGCCAGCTTAATGTTTTTTTGCCATGAAACACTGTCAGGCTTTCCATTAGGGTAGAGCATGGACAGCAAGGTTTTATTGGCGGCACCAGCATCAGCCAGTTCATTCTTAAAAGTGAAACTTGCAATGGAGGTTAACTTTTTGTCTTTATCATTATTGATCTGGTAATATAAACGGGCAGTATCAAAAGCATAAATACCCGTAACCCTGAACTGGCCATCGCCAGTAAGCGGTATGGTAAGAAAATCACTGGTATTTTTTTTGGTTTTGATATACCCTACCAAAGTTTTGGTGGCAAGAATATTTTTGGGGATACCAAATACATTGCCTTTAATAGAAAGATAATTATCAATAGGGTGAGTTAATACAGGCCAGTGTTTTGCCATCAGCTCTTCCCATTTAAACCTGCGCCAGCCATTGGTCATCATCACCAGGTCCAGGTGCTGCCTTACAGAATCTTCATCGCTGGAAAAATAATACGCAGGATTAAATACATATCCTTTCAAATCGTTAGTAAGCAACAGGCGGGAATAAATATTTTCTTCATTACCGGTTACGGGATTAATATCCGCATCGGTAACCGCTATGGATAAATTGGTAAGAATGGTATCACCCACATCCACCTGTAATGTATTGTGGCCGCGTTTTACCAAATTGCTTTCAATAGCATGCAGGTCAGTTACAAAAGAAAAAGTATTATGATTTACAAAAACAAGCCTTTCTGCAACCGGCACCTGGTTGCCATTTAAAACAGTTAACTGCAATACACCGTCAGGAAAATTAGGCGTTAAGATAGTGGACGATACTTCTTTTTTTTGCGTCATGGTAACCCTGGCATAATAAACAGTTTGCAGCTGCATCTGGGCTACAATGGTGAATGAAGTAAATGGTTCATCTGCATTATCGGGCCTGCGTAAGGTATAATAGATCGTATCTGCACTGTTCGTAATATTCAATATCAGCCCTTGCTTTTTGGCTGTTGGTAAAGCGGTTTCATGGCTAACACCTTTCTTATCTTTCCAGGTTGCTTTATATTGTTCACCTGCGTTGGGTGTAAAAGCAAAAAAACCCATGCCATCATGTGCTGTGGTAAAAGAAGTAACCTTAACGCCGGTTCCGGTTACAATTGACCCACTAACAGTAAAGGGTACACCATCCTGGTCTGTGGCTTTAAATGCCAGGCGGGTGCTCACGCCTTCTACTAAGTCGCCCCCTTCGGGGAAAAAGGCAAGAGTATAACTGGCTGGTGCCGGGGCGGCTTTTTTAGCAGCTGCGGGAATAATACGCAGTGCTTTATGATATAGTAAAGAAGAATCGAAATTCAGCATCCACGATGTATACGCACGCACATAAAGTTTTGTAGTCTGCAGTGTATCTGGCAAATCGAAATGTGAAGCAGCCCCGGCTTCATAAACCGGCATGATTTTTTTTTGCAGCACCGTTCCTTTTTCATCCAGTAATTCTGCATAAGCAGTTTTACTTACGGTTACAGCAAAATTATCTGTTAACAGGTAAGCTTTAAACCAAACGGTTTCACCGGCATTGTAATACGATTTATCAAACTGCAGGTACATTTTCTCCTGCGGGTATTTTTCTCCCAATTGATTAACTAAGGAGTCAGGACGTGTTTGCGCTTGTAAAATTTTTCCTGCGGTCAATAACACAACAATCAGAAATAGCTTTCCAGAATTACAAAATGTCATGAGAAATTAAGGTTTAAGATCATCCACACCAATACGGTCAATTTCATCTTCAATAGATGCATCCGGTTTTCTTTGAAGTATAAACCGGATCAGTACATACCCGCCAAATGCACAAACAAATGCCAGAAGCATTAGTGGTAATAGTTCTGTCTGGTTAAAGATCATTACGCCAATTACGAATGCGCCCACAATTTCAAAAGCAAACCAACATATAACGGTATAAAATTTCCATGGCCCTGGCTTTAGGCCTTTTTGAACAGCAAGTTTTCCAATATTTCTGGTTAGAAAAATTAATGCAAGTATTTCGAGCATAAGAAAAATTTATGTGTTATAAAAAATGTTTACACCAGGTCAATATCAAAATTCACCAGCTGTACAAATTCTGCCAGCCTGTTGTCAATATCTGCTTTGGTAATTTCTTTCAACCTTTCAGGCCCGAATTTCTCTACGCAAAAGCTGGCCATAGCACTGCCAATAATGATAGCCGTTTTCATATTCTCAAAGCTGATATCTTCTGTTTTGGCGAGGTGGCCAATAAAGCCTCCTGCAAAGGTATCGCCTGCCCCGGTGGGGTCAAACACTTCTTCTAACGGTAATGCAGGGGCGAAGAATACATGATTTTCATGAAACAATAACGCACCATGCTCTCCCTTTTTAATGATCAGAAACCTGGGGCCCATCTGCATGATGGTACGGGCAGCTTTTACCAGGGATAATTCGCCACTCAGCTGGCGGGCCTCGCCATCATTCACTAATAATACATCCACTTTTTTCAACACTGCTTTCAGGTCATCCATTGCGGTATCCATCCAGAAATTCATGGTGTCCATCACAATCAGCTTGGGTTTTGTTTTCAACTGGTTGATGACGCTCATTTGCAGTTTCGGCATCAGGTTGCCCAGCATCAGGAAGTCTGCGCCCTGGAAGGCATCCGGCACAACAGGATTAAAATCGGCCAGTACATTTAAATCTGTAACTAATGTATCGCGGGTGTTCATATCAATGTGATATTTACCACTCCAGAAAAATGATTTTTTATCAGGAACAATTTCCACACCGTCCAGCTGAATACCACGGCTTTTCATTTCATCCATTTCTTCCTGCGGAAAATCGTATCCTACAATGGAAATTTGCTGTACGGGTTTTACAAAATTACTTGCTGCGTAAGCCACATAGGTGGCAGAACCGCCAATGATTTGATCTGTTTTTCCAAAAGGAGTTTCAATAGCATCAAAGGCCATGGTGCCAACGGTGATCAGTGCCATAAATTAAACTGTTAGGTGGTGATTTGTATGAGTAATATTATGAATTGGGTTTACGTGCAAAAGTAATAGTTTAAAGTAAGACGATTGGGGGTAATTTTATAAAATATTGACCCGTTTTTGCAATACAATAACAAACCATCTGACTGATTCATGCTTATTAGAATGCACCCGGAAGATCCGCAACCCCGTTTGGTAAAACAGGTGGCAGAATGCCTTAAAGATGGTGGTGTGATCATTTATCCCACCGATACCATTTACGGCCTGGGTTGCGATATCATGCAGCATAAAGCAGTGGAACGTATTTGTACTATAAAAAATATTGATCCGTTAAAAGCGCAACTCAGTTTTATCTGCCGCGACCTCAGCCACCTCAGCGATTATACCAAAAGCATTGATACACCATTATACCGTATGCTGAAGTATTACCTGCCCGGCCCTTATACTTTTATTTTACCGGCCAGCAAACTGGTGCCTAAAATTTTACAGAGTAAAAAACATACCGTAGGGTTAAGAGTGCCCGATAATAATATCTGCAGGCACATACTGGATGCATTGGGCAATCCTATTTTAAGTGCATCGTTGCCCGGTGATATGGTGGAAGATTACACGGACCCTGAAGTAA
This sequence comes from Bacteroidota bacterium, assembly GCA_018266775.1. Taxonomy (GTDB): domain Bacteria; phylum Bacteroidota; class Bacteroidia; order Chitinophagales; family Chitinophagaceae; genus Ferruginibacter. The sequence goes on along the minus strand of JAFDZS010000008.1, from coordinate 479,372 downwards.
TGGAAGAAAAATTCGGCCACCTGGTGGATATTGTTATCGATGGCGGTATCGGTAGTATGATGCCATCTACCATTGTTGATTGTACCACACCGGAATGGCATATTACCCGCCAGGGCCAGGGTCAATGGGAGGCATAAAAAAAATCCTTCCGCTTTTATATAACGGAAGGAGGTGCTGTATATAGATCAGTTCAACTGAAGACTATCCCCTTGTACGGGCATTGTGTTTTTTGCGGTAGATCTTGCGGCTTTCCTGCCTTTGATCCTGTTTAATATCTTTTCTTTCGTCTTTGGTAACCACACCATCAGCCCTTGCATCTTTTACTTCATTACGAATTTCTTTTTGATCTTTTACCAGGTTTTTAGTTTCTGTACGGGTAAGCTCACCGCTCTTTACGCCCTGTGCAATACGGTGGCGTTGATTTTTTCCTTTTTGCCTGATGGTTTGTGCATGTGCAGTGCTGCAGAACGCAGCAAATAAAATAGCGGCAGCGAATAATTTTGTTTTCATAAGTACTTTTTTAGTGGTTTAAAATAAAGGTGAATAAATACGTTTAATGTGTACATAGACGGGAAAAGATGCCCGTGGTTTAAAACCCAATAAAAAATTTTGTAAAGAGAAGAAACGAAGACGCCGGCTTTTAGTATTGCCGCATTCATTAAAAGATGGGCAATTGTACCGGCACAATATTAAAGCTTTTGCGGTGCAAAGCACAAAGACCAAACTGTTCAATAGCTTTGCGGTGCCGGGCAGTACCATAACCTTTATTTTGATGCCATCCGTATTGGGGGTACTGCAGGTGCGCCTGCATCATAAAAGCATCACGATGCGTTTTGGCTAAAATGCTGGCCGCTGCAACAGAGGCATATTTACCATCGCCTTTAATAATGCAATGGTGCTGAATTTTTTTGTAGGGTTTAAACCGGTTGCCATCAATGAGCAGCAATCCGGGCGTAATAGTTAATGCATCCAGTGCACTATGCATGGCTTTAAAACTGGCTTGTAAAATATTGATACGGTCAATTTCATCATGATCAACTTTAGCCACCGCCCAGGCTATGCTCTCTTTTTCAATAATGGGTCGCAGTGTGTCGCGGTCTTTTTCTTTCAGTTGCTTACTGTCGTTGAGTAATGGGTGAAAAAAATCTTTTGGTAAAATGACCGCAGCAGCAAACACCGGGCCGGCATAACAACCGCGGCCGGCTTCATCCAGCCCGGCTTCAATACATTCTGTTTGATAATGGGAAAGCAGCATCCGGATACAAATATCAGCCAAAAGCATAAAAAAAAATGCACAATCTGTATTAACCCGCAACGCTGCTGTACATTTGCGCCGTTATGGATATACTGAAAACTGAACCGCTAAACGCACAGATGTTGCGTAATAACCGGCAGGTGGCACGCTGGCTGCTGTTAGGTGTAGCAATGATCATGATACAGGTTTTACTCGGCGGTATAACACGTTTAACAGAATCTGGTTTATCCATTACAGAATGGAAACCCATCACAGGTGCATTACCACCATTAAATAATGCAGCGTGGCAGGCAGAATTTGACCGTTATAAAGTCACCGACCAGTTTAAATATGTACATCAGAATTTTTCACTGGCCGATTTTAAATTTATTTTTTTCTGGGAATGGTTTCACCGGTTGTGGGCCAGGATGATGGGCCTGGTATTTATTGCAGGCTTTATTTATTTTCTGCTTACCAAAAAATTTAATAAAACCATGATTGCACCAATGGTCATTTTATTTATACTTGGCGCAATGCAGGGTGCTATTGGATGGATCATGGTGAAAAGCGGGCTGGTACCAGAACAGTATTTTGTGGGCCATGTGGAATTAGCAACACATTTTATTGCCGCATTGGGCTTATTGTGTTACACCCTGTGGTTTGCACTGCGTTTATTAGTACCGAAAGATAAAATTACCGTCAACAAAAAAGCTCAGCAGCTATTACTAATAATACTGGTGATTTTAATTGTGCAGCTTACTTATGGTGCATTCATGGCAGGTTTAAGAGCTGCGGTTACTGCACCCACCTGGCCAGACATAAATGGAAAGATGATTCCGGCTAATATGAATGAGTTATCGCCATGGTCAGTTAATCTCGTTAACAACCCCATCATGGTACACTTTATACATCGGGGGCTGGCTTATTTACTTTTTATACTGATTACCACATGGTGGTTCACCACAAACAAGATCAGGAATAATACTTTGTTCAAAAGATTGCGGGCAACTGTAATGTTGTTGGTTTTTTTACAGGTTACGCTGGGTATTTTAACCGTATTAAATGCAACATATAATAACCGGCTCGTGATATTGGGTGTATCACATCAATTTGTGGCGATGTTGTTGCTGGTAACTTTAGTAACCTTGTTATATGCAGTACGGAAGCGGGTAATTGGTTTGATAGGTTAAGAGTATATAAGTAAATAAAGTAGTGAAGTGTATTCTATATGTCCTGTGTGCTTATGTGCTTGGAATGTTAACATAAGTAAATATAGTAGTAAAGTGTAGGCGCTTTGCCTTGTTGCTTCTGTGAACAAAATTAAATACGAAGTGTTCTATGTGTCCTGTATGCCTATGGGGTCACAATAGTGTATAAGTAAATAAAATAATAAAGTGAATTCTTTGTGACTTGGCGCCTTTATGAGCAAGATTGAATGAAAAGCAACTTGTTGTGCAGAACTCAAACATAATGTAGAATTTGTAGTACATTTAATCTATTGGTTACATTATGAAACGATTGATCACGGACATATTTTATTCCTTTCCCGTACAACTTTTTATCCTTCACTTCAGAAAATACCAGGTGCTGCTGGTGTTCTGGCTCATATTAGGAAGCACCGTCAACAGCGGCTTCATGAAAAACTTTGGTGCGGATGCTTTATTCTTTACACCCGAATACTTAGGTAATGTAAATGCATTGGGTGCAGCAATAGTTGGCGTGGCTATGGGTGTGTTTATGATGAGCTGGAACATTACTACATTTATATTGCACAGCAAACGCAGCAAATTTTTAGCTACTACTTCCAAACCATTTTTAAAATATTGCATCAATAATGCGGTACTGCCTTTATTGTTCATCACCTTTTATTTTATACGGCTGTTCCAGTTCAACGATTATAAAGAACTCATGAGCTTTGGCGAAATCATGCTGATACTTGCCGGGATTATGGGCGGTTTTATTCTACTGTTGCTGATCTCGTTTATTTATTTTTTTGGCGCAGAAAAAACAATTGTACGTACGGTAGCACCTGTAGTGGGTAATCCAAAACAATTTAAACAGTCATACGATCCTGCTGTAAAAGCACAGCGGGAAGGTTTCGGAATGAAAGTAGGTTATTACTTTACCGGAAGGCTGCGATTGGTAAAAGCAAGGAATGTATCGCACTACAGCCAGGATTTTTTGGATATGATATTTAAAAGACATCACTATTCCGCCATGATCTGCATTATGCTGGCATTTATTTTTTTAGCCGTGGTGGGATTTTTTATGGACAGCCCGTTATTCCAGGTGCCGGCGGCAGCAAGTATTTTTATATTTTTCGCAGTCATGACTGCAGTGATCGGCGCACTCACTTATTTTTTAGAAAGCTGGAGCCTGCTCTTTATCATCATCCTGATTTTTGGATTGAATATACTGTACACTCGTGAAATCATTGATCCAAGAAATAAAGCGTACGGCCTCCATTATACCAGCGGGGAAAGGCCGGAGTACAGTAAACAAAACTTACAGCAATTATGCACACCGGAAAAAATAATGGCCGATAAAGCCAACATGATTGCAATACTGGAAAAATGGAAAACCCGGCAGCATGAAGATAAACCGGTAATGATATTCATTAATGTAAGCGGCGGCGGTTTACGCAGCGGTACATTTGTAATGAATACACTGCAGCAGCTGGACAGCATAACCAATGGTAAATTGATGCAGCATACCATGCTCATCAGTGGTGCAAGCGGCGGTATGCTGGCGGCTACATATTACCGTGAGTTATACAGGAGTAAAATAAACGGGGTGCCGGTTGATTTATCCAGCACCCGTTACACCAACAATATTGCACAGGATTTATTAAACCCGGTATTTTCTTCGATGATTGCAAGAGATATGTTTGCGCCTGCGCAAAAATTTCATGTGGGGGAACTGGAGTATGTTAAAGACCGCGGTTATGCCTTTGAACAAAAATTAAATAATAACAGCGAAGGCATTTTAAACCAGCAACTGAAAGATATTGCAGCAGATGAAAAGACAGCCAAAGTGCCAATGATCATATTCAATAATACCATTTCAAGGGATGGAAGAAAAATGATGATCAGCACGCAACCCATCAGTTTTATGATGAAGCCGTTGTTGTATGCACAGGACACAACGGCCAGCCCTGATGCGGTGGACTTCAGCGCTTTCTTTGCAAAACAGGATCCTGAAAATTTACGCCTGCTTACCATACTGCGAATGAATGCCACCTTTCCGTATGTGTTGCCCAATGTTTGGTTGCCTACCAATCCGGTAATAGATGTGATGGATGCCGGCCTCAGCGATAATTTTGGACAGGAAACGGCATTGCGCTTCATCGAAAATTTTAAAGACTGGCTGACTGAAAATACGGGGGGAGTGCTCGTTCTGCAATTACGGGACCGGGCAAACGATAATTGGCAATTACCATTTGTAAGTAAAGATATTACCGACATCCTCATCAAACCCGGAACCATGCTGCAGTACAACTGGTATAAACTGCAGGATTATGGCGAAGGCAGCCAGTTCAGCTATATACACGATGGCCTGGATACTGTACTGCACAAAATCACCATGATGTATGTACCGGAAAATGAAGAACAGGGTGCAGCACTGAATTTCCATTTAACAGCACGTGAAAAACGTGATGTGATTGCATCGTTTTACAATGCCGGCAACAGGGAAGCTGTGAAAAAAATAGTGCAGTTACTGAAATAATTTATCCCGGAAGTAATAACCGCAAGGCACCCGGAATAACCGCAATTTCAAAAAAAGGAGCTGTTGCAGCAGGGTCACCATCAATATGCAAAGGAGCCAGTTGAGGGTTATGTATCGTTAGTTGTGCGGTCTGAAAATAACCCACGTCTGTGCTTTGATATTGCTTATCGGTATACGGCCTGATTGCTCCCTTTCGGATCTGCTGCCACACATTCCAGAGCAAACGCATCTTACTGCTTTTATTTACAATTACAATATCTAATAAACCATCATTCAGGCTGGCACCGGGTGCAATAGTAAAGTTATTGCCAAACTGGTTGCTGTTGGCAATGCTGATGAAAAAAGCATCAGTGGAAAAACTATCGCCATTTACGGAAATATTAAATGGATAAGGTTTTGCACCAATAAAATTTTTTGTGGATTGTTTTACATAAGTGGCCAACCCCCGTTTTTTTTGCTTAGCGAAATCGTGTGCCACCTGTGCATCAAAACCAATACCACACAACATGCAACTGAACTGATTATTGATGAAAAAAGCGTCAATAGCTGTAGCGTGGCCATTAAAAATAATGCTCAGAGCTTTATTGGCCTGTTTGGGAATTTTAGCGGCAAAAGCCAACCCATTACCGCTGCCCATCGGAATGATGCCCACATTAACATCAGCACCCACAAGCGCAGCACCAATTTGATTGATAGAACCATCACCGCCACAAACAATTACATCAGTAATTTTTTCAGCCCTGATCTTTTCTTTTAAATAGTTATAATTGCCTTCTGCATTGGTATGCAGTATTTCAAAAGGAATATTTTGTTCAGCAGTTTTTATTTTAATCATTTCCAGCAACTGCAGTTTTCCTTTTGTACCAGAGATAGGATTAATAAAATAGATAAAACGTCTTTGCATGCCGGCAAAGTTCAGTAAAATGAAGCGTATTCGGCACAAGAGTTTTCATTCGTCCTCGTCTCTGACGAGGATGCTTTGGTTAATCGTCTCTGACGATTGATTAAAGATAAGTTTACTTTTATCTTGCGTTGAGCTGGAGCTCAACGTTACTACATTCCTGACGATTCATTAGAATCTGTACCTGTTTCCGCTAAACTCCTTATTTTAGGGAAACGCTTCCCCGCCATGTCAACCTTATCAACCTCATCCACTAACTGGACTACAATACAAAAACTGCTGTTCAGGTTATGGTTCCTTTATTTTGCAACCTATATTTTTTTCACACCAAATAATGAGATACCGCTCATTAATACTGTTTATGAAAAATTAAACAACGGGTTGCATCTCTTCATACCGTGGTTTGCCAAAACATTTTGCGGGTATCATAATCCCATCACCATTTTTACCAATGGCAGCGGAGATACTACGTATGATTATTTTTTGTGGTTATTTGGAATAGTACTCACTGTTATTGGAAGCTTGATTTGGTCTTTGTTAGACAGAAGGCGCAGCAGCTATAACACGCTCTATTACTGGATACGGGTGATCATACGTTTTTACCTGTTTTATACCATGATCAGTTATGGAATGTTCAAGGTCATTAAGCTGCAATTTCCGTTTCCTTACCTGGGCAGGCTGGTGGAGCCTTATGGTGATTCATCACCGATGGGTCTGGCGTGGACGTACATGGGTTACTCCACCACTTACAATTACTTTACTGGCATCGCAGAATTACTGGCCGGGGTGTTATTGGTGTTCAGGCGTACCAGTACATTCGGAGCAATGGTATGCCTCGGTGTAATGACGAATGTTTTTTTGATTAATCTCAGTTACGATGTTCCCGTAAAACTGTTATCGTTTAATACCTGCATCATGTGTTTGTTTTTGTTATGGAAAGATGCAGTACGGCTTAAACATTTCTTTATCAGTAATAAAACTGCAGCGCCATCAAATTTAGCTGCACCATATACCAATAAGAACTGGCATTATGGTTTGTTGGTATTAAAATGGGTATTTGTGGTGTTTATCCTTTGGATCAATATAGCGGATGCGCTGGATGCTCAAAAACAATATGGCGATATGGCGCCCAAACCTCCGCTGTATGGGATTTATTATACAGATTTATTTATGCGGAACAACGACACTGTTCCACCGTTAGATACAGATACGACAAGATGGAAAAGAATTATCATTCAGCGGGCAGATTATGCTTCAGTGCAACTGAATAATGACAGCAGCAGGGGATATAATTTTAAGGTAGATTCAGTCAATAAGAAGATAATAGTTTACCCCAATTGGGACACATTGAAGAAAGCACAATTTACTTACACAAAAGATTCATTCAGCCTTTCAATGTCGGGTAAAATGAAAAATGATTCGGTTTATATCAGGTTAAAACGATTTGATGAAAACCGTTTCCGGCTGGTCAACCGCGGATTTCATTGGGTAAATGAATATCCTTATAACCGGTAAACATTATTGCAGTTGCAGGGCGCCCATCAATAATCTTTTTGAAGGAAACATCATCATTGGGTTGGCTGGTTCCATAACCAGGTACAACGGAATTGTTTTCCCCGCATTAAGGTCTTTGATAATGGCAGAATTGTAGATATTGAAATGTCCCGGATAGTTTTTATTTTCTTCAAACCTGGCAGCAGGTGAAAGCGCTGCTTCAACAGTTCTTTTATACCGTTCATTTCTTACACTGTTGCCACTAATAACAACGGTGAATGTTTTAACTTTTTTAAACGTATTTTTTTTAATTGTAAATGTTGTTGCCGTTTCCTCCCCGGTAAATAAAGAAGTACCGGTTGCAACACCATTAACATAAACAGTCATACTGTCTGCCGTTGAATTATTTTGAGCCATAGATGAGCCACACATCATCAATAAACTAAAAATTGAAAAAATAAATTTCATGTATATTTCTTTATAGTATGATTCCTGTTTAACAGGATTACATATAAATATCCTCGACTCTCATTATTAATGCTTCAATTTTCATGCCGCGTCAATAAAAGGTACGGGCGATCACCATCTTAACAAAGCACTCGCCCATGTAAACCCGCTGCCAAAAGCCGCCAGGCATACAAGGTCGCCATCGCGAATCAAACCCTTTTCCCATGCTTCGCATAAGGCAATGGGTACAGATGCTGCAGTGGTATTACCGTAGTGTTGAATATTATTGTACACCTGGTCGTCACGCAATTGCAGTTTTTGCTGTACAAATTGTGCAATGCGCAAATTGGCCTGGTGCGGTATCAGCATGTTAATATCAGCAGTGGCAAGCCCGTTGGTTTGCAATGCTTCCATAATTACTTCAGGAAACTTCACGATCGCTTTTTTAAAAACAGCGGGCCCATCCATGTTCGGAAAGTTTTGCGCATGATCAATCATGGCATGACTCATAAACATATCGCCCATTTCTCCTTCATTAAAGTCAGCCACCGGTGTTTCCATCCAGTGATTGGCATGCGTACCGGGGTTATACATGGCCAGTATTTCAGCACTTTCCCCGTCACTGTGTAAATGTGTGCTTAAGATGCCCTGGTTGTCTTCTTCAGTGGATTGTAAAACAACCGCACCGGCACCATCACCAAAAATCACAGAAATATTTCTGCCCCGTGTAGTAAAGTCCAAACCAAAAGAATGTTTCTCGCTGCCCACAACCAAAATATTTTTGTACATACCAGTTTTAATAAACTGGTCTGCTACCGATAAAGCATAAACGAAACCACTGCATTGGTTACGTACATCAAGGGCGCCAATTTCTTTCATCTTCATAGCACGCTGCAATAACACGCCGCAGCCTGGAAAATAATAATCCGGGCTGAGGGTGGCAAAAACAATAAAATCAATCTCCTGAGGGGTAATACCCGCCCGTTGAATGGCAATGGTGGCAGCTTCCACCGCCATGGTAGTGGTGGTTTCGTTAGTACGGTGGGCATAACGCCGTTCCTGTATACCAGTACGTTCCTGTATCCATTCGTCACTCGTATCCATGTATTTTGTTAAATCCAGGTTGGTAAAAACATTTGGGGGAACATACATTCCAATACCGGCAATCTTCGACTTGCGGCTGGCAAAATTATTTTGGGGCATACAATCGCTGGTTTATACAGCAATTTACAACTTTGGTAACTTTTATCATCATTTCACCTGTATCGATAATCTATTTCCTTATTGTCTTGTCCTGTTACTGCCATAACATACGTATAGCATAGGTATAAGATAGTAAGACCCAGGTAAAGCCTGGAAACATGCCCGGTTTATGTTCTTCTTATCTGCCTGTACCAGTGTAACGGGGCAGCATGAATTATAGAGCGATTAAAAAAATCAATACTCATGTATGAATTATTGGTTTTCACAAACAATTATTGGCTTTCACAAAACAACAGATCATCCCCTCTTTCACAACCGGAGTATTGTGTATAGTTTTGCTTTCAGAAGCGGAAACAAATCCTTACTATCGGAACAAGCACCTATAGTTTAGAATATCCAGATTAACGGTATTATTAACTCATCTTTTTTTTGAATACGCATAGCAGCGATAGACAGGTTATCATTATGACAATACCTGGCTGCCGGGGATAGTGTATTAACAGTTTATTCCCTCTCTTGCGATCCTTTCCATCAGTTGAACCAACAAATTAAGTGAACTGCAATAACGGGTGTTATTGACTGAAGGTATAAGTATTGCAGCATAACTGAATCAATTCGAAGTGCACAATAGGCAGGCACGATCCAATACTGTTGAAGAACTTTTATTTATTTAAATCTATTCATAATATTAAAAACAAGCGTATGAAAAAACACTACAAAAGCGTATTGCTGCTGGGTTTGCTCATGAGGCTGGGTATAAGCGCACAGGCGCAGGACCTTTATGTGGGCAGCGGCGCCAGTATGTATATAGGTGCAGGCGGCACAGTAGCAGCCCGCAGCAATGTGATACTGGATAATGCGGCCACAGTGGGCGGTACCGGTACCCTTTTATTAAATGGCACATCCGCCCAAACCATCGATGGGGGCTATACCAGCACCGGCCCTGTCATCAACACCTTAGTCATCAACAATGCAGCAGGGGTTTCTTTAACAGGCAACAGTCTGCGCATAGACAGTTCGCTGACACTAACAGCGGGGAACCTGTATACAGCAGACAAAACCCTGGTATTAACGGATACAGCCCGCAGCCATGGCAGCGCCACTGCATACATAGTACCGGCCAGTGGTACTGGTGCCGGCTACATCAAACAACTGTTATCGCAAACGTATTCAGCCGGTACGCTGTACAGCTACCCCACCGGGGATACCACCGGAACGGCCGAATACAGCCCGATCAGCTTTACGCTGAATGGTGGAGCAACAGTGGCAGCAGGAGCCTACTACCAGCTGGGCCTGGTGAATGCGGACCACCCCAACCGCATCAGCCTGCATACCTCTTACATTACAAGATACTGGCCGGTAACACAGTCGGGCCTGAGCAATTATACCATCAGTTATCTGGGTAACTACACCGCCGCCGATGTGGTGGGTACGGCAACAGCCATCAAAGGCAGCACGTACAGCGCCGGCTGGGTATACAACAATGGCGGATCAGCCACCAGCATCGTAACGGGAGATGTAACCAACTTAAGCAACTTCGATGTATTTGGGCAGAACATAGGGGTAACGGTAAGCCCCAAAGTATTGCTTCAGGGTGCTATGAGTGGTACCACTATGACTACCACACTCAGGAACAATAACCTCATCCCCGCCAGCCAGCCTTACAATACAGCATCGTTCAGCAATTATAATGGCGGTGAAGCAGTAGCCACTTTACCAACAGGTATAACCGATTGGGTACTGGTGGATTTAAGAGACGCCACCACCCCCACCACCATCATTGCCACCAGGGCAGGATTGGTAAAGAGCGATGGAACGGTAACGGATATAGACGGGGTAAGCCCGGTGGACTTTTTGGGAGCAGCCGGATCAGGCAACTATTATGTAGGCATCCGCCACCGTAACCACTTAGCCATCCGTTCGTCAGCCACGATAGCAGCCACCACCACAGCCAGCCGGAGTTATGACTTTACATTATCACAATCATCAGCTTATCAAAATGTGGCTATCACGGCAAACGCAGCGATGAAAGATATGGGTAATGGCAGGTTTGCGATGTGGGGAGGTAATGCCAACAGTAACAGCAATGTCAGGTACCTGGGCCCATCCAACGATCAAAACTTTCTGTTGAATACTACTTTGGGAGGAAATACCGGCCTTATTCTATCAAACACATATAGCAATGCCGACCTGAATATGAATGGTACAACAAGATATTTAGGACCCAGTAACGATCAGAATTTTTTATTAAACACAGTTCTTGGGGGTAATACCGGACTGATCTTAACACAACATTTATAATAAAGTATTTAATTATTCAATATGAAAAGAATTATAACAGCCTTCATATGTATCATCTTGGCAGGGTCGCTACAGGCGCAAACGCTACAGGCATCAATAAGACCAGGTACGGGGCCTCATTCAGTTGACATTGTTTTTAAGCCCGACTTTACCAGTAATTTGTCTTATGTTGATCAGGCGTTGATAACATTAGCAATACCGGCTTCAGTTAGTCCGGCACCCACAGCCAGTGTTGTGGTAGATCCAGCTATTAATGCCATGAACCCGCCGGTTGTGTATTCAGGCTATACAGAAACTAACCCGGCTTATTCCGGTTACAGGTTTTATACATTTGGTTTCACCAGCTCATCTACTGCGCCTGTTTCGTTTACTGCAAATACTGAAATTACCTTTGCAACTGTCACGCTTACCAGTAATGCAGCAAATACAAGCCAGGTATATTTAGCCAGTTTAGATAATATTGGTGGTGGTTCCTCCAACGGGCAGGGATATACTTATATCCAATTATCAAGCACCTTGGGAGGCCCGCTGGGGCAGGTATCACCCGATCCAACATCCGGTGGCGTATTGTTCTATTCAAATGCCGGAATAAGTACTACCGGGCAATTTGAAACAAACAGCCCCTTTGTCAGCACCAATGCGCTCATCAACCTTCCCTTAAAGCTCTCCGCTTTTAGCGGCAATGCAGTAAACTGTTCAGCAGCCTTAACATGGTTAACCAATGATGAAGTGAACTTCAATCATTTTGAAGTGGAGCAGAGTGTGGATAACATCAACTTTAAGAAAGTGGGCAGCGTGGCATCATCAGGTAAGCTCACGGGCAGCACGTACAGCTTCAATACAGCGCAACCCGATGGAGCCGTGTACTACCGCTTAAAGCTGGTGGAAAACGATAACAGTTATGAATACAGCGGCACCACGGTGGTAAAAACCAACTGCAGCGGTAAGGATTACTTCAGCATGTACCCCAACCCGGTAAGCAGCAGCACACCACAGTTAACGCTGAACTTCAGTGCCAATACAGCGGGTAAAGGCCAGGTGATGGTGTATAACAGCCTGGGCCAAAATGTACTCAGCACCACCATCAGTGTAAACAAGGGCGATAACATTGTCCGCATCAACACAGCAGGCCTGGCAGCAGGCACGTACACGGTAAAAACAATTGCATCCGATGGCAGCGCCATAGCACCGGTACAGAAATTAATTAAACAGCAATAACAAAAATAGATATAGCAGCATAGGATAGCCGTAATAACAACAGCGCCTCGTTTTATATCCAATAAATACGAACTATAAAAGCCAGCGGTACTATGCGAAAATGAATATTGAACCTATTACAACCCGGCACAACTCAGCGTATTGCAGGCTACAATATGGTCAATTTTAATTTTCAAATGCCATAATGTAACCCGAGAACGCATTAAGTTTTCAATTATAAAATATAAATATGAAAAAGCTATTTTACTTTTTATTATTGGTTTTACCAGCATTGTCCTACGCCCAGGTTGGGATAGGCACAACCACACCCGTTTCATCAGCTGCATTAGATGTAACCAGTACTACGAAGGGTTTTTTGCCACCACGGATGACCCAGGCGCAAATGAATGCAATCAGCAACCCGGTTGACGGTCTGATTATTTATTGTACGGATTGTTCGCCAAAGGGGTTGTATGTTTATGATGGCTCCTCAACCCCGGCATGGTCTGGTATTAAAACAATTGGTAACAGCAGTAACAGCAGTAACGGCAGTGCATCCGTCAGCACTTGGGATTGCGGTGGTGCACAAACGGGACTGTTGATTGTTGGGCAGGCAGCCAGTGGTGTTACAAAAGTAGTAACGGCAACAGTTACCACAGCAGGCACCTACAATATATCTACCACAGCCAATGGCGTTACCTTCAGCGGCAGCGGTACCTTTGCGGGTACGGGCAACCAGCAAATAACACTAACAGCAAGCGGTACACCCACCTCAGCAGGGGTCAACATTTATGCATTAAACACCACCCCATTTTGCGCTTTTTCTACTACTACATACAGTGGTAGTACTATTAACTATATTACTGCCTCCAGAACCAGTACGAATCAAACCGGAATAGGAGTCAACTCAGATATTATCCTGAACAACAAAGTAAACGGAACCATTCCTTACAATACCGGTACCGGAGTTTATACGCTCAGCGCCAATAAAACCTACCGGCTGACATTTGAAGGTTATTTTATCAACTATTCCCTTTCCAATGTAGGCGATATTGAAGTAGAGTGGGTGGATGCAGGTACCAATACACCACTGGTCGGAAGCCAAATAGGGAGAGGTGTTTTTACCACGAACACGAGCACTATTTCTCAATCAGACAGACCTGTTGCAGATATTATATACACCACTTCAGCCAGCCAGCAGGTAAAATTGCGGGTAACCGCAGCAAATGGTACAGCAGACCTGTATGCAACCGGCGCATCGGCTTTAATCCAGGAACTCGGCTTTCAATATAATGCAGGTACTTTAAATACGGTTGATTATGTAATGGCATCGAGAAGTTCCAGCAATCAGACCGGATTAGCGAATGGCTCTACTGTGGTTATGAATACTGTATCCAGCGGAACTATTCCCGTAAATACCACTACCGGTGCCGTTACACTCACAGGAGGCAAAACCTACAAGCTCATATATTCGCCCTGGTATATGAATTACAGTGCCAGTGGTTGGGTTTCGGCAATGTTTACCGATGCATCGGGAACAGCATTGTCTCAATCCTCTTATAGCCAGGTGGATAATCTGAATTCGCCCGATGATCACGGCAACAGTGGAAGACTGGAAATGATATATACTCCTGCCACCACCCAGGATGTGAAAATAAAGATTGTAGATGCCAACGGACAAACTTTTGAATTAGGCACAGGCTCAACGCTTATTGTACAACAGCTTGGGGTGGACACTTCTGCAGCAACGGCAGGGAATATTTCGCTTGATAACGGCACCGCCACTATTATCAATAGCCCGAATAATACTGACCTGGCGCTGGATCAAAAACTCTCCGGTACAGGCATTGCCAATGACGGCAACACAAAAATCTCACTCAAAGCCGGCAAAACCTACCGCCTGGTTTATAACGCTGATTTTAAATTGTACAATGCAGGAGGTGGCAGCTATATGCAGGTACAATGGTGGGATGCCACGAACAACGTACCGCTGGAAAGCTCGGTTACGGCAAGTAATGTATGGATAGGCAATAGTTTCCAGGGCGGGCGCCAGCCGGTAGCGGAATTATTCTATACGCCATCTGCTGATATTGATGTGAAGATCCGGGTGATTAGTACCAACTGCAGCAGTATTCAGTACGTTCCTGCTTCCTGGGCAATGGTAACGGAACTGGGTATAAGTGAGCTGCAATAAGAATGATATAGTTTTTTGTTTAACAATGACGATTACAGCCGGGCATTAAATTGCCCGGCACTTTTAAGCAGTTGTATTAAAGGCGATGAACAAAGCCACTTCTGTCCGGCTCAATTTAGGCTATACATCCAATTTCCAAACGTATCGCAATTAATATCGAAGACCTCTATTCCAAAATTTCGTAAACAAATATCAAATCAAAAAAAATGAAAAAACTTCTTTGCCTTTTCTTTATGACATTACCTGTTATTATGAAAGCCCAGGTGGGTATTGGCACCAATACACCCAAAGCTTCAGCAGTATTAGATGTAACCAGCACAACAAAAGGATTTTTACCACCCCGTATGACACAGGTACAAATGAATGCTGTGAATAATCCTGAAGATGGACTAATTATTTATTGCACTGATTGTAAGCCCAGGGGTTTGTATAATTATGATACCTCGGTCACAAGTATTACTCCGGGCTGGATACCTGTAGGGAGCAGCAATTACGGACCAGCTGCTTTTGCTGCAAGTACACTAAACTGCACCGGAACTCTTTCCGGTACTTTCACGGAAGGTGTTGCAATGAACAGCTCGAACAGTAAAATACTCACTATAACAGTAACTTCAACAGGTAGTTACAGTGCAGGTACAAATACTGCCAATGGAGTACAATTTACAGGGTCTGGCAACATTTTAACTGCTGGTGCAAATCAAATTATAACACTCACAGCATCTGGAACCCCCCCGGCGAGTGGTACTTACAGTTATACAGTGACCTTATCGGGACAAACCTGCAATTTTAGTGTAACATTTGCTCCCGGGGCTACTTTTAATTGCTCAACAACATCATCAACACCATTAAGCCCGGCAACTGCATTATTGGTACAAAACACAGCATATACAGCAGCAGTAACATTAAATTATACAGCCGGCAGTGGTTCTTCATATGGAAGTACTACAATAACACAAAGCGGCCTTTCTCTCACCAGAGTTGCCGGTACATATAATCCTGGAGGGGGAACATTGATATATAACCTTACCGGTACTTATACAGGTGCAACCACATCCGGTTCAATAACTTTTAATTTACCAGAAGGCTGCAGTGTCTCATTTAGTGGATATGCATCTTCAACTGTGGTTAATTCCGGAGTTGATGTGATCAATGATGGTATCAAAGTAACCATTCCATCATCTGGCAACAGGTCGTTGCAGATTGGCGCTGTTAGCGGTACCCTTTCAGTTGAATATACCAGTTTTCAAAGAAGTAATACAGGCTCCGGCCCTGCATCAAACTGTACAGGCTTGCAAACGGTTACTTTAAACAGCACTTATACTTATATTAACAGTTCCTGGAACTTTAACCAGAGTGGTCAATACCAATGTATATTTTTAAGAAATATTACTACCGGCAGGGCATATAAGATTACTGTTATTTATGGCCCTTCGGGCAACAACAATTTAATCAGGTTTGAAAGATCTGATAATATATCCGGAACCAGCATGGCGGCAAATGTTGTTCAGGCTGGTACCTCAATAACATTAGGTGCAACATTTAATATCCAGGTGCCTTCTTCCGGCAATAAGTCTTTATTTATTGCTCCAATTGGCGCAGCCAGTGTTACCGGGGACTGGGGCGGGCAGGTATATACATCCGGTTCTGGTATGACCGCTTATTCTAATTACTACGGTGGGTCTTATTCACCTTCAGGCGCCTATCCTATTACCTGGAGCAGTGGTTTAAGTTTGAATCCCGGAGATATTGAAGACGTTTTTTTCAAAGAAGACAACACAAGTACGTGGTACAGGCTGGAACTGGCTGTACTTTCCGGCGGTAATTATATTATCAGGGAAGAAAGGCTGGACGGATCCAACACTATAAAAAATGGCCAGTTAGTAAATAATGGAACAACAGTAACGTTTAATAATATTAATGCAGAAATTGGTGCATCTCCTAACAGTTTAATGCTGTCCACTACATCCGGTACAATAAGTACGCAGGGAGGTACCCATGTTATAGGAGCCGGCAGTTATCTCAGTGCCGAGGGGGTTTCATCAACTTTAAATACTGCTTATGCGTATTATGGAGGTTCCTGGAGCATGGGTACCGCAGGAGACCACCAGGAATGCTACGTATATGATTCAAATGCCAGTAAATATTACAGGATAATTGAAGTGGTTGCAGGCGGTTATTCCGGAAACCTGTTGTTGATAGAACAACTTTATTAATTTGAATGCTATAAAAAAAGCTGCCAAATTTTTGGCAGCTTTTTTTATAGCCCTGTATTTGTAAAAATCGGTTTAGTTGTTATTATCCTATTTCTTATTTATTTAATCTTATACAAAAAAATTAAACAATCTGCAATGACGTTGATATGAGGCGCAATAACAACACCAATCAAATATAATTTGAAAAATGTGTTTGATAATTTTTAAATTTGGTTATTAGGTTCTGGTACAAATGATCATACTGTTTTATTGCGGTGGTAATTATTCAATCTTATCAATAAAGTAATTCCCTGAAGAAACCGGTACTGGTAACTTGCATTTACTGTTCCGGGTATCTTTAAATGTAACTTTCAAGTATGCTTTTTTGTAACGACTATGTGTTTTAAGAATCATTGCGTTGCCATTATGAAGAAGCGGATAAAAATATACAACATAATTTTATTAATTTTTTTTACAGCAAACTTTGCTCAGGCTCAAACAGTTTCTTTAGATGAATATTCACAAACTGCATATATTATATCAAACGTTTGCCCAGAAAGCCAGATACAGAGCATTATTAAAGATCATAATGGATTTTACTGGATAGTAAGTGCTTCGGGGATTATCATTAAATGGAACGGGCAGCAATTAACCAACATGAGCAAACAGCAACCGGATGGATCAAAAATTGGAGAGTCGATGGATTTTATGCAAGGCCCCGGCAATACAATTATTTTTACCAATACCAACAACTGGCTGTATGTGAATGAAAACAGTCAACTGCAGGTAATGGATACAGGCGGCATGTACTTTCCCAAGACAAAGTATTTATCTGGCAATTTTGTATACTTTACACAAAGCCCCACCACTGTATGCAAAATGAACGACCCTGTATCGGATAGTTTTTTTATGGATTGGTACCGTAACCAAAACGGTTATGTTTATTCTGCTTTTTATGTTGACAAAGATGAGTTTTATGTAGCCAGGGGTAAAATGATATTTTATTACAACAAAGGCGTAATTAAACGTTTTGATGAAACCGCTTTTTTACCCTACTCCCCATTTTATACAATCGTAAGGAAGCATTTGGTAGTTGTAAGCAAGGGGCATTGCAGGGTATATTACAAAGGCGCTTTTTTACAGGAAACGTATTCGGAGTTAGCCAGCAGTTTTATGGATGATAACAATTTGGCGATTACTTCGGGCGTCAGCCAGTTTTCCGATACAACGGTCATTGTCAGAAACTACAAAGGCATATTGCAATTTAAATGGGCAAACGACTCTTTGCATATTAAAACTGAATTGCAGATCGCACGTTCTGATGGTGCAAACTTTACATATTTTGATCAGTCAACAGGTGATTTTTTTATCACTTCTATTTTGGGAGGCTTTATTCTGAACAGAAAAAAGACCTTCATGAATATAAATGATACTTCAGGGAAAAGCGATAACGCAGTATATAATGTTTATAAAAGCGGAAACAGGCTGCTCACCAATAACGACTTTGTGAAATTTGCTGTTTTTAATACCAGCTACGATAACTGGGCACCCATTGTAAAAATGAATGATAAAGAATTGTTGTACCCTTCAAGCGGCGGTTATTTGATAACCGATCAAAATGCGTTGCGATATAAAAGAACCAGTAATGAAACAGATTTACAGGCAAGAGATGCAGTAACGATTGGAAACAACACTTATTTATTGATACGGCACCCTCATGATAACCAGCACGCTTTATACAACTACAGTTTTATTAACCATAAAGCAATTCCGGTACCTTTAAAAAAAATAAATACCAATGCTGGACCTCAGATAATTTGCAGCCGTGACAGTGCCAGTTTATTTGCTATAGCAGATTATCGCCTTTGCATTATTGATTTGCATAGTAACAGCATTACTGCTATTTCAGACAGCCTTTTTTATGCAGAACCCAGGGGGTTAACTTACGACAGCGAAAATGGGCTGGTATTTATTACCGGCAGAAACAAAGGGATTTGGTGCTACAGCACAAAAAGGAATAAGCTGATTCAATTACCCCCCGATGCACAAAACTCTTTATTATTTTGCCACTATGTGCTTAAAGATAACATGGGTTATTACTGGATGCCCACAAATACAGGATTATATTTAATGGAACAACCGCAGTTATTTGATTACCTGGATGGCCGTAAAGCGTACATCAGCTACCACCGGTTTGGTAAAGAATACGGAATGACTGTAGAGGAATTTAATGGTGGCTTCAGCGATTGTGGCCTGGTAGACGGGGATTCAGTTTATTTTGCATCAATGAGTGGTGTGGTGAAGTTCAGCAGTAAAAACATTCAGCGTTTATTGACCAACCAACACGCATCAATATTCCTGGAAGCAGTATTGATTAATGATATTGCCGTAAAACAACAAAATCAAACTTTAATACCAGCCAATTTTGAACGCCTCACATTTTTGTTTAATTTTCCCTACTCAAAAATACCCAACCTAAACCTGGAATGGCGCTTGCTGGGAATTGCAGACACTGCCTGGCAGCCACTTACTATTGACGGTAAAGTGTTATTGCATAATCTGTTGGCAGGTAAGTATAAAGTAGAAGTTCGTGCAGTAAATAACGATTTAATACAACCACTGAGCTATACATTTATTGTGCAGCAATATTGGTATTTAAGGTGGTGGGCGTGGTTAGGGTATGCTGTACTGTTAAGTGCCGGGCTGACCTTATTATATTCCTGGCGAATAAGTATTCTAAAAAACAAATCATTGTCTGCTATCGATCAAAACCGCCAGCAATTGTTTACCATAATAGCACATGATTTAAGAACACCCGTTAAAGCATACAACAACCTGGCAGAATCCATCAACTTCTTAATAAAAAAAGGGCAGTACGACCGTATTAAAAAAATCAGCGCACAAATAGATGAAACCGGTGCAGGCTTAGACCTGCTGCTGCAAAATTTACTCAACTGGAGCCTGGTGCAGCAAAAGCAATTAAAAATAAAACCAGTACCGGTAAATATTTTGGATATAATTAAAGACCTGTCTGTAGTATATACCGAGTTTGCAAGGCAAAAAGAGGTGCAGTTAAGTATTACATCTGCCGGAAATACAAATATTGAAACCGACCCCGGAATGCTCTCCCTTATTTTGCGGAACTTACTGGACAATGCTGTTAAATATGCAGTTACGCAAACCGTTGTGCAGGTAGCCGTAACAGAAATGAACGAAGCGATAACAATAAGATTATCCAATACTTTTAACCGCTCGGGTATTGAAGCGCTCATCCGTATTCAGCAATTGTTTTCGGTGCAGAAAGATTGGGAACCGGGCAAAGAAGGATCAGTCGGGCTGAAGATGATACAACTGGCTGCAACAAAAATTAATTCTTTTATTATTATTGATATTGTGAACGATACCATTAACTGGAACATTAGTTTACCTAAAACAACAGTATAAAACCATGAAAGATAAAATATCTGTAATTTATGTTGATGATACAGAAATCAACATTGTAAAATTTGAAGCACTGGCCGAGTCTTTTGAGGAATTGGAAGTGGCGGGAACTTTTTCAGATGCCGAAACAGCCCTGGAATTTTGTGCTGCCAAAAAGCCCGATCTTGCCCTGCTGGATATTGAAATGCCCGGAAAGAACGGATTATGGCTGGGTGAAAAACTGAAAGAAATGGATATTCCTTTTGCGTATTTAACCATGCATAAAGAATATGCTGTAGATGCATTTAATACTGCAGCATTGCATTATATAGTAAAACCTGTTTCCGCTTTAAGCCTGCGGGAGCTTATTAACCGGTATGATAAATTTTACAGGGATAAACAGGAAACCATTGATCAAACAAACAGTTTAAACCCAAACAGCAAACCTATTTGTGCAGCACCAACGAGGATTTATGTAAACACGCTGAAAAAAGTTTTAGTACTGCAACTGGATGAAATTAATTACCTGGAAGCAGACAGCTCCTATACTAATTTTTATATGACCGATGGTACACATATTGTAAGTGGAAAAAGTATGAAATATTATACCGATACTGTGTTGGCTAACCCGGCATTTACAAAAATTCACCGGAGTTATATCATTAATCAATCTCAACTGGAATCTATCAATAAAAAGAAAACAGAAATGATATTTACTTTTCGCAATAAAGCACAGATATCAGTAGCCTCTTTCCGCATCAATGACTGGATGGACAAATTTATGTAGGAACACGCCTGCGGCGTGTTCAGGGTGTAGAAAAGAACACGCCGCAGGCGTGCTCCTACCGCACCTTCACCATATCCTTCAAACAAAAGTCATCATCATATAACGCATTAACACGGGTTTTATAATGCAGTTCCACGCAATGGCGCAATTCACTGTTGTTTTGTACCAGTTTAGCAGTGAAGTGTTCCACCAGCGGCAATAATGACAAAGTGGTACCATTGTACTTCAGTTCGGCAATATAATTCAGCCCTTTAATATTGATATTCAAAAACTGTTTGCCCACCACCGTACTCATAAAAGCCGTACCGGTAACTGAATCATGTACCACTAATTGAAAAGGTTTTAATTCCCCCAGGTTGCCCGTAAATGCAATGTTATATTCCGTATCTGTTCTCTTCGAAAGTGTCATCGTAACCAATTCTTCTTTCCCGCTGGTTGGTTTCTTTACAGTAGTACTCCAGCTGCCCAGCATGGCATCTTCTATATAAATATCAGGCGTTTCATCTAACTGGTAGGGAGAACTATAGGGGCAGGAACAGAGCAGCGTGGTAATGAAGAAGAACAGCGATATATTGATGATCGTTTTCAACTTGGGTAAAATTAATCAATGCCTGCTGCTTTTGCAAGCGTAAATGTTTTCTGTAATAATAAAATAAATGTTCTCTGATAAGATACGTTTTCCGTTACCCGGGCTGCCCGGTGGTACAGGTAACTATTTTGTAAATAAAAGAGCCAGCCAGCCGCATATTTCCATTAACCAGGCAATACCCAGGTGCACAACCAGGCCACCACGAATACTTCGGGTATGATAACTGACAATGCCCAGCAATAAGCCACCCCAGAAACTGCTGACTGCCTCACCCGCAGGTTTGCCCAGGTGTATACTGCAATAAAAACAAGCCATGGGTACAATACATTGCGTACCGCAGATGCGTAATAACGACAACACTAAAAATCCGCGAAAAAAAAGTTCAATACTCACAAAGTCAAAACCATAACAAATTTCGTATATCCAATATCGGTATGATGGCTGGGGTTCAGCTGTATGCAACAGGAATTTTACCCTTGGATACATGTGTAAAAAATCTTTTTGTGTTGCAGCAATAATAATAAGCGGCAGCATAATCAAAATCATCAGCAGGTAAGGAGCAGGGGGGCCGCTTTTTTGTGTACCATAAAATGGCTGTGTCTTCCTGTCTTTAACCAGCCAGATGATCCACACTGCTGCAATGATTACAACAGCCCTTACCAGCAGGTTTAAACAGTTGCTGCCAAAAACAATATCATCTTCACCCCACGATGCAGGTATTATTGTCTGCCCTAAAGAAAAATTGACCCTGAATGCAAAAATGGCCGGCGCTGAAAGCAGGATGATCCAAAACCACCGGTTGCGCCAGTATGTACCCGTTTTAAAAAATGGCCGCTGTAATAAAAACCCCAGTGCAAATGGAATAAGATATAACAGGTAATACAAAATCCATCCTGTAACAAAGTTGCTTTTGTACTGATCTATTTTTGGGGTTAGCTGGTGCCCGTAGTTGAAGTAAATGAGCACAGCCAGCATCACTATGATGAATAAAAAATATAAGCCGTTATAACCTTCTTTGCGGAAGGTGCTGATGTATGAAAAGATTTGCTTCAAGACAAGGTTAGGTAAGAAAAATCCCTGCAGATTGCTCAACAGGGATATTGTATTTTTAAAGAACAGGTTTATTTATAACCATACCAAGTTCTTAAATCTTTATCAAACAGCCAAACAATACCATTGGCGTAAGCAAAATTAAAATTATCATTCCAGGGTGCATCTTCAGGCAGTTTCCAGGTAACTGTTGGTTTACCCGTAGCCAGGTTAAACAATTCAATCTGCCTGTAAACATTATTGAGTAACCCAATTTCTCCTTTAGGAATGCCTGTGTAAATGGGTGTTTTATTGTATTCTTCCGGTAAACCATCACCCATATTATCATCACCAACAATTTTTGGATATAACTGGTACGTTTTAACCGTGTCGCCGTTCATATTATATTCCACAATGGAAATATCTTTTAAAAAATAAACCCGCTGCAGCTTATCGTTAAACAATCCTACACTTTGTGGATCCGGCTGGTTTTGGCCTGCTAAAAACAATTCATTCGAAACCGGGTTACCATGACTGTCGAATTTAAAATTGGTCCAGCCAAAATCGTTATACCCATTGGCCTGTATAGTTTTGATTTTACTGTTGTACCACATGCCGCGTACATCAAAGCCGGCTTCAAAACTGGTATCAGAAACGGGCTTTCCTTTCAGGTCAAACGATACCAATGGATAAGTGGAATTACCGGCCATTGCCGCAACATACTTTTTCCATACCGGATGGTAGACGAGGCTGGCACCATTTCTTCCCAAATCTCCCGGCATCCTGATCGCCATTACTTTTTTAAGCGTTCGGCTTTGTGCATTCAATGATAATGCAATAAAAAGCATCAATACTGATGATAGTAACTTTTTCATCTTGCTTAATTTTATACAAAGAACAAAAATTTTTCAATAACTGCTATACCGTGCACCGGGTATTTTGAGCGTATTTACCACTGCATTCTGCGGTGCAGCCACGTATACAATCTTTTCATATCAACATTTCCCAATTGTGTATCCATTTTCCTGATGTAATATTCCGATATTACCCAATTCATCGGGAAGGCGGCGTTGGTTTTAGTACTGTCGGTTAATGGACTGTACAGGTTTACGGGTATATATCCCTCATCGCTGGAATCTTTATGTATCGCTTCCATGTATTTGATCAGCCGCCAGTCGTTAACAGAAGTTTGTGTGCCATAGGCACCCACCAGTGTTAATATGGGCGCAGCAAGATCATTTACTATTGGATGCACTTTAGAAATATCCTCCCCACCACTCCAGCCATTTTGTGCATGAATAACATAAAATTTTACATGTGCCAGCCAGGGCCTTGTGGCAATACTGCCGGTAATATAATCATTGATGGCCATGAGCATTTCGTTGACAATGCCAGCCCCGGAATTGTCAAAATAACCACCATCTACATAATAACTGTTATCAATTCTTCCTGCGGGGCTCAGGTAAGGGAACCGTGCTCCCATTACCACTGCAGTACTCAGTTTCATATCTTTGCCCTTATCAAGATGGGTTAAGATATCTCTTCGTTTGTTGAAAGAACCACTATCGAGTTTGATGGTGCTGATTACAGAAGGCCGGCCATCCTGCATGCGGGTGGTGTTGATGCAGATCATGGGCAGTTGCTCATTGCCTGTTGTGAAAGGAATCATATCAGACATCATGGTATTGAACTTGCCCTGCAGGAAGGACGTTTCAGCATGCTGCATGGCATCTTCCAGTGCTGCTGCCCTGTCATTAACAAAAGGCAAAGGAAAGATGGGCCTGAATACATCCGGGCCCAAAGTTCGTGCAACCGTGTACGTTAAAAAATCTGACCGTAAAAATTCCTGCGCCCCTTTTGTAAAGCTTTGATGGGCTTTGGCAAGTGCATCGCGGTATTTTAATAATGCAAGAAATGTTCCGTTGCCCACACTGCCGCCCGATGCACCAGACAGGCAAAACAAATGATTGGAAAATTTCCCATGGGTACTGTCTTCCAGTTGGCTAAGCACGGAAGCCGTCCAGTAACCGCTGCGGGATGCACCACCATCTGCCAGTACAAAAAATACGGGGTAAGCAGTATCTTTTTCAATGTCTGCCTGGCGCATGTTTACCCATTTATCAAAATAAGTGTATAACGTTGGCCTTGCATCAAAAACCTTGCTGCCAGGGTCTTTAGCATCCACCAGTTTGGCCCAGTGTGGTTCAAATATTTTTCCAAGAATGATGATGAGTATCCAGAGTACCATGTGAAAATTTACTTTCAATACTACCGATGCAAAAGTTACGATACAGAAAAAGCCCACTAATACACCAAACGATATTAATACCGTAGCAAAACTGCCCAATAAAACCGAAAATGAATAACTGAAAATGGTGGTAAAGTAAACAATCAAAGACAATGCTGTGATAATGTTATAAGTAACAAAAAACCATTTTTCTTTTTGGGGAATATTGGCATTATACAAAACCCTTTCCCATACCCCAATGCTGAAATGATTGCCTTTGGCGGCTTCTGCCTGCTGCCAATCCTGTATGGTGGCGTGATCGAGCGGCATTTCAAAACTGTCTGCTTTGCCGGTTTTTAAAGGCATTCTGCCCCTGCGGATCACAACAATAAAAACAAAAACGATCTGTAATAAAAAAATACTGCACCAGGTAAGCCAGGCATTGCGGATCAGCGTATTCAGAATAAATAAAAGCAGTGTAATGCTTCCTGTTATGATGTAGATGGTATTAAACCGCTTTTTCTCCTCTTTTTCTTTTTCATCCAGTAATGCCTGCGAATCCCCGGCCATATTTTTAAAGATGCGCCACTTACCATCACGCAGTTTCCTGAATAAACGGTATAACAACAGGTACCATACTAAAGAGGCACCCAATAAAGCCCAGTTTGCCCAACCGGGTATGGAAACAGACAAACAGGCATCTTCAGGAAGTGATAACAAGGCGATCCAGATAAAACTGAAACCCAAAAAACCAATCAGCCTTGGCAGATGTGTGGCGAGGGTTTCGTTTTGCTGCAACCATTCTTTTTTACGGTACATAAGTACCCGGCTGCTGTACCACGATACTAATGTGAAAAATAACACTGCAAGCAAAACTATACCGCCTGTATATTTCTTCTCCAGCATATCAATCAACACATCTTTGCCCTGTGCAATTTGCCAGAAGCAGGCCCACGTAATAATGAGAAATAATATGGCGGGAAATAAATACCAGGTAATGCGGAGAAATGCTGTTAAGCGCAGCAATGGCTTTTGAATGTATTTCCAGATCCATTGCAGCAGAGACCATAGTGGATTGAAAATATTCCAGAACAATCGTAGTATGGATGACATAGCATAAGATTTATGCTGTTAAGATAGCTAAACAAATTTTGCTTTGCAATAAGCTGTTCTTATCTCCTTCATTTTGTAAAAAGATGATCAGCGATTCTCCGCTTCATCCGTGTCATCAGCGTTCTGTCAAGTGCTCCATTATGCCTGTGTTCCATCAGTTGTATTCAATGTTTTCCATAACAGGTCTTTCAATTCAGTTAAACCCTGCCCGGTTACAGAAGAAATAAATACGTGCGGAATCTGTGGGGGTAATTCTTTTTCGATAGCGGTTTTTAGTTCTTCATCCAGCATGTCTGATTTACTAATCGCAATCACAAAATCTTTTTGCAGCATTTCAGGATTATATTCTTCCAGTTCATTCAGTAATACTTCAAATTCCTTTTTATGATCGTTACTGTCTGCAGGAATGAGAAACAATAGAATTGAGTTGCGTTCAATATGCCTGAGGAAACGATGACCAAGGCCTTTACCTTCTGCAGCGCCTTCAATAATACCGGGTAAATCGGCAATGCAAAAACTTTTACTGTCGCGGTATTCCACCATGCCTAATTGTGGCGTTAACGTGGTGAAAGCATAATCTGCAATTTTGGGTTTAGCAGCAGTGATGCTGCTGAGCAAAGTGGATTTGCCTGCATTGGGAAAACCTACAAGACCCACATCTGCCAATACTTTCAACTCCAGAATTTTCCAGCCTTCTTCGCCAGCTTCACCAGGTTGTGCATAATCAGGCGCCTGGTTAGTGGCAGTTTTAAAATTACTGTTGCCTAATCCACCACGGCCGCCCCGCATCATAATGATCTCCTGTCCGTCTTCCAGTATTTCAGCAATCACTTCATCGCTCTCTTCATCACGGGCAATAGTGCCCAGTGGCACTTCAATAATAATGTCTTTACCAAAACGGCCGGTGCTGTTGTTCCTGCTGCCGTTTTCTCCGTTTTCTGCCAGTATATTTTTAAAATAACGTAAATGCAATAAGGTCCACAACTGGCTGTTGCCTTTTAAAATAATGTGTGCACCACGGCCACCATCGCCACCATCGGGCCCACCAAATGCTGTAAGTTTATTACGTAAAAAATGCTTACTTCCGGCGCCACCATGCCCGCTGCGGCAAAACACCCTGATCTGGTCTACAAAATTTGATTTTTCCATTGTGCTGCAAAGGTGAGGAAAAAATAAGGATTAACACTATTCTGCCAATGATAAATGATACTTACATTTATCATTATAAAAGTACCAGTATGAAAAAGCTATTGATTATCGGTTCCCTTTTTATTATTTGTGCTGCCTTTCAAAAGAAAAAGACTGCGCCAATACCAGCATGTATCAATAAAAAAATTGCGGCATGGAAAAAGCTAAGCCCCGATCAGCAACCACAAAGTATAACGGAATATGTGTACAAAGGAAAGAAAGTATATTATGTTGTATTGCCCTGCTGCGACCAGTTTAATGAACTATACGATGCTTCCTGCAAACTGCTCGGCCGCCCCGATGGCGGCTTTACCGGCAGGGGAGATGGTACACTGCCCGATTTTAATTCCACCAAATCGCACCCCCGCCTCATCTGGAAACAACCAGCACCTAAAACAAATTAAATTATATTTTCAGAAAAGTTTGAAAATATAGAAATGTTTATTAGTTTTGTGATGTCAATACATCTTTGATCATTTAAAACGAAGTGTATGAACATCGCTGCTTATATTATTTACCT
The DNA here is from genome assembly GCA_018266775.1 of Bacteroidota bacterium. Taxonomy (GTDB): domain Bacteria; phylum Bacteroidota; class Bacteroidia; order Chitinophagales; family Chitinophagaceae; genus Ferruginibacter. The sequence continues at coordinate 451,610 of JAFDZS010000008.1, read as the reverse complement.
GCTGCTTACCGGCATCATCACCATAAAAGTGGGGCAGGTGTTATTTCACCACGGCAGGTTTTACATTCTATCTGCAATGCATGGCGATGAAACACTCACCGGTGTTATCAACAAATTATTATTAACAGGCTACTACCTGGTAAACCTTGGTTATGCTGCCTTAATGCTGCGCAACTGGCAAACTATCACAACAGTAACGCAACTGGTTTCCAGCGTGGGTACTATGACGGGGCGGATCGTTTTCTCTTTGGCTATTATGCATTACCTGAATATTTTATGGATTGCCCTTTTTGGAAAGCAACAACAATTATTTTCTCATCATAAAAAATAAAACAATGAAAACTGATTTTAACCTCATCGCTTACCTCATTTATTTACCGGTAATAGTAGTGTTAACCTGGTATGTGGCGCACACTCTTTTTAAAAACAGTAAAGTGTTTATGCTGGATATTTTTCATGGTAAGGCAGATATTGCCAATTCCACCAACACCATTTTTGAAACCGGGTTTTATTTGCTGAACCTCGGCTTTGCCTTATTGATCATGGAGATTTCTACAGAGCTGGGAAGCAGCAGAACTTTACTGGAAACATTAAGTACAAAAGTGGGGGGCTTTGCCATTTACCTTGGTGTAATGCTGTTCTTTAACCTCTATTTATTTTTCCGTGGCAGAAGGATTTCTAAAATGAGAAGTAATCCACCCGTAATAACTCCGCCCGTTTTTAAAGCGTAACCCATTTCGTTAGTCATTACAGGAACCGGCAGCAATATTGCTGCCGGTTTTTTTTTAACACCAGGACAACCTTATGTTCACACCAACCGCCTTAATATGCCCCAGGTGCATAAGAATGTTCGTTATTCTACAATTCACTCTTTGTAAAATAAATTATCATTTACCAACCTTTTTATTAACTGGTGTGGTTTATTACTGTACAAAATGAAAAGTAGTGATAAAATTAACCACTGCTTAAAACCCCTGATTAAATAACTGTTGTTACAGGCATACTAAATACATGATGAAGTATATAAATTTTTGGCATCATTAATTACCTCCAACTGTGATTGCATAAACCAATACGTTACGGGTAATAAAGCGCTGATTGCTTACTACTCCGAAAGTTATTTTATGAACTTAAAATCCAATAATTACAATGAAATGCATTAAGACGGCAGAGCGGGTATCCAAAGATGAACTATCTGATAACTTTGTTTACCAAAGATCCCTATTTGCTTATCAGGAAGCTGCCAAAATTATTTCGGGCAAAGTTCTGGAAATTGGTACCGGTACTGGATATGGTATTCAAACGATAGCCCAATATTCCCAGGAATTTATTACAATCGATAAAAATGAAGTTGACATTCCGACAGAAAATAATGTGGAATTCATCAAAATGAATGTCCCTCCATTAATAAATATTCCAGATAATTATTTTGATTTTGTTATTTCATTTCAAATTATTGAACATATAAAAGAGGACAATGAATTTGTAAATGAAATCTACCGGGTACTGAAACCTGCCGGAAAACTAATTATTACCACACCGAATAAGAGCATGTCTTTAACAAGAAATCCCTGGCACGTAAGAGAGTACTTTGTTCATGAGCTGGATAATATTTTATCTCAAAAATTTAATAATGTAGATAAATTAGGCGTTTATGCTAACAAAAAGGTGATGGACTTTCATAATATCAATAAAGAGTACGTAAGGAAAATTACCAGGTTTGATGTCTTTAATTTGCAATACAGATTGCCAAGGCAGCTTTTGCAAATACCTTATGATTTTGCAAACAGGCTAAACAAGAAAAAAGTGCTTTCCGAAAATTTAGTACTGTTAACAGGAATTACTTTGAATGATTTTTATCTTTCTGAAGCAACAAACAGTTGCTTTGACCTTTTTTTTGTTGCTGAAAAAAAACCTTATTTAAATGCCACAACCGGGATTTAAAAAATAGTTTTGAATTGAGTACAATCAATTTCAGCAATTGAATGATAGAGGAATAATTAAATTTCTTTTTGCTTATTTTTCCATGGTTGATAAAGATCCGTTCCGGGTGCAGGGATATCTTTTATGTCGCGAAGTGGCTCGCAAGAAGACCAATGCTGAAACATTTCGTTGGGTAATTGCTGGTATAGTTTGGTGCCTTCTGTTTTCCATGCCATCATTTCATCACTTACTTCTTTTATCTTTTTTGCAGGATTGCCCACGATTAAACTGCGATGCTCAAAATGTTCATCTGCTTTAATAAAGCTTAATGCACCAACAATGCATTCATCTTCCAGTATTACATTATCCATGATTACAGCATTCATGCCCACCAAACAGTTTTTTCCAATTGTTGCACCGTGAATGACTGCGCCATGCCCAATGTGTGCTCCTTCTTTTAATATTACCGTTACACCCGGAAACATGTGTACCGTACAATTTTCCTGTACATTGCAACCATCTTCCAGAATAATTTGCCCCCAGTCTCCCCGCAAAGCCGCACCCGGCCCAATATAACAATGTTTACCGATAATGACATTTCCTGTTACTGCCGCCTGCGGATGGATGAAGGATGTTTCGTGTATTATTGGGATGTTATTGTTGAATGAGTAGATCATGGTTTGGTATATAAAGTAACTAAGTAAATAAAGTATATAAAGTGGGAAGCGTATATTTTTTTTGCTGTAACTTTTATACCGGGAATGATGGCATAGAATTATTGATCTCTTTTCTTTCTCAGAAATTGTAAATAGGCATTAAGCATACGTTCAATCTCCTTTGCATTATTTTTTAGTAAACAGAACTGAGACTCGTTAATGAATTGTTCATCTAATGCATCTATTAAATGATTAACAGTCTCTGTTAATGAACCACGGGCCTGTACACAAAAATGAATTTGATCAGGATAAGTAAACCTGCCATGACCTTCTGCGAGCAATGCATTTACTGATCTTGAGCTGCGTATGATTTGATCTGCTAACCTGTATTTCTCTTCTGCAGGGAAACTCAATACCAGTTTTCTTATCTCCTGCTTAAATGTTCTTGCCTTTTTCCATAGTTCCAATTCCTCGAAACCAAAATGCTCATTTTTCATACAAATGGATTTTAATACTATAAAACAGCTTACATCCCCTTTAAAAATCACTATGCAAGGGAAGTACTCTATATACTTTATTTACTTATTACCACAAATTCTCATTCTCTTCCCCACTTAAAAATACTTTAAACCTGAAGTACTTTATATACCTATATACTTTATTTACTTTCTCCCCCCTCTACTAACGCCTTCCCCGTTCTGTAACAAGTGCCTTTGAACATGGCCATTACATGATTGTTTTGATTGGTTATAGTAATATGATACAAGCCGGTGGATTTTCCATTATGCAACTCCTTTGCTTCAGCAGTTAATACATCACCCACATGTACAGGTTTGATAAAATTGATGGCCGTATCCAAAGCAACAGATAAGTTATTGCGGTTGTTGCAGGCAAATGCAAAAGCACTGTCTGCAAGGGAAAAAGCAATGCCGCCATGAACAATGCCAAATCCATTGATCATCTCTTTTCGCACGGTCATTTGAATGTTACTGTAGCCTTCTTTAATATCAAGCACTGAAATGCCCAACCATTGAGAGAAGAGATCGTTTTGCATCATGTGGTCTACTACAGCTTGCGGACTTAGCATAAAATTGATAATAAGTAATGAATAATTAATAATGGATAATGAACGATGTCTTTCAGTTTAATGTCCCTTAAAACTGGCGGTTCTTTTCTCCAAAAATGCATTTATGCCTTCCTGGTAGTCGGCAGTTAAAGCAGCTTTTTGCTGGTATTCATCTTCTAATAACAACTGCTCTTCCCATGAATTAGTGAAGGAGTGATTGAGCGCATGCTTGGTATAAGCCAAACCTTTGGTGGGCATCTGTGCCAGGTTTTCTGCAACCTTCTTACTTTCCTCATCAAACAGCATGGCTTCAAAAACCTTGTACACCATGCCCATGTGTTCAGCTTCTGCTGCGGAAACTTTATCACCCGTCATCATTATTGCGCTGGCTTTTTGCCAGCCAATTAAACGGGGCAACGTGAATGTACCACCATTATCAGGTATTAACCCAATTTTACTGAACGCCTGTATGAATGATGCGGTGGATGATGCCAGCACTACATCGCAGCAAAGTGCAATATTGGCACCTGCACCTGCTGCCACACCATTTACTGCAGCTACTACAGGCTTAGGTAAGTTGCGTATCTTTTTTACAATAGGATTGTAATGCTCGCTTAAAATTTGTTTCAATTCAATTTTATGTTCGCCTACCAGTTCACTAATATCCTGGCCGGCGCAGAAAGCTTTGCCTGCACCGGTAATGTACACACAACGCACATCTTGCACTGAGGCACATTCATCTAAATGTGCCTGCATGCGCAGCGCCATTTCACGGTTAAAAGAATTGAATTTTTCAGGACGGTTGAGCGTAATATAAGCAACCGAATTTTTGATTTCAAATAGAACTGAGCTCATAAAAAAAATTATAAGTGAAGGTAGTTATAATCCCCGGCTAAATCACTGCACCAACCCTGTTTTTGTGTCACTAAATGCACAATAACGATTAATGATAAGCAGAAAATTAACGGAATCGATTACATCTTTTAGAAAAACCAAACTACTTGATAGCAAATTTTACCTTTATCTTGTACCTGACTTTAATTAGAAAAACATTTTCAACAGCATTTACTGACTCACCACCAGGTGCAGATACGATTGCATTGCTGAGCAAATTAGCCGGCCTGTACCAATAGCTGTATTCATTATTTACTTCCGGCACTTCTTCTACAGCAAGTACATTACCTGCTTCTTCATTAAGCGCTTCCAGTAAATACGCGACTTTAGTTTTTGCTGCTTTGGCTGCTTCTATTTTTACTTCTTTACGGTATTGTGTTATTTTTGAATTAGAGCTTTTTGAAATTCGAATAGCCTGTACCCATTTTTTATTCAGATCTTCCACCAGTTTCAGTATGTTGGATGAACTGTTCAGTTTTATGTTAACAGATTTAGTTTGATAATATTCTTCCCGGTGTTCCCACCAAAACCACCAGTACCAATTAGCGCTATAAAGATCATTAAACTGTATTGCTACGGTATCAATTTTGTTTTTCTTCAGTATGGTCATGAACTCTGCATTAATAACATCCAGCTTTACTTTTTTTCCTGCGTTATCGTATTCCTGCAACCTGATTTCTAATTCTAACTCATCAGGCGGCACCTGCATTTCTGCGCTGCCGGTTACTTCAATAAATTTTCTTGTATCAATACCTTGGCTTTGTGCTGTTGAATATACAGCAAGCGATAGAACTGCTACGAATAAGAATAATTTTTTCATTTGTCAAAATGTTTTCGACAAATGTATTGTTAAAAGAAAATGATGTATACCTGACTTGACGAAAATGATTTTTGAATTGGTGAAGTGGTAATATTGATGGAATTCTTCTGGCCACTGACAGGGCCACTGCCATTTTCAATGACACTTAAAATAATCGAAAGGTTCTTTGCAATCATTGCATTGATATAATGCTTTGCATGCGGTGCTTCCAAATTCACTGATGCAGCGGGTATTGGTGGAATGGCATTGCGGACATGCTATAGTGCCGTCAGACGGAATACCAGACGGTGTTTGTGGTGGCGCAATACCATACGCTTTTAATTTTTGCTTTCCGCTTTCCGTCATCCAGTCGGTTGTCCATGCAGGCGATAATACAGAAGTGATGATCACATTGCGGTAACCTTTTTCAATTAATGCCAGCCTGATGTTCATTGCAATCATATCCATTGCAGGGCAACCGGTGTAAGTAGGCGTGATGATGACTTCGACTGAATCGCCATTCATTTTTACCTCACGAATGATTCCCATATCGGTAACAGACAGTACTGGAATTTCCGGGTCACTGACGGTTTCAAGAATGGCTGTTATATTTTTGATTTCATCCTGCATTAATTATTTTTTTTCTGAAGTATTACCACATACCTGAACCCGATGCCACCATCCTTTGTGTCTGGTGTATAAAACTGGTTAACACCCGGCTGTATATAAAACGCACTGCTTTTCCAGCTGCCACCTTTTACAATTTTTGTTGCGCTTATCTTAAGCAAAAAACTATCCAGATTATTTTTTGCTGCAACTTTTTCTCCTGGTGAAGATTGTTCCGGCAAATTGAATTTACTGCCTGCATAAGATTCATCGCCATTGGTGCTGGTCCATTCGGCTACATTGCCCTTCAAATTATATACCCCGTATGTATTCGGTTTGAAAGCATTCACCTTCATGGTAAAAACAGCACCATCATCGCCTGCATTTTTTATGACGTAATTATTTTTATCAACGATTGTAAAAAAATTACAATCGTATGCAATGCCATCTTTTGTGTTTGACTTAATGGGTTTATTTTGATACCGGCGCAATTCATTTATTGACGCCTGTTCCATGCTGTTATCTTTTGCACTATCTGGCAATCTTCCTGTAACTGCAGCGGCTTCCCATTGGTATAATGTAGGTAAACAAACGCTGATCTTAATAGCTGCATCAGCACCCAATGCCCTGTTGAGTTGTTGTGTTTTCCAATAGCAATAAGCCTGTGCCTGGTAAAAACTGACACCGGTAACAGGATAATCATCAAATGCAGGAAAATAAAATTGATTGATCAATGGCGGTTCATTGTATGTGTAAGGATAATCTTTTTTCCAGGCATCAATATCTTGCACTACAGGAATTGTTTTTATTTTATTATCCTCCTTATACTCGTAAACCAATTTTTTGTTTACTAATTGCGGCCTTCCATTGATATAATTTACCATATTGGAATCATGTCGTAAGTCTATTAGGGCAGCATTTACAGGATCAAAATCAGTATTAGCTGAGATTCTAGGTATATCACTAATATCCAGTTTCTTTTTCCAGTCAATATATGTTGTTCCATCATTTGTTTGCTTTTCAAAACCCATCAAATGCCTTAAAATAGAATCCTGTACATAGTAAATAAATTCCCGGTATTGTTTGTTGGTAACTTCAAAGGGCGAGATATAAAATGATTCCGTAGTAACTTTCCTGGGTTGATAATAACTTAACGAATCATAACCTTCAAATTCCTGCAGCATAAAAGTTTTTGCAGGAATAAATTTTATGTCAGCAAACTCTTTTGCAAGCGGGGGATTTGTTTTTTTGAGTTGTTTCTTTATGGTTTGTATTTCGTTTGTTGTTTGCGCAAACGTTGGTACCACCCAAAAAATTAAAAGGAAAGATAGAGTTAGTGCGGTTGTTTTCATTGGTGTTTTATTTACACTACCATTCGCAATTGGGATACGCCCTTTGCACATATTGCAACTCGGTTAAAATATAACCCATGTTTTCAGTATGAGTGCCATTCTTACCTCCGGTTTGCATAAACACTTTTTCAGGGACGATTAGCGTAGCTTCTTCAAAAATAGTTTTCACTTTTTGCTGCCATATTTCTTTCAGCTCGCTGCAATCATATCCAATGCCACGAAAGGCAATGGTTTGTTCATAAGATGCCGGCATAAACATTTCACCGGTATATGGCCACAAAGTAATAATAGCAGCATTCATTCTTACTTTACTCTCTTCCGTACCATCTCCCAGACGAATCACCCATTCACTGCTCCAGCGTACATGGTATTTAATTTCTTTCAGTGCTTTTGCAGTAATGGCGGCAATTTGTGTGTCGGCACTATACTGCAACTGTTCAAAATACAGGTATTGAAACTGGCTGAACAAATACTGCCGTAAAATAGTTTGTGCCCAGTCACCGTTGGGTTGTTCTGTCAGCAACAAATTTTTATACTCCCTTTCTGTTCTTAAATAAGCAAGTGTATCTTCTGTATGATTATTGCCTGATACTATTGCAGCATATTGATAAAAATTTCGGGATTGCCCCAACAGGTCCAGCGCAATATTGGTTAACGCAATATCCTGTTCCAGTACGGGGCCGTGGCCGCACCATTCGCTGTTGCGTTGGGAAAGTATTAATGTAGTATCTGCAAGATGCAGCAGATAGTTCACTAAATTATTATCAGCGTTCATCATTATCAATTATGCTTTATTCAATTATCCATTGTTACATGTGATTGACTTCATCAGGCAACTGGTAAAATGTAGGATGCCTGTAAATTTTATCAACCGCTGGTTCATACAATTCTCCGGCTTCATCAGGATTTGATGCAGTGATGTATTTGCTTTCCACCACCCATATACTTACGCCTTCCTGCCTTCGTGTATAAACATCACGGGCATTTTCTATGGCCATGGCTGCGTCTGCAGCATGCAGACTACCGGCGTGTTTATGGTCTAATCCCTGTTTACTGCGGATGAATACTTCCCATAATGGCCATTCGTTTACTGGTGCCTGTTGTTTGGTTTCCGCAGCACCAGCATTTTGATCGGGAATATCGCCGTAGCAGAGTTTGAAGATTGTAAAGCTCATGGGTAATTATTAATTATTTTATTATTGATTATTGGTCGTTCTGCCTGGCAGATTTTAAGTATTTAATATAAGTGTTTAACTGTTTCAGGCACTCTTTATTTAATTCTGTTAGTAACTCCTTGTTAATATATTTTTCATCATACGCAGTGATGATATGTTCCATAGTTTCTGTTAATGATCCTCTTGCCCGTCTGCAAAATTGAATATTTTCCTGGTAGTGAAATCTTCCAAAACCTTCCGAAATATTAGCTGTAACCGACCTGCTTGAGTTGAATACCTGGCTGCTTAATTGAAAAGCCTCACTATTAGGTATATATTTTTTTACGACCCCTGATATCTTTTTCCTGAATGATCTGCATGTTTTATAAACAGGTAAATCATAAAAATGATGGTATGATGCCATTACTATATATTCTCCAAACTACATTCAATAATTAATAAACAAATAATCAATAATCAACTTAAGCTGCTGCTTCCTTCTGCTCCCTCGCCCTCTTCTTCTCTGCATAAGCCAGCGCTGCATCCCTGACCCATTGGCCTTCATCATGGGCTTTGCGGCGGGCATTAAGGCGTTGTATATTGCATGGGCCATTACCTTTTACCACATTCCAGAATTCTTCCCAATTAATTTCTCCAAAATCATAATGGTTTCTTGTTGCATTCCATTTTAAATCAGCATCAGGTAACGTCATGCCCAATACTTTAATTTGTTCGGCAATCATATCCACAAACTGCTGGCGCAGTTCATCATTCGTTTTTCTTTTGATCTTCCATTTCATGCTTTGATCGCTGTTGGTGGATTCGGAATCTTTTGGCCCAAACATCATCAGCGATGGCCACCACCAGCGGTTAATAGCATCCTGGCACATGGCTTTTTGTTCAGCGCTGCCGCGTGATAATACCAGCAAAGTTTCAAACCCCTGGCGTTGGTGAAAACTTTCTTCTTTACAAATACGAACCATTGCCCTTGCATAAGGGCCATAACTGGTGCGGCATAACATTACCTGGTTTAAAATAGCAGCGCCATCCACCAACCAGCCAATGGCACCCATATCTGCCCAGGTTAACGAGGGGTAATTAAAGATGGAAGAATATTTTGCTTTACCACTGTGCAGGTCTGCAATCATCTCATCTCTGGAGGTACCTAAAGTTTCAGCGGCGCTGTACAGGTATAAACCATGCCCGCCTTCATCCTGCACTTTGGCTAATAAAATGGCTTTGCGTTTTAATGAAGGTGCACGGCTGATCCAGTTGCCTTCGGGCAGCATGCCTACAATTTCACTGTGTGCATGCTGACTGATTTGCCTGATGTTGGTTTTACGGTAAGCATCCGGCATCCAGTCTTTGGGCTCAATCTTAATTTCATTATCAATCTTTTCCCGGAAGGCTTGTTCAAAATCAGTTACCGCCATAACAATAGTTTAGGCTGTAAAAATAATATAAAAAACTAACAAGTGTTAGTTAAAAAGTCAAAAAGAAAATAAGGCGGGGAAAAGGGTTATACCCAGTTATTTTTGTGTGCCAGGTTAATGATCTGTGCTTTACTGTTTACATGCAGCTTTTGGTAAATATTGGCAATATGCTTGCGGATGGTGAGTACACTGATGTCTAAAATACCGGCAATGCGTTTGGCGTCGTAGCCATTGATGGTATGCAGCAATATTTCTTTTTCCCTTTCGGTGAGAAGGGTATCGAGTATCACTGGCTCGGCAGATTTGGAGGAAAGGTTTACGTCGGAACGGCTGAGCAGTTGCAGCGCTTTGCGGGCAATAGCAGGACTCATTGGCGCACCGCCATTTTCCAGCACATTGGTAATGGCATTGTGCAATCCAACAGCACTTTCATCTTTCAATAAATAACCATGCGCTCCCGCCCTGATGGCTTCAAAAATCTTGTCATCATCATCAAACACAGTGAGCACAATAAATGAAATATCGGGGTATAAAGAACGGGCAATGCTGATGGTTTGCACACCATCCAGCTCCGGCATTTCGAGGTCCATAAAAACAACCTGTGGTAATTTTTCGAATGGCAAGCCCTTCAGTTGCTCCAGGCAATCGTTACCGTTAATGGCAGTAAAACAAAAATCAAGATCTTCAAACTGTTTTATTTTATCGGCAATGCTGGTGCGGTTTACAGCCTTGTCATCTACCAAACCTATCCTTGCGGGTTTACTCATAGCGGTTGTTTCAATATACAAGTTGATAAAATTTGTATGAATTCATAATACCTAATTTGTAGTAGCCAGGCGAACCTCAACTGTTGTTCCTTCTCCGCCATGGGAAGTAATATCCAGCTGCAACCCCGCATCCTGCGCACGGCTTTTCATATTCAGCATGCCATTGCCGGTAGCGGAGGAAGGATTGGGGGCAAAACCTGTTCCATCGTCTTTTACCTGTATGGTTACGGTATCATTTGCTATCATATTCACCAGGATATTCTTTGCCCCGCTGTGCTTGATAGCATTGTGTACCGCTTCCTGTATAATGCGGAAAATATTAAATGCAACTTTTGAGCTGATCACTACATCTTTTGTAATTCGTTCTGAAGTGGTAAACTGAATATGGTTATAGGTGGGCCTTAATTTATTGAGCAGGTTTTTCACCCTGTCACTGATGCCCGTTAAAGTAATATTTTCCTTGTTCAACACCCAAATAGTATCCCTTAAGGAATTGATGATTTCCTGTGAATGCAGTTTAAGGTTTTCATAGGTGCCTTTATGTTTTACTTCCACACTGTCACCAATTTTTTCCACTTCTGCGCTGATAGCCGATGCGTAAGCGCCAATATTGTCGTGCAAATCTGCGGCTATACGTTTACGTTCATTTTCACCCGCCCTGGTTACAGCAATGGCAGAGATAATTTTTTCTTCTTCCTGCATCTGCAGCAGTTTTATTTTTTGTTTGCGTTTATAGTTAATAAAGATTACCCAACCCGCCAAAGCACCCAGTAATAAAAGCAACAGGGACCCGTAAAATAAATATTCTTTTTGCCTGATGTCGAACTTTTGCTGTATGATGAGGTTCTCTTTCTTTTGAACATCATATTTCGCCTGCATTTCAGATAATGCTGCCGCTGAATTTTTCTGGTACACAGAATCCTTTAACGCTATAATTTTTTCCAGTACTGCGGCATATTTTTCTGTATCGCCAAGTGCTTTATAATTATCAGCAAGGCTGCCATAGAGGAAAAATAATTTAGTATCTAGTTTATATTTCATGGCAAGGGCAATGCCTTCATTGCATACCTCAATACCCTTTTCCGGCTGGCCATAATGGGCATAATAAAATCCCAATTGAGACAGGTCTGAAGCAATGTAAAAAGGATCGCCAATCAGTTTCCTGATTTCCACCACTTCTTTTAAGAGTGGTTCTGATAATTTGGCTTTTCCATTTTTTACATACAGTTCAGATTCGATGGCCAGGCAATTGGACAATGCAAACAGGTTTTCATATTTGCGTGCATAATAAACCCCTTTGTCAATAAAGTAATATGCGGAATCAATTTGGCCTACACCATTATAGTTGGTAGCCAGGTTGGCAAACAGTATAGCATATTTGCCCAATAATACACTGTCGTTAGTGGTATGCAATGCTTTTAAATGCCAATTGAGGGCATCACGCAGCTGTTCCATTTCAAGGTAAGCCCAACCAATCAGTGTTTTACCCTTTACCTGCAGCAGTACATCACCGGCTTTTTCGCCATAAGCAATGGTTTGATAACCCATTTCAATAGCTTCTTTGTACTGGTTTTTCCTAACATAACACCGCCCTTTCTGGTTGTATAAATTGGCGAGTAACGCAGGGTCATCCAACTTTGATGAGGCGAGGTCTAAAGCCTTATCAGCAAGGCTTAATGAAGAATCAATCAATCCTTTAGCAGTTAATGCACCCGTAATATAAAATTGTGCATTCAGTTCACTATCCATGTCTTTCATTTGTTGAGACAGCGACAGGCCCTGAAGTGCATAAACCATTAATGTATCAGGATGTAAAGTATACCCAAGATCGCACAGGTCAAAGATGGCTTTTAACTGTTGTTGCTGGTTGCCTGCGAGACGGATACTCCTTTTCAGGTTATCAATAATCCGGGTTTGCGCAGGGATGCCCGGTGCACACAAATATAATGTGATCAGCAGTATAATCCGGGATAAGGTTCTCATTTACGATGCAGTAATGAATGTGCTATAAAAATATCTATTTTATTTAATAATGGTGCAACTACTTCAAATTAAGTATGGTTCAATTGGTGATTTTGATGAAAATTTAACCTGTAAATTGAAGTTGGCATCCTGTATTATTTGTAATGCGGAAAAAAGTATTGTAAAACAGGGTACGCGGTATGGTTATATTCTGGCGCTGGGAAGTTTTTGGTCAGTTATTATTTTCGGTTTATCATCCTGTTTAATGAACGGGATGATAAACTACTTTGATAATGGGGTGTTATCAAATGTTAAGTTTAATGCGATGTAGGTTTTTTTTCCAAAAGCCTGTTGCTTATGCAACGGGCTTTTTTTCGCAGCATTTATTTTATGTCAAAGTCTACCGTTACTTTTTCTGTAACCGGGCGGCTTTGGCAGGTAAGGATATATCCTTTTTCAACCTCGTCATGTTCCAGTCCCCAGTTCACTTCCATTTCCACTTGTCCTTCCAGCAGTTTGGCCTTACAGGTACAGCATACGCCACCTTTGCAGGCAAAAGGTAAGTCTGCACCCTGTTGTAATGCTGCATCAAGAATAGATTGCTTGTCAAAACCCAATTCAAAATCAAAACTTCTGCCATCCAGCTTTACAGTGATGTTGCTTTTTGGCCCGCTATTGCTTTCATTCTCCTGCTTTATGCTTTCCACTTTCTTAACACCGGGTGTGGTAAACAATTCAAAATGAATTTTCTTCTTATCAATTCCCTTTTCAGTTAAAAAATCTTTCACGCAAAAGATCATCTCTTCAGGGCCGCAAATAAAGAAGTCATCGATAGCTTCATATCGCACCAGTTTTTCCAGTGCAGGGAGTTTTTCCGCATCTATACGGCCGGAGTGAATGGCGGCGTCTGTTTTTTCGCGGCTTAAAATATTGATCAGTGTAAACCGTTGCAGGTATTTATTTTTCAAGGCTTCCAGCTCTTCAAAAAAAATGATGGAGGAGCGGCTGCGGTTACCAAACACCAGCGTAAACCGGCTTTGCGGTTCTGTTTGCAGCGTGGTTTTTATGATGGATAATACAGGCGTAATACCACTGCCTGCTGCAAAAGCCAGATAGTTTTTTTGATGGGCAGTCTGCAGTTTAGTATTGAATTTTCCTGTAGGTGGTAAAACTTCCAGCACATCACCAGCCTGCAAAGTATCGTTGGCAAAGCTGGAAAATTTTCCCCCGGCTACTTTTTTTACGGCAACCTTCAATTCATTTTCAAATGGTGCTGTGCAGATGGAGTAGGAGCGGCGCACTTCTTCTCCACCAATATTTTTTTTGATGGTAATGTTTTGCCCCTGTTCAAACATAAACTCCTGCTGCAGTGTTTGCGGAATATCAAAACTGATTGATACGCAGTCAGGGGTTTCTTTTTTTACATTTTTTACCCTTAGGGTATGAAAATGAACGGCCATTTTTAAACTTTTTTCGTGTTTACTTTGCTGTTATACCTTTTAATAACTGGTTTACCATATCATCTTCCAGCACTTTTACGCTGATGTTTTTTTTATGGCGCTGCCAGAATTCCAACCCACGCACTGCGGAAAGCATAGTGAGCACCACTACAAATGGATTGAGGTTTTTGCATTCTTTTTTTCTGATGCCTTCTTCCATAATGGCCACCAGTCTTTTTTCATAATTGCGGCGCTGCATCAGGAAATTACTCAGGTAAGGTTCTTCCAGGTGCTTCCAGTCGTGGTTGGCAACAAAAACCTCATCGTAATAATTCATCATCATCTGTATATGAAAGCGTATAATGTGCTCCAGTTTGCTGATGGTATTTACCTGTTGTGTTTCAATTGCTGCAAGCTGGTCGTTAAAAGCGTTGGCTACTTTAAAGCAAATGGCCTGCAGTATTTCACTTTTGCTGCCGATATGATTGTAAAGGCTGGGCGCTTCAACACCTACCGCCTCGGCCAGTTCCCGCATGGTTGCAGCACTGAACCCCCGGGTTCTGAAAAGTACGGATGCACTTTTAATGATCACTTCTTTTTTACTGGTGTTTTTGCCCGGCTTGATTTTGGCCATGTCTGCTTTTTTACAAAACTAACGCTTATTAGTTTTTTTTTAAATAGTTTTTGTATCTTTTCTGCCGGTATAATTATTAATTTTGCGCAGCTAAATTGAATTTATGCAACTGCACGCTGTTGACAGGGTAGACAGTATTTCGCCCGAAGATTTTAAGAAGAATTATTACAATACCATGAAGCCTTTGGTGATCAGGAATCTTTCAAAGGAATGGCCTGCATACCAAAAATGGACATGGGATTTTTTTATTGATATCGTTGGCGACAAAGAAGTGGGGGTATACAATAATGTTAAGAGCGATGCTTATACGCCTATTAATACTGCTGATGCATACATGAAATTTGGCGAATACCTGGAGAAAGTACAAGCCGGCCCGCTTGACCTGCGGATTTTTCTGTTCAATATTTTTCAGCATGCGCCACAGATTGTTTCTGATTTCAGCTGGCCTGATCATTTGATGAAAGGATTTGTAAAAAAATACCCGATGCTTTTTGTGGGCGGGCAGGGATCTATTACACACATGCACTTTGATATTGATATGAGCCATATCCTGCATACCCAGTTTATTGGCCGTAAAAAAGTGCTGCTTTTCCCTTTTAGCGAGCAGTATAAGTTATACCGTAAACCCTGGGAAGTTTTGAGCCTTGCCAACTTTGCCAATTACAGCCAGGATTTTGATTATAAAAACTTTCCGGCAGTAGAACTGGCCAAAGGTTACGAAATTATTTTAGAACACGGGGATACTCTTTTCATGCCTGCGGGCTACTGGCATCATATGGAATACTTAGATGCTGGTTTTGCAATGAGCCTCAGGGCTTTGCAGAGCGGTGTAGGTGGTAAACTGGATGGTTTATGGAAGTTGTTTGGCATGCGCAACATTGATACCCTGATGAAAAAAACGGCCCCTAAATGGTGGTATGACAGGAAGAAGAAAAAAGTGTATGAATTTGCCGACCGGGAACTGAGATCTTTTGCAAAAATTAAATAAAAATAAATTACGTAACTTCAAAAAAAACCTTATTTTTACATCCTGCTAGGTTATTTAATCCAACTCCAATCTTATTTAAAGCTTCAGGGAAATTGCAGTGCAATACCCGGGTTTATTATCCAATTCAGCTTACTGTAACTCCAGTTAACAAACTTATTCACTAATAATATCTATAATAAAGACATTTATTACCTTTTTTTCTTGTGGTTTCAGAGGTAAGCAAGGCCGGAGATTTTTATCTCTGGCCATTTTTTTGAAGTGCGGTAACGATTTAATGTAAAAAAAGCTGCAAGGGAAAGGCAGCCATTTTTTTATTTTGCTTTTCCCTTGCTGCTCCTGGTTGAATAATGGTTTACCTGGTTATTCCGTTCCGGCATTAATAAAATCAACCAATGGCTTCATGGCTTTAAATACCTGCAGCACATTTTTTATAAAAGCTTTATCCAATACTTCTTTGTCGGTAAACTGGTGCATTACCACAAAACTTTTCTTTTTAATGTATTCAATTGCAGGGTTGCTGTCGTCATAACCTTTGGGTGGCCGGGTCAGGGCTTCACCTTCCACACTTTTAGGAAAAGCTTTTTTAAATGCCGCATTGTTCATGATTTTTTTCCAGGCGTCAAAATTATAGTCAATCTCCTGCCTGATCTGCCCCAGTTCTTTGGGTTCGGGCATCCAGATACCACCACCAACAAAACTATTGCCCGGTTCTATATGCATATAATATCCTGCACCTGCAGCTTTTTTACCATTGCGGTTAAAATAAGCGGCAATATTTACTTTATACGGGCTTTTGTCTTTACTGAAACGCACATCGCGGTTGATGCGGAACATACAATCCTTTGCTTTTAATGCAGCAACAGGCGTATCAAACTGGCCAATACCGGCAATGATTTTTTCAACCTGTGAAATGAAATCTTCTTTGGCCTGGTCGTATCTTTTGCGGTTAGCGTCAAACCAGGATTTATTATTATTCTTTCTTAAATCTTTTAAGAACTGCAGTGTGGAGGATTGTATCATAAATTAATTTTTAAACTGTACAAATGTACAGCAAACAAAAAGGGAACTGAGCTGAAACCCGGTTCCCTTTAAATTTAATATTGAAATAGATTATTATCTTATTTCACCCTGCCCCAGTTTTCGCCGCTTTTAATACGGTAAAGGGTCATCTCACTCACTTTATATTTAACAGCAATTTGCTTATAGGTTAATTTGCGTTTAGGATTTTTGATCATATCCTTAATGGCTTTAACCTGGTTGGCATTTAATTTCAGGCCTTCTGTACGGTTAGCCTGGCGCTTTTTATAGGCAATTTTTTCAGGGCTTAACTGCTGGTGGCTGCTCACTTCTTCTAATGTAGCCCATTTTAAATTCTTATAACTGTTATCTTGCTTTTTATGATTCACATGAATCACATATTTATGCTTGGGTGATGCTTTTTTGCAAAACTGCTTTGCTACTTCACGGTGAATGTAAATCGTACCATTACCACCGTTAACATGAAGATTTAATGTTCTGTAACCTGAGGTGATGGAACCGGTTAATAATTTACCATCTTCAGTAACATTCTCGGAGTAACTTGCAGCCCTGCCCAAAGATGATACAGCATACTTTTTTCGTAGTGTTTTGTGACCGGAGAACTGGATAGGTTTCCAAGTTTCGCCAGGAATTTTTTTGATCATTGCGTTAGCATTTTAAGGTTTGTGTCAGCTAATTTTCGGTTAGCCATAATGAATAAGGTTATAAAGTTAGGCTAAATATAAAAACAATTTCATCAAGATGAAAGCATTTTTATAAATTCTTCCTCATTAATTATCTGAATGGTAGTGATCTTTTTGGCCTTTTCCAGTTTACTTCCGGCATCTTCGCCCACTACCAGATAGTTAAGTTTACTGCTGACACTACTAACGACCCTGCCGCCGTTTTGTTCTGCCAAACCCTCTGCCTCACTGCGTTTCAGCTTGTTTAGTGTACCGGTAAACAAGAAGGTTTTTCCCAGCAAACTGCCGCCGGCGGGTATTGATTTCTGTTCGTTTTTCAATTGCACGCCCAATTGCTCAAGCTGTTGCAAAATTTTTATATTTTCTGAGTCATTAAAAAAAGCATGTATACTTTTAGCCACTTTAACACCAACATCTTCTAATTGCTGCAACTCTTCCTCCGTAAATGTCGCAAAATCATTAAGGTGGCTTACCGCATTGGCAAGCGTTTTTGCGGTGGTTTCACCAACATAACGGATACCCAAACCGTAAATAATGCGGTGCAGGGGCTGTGTTTTGCTGGCTTCTATAGCCAATTGTAAATTGGTAACCGATTTTTCCCCAAAGCCTTCCAGTTTCCTGACGGCATCAAACGGTAACGTATACACACCGGGGATATTTTTAAGCAAACCCAGCTCATAAAATTTACGCACATTGGCTTCACCCAAACTGCGTATATCCATCGCATCTTTACTTACAAAATGTATAATGCGTTCCACCACCTGTGCTTCGCAATTGATATTGGAACAGCGCCATACGGCCTCTTCCTCCGGCTTCTCCAGTTTATGATGGCAAACCGGGCAATGCGTGGGAAATACAATTTTTCTTTCTGTACCCTTACGCAGTTCAGCAAACGATTTTACAATTTGAGGAATAACATCACCTGCACGTTCTATCAAAACGGTATCGCCCAGCATCAGGTCTTTTTCCTTAATGTACTCTTCGTTATGAATAGAAATACTGCTTACCGTTACCCCACCCACCTGCACCGGTTCCAGTTTGGCAACGGGGGTTACGGCACCGGTACGGCCCACCTGGTATTCCACATCTTTAAGCAAAGTAGTGGCCTGCCTGGCTTTAAATTTAAAAGCAATGGCCCAGCGGGGATGGTGGGAGGTCATACCCAGTTTATCCTGCAAAGAAAGATCGTTCACCTTAATCACCATACCGTCAATTTCATAGGGCAGGTCATCCCGCCTGCTTTCAAATGCTGCCACATATTTTATTACCGCATCAATACCTTTTACCACTTTCATTTCATTTTTGGGGCTGCGGAAACCGCAATTCCATAACATATCCAGCATACCGCTGTGTGTGGTGGGTTCTTTAAAAAGTGAACTGCCACGGGTAGCCGTAAAATAACTTACATGATATAAAAACGCCTCCAGGTTTCTGCGGCCCACTTCAGCAGTGTCTTTAATGCGCAGGCTGCCGGCAGCTGCATTGCGGGGGTTGGCCAGTGGTGGGTAACCTTCTTCAATCAATCCATCGTTATAGGCTTTGAAATTATTTTTATTCATCAGCACTTCGCCGCGGATCTCTATTTGCTGAATACCATATTCGGAAAATTTAGCTGATAAAGGAACAGATTTTATCTGCCTGGTGTTGATAGTGATTTCATCACCAACCACGCCATCGCCGCGTGTGGCACCACGGGTAAACAGGTCATTATCATAAATGAGCGAGATGCTGGCGCCGTCAAATTTGGGCTCCACGCAATATTCAATGGTATCCAGTCCGCTCAGCTCACGGGCTTTGCGGTCCCAGTCCAGCAGGTCATCAGCATTATAACTGTTTTCAAGACTTAGCATAGGTACCAGGTGCTGTACTTTTGGAAAGTCTTTAATCAATCCTGCACCCACTCTTTGTGTGGGCGAATCTGGTGTTACAGCACCGGGATGTTCTTTCTCAAATTGTTCCAGTTGCTTGTACAGGGTATCGTATTCATAATCGCTGATGAGCGGGTTATTCTGCACATAGTACCGGTATTCATGAAAACGCAGCACATTACGGAACTGGTTTACATTTTGTGCATCGCAAATAGTAGATGATTTGATGAGCTGACTGGTTGTGGCCTGGAGTTCTTTAGTTTGACTGTCGTTATACATGGCAAAAACAGGTTGGATATCAAAGATAAAAATTGTACCCTCCCTTTAGTACTTTTGAAAAAATTTTTTATGATGCTATCTAAATGGATAACGGGCGGTTTGATTCTTTTAAGTTGTGCGGCCTGTAAGTTCAGGCAAAAAGTAACGCTGGTGGTACACCATGCAAAAATATATACGGTGGATGCCGGTAACACCCTTGCAGAAGCAATGGCCATCAGCGATGGGAAAGTTGTTGCCACAGGCACCAATGATGTGATCTTAAAGGAATATGAAGGAGAAGAAGAAGTGAATGCAGAAGGCAAAACTATTTTCCCCGGCTGGATAGATGCCCATTGCCATTTTACCGGTTATGCCACCGATCTATGGAAATGCAACCTGGTGGGTACAACATCTTTCGATGATGTGGTCAATAAAATGATAGCGTACAGCAAACAAGCACCCATGGAATGGTTATACGGAAGAGGTTGGGACCAGAATGACTGGACAGTAAAAGAATTTCCACGTAAAGACCAACTGGATTCCCTGTTTCCCAACCGGCCCGTATTTTTAAAACGGATTGACGGGCATGCCGCATTAGCCAATCAAAAAGCGTTTGACCTTGCAGGCGTTACCATTAACAGCAGTATTAATGGCGGCAGTATTGAAATGAAAGAAGGAAAGCTGACCGGGATATTAATTGATAATGCAATGGAGCTGGTTGAGAAAATAATACCTGCCGTTAGCGACAGCCTGGCCCGCCAATATTTTAATGAGGCACAACAAACCTGTTTTGCATTGGGGCTTACCGGGGTGCATGATTGCGGCATCAGCGAACATACGGTGGAATTGGTGGATGCGGAACAAAAAGCCGGCAACCTTAAGATGAAGATCTATGCTATGCTGAGTGATGATTCTTCTTACTACGACCGGTGGATTGCCAAAGGCGTGTATAAAACACCTTTGTTACATGTTGGCGGATTTAAATTATATGGCGATGGTGCGCTGGGCAGCCGCGGTGCCTGTTTATTACAGGATTACAGTGATAAGCCGGGCTGGAAAGGGTTCTTATTAAGCAATCCGCAACATTTTAAAGCTGTTGCAGCCAAACTGGCCAATACTCCCTTTCAAATGTGTACACACGCCATTGGCGACAGCGGCAACCGGGAGATACTGAACATTTATGCAGCGGTATTGAAAGGGAAAAATGATAAACGCTGGCGTATTGAACATGCACAGGTGATTAACCCGGCAGATTTTGATTTGTTTGGTGCCAACAATATCATACCTTCTGTGCAACCCACACATGCCACCAGCGATATGTATTGGGCGGGCGACAGGCTGGGTCCCGTAAGAATAAAAACGGCTTATGCGTATAAACAATTGCTGGATGAAAATGGATGGATGCCATTGGGTACCGATTTTCCGGTAGAAGATATTTCACCCTTTAAAACATTTTTTGCTGCGGTGGTACGGCAGGACAACAAAGGGTTTCCCGCCAGTGGATTCCAGATGGAGAACGCATTAAGCCGTGAACAAACTTTACGTGGCATGACCATCTGGGCAGCTAAGGCCGCTTTTGAAGAAAAAGAAAAAGGCAGCCTTGAAGCAGGAAAAGCAGCAGACTTTATTATACTGGATACCGACCTGATGCAGTGCGATGCATCACTAATACTGAAAGCATCGGTGCTGCAAACTTTTATTAATGGCAAGCAGGTGTATAAAAAATGAACTTCAGGCGTCTTGACGGTTTCAGAACCGTCAAGACGCCTGAAGTTTATACCCAATAGCTGGTATTTTTTTACTGTGCGGTACGGTGTACATTTATTGCTTAAACCACCAAACTATGAAACAGGCTATACGACTTGTTTTTACTGCAGCTGTATTGATACCGTCATTATTTGCCGGTGCACAAAAAACCAGTACTGTTTCGAAAACCAAACTGCAGCCGGCAGTTAAGTCCACTCCTCAAAAAAATACCCCTGTAAAGGAGCCACCGATAACGGATACACTGGCATATAATGTTAAGAAAACCATCGACAAGCTTTCCCTGTTTGTGCTTGATCCGGATATGCCGCTTGAAAACCTTGCAGATTCTTTTCTTGGTAACAAAACTTTCGGCGAGCCCTATTATTCATCCATCATACGTTTTCCGGGCGCTATTGAAAATACCATTCACCGCGAGAAAATAAACCGGGACGCAGGAACCGTGCAATGGGTATGGACGGCGCTGTTAATCCGGATGCCCAGGCAACCGGAAAATAAAGCGATGCTTACTGCATTAAAAGAAAAATTAGACAACATAGTGAAGGCCATCAATTATACACCCGAAAATGAAAAAAATAAGTTTACTGATATGAGCGCTTACTATGATGACTGGATGACATTTAGTAAAACTGAAGAAGTAACATTAAACATACATTTTATTAAACCGGGTTATCAAACAGAACAGCAAAGCATCGATTCATTGACTAAATTATATGCCCCCGGGCTGATGAATATTGAAACTGCAGAGGATGCCTCTAAAAAATACACGCAAACTTTGCTGGCAGAAGATATTACGAAAGAAAAGGTAACCGCCATGGTGTCTGCTCAGTTAAAGAAGGCAGCTGATAAAGATATTAAGCTCGGCTACCAGTTATTATCGGGTGCGATATCGGATTTAAAAGCGCAGGAATTGATGGCCAGTTTATCGGCAGACCAACGGGAAAAAATACGGACGATTGCACAGGCTTTTCTTGATGCGTACAAAGAACAACGGCCATTTGATTTGAAAACATTTGACCCGGCACCGCCCAAGCTGCAGTACTATACCTACGATGGTGCAACGTATACCAATACCGGAACTGTGAATCCTAATTTATACAAACAACCCGAACCCCAGGGTAAAACGGTGAAGTGCCCAATCTGTTTTGGCAGCGGACGAATGGAAGTGCTGGATTATTCGCATACTTACCAGGGCATCTTCAGTACTATTACCACCAGTAGTACCCACTGGACCACCTGCACTTATTGTGGTGGTGGCGGCTGGATAACGAAGTATAAGAAGAAGTAAGGATTGAAGATACAAGATAAAGATAGCATGAAACTGTCAGGGCTCCAGCTTCCAAAATGTAATGTCTTATATCAGCTGTTCTGCTAAAGGGTTCATTATTCATTAGATTCGGAATAGATAATGCCGTAAAAGCTATGTTTATTCAATGGAAAGACTGATACCGTCAAAACCCCTAACAGAAACCGGGAGCGCTTCAATTTCATTTTTGATATTGTCAGATATTTCAACCTGGTTCGGATATCTTACTATCATCAGGGCTAAAAAGGCATTCAATTCTTTCTGTTCAAAAGCGCTTTTCTTTATTTTCAATTTTTTGTTCTTTGCAAATCATAAAATATATTGTTCACTGAACCCATCGTAATATATTTTATGTAATGCAGCCAGGTCGTAACTTTTAATGAAGAGTGTATTTACAGTTACCACATTTTTTTCAATATATAGTGAGGGAACTACTTTGTCTTTTGTAATCATAAATTGAATGATCATAGATAAAATAATAATTGAAACATATCTTCCAAAAAATGGCCTTGTATCAGGGCTGAACACATAAAAATGGACTCCGAATATAAGCACCATTAACAGTATAATTATTATCAAATCCTTTAAAGAAGTTTGTGTTTCTATTTTCATAAGTGCAGCCTCGTACACAATTTTCCTTTTATATAAAATGTAAATTGAAATAATATTTAAAACCTGGATGATACTGATGACAGCCAGGAAATATTCATTCATGTGACCGGCATCGAAAATTAAGGCACATACCAGCACGGAAAAATAAATCAGGTATAGGATTAATTTAGGCAACGCAATTGATTGTAGTGTTTAATGACATCATATTAATGATAGCAAATGTAATGGTCTTCATTCGAAACCTATAATAATAAGTATTAATAGCCGGTTTATTTTCTGTACCATTTAATCATTCAGCTGATTCAATTATCAACCCCAACGTATTGAACCAGTTCTGCTTAACAAAGCGTTTTATAATAGTAAATGCGGGAGACCAGCATGTTTAAAACACCCTTGTCGACTTACATGTTTCAAACTTTATTTGCAGAATAAACTTTAATGTGTTTATTTTACACATTAAATTGCTTGTTTATGAAGAAGATTTTGTGGCTGACATTCCTGTTGATCAGTACCAGTTTCGTAGCAAAAAGCCAGCGTTTATTAAGCTGGACACCAGAATTCCCGATAGATAATTCCACTTTAGTAACCACTGTAGATTGTACGAAAGGCAACCAGGGCCTGCTGAATTTTGAAGGCGGTAACTCAGCCAATGTGTATGTGCATGTGGGTGTGATCACCAACCTGAGCACCGGCCCCGGCGACTGGCGGTATGTAAAATTTACCTGGGGTACAGCTGACCCGGCTGCACATGCCACGCCACTCGGCAACAATAAATATCAATACACCATTACCAACATCCGTACTTTTTTTGGCGTGCCTGCAGGCGAAACTATAAAGAAAGTATGTATCATTTTCAGGAATGCCACCGGCAGTTTAAAACAAGTCAACTCCGATGTGAGCGATATGTACCTGCCCGTTTATGGCAGTACAGAATTTGCCGTACGCATCAACATGCCGCCGTTTGAGCCCCGTTATATTCCGTGGATAGAACCAATCAGTGTAGCCGTTGGAGGTAGTATATCTGTAACCGGTGTATCCTCTGCCAATGCCGCATTAACTCTTAAACTGAATGGCAATACCGTTGGTACTGCCACCAACGCCAATACCATTACAGCAACGCCAACCATCAGCGCTGCATGTAATCAAAAAGTAATGCTGGAAGGCGATGATGGCTCCGGCGTAAAAAAAGACTCTTTTGAATTTTATATTCCTCCCACCACTACGGTAGCTGCATTACCGGCTGGCGTGCAGGAAGGGATTAATTATGCCGCCAATAACACATCTGCAACACTGGTATTGTATGCACCGGGTAAATCAAGCGTAGTGGTAATTGGAGATTTTACCGCCTGGGCAGTAGATTGTGCGTACCAGATGAATAAAACGCCTGATGGAAATTATTTCTGGATCACCGTGAATAATTTGACTCCTGGT
Source organism: Bacteroidota bacterium (assembly GCA_018266775.1). Classification (GTDB taxonomy): domain Bacteria; phylum Bacteroidota; class Bacteroidia; order Chitinophagales; family Chitinophagaceae; genus Ferruginibacter. The sequence continues at coordinate 426,977 of JAFDZS010000008.1, read as the reverse complement.
ACAGAATATGGTTTTCAATATTTAGTTGACAATAGCATTAAAATAGCAGACCCCTACACCCAAAAAGTTTTAGATCCTGATTTTGATGGTGGAATTGATGCGGTTACTTATCCCAACCTGAAACCTTATCCCACCGGTTTAACAACTGGTATTGTAAGTATTTTACAAACTGCTGAGCCAGCTTATCCCTGGGTGGTGAATAATTTTTCCCGGCCAGATAAAAAGAACCTGATGGTGTATGAACTGCTGATCAGGGATTTTACGGCACAGCACAGTTACCAATCGCTTATAGATTCTTTCCAGTATTTTAAAAATATCGGTATCAATGCTATTGAACTGATGCCCATTAATGAATTTACCGGCAATGAAAGTTGGGGATACAACCCAGATTTTTATTTTGCACCGGATAAATATTACGGTACAAAAAGCAAGCTGAAAGAATTTATAGATAAATGCCACCAGAACGGCATTGCAGTAATTTTAGATGTGGTGTTTAACCAGTGCGACAATAATGCGCCTGAAGCCAAACTGTACTGGAACAGCGCCACCGGTCAACCAGCAGCGAATAATCCATGGCTGAATGTAACGGCACCACATCCGTACAGTGTGTTCAACGACTTTAACCATACGTCAACGGCTACCCAGTATTTGGTACAACGGTCACTCAATTTCTGGTTAGATGAATATAAAGTGGATGGTTTCCGCTTTGACCTTGCGAAAGGTTTTACACAAACCCAATCTACTACTGTAACAGTGGAAAACTACGATGCCAGCCGCGTGGCCAACCTGAAAAGGTATTATGATGGTACCATTCAAAACCATCCCAATACGTACATGATACTGGAATTTTTGGGCACACTGCCCTGCCAGGAAGAACAGGAATATGCAGCTTATGGTTTTATGTTATGGGGCAATAACAATGCGGTATACAACCAATGTACGATGGGGTATACTTCCAATTCAGATATATCTCCCATTGTATACAGCGATCCTAAAAAAGCATTTAATAACCCTGCGGAAATGGGCTACATGGAAAGCCATGATGAAGAAAGAACGATGTATAAGAACCTGACTTTTGGCAATGCCAATGGCAGTTATAATGTGAAGAATCTTGCTACAGCATTAGCCCGTGAAGAAGCAGCCGCATCGGTATTCTTTACGGTGCCGGGCCCTAAAATGATCTGGCAGTTTGAAGAAAGGGGTTATGATATTTCACTCACCTACGGCGGATCCAACGTGGCGCCTAAACCGCCGCACTGGGAATACATGCAGGACCCCAACCGTAAGCATTTATATGATACATACGACAGCATTATCAACTTCAGGCTGAATAATCCTGCCATTTTTAACAACACTACATTCACCTACGATTTTAATAACGGTGGCGGACTGGTGAAGTTATTTCAAATTGCAGACCCTGCGGCCAACGGGAAAAAGGTAACGGTGGTGGCTAACCTGGATGTGGTGGCGCAGACAAAATCTGTAACCTTCCAATCTACCGGCGACTGGAAGAATTTTATCAGTAATGGAACGGGTACAGGAGTGAATGGAGCAACGGGAACCACTTTTACATTAACAGCGGCGGCACAAAGTATTACGCTGCAACCGGGCGAATACCATATTTATGTTAGTATTCCACCCTGTACCACGCCGGCACCAACGGTAACATCACCTGTGAACTATTGCCAGAATGCAGCAGCAGTTCCGTTAATTGCCACCGGCACCAACTTGTTATGGTACACCAGTGCCACCGGCGGAACGGGCAGTACGACAGCGCCCACACCATCAACTGCAGTTACGGGCACCACCACTTATTACGTAAGCCAGACGGTGGGCTGTGAAAGCCCAAGGGCTTCCATTACCGTAAATGTATCTGCCACTACACCTGCGCCAACAGTAACCACACCGGTTAACTATTGCCAGAATGCCACTGCCACAGCCTTGACGGCTACCGGCACCAGCTTATTATGGTACACCACAGCAACCGGCGGAACAGGAAGTGCTACTGCGCCTGTACTATCTACCACAACAGTGGGTAGTGTAACCTGGTACGTTAGCCAAACACAAAGCTGTGGCGAAAGCCCAAGGGCATCTATTGTGGTAAATGTAAATGCCTTACCTGCCGCACCGGTGGTAACTTCTCCTGTAGTGTACTGCCAGGGTGTAACCGCCAGTGCACTTACCGCAACAGGTACAGGTTTGCTGTGGTATACTGCAGCAACAGGCGGAACCGGCAGCAGTACAGCACCCACACCATCCACCACTGCGGCGGGTTCAACCACCTATTATGTAAGCCAGACCAACAGTAACGGCTGCGAGGGACCGCGTGCATCAATTACTGTAACAGTAAATGCCACACCAACCGCGCCAACCGTGACCAGCACGATAACTTATTGCCAAAATGCAACAGCAGTTGCATTGACAGCTACAGGCAATAATTTATTATGGTACACCAGTGCCACAGGAGGTACGGGAAGTGCCACTGCACCCACACCCTCAACAGCAACTGCGGGTTCAGTTATTTATTATGTAAGCCAAACCAATGCCAGCGGATGTGAAAGCCCCAGGGCAAGCATCACCGTTACTGTAAATGCGCTGGCCACCGCGCCAACAGTTACCAGCCCGGTTACTTATTGCCAGAATACTTCGGCAACGGCATTGACAGCAACCGGCACCAATTTGTTATGGTACACTTCAACCACCGGTGGAACAGGCAGTGCAACAGCGCCGGTGCCCTCTACTGCAACAGCAGGCAGCACCACCTGGTATGTAAGCCAAAGTAACAGTTGTGGCGAAAGCCCAAGATCGTCCATAACGGTAACCATTACCCCAACGCCAGCGGCACCAACAGGTTTGACCGTTACCGGCATCAGCTTTAATGCTGCAGTGCTTAACTGGACAGCGGTTACCGGAAATTATTATACAGTAGATTATAAAACAGCTGCTTCATCTGCCTGGATCAATGCAGCAACCAATATCACTACAGGAACAGTAAGCCTTACCAACCTGACTATTGGTACCGCATACAACTGGCGGGTAAGTGCTAATTGTGCGGCGTCGTCTGCGGCTAATTACAGTACAGGACAATTCAGCACCACCTCACATAACAGTACCATCACCCAAATTAAAAACGGCCTGGGTATCAAGATTTCCCCCAACCCCGTACTGGATAATGCTATTGTTGACTATGTTGTACCCGCCAACGGACAGGTCACCATCAGCCTGGTAGATGCCATAGGCCGGCAGTTGCTGACGCTGTATAATGGCAGCCAAAACAGCGGGCAATATGTTTTACTCATAACAAACCAGCTAAAAACTTTAAATAAAGGCTGTTATTTCTTAAAATTGCAACAAAATGGCAACAGCAATTTTGTTCAGTTCATTAAACAATAGTTGTTATTGCATTCATAAAAACCTGGAGTATGTCTGTTGATGCGCAGGCCGACAAGGCCAAAAACATAAAAACCTTAACCACGATCCAGTCTGAAGTGGAAGACAGTAATGGGTTAGCATTATCTGTTGACTGTGTGATTTTTGGCTTTGACGAAAACAAGCTGAAAGTTTTACTGATACGAAGCGATTTGAAAAAATACCTGGGTAAGTGGTCGCTACTGGGCGACCTGGTACGCCCCAACGAGGACCTGGATGGTGCTGCATACCGTATACTAAAAAAGCGTACAGGCCTCAGCGATGTGTACTTAGAACAGGTGCATACATTTGGTTCCATCAACCGGCACCCTGCCGGAAGGGTGGTAACCGTGGCGTATTGTTCGCTCATCAATGTGCAGCATCATAAACTGAATATATTAGAGAATGAACTGCACTGGCACGATGTAACCAATGTAACCGACCTGGCTTTTGACCACCAGGAAATTTTTGATACCTGTTACCGCCGTTTGCAAAAACGCATACAGGAACACCCGTTAGGTTTTAATTTATTGCCCAAAAAATTCTCCCTGCGTGACCTGCAGAATTTATACGAGGCTATATTAAATGTAAAGATGGACCGCCGCAACTTCCGCAAAAAATTCTTCTCCATGGATTTTTTGATAGACATTGATGAAATGGAACAGGATGTACCGCACCGCCCCGGCAAACTGTATAAGTTTAATTATGAGAAGTATGAGAAGAAGAAGAAGAAATGGGTGGGGATAGATTTTTAATGATAATATTATTTGAAGAGGCAGTTTACACTGCCTTTTCTTTGATTTGTTTTAATGTCCTGATCCCCTTTTTTCCAAAATTCCTTCCCTTATCTCACCACTAACAACCGTTAGCCTTCCAATCCCCTGAATTTCCCCACAAAACCCTGCAATCGTTTCCGCAAACGATGTCAATACCTGTTTTTTGAGCCCAAAATGAGAAAAATCATTCAACAAAAATTTGGCAGGTAAGAAATTTGCCTTACTTTGCGTAAGTTTTACACATTTTGCTTTGCGTATATTTTACACATTTGCGTTGTGTGAAATGTACATATTATATAACTCAACTGTTCATTTTAAACGAAAAGCTTCTATTATGAGAAAGATTCCCAGGCTGCTGTTGGTGTCGTTTTCTTTGCTGCTGTTATCCGTATCGGTAATGGCACAGAATGCGGTGACCGGAAAAGTTACCGACAGCAAAGACGGAGCTCCTGTAGCTGGTGCCACCGTACTTGTAAAAGGTACCACCACTGCCACCAAAACCGGTGCCGATGGTACATTTAAAATTAATGCTCCTGCCAATGCCATACTGGTATTTACTTCAATTGGTTTTGGCACGCAGGAGGTAAATGTTTCAGGAAAAACTTTTGTGGAAGTTGCCATGGTGCAGGCCAACCAGCAACTGAATGAAGTAGTGGTGATTGGTTATGGTACCACCCGTAAGAAAGACCTTACCGGTGTGGTAAACGTGGTGACGTCTAAAGATTTCCAAAAAGGAAACATTACCACTCCCGAACAAATGATATCCGGTAAAGTGCCGGGTGTATCCATTACCTCAAATGGCGGCCAGCCCGGCTCCGGTAGTGTGATCCGCATCCGTGGCGGTTCTTCACTCAACGCCAGTAACGATCCGCTGATTGTTATTGATGGTGTGCCTTTGGACCAGAATGGTATCAATGGTGCCAGCAATGCTTTAAGCTTTATTAACCCGAACGACATTGAAACATTTACCGTATTAAAAGACGCCTCTGCTGCTGCCATTTATGGTACCAGGGCGGCTAATGGTGTTATTATCATTACCACTAAAAAAGGTAAGAGCGGTGCATTGAAAATGAATTTTACCACCAATGTTTCCGTAGCATCTAAAACCGGTGAAGTGGATGTGTTGAATGGCGACCAGGTTAGGGCTATTGTAGCACAATTGGGTAATGCTAAACAAAAAGGCCAGGTGGGTAATGCCAACACCAACTGGCAGGATGCAATTTATCAAAACGCAGTATCTAACGATAATAACTTAAGCTTCAGCGGTGGTATCAAAGGCTTGCCTTACCGTTTGTCTTTAGGGTACTCGTACCTGAATGGTATTTTAAAAACCGACCACCTGCAAAAAACTTCTGCGGCCTTGGTATTGAACCCCACTTTCTTCCATAACACATTGAAAGTGGACATTAACTTAAAAGCCAGCGCAGAAAATACCCGTTTTGCCAACCAGGGCGCTATTGGCGGTGCAGTAAGTTTTGACCCCACACAACCTATTTACAGTAACAGCCCCCGTTATGGTGGTTATTACGAATGGCTGGAATCTAATGGCGATTTAGTGCTGAACCGCCCCAACAATCCAGTGGGTGTATTGCAGCAAACTTTTGATAAACAAACTCCGAAAAGAAGCATCGGTAATATCCAGATCGATTATGCGATTCCTCATGTAAAAGGATTGCATGCCAACCTGAACCTGGCTTATGACGTTGCTAAAAGCACCGGTACTTATTTTGTAAACGACAGTGCGGCACAGGCCTACGTAATTGGTTCGCCCGGTATTGGTGGTTCGTCCAGTCAGTCTAAATCAACCCGCCAGAATACAGTAGCAGACTTCTACCTGAATTATGTAAGAGACTTTGCGGCTATTCATGGCCGTTTAGACCTGACTGCAGGTTATGTATACAATAACTATTTATCTACTTACTATAATTATCGTGGCTACAATGCCCACGGCGATACCATTGCCGGTACAAAGGCACCCAACTTTGCCTACGATAAACCAGAAAATACATTGATTGGTTATTTCGGAAGATTGAACTATTCTATGAGCGACAAATATTTCTTAACGGCTACTTTCCGTCGTGATGGTTCATCCCGTTTTGGTCCGTCTAACCGGTATGCCAACTTCCCTTCTGCAGCCATTTCATGGAGGGTTAAAAATGAAGACTTCCTGAAAAACAGCAAAGTGGTGTCTGACCTTAAACTGCGTTTTGGCTATGGCGTTACCGGCCAGCAGGATGGTATTGATAACTACTCATATTTATCTTACTATAGCCTGAGCGGCCCCAACTCATTAACACAATTCGGAAATGCCTATTATTATACTTATGCACCTTCCGGATTTTATCCTAACAGGAAATGGGAACAAACAACAGGATACAATGCCGGTGTTGATTATGGTTTTATCAATAACCGCATCACCGGTAGTGTGGATGTGTACCTGAAAAAAACCAAAGACCTGCTGAACAGGGTACCACAACCGGCAGGAACCAACTTCTCTTCTTACATATTAGCGAATGTGGGTAACATGGAAAATAAAGGTGTTGAATTCAACATCAATGTTATTCCGGTTAAAATGAAAGAATTGACATGGGATTTTAATTTCAATGCTACCTATAATAAAAACACGATCACCAATCTTACCATTGTACCCAAAGATGCCAACTACCAGGGTGCTCCCGGTGGTGGTGCTGCCGGTGTAAACGGCCCGATTCAGTTGAGCCAGGTTGGATATGCCAAGCGGACTTTCTGGTTGTACCACCAGGTGTACGACATCAGCGGCAAACCCATTGAAGGTTTGTTTGAAGATGTAAACCGCGATGGTATCATCAACGATAAAGACAGGTACCTGGGTAAAGCCCCGGATGCTAACCTGTTCTTTGGTTTCAGCACAAACGTTGCGTATAAAAAATGGAACGCAGGTTTTGTACTCAGGGCCAACTTCAACAACTATGTATACAATAACGTATACAGTAACCTGGGTAAATTAACACAGATACTGGATGCGTATACTATTCATAACGGTTCGGTAAATTACTTAGAAACAGGCTTTGCAGGTAAAACTGATATCCAGGGCTTCAGCGATTATTATCTGGAAAACGCCTCCTTCCTGAGGATGGATAATATTTCTGTAGGATATAACTTAGGTTATTTATCTCACCAGAAATATGCATTGAAGCTGAGCGCCAATTGCCAGAATGTATTTGTAATTACCAAGTACAAAGGACTGGATCCTGAAGTGAACGGTGGTATAGATAACAACTTGTATCCACGCCCAAGAATATTTACTTTAGGTGCTAACCTGGATTTTTAATTCAATCAACCAGAAATAAAACTATATGAAACATAAAATTATCACAGCCCTGTTTATCATCCCTGTACTGGTGGCAGCACTGGCGGGATGTACTAAAAAACTGGAACTGTCTCCAACAAACGATCTTACAGATGATAAAGTGTTTGCCACACCGTTAGGGTATAAGCAGGCATTAGCCAAAGTATATGGCGTTATGCTCACCACCGGCAGCCAGGGCGCCGGCAGTGGCGATCTGCCTTCAGAAATTATCAGCGATGCCGGTAACTCAGACTTCTACCGTAACCTCTGGTACTTACAATGTTTAAGTACAGACGAAGCCGGATGGACCTATCATGGTAACACCGATCCGATTGGTATTCACCAGATGAACTGGACATCAGTAAATTTTTCTGTAAAATGCAGTTACTACCGTTCTTACTATGCCATCACCCTGGCCAATAACTTTATCCAGGAAGCATCAGACGATAACCTGGCTAAACGTGGTATTACCGGTAAAGATGCATCGGATATCAAAACCTACAAACAGGAAGCCCGTTTCCTGAGGGCATACCACTACTGGTTATTAATGGATTTATTTGGCAACCCGCCATTGATCACCGAATCAACTGCCATTGGTTCTTCTTCTTTCCCCTCACAAGTAGGCCGTGCAGGGTTGTATAATTATATTGAAAGCGAACTGAAAGACCTGGAATCCCAATTGCCCGCTCCCAAAGCCAATGAATACGGAAGGGTGGACCAGGCTGCTGCATGGTCGCTGCTGGCCAGGCTATACCTGAATGCATCTACTTATATTGGTACTGCAAAAAATACTGAAGCCATAACGTATTGCAATAAAGTTATTGGCGCCGGTTATACCCTGCATCCAAAATATAAAGAACTGATGCTGGCAGATAATAACCTGAATACAGATGAATTCATCTGGACTTTACCGTATGATGGTATTGCCACACAAACCTATGGTGGTACTACTTTCTTAATTCATGGTCCTGCGGCTGTACCCGGCGATAGTTCTGGTTGCAGCGGTACCTGGGGTTGTATCCGTATTACGCAGCAATTTGTTGATCTGTTTGATGCAGCTGATATCAGGGGACAATTTTATACTAATGGCCAGAACAAGATCATGAACCAGTTGCTGGATGTGGCCACAGACGGTTATTCATCTACCAAGTTCAGGAATAAAACCAGGGCTGGCGTTATTGCACCCAATATTGATAACGGTAAAACATTCTCCAGTATTGATATGCCCATGTTCAGGCTGGCAGAGATTTACCTGATTTATGCAGAAGCTGTTGTACGTGGCGGCAGTGGTGGTTCTTCGGCTACTGCTTTGGGTTACCTGCAGCAACTGGCAGTAAGGGCAAGACCGAGCGACCCCAATGCTGCTAATGCTGCGCAACTGACTTTGAATTATATCCTGGCTGAAAGGGGACGTGAACTGATGTGGGAAGGCGACCGCCGTACAGACCTGATCCGTTATGGACAGTTTACCACCGGTACTTACCTGTGGGCATGGAAAGGCGGTGTGGCTTCAGGTACTGCGGTGGACAGCAAATACAATTTGTATCCCATTCCATCAGACGACCTGACTGCAAACCCCTACCTGGTTCAAAACCCCGGTTATTAATATTAAAAATCTAAATTGTTTGATATGAAAAGAATAATTAACCTTTCAGCTGCTATCCTGCTTATGGTAACGGCATTGGTTTCCTGTAAAAAAGAAATCAATAACGTTACGTATTTGGGTGGCACAAGTCCTGCTTTAACTGCAACCAGCCTGGCAACAGTGGTTTTGGTAAAAACAGATGAAAATAAAACATGGAATACCTTTACCTGGACTAATCCCAATTACCAGATGAGTACCGGTATCAGTTCACAGGATGTTTCTTATACCCTCCAGTTTGACACCACGGGTTCAAACTTTACCAATCCCAACATACAGGAAATTGTAGTGTCTAAAGATTTGTCAAGAGCCGTAACCGTAAAAGAAATCAATACGGCGCTGGCTAAATTAGGTTTGCTGGAAAATGTTCCGCATAACCTGGAGATCAGGGTGAAATCAGCTTTAACTAATAACAGCGCAATCTTATACTCTAACGTATTGAAATGTGTGATCACTCCATATTTAGATGTAGCGGTGGTATTGCCAGCAGACTTACCCACTCCCGGTGCCAATAATGGCGACCTGTTCTTAGTAGGTAGTGCAACAGCAGGCGGCTGGAACAATCCTGTTCCGGTGCCTTCTCAAAAATTCACCCGCACCAGTTCCACTACTTACGAAATCACCATTGCGTTAACAGGCGGACAGGAATACCTGTTCCTTCCTAAAAATGGTGACTGGGGTCATAAATATGCAGTAAAAGATAAAACACTGTCGGGGTTGAATACCGGCGGTGATTTCTTAGCTGATGCGAATGACAACTTCCCCGGCCCATCAGTAAGTGGTAACTATAAAATTGTGGTGAATTTTAAAACCGGAAAGTTTACGGTAACCAAACTTTAATCAACTAAAACAGATTGCAATGAAAAAATTGATCAAAATAGTTTTCGGTATTGCTGCTCTTTCTTTTGCAGTAGTATCGTGCGACAAAGCTAAAGACCTGGCTGCTTTTTCCAATGGTAATGCTGTAGTGTTGTCGGGTTCAGCAGCTACTGTTGCGCCTGCACCTGCAGACTCCAGCAAAACGGCCATTACGTTTTCCTGGACAAGCCCAAAGTATGCACAGGACAGTTCTTCATATAAATTCATTATCCAGATCGATTCTACCGGCAGAAATTTCTCCAAAGCATCAGAAATCACTGTTACGGGTAAACTAAACACTTCACTCACTTCAAAAGACCTGAACACCATTGCACTCAGTTATGGGTTTGCGTTTAATGTGGCGTATGATATGGATGTAAGGGTGATCTCCTCTTACGGAAATAATAACGAAAGGTATTTTTCCAACACCATTAAAGTAAAGTATACACCCTATAAAGTGCCTCCAAAAGTGGCTTTACCCGCTTCCGGAAAATTATTCCTGGTGGGCAGTGCCACACAGGGTGGATGGAATAACCCCGTTCCTGTACCCACACAGGAATTTGCACAAATAGATGAAACTACATGGGCTGGTGTGTTTAACCTGGTGGGTGGCAACCAATACTTGGCATTGCCGGTTAATGGTGACTGGAGCCATAAGTTTGCAGTAGCTGATGGTAGTGTACCCGCTGCCGGTGGCGATTTTGGTTACGACCTTTCCACCAACTTCAATGGCCCTGCAACGAGTGGCTGGTATGTGATTACCCTTTACTTCCAAAGTGGTAAATATACCGTTACGCCCTTTACAGGTGTTTTGCCCACTAATCTTTACCTTGTAGGCAGCGCAACTGCTGGTGGGTGGAATAATCCTGTACCTGTACCTTCACAACAGTTTACACAGGTAAACTCATCAGTATTTAAAATAACCTTGCCATTAACCGGTGGACAGGAATACCTGATGCTGCCAGTAAACGGCGACTGGAGCCATAAATATGCTGTGCAGGATAATACTTTACCAGGCTTATCAGCAGGCGGAGATTTTGGGTATGACCTGCCTAAAAACTTTCCCGGTCCGGCAGCAAACGGTACCTATACTATAACGGCTAACTTTGCCACCGGCAAGTTTAGCGTTCAATAAATATGAAACGATATTGTTGATTGATAAAATTGCCATCATTTTATGATGGCAATTTTTATTTCGAATAAAATGAAAAAGCCTGTAATTATGCTCCCGATCTTTTTTGCCGCCATGCTGGGCGTTACCTCCTGCAAAAAAAATGTGACCGATACACCGGCAACAACACCGCCACAAAAAGTATATTATTCCACCAGCCAGTTTGTTATGGGCGCCGACCTTTCTTACGTAAACCAGGTACAGGATTATGGTGGCGTATATAAAGATTCAGGGATAGTAAAAGACCCGTTTCTCATATTTAAAAATCATGGTACTAATTTGGTAAGGGTGCGTTTATGGCATAACCCTGCGTGGCAGCAACCATTGAATAATGGGAAGATGTACAGCGACCTGGCTGATGTGGAGAAAACCATTCAACGGGCCAAAGCAGCAGGCATGGCCGTTAATTTGGATATTCACTATTCAGATACCTGGGCCGACCCTGATCATCAATCTGTACCGGCAGCATGGGCAGGGACTTCTTTAACTGTATTGAAGGATTCCGTGTATGCTTATACGTTACGGGTACTGAATGAGCTGAAGAGCAAAAACCTGGTACCGGAAATGGTGCAGGTAGGTAATGAAACGAACGGTGGTATGCTGTGGCCTGTAGGGCACACAACCGGCAACAACTTTACTGCATTTTGCAGTTTGCTGCAAAGCGGTATTAAAGCCGTGAGGGATTTTTCTGCCACATCAATCATTAAACCACAAATTATTCTGCATGTGGCGCAGCTGCAAAATGCCATGGCCTGGTGTACAAATGTGATTACAAATGGCGGCGTTACTGATTTTGACGTGATCGGTTTATCGCACTACAGTAAATGGGGTACCATTAATGATATGCCCGGGATAACAAACACCATTGCAGGTTTGAAAACCAGTTTTGGAAAAAAGGTAATGATTGTCGAAACCGGCTATTTGTTTACCACAATCAATGCAGACAGTTACAACAATATTGTAGATGCCGGTGCCATGGTGCCCGGTTATCCTATTAGTAAAGAAGGGCAACTGGCGTATATGAAAGACCTTACACAAGCTGTGATAGCTGGTGGCGGCAGCGGCATTATGTATTGGGAACCTGCCTGGATCACCTCATCATTAAGAGATTTATGGGGTACGGGCAGCAGTTGGGATAATATGACATTATTTGATCAAAGCGGTAACACATTACCTGCAATGGATTATATGACCTGGCCCTACCGGTTTTAAAAATGGTAAGATGCAAAAAAGGCTATCATTACGATAGCCCTTCGTGCTGAAACTTTAGAAACCACGAAAAAGAGTTGTATGGTTTGTTTTGGTAAGCGTGATCAATAAAGTGGGCACGGATTAATGTTCAAGCATAATAGAAATCATTATGCGTTAAAAAGTTTCTTAGTAACGCACTGACTCATTTCTCACAACAAAGAGATGAAATGACGGGGGGATAAAACAGCGTAGTTTTATCTGTTTGTAAAAACAGGTATTTATACGGGGTGGGTTTTAAAGTCCAATGTCGAAAACATTGTTCTTAATAGCGAAAATGACCAGCCCTGCTGTATTGCGGCAGCCGGTCTTTACGAGAAGGTTATTGCGGTGGCCTTCCACCGTTCTGGGGCTGATGAACAATTGATCGCTGATTTCAGCAGTGGTATATTCTTTGCAAAGCAAAACAAGAATTTCCTTTTCTCTTACGGTAAGGTCTATGGCAATATTGCTGATGTTCTTGATATCGCTGCTTTTGAACTGCGATGCCTTGCGCATAGCCTGTAAAGTGGCCGGGTTAAAATAAAATCCATTTTTACAGGTGGAGTTAATGGCTGTAACCAGTTCTTCAATTTCACAATTTTTGGTAAGGTAACCACAGGCGCCCGCTTCAATCATTTTGGCAATAAAACGTTCCTGGTCGTAAACCGACAGGATGAGTACTTTTATGGACGGATACATTTTTTGCAGTACTTCATTCAGTTCAACGCCGTTCATTTCGGGCATGTGCATATCAATTAAAGCCACATGAGGCAGTACGGAACTTTTTTCCAATTGCTCCAGGTATAATTTTCCATTGGCAGCCTCGTGCTGTAAAGTAAAGCCCGGCACAGACCTGATCAGTGCGGCCAATCCGCTCCTGAACAATTGCTGGTCATCTACCAAAGAAATTCTGATCTCGTCCATTGTGTGCTCAATTATTATTGGTACCGGGTAATGTAATATTAATGGCAAAACCTTTACCCTTCGTTTGCGGAATCAAAAACGTTGCGCCGATCATTTTCAGCCTGGCTTCAATGTTTTGCATACCCATGCCGCTTTTTTTACTGTGTGTTTCGGGCAATCCCTTCCCATTGTCGGCATAACTTACCACCAACCCCGCGGGTGAATCATCAAAACAGATGGCAACATGTTTTGCACCGGAATGTTTAATGGTGTTGTTCAGTAACTCCTGCATAACACGGTATAAAGCTAATGCGGTTTTTTTATTTAAGGAATCAATTTTTTGACCGCAGCGGTTATCAAATTGTATCTCCAGTGTGCCGGTGGCATTAAAAGAATCGAACAGCTCAGTAAGTGTAAACTCCAGCCCAAACAAATCGAGCCCCGGGGGAGATAAACTGTGCGAAATAGTGCGTACCCGGTTGATGATATTATCAATGAGTAATTTGTGTGTACCATCAGCATCTTCAAGTTGTGCAATACTCATTTTGAGGTTGGATAATGAAGCGCCTACATCATCGTGCAAATCCTGCCCGATGCGTTTGCGTTCATCTTCCTGCGATAGCAACGTTGCCTGCAATAATTGTTCGCCATGTTCCAGTTCGGCTTTCTGCATGGCTTCTTTTTGTTTGGAGATATTGCGCTGGTATTTAAGAAAAAAGAAGATGAAAGCTGCAGCCAGTAAAAACGTGCCGACTATAGCCAGTAAAATCAGCAGGAAAATATTATCGGTTATTTTTTGCATAGAATAAAGCCGGCAGTGAAGATACAATACATACACAATACTAACGATGCATAGATAACAGAAAGAATATTAAACTGCTGCCTTGACAGGCCCAGGTTAATAAAGTTTGAAAAAACAAAAAACATAAATGAGCCTGAAAAGTATAAAAAAATCCCAGTGTTGAAATAAAATTCCGGCTGGTTTAGATTTTTCTTGTCCAAATCATTCGAAGCCATTCTTGCAAAATAATTTAATGCAAACAAAATACAAATAATAGCTTCTATTGACCTGGTGTAACTACTGGAATGGTGTATACCCTGCAGAAAAACATTGATAAAGCAGAACAGGACAAATACAACAGGCAGCACAATAAAAATTTTTTTATTGTTGCCGGAGGGTTGTAACAATTTCAGGTAAAACCAATTGAATATAACCAACTCAACAGCTGTGTAAATATGCAGTACCGGTTGATTATTTGTATGTAATACTCTTGCCATAAAAACAGCAACAGCACTTACGACAGCCGACACAAATAAATAATACAGGATAACCCTTGCTGTTACAGGTAGCCGGTTAAATTTATAAAGGCCGGTACTGATAGGCAACAGGATACTGAGCGGCACCAGTACCGACATAAAAAAAATACTACTCATGATTTACTTATACATTGTCTTAAAACAATGGACTATTTACATCACACGCCTGTGGACAGGATGTAGTAAAATCAAAAACGGTGCTGTCTGTAGGTGCACCCAATCCTGGCATACTGGTAACATCGTTGCCACTGGCATCAACAGGAACCAAAACAAGTTTAAGTGTGGAAATATCGCCTGCTACTGCCAGCCCGAGATACGCTCTTACAGAAGGGCATTTTGTAAATGAAGCAAGGGATTGAATATCTGCCATAGGAATATTAAAGGCGCGGATATAACCAGGATTAGGATCCAGGCCGCTGATATAATTGCGCCAGTTAGTGGTGTAATCAACGCCGGTTGATAAAGGGATAGTGTCAGGATATCCGCCTGTTACTTGGTCACTCATAAAAACGGGGTTTTAATTGGTTAATAAAATCAAATATAAGGTAATCCCCATTTCTAAGAAAATGAATTACAGGTATGGTTAAATGCTTACAATACCATTTTTGATAGCGTACATGACCAAACCCACACGGGTTTTTGCCTGCAGTTTTTCAAACAAAGCATCGCGGTAACCATCAATAGTGCGGGGGCTTACAAACATTTTATCTGCTATCTCTTTATAGGTCATTTCTGTGCAGGCAAATTTTAAAAAATCAGTTTCCCGCTCATTTAACTGAACCAGGCTTTTCAGGCTGTTATCTGCATCATCCATTTTATTTATGGCATGAATGAGTTTGCCGCTCACCAGGTCGCTGTAATAAAATCCTTTGTTCATTACATCATCAATAGCGGCCTTCAATTCAGCAGGTTCGCTGTCTTTTAAAATATATCCTTTGGCACCGCATTTCAGCATGCGTATGATGGAGGCTTCATTATCGTACATACTGAGCGCAAGGATTTTGATGCCGGGATAATTTTGTTTTGTCCACTGTGTTGCAGTAAAGCCATCATGATCGGGCATATTAATATCCATCAGCACTACATGTGGTATAAGCCCTTCCAGAATTTTTGCCTGGTATTCATTACCATCATCAGCCTCAAACAGTACAGTATACCCAAGGCTTTGCAATAACTGGGCAAGTCCTTTGCGGAGCAGGGAATGATCGTCAACAAGGGATATGATGGTCATGAAAGGGCGATACTGTCTGAATGAATCAGGATGAAAGTACGGAAAAAATATAAAATGGGTGTAAACACGGTTTTATATTTTAAGGGAGAAGTTCAAATTTATTAACATAAAATATCTTTGGCCTGGTTTGGATTTATGAAAGGCGGGTATTAATATAGTGCCATTAATTTTCATCACCTAATAATCAATTCAATTATGGAACTAAAACCAGACAAAAAAAGTGTGTTATTTGCCGGGGGCAAATTAATCAGTATCGTTTCTTCAGACGGAGAGAAGGATGATGAAGGTATTATGTTTACGAAGAATGCAGACGGCAGCTGGACGATTCAGGTTAAGGCTGTCATCAGTAAAGAAGAAGCGCAGGATACGATTCATAAGTTTTCGGATATGATAAAAGATGATGCGAATGCATTTGAAGATACGTATCCCAACATGCCATTTTTTACAGGAATGGATGAACAGGAGAATCCTGTATTTGCACGGTTGTCAGACAATTCTTCGATAACACCTGTATATTACCGCGATCAGTTTGGAGCCATTACACTCAAACTTAACCTGGCCGGCTTTGGTAAAACGCAAAATCCCAAAACACAGAATCCCAAAACCCAAAACGATACGGTAGATAAAAAATAATCCGGTGGAAAAAAGCACCGGATTAAATGTTGATCACATATCCATTGGTATCAATGCATGAATTTTGTTCAGCACGCTTGCATAAGCTTTTGATGTAAGGAATGCCGGAGTTGTATATTCACTGTTGCTGTGCTGATTATTGTTGTAGTTATCTTCATTAAACATGGGGTTCAGGATATTGGACACCGGCTGTTTGATTGGGAATAAAATACCGACATTGGCAATATGCGTTTGATTGTCACCAAAGGTGTCGTAGTGTGTTAATCCGCTGCCACTTTTATAAAAGGAATTGCCGGTAAAAACAACTGTTTTGCCGGCATTTTCATTTAAACAAACCTGGATTTCGCTTATGGCATCCCGTAATGCTTTGAACCTTGTCTTCTCACTAACTTTTTCCTGTAAACTGCCCATAAACGATCCCAGGTCAAAAATCTGGATGCTGTTAAGGCAATACCTGGAATAACTGAACAGGTATTTGATTACTTCATTAATAATACTGATGATTTCGCTGCTTCTGTCAGACAGTTGATCAATGATTGTAAATACTGCATCAAACTTTTGCTGTAATACTTCCTGTGCAGTCTGTTCCAGTTTTGTTGCGGTAAACTTCCATGTACCTTCAATATCATCAATCAGCTTTCGGTAACTGTTTCCATGCCTCACCGTACTGGTAAAAAGTTCGGCAACACCAGCACTGTCCATTGATGGGTTTTTAGCTAATTCATTAAATATTTGTGTATAGTTATACCCGGGTATGCAAATGCCCGATAAAGGCGCCACCAGCCAGTCAACACTTTCCCTCAATGCATATTGGGTAAATGTATTTTGCATAATGCAATTATACATAGCCAGCACATCCAGTTTTTTATCTTTGAAAACCTCTTTCAGTGTTTCATTAATTTCTTCATTTGAAAGGAATAAAAGATCTTCCCCGTTTTCCAGTTTTACATCCCCGTCGAAACGGCTGATCAAAGTATGGCTGTCATTATCCTTGGGTATATCTCTTGTACTGAGGTTACCCAGCGCTGCTACCGGTTTATTTACCTGTTGCTCCAGTTCAGGGATAAAATAATTTACACCTACAACAGATCCATGCCCTGCCGTAATAATTAAATGTTTTTTGGCAGAATACGTTTGCGTAATCTTTTCCAGAATTTTTTTAAAGCTGAACTTACTGGTCAGTATATCAACAGTGTCATCGTGCCTCCATGTTTTATCGTATGCAGAAAGCCAGGTGCCGGGCTTCTTCCATAAAATAGAAAGCGTAGAATGTGTTTTGCCTTTGTACTCCGATATCTGCGCTTCCACAAAAAGCGTCATCACCTTATCACTGTAGTCTGCATACCTGATCTGGTTAAGGATATATTTCGTCTGGTTTTTCATAGTATTAATATCTTTAGTATCTTGATTATCCTTATCGTAATAATTATTATTGTACACCAGGAAAATAATCAGCCATTCAAAATTTTGTTGAGCAGGTTCTGTCATATCATTTGTTTTTTAGTTGCGGGATTGATTTGCGGAAACAGGGTAATGGCACAGGAAACAGTGTTAAAAAACACGCTGGTTTATTCGCAGAATGAAGGGCTTTCCAGTTCTAATATACATAAAATTATCCAGGACCAATATGGATTTATTTGGGTGGCTACCCAGGATGGGCTAAACCGTTTTGACGGAAAAGAATTTGTACGCTATAATAAAATTGAAACACCACGGCACCGCTTATTCTCTGCAGATATCAGGGATATTATTGCAGATACAACGCATCACATCATTTGGGTAATTTGTAATGAAGGAGGCATTAATGGCATTGATATCGTTACAGGGTGCGTCACGTACAACATCAGTTATACTAACCGTTCGTTGAATGCCGACTGGCGTATATGTGCAACTTTATTAAACGGGAAAATATTTATAGGAACATCCGGCGGCCTTGAGGTATTCAATACCAGCGCCGCTGTTTTTGAGAACAGCAAGAACCATTTTCAGCGAAAAGCTGTCTGGACGATTAATGCTGACAGCAAAGGGTTGTTATGGTTAGGTATAAAAGATGAAGGCATTTTTATTTACAACCCCGGTCAGGAACAGGTGATTCAGCAACTGTCATCACAAAACTTATTTAATAAAACAGGAAATAAAACATTCTGGCCGCTATGCAGTACGTTCTCTGGCGACAGCCTGTACTGGACAGGAACTAAAAGCGGTTTAATTAAAGTAACCTATAACAATAAAGGGGAAATAGTTACGGCAACCGAAATGAACAGCGGCATTATGCCGGGCCTGACAGGACAACAAATTAATGCAGTAACGTTTAGCAGCCAGCAACAATTGATCATTGCAGGTTCCGGATTGTATTTTTATGATATCAGCAGCAACAACTTAAAAAAAATTGAATCAGCAAACAGTGCAACTGAAAAAACTTTAAATGATGCCACTTTTTGTTTTGAAGACCGGCAACATAATTATTGGGCAGGGTGCAAGCAGGGGTTAATAACAATTAAAAACAGTGAACTGCTTTTTACGCCGGTAATCAACAGTAAAAAACCCAATGAGAAACTGAGCCATGTGTTTGCTGTTTTACCAGTAGAAGAGGACAGGGTACTTACAGGAACCCGGGAAGGATTGTTTATGGTGGAGAAAGATAAAGTAAACACCATTTACAGTAAGGGGCTGGTTCAAAATTTATTTCGTTTAACAAATGAAGATATCCTGGTGTCTGGTAACGGAGGAATAAGCCTGTATGCATCTGATCATATTATTCCGGTAAGCAGCAAATATGCTGAATTCAGGCCTTACCTGCACTGGCAACTGAACAGCTGTATACAATTGAATGACAGTATAAGTATAATTGGTACTGAATCCAATGATGGGGTGTTGATATGGAATAAAAAAAACCGCCACATTGAAAACATAAGGCAACGTGCCGATAGCAACACTAACGGACCTGCTTCTGATATTGTAAATACAGTTTATTATACCCGTGATGGCAATGCCGTAATATTGTCTGATTACGTAATTACAGTATACTATACACGAAATAATGCCTGTAAAAATATCACCTTCAAAAGTATCAATTCCAATAATCCCGCGGGGGTATTTATGGATATGACTGAAACAGCACATTATTATTGGGTGAATGCTTATGGCGAAGGTTTATTGAAACTGGACAAAAATTTTAACCTTTTAAAAAGATTTGGTGCAGCAGCAGGAATTGGCAATGAAGGCGTTTACAAAGTGTTTAATTATAATGACTCCCTTTTATTTATTACCAGCAATAATGGTGTTGCTGTATTCAATACCCAAACTGAAACCTTCAGTCATTTTTACAGGGAAGATGGATTGCAGGGCAATGAATTTGAAGAAGCCTGCGGCGCTTTATATAAAGAATTTTTTTATGCAGGGGGCGATAATGGATTTGTAAAAATAAACCCGGGTGTACTTAAGATTAACTCCGCCACACCACACGTATACTTCAACCGGCTGTTAATGCAGCATGCCAATAACATGCTGAGCGATACCACTAATTTCGAAAGTACACATTTCGATATAGATAACGATGTTATACAGGCTACACTTTATTTCAGCGGAATTTATTATGAGCATCCCGGCAGGGTAATGTACAGCTATAAGATACGGGAGATCAACGATGAATGGATCAGCCTTGGTAATAATAATTTTATTCCATTTATAGGTATGCCGCCGGGAGATTACCATGTACTGGTAAGGGCAGCAAACGAAAATGGTGCCTGGAGCCAGCCCAATGAACTGCTGATAACTTTTTTGCCCAAATGGTATCAAACCTGGTGGTTCTATCTTTTAATTGCGCTAACTGTAGCAGCAATACTTTATGCCCTCTACCGCTACCGCATCAGACAGATTAAAAAACAACACGAGATACGCCGCAGCATTGCCACCGATTTACATGATGACCTTGGCAGTACACTCAACAGCGTAAAAGTATTTACCAACCTTGCCATCAGCGGTGTAAATCAAAATGAAAGCTTACAACAAATTAAAGATAACCTGAACGAGGCCACCACCGGGCTTAGAGATATGATTTGGGTTTTGGATGACTCACTGGATACTGTAGACGAATTAATTACCCGGCTTAAGCAGTTTGCGCTGCCGGTAACCGGTGTTAGCGGTATTGCATTTGAAATAATAACCCAGGACGATGCGGGGAAAAGAAAATTGACAAAAGAAGAAAAGCGAAATCTTTACCTTGTTTGTAAAGAGGCAGTAAATAACACCATAAAATATGCAGAGGCCGGTGCAATAAAAATTAGTATTGCACCAGCAGGGAAAAAAATAAAAATAACGGTGTCTGATAATGGGAAAGGATTTGATATGGCAACAGCAAAGAAAGGATATGGGTTGAAAAACATGCAATACAGGATGAAGCAGGTTAAATATGCATGCCGTATCCATTCCGTTAAAGGAGAAGGCACCACTATAGAATTTTTGCCACAGTAATACTCCAGGTACCTGAAAATATTTTATCACATAAATACCGTTAATTGACCCTTTTTATAACAAAAGAAAAGAAAGAAATTTGCCCGGTTGTTTTAGGAAATTTCATTCAAACGGGAGGGCATGTTAACGGGGCTATTGCATTTAATAAAATCCTTTCGTACATTGTAAAACTGTTTCAAGCCTGAGTCAATTTCTCCTCGTAAATCTGGTATCTGGTACTAACTGCCAGCCATTGTATAATGGTGCAGTTGTATAATTTATTTATTATTCCTGGTTAATCATTTAATTGTACTGCTTATGTTTAATAATGTTGTATTAGATGTATTTATTGGCCTGGTATTTATTTTCCTGCTGTACAGCTTGCTGGCCACTATTTTGCAGGAAATAGTAGCCCGCTTATTAAATCTCCGGTCCAAACTCCTGCTGAATGCTATCAGGATCATGCTGGAAGACAGGGATGAGGAAACAGACGAAGACCGGAATCCATTGTGGCGTACCATAGCCCGGTTTTTTGACAGTTCCGGTAAATCCATGACCAGATATTTTACACCACTTCCACAAAATAAATTCATCAGGGTATTTTATAAATCGCCCTCTATTAAATACCTCGGCGAAAGTAAATGGCAGGGTAAACCCTCTTACCTTGAACCCGGGAACTTTTCATCCACCATCATTTCCCTGTTAAGGGGAAAAGAATATGATGGTGCTGAACCGCAGATGGACGCTATATCCCGTACGTTGTTTGACGCCAATCAAAATACCGTATCCGTAAGTGCAGGAAAAAAAGTATTCGCCGCCAGCATAGAACCAGAAACTTTAAAACACCTGCAGCAATTATTCCTGGATGCACATAAAGATGCAGACCGCTTTAAAAGCCTGCTTGAAAACTGGTTTAACGAAACTATGGACCGGGCAACGGGGTGGTATAAACGACAAACGCAATGGATTTTATTTGCTATTGGCCTGTTATTGGCCATTTCATTCAATATAGACACCATTGCCATTTACCGCATCCTGGCAAAAGATAAAACGGCCAGGGAGAATCTGGTACAACTCGCTGTTAACAGTGCCCCCAGGTACGATTCTACAGTAAAGAAATTGCAGGCCGTACACCGTACCGATACTACTCATGAAACACTGAAAAATAAAGCCGGCCAGGATTCAATGGTTACCCGTATAAAAGACACCACCTTTGTTGACCTTTCAGACAAAGAACTGACCAATGCTTACGATATGGTGGAATCAGATATTAACAGCGCATCAAGTATTGCTGCCATAGGTTGGGAAAAACAGGATAGTTGTGTAAGGTGTAATGCACTGAATGAGCAACTAAAAGACAGCTCCCTGAAACCGGTGCAGGTTAAAGCGATCCGGGACAGTATTACTTATTATAACAGGAAATTCCAGTGTGGCGGCAATCCCTATCAAAGTAAGAATGGCTGGGTCGTCTTCTTCGGCTGGTTGCTGACTGCATTGGCTGTTTCACTGGGTGCACCCTTCTGGTTCGATTTACTGAACAGGTTTATACAACTGCGCACAACGGGTGTAAAACCTAAAGGTAACGGTGACACGAATACAGGGCCGGGAAATACCAGCCAGCCGGCAGCACCAGGTTCCTCACCAGTTCAACGGGTTGGCTGATGAAATTAACCGTAAACAAATACCTGAATGCCCGTATCGGGTCAGCATCGACCGGTGCGGCATGCCAGTTTTACCGTAGCCCCGGTGATACTATAACCATCGATCAAATTATTATGGGCGATGAACTGGATGGAAACAGTGTTTGGTACCACTGCAGCGATGATGGCTGCTATTACTGGAGTGGCGGCATTGAAGAAACAACATTTGAAATAACAGGTACAGATTATTACCAACAACTGAGTGACCGTGAATTGATGACAATTTTGGGGGAGGCCAAAAATTATTTCTGGAACCTTTTTATCAAAACCATGCCGGAACTAACAGGAATGTATATAGGAGATAAAACTACCGGCGGTGCAGTAGCGTTGGAAAATTATGCACTGGTTTTCCAGGTGCTGCAAAAAAGCAACAGTAGTGGAAATCCCATACCTCCGGTTTTGCACTATAAAGGGCTTACCATTAAAACTGATGTAACTTCTGCGCAAACCGCGGTGCTGCAACAGGCTAAACCCGGCGACAGTATTGCCAGAACAAACGGCCTGTCACATTGGGGAACATTAAGTATAAAAGTAAGCCGAAAAGAAGAAGAAGGTTTGTTTTTTTACCTGCTGACCAACTATCATGTGGCAGCATACGACCTCGTCGCAGCTGGCGTGTATGATTTTGACCTTACCGCCGTGAACATTAGTGACCGCAGTATAGTATCGTCTCCACAAAGCAATACCCTTAACGGGCAAACTGAAATTGGCGCAGTAAGCGATGGTGTATTAAATGCAACACTGGATGCAGCGTTGGTATTGATGAATGATGGCGCTGACGCAGCAAATACAACCGGCAATGCGACAGCCATTGATAAAACACCGCTGGATGTACAGGGAACATCGCAATACAAAAACAGCCAGGTTACTCTTTATGGTGCAAAAAGTATGATACAGCCAAGCACCATAACATCAGTAAACTCATCGCAGATTTTTTCATACAATAACGGGAACCTTTTCATCAGGCTGCATAACCTTATACAACTGCAACAGTGCAGCCAGCCTGGTGACTCGGGGAGCCCAATTTTGCTGGGCAACAAAATCATCGGCATTCTGGTAGGGGCAGATGATACCAGCAGTTATGTAATACCCATCACAGGGATTTTGAAATATTTCAACATTAAAATATCATGAAAATCAACATTAATTTTTTCAACACGATCATCATCTTATTATTCAGTTGCCTCACCCTGAAATCCAGCGCACAAACGGGTAAATA
Organism: Bacteroidota bacterium; assembly: GCA_018266775.1. GTDB lineage: Bacteria > Bacteroidota > Bacteroidia > Chitinophagales > Chitinophagaceae > Ferruginibacter. The sequence goes on along the minus strand of JAFDZS010000008.1, from coordinate 403,109 downwards.
CACTTTCGCGGCAATTTATACACAACCGGCTTTGATTCCTGCTGCCAATGGCAAGATCGTATTATCAGGTGTGGAGGCAAAACCTCCATTCACCATATCTGACAGTGCAAAAAAAGTAGTATTGCCACAAAATGATAACAGGTTTCAATTTAACGCCCAAAACAAAACACTTACTATCGACCTGTCTTCTGTAGATGCAAAAAATTACCCCCTGTGGTTAAACACAACAAAAAACAGTAAACCCTTTTCAGTAAAAATTACAAACGCCACTGCATCCGGCGGCAATGCCGGGCCCGATATTGTTGGCAGGGTCAATGGCAGCAATCAACCAGATCAAATTACAGGTATAGCATTTTGGGATGCAGACGTGATCTATAAAAAATTAAAAGCAGCAGATCTAAAACCACTGCCAGATGAAAATAAAAAAATCATCCTGTCTATCATTAACCAGTATGCTGCAAAGCCGTACACCGATTTTAATGCTTTAAGTACCAGTAATAATTATTTTAAAAAAGTAAATGCATTTACCGCACAACCCGGCGAGTTTTTAAACGGGCCACTGGATTCATTGACCAAATATAAAAAAACAGCCGCCGGTGTGCAGGATGCCGGTGAACAAACAGCAACAAAATCTATCACTGGTATTTTAGGTTCATTATCTGGTATTGATGTAACAAAATATGTGCAGGCCTTTGCGGATTTTTTAAGAGACCGTATCAAAGAAGAATTAACCGTTGCGTACATCAATAAACTCAAAAACTGGCTGAACACTTACCCTGAACTGCAATACCTGCTGCCTAAAACCTGGGATGTTTTTTCCAACAATGATATTTACAATGCACCATCAATGGGGCCGGTATACAAAGCGGCTTTCAGCCAGGATCTTGCAGGCCTTGCGGAAAATTTTGAAACAATGGTTTTCTCCATGCCCAAATATGATTCGCTGAAAAATAATAATGGCTTTGTTGCTTTTATGTTTGCCTATCATTATGCCGATCTTAATGCAAAAGGCTATCACCCCGCAGATATTCTGCACCGGATTAATAACAGGCTCGGTTATACGGACGATACCAACTCCACCGTTTCCTACCTTATCTCCACTTTAACCATGTTCTCCGATAATTTGGTGGATACCACCAGTGAAGGATGGATCAAAAAAGAACACCTTAACCTGGTGAATAAAGATTTCATGAATATCTTCTTTGGCTTATTGAAAGAAAAATATCAACCATTGTTTGCCCACCAAACCGGCAAATTCACCCTCGATAACCTGCTTGACAATACATCAGACGCAGCAGGCAAATTAATGGATATACTGGCCGTTGTGAAAACACTGGATAAACGGATACAGGAATTTTCAGCAATGAATGCAGGAGACAAACAAAAGAATGCTGTGGGCTTTTTTGCCAATAATGCCGATGCCATAATGGATATGGTGGAAACAACAGCAACATTGCTTAAACTGCCTGAGAAAACCACAGCACAATATCAAAAATGGAAAACTATAATAGGCGATGCAGTTGACGTTGCAAAAGCGTTAAGAGATACCACCAGCAATGGTATAGGAAATGTGGCGATAAACAGCCTTGCCATAATAGCGGAATTCATCAAAAAAGATAACATAGCGTTGTTTGAAAAAATTACGGAGTTTACCAAATTCATCAGCGATATGGCTGTAGCAAAATCAGCAGCAGATGTAAAAACAGTAATTACCAAATATGCCGCGCCGCCGCATTCCTACCTGGTAAACCGGTCATCAAAAGTTACCTTCTCACTGGCATCGTACGCCGGTTTATACCTGGGGCTGGAAAGAAATAAAGCGGTGAAGAATGGAAAGTTTAACGATAACTCAGTTGGTGTAACGGCACCCATTGGCCTGGCGGTAAATATGGGTACTGCAAAAAAAGGATCATGGGGCTTCTTCCTCAGCATGGTGGATATTGGTGCGGCATTGAGTTACCGGTGGAATAATGACACGGCCGATATACCCAGTAAGATTACACTTGGCCAGGTATTCGCACCCGGTGTTCACGTTGTATATGGCCTGCCAAACAGCCCGCTGACCATCAAAGCGGGGTACCAGCTGGCTCCGCAATTAAGAAAGATCAAAACAGACCAGAACACGATAAATGACCAGGGAGATGTTTGGCGTCTGTCCGTTGGGTTAAGTGTTGATATACCGGTATTCGTATTTTCTTTTAAAAAGAAAGATGACACAGTTGCCCATGCCGGAAAAAAATCGCAAACAGGAACGCAATAAAATTTTCTTTTCATAAAATAAACCACTATGTCACGCCAAACTATTATTGACACTGCAGCATCACAAAACGGAACAGTGGAATCGCCACCCAACTCCAATAAAACAAAATATGGAAAATGGTATGGGCTGGACGGGGTAAAATGGTGTGCAATATTTGTGAGCTGGGTGTACGACCATGCCGGCCATCACATGGAACGTATTGATACGGTCAATGGATACCAGTCCTGCCAGTCGGGATACAATTTCTGGAAACGCAATGGTTGCCTGGTAAAAGATCCGCAACCGGGCGATGTGGTGTTGTACGACTGGGGCGGAGATGGCGTGTGTGATCATACCGGTATTTTTGTGCAGTGGGTGGATGCAGAAAAAACAATGCTGATGGCGTGGGAAGGGAATACTGAACAGGGAAACGACAGCGATGGCGGGCGGGTGATGCTGCGGCAAAGAAAACGTTCGCTGGTAAAAGCTTTTGCAACACCTAAAGTATTGAGTGGTGCAACGGGTACCACTGATGCAGAATTTTTGCAAACCGGCGATGCCGGAAGCGATGTGGCAGCACTGCAAAGTATGTTGCTTGGCCTGGGCTATGTGGTAAAGGTGGATGGTATATTTGGCCCCGGAACAGAAAATGCAGTAAAAGCTTTTCAGCAAAAACAAAAATTACAGGTAACCGGTATCGTTACCACGGAAGTAATGGGGGCAATTGAAGAAGAAAACAGTATGCCAAAAGTTCCCGGAAAAAAATTCAGCTCCGGTTCTTACTTGCGAAAAGGCGATAGCGGCAGTGCTGTACTTAGTTTACAGGAAGCATTAAATGCACGCAATACAGATCCGCATGTGGAGGAAGATGGTGTTTTTGGTACCGTTACCCAAAAAGCGTTAAAGGCTTTTCAGCAGCTGGCAAACCTGGATGTGGATGGTATTGCCGGGCCGGCAACCTTTCATGCTTTGGGGATGGATGTGGTGTAACTAAACCTGAGAAAAGCATAAGCTTAATTTTCTGTCAAAAATTTTACTGAAAATCAATTAATTACAAAGGTGGAGTAAAAAATACTCCACCTTTTTGTTGGAAATGCAGGTTAAACAGCGTTACCTTTGCGTTCCCAAAAAAAGCAAAGGCTTAATTTGGGAAGAACGGGGGATGGCCCGCTCTCTATTTCAAAACTGTGCCGCCCCGTGGCGGTGCTAAAAACAAAACAATGAGTAAATTACATTTCACTACCAAACATGCAAACTCGGCTACCGTAAAACACAACTGGTATGTTGTGGATGGTACTAATCAAACTGTTGGGCGCATGTGTTCCAAAATTGCGGCTGTTCTTCGTGGGAAGAACAAAGCCTACTACACTCCACACGTTGACTGTGGCGATTTTATTATCGTGATCAATTGCGAAAAAGTAAAACTGACCGGTAATAAAATGGAAGAAAAAATCTACGACAACTTCACAGGATATCCCGGTGGCCGTAAAGAAGAAATTGCCAAAGACCTGCTGAAACGCAGGCCGGAAGTAATCATCGAAAGGGCAGTAAAAGGTATGTTGCCTAAAAACCGCCTGGGCCGCCAGATGTTTAAAAAATTATTTGTGTACCAGGGCGCAACACATCCGCACACTGCACAACAACCAAAAGAATTAAAATTTTAAAAACAAAAGCTTTTAGCGTCAGGCGCTAAGCGATAAGCATAAAAAAAATGGAAAAACAAAAAAACGCAGTTGGCCGCAGAAAAGAAGCTGTAACCCGTGTTTTCCTTAGCAAAGGAGAAGGAAAGATTACAGTAAACGGCAAAGACTACAAAACCTACTTTCCACTGGTGTACTTACAGAACCAGGTAGAAGCTCCATTAAAAACGGTGGAAGCTGCTGATAAATTTGATGTGGTGATCAATGCAACAGGCGGTGGCGTAAAAGGCCAGGCCGAAGCTGCTAAGCTGGGTATTTCCCGTGCATTACTGGAAGTAAGTGCTGATTATCGTCCTGCATTAAAAGCTGCCGGTTTACTGAAACGTGACCCACGTGCAGTGGAACGTAAAAAACCAGGTCGCAAAAAAGCAAGAAGAAGCTACCAGTTCAGCAAACGTTAATATATTGGTTGACAGTTGTCAGTTGACAGAAAATAGCAATATACACTGTCAACTGTCAACTAACAACTATCAACTTTTAATAAATAACTACTTTAATAATACACGATGGAAAATACAACATCATTACAACAGCAACTTCTTGAAGCAGGTGTGCACTTTGGCCATTTGAAAAAGAAATGGAATCCTAAAATGTTGCCTTACATCTTTGCTGAAAAGAAAGGTATCCACATCATCGACCTCAATAAAACTGTTGAAGGCCTGCAGGAATCTGCTGCAGCATTAAAAGCCATTGCACGAAGTGGTAAAAAAATCATGTTTGTTGCCACTAAAAAACAGGCGAAAGAAATTGTAAGCGAATGTGCTAAAAGGGTGAATATGCCTTACGTAACTGAACGCTGGTTGGGTGGTATGTTAACCAACTTCAACACTGTACGTAAAAGCGTAAAGAAAATGCAGAGCATTGAAAAAATGCTGAACGACGGCAGTGCGGAAAGCCTGACCAAAAAAGAACGTTTAACACTGGCGCGTGATAAAGATAAACTGGAAAAAGTACTGGGTGGTATTGCACAGATCAGCCGCGTACCTGCCGCATTATTCCTGGTGGATATTGGCCACGAACATATCGCTTTGGCTGAAGCAAAGAAACTGGGCATCGGTACTTTTGGTATGGTAGATACCAACTGCGACCCTAATAAAGTTGATTTTGCAATTCCTGCTAATGATGATGCTACAAAATCAATCGCAATTATTGTTAATTACCTGACCGCTGCAATTCTTGAAGGTTTGCAGGAACGCCAGGCTGATAAAGACAGTGAAGATGATCATGCAGAAGTTGATGAAACACCAGAAGCAAAAGCTGCAAGGTTTGAACAAAAAGCGGATGGCGGTGAAGAAAGAGGTAAACGCAGTGGTGGTGGACCAGGAAGAGGCCAGGGCGGTGGACCAAAACGCAGGGTTGCGGGTCCGGGCCAGGGTGGCAGAAAACCAGCCGGTAAATAAGTGTTCTACAGATTGAATGCAGTAACTGAAGCGTCTATTGCTCAGGGTTATATGCACCAATCATGATAACTCTTTGTACAGGATGCCGAATGCTGCAGTCATTCCTATCCGGAAAGAATTATCCATTATTCATTATCTAATTATACATTATTATGAGCGCTACAATAACAGCAGCAGACATTAATAAATTACGCCAGGCTACCGGTGCCGGTATGCTGGACTGCCGTAAAGCTTTAACAGAAAGCAACGGCGATTTTGAAGCAGCCATTGACTGGCTGCGCAAACAAGGGCAGAAGGTGGCCGCTAAACGCAGCGACCGCGAAGCAAAAGAAGGTGTGGTGATTGCACAAACCACCGCCGATAACAAAAGCGGTATCGTGGTGTGCATCAGTGCAGAAACAGATTTTGTTAGTAACAACGCAGACTTTGTTGCCTTTGTAAAAAGCATTGCCGATGCAGCTATTGCCAACAACGTAAATACCATCGACGAACTGTCTCAGGTAACTATTGGTAACGAAAAGGTTGCCGATATGATCAACGATAAACTGGCTTCTATCGGTGAAAAAATCGGTATTACCCGTTTTGAAAGAGTGAATGCAGCATATGTATCATCTTATATTCACGGCGCAAACCGTATGGGCGTTTTAGTTGGCTTAACTAAAGCAGCACCGGAAGCTGGTAAAGATGTGGCCATGCAAATTGCAGCCATGAACCCACTGGCAGTTGACGAATCTTCTATTGCCCCTGAAGTAATTGCCAGGGAAAAAGAAATCGCTATTGAACAAATTAAAGCGGAAGGAAAGCCCGCAGAAATGGCTGAAAAAATTGCCATTGGTAAAGTAAATAAGTTCTTAAAAGAAAATACTTTAGTACACCAGGCATTTGTAAAAGATAACGGCAAAACTGTTGCTGATTACCTGAAAAGCATTGATGCTGACCTGAAAGTAACCGAATTCAAAAGGGTGGCTTTGGGTTAATAAAAGCAATAAGCTATATTTAAATGGGCAACTGATTCAGTTGCCCATTTTCTTTTTATTACATTAAGCTACAGAACAAGTAGAGCAATGCAGTTACAGTAACGCTTCAAATAAAATTTCTACGGGATGCTGGGCTTTTTTGCCTGTACCATCTTTGATCTGGTGGCGGCAACTGGTGCCTGGTGCTGCAATAATGGTCGTATCATTTGCGTTACGCACTGCCGGGAATAACACCAGTTCGCCAATTTGCATACTTAATTCATAATGTTCTTTCTCGTAACCAAAACTGCCTGCCATACCGCAGCAACCGCTTGGTATGGTATTTACTGTATAGTTTTTGGGAATAGACAGCATACTAACTGTAGCGCTTACACCAGAAAGTGCTTTTTGCTGGCAATGGCCATGCAGGGAAACCTGTTTTGTTGTTGTGGTAAACAAAGCTGCATCAATTTTACCGGCAACATATTCTTTGGCAATAAATTCATCAATATAAAAAACATTACTGCTTAATGCTTTTGCTTTAGACAAATTTTCATCTGTTGCTAAATCAATGTACTCATCGCGGAAAGTTAATATGGCGGATGGTTCAATACCGATTATTGGCGTTGTTGCTGTAACAACGGGATAGAGCAATTCGATATTCTTATTAATGATCTCTTTGGCTTTACGCACTAAACCTTTGCTCAGCCAGGTGCGGCTGCTTTCCAAATGTTCGGGAATGATTACTTCATACCCCAATTTTTCTAACAGCTGAATGGCTTTGATGCCAATTTCAGTATCGTTGTAATTAGTAAATTCATCACAGAAAAAGAGCACCTGTTTGCCTGATGTAAATGGGTTTTCTATTTTGTGATTTGCAAACCATTTTTTCAATGTTGTTTTATATAACGTTGGCATGCTGCGCTTACCGGCAAAACCAGAAAGCATTTTTATTATTCCACCTGTTACATTGTTACTTACTGCGAAATTATACAACGATGGAACTATTGCACCCAACTTTGCCGATGCGCTGAAATTCGCAATGAGCTTACTCCTGAATGGAACGCCATTAGCATCATAATAGTGCTGCAGAAATTCTGCTTTTAGTTTAGCCATGTCCACATTGCTGGGGCACTCACTTTTGCAACCTTTGCAGCTTAAACACAAATCCATTACTTCATAAATTTCTTTGTGGTCAAAACGGTTGAGCTTATCACTGTTGGTTAAAAACTCCCGTAAAATATTCGCCCTTGCCCTTGTGGTATCTTTTTCATTTTTAGTGGCCATAAATGATGGGCACATGGTACCGCCACTTAAAGAAGTTTTCCTGCAATCGCCACTGCCATTGCATTGCTCAGCATGCTGCAAAATATTTTGATTGCTGAACCTGAAATGGGTTTCAAATTCCGGAGTTTGTTGCCCCGGCACATAGCGCAGCATACTGTTCATACTGGGCGTATCAACAATTTTATTGGGGTTGAAAATATTTTCGGGATCCCATGCCTTCTTCACTTCTTTTAATAAGGCGTAATTTTTTTCTCCCACCATCTGCCGTATGAATTCACCACGCAGGCGGCCATCACCATGTTCACCACTTAAAGACCCATCGTATTTTTTTACCAGCGTGGCAATTTCTTCTGCAATAATTCTGAATAACCGGTTGCCTTCAACTGTTTTTAAATTGATGATGGGGCGTAAATGAATTTCACCACTGCCGGCATGCGCATAATGTACGCTGTATAAATTGTGTTTCTTCAGTATTTCATTAAAGTCGCGGATGTAAGCCGGAAGGTCATTTACATCCACTGCAGTATCTTCAATAACCGGCACAGCTTTTTCATCTCCCGGCAAATTACTCAGCAAACCCAAACCTGCTTTACGTAACGACCATATTTTTTTACTGTCGTTACCAAATAATAACGGAAAGTGGTACCCTAAATTGGCTGCACGCATTTGTGTTTCCACCTGTTGCGCAATGGCAGTGATTTCTTCTCTTGTTTGCCTGCAGAATTCAATGACCAAAATAGCACCGGGATCACCCTGAACAAAAAAGCGGTTCTTGCTTTGTTCAATATTGTCTTTGGTGCATGCTAAAATATAATGATCAATCAACTCACTGGCGCTGGGTTTAAATTGCATGGCAATAAGATTGGCCCGCAAACTTTCATCAATGGAATTAAAATGCACACAGAGCAAACCTGCTTCTTTAGGTGGTAACGGTACAATGTTTAATTTAATTTCTGTTATAAAAGCCAGCGTACCCTCACTGCCGGCAATGAGTTTGCAAAAATTAAAATCTTCACCACCAGCAGTAAAAGGAGCACTGTCTAATAAAATATCCACTGCATAACCGGTGTTCCTGCGTTCAACTGATTTTTTGGGAAACTCTTTGCGTATCTCCACCTGGTTTTCATAATTACCGAGCAGGCTTCTTATTTTTTTGTAGATGCTTCCTTCAAGTGTATTAAGTTCACACTTGTTATGAAAATCATCCAGCGATAATGATTTGAAAACTGTTTCGCTGCCATCGCTCAGTAATGCTTTTACTTCCAGTAAATGTTCTCTTGTGCTGCGGTACACTACAGAGTTGCTGCCGCAACTGTTATTACCCACCATACCGCCAATCATAGCACGGTTGGCAGTTGATGTTTCTGGCCCGAATAAAAAGCCATGCGGCTTTAAAAATAAATTCAGCTCATCGCGTATCACGCCGGGTTGTACCTTTACCCAATGTTCAGTGGTATTGAGTTCGGTGATGGACGTAAAATGTTTGGACACATCCACCACAATACCATTGCCCACAACCTGCCCGGCCAGCGATGTGCCGGCAGTGCGTGGTATTAAAGCTGTTTTTTGCTGCCGTGCAAACTGGATGAGTTTTTTGAGGTCGTCCGTATTTTTGGGTATGGCAACAGCAAGCGGCATTTCACGGTAAGCGCTGGCGTCTGTAGCGTATAAAGTACGCATGGTGACATCAGTAAATAAATCGCCATCCAGTTGCTGGCGCAGTTGCTGTAATGCCTCTTTCATCAGTAAAAATTATAGCGCTGCAAAGATAATTGAAGATGCAGTAAAACCGGCTATTTATTAAAACTGTTCTATCCTATACTGTGATGTACAGAATATTTTCGAACAATAAAACATGAATCTAAAAAATAATTCATCAACATGACGGCTTACGATCATTATTTTACTGCCAATAAAGACAGTTGGAATAAACGCACCGTGGTGCACCGGGATTCTGCATTTTACGATTTGGATGCTTTTAAAAATGGGCAGTCATCTTTAAACGCCATTGAACTGAACGAAGTGGGTGATGTGAAAGAAAAAACATTACTGCACCTGCAATGCCATTTTGGAATGGATACGATGAGCTGGGAAAGAAAGGGCGCCATTGTAACAGGCATCGACCTGAGTGATGAAGCCATCCGCACAGCAAAAGGTATTTGTACTGATTTAAACTTAAGCGCCAATTTTGTTTGCTGCAATGTATACGATACAGCTGAACATGTTCCCGGTTTATTTGATGTTGTGTTTACCTCTTATGGAACCATTGGCTGGCTGCCCGATTTAAAGCCCTGGGCCGAAATGATTGCTGCGAAATTAAAGCCAGGTGGATTTTTTTATATTGCCGATTTTCATCCCACTTTATGGATGCTGGATGATAACATGGAAAAAATGCAGTACAGTTATTTTAATGATGAAGTGATTGTAACGCAGCAGCAGGGTACTTATGCAGACAGGAACGCACCCATCCAACATACAGAATACGGCTGGAACCATCCCTTTGCTGAAATTTTGTGTGCGTTGATTGATGCCGGGCTGCACATTGATTTTTTACATGAATTCAGTTTTTCACCATACAATTGTTTTGCCAATATGGAACAGGGTACAGACGGTATGTGGCGGTTGAAAGGGAAAGGAGATACCTTCCCCATGATGTATTCTATTAAAGCCACTAAAAAATAATACGGGTTGAAGGGTATTGCCGCGATAATTTTTAATAGGCATATTTACCGGTATAAAACTATTGATATGAAAAAATGTACTGCATTCCTCCTGTGTTTTGTAACTGCTTCACTAAGTAATGTTTTGCTGGCGCAAACAGCCAAACCCTTTGCCATGGCAGATTTTAAAAAAGCCACCTGGCTGGTAACCAATAATGGGGATGAATATAATTTTACGATAAGCAATCCCAAAGGCGGCATGACCACAAATTTTGAATTTGACTGGGGTATGACCAATGGCAATGATGGCCACATCAATATTACCAAAGAAGCGATGGAAAGTGCCGCTGCACAAAACAACTATTTTGGCCCGAAACTAAAAAACGCCACGCTCACCAACCAAACCACAGTTTGGGTAAGCCGCCAGGTGTTTACCAATTTATCTAAAAAAGGCACCGCTACTATGGATGTGGGCAACGGCCCTGAAGTATTTACCGTGGTAAAAAATAAAGATGACGATGCGGAAACAGAATCTTTTAAAGATGCGATTAAAGTAAAAGGTACAGAGAAAACGCTGCTCACCCTTCATGTAAAAAATGAAGACGGCAGCCACCAGTTATGGATATTGAATAATCTGCAAAACCCGGTAATTATTAAGATGGACCTGGGCTGGACGATTGTGCTGAAAACGGTGGAATGATCGCTGCATCGCCACTCAATAAATGTTGTTGCAAATAAGACCGCGTAAAAAACTTTAAAAATATATCTTCGCATAAATTTTCAGCAATGGCATTAAAGTATAAAAGAGTACTGCTTAAACTTTCAGGAGAAGCATTAATGGGTAAAAGCAATGATGGATACGAACCGCTCGACATCAGCATCATTGCACAATATGCCAAAGACGTAAAAGAAATTATTGAAGCCGGTGCTGAAGTGGCCATTGTGATTGGCGGCGGTAATATTTACCGCGGCATGAATGAAGCTGAAACCGGTATTGAAAGGGCACACGGCGATTATATGGGCATGCTGGCAACCGTAATCAACGGTATGGCATTACAGGCCGGCCTGGAAAAAGCCGGGGTGTACACCCGCCTGCAAAGCGCCATTAAAATGGAACAGATTGCAGAACCTTATATCCGCCGCAGGGCCATCAGGCATTTAGAAAAAGGCAGGGTGGTGATATTTGGTGCCGGTACCGGTAACCCTTACTTTACCACCGATACCGCAGGCTCGTTAAGGGCAATAGAAATTAAAGCTGATGTAATATTGAAAGGAACCCGTGTGGATGGTATTTATACTGCCGATCCTGAAAAAGATCCTTCTGCCACCAAATATGAAACCATTTCGTTTGCCGACTGCATTCAAAAGAACCTGAAAGTAATGGATATGACGGCCTTTACTTTATGCATGGAAAATAAATTACCCATCATCGTTTTCGATATGAACAAACAGGGCAACCTGATGAAAGTGGTAAACGGCGAACAGGTGGGCACGTTAGTAAGCTGACAATAAAATATGCTAATTATAAAAAAGCTGCCAATTACAAGGCAGCTTTTTATTTAGCTGAATGATTCATTCTATTTTGCAGGCTATTCTGAAGAAGTCAACTTTGCCGAAAGTTGTTGTATTAACAGATGCCAGCGGCAAAGTTGCCTTCTTTTGAAAATATTCCTAAAATAAAATTATTTGAAATTGCATTTATAAAGAAGGCAACCTTGCCAGGTTGACTTCTTCACAAGCTCTTTTCTATTTGTCGAATGGATAAAATAAGTCTGATTATTTGAAACTGCATTTATAAAGAAGGCAACCTTGCCAGGTTGACTTCTTCACAAGCTCTTTTCTATCTGTCGAATGGATAAAATAAGTCTGAAATTTTACGCTAATAAAAAAGCGTCCCCATGCCATGGGGACGCTTTTTATTTGCAGTTTCTATAGAGCTTATAAGTTGGCAAGAAAAGCCCTGATGTCTGCGAGCGAAGTTTTAATTGGTGTTACATTAACTGATTGCACATTTGCAGTGGCATTAACACCGGTAGTGATATTTTCTTTACCTAAGTAATAGTCATTGGCCTGTTTCGAAATCACGACAACAGTTGCTGCTTTTCCATTGATCACTTTGCTGCTGTTAAATGTTCTTGCCGATAATTCTCCATACATGCCCAACACGGTACGGTAATCTTTTAAAACAAGAAATGCAGTGGTGTTAGCATTGGTATAGTTAGTGGGAAGTTTCGCACTGATAACAGAACTGGCCACTGAGCTAATGTCAACAGGGTATGCCGGTTGCACCCAATGCAAATGGGTACAGGTAATTTCATATACCTGCGTGCCGGCAACAAGGGTATCAATAGAAGATGTATTGGGCAGCCAATTAAATCGTGGAGCGCTGCTCTCATCACCAAAGAATAATTTGGTACCGGTAATAATGGGCAGGTCAACATAACGGATCGTGTACCGTGCATTGGGAGCCAGTTGTAATTCCTGTCCGTTTTGCATCACACGGATGAACAATTCACCAGCACTGATCAGCATATTTCCATTGGAAATAGTGGGCTTATTCAGCAACACCATATCACCTTTCCTTTTGATCACCTGTACATCTATGTACACTTTACCGGTAACAACCGTACCGTTAGCGGTAACAAAACAATGTGGTGGAAATATTAATTGTGCATCAGGCGCCAAATAAGTTATAGGGGTTGATCCGGTAGCGGGTAATTCAAAACTATCTCTTACGGGTTGAAATACCAGGGTGGTTTGCAGGCTGGCCACCGGCATTGTTGCAGTGATGCTGCTTACCCATGCAGTATCCGGCCCGTTGGTTTGGCCACTGTCGGGAACAAACACATCTACATTTTTCTGGCAGGCATTCAACATAAATGCGCTGCAGATGATGAGTATGGTAATTATTTTTTTAGTCATTTCTTTTTACTGTTGTTATTAATAAGATACGTGGAGCGTTATTTGCGCTGCCTGTTAATGTAAATCCAGCCGTATACCCAACCTTACACCTGCCGTATTATATTTTTGTGTTAGTGTAAATTTCTCGTTACTCATTGGCGACAGGTTATACCTGAAATAAGGCTCCAGCAAAATGTGCAGCTTATCATTCAGTTTATAATACACCGATGATGAGATCATTAAACCTGTACCAATATTGGTTTTAAACTGGTAAGGAGAATTGCCTTTACCTGTAGTGATGGAAACGGGTTTAAATGCAGTATCCAGCACATCGCCCTTTTGCCAGCTGTAGGCATTAATGATAACACCGGCATTGATGTTGGCGTGAATCTTACCATTGCCCAATTCATAACCTACCAATAACGGAACATCAATTGTTCTGAAACGGTTGATGGTGGTTTTATATCGTGTGCCGGTTGTGATGTATGAACCGGTCGTGTCGCCATTGGCGTTAATGATATAGGTGATCTGCACCAGGTTGCCCTGTACATAAGTGAATTTTTCATTGATCTGGCTGTAGTTGATACCGGTGCGGATGCTCATACCATTATCAAATACTTTGGTGTAGCGGATGCCTGCACTGTATGCAGAAGAAAACTTAGTACTTTCTTTTCTTTTTTGCAGGTAAACGGAATTGCCGGTATCGCTCATGCTGCGGAAGGCAACATCAGGCCCGCCATACACTTCAATATACGTTTTATTGCCTGCAGCATTTTTTTCTATACTTGGGCAGCCGGGCAGGTTAATATTTACCGTAGGCCTTTTTTGGAACAGCACCGTTTGTTTTTCTGATTGTATACTTTCAGGTTTGATGAAATGATTTCTCATCAGGCTGAGCAAACCGTAAGGATCATCATCAGGTTTATCAGCATTATCAGGTCCAAAATCAGCAAATGTTCCAGTTCGGTTATTGTTATTTTTTGTGGTATTTATTTCAGTATTGTCTGCTCTATCTTCTCCACTGTTGCCTGCTCTTATTTTTATTTTTGTTCCGCCCCGGTTTTGGTAGCTTTTATTGCGGGCATCTGAACTCAGTGTATTCATGTCCTTATCCATTGTTCCGGTAGTAGTGGTTGCACCTTTATCGCTGGTGGTTGCCCCGGTTGAGGAAATATTGTTTTCATTGTTTGAAACCGTTGCGTTTAAGGGTTGTTGCTGCGTATGATCGTTTCCGTTACCAGTAACATTTTCATTTCTATTACCACTATTGTGCGTTGAAGCAGTTGAAATATTTGCAGCAGAGGTATTGCCGGAAGGCGTTGCACCGGTTTGCTGATGAAATACCAGGTAAGCACCGCTGCCCGATGCCAGTAAGATGATTATTGCAGCCAGCAACATTTTACGGCCTTTCAGCAGGCTGAGCCAAAAACCGGCCGGGCGCCGTTTCTTGCGTTCAGAGGCAATGTGCTCCCAAATACGTGGGTGCACCACAGGGTTGTAATCCTGCAACTGCTCTTTGATATGTTCGTCAAATAATTGGTTATTGTTCATACCGCAACCTTGTGTAATTGTAAAATTTGTTTCTGCAGCATCGTCCGGGCTTTTACCAACTGGCTTCTGCTGGTGCCTGGTTGTATGTGCAGCATTTCTGCTATTTCTTCGTGCTGAAAACCTTCAATAACAAATAAGTTGAAGATAAGACGGTAACCATCGGGAAGGTTATTCACCAGTTCCAGGATCTCCTTTTGGGTAATATGAGCATAAGCCGATGCTTCCATCACTTCCTCATCTTTATCTTTAACTTCATATCCCACCACTTCTTTATCATACCGGCGCAATGAATACTTTTTTAAAGCAGTATTCACCATAATTCTTCTAACCCATCCTTCAAACGACCCCTCGAATTTAAACTGGTGAATTTTGTCGAACACCTTAATGAAGGCATCCTGCAAAATATCTTCAGCATCTGCTGCATTGCGGGCATAGCGGTGGCATACCCCAAGCATACGGCTGGCGTAACGGTTAAAAAGCTCCCTTTGGCAGGGGGCTTCTTCTCTGATACATCCTCGTATGAGTTCCTCTTCCGTCAAAGTGAATTAAATAGGTTTACACGGGGTATTGGTTAAAAGATACCCGGATAGTGGATTACGCTGCCCGGGCCCGATTATTGTTTATAAGATACGAAATTTGACGGTTTTTTTGTTTTTGGGCGTTAAATCGCTAATTTCAGGGGTATAAGAACCTAAACAGACCTGATTTCCATTTGTTATCTGCCGAACAAATACAGCAAATTGTTGCCGAAAATGAAAGCCTGCAGGTGCAGTTGCAGGAAGCCAACTTTATGCTGGCCCTGCGGGAAAAACAAATAGCTGAACTGAAAGAAAAAGTGGCTGCCGGTGCTGAACTGCGCAGTATGGTGGATATGCAGTTAGATGAACTGAATTATATGCAGGACCATATTGGCCTGCAGCAACGCCGTGCCGCAGGTGCAGAAGACAGGGAACTGGAGCTGCAGCATGAACTGACACAGGCAGCCCGCTTACAAAAAGAATATGCGGATTTGTTTCAGCAATACACCTACATTAATACACAGCTTGAAGACCTGCAAAAAGAAATAGCCAAACTGCGCAAACGGAATAATATGCTGCAGCAAATTGCCGTGAAAATTGGCGAGGTGGAAAGCAATATGGAACTGCTTACTATGGAGCGTGATGAACTAAAAGCAAAGCTTTCAGCAATGGAAAGCCTGTAATAAATATCTACCCTGTAAAATACAGCAACCGTTATCCCTGTTCATAAATAATAATATGCTTTGCTTGCAAAGCTGCCATCATTTTTCTACATTTCATATCTAAAAACTTAACTTATGAACTTTCAAACAATGAACAAACAAAGAAAATTTATTTTAATTGCAGCGGCGGTGGGCATTATTGGAATGTTTTTACCTTGGATAAACTTGTTTATAATCAGTTATAATGGTATGCATGATTGGGGTATATTGGCGTTCTTTTCCTTCCTTGGTGCCATTGGAGTATCATTGATAGGAGACCAAACTAAAAACCTGGAAAAAACATATTGGTTTATTGCACTGATTTGTGGAGCCTTGGCATCGCTGATAATTTTGTGGACTTTGTTAAAGGCCATGGGCAACGGAGGCATGTCTATACTAAGTGCGGGAATATATATTGCCGCAATTGGTGCAGTGGGCACGCTTTTGGCAGCTTATATGTACCGCAACCCAAGTGATACCATAAAAGGCGGCTTCGACAGCCTGAAGCATGACATAGAAGAAAAAACAAAAAATACAAACCCTCCCCCTCCTCCGCAATCATAATGAAATAAGCCAGGCATCATATGTACCGGGATTTATTTTATCCCGGTGTTTTTTTTATCTGCCAATTGGATGAACTTTGCGCAAAAGTTCTGTATGAATATAGCCGACATACGTAAAGAGTATAAACTGCAAACCTTATCAGAGCATGAAGTGGCCGCAGAGCCCATTGCCCAATTTGACCACTGGTGGGATGATGCCATAAAAAGTAAACTGGAAGAAGTAAATGCCATGACGCTGGCAACAGCATCGGCAACAGGAATACCTGCAGCACGAATTGTATTATTAAAAGGGTACGATAAAAATGGCTTTGTATTCTTTACCAATTACCAAAGCCATAAGGGAAAAGAAATTGAAGAAAACCCGAACGCCTGCCTGGTATTTTTTTGGGCACCATTGGAAAGGCAGGTAAGAATTACCGGAAGGATTGAAAAAGTAAGTGCAGAAGAAAGTAATGATTATTTTGAATCGAGGCCGGCAGGCAGCCGTATTGGTGCATGGGCATCGCCACAAAGTACGGTTATTGCAAACAGGGCTGTAATTGAAGAAAATATAAAAGACCTGGAAGAAAAATTTATTGACGGACATATTCCACGTCCGCCGCATTGGGGAGGTTATATTGTACAACCACAAACAGTAGAATTTTGGCAGGGAAGACCCAGCCGCCTGCACGACAGAATTTTATACACAAAAAACCAGGATGCAACCTGGAAAATAGAAAGGCTTGCACCTTAAAATAATGAACAATGGATAATTGAATAATGGATAATTGTTCATTACTGAATTATCCATTATCCATTGAATCATCATCCATTGCTTACGCTTTTTTCTTCGCAGTTTTTTTAGCTGGCTTTGCCGGCCTTGATTTTCCGAAAGAACCACTGAAAATTTTTCCTTTTTTAGTTTTAATATCACCACGTCCCATAATTGTGTTTATTTTGTTTTTATTAATACAATTTCAATTCTTATAAAAAAAGCAAGGTGCAATGCGCCTTGCTTTTTAATGCTTTTGTTGTTGCATTATAATTTAGCAGACAGCTCTTTACCTGCTTTGAATTTAGCAACTTTTTTTGCTTTGATTTTGATTACAGCACCAGTTTGTGGGTTACGGCCGTTACGTGCAGCTCTTTTTGATACTGAAAAAGTACCAAAACCTACTAAAGTAACTTTACCACCTTTTTTCAGTGTAACAGTAACTGCTTCTACAAAAGAATCTAAAGCTGCATTAGCCTGGGTTTTTGTAACACCTGCATCATCAGCAATTTTTGAAATTAATTCAGCTTTGTTCATGTTAAAATATTTTGAATTTTTTTGAGCGACAAATATAGACGGTTTTTACTTGCAACAAAATTTTTTAATCAGAAATTTTTTAACTAAAAATCCGCTGTAATCCGCAAGGAATAAGGATTTGCGGGCATTGCTATTTTAATATTTTTTTAATGATTGTTTAATGCAACCGGTTGAAACCACCGCTGGCACAGCATTACATTCAAGCTGTAGCCGAAAGCCCTGGCAGTGAAGGCTTACAGGGTGTTTGTTTTAGCTGATTATTAAATGTGCTGTTTTGAACCACTAATGAATAACCTGCATTAGCGAACGGAATGCAATGAACTGATCGCCCCATTTTTCAAAAACTTTATTGCGCATGGCTGTTGCAAACATTTCAATGTATACATTATACAAAGCCTTACTCTCTGCCATGTATTGTACTGTATATGTAGAGCCATCGCTATCATCCACTTCCAGCAATTGCGCAATAGTGGCAGCAGTAAAACAACCGGTGGCAATAATTTCTGGTATATGCTCTTCCTTCATCCATTGCAGCCATGCCGCCTGAATAGCGGGTGTAACTTTTGTAGTAACGTTATAAATGATCATCGTGTTTTTGTTTATTAACTTCCTTCAGCATTTTTTGTGTAAACAAAAGTAAAAGAAATAATACAGCAATGATTGCAGACCATAAAATGAACTTTTTGTTTTCACCGGATGTTGTTGCCTTTGCAGGGCTCTCAGTTAACGGATAAATTTTGCCGGTCGCAATAAATGGAAGACTGTCTTTTTTCATATTTACTGCAAGATCATATTTTGGAGATGCTGCGGCACTATTGCTGAGCAACAACCTGAAGTTATTACCTTTTTCAATATATGCTGTAATAAAATTGTATGCTGATGCTGTAATAACTGAATCAACTTTTAAAGGCGGATTATCTTCATTATAAATGTATAGATAAAAAACCGGCGCATTGAAAACCGGTATACTGACGATATTATTGTTGTAATATGAGTCATCAGTAAATGTATGTACAAGCTGTCCGGGGTTGCTGTAAGAATGGTTTGAATCAACAGGAATGTATACTTCCACTCTTCTTGAAAAATATTTTACTCCGTTGCATACTAAACGGAGCTGATCGATATGGTAAGGGCGCTGTTGGGTTATTTTGATAAAAGATATATCTCCGCTGTCTTTTTGACTAATGCTGCAGCCAGGGTTAGGGATTTCCTTTGCCATATTATGATTTCCTGCCAGCAGGGTATCTGTTTGTACTACGCCTTCAAAATTGTATGGATCTTTATTTTTGTTGTTGATTAAAATTCTGAAGTAATTGTATCTGCTGTTTGGAAAATTGATCCGGTATAAACTGATGGAAGAATCTATGTATGAATCCTTTTGCATCGTGATACTGTCACTGATCGTAAACCATTTTATTTTATCATCACTTCCGCTTAGCTGGCAATACCTTTCAGCAACAGTATTCCTGATCACCAGTCCAAGATTGTTGATCATAGGCTTGAAGTTCTCAGCAACAATAGTGGAACGTTGTGTTGAATTTTCTTCTATGGTGAACCGGAGCGGATTGATGGTATATTCAATTGAAGGTTCAATTTTAGGATGATACAATACATGTGGTATCCATCTTCCAGTGTCATTTACGATTCTAACATCGCTGAAATCTGTTTTGAGGTACGATTTAATTTCTGGCGTGAGCAAAATATTATAAAAGCCTGATGCCCGTATGGTATCGAATGGAGCATAAAAACGATAGCCAGCAGTTTGTGCAGCAGCCATCAGGTATAAAAAACAACCAATTAAACTACTGATCCATTTTTTTCTCATCATCAATAATTATTTTTTTCAACCGCTGGTACATGAATGATACCACCAGCAGCAAAACACCCAGGCAGAAGAATGCGGCAATCTTTCCGCCGGCCGGAATGTTGGTAATATCGTACAGGAACAATTTCAGCAGGGTTAGTGTAAACAAACTTAATGAAATGATGCGCAGGGTTTGATATTTATATTTCATGCCCAGCCACATAAACACAAACGAACATACACCCCAAAGAACAGGCAAACCTGTTTTGATATAAATTCTTTCAATGTTTTCGAGGCTGTTGCCGCCGCTGTAAAATAATACATTGCTCAGCAGGAAAAACTCCACGCTGAAAAAAAGAACTATGGCAGCACACAATAACCAACTGATAAAATGGAAACTGCTTTTTAATTCATTTGCATGGTTGCGCAGCAACTGAACAAGCCGGTATAAAGTAACCGCTGCCAGCACTGCACCCGCCCAGTGTGCGGTGAAATGTGCAGTATAATGCCGCTGCATCAGCATGTTTGCCTGTATTGCTGTTACAGAAAACAGCATCATAAAATAAACCACTGCAACTACCGTAAACAATACGGTAAGCCAATACCAGTTCAACGCAATGCTTTTGATTCGTTCTGCGACCAGGGCAAACACATTTATAAAAACAAGGGTGTACAACAACAAATACAAATGATTTATTGAAGTGGCAGGATAATTATACACAAACTGGTAATTCACTTCCATAAAACCCGATAAATAAAGCAGTGCTATTGCTGTAATACGGAAAATATTTTTTGCAGGTATAAACGATGCTGTGTTGGTGTTTTTTTCGTTTTGCTCTTTACTGCGCAATACATATAAAAGGTAAGTACCAATAGCAGCATATACAGTGGTAATGAAACCTTTGTTGACGATGATCGGCAATGGATTTTCAATAATAAAATATAGCTGCATCCAGTCCATAAAAAGGCTGATGAGCATTAAGCACCAGATCAAAACAGATGAATACCTTATTACACTGATAGAGGATTTGGTATACAACCAGTACAGCAACACTGCTTCGCTTGCCCAGAATAAAGTGATGTAATGGCCGTTTAACTGAACGGGCGCAGTAATGGAAATAAAACTCAATGTAATACCAATGAGCAGGTAGAGAATATTTTTGTCTGCCTTTTGTGTACGGAATAAAAAATAACTGGCTACCAGGTTAAACACTGCCAGCGAAGCGCTGAACAACCCCTTATATTGTGCAGCGTTCATATTATTTATACAAATAAGGCCAACAGAAAAATAAAAACCGGTATTGACTAATAAAATCCCAAAATCTGAAGCAATAAATTTTTTATTGGTTTTGATATTGTGGGCAATATTGATGATAAAGAACAATACATAAAAAATAGTGGCAAACAATAATCCATGTTTATAGGTAAGTGCCGTTGTTTTTTCATCTAATGACCACAGCCAGGATGCGTAGAGGAGGCAGGTAAAAATAAAACTCAGCAGGTTCAATATTCTCCACGATTTAAAGTAAGCGATCACCAGTAAACCTGTATTCAAAATAGCGAGATAGATGAATAATGCCACATAGTTATTATTACCATTGCTTACTAAAAATGGCGCCACAAAACCACCCACCAGTGCAATAACAGCCAGCTCTTGTTTATCATATAATAGTGCCAGCACTACTGCAAATATCGTTATCACGAGCATAATGACGAAAGCTGTAGTTTGGCCAAATAGCTGAAAATCCTGAAACGCCAGTGTGATGGAAAAATACAGCACCGCAATACCGCCACCCGCCAGTACAGAACTGAATGCCCGGTAACTTTTACGCAGGTAATGTGCCAGCCCAACCAGTATACCGCCACAAGCCACACCAATGGCTACCCGAAATGTATAACCAATCCAGTTTTGATCAATGGCATATTTTACAAAGAAACCAATAGCGAGTACCAGCACAACAATACCAATTTTGCTGACTAAATTTTCGCCAATAAATTTTTCCAGGTCAGGATTATTTTTATACCAGCGTTCCCAAAAACTTTCCCGTGGGGGAGGTGGAGTAACAACAGGTTTTACCATTACCGGTACATTTACTGGTATGGCAGCAGCTTTAGGTATTGCAGCGGCTTTGCGCTCCTGTTCCCGTTGTGCCCGCAGCGCTTCAATAGCAGCAATTTTTTGTTTAAACTCTTCCTTTGCCTGCTGTTCTGCAATTGCTTGTTGTTTTGCATCAGTATCAGCAACAGATGGAGGAGTTTGTTGTGGTTGATTTTTTTGCTGCAGCGCTGCTTGTAAATCCTGTATTTGCCTTTTAAGAATGGAGAACTCCTTCTTGATATTATCGGTATTGGAGCGCATGCTGCTCTGTATGCTGTACAGGAAAACTACAATGATCAGCAGCGCCAGAATAATGATTACTTCCATAGCAGTAAAGTAGTTACTGTGCAACAAGATACATAGCCGGTGCACAGCTATTTGGAATATTTTGTTAAAGCATCAAATATGAAATGCTTCGTTTAACAGTTACTGCCTGCGAAGAAAATGTTTTTTTAACAAATGGCGTTACAGATTATTTTTTTATTTCAACGTAAATCGGGCAGTGGTCGCTGTGTTTTACATCAGGAAAAATATCGGCATCTTTCAATTGTTTCTTCAGCGGTTCGGTTACGGTGATATAATCAATACGCCAACCTTTGTTGTTCAAACGCACACTGGGGAACCGCTGGCTCCACCAGCTGTAGCGGTGTGGTTCCGGATGAAATTCCCTGAACGTATCAATCCATCCACTGCCTAAAAACTTTGTCATCCATGCCCTTTCTTCAGGTAAAAATCCACTGCTGTTTTTATTGCCTTTGGGGTCGTGAATGTCAATTTCATTATGTGCAATATTGTAATCACCCACCAAAACAATTTTTGGGTATTTCTTCTTTAATTTATTGAGGTAAGTATAAAACTCATCCAGCCAAACATATTTAAATGATTGCCTTTCATCGCCACTGGTGCCCGATGGAAAATACGCATTGATCAGCCGGATATCTCCAAAGTCCAGTTGAATAACACGGCCTTCGTCATCGCTTGGTGCATGGCCATTGCCATATTCCACTTTATCGGGTTTAACTTTGCTGAATACGGCAACACCACTGTATCCTTTCTTTTGTGCACTGTACCAGTAATGGGTAAAGCCCAAAGCCTCCAGTTGTTTTACATCCACATCATCTTTAGTGGCTTTGGTTTCCTGCAGGCAAATGATATCTGCCGGGTTGGTTTTCACCCAGTCAATAAAACCTTTTTTTAAAGCGGCACGTATGCCGTTTACGTTGTAGGAGATAATACGCAGCGTTGCCATTTTATTGTTTATTTTGGTGTTGCAATTTACTGGAAATATAATATGCAATACCTGCAGGAGGAGATTTTATCTTTTGAAAAAAAACTGGATGCTGTTGATACAAGATTGGTAACAACAGATCGATATTGCCGGCAATACCTGGAACACCTGCTGCAGCACAGGCAATTTTACCTGCGCATTTATGCAGAAGTGCTGAACCGTTTGCAGCAGCATTGCGCCGTACCCAAAGAAAAAATGATACTGGTAGATTATGGCGCAGGCAACGGCATGCTGGGCATATTTGCCCGGTATTGTGGTGTGGGTACAGTGTACATCAATGATATAAATGAAGTTTTTGTGCGTGCAGCAAAAGAACTGGCCGCAATGATGCAGGTTGATGTAAAAGGTTTTATTACAGGCGATGCTGCGGATATTGCCCGTTCACTACATGGGCAAATACCCAATGCTGTTGCAGGTACAGATGTAATTGAACACATTTATAACCTGCCGGATTTTTTTTCACAATTGCATAAACTGAACCCGAAATTGGTTACAGTTTTTACAACAGCCTCCAACACGGATAACCCGTTTAAAAACCGACGGCTGAAACAATTGCAGCGCAAAGATGAATATGAAGGTGGCGCCCCCGGTGATTATACACTGTTTGGAGAAGTGGCCACAGAACCTTTTGTTGTAATAAGGGAAAAGATGATTACCGCAATAGCACATTCTTTATCTAAAGAAGAAACAGCATTACTGGTGCAACATACACGTGGCATGCGGAAGGAAGATATTGAACAAGCGGTAAAAAATTATGTTACAGAAAAGAAGTTACCACCCTTATTACCCCATCTCACCAACACCTGCGACCCTGTTACCGGCAGCTGGACGGAACGTTTATTAACCACTGAAGAATACAACGCTATTTATGCAAAGGCTGGATTTCACTGCTGTTTTTATAATGGTTTTTATAATGCCTGGTGCGGGGGAATGAAAGGGCTCATCATGCAAACAGCAAATGCAGGAATAACAATGCTGGGGAAATACCTGGCTCCGTTTATAACGCTGGTGGGTACCCCAAAATAAGCAATGTATGGAAAAGGGAAAATCATTTGATACTTTTTACAAAACAGTCATTGAACCGCAGTTACCGGAATTGAGGCAGCAGGATAAAAGAACAAATTACTGGGGCTGGATCATGCTGGTATCTGTATTTGCATTAGCAGGCTCCCTGCTGTCGTTTTTTATGCCTTTATTATCTTTCGCTAATTGGCCACTCAGTATTGCACTGGCTATTATCACCGGCTATGCATTGTATAAATACACAAAAAATAACGATGCTTTCACCGATTATTTTAAAGACCACGTCATTGCAGAAGTGATCAAATACCTTGATCCTCATTTTATTTACAAGCCCGCCAGTATGGTGAGTTCGGCTGAATACCTTACCAGTGCCTTGTACCGCAGGCGGTATGATTATTTTGATGGGGATGATTTTTTTGCTGGTGAATACAAAGGCGTGCACTTTCATTGTTCAGAATTGCATACCTATATTGCGTCAACCAGAAATAGCAGCAGTAAGAGATACAACACTGTTTTTAAAGGATTGTTTTTTGTTGCAAACGTTAGCAAAGCATTCAAAGGCGGAACCTATTTCTGGGAAAAAGATGAAGAGGAACTGGCTACCAGTATTGCAGATGAACATTTAAGATTGACTCCTTTACCGGATGTGTCTCAAATGCGTACAGGCGATGCGCTTTTCGATCAAACTTATTCTATGTATACCACCATGCCCGACGATGCCCGTAAAATTGTACAAAGTGGTTTCACTTCTTTATTGCTGCAATTAAAAAAACAACTCAACAGGAGGCTGCATGTTTCTATAGTTGCAGGCAAATGCTATGTTGCCGTACCGATTAATGAAGACCTGTTTGAACCCGAAATACCACCTGCCGAACGTGATGAAGTAAAAAAATATTTTTACACCGCTATGCTGGCGCTGAATATTATTGCACAATTGCAGTTAGACAGTTTGCAATAGAAATTATTCCAGTATCGGCCTTAACCATTTGGTAGCTTCCACTATACTCATGCCTTTGCGTTGTGCATAATCCTGCAGTTGATCCTGGTCAATTTTACCCACACCAAAATATTTACTGCCGGGGTTGGCAAAATACCAGCCGCAAACAGAAGCAGCAGGATACATCGCCAGTGATTCAGTAAGCGTAATTCCGGTAGCGGCAGTACCACCCAGCAAATCAAACAGTTTATATTTTTCTGTATGATCCGGGCAGGCGGGGTAACCCGGTGCGGGGCGAATACCGGAATATTCTTCTTTGATCAGTTGTTCGTTACTTAAATGTTCATCTTTTGCATAACCCCAAAATTCTTTCCTGGTTCTTGCATGCAGCAATTCAGCAAAAGCTTCAGCAAGGCGGTCAGCCAGTGCCTGCAAAATGATCTTGTTATAATCATCATGCGCCGCTTCAAATTTTTTAATATGTGGTTCAATACCTTCAATGGTTACTGCGAAAGCACCGAGGTAGTCAGCCCCCTGTCCCCCGAAGGGGGAACTTAGATTGTTACTTACTTTATTGCTGGATAGTGTATTCAGGTTTCCAAGAATTGCTTCTAATACTTTTTTCGTATTGGAAATAACTTCTTCATTAGTAAACCGGATTACTTTATATCCTTTGCTTTCCAACCATTGAGTTCTTTCTGTGTCAGAAATTTTATTTTCAGGCAATTCATGAATTAATCCATCAATTTCGATAACCAGGTTTCTATCTAAGCAAACCAAGTCAGCGATGAACGAACCGATGATATGTTGCCTCCTGAACTTAAAACCCTCTAATTGTTTTGTCTTTACTGCATTCCATAAAATTTCTTCTGCCTGTGTAGGTTGATTCCTATGTTGCAGCGCATACTCTTTCAACAACCTATAAGTTACTGGATCTGCCGTTTGATACCCGAAGCCCACTTTCTCTTCCTCTTCCCTTTGGGAAGGGGCTTTAGTGGAATTTTCATTTATAGAACTTCTTTGTGGGGTTGGGCTCGGTGCAATAAAATCCGCCAACGATAAATTAGGCTGACCCTCAGCTTTCTTCATTTGCTGGCGCAGGAATTCCAAATTCACAACTGATGATTCAGTTTTTATCGCAACAGTATCCGGTGCCACTTTACTGGCAGGCCAGAAACCAACAGCACCCCTGGCATTTAACCATTTTTCATGGATGATTTGCTGCAGCAATTGCTTTGCATCGTTGTATAATTTGGTGGCTTCTTTACCAATCACATTATCGCTGAGTATGGCGGGGAATTTTCCGTGCATTTCCCAGGCAATAAAGAAAGGTTGCCAGTCAATATAAGCTGCAATTTCTTCCAGCGGGTATTGGTCAAAAGTTTTGGTGCCGGTAAAGGCGGGGACGACAGGGGTAAAATTTTCCCATTGAATAACCGCTGCATTTTTTTGCGCTTCCGTGAAAGGCAGGTATTGTTTCACCGATTTTTTATTTCCGAAATCTTCCCTCAGCTTAGTGTATTCTTTTTTAATGCCGGAAAGAAAGACTGCTTTCTGTTCCTTATTCAGCAAACTTCCGGCAACGGTTACACTACGGCTGGCATCCAGTACATGCACCACTCCGTTATCATACTGTTCAGCAATTTTAACAGCGGTGTGCATGCGGCTGGTGGTGGCACCGCCAATGAGCAAAGGTTGTTTCATGCCACGGCGCTTCATTTCATGGGCAATGTGCACCATTTCGTCCAGCGAAGGGGTGATCAAACCACTGAGGCCGATGATATCTGCATTTTCCTTTTGTGCAGTATCCAGGATTTTATCGGCAGGCACCATCACACCAAGGTCAACAATGTCATAGCCGTTGCAACCCAATACCACACCCACAATGTTTTTACCAATGTCGTGTACATCGCCTTTAACAGTGGCTAATAATATTTTTGACGCACCTTCAACACTGGTTGTATCAGTACCTGATTGTTTCTTCTCTGCTTTTTCCTGTTCAATGTAAGGCGTTAATACCGCCACAGCTTTTTTCATCACGCGGGCACTTTTCACCACTTGGGGTAAAAACATTTTTCCTGACCCAAATAAATCACCCACGATGTTCATGCCATCCATCAATGGGCCTTCAATCACATCCAGTGGCCGGGGATATTTTTGGCGTGCTTCCTCTGTGTCTGCATCAATATGATCGGTAATGCCATTTACCAAAGCATGAGCCAGTCTTTTTTCAACCGGTTCATCCCTCCATTTTTCATCTTTGGCAATTTCTTTTCCTTTAGATTTTACGGTTTCTGCAAAACTGATCAATGCTTCTGTAGCCTGGTTATGGTCGTTATTCCGGTTCAGCAATACATCTTCGCATAACTGGCGCAGTGTGGGTTCAATTTCATCGTACACTACTAACTGTCCGGCATTAACAATGCCCATATCCATACCAGCTTTTATAGCATGATAAAGAAAGACGGAATGAATGGCTTCACGCACATGATCGTTTCCGCGGAATGAAAAAGATACATTACTAACCCCACCGCTCACTTTTGTTAAAGGCATTAATTGTTTGATTTCGCGGGTGGCTTCAATAAAATCCACTGCGTAATTATTGTGTTCTTCAATACCGGTGGCTACAGCAAATATGTTGGGGTCGAAGATGATATCCTGCGGCGCAAACCCTACTTTTTCGGTAAGAATTTTATAGGCACGGTGGCAAATTTCCACTTTACGGGCTTTGGTATCTGCCTGGCCCACTTCATCAAAAGCCATAACAATTACAGCAGCGCCATAACTTTTACAGGTAAATGCCTGGTCTATAAATTTGGCTTCTCCCTCTTTCATGGAGATGGAGTTTACAATACATTTTCCCTGTACACATTTTAACCCTGCCTCAATGATTTCAAATTTTGAAGAGTCGATCATTACCGGTACTTTGGCAATATCGGGTTCTGCCTGTAATAAATTCAGGAAAGTGGTCATGGCATGTACACCATCCAGTAAGGCGTCATCCATATTTACATCAATAACCTGTGCGCCGTTTTCCACCTGCTGGCGGGCTACAGATAATGCTTCTTCATACTGGCCGTCTTTAATCAGCCGGGCAAA
This sequence comes from Bacteroidota bacterium, assembly GCA_018266775.1. Taxonomy (GTDB): domain Bacteria; phylum Bacteroidota; class Bacteroidia; order Chitinophagales; family Chitinophagaceae; genus Ferruginibacter. The sequence continues at coordinate 375,096 of JAFDZS010000008.1, read as the reverse complement.
TTTTTTACTGCCGGTTACATTGGTACGTTCCCCAACGTTTACAAAATTGGTTTCCGGGCGAACTACCAGGGGTTCAAGGCCGCTGAGGCGTAAGTAGGGTTTTATTATGCTCATAGTATGTGTTATTGTTCCCTTATCAGTTGTAAAATTTGTTTTTCAGGAAAAAATATTTTGTATTTACTGGCAAATATCTGCCTGTTGTTTTTTCCAAGGGTATATTTAATAGTACTCTCTTTTTTATTTTTGCAAAGTATGATACCAATGGTTTTGCTTTCTTCTTCGGCTTTAATTTCTTCGTCAAAGTAATTTACATACATCTGCATTTGCCCAATATCTTTATGCTGTAATGTTCCAATTTTCAGGTCTGTCAATACAAAACACCGCAATATCCTGTGATAAAACACCAGGTCGATTTTATAATCATCACTGTCCAGCTTTATTCTTTTTTGCCTGTCAACAAATAAAAAGCCTTTACCTAATTCCAGGATGAAATGCTCCAGCTTATTGATGATGGCTTTTTCCAAATCGGTTTGGGAGAAGTATTCTTTTTCCTGCAGGCCTAAAAATTCAAGGATATAAGGATCTTTTATTGCATCAGAAGGTGTTGCAATAACATGTCCTTTTTTACTCAGTTGCTTCACTTTCTTTTTATTGCGGCTTAAAGCAAGGCGTTCAAACAAAGCACTTTCATATTGCCTTTTTAATTCCCTGAGGCTCCAGTTTTCTGCTGCGGTTTCTATTTCGTAAAATTTTCTTTCAGTTATATTTTCAATATTACAGAGGAAAACATAATGCGACCAGGATAACTTAAAAGGAGAAGACCCTGATTTCCGAGACACTATCTCGGATTTTTGGGAAGCACTTAATTTCCGAGACATTGTCTCGGAAATGTTATTCTTTTGAATATGCTTGCTGTAATCTTCTTTATACAAAAGATAAAACCTGCGCATGTTTTCCAGGTTATCAACAGAAAATCCTTTACCCAATACTGCAGTGAGTTTTTTTGAAACCGTTACTAATGTCGCCTTTGCGTAAGCAGCCTTTTTATTTCCCTGCTGTTCATGCTCAACAATCATTCTGCCCACATTAAAATAGGTTTCTGTTATAGTAACATTAGCAATGGTATATAAAACACGTTTGCTTTGTTCTACCAGATTCTGAATGCTTTTATAAAGCTGCGTGCCGGTAATTTGTGTACTCATTTTTATAACGCTTCTTCCATAACCGGCAATGGCCTCGGTGTAAAAGCTTTCACTTCGTCTGCAATATGTTTAATATGATCGGGTGTGGTGCCGCAGCATCCGCCTACAATATTCAGCCAGCCATTAGCTGCCCACTCTTCAATAATATGTGCCGTTTGATGCGGTTGTTCATCATATTCTCCAAATGCATTGGGCAAGCCTGCATTGGGGTAAGCAGATACATAACAGGATGCAATATTCGATAATTCTTCAATATGTGGCCGCATTTCTGAAGCACCTAATGCACAGTTTAATCCCACACTCAGTGGATTGGCATGTGCCACCGAGGTATAAAAAGCTTCCAGCGTTTGACCGCTTAATGTACGGCCGCTGGCATCAGTGATGGTACCGCTGATCATGATGGGCAATTCCGGCAGGTTGTTTTTGCGGAAATAATTTTTAATAGCATAGATCGCTGCTTTGGCATTGAGCGTATCAAAAATGGTTTCCACTAAAAGGATATCCACGCCACCATCCACCAAACCTTTTACCTGTTCGGTATAGGCAGCGGCCACTTCATCAAAGCTAACGGCACGGTAACCGGGGTTATTAACGTCTGGCGATAAGGACAGTGTTTTATTCAAAGGGCCGATGGCGCCGGCCACCCAGGCGGTTTTACCACTTCGTTTAATGGCTTCCCTGGCACATTGTGCAGATGCAACATTCAGTTCATAAGCCAGCGACTGCATATCATAATCTGCCTGGGCAATGGCGGTGGCACTGAAGGTATTGGTTTCAATAATATCTGCACCGGCATTGAGGTATTGCAAATGAATACCAATAATAATTTCTGGTTGAGTAATACTGAGCAGGTCGTTATTGCCCTTCACATCTTTAGGCCAGTCTTTAAAACGATCGCCACGGTAATCGGCTTCCTGCAGTTTGTGGCGCTGTATCATGGTGCCCATAGCGCCATCTATGATCAATATTCTTTGCTGCAATGCTTTTTCTAAACTTGACATAGTTCAATAATATTGTGGTGATGTGTTACAGCCAGCTATATACAACAGCCTGTAACAGCACCGGTTTACAATAAATTTTTAAGGTGAACTTTTAAACGGTAAACAATCCGTACGAGTATTTGGGAATGCTTTTCGTTTATTAGTTCAATTTTATACAGGCTGAACAATAAACAAATCCGCCTGGGTTATGCTGCAAAGTTATAATACAAAAGCCGTAACACAAAATGTTACAGCTTTTACCGGCATAAGCCGTAGTAAAACGTACTTGCAAATGATAGGATGAACGGACAATCTCTTACTGGCAGACTTACAGCTTTTGATCAAAACTGCAGGTTACGGTCACTTCCACCGTTTTGGCAATATTATCGGTGTATACTTTAGGGATGCTTATTTTATAGTCTGCCACAGTAACCATAAATTTGGCCGAGCCTGCAATTTTTCCATCTTTTACCGTAATCACGCCGGTGGTGGTTACTTTACGGGTTACGCCATGAATGGTCAACTCGCCGCTAACGGGTACGTTGTAGCTGCCATCTTTATCAAAACGCACTTTTGTTAAATCAGTAATACTGCCTTTAAAGGTGGCATTGGGGTATTGGCTGCTTTCCATATAATCCTGATTGAAATGTTCCTCCATCAGGGCTTTTTTAAAATGAAAACCCTTGGTGAGTAATGAAAAACGAAGTTCGCCGGTTTGGGTATTAACCAATGCCATCACCTGGTTGTTGTCTGCTTTAATATCTTCCAGTGCTGTTTTGGAATAAAAACTGATGCTGCCATTTTTAGTATAAAACCGTTGTGCCGCCGCATTGCAGTACATTATTACAGCTATCAAACCCATCAACAAATATTTCATGCGTGTATTTAATTTTTTATTGAATGATGTAACACCGTGTCATCAATACATCTCCGGGTATACCCATCTCTGCATCAAAATTGTAACCGGTACATATACCCTTAACTACTATTTTAGTGCCGGTGTTAATATTTTCTGCCTTGCCTTCCATACTGCAATTGATAAATGCACCGTCGGTGGCTGTTTTTAACAGGATGATTGTTGTTCCTGCTACATCTTTTTTTACACTGCTTACTTCGCCATTAACCTGTATTACTTTTTGATTGCTCTCATCGCCAACAAACTGGGTTTTGGCATATAGAGAATCTTTAGAAAAACTTTGATGTAATTCAGCCGCGGTAATGACTACAACCGGTGTGCTGCCTGCAACAGAAAAATGTTTTTTGTTCCATAAAAAATACCCGGTAACACCGGCACAAACAACGATGCCCAACAGCGTATTTAAAATGATCTTCCTGCTTTTAGCCGCCATAGTTCATATTACATTTTGTGTAACAGGTAAAACGGAAAAAGCAAACCATTGGTTGCTTTGCAGCTATATTAAAATGTGGGCTTAATTTCCGGCGGTAATATAATTTTCTACCGGTATGCGGTTGCTGATGCTTTTAGCCAGTGTCATTTCATCAGCATATTCCAGTTCGCCACCGAAAGAGATGCCACGGGCAATAGTGGTGATTTTTACTGGATGCGGTTTTAATTTCTTGCTGATATAATAAATGGTGGTATCGCCCTGTATATTGGGGTTTAAGGCAAAGATGATCTCTGCGATATTTTCTTTTTGCACCCTTTCCACCAGCGAGTCTATTTGTAGTTGTTCAGGGCCCACACCATCTAATGGAGAAATGATGCCGCCGAGTACATGATACACACCATTAAACTGCTGTGTGCTTTCAATAGCAATCACATCCCGGATATTTTCCACCACGCAAATCACTTCCTGTTTGCGCATGCTGTTGCTGCATATTTTACACAAAGGGCCATCGGCAATATTATGGCAGCGGTTGCAAAAACGGATTTCTTCTCTTAATGTGGCAATGGCGTTACTGAACTGTGCAACATCATTCACATCCTGTTTAATTAAGTGCAACACCAAACGCAGCGCCGTTTTTTTTCCAATACCGGGCAGTTTGGCAAATTCATTCACAGCATTCTCTAAAAGCGAAGAAGAAAAAATCATGGTGTAAAGATAAGGGGGAATGGGGAATGGTGAATGGTCAATGGATGAAGGACAATGAACAATTAATAATGAATAATGGATAATGTTTTTGATGGAAGGCTCATGCCTATATGGTAAGCGTTAACGGGTCGAAAAATTATTAATTATCCATTATCAATTATCCATTCCCTTAGTTTTTGTATTCACCATTGACCATTCCCCACCTCACAAATTAATCTCACTTTCATTATCCCAGTTCTCCCGTATAGAAATTTTTTTGGGCAGGGTGACGACTTTTTCCGGCTGCCGTTTCTTTTCATAACTGCCGGGGTCCCATTTGCCGTTATTGTTATCATCAAAAAGAATACGCAGTTCATATTCACCGGGAGTAAATAATTTATTGCGCCACTCGCCACTGGTTATGGGGTAAGCATATTTAATGTCATCTCCCTGTATAAATTGTAAAACGGGGTGTTTGGCAAAATCCAAATGAGAAAAACGCAGCACCACATTACCATAATCGCTTTCAGCTTTACTTTTAAAATGAAGCGTATCTGTTTTAACCATAATACTGTCTGTACTGTCGGCAACAGCAGCTTTATTTACTATTAAACGGTAATCAAAGTCGGGTATCCATTTGTTTTTGATAAAGACTTTATCACTGTCCAGCGAAACAGCATATCCTTTTACAGGATTATAATTCGTATCCGTTAAAATAATTTTAGTTGAATCAAACGTCTTGATCGGCTTATTAAAATCCAGCACCATATTTTCCCTGATATCCTGCTTACCGCCTGCAACGTCCGATGTAAACTTTAATCTTTTAAATGGGCCGGGCTTAGGTTTTAATACAGACGTGCTGACGTTTTTTTCCTGCTTCTCTTCAGCATAGGCATATAAAACAATGGAGGTATCCATTTGGTTGGTTACATGAACCGGCTCATCCATAAAGGCAAACATTTCCGATTTGGAGTTATATGTTTTACCACCATCATTATCTTTTAAGGCATACAAACGGTAACTGCCTTCGGGCAAATTGGTAAAAAGAAAATATCCTTTACCGTTCACAAAAGCCATGTACGTGGGCTTGGAATGTTGCACAGTACTGTCCACCGCATCGCGGTATAATAAAACCAGTAGCGTACTGTCTGTCTTTCCGTTCTCCGCAATTTCCACCCTGCCGGCAAGGCTTAAACTGTCTATATAATTACCCGTAGAAAAAACATAAGTAAAATTTTTCAGCACATTGCCTTCATTCACATCTTTGATCAGTTTACCAAAGTTGATGGCATAAGTGGTATTGGGTTGCAGCGTGTCTTTGATTTTTACAGTAACGGTTTTCAGTTTGGTTCTGATTTCCGGTTGCGTTTTGGGATAGGGCGATACCAGCAGGTTCGACTGTATATCAAGCGGCTCATCAATATACTCATCAAAATTCAGTGTGATCTTGTTGCCGGTGAAATGAACGGTATTGGGTTTGGGTGTTGAAGAAACTAAAACCGGCGGCAGCGTATCTTTCAGTCCGCCACTGATAGAACCGATCTGGCCGCAGCTGCTGAAAGCAGCAGCGACCGTAACAACAATGCTCAATGCAAATAATAAACGAAAAACTTTCATCAGCAGGTATTGAACTGCAAACTTAATGGGTTTACAGGTTTTGCTTTTCTTTTAAATCATAAAATTACTTTAATCCGCAGGTTCTTCCTCTTCAGTAAGGTCGTGCAGCGCTACGGCCAACTGGTTATCTTTTACAAAATTGCACCAATGGCAATCTTCTTTGCCACAGCCGGTATAAAAATCTTTGGCCTGTATTTTTTCCCAGGTTTGGGCAATCTGTTGCTTCACGGTTTCAGTATCCGCCGGGCTGATGATGATTTTTTCTTTACGGTATTGTTTCTTTTTATCCGGTTCAATAAAATCAAATTCAGTGCTTAGTACTTTCCAGTCCTTTTGTTCGTAATTATCAATGAGTATTTTATAAAACACCGCCTGCCTCCAGTAATCGCCGCCATTGGGATCTTTATCGTTAGGGCCTTTCAGCTTAAGCAAAGCTTTGTCAATATCACCGGTTTTATAATCCACTACGTTGATGTTTTTGCCATCAAACTCCAGCTTATCTAATTTGCCTTTTAAAGGAACACCATTTACCACCACGCCGCGGATATTGCGTTCCACCGCCACCACTTTATTCCATTGATTGATGTAGGTATCGTAATAATTGCGCAGCACTTCGCTACCATATTCCATACGGCGGGCATACGCTTCTTTGGTAAAATTTTCGCGGTGGCGCTGCATGTACCAGTTAAAATGCGCCATCATTTCTTCTTTGCCGGGGAAGCGTTGTGCAGCATCTTCCTGCATGCTGCGGAATAATTTTTCCAGCGCATAGTGTACTGCGCTGCCAAACTCTGTGGCTTCGCTTTTACCCGTGGGTATGCGGATGAGGTTTTGATAATAAAACTGCAGCGGGCATTTTAAATAATTGTTCAGTGCGGTTACGTTCATTACAAATTTTTGCAGGATGCCGTCAATAAAATCTTCTTCGGCCCGTTCAATTTCCGGTGCCTGTGCAGTAAACTGCAGCAGCGCAAAATCGGCCATGTCATTTGCGGTAATAGTTATGGGCTGAATGCGGATGGCATGCTGCTGCAAAATTTCTGCGATGAACATGGAAGGCTCCATTTCCTTACCGTCATTTTTAAATTTGGCGTAAGAAATGTATAAATGTTGTTCCGCACGGGTAAGCGCTACGTAAAACAATCTTCGTAATTCTTCTTCTTCGCTGGAAGCAGGCTGCGAAGCAAACATGGTATCAGGAAATTTATATCCGCCCGAAGGTTTTCTTTTTTTCTCCCAGGAAGAGGCATTGACACCGGCAAAAAATACATACTCAAATTCCAATCCTTTACTGCCGTGAGCCGTAAGCAGGTTTACGCCTTTATCGTTGCCCGCAATTTGTACCATCGGCAAGGGCAGGTTTTCCGATTCCATTAAATCGATGATGCCAATCAAACCATGCAGGTCGAGCATGGGGTTACGGCTGCACTCTTCTTTAATAAAATCAAACAAAGCAGAAAGCAAATGAATAAGGTTCATTTTATTTTCATGCGGCATCATGTACGGCAATATGCCGGCATGCTGTACAATGTTTGCAAAGAGTTGCAGTAATGTTACGTTCGGCACATCAGTAATCAACTGTTCTACAATTGAACTGAGTTGTTTTAAACCGGAATGAATGCCGGTATCAAAAAGATCTTTAGGCGGAGTGTTGGCTTTATCGTACAACAAACGGCGTAAAGAAGCAGACGAATCGCTGTACCGTTTACTGTTGGTTTCAACAGTAAGTTTGGCAATTTCTATTGGCGGAATGTGATAGAAATCAAAGTGCATGATCTCGAACAGCATTTCATCGCCGCTATACGGCGTATCGTGTTCCGCTTCTAAATAGCGCAACAGCAGCAACAGTTTTTTTACAAAGGCATCTGTTAAAATATTGATACTGCGTTTACTGTATACCGGTATACCTTTCAAACGAAAATATTGGGCAAGCTCTTCGCCGTATTTATTTTCTTTATAGATCACGGCAATTCTTCCCGGTTCCACATCCTGTTGCACCAGTGCATGCACCTGCCGGGTAATACCCGCCATTTCTTCAGTAACAGAAAGGTATTCGTTGATAACGGGCAAATGCTCCAGGTGATTGATATTGGTATTGGATGCCACCAGTTCTTTGCTCAGCCCGTCAATCTTCTTCACCAAACGTTCTTCGTTATTATTGATGAGTGTTTTGGAAATATCCAGTATGGGTTGTGTGCTGCGGTAATTGCTGGTGAGTACCACTGTCATCAATTCTTTGGTATAAGCAGTGGCAAAGCCCAGCATATTTTCCACGTTCGCACCCTGGAAGCGGTAGATGCTCTGGTCATCATCTCCCACAACAAATACATTTGGTTTTTGCCAGTAGCTGATGAGCAATTGCACCAGCCGGTTTTGAATACCGCTGGTATCCTGGTATTCATCCACCAGTATATACTGAAATTTTTCCTGGTAAAAACCGAGCACAGCGGGATTGTTTTCAAAAACCTGTATCACCCAGTTGATCATGTCATCAAAATCGTACCGGTTTCTTTTGCGCATCAATTGCTGGTAGTTGTCGAATTCGTTTACGGCTGACCGTAATTTGTCCATCTTCTCCGTTTCCTCAGCAATTTTATCGGTACGCACATCGCCCTTCTTAAAATCTTTTACCGCACGTTTGGCAATATATTCATCCCGTTGTGGCAGGCTGGTAATATACTCATCAATACGCTGGTTAATGAAAGCCGGTGTCCAGCCTTCGCGTTTCATGGCAGAAAATAATGCTTTCAGGTTGTTGATCTCATAATATACATCGCCGCGGTAACGTTTCAGCGGGTGATTTTTCGGAAAAGCATCTATTAATGTTTTAAACAACTGGATGCTTTCCAGTTCACTCACGGCATCCAGCGATGTTTTTTCAAACAAGGGCAGGTTATCCTGTATCACCTCATTACAAAAAGCATGAAAAGTGTAAATGTTTACTTTGTATGCATCTGCACCAATAAAATGCACCAGCCTTTTGCGCATGGCAATGGTACCGGCATCAGTATAAGTAAGGCATAAAATATTTTCGGGCAGCACATCCGTATCTAACAAAATTTTACCAATGCGGGCGGCCAGTATTTGTGTTTTGCCGGTGCCCGGCCCGGCTATCACCATTACAGGGCCTTCAATGGTATCCACGGCTTTACGCTGCTGCGGGTTCAGCTTTTGATATTCCTGTGTAAATTTCTGCGCTAATATGCTGCGGTAGTTCAACATCTTTCAAAGATAAAACTAAACAACGCAGGTGGTAAACAATCAATAATAATATTTGTTAGATGTGGTATGAGTAAAGTATATGCTATAAAAACGGTTCAAACCATTCCGGCATCCCTGGACGTGGTGTGGGATTTTTTCAGCAGTCCGGCCAACTTAAACGACATCACCCCTGCCAATCTTGGCTTCAGCATTATCTCTCAACATCATGGCGATGCGATGTATGCAGGACAGATCATTGAATATAAAGTGAAGCCTTTTTTCGGCATTCCATTATACTGGATGACAGAAATTACGCAGGTGAAAGACAAACAATTTTTTATTGATGAACAGCGATTTGGCCCTTACTCCTTTTGGCACCACCAGCATCATTTTAACGTAGTGAAGGAAGGCGTTGAGATGACCGATATTGTGCATTATAAATTACCCCTGTGGTTTTTGGGAGATATTGCACATGCAGTATTCGTAAAAAAACAATTGCAGCATATTTTCGATTATCGTTATACGGCGGTGGAAAAGCGCTTTGGTACACCCACATTATGATACAAATAACAACGGGGAAGTGGTAAATTCAGCAAACGGTATTATTATTGCAGTAGCATAATGCCTGTTGATGGCAACGCAGCCAATGAAACAAATTATTTATCTCTTATTTCTGCTCAGCTTAACATCCCATACTGCACTTGCGGCTAACCGCCAAACGGGTATAAAAGGTAATGGAGAAAAAGATTCTTCTGTCATTTTAATTCCATTCGATTATAAACAATCTGCTTTATATCATACCTATACATTTGATGTGATTGACAGCGTGGTGAATGTTTTAAAGAGAGATGATTCTATTACACTAACCATTCGTGGGTATGCACATATTGATGAAGGCAACGATACCATTTTAAAATACCTGTCGCTGGACCGTGCCTTGTTTGTAAAGAAATATATTCTGGGCCGCGGTATTAAAGAAGACCGTATTATTTTGGTGGAAGGCAAGGGTGCCGCCAAATCGAAAAACAGTAATGTAAACAAAGATGGCCATGCCTTGAATTGCCGTGCGGAATTGCAGCTGAATTTTCCTGCACCACCACCAGTTGTGGTTGTTGCAGATAAAGATGGAGACGGTGTACCGGATGATGCAGATGCATGTATTGATGAATTTGGCTATAAAGAAAATAAAGGCTGCCCCGATAAAGATGCGGTGATGATCCTGTTCCAGTTCCAGGATATTAAACTGCAGTCAACTACTTATAATACGCTGGATAGTGTGATCAATGTGCTCAAACAAAATCCTGCTTATCATCTCATCATCCAGGGAAATGCCCACAGCAGCGAGGGTATTAAATCAGTATGTGATAAACTGGCGCAGGACCGTGCCGATATAGTAAAGAATTATTTACTCTCCCGTTACGTTGGCAGTAACCGCATTGCAGCGGTTGAAAATTATGGCAGCTCCAGGCCGGTGAATTTGGGCCGCACGCCAACCGAAGTGGCATTGGATACCAGGGTGCAGTTGCTGTTTCAGAAATAACACATTAAGATCAGGACGCTTACAGCAACCTGAACGACCATCAGTATAGCATTATCATTCCTCAATGGCCAGGTCGGTTGCACCGCCCCGACCTTTCGAAGAGATCGGGATGCTTACAGCGACATGGACAATCATCGGTAGAACATTATCATTCCTCAATGGCTAGGTCGTTGCACCGCCCCGACCTTATTTCAACCCTGCCCGTTTCCTCATTTCTGTTACCGGCATTACCATCATTCTGCCAACCGGCGCACCGTTGCGATAGGTGATCACTTTTAAAGCTGCTGCATCTTTAGGTACGGTAAGTGTACCGCTGTAAGTGGGATAAAACTGGTCGGGGAAAGAATTATCAAAACTGTAATGAATATCCAGGCCGCTCACTTCTGTACTTAGTGTAACCAGCAACGTTGCTGTATCTTTTTTCTGGATATCAAAAATGGGGTCGTACATGCTGGGGGAGTATTTTACACCGGCAATATCAAAACGTTCAAACTGGGTTTCCACCCGTTGTACAAAATTATCCCAGTTGCGGGTGTTTTTCGGGCTCCACAATACTTCAGCAATGGCAAATGCACGGGGCCAGGTCATGTATTCGGCGTGGCGCATATTATACACCTGCTCCGTCCATAAATTGGCCTGTCCGCCTTTGATGAGTGCAGCATTGGCACCGTCAGGCACGGGTTCAAATTGATAGGCTTTTTTCAATCGTAATGATGCATATACAGGCGGTTCAATGGCCGCATCGCCCTGCATATAATCAAGATAAGTATAAGCAGTGGGGCACATCACCACTTCATGCCCCTGTTTGGTGGCTTCAATGGCCGACTGCGGGCTTTGCCAGTTCATCACCGCAGCATTAGGCGCCAGGCCGCCCTGTAAAATTTCATCCCAGCCAATCATTTTCTTGCCCTTGGCGTTGATGATTTGCTCCACCCGTTTTACAAAATAACTCTGCACTTCATCTAAGTTAGCCAGGTGCTGTTCTTTCATCAATGCTTTAATGGCATCGCTTTTTTCCCAAAAGTTACGTGCCGTTTCATCGCCACCCATGTGGATATAGGGAAAGGGGAAGAGTGCTGCAATTTCTGTAAATACTTTGTCAATAAAAGCGTATGTTTTTTCACTGGCGGGGCAAAGGGTATTATCCAGCAAGCCATAGAAATGTTTACCGCCACCGGGCCATACCATCAGTTGTTCGCCGGAGTTTACTGCATAAGTACCCGTTGTGCAACTCAGTTCAGGATAAGAAGCGATAGCTGCCAGGCTATGGCCGGGCATGTCAATTTCAGGAAGGATGCTGATGAAATGTTCCGCTGCGTAACGGATAATTGTTTTCATATCATCCTGCGTGTAAAAGCCGCCGTAAGTTTTGGGTTCATCTGGTGTGGGTGGGGAGAAGCGGCCGAACGTACCGGTTTTATTCACTCGCCACGCACCAACTTCAGTCAATTTTGGTAAGCTTTTTATTTTCAGGCGCCAGCCCTGGTCATCACTCAGGTGCAGGTGTAAGATGTTGAATTTATATTTCGCCATCTGATCAATATAATCTTTCACTTCATCTACCGTAAAAAAATGGCGGGACACATCCAGCATCAAACCACGCCATCCAAAACGCGGCGCATCGCTGATGTTGATATAGGGCACCGCCCATGTTCCATACATAGCGGTATTATTTTTATTTTCCACAGATTTAGGCAACAGCTTCAGCAGTGTTTGTATACCATAAAATATTCCTGAACCGGAAGATGCGGTGATCACTATACCGGAAGCGTCTGTACGCAGTTCATATCCTTCAGCAGGAATATCGGCGGTGGGATTCAGATCAAGAAAAATGCCGCTGGAGGCATTTTTAGTTTCGGTAACAACTGTAATGTGGTTGTTCCTCCATTGCAAAATATGGGTGAGCGATGCTGCCATTTGCTGTAAAGAATCCGCATTACTGATGGTAATGGTCAAATTATCGGGCAATGTAAACACGCCATTGCCGTACACCATTTTTGCAGGTTGCGGAATAATGCTGACCGCACTGGATTGTTGCGCTGTGGAAGAAAAAACTATCGTCATCGATAAGAGAAAAAGCTGAAGCTGTTTGATCATAAGTAAACAATTACACCACAATTTAGTTATTCAGCTACAACAAAAAATAAAAAAGGTTGACCCGTGCAGGAGTCAACCTTTTTTAAAATTTAATTCAGTCATTAACCCGGCATGCGGGCAATATATTTTTCAATTTGTTTGATTTGATCCACAATTTGCGGTGTAGTGGGTTTAAAACTTTTAGCCTTACGGAAAAATTCTTTGGCAGCACGGAATTCCCTTTTGTTCATCATGATAGAACATAATTGCAGGTAAGCCGCAGCATTATTCTCATTATCGGGCAGTCCGGCACGGATGGCCTGGCGGATGTAGCTTTCGCCCTGGCGCATATCACCTTTTTGAATGGCCAGCATGCCCAGTTGTAATTTATTGGCACCTTCAGCTTGCTTTAATTGCCCCTGCATCAGCGTACTGTTGTTCATCAGGTCGTTACTTTTTTTCAGGTGTTTTTCTGCAGAATCAAAATCCTGGTTCATCATATCCAGGTTGCCTTTTAAAGTATAGTACACACTGCGAACAGGCTTAATGAGCAGACCGGGAAACCAGATGGAATCCAGTACTTTTTTAGAACCTTCCAGGTCGCCTTCTTCCATATACGATTGAATAAGGCGCATGGGCCCGAATAAAAAATGACCAACAATCAGGATCGCTGCAACGAGATAAAGAATAAAAGAAGGCCAGAAACCAGCCTGCATATTGGTGAAAATGGCCAGTGCCACGAACACAATGCCCAACCACAGGCGGTATTTGATTAACAGGTTCAACCACTTCATACCAGTAAAATTTTTTGAGTAACCCCGGTTTTTTCGGGAGGGCAAAGATAAGGTTTGCGGGGCGAAAAACTAGAAATGGGCAACGGTTTAAAAGCTGCAGGTTGAGCCTGGCCAAACCGGCTGATACCATTTATCCTGCAGCTTTCAATGTGATGAGCAGGCTTCAGGCGTCAAGACGGTTTGTAACCGTCAGACGCCTGAAGCCATCAATCCTTCGCATCATTAATTTCAATCCAGTAACCATCGGGGTCTTTAAAATAAATTTGCTTTACCCCATCCACACGATTGGTAACAGCGTTTTTTTCTCCAGCCCAGTTTTCAAATTCAATATGGTGGTCTTTTAAAATAAGAACGAAATCTGGCACCGAAGCCACTGAGAAACAAAGATGAGCATTCTTATTGATGGTGGCAGCTTCTGTAGCGCCCTTTATCAGGTGCAAATGAGCATTGCAGCCAACAGAAAGCCAGGTATGTTTACCATCGTGAAAAGGTTCTGGAATACTGTCCAGCCCGATGATGTGCATGTAAAAATCGGTACTGCGGGCCAGGTTCACCACGTAATGGGCAATATGGTTGATGTGTGGTTTTATTGCCGGTGTAGTTTGTGCAGTACTGCTGAAACTGAAGCTGTAAAATGCCATAACCAGCGCAGCGGAGTATATTTTTTTCATATAACGCATTGTTGAGCAATAAATGTAGTGAAAATATTGCCTGGTTTAGCGGCTAATCAAGCATAAATAATTACTTTTGCCCTCCCAAAATATTGGCCCTGTAGTTCAATGGATAGAATAGAAGTTTCCTAAACTTTAGATACAAGTTCGATTCTTGTCGGGGCTACAAATAACAGGAATTAAGAATTCCTAAAAAGTATAAAACCCTTGTCAAATTCAATACCGACAAGGGTTTTATCATTTATGATACTTTCTTATTCCCTTTAATCCCCGTTAATTGTTTTACAATTTGTTTTACGGTTTTCCAGATATTTTGCCTATATTTGAGTATGAATCTGCCACAAATAGCCGTAATCCATAATTGGCGCAATGAAGACAACAAATCCGGATTGTACTCTATTCACTTGCGCATTACCATTGAACGGGATTCCCGATACTACAAAATCCCTGTGCCTCAAAAGGTATCAAAAGTGCAGTGGAGTGGAAAAGACGATAACTGGGTAAAGAATCATTCATTTGCCTTTGAAATCAACGCCAAGATTATTGAAAAGAAAAACCTGCTGAACGAACTCATCAAAAGAAGCTACAACTTTAATAAGCCACTAAGCTTTGAGACCATCTTTAAACACCTTAAAAAGAAGGGTGATAGTAATTCGTTCTATGAGTACATGCAAAGCTTTATTAATAACCCGCCGGAGAAATTAGAAGAGAATACCATCAAAAAATATAATACCTGTTTAGCGCACTTAAAAGAATTCAAAAAAGAACTGTTCTTTTCTGACATCGATAACATTTTGCTTCGGGACTTCCACAAATTCATGCAAGTTAAAAAGAGCTTACAAGGAAGTAGTTGTAAAAAGTATATGGAGGCTCTAAAACGAGTAATTAAATGTGCCAGGAAGGATAATTATCTTGATTCAAGTCAGATGGAGTTTTTATTTGATGATGTAAAGATTAAGGTAAATCAGGCAAAGAGAACATTTTTGGAAATCCAGGAGATCAAACAACTGCGGGCTGCGGTATTTCCGAAAGGCAAGGAATTTCTTGCGCGGGACAGGGATATGTTCCTTTTCCAGATTTACACAGGATACTACTATAAAGACCTGCCCATATTTACTAAAGATCAATTATTTGAGGATGAGGAGTTTGGTTTTTTCCTTATTGGTTCACGGGATAAAAACGGAAATCAAACCATTATACCGTTGTTTAAGTTCCCTCATGCTGCAGGAATAATCCGTGCCTATCAATCAGAAACATCAGAGAAATCCGTATTCAACCCTAGTGCGTTTATTGAGGAGCCTGCATACAACCGCAATCTCAAGGAAATTGCGAGAATAGCAGGTGTTAAGAAGAACATCACCAATAAGGTTGCCCGGCATACTAACGCACAGCTTTGGGTTCGATATGGTGCTGAACGACCAATCATATCAAAAATGATGGGTCATATGAAAGAAGAGACTACAAAGAATTATTTCTCTGTAAATCTGCCAGAGATTGTAGAAGGAACGAAGCGGGTGGATTTTGGTAAATTAGGAATTTAGTCTAATGTTACTCTAATTATTACAGTTCACTAGATTATTACTCGATCAAATTTCTGGAAATAATCTGTAGTGGGGGTATACAAAATTTATAATATATATGACTAAATTTATTTATCTTCAGTTCTTATTGAAGAAAAATTATGGAGAGACCCTATAGTATTACTTTACTAATTTCCTCACCTAATGATGTCTTGGCTCAACGAGATTTGATTGAAAAATGCTGTTTTGATTGGAATAGAGATAAAGGGCGAACATTAAATCGTATAGTCCAATCTTTGCGGTGGGAAAAGGATATGCCCATTACAAGTAATGAAACCTATCAAAGTATTATTGACGAAGAATTAGTAAAAAATTCAGACTTATTAATTGCACTTTTCTGGACGAGATTTGGAACTCCAACTGGTATGTTTGAATCAGGAACATTAGCTGAAATTGAACAGTTTCTTGACACAAACCGACCTGCTATTGTATACTTTTATGCGAAAAAGATAGAACCAGGAAAAATTAATCCAGAGCAATTGACAAAAATTAATTTGTTCAAAGAAAAGTATGCTGATAAAGGAATTTATAGAGAGATTAGGAATGATAAGGAGCTTGTTGAATTTTTTATGAAAGACTTGACATATAATTTTGAAAAAGTTATTAAGCAAAATCAAACACAACTTCCAATTTCAGCCTCTGGAGAATTAAAAGAGAACAATAAATTTAATAATTCAATTGAAAATGAATATTGGTATGAAGTAAGTATAAGTGATTTGATAAATGACTATCTATTAAATGAAAATATTTCACAAGTAACTTATAAGAAGGGCTTAACATTTACCGAAAATTGTTATTTATGGAAAAACGTTACATCAGTTAAGCATTCTACACTCATCGATTTTGCGAAAAAAGCCAGAGAGCATGCATTCAATATCAAATATGGAAATTATGATTATAGTAAAGATTTAAGAAGCAATTACTCAAATTGGCATAGACCAATTTTAGACATTCTAAATAAAAAATTAATCAACGGGATTCACAATCTAAAAATTGTTGGTGTTGGATCAAATAATGGCTCAGAGCTTCTTGAGATTTTTCCTGACTTTTCAGCTAATAATTTAAAGTTAGAAGTCTGTGATATTAGTGCTTTAGCTATTGAAGAGGGTAAAACTATTCATAAGGGTAAAATTAAATTTAACACCGGAAACATGGAGGACTCTCCGTTGACCAATGACTTCGATATTTATTTAAATCTTAGAGCAATTCATAGTAGTGGTAATGATATTAAATCTACTATCGCTGATTGTTTTGGTGTAGTCAAAGAAGGAGGGATTGCTATTTTTTCTGTTTCGAATGGTTATTTAACACCTAAAAAACCTGGATCTAAGGAATTATTTGAAGTTAATGGTATGTGGGAGAGTAATAAGGGTAAATTTTCGAGCGATAAGCCATTTTATCTGGCCTCGAAAATTAGGCGAAAATTAGAGGAGTATGGCTTTAAGAATTGTGGAATAAATACCGGGGACACTGAAAT
Organism: Bacteroidota bacterium; assembly: GCA_018266775.1. Lineage (GTDB taxonomy): Bacteria > Bacteroidota > Bacteroidia > Chitinophagales > Chitinophagaceae > Ferruginibacter. The sequence goes on along the minus strand of JAFDZS010000008.1, from coordinate 357,925 downwards.
ATTTATTTATGGGATAAAATAAACTACGTTTAACTTTTTGAACAAGATAATAAAGCCCGCCGTAGAAACGGACGGGCTCACTTGAACTTACCTAACCACAGATGCTTCTTGCACTTCAGCAATTTCTTCGTTTGGGACTTGTTCTTTCCGGTTAAGGATAAAGTCAACCGCAACCTGAGCTTGCCCACTGGCGGCGATGATGAATCGTTTGTCATTCTTCAATACACTCAGCCAGCCTTTAATGTAGGCGGCAGAATCTTTGATTTGCGTATCGAGAATACCCGCAAAAGAATTGAGAAATGACGCGCCCATCTCAGCGATTAACTCTTCGAGAGAATAGGAGTCAGACCCAAATTCAGACATATCAGTAACTGATGAACGACCCAAACGTTTTTCCGATCCGGTGCTATGCACCAGTTCGTGAAAAAGCGTACAGTAATAACTTGACTGTGTTTTGAAGCTTTTCTTTTTGGGCATATTAATGAAGTCACCCTCAATACTGTAATACGCTTTTTGTTCTTTGTGCTGGATTACCGGACAGTCAGGCATAGCCTGCACAATAGCTTCACATTCAGCAAGCGGGTCACCATCATCAGCAACCAGTTCAGGCAACATATCATTAGGAATATCCCTGCACTGGGCAATGTTAAAGACCTTATAGTACCGAAGCATGGGAACAGTTTTAGGCTGCTCTTTATCATCAAGTACTTCAGGTTGTTTTTTCACCTGTTTCCAGAAGACAACAATATGCCCGTGTTCACCCTGCTTTACTGAAGCACCCATTTTTTTAAGCTGGTCCCAGGTGAGGAAGAGATTGCGTTCATACTGAAGCGAGAGCAATAACCAAAGATTAATACCCCGGTATGGCCGTTTACTGATGAGATTCATCGGAACACCGGAATCCGTCCAGGGTTGTTTCCAGGGAATAGTGCCTGCAGAAAGGAGTTCAATAATGCGATCAGTGACCATTTGATACACATCCAGTTTTTGAGAAGGAGTTTGTGGAGCATCCATAATTCAATTGATTTTTTGTGAAAGAATTAATTTACAGGGAGTGTATCCAAAAACGAAAGGAAGCAGAAGGGAGGGGAATTTGCTTAATATGCAAATCAATAAGTGATGGCGTAAACAATTATTTTTGTTCATTGAAAATAAAAGCAATGTCATATAGTCCAGAACAAACAGAAAAATATGAAACGATGATGGTTGGTTTCAACATCTTTGAAGAAATGAAACAAGAGCTGAAACTGAGAAAATGTCCGCTACATCATAAACGGCTTAAGGTTGAAGCCAACTGGTCAAGAGACTATGATATTGATATCAGCATTTCAAAATATTGCTGTATGGAGTTTGCCCAACAAGTGGGAAAGGAATTTATAGATAAAGAGTGGTTTGCCTCAGTTACAATCGAAGGACAGTAAGTAGGTTAATTCCAACTAATAAAAAACAAGGAACTAAATAATTCCTTGTTCTGCGAAAGAGTAATACCCATCCGGACTCACAATCATGTGGTCAATGAGGGGAATATCAAGTATACGACCGGCTTCCCGCAACTTATAGGTAACTGCCTGGTCTTCCTTGCTGGGAATAAGCCTTCCCGAACAATGATTATGTGCAATGGCAACTTCAACCGCATTGGCTTTTAAAGCCACACCAAATACCATACGCATATCAATGATTGTAGAAGACACAGAGCCGGAAGAAATAGTACAGATGCCCAAAACTCCACGCCCTTTATCAATGAGCATGAGATTGCATTGCTCCACCAGTTCAATTTTATCCTTATCCCAATATTCCAAAAAGATTTGATACACATCAAGGGAACTAATGGCACGGGGACGAAGAGAAGGTTTGATCAAAGTACTGTAACGCACCTGAATTTCAGCAACAGCCAGTGGCTGCACGGTAGATTGAATAGACTGCATGAAAAGATTTTTAATGAACAAAATTTTCATGGAGTGTACACCAGCAACACCACAACTATAAGGGAGGGTAATTTGCTAAAAGAGCAAACAAAAACAGGACTGTAATAGTCCTGTTCATCGTTTATACAAGCAATTGTTCTGCCATACAGGCAACAGCCACGGCTTCAAAGAGCTTGTAATAGTATTTGTTTTTATTACGGAGTTCCCGCTGGTGAAACGTGCGTAATTCGGGGAAGCGTTCAACGAGCAATTCCATGAGGGCGGTATTACTTTTCACCTTCCCCTCGGTACAAAGAGCAGCGATATCAGTGGGGCTGGCAGTGATGATGGGAATGTTGCGGACAACAAAGAAATGACATACTGCAGCCATAAGCGATTGATGCGCCTGGGTTTGATGATACCTATGCGGAATTGCAATCACCACTTTACTGATACTATAAGAACTAATACTGGCACCAATAGCAGCAACGATGGTTTGAGCTTTATCATCCGACCAACGGTCTTTATGCAGTTGGGTAAATGTATCAACAAGAGCATCATTATCCACCACAGCAAGGCTCACCAGGCGGGTATTGGAACTAATGCCCAGGGTCATGGTTGGAACCACCTTGGTTGATAAGGAAAGTGTACAACGCAGCCCTGCTGCGCTTTATCTTGGATTCATCGAGGGACATTACTTTAGCCAGGATACGCCGCAGGAATTCTTCCTTATACTTACGCACCAATTGCAGGTGAAGCTGGAGGGAATCCCTGTCTTTGAGCGTGGAAGCGATTTCGTTGGCGAGTTTAATTTCATGAGGATCATAATCAGTAGACATAGCAGGAAAGAGCAAAACTAATAATGGGCAACCCTTCCAAATAATTGAAACGGAAGCGAAAGAACAACGATCGTTCTTTTTATCCTTCGTTATCGTTCGTTATATATAGCCCGGTTATGGAAAATAACCGGCACTATGATTTTGGAAGAACAGGAGAACAGCAACAAAGGGAACAATCAAGAAACAAAAGGACAGACAGAAAAGGACACTCTTTAAAATGTCCTTAACGTCAGCAAATCAAAGAGGTTATGTGATCATAAACAAATGTGATGCTGGCTGGTAAAAGACTCGTGTTGAGTCAACAGGTCAGGAGCAATAACGTTCCAGAGGTCAGGGTAGAACTCGTGGGGCAAACAATGATAGAGTTTTGCAAGCCAGAGAAGCTGAATGATATTGGGAGCAGTGATGCCATGTTCCCATCGGGAAATGGTGCTGGTATCAGCAAAGCCCAGTAGTCTTGCCACTTTTTTTTGGGAATACCCGGCCATACGCCTGAATTTTTTTAACCTGTTAGGATATCGAACCTTATCCATGAACAATAGTGTATGAGAAATGAAGAAAATAAATAAGGCAGGGGAATTTGTTTTTATAGCAAATGGTGGGGAAAACTAAAAAACAATAAATAGGTGTTTCTACGTTAGGAAATGTCTTAAAAATTTTCCATTTTGTAACACGAGATTTAAATATAATCAACAGTGACAACACATGCAGAAAACAAAATTGCCTTACTTATTGATGGGGATAATGCATCATCTAAGTTTATCGAAAGTATTTTATCGGAAGCAGGCAAATATGGGAAAGTAACAGTTCGTAGAATTTATGGTGATTGGACTGATACAAGACTAAATGGGTGGAAAGAACAAATCAATAAATATTCAATACGGCCAATGCAGAAATTTGCATTTGCACGGGGTAAAAATTCAACAGATACTGCAATGATTATTGATGCTATGGATATCCTACACAGTAATGCTGTAACAGGATTTTGTATTGCATCAAGTGACAGCGATTATACGGGTCTAGCACAACGAATACGAGAGCAAGGGGTTTTTGTAATGGGGATAGGGGAGGCTAAAAAAACGACAGACGCATTTGTTAACGCCTGCGACATTTTCATTTACACTGAAAATCTGATTTCAGTTGCAGAACAAGAAATCAAAAAGGATTCAGAAAAAACTAAAACTGAAAAAGGGAAGACTGAAGAAGCAAAAGCAGAGCAAGATAATCCTCCGCAATTACCCGACATAAAAATAACTGGTAAGATTGACCTTCCTCAAAGCAAAATCACAAAAAAGCCAATAGACCTGAAATTTCTTATGAATGGCTTCGATATGGTAGTAGATGATACTGGTTTAGCCTATATGGGTGAAATTGGTGTTGCATTAAGAAAGCTTGACCCCAGCTTCGACAGCAGAACCTATGGGTTTTCTTCAATGACTGCATTATTCAAAAGTCTGTCTGGTCTTTTTGAACTTGTATATAAGGATAACGGAACCTCTCTTTTTATAAAATTAAAAAAACAAAAATAAACACCTATACAACACCTTGTCATGTATAGGGTGTGTCTGATATTCTTTAATTTCGATAATTCTTTAACCATACATATGGCAATTGTAATAAACACAAATAATGCTTCTACGCTATTAGCATCTATTAAAAAAGCAATTGATAATAAGAAAATTGCTACGTGGAGTTATGATGATGACGGTGATTTTACTCATACACCAGATCAATGGGCAAAAAAAGCCTGGCTAAGACCATCAACCGATACAGCCGGAGTTTTAAAGTTGACTCTCATTTCTCCCAAAGGCGTTACATTGACAAAGGTTGTGTCAGGTGTGTATCAGGGCCGCTTTGTTGAAATGTTGGTGACTCATTTTGAGTCAAGTTTTACCACCGCTACTACGAGCATCCCTTAAGAGCAACATTTGCTTGACCTTCTTTTAGTAGAACTTTAAAAATAGATAAGATATGGGAATCATCTTAATAGGTGCATTTAATTTTACGAGAGACAACATTAATGGAAATCTTTCAGGAGAATTTTTCAACAATTTGACAGGAGTTGCAAGAATTGAGACCGCAACACCTTTAAACCCCACATCCGAGTTTACAGGGCAATACAACACTGCGTGGAGAGATAGTGATAGAAAGACTGCAACACTCTCGATACGAAACATTAATAACACAAAGTATCAGTTGGAATGGATAGATGACAGGGGTGGTTTATTATTTGAAGGTGAAGGAATTGTAACAAATGAAGTACTTTGGGGCTATTATCATAAATAAGCTGGGACTGAATAAAAACCCCACAAATTGTGGGGTTTATTTTTTAAAACAATCCAAGCTGCGTAGCATCATCTTTTTTACGTTCACTAAACGGAGTGCTGTCTAAAATAATGGTATCACTTTTCTTTTGCGCAGGTTCTTTGGTGAAAGACTGCAGGTTCATATGCCAGAGCCTGGAATCTTCCTTGTTGTTAATTTTGAAGATGCCAAAAGGCAATAATGAGATACGATAGGCAAAAGAAAAATCGCCGGGCATGAGCGCATTAGCACACATGACTTCACTATGCCACATTCCATTGAGAAATAAATTAAGTGCCGCCATTTTAATGCACGTAGGGTCAATATCAATGCCATAAAACTCATTACCGGTACCATTAGTCCTATGCGAGGCAATTAGCATACGACCTGAACCACAAGCTGGATCAAGAATCCGTAAAGGTTCACCAGTTTCTTTTTTTTCAGGATGGGTAATGGAAGCCATGAACATGCAGACGGTAAAGGGTGTAAAGTACTGCCCGTTTCTATCTTTAGATAAATGTTCTTCATAAAACTCACCCAACACATCATTGCCTGACTGATCATGAACACGCAATTCCATTTCATTTACCAGGTATGCAAACGCTTTAGGGAACTCATGCCGCAGTTCGGAGTCTTTGTATTTAGCAATGGTTTGCAGGTATTCGTCCTCATAGTGAGACTTTCCGGTATGTGGATTTTGTGAGCAGGCACAAATAGCCATTGTGAGAAAATCATCAAAGACTGTGAAGATGGAAAATCGTGAAGCAATAGACAACAGAGAATTTGCGAATGAGCCGGAATCAGAGGATGCTTTTTGTTTAACAGAAGGAACCATATTTTTTTCGACAGTATAGCACTCCTTTATACGGATGTGATAGAATGATTTGGTGTCTACCATCAGCTTTGAAGAGTTTTTAAAAAGAAAGAGTGCCTGGTATAAAACAGTTAAGACTGTCTATTGTCCGATATTAAATGAAAGCATTGTATTTAACTCAAAAGGGTTCTACCACCTTCGCTATGACAGCCATGGTAAGCAACGTTCTATTAAAGAACAAAGATATAAAATAGGGCTTCTTCCCTTGGTCATTCCAGTTCTTCAATCTGCTAAAAGTATCTATGAGTACAAGAAGGAAGAATACTCTAAGCCATTAGGGAAATACTATGAGCTTTGGGAACTTCGATCGGTAGTTGGTACAAAGAACCCCGTACCTGTTTCTGTTGTACTTCGTAGAATTGGTACAGGTAACATTACTTTTTTAAGTGTATGGAAAAACAAAACAAAGTATCCCTCTTGAGAGGGATACTTTGTAGTACTCGCTTGCGGCGTATGGGATTCCTTTAGCCGAATAAATCTTACGATTCACGAGTACACCTATACTATATACCAACATTAAAATAATGTCAAGTCAATATGGGGATAAAGCAATTAGGCAGAATAGATGCTAAAATAATAATTCCTATCTTAGTGTTAGTCTGAATAAACTACTCATGGCCTATACAGCAACCTTAAAAAAGCTATCTGAGAATCTCAAAACTACTTACGAGAACACAATCTTTCAACATTCTGGCAATAAAGGTGATACAAGGGAAAAAGAAGTGATTGACTACCTTTCCAAAGTAATGGCACATAAATATGGGTTTCAATCTGGTGAGGTTTTTGATAAAAACGATATTAACTCTGGTCAAATAGATGTCATAATGTATGACAATCTATTCTCTACAGTTTTTACTGATGGTAGCGGGAAGATTGTTGCTCCGGTGGAATCAACCTACGGCATTATTTCGGTAAAATCAAAAATGGGAACAAGAGAATTGGATAATGCTATTGCTGGTATCCAATCTTATAATGCACTAGTGCGTCCAGCCTCAAAAAATAATACACTGCAAATTATGCCTGATTTTGGAATCAGTTTAACCGGTAGTCTCACTATAAACAAATCTACAAAGCAGGAAAACATAAATTGCATTTTTGCTTTTGATACTACAATAGCTACTGAAACTATCATTCAAAAGATTAAGAATAGTAACTGTGTAGATCTATTAGTAGTTCCGGGAAAGTTTTGTGTTATCGGCAGACAAAGAAGTGAGATTGGCTTGGCAAATGAGAGTGGGAAAGTAGAATTTGCTGCAATAAACAATGAAAATTCTGTGGGTTTGTTTGTTCTATTCTTGCAAATTTACTTATCACTTAATAAACTAATTGCCAGAGATATTCAAAACCTAGTACTCGAATTAATTCATGGCAGTACAATAACTACACTGTCATAATACGATTGGGGTATTGTTATAACAAAATCCTTCTGTAGAGAGATATTTTTGCTATCGCTTATAAATCAGGATACAGGTCCTTTGTATCTACGCTGAATAATTTCGTTAATTTCAAGAGATTTGGCAGGCTGGGGATTGATTGCCCGCGTTCCCAGCGACAAATGCGATCTTCGGTTCTAAATCCTAACAGTTGAGCAACTTCTTTTTGTAGTAACCCATGCTTTGTCCGTAGAATTTTCAAGTTGTTTTGATATTTCTGTTCTAAGTTTTTTTTCATAGGGTATATGATAATTAAATTTTTAATAGTACATAAGTGAGGGAAATTTGCCTCTTAGACATATTCTAAGGTGGAGGATGTGTGTTATAGTATTTATGTAGTACTTCTATGCTTTGTTTTAAGGAATCTTGGTAGCTATGCGTATCTGAAAGCCAAGTTGTAGGGTCACACAAAAGAACAAGCCTGCTCTCTAAGGGCTTAAATCCATCTTTGCACTTATATTTCAACTCATTTTCGGAAAAAGAAAGTTCGGAAAAGATGAGCTTAATAATATCCTCCTTTTCATACCAGTTTGCAAAATCGTATTGTAAACTAACGGTTTTTAAGAGTTCGGAAAGTTTCATCACTTCTTTAATTGTCTCGTGCATTGATTCATCAGAAATGGATTCAATTTCTTGAAGTTTGGTAAGTTGCACAGTGAGATTATCCTCCTCTTCGATGTAACTCTCAGGCGCATATACTCCTGTCTTTAATAAGGAGAGTTTATTTGTTCGTAGATATGCCAAGTCTTCCCGTATCTTTTTCTTTTGACGATCATATCTTTCAATTTCATTTAGACGGTTCATTTCCAGCACAGCAATGTCAGTATTTGCCCGAGTATTTATCTCTGAAAGTTCGGCCTCAGTAAAAGAAAGGGTATGTATATATTCTCCAATTTTTGTGGTTATAAAATTGATGTTGAAACTTTTTTGCCTGTTGTTACATCCTGGGCTACACCGCGCACCGAAATAAATAATGCCTTTCTTTTCATACGGCGTATATAATCTACTGCAATTGCCACAACGTATCATACCCCTCAGTGGCTGAACAAGATTTTCTGTATAGTGAATGCTGATTTTCTTCTTCAGCAAAGCTATTTGTACCTTATTGAATAAGTCTTCTGAAATTAACGCCTGATGACTGTGGCTCACTACATAGCAGCCGTCATTCCCCAATATCTTGCCAGTGTAGAATGGATTGGTCAGTATTTTATGAATACCGGTATATGTGGGCAATCTTTTAATTGGTACAATTTGTGTTTGCAAATCATCTTCTTCCTCCGATAACTTTTCCTCAAGCGTTCTTCTACGTCTCACAGGTGGCATAGTAAACCCCTGTTCAATTGCCCATTTTGCCAAGTCAGCAAGTGTCCAGTCTCCGGTTGCGTATAGTTCAAAGAACCTCTTTATCAAATGTGCCCGTTCAGGATCAAAAGGTTTGTCATCCATTTTTCCCAGGTTAAGATACCCTACCGGCGCTTTATAGGTACAGATACCCTTTGCCCTTTGATTTCTGATATTAAGGGATACTTTTTCACTCGTTACCCTCGAATGATGTTCAGCAAACATGCCGTCAATGTCCATGTGCAATGCGCCTGAACTCGTCTTATCATAGGTCGCCAAGACGAATCGGAAGTCAATACCCGATTTCATCAACTTTCTAATAACAGTTTCATCTCCTTTATTGCGGCTTATTCTATCCCAGCAAAGAACAACGACTCCCTTAAAATATCCCTTATTTAATAGTTGAATAAGTTTGTAAAATTTGGGGCGCTCAATTCTGTATTGCACCAAGCCATTATCGCCAAGTATCAAATCAGTATCTTCTTTGAATGCTGAGTGTTTTTCGGAAATGACACCATTGCTACAAAAGCCCTCAAGTGAGATATTTGCAACTTGTAAGTGTTGCCGAAGAGCAAACTTGGTGTTTTCCGTTTTCTGGTACTTAATCGAGTTTTTTTGGTTTTCAAGTTCATCAGTACTTTTTCTATTGTAGATAAGGTAATACTCACGAAATGTGCCGTTTTCGATTTCTTTTAAAATACTATGATCTTGCTCGTTTTTTGGAGTCATATTCTTTACCTGTCTCTAAGTGGATAATCTTACCATCAATTATATCATAACCCTCTTTTTTCATTCTGTTATGGATATTTTCTAACACCTTTCCCAAAGCAATTAGGGAGTTAATGGTCTCCTGCGGGAAAATATAAGTTAACTCCTTATGCGTATCATTCATGCAGCTAATAGTAAAGAAAAAGTAGGTGTTATATAACGCAGAGAAATATGCCTGATACGCACAAAATTCTCCCTTACATCAATTCAATATTTGAGTACAGTATGTTGATGACTTCCATCATCCCAATTGGAGTAACCAATCACCGAAACAGCAATATCCCTTTTGGCATAAAGGAGGCAGACCGCTTCAATCATATCTATGTGATCGGAAAGACCGGCACCGGAAAATCCACCCTGCTATTAAATATGGCGATAGCTGATATACAAAGAGGAAACGGGCTTTGCCTGATAGACCCGCATGGAGACATTGCAGAAAAAATACTGGACTATATACCACAAGAACGCATAGCTGACACTATCTATTTCAATCCTGCTGATGAGGAATATTGCATTGCATTCAATCCCCTGGATAATATTCCTGCAGGTAAAGAACACTTAGTGGTGGCAGGATTGATAGCAACATTCAAAAAGATATGGATAGACAGTTGGGGACCAAGACTGGAATACATACTGCGATACTCTCTATTAACCCTCTGCCAGTATCCTGGAGCCACATTACTTGACATACCCCCACTATTAATAAACAGCGATAAACGAAGAAAGATATTAGCCTGGTGTCATGATACATACTTATTACAATTCTGGAGGGAAGAGTTTGAGAAGTATCCGCCAGCTTTAAAAGCAGAAGCGATTAGTCCGATCTTAAATAAGGTAGGGCTATTCACTGCACTAAAAACTCTTCGAAATACCATAGGACAGGAAAAAAGCAGCTTCAAAATACACGAGGTGATGGATAGCAAGAAAATACTGATCTGCAATTTGAGTAAAGGAAGGCTGGGAGAAGATACCAGTATGATACTCGGCAGTATGCTGGTAAATGCGATACAACTGGCGGCAACAGAACGAGCCAGTCAAGCCGAATCAGAACGCATACCATTCTATCTGTACATTGATGAAATGCATTCCTTTGTCACCGTATCTATTGCAGACATTCTCTCCGAAGCAAGGAAATATAAACTCTCATTATTCCTGGCACACCAGTTTATAGAGCAGGTAGATGAAAAGATACGGGCAGCGATATTTGGTAACTGTGGCACCATGATCTTCTTTCGAGTGGGTGCAGAGGATGCACGGGCATTGGAACAGGAAATAGACCCACCCTTTAAAGCTGAAGACCTCATCAATCTTCCGAGATTTACTATGTACATCAAACTGATGATTGATGGGGCTACATCAAAACCGTTTAGTGCCGTCACGATGCCAATAAATGTACCTGAGCATACTGCAAGAAAAGCGATAATCACACATACCTATCACTTTTATGGAACGGCAATTTGTCTGATTGAAAATGAACACGCAATGCGAATGAGTAAAAGAGATGACGAAAGTAACAAAACACTCTTTGATGTTTAATACCATCAATCAATTATCGATGCGCTTGGTATAGTTGACAATGTGAGATAGTGTTAATTAGAAGACCAATATTATCGCTATAATTAATTGTTGGAAATCATCATAGCGCAGCTGGTAAAGAAGCTATTATTAAAGAATTTAATGAACTTTTTCAAATCAACTAGAGGATTTTTAAACTCTCTACCACTACCAAACCGCTTTCGTAATTCTTTCTATTGGAATCAATGACTGATTTTTATGTAGGTGCAGTGAGTATTCCTTCAAAACTGGTATAGTTTTTGTCATCTCAAAAGTATATTTATCACTCAAAAAAATAACATTATGGGATGGGGCAAATGGAAGCCGGATGGAACCGGACAACAGAAAACTGAAAAGATTACGGTTAATAAAGATGGTTCACGGAAGGAAGAAAGTTTAAGAACAAATGAAGGTAGCAAACAAGACCATCAGCATACCTGGATTGATAAAGATAGTAGCGGTAATCTGAAAGGAGGAGGTGCAACGCCAGGAAAATCATCGAAATAATTTATCGTAGCTTGTAGCTTCTTTTAAGCTGTTTTATATGTCAATTAAAAACCGCAACCAAAGCGAGAGAGAGGTACTGTAAACAATACTCACTACCCCTTTAGAGGATAGATCCTATGCGTCCCTCTCCCGCGCCTTAATGACGTTTTCTTTTTTCAAATTATAGCACAAAATGATTGATGCGCATAATAAAAAGTGGAGCACTTTTTATTCACCTAATGTTATTTACTCCAGTGTCCAAGTATCCATTCCCAATTCCCTGTTCCGTAATTATATCGCCAATGAGCTTTTACCCATTTAGTTGCCCCAATTGGTTTAATAGTCTGCATATTCTGCATTCTATCCATTGGTTTAATAGGCTTAATTGTTTTGAGTTTTTTTGACCTTAGCATTAAATTTTGTTTAATTGATTCGAATTTGTTACCGACATTCTGGCAATTGCAATAGATTATCGGTTTTGGTTTCATCTGCGACTGTCTTAACATATTTATTACCAGACGAAGAGATCGCAGTAATTAAAAACGCTTTATTTCCCAGATAATCGGTAACATAGGCAACACCATGCTCGTCTTTAATCCAGTTGTATATGGTAAGCCTGGTTGAAATTCCTGTTGCGTTTGTAGATTCATTAATCCAACCGAGGGTTTCAATTGCTGTGTACGGATTTGAATGGTATCCGTTACTCTTTTTAATACATGTGATTCTTACTGACATAACCAGGTTTTTTATTCATTAATATTTCTTGTTATTCGACGACGAAACAAAAGGGCATTATCATATTTCAACTTCAAGTTGATAAAATAAAGGATCGTTTAAAAATTTGATAACACATACACTTTGGGTGTTTAAAAATTCTTTTTTGAAATCGATAGCACCAATGATAAAAACTAAGGCAAAATCTGTAGATGTATCTGCGATTTCCTTTAAAGAAATTAGATCAGTATCACTTGGAGTGGGTTCAATTTGAGGATGCGTATGCCATTCTCCTATATACTGGTATCTACCTGCAGAATTTGCACTCTCCATATCGATAAACATATCAACATAGTTTGCGTCTGCTTGGAAACTCGCAATGTCATGGATGGCATTAGGCCCGGGAGAGCTTGCTTTTGCTATATAAATTATATCATTTTCAATATACCCCACAAGAACACCTCCTGTTTCTATGGTTCCCCATTCGGCAATCTCAGTACAAAATACATCCATTGCTTCCCGAGAAAACTTAATTTTTTGGATTACAGATTTCACAATTTGTCTGAGGTTGAATTTTTTTTATTTCCCAACTGAAGGGTGGTTTCTCTTCCGATCCTGCCGGACCATGCCAATAATAAAGATCGCCTTGTCGGTTAGGGTAACTGGTTGATTTCTCGGCTAACAACTGTAAAGCTAGACGACTAACTTGTAACGCAATTTCTTTTGTGTCAATTTCTGAGCCGGGTACTGCTGGTGTTGAACAGCTTCCATACTCCATTGGTAGTTCTTTAAAAGTATTAGTAAATTTCGGAACTGGAAGGGTATCTGCTCCAATGTCGCTTAAACACCGTAAACATGCGGTTTCCTTATACTTAATAACTTGTATCGAGCCAGAAAGACCTCCAGGTGATATACCTGCGAATATGAACGGTAACCTGAACCTCGGCACGATGATGTCATTAATAAAATAATCTACTGAATCTTCTCCTGTTAATACAATACACAAATCGCTTTCAGAAAGACTTTTCTCTAATATTCCAGTATCGTTTAATACATCTATTTGATGCTGATTAACTGTAATATTTGGGTTTGTCCTTAAAATAATTTGTTGCACAACACTCACCTTAGATTCACCAACAAAAAATAGATCAGCAGCATGGCGAATGGAGTTTCCAACTTCAAACATTTGATTGTCAAACAAATTAAAATGCCCAATTCCATTGCGTGATAAGGATCGTGCAACTTCGCTTCCAATTGCCCCTAACCCAATAATAGTTACCTTTTTTGTTTCTAAAAAAGATACATCAAATAAATCTTTTGTCCGCAGATACAGCTCCCTGTTAAGATTATGGGAAATAAAATACTGAAAGCTAATATTCACATTTACGCCATTTGATGAAATAATCGCTTTAAAAAAATGCCAGGGATTCGGATCTCCAGGAATAAAGAAAGCAAAATTCTTAACCTCCATTAAGGTCTTAATATCAATTTGAAAATGTTTCAAAAGAATACCTATAAATCCATTAACGTCCATGCTAGGGATAAGTTCTTTGAACGTCATTTTCTTATCGAATGAAGCCCACTGAAATATTTCTGACCCAAGTTGGATTGAAAAAGGCGAATGTGGAATAATATTATCGACGAGAATATAATAATTGGGTTTATACTGCCGTAATAACATTTGACCATTTTTTGAATTTTCAGGCGGAATAAAATCCCTTGGTAACAGGACTTGTCCGACATGTTGTAGGTGCGCAGAAACTTCTTCTACCTTATCTTCTGGCCCAAAGCCTTTTTCCGACGTTGCTATAGTTAGCCATTTTTGAGCTTTTCTCAAAGCCCAACCAACATTATATTGATCCTTTTGCCAGAAATCTTTCCGAAACAGACATAATGTACCATCAATATATTGTTGGCCCTTATTGAAAAGCTGGGGTTGAAAGGGCTTTATAATTGCCCCACTCGCATTGCTTAGAATCGTCTTTATATTTGGTGGTGCATAGGGATATGTTGTTGGAAAGGAAATTTGTATGGCCTGCTTCTTGCCATCTTCATACGAAAGTATACCTACTACCAAAACTTTACCTTCAGCCTGAACGGGGTCAATAACCTCTAATAATTGGAAATCTCCATTTAAACCACCTTTTAAAACACCCATTTCTGCCTCATATAAATTTTTACATGAAGCCTGTAAATGCCATTGATATTTTTCCATTATGCAAATCGTTTATCACGGTCAGGTTTAATAGCTTTCTTAAAAAAACGTAAAGTTTCGCCATCCCGGAGACCGATTTCATCAATTGTCTTTTTCCAATCTAATAACGGGGTACCATCTTCTCTTTTTAATTCTCGGTCGGTAGTTGTAATGTTTAAATTTTCAATTGCTTTATTAACAATAACCTGCAAGTGCTGGTTACCATTATATTCTTCAGTAAAGACTTTGTCTCCTTCAATGAGAACTTTAATAGTTAATTTTTCTTTTTTCATTTCTTTATAATTTTTTTTAATATTAATCCCAAACTACGGGGATAGATTCAAAATACATTCGCTACTAAAGGCAGCGATAAAAAAGTGTAAATAATTTAAGTAGTTAGCAGGTTTAAAAAACTTTATTTGTTTAGTAATTCCAGAAAGACTGAGCTATGGCTTGGTAAAATAAAACTGCTACTTTATATTTGAGTGCGAACAAAAACTAAAGGAGTTGCAAGCAGTTTGCTAGACTACCTGATTGTTTTTACTTACAAGCCAGGCACTATCAGCCTGGTTTTTATTTTAAGAACTACACAGAATGTCCTCTGTAATGCAAATATATAAAAATTTCTCAAAAAGAAATATTTGGACAATATTTTATTTTGCTAAGTTTTATAAAACCACCTACTATACTTGTCAAGTATTATAAAAATATATTTGGACGAGCTACGTTTACTATATATCTTTGTTAAAGAAATTACTAAAAAAATTGGCAAATGTTACCTGAGTTTGATGTTTTTTATACTCGCCTGGCTGAACAAATTAAAATTGAAAGGATAAAGAAAAAGGTAAGCCAACAAAACTTAGCAGATTTTTTAGGCCTATCCCGCACCTCTATTATGAATATTGAAACGGGAAGGCATAAGCCTTCTGTATATCAGATTCTGCAAATTGCCATGTATCTTAATATTGATTATACCTTATTAATTCCCTATAAATTCAAAAAAGCGAATAACCTTTCTACAATTGAGTCGATTAAATTAAAAGAGGGAATTACTGATATAGGAAAGGTTGAGGAACTTGACAAATCCGCTCAAAATGCCGTAACTAACTTCTTGTCTGACCTTAAATAAATATTCATCATGAATACAAAATTAATTCATAGCAAGGTCAACGCTATTTTGAAGACTATTGTACCAATAGAATTACCTATTAACATAGAGGAATTGGCTAAAAAGAGAGGGCTTGATGTTTTGCCGTATGATTTAGGACAAGACGTTTCAGGGTTGTTGGCTATAAAAGATGGGAAGGGGACTATTGGATATAATATTACTGATGCAAGCGTTAGAAGGAGGTTTACTATTGCCCATGAGCTGGGACATTACGAGCTACATAAGGAGAAATCTGATTTATTTGTTGATCAACAGTTTATTTACCGCCGACAAAATTCTCCACTGTCTTTTGAGCTTAAAGAAATGGAAAATGAAGCAAACTACTTTGCTTCGTGTATTTTAATGCCTACTGATCAAGTTCGAAAAGCTCTTGAAATAATGGATATTAATCTAGTAACAGAAGACGGTATAAAAGAGTTGGCAAAGCTTTTTGACGTGAGTACTACCGCGATGTCATTACGTGTCAATAAACTTGGCTTTTTCTAAGGCAGGTACTTTTTGTTCAGTCACACCCCATGTTTCTTGTCACCCTAAACTCATAATAATGGCAAAAGAAAAATGGTTGATTAATCTAAGCGAAATGGATGAATTCCAGCGCAAAATCCTTGACTTAAGTATTGAGGATAGTTTTTTGATTAGAGGTTGTGCAGGTAGCGGTAAAACTATTCTTGCTCTCCGAAGAGCGCATGATATTAAAATCAGGTCGATTGCAGACAAAAAGCCTGTAAGCTTCACATTACTTGTTTATACTAAAGCATTACGTTCATTTATCAAATCAGGTGTTTTAGAATTAGATCTTAACTTAAACCAAGTCGTTCATTATCATGTTTGGGATGAAAGCGCTGTTGATTATATTGTTGTCGATGAAGTACAAGATTTTGATCGCGAAAAAATCGATGCTGTAAAAAATGCAACTCTGAAATCAATGATGCTTTATGGAGATTCACAGCAACAAGTTTATTCGGGAAAGATGACTACACAGGAAATAGTTGACTATTTGGGTATTCCTGTTAGGGAATTGGAAAAAAATTATCGATTACCAAGAACCCTGGCTTCGTTTGCTTCGCACGTGGGGAACGACCCTACGTTAGAAGCAAAGTGTGTAAAACCAGGAATTAGTAAACCGAGAATGATTAAATTTTCTACTTGGCAGGAGGAACTTGATTTCATTATGAAAGAAATTAGGACCAGAAACTTTACTGATACGGCTATTCTACTCCCATTCAATACAAACAACAGGGCTCCTCACAGAAATGGATATCGGAATGTTGAAGCAGTAAATGACTACTTTAGGAGCAAAGGATTTGAACATGAAGTTAAGATGAGGGATGATGACGATGTAGATCACGTTGAGCTGGATTTTGACTCTGAGAATCCAAAAGTGATGACATGCCATAGTGCAAAAGGATTACAGTTTGAAACCGTATTTCTTCCATTTTGTGATTACCCTCAACATGATGGTTGGTTTATCGATTATTTTCAAAAACCTTTATACGTAGGCTTAACAAGAAGCTATAGAAATCTATATTTAACACATACAAACGAGATATCTCCATTTTTTACGGGGATTCCAAAATCAAAATTTGATAATTAAAAAAATAATGAATTATTACTATTATCCCTTATGTTCAAAGGATTTCACATTTGAAAATATATTTTCCAGTGAATCAATATCTCCGACTAAAGTATATGAGAAAAGAGGATTTGGAGCAGATTTTTTTTATACAATTAGGCCATTTCATCATTCTGAAATGATTGTACTCTACAATAAACCTCCAAAATTCTCAATATCTGAGCCAAATTATGAACCCATAAAATTTATATTAAAAATAAAAGAAGATTCATTAGACCCTCAATGCTTTATTTTAATTGATGAAGGAATTGTGGGCTACCCACGGACGATCTATCTTGGACGCAATAATTTTGAATTATTATTTTTTTCAGAGAAGGAAATGACAATTGTCTGCATGCGTTCAGAAGCTTCTTTACTAACAAAAAGCTACAAAAAGTATCTGGATAGATTTAAAATTATCAGCGAAAATGATTGCATTGAGTTTAAAACGGCTATGATTAATGAAATCTCAGTAGACAATAAAGAGATTGAAGATACTATTCAATTTGATCGCAAATTCAATTCTTATAAAGGCCTTTGTTACGGAATTGCAACAGGTTTTTCAAAATCTAATTTAGAAAGAGAAATTGAATTAAAGAGGACTTTGCAGGAAATTACTAACTGTTTTGCGGAATTTAAAAATAAAGGCGCACTTGAACCTGAATTTAATAGAAGCTTTATAAAAAAGGGGTCACCAACAAAAGGAAATAATTCCGATGCAAAAGTTTTTAATTCAATTCAGAAATCGGAACAACTCTTCAAGGAACTATATCCCGGAGAAGGATATTCAGAAAATGAACTACACAAGTATATCCAACAAGAATTAAGTAAACATGGTTTTAGTGTTAATGATATACAGGTTTTTCTAAGGCACAAAAGAATGGAAGATATTCTGTTGGGTACAACCAACTTTGTTAAATTCAAAAACAGCTATCTAAAAAATGATCATTCGAATCCTGCCTTACAATTCGAGCTTTTAAGAGAAATCCTGAGAAATTACAGTGCCAGTTTGAATTCATATAGCGATTGGTCAAAAATTTCCAGAGAAAAAGCAAGTGATTCTTTTAAAGAGTCTGTATATAAATTGAATAAGTTTGTCGATTCGCATACTACAAAACTAGCCACGCAAACAAAAATTGATTTAACAGGGATTTGGTATAATTCAGGCATTAACCGAATCGAAATAGATCAAACATTTGAGCAACTTAATTCAACAATATTTATCGAATATGTCACTGTGATAAATATAGTTTTTGCTAATGCTAAAAGGACAAAGGGCGAATCAAAAAAAGAGGATATGCTATTTATAGTAGAATCCGTCGCTTCTCTTTTAAGTAACGGCAGAGCAGGAAAAGACTCTCATCTTTATCAATATTTAAATGGAGAAATCAACGAATATGATACAAATAGGGCACAATCTGCAGTTATGAAAAACTTTGTGGCCTTTGTCTTTAACCCGGATAGCATCGAAAAACTAGAAAATTTTTTAAATAAAAAAACTATTGAAAAAAAATGGATGGCTATTAGTTTCTGGTGTTGTTACAATGGATTTACAAATATTAACGGTGGTTTCTTAAATGCTTTTTTTGAAGTAAATAACAAAATAACTGATTATCTTAATCAATTCATATTTGATAGTTTTAATAATCAAAATTTATTAAAGCAGGGGATAGAAATTGATCTTATTCTACCAAAGCAAGACCCAGGTGACCAATTGGATGAAACTAACAATAATAAAGTCTTTGATTTTTTTGAAAAGCACGTAGCTAATAAATTTAAGTTATCGTTTGAACAATTTCAGGCTGTCATCAATTTAAAAAGGAAAGATGAAATGATTGAAGAATTTAAGAAGAAATATAGGATGACAAAAAAAGACTCTGTAAAGTTGATTGAAAATTTTGACGAGCTTATTAAAAACCCTTCATTATTCTAATAATAGAACAAAAGACCCGGCTAATTAGCCAGGAAGATTAATTAGAATCTAAGTCTAATTTTATTTTTTATAACGTGTACAAAATAGTATTAATACCCCAAAATAGTTGCCCCATAAGGATAAAAATATTTATAAAATCCACTTTCATGGTTATCACGATACCTTAACCTTAAATTAATTGGGGAAAGATTTTCAAACATTATCTGACTTTCTTTTAAGGGAATTAATCGTAATCAACCTCTTTGAAGAAATCCACCAACGAGATTTTGAAATAGGTACATAAAGCAGCAATTGTGCTGATTTTAAGATTAATCTTAGCAGTCTCAATACGTCCCACATGAATATTGGTTGCAATATATACATCGTCCTGCGTCACCCCAAGTTGTTCTCTCAATGACTTAACTGTAATTGCAATTTTCTTGAGCAATATTTTATTGCGTAAATGATCCATAAATATGGAATGCAAGTACCGGGAAAAATTTATTTGCAAAAATGACATATATGTCATTATTTTGGTATTACCAGTAACGTGATCATGTAGATGAGCTGGTATATCCAACACCATTTTTTAATCAAAACATCTCTTTATGACAAAGAAGCATTTCATTATCACCCTTGTAGTGCTGGTGCTCTCCGCATGCTCATCTACAAAACCCATCCCGGTAAACAAACAGACCTTTTCTTTTGATTACACTCCCAAACAAACTGCCAAATCTGGGTCAGCAGAAATGGTACTGGCCTGCATCCGCCCGGTATACGGAAGTGCCTTTACCGCACCCAATGCAGAAGTATTTCAAAACTTCAAGAATTCCATCGGTACCGACATTGAAGAATTAATTATTGCCAAAGGCTTTACCCTCA
Organism: Bacteroidota bacterium; assembly: GCA_018266775.1. Taxonomy (GTDB): domain Bacteria; phylum Bacteroidota; class Bacteroidia; order Chitinophagales; family Chitinophagaceae; genus Ferruginibacter. The sequence continues at coordinate 337,940 of JAFDZS010000008.1, read as the reverse complement.
AAGGCCCCTACCAGGCATTTGGTGAGATGGTCTATGACGACCAGAAGGTAACTGACATGGCTATCATTATTGATATTGATCCTAAGTTCACCGCAGCAGAAGGAAGCTGGGTAGCACACAATGCCATCCTTGGACCCTCCATGACTTCCTATACCTACAGTGGGAAAGTGTCCTTAATCGGTAAAATAAACCTTACGGGTATTGAACCACTCACCAATCAAAAGATATGGTCGAAGTCAGTCTCAATACCCAATGTGGAAAATATTGCCATTGCAACCTCTGGAAAATATAGCCGTCCTTTAAATGAAATAGAAATGCTGCAGGATGCTGGAGTATACAATGCTGTGGGTAAAGCACTGCAACAACAATATGAAGGCATTTTATCAAAAATTGAAGCACACTTTAATCCAGAAGAATTCCGGTCATTAAAACCACAGATAAAGGAGTTGAAGGCACGGAAAGTGTTTTAACAAAAACGTGATATCGATCTGCATTTGACACACGACAACCAAGCAAGCATGAAAAGAATCAATCTATCGGCACTCTACATTGAGCTCAAAAAGTGAGACTGAATGTAGGGTGTCGATTTTGGTTAGCATTTGCCATTGTACACACTTATGTGCCAAATCAACACAGTTATAAAAAACTCTTGGTAAAAAGAGGGTACCTCAGCACTTATTATACGGATAAATACACAATATTCTTATGAAAATTATAATAACAAACCCTTTCAAACTATGGCAAATGTAACAGATTAGGATGCAGACAAACGAGACCATAGATGACATGAATCATATTGGGTATGCTCAGAATTAACAAAAAAATTTTTGACGATTTAAAATTTACTTTTACTTTTGACATCGAAAACGATCCGTGACTCACGATTTAGCACACACGTAAAGTAAGTACCAAACGTCAGTCATTCTCTCACACAGTTCAAGCATAAGTAAGGAAACTAAAGGACCAGAAATAAAATTTATGTAATTGCTGGCATTTGTCATCTATTACATGAACTGATTTGTTTATAATAAAACCCTCGACCTTTATGAAGGCCATCAGGCTCTTTATATGGATACTGCTTGTATGTGTTGTACAGACTGCAACTGCACAGAGAGATACTCAGCTGCGGCAGACAGCTAAGGTTGATTCTGCATTGACTTCTCTCCAGCAAATTCCAACAAAATATATTAAGCAACTAGATGCTAAAGTAGATAAGTATACCAGTCGCATAAGAAATAAAACAGAAAAGACTTTAACCCGATTAGCCAAATGGGAAGAAAAGATACATGCGTTGCTGTTACAGGTAAATCCGGAAGTATCCCAACGATTGTTCAACAATAACCAACTAACTTTTGCAAAGGCTTTAGAGAAATATAAAGAGGGCGAGGCTTTATACAATGAGCAACGTAAGCAATATGATGAATACAGGGATAAGTTAACTAATACCATCCACTACCTCGATCAGCAAAAAGATAAACTGGATAGCAAGATTATCCAGCCTCTGAGCAATGCTAAAAGGAAAGTCAGTGAATATGAAAAACAACAGGATCAAGTTGATGCAATGGAGCAGTTTATTAAAGAGCGAAAAAGGCAACTGATTGGCCAAAGTATTCAATATATAGGCAAGAGCAAGTATTTACAAAGGATAGATAAGGACTCTTATTACTACCTGGAAACGATCCGTAACTACAAACAGTTGTTTACTGACGAGAAGAAAGCAGAAGAGGTTGCATTAAGAGTCTTAAATCGAATACCTGCATTTAATAAATTTCTCCAAGATAATTCTATGCTTGCAAGCTTGTTCCGTATGCCCGGAGCAAGTGCAAATACTACTAATCTTTCAGGACTCCAGACACGAGCCAGTGTAAATGCACTGATACAAAGTCAGATTGCAGCCGGAGGTCCCAATGCAGCAGATCAAATTCGCCAGAATCTGGCAGATGCCCAATCACAACTCAGTGCGCTAAAGGATAAAGTACTTAAAAGCGGAGGCGGCTCCTCAGACACAGAACTTCCGGACTTTAAACCCAACTCACAAAAGACAAAGACCTTTTTGCAACGGATAGAACTGGGAAACAATTTTCAGTTCTATAAAACTAATAGCCTTTTGCCCACAACAGCAGATATAGGACTTAGCGCCGGATACAAATTGAATGACAAAAGTATAGTGGGTATTGGTGCCAGTTATAAGATGGGTTTGGGCAGTTTTAATCACCTCAGTATTACGCACCAGGGAATCGGCCTCAGAAGTTATGTGGACTGGAAATTAAAGAAACAATTTTTCCTTAGCGGAGGCTATGAAATGAATTATAATGCAGCATTTAAGAACCTTAATCAGTTGCAGGAATATAATCAGTGGCAACCGTCAGGATTGATCGGATTAAGTAAGAAAATAAATATCAAAACAAAATTTACAAAAGGAACCAAAATGAGTTTGATGTATGATATGCTGGCCAACAGGCATATTCCTGTCACACCACAATTTTTGTTCCGAGTGGGTTATAATTTTTAAAACAATAAAACTAGTAAACAAATAAATACGGTAGTGGGTAATACTGCCAATAAAATAAATTCTATCTCAAAAAATAAAATTATAGTTTAAATGATTTCTCAGGTACATTTACTTATAAAGCGAAGCAATAAGTCATTCAAATGTTTTGGTTATTGTTTATTCGCTCTTTTGTCAATAGTAGTTGGCATCAGCAAAGCAGTTGCTCAATCAAATTATAATCTGCCAAATGTAATTAGTCCGTCGCCCCAATCAATGGCATTTACCAGGTATGGTGATTACCCTATGGCAGCTTACACTGGCTTAACCGATATAACCATACCCCTGCATACCGTTACCGGGAGAAAACTTTCATTACCGGTTACTATGAGTTTTCATGCATCGGGCAGGATGGCAAATGAAATCAATGGAACACTGGGTATGCGATGGACATTGAATTGCGGCGGTTTGGTAACACGTACTATGAAAGGCCAGCCGGATGAATGGGATGGGTTGACACAGTTTGATATAACACCTTATATCAACACTTCTAATAACCCTTCTTTTGATGTACTGCATAGCGCCTGCCCCGATGGTAAAATACATGGTTATCAGGATCCCAATAGCAGCACAGCAACCCCAATTTATGACAGTGAGTATGATATATTCAGTTATGCTCTACCAAATGGGAAACAAGGACATTTTATTCTAAAGAATGTGAATGGAACAAAGGTGCCCATGACGATACCCTACGAATCCCTTAAGATTGAAATTACTAAAGAACAGCTTTACTGGGGTTATTTTATTGAAAACATCAAAATAACAGATATTGATGGGATTCAGTATTTTTTTGGAAAACTGGATGCCTCCACTGTCAATGCAATTGAGGTTAGTGAAGAGTGGACCACCCCAATTGCTCCCTACCTTGATAATGCCCCCATCCCCACTGCATGGTACCTAACAAAAATTGTTTCAAGTGATGGAACAGACCAGATATCATTTTCCTACAATAGTCCGTATCAGTCCTCGCAGTCTACCAGCCAAAACGCGAAAATTGAGGATAATAAAAGGAATAGTTCAGTAAATTATACCATTGAAGATTGTCAACCCAATATTACAGATCCTTACGAATGTAACCTTATGAACAACGAACCGGGTTACACTTATTACTTTTATCAATCGCCCCCCGGTCAAATAACTATGCAACCCATATTGAAAAGAGTGCCCGTTATGACAGGTGTTCAATTTAATGGAGGCTCTGTTCAGTTGAACTATGACAATACAAGCACTTTCGTAACTGAAATGATTATTAATAGAGGAACTACCCCGTACAAAAAAATTGCATTTAATCTTACCAAGCACAGCGGTGAAGATGTACTCTATTATCTTGACGGCATCTCTTTTTATGGTGAGGATCAGAATACAATCAATGAGAAATATAGTTTTAGCTACTATGAGGCCAATGGACTTAATGGACAATACCCCAGTGCAAACCGCGACTGGTGGGGTTATTATACTGGATATGTCCAGAATCTGCTGCCTTATAGGTCTGCGGAATCAGTAACCAACCTTAGTAACGGTGGAGGCTACCAGGATGTTGGTTTCCAGAATGTGCAAAGAGGCGGAGATGCCAACAGTAAAAAGATGGGTATGCTTAAAACCATTACCTATCCTACAGGTGGAAACACTGAATTTATTTACGAAGGCAATATGTACAATTATGGAGATGCGCCGGGGTTGAGGGTCGGTGAAATAATCTCAAAGCCAGTTGGTGGAAATGAAATTCACAAGATTTATAAATATGGCATCAATGAAGATGGTTATGGAAATATAAATGAATACCTGCGACCTGGTTCAATCTCTTTTAAGAATCTGATGGTGGCTGAAAGTAATACCATGCATTTTTGGGACTATGATGCAAATGCTGGTGGTGGCTTCCCGTGGTATTTTAATGAACAAATGGGGTATCGTACCCGCAATTACTTTTCTGATCCTTACATCAGATTTGACCTGGGAGGTAGCCAAATCAAATATAATGCGGTAAGTGAATATTATTTAGATGAGAATGGAAACTCGAGACAAAAAACGCAAACTGTTTACAACTGGGGTGACGATGAGCAACTGAATGATTTTATTGTACACGATTATGATAATCCTATTTTTTACCCCAGGAAATATTCAGACCCACAAAATGCCTGTCTAAGGCCGGTGATGACAAGCAAGACCATCTTTAAGTATTCGAGCGGAAATTTTGAACCAACCAGAAAAGAGACCTACAACTACGGGTCACTTGACAAAGATGAAGCCTGGGATATGCCCACATATCTTCATACAAATGTTGTGTGGGCGAGACAGGCTCCCGGAACCACGATAGTAGACAACTTCAATGCGGCTAAAAACTATCACGATAACAGCTGCAGTGTTTACGGATATGGTTTCCGTAAATATAAAAGTTCCAGCCAAAAACTATACAGTACAACAGTTGAAGAATATACGCCCAATGGAACAATTACCACTCAAACGAATATGGACTATGATCCCAACTATCATTTCACGACATATAATGAAACAACTGACAGTAAAAACCAAACAGTCAAAACTACGTATAAGTACCCCTTTAATTACCCAACTATACCTGTTTACCAGGAAATGATAAACAGAAATATTATTTCACCGGTAATAGAAGAATATACCGAAAATACAACATTGAATAAGGAACTGAACAGATCTAAGAAGAATTACTCATTCTTTCAAAGCAATACTATCATAGCACCGTCCAGCATTCAAAAATCTATACTTGGTAATACACTTGTTTCTGAGGGAACGATTGACAATTACGATAATAAAGGGAATGTATTACAAATTACAGATAAAACAGGTATAGTTACAGCTTACCTTTGGGGATATGATCAAAAAAATCCGGTAGCTAAAATTGTAAACACTACTTATGCTATTGCCCAAACGTATATTACGCAAAGCATACTTGATAACCCTGCAGATGATGCAACACTCCGAAATCATCTAAATAACCTGAGAAATATTCCAAGAGCATTGGTTAGCACTTATACTTATAAGCCTTTGGTAGGTATTACCAGTGAAACCGACCCTACAGGTAAAACCATTTACTATGAATACGATGCCTTTGGCAGATTGATAATAATAAGGGACAAAGACAATAACATTATTAAAAAGATCTGCTATAACTATGCTGGTCAACCAGAGAATTGTACAATCTCTTGTCCTGCTAATCCCGTACCAATCTGGCAAAATACGATAGAGTTCCGTTGCCAGGTGGGTGCCTGCGGTGGTTACACTGGCTACCAGGAGCAAAAGCAGATAGATGTCAACTGGTGTACCAATTATCCTCCGCAATGGATACTGGCAGGATATAACCCCGGCATCTGTCCTGTGACCAACTGTATTGCACTTACTTCCACCAACCTGCCTGCCGCTACAGGGTATGTGGCAAGTTATTATAATAATACTACAGGGGTGACTTATAATCTGCCAGTACCTGCCACCACGGGCCTGCAGTCATTGGGGTCAATACCAGAAGGCACTTATACCCTCACTATTTCAAGAGTAACCGGAACACCTGTTTATGCCACATTTTATTCGGGCTGTGGTAAAAAGTCCCAATCCGGAACCTCTGCCATATTTTATTCTGTGCCAATTTCATCAACAGGATGCTTGTCCATAAAAATCGATTTTGCTCAATAGTAAACTAAATAAAATGTCAAAAACCATATTAATTCTCAGCTGTTTTTTTCTTATCGGCAAAGCAATTGGGCAAACCGTCTATACGTATTCGGTACCCACTATAGAAGGAGGTACTCAACCTTTGTCAACTTTAGCAGGTAAAAAAATAATAGTGATTACTTTACCCACGCAGCAAAATGCTCCCAACGATTCCTTGCTGCATTCACTTGATTCGATACGGACAGTATACAGCAGTTCGCTGACAATTATCGCTGTACCAGCGTATGAAGACGGTTATACGCCAGCGAATAAAAATACTTTAATGCAATGGTACCGGAGCATCCTCGGTACGGCAGTCATTATAACTGACGGTTTATATACACGTAAAACATCCGGCAGTCAGCAGCACCCCTTATTTCAGTGGCTTACTGATAAAAACAAGAATGGCACTTTTGACCTGGATGTAAGTGGTGCAGGTAATAAATTTATTTTATGGCCCGATGGTACATTAACAAGCGTACTTGGGGCGCCTATCAAACTTGGCGGAACAATAATGAATGACTTGTTACAAAGTCAGTAACGTAATAAGAAATGTTTTTCATGAAAAGAAAACTAAAAGAATTACAATAAAAAAACTCAAAACTTTTCACCAATGAGAAAAGGAAGCAATCATAGTATTAAAATATCTTTAGCGGGATTTGTGTTTTTATTAAGCAGTATACAACTAGTAGCACAACATACTGGCAATAACTATACATCTGTCACTCCGGTGAGCTATGTACGTACTTGGGATGTTACCGCCCCTGAGCTTAATCCTAACAACCTAATGGCAAGACCACTAAAAGATGTAAAACAGACTACGCAATATATCGACGGGTTAGGCCGGCCACTGCAAACGGTTATTAAAATGGGGTCGTTAGTAACTGACCCTAATAACCCATTATCTTCTGTTAATGCCACGGATATGGTAAGCCCGGTGGAATATGATCCTTTTGGCAGAGAGCAATATAAATGGTTGCCTTATAAGTCAACAGCAACTGACGGCAATTTTAGACTTTCTCCTTTTAACGAGCAACCTGCATTTTACAGCAGTACCAACACCGCCTCTCCTGTGTATAACCAGGGAGAAAACTACTTTTACAGCAAAACAAATTTTGAACCCTCTCCTTTGAATAGAATAACCGATGCGTATGCCCCAGGCATTAGCTGGGCGGGCAGTGAAGGCAACGCTCCGGCACAGCAAAGGAATGTGCAAATACAATATACCGTTAATACCACCAATGATGCTGTGCGTATATGGACAGTTACAGACAACAGCACTATTGGTGTGTTTGGAACTTATGCAAGTTCGGCGGTATACTCTGCTGGTGAATTGTATAAAACTATTACTACTGATGAACATAAAAAACAAGTAATAGAATTTAAGGATAAAGCAGGTAAAACCATTTTAAGGAAAGTGCAATTGACCGCAACAGCAGACGATGGGTCAGGTAAGGATTATACCGGATGGTTAAGTACCTATTACATTTATGATGATTTGGGTAATCTGCGTTGTGTAATACAACCTGAAGGTGTAAAAGCTATATTATCAACATGGTCATTAACACAAGCATTACTGGATGACCAGTGTTTCCGTTATGAATATGATCAACGCAACCGCACGATAACCAAAAAAGTGCCTGGAGCTGGTGAAGTATGGATGGTTTATGATGCATTAGACCGGCTCGTAATGACACAGGATGCCAATATGCGCAGCAGCAGCCAGCAAAAGTGGTTATATACAATTTATGACAATCTGAATAGGCCGCAAAGTACAGGATTGATAACAGACCCAACCAATTACAATAATCACACAGCTCATTTAAATGCCGCTTACAACAGCACGGCTTATCCTAATGTGAGTTCATACACAAATGAAGAATTAACACATGTTTTTTATGATGACTATACATGGCTCGGTACCTATGGCAACCCATTGCCTTCAACGTATGCCACAACCTACGATACTTATTTTCAACCAGCTTCAAATTCTGAATGGCCCTATCCGCAAGCTAATACACAATCAACCGTACTAAATGATATGGCTACGGGTAGTCGAACAAAAATACTGGGCACTAATAACTATCTGTACACGGTTATTTTTTATGATGCTAAAGGCCGTGTAATACAAACCCAAAGTACTAATATCACAGGTGGAACAGATATTAATACAACACAGTATACCTGGGCGGGACAACCATTGGTAAGTGTACAAAAACAGGAAAAAGCGGGTACTAATGCTCAAACCACCGTTGTAGTAAGCCAGTTGACCTATGATAATTTGGGAAGATTGGTTAAAACAGAAAAAAAAGTAAGCAATACTTTGGTAAACAGTAATGCTATGCCCGCTTACAAGACCACTGTACAAAATGAATACAATGCATTGGGACAAATAAAAACTAAAAAGCTGGCCCCTGCTTATAACAGCAATGCTGGTTTGGAAACACTTAATTATGATTACAATATCCGGGGTTGGCTATTAGGAGCCAATCGGGAATATGCAAAGGATAATAACAACAGCAATTATTTTGGTTTTGATTTAGGCTACGACAAGGTCAATAACAACATAATCGGTAACCAAACGTATAATAACCCACAGTATAATGGCAATATAGAAGGCATGGTATGGAAGAGCAAGGGTGATGGCGAAAAACGGAAATACGATTTTGGATATGACGCGGTCAACCGCTTAATGAAGGCTGACTTTACTCAATATACAGGAAGTGTATTCAATCAGTCTGCCGGTGTGAACTTTAATGTGAAGATGGGTGACGGTACAATGTTATCTGATGGTATTTCTTTAGACCCAACTAAAGCTTATGATGACAACGGAAATATTTTGCAAATGCAGCAATATGGCTTAAAAGTTAACACAAGTGTACAGATTGATAACCTTAAATATACCTATGTAGCTGGTAGTAACAGACTAAAAAGTGTCACGGACTTTAATAACGATCCTTATGGTACCCTTGGTGATTTTAAAACGGGACTGTTACATCCCCAAAGCACTACTAAGGCAACTTTAACGCCAAATAGCAGCCCATCACAATTTAATGCCATAACTGACTACAGTTACGATGATAATGGTAATCTAAACTTAGACAACAATAAGGCTATTAATTCTATTACCTATAACTATTTGAATCTGCCACAAGATATAACCTTCCAGGTTCCTCCTGGCTGGCCTCAATATGGTACTGGCAGATCGATAAGTTATGTATATGATGCAGCAGGTAATAAACTGCAGAAAATAGTTCAGGAAAGTGCCGGGGTCGGTGTAAACAGGAATATTACTACTACCTATATTAATGGGTTTGTGTATGAAAGTAAATCTACTAACCAGGGAGGAAGCCCTGATCCGGATGACCATCCAGACCAATTACAGTTTATCATACATGAAGAGGGCCGTATTCGATTCATACCTTCTACCGGTACTACAGTAGCTAGCCTTCAATATGATTATATGTTGAAAGACCATTTGAGTAATGTGCGAATGGTCTTAACTGAAGAGCAGCAAGTTGATCAATATCCTCCAGCCACAATGGAGACTGCGACTATTAATACTGAAAGTACTTATTATGGCAATCTTACTAATACACAAACTGCTAAACCCTCCTGGTTTAGCGACCCATTATTTCCTACTAATGCACAAGTTGCAACTATAAAAAATACCACTGGAACTCAAAAGATAGGCCCAAATATTATTTTAAAAGTAATGGCAGGGGATAGCTACAATGTACGCGTTGCCAGTGGCTGGAACAGCACAAATTCACCTTCTAACGATCCTGTAAATGTATTAGCCGATTTGTTTAATTTATTAAGTTCAGGAGTAGCAAACAATAGCGGCGGCAAAGCAAGTTATTCAGACTTACAAAGCACCAGTAGTGGTTTAAACTCAGGATTAAGTAATTTTATGAGTAGCCAAACTAATGGTGGATCAGCCCCTAAAGCATATCTTAACTGGGTACTATTGGATGAACAGTTCAGGGTAGCTAAAGATGCATCTGGTAATATTATTGCGAGTGGCTACAGCGGGTTCGACCAAGTAGGTGCAAGTGGTACTACCAAAATACACGTACAAACATTAACAGTTGCTAAAAGTGGGTATTTGTATATTTATACTAGCAATGAGGCAACAAATATTGATGTTTTCTTTGATAATTTGCAAGTTACCCACAATAAAGGACCGATAATGGAAGAAACACATTATTATCCTTTCGGCTTGCGTATGGAAGGTATTTGCAGTAAAGCTGTTAACAGAATAGATAACAAATACCAATATAATGGAAAGGAATCACAAAGTAAAGAGCTTAGTGATGGGAATGGATTGGAAGCTTATGATTACGGAGCAAGATTGTTAGATGTGCAGTTAGGGATGTGGCATTCGATAGATCCGTTAGCGGATAAGAGCAGAAGATGGAGTCCCTATAATTATGCCTACAATAATCCTATAAGATATATTGATCCTGATGGAATGGAAGGAGAGGACAGTAATGACGATGGAGATCAGATGGTGAATTTTGTTAGGGTTAGAAGTACAACTACCGGAGAAGAAACTAATATAATAACAGGAATTGCTAAAGAAGGAACTGAAGCAAGCTATACTGAAATTAGTGTTAGTGGATATGTTTGTGATGATAGAGGAAATATTATACAAAATGGAAAAGATGACTACAATGTCACTATGTTACAAGATAATAAAGCAACACGATTAGGCGTACTTGGCGGGGTACTTGATACAAGGGTGATAATTGACAATATATTGTCAGACAACAAGAAAGAAGCTCAAGAAATCGGGGGCAAATTACTTGAATCTGACCGAATAATAACATGGGCAGCAACAGTTTTTACTTATTCAAAGTGGGATTATAAAAATCGAGGGGAAGGCTCTTTGTTTGGCAGTACTATTTTTGGAATAGCTTTTACTTTTGATAAAGATAAAGCTTTTAAAACCCAGTTTCAAGCGAGCTTTACTCTATTTCACGATGCTGCAGATTTTGGAAATTATAATGCAGGATATACCGGTATTTATGCTGGTGTACCAGAGGGTTGGCAGTTCTTTTTTGCAGGAATGGGGGAGGTTATGAAAAATCATGATGGGAGTGATAATTATAATAATCGTAGTAGTGCGAAAAGACTTGAAGAAATAGCTCTCAAAATCGCACCATATGGCGATCAATGGATAGATTATATTTGGAATAAAAAAGGGATGTTTGATGCTAAATGGAGTCAAAGATAGTCTGATAGATTTGTTCATTCTGAGTATATTTTGATTCCAAAACTTTAATGTTCTCTGATTAATGTAATTAAAAAAAATTAATTTAAAATACGTAATATGAAAATATTGGTAATTGTTGTAGCCAATCTGTTGTTATTTGGATGTGCAAAGAAACATGATCGGACAGACAGAATATGCGACGGAAAACTTTATGTAGAAATTTATACAGAATGGTCTGGTATGGGGGCATGTTATATAACTGATTCTACAAAATTCAGAGTTAAAGTAGATAGGTTTAATTTTGAAAGTGAATTTCATAAATACTATTGCAAGTCAGATAGTTTAATAATTGAAAAGTGGTCAAAAGATGAGTTAACTCCCAATCATTTTTTGGAAAAAAAGATATTTTATCTTACGAAACTAATCGAAGAGGGTAAATTTGATAAATAAAAAGAGGTAGTGAATCAATAGTATTGGCGACATTTTTTGTCTTGCATAAGTTGAAATGTTCGGTAAAAAGGACTTGCTCCAACATACTTCGGCAAAGTCTCCGCCAAACTAAAAGAGGACTTGTGATAATCCCTTCATATACTTGGAAGGAATCACAAGACCCCTTTTGTCTTTCAGACTGTTTGTACAAGTTTGTCATATTCTTTGCAACTCAGTATATTTCTGCAAGGGTAGCTCCTGTGCCTGAAAAGAAACAGTCATTCACTTAGGCATCACACATCTTCGCTTGGTTCCATTCGTGCCAACGCATTTGTATTACAACAGGGAACTGCAATCAACACACAATGCTAATCCCTGGCATTTCACCTGTTTGATACAGCTATGCCCACTTATTTCACCATGCTCCGGTACCGGCACATTCCTGTCAGTATCTTTTCATGCACCCGCTCCCTATGATTTGGCGAGCCTGCTGGCCATTTGCTGCGTTTGGGGCTGTCGGCACAATCCCTGGCGTATACCTTGCGGTATGCAGGATGACAGTCCCTGCACTGTGTGTCCACATTCCTTTCAGTCATTCTCCTGTCCACCCCATCAAATGGCACTCGCAGCCACGTCCAATCGTACCTCTTCCCGTGGCTTATAACGGCTCGCTCTATGCTTCAGTGTTGAAAGCTTTCAACACAGCTTTCGCTTCTTTTGGCTGAAGGCTCCTTTACTGCTCCTAATTATCGAGAAAATTCTAAAACTCTCACAAATAAAATATAATTTTAAATTAATCCTTTTGCTTTTTAAAAAAAGATGAAAAAGAAACAATAGCCCAAAGAAAATTTACAAATACAAAAGGGTAGATTTTTAATAAAACTGCATTTAACAACAGAAAAATAGAACCTAATAAGTTTAGAGATTTATATTTCGAAGATGAACTAGACCATGCCCCCATTGAAGATAATAAGTAACAAATTAATAAGGCTATAGCGCCTGACCAGCCAAAAATATTTTCAATTCTCATATAATTCAATAATTATGAATAGTCACAAATTGCTCGAAACTATTAACGCTAATATTGATAATTTAACCATATGTTTAAAAAATCACCAAATAGAAGATGGAGGTTTTAAAGGGTATCATTTATTTGATCAATCTAGTGGAATTTGGACTACGTGTGAGATTCTTCATATACTTTTGAAATCGAACCATAAGCTTTGTGATAAAGATTGGATATTGAAATCAGTTAATTATTTGACTGTAAATCAAAATAATGATGGTGGATGGGGCTTTCGAACAAAAGGAAAATCTATAATTGATATTACTGCTTGGGCTTGCCTTGCGCTTAATCACTTCAATTCTAAAGATTCAATTCTTAAAGGTGTTGAGTTTATTTTAAAAGCTAGACTAAATACAGGTGGTATTGACAAAGGAGGTTGGGGGCTAACTACATTTGAGCCCGACAGGATTTATTCAACAGGTATAGCAGTAAACTGTTTGACGCAGATTTTGACTTCTCATGAGGAATGGTTTCAGATAGAAGAAAAAAATAAAATTTTAAATGCAATAAACGAAGCTCACAATTGGATTTTGAATTCAAAAAATCAAGACGGTGGTTGGGGTAGTGGCGGAGATAATAATTCTACTTTGGTTAGCTCATCAATAGCATTAATATCTCTTTTTAGTCAAGGCGAAGATCCTAAATTGTATAAAGATAGTTTTGAATTTTTGGCAAAACATTCGACTAGGAATTTATGGGAACTAGAAAGAGAGATTGTAATAACTCAGGAAGGATATGAATTAACTCAAGAATGGTTTACAAGCGTTTATTGTTTTAGAGCTTATATATTTTTTGCTGAATTTGGTCTTTGTTCTCTCGATAGACTTCATTCGACATTTGTGTCACTGCTTTCTTTAATTGATAATGGCAAAGTAAAACCTACAACAGAAGGAACTTTGGATTTAATTTGGCCTATTCCATTAATGATTGAATGTTTAGATAAATTTAAAAGTTTTGTTTCATCCAAGAAAAAGGAGTACGATGATTTTTTATATCAAAAAGAGCTTGAAGAGAAAAAAAGAAAGAAAATTGAGATGGAAGGATATCTTAAAAACCTATTTCCTTACCCAATAAGTCAAGCCTATTTTTCGTTTATGCATGAAATTGATAATCATCGCAGATTTCAATATCTACTTCAGTTAAATGAAGTAATATTAAAGTATGCAGCAGTAGTTTCATTGTCTAGTGTAATTGCTTCAAATGAAAAATTACCAGCCCTAAAAAATGCCATTGAAGGTAAATTTAGAAAACCATCGTTGGGCGATTTTGTTTCTGTTATTGACATAATACTGAATAATTCAGGTAAAATTGAAAATACAATTTATCCGTGGACTAAAGATGAATTAATCAAAAGACAGCCAAATTTTATTGATAACGAAGCCCCAAGAATGAACTTGAACCAAACCTTTTCTGAAATAGTTTCTTTGAGAAATACTTGGTCAGGGCATGGCGCTATTCGTTCGTTATATGAATATAAAATGGAAATAGAAAAACAAATACCATTTTTGTTTTCGTTTTTAAATAGGTTTATGTTTTTAGCTAAATGCAATTCATTTTTAATTTTGTCTTCTGATTTTAATGAATTTGGCGATGGCGACATTTATAAAATTCGGTTATTTAATGGGCTTGATATATTGGATAATGATTTAGAGATACAAAAAAGATTATCGGAAGGGCAAAGAGAACAGCTAATTAGGTATGTCTATTTTCACAACACCGAAAGTAACACAATTGTTAATTTATACCCTTTTCTTTCACATATGTATTGTACTGAATGCAAGAAAGAAAGATTCTTTTTCTTTAACGGTGTTAAATCAAACAATAAAATAACCTACTTATCTTTTGAGTGTGGTCATACAATAGACTATGATAACTTAACGCATTTTATTAAGCGTTTCGAGGCTGTAAATATTCAATTTTAGTAAATTTCCATTTACAATCGAATAAGTACTTCCACCAGCATCCAGCAAAGCTATGTGCTTAAACACAGTCCTCAGTCAAGGTCTGCGTTCCATTTCATTACACTTGCCGTACCGGTTGCACGCAAAAAATCTCCACCTCAGTTTTAGCTTTTCAGAATTTTAGTCCGGTAGTATTTTTTACTTCAAACCTTGCCTTCCTCACCACGCTTCCATAGTGGGTTGCCTATGCTGGTTGGAAATCCCATTTTCTGCCGACTTCATTTTAAAACACATTACGGTATGGAACACACGATTAAATTACACCATGTTATGAAACTTTCCTGGCGCATTCAGTTCAGGAAGAAATGTAACCGCTCCAAAGCACTGGAGAGTTCAATTAAGATTCACCAGCAGGTGAAATCAGCAACGCCAGCACCAGAACAACAACAGGAAGCGTCAACAGACCTTCCATTCTAAGCTGATGCTGCAGAGTCTGGAAAGCTGCCGAACTTGAGAGGGTTCGGCAGCTTGGTAATGATACCTCTATGAAGTAAAAAAACTAAATTATTCCATCAATCGCCTTACTCTTTCAAGTGTTAGTTTTGCATAAGAAAAGTCTGGTTTTAATTTCAATGATTTTGAAATATATTTATGGGCTACCTTTAAATCATAATCTTTTAACGATACTTGACTTTCATACATATCGCATATTACAGATGCAAGATTGTTATAAAGAAAAGCCTGATCATTAATAAAATGCTCTCTTTCACTAAAATCAAATCCAGGGATTAGTTTTTCAGCTATTTTGTAATCTTCTATTGCCCTAGAATAATTGCCCAAAAAAGCATTTGCATTTCCACGCATTCTATAAAAGCCAGGGCACCTTCTATTTGCAGGATTCCGGAAAAAGAGATTTATAAGGCTAATTGATTTGAAGGACTTCTCTTTTGTCTTGCAGTTTTGTAAATTTCGTATCATATCTAAACAATCTCCATAGCTGAAATCAGCGCCCAAATTGAGAGCCATGTCATAGTAGTTTTCTGCAATATTCCTCCTCTCCTCAACTGAAAGATTGTTAATTGGTTTTTGAGCATGGTAGGTATAAGCATAGCCAAGCTGCACTGTTGTGTTATTGAATAGCGTTGGTAAAACGATTCTTGAATGATATCTAACTGTATGTAAAAGTAAAATCCCTTTAATAATAATCTCCGGATTCTTAATGTCCTTATTGATAAAGGCGGCTGCATTCCAGCATTGCTCTCTTAAATAATCTTCGAGGATACCTAAATTGTCTTTGCTCGGAATATTCGAGAAAAATAACTTCGTTATGACCCTTATTTTTTCAATGAATAACTCATCCACAAGTATTTTGCCTTCAATCGCAAGAGTGTTCTTAAATGCTTTCAGATATTTTGTGCATCTTGAAAATTCTCTGATGCGATACAGAAAAACAGCATAATCAATCTCAAACTTATAGTCACTTTGAAATTCAGCGAGGCTAGATTTAATTTGCAGAGCCTTTTTGAAAAGCAATCTTTTCAACTCAATTGTGTTATTACTAAAAGGAAGGAAGTGAGCTATCAGATTTATTGATTTTGCAATTTCAAAACTATACTGAGAGTTATCAATCGTATTAATCAGTTGAATTGCTTCATCAAAAAAACGGGTTTCAATGAAAAGGTTTAATAATTCTGTTTTTTCCGAAATTGAAAATTTAAGGCTTTCATGGGTATTTAGAAGCACTCCTTCCTCATTGCATTTTTTTATTAGGGCATACAGGTGTTTCAATGCATAAGAACCATCATTTTTGTAGATTTCATAATAATAGTTAAAAGCTAAGACATAGGTATTGGGGGATTTAATATATATACGAGCCAGCTGATCTTTTGCATGATTATTATTCTCGTCAATTTTTAAAACTGCATTAAAAGATATGATGGCATCTTTGTCAGCGCCTAGTAATACATTGGTTAGACCCTGTTCCATCAACATCTTTACTTTTTCAAGCTGACTTGTTCCAGCGAGTTCTACATAATCCTTTATAATTGTTACATATTCAGGGAGACCAAATTCATTGGCAAGGATAGAACTTTTAAACTCGTCTCTTTTGTATACTTTTCTCACTTTCCTCAAGAGCTTGGCATTTGTTTCATTATCAATTTCAGTAAGAAATATTCTGAAAAATGAGAGCGTAATATTTTTATTTTTCGGATCATCTAAGAACCAATTGGCAAGGTGTTCATGTTTTAAACTTAAAAAGCGTGCGTCTTCCGATAATTGAATTGGTGATTTACTCCCACCGTAACGATTGATTGCATTTACGATATCAATTTCTAATACATTTCCAAGCACCTTTGTTGAAATCCCTGATGACACTTTAATGCCAAACTGATAAAAACATGCAACTATTGCATATAGGTATTTAAGCTCTGGTTTTTCAAATAAATTACTACCCCAATCCTCCCAATCAAAAGTGTAGTTAATCACATTTTTTAATTTCAGAGCTTTAATCAAATAAAAGATATTTTCTGAAATACTCTGTATTCTTTGACCTAAGAATTGTTCTTTAACTTGTTGTTTTACTACTTCTTCTTTGAGATTTGGGTTATTCCTTAGTAAGTGAGTGTAAAGCCTTTCAAACAACAACTCTCTATTAATATCTATATTGATAATGCTTAAAATATTGCCACCAAAAAGCATTTCAACAGCCGAATCAATAAACTCATTTTGATACCGTGATTCTCTTTCCGCAATAATAAATAACGTATCAAATAACTCTTGTTCGGATTTAATTTCTTTGATTAGCCGTTCGAATTGTGAAGAAACTGAAGCGTCTGAAACGTTGTCAATCAAAAATGATATTGGCAGATTATTTTGTTTCTTAATTGCTTTTGCTTGCTGAATTACTTTTCGAATATCCAGACTTCCTAAATAGGATATCGAAATAAAATTGTAAGAATCGTGGAAATGTCTGGCTATCCAATATAAAAACGTTGTTTTTCCTACACCCCCATCTAAAATAATCTTTATTAGAAATACTCCTTGTCTTACGGGAGATTTTATGATTTCTGTAATAGTTCGTTGCTCAACATTGCCATCTGTATCTGCGACTAAAATAAAATCATTTGGTGGAACCGCTTCGTTGTTGGCAATAACCTCCTTTATCAAACTTGAATCGGCATGAGTATAGTACCTGCCCAATATAGCCTTCTTATTTTCAGGAAGTAGATAAGCATTCCAAAAATTATCATCTATAACTTGTACATAACTTTTTGAAAAATTAGATATAGGGAAATTATTTACGACGATTGGCTGGTTTTGATTAAGAGGGGGAGTTGGATTGATATTTTCAATTCCTTCTGTAGAATCTCTATCTTTTCCTGTATATCGTCTGCGAATTTTTGATGTTTCAATATTTAAATAGACAATTGTTTCTCCCCAAGATTTTTTACAGGCATAGTAACAAAGTAATTCTAAAAGAGGGGGGATTTCTTTCTCAGACTTTTGAAATACACCATTCCCATCATCATTATCTTTCGAACTCTCACTATTCCGTTCGTTTAAAGCTCTCTTAAAGGTTGTGAGGGAAATATTTTTAAATGTATTAGAATATTTTGAATATAGCGATTCATCTAATTCGTTTAACTCATCATCAATAAAGGCTTCTATCAATTCTTTGATCGCTTCTGCTGTTGGAGGGTACTCTAAGCTTTTCGCAGCTTTATTCCTAATTAGCTCAATTATTTTATCAGGAACTATAATCCATATTCCCATAGTAAAGAATTTAGGGCATTTAGGGCATGCCTTGCCTGCTTAAGCTGGTCTCTTTAAACTTGCACAAATTATTAAAAAATGGAATATCCCGTAGGATTTATTTAAGTATAAAAAAGCCCCTGCGCTGACAACACAGGGACTAAAAGCTACGTATCGGTAAAAGCTACCATAGCCTGTGAATATCCTAACACATGCGTATTTATTTGCAAGTGTTCGTTTGGTCAGCTTTTACCGGACATCGGAGGTGTACCGGGTATTTGTGTTTATTAACTATTTAAAACAAGAATATGAAAAAGCTACCAAAAATGAACAAAAAAACAAAACAACGCAAAGTACATGACTCTTCAAAACCACTAGTTTATGAAGATAAAAAGACTTATGGTTTTTTGCAACAAAGTAGAGCAAGACACCTGAACCTTAAACAAATGCTCACAACTGTATTTACCAAATAATCATTCACTTTAAAACAACACTTTATGAATAGCAAATCATTAACTGAATCAACCTTCATTAATCCTGAGTTTGAGCAACTGTTTAAAAAGATGCAGGATGATGAAATCATCACTGCAGAGATAACAGGTAAACAGGACGGGCGTCTGAATAAACCACAGTCCAGGCAACACTACAATGTCCAGTTCAGAACGCATATCCGCTCAACTATACAAAAGGCACTGGATTATAACTTTAGTATTTACAGACCCAACAGTTCAGTGGCAGCAGTTAAGGAACTCAGGTCAGCAGCAGAAAAAAAGCTAGCCGAGTCAGAGAAGAAGATCAACGCAGTAGAAAAAACTATCCTGTTTTTAAAGCGGGACCTCACTAACTTATCCATTAATTGGTTTGTTGCCTTTGTCAAAGTTTTTACCCCCATATTGATCGGTCTTAGTGAAGGTGGACTTCTGTTAACACTAATGTCAAGCGGCGGCTATGGCATGCTGATGAAATTTTCACTTTCATTATTGATAGCATTATGTACTGCCATCGGCCTGCACACAGGGGCGGGGTACATTATGGAGGCACAATCACCGCAGGATAGGAAAAAGCGAACAGTCATTGTATTAAGTATAGCAGGGGTGGTAGCAATGGCGTTAGGCGTCTGGCGTGCGTTGATTACAACAGAAACAGCTACCATTAACGGGTTAGTGAACCTCAATCATAGCGGCAACAACCAAAGCTTTGCAATGACAGTGTTTCCTTTCATAGCAGTATCATTTGTGAGCTTTTTGGCGGGATTGGCATTGGAACAAAAATTCGCTGTCAATAAGCAAGAGCAGGAAAGAATAAAAAAATACAGGGAGAAAAAGACAGAACTGGCGGAAGCAGAGAAAGAATACAAGGCACTGATAAAAGAAAAGAAAGACACCGAAGATCATGTGCGGGAGGAATCTGCAAATGTATTAAGCCAACAGGAAAGCGCACACGCCAACGAGTGCCGTTTGCTTTCATTAGCAGAGCAGATCCGCAGCACCTACGAGGCGGCTAACGTAGAGCACCGCCCTGACAATATATGCCCGGACTATTTTGGCGAAAGCATGCAGCAGGAGTTCACCTTGCATTTTAACCATTTATTTCCCAACCAAAACAAATAACCATGAAATCACTTATTATACTGTTAAGTATGGCAGTTATAGTAACCGCCTGCAGCAGGCATACCGCACCTGCACCACTCTCCAGCTATATGGCCATCGCAGTGATCAACGACCGCACCGACCCGCATTTGCTGCAACCCGAACCCGAGTCCATACTGCAACTCTATAACCTGCAGGATAACAAGGCGGCAGCAAACTGGTACCGGTACCAGGCGATTACCGATTTAACCCTTTCACCAACAGTGGAGTTAGGGCTTCCGGACGAAGAGGCAGGCGAAAAACAAAATACCCAAGACCTGCCGATGTGCCGGGAACGCCAGATTATTCAATTTTATGATAGCATCCGCGGGCAACTCCGGTCAGTAACGGCGCAAGTATCAGACACAATAACCATGGCGCATTCCGAGTGCTTTAAAACAATTGCCGCTTCTTTACAATGGCTCAAGAGCAAACCGGCAGAGAAGCATGTACTGCTTACATACAGCGACCTGCAGGAAAATTCATCAATATGCCGCGCATATACTGAAAATTTCAAAAGGCTGCTGGCGAAAAAGCCGGAAGCGGTAATCAAGCAGTTTGACAAGACGCAGTTGCTGCCGGACAGCCTGCAGGGCATATCGGTATTTTTCTGTTACCAGCCCAAAGACCGGCAGGCAGATGCTACCTATAATAATATGGTGCAGGTGTATAAAACAATGCTGGAGCGAAGAGGAGCCACCGTACACATCCAGGCCAACAATAATCATTATGACCTGCCATGAAGACTATCGGTACCTGGCTGCTGAAATTACTGAAGAGCCTGCTGGCATTTTTGTTCGGTATCATCCTGTTTATCATCGGGTGGACATTTAAGATGGTAAGCAGGGTACTGGATAAAATCGGCGATGAAATTATCGGGTTTAAAGTAAAATAACGGCACCAGCCAGCTCTTTACATTGAAGCACACACGAAAACCAAACACGATTAGCACACTTTAAAAACATACACTATGATACTCACAATAGGTGCCATACTGCTCATTATCTTTTTAATAAGTAGGGGCAGCAATACCAACGGTGATGAACATTTTGACAGCATTAACAGCATCACCAGTATCTTCAATAAAGGATTTTCATTAACCGGTGGCTTCAAAGCCATCACCAGGGAATACTCTTATCGTAATGCCTTAATCATCGGGCCATCCGGCAGTGGCAAAACCTCCACTATATTATATGGAACGCTCAATGCATTAGTACGGGGACATAACAGCTTCGTAATTTTGGATATCTCCGGTGAAATCTACCAGCAGTTCAGCAAGTATCTTTCACAAAAAGCAAAAATTTATAAGATAGATTTTTCAGACACCAGTGACGGCTTCAACTTGATCGAAGCCTATGGTAATGCTATTTCATCCATTCAGAAGCTGGCATCTATATTGATTAAAAATTCCGGTATCACCGGTTCAGGCGACCCCTACTGGGCGGCGAGTTCAGAAAAAATTATCGTGGTGATGATACAACTGCTCTGGTATGAAGAACCACAGTACCGGACAATGCTGAACCTGGTGCGGATGCTGGAGGTATTTGCCGGAGAACCTAAGAAGATAGATATGCGGGTGGTAAAGACAAAGAATGAAGATTTAATTGCGATGTACAAAGCGTTGATCGCAACGCCGGACAAAACCTTGCAAAGTTCACTCAGTACAGCATTGGTGGCGTTAAAGATATTCCGCAATCCGCAGGTGGCAAGGGTGACGGCACAGTCTACCTTTGATTTTAAAACATTCCGTCAAGAGAAAAGTATACTGTTCATTAATATTCCGGTAATGGATGCACAGTTTATGGCACCGGTAACGGCAGTTTTGTTTGAACAATTATTTAATGTAATACTGGAACGCATACCCGAAAAATCAGAAGCCAGCATCTTCGCCATACTCGACGAGATGGCAACACTCAAGTTCCAGAATTTGGGAATGGTCTACGCCAATATTCGTAAATACGGTGGGGGCTGTCTGGGTATCGTACAAGACCTTGAAATGCTCCGTATGGCCTGGTCACCGGCAGAAGTACAGGCAATCATCAGTAATAGTTATTCCAAAGTGTTTTTACCGGGGCAGGCACATGGCACCTGCAAGTTGCTGGAAGATATGCTGGGAAAAAGCGAAGGTAAGCCACTGATGACCGCCGCTGAAATCCGTACCATTAAAGAGGCGTTAATATTTGTGGGCAACCACAAACCGATGAAAGAGGCACTAATCCCGTTTTACGATCACTGGCAATTGAAAAGTCGGGCGGCCGAAGGGGCATACCTGCAGGAACAGAAAATACCATTCGATACCACACCATTATTACCATTCTGATGCAAAAGGTTAAAGGCATATATGATTACCTGGCACAAACTAGAGTATTGGAATGGGGTGATGAAGCAGCTATTAAGGCGGCGAAAAAAATGTACTGGCGCCAATACCGCACCGCACTAAAGCGGGAACAGCGAAAGGAACACCAGTCATATACTGTTTTGTTTACAAACAAAGAAGCCCGCCAGGTGCAGGCAATGGCGAAAGCACAACAAACCAGCCCAACCAGCTACATCAAACTGGCAGCACTCACCACCCGAACCGGTTTAAGCAGGGAGTTAACCGGAACCATCCGCCAACTGCTCTACCAGTGTTACAGCGATATAGAAGCATATATGGAAGAAAACGAGATACAAGAAGTGGCAGCGAATAAAATATTAGAAAAAATCACCACCCTTGAAAAACAGATAATAAAAATTGTGCAATCATTAAACTGCGACCAGTGATACTCAAAAGCCTTAGCAGGAAAACAAATAACACCGGACAGTTGGTCAAATACATCTGCCGCTATGTTTTAAAGGAGCAAGAGCACCAGCATGCATCAAAGCATCAGGGACAGGAACAAAAAGAAAAACCATTTTTAATTCGCCATAACTTAAGATCAAGAACATCACTGGAAGGATTTATACGCGAGTTCCAGGAGAACGAAAAGTACAGGTTGGTAAAGCGTAAATCATCGGTAAGGCTGTACCATACGATTATAAGCCTGTCTAATTTGGATAAAGAACAGGTGACAGACGCGATGCTGAAAGATATAGGCAAAGAGTTCATTAGGTTAAGAGGAAAAGATAGTTTGTACTTAGGTACCAGACATGAAGAAAACGTGGACCACTTGCACTTACACTTCATAATCTCCGGAACCCGGACAAATGGCAGGAGCAGCAGGATAAGCAAACAAAAATTTGCATCCATCAAGCGGCAGTTGCAGCAGTACCAGCAAGAAAAGTACCCGGAACTCACCCATTCACTTCCTGAGCATGGCAAGAAAAAACGCTTGGCAAAAGAGCAGCTTATCGAGCAGGTGAAAAAGAGTCGCCAGACCAATAAGGAATCATTGTTGACTCAACTGGAAGCCATTTATATGCAGTCGCCCTCCAAAGAAGCCTTTCTCCAGCAAGTGCAGCAGGCAGGGTACGAAGTGTACCAGCGGAGTGGCAGGGTGCAGGGTGTACTGGCAGACAATAAGAAATTCCGGTTCAGTAGGCTTGGTTTTGATGACAACCGGCTGCAGCAACTGGGTGAAAAAAGACAGGAGCATGAAGCGCCACTTGCTATGCTCCAACAGATACGGGAACAAAAAGTGCGACCTAAAAGAAGAGCTATTGAACAGGATAAACCTGATCAACAGCCTAACCTTTTAACTGAAATAGAACGGATAAAACTGACAGAACTGGAAGCCGTCCGCTCAAAGCAGGACAGGAGTTTAGAAATGGAACATGAAGAGCAGGAACGAACAATAGGAACAGCATCTCAACAAGAAGGGATAGCTGCTACAGAAACAGATCATGAAGAAGCGGAAACAGCAGGTATACCCACCCTGTTTAAACCTATTTTAAAACCAACATTATTTGATACCCAGTGAAGCGAATGTGATTAAAAAGGGGGACGGGGAACCCCCCGTCAAGATGCAATGGGACAAGTGTAGACGGTCACATTGCAATCTTGTAAGATGTGCTTTTTAGAAAATAAAATGTTTTACTATGAATACAGAAACGACTTTAATTATCATTCCACAGGAAGCATGGGCAGGCGTAATGGCTGCCCAACAGGAGATTCTGCAGGAGATAAAAGAACTTAAATCCAAGCAACCCGAAACTGTTTTAGCTGATTATATAACTGCCAAGGAGTTCATGGACGCTGTAAAAATAAAGAGAACCAAGTTTGACAAACTTGTCCAAAGTAACAAGATCAAAATCATTAAAAAAAGGAGAAAGATTTATCTTCTTGCTTCAGAAGTAAAAAGATACTTTAGTGATATTAATATTCCTTAATCGAAGTTTTTGGGAGAGATTTATTCAATCTGAGGTTAAAATCTTAATCCGAATTCAATGTGAATATCACGCGAAAGTTTTGAAAAAGCTCTTTTAGGCATTTCAGCTGTAACAACATAATTTCTGGTAATGTGACGGATCACATCTTCCTTACTTCTGAACAACTTGCCTTCAAACTTGTTAAAGAGAGAATCAATGTAACTTTCATCATAAATAATGCTATTCTGTACCATTTCTGCAACCATGTCTTTATGACAATTATAAAGAATTTCCAATTTAAAAACCTTTTCATTATTTCTTGCCCGATCGACTAGATTTTGTTCGCAGCCTTCTCTTGGATGCAGTTTAAGGTCAAATGACTTGAGATCACCATAAAAAAAAGCAACTCCGAAGGATTTTTTTTTCCTTTATCAGGTCGGCGTCTTCCTTGTTTCTTAATACGACCGAAAACCGCAATGCTTCATCAAAACAATGTTCGTATGGATGAAGGTAATGATCAAAGTTAAATTCTATGGTATGCTTTAAATTGGAATTGCATGTGTGACAAGAAGGTATCAGATTGTAGAATGACAAAGCTAGGTAGGGGTATCTAGCTTTGGAAAGGAAATGATCGAATTCGGGTCGTGCATAATTATCTGAGGCTTTCCTTACTGTAAAAGTGAAATTGCGATTACAGTAAGGACAGACATTAATACCCAATAGCGCTGCTAGTTTGTAAGCATTCCATATAGCCGTTTTCTTAGTGAAAGTTGTATAGTCAAAAAGCCCTTTGATTTCTTTCCCAAATACTGAAAGCGTTTCTCCATTACCGTTATTTATTATGATTTCGGGATAATGCCCCGAGGCGATTTGATTTTCAACTTTAGAAACAATTGTCTTTAATTCCTGAGGTTTAGCAACGATTATATTTTTCAGTAGCATATAATCGTTAGCCTGCAGGTCGTTGAAAAAATTGATACCAGGACCAGCCGCTGCACAAAGATGATCAAGTTTGGCTCTGATAGAAGAACTCTTATATCCAATTTCTCCATCTGCTAGCTTTTGCATATACAGTAATTCACTATAGTGTTTCTCTGCTATAAAATCAAAAGTATTGTTGGGGCCTTCTTTATAAAGGAACATGGTTAACTCCCTTTTTTAAGATTATGTATGTCGTTTTCAAGTTGTGTCACTCGGCTATTCAGTTGGACTAGGTTTAGAGAGAGCCGATCGTTTAACATTTGTAACAATTTTGACTTAATCACTGGTTCTCCAACCATGAGAATTGTTTTTTGAATTTCGTCCTTATTGTCTTCAATGCCCCGGATATCTCCCTGTAGCAGATTGATAAGATAATTGATCTTAGCCATTGCAAAATCGCCGATGGTGCCTTGATTCAGGAAAAATGAATCCGCAAAAAGGGTGTGGATATTGGCTCCGAAAGTTTGCTTCTTATCATCCAGGCTATCCTTTATATGTGTGATATTATCCTTATTGAACAAAAAGATAACATTTGAATTGGGGAGATCTGATATAGCGATAGGAGAGTTGGTCGTAATAAAAAATTGTATCGTCCGGCGTTTACCTTCTGGTGTTAAGACAAATATTCGGGAGACGAAATCAATAACTAAAGACAAAAATTTCTTCTGCCACTCAGGATGCAGGTAAATATCTCCCTCATCAATCATTATGATCAGATGTTGCTTTAATTTGTCACCTTTAAGTATTTGATCCGATAAAGAATAAAATCTTGAATACAGGTTTAAGAACGCTTTTTGACCTGAGCTTAAGTTCCTCCAGTTGAAATTCAAGTAAGGGCGGAACAGGAAAGTTTTCAGATACAACTCGTGAAATTGCCTGAAACGTTCTTTGTTCCTTATATCAATGCTAAAGCTAGTTCCACTACTAAAATCCACTTGTTTAGGGTCAATAATATGCTCTAACTCATCAAAGAATAGCAGTGTATTCCGGGCAAGTTCGTTTGTTTGGCTGAATTCAATTCGGACTTTTTGTCCTTGAATGCCTTCCTCATACCGTTGTGCAGTTTGCTTTTCAATATCTTTGATTATACGGATCGCTAGTGCTTTTGCATCAAGTTTTTCGTCAAGGCTTCTGGAATCGAATTTAAAACTGAATTCTGATTGAATCTGAACATAACTGTTGACCAGTTCATACACAAAATTCAATACCGCATTGGCAATAAAATAATTCTTTGCCTTTATATGCGCCTTTTTACTGCCTTCAATCTTTTTCCTGAATATTTTGGCTGCATTTAAATAAAAATCTTGGATGTCGTACTCACGTATCGGGTTATTAATACTGGCATCAAATGCCTGGTCAAAATTGGTCAGGTTGTTTCTGATGCTTATTGTAAGACTATTGGGTATATTGAAAGGTAACTCTACGTTATTTGTATTACTGTTGAGAAAAGCGATCTGCCTTTCAACCTCACCGAATGTAAAACTGTCAAGTTCACGATGCCCGTCGCTTTTACTAAGAATCCGAAATTCAATATTTCGCCTAAAATCTGCGCGAACAAGATAGTTGGTGGAGATATTATGTATGCCTGCAAATTCATTCTCCCCACGTCCATCAAATACATTGGAAAAAAAAATCATGCTTACCTCATTAAAGTCATCAATGCGTGGATAAATTGTGTACCGGGAGGTACCCCCTATGGATTTATTATCTCTTGTTTCATATTCATTGCGGAGTATTTCAATTGTGAAATCAAAGGTCTTAAAATTTCCTTTTTTAATGGGAAGGTCATCAGAATGATAAAGTATATACTTACTCCCAGCTTTTCGATATAAAGCAATTATAGAATATTTTACACCTCCAGTACTAGTTGCAAAATTTTCAACAATGAAATCAAGCAGTGTCGTTTTCCCAGAACCATTATTCCCCACGAGCGCAGTTATATTTTTTATTTCAGCTTGGTCATCTTTTAAACCACCATGCATGAAAAAATTCGGAAAATAATACGGGTTTTCCAAAACGTTTAACGTTTGATCATTAATAGAATATTCCAAGCGATATTTACCCCCAAAATTGAGGTTACAATTCTTTAGTATTGGATGATCTTTGATATATAAATAAAGAATTTCCACAGTCGTTGGTTTATTAAGTATTATTTGATGAATAGACTTAAAAACTCAAAATTAAATGTATTTGTAATAAATTATGATAGCTTATTTCCTAAGTGATCTAAGGTAAATATTGATTGATGAATTCTTAATAGAAGCGAGCAAAATGTTTTACGGAAATACCCTAAGTATTTGATAACCAAAAGTAGTAATAGCCTTGTCGGGGCTACAGAAGAGGGAACATGCAAATTAAATTGCAGTTCCCTCTTTTCTTTTCCCCCTAAAACCCTTGCCAAGCCTGCAATGTAGTGGAATGCTTCATTTACCTTTGGGGTTCGACACTGGTCTTTTTTTCGATTGTAGTATATTCCTTCAGGAAAGACCATGTACTGAAGCTCCTGTCTGTCATTGTAATCGGCGGAAGCCCATTCTGGAGCGAGTTTCGAGGATGTTCTAAAGGCGGTGTCTATGTATAAATCAAGGTTCGACACCCTATTCCCATATTTTGCCCTTTCCTTTTCAATATCCTTCTTTTCCTCAGTGAATTTCGCCTTGAATTTATCGAACATATCCTTGGTTATTTCCTCCAAAACATATCGTTCTTCAAGGCGTTCCAACTTCTTATCTACCTCCGCTAATTGCTTTTCGATATTCTGAATGTTCTCTTCTTTCTGCTCATTCGACTTATTGTATTCCACAATCATTTGCTCTTTTATCAGGTACTGCATCGCCTCGTCAAATTCAAGGCAGTATTCTGACAACGTTTGAGCAAAACGTTCATGAAGAATATCGGCCCTCATATTACAGTTGCAACCTCTCGTGTTGCATTTGTAGTAATATTTCTGATTCTTGTAAGCCTTATATGCCCTGAGAAATTGTCCACACTCATCGCATTTGTAGAAACGCTTTAATGGTATTTCGTCATTCTCAGGGTTGGTGTGATAACCTTGCTTGTTTTCAGATAGCACATCATTTGCTTCAAGGAAAAGTTCTTTAGATATCATCTTCTCATGATTGCCCTCAATTATCTTTCCTTCCAAAGCGGTATGAACCATAAGGCCACAATAAAACGGATTGCGGAAAAACGCTGAAATTCTCTGATTAGATATTTTCAGCCCTTGTGCAGCTAGCCGCCTGATAATCTCCTCGCTCGATACCTTTTCCTTGACCTTCCAGTGGAAAGCCTTTTTGAGTAGCTTACCATCCTTATTTAGGACAATGGACCGCTTACCATTAGACTTGACAATGTCATAACCAATAGGCGGCGCAGTAGGCCATTCACCACGCAGCAGCATTTCCTTTACACCGGCCATACATTTCTCCCTGCGCTGTTGGTTCTCGTACTCGCTAAAGATGAACTGTATATTTTGTTGCAGGCTGCCGCTAGCCGTTGATGCATCGGTTGGCTGAGTAACGGAACAGACTACTATACCCTGCTTCTTGAGTTGTTCAGCTATATAGATGGCATTAGCACCAGAACGGCTGAACCGATCAACGCTATACACTATGATATGTGATATTTTCTCCCGGCTCTTCTTCAGAAAAGAGAGCATATTATTGAACTGCTTCCGCTCATCTGTCTTTGCACTCTCAAACGTGCCGCCGAAGTAGCCCATAATTTCTAGGCTACCCTTTTTAGCAAACATTTCACAAGCTTTCTTCTGTGTATCAAGGCTTAAATTGTTGTCAGCCTGCTCTTTTGTTGAAACACGAGTATAGATAACGCAGTTGTTTCCTTTAGTTTTTGCCTTATGTGAGCCTTTAGCAAAGGTTTTGAATAGTGTAATGTCGTTCATGCTGCTTTAGTTTGTTGATTATCAATGTGTAGTGCAATTTTCCTGCCAGATTTTTTCCTTTTAGAAACTACATTATAAATAAACCGAGTGTATTTCTTAATGGTGTCTATTAGTTCATTTACCTGTTCATCAGTGTAGTTTTTGAATCTCTCAAATCTTCTTACCTCTTCCGGGGTAATGTCATGTGTCCGGTCATACGAATTTACGCCAAGTAGTTTTCTTTTCATGCCAAAATGATTTACAATATGTACTACAATTGGCACGCCAGAAAATAGAGCATTTTTGACAAATTTTCCAGTTTAAATGAATTCTAATTCTCCTCTAATTTCCCGCAAATCCCTGGCAAAATAAAGTTAACCAGTGCAATGTATATTTATTTTCAGCTTGTCAAATAGACATGTAGTCGCCTTTTGAATGTCATGAAATGGTGGCAGTTCCAAGGCGTCACCGGTTGATTTTCTTGACAGCTTTTTAAAGAAATTTCATCGTGTTTTTATTATGGGAACATAGTGTTGATTAACGGTAGTAAAAGATTATTAAAGGTTATTAAAGAATTAGTACTGTTTTCGTTTGAAGAGCAGTGCATAAAACGATAATTCAGCCGTTACAACCGCTGTTGCATTGTCCTGATCTAATAATAACCTTATCAGACTTTTAAATGTAAATTTGAGGATTACTAAAGATGCCGAGATAGATGAATGGGCCAAACCAATAGCCCCCTCGGTGACATTGCGAAAATGGTTTGGGCACGCCCCTGAACTATGGACAGAATTTAAGAAACTGATACGGCAGAGCTGAAAAAGAATAAAGCAGTCGATGAATTTATTGAATCGCATAAAGACAAAAAAGTGATTACACTTGTGTATGCTGTCAAAGATGAAGAACATACACACGCTTTGGTCTTAAAGGCGTATTTGAAACAAGAGTATGCCCGCTAATGGAGCAATCAACCATACCTTACTCAATGGCGCTGATCAGTAAGCGGGCGAAAGCATACCAGTCATTTACTTGTGGTTAAAGCCAATAGCTTATCCTCCAGATATATCTTTATGCTTTTACCTGATATTTGTATCATACCCTCCCTGGTCAGCTCATTTATAAGCCTGAAAAACGTTTCATAAGTGGTGCCACAGTAAGAGGCCATATCCTGCCTTGATAATGATATATTGAGCGACCCTTCATTATTTTTCCCGAAATTTTTTTGCAGCATTAATAGCATTTCGGCTATTCGCCCTTTCACTTCCATATGCGCAAGATTTCTCATCCGCAGCTCCGCTGCTTGCAGTTCATTAGCATAAAACTGCATCAGCGAATAAGTAAGCTGATGATTGACCTGCAACGTGGCCTCAAAAAAACGGATATCAACAAAGCATACAATGCTGTTTTCCAGTGCAGTTGCTGTTACAGGGTATCGTCTGTCGTTTCCAAGGCCACGATAGCCTATCATATCGCCTTGTTTAGCAAAATGCAATATCAGCTGCTTATCTTCTCCCCATCGCTTATGCACCTTTACTACACCTTTATATAAAAAGTAGATCCCGCTCGCCTCGCTGCCTTCTTCAAATAGCTGTTCTCCTTTTTTATACTGCCGGTTTTGTTTGTTGCTGTTAATAGCAGGCAGCCATTCAGGCAAGCACAATGTGCATAAAAAACAGCTTTGCACGTCGCAGCTATAAGCAGTTACTTTCATGGCGCAAAGATAGTTGATCAACCAATTTTGTTGTTTAAACAATAATTTTAGGAAATAAATATTCCATATTTTACCTAAAAACATGATGTATATCATATTTTTGCACAAAAGCTAGCCTGATTGCGGCAGTAAAACAATACATATGAGCATACCAATTTCAGTTTCCTTACAGCCGACCTTAGAAGCAGAGAATATTGACCCCAAACCAATAAATAATAAGAACAGAATTATTACTATATCGGCATTAGCGGTAGGTATCGCAGTTTGTATCAGCTTTATAGCCAAGCTGCTTGTATACCTTATAAATCTGGTCACCAATCTTGCTTTCCACAGCAATTTTTCTGTTTCCCCTTCTTCTCCTGCAACGCATTCTTTAGGTATTTGGGTTATTATAGTTCCTGTTATTGGGGGGCTTATTGTGGGCTTGATGGCTTTATATGGGTCAAAAGCAATAAGAGGCCATGGTATACCTGAAGCAATGGAGCAGATATTGACTAATGACAGTAAGATCAAACCTGCTATCACGTATCTAAAACCCATATCATCTGCAATAGCTATAGGAACCGGCGGGCCGTTTGGTGCAGAGGGCCCTATAATCGCTACAGGCGGGGCGCTGGGTTCTACCATAGGTCAGCTTCTGAAGATAACACATAACGAACGCAAGATATTACTTGCAGCAGGTGCCACAGCAGGTATGTCGGCTATTTTTGGCAGTCCGGTAGCCGCAATTTTCCTTGCAATAGAGCTGTTGTTGTTCGAATTTTCGCCCCGGTCTATAATACCTGTAGCTCTTGCCTGCATTACCGGTGCCGCCGGTCACCATTTACTGTTTGAGCCGGGTTATGTGTTTCCGATCGCGGGTTTAATAGCAATGCCTGGCAATACAGCCTTATTCTTTTACAGCTTAATGGGCCTGGGTATCGGTGTCTTATCAGTAGGTATAACCAAACTGGTATATTATGTTGAAGATCTTTTTGAACATTTGCCTATACACTGGGCATTATGGCCAGCAATTGGCGGGCTTGCGGTGGGCATTATCGGCTACTTTGCGCCGCATACCCTGGGCGTAGGCTACGAGAATATCACTAACGTACTATCAGGTAGTTTGCCTGTCCAGCTAGTGCTGTCACTTTGCCTTTTAAAGTTCGTATCGTGGTGCATTGCACTAGCAAGTGGCACATCAGGTGGCACATTGGCTCCATTGCTTACTATTGGAGGAGCAACAGGTGCATTAATGGGTTGGGGATTGCTGTATTTCTTCCCCTCATCAGGTATCACTATTACACTAGCTGCTCTGGTGGGTATGTCGGCTATGTTCGCAGGTGCTTCAAGAGCGCTTATAACTTCTATCATCTTCGCATTAGAAACCACAGGTCAGGCTAATGCATTGCTGGCCCTGCTTGCTGCATGTGCCGGCTCTTATGTAGTATCCTTTTTTATGATGGAGAACACGATAATGACCGAGAAGATAGCCCGTAGAGGGATAAAAACCCCTCATTCATTTCAGCCGGATATTTTAGAGGAAGTGATAGTAAAAGATGTGGTAGGCGAGATCGGTTTTGTATTGAATGAGGAAAATGAAATAGGAGAAGCAAGGCAATGGCTGGAACAGGAAGCAGGTCTTAAGTATAACTATTATATTATTGTGGGTGCCGATAATACTCTTAGCGGCATAGTCAGCTCGTCTAATTTGTATAGCCTGCAACACGATACCAAACAGAAAATAAGCACCTTGATACGAAGAAAGTCAGTATCTGTTGGTATGACCGACACGTTGAAAACCGCTGTGGAATTGATGGTGAAAGAAAACATCGATGTACTGCCTGTTGTATCTGAAGACCAGCAGCTGACCGGTGTATTGGATTATAGCAATATCCTGTCAGCATACAAAATAGATATGGATAAATATCGCAGATCACCTCCGCATATTTCTATGAAGAAACAATCCTTAAGAATACTTATAAGAGGTCAGAAGCTGGTGAACTACCGCTAATACTTACTGCAAATGGGCAAAAACATTGTTGACGATACGATCGCAGCGGCGGAGGTGAAAGCTGTAAACATGATCTTTCATATATCCGCTCAGGCTATCAAGCAACATGTTTTTTGCCCAGTTTAGCCTTGTCTTTACGTTCGACTCTTCTATGCTTAACGTGTCAGATGTTTCTTTTACAGACATATCCTCTATCTCCCGCAATACAAACACAAGCCGGTACTTATCAGGCAATTGGCTCACAGCCTTTTCCACTTTAGGAATCGGATACAGGCTACTAAAGCGGTTACCCTATCAATAGACGGTATAATGGCAAAAGACCTCATGCAAGTTGTGATTACCTAACTCCAGATGAGGCACATAAACGAAACGGCATCCTGAAGAAAGGTGGAAGAGCAAGACCTGCACACAAGAACTTTTCCCTGAACGAACCTCCCCTCTGAGGGGTAAGGGGAGGTTCGTTCAGGGAAAAATTAATGAATAAAAAAGGACACAAAATGATATTCATCCGACATCCGCCAGTAAAATTGAAGCCCGATAAAAAATGCCGGTGTATAGCTAGAGCAGTAAAATAATTCTGTATAAAAATAGCTGTATAGTTAACCAGTAAAATGATAATATTGCAATTATTAGGTGTATAGCTAAACAGTAAAATCAATTTTCTCACCCGAAAAACGGTATAGTAATTTCAGTAACACACAAATAGTTCGTCTGAAAATCAGTGAGATATTAGATAATCCTTAGAAATAGCGTACAATTATTCAAATATTTCTTAGATTTTTCTTAGAATTGATTTGTGTAAAATTGGAAACGATTTGCTGCACTATTGCTAAAAGATGCGATTATGGCTAAAGCACAGGAAAACACCAGCGAAAACACTCGAAAATCACCTGAACAACTGCAAAAAGAGGTCAATTCTCTCAAGGAATTACTTCAGGAAGCGTATTTAGAGATTCAAAAACTGAAAGAATCCCTTCAGAAATACGAAAATCCGGACGATAGGTACAACAAACGGTGGACAATGGTCACCAAACTTGTCTTCCTGGTCGCTAAAGCTGGTAAACCTTTGCGCTCGGCAGAAATAATACCACTTCTTATAGACCGAGAACCGGACATAATCAAGAAACAGGATAGTTTGGAAAAGTATATCTCCGCTTTCCTGAATACAGCTATGAAACATGGGCGGTTAGTGCCGTATAAATTGAAAGGTGTGCGTGGAAACTTCTACTGCCTACCGGAATGGATAAGTGAAAATGGTGAGTTATTGCCGGAAATGAGAATGCGTATATATTGATAAACTATCTTGTCCCGTTTCTGCGATAATTGTGTGTGAATTACGTACCAATTAACTATAGTGAATGATAATTAAAGATAATTATTGATCTAATGGGAGACACTGCTACTATAATCCCTTTATTGCAACTCTTGGAGGATATCTGTACTGTTTTCCCCTAAATTCTCTGTAGCTATCAGCATTGTTAAAATTCCTACCAACTCTATTAACTGTCCGCTTTTTAGGGGTACTTACATGACGAATGTCATCATAATTCCTACTGCCTGGGCCTACCTTGCGTTCAAATTGAAGGTATGATTACTTCACAATTGCTACAAAAGTACAATGTCCCGGTTCCAAGATATACCAGTTACCCAACAGTCCCTGTCTGGAAAGACGATATAGATGTAAAGAAACTTTCAGATACCCTTGCGCATCAATTCAAATTAGAAAATAAAAAAAATGGTATCAGTTTGTACATCCACTTGCCTTTCTGCGAATCTCTATGCACATATTGTGGATGTAATAAGAAAATAACGACCAACCATAGCGTTGAAGATGACTATGTTACGGCGCTAATACAGGAGTGGCAACTGTATTTAACCTTATTGAGCGATACGCCGGTCATCAGCGAACTTCACCTTGGTGGAGGAACGCCAACTTTCTTCTCCCCTGAAAATCTTGAAAGGCTACTGTCAGCTATCTTTAAATCATGTGTCGTTCCTGATCAACATGAATTTAGCTTTGAAGGGCACCCAAACAATACGACCAAAGCACATTTGCAAACGTTGTTTGACCTGGGCTTTACTCGACTAAGTCTTGGCGTTCAGGACAATAACCCGGAGGTTCAACGGGTTATTAACAGAATACAACCAATAGAAAATGTAAGGAATGTAACAGAAATGGCCCGAAACATTGGCTATACTTCGGTAAATTATGACTTGATATATGGTCTGCCCTTACAATCGACGGAGAGTATTACCAGCACAATACTGCAAACGGTACAACTAAAACCCGACAGAATAGCATTTTACAGCTATGCACATGTTCCATGGACCAGTAGAGGGCAGAGACTATTTGACGAGCATGATTTGCCAACTGCGGATGAAAAGCTAAAACTATACCAAATTGGAAAGGAAATTTTCCTGGATCACGGCTATCATGACATTGGTATGGATCATTTCGCATTACCTTCTGATACGCTGCATCAGGCGTCAATGAATGGCCACCTCCATAGGAATTTTATGGGATATACCACTCAACATACAAATATTCTTATTGGGCTTGGAGTATCCAGTATAAGCAGCACCAGCCGTAGCTTTTCACAAAATGCCAAGACGATTCATGAATATTACGACCACATAAAAAGAAATAATCTACCTGCCCAAAAAGGCTATTATTTAAATGGTGAAGATGTTCGTTTTGGCAAATACATTTTGGATATAAGTTGCCGGGGGAAAACAATTATCAATGAAATCGATCTAAAGACCATACACAACCTGTGTATTGAGCAACTAAAAGAACTAGACGATGATGGGCTTATTAGCATGAGCGGACGCGAAATACAAGTAACAGCTAAAGGAAAGAATTTCATAAGGAATATCTGTAGTGCGTTAGACCTATACCTCCAAAAAGGCAAAGCAAATAGTAGTAAGAGAATATTCAGCAATTCGATATAGTACAGGATGGTTATTTCTCACTTTGATGCTAAACATCAACCCATAAATGAAAAATTTCAATAAAAACGAGAAAATGAACATACAAAGACTACATAGTTTCCACATACCGGTGCTTGGTTTAGCATATTCTATCGATACTCCTGTTAAAGTTGCCCGCTTTGGTATTTCGTCAGTAATATCCATAATGGATGATCAGCTGATAGAGGACATGCGAAAATTCTATTGCAATGAAACCAGCACACACTATATCGAGATACGCAAAAACAGTACGGACCATCGCGCCAGACGAATAACTGAATATCTGAACCTGGTAAATACTATCGTTACACGTCAGGTAGAAACTTTAAGAAATGAACCTTTTGATACAGGTAGCGAAATAGTAAAGTACTTCGAGCTGCTGCCCGAAAGCTCACCTGTAAAAAAGCAGTATTACTCAATGCAGGCATTACCCGCCGGTGTAGAAAAGCTTCAGATGCAGATCGAGTTAAGATCAAATATTGCACCCGGCGCTATCGACGTAAATATCATGTCGAAAGTAGACAAGACAAATTTTGATGAAAGCGGCAATGAATTACCGGCGGAATATTCAGATGCACTTGCCGCATTCAGGGGATACGCGCAGAGCCACCTGCAATCATCGGTTGTTCTATCCGCAGGCTATAATCCCAGATTATATGCCTACGCGGAACAGTTTCCGGATTTCTACCCTGATGAGCATGGAAATTTGAAGAAGAAAATAATTCTTAAGGTGAGCGACTTTAGATCAGCACTTGTTCAGGGGAAAATATTTGCAAAGAAAGGTCTCTGGATCTCTGAATTCAGGATTGAATCCGGGCTGAATTGCGGCGGTCATGCATTTGCTACCGAAGGTTTACTTCTGGGGCCAATTCTTGGAGAGTTTAAAGACAAAAAGGTCGAATTGTCCGCTGAATTGTTCGCCTTATGTCATGCTGCACTTTCCGATAAGGACAAAAATCTATTTGGCGTTGAACCGGCGGTAAAGATCACCGTACAGGGGGGCATAGGGACTGCCAATGAAGACGAATTCCTGATAAAGCACTATGAGCTTGACGGAACCGGATGGGGAAGCCCATTTTTGCTGGTGCCGGAAGCAACAAATGTTGATGAGGACACACTAAATGCACTGGCCGCTGCGAAGCAGGAGGATTATTATCTAAGCGACGCATCTCCATTGGGTATTCCGTTCAACAATTTCAGGAAAAGCACTTCAGAAAAGCAGCGGCTAGAACGTATAGAAAAAGGAAGGCCGGGAAGCCCCTGCCATAAAAAATTTCTCGCCTCCGACACCGAATTTACAGATGAACCAATTTGCACCGCATCTAGAAAATACCAGCATCTTAAGATCAACCAATTAAAGAACATGGCATTGCCTGAAGAAATGTTCAATATAGAATACAAGCGCATTACAGACAAAGACTGCCTGTGTGAAGGCTTAGGCACAACTGTGAGGTTGAAAGATGGAATACCACTATCTCATAAATTGTCTGCTGTAACCATTTGCCCTGGCCCTAATCTGGCCTACTTTTCCGGTGTATTCTCATTAAAAGAAATGACCGATCATATTTATGGCCGCATTAACATCCTCAACACGTTGTATAGACCAAATATGTTCGTAAATGAATTACACCTGTACATTGACCATTTTAAGAAAAAGATTGCTGTAGGTATCGAGTTAAGTTCTAAGCAGGTAAAGAGCCTAAATATTTTCAAGACTAACCTTTTTGAAGGCATTAACTACTACAAACGTTTGGCATCAGATCTCAAAAAAGAAACAGATCAGTACATTTCTGTGATGAAAGAGGAACTAGATAATGCAGCAAATGTTCTTGCAAGCCTCAATATTCAACATGCATAGAGATGTAATAATAACCGACCACTAAATAAAACTGAACGATGTTTCGAATGTGGATCATTCTATTTTTATTGTTTGCATCATATACCATTGCCGTATATAGGAATTGTGACGAAAAAGATGTTACTGTAACAAACCCTGACGTACATGCACTTGCCGGATGGAAGGTCTGGCAACGAAATAATTGTCAAAGCTGTCACCAGATTTATGGTTTGGGCGGTTATATGGGGCCTGATCTTACAAACGTAATTTCAGATTCAGGCAAGAGCAAGCAGTATCTTCAAACATTTATCAAATACGGCACCGGCAAAATGCCCGACTTTCATTTAAGTGACTCGGAGGTAAATAATCTCATAGCCTTTCTGCACTGGATAGATAAGAGCGGAAGGAGTAAAGTTCCAATAGAACGTGTAACGTCCACGTGGAATTATAATTTTAGCAAATAGAAATGTATAGATCACTACGTTTACTTATTATTGGATCGCTGGTACTATTACTAGCTACACTGATATTTGGTCTCATTGCTTCATGGGCCTTTCTCTACCCTGAAACCTACAATAAAATTTTACCCTTCTATCAACTTCGTCCTTTTCACGTTTCATCGGCATTATTCTGGATAATATCTGGAGCCACTGCGAGCCTACTATATTATAAAAAGGGGGCAATTGAACCAACGAGTAAATGGAATGCTATTGCCGAAGCCACCTTCATTTACTTATGGCTGTTGTCCATTATTGCCATTTTCACATGCTACGGATTAAAAATATTCGGCGGGCGGGAATATTGGGAATTCCCGCCCATACTATGCATACCCATGCTATTAAGTTGGATAGCACTTTTTTTGGCATATTTCAGTCAGCTAATCAGGAAAGCTGGCGAAAAGCCTATGTACGTATGGATGTGGTCCACAGGAGTGCTCTTTTTCCTCATCACCTTTATAGAACAGAACTTATGGCAAATACCCTGGTTCAGGTATACGTACCTGAGAGAAATCACCGTCCAATGGAAAGCGAATGGATCGATGGTAGGGGCATGGAATCAAATGATTTATGGGACTTCCCTGTTTCTGATGGTAAAAATTAGTGGAGACGAGCGGATCGCAAAAGGAAAGATTGTCTTCTTTTTTTATATGCTTGGCCTTACAAATCTAATGTTCAACTGGGGACATCATATTTACAACGTGCCTGGGGCATCGTGGATAAGGGATACTTCATATATTATTAGCATGACCGAATGGGTGTTTCTCATCCGTATGATACAAGGATTCAAGAGCAAACTTGATGAACGAAAGAAATTCAGGCATCTTATCGCATACAGATTCATAATCGCCGCTGAATTTTGGGTATTTATGAACTTACTGCTGGCAATAGCTATGTCTATACCCGCAATAAACAGGTATACCCACGGCACACACATAACTGTCGCTCATGCAATGGGCACGACCATAGGAATAAATTCTATGATACTACTGGCAAGCTATACCTACATGCTTGATATAGATAGTACAAAGGTCGGAATAAGGCGGATGCTAGGAGGCTGCTATTGGCTTGCGCAGTATAGTCTTATGGCTTTCTGGCTTTCGTTGGTCGTCGCTGGCGTAATAAAAGCATACGGCGCTACTATAATGGAAATGACGAATTTTCAGGAAATAATGAAACCTGTGCTACCTGCAATCAAAGCATTCTCTTTATGCGGGATAGGGCTATTATGTAGTTTGAGCGTAATTGCAGTAACATACATCCGGTACGCTGCTACTTTCGATATTAAGAAAAAGTAATTCTGGATTTATTAGTGCACACCCAATCGCTGCCGCATCAGCGAGTCAAAACTTCTGGCTTAAAAATAATAGCCGATTTGATTGAATTGGAGATCAGGCATGCCGCCTCTGATTTTTGCAAAATTTTGAGCGCTTTGTCTCTATCCTCCGCCTTGGAAATTGTCACTACAGGCATCAGCGTAATTTCACTCATAACATACTTCCCATCTTTCATTTCAAGCTTTCCATATGCTTTTGACGTAAATGATTTAAACTCCAGTTTTGAATTATCAGCAATGGACAGAAAAGTCGTCATCAAGCAACTATTTACAGCAGCCGTAAACAAGTGTTCCGGACTCCAAATGCGATCTACACCTTTGGGGAATTCAGGTGGAGTGGCCACTTGTAGATTATCATTCAAGTCAGTCGAATTAAGTAATCCCACACGATCTTCGATCCAGTCGACCGTCACCTCATAACTATGTTCTATTCCCATACTGCCTGATATTAACTAATGCTGAAATATTGTGCCCAGAATATGCCTGGTAGACAAAGGACATACAGAATCTCTATATTATTTATGACCTCAATCATGTATATAACTGACTGAACTCAGGTTATTTTTTCATTGCTCAAACTACTTTTGCTAAGCGTATAATCTATACAACAATAAAAGATGTTTTTATCCTTTATTGAATATCGTTTACAATCATTGCTGTCTTATGTATACTAATACTAAACCACTAAAAAGAAGTAAACAGCTGACTCCATTATCAAAAGAGCATCACGATGGCCTTTTGTGCTGCTGGAAAATAAACCAAGGGCTAGCTAACAATATATCTATTGACCGAATTGCCTCCTACTTACTTGATTTTTATGATAAGCACTTAGTCCGGCACTTTGAAGAAGAAGAACAGTTAATATTTCCTCTATTGAGTTCCGATAACAGCAATCGACTGGAAGCCGAATTGCATCACAACATGCTTCGCGAGATGATAGCGACCTTCCGGGATGTAACCCAAATACCAACTTTATCATTACGGTATTTTTCAGAGATACTGGATAGGCACATAAGGTTTGAGGAGCGAGTTTTGTTTCCGCAAATTGAAAGCGAAGCCACTCCCGAGGCTTTGCAAATAGCCGCAGATGCTTTGAAAAAAGAAACTAATGTTAGTGATTGGGCAGATCAATTTTGGATAGATAAAAAAAAATAGATGTTTTCAAAAACTTGCGAATATGGAATCAGGGCTGTGATTTACATCTCGGCAAAAGGTAGCCAGGAGAGTAAAATAGGCATTCCAGATATAGGAAAGAATATTGAAGCTCCGGTTCAGTTTACGGCCAAAATACTTCAAACACTAGTCCATAATGATATTGTTAGTTCACAAAAAGGTGTCAACGGTGGATTTTATTTGAATAAGCAACAGAAGCAAAAGCAACTAATAGAA
Source organism: Bacteroidota bacterium (assembly GCA_018266775.1). Lineage (GTDB taxonomy): Bacteria > Bacteroidota > Bacteroidia > Chitinophagales > Chitinophagaceae > Ferruginibacter. Next base: position 296,838 of record JAFDZS010000008.1, on the reverse strand, counting down.
GTTGTCAGAGCAATAGACGGCGACAAAATGTTCTCTGGCTGCGGCCTTGGACTGAAGTCATGCTCAGAAAAAGAGCCCTGTCCTTTACACGATAAATTCAAAGCCATCAGAAGCAGTTTGAAAAAAATGATGGAACAGACAACTATAGATGAGATGTCTAAAACGCTAAAAATTGGAAGAGTACTATTAAGGATTGAACAATTTGTAAAACATGAAGAATAAAAAGCAATTCTGGTTATCAATATCATTAGTTAATCTTTTTATTGTAGCGCTTTTAGGAGTAACGCTTAGAAGCAAAATACTTTTCCCAATAAAGGGCATTGATTTTAAGCATGTGCTCCATGCGCACTCACACTTTGCATTCGGGGGATGGATAACATTAGCACTGATGGCCCTGATGGTCTACGACATATTGCCGGAAGAAAAAACAGGGCGAAAAATATATCAGGTTGTTTTCTGGGGGATATTGTTAAACGCGGCAGGCATGCTAGTCTCATTTCTATTCCAGGGTTATGCATTCTTTTCCATCCTTTTTTCTACCATGTTCATCTTTGTGACGTATGTGTTTAGTTTCGTATTCATAAAAGACGTATTTCAGTCGAATGCTGACAATGCGATAAAAATTCTGAGCATTTCATCCCTAATCTGTCTCTCTACATCGTCTGTTGGGCCATTTACACTTGCCTATCTTATGGCATCGCATTCCGACAATAACTTATTGTATCGGGACTCTATCTACACCTATCTACATCTTCAATATAATGGCTTTTTTACACTGGCAGTGTTTGCTCTATTTTTTAATGCACTTTCAAAAAAATTAAATAATGCACAACTGCGAAGAGTCAGAAGGTTCGCCATCTCGCTCAGTATTTCAACAGTTCCTACTTTATTTATCTCTTATTTGTGGCACTATCAAAAATTCGGAGTGCAGGCACTGGCTGTCGTTGGGTCATTTTCCAGTCTAGTAACACTCGTACTTCTGGGAGACGTATTGAATTCTGCTAAACACAGCTTTAAATCGATACCACCATTTGTAAAAAATGTGGCGCTTCTTTCCATCATCGCTTTCATACTAAAATCAATTTTGCAAACCGGCACAATAATTCCCTCTTTGGGCAAGCTTGTCTATGGAGACAGAGCAATTATTATTGGGTATTTGCACCTGGTACTACTGGGTTTCATCAGCTTGAACATACTTGCGCATTTTCTCAATTCAGGAGTGCTTAATGCACAACAAAAATTAACACGCATTGCAATATCGGTATTCGCTTCTGCTATTCTAGCTAATGAAACTGTATTGATGATCCAAGGCTTTGGCAACATGCTAATGGTAAGCAACGGACTATACTCATGGCTGCTTTGGGGTGTGAGCTTGTGGCTTCTTACCGGTGCCATATTGATTATGATCTCACACATTAGCTATAGTAGTGCCCCCACCGATATTCCGCAAAAGAAGAGAAAAGACAATAAACATTTTTCATTTGAAACAATAAAAACAACATAATTATGAATCAGAGCGAAGTTATTGACGTAACGAAAATTGAGCCGAGGCTGAAGCACCCGACCATATTCAATTCTTTTGACGCGCTTGCCGAGGGCAATGCTATTCTTATCCACAATGATCATGATCCAAAACCGCTATACTATCAGTTGATAGCCGAAAGAGGTAATATCTTTTCCTGGTCATATGTAACCAGCGGGCCCGCTATTTGGGAAGTAGAAATACGCAAGAACATTGCCGGAGATCATGTTGAGACAATTGGGGAAATTGCGGCAAAAGACCTTAGAAAGGCGGAGGTATTTAAGAAATATGGCCTCGACTTTTGTTGTGGCGGAAAAAAGGTTCTTGAGGATGCATGTAAAGAAAAGGGACTTGATGTAGTCAAGATTAAACAGGAACTTGAGAACACAACAACAGCAAGTATTTCCGCCGCACAACATGATTTCAATTCATGGAATTTGTCCTTCTTGGCTGACTACATTGTCAACGTGCATCATGCGTATGTCAAGCACAACATGCCAATACTATCAGATCTCACTCAAAAAGTAGCAGAACACCATGGAGCAACCAATCCCGAGCTAAAACAGATTCGCGACAAGGCCGATGAAATGTTCAGCGAGCTAAAAGTACACATGAAGAAGGAAGAAACAATTCTCTTTCCTTACATAAAACAGCTGGACGCGGCCAACCTGGCCGGCGGCAAGATCGAAAAGCCATTCAATACAATTTTACAACCAATTTCTGTTATGGAAAACGATCACGAAATTGTAGGGAAGCTTGCCGAAGATATACGCTTGTTATCCTCCAATTTTGCACTGCCTGATAGTGCGTGCAATAGCTACGCTTTGTTATACAAGAAGCTTGAAGAATTTGAAGCAGACCTACACACTCACATTCACCTGGAGAATAATATTCTTTTTCCGAAGGCGATAGAGCTGGAACGTAATTCCTAAATAGCTCAAATAAATTCAATAACAATAAATGGCTTAGCCAGGCTAAGCCATTTATAAAATTAAAGGCCATGCTAATAACAGCTAACACAAAAATTGGAGTGATAATTAATAGCAACCCCGATGCTATAGATACGTTGATCTCAATAAGCAAACATTTTGTAAAATTGAAAAACCCAATATTGCGTAGGGTTTTAGCACCGAGAGTAACCGTTTCCGAAGCTGCTAAAATTGGAAAGTGTTCTGTGTCGTCTATTCTGCAAAGTTTATCTAAAATTGGATTTGAGATTGAGGAAGTAAAACTAACTTCCGTACAAAATCCAACAGCGTCTATCACAGCGACAAATAAACCCACTTTTGACCATCAATTAGATGTTCGCCCATCTCTTGCTGAAGGAGCAGATCCATTTAAGCAAATAATGAAGTCGCTCTCGGAAATGAAATCGGGCCAGACGTTATTGCTAATAAATTCTTTCGAGCCTGTTCCACTGATAAAAATATTAACAGCAAAAGGATACCATTCAGCCGTTTTCCACGAACATAATGATCTCGTTCATACTTATATTAGAAAGTCTGATGAAAACAATGAAACGCTAACAAGGAGTGCGCCCAACGAATTGCAACACAAATCTTTCGATGAAATTCTCCTTAAATACAGACAGGTATTGGTTGAAATCGATGTGACAGAACTAGAGATGCCGCAGCCTATGATAAAGATATTAGACACTATTGATCATCTTCCTTTGAACAATGCTCTGTATGTGCATCACAAAAAAGTGCCAGTTTATTTACTGCCAGAACTCAAAGAGAGAGGATACCAACATGTCATAGTACATGAGGGAACAAAGGTAAAGATGTTAATATTTCGAGAAGAAATTTTATAATAATGGAAATCAGCGCTCAAGAATCACCTGCAAAAAAAGCAATACTGCCATTTTACCTTACTGCAGCATTCAGTTTTCTCCTCGTAAATATCCTCACCGTATATTCTGTTGAAAAATTTACAAATCATTTCTTTCAGCCAGCCTTACTCGCAATAACCCACCTCGCTGTGCTCGGCTGGGGAACTATGATCATCATCGGCGCAAGCAATCAGCTAATACCGGTAGTTGCCGAAAAAAAGCTGTACAGCAATAATCTACCCGTTATTTGTTTTACACTGTTACTTCCGGGAATATGTCTGATTGTGCATTCGTTTTGGAATTTTCAATTGTCGATAGGCATGTATATAGGGGCATTTATAGTGTTATGCGCACTAATTATGCATTCTGTAAACATGTTTATTACATCCCGAAGAACAGCAAAATCAAACGTAGCCGTAGACTTCATAATGACAGCACATGCCTGGCTAGTAATGACAGCTGTATTAGGAATTGCTCTATTGTTAAATCTTAGATTCGGTTTTCTACAAGCAGATAATCTTCATTATCTGCGGCTACATGCAACTTTAGGAATGGTCGGATGGTTCTTACTACTTGTAATAGGTGTTAGTTCCAGGCTGCTTCCTATGTTTCTTCTAAGCAGAACAGAAAACAAAACATACTTAAACATTTCCTGGTATTTAATCAATGGCGGCCTTAGCCTTTTCTTAATGGAAGGGTTGATTTTTAATTCATCCATTGGGAAGCCTTTGTATACAGGTATAATTCTTTCAGGTGTACTATTTTATCTCGCTTATATAAGGGTTTGTTTTACAAGCGCACTCAGAAAGAAATTAGATGGAGGCATGAAACAAACTTTGCTGGCCATTGGATTCACTACTATCCCGTTTTTTTTAGTAGTGGTATCAAACTTGTACATAAAGGATGCGCCTTCAAGCCTTATTATTGGCTACGGCTATTCCTTTTTCGCCGGATTTATTAGTACGCTCATAATGGGTCAGACGTTTAAAACACTTCCCTTTATCATTTGGATGCATAAAACAAATTCAGGCAAAAATTCGCCACTCCAACCTAAAGATCTTTACAAAGAAAAGCTTGTGCTATTGCAAATGCTACTTTACATGATCGGCTTTTCGCTATTCTTGTGCGGGGTTTTACTAAAGGGCACTTACTTAATGTATACAGGTAGCGCCATCACAACTTTTGCAGCATTATTGTATTTTGGCCACGTTGTTTATCTAATGGGAAAACTGAGAATAGTATGAATGTAGATGTTTTAGACCCATTTTATCAACAGAAATTATCTGTGATTTCTGTCCTTAACCAAGTTGTTGATCCGGAATTAGGGATTAATGTCATTGACCTTGGGCTTATATATGACATCAAGATTCAAGAATGCCCCAAGGAAATAATATTAAGAATGACACTTTCTACGCCTTCCTGTCCTGTGGGTGGGATCATTAAGGCCAATGTTGAACTGGCTATAAAGGAGCTTTTCCCGGAGCATGTGGTGGTGGTATTCCTTGTATTTGAACCTCGCTGGACATTAGAAATGGTTACTGAAACCGGGAAAGCTGCTCTTGGCTGGTAATTAAAGATCCTTTTTCCTAAATATTCTTGCTGACATAATGATTGGGAAAATAATCCAAAAGATCATACATATAACAGTATAGATACTACCTGTTGCTGATCCCATAAATTTCTTAAATAGCGCACCGGAATAGCCCATCATTACGGCAACATCTAGCTGTAGTAAAACCAATATACGACCAAGGTCTACCGGATTTAAAGATATAAGGCCAAGCAGCGGTTTATCGATCGGATATTCGCTGAACGAGTAAATGAAGGACAATAACAGGCCATCGAACAAAAGTGTAAAAAAAAGAGCAACTATAATAGCAGCGCCAATTCCTTTTGTTTTGTCTTTAAAAAGTACAAAAATGAGCAATGCAAGAGCAGAAAATATAAGCGTCAAAAACAGGCCGCTTATAAGAAGAGTGAATGCGGCCAGGCCTGAATAAAAAATAGCTATAGGTATCCCTACTCCGAGTACGTAGGCAATACAAAGCGCAGCTGCTACCGCTATATATTGCGCCAATAGCATTGTCTTGCGTTTTATTGGCTGAGCAAGAAGCAGCTCTGTAAACTCAATGGAGTTAAAAAAGTATATAGTTGAAAATAAAATGCCGATTATCGGAACAAATAATAACGTGATATTGAGCAAACTAAGAATTCCCTTTGAACTATTGCTGTCCATACTAAGTACACTCACAGACAAAAGGCCGAGGATGATGGCATAAACGATGATTGTTTTGTTTTTAACCAAGTCAAGCATCACATATTTGACGATAGTTTTCATTAGTTGTTTGAGTGTTTAGGTAACTGATTTTGCATTATCGTAGCAATGACTTTATTAAGCTTTTGTTCCCCTGTCGACATTTTCAGTTCATCGACGCTTTTATAAAACATCAGTTTGCTGTCTTGTAGATAAACTATATCACTCGTTATGCCGTCGAGATCACTGAGTACATGTGACGTTATAAGAATTAGTTTTCCATTTTCTCTTTCTTTCGCTATTTTATCCTTTAGCAATTCGCTTGAGAGGGGATCTAACCCTGCGGTCGGTTCGTCCAGTATGAGAATATCGGGCGAGAAAAGAAATGCCAAACAGGCACTTACTTTCTGACGAGTTCCTCCAGATAAACTCTTCATAGTTTTATTTAGAAAACCGGGGATGCCAAGGCCGGCTATAAGTTCTTCATCTAGTTTTTTGCAGTCTCTTCTGATCTCCTTGAGCATACCTATTACTTGCCCAACCGTCATATTCTCCGGATAACGGCCAATTTGCGGCATGTAACCAATTTGTGAGCGGTATTCCCAGCTAGATCTAATTTCTTTACCGTCAATTTCTATTTTTCCTTTTTCGGGAATTACTAATCCCAGGATCGATTTGATAAGTGTTGTCTTTCCTGAGCCATTCGGTCCCAAAAGAGAGATCGCCTGCCCACGCTCAAACTTTAGACTAATATCATCCAGTGCTATGAACTTGCTGAATGATTTGGTAAGATGTTCGATTGAAATCATAGGGCTATTTTTTTAATGATGGGGTTGTCGTCTTTTAGCTTGTCAGGTATCATCGTAGGCATTACCTTTTCAACCTTATCAATAATATCAGTTAGAAAGCTATGATACAATATCATAGCAGACGGTATTTTTTCACTGATTACTGAATACACACTAACGGGATAATATGGCACATCCCCAACGCCATTTCTATTGAGATCATATCCGTCGTACTTATCCCAGAAATTCCGGTCAAATAGATTCAACATCAAACTTCCGTTAGTGGCAACATCAAATGAATTCCCAATGAAATTATTCCCCGTGAAATTACTACCACTACAGCTTGCCTGCACTCGTAAAGCCCATCCATTGTCCTGAAATAGATTTTGCTTCACATCAACTCTGGTTGTACCCTCCATGTGAATGCCAACTGTATTTCTAATAAAGTGATTGTGTTCAATTTTACTATCCGTTATTTCCTTCAATAGTAATCCATATGATGCATCTCCCCAATTGTGAAGAAAATCGTTATTCAGCATTACAACCCCTCTTGAATACATAACAGCTACGCCAGCCCCATTATCTTTAAAGGTATTAGATGAGTAAGTGTCATTGTGTGAAAACATAAAGTGGAGACCATACCGGGCATTACCGAAAGAGATATTGGAAATGATTTGTGATTCAGTAACAAACTCAAAATAAATACCGTCACGGTGGCCGGATATATTGTTGCCTTTCACCAATAAATGATTGGATTTCCACGCATGGATGCCATTCCCTCCACTTACCTCGTCTTTAAAATCAGAGTGGATTGTATTGCCAATTATATTGCAACGTTCAGCATTTTGAAGATATATGCCATAGGTATTGTTGACGAATCTATTTCCGCTAATAGTTACAAAATTTGCATTGACAATTCTTATACCGGCCATGTCGGTAATACTGGATCTGCCTATATCTCGGATTTCGATACCATCTATAACTACCGAATCTGCCTGAACTATAAAGGCCTGGAACTTATTTTCTCCATCAATAATACTATTTACAGTTCCTTTCAGTACTATTCTTTTTTTAACTACAAGATCATGTTCCTTAAAAATTCCATTTTGAAGTAACAACGTATCTCCGGAATGGGCATTACTTATAGCATTACGTAAACTATTAAGCGTTGGGTATACCTTAATGCCCATCGATAAACAGCTGGTAGTTTGGAACACAGACACAATCACTGCAAAGGCTATTACTACTCTCATTAATTGAGGTTTTCCCATTTCAATAAATCAGTGTTCAGGCTATCCTTCAATCTCCATGCATCCTCCGGCTTTGCGAAGGCTGCAAAGCATCCATTCATAGGCGACTTAAATATGTCACTGTGTAAATAAACAGCAAATTGTGCGTCCAGAAAATTGCTTTCAGGATTCTTATAATCTGCTACAAAGACCGACAAATCATTCACAGGCATTTTTTTCTCTCCCATATATCGTTTAACACAAGCTATGTCGTCAAATTTGTATGATTTGCCCTTTTTTGTTAATATCTCAGCCGCGTACCGTTTATCAACAATTGTCATTTTACAATAAGTGCAGGCATCATGCCCATAATCAATAGGATCAAATTCCGATTTACACGATGTTAAAATTAGCAACGAGATACCACAGACGGTTAAGAATAGATTTTTCATCTTGATGCTGTTTTCTTAAGTTCATAAATACACATCCCTGCCAGTATCATACCAGCTGAAATATAAAACCATCCACTGATGTCGGGTTGCGAAAGCACTTCAAAATTCAGTAATTTCTTATAACCGAATAATGGAGGCTGGTAAGACATATCTGGGACCTGAATGGGTGCGGCCGGGTCAAGATTATGCCCATAATTATACTCCCATTTGTAGAAATCATAAAATGAGAACATTGCAATGAAAACAAATATACCTGACCACATGTAATAATAGACCTTCCTGTTCAATAATAAAACTATCAGTCCCAATCCCATAAATATCATCATGGTCATCGGCAGAAAAACAAATTCAGGAAAGTCCCGCTTATGGATAGTCTTCATTCCGATATAATGATTCAATCCATTGATAATATCGACATCGCCCTTGACATCATTGATCCATATCTTCAAAGACAATCCGCCCGGATATTGCGGTGCCCTTAAGTCAATCCTCCACATCGGAAAGAAATACAGAGTAATCAAACAAAGTATTACCACAGCAATACTTATTTTTCCTGGAATTGTCAATCGCTTCATGATCGATAAAATAAAAAATGGTAATGCTGAAATAATTGACAGCATTACCATTTAAGTTAGTAATTACTTTTTTGCAGTAGTGTCTGCCACAACACCGGTACTAAACTTAAGAGGTACATTACTTCCTTTTGGAGAGACCCTCAAGTACCCTGACATTTCCTGGTGGAGGGCTGAGCAGAAATCAGTGCAATAAAAAGGATACATTCCCTCGTGTTTTGGGCTAAATTTCAGCGTCACGGTTTCTCCCGGCATGATCAACAATTCAGCATCTGGATTATTCTTAATGGCAAATCCGTGTGGTATGTCCCAATCCTGCTCCAGGTTAGTAACATGGAAATAGACATCATCCCCCACATATACGCCCTCAATATTATCCGGCGTAAGATGTGATCTTATTGCTGTCATATATACATCAACTCTCGTTCCTTTACGCACTACATTGGTTTTTTTCTCTCCCATCGCTACAAATTCATGATGATTCTTATTTATGTCGAAGAATTTAACCTGTTTATCTTTGATCAATGCAGCAGGGCAAGCTTGTGCATAGTGCGGTTCACCAATAGTTGGGTAGTCAAGTATCAATTGCATTTTGTCACCAGATATATCATACAACTGAGCAGACTGTGCTAACTCCGGTCCTGTAGGCAGGTAACGATCCTTAGTTATCTTATTATACGCTACTAAGTATTTTCCCGATGGCTTTTTTGTGTCTCCGCCTGGTACCATCAGGTGACCCACTGAATAGTATGTTGGCACTCTGTCTAATACTTGCAAATCACTTATCCTCCATTTAACTACTTCTGATGATAGGAACATAGACGTATATGCATTACCCTTACCATCGAATTCTGTATGCAATGGCCCCAGACCCGGCTTATTAACTTCGCCGTGTAGTGCCTCTTCATATTTTACGATAGGAAGTCCATAAAAATCGCCTTCAAATTTCTTCGCTTGGATAGCTGCCATCAATTTGGTGAATGAAAATACCGGTATCAGAGCCGCGAGTTTGCCGCTTCCGACGATGTACTCACCAGAGGGGTCAATATCACATCCATGTGGAGATTTCGGACATGGAATCATATATATCATGTCCGGACAATCTTTGGGATCCAGCAACAATACTTCCTTTTCAATAACAGATGTTGCAGTCTGCTTATCTTCGTCATAGGTATTGTGAGCATACTCTGCAGGAACCTTGTGGCCTTTACCCGATTTTGCATACTCTTCCGCTTTCTTCCAGTTTACAGCTACTATGAAATCTTTATCTTTCTGGGAAGCGTTGACTTCGAGCAATGTGTATGCCTGCTCAGTATTGTAACAGGAGAAGAAGAACCAATCGTGAGAGGGGCCTTTCCCCGCATGACTCAGGTCAAGATTCATACCTGGCAACACTATCTGAAAAGCAATATTCATATGTCCGGTTGCTTTGTCCACACTTATAAATGAGGCTGTACTTTTGAAATTTTCCTTGAAAGAACTTATTGGCACATCTCCATCACCCAATGGAACTGAAAATCTGGTGCCAGCAACAACATATTCTGTATTCTCTGTGATAAAGGGAGATGAGTGATTGCCGCCGCTATTGGGTATTTGTATTATCTCAACAGTTTTAAACGTAGTCAGATCAATTCTTGCAACACGCGGAGTATTATTTGCATTAGCGAAGAGCCATCTGCCATCCTGTTCACCATTTGTCTGCGACAGGTCCAGGTGATGCTGATCGTCCCAGGGAATCTGACCGGCTGTAGTTGTTAACATAGCCTTTGATTCTTCACTGTACCCATAACCATTTTCAGGAAAAACTGAAAACACGGGAATAACCTTCAATAACCTGCCTGACGGCAGGCCATATACAGAGACCTGTCCGCTAAAGCCTCCGGATACGAAATTGTAAAACTCATCATATTTACCCGGTGCTACATATACCTTAGAGGCAGCATCACCTTGAACGGCAGATTCTGCTGTCTTCATCTTACAGCTCTGTACAGATCCGATCATTGCTACTGTACCGAGTGTCATTATTATCTTTTTCATTCATATAAATTAAGTGCGTGAAAAAACTAATTCTTGCCATCATTTTTGCGCATGAATTCTAGTATATGCCTCGCTTCATCATCGCCGAGATGCTGGTTGGGCATACGTACCATACATTGTTCCAGCATAGCCTGTGCAGCCGGATCTTTATCGATCATTTCATCGGTATTGGTGACAAAATTCATTATCCATTCCGGTTTTCTCCTGTCAGTTACGCCCTTCCAACCAGGGCCAACAAGTTTTTCATCTGTTAGCTTATGGCAGGAACCACACTTAACGTCGTAGATAGTTTTACCCGCTGCTACCATTTTATCATCCAGCGGGCTGGTAAGCTTTACATCTGTAAATTTGCCTTTACCTTTACTGTCATCGGTTACCACCGGCACACCTGTTTTATCTCCCGGCTCTTTCATTGTTGCATTTTGATTTTCTGCTGGCGGTGCAGGATTTGAGCCACAGCTTGCAATAAAACCACCTAACGTAATTGCTATAATTAAAATGTGTGTTCTTTTCATGACTTTTTGTTTTTTTGGTTCGAATAAATTTATAAAAAATCATTCTCATTATCCATATTTTTATATGGCATAACTATAGAGGACTAATTCCATTTATTTTACGTCGAGTTGTCATACTGTTCAGTATTCATGGTCTTTGTACTAAAGCAAAAAGAATATTCCTACTTGTGTTTTATACCAGTTATTAACCAATCCGCTGTTGTATTGCTGATTTATTGGCTGTTGATACCGTAAATTCATTCCAAATTTGCGGTAAAGAGCCTGTACTCCAAGGGTCGCATATAATTGCCAGCTGCCACTATCTCCATTTATCTCCTTGTTTGAATAGTTTTTGTAGTCATTTTGCACCATATCATAACTAACACCCATTTGAGGTAGCACAGTTAACTGACGCTTTTTTGCTTTATAGAAAACGAAGGAGTTCGCAGAAAGACGGTTTCCATACTTATAGCTGTCGTCGTTTGCTGTTGTAACTGTATAATTTACATCAACGTTCAGTCCCATATTTTTTCTTGACACTGTATAACTGCCGTTAACAACCACATCCCATGAATGAGTACCCGGCTGCATATTAGGAAGCCCTTCTTCTGTCTTTGTAGATTGACGGTCATATACGCCAGTTGGTAACTTAACACCGCCGCCGATCAGTAGGTCGTGCTTCCAGGTGCAGTTGGCCTTCTTTAAAAGATAGACGTTTGTCAATAAGGTTATGTCTCCGATACCACTATAAGAAATTGGCGAAACATCGGTTTGTTTTCGAACATTAACTATATATGGAGCAAATGCGAAAACTTGTACACGCTTCCCGATATTATACTTCCCCGTAATCTGGTAGGTCTGATAGTACTCGTGCGAAATTCCTGGAAGATCCATTCCTCCATCATCAGGATGTGTTGTGCTGAATCCTCTTATCTGGTATTGAAAGCCGATAAAGTTATTGGGAATTTGTGACAACAGCCCGATGGATTGATTCGCGGCAGAGCAACCACAAGAACTACACGCAAAGCCAGTTACCGAGAGATTAGATAGTAGTATAACGCTTAAAACATTTTTTTTCATTTTTGTGTGTTTTAACGATTTTAAGACCTTATTGTCCTTTAGCGTGTATCGTTAATAATTGACAACACAAAAGAACTACAAGCCCAATTCTTAATTCATGCTGTTAATCAGCAATAAAGATGATCTTGGTCATATCTATAGAACTTTTAACGCTGACATTTGCAGTAAATTCTACCCACCTCAAACTTCCTGTATGATATCTAAGTTTGACAACACGGAAATTGCTTTTCGCTATCAGAGTGATAAGGACTTAGCGCTGGCGAGGATATTGTTCCTTTCTATGCATTCCCCAATAATTACTAAGGTCGGCTCCGCAATTACACAACGAGCCCTCAAAGCACATTTCCCCATAAAGAGGTTAATCAAAAACACGATATACAAAATATTTTGTGGCGGAGAAACTTTAGATGAAGCAGCCTTAACAGCTAGAAAAATTGGCAAACACAGAGTGGGTGTTATACTTGATTATGGGGTTGAGGGGAAAGAAACCGAAAACCAGTTTGATAGTGCTACAAATGAATTTATCAAAGCGATTAATTTCGCCTCAAGTGAGCCCAACATTCCTTTCTTAAGTCTCAAAGTAACTGGCTTCGCTCGCTTTGCCCTTCTGGAAAAAATAAGCAATGGAGATGCATTGTCGGAGCATGAATTTGAGGAATGGGAACAGGCATGCAATCGTATCGAGCGCATTTGTTTAGCGGCGTTTGAGAGTAATTTAATGATATTAATCGACGCAGAAGAAACATGGATTCAGGAAGCCGTCAATGACATAACGGAAAAAATGATGGAGCGCTTTAATAAAAAGCGTGCAATCATCTTCAATACATATCAAATGTACAGTTGGGGAACGTTGCCATTTCTGAAGTTAGCTTTTGCAAATGCTTTAAAGAAAGGATATGTATTAGGTGCGAAAATTGTACGCGGCGCATACATGGAAAAGGAACGGGCACGAGCCATTGAAAAGGGATATACAGACCCAATCCAACCAAACAAAGAAGCCACCGACAGGGATTTTGATCTTGCGTTACTTTTTTGCCTGGAGAACATTGATAAACTCTCTTTATTTATTGGGACACATAATGAATTGAGTTGTATTAAAATTGTAAGCGTAATGCAGGCTCGTCAAATCCTTCCTGCAAATTCTAATATCTACTTCTCTCAACTTTATGGTATGGGAGACAATATATCGTTTAATCTAGCGAACGCCGGATACAATGTGTCCAAATATTTGCCTTATGGACCTGTCGACGACGTAATTCCATACTTAATGAGGAGAGCACAGGAAAACACATCAGTTGCCGGGCAAACAAGCAGGGAGCTCGAGTTAATCAACCAGGAGATAAAAAGAAGACGGCGCAAATAACCAGAGAAGAATAAAAAGACCTTTTTATCCGTAAAGTGATATTGATCATGTTATATATTTTTTTGTCAACATAGTTTTACAGTAAGATCATTCACTAACAGTTAAAACTTGAAAAATGAAAAAAATCTCATTAGGTGCGATCATCTTGTTTTCTCTCATTTTCTCTTGTAAGTCAGATGAAGGTAACAAAAGCAATACTCCGGTAACGTCTACCGAACAAACTCCACCCGTTACAGAAATAAAGGATGATGTTTCTCAGAAAGATGTAGTACAGGTTGCGCTCGGCAGTAAAGATCATACTACTCTTGTTGCCGCGCTTAAACAAGCCGAACTGGTAGACGTGTTGAAGAAATCAGGGCCATTTACTGTCTTTGCGCCTACTAACGCAGCATTTGACAAGTTACCCAAGGGGACTGTTGAAGATCTGATGAAACCGGAAAACAAAGATAAACTTGCAGATATTTTGCAGTACCATGTATCCGTAGGAATTTACAAACAGGAAATGTTACAGGATGGTCAGTCGCTTGGCCAGGTAAACTCGCAAAATATTAAGATCACTAAAAGTGGTGACAAAATAAAAGTGAACGGCACGGCAAACGTTGTTGCGGTGATTCCTGCATCAAACGGGTTGATATATGTTATCGACGAGGTGCTGTTACCACCTAAAAAATAGGAGCAAGAGCAATGAAGCACTGGAAAAAACTGTCGCACAGCGAGCAAGATAAAATCATCACTTCTGCTTTGCAAAAAAATATAAACTACCAGGATTTCATACCATTGGGTATTCCAGTATCCAAGCTTGATCCCTATGTCTTCTCTGAACAAGCATCGTTTCTTAAAGATGCTCCGTTGTTACGAACCTATATTCAAAATCCAAACCATATAGGTTGTCACACCCTTGGTGAATCGGAACCTTTTTTCGCAGGCACTCAGCAATTGGAGAGAGAGGTCATTGAGCTATTAAGCGTAGATGTTTTCAACGCAGAAGATGGTAGCTGTGATGGATATATTGCAACAGGCGGAACAGAGGCAAACATTCAGGCTGCATGGATATACCGAAACTACTTTATGCAAGAGTTTGATGCTAGCCTTCAGGAAATAGCATTGCTAAGCTCAGCTGATACTCATTACTCTGTTTATAAGGCTGCCAACCTACTAAGTATACGGTCGATAAGTGTTGATGTAGACAATACCACCCGATGCATAGTGCCACATTTGTTGAACGACGATATAATTCAGGCAAAAGGGGAAGGCATAAAATATTTCATAGTTATTGCTAACCTGGCTACTACTATGTTTGGCAGTGTGGACGATCCGAATCTGTACGCCGAATTGCTTGAAAGAAATGGTGTTCAATATAAAATACATATTGATGGTGCATTTGGCGGATTTATATACCCAATAAGTAACCCAGATAATAATTGTAATTTTTCAAATAAAGCTGTCTCTTCGATAACATTGGATGCGCATAAAATGCTACAAGCACCTTATGGAACTGGCATCTTAATTATCAGGAAAGGGCTAATGCAGTTCGCTTGTACAAAAGAAGCAAAGTATGTCAATGGTATGGATACAACACTTAGCGGCAGCCGCTCCGGGGCTAATGCGGTTGCAGTGTGGATGATTCTGTTTACATACGGGCCTCACGGCTGGTTCGAAAAAATAAATAAATTGCTATACCGAACACAGTGGTTATGCAGTCAACTGGATAGCAAAAACATAACGTACTTCCGACATCCCAACATGAATATTATCTCCATATCGGCTAACTATATTAGCTCAGCGTTGGCTAGTAAATATGGTCTGGTGCCGGACACTCATACGGAGCGCACTCACTGGTATAAGATTGTGGTAATGGATCATGTCGAAATTGACTATTTGCAGAAGTTCATTAAAGAACTACCCTAGACAATCCAGCATATCTGCGATTTTCGCGACATGCCTATAAAGCCGAATGATGAAAAGGATACATCCAAAGGTCATAGCCCTAGTTTTTTTGCGACCTCATAGATTTTTGCCAAATCATCCCATATTTGGTTCGACATTTCCCCTGTCGAGCCTACTAAACTTTCACATCAAAACCTTGTAGTAATCAATACTTCAAGGTTTTTTTATTGGTGAAGTTAACCGTTTTTTAACTCTTTCGTAAAATTCCTTGCTTTTCTTCTTCTTGGCTAAGTACCAAAAAGTTTTTGAGAAAAGGGAATTTTTCTTTCGTTTTCTTAACTTTTTCAATTTTAATAAAATCGACGCCTTTGTTATCGACAATTTGCGGTGTAAAATGAAATAATCGAAAATGCTCTATTGAGCATTGGCATGTTTATATCGTTCTATCTGGATTTTCTTAAAAGATTCTGAAACCCAATTCATAAGTGTTTTTATATGGCTCATATCTGCATATAACTCATCTTTAGGTATTGTTAACCCGTATCTAAATGCTGTACCCTTTGGGTCTGAATCATTGAAAGCCTCAATAATATTTTCAAACCATTCAGGAGGTAAAGCATTGAATTCATTAATCAAAAAAACTTTAAGTTTTTTCATTAAATCTTTTAAGTCATGGCTAATTTCCTCTCCAATGATAGCTTTGATATATAACTCCGTTGCATGGCGATAATTGTAAACTGCAGGTTGAAATAACTCTCGTTCCTCATCGTTTTCACATGCTATATCTACAAGCCTGTCACCTGCTATCTTAAACGAGTTGGCAGTAGAAAAAATATCGCCCAATTCAAATTCTCCACCAAAAACAACACCTCCCCAATTCACATTAATATCTTCTGGCATCGTTCTGAATAAAGGAGTGACACCTGTAATAAAATCATCAATAGTATCATAATCAAATTGACTATTTGAGTTGAGGCCATATTTAATGTCTTCAATATCTGGACTTTCTTCCCAATGCATTGAAACATAAGCAAATACTCGCATGTCATCTATTTGAAATCGCCTAATCTTTCCTTTTCCGGGATTTGCATCTGGGCTTAAATAGTCTGAGAAAACATAAGTCCAAGTCTTTAAAGTTTCCTTCTTCTGCTTCAATAAGCGTGCAGCTTCTGAAACTCCATATTTCATTGAATAATTAATCATTGTAAACATTTTTTATTCTAATCAAGGGGGTGAAATTGCATTAATTTTCCGTCTGGGTCTATTCTAACTTGGTAATGATTGCCATTATAATAGTGACCATTTATTGTGAACTGATTTCCTGATTCCAATTTACCATTGATCTTGTCTTTCAATTGATTTAAAATTATTTTTGCAACACGTTGGATGTCTTGGAAATAATATTGGAAATGCTTCCCTTGTCCCTTTGTTGAAGCCGGTACGAAAAAATCGGGATAATGCCGAAGAAAAATATGGATGAATCTTTCAAAATCCCAGTAAATACAAGCTTTAGGGCCTAAGTAAGCTAAGGTTTCCGTTTCAAACATCCAGGTGCTTTGCATTAATGTGATGTATCTTTTTTTATCATTTAAAAGCAAATCGGTTATCGCCCTTTCAGAAATTCCGAGATGTTTCTTGATAAAATTCATCCTTTTATCTGATCTTGTTTTTAGCATTTCCGACCATTGTTTTATTTCGTCCGCCGTTGCTATTTTTTCATGTACTTTGATGTCATAAATTAGATATTCAATTTCTTCGGTAAAACCAGATTTATCCGGTTTTAAAAGGTATTTGTCATTATCTTCTTCTTTTAATAAATCAGGATAGAATAACAACAGATTTCGATAATAAATATTTAAGTCATGTGTAGGTAATGAATATCCCATTTTGAGATACCCACCAAGAACGTACTGTTGTGCTGCAATCACGTCAAAATTTGAGTCAATTTTGATCTGAATTGTATTCGGAATTTCCTTGATTCCACCTTCCTTATAGGTCTTTGATTTTGCTGGACCAACCCTGTATAATTCTTTAATATCAATCGCCTCGAAGCCAATATGTTGCAAGTCATGTTGCAACTTTTTATCATCAGTACCTGAATCCAAATAAATGATACCGTTGGTTCGCTCATAATCGTTTTTGGCGATAGCTGCATCTAAAACTTCACGATCTTTCTTTTTATACCATATCAAACCATGAACCGATTCTCCATATTTTTCATAAGCTGGTGATTTTAGGAAAAAGTCGATGGAGCAGTAGCTGTCACTTTGACCAACTAATTTGTATATATCTTCAATTGAATAAATCAGTTTGTCACTTCTTTTTTCGATTTCTTCGGAAACAGAATGAAGCGATTGTTTTACTTGATCTAACTGATTTTCGGCATCCTTAAAGGCGGGGTCGTCTTTGTCAGTTAGTTGAGATAAAAAAGCCGTACACCTATCTTCTTTATTCCTGAGCACCGAATAATACAAGCGAAGGCTCTTAGTAGAAATAGATTTAAAATTTTCCATAATTCATCACGTTTGTGTGCGTGACATAAAGGTAGGTTTTACCTAATTGTCAATAAAATACTTGAATATTAACTTGATAGATGCTTTAGGCTTGCAGCACCCATAGCGATGTAAAGTCAGCTGTTATATTTCTTCCAAAGCTCTTTTAACTGATCTATTGTCAAAGGCACATTTTTATTTCGATGAATCATACGATGACAATTCGCACATAAAACTGCCATATCTGTCTTGGGGTTAACAAGTGATGGGTCAATATAAGTGTGCAATGGTTTTAAATGGTGTACCTCAATAAAATCTACCCCATGAACACCATATCTATCTTTGAAGTTAAATCCACATACCTCACACTTTAGACCGTGCAGTTGGATTGCTTTGGCACGTAAGGCAGGAATTCTTTCATAAAAGTTTACCAATTTTGTTTTTTTAGCACCCTCAATTTCCTCCAGACCATCTTCATCTTTTATTGCGCTTATATCAGCAGCTGAAACGTCATATAGTTTTTGCGAATATTGGGCTGCTTGATTATATTCTTTTTTGGGCATATGAATCCCTCCCGTTCCATGCCGTGTTTTGAAGCTTATTTTTTTATTTAGTGAATTTGCAAAACTTTCAAGTTTTGAATATAAATTTTTGAATTCGTTGCTTCCTGAAGGAACTTGATCAAAATATCGTGATAGTGCGTTTTGAGTTACTCCACCCCAACCTTTACCCTCATATTTATCTATTTTGGTATTTCGGTAGCCTAAAAACTTGCTTGGTGCAAAAGTATCTTCATTTGGAAAATAGTACCAATGGGAAAATTGAGAAAATTTGTCTAATGCAAAAGTCTTTTCGTGTTTAGTTACATAACTAAACTCTCTAAGATTATCAATAATATCATTCCAATTTTTAATAGTGTCCATAATAGCAGAGGACTTAATAATTCCAATCCGAATGACTGACAGGTAGCTTATTCAACTCATTTTTTAGTACTTTCCAATTAGGTAAGTATCTATCCATATAAGCCATAAAATTTTCGTTGTGATGTCTTTCAAGCAAATGTATCATTTCATGTACTATTATAAACTCAAGACAGGGAAGGGGCTTTTTTGCTAATTCAAGATTCAACCAAATCCTCTTTTGCTCAATATTACAAGTACCCCATTTTGTTTTCATTTGCTTTACTCCCCAGTCATTTAATTTCACTTTCAGAATGCTTTCCCACTTGGCAATAAGCTCAGGTATCTGGGTCTTTAATTGACTTCGATACCAGTTATTTAAAACAACTACCCTCTGTTTCGTTGTGCTTTCTTTCCGAACATATAGGGCAATTTTCTTGTGCCATACTTCAACTTTTGCAGCGGCATTTTGTTCAATAACTTGTAACAAATATCTTTTTCCATTGAAGTAATGACTCTCACCTGAAACCAATTCTCTTGCCATCTCTCTGTCTTGAGAAACAAAACTCCGCTGGTGCCTTTTTATCCAACCCAATTTTGAAACTGCGAACAATCTTATTGTTTCATCGCTTGTGCCCTGGGGCGCTGCAATTCTCACTCTACCTGTAGGTGGGTAAACCCCTAAATGAAGATTTTTAATATTCTTCTTTACTACTTCTATTTTGATATTTGAAATTATTATTTGCCCCACATCAATAATCGCTTTGATTTTTAACCAACTCAAAAACCTTATCTAATTCTTCCCCGTCTTTGCCAAGTATTTTCTTGATAGCATTTCTTACTTCCCGTTCTTTGATTTTGTTTCCCCGCCATTCATCTTTTTTCGTTTTCAAAATTTCTTCGTCTAAAGCAGCTGCCAAATTCTCATCACGATTTAGATTGTCAAACAATGCACGCTTCGCTTTTGAGTTCATCGTTCTCGGATAACCTGAAGAGGTCTCAGGTTTTGAAATCTTCTTTGTGAGTTCAACAATTTTCTCCAGATACTTCTTGTAATTGACTGCTTCTTGCTTTCTTGCTTTTATCAGTTCATCCAACAGAACTGACATCTTTTCAAAGTAAATTGGGTTTGTCGGCATTTCGTCAATTATCAATCTGCGAATGTTGTTTTCAATTGTCTCGGCAACTGCTTCTTTATTTTTCTTGATTGACTTAGGTAAACTTTCAATTGCATTTTCACCTCGCTCTACAATCAACTGTACCAAAGTCAAATCATCAAAAGCGGAAATGTTTTGGCTCTCCTCTGCACTTATGTATGTGTCTATGAGGTGTCGCATAGCCGGTTCATATGCTTTCAAATCAATGTAGTCGCCACTCGCTAATTTTATTTCTGCACGCAAGTTTTCAAAATATTTCACATCATTTTTTATCTGCTCAATTTCCTGTGGTGTGTAACCTGCTTCTTCCATTTCGTTTGCAATGTTGGCATAAGCACGAATTAAAGAAATGGTTGCCTTGTAAAGTGCAATTCGTTTTTGTTCGTTGTCTTTTAAGTCAGTTGGAATTTCTGTGTTGCCGCAGAAATATTTTCTGAAACTCAATTGGTCTTTCGGTGCTGCAACAGGTTCAATCAATGCTCTGATACTTTCCAAAGCATCATCCAATCTTTCCTTTCCTTTTCCTAATCGGTCACTCAACAAACCTTCAACATCTTCTTTGTCAAAGCTATCAAACGCTTCACTGGTGTAATCATCAATTGACTTTTCCAAACTCATGAACAAATCTTTGTAGTCAATGATGAAACCATATTCTTTATCGTCTCCATCCAAACGATTCACTCTGCATATTGCCTGAAATAAACCGTGGTCTTGCATCTTTTTGTCTATATAAAGATAGGTTGCACTTGGAGCATCAAAACCGGTGAGAAGTTTGTCAACTACAATCAGCAATTTCATTTGAGCAGGCTCGTCAATGAATTTCTTTTTCGCTTCTTCCTCAAAAGTTTCTGTTGGCTTTCCGTTGAGCATTTTCTGATAAATCTCATATTGCCTCAGCTTCTCTGTTGGCCCTTCTCCTGTTTCTTCTCCTTTGATGTCGGTTGTTGTGGGAACGAATGAAGTAATAATTGCACATTGTTTCAATCCTGCTTTCTGAAACAACTCGTAATATTTACACGCCTGATAAATACTTCCAGAAACCAACATTGCATTTCCTCTGCCGTTCTGCAAACGGTCTTTGGTTTCCATGTCAAGCATGATGTCGGCAACAATTTTTTCCAACCGTGATTGCGAACTCAAAACTTTTTGCATTGTTCCCCAACGCTGCATCAATTCTGCTTTGGCGTAATCGGTAAGTCCTTTTGTTTTGGATTCAAACCACAAATCAATTTTGTCCTGACTGGTAATATTCTGCTCAATGTCTCTTGCCTCATAGCGTAAATCCAAAACCACTTTATCAAACACGGCTTCGTCAAACTTGTAAGTGTGAATGTATTTTCCGAAAACTTCCATGCTGCTTTGTTTATCCTTTTTCAGCAATGGAGTTCCAGTGAACCCGATAAACATTGCATCAGGCAAAATCTTTTTCATTGCCTTGTGTAAATCTCCACTTTGTGTTCGATGGCATTCATCCACAAAAACAAAAATGTCGCCTTTGGCTTTGAAGTTTGGCGGAAGATTTTTTGAAATGTCTTCTATGTATTCATCATAGTCGGCTTCTTCTTTGTTGCCGAATTTGTGAATGAGAGAACAAAGCAGCCACGGCTTTGCATCATTCAGTTTTTCAATCAGCACCGCACCGCCACTCTTGCTGTCTTTCGCAGTGCAACGGAAAATATCTTCTCCAACTCCTTTGAAAACTTTTTCAATCTGCTTGTCTAATTCATCACGGTCTGTAATTATCAACACTCTTGCATCCTTCACATTTTCACGAATCCATTTCGTGAGCCAAACCATTGTCAAACTTTTTCCGCTTCCTTGTGTGTGCCATATAATGCCGCCTTCGCGCTTACGTACTTGCTCTTGCGCAGCCTTCACTCCGAAATACTGATTGTGTCGGCACAACTTTTTTTGTCCTCTGTCAAACACAATAAAGTCATGCAATAATTCCAAAAACTTTTCTTTGTTGCAAAGCAACAGCAAATGTTTGTCTAACAGATTTTCAACGGTGCAATCCTCTTTCCAAGTGAGGTAATGTTTTTCTTTTGTTGCAATTGTTCCGTAACGCAAACCTTCGGTGTCGTTGCCAGCCATCACCAACTGAACGGTTGCAAAAAACTGTTTGATGAATTTGGGTTCCTGATTGTCTAAGTTCTGCCTGACTCCTTCTGAAATGGAAACCGTGCTTCGCTTCAATTCCAAAGTTGCCAAAGCAATTCCGTTAACATACAAAACAACATCGGGTCGCTTGTCATGTTCGCCTTTTACAGTTACTTCTTCGGCTATGTAAAAATCATTTTTGTTCGGGTACTTCCAGTCAATCAGTTCAATGGTCTGTGTGTTCTCTCCAACTTCTTCACGAACTTTTATACCGTAGCGCAAAAGCGAATACACTTCTTTGTTGATGTCATACAAGCTGTCACTTTTTGTTGCTGCCTTGTTGAAATCATACAATGCTTTACTTATTAGTGTTTCGCTGTATTTCTTTTTCTCACTCAAATATTTCCGCAACAAATTTTCTTCAATGTTGCTGTTACTTTCTCGTTCTTCCCAATTTCCCAAATAGAAATAATCAAGTTGTTTCTGAAACAACTTTACCACTCGGTTTTGTGTGGCCCTTTCTATTTGTCCTACTTGGTTCATACTAATCTTACTTTTCCTGTCAGAAGGTTTTGCATCATGCCTTCTTTCATCAGTTTGTATTTTGAAAGTTGTCGTTGGAGGATTTCAATTTCTTGGTCAATAACTTTCAACACATTTGCAATTTCATGTTGTTCATGAATATCGGGGATTGAAATATTCAGTTTTAATATGATTGGCGGTCTTATTTCTTTAATTGTGCTGCCTTGAGCTTTTGATAGAAGAATTGATTTATTAAACTGTAGCCAATATTTGAGAAACAAATTAGAAGTATTTTTGCGAACAACAATGCCACAAATTCCTTGTTTCGTTGCCGCATGAACATATGTAATACCTACTTCGCCAATAGTAGCCCCAGTTGAAAGAATTATCGTTCCAGGGCTCCAGAGCTTGGATGAAGAACGACTTAATCCAAGTTCTGTTAAGGTCTGCCTCGTGGAATGAATTTTATCTTTTATGTCCTCAATTACAATCCAGTTAATATTTCCACCAAAATAACTTTGGTTTGAAGTCGCAGGAGTACCACCATCAGCGATTATTTCAATGACATCATCCAAACATTTTTCTTCCCACTGACCCTTAAACCCTCTCAATCTTTTTTTCCCTGTCAGCAAAACTTGCATTGTGCCTTGCTTGATGTTTTGCTTTTTGGTAATGAGTTTTTGTAAATCAGCAATCAAAGAATCGATTTCATTCAATGCGTTGGTGATTGCATTTTGCTCTTCCACTGTTGGTGGAAAAATTATTGGAAGTGTCTTCGCAATTTTCCCGGTGTAACTCTGTTGCTTTGTTCCTTGACAATATTTGAATGCAAGCCAATTGCCATACTTCACATAAAACTGAAAAAGATATTCGGTTGTCAGTTCTTTATCATTCGGATAAAGAGCCATACACGACTGATTGGTTGTCACTTCAACTCCTGTAATTCCGCAACTGCCTCTTGTTCCTTCCGCTTCAAGTCCTGTAATTGCCATTAGAAACGTTCCGACTGGAATTGTTTTTAAATGTGTATTGGTTGCTGCCTCTGCTGTAATCTTTTCAATGGTGTCGGTAATTACTTTGTAGTTTAACTCACCGCTTGTTATCCAGGGAATTTTCCCTGTGTAATATTTCTTTACACTTCGTGATGGAGTTTGTCCGCTTGAAAAACCTTTCATTACTTCACCGAAAGTTTTGAAATGCCAATCGTCTGGAATTTCTCCCAACTCTGTTTGCTTATATCCTTTGGTTACTTTCATTGAAACGCAATTTTTCCAAGGTGAGCATTTACTTTTTTCTCCAATGCTTTTACACTCTCTGCAAGTTGTGGCAGTGGAATAGTGTAGCGTTCAACTAATTCGTTGATGCGTTGTGCAAGGCGTTGGCTCACCTTGTCCATTTCGTTTTGCACTTCATGGTTTATGTGTGTCAGCCACTTGTCGTCAACTACAAGTGTTTTTATTTCTTCTCGTGAAAGTGCTTTGTATTTCACCAACAGTTTTTTCTCCAACTCGGCTTGTGCTTCTTTCACTTTCTTGTTGGCTTCCGCTTCCTTCTCAATCAGTGAAAGATATTTTTCCAACACGGTCAGTTCATCCAACTCGCTTTCCATTTCGCTTTGGTCGGCATTTCTTTTTCCGTATTTCATTTTTGGTTCCGCTGCAATGGAAGATTGGTCTTGCTTGTGCTGCTGCGATAATTCTTTTATCAGTTCACGGATTCGGTGCTGCACATTTCCTTTTGTGATTTTGCCTTTGTCGTTTTTCACCTCTTCCAATAAACCTTCTTCTCCGCTGTGTTCCTCAACGATTTCTTCCATCTCTCTTGTAATGCCATCACGGTCTGCTTCCAATCTTTCAATCGCTTCCTGTTCCTTGCGGAAATATTTTGCAGTGAGAAGCAGTTTCGGAATTATTCTTCCTTCCCAATCTTTTTTGTTCTCTGCATACTCCACTTCATTACCTGCATCCCAACCGTCTGTTACCAGTGAATACACGTCATCCTGCATGATCGCAGCCCAGTAGGTCATGAGGTATTGGTAGATGTCATAGTTGTCAATCAGTTTTTTTCCTGCGAAAGCTGCAAGCAGATTTTCAGAAAGCGTGTGAATGATTTTTTTCGGTTTGTCATTCTTGCGAATTTCTTTCAGCACGGGTGCGTTGCGTTTGTGCCAGTTCACACACACACGATTTATTTCGTTTGCATAATCGGTAAATTCAGGATGAGAGAAAACAGAAACACGAATGTGTTTTTGTTCAATCTTCAGTTTGAAATAATTGCTGCGTTCACTGTTCCTTGTAAATAGTTTGCTTTTCATGGTCGGATAAACCTGCCAGTAATTTTCAAGTGCATCCACATCTGCTTTCGGAATGCCGCCAAGCAAGTGTGCCTCTATGTCCTGTATATCTTCGGTTTCCTGACTGTCAATATATCGTGGAATGTTTAAGTTGAAATCGTTTTTCTCGTCTGCAATTTCAGCATGAGAAACCAACCGTGAATATTTTTCAATCTGCTTTTGATTGTTGAACACATCTACAATTTTGTGAATGTCCTGTTCGCGCAAACGGTTTTTGTTTCCGTCTTTCACAAAACTCTTGCTTGCATCTATCATAAAAATTCCTGTCCTGACTGCTGCGTTCTCTTTGTCAATTACAATGATGCAAGCAGGAATACCAGTTCCGTAAAAAAGATTTGCAGGCAAACTTATAATGCCTTTGATGTAACCTCTGCGAATGAGATTCTTTCTTATTTCCGCTTCTGCATTTCCACGGAACAAAACTCCGTGAGGTAAAATGATTGCACCTTTTCCTTTGCTCCTTAGTGAACTGATGATGTGCAACAGAAAAGCGAAGTCGCCATTTTTTGTCGGTGGTATTCCGTCAGCAAAGCGGTTGTATTCATCATTGCTTGGGTCAAAACCATTTCGCCATGCTTTGTTGCTGAATGGCGGATTCGCCACAACGAAATCAAAGGTTTTGAGTTGATGTGTTTTTGGATCGGTAAATAATGGATTGGATAAAGTGCTTTGTCCTTTGCGAATGTCGGCAGTAGGGTTGTTGTGTAAAATCATATTCATTTTTGCCAACGCTGCTGTTGCTACATCTTTTTCTTGTCCATAAATAGAAACGCTTTGGTCGGTTTCATCTGCCGCTTTCAGCAGCAGCGAACCGCTTCCGCATGTCGGGTCATAAATTGTCGGACTGAAACCTTTTACTTGATTGATACCAATAATTTTTGCAATTACACGACTTACTTCGGATGGTG
Organism: Bacteroidota bacterium; assembly: GCA_018266775.1. Lineage (GTDB taxonomy): Bacteria > Bacteroidota > Bacteroidia > Chitinophagales > Chitinophagaceae > Ferruginibacter. Next base: position 270,898 of record JAFDZS010000008.1, on the reverse strand, counting down.
TGTAGAATTGTCCTTTGCTTTTTCCGCTTTCAGTTGCGAAGTGTCGCATTAGATATTCGTAAGCATCACCAAGAATATCATCACCGTCTGCTCGATTCTTGCTGAAATCAAGTTCGGGATTTTCAAAAATGGAAATGAGATTGGAAAGACGGTCAGTCATTTCTTTTCCCTTGCCTAACTTCTCATCATCATTGAAATCTGCAACATCGATTACTCCAGTCAGATCATTTGCTTCTGCTAATCGTGCAATAATTTTGTTGAGCTCATCGCCAATTTCCTTTTTGCCTTTCCAAAATACCATATCTGAAAAACTACCGCCTTTCCCTGCTTCCTTGTGCTTTGGAATTTCAATCAGAGCATTACCATCATTTGCATACTTGTCAGATACATATTTCACAAATAATAAAACGAGAACATAATCTTTGTATTGGCTCGCATCCATTCCTCCACGAAGCTCATCGCAGCTTTTCCAAAGTGAGGAGTAAAGTTCAGATTTTTTTAACGCCATAAATATTGATAATCAGTCAGTTAAGTAAATGGGTAAAAATAAGTGAAATGAAGATACAAAATTTGATTATGAACCTCCTAATGCTAAAATGCTTAGTGAATTGATAATCTACTTAGAAGGATTGATTATGTTTCTTATGCTGGTCTTTTGGAACACTATTACAGACATTCAGGCTTATAATGAATTCATGAGTTCTAATGCTTCTTCGCCTAAAATGGCTCAAAGGTTTGCTGGCCATTTTAGCGTTATAGTTTTTCCAGGTATAACTAAAGTTTTCTGTGTTAATGTTCAAAGTCCGATATTTCAGAACTTTTTCCAAATTCCAACTTTATTAGTTTTAATTGTTTACCGGCAACAAAATAATAAAACACATTGTTTTTTTCGGTCACTTTCATGCCTTTTTTAAAAGCCAATATTCCATCGTCTTTGTATAAGTTATCAGTAAAATGCAATTTGCAATCAAAAGTTACTTTTTGAGTTTTGGCATCAAAATCTGTTACATTGGTTACCGATACTTGCTCAACATCTACTTTGTTTTGTAGCATTCCAGATAAATCCAGCTTAATCTGGCTGTCAAATTTGCCACTATTACTACAGGAGTGTACCAAAATCAAGGCAAATATCCATCTCAACTGTTTTAACTTTTTCATTTTAAATTTTCTCTTAATTCAATTATTTTATTATCAATGAATGGATAAAATGCTCCCTTATCTTTACCTGTTAACTCCCATTCAGTTATTGCCCAGCTTCCATCCAATTTGCGAACTTGGTAAACAATATTTTGTGTTTCTCCATTTTTGTCAATACAAACCAACGTAACGCTTGATTCTTTACAATCTTTGCATCCCATTTTTGCCCATCGGCTCTCTTGTATTTCAGCAACATTAACTTCTTTGATTTCTTTTATTTGTTTCATTTCAGGTGGTCCACCAATCATATTGGGGTCTATTTTGGTCCATTTCTCTACCAAAGATTTGATTTCAGATGAATCACCAGCACCAACAGAACAAGAGTAAACTAAAGTCAAGCAAAGACTAAAAAGTAATATTAATTTTTTCATATTCTTAGTTATAACTAAGCGCTAAGATAAGCGGAAAATCGGTATTTACACCCGCTTATATATGCCTAAGAATAAAAAAACAGATATTGAGCAATATGTTATCAATCGAATCAAGGAAATTCGCATTGAGAAAGGATTTTCACAGGAGGATATAGCTTCGGCATTAGATTTTACAAGAGGATTTATTGGACAAATTGAAAGTCCTAACAATCCGGCTAAATATAATCTCAACCATTTAAATATCTTGGCAAAAGAATTAAACTGTTCACCTAAAGATTTTTTGCCTGATATGCCATTAATTGAAACTCGAAAGAAGAAGACAAAATAAAATCAGCTTCTAAGGCATTTTAAAGCACTAAATTTTTGACTTCTTCTTTTAATTGGATAAAACTTCAGCATTTGCCTTATTGGTTTTAAATCACCTTAAGATTGCTTTAAAACTTCTTACGTTGTATTTGAGATATTGATTTAGTTTTTTTGGCTTCACTTTTTGTAATCAAACCTTTAAGATGAATGAATTCATCACTATTAACGTTCTGATGTAAAAATTCTATCCCACTCATTAGTTCAACAGTTGGATCAAGTTCAATTAAACTGGATGTGTTTGCTATCAGTTCTTTGATTTTCTTTTTCCCATATGCTTTTTGATTTGCAGTTATTTTTCCAGATTGTCTTAGATGCTCCAAATATTTGAATATATTAGCAACGCCCATATCATGAATTGCTTTAACCAATAATTCCCTTTCTAAGGCACCATAAGAAGCTATGTCTGCACTAAAATCAAAGGTTTTCTTGGTTGAGATGGATTTGTACCTCATATACCAAAAGTCGTTTAGTTTATTCAAAAAGGTCTCTGACCGTAAGTGTACAACTCTGATACTTTTATATTTTAGCAGCTTATTTATTTTTTGCTCCAATTTTACCTCATATCGCAAAATGTGTTTTCCATGTAACACTCCATTTCGGTTGTACTGATAAAATTCTCGTTCATTCTTTTTCAACTCTTTGATTTTATCATATATAGTAACCGAGTGTGTGCCATTTGTTTTTTTATACAGCAATCTGGTATTGTTTCTGTCTCGGTAATATCCATCAGATTCATCATAACAATCCAGGTATTGTTTTACAATCTTTTTTACAACAATATTTCTCCCAATATCCAATCTTTTAATATAACCCCTTTCAATAGGTAGTTTTAATTCATCACTAAGACAATCAATAGCAGCAACAATGTCATCATAATCCATTGTCTGAAGGTTATTATCAAAATAGTATTTAGTCAAGCTGCCAGTTACCTTCAAGCAATATTCATTTATCTGTACTTTCAAATTTTTCAACTTACCGGTAAGGAAAATGGAATCAGATGAAGTTATTGTTTTAACAGTACCAATGTCAAGCCTATCGGCTATTTGGTATATATCCCAGTCAACATGGGTATCAATTTTCCTCAGTATTATAACAATGGTATCAATCATAATATATCTGTATTGGGGTATATTTTCTTTTTCTTATACTTTATAATTCACTTACGATTGTATAATCTTTTTGAGGTTTGTTTCGAGCATTCTTTGTTTTAAATTCAAAATACCATTTTCAAATGATTCGGCTACACGCTTGCTGTCTTTTGTATGTCTAAAGACCCAAACCAGATAACCTTTCTCGTTACTTATAATTAACACCAACTCTCCTTTGTAGAAAATCGTACATATTCCCTCTTCATTATGCAAGCTTTTCTTTTTAAATTCAAGAGTATTGAAATCTATTTCATCAAGAAAATTCCAGAAGTAGCGTATGCGTGTTTGAGTGTCCCAGAAGAAACCAGTATAGTGTATTGTAACACTATCGTTGTTTAAAGTATCTATTGCAATTTTATAATAATGATATGGCTCAATATATGTTTTGTGAAAGCCCTGTTTTTTATACATTTTATTTGTTTTTATTTGATTTTAATAGGTTGTTTGCCGCCTTGTTTAAGTCTTGTTTTGTTTTCACTGGATTACTTGTCATCCAATCTATAATTTCATCTTTTTTGAAGAAGACAGCTTTGCCTCCTGGGCTTTTATAATGGGGTATAGCTTTGGCGCTACACAATTTGTATATGTATGATTTCTCATATCGAGTATATGAGCAAGCTTCATCAATAGTAAATACTTCCTTTTGTAAAAGCAATAAATTTCTCACATCGGTCATAATTTGAAGAACAGATTCTTTTTGCATAAACTTTAATTTTTAGTGTAAATAATGTATTAATAACAGATTTGTGTAACAAGCTTATTGCCAGCAATTAAAATATTTGTGGAATAATATTAATAGCGCTGAGTTTTTTAATATCACTCACACGCAAGTAGGTTTGCGTTTGTAGTATGCTTTTATGGCCCAGCAATTTTGAGACAGTTAAAACATCAACATCTTGTTCCAATAAGTTACACGCATAACTATGCCGGGCACAGTGAAAAGTAATGTGCTTTTCTATTTTCGCATCTGTTACCCATTGTTTAAGATGCTTCAGACAGCCGGTATGGGTGGGAAGCCTAAATATTAGTTCACTTCCGTTTTTAGGTTTGCCAATTAATTTTAGGGTATCTGCTCTAAGTTGAATCAGAAGCCTTTCTTTTGTTTTTACCTGCACTAAATCCATACAGCCGTCTTTGATATTGCTCCATTTTAATATTTTGACATCGCAAAACCTTAATCCTGTTAAACAGCAAAAAAGAAAAGCATTTTTTACTTCAATATTGGAGCAACTTGTTGCTGCCAATATTTTTATATCGCTAATTGTGAGTGTATCTTTTTCAGCACTTTTGCATTTTTTGTTGATTATATTTTCTGTTGGGTTAGACTTAAAGTATTTGGCAGTTGTAGCTTCCTTAAAAATTCTCTTTAATTTTTTAAAGTAATTATGTGCTGAAACACCATTTAGCTTTGATTCTAAATAGTCCTTGAAATCAATCATCATTGTTTCAGTAATACTTCCGCAAGGCAAAATTTCTTTTTCACACCACTTTTTGAATGAATTTGTTACAGCCCTGTAGGTTCTAATCTCGGAAATTGGTGCCTTTCTGTCCATAAATTCTGCAGCATAATCAAAGAAATTTTTACCTAATTCATAACCATTGTCTAATAGGTAGTCAGTGTATAAGCTGTCTAATTGCATTTTTGCAATTATTTTTTTTACTAACTCTTTTTGGTCTTTCTTATGTTCACGTTCTGCTGCTGTTCGGGGAATGTTAGCGTATTCAATCCCTTTTAAACGTTTTTGGATTCTGATACCGTTATTACGGATATCAAGCGTTACACTTATCCTGTTGTTAGATAAAATGTTTTCTGTTACATTGACTTTCATAATTGTTTCTTCACAGTAACTTCCCTTTTGAGCGGAATCCTGTTTTTTCGTGTTAAATTATTGTTAACGTTTTGAAGAAGAATTACGAGGTTTTTAAGGCTAAAAAATGATGTAGATTATTTTTTAAAAACTCACTCTTTTTTAACCGTCGAGGCTTTCTATTGATACCAATTAAAAGAAATTGAAATCAAAGAAAATTGATAATCTTATGGGAAAAGAATTTAACCTCGGTCAGAATTTTATGAAAGAATAAATGTCGGGGCTACTAAGAGCGAAAAGAAGCTCACCATGCGGTGGGCTTTTTTGTTTACATAAACACTTAGCATTACCAAGTCGGGCAGATATTAGATACCTGCATTAGCTTTGTAAAATGAGTTTTAATGACGTATACATAAATATTTTCTTGTCCTTTTTCAGGGGCCGGGAAGATGTATTTGCTATTCGATGGGAAAAAGATGGAAAAAGTGGGTATATACCCGCCTATGATCTGAATTGGGATGAGTTTAGAATACATAAAGCCAATGGAGGTACTTTAAAAGACTTTCAAAACAAAAAGTATAGTCCACTTACTAAAGAAAGAATTTCAAACCATTTTGAGGGGAAAGAAGTTGTTGGCATCTATCCGCTATTAGCTGACAATACATCCTGGTTCATAGCCGCCGACTTTGACGAATCAATTTCAAGTAAGAAAACCTGGATAGAAGAGTGCAGGCTTTTCCTGAAAACATGTGAGGACATTAATATCCCTGCTTATTTAGAAAGATCGAGAAGCGGTAAAGGAGGCCATGTCTGGATTTTCTTTGATAAGCCTTATCCTGCTCATAAAAGCAGGAAAATTATTCTGCATCTTCTTGAGCAATCCGGAATTATTTCTCCGTTTGATAAGAACTCTAATTACGACCGTCTGTTCCCCAATCAGGACTATCATTCCGGCAAGGGACTAGGTAATTTAATTGCTCTGCCTTTTCAGAAGGCTGCTCTTGAAAATGAAAACTCCTGCTTTATTGATCCGGAAAATCTGCAAGCAATTCCTGATCAGTGGGAATACCTGAAAGCAATTGAACGAGTTTCCACCAATCATTTGGATGAAACATATGCCCGGATAAATAACATCTCAGTCCCACTGCAGAATTTAAAGACTGATTCAACTTCAACTGATGGAACACTTCAGATTAGCCTTGCAAACAATATTGAGTTAAATAGAAATGAACTCGGAACGGGATTGATAAATTTTTTAAGGGATAGCTTGAACTTTGTTAATTCAGAATTTATAATCAAAAAGAAGCTCGGTAAAAGCACTTACGGAACAGAGTCTTATTTCAAAGCCCTCACAGAAAAAGAGAATAAGTTAATTATACCAAGGGGATTTATCGGAAAATTATTGAGGTATTGCAAAGAACAAAAAATTCAGTACCAATTACAGGACAATCGTAAAAAACTAACATCAATACAGTTCAATTTCCGGCCATCATTGTATGAACACCAGGAACTGGCTGTTGCCGCAGTTGAAAAGAAGGAGATGGGTATTATTGTTGCACCTCCAGGTTCGGGTAAAACAGTTATTGGATTGGCAATAGCTGCTCAAAAGAAGCAACCGGTTCTCATCATAGTTCATCGCCAACAACTTTTTGACCAATGGATTGAGCGCATACAATCCTTCATGGGGATTGCGGCAGCTCATATAGGCAAAATTGCACAAGGCAAACAAAAGATTGGAACTCACATAACCGTTGCCATGATTCAATCTTTAGCAGCTGTTAAACCAGACAACCCACTGTTTTCTTCTTTCGGCACTATTATAGTTGATGAATGCCATCATGTGCCTGCCAAGACATTCCGTGAGGTAATCAGTCAACTATCTTCTTATTATTTATTCGGGCTTACGGCTACTCCCATCAGAAAAGGAAATGATGAAAGATTAATCTTTGTTCATATTGGAGACATCATACACGAAATAAAAATTAATTCACAGCAGAGCCGGAAATTATCAGTTATTATTCGGGAAACAGATTTAATGATTCCTTTTGATTATAAAACTGACCAAACAGAAACACTTTATAAGGCGCTAATTCACGACACCAGCCGAAACCAACTTATTTCAGAAGATATACAGGCGGAAGTAGCAGGCGGAAATAAAGTATTGGTTCTCACTGAAAGAAAAGAACATATTGAGGCGTTGCAGCAATTTTTGAAAAGTAAATGTGAGGTACTAACTGTTTCCGGCGACGATTCTGCTACTGTGCAGAAAATAAAGATGAAGCAAGTTGCAGACGGTCAGTTTCAGGTATTGATAACCACCGGACAATTTTTAGGGGAGGGTACTGATATTACAAATATTGATAGCCTTGTTTTGGCCTTCCCATTTTCTTTTGAAGGTAAGCTTATTCAATATATCGGAAGGGTGCAGCGATCCGAAAACATTCCTGTTATTTATGATTACCGGGATAAGCATATTGAATTCCTGGCAAATCAATTCAGGCATAGAAACAAGTATTATAGAAAACTCCTGAATTCCGGAAATCTCAAAAAATTTGATCAGCTACTCCTGCTGTTTGATGGAGATTTTGTCATGATAAATTCAGCAGATTGCCTTTTGCCAATAAGCTGCCTGGATATTGAAACACCTATTGAAAGATTTAAAGAAGGGGTGGCCTGGTTAGTACAGGTACTAAACTACAACGAGGATACCGGTGAATTAATGACGGAAATTATCAATTACAACGCTCATCCCGAACCTGGCAGTTCCGTACAGGAGGAGTTTCAATTTTTACCTATCGAGAAAATTAAGTTTCGTACCATTAACACCTCCCATTTACTGCATTCCGTTCATTTAAGGCAATTTCCTGTTAGTACCGAGATAGCAGGGCAGTTTAATGAGCCTGTATTGCAGATAGTACCGCAAAATGTAATGAAAAAACCGGCTTGCTATACGCTTAAAAAGACAATGAAAGTGCCTTTTGTGAAACTTCAGTTTCAGCAAGCTTTCGTTTCTTTTTCAATCTATATAGAAGAATTGAAACAAGATGTTTCCTTTGAAGTCGAAAACCCAGATATAAGACCGGAATTTGTAGTGGTTAAAGAGTATTTTTCAAAAGTGCTTAAGAAAAAGCTGATAACTACTGAGCTTGAAATAAGATATAATGAGAAAGAGATTCTTTCAGTCTCTGCTCGCTCAGAAGATATTGATCAGATTAATCATAGTATTATTGATAGTGTACGATTTGAATTTGTAAAACGTGGAATAATTGGGTTTAACGGCAAAACTGATAACACGCTATATACAATCGAAACGCTGCTTCAAAATCCTGCAGGAACAGGAAAATTGTTTGAATCTGATCAAAAACTGGTGGATGATATTCTGGCCGTTAAAAACTCAAAACATTTCCATCAGCTTAAATTTTTATCATCTCAGCATCTTTCACAGGTTTTAAAACTCAGGTTTATCCTGAATCCCTTTTCTTTCCTGTTTTTATTAGCCGGAGAGTCAAAATATCATCTCGTATGGGAAACCCTCAATAGCGAAGAAGCCACTTATATCTGGCATTTTGAGAAGAATACGGAAGCATTACGGGCCGGGTTAAAAGAAGTGGATGCCGTATTGAAAGAAATTAAGGAAACCGGAAAGCAGGATTATCTGAAGAAAGATCATGCTAATTTCAGTCGTGTTATGCATGATTATACGGATGCTAAGAGCGGCTTTGTGAGCTGGAAGAGTATGCTGGAAGAAAAATTATTATAGTCGAAATTTCTACGCTTGGATTGTTTGCAAACAAATGCCTCAACGCTCAAATTCAGTGTTCTCTCAAATCAGTCAAGAATTCGCTTAGCGTTTGTATCAACTGATTGAACTCTTCCGCCTCTCCATAGATCATCTGCCCTTTCATTGCCTCATAGTCTTTTGAATACAATTCCATTACTTCATCCGGAGGAATAAAATTGATTACTGGAGCTGCAAGCGTTTCATAATCTAACCATGAAATCCGGATATACCACTCTCTGTGCCGGACAAGCGTTGCGTATAAATCTGTATCGGTAATCGCATCTTTGTCAATACCGGCATTTATCATTCTGTTTAGGTCATATAAATGCCTCGACATTCGGAATGAACGGATTTTAGATGTATCTGGCCGATGGAATTCCTCATGCAGCAAAAACATTTTCTCCAGAAATGTTTTTCGGGGTTCAGCAGCAGTTACCAAAAACGGAGCTTCTTCATAAGCTTTATTGGTAAGCACTTCGTATAAAATGGATTGTACTTCTTTTGCTGTAAATGGGACTTTCAATGACCGTACACTCACTTCAATTTTTACTTCATCTGCCAGGTATTCACTGGCATCAAATAACGAATTATATTTTACATGTAATACCTGCGGGTCTGTATCAGGGAATTTTTCCGGAATGGGTTCTGCTTCTATGCTGATCATTTCAGCATTTATCCCCAATAAGGCAAACTGCTTTTCCAGTTCAAGCTTCAATTCATTGCTGGTAAATTCACAGCCTTTTCTTCTTAATTTTTCTACATAATTTTTGGAAGGATTTTCTTCATAGTGCATGCCAAAGGCTTCCGGGTCAAGTGCAATATCAATGTCTTCAGAAAACCGTTCTATAAGTTTCCAGCATTTACTGAGCGAAGTGCCTCCTTTGAAAACAAGAAACCCTGCATAAGCAGATTGAAACAGGGCTTTCAGTGTAAGGGTAACCCACCAGTCTTTTTCGATGGCTTTGGCATTGATGCCGCTCCGTATAAACGCCTGTTCTACGGTTAGTCTTCTTTGCTCATCTGTTAATTTAAGCCACCCGGTCATCAGTCGCCTGTTTTAAGAGTTTTACAATAAAATCATGTATGCGTGCCGGGGCAATGGTTAAGTCGTGCTTCAGCAGTTTGGGCTTTTCTTTTTTCAGCAGCTCCAGAATTTTTTGCGTTGTCTTTTCATCCAGTTCCTGCAAATTCAGTTCTTCTAATGCCTGTATCAGCAAACTGCTGATGCTGCCTTTGGTAGCTAACTTTTTATTGGCCGTTGCCTTAAACTGAATCGTTGTTTTTCCTACTCTGATTAATCGTGATGGTCCGTCCGTAATGTAAACGAGTTTGGTCGGCACCTGGGTGCTTAATCCCAGCTTGTGCAATGCATATGCGCCAGCGGGCCTTATGTTTACTTTTTCTTTTTGCGCCAGCATTTTTGCCACTTCCTCCGGGGAAGGATATACCGTTCCTAAGAGCGGGTCTGTTTTGGGAATAAAATAAATCCCATGTGCTAACCTGGTAAGCTTACCCGACCGTGAAAGCCTTGACAAAGCCTGTTTAATGGCAACTTCGGTTCCATCTCCCCTGAAGTCGGTGGGAAACACCAAATCACCGGCTTGTTTTTTTGCCAGCTGCGTATTAATATGTTGCTGAACAGAAATCATCTGTCACGAATTTATAAAAAAAGGTGACAAGTTTAAATTTTTGTGTCACTTATTTTTTAAAAAAGGTGACAATTTAGTAATAATAATAGTTGAAATATGTATTTTACATAAAAATGGAGAGTCAATCAAAACTTGAGTACCGAAAAACATACCCGCTAGCAAATTATAGATGCCCGACTTAAAAAGGCCGGGCGGAATGTTGCTGACCGGACCCAGGTAATTGCAGAGTTTGACATTATTGTTGACAAAAACCTGGTACAGGAAGCCCTGCACCCAACCACATCCGCTCAAAAAACTCTACCACCTTGTTCGATACCAGCCCTTCCGGGGCTACTTGAAAGCCCACCATGCCGGTGGGCTTTTTTATTGCCATCATTCTTCGGGTCAATATCCCTGTTCATGCCAATCGTTTCAATCATTCAGCAACGTCACCAATCATGACGTTGCTTAAAATAAACTTATTGATTTGCTGAAACCGATTGCCGCTGCGTGGTACTCTTTGCATTACCGCTTTGGGTGATTGCCGCTTTGCCATAAGGACAATAATAATCAATAGCAGCCTGCGCAGCGGTATAGGAAAGGTCGTATTCCACCACGTTACCCCTGGTGATGACATCGGCGGTATAATTGTAGAAACTCCTGCTGCCATAGCCACCAAAGTTGCCATACATCACATCGCCGTTATAGGTTCTGAAACCATCCAGGTTTTGAATGATGGTATAGCCATAATTGGTTTCCACTACATAAAAGCCGCAGCTGTTATTACTGTATACAACATCGCCACGTTCCTGTGTAAGCCAGTAGGCGCTGTTATCATATACCCTTTCTTTTTTGCAACTGGTAAAAAGTACCAGTGCCAAAACAGACATCATTGAATAAGTAAAAATTTTTTTCATGGTTAAATGTTTTTAAGATGAATAATTATAACCATGAGAATGCAAACAGCGGGCTAAGTTTGCATACGAATTGTTAAAAAGAAGATGTTGGGTTCAACTGCCGCCCGCTTGCACGATACACATCGTACCTTTTTTTGTATTCATCATTATTCTGGCTGCTTATGTTCCGCATTGGAATCTATTGAGAACAACAGATCAAATAAACTTTGTTCTGCGGTTACATCCAGTTTTTTGCGTACGCGGTACCGGCTGGTTTCCACACCCCTTACAGAAATATTCATCAGTTGGGCAATTTCCTTGCTGGTAAGGTTTAAGCGCAGGTATGCACATAACTTCAGTTCAGAAGAAGTCAGGGAAGGATATTTCTTTTTAAGCGAGGTTAAAAAATTGGCATGCACTTCGTCAAAGTGCACCGCAAACTGATCCCAGTCGTTATTCAGTTCAAGTTCTTTATTGATGATGGTAATTACTTTTTTCAGGTCTTTGGATTCTTTTTCCTGCTCGCTGTTGTTCTTCATCATCAGCAGTTGTTCTTTAATACGGGAGAGCAATTCACTTTTTTGTACCAGGCTCATGGCATTACCGGCCAGTTCTGCATTTTTCATTTCAATCTGCGCCTGCAGGTTATCATTTTTTAGTTTAATGATTTCCTTTTCATTTTTTTCCAGCTCAAGATTATGCTGATACTGCAACTCCCGCTGCTCTTCCTGGTGCTGCTGTTGCTGTTGCTTTAATTTTTCTTTTTGCTGCCGCAGGAATTTTTTTTGCTGCTGCAGGTACCACATATAAATACAACCTGCAAATAATATAAAGTACAGCAGGTAAGCCCACCAGGTTTGATACCACGGTGGAAGTACATAAAAGGAATAACTGGTTATGGCAGATTCATTGCCGGCGCCGTTGCGGCATTTTACCATAAACGTATAACTGCCTGCGGGTAAGTTGGTATAATCCTTCTCAGTTTTATGCTGCCAGTCAGACCATTGCTTATCGAACTGTTTTAAATAATAACTGAACTCAATATTGGCCTGCTGGCCATACAGCGTGGAGGAATATTCAAAGTGAAAAGAATTATTGCTGTAAGCAACGGTGGGTATCAAATTTTTTTCCTGCACATTGCCGGAAATGGTACTAAAATATCCGCCAAATAAAAGGCTGTCTTTTTTACCAAGGCTTTGTACAACGGAAAGGTGTACCTGTATATTCCGGTTGATGTTATTTTTATACGCTTCGTAATTAATATGAAAGAATCCTTTTTCTGCCCCAATTAAAACATTACGGGTATCAACAGGATTGATGTTTTCAAAACCGCTTACTATATGATGGTTCAGTTCAGGAATAAAAATTACTTTGGGTTTATCTCCGCTCATATCAATCACGCCCACATTGGCACCGGTAACAAACCAGATGTTACCAGCAGGATCTTCTTTTAAATAACTCACCGGCAGGCCATTTAAAATGGTATTGAAGAAGGGGGAGAGCTGGAAAGAATCTGATTTACTGTTGTATTCATAAATACCTCTCCCGGTGGCTAAAACAATACTTCCCTTCACTTTAAAAATATAATTTTTGTTTACGCCCAGGGGAAATTCGTTGGTGCCGATATGCCGGATATCAATTTTATTTTGATCGTTCCACTGCAGCCGGTATAAACCTTTATAGGGATGCCCGATCCACACTGTTTTATTATCATTCAATACCGTTAAAAAACGCGATGATTCAATGATAAGATTGGAATCGATATTTTTAAATTGATTGTTTTCATATTTAAAAAAGCTGACCCCGCGGTAATTGCCTGCAATAATATACGGGCTGGGCGGTATGCCCGACATGGGGATGAAATTCCAGTAACCGGTCCAGTTACTCAACAGTTGTGCGGTATTATTGGTAATGGTAAAGGCACCTTCATGATGCCCCATCAGCAGGTTATCATTCACAACAGATAAATTCCAAACCTGCCCGCCGGTTTTTGCTACCGGTTCAAAAGCATTCACTTCGGCAGCCAGGTCGGCAGTATTTTTGAGCGCACTTTTAAATAAGCCATTGGAACTGCCGAGGTACAACGTATTTTTGTATATGATAGACGCATAACCCGAACCGTTATTCTGCACTTCGGGATAGATATGTTTAATAGCGCTGTTGTACGCAATAAAATCAATACCATTATCCAGGCATAACCATAAATTGTTGTTGCGGTCTGCAAAAACATTATACACGTTGCTGTTTTGCAATCCTTCCCTGATGGAAAAGCGGTTTATGATCGTTCCATTTTTATTGATGATGAAACAGCCACCCAGCCTGGTGGCCAGCGCAACAGTTTCGCTACCGATAGTACAGGCACCAAAAACCAGTTTATCGGCTGCCTGCAAAAGATCGGGCGTGGTAAAAGGCGTAATTTGATGATTGCTGAGTATAAAGAACCCACTTTTGGTGGTTACCACTAATGAACTGTCTTTTCCAAAAGGCACAATGGCGCTCACTAAAAAATCCGGAGGAAAGTTACCGGCAGCTGCCAGTGGTTGCCATTGCCCATTAACAAAATAAAACAACCCATTTTTCCTGTCCTGCGCCACCAGCATATTATTACTCTGCCCCAAAAAGCGCCACTGCGATTGCGGCTTATGAACAACAAAGCCACCTTTGGTGTACTGCATTATTTTAACGTCAGTCCGGAAGAAGATATCGCCATTAAAATATATTGCATCCCAAACTTCACTTACCGATTGATCCGTTGCCGGCAATAAATGTTTTAACGAAGTGTATACCAAACGGCCATTGGCGCCGGGGGTAAAATATCCAATATCATCCTGTGCGCCTACATAAATCCTGTTGTCTGGTGCAATTTCAATACAGCGGGCATGGGTGCGGGCCGGGGGCAGGGCGTAAGTCTTCCAGTAGTTGCCGTCAAAACTGAGCAGGCCGTCGTTATTGGCAAAATAGAGAATACCATTTTTATCCTGCTTTACATCCCAGCTTTGTGTGCCGGCATTATATACCTGCTTGGGATAATTAATGATTTCAGGAATGGCCAGCGCACTTTGGCCGCAGAGTTTACAGGCAATTACAATGCAATTCAGCAACAGGAAATACTTTTTCATACATAAGGCTTGCGCAAGCAGTGGCAATATAAATACAAAATACAAGATGCAGAACGGACAGCTTTCAGTAATTGCATTTTATGCCGTTTGTAGTAGTGTTGAAGTAGAATTGACGTAGTGCAAATGCGGCCTGCTTTATCAAAATACCATTTTTAAGCTGGTAATAAGTTGTAGTTATACCACAAATCCGCCAGGCATTTATTCAGTGTTGCAGCTTGACGTAGTGGTTTTGCGTGCAATGAAGCAATTGAAGCGGCATTTATGGGCTGGTATACTATTAATATAACCATACGTCAGCTTTAAATCAATAGGCAGTAATTACAAAGCATATTTATTTAAGCCGTTCTTTAAAGGAAAAAATTGGCTGACGTAACTATAATTTGCTTAAAACGATTGATTATCAATAAATAAATTTTTTACTGTAGAGGTTTTGGCGTAGCCATATATTAGGAAAGCAGGGTCATACAGCCGCATTTTTGTAATGCTAAAATTGCTGCTATGGAAAAAAATCATGTTTCACCACCTTTACTCAACAGTAGTGGGGGGTCACTCAAGTCCATCATCATCCACGATAATTTACCAGCCCCGGCAACATGACTGCCTGTTCATCAGGCAGCAGTTATTACTGCTGTACCAAATTCATTAGTTACTCCATCTTTCTTAAAACATGCTATATGAGATATCTAAACCATCTGACTCATTCCCGCTTATCGGGCAACAAATGGCAAAAGCCATTATTCTTCTTCATGCTCTTTATCAACTTCAGTTTGCTGGTTAATGCACAGCAAAAAAAAGTGGAAGGTACTGTTACAGATTCAAAAGGAGCACCGCTGGAAAAGGTGAGCGTTACCTCCGATGTGGAAGGTACCACCACAGATAATAAAGGCCATTATTCAATCGTGGCAAAAGAAGGTGCAAAGATCACCTTTTCATTTACCGGTTATGCCAGCCAAACTGTGGCAGTGGGCAAATCATCAATCATCAACATTTCATTGCTGCTGACTTCGCAAACAATGGATGCTGTAGTGGTGGTGGGTTATGGTACACAAAGAAAAGTTAACCTCAGCGGTGCAGTGGCGCAGGTGAATAACAAAGATCTTATCAACCGGCCGGTGCCAAACGTGACTGGTGCGTTACAGGGCGTATTACCGGGTGTAACCGTTTTACGCAGTAATGGAAAGCCCGGTGCCGAAGGTTATGGCATCCGCATCAGGGGTTTTTCTTCGGCCAATACAGCCAATGCATTGGTATTGGTGGATGGTATTGAACAGGATCTGAATTTGTTAGACCCTAATGATATTGAAAGTATATCAGTATTAAAAGATGCATCCGCCTCTGCCATTTATGGTGCCCGTGCAGCATCGGGTGTGGTGCTGGTAACCACCAAACAGGCAAAGGCAGGCAAAACCACCGTTAACTTCAGCAGTTATTATGGTATTAATATAACAGCCCGCCAGCCGGAAAGGCTGAATTCATGGGACGAACAGACACTAATAGACGAAGCCCGCTTTAATGCCACCGGCGCAAGGGAATTCAGTGCAGAGCAGATTGAGTGGCTCAAGAACCCAAATTTTTCCTACAGGCCCAACCCCACCGCCGACCGTTGGGAATATTATGGCAATAATAACTGGATCAAAGCCGGGATGGATAAATATAATGCCATGCAAAACCACAGTATATCTATAGGCGGTGGTGAGAAAAAGGTAAACTATCTTTTTTCAGCGGGCTATTATTACAGGGATGGTGTTTTGAAATATGGCCCCGATGATAACTCCAGGTACAACCTCAAGTTCAACCTCAATGCAGAACTAAGCCAAAACATTTCATTGAAAATAACCACCGGTTATATTGGTTCTTTAGTGAATGAAAATTCTTTCGGTACCGACCAGATCATTAACCGCCTGTACCGCAGCCGCACCAGGCAGTCCTTATATACACCAGCCGAAGATGTAACCGGCCAGCATTATAATGGCGACCTGCAGATCAACGCTGTTGACATTGAAAAAAATGCAGGAAAAGAATCCCGCAATTATGAAACCTTTACCGGCCGTTTAGACTTCCAGGTAAAGAATGTGGTAAAAGGGCTGACACTCAATATTGCCGGTTGGCGTAACCAGAATACTTATAACATGGAAAACGACAGCCGCAGCTTGATCTGGTATGGCAGAAGTACCAACACCATACGGTTTAGCGTAAACGTACCCAACTCCATTACCGTTACCAAAAACAGGGGTTATCAAAATAACCTGCAGGGCTATCTTACTTATAACCTGAAATTAAAAGACGATCATGTGTTTACGCTCGTGCAGGGCGGTTCGTATGAAGAATACCGGAAAGATGAATTTACCGCATCGGCACAAAACATGATCACCAACAGTTTCTTCAGCCTCAATTATGGCGACCCGCTCACCAAAACCAGCAGTGATTTAGTGCAAACATGGGCGTTAGCGTCAGCATTTGGCCGTTTAAATTATGCCTTTAAAGATAAATATCTTTTTGAAGCCTCTTACCGTTACGACGGAAGCTCCCGCCTGGCACCGGAAAACCGCTGGCAAATGTTCCCTTCTTTTTCCGGAGCATGGAAACTGGATAAAGAAAGATTCATGCAGGAACAAAAAATATTTACTGCTGCAAAACTCCGTTTATCATGGGGCCAGTTGGGTAATGGTTCCGTATTGGGCTACTACGATTATATTCCATTGTTAACGAGCGGGCTTACCACCAATAACAACCTGGTGTTTAATAATGCACGCACACAATACCTGTACCAGGGCCAGTTGGCATCAAGAGATAAAACCTGGGAAACTGTTGAACAATCCAATATTGGTGTTGACCTGAGTGTACTGAAAAACCATCTTACCATTACAGCAGACTACTATATCAAATACAATAAAAATATGCTGGCCACGCTGAATGTACCCAGCCTGATTGGTGTTAGCGTGGGCAGTGCCAATGTGGGCGAACTGAAAAGCTGGGGATCTGAATTTGATATTAAATGGAGAGACAAAATTGGCAGAAAGGGTTTTGAATACAGCGTAGGATTTAATATTTCAGACAACCAGAATAAACTGACAAAATATGATGGCCGTAATTCAATTGGAACGGGCGGCGTAGTAGGCCTCCTGGAAGGGTATCCGCTGAACAGTGTTTGGGGGTATAAAACGGCAGGCTATTTCCAAAGCCAGCAGGAAGCAAATGATTACAAGGCAAAAGTGTCTTATCCATTCTTCCCCAACCCTGCACCGGGCGATATAAAATACCTTGACCTGAATGGCGATGGTGTGATATCTGCAGGGGCAGGCACACCGGAAAATCCTGGCGACCTTGTTTACCTTGGCACCACCAATGCCCGGTATACTTACGGTGCAAATTTTTCAGCAGCATTTAAAGGTTTCGATTTCAGTATTTTCTTCCAGGGTGCAGCGGTACGCCGTTTCCTGATTGACCAGGGAACACTGTCGCCCATTTTAGGAACTGCTGATATGCCGTGGACCATTCACCTGGACCGCTGGACACCCGATAACCCCAATGCATTTTTCCCACGGATGTATCAAACCAGTGCCCATAACTATATGTCGTCAGACAAATGGGCACAAAACGGCGCTTATGTACGGTTAAAGAATGTACAGTTAGGTTATACCAAAATGTTTAAAAACAAACTGGTGCAAAGTGTAAAAGTATATGTGTCCGGCCAGGACTTGTGGGAGTCTACCAAAGTACTTAGTGTATTCGACCCCGAAGTGGGCAATAACGTGAGTGCCACAACCTATCCTTTCTACCGCACTGTTGCCTTTGGTATCAATGTTTCATTATAAAAAAAGAACAAACATGAAAAAGATACATCAGATTTCTATATGCATTATTGCTGCCGCTTTATTACTGGGCAGTTGTAAAATCGACCGCTTTCCTGAAACGGAATTCAGTGATGCGGATTTCTGGAATACCGAAACCGACCTGCAAAATGCAGCCAACCGTTTATACCAGCAATTGGGAGCCAACTGGATTGATAACCGGGCAGACGATGCGGTGAATACATCCGGCCCCAACCAAATCAGCAACGGCAACCGTTCCATCCCCAATACCAGCAGCGACTGGAGCGATCCTTATACACAAATTTTTACAGCCAATAATATCCTGGAAAAAGGGGGCAAAGCACAGGTAACAGATGCCATTAAGAACCGTTACTTTGCAGAAGCAAGATTTTTCCGGGCTTATGCTTATGCCAGCCTGGTAAGTAAATATGGAGATGTACCCCTGCTGCAAAAAACATTAACCACCACTTCTCCTGAACTCACTATGCCGCGTACCCCAAGAGCAGATGTGGTGCAGGCTATTTATGACGACCTGGATTATGCAGCCACCTGGTTGCCCCGCCGTGCTGATTTACCCGCTGCACAATATGGCCGCGTTACCAAAAGCACTGCCTGGGCATTAAAATCACGGGTAGCCTTATACGAAGGTACATACAATAAATTCCGCAACGGCGCCAATTGGCAAAACCACCTGAGTATCTGTATTACTGCTGCACAAAATGTAATGGGCGAAGGGCATACCCTGTACCCCAATTATGGAAACCTTTTTCAGTATGCAGGCGAAGGAGCGGCCAACACAGAAAATTTACTGGTGAAAATTTATGGTGTAAGCAATACACAGGTGATACTGGGCCATAATAATTCCCGCGATTTGGAAAACGGGCGGATGGCGCCTACACGCAATCTGCTGCGTTGTTATTTATACAGCGATGGTTTGCCCGCATGGAAAATGGATGGCACACCAAGTGCAACACGTTCTCCATTATTTGTTGACGAAGGCAGCGAACCCAGTTATAATACCATACTCGATAACAGGGATCCGCGTGTGGCATTTACTTTTTTCCGTTCGGGGGAAGAAGCTTATCAGGGCCCATGGGTGCCAAAAACTTCTCTGGGTTCACGCACGGCTTTCGCACCCAAAAAAGGATTCAGTAAGGCAGATCAGCAAATCAACGGAGCGGCCACTGTTGACAGAATACTCATCCGTTACGGGGAGGTATTGCTGAATTATGCAGAAGCCAAATATGAATTGAATGGTAGCATTGCTGATGCAGACCTGAATCTTTCCATTAATGCATTAAGAACAAGAGCCGGCCTTGCCGTAAAATTGACCAACGCATTTGCCACAGCAAATAACTTAGATATGCGTGACGAAATAAGAAGAGAACGTACAGTGGAACTGGCGCTGGAAGGCTTCCGTTATGATGACCTCATCAGGTGGAAAATGGCCGAAGTAATGTTACCCAAAGATTTACTGGGTGCAAAATTTATTGCCGCAGAATGGGTGGGCACTAACGGCAGCAGCCTGAATTTAAATGCAGACCAGGTACTGATTACAGAACCTGCCAGCACCCGGCATTTCCGTGCAGACAGGGATTATCTCTACCCTGTACCATTTAATGAAATCAACCTCAGCGGTGGTAATGTAACCCAAAACCCCAACTGGCAATAACCATAAAATTTTAGAAAAATGAAACTGATAAAATATATCGCAGCCGTATTGGGAAGCATCGTTGTATTGTCTTCCTGCGAAAAAAACGATGTACCAAAAGGTGTGGATGAACTGGCACATCATTACTATGCCATATTTGTTCCCAATAATAATACGGCAGTAACAGTAACAAGGTCACAATCCACGCTGGTAAAATTCCCGGTACAGTTTTATTCCACTTTTGTAAGGGATTATGACGCCGTATGCAAATATGCTGTAACGGTGTATGGGCAAACCGCACCCGCTGTACGCGGGGTGGATTATAATGTAGTGGATAAGAATGGTAATATTATTCCTTCTTCAGATACCACCTATTCCATCACATTCCCCAAAGCGGTACAGGCAATGGATACCATCTACCTGAAATTGCTGAATAATACGGCACCGGGTGTACGTAAATTTGAAGTGCAGATACTGGACAATATTACAACGCAATACGAAGTGGATATATTTTCCACTGCATACCGGCGGCCGGTACAGATCAATTAACTCCATTAGCAGTTGTCATTATAGTGCCGGGGTACAGCTAATCATACCCCGGCCATTTTAACAGCAGCGGTACATACTTTCATTCACTATAGCAAGTAAACAAACAGTCCGGCCCTATTTTTTTAATGCAAACAACAGGCAATACCAGGCACTGAATTAATAATGATGAACAGATGAAACGCAATTTGAAAATAACCTGCATGGTGCCCCTGTTACTGATCGTACTGCTGGCATACAGTCAGCAACAACCCAATTCGCGTGTGGTTATTAATCAAAACCGCAACTGGCAGTTTGTAAAAGATGAGAAAGGAGTTTTCAATATTTCAGATCATCAAAAACAACAATGGGTAAACGTAAACTTACCACACACGTGGAATACAGCAGACATTATGGACGATACGCCTGGCTATTACAGGGGCGTAGCGTATTATAAAAAAACAATAACACTGCCGGCAGCTGTAAAAAACAAAAAAATATTTCTTTGTTTTGAAGGCGTAAACCAGGTGGCTGCTGTGTTCATTAACGGTCATACAGCCGGCACACACAGGGGTGGATATACAGCATTTACCATTCCGGTGTCACCATTTATCAGATCAACTGACCGGTATTTTGAAGTGATCGTTAAGGCAGATAACAGTTACGACAAAAACATTCCTCCCTTATCAGCTGATTTTACTTTTTATGGCGGCATCTACCGTTCAGTTAACCTGCTTGCGGTAAGCCCGGTGCATTTTACTGTTGATGAAGGTGCTTCGCAACCCGTAATGATCTCCACACCACAGGTTAGTACACAGGAAGCATCAGTTACGATCAAAGGCCACCTCGATAATTTTACCGCTGAAGATAAAAAACTGCAATTGCTTTCCATTGTATATAACGAACAGGGAAAAAAGATTGCAGCGCAAACATCTGCTTTTACTGTTACTGCCAACAGCAACGGCCAATACGAACATTCCATACCAACAGTGCAGCAACCGCATTTATGGTCGCCGGAAGATCCGTATTTATATAAAGTGGTTTCCATTATTAAAGACGCATCAACAGGCAGCACCCTTGATGTAGTCACCAATACTTTGGGTTTTCGCTGGTTTCATTTTGATGCAGCCAAAGGCTTTTTTCTCAATGGTAAAAACTATAAATTAATTGGCACCAGCCGCCACCAGGATTATAAAGGAATGGGTAATGCAGTAAGCAAAGCCCTGGCAGGAAAAGATATGGAACTGATTAAACAAACCGGGGCTAATTTTTTTCGTGTAGCGCATTATCCGCAAGATCCTTATGTGATGGAAGTATGCGATAAGATCGGGTTGCTGACTTCAGTAGAAATTCCTGTAGTGAACGAAATCACTGCATCAGACAGTTTTTACAATACCTGTTTGCAGATGCAGCGGGAAATGATACGGCAGCAGTACAACCATCCCAGCATCATCATCTGGTGTTATATGAACGAAATATTTTTGCGCCCGCATTTTAATGAAGATAAAACGAAGCAGCAGCAATATTTTGCCTCCATAGAACAACTGGCACGCATGCTCGACAGTACAACAAGAAAAGAAGACCCAACGCGGTATACCATGATTGCCAACCATGCAGACTTCAACCGCTACAATCAATATCATCTAACCACTATTGCACAGGTAACCGGCTGGAATTTATATTCCGGATGGTACGGTGGTAAACAGGAAGATTTCCCGGCGTTTTTAGACAGGCATCATGAACAGTTGCCCGATCAGCCATTTATGATAACTGAATATGGCGCCGATGCAGACAACAGGATAAGAAGCATGCAACCCGTACGCTTTGATAAAAGTGTGGAATACACCACTAAATTTCACCAGTTTTATATTACTGAAATTATGAAGCGCCCCTTTGTTGCCGGCGCTGTAGTATGGAACCTGGCCGATTTTAATTCTGAAACAAGAACAGAAACCATGCCGCATATCAATAATAAAGGTTTGCTCACCTGGTCGCGTGTACCCAAAGATCCTTATTACCTCTACGAAGCAACATTAAGTAAAAAACCTTTCATAAAAATCAGTTCAACCAACTGGACAATAAGAGGCGGCATTGCAGACAGTACAGGCGCATTTTGTAAACAACCGTTACAGGTGGCCAGTAACCTGCATGAAGTGGAAATATGGCTGAACGGAAAAAAAATTGCAACAGCAGCGGTAACGAATGGCCTTGCAGAATGTATGGTGCCATTCATTAACGGAACTAATATTGTTGAAGCCAAAGCAGTTGAAAACGGAAAAACATATACCGATGTTGTACAACTGCAGTTTGCTTTGCAACCTTATTACCTGCGTGATAAAAAAATTCCTTTTACTGCCATGAATATTTTATTGGGTGCCAGCAGGTATTTTATAGATGAGCAAAAAAAAGAAATCTGGATGCCCGATCAACCATTTGAAAAAGGAAGATGGGGGCACATGGGCGGCAAGCCATTTGTAATTGACAATAACGGAAGGCTGCCTTACGGTACCGATAAAAATATTTGGGGAACCGATAATGACCCCATCTATCAAACACAGCAAACAGGCATACAGGCGTATTGCTTTGATGTGCCCAAAGGAAAATACACACTCTCCCTGCATTTTGCAGAACTGCAGGGCGGCACGGTAAAACTGCCACCGTATAACCTTGCAGATTCGGGGCGTGATGAAGCCAATGTAAAGCGTGTATTTGATGTGGCTGTGAACGGCACCGTACTGCTGCATCATTTTGATATGATGAAAGAATACGGGCCTGTAAAAGCAATTGTAAAAACAACCACTGTTACGGTAAAAGATGATAAAGGAATAGCCGTTGAATTTACACCCGTGGAAGGCGAACCCGTGCTGAATGCGGTACAACTGAAAAGAATTGAATAGACTGCACGTACATTTATACCATGAAAAAATATTTTTTTAGAACAGGAGTATGCTATGCGCTGTTGTTGCTGTGCATACATGCAAGGGCACAACAATTCAGCATTAAAAAACAAATGGCTGGTGCAGCAACACAAATGCAGTACATGCTGGCCGTGATAGACAGCGCCAGGGCGAAAGGATTATCGAAAAACCAGGTATCGCCACGCACGCTTGAAAACGATACTTTGAAAATGGTGCGGGGGCAGGACTGGACCAGTGGTTTCTTTCCCGGTGCATTGTGGTACATGTATGAATATACCGGCAATGAAAAATGGAAACAGCAGGCACAGGCATACACCCGTTCATTGCAACCCGTGCAGTATTACGGCGGCACGCACGATTTAGGTTTTATCATGTATTGCAGTTTTGGCAATGGTTACCGCCTTACAAAAGATACTGCCTGCCGCAGCGTGATCATACAGTCTGCAAAAACATTAGCCACACGTTTTAATCCGGTAGCAGGTGTCATTAAATCATGGGATTTTGCCAGCGCAAGCAAATGGCAATACCCGGTTATCATTGATAATATGATGAACCTGGAATTATTATTTGAAGCCACCAAACTGTCCGGTGATTCTTCGTTTTATAAAATAGCCATCAGCCATGCTGATAAAACAATGATAAATCATTACCGCAGCAACTACAGCTCTTACCACGTAATTGATTATGACCCTGTGAATGGAACCGTTCGGCAAAAAATAACAGCACAGGGCTACAGCGATTCCAGCTCCTGGGCACGCGGACAGGCGTGGGGGTTATATGGCTTTACCATGTGTTACAGGGAAACGCACAACAAAAAATATTTGGAACAGGCCAAACATATTGCCGCCTATATCATCAGCCGTTTACCGGCAGATAAAGTGCCTTACTGGGATTACGATGCACCGGGCATTCCCAACGAACCGAAGGATGCATCGGCGGCATGTGTTACCGCATCTGCATTATACGAGTTGTACACGTTCACCAAAAACAAACAATACAGGACAATTGCGGATCAATTAATGCAGGAACTGTGCAAGCACTATGTATCGCCCCTTTACATGAACAAAGGTTTTATACTGCTGCACAGTACCGGGCATAAACCCGCAAACAGCGAAGTGGATGTGCCGTTAAGCTATGCCGATTATTATTTTATTGAAGCCCTGCTGCGCAGGAAAAATTTATAAGTATAAACAACAGTAATGAAGCAAAAACATTTCTTTACATTTTTACTGCTCCTGTTTTGCAGTGCCTGCACTCATGCACAAAACAAACCACCCCAAACATTGGTGATTGATGGCGCTGCATTGGCACGCAATAAGAAGTTGGTGAAAGCCGGTGATACCGAAAAGAAAAATGCTGTCGCACAATTGCGCCGCAATGCAGATGAAATCATCAGCGCAGGCAAGCTGTATTCAGTAATGCATAAAGGCATCAACCCACCCAGTGGCAATAAACACGATTATATGAGCCAGGCACCATACTTTTGGCCCGATACAACGAAACCCAACGGCTTGCCATACATTTCAAAAGATGGACAACGCAATCCTGAAATTGATACCATTACGGATAAAGCAGAACTGGTGGCATTGGAAAATGATGTAGAGCAATTAAGCCTGGCCTATTATTTTACCAAAGAAGAAAAGTATGCAGCGTATGCAGCAAGGCTCATCAAAACATGGTTTATTGATACAGCCACAATGCAAAAACCCAATTTGAATTACGGGCAGGGCATTCCTGGTGTGAACACCGGCCGTAATTTTGGAATCATCGAAACAAGATGGTTATCTAAAATAACAGATGGTGCTGTTTTATTGCGAGGTTCATCCAGCTGGACGAAGGCAGATCATGCAGCGCTGCAACAATGGTTTGCTGCATTTTTAAACTGGCTGCAGCAACATCCGTATGGTAAAGAAGAAGCCGCAACAAAAAATAATCATGGTACTTACTACGATGCGCAGGTAATGGATTTTGCATTGTTCACCGGGCAAACTGCATTGGCAAAAGCACAGGTGGAAGTAACCAAACAAAGAATCGCCAGCCAGGTACGGCCTGATGGCAGCCAGCCCAGGGAACTGGCCCGTACCAAATCATGGGATTATGTAAACATGAACCTGCTGGGCTTATGCCTTAACGCAAGGCTGGCCGATCATGTAAAAGCAGATTTATGGCATTATGAAACTGCAACAGGAAGCAGTATACGAAAATGTATTGACTGGGTGATGCCTTACTATAAAAAAGAAAAACCCTGGGTGGAAAAGCAGATCAAAAAAATAGAATATGGAGAATCTGTAACACTGCTGAAAATGGCCGCTGCCGCATACGGTGCAACAGTGTATGATGAAACTGCAAAAGCAATTGACCCCGGTGAATATAATTCGTTTATCAACCAATTAATTTTTTAAGTTTGATAATTAAATAAGCCAAAAAAATGAAACACCTGGAAACGATGGTATGTGTATTCATCTTATGCATCAGCATCAGGAATGAATCGTCAGCACAGGGTTTTTTAAAAACATCGGGCAAGCAAATTGTAAACGAAAAAGGACAGAATGTCTTACTCAGGGGCATAGGCCTGGGCGGATGGATGCTGCAGGAAGGCTACATGCTGCATTTAAACGGCATCAACCCGCAATACTCCATTAAGAACCGTTTGGCGCAAATGATAGGGAAAGAAAAGACCCATGCATTTTACGAAGCCTGGCTGCATCAGTTTATTACAAAGGCAGACATTGATTCCATGCACGCATGGGGATTTAATTCCGTACGCTTGCCCATGCATTATAATTTATACACGCTGCCGGTGCAGGATGAACCGGATTCTTTGCAACAAACATGGTTGCAGGAAGGTTTCGATCTTACAGACAGTTTGCTCAGCTGGTGCAAAGCCAATCACATGTATTTGATACTCGATTTGCATGCAGCACCTGGTGGGCAGGGCAACGACTTGAATATATCTGACCGTGATTCCTCCAAACCATCCTTATGGCAAAGCCCGGCAGCGCAGCAAAAAACAATAGCGCTGTGGAAGAAACTGGCAGAGCGGTATAAAGATGAACCCAATATTGGCGCTTATGATATTCTGAATGAACCCAACTGGGGTTTTGAAAGTATGAATGACCGTAACGGATTGAAAGAAACCATCAACAAACCCTTGCGTGAACTGCTGATGCAGATCACAACAGCCATCCGTTCGGTTGACAATAAGCATATCGTGATCATAGAAGGCAATGGGTGGGGCAATAATTACAGGGGCATGTTTCCTTTGTGGGATAATAATATCGTGATCAGTTATCACAAATACTGGAACAGTAACAATGTGTCATCCATACAGCACATGCTGGATACAAGGGAACAGCAAAATGCGCCCATCTGGCTGGGCGAAACGGGAGAAAATTCTAATGTATGGTTTACATCGGCGGTGCAACTGCTGGAAAGCCATAATATTGGCTGGAGCTGGTGGCCGTTAAAAAAATTGGGCAACAACAATCCATTGCAAATTGAAACACCAAAATCATTCAATGCAGTAACGAATTACTGGAATGGACACACGAAAATAGCGCCAACTCCTGCAGAAGTGGAAAACGC
This sequence comes from Bacteroidota bacterium, assembly GCA_018266775.1. Lineage (GTDB taxonomy): Bacteria > Bacteroidota > Bacteroidia > Chitinophagales > Chitinophagaceae > Ferruginibacter. The sequence goes on along the minus strand of JAFDZS010000008.1, from coordinate 244,093 downwards.
CATTATGCAGCTGGCTGCAAACACTGCCATCCGCAACAACCGTATTCAATATGATGTAATCGATGCATTGTTCCGGCAACCTTTTTCTTTTACCACCAAACCGTTTGTACCGCATATCGTTGGTAAAACCGGTGCCATCATCAATGCTGTGGATTATGATTTAGGCAGAAGCGGTGCCGCTTATTTTGATAAAGACTCAGGGAATTATTCCGGCAACCCCGGCAGCCGCATGGTGGGCAACCGCGGCCGCGTATACCGCAACGATGGTGTGGACATTTATGAAGACCCATCACAAAGCCAAAGCTACTATGTGGGCAGCATTGAAGAAGGTGAATGGCTGCAGTACACCATTACGGTAAAGAAAACTGCAACATACAAACTGGTATTGGAAACTGCATCAACAAACAGCAACGGAGCAGTGGAAGTAATGGCAGATGGAAAAGCTATTGCTGCAACAACTCAACTGCCTGCAACTGGTGGTGAAACGAACTGGCAAAAACACACCGTTGGCACAGTGAAATTGACTAAGGGCGTACATGTGATCCGGGTGATGGTGGATAGTGGAGGCTTTAACTGGAAAAAATGGTTACTGGAACCGGATCAATAAAACATTCTTCAGCAAATTTTTTATACCTGCATTTTACATTGTTGCACAGAATATTTTTTGCGCTAAAAAATTAGTGCGAATTGTGTATGTTTATACAGTTATAGCCAGCAGGGACTAGCCGGCCAAAACAAAATCGCTCCGGGCACAACCGGAAACAATTGCTTCATAAAACCATCCTTCTTGCAATATGAAAAAACTAATTGTATTAACCCTGGTATTCACTATTGGCTGCATCGAAATGCAGGCGCAAAATTTTAAACCGGCCGATACCAAAGACATTGCACTGTTTCCCCAGCAAAACGGTTTGCGGAATACAATGAACCTTTCCGGCATCTGGAAATTTAAAGTGGACTCAAATGGTATTGGGGAAAAAGAACAATGGTATAACGGCCTTTCAGCAACATTACCCATTGCAGTGCCCGGCAGCTGGAACGAACAATACGATGACATCAGGGATTACCTGGGTTTAGCCTGGTATGAGCAGAATACTTTTATACCCAAATCATGGAGCGGACAAAAAATTTACCTGCGTTTCGGTTCTGCCAATTATGCGGCAAAGGTTTGGCTGAATGGTAAACCTTTAGGGATACACGAAGGCGGACACCTGCCATTTGCTTTCGATATTACCAGCATGATCAGCTGGGATGCCCCCAACCGCATCACTGTACAGGTGGAAAATTTGCTGAAACCCAACCGTGTGCCTGTTGGCGGTTTGCCACCCGGCGGCATGTTCAGCAATAACCCGCCATCTAACTTCGACTTTTTTCCTTACTGCGGTTTACAGCGGCCCGTATGGTTATACACTATCCCCAAAAACTCCATCAGTGATATCACTGTAAAAACAACATTGCAATCAACCGATGGAACAGTGGAGATAAAAATTAAAAAAGAAGGCACCGCCAAACAGGGAAAAGTAAAACTGGAAGGCGATGGGAAAACATGGGAAACCGCTTTTACATCCTCCGGCAATGAAGCAACAGCCATCATTAAAGTACCGGATGCACATGTATGGAATACGGATGATCCCTATTTATATCAACTGACAGTTACACTGACTAATGGAAAAGAAATTACCGATAAATATAACCTGGATATTGGCATACGCACAATAGCAGTAGATAATAAACACATCTTACTAAATGGTAAACCCATCTTCCTGAAAGGTTTTGGCAAGCATGAAGATTTCCCGGTGTTTGGCAAGGGCACGGCGTATCCTGTTATTGTAAAAGATTTTGGATTATTAAAATGGATCGGTGCCAATTCATTCCGCACTTCTCATTATCCTTACGATGAAGAGTACATGAAGATGGCAGATAAAGCCGGTATTTTGATCATAGATGAAATTCCGGCGGTGGGTTTATTCTTCGATAATAATTTGCAGGGAGTGACTGAACGAAAAGAAATGTGCCAGCAACAAATCAGGGAATTGATAACACGGGATAAAAACCATCCCAGCGTCATCATGTGGAGTGTGGCCAACGAACCCATTGCCAACAATGCTAATTTTAATTTAACAAGGAAAGCAACCGCCGATTCTGTTTCTATGAATTTTTTCAAAGACCTGTTTAAAACGGTAAAAGAAAATGATGATACCCGGCTGGCGAATATGGTGGGTTTACAGGGCGGCCCCGATGAATGGTTGAACCTTTCGGATGTGATCTGCATCAACCGGTATTATGGCTGGTACACATTCAATGGAAATATTGGAGCAGGCGCACAGGCATTTGAAAAAGAACTGGATGATTTGTATGCAAAATTTCATAAACCGATATTGGTAACTGAATTTGGTGCCGATGCGTATCCCGGTATGCACACCGACCAGCCGGAAATGTTTACTGAGGAATTTCAAACGGCATTGATTAAAGCCTATCTGGATGTGGCTGCAAAAAAAGATTTTGTAACCGGCATGCACGTTTGGGCTTTTGCCGATTTTAAAACCACACAGGGTGTGATCCGTTTTGGTGGTATGAACTGGAAAGGCGTATTTACAAGAGACAGGAAACCAAAAGCGGCAGCGTTTTATTTGCGGTCGAGATGGGCGCAACAGTAAGCAGTTGGAATTTCTAATCAACAGTGATTGATAAACTGGCTGTCATAAATAACAGCTGGAAAATTATCTAACGGTCTGCTGGGCAGGTAACTTTTACCATCAGTTCACGCATAACAACAGGTATTCCCAACAAATTAGAACAGTTACACACCACTTTGCAGCTCAATACGTACTTACACGGTTGTATTTGTTGTCTTTTATCACAATCTTTGTATTATCACACCAACTGGCAGTAACCTGAATTCATTAAGCTTTGGTTTACGGAAACAGTTGTGTGCCCGATAAGACAGAAATATGAACAAGCTTTTTTTGAATATCAAAAAGGGGAAGGGAATGGCATATCTCTTCATATTGCTTGTAGTTTTTTATGGTACCCTTGTGTTGATTGGCTGGCAGTTCAGCATCACAGCTTTGAAGCGGCCACTACCACAACTGGTGGCTATGAACCCACTCACCGCCCTGCTTTTTGTACTTTGTGGATTTTCATTCTTCCTCGTCACTGCGGAAAATAAAAATGCGAAGAACATTTTTTGCAGGCAAACTGCTGGCATGGTGTATCATTCTGTCAACCGTATTTAAACTGGCAAGCCTGTTGTTCACACCGCTGCCACAAATAGATGAACTTCTTTTTGCCCAAAAAATATTTGCAGACGTAAGCAATAACCTGCCCAGCAGTATGGCGGTTAATACTGCAGTGGGATTTTTTCTATCCGGCATTGCCCTGCTGTTGCTTAATTACGAAACCCAAAAAGGCAGGATGCCTGCTCACTTCATTGCGGTTTTTATTTTTATGGTGGGCTACTTCTCTTTACTGGGTTATTTATACGGGGCGCCGGAGTTTTACGATTTACTGAGGTACTTGCCCATGGCAATCAATACTGCCATTTGTTTTATCCTGGTTTCCCTGGCGTTTCTGTTTATATATCCTGGCAAGGGGCTTGCAAAAGAAATATCGCAGCCTTTAATGGGGGCAATTTTGGGCCGTTTCTTATTGCCCTTTGCGATAAGTATGCCATTGCTGTTAGGCTGGATACGGGTACACACACACAGGAATCATCTCTTTTCCACTGAATTGGGAATAACGCTGTTGGTATCGTCTATAGTAATGGTCTTTTGTATCATCATTGCAATAAATGTTATCCTGCTCAACAAAAACGATGTTTTACGGAAAAGAAATGAAGATAAATTCAAATCATTGCTGGAATCGGCACCGGAAGCCATAATCATTGTAAATAACGATGGACAAATTGTATTAGTAAACCGGCAGGCCGAAAACCTGTTTGAATACAGCAGGCAGGAACTTATTGGCCGTGAAGTGGAAATGCTGATGCCTGAAAGATTCAGCTCTCCGCACCGCAATCACCGGATCAACTATTTTCTTAAACCTGATGCAAGGAATATGGGCAAAGGGCTGGAGCTATTCGGAAGAAAAAAGAACGGTAAGGAATTCAATTTAGAAATCAGCCTTAGCCCGCTGGAAACAGAAGAGGGAATACTCATATCCGCGGCAATAAGGGATATTACCGAACGGAAAAAGACAGAGGAAAAAATAAAACAAAGCGAAGAAATTTTCCGCACCCTGGTTACCGGGGTAAAAGATTATGCAATAATGATGCTGGATGTAAATGGTAATATACTTACCTGGAACGAAGGTGCTGAATTGATTAAAGGTTACAGCGAAACGGAAGTAAAAGGAAAAAATATTTCAATGTTTTATATAAAAGAGGAGACAGGGAAAGGCATACCTGCATTGATTCTTAATATGGCCAGTGAACAGGGATCCTGTGAAACCGAAGGCTGGCGTGTAAAAAAAGATGGTACTTTATTTTGGGCAGATGTTGTGGTAACTGCATTATATGACACCAATAATCAGTTAAGCGGCTTTGCAAAAGTAACCCGTGATATTACTGAAAGAAAAAAAACGGAAGAAATACTTGCTGATTTTAACCGGCAGTTAAGCAACCAGGTACAAACAAAAACGACAGAACTGCAGGAAACTGCCGAACAATTGCGGCTACTCTCCACACATCTTCAAAATGCAAGGGAAGAAGAGCGGAGCACCATTGCAAGGGAAATACACGATGAACTGGGGCAAATGCTTACCGGTATAAGAATGGACATGGTATGGTTAAGAAAAAATATTCCGGAAAAAACAAATCCGGTAACCGACAGGTTTGAAAGTATGCTGGAACTGTTAAACGAAACAAGAGATACCATGCGCCGGATAGCAAGAGGGCTGCACCCGGATATTTTAAACAACCTGGGGTTGGTATCGGCACTAAAATCCTATGCACAGGAATTTGAAACCCGCTCGGGCATAAAAACAAACTTTACTTCATTACTGGAAGGAATAAACGATTTGCAGTTAGATGCCGCGATTGCCATCAACCTGTACAGGATCTTCCAGGAAAGCCTGACCAACGCTGCCAAGCATGCATCGGCCGGTGCCATTGAAGCGGTTTTAACGCAGGATGAAAATAACCTGTTGCTGCATATACAGGATGATGGCAAAGGGTTCATCATGAATGAAGCAGCCAAAAAGAAAACACTCGGCCTGGTTAGTATGAGGGAACGTATGCTGGCTATTGACGGTACTTGCCAGATAACAAGTGTACCTTTGGAAGGAACTACCATAGTTTTAACAGTACCCATAAAATTTAAAAGTTGATTGTTATGCAACATCGTTTTTTAATTGCCGATGACCACGCAGTGGCCCGCAGGGGCCTAAAGGAAATATTGCTGGAGGCATTTCCATTTGCAGAAATCAAAGCCGTTGGTACTGCAGAAGAAGTAATGGCTGCGGTTATAGAAAAACACTGGGATATGGTGATTACAGACATAAGCATGCCCGGCCGCAGCGGGCTGGAATTGTTGTCTGATTTAAATAAAGAATTTCCGGGCTTACCTGTTCTTATATTAAGCGCACACGCCGAGGAAGAATATGCCATAAGGGTAATAAAGGCTGGCGGCGCCGGATTTTTAAATAAGGATGATGCCGTGGAAGAAGAATTGGTAAAAGCAGTGAATGTGATCTTAAAAGGAAGAAAATATATAACACAAACACTGGCAGAAAAATTAGCCATGGAACTCTCAAATGAGACGAACAAAGCGCCGCATGAATTACTTTCAGACAGGGAGTTCCAGGTGTTTAAACTACTGGCACAGGGAACCACCACCGGCGATATTGCAAAAAAATTATCGCTCAGCGTAAATACGGTTGGCACCTTCAGAAGCAGGATACTGGCAAAAATGAATATGAAAACAAATGCTGAACTGGTTGCTTATGCTATTACCCATCATCTCATGGCCTCCGGCATTTAATATGCTCCGTAACAGATTCCACTACATCCCGCTGCTGTACCACTACAAAAAACTAACAGAAACCGCTATTTACCGGGCCATATACATTTTGTTATTTTGATACAGGACAGTTTCTGTTCCTGCATGGCACCACAATGCGGCCACTATAAAAGAAATACAATGTGTACGGTGATAATATTAATTGTAGATGACTCAAAGGTGGTTATAGAAAGGTTAACCCCGGCACTGAACGAATTGCCTTTAAAAAAAGAATTGCTTATTGGTTTTAACTATGAGGAAGCGGTTCAGTTGTTAAAGGAAAACAACATTGACATTGCAATACTGGATGTTAACATGCCCGGCAAAAGCGGCATTGACATTCTTAAGTTTATAAAAGAAAACAAGTACCCGGTAAAGTTAGTGGTGATAATGACAGAAGACCCAACCGAAGATAAAAAACAACTGTGCACCAATTTGGGTGCCGATTACTTCCTTGATAAATTTACCGACTTCGAAAAAATACCTGAGATCATATCAGGCTATGCCTGCGAACCCCGCCGGTGAAGCAGTTACCAGGCAGCCACGACTTCTTATAAAATAAAACATTTTACCTGCTGCTGTAAACCGCATCGCCTCCCCTCCCGTTTTTTATTAATATCCTTAAACTGTCCTGCTGTATTGATCTGTATTTAAAAAAATAAAGTGTAACGGATACCATTACACCAGCACTTATTTTCATTACGGAATAATTATATATACGTCTATTTTTTTCGCTTTGCTGCAATTGTTTCTTTGTACTGTGAAAGCATGCTGATATTTCTTCAATGAATAAACGCTGCTGTCGGAAAATGAATCTGGAAAACCAATCCTGTTTTCCCACCCTGTAAATCTTTTGCCTGTAATCAATTGCCTTACATCAATGATGTGCAGGCATTAATAAAAAAAGTTAACTTATGAAAAAGAGAAATGCTCAAACCGGTACCGGTACCATGGTGGCTGATAAACTCAACCGAACTGACAAATTAAGTTCAACTGACAATTTTTATGTAATTGGAATTGGCGCCAGTGCCGGGGGCCTCGAGGCATTAAAAGAATTCTTCGACCATGTTCCGCAGGATATACCACATAGTTTTGTGGTGATACAACACCTGTCGCCAGACTATAAGTCGCTGATGACAGAACTGCTGGCAAAAAATACCCAGTTGCCTATACATGAAGTAGCCAATGATATGGACATCCAGGCAGGAAGTATTTACCTGATACCCGCAAAGAAGAATATGACCATACGCGGAAAAAAACTTTTCCTGGTGGATAAACCCACCAGCCACGACCTGAACCTCCCGATTGATATATTTTTTAATTCACTTGCCGAAGACCAGGGCAGCAGGGCAATTGGCGTTATTCTAAGCGGTACCGGCTCCGACGGAACACGGGGGCTTCTGTCCATTAAAGAAGCAGGAGGTATGGCAATGGTTCAAAATCCTGAAACTGCAAAATTCAACGGTATGCCAAAGAGCGCTGTGGCAACCGGGCTGATTGATTATGTATTGTCAATAGACCAGATGCCGGGAGAAATACTAAACTATATTTCCTACCCCAAACTGGAACATTCACAGTTCGATAAAATACTGATGAAGGATGAAGATACGGTAATGCGTATACTGATTCATATCAAAAATTTCACCAGCCTCGATTTCACCAGTTATAAACGCCCCACGCTGATCCGCCGTATTTCACGCAGGATGACAGTAAATAATTGCAGCAGCGCCAACGAATACCTGAAATTCCTGCTGGAAAACGCAACGGAAACCAAAATTTTGTATAAAGAATTCCTGATTGGTGTTACCCGTTTTTTCAGGGATGCGGAAGCATTTGAAGTACTGGCTAAAAAAGTGATTCCTGATATTTTGAAAAATGCCAAACCTAAACAACCGGTAAAAGTATGGAGTGTAGGCTGTTGTACAGGAGAAGAAGCTTATTCAATCGCAATTCTTTTTAAAGAAGGAATGGAAAAACTGAAGAAGCATGTTGACATAAAAATTTTTGCCACCGACCTCGATACTTCTTCCATTGATAAAGCGAGTAAAGGAGTTTACGAAGAAAGTAATGTGGGGGATATTTCAGCAGAAAGGTTAAAAAAGTATTTTGTAAAAAAAGGGAGCACATACCAAATCATACAGGAGATCAGGAAGATGATCATCTTTTCGCATCACAATGTATTGCAGGATCCCCCCTTTAACAAAATGGATTTTGTATGTACCCGCAATATGATGATTTACCTGGAACCTTCAATGCAGAAACGCATGCTTACCACACTGCACTATGCGCTTAACCTGAATGGTTACTTATGCCTCGGCGCCAGCGAAACGGTAGGCGATTTTAAAAAAGTATTTGAAGAAGTGGACCGCCGGTGGAAAGTGTACCGTAATAAAGAAGCCGCCCGTACAATCAATTTTGATGAATTTAAAAATTCCGGCAGTAAAAACTTACTGGCCGGCGGGGGTATGGGCCGCGGCAGTGCCTTTGTGCATCGGGCCTCTGTGGAAAATAAATTGTCAGAAATATTAAATGAAGCATTGACGGAGGAACTGGGTTGCGCAAGTGTGTATGTTGATGACGGACTGAACATTGTTCATGCCTATGGAAACCTGCACAGCTATATTACACTCCCTGAAAAAGGGTTTAGCGTTAACCTGCAAAAAATGTTGCCGGATAGTGTGGTGGTGGCCATTAATACCTCTATCAGAAAAGCCAACAAAGAAAATTTGGACTCTGTTTATAAAGGCATCAGGATAAGACAGGGTAATAAAATAAGAAAAATTGTAGTGCTGGTAAAACCATTTAAAATGGATACGCACGACATTAAAAAATATTACCTCATTATATTTTTTGAACATAGTCTTGAAGATCTTGCCAATAAAAAAGTAAAAGATTTTACAGTAAACCCCAAAAGCAACAGCCTCATTACCGATCTTGAACAGGAACTCAAAGAAACAAAAGAAAACCTGCAGCTGACCATCGAAGAGCTGGAAACCAGCAATGAGGAAATGCAGGCCACCAATGAAGAGATAATGGCTGCCAATGAAGAACTGCAAAGCACCAATGAGGAACTGCAGAGTGTAAATGAAGAATTACATACAGTAAATGCAGAACACCAGGAAAAGATCAGGGAACTGGATCAGTTGAATGGGGATATGGATAATTTTTTAAAGAGTACCGAAATAGGCACCATATTCCTCGATAAATACCAGCGTATCCGTTCCTTTACACCGGCTATTATAGACCAGTTTAATCTGCTGCCATCAGATATTGGCCGGCCCATCAGCAATTTTACCAACAACCTGGGCAATGTTAATATTGTTGAAGATGCCTCAAGGGTGCTTGAAACAGGAATACAAATTGAAAAAGAAGTAATGGGGGGCAATAAATGGTACCTGATGCGGCTCCTGCCATACAAAAGCGATAACAAAACAGATGGCGTGGTGATCACTTTTGTAGATATCACCAGCCTGGTAATCATTAAAAAGGAATTGGTCGAAAGCCAGCGTTCATTCGATTCCTTTATGGAATATTCACCACTGCTTACCTGGATAAAGAATGAAGATGGTAAATACATCTATGCCAATAAAGCATTTGAAAAACATTTTAACATCAGCCGCGATAAACTGGTAGGCAAAACTGATGAAACCATTTTTCCTGTAGAAACTGCGAAGAAATTAAAGGCAGCTGTAAAAATACTCTTGGAGGCCTGGAAGGCAGATGTTACCATGGAAAAAAGGATGCATGGCAACGAAGTCTATACGTATCATACCATTATGTTTCCCTTTGTTGGTTCAGATGATAAACGTTATGTAGGGGGAATAAGCCAGGACATCACCTACCAGGTAAAAACAGAAGAAGCCCTGCGTTTAAATGAAGCAAGAAGTAAGGCAATGCTTAAAGCAATACCCGATATGATGATACGTACAGACGACCAGGGAAAAATACTGAGCATAGAACAAAATGAAGTTAATGCAGGAATCAAAATTGCTCAGGATAAGGCTATCAATAAATATATTAGCGAAGTATTTACTGAAGATGTGGCAATGCTTCACCACCAGTCGCTGCAAAAAGTATTTAAAACAAAAAAATACCTGCACTATGCATACGAGATTAAGGCAGATAAAGCCCCGTCGAAACACTTTGATGTAAGGCTGGTGAAGAGTAATGAAAATGAGGCCATCTTTATTATACGTGATATTACCGACTTTAAAAATACCCGTGCTTCCATCATCAGTGCCATTATAGAAGGTGAAGAAAAAGAAAGGAGAAGGGTTGCCCAGGAATTGCACGATGGCCTCGGTCAAATTATTTCGGCATTGCGCTTACAGGTTACTTATGCCAGCAAAAAGATAAATGGTAACCATAAGTTACTGGATAAGTCTATAGAATTAATTGCAGATGCGGTGAGCGAGTACAGGGCAATATCACACAACTTGTTGCCACCGATTCTTGAAAATTCAAGTTTGCCTGAAGTATTAAAGGCATTGTGCAGCCGGGTGGATGCGAGTGACAGCTGTAAGGCCACATTTAAAGACAAAGGTTTAAAAAGCAAACAGGATAAAATAGTCATCAGGGAATTATACCGGATCACGCAGGAACTGATCAGCAATTCAGTAAAGCATTCCGGCTGTAGTAATATCCTGGTGGAACTGAGTGAATATAACGGGCACATACACCTTGATTTTTCTGACAACGGAATAGGTTTTGAACCGGGAGAGTCCAGGAAAAATGCAACAGGGATTGGATTAAAAAATCTCTATACACGTACAGAATTGCTTGGGGGTGAAATCAGGTTTATTTCAGAAAAAGGGAAAGGCACCAGGGTTTCATTAAGCGTACCTGTTCACCCAAAACTAAATGGCATTTCGAGATTACAGCTTGGAAAAATTGCGGGAAATGGAATATAACCAATAAAACTAAAAATTATGGGAAGGAAATTTAAATTCCTGCTGGTGGACGATAATAAAAGCATTCGTGAAAGCCTTGAGGAAATATTGAAACTTTTTTATGAAGAAGCTGAAATTGCAGGGGTAGCCTCGGGCCCTGAATGTATTACAGAATTAGACAGGTTTATACCCGATATTATTTTTATGGACATCAGTATGCCCGGCATGAGCGGGGTGGAAACCACACGCCTGGTTATGGCAAAATATCCTGCCTATAAAATCATTGCCTATTCCATGAATGATAATGATGAAATGCTGAGTAAAATGTTTAAAGCAGGTGCACAGGGCTATGTGCTTAAATCAGACGATATAGAAACCCTGCAGCAGGCAATAAACAAAATAGTGAACGGGCAGGCATAGTAAAGAGGAAAACAGAAGCTTTAAAAATATTGGTTTTGCATAACGTTGTCCTGCCGCAACAGGCAGGGAAGAATCCTCCTGTTTTGCGGCAATAAAAGATATAAACAGGCAACAGTAAAATAGATTAAACACAAAAAACAGTCTTGTTGTACCTGCCGGGAAAAAGCCTGCCGTGAGGGAGGCTTTTTTATTGTCACGGAATGAAAATGGTACAAGAATGGTTTTGAGAAATAAAGCCCGTAGTTTTAACCCTGGCCTTAACCTGTTTTTTTAAGGCATCATTGTAATACCTCATCCCGCTTTCTTTACCAAATATTCCTCAATCACCTCCAGAGCATACAAGCAGGTGAATTAAGTAAAAGATAGTGCTGTATTGTTGCCAAGCAGGGTTAGCAGTTTTATTCTTCACCGTAAAATTAATTTTCACGTATAGGTATAAACGTAAATAAAATTGATACAACCAAATACCTGGCCTGAAATAAATTAATCAGGAACACTTAATAATTCCAGGATTCAAAATCAAATAAATAAAAGTCAGCCCCTTGACTAATCATGGAATTTGTTTAGTTTTATAACCATTTATTAAAGCATGAACCCCTCCCTCATACTCACCAATATCTCCAGACACATTTCATTAACGATAGAGGAAACGGTATACTTCACCTCCTTATTAAAAGAGAAAAAATTAGCTGCTGGCGAAATATTGTTGCAGGAAGGCAATGTATGCAAATATGAATCCTTTGTAACAAAGGGTTGCCTGAAGTCTTATTACATGGATGAAAACGGACTGGAGCACATCATCGATTTTTTAGTAGATGAATGGTGGGCAGATGACCTGTTCAGTTTTTTAACGCAAACCGGCGCACGAACAACCATAAAAGCAATAGAACCAACGCAATTATTGCAGATTGGTAAAGCAGAGCTGGAACAACTCTATCAGCAAATACCAAAGTTTGAACGCTTCTTCCGCATCCTTTTTCAAAATGCTTATATCGCACAAAAAGAACAGATCAACCAGGCAGTAGCAGCCACAGCAGAAGAACGCTACCTCCACTTCATGAAACAAAAACCTTATGCAGAAAAACGGTTTTCGCAAAAAGACATAGCTGCTTACCTTGGGGTAACACCGCAATTCCTCAGCACACTCCGGAAAAAATTAGGCCGCGTTAATGTAGATTAACTTTTGTGCCGCGCCGTCTTCCTTATTTTGTACTATAGAAAATGTAGTACAGCTTTTTTTGCTGTTACGTATTTAGTAATAAAAAGCTAACAACATAAAACCGTTGCAATAAAATTTTGGAGATTCAATCTCAACAATAGAATTACTGAAGTTGAAGCTACAGTAGTACAACTGATGATCAAAGCTGCCCGTTCTCAACAGTTATTGTTGGGATCATTATTGCCGGGAGCCGTTTTTGGGTACCTTTTTGGGCGAGCAAAAAGGTACGTACAAACAGCAGGGATTTGCTGCAAGTAATAATCTTAAAACACTCTTTATTGTTTGAGGTTGTTCCGAAAAAAATGTGATCAAAAATTATTGGCACTAATATATATTTTAATAACAGCAAAAGTCAATGAATAATCAAACAACAAAAGAAAAGCTCCTCACCGCACAATACACCTCATTGCAGTTTTTCAAAGCCATAGAAGAACAGCAATTGATTGTTGCAGGCAAAACAGAACAGCAACTGAATGATGAAGTGTGCAAACTGGCGCAGCAGTTTGGCATTGCCACGCACTGGCATAAAAAAATTGTGCGTGCAGGAAAAAACACATTAGCTATTTATCCTGACAATCCACCCGGACGTGTTATTGCGGAAGACGATATTTTGTTCATCGACCTGGGGCCAATTGTAGATGGTTATGAAGCAGACATCGGCAGAACTTATGTGCTGGGTAACGATGCCCGCAAACACAAACTGAAAAACGATGTGGAGAAAGCCTGGTATGAAATACAGGAATGGTATCAAAAGCAGGCATTCATTAAAGCAGCTGATTTGTTTGAACTGGCAGAAGAAAAAGCAAAAGCGTATGGCTGGGATTTTATTGGCGCTATTGCAGGGCATATCGTTGGCGCATACCCTCACGAACAACCGGATGACCCCAACAGTCTGGAGCTGGATATTCATCCATCCAACCCCAACAATATTTTTTTAAAAGATGCCAATGGCAACGACCGCCACTGGATTCTGGAATTGCAGTTTGCAGACCCGGAAAATGAAATAGGCGCCTACTTTGAACAATTATTATAACATGATACATCCTGCATTACTGTTAATTGATATTCAAAAAGGGTTTGATGATATTCCTTATTGGGGAGGGCAACGGAATAACCCCGGTGCAGAAGAAAACGCCGCAATACTTTTGCAATGGTGGCGTAAACAGCAATGGCCGGTTTTTCATATCCGGCATTGTTCCACCAATCCACTTTCCCCTTTGCATCCATCAAAAGAAGGGAATAATTTTAAAGACATTGTACAACCGTATAGCCATGAACAGGTGATTAGAAAAAATGTAAACAGTGCCTTTATTGACACTAACCTGGAAGCGCAATTGAACCAGTTACAGATTACACAACTCGTTATAGTTGGTTTAACTACTGACCACTGCATTTCCACGACAGTGAGAATGGCGGGCAATCTTGGCTTTACCGCTTATGTAGTGGCCGATGCCACAGCAACATTTTGTAAAACAGGAAGGAAGGGCGAACATTATTCCGCTGAACTGATTCATGAAACTGCACTGGCCAGTTTACATAATGAATTTGCCACCATTGTCACTATGGATGAGGTGTACACGGTCTGACGTTCCCGTCTGACCGATCAAAAAGAATTCGCTTATTGGAGATTCGTTATTCATGATCAGACGGGGACGTCAGATCATGATAAAATTGCACTCCCGTAAAAAACACCTGGCCACGAAGTTCAGGCGAACCGCTAAGATGACGCATAAGTACTTTAATTCATCATTCCACCTTCTTCACCAAATGTTCTTCAATCACCTGTTGAAAAACTTATCCTGTATACAAATGGAAGAAAAAGAAAGACCAGCAATAATAAAATTACTGGAATAAAATTTTGGTATTCAATCCTGAGAATAGAATTACTGAAGTTGAAGTTACAGTAGTACAACTGATGATCAAAGCTGCCCCGGCAATGGCCGTCATTATTGCCGGGCGGTTTTTCCCACAGGGCACAGTTGCTTACTTTTTTTCCGTAAAAAAAGTAAGAATAACAATCTGCTGTAAGCAACAATAATAAATGATTTTTCCATTCTTTTTTGGAGAACTTGTCCCGCATGAAATCGGGAAGCAAAAAAGTAAATACAAGTAATAAATCTAACCGTAAATAATAATGCTAAAGCAGTTTTTTTATTTACCATCCACCTTCTTCACCAAATGTTCGTCAATCACCTGCTGAAAAACTTTCTTCGGTAATGCACCAGGTTGCAGCATGGGTTGCTCACCTACAGGAATAAATAAAAAAGTGGGAATACTTTGTATACCGAAAACCCCTGCCAGTTCCATTTCAGCTTCGGTGTCTACTTTATAAATGATCAGATCGTCTTTATAGGTTTCCGATAATTCTTCCAGTATGGGTGCCACCATTTTACAGGGGCCGCACCAGTCGGCATAAAAATCTATAATGGCAGGCTTGGTGCCTTTATATTGCCATTCTTTTTCAGTAGTATAATCAAAAACCTTGTCCTTAAAATCGCCGGTGGTTAATTGTATGGTTGCCATTGTATTTTTTTGTAAAAGTACTGCCGATGTCAGCATGATAATGTAACATTGGTCACTTTCATAATATCCGCACTTTAATACGGTTACACTTTCGGTAATTTATACCCGTTATGATAAGCAGCTGTTAAATATCTTTTATTGATGGATTTTTCAGTGAACTTTCCAGCCTCCTTATCCCAATACAGCTTTTCACCACTGCGGAAGGCAATATTACCCATCTGGCTCAGTGTGGCAATATCAGCGGCGGCAGTAATGGGGCAATGCAATTCCTCCGTTTTACGGGAACGCACCACCGAAAAGAAATTTTCCATGTGTTTGTTCAAACCATTATCGACAGAAGGCCTGTGTGCCACAGTAACTTTTTTGTCGCTGCGGCTTTCTTCAAACACTTCCCATCCGCCGCGGTCTAATTCAAGCGTGCCATTGTTACCAATAAAGGCAATGCCATGTTCTTTACGGAACAAACCATTTTCAATACCAATGGCATGATCCCACAATAGATTGAAATGTTCAAACTGGTAACTTACACTCATCGTATCGGGCGCTTCCTGTGGTGAAGCGGGATCGGCAAAATTACCGCCAATAGAACTGATGGAAACCGGTACAGTGGCTTTCATGCCCATCAATGCATAATCCAGCAGGTGCACCCCCCAGTCGGTCATGAGGCCGCCGGCATAATCCCAAAACCAGCGCCAGGTAAAATGAAAACGGTTGCTGTTGAAAGGGCGCATCTGAGCAGGGCCCAGCCATTTCGTGTAATCAACACCGTCAGGTACGGGACTGTCGGCCACAAAACTCAATGGTTTTTTCCATCCAAGGTAACACCATACTTTCACTGTGCGGATGTTGCCGAGTTGCCCGGAATAAATAAAATCCAGTGCATCCCTGAAATGCTGCTGGCTGCGCTGCCACTGGCCGGCCTGCACCACGCGGTTGTGCTGTTGCTGTGCAGCCATCATAATGCGGCATTCGGTAATGGAATTGCCCACGGGTTTTTCCACGTAAATATCTTTACCGGCCTGGCAGGCATGTACCATTTGCAGGCAATGCCAATGGTCGGGCGTGCCGATGATCACCGCGTCAATATCTTTCCTGTCTAATAACTCACGGTAATCATTATACGTTTTGATGCCCGCTGTGGGAATATTTTGTTTGGTCAAATCTGCCAGCCTCCGGCTGATCACATTCTGATCCACATCACACAAAGCCACAATGTTTACGCCGGGCACTTTAATGGCGGCCATAGCATCACTCCAGCCCATGCCGTTAATACCAATCACGCCAATATTAATTTGGTCAGACGGTGCCACACGGCTTTTAAAGTAAGCAAAAACACTGTTGTTTAATGCAGGTAAAACAAATGAACCAGCTGTTAACACAGCGGCCTGTTGTAAGAATTTTTTACGGGATGCCATAGCAAGAATCAAAAAATGGTTAAAGAATGATATTAAGAGACACCATAGTTACAACTTTATTTTGAACCAGCCATGCAATTAGTAAATAAAAGAATGTTCCTGTAAAATTGTATAAACGCCTGAGCCGTTAATATTTTCTCCGGCACAGATGCCAGTTTGCATTATCCCCTTGTATTTCTTATTACGCATTTGCGTGAAATAAGAAAACAATGCGCTTCACTCATGAAATGCAGCAATTTGTAAGTAAATGACAAGTTTCACCATTTATATCTTTGGGCGGCTATGATATTTTATGTACAGTGTATAGTTTTGCTTTAATAAGTGGAAACAAATCCTTACTATCGGAACAAGTGCCTATAGTTTAAAATATCCAGATTACCTGTATTATGAACCAGTCGCACCTGCATTTAGTAAATAAAAAAAAGAACAGTATGACCTTTTGCTTCAGGAATAACATGCAATTCACTGTGGCTAAATTTAACCGGAAAGACTGGGAAGACAAATTTTAGTAATAGTGAAATACGGCTATTGCAGTTAATAACAATTATTATATGCTGGCCAAAGTTTAATTTTTTGCTGCCGGTGCTGTACAACGGGCTCACCATTTCACCTGTATAATAGCATAGCGTCAATATTCCACAGCAATAGAAAATTAACCTCCCTGCAACAAACCACGATTGCCTGGTAAAATTTAATTAGCCCTTTATTTGCTTATTTTTTCTTTTTATTAGTTCAATTTGCTTTTTATTAACTTCTCTATTATGCTTGCAATGTTTTACAACTGCTAACCATAATTTCGCACCCAATTTCGGATAATTATTAACGTTATTAATAGTCCGGTCCGGTAATTGGAGCATCAGATGGTACACGGCTTTTGCTTACATCATCTTTCTCATAATTATTTTATTATTTAACTTAAAAGCAAACAGAAATGAAAAAATTAATTTTTACCCTTTGCGTATGCGCTTTTACCACTGCTGCAATGGCACAGGATGGCGAAACCGGCAAAAACGTAGTAAAACTGAACCCACTGGGCCTGTTATTTGGAAGCGCCAACGCATCTTACGAAAGAGCGCTGAATGAAAAATCATCTGTACAGGTGGATGCTGCGTTTGGTGCTTTAAGCGTAGGCGGTGTTAAATACACCAATTTGGGTGGAGCTGTGGAATATAAGTATTACCTCAGCAAAAGTGCTGAAGCACCCAAAGGTTTTTATGTAGCCCCCGGTGCAGGTTTTTATTCTTTAAAAGTGAAAACAATTGATGGCGAATCAATAACCGGTTCAGGCTTTGTTGGTAAAGGGCTTGTGGGTAAACAATGGATATGGAACAGCGGTTTTGTTGTAGACCTTTTTGGCGGTATTAATTACTATGCTGGTGGTAAAATAAAAGATAATACCGGGGCGGAATACACTAAATTCAGTGGCGTACTGCCTGCAGTAGGCGTATCACTCGGGTTTAACTTTTAATATTTCAACCTGAAACAATAAGATAGCCCCGCAATTGTTTGCGGGGCTTTTTGCTGCACTTTTTATATCAACTGCAGGCAAATTCAGTACCGGCAGCTTTAGCCGTACAGGGCAAGCGCTTTATTGAACGATGTATACTTATTCCTGTTGCCATTTAAGCTGTTTGTAGTTTAAGCACTACAACGAAAATCCGGTTATGCGTACAACAATAAAATTTTACCCCGTACAACAAAAAAAGCGGGCAATTAATCTGCAATAAGTTTGAAGTTCTGCATAATAATTCCGAAATTTATTGCATTATTCATTACTGTTTCATCTGCTTTGCAGAACCAGTAATAAGCCTGAACCTTTTATGAAAACCTCAGCCCCTTCAACAGCATTAAAAGTTGTACAACTTACTGTAATCAGCATTTTATTTTTATCTCAAAACAGTGCAACAGCACAAAACCACTCATGGGCAGTCGCCTTGGGTGTTACAGTGGTGGATGGAAACTCCGGGCCTTACAGTGCCATAAAACCCGGTGATACCATTTTACTGCAAAGTGGTACAAGAGATCAGCTGTTACTGCGCAATTGTAAAGGCACCGCAGCGCAACCGGTGCTGGTGATGAATACCGGTGGTGTTACACAAATTACTACCGCCGGGCATTACGGTATTTCGATTAATAACTGCCGTTACCTGCGTTTTACCGGAACGGGTTTGCCCGAAACGAAATATGGCATCAGCATTGATAAAGTCAATAACGGCGCAGGTATTGGCATCGGCAATTTCAGCAGCGATATAGAAGTGGATCATGTATCCATCACCAATTGCTCCACCGAAGGTATATTTGCCAAAACGGATCCTGATTGTTCCTTTGCTTCAGTGCGTGACAGTTTTACCATGTACAATACCAGCATTCATGATAATTATATTGCTGATGTGGCTAATGAGGGCATGTACATCGGCAGTTCCTATTATACCGGCATTACTTTACACTGCAATGGTAAAGATACTGTGGTACTGCCGCCGGTGCTGGATCACATCAAAGTATACAACAACATAGTAAAACGCACCGGGTGGGATGGCATACAGGTAAGTGCTGCGCCCAAACATTGTTACATCTTTAATAATACGGTTGAAGAAGACAGCCAGGCCGGAGTGCCCAACCAGATGTCGGGCATTATTATGGGTGGTGGTTCCAAATGTGATTGTTATAATAATTTAATTAAAAACGGGAAAGGCGATGGTATTGAAATGCATGGATTGGGCGGAAGCAAAATGTACAACAACATTATAGTGAATGCGGGAAGATCTTTTGTGCCCAATGATATGACGCAGATGAAACATGGTATTTTTGTATCCGATGCCACCGCTATGAAAGATTCATCATTTTATATTTTGTTTAATGACATCATTAATCCAAAATCAGACGGCATCCGTTTCCAGAGCGTAAAAACTAAAAACAATATTATTGCATCCAACCTGATTATTAACCCCGGTAATTATAGTTACAACCAAACAACACGTACATCTTTTACTGCCAAAGATGCGTATATCATGCTACCTGACATTGCCAGCGATGTAAAGCAAAAGAATAATTTTTTCACACAACAATTCAGTGATGCCGGTATATCAAATACCGATTTTAAAGTTCAGACACATTCTCCATTGATTAATAAAGGTTATGATTGCTTTTGCGCTGTATTGACCGATTTTTATGGCCAGCGGCGGCAGGTGGGCAGCCTGTACGATATTGGTGCCGTGGAATACAGCGGCGGCAGCGATACGCTGCTGTACACCTTTGATGAGAATACCAAAGTATTTCCTAACCCTGCAACCAATACCATTACGCTGCAGGTGACTACCTCCACTTTGGGAAAAGCTACCGTCAGTATTTTCAATTGTTCCGGTATACTGGTGTTACAGCAAAGTATTACTGTTACTATCCCCGGTGAACAAATCATTCCGCTTGAAATAAAAAAGTTGCAACGGGGATTGTACACCATTACAGTTTCAAATACTGCAACCAATAGTAAAGTAAAGTTTTTAAAATTGTAAATCCATTGTACTGGCATTGTTGTGAGAAAAAAGTCTGTAAAGAAGATATTATCAACAACATCTAATTGATAAAACGTATCAACAGCAGATAGATGCAGTTGTTGCGTGAAATTCCTAAAGCCCACCGGGCTGATATTTTGGTAGCAGGGATTTGTGGGAGGGGAGAAAGCCCTGTAAGGGCGACATTATCTACCAACAACATTCAATTGATAAAATGTACAGACGCTGCATCTCACTGTACAATTTCTGTATACATACTAACTGTTCCGCAGGAGCCATAGCGGGGTAGCAAACCCATTTCTTACAACACAAAAACTCCGCGGGGGCGAAAGATAAATTTAATTCCTCACGCCACCGCACGCTTTGCCCGTTCCCAATTTACCGATTGTGTTTTTTTCAGGTAACGGAAAAAACCCAGCACCACCGATAAATTCATGATGAAGAAATAATACGGTACAAATAATATTTTAATTCTTGTAGAACGGTTTTCCATAAACCAGCCCGTTAGTGCACCAATGTAAAATAACAATTGCAACCAGAACAAAGTAGAGTAAACACCGAAAGAAAATAAACCTTCATTGGCGGCAAGCGCATACCCAACAGGAATCAGCAATAGCAAACATAAAGGTGTGACCGTCCACCGTAATACACGGTGAGAAATATACTGGAACGACAGCATACCATATTTAAAAATATTCAGCAGCGGACTTAACCTTACCACCGCCTGTATGCCACCGGCAGAAATACGGATCTTGCGTTTCAATTCTTCTTTCACATTGGCAGATGCTGTTTCAATGGCATACGCTTCAGGGTCGTATTGAATCGTATAGCCTTCCTGCGCCACCCGAAGGGAAATCACAAAATCATCCAGTAGGGTATCTTTCTCCACATCACGGAACAGTTCCGTTCTGATGGCAAACAATTCACCTGCAGCACCGACAACAGAATACAATTCAGCATCCCATTTTTTTAAAGTGGATTCATATTTCCAGTATAACCCTTCACCGGCAGAAGAAGCAACATCACTCGCTTTACCGGCAATTCTTTTTTCGCCGGATACACAACCCACTTTAGGGTCGTTAAATAAACGCACTATACGCTGAATAGATTCTTTACCGAGCATGGTATTGGCATCACTGAAAACAACGATTGGTGTTTCCACAAAATGCATACCGCGGTTCATCGCACTGATCTTTCCATTTCGTTGCTGTACATGATACAGGCTGGCCTGTTCATATTGCTGCACTAACTGAGGCGTGCCATCATCGCTGCCATCAGTAACCCAAACAATATGCAGTTTGTCTTTAGGATAATCGAGTGCCAGTGAGTTTTCCATTTTTGCCTTCACAAAATCTTTCTCATTGTATGCAGCAATGAACAGCGTTACATCAGGTTCGTAAGATGTATCGGTTACTGTTATTTTTTTGCTGAACAAACGTTTCAGTTTTACCAATGCAAATAAAACAATACCATAACCCACATAAGTGTACACCACAATGAATACTAAAACCCAGAATATAATTTGAAGCGTTATCATAAAATATTATTATTGATTGATTGTTTCCTGGTATAATTTCAAAACATCTGCTGCCATACTTTTCCATGAAAATTTCGCAGCCTGTGCAATACCTTCTGATTTCATTTCCTTTTGCAATGCTTTGTTGTTATAAACTTTCAGCATAGCATCGGTTATGGTTTCCGGTTTAAAAGGATCGATAAGCGAAGCGGCATGCCCTGCAATTTCGGGCATGGATGAAGTGCTGGAAGTGATCACCGGTACACCACAGGCCATTGCTTCAATTAAGGGAATACCAAAACTTTCCCTGAGCGAAGGATATAAAAACAATTCGCTTTGCCCATAAATGGCCGGAAGATCGGTATTAACAATATACCCGGTAAGCACAATACGGTCAATCAAACCAGGATCGCCAATTTCCTGTAACAATTTTTGCAGTTCATTCTTATCATAATCAATCATCACCAGTTTTATATCGTAACCACTTTGTTTAATAAATTGTGAGAAGGCTGCCAACGTACCTTTTGTATTTTTTTTAGGATGTGTATTGCCAAGGAAGAAAAAATAATGATCAGGCAAATGATATTTTTCTTTCACTGCTTGTAATGTATTGCTGTCAGTAACCGGCGTAAAATAGGTGCTCACACCATTGTACACAGTTACCAACCGTGAATCATTTTGCATGTTGAAATAGGCGCCAATGCAATCTTTCTCATAGTCGGAAACTGTAATGATTTTTTTGCTCTTGCGTACAATTTTGGGTACCACCATACGGCGGTAGAGGTTTCCAAATTTCTGGTAGTTCGATCCTTTGCCGGTAACAATTTGCCACATGGAACTTTCCATATAAATAATATCATGCAGGGTAACCATCAACGGCACTTTGCTAAATACGGGGGCGGTGTTGCTGGTACAGTGTAACAGTTGACATCCATATTTGGCCGCAGCTTTAGGCAGGACCACCTGTTCCCATAAAGGATAAGCACCACCATCCAGCGGTATAATTTTGAAGTTGGGTGTTTCTTTAATGACTGTATCGTCCTCATCTGGTTTTACAAAGATGACATATTCATTTACCGTATCAATCTGCTGCAGGTTACGGATGAGTTCCAGTGCCACCATATCCATGCCGTGCTTTTTCTTTCTGAATAACCGTTGTGCTTCAATGCCAATTTTCATAGTTGTGGTTTTACAGGGTCATTTGCCAATGATGAGTTTTCGTATCTTTTCATACACCACCACTTCCAGCAAATACGAAAACACAATCATGATAATAATATAGAGCGCATATTCAATAATGCTATTGTTGATGAAACGAAGGTATGTGGCATCCACCACCAAATAGTGATGCGATATATATATAACGTATGAACAGGGTGCAACGTATTTGAATATGCCAAAAATGCTATTAAAGCCCACCCATTTACAATGATTCCATACCACGGCTCCCATCATCACAAACAAAGCAAATACGAAATGACGTAACTCGATAAATGGATACGCCACGAGTGGGTAAGTATAAATTTTGGTATAGGAAAAATGCAGGTACAAATTTAAACCCAGCAATGCAATGATGATTAATAATACTGCGACGTGACCTTGTATAGCTTTGAAGCTATAGCTTTCTTTATCCAGGTAAATGTCTGCAAAACGAACACCAATCCACCAGATGGCAAAATACATCAGCAGCCGGTTGATGATGAACGGATAAATTAAGTAACTGGCAGCAGCGGCAATAGTAATAACGTTTACCCAAAAATTCAGTTTTTCTTTTTTGATATTGCTGGCGAGTAAAAAGAACAGCATATAAAACCACCATTCGTACGATAATGACCACAGCACACCATTACCCATATATGCTGCACACACTACGTTTGGTTTTTGTGAGATCACATCCTGCAGCATGAAAATATTGCCCAGTAATGTTTTCCATTCAGGGTTAGCCAAATGTCCTTCACTGTAAGATTTGATGATATAACCCAGCAAAAAAATAAAAAACAAAGGGATATATAATCGGATGAACCGCCTGGTAAAATAAAATGTAAACGATTTGTCTTTCGATCTTTCGTACGTGTATTTGATCACAAAACCTGATAATGCAAAGAATACGATCACCGCTTCGGGGCCAAAACGGAACAATGCACCCACATTGATGCCGGCGAGATAAATTTTTTGCGGCAACGTATGAAATAACACCACGTACAGTGCAGCAAATCCACGAATAGCTTCTAATTTTTCTAATCTGTTCTTTTTCATGTTGTGGTTTTCAATTTGAGATCAGGGTGTACTTGCTGTATGTTTGGTATGGATAAACTTTTTGTTGGCACCTTTTATACGCAGTAACGACAATAACATTACCAGCATGCCTTTGGGTAAAGTGATGAGTGCGTGCAAAGTTTTACCGTTGTAAAATTTACGCGGTATGGAAAATAAGAATGATAATACACAGGCTAATGCCACCATGATCCATGCTTGAGTATGCCATGCAGCATCATGCAGCAAAAAGTTCAACGTTGTAAAGGTAACTGCAGACAGTAGTACCGCACCCAGCAATAAAATACGCGGTGGCTGAATAAACTGTATGGCCTTATCAAAATAATCCACATTGCCTTTCAGTATTAAATGTTGTGCTGCACGGCCAATATCTTTTTTAAAATAATGCACTTGTGCAGAAAGCCAGCGGCGGCGCTGGTTACCGAATACATCTGCCTTCTGTACTTTTTCATCGTATACTATTGCATCATCAACATAAGCAATGGTATGTTTCTCCCTCAGCATATTCAGTTCAATTTCTTTATCAAAACCACCAATGGCGGTGGCTTCAGTCATCAGTTGTTTAAAATAATCATACTGGAAGGCCATACCTGAACCAATAATGGCAGAAGATAAACCCAGTACCCGATGGCCTTTACGGAAAATATGGTTATTGATCTCTTCACTCACTGCATCTAATATTGCCCAGGAATTATTAATGTTCTTTGCAGTGCGGTGGCCCTGTATGGCCATAAAGCCCTGCGCAAAAGCGGCATTTATTTTTTCAAGAAAATCCGGCGCCATGATATTGTCTGCATCCAGTACAACAGCCACATCATAAGGTTTGGTGAGTATGCTCATGGCTTTATTCAATGCTTTTGCCTTGGTGCTGTTTTCAAACTGCACTTCAATTACCTGTACGGGCAATGCATTTAGCGCAGTTAAAGTTGATGGCTGAAATGAATCTGCAATAATGACTACATCAAAATAATCTGCCGGGTAGGTTTGACGCAATGCAGCTTTGGCTACCTGCACAATTACTTCATCTTCTTTATAGCCCGGTATTAACACCGCTATTTGCTGGTTTACTGCCGGTGTGGCATACTGTACCTGTTTATACAATAAACCGGCCACGGCAAATACAAAAATGTATAACGTAGCTAATGACAGCAACAGTAAAATGACTATTTGAATGATTTGATATAAGAGCATAACGAATGGTTTAGGATAATTTAATTTGAACTTAGCCCTTCATCTTGTTCCGCACTTTTAATGCATACTTACGCAGGAAGGGCAGGTATTTACCACTTTTTATGTTGTACAGAATTGACTCTGCATCAAAAATCATTTCAAAATTTTCTGTACACAATACTGGTTTTTTGCTGATGCGGTTGATCTGCATGGCCTGGTTCATATCGCTTTCCACAAACAATACATAAGGCTTGGTCATATATGCTTTTGCTTTATGATCGCCATGGTTGTTGGCTTTTTGGCGGGCAGCCATATCGGGCAGGTCCAGCATCACCAGGTCATTATATTTTACATTGTTTTTAGCTAACCAATATTCTGTTTCTTTCCTGTATTTTTCCAGGCGTGAGGTAACAATGGTGCCAATTTTTGCACCGGGAATAAATAATGGCGGTGCATTCAAAATAAAATCAACATACTTTGGCCCATCATCATTTTGTTCAGGTGTGGGGTCAACGCATAATACGCCGTCAATATCAAAACAAGCTTTCTCCAATGTGGTGTGATTTAAAATATTCCATTGAAAATATCTTGGCAATGGCACGGCTTCAAAATAATAATCCACCACCTTTTCTTTTCCGGGTATCACATAAACAGCTGCATATTTTATGTCGAACTTGCTTTCCAGTTCCTTCAGATTTTCTTTGCACTCTTTCAATGCAGAACCGGAAGCCACGCTGTCATCCACCACTAATATTTTTTTAAACTCACTATTGTTGAAGAACTGTGCCCTTGCACCCGCTTTATAAATATGCCCATTCATGAATGAATGAATATCAGTATACGGTTTGTTGAGGTACAGTGCCAATAAATTGGCTGGCAGCATACCACTGCGTGGCACGCCAACAATCAGGTCAAAATCTCTTGGAATAATATGGAGCCTTTTCAGGATGATATTATTAAGGTCGCGGATGTTTCTATAATACATAAGGTTTAGTTTAAAAGGTTTTCAATACGGTTATAGATTTGCTGCACATTGTTTTCCCAGGTATGTGAGCGGGCAAACGCAATGCGGCATTGTTTATTTTCAGGCGTGTTTTCCAATAAAGCTTTTTCAATAGCCTGCTGGTAGTCTTCTAAATTGTTACACAGGTACACATGGTCTTTAAATAACTGCATGGTATCTGTAGCGGTGGCAATAACGGGTTTGCCCATAGCGAGGTACTCATCTACTTTACGGGGATAATTACCTGCTGTAATTTCATTCACCAACTGCGGGTTTAAACATACATCTAATGCATGCATATACTCCGGCACATCTTTTTTAGGAATGCTGCCTGTGAAATATACGTTGGGTAACTGGTGCAGTGCATGTGCAGCAAACACTTTGTCTTCGCTGCCCGTCATCACAAATGAATAGTGCGGTTTGCTTTTGGCTAATGCATAAATTAAGCCGGCATCAAGGCGCATGCTGTTGATGTCGCCAATATAGCCAATGCGTGGCTGCGGTATATGTTGTAATGCGGCAGGTAAAGGATAAACAGCAGCAGGGTCATACGCAGATAAATCAACACCCTGGCCCACATCACTGCTTTTTTGATTGAACTGTTGTGCATAGTGTGCCAGTTGCGGTGAATTGCATACCACCACATCGCTTTTACCAATGATCTTTGGCTCCAGGCGAACGGCATGTTTTTTCCAGTAAGCATAAGGCTGCACATTATCTCTCCTGTAATACACTGATAAAGCAGGTTTCAATATTTCTTTAGAATAGAAACTGCGGTAAATATCATTATCAATAAAGTGTACCGGATTTTTGAATCCCAATTCATCCGCCACTTTTTTAATGTACTGGAATATTTTTTTGTTGTTGGCTTTATTAAAAATATCAAATAGAAAGCCATCCGGGAGGCCATTGATTGACCATACATAGAACGGAAAATCCAGCACCCATAAATGATCATTGATCTTGCGCAGCGGTTCCTGCTGCTTACGGTATACCTGCATGCGGCGCTGGGTTTCAGGCGTGGGTTTATTGCGGAACATGGTCATAATATCCAGCGGACTGTTCACATACAATACACGGTTGTGCTTCGCAATCTGTTTGGCAATATCAATAGCGTTGGAGCCGATGGGAATATCCCACGACTGCAAACCGGTGATGATAAAATCTTTTTCTTTCATGGAACAATGGTTTTAGGTTTATCAGTAACAGATATGGGTACACTGTTTGCTTCTGTTTCTTTTTCAAATATTTTTGAGTTAAGCATGATGGCCATGGAAGTATAGATAAGCATGCCGGTGGGCATGGCACCCAGTACAGCGTTACCATAAGATGCCACCATTACACCAAACATGCCTGCAACCAATGCTGCCATCTTCAACCGCAGCGTGGGATCTTTTATTTTGAACATGATGCGCCACGACGCTTTAATGATACAGTATAATAAAATGAAAAGATGCAGCAACAAACCCACAATACCCTGTTCCACCCAAACCAAAACATACCAGCTGTCTGTTGCCACCTGCGATAAAAATGCATTGGGTAAATATTTTTGTGCTTTAACGCCACCATGGCCAATGCCGCCTCCAAATGGCCTCGTTGCTAAATAATTTTTTAGTAAGCGCTGGTTGGCAAGGCGCACCTGTAACGATGCATCGTTAGGATCAAAAGCGGTACGCATACGGCGTATCTGGTCGTTGCCCTGGCCAATAGTGGTAAAACGGAAAAACACAAATACAATACCCAGCAGGAACACACCAATACTCAGCACTTTAATATTTTTTCTTAAAATAAAGAATGCCATAAAACCCGCCAGCGGCACGCTCATGGAACCACGGGTTCCGGAAATAATCATACCATATAAAGCCAGTATACCGGTAATTAAAAAGAAATATTTTTTACGTTTGATCTTTTGCGCCATTGAGTAGATGATCATCACCACACCGGTGTAAGCCTGGTTACCACCAAACTGTCCGGCATCACTCATAAAAGAAAATACACGCAGCTTGCCAAAGAGGATATGGGTTTTGTAATTGCCTTCATCCATCCATTCCCGCTCTGCATAATCCAACCCGAATTTTAACTGCATGATGCCTTTGATTGTAGCGAGGATGGAAAAGATAGCCCATACATATAAAAAGTAGTCGAGCTTTTTACTATTGTTTATAAACAGCAACACCATGGGTACCATTAAAAACATATACAACGCCACACCACGACCGGAGAACCATGCTGCTGTACTTCTTGCTTCTGGATTAACCAGTTCAAACAAAGAATAACCAAACCAGATGATGGATAAAAAAGTAATGTCTTTATTTGCGGGCGACCAGTCAATTTTACTTTCAAAGCGGTTGAAGAAGAGTGCCAGGTAAGTAAGAATCAGAATAGCATCCAGCCCAAGCCCCACCTGCACACCTTTTGCATAACGGCCCAGGCCAATCAGTATAAAACTTAATGCAATAGCTGTGTAAAAACCTACAATAGGTTTGGTAAACAAAATATACAGGTAAATAATGCCCATGGCCAATGCCACCAATACTCCCACACCGGCAAACTGCATTTTGGCAGCAATAAAAGCCACTGCGGTTATGCTTACGAGTAACGTAAACAGCAGCTGAGGTTTTACCAGTTTGGATGAACCGGAGTATTGCTCAAAAGGATGTATGTGGGTTGTTGTGGCCATGAATTATTAATTATTCGTCACACGGTAATGACTTTTTTGTGCTGTAATTTTTGCAACAGGCTGCGGTAAAATTTTATTCCTGAAGAAAAAATATCGCTGTAACGCAGGTCCAGTTCTTTATCAAGAAAATACATGCCGATCCAGATGCCCACTACCGTAAAAAGGATGGAGGCAACAGCCACCAGCACCAGCGATTTGAACATGAAAATGGCGATGCAGTCACCCGCAATATTTGCAATTACCATAAACAGCACTTTCAATGCATTAACGCCGGGTTTATTAATACTGTCTAACCCAATGCCTGTCATACGGTCTATTGGTAACAATAATCCATAAAGGGAAAACACCCGAACAATCGTCACCGCATTAAACCCTGTTACGGGATCGGTTTGCACATATTTTTTACCTGCAAGAATTAATACAAATACATCTGCAAAAACAAAAGTGAAGAGGCTAACGGCAATGAATAAATAAGTGAGTGCGCCTGCATACGCATAAAAAACCGCTTTTACTTCTTCAATTTTATGCTGCATACTGGCTTTTGACATTTTGGGAAATGCAGTGGCGGCAAAACTGCGCAGAGGAATTTGCTGCAGCTCTGTTAACTTTAATGGTATGCTGTACAACGCAACAGCCGCATTGCCTAACGGACTTAAACTGATGATGAACGTATCGGCACTGCGCAGTAAATTAGTACCTACTAATGTAAATGTGGTGTATTTGCCAAAATGCAGTAATGTTTTGCTGGATGCTGCAGTGGCCTTGCGGATATACTGCAAGCCATCCCATTGCGCCAGCATACTAACCAATGATGTGATGATGTTGATGATAAGGTATGCCCAAACAATTTCCTGCAACGTCATACTGAAGAAAAAATAATTGATGAGCAGTACCAGGAAGAAGCCCACGCTGTTGATGGCTTTTAATGCGAGTATTTTTCCATACAAACGGTCGGCCTGTAATACAACAAGCGCATTATTCCAGGGAAGGTTTATGAATGCCAGTAAAGGATACCATTTAAAAAATAACTGGTAACCTGAATGCTGAATGGCAGTATCAAAATAAATATTGCAGAATAAAATAATTGCAGCTACAATGGCTGTTGCAGCAGTACCAATTACTGCATTGGAACCCAGGAAACTGATGCGCTGTTCTTCACTGGTGCCAGACAGGTATCGTATTAAACCTGTATTAGTAATGCCAAAACGGAACATTTCGATAAATGCACCGGCAGCAGTGAATAATACCCATTGGCCAAAATCATCTACACTGATACTGCGGGCTAATATGGCAAAGCCAGACAAACCAAAGAAGGCAATGACCAGGTTCCCTGTAAGGGAAAGGAAATTGTCTTCACGCATCAGTGTATGGAATTTCTTTTTCACTTTTAGTATCAGATTTGATTTTTAGAAAAGAACTGGAAACGGAAAAAGTTTTTGATCCTTTGCCGCAGTGCAATGGGCTTTTTGGGTAATTCACCCAAAACCGTTTCAGCCTCCTGCATATCCACCCCATTCACTACGCTGAATAGGTTGTTGTTGATTAGTGGCAACAAATTATTCAGCGCAGTTTTATCTGCATCGCTCCACAACCTGTTGGCACGGCAAACTAAAATTTGCATGTCTGCCTGCTTTATTAATAGTGACGGATGATTATTGTAAATCAGCGCAGGTAATTCAATCAGCACATAGTCTGGTGTATCATTGTAAACAATATTGTTACAGGAAAGAATTTCCTGATAATTTTTTGCGTTAAAAAAATTGTCGTCTATTGAATATGTTGCATAAGAGCCTTTTGGAAGATAATCCGCCGGGTTGGCCAGCAGCGGGTTTTTAATATCAATCCTTGTATCTTCATAACCAAGCAGGCGGCTCATTACAGAAAACCTGCCCCGTTTTCCAGGTTGTACCGGTGCTGTATTGGAAAGCAACAAAACTTTATTGCCTTCCTGCATCAGCTTTCTTGCAATATTACCGCTTACCACTGATTTGCCTTCCATTGTTTGTGTACTGGAAAATATGATCAGCTTCGGTTTTTTTCCACTGCTGCGTGTTTCCAGCTCCTGCTGCATTTTTTGTGTAACGATACTGAACAGACGACTTTGAACAAATGGCATGTTTAGTATACGTGAACGCAGTAAAACTTTCGGCAGCATACCCAGCGATGGTATGCCCATCATGGAGGCAGCACGCTTACTGTTTTTGATTGTGTTATCCATATATTCCATGGCCAGTATAACGCCAAATATGAGCAGGAAACCCACCAGAGCCGCAGCAACAATCAACACTGCACGCTTTGTGGCAATGGGCTGCAATGGGTAATAAGGTTGGTCCACCGCTTTCAAGTTCGATGACAACTCATTATCCTGCAGTTTTAACTTGGCCAGGTTAAGGCCATGCAGAATTTCAAGGTAACCCTGTTCGCTTACAGAAATGTCTCTTTCAATTCTTTTAATGGTGGCGCCGGCTGGCGCATATACAGCATACTGCTGCTGAAAATCTTTATTGTGCTGGTCCATTACTTTCAGTTTGGCTTTCAGGTTTTCAGCATCCACTACATTGGTGATCCAGTCATTTAGTGTACTGTTAACCGGTAATCCCTCTGTGCTGTTTTGAAAATGATAAAGGTCTCCAACACTTTTCTTAATATCATTTTGCAGCACATCTGCTTCTTTTTTTAACCCGGCAATTTTCGCTTTTGCAGCATCATCCTGTGCGCCTTCTGCTTCTGCAGAGGCAATTTCAAAATTGATATCACCCAGCAGTTTTCTTTTTTCCAGTACGCTGCCGCTTTGGGTTTGTACCTGCTCCTGGATGTTCAGTTTCTCCTCCAGTTTTTTAACAGATGCTTCAGCACCGGCCAGTTGCGCTTTTTTATTGCTGTAATCCATATCCATATCTTCCTTTACATTGGCCACTGCCTTACTCTGTTCGTAGTAGTTGATGATGTTATTGGATTTGTTATAGGCCAGCAGCTGGTCCTCTGCA
This sequence comes from Bacteroidota bacterium, assembly GCA_018266775.1. GTDB lineage: Bacteria > Bacteroidota > Bacteroidia > Chitinophagales > Chitinophagaceae > Ferruginibacter. Next base: position 212,492 of record JAFDZS010000008.1, on the reverse strand, counting down.
GTTTTTAATTTTTTATCTGCCTGCTGTAGCTGGCCTTCAAAATATTTTATCACTGCATCAGAACGGTTTTCTTTAATGTTCTTATAATTTTTGATGCACACTTCATTAAAGATGGCCAGTGTTTGCTGGCAAATGCCGGGGTCATCCACCTCGTAAGTCAGTTTGATTAAATCACTGTTGGATAAGCGTTCCACCTTAATAGTGGAAATAGCTTTTATAGAATAATGAGGATCCTCAAAGTTCAGCAGCTTATAAACGTAATTAGTATCGCTGCTTTTCATCAGCGTGGTTAAATTGTCTACGGTTTTTTCATAGTCCGCTTTATTGATCGTTTCAGGAAAAGTGGGTGCATTGGTAAGCGTTTCTAGGCTATCGGCAGACAATGAATCGGTAACCGGTAATGCAGGTACACTATACATGCTGTGTGATACATAACTGAAAATATACGCCGGTACTTTTGTTTTTAATTCATGATAGAATTTTGGAGCAATATATTTAGAATCTCCTTTTGGCAACAGCAGGTGCTGGCTTAACAAACGTATAGCCACTTCTTCCTGTGTTTCTCTCGATTTGATAATATTGATGAGATTATCAAACGCAGTGTTGGTGGCAAAATAGTTAAACGTTTTGTCCATTTCTACAGTGCTGCCCGTGGCAAGACCGGTATATAATACAGTGCTGGAGGTATAAGAAAGCCTCGGTTCCCGGGTAAGGTAAATAACCAAACCGGCAAGCAATAAAGGAACCAGCAGCAACAGGCGGGCATGTTTCAGTAACAGCCGTATCATTCCTATCATTTTCATTTGGTTTCTTTCATTTGAGGGTTCTTAAATGAGAAACCGGCCACTTCTTCCAGCATTTTCTTTGCCTGCACAAATTCCGACCTTGCGATTTCATATTCCGTTTGTATACGTGCAGTCATATCTGTTAGCCTTACATATTCAGCAACGGGAATTATGCCATTATGAAACTGCTTTTCCACCATTTCTTTATTTACCATGGCACTGCCCAGGTTTTGAGATTTGATGTAGGCGAGTTTTTGTTTCAGCAATAGTTCTTCATATAGTTTGATCACCATCTGGCGTACTTCATTGGTTTGCGACTGTGCCAGGTCTATAGCACCATCCATTTCTGCACGGGCCTGTTTGATTTGTGTTTTACGGTTCAGCACATCGTACAGGGGCAGTTTAATGTATACGCCCACACCATAATTCAATTGCCTGTTGGTGGATGAAAGCAGCGTGGTGGACTGACCCACAACAGCACTGCTGGAAAGGTTGTCAAAAGTGCCATAGCGGCTGTCGGCCTGTACGCCAAGGTTGCGCAGCCAGTAAGTGCGCTGCGATTCAAGGTTTGCAGTTTTTACATCCACTTCTGTATTGCGGTATGCCACCATGGCATTATGCTTTACTGCAGAATCCATGATGACATTAAGTGGCGGAAAATCCATTACAGTTTCTTTAGCAAGAGAATCAGACGGATTTTTTTTAGGGATGCTGTCGTTGTTTTGTGCTGTGAGCAGTGCAGCAGTGCAGCACAGCAGAATTGTTAGGGTAATTTTAGATAAGTGCTTCATGATAAGTTATTATTAGGGTATTAGACCGAACCCTTCTGCAATAGTGCAGGAATGGTTCGTAAAATCAATTTTATATCGTACCAGAAAGAATATCTGCCATCAGTAAAATGATCAGCATATTCATTGTCGAGGCGTTTGCGTTCCTCTTCAGACATGTCGCCTCCGCGGCCACGCAATTCCACCTGCCACAAACCGGTGATACCTGCGGGTGCCAAAAAACGTTTGGATAAAGTATCTACTGTAAGCAACTCTGCTTCGTAAACAGGCAGGGGTCTGTTGCCTACGATAGACATATCTCCTTTAATAACATTGATGAGCTGTGGCAATTCATCAATACTTGTATTGCGGATGAATTTACCTACACGGGTAATGCGGGGATCGTCTGCAATTTTTACAAATGCAGAACTGGCTTTTGCCTTTGCTTTTTTCTGTTCATTAAACCAGTAATCACAAATATGGTGCGTATCGATATACATTACCGGTGAACAGGTTTGCCCTTCTGGTAATTTTGCACAGCGTGGGCAGGGTGTATCTTCTGTTATAGTTTGCTGTTCTGTTTTATTATACTGGTTTTTTTCTTTGGCTAATTTCTTCAGCAGTTCATCGGCACCGGTACGCATAGAGCGCAGCTTATAAAAGTCAAAAGTTTTGCGGCCCACTCTTTTAGAGATATAATATACCTTGCCTTTAGACTCCAGCCTGATAGCTAAAATGATGAGTAATAAAAATGGTGATGCCAGCAATAACACGGAGGATGCTACTGCAATATCAAAAATGCGTTTGGACAATGGCATGTGGTACACTTCTGTTACAGGAAGAGAAGCAGTGTTTACCGGGTTTTTTTTATGTGCACATAAAAATTGTACCCTGTCTAACACATCTTCAACCGGTGTGGAACTGGTTACAAAAAAATCATCCACCCTTTTGCTGAAAGATTCTTTAAACAGGTCTGCATTAAAGTCTTTATTCAGTAAAACAAAAGGCGTACTGTTGTATTCAGTTCTCTGGCGCAGCCAATCGAACATGTGCAGCCCGTTCTGGCCAGATAAATGATAATCACATACAATGGCATCTGGCTGCCTGCCAGCCTTCAGGTAGTTAACGGCCTGCAGGTTATTGTTTACTGCTGTAAGGGTAACAGCATCGCTGTGGTGTACATGTTGAAAGTAACCGGGGTTTGTACCAATATAGAGTATGTGCTGTAACGGATTCATAAAATTAGCAGTTTGTTATTGTATCAGTGCTTTTACCAGGCGAGTGCAAAATGAATGGGGTATAAATTCTTTTTTACCACTTCTTCCAGTTCCTGCGGGTTAAAAGGTTTGGTAAGGTAATCCTGTGCACCCAACTGGTAACATTTAATACGTTCTTTACTTTCTGCCCTGGCAGACAGCATAATGAACGGTGTATGCCTGGTATACCCACGCTTACGCACATGCGATAAAAACCCGTATCCATCCATTTTCGACATCTGGATATCGCTGATGATCAGGTCGGGTAAATTGCCTTCCAGCCAGTCTAATGCATCATTGCCGTTGTTGATGGTTATCACATCATAATCCTGCGATAAAAAATTTTCCAGCAGCAGGCAAATGTTAATTTCATCATCCACCACCAGTATTTTCTTTTTCATATCCTTTGATTTTAATTATTTGGCTTAATAGGTTTTCAGTTCATCCACAATTTTAGTTACCACTTCATCCAGGTTGTTGATCTTGCTTTCCAGCTCGTTGCCTGTTGCTTCTGAAGCAGCAAGCGATTCAATTTGTTTAATGTCGTGCTCAACAGTAAGTACCGCATAATAACTGAGGATGGGTTTTATGCGGTGTGCCTCATTTTTTATTGTGCTGAAATTGTGTTTGGAATAAGCCAGTTTAATGGCTTCTACTGATTGCGGAACCTGGCTGATAAAAACCTTGATCATTTTTTTGACCTGTTCCTGGTTGCCGCGGCAAAAATTTTCGATCATGGAAAGATCAAAAAGTTTTGAGGGGTTAGTGCCTGCAGTTACATTGGGTGTCATGGTTTTTCATTTTGCGTGTGAATAATGGATATTGGTATGCTAAATTACCTGATCACTTCCCTGAAATAGGCAATGGTTTTTTCAAGCCCTTCTTCCAGTTCAATTTTTGGCGCCCAGTTCAGTTCTTTTTTTGCCAGCGTAATATCAGGCTGGCGCATCATCGGGTCATCAGCAGGTAATGGTTTGTTGATGATCTTTGATTTAGAACCGGTAAGTTTGATCACTTGCTCTGCCAGTTCCAGTATGGTAAATTCATTGGGGTTACCAATGTTTACCGGGCCGGTAAAAGCATCAGCGGAGTTCATCATTCTTGTCATACCTTCCACCAGGTCATCTACATATTGAAAGCTGCGGGTTTGCTGGCCTTCCCCATATACAGTAATGTCTTTGTTTTGTAAAGCCTGTACAATGAAGTTAGAAACCACACGGCCATCGTTTGGATGCATCCTTGGGCCATAGGTATTAAATATCCTGATGATTTTTATTTTTACATTATTCTGTTTATGATAATTTACAAACAATGTTTCGGCAGAGCGTTTGCCTTCATCATAGCAGGAGCGTTCTCCAATGGGGTTTACATGGCCCCAGTAATTTTCGGCCTGCGGGTGTACTAACGGATCGCCATACACTTCGCTGGTGGAAGCCTGCAATATTTTTGCTTTAATGCGTTTGGCCAGCCCCAGCATATTAATAGCACCCATTACACTCGTCTTCATGGTTTTAATTGCATTATACTGGTAATGGATGGGCGAAGCCGGGCAGGCAAGGTTATAAATTTCATCTGCTTCAATAAAAAACGGAGCGGTTACATCATGGCGTATCAGCTCAAAATAGGGATGGTTCAGCAGGTGAACAATATTTTGCTTTTGCCCTGTAAAAAAATTATCAAGGCAATACACTTCACAACCTTCACCCAGTAAACGGTCGCATAAATGAGAGCCTGCAAAGCCGGCTCCACCGGTAATTAGAACTTTTTTGCGTGTCATAACGTGTTTTATCAGGGTTGCGGTGTTAGTCTTTTAAAATGGTTTCCAGTGCAGGTGCTTTACTGGTAACTTTTTTACTGGTATTGATACCGATGCAGTAATAGTTAAAGCCATTGCTGCGCATTTCATTTTTATCGTAAATATTGCGGCCATCAAAAACAGCAGGGTTGTTCAGCAGCTTGCGTACAATTTTGAAATTGGGGAATTTAAATTCCGGCCATTCAGTTAATATTGCCAGGCAGTCTGCGTCAATCAACGTTTCATACTGGTCTTCACAATAAGCGATACTGTCGCCAAAATGATGTTTGGCTTCTTTAATAGCAACAGGGTCATAAGCTTTAACTTTGGCACCAGCCTCCAGTAATTGTTTTACAATCACTAATGATGGTGCTTCACGCATATCATCAGTTTGTGGCTTAAAGGAAAGGCCCCACAAAGCAATGGTTCTGCCCTCCAGTTCCCCATCAAAATAAGATTTGATTTTATTGAAGATGATCATTTTCTGATCTTTATTCACAGCTTCCACGGCTTTGAGTACCCGAAGTTCGTAGTTGTATTCTGATGCAGTTTTAATTAACGCCTGTACATCTTTCGGAAAGCAGGAGCCACCGTAACCAATGCCGGGGTAAATAAATTTGTTACCAATACGGGAATCAGAACCAATACCTTTTCTTACTAAATTGATATCGGCACCAACAATTTCGCACAGGTTGGCAATATCATTCATAAAACTGATTTTGGCAGCCAGCATGGAATTGGCAGCATACTTGGTCATTTCTGCAGAAACAATGTCCATAAAAATCACCGGGTGGCCATTTAAAGTAAATGGTTTGTACAGGCTTTTCATCAGGTCTTTGGCACGTTCACTTTCCAGGCCAATCACAATGCGGTCTGGTTTTAAAAAATCGTCAATGGCTGCACCTTCTTTTAAAAATTCCGGGTTAGAGGCCACGTCAAAATCAATGGCTACTTTTCTTTTATTCAGTTCATCCTGCAAAGCATTACGTACTTTCTCAGATGTACCAACGGGTACAGTGCTTTTTGTAACCACCAGCATATAATCATTCATGTTTTTGCCACATTCACGGGCAACAGCCAGTACATATTTTAAATCTGCAGAACCGTCTTCATCAGGCGGGGTACCTACAGCAATAAATAACACTTCACAATCTTTAATGGAATCAGCAAGGCTGGTGGTAAAGTTCAGCCTGCCCTTTTTCATGTTGCGGAGAATCATGTCTTCAAGGCCGGGCTCATAAATAGGAATAACACCTTTATTCAGGTTGTCAATTTTTTTCTGATCAATATCCACACATACCACGTCAATGCCTACTTCAGAAAAACAGGCGCCTGTTACCAGGCCAACATATCCGCTTCCAACAATTACAATTTTCATACTTTATTTCTTTTTAATGGTGACAGGTTCAGGGTAAAATCATGCCGCTTTGGAGTGAGTATAAGAATCAAATGATTAAGCAGTGTACACTGTTCAGCCATTCTATAAAATGGAAGAAAATTCCATTTTATGTACTATCCCGTCAGCGCAAAGATTTTATAAACATTTAGAGAGGCCTGGTAAGGTTGTTTCCAAATAATAGAAAGACACTGGATTTTCTTAAAGCTTCAAACTCATTCTGTTAAATGTAAACAACAATACACATTGCTGTTTTGGTTTCTCTTCTGGAATGATAAACGGAACGGGCCGGCATTTATTTTTAGTATAATCCGTATAGTTAGTGTAGTAAATCCGTAGTACAGCTGTAGCGAAATTTCTACAACAGAAAAAAAATTATTTTTTTTTTTGAAGAAAAAAAGCAATGGTACGGCAATTGTTGAACTGTGCGTGCGGTACTAAATCACGCTGTTCATTCAGTTATGACGTGTATGTATGAAATGCTTTTCCATAATATGGAAAAATCTTCCAGATTCTGCACTGATCAAACACCGGTTTTGCTGCTAAATGCCTCTGGTACAACAATTTAATTTTTTGGCACCAAACTGGCACCGGTGATAGAAATATTCTATTCAATGAAAGAACAAGCCGGGCTTAAAGTATTTGTGGTAGATGAGGACGACTTCTGCCTTAATATGTATCAGCAGTACCTGGCAAATCTTGGCTGTTGTAATGTTCATATTTTTTCTTCCGCTTCTGAATGTCTTCATAACCTGGAAGGTAAGCCTGACCTCATTTTTGTTGACCATGATATGGAAGAGATGAAAGGGGTGGAGGTATTGCAGCAAATAAAAAGCTATAACCCGGATATTTATGTGGTGATGATTTCCGGGCATGATGACAAGCAGGCAGCATTTACTGCACAAAAGAACGGCGCTTTCGATTACATTCTGAAAGGTGATTACGAGGAGAAAAGCATAGCATCCATACTCACCAAGATCAACGCCATTAACACCTACCTCCGTAAAAGGCCGGGTTAACAGTACTCAATATATACCAGTAAAACCCTGAATATTTCAACCAGCGGGCGCCGGTTAATGCAGTGCGTGTTAGAATAATGTTCAAGCATAAATTACGCTCTTCGCACGGCTGCCTGACTGGTTGATTTTTGACCCCTGAAAACTGCTTAAAACCACATATTCTTCCATGTAACGGCGCTGCTGTAGTAATTCAGCAGGCCTGTTGTCGAATGCTTTCTACTTCAGCATTATTCCACAATATGGAAACATGCGCAGCGTTTTTATGGGTAATCCTCAACCTTAGCTCAATGGAACCTTACAAAATATTTATCGTGGAAGATGATCCCTGGTATGGCGAAATACTGGATTACCATCTTTCCCTTAACCCGGATTATGAAATTACCCGGTTTACTAACGGCACAGATTGCCTTGCAAACCTGCATAAAAAACCACACCTGGTTACCATCGATTTTTCTTTGCCTGATTTCTCAGGCGATAAATTGTACCAGAAAATAAGAGAAGTAAATGAAGAAGTACCCATCATTGTCATCAGCGGGCAGGAAGAAGTATCTGTTGCTGTAAACTTGTTAAAAATGGGTGTGGCTGATTATATCATTAAAGATGATAACACCAAAGATATATTGTGGAATGCGGTAACCCGCATCAGGGAAACCAGCAAACTGAAAAAGCAGGTAGAGTATTTAAAAGAAGAGCTGGGTCAAAAATTCTCTTTCGAAAAAAGTATAAAAGGCCAAAGCCCTGCATTGCAAAAAATATTTGCATTGATGGATAAAGCCACCAAAACCAATATCAATGTTTCCATTACAGGAGAAACAGGTACTGGTAAAGAAGTGGTGGCAAAAGCTATTCATTATAACAGCGACAGGCGCCGAAAGAATTTTGTTGCAGTGAACATGGCAGCTATACCAAAAGAGTTGATAGAAAGCGAATTGTTTGGCCATGAAAAAGGCGCATTTACAGGTGCACTGGTACGTAAGCCGGGTAAATTTGAAGAAGCCAATGGCGGCAGCATATTCCTGGATGAAATTGCTGAACTGGACCTGAGCCTGCAAAGCAAATTGCTGCGGGTGTTGCAGGAAAGGGAATTGGTTCGTGTAGGCGGTAACGAGATAGTTAAGCTTGATGTACGGCTTATTGTAGCCACACATAAAAACCTTGCAGAAGAAGTTAAGGAAGGGCGCTTCAGGGAAGACCTTTACTACCGTGTTTTTGGCCTGCCCATAGACCTGCCGGCATTAAGGGAACGCGGTGCAGATGTGTTGATACTGGCTAAGTTTTTTGCAGACGAATTCGCAAGAGAAAATAAAATGGGAACCATTGTAATTGCACAGGATGCGAGAGATAAACTGATGCGCTATAATTATCCCGGTAATGTGCGTGAATTAAAAGCTGTAATTGAACTCGCAGCTGTAATGTGCGATGGCAGGGAAATAAAGGCAGATGACATCAGCTTCACTGCCGCAAAAGGCGGCACGGCATTTATGGCAGAAGAAAAAACATTACGGGATTATACCTGCGACATCATTAAACACTTTCTGAAAAAATATGATAATGATGTAGTGGCCACTGCGCATAAACTGGACATTGGAAAAAGCACTATTTATAAAATGATACAGCAAAAAGAAATACTGGTATAAAAACAGATCTGATTTACACTTATTAAACACAAAACAATTTCTTATGAAGGCCACACTTTACAGGCTGGAAAACCAGCAACTGGTACAACATATTGCCAAACAGGATGCCAGCGAACCTTATGCACAACTGGTATTGTGCTTTGGCTCACGCATACAACTGGCAGACCCTGATGTGTACCGGATCGTAAATCAAAAATTTCCCGCATCCCAAATAACCATGTGCAGTACTGCCGGTGAAATATTTCACGAAACTGTACAGGATAATTCTGTAGTGGCCGTGGCCATTACTTTCGACAATACACTCATTAAATCTGCCCGTGTAAACATTGATGCTTTTAAAAACAGCGAAGATGCTGCACAGGCTTTGGTGCATCAACTTCCGCTGGAAGGATTGGTACATATACTTGTGTTTTCAGACGGCGGCCTGGTCAATGGCAGTGATTTAGTGAAAGGCCTGAACAAAGCTGCCGGTGAAAATATTCTTGTAACGGGCGGGCTGGCAGGAGATGGTGCAGAATTTAAATCCACACTGGTAGGGCTAAACGAAATGCCGGCACAGGGAAATATTGTAGCCGTTGGGTTTTATGGTGAGAATATTACAGTTACTCATGGCTCGCAGGGCGGCTGGGACACATTCGGCCCGGAGCGTGAAGTAACCAAAGCCACAGGAAATAAATTATTCCAGATCAATCACCACAGTGCACTGGATTTGTATAGAAAATATTTGGGCCCCGATGCCGATCATTTACCCGGTTCTGCATTGTTATTCCCGCTGTCTGTTACATTACCCGGCAGCCCGCAACCTGTGGTAAGAACCATTCTTTCCATAGATGATGAACAGGAAAGTATGACATTTGCCGGCGACATACCGGAGGGATCTAAAGTGCGCTTTATGAAAGCCAATTTTGATAAACTTACGGCAGCAGCATCCAGTGCGGCACAGCACACTAACCAGGATAAAGAACGTAAGCCCGATTTTTCCCTGCTGGTTAGCTGCGTTGGCCGGAAATTGATACTGGGGCCAAGAATTGATGAAGAAGTGGAAGCCGTAATTGATTCTTTAGGGTACCAGACACCGGTAGCCGGATTTTATTCTTATGGAGAAATTTCTCCCTTTAATGAAGGCGGAGATTGCCGCCTGCACAATCAAACCATGACGATCACATCGTTCTATGAACACGCATAAATTATTACAGAAACAGATCAATAAGTTTTTACCGGAGGTATTACGCAATGATCCGGGTGTGCAAAAATTTTTACACGCCATTAATGAATCCTATTCTGCTTATGAACGCGATGCCGCCCTGTCAGACAGGGCTTTTCGCATTAGTGAAGAAGAATATGTACACATCAACCAGCAGCTGGAGCATGAAGTATATGTACGCCGCAAGTCTGTTGAAAAATTAAAACAGGCATTAGGTACCATTACAGGAGAAGATAAGAACAGCAATATGGACGACCTGCTGATCATTGCCCGTTATTTAACACAGCAGGTGGGGAAAAGAAAAAAGGCAGAACAAATATTTTCTTCACTCATTACCAACATGCAAAATGCAATTTTGCTGGAAGATGAGCACCGCCATATTGTTTTTACCAACCAGGCATTTTGCGATATGTTTGGCATTCCTGAATCGCCCGATAGTTTACAGGGTTCAGACTGCAGCTCCAGTGCTGAACAAAGCAAACATCTGTTTAAAGAACCTGAAAAATTTGTTTTGGGTATACAAAGGTTGATGCAAAACAAAGCGCTTGTAACTGCCGAAATACTGGAGTTGGCGGACGGACGAATTTTTGAACGGGATTATATTCCCATTTTTGTAGATGAAAAATACCGTGGCCATTACTGGAGTTATCATGATATTACAGAAAGAAAGAGAACACAGGATGCTATTGCAAAAAGTGAGCTTACCAATCGTTTAATATTGAATGCTGCATTGGATGCAATAGTTATCATCAATGATAAAGGTGAAGTAACCTTCTGGAACCCGCAGGCAGAAAAAATATTTGGATGGCAGGAAGAAGAAATTTTGGGACGAACACTAACCGAAACCATCATACCATACCGGCATGGCCGCCTGCACCAGGAAGGCTTGTATCATTATCATCAAACGGGTGAAGGGCCGGTATTAGGAAAAATATTTGAAACTACTGCTATCAATAAATCTGGCCTGGAATTTCCGGTTGAGCTTTCCATCATACCGGTAAAACAGGATAACGGAACTTTCTTTTGTGGATTTATAAGGGATATTTCTGCACGGAAAAAAGCAGAGGCAGATTTAAAAGCCAGTGAAGAGCTCTGGCAGTTTGCATTGGAAGGCGCAGGAGATGGCGTATGGGAATATGACTTTGAAACAACAGAAGTCTATTTTTCCAAACAATATAAACTGATGCTGGGATATGAGGAAGATGAGTTTGAGAATGATGCCAGCGAATGGCTGGGCCGTATACACCCCGATGATTTACACATTATAGATGAAACCGACAGGGATTATTACAGTGGAAAAATAACCTCACACAAACGTGAATACCGGGTTAAACATAAAAGCGGCGAATACCTTTGGATACTGGACCGCGGAAAGATCATCAATTATACCCGCAGCGGAAAGCCTAAACGCATTATTGGTACACATACGGATATCACTACACGAAAAAACATAGAAAAGGAATACCGCCGCATATCACTTGTGGCCAGTGCCAATGAAAATGGGGTGGTATTCACCGATCCGCATGGAAAAATCATATGGAGTAATGAAGGGTTTGCTAAAATTTCCGGTTATGATATTGAAGAGATTTTTGGCAAAACCCCGCTGGAACTATGCCAGGGAGAGTTAAGCGAGAAAGAAGCCATACAAAATATGGTATCCGCTTTTTTTGAAGGACGTTCATTTAATATTGAAGTGCTGCATTACAGGAAAGATGGCACTACATTCTGGGGCAGGGTAACCGGCCAGGCCACCAATGATGCCAATGGAAATGTGGTGCAATACTTTGCCATTATAGAAGATATAACAGAGGAAAAGGAAGTAAAACGAAAACTGAAAGAATATGATGAAAGGCTGAAGCTGGCACTTACCAATGTGGGAGACAACTACTGGGAACACAACCTGAAAACCGGTACCACTTATTTTTCCAATAAAAGCAGTGTTTTCCTGGGTTATGCCGCCGGTGAGTATGATAATGCTGCTGATTTATGGTGGAATTGTGTACACCCGAATGATAAAAAGTTACTGGAAGAAAATAATCTGAAATATCAACAGGGCCTGATAGACCATCATACCAATGAATACAGGCTGATACATAAAAACGGTTCTATTAAATGGGTACTGGACCGTGGTGTGGTTACCGAGTTTGATGAGAACGGAAAACCAATGGTCATCATTGGTACACATATAGATATTACAGAAAGAAAATTATCTGAACAGGCTATAAAACTTAAAGAAGAAAAATACCGCAGCATTATTGCCAATATGAACCTTGGCTTGCTGGAAGTGGATAATGCAGAAACTATACAGTTTGCCAACCAGAGTTTTTGTGAAATGAGCGGCTACAGTATTGAGGAATTGATTGGCAAAAAAGCGTCCATGCTTTTTGCGAAAGGAGAAAATGAAGAACTGCTGGAACAAAAGAATGACCTGCGTAAAAAGGGTATTTCTGACGCTTATGAAATTGCATTAAAAAATAAACGCGGGGAATTAAAGTGGTGGCTCATCAGCGGCGCCCCAAGATTTAATGACAATGGCGAACTGGTGGGTTCTATAGGTATTCACCTGGATATTACCCAGCAAAAGCAACTGGAGATAGAATTAATTGAGGCACGGGAACAGGCTGAATCATCGGTTAATGCCAAACAAACTTTTCTGGCCAATATGAGCCACGAAATTCGTACACCCATGAATGCTATATTGGGCATGACGAACCAGCTGGCTAAAACTAAGCTGAATAAAGACCAGCATTTCTACCTCAGCACTATTCATTCCGCAGCTGATAACCTGCTTATCATCATCAATGATATTCTTGACCTCAGCAAGATAGAAGCGGGTAAATTAACGCTGGAAAAAATTGGATTCGAACCTCAAACAGTCATGAACCGGGTAATGCAGGTAATGATGCACAGGGCAGAAGAGAAAGGCCTGTATTTCACCAATTCGTTCTGCGATGCGAAATTATCGCCTGTGTTAATTGGTGATCCCTACCGCTTAAACCAGGTGCTGTTAAACCTGGTAAGTAACGCAATAAAATTTACCCATCAAGGCGGTGTTGATATTTCATGCAACGTATTGATGGATGCAGCCGGCAAACAAACCATAGAAATAAAAGTTGCCGATACCGGTATTGGTATGGATGAAAATTTTGCCAGTAAACTATTTGAAAAATTTTCGCAGGAAGACAGTTCTGTAATGCGTAAATATGGAGGCACCGGCCTGGGTATGAGTATTACCAAAGAACTGGTCGATCTTATGGAAGCTGCGATTAAGGTAGAGAGTAAAAAAAATGAAGGCACCACTATTGCCATTGTAATACCGCTGGAAAAAGGCAATATGAACGATTTGCCTTACAAGGAAGTAACGATTACGGATACCAGTTTATTGAAAGGGAAAAAAATATTGGTTACAGACGATAATGAAATGAACCAGCTGGTGGCGGGTACCATTTTAAATAATTATGGTGCGGAAGTTTATGATGCTTACAATGGAGCAGAGGCTATAGAAAAAATAAAAGAATATAATATAGACCTGGTGCTGATGGATGTACAGATGCCGGTAATGGACGGAATTGAAGCCACCAAACACATTCGTGCCGGTATCAGTACCACATTGCCGGTTATAGCATTAACAGCATTTGCCATTAATGGCGATAACCAAAAATGCCTCGCTGCAGGCATGAACGATTATTTGTCCAAACCATTTGAAGAAGCACAACTTTTAAATATAGTTTCAAAATGGCTGGGTAAGAGCCTGCCGCAACAACAGCAGCGCACCGGTATGTTGCAGGAAGAAAGACTTTTTGACCTGTCTAAACTTAATGAAATAGCAAGAGGCAACACCTCCTTTGTTGATAAAATGGTGAAACTGTTTATTGAACAGATGCCTGTTGCGTTGGAAGAAATTAAGGCTGCTTACCTGGAGAAAAATTTTGAAGCAATAAAAAAGATAGCCCACCGCATCAAACCGTCAATTGATAATATGGGTATTAGTACACTTAAAACCGAGATCAGGGAAATAGAATCAATGGCCACTGAAAGTAATCATAACGGACGGCTGGTGCAACTTATTCAGTTGCTCGAAAGCACATTGACAAAAGTGCTGGAGGAACTAAAAAAAATAATGCAGCAGGAAGCCGTATAGCAAATCTGTTGCCGCAGTATCTTTAAATCATATGCTTTGGTTACTGAGTAAATAATATTCACGGCAGGTAAAACCGTAAAATATTTTTTACAGCGCATTTAAATAAAGCAAGTTTTGTTGCAAAATTTAATGATAGTTAAAAACCTCCCCCTGTCATTTTGCTGACAGCAATGTAACAAACCCTTTACAGTAAAGGCTTTTCATTGAAGAGGAATAATTCCGCCAGGAAGAAAAAGTGTTCTGTACTTTGATGTAGTACATTTTCTACAAACAAATTAATTTTATTTTTAGTAAATTCATTGTAAGCTTAATTAAAGGCAAATACATAACCTTATACCTAATTCAATAGCTTGTTATGCGCTTCCGGCTAACAACTAACAGAATATTGTCCGCAGTGCTTATGCTGGTTTTGCTGATATTCGTGGCCATTATTGTGCTGCTGATACAGCAGTCAAACCAGGCTAAACAAAATGCCGTCCTTGTATCGCATACACAGGAGGTATTATTTCAATCATCTAAAGTATTAGCTACTATTACCGATAATGAAACAGCTTCAAGAGGATACATACTTTCCGGTAATAAAAATTTTCTTGAACCGGAAATGCAATCTGAAACAACAATTAAAGAAGAGCTTGAACAGCTTAAACTGCTCACACTGGATAATGCTGCACAGCAGCAGCGGATAGACTCGCTCCGTATATATGTGCAGGAGCGTTTAGCTTTTGCAGACTCCACCATTGCTTTAATGAATAAAAGCGGAATGCTTGCTGCTTCAAAACTGGTGGCATCTGGTTATGGAAAGGAAAATATGGATGCAGTGCGAAAACTTATTGCAGACATTCAGGAAGATGAAAGCAGTTTACTGGAGCAACGCAGGCAAAACGCAGCCCATACCACCACCTGGATGAACCGGATACTGGTTGCCGTAATTGCAGTAAGTTTTATCGTGTTATTAATTTTTCTGCGTAAAGAACAGTTTTATTTGACCGAACAGAAGCAGGCCCAGGCAGCAATAAGAAAGCGGGACGAATACTTCAGGCTGTTGCTGAAAAGTGTGAAAGATTATGCCATTATTATACTGGATACCGATGGTATTATCACCGATTCCAACAGCAGCATTTCAAGCTTAAAAGGCTATACCGATAGTGAATTAAAAGGGAAACACTACGAAATTTTTTTTACGCCCGAAGACAGGGAAAAAGGATTGCCTGCATTAAATATGCAGATGGCAGTGCAAAAAGGCAATTACGAAACAGAAGGCTGGCGGGTAAAAAAGGACGGATCACTTTTTTGGGCTGATGTATTATATGCAGCTTTGCATGATGACTCAGAGAAATTATACGGTTACGTAAAAATCACCAGGGATGTTACGGCAAGGAAGAAAGAACTGGAACAAATGGAATTGCTGTACCGGCAGGTAGACAGAGCTAACGATGCCATATACACGCTGGATGCAGAAACGTTAACCATAAAAAGCTGGAATTTTGGCGCTGTTAAAATGTACGGCTATACCAGTGAAGAAGCAATAGGCGAAGACCCCAATGAATTATTGAAAACAGTTATTACACCCGAAGAGAAACAAGAGGCTCTGGATCTGATTACATCAAAGGATTACTGGTCAGGAGAAATTAAGCGGTTTACCAGGCAGGGCGAACCCATTTATGTATTGTCTTCTTCTTCAACCATCAGGAATAATGAAGGTATTATTACCAATTATGTATCAGTAAGCGTTGATATTACTGAACAAAAAAAATTAACCGAACAGCTGAGTCATCTTGCAAAAATGGTGGAGATATCGTCCGATGCAATTGTTTCCATGAATACCAACCTGCGTATTATTTCATGGAACAAAGGGGCTAAAGAACTTTTTGGTTATGAGGCAGCTGAAGTGATGGGGCATACCGGGATAGAACTCGGCCTTTCTCAATACAGCGAAGCAGAAGTGGATAGTGTGTTGCAGGATTTGATCAAAGCAGGATCATGGTATGCAGAGATGGAATTGGTTCATAAAAATGGAATGCGTTTTTTTGGTTCTGTTTCGGGAAACTGTATTAAAAATAATGAAGGCACTATCACTTCATTCTTCTTTATTGTAAAAGACATTACCATCCGCAAACAGTTGGAAGGTCAATTAAGAAAATATAATGAGGAGCTGGAGCAAAAAGTACAGGAACGTACGGAAGAGATTAAAAACAATGAGATACGTTATCAATACCTTTTCGATAATAATCCACTACCCATGTGGGTGGTGGATGTGGATACTTACCGTTTTCTTGATGTGAACACAATGGCTTCAGTAAAATACGGTTATTCAAAAGAAGAATTTTTAACCCTCACCACTATCGACATCAGGCCGGAAGAAGAAAAAGAAAAATACCTTAAAGACATCCGGATAATTACCGATAATATTAAACAGCATTATCGTGGTGTATGGAAGCATATGAAGAAGGACGGGTCAATTATTTACGTGGAAATATTTGCCCACCGTATTCAGTGGAAAGGTAAAATGGCCAACCTGATATTAAGTAATGATATTACCCTGAGAAAACTTGCCGAAGATAAATTAATAGCCAGTGAAGAGCAATACCGCAACACGCTGGATCATATGCTGGAAGGTGCACAAATTATTGGTTTTGACTGGCGGTATAAATACATCAATGACGCGGCTTCACAGCAGGGAAAAAGCAATAAGGAAGATCTGCTGGGGTATACCATGATGGAAAAATACCCGGGTATTGAAAACACTGAACTATTTAGCATTTTCAGAAAGTGTATGAAAGAAAAGATATCCAGGCATATAGAAAATGAATTCAAATTTCCGGATGGCAGTTCGGGTTGGTTTGAATTAAGTATACAACCGGTACCAGAAGGTATTTTCATTCTTTCTATGGATGTTACTGAAAGAAAACTGGCAGAAGAAAGCATTATAAAAATGAATGCGCAATTGGAAGAAAGGGTGTTGAAGCGTACTGAGGAATTAAAAAAGGCCAATGAAGAACTGGAAGCTTTTTCCTATTCAGTATCCCACGATTTGCGGGCACCATTACGTGCCATAATCGGTTTTTCCACCATACTGGAAGAAGATTATGGGAAGGAACTGGACGGGGATGCACAGCGTATTATTAATGTGATACGGAACAATACTGCAAAAATGGGCCATCTTATTGATGACCTGCTGACTTTTTCAAGAATGGGGCGGCATGAAATTAACCGTACCACCGTCAATACTGGTAACCTTGTAAAGGAAGTAATTGAAGAGATGGCAATGAAAGATAAGGATAAAGTACATTGGCAAATACATGAACTGCCCGTTGTGAAAGCAGATAACAGCACTATGAAACAGGTGTGGGTAAATCTGATATCTAATGCAGTAAAATATTCCGGCAAGCAGGAAGCACCGCTGGTAGAGATTGGCGCACAAAAAAATAACGGGCATACTGTATTTTTTGTGAAAGACAATGGCGTGGGTTTTGATGAAAAATATAAGAACAAACTTTTTCGTGTATTTCAGCGCCTGCATGGAGCAGATGAATTTGAAGGCACCGGAATAGGCCTGGCTATAGTGGAAAAAATAATCTCTAAACATGGAGGGAAAGTTTGGGCTGAAGCCGTTGTAAATAAAGGAGCCAGCTTTTATTTCAGCCTCCCTGAAAATGAAATCTATGATAAAAATTAAAAAGCCCGATACACTATGAATGTTTCTAATGTTGACCTGCTGCTGGTGGAAGACAATATCAGTGATGCGGAATTAACCATCAGGGAATTGAAAAAGCACAACCTTGCCAATAATCTTTACCATGTAAAAGATGGCGAGGAAGCGCTGGAATTTATTTTCGCCAATGGCCGTTATGCGCAAAACCGTAAAGAAAGCGGAATGCCAAAGCTGATATTGCTGGATATACAGATGCCCAGGGTGAATGGTTTGGAAGTACTGGAGCAACTTAAAACCAACGTACATACCAAATCAATACCTGTGGTAATACTAACATCATCTAAAGAAGATCCGGATATACAGAGAGCTTATCAAAACGGAGCAAACAGCTATATTGTAAAACCTGTAAACTTTGAAGGCTTTGCAGATTCAATTAAAAACCTTGGCTTTTATTGGTTGCTGTTAAACCAGCCGCCGAATAATTTATGATGGAAATGCCACTGAAAATATTAATGCTGGAAGACAATGAATCAGATGCAATGATGATTCAGCACCAACTTACAAAGGCAGGTATTAACTATACCTACAGGTTGATGATGACCAGGGAGGCGTATGAAAAAGCCTTGCTGGAATTTGAGCCTGATCTTGTACTTTCAGATAATGCCATGCCGCAGTTTTCTGCATCAGAAGCATTAGCCATTTTGCAACAAATGCAAATACATATTCCGTTCATACTGGTAACGGGTACGGTATCAGAAGAATTTGCTGCGGGTATCATCAAAGCCGGGGCAGATGATTATCTTTTAAAAGACAGATTAATCAGGTTGCCCAATGCCATTGAAGCAGCATTAAAACAAAAGCAATTTGAAAAGCAGCAATTGCAGGATCAGGAACAGTTACGGCTAAGCGAAGAAAAATACCGCACCCTGGTGGAGCAGGCTTCAGACGGTATCTTCATTGCCGACGAAACAGGAAAGTTTATAATTGTAAATTCAAGCGGCTGCAAAATGTCCGGCTATACACTCGATGAATTGCAAACACGTACTATATATGACCTTGTTGAACCAGAGAGCCTGAAAAAAATACCCTTCAACTTCCAGGAAATGATGATGCCGCAGGGTGCCAGCAGCCACAGGCAAATGCTCCGTAAAAACGGCCAGTTGGTGCATGTGGAGATCAATGCAAAATTTTTATCGGATAAAAGATTTATTGCCTTTGTACGGGATATTGGTGAACGCATTATAGCACAGGATGAGATCAGGCAAACCAATGAAAAACTGCGTGAACTTACTGCGCACCTTATTAATGTAAGGGAGGAAGAACGCAAACGCATTGGCAGGGAAATTCATGATGAACTGGGGCAGCAGCTAACCGCAATAAAAATGGATGTATCGTGGATTCACAAAAAAATTCCTTCAGATGCGTATGAACCTATTCAAGCTAAATTAAAAAATATTATCACTTTGCTCGATGGCAGTAACCAGTCTATCAGGCGTATATTAAGTGAACTCAGGCCAGGTGTGCTGGATGATAACGGGTTAATAGAAGCATTAGAATGGCAGAACCGGCAGTTCGCCACTACCACAGGTATAGCCATTCACTTTGAAACTACAGAAAAAGAACTGAAATTGCCTGAGCAGGCTGCCACCTGCATCTTTCGGGTTTATCAGGAAGCACTGACGAATATAATACGGCATGCTGATGCCACGAGGGTAAATACTGCATTGAAAAAAGATAATGGAAATGTAGTGGTTACCATTGAAGATAACGGCAAGGGCTTTGATACAAAAAAAAGGGAATCCAAAAAATCATTTGGAATATTGGGCATAAAAGAAAGAGTGCATGCGCAGGGTGGCGAATTGTTTATAACATCAGCACCAGGCAAAGGAACCAAAATGGAAATACGATTATTTTATTGATAAAAGGAAGAACATACCTTTAGAAAAGCTACTGTTATGAAAAGAATTATTTTGGCCGATGACCACAGTTTCATCAGGTTGGGGCTTATACAGATATTGAGAGATGAATATCCTAATGCTGAAATTACACAGGTAAATGATGGAGAGGCATTGATTAAAGAAGTGATGCTGCATGATTGGGACCTGGTGATCTCAGACCTTGATATGCCCGGCCGCAGCGGCCTTGAAGCGCTGGAACAAATTAAACTCATTAAGCCCAACCTGCCGGTGCTCATCCTCAGCATTTATGCGGAAGACCTTTATGCCGTAAGGGTATTAAAAGCCGGCGCCTCCGGTTACATGAATAAAAATTCGGCACCCGAAGAATTGGTTACCGCCATTCAGCGCATTTCGCTCGGAAAAAAATATATCACCTCTGAAATTGCCGAAAAATTACTTTCCAGTAATGATGATGACCGCAAGCCGCATGAACTGCTTACCAACAGGGAATTTGAAATATTTAAATTACTGGCCGCAGGTAAAACTGTAACACAAATTGCCGAGTCACTTTCACTGGCACTCACCACCATCAGCACGTACCGCAGCAGGATCATGGAAAAACTGAAACTCTCCACCAATTCAGACCTTACTCGTTATGCTATTGCGCATCATATCATTTCAGACATTGAGTAATACAGCAGCCGGAAGCGCAGGTTGACGAACTGTAAAACAGATTCTTTCAGTCATTTTTTCCAATCTGTTTTGATGTAGCCGTTTTACACATTTAACTATAGTACTACTACTACAATACTATGGCTTTAACCACTATTGCACAAACTTTTAATTTTAAAGTTCTTTGGGGGAATAATTGATTTTTAATCATGAATGTATTAATTATAGATGAATCTCCTGTAGTCAGTGGCAGGTTGAAGCAAATTCTTACCGACACGGGTATTCCCATGGTGGTGTACCAGTCTGTAGAGCATGTAAGAATTATTTCATTGTTCTCATCCATCAGGCCGTTAATTGTTTTGCTTGATATGGAGCTTAGGGGCACACTGGCTAATGAACTGCTGCAACAGATAAAAAATACCGGAATCCAAACCAGCATCCTGGCATTGGTAAATAGTGAAGAATGCAGCAATAAACTGAAGGCAAATAACCCTGGTGTAAACATGATTATTGATAAATACCATGAATTTGATTTGATACCCGGAATTGTGGAAGAGATGATTACCAAAACCAAGCACAATGCAGACTATGAAAAACCAAATCAGCATCCAAAATTCGCCTGATGCAATTTATACGTGCGACCAGTTTGGCTTTATTAAAACCTATAATAAAGCAGCGGTAAACCTGTGGGGCCGGGAGCCTGAACTGGGTAAGGAACTCTGGTGCGGATCGTGGAAGCTGTTTGATAAAAACGGCAGTGATTTACCTGTTGAGCAGCATCCAATGGCCGTAGCTTTAAGAGAGGGCAGGCTGGTGCAGGGTGATGAACTGATCATTAAGCGGCCCGATGGCACTACACGCCATATAAGTCCTTACGCATCTCCGTTAGTTAATCACCAGGGCCAGTTAACAGGTGTGGTGAGTATGCTGATTGAAGTATCGGAACAGGAACAAAGGCAGCGCAGAAAAGAAGAAAAATATAAAACCATTTTTGAAAACGCCAGCGATGCCATTTTGATTTGTTCAATTGATGGATATATTCATGAATACAACGCCAGTTGTTATACCCTGCTGGGGTATACCAGCGAAGAGTTTTCACAAATTAACCTGAACGATGTGGTTGAAGAAGGCATTATAGCTGATTACGATAACTATGTTGCCATACTTGCCGGTGAAACCAAAACCGTTTACCGCAGGCTGAAAAGAAAGGATGGTTTGCTGGTGGATATGGAAGTAACAGTAAGATTATGGGAAAATAGTAAACTGATAGCCTTTGGCCGCGATATTACCGAAAGAAAAAAAGCAGAAGAAGCACTAAAGGAAAGTGAGGCTTTTAATAAGAGTATACTTACCTCAATTACCTCGCATATTGCCGTGGTGGATGCTGCAGGCAATATCATTTCTGTAAACAAAGCCTGGGAGGATTTTGCCGAAGCTAACATGAAATGCCAGCTGGAGCGTGGCAAAACAGGAAGTAATTACATTACCGCTCATGAAGCCGCAGCACAGCAGGGTGATGCAGCCGCAAAAAAAGCATTAGACGGATTTTATAAAATACTGAACAATGAAACCTCCATTTTTGAAATGGAGTATCCCTGTGTAAGTAATGCAGAGAAGCGCTGGTTCCTGTTGCGCATATCAAAATTTGCAGACGACTCACCTAAAGTGGTAGTGGTGCATATAGATATTACTGCAAGGGTAAAGGCAGACCAGAGTATGCATGAAGCCCTGGAACGCTATGATATTCTTACCCAGGCCACCAGCGATACCATCTGGGATTGGGATGTAGTGAATAACGTAATGCTGTATAATGATGTGATGACTAAAATGTTTGGCTATTCCAGCGCAGCTATTGGTAAAGACCTTGACTGGTGGAAAAACAAAATTCATCCTGATGATTTGGAGATGGTGATAAAAGCCGTGGATCATGTTTTCAATAACCGGATTGAAAACTTTCAGCTGGAATACCGTTTTCAATGTGCAGACGGATCGTATAAATTCGTGTTCGACAGGTCGTATACCATTTTTGGAACAAACGGCAGGCCTTACAGGATGATTGGCGCCATGCAGGATATAACCGAAAGAAAAAATGCAGAAGAAGAATTCCGTACCATGCGCCGCACTATAATGAACCAAAAGGTGCAGGAACAGAAAAAAATTACCCGTGCCATTTTGAATGCACAGGAAAAAGAACGCCGGTACATAGCAGAAGAGCTGCACGATAATATTAACCAGATGCTGGCGGGCACAAAATTGTATCTTTCAGTGGCGGGCAACAGCAACCCCGCATTAAAAGCCGCGCTGGATTACCCGGTAAAGCTGATAGAAGATACGATGCACGAAATCAGGCTGCTTACCCGGAAAAACGTTACACCAAAACAGAACATCAACCTGAAAGAACTGCTGCAAAACCTGGTGGATGCTATGTTCAAAAGCACCACACTGCAGTATCATTTTTGTTATGATGTGGACAATGAAATTTGTGATGATGAATTAAAGCTGAATATTTACCGCATTGTACAGGAGCAAAGCAGTAATATCCTGAAACACGCAGATGCTCAAAATGTAGATGTGGTGATTGAGATACACAACCATGTCATCACTATTATTGTTAAAGATGACGGTAAAGGTTTTGATGTAACGCAGAAGCGGGAAGGTATTGGCCTTGCCAATATTATTAACCGGGCAGAATCTTTTAACGGAGAAGCGGAAATTGAAAGCAGCCCCGGAAACGGCTGCACCTTATATATAAAAATACCTTACTGAAGTTAAATTACCTACCAACCCAAAATAACAGTGCAGTGCACTGGCCGAAACCAGAGTATGTTACGAATATTGATTGCTGATGACCACACCGTAGTTCGAAAAGGACTGCAGCAAATTTTGCTCGACCGCTTTCCCGATGCATTAATTGATGAAGTAGCCGATGCAGAATCATTGATTAATAAAGTAATGACAGCATCCTGGGATGTGGTCATATCAGACATTAATATGCCGGGCCGCAGCGGCCTTGATGCGCTGTTACAAATAAAACAGCTCTATCCCGATCTGCCGGTATTAATGCTGAGCATGAACCCCGAAGAGCATTATGCCCTGCGTGTGTTAAAAGCAGGCGCTTCAGGTTATGTAAGTAAAGATTCGGCAAGTGAAGAACTGGTGAAAGCATTGGAAAAAGTATTATCAGGAAAAAAATATTTTTCCGCTTATGTAATGGAACAATTGGCCAATAACCTGAATACAGATTTTAACCGCCCGGTGCATGAGCAACTCAGCAACCGGGAGTTTGATGTGATGAAATTACTGGCATCAGGAAAATCCATCTCGGAAATTGCCGATAAACTTTCTCTCAGTGTTACCACGGTAAGTACTTACCGGGCAAGAATAATGAGCAAAACTGGATTGAAATCCAATTTAGACCTTACCAAATATGCCATAGAGAATCACCTGATTTGATGGTTTCCCGGGCTTCTTTAATTACTAACGTTTAATAATATACGTAGTAAAAAACAACTGTTATTTCGCCGCCGCCACAGCTTCACTGCCTGGCCTCAATTGCTGCTTTTACCCCGTTTCAGGCCAATTTGCCCTCATTTCCCCGAAAAAAAATTCTGGCCTTTATCCATTAAAATCTATTTTTCATTTAAAAAAATCCATTCTTTATTAAACAGGCACCCTTCAGAAGGGGCAAACCCTTTCTTATTTCAATCTTTCTTTCAATCTTTGTATCGTGAAATAAACATACGGCCTGTACGAATAAGATAAGATACAAAAGCCAGATACCTTCGACCATTTACCGTATAGTTTTTTTAATTGTGTTCGTGAAATCTATAACAGAACTATGATCAGCCATACAGATTCTTCTGTACAGCTTCCTTGATTCGATTTCCGGTAACGCTTGCAGTTTGTTTTTAAAGTACTTTGGGCTATTCCAAAAATAGCTCCGGGGAATTCAATATCCATTTAAAACTAGAAGAAATGAAATCCAATTATCTTTCATGCAGGAGGAGTGTGCCTTCCATTGTTACACTCCTTTTTTTCCTCCTCTGCCTGGCACAGCAAAGTGCCGCCACCACTTATTACATCAGCCCTTCAGGAAATGATGCTACCGGAAATGGCAGCATCGGCAATCCCTGGAAAACCCTTTACAAAGCCACCACAGCAGTAACCGGCAATGGCGATATTATTCACGTTGTTGCCGGTACTTATGTGGAAACACAGCAATGCCAGTTAGCCGTTGGCGTTAGTATTGAAGGCGATGGCGTAACCTCTGTACTCAAAAGTACGTTAACCGCAGACTGGACAGAAATGCTGGGCCTGCATTCACCCGAAGGCACCAATGGCAACCAGCATATTGCCTATTTAAAATTTGATGGGCAAAACCTTTCCACCTTCTGGGGTATTAATGTGGGCGGCAGAAGCAATGTCAGCATTCATGATATTACTATGGTGGATTTTAAAGACCGCGGTGTGATCATGGGCGGAAGAAATGATGGTAATGGGGCACCGCCCACCATCTATGCCACAGGCAATAGTTTTTATAACAATATTATTACCAACTGTGCCGGCTACAATTTATCTACTGGTGTATATGGCCGTGGATGTTTGAATATTGGCGGACAGGATGGTATGCTCATCTACAATAACACCATATCTCAAACCAGCAGGCCCGAAGGGTATAATGGCTGGCCCATTAAAGGATGGAATGAAGGTTATTTAAGAGGTTGTAAAATCTATAATAACATTTTGAATAAAATTCCAATGGGAGAAACCAATGGCTTCAGAGGCTGGAACTTTGCAATAGAATTATTCAATGAATCAGGCCTTGAAATTTATGGCAACACCATTACCGGTGGTTGTATAGATATGAATTTTCAAACCAAAGGCACCTATGCCTACAGCGTATGGATACACGATAACACCATTAAACAAAATACCGTAAACACCTGGATTGAAAGTGGGCTGATTTTAGAATATGGTACCGATGGCGCTATCATTGAAAATAATACGATTGATAAAGTGGGCCACGGCATTCAGTTCAATACAAGGAGCGGTAACACGGTTAAGAATGTGATCATCCGGAAAAATTTGATTACCAATGTAACAATGAGTGAAGGCACGGGCGGGTTTATAGGTGTATTCAGTGATGGCACCAATAACTACAACATTGATAGTTTTAGTGTATACAACAATACGCTGGTGGCATCGGCCACCACACCACCCTGGTGGGGCTTAAACTTTGGTGCACTCAATGTGGGTTATGCAAAGAAGATCAATATCCAGAACAATATTATGATGAACATATTGACCAGCTGGCTGGTGCAGGGCGGTAATAACGCAATGGATTCCGTTACCATCCGTAATAACGATGCGTATGGCAACGGCTTCAATAACGACCCCTATTTCAATGGCCTTCCCCCAACACATTATGTGAACGGCAGCAACATGAAAACGGATCCGATGTTTGTTTCTGTTTC
This sequence comes from Bacteroidota bacterium, assembly GCA_018266775.1. GTDB lineage: Bacteria > Bacteroidota > Bacteroidia > Chitinophagales > Chitinophagaceae > Ferruginibacter. Next base: position 186,796 of record JAFDZS010000008.1, on the reverse strand, counting down.
CGACTTTCACCTGCGTACCGGTTCTCCTTGTTTAAATGCCGGTGTTTATGTTGGCCTGCCCTATTCCGGTACTGCACCCGACCTTGGTTATGTTGAAACCGGTGTTACCCTGCCGGTGCAATTACTCGATTTAACCGTTACTGCTGTAAAAGCACAAAACCTGTTACAATGGAAAACCGCAACAGAAATTAACAGCGATTATTTCAGTATTGAAAGAAGTACAGACGGTGTGCATTTTGAAACTATCGGACAAGTGAAAGCTTCCGGTTTCACCTCATCATTAACCAGCTACAGTTTTACTGATGCTTCACCTGTTACCGGTAATAATTACTACCGCTTAAAAATGGTAGATAAAAACGGTGCGTCCGACTTCAGTAATACGGTTGTGATCATGAATAAAAATGATGCATCAGTAATTATTGCCAGTGCACAATTGTATACCAATGGCAACCTGCAGGTAACAATTGCCTGCACCAAAAGCCAGAAAGCAATGTTGCATGTTTTTGATATGAACGGAAGAGTATACCTGGCAACAAATATTCAACTGCAAAACGGCAATACCACCATCAATAAAAATACCATGCCTGTTTCAACCGGAATATATTACGTACGTGTACTTGCTGAAGGAGAAACAATAATCAAAAATATACTGAGTAAATAAATCGTTTAAGCGCCCGTTTTAAACCCACATCCTATGACTTGTTGTTAAAAAACCGTTTTAATATCCAATTATCCAAAATCCAACCGGTGCATAACAACGCACAATCCCAACTTATGAAACTGTGTTAGAAAATATCCAGCAAAAATTTTAATCCGTATCCGTTACTTAGTATTTTAAATGGTAAATGGCCCCGATATCGGGGCCATTTTTATATTTTTTTTTGCGATTATGATTTACATGCAGAACGTTTTTTATGCATGCTCCGGCACTGTACTGCCCATGTAATTGTGCACGGCGAAAATTTTTGGAGGTGGTACATGCAATCCCAGCTTTTCAAAAATGGGGAATAAGGCGGTTTTGGCAAAGTCCATTGCTGCAGCTTCCGATTGCCAAACATCCACCACGCAACAGGTATTGCCGTTTTGATAGGCAGTGTGTGAATACAGGTTTTTATTGGGTAAATGATGGCCTGCATGCAATTCATCCATAATGGCATCATATTGTTGGGTACTCATTCCTGGTGCTTCAAAAAGCAAAACGATCTTGTTCATAATATAAAATTTAAGGTGAGAAAATTATTGAGTAAAAGCACTGGCCATGTCAGCTGTATCCGCATAGGTATGAAAACCACTCATCTTACCATCATCAATAGTAAACACCATCAGTGTTTCATGTTCAAATGTTTTGCCAGTGGCTTTTACAGTAGCTTTATGATCTACAAATGCAAACACTTTATTTTCAGCTGCATAAAACTTTTTTGGATTAAATACAGTGTATTCAACACTGCTGCCCAACGTTTGGAAAAATGTGGCAACGCCTTCTTTTCCGTAATAATTTTTTGCATAAGGTACCGCAGGGTTTGGCCAGGTGCTCCATACAATATCTTTGGAGCAGGCATCGAGTACTGCTGCAATATTGCCCTGTAGAAAATCATTAAAGCCCTTTTGGGCAATATCAATGTTGGTGCGTGCAGTTAATGTTTCCATTGTTTTAGTTTTAATTGTTGTGATTGTTTTTGATACCTACACCCATGAAATATTTTTGGATTTCGGTAATAAGTATTTTTTTAAAACTTCACGTACCGGTTTAATAATTGCTGATCAATTCCTTTTTGTCTTGCTTTCTTTGCCTGCCTGCGCAGGATGAATTCAAACACACTCATCCATCCCGGAAGATTGCTCTCACTAATGTCGAAGAGCCATGCCAATGCCAGTTTATCTTTAGGAAAACCATTCTTGCGGCAGAGTCCATCGTTTGCAAGGCCATAGCCAATTTGTAATGATTGTTCAAAGCCGCGGCTGGCAGGCTTGAGTTCCACTATAAATTTTGCCGGTTTACCACTGCGGTTGCGGAATAAATGGTTGATATCAGGATGTGCTGTTGCAGTTTCACCATTTCTTAAAGTATAGATGGCTTTACCTAACTGCACCTGTACTTCACCATCTATGCAGGTAAATTGTTCTGCATACGTTTTGTGGTAATGTAAGCCCACACCACCGCCATCTGCCAGCTCCACTTCAACTAAAGTGCAGGCGCCATTGGTGTCAGCATGTGTTTTTAAAAAAGTAACGGTGTCTTTCTGAATGGGGTTGTAAATTTTTCGCTCCATACCGTTACCTACACGGCAAAATACAATCTGGATTTAAGGAAAGAAAAAAAGTATTGAAGCAGGTAAATAATTAAGCAGCCGGTTTTCTTCTTTGTATAATAGCTTTTACATAACCCAATTCAGCAGATGTAGCTTTAATCGTATGATGGGTATTGAATGGAATATCCAGGTAGTCGCCCGCTTTCAGGTGAATGATTTGCCCGCCGATATTACACTCGCAGCTTCCTTCCAAAATAAAAAAACTTTCTGCAAATTCATCTGCATGATGCTCTGCCTCATCCAGCTCACCATTCAGCCAGGCTACACATAACTGAAGCGTTGGTGTGTTTTTTAGAAAGCGCACATTCATCGGGCCAAATGCAGTATCAGGTTCCAGTTGTTGCAGGGCATTGGCCCATTGTTGCAAATTGCTGTTGCGGTTAATTAAGGGTGGGTCAGATAAATCTATGGCCTGTTCAGCTGGCAATTGCTGTAATGTTTCCCAAATAGAATTTTTCAATGCAGGCTGAACCGCTAAGGTTTTGTATTGCAACAAAGTGTTTTCAATAGCAAGTATGCGTTGCTGCAGATCAGCATCGTTTTGCGCCGCCAGTGTAATGGCGGCGGCTTCATGTGGCGGTAACAATCCTAAGCAATACTCTTCCAGGATACCGGGTTCATTATATGGTTGCATGCCTGTCATATTATTTCACTTGTGCTTTTAGCATTTGCAAAGCCGTTCGGGTACGGGTTTTAACGGTACCCAGCGGCAAGCCCAATTGTTTGGCCACTTCCTGTTGCGTGTAGCCCCAAAAGTAAATCAGGTTAATCACAACCTGGTGTTTTTCATCCAGCTTTTCCACCAGTTTTGAAATACCAATATGATCAGTTGGTGCAGGTTCAGCAATAAGCCTTTCTGTATGTACACCCAATTCATCATTTTGGATTGATGTTTTGCGTATATTTTCATTGGAGCGCAGAAAATTCAAAGCCGTGTTTCTGCAAATAGTTATGATCCAGGTAAATAGCCTTCCCCTGCTGCTGTCGTACTGTTCAATATTATTCCAGATTTTTACAAATGAATCCTGCAAAAGGTTCTCCGCATCATCAGTATTTTTTACAATGGTATTAATAACGCCGAGCATGGCGTTGCTGTAATGTTCGTACAGTATTTCAAAACCCTGCCGGCTGCGGGTTTTCAGGTAAGTAATGAGTTCTTCTTCTGAAAAGTTTTTTACACTCACGTAAATCCTGTTTGTGTAAAGATAACTGCTTTTAATTGTAAATTCTTTCAACAGCAGCCTTGTACTTTTCCATGATCACTTTTCTTTTCAGTTTTAATGTGGGGGTTAATTCGCCGCTGTCGATAGTCCATTCATAAGGCAGCAGTTCAAATTTTTTAACCTGTTCCACATGGTTAAAAAATTTGTTGAAAGAATCTACCAGTTCCCTGTACAGTTCCAGGATTTTTGGGTTGTGCACGGCATCTTCCACCGTAGTAAATGGAATACCTTTTTGCTGCATCCAGCTTTTTAATGTTGGCCACGATGGAACGATCAATGCGCCAACAAATTTTTGTTCGGCACCCACCACCATCATCTGCTCCACAAAAGGAGATTCTTTCATTTTGTTTTCTATTGGCTGGGGTGCCACATATTTTCCGCCGCTGGTTTTAAACAATTCTTTTTTGCGGTCGGTGATTTTTAAAAATGTACCTTCTTCAAAAACACCAATATCACCCGTGTGCAGCCAGCCATCGATAATGGTTTCAGCAGTAAGGTCGGGGCGTTTATAATAGCCCATCATTACGCTGGGGCCTTTCACACAAATTTCTCCGTCTTCGGCCAGTTTAATTTCCTGCCCTTCAATACAGGGCCCTACAGTGCCAAAGCGGGTACCACCTTTGCTTTTACGGTTTACACAAATAACGGGGCTGTTTTCGGTTGGGCCATATCCTTCATAAATGGGAATCTTTGCAGCAGTAAAGATTTTTATTAAACGCACCTGGCAGGCAGCGCCACCGGTAACTACAGTTTCTATATTTCCGCCCAATCCTTCCCGCCATTTGCTGAAAACAATTTTATTGGCCAGTGCAAGTTGTATGTTATACCATAAGCCACCGCTTATACGGTTGTCATATTTCTCAGCCAGTGATAATGCCCAGTAAAATAATTTTTTCTTAATGCCGGTTTGCTCGGCACCTTTGGCCATTATTCTTTCATACACTTTTTCCAGCAAACGGGGCACGGTACAAAATAATGTTGGCCTGATCTCTTTCAGGTTATCACCAATGGTATCTAAACTTTCTGCATAGTAAATAGCGTTACCGCTGTTGATATAGATATAACTCACCATTCTTTCAAAAATATGGTTAAGCGGCAAAAAGCTTAATGCTTTACCGTTTACATTATCTTCAAAAGGGAAACTGTTTTTTGAATGCACTACGTTGGTTACAATGTTGCGATGGCTCAGCATCACACCCTTAGGCGTACCCGTAGTTCCGGATGTATAAATGATGGTGGCACAATGTTCAGGTTGTATTGCGGCTTTTATTGTTTCCACTTTCGCCAGTGCTTCTTCACTGGCCATATTGGTAACAATATCCCAATATTCGGCACCGGGGATGGAGTCAAAACTATATACATTTTTCAGACTGGGAATTCTGCTGCGGACATTGTTTACTTTATCTAAAATATCCTGCCCGCTTACAAAAACATATTTTACCGCGGCATCATTAAAAATAAATTCCAGCTCCGTAATATTAGTAGTGGGATAAATAGGGCAGAGGGCTGCGCCAATTTGCTGGCAGGCCATATCCAGCATCAACCATTCTGGCCGGTTGCGGGAAATGAGTGCAATTTTATCCTGCTGCTCAATGGTCATATTGTTGCCGCTTACACCCAATTGCAATAAGCCTGCACTAAGCCGGTTTACTGTTTGCTGCACTTCTGCAGTGCTGTACATTTTCCAGGTGCCGTTTTCTTTGGCACCAAACATATCCGGCTTGGAAAAGTTATTGAGCTGGTAAGCAATACAATCAAACAGCCTTGAGTTGGAATTCATCATATACAATCGTTTTTCGCCTGTGCGCCTGCGTTATAGCATTTAGTTAAACAAACTTTACCTTTGTTCCTGTTGCCTTTTTAATTTTTCGTATTCTCTTTCTGCAAGTGTATCATTATCTGTTTTATATGCACGGATAAATTGTGTAACAAGGCCAATGCCCAGCCCCAGCATCACCCACAATGGCCAGGGTGTTCCTAAATTGATTCCGTTACGGTAAGCAGTAAGGTACCATATAGCCCAGCATATTACTGTGATGACAACAAACCCAACAAGGCTGTCCTGGAAGTTGGCCCTTTGTTTGGCTATCCTCCATAATTTTTCATCTTTCTGTTCGTTCATAACAGGTTATTTTAAACAAGATAATAAAAAATTACAAAACCGGGATAATGGTTAGTGGTAGTATTGGCCAACAGGCATTTTAAACAAACGGTTTTTTTGAAAACGGGCCAGTTCATTGTATTCCGCAGCATTGGTGGTGATCCAGTTTTGATAAGCAGGCAGGTTTTGTGCCACGCCAAATATCCACTGGTTATAGGCATTGAACATGCCTTCCTGTAACAATTGTTTTTCCAGGTCAAATATTTTCAGGGGAAATTGTGTACCATAATCGTTATACCAATCCAGTATAAAACGGGTTCTCACCATCGTTAATGTTTCCGGGGTAATGCCTGTTGATACCAGTTTGCTCTGCTTGTTCATGGTTTTTAAAAATGCAGTAACAAAGAGGTTTTTTTCAGGGTTATTTTTTTCATTTTCCAGGTTGGCATCGGCAAATAATTTCTTGTAGCCTTCCAGTAAAATATTTTTCATTTCCGCTGCGGCTGTACTGTTGGGTTCCATGTTCAGAAAAATTTCGCCGTACACCAGGCTCCATGTTTTATCCATGGAGAAGTAATAATATTTACTGGCGTTGTAATAATTTTTTGAATAGGCAGGATCACTTTGAATCCCTTTTTCCCATTGCTTTATGGCAGAATAATCTTTTTGTGCCCATAATAATTCGCCCAGCGCATTGTATAACGGGCCGCTGTTGGGAAATTGTTTGATGCCTTTCCTGTACAGCTTTTCGCATTCTTTTGGATTATCCTGTGCCAGTAAAATATCGCCTGTAATCTGGTAGCATTGATCATCAGCATCGGTTCTGTCTAATAAAGGTTTACTGGTTTCCAGTGCTTTTGCAAAATCTTTGGCTAAGTAATAATTCAAGGCAAGGTCTTTGGCAATTTCAATGTCTTTAGGGTCTTGCTGTACGGCGCGGTTCAATACCACAATGGCATTGGTATAATCGCCCTGGCGCATAAAAGTGCGGGCTGTCTCGTGCAGCTCGGCTGCAGTTTGTGCAGCAGCAGTAAAAGCTGTGCAGGCTATAAAGAAGGGAATAAATAATTTTTTCATCGGCATTAAAGTTACAGTTAAAACCGTACACGAAAAGTTAATACCAGTTTATGCTTCCTCGTGCGTATCAATCAAATGGGTCAGCAGTCCGTCCCTCAGCTTGGGTTCAAACCAGGTGCTTTTGGGTGGCATCACGTTCCCACTGTCTGCAATATCAAATAATTGCTGTATGGTTACAGGGTGCAAACTGAATGCCACCGCCATTTCGCCACTGTTCACTCTTTTTTCCAGTTCATTTAATCCGCGTATGCCGCCAACAAAATCAATGCGTTTATCGGTACGCTGGTCTTTAATGCCCAGCACAGGGTCTAATAAATGATCAGAAAGAATGGTGACATCTAATATGCCGATAGGATCTGCAGTATAAGTTCCTTCTTTTGCTGTAAGCTGGTACCATTGCCCATCCAGGTACATCCCAAATTCATGAAGGTGTGCGGGCGATAAAGCTTCGCTTACTTTTTGTACCGAAAATTTTTCTGCTATTGTCTCCAAAAATTTTTCACTGCTTAAACCATTCAGGTCTTTCACCACGCGGTTGTAATCCATGATGTACAACTGGTTGGATGGAAACAGTGTGGTTAAAAAATAATCTGACCCTTCGGTGGAAAGATCGCCCAATGCTTTACGCACTTTAGCAGCCGATGCAGCACGGTGGTGGCCATCTGCAATATAACTGGCAGGCACAACCGTTTTAAATAAGCTGGTGATTTTTTCAATGGTATTGGTATCATTCACCACCCACACGCTGTGCTGAATGCCATCTTCTGCCACAAAATCATAAACAGGGTTGCGTTCGTTCTTCCAGTCGCTGATCAATTGATCAATTGCGGCAACATTTTTATATGCCAGGAAAACGTTACCGGTTTGTGCACCGGTGGTTTTAATATGGTTGATGCGGTCCTGTTCTTTTTCCGGCCGGGTGAACTCATGTTTTTTAATGAGGCCATTTTCATAATCATCCACACTGCTGCCGCAAACCAAACCGGTTTGGCTTTTGCCATTCATTACCAGTTGATAAATATAATAACAGGGTTTACTTTCCCTGAATACAATATTCCGGCTGACAAAGGCATCCAGGTTTTCTTTCGCTTTCTGATACACTTCCTGCGAATGAATATCCACCGACTCGGGTAAATCGATTTCACTTTTGGTGATGTGGAGAAAGCTGGCAGGATTGCCCTGTGCTTCCACCTTTGCCTCTTTACTGTTCAATACATCGTAAGGCCTTGAAGCGACTTGTTTGGCTAAATGCGCTTCCGGGCGTAAGGCCCTGAATGGGGTTATGGTTATCATTGTATTTAACTGTTAGGGGACGTTAAAAATACGTTTTTAAATATGATTACTGCAATGATGCAAATTCCTTCATAGTTTGTACCAGGTATTCCACACTGCTTAATGGTAATGCATTATATAATGATGCCCTGAAACCACCCGATAAACGGTGGCCTTTAATACCATTGATGCCGCGTTGTTTGCTGAAAGCCAGGAATGGTTCTTCCAGCGCCGGATCGTTCATAATAAAACATACATTCATCTTGCTGCGGTCTTCAACAGCAATGGTGCCTTTGAACAGCGGGTTATCATCTATTTCTTTATACAACAATGCTGCTTTTTGGTTGTTGATTTTTTCAATAGCCGCAACACCACCCTGTTCCTTCAGCCAGCGCAGCGTGAGCATGCACACATACACTGCAAATACGGGCGGCGTGTTCAGCATGCTGCCTTCTTTAACATGGTTGCGGTAATCCATGATGGTGGGAATGGCACGTTTTGTTTTACCCAAAATATTTTTATTGACGATGACCACATTTACACCGGCTGCACCAATGTTTTTTTGTGCTCCGGCATAGATCAAACCAAAGGCATTAAAATCCATTTCGCGGCTGAGGATGTCGCTGCTCATATCTGCAATCATTACATTGCTGGTAACAGGAATTTTTTGCCACTGGCTGCCGTAAATGGTATTGTTGGTGGTAATGTGAAAATATTTGGCATCGTTGGGTACAGCAAAATCTTTGGGTATGGCAGTGTAATTATTATCCTTACCGCTGCACACCACTTCCACTTTGCCAAACAGTTTGGCTTCTTTAATGGCTTTAATACTCCAGACACCGGTGTCCGTATAAGCAGCTGCATCTTTTTCATCTAATAAATTCATCGGTATCTGCATAAACTGTGTGCTGGCACCACCGTGAAGAAACAACACTTCATGATCATCATCCAGCTTCATCAATTCTTTTAATAAAGCACGGGCTTCATCCATAATGGCCTGGAACGTGGGCGTGCGGTGCCCGATTTCTAAAATAGATAAACCGGATTGATTATAATTTAAAACAGCCTGGGATGCTTCTTCAAAAACACATTTGGGTAAAATAGACGGCCCTGCATTAAAATTGTGTACCACTGTTATGCTTGTTGTTCTGGATAGAATAATAAAGTTTCTGCGGCAAAAATACCCAAATCATATTAAACAGGCGATAAAACAATAAAACATAGAAATCATTCATTATTCCTCTCCTTTATCCTTCATTTTACCGCCAGCCTTCCATGAATTATTTAATTCATCAAATTCTTTTTCATCAGCCTCAGTAAATGATTTATTTACCAGTGGTTTTAAATCAGGCTGGCCCGCATTTACCCATGCAGTATACCAAAGGCTGGCTACTGCATGAATGGATTGCCGCATTCTTCTTTCCACCATGCCATTTAATTTTTTATTAAAAGCAATGGTGAATGCCGAAGAATACTGCCTGGTGATTTTTCCATTGCGTTCTTCAAAAGAATATTTTTTTGCTTCACCCATTGATTGTGTCAGTTCTTTTTCAAACAGCAGCACACTGTCGGCAGCTTTGGCGCTTTCCAATACCCGCTTCCAGATAAAATCCGACGGGTTGCTGATATACACTGCTTTGCCGGTAAAAAAGTCAAATTCTTTTTCAGCTAATAATTCCGGCACACGGCTTTCCCAAAAGCCATGAATGCCATACTGGTTGGTGAGCTGCCCGTTATGATTGCTGCTGGCATGCAACGGCACGTGTGCGTCGCCGGTATAGTGGCCAATTTCAGCACTGTATTTCATAATGGCACTGAAATCTTTTGCTTTAAATGCTTCGGTAAGTTTGTTCACCATACGCGGAATATGCCAGGGTACAATGCCATATTTGTTCAGGCTGTCTGCACCAAATTTTTTTACTGCGTCAGTCCATTTGCGTGGCAATGCGGTATAAGGATAGGGGCCGTAATGGTCAATATCAATATAATGCCTGGGCCCTTCCGCAGCGGTAATGTACCTTCTTTTATCGGGGTCAACTGCGTGTTCACTTAAAAAAGTGATGTTGGGTTTGTACAGCACCATCATTTCCGGCGGTAAAAGAAATACGGCGTAATAATTAATTTTTTGATGGGCAAAAAATCCCCAGCAAAAACATTTTTGGTAACAGCATATCAATGCTGCAATAAGCAATGCCTTTTTCATACTGATTGTTTTAAAAAAGGCTTTTCAACAGTTTAAGGTGTATTATTATCTTCGGTAAGGTCTGTAATGCCACCGCTTACAGCAAACTTCATAGTTTGCGCAGCGTTGATATTGTCGATGGGTTTGATCCTCTTTTTAGGTATTACATATACATTGCCGGCAACCGAATAGGCCATGGGTATATAAACGGTTACATAATCTTTCAGGTCAAACTCGTTCATATCTTCCCTGGTAATAAAACCAAAGCGCCAAACATCATTATCATCCACATTGGCCAAAACATTTTTGGTGAATTTCTTTTTATCACCTGCAAAGGCTTCAAAAAAATCTCTTGTGGTGGAATAAATGTATTTAATGCCCGGTGTTTTTTCCAGCAGTTTATCTACAAAACTCACCACACGCCCGGTGATGAAGAAGGAACTGAAATAACCGATGATCACCAGTGCAACAATAATGATGAGGAACCCAATGCCGTAGTTTTGCACTTTGATATTACCCTGCAGGTCTTTATAAGTAAAAATGGGCAGCAGGCTGTCAATTGAACTCACCACCCAGAAAATAGCATAGGCTGTAATGGCAATCGGGGCCAGTATCAGTAACCCCTGTAAAAAATACTGCAGCAATTTTTTATAGTGAAATGGACGTTTCATAAAATGCATTTAAGCTTCAAAGATAATTGATTGGCAATCACTTTGGTGATTATATACCGCCGGGTTAAAGAAGCGGTAACATTAAAAAATTATTACCAATGGTAAAAAAAGCGGATGGAAACTTTGGCTACTAAAAAAGTTTCCATAGTTTTGCATCCTATTTTAAGCAAACAAAGTGAAAGACAGAATTAAAAAGAAGTCCCACGACCTGTTTATGCAGTATGGCGTAAAATCGGTAACGATGGATGAAATTGCAGTGCAGATGGGCGTTTCCAAAAAAACCATTTACCAGTATTATGCTGATAAGGATGAGCTGGTGGATGCCGTGGTAGCTGATATCCTGATGCATAACCACGACTGCTGCCTCAGGGATAAAAAACAGGCCAAAGATGCCATACACGAGGTTTTTTTAGCGATGGATATGATGCAGGAAATGTTCCAGGATATGAACCCCGGCATATTGTTTGAGCTGGAAAAGTACTATCCCAAAGCTTTTGAAAAATTTAAACAGCATAAATATTCTTTCCTGCATAAAATGCTGCGGGAAAATATTGAACGTGGTATTAGTGAAGAATTATACCGTTCGGAAATTAATGCAGACATATTGATTAAGATGCGCCTGGAAACAATGATGATTCCATTTAACCAGGCCGTTTTTCCCAAAACAAAGTACGATATGGTGAAGGTGGCCAATGAATGTACGTTCAACTTCATCTTCGGCATGGCCACAACAAAAGGGCATAAATTAATTATCAAATACCAACAAGACAGAACAAAAAAGAAGAATAGCAATGAAAACATCCTGGCTTAGCAGTATTGCAATGTATGCATTGTTACTGCTTTCTGTACGTGCATTTGCACAACAGAAAAATGAATTTAGTATCAAACAATGTGTGGAGTATGCCACTAAAAATGCGGTGACGGTTAAGAACGCTTTACTGGATGTAAAGATTCAGAACCAGGTGAACCGACAGGTTACTTCAGCTGCATTTCCGCAGGTAAATGGCAGCATTGGCACACAACATTATTTCGACATTCCCGTAACAAGCCTGCCCGATTTTATCAGCCCATCTGTTTACCAGGTGCTGATTGATAAAGGGGTAAAAGATGGATCGGGACAACCCATTGCTATGCCTGCCGGTGGCTTTGGTGTAATACCGGCGCAGTTTGGTGTGCCCTGGACGGCAAGCGGCGGCATTGACGTATCGCAACTGCTGTTTGACGGGCAGGTATTTGTTGGCTTGATGGCAAGAAAAGCAGCACTGGATTATTACCAGAAAACTGCCGATGTAACGCAGGAACAGATCAAAGCAAACGTGTATAAGATCTACTATCAACTGGTGGTGGGCAAAAAACAACTGGCTACAGTTGAAGACAATGTGCAGCGTATTTCCAAATTGCTCAGGGATACAAAAATTATTCATGATAACGGATTTGCAGAACAATTGGATGTAGATAAATCTGAAGTGCAGTTGAGCAACCTGAAAACGGAAAAAACTAAAATTGAAAATATGCTGGCTGTCGGCAATGCCGGTTTAAAATTTTTAATTGGTATGCCGCAAAAAGATGAGTTGATCCTTACCGATACATTAGGTGAAGAAGAATTAAAAGCCAACATTCTCGATAGCAATTATGATTATAAAGACAGGAAAGAAATGCAGTTGCTCACTGTTGCAGAAAAGCTGGGCAACTATAATGTTAAACGTTACCAGTTAAGCAAGATACCCACCATTGCTGCATTTGCCAGCTACAGTAAAAATGCGCAGCGCAGCAGTTTTAATTTTTTCAATAAAGGCGATTGGTTCACTACATCTATTGTAGGATTTAAAATGAACATTCCCATTTTTGATGGCAACAGCCGCAATGCACATATTCAGCAGTCGCGGTTGGAATTGCAGAAAACGAGAAACACGATGGAGCAGTTGAAGCAGAGCATTGATTACGATGTATCATCTAACCGTATTAAAATGACCAGTGCATTACTGACTGTAGATGAGCAAAAGAAAAATATGGAGTTGGCAGAAAAAGTGTACAACGTAACCAAAAAGAAATACGAACAGGGCCTGGGCAGTAACCAGGAAATTTATACATCGCAGATTCAGTTGAGCCAGGCGCAGGCTAATTATTACGGCTCATTATACGATGCCATCAGCGCAAAGGTTGACTGGTTGAAAGCAACAGGAAAATTATAAACCACATTTTTAAAAGTATCAAACTAACAATATGAAACAGGTAAAAACATTGGGAACGATCATTGCAGCAGCATTTATACTGGCCAGTTGCGGCGGCGGTAAAAAAGATGATGCAGCCGTGATCAATGATATCAAAACCAAACTGGAAAAAGCCAAAAAAGAAAAAGATAACCAGGAGGCAGAAATTAAAAAGCTGGAAGCCGATCTGCTGCGAATGGATACAAATACAGCCAATGCAGCTAAGATAAAACTGATTAACGTGACCCCGGTAAGCGTACAAAAATTTGAACATTTTATTGATTTGCAGGGAAGGATAGCGGGCGACAATACTTCTTATATTTCATCAAAAGGTGCGCCGGGCGGAGTGGTTAAAGCAGTATTTGTAAAAGAAGGAGATTATGTAAAGAAGGGTCAATTGCTGATAAAACTTGATGATGTTCTTATTAAACAAAGTCTTGAAGCAGCAAAAAAATCGCTTGATGTAATAAAAACACAATTGGCTTACTCAAAGAATATTGCTGCAAGGCAGCAAAATTTATGGGACCAGGGTATTGGAACAGAAGTGCAATTGATTACGGCAAAAGCAAATGTTGAAGGGTTACAAAATCAGCTGCATGCTTCTGAAGAAAATGTAAAAGTTATTAATGAGCAGCTGAATTTTACAAATGTATATAGTGATGTGGATGGTGTAGCCAATACGGTTAATGTAAGAGTAGGCGAAACATTTCAACCTAACCTGATCATCATTGTAAATAATAATTCTTTAAAAGCCACTACTGATATTCCCGAAAACTACCTTGTAAAGATTCATAAAGGAATACCGGTTGAAATTGAAATTCCAGATGCCAATAAAAAGTATTCATCTACAGTTTCAGTAGTGAGTGAACTGATTAATCCTACGTCAAGAGGCTTTACAGTTGATAGTAAAATCCCTTCTGGTTCCGGCGCTAAACCCAACCAAACCGCCATCATGCATATTAAAGATTACAGTGTGGATAAAGCCATTGTAATTCCGGTAAATATGGTACAGTCTGACGAAACGGGTAAATATGTTTACGTGATGATCAAAGGAAGTAATGGAAAAGCTTTAGCGCACAGGGTAACCGTAATAGTGGGTGAAGTATATGGCGACAGCGTGGAAATAAAAAGTGGTTTAACCGGTGGTGAGCAACTGATCACTGAAGGTTACCAGGGTTTGTATGAAGGCCAGGTGGTAAGTACAGGCACCACAAAATAATAAGCATGCAGTACTGCTGCAGGCAACATGATCAAGATTTACAACAGTATATCAAAACTATTTTATGAATTTCATTGAAGGAGTAGCCGAAAAATTTAAACAGTTTAAACCTACCAGCTGGGCAGTGGATAATAAAACTGCCATTTACATCATTGCAGTGATCATATCACTCATTGGGCTGTATAAGTTTAACACCATGCCCAAGGAGCAGTTTCCTGATATTGTGGTACCCACTATTTCCGTGGTTACCGTTTACGTGGGTAATTCTCCCAAGGACATTGAAAATCTCGTAACGAGACCGATTGAAAAACAACTGAAGGGTATCAGCGGAGCTAAAGTAACTAAAATACAAAGCACCTCCCAGGCCGACTACAGTTTGATTGTAGTGGAATTTGATACCGACGTAAAAACAGAAATCGCCAAACAAAAAGTAAAAGATGCTATTGATAAAGCAAAGACCGACCTGCCCACTGATTTAACATCAGAACCGGATGCACAGGAATTTGCATTCAGCGAAATGCCCATCATGTTTGTAAACGTAAGTGGTGATTATGATGGTGTGAAACTGAAATACTATGCAGATAAAATGCAGGATAAGTTTGAAGAACTGACAGAAGTTACCCGTGCAGAAATTGTGGGTGCACCTGAAAGGGAAATACAGGTAAATGTTGACCCCTATAAAATGAGCCTGGCTCGTATAAGCTATACCGATATTGATAATGCCATCAGCCGGGAAAATCACGATATTACCGGCGGTTCAATTGAAGTGGGCAACATGAGGCGCACCCTGCGGGTGAAAGGGCAATTCACCAGTGCATTGAATTTAAAAGATATAGTAGTACGCAGCAGTGCCCAGGGTGCCACCGTTTACCTGAAAGATATTGCTGAACTGAAAGATACCATCAAGGAAAGAGAAAGCTATGCACGGCTGGATGGTAAAAATGTGGTTACCCTTAACATTGTAAAACGTGCGGGGGAAAACCTTATTGAATGTGCCGATAAAGTAAAAGGTATTGTTGCTGAAATGAAAGATAAAGGCGACCTGCCCAAAGACCTGAATGTAGTAATTACCGGCGACCAGAGTAAACAAACCAAAACATCTTTCACTGATTTGGTGAACACCATTGTAATTGGTTTCATTTTAGTATTGATCATATTGATGTTCTTTATGGGTGTTACCAATGCATTCTTTGTGGCGTTGAGCGTACCCTTAAGTGTATTTGTTGCTTTTCTTTTCCTGCCCATAGCAGATGCAATTATTGGCACGAGTGTGACGCTCAACTTTATTGTGTTATTTGCATTACTGTTCGGGTTAGGTATTATTGTGGATGATGCCATTGTGGTAATAGAAAATACACACCGTATTTTTAATAATGGAAAAGTACCGTTGATACGCAGTGCGAAGGAAGCAGCAGGCGAAGTATTTGTACCTGTATTGGCAGGTACAGCAACTACACTGGCGCCTTTCTTCCCGCTGTTGTTCTGGAAAGGGTTGATAGGTAAGTTTATGATCTACCTGCCCACTATGCTCATCTTAACACTGGCAGCATCACTGATTGTGGCATTCATCTTCAACCCGGTATTTGCGGTAAGCTCCATGAAACCTGAAGGAAAAGAACATGCTACTGCAAAGAATACCATCTTTAAAAAATGGTGGTTCTGGGCAATGCTGATCATGGGTATACTGTTTAACCTGATGGGTTTTGCAGTAGGCAGCCAGATCGGATCATTGGGAACTTCGGTGGAAGAATTGACTGCCCGCAAATTTACATTCCATGGTTTTGGTAATTTCTTACTTATCCTTGCAGGGTTAGTGGTACTGAACCGTTACCTGCTGGAAGATGTAATACATTCCTTCCAGGCAAAAGTATTACCCAGGATAATGGCCCGTTACGAAAAACTGCTGCGCTGGGTATTAAAAGGATGGCGCCCGGCCTGGATATTTGCCTCATTGTTTGGTTTATTCTTTGTATCAATTGCATTGCTGACAGTGCGTGGTAATAAATCTACTTTCTTTCCCAGTGGCGACCCCAACTTCATATATGTATACCTGAAAATGCCAATTGGTACAGATGTAAAATATACGGATAGTATTACCCGTGAGCTGGAAAAAAGAGTATCGAAGGTGTTGGTAAATGAGCTGCCGGAAAAAAATGGTATTGTGGAAAGTATTATTGCCAATGTTGCAGTAAGTGCCAATAACCCACGTGATAATAACCGAAGCGTACAGCCCAACCTGGGAAGGATACAGGTAAGTTTTGTAGAGTATGAAAAACGGCATGGTAAAAAAACACGTCCTTTTATGGATGAAATTCGTGAACGGGTGAAAGGTATCCCCGGCGCCAGTATAGAAGTGGCGCAGGAAGACGGTGGGCCTCCAACAGATCCCCCGGTGAATATCGAAGTATCTGGCGATAATTTCGACGAGATATCCAGGGTATCCACCCAGTTATACAATTATCTTGATACAAACCAGGTGGAAGGTGTGGAGAACCTGCAGCCAAATGTTGACCTCACTAATCCTGAAATTACAGTGAATGTAGACAGGGAGAAGGCAATGATGGAAGGGTTAAGCACCGGGCAGATCGGGCAGGAGTTGCGTACCGCAGTATTTGGTAAAGAAGTAAGTAAACTGAAAGATGGGGAAGATGAATACAAAATACAATTGCGCAGCAGCGAGAATACAAGGAACAATATTACTGACCTGATGAATTCCCGCATTACGTTCATGGACATGAACACGATGAGGGTGAAATCTATCCCGCTGAGTGCGGTAGCCAGTATTGATTATACCAATACAACAGGAGCGGTTAAACGAAAAAATGTAAAACGGACGATACAGCTGCAAAGTAATGTACTCGATCCTACGATGGTAGGGCCGGTGAATGCAGCGTTGCAGAGTAAGATAGATAAATTCATGACACTTAACCAGGCAGGCTCTAACCGGATACCTTCGGATGTGACCATAAAACTGAGCGGCCAAAGTGAACAGGAAAAGGAAACGCAGGCATTTTTAGGCAAAGCAATGCTTATAGCCATTGGTATTATTTTTATGATATTGGTGCTGCAGTTCAACAGTTTGAGTAAACCTTTTATTGTAATAACAGAAATATTCTTCTCTATTATTGGGGTATTATTGGGTTACGCTTTTACCGGTATGACAATTGCTACCATTATGTTGGGTGTTGGTATTGTTGGCCTGGCGGGCATTGTAATCAAAAATGGTATCCTCTTAATAGAATTTACCGATGAATTGCGTGGAAGAGGTATGCGTACCCGTGAGGCAGCCATACAGGCAGGCCGTATCCGTATCATACCCGTATTGCTAACCGCAGTTGCCACAATTTTAGGATTATTACCATTGGCTGTGGGATTCAATATTGATTTTATTTCGCTCTTCCAGCACCTGAACCCGCATATTTTCTTTGGAGGAGACAGCGTGGTATTCTGGGGGCCGTTGAGCTGGACGATCATTTTTGGTTTGATCTTCGCTTTCTTCCTCACGCTGATCATGGTGCCCAGTATGTACCTGATAGCCGAAAGGTTGAGAAGGCCAATGGAGCAATTTTATGGCGGCAGATGGATAGCCATATTCGGTTTCCTCGGGCCACTCTTCTTTATCTTTGCCGGTATTATGTATGCCGTGCGGGCAATACAGGGCAAAAAAGTATGGACCGGAAAATTGAAGAACCCTAAATAAAATATGTGCACCACAGTAATTTACTGTATGCAACATAAACCTGACAATAAAAGCTGTCCCATTTCGGGACAGCTTTTTTATTTGAAACGGCTAACGTTAACATTCGCTTAAAAACAGGCACAGTAACTTAGAAGGGAATCACCAAAACATTTACCATGGAGCATTATGATATCATCATCATTGGTACTGGCGCCGGCGGCGGTACATTGTTACATACATTAAAAGACAGCGGAAAAAAAATACTGGTACTGGAACGAGGTACTTTCTTACCACGGGAAAAAGAAAATTGGGATACCATTGCAGTGTTTCAGAAAGAACGGTATCATACAACAGAAGTTTGGAAAACCGAAAGCGACAAAGACCTGCACCCCGGAACCGGTTATTGGGTGGGCGGTAATACCAAAGTATATGGCGCTGCATTGTTTCGCCTGCGGGAAAAAGATTTTGAAGAAACACAGCATGCCGGTGGCATATCACCGGAATGGGTGGTGAAATATAATGATTTTGAACCCTTTTATGCTGAAGCGGAAAAAATCTACACTGTACACGGTAAATCAGGTATTGACCCAACTGAGCCACCAAGAAGTAACGATTATCCATATCCGCAGGTAAGCAATGAGCCGGTAATCCAGGAACTGGAAGAAGCATTGGTGAAAGAAGGGCACAGGCCTTTCCCCATACCGATGGGTATACAGCTGAATGAACAGGATATGGTGAACAGCCCCTGCGTCCGCTGCAATACCT
Organism: Bacteroidota bacterium; assembly: GCA_018266775.1. Classification (GTDB taxonomy): domain Bacteria; phylum Bacteroidota; class Bacteroidia; order Chitinophagales; family Chitinophagaceae; genus Ferruginibacter. The sequence continues at coordinate 168,088 of JAFDZS010000008.1, read as the reverse complement.
GCGATGGTTTTCCCTGCCTGTTGCATGCCAAAGCAGATGCTGAAGTAAATGCCGTACGGCCATCACTCAATAATACAAATATTACGTTGCTCACAAATGCCAAAGCAGTGCAGCTGATAACCAATGCAACCGGTACGGCTGTAGTTGCAGTTAAAGTGGAGCATGAAAATAAGCTGAAAGAATTTACTGCTGATATTTTTGTTTCATCTGCGGGCGCAGTAAATTCTGCAGTACTGTTATTGCGTTCGGCAACGGACAAACACCCCGGCGGACTCGCTAACAGCAGCGGCCAGGTGGGCCGCAATTTTATGAAGCATAACAATGCAGCGATGATGGGTGTAACGCTGAAAAAAAATCCCACCATCTTTCAAAAGACGTTGGCAGTAAGTGATTATTATTTTGGAGACAACGATTTCAAGTTCCCAATGGGTTGTGTACAATTACTGGGCAAGAGTAATAAAGACATGATGAAAGGGGATGCACCATTTTTTACGCCCGGTATTGTTCTGGATGAAATTGCTGAACACGCAGTTGACTGGTGGCTTACCGGCGAAGACCTTCCCGCTGCTAATAACCGGGTACAATTTCTGAATGGACAAGTGCACCTGGATTATACTGAAAATAATCTGGAAGGTTTTAAGCGGTTACAACATGTTTGGGAAGAAGTGCTGAAGAAAATTAATGGCGATCATTATTTTATTCCGCACTCATTATACCTGCGCAAACAAATTCCATTGCAGGGCGTGGCACATCAATGCGGTACATTACGTTTTGGTAACGATCCGAAAACATCGGTACTGGATCCTTTCTGTAAAGCACATGAACTGGAAAACCTGTATGTGGTGGATGGTTCATTTTTTCCCAGCAGCGGTGCAGTAAATCCATCACTCACTATAATGGCTAATGCAATAAGGGTGGGTAAACATTTAATGGAAAATGTGTTGCGATAAAAAAATATATAATCGTCAATCAGAAAAGTTGTCAGCCTGAGCCTGTCGAAGGCGGCTGGTGAATCTTACTACCGGTTTCGGCAAACTCAACCTGGCAGCCTCTGTATTTGAAGTGTATCGAGTTGTCAGACGGCGATAACTAAGGATTGTGGGACAACTGCGGTTTTTTGCGGGGCTTGATGCTTCTCTTTTTATAATCATGAGAAAGAATACTGATGTTACCATCCACTTCCAATACCGCAAGGTCAACTTCATGAACAGATGCAACACCATGTTCACGAATAGCACGTTCCAGTTCATCCATGGACATCATCGCTTCTTTCATACATTTTTGAATCACTTTGCCATCGTGCACCAAAATAATTTTTTCTCCCTGCACCACTTTACTGAATTGTTTAGAACGGTTGAGGAAGTATTTAAAAATATAATTGCAGATGAACAGTGCCAATGCAGCGGCAAGTCCGCCCTGCAAACTACTGTCGCTGCCCACCATGGCGTTTTGTACACTGTTGCTGATGAGTAAAATAAAAACAAGATCGATGACAGATAACTGTGCCAGTTCTTTTTTGCCAAAAAGCCTGATGGCGAGAATGATAAAAATATATACGGCTACAGATTTTCCGGCTATAGCCAGGTAATGGAGCAAGTCGTTCATAAAAAGTGGTTAAAAGATGAAAGAAAACAGCATGACTAAAGTAGAATTTATTTTTATTATCAGGATGAAATGAATTTGTTAGACGCTTGTTAAGCGCAACCCACAGATCGTTATCTTTATCCGGATGAAGGAAACATTGCAAAAGCATTATCGTTGGTACCTGATGGAAGCATTGGGACTGGGCATCTTTATGGTCTCTGCATGCTTTTTTACCGCCATGCTGGAACATCCATCCACGCAGTGGCATAAAGCCATTCCGGATGCAACAGTTCGTTTGGTATGCATTGCTGTTGCAATGGGTGCAACGGCAATAGTTATTTTTTATTCGCCGGTAACCGCGCCATCCGGCGCCCACATCAATCCGGCAGTAACATTGGTAATGCTGCGCATGAAACAGATCAATGCTAAAGATGCCTTCTTCTATATCATCTTTCAAACCATTGGCGGAACCGTTGCCGTGTATATAATGATTTTACTGATGGGGCATGTTTTAACTGACGATCCCGTAAAAGATGTTGTAACGGTACCCGGTAAAAATATTTCAGTATGGAAAGCCGCATGGTACGAAATGGCCATTGCGTTTGTGATGATCACAATGATGCTAAATACATCTGCCCATCCTGTCTTAAAAAAATATACACGCATATTTGCCGGCATTTTAGTTTGCGGTAATGTGATAATTGCCGGGCCGGTGAGTGGTTTTGGTATGAACCCGGCACGCAGCCTGGCCAGTGCCATACCGGCGCATATTTATACTGCTTTCTGGATTTATATGCTTTGCCCTTTTATTGGGATGTTTGCAGCAGCAGAATGGTATGTTTTATTACAGAAGAAAAAGGTTGCCTAAAATTTATAGGCAATGCCATTGGAGAAACTGTAATAAAATTTAGTGATGGGCACCACAGGTTTCGAATCGTATAAACTGGAAAATGCCATGGTAAAATCAAAGTGTTTACCTGCCCCCACTTCAAACCTGATGCTGGATGCCAGGCGGAAGGCACGAAATAAATCATTGAATGGCGTTTGATAAAAATTGATAAAAGAGAAAATGGTATTGGGAGAGAGTTTGCCTTCAATTTTTACATAGTTGTTCGATTTTAATAATTCAGTGACCTGTTGATTTTGTATAATTGGTTTTAATGCAGAATCAACCGCAGTAAAATTCCAGGTTTCAGTTTCATACATCAATCCGCTTGCTGCACTTAATTCCCATTCATGTTTATGCCACACGCCGTAACGTACATTCTCTCCGGCTAAAAAACGGCGCACCATTCCGCGGGCACCATCCCATTGGTACTGCACAAAGCTTTCAGGCTGCCAGGTATTTTTATAGTCATGCCGCCAGCGCAGGTGTAAATGCCCTGCATTTAAAAAATCCTGGCCACCATTATACGTAAAGCGGTAACTGGAAGAAAAGATCAATAAATTTTTATAGTTCTGCAGCTGATAATTGAATGTATTGGTGGCATCGAGCAACAGTTTTTGCTGCTTATCACCTTCCAGCGCAATGGAAAGTTCTCCTTGTGTAACGGTTTTATGTTTATAATCTGAAGTATCGGTTTGATCAATGGTTAATATTTGTGCATGGCTATATGCTGCACACAAAATGAAAAAGGTAAAAAGCAATAGCAGTTTTTTCACTATGGGAGATTGTAGTTACAAATGTAGTTATAAAGCAGCAGCAAGTCCCGTCCAGCCGGTTTGGTGAGAAGCACCAATACCATGCGCTGTTTCGGCATGAAAATGTTCGTAAAATAAAATCAGGTCTTCAAAATGCTCCGTTTGATAAATATCGTAATTGCCGTGAACAGGCCGGCTTCCGGCATCATCAGGCAAAAACATGTGCAGCAGGCGCATGGATAATTCACTGGCTGCTTCACCCAGTGTAATAAGGTCTCCTGAAAAGTTAAAAGTGATTTGCTGTTGGTAAAACGCAGCGTATTTCCTTAAAGCACGAATGATGAGGTAATTCAGCGGCATCCACACCGGACCACGCCAGTTACTGTTACCGCCATACATGCCGTTATCGCTTTCGCCAGGCATATATTTTAAACCATAATCCACACCATCAATATCCAGTACAAAACCATTTTCATATACTTTACTGATGGAGCGAATGCCACCTGGTGATAACATTTCATCTTCACTGAACAACACTGGCAGTAATGCCTGCAACTGGGCCGGCGTTAATAAGGATAATAATGTTTGTGATTCATCAACCGCCGTATCAACAATTTGATACTTGTTTGTGGTGTTATCAAAGCTGTGCAGTAATGTTTTTAGACGCGGGGCATTATTTAATAATTCTTTATTGAGGCAAGTGGTAGCCAGTAAAGGAATAATACCGGCAATAGAACGCAATTTTACGGGGATGCTTCTGCCATCCTGCAGTTGTAATACATCATAAAAAAATCCATCATCGATGGTATTGTCATCGGCCCAGCATTGTGCAATTTGTTGTAAGGAGTTTGATATCTGTACAAAATGATTGAAATAACTGATGCAATCATCTTCATAAGCATTGCCGCCGTTGCAGAGTTGCAAGGCAATTTCCAGCATGCATAAACTAAAAGAAGCCATCCAGGCAGTGCCATCAGCCTGGTCTAATCTACCACCTTCAGGTAAATTATGGCTGCGGTCGAACACACTGATATTATCCAAACCTAAAAATCCGCCTTCAAAAACATTATTATGATTGTCATCTTCACGGGCCAGCCACCAGTTATAATTTTTAAGCAGCAGCGGATAAATGGTTTGCAGGAACGTAAGATCAGCTTTACCGGTTTGCTCCTTTTCTATGCGGCAAATTTCCAATGCAGCGAGTGCCTGCACCGGCGGATTTACATCACTGAAATTCCATTCATAAGCGGGCAACTGTCCATCAGGGGATGAATAGTTACTGCCGAATAATAACAGCAATTGTTTTTTTGCAAATGCAATATCCACTTCTGCAATAGCAATGGAATGAAAGGCAAGATCCCACGCAGCAAACCAGGGATATTCCCATTTATCAGGCATGCTGATGATGTCTGCAGCTTTAACATGTTGCCAGTTATTATTGCGCCCCTGCCACCGTTCTGCAGGTGGTGCTGGCTGGTGTGCGTCTCCCTGCAGCCAGGTGTTTACATCATAATAATAAAATTGTTTGCTCCATAACATGCCCGCAAGCGCCTGCCTGCGTACCGCTGCATGGGCATCGCTTTCGCCGGGTTTTTGTAAATCTTTATAAAAAATATCAGCCTCATTTTTTCTTTGCGTAAAACAATCATCAAAAAATGCATCAAAAGGCTCTTGTATATCATTAACGGATAATCGAAGATAAATAATTTTGCTTTCCCCCGCTTCAAGATTTACAAAATACATTGGCGCCGCCTTAGTGCCGGACTTTTTTTCATCAAGTGCCCTGAAATCATTTAACAGTAAAGCTTTGTGAAAAGCATCTTTACGGCAGGGTTGTTTATCGTTTACATTCCACAGCAGGGATTTATTGTTTTTATTTTCAGTGAACAACACTTTATCGGCCTGCTGAAAATATAGAAAGTAAGGAGGCAGATTTTCATGTTGGGTAACAATACAGGTATCATGGTGCAATTGCATATTCACTTTTTCTTTGGTTAACCCAAACTTCCACGTATTGCGAAACCATAACGTGGGCAGCAGGTGCAATGTTGCAGCTTCATCTGCCCTGTTGCTGATGGTGATACGGATGAGCATATCATCAGCTTCTGCTTTAGCGTATTCAGTACTAATATCAAAATAACGGTTATCATTAAAAACTCCGGTATCCAGCAACTCATATTCAGGTTCAGTTTTATTCCTGCTGCGGTTTACATTCAATAAATCAGTATAAGGAAATTCCTGCTGCGGATATTTATACAGGTATTTCATGTAACTGTGCGATGGGGTATTATCCAGGTAATAATACAACTCCTTCACATCTTCTCCATGATTGCCTTCTCCATTGGTTAAACCAAATAAGCGTTCTTTCAAAATCGGGTCTTTACCATTCCAAACAGTAATGGCAAAACATAAAAATTGATTTTCATCGCTGATGCCCGCAATGCCATCTTCGCCCCAGCGGTACACCCTGCTGATGGCCTGGTGATGCGGAAAATAATTCCATGCGTCACCACCGGCGCTGTAATCTTCACGAACGGTGCCCCACTGCCTTTCACTGAGGTAACTGCCCCACCGCATCCAGTTTTTTTTGCCCGTTTGATAGTCATTCAGCCTTTGCTGTTCCGCATTCATAGTATGGTTAATGTATAATGTTCAAAGAAAATAAAATGGTGGTGATGAATAATAAAGATATACCGGTAAGAAAAAAGTAGTCTGCAAATTTTTCCAGCCTGCTCTCATTTTTAATACTGCCCCTGATAGAAAGAAAGGAAAGTATACAACTGGCCATAAATAATATAATGGCAGCAGTGGTGAATTCATCAATCAAAGATTTTTGAGAAATATTCAGCACACGCAAAGAAGTCAGCACCACAAAACAAATGCCCAGCAGGTTAGATGAGGCGTTTAAAATATGTGGTGATTTATGTTCTCTTTCTGCCATAACAATTATTGCTCAGTATAATGATAAGCAAGGCCACCATCAACATAATAGGTGCTGCCGGTAACATATTTCGCATCATCACTTGCAAGGAAGGCCATCACATTCGCAACATCTTCGGGCTCGCCTAAACGATGCAGCGAAATATTGTTTTGTAAAGGCCCCAGCAGTTCAGGTTTACTCAGCAGATCTGCATTGATGGGTGTTCTGATGGCGCCGGGTGCTACGTTATTCACGCGTATATTCAGTGGTGCCAGTTCAACCGCCAGGTTACGCATGATCATTTGCATAGCGCCTTTGCTGGCGCAATACGCAGTAAAATTGGGGAAAGGCAATTCTTCATGCACACTGCTGTTGTTTACAATTACACCGGGCCGGTTAGTATTACGCAGATGGTTCACAAAAGCCTGCGTTAAAAAAAACATGCCTTTTGTGTTTACGTTCATTACAATATCGTACTGTTGTTCAGTAACTTCCCAAAATGGTGCATGAATTTCAACACCGGCATTATTGATCAGTATATCCACTTGTCCAAAAGCCTGGACAGCCTGGTTCATCAATGCCTGAACATTTTCCACTTTGCTGATATCTGCCTGCAAAAAAACGCCTTTGGCACCGGTGGCAGTAACCTGGTTGATGGTTTCTTTAGCGTTGTCATCATCGTGCAGATCATTCACAATAACATTCGCACCTTCCTGTGCAAACTTTACTGCAATAGCACGGCCAATGCCACGGCCGCTGCCGGTAATTAACGCCGTTTTACCTGAAAATTTTCCCATGGTGTATATTTTAAAAGTATGAGTTAATACAAATATGAAAAAAAGAAACGGGTTTTTTGTAAAACAACCGTTAATGATACATTATGATTAATGGTAAAAAACAGGAAACGATTTGGGCTACCTTTATGAACCATATTGTTTAACCGCCCTTTAAAATTGCACACCAAAAGCAACAGGGCACAAAAAAGTAACCATGACAACAGCACACGAAATTGATTACAGAATTTATGGAGAAGAACTCCAGTTTGTGGAAATTGAACTGGACCCTGATGAAACCGCCGTAGCAGAAAGCGGCGCATTTATGATGATGGACAATGGCATTGAAATGCAAACTTTATTTGGCGATGGCAGCCAGCAGCAGGACAATAGTTTGCTGGGTAAATTGTTCAGCGCCGGTAAACGTTTACTGGTGGGTGAAAGTTTATTTATGACAGCATTTACCAATGTGGGCCAGGGAAAAAAGCGGGTAAGTTTTGCGGCGCCCTACACAGGAAAAATCATTGCATTTGATTTAGGTAAACTGGGCGGTAAAGTAATTGCACAGAAAGATGCCTTTCTCTGCGCCGCAAAAGGCGTAAGCATTGGTATAGAATTTCAACGGCGTTTGGGCACTGGTATTTTTGGCGGAGAAGGTTTTATTATGGAAAAACTGGAAGGAGATGGATTTGCCTTTGCACATGCCGGTGGCTATATCATTGAAAGAGAGTTGCAGCCTGGTGAAATGTTGAAAGTAGATACTGGTTGTATTGTTGCTTATACACCCTCTGTTGATTTTGATATTGAAATGGTAAGGGGCATTAAGAACTGGATGTTTGGCGGCGAAGGTTTGTTCTTTGCCAAACTTACCGGGCCGGGTAAAGTGTGGCTGCAAAGTTTACCCATCAGCAGGCTGGCAGGCAGGTTGCAGCAATATGCATATCACCGCAAAGAAGAAGGAAGCATTTTAGGTGGGCTGGGTAATTTGCTGGATGGCAGGGAGTAAATGGTCGGGACGCTTTCAGCGGCCTGACCATTTACTCCCCGTGTGGCCGCCGGTAATTGATTTCTAAGGGCGGGGTCGCTTGCAGCGCCCCGAACAATTTCATCAACTTGTCAGCCGGTTTACACACCGGCTGATTTTATTGTAAAATAAATTTGGTGGTTCAAATTCTTCTATCGTATATTTGCGATATAAAATAACATTGGCAGCACACCTGCCTTTTTTAAAACAAAAATTAATCGTAAAAATACGATAATGGCCATTCATAAAAAAGAAGAGTTTACGCAAAAAGAACAGGATTTGGCGGCATTTGCCAAAGCATTGTCGCACCCGGCCCGCATTGCCATTTTAAAAGTATTGGCACAGCGTAATGAATGTATTTGCGGGGAAATTGTGGATGTATTGCCACTGGCGCAATCCACTGTATCGCAGCATTTGAAAGAGTTGAAGCTTGCGGGTTTAATAGATGGTACAGTAGACGGCCCCAAAAGTTGTTACTGCATCAACTGGAAAGCGTTTCAAAAATTTAATGCAGAATTCAACACCTTATTTACCAACCTGAAATTAAAAAATGAAAAATCCTGTTGCTGACAGGGGATATCAATAATTATTTACTCACGCTAAAAAATATTATTATGAACAACGATTCACAGCTGAAAGAACTGGTAAAAGAAAAATACGCTGCTATTGCAGCACAAAGCCAAGCGCAAAATGCCACATCCTGTTGCGGTGCCACATCCTCCTGCTGCGGAGATGATGTGTATAATATTATGGCCGATGATTACACCAAACTGGCGGGCTATAATCCTGATGCCGACCTGGGTTTAGGTTGTGGCCTGCCCACGGAACACGCTAAAATAAAACCCGGAGATATTGTGATTGACCTGGGCAGTGGTGCAGGAAACGATGCCTTTATTGCACGCCGCATCACCGGCGAAACCGGTAAAGTGGTGGGCATTGATTTTACTGAAGCCATGATCAACAAAGCAAGAGCTAATGCAGAAAAATTAGGTTTGAATAATGTGGAATTCAGGCTGGGTGATATTGATGATATGCCGGTGACGAGTAACTATGCCAACGTAATTGTAAGTAACTGCGTGCTGAACCTGGTGCCCAACAAGTACAAAGTAATCAGCGAAATTTTCCGTGTATTAAAACCCGGTGGGCATTTTTCCATTTCTGATATTGTACTGGAAGGTGAATTACCGGCGAAGTGGAAAGAAGTGGCAGAGTTGTATGCGGGTTGTGTGAGTGGCGCTATTCAAAAACAGGTGTATCTTGAAATCATTGAACAGGCAGGTTTTACAAACATCACCATTCAAAAAGATAAACCGATCATTATACCGGATAATATACTGGCTAACTATCTTTCCCCCGAAGAAATACAAACCTATAAAAACGGGAAAGTAAAAATTACCAGCATCACTGTATATGCAGAAAAACCTGCTAAAGATGCAAGAAATTGCTGCGAACCCGGAAGCGGTTGCTGCTAAAGTATTTGCTCATCAACAAACAACAATAATGAATACAGGCATACCATCGGCAATGCAATTAAAAATTGCATTGACTACAGAAGAACGTGAACAGGCTATACAGCTTTTACAGCAGCATCAGCTGCCGGTAGCTGATATTGATGACGATAAATTACTGTACCTGCTGCTGGATGGTGAAACTGTTATTGGCACCGCCGGCCTTGAAATATTTGAAGATTGTGCATTACTGCGCAGCGTAAGTGTAAATCAGGAACAGCAGGGAAAAGGGTATGGAAAATTTTTGAATGAAACACTGGAGCAATATGCAAAGGAAAGCGGCATCAACTGTATGTACCTGCTCACAACAACAGCAAAGGATTTTTTTGACCGCCAGGGCTATTGTGTAATAACGAGAGAGGAAGCACCCACAGCGATTAAAGCAACTGCAGAGTTTTCTTCATTGTGTCCATCATCTGCAGTGGTAATGAAGAAACGCCTGTAATATTTTACCTTTAATCAAACGATTAAAAAGTAAGCCTGTGCAGATACAAACCATGCAGCCGGAACACTGGCCATCGGTAAAAAAAATTTATGAAGAAGGTATTGCCACGGGCAATGCCACTTTTCAAACTGAAGCCCCGGAATGGAAAGCATGGGATAACGGCCATGTTAAAACCTGCAGGTTGCTGGCGGTTGATGAGAACGAAATATTGGGCTGGGCGGCATTAGCGCCCATAAGCAGCCGGCCCGTATATGCAGGTGTGGCGGAAGTGAGTGTGTATGTAGCAGCAGCAGCAAGAGGCAAAGGAGTGGGAAAATTATTATTGCAGGCCCTGATAAATGAAAGTGAAAAAAATAATTTCTGGACATTGCATGCGGGCATCTTCCCCGAAAATACAGTGAGTGTTAAGCTGCATGAAGAGTGTGGTTTCAGATTGGTGGGAAGACGGGAACGGATTGGAAAAATGAATAGTGTATGGAGAGATACTTTATTATTGGAAAGGAGAAGTACTGTAACAGGATTATAATATTTGACGCCCTAAAAAAATATCAGCCTAAAGATTTATGAAAAAGAAACTTTTATTTGTTTGTATTGAAAACAGCAATCGCTCACAAATGAGCCAGGCATTTGCTAAAATACTGGGTGGTGAAAATGTTGAAGCCTATAGCGCAGGCAGTAAACCCAGCGGCATGGTAAACCCCAAAGCTATAGCAGCCATGAAAGAACTGGGATACGATTTAAGTACGCACGACAGTAAAAGTTTGGATGAGGTAAAAGCTTATGCACCTTTTGATGCAGTGGTAACCATGGGCTGCGGTGATGCCTGCCCCTGGATGCCCGCCAAACAATTTATCGACTGGCAAATTCCCGACCCGAAACACATGGAACCGGAAGCGTTTAATAAAGTAAGAGATTTTATAAAAGAAAAAGTGCAGCAACTGATTAAAGAAGTGTAATAAAAAAACCGGAAGTTATCTTCCGGTTTTTTATTGATCAGTTATTTTTTATTATTAATTTCTGCTGTTCAGTTTGGATAATAACCTCAGAATTTCAAGGTATAACCAAACAATGGTAACTAATAAACCATAAGCGCCATACCATTCCATATATTTGGGTGCGCCCATTTCAACTCCTTTTTCCACCATATCAAAATCTAAAATTAAGTCGAGTGCTGCCAGTGCCACTACGAAAAGAGAAAAGCCAATTCCCAGTGGTGTGTTTTGAAAAGTGAATGATGGCGGCGCTGTATGAAAACCCAAATACAGCCCCCAGCAAATAAGATAAAACAAACCAACGCCAACCGTAGCAACAACAATGACTGCTTTAAATTTCTGTGTGGCTCTTATAACGTTGAATTTGTATAACAGGTACATCGCACCCACCACACAAAATGTAAGTCCTATTGCCTGCATCACAATACCTGAGTAACCACCGGAATAATATCCCTGCACATCACTGGATACACGGTATTCATAATAAGCAGATATTGCCCCAAGGAATAAACCTTCACACAGGGCATAAAGCGGAGCAATATAAGGGCTCCATTCTTTTTTAAAAATCAAAACGATACTGATTCCTAATCCACCGAAAACACCGGTAAGTATTAACGGCCAGGCATCTCCACCCTGGGTAGCTTCTTTCCAGGAATAAAAAGATGTACCTAAAGTCATCAGGAATAAAAAGCCAAACTTCTGCAAAGTGCCTTTTACTGTCATGGCGTTTTCATGAGTCACCACATCTTCCAGTACAGTATCTCTGAATCTGTTTTCAGAAAGTGCCGGATTACCAGATTTAAATAAAGACATAATTAAAAATTTTAGACATTAAAAATAGCGCTTTGCTGCTACAATTCAAGCACCGGGCTGTTAAAAATGAATGGGTTTAATGCTCCTTTACCCCAGGGTATTTGCTGATCATCTGAAAATCATACAGATCAGTTGCTTTTAGTTTTTTAATCAAATCATGCAATGATGCTGAATCGATATTATCTGCATACACCTGGTCATGCGCCAATAATACCAGGTTATCGGGTGTTTTGGTTTTTCCCTTTGCAAACAAACTGTCAATTTCAGCTACCATGGCATCGCTGGAACATTTTAGCTGCAGGTGTTCATCAAATTGCCACTCGGCATCCCAGCCTACTTCAGCAAATCCGCGTTTGTAAATGGTATCGGCGGCAGCAGCACTTGCCGGTAAGTCTGTGCTGCTGATGGTTGCAGTGCGCCAGATGTTACGGCCCGGGGTGCGTACAATATTAGCCGTTAGTTTAAGGCTGTCTGCACAACGGGTGAAATCTTTAACAACACTGTCTGGTACGGTGTAAAAACGGGCGTAATGATTTTGAAAAGCGTGTGTATAACTATGGTTGGCAATTTCAACGTATTTGCAGGCCACCAGGCTGTCGAAAACATTGGTTTGTTCTTCGCTGCCGTATACATGCTGTCCAATAATAAAAAATGTAACGGGCACCTGTTCTTCTTCCACAATATGCATCATCTTTTTAGTGCCTTTATTGGGGCCATCATCAAAAGTGAGATAGATGGTTTTCTTTTTTTTCTTTGGCAATACAACTATTGTTTTTTTGACAGTATCATCAGGTAAGGAAAACTGGATGTGGCCTACTGCACTGGCGGTGCTGGTTTCATAATAGTTGCAGGCAGAAAAGGCAACAGTAATAAAAGTCGTTTTAAAGAGCATTGTTGTGGCTTGTACAGCCTGCCTTTCAAATGGAAAGGCATCTCGGTCGGGGTCCATAATGGTTTTGATTAATAATGTGGGTTGATGATGTGAAGATATATTGGTGCCATTGCAGTTGCAATATTCCTGTTGTTAAAAATGCTCTAAACGAAAACAATCGTAGCAAAAGCGCCTGTACAGGCAAATCCTTATCTTTGCGGCATGGAACAACTGGCAAACCAGATTACAGCATTGAAGGAAGAAATTGCTGCATGGAACGGCGGCGATGCAGAAGCATTCCGCATTAAATACCTCGGCACAAAAGGTATTGTAAAAAATATTATGGGCGAAATGAAGAACGTGGCACCTGAAAATAAAAAAGCAGCAGGCCAGTTGCTGAACGAATTTAAAATATTTACCGAAGCCAAACATGAATCATTGCTGCAGGTTGCAGAAGAACAAAGTACAGCTGCAGCTTCATCCATTGATTTTACTTTACCCGGCGACAATATTCCGTTGGGCAGCCGTCATCCTATCAGTTTGGTAAAAAATAAAATCATCAGCATTTTTCAGCGTTTAGGTTTTGCTGTGGCTGAAGGGCCGGAAATAGAAGATGATTTTCATAATTTCTCTGCATTGAATTTACCGGAGAATCATCCGGCACGTGACATGCAGGATACTTTTTACATCAGCCAGAACCCAGATTGGTTGCTGCGTACGCATACCAGCAGTGTGCAGGTGCGTGAAATGGAAAAAGGCAAACTGCCCATTCGTATTATTTGCCCCGGCCGTGTGTACCGTAATGAAACCATCAGTGCAAGGGCGCATTGCTTCTTTCACCAGGTGGAAGGATTGTACATTGCAGAAAATGTTTCGTTTGCCGACCTGAAACAAACTTTATACTTCTTTGTACAGGAAATGTTTGGTTCAACAGTGAAGATTCGTTTCCGCCCCAGCTATTTCCCTTTTACTGAACCAAGTGCAGAAATGGACATCAGCTGTCTCATTTGTGGCGGCAGTGGTTGCAATGTGTGCAAGCATACCGGCTGGGTTGAAATTTTAGGTTGCGGTATGGTGCACCCCAATGTGCTGGAGAATTGTGGTATAGACAGTAATAAATACACCGGTTTTGCATTTGGTATGGGCATTGAAAGAATCACGATGCTCAAATACCAGATTAAAGACCTGCGCCTGTTTAGTGAAAATGATGTACGCTTTTTGAAACAGTTTACGAGTGCGGTGTAAAAAAGAAATTGATTTTTTGTTTGAAGAAAGGGTACAAAAAAAATATGATTTTGTCTGTAGCAAAAGGTATGCGACAGGCTAATAGAGCTGCTAATGGAAAAACAAAAAGCCGTTCTGCGAAATCTTTTCTAGCTAGGCTTTAATTTTAAATTTTGCCGAATCTAACAATCAATTTATAGTTTCAATAAGTATGATTTCTACCATATGCGTTATTGGAGCCGGAACCATGGGCAGCGGTATTGCACAGGTATCGGCACAAAGTGGTTTTGATACATTGTTGTTCGATATTAATACTGATATGCTGGCCAAAGCCATACAGGGCATAGAAATAAACCTGCAGCTATTGGTTGATAAAAATAAAATTACCACAGCAGAAAAAATCAATACTCTTCAGCGCATCAAAACTGTAAGCGATACGAATCATTGCATCGCTGATGTATTCATTGAAGCCATCGTAGAAAAAATGGAAGCAAAAGTTGCCGTGTTCAACCAACTGGCGCAAGTAAATCATCCTGGTGCCATTTTTGCCAGCAACACATCGTCACTTTCCATCAGTGATATACAGTCTGCAGTTAAACACCCTGAAAGAGTGGTGGGCATGCATTTTTTCAATCCGGCACCATTGATGAAATTAGTGGAAGTGGTAAAAGGAAAACAAACTGATGATGCAATAGCAGACAGGATTGTTCAGCTCTGCAAACAAATGAATAAAGTACCGGTTTTGTGTAAAGATGCGCCGGGCTTTATTGTAAACCGTGTAGCCCGCCATTATTACCTGGAAGCGATGAAACTGGTTGAAAAAGGATTTGCCTCTGTCGAAAACGTTGATGCCATTATGGAAGCCAGTGGCTTTAAAATGGGCCCGTTTAAATTAATGGACCTGATTGGTATGGATGTTAATTTAGCTGTATCGCAAAGTGTATATGAAGCCTTTGATAAAGCAGAACGTTTTACACCATCGCCACTGCAAATACAAAAAGTTAAAGAAGGTAATTTGGGAAGAAAGAGCGGGAAAGGTTTTTATGCGTATGGGGAAGGCAGATAAGTAAATAAAGTATACAGTATATAAAGTAGCGAAGCTTTTACTTATTGTTTAGCAGTTTATAACGGCAGGAAAGTATATAAAGTAAATAAGGTTGCGAAAGCCTCAAACAATTTTAAGCTACTATAAACTTTAACGCGTGTACCCTTATATACTTTTATACCAATAAACAAATAAACCAATCACCCAATAAACTATTTCCCCATCAACGCATACACTGCAAAAGAAGCCAGCCAGTGTTCTCCTTCATAATTACCACTGGCCACTTGTGGCAAAGCAGCATTCAAATGTTCATTTGCCAATTGTAAAATGTGTTTGTTTTTTGTAACAGCAGCAATACCTTTCAGGCACCAGGCACGGCTTAAATTCAATCCATCTAAGTGAATCAATTTACCATCTGTTCTGTCGTTAACTTTTCCGGGCGCTATAGTAAAATTGGGGTCAAACAATTGCGGCATGAATTTTTTTAACCAGTTTATATATTGTGCAGCAGGTAAAACCTTGCGCATTAAATCAGCTTCTTCCAAACAGGGGCTTAAAAAATCATTGCCACCGGGTTCCCAACTGAAAGGGCAGTTTTCATCTTTTGCATAAAAACGCAGTGCTGCTTTTTGAATGGCATTGCTTAACGACGTATCGTTTTGATGCAATGCATAATCATACATCATACTTAAACCAAAAGCCAGGTTACTGTGTTCACCCACACGAATGGGATAAACTAATTTATCCAGGTAAGAAACGGTAAGCTGTGATAAGGTTGTGGCTAAAGGTTGTACAGCAGCTGCCCAGCGTTTGGCGTCAACGTCATTCCATTGCAGTAATTCATCTTCTAATTGTAATAACCATGCCCAGCCATAAGTACGTTCAAAACCCTTGTTCTCTTTATTTTTAAAAATGAGTATTTCCTGCTGCATATTTTTTTCAGTAAAATGTTTATTGAACAATTCACGGATAGCAGCACCCTCTTTCAACGATGGAAAAGTTCTCAGCAATCGTGCCAGCATCCAGTGGCCATGCACACTGCTGTGCCAGTCGAAGCAGCCAAAAAATGCAGGATGATAATTTTGTGGTGCAGTCAGTAAGCTGCTGTCAGAAAAAGTGATGCCCGTTTTATAAGGCCATTCTTTTTCGGCACAGCGTAACGGCAATGCCGCAAAGTGCGATGCGCCGGATGCAGTAAGTAGTAATTGCCCGTTGCGGCTGATGTATAAACTGTCCTGTGCCGAAACAGAGAAAATGAACAGCAACAGTGCAAGGCACACAAAAGTTATTTTACGCATTATTGTAATTACATTTGAAAAACTAAAATAGCACTTATTTCTGCACAGCCTTTCGATATTGCCCCATTAAATGAAAATACCTTGCTGCTTTCATTCGGCAATGTCATTAATACAACGGTAAATGAAACCGTGATTGACCTGTACAGTTTGCTGCAGCAACATCCATTTAAAGGATATATAGAAGCAGTGCCGGCTTATGCATCAATAGCGGTATACTATGATGCGGTTACTGTAAGGCAAAATAACAAAAACGGCAACAGTGCTTTTGAATGGGTAAAGCAATATGTATTGCAGTTGATGAATAGGCTGGACGAAAAACAATTTCATCAACCGCAGGATTGCATCCGCATTCCTGTTTATTATAATGGGGAAGACCTGGAGTATATTGCTGCGCAACATCACATTACAGTTGAAGAAGTGATTACGTTGCATCATTCCAAAACATACCGCGTGTTTATGACCGGCTTTTTACCAGGCTTTGCTTATATGGGCATGGTGGATGAAAAAATCAATACACCACGTAAAGCACAACCGCAGATGCATGTACCAGCCGGAAGTGTAGGCATTGCCGGTGCACAAACCGGAATTTATCCGCTTGATTCACCCGGTGGATGGCAATTGATTGGTACCACACCATTGCAACTGTTCGATCCATCGGCAACACAACCCTGTTTATTAAAAGCTGGAGACAAAGTGCAGTTTGTTCCAATTGATAAAACAACATTCAACGCCACTAATGTCCATCGTCATTCATAAACCAGGGCTTTGCACCACCATACAGGATTTGGGCAGAACGGGTTACCGTTCGCTGGGCATCGGCAGTAACGGCGTGATGGATTTTTTTGCAGCAACGGCAGCAAACTATCTTGTAAACAATGCAGCTGATACACCAGTTATTGAAATGCATTTTCCTGCGGCAGCAATGCAGTTTCAATCTGCCGCAATTATTTGTATTGCCGGTGCTGATTTTGATGCACATATTAACGGCAACCCTGTACGCATGTTTCAGCCCATCTATGTACGGCAAAATGATGCATTGCATTTTGATAGGATCATCAATGGCGCAAGGGTATATATTGGCATTCATGGTGGTTTGAAAGTGCAGGAATGGATGGGCAGCAGCAGTACGCATTTGAAATTAAAAATTGGCGGCTTTCATGGGCGCATGCTGCAAAAGAATGATGTGCTCCACCTGCAAAAAAATATTCCTGATGTATTTTTAAAAAAGATTGCCGTGGCAACTGCGGCTATCCGTTCCATGTATGTTCCTTCCAATATCATTCGTTGTATTGCCGGGCCGGAATGGAATGTACTGGATAATACCGCTGCCCAATTATTCATGCACACTACTTTTACTGTAACCAAATATGCAGACAGGATGGGTTACCGGTTGCAGGGCGTACCGTTGATGGAAGAGAACCACCGTGAAATGGTTTCATCTGCAGTAAGTTTTGGAACAGTACAGTTACTGCCCAACGGGCAGGTGATTATTTTAATGGCCGATCATCAAACTACAGGAGGTTATCCAAGAATTGCGGGAGTTATTACAGCCGATTTACCCAGGCTGGCACAATTGCCCATCAACAGCAGTATGCAGTTTAAAATGATTGCTGTTGCAGAAGCTGAAGAAATATTACTTTCAACACATCAATTACTGAACCAGTTAAAAAGAGGCTGCCAGCAATATTATGAAGCATATCGATCTCAATTGTGATATGGGCGAGGGAATGGGCAACGAAGCTTTGTTGATGCCATACATCAGCAGTGCCAATATTGCGTGCGGCTATCATGCAGGAAGTGTGGATGAAATAAAAACAGTGATGGCATTATGCATAAAGTATGGTGTTGCTATTGGTGCACATCCATCGTTTAACGACAGAAATAATTTTGGGCGCACAGAAATGTATTTGTCAGCATCTGAATTATACCAACTCGTAACGGAGCAAATTCAGTTAATGAAAGAAACGGCTGCTGCAATGGGTACTGTATTGCATCATGTAAAACCACATGGTGCGTTATATAATATGGCAGCAAGAAATGAAAATATTGCACAGGTAATTGCAGATGCCATTAAAGCAGTGGATGATTCTCTCATTGTTTATGGATTATCAGGTTCAGTAATGATTGATAAAGCACAACAGGCGGGATTAAGAACAGCGCAGGAAGTATTTGCAGACAGAACTTATCAGCCCGATGGATCATTAACACCACGCACGCAACCCAATGCTTTAATTAAAAATGAAACAGCAGCCATACAACAGGTGCAGCAAATGATTGAACAAAAAAATGTATTGACAACAACAGGTAATTTAATTTCCATACAGGCTGATACAGTGTGTATACACGGAGATGGCCAGCATGCCGTTTCATTTGTTCAGCGGCTGTATGAATATTTAATAAGGGAAGGAATCACCATTCAAACCATTAAGTATTGAAAACCGCAACAAAATATTCAGGCGCATTTTTAGGGGCTGCATTTTTAATGGCCACATCTGCCATTGGACCGGGCTTCATTACACAAACCACTAAGTTTACTGATCAGTTGCAGGCAGCATTTGGTTTTGTGATTTTAATTTCTTTATTGCTGGATATTGGCGTGCAGCTTAACATCTGGCGTATCATCGGTGTAACAAAATTGTATGCACCGGATATTGCCAATAAAGTATTTCCCGGCGCGGGCATGCTGTTAACGGTATTAATTACCATTGGTTCGCTGGCATTTAATATTGCGAATGTTGCCGGTGCAGGCCTGGGTTTACACGTATTAACCGGTTGCAGTGTTACTGCCGGAGCAATCATCAGCTGTGCAATTGCAATGTTTATTTTTTGGGTGAAAGAAGCCGGCAAAGCAATGGACCGGTTTGCAAAAATATTGGGCTTTATAATGATTGGTTTAACATTGTACATCGCATTCCAGTCGCACCCACCATTGGCAGATGCGTTGCAGCAAACCATTCTGCCCAAACAAATCAATGAAACCATCATTCTTACGGTGGTGGGTGGCACAGTGGGCGGTTATATCAGTTTTTCAGGTATTCACCGTTTGCTCGATGCCGGTATTTCAGGTGAACCTGCGTTGCCAAAAATTTCCAGCAGTTCGGTAACGGGTATCATCATTGCTTCTGTAATGCGGTGCATTTTATTTTTGGCAGCATTGGGTGTAGTTTCTCATCATGTACAATTAGATGCATCCAATCCTGCTGCAACAATCTTTCAAACGGTGGCCGGTAACTGGGGGTATCGTTTATTTGGATTGATATTCTGGAGTGCCGCCATCACATCTGTAGTAGGTTCAGCATTTACAACAGTTAGTTTTTTAAAAACGGTTAACACATACGCAGCGCAAAATAGTAAATGGTACATCATTGGTTTTATTTTGCTCTCCACCATCATTTTTATTGTGGTGGGTAAACCGGTGTCGCTGCTGGTATTTGGTGGTGCAGTTAATGGGCTGATTTTACCAGTGGCATTATCTATCATTTTGCTTGCTGCATATAAAAAGAATATTACCACAACGTATCGACATCCCTTGTGGATGAGTATAGCAGGCTGGCTGGTAGTGTTGGCAATGACTTGGATGAGCATAAAAGCGGTCATTGATTTTATGAAACAATTTTAAGAGTATTTTTGACTTCTAATATTACAACATGATTTTAGTTACAGGCGGCGCCGGTTTATTGGGAAAGGAATTGATTACACAATTGCTTGCGCAGGGAAAAAAAGTAAGGGCCCTGTATAACAAAACCCCATTGGCCAATTTCTACAATGAAAACCTGCAGCAGGTTCAGTGTGATATTTTAGATGTGGTGGGGCTGGAAGAAGCGATGAAAGATATAGAAGCCGTTTATCATTGTGCCGCAATTGTTACATTCAACCCAAAGCGGAAGTATGAAATGTTTAAGATCAATATTGAGGGAACGGCCAATGTAGTGAACGCTGCACTGGATGCAGGCGTGAAAAAGATGGTGCATGTAAGTTCTGTTTCCGCATTGGGAAGGATAAGGGAAAAAGAACCGATTACTGAATTAATGAACTGGACAGAGGAAACCAGTAACAGCCATTACGGGCAAAGTAAATACCTGGCAGAACTGGAAGTTTGGCGTGGTATTGGTGAGGGATTACATGCTGTAATGGTAAACCCCGTGGTGATACTGGGTGCAGGAGACTGGAATAGCAGCAGTTCCAAACTGTTTAAAAATGTGTATGAAGAATTTCCCTGGTATACAGAAGGTACAACCGGTTTTGTTGATGTAAGGGATGTGGCAACTGCTATGATACAATTGATGGAAAGCGATATCACCGGTCAACGTTTTATTCTCAGTGCCGAAACAAAAACATTTAAAGAAGTGTTTGAATTAATGGCGAAAGCCTTTGATAAAAAACCGCCGCATAAAAAAGTAACGCCATTGATTGCGCAGGTGGTGCGGCGGATGGAAGCAGTGAAAAGTTGGTTCAGCGGTAAAGAACCATTGGTAACAAAAGAAACAGCGCGGACAGCAATGGCAAAAGTGCAATTTGATAACAGCAAGCTCAAAAAATTTCTTCCGGGGTTTCAATACCGCCCGCTGGAAGAAACCATTGCCGACACCTGTGCAGCGTTGAAACAGCAGCATCACCTGTAATTACATTAAACACTAATTCACCAGTTCATGAAAAAATATTTTTTAGCTATCATTGCTGTATGCTTACTGTTGCATGCACATGCACAAAGCGGTTATTTTACTGTTACCGGAAAAGTAACAGATGCCATAAGCAAACAGCCATTGCAGGGTGCATCGGTATTTGCACAAAACACCACATTAGGAACAGCTACTGATGCCGCAGGCAATTTCAGGTTAACATTACCCAACGGCGGTTACGACCTGGTGTTTACGTTTACAGGTTATCAAACTGATATCCACCGCATCAGCAGTACTGATGCTGCAACAGCAAATATTGATGCAGCAATGAAAGTGAAGGAGAAGGCATTGGAAGATGTGGTGATTACTTCCAGTAATGAAGTAAAAAACGGGTGGGAAAAATATGGCAGTTTCTTTTTGCAAAATTTTATTGGTGAAAGTGAAAGCGCCAGCCATTGCACCATAAAAA
The DNA here is from genome assembly GCA_018266775.1 of Bacteroidota bacterium. GTDB lineage: Bacteria > Bacteroidota > Bacteroidia > Chitinophagales > Chitinophagaceae > Ferruginibacter. The sequence continues at coordinate 146,862 of JAFDZS010000008.1, read as the reverse complement.
ATAAAGAGGCTCTGAAATTCTATTTTTCTAAAAAAAGAAACCGCTTAAAGGTATTGGCGAACGATCCTGTTGAAATTGAAAATAATTATCTCGGTTATAACATTAAATACACGGTAGATTCATTTACATATGAATACAACACACAGGTAAGCCTGTACACCGGTTATCCGTTATTTGAAGAAATGCATACCACCGATTCGCTGCAGCAAAAAAAGTGGGAAGAGAACAGGGCCAACGCATATAAAGGATCGCTGCTGCATTTTATGCGCAGTATTTACAATAAGCGGCTGAAGGAAGAAGGGTTTGAAATACAATTCCTGGTGAAGTATAATGATAAAGACACGGCAATTAGATTACCAGATTTTTATGGCGCCCTGAATTATAAAAAAGATGACAGTACACAAACCGTGGAAATATGGCCCAATCAGAACACCGTTGCCATTATCTATAATAAAGCAAAACCTGAGCCTGCTTATCTTACTGCAAACCCTGATGACCCGGCAGGGTTTCAATTGAGCCAGGTAGCATTCTTACCCGGCCAGTCGTTGATCATTGAAGCCAATGGCTATTATTATGAACAAACAGATATAACCACTTACCAGTACATGGGCTGGAAAAAAATGGGCGATATGCTGCCTTACGACTATCAGGCACCCTGATGTTGCACAGTTATTGCCCAAATCAACACACTTATTAAAAAAATTCGGATATATCGCTGAATCTTGCGTCATTTGTTCAGCATTTAAGAATGCAAATTTTTTATGCTTGAATAAGGTTGGTTCGTACACTATCTTAATTTTCTCCTGGTTTTTCACCGGGAGATTTTTTTATTACTAAATTCATTGCACTAAAAAACCAGGCTTTGAGACTACTGCTGTTTTTCGTTATTTTCTTTTTTCCTGTACTGGCTTTTTCCCAGGATTTTAATTATGTGCATTACGATACCAAAGATGGTTTGGCCGGATCTACAGTATACAGCATGTGCCAGGATAAAGACGGCTATATGTGGTTTGCTACAGACAATGGCCTAACCCGTTTTGACGGAACCAACTTTAAAAATTTTACAGTAAAAGACGGGCTGCCGGATAATGAAGTGTTGAAAGTTTTTGCGGATAGTAAAGGGAGGGTGTGGATAGGGACGTTCAGTAAAGATATTTGTTATTATTATAGGAACAGGATTTATAATAAATTCAATAGTGAGCTGGTTAAAAAAATTAATCCAGACGCAACACTAGCTAATATAGCTGAAGATAGCAACGGATTCGTAGCAATTTCCACTTATTTTAAGGGCGTAATTTTAACAGCTAACGACAGCATTATTGAGTATAATTTCGATAAGTTGTACAATAGAAATTTGCGTTTTGCTTCAATACAATCCATCAAAGGGAAATTGTATATGACAAATGAATATACAGAGTTAATGAAGTTCGATAATGATTCGCTAAAATGGACTAAAACTATAGTACCAGACATCATTAAGATTGATGAAAATTATAAAAACAAACTCGATTCCTTCAGGGTGCGTATTAAATATGATTCAATTAACCACTGGCACTATAGTATTAAATTTCCCGGGAACCCGCTTAGTGTCAGGACGAATGGTAATTACTCATTTGCAAAATATATAAGTACAACTGACGGTTGTTGGGAAATCGATTCGATACAAGGTATCCCTAAGTATCATTTTTTAGTTGGTAAACGGGTCGGATTCACCTTAGAAGATGATGAAAAAAATTTGTGGTTCTCCACTTTTGGCGATGGAGTATATAAATTACCTTCAACCACCGTTAAAACCATTTCATTTAAAAATATCAGTAAAGCCCCAAATGACGAGGTATTTTCCTTAGCAGCAGATAAAAAAGAAATAATTGTCGGAGCACTTACAAGCATTGTTTTTTCAGTGGATAATAATTTTGTTATTAAACCAATTTACTCCGATAAAAAAATTGAAAGCAGTTTGCTCAGCCAAACCGATGCGAACAGGCTCTACAGTATTAAGAAGTTCTCTTCAGAAATTACCATTCTCGGCTTCGACAAATTCCTGGCAAAACTTGAAGGTGGGAAATATTCCATTAAATATATTCATCCCATCAAATCAATCGACAAAATTGATTCAGAAAATATTTTAGCAGGAACGGCCACTTATGTGTTCAAAATCCGGGTTGCTGATATGGCAATAACTGATACGCTTTGGAAAGACCGGAGTACCAAAGTATTTTGTTATAAAAGACATAATTATGTAGGCACATTAAACGGCCTTTACGAAATTCATGAGGATAAAACCACTACATTCCTTGGCAATCTCCATCCAGTATTAACCCGCCGCATCACCGATATCAAAGCCGCTGCAGATGGAACTTTATGGATTGCCACCAGCGATAATGGAGTTATTGGCATAAAGGATAATAAAGTGGTGAAGTTATTAAATGATACCACTGGCCTCAGCAGTAATATTTGTAAAACACTTTTTATAGATGGTTATAACTTGTGGGTTGGAACAGATAAAGGCATCAATAAAGTTGATATTGGCTATGGAAAATATGCGGTGATAAAATATGCCAGTACCGATGGCTTACCTTCCAATTCCATTAATGCCATATTGGTAAAAGACAGTTTGGTTTGGGTGGGTACTCCTGCGGGTTTAACCTACTTCAAAGAAAACAGCATATCTGATCATTCCATGTGCAACCTGAAATTGGAAGCCATACACGTATCCGGCAGGCAAATCAGTATGGACTCTGCCATTCATCTTTCTTACCAGGATAATAATATCAAATTTGAATATGCAGGTATTTCTTTTCGCTCCGGTGGAGAAATCACTTACCACTACAAATTAACGGGGCTGGATGCAGACTGGAAAACCACAACCGAAAATTACCTCGACTATAAATCATTACCGGCAGAAGATTACGAACTGGAATTATATGCCGTAAATAAATATGGGGTACGGAGCAAAACCATCAGCGTAGCTTTTAGTATTGCTGCACCTTTCTGGAGAACTTTATGGTTTTACATATTGATGTGTGCATTGGCAATTGTATTGGTTATAGTTATTTTGAACCGGCGTAATAAAATTGTACGCCGGCACTTAGAAGAAAAAAACAAACAGAACAAACAGTTTGCCGAACTGGAGCAACAGGCTTTACAGGCACAAATGAACCCGCATTTTATTTTTAACTGCCTTAATGCAATACAGCAGTATATTGTTACCAATAATACGGAAAAGGCAAATGAATATCTTACCGGTTTTGCAGCATTGATCAGGCAGACACTCGATAATTCACAGGAAAAAAATATTTCAGTAGCGGAAGAAGTGCAATACCTTACCCGCTACCTGGAGATGGAACAAATGCGTTTTGGAGATAAATTCCGTTTCAGTATAACAGTGGGGCAAAATATTCAGGCCGATTTTGTGGAGATACCTGCTATGCTGCTGCAGCCTTATGTTGAAAACAGTTTGCGCCATGGCATAAGATATATTGCAGATACCAGTGGCTTTATCGCTATTCATTTTACACTGGATAAATCGATACTGCACATTAGTATACGCGACAACGGAGTGGGGCGTGCAAGAGCAGCGGAATTGAAAAGTAAAACACATATCGAATACCAATCCAAAGGCATGGGCTTAACGGCCAAGCGTATTGAACTGATCAATAAAATGCGTGACAGCGCTATCAGTGTTACTATAAAAGACCTCACTAACGAAAACGGTGCAGCTGCCGGTACAGAAGTAGAGCTGAAGATACCAGTATGACCACTGCAGATAAAAAAATACGCACCGTAATTGTTGATGATGAACCGGGAAATGTGGTAACACTTACCGGCCTTTTAAAATTATGTTGCCCGGATATTGAAATAACTGCTGTTGCCGATGATTATAATTCCGGCATAGAGGTAATCAACAGGGTGAAACCCGCTCTTGTATTTTTAGATATCGAAATGCCTTATGGAACAGGCTTTGATCTGCTGGATAAATTATCACCCGTTCAATTTGAAGTCATTTTTGTAACCGCTTTCAGCAACTATGCCATCCGGGCATTCCGGTATGCGGCGCTGGATTATTTATTAAAGCCTGTGAATATAAATGAACTCAAAGCTGCAGTAGCCCGGGCCAAACAAAGACTGGATGAAAAATCAACCGGTGCAAGAGTTGCTTTATTACTTAACAACCTGCAAAGCAGTAATGGAAACTTTCCTAAAATAGGATTGCCTGCTGAAGAAGGTTTTTATTTTGAAGACATTGTAAAAATAATGTACATCGAAGCATCAGGCAGTTATACTTATCTCTATATTAAAGGAAGAAAAAAACAATTGGTATCCCGCTCACTAAAAGAATTTGAAGAATTACTACCCGAAGAAATTTTTTACAGGATACACCATTCCTTTGTCATCAATATGGCGTTCGCAAAAAAATACCATAAAGGCAGGGGTGGGCAAGTGGAGATGGAAGATGGGGCAATGATACCGGTGGCGGTAAGAAAAAGAGATCAGTTCCTCGAAAAGTTTCAACATTAAACAACTTATTGCTTCATTACTTTATTCCACAACTCCGGAATTCTTTTAATCCATATCAATTCCCGTTGTACAATTCCTGCTTCCCTTGCAGGCGTTCCCCAATAGGTTTTATTACCTTCAAGATCTCCGCCTGCACTTGTTCTTGCCAGCAAAACTGCATTTTCACCAATGGTTAAAGTTTTATTGATGATGCATCCGCCCCAAACGGTAACACCATTTTTAATAGTACTGCAACCACCCACTACCACATTACCGGCAAATAAACAGTTGCTGCCAATCACCGTATCATGACCTATATGAATCAGGTTGTCAAATTTTGTTCCTTTACCAATTACCGTATCGTGGCTTACACCGCGGTCAATGGTACAATTGGCACCAATCTCAACATCATCTTCCACCACCACTCTTCCGCAACTGGGCATTTTTTTATACCATACGTCACGGTTTTTTTTGGTGTTGTAATAAAAAGCATCGCTGCCGATTATTGTTCCTGCCTGTATAATTACATTATCGCCAATAACACAATGATCCATGATGGCTGCGTTGGGATGAATAATACAGTGCCGGCCAATTGTTACATGATTACCAATGAAAGCAGTGGGATAAATAAATGTGCCTTCACCAATAACGGCGCTGTTGCTGATAGCAGTGGCAGCAGGTTCAAACGGCCTGAAATGATTCACGATTTTACAATAAGCTTCAAAAGGATTATCAACAATCAACAATGCTTTTCCTTCGGGAATTACAGCTTCTTTATTGATGATAATAAAACTTGCCGCACTGTTAATACACTTGTCGTAATATTTAGGATGATCAACAAAAACAAGATCTCCTTCTTCAACTTTATGTATCTCATTAATACCTGTTGCAGATGCAGCAGTATTACCTGACAAAGCAGCACCGGTAAAATCAGCAATCCATTGCAGGGAAACAGGCGAAGGGAATTTCATAACTGTAAAATTTCAGCAAAGGTAATGTGCTTTGCATTCATACTGCAAAGGCTTTAAAAGATGAAAAACAGCTTTTCCCGGTTCATTTCCGGAAATTATTTTTAAAAGAAAATGCTTCATAAAAGCGGAGAAATGCAACCATTAAAAACATAGCGGTTAATGCTAAAGTACTTTAGAAAAAAAAATAAAATACACTGAAATGAAAATTTATGATCCGGCTGAAACTATAGTAAAATCAATGCTTTCAGCGGTTCACATTTTTTAGCTGAATAAAAAAAATATTCATTGCAGCTATAAAAAAAGCAAACAAAAATGCTGCACAGATCATAAAAAACAGGCTGCTATTATCCACAGGCAGAATTAAAATGTTAATAAATTTTTTTGGAAATAATTTTATGTTAGCAAAATTTCTTTTTAATATTGTGCAGGGAATTTTTTTCCCGGTACTTACTAACCCATCTATATAACAAAGCCTGGCTCTAAAAATGCCGGGCTTTATTATTTTTATGAACTTTGCTTTTACAATGCTGCATTCATTAAATCATATTTTGGGTTATGCATAACGAAACCTTTTTTATCAGTACTGATAAAAGTTATATCAACTTCAATACAGTATTTCAATATCTCAATAAAGAAAGTTACTGGGCAAAGCATATTCCTGCAACTGTAGTTCAAAAAGCAATTGATGGTTCATTTTGTTTTGGCATCTATAAAAAAGAAAATCATGAACAGGTTGGTTTTGCAAGAGTAATTACAGATAAAGCAACATTCGGTTATCTTGCCGATGTTTTTATAACAGATGCCTGCCGTGGTAAAGGATTGGGCAAATGGTTAATCAGTACTATACTCGCACACCCGGAACTGCAGGGCTTCAGAAGCTGGATGCTGGGTACTAAAGATGCACATGGCCTATATGAACAATTTGGATTTGAACGTTTGCAGCATTCAGAGCGTATGATGCGCCTTGGGTTGATGAATGGCTATCCTGAAACCACTACCAATGAATAACTTCTTATCTAACGGTTAATATTATTATCTTGCAACACTAAATACAGGTATATGCTTAAGTCAATGACGGGTTTTGGAAGCGCAGAACAAACCTTCAATGAAAAAACTTTTTTGGTTGAGATTAAAGCGCTTAATGGAAAACAACTGGAACTGCAGTTAAAGCTGCCTGCATTGTTAAGGCCGTACGAATTTGAAATCAGGAATATTTTGCAGGAACATTTGGGCCGCGGTACAATAGATTGTTTTATTAACATTAAACAAAACGGCACCACCAAACCGGTAAACATTAATACCGATCTCATCAAAGCATATTACAAACAGATAGAAGTGCTGGCAGCAGAATTAAAAATTGACACCAATTCAGTACTCAGCGCTTTATTGCGTTTGCCAGAAGTGGTAACACCGGCTAATGATGTACTGGCAGAAAATGATTTTGCAGAATTTAAAAAAGTATTGATAACTGCACTCAACAATTTGAACCAGCACCGGGTGGAAGAAGGTTCGGGCCTGGAAAAAGACCTGCGTGAACGGATAGAAAATATTAAAGAACAGGAAGAAGCCATATTGAAACTGGAACCCCTGCGTAAAGAAAGAATTGTAGACGAAATTAAACAGCTGCTGGAAAAATATGTAGGTAAAGAAAATATAGATAACAACAGGATGGAACAGGAGCTGATTTACTACATGGAGAAAATAGATATTCATGAAGAACAGATCCGCCTGCGCCAGCATTGCGAATATTTTAAAACCATACTGGCAGAAACAGAAGAAGGCAAAGGGAAAAAACTATCTTTTATTTTACAGGAAATAGGAAGAGAGATCAACACCACCGGAAGCAAAGCTTACGATGCAGATATTCAGAAATGCGTGGTGAAAATGAAAGACGAACTGGAAAAAGCAAAAGAACAGGTATTAAATGTACTGTAACAAACGCACTACAATCCTCCGGCGCAAGTTGTAACTTTATTCCGCATTATGAAATTGAAACCCACATCTTATATCATCAAACTGGCAGTAGTTTTTTTATTGTTCCGGCTTACATCCTGCACACAGATTAATGTATTTGAAAAAGATACCACCATTCCCGGCTATAACTGGAAGAGCAGCTTTGAAGTAAAAGGAAGTTTTACTATTACTGATACAGCTTCTGCCTATACCACTTACCTGGTATTACGCCATACCGATGCGTACCAATATAATAATATATGGTTGAATGTGGGCATTCAGCCACCGGCAGACAGTATGCACTACCAAAAAGTAGATATGCAATTGGGCAGCGATGCCACAGGCTGGATGGGTACCGGAATGAATGACATCTGGGAAATCAGGCAGTTACTGTTTAACCAGGCTGTAAGATTTAAGAAACCGGGAAATTATAATTTTACCATCACACAAATCATGCGGGACGATCCTTTGCCCGCTGTAATGAGTGCCGGCCTCCGGTTAGAAAAGCAATAAAATGCTAAAATGGAAAATTCACGTACCAGTTACGGAGCCATGATCGTTTTAACAAAACAATTCTGTATTTTGCGTATTATGAAAAAATTATCTGTCCTTATCATATTGTTTTCAGTTGTGTTGGTTAACCGGGCTGCTGCCCAAAGGTACGATTATGTACAGCAGGGAGAGTTTGGCATTACGGCCGGTGCAGCGCATTATTTTGGCGATTTAAATACCAGGGCCGCCATCAACAGGCCCAAACCTGCATTAGGAATATTTTTCCGCAAACAATTTGGCGATTATACCGGCCTGCGCATCGCAGCTCACTATGCCCAGTTGGGATATAGTGATATATATAGTAAGAATGATTACCAGCGCACCAGGAACCTGAGCTTTAATACTAATGTATGGGAGCTTTCTCTGCAGGGCGATTTTAATTTTTTCAAGTTTATACCCGGAGACCCTGAACATTCATTTACTCCTTATGTAACATTGGGTGCCGGTGTTTTCAGTTTCGACCCCTATGCATACCTCAACGGGCAAAAAGTATTTTTGCGCCCATTGGGTACAGAAGGTCAAACGTTAGGATATAAAGGAAGAAGGCAGTACAGCACTATGGCATTTTGTTTTCCGTTGGGTGCAGGGGTTAAATATAATATATCAGAAAAAGTAAACCTTTCATTTGAAATAGCGCAACGCTTTACCACTACTGATTATTTAGATGATGTAAGCACCACTTATATTGGTGCAGGCCGTTTTCCAACTTTACCCAACGGGCAGCCTTCAACGGCAGCTTTACTGCAGGACAGATCTTACGAACTGGATCCCAATAATGTGCTGGGGGTGGAAGGAAGGCAGAGAGGGTACAGTAAACAAAAAGACCAGTATATAATTGCAGAAGTGGGTATCACCTTCAATATCAGCAGTTACCGCTGCCCAAGCGCTAAGTAAAAAGTAGAATATTATTATATAAATAGCCCCGAAAATTCCGGGGCTATTATTTTTTTCTTACAAAAAAATTATTATTTTTACATCTCCTCCAAATAAATAAGTGATGCATTGCTTCATCACTTTCATACAGCACCAAAGATTATAGTTCCCGAATCCTGCGAACAACGCAAGCAAGAATCCTTTTTTTCTGTGATGAAACCATAGTTTATCTCATCACTAACAAGAACAACTATGGCGTTCATTCGCAACTGTGTTATTACCGCAGTAATAACCCTGTGTTTTTTGCATATGGCAAAAGCGCAAACAGTGTACTATCCGGCCCAGGCTTCCCAGTTGTTGAAAGCAACTGCAGAAGATGCAGCATCTTTATTACAGCAAAGTATCCCCGGCAGTCATTTCGTTACGCAGTCGTATACAAATATTCCTTCAGCAGGGATTGTATTTATTTATGATGCCACCATCAGCGATAACCAGGCATGCAAAGTAGCGTGTGACGGTCATTCCTATATCAGGTTTTCTGCTTACAGCGATAATGGTTTGCATTTTGGTTTGTATCAATACCTGCACCAACTGGGTTTTCGTTTTTATCAGCCCGGCTCTATTTGGGAAATCATCCCATCAATGAATACCGCGTATCAAAAAACAGATACCACATTTACCTGCAGTTATATTTATAAAACATGGTTCATCAGCGGCGGGCATAACCGCTGGGTCATGGATAATAATCCGGCTTACAGCTGGGATAATTATTTTGGAGATAATGGTCACAACTGGGCTTTGTACCAACGCCGCAACGGTATGATGGGTGCTTCCCGTTTTACCGGCCACAGGGACGATATGATGAACGGGACTTACATGACCGCATTACAAAATAATCCATGTTATGTAGCCAATTACAATGGATCCAGGCAGGCTAACTACCAGTCTGTGCCAGATATTTTTAACCCTGCTGCAAAGGAATTGTGGGCAACTTCGTTAGAACAAAAATACACGCAGTATCAAAACAACATATTTACTAACAGTACGCTATATACGAATATTTACAGGAATTACAGGTATAACTATGATTATATCGGACTGGAAGTGCCAGACGGTGCAAAATTTGGCAATTCAAAAGACAATGAAACCTGTACAGCAGAAGATTATCCAAAAGAAAGCGACCAGCATTTTACGTTAGCCAATTATGTAGCTGAAAGTTTACTTGGCAAATACCCCGGCAAACGTTTCCAGTTATATGCTTATTCCGGTCATGCCGATGTGCCATCAGCCAATATCAGCATCAACAACAATATTGATGTGCAGTTGATACCCACAGTATACCAAATGGAAAGCAGCACCAATGGCCTGCGTAACAGGTGGTACAACCGTTATTCCAATGTATCAGAATATTTATATTTAAACCTCTCTAACTGGAGCGGTGAAACACCGGCTTTTAAATGGAGTGATATTAAGGCTGCACTGCAAATAGCAAAAGATAAAAAATCGCAGGGGGTAATGTGGGAAGCATCACCCGCAAAATTTGGAAGTTTACCAGTGTTGCTGGCAGCCAATAGTTTCCTGAAAGATAATATTGAAGTAGACAGTACCCTGCATGAGTTTTGCAATAACATGTTTGGTGCTGCCAGCACAACAATATATAAACTGGTTACACTTTGGGGCGAAGAAGAAACACTGCCAGACAGGTATACCATTCCTTCGTACATCCGCTTATTACAAACGGCCGACCAGCAAACACAAAATGCACCTGCTGTTGTAAAAGAAAGATTGCGTGAGTTAAAAGCATACCTGCACTATATGGTATTGTATTATAATTTGGCAAATAACGACCAGGATAAATCAGGCAGCAAGGCAGATAGAGACGGTGCCCTGTGCATTTACCTAGCAAAAACCAACAAAATGCAACTGGTAAACAGTTATTATATGATTGCCACCATTGTAAGCAAATATGGTAACACCAGCGATTTCTATACTAAATACAATGTGGTGAACGGAACTGCATACCAGGGCGGCGCATTGCCTTTACTGAGCGCAGCAGAAGCAGATAATAATTTTCAGCAGGATGTTAGTTTATATGCAGGTAAACAAGATCAGTTTGCTATTTTAACACCTGCGTATGTACAACAGCAATTTAAAGCAGGCAATATTGCACCGCTGGCAAAGATCAATGCAAAGATCATGTACACCAACGGTATCAACTATTACAACAAAACCACTTTTAATATTGTTGCGCCATCAGCAGGCAGTTTCAGTGTACAGTATACGCCAACGTTTGACATGGCTGGAAAAGGGTACATCAATTTTGAAGTGGAATCTGCAGATAAAGCACTGCAGGTGGTAAAGGATTTCAGTATAGATAATACCAGCAAGGGTGGTACATTTAAAGTAGACCTGCCGCAAGCGGGTAACTATGTGCTCACCATTGTTTCCAAATACAAATCATCAGTAAATATCAGCATCACCACCAACGGTAATTATTTTTATAAGAGTGGCCAGTTTTTGGGAAATAAAACAGAAAGCTACCGCGATGATATCAGCAGCCTGCCCGGTTATTTTTATATACCGGCAGGGATCGATAAAATTTATTGTAATGTAAGCAGCTATTCAGATGGTAAATATGCCACCGAAGAGGCCATCAATAAAGTGTTTGCAATAAAAGATCAAAATGGAAAAGCAGTGCAGTTACATTATGCCGATGCAACTGATTCATCACTGATGGTACTGGATATTCCTGGAGGAGCAGCAGGAACATTCTGGCAGGTAACCAATATGGCGCAATACAATATGCAGTTTGTAAATATCAGTAATTCACTTTGGACAGCATCAAGGTTATCTTGTTCGGCATCAGTTTTCGGCATCAGTGTGATCAATAAAAATGGTACCTGTATCACAAGGCTTACCACTACTGCACCTGCACAGGGTTTAACATGGCAGGTAACGGATGCCACCAGTAAATTGCAGTACAGCAATCAATCTGTAATTGACCTGCCTGCAAACATTTCTGCAAATGCAACGATTACATTAACCAATGCCGGTGGTTGTACTTACAGCCGTGTATTGGCAGATGATAAGAATTACCTGGATGACAAAGAATCCTGTGCCGGCGGCGTAGCCGTAGCGCAGGTGACAATGTATCCCAATCCATCAACAGGCATATTTAATTGTATGCAAAACGGGAGTATTGCCATGGCAGATGAGATCAACGTGTATAACACACAGGGCACGCTGGTGGGGAGTTTTAAGAACACCCGTCAGTTCAATATCACCAGTGCCACACCGGGCATGTACCTGTACAGGGCTGTAATAAATGGCCAGGTACAGCAGGGTAAAGTGGTTAAGCTTTGAGTTCAGCATTTAAACACTTATTCCAACTAAATTTATTACTTTTGCAGCCCAAAGTCAGGCCCTGTGCCTGACTACTCTTTTATGAGCCTTAAGGATAAAATCGATATACAACGTTTACCTAAACATATTGCCATTATTATGGATGGTAATGGCCGTTGGGCAAAAGAGAAGGGAGAAGACCGCCTGTTTGGCCATTTCAATGGTGTGGAAAGTGTACGTGATGTGGTGGAAGGCGCTGCAGAATTAGGTATTCAGTACCTCACCTTATACGCTTTCAGTACAGAAAACTGGGACCGTCCGGCTTATGAAGTGAGCGGCCTGATGGAACTACTGGTTGACACGATCAGGAAAGAAGTACCCACACTGAATAAAAATAACATCCGCCTTCATGTAATTGGCGATACCAGCATGTTGCCCGAACAGGCAAGGAACGAACTGAATGAAGCCATTACGGAAACATCCACCAATACCGGGCTTAATTTAATAATGGCGCTCAGCTACAGCAGCCGCTGGGAAATTAATACCGCTGTAAAAAGAATTGCAGAAGATGTAAAAGCAGGCACACTTCAACCTGCAGCAGTAAACCAGGAATTAATACAGCAATACCTGTGCACCGGCAAATTTCCCGATCCGGAACTGATGATCAGAACCAGCGGCGAATACCGTATCAGTAATTTCCTGCTGTATCAGCTGGCTTATGCAGAATTGTATTTCACCAATACGTTGTGGCCCGATTTCAGGAAGGAGAATTTGTATGAAGCCATACTGGATTACCAGGGCAGGGAACGGAGGTTTGGGAAAACCAGCGAGCAAATTCAAACCGGGGAGATTACAAAAAAATAACAACTGAACCGCCCGCAGGAATGGCGCTGCAGAAGGGCAGGTTTAACAAATAGTTTAACTTAATGGGGGTAATTTGCCGCTCATAAAAAAACCAACTTGATGCACCTGATTTACAAAAGGATCTTTTTTATTGCGCTTATTGTATTCACCAGCCAGGTAGTTATGGCGCAGGTTGATACAACTGTATCCATCGATCCTGAACTGCTCAACATATTTAACAGCAAAACGCCCAAAGAATATACCATTGCCGGCATCACAGTTAGCGGAACCAAAGCCTTCGATCAAAACCTGATCATCTCCATTTCCGGTATTGCAGTTGGTGATAAAGTGATGATTCCCGGTACAGACATTTTCAGCAAAGCAATAGCAAAATTGTGGAAACAGAACCTGATCTCTAACGTTGAAATTTCTTTTACCAAACTGGAGGAACGTAACCTGTACATTCATTTTGAAGTAACCGAAAGGCCCCGCCTGGCTGCATTGAAATTTATTGGTTTGAAAAAAGGAGAAAAAGATGACCTGGAAGGTAAGGTTAACCTTGTTAAAGAGCGGGTGGTAACGGAAAATATGAAACTGAGTGCGGTGGAAGCCATTCGCAAGTTTTTTGCAGACAAAGGTTACCGGAATGTGAAGATAGACGTGAAAGAAGAATTAATGACCGGGATGAACAATGCCATTTCACTCACATTTACCGTAGATAAAGGCAATAAGGTTAAAATCAACACCCTAAACTTCAGTGGCAACGAAAGCTTATCGGAACAAAAACTGAAAAAGCAGATGAAGGGTACTAAAGAAATGGCGAGGATAACACTTTATCCTATCACGGTGCCCAACCCTTATGGCGACTCTGCTAAAAAATTAACCTTTAAAGATTATATCAGCGACGCAGGATTTTTATCCTTATCCAAAACAAAAATGTTGTTGGATCCTTATGTAAGGCTGAAATTAAGCTCCTCAAAATTTAATGATAAAAAATACCAGGAAGACAGGGAACGGGTACTGGATTATTATAACTCACAGGGATACCGCGATGTAACCATACTTGGGGATACCGTGGTGTATGACTCAAGGAGCAACATGAATGTTTTCCTGAAAGTAAACGAAGGAAACAAGTATTACTTTGGTGATATTACCTGGAAAGGAAACACCAAATATTCTGACTCCATTTTAAACGTTATTCTCGGCATTAAAAAAGGCGATGTGTACAACATGGAGTTGCTGAACAAACGCCTCGGTAAACAAATTTCTGCAGAGGGTGGGGATGTTCAAAGTCTATACATGGATGATGGATATCTTTTTTACCGTATTGACCCCGTAGAAACCAAAGTATACAACGATACCATTGACTTTGAAGTAAGGATGACAGAAGGCCCGCAGGCAACTTATGGCAACATCACTATTTCCGGTAACGATAAAACGAAAGACTATGTAATTCGCCGTGAATTAAGAACTATTCCTGGTGAAAAATTCAGCCGTGCAGATATCATTCGTACACAAAGGGAGCTGGGCCAGCTTGGCTTTATCAATGCAGAAAAAATTAATCCACAGGTAGTACCTAATGCAGATAATGGAACAGTGGACATTAACTGGGAAATTGAAGAAAAGTCTGCCGATCAGCTGGAGTTATCTGCAGGTTTTGGCGGTGGTATCGGTTTAACCGGTACATTGGGTATCACCTTCAACAACTTCTCCATAAAAAATATCACCAAGCGCTCCACATGGGATCCGTTACCTTCAGGCGATGGACAAAAACTGAGTGCCAGGGTACAGTCTAACGGTAAAGCTTACCGTTCATACAATTTCTCCTTTACCGAACCATGGCTGGGCGGTAAAAAAAGAAATTCATTTACCATTGGTTATGCCAATACCAAGTATGCCAATACTTACGACCCAATCACCGGCGGTTATTCCAAAGCAGCGGGAGATACTTCTTATGTAAAAACCAGCAGCTTCAGCATATCATTGGGTAAGCAATTAAAATGGCCCGATGACTATTTCAACCTCATTTATGCCCTCAGCGTACAGCAATATAAACTGAGGAATTATGCCAACATATTTGCCGGCTTAAGCAACGGAACATCAACCAACATCAGTTTAAAAGTTGCTTTGGTGCGTAACTCTGCCGGCCCTAACCCAATATTCCCAACAGGCGGCTCCAATTTTATGCTGAGCGGGCAGTTTACACTGCCTTACACGGCATTGGGTATTTCAACCGGTGGCGCTAACCCTTATGAGTTGCCTGAATTTCATAAATGGCGTTTCAATGGTGAATGGTATGTTCCTATTGGAAGGGCGAGAGGGGAAGATCATAACAAACAGTTTGTGCTGAAAGCGGCAGCAAAATATGGTTTCATTGGCCGTTATACAACCAAACTGGGTATATCGCCATTTGAAAGGTTCCAGTTGGGCGATGCCGGTTTAAGTAACAGCTATGCATTACTGGGTTACGACATTATTGCACACAGGGGTTACCCGGTATATAATTCTTCAGACCCGAAGATTAATCCTGAAAGTGTTACCTCTAACCAATACTTCACCATTTTCAATAAATATACCCTGGAATTGCGCTATCCATTCAGCACAAGCGCCAGCAGCACTATTTATGGTTTGGCTTTTTTTGAAGCCGCCAATGGCTGGTACGACTTTAAGAGTTACAATCCATTCCAGTTGCGTCGCTCAGCCGGTTTAGGTATGCGTTTCTTCCTGCCCATGTTTGGATTGCTTGGCTTTGACTATGGCGTGGGTTTTGACAGGTATACACCAGGTGCCGGCCTGAAAGGAATGGCTAAATTCACCTTCATGCTGGGCCAGGAACCGGAATAAGAAATATTATACATATAAAGGGTTTATTTGTTTATTTGCAAAAAAACAGGGACATGAAAAAACTATTCTTACTGGCCTGCACCAGCATCTTATTTGCGTTTGCAGCAAATGCACAACGATATGCCATTATAGACTCTAAATATATTTTGGAGAAATTACCAGAGTATAAAGACGCCCAGAAACGGCTGGATCAATTTAGTGAGCAATGGCAGCAGGAAATTGATCAAAAGCAAACCATTGTAGACAAAATGCTGAAAGATTATGATGCAGAACAGGTAATGCTGAGTGATGACCTGAAAAAGAAAAGGGAAGATGAGATCTATAATAAAGAAAAAGAATTAAGGGATTTACAAAAGAAACGCTTTGGTTTTGAGGGAGATCTGTTCAAAAAAAGGCAGGAACTGATCAAACCCATACAGGACAGGGTGTACAACGCGGTTCAAAAACTGGCAGTAGATAAGCAATATGATTTTATACTGGATAAAAGTGAAGGAATTACCGTTATCTTTGCCGACCCCAAACTGGACAAAAGTGATGATGTGCTGAGAAACCTGGGCGTTAAATAAACCGTTAAAAATTAGTTGCCATGCAGCTAAAACCATAAAAAAACAAACTATAAAAGTAAACTTTAAAAAAACAATGAAAAAGTTAATCGTTGCTGGTGTAATGGCAGTATCGTTTTTGGGAGCCACCGCACAAACAAAAATTGGTTACATCAACACACAAGACCTTATCTCTGTAATGCCCGAAGCTTTAAAGGCAGATAGCCAATTGCAGGAATACCAGGTATCACTGCAAAAAAATGGTGAAGACCTGCAGAATGATTTTGATGATAAAGCAGCAAAATTTGTAAAGGATTCAGCTACGCTTACTGAAACAATGAAGGAAGTAAAAAGAAATGAACTGACTAAATTGTACCAGAGAATCCAGGAATATAACCAGGGTTTGCAGGATCAAATCAATAAAAAAGGACAGGATTTGTTTAACCCCATCCGCCTGAAAGCTATGGATGCCATAAAAGCAGCAGCAAAAAAGAACGGTTATACCTATGTACTGGATATTTCAGCTGTATTAGTTGGCCCTCCGGGCGATGACATTTTAGCTTTGGTGAAAAAAGAACTGGGTATTAAAGAAGCACCCGCTGCCCCTGCAACAAAAGCACCGGCAAAAACTGGTAACTAAAAATATTTAACTCCTCTTTACTTAAAAGCCACATCGTAAAACATGTGGCTTTTATATTATCCCGATGAAACGAATAATTGTAACGGGAATATTGATACTTTGCCTTACCGGTTATGCTCCAGCGCAATTAAAAGCTGGCGGGGTGGATATGGATGCAATGCTGCAAAAATTAATTGCTGTCGAATGGATTGATTCGGCAAATAAATATATCAATCATAAATTAATTGCAGCATATACCCAATGTTTTTACCCCGTAAATGATTCCATTGAAACGGAATTGTATCGAAAGTGCTGCAGTTGCCCGGCATTAAGTGAGCGGGACAAGGATAGTGTCAGAAATAAATTAAACCGGCAATTTCTGGCAATGCAATCCTGCAATGATAAAGCATTGACATCTGCAGAACGTTATACAGACAGTTTACGCAAAGTAATTATTGTATGGGTTATCAATAAGATAAAACCCATTGCACAGGCAAATGGTTACGATTTAGTTTTCGATTTATGCAAAGAATCAACATTGCCTTTACCTCCCTGCTACGACATTACAGATTTGATATTGAAAAAACTGGAATGGTAACAACCGCTTCATTCATCAGCCAAATACTTATTTTTGACCCATGAACCAGGGACCAATTGGCGTTTTTGACAGCGGCTACGGCGGATTAACTGTACTAAAAGAAATTGTACAGCAATTGCCCCAATACGATTATTTATACCTGGGCGATAATGCCCGTGCACCTTATGGCCCACGCAGTTTTGAAACAGTGTATCAGTATACACTGGAATGTGTGCAATGGTTTTTTAAACAGGGTTGTTCATTGGTGGTGCTGGCCTGCAATACGGCATCAGCAAAGGCATTGCGAACCATACAGCAAAATGATTTGCCCCGTATCGACACTTCAAAAAGAGTGTTGGGTGTAATCCGGCCAACGACAGAAGTAATTGGCCAATATTCCAAAACCAAAACGGTAGGGATATTAGGTACGAATGGAACAGTGCAGTCACAATCTTATCCAATAGAAGTAGCGAAGTTTTTTCCTGATGTAACGGTATACCAGCACGCCTGCCCGATGTGGGTGCCATTGGTGGAAAACAACGAATACAATGCTGCAGGTGCTGATTATTTTGTTCAAAAAGATATCAGCCAATTGCTGGCAACATCAAATAAGATAGATACCATTTTACTGGCCTGTACACATTACCCGTTGCTACAGGAAAAAATAAAACAATATACACCGGCAGGCATTACTATTTTGTCACAGGGACAAATTGTGGCGGAAAGCCTGAAAGGCTATTTACAGCGTCATCCTGAAATAGAGGCCCGGTGCAGTAAAAATGGTTCGGCAGCCTTTTATACCACAGATTCTACAGAAGATTTTGACAGCCATGCCAGCATATTCTTTGGAAAGCCAGTGCAATCAAGCCATGCGGCGCTCTGAGACATAAATATTTTATCCTGGAACGGTTATTTTTCCCTTAAAATGCCTACTTTTGCCGTCCTTTCACAAGAAGCGGGGATGGTGCCCTGCTGAAACGGTAAAAAATATTTTTGTAAAGGAAAAAATTTAAAACAATGCCAGGTAAAAAAAGAACGTATCAGCCTCATAAACGCCGCAGGAAAACTGTGCACGGCTTTCGTAAACGCATGGAAACTGCAAATGGCCGTAAAGTATTGGCCAGCCGCAGAAAAAAAGGACGTCATAAACTGACTGTTTCCAGCGAACACGGTTCTAAAAAATAAAACCCGTTTTGCATGCAAAACTGAAAATAACCAGTCCCGCTATTCAGCGGGACTTTTTAATTTTGACTTATTGGAAAATAGTTCACGAAATACACTCGGCAAAAATGAACGGTTGAAAAGCCGGAAAAGCATTGAGCAATTGTTCAAAGAGGGAATATCATTTTCAGTATTTCCTTTCAGGGTATTGTATTTGATTCATAAAGCAGAAGATGAAAGCAATCCATCTCCCGGCCTGAAAGCCGCATTCAGTGTAAGTAAAAAATATTTTAAGCATGCCACCGAACGCAACCGGGTAAAAAGGCTGATGAGGGAAAGCTGGCGTTTACAAAAAAATAATTTACTTCAATCAATCAAGGAAATGAACAGCAACATGATGGTGTTCATCATTTATACCGGCAATGAAATACCGGAATATCAATTAGTGTTTGAAAAAACCGGGGCCGTATTAAAAAGGTTATATAAAAACATCAAATGAAAATTGTATTGCAAATACTGAGCTTCCCATTTATACTGGCCATTAAACTATATCAATGGATCATTTCCCCGTGGCTGGGAAACAAATGCAGGTTTACACCCAGCTGTTCCCATTATGGAATAGAAGCATTTAAAAAATATGGGCCCGTAAAAGGATTATGGTTAACGATTAAGCGGGTATCAAAATGCCATCCCTGGGGCGGGCATGGTTACGATCCTGTACCCTGAGTTGCGGTAGTTATATTTTTTCTTCTGCGGATGAAAAACCAAATCAATCCACCCAAGCCTGCAATACCAGCACCATATAATAACCAGGAATGTAAAGCATGTTTTCTCCTGTACGATTGTGCGTCAGCCACAAGTTCCTTATTGGTGATACTGTCTGTATTTTCTTCCTTAACAACCGTATTGGCATTGGATAATTCTTTTTGATCGTACACGATAGAATCCTTATGAATGCCTTTCAGAATAATCACATAGTCGGGAGAATAATAATTACCAAAGAAAATGGTATCGGTAGATTTTTTTGTTTTTGTATTGATGCCCCAAAACTGGTATTGATAAGGCGCCCCACGGGAAGCCATTAAAAAAACACTTTTATCGTTTGATATAGTATCTTCCGCATGATCCATTCCGGCCTGCCCCCAATAAAAAACATAAGGGCTGCACTTAGAAACATCCTGGAACGTGATTTTGCTGTCGTGCATTTCCCGTTTACCGGGCGTATCAGCAAATGAAAAATCAGTGATGGAAAAGAATAGCAGCAGAAAAATAATCCTCCTTGTCATGGAAATAATTTCTGACAAGATAAAAATAAAAAGCTGCAACACTAATGGTTGCAGCTTTTTATTTCGCAACAGGTTGTTCACCTGCGGTATTATTTAAGCGCCAAAACGTTCAGCCACTTTAGTCCAGTTTACCACATTCCAGAAAGCAGCCAGGTAATCAGCACGGCGGTTTTGATATTTCAGGTAGTATGCATGTTCCCATACATCAACTCCTAAAACGGGTATGCCTTTTACATCAGCAATTTCCATTAAAGGATTATCCTGGTTGGGGGTGGAAGAAATCTCAAGCTTACCATCTTTAACAAGCAGCCATGCCCAGCCACTGCCAAACCTTGTCATACCAGCGGCGGCAAATTTTTCTTTGAATGCATCAAAGCTGCCGAATGCAGCATTGATAGCGTCGGCCAGTTTACCTGAAGGTGCACCACCTGCCTTGGGTGCTAAACTTTCCCAGAAGAAACTGTGGTTCCAGTGCCCACCGCCATTATTGCGAACAGCAGGAGAGATGGATCCTGCATGTTTTACTAAATCTTCAAGGCTTTTATTTTCATGTTCAGTACCGGCAATGGCTTTGTTCAGGTTGTCAACATAAGCCTGGTGATGTTTGCCATGGTGAATCTGCATGGTGGTAGTGTCGATATGAGGCTCCAGTGCATCATGTGCGTAAGGAAGAGCCGGTAATGTAAATGCCATAAGTTTTAAATTTTATAAAGCTATTAAGAAATATAGGAGTACAAATTTACGTTATTGGTTTCCGATTCAATGATAAAATGAAAGAAATTGTAATTGTACTGGTTTCGTTTTTGGGAATTTATACTGCTGCCGCACAGGCGCCGGCAGCTCCATTGCCCGATACTGCTATGGCTGCAAATAAAAATGCAACACCTGCAGACAGTATTCGTGCATCTGTAAAATTATTTCCAAACCCGGCAAAGAATAAAGCTGAACTGGAAGTAAAAGGTTTTGAACCGGGATTGGTGCAATTGCAAATAGCAGATATCAGTGGAAAGAAATTAAGAAACGATCAGCGGCTGCTGACCACAGGCAATGAAAATATGGTGGTCATGTTTTCCCTTCCACCGGGTATCTATTTCATTATACTGAAACAAAAAAATCAACTGGTAAAAAAGAAAATGGTGGTGCAGTAAAGCAGTTATCTTCTTGCTTTAAAAAAGTCTTTCATCAGCGTGGCACATTCTTCCTGCAGCAATCCACCTTCAATAACTGTTTTAGGATGAAAAGGGTTATTACCGCCAGTACTTCTCCGGTAACTGTTCTTATCATCAGCAGCACCGAAAACAATACGTCCAATCTTACTCCAGTATAAAGCACCACTGCACATGAGGCATGGTTCAACGGTTACAAACAATACAGCATCGGGTAAATATTTGCTGCCTAAAAAACTATATGCAGTGGTAAGCGCCAGTATCTCGGCGTGGGCAGTACTGTCCTTCAGCAGTTCCACCTGGTTGTGTGCACGGGCAATAATTTTATCATTGAGTACAACTACTGCACCCACAGGTACTTCACCAGCATCAAAAGCTTTTTGCGCTTCTTTCAGCGCCTGCCGCATGTAATGTTCGTCTGTCATGAAAGGTTTTGTTTACCTTGCTGCAAAATTAGGGTAATGGTCAACACCGATCAACTTTTAACGATGCACAGTTACTATGAAACTGGTGCCACAAAATCTTACACATTCAGAATTACACAACTAAAAAAATTAAAAACCGCCATATTGCAAAACCAGGATGCATTACACCAGGCTTTGTATACCGACCTGAAAAAAAATGCAGAAGAATGCTGGGTAACAGAAACCGGATTTGTGATCAGCGAAATCAGCACAGCAATAAAGCGCTTAAAACAATGGATGCAACCCGATTATACTGCTACTAACTTACTGAATGTACCTTCCAAAAGCTATGTAATGAAAGAACCTTTGGGTGTGGTACTGGTCATTGGCCCATGGAATTACCCATTACAATTATTATTCACACCGATGATTGGTGCTATTGCCGCAGGGAATACAGTTGTACTGAAAGCATCTGAATTTGCACCTGCTACGGCAGCAGTGATGAAAACAATCATTGAGCAAACTTTTGCACCGGAATATATTTTATTTACTGATGGGGATGGTGCAGCAGAAATTCCTGCAATGATGAACCATTTCAGGTTCGATCATGTATTCTATACCGGTAGTACTGCTGTTGGAAAAATTATTTATAAAATGGCGGCAGAGCAACTGGTGCCTGTTACACTGGAACTGGGCGGCAAAAGCCCCTGCGTGGTGGAAGCTGATGCTAATATTGCTGTTGCAGCAAAACGGATTGCCATCACCAAATTCAGCAATGCGGGGCAAATGTGTGTGGCGCCGGATTATATTTTGGTGCATGAAACAAAAAAGCAGGCACTGGTTGAAGCATTAAAAAAAACACTGGAGCATTTTTTTAGCAAACAGCCAGAGCAGGATTATAATTATGGAAAGATCATCAACGAAAAACAATACAACAGGCTGCAAAATTATTTAACACAGGGTAATATTTTGTATGGAGGAAGAAGTAATGCAGCACAACTGTTTATTGAACCGACATTAATGGATGGTATAAAATTGGATGCTCCCGTAATGCAGGAAGAAATATTCGGGCCCATATTGCCCATCATTTCGTTTGCCAATAAAGCTGAGGCGATGGATATTATCAAAGCACATCCTAATCCCCTGGCATTTTATGTGTTTACCAATAATAAAAAGAAAGAACAGGACTGGTTGAACACTGTCCCCTTTGGCGGAGGTTGTGTAAATAATGCCAGCTGGCATTTAACCAATCATCATTTGCCTTTTGGAGGGCGTGGCTTTAGTGGTACTGGAAATTATCATGGCAAATATTCGTTCGATACCTTCAGTCATCACAAAGCCATTATGAAAACACCTGCATGGTTCGATCCTGCAGTGAAATATCCGCCGTTTAAAGGAAAGATGAAACTCTTTAAGTGGGTGATAAAATAATGGATAATTGAATAGGGCATAATTGATAATGATGAAAATATTGATTATTTTATGCTGTTGTTATACCCTCTTTGCCTGTAATGAAAGAAGGCGAAATAATTTTACCCCAGTTTCTTTTACTGAAACTAACGATACTTTTTTTGTTGGAGACATAGAGAAAATGAATGGAGGCCCATTATACAAATTGCCTGGAGGTTTTACTGTTGATACACTTGACTGGGCTGTAATAGAACCGAAAATACCGGGAACCATAATTATCCCCCGTTTAATAGAGAAAACTGACGCAGAACGGGAAAAGATGCTACGGAAAAAAATGATAAATATGGCAGGCTCTTTTCTCAAGGACTATAATGACGACCTATCAGGTACAGAAACCAAAACTGGCGTTGCAGGTGAAACTGAAATGTCATTAAATAATATCTTCAGAGACAAAATACTTATTAGTTATTGTTTTGAAATGAGCTATTGTGATGCTGCATTAATGCGTCCACTTCGCTGTTATAACTGTATAAATTTCGATACACGATTAAATAAGTTTATTAGATTTGGAGACTTTTTTAATATCTACTCCAACGCAGATTCACTGTATTTTAAACAACTAATTTTATCAGCAGTTGCAACTGTACCTTTAACGGGGCAGCTTGAACTGGATAATAAATTAAACTTTTCAATGAACGAAGAATATATCTTCTTCTACTTCGATGCCTATGAACTGGGTGCCCCTTTTAATACCATGGGTGGAGTTAAAAGAAAGTATTTAAATAAGTTTATAAAAGATGCGTATCAATAAAAAACTAAAACGCTTTATTATTGTTGTGCTGATAATGATTGGCATATTTGCCGTTTATGTAGAAATTGCAAACAGAAATACAAAGAATATGACGTACAGGCAAAAAGTATTGAAAGCAGTATATCCTGCATGGATGTGGTTCACTAAGTTAACCGGGAAGAACAGTCAGCAATTAGCTGGTAAAAAAGATCCGCAGGTTTCATTTTATACACTAAACAGTACACTCAATAACGGCAGTTCGTACTCCTTCGATTCATTGAAAGGGAAAAAAGTTTTGTTGGTGAATACCGCCAGTAATTGTGGTTATACCAACCAGTACGATGATCTGCAGAAACTGTACGAAAAATATTCAGGTAAACTGGTGGTGCTGGGTTTCCCCGCTAATGATTTTAAGGAACAGGAAAAAGGAACGGATAGTGAAATCGCCAGTTTTTGCAAACTGAATTTTGGTGTAACATTTCCATTAATGCAAAAAAGTGTGGTGGTGCATACTGCACAGCAGAACCCTGTTTTTACATGGCTCACTACAAGTGCAGAAAACGGATGGAATGATAAATCGCCCAGCTGGAATTTTTCTAAATACCTCGTTAATGAAAACGGGATACTCACTAATTATTTTGATCCATCCATTTCACCATTAAGTGATGAAGTAATTACAGCCATTGAGAAAAAAGCTGAATAAAAACATTACTTCAGCAATGGATTATTTTGCAATATGAATAAAGCGTATTGATTTCAACGAATTACTGGCTTATTAAATCACCTGGAATATGACATATTCTGATTTTGTAGGAATAACCGGTGTGGGTTTAATTCTGCTGGCTTATTTTCTTGACATGGTTGGTAGGCTAAAAAATAAACGGCCTTTATTTTTTGTATTGAATATAGCGGGATCCGGGCTGGCCTGTTATGCCTCGTGGTTGATTCAGTATTGGCCATTCGTAGTGCTGGAAGCAACCTGGTTTGTGGTTTCAATTATTGGATTCATCAAAACAATAAAATAATATTTATGGAAATTACATTACAACCAGTAGCCTTTGTTACCAATAACCGCAGTGCCATTACAGATGACTTTTGGGGAAACGTGGTGAGTGAAATTCAACTGGCAGAAAATATTCCTGCTATTGCGCTGGAAGGTGTGGAAAGCTTTTCACATGTAGAGATCATTTTCTATTTCGATCAATCCAGGCCAGAAGAAGTTGTATACAGCGGTCATCCACGCAGCAATCCTGATTGGCCGCATGTGGGCATTTTTGCGCAAAGGAAAAAGAACCGGCCGAATGCCATCGGGCTTACCATTGCAGAAGTGGTAAAGCGTGAAGACAATAAACTTTGGGTAAAATACCTGGATGCGGTTAACGGCACGCCCATCCTGGATATTAAACCTGTTATGAAAGGGTTTTTACCTCAAACAGAAATTAAAGAACCGGCGTGGTGTGATGAATTGATGAAAAATTATTGGCGTGCGTAAACACCTTCGGGGTCGGGACGCTTCGGCGGCCTGACCACTTAATCGAAATAACAAGGAGAACTATTATCAATCGCTCAGGTCGCTTATAGCGCCCCGAGCTCATTTACGGTCGGGACGTTATGGCGGCCTGAACTTTCCGGCAACCTAAAATATCTTTTTCAATAACCACTCCGGGGTTTTATCTTTCGACCTCTGGGTAATATCATCAATAGATAAACCTATCTTTTCAAAGAAAATATCTTTTTTGCAGAGGTTGCCATTTCTTTCCCCAATATAATCAGGATAAGATGAGAATGGCCATTGATTAAGAGTATTTACAAGGCCTGCTTGTAAAGGATTGTGATGGATATAAAAAAAACAATTCTCAAAATAATTTTCAGTTTTTCTGTCAGTATTTGCAGATAAGAGTTTTGCTTTTGTTTTCTGTTGAAATAAAGAGCCTGTTGTTTTATTTTGCCGGTTGATAGCCTGCGAATAACTGCTTAGCAGTACTCCCAACCCTGTATGCAAATTCCTGCATGGGTTTACCACCAAAGGTTTTTCGGGTAACAATACTTTTTTCATTCGCCCTTATCAATAAATGAAAATGGTTTGGCATCAGGCAATAACAAATAATATCTGCACAGTCATATAATTGAACCCTGATTTTCTTAATGAAAAAGAGATAATTGTTTTCATTGAAAAAAATCAATTGTTTATTGTTTCCCCGGTTGTAAATATGATAGATTTCTCCTTCAATTAAGTGCATTGGTTTTGATTTACCTGAAAATAATACCCATCTGAATTACCTGATGTATTCAGCATAATTGAAGCAATAAATGGAAAGTTTAGGAAAGAAATGATTTAATGCAGGAAAAGAATAAGAATAGCAAGATAAAATATTCCTGGATAAAATGGTTATTTAAGTCAGTATAGTGATCGTTCAGGTCGCTTGCAGCGCCCCGATCTCTTGTACAGTCGGGACGCTATGGCGGCCTGGCCATTCAATGCCTTCAATCGTTTAACCAGAACTGCTATGATAATCACCCAGGTTGCAGTAGCGCCCCAATCTTAACCGCTCATTCCACCGGGCACTTCTCATGATAATTGATCAGCTCTATCGGTGTTTTTTCAAATTCAAAACCTTTGTATTTACCCGCAATTTCATCCAGAACAGCATCAATTTCTTCAACGGTATCCAGTGTTACTAATTTGTACCGGTATTCTTTTATACCAGGCATGCCTTTGAGATAGTTGGCATAATGACGGCGCATTTCAAAAATGCCCACCTTGGGCCCTTTCCATTCATAAGATTTATGCAGGTGTTTTTTACATACTGCAACACGGTCTTCAATAGAAGGTGCCGGTAAATGTGTTCCGGTTTGTACAAAATGTTTGATCTCGTTAAAAATCCAGGGATAACCTATGGCTGCACGGCCAATCATGATACCATCCACACCATATTTATTTTTATAAGCAAGTGCTTTTTCGGGGCTGTCAATATCGCCATTGCCAAAAATGGGAATGGTGATGCGTGGGTTTTCTTTCACTTTTGCAATCAAAGTCCAGTCTGCCTCGCCTTTATACATTTGTGAGCGTGTACGGCCATGAATGGCGAGGGCTTTAATGCCCACATCCTGTAACCGTTCTGCAACTTCTTCAATGTTTTTATTATTATCATCCCAGCCCAAACGTGTTTTAACGGTAACAGGCAAATTGGTTGACTTTACAACGGCATCGGTTAAACGCACCATTAAATCCACATCTTTCAGCACACCGGCGCCGGCACCTTTCATGGCTACTTTTTTTACCGGGCAACCAAAATTAATATCCAGCAAATCGGGGCTGGTCACATCAACAATTTTGGCGGCCATAGACAAACTCTCTTCATCACCTCCAAAAATCTGTATGCCGATAGGTTTCTCGTAATCAAAAATGTCCAGCTTTTTGCGGCTTTTAATGGCATCGCGGATCAGGCCTTCACTGCTGATGAATTCAGTGTACATCAGGTCGGCACCATGATCTTTACAAACGGCACGAAAAGGCGGATCGCTCACATCTTCCATGGGTGCCAGCAATAACGGAAAATCGGGTAATTGTATATGATCACCAATTGAAATCATAAAAAGTCACTGTCTTCGGCATTTGTAGTGGTATACCAGCTACAGCATCAAATGCCTTATTTTTGCTGCAAATTTACAACATATAAATTCAATGCATGGCGCATATAGCAACAAAACGATATAGCTACCCGATGCAATTAGCCATACTGCTGGTTTTAGCAGGTCTGGGCTTTGTTGTTGGGGGCTTTGCCGGCTTTATTCCACTGCTGGGAAAAATTGATTTTAGTCATCTGAAAGGACAATCAAGTGAAAGCTTCCTGGATTTAATTCTGAAACCGGAATACGCTAACGAGTTGCGGCTGATGCAATTCATCAGCACTTTTTTCATGTTTTTTGTACCGGCTGTTTTATATAGTAAAATTTGCCATAATAAACCAATGCAGCACCTGGGCTTTGCAAAAAGACCAGCTTTGCCTCAATTGGTATTGGCGTGTATCATAATTGTGTTCGCATTGTTTATTGTAGGCGCACTAACAGAGTTATGGAAGCATATCCCTTTTTCTCCCTATTGGCAACAAAAATTCAAAGCTGCTGAAGATGCCTATAATAAACAGGTGCAGGTAATGGCAAGAATGAATGGTTTTGGAGATTTCATCCTTTCCCTGGCCATTGTGGCTTTATTGCCTGCTGTTTTTGAAGAAGTGATTTTCAGGGGAGCATTGCAAAATTTATTATCCCGCTGGACGAAGAGGCCCATATTGGCTGTTATTATTACATCAGTAGTATTCAGTGCTTTTCATGGATCGTATGATGGCTTTTTACCCAGGGCAGTGTTGGGTTTTGTCCTGGGCTGGTTGTTTTACCGTACCGGGAATTTATGGATCAGTGTTGCCGCACATTTTTTTAATAATGCCATAGGTATAACCACCTTATACTTTTATTCACGGCAAGGCAAAGGGGCAGACCTGGAAAAACTCAATGACAGTTATCCAATATGGTTAGGAATTGTTGGTGTTATTGCTGTGACCATGTTGCTGTATGTATTCGATATCATCAGTAAAAAAGATATTGACCGGCCGGGAGAAGAAATACCATTGCCGGGTTACATCAATCCCAATAACCCTTTTGAAAACAATGATGATATACATACTGAACACCATCAAAATTTATTGTAACCACTTATGGCATTAAATGCAGCCACACTCAAAACCCGTTCGCTTACAGCGGTTGTATTTGTAATCGTAATGCTGGCAGGTTTATTATGGAACTTCACGGCATTTTTTATTTTGTTTTCGATAATACATTTTGGTTGCTGGTTTGAATATTTTAAACTGGTGGAAAAAATCCATGCAGTTACAGTTAACACATTTACAAAACTGGTGATCGCCATTAGCGGCTATATGCTGCTGCTTGTTTTCGGCATTAATCATATCGAATGGCGTTACTTATTTTCTATCAATAACTTCACAATCAACCTTAAAATATTACTGTGGGTCTTTGAATGTATTTTATTACTGGCATTTTTAATTTCAAATAAAACCATCCGGCAAAAAGCAAGACTGGCTTTTATGGGAGGACTGGTATACATCACGCTCCCGTTGATGTTGTTACTTAACCTGCGGGATAATATTTTACTTACGAATGAATATTTTACTGATCTCGATCTTGGAAAAGTATATGCCTGCACCATCATCTTCTCCATCTGGATCAATGATACCATGGCGTATATCGTTGGGTCGTTGATAGGTAAAACACCATTCTCTAAAATATCTCCTAAAAAAACATGGGAAGGCACTATTGGCGGAGCGCTGCTTTGTGTAGTAGTGATCAGCCTGCTGGCTTATTTTACCAAATTGCTCCCCCTGCGTGATGCTGCCATCATTGCTGCATTGTGCGCCATCTTTGGCACCATAGGCGATTTATTTGAAAGCAAATTAAAACGCCTTGCCGGAGTTAAAGACAGTGGCTCCATCATGCCGGGCCATGGTGGTTTTTTAGACCGCTTCGACAGTTTATTATTTGCCGCACCAATGGTATGGTTATACGTTAAATTAGCACTTCACACGGTGTAAACCTTTATCTTTGCGGTTCAAATTATGCTGATGACCATTCACAGGGAAGGATATAAATCCATCGCCATTGGCACCATGATCTTTGGCGCCATCAATTTTGCCGTATTGTATTTTTTCAGCGCCTCGCTGCCCGTTTTGTGCTGGATTATTTTCTTTATAACACTTTTTGTTTTATTGTTCCTGGTTTCCTTCTTCAGGATTCCTGCAAGAAAATTAACTACCGGCGATAACCTCGTAATTGCACCTGCAGATGGCAAAGTGGTGGTGATTGAAGAAGTGATAGATGTGGAATATTTTAATGCAAAACGTTTACAGGTTTCTGTTTTTATGAGTCCTGCCAATGTGCACGTGAACCGTAACCCCATCAGTGGTGATGTGGTGTACAATCAATACCACAAAGGCAAATACCTGGTGGCATGGAATCCCAAATCATCAACTGAAAATGAAAGGCACAGCGTGGTCATCAAAAAAAACGATACGGAAATATTAGTGAAACAAATTGCTGGAGCACTGGCCAAACGCATTGTGAACTACCTGCAGGTGGGGCAAAAGGTAAAACAAACTGAAGAACTGGGTTTCATTAAATTCGGCAGCCGTGTGGATGTATTGTTACCCGTTGGCACCAAAATTAATGTTGAACTGAACCAGGTGGTGCAGGGTGGCGTTACCGTGATTGCCACTTTATAAAATATGAGCCGGGCAGTTTTTTAACATTTTACACTTGGTGTTTTATAATACATAAAGTATATTTACAATAATTAATTAAAAAAAGTAGTATGAAAAAAGTATTGTTACTCGCAACTGCAGCTTTATTAGTAACCGGTGTGGCTTTTGCTGACAATGGTAAAAAGAAAGCTAAAAAATGCGCTAAAGGAAAAACCTGCTGCACAAAAACTGCATCTGGTAAATCCTGCTGTAAAGACAAGAAAACAGCATCTATGTAATTGCTATTGCATTAACTTATTTAAAGCCTCTCGTTGCAGAGGCTTTTTTGTTATCTGGGCTAAGCCTGTTAACTGAATAAAACAATCAATTTTCAATTTTCAATGCTCAAGTGATAAGCGCCTAAAAAATGGCTTCCAGTTCTTTCAGATGATACACAGTATACGTTGGCTGAATATGCGGCGTGGCATTAACGTGATTTACAAAAACAGAATCCATACCGGCGTTGATGGCACCCTGTATATCTGCATCAAGGTTATCGCCAATCATAATGCTTTCTTTCAAATTAGCACCGGCTTTTTCTAATGCATATTCAAAAATTTCTTTTTTTGGTTTCAGGCTGTTGCTGGCTTCTGAGGTAATCATGTGGGTAAAATATTGCGCCAGCCCGCTGTTATTGATCTTATTCCATTGCGTTTTTTCAAAACCATTGGTGATGAGGTGCAGCGTATATTTTTTAGACAGTAAATATTCCAGTAACTCTATGGTATGCGGAAATAATAATTTTTTGGTAGGCAGAATTTCCAGAAAGCCGGCACTGAGTTGTTTGGATAATACTTCGTCACCAATTTTAAAATCCAGCAGGGTGCGCCACATTCTTTTCCATTTCAGTTCATCAGAAGTGATGAGGCCATTATGATATTTGTCCCACAAAATTTCATTATGGTATAAATATTTACGGTAAAAATCTTCAAAAGGCGCCGCTACTTTTTTATCCAGCTCAAATTGTGCAAAAAGATCGGTAAGCGTAGCTTTGGCATTAGCATCAAAATCCCAAAGGGTATGGTCGAGGTCGAAAAAAAGGTGTTGATATTGCATGATACGATGTGGCTTTGCGATTGTAGATTTGCAAAGAAAAGCGAAATAATTAATATTTATGAATGTAGTTATTACCGGTGCATCAAGGGGAATTGGTAAAGCCATTGCGGCAACTTTTGCAGCAAATGGTTACCATCTTATCCTCAGCAGTAAAAATGAAGTGGCATTGTATAATACAGTGGCTGAATTACAAACCCAGTTTCCTTCGGTAAATATTAAAGCAAAAGCATTTGATATTGCTGTTAATGCAAAAGCATTGGGCGAATGGATCAACAGCCTGAATACAACTGTAGATATTTTGGTCAATAATGCCGGCAGTTTTGAGCCCGGCAGTGTGCATAATGAACCCGAAGGCGTGTTGGAAAGCCAGATGGCTACCAACCTCTACAGCGCCTATCATGTAACCCGCAGTGTATTACCCGGTATGATGCAACGCAAATCTGGCCACATATTCAACATGTGTTCCATTGCCTCATTACAGGCTTATGAAAATGGAGGTGCATACAGCATCAGCAAATTTGCGCTGGATGGCTTCAGTAAGAATTTAAGGGAAGAAATGAAAGCGTTTGGTATAAAAGTTACTGCTGTATATCCCGGTGCTGTGTTTACCGATTCATGGGGCAATTTTGATAACCGGAACCAACGCATCATGGAGGCTGATGACGTAGCTAAAATGGTATTGGCGGCAGCCCGGCTCAGTATGGCTGCATGCGCAGAGCAGATTGTACTGCGGCCACAGCTGGGCGATTTGTAAATGCATTGTGTATTAACAGATTTTTAAAACCGTTCATCGCATATTGCAATGGCATCACTGTATTAAGGTCTACATTTGCAGTACTATTTATGCAGTCTTTTTTACAAAAAATCAGTTTACTTTTTTTACTGGCCTGCTGCCAAAACATTGTAGTGGCGCAGGTAAAATTTTCTGCGGTGGTGTCTGCACCGGAAATCAGTAAAAATGAATTGCTGCAGGTAAAATTTGTGGTGGATAATGGCAAACTGGTAAAACAGATTACACCGCCGCGTTTCAATAATTTTTCATTGGTAAGCGGCCCCAACCAGGAAAGCGGGATGAGTATGGTGAATGGCGATGTAAAACAATATACGGCCATCAGTTTTGTTTTAAAACCTGATGCGCCCGGAAAATTTACTATCGGGCAGGCGACAGCGGTAGTGGATGGGGTAACGTTAAAAAGCAATACCGTTTCCGTAAAAGTAAGTAATACCATCAGCCAGGGTGGTTCCGGCGGTAGTGCATTTTCTGCACCCTTTCCGGGCTTTAACCCGTTTAATAATACCGCCGCAGAAACACCATTCCGCGATAATATTCTGAAAAAAGGAGAGAACCCTGCTGAAAAGATCAGCAGGAATATGTTTGTTAAAGTGGAGCTTGATAAAACAAGCTGTTATGTTGGCGAACCGGTTGTAGCAACGTATAAACTTTACACCCGTTTAAAAAGTGAAAGTAACCTGGTAAAGAATCCTTCATTTAACGGCTTTTCTGTTATTGACCTGCAGCAACCTGAAGATGCACTGTACAAAAGGGAAAAACTGAATGGCAGGGAATATAACGTGTACACCTTGCGGAAAGCACAATTGTATCCCCTGCAATCGGGCACGCTGGAACTGGAACCGGCACAAGTGGAAAATGATGTTGATTTTATTAAAGAGGCTTACCTGGACAGGAAGAATAACCCTATGGATGACGACATCTTCCAGCAGTTTGAAGAAGCCACTATTCCGGCAGAAGGAGTGGAGCATCATAAAGTAACATTGCAAAGCTCACCGGCGGCAGTGGTGGTAAAACCGTTGCCCGCTGAAAATGTGCCTGCCGGCTTTAAAGGCGCTGTTGGAAAATTTACGGTTACCGCAACACTGGAAAAAAATAATTTTACAACTGATGATGCCGGAAACCTGCAAATAGTGATTGCGGGAGATGGTAATATGCAATTGGTCATTGCACCGGATATACAATGGCCTGATGGTTTTGAACCTTTTGATTCCAAAACAAGTGAAGAACTGGATAAGACATCCGTTCCCGTTAGTGGTAAAAAAATAATCACAATTCCATTTACTGTAAAAAATCCGGGTACATATGTAATACCTGCTATTGCATTCGCTTATTTCGATCCCCAATCAGCCCGGTACAAAACTGACTCTACCCAACCCATTACATTTTCTGTTACCAAAGGCACCGGCCATAAGGCCAATACAATTTATGCTGATAATAAACAAGACGATGGCTTTATGAATACCTTCATCAGCAACAGGAAATGGGTGATCGGTACTGTGGCTGTTTTAATTTTAAGCGGGCTTGTTTTCTGGTTGCGGTACGACAGGAAGAAAGAAAAAATAACCATTGCTAAAGAACAGGAACTGCAGCGTAAAAAGCAGGAAGAAGAAGAAAAGCTAAAAGCATTAATACCTGAAGAAAAAAACTGGATGGAAAAAGCTGCGGCATTGCTGCATGGGCAGGACAGTACTGCTTTTTATCATGAATTAAACACAGCGATAAAAAATTATCTCTCCGCAAAACTGCAATTGCCTGTAGAAACCATCAACAAAAAAAATATTGTGGAGGAACTGGACAGGAGAAATATTCCTGTAACAACGTCTTTACAATTACAGCAGCTGCTGAACGATATTGACCTGCAATTATATACACCTTTTGCGATGACTGCTGCTGAAGATGGTCAGTTGGAACAACGCCGGCATTTATACGATACAACTGCTGATACGATTCAATTACTGGATTCGTATAAAATTTAATCTTCAGTGAATTTATATCCAATGCCCCTTACAGAGTGAAAGTATTTTGGGTTGCGGCTGTCTTCCTCAAAATATTTTCTGAAGCTGAGAATGAAATTATCAATCGTTCTTGTTGTGGGATAAACATTGTAGCCCCAAACTGATTGTAATATTTTTTCCCTTGTTACCACTTCATTTCTATTTTCGATAAGCAGTTTCAGCAACAATGCTTCTTTTTTAGTGAGCGTGATATTATGGTTGGTGGGTGAAGAGGCTGATAGTGCTTTGAAATCAATTTTATTGGCACCAAACTCATATACTTCCGGCAATGGTTCTTTACTGTTCAGTTTTTCACTTTTCCTGATGAGCTTTTGCACCCGCAATAATAATTCTTCCAGGTTAAATGGCTTGGTCAAATAATCGTCGGCACCTTTTTTAAGTCCTAAAATTCTGTCGGCACTGCTGTTTCGTGCACTCAAAATCAAAATGGGAATATCCGGATTTTGCAGCCTGATGGTTTCACAAACAGTAATACCATCCACTTCGGGCAGCATTACATCCAGGATGATAAGATTGAAAAATTCCTGCTGTACGGTTTTTAATGCTGCGGCGCCATCGTAAGCACCGGTTACATCATAGCCATCCAGCTCCAGGTTCAGCTTTAGTGCTTCGTGAAGATTTTCTTCATCTTCCACCAGTAATATGGAGAATTTTTTTTCCAAGATTTAATTTTTTAAAACGGAAGCATGCAATGTGATCACAAAAATACTTCCTGATGGATGATTATCTGTCACAGAAATGTTAGCATTGTGCTGCTCTGCAATGCGCCGCGTCAAATACAAACCCAACCCGGTTCCCCTGGCGCCTTTGGTGGCTGCATTACCTGTACGGTAAAACTTCTGAAAGATCTTTTTCTTCTCTGTATCATCAATGCCTTTACCTTCATCTTTCACCTGCAAAGTGATCAGGTGGTTTTGTTCTTCCAAAGTAACAGTAATGGCCGTTTCTTTCGGGGTATATTTTATAGCATTATCAATGAGATTGTTTACTGCCATTTGCAATAAGAGTGTGTCACCCTCGGTATAAATATCTGCAGCAATTAAACTGTTGATTGTGCGCTGGGAAAACCTTGTTTTAAAGTCATTAACGCATTCCTGTACTAATGCACTCAAATCAATTTCTTCATTCGTAATGCTGAAACCTCTTGCTTCAATTTGAGAAGATAGCAGCATGTTATTGCATAGCGTATTTAACCTGTTGGCCTCCTGTAAGGTATTTTGAATCAGCTTTTGCTGCTGTGTTTCTTCCAGCTTTCTTTTTTGCAGCGTTTCTAAATTTAGCTTGGTAACAGCAATAGGCGTTTTTAATTCATGCGTAAGCGCCATTAAAAAATGCTGCTGTTCCATACTCTGCCGCAATTGCCTG
Source organism: Bacteroidota bacterium (assembly GCA_018266775.1). Taxonomy (GTDB): domain Bacteria; phylum Bacteroidota; class Bacteroidia; order Chitinophagales; family Chitinophagaceae; genus Ferruginibacter. The sequence continues at coordinate 111,492 of JAFDZS010000008.1, read as the reverse complement.
CGCACGGCCCTGAACACAAATGCTGCACCAGCAATAATAAGCAGGAAGAAGGTTACACCCTCACCGATATACTGCGCTTTTTTTCTTTTTTCCAGCTGCTGAATTTGCTGTGCCTGCACCTGCGATAGTTCGGTACCCGGCTGTAATTGATTGAGCTGGTAAGCGGCCATCTGTTCATTTTGTTTAGCCAAAGAAATGAACCACCACACCAGCGCAGCAATAATGTAGGTTAATAAAAACCAGTAAATGAAAAAAATGAAATTGATTTTTCTTGCTTTATTTGGCATGATGATAAATACACTTTCAGCAGTAATCAGTTGCGTACATCTAACCCCCAGCTTAATTTATTACGCAGCGTTTGTAAAAAATTATTTTCATTGAGGCGGATGAGGTTAATGCCGAATGATTCTTTACGTACTGCCAGTTGAATTTCTTTGGTAACAAATTCACGGCGGCTGTCCAGTGTACATAAAAAGCCGTCTGTTCTTCCTTCCACTTCAAACGAAATGATGTTGGTATCCGGCACAACGATAGGGCGGATATTAAGATTATGCGGTGCAACGGGTGTGATCACAAAACTGCCACTATCCGGAAATACAACGGGGCCATTACAACTTAAAGAATATCCCGTGGAGCCTGTTGGTGTGGCAACAATCAAACCATCTGCCCAATACGTGTTTAAAAATTCTCCATTCAAATAAGCATGTATTTTGATCATGGAGGAAGAATCTTTCTTCAATAAAGTAAATTCATTTAATGCATACGGCACATCTCCAAATAACGGAACGTTGGCATCTAAATGCAGCATGGTTCGTTTATCTATTACATAGGTATGATTTATGAGTGCTTCCACAGCAACCTGTAATTGCCCTTTACCAAGATTGGCTAAAAAACCCAGGCGACCGTAATTAATACCCAACACCGGTGTGCCTTTATCACGTACCAATGTTACGGTATCCAGCAAAGTACCATCGCCGCCCAAACTAATAATGCACTCAATGGTTTCATCCAGGTCTTCGTTGGAATTGAAAGTGGAGTATTTGCCTTTCAAATCCACTGCCGAATAAAAGGAATTAAAAAAATCCTGGAAAAAAACCGGTTCCACATTATGCTTTTCCAGTTCCTTTAAAAGCAGGTTGATTTCTTTATGCTGGTTTTCTTCCAGTCCCCTGCTGTAGATTGCTATTTTCATGCCCTGAGTTGAAGCGGTGTTTGATGGTTTTAAATAAAGACAATCACAAAATGATTTTTCTTCAATACATCAATATCACGCTAAAAACCAGATTGTGTATGTAAAAATAGCCCCTTTTGATGTAATTGGTTAAAACTGTATTCAAACCTCAGGTTAAGGTCGTAAAAGGTGAGGATGTCGATACCAAAGCCGCCGGTATACAGCAGCGTGTTGTTTAATTGTGTATTGAACTCCGGCTTGTTGTAGGAATAACCCACATCGGCATAAGTTTTTGCAAAAAAGGTAAAAGGAATATACGATAGTGAGCGGAGCTTAAATGGGATGGGGATTTTAAAGTCCAGCACTTTCTTTTTTAAGGTTGATTTTACCAGTGCAGTTGCTGTACCATTGACCACAAGGTATTCGAGGCCGCGTAAATAAGCATCGCCATAACCCAATCCCTGCTGGTTAACATAGGGCTGCCGTAACGGTAATACCAGTTTGCCATACAACTGGATGCTGCTGTACCATTTTTTGCCTAAATCGAAATAACGGTTTAAACCAGCCTCTGTAGTAAATGCATTGATGCCGCCCGTAAAACCGAATCCCCGTTTATCCAAAGAAATAAATGCCGTACTGCCTTTTAAAGAATATGCATTGTTGTCCGTGTTGGCATGCTGCCAGCGATAAATAAATTCAGGTATAAAGGCACTTGTTTTCCCCGTATTAAAATAATGTGGATTGTATTTGGGCAAAAGTAAACTATCGCTTACGGTCATACGGGAAAAGCCTGCATTAAAAATATGCCTGTTGAAAAACCCTTTGCGGATGCTGTAGCCGATATTAAAGTATAATACTGAACCAACAAATTTGGTACGCAATGTATCAGAAGTATAAAACAAAAGACTGTCGGTATAAGTGGTTTTATACGGAATTTCTTTTTTTTGCGAATAACCTGCACCAACAACAAACCCTTCTGTTAATTTGGAGTTGCTGTAGGGCGCATTGTAACTGAATGAATAGTCTCTGCTGAAACCATTGAGAAAATAGAACCGCAGCTGGTCTCTTCTTCCGCTAAGGTTATAATCCACGAACTTGATGCCATAGTTTACTCTTTTTAAACTGGCATTATACGTTTTGATCCATTCATTAAAATTCCTGTCTACTGGTTTAAACTGAGGAATAGGATAAATATACCAGCGTTCCCTAACGGTTACCACCACAATCATATCATAAGCACTGAGTACATTAACCTCAAATTTTACTTCAGTAAAAAGAGAGGTGTTATACACTTGCTGCCGGGCGTGTTCCAGCTCTGTATTTAGTGTAGAGATAATGATGGAATCACCTTTTTGAAATTGTATTTCCCGCAGTATGATGTATTCCCTGGTAACGCGGTTGCCTTTAACGATAATATCTTTTACATGCAGCTTTGCAGATGAATCGGCAAATTGTTTGGGAGGTGCTGAAGCGGTAACCTGGTTGGCCAATTGTGCCTGTACAGCGGAGCATAGCAGCAGCAATAAACCCATGAGTATTTTTTTGTGACGCTGCATGCTTCAATTATATCATGGTATATAGATGGCTGAAATGAAATAATGATTTGCTGAATAGTTTTTGGGAAAGGCAATACAATCAGATATCTAAGTAATTCATCAGGTGGCGGTAGTTGGCATGAATTTCATTTTCGAAATTTTCGATACCAAAATAATAGATCACATCATAATCATATCTTTCAAATGTGGCCACCACTGCAGAAATTTCTTTTTTATTTAAGTGGATAGAAACGGTAAGCATACCCGTTTCAGGATGTACGGTGGTGTTTAAGTGCAGTATGGTGGCATCGTTGCTTTCCACCAGGCGGCTGATTTCTGAAATGGCAAACTGGCTGCGTTCCATTTCCAGTACTATAATACCACCTATTTCGTTGGTGCCTGCAAAATTGCCTAAAGCTTTCAGCAGGTCTGCAGATGTGATGACGCCCTGTAATTCCCTTTCTTCATTGATAACCGGCACAACAGATGTTTCAAACTGGTTGCAGCAACTTACAGCGGTTAAAAAATGTTCGTTATCATGTACCGCTGCATCAATGAACATTTCCTGCATCAGTTCAATAGGCATCTTATCATCTTCAGCATCCATCAAATCATCTTCACTGATGAGGCCAAGGTATTTTTCTTCAGCAACCACCGGCAGGTGTGTTACCTTATAATCGTTGATTAATTGCAGTGCTTTATAAACTGAATCCTGCAGTTTCAGACGGGGTATTGTGTTATTGATGAATTCTATAGTTAACATTGCTGTATTAAAGTTTTACGGATACTTCCTGCCTCTTAGATGTAACGAATGGCAGGATGTAATAGTATACAGACAGAAAAAATTGTTAAACTGTTGCAGCAGGTTTTAATTTATCTAAGAAACCCCCGAGAACCACATTGAATTCTGCCGGTACTTCCATCATTGGCGCATGGCCGCATTTATCAATAAAATGCAATTCACTGTTGGGTATGAGCCGGTGAAACTCTTTTCCCACAAATGGTGGTGTAATGGTATCATTATTACCCCAGATAAGACAGGTAGGCTGCTTGATCTGGTTCAATTCTTCCCCAAGGTTATTACGAATGGCACTTTTTGCCAATGCGATGATCTTAATTACTTTTAAGCGGTTATTGGTGATCTCAAATACTTCGTTCACCAATTCATCTGTGGCCATAGCAGGATCGTAAAAAGTCAGTTCGGTTTTTTTACGAATATATTCTTTGTCGCCGCGTTTGGGGTAACTGTCGCCCATACCGTTTTCAAAAAGGCCTGAACTCCCGGTAAGGATCAGTGATTTAATTCTTTCAGGATGTTTTAATACATACACCAGTGCCACATGGCCGCCGAGGGAATTGCCCAGCAGGTGAATATTGTTATAATCGCGGTGCTCAATAAAGCGCTGAACAAATTTCTGTAAGCCACCCACTGAGGTATGTAACAGATCCAGATCGAGCAGCGGTAATAGTGGTACCACCACTTTATTGGTTTTTTTAAAATGTTCAATCAGGTCCTGAAAGTTACTCAGTGCGCCAAATAACCCATGCAGCAGCATCAGTACTTCTCCCTCGCCTTCTTCTATGTATTTGAATTTGCCGTCTTGTTTAACTTCGTAACTCATCGGTTAGTGAAATGGTTTTCTGATTGTTATGGCCTGTCAGGAACTGCAAAATACATTAAAAAGATTATGCCTGAACATTACTGTTGTATTTTGTTCCCGAGTGTATCAAAAAATGTTTCTAATTGCGCAAACATGTCTTTGAATACAGGGACGATCTTTCCAAAGCCATCAATGACCACCGGGCCCCAGGGCTGCACAAATGTATAACTTTGTGAGGCTTGAATGGTTTCCGGTTTTACTATTTGTAACTTTTCTGCATAAAATAAAAACACGCTGAATATAATTGTATACAATACAATGTAAAATAACATTCCCCCAATACGGTTTACCCAGCCCATCAATGCCATCTGGAAGGTTTTTTCAATGAGTTTACCACACCATATTACCAGAATGGTTACCCCTAAAAACACTATTGCAAATGAAATAAAGGGCAGCCATTTTGTTGCGGTACCGGTATTGGCATTTAACCAGCCCGATACCACTACTGATAATTTCAACGCTGCTGCTAAACCAATAATGAATGCGATAATGGAAAACAATGCCAGTATCAACCCCTTCCGGTAACCCCGGATGCAGGCAATCACCATTAGTATAGCAAAAACAATATCGATCATTGAAAACAATTTCTGATTGCTGATGGATGATTTATGTTGAAGCGTCTGACGGTTATCAACCGTCTTGACGCATCAACATTATTTTGCCAGCAGTTCTTTTACAACAGCGCTGATGGTTTTACCATCTGCCTGGCCGGCCAGTTGTTTGTTGGCTGCTCCCATAACTTTGCCCATGTCAGCCGGGGAACTGGCGCCCGTTTCTGCAATGATCTTCGCAACCGCTTCTTTTATGGCTGCTTCATCTAATTGTTTGGGCAGAAATTTTTCTATCACTGCCATCTCTTCTTTTTCTTTAGCTGCTAAATCTGCACGGCCCTGCTTTTCATAAATATCCAGGGAGTCCCTGCGCTGCTTCATCATCTTTTGTAAAAACTTAAGTTCAGTGGCTTCATCAATTTCGCCGTTGGCGCCTGGTTCTGTTTTGGCTTTAATGATCTCTGCTTTTATTGCTCTTAATCCACGCAGCGTGGCTTCATCCTTGGCTTTCATGGCCTCTTTCATTTCGGCCATAATTTGTTGTTCTAATGCCATAATAAAATAGTTAATTAGTTTATTAGTTTAATTGTGTAGCAGTATTTGCAATAAGCTGAAGGCTTGGTTTTCAGTAACTATATCATGCTGCTTCGCAAGCCTTTGCTTTTCCCTTTTTGGCTTCCCTTTTATTGCTGTTCCTTTAACTGTATTGCCCTGAATTTTTCAGAAAACTGGCGGGCAAATTTTTTCATGTCTTCTACCATTTCATGCTGGTGGGTGGCCCTGTCGAAAGTATCGGCCATACTTACCAGCATCTGGTAATAGAAGTCTGCCATTTCATCCACCATCATATCTTTCGTCCATAAATCAATGCGCAGGGCGGTTTTATCTGCCCCATCCCAAAAAGCCAGGCACATGGCTTTTGCTTTCTGTGCCATATCAGCATTGCTGTCTGTTGCCGTCCAGGAAATTTGTTCCGGCACTTTATTGGGATCCATCAGGATGTCGATATTAATACTCGATTGCTTCATAATTTGTACTGCTTTGAAAAAATTCCGTTTTATTACGGGTGCAAAGTTACTGTTTTTACAGCACGCGGCTGTTGCTTTATGGTTATCGCCGGCAGCCGGTAATGATTTCCCAAAGTGCGGCCGCTTCGGTTTTAATATCGAAAAGTGCAGCTTGTTCCCGGGCTTTATTGATAAGGTTGTCCCGCTGGTTTTCGTCTTTAAACAGCCACATCATCTTATCGGCCATATCATTAAAATCACCGGGTATAAAATAAGCTGCAGCATCACCACATATTTCTTTGTTCAGTGTTGTACCGCCAACAATCAAGGGTACATTACTTTGCATGGCCTGTGCTAAGGAAATGGTTGAGATACCTTCCGCAGCGGCGGGAATGATGAGTGCATAACATGAAGCGGTAAGCCGGGCCAATTCTGTGTCAGCAACTGTTTCCAGTAATTTTACATCATTACGGTATTTGTAAGAAGAAAGACTGTTTACCAGGTCACGGTCTGCAGCTTTATGTGCAGATGCAATGATCAGCTGCATATTGCTTTTTTGTCTTTTTTTAAAAAAAGAAAAAGCTTTCAGCAATGCAGTCAGTGTAAAGTGTGTGGAAATGGGGCCGCTGTATAAAAAATATTCTGCTCCGCCAGATGATTGTTCTTTTACCAATTCTTTTTGCTGCCAGTCTGCAGGTGTGTATATATTTTGTACACCATAACGAATAACAGTGTACGAAAATTTATTTTCCCCGGCAATTTGTTCTAAGGGTTTAACAAACAAATTTGCGGCAGTAATTACTGCTGTTGCTTTTACCAGCGATTTTTGTGTGTTTGTTTTATACCATTTGAGCCATGTGCCGGAATATTGTTTAGGCCGGTACATAAAATCCATTGCCGTAACCACCAGGCATTGTGGTATACTGGTACGAAAGGCGCATAAACCACCTGTGGCCAGGAAAATATCAACCTTATGCTTTTTTAATACTGCCGGCAAAGTATAGCTGAGCCGGTATTGTAACAATAAAGAACTGTTTACAGCCCTGCCAAAACTTACTGCGCTGATGTTGGGTGCAGTAAGCACGCTGTTGTCAATATCAGTTTCGAAAATATACAGGAACTGGTGGTGGGGAAATTGCAAAGCCAGTTCGGTGATGTATGGAGATATAAAATCACCGGCATCATCGTAAAAACCTTTAGGGGGTAAACTTCTGTTAACTGCAATAACCATTTCTGTTCAGGATATGAGATATACCAGCAGCACTTTTAAATACACGCTATTTTAATACTTTCAGTTTAACGGTTTCGATCCTGGTATCACTTACATTCAGGATATCGAATTCGTAATTTCCAAAAATCACACGGTCTTTTTGCCGCGGTATGGATTCATTGTGTTTAATAATATAACCCGACAAAGTTTCTGTTCCTTTTTCATCGGTAAAACTGAGCTTATATTTTTCTGTAATGAAATCCAGTTCCAGCCTGCCGCTGAAAATAAATTCATTGCCGGATAATTGTTTGTCTACAAATTCTTCAGTGTCATATTCATCTTTAATGTCGCCAAAAATTTCTTCCAGTAAATCTTCCATTGTAACAATACCGGCGGTACCGCCAAATTCATCCACCACCCAGGCAATGCTTTTTCTTTCTTTACTGAATTTATTCATCAGGTCGGTGGCGCTCATGCTTTCCGGTACAGTGGGTATGGGCAATAAAACTTCTTTTACACTGGAAGGATTTTTAAAGAGATCGAGCTGGTGAATATACCCAATGATATTATCAATATTATTTTCAAACACCACCAGTTTACTCAATTGTGTTTGAATAAATTTATCTTTTACCTCGTACATGGTGGCATTGCTGCCCACGCCTTCAATTTCCCGCCGGGGCACCAGGCATTCCCGCAGTTTAACTTCACTCAGCGACAAAGCATTTTCAAACAATTCTTTATTGATCTCGTTTACATCTTCTTCTTCATTGTTTTTGGTTTGCTGTAAAAAATGTTCCAGGTCCACTTTACTGAACACTTCTTTTTTCTCGTTCAGTTTTACATCAAACAAAACTTTTAAAATCCATTCGGCAGTATTCACAAAAAATGCTGAAGTGGAGGACAACAACCAGTAAAAAAAGCTGGCGATATAACTCACCATTCCATTACTCAGTATTTCGTTGTTACGGGCTTTAAAAAAAGCCTTGAACATAAATTCAACAAACAGTAAGATCAGCGTAGATAAGACTGTTTCAACAAACAGTTTGATATACTTAACTGAATCAGAAAGATTTTTGGGCAGGTGTTTTTCAATATATTCCCAAACAGGCGTGAGCATGCCGCCAATGAGTAAACCATAAATCACCAGCATTATGTTGAGGCCCACCAGTGTGGTACCGATAAAGCGTGTTGGTTTATCAACATAAGCGCCCCAGATGCGGCCGCTGTAGGTGCCCTGCTTACGGTTGAGTTCAATAGATAATTTATTGGCTGAAACAAACGCGATTTCTATACCGGAAAAAAAACCGATAAGAACCAGTGAAGCAGCGATGGCGATGATGGCTATCCAATCCATACTATAAAAATAAGGAAGAAATCAGAATTCGTGCAGCCGCGGTTTGTCATTATGATTTAATAAAGTCATCCACAATGGTTTCTGCAATAGCGCAGGCTTTTTCCAGGTTATCATTTACCACTACTTTATTAAAATGTTCTTTGAACGATAATTCATAAGCAGCCTTATTCACTCTTGCTGCTAAAGACTCCGTGGTTTCAGTGCCGCGGCTTTCCAGCCTTTTTTTCAACTCATCTACCGAAGGCGGCTCAATAAAAAGGCTTAATGAGGTGCCGGGGTATTGCTGCTGTACATGAATGGCGCCTTTTACATCAATGTCCAGTACAGGAATTTGGTTCATATTCCAGATTCTTTCCAGCTCCGATTTTAAAGTACCATAATATTTTCCTTCGTACACCATTTCCCATTCCACAAATTCTTTATGCTGAATTTTTTGCTGAAAAGATTCCGTACTCATGAAATGGTAATCAACACCATCTTTTTCGTTCCCCCTGGGCTGTCTTGTTGCCGCCGAAACAGAAAATGCCAGTTGGGGGAAATGCTGCATCAGGTGGCGGGTAATGGAGGTTTTGCCTGCACCTGACGGTGCGGTTATGATGATGAGTTTGTGCTGATACCTGCCCATGTGCAAAGAAAAGGTTTATTTATCAATTGGCACCGAAATGCAAAATCAGCGGCACAGTAGTGCCAGAAGTGCTGGTAAGCGTCAGCTGTTGTTCTGATATAGAAAGTATATGGTAGGTATTGATATTGTTTTTGGAAAGTGGTATCATAATGAGGGTGCTGTCATCATCTAATTGATAAGTACCTTCAACAGTTATTTTATTACCTATAGTGGAGCAGAAATAAGTATTGTTGCTGTTAAACGTCCAGCTGAGGGTTTGCAAAACAGTTTCCATTTTTACAGCAGCCAGAGAATCCTCAGGGGCTAAAAAACGTTTATCAATTGGGTCAAGATTTTCAATTTTAATGCAATCCCATTTTTTTGCGATTAATTGTTTAGCCCTGCTTACACAAGCGTTCAGTAATACGATTAAAACAACGCACAGTAGTGATACATTTTTCATATGCAACAGTTTAACCAATGCGTTTAATATCGGCACCCAGTTGCTGCAAACGGGTATCAATGTTTTGATAACCCCTGTCTATTTGTTCAATATTCTGTATCACACTTTTTCCCTGTGCACTGAGTGCTGCAATTAAAAGGGCAACACCGGCGCGGATGTCGGGGCTGCTCATCGTAATGCCGCGTAACTGCTGTTCTCTTTCCAGGCCAATCACCACGGCACGGTGCGGATCGCAAAGAATGATCTGTGCACCCATGTCAATGAGTTTATCTACAAAGAACAAACGGCTTTCAAACATTTTTTGGTGAATGAGCACACTGCCTTTGGCCTGTATGGCGGTTACCAAAACAATGCTCAGCAAATCGGGCGTAAAGCCGGGCCAGGGGTGATCGTAAATGGTGAGTACACTGCCATCCATGTATTTCTGAATTTCATACATATCCTGCGCCGGAATATGAATATCATCACCAATAAATTCCATTTGAATACCCAAACTCTGAAATTTTTCAGGGATGATACCCAGGTGTGGTATGCCTGCATTTTTGATGGTGATATCACTTTGCGTCATTGCGGCAAGGCCAATGAAACTGCCCACTTCAATCATATCGGGCAGCATGGCATGCGTGGTGCCACCCAGTGCGTCCACCCCTTCAACAATAAGCATATTACTGCCAATACCGGAAATTTTTGCACCCATATCATTAAGCATACGGCATAATTGCTGCAGGTAAGGTTCGCAGGCTGCATTATAAATAGTTGTGGTGCCTTTGGCCATTACGGCAGCCATTAAAATATTGGCGGTGCCGGTAACGCTGGGTTCATCCAGTTGCATAAAAGTGCCTTTCAGCTCCGCTGCTTCCAGGTGAAAGAAACCATCTTCATGATAAGAAAATGATGCCCCCAGTTTTTCGAAACCGATAATATGTGTATCCAGCCGCCTGCGGCCAATTTTATCGCCGCCGGGTTTGGGAATGTACGCTTTACGGTAACGGGCCAGCATGGGGCCGGCCAGCATAACAGAGCCGCGTAAACGACCACTTTTTTTATGGTACGCTTCGCTGTGCAGGTATTCCACATCCACATCATCGGCCTGGAAGATGCAGGTATCCCTGCTGGTGCGTTCTGTTTTCACGTTCATGTCCTGCAATAATTCTATCAGCAGGTTCACATCAATAATGTCGGGTATATTAGTAATGGTAACTTTTTCAGGAGTCAGCAACACGGCAGAGATGATCTGCAATGCTTCGTTTTTTGCACCCTGCGGTGTAATGGTACCTGATAATTTTTTACCTCCCCTTACTTCAAATGATTGCATACAGAAGATTTTATAACACTAAATTCTTTACACGAATTAAAACGAATTACACGAATTCATGCCAATTAACACTTAAACTAATTAACCAGTAAACCAAGATAAAATAAAAAACCTGATGTTTATAAGCACCAGGTAAATTATTTAATGATCAATTTTACCGATCAATACCTTTTCTTAAAATTGCGGTTGTTGTTCCTGTTATTATTGCCGCCCCTGTTATTATTATTGCGGTTGTTATTGTTATTATTACGGCCGCCAAAGTTTTTGCGGTACTGGTTATTGTTACCACCCCTGCTGCTGGTACCATAATCATCATCGCTGCGGTTATCGTTACGGTGTTTTACAAACGGGCGGTTATTGAACTCCAGTTCACCTTTTGTCATGCCCGATAATTCACTCTGTATATTATCATCATGCACCAGTTCTTTATGCCAATTGCTGTAAGCCAGTTTCATATAATAAGCAATGGCATTGGCAAAGCCCTGTTTCTTTTCTGGATTTTCTTCTCTGAGTGCCTTATCAATTACCACTTCAATATTCTTGCCCAGGTGATTGTATTTGGGATATTTTTTGGGATATGCCAAAGCATCAGGCCTGGCCTTTAGAGTTTCCCTTGTGGGGATGGGGTATGGGCTTTCCACCTCCAGCTTAAAATCGCTGATTAAAAATAAATGATCCCAGAGTTTGTGGCGAAAATCTTCAACATTTTTCAGGTGCGGATTTAAAAAGCCCATCAGTTCAATCACTGCATAAGCATTACGCTGACGCTCCTCTTTGTCTTCAATGGTTAAAAGATATTCCACCATTTTTTGAATATGGCGGCCATATTCTTTCATCGTCAGGTGATTTCTACCGGTATTATATTCCATTCAATGGTTTTTATAGTGTCTGCAAATATAGTAAGATAACGGGAAATGCGGTACAGGTGTCAAGGCTGTACAGGCATCAGACGGTTTTGAACCGTCAGGAGGCTTTAAACCTTTTCAGTCGCCACCAGCAAAAAACTCCGGCAGCAATTCCACCAATGGAATCCGCCAGCCAGTCGGTTAGGTCATAGCTTCTGCCCTGGATGAAGAATTTCTGGATTACTTCAGTAGTATATCCCCAAACAACTACAGCTAAAGCCACTTTAATAAAAAAATATATTTTCTCTTTATAAGAAAATGAAGAACGCAAAACAGGAAACATAAACAACAAAGCCAGCAAACCGAATATACCTACATGAATCAGTTTATCGTAATTGATCTCGATCATCCAGTTGTCTACCTTGGGCAAATCCTCACCTGGAATACAAACGAGTGTCAGCACAACAAAAAACCAGGCAATGCCTGGTATAAATTTTTTAATACCAATTTCTTTAAAGTAAGCGGGTGTTGCCATAATGTCAATTAAGCTACTAATGCCTGGTAAGCAGCGGCATCCAATAAGGCGTCTACATCAGCAGGATTTTCAATTGTCATTTTGATCATCCAGCCTTCACCATAAGGGTCTGTGTTCACCAGTTCCGGTTGTGCTTCCAGTGCAGGGTTTATTTCAGTAATGGTGCCTTTTACGGGCAGGAATAAATCGCTAACTGTTTTCACTGCTTCCACTGTTCCAAACACTTCTTCGGCAGCCAGTGATTTTCCTTTTGTAGTAATATCCACATAAACAATATCTCCCAGTTCGCTTTGGGCAAATTCAGTAATGCCGATGGTGGCGGTATTTCCGTCAATGGAAATCCATTCATGATCTTTTGTGTAACGTAAGTTAGCCGGAAAATTCATTGTTTTTTTATTTGAGAAGTTGAATGATTGAATTGGACTGCAAATTAAAGTTTTTTCATTACAAACATTATTGTTAAAAAAGTGAAATGATCTTTAATTTGAAAAGATGTCAGCCTGAGTTTGCCGAAGGCGGGGTAATTGTAATAAACCGGTTTCGACGGGCTCAACCTGACAACTTCTGAATTGAAACTAAAACAGGTAACTTATTTTATTACTTCCATTTTCATCCTGATATCGCCAACGGGCCTGTCGCCGGGCAATGTGGGAACGCTGGCAATTTTATCAATTACTTCCATCCCTTTCTCCACTTCGCCAAACACTGTATAGTTCATATCAAGAAATGGTGTACCGCCAATGGTTTTATACATTTTCCTTTGTTCGTCTGTATAATAAAAACCAGGGTCGGTTTGCCTGATGTTGCATTCAACCTGGTTCAATTCCGCATCGCTGCAAATTTTTCCCTGTACCAAATAAAACTGGCAGGCACTGCTGGCTTTTTCAGGATTGCCATCCCTTGCTGCTGCCAGCACCCCTTTTTTATGCAGGATTCCGGGTTTAAATTCAGCAGGAATGCGGGCCATATCACCTCCGCCCATGCCCAGTTGCTGACCGGGTTGTGCATCCTTACTTAATGGATCGCCTCCCTGAATCATAAAACCTTTAATTACCCTGTGAAATAAAAGGCTGTCAAAAAAATGCGCATTCACCAGTTTCACAAAATTATCCCTGTGCAAGGGTGTGGAATCATACAAACGGATGATAATAACGCCTGAATCAGTGGTCAACTTTATTCTTATACCCGGGCTTTTCTTTACCGCAACAGGGCTTTTTGCAACAGGTTTCTTAACCTGGCCTTCGGAATATGTTGAAATTAATGTGGCAAAAACAATAACAAGAATAAGTTGTAATTTTTTCATGATTGGTCAGTCAATAAATTTTTGGTTTTGAAAATACAGCAGAATATAATCTTTAAGAAAATTTTCCTGTTCCACCAGTTTCAGGTCTGGTAAAGGTTGCAGTTGATCAAAATGTGGCCATCCTTCATCATCATAGCCTGATAATGCATAAAAACCGCCAGCAGAAAGTACGGTGCAAACGGCAATGTGCATCAGATCCTGTTTCTGTTCTTTATCAAATTCCTGCGGCCCTGCGCCTAATTCCTGTACGCCAATTAAAAACAGCACACCATCCATATCAGGTTTAATGCCAAAGCGTTCTTTCAGTTTAATGCGCAGCTTCAGCCACCGTACCTGTAAATCATCTTGCACATGGTTCATGCTGCAAATATAACTGATAGATGACAGATGGCAGTATACAGGCGGCGCTGTTTAAATAAATTGCGGCTGATTATTTACAGGTGCAGTATCAACTGTGTGGGCGGTGTTCCATACCTTTGCCGAAATTTTTTAAACAGATGTTACAGGTAAATTTTATCAGGCAAAATGCAGATTTCGTAAAGGAAAGATTGAGTGTAAAAAATTTCAGTGATTTATCTATTGTAGATAAAGTGGTGGAACTGGATGAACAGGTACGCAAACTGAAAGTGGAAAGCGAAACCATGCAGGCATCGCTGAATGCGGCCAGCAAAGAAATTGGAATGCTGATGGGCAAAGGAGAAAAAGCCCAGGCAGAAGTGAAGAAACAGGAAGTGGCGCAACAAAAATCATCCCTGCAACAACTTACGCAGCAACTGGCCGACACAGAAAAACAATTACAGGATGAATTGGTAAAACTGCCCAACCTGCCGCACAGTTCTGTACCTAAAGGAAAAACACCGGAGGAGAATGAAGTGGTGCGTGAAGCGGGTATTAAACCCACTTTGCCCGAAGGTGCATTACCACATTGGGAATTGATTAAAAAATACGATCTCGTGGATTTTGAAACCGGTGCGAAACTCACCGGCAGCGGCTTTCCTTTATTCAAAGGCAAGGGCGCCAAACTGCAACGGGCATTGATACAATATTTTTTAGATCATAATACCGCTGCGGGGTATACTGAGTATTTACCGCCATTGATGGTAAATGAAGCTACCGCTTATGGCACCGGGCAGTTGCCCGATAAAGAAGGGCAAATGTATCATGTTACTGCTGATGGTTTTTATTTGATACCCACTGCAGAAGTGCCGGTTACCAATATTTACCGTGATGAGATCGTAAAAGAAAGTGAATTGCCCATTAAGATGACAGCTTTCACTCCCTGTTTCCGCAGGGAAGCGGGCAGTTTTGGCAGCGATGTACGTGGCCTGAACCGGGTACACCAATTTGATAAAGTGGAAGTGGTTCAACTGGTGCATCCCAACACCAGTTATGATGCACATGAAGAAATGGTACTGCATGTAGAAAAACTGTTGCAAAGCCTGCAACTGCCTTACCGCATTTTAAGATTGTGCGGAGGCGATATGAGTTTTACCGGCGCACTCACGTACGATTTTGAAGTATTCAGCGCAGCGCAACAAAAATGGCTGGAAGTAAGTTCTGTTTCCAATTTTGAAACCTTCCAGGCGAACCGGATGAAGATCAGGTTTAAAGATGAAAACAATAAAACACAATTAGTGCATACCCTGAACGGCTCTTCTTTGGCATTGCCGCGTATCATGGCAGCATTGCTGGAAAATAATCAAACTGCTGAAGGCATCCTTTTACCAGAGGTTTTACGTTCTTATTTTGGTGCGGCAACAATCTGTTAACAAAATAGATAAATAGCCCGGCGCCGTGTTTAAATGAAACAACTTATATTTATCACTCTTAAAACACCAAAATTCAGACAGAATGAAACGAGCACTCACCGTAATCGGGTTAACAGTATTCATTTGGAGTTGTACGCACAAAGCAGCTCCAACTGCAGCAACAAATGCACCTGCAGGTAACAGCGGCGCAGCAATCAACAACGGCGCAGCAAAAGCAGCGGAAGTAACACCACCGGCAAATGCCACCACACCTTCCACTCCTGCAGGAACAAGGTCTCCGGCAGATGCTAATGTTACCAAATCACCAGAAATGATGGGCCAGTCTACCTATAATGCCAAATGTGGTAAATGCCATGGCTTAAAAGTAACTACCGATTATACTGCAGAGCGCTGGGTAAGTATAATGCAGGTAATGGCCACTAAAGCACATTTGGATGATACTGAAAAAGAAAATGTACTGGCTTATGTAAAAGCCAATTCGAAGAAATAAGGAAGCAAAATCCTGCGTAAGCCCGGCCCTGTAAAGCGCCGGGCTTTTTTGGGTCGGGACGCTTTGGCGGCCTGGGTGTTGAACATTGAGCATTGAATATTGATCATTAATTATTGGCAAAATGTTCAATACTCAATCCTCAATATTCAATTCTCAAGTGTTTTCAAATTTTAATTAAACCTTAGGTACTTTACCCCGTCTTACCGCCGTTAATGGTTCAGCTATTTTAACCTCTTCATTTTATGGCAGTCTCCAACCGATTAAAAAATCAGCATTTGTTGTGGCGGGCCGGCTTTGGCCCAATGGCAGAAAATGCCGCCGACATGGATACGATTTCGCAAAAAGACCTTTGGGCCTTATTGCTGAAAACATCATCTAAAAAACCAGAAAAAATCAATGTGGCACAGAACCTGGTGGATGGGTTGTTCAAAGGTGTGCAGGACGTAAGCAGGATGCAAAAACCTGAACTGACCAACGACCAGAAAAAAATGATCCGCGAGCAATCGAGAGATGATATTAAAAACCTCAACATCCGCTGGCTGGAAGAAATGATCAATAACGAAGCGCAGTTGCGTGAAAAAATGAGTTTGTTCTGGCATGGCCATTTTGCCACAAGGGTCATTAACAGTTATTTTCAGCAGGAACTGCTGCAAACCATCCGCGAAAATGCACTGGGCAATTTTAAAGATTTACTGCATGAAGTAAGTAAGAGCCCATCTATGTTATCTTTCTTAAACAACCAGCAAAACCGCAAAAAGAAACCCAACGAAAACTTTGCCCGTGAAGTGATGGAACTGTTTACCCTGGGCCGCGGCAATTATACCGAACATGATGTAAAAGAAGCAGCAAGGGCATTTACCGGCTGGGGTTTTAACTTCAAAGGTGAGTTTGAATTTCGCACTATGCAGCATGATGATGATAGTAAAACTGTTTTAGGTAAAACGGGCAACTTCAATGGCGATGATGTGCTGGATATTTTACTCGCTCAGCAGCAAACTGCAAAATTCATCACACAAAAAATTTACCGCTATTTAGTAAATGAACAGGTTGACGAAGCCCATGTACAATGGCTGAGTAAACGGTTTTACGACAGTGGATACGAAATCAAAAACTTACTGGAAGATATTTTTACCTCATCATGGTTTTATGAGGAAAAAAATATTGGCGTAAAAATCAAATCGCCTGTAGAGTTGATTGCTGGCATACGCCGTTTATTGCCAATGGAACTGGAAAACGACCAGTCGCAATTACTGTTTCAAAAAGTATTGGGGCAGATCTTATTCTTTCCACCCAATGTTGCCGGATGGCCTGGTGGTAAAAACTGGATCGACAGCAGCAGTTTGATGATCCGGTTAAGGCTTCCGCAAATATTATCTGCCAACGACATCCTGGATATTGTACCCAAAACAGATGACGACCTGCAGGGCGGTATGATGGAAATGGCATCGAAAAAAATGAAAGAAGTAACCCGTGGCGGCACTGGGAAAATAGATTGGGTAATGGTTGCTAAAATATTTGAAGCAGTGCCGAGGGAAAAACTGTTGCAAAAAATTTCAGATACAGTACTGCAATCAAAAAGCCGGGTTACTGATACAGTGCTGGAAAAATACCTGAATAAAGAAAACAGGGAGAACTATACAAAAAGTGCCATCATTAATCTGATGAGTACACCGGAATACCAATTATGTTAGCACATGTCTGATTTTGAGATGTCTGATTTGTGATTTACAAACTTCTATATCTTAAATCATACATCATAAATCAGAAATCATCTATCCTGCATCAAAAAAATGTATTTATGCTGATCAAACGCAAAGAATTTTTACAGGTGGGTTCATTAGCTTCCGCAGCTTTTATGATGCCCAAATTTTTAAAGGCATTTGAGCAACCGCAAATGGTTCCGCCCGGTAATAAAGTAACTGTAATTTTACAGTTAAGCGGCGGTAATGATGGGCTGAACACGGTAATACCCGTGCGTAATGATATTTATTACAAAGGCAGGCCGGGACTCGGTATTGCGAGAGATAAAGCATTGTTGGTAACTGATGAAGCGGGCTTGAATCCTGCACTGGAAACCTTTAAAAGTTTGTTCGATGATGGCAGCCTCGGCATACTTAACAGTGTGGGTTACCCGAACCCAGACCGCAGCCATTTCCGCAGTATGGACATCTGGCAAAGTGCCAGCGCCAGCAATGAATACATCACCACCGGGTGGATTGGCCGTTACCTGGATGCACAATGCAAAGGCTGCGATAAACCCACGCAGGCAGTGGAACTGGATGATGTATTAAGCCTGGCATTGAAAGGGGAAGAAAGTAAAGGACTGGCTTTTAAAGACCCCAAACGTTTATTTGAAACCAGCAACGGAAAATATTTTAAGGATATTAACACAGATCATCATAATGGAGAAGAAGCAGTAGATTATTTGTATAAAACGATGAGCGAAACCATCAGCAGTGCTGATTATATTTATCAGCAAAGCCGTTTGCATCCTTCAGCAGAAACGTATCCGTCTACAGAGTTGGGTAAAGATTTAAAAACAATTGCATCGCTCATTTTCTCCGATATCAATACCAAAGTATATTATGTAAGCCTGGGCAGTTTTGATACACACGTGAACCAGGAAAACCAACAGAAAAGATTATTTACTGAACTGAATGATGCGGTTAAAGCTTTTGTGAGTGATTTGAAAAAGAACAATCGTTTTAATGATGTACTCATTACCACTTTTAGCGAGTTTGGCCGCAGGGTGGCGCAAAACGCCAGTGGAGGAACTGACCATGGTACAGCCAATAATATGTTCTTCATCAGCGGTGCATTAAAGAAAAAAGGGGTGTTGAATGCGATGCCTGACCTTGCCGATCTGAATGAAGGCGACTTAAAGTACCAGGTAGATTTTAAAAACGTGTACGCTACCATGTTACGTCAATGGCTGGGCGCAGATGACACAGCAATACTCGGTAAAAAATTTGATTACCTGGATTTTATTTAGTCTTCATCGCCGGGGAATGAATCAGCATCTTTAGAAGCCTGCATACCACTCCAGAAATTGATGAGGCCATAACGCCTTCGTACAAATTCAGCAGCAATAATACCGGTGCAAACACCTGCAACCAAAATCAGCACAGGCAAAAGCGGTTGCCCATTTTTGGCGTACAGCCAAAATGCGATGAACGCTGTAATACTGGTTGGAACTAAACATAGCCCCAACCAGTAAACAGCCTGAATTAATATGGCAAGAAAACGAAAGAACATATTAGTTGATGGGATCAGATTTTTTTAGAGCGGTCTTATACAAAATCCAGCCCATCACTGCAAAGAAAGCCACACCTAATAAATAATATAAGCCGGTTCCTAATCCCCCGGAAATGCCTTTTTCCCAACTTACCCGTTCTAAAAATTTATTACCGCCTGCACTGCCGGATACAAATGCAATGATGACACCTGCCACTGCACCTCCCGCAACTAATCCCGTAGCGAATAAACTGCCTTTACCCAATTCCTCTTCTTCTGGCGTGCTGACAATATGCGCTTTCTTTTTCTTCCAGTCTACCAGACCTTTAATACCGCCGCCAACAGCAATGGGTAAAGTAGTGGATAACGGCAGGTACGCACCAACTGCAAAACTTAATGATTTAATGCCACAGAGCTCCATTACTACTGCGAGGAAAACGCCAACAAATACATACTGCCAGTCAAGGCTTTGAGATTGTATCCCTCTAATTAAAGTAGCCATCAATGTTGCCTGAGGGCCTGGAAATTTATCAGATCCGCCAATAGCATGTTGAATTCCCTGGGCCACCATATCTGCTGAAGGCCGATCCAAATATTTTATTGTTATACCAGAAATCAAAGCAGAAACAATGACGCCAACAAATAAAGCGATCTGCTGGTTGCGGGGCGTGGCGCCTACAATAAAACCGGTTTTTAAGTCCTGCGATGTGGCGCCGGCATTGGCAGCGGCAATACAAATCATACCGCCCACCACCAAAACCAATGGCTCATACGCTTTGCCCGACCAGCCAACGGAAAGAAAAATCAAACTGGTACCCATTACGGTAGCAATGGTCATACCACTGATAGGGTTATTCGAAGAACCGATTAAACCTACAATACGTGAAGAAACGGTAACAAACAAAGCACCGAAGATGATCACCAATACACCTACTAAAATTTTCTGAATAATATTATCACCGGGAACCTGCGGCAATACGGCAATCAAAGCTATTAAACCCAAACTGCCGAAGCCCACAATTTTCAGGCTCAGGTCTTTTTCTGTTCTTAGTACCGCGCTGTTTTGTTCGCCTGCATTTTTCAAAGAACCCAAACTGCCTTTTACCGATTTTACAATGGTGGGAATAGTTTTGATCAATGTGATCACGCCACCCGCAGTTACAGCACCAGCACCAATCAGCCTGATAAATGCGTAATACACGGCAGCGGAATAATCCTTAAATGTATGTGTTACGGGATCCCAATTGCCTTTGCCGCCCGCCACTGCAATACTTTTTAAATAGCCCAGTTTTACCAATTGATTAGCGATGGTATCAGCGGGAACTAAAAAAGATAACAATGGAATCATCACCAGCCAGCTTAATACACCACCGGCCACCAGCACACCAGAAATGCGCGGGCCTATGATATAACCCACACCCATATACTCAGGTGTAATTTCCCCGCTCACTTTTGCAGAAGGGAAAAATTTATTTTTTTGTTCCGTAAGGTAAAAAGGCAGTTCTGCAATAACGTGCAAAATCTTTTGCAGAATAGCATATAAAAAAGCAACACCCAGTCCCAGGAAGGCAGTCTTGGCAATATCGCCTCCTTTTTCACCTGCTTTCAGAACATCAGCGCAGGCTGTTCCTTCAGGATAAGGCAATGTTTCATGTTCATTAACAATAAGTGCTTTTCTTAAAGGGATCATCATTAATGTGCCGAGCAGGCCACCAATAATGGCAAGTATCAGTATGGTGAGGTAATTAAAATATGAGGCACTGTCTGGTGAAGAAAGAAACAAAAATCCGGGCAATGTAAAAGCCACACCGGATGCAATACTTTCACCGGCACTGCCGGCAGTTTGTATGATATTATTTTCAAGAATGGTGGTTTTGAAAAACTTGCGGCCCAGTGTAATGGCGATTACTGCAATGGGGATAGATGCAGAA
Source organism: Bacteroidota bacterium (assembly GCA_018266775.1). GTDB lineage: Bacteria > Bacteroidota > Bacteroidia > Chitinophagales > Chitinophagaceae > Ferruginibacter. Next base: position 90,514 of record JAFDZS010000008.1, on the reverse strand, counting down.
ACGGTTAATCCTGCTTTTAAAGCCAGGTATACCGTTGCGGCGCCAAAGATGACGCCAAATAAACTTCCCATTAAAATAGACTTCAACGTAAGTTCCTTCATCACTACTTCAGGGGCAACAAAAGGTTGAAACGTTTTTTTCTCAGACATATCAGTTTAGTTTTAAGTAAGATAAATAAAAAAGGCGATACAGGATTGTATCGCCTTTAATGATGTATGTGGGGTTAAACAGAACCTGTTTTATCTTTTACAATTTGGTCGAGTGATTTTACTTTTAAGAAAATAAGTATACCGCCCAATATTGCAGCTATGGTGATGATTCCAAAGAAAATTCTTTTATCGGGCATTTTATCCCAGAAACTTGCCATTACCCCAGCGATCTTACCACCAATGGAAGTGGATAAAAACCACCCGCCCATCATTAATGCGGTTAGGCGTGGAGGTGCCAGCTTTGAAACAAAAGATAACCCGATCGGGCTTAAACAAACTTCACTTACAGTAAACACACCATACGTTAAGAATAACCAGAAGGGACTGGCTTTATGAGTATAAATACTGGGTACAGACATAACCGCAAATACCATTACCAATGCGCTAAGCCCTGCTATAATTAACGCCCAGGCAAATTTGCTGGCCGTGCTTACCGGCTTTCGCCGCCTTACCATCCATGCAAAAAAAGCAATTATTATTGGTGTAAAGGCAACTATAAAAAATGGATTAATAGATTGGAAGAGTTCTGTGTTCCCCACCTTAGCAACACCATCGGCGGGCCATTTATCCTTCGGTAAATTGGCGAAATATGGATCAGCGGCCATTGTTTTTACGGCATGGCCGGAATCATCAGTTACAACTCTCATGTATTGATCCAGTTTTTCTGTTTCGGCGGGTGCGGTTTTAAGTGATTGCAACATGTAAATTTTAGCAAAAGATTTTTCCGTAACCTTAGGAACAGATCTGTCTGTATGGGATTCAGCCCAGATAGTTAAACCTGTGGAATTTTGATTGTATATCGTCCAGAAAATAATTGATACCGTAAAAATGAATAATAATGCGCCGATTCGTTTTTTATCCTCTCCTTTTTCTTTTCTCCATAAATTAATATAGAAGGCAATAACCGGAATACACGCAAACATAAATGCATCTGCGGTATCACTGCCGAATATGTTGCCTGGTATAAAATAGCCAAGAACTGCAAATACAATTGCTGGTAAAAAAACACCCCCTAAAATTTTAGAAGTAGGGGCATCGCCTTCCTGCATTGGTTTCTTGACGTCGTAAGGTTTAACATGTTTTACAAAAATAGCAAGTACAATCAGCCCGATTGTTAAACCGATGCCTGCGGCAGAGAATGCCGCTTGCCAGTTCCAGTAATTACGTAAAAAAGCAGCCGCAAAATTGCAGAAAAAGGCACCTACATTGATACCCATGTAAAAAATATTATAGGCATTATCTTTTAATGGCCTTAATTCATCAGTATTGTAAACGTTTCCTAATAAAGTAGAAATATTAGGTTTGAAAAAACCATTGCCGACAATGATGCAGGTCATTGCAATGTATGCGGTGTATTGTCCTGGCAGCGCTATGGTCAGGTATCCGATAGCCATTAGCGTGCCGCCAATAAAAATAGATTTTACATAACCCAGGTATCTATCGGCCAAAAGCCCACCGATAAAAGGAGTAAGATATACAAGCGCAATAAATGTACCCACCACATCACTACCCATAGCTTTAGGTAAGCCTTTGCCTGTACCACTGGTAAGATAAAGAAATAGGATACCCACCATTAAATAATAACCAAATCTTTCCCACATTTCAATAAAGGATAGGATGTACAGTTGCTTTGGATGCTTGACTGTTTTTACCGGTTCATTCATAATAATCGTTTTTAATGCTTGTATTTTAGTTTAGTAACTCAAAATAGTCATTTTCTTTTTAGTACCACCAAAATAGACAAACCATTTTTTTAATGGTAACTGGTATTATTCTTGCTGCTGCAATTGCCCCGGTATAAAGTATTATACAAAATATTCTTTTAATACCGGGTAGAAGAGTAAATTCGCAAACCTAATCATTAACCTACAGACTTAACTTGAAGCCATGAACATTCTTTTAATTGGTGCAGGAGGAAGGGAACATGCATTTGCCTGGAAACTTTCTCAAAGCAGCTTATGTGAAAACCTGTTTATTGCACCTGGTAATGCAGGCACCGCATCTTGCGGCACTAACCTGCCTGTAACAGTAACTGATTTCGAAAAACTGGCAGCTGCCTGCATCACGCATAATATTGAAATGGTGCTGGTGGGGCCCGAAGAGCCTTTGGTAAAAGGTGTGTATGATTATTTTAAACGCAATCCACAAACAAAACACATCAGTGTAATAGGCCCTTCAAAAGAAGCAGCACAATTAGAAGGCAGCAAAGCATTTGCAAAAGCCTTTATGCAAAGGCATGGTGTACCTACTGCCGGTTATGGTGAGTTTACAGCAGATAATTATGCAGAAGGAGTGGAATATATTAAATCACATCCATTGCCCATTGTATTAAAAGCTGATGGACTTGCGGCGGGTAAAGGTGTTCTCATTTGCCAAAACACTATTGAGGCATTGTCTGAATTTGAATTGATGCTGCAGCGCTCCAAGTTTGGCGAAGCAGGTAAAAGAGTAGTGGTGGAAGAGTTTTTAAAAGGTATTGAGCTCAGTGTTTTTGTATTAACAGATGGTGAACATTACGTGTTATTGCCGGAGGCTAAAGATTATAAGCGTGTAGGCGAAGGTGATACTGGCCTGAATACTGGCGGTATGGGTGCTGTTAGTCCGCTGCCCTTTGCCGATGCTGCGTTTTTACAGCGGGTAAAAGAAAAAGTGATTGAACCAACCATAGCCGGCTTGAAAAAAGATCAGTTGGAGTATAAAGGGTTTATATTTTTCGGTCTGATGAATGATGATGGGGAGCCAAAGGTAATAGAATACAATTGCCGCATGGGCGACCCTGAAACTGAAGTGGTGATTCCCCGTATACAAAACGACCTGGTGGAAATGCTGCTGGCAACAGAACATAAACGGCTACACGAAATAAAAATTGAAACCAACCCACGAACTGCAGCTGCAGTAGTGGCGGTGAGTGGCGGCTATCCCGGTGACTATAAAACGGGTTTGCCCGTATCTGGCCTGGATGCTGAACCATTACCTGGCAGTATTGTATTCCAGTCGGGCACTAAATTGCAGGAAGGTGAAGTGGTGACCAATGGTGGCCGGGTATTAGTTGTGACGTCATTTGGCGAAAGTATTGCTGAAGCTGCCGAACAATCGAATTACATGATGGAACAGCTTTTTTTTGAAGGGATGTACTGCCGTACCGACATTGGTTTTGAGTTTAATTAAAAACCATTCCGGGCTTATAACTATACAGCATATACGAAATATTATTTAATCACCAAATCAATTTACTAAATAAATTAGCAAAGTGCTGTAAAATACAGTTGTGACGGGGAATAGCGGCCAGAAACTATTTTCGTAAATCTTTGAAAAATAAAAGATTTGGCGTTGTTAATTCAAATATTTTCCTTCAACTTTGCTGACATTATTTACATACGTTTTCACAAGATAAAATATGGGCCTTTTTAATTTTTTCACCCAGGAAATTGCTATTGACCTGGGTACAGCCAATACCCTCATTATCCACAACGATGAAGTTGTGGTGAATGAACCATCCATTGTTGCACTGGACAGAAACAATCCTAAAAATATTTTAGCCGTGGGTAAGAAAGCATTGATGATGCATGAGAAAACCCACGAAAGCATCCGAACGGTTCGGCCACTTAAAGATGGAGTAATTGCCGATTTTAATGCGGCCGAACTGATGATACGGGAAATGATCAAAATGATCTATCCCAAAAAGCCTTTGTTTGCCCCCAGCTGGAGAATGATGATCTGTATCCCCAGCAGCATCACCGAAGTTGAAAAAAGAGCAGTAAGGGACAGTGCAGAACAGGCTGGTGCCAAAGAAGTTTACCTGATACACGAACCAATGGCAGCAGCTTTGGGTATTGGTATAGATGTGGAAGAACCGGTGGGCAACATGATCATTGATATTGGTGGTGGTACAACGGGTATTACAGTGATAGCACTGGCAGGTATTGTTTGCGACCAGAGTATTCGTATTGCCGGTGATGAATTTACGGCTGATATTATGGAGGCATTGCGCCGTTACCACAGTTTGCTGATTGGCGAACGTACCGCAGAACAAATTAAAATACAGGTTGGCGCAGCAATGAAAGACCTGGATAATCCGCCGGATGATATTCCTGTAAACGGCCGTGACCTTGTTACCGGTATTCCCAAACAGGTAATGGTAAGTTACCAGGAAGTGGCAGAGGCGTTGGATAAAAGCATCTTTAAAATAGAAGAAGCCATTTTAAAAGCATTGGAAACCACACCGCCTGAACTGGCTTCTGATATCTATCGCCGGGGTTTATATATTACCGGTGGTGGTGCGTTATTGCGTGGCCTGGATAAAAGACTGCAGGCAAAGATCAAATTGCCCGTTCATGTTGCCGATGATCCATTGAAGAGTGTGGTTAGAGGAACCGGTATTGCATTAAAGCATTACGACAGGTATCCTTTTGTGATGAGATAAATTATGGTATACGGGAATTAGGAATTTGTAATCAGGATTGTTGCTTCCCAATTCCCAACCCCCCCAATTCCAAATTCCCCGAGTAGTGCGTAATATTTTCCTGTTCATCCGCCGTTATTTCACGTTTCTTTTTTTCCTGTTGCTGCAGGGATTCAGCATTTACCTGATTGTACACTACAATACGTATCACAATGCTGTTTTCTCCAGTGCAACAGGGCAGCTTACCGGTAAGATCAATGAACAATACAATAAAGTGGAAGATTATTTCTACCTGAAAAAAACCAACGACTCACTGGTTAAAGCCAACGAAAGATTGTACAATAAACTGAAACAGGATTTTCAATTGCCCGATACAGTAAGTAAACAGGTGGTGGATACAATTAAGATAGATTCCATTGCCCAATACCGCAAATACACTTACCTGCAGGCACCAGTGATACAAAACTCGGTAAGCTCCCAGGCCAATTTTATTGTTTTGGGAAGAGGCAGGGCGCAGCAACTGAAAGAAGGAATGGGACTGGTGGATATTAATAATGGTGTGGTGGGGGTAATTACTGAAGTGAGTAATGATTATGCAGTGGCCATGAGCCTGATGCACAAGAACAGCCAGTTGGATGGTAAATTGCTGAAAAGCGGAGAAACAGGAACGGTGACATGGGATGGCGTAACACCCAATATACTTTCCATCAGCAGGATACCCAAAAGTGTGAAAGTAGCAGCGGGAGATACCATCATTTCCAGCGGAAACAGTACCAGTACTTTGCCAAAAGGGATGATACTGGGTGTTGTAACCGAAGTAACACCGGATAAAAGCACCAATAATTACCAGATTAAATTTAAAACAGCCGCTGATTTTTATAACCTGCAATATGTATATGCTATAGACGACAGCCAGCAGGAAGCCATTAAACAATTATTGGAAAAAGCCAAACAAAAAGACAAACAGCAGTAACATTAAATGGGTTCATTGATTAAATATATCATCAGGTTTGCACTGTTCATGCTGGTACAGGTTTTTGTGCTGGACAGGATTCACCTGAACCAGATGGTAACCCCGTACATTTATTTTCTTTTTATACTGTGGCTGCCTTTTAACATGAACCGCAACCTGCAGTTGCTGGTGGCCTTTTTATTTGGATTTACTTTAGACAGTTTCAGGCATAACCCAGGCTTTCATGCAGCCGCCTGTGTACTCATAGCCTACATACGGCCTTACTTCGTAAACATACTTATACCGCAGGAAGGAGCAGACGGAAACTACGACGAACCTTCCGTTAAAAGTATGGGGGGAATGCTGCCCTATTTTATTTATGTGGGCGCCCTCACAATAATTCATCATGCATGGTTGTTTTTACTGGAAGCGTGGCAGTTTGGTAGTGTTTGGTATTTCCTTCTCAAAACCCTTTTTGCAACAGCAATAAGTTTATTATTAATAATAATCACAGAATTATTATTTGTAAGAAAGCAACGGTTCAGAACCAACACAGCGTAATGTTTTGGTGAACTCAAAAAGTGCAGCAGCATCCTGCTTCAATTTCTATATTATACAGGATACGGCATGAGGCGAATTGCTTAAAAAGGAGTAGAAAAAACTGGTCATATCAATTTATTAAAATAAAAAACCACAGTAGTACTTGCCTGTATTTAATCAGTCCCGTAAAAGCGTAATTATTTTGGTGTTCCTTATAACACTGGCCATCATTGTATTGCAACTGATGAACCTGCAGTTGTTTTCATCCAAATACAAACTGGATGCAGAGAACCAGGGTATTTTCAGGAAAGTGGTTTATCCTGACAGGGGAATTGTATATGATCGTAAAGGAAGATCCATCTTACAAAACACCACCATCTACGACCTGATGGTAACCCCCAGTAAACTAAAAGGCAATAATACAGACACCGCTACATTGTGTACTGTTTTGGGAATAGATTCCGCAGAGTTTAAAAAAAGAATAGACAATATCCGCTTCAAATACAGCCAGGGTTACCGCCCTGCTATTTTTGAACCATTACTCAGTAATGAAAAAATGGCCAAGCTTACCGAGATCATGTATAAGCTGACACCTGCATATTATTTACAGGAACGTTCTGTACGGGATTATCCTTATGATGCCGCAGGAAATATTTTAGGTTATTTAAGTGAAGTGGATTCCAACATTCTAAAAAACCCCAATTACACCGGCTATGTAATGGGCGATTATATTGGTAAAACAGGCCTGGAAAAAACCTATGAAAAAGTAATGCTGGGCCAGCGTGGAATCGAATTCTGGAAACGGGATAAATTTGGGAAGTTGACTGAACGGGTGGAAAAAGGCGCTTATGATACCGCAGCTATTGCCGGGCAAAACATGCACACTTCATTAGATATAGATTTGCAGATGCTGGGCGAAAAGCTGATGGAAAATAAACTGGGCTCCATTGTAGCCATCGACCCCAAAACCGGGGGAATATTATGTATGGTAAGCAGCCCAACATTTAAACCCAGGCTATTAACAGGCTCCGAAAGAAGGAAACATATTGCAGAAGTATTGCTCGACCCTGCATTACCGTTATTAAACCGCACTGTAGGGGCAACGTATTCACCCGGCTCCACTTTCAAAACCTTACAGGCGCTGGTAGGCTTGCACGAAGGGGTGATAGATACCAAATTCACAGTTTCCTGTTCCGGTGCGTTTTATGGTTGTGGCGGTGCCAAACCAATGAAATGCCTGGATAAGGGCACATTCGATTTAAGAGGCGCCATCACCATTTCAGACAATACTTATTTTGCCACCGTTATGCAAAAGGTGATCAATAACCCCAAATATCCCAGCATCGACAGCAGCCTTTCCGCATGGGACCAATACATGTATGCTTTTGGCCTTGGACACCGGTTAGGGGTAGACGTACCTTATGAAAAACGGGGATTGATACCCACACCTGCATTTTATAACCAGGCGCCACCAAGGGGTTTTGGAAAAGGCCACTGGAATTATTGCAGCTTCCGTTCAGTAAGTATTGGGCAGGGTGAAGTTGATGTTACTCCATTGCAAGTAGCCAATGAAATGGCTTACCTGGCCAATAAAGGCTGGTACATTACACCACACTTGGTAGATTCTATAGAAGGTGGCGATAAGTATAACATGCTGACCAATTTTAAAGACAGGCACCAAACCATTGATATACCCGACAGTGTTTTTGAAGCCGTGCATGATGGTATGCAGGGGGTTGTTGAACGTGGTACCGGCGGCGCCGCAAAAGTACCGGGCATAGTGATCTGTGGAAAAACCGGTACGGTAGAAAACTATTACAAGGGAGTGAAACAACCCAACCATGCTTTCTTTGCAGGCTTTGCCCCACGGGACAATCCTAAAATTGCTATTATGTGCGTGGTGGAAAACAGTGGTAAGTTTGGGGGCACTTATGCCGCACCGATTGTGGGGTTGATGATTGAAAAATATTTAAAAGATTCCATCACCGATAAAAACAGGCTGGCAAGAATTGATGAATTATCGAAACTGAACCTGATACCGCCAAGAATTTATATTGAAATAAAAAGGCAGGATTCCATGCGCCATGCTAAAGACTCAGCTTATCTCATAGCAAAGGGATATATTACCACCATTAAAGACACTATGGAAATGGATCAAAGCGATGAAGAAGATGCACTGGATAAAATAAAAGATGATACCATTCCCAACGTAAAAAATGCCCCTGCTAAAAAAGACAGTAACGATAATAAAACAAAAATAAAACCGGACGCAATTTTGCCCGACGAAAAGAAAAAACCGGAAACAAAAGACACAGCCAATAAACCATAGTGTGAATGGGGAATGGTGAATGAAACAAGTCTTCGGAAAATTTGACCATTCACCATTCACCATTGACCATTCACTGACATGTATCAAAAAAATGCATCTATATCAAAAGGAATAGACTGGTTAACAGTTTTGTTGTACCTGGCACTGGCAGTTGTTGGCCTGGCTTGTATTTTTTCTGTGGAATATAAAAGCGGGGATAATGTAGTGCAAAACTTCCTGGGGTTTAAAAAGGAATACAGCAAACAGTTGTTTTTCTTCGGCGCCAGTATTATTGTTGCCGCCTTCATTTTATTAACCGACAGTAAATTTTTTACAGCAACAGCAAACCTGGCGTATGCATTCGGCATTATGCTTATCATGGCCACGTTTGTGGTAGGCAAAGAAGTGGGCGGTTCTAAAAGCTGGATACCACTGGGCTTCATGAATATTCAACCGGTGGAAGTATGTAAAATATTTACATCGCTTGCGCTGGCAAAATTTCTTTCTTTGCCTGAAACCAACCTAAAAAAAATACAAACACAATTAATTGCTGCTGCCATAGCATTTTCACCTGCTTTATTATCAGTATTGCAAAAAGAACCGGGTGCTGCAATAGTTTATTTTTCATTTGCCCTGACATTTTATCGCGAAGGTTTACCAACGTTGTATTTGATTGTCATCTTCTCGCTTACCATACTCATTATTGCCAGTATTGTTGTATCTCCAATTGTATTTTATGTATCCATTACAGTTATAGCAGTTTTATTTATCTTTTTTAACGGGAGAAAAATCAGGAGAGATATGTTCAAGCTGGTATTGGTAATAGTAGTATGGCTGATGTGCATTGGTGTAAAACTATTTTTAGTGCATGCACTGTTTGATTATGTTTTAAAGCCACACCAGGTGGTTCGTATATTCACCACATTTGGTATTGATGATTATAAATTCAAAACCCCCGAACGTACTGCAGAAATTGAAAAGGAACTGGCCAAATTGGGCACCACCCGCCGGAAACCCGGTGAAAAAGTGGAAAGCTACAATGTAAAACAATCAAAAATTGCTATTGGCAGCGGCGGCTTTTGGGGCAAAGGTTTTTTGCAGGGTACACAAACCCGTGGTGATTTTGTGCCCGCACAAAATACCGATTTTATATTTTCTTCTGTAGGAGAGAACTTTGGTTTTTTAGGATGCCTGGCATTAATGCTGTTGTATTTTGGTTTGATGTTGCGGCTGATCTTTCTGGCAGAACGGCAGCGAAGTACCTTTAGCCGCGTGTATATGTATTGCGTGGTGGGCATTTTATTTTTCCATGTAGCCCTGAATGTTTGTATGACGCTGGGTTTGGCACCATCGCCCGGTATTACATTACCTTTGCTTAGTTATGGCGGATCATCGCTCATCACTTTTACCATTTTGATTTTTATTTCCATTAAACTCGATGCCGACAGGCAAATGATTTTAAGATAGACAGTAACATGCAGATCATTCCATTAAGCGAAGGCGCTTTTACTATAGACGGCACAAAAAAATTTATTCCATTCAATAAAGAACAGGACGACCTGCAGCAAAGACCCGTGGGCAGTTTGCTGGTGGAAATTCAACCTTTTGCTGTTATTACAGCAAAAGATATTTTGGTGATCGATACGGGCCTCGGTTTTACCAATAAAGATGGCAGCCTGCAAATACATCAGCATCTTGTTGATAATGGTATTAATCCACTTGATGTAACTAAAGTCTTGCTCAGTCATTTGCATAAAGACCATAGTGGTGGTATAAGTAAAGAAGATCACCTGCTGCATCATAAATTCATCAGTTTTCCCAATGCCACTTATTATGTGAATAAAGATGAATTTAATGACGCCATGAAAAAAGGTAAACCCAGTTATACACCGGAGGAATTTGAAATTTTGGGAGAAACCGACCGCGTGGTATTTACACATGGCGATGGATGGATTGATGATTACATCCGCTACGAAGTAACCGGCGCACATTCTCCCTTTCACCAGGTGTTCTGGATTGAAGAAGATGGACAAAAGATTTTCTTTGGCGGCGATGTAGCACCGCAACTGCAGCAAATGAAAAGCCGCTTTATTGCCAAGTATGATTATGATGGCAAGAAATGTATGGAACTGCGCCAGCAATGGTGGCAACAGGGCCAGGAGGAACACTGGACATTTTTATTCTACCATGACATTAAAACACCGGTGGTGGCTTTTTAAGTATTGTCTGTACTATCGGGATGCTTTCAGCGGCTTGGCAAATAATTGACAGGACGCCGCAACCTGGTTACATTAAATTCCTGCATCATTATTCTTCAATGTTCAGTAAATTGTAGCATTAACTTGCTAATGAAACCTGCTGCACATGAATACCAGCGCTTCTGTATTTTCCGACAGTAAAAAACATTATCCCATACTCGATGCATTGCGTGGCGTGGCCGCCATAATGGTGGTGCTGTTTCATTTGTTAGAAACATTTACCGGTGGCGATCATTCCAAACAAATCATTAACCATGGTTACATGGCAGTGGATTTTTTCTTCCTGCTATCCGGTTTCGTAATTGGCTATGCGTATGATGACCGCTGGGGAAAAATGAGTTTGGGTGGATTTTTCAAAAGAAGGCTTATCCGTTTGCATCCCATGATTATTGCGGGTATGCTTATTGGTGGTATGATGTTTTATTTCCAGGATTGCGAATTTTTTAATCATATCAGTGCGGTACCGGTTTGGAAAATGTTGCTGGTGATGCTGGTTGGCTTTACTTTATTGCCCTTGCCCGTTTCAATGGACATCAGGGGCTGGCAGGAAATGCACCCGCTGGATGGCCCGGCATGGTCATTGTTTTTTGAGTATGTGGCAAACATTTTATATGCACTTATTTTCCGTCATCTTTCCAAAACTGTATTGGCTGTGTTAGTGCTGGTTGCTGGTGCGGCATTAATTCATTTAGCCGCATTTGGCACACAAGGCGATGTTATTGGCGGCTGGTCGCTGGAGCCTGCACAATTGCGTATTGGTATAACACGGTTATTGTATCCATTTTTAGCAGGGTTGTTGTTATCAAGAATAACAAAACCCGGATCGATCCGCAATGCATTTTTTTGGTGCAGTATTTTGCTTGCATTAGTGCTGGCCATACCGAGAATTGGCACCAGTGAACATGTTTGGATGAATGGACTGTACGATTCGCTGAGTATTATTTTTATTTTCCCGTTGATTGTGTATATGGGTGCCAGTGGAGCAATAAATGGAAAATTTTCATCAACACTCAGTAAATTTTTGGGTGATATTTCTTACCCGCTGTACATCATTCATTATCCCTTTATTTATACATACATGGCATGGGTGGCGCATCATAAACAATACACTGATGGTACAACCGCCAATGGATTTACCATGCTGGTGCTGGGTGCTGCAGTAGTTTTTGTAATCAGCCTGTTGGTGGCGTATGCCTGCGCTAAATGGTATGATGAACCGGTAAGGAAATGGTTAACCAAACGATTTATGGGCAAGCCGAAAAATAAGTGATGATAGTGTTACCATAAAAAAAGCGCTTCAGTTACTGAAGCGCTTTTTTATTTTATAAAGATGTAATTAGCGGATACGATGAATAAACTCGTTATCCATGAATTGTTTTTTAATGTCTTTCAAATCTCTCAAAATGGAAGCGTCTACCAATTGGCCGCTGGTTTCTACAATAAAGCCGCCAATCAGTTCATCTTTTATTGCAGTTTCAATTTCAAAACTTTTGCCGGGTAAAGCTGCTTTCACATTTTTCATGATCTCTTCTTTCAGGTTATCTGTAAGTGGAGCCGCAGTAGTGATCTTAACTTTTTGAATATTGTTCATGCTGTTGTACTGGTCAATAAAAGCATGTACAATTTCCTGCAGGTTGCTTTCCCTGGTTTTCTTTACCAGTAAATCAATAAAAGCACTGGTGAGTGCAGAAACCCTTCCATTGGTTACTGCATTCAGTATAACCTGTTTTTTATCAGCTTTAATGATGGGGCTGCTCAATACATTTACAAAATCCCGGTTGGTACTGCAAACACTTTGCAGCCATTTCATATCGGCATATACAGCGGGCACTTGGTTTTGTTCCAAAGCCAGGTCCAGTAAACTTTTGGCGTACCTGCCTGCTAAACGTGGATTATTCATATTTTAAATTTGCAAATGAGAAGATGTGCAAATGTGCCAACTTTGACAGCGTTGTTTACTTCAATGGCATATTTGCAAATATGCACATTAGTTCAATTTCACTTCTGAAGCAAGCGTTTTAATGTAAGATTCCTGTTCAGCTTTATTGCTTAATTCTTTACGCAGTACTTTTTCGCTGGTTTCAATAACTAAGTTACCGATCTGGTTTTTCAGATCAGTTAAAGCAGCCATTTTTTGTTGCTGAATGCTGGCATGTGCATCGGCAATGATTTTAGCAGCCTGTACTTTTGCTTCGTCTTTTGCTTCGTTGACGATCTTGTCTTTAGTTTCTTTAGCTTCTTTCAGTAATGCAGCTCTTTCCTCACGGGCTTTGGCCAATAAAACTTCATTATCATTTTTTAACTGGGCCATTTCCAGTTTTACTTTTTCAGCAGTGGCCAATGCTTCGGTAATGGATGTTTCCCTGTCCTGCAAACCTTTGGTGATAGCAGGCCATGCAAATTTTCTCAAAATAAAAAACACGATGAGAAAAGCTACCAGGGTCCAGAATAATAAACCGAGCGCTGGTGATAATAAAGGAATCTCTAAAAAATATGCTGTCATATAATTGGTTTTGTGCGTAACGGTTTTGCTCCGCCAGTACTTGAATTGTCTTCTTAAAAATAACCGGTTAGAAATTTAAAATACTGCATCCTTTGCCCTGTGCATTGGATGCAGTAAAAATTTGTGCAAGGCTGAAGGGATTAATTTCCTCCCAGAACCATTGCAAGGAAGCCAACGATGATTGCAAACAGTGCAGCACCTTCTACAAGGGCAGCAGAGAGAATCATGTTAGCACGGATATCGTTGGTAGCTTCTGGCTGGCGGGCAATACCCTCAACAGCGCCTTTACCAATTTGACCGATACCGATACCTGCACCCATCGCAGCTAAGCCGGCGCCAATAGCACCACCTGCGTTTGCAGTTCCATCCAGTAAAATTGTTAAGTCCATGTTACTTGGTTTATGTTAATTAAAAATTCCTTTGTTAAATGATTACCGCATCGTCGGGTAATTCATGTCCGTGGCGGTGTGCATCGTGTGCATCATGACTGTGATCGCCTTCAACAGCACTGCCAATTAAAACCGCTGTTAATGCTGCAAAGATGAATGCCTGTAAAAAAGCCACCAGTACTTCAATAAAATAAATGAAGATGGTAAAAGCGAGTGATAATGGCGACGCTCCCCAACCGGCACCAGTGCCCATTTTATCTGCAAAAATGAAGATCAGCGACACCAGGCAAATGATGATGATGTGGCCGGCAATCATATTGGCAAACAAACGGATGATCAATGAAAACGGCTTTAAGAACATACTCAAAAACTCCACCGGTACTAAAATAAACTTAACGCCCAATGGCACACCGGGAGGATTGAAGATATGCGTCCAGTAATGTTTATTGCTGCTGAATAAGGTAACAATAAAAGATATCACACCCATTACCAATGTAAAGGCAATATTGCCGGTTACATTGGCAGAACCCGGAATAAGGCCGATAATATTATTAATAAGAATGAAAAAGAAAATGGTAAGCAGGTAGGGCAAATATTTATTGGCTTTATAACCTAAGTTGGGTACAGCCACTTCATCTCTTACAAAAGCAATAACGGGTTCCATTACGGCCTGCATGCCTTTGGGGGCAGATGTTACACCCTGGCCGCTTTTATATTTTTTGGCAATACTGGTCATGATCCACACTAATAAGATCAGCGCCAGCATCATTTGCACTACGTTACGGGTTAAGGAGAAATCGTACACATCTGATCCGTCTGCAGCTACAATTTTCTCGCCATCCAGCTGGTAACCGTCCACCACTTTTTCTTCTTCAAATTTGGAATACATGAAAAAAGAAAACCCATTTTGAGGGGAGTAGAGGATCACGGGCAGTGGAATGGCAACTGCTGTTTCTGTACCATCGGTATGATGAATGGAGAAAAAATGAAATTCATGCGCATCTGAAACGTGGCCAAAGATGACTTCTTTGATGTTCAGTTTGCCTTCTTCTTTTTTTGCGGGTTCAGTATTCTCTTTACCCTGTGCAAAAACTGAAGTTGAATTGATGGTTAAAAACAGGCTGAAAGCCAGTACCAGTAACGATTTTAATCCCTTTTCAAGCATACAAATCCCGAATTTTGGCGCAAAGATAACGTGAGAGGGTGTAAATTAAAAATAGTGGAGTAAGAATTTAGTGGCTTATTTGTCTTTTGATGCCTGGTGAATTTTTTCCAGTTCTTCCACATCAAGTAAATCTTTGGTACGTCCAGCCGCCTTTTTACAGGTTATCAGGTGATTATAATGGAGAAACCTTACTTCAACACCTTCAATTTCTGCCACCACAGAATACTTATAGCATTCTTCAAACCCGATATGCTCCAAACCTTTAACCCTTGTCATGATATCAAGTTTGAAGCCCATGTTGAGCTGAAAATCTGTCCAGCCGGGAATAAAATCCATAGTTTCTATTACATCGTAATCACCAGACCCCTGATCTTTCAAAGCCTTGCGCAAATTTTTCCGGTTGGGCAAGTTGTCTTCAATCCAAATATCAATGTCGTTGGTGGCACGGCTAAATCCATGAAGGTTGGTGGCAAATCCGCCAATCATAATATACCTTACCTGGCTTTGCTGCAGACATCTCCAGAGTGAAAGTATATCTTCGTCAAATACATCCATTATCCATTCTCTTTAGGAAGTTGCGGAGCGGAAATTATACGGGCATTACTAATCATTTTTGACACTTTAATCAATTTCATCAAAATATGGAACCGCTCTGTGTAAGGTGTTTGAGCGGCTTTAAGGAGTCTTGACTGCTCAAGTGCTTCGCGTGAATGATATGTTGTAACGGCCGCATTTTGCATAGTTCAAATTTACGCCATTTTCAGCTTCTTTTCAAACTGCATGCGGTGCAACTGGTAGTAAAAGCCCTGTTTAGCCAGCAGTTCTTCGTGGGTGCCCACTTCTTTAATTTCTCCTTTGTCCAGCACCAGTATTTTACTGGCTTTGCGGATGGTGCTCAGGCGGTGGGCAATAACAATAGAAGTGCGGCCGGTAATGAGCGTATCAATAGCATGCTGGATCAGGTTTTCACTTTCGGTATCAACAGATGAAGTGGCTTCATCCAGTATTAAAATAGAAGGGTTGTATAATAATGCCCTTACAAAAGACAACAATTGCCGTTGCCCTAAAGAAAGTGTGGCGCCACGTTCCATCACATTATAATCATAGTTGCCGGGCAATTGCATAATGAAATCGTGAATACCGATCAGCTTTGCCGCACGGATCACATCTTCCTTAACAATATCAGGATTGCGCAGCGTTACATTATCCAATACTGAACCGCTAAAAAGGAACACATCCTGCAGCACCACACCAATATGGCTGCGCAATGCATCCAATGAATACGCTTCAATATTGGCATCATCAATTTTTATAGTGCCCTTCTGAATATGGTACAGCCTGTTCAATAAACTGATGATGGATGTTTTGCCACTGCCGGTATGGCCCACAATGGCCAAAGTTTCACCGGGGTTGATGGTGAAAGAAATATTCTTCAGCACATACTGCTCATCAATATAAGCAAACGATACCTGGTCAAATTCCACTTTGCCTTTTATGGTTGCGGGAGAAAATGTACCATTATTGCTGGCCGTATCCGTATTGTCTAAAACTTTAAACACTCTTTCGCTGGCAATCATACCCATTTGTAATACGTTGAACTTATCGGCAATTACCCGCAGCGGGCGGAACAATAAGTTTAAACAAATAATGAAAGATGTAATAATACCTGCGGATTGTTCTTTTAGATCAGCATCTTTAATAAACTCCGCATTATGCGCTGCCTTCCATACCAATAATCCGATAGAAACAGCCATCACCAATTCCACCACCGGAAAGAAAACGGAATACGCAAAAATCGCTTTGATATTGGCATTGCGGTGATCTTTATTAATGGCGTTGAATTTTTTAAACTCTTTGTCTTCTGCTGCAAAAGCCTGCACCACGCTCATGCCGGTAATGTGTTCCTGCACAAATGCATTCAGCGCAGCCACCGCATTACGTACCTGTATGAATGATTTGTTTACAGTCTCTTTAAAAAAATAAGTGGCAATGATCAAAATTGGAAACGGCGCCAGCGAAATCAAGGTAAGCTCGGGGCTTACATAAAACATATAAGTAAGTACAGACACGATGGAAAGCAGGTCGGCAATAATCGGGATCAACCCATCACTAAACACATCATTGATCGATTCGATATCATTAATGGTTCGTGTGGTTAATGTGCCGATGGGTGTTTTATCAAACTGACCCAGGTTCAGGTGCAGGATTTTATTGTAAGTGGTAATGCGCAGGTCCTTCACCACACTTTGCCCTAACGATGCTGTACTGAAACTGAAATAGAAACGGCAAATTGTTTCTATCAGCAATAACACAATTTGTATAATGGTGACTTCAATAATAAAACCGCCCGTTACGTTGAGGAAATGTGCGGCTTTGCCTTTAATACCATCATTAATGGTTAATTGAATAAGGTAAGGGCGTATGGGTGCAATAACAGCCAGTAGTACAGATAAGATCAGCGACCCGTAAAATTTACCCCGGTAAGGTTTGGCAAAATAAAATATCCTGCGCAGTAATGAAAAATTGAACAGTTTTTTTTTGGCACCCGTTTCACTCATAAAGCAAAGGTAGCCGGTTTTGCAGTTACAGCTTTGTGAGAAAGGTAAAATTTGGATCAACGGTTAGCCGAAAGCATGACGCAAGGAAAAAGCGCTTACTCCGCTTCCATTTTTTTATTGTACGCTTTAATAAAAATGGCGCCCAGGTTTTTGTATGGGGGAACATAATCATCCCAGGCTTCTTTAATTTCTTTGGGTTGTTTGGCAAAATATTGCGATAGTTCGTCCCACATATTTTTCCAGATGATGGTTTTGCCAGACAGTAATTGCTGGTTCAGTTTATTCGTGATTACCTGGTTGATATTGCCTGTGCCAATTTCTTTGGTGGAAATGATATGCGCATCTGGATTAATACTGATGAGCCTGCTTAAATTTTTATAGCCACCGCAACTGCCCAGCACTACAATTTTAGCGTTGCCTGCCATACGGGCCATGGTGCCCGGCAGCCAGTAACTGTGGCCACGATGCGTAACAATAGAGGGAACCAAATCGTTCCTGCCCATGTAATTATTAAGGTGCATTTGTGCAGAATCGTCCTGGTTTTTATCACTATCCAGCGGCCGGTTTACATACACTATGTTTTTAGATTTGCTGGCCTTAAATTCCACCCACTCCTTATATGTATCATTTCTTTTCCAGTCTTTGGGCGAAAATGAATTGACAAATGAAGGAAAGAATTTTTTACCATCTTCATCGCCATAAAAAAATACCTGCTGCACAATACGGCCACTATCGTCCATTAAAGATTTTATATCTACACTATAAATTGGGGGTATGCCAATAGCGGTACTCAAATCAATTTTATTGGTACTGTCTTCAGAAAGAAAAATGGTTTTCAGTAAACCATAAATTACTTTGCCTCTTGTGCTGAAACTGTTTATACAACGCTGTTCATTTTCGTTTACATAACTGAGGATGTTGGCCTGCAGTTTTTTATTGTTGATGCTGCTGTAGCAATCCGCCACATCAACAGCATCTTCCAAAGTATTGGTGGCTTCCAGTTTGCCTACAAAACCTTTCATAAGTGCTTCAGCACTGGAGGGCGGCATAAGGGTTAAAAAAGTATCCAGCTTGTTGAAGTTGGCGGCCATTTTAATAAACTTCTTAAAATAATCGAAGTTTACGGTAAGCAATAAAGAATCCGTTGCAGGCTTTTTACCCATGCGTTGTATCATGCGGTTAAAGCTATGCTTATAACTGCTGGTATAAATATCGGCCTCACCCATAATCAGCATATAATAAATGTCTACGGGGCCAAGATCATCAATGGCTTTCATCCTGATGTTCTCCGGTTTTTCGTGCAGCTCATTAATAGGGTTGATAAAATTTTCAAGTGCTTTGCGCTGCAACATATCCCTTAAACCATTGGGGCCTAAAAATGCCACGGCAGTATCGCCTTTCACCATGCGTTTGTAATAAACCATTTCAGTTTGCACCAATAATTTAAAGTAGGCCACACTATCGGCAGGATGGTCGCCATCCCCAATAATTTTTTTCAAACTGTCAATGACTTTTACACCTGACGTTATATCATCCAAAAAAGGGAAATACAATAATGAGGCAGGCTGCTGGCTGATGGACACCACCGTTTTTACCAGTGCATTATTACTGGAACGGATGAGTTTGCCTGTAGTGCTTTGCGCTGCAAGAGAATAAGTATATAGTTGCGTGGGATCGTTTTTACAGGCCACAGCCACCAGGCTGTCTGCAAAAGGTTCTTTGGCATAAGGCGCAATGGTTTCTAAAATTTTGCCCGGGTTCAGTGCACAAAATTTAAGGTACACCAGGTTTTTGCTTTCGCTGTAACCAATGTTGTTAGAAAAAATATCTACCAGTATATTGCTTACTTCATAAGGTGCACTTTCAATAATGGGCACCATGCTCAGCGTATCAATAGTAGCCGTCATTATTTTCTCAAAATTATCCAGCAGTAACGGGCCATAAATCGGTTTAATGATGTTTTGTTTCCAACCGTTACGGAAATTCCGCACCATACTTTCCAGGTAAGTGAGGTAGCGCACTTTTTCATTATTCACTTTAATTTTATCGTTGCGCTCAATATCCATTTGCAGTGCGTCCACCCTTCTCAGCATGGCATCGGTAACCTGCAGGTTAATATCATCATTGGCAGAAACTTTAATGAAATCATCCAGTTTACCATCTGCTTTATCCAGCAGTTTTTGTTCATCGTTGATCTTGTCGTGAAAACGCTGCCGCTGAATGGGAATCTTAATGGTATCAACAGGGCATAACGCACTTGCCCTTAAGCAACAAAATAAAAGAATAAAAAAGGTACACCTTGTCATAATGTTATATTGCAAAGATGCTGAATTTTTATATAGGGTTGTACGAATACGCCATTTGCCTTAACAATTTGATAATATTATAAACATCGCAACCTGTATTGTTAATAACTGATTAAGAGTACTTTTGCAGCGTATTTTAACTATGAGCACTGTTAAAAAGATACTTATTGCTGATGATGAACCGGATATCCTGGAAATCATCCAATATAATTTACAGGCAGAAGGTTTTGAAGTAATCACTGCCCGGAACGGAAATGAAGCCATCGAAAAAGCCAAACGCCACCTGCCCGACCTGATCATCCTCGACATTATGATGCCCGGCAAAACCGGTATGGAAGTTTGCCACTACCTGCGCCAGCAACCAGCATTTAAAAATACACTCATCATTTTTTTAACCGCATTAAGTGATGAAGGCACAGAAGTGAAAGGACTGGAAAGTGGTGCCGATGATTATGTAACCAAACCCATCAGTCCGAAAGTGTTGGTAAGCAAAGTAAACGCTTTATTCAGGAGATTTTCTAAAGATGAACCGAAAGTGGTGAAAGTGGGCGACCTGGAAATTGACCGGGAAAAATACATGATCAACTACAAAGGCACTGATATTGTATTGGCAAGAAAAGAATTTGAATTATTATCATTGCTTGCTGGTAAACCCGGAAAGGTTTTTCTGCGCAACGAAATTTTAAATACCATCTGGGGTACAGAAGTGATTGTAGGCGACCGCACCATTGATGTACACATCCGTAAGATTCGCCAGAAACTGAACCTGGACTGCATCAGCACCGTGAAAGGTGTAGGCTATAAGTTTGAAATGTAAGCATACCGTTCATAGTTGATGCTTAACAGGCTCCTGCTACTTTTCTTATACTTTATTGTGTAGTTTTGGGTTGGCTTTTGCTATGAACAAGCAGCCATGAACTATTAGCCAAAAATGTTTTCTCAAAAAAATTTTACACCCCAGCAATTATCTGCACTTACAGCATTGATGCTGTCTGTACCGGTGTCACTCGGAATATTTATCATTAAACCGGTTTGGTGGATAGCGTTGGTTTCGTTGGGCATCATTTTCCTGGGCAGTTTTGCGCTGATCTCTTTCACACTGCAAACATTCATTTACCGGAAAATTAAACTGATTTACAAACTCATTTATCAAACCAAGGCCAGTAAGCGGGAAGAATTTTATTATAAAAATATTCTGCCGCAAAAAGGTATTGATGAAGTAAGGGAAGATGTGGAGAAATGGGCAGAACAACGCAAAGCAGAAATTGAAGTATTGCAACGTAACGAAAGTTACCGCAAGGAATTTTTGCAGAACCTGAGCCATGAATTGAAAACACCCATATTTGCCATACAGGGTTATGTGGATACGCTTTTGAATGGTGCACTCGAAAATCCGGAGGTCAATAAAAAATTTTTAGCCAGCACCTCACGTAATATCGACCGCCTGGTAAACCTGGTAGACGACCTGGATGAAATTTCTAAACTGGAAAGCGGGGAGCAATTGTTATTTCAGCAAAATTTTGTGATACAGGACCTGGTGAAAGAAGTATATGAATCGTTAGTGATGAAAGCGGAGAAAAAGGGAATTAAGTGCATTATTAAAAAAGGCTGCGAACAACCGTTAACTGTTTACGCCGATAAAGAAAAGATACGGCAGGTGCTCATTAACCTTGTTGATAACGCCATAAAATATGGCAAACAGAATGGTATTATCGAAAGCAGTTTTTATAAAATGGATGGTAAAACCATATTGGTGGAAATCAGCGATGACGGATCCGGCATTGCAGAAGAGCATTTGAACCGCATATTTGAACGCTTTTACCGCACCGATCTTGCACGCAGCCGCAAAGTGGGCGGCAGCGGCCTTGGCCTTTCCATTTGCAAACACATTATTGAAGCACACGGGCAAACCATTCATGTACGCAGTACAATAGATGTTGGCACTACATTTGGTTTTACCCTGCCCAAAAGAAAAGAGAACTAAAATTAATTGCAACCCGGCAGCGGATGTAACCCTTCTGCATCTTTACTGAATACGGCTTTGCCTTTATTGAATGTAATAATCCAGATGCTGTCAAAATCATCATCGCTCCAATATAAATTTTCACCGGCAATGCCCAGCGCATGAACAATGGGAAGAATTTTTTTGTGATCCCACACTACCAAAACCGTTCCCGTTCTTTTTAAAATATCGGCAGCCAATGCAGCAGAATCTGCACCGGCAAATTTGCTGTTAACAGTAAGATTATATTGTGCAGCAAGTGGCGTAATGGTTTGAAACATTCTTGCATGTTTGGTGGCAGAATCAGCCGATAAAGAAGGCACATAACAAAAAGAAGGAATGCCAAATTTAGATACCATTACGTTGGGTAATAAGCGGGAACGGTTTAAGCCCTGGCAATTGAGGTTATCACCTTTTGCAGGTTTTTCTGCATGGCGAATGATGACTACTTTCAGTTCAGTGTTGTTGTTTTGTGCACACAGTATTGCCGGTGCAAAGTAAAGCAAAGTAAAAGCTGCAATATATTTTTTCATGATGGCTGCAAATAACACCAATCAACAGCATCAAAATATTTCTGCACGTATTGATAACAATAACTTAATGGTAAAAAAATAACCAGCAATACCGCAGCGTATAGAAAGTTGCTGGCGAATAAGTCAACTCCAAAAGTAACCTTCTTTACAAAAGTTCAATGCGGCCCGCAAAAAAATAACCGGCAGTAAGCCGGTTATTATATTCAACCTATACTCAAAAAATAAAATAAATTATTTGAACCGGAGGTTAATGCCAAAATTATCAGCATGTAAACCGGTGGTTTGTATGTAGTGTCCGTAACGGAATTCAATCATATTAAACCAGGGCACATTGAATACGCCTTTTTTAGGTGTGAGCCTGATGTTCACGCCCACGTAATGCGAGGTAAATGCAGACAGGTCGTAGTTGCTGGTATAATATTGATCCGAAAGGGAATGTTGTGCATACGGAGCAAAATAATCAGCCGCAGTTTGTATATAATACCGGTAGAAGGGTGCTATAGATGCAAACGGCGATATTTTATACGGCACTTCCAGGCTGGCTGTGTGGGCTTTAACTCCCCAATCGTCTATATAATACCGGTAGTAAGCCCGCATCACCACCTTATCTCCAGGAAAATAATTCATACGTAAGCCCAATGGTATTTTGATCCTGGTGCCGGGCAGGTTTTCAATCTTGGCAGAATCATTGGTGCTTTTAAAATAAACCCGGTGAAAAGGAAGACTGAGTAAACCACTTTGCCCAACGATATCACTGATCAACGCAAACTGGAAATTTTTATTCACTACCTGCGACCAGGTTAGTGAACCGGAAAAGGTATTTCTCGGGCTGGTGGGGATATTCTCGCCATGGCCGCCACCAGATGTATAAGTTCTTCCGCTTGCAGTGGTATACGTGATGATATTTACTGTAGTTGTTTTGGGTATCAATTCCGATGGTTCCAGCATAGTTACCCTGTCAAAAAAAGCCTGTGCTTTAAAAGTTACTTCGGTATTTTCATTTTTAGATGCTTTACCAATTAAGAAATTTGCACTGTAGGAATGATAATTAAATTCACCGGAATACGCCACACCAAAACCTACAGTAAGTTTATTGGCCTGTTCCACTTTCCAGTTTAAAGAGGGATAAAACCTGGTGCCATAAGGTTTAGAAGCACCAGACTTGTTGATGAATGCCTGCGAAGCAGCCGTATGATGATCCAGCCCTGTTTCAAGATTCAGCGTATACTTGTTGTTGGTAATGTTATCGTATTTTACAAACTTCAGTTCGATAATATTGGAAATATCATTGAGTTTTTGTGTGCCAATACCTCCTGTAACTGCAGAATGGTTACCATCCTGGTTATAATAACCGGAGATCAGGTTGGTTTCCTCCAGGTGCAGTTTTTCATTTTTATATCCTGTGGTATCAACAGAAAACTGTTGCGCAAATGCTGCTGAAAACAGTATGAAGATACCCAGTGTTGTTAAACAGATTTTTTTCATTGTTGCTTGTTTTGTTTAAGTTCCATTCAATATCCCTGTATTCTTCTGCTTTAGTGTTAAGTCGCCTTCAACGGGCCCAGGCTGACAGTTTGATTATTTGAGGGTTGAGCGCCTTCTAATTAAAAAGCTGCCAGGTTGAGGTTCGTGAAACCGGTTGATCAATAAGCGATATTGAAATATCATTAATTACAACCGCAGCCACCGCCCACTTTACCACCGTTGGCGCCGCTGGCACCTTCCCGGTAGGTTTGAAAACTGTTTTCAGGCCGCTCTGCCTTACGGGCACTTAATTCCATTTCACCATCATTAAGCTTATTTTTCTGGTATGCTTTTACGTTAGCACAACCAGAAGCAGCAAGACCAAGCAATACTGCGCCTGCCGCAACAACCGGGAGATTTTTTTTCTTCATAATTAAACGTATTTTATATTTTTTGAGCTGTAAATTTTGTTGTGGTCATCAATGATCACACATTCCACCTGGTGCAGCTGGTTGATGAGGTTCAACCCTTTTTCCACACCCATAATGGTTACCGGCGTTGCCAGTGCATCGCACACTTCTGCATTGGGAGAAAAAATGGTCACACTTTTAATACCGGAAACCGGAAGGCCGGTGCGGGGGTCGATGGTGTGGGAATATTTTTTACCGTTGATCATCACAAATTTTTCATAATTGCCTGATGTTGCCACCGCCCTGTCACTGATGTTCATATAAGAAAATGGATGTCCTTTAAAATCAGGATGAACAATGCCCACTGTCCAGGGTGTGCCGTCTGGTTGTGTGCCCCAGGTTGTCAAATCACCTGAAGCATTCACGATGCCTGCAATAGTGCCTTTTTCTTTCATCACCACTTTAGCCATTTCTGCTGCATAACCTTTACCGATGCCGCCAAAGCCAATACGCATGCCGGGTTCTTTTAAAAAAACAGTGCAGGCATCGTGATCTAAAATGATATTCCGGTAATTGATCAGCCGTACCATTTTCTTCGCCATTTTTGGAGACGGCAATTCAGTCATGCTTTCATCAAAATTCCACAACCGTTTATCAATGCTGCCGTAAGTAATATCAAATGCACCCTGTGTAATGCCGGAAATGCGGATGCTGCGTTCAATGATATTGTATGTTTCCCGGCTTACTGTTACGGGTGCAATACCGGCGTTGCGGTTAATAAGGCTTGTTTCACTATTTTCATTAAAAGTGGTAAGCAGTTTTTCAATACGCTGAATTTCCGCAATGCCTGCATCAATACACGCATCAGCCATTGCTGCCGTTTCAGCAACAGCTGTTAATTCAAAAGCGTTGCCCATCAGCTTCAGTTGCCTGCGCTGCATCGCTGGTAATATGGTATCAGTATTTTCCAGAAGCTTCCTGTATTTCCTGTATAAATGTGCTGATGCCTTTGGTGTACAATCCATCCCAAACACGCAGCTTATTGCCATTGTTGTCTAATAAAACAGTAAAGGGAAATGCGCCGGTGGGATTAAATTTATCTGCAAGAGCATCATTTATTTTCTGTTGTTCTTTATTTAACTGGTTTTTTTTATTGCGGGGAAAATCAGCATTTACCAAAACCAAATTATCTGCAGCGTATTTTTCAAAAGCCGGATCGCTGAAAACCTCACTGTGCATTTTAATACAGGGAATACACCAGTCCGAGCCGGAAAAATTCAGCAGTATAGCTTTGTTTTCTTTTTTGGCCTGCACCCTGGCCTCATCAAGGTTGGTAAGCCAGGTATGCGAAGTTGTAGCAAACAGCAGGGCTGCGGCAGCAATGAATTTGAGCATAAGTATGAATTTTGTGGTGTACCTTTTTAGTGCAGATGTGAATATATCAGTAAGGGTTGGGTGACCTGCAGTTATTTTATTTCAATAACCAGCGCTTAACGAAAAACTGCCGCCAGGAGATATTTTTTAAAACTATAATACGGCTAAACACCAAATTCAATGGCTTAACATTAAATTAATAACCCTATTGTAACAACTTCAAAAAGAACACAGATTTAGTTTGTTGTTTTGCTGCTTAAACTGATATTGTATTATTGTTATGAGGCATCTGACCCTTTTACTGCTGCTTTTGAGTACTTGCTTTATTGTACGTGCACAGCAAAGCAACAACACCGGCGGCTTTTCCATTTCAGGACATATTACTGACAGCATTACCCATCAGCCCGTGGAATATGCCACCATTACCATTATTAATGCGGCCACAAAGAAAACCGTGGATGGTGCCATTACCGATAAAAACGGATCATTTACTATTAATAAGCTGGCGGAGGGGCAGTATCAAATTCTAATTCAGTGTATTGGTTATACTGAATGCTCCACTGCAGTAACACTGAATGATGCACTTCAGCTGGATCATATCCTGCTTTCAAAAAAGATTAGCAACCTGCAGAGTGTAACCGTTACCAGCACCAGGCAGGCCATAGAAAATAAGATAGACAAAATTGTTTTTAATGTAGATAAAGACATTACGTCACAAGGTGGAATGGCAACTGATGCCCTGAAGAAAATTCCACAGGTATCAGTTGATATCAATGGCAATGTGGAATTGCTGGGCAATCCCGGCATCCTGTTCCTCATCAACGGCAAACCGTCCGGGATATTTGGTAACAGCCCTGCCGATGCACTGCAGGCGATACCCGCCAGCGAAATTCAGAGCATTGAAGTCATCACCAGCCCAACAGCAAAATACGATGCATCGGGTACCGGCGGTATCATTAACATCATCCTTAAAAAAAATAAAGTGCAGGGCTTTAATGGCAGCGTTAATCTTGCTGCCGGCAGCAGGCTGGAAAATGCGGGTATTACTGCCAGCATAAAGAAAACTAATTTTGGTGTGAACGCGTATTTCAATGGAAACCTGCAACTGGTTTCACATACGCCGGTTACCAGCGATCGGTTTTCGTATACCAATAACAGCAGTTCAAGATTTATGCAGCAAAGCGAATCAGATTTTACCAGGAACGGTTACAAATATGGTTTGGGCTTTGACTGGTCGCTTTCAAAAAATGAAAGTTTCAGCGGCAGTATTGGCTTTAATCATTTTGCAAATCATAACAGCGGCGATTATAACCAGCTATCCATTCAGTACGATGCACTGGGTTCCATAACCAGCACCAACAGGAGCATTCGTTTTGCCGATACAAAGGTTGATGTGACAACTATGGATAACGAAATTGCTTACAAAAGAAAATTTGCACGGGACAACCAGGAACTGGAACTGTTTTACAATGGCAGTTATTCGCAGAACAATACTTTCTACAATCAAAAGCAGCGCTATCAAAATGCAGATACCGCTTATGCTGGTTCCACCAGCTTAAACCCCGGTAAAGAAAATGAAACAGACTTTGGCGTAAATTATACACACCCCATTACTGAAAATATTATGGTGGAAACCGGGTTAAAATTAGGGATGGAATCTATTCTCAGCAATGCAGATGTGCTTACACTGCAGGGCGCAGGGGTATTGGTGAAAGATGGTAAACAGTCCTTCCAGTCTGACTTTAAACGGAATGTTTATGCCGGTTACCTGTCACTTTCATTTCCATTACAGGAATGGTTAGACGTAAAGACTGGCATACGGTATGAATATACTGATAATAATGCCACATATTCCAATTCAGGCAAAGCCACTATCCCTGCTTACAAAAACCTGGCGCCTTCCATTATCATGCAGCATAAAATGAATAAAGGACAGTCCATTAAATTGGCTTATTCGTATCGTTTGGAAAGGCCAGACTTCAGGGACTTAAATCCTTTCTATAACTTAAGCGATCCGCATGCGGTTACCACCGGTAACCCTAACCTGCAGCCGGAGATCGGGCACATGTATGAACTCACTTATGCCAAAACTTATGATAAAGGCGGCAATATCAATATTGTGTTATACATGCAACGCAACAGCCCGGATATTAAACCTTACACTACTTATTATTCATTGTATAAAATCGGGGATTCCACTTACCAGGATTTGACCATAACCACACGAGCCACCATTGCGGCAGAAGTGAGGGCTGGTGTAAATATTGCAGCATCAATGCCTGTAACCAAACGATTTAGTGTACGCGGTAATGTAATGATGTTCAACCGGCACCTGAATAACGTGTACGATACACCTGCTGTGATCAACGGCTTTGGTGTACGCAGCAACCTCAATCTGGCATATCAGTTCTCCAAAGCAATGGCGGGGGAAATTTTTGGCAACTATATGTCCGGCATGAAATGGCAGGGGCAGCGGCCACCATCATTTTCTTACACGATAGCATTGCGCAGGCAATTTAAAAATACAAAAGGCAGTATTGGTATTATAGCAGTAAATCCTTTTAACCGTTATATTAATCAAAAAGCAGTGCAACAGTCAAAAGGATTTACGACCAATACATTTCAGCAACTGCCTTACCGCTCATTCGGTATCAGCTTTGCGTATAAATTTGGCAAACTGAAATTCAGTAAACCAAAAGACAGCGACAATTATTTGTACACGCCACCCGGCGAGGGCGGAAATTGATTTATTTCTTTATTTCAAAACTGTCCAGCGCATTGCCATTGGCATCCTGCTGAATCAATCTTAATAAGTTGCCATTAATATCCACTACGGTAAATGAATGAACAGTGGAGATAAATTTATCTGTAAATTTTTGCCAGCTGTCAGGATCATTTTGTTGTTCAGGATTATAAAGTTCCTGGCCGCCTGCGCCGGTAACAATGTAAATTACGCCTTTAGGTTTTGTGTTGTTCTTTCCATCAAAGGTTTTGTCTAAAGTCCATTTGCCGGTTACCACTCTTCCGCGGATCGTTTTATTTTCTTTTCCGCCAATTAGCAATGTGCCTTTGTTATCCGGTTTGAACTGCATGGGAAAGCTGCGCTGGTAATTATGAACATGCCCGCAAAAAACAATATCCACATTTTCTTTTTCGAATATGGGTGACAGTAACCGCATCTGCTGCTGTTCAAAATGTTCTCTTGATGAATTAAAGCCGGGGTGATGAAATACCACAAAGCGCCAGGTGCTGCTTTGAGAAGATTCAAGATCTTTAGTCAACCATTCAGTAAGTTCTTTATCTGTCCAGTCCACATAAGTATCTGCATCCAGTACAACGTAATGCGCATTGCCATAATTAAAGGAAAAATTGGACATACGCGGATAGCGGTCGCCGGCGCTGGTATAAAATGCTTTTTTATTAACGTCGCTGCCTTTTAATAA
Source organism: Bacteroidota bacterium (assembly GCA_018266775.1). GTDB lineage: Bacteria > Bacteroidota > Bacteroidia > Chitinophagales > Chitinophagaceae > Ferruginibacter. Next base: position 61,698 of record JAFDZS010000008.1, on the reverse strand, counting down.
TGGCACAAAAGCGCTGCCTTCCTTGCCATCGGGCCCGTTCAGCGGTTGCGACCAGTAATGATAATAAGCCAATGCATCGGGATGTTTATCCAGGTCCCTGGTATCGGCATCATGATTGCCCACAGCCGCTACAAAAGGAATACTGCGCATAAGGGGTACCCCAACAGCATCAACCTTATCGGCATTGTAAATAGGCCAGAATTTGCTTTGATATTCACTCATCAAACCATAGTCGTAAACAATATCACCGGGAATTACAATCATATTCGGCTTTGCATTGTACATGCCGTTGGCAATTTGTTTGGCTTCAGGTGTTCCTGCGCCAATATCTCCAAAAACTGCAAAGCGGAATGGCTGGTCGGCAGTATGCGGCGCAGCTGCGGTTGCAGTAAAAACATCCTGGCCGTTCTTCTTTACCCGGTATTGAAACTGGTTCCCCGGTACTAAACCTGTTAGGTGTACCCGAAATAGTAAATGCTCAGGCGTTTCTGCAATGGTTATTTTGTGGCTTTCCGGAGCTGCTGCGGTCAACCATTTTTGTGTGCTGCCGTTTGTATATTCCACTGCCCATTTACTTGTGGAATCGATACTTTGCCACAGCAACTCCAGAGATTGTGGGGACGGGTTGGTGCCAATCTGCAAATAAGGCGGCGCATAAAATATTTTATCGCCCGTTTGTGCGTAAAGATGATTGGTGCAGCTGAATACAAACAACGCTGCCAGTAATTTTATTTTCATATAAGATGTATTTTTTGAAGAAAAAAAGGGCACCAAAGTTTTAACAATGGTACCCTGGTATGCTGCATGTGATCAAAAAAAGAATTAATGCTGGTTACCCCTGCCGTTACTTTGGTAGCAACCAATATCTTTACCCGGAGGTGTAATTTCTGTAGCACCAAGTTTTACATCCTGTGGTACATCTGCCCTTGGCGTAAACCCCGTGTAGCCTGCATTAATACAGGGCGATGTTGGTTTCAACGCAAAGTTGTAACTGCCTACTACAGCAATATCTGCCAGTTTTAAACCTGCAGGCAGGGGAACGGGAGCGTTAATAAATTGCGGATTGTTGGCACCAATAAGCGATTGAGGTGCAGTGTACACATCGCCCACTTTCCATCCTGCGGGCAAATACGTTGATGGTTTGGGAACATCAGTTTCCTGTGGTTGGCTGATAGCCGTGCTTACAGAAAGTGAAGGAATGAACTGGCTGGCCACAGCAATAGAATCTGCATAATACCAGTTGTACCCATAACGTAAATTGGCAGTATCTGCAATAGGACTGTTTACCACACGCAAACCAAATTTACAGTTTACGATCAGGTTATTATACGCCATACCACCAGCACCTTCTTCAAAATTGATGGAACCGCCACGGCCTGCAGCTGCCCTTCTGAATCCGCAATTGATGATGGTGTTGTTATACATTCTTACATTAGAACTGGGATAACCGGGCTGCACGTTGATATTGGATAATTTAGGCCCGTTGGTGGCCATACCAATACAAAGATTGTATGCAAAATCACCAATGGTTCCTGCTTTTGCATTCATGGCTTCACCACCGGTGTAACCACATTTCTCAAAAGTGTTACGCATTACTTCTATTTTACCGCCATTAATACGGAATGGATCATCCACACTGCCATACACCCAGGAATCTTCCAACACAAAAATACCCGCAGGGTTGGCAAAATATAATGGATAAGGGCTGGAACCACTTGTAAAAGTTTTCATGGCTGCGCTGATGGTGGCGCCACCAAATTCAACATGCGCCCATTTGATGACCATGTATTTGCAGGATGGTGCACCAATAATGCCTGTCCATTTTCCTTTTAATGCAGGATCGGTATTGGGATCTGCACCCAGCTGATCAGTTTTGGTTATACCGGGATAGGTGATCCAAACGGGATCATCTTTAGTACCCAGTACAAACAACGAGCCCTTTACACCTAAACCGCAGGGTGCATTAGTAGTGGCATTTAAGCCAAAATTTAAGTGTACGCCTTCCTGTATGGTAAGCGTATCGCCATCGTTCACAAAAATATCACCGCAAACAGTATAAGTTTTGCCTGCCAGCATGGTGCCTTTAATGGAGCCCGTTAAACAGGCTGCATCACTGATTGGTGTTGCAACCGGTATAACTGCTTTGGAAAGATCTTTATTATCCTTAACTTTTTTGCAGGCAGAAAAAACTGCTGCAATGGTAACAAGGCTAACCAGTAAAATATTCTTTTTCATATTGATTGTGTTGAATAAGATTTGTTTTAGAATTTATACCTGAAACCAAAAAGGAAAGAGGTTTTGTAATAATCTTTCTGGATGATGATTTTGCTGCTGGGGTCACTTTGCAATGCCAGTGCCCTTGAACCGCTGGTTTGTAAATAATTGTTGTACGATTGATGCAATGACAATTCATATGGTGCATTCGTAACATTATTGATCTTGCCATAGAAGCTGAATTTTTTCACCAGCCTTTTTTCAAAAGAAAAATCCAGTTGTGTAGTTGGCGATTGCCAGTAGTTCAAACCAAGATATGGACTGATGAATACAATACGTTCGCCGGTGTACACCAGTGCCGCCTGCATATCCAAACCAATTTTTGGATTTTTATAAATGAGTGACAGGTTACCCACGTGGTTAGATTGCCCCTGCAATGGCCTTGTTTCAGAAACACGTGCCGACACAATTTGTCCTGATGAGTTACGGGAAGAGTAGATCAGGCTGTCGTTGGTAATGGCTGATTTCGTGTATGTGTAATTGGCAGATATGCCGAATACGCCAAAGTATTTGGTAAACACTGCTTCAAAACCATAGTTGGTGGCCCGGCCGATGTTTACAGGTTCCAGGTAAAGGTTGTTAATGTTTAAAGGTTTTACTGCAGAAATTTCTATAGGGTCCTGCAGGTTTTTATAGAACACACCAAGCAATAACTGACCGGCGCTGTGCATAAACATTTCGTACCGCAGATCGATATTATCTGCAACAGTATGCTCCAGCCTTGCAGGGTCGCCTACTTCCCTGAAGAATTCTCCTTGTGGCCCATCAGGAATCATTTCGGCAAAACCCGGCCTTGCCAGTGCTTTATAATAGGCTAAGCGGATATTTTGATTTTTGCGTAAAGCATATTTAAACTGTACACTGGGCAATACATCAGTATACGTAATGGTGCCACTGCTGGCATTTACATTTTCGCCGAGTGCAGTATTATAATGCTGGTTGGTATATTCCACCCTTACACCACCCAGTGCTTCCAGTTTTTTACTCAATTGCCATTTGCCCTGTGCATATCCTGCGCTGATCTTTTCTTTAAATGTATAGTTATTACCACTTACATTAGGTATACCTGAACTTGCCGGGTTAAAAATGAATACGGCGTTGTTGATAGTAGTGTATACTTCCCCTAATGTAGGGTCTAAGCTGTAGCTGTTGTAAAAATTCGTTCTGTCTTTTTCTCTCTGCAAACCACCCACTTTTAATTCAAATGCACGGCGGATGAAGTTAAAGTTTTTAGTAAGGTTTACATAAGCGGCATAATCTTTATCGCTGTTGTGGGAAAAGATACGGGTCATACCCTGTACTTTATCTGCTGTAAGCGATGTGGCAACGATGGCATATTGGTGAGAAAACTCTGACTGATCAGGAATATGATTGTTAGCAATAGAATACACCAGGTTCCAATCTAATTTTAAAGACGGTTGTAAGGTATGCAAACCGGAAAGTGTACTGTTGTAAATAGACTGGTATTGCCATTGGCTTCTTTGCGATGCGGTTACCAGCGAGTTCAGCGATACCGTATCATAAATAGTGCGGCTTTGGTAATCATCTAACCGTACGAAAGTATTGGCCAGTGAAATTTTATTATTGCTGTTGATGGCATAATCCAGCTTGCCGGTTAAACCTATGCGCTGGCTGTTGACAGAATATTTGCGGAACTGCAAATCTGAAAACAACGGAATATTATTTAAGCCCGGCTGTGAGTTGGGTAAAAAGAAATTAGATGTTGTACCACGGAAGATATTTTGATAACTGCCCGATGCAATAAAACCCAGCTTTTTATCCTTGCCAAAGCGGTTGCCAAAGGTGGCGCCAAATGTTGTATTTACAGGGAAATTTTTATCAGTGTAATTCAGGTGTGCCACAGAAAAATCTGTGGGTACAGCAACATATGTACTGCCATTTCTTTCAGCAGGTGATTGTTTGCTCATACTGCTTTTATCAAAATGCTGAAAAGTCTGACCACCTAAAATACTATTGTAACCTGCGGAGAAATTAGCCTGGAACAATTTATTCAGCGGTGCATCTTTCATTACAAGATTAATGGTACCGCCAATAGCATCACCTTCCATGGAAGGCGTTAAGCTCTTACTTACTTCCAGCCTTTCCAATAATTCTGAAGGAAAAAGATCGAGCGGAATAAAACGGTTTTTGTTATCAGGGCTTGGAATTTTAATGCCATTGATCAATGTGTTGATATATCTTTTTTCCATACCGCGGATGATCGGGTATTTAGCTTCACCACTTCCGCTTTTTTCAATAGTAACACCGCTTACACGCTGCAAGGCGTTGGCAACGGTAATATCAGGCAACAATTGAATGGTTTTGGCAGAAAGCACATTCAGTATCGGGTCTGCTAATTTTTCCAGCCTTCTTGCACCTTTATCATCACTGCTGCCGGTGGAGGTAATGGTAACAGAAGTAAGCTCAACAGCGCTGGGCTCCAGCGTAAATCTTACCGTTGCAATAGTGTTTGCGGTAACAGTAACAACAGTATCGGCAGCTTTTTTGTAACCGGCATAGTCGAGGCTTACCGTGTAAATACCAGCGCTTAATTTTGAAAAAGAAAAAGTACCATCCAGTTTTACGATGGTGCTGTAAGCAGTACCGGCTAAAACAACGTGGGCGCCCACTAACGGGTCGCCGGTGTTACCGTCAATAACTTTCCCTTTGATACCCTGGCTTTTTGCAGTAAAATTCAGCAGCAGAAAAAGAGGAAGTATAAAAAGAGACAACACAGCGGACTTTCTGAATAAGATCATAATCAAATTAGTTTATGGTTTAGGCCTGCAAAGATTTTTTAATTCGGGAATTACGCAATGCGCCAGAAGTACATTTATCAATTTGGTTACGTTATCATAACATTGATATAATATTTACTCCAAATTGTCTACAGAATTGATTAACGAAGAGAAAGATGCGGTACACGATACCTATTCCGAAACAGGCAGGTAACATTAAGATAACAATAAGATAAAAAAAAGTTAACTGGTGCAGTTTAATATACTTTGGATACTGCATTTAATATTACAGCTTTAACCAATTATCTATACTGTAATTTTTTTTTTTTGAACCTGTTAATTATAGAAGACGAACCTGAACTGTCTCAAAGCATTGTTAATTACCTGTCGCAAAATAAATTTGTTTGTGATACAGCGCAGGATTATGTTGCTGCGCATAACAAAATTTTCACTAATGAATATGACTGTATTGTTTTGGATATCACCCTGCCGGGTGGTAATGGGCTGGAGTTATTGCGCCGTTTAAAAAACATCAATAAAAGCGAAGGCGTGCTGATCATTTCTGCAAAAAATTCACTTGATGAAAAAGTGACCGGCCTTGAACTGGGAGCGGATGATTACCTGACAAAACCCTTTCACCTGGCAGAATTATCGGCAAGGGTAAACTCCATCATCAGGCGAAGGGCCTTTGGCGGCAACGACATTATGATCATTGGAAAACTGGTTATTAATATTGCCAATAAATCTGTTTATACGGAAACAGGAGAACTGGAGCTAACGAGGAAAGAATATGAATTACTGCTTTATTTTTCCAGTAATAAAAACCGTGTACTCACCAAAGAATCTATAATCGATCATTTATGGGGCAATCACATGAATATGGGCGATTCGTTTGACCTTGTTTATTCACATATTAAAAACCTGCGCCGAAAATTGATGGATTCTGGCTGCCCGGATTATATTAAAGCTGTTTATGGCATGGGGTACAGATTTTTGATTTCATAATTACTGCATGAAACTGATTTCACTTTATAACCGTATCCTGCTGCCGGTACTCATTGTAGTATTCAGTATATCTATTGTAGTAAGTTATTTCTTTATAAGAAAGGTACTGCAAAATGAACTTGATGCAACATTGAGCCGCACTAAACGGCGTATTGTAAACTATGTTGCGGCCAATCAATCGTTGCCGGCAATCAATTCATTCAACGATCAAAAAATTATTTTTGAACCCATCAGCAGTCCGCTAAAAGATACCGGGTTTTATTCTGCTACACAATATATTCCTGAGCAGCAAAAGGAACATATTTCAAGAAAGCTGTTGTTTCAGCTGAATAATAATGGACAACTGTATAAGGTAACCATCAGCGAACCGCTGGAAGGAACCAGCCATTTAACCATTCTGCTGGCAAAAATTGCGTGCATCACTATATTCCTCACATTGCTGATATTACTGGTCATCAACAGAAATATACTAAAACGGATATGGCAGCCTTTTTACCAGTCGCTTGAAGCTATCAAATCATTTAATGTACACAGCCGACAGTTGCCTGCTTTAGCCGTTACACATATTGATGAGTTTAAGATGATGAACAGCCATTTCAATTCTGCCGCAGAAAATGCGGTAAAAGATTATAAACATCTTAAAGAGTTTAGCGAAAATGCCTCGCATGAAATTCAAACCCCACTCGCTATTATTCATTCCAAGCTTGATCTGCTGGTGCAGCAGGATGATCTTACTGAAGCACAAAGTGAACTGCTGCAATCGGCATTTGCATCAGTAAAAAAGTTATCTAACCTGCAGCAATCATTGTTACTGCTTACAAAAATTGATAACGGGCAGTATCATAAAACCGGGCAATTGCAACTGGATGCAGTAATTAAAAATAAAATGGATGATTTCCAGGACATCTTTAACACCAAAGGAATTACCACCCGGGTGGAATTAGAGGAAACATCAGTTACAGCTAACCGTGAGTTGCTGGATATTTTGCTGAATAATTTATTCAGTAATGCTGTGAAGCACAATTTCCAGGGAGGTGTTGCAGGCATATCACTAAAAGATAAACGCCTTACAGTTTGTAATACCGGCAACTCAAATGTACTGGATGAGAACAGGCTTTTCCGCAGGTTTTATAAAGCAGTACAACGGGGCGAAAGCAACGGACTCGGGTTGTCTATCATAAAAGAAATCTGCCAGGCTTCCGGCAGCACTATCACTTATGCTTATCATGACGGTATGCATTGTTTTAGTGTTCAGTGGTAACACCGCACTACCGGTTTAGTTAACACTCACATAACATTGGCGTAAACATTTGGTTACACAGCTGTTGTTATTTTGTATCGCATATACTAACCCAACATCTTTGTTATGAAAAATATCAGCTACTTCTTTCTGCAGCTTTTTGTACGGATGTTTCTCTTTGCTTCCGCATTGTTCTATCCCGCCATTAAACTGTACAAGATCCATTAATGGATAAAATCAAAAAGCGCAAGCTCGACATACTCGTTATCTCCGACGTGCATTTGGGTACTTATGGTTGCCATGCAAAGGAACTGCTGCGCTATTTAAAAACCATCAAACCCAAAACAGTAATCCTTAACGGAGACATTATCGACATCTGGCAGTTCAGCAAACGTTATTGGCCCAAGCCGCACATGAAAGTGGTGAAGCACCTGATGGGATGGATGAGCAAAGGCGTAAAAATGTATTACATCACCGGCAACCACGATGAAATGCTGCGCAAATTTGTGGGCTTTAAAATGGGTTCACTGAAAATTGTAAATAAAGTAATACTGGAACTGGATAATGGAAAGAAAGCCTGGTTTTTTCATGGCGATGTTTTTGATGTTACCATGAAGCACAGTAAATGGCTCGCCAAACTCGGTGCTGTAGGTTATGATACGCTGATACTCATCAACCGTTTTGCCAATTTTATTTCAGAAAAAATATTTAAGAAAGGAAAACTGTCTTTATCGAAAAAAATAAAAAACAGTGTGAAGAGTGCAGTGAAATTTATCAATAGTTTTGAACAAACAGCAGCAGACATCGCCATCAGCAATCAATACGATTATGTGGTGTGCGGCCATATCCATCAGCCTGAGATGAGAACCATCACCAATTCCCATGGCTCTATTCTATACCTGAACAGTGGTGACTGGATTGAAAATTTGACGGCGTTGGAATATGCCAACGGAGAATGGAAACTATATCACTACGATGAAAAAGAAATGGAACACCTGCATGAAACAGAAACTGAAGAGGAATTAAATAACAGCCAGCTGTTCAATAACCTGGTGGATGAATTCAATTTAATGAAACAATGAAAATTTTATACGCCATACAGGGAACAGGAAACGGGCACCTCAGCAGGGCAAGGGATATTATTCCCATCCTGCAGCAAAAAGGTGAGCTGGATATTTTGGTGAGCGGCATCCAGGCCGATGTGGAATTGCCTTACCCGGTAAAATATAAATTCCGTGGCCTGAGTTTTATTTTCGGCAAAAATGGCGGCGTTGATATTTTAGCAACGTATAAAAAAAGTAATCTCCGCCAACTGTATAAAGAAGTTAAAAGTTTACCTGTTGAAGAATATGATTTGGTGATCAACGATTTTGAACCGGTGAGTGCATGGGCCTGTAAAATGAAACATAAAGCGTGTATCGGCCTCAGCCACCAGGCAGCGGTAATCAATAAAAAATCTCCAAAGCCAAAGAAGAAAGACCCTGTGGGCAAAGCAGTACTGAATCATTATGCACCGGTAACTGCAGCGTATGGTTTTCATTTTGGTGCGTACGATAAAAATATTTTCACACCGGTTATCAGGTCGCAGGTGCGTGAAGCAAAAGCGGAAAACAAAGGCCACTATACCGTGTACCTCCCTGCATACAGCGATGAAAAAATAGTGAAAGTATTGCAGGCAATAAAGAATGTGCAGTGGGAAGTGTTCAGCAAGCATTCAAAAAAAGAATATCAAGAGAAGAACATTCACATACGGCCCATACAGAACGAGCGCTTTATAGAAAGTATGGTTAGCTGTACCGGTATATTATGCGGCGCCGGTTTTGAAACCCCGGCAGAAGCATTGTACCTGAAAAAGAAAGTAATGGCCATACCCATGAAAGGGCAATATGAACAGCAATGCAATGCAGCCGCGTTAAAAGAAATGGGTGTACCGGTATTGAAAAGCCTGAAGAAAAAACATATTGAAAAAATACAGGACTGGGCAGACAGTAAACAATTTATAGCCGTTAATTATTCCAACAGTACGGAAAGGATCATCAGCATGATCATTAAGAAGCACGGACAAGCCACAGCAAAAAAAAACGTACAACCGGGTGAAGCCATTCACTCCGTAAAAAAGCTGAAACATAAAAGCCTCGGTACCATCTTAAATCAATTAGCAGAGTAAAGTTTATGGGTTTTACAAAAGATGATTTTGGCGAAGGCTTTGCGTGGGGCGTATCCACTGCTGCATACCAGGTGGAGGGCGCACACAATGCCGATGGAAAAGGGCCTTCCATCTGGGATACATTTGCCAAAAGAAAAAGGAAGATCATGGGCGGCCATCATGGTGATACGGCCTGTGATTTTTATAACCGTTATGCCGATGACCTTGCACTGATTTATGAAATGAACATCAGCAACTACCGGTTCTCCATATCCTGGAGCCGCATTTTACCGCATGGCATTGGTGCAGTCAATAAAAAAGGAATTGATTTTTATAACCGCGTAATTGATTTCTGCCTGGAACTGGGCATTGAACCGTGGATTACTTTATACCATTGGGATTTACCCGAAGCATTGCAGCAAAAAGGTGGCTGGACCAACCGCGAAGTGATACACTGGTTTAGTTATTTTGTGGACTGCTGTATTAAAAATTTTGGCGACCGCGTAAAATACTGGATGGTATTGAACGAACCGATGGTATTTACCGGCGCCGGTTATTTTTTAGGGGTGCATGCACCAGGTAAAAAGGGCCTCAGCAGTTTTTTAGCGGCGGCACATCATGCAGCATTATGCCAGGCTGAAGGCGGGCGCATGATCAAATCATTGCGCAACCACAGCAAAGTGGGTACTACATTTTCTTATTCGCATATAGAACCATTCCGCAGTACAAATGAAAAAGATATTGCAGCAGGCATTAAAGTGGATGCGCTGCTGAACCGCCTGTTTATTGAACCATTAATGGGCCTCGGTTATCCAACAAAAGAATTGAAAATATTGGAACGTATTGAACGCTATATGCATCCGCACGATGAAAAGAAACTGCAGTTTGATATGGACTTTGTGGGATTGCAGAATTATACCCGTGAAATGGTGGCCTATGCACCATTGATGCCCTTTGTGAAAGCGAAAATTATTAAAGCCAGCCAGCGGAACGTAACCCGTACATTAATGGATTGGGAAGTGCACCCGCCATGCATTTATCATGCACTGCACCGTTATAACAGCTATGATAAAATAAAAGAAATTGTGGTAACGGAGAATGGCGCGGCTTTTCATGATATACAGGAGAATGGTATGGTGAATGATGCCGAAAGACTGCAATACCTGCAGGATCATATTGCACAGGTATTGCTGGCAAAAAGGGAAGGGATAAAAGTAAATGGCTATTTTGTTTGGACTTTGATGGATAATTTTGAATGGGCTGAAGGTTATTACCCCCGCTTTGGCCTGGTACATGTTGACTTTGCTACTCAAAAACGCACAGTGAAAAATTCCGGTAAATGGTACAGCGAATTTTTAAAAAACACCACCGCAATGATCAATGAAGAGGGAAGGGTTTTTTACAAATGACGCTATACTTTCTGGTTTCAAACAACCACTCTGCAAATCTGAATACTGTCAGCCTGAGCTTGTCGAAGGCGGTCTAATCTGGTACAACCTGGTTTCGACAGGCTCAACCTGGCAACTTCTTACTCTAAGAGATATTACAAAATAATAATTGCTTAACACTGTTGTAACATCAATATTACAGCCATCTGTTACTTTTATAACGATAAGGATATTTTCTCAAACGCAGATTGGGTTAGTAAGAAAAACCCCCTTTATTGAGCGAGGGGGTTTTTTATTGAGCAATAAAATTTTTCAGCCGCCATACATAAAAATACCGGCATATTGTACCGCTGCGCCGTTGTTCAATAACAGGCCCAGGTATAATGGTACTAAAATATTTTTGATACACTGCTTTTACATCAACCATTTCATTGGATGGTACAATGCAGTACGCATCATCTCCCTGTTGTAAGGCTTTACGTTCTGCATTGATCCATACATATTGGTGAATGTCGTTGGTATCACCAATGGCAATACATCTTTTATGCAGCGGCATAGCCACATACACATCAAGGTGTGCAGCAGGGAACCACTTATTACAAACAATAGCGGCATCATTTTTCATCACATGCTGTTGGGCATCTTGTTGCATAATTGCATCCATATTATTTTTCAGTTGGTGCCAGCCATACATATCTAATGTAAAATCACCTTCTCCATAAAAAGTTTTTTCTTTTTTGCCCAGCGTACCGGGATAAAAATGGATGGCAGCAATTCCCAATAAGGCAAGCACCACAATAAAACCTGTGGCATACCGCAGTACAGCGGGCAATGATGAAACAGTACTGGTTTTTAAAGATGTGTTTCGTTGTAAATGGCAGGCGGTAAGTAATAGTAATGCAATGTATGCAGGCCCTGTCCAGTGGGGCAATACGGTTTTAAATATTGCAATGCCGGTAGCGAGTACAATGAGCGGCAGGCTGGTGAGTAATAATAAACGCCGGTAAGAAGCGGAAAGCGGTACCAGTTTTCTTAACGTTGCGATCAATGCCATTGCAAAAAGAAAAAACAGCACCGGGTTGTAATAAAAAACCTGCCCCGCTGCAAAACTGCCAAAGGCAGCAATATCAATTCCGCCACCGGCCACGTTTACACGATTACTGTGGTAGAGATAAGTAACAAAATGATGGTTGATATTCCATTGAATTACAGGGTAGAAAAAAAGAACCGTAATAAAACCTGCAATATATAAAGCAGGTTGTTTAAACCATTGCCTGTTATACATCAGGGCATACAACAAAAAGCCCAGCCATAAAAATGCGGTATGAATTTTACACAGCATACCCAAACCCATAATGGCTCCAAACCAAAACAGTTTTCTTTTTTTGCTTTTGGTAATACTGCTGTCTGTAACAATGCCCAGCAAAATATACAGTCCTGCAAGCCAGCAAACCAGTTGCGGCGAATCGGGCAGTATAAATGTGCCGGCAATAATACTGCTGTAGATACAGGCGGTATACATCACTGCGGCAAAATAACCTGTTCGCTCACTGTTTATCTTTTTGCCGCATAAAAATATCAGCCAGGTGCACATTGCTGCACAAACAATGGCACCCAACCGTACAAACAATTCATTCGTAAAAAGTAAATTGACTGTACTGCAGCGGATGAGCCAGCCCACTGCAGGAGGATGATCGAAATAATTGGCCTGCAGGTATTGTGCATACATGCGGTAATACACTTCATCATTGCCCAGTGCAATAGAGGAGGCAATAATGCAGCGCAGCACGGTAGCTGCAGCAATCAGCAATACTGTTTTTCTTTTATAATTCAAGCGGCGCCGTTAAATGTAAAAAGCAAATTAATACCATAATTCCAGAGAAAAACAAGGCCGGTAACCAACAGTTTAATAAGGTAGAAATTAATTTTGATATACCGTGAAAGCATATATAATAATGCAGTGTTAATGGCCAACCCTGCCAGCGAAACTAATGCAAAGGAAACAAACTGTGCAGCAAGCGGGTGCGTGGTGTCATGAAATGTCCAGTAACGGTTCCACAAAAAATTATTGATGACGGCAAAGGAAAATCCGGCCGCGTTGGAAATAAATTTATTCCAGTGCAGCTTTTCTTTACAAAGCCAGGTAATGGAAAAATCTACCACCATACCGCTGATGCCCACCAGGCCAAACCTGAACATCTTTGTACTGATGGAAATACTCATACCGGTTGAATGGCTGGCGCTGCGGCAGGTTCTTCAGCAGTAATATGCTGTATTTTTTTCAATGAGGTTCTGATGCGTTTGGCATTGATGGCAAGATATACAGACACTATTCCGGAAGCACTGCCAATGAGTGCGCCAATCAAAACATCCAGTAAAAAATGTTGTGCCAGGTAAATGCGGGAGTAACCAACTAAAACAGCAGCAATCAATACCAGCAATTGCCAGCTTTTATCTTTCATCATCAGCACCAGTACAGTGGCAATGGCAAATGCAGTGGCGGTATGGCCGGATGGAAAACTGGAATTATTGGCAAGGCTTACACCATCGATGAAGTGGAGGTACTGGCCTGCTTCAAAAAACAATCTTGGCCTTGGTGCATCTACACAATTTTTAATCACCTGCACAATTACACCGGATATTAAAAATGAATACAGCAATGCAAAACCCTGTTGTTTCTTTTTAAAATAAAAAAACATCGCTGTAATCAGGCAGATAGAAAAAACACCATCACCCACAAATGTATAGTTGATGAAAAACACATTTAATAAAGAGGGATGATACACATTTAAGGAAACAAAAGCTGCGGCTTTGCCTTCAACGAGCAATAACGAAGTGCCCGCAAGAAAAAAAATAAGCAATGCAATAAAATAAATGCTGTTACGCCTGAACAAGGTTGGGTTAGTTGGCATCAGTAGTAATTTGCAGGCAAGTTAACCTTACAGCTTTACTAAAACATTACGGCTTTATTAAGTGAATGTTACGATATACTGAATTTATTTTGCGGATGCCATTGCAGGATGAACAGCAGTGGTTATTGTTGTGGGGCTTACCGGGTGATTGCTGTAAAATGTGAAACCAGCAAGGCCTGCAATAGTTTGTGCCAGTTCTTTATTATGAATATGGCCTTTGGTTTTTACTTCACCCTTATTGTCAAACGGTACACCCAGCGTCATCAACCAGGTGTTGTTACTTCCTTTGGTAAATAAATCATGGCGGAACCAGGTAGATGATTTTTGCCCGCGGCCATGATCGGTGGTGATGATAAAGCGGGTATTGTTTTTATAAAAGGGATCGCGGTTGACCAGGTACCATAACTGCGCCAGGTATTCATCAAAAAGGTGAGCGCTTTGCAAATAATCATCGTACCTGCCGCTGTGTGCATACTCATCGGTTTCTCCAAAACCAATATAAACCACTTTGGGATGTTTGGTAAGAATATATTCTTTGGCTGTTACAAAAGTGAGCATATCGTTCCTGGTGTGTACAGTAGTATCCATGATGGTTTGTACACCGTTGGCCAATACCGCGGTGTTTGATGCGGAATCATATTCTGCCGCTTCATAGCCGCTGTTTAAATAAAAACAGGATGGCTGTTTATTAAAGATGTACTGAAATAAATTCCAGCTGGTAAAAGCGGCCACTTTATTTTCATATTCCGGTTGGCCATTTAAAAACTGGAAAACATTTTCATTCGGGTTGCGGCGTTTATTGTTGGCAATAATTTTCGGATCAGCATAGCCGGTAAACAATTCATTATAACCTGCATAGGAAAAGCGGTAGGGGTTGGCAACAGTAACGCTGTTATCATAATCGCGGTTGCCGTATATGGAGCCTTGTTGCGCAATAGTCTTCCAGATAAAGGGCAGCAATAATTTTCTTCTTTCATCTGCATTGTCATCCCAGAATAATTGCTTCAGCAATGCAGTGTCTTTAACGTAATGGGGATCATGCAAAATCGCAGAATCTGCACCGGAAAAAATTTCCTGCCAGCGAAAACCGTCTGTTGTTATGATGAAGATATTGGGTGCGTTATCCTGCTGGGCTTTACAGCATATTGAGGTAAGTAACAGTACTGCAAAAAAAATAATTTTCATCTGCAAATGTTTTGCAAAGGAACACCTGCAGTATAAACAGAATATTACCGGGGTATTATGCCTGTATTAAATTAAAAGGCAAACTCAACTAATGGTGTGGTTGAATTTTGTTTGGGCTGAAAACTGAACCAGAACGATACCAATAATAAACTGGGCAATTTGGTATCTAAAAAAGAACGGTTGTGCAGGTTGGCTTTGCCAAAGGTGGGGAAACTGCAGGTGAATAATATTTCCTGCATGTGTTCATCATACACTTTAAATGCACCATCGTTATTGTCATTGAAGGTATAATGGTATTTTTTATCGTCCATCTCCAGTAAACCATTTTGTGCACCTGGTTTTTCCAGTTCCAGTTTACCCATCTTAATACCATATTCATTTTTGATCACTGCTTTTGGAGAAAGTAACCCTCTTTTTTCGAAGAAGAACAGGCGCTTTGTTAAGTTGCTTACAAAGCGGGCAACGCGGGTGTTGCTGCTGAAAGAAATTGCTGCAAGCTTTTTATCGTCTCTCCACAATTCAAAAGATTCCTGAGCAGTACCATTGTTTACGCTAACCCATTTCATAAACTATAGTTTTTTAGTTGTGTTTAGAGGATGTGAATATAAAAATCAATTCTGGTTGATTCCCCAATGTTAGCAAAAATGTGCTTTAAATGTGCATAGTAACAATTTGGTAACATTGGATTTTTGAAGACTTAAGGGGCAGATTTCAAGAGACAAGACCGAATTGCCGGGAAATTAGCTGAAAACCAATTACATTTTCCGGCTAAACCCGGGCTTTGTTTTTTTAACCTGGGCCTTGAACCTTGTGTCTTTTTTCTTAAATAAAAAAACCACCCTATAAGACTAAAGGGTGGTTACAAGCATGAGAATATTTGCTTATTGCTTAAGAAAATTAAACTAAACTGCTATGCTTTTGCAGGTGCAAGGTCTTACAGTGTTGTTACGCAATAATTACCGCACCATTAAGTTTTTATTATTTAGAAATTATACTTCACACCAAACTGTCCCTGCCAGCGGCTGTTGATCGGGTCAACTGTATAGTACTGACCGTTTACGCCGGTTGGTTTATTGAATGTAAATGTTGGAATATACCCTGATGATGGTTTACCAATAGCCACTTGTGGCGCACCGGGGTTTGCCGGTGCAACAGGGTTACCGTTTGCATCTTTATCGTACGCCGCAAATGTGAGCAGGTTAACGGTATAGTTGTTAACGTTGGTAACGAAAGTGATATGGCCCCAGTCGTTGTTGATCAGGTTCAGCACATTAAAGATGTCCAGGCTCACCTGCAGGGTTTTACTCTTGTCGTTTTTGCTCAGCCTGAATTCATGCATCAGTTTCAGATCCAGCTCATGGTTCCATGGTGTATGCAGTGCATTTCTTTCAGCATACTGGCCCCTTCTTGTTTTTAAATATTTATCGCCTTCAATAAAGGCATTCAGGTCTGCCCATTGCTGTGCCGCAGTATATGATCCTTTGTCCACCAATCTTGCGTCTGATTGATTTTTAGGAATATAAGGCAGGTTGGTGTTAGCAGCGTTGCCAAACGGTGCGCCGCCGGATGCATACACCAATGAATAGGGATTACCAGACTGGCCTGCATAGAAGAAGGTTAATGAAGTCGTGTTCATGGTATTCCATGCCATGCTGCCACCAATGGTACCCACAATGCGGTGCCTTAAATCGAAGTTGGAATAAGCCAGTGAAGCATTGCTTGGTGTGATAGCAGGGTTCACTTCATAGTTAGACTGGAAGGAGTTACGGATACCATTGCTGATATCTTTACTTACACCATAAGTATACGCCAGGTTCCAGTTCAGGTTGAATACATGCAAACCGGCTTTAATATTGCTGGTTGTTTTACTGATCTGCGCCGTTAAGTTATAACGGTAACCCTGTGTTGTGTTGGTAAGGAAGTAAACGTTAGAATAGTTACCATATAATTTACCACCAACATAAACCGGAGATTGGGTTGGGCCGGCACTGTAATACTGCACACTGTCTTTAATATTGATCTGCTGGAATTTTACATCATACAATGTTTTAGTGTATAATGCTTCCAGGGTTAATTTATAGCCTCTGCCAAATTTAAAGTCTCCGGCAATGCTGGAACGCCAGATGCGGGGCAATTTAAAGTTATTGTCGATGATATCAATTTCTCTTGTACTGCTTGCAGCAGGACCGCCGTATTTGCTAACGGTATCTTTCAAATACAACGGGTTAATGGCTAAAGGTACAGCTGTGCCGCTGCCGGGCCTGTAATCGATATTACCATAAGTAGTACCGTTAAGCGTATAAGCGTAACCTAACCATGCAAACGGCATTCTGCCAATGAACACACCGGTACCGCCGCGTACAATAATGGATTTATCACTCTTAACATCCCACGTAAATCCTAACCTTGGTGAAAGGTTCGCTTTACCCAACCATTTATTATTCAATTGGGAAAACGGTGTATTCGTATACGTTGGGTTAGGTGAAACATAAGTAACTACGGAATTCAGTGCAGGGTCGGTAGCAGGCTGGCTGCCCAATGCTGAATAATCAACACGCAAACCCGGCGTTACTTTAAAGTTTTTGCTGGCCGTAACTTCATCCTGTGCATACGCACTTAATAAACTTACTTTGAATGGATCGGGTGGGTTATTGAAGATGGCGTTCCTGTCGTTAGGGTATTTGGCATCTGTAGTAAATGCGCCCCTGATGCGACTTGGCTTATCAGCCATGAAATTGCTCAGGTTGGAATATTCCCAACGGCCATTCCATGAATTGATGAAACCATAAGTGAGATCATAAAATTCATTGTGCGTACCAAATGTAAATTTATTGATGCCTTTGGTATAGGTAACGTTATCACTGATCTCAAAAGTTTTTTGCTTCATGTTATAGATAGAAGCTTCCCTCCATGTACCCAGCCATACTGCACCACTACCAATATCCATTAACGGAGACAAGGTTCCGGGGAAATCCCGGTATTCATGCACATTAATGAAACTGATATTGGCCTGGTTGCTCAGTTCATTGGATATCTTCGATTTTAACTCTGCCACCAGGTTGGTGTTTTTGGTGTGCTGTGTAAAATCGGTTGATGAAAACTGGAAGTTGGTTGTAGTACGTTCCAGGTTATTGCCTTCGCCATTGGTATAAATGGCCCTCAGCGTTAAGGTGTTTTTTGAGTTCAGGTTAAAATCAAAACGGGCAAACAGCTTATCACTGTTGGTGAAAATTTTATACTTATCATACGTACCGGGGTCGTAATTGTATTTTGTTTTTAACTGGTTTTGTATCGCCTGTGCATCTGCAATGGTGATGGCAGAACCCGGGTCGCCTGCATTGTAGAATGTTGGTTCCTGGCGGCGGGTCTGCTCGTAGTTAACAATATAAAAAGCTTTGTTTTTTACAATAGGCCCGCTGATGGTACCACCAAACTGGTAATCGTAATAGTCACTGCCGATTTTCGATTTCAATCCATCCACACTCTTACCGGTCAAAGCCTGGCTGCGGCCATAAGCATATACTGAACCATGTACAGCATTGGTACCACTTTTGGTAACAGCATTTACTGAACCACCGGTAAAATTACCCAGCTTTACATCATAAGGTGCCAGCTGCACCTGTACTTCCTGTATTACATCTATACTGTACGGGTTGGTACGTGTACCGGCGCCGGCAGCGCCAGACTGGCCACCACCGCTTACGCCACCAAATGAGTTACTGAAACCAATGGCATCGTTATTAACAGCACCATCAATAGTAAGATTGTTATAACGGAAATTAGTACCCGCAAATGAGTTGTTGTTGGATTGTGGCGTTAAACGGGTAAAATCACTCAGGCTTCTGCCGAGTGTAGGCAGTGAATTCATCTGCATCCTGCTGATGCTGGTGCCGCCAACCGTTTGTCTGCGGCCGCTGCTTACCACCACTTCGGTAAGGTTTTGGGTGTTTTGTTTTAAAGAAACGGTAATATCCGGGTTATTGCCCAGGATAAGATTTACATTATCCATGGTTTGTTCTGTAAAACCAACAAATGAAATTTTGATGGTATACGGCCCACCGGCTTTCAGGTTGGGAATTACAAACAACCCTTTTTTATTGCTTTGTGCAACAGTTTTGGTTCCTGTGGGTTCATGAAGAACGGTAATAGATGCGTTGGCTACGGGAGTTCCCTTGTCATCGGTTACCAGCCCGCTTAATGTAGCGCTGGTTTCCTGTGCCAGTGATTTGCCTATCAAAAGAAATAAAGAGGCAAAGACAGTTAGTAAAACTTTTTTTGATAACATGCGGTTAAAATTTGCTGCAAAGAGCCAACTCTAATGTTAAGTCTTTGTGGCAGTTTGGTTAACCGGTAGTTAAACGGAGTTTTCGGGAGCCCTTAAAATATGAGATTAACCAGGGTTTTTAGTGGTTTTTATGGCCTGTCCGTCCTGGTTATATGCATCTGTAGAAATCAGTTTCCCCTTTTCATCAAAATTTTGCCATAACCCGTTTTTCAGGCCATGCAGATAGTGGCCACTGTTTTCAACCGTGCCGTCTTTATAATAATAAGCAGCCTGGCCGTGGTATTGGCCAAAAGCGTCCAGCGGCAGGCTGGCCTGTAACTGGCCATTATCAAAATACTGGGCAAAAAATGTACGTACACCTTTTTTGGCAATGATCACCTGCCTGACGGTATCGGCAGAATCCCTCATTACCTGGCATACCGAAGTGTCTTTTTTATTGACATACCAGGTGGCGGTTACAAAATCGGTACGTTTATATGGTTTGGAATAAATACTGTCTGCATGATTTTTAATAACAGAATCCAGCCAGTGATGATCGATGGGGTTTTTGGCTTTGACTGCAACAGCAACGGTAGCAGTTGCAGCAGCATCCGGTTGTGTACAACTGTACAGCAGGAACATCGATAACAAAAAAGCAATGATCAGTTTCATAAAACAATTACAACACTTGAAATGCAAAATTAAAAAAAAGCATCTGCCAAAAGGAAGATGCTTTTTTATCAAGCGAAAAAAGATTAATTAAATTTTGTCCAGCCTTTCCACCATGTATCACCAACTGCACAAGCACCTTTATAAGTTACCTGTGTAAAACCGGTAGATAATTTTGTATTGGTAAATGATGCTCCTGTTGCAGCAGCTGAACCAGCAGAGCTGGGGTTGAAATCAGGATTGGCATAATTGAATGGTGCGGCCAGGCCTGCATCGCTGCAATTAGTCAGGATGCTGTTGCCATAAGCCGGTGTGTTATACCATGCAGTAATAGTGGCAGTGGTATTAGGCGTGGCAGGCACATTGCTGTTTCCTGAAATGCTGTATAAAACAGGCGTAGGGCAACCGGCAATGATGGTATTTTGTACATTCAATGAACCAGGAATGTTATTATCAGTAGGTACACCTTTAGTAGCATCAATATACAAACCATTAGGATAACCCATAATGATTGAATTGAAAATAGAGATGGTTGAATTCCTTCTGATTTGTGCACCCCAAACAAACAAACTGTTACCAGTGTTATTTAATGTGGCTTTTGGCCCCATTACTGTCATGTTGGAAAACACTGCAGAAGTTTGTGGCAATAATGCACTGCCATTGGCATCGTTATCACTTTCAAAAGCTTCACTTTTAGAAATATCAGCTACGGCAGAATCCCTTAATGAAATACCAAACTGAACTTTACCGCTGAAACCGTTATCAGTATCAAAGTCATCATCTAATGTACGGAAAGAGACCAGGTGCGTGCAGTTAACTGTGCCGCCAAACCATTCAAAAGAATCATCATTGGCATAAGAAACCTGCACATTGTCAATAATGGTTTTATTACCCACGCCACCAAAAGTTAAACCGTTGATTTCGTTATCAGGTAAGAAAGCATAACCTGCATATTCAATTCTTACATACCTTAAAATACCGCTGTTATCAGCTGGGTTCTGGCCCTGGGTGGCAGGTGTGCCAAATAAACCAAGGTTATCACTGTTGTTGATACCGCCTTCTACAGCGCCAACACCCTGTATACCGTTAAATGAAGCATTGGTGGGCGCCTGGCCTAACAGCACCAAACCAGCCCAGTCACCACGTTGAGGGTTAGCCGCTTCAGAAGTAAAAATAATGGGATTGGCTGCAGTACCGTCAGCAATGATCTGGCAGCTGCGGGTGATGATCAAACCACCATTCTTTCCGTTTTCACCAACAATTTTAGTTCCGGGCTCAATAGTAAGTATAGCACCATTGGTTACATATACCAGGCCACGCAGTTTATACGTGTATTGTGCATGCAGGGTACGGTTTGCAGTGATCCTTCCTTCCAGGATCGTGTTTTCTGTGGTACTACCACCGCCACTGGTAACAACGGTTGTGCTACCATCAACTTCAATTTTGCGGCAGCTGATTGATGTTGCTGCAATCAAAATGCTGTAGAGAAATAACTTTTTCATGTTTGTATTTTTTTTTGAGTCGTTTTTTAGTAATGGTTACAGGCAATTAAAAATTATATCCGAATGAAATGCTGAAGCCGGTGCCATATTTTCTTTTAATGGCAAATGCATCAGTTTTGCTGTCGTATTTTTTGTTGTCATTGAGGTCTGTGTAATAGATTGCTTCTTTGTTGATGATGTCTGAAACATTCAGTTTCAATTCACCTTTGGTTTTTAAAACCTTCTTCGCAATCTGAAGGTCAAGTATCGGGCGGGGATTTTCCCAGATGGCTGGCTGATCGCCACCGGCTACAAAAGATATGCGGCGGCCGATCTGGTTAAACAATAACGTGGTGTTAAGGCCATATTTTTCAACATCGTATTGTACACCAAAGTTCAGCAGGTAAGGGCTTTGCCCCTGCATGGGCCTTTCTGCATCATTACCAATTTTAGATACCCTGTTATAGATGTAAGAAACATTACCCTGCAGCGTAAAGTTTTTTAAAGCAGTATTGAAATCTAATTTTTTCCTGAACTCCAGTTCTGCACCAAAGCTGTTGGCTTCTTTTGCATTTAAGAAGTTGTACGTACTGGCACCACCTGAGCTGGGGTTAAAATAAGCTTCTATGGGTTTATTGAAATATTTATAGAACACGCCGAAGGTAAACAGTTCACCACCTCTTGGGTATAACTCATACCTGATATCGAAGTTGGATACTTTGGTTCTTTCCAGTCCGGTAAAACCTTCAACACTGGCACCCAGGTCAAAGTCGTAGAAAGTGAACGTACTCAACTCACGGAATTCAGGGCGGATCACCGTTTGTGAACCTGATACACGTACATTGGTTTTATTGTTTACTTTATAAGTAGCGTTGATACCCGGTAAATAATCAGTTACTTTAGAATTTACAAAACGGGGGTCGCTCTTTTTAACACTGCCCACCAACTGGTCAAAATCTTCAACACGTAAACCCCAAACCACCCTGAATTTATCAGTAACCTGGTTATCAAATTGCAGGAAACCTGCATTAAGAATGGAGTTGGCTAAATAACGGTAGTTAGAGCCAGACAGTTCGTTAAAGGCAAACTTATTATCGGTACCATTACCAAAGTTTGCAGCCGCAAATATTTGATCAGGAGCCAGCCTTAACAGTGGTTTATTATCTGTTGGCAGATAAATAGAGAATGGCCTTGAATCAAACAACCTGTCTTTAACCTGGAAGAAATAACCACCTTTTACCGTTTGTTTTAATTTACCCATTTCAAAATCTTTACTCACATCACCACCGGCAGTGTACACGTAATCGTTTAAGAAACCAAAATAACGGCTGCCGCTTTTTTGTGATGAATTAGATGCACCGATAGAAGCGATGTAATTTGAATTGGGATCGGAAGGGTTTTCCCTGATGTACTCTAAGCGGCGTTGATCGGGAATATACTGGTCTAAGATATTGAAGCTGCCAAACCAATGGAGTTTAGCGCCATACCTGGTAATATTATGATCCCCCGTAACCTGGGTGTTAAAAAAAGTATTGGCTTTAAAAGCCAGTTCGGTAGCTTTAATGTAGTCGCCGGCTACATTATCAGCGCCCTCTCTCATAGTGGTGTAATTCGTTGTATTAACGTTCAGAATATTTTTGAATGCGATCTTATTATTGCTGCCTAATTGCAGGGTTACATTAGCAAGCGCACCAGCTAAAACATCCTGGCTGTATTTGGTGTTGGCATAATCAAAACTATTGCTGGCTATATTATTCTGAAAAGTGTTGATCTGGTTTTGATAAGTTACCCTTTTATTGCTCCTGTTATAGTTTACAGCAAATATGGCGGCTAATTTATTATTGCCTCCTAACGATTTATTGAAACCGCCATTTAAAGCAATGGTTTGATTCAGCGATGGTGTAAAAGTGGAACTTTTTTTACTGGTACTCCAGATGTTTTCGAATGTTTTACCCCAGGCTGTTTTTTCTGCCTGTGTTAACAGTGCAAAGTCAGCTCTTCCGGGTATGCCTGCGGGTAAGCCCCTGGTGCCATCATCATAACCTAAGAAATCTGTTTTACCGCCTTTGTAATCGTAAAAATCTTTACCAACAGTATTGGTATTAAAGCCGGTACCCACCACAACGTTAAAGAAGTTTCTTGCCGGTACATCTTTGGTATTAACCTGTATCAAACCACCGGCCCATTCACCGGGCAATTCAGGTATAAAAGATTTATTGATGATGATGTTGTCAATAAGCGTGGAAGGGAGAATGTCAAAGCTGAAAGTTTTACGGTCGGGTTCAGTACTGCTTAATAAAACACCATTCAGCATGGCCTGGTTATAACGGTCAGCAAGGCCACGCACCACCAGGTATTTACCATCTTGTACCGAAGCACCGGGCACACGTTTCAATACTTCACCAGTGTTTTTATCAGGACTTCTCCTGATGGCTTCAGCACTGATCACCTGTGCTACAACAGGCGTGTTTTTTTGATAACCAATTAAAGCAGCAACCGACTCTTTTCTTGCACTGGTGCTTCTTACCACCACTGCTTCACCGGTTTTAGCCTTAACATTCATGCTGATATCAAGGTGGGTTACTTTGCCTGCTTCCACATCAATTTCATCCACCTTTTTTTCTTCATAAGAAGTGGAGGATAAAGTAATGGTATGCTTTCCGGCATCTGCAGTAATCACAAAATAGCCATCAACATTTGTTGAGGCACCGGTTTTAGTGCCATTAAGCACTACAGATACACCTGCAATGGGCTGGCCGGTTTTAGTATCAGTAATCTTACCTTCAATTTTTCCTTTTTGTGCGAGTGAAGAGAGCGAAATACTCAAAAACGCAATGACTGCGATAAAGCTTCTCATAACTGTAATTTTCATGCGGCAAAGAGAGTTAACAAAGGTTAATCCCTTGTTAACTCAATGTTACGAAATTGTTACCCCGGCAAATCAGTATCTTGTGCTTTTAAAATAACTTCATATGCAACCTGTTACAATTGATAAGATTATTTCAAGGGAGATTGTTCCCGGCTATACCGGTAAATATTATCATGCAGCGCAACTGAGTATTGGCTGGTTAGATGCAAAAGCGGGCCACACTGTTCCCCTTCATTCGCACATACACGAACAGGTAAGTTATGTACAGGAAGGGAGGATGCTTTTTACGATAGAAGAAGAGGAATTTATCCTGGAGGCAGGCATGGCCATTACCGTTGCGCCGAATTTAAAACATGGCGCTACGGCCATCACCGATTGTAAATTGATAGATGTGTTTAACCCGGTAAGAGAAGATTATAAATAGGGGACAAGAATCAAGAATCAAGCATCAAGGATCCAGAATCAAGTGTCCAGTATCAAGCATCCAGTATCAATCTTTAAACCATTATACTTATCCCTTGCCCCTTAATAACTCGTTTCATCCAGCTTCACCTTTCCCTTAAAAGTCCAGAAAACGAAAACGGTATACACACCAACCAATGGGGTACCAATACCGGCAATCAGCAACAATGTTTTCATCGTGGTGGCAGAGGATGCGGCATTGGCTACCGTGATGCTGTTGGCGGCATTATTAGTGGCAAATAATAAATTCGGAAAAACTTCCAGCGCCACCATAATCAGCAATGAAGCAATAGTAATGGAAGAACTGATGAAGGCATACCGCCATTTGCCCTTGTTTAACTGGCGGGGAATATTAGCAATGGAGAGAAACATAATTAATGGTAATGTAAAATAGGCCGGGCTGCTGCGGATGGTA
Organism: Bacteroidota bacterium; assembly: GCA_018266775.1. Lineage (GTDB taxonomy): Bacteria > Bacteroidota > Bacteroidia > Chitinophagales > Chitinophagaceae > Ferruginibacter. The sequence continues at coordinate 36,650 of JAFDZS010000008.1, read as the reverse complement.
TCGCTTAGGTGCGGAATATATAATAAAGTGTACATGGTGGTAATGCCAAACGAAACCAAAAAGAAAACGGTAAAACTTTTAGCCAGCAAAGACAATTTGGTGTACAGGCGGTTTTCCGTTTTCATGGCAAGATAAATAGCGCCATGCAGCATGAACAAGGCCAGCGTGGTAACAGCAACCATTACACTAAATGGATTGAAGAAAGACAACCAGTTGCCGGAAAACTCATGCTGAGCATTTAATGGCACACCCAGCGCCACATTTCCCAGCATTAATCCCAACGAGAGCGCAATAACGATGCAGGCAAAAGAATAAATGACATCCCACGCAAAACGCCAGCGCAATCCTGGTTCCTTACTGCGAAATTCAATGGAAACCGCCCGCCAGATCAACCCCACCATAAAGATCATAAATGGAATATAAAAGGCTGAAAAGATAGCAGCATACGCAACCGGGAAGCCTGCAAACAATGCACCGCCACCAATCACCAGCCAAACTTCATTGCCATCCCAAACCGGGCCAATGGCATTGAGCGCAATGCGGCGGCTGGATTCTTTCTTTAAAAACAAGTGCAGCGCACCTGCACCCAGATCAAAACCATCCAGCACAGCATAGCCGGTGATAACGGCGCCAAAAATTAAAAACCACCAAACGTTAATATCAATACCCCAAATGAATGTATTCAGCAACATGGTCATAATTTTAATGAGTTAACAAAGGGTTGTCTCTCTTACTGCCTTCTTCAATGGTTTCCGCAGTGCTGTCATCCACAGGGCCATGCTTTATTTTTTTGTTCAGCAGGTAAATAAATAATACAAACAGTGTAGCATACACGAGCATAAACAAAATTAAAGAAAACAAAACCTGGTTGGCAGAAACCGCTTTCGACAAAGCGTCAGACGTTTTCAATAAACCATACACCACCCAGGGCTGGCGCCCCATTTCCGCCGTAAACCAACCGCACTGGTTTGCCAATTGCGGCAGTAATACACTCCATGCTAACAGGATTAACAGCCAACGCTTATCAAATAATTTACCTTTTCTCCATTGCCAGCAGGAGTAGAGCGTAAGCGCTATCAATGCCACGCCAATGGCAATCATAATATGGTAAAACTGGAAAACGGCATTTACCTGTCTGGGGCGTTCATCTTCATGAAATGCCCGTAAACCGGTAACCGGTGTTTTAAAATCGTGATGAATTAAAAAGGTTAAACCATAGGGAATAGCAATACCGTTGGTGGTTTGTGTTTTATTATTTACCCAACCGAGTATATACATATCGGCCACCGCGCTGCTGTCATAATGCCCTTCCATGGCAGCCAGCTTTGCCGGTTGATTTTTCGCTACACCCTCTGCGCTTTTACTGCCGGTAAATAATTGTGCAAGAGAAAATATTGTAGCCACCACCAGGCCAATTTTAAAAGCAGGTTTCGCAATTTCCAGGTGTTTACCTTTTAGAATATAATAAGCGTTTACACTGATGACCATAAAGGCGCCCGCTAAAAATGCGCCGATCCAGGAATGCAGCAAACGGTCAACACTGGAAGGGTTGAACACCATTGCCCAAAAATCAGTGATCTCTGCACGGGCACTCATCCCTGCACCCACAATATGAAAACCTGCGGGTGTTTGCTGCCAGCTGTTGGCCACTACAATCCATACAGCGCTGAACAGTGAACCTAAAAACACCATGATGGTGGAAAGGAAATGTACCCGTGGGCTCACCCGGTTCCAGCCAAACAATAATATACCCAGGAAACCGCTTTCCAATGCAAATGCAAATATACCTTCGGCAGCAAGAGCACTGCCAAAAATATCGCCAACATATTTCGAGTAGGTAGCCCAGTTAGTACCAAATTCAAACTCCATGATGATACCGGTGGCTACACCGATACCAAATATGAGCGCAAAAATTTTGATCCAGAAACGCGTCATGCGTTCATATAATTTATTGCCGGTTTTAAGGTACATGCCTTCCATGATCACGAGGATCAAACCCAGGCCAATACTTAAAGGAGGATAGATATAATGAAATGCGATGGTGAAGGCAAACTGAATCCGTGCCAGTATCTCGGTATCCATAGCGGAGTGTTTATAGTGGGGTAAATTCCGCCTGTAAAATTAGGTCAATTGAAATTGTAAACCTTGAAATTTTTGCCTGACGTTCACGTCTGACAAAAAAGTTTTTCTGAAATTGTACAGGTTGCCCCGACCTTTGAAAACGGTCTGACGTCCACGTCTGACCGTGTAATTAAAATTGTTCAGGTCGCTTGCAGCGCCCCGATCTTTGGAAACGGTCTGACGTCCACGTCTGACTGTGTAATGAGCCAGGAAGATTTTTGTGAAAGTAATACGTATTTAAAGCCAGTGCGCTGCGCTTACATTACCACCTGCTCCACCACTTCTTCAGCCAGACCAAAGGAAAGCGTCATACCGGCGCCGCCAACGCCGTTAAGAATATATACACCGGGATCGGGAGAGAAAAATATTTCTGTATCGCCATTGGTTAATTTAGGATAGATGCCATGCCATGTTTCTGCAATAGAAATAGTACCGGGTTGAAGAAACGTGTTGAGGTAATCCAATATCAGTGTATTGACAGCAGCTTTATCAAAAGGATCGAAAGTCAAACCATATTCATGAGAATCTCCGATTGTGATTTCGCCTTTACCATTTTGTGCCGCCATTACATGAATACCCAGTTCAAGATAAGGTTTCATTTCAGCTTCCATTTTTTCCTGCAGGTAAGTAAGTGACGGTGCTGCTTTAAAACTATTGTAATGCAGTAAAGATAATCCGCCGCAAACGGCTGTTCCAATCCGGGGCTGATCGGTTATTGGTGCGGTACGCAACATCTGCAATTTGCATTTGGTAATGGGCAGTTTGGAAAATTCTTCAGGATATAAAGTTTCAAAATCTGCCCCGCTGCAAACAAAAATAAGATCCGCTTCATGCTCCTCGTTGTTGCCGATATACACAGTTTGATCAGCAATATAAGTAACACATTTATTCCAGTAAAACTCTACGGCATATTGTTCATGCAATAAAGCGGGCAATGCTGCAATGGCTTCACGCGGATCCACCAGCATTTCATCTGCACTGAATAAGCCACCCATCAAACCATTGGTGTTAACATGGTTATATTGTTGTGCGATGGCATCGGCCTTCAGCAGTTGCACGTTTCTTTGTTCAGCTTTAAAAATGCTTTCCAGTTCCTGCAATACAACCCATTCTTCGTCATTACAGGCAACATGCAAACTGCCGCATGCTTCAAACCATGCACCGGTTGCTGTTGCAGCCTGTTCCCAAACTTCGCGGCTGCGCAAAGCCCGCTGGTACAAAATACCCGATGGCTGACCCACAGGCCATACCATTCCAAAATTTCTTACCGATGCACCACAGGCCTGCAGGCTTCTGTCAAATACTTTTACTGAAAATCCTTTTAGAGCTAATGCCCTTGCTGTTGCCAGGCCAACAATGCCTGCGCCAATTACTATGGCTGATCTTTTTTGCATAAAACAGAATATAATTTACGGTGCAGGTTTACACTCATTAATAATAACAGTGTACCGGTAATGCCGGATGCATAAAATAAAAAAGTAAAAAAATTAACCCAGCTGTAATGAAATGAAATATTTTCCTTGATCAGTAAAACTGCAACGGTGCCCAAATAGCCAAAGGCATCGGCAATATACATAACGAAACCAATGTTGCCGTTTACTTTATACGTGGCCAGCATACGTTCAAAATACAAACAGTTAAAAGGAAGGTAGGCAAGGTATAAACCTGTTGTGGCTGTCAACATCCATGTGAACGAATTGATCCAGTGCTGATGAAAGCAATAGGTGGCGAGCATTGCTGCGGCAAGCCCTGCAATAACAAGATAATGGCTGAGCCGGAATGCCCGGTAATTATCTTTAATTAAAAAGAAGCTGGCCATTATGGCCAATACAATTACAGAGATGATGGTATTTACCTGTGCAAAAATGCTGGCATCGTTCCGGTAGCCGGTTTCTGTCCATAATTCATTGGCAAAATCTTCACTGAAATCTCTTACAATAGTAAAGATGGCATAAGCAATAACAACAGGTATCAATGAACTGATAAAAATTTTAAGGAACACTTTACGTTCAGTACCGGTCATGGGTAACCGAATCGTGCGGTGTGCAATGTCTGCAGCACCTGGCGGTGGTACTTTACTGAGTAAATGAACGCTTACCATCAATGGCACAACAAAAATAGCACCTGCTGCAAAGGGCATCCACCAGTCAGCAATATGCCACTCCAATTGCAGCCATTTGCCCACTGACTTGGCCAGGCCCGATGCGAATATGAAACTGGATGCCAAAACTGCACCCATGATCTCTGTGGTTTTTCTTCCTTCCAGGTAACCAAACACCAATCCAAACACCATTCCCAACGGCAGGCCGTTGATGAACATGCAGATCATATTATAGGGTGGCGGTATTACAGCAAACAATAATAATGATGCCCAGGCTATGCCAATGCACATCAGGATATAACCCGCCCTTCGTTCAGGTTGCAACCCCGAAATAAAAGTGATGCCGTAAAATTTACTGCACATATAACCCAGTACCTGTGCAATTACCAGGCACACTTTAAATGAAATGCCGAGGAAGGTGGTACTGCTGTATTCACCTACGGTATAGGGTTTTCTGAAGCCATACATACAACTGTAAATAACAAAGGCACATAAAGACATGTACACTACTAATACTAATGGCGAGCGCTGCCACCAAATGCGTGTATTAGTTTCAGTTATATACGGTGCTGCAGGAACAGGCATGTGCAGTTATAATAAAGGTGCTATGATCGGTATCAGTTCGTTAAGGCTGTTAATGATGTGCGAGGGTTCAAAAGGTTCCATTTCTTCCCTGGCAAAGGCACCGGTGGTTACACCAATGGAGTAAAGGCAGCCGGCATTCCATCCTTCATTAATGTCAGACTCTGTATCACCCACTTTGATTACCTTTTGAGCATCTGCAACTCCTGATGCTTCCATCATTTTTTGAATCATGAATGGCGAGGGCCTTCCTTCCTGTACTTCATCACTGCATACAACGATATCCACAAGTTTCTGCTGCAGCCATCCCAGCCTGTTGATGATCACATCGGTAATTGCCCTGGAAAATCCTGTGTCCAAACCAATACGGATTTGTTTTTCTTTCAGGTAATGAAAAACTGTTTCAGCATAAGGCAATGGTTCAATCTGATCTGCGTGGGTGTAGTAGTCCACCATGCTTTGTTCAAATATTGCATGAATGCGGTTGATATAATCTTCCGTTACAATTGTTTCATCCGGCTCATAATCGTCCAGCATCATCTTAATGGCCACCGTTTTTTTATACCCCATCAATGGCATGATGGCTTCTGAGGGAATATCATAGCCAAACTTTTTCATGGCTTCACGAAAAGCGATCGCTATTTCGCCATTATCTTTTACCGTGGTACCGGCAATATCAAATACAACCAATGCAATGGACATGTTAATTGTTTTGTTGAGTGAGATGTTCAATGATCATTTGCCTGTAATAAGACAGGTCTGGCAGGGGTTGGTCCGTCGTTTTTCCCTGGTCATCCCACCGGCGTATGGCGATGTACTGATCGAATAACGGATCGCTTTCAAACTGCAATGCTTCATCATGGGTCATTTTACCACCCTGGTAACCCAATGTTATTTTGCTGGCTTCAGAAAGCCTGTCGTAATATTCAGGGAAGTGATAGGTGAGGTAACGTTTTGCAGCAACATGGCTTTGCACCAGTTTGGCAATGCGTGATGAAAAACCTTTGCTCAATAAATAATTGGCGCCTAATTTTTCATGATCCACCAAACCTACACCTTCCATATGTGTTAATTTTTTTTCCGGGAAAGCGTATTCACATAAATGGCCAATGTCGTGAAAGAAGGCCGCTAATATTAATTCATCATCTGCGCCGGATGCTTCAGCCAGTTGTGCACACTGGCACATGTGTTCAATTTGAGAAACGGGTTCGCCAATATAATCTTCTGTACCATAGCGTTCGTACAGGTACATGATCTCGTTGGCAGTTTGTATAATGTTTGTAGTAACCATGTTTTATTTTTTGTAGATACTTTCAATAGGTGCACCAATGGGGTGCGGCGCTGTAAACGTAAAGCCGAGTAATTGCGCAAATGTTGCGGCTAATTGTTTTTGGTATAATACAGCAGTGTTTGTTACTTCACCCAAAGGTTTGGTATCAGGGCCGATGGCTGCAATCCATATCTGGCCTGCATCTTCAATCTTACTGCCATGATGCCTCCAGTTGTCTTTCAGTATATCGCCACGGCCATGGTCGCAGGTAACAATGAGTGTGGTTTTATCTTTATAAACTGGTGAATGCTGTATATAATTCCATAGGTCTGCAATCATCGCATCTTCAGCATGTGCACTTTTCAGGTATTGGTCGTATTCACCGGCGTGGGCAAAATCATCTGTTTCATCAAAGGCGATGTAGAGTACTTTGGGTTGATAAGTTTTCAGGTATTCCCTTCCGGCAAAATACGTAAACACATCAGGCCTTACGCCAATGGGCCTTGTTGTTAAGTATTGCATATCGTTGATGAGTTGCAGGGCCGGTACATTAAAATGCAGGGTATCCACATCTGCATTTACATATAAACCGCTTCTTTTGGTATTGAGGATATAAGGAAAAACATCCCAGGTGGAAAATGCAGCTACTTTACCGGTGTATTTTTTTTGCTGGTTGATGAACTCAAGCACATTGGTGTTGGGATTCCATACTTTATCGTTGCTGTTTACAGCAGTATCAGGATAGCCGGTAAATATTTCGTTGTAGCCCGGGTAAGAAAACCAATAACGGTTGGCATTGTTTACCTGGCTGCCTTTCCAGCGGTTGCCATATAACTGACCCTCTGTTGCAACGGTTGACCAGAGAAATGGAAATAGTTTTTTTCTTCTTTCATTACTGTCATCCGTCCAGAAGTCATGGCTGGTTCCACTGCTGTCCCTGGTATATTTTTTGTTTTTTAAGATGGCAGAATCTGCGCCGCCAAATACTTCTTCCCAGCGCATGCCATCCAGCGTAACCACAATAAGGTTTTCTGTTTTATGTTGCGCCACAGCAGGTAATGCCGCAGTGCAAACCAGTGCGAGGAAAATGGTTTTTAGTTTTAACATGAAGCTTTGTTTTAAATAGTGGCCGGGGCTTGAAAAACCCCGGCACTTGATGTATGATGAGAAAACTGTATTACTTTAACAACCACATGGTGCCATTAATATCATCCACCCCGTTGAACTGGCTGGTTAATGCTGCTTTATAATTTTGGGTATTGGCAGATTGTTCACTGGATGGGTATTTAAACCGTATGGCAATGCGGCCACTGTTACCCGTACCCGAACCTGTTGTAAATGCAGGAACACCGGTACGCCTGTAAGTAAAGTAAGATTCAAGCCCGCTTTGGCGGAACAGTGCAATATATTTTTGTTGCAATATTTGTGTTATTGCAGTTGCACTGTTGGCAGAATATTGAACAGCAGGTTGTGCATAGTAAGTGGTATAATCAAAATTGATGGCACGGGCATCATAGTTGCCGCCATTGGTTACATCGGTAGAACCGGGGCGATAGAAATATGCAGTGAAGCCACCACTTAAAGGAATACTGTAAAATGCCAGCGATGCTTTAATACCTTTCTGGTACCAGTCTTCCGCATTACCTGCTGCCCAGCCCCGTGCAATACCTTCTGCAATGTTGAAACACATTTCTGTATACCCCACCTGTATGGCCGGCTCTGCGGTATAAGTGGAATAATAATGTTTACGGTTGAGGAATGAATATTTTCCGGCAGTGGCATCTGCGTACATAATACCTAAATCCAGCCCTGGATCAGCGCCGATGAAGGATGCAAAAGAAGTATCTTTCTGTCCTAAATTGTCTACATAATAACGGGCAGGTTCTGCGGTTACGAATAACCGGGGATCCCTGATCTGTTGCAGTAAACTAACGTATGTGAGCGACATGTTTTTTCTTCCACCATTGAAACCGTAGTTAGCCGGATTGTCTGGATAATAATTAGTGGGTGCAATAAAATTGTACTGCAGGTTATCGCCGGTGCTGGTAAAGATGGGATACTTAACAGGATCGCTAATGATGGCTGCAAACTGTGCAGGAATGGCAAGGTCAGCATCAGAAGCTGCTTTTTTGCTGAGGTGAATCAGCAGGCGCAGTTTGAACGTGTTTACCGCCTTCTGCCATTTTTTTAAATCGTTGTTATAATAGATATCGCCGGATAATGTGTTATCGCCTTTGCCTAATAAAGAAGAAAGATTGGTGTTGGCAGTATCTAATAACGCCAATGCATATTTGAAAACACTTTTCTGTGCATCATAAGCAGGGGTAAGATTGGCGGCACCCTGCAACGCCTGCGATGCAGGAATGTCTCCCATTTGCAAACTCATTTTAGAAAATAAATAAGCCCTGAAAAATTTACCCAGCGTATTGTAGGGATTTACCGCAGCGCTTCCGGTTTGTACCGCTGCTTCTTCCATTTTCACAACGTTTTCCAGCGTACCATAATAGTTACTGCCGCTGCCAAAAGTGTATTGATTATTGCCATAATAATCGTAGTTGTAAATATAATACTGGCCATAAATTTCGCTGCTGCCACCGGGTTCATCGTGCATGTCCACTAAAATTCCATTTAATAGTAATGATGGTGGAACAGAAGTGGGTTTGTTGTTATTCTGGTTCAGGTCTGCAAAATTCTTTTTACAACCTGTTGCTGTTACCGCTGCAATGGCAGCGAGTAAAATAATGTGTTGTATTTTTTTCATAATTAAGTCTTTTAATGCTAAGAGATGTTATTTCATGCATTGCATCTTTCAGGTATGGTCAGGTCGCAATAGCGCCCCGATCGTTTGAGTGCCGGTCTGACGTCCACGTCTGACCGTGATGAGAAGATGTAGTTAACATTGAAGCATGATTGCATTATAATTAATTTTTGGGTGTCATTAAAAAGTAACGTTCAGGTTAAAGCCATAACGGCGTGTGGTGGGTGATTGTAAACCCGATTGTGTAAGTCCCTGCGGATATTGATCCAGGTCTACATCTTTAAACCTTGCATCGCGGTAGAAGTACAACAGGTTGCGGGCAACCAATGAAACAGAAGCTCTTGAAATGAATTTACCTAAGTATCTTTTCGGAATATCATAACCCAGTGTTACTTCCCTCAGCTTACCATAAGTTTTGCTCATTAAATTGGCTTCATTGGTACCGTAAAATTTACTGATGTAATCCTGCACCAATACCACTTGTTTGTTTGGCGCAAACTGCAGTGCATTATAATTGGTGATGTTACCAAAGTTGTCAAAGTTGATGGCTACACCATTTGACACTACCACTCCTTCACCAATATAACTTCCTTTGTAGTTGGGGTCGGGGTTAATACCGTTTGCGGGGAAAGCCTGCCAGTCTTTATACCGTGCAGCTCCAAGTGCGCCTTCAACCGTTTCAATATTTCTGCCACCCTGCATGGTTTTAATATGCATGTAGTCGATCATTACACCACCAACACTACCGTCGAACTGAAAACCGAGGGTGAAATTTTTATAATTTACTTTATTGTAAATGCTCCAGGTATAATCAGCAGTTAAATTGCCCAGGAACCTGGATACATTAGTGCGGATGGGTTTACCACTGGCATCGTTGATGATTTGTCCATCTGGCGTTCTTGCAAATGCAGAGGCGTACAATTTATCAGTCCTGTCACCAACCTGGAAGAAGGTATTATACACTGATTGTCCGGGAGGCAGTTCTTTATACACGCTTTTGTAAGTACCCCAGTTTACCAATACATCCCATGTTAATCCTTTGGTGGTTTTAATGGGTGTTCCTGTTAATGAAAGTTCATAACCGGTTTTCTTTGTTTTCAAAGCATTCAGGTAATAAGTGCCATAACCAGTTGCGGTGGAAATGGCGTTCGCTAAAATGAATGGTCCGTCAACATATTGGAAAGCAGTACCGCTTAAACCCAGCCTGTTCTTTAAGAATTTAATATCAAAACCTTCTTCATAACTTACCCGAAGTGAGGTTTGAATATTAGGATCATATAAAGATGTGGTGTTGTATGCTGCGGGCTGGCTGTTATAAGGTTTGGATGTGGAGAAGAATGGAATCAGCGAATAGTCTGGGCCGTTATACGGTGAATTATAGGTATTGCCATAGCCCAAAGGGTTATCAAACAAAGATTTTCCTGAAGGCGAACCATTCAGTGCAGTGATAGTATTGAATGGAGCCGGGCCAATGGTGGATGAAGTGGCATCAGCACGTACAGTGGCATAAGTGCCTCTTAATTTAAGGAAAGAAATTACTTCAGGTAAATGCACATAATCTGAAATAACAGTTGCCGCAGAAATACTGGGATAGAAGAAGCTGTTGTTATTTACCGGCAATGCAGAACTTTTATCTATACGGCCGGTTGCTGAAAGCGTAGCATATTTACCAATGGTGGCATCTAAAGAATAATAAGCACTCAGCACACGCATATCTGCGTTAAAGCTGGATGATTGTACCGCATTTTTTGAGTTGGAAAAACTATATACATTCGGCACATTCAGGTAATCGGTGGAGGTCCAGTTGCTGTTGTAGTTAAAACTCCTGATATTGCCACCCACTAAACCGGAAAGGTTCACAAGTCTTTTTACTGTATAGTTAAAGTTCAGTTGTAACTCGGTATTGTTTTCAAATAAATCCCTTCTGTCTTCACGGTAATCGCCCTGGTTGCCTTCACGTCCGTACGGATGTGCAGAGAAAGGCATTTTTTCTGTACGCAATAAATTATACGTGGTGATCTGCGTACGCAGCGTGGTGTTTAAATGATTGTTGATCTTGAAATTGCTGGAGAAGTAACCATAAATATCATTTTTGTAATGTCCTCTCAACCATTCATTCACCTGGAAATAAGGATTGTGATACCGCTGGTATTCTGCAAAAATGGATTGCGTTCCCACTTTACCCGGTTGCCAGTAGTTCTTCATATCATCAATATTCCAGTCGGCACCGGTCCAAACAGCAATGTTATAAATTAAACTGTTGGGGCCGTAGTCCACATCAGGAAAATTTGGCGTGTACTGGCGGTTGAAATTAATGTTGGCTTCCAGTTTTAAACGGGGTATCGGATTATAAGATCCGTAAGTATTAAAGTTGGTAATGTTTAAATAGTTATTGGGGATATAACTTTTTTGGTAAGAATGTGATAAAGAGAAACGCAGGTTATAATTGTCTCCTGTAGCGCTCAAAGAAATATTATTGGTGGTTTGAAAACCGGTTTGCAAAAAGCGTTTCAGGTTATCTTTACCACGTGCAGTATAAGGTGTTGCTTTACGTACACCGGTAACGGGATCAACCGGGCTGTCGTATTGCGGAATTAACTGGCCTGCAAAGTAGGGCCCCCAAACATCATAGTCGCCATCCACGCCACCGGGTGCGCCACCTTTACCATCAACAAACTGGTAATAGGTATTTTCTCCGCCACCATATAAATCCTGCGTCCTGGGAAAAGCAAGAAAACCTTTATCAATCACATTGCTGCTGTTAATTTCTACAGTAAATCCTTTGCGTTTATTTCCTTTTTTGGTGGTGATAAGTATAGCACCGTTTTGTGCACGGCTTCCGTAAAGGGCAGCAGCACTTGGGCCTTTCAATATGCTGAAGGTTTCAATATCATCCGGGCTGATGTTCCAGGTATCAGAACTGATGGGGATACCGTCCACTACATATAAGGTAATTTCATTGCCGCGTAACAGTACGAGTGGTTTGCGCAACAACTCCGCGTTGGCACCTACAGCAAGCCCTGCTACTTTACCGGTAAGGCCGGTAACCGGGTTGGCATCACGGGCTTTGGTCAGGTCTTCGCCTTTTACTTCCTGCATGGAGTAACCAATCCTTTTTACTTCTTTTCGTACACCCAATGCAGTTACTACAATATCATCCAGCTGTTTTACGGTGAGTACAAGTGCTATATTTACAAATTTATCAGTAGCATTGATTACCTGTTCCTGGTATCCGTTGAAACTGATCACTAATTTTTCTCCTTTTAATACGGCTAATTTAAAGTTACCGTCTTTGTCGGTTGTGGTACCATAAGTGGTTGAATTCTTTGTGGTGATACTAACGCCTTCCAGTGGTTTTTGTGTGCCGGCATCGGTAACCTTGCCGTTTACCTGTACGGTTTGCTGCTGGGCCTTCATAAAAAAAGGAACCAGCAGTAAACTGCAAAGTAAAACCAGCATGCCGTTGAATGAGTGCTTTTTCTGTTGCATAAACAATGGTTTAAATTTTGAGTGCCAAAAGTATCAGCGTGATGTTACCTGAAAATTGAAACAGTATTAAGTAAAGGGCAACAAAATGTTAAGATTCTGCGGAAATAATAACGTAACGATTTCCTAACAGGCAGGTAATATTTGTTTTGTAAGTACCCGTTACAGTTAGTGCATAAAAAAGGCAGGGTTTAAATAAACCCTGCCGGCACAAAAAGAGAAAACTGTTGTGGCCTATACCAAAACAAACTGCAAATAAAACATTCAAATATTAAGGAAGGGTACGGCTAAAACCAATTAAGTATTTGCAGCACAAAGGTGGGGGGTATGCAAATAGTTTCCGGCTGAATGCATATTATCTAATGGGAAAGAAATTGTTAAGCCGTTACACAATTACAGGTTTTCATTACTATAAATAAAATAGTATATGGTATTTTATTTATGAGTACTTTTAAAGCTGAAAATAACAGCACAGGATATCGCAGATTGAAGAAGATGTGAGATATACAATATTTTTATATAATTGCTGTGTTAATAAATTATTACCAATTGGAAAGCATTTCATAATTATCAGCTATTAATTAACCTTTGCCGCAAAATTTAATTGCATTATGTCAGGACTAAATTCAATATTAAAAATCTTCTTACCGAAAGACAGGGTATTTTTTCAACTGTTTGAAAATGTTGTAGGTGTACTGGTAAAGATGGGAGAAAAACTGAAAGATGTAGTGAACGAACCTGATTTTGATGAAAGGGCTAAGCTGATCAAAGATATTGAAGATATGGAGCACGTGAATGACGATTATACGCACCAGATTTTTACTGAACTGGGTAAAAATTTCATTACGCCATTCGACAGGGAAGATATTCACTACCTGGCCACCGCACTGGATGATATTGCTGATTATATTCAGGCCTCAGCAAAAAAAATCAACTTTTATAAGGTTAATCCCAATGATACGGGCATTCAGAAAATGGCTGAGATCATTGCACAAGGTTGTGTGGCAGTGAACAGGGCAGTAATCGAACTCAGGAATATGAAAAACATGCGCCAGATTACTGATGCGCTGGTGGCCATCAACAGTATTGAAAACCAGGGCGACGATATTTTTGATATGAGTATTGAAAAATTGTTTGCAGAAGAAGCTGACGCTAAAGAAGTGATCAAGAAAAGAGAGATTTACCAGGTGATGGAAATTGTGACCGACAAATGTGAAGATGCTGCCAATGTAATTGAAAGCATCATTGTTAAATATGCCTGACTTGGAAAAGGTTCATCAACCCTAACGCATCAACAGTATGATCACGCTATTAATAGTAATAATTATTCTCTGTGTTATATTTGATTACATCAACGGTTTTCACGACGCAGCCAACTCTATAGCCACCATCGTTTCCACCAAAGTATTAACCCCGTTCCAGGCCGTAGCCTGGGCGGCATTTTTCAATTTTGTGGCCTTCTTTATTTTTAAAGAACACAATGTTGCTAATACTGTGGCTAAAACAGTGCATGAAGATTCTATTACGCTTACAGTAATCCTTTCCGGAGTCATTGCAGCCATCACCTGGAACCTGATTACCTGGTGGTACGGTATTCCTTCATCGTCATCTCACACACTTATAGGTGGTTTTGCCGGCGCTGCAATTGCCCATGCAGGTTTCAGCAGTATTGATGCGGCCAATATTTACAAAACACTCATTTTTATTGTACTGGCTCCTTTGGTGGGTATGGTGATTTCCATATTCATCACACTGGTAACCATTCAAAAGAATTTCTGGGTCAAAATAAGTATCATAGTGGGCGTTATAGCGCTTTGTATATGGTTTGTACCATTTAAGGAAGCATTTGAAAAATGGGCGTTGCTGGGCATTGGTGTTATTTTTACTTTAGCTTATGCGCTTAATTACAGCAGGGGAGAAAATGCTTACCGTACCGCCAATATGTACAAAAGGTTGCAGCTGGTGTCATCGGCAGTATTAAGTGTGGGTCATGGAGGTTCGGATGCACAAAAAGTGATGGGAATTATTTCCGTTGCACTCGTATACGTATATAAACAAACAGGCGGAGAGCATGGAATTGCCAGCCTTAGTGATATGCCGGGGTGGGTGCCCCTGATCTGTTATACAGCCATTTCGTTGGGCACCATGAGTGGCGGCTGGAAGATTGTAAAAACCATGGGTACCAAAATTACCAAGGTTACCCCGCTGGAAGGTGTTTGTGCGGAAACGGCAGGCGCCATTACCTTATTTGCAGCCGCCAATATGGGTGCACCGGTAAGCACCACGCATACCATAACCGGTTCCATCATTGGCGTGGGTGCCACCAAACGCTTAAGTGCAGTGCGTTGGGGGGTAACTGTCAACCTTATATGGGCGTGGATACTTACGATACCTGTAAGCGGTGCGCTGGCAGCAGGCGTATATTATCTGGTGAATCTCTTCCTGTAAAAGAACAGGCCATTTTTTATACCTGAATCACTCGTACAAGCGAGTGATTTTTTTATTTTCTTTGTAATATGGATAAAATTTTAGTAACCGGTGGTTGCGGCTATATTGGCTCCCACACTATTGTAGACCTGGTACAAAATGGTTTTGATGTGATCAGCATAGATAATAATGGCAGAAGCAATGAAGCCATTTTAGATGGTGTTGAAAAAATTGTGCACCGCAAGATCAAAAATTATAAGGTTGACCTGTGCAGTTATGATGATACCTATGCGGTATTCCAGGAAAACCCCGGTATAAAAGGCATTATTCATTTTGCAGCTTATAAAGCAGTAGGCGAATCAGTAGAAAAGCCATTGCTGTATTTTGAAAATAACCTGGGTTCACTCATCAATATTTTAAAATGTGCCGAAGAATTTAATGTGCCGCATTTCGTTTTTTCATCTTCGTGTACCGTTTATGGTAACCCCGATACCATGGTGGTTACTGAAGAAACGCCTCAAAAACCTGCAGAGTCACCCTATGGCGCCACCAAGCAAATGGGCGAACGCATTGTAAATGATACAGTAAAAAATTCCGGCATCAGCGCCATTTTACTGCGCTATTTTAATCCCGTGGGCGCACATCCATCCATACATATTGGCGAACTGCCTATTGGCCGCCCCGCCAACCTGGTGCCCGCCATTACCCAAACAGCTATTGGCAAATTACCCACCATGCATGTTCATGGTACAGACTATGATACCCGCGATGGCAGTTGTGTACGTGATTATGTACATGTATGCGATATAGCACATGCACACACCCTGGCACTGAACTACCTGCTTGCACATAAAAACGAAACACCCTGCGATATATTCAACCTGGGCACCGGAAATGGCAACACCGTGCTGGAAGTAATCGCCGCATTTGAAAAAGTAAGCGGTATAAAATTAAATTACCAGTTAGGCCCCCGCCGCCCGGGAGATGTAGTGGCCATATATGCCAACAATAATAAAGCTAAAACCGGCCTGGGCTGGAACCCCAAATACAGCGTGGATGATATGATGGACAGTGCCTGGAAATGGGAAGTAAAGCTAAAAACCGATGAAAATATTTTTAACCGCCAAAATGCAGGATTGAATTGATTTTTTATATCTTCGATTCCCCCCAAAGTCCTCAACCCAAGACAGGTATCCAGTTAAACCACAGCAGATTTAAAAACTACTTATGGCAAAAACAACGATTGTGGCATTCTGTGCCCTTGTGGTTATTTTGGGCTTTAACACAGGGTGTAAGAAATTTGAAAAACAGGGACAACTGCAGGATCCCGGTATTGTACTCACTTTCGACGATAATATGGTTGATAACTGGTACAGTTATCTGCCATTGCTGGATAGTGCCGGCGTAAAGGCTACCTTTTATATCTGTAAGTACAACCGTTTCACAAACGATCAAAAAAGAAAATTACAGGAGATCAAAAAACATGGCCATGAAATTGCCTTCCATACCACTAACCACTACAATATGGAAGATTATGTATACAAGCAAAAACATACTATTGATGACCTGATGCGTTGTGAAGTGGAAGCTGGTTTAAAACTCATGAACCAGGATGGTTTTTATCCCACTACATTTGCCTATCCCTACGGTGCACACAACGGTGTATTCGATAAAATGTTATTGCGTTATTTTAAAAGTGTAAGGGCACTCAACGGAACACAGGATTATTCAAAAAGCATTGTGCCTACAGAAAAAAATAATTTGCTTTATGGCCTTGGTATTGATAAAAGCAGCAGGCGCAGCGACCAGGATATTAACAGTGTGATGGAATCTGCAAAGGACAACAGAGCCTGTGTAATATTTGTTGCGCATGATATTAATACTGCAAGTAAATACGCCACCACTTTACACCGCCTGATGCAAATACTGAACTTTGCAAAAAAACATAACCTGAAGTATTATACCGTTTCTGAAATTTCAGGCTAAACATTGCAACTTATGTTGCAACAAAACTTTGCAGCTGATGAAATACACAATGTGGGCAACTTTTCAGGCTGCCCATTTTTTTACGCAAATCTTTCTTTTACTTTGCACAACTTAAAATTTCATTTTAAACTTTTTATATGCTTAGTTCTATTGAGGTAACCGGCAATAAAGACACCCGCAGCGGATTCGGAGATGGTATTCTTGAAGCAGCAAGAAAAAACCCTGCTATCATTGCTTTAACTGCCGACCTGTTGGGTTCAATGAAGCTGAACGGATTTATTAAAGAATTTCCTGAGCGGTTTATCCAGTGTGGTATTGCTGAAGCGAACATGATTGGTATTGCAGCAGGGTTAACAATTGGAGGAAAGATTCCTTATACAACAACATTTGCCAACTTTTCAACCGGCAGGGTGTACGACCAGATTCGACAAAGCGTAGCCTACAGCGGAAAGAATGTGAAGATCTGTGCCTCTCATGCAGGATTAACCCTGGGCGAAGATGGAGCTACACACCAGATACTGGAAGATATCGGCCTGATGAAAATGTTACCCGGCATGACGGTGATTGTACCTGCAGATTATAACCAAACAAAAGCTGCCACAAAAGCCATTGCAGATTACCAGGGACCAGTTTACCTGCGTTTTGGCCGCCCGGTATGGCCCATCTTTACTAAGGAAGAAGATTTTGTAATAGGCAAGGCGCAACAATTATCAGAAGGTACAGACGTAACTATTTTCGCCTGTGGTCACCTGGTATGGAAAGCTGTAGAAGCAGGAAGATTGCTGGAACAAAAAGGCATCAGTGTTGAAGTAATCAACATACATACCATCAAACCGCTGGATACAGAAGCAGTACTGGCTTCTATCAAAAAAACAAAATGTGCCGTTACCGCTGAAGAACATAATGTACTCGGTGGCCTTGGTGACAGCATTGCACAGGTAGCCGCAAAAAATTTCCCCATACCCATTGAATATGTGGGCACCAATGATACATTCGGAGAAAGCGGAAAACCATCAGAATTATTAACCAAGTATGGTTTGGATACACCCAATATTGTTGCTGCTGCTGAAAAAGTAATGGCCAGAAAATAAGTTATACATGCGTCAGGACGGTTTCAAACCGTCAGACGCATGTATAATTAAACTTTTTATAGAAAAACCAATCTTACCGTTGGTTTTTTTTATTTTTACTACCTGCTCAACATTACTATGGCTACACAATTAGACGATAAAGAACTGCTCATACAGTTCAGCGATCCTGCAACAAAAGAAAGGGCATTTACTGCCATCATAAAAAAATACCAGGAGAAACTGTATTGGCACATCCGCCGTATGGTGGTGGAACATGAAGATGCGAATGATGTGCTGCAGAATATGTTTATTAAAGTTTGGAAAGGATTGGAGAATTTCCGTGAAGACAGCCAGCTCTATACCTGGTTGTACCGGATAGCCACTAACGAGTCGCTGACCTTCCTGGAACAGCAGAAAAGAAAAGCATCCGTTTCACTGGAAGATGTGGAGAATGGCCTGAGCAATAAAATCAAAGCCAGCGAAAATTTTGATGCCAATAAACTGGAATGGAAACTGCAGATAGCAATACAGCAATTGCCTGAAAAACAAAAGGTTGTATTCAATCTGCGCTATTACGATGAGATGCCTTACGAGGAAATGAGCCGGGTACTGCAAACCAGTGAAGGAGCATTAAAAGCCAGCTATCATCACGCAGTGAAAAAGATTGAAGAATTTATACTGAACAATTAAACTTTTCACAAATAACACTGTCTTAAAGTCATAATGGAAGTAAGGAATGACATATGGAATGAATTGAATGAGTTGAGCCCTGTGCTGGCTGACATCAACAGGGCAAACCTGTTCACTGTACCGGTTGGTTATTTCGAAAGCCTCGAAGCGACCATTATGATGAGTATCCACGAAGAAAATGGCACACTGATCAGCAGCAAAGAACCGGTGATGGATGTACCGCAGGGTTATTTTGAATCATTAGCAGGCCAGATCCTCAATAAAATAAAAGCACAGGAAACTGCGCAATCAGAGTTGAAAGCACTATCACCTTTAGTGGCGGGCATTCCAAATAAAAATGTGTTTGTTGTACCACAAGGTTATTTTGAAAACCTGGCAGAAAATGTGCTGAGGATTTCAGCGGCCAGTGATGATGTGGCGGAAGAAACACAAGGTATATCATCAGCAGTTGCGGCAATATCAAAAATAAATGTGTTTACAGCACCGCAGGGATATTTTGAAACACTGCCTCAAAACATTTTACAACAAGCAGTTCCACGGCAGGCGAAAGTGGTAAGTATGCGTACCCGGTCGGTTGCAACCATTTTGAAATATGCGGTAGCGGCAATGTTTACCGGGGTAGTGGCACTGGGGGTCTATAAATATTCAGGGCAATCAAATAGCAGCAGTGGTAAAATTGCTAATGTACCCGGTTATGTGAATGAAGGTTTGAAAATTCATGATGTGGATTCAGCGCTGTCTAAAATTTCAGATGACGATGTGATAAAATACTTACAGGCAAATGGTACTGATGTTGAATCAGCACTGGTAGCAAATTCAATAGATGAAAATGATTTACCAGCCCAGGAAGATTATTTGAATGATGAAAAGACATTGGATAAATACCTGGATAATTTAGATATCAATGATTTAAAAAACTAGGAGGGGAAAATGAAAAAAATATTATTCATGGCAATGATGAGCTTTGGTTTCATGTTTGCAGCCAAAGCCCAGGATGCAGCACCTGCGGATGAAACGCAGAAAGAAGAAAAGATACAGGCATTGTATGTAGCCTATGTCACCAAGCAATTAAATTTAACACCGGAAGAAGCTGAAAAATTCTGGCCTTTGCACACGCAGTTTGTGAATGAAATGAAGGGAGTGGATCCTAAACTGAGCCAATTAGAAAAAGAACAAAAGGTTTTGGATATTAAAAAGAAATTTCAACCCAAATTCACCCAGGTGTTAGGAGCGAACCGCTGCGAACATTTTTTCGGATTACGCGACGAATTCAATCGAAAATTATTGGAACGAATTAATAAGCAACGGGCCAATCAGCCGCAGCGCTTGAGATTGAGGCGTGGGTTTCAATAAATAACAGCTGCATAAAATAGTAATAAAATGAACTCCCATCAGGGAGTTTTTTATTGTAATAACTTCTCATTGCGTAAATAATGGACTGATTGTTTTTGTTTTGGTACAGCTAATGCATCGGGTGCGATGGTTGTACCTGTAAGTGAGTGCAATAGCATCTTTTATATTATTCCGTGTTGATTTTGATGGGGTGCGATTATCATTAACAGGTGCCAGGTTTTTCAACAGGAAAACGTTGTATGCGGAGGAGCGCAGTAATGTATCTTTATTTACAGATGCGCCGCCATTACTGGTTTGCAATACCAACGGCAAATGCTGTACAGCTTCGCAGGTAAATGAGCAGGGAATGCGGTTAATGGTAATTTTTGAAAATTGTACCTTCTTTTTTTTGGTTTCCACAACAATAAAATATCTTGCCGGTACAGTCATGGTATTGGCATTAGGAATTTCACTGCGGGCTCCTCCATTAACCTCCTGTTTAAAGCAATACATTTTTATTACCTGGCTGTAAGTTAAAAAGAAAGACCAGGAAAAAACAGCAGTGAGCAAAAGTTTTCGTTTCAATATAGTCATCTGTAAAATATTGTTTATGGCCATTATTGCAATTCAAAAATGGGCATAAGTAATTCAGTACTATTTTAGATCAGGTAAATTTATTTTAATTAGCTTTATAGCGTTATTATTCTAATCAATTTTGTACTAAACACGCTCTTTTATGAAACGCCGCAATTTAGTTTCTGTAATGAAAGCTGCTATTCTGCTGTCTGCACTTGGCATTACTTCCTGTAAATTAAAAACTACTAATGAAACTGCAAATGGCCAGGCTTCAGCAAATAACAAAAAAGAACTTGAACAGGAGGAAGAAATTCAATTAAGAGCGCACCACGAATTTTTAATGACGGTTGATCCTGCTCTTGGCTACGTCCCTTCAGAAAGAATAGTGGCAGGCGAAAAAAGAACTAATGAAATCATGTCTGCATTGGGCACTAACAGCCCAACTGGTATCAATTCTTTAACATGGACAGAAAGAGGGCCGGTTAATATTGGTGGAAGAACAAGGGCATTGCTTTTTGATGCTAATGATGCTACCGGCAATACAGCACTGGCAGGTGGAGTGGGTGGCGGCTTGTGGCGAACAACCAACTTTGTAACGGGATCACCGGTTACGTGGACACGAATTTCTTCCATAAGCCAGAACTTCGCCATTACCTGCATAACACAAGACCCTCAAACATTAAATACCATGTATGCAGGCACCGGAGAAGGAGTGGGAAATGCCGATGCCATAAGAGGGTTGGGCGTTTATAAAAGTACCGATGCCGGTTTAACATGGACGTTGTTATCGTCAACCACAACCGGTGGTGCAAACGTGAACGATTTTTCGTATGTACAAAATATTTTGGTTTACAATAATGGTACACACGATGTATATGCAGCGTGCAGAAGTGCCATTTTTTGTAATGCCGGTGGTTTAATGCGGTCTTCAAATGGTGGTTCAACATGGACCAGGGTTTTGGGTACTTATACTGGTTGTGGCAGCTGTACCTGTGCAACTGATTTCCGTATTTATGATATTGAAAAATCAGTCAGCGGTGATTTGTGGGTGGCTTCATTGACTGAAGCAACCGGAGCAGGAAAAATATGGGAATCTCCAGCCGGCGCTACTGTTGGAAATTCAGGAACATGGGTGGATAAAACGCCTACTGGAACTTTTCAACGTATCGAATTGGCCTGTTCTCCTTCCAATAATAACCGGATTTATGCATTATGCCAGGGATCAGGTAATGGTGTTGGTGCCATATTTCGTACCGATGATGGCGCTGCAACACCAGCTACATCCTGGACAGATATCACCAATACTGTTAACTGGTGCGACCAGGGTACGTCTTCTTCAAAAGATTTTTCACGCGGCCAGGCATGGTACGACCTTACTTTAGCGATAAAGCCAGATGATGACAATACTGTTTTTGCGGGGGGTGTGGATATTATGAAAACAACAACTGCGGGTACGCCTGCCAGTAACTGGGCACAGGCAACGCAGTGGAATACAGGTTGTGCATCACTACCAGTTGTTCATGCAGATATTCACACAATCAAATACCTGCCAGGTTCCACTACAGCTTTTGCAGTAGGGTGTGATGGTGGAATATACTATACATCTAACGGCGGTACATCTTTTACCACTAAAAACAACAGTTACGATGTAACCCAATATTATAGTTGTGCTATGAGCCCTGTGTCAGGTTCAAACACTATGCTGGCCGGTGCGCAGGATAATGGTACCCATAGATTTACCGCTTCAGGATTGAACACCGTAACTACCCCAACAGGTGGCGATGGCGGTTTCAGCTTTATTGATCAGAAAAATGCATTGCAGCAAATCACTAATTATACAGGGCTTAATCTGAACATATCCAATAACGGAGGCACCAGTTTTACCGGGGCATTTTCTCCCGGTAATGTTGACAGGTTTATTAATCCCGCCGATTTTGACAGCGCTTCAAGCACAAGCCCGGGATTAGCTACTTCCGCTTATTATTATTGTGGATATACCACAAGGCGGTTTTGCAGGGCTACAATAAACTTTAGTACACCCGGTGTATCGTTCAGTAATTTCCTTATTTCGTCCTCTACAACGAACCATTCGGTGTCTGCAGTTAAAGTGGATCCCAATACCAGCAACAGGGTGTGGATTGCAATGTCAACTGCTGATAATGCATCAGCAGCGGTGGCGCCTCAATTATTTTACTACGATAATGCAAATGGCGCATCTCCTTCCGGTACAACCATTACGTTACCAACATCAATCACATCGGTTGCAGGGCAATATATTTCAAGTATTGATGTGGAGAATGGTAATGCATCACATATTCTCATTACCATCTCAAACTATGGTGTGGCAAGTGTGTATGAATCAACGGATCTTGGAGCAAACTGGACCTCGTTAGATAATAATGGAGTAAATCTTCCTGATGTTCCTGTACGCTGGGGAATGTTCATTCCTTCGGGTTACGGCCAATCGCCTTCATCTGTGGGCGGAATTATGCTGGCTACTGAATTGGGAGTTTGGGGTGTAGCCAGTACTTCAGGTACTACAACAGCCTGGGCACAGAACGCATCCACCATGGGTAATGTAAGGGTAGATATGCTCAAACTGCGGGGGTCAGATAAAGTGGTAGCCGCAGCAACCCACGGCAGGGGGTTATTTACCGCGCCGCTCCTAAACCTGTTGCCGGTAACATACCAGTCGTTTAAGGCAGAGGCTATGAATAATTATAATCATCTTTCGTGGACAATCAGTAACAGTACTAATAATGCAGGTTTTGAAGTAGAAAGAAAATACAATAGTGATAACCAGTTCACAAAAGTGGGTTATGTTGCCGCGGGGAACAGTGCTGGGGCCAATGCAGATTATTATTACGATGATAATACCATCGACCTTTCAAAACAAGTTACCATCTACAGGTTAAAACAGGTGGATATCAATGGCGGTTACCGATACTCGGACCAGGTTGCAGTGAAGCGTAATCTGTCGGGAAAGTTTGTAATGTATATTTCAGCAGACCAAAATAATGTTTTGGTACGTACCGGAACCAAACCGGGCATCAATAACATGCAGGTAGCGATATTTGCGACCGATGGAAAAATGCTGATGACTCAAAACGAAAGATACCAGGATGCCAGCATCAACATATCAGCATTGGCAAGCGGTATTTATTTTATGAAGATCACCGCAAAAGAAACAGGAGAAACATTTACGCAGAAATTCATTAAATAAATTCATACCATCTGCCGGCGAATAGTATTTATTAAAATATAAAAGAGAAAAGGCTGTTTCAATATTGAAACAGCCTTTTCTCTTTATTGATAAATAAGATCGAAATGCTTATTTGTACTGTGCGGTCAATCCTTTAGCCAGCTCGCTCATCTTTTTCAAGCCATCTTCAGGTAAATTACCTTTCTTAAACTCAGCTAAAATTTCAGGATGCTTATTTTCCATTTCCATAAGGAAATGCTCTTCAAATGCTTTTACATTTTTAACTGCCACATCCTTCAGTAAACCTTGTGTTCCCAAATAAATAATGGCAACTTGTTTTTCTACAGCAAATGGAGTGTACTGGGCCTGCTTCAATACTTCTACGTTACGGGCACCTTTATCAATCACATTTTTTGTCGCAGCATCCAGGTCACCACCAAATTTAGAGAAGGCTTCCAGCTCACGGTACAGCGCCTGGTCCAGCTTTAATGTACCGGCAACTTTTTTCATGGATTTGATCTGCGCATTACCACCCACACGGCTTACCGAGATACCTACGTTGATAGCCGGGCGGATACCAGCGTTAAACAGGTTACCTTCAAGGAAGATCTGTCCATCGGTAATAGAAATTACGTTAGTGGGAATATAGGCAGATACGTCACCAGCCTGTGTTTCAATAATAGGCAGTGCAGTTAATGAACCTCCACCTTTAACCAGGTGTTTAATAGATTCAGGCAGGTCATTCATCTGCTTTGCGATATCGTCTTTAGCAATTACTTTAGCAGCCCTTTCTAATAAACGGCTATGCAGGTAGAACACATCACCAGGATAAGCTTCACGTCCGGGTGGCCTTCTCAACAACAGGGATACTTCGCGGTAAGCCACAGCCTGCTTGGATAAATCATCATAAATGATCAAAGCAGGACGGCCGGTATCGCGGAAATATTCGCCAATTGCAGCGCCGGCAAACGGTGCGTAGAACTGTAATGGAGCAGGATCAGATGCAGAAGCTGCAACAATAGTAGTATAGGCCATAGCACCATTTTCTTCCAGTGTCTTCATGATACCGGCAATGGTACTGGCTTTCTGGCCAACTGCCACATAAATACAATATACAGGTTTACCTGCAGCGTAAAATTCTTTCTGGTTGATGATGGTATCAATCGCAATAGCAGTTTTACCAGTTTGACGGTCGCCAATGATCAACTCACGCTGCCCACGGCCGATGGGGATCATCGCATCAATCGCTTTAATACCGGTTTGTAAAGGTTCCTTTACAGGCTCCCTGAAAATTACACCCGGCGCTTTGCGTTCCAGGGGCATTTCATACAGTTCACCTTTAATAGGCCCTTTGCCATCTATAGGTTCACCCAGTGTATTAATAACACGGCCGCTCATACCTTCACCAACTTTAATAGAGGCAATCTGGCCGGTGCGTTTTACTTTATCACCTTCTTTAATTTCGCTGCTGTCGCCCATCAATACCACACCCACATTATCTTCTTCCAGGTTAAGGGCAATAGCTTTAACGCCATTATCAAATTCCACCAGTTCACCACTGCGTACATTGTTGAGGCCATATACACGGGCAATACCATCACCCACCTGTAATACGGTACCCACCTCTTCCAGGCTTGCAGAAGCATTGAAGTTGCTCAACTGCTGGCGAAGAATCGCCGAAATTTCATCCGGTTTAATTTCTACCATAAAATGTCAAATTAATAATTTATTATAAGGGCTGTTTTTCAGGCTGCAAAGGTAGGAGAGTAAGCGGGAATGTCAAAAAAAATGGGCTAATAAAATAATATTTACGCAGGTTTTGAGGCAATGGGTAAATAAAATCACCGTATTACCAATCCATTCTGTTTTTTGAGCTTTGATGCCCAATTTTGGGATATTTACCCGTATAATTTGCATAGCTGGATTCATAAAATGGAAGGTTTGGTATAGAATTGAGGAAATAGCGGCCAGGATTATCCCATTTCAATCTTTAATAAAAGAATGACCTGGCTTTGTTTCTGCCAATACCCCCCAATGCCGGTATTTAAAGGCAGGCAATAAGAAAATTTTGCTACCGGCTTTAAATTATTATATAAGAGAAGTAGTTCGAAAATGATTATTTATTAGCTCATTTTCGTTTCCATTAAAAGTGCCTGAGTTATGTATTACTATGAAATTTTAGCGTTGTAAATTGCTGCTTCTTTTGAGCTAGCAGTTACTGTTATACTCTTTTGTGAAACTTCCTTCTCAGTGATAAGATCCGTAGCCAGAAGACCGGATTACCCAGGTACTTTTATTTTTTACTAAAACACCACCATTATGAGAAGTTTTACAAAACTGTTCATTACTGCAATGCCTATGTTGTTTATTTATGCTTATGGGATGGCCCAACAAAAGGCAACAGTTGCAGTAAGAAAAACTCCTGTTACTGTATCACCAGGAAAAAAAGCCAACCCCGGCGAAAAAATTGCCCCTGAACTAAATCAGCGTTTGCAAAAGCTGCAATCATCAGAAGACAACAAACAATCCGTTCAACAAAAGGTTGCAGTTAAAATCACCTGTATGGTAACCCCGGGTTTGACGGGTTTAATTACAAGTGAAAAAGGAGAAATTATCAGCACCGATGCCAATGAAAATTTACTTTTGGCGAAAGTGCCATTAGGTTCCCTGTCACGTATTGCTTCTTCTCCGGATGTAAAATTGATTTCCCCCGCACCTGCGGAAAACGTATTACAACAAAGCAGGATTTCATCCAAAAAAGACCAGCAACAATTATTGAATAAAGCTGAAAAGAAAGCGGCAGAACTGTAAGGGTACAGTTCCGGCTTCATGTCGCATCAATCTGCTGATAAGAAGATTGGCAGGTTTTCATTTACTAAAAACTATTTATGAAAAAATTTTCCTCTTACTAACGCTTTTTGCAATTTCATTTTGCATTAAAGCACAAACGCTGGATAATAATACTGTGATGCAACTGGTGTCGCAGAACAGTGAATCCATAGGGCTGAAAAAAGAACAGGTTGGCAACCTTAAAATAAGCAGTGCCTATGAAGAAAACGGCATACAATATGTGTATATGCTTCAAACGTATAAAGGGTTACCGGTATCCAATCAAATGCTTGTACTGGCCTTTAAAGAGAATAAGATAATATCTCATACCGGAACGCTTTTAAATGACCTTGAAAAACAAAACAAGGGTTCTGTTCCGGCACTTACCGGCAACAATGCCGTGCTTGCAGCTTTTAACCTTGCCAAATTACCTGTACCAGGCTCCGTTGCGATGGTTGGCTCTAAAGAGAATGGCAGAATACTTGATTTTGGCAAACCAACCGGTGTGTCTGAAAAAGTTACCGCAGAATTGCTCTGGATTCCTGATGAAAAAACACATAATTTGCGTTTAGGCTGGCAGGTACAGCTTGTTCCTGCAGGAAAGGCAGACTGGTGGTTGATGCAGGTGGATGCCATTACTGGTGAACTGGTTAACAAAATCAACCTTACTGTATTTGAAAAGCCAATTCACAGGGAGTTTTCTGGATATGCGGCGAATGATGCCAAAAAATACACAGGAGGAACACCTCCTACTGTCACCAGCGGAAATTATACCGTAGTACCCTACCCTTATGAAAGCCCTAATCATCATGCAGTAGCTGTAGAGAATAACCCCTGGCTGAAATCTGGTGCCGTAAATAATGCTACAACAAATGGCTGGCATTTTGATGGTACCACTAATTATGATATTACAAGAGGTAATAACGTACACGCCTACCTTGATGTGGATAATAATAATACACCCAATCAGGGGGGTAATAATTTTTCGGCACAATCTTCCACTCCTAATCCCTCGCTTACCTTTAATACCAATCCAGATTTTTCTCAGGATCCAAGTGTTACTGCAAACAAAAATGCAGCAGTAACCAATTTATTTTACTGGAACAACCTGATACATGATCTGGCGTACCAATATGGCTTTACTGAACTTGCGGGAAACTTTCAAACAGATAATTTAGGAAGAGGTGGTTTAGGAAACGATTACGTACAGGCTGAGGCGCAGGATGGCGGAGGTTCCAATAACGCAAATTTTGCAACACCAGCGGATGGTACGCGGCCAAGAATGCAAATGTATTTATTTGATGCGGCATCAATAACCTTATGTCATGTAAATACCCCTGCATCCATTGCGGGAAATTACAATGCTGTTGAAAGCGGTTTCAGCACTGCAAATAAACTGGCAAACGTAGGGCCTGTAACTGCACAGGCAGTTTTATATACAGACCCTGCAGGTGGTACTAACGAAGCCTGTTCCGGTGCTTCCACAACCACATTAACTGGTAAGATTGCGATCATTAAAAGAGGTACCTGCGCATTTGTTAATAAAGCACTTGCTGCACAGGCAGGAGGAGCTGCTGCAATAATTGTAGTAAATAATGTGCCAGGGGCTCCAATAATTATGGGGGGCTCAGATAATACCATCACCATACCGGCAGTAATGGTAAGTGATGTGGATGGAGCCACAATGATTGCACAGGCAGGTAATAACCTTAATATTACCCTGAGTGCATCAATGACACAACGACTGGACGGTGATTTTGATAACGGTGTGGTTTCTCATGAATTCACACACGGTATTTCTAACAGGCTGACCGGCGGACCGGCCAATTCCGGATGCCTGAATAACGCGGAAGAAGCTGGTGAAGGCTGGAGTGATTATATGGCTTTGATGATGACAACAAACTGGGCTACAGCTTCTGTAACCGATGGAGCATTAGCACGACCTGTGGGAACCTATGTATTAGGACAGGCTACTACTGGTTCGGGAATCAGAACCTATCCATACTCAACCAATATGACCATAAATCCATGGACTTATTCCGGCGTGCAAACATCAGGCGGTGAGGTGCATAACATTGGAGAAATATGGTGTGCTACCATTTGGGATATGACCTGGAATATCATCCAGCAGGAAAATTCAATCAATCCTGATATGTTTAATTTTTCATTAGCAAATAATGGTGGAAACAGTATAGCTTTAAAAATTGTTTTGGAAGGCATGAAGCTTCAGCCATGCAGTCCCGGCTTTTTGGATTCAAGGAATGCAATCATCCAGGCTGATCAGAATTTATACGGGGGAAGGCACTTTTGTGCTATATGGAGTGCTTTTGCACGAAGAGGAATGGGATACAGTGCATCCCAGGGTTCAAGTAACAGTACTAACGACCAAACCCAGGCATTTAATATGCCTCCTGTAGCTACATTTACTGCTCAGCCTGTCAGTACTACAGTATGTTTGGGTACGCCGGTTACCTTTACTGCAGGGGTTACCGTACCAACAGGAACTACAATTAAGTGGCAGGTTAGTACAAACGGAGGTACAACATGGGCAGATTATACCCCGGCTAATACCACTAACACGCTTACATTTACACCAACTCTGGCACAAAGCGGTAATCAATACCGGGTATTGGCAACCAGTGCCTGCGGTACTGCCAGCAGTAATCCTGCAACACTTACAGTGGCCACGGCTACGGTGGGTGGTTCCATATCACCTGCATCTGTAGCCAATGTATGTAATAATGGTTCAGGTAATACAACCACGTTAACGTTGAGTGGCTATACTGGTAATATTATCCGCTGGGAACAATCCACAAACGGTGGTACCACATGGACAACTATTGCAAATACCTCCTCAACTTACATTGTCACAAACCTTACGGTTACAACAATGTTCAGGGCTGTCATTCAGGCAACAGGTTGTACAGCTGTAAACTCTGCAACATCAACTTTAAATGTTGTATCAGGAATTCCTCCCCTGACTATAACAGCCAATCAGGGTACCGTACTTTGCCAGGGAGACCCTACTTTGTTAACAGTATTATCTCCGGCGCCGGCAGGGCCATGTACAACATCATCCGGAACTATTGCTGTGGCAATACCAGATAACAGTGCTACAGGGGCTTCATCTTCATTGAATATTACCTGTGCACCAGCATTGGCACAACTGGCATCAGTAGCCGCAACATTGAATATTACTCATACCTGGGATAATGACCTGACTGCTTTTCTGAAATCTCCAAACGGAAGAATAATCAATCTTATTAACAGGAGAGGTGGAAGTGGCGATAACTTTGTGAACACCGTTATCAGTTCTGCCAGTAGCACATCGTTAAGCACCGGAACATCACCTTTTACAGGCACTTTTGCTGCTGATGCTTCAGTAACTGCGGCAGCACCATCAGGTTACACTCCAACAGATGCTTCGTTTGCGGCATTCATTACCAACTCGCCATCAGTAAATGGAACATGGTCCCTTGGTATAAGAGATAATGCTGGCGGTGATGTGGGTACATTAACAAACTGGTCATTGTCACTGGGCTATAATGTCCTCTCTCCGTTAGGGGCAGGTTATACTTTTGCATGGACTCCAGTTGCGGGGTTAAGCAACCCAGCAACCAACCCTGTCGCAGCATCTCCGTCTGCCAGTACCACCTATACCGTTACCGTTTCAAATGCAGGTGGTTGCAGTTCAACTGCATCAGTTGCCATTACAGTAAATAACAGGCCGGTAATTACTGCACAGCCGGTTTCTAAATCCGTTTGTAATGGCGGTTCTGTATCTTTTAATGTTGCAGCAACCGGAACGGGGATTGCTTATCAATGGCAATTAAGTATAGATAACGGAGTTACTTACACGAACCTTGCCAACACAGCGCCGTATAGTGGCGTTACCACGTCAACATTGGGTATCAGCGCAGCAACAGTTTCTATGAATAATTACCGTTATCGCTGCGTGATAACCGGTACGTGTACGCCTGCAGCAACATCAACTGCAGCAGTTCTAACAGTAAATGCATTACCAAATATAACTGTAACACCTGCTGCAGGATGTGGCGGTGTCGCCGGAACCAATGGTTTATTGTTAACTGCTGGGGGAGGTGCAAATTACACATGGTCTCCAGCTGCTGGTTTATATACAAACGCAACAGCGACCATTCCGTATGTTGCAGGTGCACAAACAGCGACCGTTTATGCTGCACCTAAAACATTTACCACTTATACTGTTACCGGGACAAATGTAGTGACAGGTTGTATGAACAGTGCTTCTGCGCTGATTAATTACACCCCGCCTGCACCAGATATTACTCCGGCTTCTGTAACAATGTGTTTGGGAGACCCTGCAGTAAAACTGACTAACAGCTCCGCATCGGGAACGGTAAAAACATTCTCATCAGGTGTAATTAATGTTCCCATTCCTGATGCCAATGCAACAGGTATTCAGAGAACAATTACTGTTTCAGGAATACCCGCTACTGCAACAGTAACCAAAATGAATGTGAAATTGAATATTTCTCATACATGGGCGGGGGATTTGGTGATCGCATTGAAATCTCCCAACAACGGTACAGTGAATTTGGATTATGCGTTAGGGGCAACTGATAACGGACCTTCAGCCACAGGGTTTGTAAATACGGTTATCAGTTCTGACGGTGGTGCAAGTTTAGCTTCTGGAACAGATCCTTATACCGGTATATTTAAGGCAGATGAAGAACCTGCAACGAGTCTGCCAGCGCCTGCTCCAAATGGAATGACAGTAACAACTACCCATTTTAAGGATTTACTTAGCCCGGCCACTGGTGCTAACGGAAATTATACATTGGGCATTTATGATGCTGTCGCAGGAGATGCAGGAACTTTGCAGTCATGGGAACTGGAAATTACTTATATCAATGGTGTACCGTCACAACCCGCAGTTTGGACGCCTGCAGGAGGATTATATTCAGATCCAAACGCAACACAACCCTATGTGGCGGGAACAAAGGTAGATAGTGTTTACGCTATGCCTGGTGCCACAACCACCTATTCAGTAAATGTGAACAGTTACCCAGGTCCAACAGGCTCTTCTGTACCTGTAACCAATAACCTGGCTGTAAACAATGGAAACGGTTTGGTAACCTTTAATTTTAAAAACAACAACAGCTATCCGGTAATTATTACTGATATAGCCAGTACATTCTTCTTTTTGGGATTGCAGGCAAATACTGCTGCATATTACAAAACAAGCCCGGTAAATGGCGCTCCCGGCGCAATTAGTACCGCAAACGGATGGACGCAGTTTGGTTCAGGATCTGTTTTTGAAAATTCAGGTATTGTACCGTTTATGACAGGGCTTTCCCTGGTAATCCCATCTGGAGCAACTTACGGTATCGCTGTGGAGGCCAGTGATGCATTTGGTACTAACCTGGGGTATAATGGTACAACCGCTGCTCCCGGCCCTGCGGTTACTGTAACTGCTGGCGGATGCAGTATCATTACCGGCCCTGGAATTGGCTTTGGTGGAGGTGTTGCTCCGGCTGCGCCTACCTTTACACCAAGGGATTTTATTGGTACAATATCATTTGCTCCGGCAGGTGAATGCACCTCACCGGATAGTAAAGTAACCGTTACTGTAAATCAGCCCATTGCTTTTACATTACAACCAGTAAATACAAGTGTTTGTACTGATGGCGTAGCAGTATTTAAGGATGCTGTTACCGGTTCTGTGCCAACCCATAACTGGCAGGTGAGTACGCAAAATGGCAACACCGGAACATGGGTAAATCTGGTAAATAATTCCATTTATAATGGGGTAAAAACTTCCACACTTACTATCACTAACCCACCAGTGTCAATGAGTGGTTACCTCTACAGAGATTCAGTAAGTGCTGCGTCTGTTTGTATGCCTGTAATATCCAGCATCGTTAACCTGCAGGTAAACCCATTACCAACTATTATTATCAACGCTTCACCGTATAGGAAGCTTTTCCCGGGTTTAACAACCACACTGTTTTCAACAGTAACACCTGCGGCTGCCACTTATACATGGTTAAGAAATGGGGTTCAGGTTACAGGTGGTAATGCAGGATCGTTGCTGGTAAATGTGGATCAGTTGGGCGATTACACATTGAAAGTGACCGATGTTAATGGTTGCACAGCAGTTTCAAATACAGTAACTATTGGAGATTCATCTAATAGCGGTATAGTATTCATTTCACCCACACCAAACTCGGGTAACTTTGACGTAAGGTATTACAGTACGTTAAACAACACAAACTTACCAAGGGGTTTAAATGTTTATGATGCAAGGGGTAAAAGAGTATTTACGAAAACTTACAGTATTGCTTCACCATACCAAAAAATGAACGTAGATATTAGAAACCTGAGTACTGGAGTTTACTGGGTTGAGGTGGTAGATGTTTCCGGCAACAGATTAGCTGTAGGAAGAACCGAAGTATTAAGGTAAAAGTTTGCCACAAAATACATCAGCATTGAAGTGTTGATTAAGGAAGACCCCGCAACGGGGTCTTCTTTTATTAAAAAAATCCGGTGCAAATTTTTATAAGGATATTTTATTACCTTGCAGATGATCGCTTTTTGTGAAAAAAACTACTGCAATATTATTACTTGCTATACTGGCATTGAGTCAGGGTGCTGCATGTTTGTATTATGCCCTGGAAGTTACGAGAGCCAAAGAAATTGCCCGTGAGAGAATATTACAGCACATACCTGACAATTTACTTATGAAAGTCTCTGAAAAGCAAGCTTTCAAAAATGAGGAAGATGAATTATGGTATGGTGATCAGCTGTTTGATGTTGTGAAGCGGGTGGATCAGGACGGGAAAGTATATTTATTATGCCTTGCCGATAAAGACGAAACTTTAGCTGTTTTGCAACTGGCGAATCTTTCACAAACTGATAATCCACTAAACAAAAGCAACTGCATCAGTACAGGCAAGCTTAAAAATTTTATCCAGGATTTATTTAATAATGACAATTATAACCAGGCCGCGTTCAATACTGCACAATTAAACAAAAGAGTAATCCTATTTCCTCAATATGATTCGCCGTTATATGCAGTAAACGGCAACGTATTAGTCCCTCCTCCAAAATGCTGAGCTGACATATAGAATCCCACGGCCTGCACGCTCTTAACAAATGCATAATGTCATACAATAGTTGTATTACCTGTTGTTGATATGCACAGGTATAATTTTCATCAATTGCACAACCGGTATGTTGCAGCGACAGGTCAATTCCAATTATTATTAATGGAGTTCCGGTAAACAACAACTTTATTGGAAACTATATTACTTAAAAACTGAATTATGATTAAACAATACAAAAAAATATTGTTACTGTTTTCTATTGTAATTGTATGTACATCTGCAATTGCCCAGGATGGATACTGGACATCCAGGACAGATCGTTCCGGCATTACAACAGATAAGGCAGTGGCAAGGGTAAGCTATCCTAAAGATTACAAATTGTTCACACTGGATATAACACCCCTTCATCAAAAACTATTTACAATTATTGACAAAAAAACTGCGGCTTCAACAATCATAACACTACCTGATGCTTATGGCAATATGGAGCAGTTTGAGGTTTTTGAAGCTTCAAACTTTGATCCTGTATTGCAGGCAAGATTCCCCGAAATCAGGGCTTTCTCAGGGAAAAGTATCACTAACCCCGGATCAACGGTAAAACTCAGTATAGCACCCAATGGAATACAAACCATGGTATTCCGGGCAGATGGTAAACCCAGTGAATATATTGAACCCTATTCTGCAGATCATACAGTTTATTCAGTATTTAAATCGCAGAGAATAAAGGGAAACTCACCCTGGGTTTGTTCAACACCTGATATGCAGTTGGCCAATGGGCTGACTAATAAGATGAACGGTACGAACGGAATTGAAAGCAATGTTGGCCAGTTAAAAACAATGAGGCTGGCACAATCAGTTACGGCCGAATATTCTAACTATTTTGGAGCATTCAACGCATCCCAGGTAAACCTGGTTCTGGCAGCAATCAATGCTACATTGACCCGTTGCAACGGGGTGTATGAAAAGGATCTTGCGGTGCATCTGAACCTGATTGCAAATACCACCGATGTAATTTATTATGATCCTAACACTGACCCATACTCGCCTGCAGGAATTGGCGCCGGCGGTGCATGGAATGGTGAATTACAGGCAACATTAACCGCTGTAATCGGTGAAGCCAACTATGATATCGGCCACCTGTTTGGTGCTACCGGTGGCGGCGGTAATGCGGGTTGCATTGGTTGTGTTTGTGTAAATGGCCAGAAAGGAAGTGGCTTTACTTCTCCTGCAAATGGTATTCCCCAGGGTGATGATTTTGATATTGATTATGTGGTTCATGAAGTAGGCCACCAATTGGGTGCTAATCATACGTTCTCTTTCAGCTTGGAAGGCACAGGCCAAAACAAAGAAGTGGGTTCTGGTATTACAATAATGGGTTATGCCGGTATCACTGCTTATGATGTGGCTCCCCATTCTATTGATATTTACCATGAAACTTCCATTCAGCAAATTCAAACCAACCTGGCCACCAAAACCTGCCCGGTAACTACACCCCTTGCAGGCATCAATGCCACACCGGTAGTTGGGGCACTGACGAACTATACTATTCCCCCATCAACCCCTTTTGCATTAACCGGAACAGCAACAGATGCAGACCCTGGTGATGTACTCACATATTGCTGGGAACAGGACGATAATTCCACTACCAGTGGCGCTAACAGTGTGGCTTCGCCAACAAAACTAACCGGCCCCAACTGGTTATCATTTAGCCCGTCAACCAGCCCGACAAGGATTTGCCCAATTCTTTCAACAATCCTTGCAGGTAATAGCATTACTCCGCCATTACCGGGTGGTGATGCCATTGCTAATATTGAAGCATTGAGTTCGGTAAGCCGCACATTAAACTACCGGCTTACTGTAAGGGATAACCACCCTTACAATTCAGCAACAGGGGCAGTTGGGCAAACCAACTTTAATAATATGACAGTAACGGTGGATGCAGCAAACTACACTCCGTTCCTCATTACTTCACAAAACTCAGCAGTTAGTTACACCGCAGGCAGTACACAAACAGTAACCTGGTCTGTAGGTAATACCACTGCTGCGCCAATCAGTGTGGCTAATGTTAAGATATCATTCTCTGCAGATAACGGACTTACCTTCACTACGCTTATAGCGAGTACCCCTAATGATGGTACAGAAACATTTACTGTTCCTTCAACCACCACCACCACAGGTCGTATCAAAGTAGAAGCTATCGGTAATATTTTCTTTGATATTAATAATGCCGCTATTACTGTAACATTACCGGCTAATGCATTTACATTTGACAGTCCCGCACCAGTTACATCTGGCTGCCCTGTTCCAACGTCTATGCAAACTACATTAACAGCTTCTTTCCTGGGAACATTTACTGGCCCGGTAAATTTAACAGCATCTGGTAATCCGGTTGGTACATCTGTTATATTTGGGACTAACCCGCTTTCAACTGGAAGCGCCAGTACAACAGTAACCTTAACCGGCACCAATACATTGGCCAACGGTTCATATACTGTAACGGTTACCGGTACGGGTACAGGTGTTCCAACACAAACAGCCAACCTGGTATTTACTATTAATCCTGGCGCACCGCCAACAATCAGCACACAGCCATCAAATGTTACTGCCTGCAGCGGGGCAACGGTTTCCTTTAATATTGTGGCAAGTGGTGCAACAAGTTATCAGTGGCAGGTGAGCACCGATGGTGGTATAACCTGGAATAATATTGTGGGAGCAACAACAACCAGTTACAGTTTTGTGGCAGTAACTGTAGATAACGGTAAACAGTTCCGTTGTGTAACCAGTACAGCCTGTGCCGCAATTACTAACTCCAATGCAGCAACGCTGTCTATTGTTAACCTTGCCGGGGGAAGTCTTTCGCCTGCAACTGCAATTGTGTGTGGCAATCCAAACAGCACACTGTTAACACTTAATGGGTCTTCAGGAACGATCATTCAATGGGAATATTCTACCGATGGTGGAACAACATGGAATATTGTTGCCAATACTGCAACTACGCTTACTGTTACAAATATCACGCAAAACCGTATTTACCGCGTATTAGTGCAGAGTGTAGGATGTTCACCGGCATACTCCGTAACATCTTCACTTACTTATAATGCTGTAGCGGTTGGTACTTTGGTAATTACAGCT
>JAFDZS010000007.1 GCA_018266775.1 Bacteroidota bacterium | reverse complement strand
CAATATCTATGATGCCAGGGGCAAACGTGTGATGACGAAGACCTACTCTATCTCTGCCCCTTACCAGCGTATGGATGTAGACCTGCGCAACTTCAGTACCGGAGTGTACTGGGTGGAAGTGGTGGATGTTGTGGGCAACAGGCTCGCCATCGGAAGAACAGAAGTGCTTAGATAACGTTCACTTTTTCAATAATCTTAAGTCCCTCCAACAGGAATGTTGGAGGGACTTTTTTGTTTCTGCTATTGAGAGAGAAAATGCAACCAGCGATATTGAATTTGCAATTTTGGCAGTATTTGAAACAGGAATGCTTTTTGACCAGATTTCCCTGTTAAAAAAATATCGTATGACTATCGGGATAATAATGATATCGCTTTTATTTATGTTTTTAGGTATGGCGGTACAATACAAGCTGAAGAGTAAATTTGAAAAGTATGGTGCAGAACCAATGAAAAATGGTTTAAGCGGAAAAGAAGTTGCACAAAAAATGCTGCAGCAAAATGGAATTTATGATGTGCAGGTGGTATCAGTAGATGGATTTCTTTCTGATCACTATAATCCACTAAATAAAACAGTAAACCTGAGCCCCGAAGTGTACCAGGGCCGATCAATAGCCGCTGCAGCCGTAGCCGCACACGAATGTGGACATGCTGTACAACATGCAACAGCATACAGTATGCTGATGCTGCGCAGCAGGCTGGTACCAGCAGTAAAAATCAGCAGTAACTTATCGCAATGGATTATCATTGCTGGTTTGGGAATGTTTGGTTTTGGAGGCGGCAATACCACTGTTTTACTTGTTGGTATTATCCTTTTTGCAGTATCTACATTATTTTCTGTAATTACACTTCCCGTGGAATTCGATGCATCTGCCCGTGCATTGCGCTGGCTGGAAACTGCCAATATTACCACAGCGCAGGAACATGATAAAGCCAAAGATGCGTTAAAATGGGCAGCGCTTACGTATCTTGTAGCAGCATTGGCTTCTATTGCAATGCTGGTGCAATACATCTTAATTTATCAATCAAGGAGCCGGGATTAAAAACTTGAAATATTTTACAGCTAACTATCAATTATATTTGTAACAACTATTAATATCACGAACATGAATTTTGGAAAAGAATTTGAAAAATATGCTGTAAAGCACAAAGGCATCAGCAGCAATACACTGGATGGGTATATCAAACACAATGTAACCAATCTTACACCTAATATCATTGAAGAAAGGCCTATGAATATTGCTGTAATGGACGTATACAGCAGGTTGATGATGGACAGGATCATTTTCCTTGGTTATCCTATCAGCGATGAAGTGGCCAATATAGTAACCGCACAATTACTGTTCCTGGAAAGTACAGACCGCAGCAGGGACATTCAAATGTACATTAACAGCCCGGGTGGAAGCGTATATGCAGGCCTGGGTATGTACGATACCATGCAGTTTATTACACCAGATATTGCAACTATTTGTACAGGCATGGCCGCCAGCATGGGGCAGGTTTTATTATGTGCCGGAGCAAAAGGGAAACGTACTGCATTAAAGCATAGCCGTATTATGATGCACCAGCCCAGCGCAGGCGCAGGCGGACAGGCCACCGATATTGAAATTACTGTGAATGAAGTAAAGAAAATTAAAAGAGAGTTATACGAGATAACAGCATTTCATACAGGCCAGCCCGTTGATAAAGTTGCAGAAGACAGTAACAGGGATTACTGGATGACCAGTACTGAAGCCAAAGAATATGGCATGGTGGATGAAGTATTGATCATGAACCCACGTAAACAAAAGAAAGAAAAATAGAAAGGATACAGGTGTCTGGGAAACATTGAACTAAACTCCTAAACGCCTAACCCCCTGAACTCCCCAACCAATTAACTTCAAAACAATCACAAATGAACCTATATAACAAAATAATCAGGAACGACGACGAAGACACACCAAAGGAACAACCGGAAAACCCGATGGAGAAAATGATGAGCGGATGGCAGTTCGACAAAAAATTTATTGAACAAAGAAAAATATTCCTCTGGGGTGTGGTGGATGATAAAAGTGCCAAAGATATTACTGCACGGTTACTCTATTTAGAAGCATTAAATCCCGGGAAAGAAATTACATTCTACATCAACAGCCCCGGTGGTATTGTAACGAGCGGTATGGTCATATACGATACGATGCAAATGATCAGCTCACCCGTTAGTACCGTTTGTATGGGTATGGCAGCAAGCATGGGCAGTATATTGCTCAGCGGTGGAGCCAAAGGGCGCCGTTTTATTTTCCCTCATGGAGAAGTAATGATACACCAACCCAGTGGCGGTGGGCAGGGCACCAGCGCCGACCTTGAAATTATGGCAGAACAAATCAGGAAAACAAAACAATTGGGTGCTGAGATATTGGCAAAGAATTGCGGGCAAACAGTTGATAAGATTATGAAAGACTTCGACCGTGATTATTGGATGGATGCCAAAGAATCTGTAGCTTATGGCATCGTGGATGGCGTTATCGAAAAATTATAATGCCTTCAGGAAAGTATAATTACCACAAATGCTGCCGAAACAGGCAGCATTTGTTTTACAATACAGTCCGCTTAACTTTGCAGCATGCAGTTTAATGAAATTATTAATGCAAAACTGAGCCAGGAAACCGATCGTCCAATGATGAAAAAGGACATCTTTCCGGTTAGTGAAGGATTGCAAAAATACCTGCGTAACTATGGCAGGGATATCCGGCTGCCCATTATGTACAAAGACTTGCTGAACTACCGTTATGCAACATCACTGAAAGATAAACATGGCAAATTCACCCATTGGGAAAATGCCGTGTACGATTTAAAGGAGATGGAGTTTTTAAAAGAAGGGTTGATTAAAACCTATGCCATCCTTAAAATGGAAGGCAACATGAATTTTGTAAAACACCTGGATGTGGAACGGGTGGATTTTTGTGAGTTTGGTAACAGCGTTCCCTTTCGTATCCGGATCGTCAATAAAATCAATGATAATTACGATCATTATTATATAAAAGCGGCTGATGCATCCCGTATTTATGGGCTGGAACTGGAACACCTGTTATCACCAAACCGCATCACATTCTTCTGCCATAAAAATACTTTGGTGGAAGAACATATACCAGGCATACCGGGCGATGTTTTCCTGCAGGATTACCTCCACCTTCCCGAAACCAATAAAATAAGGTTGGCAAAAGAATTTGTAAAATTTAATGAAAGGTGTTTTGCCAGGCTGCTGGGCGATATGCGCAGTTATAATTTTGTGGTGGATATTACCCCGGATATAGAAGACTACCAGTACCGCCTGAGGGCAATTGACTTTGACCAGCAATGCTATGAAGGCCGTAAGAATTTATACCTGCCACAATTTTATAAGGAAAACTTTGAGTATGTTGATTTGGTGCTGAAAAACCTCAGCCCTGATGTAATTGAACAATACCAAACGGAAGAGAGAAATACTATGGCCCTGCGTGTAATAGCCGGCAGAACGCAATTGATGGAACTGCTGAATTACATGATCAAAGATGAACTTTCAGAAAACTATAAGATTAAGTTATTGCGGGAAGAACTGAACGCCCATTTCAATAACACTTATTTTTCCAAATGTAAAAGTATGGGCGCAATAGTAAAACGGCAGTTAAAACAAATGCTGCAGGAACATTTAAAACAGGTGCAAACCCACAATACATAAAACCCCTTTTACCTGAATACAAAACATATTATCCATCCCTGTAAAATGATATTTTACAGCTTGTTAACGCAGTTGCCAAGCAACATTTTTTAGCATAATATTGTCCTCAGATTAGCATTCACCATAATGCTTTTATATCTTTGCACACAGGCATTTTTAAAAGCAACTAATACCAGCTATAATGGCAAAACAACAAACCTTACATTGTTCATTTTGTGGCCGAAGCCGCGATGAGGTAAAGATTTTAATTGCCGGCCAGGATGGGCACATCTGTGAAAATTGTGTGGAGCATGCAGAAGAAATTATTGAACAGGAACTCGGCAGTACCAATGACAACAAACTTTCACACACACCTTCTCACAAACTTATTGTTAAGAAACCTATCGAAATCAAAAACTTTCTGGATGAATATGTAATTGGCCAGGATGATGCCAAAAAGATACTTTCTGTTGCGGTGTACAACCATTACAAAAGGTTAAACCAGAAAGTGGAAAATGATGTGGAGATAGAAAAAAGCAACATTATTATGGTGGGTGAAACGGGTACGGGTAAAACCTTACTGGCCAAAACCATTGCCCGCATGCTGAATGTACCTTTTGCCATTGTAGATGCCACCGTATTTACTGAAGCCGGATATGTGGGGGAAGACGTGGAAAGTATGCTCAGCCGTTTGTTACAGGCTTGTAATTACGATGTAAACGCAGCAGAAAAAGGAATTGTATTTATTGATGAAATAGATAAGATTGCACGCAAAAGCGATAACCCATCCATCACACGTGATGTAAGCGGTGAAGGTGTGCAGCAGGGATTATTGAAATTGCTGGAAGGTACTGAAGTACTGGTGCCGCCACAGGGAGGAAGGAAACACCCCGAACAAAAACTGATCAAGGTAAATACACAAAATATCCTGTTCATTTGTGGAGGAGCATTTGATGGCGTGGATAAAATTATAGCCCGCCGTGTAAACACCAATGCTATTGGCTTTAATGTAAATAAAGATTTGCAGGAATACCAGCACGATAATTTACTGCATTTTGTAAATGCAGTGGATCTGAAACATTTTGGTTTGATTCCGGAATTGCTGGGTCGTTTACCGGTAGTAACCTACCTCAACCCGCTGGATGCAAAAACCTTGCGCAGCATTCTTACAGAACCCAAAAATGCGCTGATCAAACAGTTTACCCGCCTTTTCGAAATTGAAGGCATTGAATTGAAGTTTGAACCAACAGTATTCGACTTTATGGTAAACAAAGCACTGGAATACAAACTGGGTGCACGTGG
Source organism: Bacteroidota bacterium (assembly GCA_018266775.1). Taxonomy (GTDB): domain Bacteria; phylum Bacteroidota; class Bacteroidia; order Chitinophagales; family Chitinophagaceae; genus Ferruginibacter. Next base: position 437,287 of record JAFDZS010000007.1, on the reverse strand, counting down.
TTTACGCAGTATTTGCGAAAGCATATTAACCGATGCGATGTATGAGTTACCTTCTCAAAAAGTAAAAACATTTGAAGTAACACTGGAATATGCAGAACGTAAATTCAATAACAGTAAACTGAGTATGCTTAAAGTGGCATAATCTGTTTGAAAGTATAATCAAAAAGCCGTTGAATAGTCAACGGCTTTTTTTGTATAGCAGTGTAGTTATTTCTTCTTCATTTTATATTTCTTATTCACCTTAGGGCTATTGAAATAAGCATCCACCTCTTTCTCATCAGGGTTTTCTTCCGCCAACGGAATATCGATCAACTGAATCTGCGATTGCTTTAATTCATCTTTCAGCTTCCTGGTTTTATTTACAATGTCTGGGTCGCGGTCGCCGGCCAGCCTGTTTTCAGTAAGCAGGTATTCTAACCGTTTAATACTGCTGCGTATAAGCGTTGCTGTATTTTGTTCATAAGTGCTGTTGGGTGCAGTAGCTTCTTTAACGGGTACCAGAGCGACACCAACACTGGGTAAAATTTTACCTACCGTTTGCTGGTTGCTGTTAGGCAGCGATGAAAAAACGGTGCCTCCCAAAGCGGTGGAGGCGGAAGTAAGGTCGAAGGTGGTACGGGTACCCTTTGTGTGTTTAATTTTTTTGTCTACAATTCTGAAACTGCTTTTTAACTGTATTATATACCGGGTAATTTCTGTATAGGTATTATTAAATTCAATTACCTGCTGCGGGTAATTAATGTTTTCCCTCACCATTACTTCAATAATGGCAGTATCCCTTACATGAAATTTGTTGCTGCCAACAAAATACAGGTAAACTTTTTTCTGCTTGTCTTTTTCAGCATCTTTAATAAAATCGTAGGGAGCCACCCAGGTAAAAACATCATCGCAATGGGCTATGTTTGTGGTGGACTTAATGGCATAGTTGCTGGTGTAAGCAATATCTTCTATAGGAAAACTTCCGTTATCGCACTGCAGCTTAAAACTCAGTGTATCCCCTTCATCAATGGTAATATTACTGGTAACAGTGGGTTTAATACGTGAAGGAATAATCTCAGTATTATAAAACAGAACGGTAAAAAAAGTATCCACCCGGTCTGCAGGGTTATTGAGGTTTTGAACACTCAGCGGTACTTTATACTCATAGTCATATTTAAGCCTGCCGGAAAGAAAAAATGACCGGTCTACTTTGGTGGTAAGCAATCCATTGTCTTTATTGATCTTAACACCAACCGGTGAATTTTTAATGAACCAATAATATTGTGATTGGTCTTTGTTGATTTCAAGCTGGTACTTTAATGCAGAATCAACATGAATCGTAAAGTAGGGATTCAGGTTTTTGATTCTTAACGCAACAACGGTGGAGTCGGGCACATGTTTTTGTGTGGTGTCTGTTGGGGTGATTTGTCCGAAACCGGCTGAGGAAAGTAACAGGAAAAATAATACTTGAGTTAAATACTTCATGATAAGGGACTGCTCCATTTTTTGAATGCACGAATTTAAACAATACTGCTGATATCCCTAAGGGAATGGCTTTCAATGTTATTAGAAATTATCGGGAGCTCCCTTTTGATCCCCTTTATACTATAATTAACTTATTAAACCTGCTTATATTTCATTTCTCCCCAACTTTCAAACAATAGTAATTCATTTTAGGTGGTTGTTAATTTTCAATTTAATTTTACGCCTTCTTAAGCCTTGAAGAAACTAACTTTTAGCACATTAAAGCACGAGTATAAATCATTTCAAATATTAATTTCCGTAATCAATGGTTGATGTAATATTAGGCCTCCAATGGGGCGATGAAGGGAAGGGTAAAATTGTGGATTATTTTGCCAATAACTATGATGTTGTGGCCCGTTTTCAGGGCGGCCCCAATGCAGGGCATACTTTATATGTAGAGGGTAAAAAAATTGTACTGCACCAGATTCCCAGCGGCATTTTTCACGAAGAAAAAACAAACCTTATTGGCAATGGTGTTGTACTGGATGCTGTAACCCTGAAACGGGAATGCGATAATGTGGCAGCATTTGGTGTTAACTATAAAAGCAACCTTTTTATTAGTGAAAGAGCGCACTTAATTCTGCCTACACACAGGGCTATTGACAAAGCCAGTGAATTAAGTAAAGGCAACGAAAAGATCGGCAGTACACTTAAAGGCATTGGCCCGGCTTATATGGATAAAACCGGCCGTAATGGATTAAGGGTGGGCAACCTGCTCGACAAAAGTTTTACTACCGAATACATCAAACTGCGTTTGAAACACCAGAAGATACTGGAAACATTCAACTTCCAGGAAGACATCAGTGCCTGGGAAGAAGAGTTTTTTGAAGCAATAGAATTCTTAAGGGAATTTAAGATCGTAAATGGGGAATATTTTATCAACGATAAGATTCAACAGGGTAAAAAAGTGCTGGCAGAAGGTGCCCAGGGCAGTATGCTGGATGTGGATTTTGGTACATTCCCGTTTGTAACAAGCAGCAATACCATATCAGCCGGTGTCTGTACAGGTTTGGGTGTGGCACCACAAAAAATTAACGAAGTACTGGGCGTTTCCAAAGCATACTGTACGAGGGTTGGTGGAGGCCCATTCCCAACAGAACTGCACGATGAAACTGGCGAACTGATCAGGAAAACAGGAAATGAATTTGGCGCCACAACAGGCCGGCCAAGGCGCTGTGGATGGATTGACCTGGTAGCCCTGCATTTTGCCTGCATGATCAACGGTGTTACGCAAATTATTATGACCAAAGCCGATATCCTGGACAACCTGGATGAATTGAAAGTATGTAATGGTTATAATGTAAACGGCGAAGAAAAGAATTACGTACCGTTCCAGATGAACAAAATGAATATAGAACCGGTATATCAAGCATTTGAAGGCTGGAAAAAAGATATCAGCGCCATAACAGATTACAGCAGTTTACCCCCGCAAATGAAAACGTATATTGAATACCTGAATAATTATTTAAAAGTTCCGGTAAAATATATCAGTAATGGACCAGGCAGGGACCAAATTATTGTAGCCTGAAAAAATTGAAAAAAAGTAGCCAATATTTTTGGCAATTTAAAAATCTCGTAGAAATTTTACAGTAACAACCTGTTTTATTTATGGCAATAAAATCCGAAAAAGAAAAAAAAGTTCCTGTAAGGAAAACTGAAGTTCCTGAAATTACATCAGCCAAGAAGTCTGCTCCCAAGAAAAAAGACGATGATGATGACGATGATGATTTTGATGAAGATGAAGATGTGAAGCCTGCTAAAAAAGGCGCATCAAAAAGTAAAAGTGCAGACGACGATGATGATGACGATGATGATGTTGAGGTGGAAGATGATTGGGATAAACCAGAGGAAGAAGATGATTGGGATCCTGACTTTGATGAATTTGATGTTCCAAAATCAAAGAGCAAGAAAACCGGTGGCGGTGCCGGCAAAAAACCAGGAAAAGGCGATGATGATGATTTTGGCCTTGACGATGACTTTAAAGACCTTGGCCTGGATGATTTAGGCGGTGGGTTTGATGATGATGATGATTTTTAATCATTATAACCAGCAGTGTATACCAAAGCGGAAACATTTCAGTTAAATAATTTTACTGCATTTAAAATACAAATGTTGAACTGGGCAAACCAGTTCAACATTTTTTGTTTGTTGGATAACCAGCAGTACCATTTTTCCGATCCTGCATTTGAATGCCTGCTTGCAGTGGGCTCGCAAAAAAATATTTCATGTACCGCCGGTAATGCATTTCAGCTGTTGCAACAATTTGTTGAAGAAAATCCCGGTTGGCTTTTTGGCCATTTGGGATACGACCTGAAAAATGAACTCGAAAAGCTGCCATCCAGTCATTCGGATAAAATTGGATTCGAAGACCTTCACTTTTTTGTTCCTGAAACCGTTATTAAACTAACGCCAAACACCGTTACAGTTTATGCTGTATTTGATGCTAATACTGTTTATAAAGCAATAACAGCACAGGCAACTGAAATAACAAGCGGGGAACAACACATCAGTATTCAGTCAAAACTTTCCAGGGAACAATATCTATCCATCATCAGGCAATTGCAGGATCATATCATCAGGGGCGATTGTTATGAATTAAACTTTTGCCAGGAATTTTATGCTGATGATGCAAACATCAACCCGTTATCGGTATATCAAAAATTATTGGCTATATCACCAGCTCCGTTTGCTGCCTTATATAAACTGAACAACAGGTTTTGCATATCTGCAAGCCCGGAAAGATACCTGAAAATGGCAGGCCGGAAGATCATCTCCCAGCCAATGAAAGGAACAGCAAAGCGGAATACAACAGATGCAGAACTGGACAGGAAGAATAAAATATACCTTACCAACAGTGAAAAAGAAAAAAGTGAAAATGTGATGGTGGTGGACCTGGTGCGTAATGATTTGAGCAAGGTTTGCAAGCAGGGCACAGTAAAAGTAGACGAGTTATTTGGTGTGTACAGTTTTCCGCAGGTGCATCAAATGATCAGTACCGTTAGTGGTGAACTTAAAGAAGAAGCAAGCTGGGTGGATGCAGTTAAAGCTACTTTTCCGATGGGGTCGATGACTGGTGCGCCAAAAAAACGGGTTATGGAACTGATTGAACGCTACGAGCAAACAAAACGGGGACTATTTTCCGGTGCCATTGGTTATGTTGACCCCGAAGGAAACTGCGATTTTAATGTGGTCATCCGCAGTATATTTTATAACGAAACGATACGTTACCTGTCATTCCAGGCGGGCAGCGGTATCACCTTTTACAGCAATCCGGAAGATGAATATGAAGAATGCCTGGCAAAAGCAGCAGCAATAAAAAAAGTACTGGGTTGAATGTATTACTGCCCTTTTTTCTTTTTTACCGGGGCAGGTTTTTCCGGCTTGGCAGAAGGGTAGAAAGTTTGATTACTGGAGATATTATTCTCACCTAACAATACCTGTACACACTCATTAAGGATGATATATTTATTTGCCAGGAATAATTGCATTTTTTCCTGCGGCAACTTCAGGTCATAGTTACCGTTAGAGGCGATCATGTTGTCAAATTCCGGGTTGTAATGATTGAATTGCACAATATCCATCGTCAGGTTTTTGGCAATGATCAATGAATTATATTTTCCCGAAATAGTTTGTGTGGCTGCGTTGGCTTCTTCCTCAGCAGTAAGTTTGGGCTTTATATCAAAAGGATTGGCACCGCCATTTTCATCCACCTGTACACCTGCTGCCGTGTTGGGAACAGTGGTAATACCACCACCGCCTTCCATTATATAGTGCGTGGCAATAAACCGTTTTACATAAGTACGCGATTCTTCCGGTAAATAATATTGCAGATCCCAAAAATTCCTGCTGCCGCTTTTTTTAATAGCACTATACACTCTTGCCGGCCCACCGTTATAAGCTGCCATTACCAGCAACCAGTCGTGCAGCTGACGGTATAAGTTTAATAAATAGCGGGATGCAGCATGTGTGCTTTTATAATAATCCCTTCTTTCGTCATAATACCCGTTTACCACCAGGCCGTAATCTCTTGCCGTATAAGGCATGAACTGCCAGGGTCCGCCGGCACCTTTATAACTGGTGGCAGCAGCGCTAAGGTTAGATTCTATTACGGCGATATATTTTAACTCTCTTGGTAAACCATACTGCGAAAGAATGCCTTCAATTAAATTAAAATACGGCTGTGCCCAGCCTTTCATTTTGGTAAGATAATTACCATGTGCCTTCATATAATCCTGGATGAAAGAACTGGCCAAAGGGTTTACCTGTGATGAATAAGACAATGAAGGATTGTAACTGTACTGATCGAATAAACTTTTAAAACCGTACTTGGTAACCTGGCTGAAGTATTGTACTTTATCTTTGGCGGGTACGGCTTTATCTTTTACCACTTCCTCTATTAATGCATCTTCCTTCTTTTTTTCTTCAATAGTGGTATCTGCAATGGTGGTGATGGTGGTATCCTGTTGCAACTGTTCGTACAAGACTGTGCCGGCTTTTACAAGCGGGGAAATAGAAAAAATAGTGATCAATATGAAGATCAGTTGTTTCATATACTTACTGGATGCAGATCGTGCCTGTAATGCTGCATTAAAAAATGTGAAAGCTGCAGCAAAGATAATTCATCTGATTTTTTTGTCATAATCTGCAAGCCAAAAGGCATGTTGTTACTATGCCTGAACAAAGGGATAGAAATACCGGGCAAGCCGGTAAGGTTGGCAAAAACGGTATAAATATCCGCCAGGTACATGGCAACAGGGTCATCTGTTTTTTCACCAAATGCAAAGGCTGTAGTGGGGCTCGTGGGTAAAATCAAAGCATCGTGGTCATTAAAAATGGCTTTTGTTTTATCAACCAATAACCTTCTTACCTTTTGGGCTTTACTAAAGTAGGCATCATAATAACCTGCGCTTAATACAAAAGTGCCCAGTAAAATTCTTCTTTGTACTTCTTTACCAAAACCTTCACTCCGGGTGTGCTTATAAAAATCGTTTAGGTTATTGATGGCAGATGGTGTACGGTAACCATACCGTACGCCATCGTACCGGCTCAGGTTGCTGCTGGCTTCTGCAGTAGTTAATACATAATATGCAGGAACCACATACTCCAGCAAATCGAATTCAATTTCATTTACGGTATGTCCATCGGCTCGCAGCGTTTCAATAAGTTGCAGGATGTGATCCCTGATCTCTGTATCTAATGATGGGTGATACAATGCTTCCTTCAAATAGGCAAGCGAATATTTTTTGTTGGGTTGATTATCCTGGAGTCCGTCAACCCAGTATAAAGGCAATTGATTTTCCTGTAATGAAGTACTGTCGTAATGATCCGTTCCACTTATGATACCCAATACCAATGCGGCATCCTCTACAATATTGCTGAAAATTCCAACCTGGTCAAAAGAAGAAGCATACGCCAGCAATCCATAGCGTGAAATACGGCCATAAGTAGGCTTTAAACCAACAATGCCACAAAAATCGGCAGGTTGCCTTACTGATCCTCCGGTATCACTGCCCAGGCTTACCATACACATCCCGGCTTGTACGGCAACAGCACTACCACCTGATGAGCCGCCGGGAACTTTATTGTTATCTGCAGCATTTAACACATTACCATATACTGAGTTTTCGTTAGTGCTGCCCATCGCAAATTCGTCGCAATTGCAATTACCAATAATAATAGCATCTTCATCAAGCAGGCGTTGTACAGCAGTGGAGGAATACAGGCTGGTAAAACCTTCGAGTATTTTAGACGCTGCAGTTACGGTATGGTCTTTATAACAAATCACATCTTTGATGGCAATAACAACGCCATGCAGTTTTTTTATTGCAGCACCGGATGCTCTTTTATTGTCAAGTTCACGGGCTTTTTGCAATGCCTCTTCCGCATATACTTCCACGAAAGCGTTAAGATGCTGATGGGACTGTATTGTGTTTAAATAATAATTAACCGCATCAACACATGATAGTTGTTGATGCACTAACTGGTGCTGGTAATCTTTAATGCCACTAAAAACGTACATGTGTGGAAGTTACTTTTGTATTATGCAATCGGCTGAAGGGATTATACCAAACCGTATAACCACTTCAGCCGAAAATTAATAATAATGCTGTTACAAAAAAGCTTAAGAAGCTTTTGTTGCCTGCTGTTGCTGTTCTAATTGTTGTCTTAACCTCCTGATCTCATCATCTTTATCTTTTTCCTTCATTCCTTCTTCGATTTCGTTTTTCACGTTGGCTTTAGCATCGTTAAACTCACGCATACCCCTGCCAATACCCCTCATCAATTCAGGAATTTTTTTACCACCGAACATCAGCAGCACTACTACAATAATTAATATCCATTCACCACCGCCCGGTAAAGAGAGCAAAAAGATGGCATTCATAAGAGAGACTGTCATATTAAAAGTTTAGACTACAAAGATAATTCAATTATTCAGTTATCATAGTAAATAACTGAAGTTTATTAACCTGTGCTTAACAGCTTTTAACAGTTCGTACAAGCTTTATTACCTGAGATAGTTTTTGCCGCACCTGGCTTTGCCATTGGCAGCTTGTTCAACAGTAATACTTCTGGAGCAGGAAACAAAAAAAGAAATTGCTACAATAGCAGTAAGTGCAAATACAATACGTCTCATGATGAAAGGGTTTACGGTTAAAAATAAAAATAATAAAATCCTTCGGGGTAATAGTTAAATCAGAGGTATTGTAATTTGTTAATAATATTAACAACAACCATACCAAACTTAGCCAAATATAAAAAAAGATGCAAAAACCCGTTAAGATTTTTGCATCCCTCTATATTCAAGCTGCATTAATTAGCTGCAACTGCTTTTCTTTTTTCCTGGATACGGGCACTTTTACCGCTCCTTTCACGTAAGTAGTACAATTTAGCACGGCTTACTTTACCCACTTTATTTAAAACAATGCTCTCAATATTTGGAGAGTGAACTGGAAATAAACGCTCAACGCCTACGCCATCACTGATTTTACGTACAGTGAAAGAAGCGGTGGCTCCTGTTCCCTGGCGTTTGATCACATCGCCTTTGAAGCTCTGGATACGTTCTTTAGAACCTTCAATGATTTTATAGTTAACAGTGATGTTGTCACCTGCTTTAAACTTGGGGAGCGTTGGTTTGTTGGTTAACTGCTCGTGAACAAATTCTACTGCGTTCATAATTCTTAATTTTTACGGACGGCAAAGGTAGGGGAAAAAATTGAAAGTCGGAAGTTGAAAGTTGAAAGTTTTTTTAGTGCTGCGGGCTTTAATACAGCAGGAACAAAAAATCCAGCAATGAACTACTGCTGGATTCAATAATTATAGCTTGATTTTAAGGACTTTTAACTTTCAACCTTCAACCATTCAACTACCTCGCCACGTTCACACTTCTTTTTTCCCTGATCACAGTTACTTTAATCTGGCCCGGAAAGGTCATTTCGGTTTGAATTTTCTGGGCAATTTCAAAACTCAGTTTATCACTGTCGCCATCAGTTACTTTATCAGCTTCCACAATTACCCTTAACTCGCGGCCCGCCTGTATTGCGTATGCTTTTTCCACGCCTGTATAGCTCATCGCCATATTTTCCAGGTCTTTAATCCGCTGAATATATTGCTGCATGATCTCACGCCTTGCACCTGGCCTTGCACCGCTGATGGCATCGCAAGCCTGGATAATGGGAGAAATCACATATTGCATTTCAACTTCATCATGGTGTGCTGCGATGGCATTTACAACTGCAGGGTTTTCGCCATATTTTTCAGCCAGTTTTGCACCCAGTAAAGCATGGCTTAATTCAGTTTCTTCGTCAGGCACTTTTCCAATATCGTGCAGTAAACCTGCTCTCTTGGCTAATTTGGGGTTCATACCCAGTTCAGACGCCATAATTGCGCAAAGATTAGCCGTTTCCCGGCTGTGCATCAATAAATTTTGACCATAAGAAGAACGGAAACGCATACGGCCCACCATCCTGATCAATTCTTTATGCAAACCATGAACGCCCAGCTCCATTGCGGTACGTTCACCAATTTCCATTACCTGGTCTTCAATTTGCTTTTTGGTCTTTTCCACCACTTCCTCAATACGGGCCGGGTGGATGCGGCCATCAGCAACCAGCCTTTGTAAAGACAGGCGGGCAATTTCTCTTCTTAACGGATCGAATGACGAAAGTACAATAGCTTCAGGAGTATCATCCACGATCAGATCAACACCTGTGGCTGCTTCAATGGCCCTGATGTTGCGCCCTTCACGGCCAATGATGGAACCCTTGATTTCATCACTTTCCAGGTTGAAAACAGTAATGGAGTTTTCTATCGCAGCTTCCGCAGCAGTACGTTGAATGGTTTGTATTACAATTTTACGGGCTTCCTTACCGGCTTTTTGTTTGGCATCTTCAATAATTTCCTGCTGCAGCGCAACTGCTTTTGTCTGTGCCTCCTGCTTCAGGCTTTCTATTAATTGAAATTTGGCATCTTCTGCGGTTAATCCAGCTACTTTTTCAAGCCGGCGGATATGTTCTTCCTGGTGCTTTTCCAGTTCGGTACGCTTCAGGTTAACAATTTCTATCTGGCGGTTCAGGTTTTCCTTAATGCCTTCGTTTTCCTTGATATGCTTTTCAAGGTTCTGATCTTTTTGATTTAAAGATTGTTCTTTTTGCTTAATGCGGGTTTCTGCCTCAATGATTTTCTGGTTGCGCTGAGATACTTCCTTTTCATGCGCTGTTTTCAGTTCCACAAACTTCTCCTTAGCCTCCAGCATTTTCTCTTTCTTGAGTGTTTCTGCTTTTAATTCGGCGTCGGAAACGATTTTTTTAGCCTGCTGCTCAGCTTCTTCAATCTTTTGCTGCGTGTTTTTGGCGAAAATAAACTTACCCAGAATAATCCCCACGATTAGTGCGGCTACTCCAATGATGATGTAAATTATGGTTGGTTCCATTGAATGATTTTGTTTTAAAACGGTTCACAAACGTATATTCCTTCTCTAAACCCATATAAATAAATGAGATAGTTAGTGGGCGAAGATACAAAAATAGTTTGGAGTTTTAGGCGGTGGAAGCCCAATCCTTATCAAAATTTATAGCGATATGAGGGGAGGTGAATGAATTACAAGGCTTTGTCCAGTTGTTCCTCTAATTTCATCAACGACTGAACAAATTCCTGTTCCAGTACAGGGTTGTTATTGTTTGAAGATTGTGTGGCATACCAAATCATCACCATAGCAATATAATCCTGCATGTCTTTACCCGCAAACTGGGTTTTAAATTCCAGAATTTTATCATTGATGGTTTTAATGTTCCTGCGCACCATTTCTTCGTCTGCCGGACTGGTTTTGATGCGGTAAGTGCGGTCGCCAATGACAATATTTACAGGTATAAGCTCTTGCATATTCGAAATTAATGTTTTATCTTGTAAGCCTTACCAAAGAAAGCACCAATTTTCCTACTGCAAAAAATCAACACCGGTACATCGCTTTTTATAAAGTGCTGCGCCATTGTCTCCCCCTTTGCAAGCAAGAAACCTTATACCATCCAGGAAAAAACTTAAACCAGTTAAACATGTTTGCCCAAATTAAAGAGGCATTTTTCACCGATTCGCTCACTATTGAGTGGAAAAAGCCCACTTCAAATCCCCTAAAGTTTGTGCTGAAAAACGATAAGGGAGAAATTTGCTCTGCTTTCGAAACAACCCAGCCAGCCAATCAAAAATATTTCAGTTGGCGGGGTTTGAACGATTTACCTTACGGCCGGTATTTTTTAGAACTGAGTAATGTTGAAGGCGATCAATTGCTGAAAGTGGTGAAAAGGGTTTAACCTTATTCACTTAACAGTCCGATGCATTTGTCAATTTCCCTGAGGTATTGATTGATGTGTTTTTCAAACGCCTTCTTATCTTCTGCACTCATATTACCCGATGATACTTTCAAAATCTCGTTCTGCTGCTGCAGTACTGCAATGGTTTGTGCCTGCTTTTCGCTGGTATTTTCCAGCTCTTTAATAAGCTTGCTCTGCCGTTGGTTATCTTTTAATAATTGCTGGTACAAGCGCAGCAGGCGTTGCAGCTTATCATTTACCCTTTTGATATTTGTTTGCAGTTCCTGCATGATCTTTACCGCAGTGTAAAACTAACGGCCATCTGTTAAATGTTGAGATAGTATTTCAAAAACTGTTCCGCTTCTTATTTCCTGATCTCGGCCTGCAATTCTTTTTCATAAGCACCGATGATCTTATTCATCATTCCGTCAATTTCACTATCAGTCATGGTCTTTTCTTCATCGAGAAAAGTAAGGCTTACCGCCATCGATTTTTTATTGGCACCCAATTTTTCGCTTTCAAACACATCAAACAAACTTACAGATTTTAGCCTGTTGATTTTTGTGGCAAAAGCAGTTTTTTCTATTTGCTGATAGGCTACATTCTTATCAACCACTATAGCCAGGTCGCGGTGCACCGCAGGAAATTTGCTGATTTCTTTAAAGCTGATGGTTTGCTTTTTATTCAGCGCCATCAATTTATCCCAGTCAATATCAGCAGTAAAAACAGTTTGCCTGCAATCGAAACGTTCCGCCGTTTTTTTATTGATTGCACCAATAACAGCAACCACTTCATTCTTTACTTTTACTTCAGCGCAGTCAGTTAGTTTTTCATGATCGCAAACGGCCCATTCGTTGATGCTTAACCCGGTAAGTGCAATGATTTTTTCCACTACGCCTTTCAAAAAATAAAAATCAGTTTTCTGTGCCTTGGCGTTCCATTGACTGTCTGTTTTGTTACCCGTAGTGTACAGACAAAGATGATTGCTTTCACTGTACTCGCCCACACCATTCGTGCTGTAAGTTTTGCCAAATTCAAAGAAGCGGAGGGTATTGTTTTTCCGGTTCAGATTATGGGCAATACTTTCCAGGCCTGTTTCCAGCATGGAGGGGCGCATTACATTCAGTTCTTCGCTCAGGTTGTTGATCATTTTTACGGTAGTGTTCAACACCGTTTCAGAAAAGTAAGCGCTGTTGGTAATACTGTTGGTGAATATTTCATTGAAGCCCGAGCCGGTGAGATAACCAGCCACTTTTTCCTGGTATGCAGTTTGGTGCGCCAGTGTTTCCACAGCAGGTGAAATGGTAATTGCCTGGGGTATATCGACATTATCCAGCCCATCAATACGCATGATCTCTTCTACAAGGTCTGCCGCAATGGAAATATCCGGTTTGCTGAAAGGCACTTTCACCCACATTTCATCCAGCCCTTCTTTGATCATTTCAAAACCCAGGCTGGTTAAAATATTTTTTATCGTATCGCCATGATAATTTTTACCGCTCAGTTTTTTCAGGTAATGGTATTTCAATGCCACCTCGGTTTTTTGTTTGGGAGCTGGATACACATCAATCACATCGCTGGCAATTTTACCGCCTGCAATTTCTTTAATGAGCATGGCTGCACGTTTTAATACGTTTACGGTATTGCTGATGTCCACGCCTTTTTCAAATCTTGCCGCAGCATCCGTACGTAAGCCATGACGGAAAGATGTTTTGCGGATGCTCACCGGGTTGAACCAGGCACTTTCCAAAAAAATATTTTTAGTACTTACTGTTACACCGCTGTTCAATCCGCCAAATACGCCGCCAATACACATGGGCGCTTCGGTATTACAGATCATCAGATCTTCAGCAGATAATTTTCTTTCTTTACTGTCCAGCGAAATGAAAGGGGTGCCTTCAGCAACGTTTTTAATAATTACTTTTTTACCAATAACCTGGTCAGCATCAAAAGCATGCAGCGGCTGGCCGGTTTCGTGTAAAATGAAATTGGTGATATCAACAATATTATTGATGGGCCTCAGTCCGATGCTCTTGAGTTTTTGCTGTAACCATAACGGGCTTTCTGCAATAGTTACACCTTCAATACTTACGCCGCTGTACCGTTCGCAGGCAACAGTATTTTCAATGATCACTTCCATCTGCAAACCCTGGTGATCTACCTTAAAATTATTTTTGAAAGGTGATTTCACAGGAGTTTCTTTTTTATTATGGTGCGACAGGTAGGCACAAACATCTTTAGCAACACCAAGGTGGCTCATCGCATCCATGCGGTTGGGGGTTAAGCCAATTTCATAAATGATATCCGTATACGTATTGAAATATGCCGCAGCAGCCGTACCCACAACAGCATCTGCAGGCAAAACCATAATGCCCGCATGGCTGGTACCCAGCCCAATCTCATCTTCAGCACAAATCATTCCATGGCTTTCTGCACCGCGGATCTTTGCTTTCTTCATGGTGAGTGGCTCCCCGCTTGCTGGGTAAATGGTAGTACCAATAGTAGCCACCACCACTTTCTGCCCCGCAGCAACATTCGGCGCACCGCATACAATTTGTAACGGTTCACCTGTTCCGATATTTACTTTGGTTAGGGAGAGCTTATCAGCATCGGGGTGCTTGGCACATTCCAGTACTTCGCCAATAACCAAACCCTTTAAACCGCCTTTTACTTCTTCAAATGGCTCCATGGATTCTACTTCCAGGCCAATGGAAGTAAGGATTTTACTTAACTTTTCCGGTTCAATTTTTTCGTGCAGGTATTCACTAAGCCAATTATAACTAATGGTCATTGATGATGCGTTTTTTCATTGTTGAAATGCAAAGATAACTCATTGAAAAGAAGTATTAGCGGCTTATAATCTACTTATTGTTTTTTGAAAAAAAGCCAACAAAAAAATCGGCAGGGGTGCAGAAAAAGAAAATTTGGTATTACCAAATTGTTAATAAAATGGGTTCAGCTTCTCTCTTTACATAATTTTTGAAGCTGCGTTTGATGTGAATAAACCGTTGGTAAGCTAACTTTGTTGTGAATGAAGCGTGGATAAGATGTGGAATGAGCTGAAAAATGGGTATGTGCATAATTATTCAGACAAACTTATTCTTTCAATCATTTTATCTTAGCCGCCCTGCTAAAACTCATAACACCGGCAAGCAAGAACGTAATGGAATTAACAAACTTCAATAAGGATAAAAAATTAAGGCGTAAAACGGCTACAGACCTCACTTCCATGATGTATGGAAAAGTACCCCCGCAAGCCAAAGAACTGGAAGAAGCCGTTTTGGGCGCCATCATGCTGGAAAAAAGCGCCTTCGATACAGTAATTGAAATACTGAAACCCGAGTGTTTTTATGTAGATGCCCACCAGCGCATCTTCAGGGCCATGCAAAGCCTGGCTATTAAAAGTTTACCAATCGATCTTTTGACCGTGGTGGAAGAACTGCGTTTTAAGGAAGAACTGGAAACGGTTGGCGGGCCTTATTATGTTACCAAGCTCACCAATGCCGTAGTATCATCTGCCAATATTGATGCCCACTGCCGTATTGTACTGCAAAAATTTATTCAGCGTGAGCTGATCCGCATCAGCGGCGAAATTATCACCGATGCGTATGAAGACAGCGCCGATGTTTTTGATATGCTGGATGAAGCCGAAGGAAAATTGTTTGAGGTAACCAATAACCACCTGCGTAAAAATTTTGATACGATTGATACGGTGCTGGTAAAAACCATTCAGCGTATTGAGGATATGCGTAACCGTAAAGATGATATTACCGGTGTGCCAACAGGTTTTCCCTCGATGGATAAATTAACCTATGGCTGGCAGCCCACCGATTTGATCATACTTGCCGCTCGTCCATCCGTAGGTAAAACGGCATTTGCATTGAACCTGGCCCGCAGCGCCGCCGTGCCAGACGATCCATCCAAAGCCATACCGGTTGCGTTTTTCAGTTTGGAGATGAGCAGCAGCCAGCTGGTGCAGCGTATACTCAGTGCCGAAAGTGAAATATGGCTGGAGAAAATTTCCCGTGGTAAACTGGAAGAACATGAGATGAAACAGCTGTACAAGAAAGGGATTGAAAAGCTGAGTAAAGCACCAATCTTTATTGATGATACCGCCGCACTGAACATCTTTGAATTAAGGGCTAAATGCCGCAGGCTGAAAAATAAACATAACCTCGGGCTGATCATCATTGACTATTTGCAATTGATGAGTGGCGCCGGCGATAACCGCAATGCCAATCGTGAACAGGAGATCAGTAAAATATCCCGTGATTTAAAGGGTTTGGCAAAAGAATTACAGGTGCCCATCATTGCACTTTCCCAGTTAAGCCGTGAAGTGGAGAAAAGAAAGGAAGGCAACAAAATTCCGCAGTTGAGTGATTTGAGGGAATCTGGTGCCATTGAACAGGATGCCGATATGGTAATGTTCCTTTACCGCCCCGAATATTATGATATTACCGCCAATGAATTTGGTGAAAGCAACAAAGGAGAAACTTATGTTAAGATAGCCAAACACCGTAATGGTAGTTTGGATACCGTTAAGCTGCGTGCCTTGCTGCATATTCAGAAATTTGTAGAAGATAACGCTGATGGAGGCGGAGATTTTGGTGGCGGCGGAAGTGCTTTTCCATCCGGCGGCGGTGGAAGCTGGAAACCGGTGAGTGGCCTTGATGGTGGAGATGATGGTGCCAAATTATACATACAAAAAGGCAGCAAGATGAATGATGGTAACTTTGATGATGAGGCACCGTTTTAGTGATGATAAAAACAACAGGCAATTTTTTATAACAAATGATGGAGAATGGAGTAAAAATCATTCTCCATTTTTTATTATGTTTGAAACACAATGGCATTACCTTTTTTTTATAAAGCATCATTCAATACTACAGCCGGTGCAACCATTATGCTGGATGAAGATACCAGCAAACACATCGTACAGGTATTACGTATGCAAACAGGTGAGCAGCTGCAACTTGCAGATGGTAAGGGAAATGTTGCAACTGCATCTATAACAGATGATAACAGGAAGAAATGTACTGTTCAGGTGATATCAAATAGTTTTTACCCGGCACCTTCAAATAAAATTACCATTGCTATTTCGTTATTAAAAAACAACAGCCGTTTTGAATGGTTCCTCGAAAAAGCGGCTGAAATGGGTGTGCAGGAAATCATACCGCTGATCTGTACCCGAACAGAAAAGCAGCATTTTAAAGCAGAGCGGCTGCAAAGTATCCTCATCAGCGCCATGCTGCAAAGCCAGCAATGCTGGTTGCCACAAATGGGGGAACCGGTAAAGTTTGCATCTTGTGTACAGCAAAACCATCCAGGCCAAAAATTTATAGCACATTGTGAAGAAGGCAACAAGACACAGTTGTCATCGGCAGCGAAAAACGACCAGTCTAAACTTATTTTAATTGGGCCCGAAGGTGATTTTACACCGGAAGAAATTCAGCTTGCCATAGAGAATGATTTTGCTCCCGTTAGTTTGGGCAATACCAGGTTACGTACAGAAACTGCCGGTGTGGTGGCAGCAGCGTTACTGTGTGTACAATAATAGCATTCGGGGTTATTGCCTGGATGTTTTTCAAAAGAACAATTTGCAAAGAAAGATTTAGGGTAAATTATCATCTCCCTTTTTATCAATCGTTGGGCTGCGCAATTCAACAGGCTTTTTGGTTTTCTTACGCAATTGCAGGTTCAGTATTTCCACTCCCAGGGAAAATGCCATGGCAAAATATACATAGCCATGCGGTATTTCAAATTCTTCCACGTGCACGCCATCTACAATTAATGTAAAAGCAATCAGCATGAGAAAAGATAAGGCAAGCATTTTAAATGTTGGGTGCTGGTTGATAAACCTGCTGATCTTTCTGGCAAATACAAACATCACCAGCATAGAGATAATAACTGCTGCATAACGCACAGTATCCAGCTCACTCATCCCGATAGAAGTGATGATACCATCAACGCTGAAAATAAAATCCACCAGGATGATCTGCCAGATAATGGCTTTAAAACTGTTTCCTCTTTTATTATGTGCAATGGCTTCGTTCGGGTCTTCTCCTTCCAGTTTATTATGAATTTCCAGTGTGGTATTAATAAGCAAAAACACACCACCACCTATCATAATAATATCCTTTAATAATACCGGGTGCTGCCAGATAGTAAATAAACCCCGTTCAGATTTTAAAAACGTACCCAACACATATAATAAGATGAGGCGAATGATCATACCGGCAATCATCCACGTAGTGGAAGCCGTCTTCTTCTCCTGTTCAGTTTTTAATTTACCAAGAATGATAGAAACGAAAATTACATTGTCGATGCCCAGCATAATCTCCATGAGCGTGAGCGCCAGCAAACCGCTCAAACCCGTTGTGGTAAATAGCTCCTGTAATTCCTTCATGAAAATAAGTTTACAATCCTTTACAAATGTTTTTTACAATAGACGGGCCTTCGTAAATAAAACCTGTCCACACTTGTACCAGTGAAGCACCGGCATTAATTTTTTCAACAGCATCAGCAGCAGTGAAAATGCCGCCGCTGGCAATGATGGGAATGGTTCCGTTTGTTTTTTGATGAATGTATTGCACTATTGCTGTACTGCGTTGATGAACTGGTTTGCCGCTTAAACCACCGGCGCCAATTTTTTCAACAGCATCGGCAGTGGTAATTAAATTGCTGCGATCAACGGTAGTGTTGGCAGCAACCAACCCATCCAGTTGAATGTCGACAGCGAGGCTGATCACATCGTTCAGCTGTTCATTCGTTAAATCGGGCGCAATTTTTAATAAGATGGGTTTGGGCGAAGCATAATTTTTATTCAGCATCTGCAGGTGCGTAAGAATTTTTTTCAACGCATCTTTTTCCTGCAGTTCCCTTAAGCCGGGTGTGTTGGGGCTGCTGACGTTTACCACAAAATAGTCAACATAATCATGCAATGCGGTAAAGCATGCAGCATAATCTTTCCAGGCATCTTCATTAGGAGTAATTTTGTTTTTGCCAATGTTACCGCCAATAACAAGTTGGGAAGAAGCTTTGCTTCTCCATGTTTTCAACCTGCTTACCACAACCTCCACACCATCATTATTAAAGCCCATGCGGTTGATCAAAGCTTTATCTTTTGGTAAACGGAATAAACGTGGCTTATCATTACCCGCCTGTGCTTTGGGGGTAACCGTACCAATTTCAACACAACCAAAACCCATTACCTGCAACTCGTTCAGGTAACGGGCGTTTTTATCAAAGCCAGCGGCAAGACCAACTTTATTAGGAAAAGAAATATTAAAAACTATGAAGGGTGAAGTTTCCTTTGGAGTGAAAAATCTGCGCAACAGCGCCTGTACTCCGGGAATCTTACAAAGCAACCTGAAGCTGTTCATTGAAAAATAGTGCACCTTTTCAGGATCAAACAAAAAAAGCAGCGAACGTAGTAACTGGTACATGCGGCGCAAAAATAGGCCAAGTTTTCAGTTTTTTGTTTTCATACAGAAATTATACCTTTGGTATATAAAGTTGCATAAACAACCATTTTGTAAATGGGCAATTGTTTATGGCTAATGAAAAATCGTTTTTGCTAAAAACTATTAACCATTAGCTTTCAACTATCAACTTTCAACAATTTAACCATGCAGGAAGCATACATAGTAGCAGGCTACAGAACAGCAGTAACCAAAAGTAAAAAAGGCGGGTTCAGGTTTACCAGGCCCGATGATTTAGCTGTTGACGTCATCAAAGGATTATTGGCCAGTGTACCGCAACTGGATGTAAAGAGAGTAGATGATGTGATTGTGGGTAACGCGGTACCTGAAGCAGAGCAAGGCTTACAGGTAGGGCGGTTAATTGCCGCAAAGGCTGTAGGTATTCATGCACCGGGCATTACCATTAACCGTTATTGCGCCAGCGGACTGGAAAGTATTGCTGTAGCAACTGCCAAAATAAGAACGGGTATGGCAGAATGCATCATTGCCGGTGGTACCGAAAGTATGAGCCTGGTGCCCACTGCAGGGTGGAAAACCGTACCTTCTTATGCGATTGCAAAAGACGAACCCGACTATTATTTAAGTATGGGTTTAACAGCCGAAGCTGTGGCCAAAGAATTTAATGTTTCAAGAGAAGACCAGGATGCTTTCAGTTACAACAGTCATGTGAAAGCAGGCAATGCCATAAAGAACGGATATTTTAAATCCGGTATTCTGCCCATAAATGTGGAAGAAATTTATTTGGATGAAAAAGGGAAAAAACAAAAACGCAGTCATGTGATTGACACTGATGAAGGCGTGAGGGCCGATACTTCTATGGAAG
The DNA here is from genome assembly GCA_018266775.1 of Bacteroidota bacterium. Taxonomy (GTDB): domain Bacteria; phylum Bacteroidota; class Bacteroidia; order Chitinophagales; family Chitinophagaceae; genus Ferruginibacter. Next base: position 417,677 of record JAFDZS010000007.1, on the reverse strand, counting down.
GTTTAGCGAAATTAAAACCAGCTTTTGCGGCCGGTGGTTGTATCACTGCAGGCAACAGTTCGCAAACCAGTGATGGTGCAGCCTTTGCATTGGTGATGAGTGAAAGAATGGTGAATGAACTGGGCTTAAAACCCATTGCTCGTTTGGTGAATTGCGCCAGTGCGGGTGTGCATCCCCGTATTATGGGTATTGGCCCTGTTGAAGCGGTACCCAAAGTGTTGAAACAGGCAGGTATGAGTTTAAATGACATCGACCTGATAGAATTGAATGAAGCGTTTGCGTCACAATCATTGGCTGTGATTCGTCAACTGAATCTTAATCCTGACATTGTAAATATTAACGGCGGTGCTATTGCATTGGGCCATCCACTGGGATGTACAGGGTGCAAACTCACCATTCAATTGGTGAATGATATGAAACGGCTGAATAAAAAATATGGTATTGTTACCGCCTGTGTGGGTGGCGGGCAGGGCATTGCGGGGATTATTGAAAATATAGTGTAAGCGCTATTCTTTAAAATCGCCAGCCTTTTTCAGCCAGAAGTTTTTTACACGCTGGGCAAAACTCTTTCTCTTCATTTGTAGTGTTATGCCCTTCGGCATCCCTCATAAAACAAGTGGCTACATTGCAATGTGGTAAACCTTGTGTGTGGCCTGATTCATGAATGGCTACTTTAAACAATTGCTCCCACAGCGCAGTTTTGGATAAACGGAAAGTGGATGCAATACATGCCTTGCCGGGGCAAAAACCTAAACCCATCACACCCCAATCGGGAATGGTATCTTTTTTTGTGCTGATGTCTTTAGTCGTTAATCCAATGGTTATATAACCGGCAGGTGTTTTTCTATCCAGGAAATCAATGAGTGAATCTGCCCTGTACCTGTTGCGGGCAGCAAAATAAGCGCTGGTTGGCAACTGAATAGAGGGATTAATTTTTACGTTGGGATAAACCTTCTTTACTTCCTGGTACACATATTGAATACCGTCTTCGGGCATACCATCAAACGGCTGAATGAATATAGTAATGGCTGGAGGCTCAGGGGTAGATTGCTTCTGCCTGCAGCAGCACAGGCATATCAATAAAATGGGTATACAGACTAAGAAGCGGTGCATTTTATTTTGAGTAGTAATCAGCGCAATGCTTCCCGGCTGATCACGATTTTTTGAATTTCGCTGGTACCTTCCCCAATAGTACACAACTTACTGTCACGGTAAAATTTTTCTACCGGAAAGTCTTTCGTGTACCCGTAGCCGCCAAAAATCTGTACAGCATCGGTGCTTACTTTTACAGCTATTTCACTGGCATAATATTTTGCCATAGCGGCTTCTTTGGTAACCGGCAACCCATTATTTTTCAAATAGCAGGCCTGGTTAATCAGTAACTCAGCAGCTGCAATCTCTGTAGCCATATCAGCCAGTTTAAAGCTGATGCCCTGGAAGTTGGCAATGGGTTGATCGAACTGGTGGCGCTCCTGCGCATATTGCAGCGATGCTTCATAAGCACCTTTGGCAATGCCCAGACTTAATGCAGCAATGGAAATGCGTCCACCATCCAGCACTTTCATGCTTTGTTTAAAGCCGCTGCCAATTTCGCCCATACGTTGTGTATCGGGTATGCGGCAGTTATCAAAAATCATTTCAGCAGTTTCGCTGGCACGCATGCCGAGTTTATTTTCTTTTTTTCCAGCACTGAAACCGGGTGTGCCACGTTCCACAATAAAAGCAGTGCAATTATCCCTGGTCCTGGGTTCGCCAGTTCGGCAAACTACTACTGCAACATCGCCGGTTTTTCCATGCGTGATCCAGCATTTGGTGCCGTTCAGTACCCAGTGGTCGCCGTCTTTAACGGCGGTAGTACGCATATTACCAGCATCACTGCCGGTATTGGCTTCCGTTAATCCCCAGGCACCCAGGTATTCGCACGATGCGAGTTTAGGTAAATATTTTCGCTTCTGTTCTTCATTGCCAAAGGCCAGAATGTGACCGGTGCATAATGAATTATGTGCTGCTAATGATAAACCAATGGAGCCACACACTTTAGCTACTTCCTGTATAGCCGCACTGTATTCAAAATAACCCATACCACTGCCACCATATTGTTCAGGCACCAATACACCCATTAACCCCAGGGCACCCATTGCTTTAAATATTTGCAGGGGAAATTCCTGGCTTTCATCCCATTCCATCACATAAGGTTTAATGTGTTGTTGTGCAAAATCTTTGGCTGTATGTGCCACCTGTTGGGTCAATTCTGTCTGTTGAAAATTCATACAAAAACAAGCTTTATGGTACAAACATAAGCAATTAAGAAATACTAACGGATGTTAGTTTGATAAAGGTGCGTTTGAAATTTTTGAAATGGGATGAGGCAAAAATGCAGCCCTTACAGGGCTTTGCCACCTTTGTTTTGAGGGCTACCCAAATAACAGCCCGATGGGATTAAACAAAGAACCCTTAAAGAAACCACCTGAATATTTTCACCACGAAAAAACGCCATTTTGGGCAGCCATTCAATACTCATAAGAAATGACACGAATAATAAAACGGAAAATGTCGTTCAGACAGCGCTTTGTTATTTCTGTTTTGAAAGTTACCAAAATATCGGACGATGAACCGAGAACCTTGAGTCGCAATAACATCATGAATATTTTGCTATGTTATTAGCCTCATAGAGGCGGTATTTTGGTAGAAATGCCATAGTGTGTTTGGATAAGCCCCATCGGGGTGGCATTATCTCAATCATAAAATTCAAATAAATACGCATCATTAAACCTCACCTCAAAATCTTCCAGCATCTTCCTGTATTCTTTCTGAAATGAAAGAACGCTATGATGTGCTTCCTGGTTCATAATATACCTGATTACAATATTCCGCTGCCTCCTGGCATAAGAAAATGCTGCATAACCACTTTGCCATTCAAACCTGCCCGGTACAAAATGCTTTTCGTTAATCCACTTACTGCTGTTGGCTTTTACCATGCCCATAAAATCTGCAATACTGATGGAAACTGGTAATCCAAAGAAAATATGCACATGATCCTTCCATCCTCCAACAGCCAGTGAAGTGCCACCTTTGCTTTTAATAATTCCTGTTATATAACGATGCAACGCTTCACGCCAGGCAGGAGTAATGAAATTTTGTCTGCCCTTTACTGCAAACACGGCATGAATACTGATCTGCGAATAAGTATTTGCCATAAGGTTATGTGTTAACTTAATTTATTTTCAGGTATGCGTTTACTTTATTATACACCTCATCCGTTATCAGCATAATCTTCTTCACATCTTCAACAGACGAAAACTTTCCATGCTGGTTACGGTAATTTATAATGGCTGAGGCAATGTTGTAACGGATATAGGGATGAGCCTTCAATTCTTCCAAAGACGCCGTATTAATATCGATTTGTTTTACTGTTGCCGATCCGGCCTGTAAAAAGGGTTTAATTTTTTGAAAGGTACTGTCAGGTAAACCATACGTTTCACCCACCTGTGCTACTGAATAAAAACCGCCGAGTTTATCCCTGAAATTGATGATGCGCTGCGCCAGTTTGCTGCCGATGCCGGGTAAGGCAATATAGGCGGAGGTATCAGCAAGATTAATATCCACCATTGCAGGCATATGATGTGTATTGGAATAATTTGCTGAAGCATTAAAAGATGATGTTTCAGGAACCGGTGAATTAACAGGTGCAATCTGTACATAAGGGATCAAACGTTGTACTTCATCGGGGTGCAATCCCCAAATCTTCCCCAGGTCTTCCGGTTTATAAAAATGCCCGCCTTTGGAAAGGTAGTTTTGAATGGTGGCAATGGTTTTGTCCCGCAATCCTAAGCGTTGCCAATCGACGGGAGTTGCCGTGTTGGGGTCAAAATAAAAGAGGCTGCCCTTGCCTTTATCAAAACGGTCGGGGGTTTCATCAACATATTTATTTTCTGCTGGGTAACTATTGTTGTAATGGCTATAATTATTACGGTGATCACTATCCTGTTGTTGAACTCGAAGGGTAGCAATATCTTTTTCGAATTGAGTGGAGTCCTGTTTGGGGTGGGAGATAAATAATGGATAAAGGAAGGGGAGTACGCTGATCAGTATAATGGCGGTCACCAATACAATGATTCCGGTTCTTTCTTTTTTGGTGAAAGAAAAATAAGCTGTCAGGAATTCTTTCCACATAGCAATAGTTTTTAGTTACTATTACTAAGTGTGGTTTAGTTAAAAAAAAGTTGCATGCCGTCCCACGCCAGGGCAATGCCGTTGGGTAATTCGGCTGTTACCTCTTCGTGTTTGCCTAACTGGTGGCTGATGTGGGTGAAATAACTTTGCGGGATATTCATGCTGTGTACTTCAGCAATAGCTTCGTCTATAGTATAGTGTGAAACATGTTTCTCTCTTCTCAAAGCATTAATGACCACTGTTTCGCTGCCGCGGATTTTTTCTTTCTCCTCATCTTCTATGCGGTTCGCATCAGTAATATAGGTGAACTTTCCAAAACGAAAAGCCAGTACCGGCATTTTGTAATGCCATACTGTTATGGGTTGAACAGGAATATCACCAATATAAAAAGATTCCCCGTTAATGGTATTCAGATTCAGTTCAGGTATACCCGGGTATTTTTTATCAGAGAAGGCATAAGCAAATTCCCGTTTAATGGCTTCTTCAGTTAGTGAATTGGCATACAGGTTCATGGCTTTTTGCTGAAAATAATTGAATGCCCTTACGTCATCCAGTCCGGCAATATGGTCTTTATGCGGATGCGTGAAAAGGATGGCATCTAATTTTTTTACATTCGCCCGCAGCATCTGGTACCTGAAATCTGGTGTGGTGTCTACAACAATAGTGGTGGTGGCACTTTCCACCATAATACTGCTGCGCAGCCTTTTGTCTTTTGGATTGGTGGATGCACAAACTGCACAGGGGCATGCAATCATAGGTACACCACTGCTGGTACCTGTGCCCAAAAAAGTAATGGTAAGTGAAGGTGATTGCACTGGGCAAAAATAAGAATTCGTAACTGCTTATGGATAATTAGTTTGTGGTAAACCAAAAAACAAAAGTATTTTATGAGCGTGCTTCTGCACTCATCACTTCTTCATACATTTTCTGGCTTTCATGCGTAAGCGCATCAAAATTGATGTCTAATTGCGGCATCAGATCAACCAATGTATTGATCCTTCCTTCTGTCTGAAAAAATTTATTGAGAACGATTACTTTTTTTGCCTGCAGAATACAATAGCCACTTTGAAAGTTTCCTCTTTCATAACGGATAATATAACCGGCTTCTTCTGCAATGCGCTCAATTTTATCTAATGTGTGTTGTGTGTATTTCATAGCTGCATCCCCACGGGACTTTACAAACAGTTTTCAATCAGCTTGCAACTTGCAACAATAGCGTTGGTTAAACAAATATAATTTTCAACAAACGTTGATAAGTAACCTTTGCTAATGAACTATTTATAAAAGCATCATTCTTATAGATCCATTTATTTATTCGTCATCCGGATGATGGGTACAATCATTTCTTCCAAACTTACCCCGCCATGCTGAAAAGTATTGCGGTAATAGTTTACAAAATGGTTATAGTTATTGGGATAACATAAAAACAAATCGCCCTTGGCAAATATGAATGAGGAGTTGACGTTGGGTACCGGCAGCCCTGCTTCCCTGGGGTCGCGGAAGGCCAGCACATCTTTGGCTTCATAATTCAGGTTGCGGCCATGTTTATACCGCAGGTTGGCGGTGGTTTGTTTATCGCCAATCACTTTGGCGGGTGTTTTCACCCGTACGCTTCCATGATCTGTACCCACAATCAATGAGATTTTTTTGTCAGCAATTCTTTTTAATGCTGCGTGCAGCGGTGAATGTTCAAACCAACTGGCGGTAATGCTACGATAACTGGTCTCATCACTGGCCAGTTCTTTCAATACTTCCATTTCTGTACGGGCATGACTCAGCATATCAACAAAATTGTATACAATAATGTTGATGTCGTTCTGCAAAAGATTATGAATATTGTCCACCAGCTTTTGCCCGTCGTTATTATTCGTTATTTTGGTGTATGAATATTTCAGGTCGCCTTTACCCATTCGTTTAAGCTGCGCCTTAAAAAATTCCTCTTCAAATAAATTTTTACCGCCTTCTTCATCATCATTTTTCCATTGAACGGGGAATTGTTTTTCAATTTCTACCGGTAACAACCCGGAAAAAATGGCATTGCGGGCATATTGTGTAGCCGTGGGTAAAATAGAATAAAAGGTTTCTTCTTCCTGTATACGGAAACTTTCTGCAACAATGGGCTGAATGGCTTTCCATTGGTCAAAACGTAAATTATCGATCAAAACAAAGAATAAAGGAGTTCCTTTTTCCAGGTGCGGAAATACTTTATACTTCATCAACGTATTACTCATGATTGGTGCGGCAGAACTTTTGGGGCCCACCCACGAAGCATAATTTTTGGAAACGTATTTGAAGAACTCTGTGTTGGCTTCCTGTTTTTGCGACTGGAATACTTCCTGCATTTCCGGGCTGTCACTTTTTTTCATTTCCAGCTCCCAGAATACGATCTTTTTGTAAATGTCCATCCACTCATTATAGTCCGGGTTATTGTTTAAGGCCATAAACAAACTCCTGAACTCCTGCTGGTATGCCGATGTGGTTTTTTCTGCCACCAAACGTTTATTATCAATGATCTTTTTTAAGCTGAGCAGCACCTGGTTGGGGTTAACCGGTTTAATTAAATAATCACTGATCTGCGAGCCGATGGCTTCGTCCATAATATTCTCCGCCTCATTTTTTGTGATCAGTACTACCGGCAGATTGTTATTTACCTCCTTCATCTGCTGCAGGGTTTGCAGGCCGGTTAAGCCGGGCATACTTTCATCCATCAATACAACATCAACCACATTATCTTTCACAAATTCCACCGCATCAAAACCATTGGTTTTGGTTTGCACTTCGTAACCCTTATTCTCTAAAAACATGATTTGTGAGGTGAGGCTGTCAATCTCATCGTCTACCCAAAGAATTTTCGCTATACTCATTTTTATTGGTTGATGGTTCATCGTTAATGGTTCATGGCAATGACAGCTCAATAAAAATTGTATTATGAACCATTATCCATGAACTTTAACCCTTTGAGCAAATTTAATTTTTTATATCAATGCTGGTACGCTTTATTTAGCTTTGTACAACTTTTAACAATTATGTGCCATCTGCATGTAAAACATAGAAAGCTTAAGTAAAACAACAGCATGCCCTTTCGCAAGATTATTAACGACCCGGTGTATGGTTTTATTACCATTGACGACGAACTCATTTTTCAGATCATTGCCCATCCTTATTATCAACGCCTGCGCCGCATTAATCAAATGGCAATGGCCAGCTTAGTTTATCCCGGTGCGGTGCATACCCGTTTGCATCATTCATTAGGCGCATATCATTTAATGTGCAGCGCATTAACTGAATTAAAAAGCAAAGGCGTTGTAATTACCGAAGAAGAAGAACAGGCTGCAAAAATTGCCATCTTATTGCACGATGTGGGCCACGGCCCTTTTAGCCATGCTTTGGAAAACGTGCTGGTGGAGAACATGCATCACGAAGCCATTTCTTTGCTCATTATGCAGCAGCTGAATGAACAATATAATGGTAAACTACAGTTGGCCATTGAAATTTTTAAAGGGGAACATCCCAAAAAATTCCTGCACCAGCTCATCAGCGGGCAATTGGATGTGGACAGGATGGATTACCTGACACGGGACAGTTTTTTCAGCGGCGTTAGCGAAGGGGTGATTGGGTACGATCGTATTTTAAAAATGCTTACAGTGCACAACGGGGAATTGATGGTGGAGGAAAAAGGTATTTATTCTATAGAAAAATTTATTGTAGCCCGCCGCCTCATGTACTGGCAGGTGTACCTGCATAAAACGGTGAACTGTGCCGAACAAATGCTGCAGCGCATAGTGAAAAGAGCGAAACACATCAGGGCGGAAATACCCGGGCCTTTACATAAATTAATCTCTGGCAGAGGCGAAGCAATCAGTATTGACGAATTTTGCCGGCTGGACGATTATGACCTCCATTGTGCTATTAAAGCATGGAGTAAACATGAAGACCTTGTGCTGTCGTTATTATGCAATGGCATTATTGACCGCCAATTGCTGAAAACAAAATACTTTGGCGCCCCGGTTGATGCGGCTTTGCTGGAAGAAAAAACCGGGGAAGCCTGCACGCAGCTGAACATCAGCAGGGAAGATGCCGGCTGGCTGGTATTTACCGGCGAAGCGGTAAGCAGCACCTATAATTTTGACGATGAACATATCTATATTTTGTTTAAAGACGGTTCAGTAAAAGCGATATCAGAGGTGGACAATGCATTGATCAATCAAAATCTGAAAGGAAAAACCAAAAAATATTACATTTGTTATGTTAGGTCGTAGCTAATAGCTAAAGAGGCCCGCTTCAATCTTGTTATCAACAATATAGAACCAGGCTTCATTAACCATTACTATTAACCATGAACCATTAACTATTCACTACAATATGCAATTTTCTGCAACACAAATAGCCGCAATTATTGGCGGAAAAGTAGAAGGCAATGGCGATGCTGCTGTAGCATCTTTTGGTAAGATTGAGGAAGCCCGCCAGGGCCAGTTGTCGTTTCTTGCCAATCCCAAGTATGAAGAATACCTGTACACAACAGGCGCATCAGTAGTGATCATTAATGAATCGCTGGAGCTGAAACAACCCGTTGCTGCCACCTTAATAAAAGTTCCTGATGCGTATACCTCCTTTGCTGTTTTATTAGACAAATATCAGCAGATACAAAGGCAGCAGCTCAGTGGTATTCAGCAACCGGTTTATGTTGATGCCACTGCTAAAATGGGAGAACATATTTTTTTGGGGGCTTTCGCCAGTATTGGTGCCAACGTTGTGGTGGGCAATAATGTAAAAATTTATCCGCAGGCATATTTGGGCAACAATGTTGTTGTTGGGGAGAATACGATCATTCATCCCGGTGTAAAAATTTATCATGATTGTATTATTGGTAAAAATGTGGTAATACATGCCGGCACCGTTATTGGCAGCGATGGATTTGGCTTTGCACCACAGCCAGATGGGACATTTAAAAAAGTACCGCAGATTGGTAATGTAATTATAGAAGATGGGGTGGAAATTGGTGCCAATACCACTATAGATCGTGCTACCATTGGCAGTACTTTAATTAAAGCCGGTGCTAAACTGGATAATTTATTACAGATAGCCCATAATGTGGAAGTGGGGCACAATACCGTAATTGCTGCACAAAGCGGTGTAAGCGGCAGTACAAAAGTGGGAAACAACGTAATGATTGGTGGCCAGGCCGGAATTGTTGGCCACATTACTATAGGCGATGGCGCCCGTATTAATGCACAAAGCGGTGTAAGTAAATCGCTGGAACCGGGCAAAGCTGTTACCGGTTCACCAGCTTTTGATTATACCGCCGCATTGCGCAGCCAGGCCACTACCCGTAAACTGCCCGAACTGGAAAAACGCATCCAGGAACTGGAGAAACAGATCGCTGCTTTAACAGTCAAAAAATAAATCTGTAAAGTACCGTACCATTTGCCAACGATTTTGCTGCTATTGTTATCTTATAGTAAACGAAATGGCATGGAGCCAACAAAGCACCGGCTTTTTCGTTTTGAATAATTATTTTAACATTTCTGTATCGCAATAATTGAGTTTATTGAAAACAGTAACAACAACAGTATACATTGAGCGCTTTTAGATTTTTACTTTTTACTGCTTTATTTTTTACCTTTTATCAGGTGCATGCACAAAGCCTGAATTTTAATGGTATTATACGTGATGCCCATACGAAGGAACCCATCAGTTACGCATCAGTATATTTTAAACGTTCCGGGGTAGGCAAAACATCCGACAGTGCCGGTAATTTTTCTTTTTATATGAGCCGGTTTACTCCGGATACTTTAGTGGTTACTTATGTAGGTTACGAACAATATCATATTCCCGTCAACGATTCTGTAAACGGAAAAACAATGGTGATTGAATTGCAAAGGGGTTCTGCCACCGGTGGGGTTGTGGTAAAATCAAAGATCAACAAGGGATTGTTTTTGTGGCGAAAGATCATGAGCAGGAAGAAACAATACAACCGCACCAACCTGGCCAACTTTGGTTACGAAGCATACAATAAGCTGGAAGTGGATATCAAAAATTTTAAGGCAGATAAAGCCAAAAAAAGTTTCCTTTTAAAACCTTTTGCTTTTGTATTCGACAATATTGACAGTACATCTGAAAAAGAGCCCTTCCTGCCGGCTTACCTGGTAGAAAGTGTGAGCGATTATGCCTACCAGAAAAACACCAAAAAATATTTCGAGAACATTAAGGCCAGCAATACCAAAGGTTTTTCCAACGAAAGCATCAGCAAGTTAATGGGTGTAATGAACCAGAATGTAAACGTATATGCCAATTATGTGAACGTGATGGATAAAGATTTTATCAGTCCATTTAATGATAATGCAGATGTGTATTACAATTTTGCTGTACCAGATACACAAATGGTTGGCGGCAGAAAAATATTTCACTTTGTTTTTTCTCCCAAACACCCGGGTCAAAACACTTTTGAAGGCGATGCATGGGTTTTTGGACAAACGTACCAGATACAAAAAGTGAATCTCTACCTGGGTAAAGATGCTAACATCAACTACATCGACCGCATCAGCGTATTCCAGGAATTTATACCGGTGAACGATACCCTGTATTTCTTAAAACGGGATAAATTTTTTGCCGACTTTAAAGTGCTGGGCAAACAATCACTCACTTTTATTGGGCGAAAAACAACTTCTTACCGTAACATCATCATCAACAGCGATTCCATTACCAATTTATTCAAAACTCAAAACATTGAAGAAGTAGTAAAAACTGCTCCGGGCAGCAACCAGCAAACTGATTCCGCATGGAAGGCGCTGCGCCATGATTCATTGTCCACCAACGAAAAAGCTATTTATGCCACTGTAGATAAATTACTGGCCATGCCCAAATTTCAGCGGCTGCAAAACACATTGAAGTTTATTGGTACAGGTTATAAACAATTAACCAATTACGAAATCGGCCCATGGTTCAACTGGATCAGCGCTAATGGATGGGAGGGTACCCGTGTGCGGTTTGATTTGGGTACCACCACCGGCTTCAATAAACATATTTACCTGCATACGTACCTTGCTTATGGGTTTAAAGACAAACAGTTCAAAGGCAAGGCTGAAGCTTACTGGATTGTAAAACGGGATCCGTTAAGGTTTCGCCTGCATGCATCTTATTACAATGATATTGATAATGGCATCAGCCAGCTGGGCGATGTGGGCCAGGATAATATTTTTTCATTGGCCATCCGCAAACCCGGCATCAACCGCAAATACCTGCGCCTGCAGGATATGCGCTTCGAAGTGTTTAAAGAACTGGGCAAAGGTTTTTCAACAGAACTGTTTTTATCCAACAGGCAATATACGCCGCTGAAAAATTTACCCTTTAAAGAAACGTTCCCGGTGAGTGAAGGTTTACCATTATCCAGTTTTGATGTGGCCGTGAAACTGCGCTTTGCTTACCTGGAACAATTTATTGAAGGCGATTATTTCCGCTATTCGCTGGGTACCAAATATCCTGTTGCAGAACTGATGTTTACCAAAGGGTTTTCAGGCATACTTAACAGTGCGTATAACTACACACGCATATCTGCTTCGGTAAAAGACTTTATGAAAATATCGCCCTATGGCTCTTTTTCATATAAAGTATATGCCGGTAAAGTGAATGGTGTGGTGCCATTTACCATACTGGAAAATCATCCCGGCAATGATATTTATTATTACAGTCCCGGCAGCTTTAACCTGATGAGCCGTTTTGAATACCTCAGCGATAAATATGCAGGCATCAATGTTGAACATAATGTAGGGTCAGGTTTATTCCGTTTTACAGCACTGACACGCAAAATGAAACTGCGCCAGTTTTGGAATGCAAAAGCGGTATGGGGATCGTTAAGCCCGGAGAATGTGGCATTGAATAATAAAACAGGATCGTTCAAAACACTCAATGGCTCCACGTATCTTGAAATGGGCACCGGAATAGACAATATCTTAAAAGTATTTCGCCTGGATTTTGTTTGGCGGGTATTGCCACGTCCTTTGCCGGTTGAAAAATCTTCCCGCTTCGGCATTTTCGGCAGCTTCCAGTTCCAGTTTTAAAAACAGGCCGACCTCATATCCCTTGATACTTGTCTCTTGATACTTGATACTTGTCCCTTGATCCTTGTTTCTTGTCTCTTGTTTCTTGAATCATTAACCATGAACTATCTTATCTTTGCCGATAAAAATTTCAACACGGATGGATAATAATTTTAATCCTGATAAACAACATACACTTGCTGCCTCAGTTAGTATTTCTGGTACAGGACTGCATACCGGCGTTAATGTGGATATGACTTTGAAGCCGGCCAACCCGGGCTTTGGCTTTCAATTTCAACGTATAGACCTGCCGGGCATGCCGGTGATCAAAGCCGATTGCGACCTGGTAACCGATACTTCAAGAGGAACGACACTGGAACAGGGAGAAGTACGGGTAAGTACAGTAGAACATATTTTAGCGGCATTAGTGGGCATGGGAGTAGATAATTGCCTGATTGAAATTAACGGCCCTGAAATCCCTATTATAGACGGCAGCAGCGAACCCTTTGTGGAAATCATTGAAGAAACCGGCGTTTTGGAACAGGATGCCGCCAAAGCATGGTACACCATTGATACCAACATCACCCATTATGATGATGTGAAAAGGGTGGACATGACGGCCCTGCCCGCCACCAATTACCAGATCACCACCCTGATCGATTTTAACAGCCCGGTGTTGGGTACACAACATGCCAGCCTGAAATCAATCAAAGAATTCAAATCGCAAATTGCACCCTGCCGTACTTTTTGTTTTTTGCATGAACTCGAAATGTTGCTGGAAAATAATTTAGTGAAAGGCGGTGATATCAACAATGCCATAGTTGTAGTAGATAAACCGGTAACGGACGAAGAAATGAGCCGCCTGGCCAAAGCATTTGGCCGTACCAAAGTGGAAGTGAAAAGCGAAGGCTACCTGAATAATCTTGAACTGCGTTTCCCCAATGAGCCGGCACGCCACAAATTGCTGGATGTAATTGGTGACCTGGCATTGATTGGTTACCCCATCAAAGCACATATCATTGCCAACCGCCCCGGCCACAGCAGCAATGTGGAGTTTGCAAGAAAGATCAAACAGTACATCAAAAAGAATAAACACACCAAGGATATACCCATCTACAATCCCAATCAACAACCGGTATATACACAACAGCAGATTGAGAAAACATTACCACACCGTTTCCCATTTTTGTTTGTAGATAAGATCATTGAATTAACGGACCGCCATATTGTGGGTATCAAAAATGTAACCTTCAATGAATACTTCTTCCAGGGGCATTTTCCCGGCAACCCGGTAATGCCCGGCGTATTGCAGATAGAAGCGCTGGCACAAACAGGAGGTATACTCTGCATTAATGCCATGCCCGAAGGACAATATGATACATACTTTTTAAAAATTGAAAACTGTAAATTCAAACAAAAAGTTGGGCCAGGCGATACCATGTTATTAAAAATGGAATTGATAGAACCCATCCGCCGCGGTATCTGTATTATGAGGGGTAGCGTATACGTGGGCAATAAATTGTGTACCGAAGCTGATTTAACAGCGCAACTGGTGAAAAGAAGTTAGGCAGTTAACTGGTTAATTGGGTTATTAGTAAATTCGTAAGACTTTAATCCATGATTTACCTCAAACCAATAAACCAATTAACTAATTGACCAATAAACTAATTAACGATAAACGATGATTCATCCACATACCTATATACACCCCAGCGCCAAGCTGGCCACTAACGTAAAAATTGATCCATTCAGTGTTATTCATCCCAATGTAGAAATTGGTGAAGGCACATGGATTGGCAGTAACGTAACCATAATGGAAGGCGCAAGAATTGGGAAGAATTGCCGCATCTTTCCGGGCGCTGTAATAGCTGCTATTCCACAGGATTTAAAATTTGAAGGCGAACAAACCACCGTTGAAATTGGAGACAATACCACCATTCGCGAATTTGTAACCATTAACCGGGGCAGTAAAGATAAATGGGTTACCAAAGTAGGCAACAATTGTTTGATTATGGCATACAGCCATATTGCACACGATTGTACATTAGGTAACAACTGCATTATGAGCAACAGTACGCAAATGGCCGGCCACGTGGTAATGGGCGATAATGCCATACTTGCCGGTATGTGTGCCGTTCACCAGTTTGTACATATTGGCCAGCATGCATTTATTGCCGGAGGAAGTTTGGTGAGTAAAGATGTGCCCCCTTATATTAAAGCGGGCCGTACCCCATTAAGTTATGCCGGTGTAAACTCTGTTGGTTTAAAAAGAAGAGGTTTTTCAATAGAAAGAATCAACTCTATACTCGATATCTACCGCATCATTTACAACAAAGGCATGAACACTTCACAAGCCCTGAATTATATCGAAGAGGAATTTCCTGCATTTGATGAAAGAGATGAGATTGTAACTTTCATCAGGGAAAGCGGCAGGGGCATCATCAAACGCTTTACCAAAGGCAGCACCGATGATGAATAACCTATACTGAAAAAATCAAATGAACTTTACTCAATCCACACCGTCGCAACCTTCTTCCATGACCAATAATGTAACTATTGTGCTGGATAATGTGGGCAAGCGCTTCAACAGGGAGTGGATATTCAGGCATTGCAGCTACCGGTTCGAATGGGGAAAATCTTATGCCATCACAGGTTCCAATGGTTCGGGAAAATCAACTTTGCTGCAGGTAATATCAGGTTCTTTAACGCATAATGAAGGCACTATAACCGTAACCGCCAACGGGCAACCAGTTGCAGATGATCAGCTGTACAATCATGTAGCCATTGCTGCACCGTATCTTGAACTGGTGGAAGAAATGACCGCAGTTGAAATGCTGCACTTTCATGCACAGTTTAAAACATTGATACCCGGTTTAACTATAGATGAAATGCTGAAAACGGTCAGCCTGGAAAAAGCTGCGCACAAACAAATCCGTTATTACAGCAGCGGGATGAAACAACGCCTGAAATTAGCGCAGGCATTTTTTAGTGATACTGCGATATTGCTTTTAGATGAACCCACCACCAATCTTGATGCAGATGGCGTGGCATTATACCATCAACTCATCAATAACCGTATCCACAACAGGCTGGTGATTGTAAGCAGTAATGATAAACAGGAGTATGATTTCTGCGAAGCTGTAGTTGCAATTGGGGATTATAAATAATCTATGTGTTTTCCACTTCAACACTTTCATAAATAACTGCAACAGGTAGTGAAAATCCCAACCTTTCAAATGTAATTACTTCATTTAAGTTCTCATAAGTCTGGTACTTCCATATTTGCGTGTTTTCAATACGGCTATATACCTCTACCATAACTTCCTTTTGAGAAACCAGCACATAATAATTCAGACTGGGAATTCTTTTATAATATTTCAGTTTTACTTCCTTGTCGTATAAAGCTGTTGATTCAGAAATCACCTCAATTATTAACGAAGGATTTTTTACAAAAGCATCATCTCCTTTTAAATGATCTTCGCAGGTATACATTAAATCCGGATATACGTAAAAACTTTCTTTTTCAATTTCCAGTTTCATCCCGTCAATGTAAAGATCACATTCGCTTTTTTTCTTCCCTTTAATGTCAGCAGCCAGATTAAGAATGATATTGTTATGGTTTTTTGTACCTCCTGCCATAGCAAACACTTCACCATGATAAAAATCATGACGTTCTGTACTGGTTTCTTCAATGGCCATGTACTCTGCGAAGGTATATTTTCTATTTCCTTTAGGAATGGAGAAACTCATACTCGATTAATAATTAATAGTATTACCGTTTGCTTGCGATCAGCAAATTCAAATCCGTATATTTCAAATCAAATCTTTCACTCAAATAAAAATTGGTCAGGCTGCCTTTAAATAAATAAATGCCGCTGCGGATGTTGATCTTATACCAGATCACGTTATCAATACCGCCATCTTCACCAGTCTCCAGCAATAAGGGCATCAATACGTTGCTGATAGCCTGCGAAGCAGTACGTGCAAAACCGCTGGGGATATTCGGTACACAATAATGGATCACATCATACTGTTTAAAAACCGGGTGCTCATGCGTGGTAACCTGGCTGGTTTCAAAACAACCGCCGCGGTCAATACTCACATCAACAATCACACTTCCCGGACGCATATTACTCACCATTTCATCAGTTACTACAATCGGCGTTCTGCCGCCGGTACTGCTGAGTGCGCCAACGGCCACATCGCAGGTTTTTAATTGTTTAGCCAGAATTTTAGGTTCAATAACGGACGTCCATAAACGACCGCCAATATTATTCTGCAATCTTTTTAACCGGTAAATGCTGTTATCGAAAATTTTAACGCTGGCACCCATGGCAAGGGCAGTCCTGGCCGCATACTCACCCACAATACCGGCACCGATGATGATAACTTTTGTTGGTGGAATACCACTGATACCACCCACCAGTACACCTTTACCATTGTTGGCGTTGCTGAGGTATTGCCCGGCAATAAGCATAACAGCGCTGCCGGCAATTTCACTCATACTGCGTACAATAGGATTGTGCCCACTGTCATCCTTCAGGTTTTCAAAACTCAGTGCGGTGATTTTCTTATCCATCATCTTCTGCAAAATCTCCCTTTGCATCACCGCCAGGTGAATAGGGGAAATAATATATTGCCCATACTTCAGCAAATCGCATTCGGCCATACTTACCGGTGCACTCTTCACTAAAATATCACATTCATACACTTCTTTCTTATCGTAAGCAATTTTGGCACCTGCTTCGCTGTAATCTGTATCGCTATAACTGGCGCCGAGGCCGGCTTTGGTTTCCACCACCACGCGGTGCCCGTTAGCCACCATCACGCCAACAGCTTCAGGCGTCAGGGCAATTCGGTTTTCACTGAAGGAATGTTCTTTGGGGATACCAATAAATAATTCTGCCCCCTTGGGTTTAATATCCAGGGTCTCTTCCAGGGTTTCGTATGAAAAGGAGGGAGAAACAAAAGGTTTTGAAGTGGCCACCGTGATAATCGTTTTTTTAGAAAAAAATCAGTTTACAAACTGTTACCGAATTTACAAATTAATCCTGAGCTTTCGTGTATTATCATTAATTAAACTGATGTAACAGTGCAGGGTATCGTCAGGAAAAATACCCGGCGCTTTTTCAGGCCATTCCACCAGGCAGGTATTGCCTGAGTACAGGCAGTCTTCCACCCCGGCATTAATGGCTTCGTTTTCATTTTTCATCCGGTACAGGTCCATGTGATAAATCGTGCGTCCGTCGTTGGTGCTATATTGGTTGATGATAGAGAATGTGGGGCTGGAGACGGTTCCGGCTACTTTCATGGCTTCACACAATGCGTGAATGAAAGTGGTTTTACCCGCCCCCATTTCTCCATGAAACGCAATAACAGCAGATGGCTTTAGTTCAGCGGCAAGTGCCTGGGCTGTTGCAGGCAGTTGATCCAGTGTAAAATTTACCTCCATGTTGCAAAGATATTTTCCTTCATTAGTAATCCCGTGCCCTGCACAATAAATAATTTTGCACTATGGAAAAAGTTGAATGGAAAGTAGAAGGGATGGATTGCACCAATTGTGCCTTAACCATCACCAAATACCTGCAAAAGCAGGGGATGAAGGAGGTGAAAGTAAATTTTATCGGCGGGGACGTAAACTTTGAATTGAAAGAAAACAGCAGTAAAGAAGACCTGATTAAAGGCATTGCGGATTTAGGTTATACTGTAGTCAACGAACAAAAAACTGAAAACACTAAACAAAAAACTAAGTTATTCTCCAATCACCTCCAGCGTTTTTTATTCTGTTTGCCTTTTACAGCAGTGCTCATGCTGCACATGCTGCCCTGGCATATTCATTTTTTAATGAACCCATGGATACAATTGGCCATATGCCTGCCGGTATATATAGTGGGCATGGGTTATTTTGGCATCAGTGCAATCAACAGCCTGCGCAGGGGTATACCCAATATGAATGTGTTAATTGCGCTGGGCGCCACAGCAGCATTTGTATACAGTTTAACGGGCACCATTGGCAATATGGGCATGGAGTTTATTTTTTATGAAACCACTGCCACAATAATAACATTGGTGTTTTTGGGTGAATGGGTGGAACATCAATCTGTAGCCACCACACAAAAAGCATTGAATGAACTGGCCGGCAAACAAAAAGTAATGGCCAATATGATTGCCTTCGATGATGAACATAAAGAAGTTGTTTTCCCCGTAGAAAATACACAGCTGCGGCATGGTGATTTAGTACTCATTAAAACCGGGGAGCAGGTGCCGGCGGATTGTAAAATATTATGGGGCGAAGCGTACGTAAGTGAAGCATTGCTGACCGGCGAAAGCAAACCTATTCATAAACAGAAAAAAGATGCGCTGATCGGCGGCAGCCTGTTTACCGATGGCACAGTAAAAGCACAGGTAACAGCTGTTGGTAAGGATACAGTGTTAAGCAATATATTAAACCTCGTAAAACAGGCGCAGGCAGAAAAGCCCCCCATTCAGCAACTGGCAGATAAGATCAGCGCCATTTTTGTACCGGTAGTGGTGGGCCTCGCTGTATTGACATTTATCCTGAATTATTTTGCTTTTGATACGGGTGTAACCGGTTCATTAATGCGCAGCATTGCTGTACTGGTAATCAGTTGCCCCTGCGCAATGGGCCTGGCTACACCCGCAGCTATTGCCGTTGGACTGGGCAGGGCAACAAAACAGGGTATCCTTTTCCGTAATGCAAGAAGTTTGGAATTGTTTAAAGATATTTCCACCGTTGTGTTTGATAAAACTGGAACACTTACCACAGGACAGTTAACCGTTTCTGCAATCAGTCATCAAGGTATGAGCGAAGATGAATTTAAACGACTGGTGTATTCACTGGAAAAATATTCCAATCATCCCATTGCAAAAGCAATTGCTGTACAATGGAAAATCAATAATCCGATCAACTGGGTAAAAGTGGAAGAAGTTAAAGGAATGGGCATACAGGCAACCGATAAAGACGGAAACTTTTATCAATTGGGAAAATTCACTATTGACCATTCACCATTCAACACCTCCCATACCGCAACGTTGATCAAAAATAATCAACTCACCGGCTGGTTCGATATGGATGACAGTATCCGTGACGAAGCCACAACTGTGATCAATTATCTGCATTCAAAAAATATTAAAACCGTATTGCTGAGTGGTGACAGTAAAGAAAGATGTGATGCGCTTGCGAAAATCGTTGGCATTGATGAAGTGTATGCAGAAAAATCCCCGGCAGAAAAATTGACCATCATTGAACAACTTAACAGCAAAGCGCCGGTTGCCATGATTGGTGATGGTATTAACGATGCACCAGCGTTGGCAAAAGCTACTATTGGTATTTCCATTTCTGATGCCTCACATTTAGCCATGCAAACTGCACAGGTGGTACTTACGCAAAAAGGCATCAAAAACTTACCCCTGGCTTTAGGGTTGGGGAAACAAACCTTCAACACCATCAAACAAAATTTATTCTGGGCCTTTATTTATAATGTAGTGGCTATTCCCATTGCAGCAATTGGCTTATTGCATCCCGGCATTGCAGCCCTGGCAATGGGCTTCAGCGATGTGGTATTGGCCATAAATTCCATCCGCCTGAATTACAGGAAAGTACTTTAATTTCAACCCAAATTAAACGGAGTGGTTACACCGCAGGAAATATTACACCAATACTGGGGCTATACGGCATTTCGTCCATTGCAGGAAGAGATTATTCATGCTGTACTGGAGGGAAAGGATGCATTGGCTATTTTGCCAACAGGCGGGGGTAAATCCATCTGTTTCCAGGTGCCCGCTATGATGAAGGATGGCATTTGCCTGGTGGTTAGCCCGCTGATAGCATTGATGAAAGACCAGGTAGAAAACCTGAAACGGAAAGGCATTAATGCATTGGCCATTTACAGCGGCATGAGTTTTATGGAGGTGAAGAAAACTTTACAGAATGCAGCTTATGGAAATTATAAATTTTTGTACGTATCACCGGAAAGGCTGGAAACAAAATTGTTTCTCGAATACCTGCCGGCATTAAACATCAGCCTGCTGGCTATTGATGAAGCGCATTGTGTGTCTCAATGGGGATATGATTTCAGGCCGCCTTATCTGCGGATTGCCAATCTTCGGGTAATGTTGCCTGGTATACCGGTGCTGGCATTGACCGCTTCGGCAACAAAAAAAGTACAGGATGATATTTGCGATAAACTCAGCCTGCCTGTAAATGAACTTCCTGCAAAACAAAATGAATGGCAAAGATTCCAGCAGTCGTTTGAAAGACCCAATCTTTCTTACAGTGTATTTAACCCGTCTTCCAAACAAAATAAATTACTGGAGATTGTTCAGAATGTAAAAGGAACGGGTATTGTGTATTGCAAAAGCCGTAAACGTACAAGGGAAATTGCTGACTTACTGCGGATGAATAACATCAGTGCAGATTATTACCATGCAGGGTTGACTTCAGAAGAACGAACCACCAAACAGGAAAACTGGATCCATAACAAAATAAGAATAATGGTTTGTACCAATGCATTTGGTATGGGTATAGACAAACCAGATGTAAGGGTGGTGGTGCATTATGATGTACCCGATTGCCTGGAGAATTATTACCAGGAAGCCGGCCGTGCCGGACGGGATGGCAAAAGAGCTTATGCAGTATTATTGTACGGAAATAAAGAGTTAGAAGAATTGCAGGAGCAGGTGGATATTCGTTTTCCCGGCGAAGAAGACATCAGGACCGTATACATTGCTTTAATGAACCACTTCCAGGTTGCGGCGGGCATTGGAGAAGGGTTAAGCTATGATTTGGATTTGGCAGTATTTACCACTGCTTTTAAACTGAATATGCTCACCACTGCTTATGCAATAAAAATACTGGAACAGGAAGATTTTCTTTGTTATAATGAAATGATCTTTAAACCCGCTACTGTATTGGTTACCGCCAGCCGTTCAGATATTGAATCTTTTGAGCAAACACATCCGCATTTGGTAACGACAATTAAAGGGTTGCTGCGGTCGTATGAAGGTATTTTTGATTATCCCTGCACAGTCTATGAATCACAACTGGCTAAGTTTTTGAAAACTGAAGTTAATAACGTGAAGCAGGCATTACAGCAACTGCACGATTATGGCATTGTGGTGTATACACCTCAAAAAGAAAAGCCTCAGATTACTTTATTAAAGAACAGGATGTATGCAGACAGTTATGCAGTAAATACCAACACGAGTAAAATACAAAAGAAAAATTTTGAAGAACGGGTGTCTGCAATGAATGATTACTGTCGCATGACGGATTTATGCCGCAGTACATTCATCGCACAATATTTTAATGCCATTGCAGGTGCATGCGGTATCTGCGATAATTGTATTAATGCAAAAACCAATTCTCTTTCAAAAGAAGAATTTGAAGAGATTGCCAGGATTATTTTTGAAGCAATCAATGATAGGCCCCAACCTGTGCAGCAAATTCAGCAACGGCTGCAGCATGTAAAAAAAGAAAAACTTTGGAAGGTGATACAGTATCTGCAGGGTGAACAAAAAATTATGGCAGATAAAGATGGAAATATCTACAAATAAAGCCGGCAAATATCCAATGTTTCGACATTAATTTTTACAGGAGAAAGGGCTAAAAATAAAAAAGGGACCAAGATAGAAATCTAGTCCCGCTTTAAAATCCAATATCCTATGAAAAACCGAAACGAAGATAATGCGGAATTTACCATTCAACAAGATTTTCATGAAGTATTTTTAAAATATTTTATTGCACATTTGTTGATAGTGTTATGTTAAAATAACACAATTGATTGCATAGGGTAATTGAAAATCAATCGAATAGAAATATATATATGATTATTTTACCATCTTATAGCCCTCATTTTTGTACAAAAAATTGGCTCCCTGGTACCACGCAATAGCTTGGTGAACCAGGGCAGAATCTGCCGGAATGGGGGTGTTTAACCCGGTAGTGAAGTTGATGGCAAAAGTTTGAATTTTACGCTGAGGAGAGAGGATGACCAGTTTTCCATCTTTCACATAACCCATATCCTGGTAAGTGCTGATAAAAGCTCTTTCCATACCGGCAGGAGTTCTGAAAATATCATATCCCAAAAACCGGCTGGTGTAATTAAGGTTCAGCATGCCTAAAACTGTTGGGGCAAGGTCAATCTGGCTGGTGAGCCGGGTTTCTGCTTTAGGGGCAATCAATGCCGGTGCATAAATGAAACAGGGAATGTGATAACGGTTTACAGGTAAATCGGTTTTACCGGCGCTTTTACTGCAATGGTCTGCCACTATAACAAAAATGGTATTATTAAACCAGGGCTTACTGCTGGCAGCCGTCAAAAAATGATGAATTGCATAATCGGTATACTTCACTCCACCGGCAATAGATTGCGCCGCAGAAGGAATATCAATTCTTCCATCAGGATAAGTATAAGGGCGGTGGTTGCTTACCGTCATGATATGATTGAAAAACAATTTACCCGCCGCAAAACTTTTATCACATTGCTGTAAAGTAAATTCAAATGCACCTTCATCATCAATACCCCATGCGGTGGTGTGGTGTATCATTGATTCGGGAATGTCTCTTTTGTCCAGCACTTTATAGCCATTGGCACCAAAGAACTTTCCCATATTGTCAAAGAATGCATTACCGCCATAAATGTAGTTCACATCATACCCTTTGGAAAGTAATACGTTGCCCATGCTGAACATATCAGCATTATCCGGTCGCCGCACAATAGATTGGCCGGGGGTGGGAGGAATGGCCAAAGAAAGCGCCTCTAATCCTCTTACCGTTCTTGTACCGCTGGCATAAAAATTTTCAAAGAATAAACTGTGCGGAATCAGTGAATCGAGATAAGGGGTAATGTGTTCTTTATTGCCAAAATGCGCCAGGTAATCGCCGCTCAAGCTTTCCACGCTGATCAAAACAATATTCCAGCGATGTTCGGGGCTGTCATTTTTAATGACCCTTTGTACACTTAACGGGTTGTTGGTAAAAGTGGCACCAGGTTCCTGGAGCATTGATTTGAGCATAGCGATATTGGTTGTGTCATTCCGTGTGGCATAAAACCGGTTGTAATCAATTTCGTTGTTCCAGTATGCAGTACCAAATTCATAAATGCCATTACCGCCTAATTCGTTTACATAATTGTTATTGCTGATGTTTTTAAAATGATTGTTGACAAGAAAGTATCCTGCAAGCGGAAACAACAAAAACAGCATAAAAAATTTACTGCGGTCGGCAAAACGCATACTTACCTGTTGCGAAGCCATCAATGCTTTCCGGGCAATAAAAACTAAAGCCACGGCAGCCAGTACAACGCCAGCACCAATCAATGGAATGTTGTAAGATTCCCAGATGTTTTCCAGGACTTCTGTTGTATAAATAAGATAATCCACCGCTATAAAGTTATAGCGTACACTAAATTCATCCCAGAACGTAATTTCAGAACCTGCATTGAGCAATAAAATAAAACTGAGCAGAAAGAAGAGAATAAATAGCGGGATGCGGTGCCATTTTTTCCGGTAGATGGAATCTTTCATCAGCCAGCAGTACAGCGCCACCGGGATAGCAAAGAAACTGCTCACTACCAGGTCATAAAATAACCCGATTAAAAAAATACCGATAAAACTCAGTGGATTTAATTCCAGCGAAGGCCAGCTTTTAACCATCAGGATACACCGGGTAATAAAACTGATGCTGCAAACCATTACTGCAATAAGCAACACCGGGCCGTAACGATGCTTGTATAATTTTGAGAACATATGCAAAGATACATGATCTGACGTCCCCGTCTGATCCTGTAATCAGTCGCTCAATGTTCAGGGTATTAAAACGCCCCGACCTCTTTATAGTCGGGGCGCTCAAGCAACCTGAATAATTTTTATCACGCTAAAACCATCCTTTACTCTTCGAGCTGCCGCTTCTTCCGCCCAGGCCTAAAGCACCCAGCAGCGAACGTACAATGGTATTACCGGCTGTACGAACCATACTTTTTACAATGGTATTATTGGCCACTTTTTCAAAAGTGGATTCTTCTTCTTTTTTAGGTTTATCACTGCTGCCGCCATTGCCTCCACCACCCTGGTCCTGGTTTTTATCAGCGGCTTCCTGTAATTTGGCTGTTAAAATTTCATACGCACTTTTATTATCGATGGTTTGATTGTATTTGGCCACCATTTTAGATTTACCATTAATAGCATCCACCTCTGCATCTGTAAGCACATCCATTCTTGTGCGGGGTGAACATAACATTACATGTGCTAAAGGTGTGGGAATACCTTTTTCATTCAGCATCGTTACCAATGCTTCACCAATACCCAATTGCGTAATGAGGTCTTCTGTTTTATAAAAGGTGGTTTCAGGATAATTCTCTGAAGTTTGTTTGATCACCTTTCTGTCTGCAGCAGTAAAGGCACGCAAGGCATGCTGCACTTTCAAACCTAATTGCGACAGTACACTTGCAGGTACATCCATAGGGTTTTGGGTGCAGAAGAAAATACCAATGCCTTTGGAGCGGATGAGTTTTACAATGGTTTCTATCTGCTGCAGCAATGCTTCACTGGCTTCATTAAAAATAAGATGCGCCTCATCAATGAACATCACCAGTTTGGGTTTATCCAGGTCGCCTTCTTCGGGGCAGGTGGCATACAGTTCAGCCAGCATCTGCAGCATAAAAGTGCTGAAGAGTTTAGGTTTATCCTGTAAATCTGCCACACGCAATACACTGATCATACCTTTACCATCATCCGCTATGCGCATGAGGTCATCCACTTCAAAACTTTTTTCTCCAAAGAAAATATCGGCACCCTGCTGCTGCAGTTCTATCACTTTGCGCAGGATGGTTCCGGTACTGGTAGTGGAAATTTTACCGTAAGATTTTTCAATCTCCTCCTTTCCTTCATCACCAATATATTGCAATACTTTAATGAAGTCCTTTAAATCCAGCAATGGCAACTGACTGTCATCACAATATTTAAAAATCATTGCCACCACACCACCCTGAGTGTCATTAAGCCCCAGGATTTTGGAAAGCAGTACAGGGCCAAATTCGCTTACAGTTGCCCGTAAGTGTACACCTTTTTGCCCGGTCAGCGTAAGTAATTCTGCCTGGTATTGGGTGGGTTTATATTCCATATTTAATTTGGCATAACGGTCTTTCACTTTATCATTCACACTGCCTGCTGCGGCAATACCACTCAGGTCACCTTTAATATCCATCAGCAAAACGGGCACGCTGTTATCGCTTAAAAACTCGCTGATCAATTGCAGGGTTTTGGTTTTACCGGTACCGGTAGCACCAGCAATTAACCCGTGGCGGTTCATTGTTTTTAAGGGAAGATTAATTGGTGCTTCAGGTACAACCTCACCATCCAGCATAGCGCAACCAATAGTTACAGCATCGCCTTTAAAAGTATAGCCATCTTTCATGGCCTGTATAAAAGCATCTTTGTTATTAGCCATCGTAATAAAATTTCAGGGAAGGTACAAACTGAAATGGAAAAAGAGATGATGATTTTATCACATTACGGTTACATTTGTGCCTATGAAAGGCACATTTTTACTTTTGATTGTTGTAATGGTAATGGGTACTGTAGTGATCAGCGCATTTCGCACACCTCCTGCACCGGTAATGAGTAAAGCAGCGTTGGGAAAAAAATTGTTTGCAGAAAAAATGCTGAGTAAAGATTCTTCTATCAGCTGTGCCAGTTGTCATCAGCCGGCATTTGCATTTGCAGATACGGCCGCATTCAGCAAAGGCATTTACGGAATACGCACTGCACGCAATACACCATCGGTATTAAATATGAAAAACCGGCCTTATTTTTTTTGGGATGGCCGGGCAGCTTCGCTGGAAGAACAGGCATTAATGCCCATACAAAACCCGGGAGAAATGGGTTTACCAATAAATGAAGCAGTGCAGCGTTTGCAGCAATCAAAAGTATACAGCAATTTATTTAAGCTGGTGTTTAAACAGGCACCATCTGCAAAAAACCTGGGTGCAGCTTTTGCTGCGTATGAACAAACGCTGGAAACGGTGGACAGTAAATTTGACGACTGGAGCAATGATATCAAAAAACTATCTGCACAGGAAGAACGCGGCAGGCAATTGTTTATAGGTGAAAAGGCAAAATGTTTTAATTGCCACAGCCAGGAAGATTTTACCAACGATGAATTTAAAAATATCGGTTTATACAATGGAAAAGAATGGAACGATGCCGGCTTATATAACATTACGCATAAAGAAACTGACAGAGGAAAATTTAAAACACCGGGTTTACGCAATATTGCAGTAACGGCACCCTACATGCATAACGGCAGTTTTAAAACACTGGAAGAAGTGGTGGACTATTATAATGACCCTGCAAAAGTGGTAAAAGATGCAATTAATATAGATACCGATTTACAAAAACCATTAGGGCTTACAACAACTGAAAAGAAAGACCTTGTGGCGTTTTTAAAAACATTAACGGATAAAAAGTATATAAAGCTGATAAGTAAGTAAGGTAAAAAGTATATAAAGTAAACAGGTATATAAAGATGCCTCATACCAGGCAATGCTTCCCTTTATAAACGGTTTTCAACTTATAACCTTCAACCATCAACTTTCAACTCAATCACCCAATTAACTGCTAAACTAATTAACCCACTTACTATTTAACTATTATCTTTCCTTTTAACAAAAAATTAGGCACTATATTAGCAGTACAAAAAATGAATTAATTTTATTTGCCAATAAACTCATAAAACATGGAAACAGCAAAACCCAAAATATTGCTTTGCGAAGATGATACCAACCTGGGTATGGTATTGAAGAATTACCTGGAACTGAATGATTACGATGTAACACTGGAACGAGATGGACGTTTGGGCCTGGCTGCTTTTCAGCGGGAGAAATTCGACATTTGCCTGCTGGATGTGATGATGCCGAACATGGATGGCTTTACACTCGGTGAAGAGATCCGCGATGTAAACCCAGACGTGCCATTGTTTTTCTTAAGTGCTAAAACAATGAAAGATGACATCATCCAGGGATATAAACTGGGCGCCGATGATTATATCACCAAACCATTCGATAGTGAAGTTTTACTCCATAAAATAAAAGCGATTTTAAAACGCAATGAAGAAATGCATAAAGAAGAAGTGAATGCGGAGTTTGACCTCGGTAAATATCACTTCAACCCACGTTTGCGTGAATTGTCTATCAATGGAAAAGTGCAGGTATTATCACCCAAGGAAAATGAATTACTGAAAATGCTGAGCGAATACAAAAATGATTTGTTGAGCCGCGAAATAGCATTGAAAAAAATATGGGGCAGTGATACTTATTTTAATGGCAGAAGTATGGATGTGTACATAGCCAAACTGCGTAAATACCTTAAAGAAGATTCTTCCATTGAAATCGTGAACATTCACGGCAATGGATTCAGGTTAGTCGTATCTGAATAAATTTCTAAGTAAATAAATTGTTTTGAGTGCCGCCCGGTGCGGCACTTTTGCTAAGTGCAGTTGTAAAGGTCGGGAGGCTTTAAGCCGCCTGACCGATAAGAAGCATAGCCAGATTGTTTGGACCATCCTGACTACAAATAAAACGCTAAGTAAATAAATTGTTTTAGGAGCCACCTCTGTGTGCTAACTTTCCTGAGTGCGGATGTTAAGGTAGGGAGGCTTTATGCCGCCTGACGGATAAATGTGTATAGCCAGACCGGATGGAGCGCCCCGACCGCAAATCCTAAGTAAATAAATTGTTTTGAGTACCGCCCCTGTGCGGCACTTTTCCCAGGTGTTGATAGGCTTTTTCAGTGGCTTCCCTTCCACGTGCGGTACGTTGTAAAAAACCTTCCTGAATTAAAAAAGGTTCATACACTTCTTCCAGTGTACCGGGTTCTTCACCCACAGCAGTGGCAATAGTGGTAATACCCACGGGGCCACCTTTGAATTTCTCAATGATAGTGGTTAGAATACGGTTATCCATTTCATCTAGCCCAAACGCATCAACATTTAACGCTTTTAATGCATGTTGAGTAATGCCCAGATCAATCACGCCATTGCCAATCACCTGTGCAAAGTCACGCACACGCCGCAATAAACCATTGGCAATACGTGGTGTGCCACGGCTCCTGCCTGATACTTCAGCGGCAGCATCGCTGGTAATTTTTGTACCCAGTATTTTGGATGAGCGAAGGATAATATTTTTAAGCGTGGTGGCATCATAATATTCCAACCTTGATTTAATACCAAACCTGCTGAGTAAAGGAGCAGTTAGCAATCCGCTGCGTGTAGTGGCACCTACTAAGGTAAACGGGTTAAGATTGATTTGTACACTTCTTGCATTGGGGCCGCTGTCAATCATAATATCAATGCGAAAATCTTCCATGGCGGCATACAAATATTCTTCCACTACAGTACTTAACCGGTGAATTTCATCAATAAACAACACATCGTTAGGTTCAAGGTTGGTCAATAAACCTGCAAGGTCGCCAGGCTTTTCAATGACAGGGCCACTGGTTTCTTTAATGTTTACGCCTAATTCGTTGGCAACAATACGGGATAGCGTGGTTTTACCCAAACCCGGCGGGCCGTGGAATAAAATGTGATCCAGTGCTTCGCCTCGCAGCTTCGCCGCTTTGATAAAAATACCCAGGTTCTCAATGATCTGCCTCTGCCCGCTGAAATCGTCAATGGCAGCTGGCCGTATAGTATTTTCAAACTCTTTATCGGCAAAGGCGGAACTGTTGTTTAAGTTGGGGTTGGCCATAGAGTAAAATTAGAGAAAATTACAGCAGGGTAAAAAATAAATCTTCAATTTATTTGTACATACAAATAAATTTGTTTTACCTTCGCTGTGTAATGAAAACATGCGACAGCCGCTTCAGCAGGTGCCTTTATTTTTCAACCGGTGCTTTGGCACGTAAGGTGGAAAAGCTGGCAATTGATGCGTGGAAGAAAGTGGATCTTCCGCCCAGCCATGCTTATGTGTTGCTTGCCGTGCTGGAATCGCCGGGTGTACAGCCAGGGGTAATTGCAGAGGAAATGCGCCTTACTCCCAGTACTATTACAAGGCTGATTGAAAAACTGGAAGAAAAAAAATTATTGATCAGAACTACAGAAGGGAAAGTAACGTACATTTATCCTACTCCGAAAGCAAAAGAGTTATTGCCCAAAATGAAATCCTGTATGAACGATTTTACAAAATCTTATACTGATACTATTGGTGCTGATGAAAGTGTGCGTGCAGTACAAAGCATTAATAAATTGACAGATAAACTCGGGTAAATTTTTTTACCTAAACATTTGTATATACAAACATTATTTAAAACAAACAATATGAAGTACGTAATTACGGGTGGGGCAGGCCACATTTCAAAACCATTGGCCGAAAAATTATTGAATGCCGGTCACGAAGTAACAGTAGTGGGCCGCAATGCAGCTAACCTTGAAGCATTGGTAACGCAGGGCGCCAAAGCTGTTGTGGGTTCGGTTGAAGATGAAGCATTTGTACAGGCAGCTTTTGCGGGTGCTGACGCAGTTTATGCCACGATACCACCCAATTTTGCAGCAGACAATTTCAGGCATTATCAAAATGTGGTGGCAAGAAATTATACCCATGCCATTGTAGCCAACAACATTAAGCACGTAGTGGTGTTAAGCAGTATTGGTGCACATTTGGGCAATGGGGTGGGACCGGTAGATGGAATAGCCGATTTTGAAACGTTACTGAAAGAACACCCGCAGGTAAATGTGAAAGCATTGCGCCCCTCTTATTTTATGTATAATCTTTTTTCAATGATACCTTTGATAAAGAATGCAAACATAACAGGTGGTAACTTTGGCGGTGGCGATCAGAAAGTGGTATTGGTGCATACCAGCGATATTGCAAATGCTGCAGCAGAAGAATTATTGCCATTAAGCTTTACCGGTTTTTCTGTCAGGTATATTGCAGGTGACGAAAAAACCGGGACAGAAATTGCAACCGCATTAGGAAATGCTATTGGAAAACCCGAATTGCCCTGGATAGAATTTACAGATGAACAAACGCTGGAAGGCATGCGCCAGGCCGGTTTAAAAGAAACGATGGCAGAAGCCTATACAACAATGGGTAAATCATTACGTGAAGGAAAAATGCAGGAAGATTACTGGAAGCACCGCCCTGCATTGGGTACAATCAAACTTGCAGACTTTGTACAGGAATTTGCAGCTGCATACAACGCAGGATAATAAAATTGATAACCTTTAAAAACAACAACTATGAAAATAGGAATTATTGGAAGTGGTATTGTGGGCCGTGTACTTGGCAGTGCATTTGTAAAAGAAGGTCATGAAGTATTGCTGGGTACAAGAGATACCACCAAGGCAGAAGTAGTGGACTGGAAATCTGCTAACCCCAACGCACAAACGGGAAGTTTTACAGCCGCTGCTTCATTTGCAGATATTATTGTACTGGCAACCGGAGGCGCTGTTACCAAAAATGCCATTGAACTGGCAGGTATAAACAATTTCGATGGTAAAATAGTAATAGATGCCACCAATCCCATTGCAGCAGCGCCGCCTGTCAATGGCGTGCTGCAGTTTTCTACAGCACCCAACAGTTCGTTGATGCAGGAATTGCAGGAGCTTTTACCCAAGGCTAAACTGGTGAAAGCATTCAACAGTGTGGGTAATGCTTTAATGTACAAACCCGATTTCAACGACATAAAGCCTACCATGTTTATTTGC
Organism: Bacteroidota bacterium; assembly: GCA_018266775.1. GTDB lineage: Bacteria > Bacteroidota > Bacteroidia > Chitinophagales > Chitinophagaceae > Ferruginibacter. The sequence goes on along the minus strand of JAFDZS010000007.1, from coordinate 386,747 downwards.
GGTAACGACGATGCAGCAAAACAAACAGTAACTGCAATACTGGATGCATTTGGCTGGGAAACGGAAGATATGGGTAAGGCTGAAGCGGCTGGTGCTATTGAAGCATTATGCATACTTTGGTGCATTCCGGGTTTCATTCATAACCAATGGACACATGCATTTAAACTATTGAAAAAATAGCATCAATAAAAAACCTCAGCATTGCTGAGGTTTTTTATTAAATCAATCTAAAGATTAGTTTTTATCCCCGCCAAACAAACCGCTCAGTTTATCTTTTACGTTGTCAAAAACTTCTTCTGCTTTGTGTGCAGTGTTTTTGGCAAACTCTTCTACTTTTTCGCCAGCCTGGCCGGGTATTACATCGCTTATCTTATCCAGCATGCTGCTGTCTTGCGCAGCCGCAGTTGCGTTGGTAGCAGGGGCCGCTGGTGCATCAGCATGCGGTGCAAACATATTATCTACCGCTCCGCTCAGCATCGGGAATTTTTCTTTTATGAAACCGGTAATGGTGTTAACAATACTGTGAGATTGTTCAGCACTCAAACCATGAGCGTCCTGAAGTTTTTGTATTAATTCCTGTAACATAAAATAGATTTTAAAATTTTAAAGAATACAAATATGATGTGTTTTGAACTAAAACGGTTGCACAGATTGGTAAAGCTAATGTTAATTCAATGATCAATTTCTTTTTTCTTATCCACTATAGCTAAGTGGTAATTGATGAACAAAAAATGCCGTCTGCCGGCCATATGGGTAATTAATCGTATCTTGCGTGCTTCCAGAAGCCTCACTTTTGAACACATTATCAGTTTAGTTTTGCCGCTTTGTTTCTTTAATAAATTTAAATATAAGGTATATGACGAATGATCAAATAAGTAGCTTTTTTCAAAATGCTAAACTGAAAAACCGGATTGTTAAGATTGATTTTAAAAGCAGGGCTTCCATTGTGGGCTTATTCATTGAATCTAAAGACTCAGATGAACTGAATGCCAAGAATTTTTGGCGAATAATAAATGAACCCAAAATAGAGGAATTTTTTGCTCATAATGATACCAGCCTGGCGAGGATATTTAATGGGAGTGAATTTACCAGGTTGAGCCTGCCCAAGAATTAATATGGGGTTCTCAAAAAATTATTCGACTTAAAAATGAGGTGAAAATCTCTTCTTTTGCCTCTATTAAATTATCCATATACCTTTTATGGGCATCAATTAAATTCTCCTGGACATCACGGCTATTTTCAACAACAAACTGTAAAATGCCAGTAACCTATTCTTATCAGAACCGTTGAACACACCGCAAGCGTGTCCCTACTCCGCATCATACCTGTCCACCCTTTCAATACCCGGTAATTCCACCAAACGTTTCACCAGTTCATCCAGCTCATCTTTATCATGAACAAACACTTTGATATTACCCTTGAAAATACCTTCAGCAGCTTCAATCGTCATCGCTGCAATATTAAATTTCATTTCACCGCTGATGAGGTTGGTGATTTTGTGTATCACACCCACATCATCCAGGCCAACAATTTTAAGGCCTGTTAAGAAGGAAATTTCTTTATTCTTTGCCCATTTGGTTTTCACCACCCGGTGCCCGTAATTAGCCAGCAAACGTGCAGCATTGGGGCAGTTGGTACGGTGTATCTTAAGACCTTCGCCGGTGGTCACAAAACCGAATACATCATCACCCGGAATGGGCTTACAGCAATTGGCTAAAGTGTATTGTATCTTATCACTGCTTTCTCCAAAAATGATCAGCTCCGCATCTTTTTCTTTTTTCAGGTGGCGGGCATGATGGTCCTCATCTTTTTCCTCATGCTCCGGCTTGGGCGGTTTGGGAAAGAACAGGCGGTCCCCCGAAGCGGTAAAATCCTTCAGCTCTTTCAGGTCAATTTTCCTGGTGGCAATTTCGTATAACAGGTCCAGTGAGGAGTTCAGTTTATAATAAGAGGCTAACTCTTCAATATTATGCTGTGTGGCCATGCCACCAATCGCATCTAACTTTTTCTGTAAAATATGTTTACCATCTTCAGCAACCCGTCTTTTTTCCTCTTTTAAAGTGTCTTTGATTTTTGTTTTAGCCTTGGTGGTTACTACAAGGTTCAGCCATTCCTGGTTGGGTTTTTGTTTGGCGCTGGTAATAATTTCCACCTGGTCGCCACTGCGCAGTTTATGACCAATGGGTACCAGTTTATGATTTACCTTGGCCCCGATACACCGGCTTCCAACGGCAGTGTGTACACTAAAGGCAAAATCCAGTGCCGTGGCACCAACAGGCAGCATACGGATGTCGCCTTTGGGCGTGTATACATAAATTTCTTCGGCAAGAAAAGAAGTTTTAAAATCCTGCAGGAAATCGAGAGAGTTGCTGTCCTGGTTGCTCAAAGCTTCGCGGATCTGCTGAAACCATTTATCAAAACGGCTTTCATCATCTTTCCCCTCTTTATATTTCCAGTGTGCAGCCAAACCTTTTTCTGCAATCTCATTGGTCCGTTTGGTGCGTATCTGCACTTCCACCCATTTACCCTGTGGCCCCATTACGGTAGTATGCAACGCTTCGTACCCATTGCTTTTGGGATTGCTCAGCCAGTCACGCAGGCGTTCCGGCGAGGGGTTATAGGCGTCAGTGATGATGCTGTACACTTTCCAGCATTCTTCTTTTTCTTTTTCAATGGGTGGGTTCACCAATATGCGGATGGCAAACAGGTCATACACTTCTTCAAAGGATACACCTTTCTTCTTCATCTTGGTCCAGATGGAATGAATGCTTTTGGGTCGTCCAAAGATTTCAAATTCAAAACCGGCTTTTTCTAATTTTTCTTTCAATGGCCTGATGAAATCGTTGATGTATTTGGTGCGTTCCCTTTTGGTATCGTTGAGTTTTTGGGCAATGTAGCGGTAGGTATCCGGCTCCATATATTTCATGGCCAGGTCTTCCAGTTCTGTTTTGATCGTGTACAAGCCCATGCGGTGTGCTAATGGCGCATACACGTAAACAGTTTCACTGCTGATCTTAAGTTGCTTTTCCCGCTTCATACTGTCCAGCGTACGCATATTGTGGAGTCGGTCGCTGAGTTTGATCAGGATTACCCGGGGGTCATCAGTAAGCGTGAGCAGGATCTTTTTAAAGTTTTCAGCCTGTTGCGAAGTATTGGCATCCATTACCGTGCTGATCTTGGTAAGGCCATCAACAATTTTGGCGATCTCGTTACCAAATTCACGTTTGATATCTTCCAGGGTAATATCAGTATCCTCAACTGTATCGTGCAGCAAAGCGCAAATGGTACTGCGTACGCCCAGGCCAATTTCTTCCACGCAAATTTTGGCAACAGCCAGCGGATGCAAAATATAAGGCTCGCCACTTTTACGCCGCATGGTTTTATGGGCTTCTACCGCCATTTCAAAAGCAGTACGAACCAGTTCTTTGTCACCGGGCTTTAATTTGGGTTTTAATACACGCAGCAGCCCGCGGTATTGGCGTAAGATCTCTTTTTTTTCTTCTTCTTCAGAAAGATTATACTTGGGTATGTAAACGGTATTTTCCATCGTGGATAACGAATTTAGCTTAAAAATAGAACATTGCCATAGCTTGTTTAAAGCAGGGCAACAGGATAGAAATAAAAAAGGCTGCCCCGGGGGGAGCAGCCTTGGTAATGAGAAGAAAATGATTATTGAATTACGTCCACTCTTGCTGTGGTAAGTTGCTTACCATTAAAGTCGGTAACCAGAACAAGATATAATCCCCTGCCCATTTTCCTGATATCAACATCCATTGAACTGTAAGGTGCAGTTACAGTAAATTCTTTACTGTATACCATGGCGCCTTTACTGTCATACACAATTACATTGCGTTTGAAGCCAAAGCTGGTGGCATTGGTATAGTACCTCAGTTTGAACTGGCCGTCAGTTGGGTTAGGCAGAACATACAACCTGTCAGATGCAGAATCTTTGATCACTACATTGCCGGAAGTAGCCGAACATCCTGCAGCAGTGGTAACTGATGCAGAGTAAGTGCCCAACTGGTCAACAGTGATATTAGATAAGGTATTGGTCGACTGGCCGCTCAGTACAGCACCGTTTTTGTACCATACAATAGTATTGGTGGCAGACGATGGTGAGATGGTGGCGGTGATTGTAGTGGACAAACCTGGTTTCAGGCTGGTATACGGTGCCGCACTGATAGAAATAGTGGGTTGTGGGTTAACCGTAACCGTTACACTGGCACAGGTAGTGGTGTTGCAGGTTCCCTCTGCTCTTACATAGAAGGTGGTGGTACCGCTTACTGAAGTGCTGATGGTCGCACCGGTACCAACCAGTGTACCGCCGCAGCTTCCGGTATACCATTTCCACGAAGCGCCGGTTCCTAATGCACCGCCGGTTACACTCAAATTCACTGTACCAGATCCGCACACTGCCGGTGAGCTGGCAGTAGCACCGGTTGGCGCAACTGAATTACCATTCACTGTAATGGTGAATGTAGTGGGTGTTCCTGTGCAACCAGCTGCAGAAGGTGTTACCGTAATGGTAGCCGTAACGGCAGTGGAAGTGGTATTTACCGCAGTGAACGCCGCAATATTTCCTGTACCGCTTGCCGCCAAACCAATAGATGGGGTGTTATTCGTCCAGCTGAAAGTTGTACCGGTAACTGCACCACTAAAGCTTATTGCTGTAGTAGTGGCACCTGTACATAAAGTTTGATTGCTTACGCTGTTTACGGTAGCAGTTGGGTTCACTGTAATTGTGAACGTTTTCGGTGTACCACTGCAACTGCCCGTTGTTGGGGTTACTGTAATGGTGGCTGTAACAGGTGTTGTACCGGTATTTACTGCAGTGAATGCAGGTAAGTTTCCGGTTCCACTGGCAGCCAAACCAATGGATGGTGTGGTATTGGTCCAGGTATAAGTGGTACCCGTAAGTGTACTTGCAAAAGTAACTGTGCTGGTGGTGCTGCCGTTACATACCGTTTGGTTACCCGGTTGTGTAACAACAGGTGTCGGGTTAACGGTAACCAGGGCTGTTATAGATGGGCCTGAACATCCTCCGAAGGAAGGTGTAATGGTAAATGTGGTGGTGACAGCAGCAGCGGTCGTGTTCACCAGTGTACCGGCAATACTGTTACCAGTACCCGAAGCTGCAATACCGGTTAGTGTTGCGGTATTATCTCTTGTCCAGCTGAAAGTGGCGCCGGTTACGTTACTGGTTAAAGCAATGATATTGATGGCGTAACCTGAGCAAACTGTTTGTGTAGCCGGTGTTGCAGTGGCGCTGGCAAAAGGATTAACTGTAACAGTAGCTGTAAATGGTGTACCCGTACAACCGTTGGCCGTAGGAGTAATGGTAAATGTAACTGTTACCGGTGCATTGGTGGTGTTAATAAGGAAACCACTGATGCTGCTGCCTGAGCCGCTGGCAGGTATGCCGCCGGGCACTGTTGCAACATTATTTCTTGTCCATGTAAAGGTAGAACCCGATACGCCACTTAACGCAATGGTGGTAATGGTGGCCCCTGAACACACTGTTTGTGATGCTGGTGTTGCTGTACCTGTAGCAGTTGGGTTAACCACAACTGTTGCCGTAACAGGTGTTCCGGAACAACCATTGGCAACAGGTGTAACGGTAAAGGTAACAGTGATGGCCGCACCTGTTGTATTGGTGAGCGTACCGCTGATATTGCCACTGCCTGAAGCAGCAATACCGGTTACAGTGGCCGTATTATCTCTTGTCCAGTTGTAGGTGGTGCCGGTTACTGCACTGCCTGAAAGGGCAATGGTAGTTATTGCAGTACCAGAGCAAATGGATTGAGATGAAGGTGTAGCCGTAGCCGTTGGTGTTGGGTTCACCAGCACTGTGGCAGTGATGGGTGTTCCTGAACAACCATTGGCAGTAGGTGTAATCGTGAAGGTTACTGTAACAGGAGCCGAAGTGGTATTGGTTAATGTACCGGTAATATTTCCACTGCCCGAAGCGGCAATGCCGGTTACACTGGCGGTATTGTCTCTTGTCCAGTCGTAAGTTGTGCCGCTAACTGTCCCGCTGAATGCAATGGCAGTAATAGCAGAACCCGAGCAAACGGTCTGCGAAGCAGGAGTTGCTGCAGCATCCGGTGTGGGGTTAATAACAAATGTAGTCACGGCACTGGGTCTGCAGCTTGGGTCAAGTGGTGTTGGTGTCAGCACTGCATATATGTAATATGTATTGGCTGCTGCAAATGTTCCGGTTCCGGTTGCAGTGGTTCCGCCGCCGGTCAAGCTGGTATTGGGCACAGTTGCTAATACTGTACCGCCGGTATATGGATTTGCAGTTGGTGCAGTAAATGAAACAAAATTGATTCCATAAGTGATACCCATTGCGGTTAAACCACTCGCAGTGAGTGTTACAGGGGAACCGATACAGCCCGAAGGTGTTGGGTTGGTGGTAACACTGCCAATTACAGGACAAACTGAACAACCACCAGGGCCTACTAAAGTATACACGGCAAATGTAGAACAGCCGTTAGCCGCAGTAACGGTCACGCTGTATGTACCCGCTATTAAACCTGTTTGGTTTTGAGCAGTTGGGTTTACACCAGTTCCTGTCCATGCAAAAGTATAAGGGCCTGCAGCGCCGCTTAATGCAATGCTGATAGCACCATCTGTAGATACACAAGTGGTGGGTTGTGTAAATGTTGGTGTAATGCTTGGGCCAACATTTACCAGCACGGTCGCTGTAATTGGTGTGCCGGTACAGCCATTGGCTGATGGTGTAATGGTAAAGGTTACCATTACCGGAGCACCGGTAGTATTGGTTAACGAACCTGTAATGTCCCCGGTGCCGCTGGCAGCAATACCAGTTACGGTTGCAGTGTTATCCCTTGTCCAGGTATAAGTGGCGCCCGGTACTGCACTGGTTAGTGCAATAGTTGAAATGGCTGAGCCGGAACAAATAGTTTGTGAACCCGGTGTAGCCACAGCATCCGGAGATGGATTTACCAATACTGTAGCAGTGAAAGTAGCACCCGTACATCCACTGGCGTTATATGCAGTAATGGTAAATGTTACCGTTACAGGAGCCAGGGTGGTATTGGTTAATGTACCGGCAATATTGCCCGAGCCACTTGCAGCCATACCGGTAACTGTACCGGTATTATCCCTTGTCCATGTAAAGGTGGTGCCGGTACCGCTATAAGTGATTGTTGTGATTGCTGTACCGGAACATACAGTTTGAGAAGCCGGTGTGGCAACTGCATCACCTGTTACGTTAAATTCATCCGCTCCAATATCTGGTGGGCTGGTACGTGTATCGCCATCAATATCAGTTGTAATTGACGGAATAGTTACACCTGCACTGTTCAGGCACCAGTTAGTGCCCACAGGTGTACTTTGCAAATGAAGGTCGGTATTGGAGTTGAAAACGGGAGTAACATTCTTTGATTGTGCATCTTGTGAGAATGCTGTTTGCCAGTTGCTTAAAGCAGCCTGGTTGGATCCATTGTAGCCTAAATAATAAGTAGTGGGTCCTGTACCAGAAGTACCATAATAATCATTGTAATTGGTGGTACCCCATGTAAATCCTGAAGGCAGGTACACGTTATATACTGAAGCTGTTGCAGCAAAAGTCATGGTGTTGGAGAAGATATTATTGCGTACATCCATCCCAGTTACACTGGTGCTGGTCACCAGGAAATCAGAAGAGAAACCAGTTCCTGATGCCAGGGTGATGTTGCCAAACAGGTTTACAGTGTTATGATAAAACTTAAGGTTTGTACCACCTGTTACACGTATACCAAAAGCGTTAAAAGTTGTACTTGTAAGGTATATTACCGTTTGAATATCAGAAATAAAGTTATTGGATACAGTGACATTTGTAGTTCCTGTACCCGATGAGAAGTTCAGACCATAAGAAGCCCATTGGCCGGTATTCTGGTTATAGATACCGTTAATGTTATTTTTTGTGATCTGGCCTCCAATAACATTCGCACCCACATCAATACCGGTAGTGGCAGAAGTAAGGGTGGATGTTTTGATATTGAAAATGGTATTCTGTGAAATCACCGGGCTGTTAGCGCCACTCAGTTGGATACCCTGGAACTGAATATAGTTTGCTGCTGTTGCAGAACCAATACTATTACCCGAAATTACCAGGCCGTTTTGAGGCAGGGTGGCAGTTCCGATGGCTTCAATACCAATCAATACTTTAGAAATACTGCAATTTTGGATAGTCAGGTTATTGTTATCATCACCTGCTGTAGTAATGCTGCCGGTTGCTGCATTGGCAATACCTACAACAGTTGACACAGAGCCTGAACCACCGGTAATAATCAGGTTTTTGAAAGTATTGTTATTCGCACCATTGCCTGCGCCACCCAATGCCGCATTCCAGATAACTGCAGATGTGGTGGCCTGGTTGTTAACGATAGTCAGGTTCTGGCTGTTGGTTCCATTGTTCGAACCATCTATGGTAACATTGCTGGCACCATTCAGTTTGATAATATAACCAGCAGAACCTGTTAATGTACTGGTAACACCTGCACCAGGTTTGATGGTTAAAGTATAAGGGCCAGAACAGCCATAAGTAATCGCATTTAATGCATTGGTACCGGGTTCGGTAATGGCGGCATCCAGAATATTAACTGTTAAATTACCGGTTAAACCACCAGCATTCAGCGCAGCAAATAAACCACCTGCACCTGTTAATGTTGGATAAGTTCCTGCTGCACCAATCGTAACTGTGCCACTTAATCCGCCGCTTCCAATTGTATAACTGTTAATGGTTCCGCCAATAGGGAAGTTAGCGGCGGTTAAAGCAACACCGCTGGCTGCAGAAGCAAAAGTTCCTGTATTGATAGAAACATTTGGCGTTGCAGCATTGTCCTGTGCTACTATAAAATACTGGATTACATCGCCATTGCTAACACCCCCAAAAATTAAAGCGGGATCAATGGTGAGGCTGAATGGGCTGGATGCATTAGAAGCTTCCGAATATTTCCATCCATCAGTAGTATTGTCATTGGTCCCCGGCAACACATTCGCATTGCTGGCTTTCTTAAACCAGATACGTGGTCTTGTACCAACTGTAATATTTACACCACTCGCATCTGTGATGCTGGCAGTAATAGTTCTTGTTGAAGTACACAAAGTGGATGTTAATGCAGAATAACTGATCGAAGGACCGGTAAGATCAAGAATGGTAAAGTTGCCTTCATCAGCCCCAATATCTGGTGTACTGGCATTCCTTACATCACCATCAAAATCATCTGTTACACTGGCAATGGCACCAGCACCACTTTCTACCTGTGTTGCAACTGCCGGGTTAATATGGAGGAAGTTGGCGTTTGATCCAACTGTGCCCAGGAATGGTGGGTTTTCAGTAACCGATACATTGTCTCTTGGCGCCAGTGTACCCGGTACAGTCATGGTTTTATAAGCAGCCAATGTTTGATAGGCATTGGTGCCATCATAATAAATCAGGTTGTTGGCTCCTGGTGTACCAGCATAAAACAAGTTATTATTAGATGCACTTCCGTATGTGGTCAGTGTAGTGGACGACCTGCGGTAGGCAACAGCATAACCCGTAGCTCCCGATGGAGTGGAGTTATTTACGAAGATATTATTCCTCAAAGTAACTGTTGGTGTGGAAGACACCGAAACTGCACTTGAACCAAATAATGCGCCTGAACTTACACCATTCAGATTCACAGTATTGAAATATGCATTTACCGTAGTACCACCTGTAATACTCAAACCAATCAGTGGGTTTGCAGCATTGGAAATTGGTGTACGCAAGTCGCCAATAAGGTTATTGAACACATTTACCGTTGTGCCACCAGTTACGGTAATGCCACTCACAGCACCGGAAGCATTATTCGCCAGCAGGTCATAGACTTTATTCTTATAAATATTAGTTGCAACACCATTGGTATGAATAATACCAGAAACAGTGGATGCACCGGTAGTGCTCAGTGTGTTTACAGTATTACCATAAACATTCATGCCAAGGCTTGCAGTGGAGTTACCAATCTGGATACCCGTTACTGTACCGGTACCAGAAATATTGTTAATAATGTTTCCAAAATCAGCACTGTTGGCTGCACCGTAGTTATGGTGAATACCAATTAGTGTACCGGTAGCAGCGGTTACATTGGTAATAGTATTATTGGAAATGATCTCAACTTGTGAAGTGGAAGTTGCCTGGTAAATGCCATAAAAGGCACTGCTGCCGCTTAAAGTGATACCTGAAAAGTTATTTCCGGATATGGTTGCAGTACCACTTCCCGGTGTTCCAAAATTATAGTAACCGTAAAATGTACCACTGGTGCCTGAGCGTGTAATCGTACCTGATATACTGTTATTGCCAACGTTAACCACTGGTGTGGAGTTGCTGGCATAAATAAGGTAAGTACTTCCGGTGGTATTCACACTGGTGTTATTGAAAATATTGGAGTTGATGTTCTCAGTTACTGCAGTACCACTGCAATAAATTGAAGCAAATGCACTGGTAACAGCCGCAGTGGTGGTTTGCTGAACAGTATTGGAATTAATATTCAGCGTACCAACTGCCGTGGTGTAAATACCGTATGTGGTACCACTGATACCTTGCGTTTGAGTTACACTGTTAGTGGTAGCAGTAAAATTAGTACCGTTAGGGAAGAAGATGCCATACATTGGCATAGCTGAACCGGAAGGATCGGTTTGTGAAATAGTATTATTATTGGCAGTCAGGTTAGTACCTGCAGCATTGGAATAAATACCATAAGTAAAGTAAGAAGTGTTGATACTGGCAATGCCTAATGTAATGGCATTATTATTCACCGTAAATGTGGAATTGGTACCGAATACATAAATACCCCAATGTGCACCAATAGTATTAACACCGCCATTGGCCAGCATGTTCACGGTATTATACCCCACACTGGCATTATTCTGATATACAATTGTAATACCACCAATGCTGGTATAGTTGGTACCACCAAAATTGGTAATGGTATTTCCGGTAGCTGGCGATGTACCACCAATATCATTACCCTGGTCATACAACGCATAAGGGCTAACATCATTATAACCGAGCATTTGAATACCGGTAGTGGTATTGGTTAATGTATTGCTGTAGAGTTTATTATTACTGTGCAGGTCGCCTGCTGCAGTAATTGTTAATGCTGTGCTGCTGGTTGCCGTTACATGGCCAAAAAAGATAGCCACAGATGGAGTTGCAATTGTTCTGTTCAGCGTAACAGTACAATTTTTGACGGTGTTATTATTACAGCCATCAAACGGAGCAGCCGCGTTAAGGTTTACAAATGCATACCCCCATTCCATAGCAGTTGTGGCGGTGGTATTAGCCGCACTTTCCTGCAGGTCAATACCGTCAATAGTTACATAATCCACCCCTGCCAGTTTAAAAATACCATCCACCGTAGTGGAAGTACCTGCCGGGGCAGTAAGCAGCGGGTTGGCACCAGCGCCACTTTTTTGAAATACTAAAGGATTTGCGGAACCAAGGGAAACATTTAATACTGAGCTTCCCAATAAAAATCCCCCTGCGGGGGCAGTTTCTGTGTAGCCGGCCGGAACGTTAATGGTAGCACCACCAGCACCAACACCCGAAGTGTTAAGAGCAGTAATAGCAGCCGCAATGTTAGGGTAATCTACACCGATGGTCTTGGTACCAGAGACCTGGGCATGTGTGAACAGAATGCATAAGCATGCACACACGGAGAGGTACAACTTTCTCATGAGCGTTTTTGTTTTGTTAGATGTTTTATTAGCGTACTACAAGATATTTCATTTTATTATACAATCATAATTTCAGGCTGAAAATATTATGCAGGTACCGGCTCAAAAGCTCAACCAGGGCTTTTTTCAGCGGTAATAACGGTTTATTGATTACATGGCACATTTGAATAGTATATTAGTCTATCCATAACAGCATGGTGGGCCGGAGTTTATCGGTTTTCAATATTTGCATTACTGATTACCCTATAGAATAGCCGAAAAGAGTTAGCCGGCAGCTTATAAAATATAAAATTTGAAGCCTGCCATACCGGATCATATTTAGCCGATATGTGGCCATTATTCATATGGTAAAGTGATATTATCAGAATAGTTTTGATAGCCAGGCAAATACGCTGATTCCCGGGATTTCCCCACGCAAAAAGAGCCCTTTTAAAAGCTCAACATTCCTTGCCGCTATTTTGGTGAAATGCCTTACTTTTGCAGCCCAAAACCGGATGTGGCGAAATTGGCAGACGCACCAGACTTAGGATCTGGCGGAGTAATCCATGTAGGTTCGACCCCTATCATCCGGACCAAAAACAGTTGAACAGTTAATTGGACGAATTTAAAACAATCACCAATTAACCAATTAACAATTAATCAATCAAAAAAATGGCAACAGTAACAAGAGAAAACATCGGCTTATTGCATGATAAACTGGTGGTTAAAGTGAGCAAGGAAGATTATTTTCCCGCATTCGATAAAAAATTAAAAGAATACAGCAAAACAGCCAATATTCCCGGTTTCAGAAAAGGGATGGTACCTGCCGGGATGATCAAAAAAATGTATGGCAGTTCTATTTTTACCGACGAGGTTTTAAAAACTGTAGAGAAGGAACTGTATAATTACCTGAGTGCAGAAAAACCTGAGATTTTTGCCCAGCCTTTACCACTCCCCAGCGATGTAAATCAATTAGACATTAATAATCCCGGTGAATATGAATTTGGTTTTGAAATGGGCCTGAAACCTGATTATACCCTTGCAGATGTCAGCAAGGCCAATGTTACCCTGCATAAAGTTGTTGCAACAGATGATATGGTGGAAGAAGAAGTGAACCGCATGCAGATTAAAGGCGGTAAAATGACTGAACCCGAAACCATCAATAACGAAGAAAATGTGTTGAACATTCTTTTTAAAGAAAGTGATAAGGATGGAAATATTATTGAAGGCGGAGTTACTAAAGAGAATTCCGTCATCCTTAAATATTTTACCGCTGCGGTGCAAAAGAAATTACAGGATAAAAATGTGGGAGATGTGGTAACCGTACAATTAAGCAAAGCATTTGATGAAGATAAGCTGGCTATGATGCTGCAGGATTTGGGCTATGAAAAAGAAGATAAAGAAGCTGCCAAAAAATACTTCAGCCTGGAAGTGGTGAAAATTGGATTAGTGGAAAAAAGAGAACTGGATGAAACCTTCTTCAAAGAAATTTACCCCGGTAAAGACATTAAAACTGCGGAGGAGTTAAAAGCTGCTATTAAAGAAGAAATTCAGCAGTATTGGGATGCACAAAGTAAAAACCAGTTGCAGGATCAGTTGTATCATTACCTGGTTGATGACACAAAAATGGAATTCCCTGCCGATTTTCTGAAACGCTGGTTACAAACCGGTGGTGAAACACCAAAGTCAGCGGATGAGGCAGCGTCAGAATATCCCGGTTTCAGCAACCAACTGAAATGGACATTGATCAGCGATAAACTGATACACGACAATGGCCTGCAGGTAAGCAATGAAGAGTTAAGGGAATACATGAAAAATGAAATTATGCGCTACTTCGGTACGGTAAGCCTGGGCGATGATAACAGTTGGATTGAAAGTTATATTGACCGGATGATGAAAGATGAAAAACAGGTGGACAGCAGCTACCGCAGGTTGATCACTGATAAACTGTTCAACTTCCTCGAATCAAAAGTAACACCTAAAACAAAAGAAGTTACAGGAGAAGAATTGAATGGCATGATGCACAACCATCATCATTAATAAAACAATGCATTCTATAAAAGGGGTAGCTGGTCTACCCCTTTTTTCGTTTAACAAATTCTTAGGACAATAAAAATAAGAAGCAGTAAGCAGCACCGTTGTTGGTTAGTTCCCCTCATTCATTCATCCTAAAACAACTTAACCATGCAACACCAAAAGTATGCTGCAATGCTGGTACTGTGCACTACGCTGCTGTTTTCATGCCACACTAATCAGTCCCGCGAAAAAAACAATTCATCTTTTACAAAACCACAGGCAATAATTCCAATACCAGGAAATACTGACATTTCCCTTTCAGAAGAAATCCAGAATTTTATTCAGTCCAATACACAACAATTTAATGTGCCCGCAAAAAAAGTTACTGCAATAATTGCCAGGCAGGGTTTAAAAGTGATTGTAGACCCTGCCGCCTTGCAAAAACCGGACGGAAGCCCTGTTGAAGGTAATGTTGTGGTGAATATTGTTGAGTTGACGACTGCAGAAGATTTGCTCAGGGCCAACGCAGCAACAGTAAGCAATGGTAAATTATTGTCATCAGGGGGCAGTTATTATGTGGGAATGAGTAGTGACGGTGTACCCCTGCAGGTAAGAAAAGGTCAGGCAATTAATATTTCGATACCCAAATTGCAGGATAATGAAATGGAATTGTTTTATGGAAAAAGAGATTCATTGGGAAAGATGAATTGGATACAGGCCGACCAGCCTTTGCAATTTAATGCACGTGACTACAACCTGCCGTACAACCCTCCCTATCCTGACTCTGTACTTTATAAACCACATCAATCCAAATATCATTTGTATGATTCAACAGGAAGTAAAGTTATCTTCTCAGGCAAATCTATGAGCATAAAAGAAATGGTGGATGAGTTGCAGCGGCGGGGAATTGATAAAGTTATAGATACAGTAACTATAAATATGAGAGATGTTGGGTTTGATTGCTACGGAATAAGAAATGCGGATGCTTTTGTTTTTAAACGTTACCGTATAATTTCCTGCTGCGAACGTGATAAAGAACGGGATTCAGCGGCTAAGGCAAAACAACAATTGCAAAAATATTTACTGGCGAATGAAAAGTATACGGAACAATGGCAGAAAGAGAATTATGAAAACTCATTAGCCGGATCTTTACAACAATATTATACCCCGTCATCGTTAGGTCAATTAGGCTGGATTAACTGCGACCGGTTTTATAATCAGCCACAAGACACTAATATGCCTGTTGAATTGCCAATTACTTTTTCACAGCAAACAATTCAATACTTTATTATTTACAGATCTGTCAATGGTTTAATCAGCGGTACATTAACCAGCAACGATAAAGCAGTATTGAAAAATTTACCTGAAAAACAAAACATTACACTGGTAGCTTTTGCAAAAAATAACGGCCTGCTATATGAATACAAAGAAGATCTGGTGACTGAGAAAAATAAAACTATAAAGATGAATTTTAAACAAATACCTGCTGCAGCGTTAAAAGATATTTTCGGAAATAATATCAGGATATAAAATACAAACAAACCTTTTTCATCAAAATGATAACAGGCTCCAATGCGGGCCTGTTTGTTTATCCGCACATGCAGCGTATAAAACCTGGTATAAAAAAACATACTGATTCAAAACAGCTTTGGCACGGTTTTTACAAATACCAATATGTACCGTTCTTTTCTGCAATTTTTTTGCGGGGAACATTGATTGTATACTCACCAAAATAATGTTTTATGAAAAAGATTGTGTTCATTTTTTCTACGGCAGCAATTTTTATAGCCTGCAACAGTAAATCTAAACTGGATGCGGATAAAAACCTCGTATTAACCGACACTTCCGCTTTATACAAAAACAACACCTCCACAGATATCGGGAAAGATGGTAAACACCTTGCAACTTCAAATCATGCAGCGTCAAATTCAGCCGGAAGGGAAGGTAATTCAGCCAATACATCTGATAATGCCGCACCATCAAATAACGGGACTGCACCAGCAACCCAACCTTCAGATAAAGGCTGGAGCGATGCTGCAAAAGGAGCAGCAATAGGTGGGGGAACCGGCGCCGTATTAGGTGCAGTGGTTAGCAAGGATAAAGGCAAAGGCGCAGTTATTGGTGGAATTATTGGTGCAGGAACTGGTTATGTTATTGGAAGATCGAAAGATAAAAAAAGTGGCCGTGTAGCCCGGCAAAAGGCAAGGAGGAAAGCAAAGAAGACTCAATAAAAAATGGACAACCTGGTTTGAACGCTAATACAGTTTATTACTGTATAATATATAATAGCAGTATTAGGTTGTTGTTATTTTTCCGGTGATTTGAAATTGAACTGTGGGATTAAAATATGAGTTTGTCATTGTGAGATTACAAAAACTGATTTCATATTTTCCATTAATAATTCTCACCAGTACATCATTATTCGAGCCATAATTCACATACCTGGTACCACCCTGGTAAATATTAATAGTTGCAAGGTTATCAGGATATGGTACAGTAATGCCGGTGTTTGCGTTATAAAGACCTGGAGTTGGTGGATTGCTGCTCGGAAAGAAAATATCAATCCTGTCATTAGATGCAGTTACAATAGTAAAGTAATAGCTATACCCATACGCATACATACTCACATACTCGTTGGGGGCAAAAGTAAAATTTGCCACGCCAGGCAAATTACTATTGATTGTATTATTAGTAGTGTTACACGCCGGGGTTGGGATGGGAACTACCGGAATATTAAGACTGCCTGTATATTGAGTACAGCCCCCATTAAGTATTTCTAACGAATACAAACCACCATCCTGCTGTTGAACATTCGTTCTTACAGGAATAATATCATGACTGGTCCAGCCTCCGGGGCCAGTCCAATTATATGTTGCAAAGGCATAGGTATTGGCAGCACGAATTTTTAAGTCAGTACCTTCATATGCTACAGGCTTATACGTGAATAGTTCAATATTCTGGGGATCGGGACAACTGTCAGATTGTTTTTTACAGGAAAATAGTGAAGAAATAAACAGGATTGCGCAGATAGTTTTCAATTGTTGCATAAAGCAGGTTTAAGCTCGGTACGCTAAATTTACAACTTTATCTCTTCGTCACTGTCATCAAAGAAATGAAATTCTGTAAGATGATAATTTGTATTTTCTTTCAGGTTAATTTTTTGTTTGAATTTGCGTTTCCACTTGCGCAGTTTAGAGGAGAACCATCCCTTGGTGAGGTAAGCATACAAAATGGGATGTACCTCCACCGTTAACCCTTTATGCTTTTGCATAATGAGATAATTGAGGTTCTTTTCAATTTCATCTTCAAGAATAAGCGTGGATGAAATTTTACCGGTACCATTGCAACTGGGGCATATTTCCGAGGTGTTGATGTTCATCTCCGGCTTCATGCGCTGGCGGGTAATTTGCATCAAACCAAATTTACTGATGGGCAGCACGGCGTGTTTGGCACGGTCGGTACGCATCAGTTGTTCCATTGCATCCGCTAACTTCTTCTTGTTTTCCATCAGCTTCATGTCAATGAAGTCCACTACAATAATACCTCCAAGGTCACGTAACCGTAGTTGACGGGCAATTTCAGCCGCAGCTTCAAGGTTTGTTTCCAGTGCATTTTGTTCCTGGTTATTGCTTACACTTTTATAACCACTGTTTACATCAATTACATGAAGCGCTTCAGTATGCTCAATAATGAGATAAGCACCGCTGGGCAGGTTAACTGTTTTACCAAAAGCAGCTTTAACCTGTTTGGTAATACCAAAACTGTCGAATATGGTGGATCCGTTGTTGTAGAAAGAAACAATATCTGCCTTATCAGGAGCAATTCGCTGGATATAAGTTTTGGTATCGCTGAAAATATTTTTGTCGTTCACCACGATCTTGTTGAAATCCTCATTCAGCAGGTCTCGTAAAATGCTGGTGGTTTTACCCAGTTCATTTAAAATTCTTGCTGGTGGTGTAGCGCCTTTCAGGTTATTCTGAATAGTTTTCCAGGTGGCGATAAGGCTTAATAAATCTTCATGTAACTCTGCTGTGTGCTTCCCTTCCGCCGCAGTACGTACAATTACACCAAGGTTTTTGGGTTTTATGGCCTCAATAATTTTTTGAAGCCGCTTTCTTTCTTCTGAAGAGTGAATTTTACGGGAAACCGCAACTATATCGTTAAATGGAGTTACTACAACAAAGCGCCCCGGCAAAGACAATTCACAACTCAGGCGCGGGCCTTTTGCTGCAATAGGTTCTTTTAAAATCTGAACGAGGATGTTGGGCCGGCCACTCAGAATTTCAGTGATCTTGCCCGTCTTAACAATTTCCGGTTCTACTTTAAATTTTGCAAAATCAAACCCGCCCTCGCTTTTATCATTGATGGCTTCATTGGTAAATTTTAAAATAGAACGAACGTAAGGGCTGAGGTCGGTATAATGAAGAAAAGCGTCCTTCTCAAAGCCAACGTCTACAAAGGCGGCATTTAGCCCGGGAATCAATTTTTTTACTTTGCCAAGGTATAAGTCTCCCACACCGAAAGTGGCATCAGCCTTTTCCGTGTGCAGTTCAACCAGCTTTTTATCCTCCAGCAGAGCAATCTCAACTCCCTGTGGTGCTGCATTAATAATCAGTTCCTTGGTCAAGCGTAAATTTTTGAAGAGCCATTACATGATGGAAACAAGACACATCCGCATACAATTACAGTACTATAACATAACTATAATGCATGCAGATGCCTGTGCCTCAGGGCACTGTTAATGAAGAAGGGCTTATTTCTTCTTATGGCGGTTCTTTCTTAAACGTTTTTTACGCTTGTGAGTTGCAATTTTATGACGTTTTCTCTTTTTACCACAAGGCATAACCTAGTCTTTTTTTTGTTTTAAAAAATATGTTTAATTAGTTGTTTTCTCCGGTAACTATTGTAAAAGCTGTATGCGTTTATCAATTTCTTTAGTATACTCAGCGTTGTTAGCCTGTTTTTTCATAAACTGGTACCATTTTATGGCTTCAGTTTTGTTGCCGGTATTGGCGTAACAAAGGGCCAAAAATTCAATCGCTTCCAGGTTATTAGGGTCAAATTTCACCACCCTGGTTAAACGCTCAATGGCTTTATCGTATTGCCCTGATACAAATCCTCCAACACCTAATACCAATTGGGCCTTCATGTTATTGGAATCTTTTCTTGCCACTGCCAGCACCTGCTGAATACCTTTCATGGTTTCCTCGGGTTTACCGCTGCGGCCCTTTCCATAAATATAACAACTGCCCAACCCAATTTTCAAATCATCACTTTCAGGATTCAGCTTTAAAGCCTGTTCAAAAAGGCTTATTGCTTCTTCCGATTCCCAATCTAACTTAGCCGGATCCTGCTCTCCATGCAGGTTGTCTAAAATTAATTGGGCTGCAAAGGTGAGGTTTTTTTCCGAATTATCCAATTTAGCAGCCTGCGATAAATAATAAATATAGGGTTCAAAAGCCTGGGCGCTGTCTTTCCAGAAATTGGCCAGCTGTGTGTTAGCTTCAATTTGCTGGTGCAAAACATCGCCCCTGCCCACACTGTTTTCCAGTTTGCCTAATACAACTGCCTGTGCCGGTGTTAATTTTTGTTTTGCCTGCCCAATAAATTGTTTAATATCAAATGCCGGAGCGGTAGCCTGGGAAGCCATACTTCTGGCTGGTGCTTTTTTTTGTACTGTTTTTCCAAAAAAGAAGAGGACCAGCACTAATAAAAGTCCTCCACCAGCAATCAATGCCTGTTTTTTCAGCATAATAATTTGCCCGGCTTTTTAGCGGGAATGCAAAGGTACATTAGTCTTCGTTCTCGTCGATGTTTTCCGTGCTCTCTTTAATGTCTTTTGAAGCTTTTATTTCCTGCATAAATTCTTTTGCAGGCTTAAAGGCGGGAATAAAATGTTCAGGAATTTCTACAGCAATATTTTTCTTAATGTTTCTGCCAATTTTAGCGGCTCTTTTTTTGGTGATAAAGCTTCCAAATCCCCTGATATAAATATTTTCACCAACGGACAAGGATCTTTTCACTTCCTTAAACATAGTTTCAAGCGTAACCAGGACATCCACTTTGGGTATGCCTGTTTTTTCGGAAATTTGATTGATAAGATCTGCTTTTCTCATATAATTTTTTGAATTTCTAACAGTAAAATACAAAAGAAGGTTCAAAAATCCAAATAAGTTCATGATTATCAACTACTTTGTTGCCATAAATTCGGCTAAGCCCATCCGAAAATTTAAGATAACATATTGATAATGAATAGTATGGGCTTTATTTGATATGTATAATTTAGTTGGCACAAAACTTTTATAAAAACGATTTTTTAAGATGGAAGAACTTCAAAAAACATTTACCAGGCTGCTGATGCAATGGAATAAACAGACCAACAAACGGGATATGCCCTGGAAAGGCGAAAAAGACCCCTATAAAATCTGGCTTAGTGAAATCATTCTGCAGCAAACCCGGGTGGAACAGGGGTGGAGTTATTACAATAATTTTATTGAGGCATTTCCAACAGTGCATCAACTGGCTGCCGCACCGGAAGATAAAGTGTTTAAACTTTGGGAAGGATTAGGATATTACACCCGTTGTAAAAATCTTATTACAACAGCAAAGTATATATCTAAAGAATTAAAGGGTGTATTCCCTATTAATTATGATTCCATTTTACAATTAAAAGGAATAGGGCCTTATACTGCAGCAGCAATTGCGTCATTTGCATATAATCTGCCTTATGCTGTTGTGGATGGCAATGTGTTCAGGGTATTGGCAAGGTATTTTGACAACGATACGCCAACAGATAGTAATGAAGGCAAAAAATTATTTACTGAAATGGCCAATGCATTGCTGGATAAAAAGAACCCCGGAATCTACAACCAGGCGTTAATGGATTTTGGTGCAGTGGTATGTAAGCCCAGGCAGCCTTTATGTGCAAATTGCCCCCTGCAAAAAAACTGCTGTGGGTTTGCAAACGATAAAGTGGATGTGTTGCCGGTTAAAGAAAAAAAGATTGTGCCTAAAGTGAGATGGTTATATTACCTCATTGTTGAAAGAGCAGGAAAAACATTAATCAGGAAAAGAACACAAAAGGATATTTGGGAGAACCTGTATGAATTTGTGCTGCTTGAACATACAGGCGCAGTAACAATTGATGAACTGCAGCAACTGCCTGCTTTTAAAAAAATGTTTGGCAACACGGGGTTTAGTATCAATACCATATCCCCATTATACAATCAAAAACTTACGCATCAGCAATTGTATGGGCAGTTCATCAGTATTACGCCTGCAAAGAAAATGTTAATTGATGGCTACGAAGAGGTTGACCGTAAATCACTGGCCGCACTACCTTTCCCCAAATTCATAACAAGCTATTTGAAAGATAAAAATGTATCTTTAAATTTGTTATAGTACCAACCAGCAACGCAAATACTTAAAATGTACAATTATGAGAGGTGTAAACAGGGTAATGCTAATAGGTAATTTGGGTAAGGATCCGGACATTCAGTTCCTTGAAGGAAACATCGGGGTAGCTAAATTTTCGCTGGCAACAACAGAAACTTTTAAAGACAGAAGCGGTAAATTAATATCACAAACTGAATGGCACACCGTGGTGTTATGGAGAGGGCTTGCAGACCTGGCCCAGAAATACCTCCATAAAGGGAGCCTGGTGTATATTGAAGGAAGGCTTAAAACCCGCAGTTGGGAAGACAAAGATGGAAACAAAAAATTTGCAACAGAAATTGTAGGCGATAACCTTATTATGCTGGAAAAAAGAAGTGATGGTACAAGCTCACCGGGCATTGAAGGTACTGAAGGAATGGGTGGCCACGATATACCGCCTATTGATGATGGTACGGAACGTTTACCTTTTTAAGTGCAGTTGTTGCTGCCGTAATTAATAATTATGCGATTACGGTTACCTTTGCAATTCTTTATTTAAATATTCTACTTTGGATTATCATTCGGTCAGCCACCTTTTCCACTACTTACCACTGGACCTGTTTGCAACCTCTATTGCAGCAAATGCAGTATTTATCTTTTTGATGATATTACTGCTGATTGTTTCTTTTTTACTGGCCGGCTCAGAAGTGGCATTTTTCTCACTTACGATTAAAGACATTAATTTACTCAAAACAAAACAGCAACCTTCTTACAGGAGAATTGTAAGCCTGCTGGAGCAACCTAAAACATTACTGGCATCACTGCTTATTACCAATAGTTTTGTAAATATCGGCATCATTTTAATTTCGAATATTTTGATTGATGGCTGGATCCCGAAAAATGCCAATAATGTTCCATTGCTTTCTTTCTGGGCCATATTCCTTATTAAAGTGGTTGCCGTAACATCGTTACTGTTATTGGTTGCCGAAGTATTGCCAAAAGTGTGGGCCACCCATCATAAAGTTTGGTTTGCAGCAACGGCATCCCTGCTGGTGGAAGTTTTCAACAGCGTGTTTTACCGGTTCAGTAAAAGAATGGTAAGGTGGAGCGATGGAATTGAGAAAAAATTTTCTTCTGATAATACCTCGGCTATGGACAGTTCTCACCTTGATTATGCCATAGACCTTTTGCCTGAACATGAAGCAACAGTGGAAGAAAAACAAATTCTGAAAGGCATCAGGAAATTCGGCGATACAACCGTTAAACAAATTATGCGTACAAGGTTAGACGTTAGTGGCATTGATTTCAACAGCAATTTTTCAGATACCATAAAAAAAGTGGAAGAACTCCATTACTCCCGCTTACCGGTGTATAAAAACAATCTTGATGAAGTGGTGGGTATGCTGCACACAAAAGACCTGTTACCACACCTGAACGAACCACCGGGGTACGACTGGCATCCGCTGATGCGCCAGCCTTATTTTGTGCACGAACAAAAGTTGATTGAAGACCTGTTACAGGAATTCCGTAACCGGAGAAATCATTTTGCTGTGGTAGTGGATGAATTTGGCGGCACATCGGGTATTGTTACGCTGGAAGATATTATGGAAGAAATTATTGGTGATATTAAAGATGAATTTGATGATGAAGAAAGTGTAAATAAAAAACTGGACGACTATACTTACATCTTTGAAGGTAAAACAATGATCAACGATGTATGCAAAGCAATGGGGCTGCCTGTTGATACTTTTGAACAGGTGCGGGGAGATAGTGATTCTCTTGCCGGGCTGGTGCTGGAAATTGCAGGCGAATTTCCTCAGGTAAATGAGGAAGTAGCGAGCGGCGATTTTACTTTTATTCCTTTAGAGATCAATAAAAACCGTATCGATAAAGTTAAAGTGATCATTAAACAACCGGAAACCGAATAATACATTGCAGGCTGCAAAAGCCATTACGAATTATGTTTAACAGAAGCTTTTATTGTAAGAAAAGAATGATGGCGGCCATGATGCTCCCTGCACTGATTTGGGTGATGGCCTGTAATTCAACATACACGTCTAAAAAAAGAGGATATTTTAAAGTGGCTTACCCGGAACGGAAATATGTACGATTCCAGCAGCAGGGGTTTCCTTATACATTTGAATATCCGGTTTATGCCAACATCATTAAAGACAGTACTTACTTTGACAGTAACCCGGAAAACCCCTGGTGGATCAATATTGATTTTCCGCAGTTTGGCGGACGAATCTTTCTCAGCTATAAGATCATTGGCGGCAAGGCCATGTATAAAATAAAACAGGCCAATGGCACTTATAAAGATTCCAGCGCAGTAAATACATTCGATAATATGGTGAACGATGCATATAACCTTACCAACAAAAATCAGGTGATCACCACATCAATAAAAGACAGTGTGATGCATACTACCAACGGGGTAACCGGTATTTATTTTACTGTGGGTGGCAATGCGGCAACCACCCGCCAGTTTTTTTTAAGCGATACCACTAAAAATTTCATTCGCGGTGCATTATACTTTAATGTAACGCCCAATTCAGATTCCATCAGGCCTGTGCAGGATTTTTTGCAAAAGGATATTGAACACCTTATTAATACCTTTCAATGGGTCAGCTCTGCACCCGGTAAAGAAAAACTACCTTCCGGCAGTATCATAAAAACAACACTTGAAACTTCACCCGCCAAAAAATAAAACAGCAACCGGTTTTCTGTACCAGTAATAAAAACCGATTGTTGTAGCTTTGCGCCATGATTGCAATTGACAATAAATTGATCAGTGATGAAGTGATAAAAGCGCAGTTTGTTTGTGATTTGAACAAATGCAAAGGCGCCTGTTGTGTTGATGGAGACGCGGGTGCACCATTAGAAAAAAGCGAGCTGGAAAAAATAAACGAAGTGTTCGATGCCGTACTTCCTTATCTTAATGATGAAAGCAGGACAGAAATTGAACGCCAGGGCCGTTATGTATACGACAGGGAATATGGCTGGGTTACACCAACCATCAACAGCCAGATTTGTGTATATGGTATCAGGGATAAAGAAGGAATTGTAAAGTGCGGAATAGAACAGGCCTACCTGGATGGGAAAGTTGCGTGGAAAAAACCAATCAGCTGCCACCTGTTTCCCGTAATAACAAAAGAAAGTAAACGGAGCGATAACGTTTATGTAAATTACGAACCGCGGGAAGATAATTGCAAAGCCGCCTGCAGCCTGGGCAAAAAATTAAAAGTACCGGTTTATGTTTTCCTGAAAGAAGCCTTGATAAGAAAATTTGGCGAAGCATTTTATGAAGCGCTTGATGCAACCGCACAATATATTAATAAAGAAAAAAAATAACTGCACCTGTTAAGATCTGTTATGAAGAAGAATACCATTGTCTTACTGAGTTTTTGTTTCCTGCTCACTGCAATGTACTCCTGTACAGTGAATAAAGCAGAAGTGGATAACAGCCTGAAAAAATATTTTGATGATAATAAAGTGGACGGTTGTTTTTCCTTGCTGAACAATATAGATGGAAAGATCACCGTGTACAATATGGCGCTGGATACACAACGTTTTCTGCCAGCTTCCACATTTAAAATTGTGAATTCACTGATTGGCCTGCAAACAGGAAAGATCACCAACGATACCATGATGATTAAATGGGACGGCATAAAACGGAGTAATGAAGACTGGAATAAAGATATGGGCATGACAGAAGCTTTTAAAGTAAGCTGCGTACCGTATTACCAGGAAGTGGCCAGGCGAATTGGAAAAGATACCATGAAATTGTGGCTGGACAGTTTGAGCTATGGAAATAAAGTAATAGGCGGTGCCATCGATACATTCTGGCTGAACAACAGTCTGAAAATTTCTCCCGATGAACAACTGGGTCTTTTAAAGCGCTTGTACTTTGAGCAACTGCCATTTAGAAAGGGCGTACAGGAATCAGTAAAAAATGCCATGCTGCAGGAAGATAATACGGCATACAAATTGAGTTATAAAACCGGCTGGGCTTTTGATGAGCAAAAGAACAATATTGGCTGGCTGGTTGGCTGGATAGAAGAAAACAGGCATGTATACTTTTTTGTAACCTTTATCAAAGGTGCCCCCGGCGATATAGATATGAAAAGTATCCGCGTTAATGTAACCAAAGGCATACTGAAACAATTGGGGTTCATGGAAGGGAAAAAATAATTTTTCCTCCACTCATCCGGAATAACCGCAGCATAAATTTTTTAACAAAATCACTTACCGCTGATCGCTAATTTGCGTAACTGGATGTTATCATTTCAACATACCGAATTTTTATTATCGCTGGCACTTATACCCGTGCTGGTGATTTTGTATATATGGGTGTTAAGATGGAAAAGAAAAACCATCAAAAAAATTGGAGATGAACGGCTGGTGAAAGAAATGACCAGCAATTATGCACCGCACCGTTTTGCAATAAAGTTTGTGTTGATCGTATTTGCATTTGTATCAGCCGGTATAGCCTTAGCCAATCTCCGCTCGCCAAAGGGATCAGAAAAAGTAAGCCGGAACGGAATAGATGTGATGGTGGCATTAGATGTAAGTAAAAGTATGCTTGCCGATGACATCAAACCTTCACGGCTGGAAAGAGCCAAACAGGTAATCGGAAAATTAATTGACGAATTGGGCAACGACAGAATTGGCATTGTGGTATTTGCAGGCAAAGCATATTTGCAAATGCCGCTGACGGGAGATCATGGTGCAGCAAAAATGTTTTTATCTACGGCAAGTCCGGATATTGTACCCACACAGGGAACTGTAATTGGTGATGCACTCAAAATGTGTTACCTGGCATTCAATACCAAGGAGAAAAAATATAAATCTGTAATCCTCATCAGCGATGGAGAAGATCATGATGAAACTGCCGCAAAAATTGCAGGGCAAATGGCAGCAGAGGGGGTAGTAATACACACTATTGGTATCGGTTCCCCCGCCGGTACAACAATTAACGACCCCGCCACCAATGAACCCAAAAGAGATAATGAAGGAAACGTAGTCATCACCAAACTGAATGAAGCCGAATTAAAAACCATTGCAGAAAAAGGTAATGGAACCTATCAACTATTTACCAATACCGAAGATGTAGTGAATACACTGGATACTGAGCTGGGTAAAATGGATCACCGGACCGTTACAGAAGATGCATTGGTGAATTACAAAAGTTATTTTCAGTATTTGTTATTATTCAGTTTGCTGTTGCTGGTACTTGAATCACTAATACCGGAAAGAATAAAACCGAAACAAAAGATTGTAAAATTCAATACAGCCACAGTGAAGGCTATTGTTTTTCTTATTGTACTCATACCGGCTTTTGCCAATGCGCAAAATGAAAAGCAGCTGATTAAAAAGGGAAATGATGCTTATAAAAAAAATGAGTTTGACAAGGCGCAGGAACAATATCAAAAAGCTGCGGAAAAAGATCCCTCCAACGCAACCGCTCAATTTAACCTGGGCAATGCATTATATAAAAATAAGAAAACCACTGATGCCACAAATGCTTACAATAATGCAGCAACACATTTAACTGATAAAACAGAAAAAGCCAACGCATTATATAATAAAGGTGTGGTATTGCAAAACGACAAAAAACTGCAAGAGTGCATTACGGCATATAAAGATGCGCTGAAGCTGAACCCGAATGATGACGACACCCGGCAAAATTTACAAAAAGCAATGCAGCAATTGAAACAGCAACAGCAGCAAAATAATAAGCAGCAAAAGAAACCGAAAGAAAACGAGAAACAAAAGAATAAACAGAAACAAAAAGATGACGAGCAGAATAATCAGCCCAAGCCACAGCAGCCAAAAATAACCAGGAAAGATGCAGAGGAAAAATTAAAAGCATTATTGCAACAGGAAAAGAATCTGCAGGATAAATTGCGTAAAGTAAATGCCTCATCTCCCAATCACCCCGAAAAAGATTGGTAAACATGGTCTGACGCCCACGTCTGACCATTTGGAAATCATTAGTCGGGGCGCTGCCAGCGGGCTGGCTATGAGCAGAATCATCAATTCATCATTTTATCCAATTCCGCAACCATCACCAATATTTTTTGTTGTTATTTTGCAGTAATAATAGCATTATGCAGGAATACAGCGCCTCACTCACTTCATATCAACGGCTCAAAACAAGAGAAGTAAAAATCGGGAATTTATTGTTAGGCAATGGTCACCCCATACGTATACAAACCATGACCACCACTGATACTATGGATACCATGGCAACAGTGGAACAATCTATCCGTTGTATAGAAGCAGGTGCAGAACTGGTTCGCATTACCGCACCATCAAAAAAAGAAGCAGAGAACCTGCAAAACATCAAAGATGAACTAAGAAGACGTGGTTACGATACACCATTAGTGGCCGATATTCACTTTACACCCAATGCAGCAGAAATTGCAGCAAGAATTGTGGAGAAAGTAAGAGTAAACCCCGGCAATTATGTAGACAAGAAAAAGTTTGAACAGCTGGAATACACCGATGCAGAATATGCAGAAGAAATAGAACGGATACGTGAACGATTTACTCCGTTGGTGAAAATTTGTAAGGAACATGGAACAGCAATGCGTATTGGAACCAATCACGGCAGCTTAAGCGACCGCATTATGAGCCGTTATGGAGATACTGCCATTGGCATGGTGGAAAGCGCCATGGAGTTTTTACGCATCGCACGCAGCGAAGATTATCACGAGATCATACTCAGTATGAAAAGCAGCAATCCGCAGGTGATGGTGCAGGCATACCGGTTACTCATCAAACACATGATGGAAGAATTTGGAGAATGCTATCCATTGCATTTGGGTGTAACTGAAGCAGGAGATGGTGAAGACGGAAGGATAAAATCAGCCATTGGTATTGGAACATTACTTGAAGATGGTATTGGAGATACTATTCGTGTGTCATTAACAGAAGACCCCGAACTCGAAATACCGGTTTGTAAAGACATTGTAAAACGCTACCAGGGGCCTGATGCGAAAATGAAAGCAGGTACAGCAGTGGTAATACCCATTAAACTGCAATATTCTCCCTATCAATATCAACGCAGGGATACCAACACCGTATCAAACATTGGCAAGGGGCATGTGCCCATTGTGGTGGCAGATTTTATGGAAACAGCATCCATCACACACCAGCACCTGCAGCCCGTTGGTTATACGTATAATGAAGCTACCGATAAATGGACCATTGGCGATGCAGCAGCAGATTATTTGTTCACAGCAGATAAAACAATTCCCTTTGCATTGCCCGGCACTGTAAAAGTGTTGTGCAGTTACAATACCTGGCTGACTGTTGCAGACCACGAAAAATATTTTCCTGTTTACCAGGGCGCAGCATATATCAATGCAGCAAAAAAGTCTGCAATAATGAATGTAGTGGTGATTGATGCCAATAATCCCGTACAACACATACTGGATGTTGTAAAAACTGATCACACTGTTGTGTTATGTTTATACTCCTCAGCAGCAAACAGTATGCAGTCAGTAAGGAATTTGGTAAATGATTTAATGCAAAGTGGTATAACAGCACCTGTAATTTTAGCAGTGGAAAGTAGCCATGTTTCTATTGATGAACAATTGATACATTTTGCAACAGAAAGCGGTGCTTTGCTTTTAGATGGAATGGGAGATGGATTGTGGCTGATGAACGATCCGTCAAAAATAGTAAACGCAAAAATTACCGGTCGTACTTACCTTGAAATGAAAAGCAATCACCAGTTCATCAACAATACTTCATTTTCTATACTTCAGGCTACGCGTACACGAATTTCAAAAACAGAATACATCAGCTGCCCCAGTTGCGGCCGCACATTGTTTGATTTGCAGGAAACCACTGCAAAAATCCGTTCAGTAACCCATCACCTGAAAGGTGTGAAGATTGCGATTATGGGTTGCATTGTAAATGGCCCCGGTGAAATGGCAGATGCAGATTTTGGTTATGTGGGCAGCGGACCCGGAAAAATTACATTATACCGGGGAAAAGAAATTGTAAAAAGAAATATTGACAGCGCCATAGCAGTGGATGAATTGATTACCCTGCTGAAAGAAAATGAAGCATGGGTGGATATATGATGGAGCCGCGGATGATGTGGATGAAGCTGATGAACACAGATGGTTTAATACTAACCTTTGCATTACATGCAGCGCTTTTCAATTGATGAATTAAGTAAACCGAAATATGAATAAAGAAGAAAATGGAACAGGTTGCTGAAAAAAAAATGAGATCAGTGTTTATCCGGCTCATCAGCGTCATCGGTGTTCCCATCCAAAATCAAAGATTATGCAAACAGATTTTTTAGTAATTGGTAGTGGTATTGCCGGCTTAACGTATGCCTTAAAAGTAGCACAGGATTGCCCGGATAAAAAAGTTACCATTCTTACCAAAACACAAAGCGATGAAACCAACACCAAATACGCACAGGGTGGTATTGCCGGTGTGATGGATGCGCATAACGACAGCTTTGAAAAACATATTGAAGATACTTTAATCGCCGGCGATGGTTTATGCAACCAGCATGTAGTGGAAATTGTGGTACGTGAAGGCGTCGACAGAATTCGGGAAATCATTGACTGGGGCGCACAATTTGATAAAGCGCCCGATGGCGATTATAAACTGGGTAAAGAAGGCGGCCACAGCGAATACCGCATACTGCATCACAAAGATGTAACCGGTAAAGAAATGGAACGGGCATTGCTGGAAGCGATCAAACGGTTACCAAATATCGAACTCATCAGTCATTGTTTTGTGCTGGATATTATCACCCAGCACCACATGGGATATCTCGTAACCAAATCAACACCCGATGTGGAATGTTATGGTGTGTATGTATTGAATCACACTACAAACAAAATTGAAAAGATTTTATCCAAAATAACTTTATTGGCTACCGGTGGCAATGGCCAGGTATACCGCACCACCACCAATCCCGCAATTGCAACAGGCGATGGTGTGGCTATGGTATATCGTGCCAAAGGAAGAATAGAAAATATGGAATTCATACAGTTTCATCCAACAGCATTGTATGAGCCTGGTGTTCGCGGACAAAGTTTTTTAATTACCGAAGCAGTACGGGGCGACGGCGGCATACTGCGCAACCATAATGGCGAAGCATTCATGGAACGTTACGACCCACGCAAAGATTTAGCGCCGCGTGATATTGTTGCCCGTGCCATTGATAACGAAATGAAAGTGGCCGGTACTGAAAATGTTTTTTTAGATTGCCGCCATTTCGAAAAAGAAAAATTCATAGAACACTTTCCTAACATTTATGAAAAATGTTTAAGCATTGGTATCGATATTACCAAACACATGATACCCGTTGCACCAGCAGCGCATTATAGCTGCGGCGGCATTAAAACAGATGAATGGGCTAAAACATCTATCAAACATTTATATGCGGCAGGGGAATGTGCCAGCACAGGTTTGCATGGTGCAAACCGATTGGCCAGCAATTCACTGCTGGAAGCAATGGTGTTTGCACACCGTGCGTATAAAGATGCGGTGCAGCAGATCAACGATATTAGTTTCAATACACAAATACCCGACTGGAAGGCCGATGGAACATCATCTCCCAAAGAAATGATCCTGATAACACAAAGTGTAAAAGAATTGAAATTGCTGATGAGTGATTATGTAGGTATAGTAAGAAATAATGAACGTTTGCAAAGAGCCATGAAACGGCTGGATTTATTATTTGCTGAAACAGAAGAATTGTATAAGAAAACAATTGTGTCACCACAATTATGCGAACTGCGCAATATGATTACCGTTGCGTATCTGATTGTAAAAAGTGCAGAGTTCAGGCAGGAAAGCCGCGGACTCCACTTCAATACCGATTATCCATCCAAAGCCGCAATGATACAAAACATTGTTTTGTAAAAATTGTGTAACCGGCTGCATATTTCTCATCAGCATCGTTGCGTCGCACACTTGTACGGCATAACTTTGTTCAACATTTAAGGCGGATGTATTATATAGTTTACCCTCTACTGTATTTGTTTTCACTCTTACCTTTTTTCATCCTGTATGCCATCAGCGATGCCATTGCTTTTTTATTATACCATATCGTCCGTTACCGCCGCGATGTGGTAAGCAGTAACCTCGCAATTGCATTCCCTCAAAAATCAGCGGCAGAAAGAAATAAAATAGCCAAACAGTTTTACCAATACTTTACTGATTCGTTTATTGAGAATATCAAGTTTCTTTCCATTTCAAAAAAACAAATGCAGCGGCGCACTACCGGTACGTTCGATATCATTAATACATTACTGGCAGAAGGGAAAAGCATCAATCTTTTATGTGGCCACCAGTTCAATTGGGAATATGCCAATCTTTTATATTCAGCAACATTGAAAATACCATTTGTTACCGTGTATTTGCCTGTAAAGAATAAAGTGTTCAACCGCATCATGTACAAAATTCGTACACGCTTTAATGCCATATTGGTAAGCCCGGCAGAATTTGGTACACGCATGCATCATGTATTCAACGCACAACATGCGCTGGTGCTGGCAGCAGACCAATCGCCTGCCACACCAAAGTCAGGTTACTGGATTAATTTTTTCAACCGACCAACATTGTTTTTAATTGGGCCTGAGAAAAGCGCCATTCGGAAAAAAGCCGCTGTAGTTTATGTTGGTTTTAAAAGAGTAAAGCGCGGGTATTATCATTTTGAATCGGTATTGCTGACAAAGGATGCATCACAAACAGATAAACGGGCACAACTCACCTGCCTGTACCGCGATGCTTTAGAAAACGCCATTAATAACGACCCGGCCAATTACCTGTGGAGCCACCGCCGCTTTAAATTTGAATGGCAGCCTGAGTTTGGTGCAGTGCTGGGTTAAGAATATAGCGGCCAACCTTTTGGTAAAATACTTGTGTAGTTCAAACTAAACAGTATCTTCACCACAACTAAACCACCGCTTGCTTCATGTATTACCTGGTGTTCCCGCTGTTATACCTCATTTCTTTGTTGCCCTTTTTTGTACTGTATTTATTGAGTGATGGTATCAGTTTTTTGCTTGCCCGGGTATTCAAATACCGGTATGATGTAGTGCTGCATAACCTTTCCATTGCATTCCCCGAAAAAACGGATAAAGAACGCAAAAAAATTGCCCGCCAGTTTTATAGTTATTTTACAGATAGTTTTATTGAAAGCCTGAAATTGATTTCATTGTCAAAAAAACAATTACTGAAACGCAGTGCCGGCTCTTTTGAATTAATTAATGAACTCATTGATAAGGGCTATAACATCAATATTATGGCCGGCCACCAGTTCAATTGGGAGTATGCCAACCTGTTGTATTCCATGCACCTTAAAGTTCCGTTTGTAGGGGTGTATATGCCCATTGGCAATAAAGTGTTTAACAAAATATTTTTAGATATCCGTAGCCGTTATGGAACAGTATTGATCAGTGCAACTGAATTTAAAAACGAAAGCGCAGCAGTTTTTAAAAAACAATATATGCTGGCGCTTGCAGCAGACCAGAATCCGGGTTGCGCCACTAACGCATATTGGCTGAATTTTTTTGGGAGGCCAGTGCCATTTATTATGGGGCCTGAAAGAGGTGCTATAAAGAATGATGCTGCCGTGGTATATGTAGGATTCAAAAAAATTAAACGTGGCTATTATCATTTTGAAACCACTTTGCTTGCAGAACACAGTGCATCAACAGCTGTGGGTGAATTAACCTGTAAATACCGCAACATACTGGAACAAACCATCCGGCAGGATCCGCCAAATTATTTGTGGAGCCACAGGAGGTTTAAGTTTGAATGGAAGGAAGAGTATAAGGAGTTGTGGGTGGATAAGTGATAGGCTCATTTTTCGGGGCAGCGATTATCCGCAACAGCAATATAAAATTTCTTCTCATCGATTTTAACAAAAAAAATTTTTACCAGATAAATAAACTGCATATATTCGTTTCGAAAATGCGGCTATCCGTTGATGTTGTTCTTAATCCAAAACCCGGCTCCGTATTTAATATTACCTACACCATTTCCATTGTTTCTGCAGAGTGGCATTTTTTAAAATAAATATGCGGCGATGGTGTTTCTGTACCATGCCAATGTAAAGGCAATAATTGTATACCTTAAATTGCTGAAGGTTAAGGTAAACAATACGACTGTTGACGAAACCCTTCAAAATCACCCGGACTGGCCCAGCCTGCTTTGTGTTAGCGATAGCCTGCATAAATGGAATGTACCCAATGGAGCAGGTAAGGTTGACAAGGAGCAAATTGATGAACTGCCGGTGCCTTTTATTGCGTATACCAATAATATTGAAACCCCTCTTGCCATAGTTACCGAAGTATATGGGAGTCAAATTAAACTGTACAGCCACGATTACGGTAAGCCGCAGATGACCAGTAAAGATGATTTTTTTAGAATTTGGGATGGTATTTATGTCATATCTGAACCTCACGAAAACAGTGGGGAAAGCTAAGCAATGGTGTATGCTAAAAGGAAGTAATTAGGGTTAGGGGAGATGTAATGGTGAGCAACGATGTTGTGAAGAGGCTTGTTAAAGAAAAATAAAACGCATCGCTAAAAGACACTAAGGACTCTGGTATAAATAACTATTTAATGTGGATACTTGATTCAAGTAGGTCATAATTAGCGATGCCGTTTTTATAAAATTGTTTGAAATAATTTTAATTCAATAATTTATGTTAATTCGAATATCGTCATTTATTCTTGTACTAATCTTTTTAATAGTCCCCCAAGTAAATGCTAGATGTATTGATTCAAAGAAAATCAAGAACGAAGTAATTGTTGTTGCTAATTTGAAAAATACTGGATTTAATAAAGTGCCGATTAATTCTTTAATAAATGACTTTTTTGATAAAAACTCCTTTGAGTACAACTCCATTGAATATGATTCATTGACTGGAAATTTTAAAGGCATATTTTATATCCAAAAGGCACAGTTAATGCTCTTCTTTCTTAAAGAAGTTTATGTTACACCTGGCGACTCAGTTAACATAACATACAAAATACTCAAAAACTCTGATGATGAATATAAAGATACGATGCTAATTTCAGGGAAAAATGCATCAAATTATCAGTACTATACTTTTTTCCGAAATGAGTATACATATAATAACCCCGATTACCCAAAATATTCACTCCCATTGTCAAAGGAACAGTTTGAAATGTATAAGAGAAATCTTATGAAGTACTACGTCAAACTTCATAGTAGATTTCTAAAATCGCTTAGGCCGTTTACATATTCATTACAGTATAAAAATTTCGCAGAAAGAAATATATTTTACTATTGGATTTCTAATTTCTTGACACCTTCATATAATGATGAATATCAATTATTATCTGAAAATGAATTATTAAAGTTAAAGACTAAGCTTATTAAAAGAATGGATACATCATCACATTCTTTTTATGAAGCAATTATGAAATTACATAAAATTCTTAGCAGAAGTAAGGAGAGCGATTATGATATTTCGGAATTTATGCGCCTTAATCGAGATGCCTCTTCTTATCCGATTTTTATAAAGGATTTTCTATTGACTAACGATATTATTGAATTTGTTAATCATCAAAGAGATTCAAGCCATCTATTAAAAATGGAGCTAATCAAAGCTTGTTCAAAAATTGTTGTTAGAAAGTATCTGGTAAAAGTTGAACCTTACAAAATGAGTCTTATTAATGATGAGTTTAAAATTTCGAATGATATTCTAAATATTAATCTGGTAGATGAAAACGGTATTATATCCAAATTTGGAGATATTTTGAAAATGAATAGGGATAAAATTTTGTATGTAGATTTCTGGGCAAGTTGGTGTATTCCTTGTAGAAAGGAAAATGCTTCTTTAAAAAAAGTATATAATACTTTTTCGACCGATTCTTTACATATTATCCAAATTTCTGTTGATGAAGATTCAAATAAATGGGTAGAGGCAGTTCAAACTGATAAAATTTACTTTTCTGAAAAATATAGATTTGTTAATAAAGCCGATTACTTTAAGTTTAGCATAGATAATCAATTTACTCCTATTCCCTACTATTTGTTGTTGGATAAAAAGGGGCATTTAATTGTAAAAAATACGCCAAGACCAAGTGATCCTCAACTTTCAAAAATATTGAAACATTGGCTTAAATAATATTTATTATAACCCTTTCGAATCTTACAGAAATGCCTCAACAATGTCTGAGGTTTGTACTTGTAACGGAAATAATTCGGCGGCTTTTATATGTGGGTATTCGACATATCAAGGAGCGCAGAATTGTGCTCAAGCCCCTTCACTTTGGATGTCGACAACGTGTAATAATAATGGGCCTTGTTTGACCGGATCGAATTAAGAATTGATATTAATTTAATAAAGTGGACTAATGCAGGTCTTATTAGTTCACTTTATTAATGAATAAGAGATAAGAAACTTCACATGAAAATATTACTATTAGTTGGGCTAATTTGTATGCTATCCTCTTGCTTTACAGTAAAGCATAAAAATATTTATTATGGCAGGCATTTAGAAAAATTGAAAAGCAAATATGGTATTGGAAAAGAGTGGGGATTTTCAGGAAATGCCGCCGATGCTAATCTTCTTCCTAAAAAAAAGTTTTCTGAATTAAATAAGCGAGAGATGAATCAGCTATTGAAATTTAATGAGAAAATATTTGCACTTATTCCTGATTCGATTATAAAAGAGAGAGGGTAGAATAGATAGTTTTTATTTTAATCGGCACAAAGTTATTTTTTATTAAGCAAAACTCTTTGCAAACAGAGAATATACATTTTTTGGTAACAGCAGTGAGGTGTTACGTAAGAATTCCTTGCAGGGGAGGTGGCCACTGCATGAATCCTGCGACAACTGGCGGGGATTGCTGTTGCAGCGTTGATGGGCCAGGACTATAATAAGTTGAAATTAATGTTACATGAGCTTCTGAATTAAATCTTTTTTTATTAATAAATAAAACAACAATTCTAATTTTCTAAATCATTAAAGGATGCCGATCAAAAAATTTCGTCTTCTTGCATTATACGGAATTATTTCTTGTTGCACAGTGTACGCCCAACATAAACCAATAATAAAAGGACGATTTATGGGACTAGAGGATGGTGCAAAAGTTTATTTATCATCTTCTACTGGAGTAATAGATACAGTAAGGATAAAGGATCATAACTTTAAATTTAAGAATCCAAACATTTCTAAAAATGGATTGTACATACTGACGGCAAAAGGAAAAAAAGGCAGATATGATTATCCTTTATTTTTAAAAGAAAATTCTGTATTAATAATAAATGCCGACTCAACTTTCACAGGCTTGAAAATATCTGGCGATAAAAATTCAACTGAACAAAACGTCTTTTATCTCGGAAAAAAAATGTTAGATGCTAAGAGGTTGAAATTAGATTCAATGATTACTGCAACTAATGATCCGGATAAACTATTAATACTTAAGGAGCAGCGCACTGAAGTTATTAATCAAATAAGCAACCATGATTATAACTGGGTTCTTCAACACAGATCTTCGCAATTTTCGGTAGCAATAATAAGGTTATATATAGCTAACAATCCACCTACTGAAAGGGAGGATACTTTGGGTGAAAAGATTTATAGTTTTGTCCTTCCATCTGCTAAAAAAAATAATGATGAAGCTGAAATATTAGAAAATGGGTTCTCTTTTTCTAACAGTAAATATGCTAAATTAAGAGAAGGAAGCTTACTCCCAGAGTTTCTATTAATAGATACTTCGGGTAAAATGTTTTCATTTCAAAGCACAAAAAACAAAATTCTGCTGATTGATTTTTGGGCCAGTTGGTGTGGCCCTTGTCGCGAAAACAATCCAGAACTCAAAGACTTGTATGCGACGTATAAAGACAAAGGACTTGAAGTAATAAGTATTTCTATGGATACTGATAAAACTAAATGGAAAGAAGCGATCAAAAAAGATGAATTATCATGGACGCAGCTTAGCGATTTAAAGGGGCAGGATGCTGGTGTTGGAGGAACTTATCGCATTTGGGCAGTGCCCACTTATATTTTAGTAGGGCCAGACAGGCGAATTATTCTCAAAAGCATTGGAGGTGATGTGGATATGGTAAGTAAAAAATTAGATGAAATATTTGGTAACTAAGTTTTTTAAATAAGCATTTGAGTTTTGCCAGCCAAATTCAGGGTAATTAACTTTTTAATTCAGCACACTCACATCTTTCTCCACCACAATGCCTTTTTCTTCTTTGATCTTACCCCAGCCACCCATTACATTCCTTAAATTATGAACGCCCTGGCGCTTGATGAGTGAGCAGGCAATAACGCTGCGGTAGCCACCGGCGCAGTGTACATATAAATTCTGGCTGTCTTCAAAATTAGCAATGGAAGCAACGTCAGTTAAATCGTTTAATGGTATATTCGTTGCGCCTTTAACATGGCCATCGGCAAATTCAGTTTCTTTTCTAACATCCACTACTACCAAATGATCATCGTGTGGTATATCCATGGCCAGTTCATCGGCCTCAATGTTAATGATCATATCTGTTTTTTCGCCTGCATTAACCCAGGCTTCATAACCGCCCTGCAAATAACCCTGCATGGTATCAAAACCCACACGGGATAAACGAACTACCGTTTCTTCTTCCATACCTTCAGGCGTTACCAGTATGATGGGCTGATTGAATGGTAAAAGGCTGCCCGCCCACTCTGCAAAGCGGCCTTCCAGCCCAATAAAAATACTGCCGGGTATAAAGCCCTGTGTAAATGCATCGGCAGGCCGGGTATCCAGTATAATGGCATCTTTAGCTATCCAGTTTTTGAATTCGGGTACGGGTAAGGGTGTGAGGCCTTTTTGTTTTACATTTTCTAAGCTGTCATACCCCTTCATATTAATGGCTGCATTTACTGCAAAATATTTGGGTGCCTCAGAAAGGCCTTCAGTTACAGCTTTCACAAATTCAGCTTTGGTTTGCGGCTGCAATGCGTAATTATTTCTTTTCTCTTCACCGATTGTACTAAATGTATTCGGGCCAAGATTTTTGCCACAACTGCTGCCGGCGCCATGTGCAGGATATACAATTACATCATCGCCCAATGGCAGAATTTTGTTTTGTATGGTTTCATACATAATACCTGCTAATTCCTCGCTGCTCATGTTGCCGCTGCTGAGATCGGGGCGGCCCACATCACCCACAAATAAAGTGTCGCCGGTGAATATGGCATGCGGTGTATTGTTTTCATCCCTCAATAAAAAGCAGGAGCTTTCTATGGTATGGCCGGGTGTGTGCAACACTTCAATGCTCACTTTGCCCAGTGTGAACAGTTCACCATCTTTACTGCTGTGAATGGCAAAATTGGTTTTGGCGCCGGGGCCATAAACGATGGGCGCACCGGTTTCATTACTCAGGTCAAGATGCCCGCTTACAAAGTCTGCATGAAAATGTGTTTCAAAAATATATTTGATCCGGGCTTTTCTTTCTTTAGCCAGTTCAATATATACTTCAATATCTCTTAATGGATCAATAATAGCGGCTTCGCCTTCGCTTTCTATATAATAAGCGGCTTCACTTAAGCAGCCCGTGTATAATTGCCTGATGTACATAAATAAGATTTGTGCAAAATTAAAAGAAAAAAGCGTCCTGCCATAGGGTAGGAACGCTTTCATAATTTCTGCAAACCATCAATTGTTAACCAACTAATTGTTTAACAAAAGTGTCGATTTCTTCAATTCTTTTGAAATTAACTGAATAGTAAATGAATTTACCGTCACGCTGTGTGATCACAATGCCAGCTTTTCTTAAAATAGCCAGGTGCTGTGATGCCACAGATTGTTCCAGGCGTAAGCGTACATAAATTTCGGTTACGGTAATTTTCTTTTCTTCTTCTATCAACTTCAGCAATTGCTGGCGCAATTTGTGATTCAATGCCCGTAAAACCAGAGCGGCTTTTTTTAAAGCATGATAGTCGACGTTAATTGAAGAATCGGACGAAGGTTTGGAAGTCAGCAAAGCAGACTCCGCTGATTGGGTTGCAACCATCATAAGATTGTTTAAATTTTAATTATGCTTGAACAATATTTGAACGATCAAATATACAAATAATTGCTTATGCAACTAAAATATTCAAATATTTTAACCAAAAAAATGTCTTTTGCGGTTAGATGGAATCGCTTACGCTTTGTCATGAAAACCTTTGATGTAAAATGGCTCACTATAAGCCAGGTCGGCAAACTGCTCCAATTCAAATTGTTTTTGGGCCAAAACAGCCACAGCAGCGGGAATATTGCCCATTTTTTCAAATTGAGCATTGTGATGGGCACATATATTTTTCCATTTAATGCTGCCGTTGCCGCAAAAGATGATGCTGTTATGCTGAAGAAAAGCTCCGTAAGATGAATCATCCAGTATCATTGCACAGGGGGCCGATTGTTCTTCCAGTTTTGTATTGTACAGTGCAGTAAATACTTCCATCCTCCGGGCATCAATCATGGGGCATAGCAACACATCTGTTGCATAATTGTTCTGCATCATAACCGAATATGCCAGCACCTGTAAAGTATTTAAAGTGATCAAAGGTTTTTGCAGGGCATAACAAATACCTTTTGCACCAGACATGCCTACACGTAAACCGGTATAAGAGCCGGGGCCGGCAGTTACGGCTACCGCATCTGCATCAGTAATTTTTTTACCACATTGTATTAATAATTGCTGAATGGCGGGCTGCAAAAATGCAGCGTGATCTTTTTGTGCATCATTGTATTGTGCAGCAATGACAACGCCATTTTCTGCAATACTTGCCGAAGCATTTTCTGCTGCAGTATCTATTTGTATAATCAGGCTCATGTACTAACAGTATCGGCTGCAAGTAAACGTGGTGCGGGTGTATAACGGTTGTCTGCAGCTTGTAGTTTTTGTAATAATGTAATAATATTTTTCACCCCAATTTTTTCAGCCCATTCAAAAGGGCCATAGGGATAATTGGTGCCCAGCTTCATAGCGGTATCAATATCAGTTGTACTGCTTACTGCATCACCCAATGTAAAAAAAGCTTCGTTGATGATCATGGCAATTACTCTTGCTGCCACCAGGCCCGGTTCATCCTGAACAGGCAAATATTGTTTATTCAATGCTGTTAAGATGTTGGTTACGGTATCATTTACCATACCGGCAACTTCCCATAAAGGCCGTTGTAAAAATGTTTCCCACCCGTTAATGCGTACCACTTGTCCGGGAGCGTTTAATTCAGTTAATGTAGTGCAAACACTGTTGATGAAAATGGGCGCTGATGAAAGCGGAAACTGTACTGTATCATTTTCTTTTACAATAAAAAATGCTGCTGCTGCCGGGTATTGGCTGAACTGAAAGGGTTCATCTGCCTTAACCCATGCAATACCCTGACCCAAACCACTCAAATATTGCCACTGGGCTTCATCAGCTACAACAACTATTTGCATTTTGTATTTTTTGCAAAAATAGGTGGTTACAAAAAGATATATTTGCAATCCGACTAAATAAAATCAGCAATGGCAAAAAAAATCATCACTACCGACAATGCCCCGGCACCCATCGGCCCTTATAACCAGGCAGTACAAACCGGCAATTTATTGTTCATCTCCGGCCAGGTGGCATTGAAACCGGGCACGGGAGAACTGGCAAATGCGGATATTATTGAAGAAACCCACATGGTAATGCAAAACCTGAAAGCCATTTTAACCGAGGCAGGCATGGATTTCAGCAATGTGGTGAAAACAACTATTTTCCTCAGCGATATGAACCTGTTCAGCCAGGTAAATGAAATTTATGGCAAATACTTCAATGGTGAATTTCCTGCAAGGGAAACCGTTGCAGTAAAAGGATTACCCAAGAATGTGAACGTGGAGATCAGCATGATTGCTGCGGCATAACATTACAACTCGGGAAGCATATTGGGGGTAAACTGCATGGAAGGCCTTTCGCCTTTTGGTACAATTACAATAATATTGGTTTGTACTGTTTCTCCATTGCGGAAGATATAACCCGCTTTCACCGTTTTGGAAATCTCTTTACCATTTTCCTGCACTTTGGCAGTAACATAAAACTCTTTGGCTTTAATGGTACCGCTTTTGGCAGTCAGCCTTTTACCGGTGGCATTAAGGCAACTGAAGCTGGCAATGAGGTTAGCTTGTTCTGAAGAAACCAACGAAACCCGTTCCCTGTATAATTGGGTGCAACCACTTTTATTGGTGGCATACAAAGTAATTTCATAACGGCTGTAGTCTTCATCTTTTACCGTTTTGGTTTGTTCATTTTTAACCACATAACCATATTCAATGCCATTGATGGTTTGTGGAGTTTTTTCATCAAGGCTCGTAACCTGTGCTAAACCTGTACAATGAAAAGCAATAACGGCCACCAGTAAAAAAGTTATTTGAACACGCATAAAGCCAGCTAATTTTGCTGGAAGATAGAAATATTTTATCATAATGAACACCAGCCGCATCGTTATCATAACCGCTAAAGTACATGAGTATTTGCCAGCAACACTGGAGAAAAAGGGGTATACCGTCCGCTATCTCCCTGCAATAACTTATGAAGAGTTGCTGCAGCTGGTACCGGAGGCGGAAGGGCTGATAGTAACCACAAGGCTTTCGATAGATAAAAAAATACTGGACGCCGCAGGGCAATTGAAATGGATTGGCCGCCTGGGCAGTGGCATGGAATTGATAGATACAGATTATGCAAAATCAAAAGGCATTATATGTGTAAGCAGCCCCGAAGGCAACCGCAATGCAGTGGCCGAACAGGCCCTGGGGATGTTGCTGGGGTTAATGCATAAAATAAACAGCAGCCAGCAGGAAGTGAGAAAAGGGGAATGGATCAGGGATGCCAACAGGGGAACCGAACTTAGCGGCAAAACAGTGGGTATTGTGGGCTATGGAAATACAGGCAGCAGTTTTGCAAAACTATTGTCGGCATTTAATGTAACTGTACTGGCTTACGACCGTTATCAATTTGGTTTTGCATCAGGTTTTATTAAAGAAGCCAGCATGGAACAAATCTGCCGTTATGCCGATGTGGTGAGTTTTCATGTG
This sequence comes from Bacteroidota bacterium, assembly GCA_018266775.1. Taxonomy (GTDB): domain Bacteria; phylum Bacteroidota; class Bacteroidia; order Chitinophagales; family Chitinophagaceae; genus Ferruginibacter. The sequence continues at coordinate 344,618 of JAFDZS010000007.1, read as the reverse complement.
CCGCTGACCAATGAGACACACCATATTGCCAATACTGCTTTTTTTAATGCCCTGCAGCAAAAGCCTTATGTCATCAATACATCACGTGGTAAAGTAGTGGAAACTGCTGCATTGATCAATGCGCTTAAAGAAAATAACATTTCAGGTGCTGCACTGGACGTACTGGAAAACGAAAAACTGTCTGCATATACAGCGGCAGAACAGGAACAGCTGAATTTTTTAACGGCTCAGCCCAATGTGATCGTTACACCACATATAGCAGGCTATTCCCACGAGGCTTTCTATAAAATGAGCGCCGTGGTGCTGGAAAAACTCGGAATCTAAAATTTTTATTATTTTTGCAATACATGCAACGCTCTGGTCACCTGGGGCGTTGTATTTTTTTTCTCTTCACTAAAAAGAAAAGTTATGAGTGGAACCAATTATGTTACTAAGGAGACGTTTGAAAAAATGAAAGAAGAGTTGCATGTAATGAAGGCTGTAGACAGGCCTGCTGCCAGTAAAGCTATTGCAGAAGCACGTGAAAAAGGCGACCTGAAAGAAAATGCAGAATACGATGCCGCTAAAGAAGCGCAGGGTTTGCTTGAAGCAAAGATCAAATACCTGGAAGGTGTGATTGCCACCGCACGCATTTTGGATGAAACATCCATCGATACCAGTAAAGTAAGCATACTTACCAAAGTTTCGCTGATCAATATGGGCACTAAGAAAAAAGTGACTTACCAGATTGTTTCTGAAAAAGAAGCTGACCTTAAGCTGGGAAAGATTTCTGTAACCTCACCGATTGGCAAAGGTTTGCTGGGTAAAGTGGTTGGCGATGTAGTGGATGTGGTAGTACCTGCGGGCACATTAAAATTCAAAATAGAAGACATCGCTATATAAAGAATCAAACTGAAAAGAAAATGCCCGCCATAACGGTGGGCATTTCTTTTTACCTTTAGTGAAATATTTTTTATGACGATTTTTTCCAAGATCATTGCAGGGCAAATTCCTTCTTATAAAATTGCAGAAGATGAACAGTTTTTTGCTTTCCTGGATATTGCACCGTTAGTACCCGGGCATGTACTGGTAGTGCCAAAAATTGAAGTGGATAAAATTTTTGATGTGCCAGATGATTACCTGGGCAGGCTGCTGGTGTTTGCAAAACCCATTGCACATGCCATTGAAAAAGCTTTTGATTGTAACCGTTGCGGCATCAGCGTAGTGGGATTGGAAGTGCCGCATGCACATGTTCATTTAATACCCATCAACAGTGCCAATGACCTGAATTTTACCAAACATAAACAAGCTGTTACTGCAGATGATTTAAAAGCCGCTCAACAAAAAATACTGCAGTACCTCAGCTAACCTGCAGCCTGAAACCTACGCCGTGTATAGTTTCCAGCGCAACATTAGGATCGGGTTTTAAATATTTGCGCAGTTTGGTAATGAACACATCCATACTGCGGCCTAAAAAATAATCATCTTTACCCCAAACATTCAGCAGTAATTCTTCCCGTTTTAATATTTTATTGATATGGGTTACAAAAAATTTCAGCAGGTCGGCTTCCCGTTGTGTAAGGTCGGTACTGCCGGCGTCACTATAAATTTTTAACTCGTTGTAGGCAAAGCGTAATTTACCGATCATAAATTCTTCGGTATTATCGAACTGCAGTTTTTTAGTGCGCCGCAAAAAAACATCCATGCGCATCACCAGTTCTTTCATGCTGAAAGGTTTGGTAATGTAATCATCAGCACCGGTTTGAAAACCTTTGATCTTGTCTTCCTCCAAACTTTTTGCAGTAATAAAAATGATGGGTATGATATCGCTGACCTGGCGGATTTTTTTAGCGAGGGAAAAACCATCTCTCGATGGCATATTCACATCGAGCAGGCAAATTTCAAAATCGTTTTTCTGAAACTTCTGCCATGCTGCTTCACCATCGGTGCAATGAACAACTTCATAACCTTCATCTGAAAGGTAATCTTTAATAACAAAACTCAGGGATACATCATCCTCTGCCAGTAATACTTTTGCCTTGCTCATGATTGTTCATTTAAATGGTGGCCATCCTGATGGTAAACGTACTGCCTTTACCGGGTTCACTGTGTACTTCAATTTTTGCAGCATGTGCATCCATTACCTTCTTTACAAAATTAAGGCCAAGACCAAAACCTTTTACCGTATGAATATCCCCATGGGTAACCCTGAAAAAAGGATCGAATATTTTTTTCTGGTGCGACTTATCTATACCAATTCCATTATCCTTAATGTTGATGATGCAATATTTTCCCTCAACCGCGGTGGATATTTCTATTTGTGGTTGCGGTGCATATTTAATGGCATTTTCAATAAGATTGATAAAAGTAAGCTGCAGGTAATATTTATCTGCATGTACCATAACAGGGTTGGATAAGAAAACTGTTTTGATCTGCGCATTCTTTTGTTCTATTACAGGATGCAGGCTGGTAATAGCTTGAGTGAGCAGTTCATTTACATCAAAATCTTCTTTCTCCAGTGGTACTTTTTTACTGTCGGTATAAGCAATTTCCAGTAAGCGCTGAATCTGCCCCTGTAAATGCGTGGCCTGCTCATCCACAATCGTGGCATAGCTCTTAAATTTTTCAGGTTTTTCCTCAATATGGGGCTGGCGCAACACTTCGGCTGCAATTTTTATTACCGCCAATGGCGTTTTAAACTCATGCGTGAAATTATTGACGAAATCTTTTTGTGTTTCGTTCAAAAACTTTTGGCGGTACAGGTAAAAAATACTGGCACCAAAAGCTGTAAGTACTAATAATAAAATACCGCTGGATGCCATCCAGAAATACATCTGCTTTAAAATATATTCTCCCCGGTGCGGAAAATATAATGCGATGTAGGAATAATCTCTTTGTAATAAAGGGTTATTACTTTTCTCTTTTGGTGCGTGATAGGCATCGGGAAGATCTATATACTGCTCCTGGATATAGGCGTTTTTTTCATGGCTGTAGATTGATGCCTCGCAATCGGTATACACATCAAAATCTGTCAGCTCTGCTTTAAGGTTCAGCCAAAGGCTGTCTAAATATGGCGAACAATCAATACGTAAAAGATACAGATCAGGCTTGGGGTTCTCCACTACTTTCTGCACATTGTCTGAAACATCGTTTACCAGTTCCATATCATCATACAAACCCCGGATGCTTTTGGAAACATTGATGTTGAATTGTTTTTCTTCATAACGGTATACTTTCTGCAGCCAGTACAACTGTAACCCAATGATGATGGCCATCAGCACTGTGCTGATCAAAATAACAAGCCGTAAAGTTTTAGAGCGTATGACCATGGTTGTTAGTTGAACTGATACAGCTTCAAATTTTGATATAAAACAAATTGCAGCAGGTGTGCTAAAATAAAATAAAGCCAAACAAAACTACTGTTAATGAAATGTTGTTGCCCTAATCCCTAATTCCTATATCCCAATTCCTGTATCCTGCATCAGTATTTATTTCCTCACCACCTTCACTCTATCCGGGTTTTGTGCAATAAATGCTTCCCAACCTTTTACTGAAGTGCCGCTAACGGCAACAGGATTTTTCTGCTGGTAATAATGGCACAGCGCAACAGCTAAAGCATCAGTGGCATCAAAGTGTTTAGGGTTTTCTTTAAACTGTAAAATCTGCTGCAGCATTTTCATCACCTGTTCTTTATTAGCATTACCGTTACCGGTTACAGACTGTTTTACTTTTTTAGGAGAATACTCTGTTACTTCAACACCATGCCGCATGGCCGCTGCGATGGCCACGCCCTGTGCACGGCCCAGTTTGAGCATACTCTGTACGTTCTTGCCAAAGAAAGGTGCTTCAATAGCAAACGTATCCGGTTTGTATTTGGTGATGAGCCCGCTGACTGTATTGAAGATAAGGTTCAGCCTTTTATAACTGTCTTTTACTTTTCCGGGTTGTAATACACCCATTTCAAGCAACGAAACTTTGTTCAGTTCAATCTTAATGAGTCCATAACCCATAACAAGAGTGCCGGGGTCTATTCCTAATATCACAGAGGCTTTTTTAGCAGGCACACGAATAATTTTTTCTGTTTGATAATTGAAGTAACATTGTGTATTGAACAAAAGTATTAAAATATTAGTCAACTATTTTTTAGGGCCGGTGATAATGGTGCTGTTATGCTGGAGTTTGTACAGCCAGTTAATGCAGCAGCATGACCTGGCGTTGCGCTGGCAGCAGGTAAAACAGAGCTGGTACAGCAGTGAGTTTATTATTGTGCTGGTTTTAATGCTGGTAAACTGGGGTATTGAGGCAAGAAAGTGGCAGGTATTGGTGTTGCACCTTCAACCGGTTTCATTAGTCAGGGCATTTAAATCCGTATTGGCCGGGTGCAGTATTACGATGCTTACGCCCAACCGTATTGGAGAATATGGCGGCAGAATTTTATTCCTGAAAGAAGAACACCGCATCAAAGCTATTTCCCTTAACATCGTGAGCAGCATCAGCCAGTTATTGATCACAATGATCATGGGTTGTGCAGGATTGATTTATTTAAGGTTTTTTTCACATAACAATCCGAACGCTTTAACCGTTTTACCTGATTTTTGGGGCAACGTGCTGATCTATTTCAGTATTTCAGGAACACTATTGCTCTTTTTATTTTACATCAGGCTGGGCTGGCTGGTGGGGTTAATGGAGAAGTTGACCGTTTTCAATAAAATCATCCGGCATATACAGGTACTGGATGAATTTTCGGCAAGCCAATTGCTGAGGTTACTGTCATTATCGCTGGTACGTTACCTGGTATTTGTGCTGCAATACTTATTGCTGCTGAACGTGATGCATGTTGACATTGACCACACACTGAACTTCTGGTTGATTACAGTGTTTTACCTGGTAATGGCAGTGGCACCCACCATTGGTTTTTTAGAATTGCCGGTACGTGCAAAAGCCAGTATTGAGGTGATGAAATTATTCAGCAGCAACACACTGGGTATTGAAAGTGCGGCGCTGGCCATCTGGCTCATCAACCTGGTTATACCGGCATTAATTGGAAGTATATTAATTTTGGGCATCAAAATAGTAAAAGAAAAATGATACGTTACGCAAAGAGTTTTTTACTGGTGTTAGGTTTATGCTGTTTCAGCCCTAAGCCCAACTATGAAGATTTTTGCGGGATAAAGAATACGGCATTCCAGGCAGATGAACAGGTTACCATGAAGGTTTTCTACAGTACGCTCGGCGCTTATATCGGCGCTGGTGAAGCTACATTTACCACCACGCTGGAACGTTTTAATGGAAAGGCGGTATATCATTGTGTAGGTGAAGGAAAAACATATTCTTTCTTCGATAACTTTTTTAAAGTGCGTGACCGTTATGAAAGTTATATCGATACCGGATCGCTGGTTCCATACAAATTCATCAGGAATGTGGATGAAGGCGGGTATAAAAAATACAACAATGTAACGTTTAACCAGGGCGCCGGTACCGCGGTAAGCACCAATGGTGTATTTAAAGTACCCAATTGCATACAGGATGTGGTAAGTGCTGTTTATTATGCACGCAACATCAATTTTGATAACTATAAAGTGAACGATAAAATTCCTTTCGATATGTTTCTGGATGATGAAGTGTATCACCTGTACATCCGTTATATGGGCAAGGAGAAAGTGAAAACCCGTTATGGTAAATTCAATGCCATTAAGTTTAAACCTTTACTGGTAAAAGGAACCATTTTTGAAGGCGGTGAAAAAATGACCGCGTGGGTGAGTGACGATCCCAATCATTTATTATTGCGTGTGGAAAGCCCGATTTCAGTGGGCAGTATAAAAGTGGACATGATGGGCTACCGGAACCTTCGTTACCCGTTGAGTTCGCTTATTAAAGTGAATTAAAATTTTCTGCAACCGCTTACGCTTACCCGAAAATCAAATATCTTCCAGCATAAAAATATCCCTTGGCCTGATGCCTTTATCGGTCATTTGCAAATTGCAGCATTCGTTAGCAGGGTCGTGTTCAAAAAATAATATATAATCTTTGTCCAGTGCATCGCTGAGAAAAGCTTTTTTCTCATACAGTGTGGTTAAGGGAAACATATCGTATCCCATTACATAAGGCAGCGGCATGTGCGCAGCAGAGGGCAGGAGGTCTGCCATGTATACAATGGTTTTTTCTTTGTACTGCACAACAGGGAGCATCATGGCATCAGTATGGCCATTTACCGTATAAAAAGAAAAGGCTGCGCCAAACGGGGTTGAGTTTAGTGTTAGTGGCATACCTGAGCCCAATTCATTCTGTTGTACGGCTAAAAATTTTAATTGGCCGCTTTGTTCAATCGGTAAAATATTTTCTTTCAGGAAACTGGCTTTTTCCCTGTCGTTAGGGTGTACCGCCCAGTTCCAGTGATTTTTATTGCTCCAGTAAGTGGCATTTTTAAAAGCTGGAATTAATTTGTCGCCATCTCTTACAATACTGCCACCACAGTGATCAAAATGAAGGTGCGTTAAGAATACATCGGTGATGTCATCTTTACTAAAACCATATTTTGCCAATGATTGATCCAGCGTATCATCACCATGCAGGTAATAATGGCCAAAGAATTTGGCGTCCTGTTTATCGCCCATACCATTGTCCACCAAAATCAGTTTATTGCCATCTTCAATCAGCAGGCTGCGCAAAGCCCAGTTGCACATATTGTTGGCATCAGCAGGGTTTAATTTATTCCAGATGCTTTTAGGCACCACGCCAAACATGGCGCCGCCGTCTAACTTAAAATAGCCGGTATTGATGGAGTAGAGTTTCATGCTAATTCTTTTTGTTTACGTAAAGCAGTGTACAAAATCAGTAATCCAATTACAAAATAAAGGCCTAATGCTAAAACAGAACCTCTTTGAGAACCTGTTAATTCAGTAATATATCCAAAACTGAACATCCCAATTACTACGGCGATCTTTTCAGTAACATCATAAAAACTAAAAAAGGAAGCTGTGTCTTTTGTTTCGGGCATAAGCTTGCTGTATGTACTTCTGCTGAGTGATTGAATTCCGCCCATTACAAAACCTACACATGTACCCAGTACGTAAAATAAAATAACGTTATGCTTGGGTACAAAATAAGCAGCCACACAAATCAACACCCAAAAAAAGATTACCCACATCAATGCCTGGAAGTTGCCGATCTTTCCTGATAATTTACTAATAACATAGGCACCGGGAATAGCCACCAATTGAATCAGTAAAATGGCAATGATTAAATTCTGCACGGGAATTTCCAATTCACTTTTACCGTACAAAGTTGCTGCAAGCATTACTGTTTGTACTCCCATGTTGTAAAAAAAGAAAGCACCAAGGTATCTTTTAATCACTGGCATTTCTTTTAATTGTCTCCACACTTTAAGTAATTCCTTGTACCCATCTGTAAAAATACTGTTTTTTGAAGCGGCATTGCCTGCGGCGATTGGTTTTGGTAATCTGAAATAAGAATAATAACCAAAAACCAGCCACCATAATCCTACTAATAAAAATGAAATGCGGGAACCCTCGGATTCTGTAATACCAAACCATTCATTCTTCATTACAAAAACAAAACAAATAACCTGTAATATCACACTGCCAATATAACCATAAGCAAATCCTTTAGCACTTACTTTGTCTCTGTCTTCGGGGGCAGCAATTTCTGGTAGAAAGGAATTACTGAATACGTAGCTGCTCCAGAAACAAATACATGCAAGAATCATAAAACTTATACCCACCCAAAGCGTGGGTAAGTCTTTAAAGAAATATAATGCTGCACAGGCTAAACTACCCAGTGTAAAAAAGAAAGCCATGAACTGCTTTTTGTTGCCTTTGTAATCAGCTATCGAAGTTAGCAGTGGTAAAATCAGCGCAACAATGAGTAAACCAAAACCTAAAGCGTAGTTATATAAAGAGGTATTAATAAATTCTCTCCCAAGAAAATGAACATAAGCTACACCATCAGCTTTTCGTTCAGAGGCTACAGCTTCATAATAAGCAGGAAATATTGTTGATGTAATAACCAGGTTGTACACGCTGTTGGCCCAGTCGAACATGGCCCAGCCATTGATGACTTTTTTGGATGCTGTTTGCATTGGTTGTATTTATCAGGTGAAGCCGGAAAGGCTATCCTGAAAATTAAACATTAATCAGCAGAATAAACAAATTCTGTTAAAAATGCGTGAGGCGTCAAGACGGTTCATAACCGTCAGACGCCTCACGCATTTTTGTTTCGTATAAATAATTAACTGATCACACCCTTCCAAATCAGTACTAATAAGATTACGCCAAGTATAATTCTGTAAATACCCCAAATACGGAAACCATATTTCTTGAGAAAACCAATAAACAACTTTATAGCCAGCATGGCCACTACAAAAGCAACAATATTACCAATAGCCAGCAATTTAATTTCTTCGCTTTTAAAACCACCGCTTTCTTTATAATATTTCAGCAGTTTATAACCGGTGGCGGCAAGCATAGTGGGTACTGCAAGAAAAAAAGAAAATTCTGCAGCAGCACTGCGGGTGAGCTTTTGCTGCATACCGCCAATGATAGACGCTGCACTGCGGCTTACACCGGGTATCAACGCCAGGCATTGCCAGATACCAATGATGACCGCTTTAGGATAAGAAACCTTTTCCTCCGAATCGATGGTATGTGTTTTAAAAACATTATCAATAAACAATAAAATTACACCACCCGCCAGCATGGAAATAGCTACCGTAAGTGAACTTTCGAGAAAGGCATCTATCTTTTTTGAAAATAAAAAACCCAATACCAACGCTGGAATTACAGCGGCCATTAGTTTTACATAAAACTGCCAGCGGGAAAAATTAAAAAACTTTTTTGCATAGAGTACAACAACCGCTAATATGGCACCCAGTTGTATTGCTACCGTAAAGGCTTTTACAAAATCGGTTTCAGTAACGCCTAAAGCTTTTTCGGTAATGATCATGTGCCCGGTAGATGATATGGGCAGGAATTCAGTGAGGCCTTCAACAATTCCAATAATGATGCTTTGTAAAGTATCCATGCAGTTGTGGTTGATTTAGGGGTGTAAAATAAAAAATGCGAAGCAGAACTTCGCAATTTTTTTTATCGGTAATGATAATATCTTATTCGTTCGTTTTCGATTTTTTCATGATGGCATAGATCTCGATCAGCAAACCGCCAATAATGAAAATAGGAGCAATAGTAATGCGCCTGGTGCTGTACACTTCATTATCGTTAAACACTTTTGGGTCGGTACTTTTACCACCCGCCATCAGGAAAAAGCCAATAGCCATTATTGCAATACCAATCAGCATCCACATGTAATTATCCTTTGTGAACAGAGCCTGGTTATTATTTGCCGGTGTTTGTTTTTTATCGTTGCTCATACATAATTTTTGAACTGCAATATTAATACAAATCATCCAATTTCATCTTCAGGTATTTGATGACCGCCCTGTACGTGCTGGCCAGCGTAATGGTGATACCCAGTACAATGATGCCAAGGAATAACAGGAGGAGGCTCTTATTATCCCGCAAAACCCTGAATTCCGGTCGGAAGGATTCCACCAGCAGCATCACCACCCAAATCATCACAATGGCAATTCCTGAGGCAATCAGCCCGTTGATCACCGCACGGATATTGATGGGCCGTGCAATGAAACCCCTTGTTGCACCCACCATCTGCATGGTTTTAATCAGGAAACGGTTGCTGTACATCGCCAGGCGAATGGTATTATCAATAGAAAAAATAACCAGTATGGTAAGAATGATGGCTGCCCCTAAAAAGAGGAAGAACATGACTTTGGCAAAGCCGCCCACTTTGGTCACAATTTCATCAGGGAATTTGTATTCGGAAATTACACCGGGGTAAGCGCCTTCAATGCGTGATGAAATTGCCCGCAAACTGTCCGACTGTACATGATCTGCCGTAACATAAAAATCAATGCTTTCCGGCAGCGGGTTACTTTTTATAAACTGGCGCCACGTAGTGTCATTATCAGCTTCAAAACGTTTTATGGCCATTTCCTTGGTCACATATTCCGACGATTTTACATAAGGTAAAGAAGCGATATAGATTTTTACACTGTCAATTTTTTTACTGGTGGCGTCACGGTTCAGGAAGCACTGCACCTGGATGTTTTCTTTAAAATAATCCGCAGTTTTGCGCAGGTTCAGAAAGAACCAACCAACAATGCCAAATAAAAACAGTACCAGCGAAACCCCAATGATAGCATAGGCATACGTGGGTTTTCCTCTTTTACTGCTCGATTTTCCAAATTGCGACATACTTGATCAGAATTTATGAATGGATAGTAGTATTCGATGTTATGCTGTTGCCTTAATCAGATTGTCAGGTTGAGCTTGTGGAAACCGGTTTCTTTTAAATGGAGCTGCATTTATATAAACCCGCCTTCAGTAAACTCAGGCTGACAGTATTTTTATTGATAAGGCAATGGCATTAATATTCGATTAGCGGCTGCAAATTAACTCAATTTGCGGGTATTACATTATTTTTGTCCCCTGCAAAAAACGTTAGCCTGCCTGAATTATTTTTTAGCATAGCAGCGAAATGAAGTGTAGGACATCGAAATAACTTTTCTTTCACAATTGAAAAGAAAACAACCCAAAACATACAATAAACACAACAATAAAAATGGAGTACAATTTTAGAGCGATTGAATCAGAATGGCAGCAAAAATGGAAAGACGATAAGGTATATAAAGTGGACAACACCTCCACCAAACCGAAGTATTATGTGCTGGATATGTTTCCTTACCCCAGCGGTGCTGGTTTGCATGTAGGGCATCCGCTGGGTTATATTGCCAGCGACATCTTCAGCCGGTATAAAAGACTGAAAGGTTTTAATGTACTGCACCCCATGGGCTTCGACAGTTTTGGTTTACCTGCTGAACAATATGCACTGGAAACCGGGCAACACCCCGCAGTAACCACGCAAAAAAATATTGCTACGTTTAAATTGCAATTAGATAAAATTGGTTTTTGTTACGACTGGGAACGGGAAGTGCAAACCAGCGATCCATCATACTATAAATGGACGCAATGGATATTCCTGCAGTTGTTCGACAGTTTTTATAACCGCCAAACACAGAAAGCGGAACGTATAGCTGAATTGGTAAAGGCATTTGAAACGCAAGGTTCCAATGTTCCTGTTGTGGACGCAACCGCTACACCATTTACTGCAGCAGCGTGGAAAAATTTTGACCATGCTGCTAAGCAAAATATTTTAATGAACTATCGCCTGGCCTATTGCGGTTATGGAGAAGTCAACTGGTGCGAAGCATTGGGCACCGTATTGGCGAATGATGAAGTGATCAACGGTGTAAGTGAACGCGGCGGCCACCTGGTAGTAAAAAAGAAATTGCGCCAATGGTACCTGCGCATTACACAATATGCAGACAGGCTGCTGGAAGGATTAAACCACGTGGATTTCAGCGATGCAATGAAAGATATGCAAACCAACTGGATCGGAAAATCCAGCGGTGCAGAAATTGATTTTGCCATAAAAGGTCACGATGCTAAACTGCGGGTATACACCACAAGACCCGATACCATTTTTGGCGTAGACTTTATGGTGGTGGCTCCGGAGCTGGAACTCATCAATACCATCAAATCACCAGAACAATCAACGGCTGTTGATGAATACATTGCTTATGTAAAAAGCCGCAGCGATGTGGAACGCATGGCAGAGAAAAAAATTACAGGCTGTTTTACTGGAGCGTATGCCATCAATCCATTCAGCGGCAGGGAAATTCCCATCTGGATTAGTGAGTATGTTTTATCAGGTTACGGAACCGGCGCCATCATGGCCGTGCCCTGCGGTGATGAAAGAGATTTTAAATTTGCGCAGCATTTCAGCATTCCCATTACCAATATTATTGGGGAACAGTATAACGGGCAGGAAGCCAACCCCACTAAAGAAGCCATACTGGAGAACAGTGGTTTTTTAAATGGTTTAGTGATGAAAGACGCCATCAATGTTGCTGTTGAAAAAATTGAAGCAGCGGGTATTGGTATAAGAAAAGTAAATTATAAAATGCGTGACGCTGCGTTTAGTCGCCAGCGTTACTGGGGTGAACCTTTCCCCATTACCTGGAAAAATGGCGTGGCCGAAGTGTGGGAAGGCGAATTGCCTTTAACATTACCGCATGTGGATACGTATAGTCCGGGCCCGGATGCACAGGGCCCGCTGGCCAATATACCGGAATGGGTGGAGAAGGAACTGGAAACGAATACGATGCCGGGTTATGCAGGATCGTCGTGGTACTTTTTGCGCTATATGGACCCGAAAAATAATGAAACTTTCTGCGACCGTAAAGCAAGCGATTACTGGAACCAGGTGGATTTATACATTGGCGGAACAGAACATGCCGTGGGGCATTTGTTATACAGCCGTATGTGGACGAAAGTGCTGTACGATTTAGATATGATTGGTTTTGATGAACCGTACAGGAAGCTGGTGAACCAGGGAATGATACAGGGAAGCAGCAGGTTTGTGTATAGATTGGATGTTACCGAGGGACTTAAAGATATTTTTGAAGGGGAAATCTTAAGTAATGATGATCAAAGCCCCATATTTGTCTCAAATAAATTCTATACTGAATCATATAAATTGTCTGATAAACTTATATCAATAATTGAGAACAAATATTCATCATTTTCTCACTTGCAATCTTTAAAAAAGTACAGATCATATAATCTTTCAGAAATTCATGTTGATGTAAACTTTGTTGATGGTGTTGAATTGAATATTGATGAATTTAGAAAATGGAAAAATGGAGAGTATAAAAATGCCATATTGATTGGTGAGAATGAAGAGGTTTCGTTTCCTGATAATCCAGTTAGTAAATGCATATTTATCTGTGGTGTTGAGACAGAGAAAATGTCCAAATCCAAATACAACACAGTTAATCCTAACGACCTTTGTGATAAATACGGAGCCGATACATTCCGTATGTACGAAATGTTCCTTGGCCCGGTAGAAGCCAGCAAACCCTGGGATACCAAAGGCATTGAAGGGGTACACCGCTTTTTACGCAAACTCTGGCGCTTGTTTAATGATGAACTGAAAGGTAAAGTATGGAATACGGAAAAAGCTACGGATGCTGAATTGAAAATACTGCACCGCACCATTAAAAAAATTGAAGAAGATACAGAACGCTTCAGTTTTAATACTGCTGTTAGTACGTTCATGATTTGTGTAAACGAACTGGCTGATGCCAAATGTTATAAGAAAGAAGTGCTGGAACAATTGCTGATTTTGCTTACACCGTATGCACCACATATATCAGAAGAATTGTGGCAGCAACTCGGCAACGAAGGCAGTATATTAAATGCAACTTACCCGGTGTTCAATCCTGCATTGCTGGTGGAAAGTTCGAAGGAATACCCGGTATCAGTAAATGGTAAAGTAAGAACGAACCTTTCTCTGTCATTAGACTTAACACAACAACAGGTGGAAGAAACCATACTGCAAAATGAGGTGGTACAAAAATGGCTGGAAGGCAAAGCGCCGAAACGGATCATCTATGTAAAGAATAAGATGATTAATGTAGTGGTGTAATGTAAAAATCTGAAACAAACTTTTCGTTGATAGGGCATTGTCACGGTACCGGTGAGTCACCGCCTAAACGGCATCAACTAACATATAGGTACAGGATAAGACAGTAAGGCGATATTGCCGCAATGAACTTTCAAGTATCTATTTGAAGGGGATTGATTAGTGGCTAATAGATCAACTAAAAATCATAGGGATAAAAGTGCAGGCAAGTTGCCTGTTAACGCAGTTTCAATACCTGTCATTTATTTAGAATGGTGTGATGCTATTGCGGATAGTGAGAGGTGGCTGTCGGTGAAGGATGCCAAAGATTGGGGAAAGAATGAGGATTGGATAATTAAACAAGTTTGTTTTCTTTTGGACGAAACCAAAGAGTATATGCTCTTAGCTAATAGAATCAATCCCCACATTCACACTGAAGACGAAATAAGAGTAGATGGTCTTCTCAAATTGCCTAAAACTTGGATAAGAAATAGAATAGACCTTTCAAGTACTATTTCTTAGGCTTGGGCTTTTCTGTGAATGTTGTTTTAGGATGGCTGTTAGCATAGGCTTGAGTAACAAACCTTCCTGTAATAGCACTCTGTGGTTGCGAGTGCGTTTGTCCCCTTGAGCCGGAACTGGGCTTTGATGTTTTTGCCATAAAATATGGTTTTTAATAGTTAGGTATAAAGATAATTAAAATATCCCATTATTAACTAAATAATTTAGTATCTTCAAAACAACTATTTGTTTAGAAAAAGTTCTTTGATGTAATTCGGGTTTGTAGGTTATATATGTAAAAATATTTCATATATTGTATTCCCTTAAAACCTTATTTAATGGCAAAAAAAATAAAAGAACCAATTATTGCGCCAGTGACGGAAGCAATAAAAACAGTAAAGCGAAAAGTGTATTTTTTTGATATTATAATAGATTTTTTACCAGATTTCAATCCTGCGGAAAACGAAGATAAGTTTATAGGATTTTTTAGCATTATTGCTAAAATGGCAAGAGATAAAGACAATCGCAGGTATCAACCAGTTCTTGATGCAAAAGTTTTTATGAAAGATGTAATTTTTATTCCACAAGAAAAGAAGATAACTGGTAAAATGCTCTATGTAAAAACAGATGTCTTTCCTGAATTAATAGATATGAGTACAGATATAACAGAGGATATAAAGGCTTTGGAAAATCAAGGGGTAGTTGAAACAACTCATTTTATAATTGATTATTCGAGAAAATTAAAAAAAATAGCTATCGAATTTAATAATGCCGGAGCTAAAAGCAATGACTTTAAAACTTATTTTCAGCTTATTGGAATTGTGTTAAATGCAGTTAGAATAGTAAAAATTAGACCAATAGTTAAAGATGAACTTTCTAAGTTTAAAGAGAAAATCGCTCAATTGTCTACTTTAGACGTAAGAGTACATAAAGATAATATAGATAAAATAGCTTTTTTGGACAAACGATTTTTTACAATGTTAAAAGGAGTAAAAGAACAGTATAGTCCAGAGTATATTGAAATTAAAGCGAAGTTTTCTAAAAAATCTTCTAAAACGCAAGATAAAATACATGATAGTGTAAATAATCTTTTAGATGGATTAGTAGCGGATAATGATAAATTGAATTATTTTGAAACATTAAAAGTAACAGCCTTAGATAGGCAGAATAATTACCAATCAGCTTTGTTTGATTTTTTGGCTGAACGAGTGCAAAGTGAAATGGTAGTTCAACGTAAACCGAAACATAAAGTCCTAATTTCAGAAGATGTATTTGACAAAATAAAAGAAGAGATGAGGATAAAAAAGATATAATGGCACGAATGAAAAAATATCCGATAATTGATTTTTATTTTAGTAACCCAATACTTTGCGATTTTATATTGATTACTATTTTAGGAATATTTGGATTGTTTGTTTATCCTTATTTAATACAATTTGGTTTCCCTATTATAAAAATATTTTCAAGGGAGGTAGCTTTGAATTATATGTCCTATTTAACTTCTGCTACTGTAACATTAATTGGATTTATTATTGCTGCGTTAACAATTCTAATAACAGTAAAATCCAGTCTGAAAGCAAGAGGCTTTGAAGATGCAAAAAATGCAATGGAATATTTATTTTCTACGGATACTTATCATCATATTGTTGAAATATTTATAAAATCAATAGTAGAACTTTTTATTTTATTTGTGGTGCTTTATATATCATGGCTTGTAGAGGGGAATTTACTTGATAAATGTTTTTATTTCATTCTTTCACTGTCAACATTCGGTGTATTTACCGCAGTTTTTAGAGTTCTTTACACATTATTCAGTGTCTTGAAATTAGAAAAACTTCCGAGGGTATAATTTTATTTTTTCTTCTTTTTTGTAGGAGTATTTAAAGCCAGATTTAGTAACTGGTCGCCAGTTAAAGAGGTTTTAACTGTTATGTTGGGAATAGTTTTTTTCTTTTTTGGTTTTGCTGCTTTAGTCATGTACCAAATTTAAGCATAAATCCAGTCATAACCACCGGCACTTTTGCGTATGCCTTTACAAACTTTTGCAATATTGGTTCTTGAAAAACCTGTGATTTTAGCGGCTTGCTTTGTACTGGAATACTGCCCTATTATTTCCCCGTCTAATAGCTGAATAACGCCCTTATTTCTATTTGCTGGCTTCTCGGTTAAAGTTATTTCTTTTGGCACTGTAGCGGCTATAAGAGCTTTATACGTTAATCTCCCTGCAATCCTGCCCATAGTCAAAGTAAACCTGTCGGCATCTTTTATTTTACGGCTATTAAAGCGGTATGCAAATTCATCACAATAGCGTTGCGTGTGCTTGCTACTTATTTGATAGTATGTACCGATAACCATGCGCTTTAAATGGCTAAAAGCCCCTTCTATTGTGTTTGTATGGGCATTGCCCCTTACATATTCCTGAATACTGTGGTTAACCGCATGGTAATCGTAGCCGTGTGCAATACGGTTGTAAAGGTTAGAACTATCAGTAATCAGGGTGGCATTTAGTTTTACCGTTTCAGCTATTGATTTTGGGATTGCAATCCTGCTGTTATTTACCACCTTAGCCACTAAATTACCTTCCCTTTCAATCATTCCCAATACTGTGGTTTTATTCTCTAATGGGTTACCGATTTCATTATACTTTTTTCGTTTTGCATTATTCATATTGGCAAACTTGCCCCCGATATGAGTTTCGTCAGCTTCCACTGGTTGACTTTCTCCCAATACAACATCTTCTTTTATGCGTAACATCTCCCGTATTCTATGAAGCATAAACCAACTACTTTTTTGGCTTATCCCTAAATCCCTTCCCAACTGGTAAGAACTAATACCCCGTTTATGGGCAGTAATTAAATATATAGCGGTTAACCATTTTGTAAGGGGTATTTTGCTTGCTTCCATTATAGTACCCACTGTACAACTAAAGTTCTTTCTGCAATCTTTGTGATTACATTTAAAACGTTTACCCCCTTCAATAACAGTTACCCTTTCACAACCACAATAAGGGCAAGAAATAACCCCGTTCCATCTTTCTTTAATCACATAATCCCTGCACGTTTTTTCATCCGGCATACTGGTAATTAACTCTCTTAAATTCTTAAACATGGTATAAATGATTTATATTAGTAATCTCAAAACAACTTTAAAATAACAGAGTATGAACAATCATTCATTTGTAAAAGTTTCTTTAATTGCTAATAATGCAGGGGTTCAAGCATTTGAACCCAGAAAATTAATATTAAATGTGTCTTCTATTATAGCACTTAATGAAAGGGCTGCTAATAGCTTTGAAGTAATAGTTAACCTGCAAACATTTAAAGAACTGGAAGCGAAATTTTATGGTCGGAATACAACTTTAAAAGAAATCACAGCTACAGCTAATGATTTGAAAGAATTGTTATAGGGATTTTATTAACATACTCGTTAATATTTCTTAAAATATCCTCTATATGATTTTTAGATAATCCGTTTAATAAAGGAAGTATTTTATCTGTTTTTTCTGTAATAATATATTGGTAGTTTTCGCCTTCATTACTGGCTAAACCCTGTACCTCTTTAGTAGTTAGTGCCGCCTAAACGGTGACTCACCGGTACCGTGGATTATACAAGCGAAAAAACATTTTAACATGCCCACGCCTCCGCAATTCAAGGCAACCTTTCTTTACAATAACCATTACCATATCGTTTTTAAAAGTATAGATGGTTTGCTTTTATTTAACGAGGAAGAGGACTATTCATTATTTCTTGACCGTTTTATATCCTTTACTCATCAGCTATTTGAAGTTTGGGCCTATGCGTTACTGCGTAACCATGTACACCTTATTATTAAAACAACTTCTGCCAAAGATTTGTGTGATAATAATGCTATAAACAGGAACATACAGACACAAAGCATGCAAAGACTTATTGAAAAGGATTATGACGAAGATTATTTTGATGCTGTTGTTGAACGGCAGGTCAATAGCTTAATGGTATCTTATGTAAATACCATTAATAACAGACTTAATAAAACCGGTGGTTTTTTTCAAAAGCCGTTCCGAAGGGTAATTATAGAAAATGATGCACATTTAGAATTAGCAATCATTTATGTTCACGCTAATGCACAGAAACATGGACTGATTGATGACTTTAAAAGATTCCCTTATCAATCTTACCATGAAATTTTGATTAATCAAAGTAATTATGTTAAGACTGATGAGGTTACTGATTTTTTTGGAAGTACCCAACAGTTCATACTACGTCATCACCAACAGGTAGCATGGTATTACAGCAACGAT
Source organism: Bacteroidota bacterium (assembly GCA_018266775.1). Lineage (GTDB taxonomy): Bacteria > Bacteroidota > Bacteroidia > Chitinophagales > Chitinophagaceae > Ferruginibacter. The sequence continues at coordinate 326,301 of JAFDZS010000007.1, read as the reverse complement.
TGGCCTTCTTCAAAAATTGAGGTGTGACATTGGGTGGGTGAGTCACCGTTTAAACGGTGACTCACCCACCCAATGTCAACGAAAACTACATTCTTCGCCGTATCTTCATACCATGATAACCAGCCTGGAAAATTTATTACTGAAGAACCGCAGTCAATTTCGTTGCGTGGTGGATGTGGATCCTGCAAAAGATAAAATCAGCGCCATTGATCTTTCAAAAAATAATTCAACATTAACCGAAGAAATATTCAGTAATACCAAATTATTTTCCGCATATATCAATAAACAGCTGGAAATACACCAGGCAAAATTTTTAATTGGCGGGTATAATGAATTGCGTGCAATTTATCAGCGTAGTGTATTGTTTGACGAAGAAAAAAAATTTGGTATAGAAAAATCAATCAATGAACAGCCCAGGCGTTTGCATATTGGTACCGATATTTGGGGTGCTGTAAATACACCAGTATTTGTACCCATTGGCGGAACGGTACACAGTTTTGCATTCAATAACCATTTTGGAGATTATGGCGCTACCATCATCCTGCAACATCAACTGGATGCGCAGGTGTTTTATACGTTGTATGGCCATTTAAGTTTGGCTGATATTGCGCCTTTAACTGAAGGGCAATTCCTTACACGTGGGTCAGTGCTGGCTCATTTTGGCCCGCCAAAAGAAAATGGTAACTGGCCACCACACCTGCACTTCCAGGTTATTAAAGATATGGGGAGATATAAAGGAGATTATCCCGGTGTGTGTAATGAGAAGGAAGCAGAAAAGTATTTATCCAATTGTCCGGATCCGGATTTGATAGTTAATCTCATACATCTTACCGGCAAAGCATAATTTTACTGAACAAATCCCGTTAAAACTATGTTGAATACACAGGCAACCACAAAATAAAAATATACCTTTGTGTACCAAACTCAATCAACATGGAGCTTACTCCCGGCACATTATTGAAAACGATCAACAACCCTGCTGACCTTAAGAAACTAAGCAGGGAACAACTGCACCAGGTGTGTGATGAACTGCGCCAATACATTGTAGATGTGGTGAGTGTGAACGGCGGGCACTTTGGCGCCAGCCTTGGTGTGGTGGAATTAAGCGTGGCGCTCCATTATGTATATAATACGCCTTACGATCAATTAGTGTGGGATGTTGGCCACCAGGCTTATGGGCATAAAATTTTAACCGGCCGCAGGGATATTTTTCCCACCAACAGAAAATACAAAGGCATCAGCGGTTTTCCCAAACGCAGCGAAAGTGAATACGATACATTTGGCGTAGGCCATTCCTCTACATCCATCAGTGCAGCCTTGGGTATGGCAATGGCGGCAAAATATAAAGGCGAAAACCGGAAGAGCATTGCCGTAATTGGAGATGGCGCCATGACTGCCGGCCTGGCTTTTGAAGCCATGAACCACGCCGGTGTGGCGGATGCTGATATGCTGGTGATCTTAAATGACAACTGTATGAGCATTGACCCGAATGTGGGTGCATTGAAAGAATACTTAACAGACATCACAACATCTCAAACTTATAATAAGGTAAAAGACGAAGTCTGGAACCTGCTTGGTAAACTGCCCGTTGGTAAGAAGTTCAGTCGCAACATGGCGCATAAACTCACCGAAGGCGTGAAAGGTATGGTGAACAGCCGTGCCAATTTGTTTGAATCATTGAAGATGCGCTACTTTGGGCCAATCGACGGGCACAACATTACAAAACTGGTGGATACTTTGCAGGACCTCAAAAATATTCCCGGCCCCAAATTACTGCACATCATTACGGTAAAGGGGAAAGGATATGATTTGGCAGAAAAGGATCAAACGCTTTGGCATGCGCCCGGTTTATTTGATAAAGTAACCGGTGTGATACAAAAGAAAAAATACGATCTGCCGCAACCCATGAAATACCAGGATGTTTTTGGGTATACCATGATTGAACTGGCAGAAAAAAATGAAAAAATATTTGGTATCACCCCAGCAATGCCCAGCGGCTCATCATTAAAATACATGATGGAAAAAATGCCGCACCGTGCATTCGATGTTGGCATTGCTGAGCAGCATGCCGTTACGGTTAGTGCCGGCATGGCCACACAGGGCATGAAAGTGTTTTGCAATATTTACTCTTCGTTCATGCAAAGGGCTTATGATATGGTGGTACATGATGTGGCCATTCAGAAATTGCCTGTGGTTTTTTGTTTAGACCGTGCCGGCCTGGTGGGAGAAGATGGCCCTACACACCACGGCTGCTACGATATTGCTTACATGCGCTGCATACCCAACATGGTGGTATTTGCACCGATGAATGAAAGGGAGTTACGGAATATCATGTATACAGCACAGTTAGATACGATGCAAATACCCATTGCCATTCGTTACCCAAGAGGGGAAGGTGTAATTGCCGAACTGCAGAAAGATACCATGGCAGAAAAATATCCTTTTGAGGAAATTGAAATAGGAAAGGGGCGTAAATTGAAAGATGGGCAGGATATTGCCATACTCTCATTCGGGCATCCCGGAAATTTTGCAGCAACTGCAATACGGGATGTAAAAACAGAAGGCATCAACCCTGCACATTATGACATACGTTTTGCCAAACCTTTGGATGAAGCATTATTGCATGAAGTATTTAAAACGTACAGCAAAATTATTACCGTTGAAGATGGAACAGTTGTGGGGGGATTCGGAAGTGCGGTATTAGAGTTTATGAATGAACATGGCTATAAAGCTGAAGTGAAAATCCTTGGTATTCCTGATCGTTTGGTCGAGCATGGTTCACCCAAACAATTGTATGATGAAATTGGCATTGATGCCAATGGTATTGCGGTTGCGTTGCGGGAGATGGCAAAAGTAAGTGTAAATGACTTGATCAAAGCTTAATTGATCTGTAATAATACTTGGTAAAGAGCTGCAATAGCAGCTCTTTTTATTTTATTTAACACACGCTTAAATAATTTTTGTGGAAACGTGGTCGTTACGCATCTCAGCCATACATTTTTCCCATGAAATTATTGATGAAACTCAGTACAACAATATTGTTGTTGTTTACCAGCATTGCTGCATTAGCCTATTTGATCTGGTATAAACCCAATACAAAACCTGCAGTAGCAAAACCTAAAACTGTTACAAAGAAGGAAGATAATAAAGCGCTGCTGCTGCGGTTAAAGCAACAGGCTGATGTAATACTCACTTATGCAAAAGCGCATCAGTATAATACAACTTATTGCTTCCTGGTGGATATGAAAGTGGAATCTGGCAAGAAACGTTTCTTTGTGTACAACCTGCAAAAAGATTCAGTTGAAACGTCTGGCCTGGTAACACATGGTGGCGGAAGAACTGGCAACGACATTCAGTTTTCCAATACGCCCAATAGTTTATGTACTTCCCTTGGTAAATATAAAATCGGCGGATCGTATACCGGCAGGTTTGGTTTGGCTTTTAAGTTGTACGGACTGGATGCCACCAATAGCAAAGCCTACGAAAGGGCAGTGGTATTGCATTCACATTCCTGCGTACCCAATGATGAAACAGCACCTTATCCCATTTGTACCAGTTGGGGTTGCCCCACAGTAGCACCTGCATTTCTGACTTCGCTGAAAACGTATCTCGACAATGCCGGCGAACCGGTATTGCTGGATATTTATTATTAAGCAGGAAGGGAAAGCAATTGCTTTCCCTTCTTTATTGGAATGGTTAATGTGATTATACACCCATGGGCACTTCTATTGCCAGTAACTCTGTATCTTCTTTAGCTGTGATGGTAAACGTATCAGTACCGGAAATACCTAAGGCATCTCTTGTGTTTAAATCGGTATCTGCCGCAGTAACCGCACCTTTAATGTTTAAGAGAAAAACACCGTTACCGGCAAAACCATTGGTGTAAGTGATGGATTTCCCTGCTTCCAGTTTGGTTAAAGAGAATCGGGCATCCTGGTTAATCCATAAAGCATGGTCTGCTTCGTTAGGTGAAACCACTGTTTGCCATTGATTGATTCTTTGGTTAATGTCAAACGTTCTTTGATCGTAACGTGGTTTAATATTTTCTTCTTTCGGGAATACCCATATTTGAAATAACGTTACCGGGTCTGTTGATGATGCATTGAATTCTGAATGGCGTACACCAGTTCCGGCGCTCATGATCTGTACATCACCTGCTTTGATCACGCCTTCCCCACCCGTACTGTCTTTATGCTGTAATGCGCCGCTGAGGGGTATAGTTACAATTTCCATGTTATCATGCGGGTGTGTCGGAAAACCACCGCCACCGGCAACAAAATCATCATTCAATACCCGCAATAAACCAAAATGCACTCTTTTAGGATTGTAATATTGGCTGAAGCTGAAATAATAATTGGGTTTCAACCAGCCATAATCGGCTGAACCTCTTTCGTTAGCCCTGAATAATGTTGTGTTCATAATTGTAAATTTAATGTTTAAACATCAAATTAAATGCCACTGTGAAATTATAGCATATTTGCGGTATTACTGTGCCGTGTTGACCTGTTTGTGGAGATTACAGGTGTTGATGCTGACATTATAACAAAAAACAAACCCCTCATAAGAGGGGCCGTTGAATTAATTCCAAATGGTGGGGTTGTCATCAGGTAATAGACCCACAATATCTTCTTCCCGGTTCTCATTCCATTCCACTATAAAATTATTTCTGCCTTCGCCAATTAGTAAAGTGATGTAACGGCCCTGTGCCATTTCCAGCATATTCAAAAAGAGGAATAAAGCATGGATGCGGTTTTCACACACATCAAATATTTTTTCAAACGATAAGGTTTTTTCCCTGCTGCAGATGTCCATCATATATGCCCTGCTGCCTTCCATTGTGTAGTTGTACTGCACTACAGTGTGTACAGGCTTATTATTCCGTTCCTGCAGTTTTTGGATCACTCTTTCAAAAGCTTTCATCAGCTTAAAGAGTGTTACGGTTTGTATCTCTGTGCTTTCACCGGCTTCTTCGCCAATTTGTGCAATTTCTTTTTGTGCATTGCCGCGTTTGAAGATCATCATACGGATGGCTTCCAAATCGGCCATTTGTGTAGCAGCTTCCTTGAACTTTTTGTATTCAAGAATCTTGTTCACCAGTTCCTGCCTTGGGTCAATTTCATTGCCCTGCGCATCCAGCTCTTTACGGGGTAACAACATCTTAGCCTTGATGCGCATGAGTGTGCTGATGAACAAAATAAATTCACTGCTCAGTTCAATATTCAGCTTTTCACTTTCGTGTATGAAATTCAGAAAGTCGTTTGTGATCTTGGTAATCGGAATATTGTAAATATCCAGTTCATCCCTTTCAATAAAAAAAAGCAACAGGTCGAACGGACCTTCAAATTCATCCAGCTTGATCTGGTAAGATGACGTGTTCACCATAACAAAAAATGAGAATAAAAAATGTCCCCGGCTGTTAACCGGGGAGCAGCAAATGTATCACTATTTGGCTAAGTAGTGGACACAACTATTCCACAATTTTTTACAGCTTCAAAGTAAGCCCGATACCTAAAATTTCTTTTAATTGTGTTTTTTGGATAATATCATCGTCATAGATCATATCCAGACTGATGGTAGTGCCCAGCCATTTATTAAATTTCATGGCCAGCAGGTTGGTGCAGTATACATCCACATTCTGTGGGTTGCGTTTGTAATTGCTGAACAGATCGAGTCTGCCGGTGTATGTGGCCCATTTAGAAAGGGCTTTATTGTACTTCGCGGTTAAATAAGCACCGATCTCATTATACGATTTTTTGAATGCCGGCACGCCAAATTTATCAATGGAATAAAAATAAGGGTCATGCTTAAATATCCAGCGTGTGGTTAAGGGAGATATGAACAGGGAAAAATTATCGTTGGGCCTGTAATCCATACCCAGCGAGAGCAGCAATTTACCCGGTGCCAAAAAATTGGAGATTTTGGTATTCACCGTGTCAGTGTAAGTAAAACCTTCCAAAGCCTGTGTATTGAAATTGATTAAAGCAGCAGCATACCATTTTTTGGCTACCTGGTGCCCGTATTTGCTGGTTACATCAATCATATCATCTGTTTTACGGAAAGAATTATAACTGGTGGCATTTTGGAAACCCAGGGCCAGGTTGAAATAATTATCCCAGGTATTTTTTCCATGCCTGTAATTGATACCGTAATTGAAGATGCCGTTTACTCCAAGCGTATTTTTTTCGCCACCCGCTGCCCAGTTGCTCAGGCTGCCCTGGTTGAGGTTAACGATGAGTGTACCGCCATGTTTCCAACCATCTTTTTCGTTACTTTTTACGTCTTTGCCTGCATCAGACTGTAAGCCTTTAACGGTGGCATCCTGTGCGTTCACTGAAATAACTGCGCCGAGCAGCGCAGCCATGAATAAGGTTTGTTTCATAATCTTCGATTTAAATAAAAAAAGCATTGCTGCCATAAAGACAAGCAATGCTTTTTTAAAGTTGTATTGGGGTGTAATTATTTTTTCAGTGCATCGCGGATTTCCATCAACAGTGCATCAGTTGAAGATGGGCCAGCAGGCGCAGCATCTGCCTCTTTTTTCTTCATGGAGTTAATGCCTTTAATGATAAGGAACATCACGAGTGCCACTAAAATAAAATCAATAGCAGCAGTCAAAAAAGTACCGTATTTCACCACAACTTCGCCAGTTACTTTCCCGGCAGCATCTTTAGTCCCTTCTTTGATAGTCCAACCATATTTACTGAGATCATCACCACCAATTAAACCTATAAGTGGTGCCACAATACCTTCAGTTAATGCAGTAACCACTTTACCAAAAGCGGCGCCCATTACAAAGGCAACAGAAATGTCAACCAGGTTGCCCTTCATGGCAAAGTCTTTAAATTCTTTTACAAATCCCATAATTTTAGGTTTTAAGCTTGTTTAACAAATTTGAATATTTATTTTATCACAAGATGAGGTTGTCATAAAAATATAGTTTACGTCTAATAAATCAAACTATTTTCTATTTATTTTTCTAACCGTCCTGTTTACACAACTAAAAATATCTTTTACAGGTATTTCAATGAATTCCTGCACCTTTGCAGCTTAATTTTTAGCCATTGAAACAAGGGTTTTTGAACTGGTTCATATTCATTATGCTCTCGGTTATCTGGGGCAGCAGCTTCATCTTAATGAAAGAAGGTTTGCTGCAATTATCAGCGTACCAGGTGGCATCCCTGCGCATTATTTTTTCTGGTATCGTACTGCTGCCCTCAGCTATCAAACATTTTAAAATGATACCTAAAAATAAACTGGGTATTGTTTTTTTATCGGGCACGCTGGGCAGTTTATTGCCAGCCTATTTGTTTTGCATTGCAGAGCAGGGTGTGGATAGTGCCCTTGCCGGAACACTGAATTCCCTTACGCCCATTTTTGTGATCATCATCGGGGCGCTTTTTTTCAACAGCAAAGTAACCGCCAATAAGATCATTGGAATTTTTACTTCGTTCACGGGCAGTATTTTATTATTGCTGAGTAAAGGCGAGCCTATGCAGGAAAGCCAGAATTTATTTTATGTGGGTTTGATTGTTGTAGCCACCGCTATTTATGGCACAAATGTAAATATGGTGCACCGTCATTTAAGTGAGGTGGGCTCATTACAGATTGCTGCAGTGTCACTTGTTTTGAATGCCATCCCTGCTCTTGTGGTTCTTGTTTTCACCGGGTATTTTGGCTTACCGCTTACGGATACTCGAATACTATGGTCAACCGGGGCAGCAGCCATACTGGGCATTTTTGGTTCAGCCATAGCGTCTATTATTTTTTACATGCTGGTAAAACGGGCGGGTACTGTATTTGCATCAATGGTCACTTATGGTATTCCTGTTGTAGCCAATATCTGGGGCGTAATTTATAAAGAAGAAGTGGGGTGGAAGCAGGAAGCTTGCCTGGCTTTAATGCTGTTTGGTGTTTACATTGCCAACCGCATATCAAAAAACAAATAATTACGGTTTCATTTCTTTGCGCATTTCCCTGGCAGTTTTGCTGGTGCCATCGTGGCTCCAGCCTGGAGGCATAAAAACATATTTCAGCCGGTTTACAAATGAAGTTTTCTTTGACACATCTTTTGCCATGTTTTGCCATTCATGAAAAATGATTTTGACAGGATTCTCCTTTCCTGTAACGGGTTTCGTCAATCCGTATCTCACCGGTTCATTGTCCAGTTCTTCCTGGAAGCTGCCAAACAATTTATCCCAGATGATGAGGCACATGCCCATATTTTTATCAAGATAAAGAACATTGCTGGCATGGTGTACCCGGTGATGGCTTGGGCTAACAAAAACCGTTTCGAACCAACGGGGCATTTTATGGATGTATTGGGTATGCACCAGTATGCCATAAGTTTGGGTGAATGAGTACATGAAGACGATATCCAGCGGATCGAAACCAACCAGGGCCAGCGGCACAAAATAAATAAAACGGTACACTGGTTGAAATACTGAAGACCTGAAGCCTGTGGTGAGGTTAAACTCCTCCGATGAGTGATGGGTAACATGCACCGCCCAGAATAACCGGCAATAATGATCAATCCGGTGTTCGATATAAAATGCAAAATCTTCTAAAATAAACAGGAGGAACCAGTAGAGGTAAACATTTTCTATTTTTACAAAATGATGGTTATAACTCCAGCGCAATACGCTGATATAAAAAGCCCAGCGCAACAGCATATCCAAACCTGCATTCACAAGGGTGAGGTATACATTCTGTAAGGTTTCTTTAAGGGAATAGTATTTCCGGTGCTGCCAGTTGCTCAGTAAAATTTCAGTACCAATCAAAAGGGCATACAATGGTGTGGAAATAAGTAAGAACCATGTTTCCCTGGCTGATTGCATCATAGTTAATGAATGTTAGTATTAAAACTGCGTGGGATAGTAACTGAAAACGCAGTATTTATACCGCCATGATTTCTTTTTCTTTGGCGGCAAGGTGCTTTTCAACCAGCGCAATATACCGGTCAGTGGCTTCCTGAACATCTTTCTCTGCATCTTTACATACATCCTCGCTCAAGCCATCTTTTTGAAGTTTTTTTATTGCCTCAATACTGTCCCTGCGTATGTTGCGTACCGCAACCTTGGCATGTTCCCCTTCACCATTGCAGCGCTTCACCAGTTCCTTCCTTCTTTCTTCAGTAAGCGGGGGCATGAAAAGCCTGATTACTGCGCCATCATTTTGTGGATTGATACCAATATTCGCCATAATGATAGCTCTTTCAATAGGCTGCAGCATGTTTTTTTCCCAGGGCTGCACTGAAATAGTCCTGGCATCTAATACAGAAACATTGGCTATTTGACCAATGGGAGTGGGGCTGCCATAATATTCAGCCATAATTCCATCAAGAATGGCAGGATTTGCTTTTCCAGCCCTTATTTTAACCAGTTCAGCTTCCAGGTGTTTAATCGCCTTGTCCATCGAAGCATCCGTATCGCTGAGTATTTTATCTAATCCTTCTGCCATAATTGTAATCATTAAGTGGCTGCAAAGCTATAAAAAAGTACCGTGATTTTGGATGCACACCAAAACTTTGTGCCACTAATGCACTAAATAGAAGTAATATTGAACAGGAAATTTATTCCACTTCCACACTTTCCGGGGCAAGGGAAAGAATTTTGCGGGGCTTGATGATGGTACTGTTGGTACCTGCAACCGCCTTGTCTTTTTGGGCAACCGCTTTCGTTTTGGGACGGCTGTAATAAATTACACCAATAAAAGTAAAGGCCGATACCAGCAGAATTCCAATTACGGAAGTAGTGCCCAAGTTGCGGAGAAAATAGGCCAGCGCTATAAATACCATATTAGCACTTACACAGGTAAAAGTGATCATCCGGTGCGTAAAACCAAGATCGAGGAGGAAATGGTGTACATGCGTCCTGTCTGGACTGAAAGGAGAACGGCGGTCGAGAATGCGCAAGGTGAAAACCCTTAATGTATCAAACAGGGGAATCATTAAAATTGAAAATCCAATGGCCGGGGCAGATTCAAGATAAAAATTAGATGCTGAATTGCCTGCAATATTGATGAATTTAATGACCAGGATGGAATTGATCAATCCCAATAATAATGAACCGGTATCTCCCATAAATATTTTAGCAGGAGAGAAGTTATAGATCAGGAAAGCGATGATACTGCCGGTTAAAGCTAATGCCATAACAGCATAAGTAAGCTGGCCGGCAAAGTAAAAGTATACACCAAAAACCAATGTGGTTAATACGCCCAGGCTTCCTGCCAGGCCATCCACACCATCAATGAGATTGAAAGAGTTGGTGATAACTATGATGGTAAAAATGGTTAAAATGATACTGGCCACACGTGGAATCTCATGAATACCGAGAAAACCATGCATATCATTCAATACAATGCCGCCAAATTTTATGATGATTCCGGCAGCTACAAGCTGGCCAATGAATTTTTTGCTGGGAGATAAGATTAAGATGTCATCTTTTAAGCCAAGGAAGAAGATGACAATGGCTGCTGCACCAAAATATTGTAATTCAGTAGTGGAAGGAACGCCCATTAAAGTGGCAATAATGAAACCTGCAAATATGCCCAGACCGCCTAAAGTGGGGATTACTGTTTTGTGAACTTTGCGTTCATCTGGCTCGTCAAACAACTTTTTATCTTTAGCTACCTGTATTACAATAGGTATGGCAAAAAAAGTTATCAAAAAAGCCAGGGACGCACTAAGTAAGATATGTTCCATTCAAATTATTTAATGGCAATCATTGTGGTACAAAAGTATTAAATATGTTTTAAGTAAACCTAATATTTTATTAGAATACTTAATAACACTTATTAAGACGCTGTTTAAAACTCAAAAGTTGCCTGGTAAATAAAATTCGGTCCGGTAATTCAAAACTGGTTTCCCGGTTTCAGCAGTGAAATAACGAAGAAATTATAAACTTATTATTAACTATTGAATTTTGTAAACCGGTTTTAGTTTTTCTATCCATTGATTTAGATTAGGTTTGCACCGGAAATTCTTACCATTTCTTAAAATTTTGATACAAATGAATACATTGCCTGAAATTGCTTCACAAATACGCCGGGATATTGTGCGTATGGTGCACGCTGTACAAAGCGGGCATCCGGGTGGTTCCCTGGGTTGTGCCGATTATTTTACCGCACTTTATTTTGATGTGATGAAAAGAAACCCCGGTTTCAGCATGGATGGTATTGGTGAAGATGTTTTCTTCTTAAGTAATGGCCATATTTCACCGGTGTTTTACAGTACGCTGGCGCACAGCGGTTATTTTCCGGTAACAGAATTAAGCACTTTCAGAAAACTGAACTCAAGGCTGCAGGGCCACCCCACCACACATGAGCATTTACCCGGTGTAAGAATGGCAAGTGGTTCTCTGGGCCAGGGTATGAGTGTAGCCATTGGTGCAGCACTGGCAAAAAAATTAAACAATGATCCCCATATCGTGTATTCTTTACACGGTGATGGTGAACTGGATGAAGGGCAAAACTGGGAAGCCATTATGTTTGCCGCACACAAAGGCGTGGATAATCTTATTGCTACAGTTGACCTAAACGGACAACAAATCGACGGGCCAACCAAAAAAGTAATGTCGCTGGATAACCTTCATGCAAAATACCAGGCCTTTAACTGGGAAGTGCTGGAAATGGATGGTAACGATATGGATGCTGTGGTGGAGGGATTAAATAAAGCCAAAACTTTTATTGGTAAAGGAAAACCCATTGTTATTTTAATGAAAACGATCATGGGCAAAGGTGTTGATTTTATGGAAGGCAGCCACGAATGGCATGGTATTGCACCTAACGATGAACAATTGGCCAAAGCACTGGCACAGCTACCCGAAACACTGGGCGATTATTAATTTTATCTTCTTGAAATGATCATAAGCCGGACGCCTGTCCGGCTTTTTTATTGTCTCATTTGATCACCTGAGTTCAAATGGCTGGGCTGATGCCCTGCGGGCCGGGAACCACGATGCAGCAAATGCAATTACCATTGCAGTTACGGCTACCAATAAAAAATCTGTAGCCACTAATTGCACCGGGTAATAATCAATCAGGAAAGAACCACCCCCCATTTTAATGAGTTTGAATTTCACCTGCAGTATGCATAGTATAGCTGCCATGGTAATTCCTGCAGCTGCACCTATGCCACCCAATAACAACCCTTCACTTAAGAAGATTTTTAATACGGTGGAACGGTTAGCCCCCATGCTTTGCAATACGTTAATGTCTTTTTGTTTTTCCAGTACCAGCATGGTCAATGCACTTACCATGGTAAACGCACTTACAACAAGAACAAGGGTCAATACGGCAAAGATGAACCAGCGCTCCAGTTTCATGGTATTATACAGGCTCATGTTTTGCTGATAAAGCGTTTGCACCTGGTAGTTAGTACCAAGCAAGGCGGTTAGCTTTTCTTTTGCCATGGTTACATCTGCATGTGGAGTAAGTTTAATTTCCAGCGCACTGAATTCATTGGAATCCAGGCCCAGCAGTTGTTTTACAAATCCAATATTGGTAATGGCATATTTGTTATCAAAATCCTGCTGAATACTGAAAACACCGGTGGGTAATACGTTGCCTTCGCTGAGCGACTGAAGGGGATCGATACTGGTACTGTTTTTTTTGGGTACAATCGCCGTTAGTTTATTCATTTCAAAGGCAGGATTAAATTCCACCCCAATAGCGTATTGTATGCCGGAACCTAAAACAATTCCGGGCTCATCAACAGTGCCAATATTGAATTTTCCTTTCGAGGTTTTAGAAGGCACACCACAAACCTCTCCGTAATTTTCATCTACACCCTTTAGTGTCACTACAGTTTGTGATTCATCCGCAGCAGCGTTTTGCAGCAACGCTTTTTCTTCAGCAATCAATGAATAATGTTGAACAAACGGTTGTTGTTTGATCTGCATCAACTGGGCAGCAGAAAAGGTAATGGTTTTTCCTTTAGCCGGAATTACTTTAAGGTCGGTATAAAATGAAGCGTATAATGATTTTACCAATCCCTCAAAGCCGTTAAATACGCTTAATACCAACACCTGGCAGCAGGTGGCAAATGCAATAACACCCACCGTTACCCATGCAATAATGTTGATGGCATTGGCGCTTTTCTTGGCTTTAAAATATCTCCAGGCAAAAGTAAAGTACAAGTGTTGGGAATATTAATTTAAGGGGTTATTCTTTATTTTTTTCTTCTTGTTTTGAAATGGTGGTTACTGGTGGCGTTTCTTTAATTTCTTTAAACAGGTTTTCAATTTTGTCCACATATTCCAGTGTGTCGTCAATATAAAAAGCCAGCCTGGGCATGCTCCTCAGTTGATGCCGCACTCTGGCAGTTAGTTCCCTCTTTATTTCGTGGGCATGGTCTTCAATTTTTTTCAGTGCAGCGGCATTGTCCTTCACCTTAAAAAAACTAAGGTAAATGCGGGCATCAAAAAGGTCGGGTGTAATTTTTACTGATGATATGGAAACCATGCCACCATCTATCATACTCAGCCCCAGCCGTTGAAAAATATCACTCAGTTCTTTATTCAGCAGCCCGGCCACCTGCTTTTGCCTTTTACCTTCTAACATAATCGTTGTGCTTTAATAGCCGTAAAATTAGTTACTTTGCCGTTTATATTTTTATTTATTCGTGATGAAGAAATATTCCCGTGTTTTTGGCTACCTGAAGCAATATAAGGCTTCAATAACTGCTTATTTTGTTTGTATTATTCTTACAATAGTATTTTCTATTTTTTCCATTGGTATGTTGTTTCCGTTTATGCAGATCATTTTTGTAAATGACAAAGATGCTATTGCTAAGGCTATGACGTCCACCAATCCAATTGTAAGGTTTGTGAATACTCAATTATTTGACTTAATTAATTCCAATTCAGGAGGAGTATTTTTTGCACTGGGAGTAGTTTGTGTGATGATTGTTGTGCTTATCTTTCTAAAAAACTTATTTCTTTATTTATCATACCGGGTATTAGGGCCAATTAAAAATGGCATTGTTAATCAATTAAGGTTGGATATTTATGATAAGATACTAAAACTGCCTATCGGATTTTTTACTGAAAAAAGAAAAGGCGATCTGATGAGCAGGATGACCAACGACGTGGCCGAAGTGGAAGGATCTGTAGTAGGTACGCTGGAAGGATGGATTAAAGATCCGCTCACAATCATATTTAACCTGTGCTTTCTGTTTTTTATCAGTCCTAAACTTACTGGTGTAATCTTATTATGTATTCCAATTATGGGTCTTGTCATTGGCCGGCTAAGCCGCTCATTAAAAAAAGATTCGAAATATGCTGCAGAGAAAAGTGGGGAGGCAATTTCTACCGTTGATGAAACTTTGGGTGGATTAAGAGTAATCAAAGCATTTAATGTTGAAGGCACTTTACGCAATAAGTTTTTTACCATTAGTGATGCATTCCTGCATGCCCGTAACAGAATGGGTTTTCGCCGTGACTTAGCTTCCCCAATGAGTGAAATGATGGGTGTAGCTATTTTCGCGGGGATTCTCTGGTTCGGTGGCCGCATAGTGTTGAGTGAAGCGCAGGGTGGAAGTCTGGGTCTTACTGGCTCATTATTCCTGATGTACATGGGATTGTTCTATAACGTCATTGACCCTGCAAAATCTATATCAACAGCTTTCAGTAATATGCAAAGAGGAAGCGCTGCAATAGACAGGATAGAAGAGGTTTTGAAAGCACCTGTTACCGTAGATGATAATCCCAATGGTAAACAAATTCAAACATTACAGCAGGGCATCGAGTTTAAGAATGTGGGCTTCATGTATGATGATGCCGTGATTTTGAAAAACATCAACCTTACCATACCTAAAGGAAAAACTGTTGCACTGGTGGGCAGCAGTGGTGCAGGCAAAAGCACACTGGCCGACCTGGTTCCGCGTTTTCACGATACCAGTTCTGGCGAAATACTGGTGGATGGTGTAAATATCAAAGAGTATTCATTGCAATCGTTGCGTGGCCTGATCAGTATTGTAACACAGGAACCTATTTTATTTAATGACAGTATCCGGAACAATATTGCACTGGGAATGACCGGTGCCACCGACGCTGATATTGAGCAGGCAGCTAAAGTGGCCAATGCCCATAATTTTATTGTTCAGAAAGAAGAGGGCTATCAAACCAATATTGGTGACCGTGGCAGTAAATTAAGCGGTGGCGAAAAGCAAAGGTTGACCATTGCAAGGGCAGTTTTAAAAAACCCACCAATATTAATTTTGGATGAAGCCACATCCTCTCTCGATACTGAAAGTGAACGTCTCGTTCAGGATGCCATCAATAACCTGATGACCAACCGTACTTCCATAGTCATTGCCCACCGCCTCAGCACTATTCGCCACGCAGATGAAATTGTGGTATTGCAGAAAGGCGAGATTGTTGAACGCGGTACTCACGACAGCCTTATTGCCCAAAACGGTTTTTACAAACGCCTTGTTGATTTACAGGAAGTAAAATAAATATCGGTTTATTGCCACGGCTACAGCCATCTAAAAGTTTTGCAAGCCTTTAGTAAAGAATTCGTTAATTGCTGTTTACCATTAAACCCGGGTACAGAATTTGAATCGTATATACTGCAGCAACCGGATTTATTGAACAATTAAATTAAGCAGTTATGAAACGGATATCAACAGCAGGTTTAATGGCAGCCATTATTGTTTTGGCTTCCTGTTCCAGTACTAAAGTAACTTCATCGTGGAAAATGCAGGGGGCCAATGTAAACAGTTATCATAAAGTATTGGTGGTGGGTATGCTGCCACCGCGTTACCGTAACACACAGGCAGAAATGGAAAACCGGATGGTAAAATACCTGAAGGAAAAAGGCATTAATGCCACTTCTGCCTATGCAGAATTTGGCCCCAGGGCTTTTAATAATAAAGACGAAAACAAACTCCTGTCAACATTGCGCAATAAAGGTTTTGACGCAGCAGTAACTATCGTATTACAGGATAAAACCAATGAAAGATATCGTTCTCCCGGCACTGTTAGTTACCAGCCGGTGGCGATGTACCGCAACAGATTTTCAGGTTACTATTCCACCATTTACAGCCGGTATTATACGCCAGGGTACACTACCACGAATACCAATTATTTGTGGGAAACAAATGTGTACGATCTGAATGTTGACCAATTATTGTACACAGTACAATCCGAATCTTTTAATCCTTCTTCAACAGAAAGTTTAAGTAAACAATATGCCAAAAAAGTGGTGAAAGATATGGCGCAGAAAGGCGTATTGCAGAAGTCATAATACAGGAAAAGAGCTTTACCATCCGGGCAGGTAACTTACCTGCCCGGATGAATTTTATAAAGGATTGTTTATTGTTTTTTATCGGACGCTGCTTTTTTCTTTCGGGCAAGGCCAACGCCTAAAACAACCAGCATTACTGCACCAAAGGTCAGCCTCCAGTACATGCGCGTTTGTGCTTTTTGTTCCTGTTCTTTTCTTTCAGCCATAAAAGCATTGAGGCTGCTGATATTTCGTTTGTTAAACTCCTCCATGTTAATGGAATCTGTGATACGCTGGTTCTCAATAAAGGAAGCGTTTAATTTTTGTGCAGCACTGTCAAATGCGGCAAGTGAATCCACCGGAGTAAGTATTGTTTTATTATTGGTTTGTGCAAATGAAAACAGGGAGCAAAACAACACCAGTAAAAATAGTAATGGCTTCATTGTTTTTTTCTATAAAGAAAAAATAATGAAGCCATTATTTCAATACCATTATAAGGGTATTTTGCCTTATCCGTTTAATGATTGCATCATTTGCTCAGGATAACGCTGGCCGGCAGCAATTCCTTTAGGAGCAATGGATTCGATGGCCGCCAATTCTTCTTTTGAAAAACGAATAAGTAATGCTGCGGCATTTTCTTCCAGGTATGTAATCCTTTTTGTGCCGGGAATAGGAAAGATATGGTCATCCTGCGTCAGCACCCATGCCAATGCTAATTGCGAAGTGGTGCATCCTTTTTCTTTTGCCAGTTGCTCCAGTTTGTTTACCAGGTCAAGATTCTTCTGAAAGTTCTCTCCCTGGAAGCGCGGAGAAAAACGGCGGTAATCATTGGGTTCAAAATCATCAGCCGTTTTAAACTGGCCGGTGAGAAATCCCCTGCCCAGCGGACTGTACGCTACAAAGGCAATGCCCAGTTCTTTGCATACCTGCAGTACACCGTCTTCTGGTTCCCTTGTCCATAATGAATATTCACTCTGAATGGCAGTAATGGGATGCACGGCATGTGCTTTTCGGATAGTGCTTACCGATACTTCCGATAATCCAATCCCTCTTATCTTCCCGGCTTTCACCAGTTCTGCCATAGCACCAACTGTTTCTTCAATTGGAGTGGAAGGGTCTGCACGGTGCAGGTAATACAAATCAATGACATCAGTGGCTAACCTTTTTAAACTCGCTTCGCAGGATGTTTTTACATATTCCGGTGTTCCATTCAATCCTCTTTTCTGCGGATTGGCAGGATCACGAACAATACCAAATTTTGTTGCCAATGTAATTTTTTGCCTGATGCCTTTCAGCGCTTTACCCAATAAAATTTCATTCAGGTGCGGCCCATACACGTCCGCTGTATCCCAAAAGGTAATACCAAGGTCAAGGGCACGGCGTAAGGTGTCCAGGCTTTCTGCATCGTTGATGGTACCATAAAATTCGCTCATGCCCATACAGCCAAGCCCCAGTTGTGATGCTGTAATTCCCTGCGATCCTAATTTTTTTGTTTGCATAAAATTTCTTTTTTGATAATGGCGTGGAAGGTCAGTTATTGAAATGCAATCAGGCACCAGTAATAAATCCCACTGCATTACCCCAGGGATCAATAACTGTGGCAGCTTTAATGCCGCCGCCTACATCAGTAACAGGTTCATGAATGTTGGCGCCATTAGCAACAAATAATGTTACCGTTTGTTCAATATCATCAACAGACCAATAAGAAACAGACTGGTTTCCTCCCTGCCCATCAGTTTCCTCCGGGTGCAAACCCAGTTCATGGCCACCAAAATCGAAACCAACATAAAAAGGCTCATCAAAATAGGGTTTGTTGCCGGTAAGCTTTATGTACCATTCTTTTGCCTGCTGCAAATCGGATACATGATAAATAACGGTTCTTAATTTTTTAAACATGGCTGATACTTTTAAAATTTTTACAGAGTAATTTGAATAATAAAAAAGAGAATGAAGTTACTCATTCTCTTTAAATATTTAGTTGCCCGGTAGTTCGGGGTGAAATCAATAATAATTATTTTACAGAACCCATTTTAGCTTCAATGCTCAGTGTGGCATGAGGCACCGCACGTAAACGGGCTTTATCAATCAGTTTCCCTGTTACGCGGCAGATTCCGTAAGTTTTATTTTCAATACGCATCAATGCTTTTTCCAGGTGATCAATAAAAGTGATCTGGCGGCTGGCCATCTGACTCAATTGTTCTCTTTCCATGCTCATACTGCCATCTTCCATAGTCATATAGCGGGCATCATCATTATCGCCTCCCATTTCATCTTTACGGGTGATCAATCCCTGCAGGTAAGCCAGTTCTTTTTTGGCTGATTCCAGTTTACGCTGAATCAGTTCTTTAAACTCATTCAAATCAGCATCGCTGTAACGTACAATAGGAGCACCGGGGTCGTTTTTTGGCTGATCCAGAACCGACTTTGTAAAATCGGGCTGGTACTTACGTGATGTGGTGGTGTTTATTTTTGGTAATACAACAGGTCTGGCGGGTTCCACTTTAATGTCTTTAGCTTTTACATTAGCCAGGGATGCCGCTGTTGGCGTTGCTTTCGCAGGGGCCGGTTTCACTTCCGGTTTCTTAGTTTCAACTTTTTTTGCCATAGATTTTTGATCCGGTTTTTTTACTGGTACCGGGGTTTTTGACACAGGTTTTACATGAACTGCTGGTTTAGCAGCTTTTTTTGCCGGAGCTGCCTTTTTAGGCGCTGCTTTTGCAGCCGGCTTAGCTGGTTTGGCTGCTTTTTTAGCTGCGGGCTTAGCGGCGCCGCCGGTTGGGCGGGCAGGCTTTTTTGCAGGTGCTGGCTTCTTCGGGGCTGATTTAATGGGTTTACTAGCCTTTTTTGCTGCTGGTTTAGCAGCCTTTTTTTTAGTTGCCATGTTATGCTCCTTTTTTTATAACGTTCACATTTACAATGGATTCGTTAATTTCTATAGCGTTACCATCGTTAATTACCGGCAAAAACTCCAATGAGTCTGCCAAAATTTCGGCGCAAATATAAGATTTATATTCACTAAATGAAGCCTGCAAATCCGCATTTGCAGATAGTTTTACAAGAATTCTGTCTGTGAGATTGAAGCCATTATCCTTCCGTATGTTCTGGATCCTGTTTACCAGCTCACGGGCATCGCCTTCTTTTTTCAAATCATCGGTAATGGTAATATCAAGGGCTACGGTCAATGCTCCTTTTCCGGCTACCTCAAATCCGGGAATTTCATCTGTCGATACCTCAATATCTTCCCCTGAAATATAAATAGGCGCTTCATTTTTATTTTCAAAATCCGGGTTCAGCAGGTAATTGCCTTCCTGTACATTGTCGATGGTGTTATTATCAAATTTTGCTATTTCATCTGCAGCCCATTTCATTTTAGCGCCCAGCTTTTTACCCAGGGTTTTAAAATTGGCCTTCGCTTTTTTGCGGATGAAATCATTATCTGCCGGCAATATTTCAATTTCCTTAATATTGGTTTCAGCCTTGATGATATCTTCTGCCAGTTTTATTCTTTCCACCATTTCTTTATCCAAAGCAGGGATAGAAACTTTTTGCAGCGGCTGGCGCACTTTAATATTTACTTTTTTGCGTAATGACAATATTAATGATGAGGCATCCTGTGCCAGTTGCATTCTTTTTTCCAGGTCGGGGTTGATCACAGTTTCATTGACTTTCGGGAACAAAACATGATGTACCGATTCATTGGCAAAGCGGTTGCTTACTTCATTAAGGTTGATGAACAGCCAATCTGCAAAGAAGGGTGCAATAGGGGCGATCAGCAATGATAAAGTTTCTAAGCATTCATACAATGTTTGATAAGCACAGATCTTATCCTGTTCATATTCACCTTTCCAGAAACGGCGGCGGCAAAGGCGAACATACCAGTTGCTGAGGTGTGCATCCACAAATTCTTCAATGGCACGGCCTGCCTGTGTAGGCTCGTACTCATCCATATACTGTTGTACGGTCTTTATCAAACTGTTTAAAGAAGACAATATCCACTGATCAATTTCAGGCCTTTCTTTTACCGGTACGTAATTTTCTTTAAAAGCAAAACCATCTACATTAGCATACAGGGCAAAGAACTGGTAGGTATTATACAATGTACCAAAAAATTTGCGCTGCACTTCCTGTATACCGCCGATATCAAACTTCAAACTATCCCAGGGCGATGCATTGGTGATGAGGTACCAGCGGGTGGCGTCAGCACCATATTGATCAATGGTTTCAAAAGGATCCACCACGTTGCCCAGGCGTTTGCTCATTTTGTTGCCGTTTTTATCCAGCACCAAACCATTGCTTACCACAGTTTTGTAGGCCACACTGTCGAACAATAAAACACCCAATGCATGTAAGGTATAGAACCAGCCACGGGTTTGGTCAACACCTTCAGCAATAAAATCTGCAGGGAAAGATTTCTTAAACTGTTCTTTATCACCAAATGGGTAATGCCATTGTGCATAGGGCATAGCACCACTGTCGAACCAAACATCAATCAGGTCCGGCACACGTTTCATAGGTTTGCCACTGTCTGATACTAAAGTAATATCATCCACATAAGGTTTATGCAGATCCAAAATGCCATCGTGCAGGTAATGTTTATTGGTATCGCCACCCAGCACACCGGCAGCTTTTCTTATTGCTTCATTCAGCTCATCCACACTGCCAATACATTTTATTTCTTCTCCATCTTCTGTTTTCCAGATGGGTAAAGGTGTTCCCCAAAACCTTGAGCGGCTTAAATTCCAGTCCACCATATTTTCTAACCAGTTACCGAAACGGCCTGTACCTGTGGCAGCAGGTTTCCAGTTGATGGTTTTATTCAGTTCCACCATGCGGTCTTTTACAGCAGTGGTTTTAATGAACCATGCATCAAGCGGGTAATAGATTACCGGTTTATCTGTACGCCAGCAATGCGGATAATTATGTTCGTATTTTTCAATTTTGAACGCACGGTTTTCCTGTTTCAGCTTTACAGCAATGTCAACGTTTACATCCACATAATCTTTTTCATCTTTATAGTCTTTCACGTAACGGCCACTGAATTCGCCCACACCATCAATAAATTTCCCCTGCTTGTCTACAAGTGTTAATATACCCAGGTTATTTTTCTTACCCACTTTAAAGTCATCTGCACCGAATGCCGGGGCAGTATGTACAATGCCGGTACCATCTTCTGTGGTAACAAAATCACCTAATATTACCCTGAATGGCCTTGCATCCGGGGTGACCCCCCTGATTTTTTCCTGGGTATTTGCTTCAAAAGGAAGCAATTGTTCGTATTCAATACCATCCAAGTTTTTGCCTTTAAATTCAGCAAGAACTTTCCACCAAGTGACTTTTCCTTTATCAACTAATATCTTTATTGCATCTTTTACTTCTTCGTTGCTTAATTTATTCCTATTAGCAATTCTATAAGATAAATTTGATTTGTGAACAAAAGCACCAACGGGAGAATCTTTATCTGCAGATTCAAAGAATTTATTTAATAATGACTTTGCTAAAATTATATTACAAGGTTCAAGAGTATATGGGTTAGCTGTTTCTATAAGTACATAATCAATATTTGGTCCAACAGTCAAACCTAAGTTAGAAGGTAACGTCCACGGAGTGGTTGTCCATGCCATAAAGAACACGTCATCACTTTGCGCTACATCGAACAAAAATTTGCTTTTATCACCCTTCACTGCTTTAAACATTACAGTAGCGCTGGTATCTTTCACATCTTTATAAGTACCGGGCTGGTTCAGTTCATGAGAAGATAAACCGGTACCTGCAGCGGGCGAATAAGGCTGAATGCTTACACTTTCATACAGGTAACCTTTTTGGTATAATTCTTTCAGGCACCACCAGAGTGTTTCTATATAATCATTTTTGAACGTGATATAAGGATCGTTCAGATCAACCCAATAACCCATTTTCTGTGTAATACTGTCCCACTTATCTTTAAAGCGCATCACTACCTCGCGGCACTTTTTATTATACTCCTCAACGCTGATCTTTTTACCAATATCTTCCTTGCTGATGCCCAATTCTTTTTCCACGCCCAGTTCAACGGGCAGGCCATGTGTATCCCAACCGCCCTTACGCTGCACCTGGAAACCCTGCATGGTTTTGTAACGGCAAACAAGGTCTTTTAAAGTACGGCTGATGACGTGGTGAATACCAGGCATACCATTGGCGCTGGGCGGCCCTTCATAAAAAACAAAAGGCGTGTGGCCTTCGCGGATGCTGACACTTTTTTCAAATGCCTGCGCCTGGTTCCATTTGGCTAAAATTTCTTCCCCTATGGAAGGTAAATTCAACTGGTTGTATTCTTTGTACTTGCCTGTCATAAAATATTCCAATCATTTGCCCGGCACAACCCGGGCCGTTTTTAATAAGTGTGCAAAGGTACTAAAATAGGCATTGCAGGGAATACAATAAATTCAATGGTGGTACAGGCCACTTCATGAACAGAAATACCGATAAGAATATAAGAAGCGCACAATAAATGTAAACTCCATAGTGAATTTACGATGGTCATTTTGAGCCAGTTATAAATCAACTACGTACAATTTCGATGTGCGGAAAAAAGATACCACAGAGGGGCGTAGTTTTCCACATTTTCGGCCCTTGGCATAATATTGGTAAATATTTGGACGAAGGTTTTGTGATGCATGGACAATTACCAAATGCTTATTGCAAATCCCTCAAATATATTATAACTGTGATTCCAATTCCATTGAAATATTCCAAAAACTTGAATTCAATGCGTTTTAATTTTTTGCTGGTTTAGGGTTTTATTAGGGTAAAGACGGGAGTAGTCTTACTCCCGTCACTTTTTAGTTGAATGGTTCCGTTTTTAAAATCCATATCCAGGAAACGATATTATCCATTATCTTATGAATACTGTAATTGAATATCTGAAAAACAAGTAAAAAATCTTTTCTAAGAAAAACTCAACCTCTCTTTGTGCTTGGCGAAATTCGTACAAGAAAAAAAGCATCCTGTAAGGGATGCTTTTTTATAATAATGAGGAGTGATATTTACCAGTAATTGATTAGTATAATACAATTTCTACCCGCCTGTTTTTCCATTGCAGCATCGGGTCATCAGTATCTGCTGCCGGGTGCTCGCTCCCAAAGCCTATTACCGTAAGGCGCTTCCTGTCTATTCCATAACTGGCCAGGTAATCGGCGCAGGTATTGGCCCTGTCAAGAGACATTTTGTAACGTGATTCCATGCTTCCGATTCTTTCCGTATAACCTTTGATAAAAGCCCGGCGGGAAGGATTGTCTTTAAGTATTTGCAACACTTCTTTCAATACTTCATAAGCATCGCCACGTAAAATGAATTTATTCGGTTCAAAGTAGGCAATAAAATTGGTACCGGCAGTATCAGTTGGAATAGTGTCTTTTACTACCGCTACCGGGCAGCCGAAGTTAGCAGCATCGCCCTTTACTGAAGGGCACCGGTCTTCTGTATCTGCAACACCATCGCCATCCCTGTCCGGGCAACCCTTTGCTGTTCCGGCGGTATCAGGGCATTGATCTATAGTATCGGGGAAACCATCGTGGTCTTTATCGGCAATAACAGGAAGAGTGATTTTATCTTTACTGGTTTTATCCCTGGCCTTTTCAGCAGCCTTTATTTGCATAATACCCAATGACAGCAATACTGCCGGGTTGTTTACTGTTTTTGATAAGGGTTGCTGCCATTGCGCTTGTAACAATACACCCGCAGTGCCATCAAAAATAAATTGAAAGCCAGCACCTAATGGTACATAAGGTACAGTTTTACCTGCCAGTTGTTCAATACCGGCGCCTGCAGTTAAAAAGGGATTCACTTTTGCAGTGGGCTTCAGTAAAAACAAATTACTGCGCAGGCTGGCTAATAAAGATATTTTAGCCTGCCCAACAGAATCACCGGCAATATAACCCGCAGGGAAATTGGACAGTACGGTCTGCAGGTTACCCGACCAGTTGATATGCCGGGTTAATGACCGTACATAACCCACACCTATCCCAAAAGATTTGTCCCCGGTTTTAAAAGAGCCAAAATTTTTTAAGTTCTCTTGCAGGGTTCGCCCATTACTGGTATTGGCCAGTTGATAATCCGTGACAGTAAACTCAAAAATAAAACTGCCTTTCTTTTGTTGTGCAGTAACGGCGCTGGAAATAAATAAAAGCAAGGCTCCTATCCCAAAAAGGTTTTTCATAAAAAAATGAAATGCTGGTAAAAAAAATAGTTACAGGGTTGGGGATAGTTAGCAGAGAAAGATATTCTGTCCCTGTAAACGAAATTACCAGCAAAATTATTTTACCAGATCAAACTTTTTTATTGACCCGGAATTGAATGGTCAGAAATGAAAAAGCTGTGTATTCACCAATGCAAGGTTTCAGGCTGAAGCAAGATGCGGGGAAAAATAACAGTAACAGTATAGTATCGTCAGGGTAACAGGCAGGCAACCTTTACCTTCCACCGTTCATCTTACGTTCATCCTTTGTTCAACTCGGTTCAAAACGGAATGGAATGACTTGAAAATACGAAGCTGCTTCTCCCCTTCCCTGCACCGTAAAAAAATATCATGATATGTGGATGAAAGAGGAGAGGTAATATAACAGCATTGAACTTACAATGCTGTTAAAATCGCCAATAAATGCACAGCAAAAAAGCACCCGGACGGGTGCTTTAATAAAAAATAAGATCGGGTGTTTTTTCAGAACTTATACCCCAGTGTAGCGGTGAATTGCCTTGGATTGACAGGCGTTATACTGTAATTATCGTGCACCAGGTAATTGATGGTGTTAAACAGGTTGGATAAACGGCATTGAATAGTTGCTTTCTTCCATTTGTAACCAACAGTAACATCTGTGGTCATAAACCCTTTTAATGGTAATAACCGGCTTCCTGTTTGTTTTTGGCCAACGGTATTATTGTAACCGCCAAAACGGTCGCCGGTATAAAAAGAAGAAATACCGAGCTTAAGGCCGCGTAATGTTTTCCTTGTAAACGTATAAAATGTGGTAAAGTTTGCTGTATTTCTTGGATTAATCACCACTTGTTCCCCTTCAATATTAGAACCTTTAGAACCGGATGTTTTGGTGAAGCGCATGTAATTATATCCATATCCGGCTATAAAATACAGGTTGCCGGATATGGTACCGGTAACATCCACTTCAGCACCGTCACTGGTGGTTTGTCCTCTTAGTTCTTTTACCGTGGCATCAGCATTCAATGTGCCATCGGCCTTAAATTCTGCCTGCTGTGCAAGGTTGCTGTTGATGATACGGTAAATGCTCAGGTTGGCAGACAGCCGTTCTTCCCAAAAATTATTTTTTATGCCTGCTTCATACTGGTCAATAACAGACGGTTTCAGTAGTTGCCCGTAAATATCAGTGCCGGTGTTAGTGGTAAAGTTGTTGCTGTAGCTGGCAAAAACAGTTGTATTTGTTGTGGGTTGGTATAATATTGCAACTTTTGGTGAAAATGCATTCACTACTGCAGTAGGTGCAGTACCCTTACCGCTGCTTTGTGTTGCAGCGGTCAAAATGCTGGTTTGCTTAATTTCATTATAACTCCATCGTAATCCTCCCAGTAATTTGAACTTGCTGGTTAAAGTGACCAGGTCCTGTGCATAAATACCAGCCCTGTTTGTGGGTGCGGTGGTGGTAGTGGTTACGGCAGCATCGGGAATATCATTACGCAGCGTGTATGGGTTGGGGTTAAGAATATTGATGGTGTCATAAGTAGTAACTGTGACACCATTGCTGGTAATTGCAAAAGCATCGGTTTGTGTTACCAGCCTGGTATAATCGGAGCCAAATAAAAACTGGTGGTTAATTTTACCAGTGGTGAATTTGCCATTAAGGTTGGCTTGTACCGTGTAATTGTTTTCAATGGAATGTGCCCTTGCCAATGTTCTGTTCCAATCACCGGTTTTATTGACGGTATTGGGTAAACCGGCACCATAAGCGTCAACAGCTGTTTTTTGTGCAGCACCGGCAACGGTCAATTGCCAGTTGTCATTTAATTCATGGTTGAATGTAAATGAACCCGTTTGTTGTCTTACGTTGTTATAAGCCCATAATACATTAATAAACCTTGAAATGGGAATGTTGGTGGGCAGCACACGGCCACTGTCGAGCGTACCGATACCAAAATCAGGAGTAAGTTTGGCATCCAGGTATTCTGCCTGCACCAGCAGCGAAGTTTTTTTACCTAATTTGTATAACAGGGAAGGATTTACATTAATCCGCCTGGTATGCACCACATCCCTGAAACTTTTATCATTTTCATAAGTACCCACTACCCTAAAGGCAAGATTTTTAAAAACAGGACCATACACATCAACAATGGGCTTATACTGACTGTAATTACCAGCCTGCATTTTCACTTCTCCGCCATAATTGAATTTTGGTTTTTTCGTAACCAGGTTTACAATTAAACCACCGGAAACATTTCCGTACAACATCGCAGTACTGCCTTTCATTACTTCAACAGATTCCAGCGTTGCCGCTTCGGGCATGCCTGCGGTATTGGTTATGAGGCCATTCTTTAAAATACTGCCTGCACCACCGCCAATGCCAATACTGTAACCCCTTGCGGTGTAGGTTTCATTCACCCCAAGCCGGGTTTGCGTTAAAGAAACACCACTGATGTTCCTGATCACTTCTCCTACACGAACTGCCTGCTGGTCTGCAATAACAACACTGCTTACTGAGCCCGTTGTTTGCGGCAGGTCCATATTCGCAATGGGCGATTTTGCGAATGAAATGATTTTTTGATTCATATTCCGGTGATTGGTTACAATCACTTCATCCAGCTTTTTGGCATCCACTTCAAGTGTAATGCTGAGTGGTGCAGTTTTGCTGCCTGTAACGGTGACTGATTTTTCAACGGTGTTTAATCCTGTGCAGGACATTACTACTGTATATTTTCCCGGCATAAGGTTATTGAATACAAAAGTGCCGCTGTCATCTGTTAAGGTAAATCTTTTAAAATCTTTTAGTGTGATGGTTACACCGGCAGCGGGCTTGCCATCACTGGTAAGTATTTTCCCCCGGATATAGTCGTTATCGTTTTGTGCTGTAGCAATTGTATTGCATATTAGAGCAGACAAAAATAAAAGCAGTGGTTTCATCTTATTGATTGCATTTTGGTGAGTAGAATTTTGATGTGCAAAAATTCTTTAAAATGCGAAGCAGGAGAAAAGCAATCGGGAAAACGATTTACGCAAAAAGGAAACAGACAAATTGATGACAAATGAATTCATCTGTCAAAATTGTAGTAAAGCAGTAATGAGAAAATTAATGCAGCAGTAATTCGCAGGGCTTAATGCCGGTATGTTTTTTAAATGCTGTACTGAAGTGGGAAATAGAAGAATAACCTAACAAAGAAGAAACTTCTGTTACGCTCAGCCCTTTATCGTACAATAAATATTTGGCGTGCTCCATTCTTTGTGTTTGATAGAAATCAAAAATGGTGGTGCCGAATAATTCTTTGAAACCTTTCTTGAGATAACATTCATTAATGGCCACTTTACGGCTGAGTGCTTTAATGGTCAAAGGTTCACCAATATGTTTCAGTAAAATCTCACGGGCATTTACAATCTTCTCCCTGTCATCTGCATTGGCCAAAAATTTACAACTGAACTTACCTTCATGATCATGATCACCCATCATGCAATCCATACTGTACAGCAAAAGGATTTGTGTTTGTGCATTAATGAAGATATTCTCCAGGCTGTCAGTATAAGTATGATTCAGTAACGCTTCAATGGCCATTCTTGTTCTGCCACAAAGCGGAAGTGTTTTGGTAAACGCAATGTCGTGTTTAAATGATAATACATTATCAGAAATAGTTGCATTCTTTTTACCACTGGCAAATTGTTTCAGGTAAGAAGGGGAGAAGCTGAAGCTGAGCACATCAACACTGTCTACTTTTTCCACGCAGGATTGGGAAGAACTGAACTTGCAAAAATCACATTCCATTTTCTTTTCCCTGCAATACACATTACCGCTCACACAAAACTTCAGCTGGATATAATTTTCAGCCGGGTTATTTTTTTCTACATGATAAACCAGCACACCGGTATCTTCAATATTCCACTGGGGGTTTTTAGCATACCTTTTAATGGAATACTGAACACTGCCGGGAACCTGTTTTTCCTTCTGAAACAGTACCTGAACTTCGTTCTGCATCAGGGGCTGCTTATAGGCCAGTGCTAATATGTCCGAATGTTCTGTCATCTTTGTATATGCAAATATACGACATCTTTTTATTCCCCCAAATGATAAAACTCAGTCAGGGCTGCTGATGCTCATCAGTAGCTATTTTTTCCGTATTTCGATAATCTGTTTTAGCTGTGGAAAAATTATACATAATTATCAGTTTTTTAAGCCTTTTTACATTAGTTAACCCCCCTTATTTTTTGTATATTTGCAGATATCTCTTTTTAAAAAAATTATTGCCAGATTAACACATCTATGAGTACAGAAACAACAGTAATTCCGGAAGCCCCGAAAGCCAATTACGGCGCCGACAGCATACAGGTTTTAGAAGGTTTGGAAGCAGTGCGGAAAAGGCCTGCCATGTATATTGGCGATATTGGGATTAAAGGATTGCACCACCTGGTATATGAAGTGGTGGATAACTCCATTGACGAAGCATTAGCCGGCCACTGTAAAAATATCAATGTTACCATAAACGAAGATAATTCCATCACTGTTGAAGATGATGGACGCGGTATTCCCACAGGCATGCATTCCAAAGAAAACCGCAGCGCACTGGAAGTGGTAATGACAGTGCTGCATGCCGGCGGTAAATTCGATAAAGATTCTTACAAAGTTTCCGGTGGTTTGCATGGTGTGGGTGTAAGTTGCGTAAATGCGCTCAGTACAAAACTGCATGTAACCGTAAAACGCGATGGTAAAATATTTGAACAGGAATATGCTACAGGTGCACCGTTGTATCCGGTAAGGGAAATAGGAACATCAGCAGATCATGGAACCACCATACAGTTTTGGCCCGATACGTCCATTTTCATAACCGGTATCTACAATAAAGAAATACTGGAAAGCCGCCTGCGTGAACTGGCTTACCTGAACCGCAGAATCACCATTTCAATAACTGACCTGAGGGAGAAAGATGAAAATGGAAATCCATACAGCAAAACATATTACAGCGAAGGTGGTATTGTGGAGTTTGTTGAAATGGTGGATAAAAATGCCAACCGTTTGCCTTTAATACCCCGCGTAATCTATTGCGAAGGATTAGATACCGGCAGCAATGTAAACGTGGAAGTGGCTATGGTGTACAATGCCGGTTACCAGGAAAATATTTTCAGCTACGTAAACAACATCAATACCATTGAAGGTGGTACACATGTGGCCGGTTTCCGCCGCAGTATTACCCGCGTGTTTAAAAGTTATGGCGAAAAAGAAGGATTGTTTGAAAAAGCTAAAGTAGCTATTGAAGGCGATGACTTCCGCGAAGGTTTATCTGCAATCATTTCAGTAAAAGTTCCGGAGCCACAGTTTGAAGGGCAAACCAAAACCAAACTTGGAAACAATGAAGTGATGGGCGTGGTGGATGCCACTTTGAGCCGCGTACTGGAAGCGTACCTGGAAGAAAATCCGAAGGAAGCTAAAACCATTATTCAAAAAGTAATATTAGCCGCACAGGCCCGTGCAGCTGCACGCAAAGCCCGTGAAATGGTGCAGCGCAAAAGTGTACTCACCGGTGGTGGCCTGCCCGGTAAACTGGCTGATTGCTCAGATAAAGACCCCGGAAAATGTGAACTGTTCCTCGTTGAAGGAGATTCTGCGGGTGGTACCGCCAAACAGGGCCGTGACAGAAGTTTTCAGGCAATACTTCCACTGCGTGGTAAAATTCTGAACGTGGAGAAAGCAATGGAACATAAAATTTATGACAACGAAGAGATCAGGAATATGTTCACTGCGCTGGGCGTGAAGATTGGTACACCGGAAGATCCTAAAGCACTGGATATATCCAAACTGCGTTATCATAAACTCATCATCATGACGGATGCTGATGTGGACGGCAGTCATATCGCCACACTGATCCTCACGTTTATCTTCCGTTATATGAAAGAATTGGTGGAACAGGGTAATGTATACATTGCACAGCCACCATTATACCTCGTTAAAAAAGGTAAGGAACAGGAATACGCATGGAACGATGAGGAAAGAAAAGGGTTGGTGCAGCAAATTGGACAGGGAAAAGATGACAGCGTAACGATTCAGCGCTATAAAGGTTTGGGAGAAATGAATGCTGAACAATTATGGGAAACGACCATGAACCCATTAACACGCACTTTAAAACAGGTTACTATTGAAAGTGCGGCAGAGGCAGACAGGGTGTTCAGTATGCTGATGGGAGATGAAGTACCACCAAGAAGGGAATTTATCGAAACGCATGCAAAATATGCCAAGATTGATGCGTGATTCCGGTAACATTTTTTATAAGGGCTGTTCATACAGCCCTTTATTATTTTACATCATCAAAGTAAATGTTAAAGTCGTGCAATTTCACTAATGCAGCGCAAGCTTTTAGTAATTTCAAAGTCTAATAAAAAAATACCTTTTATGAAATGGACAAATAAAATTGCAGTGGTAACGATGATAGCTATTGTAATGGTGGCCATCAGCAGCACAGTGCAGGCACAGCGTCATCGTAGTGAACGGGGTTACCGCTATGGAAATTATTATTCTTACAATTACAGGCCTTACCGCCCTGCAGTATCGGTACGCATAGGTTCGCCTTATGGATATTATCCTTATTACAACAGGCCGGTGTACAGGGCGCCCTATTCTTACGTACATTTTGGGCCATCTTTTGGTTTCCGCATTAATGTATTGCCGGTAGGTTTCTATCCTTTCTATGTCGGTCCCAATCCATATTATTATTATGAAGGCGTGTATTACCGCCCATACAGCAGCGGAGGGTATGAAGTGGTGGCACCACCATTGGGTGCAGAAGTGAAACACCTGCCTTCAGGCGCCAAAGCAACCGTAATTGACGGCGTACAATATTATGAACTGGGCGGCACATTTTACCAGGAACAAATAGATGACAAAAACAAAGTGACCTATAAAGTGGTTGGAACAGATGGCGTGTTAAATACCGGTGCAGATCAAAACACCACCACACAACCTGCACCACCACCAGCCAGTACACAGCAAACTCAGAATAACACCACTACAACTACTAATACAACAAATGTACTGCCTGAAGTGGGGGCAAGATTTGATAAGTTGCCCGATGGCAGCAAACTGGCGATCATAAAAAAAGAAAAATATTATGTATCACCCGCAGGTGTGTATTACCAGGAAGTGATTGACGGAAACAATATCCGTTACGAAGTAACCGGCACATCAGCAGATCAGCAATAAATAAAAAATCATATTCAAATGAAAATGGCAACCATGGGTTGCCATTTTTAGTATCAGTATAACATTATTTACCATGTTTATCACCAAATGAATCACAAGTTTGTTAGTGCAACTGTTAACGGTTTTGGCAAGTGCGCTATTTTCAGTAGCTTGTAGCCGCAAACCTGAGCGCTTTCATATTCATAACTATAAACATTAATTACGATGAGCAACATGATTACTGCTTACTGCTTAAAAACCAAAGAAAAAAATGTACCCATGCAGGATGCAGTTATTACTAAAACCGCACGAGGTGGTTATATGGCACAGGGCCATGATGGTAAAGGAAATAAGATGACTACAATGCTGGGAGAAGCCGCTGCACTGAAAGCTGTAGCTGATGGCGTGGCTAAGAAGGGTTGGTAAAACATTATTGTAAAAGGCTATCTGTTAGGATAGCCTTCTTTTTACGATTATATTGCTTGCTGTAAAACTTATAAAATAGAATCATTTTTATAGCATGGGGACTATTAAACTAAAACACTGCTGCTGCATTCTTGCAGTTCTCTTTTCTTTTCAATCTGCCATTGCACAGTATACCATTAATGGTGATGCAGGACAAGAAAGTTGCAATTGGTACAGGCTTACTCATGGAACTATGGGACAGCATGGTTCAGTATGGAATAATAACCAAATAGATCTTACACAATCCTTCGACTACAAGTTTGATGTAATTCTTGATACTATCGGTGTTCCCAACGATGGTGGTGCGGATGGAATAGCTTTTGTATTACAACCGATCAGTACGAGTGTGGGTGGTCAAGGTAGTGGATTGGGCTTTGGCGGTATTAGCCCTTCTGTTGGTGTTACTATTGATACTTATCAAAATACCATCCCGGACAATGATCCTTTTTATGATCATATAGCGGTACAGCTCAATGGAGATTTGAATCATCTTAGTGCCAATAATATCGCAGGTCCTGTTACAGCACTCGCTGCAAGTAATAATATTGAAGATGGAGTCTGGCATAGCCTCAGGATACAATGGGATGCACTCACAACCACGCTTACTGTCTCCATGGATGGCAGTGTACGCCTGAACGTTATAAGAGATTTTGTGAATACTGTTTTTTCCGGTAATCCAATGGTATATTGGGGGTTTACAGGAAGTACAGGCGCATTATTCAATTACCAGGCGTTCAAAACTGCACTTAACCCCAGTTTTCATTTTGCACCGGGGCAGCATAAATGTGTCAATGAACCGATCACTTTTTACGATTCCACCATTTCATTTACCAATCTTGCAAAATTATACTGGGATTTTGGAGATGGCAGCCCGATTGATTCCATTGACGTAAACCCAGTACATACTTATACTACTGCAGGAACCTATACCGTAACCCAAACAGTAATCAGTGCAGATGGTTGCACAGCCGTTAATACGCAGCAGGTAACTATTGGCAGTAAACCTGTTGCCAGTTTTACCTATAGCCAAAACTGTATGCCATCTGCATCAGTGCCGGTTGCATTTGCAGATGCTTCAACAGTAACAGGCAGTACAATCGGAACCTGGTATTGGGATTTAAACAACAGCCAGACGGCAACTACAGCTACTGCAACCGCAACTTATCCGGGACCGGGTGATCAATTGATCAAATTAGTAGTCGCAAGCCTTGAAGGTTGTACATCGGATACGTTGTATAAAACAATCCATGTTTATACACCCCCTGTTGCCGATTTTATTTTTAATGATTCCGCTTGCCTGGGATCACCCACCACTTTTAGCGCCAGTGTATCTAATGCAGTTGGAGATTCAGGTATTATAAACCTGTCCTGGAATATTGATGGTAATATACAACTGACTACTGTACCTGTTTTCACTACAGTGTTTGCCACTCCGGGATTGCATACGGTAACATTAACTGCTTTTCACCCATACTATAATCCCGGATCTGGAGGTAATGCATGTTCCAGTGTTGTTCAAAAACAGGTATTTATAGTTGACAAACCCACTGCCCACTTTACATACAATAATATCTGCCAGGCTGCCACTACAACGTTCACCGATTCTTCCTATACATCCGATGGTACACCCATCAACCAGTGGTGGTGGAATTTGGGTGCAGGCGGTATCTCCACACAACAAAACCCTCCGGGCGTGTATCCCATTTCTGGTAACGATACCATTCGCCTTGTAGTGCATAATGCAAAAGGCTGCGCATCCGATACATTGAAACAGCCCATTGTGATTAATCCAAAACCAACAGCAAATTTCGGGTATAGCACACCGGTATGCACACAGCAAAACATTGCTTTTACAGATTCTTCTTCCGCTGCTGCGCAAACTATAACAGGTTGGTCATGGATATATAACGGAACTGTTTTTGGTACAGCTTCCACCGCTACAAAAAGTTTTACAGCCGGAAATCAAACAGTACAGCTCGTGGCTACCAGCAACCTGGGTTGTGTGAGCGATACAGTGGCGAAAACATTTTATGTAAACCCAAGTCCTAACGTAACTATAAATTTTAAAGATGCCTGTAAAAACGCCGTAGTGAATTTTACCGCAACAGACAATACCGGAACGGTAACCAGTTGGAAATGGCTATTCGGTGATGGTGCATCAGCGTTGACTCAAAACGCACAACACACTTATACTGCCAATGGAAACTATAATGTGAAATTATATGCCGCTGCATCCAATGGCTGTTATTCAGATTCGCTTACAGGGTTGATCAATATCTACAGTACCAATGTTTTTGCCGGCAACGATACCATTGCCGCAGCCGGCCAACCGGTGCAGTTACATGCTACCGGTGGATTGAGTTATACATGGACGCCTGCATTGCCTTTGAATGATCCCAACATTGCTGACCCCATTGCAATATTAAACAATACACAAACTTTTACAGTAAAAGCGTTTACGCCTGAAGGTTGTGAAAGCTATGATGACATTACGGTGAAAATTTATAACGGCCCGGAAATTTACCTGCCCACGGCTTTTACACCTAACGGCGATGGGGCGAATGATATTTTCCGTGGAATACCGGTAGGTATCAAGCAGTTTAACTACCTGAAAGTATTTAACCGGTGGGGCGAAATGGTGTTTTATACCAACGATTACAATGTGGGCTGGGATGGTACTTACAAAGGACAAAAACAACCGGAAGGCGTTTACGTGGTGATGGCCAATGGTATAGACTTCAGGGGTAATGTGATCAATAAGAAGGCTACAGTAATGCTGATCAAATAATCATTAATGCGTCAGGACGGTTCTGATCTGGCAGTTACTTTCAATATTTTCTATGCAATAAGAATGCTGTCAGGTTGAGCTTGGCGAAACCGGGCTATAGTTGAAATAGCCGCCTTTGACCCACAGGGCAAGCAAGCTCAGGCTTGACAGCTTTTAAGTTTAAGGAATGATAATATTCAACTTAGGAAGCTATTTAGCTTACAAAATTTGGTGATGCTCTTGATGCAGAAAATATTTGTATTTTATTCTTCCACAAAATTTAAATCTTTTCCATAACTCTCTTCTGTAAAATACAACGCCAGCAGGGTGATAATCATAATGCCAATACCCAGTTCCCAGGCGGCTTGTATATAATTGCCGTCTCCGGGGTTGCGCAATAAACGGAATACGAATAAAAACAACGGTGTAAACCCTCTTACAAAATTAGTGATGGATGATGCTGCGGATGCCCGCAGGTTAGTGCCAAACTGTTCTGCACTGGTGGTGATATATAACACAGAAATTCCGGCACCGCAACCCAACCCGGCGCAAATAAAATAAAACCAGGCGGCTGAAGTATCTTTCTGCATAAAGAACAAAACCATGAAGATGGCAAAGATGGTATAGTACACATACAATGCTTTCTTCCTGCTTTTCAATGCATGGCTTAATACACCGGCACTGATATCGCCAAAACCTAAACCAATATAATGGAACAAAATAGCATCGCCTGGTTTAATGCCTTTTACACCCATCTTCTCTGCAAAATTATTGGCAAAAAACATCAGCAGGCCGATGCCATACCAAACGGGCATGCCAATAAGCATGCCTTTCGCAAAGCGGGAAAAACGTTTTCTGTCTGTAAAGAATAAAAGAAAATTACCTTTTTGGGTATTGCTTTTTTCCACCTGTTTAAACATATCACTTTCTGAAACGGATACACGTAAAAATAGTAACACCAAGCCAATACCACCGCCAATGAAATACAAGGTTTGCCAGTTGGTGATCAGCTTAGATAATAAAGCCGCACTGATGCCACCTAATACTCCGCAGGTGGCAATCACGGTTCCCGCAAGTCCACGTTTTTCTGCTGGTAAAATTTCTGATGTTAAAGTAATTCCTGCACCCAGTTCACCGGCCAACCCAACGCCGGCAATAAAACGAATGATGATATACAGGTTGAGGTCATTAATAAACCCGTTGGCAATATTGGCCAATGAATACAACAGGATGGAGCCAAACAGTACTTTTAGTCTTCCAAACTTGTCACCAATAATTCCCCACAGTACACCGCCAATTACCATACCGGCTAACTGAATACTTACAATCAATTCTCCTTTGGATTGTACTGCAGCATCTGACAATCCCATTGATTGTAAACTGCTGATACGAACCACACCAAACAACAGCAAATCAAAAATGTCAACATAAAATCCCAGGGCCGCTACCAACACCGGAAGCGACAGCAGGCCATATTCTTTTTTTGTCATGGAGATAATTTATAGCAGCAGCAATGATACGATAAATTTAAACTTAACAACCCTGGCAGGAGAGGCGTCTGACGGTTAGAAACCGTCTTGACGCCTCCCCTGCAACCGTCAGACGCCTTTATGCATTTTTTGTAAAAACTCATGCAGGTCGGTCATCGTTTTAATATCCTGCACCACAAGTATACCATTTTTGCCCACTTGCTTCAGCTTGGCTTTGTTCGTGCCTTTCTGCAGGAATAATAAAATACCATTGAAAGTATCGCTGGTGAAATAAGGGCTATCAGGATTGCCTACGAAGAAACAACGCAGCGTTTCGTCCTTTAATAACATCTTTTCAAAACCCAGTTCAACGGCCAGTTTACGGCAGCGCACTGTTGTAAATAAATCTTCCACCTGCGGCGGAATGGGACCAAAGCGGTCACTTAATTCCTGGTGAAACTGTTGCAGGTCATTTTCATTCTCACAATTATCCAGCCGGCTGTATAAACTTAATCTTTCAGTGATACTTTCCACATAACTGTCCGGAATCAGAATTTCCAGGTCAGTATCAATACTGCAATCACTCACAAAATCGTCCTGTTGCTGAATTTCTTCTTTATACAAATCACGGAACTGTGTGCGTTTTAATTCACGGATGGCTTCATCTAAAATTTTCTGGTACATTTCAAAACCAATCTCTGCAATAAAGCCACTTTGTTCACCACCCAGCAAATTTCCTGCACCGCGAATATCCAGGTCACGCATGGCAATCTGGAAACCGCTTCCCAAATCACTATATTGTTCCAGCGTGGTTAAACGCTTGCGGCTGTCGGGGGGCAATGTACTCATGGGCGGCGCCAGTAAATAACAAAATGCTTTTTTATTACTGCGCCCCACACGGCCACGCAACTGGTGCAGGTCACTCAAACCAAATTGATGGGCATTGTTTACAATAATGGTGTTTACATTTGGAATGTCCACGCCGCTCTCCACAATATTGGTACATACCAGTACATCATATTTTTTATCCATGAAATCGAGAATGGTATCTTCCAGTTCGTCGCCTTCCATTTGTCCGTGGGCAAAAGCAATGCTCAAATCGGGACATAAACCCTGGATCAGGCTTTTCATTTCTGCCAAACCATTTACCCGGTTATGAATGAAGAAAACCTGGCCGCCACGTTCCGTTTCATAATAGATGATATCCCTGATAGCATCTTCATTAAACACCATCACTTCAGTTTGTATCGGCTGGCGATTGGGTGGTGGTGTGTTAATGATGCTCAAATCCCTTGCACCCATCAAACTGAACTGCAGCGTTCTTGGTATAGGCGTTGCAGTTAGTGTAAGTGAATCTACCGTAGCCCGGAGCTGTTTCAGTTTTTCTTTTGCCGCCACGCCAAACTTTTGCTCCTCATCAACAATCATGATACCGAGGTCTTTAAACTTTACTTCTTTGCCCAGCAAAGCATGCGTGCCAACAATAATATCAATCTTACCTTCGCTTAATTTTTGCAGGGTTTCTTTTTTTTCTTTAGATGATTTAAAACGATTGATAAAATCTACTGTAACAGGAAAATGTTTCAACCGGTCACTGAATGTTTTATAATGCTGGTATGCGAGAATAGTGGTAGGTACTAATATCGCAGCCTGTTTGCCATCGCAGCAGGTTTTGAAAGCAGCACGTACAGCTATTTCAGTTTTACCAAAACCCACATCGCCGCAAACCAAACGGTCCATTGGTGAGGGTTTTTCCATATCCCGTTTTACATCTTCAGTAGCTTTGGCCTGGTCTGGCGTGTCTTCATAAATAAAACTGGCTTCCAGTTCGGTCTGCATATAATTATCTGCCGCATGTGCAAAACCTTCCTGGCTTTTGCGCTGTGCATATAATTTAATAAGGTCTGTGGCAATATCCTTAACCTGTTTCTTGGTTTTTTCTTTCAGTTTATTCCAAACATCACTGCCCAGTTTATTCATTTTGGGCACACTGCCTTCCTTACCGCTGTACTTACTGATTTTATGCAGCGAAGAAATATTTACATACAGCAAGTCGCCATCTTTATACTGTATGCGTACCGCTTCCTGCAGGCGGCCATTCACTTCCAGTTTTTGTAAACCACTGTACACGCCCACACCATGATCGATATGTGTTACATAATCACCGGGCTGTAATTCCCGCAAAGTTTTCAGCGTAAGCGCTTTATTCTTGCTGAATGCCTGCTTTACTTTGTATTTATGATAACGCTGAAAGATCTGGTGATCGGTATAACAAACCGATTTCAGGTCATCATCAATAAAGCCTTCATGAATGGAAGTGGGAACGGGAATAATGTTGATCTCCGCTTTCAGGTCCGTAAAAATCACGTGTAACCGTTCCAGTTGCTTAGGATTCTCAGCAAACAAATAAATATTGTATTTCTTTGCCTCGTAACTTTTCAGGCTGCTGATGAGCAATTCAAACTGACGGTTAAAAGCCGGCTGTTCCCTGATTTGATAGGCTATTGACTGCGCAGGTTTGCCATTAGCTGGCAGGAAATAATGTTTATGGCCAAACTCAATGATATGCCGTTGCTGCAACTGTGTTTCCACTTCAGCAGCAGGTACAATATCATCGGCCATAAAGTCTTTCGTATTCAGCGTGTCTTCATTTTCCGTACTGCGTGGTTTGTTGCCAAACTCTTTTTGCCAGATGGCGAAGTCTTCTTCCTGTTGTTCAATTTTATCTTTTATGAAAGCCCAGTCTTCACTCCACACCACGGTATTTTCGGGAAGAAAATCGAAGAAAGAGACTTTTTCCCCGGTTTCATTTTGCAGTGTATCTACATTGGGGATAATGTTTACCTGCAATAATTTTCTTTCGCTCAACTGCGATTCAGGATCGAATATGCGGATGCTGTCCACCTCATTGCCGAATAATTCTATGCGGTAAGGCTTTTCATTGCCAAAAGAATAGATGTCGAGAATACCGCCACGTACTGCAAATTGTCCGGGTTCATATACAAAGTCGGTGCGTTCAAAACCATAGTCAACAAACTTGCCAAGTATGCCGTTCACATCAATCGTATCTGCCTGTTTGATGGAAATGATATTATCTGATAAAGTTTTCGACAATACCACTTTTTCAAATAAAGCTTCGGGGTAAGTGATGATGATATTTTTATTGTTCCCTGCGGCCAGCCTGGTCAGTGCTTCGGTACGCAGCATTACATGGCTGGGATTGAGCAGGTGATAATTCTTTTTATTTTTAAAAGAAGACGGAAAATAAAACAGGTTCAGCGCACTGGTAATATTCTCAATGGTATTATGAAAATAGGCGGCTTCTTCAGCATCACGTAAAATAACGAGGTGGTTGATTTGGCTGGCAGCCGGATGGCTAAATACGGCACTGAGAATAAATTGTGATGCACTGCCATTGATGCCGGAAAGATGGATACGCTGCGGTTGAGACAATGTGATGCCATCCACTATTTGAAAACAGCGGGGGTCGTTGGCATATTCTTTCAGCAGCACTTCCAGGTTCATCGGGGTGCAAATATACAACACAGGCAATCAACTGGTAAAAAATACGTTATTAACAGGCAACAAAACCTTTACTGCGGCTGTCTTTTAACCAAATAAGCATGTAACTTTGAAAGCGGCCGCAGGGCCGGAGATCCAATCTTGATAAACATGACCAAACTAGTTTCCATCTTACTGCTTATATTTTGCTGCAGTATCATTACTGCACAGGCACAAACATCCGACGTTCCGGTACGTTTTGCCAAAGGCAATTTTATCACCGGCAATAATATTACCCAAAAAAGTTTTACTGCAGCTGCGTTGCAGCCGGCAAAGTTTGGCGATCGTTTTTTTGCATTGGTACAGTTTACCCAGCTTCCCGACGCCAATCAAAAAAATCAATTGAAACAAGCAGGGTTGGAACTGGGGGGCTATCTTCCCGGCAATGCCTATTTTGCTGCCATTAACAGCAGCTTTGATTTCAGCAGCGCCGCTTCTTTTCATATCAATGCTGTTAATGCCGTACCGGTACAATATAAAACAGATGATGCTGTTTATGATATTATTGCCATTAAAAATATGCAGAAGGTTATAGCCGTTACTTTTTACAACGGTATTGATAAGACTTCTGTATCGCAATCATTGCAACAGCTTGGTGCGGTAATCGTTACAACAACTATTAATCCTGAACATACTATTTTTATACAACCGGTTGCTGCTGCAGTGATCAATCAAATTGCGGCGCTGCCTTTTGTGCAGTACATCAATGCGCAAAGGCTGGATGCCACACCCATTAATTATAATGATATTGCCACGCATGGTTTCAGCAGTGTACAATCTTTACTGGGCAGAAATTTAAGAGGGAAAAATGTTACGGTGGGCATTGGCGATAATGCAGAAATATCATCGCATGTTGATTTTACAGGGCGTTTAATTAATCGTGTATTCAGTGTGCCATCCGGCCATGGTATTCATACATCAGGTACTACCGCAGGTGCAGGAATTTTAAACCCGATGTACCAGGGCATGGCACCAAAAGCTACTATTGTAAGCCAGTGGTTCAATGATATTATTACGAATACACCGGTGTACGTGGCCGACAATAATATGATTGCCACCAATAATTCTTACACCAATGCAGATAATGCCTGCCCCGGGGAAGGTGTGTACGATGTTAACAGCAATTATGCAGATGCACAAATGAAAACCTATGATGAAGTGCTGCACGTATTTGCTGCGGGTAATGATGGTGTGTACACCTGTTCGCCTTATCCTGGTTCTTATGCCACTATTAAAACCGGCTGGCAATGTGCAAAGAATGTACTGACGGTTGGCAATATGAACCAGGCCAATTATGCTATCAACGGCAGCAGCAGCCGTGGCCCGGTAAATGATGGCAGGCTGAAGCCGGAGATTGTTACCAATGGCACCAGCACCACATCTACACAGGTAAATAATGGCTATGGTACCAGCAGCGGTACCAGTATGGCCACACCGGTGGTAACTGGCGCAACGGTTTTGCTGAATGAACGATATCATCAACTGCATGGCGGCAATCCTAAAGCGGCCTTATTAAAAGCATTGATGTGCAATACGGCAGAAGATTTAGGTACCGCTGGCCCCGATTATACTTTTGGTTATGGAATGCTGAATGTGCGTAAAGCAGTGGAAGCGATGGAAAATAATCAATACTACATCAGCAGCACCCCCGGCAGCTATAATATCACCATACCGGCTGGGGTTAGACGATTAAAAGTAATGTTATACTGGGCTGATGCAGCCGCATCAGTACCGGCCGGCACTACACTGGTAAACGACCTTGACCTTACAGTTACAGATAACCCGGTAACTGTTACTCACTTGCCTTTGGTTTTAAACCCTGCACCCGGAAGTGTAACACTGGCAGCAACAGAAGGAGCGGATCATACCAATAATATTGAACAGGTAGTGATCGATAATCCGGCTGCGGGCAATTACATTATGAATGTAGCGGCTTTTTCAGTACCACAGGGACCGCAGGAATATATACTCACCTATCAAATGGATATGAATGGCATTACGGTGGAATATCCTTTTGGTGGGGAAACATTAGTGCCCGGTGCTTCGGAAAATATCCGGTGGACAGCTTACGTTGATGAATCGAATACATTTACAGTAGCATATTCTTCCGATAACGGCGGCACATGGACGAATATTAATACAGCAGTAGCAGCCACGGCCCGTAATTTGGTATGGACAGTGCCTGCAACCGTCTCCAATAATTACTTAATCAGGGTAAGCCGCAATGGCGGTGCAGGATATACGGATCAAAGCGATTATAACTTTGTAGTGCTGGGGCAACCAACAGTAACGGCAACCGTGCCCTGTGAAGGTTATGTAAATTTAAGCTGGCCGGCAATAACCAGCGCCACTTCTTACGATATCATGCAATTGGTTGGCGACAGCATGCAGGTTATTGCCAATACTACCGGCACCAGTTATTTGGTGCAGGGTCTGAATGCATCAACATTGTATTGGTTTGGTGTACGTGCAAATAACGGCAGCAGTTTTGGGCGCCGGTCTGTTTCTGTCAGCGCCACACCATCCAGCGGAACATGTTCTTTATCTGCTTTCGATAATAATTTTAAAGCATCTGCATTAACCGCACCGGTAACAGGAAGACAATTTACTTCTACTGCATTGGGCGCTGCAGAACAAATTAAGTTCGTTATTACAAACCTGGATGATGTTGCATCAACCGGTAATTATGATGTATCGTACCAGGTAAATGGGGGAACAATATTTACAGAAACACTGTCTGCAGGTATTGCTTCGTTGAGTACTTCCACACATACGTTCACCCAAACCTATGATTTTTCTGCTACAGGAACTTATGTGATTAAAGCCTGGGTAAAACATACGGGAGATACACAGCCATTTGATGATACCGTTTCAGTTACCATAAAAAATTTAGATAATGCACCATTGACCTTACCATTTACAGACGGCTTTGAAACAACTACCGTTAAAGAGTATACGATTAATACCGTTGGCCTGGATGGCGATGATCATTTAGATTTTTCCACCAACAGCAGCCGTGGCAGGGCAAGAACATTTGTAAACACCGGGTTTGCACTAAACGGCAGCAGGGCTATTACGTTAGATCAATTTCCCAATGGTGTGCTGAATACCGACAGTTTGCTCATGACTTTTAATACCAGCAGTTACACATTAGCCAACCAATTACGGCTTGATTTCAATTATAAAAATCACGGTGTGGACAACAACCCGGATAACAGGGTATGGATCCGTGGCAGCGATGCCGATTCCTGGTTATTAGCATATAATTTAGTAAGCAACCAGGCGGCACTGGGCCAATGGAAAACCGGCATCATCAATATCAATGATATACTGGGGGCAGCAATACCGGCACAAACCGTAACCAGCAGCTTCCAGGTGAAGTTTGGGCAGGAGGGCAACACTTCTGCCAACGATCCCAATCCTTTAGTTGACCAGGATGATGGGTATACATTTGATGATATTAAATTATCGGAAGCATTTAATGATGTTGCGTTGCAGAATGTGGTTTCACCCACAGGCAATGGATGTAATGCTATCGGAACACAACCAGTATCGCTTACCATAAAAAATTACAGCGGCACATCATTCACCAATGTACCGGTAGCGTACCGTATCAATGGCGGATCGTGGGTAACAGAAAATGTACCGGCTATTGCACCTAATGCCACGCAGGTATACACATTCGCCACGGCTGCAAACCTTTTGGTGAATGCCGATTATACTTTTGATTTTTACATTGCCGCACCGGCAGATAGTTATGCCAATAACGACAGCATCATCAGTTATTCATTCCATACCAGCCCCGTAATCACCGTTACCAGTACACAGGATTACCTGGAAGGTTTTGAAAGCACCGATGGCGGCTGGTATACCAAGGGTACTAACAGCAGCTGGCAATGGGGCACGCCAACAAAAACAATTATCAATAAAGCGGCTAATGGAAATAATGTATGGGTAACAAATCTTACAGGAAATTATAACGATAATGAATTCTCTTATCTCTATTCTCCCTGTTTCGATCTGAGTGGCCTCACACAGCCTGTATTATCGTTCAGCCATATATTCAGTGTGGAAACTGGTTATGATTATACCTGGGTGGAGTACTCAACAGATGGCGGTCTTACCTGGAATCGGTTAGGCGTTTCCGGTACCGGAACCAATTGGTACGATATGGCATCGCCGCCGCAGTGGCGCTTATCGCAAACCAAATGGCATGTGGCCAGTTTTGATGTACCCACCACTGCGTCCAATGTGCGCTTCAGAATAGTGATGTCAAGTGATGGAGGTTTGGATATGGAAGGTGTTGCAGTAGATGATATCCATATTTTTGAGAAGACAAATATTTATACCGGCACTGATATTACTACAGGTATACCCCAAACAATTGCAGGTGGAAACCAATGGTATCATTTTGATTACAATGGAAAACGTGTGGCGTCCATCAATCCATTAACAATAACTAATCCGCTTGGGTTAACAAATGCATATGTTTACTTCAACCCTGCGGTGCCCATTCGTTACAGTACGAATAATCAATATTATTTGGACAGGAATATTGTATTGAAAGTAACCACACAGCCTGCGGGTAATGTGCTGGTGCGTTTCTATTTTACCGATGCAGAAGCGAAAGCGTTGATGAACGCAACAGGTTGTGGCGTATGCACCACTATCAGTGATCCGTATGTATCCGGCGTAACACAATACAGCGATGCACCCACTCCGGCTAATGAAGATGGTACACTGGCGAATAATGTAACCGGCTTTTACCAGTTTAAATTACCTGCCGATGTTGATATCAT
Source organism: Bacteroidota bacterium (assembly GCA_018266775.1). GTDB lineage: Bacteria > Bacteroidota > Bacteroidia > Chitinophagales > Chitinophagaceae > Ferruginibacter. The sequence continues at coordinate 281,645 of JAFDZS010000007.1, read as the reverse complement.
TCCTTATGACACCGGTTACTATGCAGAGTTTGTGGTAAATAGTTTTAGTGAATTCTGGATCAATAACGGCGGAACCAACAATGCCACACCATTACCCGTTAGTGTACTCACCTTCACTGTAACCAAACAGGCCAATAGCGTATTGCTGCAATGGAACACTGCAAATGAAACAAACATGGCGAATTATATTGTGGAAAGAAGCAGCGATGGCATTCATTTCAATGCAATCGGAACAGTGCCTTCACGAAATACGGGGGGAGCGTATGCATTTACAGATAGTCAACCATTGGATGGTTTAAATTATTACCGTATTAAAGCGGTGGATCAAAACAATGCATTCAAATATACACAGGTGGAGAAAGTGCTGTTTAGCGGAAGTAAGAATGGAATTGTAATTTATCCTAACCCGGCATCATCGGTAATTAATATCAGTAGTGCTGGTAATGCCACCAATGCCCAGTTGTATGATGCAGCCGGTAAGCTGGTGCGTACCAAAATATTAAAGGGCAAACTCAATGTGCTGCCCTTACATGGTATTGCTAAAGGAATATACCAGTTACGGATTGTAACAGAACAATCTGCCGAAACAGAAAAGATCATTGTTCAATAATATCGCTTATTGCCTGCTATAAGCTTTTGGTTGCAGCAAAACAATCAAAAGCTTTTTATTTTTTTATTACTTTGTATCTTTCAGCAAAAATTAACAGGCATGGCTATTGAACCCTGGCGCACCGCCAAAGTAATCAAAATCGTTAATGAAACCCATAACACCCGCCGATACTGGCTGCAGGTGCCGGAACTGGACTGGTTTGATTTTAAACCGGGGCAGTTTGTAACACTCGATCTTCCTATACATGAAAAGAAAAATAAACGCTGGCGCAGTTATTCCATTGCCAGCTGGCCCGATGGCACTAATGTATTTGAACTGGTAATTGTATTGCTGGAAGATGGTGCAGGCACTTCTTATTTATTCAACCAGATAAAAGAAGGGGATGAACTTACCTTCCGCGGGCCGCAGGGCGTATTTACTTTGCCGGAAACACTGGATACAGATTTCTACCTCATCTGCACCGGAACAGGCATTGCGCCGTTCCGCAGTATGCTGCATCATATTGCGTTAACCAAAACTCCGCACCAAAATGTGTATCTCGTGTTTGGTACAAGGAAAAAGGAAAATTTACTGTACTACGACGAACTGACCACGCTTACCGCCCAAACACCGGGGTTGCACTATATACCGGTATTGTCAAGAGAAGATTGGGAAGGCGAAAAAGGATATGTGCATGAAGTATATAAAAAACTGGTGGAAAAAAATAAGCTTGGTGATCAATTGCCTGCCGCCCATTTCTTTTTATGCGGCTGGAAGAATATGATTGATGAAGCCAAACAAACCATTACCGGTTTAGGATACGACAGGAAAGCTATTCACCAGGAATTGTATGGCTAATAAAAATAGTATAAGATGAAAAAATGGTTGTTTATCCTATGCATTTTCTTTACTGCAATGGCCCAGGCACAAAATGAAAATGCGTATGTAACTAAAAGTTTTGTCATTATCACTTCAACCAAAAATTATTTAACTGCTGAAACAGTTGCCCGGAAAGCTGCAGTACAGTTGCATCAAAAATTGGACCTTCGTGGCCTGCAGTATAACAAAAAAACAGGATTGAGTTTTTCAAAAGAAGTTTGTGAGAATGATGATGGCTATCCCTGCTATATTGCCCGTGGCCGTTATGATGATGGTGATTATGTAAGTATAGAATGGAGCAATGCCATCAACGGTTTTGCGAAAGGCTATTATGTAGTAATTATTTATAGTGGAGAACAGGCAGCCGCACAAAAATTATTAGTTAAAACAAAAGCTTTTTACAAAGACGCTTATCTTAAAACGGCATCTGTTTATATGGGATGCATGCATTAAAAATTGTTTGCCATGGAAATAAAAAATTTATTTGACCCTGCAGTAAAGCAGGAAATCATTAACAGGATCAACCAGCTTACGCCGCAAAGCCGGGCTTTATGGGGTAAGATGAATGTAAACCAGATGCTGGCTCATTGCCAGATGCCATTGGGTGTAGCCACAGGAAAGCATATACTGAAAAGAAATTTTATCCTCAGCCTCATCGGCCCGCTGTTTAAGAAACAGTTGTATAACGACCAACCTTTCAAGCACAACCTGCCTACTGATAAATCCTTCATCATCAACAACCCAAAAGCGTTTGACCAGGAGAAGCAAAGTTTACTGGAGATGGTCCATAGTTTTTCCGAAAATACAATGTCTGGAGAGCCGCATCCGTTCTTTGGTAAAATGACGAAGGAAGAATGGAGTAAAGGAACCTGGAAACATCTTGATCATCATTTGCAGCAGTTCGGCGTATAGACGAATTTCCGGTATTTTGTATATTTTGCAGTATAAAACCCTGCAAAATGAAAATACTATTGCTGTCTGTAGCCCTGTTATGCTGTGCCCCGCTATGCTCACACGCCCAGGACTTTCCTGATTTTGGTACCGCAACACCCGATGAAAAGGACATGAAAGAATGCCCTTTTGATAAGGATGCTGCTGCTGTATATTTAATGCGTGAAGCCATTTCCCTGCCGGATGATGATGCCCGGCTGATTACCAGTTACCATGTAAAAATAAAAATACTGAAAGATAAAGGTTTGGATGAAGCCAATATTACTATCCCTTATTACAGGAAAGATGATTTCGAAAATATAGAAAACCTCGATGCTATAACCATCAATACAGATGAAAACGGGCAAACCAATACCGAAAAAGTATCTAAAAAAGCTGTTTACAAAAAAGATTATAACGAAAGGCTGGGCCTCGTAACATTTACTTTTCCCAACGTAAAAGTGGGCAGCATCATTGAATACCGCTATAAAAGTTATATGAAGAATTATTCAGGGTTGCACGACTGGGAATTTCAAATGGAATTACCGGTAATAACCAGTAAGTATACCCTGACTGTGGCACCGCACCTTGAATTTAGTTACAGTGTGCGGAAGAGGCAGGATTTTCCCATTGTAATTAAACCGGACAAAGATGCCGCACGCCTTTATTTTGAAATGAACAGTTTACCCGGGCTGGATAAAGAACCCTATATGGATGCAAGGGAAGATTATGTGCAGAAAGCTGTTTTTCAATTAACCGCTTATAACAACGGGTATGGCAAAAGCACTTACATGAGTAACTGGGATGAAGTAATAAAAAATATGCTGGAAGATAAAGACTTTGGCAGCCAGATCAATAAGAATATACCCGGAACCAGCAGCTTTACAGATGAAGTGAGAAAGATGGCTGCAGACGAAGTTAAAATGAAAGCAGTGTACAATTACGTAAGGAAAAACATGAGCTGGAACGACCTGTACAGTAAATGGGCCACTGACGGCGTTAAAAGCGCATGGGAAAAAAAATCGGGTACCAGCGGTGAGGTGAATTTAGTATTGATAAACCTGTTAAAAGAAGTGGGGCTGGAAGTGTACCCGGTGCTGGTAAGCGAACGTTTTCACGGCAGGGTAAATCCTGATATTCCTTTTATTGACCAGTTCAATGCTGTTTTTGCATGCGTGATGATTAAAGGAACAAAATATTTCCTGGACGCAACGGATACGTATACGCCTGCGAATATGACGCCCAATGATATTTTAAACACCACAGCTTTAGTTGTAAATAAGAAGAAAGGCGGGTTAATCAATATTACTAACGATTCCCTGCAATACAATGACTTCATCAGCACGAGTGGTAAAGTGGATGCAGAAGGAACTTTATCCGGTGAAGCCTATGTAAAAAATTCCGGCTATGCACGTATTGAACGTATTAGTTTATATAAAAGAAAAGGAAAGGAAAAATATATTGATCAGTTGTACCAGAAAAATGGCGTTACTATTGCTGATTTTGAAATGCAGAATGTGGACAATGATTCATTGCCGGCTGAACAAAAGTTTAATTTTAAAACCAGCCTGTCATCTTCCGGAGACTACTTATATGTGCCATTGAATATGTTTACCGGTTTCGACAATAACCCATTCCTCAGTAAAGAACGCTTCAGCAATGTAAATTTTGGATACAAACGTAACATCAGCCTGCATGCCTATATAGAATTGCCTGCCAATTATGTTATAGACGCCCTGCCCAAAGCCGTAAGAATGGTAACACCGGATAAAGACATTGAGTTTGTACGAACTGCTGAGTTTGATAAAGGAACAAACAGCCTCATACTGTCACTGACATTTGATTTTAAAAAAAGCCTGTATGAATATGAAGAATACCCGGTGTTAAGAGAAGTGTACAAACGGATTTTTGAATACCTGAAAGAACCGGTGGTACTGAAGAAGAAGTGATACGATTCAAATAAAGAAAATGGGAGCCTTAAAGCTCCCATTAGTATTTTATTCTGAATAATCTTAATTGATCTTCTCCTGAATCAAACCTTTCAGATCTTTTATCGCAATTCTTTCCTGCACCATCGTATCACGGTAACGAATAGTAACTGTATTATCTTCTTTGGTTTGATGGTCGATGGTTACACAGAAAGGCGTGCCAATGGCATCCATACGGCGATAGCGTTTACCAATAGCATCCTTTTCCTCGTAAAAGCACATGAAACTGTTTTTACATTCATTCATGATCTCCCTTGCAATTTCAGGCAGGCCATCTTTTTTCACCAATGGTAAAACAGCCAGCTTGATGGGGGCAATCTTAGCAGGAATACGCAACACCACCCGGCTGTCTTCTGTTCCATCTTCCTTAGTCCATTTTTCTTCTGCATAAGCCAGGCTTAAAATGGTAAGGAACAAACGGTCAAGCCCAACCGAAGTTTCCACCACATACGGAACATAGTTGCCATAAGGCTTACCGGTGGCAGGGTCAATATCATTATCGAAATACTGCATTTTCTTTTTACTGTATTTCTGATGGCTGCCCAGGTCATGGTCGGTGCGGCTGTGAATACCTTCCAGTTCTTTCCAGCCAAAAGGAAATTCAAATTCTATATCCAGTGCAGCATCTGCATAATGCGCCAGTTTAATGTGATCATGAAAACGTAGTTTTTCGGCAGGAATGCCCAGGCTTTCATGCCATTTTTTTCTTTCTTCTTTCCAGTAGTTGTACCATTCCATTTGTGAGCCGGGGCGGATGAAGTACTGCATTTCCATCTGCTCAAATTCACGCATACGGAAAATAAACTGCCGGGCCACAATTTCGTTGCGGAAAGCTTTACCGGTTTGTGCAATACCAAATGGTATTTTCATGCGGCCGGTTTTTTGTACGTTTAAAAAGTTTACAAAAATCCCCTGAGCCGTTTCGGGGCGCAGGTACACAATATTATCATCGGGGTTGTCAGATGCCACTGCACCAAACTCCGTTTTAAACATAAGGTTGAACTGCCGAACATCTGTCCAGTTGCAGGTTTTACTGATGGCGCAGGTCATCTTATTATCATCAATCAGTTTTTTCAAACCGGCAAAATCATCTTTAGCCAGTAAGGCATCCATTTCAGCAAGCACAGCATCAGCTTTTTCTGTTTGACCGGCAGCTTTCAGTTCATCAGCAAAACCTTCAATGAGGTGGTCTACGCGGTAGCGTTTCTTGCTGTCTTTATTATCAATCATGGGGTCGCTGAAATTATCCACGTGCCCGCTGGCTTTCCAGGTAGTGGGGTGCATAAAAATAGCGGCATCAATACCCACAATGTTTTCGTTGAGTTGGGTCATGCTTTTCCACCAGTAATCGCGGATATTCTTTTTCAGTTGGGCACCGTTCTGGCCGTAGTCGTACACGGCAGCCAGGCCATCATAAATTTCGCTCGATTGAAAAATGTAACCGTATTCCTTGCAGTGAGCGATGAGTGCTGCAAAAATATTCGTCTCGTTTGCCATAGGCAGCAAAGGTACACGCCCCGTTGAAAACTATGAAATCAAATATGCCGGCCTGTTAAGGACTGCGCATGCAACGGTCTGCATGATTTATCTGACTATATTTATGAAAAAGAATCACCTGGAAAAAATCATCAGCATAACTGACAGTAAGCCTTCACGGCTCGAACGCTTTGGCCTCTATTACCTCAATCTGTTCCGCAGGCTGGACAGTGACCACAGCATATTTGATCTTACAGATGCGGAGATCAACCGCCGCGTAAGAAAGATCACCATCAAAGGTATTGTTTTATCTTCTTTAATAGGATTGGTTTGCGTGTTCCCTACCGTGTGGGTGGATGTACATTTTACCGATAGTGTTTGGTATGTACATTATGGCTGGGTGGCTGCGGTAACTTTATTGTCAATAGCTATTGAATTTTATATACTGTTTGTAATTGCATTAAAAGCAGTGTATGAAGTGAGTGAACTCATCAACATGCATGCGGTTAAAAATGAATTTTTAGATGAAAGCGTGTTCAGCGTAAAACACATTTTGGCAAGAACAGCGTTGGAGGTGCCCGACCCGGAACTGAAAATACTGGGCATTGATCCATTCAAAAGAATTTCAAAAAAGAATTTACTCATATTGGGTTTGTTGTACAAAGCCAAAATTGTAGTAACCAATACGGTGTTGAAATATGGTTTGAAATTTACAGTAGGCAATACATTGCTGGGCATCCCGGTTTTGTATGAAGCATTACCGGTGGAATGTTTCTGGAACAGTGTGGTGATCAGGCGTGTAGTACATGAAGCCAGGCTGCGTTTGTTTGGTTTTGCATTGGCGAACCAGATTGCCAATAATGTGGTGAAAGATCATTTGCTGCACCAGTTATCACCAGAAGCTAAAGTGGGTTGTCTGCGTGCATTGGGCAACGCAGTGGTAATGGCGCAGAATTATCATCCCAACATGATCATCCTGATGCTGCGCTTTCAGCAGGTATTAAAAATCACCAATAGCTATAAATTAGACGACTGGAATTTGTTTTTAGAAACGCTGAAAAAGGTAACTGAAAAAGAACGGTATTTTTTGCTGGACCTTTTTACTGTTGCAGCAGCATTTGATGGAAAGCTTTCCGAACTGGAAAAAGACAGCCTTCGGGACGCTTATGGTAAAGATTTCGATCTGTATCACCCCCGTTTGATCCGTTTAACAGAATGCCTGCAGGATGGTAAGCTGAATGAAGCATTGAGTTTATGCAAACTTGATTTCGTAGTTGGTTAACCGTTAGTGCAGCTTATCGTTGTTTTTATGACGGTCTGCATCCCGGATATTTTTCTTCTCAAAATTTTTATGCAATGCTGCTGTAAGGTTCACGCCGGTTTGGTTGGCTAAGCAAATGAGCACCCAGAGTACATCGGCCATTTCATCGGCAAGCACTTTGCCTTTATCACTTTCTTTAAAGGATTGTTCACCATACATGCGTACCATCAGGCGGGAAAGTTCACCCACTTCTTCCATCAGTATGCCGAGATTGGTCAACTCGCTGAAATATTTAACACCAACCGTTTTGATCCATTGGTCTACCTGTTGTTGGGCGTTTGCAAGTGTAATTTCATTCATGAGTAGAAATTTTAAGGGCTAAAGCCCAGTAAAAGTTGTTGTATTGCACCGGGCTTAAGCCCGGTGCAAATAAATTTATTCCCTGTTCCTGCTGTCTATCACAATCGTTACCGGCCCATCATTCAGTAACGCAACTTTCATATCTGCACCAAACTCTCCTGTATAAACGGGTTTGCCCAAATCTGCAGTTAATTGTTGAATGAGTTGTTCATATAATGGCACAGCAACCGGCGGCTTACTGGCTTTAATGTAGGAAGGCCGGTTACCTTTTTTGGTGGAAGCATGGAGGGTAAACTGGCTTACGAGCAAAATATCACCATTACAATCTTTAACAGAAATATTCGGCACATGGTCAGCATCGTCAAAAATGCGCAGGTTCACTATTTTATTACTAAGCCAAACAATGTCTTCGTTACTGTCAGCATCCTCAATGCCCACCAGCACCAGCAATCCCTGCTGAATGGCAGATTTGATTTGTCCATTAATTGTAACACTGGCATGTGTCACCCGCTGAATTACCACTCTCATGATTCGAAAATATTTAATTCCGCATCTAAAATAATGTCTTCAAGTTCTGCATCTTCTTTATTGATGCTTTCCACTACATACGTTTTGGAAAAGGTATCATGCCAGCCCCTGGCACCAGCTGCAAAAAAACTGAATGCTTCAAAAGGAATAAACCGGCTGAAGGTTCTGATCATAACCTGTCCAAAATTAGGCCGTTGCCCGTTTTCATTTACAATGGTGGTACCTGTGGCACATTTACCGGCGGTGGTATTGAAAACAGCTTCCATCACGATATAATATAAGAGGAGGTATGGAACCTCAATTAGTATTATTAGTTCTTTACTAAAATCAACGGTATTCCTTAATAAAATTAAAAACGAACTCAGGGTGGTAAAAAATACATAAAATATCAGCACTGCATCAACCAGGTAATTGGCAAAACGCAGCCCCGCGTTGGCGGGAAAAAATTGGCCAGTACGTTCACCAGCATCATCGTAATAACTCAATCTCGCAATTTTATCCAGTGAAAGCATACGTAACCCAATACAACTGGATGCCAAAATAATTACTGAAATAAATAGTGAAAGGTAGAAAGTCCACTCAATACTGCTTGTGCCATAATCAGATGAATTTCTTTTGATAAGTGAAAATATAAACCATGCTATATTGAACGGAGCCGACATAATATTCATGCACATAATAATTCTTATTAGATTACTCCGTTTAAACTTGCTGCTGATAAATATCACTGTGCCAATAATCGCTGTGATAAACACAAGGAACTGAATGAAGGTTACTCCACCTGAGTAGAAACGGGAGCTGGAGAGAAATGTCTTAAGCACAAAAAAAACTGCTATACCATAAATGGCCAGGTAAATACAGGAGATGATCCAATAGATTCTTTTCTTTTCCATAAGCGAAATATTTCATCAAAGAAATACTTAAAAATCTGTATCTGAAAAAAATAAAAAAAAGTTGACCGTTTTCATGGTTTTTCAACAAAAGCTTTGTTTGATTTTCACTGAAAACTGAAAAATGCCCATATTCAGAGGGAGAGCAATTTTGCCGAAAAAAACAAGATTTTAAACGAACATTTTTTTTAAAAAAGTGGGGAAAAATCAGCAAATGCAGTGCAGTGGTGCATCTTTTCAATTATCCACCAATTTTGTCCACAAGTGTTAATATTAAAAAGTTTGTTTGTTCGCCTACAACAAATATTTTCGTTTGCTTAACAATTACTTAACCCACCATTCAAGCACTTATATATGTCAACGAAGAAGCCAACAGTATCGGCGCTGCAGTTTAGCCGACAGTTCACAAAAGATGGGGTTAGCCCATACGATATGTTTGAATATGACTATCGCACCTCTGTAATTAAAAACCCAACCGGGGAAGTGGTATTTCAGATGGATAATGTGGAAGTTCCGAAACAGTGGAGCCAGATAGCAACCGATATTCTTGCACAAAAATATTTCCGTAAAGCCGGCGTACCTCAGCAGGATGGATCAACCGGAAGAGAAACCACTGTTAAACAGGTAGCACACCGCATGGCTCATTGCTGGAAGGTTTGGGGTGAACGCTATAATTACTTTGCCACACCACAAGATGCACAAATTTTTTACGACGAGCTCGTATATTCTATCCTCAATCAGGCATGTGTTCCCAACAGTCCGCAATGGTTTAATACCGGTTTGCATGAAGTATATGGTATAACAGGAAAACCACAGGGGCATTATTATGTAGATGCAAAAGATGGCCAGTTGAAAAAATCATCCAACGCTTATGAACGTCCTCAACCACATGCTTGTTTTATTTTAAGTGTGGAAGATGATTTGGTGAATGAAGGCGGTATCATGGACTTATGGGTGCGTGAAGCCAGGATATTTAAATATGGCAGTGGTGTGGGTACCAACTTCAGCAGCATCCGTGGCGAAGGTGAAAAATTAAGCGGCGGTGGTACATCCAGCGGTTTGATGAGCTTTTTAAAAATTGGCGACAGGGCTGCCGGTGCCATCAAAAGTGGTGGTACTACACGCAGGGCAGCTAAAATGGTGTGCCTGGATTTAGATCACCCGGAAATTGTGGAATTCGTAAACTGGAAAACTAAAGAAGAAGATAAAGTGGCGGCATTAATTGCCGCAGGTTATTCCAGCGATTATGAAGGTGAAGCATACCGCACCGTAAGCGGACAAAACAGTAACAACTCGGTTCGTATCCCCAACGAATTTTTTAAGATACTCGACAATGATGGTGAATGGGAATTAAAAGGAAGAAGTGATGGACGTGTAATGAGAAAAGTAAAAGCACGTGATTTGTGGAACCAGATCAACTATGCGGCATGGCGTTGTGCTGACCCGGGTACACAATATGATACCACCATCAATGAGTGGCACACTTGTCCGGAAGGTGGTCCCATCAGGGCGTCTAACCCCTGCAGTGAATACATGTTCCTGGATAACACTGCCTGTAACCTGGCCAGCGTAAACCTGCGCCGTTTCTTTGATGAAGATGGAAACCTGTTTGATGTAAAAGGTTTTGAATACACCTGCCGCTTGTGGACGGTGGTATTGGAAATCTCGGTACTCATGGCACAGTTCCCCAGCAAAGAAGTAGCGCAATTAAGTTACGATTACCGCACGTTAGGTTTGGGTTTTGCCAACCTTGGTTCTATGCTGATGGTAAGCGGTATTGCTTACGACAGTGAAGAAGCAAGGGCAATTGCTGGTGCTATTACAGCAATCATGACGGGTGTGGCTTATACTACTTCTGCAGAAATGGCCGGCTTCCTCGGTGCATTTGATAAGTATGAAGAAAATAAACAGCACATGCTGCGTGTAATGCGCAACCACCGTGCAGCTGCTTATGATGCCAATGATGCGTATGAAGGAATTGAAATTAAACCACAGGGCATCAACGCAAAATATTGTCCTGACTATTTATTGAAAGCAGCTACCAAAGCATGGGACGATGCTGTACAATTAGGAGAAAAATATGGCTACCGCAACGCACAAACCACAGTAATTGCACCCACCGGTACCATTGGTTTGGTAATGGATTGTGATACCACTGGTGTTGAACCAGATTTTGCACTGGTGAAATTTAAAAAACTGAGTGGCGGTGGTTATTTCAAAATCATCAACCAGAGTGTACCCGCTGCTTTGCGCAACATGAAGTACAGCGAATCTGAAATTGAAGAGATTGTAAATTATGCCAAAGGCCATGCATCCATCAGCAATGCACCATTCATTAATGCCAAATCATTGATGGAAAAAGGGTTTACCACAGCTGATATTGAAAAACTGAATAAAGCACTGGGCTCAGCATTTGAAATTGGATTTGTATTTAACGTATATACATTAGGGGAGGAATGTTTGCAACGCCTTGGTTTTAAACCAGAGCAATACAACGACTTTGGCTGGAGCCTGCTGCAGGCACTGGGCTTTAGCGATGAGGAAATAGAAATGGCCAACACCTATGTGTGCGGTACCATGACGGTTGAAGGCGCACCATACCTGAAAGAAGAACATTTGTCGGTATTTGATTGTGCCAATAAATGTGGTACTACTGGCCAGCGTTATATTCATGCACACGGCCACATCCGCATGATGGGTGCAGCACAACCTTTCCTCAGCGGTGCTATTTCAAAAACCATCAACCTGCCCAACGAAGCCACACAGGAAGAAATTGCAGATGCTTACCGGATGAGCTGGGAGCTGGGTTTAAAAGCGTGTGCACTGTACCGTGATGGTTCCAAATTGTCTCAGCCGCTCAGCAATAAATCAGACAAAAAGAAAAAACTGGACGAACCCATTTCAGAAGAAAAAGCTGCAGAACTCGCTGCAAGCATTTCTTCAATAGTTGATATGAGTAAACTGACTGTGGAAGAACTGCTGGAAGAGATCAACAAAAGGGTGCAGAGCAGTGCAGATACTTCTTTAAAACGCCAGCTGGCCATGATTGTTGAACGCCGTGCGCTGCCCGCCAAACGCCGTGGCTTTACACAAAAAGCAAAAATCAACGGCCAGGCACTATTCCTGCGCACTGGTGAATACAGCGATGGTACATTGGGTGAAATCTTCATCGATATGGCCAAAGAAGGTGCTACCATGCGCAGTATGCTCAACTGTTTTGCCATTGCTATTTCAATCGGCTTACAATATGGTGTGCCTTTGGAAGAATACGTGGAAAAATTTGTGTTCACCCGCTTTGAACCCAGCGGTATGGTGGAGCACCCGAATATTAAATCCACTACTTCTATCATCGACTTTATGTTCCGCTCATTGGCGTATGAATATTTAGGCCGTACAGATTTAGTGCATGTACTGGATAAACCTGAAGTGCAAAACCTGGGCAACGAAGAATGGGATGAAACCACACCCACCATTGGCGAACGCAAACCGGAACTGAGCGAAGTAAGGGTGATGGGTGGCGCCACACCGCAACCGGTAAAACCTGAACACCGCTCTGCTTCTGTACATAAACACAGCCCGATGGATGGCGTGAATGCAGCTGCCAAAAGCATGCAGAGCGATGCGCCTGCCTGCAATACCTGCGGACACATCACTGTACGCAGCGGCACCTGTTACAAATGCCTGAACTGCGGCAACAGCATGGGTTGCAGCTAAACAACGCAACAAACACACAAGCACATAAAAGAACCATCGGTGTAATTACCGGTGGTTTTTTTGTTTTATCGCCGGAAGGAAAATATACTGGCAAAATACCGCACACAGGGTATAGCTAAAATTACTGTTACGGGATAGATTTACTGTAATCAATATGAGTTCAGGCATTATCATAGGATGGAGTTATAAAAATGGCGAGCTGGCCCGGCGGGAGCTGGACAGTTGGATGGCAGGCATTGCCACCATTATTGGATTTGCACTTACATTTATTGTTATTGATCCTGCGTTGCAAACAGGGATACCCGGCCTGGGTAAAATCGTAAACTTTATTTTACTGCTGGCATTGCTCGCAACTGTTTTTATGACATATAAAATACTGCAATTATTTTCGTCTACAATATTCAGCATCTACCGGAAAATTAAAAATATAAAAGAACAGGAAATATTATTTACAGATAATAAGATTACCAGCACTGCCGAAACCTGGATATTGAATAGTGATACCCGTAAGCTTACAAATGTTTCTTTTTCTTCACCACATAAAAAAGAATTGATTTTTAAAGGCACTGAACAACAGCCGGGTAAACGCCCAACAGCGTATACAATTCATATTCCCATACCGAAAGAAGAGACCGGTAATGCAGAAACGATTTGTGCTTACTTTACAGAAAAACTGGCCGGTAAGGCCACTTTTGCATAACATTATACGATAATAGAATAATTTTATGCAGCAGACTTTATACCAGGTATTGTCTGGGTAATAGCTGTACAGAACCATGCAACCTAAAACCCGAATTGTTTGTTATCATTATTTCGGTGGCCTCGTATTGCTGCTGAATGTAGTGGTGTATAAAGTAAATGCACAATCATTCACAGGGTATCATTCATCACCTTATGCCGGGGTTTACAGTACAATAACCAGCCCGGCAGATATTTTGAATTACCGGGTGCGTGCCGATTTGAACCTGGTGAGCCTTTCCACAGAATTGGGCAATAATATTTTTAAGTTCAGTTATAAAAACCGTAACGATGATAAGGGTGGTTTTTCATATCCTGATCCTATTACTAAGAAAGGTAAATTTTTGGGGTTGACTGATGTATTCGGGCCATCACTATTGGTAAAATGGAATGATAAAAATGCCATTGCTTTGACTACAAGAGCAAGGGTGATGGCCAATTTACACGGCATTGCAACAGATTTACTGAATTCCACCGTGCCGGATTTTATTGATCCCAGGTATATCGGTACACCACTTTCCATCAGCAATATGTCTGCTAATATGCATGCATGGAAAGAAGTGGCATTGACGTACAGCAGGCAGGTGGCCAATACGGATTACGGCGTATGGAAAGCAGGCGCTTCCTTAAAATTGCTGGGCGGATTTGCGGCGGTGTCCTTTACATCCAACAATATTTCTTTTATACATGACTCCATCATTGACCCCACAGATGGAAAAAAGAAAGATGCCATCATCAATACCACGGGAAATATTGCCCTCAGCTATACAAAAAACCTGGATTCATTAGGGGCTAACAGCAGCGACTACCTGAATTTCAGCCATCCTTCACTTGGCCTTGATATTGGTGTGAGTTACGAATTCCGTGACGAAATGCAGGTGTATGAAACCCAATACAGTGATAAGACAGCCAATTATATCTGGAAAGCCGGCGCATCCATTACCGATATTGGTTTTGTGAAATATAACAAAGACGGAATGAAAGGCATCACTATAGCATCGGCAGGAAAAACATATACAACAGACCAACTTACTGTGCCTTCAGATTCCACCGAAGCCTATCAAATCATTAACTATTATAAAAACCTGTTCAATGCAAGAACAGAAGGGAATACATTGGTGATGCAATTGCCTACCACATTGCATTTAACATACGACCGGTATTTTAATAAATGGCTGGGTGTGCAGGCGCAGGTCAATGTACCGCTAGTCTTTACACGGTTAAGTTATTATAATGGAAATTATAACCCGCTTGGGTTGTATATCACACCACGGGCAGAAATTCCACAGGCAGGTTTTTATATGCCCATCAGTTACAATTCTATTTCAGGATTTAAAGTGGGTGCTGCACTGCGGTTGGGGCCACTCGTGATTGGTTCCTCATCTGTAATCAACATGCGGGTGGCCAAAACAAAAGCATTTGACGGCTATTTTATTTTACGCATTCCTTTATTCAGCTTCAGGGAATATAAAGAGAAAAAAATCAACGATACTCCACGCCTAACCAAAAAGCAAAGGCGCTTGCTTGACTGCCCAAAATAAAAATTATTTTCTCTTCACAAAATCACGGAGATAACTGCAGCTTTTATAGGCTTCTTTGTAAAATATAGTGCTTCCATAGTCTTTGATTAACTGCGGGAAATAGTTGTTGTTTACAAAACCCGCAAAGTATTTTTTTTCTGCTGCTCTCCATGTGTCATAATTATCTCTATACTCTTCGTATTGTGGTTGATGCAATTGTTTCTGGCTGCATTTGGCCATCATAAACAAACAGCGGGCCTTAAAGTTTTTATCTGCACTTGCGGTCATGGCTTTTTCAAAATATTGCTGTGCAGTAAAACAACCATAATATTCTTTTTGAAAAGGCGTGGCATTTTTCGGAATATAATATCCATCGCTGCCGCTGCGGAAATATTGCACTAAGTTCCAGGCATGGCCATAATACGTCATATTATAAAATCCTAAAGCCATTTTATAATAATATTTTGCAGCATTCACTTTATCTGTTGCGGCAACTTTTTGCAGGCGCAGCATTTCAGTGGCAAAGGCCATTTTGCTGGTGCTGAATTTCGCTTCCGAAGCTAAAGGTTCTTCCTGGTCGTACAGCAAATCGATAAAAGGATTGGTGTTAATAACAGATGCTTTTTTATCCGCTGATTTACTGAACCAGGTAATCGCTTTTGCAAATTCATAATCCCGTAAATAAGCGGTGCCGGCAAAATCAATCACATCGGATTTTTTAATACTGTTGTGATTGATGAGATACGTTTCAAATCTATTGGCTTGCTTATTTTCCAGCAGGGCATATAATTTTTCTACATCAGCACTAACCATATTGTTGTGTAAAAAATCAATAGCGCCGTAACCGCCAATATAATCTGCAGCGCCAACTGCCAATGCTTCTTTATGAATTTCCCCCTGCTGGTGAAAACGTTTGGCCAGCACTTCGCTCATCAGGTTACGGTAAAAAGTTCTCCATGGTGTTATGGTGCTATACGCAATGGAATCTCCAACTTCAGTTTTAGCTTTCTTTTCCAGCCATTGTACAGATGGTAAAATCTGTTCTTCAAAGGCTGCATCAATTTTTTGCTGTGCACTAATGCTTACCAGCAGATTGGTCAATGCCCACTGATCTTTAACTTTATCTGTAAGCGGCATTGTTTTAGCAGCATCTAAATATTCTTTTGCAGCAGAATAATCTCTTTGCATATAAGCTGTATAGGCTGCACCCGTTTCAAATAGGCCATTGTTTTTTGCTTTGCCTGAAATGGCAATGCTATGATATAAAGCAGTAAGTGTTTTTAATTCAGCATTGCCCGCAGTTGCAGTACTGTCTGCAAATGATTCGTCCCAGTTTAAATACATCGCTTTGCCACCATTATCGTTTTGCAATGAAGGGGACAAATATTTTTCTTCCAGTTTATTGATCTCCCGTACCATTAATACTTCCAGCACTTCAGCTTTCGGATTTAATTGAAATACGCTTTTTATCGTGCCAGATTCATCTGCCGTGCTGCCTAATGCAAACAACCCCAGCATCGCTGCTTTTTCTGCATTGGTATGGCATTGCTTCAGGTATTCTTCCCTGGGTATTTCGTTTTTTGTACTCCAGTGAAATCCTAAATAATTGGAAACCCGCTTTGCTATGGATGCATCAAAAGATTTGCTGAACAAATAAGCCGCTTCTTTCTCTTTACCAGTTCTGAGTAATGCACCCGCTTTTAACGAAAGGCACAACGCTTGCAATACACTGTTGCTGGTGAAATGTGGCGCATAATCATCATACCATTGTATTACATCATTATACCTGCCGCTGTAATGGGCAAGCCGCAATACCTGGTAAGCATATTTCAATTTGAAGAAATCTTTTTTAGCGGCGGTATATAATTGCTGCCCATTCTTAATATACTTAGCCATTTTCAGGCTGTCACGCTGTGGTAAATCCCATGCATCCTCTCCACCATAAACATAGGGTTCCACCTGTTTGGCATACATGATATAGCCCAAACCTTCAAGGTCTTTTTGCTGAATGAAGTAGTTGGTCATGCTGTTATGCAACACACTGTCGGGAATTTTTAATGGCTGGTTCTTTTCAATATCCAGGTATAAATTATTCAGATCTTTCCATGCATATTTGTTTACAAATTGCAGCGCATCATTTGGCGTAACAGTATTGCCGCAGTAGCTGCTCCATTCCTGCGCCAGTACATCGGAGACCTTTACCGGTTCATTTTCATCGTACAAAAAATTATAACCAGTGTAATAGAAAGATTTGTAGCCTTTGGCGTCGGGCAGGTTTTGATGAAAGAAAGAAGTGTAATAATCATACGGATCCGCTTCTGGCCCGCAACCAATAATGTTTTGTGGAAACGCAATCATTACTGCGCTAACGCAGGCTGTTATACATAGCTTCCAGTTCATGAAGGGAATATTTTTTTAAAATTACAGAATCAAGATGGTAGAGTGATACCATTAACCGGGTATTTTTCAATTGTTGTGTAATGAGTGCAGCGGCTTCTATAACAGTTTTTGCATCGCATTGTTCATTGCGCAATACATCACCTTTAAGAAATGAATAACCCTGCAGTACTGTATCTTTTAAAAAAGTAAACCGGTTGTGTTGTTGTGCAACAAAAGGATTGGTCAACAAAGAATCCGGTAAGTTTTCAATTAATCCATTGTAAGCATTATTTCTGAACAACACTTTCCAGTCAAAAACCGGTAAACCAACATCAAGTGGTAATGGGTAAGTCTGCAGGTTGCCAATATATTTTTTTAATTCAGACACATCTAATATTGAATTTTCAGCAGCAGGGTCTTTTAAATTGCCCATGTTATAGCACATCAGCAAGCCTTTATTAACAGGCGGCACGCCTGTTTTGGTGATATACTTTATTTGATGCAAACGGATAGTGGAAGATAATGTGGGCGTGACAGTTTTATCTTTCACTGAAAAAGGTTGATGGTAAATAGTACGCAGCAATAAAAAATATTTTTCTTTGGTGGAAGGCGTCCAGTCGCAATCCAATTGGAATTCATCAATATTATTAAAATGGTAAGCAGTGATCATATCCTGCACCAACTGGTGAATTTTATTGGCCAGTTGTGGTACTGAACCACTATCCACTTTTAAAATACATTCGTTGGTAATAAAAACGGTGGGGATGATATGCAGGGAATCAGGTAACGAAAAATTATTGCACTGCAGTTTCGCCTTGGGTACGGGTTGATGTGTAATGTCATCCCAGTCCACATCAAAACATTTGATGTATAAAGTTTGAACATGAAGCGCATTCATTTGTTGCTGCTCAAACTGGTTCAGTGACAATACTGATTTCCAGTAATAAAAAGCAGGAACCACTACATGGCTTTGTGTTTTTCTTCCGCAGGAATAAAAGACGGAAAGTAACCATACAGCAGCGAAAGTTTTGCTGCATACAGCTATAAACAGGTTATATTTGTTCAACAATGATGGCCGCTTTATTTACTCAAAAATAAACGAAATCAAAACGACGCTGCGTATGAAAATCATATTCTTTTCAATATTGCTTTTGGGAAGTGTTACGGTGTTTGCCCAGGATTACACTATCGAAAATAATGAAGTAAAAATAAACAGGACGGTTCAGTTTGAAACCGGCACTGATCATTTAACGAAAGAAGGCAAAGCTGCGCTTGAGATCATCAAAAAATATTTAGATGATAAAACATACATCAGCCTGTTGCGTATAGAATGCCATACGGATAATTCCGGCAGTGAACAGGCTAATCAGTCATTGTCTGAAAAAAGAGCGTTGGCCATAAGCAAAGCTTTGGTCGAAATGGGTGCAGACTGTAAACGATTAATTGCCGTTGGGTTTGGCAGCTCCAAACCAGTAGCTGCAAATGACACCGTTGAAGGACGTGCAGCCAACAGGCGGGTTGTTTTTTTTAATGCTGCTTTACGGGGCCGGTTAATTGGCGGCATGCCCGCCGATGGTGGAGGAAAAGTTGCCGGCGACAGTTGTGCCCAATAAAACCGAACCAGTTATCTTTGCGCCATGACATCAGCGTTTTTTACCTACAACAAGCAAAAAGTAATCCAGGCATTACGGTATCATTTTATTTCAAGGCGGGAAATTAAAATAATGATCATACTGGTTAATGTGTTTGCTATTCTATCTGCCATCCTGTTTGCTGCAAAAAAAATATTGCCATTACCCTTCCTGGTAAGTTCTATGCTGTGGTTTATATTAATGATCACTTTCTGGTATTTGCTGCCGGCAATGGTGTATAAAAAAGCACCTACTTTTAAAGATCGCCTCAGGGCAATTTTAACGAACAATGAATTCAGGATAGAAAATGAACGGGGCGGAAGAAGCTGGGAGTGGAGAGAATTCAGTAACTGGATTGAAAGCCCGTATTTTTTTCATTTATACTTTAACAGCCGATCGTTCTTTATTGTACCTAAAGACGCATTTACAGATGAGGATGTTTTAAATGCAAGGGCAATGCTGAATGAGAAAATTAAGAAGGGGTTTTAAGTTTAATGGTTGATGAGTTAATTGGTTAATTAGTGAACTGGTTTATGTCTATCAACCTTCACCATTCACCATTGCCCATTCACCCTGCTCACAGCCATTTTTCCATCACGTGGTGTGGTACATTCACTTCAATAAACTCACTGCCTTTAACCCTGAAGTCGAATTTTTCATAAAAACCGATTGCGGTATCCCGTGCATGCATCATTAATTTTTTGTAGCCTTTATCACGGGCCACATTTTCAGCAAAGTTCATAATACTGGCGCCGATGCCTTTTCCCTGCAGGTTATTTTGTACAGCCATTTGCCTGAGTTTGACGGTGCTGTTATCTACTTTAGTCAACAGGCAGCAGGCCAAAATGATGTCTTCATCAAAAGCACCAATCAAAATATCTTCCTTTTCCCTCGCCAGTTCATCAGCTGTAAAATTCAGTCCCAGTGGTTTACGCAAAATCTCCATGCGCAAAGCCACCATTTGCTTATACTCTTTAGATCCGTGTTCGATTTGTTTTAAGGCCATAGCAAGAAAGGTTTAAGTAAAATTGCCAGTCTTTTAATCATAGATGGACTTACAATATACACTTTTTTTGAAAATGTTAATATATGCAGGGCTTGTGTCATATATTAAATAAAGATTTTGTAACAGTGCCTGATACTGCTGTTTTTTTGAGTGCTGGTTCAATAAAAAACAACGGTTCATGAAAACGTTTGCGGTTAACAACTATCATACAATGCAACAAAAATCAACTGCCATTTCAGCCATGAAAATGAGCTTTTTTATATTTCTTTGTAATTATTGCAAAATGTATATTTTTGCAGCCAGACAAACTAAATTTTAAAATTATGTCAGACATTGCAACAAGGGTAAACAAAATAATTGTTGACAAGTTAGGAGTTGATGAAGCAGAAGTAACCAACGAGGCTTCTTTCACTAATGATTTAGGCGCCGATAGCCTGGATACAGTTGAACTAATTATGGAATTTGAAAAAGAATTTAACATCTCTATTCCTGATGAGCAAGCCGAGACCATCACTACTGTTGGACAGGCTGTTGCTTACTTAGAAGAACACGCTAAGTAATTTTCATTTAACTATCACAGGTAAACTTTATGGCTTTTAAACGCGTAGTAGTAACCGGATTAGGTGCCCTTACGCCGTTAGGCAAAACTGTTGATGAATATTGGCAGGGTTTGACAGACGGGGTAAGCGGGTGCGATTTTATTAAGCAATTCGATTGCAGCAAGTTTAAAACCAGGTTTGCCTGTGAGGTTAAAGACTTTGATCCCACCGTTTATTTAGACCGTAAAGAAGCCCGCAAAATTGACCGCTATTGCCAGTTTGCTTTAATAGCAAGCGATGAAGCAGTAAAAGATGCGGGTATTACAAAAGATAATGTGGATTGTGACCGTGTAGGTGTAATTTTTGCCAGCGGAATTGGCGGCCTCATTACCTTCCAGGAAGAGGTGATCAATTTTGCACAAGGCGATGGAACACCAAGGTTCAACCCTTTCTTCATCCCAAAAATGATACTGGATATTGCCGCAGGGCAAATATCCATCCGCCATGGTTTCCGTGGCCCCAACTTCGCCGTTGTTTCTGCCTGTGCTTCTTCCACCAATGCTATTATTGATGCCTTTGATAATATCCGCCTGGGTAAGGCAGATGTAATCGTTACGGGTGGCAGCGAAGCAGTGGTAAGCGCCGCAGGTGTGGGTGGGTTTAATGCCATGAAAGCGCTGAGCGAAAGAAATGACAGCCCTTCAACAGCAAGCCGCCCCTTTGATAAAGAAAGGGATGGTTTTGTTATGGGTGAAGGATCGGGCGTACTGGTGCTCGAAAGCCTGGATCATGCACTGGCGCGGGGCGCAAAAATTTATTGCGAAATTGCAGGCGGTGGTGCCACTGCAGATGCACATCATATTACAGCCCCGCATCCTGAAGGTTTGGGTGCAAAAAATGTAATGCTTGCCGCATTGAAAGATGCTGGTATGCAGCCCGGCGAAATTGATTATATCAATGTTCACGGTACATCAACACCATTAGGAGATATTGCTGAGACCAAAGCGATCCTTGGTGTGTTTGGAGATCATGCCTATAATCTGAATATCAGCTCCACCAAAAGTATGACAGGGCATTGCCTTGGTGCGGCGGGTGCACTGGAAGCATTGGCTTGTATTATGGCCGTAACTAAAGATGTGGTTCCTCCCACCATCAATCACTTTACCGACGACCCTGAACTCGATCCTAAACTGAACTTCACCTTCAATAAAGCACAGCAGCGTACAGTAAACGCAGCATTAAGCAATACCTTCGGATTTGGAGGGCATAATGCCAGTGTAATTGTAAAAAAGTACGTGCCATAATCAAACCAGTAATTTACAGGAGCGGTTGATTATTCTGCATGATGATTGTTTGCCGGGTAATGCCGGTGAAATGATTGTTTCACCAATGAACCCCGTACTTTTCGTACAATCCTTTGAATGCCTGCGAAACCTTAAAATTCATCAACTGAGTGATAAAAATATTTTAACTTCACTTAAATATTTTCAAACAGGCTTTGCAATTCATAAAAGATTTTTTCAAAAACAGGAACCAAAACCAGGAGTTTAAAAAGCAACTCAACAATATCCTTGGCTTTACGCCGGGTGATGTTGCGTTATACAAAACAGCTTTGAGCCACCGGAGCGTAAGGGAAGGGGCAGACGAAAATAATGAGCGGCTGGAGTTTTTAGGAGATGCTGTGCTGAGTTCTGTTATTGCACACTATCTCTTTCGTAAATATCCCTACAAAGGCGAAGGTTTTTTAACAGAGATGCGCAGTAAAATGGTTAACCGCCAGATGCTGAATGATATTGCATTGAAAATGGGCCTGAAGAAAATCACTTTCTATAATAAATACGATAACTCACTTAAAATTTCGCAGATATTTGGTAATACATTAGAAGCACTGATTGGTGCAGTGTATTTAGATAAAGGCTATGCCGGTACACAAAAATGGGTGGAAAAATATATCATTATGCCACACTTGTTTACTGAAGACCTGGAAGTGATTGAGATCAATATCAAAAACAGGCTGTATGGCTGGGCCAATAAAAATGGCAAGGCGCTGGAGTTTGAAACACTGGAAGAAAAGTTCGAAAATGGACGCCGTTTATTTACCATTGGTGCAACGGTGGATGGTGAATTAATTGCAGAAGCCAAAGGGTATAATAAAAAAGATGCCAGCCAGATTGCTGCACAATTAGCCGTGGAAAAATTAGGACTTTAAGCAATGGACAATGAAATAATGGATAATTAATAATGTCCGGCTGGAACCTGCCTTAATTATCCATTATACAACTATCAATTATCAATTACAACGATGAATTTTGGAATATTAGGAAGCGGCAGCTGGGGTACAGCAATTGCAAAAATTTTAACTGATAACGGCAATCATATTTATTGGTGGAACAGGAACCAGTCTGCTATAGATCATATTCAGTCACGCCATCACAACCCGCAATATTTATCATCAGCACAGTTAGCCGTCAATAAAATGACGCTTACTACAAGTGCAGCTGAAGTCATTCAGCATTCAGATTGTATCATTATCGCAGTGCCTTCTGCTTATGCAGGAGATGTTTTGAAAAACCTCGATAAAAATATCTTCGCAGGAAAAAAAATTATTTCTGCCATTAAGGGTATCATGCCCGAACATAATGTTTTACTTAACGAGTATTTGCAGCAGGAATTTAATGTTGAATTGAAAAACTATTTTGCAGTGCTGGGCCCCTGCCATGCAGAAGAAGTGGCGGCAGAAAAATTATCGTACCTCACGTTTTCTGGTATTGATGAAGTAATTACACAGCAGTTGGCCACACATTTTAAAACACCTTATCTTAACACGATTGAGAACAATGATATTTATGGTGTGCAGTATGCAGCAATCTTGAAAAATATTTATGCAGTTGGCGCAGGTATGGCACACGGCCTTGATTATGGCGATAATTTCCTGAGCGTATTGATTGCCAACAGTGCCGATGAAATGGCCAGTTTTTTACGGGCACTGGGCGTGCAGGATATCCAGGTAGGCTCAATTGATCATCATCCGGCAAACAATGTTGCCAAACCGCATACTACCAACTATGCCGCATCAGTTTACCTTGGCGATTTACTGGTAACCTGTTACTCGCTGCACAGCCGCAACCGGGCATTTGGAAACATGATTGGCAAAGGCTATTCCGTTAAAGCCGCACAACTGGAAATGAATATGGTGGCGGAAGGATACAACGCCAGTAAATGCATGTATCTCATCAATAACACAGTTAAGGCCGAAATGCCTATTGCAGAAACCGTTTATAAAATTTTGTGGGAAAACCTGCCTGCAAAAAAAGGTTTTAAGGAAATAGAAACAACTTTATTGTAAAAAGCACACTAACTTTATAGCAGTTTAAAACAATGCCATTTTCATTTTCACATATCAGCGGTAC
Source organism: Bacteroidota bacterium (assembly GCA_018266775.1). Classification (GTDB taxonomy): domain Bacteria; phylum Bacteroidota; class Bacteroidia; order Chitinophagales; family Chitinophagaceae; genus Ferruginibacter. The sequence goes on along the minus strand of JAFDZS010000007.1, from coordinate 257,807 downwards.
CGCAATCATCATTATGGTGGCTGTATTATCATTGGCAGAACTGGTGCGTTATGTAAGAAAACATGCACACCATTAAAAGAACAGGTCTGCCGCAATTCCATCAGCAAATAATTTTCCTTCACCAGTCAGCACTATATTGTTATTGGCAACAATAACCTGTTGCAGGCGTTCATATTTAGCCACATTCTTTAAAAGTTGCGCTGCTGCGGCAGCACCAAAAATTAGTTTGATATAATTCGTGTCGATTCCTTCAGTTGTTCGCAGCGCAGTCATAATATATTCGTTTAACTGCTGTTGTTTCGTTAATGTTTCCTCTTCAAAAGATAAAATATCGTTTTGCAATGACGCAATGTATTGGGCATTGTTGGCAATGTTCCAGCGCCGGTGAATGCCATCGTAGGAGTGGGCAGAAGGGCCAAAACCGTAATAAGATATGCCTTCACCATTTACAGAACGCAACCAGTAATTGCTGTTATGCCTGCTTCTGTATCCGGGCAGGGCAAAATTGCTGATTTCATAATGTTCATAACCGCTGTGCCGCATCCATTGCATCAGTTGCTGAAATTGTTCTGCCTGGTGATTGCTGTCCACCGCGGCTTTTTTTTGTTGCCTGATCATGGTATGCAATGCAGTTCGTGGTTCTACCGTAAGTGCATAACAACTGATGTGTGGAATTTGCTGTTGGGTGACAACATCAACATTTCTTTTCCAGGTTTCATAGGTGGATAATGGAGAACCATAAATTAAATCGATAGAAAAATTGGTAAATCCTGCGGCTTTAATTTCAGCAATGCAGCGAACAGATTCCGCAGCAGTATGGGCACGGTTCATCCATTGCAGTTCACTGTCCTCAAAACTTTGTATGCCCACACTCAAACGGTTAATGCCCATTTGCAGCCATTGCAGCAGCTTAACAGGATTAATATCGTCTGGGTTGGCCTCTAAAGTGATCTCAATGTCATCAGTAAAAATAAACCGTTGCTGCAGGGTTTCTAATAACAATCGCAAATCATCTGCCGTTAATATACTGGGTGTGCCGCCACCAAAATATACTGTGGAAATGATTTCCTTACTGCTCGTTACTTGTTCGTTTGCTGCGTATGATGGTGTTAATTGTATTTCTTTGATCAATGCCTCCAGCAAAGGTTGTTTTTGTTTCAGCGATGTGGAGAAATGAAAATTACAATAGTGGCAGGCTTGTTTGCAAAATGGAATATGTATATAAACGCCAGGCAAAGATTTTAGTTTATTCCCGGTAACTATCGGGATAAAATTTTAGATTTGATTATTCATGAACCCTCACAAGATGCAGCTGACCAGGATACTACTCATTGCACTGATGTGCAATACAGTTTTATTGCTGCGGCTGGCTGCGCAAAAACAACCGGCGCAACAACCTTTTTTGCTGCATATCCAATACCTCGACAAAGATAGCACGTTTAAACCGCAGTCGCTGCAACTGCAAACCAGTTTTACCAATGCCATTGAGTGCAGAACATACGTAACAGGATTAACTGCATTACTGGGCACAAAGGGGTATCCCACCGCATCGGTAGACAGTACATGGGAAGATTCCACCTCAGCCGGCGTGGCGCTGTTTCTGGGAAAGAAATATCATTGGGTAAAATTATCTGCCGACAGCATTGAGAAACCGGCTATGGACGAAAGTGGTTATTTTGAGAAGAATTTTACTAACCAGTTGCTGAATATAGAACAACTGCAAAAGGTTCAAAACCGTATACTGAATTATTATGAAAAGAATGGGTATCCTTTCGCACAGGTTTTTTTAGACAGTGTACGCCTCAACGAAGACGCCATTGATGCGCTGTTAAAAGTAAATAAGGGGCCGCTCTATCATTTAGACAGCATCAGGGTTTTTGGCAAGGCAAAAATTTCAAAGAATTTTTTGACGCATTACCTGGGCTTACCCAATGGCAGCCTGTTTAATAAAGAAAAACTGCAACTGGTCAGTAAAAAAATTCTCGACCTTCCATACCTGCAGGAAGCGCAACCCAGCGATATCACAATGCTGGGCACGGGATCTGTGCTTAACCTTTACCTGGCGCCCAAAAAAAGCAGCCAGTTTAATTTTTTGATCGGCGTGCTGCCCACAACAACAGTTAACCAGGTAAATAAATTTCAACTAACGGCAGACGTTAACCTGAATTTAAAAAATGCATTAAATACCGGCGAATCTATTTTACTGAACTGGCAGCAACTGCAACAAAAATCGCCACGGTTAAATTTAGCTTACCAGCAACCTTATATTTTTAAATCAAACTTTGGTGTGGATGCAGCCTTTGATCTGTTTAAAAAAGACTCCAGTTATCTGCAGGTAAACGGCCAGGTGGGTTTGCAATACCTGCTTTCTGCCAATCAATCGGGTAAATTCTTTGTGCAATGGCAAAACAATTTTTTACTGGCAAGCGGGGTAGATACCAATCTCGTCAAATCGACCAGGAAGCTCCCTGATAATATTGATGTAAAAGCCACCAGCTTTGGCGTGGATTATAATCTGATCAAAACAGATTACCGCTTAAACCCCAGGAAAGGTAATGAGCTGAAAATAACCGCATCGGCCGGTATTAAGAATATCAGCCGCAATAATGATATTCTTTCCATTAAAGATCCATCGTTTGACTACAACAAATTATACGACACGCTTAAATTACGGGCCTACCAATTCAGGATAAAACTTGCAGCAGCACATTATTTTCCGTTGGGTAAACAAACAACCTTGAAAACAAGCATTACATCAGCAGTATTCAACAGTCAGAGTACGTTTAAAAATGAACTCTTCCAGATTGGTGGTTACAACCTGCTGCGGGGTTTTGATGAGGAAAGTATTTATGCTACGCAATATGCAGTCACTACAGCGGAATACAGGATCAGGGTGAGTTTGAATTCTTACTTCTTTACATTTGTTGATGCAGGTTGGGTAAAAAACAAATATCAAAACGTGAATGTAAATAATACTTTCTTGTCAACGGGGTTAGGTATGGCACTAGAAACAAAGCTGGGGCTGTTGAACATCAGTTATGCAGTAGGCAAGCGGGATGATGTAACGTTCAACCTGCGCAGCGCTTCAAAAATTCACTTCGGCTATGTGAATTATTTTTAGGCCAAAGCTGATATTAAAATGTTCAGATGATAGTAATCTGCATTACTCCATTTACATTTGCAAAAAATATTTCGGTTGTTACGACGGGTTAATATTTTGCTTTATTTTATGCTGGCGCTGCACCTTACTGTATTGTCTCAGCGTAATGACAGTATTGTTGTCCACAAAGACTCCGTTACCCTGCAACAGGATACTCTTGCATCAAAAGCAAAAGACACAGCATCTGTTATAAAAGATTCAGCCTTAAAAATAAATCCCGTTCCAGTTGTAAGAACTTACCAGCAGGCTGTTCAATATCTTTTAGACAGTAATCATTTTCTTAACGCCACAGCTAAACCGGTGCTGATGGTGGTGAAACCTAAGGTGAACAAGCCTGTTGATATATTCTTTTATGTGTTAGCCGCACTGGTGTTAGTACTGGCACTGATCCGCTTTTATTATGCAAGATATTTTTCAAACCTGTTCAGGGTGTTTTTTAATACCTCGCTGAGGCAAAGCCAGTTAGCCGACCAGTTGGTGCAGGCAAAACTGCCTTCATTGTTTTTCAACATCTTTTTTATTGTTAGCGCTGGTATTTATATCTATTTTTTGCTGCGCCAGTATAATATGGTTGCTGGCGGATACCAATGGTTAGTGCTGCTGTCTTGTATTCTGGTGCTGGCAGTTATTTATTTTGCCAAGTTCACAATCCTGAAATTTACGGGATGGCTAACAGGATATAAAGAGGCGACCAATACTTATATTTTCATCATATTTATGATCTGCAAGATCATTGGCGTCATCCTCATCCCGTTCATCGTCCTGATGGCATTTTCAGATGGTAATATTGCTGCCACAAGTGCCCTTGTTTCTTTACTTATCGTAGGTTTTATGTTACTGCTTCGTTTTTTCAGATCCTACGGGTTGATACAAAACCAATTGAAAGTCAGCAGGTTTCATTTCCTCTTATACATTGCCGGAGTGGAAATTTTGCCCCTTTTATTGATATACAAGGGTTTATTGATTTTGTTATCTAAAAATCTGTAATTTTGCAAAACCATTTTCAAGATTAAGTATGGTTAAAAACGGTGTAACGAAAGCTGAAAACTCAGTCCACAAAATCAAAAAAATACTTATTACCCAACCCAGGCCCGAGGGCGATAAGTCACCTTACTTTGATTTAGCAAAAAAGCACAGTGTAACCCTTGATTTTCATCCCTTTATTGTGGTGGAAGGCATTGCTGCGAAGGATTTCAGGAAGCAAAAAATTGACATCGTCAATTACTCTGCGGTGATATTTACCAGCAGGCATGCTATCGACCATTTTTTCAGAACATGTAATGAAATGAAGGTAAGTATCTCGCAGGATACTAAATACTTTTGTATTACTGAGGCAGTGGCATTATACCTTCAAAAGTTTATTCTATACCGTAAAAGAAAAGTTTTTTATGGCGCCGATGGGAGCAATAAAAGCCTTTTTGATGTGATCAACAAACATAAGGATAACGAGAAATTCCTGTATCCATGTTCTGAGTCTTTCGACAGTGAGATCACCAACTGGCTTAAAGCCAATAATTGCGAATATGCAACCCCTGTATTATACCGTATTGTAAGCAATGATGTAAAAGAAGTGGTGGAACGTAATTATGATGTGATTTGCTTTTTTACACCGGGCGGTGTTAAAAGCCTGATGGAAAATTTTCCCACCTTTAAACAAAATGGAACCAGGATAGGCGCCTTTGGTATCAATACACTGAGAGCAGTGGAAGATGCCGGGTTAACCCTGGATATTAAAGCACCTCAGCCAAAGGCACCCAGCATGGTAAGCGCACTGGAACTCTACCTGTCTACCTACAAAAAGAAATAAAGATATTTTGATACAAAGATCAAAGGCTCCTTCAAGGAGCCTTTGATCTTTGTATCAGTTTACAATATATTTGAGTACTGCACGTACAAAAACAAACAGCACTACAGAACAAATGGAACACAAGTATACCAACAGGTTGATACACGAAAACAGCCCCTACTTATTACAACATGCGCATAACCCGGTGGATTGGTATCCATGGGGGGATGAAGCATTGCAAAAAGCACAGGAAGAAGATAAGATCATCCTCGTAAGTATTGGCTATGCCGCATGCCACTGGTGCCATGTAATGGAAAGGGAAAGTTTTGAGAACGAAAGCGTGGCGCAGTTCATGAACGAAAACTTTGTAAACATAAAAATTGACAGGGAAGAGCGTCCCGATATTGACCATATATACATGGATGCAGTACAGGCAATAACAGGCAGTGGCGGCTGGCCGCTCAATGTTTTTCTTTTGCCAGACAGAAGGCCTTTCTATGGTGGAACATATTTTCCCCCAGCCAGGGCATATAACCGTTCATCGTGGCGTGAAGTACTGGAGGCTATTGTATTATCATGGAAAGAAAGACGAAATGAAATAGAAGAACAGGCAGGAAATTTATTGCAGCATTTACAACAGTCCAATCAATTTGGCCATATCAACCAGGCAACAACGCAGTCTGTTTTTACGAAAGAAAACTGCACGCTGATCACAACAAACATACTAAAGCAGGCCGACACGGTTTGGGGTGGTTTCGGGCGGGCACCAAAATTTCCGCAAACATTTACCATACAATACCTGCTGCAATATCATTTTTACTTTGACGATGCTGAAGCATTAAAACAAGCTTTACTATCCCTGGATAAAATGATGGAAGGAGGTATATACGACCATGCCGGCGGTGGCTTTGCACGCTACAGCACCGATACCGAATGGCTGGTACCGCACTTTGAAAAAATGTTGTACGATAACGCATTGCTGTTATCGGTTTTGTGCGATGTATACCAGCTGACAGGCGAAAAGAAATATGAAACGGTGATCAGGAAAACTATTGGTTTTTTGCAGCGTGAATTTAAAAGCGGCGATGGTGGATTCTGGTCGGCACTTGATGCAGACAGTGAAGGCGAAGAGGGTAAATTTTATGTATGGAGTAAGGCAGAGGTGGATCAAATTTTAGGCCCTGAGAGCAAACTGTTTTGTGAATATTACGACATAACGGAAAAGGGTAACTGGGATGGGCAGAACATTCTGCGCACGTTAAAAGCAAGTAAACAGTTTGCCGAGGAGCGTAATATAGCTGAAGCAGAGTTTTTGATTGGTATGGATCGATGCCTGGAGGTATTACTGATGGAAAGAAACAAACGGATACGCCCCGCAACCGATGATAAGATATTATTAGGGTGGAATGCTTTACTGGCGACTGCATTGGCAAAAGCAGCAGGGGCATTGGATGATGAAAATTTAAAACAGGAAGCAGTCAATCTTGTAGAATTTATTCTAAATCATTTTTTGAAGATGCCTGATAGTTTTGAGTGTTTTCATACAGTGAAAGAGGGCAAAGGGAAATACCCGGCGTTTTTGGATGATTATGCGTATTTGATACAGGCATGTCTTCAATTGCAGGAATTAACAGCAGATAGCCGGTACATTGGGTTGGCAGAAGGATTTACAAAATATGCAGCAACCAATTTTTCAGACGATGCGGAGACATATTTCTTCTTTACACCAGTTGGCCAAACAGATGTGGTGATGCGCAAAAAAGAAATGTATGATGGAGCCACACCATCCGGAAACAGCATAATGGCTGATAATTTGGTGCAGTTGGGAATACTTTTAGACAAGCAGGAGTGGGTGCAAAGGGTAGCTCAAATGACTGAGGGTATTGGAAAAGCCATTGTCTCTTACCCAACATCCTTTGGGGTATGGGCATCTTTATTATTAAAATTGACGTTGGGTATAAATGAAGTGGCGATTGTTGGAACAGATTATGAAAAAAATAAAAGTGAAATGCTAAAACGCTATTTTCCGGGTAAAATAGTAATGGTGTCGGCAACAGAAAATCCGAAATATCCAATGCTGCAAGGTAAAAATCCGGGTAGTGATACGTTGCTTTACCTGTGCAGGCAATATACTTGCAATGAACCCGTTAGCAGTATTGAGGAACTGATGAAACAAGTGAGAAAGATGAACAAAATTTAAATAAGGGTCACAATAATTGGATTTTTCTATCGTTTATCATTTTTGGGATCATTTTTTCCGTAGAAATTTAATCCGCGAAAAACACACAAAATGACGTTAATTCAAAATAATCATTACATTTGCTTATCACCCTCAAAGTTTATAACAATGAAGAACAGGTTGTTCTATTTGGTAGCAATCGTTGCTATCGCCTCTACGTCGACGGGCTGTAAAATGCTCGGCGGTAAAAACAAATCCGGCGGAGCTCTTCCTAATGATGGGCAGTTACATGGTGTAGCGCCAGCTTCAAGGTGGAGTTTACCCAAACCTCCCGGTATGGTGTACGTTAATCCCGGTACCTTTCATATGGGCCCCAATGATGAAGATGTTACTTATGCACTAACTGCACGTAACAAAGCTGTTTCTATCAGTGGGTTCTGGATGGACGCTACAGAGATCACCAATAATGAATATCGCCAGTTCACCAACTGGGTGAGGGATTCAATCGCTGGCCACCTGATGGGTTTTGAAAAGCAGGCTAATGATGGTAATACTTACCTGGATTGGAAAAGAATTAAAACCATCAAGTGGGGTGATAAAGCCACTTTGGAGAAAATAGATGCAATCATTGTAACACCTGATAACCGCATTTTTGGTAAAAAAGAAATTGATGCCAATAAGCTGGAATACGAATCAGAAACATTCGATTACAAAGCTGCAGCCATGAACAGGGATCCAAATGTTCCACGCAGCAAATTCATTATTAAGAAAGCGATCAAAATATATCCAGATACTTTATGCTGGATCAGGGATTTCTCCTATTCTTACAACGAGCCAATGGCCAAACAATATTACAGCCATCCCGCTTTTGGAAATTATCCTGTAGTGGGTGTGAACTGGAAACAGGCTACTGCATTCTGCGAATGGAGAACACATTACCTGAATGCATTTCTTGAAAGCAAGAAGAGAAGCCCAGAATCAGATTTCCGTTTGCCAACAGAAGCACAATGGGAATATGCCGCACGTGGCGGCCGTTCACAGGCAGCATATCCATGGGGTGGATATTACTTAAGAAATAAAAAAGGTTGTTTACTGGCAAACTTCAAACCTGGCCGTGGTAACTATCCTGAAGATGGTGGCCTGTATACAGTAAGGGCCGATGCTTACTGGCCGAATGATTTTGGCCTGTATAATATGGCAGGTAACGTAGCAGAATGGACCTCATCATTATACTACGAAGGAGCCTATAACTTTCAACACGACCTGAACCCTGATATCAGGTATAACGCAAAAGAAACAGATAAGCCCCGTGATAAACGTAAAGTAATCCGTGGTGGCAGTTGGAAAGATGTAGCAGCTATGTTAAGGTGCGGTACCCGCAGCTACGAATACATGGATACTGCTAAATCCTACATCGGTTTCCGTTGCGTAATTGATTTACCACCAGCAGGAGGAAAAAAAGGCGGTAAAAAATAAAACACTTCCAAAAATTAAAAACTTATTGAGACTGCCCGTGATACTAATTGCGGGCAATCTATAAACTTTTGTATCATTCAAACTAAAAAATAACCCCCATTAAAACATTTAAATTTTAATCGTCATGGCTAAGTACAAAAAAAGAACCTTCTTAACAGTAATTGATGTGTTGGTAAGTGCGGGTGCTGCAGTAATCATTTTTGCAGCATGGGCAAAATTAACTCACCAGTCTTATGCAGACGTAATGCTGACTACTGGTATGTGGACTGAAACAGCAATCTTTATCGTTTATGCTGCAATAGAGTGGATCAAACCAAAGCATCATGAAGAAGATGACGATATTCCGGAAGTTGCAGTTGCCGGCGCCAATCCACTGTTATCTATGGATAAAATGATGCAGGAAGCAGAAATCAACCCTGCCAACCTGAAAAAATTAGGCGAAAGCTTCAATAAATTACACGGAACAGTTGCCAACATTGCTGATGTAAGTGATGTAGTGAAAAGCACCAGTGACTTTGGTTCTAAAACTAAAGAAGCTACTGCTGCAATTGGAAGTATGAGTGCAGCATTTACTGCCAGTGCTAATTCAATGGCATCATTCAATAATGCATCAGAATCTGCAAAAGGTTTCCACGAACAAGTACAGGGTTTAACTAAAAACCTGAGCTCATTAAATACCATTTACGAACTGGAATTGAAAGAAGCCAATAACCACCTGAAGTCATTAAACAACTTCTACGGTAAACTGAGCGAAGCCAGTGCTACTATGATGGCCAGTGTTGATGATGCCAATAAAGCAAAAGAACAAATTGGAGCTTTGGCTAACAACCTTGGTAAACTGAATGCAGTTTATGGTAATATGCTGAGCGCAATGCAGGGCAGATAAAATAATAGTTTACGGTTTGTAGTTTACGGCGCTTAGTTGTAGTGAAGTTTTCTAAACTTCTAAACTTCTGAATTCTTAAACTTCAACCCCCTAACAAAAGAAAACAAAAACAATTTAAACAACCCGTAAATCTAAAATACTATGGCTTTACCTAAAGAGCCCCGGCAAAAGATGATCAACATTATGTACTTGGTGTTGACGGCCATCTTAGCATTGAACGTATCTGCAGAAATTTTAAATGCATTCAAGACTGTTCGGAGCAGTTTGGATAAATCAAGCAGTTCGATAGAAACTTCTAACCAGGCAATTTTTGAACAATTAGCTGCAAAGTTATCTAAACCTGAATCTGCTGAAAAAGCAAAAATTTGGGAACCTCAGGCACAAAAGGCAAAAAGTATCTGTGAGAAACTTTCTGGTGATATCGAAAGTTTGAAAGATCAGTTAAAGCGTGCCGCAGGTTATAAGCCCGAAAAAGGAGATACTTCTTTCAATGAAAGTGATTTAGAAGCTCCAACAAGGGTATTTATTACCAATAAAGAAGGCAAAAACCTTTTGCAAAAGCTAACTCAACTTAAAAGTGATCTTCTTTCTATTAGTCCTGAAATTAATAACGAGTTTTCAACCAAATTACCCATTGATCTGTCTGTACCAAAGTCACAGTCAGGTAATGGCGACAATTCTTGGGAATACAATTACTTTCACATGACTCCTACGATTGCAGCTTTAACTATGCTCAGTAAATTTCAAAATGATATTAAGAATTCAGAAAATCAGATTGTAACTTATTGCAATAACCAAATTAATTCAGTTGTATTAACTTTTGACAGGTTTAAGCCTTTGATAAGCCAATCTTCGAATTACGTGATGCCAGGTCAAAAACTGACGATTCAGGCTGGTGTTGGAGCATACAGTTCTGCCTCCGCGCCGACCATTAGTATTGGCGGTCAAAATGTACCTATTACTGATGGTCATGGTTCTGCTGACTTTGTAGCTGCTGGTGCCGGGAACAAAACCGTTCCGGTTCATATTACTTTTAGAGATCAAAATGGTAAGGAACAAACACTAGATGAAACAGTTGAGTATACTGTTGGTATTCCAGGTGGTGCAGCAGTAATGCTGGATAAAATGAACGTTTTTTATATTGGCGTTGATAACCCAGTGACCATTTCTTCCGGCTCTGGTTGGGATAAAACACACGTAACAATGCAGGGAGGAACAATAAGTGGATCGAACGGCAAATTTACAGTAAAAGTGAGTGGTGGAACAACAGCTAGCATAAGTGTTGAAGCTGACGGTAAAACATCGTCTTTCCCATTCCGTATCAAAAGAATTCCTGATCCGGTTTTCAAAATCGGCGATGGTAAAGCAAGAATGACGGCTGTTGCGTTCAAAAACCAGCAATATTGCCGTGCAGATCTGGAAAACTTTGATTTCGATTTAAAGTTCAGCATTGTGAGTGCCACAGTTTATTTTGGTGGTGCCAACTTCCAAAATGTGGCCACAGCAAACTTAACTGGTAACAATTTAGCTGGTATAGCTAACCTGATTCAGCGTTGCGGCCCAGGCTCGAGTATCAGCTTTGAAAACATTAAAGTACAGGGCCCTGATGGCGTGAGGTCAATAGATGGAAGAAGCTTTCAATTGTATTAAAAAAGATTAAATCAAGAATATGAAAAAGAATCTTATTCGAATTGGTTTCCTGTTTGTTTTGTGTACAGGGGTAATCTTTTCGGCAGAAGCACAAAAAAAGACCAAGACTACAAGGTCTGCTGCCAAAAGGCCCACTACAAAGAAAACTGCAAAATCAAAAACAAAAACGAGTGTTGTTAAGCCAACGCCGGCAGTTGCTGATACAGTAGCAAAAGTGACACCACCACCTCCAAAAGTGTTCGATAGCCTGCCTATTAGAAAGGTATTGCCATCACTGCGCCCGGATGAGGCTGTTGAAACTTCAACGCTAAGAGACAGGACGCCTTTACCTTACGAAAATCTGCGTGCGGACGATGCTTTGTTTCGCCATAAAATCTGGAGGGAAATTGATGCAAGGGAAAAAATGAACCTGCCCTTCCGTTATGCTGCAGATGAAAATAATGGAAACCAGCGTTTCATCTCAATACTGCTTCAGGCAATCCAGGACAGTGCTGTAACAGTTTTCAGTAACATTGATGACAGGTTTACCACACCAATGACCAAAGCCGATGTAGCTAACGTTATTGCTGGCCCGGAGGTGCCCATCCCGCAATATGATTCAAATGGTGTACAAACTGGAGTGATTTATAAAAGGAATGAAGTTAACTTAGATTCTTTCTATAAGTTCAGGATCAAAGAAGAAGTGATTTTTGACAAAGAAAGCTCACGCTTATTCTGGAGAATATTAGGTATAGCACCTTTAAAAAGGATCATCACTTCTTCCGGAGTTGATCTTGGAGAAAGTGAATTGTTCTGGGTATACTATCCCGATATGCGCCCCATCTTCGCAAAATACGAAGTATACAATGGCAAAAACTTTGGTGCACGTATGAGTTGGGAAGAGTTGTTTGAAAGCAGGATGTTCTACGGCCGTATTATTAAAAGCACGATCGACAATCCATACGATCTGGCTATTAGAAATTATGCCGGGATAAAAGATCAGCCAATTCTTCAACTGCTGGAAGGTGAAAATATTAAAGAAAAAATATTTAACTACGAACAGGATCTCTGGAGTTATTAAGATTTTTATTCAGATAATAGTAAAAAGCCCCGGCATGCCGGGGCTTTTTATTTCAATTGGTATTGACAAAAAAAATTCAATAGATGTGCATAAAAATACCACTAAAAGGGTATTTGGAATGGGGTATTACAGCTGTATATTTGTATCGGTTTTTCATAGGATATTGGATTTTAAAACGGGGCAGGATTTCTATCCAGCCCCTTTTTTATTCATCAGCTTCAGCTTCATCGGCAGTTGCCTTAAAATGTGTGATTAAAAGTTTTGTTTTGGCTTTGCCTACAACATTTTCCAATTCCTCTATAGTGGCTAATTTGATATTTTTTACAGAGCGGAACGTTTTTAATAAAAGATCAGCAGTGGTTTCTCCAATACCTTTAATTTCCTCCAGTTCATTTTTAAAAGTTCCCTTGCTGCGCAGGTTACGGTGATAGGTAATACCATGGTTATGCACTTCATCCCTGATGCGGCGTATCAGCTTAAGGCTTTCGCTGTTCCATGGTAATTTGATGGATTCAGTATCACCCGGAAAAAATATTTCTTCTTCATTTTTTGCCAAACCAACAACTGTAGTAGTAGAAGGTAACTTCAATTCCGATACACTTTGCATTGCTGCACTCAGCTGCCCTTTTCCGCCATCAATAATAACCAGCTGGGGTAATGTTTTTCCCTCATCTAATAATCGTTTATAACGCCTGTACACCACTTCCTTCATCGATGCAAAGTCATTAATGCCTGTAACTGTCTTCACTTTATACCTTCTGTATTCTGCCCTTGCAGGCTGGCCGTTTAAAAAACATACCATAGCAGAAACAGGGTAACTTCCCTGGAAGTTAGAGTTATCAAAACATTCAATGTGATTGGGTAAAACAGGGAGTTGCAGGTCTTTTTGTAATTGCTCAAGAATGCGGTGTGCTGATTGTTTTGCAGTTGCTTCAAGATGCAGTGTTTTCTTTTGCTTCAGCTCTTCTTTAAAATAATTGACATTCTTTTCTGAAAGTTCCAGCAACTTTTTCCTGTCACCGCCTTTGGGAATACTGATGGTAACTTCTTCAGGATAATCTATTTCAAAAGGCACAACAATTTCTTTAGCGTCACTTCCAAAAGCAGACCGCAATTGCGCTATGCCAAATGCCAAAACTTCTGCGGCTGATTCTTCCAGTTTCTTTTCCAGGATGATCGTTTTGGTTTGCACAATGGCGCCGTTATTTACGGCGAGGTAATTGATATACGCCGTATTACCTTCTTCAAAAATGGAGAATACATCCACTTTTCCTATAGATATATTGACCACGGCAGAACGGGACTGGTATTGTAACAGGTGTTCTATTTTCTTTTGCAAAACCTGCGCTTTCTCAAACTCTAATTTTTCGGCATGCGCTTTCATTTCTTTTTTGAAATGCTGTACCACCGGCGATAAATTTCCTTTTAAAAGGTTCGCCAGTTGTTCCAAATCTTCATTGTAATCAGCTTCGGTTTGCAATCCTTCGCATGGGCCTTTGCAATTGGCCAAATGATATTCCAGGCACACTTTAAACTTTCCTTTCTTAATATTATTTTCAGAGAGGTTGAGTTTGCAGGTGCGTAATGAAATATTCAGTTTGATAAAATCCAGCAGTTCCCGCACTTTGGTAAGTGAAGTGTATGGGCCAAAATATTTTGATCCGTCATTGATCTTCCTTCTTGTGAAAAATACTCTGGGGAAAGGTTCGTTCTTGATTACAATGAAAGGATAACTTTTATCGTCTTTGAGATTGATATTGAATTTGGGTTGAAATTCTTTGATGAGCGTATTCTCCAAAAGAAAAGCATCCTGTTCGCTGTTAACTATAGTAAATTCAATGTGATGAATACGCTGTACCAGTTCATGCGTTTTATAGCTGGTAAAAGTTTTAGAAAAATACGAGCTTACCCTTTTGCGCAAATGCTTGGCCTTGCCCACATACAGTAACTCGTTATGAGCATCAAAATATTTATAAATGCCGGGTTCTGCCGGTATAGTGGCAGCGATGGCAGAAAATTCCTGTTGGGTCATTGCTTTTTAGTACGTCCACACAATTTTTTCTTCTTTAATAACTTTAGATCCACCGTCTGGGGTTTTATCCAGCGTTACTATTTTGCACCATTCTCCACTTTGCCAGGTTAATTGCAGGATGGTGCTGTTCAGGTTCTTTACGATATAAATCCTTTTAACTTTTTGTGTTTCAGGATCAATATAAACATCCCAGTGGTTGATGGGGATTGAATCAGGCAATTCCCCTTTCGGGTTGTAAGTAAATGTAAAGGCATTGATGGTTTGATCCAAAAAACTGCTTTCAGTAAAAACAGCAGTAAGATTGGTGGTGTCAATTTGCGGAGTAACAAACTCATGAACCGCCTGTTCCAGCCCATCCAGTTTTAAATAAGAAGAGTCGGTATGGTCATTCACGGTGATATAATGCATTGGGGTAAGCCCTTTTTCTTTTATCTCGTATAACTGCCCTTTCAGGTAAGCAGTAACGGGAAAGAAATGAGGCTTTTCAGCAGACTGCTGTCCGGTGTCTGTTGTAGCGGCATTTTGTTGTGCGGGCACCGCATTTGATGAATTGTTATTACAGGAAAACAAAAATATCAACGCTATGGTTGCGGATAAGTAAAGTCTCATGCATTCAAAATTAAATGGAATCTGTGGTAAAACAAAAAGCTAACTGTTAAACAGTAATGTTCATTAACTAAAGGGGCAATAACGAAAATTATTGCCCCTTTAGCGATAAATTAATTATAAAAATAAATAAGAATCAGAAGTTCTTTACAATACCAATTTTAAGGCCCACATTATACAGGTTTTCATTTACTGTATATTTTTTGTAGTAAGTAGACATCATTTGATACCTTAACTGCGGCCCGGCCATTAATGTGAAATTATCAAACTTATAATTGATAAATGTTTCTATGCCTGTATTCACATTCCAGCGGCGAATCAATGAAGGGTCGGAAACATAATAACCACGATCTGCAGAAATGAGATAAGCCTTACCACCAAATACATAGGTAGGCTGTACTGTACCGCCCACATACCATTCCAGCTTTTTAGTTTCCACCAGCTTAAATGCTGCGCCAACAGGTAAAGACACCTGGTAGGTTTGATTGTGAACTATAGACGAAGCCAGTACGCCAGGTATATTGGACAATGTTGAATGTGCTGCATACATGGTTGGATATCCTGAATTGGGATCCAGCAGCATTAGCGTAGTTAATACCGGGTGATTCAATTCGTTGGCATAAATCGCATAATTAGTATAATCAGCCTGTACTCCTGCTTTTACCACCAGGTTTTTTGCCAGCTTATACCTTAGCGAAACACCGGCTTCAAATCCGGGGCCAGGCCTTTGTGTTACTGCATTTCGTGCATCAACGCCGGCAAGGGCCGTAGTACTTGCAGCCGAAGGCGAGGAAGCAGGTAAATTATACTTGGCATCATTACTAAGTCTGCGGTAGCCAATACCTGGAGTAATGTAATATTCAAGCGCTGTACGGTCCTGCCATTTTTTACGTTTGGATTTATTATAAAAAGCATAATTATCTATCCAAACTTTATCATCTTCTGCTGACAATAATTTATTGATGCTCTTCAGCTTTTTAGCTGGTGCATCAGTTTTCAGATCCGCTTCTTTTTCTTTATTATTTATTTTGTCTGCATTTACGGTTGCAGTAAGGTCATTGATGGGAGTAGTGCTAACTGTATTTCCATTATTTATATGTCCTGCTCCTGTACCCGCAAAATTGTTTGCAGTGCTTTCTTTCTCTTCATTTGAGGGATCATCAGCAATAACACCATCACTTGCATTGGCAATACTTCCCGATAAAGCAGCACTAACAGTAGCTTTACCTGTATTAGCAGCAGTTTGATGATTGATAGCAGCATTTGGTTTTCCAGTACCGTTATTATTGCCTGGTTTAAAGAATGGAGTTTCATTATTATCAGCAATGCCGCTTTGTATTACCACAGCAGTTATAGCACTTGATGCAGTATTTTTATTATTAACACGACTATCTTTTACAATATTTCCATTCCTGGTTGATGCTGTATTTTTTGATTGTGGTAATTTATTCCCTGACTGGCTGGCGGAAAATGAAGTGGTGTAATTAGGTTTTGCCGTAGCAGTATTATTGCTGTTATTATTAATATTGAATGTACTGCCGTTATCAGGTTGCTGTAAATTGCTGCCTGTTGGTTGCTGACCTGAAGTAATAAAAGATAATGAATTTTTTGCTGTTTCAACAGCAGAACTGCTGGTTGAGGTAGATGCAACTTTATCTCCACCGCCAGAAGTGGTGGATGATTGCCGGGCTGTTACTGAATTAGTATTAGGTTTATTATTCCAATAGCCCACCATCAATAATGCAATGATCAAAACCATGCTTATCGCAATAGAGGGCCATTTGCGTGCCGGGTGCAGATCATTATAAATGCTGTGCCATACCCGTTTGGAAGGGTACATTCTGAACTCATCGGCCTTTTCCTTTAATAGTTCCTCAAAATCGTCAGTGTAAAATTTTCGTTCCATCTTTCACAAAAAGCTATTAGTTAATTTGGTAAAGCAATCATGTCCTTCAACATTGTGTTACTGTGCCCCTGATGCCATCAGCCTCGTTCTTTCTTTTGGTTTTTGAATAATTTTTTTCTTCAGTAAAATTTCTTCCAGCATAGCTTTTGCCCTTGTATATTGACTACGGCTGGTACTCTCCTCAATGTCCAGCATTGTAGCAATTTCCTTATGAGGAAAACCTTCTATGGCATAAAGGTTAAGCACAGTGCGGTAGCCAATCGGCAGCATCCTGATACATTCCACCACCTGCTTGGCCTGCATTATTGAAGGAATCATCTCTTCATTAATGTGTACCGTGTGTGCGTGAATGATATCTAAACTGTCTGAAAATTTTTTATTTTTTTTCAGGTTGTTGATACAGGTATGAACGATAATTCTTCTGATCCACCCTTCCAAAGCGCCTTCATTCCTGTATTGGTGAATTTGGGTAAAAACCTTTATAAAACCTTCCTGCAGCATGTCTTCCGCATCTTCCCTGTTTTTGGCAAACCGGTAACATACGCCCAGCATCCGCGGGCTGAAACGGTTATACAATGCCTCTTGCGCAGCGGCATTATTTTTTAGACATCCGGACAGTATTAAGTCTTCGGTCATACCAGGTAAGGTGCTTTGGTTTACCCAATAAATATAGACAAAATCCTTTACACTATTGCTGCATTTGGGGGGAAAACCATTGAATTTTAACAATCGGAGGCGGTTGAACAAGGCATTTTCGCCTTTAGAGGATAGTTTTAGCTGTGCATAAAGCAATGCTTTGGAGCAGATATTTATACAATAAGGCCGGAGCATTGCCCCGGCCCCGATTGTGTTCAAGCATTGTGACCGGTTGCAGCCACAAAAAGTTTCATATTTTATTCAAATATCAACAAAGGCTGACGTGTAAGCGGGTTTTCAATAATCGTGCTTTTTACACCAAAAACATGTTCAATTAATTGTTCATTCACCACTTCTGCAGGCGGGCCGGCAACAACCAGTTCACCATCTTTTAAAAAAATCAGTTTATCGGCATGCTGTAAAGCCAGGTTAATATCATGCATTACAGCAATCAGTACTGTGTTATGCGATTTAAAAATTTTTGCCAGTTGCAAAAATTGCTGTTGGTAGTTAATGTCAAGATTGTTTAAGGGCTCATCTAAAAAAAGATAACGACAGCCATTAGCCGGGCTTTCCCAGATTTGCGCTAATACCCTTGCATACTGCACCCTTTGTTTTTCGCCACCGCTTAAAGTAATGTAATTCCTGTCTTTAAAACCATGCAGGTTCATCTGGTTCATTACTTCATTGCAAATATGGTGGTCGTTTTTTGTTGGGGTAAAATCAAAATGAGGGTACCTGCCCATCATAACCACTTCGCCAACAGATAATGGAAAATTCAGCTCTGGCTGCTGACTCATTACTGCCCGGAATTTTGCGAGTTTTTCTTTCGAAATATTTTTCAGTGGCGTATTGTCGTATTGAACGCTGCCGTTGTACACATCAGTTTGCCCGCTGAAGATTTTTAAAAAGCTCGACTTACCGGAACCGTTAGGGCCAAGAATCATGGCAAATTCACCGGGTAAAAAATCTATCGAAATACCTTTCAGTATGGTTTTTTTGCCAATTTGAAATTGTATATCCCTTGTGCTAAGCATTGCCACCTCCTTTTTGCTGCAGTATATTAAACTGTTTTAAAAGAAAGATGAATACAGGCGCACCAACCAGTGATGTAACCACACCAATGGGCAGTTCAGCAGGCGCTAATACTAACCTTGCAGCAAGGTCTGCCAATGTGAGCAAAGCCCCGCCCATCAAAATTGCTGCCGGCAACAATTTTTTATTGTCGCTGCCAATCAGTAACCGCAAAACATGTGGTACAATCAGCCCTACAAAACTAATAACGCCTACAAAAGCAGTGGCAACGGCCACCATTGCGGTGTTCAGTATCAATATTCTTCTTTTCAATTTATTGGTATCAACACCCAGGTAAGCAGCTTCTTCTTCACCCAGCAATAATGCGTTTAGTTGTTTGGAATAACTTAAGGTTATGGTAAACATGATGGCCGCAACTGCTAACAGAATTTTTACCTGCAACCAGGATGCGCCGGATAAATAACCCAGGCTGAAGAAAGTAATACTCCGTGCCTGCGGATCACGGGCTATATAACTCATAAAGCCAATACCACTGAGGCATACGGCATTTACGGCTATGCCTACCAGTAATATAGACATGACAGAAGCCCTGCCCGAGTTTCTTGCCAATGAATATACTAAAAAGGTTGCTGTAAGCCCTCCAAGAAAAGCCATCACGGGCATTAAGAATGGGCCCATCATACTTTTTACTTCAGGAGGAAATTTTTCTGCAATAACGAAAACTATGGCTGCACCAAATGCAGCGCCGGAGCTGGTTCCCACAAGGCCTGGTTCTACAATTGGGTTGCGGAAAAGGCCCTGCATTAATACGCCACTCACAGAAAGTACGGCTCCTGTTAATGCACACAGCAAAACCCTGGGCAACCTGATTTCAATAAATACACCTTCATAGATATTGGCAGAACCTTCTCCGCGGAAATAATGCACCAGGGAATTCCACATATCGCCGGGCATGATTTTTACTGTACCAAATGCAATGGCACAAACCATGATGACTACGAGTAGTACTGCCAATAAAGGGAAGAAAAATTTACTTTGCCTGAACACTGGTAGTTGCTGGATGAAGCAGGTTAATTAATTTAATAACATTATCGCCTGTACGCGGACCAAAATAAATCAGGTCATGCTCTTCAAAGCGAACAACCCGTTTGTTTTTTCCAGCGTTTGTTAATGCCACACCGGGTACCGATGCAATGAATTTTTCCATACTGCCCATTTTGTCATAACCATAATCCGTAGCAATAATCACATCAGGGTTGGCCAGGGCCACCGCTTCAGGGCTCATTTCACGGGCGCCTTTACCATCGTACGTAGCAGGTGTGCAGCCAGCGAGGCGGATCATTTTATCGCCAACACCATTTCTGCCGCTCATTACAAAATAATTATTGTTGCGCAAACCAAAATGAATGATCATAACTTTCAGGGAATCTGTAATGCCCCGTGCTTTCAATGTATCGGCAGCTCTTGCAACGCCAGCGTCCAGTACTTTTACCAATGAATCTGCTTTTGTTTCTTCTCCAAAAAACTTACCGAGTTCTTTCAGTAATAATTTGGCACTGTCTATAGTGTTTGCGCCACCAAAAGCTTTTACTTTAAGCCCTGCTTTTATGATTTGTGGAAGAACATTGTCCGGACCAATATCATTGCTGTGAATGACGAGATCGGGTGTCATTGAAATGATTGGTTCGGGAGCGAGTGCCCGGTGGTAACCAACTGTTTTTAATAATTTGGCACTGTCGGGGTAAGTACTGCTGAGGTCAACTGCAACAAGGTCATGCCCTTTGCCCAATGCAAAAACATATTCTGTTAATTGTTTAGAAAGACAAACGATACGCATGTCTTTTGTACCGTCAATTTCTTTATTGCCAAAACGACCGCATGATGAAAGAACGATTGCAAATACCGCAAGTGAAAATATTTTTTTCATAATAAACTTGATTTAAAAAAGAAGGCAGTCGGTATACAACTGCCTTCATAGTATTTCAGATTCGTTTAAAAATTATATTTCAAATTTACCCCGCCATAAGTGTTGGCTTTAGTTGGGCCTACAAGATACAAATCAGGTATCTGGTTAACAAATACCATAATAGGATATTTTGTTCCTGTCATATTATTTACACCAAAATATGCATCCAGGTCAAAGTGTTTGGATAAACTTCCCTGCCAGCCAATTTTAGTATTCAACAGGCTATAGCTTGAAGCGTGGTACTCAGGCGCTGTTGCAGTACCATCAGTTGTACCCAGTGAAGTAACGGGCATCTTATCTTTATAGAAATAAGTGAAGTTAAAATAAACACCAGGATTGGTAGCTGCATCAACGCCAATGTTGGTAATGATTTTTGGCACACCAGCAACAGCATGGCCACTGTAATCATAAATAGTTTTGTTGGCAGGTGTGGTACCGGTTTCGTACGTAAAGTCTTTGTATTTGAAATCTGAATAGGTGAGGTTGAAGAAAGGATTTATTGTTTTAAAGAATCCTTTTTCTGATTCGTAAATGGTATATTTTACAGATGCTTCAACACCTTTGTCATCCTGCTTACCCCCATTAACCATATAAGTGTATAATGTTGCAGTATTAGCGGGATTGGGTACCGCTACTGTGGTCATTTTTTTAGAGAATAACGCATCGAATAAAGCCACCTGGTAAATCAGTTTACTTTTCAGGATAGCACCCTTGGTGCCCACTTCAAACTGGTTGCCCATTTCAGGCTGCAGATGGTTGTTGATGATACCGGAGTTGGGCCCTAATGCACTGGTATAAGGAATATAGAAGAAAGAACTTACGGGTGCTTTATAACCAGAACTGTATGATGCGTATACAGACAATTGTTTACTGAACACTTTATTAAATGCTATGTGAGGAGAAACCATTGACCGGTAAGTAGTGTCATAATGTGTAGGTTTACCGGCAACATAAAACCTGTCATCCAAAGTAATTCTCATATTGCTGATGCCTAAACCTGCAACAATCGAAAAATCTTTAGGCAGTGCCAGCGTCCATTCACTGAATACTGAAGTGGTGGATTCACCCGCGTACAAATCAGAAGTAACCCCACTGATAATAAAATAAGGATCGCCCAGTTTCCATAAACTGGCGTGTGCAGAACCCTGTGGATCAGCCATACTATAACCAACAGTAGTGGCGTATTGGCGTTGAGATTCCACACCTGTGATTCCGCTCAGTAAAACGTCTTTGCTCAAATTAAATTTTGTATCGAAGGTGGAACGGATTCCAAAGTTCATCGCATTTTTATCAGACCAACCACCGGCAGAACTTACATTGCTGGTGAATGAAGTTCCAAAAAGCGTAGTGGTGTTGGAAATTTTATTGCTGAAGTTATAGGTGTGTCCAACACCAGCACGTACAGTGTATACGTTACTGTGGGCATTTCTTTTGATGTATTCAATATTTCCTGAGAAATCATTGTTATCATATTGCGCCTGTGTTAATTCACCACTTCTTTCGTCGTAGCTGTTGCTGTAGCCAAAATAAGTGTTCACAGATTCTTTGCTGTTGGGCTGAAAATCGCCAACAAAATTTACGAAGTCTTTTTTAGAAGCATTGTGTACAGTAAAACCATCAGATTTCTGGTGGCCATAATTGATCAAAATAGAAGATCGTTCACCACTGGTGGCAAAGCGTGTGGTGTACCGTTGCAAACCATAGTTGCCCACCAATACATCCTGGCCAACAGAAGTTTTGCCTACTTCCGGCTTTTGTGTTTTTAAGTTAACAGCACCGGCAATAGCCAAACCATATAAAGTACCAGCAGGGCCTTTGGTAACTTCCACATTGCCGATAGAACCAAAATCCAGGTCGTCCATAGTGGTAATACCTTCTGCATCAGTAACAGGAATACCGTTCAGGTATAATTTATAACCCTGTCCGTCGAAGTTGCTGCTGATACCCCTTGTTCCCCTTGATCCGTTACCATAACCGCGGATGTTGAATTGCTGACCGGATGATACTGCGCGCCTTTGCATGGTAACACCGGGTACATTTCCGTTAATGGCATCATCCAGGAACAAACCATTGCTGCGTTTTAATTCAACAGGCGATAATTTAGTAATGGATGAAGGCTGGTATAAAATAGATTTATTCTGGCTTGATGTAGCAGTTACTTCCACTTCGCCGAGTGTTTCGTTAGAAGGGGAAAGTGTAACAGTTACAAAATCATCGCAATTTTTAATGAGCACTCTTTTAGATTCATACCCCACATGGGAAACAATGATGGAAGTGGCTTTACTGCAATCCACACTAAAGCCACCATCTTTTGATGTGGTGGTGCCCGTATTGCCGGCAAAACTTACCGATGCGCCGGGTATAACAGCACCCGATACAGCATCCACCACTTTACCCTTCAGCGATTTTTGGGCAAAAGCTGTAATTGAAAAAAATAAGGTCACAATGACTGATAGAAATATGCGTTTCATAAACTAATAAGTTTGGTAATGTTTGTTAAATACTAAAATGTAATTATGTTGCATAGCCATACTTATGGCTGTTGCACAACAATGATGAATTGATCAGATATAAATAATAGACAGCACTGGCTTTTTAGTGCCAGAAAAAATTTGGAGAAAACAATTTATGCCATTTTTGGAGGGGGGGCATTAATGTGAAGGCAGGCCACTGCAACCGCCTCTGTAAATCTGGGGTAATGAAGATGTATATAAGTACAATTATTAAAGGGGGTAGTTAAGCTGGAATGAAAGTCGATCAGCGGATGAGAAAGAAATTTTACCACCAGTGATTCAATAGGGGAACTGGAATTTTTTGAATGCTGCAAACCGTGCCTGAATTCTGTAATCAGGTTATCTTCATCGGTATCAAACAATCCTGAAAAAGTATATACGCCGTCATTCAGTTGTACAGATTGCACATCGAACAACTTTCCGTCCACCAAAATTTCTTTTTCGCTGGCAACCCATTTTACCGATGAAGCGGGTAAAGAGATAATTTGTAGCGCCGATTGCTCTATTTTTTCCCGCATCTGGTTTTGCAGGTATTGCTGGCGCAATAAAAAAACTGCAGAAAATAATACGGGCGCCGCCACTACAAGGAGCAGGGCACTTCCCCATATTTTTTTAGGATAAGCAGTCATGATGCAAATGTAGTAAAATATTATTTAGCAGGCTCCTGTTGCGGTTTTTGTGGCCTTTTCAGGCTGTCTTCAGGATAATGTGCTTTGATGCTGTCCCTAACGGACGTAACCCAACTGGCTATGGCCATTTTTTGAGGCGCACTTAAAACAGCATCTTTATGAATTAAAGTGTAAGAACTCAAAGGCATTTCCCCTTCTTTAATTTCACTGTTTATTTGTTCCAGTTTCCGGTACTGGCGGCCAATGTTATAGGTGGTAAATTCAGAAAAGTTCAAATCTCTTTTACCTTCACTTACATGGTTGGCCAGCCACCAGGCTACAGGTTGAATATTATTATACCAGGGGTACACGGTATTGTTGCTGTGACAATCGTAACAGGCAGTTTTTAGTGAAGCCTGTACATCCTGTGGAATAGTATATTTTGTGGTAATGTCATTCACACTCATTCCTTCAGCAATATTTTTCTTTGGCCTGAAAAACTGGATGATCACAAAAACCACCAGTAAAATCCAAAAGAGCCTTTTAAAGAACTTTTTCATATTTGTTGTTGTTTAGGTTAAATCAAAACATTGCCGGTCATTTCTCCTGGTATGGGTAAATGCATCATGGTTAAGATGGTGGGTGCAATATCTCCCAGTTTTCCGTTCCTGATCGTTCCTTTCCATTCATTATCTGCAATAATAAACGGAACAGGGTTTAGTGTATGCGCAGTGTTGGGCGAACCATCTTCATTAATTTCATAGTCAGCATTGCCATGGTCGGCAAGGATGAATACGGCATAATCCTGTTTTAATGCAGCCGTGGTTACTCTCTCCACACATGCATCTACTGTTTCTACGGCTTTAATCACTGCTTCCCAAACACCGGTATGCCCAACCATATCTGCATTGGCAAAATTGAGGCAGATGAAATCTGCAGGGTTGGTTTCAATTTCTTTTACGATAGCATCGGTAACAGCAACAGCGCTCATCTCAGGCTGCAGATCATAAGTTGCCACTTTGGGAGAAGGGATCATAATACGCCTTTCACCCTCAAATTCTTTTTCTCTTCCACCACTGAAAAAGAAACTCACATGCGGGTATTTTTCTGTTTCAGCAATACGGATTTGTGTTTTGTGGTTTTGCTGCAAAACTTCACCTAATGTATTATTCAGGTTGTCATTTTCAAAAACGATGTGTACATTTTGATAAGTATGATCATACATCGTCATGGTGGTATAATGCAGTACTAATTTTTGCATACCAAAATCGGGAAAATCCTGCTGGGTTAAAGCCTGGGTAATTTCCCGGCAACGGTCGGTACGGAAGTTAAAACAGATCACCGCATCGCCTTCTTTAATGGTATTATTTACAACTGTACTGTTGATAATGGGTTTAATGAATTCATCGGTAACACCTGCATTGTACGATTCTTTTACGGCCTGTAAAACGTCAGCTGTTGCGTGCCCGGTACCATGTACTAATGCATCATAAGCCAGCTTCACCCGTTCCCATCTTTTATCCCTGTCCATAGCATAATAACGGCCGGTAACCGATGCAATCTTACCGGCAGACTGGGTTAAGTGCAGCTGCAGGTCAGTCAGGAAACCCAACCCGCTTTTGGGATCTGTATCACGGCCATCGGTAAAGGCATGCACTGAAACATCGGTTAATCCTTTTGATGCACACAATGAGGTTAAAGCTTTTAAATGATTAATGTGCGAGTGTACACCACCATCGCTCACCAGGCCCATCAGGTGCAGTGTTTTGTTATTTTGTTTGGCATAATCTATAGCTGCGAGTAAAGCGGGATTGGCGGCAAATTCGCCGGTTCTGATGGCCACATTAATACGCTGTAATTCCTGGTACACAATACGGCCTGCACCAAGGTTCAGGTGGCCTACTTCGCTGTTGCCCATTTGCCCATCCGGCAAGCCCACATCTTCACCACAGGTAACCAGCGTTGTATGGGGATATTTTGAATATAAACTGCTTACAAAAGGAGTTTTGGCATGTTGTATGGCATCGCTGCTTTCCACTTTACCCAGGCCCCATCCGTCCATGATTATCAATATAACTTTCTTATTTTCCATTTGGTAAAACTAAAATATTTGCCGGTAATAACCGTTGCAAAACAGGGAATTAACCAGAAAATTTATCCATATCCGTTGGGTTTTAACAGGGGTTGGCATACTTTTAGTGAAATTAAACCTTGCAAAAACTACCTTAAATGAAACATTTTTTTACACTTATGGCTACAGGCCTTATATTATCGTCCTTTACCCTGGTGCTGAGTATTGATGATGTGGTGAATGCTTTAAAAAATGGCGATTCGGCACAAATTGCCCGCTATTTTGATAATACTGTTGAAATCACCATGCCGGATAAAAGCAACACATACAGCAAAAACCAGGCTGAGGCTGTGATACGTGATTTTTTTAATACCAATGGCGTAAAAGGATTCGATGTGATTCATAAAGGCGAAAACGCCGGATCGCAATACTGCATTGGCACACTGGTTACCAAAAATGGTTCGTTCCGGACTACCGTATTCATGAAACAAAAAAATGATAAGCAATTATTACAGGAGATAAGATTTGAAACCAGGTAATGTCTTACATCCATATATAAACAGGAACCCCGGAATTTTCCGGGGTTTTCTTTTGCCGTAAACCGTAGCTTTGCAAATATGAATTATGACGAACAATTGCATCAGCTGATACAACATGCATTGCAGGAAGATATTGGCGATGGCGATCACTCCACCCTCAGCAGTATTGATGCCGGCGCAAGGGGCAAAGCGGTATTGAAGATCAAACAGGATGGTATTTTAGCGGGCATGCCGGTTGCCGAAAAAATATTCCGTTTTATGCAGCCGGATATTGTTTTTACAGCGTATAAAAAAGATGGCGATACGATGCAGTATGGCGAAGTTGCTTTTGATGTGGAAGCCCGTGTACATACCATTTTGCAATGCGAAAGATTAGTGCTGAATACCATGCAGCGCATGAGCGGTATTGCCACATTAACCCGGCAATACACCGATAAACTGAAAGGGTATAAAACAAAATTGTTAGATACCCGCAAAACCACACCTAACTTTCGCCTGCTGGAAAAAGAAGCGGTAAGGATTGGCGGTGGCGTAAACCACCGGTTTGGGCTATACGATATGATTATGCTGAAAGATAACCATATTGATTACTGCGGCGGCATTGAGATAGCTGTTGAAAAAGCTTATGCTTATGTACAAACCCAAAAACCCGGACTGAAAATTGAAGTGGAAACAAGAAACCTGGACGATGTAAAAAAAGTTATGGCTACCGGTAAAGTAGACCGTATTATGCTGGATAATTTTACGCCCGCTTTAATTACAGGGGCATTACAGCTTATTGGCGGCAAATATGAAACCGAAGCAAGCGGTGGTATTAACCTTGATAACATAGAAGAATATGCGGCCACCGGTGTGGACTTTATCAGCAGTGGCGCTGTAATTCACCAGGCCAAAAGCCTTGACCTTAGCCTGAAGGCAAAACTCCTTTAATTGAAACTGCACCATGAGCAAGAAAAAAAATACATTCAATTCTTTTAGCGCACTCGTTTATTCAACTGACCCGGATTTTAAACCGGAAACAGAACAGGAAGATACCCTTGAAACTTTGGCACCTGCGCAACAGCACCTGCGCATTCTGCTGGATAAAAAACAGCGGGCCGGTAAAATGGTTACCTTAATAACGGGCTTCATTGGTACTGATGCTGACCTGGAAACATTAGGCAAACAATTAAAATCTTATTGTGGTACGGGCGGTTCAGTAAAAGATCAGGAAATTATTGTGCAGGGCGATAACAGGGATAAAGTATTGCAATGGTTGCAAAAAAACGGTTATTCCAAATCAAAGAAAAGCGGGTAGTACCTTCAGGCTCCGGCAATTTGTTTAGCGTTAAAATAGAACACTGACGATACAGATCGCACTTATCTGTACTGATACATAATTTTCTCAGCGTCCTCTGCCTCTCTGCGTGCCCTTTTTCTCACCTCATCTGCGTATCCGCGGCTAAATAGAACACTGATGACACCGATTGAACTTATTTTCACAGATAAAATAATTTTCTCAGCGTCCTCTGCACCTCTGCGTGCCCCTTTTCTCACCTCATCTGCGTATCTGCGGCCAATCATTTTGTAAAACCGGCAAGCTCCCCACCATTAACAGTCAAAAAAAGCTCCAATAACAATAAGAACCCGAAAATCTTATTATTTTTACTGAAACAGCTATTCATTTATGGTATCGCAGGTATCAGAAGGTATAAAGATCAGCGTGGAAACATACTACCAGCCGGATTACAGCAACCCGGTGAATAATGAGTTTATGTTTGCCTACAAAATCACTATAGAAAACAACAATAAATTTCCTGTAAAACTGCTTAGCCGCCACTGGTATATTTATGACAGTAACGGCAGCCTGCGGGAAGTGGAAGGCGAAGGAGTGGTAGGTGTGCAGCCACAGATCAACCCCGGAGAGTTTTATCAATATATCAGCGGGTGCAACCTGCGAACAGAGATTGGAAAAATGCAGGGCACTTATCTTATGGAAAATATCAATAATAAAAAAACATTCTCCGTGATAATCCCTTCGTTCCAAATGAGTACTCCATTCAAATTGAATTAAAAAGAGCGTTAGTATTCATTAAAACCGTATCTTGAGTTGCTGTAAATCAGCAGGCAAACCTAATAAGACCACTATAATTTGTCACACATTCAACATCTTGCCAACCGAAGTTTATCTTCTTTAAAATCTTGCTATGCCTAAAATCACCTTTTCTAACCAGGGTAATGAGTTTTATCAAAGTCTGAAAGCTGCGGTGGATGCTTATTTTGATCAAAAAAAAATAAAGCGTACCGGCGACTGGAGGCTGCACCTCAAAACTATCATTTTAATTGGCGCTGCAGTAACAGGTTATAGTGTATTAATGCTGGTGCATCTTTCTGCGCTTTCTGCGCTGCTGTTATGTGCGGGTATGGGTTATGTTTGTGCCTGCATTGGTTTTGGTGTAATGCACGATGCCAATCATGGCAGTTACTCCACACGGCCCTGGTTAAATGACGCATTGGGCTTAACCGCAAACGCATTAGGCATCAGCTCATTTTTCTGGAAACAAAAACATAACATTCTGCACCATACCTATACTAACGTAGATGGCATAGACGATGATATTGCCAAAAGCCCTATGATAAGGCAGTGCGAAACTCAAAAATGGGTGCCGGCACACCGGGTGCAACACATCTACCTGTTTCCGATTTATTGCCTCACTTCTATTTTCTGGATATTCATTATGGATTTTGTGAAATACTTCAAAAGAAAAATATATACTACTGCCGCATGGAAAATGACAGCCAAAAATCAATTCATTTTCTGGTTTACTAAACTGTGCTATGTTATTTTCTATATGGCTTTGCCCATAATAAAATGGGGTTTTCTGCCCTGGCTTATTGGGTTTTTGGTATTACACTTTGCATTGGGGCTAACATTGTCTGTAGTGTTTCAATTGGCGCATGTAGTGGAAAATACAGAATTTGAATATATTGGGCTTAATGAAAGTAAGTGCGTGGAAGCTGCCTGGGCTATTCATGAACTGAGAACCACTTCCAATTTTGCCATGAATAACAAATTTATTTCATGGTTTACCGGCGGATTGAATTTCCAGATTGAACATCACCTTTTTCCTAAAGTAAGCCATGTGCACTATCCTGCAATTAGTAAAATTGTACAAAAAAAATGCATGGAGTTCCAGTTACCTTATAATCAATATGAAACAATGAGTGCTGCCATTGCCTCACATTTCCGGTTCATGAAATGGCTGGGCAAAAAACCAAATGCAATAACAGAAAAAATGGCTGCCTGATTCATCAGGGTTTGTATTTGGCTTCCTGGAAAAGTGTATCATCATCCATCGCCATTAACTGTTGTAAAGTAAGGCCACTGTTTTTATCCATATACTTTTTAACAATCTGCCAGCCGCTGAAAGCACCAATATTACCCGGCGAAGCATCGCCGAGTTCCTGCGTCTTTGGCGATTCACCAATATAATTCTTTACAATGTTTTCATCCGTATTTTGAAGCAGGTTATTTTTAATGAACATATCCCAGATGGTTTGCTCATTCTCATAACATTCTTTTAATTGCTGTTTGCTGTAGCCAATCAATTTATATTCATCTTCATTGGGAAGTAGTTTACTTAACAGGTATAAACGTTTTCCTTTTTCCACCATTTGCGTGATCAATGATTTATCTTCCAGCTTTTCGGGGTACAAATCACTTACAATATTCTTCATGCAGTTTATGGCGATGTACGAAGGTTCAAAACGGTTCGTAATGTAAGAAGGATAAGTCTGCTGCACTTCTTCCACATGATACAGCGAAAAATTTTTGCCGAGGTGTAATTGCAGGCCAACAATAATAGCATCATCAGCAAGTATATCGCCGAATCCATCCAATGGCCCGATATAAGTTATGAGTTTTGTGGGCAGTTTATAATTGGGAAAATAATATTTCACCAACTGCAATGCTTTTTTTACCTGTGCTTCATAAACTGAAAAATTATTAAACACCATTAAACTGGTATCATATACTTTACGGTGCAGGCTGCTGAATAATTTTGTATAGCTGGCAATACTGTCATTATTCCATTTAGGGTCAGCTCCCAGGATGCGGAAAATAAAGTTCTGTCCAAAAGAGGGATAACGGTCCAGCAATTGATTGAGTTGATTGGAATAATTATTTGTGGTGTCCAGCTTAAAAAAATCTTTTTCAAACCGTTGTGTAGTGAGTTCAATTTTGATACCTGAAACATCAGGCGTTTTATTCCTGTTGCTGCAGGAGAATAAGGCGGCGGTAAAAGCAACTAAAAGTAAATACTTCATAATTATTTTGGCTAAAACACGAAATTAAATAATTCGTACCAGCAATTTATTTTTTACTGTTGCCACTAACGTATAAGTCCTGCAAAAAGTACATTGAATGCTGTAAATTTGTGTTATTACTGGCACAGTTATGAAAATTTTTTTAGCACAGCAAAACTATCACATCGGCAATTTTGAAAACAACACGCAGCAAATTATTGCAGCAATTGAAGAAGCGAAACAACAGGGTGGCGACCTCATCCTGTTCAGCGAGTTGAGTGTGTGCGGCTATGCACCGAAAGACTTTTTGGAATTTGACGACTTCATCAATAAATGTTACCAGGCCATTGATACCATTAAACAACATGCAGATACCATCGGTGTTTTGGTGGGTGCACCGCAACGCAATCCCATTCGTGATGGCAAAGACTTATTTAATGCAGCATATTTTCTGTACGAAAAAGAAATTAAAAATGTGATACAGAAAACCTGCCTGCCCAATTATGATGTGTTTGACGAATACCGCTATTTTGAACCTGCATACGACTGGAAAGTAATGGAGTTTAAAGGAAAGAAATTGGCGGTAACCATTTGTGAAGACATCTGGAACCTGGGCGATAACCCCATGTACCGCATTTGCCCGATGGATGAGTTAATGAAACAGCAGCCGGACATCATGCTGAACCTTTCTGCATCTCCATTTGATTACACACACGATGAAGACCGTAAAGCCATTATTAAAGCCAATGTAACCAAATACAAACTGCCCTTATTTTATTGCAATGCAGTAGGCAGCCAGACAGAAGTAGTCTTCGACGGAACTTCCTATGTATTTGATAAAGATGCCAACCTGTGCGGCCAGTTGCCATCCTTTCGATCTGCATTGCAATCATTTATTTTAAATGACGATGGTACCATTGATGCCCCTGTTCTTGAACCCGCCAGCCGTGTGCCGGATAAAGAATTAAATCCTTCCACGCTGGAAGAAGCACTGAATATTGAACAGGTGTATGCTGCTATTGTGATGGGCATCAAAGATTATTTTTCAAAAATGGGTTTTACCAAAGCCATACTGGGCAGCAGTGGCGGTATAGACAGTGCTGTAACATTGGCGCTGGCCTGCGAAGCATTGGGTAAAGAAAATGTAAGGGCCATATTAATGCCATCAGAATTTTCAACTGATCATTCGGTAAGCGATGCAGAACAACTGAGCCGGAACTTGCAAAACCCTTATGATATTGTTTCCATCAAAAATATTTACAACAGTTTTTTGCAGGAACTGCAACCCATTTTTAACAACCTGCCTTTCAGCCTTGCAGAAGAAAATATACAAAGCCGTACAAGGGGGAACCTGTTAATGGCTGTTGCCAATAAGTTTGGTTACATCCTGCTCAACACCTCTAACAAAAGTGAACTGGCTACTGGTTATGGAACGCTGTATGGAGATATGGCCGGTGGCTTAGGGGTGCTGGGCGATTGTTACAAACTACAGGTGTATGCACTGGCACGTTATATCAACAGGGAAAAAGAAATCATTCCCGAAAATATTATTACCAAAGCACCCAGTGCAGAGTTGCGGCCCGGCCAAAAAGATGCCGATTCTTTACCAGACTACAGCATACTGGATAAAATTTTATACCAGTACATTGAACAAAGGCAGGGCCCCAAAGAAATTAAAGCGCAGGGTTTTGATGCGGCATTGGTGGACCGCGTTTTGCGGATGGTGAACATCAACGAATATAAACGCAACCAGTTTTGCCCCATTATAAGAATATCTCCCAAAGCATTTGGTGTGGGGCGCCGTGTGCCGATTGTGGGAAAATATTTGAGCTGATTATTACCGCAGTGCAATCAAATTTTTTCCACCACCACCGCAGTGCCATAAGCAAGTACTTCGGTAACACCATTCATCACTTCATTGGCATCATAACGCATGTTGATGATGGCATTGGCGCCGCGTTCAGCAGCATGCTGCAGCATTAGCTGAAAAGCCTCTTCACGGGTTTTCTCGCAGAGTTCAACATAAATAGAAATTTTACCACCAAATAAAGTTTGAAATCCGCCGGCTATATTGCCCAGCAGGCTGCGGCTGCGTACCGTAATTCCACGTACAATACCCAAATGTTTGGTAACGCGGTATCCTTCCAGTTGATTAGATGCAGTAATTAATTGTTGATCTACCATGGCATTAAAATTTATATTAAAGATAAAGTCATTTTAACAGTTTTTTGCCCCACCCATCAAATGGCTAAAATAAATGTTGCAGCAGAGTTCGTAATTTGCGCCACAGCCATTTTTTGGCATGATATTTTTACACATGAGCGTGTAAAACCTGAAAAATTTAACTCAAAAAGTACACCCTGAACCAATAACGGCAATGGGGAAGAATAAAATTACCATTATGCTACAAACAGCCGAAGACATCCGTTTGCTGAATGAGAAAATAGGGCATGCAGCAGGATTTGTAACCCGTATTAACGATGAACTCAGTAAAGTGATTGTGGGGCAACAAACCATGATTGAGCGATTAATGATTGGCCTTTTAAGCAACGGGCATGTTTTACTGGAAGGTGTGCCGGGCCTTGCTAAAACACTGGCCATAAAATCCCTGTCGAAAACAGTGCATGCCGAATTCAGCCGTATACAGTTTACACCAGACTTATTGCCGGCTGATGTTGTGGGTACCATGATCTACAACCAGGCAAAGAATGAATTTATGGTACGCAAAGGCCCCATCTTTTCTAATTTTATTTTGGCCGATGAAATTAATCGTGCCCCGGCAAAAGTACAGAGTGCCCTGCTGGAAGCCATGCAGGAAAAACAAGTTACCATTGGAGAAAACACCTACAAACTACCAGAACCTTTTTTAGTACTGGCCACACAAAACCCCATTGAACAGGAAGGAACCTATCCGTTACCCGAAGCACAGGTGGACCGCTTTATGCTGAAAGTGATTGTGGGTTATCCAACAAAAGCAGAAGAACAACTTATCATCAGGCAAAATACTATGGGCTTAACAGCAGCGCCCATTAATCCTGTTGCATCAACAAGCGAAATCATTACGGCAAAAGAACTGGTGCGCCAGGTTTATATTGATGAAAAGGTAGAGCATTACATCCTGGATATTGTATTTGCCACACGTTTTCCTGAAAAATATAACCTGCCCAAATTAAAACCATTGATCGGTTTTGGCGGAAGCCCGAGAGCAAGCATCAACCTGGCATTGGCATCTAAAGCGTATGCGTTTTTAAACAAACGGGGTTATGTAATACCGGAAGATGTAAGAAGTATTTGTAAAGATGTGTTGCGCCACCGCATTGGCCTTACTTATGAAGCCGAAGCAGAAAATGTAAATGTGGAACAGATTGTTGATGAGATATTAAGGGTGGTGAATGTGCCATGAAGAAGATGATTGTTGATCGTTGACCGTTAGTGAAGATGACTATTTATTAAATAATTTACGATGGCTAATTACAAAAATTTGGATGCATGGAAAAGCGCCATGCAATTGGTAAAAGAAACTTACCTATTGACAAAAAAATTTCCCAAAGAGGAATTGTACGCTTTAACTTCTCAGACAAAGAGAGCGGCTGTATCTGTACCGGCAAATATTGCAGAGGGGCTTGGAAGGCAATATAAAAAAGATACAATACAATTTCTGTATATAGCAAGAGGTTCATTGTATGAGTTAGAGACTTTATTAAATGTTGCGGTGATGGTAGAAATTATTACTGTGGATGACTTTAGTGCGATTATACCCGCAGTGGAAAAATCATTACAAGTGCTAAATGGCTTTATCAACTATAATCAAAAAGCTGATTTGAAATAAGGGCTGTTCAACGGCCAACCAACAACGACCAATCATGCTAACTATCGAAGACATCCAGCGCAAAGTACGTGAGCTGGAAATCAAAAGCAAGAAGATTACCACGCACTTATTTACGGGGGAATATCATTCTGCGTTTAAGGGTAAGGGTATGAGCTTTAGAGAAGTGCGGGAATATTATGCAGGAGATGATATACGGTTTATCGACTGGAATGTGAGTGCCCGTTTCAATCATACTTTTACTAAAGTTTTTGAAGAAGAAAGAGAGTTAACTGTGATGCTGCTGATTGATACCAGCGCCAGCAATTTATTTGGCACCATTGCAAGGCAAAAGCGGGACCTGCTGGTGGAGATTGCGTCAGTGCTTACGTTCAGCGCCATCAGCAATAATGATAAAGTGGGGGTGATCTTTTTCAGTAATAAAATTGAAAAATATATAGCGCCGAAAAAAGGAAGGCAGCATGCGTTGTATATCGTTAGGCAATTGCTTACCGTTGAGCCGGAGGCCAGCGGAACAAATATTGATGAAGCCATTAAATATTTCACTTCTGCAGTAAAACAAAAAAGTATTGCATTTATTATGAGCGATTTTATTGCGAGCGGGTATGACAACGATTTAAAAGTAATTGGCAATAAGCATGACGTGATTGGTATAAGAGTGTATGATAAAATGGATATGCAGTTACCTGAAGCCGGCTTAATACAGGCGCAGGATGCAGAAACCGGGAAGAGTATATGGATGGATACCAATAATCCTTTGGTACGGTATCATTACCAGCAGCATTTTATGGAGCAGAGTGAACGGTGTAAAAACTATTTTAAAAAAGCAGGTGCAGAATTACTGCATGTAAGAACGGATGATGACTATGTAAAAATCCTGCAGCAGTTCTTCATCAAACGAAATTAAAACCAAGCGCATAATTACAAGGCATGATGGGAAGGAGCTACATAAAAAAAGTATGGATATTATTTTTTGTGCTGGTGCTATTCGCTGTAACACACACCTGCGCACAGGCTCCGCAATTGCAAACCTTTACTGATAAAACTGACATCCTTATTGGTGAACAGATTCAGTATAAAGTAGTAGCTACTTATGATACCAGTTTATTCCGGCTGCACTGGCTGAACATTCCTGATTCACTGCCGCATTTTGATGTTGTTGAACGGGGTAAAATCGATACGTCGGTTGACAACAATAAGAACACCATCGTTCAGCAAACATTTACCATCACCAGTTTTGATTCAGGCAGATGGAACACGCCGCCACTGGCAGTACAATTCGAAAAAAATCAAAACAATAACAATCCAATAAACCTTTTAACGGATAGCATTGCTATCAATGTTGGTTATGCACCTGCTGACAGTACCAACCAGCTGCGTGATATTAAACCCATCATGGAAGTAACGGTAACCAGTTATTTGTGGTATTATATTGGTGGTGCAGCGTTGTTACTGGTTATTGCCCTATTCTTTTTAGTACGTTATCTGAAGAACAGGAAGAAAAATGCTGACCCTGTTTTTTCATCACGAACAAACCCTTACGATGAAGCATTGCAGGAACTTGAAAAATTACGAACCTATAATCTTACTGATGATGAAAGCATAAAGAAATATCATGCCCGGCTGGCGGAAATTTTTAAATGGTATATCAGCCGTAAACAACGGTTCAGTGTAATGAACAAAACCACCGGCGATGTACTCGTGCATTTAAGTAATAATAATTTACCGGCAGAGGTGATTTCATCAACAGCCACTGCATTACGCTGCGGTGATGCAGTGAAGTTTGCCAAATATTTACCAGCAGTTGCTGAAAGTGAAGACTGCATGGCAAGAATTAAAAATACCATACTATTTATTAAACAACAAACTGACAATAAACCTGTATAAGTTTTGCTTTTTGATTATTTCAACCATATTAGTTTTAGCCAGCCCTGGTTTTTCCTGCTGTTTGCTGTAATACCCATACTGGTGGTTTGGTATGCGTTAAAAAATAACGTGCAGTCAGGTTCTATCATATTATCAGATACCAGTGCAAAAGGTTTATCATCGTGGAAAAATGTATTCCGCCATTTTCCTTTTATATTAAGAATGCTGGCATTGGCTTTTATCATTGTTGCCATTGCTCGCCCGCAAACAAAATACGACTTGCAGCAAACAGATGGCGAAGGTGTAGATATTGTGTTGTGCATTGATGTAAGCGGCAGCATGACGGCGCAGGACTTTCAACCCAACCGCTTGGAAGCAGCAAAAGCAGTGGCTACTGATTTTGTCAATAAACGTACGGCAGACCGTATTGGGGTGGTGATTTTTGCAGGAGAAAGTTTTACGCAATGCCCCATCACTACAGATCATGCGGTTTTAATCAGCGCCATTGCGAATATCCATAACGGCTTGCTGGAAGATGGAACTGCGATTGGCAGTGGCCTGGGAACCGGTGTTGACCGGTTACGCACCAGCCCGGCAAAAAGTAAAGTGATCATCTTATTAACCGATGGAGAAAATAATGGCGGTTTGATTGATCCTAAAACGGCCAAAGAAATCGCGAAAACATTCGGCATAAAAGTATATACGATTGGTGTGGGTACAGACGGATATGCACCACAACCGGTGAATACACCACTGGGCGTGCAAATGCAAAATGCCAAAGTATCTATTGATGAAAAATTGCTGAAAGAAATTGCTGGTGAAACAGGGGGGAAATATTTCAGGGCAAAAGACAATGAGAGCCTTTCCAACATTTACAACGAGATTAATACACTTGAAAAATCGAAAGTGGAAATATCTTCCATTACCCGCTATTCAGAAAAATTCTTTCCATTTGTAATGGCAGCACTGGCGTTGTTGTTTATTGAGCAATTGCTGAAGTTTACCGTGTTTAAAAAGTTTCCATAATGGTTGCATGCGTCAGACGGTTTATAACCGCCAAGACGCAACTATTATGGCGCAAACCGTCAGGACGCATAAGAAAATATCATTTTATTTCCTGAAATTTGCCGGCAATGAAGGCAAGAGTATATAAATCAACCGGCAGTTGGTACGTGGTAAAACCTGCTGAGGCGGCGGGATATGCGTCTGACGGTTACAAACCTGCTGACGCATCAATGAATGCACGCATACTGGGCAAATTTAAAATTGATGGACTGAAGAGTACGAATCCCATTGCAGTTGGCGATATAGTTGAAATTGATACCGACAGCGACCTGGAGCAAAACGCCATCATCACCAAAATATACGACCGCAATAATTATATCACCCGCATTTCCCCCGCCAATAAACACCAGCATCATATTATCGCTTCTAATCTCGATCAAACTTTATTATTCGCCACGTTAAGAGAACCCAAAACATCACAGGGTTTCATAGACCGCTTCTTAGTGTCTGCAGAATCTTTTCACATCCCTGCCATCATTGTTTTCAATAAATGCGATTTGTTCCGTAAAAAGGAAGAAGAACAGTTTAAACAACTGAAAGGCATGTACGAAAACATTGGTTACACCGTAAAAAAGATCAGTGTGATTACCGGAGAAGGCATGGATGAATTAAAACATGTACTGAATGAAAAAATTACGTTGCTCAGCGGCCACAGCGGTGTGGGTAAATCATCTTTCCTGAATAAAATATTCCCCGGTATGCAGCTGAAAACGCAGGATGTAAGCGGGTGGAGTGGAAAAGGGTTGCATACAACAACATTTGCAGAAATGTTTGATATACCCGGCGGCGGTAAGATCATTGATACTCCCGGCATCCGGGAACTGGGACTGGTGGATATTCCGCGGCAGGAACTCTCTCATTATTTTCCTGAAATGCGAAACCTTTTGCACCATTGCCAGTTCAACAATTGCCTGCATACCAACGAACCCAACTGTGCAGTAAAAACAGCCGTGGAAGAAGGCGAAATAGAAATGGACCGTTACCTGAGTTACTGTGCCATTTTAGATAGTATAGAAGACACCAAATATTGATGAAAAATTAAACAAAAGCAGTTTCGTAATTGCAGGTTTACTATTTAATAAACCGGCTTCGGCAGGCTCAGCCTGACACGCTACAGTAAACACCAAACCAGCAGCAATGAAAAAAATAAGTGTATTCGTTTTAGTTATAATGCTTACCTGTAAGGCCTATGCACAGGCTCCTGCAACTGAGCTTATCACTACAATGCGTATGGGCCCTTTCAAAATTAATATGAACAATACGGAAATTGAGAAAGCATCCGGGCTTACCATTCCTGCACTTACAGCAGAATATATGGATACAGTAAAAGTGAATTATAAAGGAGCTGAATACACTTTAGTATTCGAGCATGAATATGATGAAGATAGTAAGAAACCGGTAATTTGGAAATTGTATGCTGTTTCATCAACCAGCACCACTTTAAAAACCAAAAGCCAGGTTGGAATAAGCAGTACAAAAGCGGCAATACTGCAGGCGTACGATAAATTTGACATGAATATCTATAACGACTACCAATACAAAGAAAAAGGAAATGCCAAAGATAAAATTCAGTACATCAACCTGCAGGATTTTGAAGCCGGCACTATGATCTCCTTTACAACAGAAAACCGGATCGTGACTAAAATTGAAGTCACCATCTATGAGGGCGATTAATGATTGCTGGTACCTATCAAAATCAGTACGCCATTTTTTGCAGGTAGTTGGCCACCTCCATTACTGCATTACTGTCTTTCTTAACGCTTTTTACCTGTTGGGGAAAAATACTTACGCCGTTGAAAATGCTGTAATGCAAAGTCAGGAAATTGTCTTTATACTGAAAATCCCAGTCAAGGCTTTCAGCATCATCCACCTGGTTTAAAAATTTAACCTGTAAATCATCGGCCAGCGCAGTGGCAATAGCGTAGAATTTGGAGATGCCGCAGTTGTCGTCGATAACTGCTTCAGTGGCACCGTTAACAGTTTTTAATTGGTAACACATAGATATTCGGGTTTTATATTGTTTACAACTTTACCGCCTTGTTACAAGGCAAAAATCACAGATATTGGATAGGTTGCTGCAACCGCAGCCCGCATTATTCGCCTACACTTTTTTTACCGCCGCGGTATTTTGCCTTCTTCACTTTTTCGCCAGCTAATATTTTTTCAGCACCCACATTACGGCCATCGCTGGGGCAGCCATACTTTTCTTTCTTACGGAAAAGATTGGTTACGAAGCATCCGCTGAGTAAAAAGGAAGCACACAAAACAGCGACAATAAACTTTTTCATGTTTTAAAGATATATTTTTTTGCTGCGAATTAAAAGGCGGCGAATGTTTTTTATAGTACGGTATTATATATTTTAAGGTTGTTGGGGGTTGGCAAACCAACTGCTGTACATCACATAATTATTGGCAATCCGGTCAATTTCACCGTGTATCAGTTCCTGGCTAACGTCTTTTACCTTTTTTGCCGGGATGCCTGCATAAACCGAACCCGGCTCCACAATCGTATTTTCAAGCACCACAGCCCCGGCGGCAATGATGCTGTTACTGCCAATATGGACATTATCCATCACAATGGCGCCCATGCCCACCAGTACATTATCATCTATAACGCAGCCATGTACAATTGCATTGTGTCCGATGCTCACATTATTTCCAACAGTAGTACCAAACTTCTGGTAAGTACAGTGAATAATAGCGCCATCCTGCACATTTACCTTATTGCCCATGCGGATGAAATTCACATCGCCACGGAGTACGGCATTGAACCAGATGCTACAGTCATCACCCATCGTAACCTCACCCACAACAGTGGCATTGGGTGCAATAAAACAATTGGCGCCCATTACCGGCGACACACCTTTTACGGGAAGAATGACTGGCATAAAATGAATTTTAGTGGAAAAACCCTTTCGTTACCTGCAAGTTAACCATTCTTTTATCATTCGGCCATTCTTTACGAACTTTGGCGCATGACCAACCGCCAGCTATTCTTATCTCATGTAGGCCAAACCTCAGAAGCGCCATTAGCGCTGGAAATTGTACAGGCAGAAGGGAGCACTCTCACCGCTGCTGATGGCAAAAAATACATTGACCTTATCGGGGGCATCAGTGTATGCAATGTGGGCCATCGCCACCCCAAAGTAGTTGCAGCCATTCAGCAGCAATTGAACCAGTACATGCACATTATGGTGTACGGCGAACTGGTGCAGAGTCCGCAGGCGCAAT
The DNA here is from genome assembly GCA_018266775.1 of Bacteroidota bacterium. Lineage (GTDB taxonomy): Bacteria > Bacteroidota > Bacteroidia > Chitinophagales > Chitinophagaceae > Ferruginibacter. The sequence goes on along the minus strand of JAFDZS010000007.1, from coordinate 217,426 downwards.
ACGCTGCATTGCTCACACATCATCTGCCCGCATCTTTAAACAATGTTTTTTTTACCGCCAGTGGCAGTGAAGCAACAGAAGGTGCTATGAAACTGGCCAAAAGATTTACCGGACGCACGCAGATCATCTCTTTCAAACATTCCTATCATGGCAGCACACAGGGTTCATTAAGTATCATGGGCGATGAATACTGGCGCAATGCATTCAGGCCACTGCTTCCGGGCATTATGCAACTGCGTTATAATCATTTTGAAGACCTGGAACAGATTACAGCACAAACTGCCTGCGTGATTGCAGAAACCATACAGGCCGAAGCAGGCGTTATTGTACCACAACATAACTGGCTGAAAGCATTACGTGAAAAGTGCACGGCTACAGGGACATTGCTGGTACTGGATGAAATACAATGCGGCTTTGGAAGAAACGGAACATTGTGGGCCTTTGAACAATTTGATGTAGAGCCTGATGTATTACTGTTGGGCAAAGCTTTAGGTGGCGGAATGCCGTTGGGTGCATTTATTGCTGATAAAAATATCATGCATTGTTTAACACATCAGCCTGTGCTGGGGCATATCAATACCTTTGGTGGCCACCCGGTTTGTTGCGCAGCGGGCATAGCGGCCATGCAGATTTTACTGGATGAAAAACTAATAGATACCGTTGAAGTAAAAGCAAATTTGTTTCTTTCTTTATTGCAGCACCCGGCTGTTAAAGCTGTCCGCAGCCGTGGATTGATGATAGCGGTTGAATTCAACAGTTTTGAACTGAATAAAAAAATTATAGACGCATTGATTGAAGAAGGCGTTTTTACAGACTGGTTTTTATTTGCATCCAACTGTTTACGCATTGTGCCTCCATTAACCATCACTGCTGATGAAATTAAATCTGCCTGTACCATCATCAACAAAGTGCTGCAAACTATTGAACCCTGACAAATGAAAAAACTGAAAAAAGTATTCCTGAAAACGATCGCAGTATTAGCCATCTTGTATTTTATCTTACTGATACCTGATTTTAAAGTTGATACCAACATCATCACCGCAGCAGGTAAATCACCATTTGCCTGGAACCGCGATGCCTTCTGGAAACAACGGGAACAGGAATTCATTCATAGCCGGCAAATGCCACCCGCTTATACCGATTCTGTAACGGCACAACTTAAAATTGCAGCAGAAGCATTGTACCAGCGTTACAATGCAGGTAACCACAGCTATGCAGATAGTTTATTGCCTGTAATTGAAAATAATTTTTTCACACTGGCCGACCTGGTGGCAGCAAGGCCGCAAAACACTGCATGGTTGCTGGAGTACTATAATAAAGTGCGCCGCAGTATCAAGCAATCATCACAGTATTGGAACATGAATGATACTGCCGTAAAAAATGCCATGTACAAACTATTGTATGGTATGGGGGCGGCCACAGAAGAAGTATTGCTGCAAACAGATTCCATTCATTTTACCCCGGCAATGATGGTGACAGATGAACCTTCATCAACGCCATCCACCAGCATATTTGGAATCACCGTCCACAGCGGCGACCTGTTGGTGTCACGTGGTGGGGCAGAAGTATCAGCGCTGGTATCGAGAGGGAACGATTACCCCGGAAATTTTTCCCACGTGGCACTCATCTACATTGATGAAAAAACAAACATCCCTTATTTAATAGAAGCGCATATTGAGAAAGGTGTGGCTATATCATCCGTTGAGCAATACATAAAAGATAAAAAACTGCGCTTTATGGTCATGCGCCTGCGGCACGATTTACCAGCGATGCAGAAAGATGCTCTGCTGCCGCAGAAAGTGGCCAAAGATATGTTTAACCTGGCACAACGGCAACACATACCCTATGATTTTAAAATGAATTTTTATGATACCACTTCCATGTTTTGTTCCGAAGTGGGATCGTATGGGTATCGCAGGCATGGTATTCAGTTGTGGCAGAATATTTCCACCATCTCATCAAAAGGCGTTATCAACTGGCTCAGCGATTTTGGAGTGGAACATTTTGTAACACAGATGCCGTCTGACCTGGAGTATGATCCGCAATTATCTATCGTTGCAGAATGGCGTGACCCTGAAACGTTGTACAAAGATCACATAGATAATGCAGCCATGGATGCGTTATTGGAAAAAGCCAACAGCGGTGCCACCATTGATTATAATACCTGGATGCTGCCCATAGCAAGAACCATTAAAGCCTGGTGCTGGATCAAAAACCGTTTTGGTGGTGTGGGTATGATTCCTGAAGGGATGAGTGCAACGAAAGCATTGAAGAACCAAAGATTTGTGGCCATGCACCAACAGGTGAAAAATGAAGTGGAAAAAAGAGCCAAAGCTTTTCAACAGCAAAATGGTTATAGACCGCCTTACTGGCAACTGGTGCAGTTTGCCAATGAAGCAGCTAAAGATTTGTGATGATTTTTTTTCTTATTGCGGATGATAAATGCGTTCCGCATTTTTATAGATAATCGCTTTATCCAGCGTCATGGTTTTAGTTTGCTGGTGCAGGTAAAGATTCACCTGGTCATCGAAATGTTTATTGCCGGGCCTTGCACTGGTGCCATACATATTCATAGTTTCAATTTTGGGCAAACCTACTTTGCTGAAACGGATGAACATCACTAATCCATCACCACCAATTGATTTTAGTGTGCCATTTTTATAAGGCGCAGTCCATTGCGGTGCCAGTTGATCGGGCAATCCACCTAAGGGCCAATCATTATCTCCACGAACCAGTTTCTGTAAATCACCGAGTGTAATGTCTGTTCTTCCAAAATTTGTTTTTAAATAATCGTTAATGTAGCGGTAGGTTTCCACTGCTTCAGTTGTGGTGATTAACCTTGAATCCTGCCCCTGCAACTGTTTCTTTAAATGCTCATACGTTAAAAGAAAAATGGCAGCACCTTTATTATTGGCATCACCACGTTTATCCCAGTTTCTTAATGTTGAAATAAGCGGTGCATATGCAGCATACAGCACAGTATCTAAGAGCATCATGCTATCAATACGGTAAGGAAATTGCAATACAGAAGGGTATTGCCTGTCGAATTTAATGGCTTTAAATGTTTCGTAACTCAGTTTGTTTTGCTGCGGAAATAATTCCAGGAAACGTACACTGCGGTTCAGGTGGTATTGTTCCCATCCATCTTCTTTGGGAAATGCACTGGCTTGCAAATTATCTTTTGCTGCCGTTGCCAAAAAAGGAGAGTGATTGGTGTTGAATAAAAATCCGCTGGAAGGATTAATGTATTGCGGCAATTCTTTAATAGTTCTGAAATTGGTCCAGAGCGTAGCCGATGTATTTCCCGGTAAGGTGCGCTTCCAGTTATAACCAGGTTGGCGAACAGGAATCAATCCGTTATTGATGTAAAAGATGGTATCATACCGGTCTGCATACATGATATTAAACATGCTCAGTTCCTGTTTACTTAATGCTGCATAAAATTCAGTGAAGTTTTTGGCCTTATCCATTTCATACCATTCCTGCAAAGCGCCAATACGCATATTGGCGCCCAGCCTGATGGAGAAAAAGCCTGTTTTATTTTTCATTGTGGCGCCGTACTTGCTCCAATATACTTTTCGTTTAACCGCCACAGGTATACCTTTGATATGCAGTTTAATGGTCTTTACTTCCAGGTCAACCCACTGCCCGTCAAATTTGTATTGCAGTGGATGGCCGGGATTCATTTCCAGTTGGTATTCATCCATCCTGTCGCAATAGTTAACCGTATGCGCCCAGCCCAGGTTTTCATTCACACCATGAAGGATACATGGGCCACCGGCGAGCAATCCGCCTAAAACATTTAACCCTTCTTTACTGCAAATATGGGCTTCGTAAAACGCCTGCGGACCGGTGTTGGGTTGATGGGCATTCACTAATAAAAAAGTTTCTCCGGTAGTTGTTTTAGTCGCATTTACTGCAATGGAATTACTGCCTTTCTTATTCAGTTCAGGCGCCTGCCATTCTGTGTTATTGAAAATGCGCTGCAGTGCAGCATCGCCGCCATTGAATACGGTGAGTGCAAGAACAGATGAAGCGATATAATCTTTTACTGTGATGGGAAATAATTTTTTATGCAACACTTCTTTAGGGTGAGTGGCTGCATACCGGTTAATGCCCTGCACATAACCATCAATCAATTTTAAGAAAGCCGGAGTTAAGGTGTTCCATTTTTCTGCTGTGATTTCGCGGCAGCGGAACAAAGCAAAAGCATAGTCACCGGCGGCACCGGCTTTGCCTAATACTTTTCCCATCAATCCTTTGGTGGGCAGCACTACTTGTTGTAAGCTTTCAAAATCATCTTCCGCATGTGCCCAGGCAAGGCCATAAGCGGCTTCAGCATCTGTATTGGCATAAATATGGGGAATGCCGAAACTGTCTCTCACAATTTCTATATTCTGTGGATCTATTACGGATTGTGCCTGTATTGCCTTTACACAAAAGACACACAGCAGGGCTGTGAAAAATAATTTCATTGTCTAAAACAGTTATTGGTAAACTTTTTTTGCTGGTGATGTAAGATAATATTTTAAATGAATTTTTCTGCGTTAAAAAAATGAAGCCAAAAATTTATTTGCAAAAGTGAAAACCAAATATTTACTTTGTATTACAAAGTGCTTTTTTATGAATGAGCAACAGCAATCATTACAGGATATTCAGCAGATCAAACAAATGATGGAGCGCAGCAGCCGTTTCATCAGCCTGAGCGGCTTAAGTGGTGTGGCTGCCGGGGTGTGCGCATTGGTGGGGGCATGGTTTGGTGGCAAAGTGGTATGGGATAGTGGAGGTCCCGCAGCATTTCGTGATGCAGCAAGCAAAAGCCTGCCTACAGAATCGCTGGCCGAATTAATGGGTCATAAATTGTTTCATATTGCATTGCTTACATTTATTGCTGCTTTTCTTTCTTCCTTCCTGTTTACATATTTGCGCAGCAAAAAAAATAATATTCCCATGTGGGGATATACCTCCAAACGTTTAATGGTTAATGTGGCCGTGCCTATGGTTGCCGGCGGTATTTACCTGTTCCGCCAAATCCAGTTTGGAAATATTGGGTTGATAGCACCGGGATGCCTGATATTTTATGGTTTGGCTTTGGTAAATGCCGGTAAATACACTTTAGGGGAAATACGTTATTTGGGATACAGCCAATTATTGCTGGGTATCATTAACTGCTGGTTTGTGGGGTATGGTATTTATTTTTGGGCAACGGGTTTTGGTATTTTGCATATTATATACGGAATTGTGATGTGGTACCGTTATGAAAAAGAAACTGGTGAGTATAACAATATGACCGCTGAACATTGATGCAGTTTATTTTGAACAGCAACATATTGAATGACCGGATCAATGATACAAGAACAGCAGCGTTAGTAAAGCAACTGGACAATGAACTTTATTGAAAACTTAAATAAAATTTTCGACAGCCGCATACGCCTGGGCATCATGAGTGCCCTGATGGTGAATGCGGAAATGAATTTTAATGAATTGAAAGAACTCCTCAATATTACCGATGGGAACCTGGCCAGTCATTTAAAAACACTGGAAGAAAGTACGTATGTAAAAGTGCAGAAAGGTTTCATTGGGCGAAAGACCAACACAACCTATTCCATAACCAAAGCGGGAGAAAAAGCTTTTAAGGCACATTTAACAGCTTTGGAAAAAATGATCGGCAGTGTAAAATAAATTTTTTTATATTTTTACTTTGAAATTCAAAGTGCTTTTTAAAATAGAAGTGAATAAACGGATATACGATATCAACCTGGCCAGTTTAAGCAAACAGCAACTGGGAGTTTGTATGCCTGTCTCTGCTTCCACCACAACCTGTTCATTTATCCTTTACATGAAAAATAGTTTGTCAGAACAAAAAATTAAAATGTTTACCCCAAACACTTTTAATGGCCCGTTTTCAATTGTACCCTTACTAAGCACAACAAACAGTAACAGCGCTGCAGCATACTTTACCCTGCAGTGCTGTTTACCTGTTGTACTATCTCTTCCAAAATGCGCATGTACCCAATCATCATCAACAATTAACCGTTACACATGAAAACTTCTCAACAATGGATTGACTATTTCACCGTCAACCTGCAGCAACAAAGAATTAACTGGATGCAGCAACCCGTTATCACTGAAAACGAATTGCGGCCGGTATTGCGGTCATTACAGGCCTGGCAATTGGGCGAAACTTCAGATGGCCTGCACCTAATTGCAGCCAGTAAAAAATATGCACTGAAAATAAATGACCCGCTTTATGAAGAGGCTGTAAAATTATTTATTAAAGAAGAACAGAAACACGGCAATAATCTGGGCAGGTACCTCGATGCTATCGGTAAACCAAGGATTCAAAAAGATTGGGGAGATACTATGTTCCGCACCATCAGGGGGCTTAACACCAGCATGGAATGGTGGACGCTTGCCGTGATCACAGTAGAAAGTGCCGCACAGATTTTTTATCAATCATTAAAAGATGCCACAGGCTGCCCATTGCTTAAAGCAATATGTACCGATATACTGATTGATGAAGCACCGCACATTCAATTTCAGCAGCAGCGGCTTGCTGTAATTCTGAATAGCAAAAAGCCGTTAGCCCAATCATTAACATTGATTTTTTATAAATTCTTTTTTGCTTCCACTACACTTGTGGTATGGATGGGGCACAGGAAATTGTTTAAAGCAGGGGGTAATTCATTGCGCAGGTATTTACATAAAATGCGCATTAAGATGAATAAAACAATCGGCAGACTGCACATTGATAATGATAGTGACACAAACAATCTTTCCGTTCAGGTAACCATTTAATAAAAAAATTTATGAACACCTCTTCAAAACTGATTGGTACTTATATTAAGATCTGGCCGGTGGCATCTTTCATCAATGCTTTACTCAGCGTATGTTTCATCGGACATGGCTGGAACGGAGCGATTGCCGCTGACTTTATACTTGCGTTTATTTTTTCTGTCGTTCTTTCCATCCCGGTATTAATAGCGGCGATAATAGTTTCCAGCATACTGAGTGCATGTAAAATAATTCATGATGATTTCTTGCAGGTATTGATTGTTGTTTTCATTTGTTCAGCAGTTGCTGCATTCTTATATCGTGATTTTCTTTCTGAAATTGACCGTAATCCTGTTCCATTGTGTATTAGTATCGTCATCTCGTCCCTTTTAGCTGCAATCATTTTCAGGCAACCGTTACTGAAAAGCCCGCCTGAAGATTATGATGATAGTGATGGTTCTTTACTTCATAATATTGATCAGCTCTAAAATATACAACAATGAAAATACTCATTATCAATCCGCCACATTTATCTATTGGCAGCAGGCTGGCACATGAACATCTTCCTCCGTTAGGATTATTGTCTATCGGCGGGCCATTGATTGATGCTGGCCATAAAGTGGAATTGCTGGATGCAGAATTCGGTCCGATGTCATACAAAAAAATTTGCATTGAAGTATTAAACAGGAACCCTGATGCAGTTTTACTGGGGCATTCAGGCTCCACTTCGGCGCAACCCATCATCAATGCAATTACACGCATGATCAAAAGGCAGTTACCAAAATTGACGATTATTGTTGGCGGCGTATTTCCCACTTATCACTGGAATGAAATATTGCAGCATAACCCGCAAATAAATTATGTTGTTTGTGGTGAAGGTGAAGCTACCGCATTGGCTTTAATTACCGCAATTGAACATGGTTCATCATTGGAAACAGTGCGGGGCATTGCCCTGCGTTTGAATGGTGTGCCGGTTAAAACGGCATCTGCGGAATTAATTAAAAATCTTGATGCATACCGCGTGGGTTGGGAGCTGATGGGAAATTACCGTTACACGTACTGGGGTAAACGGAAGGCAGTGGTGATACAATTTTCAAGAGGCTGTCCATATCCGTGTACCTATTGCGGACAGAGTTTATTCTGGAAAAAATGGCGGCACCGAGATCCGCAATTGCTGGCCGATGAAATTGAAATGCTGCACTACAAATATGGAATTGAAGTCATCAATTTCGCTGATGAAAATCCATCTTCTAATCCCAAACCCTGGCGGGAATTTTTGCAATGCCTCGCCAATAAAAACCTGCAGTTAATTTTAGTGGGCTCTATCCGTGCAGATAATATTGTGAGAGATGCCGATTTTCTTCACCTCTATAAAAAGGCGGGCTTCGAAAGGTTTTTACTGGGCATAGAAAATTATGATGAAGTGGTATTGGAAAAAATAAAAAAGGCAGGTGCTGTATCAAAAGATAAGGAAGCAATTCAATTGCTGCGTAAACATGGTATTCTTTCCATGGCCACTTATGTGGTGGGTTTTGGAGAAGAACGCACGAGGGATTTTTATAACAGCCTGAAACAATTATTGTCTTACGATCCTGACCAGGTGCAATTACTGTATGCAACACCCCATCAATGGACACCTTATTTTGACGAAGTGAAAGACAAAGAAATTATTTTAACCGATCAAAGAAGATGGGATTATAAACACCAGGTGATGGCAACAAAATATTTGTCGCCTGCTGTTGTGATTTTATACGTAAAATTGATAGAAATCATTATGCAGACAAGGCCCAGCGCTGTGAAAAGATTATTGTTTCATAAAGAAGCAAGGTTGAGAAGTGCGATGCGCTGGTACACCAACATCGGCAGAAGAGTTTGGTTTTATGAATTGTTCCAGTTCTTTTTTGTAACCCGGCTGAGTAGAAAGAAAATGTTGCTGAAAGACTTTTGGTTGGCGCAGGAGCAACCGGCGTTATGGCAACTTAAGCCACTCAAATATGAAAAAGATTTTGTTTCGTAAAACAGCATGGGTTTATATGCCCATTCACCCTGCCGGTTTTATTGTTACGCTGTTAGCTGCTTTATTTATGGTTCCTGTACTATTTTCCATCAATCGCAATGCACATTCAGTAACTGATGCATGGTACAGCGTATTTGTATATGCCAGCTATACAGCTTTTTGGTGGAAATGGGTGGCAGAAAAAACATCCTGAATATTTATACTGTGAAAATAAAAACAACCCGGTATGTAGTGGTTTCCATTTTGCTGATGCTTATTTCAGTAACAGGATATGTATGTGCATCGCGGCTGCGTAACAACTTAAACGAGACAGCATGGATGATGGTGAATACCGCCGCGTTGATTTTATTGCTGGTAAGTATTGCATTGCTTATAGTAACAGCTATTGCCGTTAGTTCACGAATCAGGAAACGATTATTTGCTTTTAAGTATGCCTGGCGTGGTATTACAACTTGCCTGAAAAACGAAATTCATTTCAGGATACATTGTTGTGCAGCATTACTGGTTGGTTTGATGGGATATTTTTTAAAGTTGTCGCCATTGGAATGGGCGGCAGTGATCATTTGTATCGCATTCGTATTAACCGCTGAATTGCTGAACAGTGCCCTGGAACGGTTGTGTAATATGATAGAACCCTCACAACATCCCATCATAAAAATGATTAAGGACATGGCCGCAGGTGCAGTATTGATTGCAGCATCGGGTAGTGTAGTGGTGGCGCTGTTTATTTTTCTTCCTAAAATTATTTCTTTTATTCACTCACTTTAATATGAAAACTAACATCAGGTTTCAAAATGTGTTATTTGCTTTTTTTGCGCTTATTGCAATAATGATGGCGATACGGTTTATATATACCGGCGGACAGGGATTTGTATTCCTGGTATGGAATTTATTTTTAGCGTGGATCCCTTATGTGATCAGCAGCAAATTCAGCGTATTGATTGCTGCGCCGCCGTGGCAGCAATTTACAGCATTAATATGCTGGTTCGTTTTTTACCCTAACGCACTGTACATTGTAACAGATTTAATTCATCTTGACCTGGACACGATTGTACCCAAATGGTTCGACGCCATTTTATTGTTCACAGCATCAATTGCAGGGTTATTGATGGGCTTTGTTTCATTATTGCGGCTGGAATTTTATCTTTCTTTCAAAATGAAACCACAGTTTGTACATGTAGTAATGATCGCGGTATTATTCTTTGGCTCTTTTGGTGTGTATCTCGGCCGTTTCCTGCGGTGGAACAGTTGGGATGTATTGCAAAATCCGTTGCATTTGTTTGGTACCATTGCAGTGCGTATCATTAACCCCGTTATTTATTGGCAAACATGGGGCATAACAGTTTTGCTTACCGCTTTGTTTTATTTATTGTTTGTTTCCATTAAAGCGATTAAGGTGGATTTATAAAAAAAGGGCTGAATATTCAGCCCTTTGGTATCAATAAAAAATATTTCATTAAAAATCCAGTCCCATGGCAAAATATAAAATGGGTTTGCCTTTAAACACGCCACTCATAGGCCAGCCGGCATCAAACTTCAGGAAATAACCGAGCAATGTACTGCGGGCACCAAACCCATAACCACCCGCAAACGGGCCCACACCACCGGCTTTAATAATCACAGTTGCGCTGTTATCGGAATTGCTGATATAAGTGCTGGGGCGTTTAATGCTGTTATAATTTCCATTCCATGCAGTACCCAGGTCAGTAAATTGTACCAACTGGAAGTTACGCAGGAAGGCATTATTGATCGGGCGTTTTAATAATGTACTGAACACCGGTAAACGGAATTCGCTGTTCATTACCACATAATTATTTCCATTGGCAATATTTTGAATAAATCCTCTCATATTCACAGCCAAACTCTGGAAGGCATAAGATTGATCACTTGCAACAGGTGTACTGCTGTTATAATACCTTTCTTTGATCACATTGCCTGTTGTTGGATCAATTTTTTGATTGCTGCCAAACATCAGCCATCCATCAACACCACCGAGGTAATAAATGAATTTTTGATTGCCCCAGCTGAAATCACCAGCCGCCCTTCCTGCCCAGATAAAATTCTGGAAGATGGGATAGTAGTAGCGGGCATCAAAACCTAAATTAAAGGTTTGTGGTCCATCTGCATTCACCACTTTATTCACCTGGTAATTCCAGTCTAAATACGCTTTATACCGCAAACCATTCCAGATGTTCATGGTGGGGTTGAGTGTATTGTCGTACACAAACTCCAGTCGGGAAACTGAATAAAGTGTTTTATTGCTTTCAACTGAAATAGACAATGGATCCACACCACTGATCACGTCTTTGTCTGAACGGATGCCCGTGCTGAAACGAATGCTTTTATGCACATCAAAGGGATAGGAAATATTGCCCTGGTACAAATTCGTATATTCATGACCGGGATAGGTTACGTTACCATCACTGAAACCTACCGCTTCCACATTCCGGTAATAAGAAACGCCCCAGTCAATCCTTCTTTTCAAATTCTGGTAGTTAACATACCATTCATTGTCTTTAAGGTTGGTGGAAATTTTATAAGCACCGGTAATTTTTACGTCTTCCAGTAATTCAGAAGTGCCTATGCGGATCAAACCGTTTAATGGCGTGGACGAACCCAGCCTGATAGGGCCAGATTGTTTGGCACCACCGAATGGTTGGTACCGGTTAATCAAAACGGAATTGCTGAAACCTGCAGAACCATCTTCAACATAAAATTTGGGTGGCTTATAAATGTAATGCTTGATGGTTTTTAAAATAGTTTCATTCTGGCTGCTTTCTCCCGAAACTGTTTTGTCCTGGGCATTGCTGCTGCTGTCGGGTTTTTCTTTGGCAAATTCCGACTGGAAGAAATCATCCTGTTTTTTCGCTGTATCTGCTGCAGGTGCATCCGGCCCCTTAATATTTCTTTCTGCGGAAGCTAATTTATACTCTGCCATTTTCTGCTTCATATATGCCGTAGGCTGGGCGGTAATATTACGCCTGCGTAATGCATCTTCATTGATCTTTAATTTGTACAGTACTTTTTCGTCACTTTGCCGTGTTACTTCACTTACCTGGTTGTTGTCGCCGGCAATCCTGGTTTCATACAATTTACTTTCATAATTGGTGATGGGAAAAGTGTATGCAGAATCGTTAGTTACTGATACAACGGCGACAGAATCAACATCTGTTTTTTTATGCACCCGCAAAGCACTGTCCACTTCTTTAGGCGATGGGTTGCGCAGGATGTCATCTGCAATCAATACCAGCGTATCTAACCCTGCGGCTTTGGTGGTAAAGAAACCTGCATAACGGTTGCCCACACCATTTTCATCACTCACAAAAGTGAAGTGGTTCACGTTATATTGCATGGGCGAACGGGCATTGCCATATTTCAGGTTAGATAATTGTGTGATCTGGTTTAATTCAGGTTTGTCACCAAAATTCGTGATCATGAAAACATTGTAATGATAGTTGCTCGGTAAAGTCGTATCTCCACCCTTTGCAGTTGAGTTGGGGCGGTTGCTGGCAAAGAGAATTCCCGTTTTATTGGGGAATGCCACAAAGGAAGCATCACGGTCATCATACACATCATTAGTGATCTGTTTTACTTTTTCTTTCTGAATATCCAGGGTAAAAATATCTGTATGCCCATTCTTCACAGCGGTGATCAGCAACGTATTTGCATTCACCATATAACTGAAATCCTGCACCAGGTCAAAATCTTTGGTAAGGTCCAGCTTAGTGGTTTTTAATTTAGTCAGCAGGTCATACACAAATAAATTGATCTTTCCTTCAAGGGTATAAATTACGGCAATCCTGGTACCTCGCGGATCCCATGCCATAATGGGATAGTTGGGATTGATTTCATTTTGCTGGCTGCGTACACCGTATTTCAGCAGTGTTTTATTTACATCTTCATCATTATAGATAACCCGTACAATACCTCTTTTGTACTGCATCACCACGTAAGAATGGCTTTTCTTCGCCGGGTTCACGTTGAAACGAAAATAATCGAGCCTTTTATTAATGTCGAAACCTTCAATATAACTTCCTTTAGGATAAGGTTTGCGCTTGGTGATATCATTATAATACTTATCATTTTCATACTCCATAAAATCTGCCAGCACATCTTTAAACTTCATTTTGCAAACCTGCTGGCAGGCTTTATTCAGGTTTTTGTAGATGCGTGCCAGGTACAGGAGATAGGTTACATTTTCTTTCTTGTATTTTTCCTGGATGTAATACCAGAAGCCATGCCCTGCAATTTCGGGCCTGGCATACACAAAACGGTAAAAGTTTTTATAATCGCCGCTGAGTATTTCGCTTTTCAATTCATCATCAAGATCAGTACTCCAGTTTTCGGCTAAATAAGCAACATAACCATCGGTTAACCATTTGGGCAGATCAAGTAATGCCTGGTTGCCTGCAAATTCACCCAGGTCATCTCCAAACAAAATATTGTCGGTAATTACCTGTGCAATGCCGGTGCGTATTTGAAGGCGGAGTTTGGCATGGTCTGCATCAAAATAAACAGCCATTTTATTATTCACTAATTTGGTGGCGCCACTGGTATTGATCCAATCTATACCCAAACCAATATTGCTCTGCTGCAAATCTGCGTAACTGTTGTACACTATAATGTTTGCACGGCGCTGCAGGCTGTATTCGGCAGCGGTTTCAATTTGTGGCAATTCTTTTTCGGCACTCTGTGCTACAAACTTGGCCAGCTCTTCACCACCCTGGTTGTAATACACATTAAAGTTTTTGGTTTGGTAGTACTGCCATTTAAACTTTTTGTATTGTACCCGGTTCTTTCCAAATTCCACCGCATTAACCTGTGCAAGCGCAGCAAAATGCCCAAAGCTGAAAGCTGAAAGCAACAAGGAAAGTATGATTGTACGTCGGGTAAGTATACGTTGTTGGGGTTCTGATGAATCCGGTCTGTCGGTGGCGCTCTTTGGTAATTGCATATCTTCTAAATTGAACGGTATCTTAAAATTGTTCTCTCCACTGATGTTTAATTCAGGTGGTTTACACAAACTGGTGTTACTTTGCGTAAAGTATGATTTATACCTTAAAATTAGCTGTTTTATAATTAATTATTTTGATCAAAATTATACCTGAATGTTAAAAATAGCCTCCTTTGTTTTCAGCCCCATACAGGAAAATACGTATTTGCTGTACGATGAGTTTAAGAATTGTGCCATTATTGACCCCGGTTGTTATTTTGATGCTGAAAAAGAACAATTGGTGGGGTTTATTGAAAAGAATGACCTTAAGCCAATATTATTGCTGAATACCCATTGCCACCTCGATCATGTTTTTGGCAATAAATACATCGCAGAAACCTTTGGGCTGGTTGCTCATATTCATGAAAAGGAGTTGCCGCTTTTACAAATGGCACCAACAGCAGCACTGATGTATAATATGCCTTTTGATAATTATACCGGGGAACTGGTATATTTTAAAGAAGGGGATACCGTTACGATTGGAAACGATATATTAACTGTTATTGAAGCCCCAGGCCATTCACCGGGGCATGTATGTTTTTACTGTAAGGTACAGGGTTTTTTGATTGGGGGAGATGTATTGTTCAACAGGAGTATTGGCCGCACCGATTTGCCTGGAGGCAATCATGCGCAACTCATCAATACCATCAAAGAAAAATTGTTTACACTCCCCGATGAAACGGTGGTGTACAGCGGGCACGGGCCGCACACCACCATCGGGGAAGAAAAATTGTACAACCCGTTTATGCAATAACCGGCTCAGTTGGCCAGTTGCACTTTGAATTTGCCATTAAGCGTGCTGTAAAATGTTGGTGGAGGGTTTTTGGTTCCATCCTGCGATTCCAGATAACCCATTATCCGTCCTTCAATTTCTTTACCGTTATATTTTGTGATCTCAATAGTACCACCCAGGCATGAAGGGTGGTGCGGATCATCAGGATCATCTGCACAGGTACAGGCATAACCCGGGTAAATGGTGGGCAATGTTACGGTTGCCGTGACTTTTTTATTGGCTTTTATTTTGAATGAACCTGTAGTTTTTCCGGGAAAACTCAATACAATGGAGTACATTCTCTTCGAACTTGTTTTCACACCATTGACCATTTCAATGTTATCACTGTTGAACAGAATAGTAGTTACATCATCGTCGGGTGCATAAATTGCCTTGGCATTACTGGTTAATTGGGATAAATCGAAACCTGCAGATGTGGCCGCTACTTCACCAGCAGCGGCTTTCATGGAGTATTCACCTGCTTTTTTCTTGGCCTGTGCAATGTTTTTGTCAATGGCTTTTTTTGCTGAGGCATCTGAATTTGCCAATGCTCCACCATTAAACTTCACCACATATTTTTCATTGTTGATACCTAAATAACTGCAGTTAAAATAAAACACATTGTCGTTATCTTCCAGGTAGATGGTGGTGAATAGTTGTACCTGTGCATATTTGGGTATAATGGGCTTCATGGTTACCTGCACTAATACCGCTTTTTCTTTAGGCATGGTGGCAGGCATTTGTATTTGTGCCACATTGCCATCAGTCATAATAATTCTGCCGCCGCCGCTGATAATTTTAAAATCGCCTACCTGCCAGGGGGCATCTGTAAAATCACGGAATTTATATTCGAAATGATACGGCACTTCAGAATTCTTATCCGTCATCAGCATACGCACATTTACATTTATTGTTTCATTCAGTTCGCATAAATTTTTACTGGCCTGCAGATAAAGGTTGGCGGGTTGTGGCTCAAAGCCATATTGATCAGGGTCATAAACAGGTAAAACATTCTGCGCATGGGATACACGGCAGCTCAATACCAGTAACAGGAAGCATATTTTTTTCATAAAAATTTTTTTAAGAAGGGATGTAAAAGGTTATTGTAAACCCGGTGTTTGAATAATGTCTTCAATCCGTCGCATTTTGAATTTGCCATTTTTGATGGTATATTTTAATGCCGTATTAGGAGAGCCATTGGGGTCTTTGGGATCAGATGATGTGGCGGTACCATAAAAAGTGCCTTCAATAAAATCGCCAACTGGTGCCCATTTCGTTACTTTTATATGTATCTCATCAGGGAAGAGTATAAGGTGTTCCTTATTACTGTTGACCAGGTTAGCGCTCCACATCACCAGGTAATCGTGATCGCTTTGATAGGTGGCGGTAACTTCGCCGGTTGTACGAACTATGGGTACAGTGATATTTACAATAAATTCATACTTTTTATCTGCAAGATCTATTCGTAATTCTGCATTTTCCAATACTTTGGCATTTTCATTGTGGTTTTCCAGCACACTGCAATCATGTATACCGCCACCAGAGGGAATGGGCCGTGGTGCACCCTGCAAACTAAATTGCTGCTCCCTACCGGCTTCATCAACATAGGTAAATGAAATGCCATTCATCCCCGGCACCACTGGTTTTACTGGTTTTTCAGCAAAATATTTTTTCAGTTCAGATTCTGTTACATCGTCGCTGAATTTACCAGTGCCCAGTAATGCTTTTATTTTTTCAACGTTCATGTGTTTCAGCATATACGCAGCAATGGCGGGATGTGCATCAATACTGATGGCAATGGTTTGTATCACAGTTCCAATCTGCAGTTTGGCTTTATCTTCCACCCGGTACGTTTTACCGGGTTTACCATCGGGGCCTTCACCATCTTCAGATGAAAGCACAGGTTTGCAGGCGCCAAAAAATAAAATAGTTTCATAGCCTTTATTATCGCGGAATGCCACATTGGAATAAGGCGATTTAAAAGCGGCGATTGGATAAAAGGAATGAATTTCGTTACCCTCGTTAAATTGGTTCACACTCACAATAATGGTGCAGTTGCTGATTTTATAAATGGCTTCCAGTGAAGCAACATCCGTTTTGTCTTTTGCCTGGTTGATGATGGGATTTAATTCGGCAGCCAGTTCATCAGGAATTTTTTTAAAGTTGTAATCGGCTTTATAATAATGTTCAAAAGTATTGCGTGTGGCAAAATTCATATTATTATGGAATCCGCTGATGCCACTGAGGTCAGAAGAATTGCCGCCGATTCCATTATTACTCCTTTCGTCTGGGTCTGGTGCTTCTGCAATGTCTTTAGGCATGGAAGAAGAGATGATCTGTAATACTCTTGCATCTTCGTCATGCTCTGCCTTTGTAGAAGGCCGTTGGGCATAAGAAGAAGGGGTAAGCAGTAAAAATGAAGCAATGATAATACCGTATTTCATGTTGGTGATTTTTATACTGAAGAATAAATATTTTATTGTCTTAAAATGCTGAAGTTTCCACTTACATTGTATGGACTTGTTTCTATCACGCCATCTGTATTCACGCCACCTTCCAGCACAACATTGAATGTGCCTTTTACAAAACCACCAGGCAATGGGCAGTCACTGATGGTTATACCTCCGCTTTTGCACAGGAACATTGGTATTTTTGGAAAAGCTGTTGTGGAGAATTGAAGGCTTGCAGCAGGGCCTCCGTCACCAGTTTTCTCGCCAATAGTATAATTTCCTATTTCAGCCTGTGGTATGGTAAACATCCAGTTAAAGCTGGCATCATTTTTTTTACTGTTGCTGGCGCCATAAGATAAAATAATCGCTTTTCCGGTACCGTTAGGCATGGTGGTGCCGCCCCACGTTTCAAATTGTGTATTGAGTATTGTAGTTTTTTCCCCGTTGTAATCAATGACGATACTGATAACGCTCGCGGCAGGGTCAATGCCTTTTTTAGGAGGCAGTATGATTTTGGGAACGGGCTTTGATGTTTTTTTTGCAGTCGAACGTTGGGCTGCTGAAGCAAAGCAGCACATCATTAATAACACAGATACTATTGTTTTCATCTTAATAAGATTTATGTCTGTAATAAAAATCAGGATCGCAATAAATATTTTATTTGATTGCAGTAATAATGTTTTAGCTGTAAAACATTATTGAATAAGCCATTTAGAAGAATTGTCATTGCTGATAAAGCTGCTGCTGAGTTTGAGCATGCCGCCATCCACAAATAATCTTGCACTGTTACTTATATTTTTGATATAGTACACATTGGGCGTACTGCTTTCCTGCACCGTCCACATTGATTCCGGGGCATTCATATTATCTGTTAACCAGCTTCCGTTACCGCTGAGGTACGTATTCTTCCAATGGTTTACGATGTAAAAATTTTCTGTTCCCTGTACAGGAATCATTTGCCATTCCGCACTCCACCAGCCGTTTTCAATGGTGGTGCATTGCAGGTTACCGCTTTGATTGTTGAGGTAAGTATTGAATGCAAAGTTTTTTATGTGCACAAATGCGTTACTATTATTGAGTTGAACAGTATTGTTGCCGCCATTCATCATGATGCCGGTTTGGTTGGCCACCTCCGGATTAAATGTTACTGTGATATTCGGTTTCTCATTTTGCGGTACATACATCGGGTAAGTTTTTGAAACGGTTTCACCGGGTTTGATCCAGTACCCAATTTCCACCTGCCGCGAGTTAACAGTGGTTTTGCCGTTACAGTCTTTATCCTCCACTTTTGCATTCATGCGGCAGGGCTGCAATTCCATCGTGCACATTTTATTGGTAAACCTTGCGCCAGTAGCATTCAGGCATTTGAACAATGCAAAATTGTTACTGATAGGACCCGAGTGCCCCATGAAGGTTGTACTCTGGTACATGATCTTTGCCTCAGTAGAAGTATTGGTGACATAAAACGTAATCTTGTATTTACCCTGGTTGTCTTTTTTACTATCGAGATCAATAGATTTTATTTCATAACCGGCTTTGATGCCATTATAGTTAACGGGTGATGAATCCGTAACAGCCATTGTTTGTGGAAAGAAACCTTTTACACCATAATTATTATCCTGGGCGTAACTATTGTACCATAACAGCATGGTGGCGCTAAAAAAGAATATTTTTTTCATTGTTATTCCAATTCAAATTTGATGTGATGAATAATTAGTGTGGTGCCTTTATGAACATCAGTGGTGTTGTCAGCAGGCATAATACCGAATGTGGTGCGTAGTGAAGCAGCTGAAAGTGACTGCGGCGCAATAAAGCTTTTCACCAGGTTAACAGAGTAGGCCAGGTAACAATCAACATGAATATTGCTGCCGGATTTTAAAATGCCTTTATCATTAGCGCCATATATAAATGAAGGCGATACATTATCAGGCAGGTCATCAAAATCAGCATCCAGTTTAATGTATGCTGCGTCCTCGCCTGCAGGTACATAAGTATAATCAAATGAAATTTTCACCTTTTTCCCTTTGGGAATCTTGACACTCATATCATCATAACTCAGGTTGACGTTATTGCTGCGTTCATCCCTTTTGGGATCGAAACAGTGCATCACTATAAGTTTTACGCCGCCTTTTGTTTTATCTGCGATGGCTACTTTCCCTTTACAGTCTGCATCATTATTACAGTTCCAGTTTTCGGGGCAGCCGTATTCATTCCATTTTTTAAAATCACTATTGGGGTATTGTTGCGCATGTGCAACTAAACCTGCAAAAGAAAGCATGATGATAATAAGCCATTTCATAATGGTAAATTGAATGAACTGCTGAATTTATATAGAAAGAATATGAGGCCGGGAAAAATACCCGGCCCGGGACAGGTATTATTTATTGGTTTTTACAAATTCCACCCTGCGGTTGTTGGCCTTACCTTCAGGTGTGGTATTGTCTGATATGGGCTTGGTTTTGCCATACCCTTTGGTAGTGAGGCGTGCCCCATCAATACCCATTTTTACCAGTTGGCTTTTTACTGCATCTGCACGTTGTTGTGATAAAGTCATGTTGTATCCATCATTGCCATCACCATCTGTATGGCCGCCAATTTCAAAAGTTACAGCAGGATTTTCAGCCAGGAATTGCTGTACCATTTTAAGAATCGTAATGCTTTCCGGTTTCACTGTTGCCTTGTTTACATCAAACTTGATTCCACGTGTAATAAATTTTCCATTGTCTAATTTTATCTTTTGGGGAAAACCTGTTGCCACACGAAAATTTTTCAACAAAATTTTCATGCTTTGCGATGTGTTACCTGTAACGATAATATTTTGAGGTTGCAATCTGCAGTCAGCAAGATCGATCATAGGGTACTGATCCAAATAAATCATTAATTGTTTTTTGTATACCGAAATTGAAATATGTACCCACCTGTCGTAAAATTTATTTTCACCAAAATAAGGTTCCGGGTTGTCTTTAGAGGCTCTTCCATCGTTGGGATAAGATACAGACAAGTCGTGTTTATTAGGTGTGATAATAATTTCACGGTCTCCGTTTGCCAGGTGAATTTCTATGCCCGGGTTACCGTCGTAACCATTATCTAACCAGGTGTCATATTCAATAGAAAAACTGTCTGGCAGTTGTTTTGTTTTAAACAATACCGGTTTTAGTTTTGTATAGTATTCATCCACACTCATGCAGAATGTACTGTCTTGCTGGAACAAAGAAGCTTTACCGCCCAGCAATGACCATTTGTTCAAAGGCTTTTCAGTTTTGCTGTAAATAAAATTGTCTTCAAACAATGTTTTTTCACCGGCTATGAAATTGTAATTTTTATAAGCATCAATTTCCTGGGCAATGGTAAAAAGAGGAATGGTTAAGAAAAGAAATAAGGCAAGATGTTTCATACTCAGGTTTTAATGGTGTAAACCTATTGTGTTGCAGCATATTCAGCAATACGCAGAGAGTAGTAAAAGAGTGGTAACCGGTTTGCGGTATAGATAAAGGTTAGCTTTTATAGGCTTTACGCAGGGCTTCATCTTTGGTATGCACCTGCAGTTTTTCATAAATGTTACGGATGTGGGTGCGTATGGTTTCGGTACTTAATGAGAGATTGGCAGCGATGTTTTTATATTGAAGGCCACGGCTGAGTTGCTGCAGAATTTCACGTTCTCTTGCAGTAAGATCATCTACAGGCTGGTGCACCTGCTGATCGCTGAATGAAGTCATTACCTTACGGGCAATGGTGCTGCTCATCGGGCTGCCACCCTGGTAAATTTCCTGAATAGCTTCCAGCAATCTGGCTGGTGGCGTTTTTTTTAAAATATAACCGGTGGCGCCCGCTTTTAAACTTTCAAACACATGCTCATCTTCTTCATAAATGGTACACATCATAAATTGTGTGCCGGGCATCTTCGATTTTAATATTCGTACAGCTTCCACTCCATTAATGCCCGGCATGTTAATATCCATTAATACCACATCGGGTTGACAGGCAGGAATTTTTTCAATGGCTTCATGGCCGTTACGGCAAATGCAATCACATTCAAATCCTTCAGTGGCATTAATGATAAGGTGCAATCCATTGCGGATGTCATCTATATCTTCAGCTATTGCTACTTTAATTGCCATAATACAAATGTAAATGATGAATTGCTTTTGCGCTTACCGTACTAATGGTAAATTAGTAGTAGGTGCATTACACGATCTTAATCTGCAGGCTGGTTCCTTTATCACTACTGTCAAATACTGCGGTGCCCCCAATACCTGCAATACGTTGTTGTATATTCTTCAAACCATTTCCTGTTTCACTGGTCTGATTTATATCAAAACCATGCCCATCGTCCTGTAATAACAACTCGAAGTGTTGATTGAATTGTTTTAACTGTACCCATACGTTTTTGGCACCACTGTGTTTAATCGTATTGTTCAAAAATTCTTTTACCACCATAAAAAGATTGCGCCGTTTTTCTTCACTGATATACAGTGGACTGATTTCATCCGGTAATGTAATGTTGCAATCGATGCCCGAGCCATCCATAAACTGGTTGGCGTATTCGGCAATATAAGCAGCCAGTTTATCCAGCGAATCATTTTGAGGATTTAATGCCCAAACCATTTCATCCAGGTTATCTACCAGGCCACGGGCTGTTTCACTGATCTTATCAATGTGTTCATTACCCTCTTGAGTTGTTTTAATTACTTCTGTAAGAATGGCAATTTTGGTAAGGCCGCTGCCGAGTTCATCATGCATATCACGGCTGATGCGGTTGCGTTCTTTTTCAACTGCCTGTTCTTTTTCCAGTAATAATAGTTGTTCTTTCAGGTTACGTTGAGAGATGTATTTTACTGCAGCATAAAATAACGCGGCAATGCATGAAATACTCAGCAAAATAAACCACCATGTTTTCCAGAAGGGCGGACGGATGATGATACGGATCGTTTTTTCCTCACTCATTACTCCATCTGATGTGGCGCCCTTATAATGAAAAAGATAACTTCCGGGCTCAAGGCTGTTAAAAATTACCTGCCCCCTGTTACCGGCAAATTGCCAGCTGCGGTCGATACCATCGAGTTTATAATAATACAAATTGCCTAACGGGTTGGAGTAGTTAAGTAATGCCCAGTTAAACTGTATGCTTTTTTCATTCCATGAAAAGGTGAGCACACCGCCAGTATCAGATACTTCTTTTTCATCTGTTTTAGCAGCAGTGAAAATAAGGTGTGGGGGAGTAACTTCCTGCTGAACTATCGAAGGCGAAAATGTAACCGCAGTGGTACCAGAAGCCATGAGGATGTTACCATCAGACAGTATAGCAAAATTTATATCCAGGTCGTTATTGTATAAGCCATCATCTGCCGTAAAACTTTTGAATTGTTTGGTACTGGTATTAAAGGCCAGTAACCCGGTTTTTGTTGCAATCCACAACCACCCGTTTTGATCAGGTATAAAATCGTACTCGTATTTATTTTTTCCTTCGGGCAATGGATAACGCTCCACACTGTCAG
This sequence comes from Bacteroidota bacterium, assembly GCA_018266775.1. Taxonomy (GTDB): domain Bacteria; phylum Bacteroidota; class Bacteroidia; order Chitinophagales; family Chitinophagaceae; genus Ferruginibacter. The sequence goes on along the minus strand of JAFDZS010000007.1, from coordinate 194,925 downwards.
TTGAAATGTCCACAGCAAAAACCTCATATGAACTTACGGTCCACAATTTATTTTTGGCCAGGTATTCGTTGGAGAAACGTCTTTGCCGGATTAAATTTTTTACTGCGCCGGTTGAAGGTTTATATTTAAAAATGCCGCCGCTGAAATCGCTGATCCAGATATTGCCGTTCACATCTTCCAACGCTTTGGATAAATTGCTCGATGGTAAAAGTGTGTCTCCTTTTGTTGTTGTAACCCGGTAAAATTTTTTGTTGGCTAAGTCCATTGTCCATACGCCTTTGCGCCATGGTAATATCCATGTGCTGCCATCTTTACGGTGCAAAACATAATTCAGAAAGTTTTTGGGTAATGACGTGTAGTCTTTATCGTTATGTATTAGCCACTCTTTTTTCTTTAAAGACGAATCAAATATAAATAACCCGTTGGAGCTGCAAAGCCAAAACTGATCTTTAGTATCTCTTGTAATGAACATAATAGCAGCGCCGTTGGAAACGGAAGCTGAATAATTTTTGATGAGTTTGACTGAATCAGAAAAAAGAATGAGAGCAGTACCACCTTCGCCACCCAGTAAAAACTCGTTTTTCATCGGGTATAATGCAATACCCTGTGAAGTAAGTGGTACATACGATGAAAGAATGGTGGTATGAAAATACTGTTTTGCAGGATTATATATTTTGACTCCTTCGTTGGTGGAAATCCACAGCACATTATTCCTGTCACAATACAACCGGTTACCGGTTATGGGTTTATGCCCGTTTTCAAGGTAAACAAAAGTATGCAGGGTACTGTCCGGTTTACATAAACCGGCGGTTTGCCAAAGACTATAATGGCCATCAGCATTTTTTTGTTCGGCAATACTGGTTATATTACCGTTGCTGTTTTTCCAATTCAGCAGCGATTCAATATTTCCAGATGCCGCATTCCATTTTTTCAAACCTTTATTCCAGCAACCAAACCATAATTGGCCGCTATGGTCTTCCAGGATGTCAGTAACCAGTTCATCATATTGGGGATCATTTGCCGGAGTATCGAAAGGAACAAAAGTATTGGTGCTGCTATTAAATTGCCAAAGCCCGGCATAAGTACCCAACCAGATTTTTTTCTGGTGATCAATAAAAATTTTTGTGATACGGTTAGCGGCCCCGTCTTTGCTTTTGTAAAGGCTGAATTTTTTAGCTGGGATATTAAATAACAGCAAGCCTTCTTCTGTAGCAATGTAAATGTTGTTTCCATTTATTGCAATGCTGTAGTAACGGTTTAAAACGGCGTTATTGGAATCGTAACGGAAAACCATAAACGAATGTTGGTTGAGGCTATAGCTTGCCAAGCCATTGCCTGTAGCAATCCACAAAGTCCTGTGTTCATCTTCCCTGATATCGTTGATAGCATTATCTGGTAGTGTGCCGGGTGCAGTTCCGGAACGAAAAGTTGTAATTACCGAGCCATCAAAACTGTTTAACCCGTAATTGGTGCCTATCCACATCACCCCGCAACTGTCCTGGAAAAAGCAATTAGCTACGTTATCTGTCAGGCCATCTTTTTCAGTGAGGGTATAGAGCACAGCATTGGTTCCTGCCTGGGCAGTGGCACTTACAGTAAAGCAAGCCGAGAGTATGATACAGCAAATCTTTTTCAGCACAGTTGGGCTGGTTATTTTTTATCCATACACAATTCTACTAAAACCCCATTGGTGCTTTTGGGGTGCAAAAAACAAATCAGTTTATTGTCAGCGCCTTCTTTGGGGGTCTCATTCAGTAAAATAAAACCTTCATTTTTGAGGCGGTCCATTTCAGCGTAAATATTATCAACTGAAAAGGCTATGTGGTGCATTCCTTCACCTTTATTGGCAATAAATTTTGCAATAACACCATTAGGGTCAGTGCTTTCCAGCAATTCCACTTTGGTATTGCCTGCCATAAAAAAAGCAGTGTTTACTTTTTCAGATGCCACCATTTCCGTCTTGTAACAGGGTGTATTCAGTAATTTTTCAAACAATGGGATGGAGGTGTTTAATTCTTTTACAGCAATCCCGATGTGTTCTGGTTTAAGCATATTATTTGCGGTTTATGCACACCGGTTTACGAAATCGGTAAATTGAACCCCTGCCCGGTGTTTGCATCACTAAAATAGAACCTTTTGCAGTAAATTTGCGTTATTACGAACAGAAACTAAAAGGATTGATTTTATGCTGAAGTTGCCTATTTATCTCGACAATAATGCCACTACACCAGTTGACCCTGTTGTACTGGAAACTATGCTGCCTTATTTTTCACAGCATTTTGGTAATGCGGCCAGCCGCAACCATCCCTTTGGATGGGAAGCTGAAGAAGCAGTGGATTATGCCCGTGAACAGGTGGCCAAACTGATTGGTGCCGATCCAAAAGAAGTCATCTTCACCAGCGGCGCAACAGAAAGTGATAACCTGGCACTGAAAGGTGTTTTTGAAATGTATGCCAGCAAAGGCAATCATATCATCACCGCAGTAACAGAACATAAAGCGGTACTGGATACCTGTAAACACATCGAAAAGTTGGGTGGGGAAGTAACTTACCTGCAGGTACAGCCTGATGGTTTGATAGATTTGAAAGAACTGGAAGCAGCAATAAAGCCTACCACTATTTTAATTGCCATCATGTATGCCAATAATGAAATCGGTACGGTGATGCCGATAAAAGAACTCAGCACTATTGCACGTAAGCATGGTGTACTGCTGTTTACGGATGGTACGCAGGCAGTGGGAAAAATTCCTGTAGATGTAAACAAAGATGGCATCGACCTGATGGCGTTCAGTGCACATAAAATGTATGGCCCCAAAGGTGTGGGTGCATTATATGTACGCCGTAAAAATCCAAGGGTAAAAGTAACCGCACAGATGGACGGTGGCGGTCATGAACGTGGCATGAGAAGCGGTACCTTAAACGTTCCGGGAATTGTTGGATTTGGTAAAGCCTGTGAAGTTTGTCGTTTGCAGATGGAAGAAGATACCAAACGCATTGCAGAACTGAGGAATTACCTGGAAACAGAATTGCTGAAAATTGAAGAGTCTTATGTAAATGGCAGCCGTGAACACCGTTTGCCGCATGTATGTAATATCTCTTTCAAACATGTGGAAGGCGAAGGTTTATTGATGGGCTTTAATAAGAACATTGCCCTCAGCAGTGGCAGTGCCTGTACGTCCGCATCACTGGAACCAAGTTATGTGTTGAAAGCATTGGGGCTTGGTGATGACCTGGCACACAGTTCGCTTCGTTTTGGGTTGAGCCGCTTTACTACAAAAGAGGAAATTGATTATACCATCAAAGCAATTACAGACACCGTAAATAAATTAAGAGAAATGAGCCCGCTTTGGGAAATGTATAAAGAAGGAATTGACCTGAATACAATTGAATGGGCAGCGCATTAATAAATGGCAAATCGGCAAAGGTGCAAATTTGCCGGTTGAATAAATAAGAATATTTCCGATATGCAGATTTGCACATTTGCATATTGCAACATTTTCAAATTTTTTTTATGGCATATTCAGAAAAAGTTATTGATCACTACCAGAACCCCAAAAATGTGGGCACACTGGATAAGGCAAGTAAAAATGTAGGTACAGGATTGGTAGGTGCACCGGAATGCGGCGATGTTATGCGACTGCAAATACAGGTTGATGACGCTACCGGCGTAATTACAGATGCTAAATTTAAAACCTTTGGTTGCGGTTCAGCCATCGCTTCATCTTCTTTAGCCACAGAATGGCTGAAAGGTAAAAGCGTTGACGAAGCATTGAAAATTGATAATATGGATATCGTGGAAGAATTAAACCTTCCCCCGGTAAAAATCCACTGTTCAGTTTTGGCAGAAGATGCCATCAAAGCCGCTATCAACGATTACCGTGTTAAAAATGGCCTTGAAGCAATTAAATTCGATGAAAGCGTAGTTCACTAAGCGCTTCTCCAAACACCTCCAAAGAAGGGGCTTTAAAGAGAATGTAAATTTAAAAATTGTATGGTAGCGACAGATAATTCAATATACATCAGTGATAAAGCCAAACAGAAAGTGGTTACGCTGATGCAGGAAGCAGGCATTGCAGAGGACCCTTCTTATTTTTTAAGAATTGGAGTAGTAGGCGGTGGGTGCAGCGGGCTGAGTTACAAAATGGATTTTGATAACGAAGTAAAACCGATGGACCAGTCTTTTGAAGATAAAGGCATTAAAATGGTTTGCGACCTGAAGAGTTTTTTATACCTCGTAAATACTGAACTGGAGTTTAGTGATGGGTTAAATGGCAAAGGGTTCTTCTTCAATAATCCTAATGCCAGCCGCAGTTGCGGTTGTGGAGAAAGTTTTGCAGTATAGTGAAGCTCAAGCTTCGCTCCGGTAATATATAATTAAGCCCCCAACATTGTTGAGGGCTTTTGCTTTCATAAAGGTGTTATTTGAATTCCTTGTGGAATATTATGATTGTTTTGTATAGATGCGTTTCATTGAATGAATCCATAAAAAAGTCCCCCGGTTTTCGGGGGACTTTTCAGCAGTTGGTTTTGGGCAAACAACTTTCGGTGTGTTTTATAAATTTTAAAGCGATTGTTTGTATAACTTAACCCAGGCCTTAAAATTTGTACAAGTAAAACTGCCGGTTGTTTAGCAGCATATCCGGGAGAAAGACAAGGCCTTTTTTAAAAGCGCTGCGTAAAAGCCGAAAAAATATTTTTTTCCCGAACTTTTCTTTACCGCTGCTAACATAATAAACAAAGCTGTGGAAGAATTTAACACTGTAAATTAACCGGTTAAATAGTAAATTGCAGCAATTTTGAACCCCCATGTGGAGCATTTGTAAAAAAGAACTGCAGCAATTTTTCAGTAACCTTACCGGGTATATTGCCATCATCCTTTTCCTGGTAGTCAACGGGTTGTTTTTATTTGTACTGAAAGACAGTAACCTGTTCGATTATGGGTATGCCACGCTGGATAAATTTTTCGAACTGGCACCCTGGATCTTACTCTTCCTGGTACCAGCCATAACCATGCGCAGCCTGTCGGAAGAATTTAAAACCGGCACATTCGAAATTCTGCAAACCAAACCGCTTACCCGATGGCAGATTGTGCTGGGAAAATACTGGTCGGTATTAATCGTTTTGCTTTTTGTAATTGTGCCCACGTTTATTTATATCGTTACCATAAAAAAATTAAGTGCGCAGGGCGGAATCGACAGCGGCGGTATTACGGGTAGTTATATTGGCTTATTTTTTCTGGCTGCAGTATTTGCTGCCATCAGCCTTTGTTGCAGTGGTTTTACCAGTAATGCTGTGGTGGCTTTTTTAATCAGTGTGTTTGCCTGCCTGGTTATATACTTTGGTTTTAATGCACTGAGTAAATTATCTTTTTTAGAGAATGGGCCGGATTATTATGTGGAAATGCTGGGTATCGATTTTCATTACAGAAGCATCAGCAGGGGTGTGCTCGACAGCCGCGACCTGGTGTATTTCCTGAGCATTATTTATTTATTCCTGTTGATCACCGTTAAAAATCTCCGTAAAAAATAGCATGAGCGGATCGAAAAAATCATGGTCAGGTAAATTGTGGCTGCCGGTAACTATTGTGTTACTGGTGCTCATTAATTGGCTGGCATCACTATATCATACCCGCATTGATTTTACCAACGAAAGAAGATTTACACTCTCCACACCAACCAAAAAAATACTCAAAAGCTTAGACGAAACGGTGCAGGTAGATGTATTCTTAAAAGGCGATTTACCCAGCGGGTTTAAAAAATTAGCCAACAGCAGTAATGAAATTTTAAGTGAGTTTAAAGAAGTAGCCGGTAATAAATTTCAATTCAATTTTATCAGTCCGGATGATGTGGCGGCAGGCAGTGCAACACCCTGGGGCGACAGGCTGACGGCTGCGGGTTTAACGCCAATCAATATCAAAGCACAAATAAAATCGGGTGAACAGCAGCAGTACGTTTACCCTGTAGCACTGGTACATTATAAAACGGATACACTGCCTGTGGTTTTGTTTGAAGCGAAAGGAATCAGCGGACCTAATGCTGATGGCCGAATTTCTTATGCTGAACTGAACAGTGCAGAAGCCTTAATGGAGTTCCGGTTTGCCGATGCCATCTACAAATTAACGCATCCTGAAAAACCATTGATCGCCTATTCTATCGGTAATGGAGAACCCGGCGATTACAGAAGTTATGACCTTGCCAATAATGTTTTACAGAAAGAGTTTGACCTCAAAACTTTTAACCTGAACACACAACCGGTAATACCAGATACTTTTAAATTGGTAATTATAGTAAAACCCACGCTGAAGTTTACAGATATGGAAAAACTGAAGCTGGATCAATTTGTAATGCATGGCGGAAAACTGCTTTTGTTTATTGATAAGCTGGATGCAGAGCTGGACAGTTTAAAAAGTATGAGCAACCAGGTGGTGGCTTACGACCGCGGGCTGAACCTGGATGATTTACTATTTAAATATGGTGTGCGCATTAACCCCGACCTGGTGATGGATCTCCAATGCGATTTCCTTCCCTTTGTAACCAATGGCAGTGCGCAAATGGAATACCTGCACTGGAATTATTTTCCTTTGTTTGAGACAAAATCCAATCATGTTATTAATAAGAATTTAGGTTTGGTATCGGGGCAGTTTGTGAACTCTGTTGATACCGTTGAAGCCGATGGCATAAAAAAAACGGTGCTGCTGAGTTCATCGTCCAATGCACGCATCATCAGTACGCCGGCATTAATCAGCGGAAAAGAAAATGTGAATGCACCGGAAGATGATAAATTTAAGAAAGCGAATATTCCTGTAGCCGTTTTGCTGGAAGGTAAGTTTCAATCCATGTTTACCAACAGGCTGCCGCAGGCAATGAACGATTCTTTAAAAACAGTGGGCGGGATTTTTCAGCAGCAATGTTTACGCGATAATAAAATTATTGTAGTGGGAGATGGGGATATGGTATTGAATGCAATTGACAAAGATGGGCCGATGCCGATGGGCGTAAACCGCTATACCGCCGGCACACAATATAATTACCAGTTTGCCAACAGGGATTTTGTACAAAACTGCCTGGATTACTTAGTCAACTCATCCGGCCTGGAAGAAGCAAAGGCAAAAGATTATACACTGCGCCTGCTGGACAGTAAAAAAGTCACTTCCGGAAAAACCACCTGGCAACTGATCAACATTGCAGTACCTGTATTGATTGTTTTTCTTTTTGCGGTATTGTACCAATGGAGGCGGAGAACCAAATACACCAAATAACTTGTAATGGACAAAACGCAGTTGATATACCTGGTATTTGGTGCTGTGATTATTGTAGCATTGATACTGGACCTGGGGCTGTTGAGTAAAAAAAATCATGTCATCAGCATGACGCAGGCGTTGGTGCAAACAGTTTTCTGGGTATTACTGTCACTGGCTTTTTGCGCTTTTATCTGGTATGAAAATGAAGCAGGCCATGGAAAAGCCGATGCCATTTCTTACATCTCGGCGTATTTACTGGAGTGGTCGCTGTCTATCGACAATATTTTTGTTTTCATCATCATCTTCAATTTCTTTAAAGTAAAAGAAAATAATTACTCCCGTGTTTTACTGTTGGGTATTTTAATGGCCATCGTATTCAGAATATTGTTTATTGCGGTGGGCAGCGCAACCGTGGCACGATGGGAATGGGTCATGTATATTTTTGGCGCCTTCCTGGTATATACTGGTATAAAGATGTTTGCCAGCAGCGATGAGGAAGAGTTTAACCCTGAAGAAAACTGGGCATTCCGTTTCATGAACAAATTCATGCGTACTACAACAGAGGAACCGAACGGCAGGTTCATCATTACCCGAAACAAAAAAGCATACTTCACCAAACTCTCGATGGTGGTGGTGATGCTGGGGCTGATCGATATTGTATTTGCAGTAGATTCCATACCGGCTGTGTTTTCCATTATTCCGGATCCCACAAAAAAATTATTGATCTATTCTTCCAATATATTTGCAGTACTGGGTTTGCGCAGCCTGTTTTTTGTGTTGCGTGGTGCAGCCAGCAAATTCGATTACCTGCAGCAGGGCATTGCCATTGTATTGTTGTTCATTGGTGTAAAAATGCTGGCGGAACATTGGGTACATGTACCGGTTTGGGTATCGCTGGCGGTAATTGTGGTTTGCATCAGTGGGTCAATAGTGTATTCTATTGATGTAAAACGTAAAGGAATACCCGATAACGAATAATTGCTAATATTTTTTTACAATGAAATGCAGTGTTGTATACATCCAAACATATTGCAGCTATAATTTCCGGCACACTCATCAATGAAAGCGCCGCGGATGCACCTGTTGAACACCTGTTGACAGACAGCAGGAAACTATTATTTCCGGCCACTACCATATTCTTTACCATTCCCGGGCCGAGGCGCCAGGGCCAGGCTTTTATAAAAGAGTTATACCAGAAAGGTGTACGGAATTTTGTGGTGCAACAATCTTTCACATTTGAAGCGGCCGCATATAAAGGTGCCAATATTATTGCAGTGGCAGATGTTTTAACCGCACTGCAGCAGTTAACGGCATGGCACCGCAAACAATTTGCTTTACCGGTGATTGGCATTACCGGCAGTAACGGAAAAACAATAGTGAAAGAATGGTTACACCAATTACTGCAGCCCGATAATAATATTGTAAGAAGCCCCAAAAGTTATAACTCACAAATTGGTGTACCGTTAAGCATCTGGCAAATCAATCCATCGCATACACTCGGTATTTTTGAAGCAGGAATTTCGCAACCCGGCGAAATGGAAAAGCTGGAGAAAATGATACAACCCAATATTGGCGTGTTTACCAATATTGGCGAAGCGCACAGCGAAGGTTTTATCAGTATGATGGAGAAAGTACGGGAAAAAGCAAAGTTGTTTGACCACGCTGGTATAATTATTTATTGTAAAGATGAAAACCTGGTAGATGATGTATTGAGTCATACAGAAAGCAACCGGCTGTTCAGTTGGGGGCAACACCAGGAAGCCACATTGCAGATCGTCACTATACAGGTGCAGGCTTACAATACAGTGATCAAAGCAATGTATAAAGCGAGAAAAGTGAGTATTTCAATTCCATTCACCAACGATGCGGCCATCAAAAATGCCATTACCTGCTGGTGTGTTTTGTTGCAATTGGGTGTGGATGATGAGCAGGTGCAGGAACGCATGATACAATTGAAACCCGTGGAAATGCGGCTGGAACTGAAAGAGGGCATCAACAATTGTTCTGTTATTAATGACAGCTACAGTGCCGATATTACTTCATTATCTATAGCGCTGGATTTTTTGCAGCAACAACAGCAGCATCCCAAACGCACCGTGATCATCAGCGATATTTTACAAAGCGGTAAAAGCAATGAAGCATTATACAAAGAAGTGGCCGGTATACTGGAACAAAAAAATATCAACCGGTTGATCGGTATTGGCCCGGAAATATCGCGGCATAATTACTGCTTTCATAATTTGCCGGAAACAACATTCTTTTCTTCCACCGGCGAATTCAGGCAACAGTTTGCCGCCCTTCATTTTTATAACGAAACCATTTTATTGAAAGGCGCAAGGGTATTTGAGTTTGAACAGATCAGTCATTTACTGGAACAAAAAAGCCATCAAACTGTACTGGAAATTAACCTGAGCGCATTGGTGCATAACCTGAAAACATACCAGCAGGAATTGAAGCCTGGTGTAAAGATCATGGCGATGGTAAAAGCATTCAGTTATGGAAGCGGCAGTTTTGAAATTGCCAACCTGCTGCAGTTTCATAAAACAGATTACCTGGCTGTTGCTTATGCAGATGAAGGGGTGGAATTACGGCGTGCCGGCATTGCATTGCCCATCATGGTGATGAATGCAGAACCGCCTACATTTGATATGCTGGTGCAGCATCATCTTGAACCCGAATTGTATTCCTTTGGCATACTGCAGGCTTTTGAACATTACCTGGCACAATCCGGCATTGCCTATTACCCGGTACATATTAAACTGGATACAGGCATGCACCGCCTGGGTTTTGAGCCGCATGAAATAAAAGAACTTTGTACCAAACTGGAATCATCGAACCGGTTTAAAATACAATCCGTATTCTCTCATCTTGCGGCCAGCGAAAACAAAGTGCACGACCTGTTTACAAGCGAACAGGCTGGATTGTTTCTAAAAGGTTGTAAAGCCATTGCAAAAGCATTGCCTTATTCTTTTACCAAACATATTGCCAATACATCTGCCATTCACCGCCACAAAAATTTACAGTTGGATATGGTACGTCTCGGTATTGGCCTTTATGGAGTGGATTCCAATGAAACCATGCAGCATCAATTAAGAAATGTAAGCACGCTGCGTACCACTATTGCACAAATAAAAAAAGTAAAGGCCGGGGAAAGTGTGGGTTACAGCAGGAAAGGTATTGCAGAGAAAGATTCTGTTATAGCAACAGTGCGTATTGGGTATGCAGATGGTTATCCCCGCAGCCTGGGTAATGGTATGGGCAGAATGTATGTGAACGGCCAACTGGCACCGGTCATTGGCAACGTATGTATGGATATGACGATGCTGGATATTACCGGTATTGAAGCCAAAGAAGGTGATGATGTAACGGTATTTGGTGAACTGTTGCCGGTAGCCGAAGTGGCAGGATGGGCGAATACTATTGCGTACGAAATATTAACCGGCATATCCCAACGGGTGAAGCGGGTGTATTTTGAGGAATAGGGCGGTGAATGATCAATAGTCAATAGTGGGAAACGGCATCTGTGAATTGACAATTATTACTAACTTACCAGTTAACCAATCACCCAATTAACCATCAACCTTCAACCCACACCCAACCCCCAATCCCTTATCTTTGCGCACATGATAAAAGTCAGACACGCCGTATTTATAATTGCCCTTGTAGTGCTGGCCGACCAGGCCCTGAAGATTTATATCAAAACACATTTTGGATTGAATGATCATCAGAATGTACTGGGCGAAAAATTCCAGTTGTATTTTGTGGAGAACCCCGGCATGGCTTACGGAATGAAGTTTGGCGGAAGCTGGGGAAAACTTGCTTTGACCATTTTCAGAATGGCTGCAGTGTTTTTTGGAACCTGGTACCTGGGCAGCATCATCAGGCAGAAATACCATGCAGGCTTTATCATTTGTGCATCGCTGATTTATGCCGGCGCTTTGGGCAACCTGATAGACTCCGCATTTTATGGATTGATTTTTGATAGAGGTATGCTGCCGGTGCCAAACTCGGATGAATACATTGGTTACGCAGGCGTGGCTGCTTTTGCCAAACATGGTTATGCATCATTCATGCACGGCAATGTGGTGGATATGCTGTACTTTAAGTTAATCAGCGGAACCTTTCCCAAATGGGTGCCGTTCTGGGGCGGACAGGATTTTGAATTTTTCAGGCCGATATTCAATTTAGCCGATGCAGCCATATCAACCGGGGTAATTACAATTTTAGTTTTCCAGAAACGCTTTTTCAAGCAGCGTAAAGGTGGCGAAGATAATCATACCGTGGAAACCGGGGCCTTGGTAAATGATGAGTCCCAGGTGTCATAAATACCATATCTTTATAACAAAATAATTCTTTAGCGGATGATGAAGATTTTCTACGCATTCACCCTGGTTTTTACCATTTCAGCCATCATTTTTTCCTGCCAGAAAGAGCTCAAATTTGAGTCCAACGGCGTTTCTTCCGGAACGTTAAAGAAAGATGCCGGCGGCAGTTGCCTTCCAGTAACAGTTACGGGTATTTTCAGTAAAGACTCCGTGTTAAGTAACCAGCAGTATGTGGATGTGCAGGTAAATGTAAATTACCCCGGCACATTCGACATCCGCACTGATACCGTAAACGGATTTTGGTTCAACAAAGCCGGCAGTGTAACATTGGGCACCAACACCATCCGTTTGTATGCCAGTGGCACCCCCACAGCAGCGGGTACCAGCACATTTACTGTAACCTACGGCAGCAGTACCTGTACTTTCGATATAACGGTTGTTGGCCCACCACCCTCACCAGCCGTGTTTACGCTGGGCGGCGCACCAAACAGTTGTACCGGTGCATCGGTAAATGGCACCTATACTGTGGGCACACCACTAACACCCGGTAACACGTTAACCATACAGGTTTTAGTAACATCTCCCGGCGCATATGCCATTGCAGCAGCCTCAACCAGCGGCTTTCTTTTCAGTGGAACCGGCTTGTTTACAGGAACCGGCTTGCAAAATGTAACACTAACAGGTACGGGTACACCATTAACTGCGGGCAATGCAACCGTAACCGTAACAAATCTTAGCAGTACCTGCACTTTTGATATAACCGTTTTACCTGCCGGTGGCAGTGGAGGCGCAGCTACTTTTACATTAGATGGCACACCCAATACCTGTACCAGTTATTTAATCGGGGGTACGTATACTGCTGGTTCGGTAACATCAGTAGCCAATACAGTTAAGCTGAATGTAACCGCAACGGTTGCCGGTACGTATACCATCAGCACCAACACAGTCAATGGCATCAGCTTCAGTGGCAGTGGCAGCCTTGTAGTGGGTACTCAGCAAATTACTTTAACGGCAACGGGCACACCTGCAGCAGCGGGTACATTTACTTATCAGCCAAATGTCCCCGGCAGCTGCACATTTGATGTGACTACCGTTCCCCCACCTAATGGCGATTATTTTCCGTTAACCAATAACAGCTGGTGGAGTTATGATGTAACTGGTGGTACTGATACTGCTTATAGTGTCATATACGGAACCAATACTTATAACAGTAATACGTACTCTGAAATGGAAGACAGCTATGCCGGTGCTCCTTATGATACTACGCATTACAGGAAAGCTACCAATGATTACTGGCAATGGTCTCCTACAGATTATTACTCAGGATACATTGCTTTTGATAATGTAGAATATAAAGACATTAATTTCCTGCGTGAGAATGCGGCTACCAATACTGCCTTTACGCCACAAACATTTACCGGAACTTTCCAGGGCAACCCTGCATCAATGGAATATGATTTCAAAGTGGCCAATGCCAATACCAGCATTACGGTCAATTCAGTAAATTATACCAGTGTAATTTATATGAGTGTTACTGTGAAATTTACCTGTGCTGCTTTTGGCCTATCCAATGCAGTGGTAGAAAATGATGATTACTATTATGCCAAAGGTATTGGATTGGTTAAAGTGGTGTATACACCAACTGCAATTCTTACCGGAGCAACCAGTGCAGAAGTTAATTTGAGAAATTACCATGTATTCTAAAAACTGGATACCGTTAACAATCATTATAAAAGCGATTGACCTGCAATTAGGTTAGATAAATAAATAATTGTGCATGAAAAATAGATTTTTGTTTTTGGGTTTAATTGCAATGGTAACAACCATTGTTTCCTGCCAGAAAGAATACAGCGATGAAAATGGCAGCGGCAGTGGCGCAGGCGTGATCATCGGATCAGATTGCCGCATTAATAAAATTGCTTACAACGACAGTGCCACAGGTGCGCCAATCGGATCATTAATTGCCACCATCAACAGTTCCGATGCAGTAACAGATATTACCAAATTCGACAGCATCACACTGAGTATCGATTTCAATTCAGTGCCGCAATATTTTTCTGATACTGTATATATTGACCCCGATCAGTATTATATTTTTGATGCCACCACCAGGCGCATTAACAGTTTTCATGGCCTCATTGATCCTACTGTTCCCGGCTCGCCGGAATATGATATTGCCTTTGTGTATGACGCGGCAAATTTCCTGATCAATAAAGTGTATACCTATACGTTATCACCCGGGACACCTTTTCAGCAGGTGACTTACACCTACACGGGCGGTAACCTTACACACATGGAAGATGTGGATATGTTTACTTTTGACAAGATCAAAGACGCCGACCTTACCTATTACACCAATATTGCACCCAAAAACTTTATGTACCTTTTCCCCGATGAAGACACCCATGCGGAGATGAACCAGTTCTTCAATTTCGGAAGAAAGACAACCAACGCCTGTAAAGATTATAAAGTGCGCTACTACGATCCCGGAAATACTTTGGTGGATTCAACAGTTTCCACTTTTAAAACGTATATCCTCAGCCGTGATAATTATGTAACCAGTGTGTATATGCTGGGCGATGACCAAACCAGTATACCTTCACCTCAGGCAAAACTGACATTTGGATACCAGTGTAAATAAAATAACCTGCTTAACCATAAACCAAAGCCCCCCGAAGAATCAGGGGGCTTTTCTTTTGTATTTCAAACTTCACGGCGGAAGTATGGTACATCCGGGAATGATTGGCCATGCTGGCATTGTTCATTCGCCCGGTATAGTTGCGTATTTTTTTACCGTGCCAGCCGGACTACATTTTCACAATGCGCTTATTTATGACCTCGTTATTGCTGCTTACCGAAAGCATATACACACCTGCAGGTAGTTGTCTTATACCGGTAACCGGTATACTGTTCCATCCTTTTGCACCTTCTGTTTGCATTTTAAATAAAGGCTTGCCCAGCATGTCGGTAATGAGTAAGTTTATGATATTGTGCTGTGGCAGCACCACACTTACCGACAGGGAATTGGTAACCGGGTTGGTAACGCTGCCCACCGTAAAGTTGATGGCTTTGGGAGAAAGGGCAATTACAGGGCTGTAAGCATACAACCGTTCATCCTGCTCCAGTAATTTTAAGCGGTAATAAGTAATGCCTTTTACCGGCTCAGGATCAGTAAAACCGTAACTGGTTTGCACAGTATTTGCTGCAGCATATACTGTACCGATGCTGATGAAGTTGCTGCCATCCGTACTTCTTTCAATATCAAATTTTTCAATAGCTGCAGTGGCAGTAATACTCCATTGTAATTGAGCATTGGACTGCACCAGTTGCCCGTTAAATTGTTTTAGTTCTGCATTTAAAATAGGGCCGCAGTTCAATACGCTCACCAGCGTACTGGCATTATTGTTATACGAACAACTGGCATTGGTAAGGTTAGATGCAGTGGTGGCCACTACAATGCGGTAACGGCTGCCACTGTCGGCCAGTGCAGCTACAAACAACGGGTAAGCGGCAGTATATTCCCATTGGCCACTCACCAAAGCGGGGCTGCCAACACCAGATACGCCGGTGCTGTTCCAGGTAACGCCACCATCAATACTCTTCTCCCATTTATAATAAACATAATTGGAAAAATAACACCGCACCACTGCAGACAGATCTATCAGTGCATCATTACATACTTTAATTTCAGGATTATATTTTAATAATAAATCCGGGACACAAGTGGATAAATTCACATCATCAACAGCCCAGTCGTTACCACCACCACCCGGTGAATTATTACGGATGGAAAAAGTAAATGAAGTTTGTGCAGGGCCTGTTAAATACGTAAATCCTTTTTTCTCCCATTGGCCGGTATAATCAATATCACCTGTAGTATAATAATCAATACCATCTAACTGGAAGGTAAGATTGGGTTTTACACCCGGTGGGTATGGCCCGTTAAACAATGCATTCAGCGCACCATGACCGTTACTGTCGCAGGAGCATTTAGAACAAATATTCCTGAACCACGCACTGAAATCATAATACGTGGACGGACAAAGATTGCTTACTGTTTGCTGTATAGCCTGGCTGGTGGCATAACTGGCATTGATCACCGCCATATAACCACCGGTTGAACCTGGCGTTGTAGCCGGATTGCCCAATGCAGGACTGGAAGCACCAGTATGATCGCCAATAATATCCCATACGGTGAAAACCCTTGAGTTATCAGGGTATGGCACACCGTTATTGGTGGCACCGGTAGCGCTGCTGTTATTGGCAATACCATAATTACCATCGTTAGGCTGACCAGATGCAAAATTGATAAATGTATAACCCGGTACAATGGCAGAAGAACTCCGGTTTTGCGTATTACCGGAACCAAAGGTACCGTTGTTGTCAATCACAGCATTACCCCCCACATAGTTGGGGCATACGCCCTGATTTTGAAATACCATCAGGCTATTGGGCGTAAATGCAGCTGTTTTGGCAGCAGCAGATTGGGTGTACCTGAACGCACCACCCGGCATTTGCAATAAAGTATTATACGCAACGAGTGTATTGATCTTTACCCTGAAAGAGGCAACCATGATACATACACCACCATAAAAAGAAGGTTTGTCGTTATAGGCAATTGTACCGCCACCTGTTGTGGCGTTACCGGTATTGGAGGCAATGCCAATGGATTTGCCCATATTAATGCGCAGGGTGTTGTTCACGAAATTGAACATGCCGCCATCATCACCACCGGCATCAGTAAATTGCCGGAATGATAAACCTTCATTGGTAAGAATGCGTAAGGTGTTCGGAACGTAAGTGAAATTGGCATTAATCGTATCGTTGTATCTAACCTGTGTTATGGAAAATGATGAAAAGTTGCCCACAGCAATGGCAGACCTGATCTCCAGTACATCGCCAGGTTCAAAAGTACCACCAGTCGTATTTTTAGAAACATTGATGTAACTTCTGCCCGTTTGCACCTGGGCAAACAAATCAGCAGCAGTAAGTGTTCCTGTTGTAATCAGAAATAGTAGAATACATCGTAGTAAAGGTGTTTTCATAGTCTCTCAGTTTTGGTGCCGGATAATAGAATCTGTTCTTTTTCATTTATACCCCTTTTTGGTAACCGCAAAAAGGCCATACGGTTTGTTGGAACAGATGTTTTAACAGGGCAGTTGATCAGGCACGGATTTACGCTTCAAGACCCCGGATCAATCAGGTTTATTCACAAGTGCAGTTATTACCTCAACGTAAAATGACCCTTGTTATTGCATAAAAAATGCGCTTTTTATACATTTGTATTCAGAATGCTGAAATTGTGGTTTTTTACGTGAAAAAGGAAGCATTTTTTGAGGAAACAAGCAGAGTAATCAAGCCCGGAATGGTAGTTTTTTACAGGAGATTTACGGGCATTTTTCCGTTGTGGAAAGTGTATTTCCGGATGGCTGATATCGTAAATATGCTTTCTGAAAACAGACCGTAAAAATCCATCCCTGCAAAAACAATATTTTTGGCCCATCAGCATTTTCAGGTAAGGTTTTTGCAGCGGTTCAGTTGTATCCTGATTAACCAATAATCATCCATCTATGAAAAACAAAGTAATGATCACCGGCAAACGATACTGCTTATTGTATCTCTCCATACTGTTGTGTGCAACAGGATTGCAGGCGCAAACTTTCACCAAACGTATTGTGGCAGCAGGCTTTAATTCCGCATGGGAAGTAGCTTATGGACCCAACGATTCCTTATGGGTAACAGAAAATAAAGCCTACATCATTAACCGTGTGGATATTGCCACCGGTACAAAAACACCATTAATAGATTTACGTGCAACAGATCCCTCCATCAATTTTACATCAGCATCCGGTACGCAACCGCAGGGCGGATTGATGGGACTGGCCATTCATCCCAATTTATTTTCTGCTGATCCCGCAGTGCGTGCTGCCAAGCCCTGGGTGTACGTGGCTTATGTTTATAACCGGGGCAGTTGCCCGGGTACCAATACCAGTTGTGTGTTTACCACTAAAATTGTGCGGTTCGATTATAACGGCAATACATTATCTAACCCAACAGTAATAATAAATACTATACCGGGCAGCAGCGATCACAATTCCGGCAGGTTAGTTATTGGCCCCACCATTGAACCGGGTACAGATGCATCACATACTCAATATCGTCTATACTATACTGTTGGAGATATGGGGGCAGGCCAGTTTTTAAACACTACCCGTACCGAAAATGCGCAAAACATTAATGTAATGGAAGGAAAAGTGTTGCGCCTGAATACGGAACCTGATGGCGATGGCGGCGCAGACAATTGGGTGCCGAACGACAACCCGTTTTACAATAATGCTTCCATTACACCGAAGGATTATGTATACACTTACGGGCACCGCAATCCGCAGGGTTTGGCATGGGGCAATATAAATGGAACCGATTATTTATACAGTTCCGAACAAATGGACAGGACTGATGATGAGATCAATATTATTGAACCCGGAAAAAATTATGGTTGGGACCAGGTGTCCGGGTATTGTGATAATAACGTAAACGGGTACAAGATAGGGCAGAATACAAGTGCCAATGAGCAGGGCTTTTGTGATACCGCATCGAATAATAAAGAGCCCATTTTTACTTTATTCACCGCAACAGCGGCTGAAATGCCTGCACTGATGTCGCAAAGCAATAATGCATTGTGGCCAACAGCAGCCGTATCCAGCATTGCATTTTACGGCTACAATGTAATACCCGGCTGGCCGGGGTCATTACTGTTAACCCCGCTGAAAAAAAACTGGGTATATCGTGTAAAGCTGAATGCAACCGGCGACGGCATCAGCGGTGATACCATCACATATTTTCATAATGATGGAGACCGCATCCGCCGCATAACCTGCGCACCAGATGGATTACATTTTTATGTGGCACGGGATGTGGGTGCAGCAAGCAATGGCGGCACCATTATGGAATACACCTATACCGGAACAGTACTGGCTTTACCAGATACGATTACGACCGGCGGCGTTAATAAAGATGCGGTGAAGATATTTCCCAACCCCGTAACCAGCGTATTGTACATTCATGCAAAGAAAGACATGCAGAAACCTTTGCTGGTACAGGTGTTTGATATGGAAGGCAGGGTGGTGCTGACTGCAAACGGCTACAAAAATGACTTTACCATTAATACCGCAGCGTTACAAAAAGGCATGTATATTTTAAAATTATACAACGCTTATGGCGTAACAATGGTGGTGAAGAAATTGGTTAAGTAGGAACACGCCTGTGGCGTGTTCAATTCTATAAAGGAATATCATTCTATTGGGAGAAAATAGCATAAATTCAATTTTCATTAATTCAATTCAATGGAAAGATACTTCTTTCATCTTCTTACCATACTTACTGTAGTTATTCACTTTTTGTTTATTCTGTTCGTTATTGCAGGTGGCTTCCTGGCACATAAAGCTAAATGGATTCGTATTGCCCATTTGGCCTCAGTGCTTTGGGCTGTAATTGCAGAGCTTTCTCCCGGTATTATTTGTCCACTCACAAGCCTTGAAAACTATTTCGCTTTTCATGCAGGCCTGTCTACCTATAAAGAAGATTTTATTACCCGTTACTTGATACCTGTAATTTACCAGGAAAATATTTCAACCAACATTCAGTTAATACTGGTAGCTATTGTTATTGTGATCAATATAATTGCGTATTGGATTTATTTTAAATTGAAAGCTTTAAAGAAGAAAGGTTAACTTTCAATTTATAAACCGGATAATAAACATCAACGCAGAATGAAGGAATTGTATTCCATAAAGGAAAACAGTATTGGAGACATTATTTATCTTTCTGCATTGAGTGTCGGATTTATCATTTGCTTTTTTCTGTGGAATATTATTACCGGTATCGTAAGCCTTTGTGCCGGGGTTTTATTCTTCCGCTACCTGCTCAAAAGATCGTCGGTATTGTTTCTGTTCGAAGATTATTTCATCATTAAACCACAATATTTTAATAAAGATTTTATTCGGGAAAAACACGAATATTCTGACCAGGTGAGGATACGTATTCATCAGAGTGGCAGGGCAGGTGTTGGCTCCAGCTTTGCTGTGGGAATTATTGCAACCAACGGATACAAAGAGTATGGTTTTCAATATACTTATAACAAATTCTTTGTGGAGTCTTTTCAGTTTCTCGATAAAAAAGGATGTAAAATATATTTAGATGATAGTGAACAGGCAGAAAATATATTTAAATCACCAGTTGAGGATTTGAAAAAGGTGACACTTAATAGTAGTTGGTATTATTACTATACAAGGAAAAATAGTTCATAAAGCAACAGCATGTTCAAATTAATCAATAATGAAAGTAATTATCATAGAGGGTAAAAATTTTAGTACACTAAAAGGATTTTATAATGAAGCAGACCGGGTTTTAACCTTCAACCTGTAGTGGAAAACCGGGCACAACCTGGATGCTTTTAGCGACTTATTGGAAGGAGGGTTTGGGGTGCACGAATATTTAGAGCCAACTAAATTAATATGGAATCATTCTGCAAAAAGTAAAAGAGACTTATGTGCAATAAAGCAGGGGGAAACGATTTATGACATTCTGGTTAGCATCATTAAAGGGCATAAACACATTGAATTTTTTGAAGAATGAGTTAATGCGAATTGACATTAATAAAATCTTTTCACCCTTTCCTGCCCTCCCTTGCCCCTTACCCCTTAATACGTAATCTCTACCACTTTCTTATTCCTCAATTGCTGCATTTGAGGTGGAACAATATTCAGTATTTCTTCTTTCAATGTTTTGATGAGCCGGTTTTTAATATGATCACGATGCGTAACCAAACTTACCTCACGTGCCGGACTGGGTTGTTTTAATTGTTTCACCAGTTTTAATTGTGTTTTACTGAATTCCATCACTGCCAGTTCAGGTAAGATGGTAATGCCATCGCTTTTGTCCACCATGCGTTTCAGGGTTTCAATATTGCCGGTTTCATATTTAAAATGGAAATCGGTGCTCTTACGCAGTTCGCATAAATTTAAAATTTGTGAGCGGAAGCAATGGCCTTCTTCCAGTAACCATAATTGGTTGGGGTCAATTTCATTGGCCAGCACATATTTTTTATTGGAGAGGGCGTTCTTCTTCGATACATACACAAACAGTTCTTCATAAAACAACACATCTTCTTTAATGGAAGCATCGTTGAGTGGTGTAACTACAATGCCACAATCCAGCCGGCTGTTTTTCAGTTCATGAATCACATCTTCAGTGATGTATTCTTTAATGATGAGATTTAGTTTGGGATATTTCAGCCGCATAATTTTATATAATGGCGGCAATACATACGGAGCCAGTGTGGGAATAATACCAATGCGTAATTCCCCGCTCAGTGTATCTTTCTGATCGTTGATGAGTTGTTTGATCATACCGGCTTCACGCAGCGTGTTACGTGCCTGTGCAATCAGGCCCACACCAATTTCTGTAGGAATGACGGGTTGTTTGGTGCGGTCAAAAATTTTCACGCCCAGTTCATCTTCCAGTTTTTGAATCTGCATACTTAATGTGGGCTGGGTAACAAAACAATGTTCTGCAGCTGCTGCAAAATGGCGGTGGGTATCCAGCGCAACAATGTATTCTAATTGAGTTATTGTCATAGATAAAAACTATCAGAATATAAAAATAATCAATTTGCTTTATTAAAGTTGCCGTTTTACATTTGTCTTCCCAAAATAAATTATAACGATTCAACAGATCATTCACACCATTTAATCTTACATGTATGAGCAGTAACACAGCAGCAACCAGCAACGGCGCAGCCAAATGTCCGTTCACCGGTTCACAACTCGGAAAAATTGCAGGAGGTGGTACCAGCAACCGCGACTGGTGGCCCAATCAACTCAAACTAAATATTCTCCGCCAGCATTCATCGCTGTCCAACCCGATGGATAAGCAATTCAATTATGCAGCCGCATTCAAAAGCCTTGATCTTGCCGCTGTAAAAAAAGATATTTATACGCTGATGACTACATCACAGGAGTGGTGGCCTGCGGATTATGGCCACTATGGTCCCCTCTTCATCCGCATGGCATGGCACAGCGCGGGAACATACCGCATTCATGATGGGCGTGGCGGCGCAGGAAGCGGCACACAACGTTTTGCACCATTGAACAGCTGGCCCGATAATGCCAATCTGGATAAAGCCCGTTTATTATTATGGCCGGTAAAACGGAAATACGGGAAGAACCTTTCCTGGGCAGATTTAATGATTCTTGCAGGCAACTGTGCCCTGGAATCGATGGGTTTTAAAACCTTTGGCTTTGCCGGTGGCCGCGAAGATGTATGGGAACCGGAAGAAGATGTTTACTGGGGTGCTGAAACCACCTGGCTGGGCGATAAACGCTACACAGGCGACCGCGACCTGGAAAATCCATTGGCAGCAGTACAAATGGGATTGATTTATGTAAATCCTGAAGGGCCTAACGGTAACCCAGACCCGCTGGCAGCGGCACGTGACATCCGCGAAACCTTTGGACGCATGGCGATGAATGATGAAGAAACAGTGGCGCTGATTGCCGGCGGACATACTTTTGGTAAAACACACGGCGCTGCCAATCCTGGCCAATATGTAGGCCGTGAGCCGGCAGCTGCGGGTATAGAAGAACAAAATCTGGGCTGGAAAAATACTTTTGGAAGCGGTAATGGTGCTGATACTATCACCAGCGGGTTAGAAGGTGCGTGGACGACCACACCAACAAAATGGAGCAATAACTTTTTCGAAAACCTTTTTGGGTACGAATGGGAATTAACGAAGAGCCCGGCAGGCGCCCATCAATGGAAACCTAAAAATAACGCAGGTGCAGGATTGGTTCCGGATGCACACGATGCATCCAAACGCCATGCACCGTTTATGCTTACCACTGACCTTGCTTTAAGAATAGATCCCGCTTACGAAAAAATATCCAGGCGCTTTTTTGAACATCCCGACCAGTTTGCTGATGCATTTGCACGTGCATGGTTTAAACTCACCCATCGCGATATGGGGCCACGTGCCCGTTACCTCGGTGCGGAAGTTCCTGCGGAAGAATTGATCTGGCAGGATCCTTTACCTGCAGTTAATGGTGAATTGATCAACGATGCAGATATAGCTGCTTTAAAAACACAAATATTGGGCAGTGGTTTAACCGTATCAGAACTGGTGGGTACAGCATGGGCATCGGCTTCAACCTTCCGTGGTTCTGATAAACGTGGTGGTGCCAATGGTGCACGCATAAGGCTGGCACCACAAAAATACTGGGCGGTAAATAATCCTGCGCAATTAGGTAAAGTGCTGGATGTTCTTGAAATTATTCAAAATGCATTCAACAGCGCACAAAAAGGCAATAAAAAAGTATCACTGGCAGACCTTATTGTGCTGGCAGGAAATGCAGGTGTGGAAAAAGCTGCAGCAAATGCCGGAAAAACTATAAGCGTTCCGTTTAATGCCGGAAGGGTTGATGCAACTGCTGCACAAACTGATGTGGAATCATTTGCGGTACTGGAGCCATTTGCAGACGGATTCCGTAACTACCAGAAAGGTATGTACGCAACTGCCGCAGAAGAAATGCTGGTGGATAAAGCACAGTTGTTAACTTTAACAGCACCTGAGATGACAGTATTAATGGGAGGCTTAAAAGTAATCAATATCAATTACGATAACTCCAATCATGGTGTGTTCACTGCAACACCTGGTGCATTAACCAACGACTGGTTCGTAAACCTGCTTGATTTTGGCACTACATGGAAAGCGGCTGATCCTGTTCAGCAGGGCTTTGTTGGAACTGACCGTGTAAGCGGTGCTATAAAATGGACTGCTACCCGTGCAGACCTCATCTTCGGCTCCAATTCGGAACTGCGTGCCATTGCAGAAGTGTATGCCTGCGATGATGCAAAAGATACATTTATCAGTGACTTTGTTGCTGCATGGAATAAAGTAATGAACCTGGATCGTTTTTAATACCTAAACAGCAATCCATAGTTAGAATAAAGGGCGGTTTGGAAACAGGCCACCTTTTTTGTGTGTATAATTTTGATGTGATGATAACGACCTGATTACGCTTTGAAGCCCAACGCAATGACAGTTTGGTAACATAAAAGCATACCTCAATAAAATCCCATCGGGACGACAGTTTGGTAGCATAAAAAGCATACATCAATAAAGTTCTATCGAGACGACAGTTTGGTAGCGTAAAATCATACATCAATAAAGTGCCATCGGGACGACAGTTTGGTAGCGTAAAAGCATACATCAATAAAGTGCCATCGGGACGACAGTTTGGTAACATAAAAGTATACATCAATAAAGTCCCATCGGGCGACAGTTTGGTAGCATAAAAGCATGCATCAATAAAGTCCCATCGGGACGACAGTTTGGTAGAAAGAATATCAACGAAGTAGATCAAGCTCCATCGGGGGGCATTTTAAAATCAAATTGGTGATGGAAAATTTTTCAGGGCTTGAATAAAGGAATTCAGTTAAGCAGGTAAATGAAAAATGGTGCTGATTTCCGGATCAATAATAAGTGCGTTGTCATTGGCCGCAATGATTATTTGAATCAGCTGCTGCAAAGCTGTAAACGCATAATCAGAAAGCGGAAGTGAGATATTGTCTAAGCCTTCTTTAAAAACAAGTGTAACAGTTGTTTCAGTAGCCGCATAACGGATTTGCCTTATGTGGTTCGGTTGAAGTTGTTTAATAAAGTACGCCCGCTTAACCAGCAACAGGTGGTTATCAAGAGCGATGATGTCCGGCTGGTATTTATGGGTATACCACCTGACAGTCATATCATAAATAAAAAAAGAAAACAGGATGATGATAAAATAAATATCTATGGTACCAAAGGAGATGTTGATGAATTTACTGAGTACATACCTTGAACCAACGAATGCCAGCCAGAAAGCCAATACCTTAAATTCCCGGTTCAATGATTTATGTTGCCGCTTCAGCACAAAATTTCCCGGTAATTTATTGCTGAGCCGGAATAGCGTGAACGAAACTGCAGCTGCAAGCAAAATAAAATCAATCAGGAGGAATATAAAAGTGCCTGGCAGAATACCTGTATCATTGATCTCAATATTATCAACAGTATAAGTTACAGGAATGAATGCTGAGATAAACAGAAGTGCTAAACAAATGCCGGTGGTTACAATTCGTCTCATAATCCTTGATGGGTCAAATATTTTCTTTTTTGTTCGTACAGTCTAATTATCAGTTTACTAAATGAACAATTGAAGATAAAAAAAACTGTTGATGTTGCTGCAGCCTGCTTCCCCACCCGGTTTCTGCCTAAAAACATTATCTTTATAGCTATTGATTGCTGTTATGAAATTCCCGAAAATAGTGCTGTTACTTTTCATCCTGGCCGGTGTGTTTTATGCCTGCCAGCGGGAATTATATTTTGATGGCTACTCCAACGGCAAATTAAAACATGATGTGCCAGGCAACTGCCTTCCCATTCAACCGCATGGCATCTTCAGGGTGGATACGGCATTAGGCAGCAATTTTTATGTAGAAGTGCAGGCCGATGTAGTGCAGCCCGGAAAAATTGATATTCATTCCGATACGATAAATGGATTTTATTTTCATGGCACCGGTACTGTTGTAAAAGGTACGAATACGATTCGTTTAGAAGCCAGTGGTAAACCCATTGCAAAAGGCGATAACCAGTTTCATATTACTTACGGCAGCAGTGCCTGCGATTTTATAGTTAGGGTAGAAGATACGCCCGATGCAACCTTTACGCTCGGCGGATCGCCAAATGCCTGCACTGGTGTTTTTGTAAACGGAACGTACAATAAAAATGTGCCGCTCTCCACAGGCAATTCGATCACGTTACTGGTAAACGTTAATACTCCCGGACGTTATGTTATTAAAGCCACCACAAATAACGGTTTCCAGTTTGACGGTAACGGTATTTTCCAGTTTCCCGGTGTGCAAAATGTAACACTAACGGGATCGGGTACACCTGTAAGGGAAGAAATTACTACAGTAATGGCAGACAATATCGTAAGCCATTGTACATTGCCCATAACAGTGGCTGTTCAGGATGATGGTAAAGCCATTTTCAGTTTTGATGGCACGCCCGGCGCCTGCTTTAATGCGAATGTGAATGGTGATTATTACGCCTCCATAAATTCCGCTTTTCAAAATACAGTTTCCCTTGGAGTAAATGTGACGAAGACCGGCACTTACGCGATCAACACCAATACTGCCAATGGTTTTACATTCAGTGCATCAGGTGTTTTTGCGGCAACAGGCCAGCAAACAGTAACCCTGAATGCCACAGGAATACCTTTGCATGCAGAAGCTACTGCGTTCATCCCCAATACCGGTACGCAGGCTTGTAACTTTACCGTAATCGTTCAGCCATTGCCGCCACCTGCAACTTTTACATTAAGCGGCGCACCCAATGCCTGCACAGCGGCCACCGTAAATGGTTTCTATATTCACAATAAACCATTGGATGCAGCCAATACCGTTACGCTGCAGGTAAATGTAACCGCACCGGGTTCTTATAATTTCAGCACCAATACCAGTAATGGATTTTCTTTTTCAACTTCAGGCGTTTTTACTACCACGGGACTACAAACGGTGGTATTACATGGAGTGGGTACGCCACTTACCACAGGCAGCACCACCATTACACCTGGATTTGGTGGCTCTGCCTGCAGTTTTACTGTGACGGTTATATAATTTCAAAATAAAAGAAGTAATTAAATCTTGCCCACCATATTGGCCGGCACCACCCATTCATCAAACTCTTTGGGCGTAACGTAACCTAACTTCACGGCCATTTCTTTTAAAGTAGTTCCTTCTTTGTGTGCCTTTTGTGCAATTTCGGCTGCTTTATAGTAACCGATTTTTGTATTCAGTGCAGTTACCAGCATCAAAGAATTATCAACATGTTTTTTAATGTTGGCTTTTAATGGTTCAATACCCACAGCACATTTATCATTAAAGCTCACACAACCATCGCCAATCAATCTTGCACTGTGCAGGAAGTTGTAGATCATTACCGGTTTAAACACATTCAGTTCAAAATGGCCATTGGCGCCTCCAACACTGATGGCCACATCATTACCCATTACCTGTGCGGCAATCATAGTCAATGCTTCGCATTGTGTGGGATTTACTTTTCCGGGCATGATAGATGAACCGGGCTCATTGTCGGGAATATGGATTTCGCCAATACCGCTTCTTGGGCCTGATGATAACATGCGGATATCATTCGCAATCTTCATCAAACTCACCGCCACCATTTTTAATGCACCATGCGCTTCCACAATCGCATCGTGTGCAGCAAGGGCTTCAAATTTATTGCCGGCAGTTTTAAAAGGGAAACCAGTAAGTTTGGCAATATGTTTGGCTACAATCACATCGTATTTTGGCGGGGTGTTAATACCTGTTCCCACAGCAGTTCCGCCCAATGCCAGTTCACCCAAATGGGCCAAAGTATTTTTAATGGCTTTTAAGCCATGGTCTAACTGTGATACATACCCGCTGAATTCCTGGCCAAGCGTTAAAGGTGTGGCATCCATAAAATGGGTACGCCCAATTTTTACCACTTTCTTAAATGCTTTGGCTTTTTTATCTAATGTATTCCGCAGTTTGGTGATACCGGGTATAGTGGTTTCCATTAAAATTTTATATGCGGCAATGTGCATGGCAGTAGGGAAGGTATCGTTACTGCTCTGGCTTTTGTTAACATCATCGTTGGGATGAAGGTATTTATCTTTATCCCCTAATTTACCGCCGTTCAGTACATGGCCACGGTATGCAATCACTTCATTCACATTCATATTACTTTGAGTACCGCTGCCGGTTTGCCATACCACTAAGGGAAAGTATGCATCCAGTTTGCCGTCTAAAATTTCTTTGCTCACTTTACCAATCAGGTCAGCTTTTTTCTTTGGTAATACGCCTGCTTCCAAATTAGCTAATGCGGCGGCATGTTTCAGATAAGCAAATGCCCTGATAATTTCTTTGGGCATCCTGTTAATGTCCTGTGCAATCTTAAAATTGTCAATGCTGCGTTGGGTTTGAGCGCCATAAAAGGCGTCAATGGGTACCTGAACTTCGCCCATGGTATCCTTTTCTATCCTGTATTCCATAA
This sequence comes from Bacteroidota bacterium, assembly GCA_018266775.1. Taxonomy (GTDB): domain Bacteria; phylum Bacteroidota; class Bacteroidia; order Chitinophagales; family Chitinophagaceae; genus Ferruginibacter. The sequence goes on along the minus strand of JAFDZS010000007.1, from coordinate 167,232 downwards.
ATGTGAGGTTAAATTGAGTTACTTTTAGGGTCACAAAATTAAAGCAATTCATGCAGTAAAAAGGATTGCATTTAAGCTATATTTAACCCCTGCAAATCTTCATTCATGAAACCAATTACCTTTCTGTTCAGCCTGTTGCTGACCATTCCATTCTTTTCCACCGCACAGGTGAGGGAAAAATTACTGATGGATAAAAGCTGGAAATTTCATTTCGGCGATGCGTCTGATACCAAAAACGATTTTAACTACAACATCAATTACAACCTGTCAAAAGCAGGTTCTGCCGGAGGTGTCATTTCAGAAAAATTCAATGATGCGGACTGGCGTACGCTGGATCTGCCGCACGATTGGGCAGTGGAACAGGACTTTGTCAATATGAAAGATGAAGGCCTGCAGGATCATGGTTTTAAAGCGGTGGGCGGGCAATTCCCCAAAACCAGTATTGGATGGTACCGTAAAACATTTATGGTTCCGGTAACCGATTCGGGGAAGAAGATGAATATCCATTTCGATGGCGTGTTCCGTAATTGCACCGTATTTCTCAATGGCCATTATCTCGGCAATAACTTCAGCGGGTACAGCGAGTTTTGTTTGGATGTAACCGATTATATCAATTTTCATAAGAAGAATACACTGGTGGTAAGGGTGGATGCCTCCCAATACGAAGGCTGGTTTTATGAAGGCCCCGGTATTTACCGCCATGTGTGGCTGGAAAAATATGCGCCATTTCATATTGCGGAATACGGCACATTTGTTACCACAACAATGAAGGACAGTACCGCAACGATAGCAGTGGAAACCAAAGTGGAAAATAACACTACCGGAAGAATTTCGGGCAGTTTACAATACCGCATTTATGATAAAGAGGGTAATAAAGTTACCGGCACTATTGTAGATGGCGTGGGTGCAGTTAACGGTGACTTTAAGAAAATTCAGTACCAGTTTAAAATACCCAACCCCAATGTATGGAGTTTAGAAAATCCGTACTGTTATAAACTGGTTACACTGCTGAAACAAAATGATGTGGTGACAGACAGTACTGCTACCACATTCGGTATACGCACCATTACTGTTGACCCCGTAAAAGGTTTGGCTTTGAACGGCAAGCCAATAAAAATTTATGGTGTATGCTGCCACCAGGATCATGCCGGTGTGGGCAGCGCATTGCCGGATGCCATGCAATACTACCGCATTAAATTATTAAAAGAAATGGGCGTGAATGCATACCGCACTTCACATAATCCACCAACACCGGAGTTGCTGCAGGCCTGCGATGAACTGGGTATGCTGGTGCTGGATGAAAACCGGATGATTGGCACATCAACAGAATACATGAGCCAGTTTGAACGGTTGATTTTGCGGGACAGGAACCACCCCAGCGTGTTTATGTGGAGTATTGGCAATGAAGAAGGCTGGATACACGGAACAGATGTGGGTAAAAGATTGGCATCTACCTTAATTGAAAGGCTGAAAGAACTCGACCCCTCACGTACCTGCACTTATGCTGCGGATAATGGCCCCAACCGGAAAGGCATAAACGAAGTGATACCCGTTCGTGGATTCAATTACCGCATTCCCAAAATTGATGAATACCACGCTGCCTATCCCACACAACCCGTTTTAGGTAGTGAAGTGGGCAGTACGGTTTGCACCCGTGGTGTGTATGCAACGGATACCATCAATGGATATGTAATTGATGAAGACAGCACACACCCGTACTGGAGCAGCACTGCGGAAGAATGGTGGAAACCCAATGCGGATAAAGACTGGTTTATGGGCGGTTTTGTGTGGACGGGTTTTGATTACCGCGGCGAGCCCACGCCTTATGGATGGCCCTGCATCAACAGCCATTTTGGAATTATGGATATGTGCGGTTTCCCTAAAAATATTTATTACTATTATCAAAGCTGGTGGAGCAATAAAGATGTACTGCGCATCACTCCGCACTGGAACGGCTGGAAAACAGGCGACAGTGTGAAAGTATGGATATACAGCAATGCAGATGAAGTGGAATTAAAACTGAATGGCAAGAGCCTGGGCAAAAAAATAATGGAACGCAATGGCCACCTGGAATGGAAAGTAAAATATGCGCCGGGCAAACTGGAAGCATTTGGTAAACGCGGTACAAAAAAAATATATGCTAAAGTGGAAACTACCGGAGCACCTTATCAAATTGTATTAACGCCGGACCGTACTACTATTAAAGCTGATGATAAAGATGTTTGTGTAATGAATGTAACGGTAACTGATAATAAAGGCAGGGAAGTGCCGGATGCAATGGACAACATCAATTTTACTGCAGAAGGAAATATAAAGATCATCGGCGTAGGTAATGGTAACCCCAGCAGTCATGAGCCTGATAAATTTTTTGATAACAACTGGCAGCGCAAACTGTTTAATGGTAAATGCCAGGTCATTATACAATCAACAGCAACCGCAGGCGACAGTAAATTTACTGCATCGGGTAGCGGATTGCAGCCAGCCGTAATTTTACTGCATTCCAACTAAACTGTTTTTCCACAAAGTGTATTAAGTACACGGTTTTAGTGTACGCCTTATTGAAAAACATGAACTTATAAAGCCGCTTCAACAGAAGCGGCTTTATTGTTGTGGATAACCTGTATTTTATAAAAAAGCAGCAGGAAAGAGTAGTCTATTATTATGATGTACTGTTAGTTAAATCAAAAAATAACAGCTGCAACAATTTCAAAAAATGATATCCATAACTTAGTTTTCCACAATCGTATTTTTACGAATACAAACTATCATACAATCCACCTATTTTTATTGTGAACTAAAACACCAACAAAGTTTATGAAAAAAACCTCCCTTACAGCGCTGTTTGTAATGGGTACGGTTCTCGGTTTTGCGCAGGATAAATTCTGGACTGCAAATACTGATAACAAGAGTACCATTATTACAGACAAAGCGGTTACACGATTGTCTTATCCAAAAGAATTTAAATTATTTAACCTGAACCTGGATGCATTAAAACAACAACTGTTTACTGTTGTTGACAAGAATGCTTCTAAAGCTTCAACGGTAATTACCCTGCCAGATGCGGCTGGTCAACTGGAATCATTTGAAGTATTTGAAGCATCCAACATGGAGCCAGCACTGCAGGCACAGTTCCCGGAGATCAGGGCTTTTTCCGGAAGGGGCATTACTGACAAGTATGCCACTTTAAAGCTGAGTATTTCTCCCCAGGGCATTCAAACATCCATTTTCCGTACAGGAAAAGATGATGAATTTGGAGAGCCTTATTCCAAAGACCACAGTGTGTATTCTTTTTATGCAGCACACCGCGATGTGGCCAGCCTGCCCTGGACCTGCCGCACAGAAGATACACAAATGATGAGCGACCTGAATGGAAAAGGGTTAACGCCAAACGCGGCGGGAACTTCAACAGGCCAGCTGAAAACTATGCGTTTAGCCCAATCCGTTACTGCGGAATACTCCAACTATTTTGGAGCCACCAGTGCTTCGCAGGTATCATTAGTACTGGCAGCCATCAATGCCACGTTAACCCGTTGCAATGGTGTATATGAAAAAGATCTGGCAGTACACCTGAACCTGATTGCCAATACTACGGCAGTAATTTATTACAATGCATCTACTGACCCTTATTCTCCTGCATCCACTGGCGCAGGCGGCGCCTGGAACAGCCAGTTGCAAAGCACACTAACCAGTGTTATAGGCGATGCCAATTACGATATCGGTCACCTCTTTGGTGCATCCGGTGGTGGTGGTAATGCCGGCTGTATAGGTTGTGTTTGTGTAAACGGTCAAAAAGGAAGTGGTTTCACATCACCTGCCGATGGCATTCCTATGGGTGACAATTTTGATATTGATTATGTAGTGCATGAAGTGGGCCATCAAATGGGCGCCAACCACACCTTCTCTATGTCATTGGAAGGAACCGGCGTAAACAAAGAAATTGGTTCTGGTATCACTATCATGGGTTATGCCGGTATCACTGCGCAGGATGTGGCACCACATTCCATCGCCTATTATCACGAAGCTTCTATTGCACAAATTCAGGCTAACCTGGCTGGCAAAACCTGCCCGGTTAGTGTTACCATGACAACGAACCATCCGCCGGTAATAGGTGCGGTAAGCAACTATACCATTCCCATCAGCACGCCATTTGCCTTAACGGCAGCAGCAACCGATCCTGAAAATGATCCGCTAACGTACAGTTGGGAACAGAATGATAATTCCACCACATCAGGCGCAAACAGTGTGGCATCACCCACTAAAACCACCGGGCCAAACTTCCTGTCATTCTCACCAACAGTATCGCCTACACGTTTATTTCCACAATTATCCACAATATTATCTGGCCTGAATGTTACGCCCGTTTTACCGGGTGGCGATGCAGGCACCAATATTGAAGCATTAAGTTCTGTAGCAAGAACATTGAACTTCAGGCTTACGGTAAGGGATAACCATCCTTATACTGCGGGTGTTGAAGCCGGGCAAACTGCATTTACTGATGTAGTGGTAACCGTATCATCAGCATCTGGTCCGTTTGCCGTAACTGCACCTAATACCGCAGTAAGCTGGGCAGGAGGTTCAACACAAACTGTTACCTGGAGTGTGAACAACACTACAGCTGCGCCGGTAAGCTGTGCATCAGTAAATATTTTATTATCTACCGATGGTGGGCAAACATTCCCTTATGTACTGGCATCTGCCACACCTAATGATGGCACACAGTCAGTAACCATGCCGAATGTGCAAAGTACCACCTGCCGTGTAAAAGTGGAAGCAGTGGGCAATATCTTCTTCGATATTTCCAACACCAACTTCACCCTTACTGCTGCTGCGGCATGTGGTGATCCAACCGGGTTAAATGCATCTGCCATAACCAATACTACTGCAACAGTTGGCTGGACAGCCGTAGCCATTGCATTGAGTTATGATGTAGATTATAAACTTACTTCAACATCTACCTGGACGAATGCGGCCACAGCAACAACGGCTACAACAGTAAACTTATCAGGCTTAACACAGGGCACAACGTACGATTGGAGAGTACGTGCCACCTGCAGCGGCGGAAGCGGCAATTATATTGCAGCTCAATTTACAACCACCGCGCCATGCAGTGCGCCAACAGGCTTAACATCATCTGCCATTACCAGCAGCAGCGCTACTGTAAGCTGGACTGCTGTTAGCGGCGCCACATCTTATGCAGTGGATTATAAACTCAATGCATCTTCTATCTGGACAAGCGCTACTGGAAGCACAACAGCCACATCTGTAAACCTTACTGGTTTATCAGCGGCTTCTTTATACGATTGGAGAGTAAATGCCACCTGCGCAAGCGGAACTACTGCTTATACAGCTGCACAATTTACCACTACAGCTGTAAACACCTGCCCTGGCACTTACGATGTAAGCACCAACGGTTCCGCAAGTGGTGCAGCATTGATTCCTTTCAATACAGACATTAAAGGATTGATCAACCCGGTTGGAGATAATGATTACTATAAATTTGTAATCTCCACCAGCGGTACTGCAACCATTACGTTAAGTACATTGCCTGCAGATTATGACCTGCGTGTATATAAGAGTAATGGCACTTCTCAATTAGCTATTTCGCAAAACGGAGGTACCACTAATGAAGTAATTACAAGAACATATACAGCAGGCACCTACTATGCAAGAGTGTATGGGTATAGCAATGCATTCAATGCCACTAACTGTTATACTTTAAGGATAGACCTGGGTACAGCCACCAGGGAAGACATTACTTACAGTGATAAACTGTCTGTATCACCCAATCCGGTTGGAACAACGGCAAACCTTGCGTTCAAAGCAAAAACCGCCGGTACTGCTCAAGTGAGTATTGTGGACCAAACTGGTGCAGTGGTATCAACCCAAAACATCAGCATTGTACCGGGTAACAACCTGAAACAACTGGATGTAAGCAAATTGCCCAACGGTATTTATTTTGTGAAACTGAATACAGGAGATAAAGTAGATATTGCCCGTATTGTTGTGGCTAAATAATACGGGAGGTTAGTGAAATTAAAATAGAAAAGAGGCTGTAGCAATACAGCCTCTTTTTATTTACATTTGAACATAATTTTTTTAAATGAAACGAACTTTGCTTTTTGCAACTGCTGTACTGCTGATACAAATTTCTTACGCACAAAACAATTTTCCCAAACCATCTCCCCAGCAATTGGCATGGCATAATATGGAGTTGTACCTCTTCATGCATTTTGGCCCCAATACATTCACTAACCTGGAATGGGGAAAAGGAACTGAAAAGGAAGAAGTGTTTAATCCCACTAACCTGGATTGCGACCAATGGTGCCGTGTGGCCAAAGCAGCAGGGGCAAAAGGTATTATCATTACGGCCAAACATCATGATGGTTTTTGCCTCTGGCCCAGCAAATACAGCACCCACACAGTGAGAGAAAGTAAATGGAAAAACGGTAAAGGAGATGTATTGAAAGAATTATCTGCCGCATGCAAACGCAACGGGTTAAAATTTGGCGTGTATATATCACCGTGGGACAGGAATCATCCGGATTACGGCACCGCCAAATACAATGATGTATTTGTAAATATGATGACAGAGATTTTCACCAAGTATGGCCCCATTTGCGAGCTGTGGTGGGATGGTGCCAATGGTGAAGGCCCCAATGGTAAAAAACAGGAGTACGACTGGAAAAGGTTTAAAGCAACGGTAAGAAAATTATCTCCTCATACAGTTATCTTTAGTGATGTGGGGCCTGATATCCGCTGGTGCGGTAATGAAAGCGGTACCGCAGGTATTACCAACTGGAATACTTTGAATACCGATGGTTTTACTCCCGGCGCTGGTGCACCTTCCACCGATACATTAAATGCAGGAAACCGGGATGGAAAATACTGGATACCCGCTGAATGCGATGTAAGCATCAGGCCCGGCTGGTTCTATCATAAAGAAGAAGACAGCAAAGTGAAAACACCAGAACAATTATTTTCTTTATACCTTAAATCAGTTGGCCGCGGCGCCAATTTATTACTGAATGTACCGCCAGATGACAGGGGATTGATCACGGGTTATGATTCAGCAGCATTAATAGGTTTTAGAAAACTGAGGGAAAATAGTTTCAGGAAAAATCTTTTTGCACATGCAGATACCTATCATTTATTCGGTGGTATTTTGAAAAAAGCACCGGCAGCAAGTGACGGCAACTTTAATACTATTGAAAATTTTACTGCATCTAACAGGGAATCGGTAGGGGTGGAATGGAAGCAGAATAAAAAAATCAATTGTGTGGTATTATATGAAAACATCAGGAAGGGACAATTGTGTGAGGCCTTTCAATTATTGTTATTTGATAAAAATGAAAAACTGGTAAAAGAAATTCACGGCACCACCATTGGCCGGAAGCGTATTATTACATTCCCTGCAACGGATGTAGCTACAATAGAACTGACTATTGAAAAACAAAAGTATATTACCGGTATTACTGAAATAGAAGGATACCTGTTAGATGATAACCTGGTGGAACATTAAAGTAAGTGTAAACTGCCTCATTGTTACGATCAGGGAAATAAAACTGAGTAAACAGCAGTACAAAAGCTGAATCAGGGCTTTCCCGGTTCCTGCGGTTATTGCCGGGGCTCGTTTTTTGGAGAAGCAAAAAAGTAAAGTAAAAATTTTTCGGGGTTCATAATTACCTTAATAACACTACATAGTAAAATTAATTACATGAAAAAACTGCTTACCATTCTTATTGCCTGCAGTACACTGCATGCAGCAGCACAAACCTATCAACCCACCTGGGAAAGTTTAGACAAACGGCCCATACCTTCCTGGTTTACCAATGCCAAGTTTGGGATATTCATTCACTGGGGCGTGTATTCGGTACCGGGATGGAGCAGTAAGGGGCAATATGCAGAATGGTACCAGAATGGTTTGCAAAGCAATGATACGCCCCGTATCAAATACCAGGAGGCAAAATTTGGCAACCGCAGTTATTACGACCTTGCCAATGATTTTAAGGCGGAATTATTTCAACCCGATGAATGGGCTAAACTTTTTGAAGCATCAGGAGCAAAGTATATTGTACTTACCTCCAAACATCATGACGGGTTTACTTTATGGCCCAGTAAAGAAGCAGACCGCGATTGGGGGTTTAAATGGAATGCCGTTGATGTGGGGCCGAAAAGAGATTTGATCAAAGACCTGTTTGCCGCTGTACGTAAAACAACTGTACATGCAGGAATGTATTATTCCCTGTACGAATGGTATAATCCGCTTTGGAAAAAAAATAAAAGCGAGTTTGCGTTAACACATACCTGGCCGCAAATGAAAGACCTGATCAATCATTACCAGCCAGACGTATTCTGGACGGATGGAGATTGGGAAGCCCCTGATTCAGTGTGGAAAAGCAAAGAATTCCTGGCATGGCTGTACAATGAAAGCCCTGTAAAAAATAGTGTAATCGTAAACGATAGATGGGGGATTGGCGTCAGGTTCCATCATGGGGGTATTTACACGCCTGAATACCAGCCCGACCTGGATTTTGAAGATCATGCCTGGGAAGAAAGCCGTGGTATGGGTTTCAGCTATGGGTATAACAGGGGAGAAGATGCCTGGGATTATAATTCCACACAATCATTAGTGTTACAGTTAATAGATAAAGTAAGCCGTGGTGGAAATTTTTTGCTGGATATTGGCCCTGATGAACATGGCAAAATTCCACCGATTATGCAGGAACGTTTATTGCAAATGGGCGACTGGCTAAAGATCAACGGGGAAGCGATTTATAATACGGTAAGATGGAAAACCTCATCCCAGTGGGGCGCAGGCAACAGGAATTATACAGACAGAAGCGGGGATATGCTGTTAAAGATCACTATTGATCCCGATCCGGGTTATGCGGTAAAAGAAATATTTTATACTTACAATCCTGCTTCAAATGCGCTGTATGCCATCTTACCGCGTTATCCGTCGGACAAAAAAGTTACGTTGAAAAATATTCAGTTACCCGCTAATACTGCAATCAGTTTTTTATCAACAAAAACGGATATACACTGGCAACAGGTTGGAAATGATGTTGTGGTTAATATGCCCGATTATGACCCCAACACAATAAAGGCACCTTATGCTTATGTCTTAAAAATTGCTGATTTTGGAAGATATGCGCATAAACCTGAAATCGATATCAACTATAACAGCAAATGGGAACCCATAGTTTCCATCCAGGATAAGGATGAAAATGCAGCTATACATTTTACTGTTGATGGATCAATACCAAACGCAAAATCTCCATTGTACAATGGAGCAATCAAACCTCAAAATAATATAATGGTTAAGGCCATTGCAATAAAAGATGGATTTCTTGAAAGCACTTTGGAAGAACGTGCAGTAAAAGTGTTTACAATGAAGCCATCAACCAGGCTTCGTAATGTACAACCCGGACTGGAATACAATTATGTTGAAGCACCTGGATTAACGATGGAAACTTTAGTGACCATGCAGCCACTGCAAAAAGGTATTGCAGAAAAAATCAACCTGGATAAAAAAGCACGTAAAAGCAAATTCGGTTTGATATTCGAAGGATGGATTCAAATAAATAAAACAGGATTGTATGATTTTTATACCAGTAGTGACGATGGCAGTATGCTGTACATAGATGGCGAAATGGTGGTGAATAACGACGGCAATCATGGAGAAGCCGAAGAAGCAGGAAAGGTTTCACTGGCAAAGGGGTACCACAAAATAAAAGTTTTGTATTTCGATAGTGCTGGCGATAACGCACTTAAAGTGAGCTATAACCTGAATGGTGAAACGAAAAAAGAAATTCCTGCAAATATTTTGTATCACCAGTAAATGGGTCTGTCTGTAATAGATTATTTGCCGGTGAAATGGGCTTTTCTTTTTTCAAGAAAGGCGGTGGTACCTTCTTTCATGTCTTCAGTAGCAAAACAATCTCCGAAGCATTGAATTTCCCTTGCATAACCACTGGTGCCGTTGGTGAATGAACTGTCACTGAGTACAGCTACATTCACACATTCAATGATTTTCCCAATGGCAATGGGTGCTTTGGACATAATAGTGTGTAAAATATCTTTGGTCTTGACCAGCAATGTTTCCTGCGTGGTAACATAGTTAACCAATCCTGCCTGCAGGGCTTCCTTTGCATCAATAATCTGTGCGGTCATTTGCAGCTCCATGCTTTTGCTTTTGCCAATTAATTGCGTTAACCGTTGTGTGCCGCCATAGCCTGGTATTAATCCAAGGTTTACTTCCGGCTGTCCGAATTTTGCATTTTCGCTGCACAGCCTGAAATGGCAGGCCATGGCCAGTTCGCAACCACCGCCTAAAGCAAAGCCATTAACAGCAGCCACCACTGGTTTACGGCAGTTTTCAATTTTAAAAAATACTTTTTGCCCGCGGGTGGCTAAAGCTATGGCATCTTCTTTACTCAGGCCACCAAATTCTGTTATATCTGCACCTGCAACAAAAGCTTTGTTTCCTGCACCGGTGATAATCACCGTTTTGATATCGTTGTTGCGGTACACTTCATCCATCACAGTATCAAGGTCGGTGAATACATCTTTATTTAATGCATTTAATTTATCGGGGCGGTTGATGGTAATGGTAAAAATACCATTGTCTAAGCTGGCAAGCAACGTGCTGTACATGGGGGTGTATTTTTTCTGAAAATAATTATTAAAAATAGGAAATGCCAATGATATTTTGAAGGAATCATACAGAAGGTTTGCTGCAATTTATTTTATTCAGCATCAGCAAATGCTGTTTTCTTTTGTGGCATGCAGGGCTGTTCATTAAACGGGCTGTTGCGCAGCAACAGCCCGTTTAATGAACATAGTATTCAGATCAGAAACTCCGGTTGGCTTTTACCCAGTCTGTAATGTAACCTGCAATCTCCTGGGTAGAGGTGCCCGGCGCAAATAATTTGCCCACACCCAGTTGCTGTAACGCTTTCATATCATCTTCAGGTATGATACCGCCACCGGTAAGCAATACATCATTCATTTCCTTTTCTTTCATCAGTGTCATCACCTTGGGAAAAACGGTGTTGTGTGCACCGCTTAATATGCTGATGCCAATGGCGTCCACATCTTCCTGTAAGGCGGCATTGACAACCATTTCCGGTGTTTGACGCAAACCGGTATAAATAACTTCCATACCTGCATCACGCAAAGCAGTGGCAATTACTTTGGCACCGCGGTCATGGCCATCCAAACCAACCTTTGCCACTAAAACCCTGATGGGCCTGTTCTTTTCCATAATGCAATCCGTTTAAAGTTTTGTAAAATTAAACGTAATCAGCCAATATCAGTAATAGTTTACTATTTTGTGATAGAACGTTCACCCTAATTCCCTTTTATGTCCACACCAATTACTGCTGAAATTTCCGCTTACCTGAAGCATGGCGATTACTCTGTTGCTGTGAGGCGAACGCTGGATTATTGCCTTGATACCGGCGATGACGAACTGATTGACGAAGCCATACAATGGAGCAGGAATTTTCATGAATGTGAAAAGCAGGATGATGATAAAAATGTTCCTGCCGATTTTTTATCTTCTGCCGAACGCATTTTACAACACGCAATAAAGATTCCGGCCAGTGCTGCTTCCCGTGCGTACCCGCTCATCAGTGCACATAAAGCAGCAAAAACATACAGCAGTGGCAATTTTAGTTTAAAACCAATCAGCCTGCAATTGAATACCGGCAACGTTTTGGGTGTGGTGGGGGAAAACGGCAATGGTAAAACTACCCTGCTGCGCTGCCTTGCCGGCCAACTGGCACTGGATGGTGGTGCAGTTGAATATCATTTATTGAAACAACCCGATGCGTATGCAATAAAAAATCATATTGCCTTTATTCCGCAGCGTATACCAAGGTGGTATGGTTTATTAAAAGATAACCTGCATTTCAGCGCATCTATCTCCGGTTTGCATGGTGCAAAAAATGAACTGATGGTAAACTTTATGCTGGAACGCCTAAACCTCAGCAGTTATGCACATCTTACCTGGAACCAGATCAGCAGCGGCTACCGCACCCGGTTTGAAATTGCACGGATATTATTGCAGCAACCCAGATTATTAATTCTGGATGAACCGCTTGCCAATCTTGATATTAATGCACAGCAAACCATTTTGACCGATTTGATTTTTATGGCCAAAGGCGCCCATAACCCAATGGGTGTGATTTTAAGTTCACAACAACTGCATGAAGTGGAAAAAGTGGCCGATACGGTAATCTTTATCAAGCAGGGTAACTGTGTATACAGCAGTAGCGATAAAAAGGAAAAAATTACCAGTACCGCAGTTGAAATTGAAACTACGTATACGCATGACCGCATACTGGCTGTTTTCGAAAGCAGGCAAGTGGAATTGCAATACAATGGCGGATTTTACACCATCATTTCACCTGAATTAACAGCAGGGCAAATCATTGAAAAACTGATCAGCTCCGGAGTGCCTGTAACTTATTTCCGGGATATTACTTACAGTACCAAACGTTTTTTCTAACCACCAATTCAGCAGCAATGAATAATAAACGGCCCTTAGTTCCCTCATTTATACAACACCTTGATGATAAATTATTATTGGAGAAACCTGGTGTATGGTCTTCAAGAACACATCTTGTTGCCTGGTTTGTTGCCCTGTATGCAGTAATGCTCAGCAGTTTTTGCTACCTGGCATTTTTCGATGCCCGCCAGAACAGCAATATTGGTGGCTGGGTAACTTTTGTTATTCTGATTTCATTAATCGGGTTTATATGCTGGCTGATTTACCTGTTACGGTTTAATGTTTTTAAACGCTATGGCAATTGGCTGCCATGGGACGGGCTAAAGATGTTTATACTGTATTTTCTAAGTATTGGAATGATAGTGGGGGTTTGCTTTCTTCCTGTTGGAATACAAACATTAAGGGCCAACCAGCAATTTGGTAATGAAGAAATAGCGAAGGATATAAATAAGATGAACACTATCATCTGCCAGTTAGAGTACAATCAACTGCCTAAAGCCTGGAAGCCGGATACTGCCGAGTTGGTGAAACCAGTAAAAAGAAAAAATATCAATGACGCACCAACTAATGATACCACCGTAATTACAGATACAGTTGCAGTAGCTGAGACGTACCGGGAAAGATATCGTACTGTAGATTCAACCGATCTGAAAAATAGTTTGTTGTCAGCTGACAGTATGGTGAAAATTTCAGACTCCCTTTATGTATTTTATAAAAGCCCGGTATATATGTTTGCGTACACCTACGATGCAGATGAGTTTACCCATACAAAATTGATGCGCTCGGCTGAATTATACCGCAAAGTGGTGAGGCCTCATCATGCTGCCGACCAGGCAGCACTGCAGCAGGAAATGGCTAAACTCAGTGAGAAATATTCCGACAGAAGTGGCGATAATTACTACAGTTCAGGGTATGGATTGGTTGATGATGATGGAAGGACTGAGGATTATAAATTGAAAATTTACGATAAATACCACCTGGATTTTATCAATAGTGGATTAAGAAACGCCGTGCAAAAAAAGTATGAATGGAGAAACAACTGGAGTACATACCTGAGAGTATTTTATTATTTTACTATCGTATTTACACTCCTGGTTTTTATTTTCCGGCATACCACTGTCCGTACATTTTTCTTTACTCTTTTGGCAGCAGTGATACTGGCTATTTTCACAGGTTTGATTACAGTAGTAAGTTATGGAGATGAAACTACAGTATTTTCTTTCATAGTGGTGTATTATATTGCTTTTTTAGCGCTTGCATTATCGGTAAAAAGCAATCAAAAAAGAACAGCAGTGCAGGGTATAGGCCTTAATCTGTTTGTATTTTGTACACCTTTTATGCCACTTGTTTTTGTAGCCATTGATGAGGCAATGCGCCGTCATGCATATGATAATCCATATCAGGAACGTTATGATTACCAGCAACAGGCTTTGTATTATCTGGTTGCTGAATTTGCCGGGGGTATTATATTGCTGGTTTTAATTGAACCCGTATTCAGAAGATTATACCGGAAATGGTATGCCGCTCCCGAAGAATGATCACTGGCATTGTTTATCTAAAAAACGCATGGTGGCTTTATTAAAATCACTGTACATCTGGTGGTCGGATACGGCAAGGTCAATTTGTTCCAGCACAAATAATTTTTGTAGTGCATTTAATCCATTGAATTCAGGATATGAAGCGGGGTTCGCTGTATACGCTGCAGTGAATGCATCTGAATAACCAATAAAATAATTTTTAGCAGTGAGGTAACCTTTTGCTTTCAATTCATTGAATACGGCAGTGGATTTTGTTAGTGTAATATCGCCCCGCCTTGTAAAACGTTCCGGGTATAAGGGAGAATGTTCTTTAATAAAATATTTACTGCAAATGCCACGGCTGGCGAAAAGATTGGAATTGGTGAGTGCATCCGCATTGCCCTGCGGGCCTACATTGTCATTGTTGTCAAAACGTGCCATGCAGAACTGAAATGGAGTGGTGGATGTTTGTGCAACAGGTGTACCGCTGGGCGCACAATAACTTACCGCTGCTGTGTACTTAAATAAGGCAGATAAGGAAGCAGAAAATGCGCCGCCATTACTCATACCAACCGAATACCGGAGTTTGGATCTGTTGGTTAATCCACGGGTATAAAAGGTATCGGTAATGGCTTTGATGTTGGCATAATCAACATTGGTAACAGAGTCATACGGACTGTATGCCCATCTTAGTTTACCGTCGCCATTGGCATCCACTCCAGTAGTTGCTTCTTCTGCTTCAGTGATGATAATGCCGAAATTATCATTCACCAGGTCTTTATACAATTGCTTGAATTCATAACTGTTTACCACATTGGCCGCATTGCCACCGGTGCCATGCAGCAGGTACACAAAACCTTTATGACCTGTTGGAAAGAAATAATAAACGGGTTTTAACCGGTCACGCCCTTTGATCATTTCAAATTGAAATGTAACGGGTGTGATGGTTTTTACTGCACCATTAAACGATACATCTTTTGCAGGCATAATGAACCAGGTATGCCATTCCTGGTACGCATTCACCAAAGAAATATCAGCGCTGCTCCATTGATCAAATGCCTGGTTATCTGTATAAGCCGTGCTGAAGATGTGAACCGTATCGCCGGTTTTGTATTTACCTGTTCCATAACCATTGTTTACGGTTACCGTAAAACTATCGGTGGTTACCGGTGGTAATGAAGTACCGCCACCATTATCGGTTGAATTTTTTTTACAGGAAAATAAACTTAATACAATGATTGCTGCAGCCAGTTGTTTCATACAGATAGATTTGCTCCTCATAGACACGCAGGCATTCTGCAGGTTTAAAAGGTGCTGAAAATACCTAACGCTTGCTGAATCCGGTTTATTGCAGCGGCTTTACCAATAGTGGCAGCAATAACAAATACCGGTGGGCCAAACTTGCCGCCCACCAGCATTACACGCAGCGGCATTTGCAAATCGCCGGGTTTGATGTTTTTTGCTGTGGCCAGTTCTTTAAAAGATTGTTCAATGGCAACAGCATCCCAACTGCTGATGGAATTCAATTGCGTGATCCATTCTGTAAAGAAATGTTGTTTGTCTGCATTCCATTTCGGTTTTACCGATTCGGTATCCAAAGTTTCCGGGTCTTTAAAAAAGAAACCAGCCTGCGTATAAAAATCAGGAAGCAAAGTACAACGGTCACTTACCAATGATAATATCGATTCAAATTTTTCATTGCCTTCAACAGCCAGTCCATTGTTCTCAAAAATATTTTTCACTTTATCGCTGTAATGATTTACAGGTAATTTTTTTATCCATTCATGGTTGAACCACTTGGCTTTTTCAAAATCAAATTTGGCGCCGCCGCTGTGTACCCGTTCCATCGAAAATTGCTGTATCAATTCTTCTTTGGTAAACAGTTCCTGTTCTGTACCGGCATTCCAACCCAATAATGCCAGCAGGTTAATAAAAGCCTCTGGCAGAAAACCCCTTTCTTTAAAACCTTCAGTAAGTTCATTGGTTTTGGGGTCCATCCAATTCATTGCAAAAACAGGAAAGCCATATTTGGCACCATCACGTTTGCTCAACTTTCCACTGGGCCCTAATATTAAAGGCAAATGAGCCCATTGCGGCATCTTATCCAATCCAAATAAATATTTCCAAAGCAAAACGTGTACGGGAGCGCTGGGCAACCATTCTTCTCCACGAAAGGCATGGGTGATCTTCATTAAATAATCATCCACCACCACTGCAAGATGATAAGTGGGCATACCATCGGCCTTCAGTAAAACTTTATCATCCACCAGTCCGCTTTCATTTTGAATATCGCCACGGATCATGTCATTGAATGCAATGATTTCATTCTCCGGCATTTTAATACGGATGGCATGTTTGGTACCGTTAGTCAGTAATGTATTTACTTCATCAGCAGTAAGCGTAAGGGAATTTTTCATTTTCATCCGCAGGTGATGATCGTACTGCGGCGAGGGATTATCTGCAGTGGTATACATTGTACGCATTTGTTCCAATTCTTCAGGTGTGTCAAATGCATAATAAGCATGTCCGTCTTTTATTAATTGTTCGGCATATTGCTGGTAAATGCCCTTTTCCTTTCTTTCACTTTGCCGGTAAGGCCCGTATTCACCACCGTGAAGCGGGCTTTCATCCGGTTCCAAACCACACCATTGCAGGCAGTCGAAAATATATTGTTCTGCACCGGGCACATAACGGGTTTGATCGGTGTCTTCAATTCTTACAATAAAATCACCGCCATTATTTTTTGCAAAAAGATAATTGTATAATACGGTGCGTACGCCGCCTAAATGTAAACCGCCGGTAGGGCTGGGGGCAAATCTAACTCTTACTTTACTCATGCTGCAAAGATACATTGCTGTATCACTAAAAAAATGATGATGTAATGGATGGAATAAAAAAAAACCGCCCCGGCAAAAATGCAGGAACGGCCTTTATGAATATCAATCATTACAAAGTTTAACGCAGCAGAATGGTTTGCGGGCTTTGCCCATCTACTGATAATGTGGCAAATTTGTCGCAATCGCCATTACCAAAATCAATTACTGCAGTGTGACCGGCGCCCTGCACACTTAATTTTCCGGTGCCGATATTATCACAGCTGGTATTTTTTTGCAGGCCCTGGGTAATATAACAATCGCGGGTTTTACCGGCAGCATTGGTTACCGTTTGGTTACCGGTAATAAGGTATACATCATCGGTTAAAATATTAGGCGTCATCGTGCCACCAATCTGCACCATTTCTCTAACGCCGTTATGTAACCAGTAACGTCCATCTGGCGCAGTTACTTTTCCATTTTCTACTTTAAACTGCCAGCTTCTGGTACTGGGAATACTGGTATTCGTCCAGGTAATGGTACCTTCTTTTTTGTATCCGTTGGCTGAAAAATTTTCGAATGTAATGGTGGCTTTACTGCCTGCTTTTCTTACAGAATCTGTAAGGGTCACCAATATTTTTCCTTCACGCAATATTCCCGTTGTATTTAAAATTCCGTTGCCGAAGTTGATTACAATTGATTTAGGAAAACCAACGGCTGGTGTAACAGTAACTCCTGCACCAACCAACATGTTGGATGTTACAACAGGTTGTGAGCCCTGGATGCTTCCTAATAAATTTTTATTGGCAGCTGCTTCCATAAAAGCATTGCTTACATCTTCATTAAGATTATCAGAAATAGCCTGGTCGCTGCTCAGCTCTGTTGTAGTGACTACATCAGGGTTGTCGGCACTGCTTAAACCGGTACTGATTTTTTTACAGGAAACTAAACCGGTGAATAAAATACCAATAGTAAATAAAGACAGGTGTCGAATTGGTTTCATAGGTTTTTCTTTAGCCGAAGGACAGTGGTTATTGGATGAGGAAAGAACCTGTCCCTCCATAAAGAATAACGCCGCTACGGCAGGAATATTGTGCCTGCGCATCAACGATTTACAGGAGCACAGCCGCTTTTTTTACGCCATTTTACCCGTAGTTTTGTTTTGAAAATAGTAATGGTTTAACCCCCTGGAAAGTGTTTAAAAAAGCGCCTTTTTTGATAACTGCGCCGTGGTGGCTGCGCTGGTTTTATCCAAACTGTGTTTGGGATATTAAAACCAGTGAGAAAATTATTTATCTCACTTTTGATGATGGCCCGCACCCGGAGATCACCCCATTTGTACTGGATGTTTTAAATGAGTATAACGCAAAAGCTACTTTTTTTTGTATTGGCGATAATGTGCGGAAATTTCCTCAAACTTACCAGCAGGTAATTGATGAAGGGCATGCAGTGGGAAATCATACCATGCACCACTTAAATGGCTGGAAGCACAAAGACGATGTATACCTGGCAGATATTGAAGATGCTGCCCGCTTAATTGAAACTGATCTATTCCGCCCGCCTTATGGCCGGGCAAAAAAATCTCAACTGCGTAAATTGAAAGCTGCCAATTTTAACATGCAGCCAGTGTTATGGTCTGTATTGGCCGGCGACTGGATCGCAACATTGCATCCGGAAAAATGTTTTCAGCAGGTAAAACAAAATATCTATCCCGGTTGCATTGTTGTATTTCATGATAGTGAAAAAGCCAATGAACGCATGCGGTATGCTTTGCCAAGATTACTGGAGTACGCATCAAAAGAAGGGTATCATTTTGAAAAGATCGAAAAAAAACGTTTATAAAACTTACGGAAAAACGGGGTTTTACGAAGGAAGATTACTATAAAAAAATTGGGCCTGGGTAGAAACCCTGGCCCGTTTTTAATCCGTACCCTATGAAAACTGGGTTAAATGTACAACCTTGTTTTTGAAATAGCAATATTTTTTTTTGATATTACGATAAAAATTGATGTTCAGGAGGCTAAGTTTCTATGTTTTCAGGAAATATTGTCCCCTTGTATTCCTTGTCAGGCAAGGCTTTCAGCAAAATGTCAACTATTAATCCGGCTTTAATCTTTTTTTGAAAAATTTTTAAAAATAAAGAACAGGAATGTTCTTTTTTAGGCAGAATTAATTTTTTCGGATATACGTTATCGATTTTTAAACGGTTGTAAGGCAGGAAAGGTTTCAATTTTTTTAAGCACTTTTGCACCACAAAAAACTATGATGATTACAGATACGCATTGCCATCTTTATGTGAGTGATTTTACTGCAGATATTGAAGCAGTGATGAGCCGTGCAGCAACAGAAGGTGTACAGCAGTTTTTTTTACCGGCAATAGATAGTGCAACTCATGATCCAATGATAGCACTGGAAGATAAATTTCCAGGCAGCTGCCATGCCATGATGGGGGTACATCCCTGTTCCATTAAAGAAGATTACAGGAAGGAGCTGGAAGTGGCAGAACAATGGTTATCCCAAAGAAAATTTGCAGCAGTGGGTGAAATTGGCCTCGACTTTTATTGGGATAAAACATTTATTGAACAGCAGTTTGACGCATTCAGAACACAAATAGAATGGTCGTTACAATACCGTTTGCCCATTGTGATACACACAAGAAATGCAATCAGGGAAACTATTGAAGTGGTTAAAGAATATGCAGAGAAAGGAGCAAGGGGCATTTTTCATTGTTTTGGTGGTACAAAAGAAGAAGCTGATGAAATTACGTCGATGGGTTTTTACCTCGGTATTGGCGGGGTACTCACCTACAAAAAATCTGGCCTTGCAGAAGTGCTGGAAAAGATCAGCCTGGAGCATTTGGTACTGGAAACTGATGCGCCATATTTAACTCCTGTACCTTTCAGGGGAAAGCGTAATGAGAGTGCGTACCTGAAATATATTGTTCAGCGGCTGGCCGAAGTAAAAAATACCACACCTGAAGTTGTAGCCGGAATCACTACATCAAATGCACAAAAAATCTTCGGGATATAAAATTGATGCTGTATTTTTGCCGTCCTTTAAAGCAGCAGGATAACATCAGTGCTGTTACATAAAGCCGGAGACGTGTCCGAGTGGTTGAAGGAGCACGCCTGGAAAGTGTGTATAGGGGAAACTCTATCGCGAGTTCGAATCTCGCCGTCTCCGCCTGATTTTTTTATGATCCTTCAGTTTTGAAGGATTTTTTTATTGTTCTTTCTTGAAAACTATATTAAACGGATACCCGAAAAATCCCAACTCATTTTTTAAGCTAAATAATGATTTTGTAAACATTTGTTGTGCCGGGGTGCCGGAATTTGGTACAATTCTTGACAATGACGGGAAGAAAGGCTGGATATGATCTACATAACCGGCTGTAATTATCTGATAATCTAAACTATGCACAACATGAAAAAGAAACAAATCTTACTGGCAGTGATCGCTTCAGTGCTGATCTCAACTGCATCGCAGGCACAAAGTATGGGTCATGAATACAAAACAGCCCTGGGTATAAAATTTCTTGATGGCGCAGGTATTACGTTAAAACATTTCGTAAATGATCATGCAGCTCTTGAAGGTATCGGGTTCTTCTGGACACAGGGAACAAGAATTACAGGTTTATATGAACTGCATTACGATATCAATGGTGCCCCGGGTTTGAAATGGTATGTTGGGCCAGGCGCACACCTTGGCTTTTATAACACCAAATACGGCAATGGGACTTATGCCGGTATAGATGGTGTACTCGGCCTTGATTATAAAATCAATAACGCACCACTGAACCTTTCATTGGACTGGCAACCGTCTTTTGAGTTTGGAACCGGCAGGGGATTTACAGGTAACTGGGGCGGATTTGGCATCCGGTATACTTTCTGATAAAATAAAAAAAATGCAGGTGGGGAAATACAGGATCATTCCAAAACTTTCTCCATCTGCATACTTCTGCTGCCTTTAACCAATAGCTGTACGTGGGTAAAATGCTGTTGCCTGAACCATTCTTTTGCTTCTGTACTGTTTGAAAAATTAATATAACGGTGATTCAGCTTTGCATAATCGCCCCCCACTAAAACCACAGCTTTCCAGTTGTATTGATCAATCAGGGTAATGATGCCCTCATGTTCTGTAAGGCTTTGTGGGCCGAGTTCCATCATTCCACCCAGCAACAATACTTTATCTCCACCCTCTCTTTTTGCAAAATTTTCGATAGCAGCACGCATACTGGTTGGGTTAGCATTATATGCATCGAGAACAATGGTATTGCCATCTTTTTCCATCAACTGAGACCTGCTGTTAGAAGGGACATAATGTTCCAGTGCATTTTTTATCTGCTCATCTTTTACATTAAAATATTTGCCTGCAGCAACAGCTGCAAGTATGTTGGGTAAATTATATTCCCCCACAAGATGTGTTTTAATTTCCTGGATGTTTGCGCCACCGGTAATATTTACTTCAAGAAAATCTGCACTGTTGCTTACAGTGCCGGTTATGTCAGCGTCTTTTGTGCCATAGGTTTTTACTGTATCAATACCCTTGCTCATTTCCTGCAGGTATTCATAATCTTTCATAATAAATGCAGTGCCATGATGGGTACGTAGAAAATCAAACAATTCTCCTTTACCTTTTCTTACACCTTCTTCACCACCAAAACCTTCAAGGTGTGCTTTACCACAATTCGTAATGAGTCCGTGAGTGGGCAAAGTATATGCACAATAACTTTCAATTTCTTTTTGGTGATTGGCACCCATTTCAACAATGGCCATTTCGGCATCCTGCTTCACCCGTAAAATAGTGAGGGGAATACCAATATGGTTATTCAGGTTACCGATGGTAGTGTACGTTTTGTACGTGGAGCTTAAAACTTCATGCAGTAATTCTTTCGTGGTGGTCTTACCGTTACTTCCGGTAATAGCAATAAAAGGGACTTTGAATTGCTGCCGGTGAAATTTGGCCAGCAGCTGTAATGTGGTTAATACATCATCAACTTTAATGATCCTGCTGTCTGTTGAATCAATATGCTCATCAACAATGGCAAATGCCGCACCGGCATCCAGTGCCTGTTGTGCAAAAAGATTACCGTTGAAATGAGGGCCTTTTAAAGCAAAATAAATATCATTAGGTTTTAGCTTCCTGGTATCTGTTTGCACAGAAGGATGCAGCAGGTATACTTGGTATAATTCTTCTATTTGCATGTAACAAAAATACTATAGTGAGTGCACTTTATAAAGCGCATAAAAAAACCTCCCGGATTTTTTTCGGGAGGTTTTTATCATTAAGTTGATGAAAGCTTATTTTTTCTTCTTTCTTGAGTTTTGCTTACGGCTGCCAAAGATGTTACCATCTTTAAAGCCGGGGCCTTCAGGCGCACCCAGGTAAGTTTGTGCACACCTGAAACCTACTGTGCTTGAAGACTGATCTTCCTGCATGAAACGGCGTGTACCCGGAGATAACCAGTAAGGCCTGTCGTTCCAACTGCCACCTTTGATTACCCTTGACTCATCGTTGATGAGAGAAGAAACGCCATATCCGTAGTATACTCCACTTGTAGAGTCACCGTCAAGATAGTTGATCACGTTATTTTTTTGATAGTTTGCACGGCTTTTTACTTCGTCATCAGAAATATCAACTTTCTTCAGGCGGTTGATTTCAGTTTTGTCAACACTGTCTTTAGCATATTCACCAGCTGAGTTTTTATAATAGCGCTGGAATTTATTACCACGGAAGTAGTTGAAATCTTCACCAACCTGTGATGTCAATGGCCTGTAAACGTCTGCAACCCATTCGCTAACATTACCACTCATATTATACAAACCAAATGCATTAGGGTAGAAAGATTTTACCGGGCCGGTTATTGCAGCACGGTCATTCAAACCACCGGCAACACCCATGTTATCACCTGTACCGCGTTTGAAGTTGGCCAGGAATTTACCCTGCCAGCTGCCACGGCGGTTATCGCGTAAGCCATTGGGGTTTTCACTCCAGGAGTAAATTTGTTGGTTTGCCAGCAATTCTTCACCACTCTTGCCTTCTTTTTTACGGGGAGAAGGGTTTTGCGCATAAATACCATAAGCGGCATATTCCCATTCAGCCTCTGTTGGCAGGCGGTAGCCCATGTTCAGGATACCATCTTCCATTTTAACGAGGGCGCGGGGTTTATTATTCACATCTTTAAGATCGCTCTTTTTAGGCTTAGACTTGCCTTGAATCATATCAGGAGCCATCAGGTAAGTTTCAGTGTTAAATGCGTCTGCACCTGCACCTTTCATTTCTTTTTTAGCGGCATCTTTTTTAAGATACCCTTTTTGAATCAGGTTCAGTTCATTTACACGATCGGTCCTCCAGATACAAAAATCATGCGCCTGCTGCCAACTAACACCCACAACAGGATAATAGTTGTAAGAAGGATACCTGAAGTAATATTCTACATAAGGTTCATTGTAAGCAAGCTCTTCACGCCATACCAATGTGTCAGGTAAAGCTTTTCTCATTACAGATGTGTCGTTTGAGAAAGTATTTTCCAGCCAGTACAGGTATTCCCTGTAATGTACGTTGGCTACTTCTGTTTCATCAATAAAAAACGAAGGAACAGTAACGCGGCGGGGGATATTATTCCAGTCACCCATTACATCCTCATCTTTGGCACCCATTACAAAAGAACCGCCCTGTACAAATACCAAACCGGGTCCTGCTTTGGGATATTTTAATTTGGCAACGTGGAAATTACCCATGTTTTTATCATCGTAATTCCAGCCGGTAACTGAAGACTTGGAACTTTTTTTCTTAAATAAGCCACCATTTTTACAGGCGCTCAAAGAAAAAATTGCTGCAACAAGAATAATTGAAGTTTTACTTGAGAATAACTTTAACATGTTCATTCGTTTATCGTATTGGTTAACGAAAGGTTTTCTTTTTTATTGTATTTGGGGTGTAACAGATGCGAATATAATTACTTTAGCTGACTTTGAGCTTTGTTCAGGCGATTTTTTGCGCCATTAACATCGTTACAGTATTTGATTCTTTTTTAAAACTGATTAGCGGAAAAAATATTGTACAGGAACGGATTTTAAAATATATTAAATAAAATATCATTTTTTGAAATACTGTCGGGTATCCGCCTGTCAATTTGCAAAAAAAGCAATATTCCGAACAAAAAAATCAGAATCATTTCATGCAGGAATGTTATTAAGAGTCTCTAATAAACTTATTCATTTCATTTCTGCAGCATGAAGCTTCAGTGATAATAAATGTAACCTCATACAATATTCGGGCATATATATACGTTTTAGCGGAAATGCCTAACCAGCAAAAGCCCTGATAAGAAAATACTACAAGCACCTGAATGCAACTTTGTTCCTTCAACAAAAGTTTTTATCTTTGGTTTGCAGCTTTTTTACAGGTTTTTTTAACAAGATTTTATAAATTAGTTGTTCATTTCAAGAAAACTATTATTTTTACACAACAACCAAATTAAACTAAACGCTTATTGAGGTAAGTTCTACCTAACCAAGACAAAACAAAACGCATGAAAAGAGTAACTTTAAAACTAACTACTTTAGTGGTTTTACTGGGTGGAGTATTTACAGTAGCCAATGCCCAGAGTAAAATCAACGTCGTAACATCAGCAGTACCTTTCCTGCGCATTACTCCAGACGCCCGCAGTGGTGGTATGGGAGATGCAGGTATTGCAACCGCCCCTGACGCCAATGCATCATTTGCTAACTTAGCAAAAACTACTTTCAACTCTAACAAATATGGTTTAGCAATTAACTATGTTCCCTGGTTAAGAGATCTTGCAGTTAACGATGTTTACCTTGCTTCACTTGCAGGTTTTTATAAATTAGATGACCAACAGGCCATCACTGCTTCTTTAAGGTATTTCAGCCTGGGCAGCATTCAGTTTACTGATGGTAATGGTAATGATCTGCAAACATACCGTCCACGTGAATTTGCAATTGATGCAGGTTACACCAGGAAATTATCAGAAAAATCAAGCCTGGGTATCGCATTACGTTATATCAGCTCCAACCTGGCCAGCGGTACTGTAAATGGCAGTACTTACAAAACAGGTAATGCAGTTGCCGGTGATATTCACTATTTCCACAATGGTGCAAAAGCAAATGGTGAAGGTTTTAGCTGGGGTGCTACTTTAAGCAACCTGGGTTCTAAAATTTCTTATACTTCAGACGCTAACCAGAAAGATTATATTCCTGCTAATTTGGGTATTGGTGGTGCGTATACAAAAGTGTTTGATGAAGATAACAAGATCACTTTCGCATTGGACTTACACAAATTACTGGTTCCAACTCCTGGCGATACATCTGCAGCAGGTTTACAAAAATACCGCTCTCAAAGCGTAATCAGCAGCTGGGTTAAGTCATTGGGAGATGCTCCAGGTGGTATTTCTGAAGAAATCCAGGAAGTTAATTTTGCGCTGGGTGCTGAATACTGGTATAACAACCAATTTGCTTTCAGAACAGGTTACTTCTATGAAAACCCTTCAAAAGGTAACAGGAAGTTCTTCTCAATCGGTGCTGGTTTAAAATACAATGTGTTCGGTCTTAACTTTGCTTACCTGTTCCCATCAGGCAGCGGTACTACCCGTAACCCATTATCTAACACTTACCGTTTTGGCTTGGTATTTAATTTCGACGAGAAATAATTATCTCAATAAAATTATACAAGGGCGTTCCGGATTTCCGGAGCGCTTTTTATTTTTACTACGATTCAAATTACTGATATTTGCTGCGCTAAATATTTTTTGAATGAGTTACAGGATTGGTTCGGGAATTGATTTTCATCAGTTGGTGGAAGGGAGGGATCTCTGGCTTGGTGGTATTCAAATACCACATCATAAAGGCGCTTTGGGCCATAGTGATGCTGATGTTTTGTTACATGCCATCTGCGATGCAATGCTTGGTGCATTAAGCCTGGGTGATATTGGTGCACATTTTCCCGATACCGATGCAACTTATAAGAATATAGACAGTAAATTATTGCTGGCGCAATGTTTGAAGCTGGTAAAAGAAAAAGGATACAAAGTGGTTAATGTTGACAGTACTTTATGCCTCGAAAAACCCAAAATAAAACCTTACGTATCACAAATGCAGCAAACTATTGCGGCCATACTTGAAATAACGCCGGATGATATTTCTGTAAAAGCCACCACCACTGAAAAAATGGGGTTTGCAGGAAGGGAAGAAGGACTGATGGCCAATGCAACAATTTTATTGGTAAAAGCGTCTTAATACGAATTGAAATAAACCGATTGATAAGAATATTTGTTACATACTGCTGTTTATTGCTTTCATTGACCGGCTTTGCACAAAAGCAGGCAAACAACTGGTATTTTGGCTTCAGGGCGGGTATTGACTTTAATCAAAATCCACCCCAGCAATTAGCTAATGATGGTACTGCCCGCTCTTTCGAAGGTACAGCCTGCATTTCTGATAAAAACGGGAAATTACTTTTTTATACCAATGGGCAGATTGTCAACAACCGCCTGCAGCAAAAAATGAAAAACGGCGGCAGCCTCGGTGGCCATCAATCCAGCACTAATAACGCAGTTGTGGTACCTTTTCCCGGCAACGACAGTATGTATTATATCTTCACTACCGGTGCTGCGCAACAGGAATTTCACCAGTTTTTATACAGCGTGGTGGATATGAGGGGTGATGGCGGCCTGGGAGAAATTACGGACAAAAACGTTTTGCTGGAAGATACCATCTTTGAGAAAATTGCAGCTGTTAAACATTGTAATAACCGCGATGTTTGGGTAGTGATACACCGGTGGAATACAGATGAATATCATTCTTATCTTGTTACAGCTTTCGGCGTAAATCCCGTCCCCGTGATCAGTAAAACCGGGTTAGTTATTAACGGACAGGAGAATAACGAGATTGGCACTTTAAAATTCAATACCCACGGCAACAAACTGGCAGCCGTACACGCATTTGATAATAATGCAATAGAGCTGATGGATTTTGATAACACAACAGGGATCATTTCTAACCCTATTCTGTTTCATCCCAATATCAGCCCGAGGCAAACAAACTATACCGGTGTTTATGGTGCAGAGTTTTCTCCCAATGGTAAATTGCTGTACGTTTCATCCAATAATTCAGTAACCGATCCCTGCTTATTGCTGCAATACGATATCACATCCAACAACCCCACCACCATTGTAAACAGCCAGCAATTGATTCATGATAACAAACACTGGTTTGCCGGTGCTTTGCAAATGGGGCCAGATCAAAGAATTTATATGGCGATGTGGCAGGATACTGCAGTGTCTGCCATTGACAATCCAGATGTGTATGGAAGTGGTTGCAATTTTAACTACAATAAGATTTATATGGGCCCGGCCAATTTAGAGCCGGTACAATTTGGATTACCCACGTTTATTCAAAGCTATTTTGACACGATCAATAATCCTTACGATTTTCAACGCCTGGGTAAGTGTACAGATGCTGATGTTTTGTTTAAACTTAATCGCGTTAACGGAATTGACTCTGTAAAATGGGATTTTGGCGATGGGCAGCGGTCGCAGGCATTACAACCCACCAACCATTATGCGGCACCTGGTTTTTATGACGTACAGTGCATTGTATATAAAGTGGATTGTTCAGGTTTGAATGATACGATTAACCGCAAAATATGGATTGCTTCCACAGATCATTTCCTCGGTAATGATACCGCCAGTTGTGGTCAGCAAATTTCGCTTACCATTGGTGTTGATGAGGAACCCGGTGTGAATTACCGCTGGAACACCGGCGCAGTAAGCAGTAAAATATCCACTACTAATTTTGGAACCTACTGGCTGGAAATAGAACAGAATGGTTGCACGGTGCGTGACAGCATCAACGTTTCCGTAACGGTAAAACCTGTGGTCAATATAGGGCCAGATACCTCCATTTGCCTGGGCAACCAGGTTACCATAAGATCCAGTAATCTTTCAGCGGCATCGTATTTATGGAATACCGGCGCCACCACACCTTCCATTACTGTAAACGAAGTGGGAACATATTATCTTACTATTACCCAAAATGGGTGCCTGGCATCTGATACCATGTCGGTAATTGCAGGCGATTGCGACATTTTTATTCCGAATGCATTTACACCAAACAATGATGGGGTAAACGATTATTTCAGGGTGTTGGGCAGCGCCATTATGCAGCATTATACTTTAAAAATATACAACCGTTACGGAAATGTCATGTTCAGCAGCACTAATCCATCAGATAAATGGGATGGCCGTTACAAAGGCAAACTGATGCCCGCCGGTGCTTACTCATGGTCTATTGTATATATCAATGGTAAAGGCTATACCAAATGGCTCAACGGTTCAGTTTTAATAGTCCATTAACAACAGCACTAAATTCAACAGTATTTTATTTGCTTACATTAGTACCTTTGCGGCATGCAAAGTATTCCCGTAAAAATTGTAAATACTTCAGGTAATCCATTGCCCGCTTATGCAACGGAGGGATCGGCTGGTATGGACATCAGGGCGAACCTGGAAATACCTGTAACATTACAACCATTGGAACGTTTTCTTGTACCAACAGGATTATTTGTGGAAATACCCACTGGGTACGAGGCGCAGATCAGGCCAAGAAGCGGTTTGGCCATTAAACAGGGAATTACCTGCCTGAATACACCCGGAACAATTGACAGTGATTACAGGGGAGAGATTAAAGTGATACTGGTAAACCTGGGTAATGCAGCCCAAACCATTCAAAATGGCGACCGTATTGCACAGATGATTTTTGCAAAGACTGAAAAAGCAGATTTGTTTTTGGTACAGCAATTGAACGAGTCAGTAAGGGGCGAAGGAGGATTTGGGCATACCGGTATTCAATAATCATTACACCCCGATAAAACAAACCACCAAATGAAGTATTTGAAATTCCTGGTTGCTGCTGTTGCATTTATCATTGCTGCAAGTAGTTGCCATACCACAAAACAAATAGCAAAAGCCATAGCTCCAAAGGATTCCACTGTAGTAGTATTGGTGGACCCCACCAATACTAAAGAAGATTCCATGAAGATGATACAGGCTACACTGGATGGACTGCATAAACATTATATCGATTACAAAACGTTTAACGCAAAAATTAAAGTGGAGTATGAAGATGGTAAGGGGAAACAGCCGGACATACTGGCGGTGGTACGCATTGTAAAAGACAGTGCTATCTGGGTTTCATTGTCTGCAACCATTCTGAATATTGAAGTATTCCGGCTTCGTATTACACAGGATAGTGTGGTGCTGATGGACATCCGGAATAAAGAAGTACAATACCGATCGCTGGATTATCTGCAGGATGTAACAGAAATTCCATTTGATTATAAAACAATACAGGATATGCTTGTAGGCAACCCGATATTCATGGACAGCTCAGTGGTGTATTATAAAAAAGCAGACGATAAAATACTCATTTCCACAGTGGGTGCTTTTTTCAAAAACCTGATTACATTATCAGCTGATAATAACCTGTTACTGCACAGCAAACTGGATGATGTGGATGTAAGCCGCAGCCGCACGGCAGACATCACATACAGCGATTTTGAACATAACAATAACCTGGATTTTTCCACTTACAGGGAAATAACCGTATCAGAAAAAAATAAACTCGATATCCGGCTCAACTACAGACAATACGAGTTTAACAAAGAATTATCAGTGGGGTTAAAAGTGCCAAAAAATTATAAGAAGAAATAAGCGTTACTGCTTATACACAGGTGTGGGTTTTTAGCAGCACCTGCTTTTCCGGTTAACAACGTATTTTTGAACAACGCACTAAATTACAATCATGGTAAAGTTTATTTTTTCATTTCTGCTGATCAGCTGTTCCTTTGCTTCAATGGCTCAAACCCGCGAAGAACTGGAAAAACAAAAGGCACAATTGAAAAAAGACCTTGAACAAACTGAAAGACTGCTCAGCGAAAACAAAACCAAATCCAAAGAAAATTTTGTTCAGTGGAAACTGATCAACGATAAAGTAAATATCCAGAACAGGATCATTGAAAACGTGAACAGGGATATTAACCTGCTGGACAACAGCCTTGTTACCATACAACGGGATATTAACCGCTACGATAAACTGCTGGATACTTTAAAAGAAGAATATGCCCACAGTATGGTGTATGCTTATAAAAACAGGAGCAATTACGATTTCCTGAATTTTATTTTCTCTGCCTCTACCTTCAACGATGCCATCAAACGGATTACTTACCTTAAAAGCTACCGTAATTACCGGGAAATGCAGGGCCAGAACATTTTGCGTACCCAGGAATTGCGTAAACAAAGAATAGAAGAACTGCAGGGTACCCGCCAAAAGAAAACTACTGTGTTAGAAGATAAGGATAAAGAAATGGCCGTACTGGAAGTGCAGCAAAAAGAAAAAGACAGGATCATGTCTGAATTGAAAAAGCAGGGAAAACAGTTGAATAACCAGATGGCTGCAACAAGAAATCAACTGAAAAAAGTAGATAATGCTATTTCCGCGGCAATTAATAAAGCCAGGCTTGAAGCAATAAAAAAAGCAAAGGAGAATGCTGGCAAACCGGCCATAAATAACAACCCGGCAGTTGTAAATGCAGCACCTGCAACACCTGCTACAGGTAATAAACCAGCTGTAAAACCTACTGTAGTACCCGCTAAAAAGCCACAGGAGAGTGTGTTGCTGAATGCAGATAACATAGTGCTTAATACCAACTTTGTAAATAATAAAGGATCATTACCATGGCCGGTGGACAAAGGCCACCTGTTAATGCATTACGGCAGAAACCAGTTAGATAATGGGCCCGTAATTGATATGACCGGTATTACTATTGCTACGGATATTGGTACACCTGTAAAAGCCATTTTTGATGGTACAGTCAGTGCGGTTGCCTATGTAGAGGATATGCAGGTAGTGATTATACAACATGGAAAATATTTCAGTACATACAGTAACCTAACCGGTGTAACGGTACAAAAAGGACAGGATATTAAACTGGGCCAGGTGTTGGGAAAAGCTGCTGCCAACCTGGATGGTATTGGTGCCGTTGATTTTTACATCAGCGAAGAAAAAGGAAATCAGGATCCTGAAAGATGGCTGCGCCGCAGGTAAACTATATCATACGTTTATACAGCGCTTCATAAACAGGCACAATATTATCAATATCAAATTTCTGCGCCTGTAGTAAAGCATTTTCCTTAAACTGCTGCAATGTGGCATCATCTTTAAATATAGCCAGTGCATTTTTTGCCATATCATCCACATCGCCCACATTGCTCATATAACCGCAGTAGCCATTAATATTAATTTCGGGCAGGCCACCGGCGTTAGTAGAGATTACCGGCACGCTTGCAGCCATTGCTTCCAGTGCCGCCAAACCAAAGCTTTCGTATTCACTGGTCAGTAAAAACAAATCGGCAATTGGTAAAATATCTTCCATCTGCTCCTGTTTACCCAGGAATTTGATTTTATCGCTGATCACACAATCGCGGCACACATTTTCTACGTTAGGCCTTTCGGGGCCATCGCCCAGCAATAATAATTTTGCAGGGATGTGTTCAATGATCTTGATGAAAACCTTCACCACATCTTCCACCCGTTTTACCTTACGAAAGTTACTGGCATGCACAATTATTTTTTCACCATTGGGTGCTACAATTTTTTTAAAGGCATCCACCGGCTTTTTATTGAAGCGTTTTACATCTACAAAATTGTGTATCACTTCAATTTCTTTAGTGATCACGAAGTTTTTATACGTTTCTTCTTTCAGGTTTTGCGATACTGCCGTCAGTGCATCACTTTCATTCATGGAGAAAGTAACCACCGGGCTGTACGTTTTATCGCGGCCCACCAGTGTAATATCAGTACCATGCAAAGTGGTGATGACAGGAATATGCCTGCCCTGCTTGGCTAAAATCTGTTTGGCCATACATGCCGCAGAGGCATGCGGAATGGCATAATGCACGTGCAGTAATTCCACATTATTATTCATGATCACATCTACCATCGTGCTGGCCAGTGCCGTTTCATACGGCGGAAAGTCAAATAAAGGATAGGTAGGAACCCTTACTTCATGATAAAAGATATTGGCATGAAAGCCGCTGAGCCTTACAGGTTGCTGGTAAGTAATGAAATGAATATTATGCCCCTTATCAGCAAGGGCTTTTCCCAGTTCAGTCGCCAGCACACCGCTACCCCCGAAAGTAGGGTAGCAAACAATTGCAATATTCATATCGAAAAATTTAAAAGTTCCTGCGTTTTATGAAAACAGGATGCAATTTAGGGGATTATTTTTTCACCATACAATCCGCTCATGTATTGATAAGAAATCGTTAAGTTTGTCTCACAACTCACTATATGCAACTCCAAAAAACCTTCCTTGCCGGACTATTATTGTCTGCGTCATTATTTGCCACTGCGCAAAACGATGATTCCCTGATGATCAAAAAAATTACTGATGAAGTATTGCTGAATGGTAAAGCGTACAGCAATTTGTACACGTTATGCAAAACAGTTGGGCAACGCCTCAGCGGCAGTGCCGGTATGTATAAGGGAGAAGCCTGGGGGCAGCAGGCATTGAAAGATGCCGGCGCACAAAATGTTTACCTGCAGGAATGTATGGTACCGCATTGGGTGCGTGGAAAAAAAGAAGAAGCCGCGTATAAAAAACCTAAAGGCGGGGCAGCCATCAATTTTCATGTATTGTCCATAGGCAACGCAGTGGGCACCGGTGATAAAGGGGTGCAGGCCAAAGTAATTGAAGTAAAAAATTTTGAAGAACTGGATAAAAGAAAAGATGAAGTAAAAGGCAAGATTGTGTTCTTTAATTATCCATTCAATAAAACATTGTTGCGGGGCGCTTATGGTGACGCAGTAAGATACCGCGGTGGTGGTGCATCTGCCGCAGCTAAGTATGGTGCAGTAGCGGTGATTGTTCGTTCTGTAACGGCAGCTTATGATGATAACCCGCATACCGGGGCGCTGCATTATGATGAGGCCTTGCCAAAAATTCCTGCTATTGCCATCAGTACCAAAGATGCAGACAAATTGAGTAACTGTATTAAGGGATCTTATAAAGACGATGCATTGTACATCCGCACCAATTGTATGATGCTGCCCGATACCATTGGCCATAATGTTATTGGAGAAATAAAAGGCACTGAATTTCCGGATGAGATCATCACCATTGGCGGGCACATGGACAGTTGGGACCCCGCTGAAGGCGCTAATGACGATGGCGCCGGAATGGTGCAAAGCATCGAAGTGCTACATGCATTGAATGCCATTGGTTATAAACCCAAACGCACCATCCGTATTGTATTATTCTCCAACGAAGAAAATGGCGGCAGGGGTGGCGATAAATATGCAGAGGAAGCCAAAGCTAAAAATGAAAAGCAAATCATGGCTATGGAAAGCGATGGCGGCTCTGAATATCCGCGTGGTTTTGGCTGTGGTATGACGAAAGAACAATTTGCCAAAGTGGATACCTGGAAAAAATATTTTGAACCCTACGATGCAGATAAATTCAGTTTCAGCGAAGGCGGTGGCGGCGGGTCAGACATTGGCCCTTTGCAAAGACTGCTTAAAACAGCACAATTTGGATTGAGTACCACCGGCCAGCGGTATTTTAATTTCCACCATTCTGCTATTGATGTTTTTGAAAATGTAAATGCACAGGAACTGCATTTAGGCGCTGCTGTTATGACAGCTATGGTGTACCTTGTGGACAAATATGGTTTGTAATTTATCTTGCTAAAAATATCAACATGGACGACATTAAACAGCCCGGAACCAATAAACCCCAACCCAAAAAAGCCAATGGATTTAAAAGATTTGTAGCCTGGTTTACTTTTATTTTACTGGTATGCCTGCTTACATTTGGATGGTGGAAATATTATTTTACCTACAGCGATGGCTACAGAAGCGGCTTGCTGCAGAAGTTATCACACAAGGGAAATGTTTTTAAAACCTGGGAGGGGGAGCTGGTGCAGCGCAGTATTGTATCCACAAACAATGTAGGTATTGCATCTGAAAAATTTTTCTTTTCAGTACAAAACGACAGCATTGCCAAAACAATGGAAAATTATGAAGGTAAAAATGTACGGTTGCACTATATACAAAAACATGGGGCATTGCCCTGGCGTGGAGAGAGTGAATATATTGTGGATGAAGTGCAGCCCGATGGTAATTAATTACAATCAACCCTGCAATAAAAATATGACCGGCTTTTTATGAAAGTCGGTTTTTTCTTTTTTCCACTCACCGATAGTTTTGGTTTTTATAAACTCTTCAGCAGAAGTTAATGAAGCCGCAATACAGAATTTGGTGTTCGGCTTGCAGGTTTTTATAACCGTTTCAATTAACTGGTTATTGCGGTACGGGGTTTCAATAAAAATTTTAGTGCTGTTATTTTTTGATGAAGATAACTCCAGTTCTTTTATTGCACGGATTCTTTCATGTGTGTCAATGGGCAAATAGCCCACAAACTCAAATTGTTGACCATTCATCCCGCTTGCCATCAGCGCCAGTAAGATGGAACTTGGGCCCACTAAAGGCTTTACTACTGCATTCATTTGCTGGGCTGCAGCCACTAATATTTGGCCGGGGTCTGCAATGCCTGGGCAACCAGCCTCGCTGATGATGGCAATATTTTTCCCTTCTTTTATCTTTTGTTTGAAGCTGCTGATCAATGTTTCTTCCACCTTATGAACGGCAAACCATTCGTAAGCATCAATTACAATGTCTTTGCAGATGCTTTTTAAAAAGCGCCTCGCGGTTCTTTCGTTCTCTGCAAAAATTACACTGCAATCTTTCACTGCATCCACAATATAAGCAGGGATGGTGGCTGTGGCTGCATCATCTAAAACAGAAGGAACTAGGTAGATTGTGTTGGGCATTTGGTGAATGGTCGATGGTGAATTGTCAATATTCAATTTCGAGTTGAAGCCTTAATTTCTTTATAGTGAGCGTAAAAAAATATTTGGTTCGAAAAATAAAAGTTTGTAGAATTATCAATTATCAATTATCCCGCAGGGCCCGGTGGGCAATTATCAATTATCCACCTTCCCGCCATTCTCCCCATACAAACTGATGGTAGCCGCAATAACCGCGTAACTGGGTGCCAGCAACCACCCCACAATGGGCAACAGGTGCATCAGGTAAAATACCATGCCATTGCCAATGGCAAGGCCACGGTGCTGGCCAATAAAGGCAATGCTTTGTGAAGGGGATAATTTATGCCGTTCGCTGCTGTAATCCAGCATGGAAAAACCAAAATAATAACATTCCACCATCAGCGCAATTAGTGGTGTGATCCATCCCACCAGTGGTATAAAAGATAAAATAAAAATAGAAAGCGCATAAACCGTCTGCCATAACATATTCCTGAAAGCGATACGGATACCGCGGAGAATATCTTTGATCAATTGAGAAAAACTAAAAGGGTAATCAGTGCCTTCCATAATGGCTTCGGTCTTTTCACTTAAATAAGCAAACAGCGGTGAGCCCACAATCAGGAATAAGTATTTGAACAGGGAGAAATAAAACAACAATAAAACAAGATAAAGGATGAAACCGGCAAAGATCACCAGCCAGTTGAGCCAGCTGTTTTCCATCTTTTGAATCCATTCTTTCAAGCCTGTTTTCAGCAATACCAGTTCAATGGCGTAATTGCTCGATTTTAAAAACAGCCAGATGCCTGTTACAAAAAGAATACAATAAATCAACCCCGGAATAATGATCCATTTCCACAATCCATGCTTATTAATAAAACGGTGCGCCTGGAAGTAAGCTTGTATGGCAGTAATGATTTCTTTAAGCATGTGGTGGTAAAAACGGCTGAGTGACTTATTTTAGCTTTAAAGTTAAAGATTAATGAAGAAGTTACCAGCTGAATTTTATGAAAGAACAGATGTGATTCAAATTGCCCGTGATTTGCTGGGTAAGATTTTGATAACACAGTTTGATGGTGTTGTCACATCAGGGGTGATTGTGGAAACAGAAGCCTATATCGGTTTTACAGACCGTGCATCACATGCTTACAATGGAAAACGAACCGCACGTAATGAATATATGTATGATAAAGCCGGTACCATTTATGTTTATATATGCTATGGTATGCACCATTTATTTAATGTGGTTACCAATAAAAAAGATATTCCCGATGCCGTATTGGTCCGTGCAGTTGAGCCGTTGAAAGGGATTGATATGATGCTGAAAAGAACCGGAAAGAAAAAGGCTGATCATACACTTACTAAAGGACCGGGCAATGTGGGCAAAGCGTTGGGTATTTCCAAAACGCATTCAGGATTGCATGTATGGGGTAAACAAATTTTTATTGCCGATGGCGGAACAGCTTATCCTAAAGAAGCTATTGGTGCCAGCAAACGTATTGGAGTGGAAGGTGCAGGAGAGGCGGCCGCATACCCCTATCGTTTTTTTGTAAGAGGAAATCCTTATGTAAGCGGCTATCCCAATAAATAAAAACTCCGGTTCATTTGAACCGGAGTTTTATTTTGACATTTTATTTAAAGATGATTACCGTACTAATACTTCACCCCGTTTAATCACTTTTCCGTTTACATCACTCAGCACAACGTAATAAACGCCGGCACCATACTTCCTGATGTTTACGTTCAGCAACTGGTACACTTGTGCAACAGTGAACTGGTTAGTGTACACTCTTTCACCTTTACTGCTGTAAATGGTTACGGTTTGCTTAGTGCTGCCGCCACCCTGGTTGTAATAAGCAACCGTAAACTGTCCGTCATTAGGGCTTGGATAGATAAACAGTTTGCTGCTTGCTGAATCACTGATGGTAATATTTGCCGGTACCGATGTGCAGGTTCCGATGGTAGCTACAACACTATACGTGCCCAACTCATTAACAGTAACATTTACAGAATTACCTGTAACTGTTATGGGGTTACCGTTTCTTGTCCATACAGTGGTAAAACCTGTTGGTGGGTTTACTGAAGCTGTAATGGTAGTCGTCATACCCGGTAACAGTTTGGTATATGGAGATGCAGTTAATGTTACTGTCGGTTGCGGACTTACGGTCAATACGGCTGCAACAGTATTCACAGAGCCACACGGCGCCAGGCCGCTTATTACTGTGCGGTATTGATAACTATTCATACCGGCGGTAACACCAGTAAGCGTCAGCGTGGTGGTTGTTGCACCGTTGTATATACCACCGTTGGTAATATTGGTCCAGGTAGTGCCGCCGTTGGTGCTTTCCTGCCATTGATAAACCGGAGATGTACCGGTAACCACTACACTAAAGCTGGTAGTACCTGTTGCACAAATAGTGGCATTGGCAGGGGCGGTGGTGACAGTGATTGGCGTATATACATTCAGTAATGCAGACGTTGTGGTGGCAGCAGGTGTACAGGTTCCACTGATCACACAATGGTAACGGTAGGTATTCATTGCTGTAGTGGCACCGGTAATAGTCAGCGATGCAGCAGTGGCACCACTATATACACCGCCATTGGTAATGTTATTCCAGGTAGTGCCATTATCAGTACTCAACTGCCATTGATAAGTAATGGCTGTGCCATTGGCAATAACACTGAATGTGACATTCTGCCCTGAACACAGGTTGGTGGTGGCAGTGGGTTGTGTAGTAATTACAGGTGCAGTATTTACAGTAAGTATTCCGCTGTTAGATGTTACATTACCACAAGGTGCAGTACCATTCACAATATTGCGGTATTGATAACCACTCATACCGGCAGTTACTCCTGTGAGGGTTAACGATGCTGTAGTGGCACCGCTGTATACACCACCATTAGTGATATTATTCCACGTGGTACCACCGTTGGTGCTTTCCTGCCATTGATACACTGGTGAGGTACCTGTAGCCGTTACACTAAAGTTAGCAGTTGAACCTGCGCAAACTGTTGTATTGCCAGGCTGTGCGGTTAATGCGATGGGTGTATTTACTGTTAAAGCAACACAATTAGATGTTGCTGCAGGTGTACACGTTCCGTTCACCACGCAGCGGTAAGCATACCCATTCATAGTTGCAGGCGCACCGGTGATAGTGAGTGCAGCTGTTGAAGAACCTGCATATACACCGCCATCAACAACATTGCTAAACGTTCCTGCACAACCGGTTGTACTTACCTGCCATTGATAAGTAATGGCAGTACCAGTTGCAGCAATAGTGAATGATGTATTCTGCGTTGCACATAATGTGCTTGCAACGGGCTGAGCAGTAATATTCGGTGCAGTATTTACAGTAAGGATTCCACTGTTGGATGTTATATTGCCGCATGGTGCAGCACCGTTTACTATACAGCGGTATTGATTATTGTTCATACCAGCTGTAACACCGGTAAGGGTTAATGATGCTGTAGTGGCACCGCTGTACACACCACTATTGGTAATGTTATTCCATGATGCACCGCCATTGGTACTTTCCTGCCATTGATAAGAAGGAGCAGTGCCGGTTGCCGTTACACTGAACGTTGCATTAGAGCCTGCACAAACTGTACTGTTGCCCGGTTGTGCGGTTAAGCCAACAGCTGTATTCACGGTTAAGGTAACACAGTTAGATGTGGCAGCAGGCGTACAGGTTCCATTCAGCACGCAACGGTAAGCATAGCCATTCATTGTGGCCGGTGCCCCGGTGATACTGAGTGTTGCAGTAGAAGCGCCTGCATACACGCCACCATCAATAACATTAGTAAAGGCTCCTGCACAACCGGTTGTACTTACCTGCCATTGGTAAGTAACTGCGGTACCGGTAGCTGCAACAGTAAAAGTGGTATTCTGCGCAGCACACAATGTACTGGATGTTGGCTGACCGGTAATATTAGGTGCCGTATTTACTGAAAGTACAGCAGCATTGGAGTTTACTGATGGGCAACTGCCGGTTACCACGCAGCGGTATTGGTTATTGTTCATACCAGCGGTAACGCCTGTGAGCGATAATGTAGCTGAAGCGGCTCCGCTATAAATACCCCCATTGGTAATATTATTCCATGTGCCTCCGCCGTTGGTGCTTTCCTGCCATTGGTAACTGAGTACAGTACCCGAAGTAGTTACAGCAAACGTAGTATTGCTTCCGGCACATATAGTTGAACCAGTTGGTTGAGCTGTAATAGACAATGCGGTACCTACAGTTAATGTGGCGGCATTGCTGTTTACTGATGGTGCACAGGTTCCGCTTACAATACAACGGTACTGGTAACTGTTCATACCAACAGGTACTGCGGTCAGCGTCAATGTTGCGCTGGTTGCACCGCTGTACACACCGCCGTTGGTAACATTATTCCATGTACCACCGCCATCGGTACTTTCCTGCCATTGATACGTAAGGCCTGAACCCCCTGCGGTTACAGTATAAGTGGCATTATTGCCTGCACAAATACTTACGGCAGCAGGCTGGCCCGTTACATTTGGCGCTGTACTTACTGTAAGTATAGCCGCTGATGAATTGAGAACAGCGCATGTTCCGGTGATCACGCAGCGGTATTGATAATTATTCATACCAGCTGTAACGCCTGTTAATGTTAAAGTAGTGGTTGCAGCGCCGGAATAAATACCACCATTGGTAATGTTATTCCATGTACCACCGCCATTAGTGCTTTCCTGCCATTGGTAGCTGACCACAGTTCCTGTACCTGCAACACTGAATGAAGCATTAGTACCGGCACAACCAGAAGCAGCTGAAGGCTGGCTGGTTATATTCACTGCCGTGCCAACAGTTAACAGCACTGCATTGGAGGTAGCAGGTGATGGACAGGTTCCGGAAATAATACAACGGTATTGATTGTTATTGAAGCCCGCTGTTACCGCAGTAAGGGTTAAAGTTGTTGTTGAAGAACCACTATACACACCACCGTCAACAATATTATTCCACGTACCGCCGCCATTGGTGCTTTCCTGCCATTGATAAGTAAGCCCCGTACCTGATGCCACCACGCTGAACACCGCATTATTACCGGCACACGCTGTAACTGCTGATGGTTGCGTTGTTATTGCTGGTGCACTGTTTACAGTTAGTGTGGCTGAAGCTGAGTTTACAGCTGTACAGGCACTGCCGAGTACACAGCGGTATTGGTAGCCATTCAATGTTGCTGTGGCGCCTGTAATATTTAAAGTGCTGGTGGTTACGGTTGAATATGGTGCACCATTCGTAAGGTTGGTCCATGTACCACCTCCGTTTGTACTTACCTGCCATTGGTAAGTAAGCGATGTGCCGGTAGCGGTTACACTAAATGATGTATTCGCCGGCGCACAAATAGTGGCATTGGCAGGCTGGCTGCTGATATTGGTAGATGCATTTACCGTTAAGGTTACCGCGTTGGAGTTTAATGGTGTGGGTGAACAGCTTCCGGTTACTGCGCAACGGTATTGATAACTGTTCATGCCTGAAGTAACACCAGTCAGCGTTAATGATACGGTAGTGGCGCCACTGTAAATGCCGCCATTGGTAATATTGTTCCATGTACCACCACCATTGGTGCTTTCCTGCCATTGGAAAGATGTTCCGGTAGCTACAACACTGAAGGTGGCATTGTTACCGGAGCAGGTAGTACTGTTAGTTGGTTGAGTAGTAATTGCAGCAGCAGTACAGGTGGATGGGATATTGGCAGTCCACAACCCACGGCCATGTGTAGCCGCAGCCAGCAAACGGTCACTGGTTCTGTATTTCAGCATCATGGTTTTAACGGTGGGGAAGGAAGGTTCGGGTGTCCATACTGTACTGGCACCATTCAACAGATCGGTGCTCCAAACACCTGTCTCTGTTGCAATGTAACATTTGGTATCATCATCGGGATGAAATAAAGCCCAGTACACAGGCATATCCGGTAAGTTCCCGTCACATGCTGTCCAGCTGGTACCACCGTTGGTGGATGACCAGATATTGGTTACGCCATAGTTAGATAAAGTGGCAATCAGCTTTTGATCGCTGCTGCCGACAACTACACTGTTTACATAACCTGTAGTGGAGATACCGGCAGGGGTGATATCTGTTCCTGTTGGTGAAGCAAGATCGGCATTGTCAACCTGTATTACTTTACCGGCGGTTGTACCCAAATACACTCTTTTATCAGTGTACGGCGAAACGGCAACTGATGCTACAGAGCCAGAGCCAATAGTGGCCAGTGTGATAGGAGTAAAAGTAAAACCTGTATGCGGGTTTTCCCAGCGCAGATACTGCCCTGCACCATAACCAGCATATACTTTATTGTTTACATTATCGTAATCATAAGGGTCGATAAACTGACCCGTACCGCTGCCGTTGCCGGAAGATGACCAGGTGTTACCACCATCAGTAGTACGCCTGAAATTGGCATATACATAAGCCCCCGTTTGGAATAGCGGTTCATCCTGGTCAATGGCGGTAATACCACCATCGCCCCCTAATACTTCAATGGAACTGGTAAGCCCGGCACCATTAAACTGGTGGGTACCATTGTCCTGTGCACCTGCCAGGAAGTAGTTGGTACTGGTTGGGTGAATGGATACTCCATAAAACTGTTTCAGCCTGAGGTTTGTATTACGGTCATTAAAAGTAACGCCTTTATCTGTTGAATAAAAAGCACCTCCATCACAACCAATCAATAATTTATTGCCGTTGTCCCACCAGGTTACGTTGTGCATATCTGCGTGTACATACTGACCGGTAGTTCCCACCCATTCACTAATCTTACTCCAGGTTACACCCCCGTCAGTTGATTTCAGGTTATTCAAACTGCCTACAATTACATTGTTGGGGTTAGATGGATCAACACCCAAACCAATGGAATACCAGCCCTGGCCTGTACCACCATTCAGGTCGCTGATGTTTGTTGCAGTTAATCCAACAGTTGTCCATGTTACACCTCCATCTGTGGATTTAGCAACAGAGTCAATCCTGGAACTGGTGTTTGCAGGGTTAGGATGTGCTTCGGCAGCATATACTGTATTTCCTGCGCAGGCCAGCTCTGTTCTTGCACCAGCTGTTCCGGAGGGAATTGTATAAGGAACTGCCGGTGTATTCCATCCTGTTGTTGCAGTACAAGTGGCAGGACTGGTAGTATATCTATATCCACCCACACCTGCAGCAGAGAAAAACCCTGCAGCCACATGCATTGTACCGGTAGAGCTGATTTCAAAATCTGTAATTCTTGATGTAGGTGTTGCTGCTGTAGTAAACGGATTAATACTTGTCCATGTAGTACCACCATCTGATGAACGTTGCAAACCCACTGCTACAGAAATACCGATTGTACTTACATACACATTGCCGGAGGCATCGCACAAAATTTTTGAGCATCTCGTTAAGGTAGATGTACTGGGTAATAAATTCCATGTAACACCATGGTCGGTACTTTTGAACACACCATTTCCATTCACTGCATCCCCGTTAAAAAATGCTTCACCGGTACAGAAGTACATAATATTGGTGTTTGAAGGATCCTGGCAAATACCGCTTACGGCAAGATTGCTCAGGTTATCATTAATGACAGTCCATGTGGCCGGAGAGGCAGTAATGTCTGTGGTTTTCCAAATGCCTCCGTCAACACCGCCCACCCACACTGTTTTACCGGTGGCGTCCGAAAGATCTGCCCAAACTGCCCTGATACGTCCGGATGTTACACCATTGCCCGGCCGTGAATTACCAAAAGGGCCTGCTGCATCGGTATATGAACCTCTTTCGGTCCAGGTAAGTGGCGTCAATGAGTTTATTCCATTGGGGGAGTTTAGCCGGTTGGCTTTAAGTGCCTGAGTTTGCAATACCGCATCCCACATTTTTTCAGTGGGTACCTTACCTGTAGCCGGGTCTTTCGTTCTCATGTATTCAAACTCGGCAGCCTTATCCGGGCCATCATATAATTCGTTTTCTTCTTCTTCCCCTTTGAGATTTTCATGGTTTTGTTTACAACTGTTCAATACTGTTGCGCTGGCGGCAATGGCAAACAGTATTACAATACAGTTCCTGTAAAGTTGTTTCATTTATTTTGGTTTATATGTAAAAATGGAATGCGTGTGTAAGAGGACAGGACAACAATCTTTTTTTGCCAAAGACAAAAGTATTGTTCATATTGATCGTGTTTAGGCGTTTCTTATAATGAAATTATGACTAAAATATTGTTTTACCTATACCATATTTTAAGTAGCAGGTGGGTTTAATTAACTGTAAGGCACATTTTTTCCAGTTATTAGATAAATCCACTATTTGGTCATAATTAATCCTGCTACAGAATTTTCAGTAGTAACCAGAAAAAAAGCTCCCTGTATAAGCAGGAAGCTTTTAAATTGGGTTATTTTTTTACTGTATCAGCACCTGGCTGGTCTTAATCCTGTTACCATTGGCATCGCTCAAAATTACATAATAAATACCTGCGCCATTCTTTCTTAAATCCACATTAAACAATTGGTAGGCCTGTGTTGTGGTAAACACATTGGTATACACTTTTTCGCCTTTGGCGCTGAAAATAGTGATGATTTGTTTAGCCGTAAAGCCACCGGGATTATAGTACGTTACTGTAAACTGTCCTGTATTTGGATTTGGATACACAAACAATTTGGCATTGGCAGAATCTGTAATGGTAATTACCTGCGACTGTACTGAACAGCCATTGGCATCTGTAACAGCAACCTTATAATTGCCCAGGCCCGCAATACCTACCGTATAAGTACTGGCATTATTGGCAAATGCAATATTGTTTTTAAACCAGGCATAGTTGATGGGAGTTGCAGCACTGCTGGCGTTAGCCGTAAGTATGGTCAGTAATCCGGGGTATATTTTTGTATACGGAGATGCACTGAAAGTAAGTGCAGGCAATGGATTGACCACTACTGTTACACTTCCTGTTAATGGTTTAATACAGCCTGTAACAGTATTATATGCTGTTACTGTATACACACCCGGAACAGTTATATTGCCAAAAGAAGTGGGGTTTCCATTTCCATGAATAGGTGTACCAGTGTTAACCCCATTCAGCAGTAACTGGTAATTGATACCAATGGTGGATGAACTTAATCCAATAGGCACGCCATTGCTTCCGGCACAGTAAGCACCACCACCGGTTAAACTGAAATCAGTGGGGGCTGCATTTACAGTAAGCACACCTCCGCCAGAATTTACCGGTCCGCAGGGAGAAGCACCGGTTACCACGCAACGGTATACT
This sequence comes from Bacteroidota bacterium, assembly GCA_018266775.1. Classification (GTDB taxonomy): domain Bacteria; phylum Bacteroidota; class Bacteroidia; order Chitinophagales; family Chitinophagaceae; genus Ferruginibacter. The sequence continues at coordinate 123,246 of JAFDZS010000007.1, read as the reverse complement.
GCATTGTTCAGGTTATAACCCACACCACTTAAACTTAATACCGGTAAAGTGGCACCGCTGTATACGCCACCATTGGCAACATTGGTAAAGCTGGCACCACCATTGGTACTCACCTGCCACTGGTATGCGGGAGAAGTACCGGAAGCGAGTACACTAAAACTGGCATTGCTGTTTTCACATACAATTGAATTTCCGGGATTAGCACTGATACTCACAGGAGTATATACAGTGAGTGTGGAAATAGTGGTTGTTGCAGATGGGGAGCAGGTACCGCTGACAATGCATTGGTACAGGTAGCCATTCATGCCTACTGTTGCCCCGCTGATAGTGAGTGTAGCTGTATTAACGCCGGAATAGGCACCAGCATTCAGCAGGTTCGTCCAGGTAGTGCCTCCATTGGTGCTTATTTGCCATTGGTAATTTAATGAAGTACCGTTGGCGGATACACTAAATGATGTTCCCTGCGATGCACAAATAATGGTGCTGCTCACCGGCTGGCTGCTGATGGCCGGTGGTGTATTTACACTCAGTACAGCCGGCTGGGAATTTACTGATGGGCAGGTGCCAGATACCACGCAGCGGTATTGGTTGTTCTGTGCACTTACCGGCACACCTGTAAGTGTAAGTGTTGTAGTGGTGGCGCCGGAATACATACCACCGTTGGTGATATTGCTCCAGGTGGCACCCCCATCGGTGCTTTCCTGCCATTGATAGGTTACTGTGCCGGCAGCAGCAGTGCTGAACGATGTGGTACCGTTTACACATACGGCACTGCTGGTGGGCTGTGTACTGATTACTATAGAAGTGCTGACGGTCAATGTTGCAGCAGCAGAAGTAGTGGAAGGGCTGCAGGTTCCTGTAGCCACACACCTGTACTGGTAACCATTCTGCGACAATGCTGTAGTAAAGTTGTAAGATGCAGCAGTAGCGCCACCAATATTATTCCATGTGGTACCACCATCTGTACTGATTTGCCATTGGTATGTAACACCGGCACCAGATGCGGCAGTGGTAAACGTTACCGGGCTGCCTGCACAAATGGCAATGTCTTGCGGTTGTGTGGTAATGGCTGGCGCAGTATTCACCGTAAGCACAGCAGCATTTGATGTGGTGGTATTGCACTGGCCCGTAACCTGGCAGCGGTATTGATAATTATTTTGCGTGGCCAATACACTAGCGTTGGTATAACTTGTAGAGGTAGCTCCGGTAATGTTTGCCCATGTGGCACCGCCATCTGTGCTCAACTGCCATTGGTAACTGAGTGCCGTAGCCGAAGTAACACTAAAGCTGGCAGGTGTGCCCACGCATGCAGCCTGTGCAGCAGGCTGATTATTAATGACCGGGCCAGTACCCGGAGATACCGTGAAGGTTATGTTTTTTGTTTGAGTGAAAATTCCGGAGATACCGGTTACTGTAATGGTATAGGTACCAGCCGGTACAGCACTGGTATTATTTAATGTAACATCGGTACTGCTACCCGGCACAACCGGGTTGGGGCTGAAACTAACGGTGGTGCCTGGAGGATTTCCCGTTGCAGATAAAGTGATTGGTGTTATATACCCGGCATTGGAAGTGGTGCCCAATGTTACTGTGGAAGAATTGGCTACACCGCAGGCAATTGTGCCATTAATTACTGCCGTACTGAAACCAAAGCCGGGTAATGGAGCGGCTATAGTAAAGTTGGCATCATCGATATCAAAAAAGATATTACCTATTGATTCCACTTTTATTCTTGCAGTGGTGGTTTGTGTGCCGGCAGGAATAGTCACCGTTTCTGAACCATCATTTGGCGTACTGACTGCTAATACAAAGGGAAATGTATTACCGCCATCAATAGACAGTGAAATCTTGACATCGGAACAATTGACAGGTGCACCGGTAGTGCCATTTACTGACCAGGTAACTGTTTGCGTTGCCAGTTCATTCCAGGTTACCGCTGTATTCGGTGCCGTTACTCCAAACGGGCCCGTAGTGGCATCAACAGTTACTGTCATATCAGTAAAAGCTGTTTGACCGATGGCTAATGGAACGGTGGAACTGTATGGATGATTATCCCTTACCGTCAGCCTGAATTTTAAAGTCCTGGCAACTGAACTTAATGCTTCGATATTACATATCGCATCTCCGCCAGAGAATGGCGGTGTTATGAAAAGCCCAGCCAGTATGGTGGATAATTTTGGACATAAGCGTGTAGGTGATACCGTTGCAGGAAACGACAACCAGTTTGGCCCGGTAAGCTTAGTTGGTGAGGCCACACTATTAGCCCCGGATGTGGTGGAGTTATCATTCTGCTCCCAGCAATAAGTCAATGGATCGTTGTTGGCATCGGTTGCGGAACCTGTTAAAGCAAAAGGAGTGCTCTTGGGAATAGTATAGTTGCTTACCGGTGCCACTACCGGCGTGGCATTGTTTGCCGTAATATTAGTGGTAACGGGGCAGGTTTTGATGGCCATATTAGCCTGTATCTGCGCAATAGAAGCCTGGTGATAAATATCAATGGAGTGCGGTGCAGGATCGTAAGAAGTGATACCTGCATAACCCATAATAGTAATGCCGGCTCCTACTTCTTTATTTACTCCCGTACCTTCCAGTGAAAATGAAAATGTATGATTGGCGCCCAGTTGATGTCCCACTTCATGCACTACATAGTCAATATCAAAATTGTCGCCCATGGGAATACCATCCGCTGGCGAAGTAAAGCCACTCCCTTTCTGCCCGTTCACGCAAACACAACCTATACAACCTGCATTGCCACCACCACCGGTTGCGCCAAACAGGTGGCCAATATCATAATTGGCTTCACCAATTACTGATGTAAGTGTTGATTGCAATTCACCATTCCATGCTCCGCCTGCACCAATGCCGGCTGGCGAATAAGGATCAGTATTAGGATCATAATAAAAAACATCAGTAGTGTTTGCTATCAGGTTAAGATGAATAGCGAGGTCTTTTTCATAACAACCATTACAACGGGTCAGCGTATTATTTACTGCGGTTAATACAAGGCCAACCTGTGAGGCGTTAAATGCTAAAAAATAGTTGGAATATTCCGCAGTAACGGACTGGGCTAAACGCATCGTTCTTAACTCACCTGCTGAACTGGTGGGTGTATTGATGCCATTGATTTTATCACTGAGCCCTGAAGCGATCTGTTGATCCTGTGTGGTACACGTCCATGGAAGCTTACCAATTTCCCGGTGCGATTTATACACTGCATAAACGGTATGATCGCTGGTGTAAGGTTCCATAAATTCATTGTCTTTCTCTGTACGGAACACCATTGTTTCAATGCCCTGTGGAGAGATGCTCAATTTTACTGTGGCATAACGGTCTGTGATACCTTTTCCGGAAAAAGCCCTGATTTCAGGAAACTTAGCCTGTAATGCAGGTTCAAAATTGGACGCTTCCATCATTTCAAACTGTTCCAGTTGCCCGTCGGCATTGGGTACTGAAATAATGATGGAATGTACCAAAGGCGTGGGACTTACTGTCTTCATCAATTCCTGGCGCAGGTTAGCCAGGTTAAGGCTAAATAACTTAAATGTTTTAGGGAAAGTAAGCCTGTTTACTGATTTTTCTTTCGTTAATGAAGCAGGATTACTGCTGTTAACAGACCAGAACTGATCTGTTTGTGCAAATCCTGAAGAAACCAATAAAACCAGAAATGAAACGGAGAGTAAAAGTTTTTTCATGCAGAAGATTTAGTTTGGTAGATATGGGTTACAAATTAGGAAAAAGATACCATCGCTACAACCAAAAAAACTGAAATTTTGCAAGTACAGGAACTTTATTTTGTTAATAGCATTTTCACTGGTATAAGTGCCGGGAAATTCAGCCTGGCGCCGTTTTCAGGCAGTGCAATATTTTCGGGCATAAAAAAAGACAAGTACTTATTTTAAGTCTTGTCCTTTCAATATGATGTAAACAATACAGCTTAGAATTTTGGGCAGGGGATACCTTTATTCTCAGCTGGTTGTTTAATGTAAATCAAAGAAATTTCTGAACCACCGCGTGTCTGTGTGGCAGCCTTCAGGCTGGAAATATTCAAATCATAACTGGCTCCGATTCTCAAACCACCAAATTCTAAACCAACATAAGGAACTATGGCGTCGTTGAAACGAATCCAGCTGCCAAGATAAACACTGGTGGGTTTTTCTTCGTCCTGGTTCAGGTTAGCTGCAATGGCTGCACCCAAAGTGGTTTCACTGGCTTTATTCTGTATCTGGTGAATGATGGAAGTGTGTAAAGTTAACTGGTCCGATACCGGAAATGAACCACCGGCATGAACAGTGATACGGCCACTCAGGTACCAGTTCTTATCTTTAAAACTTACCTGCGGCCTGTTAATGTGATACATTGACACACCTGCATAATAGTTATTAATACCATTGCTGGAACCTGAATACAATATACCGGCATTCATGTCAAAATAACTTTGGTTATTGCCGTTGGCCAGCGTTTCCCTGCCCGCTTCATTGGTAAAACCATTTTGGGTAAGCATGGTTTCGAAAGTAAGTTTGCTGATATCCAGGCTCAGGCTGGAGTAAGTAGCCTGGAAACCTGCACCAATGGTACTATAGCCATCTTCATCCAATGCTTTGTGGTAAGACATGGAAAGGGAGCCATAATTCAGTTTTAAAATATTGTTTGCACTGGCATCAGTCAAGCCCGAAATACCCAAACCAAAAACATCGTTTTCAGGTATTCTTGATTTTAATATCGGGAAGTCGAGTGATGCGCTCGATGTTACATAAGCTTTTGGAATGGAAGGCCACTGATCCCTGTGGTTGGCGGCAAGGCGCCACAGGCCATTGAACTTACCGGTAAAGGCAGGGTTCAGCGTTAACGGAGAGGCGAAAAACTGCGAAAAATGCGGGTCTTGCGCATGTACAGCCAGGCCAAACAAAAGGGCAGCGGTAAAAATTAAAAATTTTCTCATTTTCATTTACTGTTCAGAAAAATAAAGATAAGCATTTGCATCAAAAAGCTGCACAAATAGCGCTGCTTTTCGGTTTCTAATATTTGTTAAAGCCACTGAAAGCGCCGTTTTACGGGCTTTAGCGGCATTTGCGGCCGCCGGGCTGAACAATATTTTCCGACTTATGCCTGTAGTTTGGCTCCAAAAGCCAGGTCGCCGGCATCGCCCAAACCGGGAACAATATAACCCTTTGCGGTGATCTCATCATCAATATCGCCACACCAGATCGTGGCTTTGGGTTCGGCCCGTTTCACAAATTCAATTCCCACCGTACAGGCAATGGCGCATACGATGTGCAATTCTTTTATATTTCCTTCTTCTTTTAAAAATTGTATGGATTTTACCAAAGAGGAGCCAGTGGCCAGCATGGGGTCGCTGATGATCACCACCCTGTCTTCAAGGTCCGGGCAGCTCATATATTCCAGGCTGATCTCAAAACTGCCATCGGCATTGTGTTTACGGTAAGCGCTGATGAAAGCATTATCGGCCTTGTCAAAAAAATTCAACAGGCCGTTATGCATGGCCAGTCCCGCACGTAAAATGGTGGCCAGCACTGGTTGCCCCTTCAATACCCGGCTAACGGCAGTGCCCAGCGGAGTGGTCACTTCTTTTTCTTCCCATTCCAGTTTTTTGCTGATCTCGTAGGCGGTCACTTCGGCAATACGTTCCAGGTTGCGCCTGAAACGCATGCGGTCCTGCTGTACATCAACATTACGCAGTTCGCTGATCCAGTTACTTATCAGTGAGTGTTGTTCGCTTAAATTAATGACCATAGCCTTGCTTGTGTTTTAGTAGTTGTTAGTGGCAACCGGGCAAAACTAAAATAAAATTGGCGTTTGGTTATTTTTTTATTGCGGGCAGTGGAAAAAATGATTATTGCATCAATAGCAGTAAAAAGGTTTTTAACAAAGCATTTCAGAATAATGTATTTTTATTGTACTGAAAAAAATCACCAATGAAACAACTACCCGCAATTATTGTATTGACGGCAATGCTGGCATCGTGCAGCAGCAGCGATAAAAAGACTGACGCTAAAAAAGATAAATACCAGGAAACGGTGGAGACCCTGGAACAAACGGAAAAGAAAAACCCCACTAAATTCATCAGCGCCACTGCCAGTAAAAAGAAAGGATTACTGGGTTTGCAGATTGCCGTACACATTACTGTTACCAACAACGCAAAAGTGGCGCACTACAAGGATATTAAAGTAAAATATACCTTTTACAGCAAAACCGGTGCAGTAATTGAGGAAGATGATGCCATTATTTACGAATCACTTGCGCCCGGAACTTCTGCCAAAGACACAGAAAAGATGTTTAAAATAAAAGGAGCCGATAGTGTAGGCGTAAAAGTGATGAGTGCAACAGCTGAGTAATTAATTGCATTTAACATGAGAAGTACAGTTTTTTTCTTTTATTTCCTGTTTTTTATTGCCGCAGGCATACATGCACAGGTGCATATTCTAACCCGTGGCGGAAATCATTTTTTTATTGGTATTGATAATGCGGTTACTGTTACTTCAAAAAAACTGAATGTTAAAAAACTTACTGTTACCATTGATAAAGGAACAGTTGCCGGAGCGGATGGTTTTTATACTGTGCGCTGTTCAGCACCTTCAGCAAATGCATTGATCAGGGTATTATATAAGGGGAAAGTGGTGGCGCTAAAAAAAATGGAAGTGCTCCGCATCAGCGATCCTGAAGTTTATGCCATTGGTTCAAAACTTTTTAAGAGTGGCCCAATTGCAAAAGCAGAATTTGAAAAACTGTATGCACTTACGGTCAAAACCAATGTGCCTTTCCTGGCAATTGTACCTGTACATTTTCGCTATAAAAGGATGCGTAATAATGAACTGCTTGACGTGATAGAAAATGAAAGCCCGATGTTTTCAAATGATCTTAAGGATATGATCAAAAATGCAAGGGCCGGAGATACCATCATCTTTGATAACATTACCTGTACCGGGCCTGATGCTGTGGCCATGAGAATTAATACGGTAAAGTTAGCGGTGATGGAAAATTGATTTCAAATCTCCACTATGAAAATATTCCTCCTCGTTCAATTGTGCTTATTTGTTCTCCTTGCGAAAGGACAGCTGATATACAAAATTCCACAACGAGATTTTTTCCCTTACCGGGTGCTTTGTTATGACAGTTCATTACAACGGGTCGAAACCAAAAGGGATGTTGACTTTAAAATGACAATTCCTGCTTTCCAGGTAAGTGCATTGATTACCTGGAAAGAATACAAGCAATACCTCGAAGAAGTGAAGAAAGATTCTGCAGCAGCATTTTATATAGCTCAATTGCCCGACAGTACCATTACTACAACAGAAAGTTATCAACAACTTATTTCCAGTTCATCTTTTGATGACTATCCTGTACCCGGCATCAGCTGGCTTGCGGCATTGAATTATTGCAAATGGAGAACATTGAAAGAAAATAAATCAGACAGTATCCTTTTTTATTACCGGCTTCCCAAACCCAGTGAATGGCTTTGTGCATACGAATACTTACAGGGAAGCTGTAAAGCCCACGATTTTAGTAAATTGTTTTCAGACTGGACAATGGGAACTTATTTCGATGGTATGTACGGGTTTAAGAATGACTTTCCGCTGGATTTTATTTATTTACCTGTTGCAAACCAATTGAACAGCAAAAGGAAAATCGTTCTGGGAAATTCCTTTCTTTTTCAGTCGCCACAACTCCAATATTATCTCGGCCTTTATTTTTATGACAAGGGGTACCGTCAAACAGGCTTCAGACTTGTTACAGTCCCGGTTCATTCGGATACAGCTACAGAAAAAAACTTATTCAACTATTGGCAGCTTTCCGCAGTTCAATAAATATTATCCATGATGTTTATTAATAAATTTCATCTCCTGTTCATTGTCATTACAGTACAAACTGTGCAGGCGCAGGTAAAGGAGTTTACACAAGACAGGATACCGGCCAAAAGTATTTATACTGTTGCTGAAGGAAGACTATCCGGTAAATACCAATCGTTTTATCTAAACGGAAAAAGAAAAGCTGAAGGTGAATTGATCAATGGCTACAGGAACGGGAAGTGGACAGTTTGGGATTCGTTGGGTAATAAACGAATGGAAAGAGTGTATGAAAACCCATTTGAGTTTGAAAGAATCTGGCCGCCGGTGCCAAAGAACAAATTGGTTCAACTGTTAATTAAAAATAAATACCCTTTACAATACGATTCAAACGGGATTGTGCTATACGCAAAAATTTTTGCTAATAATGTGAATTGGCGACATAAGTTTTGGCGCATTTTAACGCCGGATCATAATGAGCAACTTTTTTCAAACAATCGTTTGTATCATTTATTATGCAACTGGATCCAGCAAAATAAACTTTCAGTTTATAACCCCGTTGATGACAGGTTTTCAACTGTATTTTCTACTATGCAAAGCGACTCTTTAGTAAAGTTGTATCGAAAAAAAAAGCCTTTCGCTTATGAATTAAAAGAGGAAGTTTTTTTTGATATGGAACGGTTGGTATCAGAAAAAAGAATACTGGGCATTTGTCCCTTGATAAAAAATGGAGCTGATACCATGAGGTTATTTTGGGTGTATTATCCTGATGCAAGAATTTTATTGGGGAAAGAAGCAGTGAGCAATAATGCAGGTAATACACAAGTTAAATCGCTCGATGATTTGTTTATCTTCAGGCAATTTTCATCAACAATTATCAAATCCACTTTTGATAATCCCTACGACCTGCCACTGAATAAATATTATTTCTATTATGCAGAAAGCTTAAAGAAAGAACAGGAAGCATTAGAGCTAATAATTATTGAAGCAGAAAATGACCGCTGGCTCGATTTAACGAACTAAAAAATTACACAAACGAAAATGTATCCCCATCAAACAAACCTAAATCACTTAGTTTTAAATGAGGTATCACCAATAAGGCCATAAAAGATAAGGTCATAAAAGGTGCAGCCAGCGTGGAGCCCAATTCTTCCTTCACCATTTTATCAATTGCAGTGTAAGATGTGGCCACTGCATAACCATCTTCATTACTCATTAAGCCGGCTACAGGTAAAGCCAGTACCATTTCCTTTTCACTGTTTACGCTGCTCACACCGCCATTGGCTTCAATCACTAAGTTAATGGCTTTTAACAGCGAGGCATCATCCACACCAACAGCAACAATATTATGGCTGTCGTGTGCAACAGAAGAAGCGATAGCACCCTGTTGCAACCCAAAATTTATAATAAAGGCCTTTGCAACCGGTGCATTCTTATAGCGGTTGACAACAACGATCTTTAAAATATCATGGTGAACGTCGCTGGTATAAAATCCATTGTCAATCTTTGGTGTACAGGGAATTTTATTCGTGATCAGTTGCCCATCCAGTGCTTCAATGGCTGTAATGGTATTGCCAAATTCGTGTATGGGAAACAGTATGTCTTCTGTTTTTTTAGGTAAGCAGTCAAAATTATTCAATACTTCCGCAGGTGGGCTGCTGATTTTTGTCTTGCCGTTTTCAGCCACCAGTTCTCCATTAATAAACGTTCGCAAAATATTGAAATGGGTGAGGTCTTCAGCAATAATAAAATCTGCGGCATTGCCTTCACGCAGTAATCCTACGTTCATGTTGTAATGTAAAACGGGATTAATGCAGGCCGCCTGTAAAACTTTAAATATATCAATACCTTTTGCAACTGCCCTTGCACATAATTGGTTAATGTGCCCGTAAACCAAACTATCCGGATGTTTATCATCACTGCAAAACATCATCATCTCATAGTGTTCGTGCATGAGATTAATCAACGCCTCAAAATTTTTTGCCGCACTGCCTTCACGTATTAATATCTTCATACTGCACTGTAATTTATCCAATGCTTCAGCTGCAGTAAAACATTCATGATCGGTACTGATGCCAGCCTGGATATATTGTTTGGCTGCCGCACCCATCAATCCGGGCGCATGCCCATCCACCGGTTTGCCGTATTTTTTAGCAGCAGCAATTTTTTGCATCACCTGATCATCATTATGCAGCACACCGGGAAAGTTCATCATCTCACTCAGGTAATAAATATCATCGCGTTGCAGTAAGGTATCCACATCCGTTGCATCCAGCACCGCACCGGCGGTTTCAAAAATGGTGGCAGGTACACAACTGGGCGCACCAAAATGAAATTTAAACGGAACCGTTTTACCGTTATTGATCATAAATTCCACACCACTCATCCCGCATACATTGGCAATTTCATGCGGATCGCTGATAGTACCCACAGTGCCATGCACCACCGCCAGTTTGGCAAATTCAGACGGCACCAGCATAGAACTTTCTATGTGTACATGACTATCGATAAAGCCTGGCAGGATAAAGAAATGGTTTTGATTATCAACTGCTGTTATTTCTTTTATGGATGTAATTTTACCATTGCTTACTGTTACTGAGCCGTAAAATATCTTTTTGTTAAAGATGTCTGTTATATATCCTTCAATAGTAAATGCACTCATAAATCAATACGGGATAAAACGATTTTTTTAATGATTCAATTTACAGGTTTACCATTTGCCATAAAAATATTTTTGGAAAAAAAATTAGGCTAAATTGCGAACCTAAAACATAACAACAATGAAACCTTTAGTAATTTTTGGCCTGTTTATATTAACATTAGTGCTGGTACAATCCGCACAGGCACAAACTGCAGATGAAATTATTGAAAAGCATATTGCAGCAATGGGGGGTAAAGAAAAAATGGCCACCTTAAATTCTGTAAAAATGGAAGGTAACATGAGCGTGCAGGGAACAGATGTTGCCATTACCATTACCAAACTGCACAATACCGGGGCAAGAACGGATATCTCTGTAATGGGTACAGAAAATTATCAATTGGTTACACCAACCAAAGCGGTATCATTTATGCCCATCCAGGGACAAACAGAACCCACACCAATGCCAGAAGACCAGGCTAAAGCAGGACAAAATCAATTAGACCTGCATAGCATTTTTGTAGACTATCAAAACAAAGGGACACAGGTGGAACTGCAGGGTAAAGAATCCGTAGAAGGCAATGAGTGTTATAAATTGAAAGTAACTTTTAAAAATGGCAGTGTAACCACCTATTATATTGATGCCACCACATACCGTGTTGATAAAACAAGCATGATGCTTAGTTACAATGGAGAATCTGTTGAATCAGCAACTAATTATTCCAATTACAAACAATTGGCTGAAGGCTTTTGGTTTCCCTTCACCACAACCAATACAAGAGGCCAGATTGATTTTGATAAGATACAGGTGAACATAACCGTGGACGAAAATATTTTTAAGTAATATCAACTAACCATTTATCAAAAGTCCCGGCATTGCCGGGACTTTTTTCATTTCATTATGTATCTTTCAGCAATAAACCTGTCTGCAATGAGAAAAATATTCCTGCTTGCTGTTGTATTGGCTGCTGCAAACCTGCTTACAGCCCAGAAAAAAACGCCTCTTATAGTGAATAACAATGACGACAGCATCCTGCTGTCTAAAACAAAATACCGTTTGGTGGGCCCCTTCCGTGGTGGAAGAAGCGGCGCTGTAACCGGCGACCAGAAGGATAAAAACACCTTTTATTTTGGCAGTACAGGCGGTGGCGTTTGGAAAACAATTGACGGTGGCAACAACTGGAAGAACATCAGCGATAAATATTTTGGTGGCAGCATTGGCAGCGTAGCGGTAGCGCCGAGTGATAATTCAATCATTTATGTTGGAGAGGGTGAAAATACCCTGCGCGGTAACGTTAGTGAAGGCTTCGGCATCTGGCGCAGCGATGATGGTGGCCGCAGCTGGAAAAACCTGGGGCTGAAAGATACCCGGCATATCATTAAAATTGTCATCCATCCCAAAAATCCTGACATTGTTTGGGTAGCAGCGATTGGTCATTTGTTTGGCCCCAATGAAGAACGTGGCGTGTTTAAAACGGTTGACGGTGGTAAAACATGGAAGAAGGTGCTGTATGTAAACAATCAAACCGCCTGCAGCGATCTCATTATGGAACCCGGCAATCCCGCCGTGTTGTATGCAGGCACGTGGCGCATCCTGCGTACACCATACAGTTTAGAAAGTGGTGGCGATGGTGGCGCCCTCTGGAAAAGTATTGACGGTGGTGAAACATGGAAAAACATTTCAACCAACAAGGGATTGCCCAAAGGTACATGGGGTATTACCGGTATTACTGTGGCGCCTTCCAATACTGATAAACTCTACGCCATCATCGAAAATAAAGATGGCGGAGTTTTTATGAGTGCAGACGCAGGCGAAACATGGACCCTGCAAACCAGCGACAATAATGTGCGCCAGCGGGCATGGTATTACAGTAAAATTTTTGTTGACCCCAAAAATGAAAATATTGTTTACGTATTAAATGTGTCCAGTTTGAAAAGTACGGATGGGGGAAAAACATTCAATAAATACCTGAACACACCACATGGCGATCATCACGACATGTGGATTGACCCTGAAAATGGCAGCCGTATGATTATTGGTGATGATGGTGGCGCACAGATCAGTTTTGATGGCGGCGAAAATTTCAGCACGTATTACAATCAGCCTACCGCACAGTTTTACAGGGTAAGTACAGATAATCATTATCCATATAGAATATTGGGCGCACAGCAGGATAATACAACGGTAAGAATTCTCTCCCGCAGTAATGGTGGGGAAATAACGCAGGATGATTGGCAGTCTACAGCAGGCGCTGAAAGCGGTTATGTTGTTGCCGATCCGCTGAACCCTGACGTAGTGTATGGTGGCAACTACAGCGGCTACTTGTCAAGGTTAGATCATAAAACAGGGGAGAACCGTGCCGTAAGTGTTTGGCCGGATGATCCATTGGGTGGCGGTGCCGATGTGAGCAAATACCGTTTTCAATGGAACTTCCCGATTTTCTTCAGTCCGCACAATCCCAAAAAATTATATGCCTGTTCCAATGTTTTATTTGCTACAGAAAATGAAGGTGCCAGCTGGACTGCTTTAAGCGGCGACCTTACCACCAATGACAAAACACGCCAGGCCAGCAGTGGCGGGCCTATCACTAAAGACAATACCGGTGTGGAAGTGTATTGCACCATTTTTACAGCAACTGAATCAGCTTTGGAAAAAGATTTATTGTGGACAGGAAGTGATGATGGATTGATAAATGTGAGCAAAGATGGCGGACAGCATTGGGAAAATGTTACCCCGCCCGCTGCAGGTAAATGGATGATGTGGAACTGCGTGGAAACCGATCCCTTTACAAAAGGCAAAGCCTATTTTGTGGGCACCAAATACAAAAGCGATGATTACACACCATACATTTTTAAAACAGAAGATTACGGTAAAACGTGGACGAAAATTACCAATGGCATTGCGGCAAATCATTTTGCACGCTGCATCCGTGCAGATAAAAAAGTAAAAGGTTTATTGTATTGCGGTACGGAATATGGCATGTACATCAGCTACGATGACGGTGTTACATGGAAATCCTTTCAACTGAATTTACCCATAGTGCCGGTTACTGATTTAACCATTAAAGAAAATGATCTTATAGTAGCCACACAGGGGCGTGCCTTTTGGGTAATTGATGATTTGGGTGTGATACAGGAAAAAGCTGCAGCCATAATGAACCAAAACCTGCATGTATTTACAGTGAATGATACTTACCGTTATGACGGGTATCAAAACAACAATGCTAAAAATGCCGGGATGAATCCGCCAACCGGACCGGTGCTGAATTACTTTGTAAAAGCTGCTACTGATTCCACCAAAGCCAGTATTGAGATACTCGATCAAAACAGGAAAACCATTAAAACCTTTGCTACAGATGCCAAAGAAAAAACAGATAAAATTGAAGTGAGCAAAGGCATGAACCAGTTTGTATGGAATATGAACTATCCGCCTGCAGAAAAAATTGACGGACTCGTGTTATGGCATGGCAATGTACCGGGGCCGCAGGCTGCACCGGGCCATTATTTTTATAAAATCAAGGTAGATAAAGATTCTGCTGAAGGAAGTTTTACACTAAAGGCAAACCCGGTGTATAAAATGACGCAGCAGGATTATGAAGACCAGTTTAATTTTCTCATCACGGTAAGGGATAAGTTCAGCGAGATACAAAAGGCAATAAAAAATATCCGTGATGTACGCTCTCAGATCAACGCTTTTACTGATAAGCAGGGGGATAAATTACCGGCACCTGTCAAACAGTTGGCAGATACCATCAACAAACAAATGACTGTTATTGAAGAAACGTTGCATCAAACCAAAGCAAAAAGTGGGCAGGATGTATTGAATTTCCCCATCCGGCTGGATGATAAAATTTCCGGCCTGTACGATTTTGCTGCCAGCGGCATAGCGGCACCAGCCAAACAGGTGAAAGATGCATACGCAGATCTGTCTGCACAGGCAGATGTACAATTAAACGCCCTGAAGAAAATAATGAGTGATGATTTAAGTAAACTGAATGTACTCATCAGGGAAAATGCGTTGCCGTTGATTGGGTTGAAGAAAGAGTGAGGGAAATGGATAATGTATAATTGATAATGAATAATGCTCTGGTATTGCAGTTTTATCCAAAGAAGTCAACTTTCTATACTTTCTAACAAAGAAAATAGTTGTTAAGAAAGTTGCCTTCTTTAATATAAGGGAGTACAATCTTTTCCATCGCTGCAAAGAAGACAACTTCAGGAAGAATAAAATAACTGTTGAATAGTCAATTAGCAAAGTTGGCTTCTTGCCTGCGCTTCCGAAGAAGTCAACTTTCTGTTGAAGCTAACAAATAAAATTGTTGTTACGAAAGTTGCCTTCTTTAATATAAAGGCTTACAATCTTTTTCATCGCTGCAAAGAAGACAACCACAGGAAGAATAAAACAACTGTTGAATAGTCAATTAGCAAAGTTGACTTCTTGCCTGCGCTTCCCAAGAAGTCAACTTTCTATACTTACTAAAAAGGAAATAGTTGTTACGAAAGTTGCCTTCTTTAATATAAGGGTGTACAAATTTTTCCATCGCTGCAAAGAAGACAACTTCGGAAGAATAAAATAACTGTTGAATAGTCAATTAGCAACGTTGGCTTCTTGCCTGCGCTTCCCAGGAAGTTAACTTTCTGCTGAATCTAACCTGGAAAAAATTAGTTACGAAAGTTGTCTTCTTTAAAAAAGAGTTTGCTATTTTCCCGAATTGTAGAGAAGGCAACAGCTTAAGCAGACTATGATCCTCAATCCCAATAAACCAAGTAACTATTTAGCCAATCAGCTATTCGCCCATAATATCCGGTCTTCTTTCCTTTGTACGCTCCACACTTTGTTCGTGCCGCCATTCATCAATGAGTTTATGATTGCCGCTGAGTAAAATGTCGGGTACTTTCCAGTCGCGGAACACTTCCGGCCTGGTGTATACTGGCGGCGCTAATAAATTATCCTGGAAGGAATCAGTGAGTGCAGAGGTTTCATCATTGAGTACACCGGGTATTAACCTGCCGATGGCATCAGTAAGTACAGCAGCCGCCAGTTCACCACCGCTCAATACATAATCGCCAATGGAAATTTCTTTAGTAACAAAATGATCCCTGAAGCGCTGGTCAACACCTTTATAGTGTCCGCAGATCATCAATAAATTATTTTTTAAGGATAAAGCATTTGCAGTTTTTTGGTTTAAGGTTGTACCATCTGGTGTCAGATAAATGATCTCATCATAAACGGTTTGCTGTTGTAAACTTTCCACTGCATTTACCAACGGTTCAATCATCATCACCATCCCTGCTCCACCACCAAAAGCATAGTCATCTACCTGTGCACGGGCATAAGTAGTATAATCTCTAAGATTAATAACATTTACATCCAATAATCCTTTTTCTTTTGCCCGTTTTAAAATAGAATGCGCAAAAGGGCCTTGTAATAAATCCGGAACTACAGATATGATGTCAATCTTCATGATAATTTATTTTACAGGAGTAGCTGTACTTATGGGGTCCCTAAAAACTCATCCAAATCACGTTTATCTTTTTTGGTGGGGCGCCCCTGTTTGCTCAACCGTTTGCCGGTGTGAAAAACTGCTGCCTGGAAGGCAATACGGTTCAGTTCTTCCACTGGTGTAACATCGCTATAAAAATGAATAGCTTCTTTATACTGCACCCGGTGATCCAGTAAACCGGTAACTTTTATCACCCAGCGTTTGGCTTCTGTTTTTACTTCGTACTCATCATTTACATTCACGGCCCTGGATGCTTTACAATTTTCTCCATTAAACTTTACCTTGCCTTTATCGCACGCATCTGCCGCCTGGCTGCGGGTTTTAAACAGCCTGATGGCCCATAAATATTTATCAATCCGCAGCTTTTCTTTTTCCATACCGCAAAAATAATTGCTTTTATACCAATGGTGATGGCAGATAATTGTATTTCCTTACTTTTATTGCCTAAAAATCATCATTATGAAGTTCAGGATACTGGCACTGAGTGTGCTTTTTATTTGCCTGTTTCAGTTCATGGGTGCACAGCGCCGTGTAAACTGGACACCCGATGGCAATGCTTATACCAAAGTGAAAGACGGTGGCATAGTAAAAGTGGATCCTAAAACCGATGCCGAAATGGTACTCGTAAAAAAGGATGCGCTTACTCCCGCAGGGGGCAAAGCATTATCCATGCAGTCTTATGCTTTTACCAACGATTATGGTAAAGTACTCATCTTTACCAATACTGCAAAAGTATGGCGGCTGAATACACGTGGCGATTACTGGGTGCTGGATATTGCCGGTAATAAATTAATGCAATTGGGTAAAGGGCTTCCATCACAATCATTAATGTTTGCGAAATTTTCGCCCGATGGCAGCAAGGTGGCTTATGTAAGCGAACACAATTTATTTGTGGAAGAATTATCATCTGGCGCTATAAAAAAATTAACAACAGACGGAACAAGGAAATTCATCAACGGAACTTTTGACTGGGTGTATGAAGAAGAGTTTGGTTGCCGCGATGGCTTCCGCTGGAGCCCTGACGGTTCCCGCCTGGCTTACTGGCAAGTGGATGCAACCAAGATCCGCGACTATTATATGCTGAACACCACAGACAGTAATTATTCCCGTATTATCCCTGTGGAATATCCAAAAGTGGGAGAAGCTCCATCACCCGTTCGTATTGGCGTGGTGGATATTTCCTCGGGCAGCACCCGCTGGATGCAGATCGACGGCGATCCACGTCAGCATTACCTGCCCCGCATGGAATGGAGCGGCACTAATGAACTGGTGGTGCAGCAACTGGACCGTAAACAACAGGAAAGTAAACTTATTTACTGCAATACAACTGATGGCAGTGCAAGAACTTTCTGGGCAGAAAATGATGATGCCTGGGTAGACCTGAACTCTGCCGATATTTTTGGCGAACCAGGCGGCATCAGCTTCATCAATAAAGGTGCAGACTTTTTATGGGTGAGCGAAAAAGATGGCTGGAGGCATATTTACAAGATCAGCCGCGATGGTAAAACAGAAACATTAATTACAAAAGGGAATTACGATATAGAAAGTATCCTGGCCATTGATGAGGTGAACAATTATGTGTACTTTGCTGCATCCCCGGCAAACCCAACTGATTTGTATTTATACCGTGTACGAATAAACGAAATTAAACCCGGTATAATGAAAAAGATCAAAAAAGCGAAACCGGATGAAGGGCCTGAATTGCTCAGCGATGGCAAACTTGCCGGCACACACCGCTATAATATTTCTCCCAACGGAAAATTTGCGGTGCACAGTTTCAGTAACTATAATACCCCTCCTGTATCAGAGTGGATTTCTTTGCCGGATAATAAACCATTGAACCCTGCAAAAACAATTGCGGCAAATTTAAAAACAGATAATAATAATGATGTGGAATACCTTCAGGTAACCACTGAAGATAATGTTACTGTGGATGCATGGATCAATAAACCCAAAAACTTTGATCCTTCAAAAAAATATCCCGTGGTGATGGAAGTATATGGCGAACCTGCCGCTTCAACTGTATTGAACAGCTATGGTGGCCACCGCAATTTTTTATATAATGGGGATATCAGGGCTGATGGTTATGTACAGGTTTCTGTAGACAATCGTGGAACACCCATGCTGAAAGGTGCTAAATGGCGCAAATCTATTTACAGGAAAATCGGTATCATTAATATCCGCGACCAGGCCATGGCTATGAAAAAATTAATTGCAGACCATCCTTATTTTGATAAAGACCGTATTGCCGTTTGGGGATGGAGTGGTGGAGGATCATCTACATTAAACCTGATGTTCCAGTTCCCGGAAATATTTAAAACGGGTATTGCCATTGCAGCAGTAGGCAACCAGTTAAACTATGATAATATTTACCAGGAACGCTATATGGGTTTGCCACAGGAAAACCTGCAGGACTTCGTAAACGGTTCACCCATCAGTCATGCCCAAAATTTGCAGGGTAACCTGTTGTACATTCATGGTACAGGCGATGATAATGTGCATTACGATAACGCAGAACAATTGCTGAACGCACTCATCAAATACAACAAGCAGTTCCAGTTTATGGCTTATCCCAACCGTACACACAGTATTTCTGAAGGGGAAGGAACCTGGGAACACTTATCTACTTTGTACACCACTTATTTACGGCAGCATTGCCCGCCGGGTGCCAAATAACCAATTGCGCTTACAACATTAAACGGCCATTAAAATTGGCCGTTTTTTATTTGATGGTTAAACCATCTTTACCTTACTAAGTCTTACCTGCACAAAATAACTTTGTATGAAAAAACTACTCGTAAAGTTCCTGATGCTTACAGCTTTAACCTTTGCAGTTACTGCTGCAACAGAAGCCCAGGTTGTTATTAAAGTTCGCCCGGCTGCACCAGTATTGCGCCCCCGGCCAATAGCGCCTTCGCCAGCCCATGTTTGGATAGAGGGTGAATATGTTGTTCGTGGCGGACAATATGTATATTCAGAAGGTTATTGGGCCAAGCCTCCCCGCCCGAGAGCAGTATGGGTTCCGGGTCACTGGAAACACAGGCGTGGTGGATGGTTTTGGGTACCGGGCCACTGGAGGAGATAAAAAAGAAAATAGTTTTAACGGGTCATAATTTAGATGTAAATGAGTCAGCCAAAAGGCTGGCTTATTTATTTTATAGTGTAG
The DNA here is from genome assembly GCA_018266775.1 of Bacteroidota bacterium. Taxonomy (GTDB): domain Bacteria; phylum Bacteroidota; class Bacteroidia; order Chitinophagales; family Chitinophagaceae; genus Ferruginibacter. The sequence continues at coordinate 104,136 of JAFDZS010000007.1, read as the reverse complement.
TCGTAATTGTGACTAATTATCATTACTTTTATTCTGTCAGCCGGGGTCATTTGAGTAATCGACTGACGGGGGTTTTAATATAAACAACTAATCTGTACAAAGTAAAAACGCTCAACTTTGTGAACATATCTCCTTTATCTGATTTAATAAAAGAGTTATCTAAAATGCAAATCATGATTAAAGGAAAAAGGATAGCGATCACTTTTGCCATTCAGTTAATGATCATTGTAATGGCCATTCAAACTGCATCAGCACAAATATCCGACAGTTTTTTTCATGCCCTGCCAGCAAATATCAGGCCTCTTAATGCCAAAGCATTAACAGCCGCAGAAAAAGTTGTTTTGATGGACAGCCTCCACAATTACCCACTGAAATTTGTTAATGAAACGAGGCAGCTTGCAGCGCAATTAGCACAATACGCTTCCGGTGTTTCAGATATAAGCATGAAGATAATGTACTATTCCCGGCTTTGTACCTTCTATTCCTATAATGGTCCAAATGATAGTATTATTCATTATGTAAATCAGATACTTCAGTATGCCGGTGAAAAACCTGAATACGAGAAGTACGGCGTATTGGCTTCAGCTGAATACGCCAATGTACTCAGTGATAGTGCACGGTACGATTCTTCCATCAGCTATTCTACTGCTGCACTGAAGTGGTGCCTGAAAAACAGGGATACGAGTCTGCTTGTATTTGTCTATAATGGACTTTCTGATGAATACGGATGGTTACATCAGTTTGATCAGGCCTTGCATTATAATCAGCTCAGTCTTAATTTGTTTCCTGCGGCTGCAACAAATCAATACAGGTTTTACTATTTGCAAAGAATTAAGCTTTTTGAGTTTGCGTATGAAAATACAGCCAATGAAGATTATGCAGATTCTGCAATATTGCTGTCAAAACAAGCAGTGAAAAATTGGGGAGCTGCAATTATTAATTGGAAAGGATCCCTCTATTATCTGTTAGGGCGGCTGTATTTTGCGAGAAATGAATATCATACCGCACTCCGGTATCTCGATTCCAGTTTGCTTCCCAAATACAATCTTGATGATCGTTTTTATGGTTACCAGGCGATAAAGCCTTTTTTCCGTAACCTTGTTTTAGTGGCACAAGGAGATTTGGTATTGGGAAATGAAATGATACAGCATTTTGGGGCAAGGGATTTTGCTTACAAGAAAAAAGTATATAAAGAAATGTATGAATATTGCGAGCGGATAATTGATTATCAAAAAGCATATCGGTACTATAAGGAATATGTACGTTATTCCGATTCGCTGAAATTAGACGAATCGAATAAAATAATCGCAGAAATTCAGCACAGTTACACACTAAAAGATAAGGAAGCTCAAATTAATATATTTCAAGTTAGAGAACTGGAACAGCAAAAAGAGCAGCACCAGTTTAAAACGAATGTCATTATTGTGTTACTGATATTATTACTTGTAATTTCCGTTTTAATAGGGGTAGCCAGGCAAATACAAACAAAACGTAAAAGCGAAAAACAAATACTGGTTACTGAATTGTATAAAGTAGAAGAGTCCCTGCTTATGGAACAGGAGCAGCAACACACCAAAATTGCCGCCCAAAAAAGACATATTGCAGAGGATATGCACGATGAAATCAGCAGCAGCCTGGCGGCATTTAAATTTTATATTTCCGATCTGAAATTTAACGCCGGTCACGATGAAACAAAGAAAACATTGGGAGCGCTTGAAACCGAATCGGGGTTTGTCTACCAGCAGGTACGAAACTTTATGCATAATTTAAAGGCCAGCCAGGTTTCTGATAATTTTGATGCGGTTATCCTCGTGGATGAATTGTGTAAACGTTTTTGTAACGGGAAAATTCTATTGATCAAAAGTGATGTGGACAGAAACCCGGTATATCAAAGCTTTAATAATGCTATGCACCGTATCGTTTACCTGGTAATTAAAGAGGCTGTTGCCAATTGTATTAAATATTCAGGTGCTGACAGGATTAATATTGGAATTAAAATTCAGGATGGCAGGTGTGAGTTTTATGTGGAAGATAATGGACGGGGGTTTAATGTGGACGACTCTTTCAAGAATGGTATTGGATTAAAGAGCATGCAAAAGCGGTTGAAAACATTACAGGGTACATTGCAAATTGATTCTGGTAAATCCGGCACAGTTGTCAAAGGCGTTTTCTCCTGCTCAAAGTTGTCCCTGGCTGCATCAAATAATGTTTAATGCATAGCTTGCAATATGATGTGTAATTTGGGTACAATAAAAATTTACAGGATTTACCGCATCGCCATTTACCGGCACATACTTTGGTGTAATGGGAATATTTTTTTATACTAAACAGCATTTTTTTAACCCGGAAGTCCGTCTTTAATATTAATGTCAATATATTTTTTGCCTGAGGCTGCAGTTTGTACTGCTTTAATTAATTCATTAACAGGAGAGGTTTTGCAGATGATTCCGGTAACTCCATTTTCCAGCATCTCATTCAGGATTTTGATGTCGGAATCATCAATTAATAAAATAACACAAGGCTTGTAATTGGGAAACAGCAAAGTTGGCGTTAGAAACAATAAAGTACAACTTAGCTCAACCATGTCGGAAATAATAACCGGTGGATAAAATCCTGATGTTATGAAATCTTCCGGGCAACTGAAAATGTTCACCACTCCAATAAAAGTATGCTGTACAAATATGCTGGAAAGGGATAACGATAATAACTGGTGACGGTTAATCAGTGCGATATCTGTTTTTAAAGTACTCATTCGGGGTTTCATTGCTATATGCAAATTGGTAAATAAAAGCAACAGGCAAATACCCCAAAATTGGGGTGTTTTTGAACACTAAAAATGGGTAGTTTACTTTTAGGCGGCAAAATACACCTGTATGATGTGACATGGGAAATTTATTAGTGTACCCGTTTATGTAACGTGAATAATTTTTTTGTTTCAGCATACCATCGTATTTTACAAACTTCAAATAACAGGTATGCAAAATATTATTCTTGAACATTTATTATTTATTGATATTGAAACGGTACCGCAATATGGCGATTATGAACAATTAAGTGATGACTGGAAACAGTTGTGGGAAGAAAAAACAATTCGTACTTTGCCGGATTTTACATCTGCAGCAGAGTTTTATCCGCAGCGTGCCGGGGTAATGGCTGAGTTTGCTAAGATCATTTGTATCAGCATCGGTTATTTTACAAGGCAGAATGGAACGTTGCAGATGCGGGTCAAATCGTTTAGCGGTCATGATGAAAAGAAGTTGCTGCAGGATTTTATTACCACCATCAGCCAGGTGGAAATAAAAAATAATAAATGGTGTTTTACTGGCCATAATATAAAAGAGTTCGATATCCCTTTCATCTGCCGCAGGCTGCTGATCAATGGCCTGGTAATACCTTCTTACCTCGATTTTCAAAATATGAAACCGTGGGATACCAATATTGTAGATACTTTTCAATACTGGCGTTTTGGCGATTTTAAAAATTATACATCGCTAAAACTGCTTGCAGCAGCATTGGGCGTACCTTCTCCCAAAGATGATATTGATGGAAGCATGGTGGCGGAAGTGTACTGGAAAGAAAAGAACCTGGAGCGCATTGTTATTTATTGCGAAAAAGATGTAATCACCACTGCCAACATTATTCTGAAATTTAAAGGGATGAATTTAATCAGCAATGATGATGTGATCATTGTAAAATAAACAATATGGACCGGAACAGTTAACAACTGTTCCGGCATTTATACATCACTTCACAATGGTTACATAACCGGTAATTGGTTTCCTTCCGCTGCCGGGTTCAATGATATAATAATAAGTGTCAAATGGTAATGGCCGGCCGTTAAAAGTTCCATTCCAGGGGTTATTATTTCCCGTAGACTGATACACCAATTGTCCTGTTCTTGTAAATACCTGCACCCTGTAACTGGGGTACAGATCGAGGTACTGAATCTTCCAGGTATCGTTAATGCCATCACCATTAGGTGTAAACGTATTGGGTATTTTAGGATGGCGCAACAATTTTACAAATACATCGTCATTGGTGGTACAACCTCCTCTTCCGGTTACACTGAATAAATAAAACATATCTGAAGTGGCATTGCTGATTACAGGATTAGCAATATGTGTATTGTTTAAAAACGTACCCGGTGACCATGTATATACGGGGTCTGATGCATAGCTGGATGTTTCCAGTTGTATACTGCCGCCTTCAAGCAACAATCTGTCTGGCCCTGCATTTACATGCGGGTAAGGGTAAACGGTAACCTGCTTTTGTATCGTATCCGAATTACAACCGAGATTATTGACGGCATAGAAATCGATTGTATAGGTGGTGCTGTCGCGGTAAGTATAGGTTACAGGACTCCTGGTAAGTATAGAACCATCACCCATGGACCAGCGGAGTTGCGAGGAAACACCATCTTTGTAATCGCTCATATCAACCAAGGCAATGCTGTTACCCAAACAAACGGTGGAGTGATCAAGTGAAAAATCAGCCTTGGGTTGGGGGTGGACTGTTTTAAGCACAATAACTGTGTCATGGCTGCATCCAATTCCTGATGGCGTAAGTACAGCATCGCTGGTGGCAGTTAAAGTAACATTAAATGGCCCTGTACTGGTGTACTGGTGATTCGGTTTAATGGCGCTGGATGAATTGGGGGTATTGATTGGATCGCCAAAATTCCATTGGTACGTCAGGAAAGAATGGTCAGCAATTGTTGATTCGTTGATAAAAGTAACAATGGCATTGGGTATACAATACACCGGTTCATCAAAACTGAATGAGGGAACAGGAATGGCATTAACTTTAATGGTTCCCGCAGCAACCGCTTTCACACAGGCGTTGCCGGTAGTGGTAATGGTGTAATTAAAATCTGGCCCGCCTGTAAGATCATCTGGGGTGCCGCTTATTGTAACTAAATTTCCGGTTAAAGTTAATTGAACGCCGTGCGGCAAACCGGTAGCAGTTGCGCCGGTAGCGCCGCCACCAATGGTATAGTTAATGGGCAAGATGCCTGTGTACAGGCAAACCGATTGGTGGGATAGTGTTCCGGGATTCTCCTGTATAGTATGATCGGGCAATACGGTGATAATACCACTGGCAGATGCCACTGCACAACTATTGCCTGTAGTTTGAATGTGAAAAGTATAGGGGGAATTTACTGTTGTTGACGGGGCTCCGCTTACAGTAACAATATCGCCAGAGATATTCCATTGCATTCCGGCTGGTAAACCAGTAACGGTAACCCCTGTTGCACCACCACTTAACTGGTATTGTATGGGAACAACCTGTGTGTTAATGCATACTGTTTGTACATCATTTCCTGTAATTAAACTGATATGATGAACAGGCAATATAGTGATGGTTTGTACCTGGTTTGTACTGGTGCAACCATCAGCAGATGTGGTGTGCATCGTAATGGTATACATTCCCGCAGCAGCAAATACATGGGTGAACACAGCACCGGGGGCATGATTTTCCAGTGCAGTACCATCTCCAAAATCCCATACGGTATTGTTGATGATAACACTTGAAGGGGCGGTAGAATGATCTGAAAAAGTTACCGGCGCAGCTTCACATGCAGGAAGCGTGAAACTGAAATCAGCATGTGCAGTATCCAGCACAGTGATGGTTCTTGTCATTGAATCTGTGCAACCTGCTGCCGATGCGGTGTACGTGTATTTAATATTGTGTGTACCAATACCAGCCAATGCAGGCGAAAAAATTCCTGATGGACTGATGCCGGCGCCACTATATACACCCATACCCGGAACGCCACCCGTTTCAAAAGCCTGTGTAACCTGGAACGGTGCGGCCAGGTTACAAACTGCGGGCATGGCATCAAACTGTACTTTTGGAGACGCATTCAATGTTATCGTCTGAACTTTATCGTTAGTGCATACACCTCCGGAATAAGCACGTACCCGGATGTTGTATGTTTTAGTTAATGGCGACTGGAAATTAGGGTACAGGTGTTTATATACTTTTCCGGGAAAGGGCAAATCATCTTTTTGCGGAATGGAAGGCGGGCCTGCATTCACATCATCCCACCAGATTTCCAGTTTGGTAATGGAACCGGGAAAAACAGATGACATATTGGTAATAGCCACAGAGTCATTGGAACATAATGCGCTGGCATTTTCGATGGTATATGCAGCAACAGGGAAACTTCCGTTTACGGTAACCGGTTGTATAATGGTATCGCGGCAGCCTGCATTGCTGGTAACAATCAATGTCACATTGTATGTGCCTACAGCAGTATAACTATGCTGCGGATTTTTTACCGTGCTGTGTGGGCTACCATCGCCAAAATCCCAATCCCATGCGGTAATGGTATTCGGTACATCTACTTTGCTGGTGTCTGTAAACTGGGCATAAGTATCACTTAAACAAACTTCAGGATTAATAAAGCCTGCTTTGGGTTTGGCAAAAACGGTAATCGTTTTTGTGGCAACCGGGCTGTTACATCCTTTATCTGAAGTAACACCAAGGGTTACAGTATAAGTTCCCGCTTTTGTGTAAGTGTGAACGGGGTTAGTAAGTGCAGAGGTATTATCAGTACTCAGCGGATCGCCAAAATCCCATTGCCAGGAATTAAGATTTCCGGAATTGGGTATAGATGCGTCTGTAAAAAGCACAGTTCCAAACTGGCAGGTGGGTTGGGTATAGGTAAAGTCTGCAGCAGGTAAATCATTCACTACAATATCATGCGAAACAGTGTCTGAATTGCAGCCCACACTGTTTACAATCCAGTGTTTTACGGTATACGTTCCCGGTATACTATAAACATAAGTGGGGTTGGCAGTAGCAGCAGTTCCTCCGTCACCAAATAACCAATGCCATTCAGTAATGGTATTGCCATTAATGGGGTCGCTGGTACTCGAGAATGACGCAGTACTTTTCCTGCAAATTTCAGCCGGGTAAGTGAATGAAGCTTTGGGTTGATACACTATGAAACTAAATGAAACATTATCTTTCATTTCATCATCACATACATTCAAAAAAGTATTGCCATCTGAACCTTTGTTTACAGTAAGCGTATAACTTCCGGGAGTCAGATTATTGGCCAGGTTGATGGTAAGGTCTGTAATGGCTATAAAGCCAGGTGTGTTACAGTTTGAGCTGATGCCGGTGATGGTATTGGTACCTGGGGTAATAGAGAATTCACTACCGGTATTGCTTACACTGCTACATTTAATATCGGTGGTAAAAGTAACTTTAACACTGCTGCATCCTCCGTCAATATGATCAATTGTGGGTTGGGTGCCATCGGAAATAACTGCACTTCCGCCTTCGAAGGAAAGATCGTAACCTTGTGTGGAATTGGTAAAATTGGTTACCATCAAAAGGTAATTATGCCCATCAACCAGATCTGCCAGTTTATTAATTGGATTTGGTGAATTGTAACAGTTTGCATTGGATGTGCCTGCAGAAGTACACCCGGTATTTCCAACAGTACCGCTTCCATTTACAGAAATGGGCAACGTATGATCTGTAAATACATCATCAGGGTTATGGCCGGTGATATCAAATAAGATAAAATCATAGTCGTCAGTGCCAGATCTCGGTTTTAATAAAAATCCCAGGGTTCCACTTTGAAAACATTTGAATTTATACCAGAATGAGCTGCCGGAAGGAAACGGATCCGGGCATTGTAGGTTGGGTGTCATATTTGGCCCGGTACAAACGGTAACTTTATCCTGGAAAAAAACTTTCGTACCACATACCGGAATTGCCAGGCTGGGGATTGTACCCGGTTCAGAACAGGCACCCAAGGGCGTCTGTTGTGGTAACGGCGCCTTTTTTTGGGCAATGGCAGCAAAAGAAAAAAATAATGCAGCAATAAGCGGCAGCAGTTTTGGTGGCATAGTAGTTTACTTCGATTGTTCAAAACACTTTAATGCAGCATTTACCTATGTAATAAGTAAAGCGCATATACATGCAGTATTGATATAAACAACAAACAGGTTATAGTTTTCAAAAGGATGGATGGCGCAGAACGCATTTTGCAATATACAGAAAATACGGTCATAAAAAAATTAAAACAGCATTAATGAGACTCTTGTTCTTTTAAAACATCCATTATCTTATTAACTTCTATATGACTATCCTGCTTAATATTTCGTTGCCTGTTTGTAAATAAAAAATGGCAACCCATCCGGGTTGCCATTTTTTATGAACTGATATTTAAAAGATCATCATTATTCCACCATTGCACGCAGTGTGATGGTATTATCAGCATTGGTTATTTTGATAAAGTAAATTCCTTTGGCCATTCCTGCAACAGGAATTTGCAGGCTGCTTAATTTGGTAGTGGTGCTGTACACCAGTTTTCCGGAAACATTCAGCATTTGTATAGTAGAAACCTGACTGGTTGTTTTGGAAAGATAAAGATTGATCACATCTTTTGCGGGATTTGGGGCAACCTGTGCCGTATAATCTGTATTGAACAATACTTTCCTGATATCCGAGTAATCAAATTTACCATCATTGCTTACTTCTTTCAGGCGGTAATAGTTAACACCACGCATCGGTGCATTATCATAAGCAGTATAATCTACCCGGTGACTGCTGTTTCCATTGGCAGGGGTGATGCCAATTTTAGTCCAGGTTCTGCCATCAACCGATCTTTCAATATCAAAATGGTTACTGTTCACTTCCTGTTCAGTACTCCAGGTTAATTTAGCCACATTATCTATTTTCTGTACATCAAAGCCGGTCAGTTTTACTGCCAGTACGGAGTTATCGTTACGGGTATACCAAATAGGGGCGGTAACAATACGGCTGCTGCCATTGGTAATATCAATGTAGTAATAACCGGTGACGTTGTTGGCAAGATTAACGTCTGCAAATTTTAATGAACTGCCGATTGCAGAATCAATCTTAACAGGCAATACACCACTGCCCGGTACACCATACATGACGCGGATCACTGCTGATGATAATGAAGTGCTGGCATCAGTTAACTGAACTGAAATATTGGGTGCATAACGGTCAATGATAGTCGAACCCATTATTTTAGTATTAATGGTGAAATCAACTTTAGTATCACAATCCTGTGTAGCATAAAAATTCATATTGCGCATACCGCCGATGATGGCTGTTTTGGTAAGTGCAGGCGCAATGATTGCAGTCCTGGAATACGTGGTATGTCCAAAAGTGGTGTTATGGTTATCATGATCGATAGTGGGGCCAAGGTGATACCCTTTAGACAATAATGTTTGATAGTACCACAAATAAAACATGGATGAACCCGGGTTGCTGTAAGTGGTATTGGTGGATGTTGCCGGGCCGCTTTCTACAGCAGATCCAGTAATGGCATTATCCGCCACTGCATCATACGCGGTGTTGGCGATGTTATTATAATCTGTTAAGTTCGGGTGCGCCAGTGTTGCAAACGTATTTTTAGCAACATTGTCATTAACCGTTTTAAATAAACCTGTACTGCCGGTGTATACACTTTTCGGTACATATACATCGTAGTTATTGGTAGCACCCCAGCCACCACTGCCGCTTTCCCATCCCCACAGATCATCCATGCCATCACCATAGATCACCACGTGTCCGCCGCCACTGATCACGCCCCATTCCATTCCATACAGCGCCAGGAAACCAGGGTGTGCGGCAGTAAAGTTATTAGCTTCAACAGGCCCTGAATGATACAGCGTAATAGTATTGCCCGGGTTGTTGGCAGAAGAGAAGTGATTGTGTTCAGAAATACCCAGATAATCCATGCACTGTGCAGTCATTGCATAATTGTAATCATCAGTTGGCGTATAACCGGGATGATCCTGGTTGCCATCAGAGTAATCTGAATGTGAATGCAGGGTTCCAAAGTAATAATTGTTTGCAGACAGGTTCGTAGTAACAATATTACCAGTCAACGCTGCACCGGCAGCATATTTGGTACCGCCCGAACAATTTTTATTAGCTGCAAATACAAAGAAGTAATAAGTAGTATTTGGAGTAAGATTAACAGTCATGAAAGTGGTGAGACTGCTGTTGTACACAACTGTTCCGCCGCCCAGTGCATCGCCGGTAGTATAATCTGTATTGTCCACTGGCGAGCCGGATAATGTGGGCGAAGTACTTGCTACAACAAGATAGTCATCCGCATCAATCACTGAGCTGAACGTTCCTGAAACTGATGTGTTGGATGCCGTTAAAGCTAACTGTGTTGGTTGTGCAGAAGGCGCAGCACAGGGCGGTAATGGTTGTGTCGTCTGTGTTCCGTTTAACGGAGCAGTGGTGTTGTACACCGGTCCGTTTACGCATGCCTGTGAGTTGATGCTGAATATGAAGAAATAATATTGCGTATTTGGAGCCAGGCCTGTTGCGGTAAATGAAGTGGCTGTACTTCTTTCCACAACTACAGCATTGCCGAGTACATCACCCGGGCTGTAAACAGTCGCATCAACAGGGTTATTGCTTAGGGTTGATGATGTACTGCGGAGTACCAGGTATTCATCGGCAGTTGTTGCGGTGAACGATCCCTGGATGGAGTTTACACCAGTAGTTCCAAATACCAGGGTAGTGGGTTGCGATGCCGGGGCTGTACATGGTGGTAAACCAGCCGCTGTTGTGGCACTTCCGGATAATACAGAAGTGGTATAGTACAATGGGCCGCCCGTACAAACTGCATTCAATGGAAAGATAAAGAAATAATACGTGGTGGATGCAGTCAAGCCGGTAGCGGTGAAACTGGTGCTGCTGCCTTTAGCAACAACGGTACCATCGCCAAGGTTATCACCAATGTTATAGATCTGGCCATCAACAGGATTACCGGTAAGGCTGCTGTTTACGCTGGCCACTACCAGGTATTGATCACTTGCCGGTGTTGGCGGGGTGAAACTTCCCTGTACAGATACATCTGTAATAGTACCAAAAACCAAATTGGTGGCAGGGGCTGTTGGCGCCACACAAGGTGTGGTGGCAACAGCGGTTACAATCAGGTTATCAATAGAAATCTTTGGCCTTGATCCTGTCGTACCTCCGCTGCCGTTATGATAGTAAAAACGTATCCTTGCAGTTGCGCTGTTATCAAAAGAAGAAGGCAATGCAATATTGGCCTTGGTACCGTTAGTGGGGGAGTTATTGGTGAAATTCAATACCGAAGCAAAAGTCAGCTCAGTAAAGGTAACACCGTCAGTACTGGTATATACCCTCATGGAGCCATTCCTGTCGCCGGTGGAATTATTGATAGATGCCCAGTCGAAACTTAATGTACCTGCATTGACACCAGTAAAATCCAAAAACAAATCTATTGCTGCGGAAGACGTATTATCTGCAGAGCCAGTGGATAATAAAACAATATTATTTGCCGGAGCGATTTGTTCGTTACCTCTTTGCACACCGCCGGAACTTCCCGGGTTTCCTGCTACAAATGATTGTGTGGAAGCGGTGATGTTTGTGCCATTAGGGATACTGCCGCTGCCGCCGGCGCTGTTGCCGCTGAAATGATTAGCACCTGTACCGGTGATAAAGAAGTTGCTCCAGTTGGCAATATCATCAAACGCTTCAGTATAAGTTAAACTGGATTGTGCAGACATTACTACCGGCAATGGCGTACAGGTAAACGCCTGCTGTGCACCATAAACCGTCCCGCTGCCGTCTGTAACATACGCTTTATAATAATACCTTGTATTCGGTGCAAGGCTGGTAAGATTAACCGAGTAATTACCACTACTAAGGTTAGACGAAGTGATTTGTGTTCCTGTTCCGTTAGGGAAGCCGCTGATGCTGCTGTATTCAATGCCATAAGCACTAATTGCCGAACAACCTGTTGCATTGATGGTACCAGCAACCGTTCCCGAAGTTGCGGTAACAGCCGAACTGCCTCCTGTAGTAACAGTAGCAGGGGTATTGATGCCTGAACCAGTGGCCGGCACAGTGTAACTGGCCGGTAAGCCACCACCACTTAAACTGATGTTACCGTTGTAAGACTGAACAGCAACAGGACTGAATTCAACATAAATGATCTTGCCGGTAAAGGAATTACCAGAATAAGTAAAGCTTAAAGTGGAAGTAAAAGGTCCGCCCGGCGATTCAGAAAAAGTGAAACCAGTCAATGCTGCAATATCAATATTTGTACCATCCAGGCTGCTGCCATCGAGGGTGAAAGAATTGGGGCCGGCAGTGCTGTTGATACATATATTGCCAAAATCGGCTAATGAAGAGCTGGCAGTTAAAGTGGCTACACCCGCTGCTGCCCTTGTTACATCAATTGTATATGTTTTAGTGGTTGTTGCGTCCTGGGCAGTAACAACAGTTGTAATGGTATTTACACCAACATTCAAAGGAATTGATGCAGATGGAGAACCACTGGTAACGGCATTGCCATTTACAGTAACCGTTGCATTAATATCTGCTGTAGTTGGAGTAACCGTTACCGAAGTAACGCCATTGGCTACCGTTGAAGTATAACTGGTTGTGCCCGAAGCAAACACGGGGTTTAGTGTGCCGGTGCTTAAAGTAAGATTGGAAAGATCTGCGTTTGACGAAATAGCTGCATTAGCTGTGATGCTCAGATCATCAATGGCCAGGCCGGGGCTGGTAGTACCGGTCTTGCTCCAGCGCAGCCAGATTTCCTGGCCGGGGTTAACGGTAACGGATAATGTACCACTGATGGTGGTAAAATTACCTGCTGCATTACCGTCCAAAGCACCTGCAGTACCGGTTTTAAGTGCAGTAAAGTTAAACGCTGCGGCTGTAGTCCATGTACCGGTGGTGATGGAAGTGGCGCCAACCTGGTAATCGAAAGTCAATGCCTGGCTGTTGGCTGTCTGCCGCCATTGTTCCCCACGGAACGAAAGAGCTAAGCCTGATAAAGTGCTGCCGCTGTTATTGACTAACCTGATGGCAAAACTGGGTGATGTTGAACTTGATGATAATCCACCCAACGCTCTTTCCGTAGAGGCAGTTGAGCCATAGCTGTATAACGCCCCGGTGGTGGAAGTACCTGCATCTGCAATATATACCGTGCGGTTAGAATACCAACCAACTAAAGTGGTGTTGTCTGTCCATACATTTGTTGTACCGCTGGTAGCAAGGGTGTTAAAATCCTGCGTTAACGGAGTACCCGTTGCGGTAATAGAAACCTGCGAAAATGAATGGGTACAAAATAAAATAATGGGAAATAACGGCAATATAATGCCGCGGAGCATTAATTTCATCATGAAGCGTTTAGGTTTACTTTTAGTTTAAGTGGACGGCAAATGTAATGGCAATGCCCCTTTCGGCCTACTTTTGTAAGTAAAGAATTTATTAACAATTTGCCATCCTGTCAGCAATTGTAAACTGGCATTTTGTTTGACAAAGGAGCCATAAATAATAACTATCAATCATATGCAAAAAGGAAACATCAGAGTACAGACGGAAAACATTTTTCCCATTATTAAAAAATTCTTATATAGCGACCATGAAATTTTTGTCAGGGAATTAGTTAGTAATGCCATTGACGCCACCCAAAAATTAAAAACGCTTTCTTCCATTGGCGAAGCCAAAGGCGATTTGGGTGAAATAAGAATTGACGTGATCCTGGATGCTGAAAAAAAGACATTAACCATCAGTGACAGGGGCGTGGGAATGACAGCCGAAGAAGTGGACAAATACCTGAATCAATTAGCATTCAGCGGTGCAGAAGAATTCCTGGAAAAATATAAAGGACAAAATGAAAATAATATCATCGGCCATTTCGGACTGGGATTTTATTCCGCTTTTATGGTAAGTGATAAAGTGGAAGTATTCTCTAAGAGCTTTAAAGAAAATGCAACAGCCGTTCGCTGGGAATGTGACGGAAGCCCTGAATTTACATTAGAAGAAACTGAAAAAGAAACCAGGGGAACAGATATAGTACTTCATATTAACGAAGAGAGTAAAGAATTCCTGGAACCATACCGTATAGAAAATATCCTGCAGAAATTTTGCCGCTTCTTACCAGTACCCATTTATTTTAAAGACGTCAACGAAAAAGAAGAAGCGCCTAAAGAAGGTGAAGAAGCTAAAGAAATAAAGCCCATCAATAATCCGTCACCTGCATGGACAAAAAAACCCTCTGAATTAAAAGACGAGGACTATATTAATTTTTATAAAGAACTCTACCCTTTTGGTGAGCCGCCGTTATTCTGGATTCATTTGAATGTTGACTATCCATTTAACCTTACGGGCATTTTATATTTCCCTAAAATCAAACAAACCTACGAGATACAAAAAGACAAAATACAATTGTATTGCAACCAGGTTTTTGTTACCGATGAAGTAAAAGAAATTGTACCGGAATTTTTAATGCTGATGCACGGTGTGATCGACAGTCCCGATATTCCGCTGAATGTAAGCCGCAGTTACCTGCAGGGCGATCAGAATGTGAGACGCATCAGCAGTCATATTACCAAGAAAGTAGCTGATAAACTGGACGAAATTTTCAGGAACGACCGTAAACAATTTGAAGAAAAGTGGGAAAGCCTGGGTTTATTTGTAAAGTATGGAATGATGACTGATGAAAAATTCCTGGAGAAAGCGAATAAATTCCACATCATGCAGGATGCGCTGGAAAAAAATTATTACACGCTGGAAGAATACAGGCTGGCCGCGGAAACATTGCAAAAAAATAAAAATGGTGCTCTTGTAATATTGTATGCAACGGATACTGTACAACAGGATGCTTATATACAACAAGCCGCAGCCAAAGGCTATAAAGTGGTGAAAATGGATACCCTGATTGACAATGGCTTTATTCAGCAAATGGAAATGAAATGGGAAAAAGTACAGTTTGTGAGGGTGGATAGTGATATTACCGATAATCTTATAGATAAGCAGGAAGGCGGGGACAGTGTTTTAAGTAAAGATGAAGAAAGCAGGCTGAAAGAATTATTTGGAGTAAAGATGCCCGATATTAACGTTACGGTTGAAGTAAAAGGATTAAGCAATGACGCACCACCGGTGGTGGCTACACGACCAGAGTTTATGCGCCGGATGAAAGATATGGCGGCATTGCAGGGCGCAGGCGGAATGGGTGCTTTCTATGCAAACATGCCTGATGAAGTAACGTTAACAGTAAACGGTAACCACCCCGTGTACAAAAATATTCTTGCAGAAAATGAAAATATGAAACAGGAAAAACTGGTACATAACCTGGCAGATCTTGCACTGTTGTCACAGGGTTTGCTCAAGGGAAATAGCCTTACAAACTTCATTAACAGGAGTGTGGAGTTAATGGCTGGCCAAAATTAATTGAAGCTGAAATTGCACAATAGAGTTCCGGGCATTACGCCCGGAACTTTTTTATGGTTACAGTAAAACAGCGGAAACCGGCATCAGGGGAATGATCAAAAAACCATTCCAAGAATACCGAAAGTATTTCCTGATGAACCATCTGTGGTTGAAAAAATAATGTAATCGTGGTAGTGCCTGCTGGTTGTTCCGGAATACAGGTAACTGAACCGGTCTGCATAAGAAACTGAAGCGGGTTCGTACCCCTTTTTTGCAATATGTTTTTGGTAAGAGGGATTAGTAAAATGCAGGATCATAACAACTGCGAAAATGAATCCCAAAGAAATGCCTGTACCTCTTTTAGAGGCCGTTGCTGCTGCGCTCATAAAATAAGATTTAAGGTTAAATAATAAAAGGGTTGGAATCTTGTGGAAGGAGAGATAGTAATCAATATTAAAAACCGTGCCAAAAAAAGCGCAGCAGTTTCAGTCCTTTTATGGAGTTAACTCAAGTACCACAGCCTCGAGATATTTTAGCTTCTGAAAATGGAATATTTCTTTAAAACCATAGCCTGTAAAAATATCTTTGAATTGCGGGTTCACATAGATCAGCCTGATGGGTCTTGGATGCTCCTCAAAACTTTCCTGTATGTTTTCAGCAACGCCCTGCATAATAACATCATCAAAAGGGTTGAATAAAAAAATGCAATCAGCATCTGATGGTATAGGGAAATAAAATGCATCGTTATTATAAACGTGGTATGAAAAGTCTTTTATTACTGATGCAGTTGATGACAGGTTTTTTTCTGCTGTTAAACAAAAGTCTTTGGAAAAATCAACCCCGGTAACTTTTAAAAATCCGTGATGGGCAGCCACACACAATGCACGCCCCATTCCGCACCCAATATCTATAAAATGTTTTTGTGGTAAAGGTTGAAGTGTTTTTAGAAACCGAAATATTTCTTCCAGTATATCATAACTCACCGGCATATAAATGGTGGCATGATCAATATCAATATCTTTTGCCTCCAGTGTGTTTAAATTATCTGAACCGGTAGTGGTAATACCATATTTTTTTTCTCCTTTAATTTCCTTTTTGATGATGTGTACAGCAATTCGGAAATTCCAGTTGAACCCCAGGAAAAAAAAATAACGCAGGTATGTCTTCAGCTTTTTCATTCAGACAGTTTCAGGTCTAAAACTTTCAGTTGTAAATATGTATTTCCGTTCCATTCGTTTTCATCAACTGTAAAAACGATATCTACCGGCTGGTTTAATTGCAGCAGGTAAAATTTATCAGCCATATTGAAGCCAATACCGGTAATATTTACCCCATCCTGTTGCAGTACAAAACGTATATGCAGTTCTTTAACAATTTTTGAGTAACCGGTTTCATACACCCGTTTGGCAATAAAAACAGGGCGCATATTGTCCGGCCCAAATGGCTCCATCTGGCAAATGATGCTGTAAAAAGACGGAGTAATTTCTTTAAAAGAAACTTTTGTATCAATGATTATTTCGGGTATTAGTAGCTGTGATGGTATGGTGGATGCAACAACCTCTTCAAAATGATTGCTGAAAACTTCCAGTTTTTCCGGCATTAACGATAAACCGGCGGCGGCAAAATGGCCACCATAACCCAGTAAGTGTTCACGGCAGGCGTGAATGGCTTCGTATAAATTAAAACCGGGAACACTCCGGGCGCTTCCCGCAAGTACATCGCCACTTTTGGTGAGTACAATTGTAGGGCGATAATACCTTTCAATAAGGCGGCTGGCAACAATACCCACTACGCCTTTGTGCCAATGCTCTTTGTAAACAACTGAACTTTTTCTGTTAATCAATGCATCATCAGCTTCAATCATAGCCAGTGCTTCTTCAGTAATGGAGCTGTCTGCTTCCTTACGTTCGCTGTTGTCATTATGCAATAATTCTGCAAATGCCAGCGCCTTTTCATCATCAGCTTCTATAAACATTTGCACCGCTTTGCGGGCATCGTCCATTCTGCCAGCAGCATTTACACGCGGTGCAATCACAAAAACTACATTATTGATGGATAGTTTTTTTTGAATGCCGCCAAGTTGTATCAAGGCTTTAATACCCGGATTTGGATTGCTGTTGATTTTTTCCAATCCGTAATATGCAAGAATCCTGTTTTCGCCTGTCATGGGTACAATATCAGCTGCAATAGCTGTGGCTACAAGATCCAGGTAACAATGGTAATGGGTTTCTTCAATACTGAAATGTTCAGCAAGTGCTGTGATGAGTTTAAAACCAACACCGCAACCACACAATTCTTTGTATGGATACAAGCAATCTTTTTGTTTGGGGTTAAGAATGGCAACGGCTTCGGGAACCTGTGCATCGGGTAAGTGGTGGTCGCAAACAATAAAATCTATACCAATACCTTTTGCATAAGCAATAAGTTCAACAGATTTGATCCCGCAATCCAGGGAAATGATCAGTGTAAAATTATTTTCCTTCGCAAAATCAATTCCCATCTTGCTTACACCATATCCTTCGCGGTAACGATGCGGGATATAAAAGTCTAAGAGTTCTTGCTGATATATTTTGCAGAGATATTGATACATGCATGCAACGCTGGTGGTGCCATCAACATCATAATCTCCAAAAACCAGGATTTTTTCATGTTGTTCAATTGCTTTGGTGATACGATCAACAGCTTTCTGCATATCTTTCATCAGCCATGGCGAGTGAAGATCACTAAGTTGCGGCCTGAAAAAATGTTTGGCTTTGCCAAAATCGTCAATGCCCCGTTCAACAAGAATATTGCAGAGGGTTGCATTGATCTTTAACTGTTCCTGTAAAGCGATAACTTTTCCCTGGTCAGCCTGTAATAAATTCCAGCGTTTTTTCAATTTTTTACGTTTGAATGAGTCAATAAAAATGTGGAGGATAGGTCACTTTTATTGGTGGATAATGCCGGTATATTCCGGCATTGATCAACTTTAATATTTTCGGTCTGTGGTATAGCGTACCAGCGATTCCAGGGCTTTACGTACCGGCGAATCATTATATTCATAAAGAATAGAAAGTGCTTCATCCCTGTATTGTTCCATCTTTTGGGCAGCATAAGTAATGCCACCAAAATTTACTACCGTATCAATAACGAACTTTACTTTTTCAGGGTTCTTGTTTTCGTTTTTGATGATGTAAATTAATTTTCTTCTTGTGGGGGCATCAATATTGTTCAATGTGTAAATCAGGGGAAGAGTAAGTTTTTTTTCTTTAATGTCGTTGCCCGTAGGTTTACCAATATCATCTTTGCCATAATCAAACAGATCATCTTTGATCTGGAAAGCAACCCCTGCTTTTTCGCCAAACAATTTCATTTTTTCAGTAATAACAAGGTCTTTTGTGGTACTGTAAGCGCCAACACCACAGGCAGAAGAAAGCAGCGAGGCTGTTTTGTTTTTAATGATCTGGAAATATACTTCCTCTTCAAGATTCAGTTTTCTTGACTTTTCAATTTGCAGTAATTCGCCTTCACTCATTTGCTGAACAGCATCAGAAAGGATGTGTAAATGATGAAAATCGTTATTGGAAGTGGAAAGCAATAAGCCTTTGGATAATAAATAATCACCGACAAGAACAGCAATTTTGTTTTTCCAGATGGCATTGATAGAAAAAAAACCCCTTCTTTCCAGCGATTCATCCACCACATCATCATGCACCAGCGTGGCAGTGTGTAACAGCTCCACCAAAGCGGCAGCACGGTAAGTACTTTCGTTAACTTCACCGTGGAGCCTGGCGCTGAGAAAAACGAACATCGGCCTCATTTGCTTGCCTTTACGCTTGATGATATAATTCATGATCCTGTCAAGCAGCGGGGTATTGCTTTTAACAGCGCCGGCAAACTTTTTTTCGAAAATACCCAGTTCCTCGCCAATAATGTCAGTTACGAATTTCATACAATAAAACAGGCAAGTTAAGGTATAAAATGTCCTGTGAGATGGTTAAGTGCTTTGCGGCGTAAAATAATCAAAAAAATTACCCCCTGTGCAATAAAAATTTTAACTTTAGTGCAACGAATTGTTTGTGAGTGACGTCTTTAGGTACTTAAATACAGGGTTTTATGCGGCGTTTATAATGAAAATTAAATATTAAAAATTTTGGTTTGTAACTCGCAAGTGATATTTTTGCACTAAAATCAACTCGTACACATTTAGAAATTTCATTAATCATTAAGTTATGACAAGCAAAAAGTACAAAATTTTATTAAGCGCATTCATGCTGCTTTCACTTGGTGCATTTGCACAGGTGGGTGGTAGTGGAAGCGTTTATGACTCCTCTGTTATTCCTGCTAAAAGGATGCCACAACAGAATGAATTCTGGAACAATCAATACAATTTTCCAGCTAAACCACGTAATCAATGGGAAGTAGGCGTATCAACAGGTTTGTTTGATATCAGTGGCGATGTTTCCGCAAGGCCATTTACCGCACCCAACTTTGGTGTTCATGTAAGAAAAGCTTTAGGGTATGTATTTTCTTTGAGGTTACAATACATCAACACAGTAGGTAAAGGATTAAACTGGGTTTCCTCAGAAAACTTCACTAATAACCCTGCATGGAATACTAACCTGCCTGTTGGTAAGCGTTATTTTTCTCCGCAAAGGTTAAACAGTGGTCAATTAGCAATTACTGACCATAACGGTAATACGGCTGCAACACCTGACCAGGTATTTTATAATTATAAAACCAAATTGCAGGATTTAAGCCTTCAGGGAATTGTTACCTTAAATAACATTCGTTTCCATAAAGCAAAAACCGGTATCAACCTATATGCTGGTGCTGGTGTAGGTGCTACAGCTTTTCACACAATGGTGAATGCACTGGATGCAAACGGTAACCCTTACAGAACTTTATTCAACAGTATCACTGGTACTACCTATTCCTCAAGAAAAGATATTATCAAAAAGCTGAAAGATGGAATGGATAACACCTACGAAACAGAAGCTGATAATGAAGGCACCCGCAGACCCAAAATTGGAAAGAATACCTTAAGGCCTTCAGGTACAGTTTTAGTGGGAGTTGCATATAAACTTGGAAAAAGAGTGAATTTAGCCATAGAAGACAGATGGAGTTTTGTGAAAACTGATTTGTTAGACGGTCAACGCTGGCAAGAACATGCAGCCGGAGATCCTGTATTAACAAGTGATTTTGATTCTTACAACTACGCTTCAATCGGCTTAAACTTTAACCTTGGTGCAAAATCTGTTGAACCTTTATGGTGGCAGAATCCGCTGGATTATGCTTACGACGAGTTAATGAACCACAGGCACGTGAAAATACCAAAACCAGAATGTCCTGATGCTGATGGCGATGGCGTTTGCGATCACTTAGACCGTGAACCAAATACACCAGCTGGTTGCCCTGTTGATACACACGGTGTAACGAAAGATACTGACGGTGATGGTGTTCCGGATTGTAAAGATAAACAACTGATCACTCCAACTGAATGCCAACCAGTAGATGCTGATGGCGTAGGTAAATGCCCAGATCCTCAATGCTGTAAAGACTTGGCGGCTCAATTAGACAAAATTAAGACGCCACCATGCCCAACAGATTATCCTGCATTGTCATTCAAAAATGGTGCTGCTGGTTTAAGTACAGACAATAAAGCGATGCTGTCTACTTGTGCTGCTAAACTGAAAGGAAGCCCAACTTGTACAATAACCATCACTGGTTATCCAGAAACAAGCAAAGCTTCTCAGGCACTGTGCAACAAGAGACTGGAAGCTGTTAAGAAATACCTGGTTGAAAAAGAAGGTATTAGTGCAGACAGGATCACTACTAACTGCGAAGTTGGTGGCGGTGATAAGAACACAGTAGACATTAAGTCTAACTAAGAATAATAGTTTTTAAAGATTTTCACTTTTTGCTCAATGATAGCCCTTCCGGTTTCGGGAGGGCTTTTTTATGCCCCCATTTCTTTATCAAACTCTTAACGGACATTTTTTGGCAGGATTTATAAATACTGGCATTTTTGAGTAAATTCCTTTAATTTTGCATTCCTTTATATGAGAGCAGCCAAAATAGTAATTGCAGGTTTAGTGATAGTATTGTTTACTGCATCCTGCAACAAATACAATAAGATATTCAAAAGCACGGATTATGATTACAAGCTGAAGATGGCCGATGAATTCTACGATCATAAAAGATATAAAGTAGCCCAGCAATTGTATGAAGAATTGTTCCCGGTTTTTAAAGGAACAGAAAAGTTTGAACAGTTGTATTATAAAGACGCTTACTGCTTTTATTATATGAAAGACTATATGCAGGCACAAGCGCTTTATAAAGGCTTCCTGGAAGTTTTCCCAAATAGTGCAAAGGCGGAAGAAGTGGATTATATGCACGCTTACTGCTTTTTCAAACAGTCGCCCAAAGTGGAACTGGAACAGGTGAACACGATCAAAGCAATTGGCATGATGCAAACTTTCATCAACACGCACCCTGGTTCAACAAGGTTGAAGGAGGCCACGGATATTATTGACCAGTGCAGGCAGAAACTGGAACAGAAGGAATACCGCTCAGCAGAGTTGTATTTTAACCTTGGCCAATACAGGGCAGCAGCATTAGCTTTTGCCAATTTAATGAATGATTACCCGGAATCTGTACGGGGAGATGAATACAAGCTTAAAATTGTAAAAGCCTATTACAGGTTTGCAAAATTGAGTTTTGAAGACAAGCAGATAGAAAGGTATGAAAAAGTGATCACGGAATTCCAGGATTTTGCTGATCGTTTTCCCGACAGCAAATTGTTTAAAGAAGCAGAAAGTTATAGTAATTTAAGTCAAAATCACATTAAAGAAATAAAAAATGAGCAAACTACGTCGTCAGCTAAGCAGTAACACCAGCAGCGTGGTGGAACCTAAAAGTTTATACGATCTGAAACAAAAAACAGGTAACGTATACGAGTCTATTGCCATCATTGCAAAACGTGCCAACCAGATTAATATCAGTGTTAAGGAAGAACTGCATAACAAACTGGAAGAATTTGCCAGCCATACCGACAGCCTGGAGGAAATTCATGAAAACAAAGAACAGATTGAAATTTCCAAAGCTTATGAGCGTATGCCAAACCCTGCCCTGTTAGCAACAACAGAATTTATTGAAGATAAAGTGTACTTCCGTAAAAACGACGAAGACCTTTTCAGCTAAAGGAATCTGGTAAATTAGCAATATTATTAACAGAAGAAGTTATAATTTTATCCCGTCCCGCAGTTAAAGCGGAACGGGATTTTTTTATGCTTCAGAACAAGAAAATAATTGTAGGAATTACAGGAAGCATTGCTGCTTATAAAGCTGCCTTTCTGGTTAGATTACTGGTTAAAAATGGGGCAGAAGTAAGGGTCATTATGACCAAAGCAGCTGCAGATTTTATCACTCCGCTCACACTCTCCACACTCTCTAAAAATAACGTACTCACTGACATTGCAGATGAAAGCACCTGGGCCAACCATGTAATGCTGGGCCGTTGGGCAGATGTGATGCTGATTGCTCCGCTGAGCTGTAATTCACTGGCTAAAATGGCAACGGGATTATGCGATAATTTGCTGCAGGCAGTTTATTTATCAGCAACATGCCCGGTTGTGATGGCACCTGCCATGGATGAAGATATGTGGCATCACTCCACCACTAAAGCAAACCTTGAAAAGATCAGCTCATTTGGCAATTATATTATTCCGGTTGAAAAAGGAGAATTAGCCAGTGGATTAACAGGCGATGGAAGAATGGCCGAACCGGAGAGTATTGTTCAGTACCTGGAACATTTTTTTGCAGCAAAACAGGAATTAAAAGGTAAAAAAGCGCTGGTAACAGCCGGCCCCACTTATGAAGCACTTGATCCTGTTCGTTTTATCGGGAACCATTCTTCCGGAAAAATGGGAATAGCCATTGCAGCAGAACTGGCATCACGCGGTGCAGAAGTAACGCTTGTACTCGGACCGTCATCTGTTTCCGTACCGGAAGCAATCAATGTCATAAGAGTGAAATCAGCAAACGATATGTATGAAGCCTGCATTAATACATTTAATGGTGCAGATATTGCGGTCATGAGTGCTGCTGTAGCAGATTATACGCCGGTAACAATAGCTGCTGAAAAAATCAAAAAGAACGACGGCGCTTTCACTATTGAATTAACAAAAACCAAGGATATTTTAAAGTCATTAGGCGAAATAAAAAAGCCGGGCCAGTTGCTGGCAGGTTTTGCATTGGAAACTAATAATGAAAGGGCTTATGCTTTAAATAAACTCACATCTAAAAATGCTGACTTGATTGTACTGAATTCATTGAATGACACCGGTGCAGGCTTTGGGCATGACACCAACAAAATCACTATTTTTGATAAATTGGGTAATGAATATACATTCGAAACCAAAACAAAGAAAGAAGTGGCAAAAGATATTGTAAACACTATCATCAAATTATTTCATGCGTAAATTTTTCATTTTAGTTGCAATTGCAGCAGGAGTATCAGGCGGGGCAAATGCACAGGAGCTTAAAGCAACGGTAACTGTGGTGAGCAGCCAGGTAGGCACTTCCGTTAGTCCGGGCGTGTTCCGCACTTTGCAAACGGCATTGAATACCTTTATGAATAACCGCAAATGGACTTCAGATAATTTTCTTCCGAATGAAAGAATTGAATGCAGCTTTTTACTGAACCTTGAACCCACTTCAGAAACCAATGTATACAATGCCAGCCTCATCATACAGGCAGCAAGGCCCATTTATAATACTTCTTACCTGTCACCTATTATTAACTACCGCGATGAAAGTGTAACATTTAAATACGTGGAGTTTCAGCAACTTGATTTTAATGAGAACAGGGTTACAGGCTCAGATGCACAGGTATCAAACCTTACCGCAGTTTTTGCCTATTATGCGTATATGATACTGGCTTTTGACTACGATTCATTTTCGTTACATGGCGGTGATTTGTATTTTCAAAAAGCACAAAATATTGTAAATAATGCACCCGACGGTCGTGGCATATCAGGCTGGAAAGCTTTTGACGGAGTGCGAAACCGTTACTGGCTGACGGAAAATATGATGAACAGCCGGTACACCATTATGCATGATGTGTACTATAACTATTACAGGCTGGGCATGGACAAATTTTACGAAGATGAAACCACTGCAAGATCTGAAGTGCTGAACGTATTGAACCTGCTGAATAACTTTAATACAGAGAATCCTAATAAAATGATCAACCAGTTTTTCTTCCAGGGGAAATCAACCGAGCTGATCAATATGTTTGTAAAAGCGCCACAGCAGGACAAAGCAAGGGCATCGGAAATTTTACAAAGGATAGATGTGACCAATGCCAATAAATATAAAGATGAACTGAAATGAGAAAATCTGCTGTATTGTTGTTTGCAGTGATATTGCTTGTAGCCTGTACCGGTAGTAATGATGTGCCATCAGGAATTTTAAAACCAGTCAAAATGCAGGCTGTATTGTGGGATGTGATGCGTGCAGACGCATTCTCTTTTGAATACATCAGGAGAGATTCTTCAAAAAATACAGAAGCTGAGAATGTAAAGATTCAGCAACAGATTTTTGCCGTACATCAAACAAACAAAGACGAATTCTATAAAAGCTTTGATTATTACAGAACACATACAGACTTATTTCAACCACTACTGGATAGTATGGTAAACAAAGCCAACAGGGAGAAGTATAAACTCACACAGAAAAGACAAACCGTTAAAACGGTGGAATAAAAATGAAAAAAGTTTATGATAACGCAACTGATGCCATTGCCGGAATTGCAGATGGTGCTGTAATTATGCTCGGTGGTTTTGGCCTGTGCGGTATTCCGGAAAATTGTATTGCGGCACTGGTACAAAAAAACATTAAACAATTAACCTGTATATCAAACAATGCCGGTGTGGATGATTTTGGTATTGGCTTAATGCTGCAGCAGAAACAGGTAAAAAAAATGATTTCTTCCTATGTAGGCGAGAATGCAGAATTTGAACGCCAGTTGTTGAGTGGGGAATTGGAAGTGGAATTGATACCTCAGGGAACGCTGGCTACACGCTGTATGGCTGCCGGTTATGGCATGCCTGCAATATATACTCCTGCCGGCGTTGGAACTGAAGTTGCAGAAGGTAAAGAAAGCCGCGTCTTCAACGGAAAAGAATATTTAATGGAATATGCTTTTGATGCTGATTACGCTATTGTAAAAGCCTGGAAGGGTGACACTGCCGGAAATTTAATCTATAAAGAAGCAGCACGCAATTTCAATCCTTTAATGGCAATGGCAGGCAAAATCACCATTGCTGAAGTGGAAGAGTTGGTACCTGAAGGAACATTGGACCCCAATCAAATTCATACACCGGGTATTTATGTACACCGCATTTTCCAGGGTGTGGATTACCAGAAACGTATTGAGCAACGAACTGTAAGAACAAGACCTTAAATTTCTATTCATGGCTTTAGATAAAAACCAGATTGCAAAACGTATTGCACAGGAACTGCAGGATGGCTACTATGTAAATCTTGGCATTGGTATTCCCACTTTAGTGGCCAACTATATTCCAGCAGGAATGGATGTAGTATTGCAAAGTGAAAATGGTTTGCTGGGTATGGGGCCGTTTCCATTTGAAGGAGATGAAGACCCGGATTTAATTAATGCAGGCAAACAAACCATCACTACCGTACCGGGTTCATCATTCTTTGATAGTGCCATGAGTTTTGGAATGATTCGCGCCGGGAAGGTCGATTTAACTGTTTTGGGCGCCATGGAAGTAAGCGATCAGGGCGATATTGCCAACTGGAAAATACCGGGTAAAATGGTGAAAGGAATGGGGGGCGCCATGGATTTAGTAGCCAGTGCAAAGAATATTATTGTAGCCATGATGCACACCAATCCCAAAGGCGAAAGCAAGTTACTACCACAATGTACACTACCCCTTACGGGTAAGTGCTGTGTGAAAAAAATAGTTACAGAACTGGCTGTGCTGGATGTAACTCCCCAGGGTTTTAAACTATTGGAAAGGGCGCCGGGTATAACAACTGAAGAAATCATCAGTAAAACTGCGGGCAAGCTGGTGGTGGAAGGAGAAATACCTGAGATGCAATTGTGACTTTGAAATATGATACCACGTATGTTCATATAAAAATTGCCCGCTTAAATAGCACTCCAATCTTCTGCTATAAAAAAATCCCCGGACTTTCATCCGGGGTTGCCTGGCAAGCATAATTGTGTTTTAGTTTGGCAGTTTATAATAATTTTATCCGTGGTACTATTCAGTAACCGGCGCTGCACTTAAAATTTCTTCGCTGGCGCCATCGGCATATTTTTTAAAATTATTTACGAATTCTTTTGCGAGTTCCTGTGCTTTTTTATCGAAAGCATCAGCTGAAGGCCAGGTGTTACGGGCATTTAAGATGGCCGAAGGAACGTTAGGGCAAGTATTGGGAACTGATAATTTAAACCATGGCGTAGTGTCATAATCCACGTTATCCAAATGGCCTTCCAGTGCTGCAGTGATCATCGCCCTGGTATAACTTAATTTCATACGGCTGCCAATACCATAAGGGCCTCCGCTCCATCCGGTATTCACCAACCATATTTTCACATTATGCTCTTTCATTTTCTTACCCAGCATTTCTGCATATTGTGCAGGATGCAAGGGCAAAAACGGCGCACCAAAGCATGCACTGAAAGTAGATTTTGGTTCAGTAACACCCGCTTCTGTACCGGCAACTTTGGCGGTATAACCACTAATGAATTGATACATCGCCTGGCCCGGTGTTAACCTGCTGATTGGAGGCAATACGCCATACGCATCGCAGGTTAAGAAGAAAATATTTCTGGGAATTTTACCAACAGATGGTTCTAAAGCATTACTGATAAAGTGCAACGGATAACTTACCCTCGTGTTTTCAGTAATTTTTTTACTGCTGAAATCAATCTTATTGGTACCGGGTACGAAAGTAATATTCTCCACCAGTGCACCGGGCTTAATAGCACGATAAATTTCAGGTTCTTTCTCTTCGCTTAAGTCGATAGTTTTGGCATAACAGCCTCCTTCAAAATTAAATACACCATTATCCGTCCAGCCGTGTTCATCATCACCAATCAATAAACGGTTAGGGTCTGCACTTAACGTAGTTTTACCAGTACCGCTTAAACCAAAGAATACAGCTGTATCACCATCCTTACCCATGTTGGCACTGCAATGCATGCTCAGCACCTTTGCACGTTGTGGCAAAATATAATTCAGCATCGTGAAAATGCCTTTCTTCATTTCGCCGGTATAACCGGTACCGCCAATTAAAATAGTTTTATGTGTAAAACTTAAGATGGCAAAATTTTCACCACGGGTTCCATCCACAGCAGGGTCAGCTTTAAAACCCGGCGCCTGTATGATATGCCATTGCGGTAAAAAATCATCCAGCTCTTTTTCTTCCGGGCGAATGAACATATTGTAACAAAATAAATTGCTCCACGGGTTTTCATTAATCACCCTAAGGCTTAAACGATATTGAGTATCGGCACAGGCAAAGCAATCTCTTACCCAAATATCTTTTTCTCCCAGGTAAGCCACCATTTTTTCCTTCAGTTGCAGAAAATATTTTTCTTCAATGGCAATATTGAAATCATTCCAGTGAACAGTATTTTCTGTAACCGCATCTTTAACAGTGTATTTATCTTTTGGGCTGCGGCCGGTAAATTTACCGGTATTGATCACCAGTGCGCCGGTATCGTTAAGCACACCTTCGCCCCGCTGTAAAGTTTGTTCAGTAAGTTCTTCGGGAGTAAGCTGGTAATGGATATCCCCCGATAATCGTAAACCTAAATTGATCAGAGCCGATTTAGGAAGGGTAATCATGGTTGGTACTGACATGACAAGTAATAATTTTAGTTTAGTGTTGCAATCGTGCTGCAAAGGTATACCTTGTACTTTTTAGGGTTCAAAACCCGGAATGGATAAGTTCAGGTTTGGATTACGCAAACGTTTGCGTTAATTCAATTATTGTGTGTTTTTTTTGAAATATTCAAATATTGACATAAAATACTTGAATGCATTAAATATTTTTTAATGAAACGGCACAGCCTTCTTGTAACAAATACACATTAAACCAGTGAATTTCCACCTGTTCGCCAATTTCGGCAGGACTATTCAAAACTGTATATTGCACTATAAATCAGGCTGCATTAAGAAATGCTTATATGGGCAGTTTAAAGAAAGCCTGATCCGGTTCTTGATATTAAAAACTCAAATTATAGAATACATGAAATACCTTCCCTTAAATCCAGAAATTTTTATTCAAAACCGTAAAAGGTTTGTGGGTAAAATGGAAAAAAATGCGATTGCCATTTTCAACAGCAACGATGAATTGCCCATCAACGGCGATGCACTGTATAAATTCAAACAAAACAGCGATTTATTCTGGCTTACCGGAATTGAACAGGAAGATACCATGCTGATTTTATATCCTGATAATCCCGACCCTAAATACAGGGAAGTATTAGTATTGGTTCGTCCCAACGAATTAAAAGAAAAATGGGACGGGCACCGTTTACGGAGCAGTGAAGGCACAGCGATATCTGGCATTCAAACTATTGTTTGGTTAGACAGCCTGGATGCTATGCTGCAGCCCTGGATGCATTGGGCAGAAACCATCTACCTGAACACCAATGAAAATGACCGCAAGGCAAACTTAGTTCCGGTTATGGATTACCGTTATATCAAAGCCATGAAACGCCGCTACCCGCTGCACCACTACAAACGCAGCGCATTACTGATGAAAGAGCTGCGGGGCATCAAAACTGCGCTTGAAATTGAAGTAATGCAGAAAGCTATTGATATTACGGATAATACTTTCCGCCATTTGCTGCAGTTTGTGAAACCGGGTGTGATGGAATATGAAATTGAAGCAGAAATTTTTCACCAGTTTTTAAAACAAAGGGCAACCGGGCCGGCTTACGGCTCTATCATTGCCTGCGGCGACAGGGCGAGAACATTGCATTATGTAGAAAACAATATGGAATGTAAAGACGGCGAATTAATCTTAATGGACTTTGGTGCTGAGTATGGCTATTATTGTGCCGACTTAACAAGAACTATTCCGGTAAACGGCAAATTCACCCGCAGGCAAAAAACAGTATATAATGCCTGTTTGCACCTGCACCATTACGCAGCCAGTATTTTAAAACCGGGCATCAGCATTATTGATTATACCGAAAAAGTGGGCGAGGAAGCCACGCAACAGTTTTTGAAAATTGGCCTGCTGCGTAAAAGTGATGTTAAGAACGAAGACCCTGAGAACAGGGCTTACCGTAAATATTTATATCATGGTATCAGTCATCACCTGGGCATTGATGTACATGATTTGGGCACCCGTACCGAACCAATTAAAGCCGGAATGGTATTTACCATTGAGCCGGGCATTTATATTGAAGAAGAAAAAATGGGCGTGCGTATTGAAAACAACTTCTGGATTACGAAGAACGGCAATAAAGATTTGATGAAGAATATACCTATAACAGTGGAAGAAATTGAAGGATTGATGAAGCGGAAGTAGGTAGTGGATGATAGATGATGGATAACAGAAGACAGATATAAGACCTTTAGTTATTAACCTTATGTAATGAAGAGCCTTATTATTCATCATAAAACAAGAATAGCATGGCTTTTAAGTTTGAACAATTACACGTGTGGAAATTGGCATTAGATATGGCTGATGATGTACACACTCTGACCAGGAATTTTCCGAAGGAAGAAATATTTTCCTTGACATCACAGATGAAACGGGCAGCAGATTCGATATCATTAAACATTGCAGAAGGGTCAACAGGCCAGTCAAATCCTGAACAGGGTCGTTTTTTCGGTTATGCTCAGCGGTCCGCAATCGAAGTAGTAAATTGTCTTTATCTTGCGATCAGACGAAAATATATAGATCAAAAGCAATTCGATTCATTTTATACAGCATTAGAAATAGTAATCATTAAAATACAAGCCTTAAAAAAGGCCATAAAAAGTAAATGAAAAACTGTTATCAGTCGTCCGGGGCTGTTGTCTAACAACTGTCGTCTGTCGTCTTACAATGGTTATCGGCCTTCAAAAACAGTACATAAAACAATGAAACAAATCCCCAACATCTTTACTTTAATAAACCTTTTCCTAGGTTGTATTGCGATAGTATTTGCCCTGCAGACCAAAACGATTTCAATTTATACAGAAAGTGACCTGAGTTCCCACTTCAATATTCCGGAAGAATTATCAGTTGCCGCTTATTTTATTTTTGCTGCGGCTGTAGTGGATTTTTTGGATGGGTTTGTAGCCCGCTTACTAAAAGCCACATCAGATATGGGTAAGCAACTGGATTCACTAAGTGATGTAGTAAGTTTTGGTGTAGCGCCATCAGTAATCTTATACCAATTGCTGCGTATCAGTTTTATCAAAGAAGAAAGTGGGCTGGATACATCGATGGCCTGGTTATTACCCGCCTTCCTGGTGGCCTGTGCAGGCGCATACCGGCTGGCACGATTTAATATTGACAATTCACAAACCTATGGATTTAAGGGCGTGCCCATTCCTGCAGCAGGTTTACTGATTGCTTCTTTCCCCCTGATACTGCATTTCGGTAACAGCTTTATTAATATCAACGAATGGCTGACCAACAAATGGGTGTTATATACGGTAATTGCAGTGGTCAGCGGTTTAATGGTCTCCACATTGCCTTTAATGGCATTGAAGTTTAAAGATTATTCTGTAAAAAATAACCTGCCCAAATATACTTTACTGGCAATTGCGGTGGTGGCCGGAATTTTATTGCAATGGCTGGCAGTGCCGGTGGTATTCATAGTGTACATTATTTTATCTTTGCTCAACAAACAACCACAATCATGACATATACAGTACAGGTAAAAGTGATGCCTTTAAAAGATTTGCTCGATCCGCAGGGAAAAGCAGTAATGGGCGGGCTTCAGAATTTAGGCATTAACAACGTTGGCGATGTTCGCATTGGTAAACACATCGATCTGCAAATTGAAGCAGGCAGCAAAGAAGCTGCATTAACAGCTGCAGATGAAGCAGCCAAAAAATTACTGGCCAACCCGGTAATGGAATATTATGAATTGGCAGTACTGTAAGCATTATTGACTAAATAATGAATAATTAATAATGAATAATGGATAATGTTCTTGAATCGTAATGTATTCTTTAACTGAAAATTTTTCGGGCACCATAAATTGACCATTATCCATTTTTCAATTATCCATTATAACCATGTTATACATCATCCCCACACCAATAGGCAACCTGGCCGATTTTACTTTCAGGGCAGTTGACGTATTACAAGCCGTTGACCTGGTGCTGGCAGAAGATACCCGAACCTCGCAGGTATTGCTGCAGCATTACCATATCCAAAAACCCATTACCCCTTATCATCAGCACAATGAACATAAAGTGGTAACACATCTTGCCGAACAATTGGCAGCCGGTAAAACGATGGCATTACTAACGGATGCGGGTACACCCGGAATCAGCGACCCTGCATTTTTACTGGTAAGAGAATGTGTGAAAAATAATATCCGGGTGGAATGCCTGCCCGGCGCCACTGCATTTGTTCCCGCATTGGTAAATAGCGGCCTGCCAATGAACAGTTTTTGCTTTGAAGGTTTTTTGCCACTGAAAAAGGGCAGGATGACGCTGATGAAAAAATTAGCTGCAGAAGAGAGAACGATGGTGTTTTATGAAAGCCCGATGCGCCTGGTAAAAACCCTGAATGAGTGCATACAATATTTTGGGGCAGAACGGCAGTGCTGTGTAAGCAGGGAGCTTACCAAAAAATTTGAAGAAAATAAACGCGGCACTTTACAGGAAGTACATGATTACTTTAATGATAAACCGGTAAAAGGTGAAATTGTAATTGTGATACAAGGCCTTGGCCATTAAAAAAACGCTGATCAACTTTAGTGAAAAATCTGCACCGTAATTTTACTGTTTCGCATTGCACGTTTTTCGATGTGCAATAAAATTACAATAACATTTTAACGGTGGTAAAATTTCTGCCGGCATCTGTTTTGCAGAAAAATAAAGCTGCTGTAATCCTTTACTGCAAAGTGTTTCAGCTTCTTTGTAAATCAGAAAAAAATATTTTCCTCAGTCAAAAAAAATAGATCTGAACATTTTTTTTTCGTTAATAAAAAAAATTACCGCTTTGAGGTATTGACAAATTTATTTCTAATTTTTATTCTTGTGCAATAATTAACGATCCAGTCTCCACAAACGAATTTAACCTTCCTAAACCACAGCAATACCAGCAGTTCAGGCATGACAGAATACAGGCTGTATTCTGAAAGCAGTTTTTTGTAAAAATTAAATGCTATGGCATAATGATACCGGCATGCCATAAACGAAGCGGGGCTTTAAGTATAGCAAACTGAATTTTAAAATTATGATTCGCACAGCACTAGAATTTATCCGTAAGCAACTGGATGCTTATATTGTTGAAAGGGAACAGGATACTGCTAATTACAGTACTGATAATGTGGTGGCATTACAATCACTCTTATTGCCCGATGGTACGCTGACGGTATCGGATGCCAATCATATCACCGTAATGCTGGCCGGCATGGAAGAGGAAAGAAGGGAAGGGAAAAGGCCCGTATATATTCCTGCAGAAGATAAACAATTTTATAAGCTGAATCCGCCGGTGGAGCTGGATCTTTTTGTATTATTCATTGCACATAAAAAAGATTATGGCACTGCGCTGCGTGACGTTTCCAGTGTGATCAGTTTCTTCCAGGCCAATCCTGTTTTTGATGCAGAGAAATTTCCTTCTATTAACGCAAGTGTGCTGGAACCTGATAAAAAACCCTGGCAATTGATTGAAAGATTAGTCTTTAATATTCATCCCATATCTTTTGAACAGCAGAATAATCTATGGACGATGATGGGATCCAAATATATACCCAGCGTTATTTACCGGGTAAAAATGCTGACTGTATTTGAAACGAAAGCTAAAGAAAAAACACCTGCTATCACTGAAATGAATTTTGGAGAAAATTAACTGATAATACCAATGAGCGGGATAGATGTAGTATATAAAGAATTATTAAGCCTTGCAGTAGAACAACCGTTTTACCAGAATCAGTATTGTAAAAATTTTAAAGTAGTACCGGAGACTGATTTTTTACTGGTACCCACTGCGGAATGCTTTGAAACAATGAACCGGCTCGATATGCTTTGGAGGCCAACCGGCAACAATGGCGGCCTTACTGTTTTTGCACGTGTGCTGGGCAAAAACGGAGGGGGAGATGATTTACTAAGATTTAAACCCGGTGTGGCAGATAAACTCAGCTTTTGGATGATATTAAAAAATCCTGCGGCTATAAATTTTAATGTATTGCCATTGCAGCTGAATAAGAATAAGCTGTTTTATTTTACCAATATACAAACAGACAATGCAGCACCGCGTAACCAGCTTCATTTGACAACAGTTAACAGCGGTGCTGATGAAACCAAAGATTACATTAATAAACAACCGGCCACTTACCAGTACCATCATAATGCCAATGTAGCGCCAGGTGCGGCAGTGGTAAAACATAAACTGAGCGGCGTTGCTATTGCTGCGGATACCATTATTAACCAGGGATCATCTGCTGATATTTATTTTACACTGTCTTCATTGCCACAGGGCATTTGCAGTTTGCTGATTAATAATGTGGAAACCGATGTGTTTTATTATATGGGAAATGAATCGCCCCGGGCTTTGTTTGGTGTGATTGAATTTTCACTCTCTGCTTTATTGATAGCCAATTACCGTGCCATTGAAGCAGATCATTCATTGTCTGCCACACGCCCGCTTTATTGTATACATTTTATTAACCGTTCAACCATCTGGCGTTACACGCTAGCGTTACAGGCTAACAGCCCGCTTTACCTGGAATGGGAAGCGTTAGCGCCTGCAGATAAAATCAATTTCGTCAACCAGTTAAATATTGTTACCAATGATGGTGCTATTACATTTTCTCAATCTTTTGCCAGCCCGGATGGTACCAGCTACCAGTTTGTATCTAACGGAGCCGTTGCGTTGCAGGAAAAATATTTCTCCTCCACCAGTATAACCAATGTTTTGAGTCTTTCATTAAAAAAATATATCGGCACACCGGCTGTACAGGTGGTGCGGGCCGACCTGCAATGCCCTTCTGCAGGAACAATTGATGCAAAAAATAATCCACTGATTTATTCTGATATTTTATTAACAATTTAAACTATTACACAATGGCTGTATTAAAACTTTCCACACCGGGTGTGTATGTACAGGAGATCTCTACATTGCCCCCTTCAGTTGCCGAAGTGGAAACGGCGATACCGGCTTTTATCGGCTATACCGAAAAAGCAGACCGCTTTGCGGCGGGTGACCTGAAAAAACTGGCCAACAAAATTGAAAGCTTTTCAGACTTTGTTCAATTCTACGGTAATGCACCTGTTGAAACAGACGATAGTATTAACGTAACTGTAAAAGACCATGGCAGTAATAATTACGATGTAAC
The DNA here is from genome assembly GCA_018266775.1 of Bacteroidota bacterium. GTDB lineage: Bacteria > Bacteroidota > Bacteroidia > Chitinophagales > Chitinophagaceae > Ferruginibacter. Next base: position 69,392 of record JAFDZS010000007.1, on the reverse strand, counting down.
TTTTACTTATGACAATACGAAAAGGTCAAAATATAATTTATACTATTCCGTACAACATTTTTATGCCAATGGCGGAGGCACCTGTTATATTATTGCTGTAGATACTTATACCGGCGGTGGCGGAAGCGTAAAGAAACAGGATTTGCTGGACGGACTTGGCGTGGTATATGATGTGGATGAAGTAACGCTGCTGTGCATACCGGAAGCACCGGCCATTGACCAAACTGATGGCGGCGCAGCTTATAAGGAAGTGGTGAATGCCATGATCAAACAGGCATCTGACCTGAAAGACCGTTTTGCACTCATCGATCCTTATAAAGTAACACCCAAGAATACTGCTGATCCCAATGGCGACATTGATGGCGATGTTTTGATCATCAGGAATGCCACATTAACGGTTACGGAGAACCGCTATGCTGCCGCTTACTATCCAAATCTTATCACTACTTACGCATCCAGCTACGATTTTGATAATCTTACAGTGGATACTTATACCCCCGATTCCGGTGTTACCGACCAGGCATTGGGCGGCGTAAAAATGAGCGATGCCAAAATTGGAGCAGGTTCTATTCTTTACACCAAGGTAAAAAATGAATTGGCTAAACAATATGTAGTGCTGCCACCTTGTGGTGCAATGGCGGGTATATACACCAATGTTGACAATAATAAAGGTGTTTGGAAGGCGCCGGCCAATGAAAGTGTACTGGCTGTTGTTGGTCCGCAGATAGATATTTCAAACCGGGAGCAGGAAAGTTTAAATATAGATCCCAACAGCGGTAAGTCGATTAATGTGATACGCACTTTCCCCGGTTATGGCACATTAGTATGGGGTGCAAGAACATTAAACGGAAATGATAATGAATGGCGGTACATCAGTGTAAGGCGTTTTTTTAATATGGTGGAAGAATCGGTAAAAAAATCCAGCCAGTGGGCAGTGTTTGAACCGAACACGATTAACACCTGGATAAAAATTCAGGCCATGATAGAAAATTATTTATTCCTGAAATGGAGAGAAGGTGCATTGGCTGGTGCAAAACCCGAGCAGGCTTTTTTTGTAAATGTGGGCCTGGGCACAACAATGACATCGGTGGATATACTGGAAGGAAGAATGAATGTGGAAATAGGCATGGCAGTGGCAAGGCCTGCAGAATTCATTGTACTCAAGTTTTCACAAATGATGCAGCAATCTTAACGAAAATCGTAAACAATTAAATTTAAAAAAATGGCAACTTATCCCATACCGGTATTTCATTACAAAGTTTCGTGGAATAACCAGGACATTGGCTTCTCAGATGTATCCGGCCTTACGCAGGAACTGCAGGCTATAGAATACAGGGACGGCCTTATGTCCGGCAACACACCATCGCTGAGAAGGCCGGGACTCAAAAAAGTAAATAACATCTCCCTCAAACGTGGCATCGTTGAAAAAAACAACGACCTGTTCAACTGGTTCAATAATAATGGCTCGCCCAATGTGGAGCGGCGCGACCTTACCATCAGCCTGCTGAACGATGAGGGCAACCCGGTAATGGTGTGGACGGTGCTGCAGGCATGGCCCACCAAAGTGGAAGGTCCCGGCTTAAAGGCCACCGGCAATGAAATTGCCATTGAATCAATTGAACTGGTGCATGAAGGATTATCTGTAAAAACAACCTGAGCATGTCTGCATACTATCCACCAGGCGGATTTAATTTTCGTGTAGCATTTACCGGTGTAAGCGGCATGGATGGCGATGATCACCAGCGGTTCCAGGAAGTGAGTGGTTTATCTTTTGAAATTGAAACAGAGCCATTTACTGAAGGTGGGGAAAACAGGTTTGAATATAAACTTCCTAAAAGAGTAAAATATACCAACCTGGTATTGAAAAGAGGGCTGATTACCAGTAAAGTATTGACCGATTGGATCAACAGTGCAAAGGATGGATTCTTCTGGGCATCACCATACCCGCTTTTTCAGCCTGCAGATATACTGGTTACGCTGATGAATGATGCTGGTGAACCGGTTGCGGTATGGAATGTGGTGCAGGCCTACCCGGTCAAATGGTCAATGAGCGATTTTAATGCTACAGCAAACAACATCGTGGTGGAAACACTGGAGCTGGCCTATCAATATTTCGAACGACAAAAATAAAAATCATGCCCGTTCAGATCAATGAAGTAGTCATCAAACTGGAAGTGGACAACACAGCTTCCAATGCATCAACGCCGGCAAAGCCACAGGCAAATAAGACAGCAAGTATCAGGGAAAAGGAACTTGCAGCCATGGTGCTGGATATTATTAAAGAGAAAAAAGAACGCTGATGGATCTTCAATCAGGATTAAAGCTGCCTTTCAATTTTAAAATTTTACAGGCAGATGAAAGCGGAACCCCAAAGCTGGGTGTACCTTTTTTAGCCATGTTCAACCCGGATAGTGTAGCCATTACCGAAGAGATTAACTGGACAGACCAGGATCCGCCGGGGTCAGAGGGTGTTAACGTGGAGTATATCAAAACAAAGGGGCGCACATTCAGTATAGATATTTTGCTGGATGGTACAGGAGTGAATACCAATGGTGTTAAAATTCCGGTTACAGCACAGATATTATTATTCAGGCTGGCCACGACAAAAGTAGATGGAACGGTGCACCGCCCCAACCACCTCATTGTGCAATACGGGCTTATCATCGTGCACTGTATTCTTACCAGTTCAACGGTAACCTATACCATGTTCGACCCGATGGGCCTGCCCATCAGGGCAAAGATCAGTGCATCGTTTTCAGAAGTAACACCCAACAGTTTTATGGCGAAACTGGCAATGTTGTCTTCTCCAGATCTTACACACGATGTTACCATTAAAGAAGGGGATATACTGCCATTGCTGACTTACAACACGTACAAAAACCAGGATTATTACCTGCAGGTGGCCAGGTTTAATAAATTAAAAAATTTCAGGAAGTTAAAAGCAGGCTCAACATTAATATTCCCGCCAATAGCAAAAAAGTAAGAATGAAATTTTAAACGCATGGGTTTAGACAGTATGATACCGGGTACAGGACCAGCTACAGATGTTACCAGCTGTAAAGTATTTATTAATGGTAACGAACTAACCAATGAAATATTGGTGAGCAGTGTTACGGTAAACAAAACCTTTAATAAGATTGCTTCAGCCAAACTCGTCTTCAACGATGGTTCAGTTGCAGCACGCGATTTTGTGTTGAGCAACGATGACCGTTTTAAACCGGGAAATGCAATTGAAGTTCAATTGGGGTATTACAGCAATACCGATACCGTTTTTGAAGGCATCATCATTAAGCATGCAGTTAAAATATTAAGCAACGGTGCAACATTATTATTAATAGAAGCAAAGGATAAGGCGATAAAATTAACCGGGGCAAGAAAGAATAATTACTTCATTAATAAAACGGATAAGGAAGTGATCACTTCACTTGCAGGCGAGTCAACCCCTGATGTGGATCCACTCACATTCCGCCATAAACAACTGGTGCAGTTTGGTGCAACTGATTGGGATTTTATTCTCACCAGGGCAGAAGCGAACAGTATGCTGGTGCTGACAGATGATGGAACGCTGTCAGTAAAACAACCGGTAATAAAGGCGCCTGTAGTAACAGCAACTTACGGCGCAAACATTTATGAGTTTGAAGCAGAAATGGATGCCCGCCGCCAGGTGAAAACAGTGACGGGCAACTCGTGGGATTATACCAAACAAACTAACGAAAGCTCCACCAATGGCACTGCCACACTGGAAGAGGCAGGAAACCTTTCATCAGATGACCTGGGGAGTGTGCTTGCGGCCGATTTGAAACTCACACACAGCGGGCACCTGACACAGGATCAATTACAGAACTGGGCTAATGCGTGGGCCATGCGAAACAAATTATCCAAAGCAGTGGGGCGGGTGAAGATACAGGGTAATGCTGAGGTTAAGCCTGGTACATCTGTAATGCTGGATGGTGTTGGCGACCGCTTTAATGGCTCCGTTTACGTAACAGGAATTATGCATGAATTTGATGGCACCTGGCGCACCGACGTTCAGTTTGGATGGTGCGAAGATTGGTTTTATAAAAAAGAAGATGTAATGGATAAACCGGCAGCCGGGTTATTACCGGGCATCAACGGTTTACAGGTAGGCCTTGTAGTGAGTACCGATGATACGGAAGATGGAGGGCAGTACCGCGTGAAAGTTCATGTGCCATTAATTACATCCGGCAACGATGGTATATGGGCAAGGGTGGCCGCATTAGATGCAGGGGATAAACGGGGGGCATATTTCAGGCCGCAGAAAAACGATGAAGTGGTGCTGGGTTTTTTAAACGATGACCCAAGAGAGCCGATAATATTGGGATACCTGCACAGTAAGAGTGCACATCAGTCCCCCTTACCGCAAACACAGGGCAACCTGGAATATGGTTTTGTTACTAAAGAAAACATCAAACTGATTTTTGATGATACAAATAAACGAATGACGCTGAGTGTAAAAACAACAAAAGGAGAAAAATCAATTGTATTGAATGATGCATCGGGTGCATTTAGCATGACGGATGAAAATCAGAATACCATTAAAATGGATTCCACTGGTATTACCATCCAGGCTGGAAAAGGAAATGTGACCATTAAGGGAACCAATGTATTGATCAACTAAATAAATATGCCGGCAGCAGCAAGAACAGGAGATAATCACAGTTGCCCGATGACGAATCCGCCACCGGCAAACAGTCCGCATACCGGCGGGCCAATTTTACCTGGTGATGGTAAACCATCGGTATTCATAGGCGGCCAGCCTGCAGCAACAGTGGGCAATAAATGTACCTGTGCGGGCCCACCGGATTCCATTGTGAAGGGATCACTAACGGTAAAGATTATGGGAAAAAGTGCAGCAAGGCAGGGTGACAGTACTGCACACGGAGGCTCAATAACAGCAGGTTTAACAACAGTAATCATTGGTGGTTAAAAAATAAACAACATGCAAAATAATAACGCTTCATTTTTAGGCACCGGCTGGAGCTTTCCACCTGCATTCAGAAGGGAATGGTATGGTGTGGAAATGCTGCACGATGAAGAAGATGTGCGCAGCAGCATTGGCATTATACTGGGTACAATTACAGGCGAAAGGGTAATGCTGCCTACATTCGGTTGCAACCTGCAACCTTATGTGTTTGAACCCATGAATGCACCAACCATTGCCATGATAGAAAAAATAGTACGTGATGCACTGGTGATTCATGAACCGAGGATCATTGTTGAATCGTTAACCTCCACGCCCAACCAGGCAGAAGGTAAGCTGGAAGTGGACATCAGTTATTCCATCATCACTACGAATACCAGGTATAATTATGTATTCCCATTCTATATGAACGAAGCCACCAATATAGATACAGCAGGATAAAGTGCCGTAAAACAAAAGCTTGAATAATTAAATGAAAGCAGCACATGAAAAATTGTAATTGCAATTCAGATATCACCAGGGATGGATCCGGCCAGTTGGGACGATACCTTAAGGCGCTGGATCCATCTTACGCACCGGTAGACGGGCGCAGCCTGGAAGACCTGCTGGTGCAGGCAAAAAGATATGCCGCACAGGTTCGCTTTTATGATATGCCCGGCACAGGATTACAGGATAGCATACCCGCAGATAAGATCAGCTGGAAAGAATTTTTCAGAAGAGATATGGCCGTACTGGCAGCATCTGTAGCCGTAACGCAGCCCGAAGATTTTAAAAAGGAATTTGATGAAGTGAATGAACGCCTGCAGCAACATGCAACAGCAGATGTATTTGCCGCATTGTTTGCACCTGTTGCCGGGATGCTTAAAAAAATGGACCGCTGGTTTGCCATTGCCATTCCCGGAAATCCATTGTATGAAGATTTAAAACTGGCCATCGATTCCAACCTGAAAATGCAGGTACAAAAAATAGCAGCGTATAAAGAAGGTTTTAAGTATGTTGATCCGGCTGCAAACCTGGATATTGATCTTGCCGGTGTGGAACATCAATCAGTTTGGGGATTGGATGGAACCATACCGCCAGACTCTTCCATATATACAGGAACAACTGTTTCAGAAAAAATAGTAAATGGAGCATTGTTTGTTGAAGATATTTTTCATGCGTTTTATACTACACTCACTACGCTGATTACAGCATCGGAAAAATATTTTCAATACGCACTGCAAACTTATCCCGGCCATCAGCCGCACATGGCGTTGTTCATAACATTCCTGCAACTGTTTCAAAAGGCGCAGCAGCAAATGAACGGCCTCACCGGCCGCCTGCTGGATTTTTATTATAAAGACGTATTACAGTTGCAAACCAAACCATCTGTACCTGATAAAGCCTACGTAGTGTTTGAACTGGCAAAAGATGTTACTGAATACCCACTGCACACCGGAACATCGTTAAGTGCCGGGCCGGATGCTTCGGGCAAAGAACAGGTATATGCCACCAATGCAGACCTGGTGGTGAACCAGGCAAAAGTAAAAGAACTGAAAACCATCTTTGTACAAAAAGAAGCATTGGGTACAGCCACAGAAAAAATAAAATCAGTGTACTCAAGGCCGGTAGCTAACTCAAAAGATGGACTGGGTGCAAAGTTTGACAGTGATGATACCAAGTGGCCTACTTTTGGCCTGGGCGCACCGCCTGTATTGCAGCCCAAAAATACCTGTGAGAAGATTGATTATTTAAAACAACTGCTCAGCCGCAATGATGAAGCTAAAGTAGGTTTTGCTGTAGCATCGCCGCAAATATTGATGCAGGGTGGTAAAAGGCTGGTTGAAATAAAACTGGGTGCAAGTGCCACACCATTGCTGGAAAAAATTCAGGTGCTGAGTACAGCAGGAGATACACCTGTGGAAATTTGGTTTACGGGAGAAAAAGAATGGTTTAAAGTAGATGCGGGCATGAAGGATGCGGACCAGGCAAGGTTTACAAAATTCCTCGATGCAGGCGTATATAACCCATTGGCAAATGATATAGGTGCATCTTACTACGCGGATAAAACAAATAATTCATTAGTGGTTTACCTGCCGCCTTCATCACCGGCAGTTATTGCATACGATGCAGCTTTTCATGCAGCTTATAACTACCCCACGCAACAACCCGTAATGCAGGTGTTGCTGAGCCAGGAAATAGATATCAAATCATCGACCTATAAAGAAATGCTGGCCTCTGGCATAAAACTGAGGGTAAAAGTGGGGTCTGTATTTCCAGCCAATGAACAAAACAAGAGTTTCCAGGAAATATTTAAAGAACAGGGAGTAACAGCAGAAGAAGCTGCTGCATTTCAGAACTTCCGGGCAGATGGATTAAATAAACTGGTTTTACAGAATGAGACACAGGGCGTATTGCCCATTGGTAAACCATTCGATCCATTCTCAGCATATCCCGATGAAGGAAAATCATTTTATATCGGAAGCGAAGAAATATTCAACAAGCCCCTGGGGCAGTTGGCATTTACTGTAAAACGAACCAGTGAGTTTGCTGCATTAAAAGCAGAAGCTGCCGTCGCCAGCAGGCAAAAAGACTATAGTGTAAGCATTCTCGAAAGCAGGGGATGGACAGACCTTTGTACCCCAAAAGGAAATGATTTTAACCAGGTAACTATACGAAGCAATATTTTATTTCAAACCAACGGAACTGCATTTGAAGCCAGTGTATCTGCAACGCCAGTTCTGCACCCCAGGTTGCCCCTGCTGCCGGTAACTGAATGGCAGCCCGATACTGTTAAAGGGTTTGTGCGTTTTACTAACCTCCACGCTGTGGGCAGCACGGAAAATTATATGCAGGACAGCCAGGCGCTGGCCCATACACTGGAAGTTAAGGAAGTGTCTGCAAGTTATGAATCGGAGCTGGTTTCATTTCAGTCAGGAATAGACGAATTTTACCATGCATATCCTTTTGGTGTAGTGGAAACCTATATAGGAGTAACCAATACCTTCAGGGAATTGCTGCGTCCGTTTTCCGCTGACAATACTGGCATACTGCCTAAACTGCGTTTACTGCGCAACAGCGCATTTGAAAAGGCAGATGCAGCACGGGATTATCTTTTAGTGAAAGCCGGTAATATCTTACTTCCACAGTTTACCTGGGTAAGCCCGTATGATGCTTATGCAGATGTAAATAATGCTTCCGTAAAAGCCACTACAGGAAATACAGTGCAGCCCAAGGAATTGAATACACTGAAAAAAGTTGACCCTGCAGACCAATTGATATTAGGAGCGAGTGGTTTACTCGAAAACATCTCTGGCGGAAATAGCCAGTACACAGGAAATATACAGGAAGAAGGCATGCTTTTTATCGGGCTGGAAAATGCACAACCACTGCAAATGGTATCCATGCTGTTTCAGTTTGCAGAGGGCAGCGCAGCAGATGAAGATAATGATCCCCCGGAAATTCATTGGGCGTATTGCACCAATAATGAATGGCGGCCATTAAAACAGGAAAGCCTGGTAGCAGACGGTACTGCCGGTTTTCAAACAACCGGTATCATTAAGATAGAAATACCTGCAGATGCAACAAAGAACAATACTATCATCACCACAGGCTTGTATTGGTTATGCGCCAGCGTTACACAAAACAGCGATCGCATACCGATGTTGATTGATATTGTGACACAGGCTGTGGAAGCAGGATTTAAAGATAATAATAACAGCGCGGCACATTTTGATAAAGCACTTCCCGCAGGCAGCATCAGTAAGCTTACTGTTGGCGCAGCAGAGATTGCCACAGTAAAACAACCTTTTGCTTCTTACGATGGCAAACATGCGGAAGTGGGAAAAGAGTTTTATACCCGTGTAAGCGAAAGGCTCCGGCATAAAGCAAGGGCAGTAACACCCTGGGATTATGAACACCTGGTGCTGAACCGTTTTCCCTCTATATACAAAGTAAAATGTATTACCCATACCGATCCGAATTGTTTGTGCCGGCATGAAGATGAACCTGCTCCTGCTCCTGCAGCAACAGGTTGCGGAATAGGTTCAGTAAATATTAACTATTTAGAAAACAGCGGCGAACTGACCGGTGATGCAGACCGGCAGGTATTGAATGATGTAGTATCCAAAATGAGTGCAGGTACAAATTGCACGGTTAGTCTTACTGCTTTTGCCGCTAAAGGCGACGCCCGCTCGCTGGCTATTAATACAAAAAGAGTAGAGGCAGTGGCGGAAGCTATGATCAGCAAAGGAATTGCAGCACCCCGGTTTACTAAATCTGTTGAACAAACTACGGAACAAAATCGGGTAACCATAGCAGATACTACGCCGGCAACGGCTGCTCCGGCACCAGGAGCGGCGCCAGAAACAATATGTTGCGGACCACAGGCGGCACCGGGCCATGTCTTGATTGTGCCGGTAAGCAATCTGAAAAACAGGAATGCTGTCAATCCATTACAACCTAAAACTGCGAGGCGTGTTTTGCTGGATATTGAAGCCTATTTATCTGCCTGTACATCACCGTTTGTAAAAGTGCATGCCAAAAATCCTGTTTATGAACAGGTGCTGGTGTTCTTCCGGGTAAAATTTTATGCCGGGTTCGACAGGGGATTTTATATGCGGCAACTCAACGATGAGATTGTGCATTACCTTACTCCCTGGGCATTTGATGAAAATGCAGATGTGCAGTTTGGCCAGAAGATATACGCATCATCCATCATCAATTTTATAGAAGAAAGAGAATATGTTGATTTCATCACAGATTTTTTAATGGTGGTTTGCCGCGATGCCTGTTGCGATGATGTAACCGCTGCGGTAGATGAAAAGGGCGATGCCAACGAAGTGCTGGGTAAAATTTCCGGGTGCTGCGATATGGAATTGTTGTTGCAGGATCAATCAGATTTTGCAGGAGATATTATTGCAAAGCCTTCTACGCCAAGATCACTGCTGGTATCTGCACCGAAGCATATCATCATACCTTACGAAGAGCCGGAAGTATTATCTCCCTGCGAAATAAGAAAATTACATGCGGTCGTACAGCCGCAACCATCTTTACAGGACAGAGGTACAGCGCCTGCAGTGGCGACCATTACGGCAACAGAAACGCCAAAAATTGCTCCGGCTGTAGCCAAACCGGCAGTCGTTAAAAAAACGGTAAAAACAACTAAACCTGCAAGAGTGCCCCGTAAACCCAATAAGTAGTGTATTAATAAACGTTAGTAAAATGATTGTTATGAATGAACCTGGTACATTAATAAAAGCAAACCCATTGCTTCCTGCGGAAAATTATAACGCAATGCGGCAGGAAGGATTTAAGGATATTGAAAAACTGGGCAGCGGTATATGGACTGAATACAACAACTCCGACCCCGGCATTACCATGCTGGAGGCAGTTACCTATGCCATCACAGACCTGGCATACCGTACTGGCTTTAGTGTAAAGGATCTGCTGGCGCCGGAACAACTCACTGCAGATACCTGGAAAAATATTTTTTATACCGCAAGGCAAATATTGCACAACAGCCCGCTAACCATTAACGATTACCGTAAAATTATTATTGATGTACCGGGTGTGAGAAATGCGTGGCTGGAACCATCGAAAGATTATGAAGTACCGGTTTGGGTGGATTATAATGTGGTGGAAAGAAGAGAAGATGCAGATTGTGATTGTGCAGATAAACATAAGGAAACCTGCTACGGCAGGCTTGGGTTACAACCTGTTACTAAAACAGAGGCCGACCAATGGAAAACAAACCGCATTGCAGACATTAATAACAGGCTTGATGCCATCACTAAAGCCATGCAACCCATTGATGACGCCATCACAAAATTACAGGCAGACATTACAGCAGCAGGCGATGATGAAGTGGTGATTTTACCATTGAAAGATAAACTGCAAAAAACTCAGCAGCAAAAAGACAAATTAACTGCAGCGCAAACAGCATTACAAACTGAAAAAGATATTGTAACTGCGCTGCAATATCATCCGTCCAAAATACTTGAAATGGAAGGTTTGTACAATGTAATGGTGGAATATGAGGAAGATGTACTGGAAGAAGAGCACCGGGAAGAAGTGAGGCAACAGGTACTGGAAAGGCTGGAAGCCCACCGGAATTTGTGCGAGGATTTTCTTTCCGTAAATGCTGTTGAATACCTCGATTTTGGAATCGGTGCATCATTGGTTTTGGAAGAATATGCAGATACCGATGCAGTAGTGGCCGCAATGTTTTTTATCATCTATACTTATTTCACGCCTTCCATTCCGTTTCATACCATTCCGCAAATGATGGCGAAGGGTTTCCAGGCCGATGAAATTTTTGAAGGCCCGGCACTGCATCATGGATTTATTGATACAGCGGATTTGGAAAAAACAGATTTGTTCAGGGACATCAGGTTGTCAGACATTATCAACGCAGTGGCAGATATTCCCGGCGTAAAAGCAATAACCTATCTGCATCTGCCATTTAAAGGATTTGATGACAACACTTCCGGCAAATTTTATTTTGCACAATGGGTGGAAGCATTGAAAGAACAAAGGAAAATTGCCCGCATACAACCAGCTATGTCAGCAGTATTGTGTTGTAAGGAAAATGATTTTATTACATATAACACCGGGGCGTCAACAGACAGAAGGATGGCTCGTATGCTGAAAATGTTCAGCGATAAAAAGAAACAGGAACGCAAGTATAAACTGTATGGGCACCAAACAGATTTTCCTGTGCCGGCAGGAGAAAATATGGAACTGGAAGATTATTTCCCTGTTACCTATTCATTACCCTTATGCTATGGTGTAAACCCCAGGGGGTTACCCGGCGATGCCGATCAGAAGAGAATTACACAGGCTTTGCAGTTAAAAGGATATTTATTGTTTTTTGAACAGATGCTCTCTGATTATTTAGTACAGTTGAATCATCTAAATGACCTGTTCAGTTTTACCAATGAAAAACATACGTATTTTACAAGGGCAATCAGTGAATTGAATGACCTGCAATCGTTACTCATTGATCACGCCAACCGCGGCAGCAATCATTTTGATTTAATACTGAAAGATTTTTCCCATACACTGCAATACATCACTGAATCGCCGGCGTTGTTTGTTGAAAGGCGTAATGTTTTCCTCAATCATTTATTGGCACGGTTTAGTGAAAACCTGGATGAGTATGAAAAGATCATGCAATGGATGAATAATGGTGATGCAGGCGAACGGCTGATCCACGACAAAGAAAATATACTGAAGGATGGTGCTTATTATAAGATGAGCACCAACAGGGCAAAAGCTTATGATTACACCCGGCAGCAGGTTTGGGATACACCCAATGTATCAGGTGCAGAAGCAAGGATATGCAGGCTGCTGGGCTTCAGTACCATTAACAGGCATACACTGGCACCAGATTGTATAGTTACTGAACCAGTAATGATCATTGATGATAAAACAAAAACGCCGGTACAAAAAAAGAATAAAGCAGGCCAGCCGCTGAATATAATTAAAGTGTATGATGCAGCTAATAAAGAAAAATTATTGCTTACCAGTGTGGAAGTGGTGGATGGTTGTTGTACTGAAGAATTAATAACCGCCATCATTACACATGCAGATAACAGGATATACTACAGGTTTCATGAAGACCTGAAGCAGCGCAGCCGCAAAGCTGCAGGTGTGATTGGGGTGTTTTGGTTTGACTTGTGGGATGATACCGATCCGCAGAATGCAGTATTGCTGGCAACAGGCGGGCACTATGAAAAAAGCGAAGAAAGAGAAGCCGCGTTTAAAGAATTGAAAAAGACATTACAGAACATCAATGATAACGAAGGATTGCACCTGGTGGAACACATTTTATTACGGCCCAAGATGGATGAAATACTGGATGAAACAGGAAGCGCTATTAATATCAGCTTTCCTAAAATTTGCCTCGATGCATGCGATCTTGGAATTGGCAATGATGAAAACACAGATGTACCTCCCTATCAAAGGAAAGTACACCGCATACCCGCTGAAAAATGTTATGATAATCTGCCGTGGGTGTTGGAGTATTTTCGCTGGAACGAAAAAACCGGTAAGTACGATCAATCCATTTTGTTTCAGCAAACCTATCCCGATGATACACCACCTGTTCCATTAAAATTCAGGCAGTATAAAGACCTGGCACAACGGGTGCGTGACCTGCAGGAATTTGGATCGGAACGCATCAACTATGTCATCGTGTCTAACGCAGATGAACAGCCGCAAAATGTAAAATACAGTTTAATTATTTATGGCCATGCGCAAAAAGTATTGGCGCAAAGCCCATTTGTGTTTAATAAAAAAACGAAGGAACAGGTGCAACAAAACATCACCATTGCAGATGATATTGAAGTGGAAATAACAAAATTAATGAACTGGTTCTCTTTTGAACTGGATTTATACTGCGATGCCAATCCCTGCGATAATGACGAAGACCCGTTCTCATTTCATACCACAATAGTTTTACCCTGCTGGCCCAAACGTTTGCGGGATAAAACGTTCCGTAACCTGGTGGAAAAAACAATCCGTGCAGAAACACCGGCGCATGTATACAGCCGCGTAGTGTGGCTGGGTATTGCAGAAATGAAAAAATTTGAAGAAGTATACCAGGCATGGCTGCAGGAAATGGCGCAAACAGAAATGCCATCATACTCCATTACTGATCCGCTGGTGGATAAATTAAACAACCTGCAACCCTGTGGCTGTTGTAAAGATGATTGCGGTACAACTTAATTATTATGCAGCATAAAGTAAACATACTGAAAATGCAAACCACCTGCACTTCACAGGAGCAGGCACTGGAATTGCGCCGCAATTTTTTCAGTAACTGCAGCGATGAGATGGCATCAGTGATGGACAATGTGTACAATCAATTCTGCACTGAAGAAGAATGGATCAATATTCAAAAGCTGGAGATTGACCTGGGTAAAATTCCAACCGGCCGCTTATCACAAACTTTTTTTCAGAAACTGGAGGAAGAATTGGTAAAAGCATTGGTAGCAAAAATTCAGCAACCAGAATCCAATAAACAAACCGTAACACAGCAGGAAGGCTATGCCGCCATGCTGGAATACTTCCTGCAAACAGGTGCATTGCCGTGGTGGGCCGCAGCGGATACGCCGGCAACAGATGAATTGGTGCAGGAAGTGCTTGAGCGTAATCCCCAACGGTTATATCAATTCCTTATAAAAAATATCAGGAACAGCTTTGTATTCAGGCGGCTGGTATACCAGTGCAATGACGATACTGTTGAAAAAATAACCGCATTGTTTACTTCCTTGCAGCAGGCCCAACAGCAAATGATAAGCTGGAAAAAGCAAATTGTGGAAAGCGGAATCTTACCGGGAAATATATTGTCCAAAATATTTTCTGAAGCAGCACAAAATAAAATGCTGCTGGCCAATGCATCACAATTGGTTGTACCTGAAGATGCAAACAGTATGAATAGAAGCAAATTGGAAACGATTTTTATTGATTACTTAATACAGGAGCCCGAAACAAAAGAGCAATCTACATTGATATTGCAGAAAGTGCAGCGGTTAATCAATGCTGAGCCAATAAAGGATGAAAATAGAAAAGAACTTAACACCACTCCTGAGATAATTGTTGCAGAAGAAAAAATTGACCTCCCTGTTAAACTGCAATCAAAAACAGCGGGCATAATACTCGCTGCCCCATATCTTAAACAACTTTTTACCCAAACTGGCTTATGGAAAGATGCTGCGTGGGCTACCACTGAAGCCTGGCACCGGGCAGTACACCTGGTTCGTTTTATAGCAACCGGTGAACAACAAGGTGCGGAACAGGAAATGATACTGGAAAAACTGCTTTGCGGTATGGCAATAGAAATGCCCTTACAAAAAGATATTGCGCTCAGCGAAAATGAAGAACGGGAAGCTGCCAGCCTGTTAACTTCCATCATCGCCAATTGGCCACAATTAAAAAACACATCTGTTGCAGGGTTGCAGCAAACATTTTTAAAGCGGAAAGGGATACTCGAAAAAAAGGAAAATGACTGGCACCTTACTGTAGAACGAAAAACTGCTGATGTTTTACTGGACAGTTTGCCCTGGGGTTTTTCATCACTGCAGCTTCCCTGGAACAACTATTTCATATTTACTGTATGGTAAAAGACAACACACATGCCAGCACTGCTGCCGGAAGCAACCGCATTACAGCAAATGCCATTTGCCTGGCGCAGGAGATCAACTGGTTCGCCGCACAGGTAAACCGCCGGCTGCAATTACATTTTGCTGCTTACAACAGCAATGGTAAAGAGTTACACATGCACCAGCATAACCAGGCGCCAATGGAATTTACGCCGCCTCCCGATCTCGCAGCAGATCAATCCGTTTATGCAGAGCTGGTCAACTATTACCAGCTTACATCAGCTGAACGTTTGTTGCTGATGCTGGCGCTGGTGCCGCACCTGCAACCGCACCTGCTGGATGTTTTCTTCTCCACTAACAAACAAAACGGCAGGGGATACACGGAATTTGGCGGTATCAAAGCCAACAGGCACAGTGGTTTTATTCCCACTATAGAAACAGCACTTTTTATTTTGGCGGGTAATGATTTATCGAAACGTTTCAATGTATATAGAATTTTTGAGCCTGACCATATCTTTCTCTCTCATGGAATATTGGTATTAGGCAAAGATGAACAAAGTGAAATGTTTTATAACAGCACCATCAGTGTGTCTGAAGAGTATATCGATTTTTTTACTACCGGAAAGATCCGCAAACCTCAGTTCAGCACTGCGTTCCCTGCCAAATTACTCCGCACAAAAATGGACTGGGCTGATCTTGTAGTGGATGACTTTACAGCGATGCAACTGGATGAACTGCGGATATGGATGCAGCATCATGTACAACTGATGAGCGACTGGGGCATGGAAAAAATTCTTAAGCCAGGTTACAAAGCATTATTCTATGGCCCGCCCGGTACAGGTAAAACCTTAACGGCTGCATTGCTGGGCAAACAATTTAACCTGGATGTATACCGGGTGGATTTATCAATGGTGATTTCGAAATACATTGGCGAAACAGAACAGAACCTGGAAAAAGTTTTCAAGAAAGCAGAAAATAAAAACTGGATATTATTTTTTGATGAAGCAGATGCCCTGTTTGGTAAACGTACCAACATTAACGATGCACATGATAAATATGCCAACCAGGAAATTGCATACCTGTTGCAGCGGCTGGAAGATTATCCCGGTATGGTAATACTGGCCAGCAACATGCGCAACAATGTGGATGAAGCATTCACCCGCAGGCTGCAGGCCATCATCGCATTCACCAAACCACAGTTTAAAGAAAGAAAACGGTTATGGCAGATGACTTTCAGTAAAGCATGTACGCCACCACCGGAGGAGGATATGGAACGGATTGCGCAACAATACGATCTTTCCGGAGGTTCCATTGTGAATGTGGTGCAGTACGCTTCGCTGCTTGCGTTAAACAGGGGTACCACAACCCTCAGCGTGGAAGACGTGCTGGCCGGTATCAGGAAAGAATACCATAAAGAAGGCAAAACATTATAACACGCAGCTTATGTACACAAAGACGAATAAAATAACTCAAGACACCGGCGACGCAATGCCCGCTGCAGCTTCTGGTGTAAAAGTGCAGCGGAAGCTCAGCATTGGTGCAGTGAATGATCCGCTGGAATATGAAGCCGATGCAGTGGCCGATAAAGTGATGAGTATGCAGCAACTGCCGGTAAGCGGCAGTGCAGTCAATGCAGGGCTGCAACGTAAATGCGCCCATTGTGAAGAGGAAGAACAGTTGCAGCGTAAACCGCTTTCGTCTTTTATACAAAAAAAGGAAGCCGCTGCGGGGGTAACAGCAAGCGAGGCGGTAAGTGATCAAATCAATGCGGGAAGAGGAAGCGGCAGCCCGATGGACAGCAACACATTGTCGTTTATGGAAAGCAGGTTTGGTACTGATTTTAGTAATGTAAAAATTCATACCGGCGGCGAAGCCATACAATTGAGCCGCGAACTGAATGCAAAAGCTTTTACGACGGGCAATGATATTTATTTCAATGAAGGCCAGTATAACCCTGGTTCTGCAGCAGGAAAACATTTATTGGCACATGAGTTAACACATACTGTTCAGCAAAGCAGGGGCATACCATCAGTACAAAGAAAAATACGGGTAGATGCCGGCCTTACGTTGGATACAAAAGGTTTTACTGTAACCAAAACCGGCGATGATTATACCTGCCCGAAAGTGGTGAAAAATTCTGTATGGAATGAAATATTTACAGGGCTGCTGCATTCGCCAAGAATATTCAAGCTGGAAGGTAAAACCAACGCAGCCGTTGATGAAAGCTTGTTGAAACAAATGACTGCAAGAATGGGAATTGTAGATTTTGCTTCCAAAAAGAAATATGCGTTTGGCGCAGGCGCTGCATCAAAAGTGAACACAAAATATTGGGATGGACCATTAAAATTAAAGCCCGGTGCCGACAGGCAGGAAGCGCTGGATGACCTTAATATACATCCCAAAGATTACGCTATTGCATGCCTTGCCGCCACTACAATGACCATGGTGGGTGGAGCAAAATCGAATTACATTCAGCAAACAACATCCGATGGCGCCGACTGGATACCCGGAGACTGGGGTTATATCAAGAACATGAAATTTTCGGGTAAGCCTGAAGACATTGGACTGGAAGGAGAGAATATTATTTATGTAGGTAAAGATAAATACTGGGGCCATTTTACCGGCGCCAATACCTACAGAACATTTGCAGAATGGTTTGATGAAGTAAAAGGATGGAATGGTGAAGCCCAAACACTCGACTACCGGAGAATACCTCTTGTGGGTTTAGAATAATCAGTTGCATTATGGACACAATACTGTTGTTAACCTGGCACACAGCAAAAGATAAAACTGAATATTTTATCAACCATCAATCAATGGGTTTTGATGAGGCGGGGTATAACGCTGCAGAAAAAAAACTGGAACTTACCGAAACGGGTAAACGTATAGTTATTGCATACCCGGCAGGAAATGATGGCGGGGGTGATCCACATGAGGCATTCCCTTTTTACCACCGCTTAAACAAATTGCTGCAATTGGCGGCAGGCAAAAATATTACGGTTGTTTTTGAACCCCAATTTAAATAGTTGTCGTCACATACTACCATAACACCCGCAACAGAAACTGCCGGCCCGGCAGCAGTAAGAGATGTATTGCCAGTACAACAGGAAAAAAATGATGCAGAAATACCAGGCCTTCAAAAAACTACCATCCAGTTTAAATTAAAAGTGGGGGCAGCCGATGATCCGCTGGAACATGAAGCAGATAACATGGCGGATTTGGTAATGCGCATGCCTGGCGATAATTTCATTCAGCGCAAATGCCGGCATTGCGAAGAAGAGGAACTACAGCAAAAATCTTCATCTCCATTTATCCAAAAGCAGGGTGGGTATTCATCAACCGCAGCGCCGGATAATATTGCCAGCCAGGTGAATGCAGCAAAAGGTACAGGCAGTACTATAGATGAGAGTACTAAGTCCTTTATGCAAAACCGGTTCAATACAGATTTCAGTGAAGTAAAAATTCATACCGGAAGCGACGCAGCACAAATGAACCGGCAGTTAAATGCAAAAGCATTTACGGTAGGTAATGATATTTATTTTAATGAGGGTGAATACAATACTTCGTCAACAGATGGTAAACATTTACTTGCACATGAGCTTACACATACACTGCAGCAGCAAAGTTTTCTGCAAACTAAAATGGTACAGTTAAAACCAGCTGAGCAAAAACAGGATATCAAAGACATTACCTATAGCGAAGTGATTCCCATCAACCAGCTCAACTGGAAAGAGTTCGGATTTAACTATATCAATCCGTTCAAAGCTGTTGGTTACTCACCTAATGAAACACCAAATGCCTATGCCAATGAAACGTATAAACTGCAAAAGGCAATTATCACATTAACTCCTGCAGCAGCTTTAGCAAAGTATCCGCTTCTTGCTAACGGTATTTTTGGGAAGGCAACAGCGGATTACCTGGCAGATATTGCAGTGGAAGCACAGAATGATCCTGAATCTAAAGCTTTATTCATCAGTTATGGTATCAGCGCAAATGTTATTGACCGTTTCATTACTGTTGTGAAAAAAAATGTTCCAGTTGAACCATTGAGTTCAAAGGAATTTAACGGTAATGCTTTATTCAGCCTGATCAATGCAAACGGTACAGTATTACTGAGTGCCGGGGATGAAAATGATGGGGTAATGGTATTGCAGGAAGTATTGATAAGGCTGAATTATGATGTGGGCAAAAAAGGTGCAGATGGAAAATTTGGGGATGGTACTACTAAAGCGCTCAAAGCGTTTCAACTGGAATCGGGCCTGCCCAAATGGGCCGCAGATGGTATACTGGGCTACAAAACGCTGCGCCTGCTGGATAAAAGAATGGCTGTAGCAGCGAACGACAATATGTTCTCCACCCCCAACGGAAATATCCTGTTGTTTAAAGTGCCGGTAACAAAAATAATGTCCAAAGATGAGGCTTTAGTGTATTCCATATCGTTTATATTCAACATTTCCCAACGGGAAGCACTGGAACTGGTAAACAATAAAGATGATGAAAATAAATGGGGCTGGTTGAATGACTCCTTTAAAGAACCAACAGAAGTGGATCTCAACCGCGGCTACCAAAAAATTGGTGTACCACTAAAAGATTACGAAACCATTGCCACCATTTTCCAATCAAAGCATGCTAATACCGGTATACCTATTGCAACCAGTATAAAAGAAGCAATAGCCAACACTGCCAGCTACAGCAAACTATACCAGCTGAATAAAGAACTTGATGATCTCAGGTCGCAAAAGAAAAAAGCTATTGCAGCCGGTATTGCCCTGGCCATTACCGGAACAGTGATTATAGGCGGTGTGGATTATGATAAGTTGATAGCAGATAAAGAAAAGGAAAGAGATGCCGAATTGCAATCATTGGGTATTTCGCTCGATGATTATACAAAGAATACGAAAGAGTTTAAACGGCTGTTTGCGTCTTATGCACTTACCGTGGCGTTCCAGATGCTGGACGATAACGAACGGCAGGCATCTATTGAAATGATCAAATATAAACCGAGCAATGATCCGGATGCACTTGATGAAGGAAAGTACATCAAAACCGTATTTGCCCACCTGGATGGTGTATGGAGCAGGTCAGAAAAAGAATGGTGGCAGGGGATTAGTGTGGACCAGGGTGCAGGCCCGGATGAAATAACCAGCTACAGCAGTTTAAATGCATACCTGAAAAAAAAGGGCTACAGCAGGCATTGCTTTAAGGGTGATTGTACAGAGCCGGCAGATACAGTATTGCCATCTTATGAATATACCAAGTTTAAAAAAAGGGAAGGCAATGCTTATTTCATAAAAGCATTTGATTCTAATGCCGAAGGGTATGAATACCTGAAAAAACAAGCAGAAACCTATCCCGTTCTGGCTTATCCAAAACTGGAACTGAAAAATAATGTGGTTAAATACAAAGAACTTTCACCTGAAGACATTGAAATCATGCTGTTTAATACCAGTGATAGTATTAAAGCCAATATCAAAAAAACAAGAGAAGCCCTGGACGAAGAACCTACGAATGTATACAAACTGAAACCTGTAATAGAAGTAGCCAAATTAAAACTGGGCATATTACCAGATACCATACACGATACACTGGTTAAGGATGCTGTTCAGGCTTATGAAGATGCAGAATTCTGGAGGAATATCGGGATGGCTGCATTAGGGCTCGGCTTGGGTTTACTGGCCCTGGTAAGTGGCCCGGTTGGGTGGGCGGCTTTGGCAGCAGGTATAGCGGTAGGCAGTGCAGATGCATACATGCAGTATAAAGATATTACCTTCCGCCGCGATGCAGCCAATACGGCCTTCGATCCTGCAATGGCATTGTCTGATGTGGAACCCGGTTATTTCTGGTTCTATGTAAGCCTCGTGTTCATTGGCCTCGATGCCTTCCAGGGTTTGAAAGCAGTGGCAGAAGCTGCTAAACTGGCCAAAGCAACCGAAGAAGGCGTTGAACTGGCCAACAAGTTGATTACTGCATTGAACAAGGATAAAGAAGCATTAACCGAGTTGATTGCAAAAGGTGGTGATGATGTAGCTAAGCTTACAGAAGAATTGCAAAAGATCAACAACGCCATCTCTAAAGTGGATGCAGAAAAATTGGCCAAACAGCTGAATGTATTAAAACACCTGAACGATATTCCGCAGGCAGTAGTGCGCCTGTCATCATCACTCGATAATCCGGAAGTATTAAAAGCATTTGAAGCAATGGGATCATTGGTGAAGAAAGCTGGCCTTTCAGATGATGCATATAAGTCCATACTTAAATTTTATGCGGGTACAGGCAACGATCTTGCAGCAGAGTTACCAGAAATGATGCGGCTTGCAGAAAAAACAGACTGGGCTGGAAAAGGAGAACTGCTGAATGAATTGCTTACCAACCCCCGCTCACAAAAAGTAATGCTGGACCTGGGAGAAAACCAGGATAAGATGGTAAAAATGTGGGCAGAATTTAAAGCGCTTAAAGCCGCAGGCAAAGCCACCACCTTTACCGATTTCCTGAAGGAGCGGGGTTTTGTACTGGAACTGGGCAAAACAAAATCGCTGGTGGAAGAACTGGGGACCACTTTCAGCAAGTTGCCAACACTGGCCAAAAATCAGCAGGTATTACGAACTATAGAACCGGAACTTGCCCAGGCCGTAATTGATAAGACATTGCCCAAACGGGTAGACGAAGCATTAACCCGGATACTGGAATCAGATCTTTTGGGCCAAACCACGGAATTGGCAAGGGCGCAGGAAAGAATGAAAAACTCTTTGCGTTTGCTGGGCGCTGCGGTTGAAACACCTGAAGAATATCAACAGGTGGTACGCCTGTTAAAAACATCAGAATCTAAAATGGCGGTGTTTGAAAAAGCCACCGGCCTGGCAGGCCATGATGAGTATATGGCGCTGCTTACGAAATACAGTAAAGAGCTCGCAGATAAACCATCAGTACTGGATGAGTTTTTGAACATTGGCCCATTCACCGACGGCGAAACATTTGAATGGCTGCTGCACAATAATGAAATAAGAAAACTTATTGCAGACAATCCGGCAGTAATAAAAATTCTGAAGAAATGTGCTTCACCCTGCTTCCCTATCAATGCCAGGCCCGAAGACATTAAACGCATCATCAAA
Organism: Bacteroidota bacterium; assembly: GCA_018266775.1. Lineage (GTDB taxonomy): Bacteria > Bacteroidota > Bacteroidia > Chitinophagales > Chitinophagaceae > Ferruginibacter. The sequence continues at coordinate 47,256 of JAFDZS010000007.1, read as the reverse complement.
GTAGTAGAAGCCAATAAAGATAAACTGGATTACGCACGCCTGAATCAATACATGTATGTGAACAGACCGAGGGGCACCAGTGCAAAAGAGCTTGAAGACTGGAGCAATGCTATTGGTGCACTGGAAAAAGATTTTAAAGGAACGATGAAGGCGGTGGAAATGCCCACAGGCAAACAGATCAAAATACCTCCACGGTTCCAGCCGGAAGGAGCTGCGCCACTAAAAAATGCTGTTGAAAAACTGGATATCCTTATCAAGCGGGGATTTTCGCCTAAACAACTGGAAGATATACTGGCACAGGTACAGATTTATAAACTCGATCCCAATGAATTTATGGAGCAGCTCAGCCGTGCAACGGCCAAGCTTACCACAAGGCCGCTCGATAATATCAGCGGAATCATTAATGGCCTGAGCAGTACCAGCTTCCGTAAATTCGAATCTGCCTATTATTTCATCCGCCGCATTGGGGACTATTCAGCAGGCACCGGCGTGGATATGGCTGAAAGGGTATTTTCTGTATTTGATATCAATGAAATTGCGGAACTCAGGCATGCTGCTGTGAACAGGTTAAGTGCGGAAGCTGCAAAGGCAACAGGCGAAACATCAGTGGCAACAATAGAAGTACTGGATACGCTGGCCAGCAAAATCAACGGATCGAGTGAAGAAATAATGTCGCTGGCAGTAAAAGCAGGAACTGGTAGTGAAGAAAACCTGGGAAGGCTGGTATCCGTAGTGGAAAAAATGCCTGCAGGTAAACATACTGTTGCAGAAGTGGAAGCCAAAATAGTTGAGGCAAAAGCACTGGCACAGGAAATTGCCAATGCAGGAGACAAGATGGGAGATAAAATTTGGGGTGTTGCCAAAACAGGCGATAAATATAGTGTAGGCAGCAAGTTTATAGATGAAACTACTAAAAAAGTTTCGGGAAGTAAGGCTATCGCATTTATTAAAGGACAGGCAGAAGAGATTGCAGAAGGCCTGTTAGATACAGGCGGAACCATCAGCCCATCGAAATGGGCTACATTCCGGAAAGCAATTGAAAGCTCAGATCTGGAGCCAATCATAAAAAATGGTATTATTGGCGAAATGTGGGGTAAGGCAAACGTAACAGCATATAGAAAAATATTTGGAGCAGAGAACGTAATAGAACAGGTTACGATCAGGATAAAAGCTACGGGTGTGGAAGCAGTGGTGGACGCGGTGATTAAGAAAGATGGTAAGGTTTTGTTCAAGGAATTTAAATCTGGATCTGCAGTATTATCACCCGGCCAAAAAGCAGTGTATGAAAAGATGGCTGCCGGCCTTACAGATGAACTGGAGTTTGCCGGTGAAAATGCAGCAAGGGTTTGGCCAGATGCATCTAAATTCAGTGTCGATAAAGTGGAAATAGTTACTGAAATTGCAGTACCATAAAATAAAGTATGCAAACATTTTTAGACACACTTCATTCCGTTGAAGTTTATTATTGCAAAAGCAACCAGTTTGCAGAAACAGCATTTTGGCAAAATCTGATCTCCATACTTCATCCGCTTACTTCAACAAGCAGGTATAATGCAACAGTACTTCCGGCAGTACTTAACACTACTACCGGGAACTGGATCGATATTAATAACCTGCGCTGGAATGAAGATGAGGCAAAAAAATGGTGTAATGGAAATACAACTGCATCCAGCTTACAACGGATATCTGTGTATTTTCCTTCAATGGAGCAATGTTATGAACAAAAAATTACGCCAGATATTTTCATCGAGGCTTCACTTAAGCCATCAGAAAAAGAAAGCAGGTATACATTTGTCTTTATGCTGGCACTAAAAAGGGATTTTATTACTGAAAAAGGTATTGATGAGGCAGCAATGCTGCACAAGTTGACTGATTACCTGCAGCCGGTTTTCAAAATAAAAAAAGAAAGACCCTGGGCCATTAATGAAAACAATACACAGTATCACGATTTTTTACATGATTTTTTTCCTTCCGCCATTGTAAATAATGGAAGCAACTGGCAATTTAGAGAGGGTTATGAAGGCTGGCAGATATTTTAAAGATGCATTTCATTATCAGCCTTCTTACTATATGATAGCTATGCAAATTACCATTGCAACATTTTATCAGCCTTTTAACTACATTTTTTCAGCATATCTTTCATTTCGGTTTTTTACCTTCCTGCTTTTTACGAAATTTACGGTTCATAAACAATATTATGAAAAAAGCAATATTGCTGTTTAGTGCAATACTCGCAGGTTTTGCAATGCATGCACAAGACTTATCCTTTGGGCGCAAAATAGTGGATACACTCACCTCCCCATATTTCTGGGGCAGGGGGTATACCAACGATGGAATGAAAAAAGCTGCCGCATTTTTAGCGGGGGAATTTAAAAGTTATGGCCTTTCACCAATGGATGGGAAAGACTATTACCAATCGTTCAACTTCCCGGTAAATACATTTCCGGGAAAAATGCAGGTAAGTGTAAATGGTACGGACCTGGTGCCGGGTAAAGATTATATCATCAGCCCGGAATCGAAAGGAGTAAAAGCATCCGGTAAACTGGATCAGCTGGACAGTATTCAGTACATCAACCGGAATGATATGGTGGTATTCAAAATGCAGGATAAATTAACCCGGGATGTGGCACAGGAAGTGGCGCCGTATACATTGATTTTGCTGGATAAAAAAGCAGTATCCGGCCCGCCGGCAAAATATAAAGTGAATATTGAAAACACATTCGTAAAATATTTTGCTGCGGCCAATATCTGCGGCATGGTAAAAGGCACCGCCGTACCGGACTCCACCATTTTTATAACCGCACATTACGATCATCTGGGCGGTATGGGTGCAGATACTTATTTTCCCGGCGCCAATGACAACGCCAGTGGCGTATCCCTTTTGCTGAACCTGGCACATTATTATGCCAAACATCCGCAGAAGTATACCATCTGCTTTATTTTATTTGCTGGTGAAGAAGCCGGTTTGCTGGGTTCTAAATATTATACAGAAAACCCGTTACTACCATTAAAGCATATACGCTTTTTAATCAACACCGATCTTGCTGGTACTGGCGAAGAAGGCATTACTGTTGTAAACGCTACAGAATTCCCTAAAGAATTTGAGCTTATGAAAACCATTAATGCACAGGGAAAATACCTGGCAGCGATTAATCCACGCGGCAAAGCTGCCAACAGCGATCATTATTTTTTTACAGAAAAAGGCGTGCCCTCGTTTTTCTTTTACACACTGGGCGGTATAAAAGCCTATCACGATATTTTTGATAAAGCAGCAACATTGCCATTAAATGAACACGAAGACCTCTTTAAATTATTAGTGGCATTTGATGACAAATTAATGGGGCAATAAAATCGGTGAGTCGCCCCTTTATGGGTGACTCACCGGTTTTATTGTTATATACGAACTCTATCTTTACAATATAAATAGCAAACATGAGCAAACTACTAAGTACATTGATTTTTTTGATGGTTATGGGTATGCTGGTACAGGCGCAACCAGACCGTTGGCAGCAAAGAGTGAAATACACGATGACTATAGATATGGATGTTAACACCAACCAGTTTACCGGTAAACAGAAACTGGAGTACACCAATAATTCTCCTGATATATTGAATAAATTATTCTATCACCTTTACTTCAATGCTTTTCAGCCCAACAGCAGCATGGATGTAAGAAGCCAGGAATTGGGTAAAGTACTAATCAACGGCAGGCCCGACTGGGATGGAAGGGTACGTGACCGCATTGCTAAATTAACCGACAAAGAAATCGGCTATCAAAAAATAATATCACTCACCATTAATGGTGTTGCACAACCATTCAAATATCATGAAACCATTTTGGAAGTGGATCTGATCAAACCTATTGCACCCAAAAGCAAAGTGGTGATTAATATGGAATTTGAAGCGCAGGTTCCCCTGCAGATCAGGCGCAGCGGAAGAGACAATCCGCAAACAGGCGTACGCTACAGTATGAGCCAATGGTATCCTAAACTATGTGAGTATGATTATGAAGGCTGGCACCCCACACCGTATGTTGCCCGTGAATTTTATGGCGTGTGGGGAGATTATGATGTGACCATTGCAATAGATAAAGAATATAAATTGGGCGGAACCGGTGTATTGGTGAATGCCAATGAAATTGGCTGGGGGTATGATGCCGCCAATACCGAAGCATTAAAACCTACCACAAAAGAAAAACGCACCTGGCATTTTGTTGGCAATAATGTGCATGATTTTGTTTGGGCTGCCGACCCTGATTACAAACACCTGGTACGTAAAATGCCCAATGGTGGCCCCGTTTTGAATGTGATTTATAATTATGTGCCCAATAAACCTGCTAACGATACAGCGTGGACAAAAGTAGCCGATGCCGCAGTAGTGGCATTGCCGTTTATGGAAAGCAAATTTGGCAAGTATCCTTATCCGCAATATTCGTTTATACAAGGCGGTGATGGTGGTATGGAATACCCGATGGCCACCTTACTCAGCGGGCCCGGCCTCGGTGCTGTATTTCACGAATGGATGCACAGCTGGTACCAGATGATGCTGGGCACAAATGAAAGCCTGTACCCATGGATGGACGAAGGGTTTACCAGTTATGCAGAAAACCTGGTGTCTAAGTTTTATAACAAACGTTCTAATATAGAAGATTTTAAAGACGCATTAAAAGCCAACCCCAACAACAGGAATTTACAGGACCTGGTGCCGATGCTTCCTGATGATCACAGTAATGCTTATGCCGGATATTTTGCATTGGCTAAAAGTGGTTACGAAGAACCATTGACCACACACAGCGATCACTACAATACCAATTTTGCATACACCAATGCTGCCTACGCTAAAGGTGAAGTTTTCCTGGAGCAACTTGGTTATATCATTGGTGCAGATGTAAGGGATAAAGTACTGCTGGAATATTACAATGAATGGCGCTTTAAACACCCCAACAGCAACGACTTTATACAGGTGGCAGAAAAAGTAAGTGGCATTAAACTGGATTGGTACAAAGAATATTTCTGCAATACCACCAAAACAATAAATTATGCCATTGACAGTTTGTGGGAAGAAGGCGGAGTGTCAAAGATCAGGTTGAAGCGGATTGGCCAGATGCCGATGCCAATTGACCTGCAATTGACATTTAAAGATGGTACAACAGAAATGCATTACATACCACTGAACCTGATGTTTGGCGAAAAACCCAATGAAAATGCTGCGCAGAAAAGAGAAGTGCATGAGGAGTGGAGATGGACGCACCCCACTTATGTGGTGGAATTTAAACGCCGCTTATTCGATTTGACAGCAGTTGAAATTGATCCTTCCAAACGCATGGCTGATGTGGACAGGAAAAATAATCTGCTGGAATTGAAATGGTAACCCACGGTCTGACGCCCTCGTCTGACCGTGCACTGTACCTTCAAGCTCCAGCTTGAAGCCATCTCAAACAGTACCGCACCTTCAAGCTCCGGCTTGAAGCCGTTTCAAACAGACTGTACCTTCAAACTCCAGCTTGAAGCCAGTGTAAAACTTTTTGAATGCTCCTTTATCCATATAAAAAGACAACAGTAATCTGAAAAGACAAAATAAAACCACCACCACGCTGCAAACGCACAATTTGAGACAGACCAATGGAAATCACCATAAGAAAAATCACCCCTGAAGATGTGCCGGTATTAGCACAAATGGCACAACAAACATTCTACGATACTTTTACCGGAACCTGTACAGAAGAAGATATGCAGGGTTTTCTGAAAGAGTATTTTAATGAAGAGCAATTGGGAAAAGAAGTAGCCAATGAAAATGATTTATATTTCTTTGCATTGGCCGATGGCATACCGGCAGGGTATATACGCTTTATGGAAGATTATTCCGGCCTTTCGTTAATGAAGCAATGGAAGGCACTTGAATTAAAGCGTATTTATGTGCTGAAAGAATTTCATGGCAAAGGCATTGCACAGGCATTAATTGATTTTTTTTTGGATTATGCCAGGCAACAGCAATACCAGGTGGTATGGCTGGGTGTTTGGGAACACAATTACCGGGCGCAGAAATTTTATGAAAAGTATGGCTTTGTCAACTCAGGCCACACGCATGATTTTCCTATAGGCAATACTCCGCAAACAGATTACTGGTTCTGGAAATTCTTATAATAATAAACCCCCGGAAACCGGGGGCTTATTATTTGTGCTTGATGGGGAAGATACTGTTGATTACCTTCCAAAATATTTGTTCACTGCTTCAACACGGTTGGTAACGTGTAGTTTTTCGTAAATGTGGTAAACATGTTTACGTACCGTTTCAGTGCTGATAAAAACCGCATCAGAAATTTCTTTATACAGCATGCCTTTGGAAAGCATCTCTAATATTTCTTTTTCTCTCTTAGATAAAATATCCAGTGCAGATTCATTGGGATGTTTTTCAGATTTTTTATTCTGAAAAGCGGCCACTACTTTCCTCGCAATCTGGCTGCTCATGGGTGAACCACCTTCCATTAATTCCTGAATACCTTCCAGTAATTTTCCGGGAGGGGTTTTCTTTAAAATATATCCGCTGGCACCGGCGCTCAATGCTTCAAAAATCTGTTCATCATCTTCGTAAATGGTACACATCATAAACAGTATTTCCGGGTGCAGTGCCTTTAATTCCCTTACCACTTCAATGCCATTGATGCCGCCCAGGCCAATATCCATCAATACTACTTTGGGGTTTAAAAGCGGAATTTTGATCAAAGCTTCCTCACCGCTTACGCAGGAGCCCGCCAGTTCACAATAATCAGACATATCAATGATCTGCTCCAGCGCAGACCGGATGTCGTTATTGTCTTCCACTATAGCTACAGGTATTTTCATAATTACTGCAAAGCTGCTATTTTAAAGGAAAATAAACAATACCACAAAGTGGTAATTATTACTTAAAAGGTATATAAAGGAGGTATTTTTCGAGAAAAAAGTCCTCACTGAAGATGCTGTGAATGTCCCAAACCATGGGTTTACAGCCACTTTCGTAAATTTCCTGGGCCAGGTCGCCGCCTTTCAGGCAAACCAGGCCGTTAGGAACATTTTTGCCATATTCGGCATGGCGGTTTTTTTGCAGCAGTGGCCTGCTCCAGCGCCAGAGGTCTTTTAAAGGTGCCACAGCACGGCTGATAACGGTATCGAACTTCCTGTTCTTAATATCTTCAGCCCTGGTATGTTGCACAGTTACGTTTTTCAGCCCCACAGCCTGCGCAATGGCCTCCACTACTTTCAGCTTTTTATTAATGCTGTCCACCAGGTGAAAATGAGTATCCGGAAAAAATATCGCCAGGGGTATACCGGGGAAACCACCGCCACAGCCAAGGTCCATCACCTGCATACCGGCGGTAAACTCAAATTGCGTGGCAATAGTAAGGGAATGCAATACATGGTGTTCATAAAAATGATCCATGTCTTTGCGGCTGATCACATTGATCTTTTCATTCCACTCCGCATATAAAACTTTTAACGCATCCAGTTGCTCCAGTTGCTGTGGCGTAAAGTCGGCAAAATATTGTTGTATCAGCTCCATAAAAAATAAGTCTGGCAGAAAGCAGGTATATGGGACTTTCTAAGTTTTTCGTTTTACCAGGAACGCTTTGGTTTTTTAAACAAAGCGAATGAAAAGATAAAATAATAAAAGAACATCCAGATATCCAATAACCAAAACCAGCCAAACAAATCTTTTTCCTTCAATCGTTTCATGCAATAGAATAACACTATTGCCTGTATTAAAAACCGTATGCCAAATACAGCAACTGCAAATGGCCAGGGAAAAAATAATAGGCTCAATACAAACAATGGATAAAAAATGAAATGGGAGAAGGAGTATAAGCCTAATAAAAATTTGTGAACCGGTTTATAATACTTCGATGTACTGTAATGTCTTCTCTTTTGTTTCATCCACTCACCAAAGCTGGAGGCGGGCTCGCTCAAAGTAAATGTATCAGGATCAATATTGATTTTTGTGTTGCCAGCATTAGCAGCAGTTTTAATAAACAGGTCATCATCACCGCTGGCAATATTATTATGAGCAGTGAAGCCTTTGTGTTTAAAAAAAAGAGTGCGTTTATAACTCAGGTTTCTGCCCACACCCATATAGGGCTTGCCCGCCAGCGCATAAGAAAGGTATTGTAATGCAGTATGAAAAGTTTCCCAGCGGATGAGTTTGTTCAATAACCCACTTTTTTTATGGTATGGGCCATAGCCTAAAACAATTTCAGTAGTGTCATCATAGGTTTCCTGCATTTTATCCATCCAGAATTCGCTGGCGGGTACGCAATCAGCATCAGTAAGTAACAACACTTCGTACTTTGCTGTTTTAATACCCACACTTAAAGGAAATTTTTTACCGGGAATAAATTTTGCTTCCTGTTTCAGTTCCACCACATGCAGTTGGCGAAATGTTTTTTGAAACTCTTCCAGCAGGTATTTACTGTCATCATAAGAGTTGTCATTTACCACAATCACTTCATGTGTTGTCCGGTATTGTTGCACTAACGCACCAGGCAGATTTTTTGCTAAATTTGCGGCTTCATCCCTGGCACAAATAACAACTGAAACCGGGTGTGTACGGGATGTGGTTTTTACCGACGGTTTATAAAAAGCCAGTCGCATAAAAAAGTACAGGTAATAAAAAAGCTGTATCAGGGCGATGAGGCAAAAAGTATAAAAAAATATTTGCCCCGGTTGGGTAAAATTCATGCGGCAAAAATAGCGGTAATTGGAATTAGTGGGTTTGGAATTTTATTCAGGTGACGTGGATGACCTGACACCCACTGACCACCATTCACAAAACAAAAGAAACACATGGCAGCATTACAGTTTGCAGTACAGCATACCGATACCAGAACCAAAGCAAGGGCTGGCGCCATCACCACAGATCACGGGGAGATCAGCACGCCTATATTTATGCCGGTGGGCACGGTAGGCAGTGTAAAAGCAGTGACGCAACAACAATTATATACTGATGTAAAAGCGCAGATCATACTCGGTAATACCTATCATTTATACCTGCGCCCCGGCCTGGAAACATTAGAAGCTGCCGGCGGACTGCACCAGTTTAACGGATGGCATAAACCTATTCTTACGGACAGCGGAGGTTACCAGGTTTTTTCATTAGCCAATAACAGGAAGCTTACTGAAGAGGGTGCCATTTTTCAAAGCCATATAGACGGCAGCAGGCATCTTTTTACCCCGGAAAATGTAATGGATATTCAGCGTACCATTGGTGGTGATATTGTTATGGCGTTTGATGAATGCCCGCCTTATCCCAGCGATTATAAATATGCTAAAGATTCCATGGAGCTGACGCATCGCTGGCTCACCCGCTGTTTCAACCGTTTTAATACCACACCGGATAAATATGGGTATACCCAAAATCTTTTTCCTATTGTACAGGGCAGTACATACAAAGACCTGCGTACTGCATCTGCGGAGTTCATTGCAGCGCAAAATGCAACCGGGAATGCCATTGGCGGCTTAAGTGTAGGCGAACCTGTTGAAATGATGTATGAGTACACCGCCTTGTGCTGTGATATTTTACCTGCATCCAAACCCCGCTACCTGATGGGAGTGGGCACGCCCTGGAATATCCTGGAGGGCATTGCTTTGGGTATTGATATGTTCGATTGTGTAATGCCCACCCGCAATGGCCGTAATGCCATGCTGTTTACCTCGAAGGGTGTGATCAATATTGACAATAAAAAATGGGAGCGGGATTTTTCTGTTATCGATGATGGTATTGACTGCGCAATAAGTAATTATTACAGCAAAGCTTACCTGCGACACCTGGTTAAGGCAAAAGAATTCCTGGGGCTTACTATTGCAAGTGTGCATAACCTGGCTTTTTATTTATGGCTGGTTACGCAGGCCAGGCAGCATATCATTGCAGGGGATTTTCAATCATGGAAAAATGAAATGGTGGTGCGGTTGCAGCAAAGGCTGTAAACAAATCGTTAACGGGGTATATTACCTTTAGCTATGATTTTCTTTCCTTAAATTTACTCAGAAGGAAAAGATAGGCTGCGGCAACTGCTGCTGGCATAAAAATTGACTGATATGCCCGGAAATTATCGATCACCAAATACCATTATAATGAAAACAAAAGTACTTAGTGTTTTATTATGGTTTTTATTACCCTGCTTTGCAATGGCGCAGGGAAACGTTCAAAATGCAGCCATTCCTAAAGATGCGCCTGTTAATGTTACCATGACGGATTTTAAAAACAATGTACTCAATAATGAGATCGTGGTTTTTAAAAGTAAAGGAAACGGCAGGGAATATGAAGGATTGACAGATGACAAAGGGAAATTCTCTATCCGCCTCCCGGCTGGCGATTCGTACGAAATCTTTATCCTTGGGTTTAAGGATTCCACCAGTTATAACATACTGGAAATTCCGGCTTTAACAGGTAATGCGTATTACAAGAATCCTTTTGAAGTGGGTATTCAGTACCTGCCGTCTAAAAGCTTTGTACTGGAAGACTGTAATTTTGAAACCGGTAAAGCTACTTTAGAAGAATCCTCTTATGCAGTGCTGGATGAACTGGTGGCGTATCTGAACCGTAAAGAAGATGAGAAAATTGAAATCGGCGGGCATACTGATAATGTTGGCGCTGCTGCTATGAATTTAACCTTATCGCAGGACAGGGCAAACACCGTAAAAGCCTATCTTATAACCAAGGGTATTGATCCTTCAAGAATCACCGCTAAAGGATATGGCATGTCAAAACCGGTTGCTTCTAATGCTACCGCAGAAGGGCGGGCGCAAAACAGGAGAACTGAAGTTACCATCCTGTAACAAGTGAATAAAATAATAACGAATAAAAAGGATCCGGCAGATCATGCCGGTTCCTTTTTTATCTGGGATGTTTTCTTTTGGATGACATAAAAAATCCCGTTGCATAGCAACGGGATTTTTATTATTTGGAGAAGAAAGCGCTTATTCTCCTTTTGTTTCTTCTTTGTTTTCAGCAGCGGCGTTGCTTTCCATTTTAGCTTTCAGGTCAGCTAAAACACCCAGGTCGCCTAAAGTTGATTTTTCCACTTTGCTCTGAAGATTCTTCACAGCTTTTTTGGTTTGTTCAGCTTCAGCTTTTCTTTCTTTTGCAACGGCTTGTTTTTCTTCTTCAATTACCTGTTCCCAAATACGGGTATGGCTTAATACGATGCGTTTGTCGTTACGGTCAAATTCAATTACCATAAATGGAATGGTTTCTTCAGCAACAACAGTTTTGCCATCTTCTTTGGCCAGGTGGCGTGCAGGAGCAAATCCTTCCAGTCCGTAAGGTAATTGTACCACAGCGCCTTTATCATCTTTCTTCACTACAGTACCTTCGTGAATGCTGCCAACAGGGAAGGTGGATTCCAGGGTATTCCAGGGATCTTCTTCAATTTGTTTGTGGCCTAATTGCAGCTTGCGTCCTTCTTTATCAATGTGCATGATCACTACATCGATATTTTCGCCCACTTTAGTGTACTCATTCGGGTTGTTGAAGCGTTTTAACCAGCTCAGGTCGCTGATGTGGATCATACCACCAATGCCGGTAGCCAGTTCAACAAAAACACCATAAGGAGTGATATTCTTCACCACACCTTTATGCCTGCTGCCTTCAGGGAAAACAGTTTCAATGTTGCTCCATGGGTCTTCTGTCAGTTGTTTGATAGAAAGGCTCATTTTGCGGGTATCTTTATCTAAGGTCACTACTTTAGCTTCGTATTCGTCGCCCAGTTTAAAGAATTCTTTAGCATTGATTGGCGTGTTAGCCCATGTAATTTCACTTACGTGAACCAAACCCTCCACACCCGGCATAATTTCCAGGAATGCACCGTAGTCTTCTATATTCACCACTTTACCTTTTACAATTTCACCTTCTTTCAATCCTTCGGATAAAGTATCCCATGGATGAGGAGTCAATTGTTTCAGGCCAAGGCTGATACGTTTCTTATCATCATCAAAATCCAGTACCACAACATTCAGTTTCTGATCCATCTTCAATACTTCAGAAGGATGGTTGATACGTCCCCATGAAATATCTGTGATGTACAATAAACCGTCTAAGCCGCCAAGGTCGAGAAATGCACCGAAATCAGTAATATTTTTGATGGTGCCTTCCAGTACCTGGCCTTTTTCCAGTTTGCCCATGATTTCAGCACGTTGTGCTTCGATGTCGCTTTCGATAAGCGCTTTATGAGAAACAACAGCATTCTTAATGGCTTCGTTGATCTTAACCACTTTGAACTCCATTGTTTTATTTACAAACTGATCATAGTCGGTAACTGGTTTCACGTCAATTTGAGAACCTGGTAAGAAGGTTTCCATACCAAATACATCAACGATAAGGCCACCCTTGGTTTTGCTGGTAACCAAACCGGTAACAATTTCACCAGTTTTGTGTACTTCAACAATTCTTTCCCATGCCCTTGTAGTACGTGCATTTTTGCGGCTCAGGTGCAGGTTACCTTCACGGTCTTCTTTTTCCACCACCATTACCTCAATAACATCGCCCACTTTAACACCGCCGGGAATATCGCGGAATTCGTTTAAAGAAATCAAACCATCACTTTTGAAACCAATGTTTACAACAGCATCTGTTTTAGTTAATGATTCAACAGTTGCCTGGATCATTTCCCCATCATTGATTTGTTTGAAAGTTCCTTCGTAAACAGCATCGTACTTGGTTTTTTCATCAGCAGAATAACTGGTTACATTACGTTTGTCCACACTCCAGTCAAAATCATCATGAGCACTAACCGGAGTTTCTACAGGTACGTTTGTTGTCGCAGCAGCTTCAGCAGCATTGGCTGATGAACCTTCCTGTGCATCTGCGTTTAATTGTTTAAAAATATTGAATGACATAAATAAATCCCGTGGTTTTTGAACGGGACGGCAAAGTTAATACAATATGGTAGAAATCCGGCCTTTTAGCGTTGCTTTTTTGACCGGGAACAGCGAATGGTATAGCATGGCCGGGCAGGGATCCTAACATACTGTACAGCAGACGGGTATAAAAAAGCCCCCCAAAACGGGGGGCTTTTTAGTATCGAAAAAGAAAGATGATCTTACCGCAGTACTTCCGCTCTGCCCATAGCAAGGCGGTTTCCTACAACGTCAACCACTTCTATCCAGTAAACACCTGTACCATAATTCCTCAGATCTACATCCATTCTTGCATACGGAGCAGAAATAGAGTATTTCAGGGTGGAAACACGTTTACCTGTTGCATCGTAAACATTAATGCCACGCGGCAGGTTAGTGTTGTTTACTATACTCCAGTACCTTACCTGGAACTGACCACTGTTCGGGTTAGGATAGATAAACACCTTACCTGTTACAGAGTCTTTGATAGATACCGTATTGGAAGTATTGGTACAACCATTAACATCGGTTACCCTCAGGCTGTAATCGCCGAGTTTATCAATGTCAATGAGTAATGAACTGCCGGAAGCGTTAGGCACCTGAACACCATTCCTTAACCAGGTGTACGTTGCTGCAATCGGAGAAACTGTTGAGAAGATGGTTGTGGTTAAACCAGGGAACAGTCTCGTAACCGGAGATGCACCAATTACAATGGTTGGTAATGGATTAACAGTAAGCCTTGCGATCCTGGTTATAGCATATCCGCATGGAGCAGCGCCAGAAACAGAATCCCTGATCAGCCATCCATTCATAGATACAGGCGGAGCTGTTACAGTCAATGTTGCAGTAAATGCACCACTGAATACCGCACCGTTCGTAATATTAACCCATGATCCAATGTTACCATTGTTCGAGCTGTACTGCCAGTTATGTACTGGTGCAGTACCTGCTGCGGCTGCTGTGAAGCTGGCTACCTTATCGGTACAAACCACTGCATCAGCAGGGAGCGAAGCATTGGTAATGCTTGGCGGAATGTTCACAGTTACAGGAACCTGTCTTGCAGGCGAAGTACAACCTTTGGTCGGGTAAGAGAAGGTGATGCTGTAACCACCTGCAATATTACCCTGGTCGCCGAAGGTATCATCCACCACAAACAGTTTCCATAAACCATTCGCGTTAGAATTACTGTTGAATTTAGAAAGTGCAGGGTTTGCATCAGCAAATGCACCAGGACCCGGAGCCGGCCAGTTATCGGCATTGTCGAAATTGGTCGGGTGATAAGTACCGGTTGGGTTACCTGCATTTTGGTTCATGGCAGGACCAGCATCATCGAATGTATATGTTACATTAGAGAGGATTGCTGCGCCACCCACATCAGACATCAGGATCACGTTATCACCTGTTGGCGATTGCAATACGATATCAATATCATCAGACCAGGTATGACTGATACCATTCAATACCACATTCTGAACTTTTGCCTTAGATGTAGGCAGACCGCTTACGTTAATGGTTGCAGGATATGGTGAACCTGGTGAACCATCAATAATGGCAATGGGCGAAGTGTTAGAGAAAGTTTTAGTCGAATCCGGACCAATACTGTTCACAGTAACAAAATAGGTAGTTGTTGCTGCGGGTTTGGTATAAACGGTATCAGTTTCGGTACCTGCTACATAAGGTACTGCGCCTGCAGCATCCATGAACAAGCCTGCGGCAGGGCTCCATTGAGCACCGGCAGTGGGAACACCTACAGTGTAAGTGATACCTAATGTCCATGAAGTTAATGTACCCACGTCACCTGCACCGCCATCATACATAGCCAGTGTATAGGTACCGTTTGTTGTAGAGTACAATGCAGGGAAGTTGTTTACGTTGGCCAGGTAACCGGTTGGGCCTGAAGGGCCAAATGGACCGTTACCAACAATAGCATCCGGTTTAAATGTACCAGTGTAAGGGCTGGAACCAGAGTTCAGGGCAGCTGTACCAGCCGAACTGATCTTGGTATTTACAAATCCTGTGGTAGCACCTGCACCACCTGTACCAGACAGGTAGTAATCCAGGTTCAGGATATTACCGTTTGGTGCTTTCAGTACCATAACGATATCACCATCCCATGTATGGGTCATATTAAACGTTACATCCATTGCTGAAGTAAACGCATTGGCAGGAATTGTAGTTACGTTAATGCTGCTGGTTGCACCTACAAGGCTGTTATCCGGTACAGGAACGCTGATAGCGCCTGAAGGGAAGGTAACCGAAGTACTTACAGAGGAAGAACTGGTTAACTTAACCGGAGGATTGCCAAGGCACATAGTTACAGAAGAAGGAGTAACTGTTGGAGCCGGAGGCGTAAAGGTTACTCCCACTGTGGTTGTATTTACGCAACCTGTTGTACCGTTAGTACCGGTTACTGTGTAAACAGTGTTTACACCAGGTGCAGCATATACAGTAGGCGTTGGAGTACCCAATACATAAGGCACTGTAGCTGTTGCATTAGAATATAAACCAGTTGCAGGAGCCCATGTAAATGTAGAAGCACCGGTTGCTGTTAACAGTGTACCGTTAACGCCGGCTAAACCACCGCACACTGGTGTGCCTGGGGTAACCACGATGCTTGGTAAAGCATTTACAGTTAAGATAGCTGCAGAAGATGTAGCCGTTGGCGGACAAGTACCGCTAACTACGCACCTGTAACGGTAAGTATTAAACGTAGCAGGAACACCAGTAATAAGCAATGTATTGGAAGTGGCACCTGAATAGGGAGCTACGTTAGTAACGTTTGTCCATGTACTACCACCATTGGTACTTACCTGCCATTGATAGGTAATACCTGCACCGGAACCAACAATACTGAATGTAGCATTGCTGTTAGCACATACGGTTAAGTTGCTCGGAGGAGTAACTACTGCAGGCAACTGGTTCACTGTAATAGTGATAGCACCGGTTGTCATACATCCGTTAGGAGCTGTACCCATTACTGTATAGGTAGTGGTGCTTGCTGGTGAAGCGGCAACAGGGTTACCCGTTGTATTGCTCAGGCCAGCAGCGGGCGACCACAGGTAAGTGTAGCCCACTGGAGGAGCAGCCGGAGAAGTGTAGTTGATGGTAATACCCCAGCTGGTAATAGTTCCTACATCACCACCTGCATTATCCCTTGCGCCAAATGACCAGGTACCGTTTAATTGACCGGCAGTATTGATCATTGGTGTAAACGATGTTACGTTTGGTGCAAAGCCGGTTGGTGCCGGTGCTGTTAATGAAGCATCTGGTGTGTATGTACCTGTGTATGGAGCACCGGTGGCAGGGATAGCTAAAGTAGCGGTAGAGCTGATCACTGTGTTAACAAAGTTATCACCTGTACTACCTTTCTGGTTCACCAGGTTTAATGAGCTGTTGTTAGGTGACTTTAAGAACAAAGTCAAATCACCATCCCAGGTATGGGTAATATTGAAAATAACACTGGCACTGGTACCGGTTGCTGTGCCCGGAATACCGGAAACAGTTAACGGTGTGCTTACACCTGCTGCATTGTTATCAGGAATTCCGACGGCTATTGCACCGGAGTTCACAGTTGCAGTACCCGTAGCTGGTGCCCCAACTACTGTAAGTAATGTTGGATCGCCTGCGCAAAGCGGTGTACTTGGGTTAGCTGTGATGGAAATTCCTGCAACTGTTGTTGGAGATACGGTAATGGTTGGTGTACCAGAGTTACCAGTACCTACGCAAGTACAGTTATTTTCGTTTGATACTGAAATCAGGTTATAAGTTGTAGTAAATGCCGGAGTAACAGGAATGTTAGCACCGCTTACATAACCGGTAACTGTCATTGGGAAACCAGCTGTGGCCGGTGTTGCTCCAATCACCACTTTATAGGTGGGTGAGTTACCACCGGTAATATCTACTTTCAAGTTGGCAGTAGAACCGGTACAGGTTGTTGGGTCAAGATATGTAGGAGTGGAGTACACTGCATTGTCAATTCCGATGAAATCAGAATTATTACCAGCAGGGCCACCGCCTGTTACATAATAGCGGAAAGCAAGGCGACCGGATACACCAGCAGCAGGTAAACCAGACATAGTTAAAGTATACTGTGTCCATGCTGTTGGATAACCGGTTGAAGTAAGGCCCGGGTTGATGTCCAGCAATAAGTCAGTAAAGTCACCAACACTGGATTCAGTTGTACCAACATTAAGGCTTGCGCCGTTAGTACTTCTTCTTACCTGCAACCTGTCTGGGAATGTACCGGTTGTGGTACGTGTCCAGAAGGTAAACTTATCACCATTTTTCATGGTAATGTTTGGCGCAAATAACCAGTCGCTGATAGTACCTACACCTGCCGTGTTGTTATAGTTTGCAGAAGCAAAACCAGCACCACTTTGAGGAGGGAATACCAATGAGTTGGTTTGAGACCAGTTGGTTAAACCCAGCGGGTTACTCAGGTTTTGGAAATTCCAACCGGCAGGCACGATGGTTCCGTCAAACTGTTCGTTAATAAGGTTTACCGGAGGGCCGGGAATTTGTACCTGGCTTAACACTGATGCAGTAGGTGGTGTACATGCCGGAGGAGGCGTACAGTTGATACCAGTTACTGTCATCGTGTAGTGGTCGCAGGTAGTGCTTGCAACGGCTTCACTTACCACAATTACAACAGTGGCATTGGCTGCAAGCGTAAATGAAAATTGTACCGGTGTACCACCGGCTAATGAACTTAAACCACCATCTGCCTTGTAGTTCGTACAAACGTTCGATTGGTCGAAACTGTTATCATATACAGTCACGAAACAGTCCCCTGATGTTCCGTCTGCAATATAATTCACAGTTACGCACTGGCTGGCGCAGGTGTTGTTGGTCATGGTGTAAGAATCGTAATAGTAAGGGCCGCCACCGAAAGTACCGGGGCAACCTCTTGTAGTACCACAACTCATCAAAGTTCCATCCCTGAAAAGACGGCCACCGGGAATGGCGCCATCACTTGCAAGAAGTGAACCCGTAAACGTACAAACGTCGTTAAGGCCGTTTGGCGTTGGAGTGGGTGAAGGACTGTTAAAAACCGGGCTGGGCGCCTTGCCATTCTGAGCGTTCAGAATGCCCGGGTTTTTTTCAAGCTTCTCAGTATATACCTTATTTACAGAAGGTACATCTGAGGGCTCTGCAACTGTAACTGCAGCCATGAACCCTTTTTTTGCAACAACGGCATTGTTCGGCACCACCTTAATGGCAGAACGGTCTGTCGGGAGACCCTTTCTGGCACTGGCAGGCTTCGACATAGCCTTCTGTTGCTGCGCAAAAGAGACCTGGAATGCAATGCTTGAGATCAGAATCAGAAGAAACGACCTCAGCAAAAACACCGTAAAGTCTTTTTGTGTAGTTGTTTTTTGCATAAAAATTGTTTTAGTTTGTTTGCGTACAGAAATTGACCCAAAAAGAGAGCGGGAGGGGAATAAAGCAGTACAGTTTAGGTTAACTTCTGAACTAAAGGTAATAACTTTAACTTAAAATTATATAATTTTTCAGTTCTTTTTTCCACGCAAATAATTGATTTAAAAATGATACAGGTAGGCATTCTTACCACCCTGTACCAGGCTGAAATTATCGAAAACCCAATTATGATTGTTTGAAATCTTAACCGAGCGACTGTAACAACAGCGCATTAAAGTTTTGTAGCGAAGATATTCTGAGGTCGGCAGCATGCCACTTCGGCTCTTTACTGATGGTATGATGGGGCACCACCACACACTTCATACCCGCCGCTTTCACCGCAATCATACCGGGGAAAGAATCCTCAAAACCAATACATTGTGCAGGTATTGCACCCAGGTTGGCGGCACAATTCAGGTATACTTCCGGATGTGGTTTTCCATAAGGCAACGTTGAGGCTGAAACTATTGACTGCAGGTAAGGGCGAATCTGCAAGTGATCTATAACCACATCAATCAATTCCATTGGCGATGAGGAGGCTAAACCAATTTTAAATCCTTTTCCGGTAAAAAAATTAATAATATGAGCCAGACCCGGCATTGCTTTTCCTTTATGCCGCACAAGGTCAATCACCTTGTTGATGATTGCTGTTTCAACCTTGCCTGCATTGCTGAGTGGCTGGTTAAAACGGTTAAACCAGAATTCCACAAATTCTTTCGTTCGCATGCCAGTGGTGCTGGCATACTGCTCGGCAGTAAGGATGATTTTATAGTCTGCAAAAACAATGGCCGCTGCTTCATTCCAGAAAGGTTCTGAATCTATCAATAAGCCATCCATATCAAAAATTACCGTATTCAGCTGCATGTGTGCAAATATAAGAACAGATTATACCTGCCGAACACTATTCTCCCCGGCATTATAGCAATACGGCTGTTTCCTGTTCATAACATTTACGGTTTTATTACGCTGAATAGCTGGCCTCGGTTAAAGCTGTACGTTATGATCCTGCATCAAAAATTCATTACTGATACAGATTTTATCATTTAACAAGAATACCTATATTGCACCATTCAACTTAACCAAGATCATAACAACATGAAGCGCTGGCTTGCAGGTTTGAAGGAAACAAAACTGGTAAAAGGTTCGGTATATGCACTTGTTGGAATGTTCTCTTATCCGGGCCTCAACCTGATTAATAAACTTGAAATAAGGGGAACCGAACATCTTCAAAAACTGCCGAAAAAAAATGTGCTGTTTGTGAGCAATCATCAAACTTATTTTGCAGATGTGATCACCTTCCTGCATATTTTTTGTGCTGTTAGCTGGCGTAAAAAAAATAAACTGGGCATTCCATATTACCTGTTATGGCCGTTTACCAAGGTGAAATATGTGGCGGCAGAAGAAACAATGAAAGCCAACTGGATCAGCAAACTGTTTACACTGGCCGGCGCAGTTACCGTTAAACGTACCTGGCGTGCAGAAGGGAAAGAAGTACAGCGTGGGCTGGATATTTCAGACACCCGCAAAATTGAAAATGCATTACAAAATAACTGGGTAATTACATTTCCGCAGGGTACCACCAAGCCATTTGCACCTGGTAGAAAAGGCACGGCATTTATCATCAAGCAACATCAACCCATTGTGATACCTGTTGTGATCAATGGTTACTGGAGGGCATTCAATAAAAAAGGATTGAAGTTTAAAAAAAGAGGTTCCCGCCTTACCGTTACATTTAAAGAACCATTGCAGATTGATTATAATGATACTGTTGATAATATTCTTGCAACCGTAATGGATGCCATTGAACAAAGTAAAAAATTTATGCTTAAGGGTAAGCATCACCTAATGGGTATGCTGGATAAATAAGAAAGCTTTTGCGCAATCAATCTTTGGTGAATAATGCTTTCAGTTCATCTGCTTCGTCTGCTTTCATTTTACCGCCCAGTACCAAACGTAGTTGCCGCCTTCTTAATGCACCATCAAATAATTTTTGCTCTTCATCAGTTTGCGGAACCAATTGTGCCACACGCCGGGGTTTTCCGGTAGGATCCAGCGAAACAAATGTATAATACGCCTCATTGCTTTTGTATTTATATTGCTGAATAGGATCTTCGCCCCAAACATTCATGTGCACTTCCATACTGCTGTTGAAAGCACGGGTTACTTTAGCTTCGATGTGAACAACATTACCCAGCTTAATAGGGCTTTCAAAAGAAATATTATCAACCGATGCTGTAACCACAGGGGCATTGCAATGTTTCATGGCTGCCAAAGCCGCGGCAATATCCATCCAGTACATCAGGCGGCCGCCCATTAAATTGCCAAAAGTATTGGTATCGTTGGGTAAAACCAGTTCAGTCATTACAACAAGAGATTCAGCAGCTTTCTTCTCCATAAAAAATTTTTGCAAAGATAGGCGGATTGGCAAGCAAAGCATCGTTTCAGCTTTCAATTTTGTGTATTGCTTATTGTATACATTCACCTTGTTTAAGGCGGACTCCTGCAACACATTATTGAAATAATATGTTATGCTGTTTAAATATCCCAAAGTTTTTATTTGGTAGTTCGTGTACAGTTATCGAATTTTGATTACTGAACCTACGATTTATGAGCCAGCCTGCACCAAGCATCTCATTTGAAAATACCGAGATTGCATTTGCTTACAAAACGGATAATGAATTAAAAAAAGCCCATTTCCTTTTTTCATCGATGGGTAAACCCTGGTTAGTTAACCTGGGACTGAAGTTGACGCCCGTTGCCATCAAATGGCATTTTCCTTTTACACAAACAGTGATCCGCAGCACCATCTTCCAGCAATTTGTTGGTGGGGAAACATTGTCAGAAACAGCAAAAGTGGCCGATAAACTGGAACAGTATAAAGTGCAGGTGATTCTTGATTATGGCGTGGAAGGAAAGGAAGGAGAAGACAATTTTGACCATGCACGGGATGAATTTATTCGTGTTATTGATTATGCAGCCACACAGGCCAATATTCCCTTCATGAGTGTAAAAGTGACCGGTTTTGCCCGTTTTGGATTACTGGAAAAACTGGACACATTGATGCATGCCGCACAGGGCACATTGATGAAACGTTACCTGCATGCTGTGGAATCGTTATCGGAAGACGAAAAAAATGAATGGGGCAGAGTGCGATTACGTACTGTAAAAGTTTGCGAAGATGCGGCGGCAAAAAATATCGGGGTTTTTATTGATGCTGAAGAAACCTGGATACAGGATCCCGTTGACGCCCTTACTATCCTGATGATGGATACATTCAATAAATCAAAAGCCGTGGTGTATAATACCCTTCAATTATACCGCCATGACAGGCTGCAATTTTTAAAAGATTCTTATGAAGCCGCAGCAGAAAGAAACTTTATACTGGGTGCAAAACTTGTAAGGGGTGCATATATGGAAAAAGAAAGGGAAAGAGCTGCAGCAATGGGCTATCCTTCCCCCATTCAACCCGATAAAGAAGCGACTGACAGGGACTATAATGCAGCAGTAAAATTTTGTGTGGATCACCTGGACAGGATTTCATTAATAGTCGCCTCCCATAATGAATACAGCAACCTGTATACAACCCAGTTGCTCGATGAGAAAAGCTTGCCCCATAACCATCCGCATGTGCACTTCTCCCAGTTGTTTGGTATGAGCGATAATATAACTTTTAACCTGGCTCAATCCGGATGCTCGGTTAGTAAATATCTTCCATTTGGCCCTATAAAAGATGTAATACCTTACCTCATGCGCAGGGCGCAGGAAAACAGTTCCGTATCCGGGCAAACAGGCAGGGAACTGGGGTTGATCAAAAAAGAACTGAAAAGAAGGCAAATCGGCTGAGTTTCGTTACAGTGGTGATTTTTTTAATGTTTATTAATTACCTTTGAATCGAAAACTAACTGATCAAACTTGCGTTTTATATTCGCTGTGAGCCTGTGTTTACTGCAGTGTTTCGTTTACGCCCAGGAAAAACATTTACCTGCTATAAAACTAACACTACCAGTTGTTGTTGACGGCAACCTGGATGATGAAGCCTGGAAGAACCTTCCGGCAGCAACTGATTTTATTACTTATTCGCCTCACGCAGGCGCACCTTCCCGGCACAGAACAGAAGTGAAAATTGCCTATGATGATAACGCAGTTTACATTGGGGCGTATCTGTATGGCAATCCCTCCGGCATAAGAAAGCAGATTACGGCAAGGGATGTAACAGACCGCCAGGATGCTGATGTGTTTACGTTGGGATTTGATACTTACCTCGACCGGCAAAACGCATTTCTTTTTAAAGTTACCGCAGCTGGCGTACAGGCAGATGCCAAGGGTGCCCAAAATAATGCAACAGTATTTGATTATACCTGGGATGCCGTTTGGGAAAGTAAAGTCAGTATAAAAGCAGACGGATGGGTTGCAGAAATAAAAATTCCTTTCAGCGCTATACGGATCTCAAAAAATGCAGTACAAAGCTGGGGGCTGAATTTTGCCCGCTTTCAGCGTACTGATAATGAAGTCAGCATCTGGAGCCCCGAAACACCAGAAGTGAATGGAGATATTAATCAATGGGGCACCTGGGACAGTTTGCGCAATATTAAATCGCCGCCAAGGTTATCCTTTTTGCCTTATATTTCAGGCGGTGTTCGGGTATCCCCCACCGCTAATGGAGATGTAAAAGAAACCCTTAAAAGCGGCGGTATGGATGTGAAGTACGGCGTGAGTAAAAGTTTTACGCTTGATATGACCCTGATACCGGATTTTGCACAGGTGCAAAGCGACAACCAGTTGTTAAACCTCACGCCTTTTGAAATTAAGTTTGACGATTACAGGCCGTTTTTTACAGAAGGCACTGAACTGTTTAATAAAGCAGGCATTTTCTATTCGCGGCGTATTGGCGCTGCACCAACAGGTTCCCTGGATGTGTTAAATAATTATGGCAACAGCCCTTATTACAGGATTGATAAAAACCCGGGGATCACCAAACTGTATAATGCCACTAAAATTTCAGGCCGCACAAAAGAAAACCTTGGTATCGGAGTTTTTAATGCCATAACCGCACCGATGTATGCAAAGGTTACCAATCTTGCTGCCGGTACAGATTCAACAATACTTACTGAACCGCTGGCCAATTATAATATCATCGTTCTTGACCAGGCGCTGAAAAACCGTTCCACCATCAGCTTTACCAATACCAATGTA
Organism: Bacteroidota bacterium; assembly: GCA_018266775.1. Classification (GTDB taxonomy): domain Bacteria; phylum Bacteroidota; class Bacteroidia; order Chitinophagales; family Chitinophagaceae; genus Ferruginibacter. Next base: position 23,779 of record JAFDZS010000007.1, on the reverse strand, counting down.
CTGCGTAAAGGCAACACAAGAAATGCCAATGTGGGCAGTGTCGATCTTTCTCTCTTTGATAAAAAGAATGTGTATAACGTCATCCTGTCTGGCAAACTCAGCAACATCTGGGGCAATACGATTAATAAAACCGGTTATAACGCTAATGCCGGTTTTGCAAAAGTAAGCGGGCTGTTGCAATACAGGGGCTTGGTGGTGGTGAAAAGCGATCAGTACGACCCCAATGATATGGGCTATTTGCTCAGCAATAACTCCATTGATTATACAGGAAAGATCAGCTATAATTTATTGCGACCATACAAATGTTTTAACAGCAGGGTGTATACGCTGTCTTTTGATAATGCGTTTTTGTACAAACCCAATACATGGACATCGCTTACCGCAACAGCCAAAGCTTTTTTCCTGTTCAGGAATTACTGGGATGTTACCGGAACGCTTATAACATCACCCATGTGGAGTAATGATTATTTTATTAACTCAACGGTGTACAATGGCTATTTCCTGCGGCGCAAACCTTACTATAAGTTTTCCGTAGACGGAAGTTCCGACAGCCGTAAAAAACTTTACTTTAATTATTCCTTAGCTGCGGCAGAATCACCCCTTCCTGATGATTTTTACTGGAGCGGGGAAGCGGGATTACGTTACCGGGTAAACGACAAATTCCAATTCAGTGCAGACATGGCACTGGAACATGATAATGGTAACTGGGGCTGGGCTTTTGTTAACAACACAAATGGCTCTCCCATCATCGCACGCAGGGTGGTTAAAACGAATACCGGCATCTTCAGCGGGCAATATAATTTTAATAACCGCATGAACTGGACAGTGAGGATCAGGCATTATTGGTCAATATTGGATAACACCAACTTTTATGACCTGAAAGAAGATGGTAACCTGAATGACCGTGCTTTTATTCCGGGAAAAAATATTAACTACAATACATTTAATATTGACATGTTTTATACCTGGGACTTTTTGCTGGGCAGCAGAATAACTGTTGCATGGAAAAATGCGTTGGGTACCAATGTGAATATCAGCCCTTATATGTACGCCACTTATGTAAAAAACCTCGGACAAGCATTGAGTAATCCGCACAGCAACGAGGTTTCTGTAAAAATTGTATACTACCTGGATTACCTGAAACTGAAAGGGAAAAGATCATAAACTACCGGAACGGTTTTGAAATGTAAGTCAAAGAGAGTAATTTGGAAAAAAATAAAATTATTATGAGCCAGGAAACTACAAACGACTTGCTTAACCAAAATGATGAATCTTCAAAGAAATTATCGAGTGGACTAAATGTACTTACAATACTCACTTTTATTGGTTGTGCATTCTGGGGAATATTAACATTACTTACTCCTGTTATTAATAAGTTTCTTTTAGGGCTTATTGAAAAGGCACAAAACTCAGGACAGGAATTGCCTGCAAAGCAAGCAGCTGATCTTGAAAAGGGAAAAGCAGCTTTGGAACTTGCAAGCCAGAATATGATTCCATTAATTGTAATTGGAATGGTCGGGATTATACTTTCTTTTGTTGGAGCACTTTGGATGAGAAAACTTAAGAAAGAAGGTTATTTGATTTATATAATTGGTGAAATTACTCCGATTGTAGGGGGAATAATAATTATGGGAGCAGTTCAGTTTACTGGTGTTTTTAACATTATAATTGGAATTGTTATTCCTGTTTTATTTATGGTGTTATATACACTTCAGAGAAAGTATCTTGTTAAATGAGAATAATAAAAAAACCGAGGCACATCGCTCTCGGTTTTTTTTATTTTCTTTTTAACTACTACCACGCCACCATCGTATTTCCATTCAATATCTTCACAAAATATAAATGCTTGTTTTCATAGTAGTCCACAACTGCGTTGTCTTTTCTTGTTGATACCGGACGGAAATTATAATCACAAAAAACCTTTTCTGTTGTGTTGTTGATGTGCTGCATAAAACTGTCGGGGTACTTTGCCAGCAGTTTTAGAAAAACGTAGGTCATTTCAAAACCTTTATAGGCATAATCACTCGGTTTTATCTTATAGATTTTCAGGTATGCCGTATTCAGCATTTTACTGAAGTCGTCTGTTTTTGCATTAAAGTAAGGTGTGGTATAGTAAACCGGAAAACCATCAAAATCATCTTTTTTCAGCGATGCAAAAGTTTCCCAATTGGGCATACCGATCAGCGTGACAGGATAATTTTTTTCATGCATGTAGTAACAGCCTGATGCCAGTGTTGCTGCAAAAGTCTCATCAAGGCTGCCACCAATCAACACACAATTGCGATTACTGTCTAATTTACTTTTTAGTGTGGCCAGGCTAATTGTGGTATCGGTATTAATTGTTTTAATATTCAGCAAAGGTTTTCCATCCTGTTCATTCAATGCTTTAAAATAACCGGCAACCCTGTCCTCCTGGAACCCTTTTTTTCTGCAAAGAAAAATAAGGTCTGTGCCATGATTTTGAAGCAGGTAACTATAAATGGCTTCACAATGCGCCTTGAGGGTGGAATTGGCAATCAGCGTGTAGGGGTTATCGGTAATGCCACCATCGTTTGGATAAATGGCTGATATAAAAGGGATTTTTTTCTGCAATGCAAAATCTGAAAGTTGTTTATAATCCTGGTCTTTTACTGCCCCAATGATAAGATTAAGGCTGTCGAGTTTGTTAGCCTTGATCAAAGTGGTAAGGGGCAGGGAGGCAGAACGGGTATCATAAAACGTTACATCAGCATCGGCGCTGTCTAAAAGCATAGAATCAAGGGCTACCGCTGCACCCTGTACAAATTCTATACCTGGTGCATAAGCTTTCGGCAAACCCTGTTTATACCGGAATGAATTGCCTGAACCAAAAAGAGAATCCAGGTAAACCGGGGCAAAAATGCCCACTTTTATGGAAGGGAATTTTTTTACAGAATCAGTTTGCGCCTGCGCCCGGATTAACGGGATACAAAAAATAAAAACAATAGCTCCAATTAAATTTTTTCTTTTCATAATTATATAGCTGAACTGTTTCCTTTCCTGCTCATCAACGTTTGAATTAGCTTATTCCCACTCTATGGTTGCCGGTGGTTTGCTGCTGATGTCATACACAACACGGTTGATGCCTCTTACATTATTGATAATTTCATTGGATATATCTGCTAAAAAATCATACGGCAAATGTGCCCAGTCGGCTGTCATACCATCAACAGATGTTACAGCCCTCAGCGCAACAGTAAATTCATACGTTCTTTCATCGCCCATTACACCCACACTTTTTACCGGCAGCAATATGGTGCCTGCCTGCCAAACACTGCTGTACAAATTATATTTCCTGAGGCCATTGATGTAGATGGCATCTGCTTCCTGCAATAACCGTACCTTTTCTTCAGTAACTTCTCCTAAAATTCTTATAGCGAGTCCGGGGCCCGGGAAGGGATGGCGGTCAATCATTTTGTCAGGAATGCCCAACTCCCGTCCAACCCGGCGTACTTCATCTTTAAATAAAGAGCGCAGCGGTTCCACCAGTTCCAGTTTCATGGTATCCGGCAACCCACCCACATTATGATGACTTTTAATGGTGGCCGATGGGCCGTGTACCGAAAGCGATTCAATCACATCAGGATAAATGGTACCCTGCCCCAGCAGTTCCACACCTTGAATCAGGTGCGCCTCACGGTCAAAAATTTCTATGAAGGAACCTCCAATTACTTTTCGTTTTTCTTCAGGCTCCGTTTTACCGGCCAGTTTGGTGTAGAAATGTTCTTTGGCATCAATGCCTTTTACATTCAGGCCAATAGCATTATAAGTAGCAATAACCTGTTCAAATTCATCTTTGCGCAAAACACCATTATCAACAAAAATACCAAACAGGTTTTTGCCAATAGCCCGGTGAATCAATGTAGCGGCAACGGTACTGTCAACACCACCACTTAACGCCATGATTACTTTCCTGTTGCCAATTTGTTTTTTTAAGTTTTCAACCGTTTCAGTAATAAAATGCTCCGGTGTCCAGTCCTGCGAACAGCCACAAATGTTGACCAAAAAGTTTTTCAGGATAGTCTTGCCTTCAACCGAGTGATACACTTCAGGGTGAAATTGCAAGCCATATAGCGGGTGCGCAAATGTTCCGTTACTTCTGAAAGCAGCTACGGGAATACTTTCAGTGGTACCCAGCAACTCAAAACCCGCAGGCAGTTCTTTAATGGTGTCGCTATGGCTCATCCATACTTGTGAGTTGGGCGACACATTTTGCAAAAATGCATCGTCGGCAATCTTATTAAAAATGGCACGGCCATATTCTCTTTTCTCACTTTTATCTACCCGGCCGCCAAAAAGTTTGGCTGTAAGCTGGGCGCCGTAACAAATACCTAAAACGGGCACCTGATCAACCATCGGTTTAATATCCACCACCAGTGCCTTTTCTTCATTTACTGAAAATGGGGAACCGCCGAGAATAATGCCTTTCAAGCCCGGCTCGTATTGAATAGGTTTATTGTAGGGGATGATCTCGCAATACACATTGGCTTCCCTTACGCTGCGGGCAATCAACTGTGTGTATTGAGACCCAAAATCGAGTATGAGTATTTTTTCCGTCATCTTGCCGCGAAGGTAAATAAATACTTCAATGGTTCGGAGGTTCGGTTTTAGGATTTTATATTTGTTGAAAAAATAACAGCCATGAAACAATTATTTCTTATTTGCAGCAGCCTGGTGCTGTTGTTTACATCCTGCGATTTTGAGACCGGCAGCGGCAAAATCGTAACAGAAAAACGCAATACCGGATCATTCACCCGTATTGAATCCAGTGCAGGCATTGATGTGGAGGTGACCATGGGCAGTACTTCCTCCGTTGAAGTGGAGGCCGATGATAATGTAATAGCACATATCATAACTGATGTAAACGGTAGTACACTGAATATTCACTTAGAAAGCCGCCATGGATTTAACAATGCCCACATGAAGGTTTTAGTGACAACGCCGGTATTAAAAGGAATTAAGGCATCGTCTTCATCTGATATAATTGTAAAAGGGGTAATTAAAGATGACGGAAAAATATCTTTTGATGCATCCAGCTCCGCAGATATAACCGCCGAAGTGGAGGCACCTGAAGTAAGTGCTGAAGCCAGCAGTTCCGCCACCATTACATTAAAAGGCCGTACAAAAAACTATACCGCTGATGCCAGCAGCAGCGCAGACATAAAATCTGAAGACCTCCTGAGTGAAAATGCAAAAGTTACAGCCAACAGCAGTGGTTCAGTAGATGTATACGCCAGTGTTACACTGGATGCTGATGCCAGCAGTTCTGCCGATATTACTTACAGCGGCGGAGCAACGGTAACCAGTAAAACCAACAGTAGTGGCAGTGTGGAGAAGAAATAATATTGATATAAAGAACATCGTATTTAACAAAGGCGGTTGATTCCGCCTTTGTTATTTATAATACTAAAAATTAATATAGAAGAAAAATCAACATCTTAAAAAAACTTTGCCCAATCCTTTTGCTGTTTCAAAAGAGTCTATTACCTTTGCACTCCCAATTCAAAAAAGAAATTTTAAAGTTCTTTACATATGTCACAGAGAATCAGAATCAAATTGCAATCTTACGACCACAATTTAGTTGATAAATCAGCCGAGAAGATTGTAAAAACAGTTCGCAGTACAGGTGCAGTGGTAACAGGTCCAATTCCCTTACCTACGCACAAAAAGATTTTTACTGTATTACGTGCGCCTCACGTTAATAAAAAGGCCCGCGAACAGTTTCAACTGTGTACACACAAGCGTTTATTAGACATTTACACCAGCAGCAGCCGTACAGTGGATGCTTTAAGTAAGCTGGACTTACCAAGTGGTGTGGATGTTGAGATCAAAGCTTAATGAACTGTCCCGCAAACAACGCATTGCCGAAGTAGCGGGAGAAGCATAAGCTAAGTTCTTAAAAAGAAAATAAGTATGAACATCTATGTATCCCGATAATGACCGGGACACCGCTGGATAAAAATAAGATACAATGAAAAGTATTATTGGAAAGAAAATTGGCATGACCAGTATCTTCGATACTACCGGTAAGCAAACTGCAGTTACCATTATTGAAGCCGGTCCATGCGTGGTTACGCAAAAGAAAACCGTAGAAACAGACGGTTACAATGCGCTCCAGATTGCATTTGGCGATAAAAAAGAAAAACACTCCACTAAGTCAGAAATCGGGCACTTTTCCAAAGCCCAGACATCGCCCAAAAAATTCGTTCAGGAAATCCGCGATAGCGAAATTGATAAAGCTGTTGGTGAAACCATTACAGTAGACATTTTTACCGAAGGTGAAAAAGTTGAAGTAATTGGCACTACCAAAGGTAAAGGCTTCCAGGGTGTGGTAAAACGCCATGGCTTTAGTGGTGTGGGCGAACAGTCTCACGGCCAGCACGACCGTCAGAGGGCTCCTGGTTCAATCGGTAACTCATCAGACGCCAGTCGTGTATTCAAAGGTATGCGTATGGCTGGTCGCTTAGGCCAGGACAGGGTTACCATGAAAGGACTGAAAGTGGTAAAAGTGTTTGCAGAAAAAAATTACATATTAGTTAGTGGTTCAGTACCGGGCCATAACGGTTCAATTGTTTTAATTCAAAAATAAACAACCGGCCGCAGGCCTAAAAATACAATACGATGCAAGTAGATGTTTTAAATACAGAAGGAAAAAAGACCGGCAGAACGGTTGAATTGCCAGAAGCGATTTTTGGCGTTGAACCCAATGACCACGTAATTTATCTTGCTGTTAAGCAATACATGGGCGCACAACGCCAGGGTACACACAAGGTAAAAACCCGTTTGGAAGTGCACGGTTCATCCAAGAAACTGCACAAACAAAAAGGAACCGGTGGCGCCCGTAAAGGCAACCTGCGTAACCCGTTATATAAAGGTGGTGGTACCATTTTTGGCCCTAAGCCTCATGGTTATGATACCAAGCTGAACCAGAAAGTGAAAACATTGGCTAAAATCAGTGCCCTTTCTTACAAAGCAAAAGAAAATGCCATTGTGGTGGTTGAAGATATGCAGCTGCAGACTCCTAAAACCAGCCAGTTCACGTCAATGCTGAAAAACATTGGTGTTTCCGGAAAGAAATCATTGTTTGTAATGCCTGAAAACAGCGACAATCTTTACCTGAGCCTGCGTAATGTAGCTAACGTAAACGGTACTGTAATCAGGGATATTAATACTTACGACATTATTAACGCCAGTGTTCTGGTGATGACAGAAAATGCCGCTAAAGTATTCACAGCAGAAGAAGCATAATTCAAAAACAACAAATTAGTTAGACAATGAAACCGTCTGAAGTTTTAATAAAGCCGATTTTATCTGAAAAAGCCAATAAGCAGACTGAAAAGCAAAATCGCTATTCATTCGTGGTAAATAAAAAGGCAAACAAACTGGAAATTAAAAAAGCTGTGGAGCAATTCTACGGAGTACAGGTAAGTGATGTAAACACGATTGTAGTTCCATCAAAAGCTAAATCCAGGTACACTAAAGCTGGCTTTATAACAGGCCGCAAGCCTTCTAAAAAGAAAGCTATCGTAACCGTTGCAGAAGGAGAAACAATTGATCTGTACGGAAGCGGAATTTAATCAGTAATTAATGAATGGTGGTCAGCACCGCAAAGTTTTGACACAATAAAAAGCATTTAAAATGGCACTTAAAAAATACAAACCAACAACAGCGGGTACAAGATGGAGAATTGGTAACGCTTACGAAGAAGTTACCACCAATGTGCCTGAAAAAACTTTGGTTGAAAGGCAAAAAAGTACAGCCGGTCGTAATGCTCAGGGTAGAAGGAGTATGCGTTATATGGGCAGCGGTAATAAAAACATGTACCGTATCATCGATTTTAAAAGGGATAAAAAGAATATCCCTGCTGTAGTAAAAACAATTGAATACGATCCAAACCGTACAGCATTTATTGCTTTGGTAACTTATGCTGATGGTGAAAAACGTTATATCCTGGCACCACAGGGTTTGCAGGTAGGCCAGACTGTTATCAGCGGAGATGATGTAGCGCCTGAATTAGGAAATACGCTGATCTTCAAAAACATGCCTTTGGGTACTAACGTACACAATGTGGAAATGCAGCCTGGTCAGGGTGGTATCCTGGTAAGAAGTGCCGGTACCTCTGCACAGCTGAGCAACAAAGAAGAGAAATATGCGGTGTTGAAAATGCCAAGCGGTGAGTTGAGAAAAGTATTGATCAATTGCCATGCAACAGTAGGTGTGGTGAGCAACAGCGACCATAACCTGGAAAGCATGGGTAAAGCCGGCCGTAACAGGTGGAAAGGTATCCGCCCAAGAACAAGGGCGGTTGCGATGAACCCGGTAGATCACCCAATGGGTGGTGGTGAAGGAAGGGCAAGTGGTGGTCACCCGCGCAGCCGTAAAGGTAAATACGCTAAAGGCGAAATTACCCGTACAAGAGGCAAAGGATCAGATAAAATGATTCTGCAGCGCAGGAACGGTAAAAAATTAAGCAAGTAATTCATCAGTTAAAATGGTCTCAACAACAACGTTGAGGCAAATAAACAAGATCAAAATTTACGATTAACATCATAAATCAGCGATCACAAACTAAATAAAAAATGGCTCGTTCACTTAGAAAAGGTCCTTATGTAGAAGCTAAACTGGAACAAAAGGTAGCTGCTATGATGGAAGGAAAAATGAAGAAGGGTGTAATTAAAACATGGAGCAGGAGAAGCACCATTACCCCTGATTTTGTAGGACAAACATTTGCTGTGCATAACGGCAATAAATTCATCCCGGTTTATGTAACTGAATTTATGGTAGGCCATAAATTAGGTGAGTTTGCACCCACAAGGAACTTCAAAGGACACTCAAGTAAAAAAATAGCTTAATAAAAAAGTTGCTGGTTGACAGATTTTAGTTAACAGTTTTGCTAACATCTACCAACTACCAACTAACAACTAATAAAAAAATGGAAGCAGTAGCAAAATTGAACAATTACCCGACGTCTCCACGTAAAATGCGTTTGCTGGCAGACCTGATCCGTGGTATGGAAGTGGAAAAAGCATTGGCAGTTTTGGAGCACAATCCCAAACATCCCGCTGTTCCTTTACGCAAACTGGTGGTATCTGCTATCAGCAACTGGAAAGCTAAGAACGAAGGTGGTGATGAAAACGGGCTGATTGTAAAGACCATCATGGTGGACGGTGCAAGAGTGATCAAACGTATGCGTCCTGCACCACAGGGCCGTGGTTACAGGGTGCGCAAACGCAGCAACCATGTAACGGTAATTGTAGATACTAAAGCAACTAAAAATTAATCATTCATAGAATTAACCAAATAATATGGGTCAAAAAACAAATCCAATAGGTGCCAGGTTAGGAATCATTCGTGGTTGGGATAGTAACTGGTTCGCTAATAAATCGGATTATTCAAAGAAATTGATTGAAGATCATAAGATCAGAAATTATCTCAATGCCCGTATCAATAAGGGTGGTATAGCCAAGATTGTTATTGAGCGTACGCTGAATAAACTGATCATTACTATCCACACTTCTAAACCAGGTATCATCATTGGTAAAGGTGGTGGAGAGGTAGACAGGATCAAAGAAGAGTTGAAAAAACTGGTAGGCAAGGAAGATGTGCAGATCAACATTCTTGAAATCCGCCGCCCTGAACTCGATGCTAATATTGTTGCTGATACAATTGCCCGTCAATTGGAAAATCGTATCAACTATAAAAGGGCCATTAAGATGTCAATTGCATCTGCTTTAAGAATGGGTGCAGAAGGCATTAAAGTAAAAGTAGGTGGCCGTTTAGGTGGTGCTGAAATTGCCCGCAGTGAAGAAATCAAACAGGGTCGTACGCCATTGCATACGCTGCGTATGGATATCGATTATGCAAACGTTTTTGCACTGACTGTATACGGAAAGATTGGTGTTAAAGTATGGATCTGTAAAGGTGAAGTACTGGGCAAAAGAGATTTGAATCCAAACGTTGTAGCAGGAAGTAAAGAAAGCGGAGCAGGTGAAAGGCAGGGTGGTTATGACAGACGTGATGACAGGAGGGGTGGTGATGACCGCCGCGGTGGAGACAGAAGAGGAGCCGGACGCAGGGAAGCTGGCAGCAACGCAAGAAGATAATATACCGGAATTGCATTTCGGATTAAATTAAAAATAAACATTCGGTTGAGACAAAGGCATAAACACCAAAGCTCAATCTAAAATAGAAATAAGATGTTATCACCGAAAAGAACAAAGCACAGGAAGACGCAAAAAGGCAAAATGAAAGGAGACACTAAACGTGGTGCTACTTTAGCCTTTGGATCATTTGGTTTAAAAGCACTGGATAGTGTTTGGCTGACCAATCGCCAGATTGAAAGTGCCCGCCAGGCTTTAACCCGCCACATGAAAAGGGAAGGGAATGTTTGGATCAGGATTTTCCCCGATAAACCAATTACTGCTAAACCTGCTGAAGTGAGGATGGGTAAAGGTAAAGGTAACCCCGAAGGATGGGCTGCCATTGTACAACCCGGAAGGATCATTTTTGAATGTGATGGTGTGCCTGAGCAAACAGCTAAAGAAGCATTTGCCCTGGCTGCACAAAAATTACCCATCTTAACCAAATTTGTGGTACGCCACGATTACAAGGCATAAGCCGGTTGAATAAAACAGAAAAAAGAAAATTATACTACAATGGCGAAGAAAGTTGATTTTGTAAAAAGCCTCAGCGGATTAAGCGAAGCTGATTTAAAAGCAAAAATCCAGGAAGATGAATTGCGTTTAAAAAAGCTTTCATTCGCACATGCAATTTCTCCACTGGAAAATCCACAAAGCATTCGTTCTTTGAGGAGAGATATTGCACGCCTTAAAACAGCATTAAGAAAAACACAATTAGGTTTTTAATAAACCATAAAAAGTAGCACAATGGCTGAAAGAAATTTAAGAAAGACAAAATTAGGAGTGGTATCCAGCAATAAAATGGATAAAACCATTACTGTTAATGTTGAAAGAAAAGTAAAGCATCCGCTTTATGGAAAGTTTGTAAAGAAAAGTACAAAGTTCCATGCTCATGATGAAAAAAATGAGTGCAACATTGGCGATACTGTGAAGATCATGGAAACCCGCCCAATGAGCAAAACAAAACGCTGGAGGCTGGTGGAAGTTGTAGAGAAAGTAAAATAAGATTTATGATTTCCGGTGTTGGATGTATGAATCTTCCAGCATTGGAACTTTTATAAAATTTAAAACTGTTTAGGATTTAAGAAGATTAAACATCCTGAATAAAAAAAATTAGAGATGATACAGCAAGAAAGCAGACTAAACGTAGCAGATAACAGTGGTGCCAAAGAAGTATTGTGCATCCGTGTGTTGGGTAACAGCGGACAGGACTATGCTAAAATCGGTGATAAAATTGTAGTTACCGTTAAAGATGCGATGCCTGCAGGTGGTATTAAAAAAGGAACCGTGAGTAAAGCGGTAATTGTAAGAACCACTAATAAACTGCGCCGTAAAGACGGATCTTACATCCGTTTCGACGATAACGCTGTGGTATTGCTGAATGCTTCAGATGAACCAAGGGGTACACGTATCTTCGGCCCTGTTGCCCGTGAATTAAGGGATAAAGGTTATATGAAGATCATCTCCCTGGCACCGGAAGTACTGTAATTAGCTAACAAGTTAAAAATTAGAATTTGCACATTTGCAAATTTGCAAATTGATAAAAAATGAGTACAAGATTTAAACCAAAGTTCAACATTAAAAAAGGTGATTCTGTAGTGGTAATTGCAGGAGATGATAAAGATTTGAAGAAGCCACGCAAAGTGTTGGAAATTATTTTGGATAAAGGCCGTGTTTTGGTTGAAGGGGTAAACATCGTTACCCGTCATACCAAACCAACTTCTCAAAACACTAAAGGTGGGATCATTAAAAAAGAAGCACCCATTGCGATTAGTAATGTAATGCTTTGGGATGCTAAAAAAGGTGAAGCCACTAAAGTTAAGCGTAACCGTGAGAATGGCAAATTAGTTAGAATATCTAAAAAATCAGGGGAGGTAATCAAATAATGAGTACTACAACTAATACAACAAGATTGGCAGAAAAGTACACCAAAGAGGTTGTACCTGCTTTAATGAAAAAATTCAGTTACAAAACTGTAATGCAGGCTCCAAAGCTGACCAAGATTTGTTTGAATCGTGGTGTTAATGGCGCCGTTACAGATAAAAAACTGATAGATGTGGCCATTGATGAATTGACCAACATTACCGGTCAGAAGGCAGTGCCCACCATGTCTAAAAAAGATATTTCAAACTTCAAACTGCGTAAAAATATGCCGATTGGTGCAAGAGTTACTTTACGTGGTGTAAAAATGTATGAATTTTTAGACAGGCTGGTTTCAGTTTCTTTGCCACGTGTGCGTGATTTTAAAGGGATCAACGATAAATCTTTCGATGGCCGTGGTAACTATACACTGGGTGTAACTGAACAAATCATTTTCCCTGAAATCGATATCGATAAAGTAAATAAAATTACCGGTTTGGATATCACTTTCGTAACAACAGCTCAAACTAATGAAGAAGCTTTTGAATTACTGAAAGAACTGGGAATGCCTTTCAAAAACATTAAAAAGTAAATAAGTTAACTGGTTAAAAATTAATTGGCGTAACGGTACATCCCAATAAACCAATTAACTGATAAACAGGATAACCAATAAACCAATAAACAATACAATGGCAAAAAAATCAGTTGAGGCCAGGCAAAAAAAACGCGAAGAGTTGGTTGCAAAATTTGCTGAGAAAAGAGCAGCATTGAAAGCAGCAGGCGAATGGGCAGCGTTAGACCAATTACCTAAAAACTCTTCAGGAGTTCGTTTAAGGAACCGCTGCCAGTTAACCGGCAGGCCCAGGGGATATATGAGGCACTTCGGTATCTCCAGAAACCAGTTCCGTGATATGGCTTTGCAGGGTAAGATTCCTGGTGTTACTAAAGCCAGCTGGTAAACAAAAAGAGCTGTTAGTTGATAGAGGACAGTTGATACACATCAATACATCAAACAACTACCAGCTGACATCTGACTACTATGTTGGATATCGCATTGAAAAAATTTATTTAATCAATTAACTGATATAACAATGGTTACTGATCCGATAGCAGATTATTTAACAAGGATACGCAACGCTCAAATGGCGAATCACCGTATTGTGGAGATTCCTGCAAGCAATTTGAAAAAACGTATTACTGAAATATTGTACGAAAAAGGATATATCTTAAAATATAAGTTTGAAGATGATAAGAAGCAGGGCATTATTAAAATTGCGCTGAAGTACGATCCTTCTACAAAATTGCCCGCCATTCAGAGTTTGGAAAGAGTGAGCCGTCCGGGTTTGCGTACTTACGCAAAGCCAGGTGAGTTCAGGCGTGTGAAAAATGGTTTGGGTGTGGCTATCATCTCTACTTCAAAAGGAGTAATGACAGATAAAGAAGCTAAAGCACAGAACGTGGGTGGTGAAGTATTATGTAATGTGTATTAATACCAGCACCTTTTATTTAAATTAATTCATCATTTATTCCTGGTACATTAAGCCGAACCTATAGCGGCTGACCGGCTGGGAAAGTAAAAAAATAGATTATGTCTCGTATAGGTAAAAAACCAGTAACAATTCCTTCGGGTGTAACCATTACTGTTGGTACAGATAACGTGGTAACAGTAAAAGGACCTAAAGGCGAATTAAAGCAAGCCATTGACAGGGATATTAAGGTTGAAATAAAGGATGGTGCTCTTGAAATTTCACGTCCTACTGATCAGATCCGTCACCGTGCAATGCATGGCCTCTATCGTGCGCTGATTGGTAACATGGTTACTGGTGTAACTGAAGGGTACAAAAAACAGCTTGAACTGGTGGGTGTAGGTTATAAAGCTTCTAACCAGGGTAACCTGTTAGACCTGGCTTTAGGATATTCTCACAATATTGTTTTTGAAGTGCCTAAAGAATTAAAAGTAACCACATCACAGGAGAAAGGCCAGAACCCAATGATTATTTTCGAAAGTATCGATAAACAATTGATTGGACAGGTTTGTGCTAAGATCAGGAGCCTGCGTAAACCGGAACCATATAAAGGTAAAGGTGTGAAATTTGCCGGAGAAGTACTGAGGAGAAAAGCTGGTAAATCTGCTGGTAAATAAGTTAACTGGTTAATTAGTTAATCTGTAGGAACGAAACGGGTAAGCCAGTAAACCAATAATCGAATTAACAATTACTCCCCGGCAGTATCGGGGAAATAAAATAAAAGATCATGAACTCAAAAAGTAGTGCAAGATTAAAGATCAAATACCGCATTCGTAAAAAAATTAGCGGGTTACCTGCAAAACCAAGATTAAGTGTTTTCAGAAGCAATACCGATATTTACGTGCAACTGATTGATGATGCCAATGGTGTAACATTAGCATCAGCATCTTCTAAACAAAAAGATATTGCAGCCCAAAAGGCGCCTAAATCTGAAAAAAGCAAACTGGTAGGTGTTGCTATTGCAACAAAAGCAAAAGAGCTGGGCATTTCTACTGTGATATTTGATCGTGGTGGTTATATCTATCATGGCCGTGTTAAAGCAGTTGCAGAAGGTGCAAGGGAAGGCGGATTGCAGTTTTAATGTAATCAGGTAATCGTAGCCGTTACCGAAAATAAAAGAATACAAAACATAATCGTAAACCGATACATAAATGTCAAACGTAATTTTAAACAAAGTAAAAGCAGGAGACCTGGAGCTGAAAGACAAGGTGGTGGCAATTAACCGTGTGGTAAAAACAACTAAAGGTGGCCGTGCATTCAGCTTTTCGGCACTGGTTGTTGTAGGTAATGAAAATGGTGTGGTAGGTCATGGTTTAGGTAAAGCTAAAGAAGTACAGGAAGCGATCACCAAAGGCATCGAAGATGCAAAAAAGAACCTGATTAAAGTTCCTTTGATGCATGGTACCATTCCTCACGATCAATTGTGTAAAGATGGTGCTGCTAAAGTGTATATTAAACCGGCAGCACATGGTACCGGTGTAATTGCCGGAGGCAGTATGAGGGCTGTACTGGAAGCTGCAGGCATTACCGATGTACTGGCTAAAAACCTGGGTTCTGCAAATCCGCATAACGTAGTTAAAGCAACATTCAAGGCTTTGGCAACACTGCGTGAACCGGTAGCTGTTGCAAAAACACGCAACATCTCTTTAAAGAAAGTATTCAACGGATAATATTAGTTCATAGTTCATAGCTGGGTGTTTGATTCATCTGCTCTGAACCATTAACCAAATACAATGAAAAAGATAAAAGTAACACAGGTAAAAAGCGTAATCGACAGATCTGAACGCCAAAAAAGAACAATGGCCGCTTTAGGTTTAAAAAAGATGAATGCAACTGTTGAAGTGGAAGCTACTCCGCAAATCTTAGGTATGGTTGCTAAAGTGAACCACCTGGTAAAAGTAGAAGAACTGGCCTGATCAATGGAGAATTGATAATTAGGTAATGGATAATATTCTATAACAGCAATATTTTACTCATTCAACAAAAAGCGTTATCAATTATAAATTATTTAATTGTTAATTACTCAAGCGAGCCCCGGAATGCTTTCGGGGCGTAAGTTTAAAATAAAAGCAACATGAAATTACACACACTGAAGCCTGCTAAAGGCGCAACGCACAAAGAAAAAAGATTAGGCCGTGGTGAAGCAAGCGGTAAAGGCGGTACTTCCACAAAAGGTAATAAAGGTGGACAAAGCCGTGCAGGTTATAAAAGTAAAATGGCTCATGAAGGTGGCCAGATGCCAATTCAGCGCCGTTTACCAAAACGCGGGTTTAAAAATAATAACCGTATCGAATATAAAGTGTTTAACATCGGCCAGGTAGATCATCTTTCAGAAAAATACGGAATCACAGAATTTACATTACAGAATTTATACATCAACGGACTCATCAGCCAGTTTGACAGCGTGAAACTGTTAGGTAACGGAGAGGTTAAAGGAAAGTTTGTATTTAAAGTGAATGCGGTAAGCGAAAAGGCCAAAGCTGCCATTGAAGCTGCCGGAGGTTCTGTAGAGATAGTTAAATAATTTCCCGATATTTGCAGACCCACTATTTGCTGGGTCATTTTTTATTTAGCGCAAAACATTAAATAGCTTTAAATCTGTGAAGAAGTTAATAACAACATTAAGAAATATCTGGAGTATAGAGGAGTTGCGCAGTAAAATCACTTACACGTTGCTGCTCATCCTGATCTATGTTATCGGTACCCATATTGTGCTGCCCGGTATTGATCCAAACATCCTGGTTGACTTACAAAAAAATTCAAAAACTTCCAGCGGCCTCCTTGGTTTGCTGGATACATTTGTAGGAGGTTCATTTAACAGGGCTTCCATTTTTGCCCTCGGTATTATGCCTTATATCTCAGCATCAATCTTCATGCAATTGATGACGATACTGGTGCCGCAGATTTCAAAAATTCAGAAAGAAGGTGAAAGCGGAAGAAAGAAAATTAACCAATGGACCAGGTACCTTACTGTTGGTGTTACTGCATTCCAGGCTGTTGCTTACATCAGCTTCCTGACATCGCAGTTTAATCAGGCATTGATACCAGCCTACACCCCATATTTCTGGACATCAACTGTAATCATTCTGACAACAGGTACACTGTTTGTAATGTGGCTTGGTGAAAAAATTACTGATAAAGGATTAGGAAATGGTACTTCAATTGTAATCATGATTGGTATCCTGGCAAGGTTACCGCAGGCAATTTACCAGGAATGGACAGTAAGAACAGCAGAAAGAGGCGCAGGTGGTTTGCTGATCATGATGGTGGAAATTGTATTCCTGATTGCAGTAATTATGGGATTGATCATGCTGATTCAGGGTACAAGAAAAGTTCCTGTAAATTATGCCAAGCAAATTGTTGGTAACCGGCAGTTTGGTGGTGCAAGAAATTTCCTGCCTTTAAAAGTGAATGCATCTGGTGTAATGCCAATCATCTTTGCGCAGGCTATATTATTCCTGATCGCGTTTATCACCGGCTTAGGTAAAACAACACAATCAGCTAACTTCCTGAATGATCATACCAACGGGTGGTACATGCTGATTTATTCAGTCGCAGTAATTGCATTCACCTTCCTGTACACAGCGTTGATCTTTAATCCTAAACAAATGGCTGAAGACCTGAAGAAAAGTAATGGTTTTATTCCAGGTGTAAAACCCGGTCAGCCAACAGCAGATTATATTGGTACCATTATGGACAGAATTACTTTACCCGGTGCAGTTTTACTGGCTGTGGTAGGTATTCTGCCGGGCTTATGTCAACTGGCTTTTGTACACATGACGCAGTCATTCTCTACATTTTTCGGAGGTACTTCATTGCTGATCATGGTGGGTGTAATACTGGATACCTTACAGCAAATTGAAACCCAGTTGCTCATGCGCCAGTACGATGGTTTAATGAATAGTGGCAGGGTGCAGGGAAGGCAGTCAGCAACTACAATCTGAGCAAACTGAATTCCCCTTAGTGAGGGGACTTAAAATACATTAAGCCCCGGCATATTTGTCGGGGTTTGTTTTGAATCAATACATGATCCATTATAAAACAAAAGAAGAAATTGAACTGATCAGGCAAAGCAGCCTGTTGGTAAGCAAAACACTTACTGAAGTGGCAAAACTGATCAGGCCGGGTATCAGTACTTTTGAACTGGACCAGTTTGCAGAACAGTTCATCAGGGATAACGGCGCCACACCATCCTTTAAAGGATACCAGGATTTTCCGTATGCATGCTGCATGTCGGTAAATGACGCTGTAGTGCATGGTTTCCCTACAAAAGAGCCATTGAAAGACGGAGATATAGTTTCTGTGGATGTGGGGGCATATAAAAATGGATTTCATGGAGACAGCGCTTATACGTTTGCGGTAGGTAACATTAGCCCGGAAGTAAAGCAACTGCTGAAAGTGACAAAGGAATCTTTATACAAAGGAATTGAAAAAGCAGTGCATGGAAACCGTGTTGGTGATATTGCTTATGCTATACAACATTATACAGAACGGGAGCATGGGTATGGTGTGGTAAGAGAGTTGGTGGGACATGGTTTGGGCAGAAAACTGCATGAAGAACCGCAGGTACCGAATTATGGTAAAAGAGGAACATTAGCGAAACTAAAGGAGCAAATGGTGATTGCCATTGAACCCATGATTAACCTGGGAACAAAAAATATTTATTACGATAAAGACGGCTGGACCATAAAAACAGAAGATGGAAAACCTGCCGCACACTACGAGCACACTATTTGTGTACAAAGAGGGAAGGCAGATATTTTATCTTCTTTTGCTGAAATTGAAGCTGCAGAAAGGGCAAACCCGAATCTTTGTTCCGATTATTAAGGCGAACGTTGAATGGCCAATTGTCTATGATCACTGAGGAGGAAAGTTCTCATTTAAATTCCGCCTCATATTCACCATTCACAATATTCACCCTCACAATATCCGGCACTTCAAAGCTACGCGTTCATCACGCCAGATATTATCGGGGCTGATATAAGTATCTTTATACTGCATAATCACTCCGGACTTTGCAAGAATATCCCTCACCAGTTCGCTGCAGATGTAACTTCTGTTACGTTCTCTTTTGGTTATCCGGAAAAGTATCCTGATCATAATACGGAAGATCTCATAATTATCGTAAGGCCTTGTTAATGCATCAAGGCCAAAACTGATTCCTTTATTCAGTTTTTCTCTCTCCAGTTCAAAACTCAAATGAGCCAATGCGATTTCACCTTTATAAGGGCGGTTTGTTCCCTTGTAGTCGTGCAAATACTTGGAAAGTGGAATAAGCCTGATACCAACTGAAGGTTCAGCTTCCAGCACCAATACCCGTTTCAGTTCCTCATCCTTGTAAATTACTGCAACATGGCTCCAGGTGCTTTTAGTAAGCTTTTGTATAATGCCGGAAAAGGTATAACTGCCGCTGCTGAAAAAAATATCACCAGTCTTTAATTCATCGCGTATTTTTTCATAAGGAATGATGGCCATTTTTTTCAAATCTTTTTTACTGATTGCATTTGCCATGGTAAAATTGGTTGTAGAAGATTTAGACGATGCATGAATTTACAAAACAGATTTCTTTTCTGTATCGTAATTTTATTCTTTCAGATACAAATACAACAATGAGAAAAAAACACCTTGTAGTGATTGGCGGCGGTGCGGCAGGATTTTTTTGCGCAGTAAATGCAGCCAGGCTGAACCCGGCTTTGGAAGTTACCATTGTTGAGAAAAGCAGTAAGCTGTTGAGTAAAGTAAAAGTAAGCGGTGGCGGCAGGTGTAATGTTACACATGCGTGTTACAGTATAGCTGAGATGGTCAAAAAATATCCACGCGGTGCAGGCTTTTTAAAAAAAGCATTTCATCATTTTTTTACAACAGATACTATTGAATGGTTTACAGCAAGAAGAGTGGCTCTGAAAACGGAAACAGATGGAAGAATGTTCCCGGTAAGCGATTCTTCTCAAACGATCGTTGACTGTTTGCTGAAAGAAGCCAACAGGTATCATGTCAATATCATGATGAATGCAGAAGTACAGGCAATCGAAAAACAAGAAAATATATTTTCGGTTATGCTTTCTGGTAACAGGAAATTGCATGCCGATACAATTTGCGTTGCCAGCGGGGGATATCCCAAAATAACACAATTTGGGTGGATTGCCGGAACTGGCCATGAGATTGAAAACCCGGTGCCATCGCTGTTTACTTTTAATATGCCCGGCCATTCTATACAGGATTTGATGGGTATAGCAGTAGAAAATGCAGCAATAAAAATCATGGGCACCAAACTGGTTGAATCAGGGCCGGTATTAATTACACATTGGGGTTTAAGCGGGCCGGCAGTACTGAGGTTATCCGCCTGGGCGGCACGGGAACTGCAACAACAACAATATCATTTTAAGATCAGCATTAACTGGGCGCCTGTGTATAATGAAAATTCTGTCAGAGAAAAGCTGCAGCAATTGCGTTTCGAAAGGGCAGGTCAAAAAATTACTACAAGGAATGCGTTTGAATTGCCATCACGGCTATGGGAATACCTTTTGCAACAGTCGGGTATTGATGCAAACTTACGTTGGGCCGATGTGCCTGCAAAAGAACAAAACAAGCTTGCCAGGATGATCTGTGCATTTGAATGTGATGTAAAAGGGAAAACAACTTTTAAAGAAGAATTTGTTACTGCCGGCGGTATTCAGCTGAACGCAATAGACCACAACACCATGCAAAGCAAAAAAGTACCGGGATTATTTTTTGCAGGCGAAGTAATTGACGTGGATGGAATTACCGGTGGATTCAATTTTCAAAACGCCTGGACAACCGGCTTCATCGCAGCGAAAGCAATAGCGGCGATATAGATGTCAATTCGCTTAATTAAACATCAGCTTAGTCATTTATTCATGGTCAGACGGGGACGTCAGACCATGTGCGTCTCAACATTGTGGCGCTGTGCCCCGTGAGCAAAAAATGCAATAATGCATCATGAAGAAAACTGTAATTGTTTCATGGTCAGACGGGGCCGTCAGACCATGTGCGTCTCCACGTTGTGGCGCTGTGCCTTTGTGAGCAAAAAACACAATAATACTTTATGCAGAAAACTGTAATTGTTTCATGATCAGACGGGGCCGTCAGACCATGTGCGTTTCCACCTTGTGGCGCTGTGCCTCCGTGAGCAAAAAATACAATTATACATCATGCAGAAAACTGTAATTATTTCATGGTCAGACGTGGACGTCAGACCATGTGCGTCTCAACATTGTGGCGCTGTGCCCCGTGAGCAAAAAATGCAATAATACATCATGCAGAAAACTGTTATTGTTTCATGGTCAGACGTGGACGTCTGACCATGGAGTCAAATCTCAAATCTCAAATCCGAAATCCTGGATCAACCTTCACAAATACTTATCAATACCCGCTTTTACACAAACGCATTTTAGGCTACATTTGCGTGACAAACATACAGGCGTAAGCCATGCTTAAAAAGATAGACCGCTACATATTATTCAAATACCTCACCACATTTTTCTTTTGTTTATTACTGATGACAGTGATTGTGGTGGTAGTGGATGTAAGTGAAAAAACCGACGATTTTGTAAAGTCAAAACTGCCTGCCGGAAAGATCATTACTGATTATTATTTTGGCTTCATTCCCCGTATTGATGCCATGCTGTTCCCGTTATTTGCTTTTATTGCCGTAATCTTCTTTACTTCCAAAATGGCAAACCGTTCGGAAGTGGTGGCCATATTGAGCAGCGGGGTAAGCTTCAGGCGTTTCTTACTTCCTTTCGTCACAGGCGGGGTAATACTGGCAGGATTATTATGGTTGGGATACCAGTATGTAGTGCCAAAGGCCAATAAAAAGTGGGGCGATTTTGAAGCGAAATATATTGACCCCAACTTCGGTTCATTTAACGGAAATAATACCTATAAACAGCATGTATATTTCCGAAACGATTCCAATACCTACATCGGTATCAGGGGATATGATACGATTACTAAAACAGGCAACGGTTTTTTTGTGGAACGTTTTTCCGGCAATAAACTGCAATACAATTTAAGGGCGGATAATTTCAATTGGGATACCACGGCAAGAAAATGGAAACTGGACAATGTAACGGAAAGAACTATCACAGGTATCAGTGAACAGGTAAAACATTCTGTTACGGTAATGATGAATTACAATTTCAAGCCCGTTGATCTGCGTAATGATGAATACCTGAAAGACCAGATGATAACGCCGGTATTAAATGAATATATCGCCCAGCAACGCGTCAGGGGGGCAGAAGGATTGAATACCTTACTGGTGGAGCGGTATAACAGGGATGCCATACCAGCTTCAGTACTCATATTAACTATTATAGGTGCAGTGATGGCATCCCGAAAAGTAAGAGGGGGCAGCGGCCTTCATCTTGCCATTGGCGTAGTCATCAGCGTGGTATATATACTCTTCAGCCGTTTTTCAATTGTATTTGCCACCAAAGGCAATTTCCCTCCATTCCTCGCCGCCTGGACGCCGAACCTTATATTCGGAATACTGGTATTTTACCTCTATAAAAGAGCGCCCAAATAGCCTGCTCATTAATCTCATTTTAATAAGGTACTGTACAGGCCAGTAACGTAAAATTAATTGGCAACTTTCCTTCAAAACTTTTGTTTAACAGGGCAGGGCATCGTAATTTTAAGCATCTTTTACAATTGTATTGCATTGCTGTAACCGGACGTAACGAGACTCTAATATTTTTTAAAATTTCATTAGTGGTATGGGAATTATTAAAGACACATTCAAAGCAAAATCAGATGTAGTAGCCCAGGAAATTAAAGCGCTGCTGAAAGAACATGGGAATAAAAAAATTGGTGAAGTAACCCTCAGCCAGATTTACCAGGGGATGCGTGGTATTACCGGCCTGGTAACAGAAACGTCATTACTGGATGCGCAGGAAGGTATACGGTTCAGAGGATATACCATACCGGAGTTACAGCAAAAATTACCCAAAGCGCCGAAAGGTTCCGAACCCTTACCCGAAGGGTTGTTCCACCTCATGCTTGTTGGTGAATTACCAAATGAAGAGGATGTACAACATATTACCAACGTATGGCAGCGCCGCAGCCATGTTCCCAACCATGTATTTGATACTATTGAAGCTTTACCTGCAGCCACACACCCTATGACACAATTTGTAGTGGCCATCATGGCACTGCAAACAGAAAGCCAGTTTAGCAAGAATTATGCTGCAGGAATGAATAAGAAAGATTACTGGGAGTCTGTATTTGATGATTCAATGGATTTGATTGCACGCCTGCCGCGTGTGGCCGCATACATCTACCGCCGTAAATATAAAAATGGAGAACATATTCAACCCAATGGGTTGCTCGACTGGGCAGGTAACTTCGCACACATGATGGGTTTTGAAGATGATTCATTCAAAGAACTGATGCGCCTGTACATGACTATTCATGCCGATCATGAAGGAGGAAATGTTTCAGCGCATACCACACATCTTGTAGGTTCCGCATTAAGCGATCCTTACCTGAGTTTCGCAGCAGGAATGAATGGCTTGGCAGGCCCTTTACATGGCCTGGCTAACCAGGAAGTAATTAAATGGATTTTTGAATTGCGTGAAAAACTGGGAACAGATTTACCCAGTAAAGCACAAATTGAAGAATACGTAAAGAAAACACTCACAGAAGGAAAAGTGGTACCTGGTTACGGCCATGCGGTATTACGCAAAACCGATCCACGCTTTACTGCACAAATGGAGTTTGGCAAAAAGCACATGCCCGATGATCCTTTAGTGCAAACCGTATGGAATATTTATGACACCGTTCCGCCCATCTTACAATCGCTGGGGAAAATTAAAAACCCATGGCCAAATGTAGATGCACACAGCGGTGCTTTATTGGTACACTATGGTATGGTGGAATATGAATTTTACACCGTATTGTTTGGCGTATCCAGGGCACTGGGCGTATTGGCCAGCCTTATCTGGGACAGGGCATTGGGTTTCCCGCTGGAAAGGCCAAAGTCTGTAACAACAGACCTTGTAAAATTATGGCTGGATGGGAAAGATGAAATTTGGGGAGATTAAAAAAATTACACCACATACAGCCCCGGTTTTCCCGGGGCTTTTTTGTAAATACATTTTGAAGGATAGTGCAATGGATTTATATTTGCAATCCTTTTTTGAAGGTGTAAGGAATGGGGGGTTAGCTCAGCTGGCTAGAGCGCTTGCATGGCATGCAAGAGGTCGTCGGTTCGAC
>JAFDZS010000006.1 GCA_018266775.1 Bacteroidota bacterium | reverse complement strand
CAACGACATCAGCAAATGGAAGAAGTTTGCAGCTTCACTGCGTGCCATGATGGCGATCCAGTTAACCAAGAGGTACCCCGGTACTTCAGACTATCCTGCAGTGGAATTCCGTGCAGCGATTGCTGATGGTGTAATTGAAAGCAATGCAGATAACGTGGCATTATATTTCCCCGGTGGTTCATTCAAGAACCCTTACTGGAGTGATTTTGATGGCCAGCGTGATAATGGTGAAAGCACCACGATCTACAACCTGCTGTCAAGCCTTGGCGATGGAAGGCATGCTGCATTTGGAACTTCCAGTACACCGGTTCCATTTGGTTTAAAAGAAGCTACAATCAACAGCTGGATAAAAGCAAACGTTGGTTGGTCTCACCTGCTGGCAGGCAGCAACAGGCTTGAAACAAGCCCTGTGTATATGTTAACCGCATCACAGTTATATGCAGTACGTGCAGAAGCTGCAGTACGTGGCTGGACATCTGAAAATAAGACAAACATGATCAATGCATCTATCAATGCATCGTTTACACAATGGAATTTGTCTTTGCCTGCTGCTTCTTATTATACACAGGCAGGTGTGATCTTAGATGGTACCAATGAAATTCAGAAAGTGGCCATCCAGGAATACATTGCGGGTTTCCCCAATGGCCGTGCCGGCTGGAATGTATACAGGAGAACAGGTTTCCCTGCTTTAACTACAGCACCAGATCCGCTGAATGCTGCACATACCACTATTCCAAGAAGGTACATCTTCGTTCCTGCAACTTCATCTACATTCTCTGAATACAGTTTAAATGCTGCAAATGTAGCTGCTGCAGTTGGAAGGTTAGTGCCTGCAACCGATCAGCCTGAATCTAAAATCTGGTGGGATCAATAAGATTTTTGTAAAGTAACCCGGTTGCTTTTTACTAATACCGGCCGGGTTACTTAACTATATCTTTAATTCAACAACTAAAACATATACCAAAATGAAATATTTACAAATAAGCAAACAAATAGCCGCTTTGGGATTGGCCGCTTTTATGTTTTCTTCCTGCGATAAAGCAACCGTAACTGCACCGCTGGGAGATGCCGGCCAAAACCTGGTAACCATCCTCCAGGGTGGCACACCGGCAACTATTATTAAAGATCCGGTAGACTTTGTTGCTACTCCAAAAACGCTTACCAAAGGCGTTATCGACATCCGCAGGGAAGTGCCAACAGCAGCTGCACTGGCACAAACTATGACAGTAACCATTAAAGATGATACTGCTGCAGTAAGGGCTGCCAATGCAGCTTATGTACAATTCCCTACTAACCTGTATACATTAACATTGTCTGACGGGGTTACTAAAACAGGCGGCCAGGGCGGTACTTTCACCGTGGTGTTTAAACCAGGTGAATTTGCAAAGCAGATTTATATTAATATTCCTAATGCAACTTTACTTAACCCAAGTGCATTATATGGATTAGGTTTTACTATAACCACAGCTGATGCAGGTGGTAAAATTGCCACTGCTAAATCAGTAGTTGTTGAAGTGGGTGCAAAAAATCCATGGGATGGTTCTTATGCAGTAACTGGCCCAATGGTTGATGCAGTGAACCCTGCACTTGTACAATGGAATAACAGCCTGGCTGGTATTACGGACCCATTCTGTTCAGCACACGGCGGTGCCTGGAATTTGTACCTGATCACTACTGGTGCCACACAGTGCGTAATGTACGACAACACCATCTGGGGTGATTTCTTCCACCCTATCTGGGCTTCACCAGGAAACTCCGGATATGGAAGCTATGCCCTGGTAGTAAACTTCAATGCATCTAACAATACCATCAGCAGTGTAGTAAACTATTATGGACAGCCTTCCGGTAACACCCGTTCAGCGCAATTGAACCCTGCTGGTGCAAATGCTGTACAGGCGAATAAAGATATTTTGATCAAATACTACCTGATTCAAACCAACCAGCCTACGGGTACCAACCCAAGGACGACGTTTGATGAGAAATGGGAGTATGTTGGTTCAAGATAATCGCCAAAAATCTTATCATAAAAGAGCCCCGATTTGGGGCTCTTTGTTTTTATCTTTGTAAAAAGAAAAATTATGTCGAATACTGAACAACAGAATCAATTGAATATTGAGATTTCAGAAGAAATTTCTGAAGGGGAGTATGCTAACCTGGCTATTATTACACATAGCCATGCTGAATTTGTAGTTGACTTTGTTAACGTGATGCCGGGAACACCAAAGAGTAAAGTTAAGAGCCGCATCATACTCACACCATTTCATGCAAAACGCTTCATGAAAGCATTGGTGGAAAACGTCAAGAAGTTTGAAACCGCTAACGGAACCATCCAGGACATGGAAGCGGTGGAAATTCCTTTTAATTTTGGTGGGCCAACTGCACAGGCTTAATTACAGTTTGCCATTGTCAGCAAAGCTGTAATAGCCTTCTTCGCTTACAATGATATGATCTATCACTTTGATGTCAAAATACCTGGCCGCTTCAACAATTTTCCAGGTAATTTCTTCATCGGCTTTGCTGGGATGAAGATTACCGGACGGATGATTGTGGCTGAGTACAATTGCCGTTGCTTCTTCTTCGAGCGCCTTCTTAAGGATGATACGCGGGTCAGCAATGGTACCGGTAATACCACCACGACTGATAATCTCAAAATGATTGATCTTGTTGGCCTGGTTTAAGAACAGCACTGCAAATACTTCGTAAGAAAAATCTTTCAGCAATGCCACCAGGTAATGGGCAATATCTTTACTGCTTTTTACAACTGGTTTTTCTAATGTAGCCGCAGCCTGCCTGCGCCTGCCCAGTTCCAATGCTGCGGCAATTGCTATGGATTTGGCAAGTCCGATTCCATGCACCTGTCTTAGATTCTTTACTGACAGTTTGCCTAACTCATTTAAATTATTACTGCCGAGTTGCAGTACTTCTTTTGCAAGGTCAACTGCAGATTTATTCCTGCTGCCATTGTTTATCAAAATAGCAAGTAATTCGGAGTTGCTTAACGAAGCAGCACCTTTTTGCAATAATTTTTCTCTTGGTTGGTCATCTGCAGACCAATTTTTAATAGATGTGGATGGCTTGTTGAAATTTTCCATTGATTCAAATCTGATTGAAATAAACTAAACAATACATTTGCGGCAGTATATCAATAATCCTCAAATATTTATAATGGAACCAAGTGCAAAGATTTTTTCCGGAACCGGATCCCAATATTTAGCTGAAAAAATTGCCCGTAAGTTTGGAGCGCCGTTAGGCAAGATCAATATCCAGCGTTTTAGCGACGGCGAAATTTATGTGGAATTCCAGGAGAGCATCAGGGGGCAATTTGTGTTTTTAATTCAAAGCACTTATTCCCCATCAGACAACCTGATGGAGTTATTACTGATGATTGATGCAGCAAAAAGAGCATCTGCCTATAAAGTAATAGCTGTAATTCCATATTATGGTTTTGCAAGACAAGACAGAAAAGACCGTCCAAGGGTTGCCATTGGATCTAAATTAGTGGCTAATATGCTTACCGCAGCCGGGGCAGACCGTGTTATCACCATGGATCTTCATGCGCCACAAATACAGGGATATTTTGATATTCCCGTTGATCATCTTGAGGCTTCTGCAATATTCATTCCTTACATTGAAAAGCTGGCATTGGAAAACCTGACTTTTGCAGCACCTGATGTTGGAAGTGCTAACCGTATACGTGAAATTGCCACTTACTTTGAGTGCGAAATGGTGATTTGCGATAAACACAGAAAACGGGCGAATGAAATTGCCAGCATGGTGGTAATTGGCGATGTTTCGGGTAAAGACGTGGTGTTGGTGGATGATCTTTGTGATACAGGAGGTACTTTAGTGAAGAGTGCAGCCCTGATGAAAGAAAAGGGCGCCAATAGTGTAAGGGCACTGTGCACACATCCAGTTTTAAGCGGTGCTGCCTATACTAATATCCAAAACAGCGTTCTGGAGGAATTGGTGGTATGCGATACTATACCGCTGCGGGGCCAGTGCAGTAAAATTAAAGTACTGTCAACCGACGAATTATTTGCGGTTACCATACGTAATGCATTTGAAAATAAGAGTATCAACAGCCTTTTTATGAGAAGCCGCATGGCAAATAAAAAATAAATGTGGGTAATTGTGGAAGAATAAACAGGGCTAACAGAATTTTGAAGACAGATGGCCGAAAACTGGTAATTTTTCCTACCTTTGCGCCTCATAAAAAATATTTACAATGAAATCAATTACAATCGAAGGACAACTGAGGACCGAAAGCGGAAAAAAAGCCACCCGCCAACTTCGCTCTCAGCAATTGGTGCCAGGTGTAATTTATGGTGGTAAAAAAGAAGTTAACTTCTCTGCTCCGGCTACTGCTTTTAAAGACATCGTGTACACCTCAGAATTTATGATCGCTGAAATCAGCGTAGATGGAGCTACTTACAAATGTATCCTGAAAGATTTACAATTCGACAAGGTTACAGATGCATTAACGCACATCGATTTCCTGGAACTGGTAGACGATAAAAAAGTGATTGCCACTTTGCCATTGAAATTTACCGGTACGCCTGCTGGTGTGAAAGCTGGTGGTAAACTGGTTACTAAAATGAAATCTTTTAAGGTGAAAACCTTACCCAAATACTTAAGGGAAAGTATTGAAGTGGATCTTTCCAAACTGGAGTTGAATGGTAACGTAAGGGTTGAAGATGTGCAACTGGAAAATATTGAAGTATTGAACTCTCCGCGTATTCCTATTGCTTCAGTAACAATGACCCGTCAGTTGAAACAGGAAGAAGCTGCTGCCCCTAAAGCTGCTGCGCCTGCAGCAAAAGCTGCTGCACCCGCTGCCGCTGCAAAAAAATAAGTTTAAAGCATTAATTAAGATCATATTTGGCCCCCGCTGCAACGGGGGCCTTTTGTATGAACGGAACAATAACTTAAACCATTGAACCCATAAGTTTTATTACCTTTGCGCTCTTAATCAAATCACTCATCATGGGAATGGACAGGAATACGATTATTGGGTTTGTTTTAATTGGTGCACTGCTGGTAGCTATGCTGGTTGTAAATAACAGAAGCAGCCAGGCTTACCAGGAGCAGAAGCAGCATTTTGATGACTCAGTTGCAAAAGTTACAAGGGATAAAGCAATAAAAGACTCTTTAGAATACGCAAAGCAACATCCCGAAGCGGCTAAACCAATCGTTACCGCTGCGGCAGTACCCACTGCATTAAAAACAGATAGCGTTGAGAAACTGACCACTGTTGAAAACGATGTGATGAGGATCACATTCACTAATAAAGGGGCTCAACCAAAATCTGTTGAGCTGCTAAAATTTTCCACTTACGACAAGAAACCGTTGTTGATACAAACAGGAAACTTCAATAAAATTTCTTACAAAATTAAAGCCGGAGGCAGTACCGCCAATACCGATGAATTGTTTTTTACTGGCAGCGAAGTGAAGGTAAATACGGATCAATCAAAAACTATTATTTTCAGTATTAAGGATACTTCCGGTAAAGATGTGGTAACACATCAGTTTACCCTTCCTGCGCCCGGTAATGATGGTTACATGCTCGATTTTAACATTGGATTGGGCAACAATACACAGGCAGTCGATCAGAATTTAATAAACCTGAGCTGGCAAACAGAGGCTCCACAGGTTGAAAAGACCATAAAATATCAAAAGCAACAAACCCATATTGCTTATTATACCAACAATAAGTATGATTTTACTGCTTTAGGCAGCGGAGGGAATGAGCATTTTGATAAGCCAGTTGACTGGCTGGCCGTTAACCCGCAATTTTTTGTGTCGGCCCTGCTGGCTAAAAATAAGTTTAAGGATGCAGAGATACGCTGGACTGTTCCTGATGACTCAATACCCGTGATAACACAATCTACCGCAGAATGCAGGGTGGACGTGCCAACAGATGGCAATGTTGCGCTGCAATTATATTACGGCCCTAACGATTACAATATCCTGGATAAGTACCATAACAACATGTACCAGATCGTTACATACGGTTCCGGCCCATTCTCTTTTGTGAAATACATCAACAGGCATTTTCTGTTGCCCATCTGGGATTTCATCAGGGCGCATGTAGCCAGTTATGGTATCGTAATTCTCTTGCTGACTTTATTGATCCGTTTGATCACTTCCCCAATTCTGTATAAAAGCTACCTGAGTGGGGCCAAAATGAAAGTATTAAAGCCGGAAGTGGATGCCTTGAAACAAAAATTTACTGACAAGAGCGGCACTTTAGACCAGCAGGCGTTTAGCGTTGAACAAATGAAACTATGGCGATCGGCAGGCGTAAGTCCGCTGGGTGGATGTTTACCTGCCGTTTTACAGATTCCGATCTTCATGTCGTTGTATTATTTCTTCCAGTCTAATATTGCGTTACGGGGCCAGGGATTTTTATGGGCAAATGACCTTGCTGCTTATGACTCTATCTGGAATTTTGGCAATGTGCCTGTGATCAGTTCTTTGTATGGCGACCACATGAGTTTATTTACCATAACCGCCACCGTAACCAGCTTGTTGATTTCATTATACAGTATGAGCAACATGCAGGACAATTCGAACCCTTTAATGAAATATATGCCTTACATTTTTCCGGTATTATTGTTAGGCGTATTCAACAGGTTGCCTTCAGCACTAACCTGGTATTACACCGTTTCCAATACGATAACACTGATCTTGCAAATTGTGATTCAAAAATATATTATTGACCATGACAAGATTATGGCACAAATCACGGAAAAACGTAAACAACCGGTGAAGCAGAGCAAATGGCAGGAAAAGTTCCAGGCCATGCAGGAAAGCCAAAAGCGCCTGCAGGAACTGAAAGATAA
This sequence comes from Bacteroidota bacterium, assembly GCA_018266775.1. Classification (GTDB taxonomy): domain Bacteria; phylum Bacteroidota; class Bacteroidia; order Chitinophagales; family Chitinophagaceae; genus Ferruginibacter. The sequence goes on along the minus strand of JAFDZS010000006.1, from coordinate 202,110 downwards.
GAACAGCAAAAAATAAAAAGTTACGTTAAAAGAAAAGGCCTGCAACCAAAATTCAAGGTTGCAGGTCTTTTTATATGTGCCTGTTTCCTCTTTGGCACGGGATTTTATTATCTTTATTAAAACTATTCAAATGAAAAGCGTTCGGGCAACAGGTTTAATGATGGTACTGCTATTTGCGGGCTGTTTTTCTTTTGCCCAAAAAACGATTTCCGAAGGAACTATCACTTATGATATAGTTGTACAATCCGGAAATAAAGAACCACAAATGGCCGATGCTATCGATGGTGGTACAGTAACAGTTTATCTTAAAGGGGCGCTCACAAGGTCTGACATGTCCAGTGCTTTAGGAAAAGAAAGTACCATACACGATTCAAAAGCAGGTAATGCTGTGATCTTAAAAGAATACAGCGGGCAGAAATTAATGATCACACTTACAAGGGAAAATTGGGAAGAAAAAAATAAGCAGTACAGCGATATCAAATTCGATCTATCTGACGAAACCATTACCATTGCCGGGTACACCTGCAAAAAAGCAACTGCAAAACTGCCCAATGGAAAAACATTTACTGTTTACTATTCGCCAGACCTTGTTGTGAGTAACAAAGAGTATAATACGACATTTAAAAACCTGCCAGGGCTGGCAATGCAATATGAATATGAATCCAGTACTGCAAAATACAAGTACACGCTTTCTAAAATTAATTTTGAACCGGTGCTGGCTTCACGTTTCGAATACCCGAAATCTGGCTACAGGGTAATGACATACGAAGAAAACAAACAATTAAAGAAAGGAACCGGAAGATAAGAATTATTAAGCCGGGCAAAATAAAGAGAGGAAATAAAAAAAGCCTCTCAAGAAGAGAGGCTTTGTATTAATGACTTTTAAGATTGATTTTCATTCCTGTAGAGCCATCCGGTTTAATATCCGGCATCACAACCTTTTGTTTGTAAGGAATGATATAAACAGTGTTACCTTTTTGATAAGTAACCAATGAATTATTTATAAAACTACCGCCACTGTACTGCTGGTTTACAAAAAAGCTGCCAGTGTATTTTAAACCGGTTTTAAGGTTTAATGAAACAGAATTTCTCAATGTAGTAGGGGTACTGATATTTAAAGTAACTTTTGATTTACTTTTCTTTGAAATGCCTCTATCAGCCAAAGCACTTAAACCGGTGCCCAATAGCACAGCAGCCATAAGTGTTAATTTTGATAATTTTATCATTGGTGATGATTTTCGTTACAAATATATTAAAAAATATCCGGTATTTCAGTACCGTTCATACAATCTTTTTGCACTTCTTTAACGATTTTGTGTAAAAAAAGTTACAAAAACTTGTAAAGTTGTTTAAAAGGGGGTAATTTACAATAACTTACACTATATGAGTAAATATCCTTACCGGCAAGACAGAGAAGATATTAAAGCGTTACTCCAGCAATACGAAAATCTCAAATCGGGTCTGGCCAACTCTTTTCTGGAAGAAGAATCATTTGAAAGATTAATTGAATATTTTGATGAAAATGAGCAACTGGCAGAAGCGCTGGAAGTATCTGCTTATGCTATCAGCCAGTATCCATACTCATCTTCTCTTTTATTACATAAGGCAGATTTACTTATTGCCTTACGGCACTACAGGGAGGCTTTACAGGTTTGTGACCAGGCTGCATTGCTGGACAGCAGGGAAGCTGATCTCTACATCCTGAAAACAGATGCTTACCTGGCATTGGATCAGCAGGAAAAAGCAGCAGCCGTGCTGGAATCGGTAATTGGTGATTTTGATGGGGAAGAAAAAATTGAATTGTTGTTTGAGCTTGCGGATGTATATGATGACTATGAAATCTTCGACAAGGTTTTCGACTGCCTTAAACTGATACTTGAGCAGGAACCCGGCAATGAGGAAGCACTGCACAAAATTTGTTTCTGGACAGATTTTACAGGACGTAATGAAGAGGGTATACGGCTGCATCAAAAAATAATTGATGAGTTGCCGTTTAGTGAACTGGCATGGTTTAATCTTGCTGCAGCATACCAGGGATTAAAGTTATATGAAAAAGCCATCGATGCGTACCAGTACGCTGTTGCAATAGACGATAAGTTTGATTATGCCTGGCGCAATATGGGAGATGCCTACCTGCGGCTGAGGAAATATAAAGATGCTATTGAAGTTTTACAAAAAGTACTGGAACTGGCCAGCCCTGAAGATGTAATCTACGAAGCCATTGGCCATTGTTATGATAAAATGGGCCATTTTGCCCAGGCCCGGTTTAATTATAAAAAAGCCTCCCACCTGAACCAGGGAGACAGTCAGCTACATTATAAAATTGCGTGTACTTACATGAATGAAAGCAACTGGAACAGTGCTGTAAAAAGCATGGAAACAGCTTTGCAGATGCATAAGATGCAGCCGGAATACAATCTTGCCATTGGCCAGTGTTATATGGAGATGGGCAGGTACGATGAAGCCATCTCATGCTTTGGAAATGTGGTGCGGGTAAGGCCAAAGAATGTAAGCGGATGGGTGGAACTTTTAAAATGCCTCTATCGGTCATCATTGTTTGAAGAAGCGCTTGACTATGCGGGAATGGCTTTTGAGCAAACAGAAGGCAAAACAATTTTTCTCTTTTATAAAAGCATTATTTTGTTTGCCATGGGCCAATCCAAAGAAGCTGTTTTGTACCTCGAACATGGGATGCAACAAAACCCAAGGCTGATCAGGAAGGTTATTGATATCAATCCTGCTTTGCTGCAAAACCAGCAGGTGGTTGACGTAATAGCCCGGTTTAAAAAAAGAAAATCTTTATGATCTGCCTGTCACATTAATGCAAGCGGTTAATAATTAATTACCTATCCTTTTTTGCTTCATAGTGGTTATCTTTGCACCACTTAAAACAGCAGGCATGAATTTTAATCTCTCTCAGATTCCCGATCGTAATGTAAAGCCCCGCAATTTTGGAATTACAATGGTAATGGACAAAGGGTTAAGTGTTGAAGAAGCGAAAAATTTTATGAGTGTTTCGCATCCCCATGTAGATATAGTTAAACTTGGTTTTGGTACGTCCTATGTAACCCCAAACCTTAAAGAAAAACTGGAAGTATACAGTTCTTACAACGTTCCGGTATATTTTGGAGGAACACTTTTTGAAGCATTTCTGATCAGGAATCAATTTGAAGACTACATTAATGTTTGTAAGGAATATGGCGTAAGTTATATGGAAGTGAGCGATGGTTCAATTACCATACCGCATGCAGAAAAGTGTGGTTATATTGAAAAACTAACCAAACACGGAACTGTTTTAAGCGAGGTGGGCAGTAAAGATGCAGCACACATTATACCTCCTTATAAATGGATTGAGTTGATGAGGGCTGAACTTGAGGCTGGGTCATCTTACGTGATTGCAGAGGCCAGGGAAGCAGGTAACGTGGGTATTTATCGTGGCTCTGGAGAAGTGCGGGAAGGTTTAGTGCAGGAAATATTAACACAAATTCCCGGAGAAAAAATTTTGTGGGAGGCACCACAAAAAGCGCAGCAATTATACTTTTTAGAATTGTTGGGATGTAATGTAAACCTGGGTAATATTGCGCCAAATGAAGTTATTCCCCTTGAAACAATGCGCATTGGTTTACGTGGCGACACCTTTCACCTGTATTTAGATAAAAAAGAGGCTTGATGAAAAGGTATGGTCTTATCGGTTATCCGCTGGGGCATTCATTCTCTGAAAAATACTTTACTGAAAAATTTCTGAAAGAAGGTATTCATGATTGTGCATACAATACATTTGCTGTACCTTCCATTGAAGAACTTCCCGGATTATTGGTGCAGTACCCGGACCTTGCAGGATTAAACGTTACGATCCCTTACAAAAAACAGGTAATTGATTATTTAGATTCAGTCAAATATTTACCAGAAGGCATTTCAGCCTGTAATTGCATCAGGATTATAGAAGGAAAGAAGTTTGGATTTAATACAGACGTCACAGGCTTTGAAAAATCTTTACAAACACTTCTTCAGCCCTTTCATAAACATGCTTTGGTATTGGGCAACGGTGGCGCAGCAGATGCAGTAAAGTTTGTATTAAGAAAACTGAACATTGAATTTAAAATAGTCAGCCGGCAGTTGCAACAAGGGGTTGACCTCACTTATGATCAGCTTGATGCATCAGTTGTAACCCGGCATTTATTAATCATTAATACTACTCCGTTGGGAACTTTTCCCAACATTGAAGGCTGCCCGCAATTGCCTTACGATTTTTTAACAGCGAAGCATTATCTCTATGACCTGGTGTATAATCCTGAAAAAACAGTATTCCTTCAAAATGGAGAGCGAAATGGAGCGGCAATTAAGAACGGGTATGATATGCTGGTTTTGCAGGCAGAAGAAAGCTGGCGTATATGGAATTCACCAGCGTATAGTTAATGCAATTGAAGCAAAGCCTGTAACTGGCCCGGAATAGCCGCCACTTTGCTGAGCTGGTAGTCGAAACAAACCATTCCGGTTCTGGCTACCGCCAACATAATCTCTCCATCATTTCTTGTAGTGGATAATTTGTAATACAGTTCAAAACTGATTTTTGAAATGTCGCCTGTGGCAATGCTCACATCAATGATATCTCCATAAAAAGATTCGCTTTTAAATTCAACGGCAATGTCTGCCATAATTAAACCAGGGCCGCCAATATTCAATTCCGTGTAGCCGTGATTGTTAAGCCATTGCATTCTTGCTTCATGAATAATGCTTACAAATGCATCATTTCCCACATGGTTGCCATAATTAATATCGGTAATTCGTACCGGGATTTGAAATGTTGCAATGTGATTGCCGGGGAATTCTAATTTTAACCTTGCCATAGTATAAAGATACTGCAGGGAAATGATTCGCTCCATCAATGCGGGACAAAATCCCCGGTGAAAATAAAAAGTAAGGCTTTGCAGTTTATGCAAAGCCTTATCCATAAAGTACTGTATTTTAAAACGGAGCCATTTATTTTTTGTCTTCCAGGATGTTGCTGAGGTCAATAATGTCCATAAAATTAGATAAGGAAGGGGTTAAGGTGGTGTTGGTCATTTTTTCCCGCCACTTTGCAAAAACGGTACGCCATTTTGCACTTTCTTCAATGATGATATCAATGTTTTCTTTGGTGTCAGGCTGCTGGTTATTGTTCACATAATTTATAATTCCGGAGAATTTTGCTGACCATTTTATCGTTTGGCCATCAGGGCCTGTAACGTTGATGTAAGAATTGGGTGCACTGATGATGGTTATATCTGTTGGTGTGTTTCCATTATTATCCCTCAGCTTTTCTGCATATTCAGACGGATTCTTTGTTAATTCAGTGACGTTACTTTGCGTGAGGTAATCCTGGGGAATATCATCAGGATTATTATTTTCTTTTGTCTTCCGTATGACTTTAGTTTCTTTTGCGGGGGCAATATGACTGTTTTGAGCAACGATGTTTTTTTCAGATTCTGCAACAGCCAATTTATTTTCTGCAACAACATCGTTTGCAGATGAGCCGGGTGCTTGTTTGCCTGACGCTGCTATTGAATGCTTATTGCCATTGAAATAAAAAACTATTGTAAGCAGCAGTATTGCTGCAATGGCAGCTGCGGCATATCTTAAATATCTAAAGCGGGATATTTTATCAGCATGTATTGAAATTACTTTCCCATCACCTTCATCCATTAAACCTGTAATTGCATTCCATGTTGCAGGAGGTGCATCTTGCTCATAGTTACTGATGCGTTCGGTAAAGGATTGGTCTTTTTCCAGTTCTGAAACAACACGTTCAAAAACTCCCTGTGGCGGGTTTGCTTCCAGGTTGAATATTTTATGCTGAAAATTATTATCTGAATGATGTTCCTCTGCTAATTCGTTGGCTATACGCACCCATACGTCCACCGGTGGTGTAACATCGTTGTTGCGAATTCTGTATAACCAATTGTTGAACATGGTGTGGTTTAATTAATACGCTGTTTGTTGAGTTGCTCTTCGGCCATTTTTTTTAAAATCATTTTGGCTCTTGCCAATTGCGATTTACTGGTGCCTTCACTTATTCCTAAAATATCTCCAATATCTTTATGAGAATAGCCTTCAATTACATGCATATTGAATATTTGCCTGTAACCGGGGCTTAACTGCTGAATCATTGTCATGATATCTTTTTCAGCCAGTTTATCCAGAGCGGTTAGCGAGGGGTCTTCAATTGCAGCATCCTTAGGTTCTGTTATGGTAAAATCCTTTACTGTTTTTCTGAAATGCTCAATGGATGTGTTAACAAAAATGCGGCGTATCCAGCCTTCAAACGATCCTTCACCCCTGAACTTATCCAGGTTCCGGAATATCTTCACAAAACCATCCTGTAAGAGATCCTGTGCGTCATGCTCATCTTTGCAATACCTTAGGCATACGGCGTACATCCTGGACGAAAAACGATGGTAAAGCAGTTCCTGCATTTTCCGGTCCTTGTTTAAACATCCTTTTATTAAGTCGGTTTCAGATACACTAAGGTTGCTTTCAGCGCTCAATTTTAAATAGGTTGGTTTAACTGGTTTATAATTGATAGAGTTACAGCATGTTCCAGGTTCAGTGCTGTTGAAGAAACGCCACCAGTTGTTCCACTGCTTTTTTCCGGTGGCTGAACACCGATTTTTCTTCCATACTCATTTCTGCAAAACTGTGGCTGGCTCCATCCGGAATAAAGACGGGATCGTAGCCGAAACCGTTGCGTCCCCTCCGTTCTAAAGTGATCATTCCATTGCAAATACCTTCAAAAAGATATTCCTGGCCATCCAGGATCAAAGAAATCACGGTACGAAAGCGGGCTTTACGGTTTTCATTACCCGCAAGGTTTTTCAGCAGTTTATCAATATTGGCTTCAAACGACCGGTTTTCACCTGCATACCTGGCGCTTTTCACCCCTGGTTCGCCATTTAAAGCCTCTGTTTCCAGGCCAGTATCTTCACTAAAACAATCTTTCCCCGTCATCCGGTAAATTACACCGGATTTTTCTGAAGCATTGGCTTCAAGGGTATCGTGGGGTTCAGGAATGTCGATGTCAATACCGGCTTCCTTTAACGTAATAATGTCGAAGCTGTTGCCCAGCACCAAACGGATTTCATCTACCTTATGCTGGTTGTTGGTGGCGAATACTAATGTGTTCATGGTGTCAAATCTTTTTGAAGCATTTCAATCAGCCTATAGCAAATACTTTTTTGAGGCTGGTCCAGAGCTTTGTCTTCTCTGTTTTGTCCGCAGCAATGTTTTTTAAAGCTGGTGCGGTAAGGTAAACCTGCCCATTAAATTGTTGCACCTGGTAATCGGGAAATTGAAGCGGCATTTGAAGGTTGGAAGGGGCAACGTCAAATAATAAGATGGTTTTAGCCTGTAGTTGTTCTGTAATATCAATGTAAGATAACTGACCCGCTGCTGCAATGTTTACCAACGCCACATCTGCCATAGAAAGTTTACAGGCATTCAATACGCCAATAAGGAATTGAAGGTCATCATCAGGCAGGTACAGGGATTGATCATCGTTTACTATAATTGCCACATGCTTTTGATTGCTGCCTAAAAAAGACAGCGATTGCTGGGAGGAGCCTGCAATTTCATCAGGTTTTACGCCTGGTGCAGTCACCAGTACATGGCTGTATAATTCCTGTACTGCAATGCCCGGTAATGTTATGTTATTGATACTCATAAAGCCTGTTGAATAAGCTGTTTTTTTTGTTTCTTTGCTGTAAAATTAATGATTATGACATCAGTTGCAGATATAAATGTTACCCGTGCGGAGCAGAGTAAATTAAAAGACATCAATCTGGAAAATCTTCCTTTTGGAAAATATTTTACCGATCACATGCTGGAGGTGGACTACGAAAATGGGGAATGGAAAAATGCAGAGATCAAACCTTATCAGCCATTATTATTAGAACCATCAGTAGCCGCCCTGCATTATGGGCAGGCTATTTTTGAGGGCATTAAAGCGTATAAAAATGCGCGGGGAGAAGCGTTTATTTTCAGGCCTTATGATAATTTAAAACGCTTTAATAAATCGGCAGAGCGGTTGGAAATGCCACAAGTGCCGGAAGAGTTATTCATTGAAGGTATGCGGTTATTGATTGAAATAGATAAGAACTGGATACCCAGCCAACCGGAACATTCTTTATACATCCGACCTTTTATGTTTGCCAGCGATGAAATGATTGGCGTAAGGCCCAGCGAAAAATACAAATTCATTATTATTTTAAGTCCGACCGGGCCGTATTATGCCGCCCCGATGCGTATTAATGTGGAGGAAAAATATGTGCGTGCGGTATCAGGGGGGATTGGTTTTGCAAAAGCTGCGGGTAATTATGCCGGTGCCATGCAGGCTACAGCCCGTGCAAAGCAAAAAGGTTTTGACCAGGTATTGTGGATGGATGCAATTGAACATAAATATGTGCAGGAGTGCGGTGTAATGAACGTGTTTTTTATTATTGGAAATACGGCTGTTACCCCGGGGCTTACGGAAGGAACAATTTTGGCAGGTGTAACCCGCGATAGCGCAATTGCGTTGCTGCGTGAAATGGGATACACCGTTGAAGAGAGGGCCATCAGCATAGATGAAGTGATGGAGGCCTACAAAAAAGGAACCCTGAAGGAGGTGTTCGGAACAGGAACAGCGGCTACGATTTCTAAAATAAAGGCCCTGAACTACAAGGATTTTGAAATGACTTTTAATGTAGACGAATGGACGGCATGCCCTGAAGTAAAGCGCCGGATGGACGCCATAAAATACGGCAGGGAAGCTGACAGGCATGGCTGGATGTTTAAAATTTAGGGTGATAAAGCACCATAAAATAGCCTGCCACCCCGGTTTTGGGGTGGCTTTTTAATAAATGTTGATAAAAAGGGATTTTTTTTAGTCTTAATTTTTCGATTTACAAAGAGAATCCCTACCTTTGCCGTCCGAAAATTTAAAAGCATTATAATGCCTACAATTCAACAGTTAGTAAGAAAAGGAAGAGAAATTATCAAAGCCAAGAGCAAATCGAGAGCTTTAGATAGTTGCCCCCAACGCCGTGGCGTATGTACCAGGGTGTATACCACCACTCCAAAAAAACCAAACTCGGCTTTACGTAAAGTGGCTAAAGTAAGGTTGACCAATAAAATTGAGGTGATTGCCTACATTCCGGGTGAAGGCCACAATTTGCAGGAGCACTCCATTGTTTTGATCCGTGGCGGAAGGGTAAAAGATTTACCAGGCGTGCGTTACCACATCGTTCGTGGCAGCCTTGATACTGCTGGTGTAAAAGATCGTAAACAAAGCCGCAGTAAATACGGTACCAAGAAAGAAAAAGCTAAAAAATAATCCTTCAGCAAACCCAGGAAGAGCAATTCCGGGGTGAGAAGAAAAAATAAAAACAATGCGTAAATCACAACCTAAAAAGATACCTTTAGCGCCAGACCCAAAGTTTAATGACAAACTGGTTACCCGTTTTGTGAATAACTTAATGTGGGAAGGTAAAAAAAGCGGCGCTTACATCATTTTCTATGATGCTTTGGAAAAAGTAGCTAAACAAACTGGCGAAAATGGTTATGATGTTTGGAAAAAAGCTCTGTCAAATATCACTCCGGGTGTGGAAGTAAGAAGCCGCCGTATTGGTGGTGCCACTTTCCAGATCCCATCTGAAGTACGTGCTGACAGGAAGGTTTCTTTAAGTATTAAATGGATGATCAAATACAGCCGTGAAAGAAACGGACGCAGCATGGCAGATAAACTGGCTAATGAAATTGTAGCTGCAAGTAAAGGTGAAGGTGCTGCATTTAAAAAGAAAGAAGATACACACCGTATGGCCGAAGCGAACAAAGCATTTGCTCACTTCAGGATCTAACAGTAGTAACGATATATTTGTAAAGCCGTCTTTTTTAAGGACGGCTTTTTTATTTTTGTTATCTTTAGTTTTTAACCACTCATAATTGTTGCTACATGAATACCAGGAGAACTTTTATCAAACAATCCGGAATTTTAGGTGCAGGACTAATGATTCAACCTTCCTCATTTTTAAAGTCACAAAAAACATTGGGTATACAACTTTACTCTGTAAGAGATGAAATTGTTAAAGACCCCAAAGGCGTTATTCAAAAGGTGGCAGCGGCGGGTTACAATGAAGTGGAAATGTATGGCCTTTCCGCAGATAATAAATTTTATGAATTAACAGTAAAAGAGCTTGCAGGGGTATTGAAAGAAAATAACCTTAAAACACCAAGCGGACACTATGCACCCGAACATTTTTTATTTGATAACGGAAACGGCGATGATGTAAAAAACTTTTGTGAAGTGGGGCACACATTAGGTCACCAGTATATTATAATACCCTGGCTGAAAGAAGAAGCACGTAAAACCATAGACCAGTATAAAACATTGGCAGACAGAATGAATAAGGCGGGAGAAATTTGTAAAAAAGCAGGCATGCAACTGGCCTACCACAATCATGATTTTGAATTTATTGATATGAACGGTCAGCATGGATATGATATTTTGCTGAATAATACCGATAAAAACCTGGTAAAATTTGAAATGGACTTATACTGGGTGGTAAGGGCAGGCTATGACCCTATCGAACTATTTAAAAAGCAACCTGGCCGTTTTCACTTCTGGCATGTAAAAGATATGGATAAAGCAGACCGTACTAAAAATACCGAAGTAGGAAATGGTACAGTAAATTTTAAAGCCATTTTTGCACAGGCAAAACTGGCAGGCGTAAAACATTTTATAGTAGAACAGGAAAATAATTACCAGCCTGATTTGTTTGCAAGCATTACTACCAGTTGTGCATATACGAAAAATAAATTATTGAAATAAAACTTAGCCGGCTTACTGCCGGCTTTTTTATTTTCTGGGTTCAATCAGGTCCCAGAGATTGCCATAGAGGTCTTCAAAAACAGCCACAGTGCCATACGGTTCTTCAGCCGGTGGACGTACAAAACGTACCTGGTTTGAGGTGTATGTATTATAGTCTCTCCAGAAATCATCGGTATATAAGAACAGGAAAACCCTTCCGCCAGTTTGGTTCCCGATACATTGTTCCTGTTTTTCGTTTGCAGCTTTTGCCAAAAGCAAACAGCAATTGCCATTGCCTTGTGGCGATACCATAACCCATCGTTTCACTTCACTGAGCGGGCTATCTTCTATCAATACAAACCCAAGTTTTTGGGTATAAAAAGTAATGGCCTCGTCATAATCTTTTACAACCAGCGCAATATGTGCAAGATGCTGCCTCATAGTCAATCAAAAATAGCGAATATCCCGGCAATCTGATTTAATGTTTGAACACGTTTTTCTTCACACAGGCAACCTTGTTTAAACTACCACCGTTATCTATTTTGAAGTCCAAATAAAATCACATTCAAAGATGGCATGGTTCGTTGAATCATGCGCCTAAACGCTATTCTGACCGCTTAAAATTGTGAAACAGTTTTGCCTTAATATGTGTGCATTGACATGCACTGTCATGCTTATTGCCATTGCGGGTAACAATGCATACGGGCAGAAGTTGTTTCACATAATACCTAAATCTGTTTCGGCATTAAAAAATCAATTGACAAATAACGGCGTATTCATAGAAAACGCAGGGCAATATGGCGATACCATTTCCGGCGCATCATTCATGGGTGCGATTCGTTATGGGTATGAGGGTTTTGGCATGCCAGTACTCTTTACGAACAGGGGATTTATTCATTTGCAGCAGAAAAGAAATGAACCATCAGAGGAAGAAAGAGAGCGAATGCAACGTAGTGGGATGCGGCCAGAAGATATCATCGCCAAGACAACCATTACCAGGCGAGTGGTTACTATGGAATGGGTGGGTGCTAATCCGACGGCTCAAATTGTTGCTGTAAACCTTTCACAGGGTTACCATACTTATGGATCCATTCAAAAGAAAGCGAGCGGTTTTACATCAATATTGTATAAGGAACTTTACCCTGGAATTGATGTGGAATTGTCCTTTAAAAACAATTCAGAAACTGGATTCGAATACCGTGTCATAAGTAAACCGGGTGCAGATCTTTCGCTCATCAAAATAAAATATGGAGGTGATGTGAAAAGCATGTCCCTGACAGCAGATGGCAATATACTGATCGCAACAGACATTGCTAAAATTAAAGTATCTGCTCCAATTGCATTCTATGATGGGTTTGTACAGGCAAGAAGCAATCCTGTAAAAATTCAATTTATTGTAAAAGACAAGACTATCGGTTTTGCATTTACAAACGGGTATGATTCAACCAGGCCAATAATTATTGACCCGTTTATCACTACAACGGGTAACCTGAATGGTGTTAATGCCGGTAAAGCAAAAGATGTAGATTTTGATTATGCCGGAAATATTTATGTAACCGGTGGTGGTGATGGCACGGTGAACAGGCTGGCAAAATTTGATGCAGCAGGAAATTTGCAATGGACATTTTCCGGCACTACGATATTGCCTTCATGGTCATTTGGCCCATACTATGGGGGCTTTGTAGTGGAGAAGAGTACAGGAAACGTTTATTTGGGACAAGGCTTTAGTCCGTTAACAGGATACCGGATTGTACGCATCAGTACAACAGGGTTATATGATAATTATATTTCTGCAGGAAACCCCGGGTTTAACGAAGCATGGAAATTATATTGGAATTGTAACAGTGGATCACCACAAATATTGGTTGTGGGTGGCGGTACCAGTTCCACATTAAACCTGGGCATTTTGGTGCCACCTGCCACTTCAGTTACACCATTAAACATTACCGGGGCTTCTGGTATATGTTGCCAGGATATGGTGGATATGGTTTTTGACCAAACGAATTTTGACATCTATTCCATATTTGCATCACTTGGCGGAACGCCCTCTGTAAATAACCGCATGTATAAACATACTGCGCCCTATAATGCAGGAAGTATTGCGTGGAACCGGTTGTCTGGTTATACTACGCTTTCAGAAGCATTCAACCGCCCCTATATGAATGCAGTTGGCGGTGCAGGTGGATTGATGGATAATTCAGCCAATGTATTGGCATTAAATGGCGCATACCTTTTTTATTGGGACGGCAAGTATTTAAAAGCATTGGATAAAGCAACAGGCGCAGATGTTGGCACTCCTTTGATTACTGCAAATACTGCATTGATGCAGGGTGGAATAATTGCAGATGCCTGTAATAATATTTTTATTGGGGATGGAAATGGTATTATCAAAGTATATCAATTTAACGGAACCACTTTTGATGATGCTGCTGCTGCCGATATTCCCGTGCCGGGTTTTGCGGGCAAATCAATTTACGACCTTGCATATGATGAATCCAAAAAGCTGATCTATGCCAGTGGTGATGGATTTGTAGCTTCATTTGATGTATCTGCTTATTGCCCGGTTACACAATATACATTGACCGTAACGCCGGATTGTATCAACTCCAGCGCAACTGCAGTCGTTACACCGGCACCACCAGCGGGTTCCAGTATTTCGTATACGCTTTATAGTGGAACCACACCTGTCGCAACCAACACCACTGGTATTTTCACCGGATTAACACCTGCTGCAACATACACTATTACTGCAACCATCAACCAGGCCTGCAGCGGGGTACAGGTTAGCTCAACATTCACCTTGCCCGGTGCTGCTATTGCAGCAACCGTAGTTAATACCACCTGCGGCAATGCTACTGGTTCTATTACCGCTACAGGATCAGGGACAGTGCCACCATATACTTACAGCATTGACGGAGCAACCTTCCAGGCCAGTGGTACGTTTACCGGCCTTCCAGCAGGTGTGTATACCATTACTGTAAAAGATGCGAATGGCTGTAAGAATACAACAACGGTGGTGGTGCAAAACTCCAATGGACCTGCAATAACCTCCAACGTCAACAATTCCAACTGCGGCAGCAACAATGGAAATGTAACCGCAACCGTTACCGGTGGTACTGCTCCGTATCAATACAGTTTGAATAATGGCCCATTTCAGAATAATAATTTCTTTACAGGCTTAATGGCTGGCACGTATACCATTATAGTAAAAGATGCGAATGGATGTACCAATGCCCAGGTATTCACCATCACCAGTTCACCGCAACCATTAATAACAGCAGTACCAGCTGCTGCAACATGTAACAGCAGCAACGGTACTATAACAGCATTTGGAAGCGGTGGCACCGGGGCATTACAATACAGTATAAACGGAAACACCTTCCAGGCTGGTAATACATTTACAGGTCTTGCCCCCGGTACATATACAATAACCGTAAAAGATGCTAATGGTTGTACCAGCAGTACAACTGTCACCCTGACCAATTTTCCCGGCCCTGCAGTAACAGCTACATCCACAGCAGCAACCTGCAGTAATGTAAATGGAACAATAACGGCAACCGGTACAAGTGGATTAGCCCCGTTGACGTATAGTATCAATGGAGGGGTATTTCTTACATCGAATATATTTACCGGGTTAGCCGCAGGCACTTATACTGTAACAGTGAAAGACGCCAATGGCTGTACTGCAATAACGAGTGTAACCGTCAGCAGTATCGGAGGACCAACTGTAACAGCAGCATCAACTGTGTCGGCATGTAATGTTAGTAATGGCAGCATTACTATTACTGCATCAGGCGGAACGCCCGGTTATCAATACAGCATCAATGGTACCAGCTTTCAGGCCAGTAATGTTTTTGCCGGCGTGGCAGGTGGAAATTATGTTGCTTATGTTAAAGATGCCGCCGGATGTATCGGCACATTTAGTATAACAGTCGGAAATACTGCGGGGCCTTCCATTACAGCAACAGGTACACCGACAGCATGTGGCAGCAATACCGGAACTGTCACGGCAACAGGATCGGGCGGTACTGCGCCATTGCAATACAGCATTGATGGTATTACCTACGGAGCAGGAACTGTATTCACCGGTTTGGGTACAGGGATTTTTACCGTTTATGTGAAAGATGCTAATGGTTGTATCAAAACCACCACGGTGAATATTACTAATTCAAGCGGGCTAATGCTTGCCGTTAGTAGTATATCCGCTTCCTGCAGTTTGAATAATGGTATTATTACGGCAACTGCTACTGGTGGTGTCGCCCCGTTACAATACAGCATCAATGGAACCGTTTACCAGGCCGGTAATATTTTCACTGGCTTAGCAGCTGGCTCTTATACTGTTTATGTAAAAGATGCTTCAGGTTGTATTGTTACAAAAATAACTACCCTAACCAATGCAACATCGCTGAATGTAACTGCAAGTGTTCCGGTGCAAACTTCCTGCGGCTCTTCGAGTGGAGTTGTTGTAGCAAACGGAACCGGAGGGGTGCCACCATTGCAATATAGTATCGACGGAATAACCTATCAAGCCTTAAACATATTTGTAAACATTGCAGCAGGTACTTATACTGTTTATGTAAAAGATGCCACAGGCTGTATCGCTGCACAAACCGTAACAGTGAATCCATCAGTTACGGGTACACCCGTACCAACTGATATAACTTTCACCATCAGAGATGTGTTAGCCTGTACTGGAGGAACCGGCAGAATAAAAAATTTAAAAGGAGTACCCGGAGGCGGCGGTAATTCTTATACCTTCAGTTTAGATGGCGGACCTTTCACTACGGCCAATCAATTTACCAATGTTGCCGTTGGCGCACATGTAATCACTGCAAAAAATCAAAATGGTTGTACGGTTTCTAAAGTTGCAGTTGTAGGTAGTGGAACACCGGCCACAGCAACGGCAACATCAACGGCCTCTGCCTGCGGCGCTTCTACCGGAACCATCACCATTGTTGGTGTTGGAGCCAACACCCCTTACCATGCCAGTATTGATAACGGAGTAACATGGAATACGTTTTTCCCTCCTGGTGCAAATAGTTTTACGTTCACCAGCCTGGCGCCGGGTACGTATGCCATTATCATTGCAGATGATGCTGATTTTACAACTGGTCCGCCGGATATTCCCGGTGCCTGTTTAACCACCATTTATATTACCGTACCATCCAGTAATGGTCCATCGATATCAACAACATCAACCCCACCGTCATGCAGTTCATCCAATGGCAGTATTACGGCTGCGGGTGCAGGTGGTGTGCCACCGTATGCCTACAATATCAATGGCGGTGCATTCTTCGCCAGTGGTGTATTTAATAACCTTGCTGCAGGAATATATGCAGTGGGCATTAAAGATGCCACCAATTGTACTTCGGGCGTACAGGTTACATTGGCCGGTGCGGCTTCACCTGCAGTAACTGCAACTGCTGCAGGTACATCCTGCAATCTGAATAATGGAACAATAACCGTTACAGGTACGGGTGGTGCGGCTCCTTTGCAATACAGTCTTGATGCCATGACATTTCAATTGGGTACCACTTTCACCGGATTGGCAGCAGGAGCGTATACCGTTTATGTAAAAGATGCAAACAATTGTTTTGGTTCAACCACAGTTACAGTGATCAATACTCCTTTACCCAAAGCCACTGCATTTACCATAGCAGCCACCTGCAATAATAATGATGGATCAATTATTGTAAGTGGTTCACAAGGCGAAGCGCCTTATACTTTCAGTATTGATGGAACCGTGTATCAAAGCAGTACAACATTCAATAACCTGGCCGGGGGCTTTTATACAATTTATATTAAAGACGCAAGGGGATGTATAGCCACTACTGGGGTTGTATTGCCCAATACCACAGGACCGGTAATCAGTGCGACAATAACCACTGCGGCTACCTGCAATAATGCTAATGGCAGTGTGAATGTCACTGCAACTGGTGCTGCACCATTGCAATACAGTCTGGATGGTATTACATTTCAACCGGGAAATATCTTCACCAACCTGTTACCGGGTAATTATGCAATTACAGTGAAAGACACAAACGGATGTGTCAGTTCGAAAGCATTCACCATTGGTAATACCCTTGGGCCGCAATTACTTACTGCTGTTATACTGGATGCCGCCTGCGGACAAAATAACGGTGCTATTTCAGCGTCCGCTACAGGTGGTACTTTGCCATTGCAATATTCAATCGACGGAGTAACCTACCAGCCGGGAAGTATTTTTTCCAATTTAATTGCTGGAAATTATACGGTGTATGTTAAAGATGCCAATGGCTGTATACTTACGCGGACGGTTACCCTGATGAACTTGCCGGCACCAAATCTTATTGTTACCAATTCCCCTGCATCTTGCGGCGGCCTGCAGGATGGCACTATCACTGCACTGGCTACCGGTGGTACTTTGTTGTTAGCTTATAGCATAGATGGCATCACTTACCAGGCCAGCAATATTTTTACCGGTCTGGCTTCGGGAACTTATACAGTTTATGTAAAAGACGCCAGAGGTTGTATGGCTTCAGCAACTACGATTATTGGCGTATCGGGTGCTGCGGTAACGCCATTGTTTACTGCAGTACAACCTATTTGTGCCGGTGCTGTTTTGTTGCCATTGCCTGCTACGTCCAATAACGGAATAACGGGAACATGGTCACCGGCACTCAATAATACGGTTACCACTACTTACACATTCACACCTGCTGTGGGACAATGTGCCAGCACAACAACATTAACCATAACAGTGCATCCCAAACCGGGACCACAGACGATATATCACAACTAAAGCAATAAAAAGAACAGAACTGATTAACTATACATACAAACTAAAGGATTAAATCATTTAACCAATAACCAAACAATTTTTCAGTATGAAACTGCATCAACTGTCAATCACTTTTCTTTTGCTGGTGGTATTTGCAACGGCAAATACAATGGTAAAAGCACAGGGGCCATATCCTAACACAGGAGATCACCAGGTTTGTTTAAATTCTGCAGAGCCGTATGGTGTGGTACTCACGCCGGGATCAACATATAACTGGACCATTACAACTATAGCAGGGGGTAATGGAACTATTATACCGGGTGCCACGCCAAACCTTATTACCATAAACTGGACCAGTGTGGGTACAGCTAAATTGCAGGTGGTGGAAACCAATTCAAACGGATGCGTGGGGGATCCGGTTTTCATCAACATCACCATTAACCCATTGCCAACTGTTAGCGTAAGCTCTTCGACAGTTTGTGCCGGAAATCCTGCCACTATAACTGCAACACCAGGTACGCCGGGTACTTATAGTTATGTATGGACGGTACCGGTGGGAGCCACTAACCCAGGCAATGCGGCCAGCTTTTCAACAACCGTTGCAGGTACTTATAGTGTTGTAATCACCAATACAGTAACACTATGCGGCTCCGCGAGTGCAAGCGGTACCGTTACTGTAAATGCAGCACCAACAGTAGTGATCAATAACCCTGCACAGGTTTGTGGTGCAGGAACAGTTGATTTAACTGCGGCTGCAATCACCGCTGGTTCTACCGCCGGTTTAACATTTACTTACTGGTCAGATGCAACGGCAACCATACCATACTTAACACCAACAGCGGCGCCAGCAGGTACTTATTATATCATGGGTACTTTGCCCGGTGGTTGTTCCGATATTCAGCCCGTAGTGGTAACACAAGCACCAGCACCAGCGGTTGTCATCACCAATCCTGCCGCAGTATGTGCGCCCAATACGGTGGACATTACTGCCGCTGCAGTCACCGCAGGCTCTACAACTGGTTTAACATACACTTATTGGACAGACGCAGCGGCCACAATTCCATACACCACACCAACAACAGCAACTGCAGGCACTTATTATATCAAGGGTACTTCCGCAGCCGGATGTTCTGATGTTCAACCGGTAACGGTAATTATTAATCCTGTGCCGGCGCCGGCAATCACCGGCCCAACACCTGTTTGCGAGAGCATCAGTGGAAGTACAGCCACTTACAGTACACCTAACGTTGCCGGCAACACGTATAATTGGGTGGTTACCGGCGGTACCATCGCTACAGGCCAGGGCACCAATACAATTACAGTAACCTGGACAGCACCAGGAACCGGAACCGTGACCGTAACCGAAATCGTTGGCGGTAATGGATGCAGTGCCAGCATAACTAAAACAATAATCATAACACCAAAACCAGTAACAACGCCAATAACACATAATTAAAGCATAATAAAAAAGCTCATACCAAATCCTGTTTCCCCTGCCGTTTCAGTAATGAAGCTGGCAGAGTGGGGACGGGAGAAGCCAACATTAAAAACTGTATATTAAGAGTAATCAGTAATGAAAAACAAAAGGCAAACAAAAAGATGCTGGTGAAATGATACTCCGTTTTCCAAATATCATCCTGCTGCTGTGTACAATATGTTGCACTGTGTTGAAGGCACAAATTGCGATGCCTGATACGGTGTGTATTGGTGCAACACGAACTTACCAGGTAAATAATGCATCGGCACCTTCAACATACAGCTGGTACATTAATGGTGGTTTGCAGACTACGAACAACAATACGATCACTGTTACATGGAACAATGCAGGAACTTTCCTGCTTTCCGTACAGGAACATGGGGCTGGAGGTTGTGACGGTGATATCCGCTCCGGAACTGTGATTGTAAAGCCACTTCCTGTTGCAAATGCGGGCCCTGATGTTACCACTTGCCTTAGTGGTTCATTGCAGTTAAATGGTTCCGGAGGGGGAGTATACCAATGGTCTCCTTCAACATACCTGTCCAATATCGCCATATCCAATCCTGTTTTTACACCACCTTCGCCGGGTGTATATACGTATGTACTGCAGGTAAGCGATCCATTTGGGTGTAAGGCATCTCAACAGGATACAATAGTATTTACCATTTTGCCAGCGGCAAAAGTTTTTGCCGGTAACGATACTTTTGTGGCAGTTAACCAGCAGGTGCAACTGAAAGCAATTGATGTAAACGGTGTTGGGTTGAATCAATATCGCTGGTCGCCATCATCGGGATTGAACAATGCCTTTATCAGTAATCCTGTTGCTACTGCCTTCAATAAAATTACTTATACGGTTACTGCCAGCAATGCCTTTGGTTGTGTGGCGAAAGATGATATCACACTTACGGTATTTGCAGCTGCTGATATATTTGTACCCAATGCTTTTACCCCAAATGGAGATGGTGTGAATGACATCCTTAGACCAATACTGGTGGGCATAAAAGAACTGAAATATTTTGCAGTCTATAACCGGTATGGGCAACAGGTATACTACACCACCGAGCCCGGAAAAGGATGGGATGGAAGCGTCAATGGTGTGATGCAAAATACCAGTAGTTATGTGTGGACTGTGGAAGCTGAAGATATCAATGGCGGAATGATTAAAAAGAACGGCATGGCGACTTTAATAAAATAAGCAGGATGGTAAAATCCATGTAATTACTAATGGTCTGGGGTTGTAAACATTTTTTTGATGTGCCAGCCTTTTCCTTTGATCCAAAACCAGGTGGCAGTAAAGCTACCGCTTACGGTTATACTGTCTTTTGGCAGAATAATGTCAGATTGTTTGTACGTGCCAGTCATAAGTACAGAATCTTTATAAAGGGTCACTTTTTCTACCACTGATTGTTGTGCAATGACCTTAATATTTCTGAACCTGGTCAAAAATTGCTGAATAGAATCCCTGCCATGCGCAACCGTTCCCAGGTCTCCGTCAGGTGTAAAACAGGCAGCAATTTTTGCCTCATCCTGTAATATTAACGACTGGTCGTAATGATGCATTGCTTTAATCACAGCTTGTTGTGAATGCCTGCCGGAACTGCATGAAGCAAAAAGTCCGAAGAGGAACAGCATTGCTGTTTTTTGGATGTTTTGGGTTGTTTGAAAAGACATAACTTGATAAATTATATTATTTTATAATGCCAAAATTCTCCCCTTTTCATGCCTGTACGAAAAGACACTTTTTTTATTTAATTTATTTAACAGCAACAATTTGATGTTTAACCATTTATTATTAAATAAATAATATTTCGGTGGCAGATAATATTTTCTCACAACGTTAGCATTATTATCCCCAAAAATGAAATTGGTAACAATAAGTTAAAGGTTTATCCGCCTTTTTACCGCACCTTTGCACCACTAAAATTAACTACGAATGAAATTAAAACTTTTCCTTACATCTTTGCTGGCAACGATTTTTTCGTTTGCTTTTGCACAGGAAACGACATCGGAGATACAGGGTATCATTACCGATGGAAACAATGGTTTGGCCAATGCCACCATCACTGCGGTGCACACACCAACAGGCACCAAATACACAACTACCAGCCGTAAAGACGGACGTTACAACCTGCCTAACCTTCGTGTGGGTGGCCCTTATGTAGTGACCGTAACTTATGTTGGTTTTAAACCAGAAACACAGGAAAATATTAACCTGCTGCTGGGCCAGGCATTTAAGGCCGATTTCAAAATGGCTTCCAATGCCACCACACTTACTGATGTTACTGTATCTACCAAAAGGCAGGACAAGATCTTCAGTAATACCAGGACAGGCAGCCAGGAAATTATCAGCCGTACACAAATTGAAAGATTGCCCACCATTAACCGTTCATTACAGGACTTTACTAAACTTGAGCCCACTTCAAATGGTTTGAGTTTTGGTGGAAGAAGCAACCAGTACAATAACGTAACAGTTGACGGCGCCAACTTCAATAACTCATTCGGTTTATCGGGTACACTTGGTGGACAAACCGGTTCTCAGCCCATCAGCCTTGATGCGATCGAACAGATACAGGTAAACGTATCGCCTTACGACATCCGACAGGGTGGTTTTACCGGTGCCGGTATCAATACCGTAACCCGCAGTGGTACCAATAAGTTTAAAGGTACAGTTTACGAGTATATCAAAAATGAAAATTACCAGGGTTATAAAGCGGGTAACACTACTGTTACCAAAACACCAATTAAATATAATTTAAGAGGTTTTTCAATCGGTGGGCCAATCATCAAAAACAAACTGTTCTTCTTCGTTAGTGGTGAACAGGTAAGGCAGGAATTGCCAGCTACCAGTTTCATTGCTTCTGACGCCACACACCCTGTAACAGCGGGTAGCGTGTCGCAGGCTAATGCAGATACATTGACCAAACTGGCCAACTTCCTGCAAACTAAATTTGGTTACGATGCAGGTCCGTTCCAGGGGTATAACCAAAAAACACAGAGTGATAAGATCACTGCTAAAATTGACTGGAACATTAACAGCAAGCACACCCTGACCATTAAATACAACTACCTGAAATCTTCATCCGATCAATTTGCCAGCACCAGCCGTAACGGTTTCTCCGGATTCCCTACAGGTGGTCAGCCAGGTAATAACTCTATGCCATTTAAGAGCAGTGGTTATGTGATCAATAACAACTTTAATATTGTTATTGCCGAATTGAACTCAAGGTTCAGCAACAAACTGGTAAACAAATTCCAGGTTGGTTTGATCCAGTTGCGTGATTTCCGTTCATCCCAGGGTAATTCAAACCTTCCACTGGTTGATATCCTGAGTGGCGGTAACATTTACACTACATTCGGATATGAACCCTTCACTTACAACAATAAACTGAATACAGATAACTTCCAGTTCTCAGACATTCTTACTTTCTATAAAGGATCTCACGAGATCACTGCGGGTACTCAAAACTATTTCAAAAAATACCTGAATGGTTTTGCACCTGCTTACCAGGGTTTGTACCAGTTTGCAAGTTTGACTGATTTCTATAACAGCGTGAATAATGGTAATGTAAATGCTTTGCGTTACGCTATCCAGTATTCAGCGTTAAAAGATGGTTCTTTCCCTTATGCTAAAGCCGGTTCTAACGACCTGAGCCTTTTTGTTCAGGACAAATGGCGTGTACAAAAGAACATCACTGTTACTTATGGTATCAGGTTCGATGAATCTCATTACACGGGTTCATTCGATCAAAACCCTGACTTTGCAAACCTGGCATTTGCCAATGGTGCACATTATGATGTAGGTAAAAAACCAAAAGACGCCGTACTGGTTTCACCACGTTTAGGGTTGAACTGGGATGTGTTGGGTGATAAATCTTTACAGGTAAGGGGCGGCCTTGGAATCTTCTCTGGTCCTCCGCCATTTGTATGGATCAGCAACCAGGCCAGCAACAACGGTGTGCAGTTTGGTTCAGTGATCAGGTCTGGTGCTACAGCTGTTCCTTTCAATGCAGATCCTAATGCGTACAGGCCGGCTGCAGGTGCGCCAAACACATCTTACAGTGTAGCGCTTGTGGATAACAACTTCAAGTACCCGCAGGTATTAAAAACCAGCCTTGCTGTTGACAAGAAATTCAAACACGACTGGATCGCTACTTTAGAAGGTTCTTATACTAAAGACATCAACGCAGTATATTATTCTAACGTAAACCTGAACGAAACCAGCGCCTTTGCATTGGCTGGTGCTGACAACCGTTTGCGTTATAATACTTCTACCACTACGTCTCTGAATACCAGCAGCAAATACTACTATGCCGGTACCAGCGCAGCAAACCCTAACCTGGGTAACGCCATCCTGATGAAGAATTCCAGCAAAGGATATTCTTCCACCACTACTTTAAGGGTGCAAAAAACCTACAAAGATTTTACTTTCAGTGTAGCGTATACGCATTCAAGGGTTAAGACCACTGCAGAAGGTGGTAGTACAGCGGGTAGTTTATGGAGCGGTCGTGCTATCGGCGCAGTTGATCCAAACGGAGCCAACCTGGCAACAGCATCATGGTATCAGCCACACCGTGTAGTAGCTTATGCCGCTTACCGTTTCACGTATGCTAAATATTGCGCTACCAGCATTGGTCTGTTTTTTGAGGCTGCACCAAATGGTACTACTTCATACATCTACAATGGCGACTTAAATGGCGATGGTAATAACAACGACCTGATCTACATTCCAAATTCAGCGTCTGAAATTAACCTGGTTAAATCTGGTTCAGGTGGTTTGGGTACCGGATCAAGTACTGATCCCCGCACTGCTGCTCAGCAATGGGCTCAGCTGAACGCATTCATCAACCAGGACAACTATTTAAGTGCTCACCGTGGTGAAATTGCCAAAGCTAACGCAGTAGTATTGCCATTCTACAAAAAACTGGATGTGAATATTACACAGGATTTCTCTATTAAAACCGGTAAAGGAGATGGAGACCGTCACACTTTGAGGTTGTCACTGGATATCCTGAACGTGGGTAACATGCTGAATAAATACTGGGGTATTGTTAAAGTACCAACAGTAAGCAACTTCCTGCGTTTTGAAGGTTTAGCTGCTGATGGTAAAACACCAAGCTTCTCTTTCACACAGCAAGATGCCACCAACCTGACTCCTTATGTAAACAGCTTCTCCAACAGCACAAGCATTGCTTCACGCTGGCAGATGCAGTTTGGTATCAGGTACATGTTCAATTAAGCATAACTTTTCTTAGTTATAAAAATGGCTCCAGCAATGGAGCCATTTTATTTTACACCTCATCACGCCTGCGCCTCAATATATTCTCTGGTAAATAGTTTATGTTTTAACTAAGGCATCAGCACTGTATCAATTTTATACGTTTCAATATTGCTGCCCGCCAGTTCTCCATTGGTTAAAAAACTGGCAGGAGTTGCTGCATTGCTGTTACCCGCCAGTTGTAATTTGCCATTGGCAGTAACTACCTGTATGTTTCCGCCCTGTAACGTGGTTAAAGCTGTTTGTTGTGCAAGGTCATTATCAAAATAACTGTTGCTGAGGGTATGGTACAATAACAACTGGGTTAATGTGTTGATGTCTGCCGCATCAATACTTGCAATATCTGGATAGCCGGCGTTTGCAAATGCCGTATTGGTGGGCATAAACACCGTATAATTTCCACCGGTTAAATGAGCCGCCAGGCTGGTGCGGTTGAAAGCTTCATTAAATAAACTAAGGCTGGTATCTGCACCGGCAATTTGTGCTACCGATGTGGAAGGTATGATGATGATTTGAGAAAGTTTATAAATGGATGCAGCCCCGCTGACTACTGGTGTTGCCGATACAGCAGCAGACCCATCAAAATACAATTGTGTTCCAGTACTGTCTGCAAAAACCGGGGCACCCAATGTTGTGGTAAAAGAAGTTTCTGTATTGGTGGTTCCGTTGAACTGAATACCTGCGGCAAGTGTATAATACCTTACAATAGAATCGCAAGCTGCGGCAGAGAGGTTGGCAACTGAGGCTGCCGTAATTCCTGCATTGATGAACGCACTGTCTGTAGGTGCTAAAATGGTGCTGCCGCTGTTGATCAATGTGCCGTCACCCGATTTGTTAATCATAGCAGTAAAAATGCTCAGGCTGGGGTCGCTGCTGATGGCATTGTCCGGTGTAGCCGGTGCCGTTACGGCATCAGATTTTTTGCAACTGTTAAATAACAATGATGAAGTGATTGCGCATGCAAGGGCAATGAAGATATTTTTTTTCATTGGAGAAAAATTTAAAGATTAACGAATGGGCTATTGACTTTTAATGCTGCACAGGTTTAATTTGCTAAAGTCAGCTTTGCATTCACTTAACTAATGTTACTGGCAAATAAGAAATGTAAAAGAATTGCTACTGTGGGCTGTTTATCTCCTGTACCATTATATTGGAACAATTAAACTGGACAATATGGAGCGTGTGAGAAAATAATGGTAAGCCTGGTAATGTATTTTAGTAAGCATTAAATTTTGATTAAAAGCATAGTGAGCAAAAAAAATCCCACTGTTTAGGTGGGATCAATAATGTGTTTATTTCAGTTTATACAAAACTTTTTTCTGCCATATCGGGAATCTTCTCTGCTTTGTATGCACCCGCATCCAGCTTTTTCTTTGTTTCTTCAAATGCCCTTAATGTAGTTTCAATGTCAGCATCGCTGTGTGATGCAGTGGGGATTAACCTGTAAATGATATCACCTTTCGGAATAACAGGATATACCACAATAGAACAAAAGATGCCATAATTTTCCCTCAGGTCCATTACCATTTGTGTAGCTTCGGGCACATCACCTTTCATGTAAATTGGGGTAACAGGGGAGTTGGTGCTGCCAATATCGAAGCCCCTTTCTTTTAAACCATTTTGCAGTTTGTTTACATTGTACCAGAGTTTTTCCCTCAGTTCAGGCATTGTCTTGATCATCTCCATACGTTTCAGCATACCTTCAACAACAACTAATGGAACACTCTTTGCAAAAATTTGTGAACGAACATTGTACCGCAAATATTTCAATACGGCTTTCGGCCCGCAAATAAAACCACCAAGGCTGCCTAAACTTTTCACCATAGATGAGAAATACAAATCAACACCCTCACTGCAACCCTGGGCATGATCGGCACCTGCGCCGGTTGGTCCCATATAACCAAAACCATGGGCATCATCTATAAAAATGCGGAATTCGTATTTCTTTTTCAGCGCCACAATTTCTTTTAAGATACCCTGTTCACCGTCCATTCCAAAAACACCTTCGGTAATTACTAAAATGCCGCCACCGTTTTTATTGGCCATTTCAGTAGCCCGCTGCAATTGTTTTTCACAGTCAGCAGCATCATTATGTTTAAAAGCATAACGGTGGCCCATGTGCAGGCGTACACCATCAACAATGCAGGCATGGCTTTCTGCATCATAAACAATTACATCGCGGCGGTTCACCAGCGCATCAATACAACTTACCACGCCCTGGTAACCAAAATTCAGTAACATGGTATCTTCACGGCCAACAAACTCACTAATCACTTTTTCCAGTTCCTCATGTTTAGCAGTATTGCCACTCATCATGCGGGCGCCCATCGGGTTACCCATACCGTATTTAGCAGCTGCTTCAGCATCCGTTTTTCTTACTTCAGGGTGATTGACCAGCCCCAGGTAATTATTCAGGCTCCAAACAATAACATCATTACCCCTGAATTTCATGTGCGGCCCCAATTCGCCTTCTAATTTTGGAAAGGCA
Source organism: Bacteroidota bacterium (assembly GCA_018266775.1). Classification (GTDB taxonomy): domain Bacteria; phylum Bacteroidota; class Bacteroidia; order Chitinophagales; family Chitinophagaceae; genus Ferruginibacter. Next base: position 175,291 of record JAFDZS010000006.1, on the reverse strand, counting down.
AAATATCCATGGGCCCTGTCCATGTGCTGACCAAGCGGGCCACCATCCTTGACAAGTTTTTCAAATATATCCATGCGTATTAATTTTTTTATCAGGCGCAAAAATAACGCAATCCGGGCAAAACTCGTAACATTGCCATAACAATACCGATGCTTTATTATCAGGCATTTAACGGTTATCTTTGTTAAAATTATGATTATGGTTTACAGACATTTAAGAAAGATCTTCACCTTATGGATAATCCTGCTGATTTGTTGCCCATTCTTCATACAGGCGCAGCTGCAAAGGCCTAAACTGGTTGTGGGCATTGTAATAGACCAGATGCGCTGGGATTACCTGTACCGCTACCATGATTTATATGGCAATGGCGGTTTCAGAAGGCTGTTGCGGGAGGGGTTTGCTGCACAGAATACATTGATTCCTTATGTGCCCACCTATACTGCTGTAGGGCATACCTGTATTTATACCGGCAGTGTTCCCGCCATTACAGGTATTGTGGGCAATAATTGGTTCGACAGGGCGACAAATAAATCGGTTTATTGTACTGATGACTCCACAGTAAATACAGTGGGCAACACTGGCATTGCAGGTAAGATGAGCCCGGCTAATTTATGGGTGACCACAGTTGGCGATGAACTGCGCCTGAGCAATAATTTTAAAAGCAAAGTGATTGGTATTGCGTTGAAAGACCGCGGTGCCATTCTTCCTGCCGGGCATAGTGCCAATGCTGCCTATTGGTACGACAGTGGCAAATGGATTACCAGCACGCATTATATGAACAGCCTGCCGGATTGGGTAAATACATTTAACGCAAAAGACATGGCGGGTACTTATATGAGCCAGGATTGGAACACGATTTTACCGATCAATAAATACGACCTGAGCAGTGCCGATGATAAGCCCTATGAAAATACGATTCGGGGTGAGAAAACGGTAACCTTTCCGCATAAATTGTCAATGATTGATGCAAAGGATAAATATGAATCTTTCCGCACCACACCTTTTGCCAACAGCTATACCCTGGCTTTTGCAAAAGCGGCCATTGAAAATGAAAATTTAGGTAAGAATACGGTAACTGATTTTCTTGCAGTAAGTATTTCTTCAACAGATTATATTGGCCATACCTTTGGCCCCAATTCCATTGAAATTGAAGATACTTATCTGCGTCTGGATAAAGACATTGAAAGTTTTTTAACTTACCTGGATACTAAAATTGGCAAGGGTAATTATTTATTGTTTTTATCTGCCGACCATGGGGTAGCGCACATACCCGGTTTTTTAAATGAACATAATTTACCTGGGGGTACTTTTGATGAAAATGATTTAATGAAGGAACTGAATAAAAGTATTGAAGAGAAAACAGGCATCAAAAATGCCGTCCGTACCATAATGAATTACCAGGTGTATTTAGATAAAAAAGGCATTGCAGAACAAAGCCATACCGCTGCAGAAGTAACGCCACTGGTAATTGATTTACTGAAGCAAAAAGATTTCATTATTGCTGCGGTGGAACTGGATAAAATAAATACCGCTACATTACCATCTCCACAAAAAGAAATGATGGTGAATGGATATAATCCCAAACGCAGCGGCGATGTACAGTTTACTTTTAAAGCCGGTTATTTCGATGGGGGTAAACGCGGTACCACGCATGGTTTGTGGAACCCTTATGACGCACACATACCCTGCCTGTTTTTTGGCTGGGGCGTAAAACCGGGTAAAATTTACAGGGAAACACACATGACAGATATTGCGCCAACAGTTGCTGCGTTGCTGCACATTCAAATGCCAAGCGGTAGTGTGGGGCAAGTAATAACGGAACTGGTGAAATAAGATAAGCAAAAATTGATGTCAATAAAAAAGACCCGCTTGTGGGTCTTTTTTGTTGGGTTACCTGGATTCGAACCAAGACAGACAGAATCAAAATCTGTAGTGCTACCGTTACACCATAACCCAATCATCATTCTTTGAACAGGGTTCTCAGAAATGGAGTGCAAAAATAGGGTTTCAGGCCTTTTTTGCCAAAAGGAATTCATAGTTTTTAAGCGAAAAAGTAAAAAAATACAGCAGAAACCAGCGCATTACTCAAAATGTTCACCATATCGTTAGTGCACCAGCTGAACCCTTTCCAGTGAAATGCACCGTTTGCCGGAGCATCAGCAATTGATCCAGCCGGTGATCGGTATTTCACCTGCAGCAGGCTGCCAAGTATGCTGTCAGCAATCATACCCGCAAACCCGGTGAGTGTAAGTAAAAAAAAGATATTCCGGGAAAGCTGATAAGTGTAAACGCCAATAAAAGCAAGTATTGCAGCACCAAGCAGGCCTGCTATTGTGCCGGCAAAGGACACGCCACCTGAAACACCCGGAGGCAAAGATTTTAAGCCAATAATATCCACCACTTTACCTTTTAAAAATACCCCCCATTCGGAGCTTGCAGTATCGCTCATGCTGATGCAAAAAGAAGCCAAATAACTCAGCAACCAATTTTGATTCCCTGTAAGTGTATAACCGCAGAGGAAAATAATTCCAATTAAACCATTGGCAAAAACCTGTACGGCGCTACGGCCTTCTTTTTCTCTTTCTGTATTATTTAGTTTTGAAAATAAACTACCGCCAATTAAAAAAATGCCCGGTACAACAAATGCGGTTATACCACCATTGATCCATAACATTGTTCCTGTCCAGCAGGCGGCAACAGCACCACCGGGATTGAGCCATTTTTTATGCAGTGCTAAAAAAGATAAAAGCATAAAAGCAAATAAAGCAACCCATGTCCGCAATAAATCTTCTGTAGAAAAAAATGGAAGGTTAAATAAACAGGTAACGGTGACAATGGGAACCGAAAATAATTCAATGCTTTTATAACTGAATAACCAGGTTAATGCAGGTAACACAGCAAAGGTTAACGCCATTAGTATTCCATGAAAAGAAAAATACTCAAAGCATATACTTGTAATGAAGACTGCAGTTAGGTAAAAGGATAATAAACCCGTCCATGATCTTTTTTCGAACAGGAATATAATAGATTGATTACCCAGGAAATGATATAGTATGCCAGCAACGGCATCAGCAATGCCTGCAACAAATATTCCCAGTGCGATTTGTACCGTACTGCAAAAAGATGATATAGACAACACACTTGTTGCAAGCAGCAGAAAAGACAGCTTTCGGGCTAAATCAAATTGCCTGATTCTTTTCCCCCACATATAATTGCTGAGGAATACAACGGTGGAAATAATAAAACAAATACTACTGAAAAAGGTATGATTAATAGAATATACTTCAGCCCAGGTAATTCCGCATACTGCTGCCAGTTGCAGCATGTTTTGCAATAATGGAGAAAGAAACTTTTGTTGCCCTGCCAAAATCAATTGAAACAAGGCAACAAAAACTGCAATGCCGGCGATGATTAATGCGGTAATAATATCCTGTTGTACAATTGGCATGTCAATAGGTGTCGCTTATTCTGCATCTTCCTTTTCCTTCAGCCCTTTAATAAGGTCGAGCGCTTCTGCCACCACATCGCACATAATAGTGATGAGTGAACCGGGTTTCGCCGAATGATAAGCATGCATGATGGCTTCTTTCTCATTGTAAATAATAGTAAGCGGAATATCTTTTGGTTTTGTCTCATTAATTCCTTCTACTAACAGATTTACAATTTCTTCGGCTGTTCGGCCCCGCAAGTTTTTGTCCTGGCGGATGATGATCTCATCAAAATGTCTGCCTGAAATTCTGCCGAGCTCCCGAATATCGTCATCCCTTCTGTCGCCGGTGCCGCTGATGATGCCCACTTTGGGTGTTCCATCCAGCTTGCTAACAAAGTCGCACAGTAATTCAAGTCCTGCAGGGTTGTGGGCAAAGTCAACCAAAAATTGAAAATGTTTAAACTGGAATAAGTTTAAACGTCCCGGAGTTTGTACGGGTGAGGGAACAAAAGTTTGCAATGCCAGCCTGATGTCTTCAATAGAAATATTCCGCCAGAAATAAGTGGATAATACTGCGGGCAAACAGTTCATGATATTGTGCATGGCTTTGCCGCCATAAGTAACGGGCACTTCGGCAACTTTAATCACCCTGATCTTCCAGGTGCCTTTCATGATGGTGATATAACCATGCTCAAATACCGCTGCATAACCACCATTCTTACAATGTTCCTGTATGCGGGCATTATTTTCATTCATGCTGAATAAGGCGATGTTGCATTCCAGGTCGTTTTTCATGTTGTATACCAAATCATCTTCAGCATTTAAAATGGCATAGCCATGTTTAAAAACAGTTTCAGGAACCACCTGTTTCACTTTGGCCATTTGCTCCATAGAATCAATACCACCCAACCCGATATGATCGGCGCTGATATTGGTTACAACTGCAACATCGCAGTTTTGAAAAGCCAGGCCACTTTTTAAGATACCACCACGGGCACATTCCAGCACTGCAAAATCAACGGTTGGGTCTTTTAATACAAATTGTGAAGAGATGGGACCGGTGCAATCGCCTTTCATCATCATCTGGTTTTGAATATACACCCCATCGCTGGTGGTGTAGCCTACTTTATAGCCAGCCGTTTTTGCAATATGTGCCGTGAGTCTTGTGGTGGTGGTTTTACCGTTGGTTCCGGTAATAGCAATGATGGGAATGCGGCCGGCACTGCCTTTGGGGAACAACATGTCCACCACGGGTTCAGCAACATTTCTGGCCAGGCCAACAGATGGTTCAATATGCATACGGAAACCCGGTGCGGCATTTACTTCCAGTACAGCGCCACCAGTTTCGAATATGGGTGTGCGTAAGTCGTGTGCCATGATGTCGATGCCGCAAATGTCGAGGCCGATGATCTTTGCAATACGTTCGCACATAAAGATATTGGCTGGATGTACTTCGTCGGTTACATCAGTGGAAGTGCCGCCGGTGGAAAGATTGGCAGTGGGTTTTAACAACACCAATTCATCTTTAGGTGGAACAGTTTCCAGCGTATAGTTTTTTTCGTCCAGCATCTTTTGTGTAAACTGGTCGATGGTGATTTGTGTGAGTACTTTTTCATGGCCATAACCACGGCGGGGATCTTTATTCGTTTCATCAATCAAATATTGAATAGTATGAACACCATCACCCACAACACTGGCTGGCGTGCGTAAGGCAGCGCAAATGAATTTATAATTGATGACCAGGATACGGAAATCAAAACCGGTAATATATTTTTCAATGATCACACTGCGGCTGTATTGTTTGGCAGCTTCAAATGCTTTTAATGCCATTTCCCACGTGGTGATATTGGTGGTATTGCCTTTGCCATGGTTACCGTCAATGGGTTTGATGACACAGGGATAGCCAATGCGTTTGATGGCATCTTTCAAACCTTCTTCAGTGCGTATTACATCGCCTTTTGGTACAGGGATCTCAGCAGCTTCCAATAAATTTTTGGTTTCTTCTTTGTCGCAGGCAATATCAACAGCAATATTACCGGTGGTGCTGGCAATGGTGGCACGTATTCTTTTTTGATGCACTCCATAGCCCAATTGTACCAGGCTGTGTTTATTCAGTCGGATGTAGGGAATACCACGTTTTGCGGCTTCATCTACAATACAACCTGTACTTGGGCCAAGGCGGGTATCTTCACGAATTTCACGTAAGCGCTGAATATCTTCATCAAGGTTGTATGGTTCGTCAAAAATTAAAGCATGGGCAATACGCACTGCAGCTTTAGCGGCGTAGATGCCTGCATCTTCTTCCATATAACTGAAGCAAACATAATACTCACCTTCTTTACCGGTGCCGCGGGTGCGGCCAAAGCCGGTATCCATACCGGCAAGGGTTTGAATTTCCAACGCAATATGTTCAATCACATGCCCCATCCAGGTACCTTCATCCACCCGCTGAAAAAAACCGCCACGGGTACCCACACTGCAACGGTGTTCAATGAGTGTGGGTAACAAAGTTTCCAGCCTTTGCCTGAAGCCCGGTATGGCATTGGTGGGCATTTGTTCTTTCTCTTCCAGGTCTAATTTCATCTGGATGAGTTTGGTACGGCGCACACTCCAGTAATTGGGTCCTTTAAGTACTTTGATCTCGATAATTTTCATAACAGCAGTAAATGTTTTAGTGAAGTATAGTTTGTGGCATGTTGAAAATTAGCGAAATCATCTTGGTTTGCAAAAAACAAAAGCATTAAATTGTAGCATAAAAACAAACCTGTCATGTCCAATCGCCGATCATTCATTAATAAAATGAGTTTGCTCACCGGTGCCACATTAGCCGGCGGATTATTACAACCAGCATGGAGCCGTAATTTACAGGCTGCATTAAAAAATGCAGAAGGCGTTGCACCCGGCGAACTGGCTACGGACGATGAATTCTGGTATTACGTTCAGCAATCGTATACGATCTCCTCGAATTTTATTAACCTGAATAATGGCGGTGTATCGCCTGCACCAAAAGTGGTGGCTGATGCGATGAAAACGTATTATGATATCAGCAATGAAGGACCCAGTTATTTTATGTGGCGTGTGGTGGACCAGGGGCGTGAACCGCTGCGGAAAAATTTAGCCAAACTGGCGGGTTGTGATAAAGAAGAAATTGCGATGGTACGCAATGCGTCTGAAGCGCTGGAAACGGTAATATTTGGTATTGAATTGAAAGCGGGAGATGAAGTGGTGCTGGCTAAACAGGATTACCCCAACATGATTGCTGCATGGAAACAAAGAGAAAAACGGGAAGGGATCAAACTGGTGTGGATCAATTTGGAATTACCCAGCGAAGATGATACCTATTTAGTAAAGCAATATACAGATGCTTTCACTGCCAAAACCAAAGTGGTGCAGATCACGCACATGATTAACTGGATTGGACAAAAAATGCCGGTGAAAAAAATTGCAGATGCAGCAAAGAAAAAGAATATTGAAGTATTGGTGGATGGCGCCCACACTTTTGCACAATTTGAATTCCTGATACCAGATTTGAATTGCGATTACTTTGGAACCAGTTTGCATAAATGGCTGGGTGCACCCATTGGCACAGGGTTATTATACATCCGTAAAGAGAAAATAAAAAACATCTGGCCTTTGTTTGGGGCAGGAGATAAAGAAGACGACAACATCCGCAAGTTTGAACATTTGGGTACCCGTCCATTTTTCATAGAAGAAGCGATTGATAAAGCGATTGACTTTTTTGATATGATTGGCGCCAAAAGAAAAGAAGAACGCCTGCTGTATTTAAAAAATTACTGGATGGAAAAAGTGCAGCATATACCTAAAGTGAAAATACATACTTCATTTAAAAAAGATTACGGCTGTGCTATTGGCCTGGTAAGTGTGGAAGGCAAAACGCCACAGGAACTGGACAGTTATTTATGGACGAATTATAAGGTACACACCGTAGGTATTGTTTGGGAAAATATCAGTGGTGTTCGTGTTACGCCAAATGTATACACTACCACTAAAAACCTGGATACACTGGTGGAAGGCATTGAGGCTTTTGCGAAAGGATAATATGGAATGCAACAGCAATTGCGTCATTTAATAAAACCATTTATGAGAACTGTATGCACTGCAGTACTGTTAAGTTTTGCATTAGTAACAGCAAGGGCACAAAATGTTAGCATAGAAAGTATTTTAAAACTACCGGAAGTAAAAGAAAATTATTATGCACCTGTTCAAACAGGAAGTAAAGCAGTGTACCTGCCCATGCACTTTGGAAAATCTGAGTTTGGTATCAATCAATTGGCGGTCATTAATGAACTGAAAAAAGCGCAAGTGGTACGTGTAGATTTGGTGTATTCAGATTATCCCTCTAAAATGGACTTTTCACCACTGAACAGGAAAAGACTGGAAAGCCTGTATAAAATATTACCCGGCTTATTCAGGAACGAAATTGAGTTCAGAAAAATCAGGCAAACGGCATTTAATAATAAAGAAACAGCAAGTTATCTTCCTCACGGATTTTATATTTACTACAGGCCATTACCAGATTCAATCGAAACAGTAAAGGAGTTAAAAAGGATAGATAAATTATTGCACAAAACGGTACGTTCGGACAGCCTTGGGGCTATTTGTGGGGAATGGGGCTTTTATATTGATTCAATAGACTTTCATCCACTGAGAAAGGATTTTACGAGAAGTGTAATTCGAATTAGTACAAGCGAAGGCATAAAATCTAAACTCATAACCAAAGAGTATTATGAATATGTGGAAAATTCCGATTCGGTATATTATGTATTAGATATGGATGAAGACAGGTGTAATTCATGGGATGGAGTGGAGCGATATGAGTCTTTTGAAAACGTGGTGGAGCAGGTGTTTAACAGGCAGCAGTGGGATAAAGCTATGATTGTTGCAGATGTCACAGGAAGTATGTATCCCTATTCAGCCCAGTTGCTTACATGGTTAAAACTTAAGATGAGTGATGGGCTAAAAAGAAATTTCATTTTTTTTAATGACGGTGATGATAAGGCTGATGCAGAAAAAATTGTTGGTAATACTGGCGGCATTCATGATATCTGTAGTGCAAAATATGATGAAATTGAAAATAAATTAAAAGAAGCCATGATAAGTGGCAGTGGCGGTGATGCCCCGGAAAACAATGTTGAAGCCTTGCTTTTTGCCATTAAAAAATGCCCGTCATGTGATACAGTTGTAATGATAGCTGACAATTGGGCTCCGGTAAAAGATATTGGGTTAGCAACTTCCATAAAAAAGCCTGTAAAAATAATTTTATGCGGTGTATATGATAAGATCAATACAGATTATTTAAACCTGGCCAGAAAAACAAAAGGATCTATACATTTAATGGAACAGGATATTTACGAGTTGTCGCTAATGCGTGAAGGAGAAGTAATAGAAATAAAAGGCCATAAATATAAGATTGAAGGCGGTGAGTTTAAAGAAATTCCAGTAGTTCGTATTTAGTCAATGGCATTGGGTGAAATATTATCGGGATATGCTTGCCCGGCATACTGCTGAATGCTGAATTCCCTTTATTTTTGCTCCATTATCAAACAGGATTTCATGCAAGCTGTAAAAGGAAAATTAATTGCTATTGGTGGGGCAGAAGATAAAGGAGCAGAACCGGAGAAAGACAATTTTAACCGCAATAACCTCAACTTTTTTGAACTGGGTATCCTCCGCAGGATTGTGGAAGAAGCTGGCGGCCCCAACAGCCGTATTGAAGTGATCACTACTGCCAGTTCCATCCCTTATGAAGTGGGGGATAATTACCTGAATGCTTTTGGGAAAATTGGATGCACCAATATCGGCCTCATGCACATCCGCAACCGTGCCGATACTCAGGATAAAGATTGTTTGCGCCGCATACAGGAATGTGATGCGGTGATGTTCAGTGGTGGTAATCAATTGCGTTTAAGCGTTACAGATGGAGGCACAGAATTTTTATCTATTATTAAAAGACGATATGCCGAAGAAGGCTTTGTAATTGCCGGAACATCGGCTGGCGCAATGGCCATGAGCAAAACCATGATTTATGAAGGCAATGCTGCAAGGGCGCATTTAAAGGGTGAAGTGAAGATGACCACCGGCCTGGGTTTTATTGATTCTGTGATCATCGATTCTCATTTTGAAAAACGCGGCCGCTTTGGAAGGCTGGCGCAAGCTGTGGCCTGTAACCCCAGTTGCATTGGTATTGGCCTGGGAGAAGATACGGGCATGCTGATTACTGAAGGCAATAAAATGGAAGCCATTGGCAGCGGCTGCGTAGTGATCATTGACGGGCATGATGTAAGCTTTAGTAATATTGCTGATATACCGGATGGCAACCCATTCAGCCTGGAAAATTTAAAAGTGCATATTTGTGAAAAAGGAAATGGGTATTGGGTGAATGAGCGAAAGTTTATTCCGGAGTGACGTACCTGGATGCTCCAGCTTTAATGTATTTGGATGCTCCAGCATCCAATCAAAAGAATAAGTTACTTAACATCTGGAAGCTGGAGCTTCCAGTTACAATGCCATGCAAAAACCCTTCTACCGTCAGCGCCTGCCGCATAAACAGGCTGGTAATGCGATCTATTTTATTACTTACCGGTTGTATGATTCAATTCCAAACACTATCATTCAGCAACTCAGGGAAGAAAACGAACGGGCATATCAACAATTGCTGAAAAACGGACAATTCACAACCGCAAATGAATATGCCCTGCATCAGCAGTCATTTGAACGCTTCGATTCTTTTCTTGATAAGAATCCGAACGCACCTTATTGGTTACAACAACCCCAAATTGCACAGATAGTTTATGATTCATTGTTGCACCTGTCCAAAACTGAAATTGACTTATACTGTTTCACCATCATGAGTAATCATGTTCATGCTTTGTTTGCAATGAAAGATGATGAGAAAGAGGTATACCGCATCATGCAATTGCATAAAAGTTTTACTGCCAGGCAATGTAATAATGCCCTGGGCAGATCAGGGTCATTTTGGCAAGAAGAATCTTATGACCATATTGTACGGCATGGCGAATTTGAAAATATTGTAAATTACATTTTACAAAATCCGGTTAAAGCGGGGTTGGTTAAAAATTGGGAAGACTGGAAGTGGACATATTGGAAAGCGTAGTTCGGAAGTTCCAACTTCGAGATATTAAAACCAAAATCATTTGAAGTGCTGGATGCTGGAGCATCCAGGTACAATGTAGTTCGGAAGCTCCAGCTTCCGAGATAATGAAAGCCAAAATCATTTGAAGTGTTGGATGCTGGAGCATCCAGGTACAATGTAGTTCGGAAGCTCCGGCTTCCGAAATATTAAAACCAAAATCATTTGAAGTGTTGGGTGTTGGAGCGAACAGGTACAATGTGGTTCGGAAGTTCCAGCTTCCGAGATGATGAAAGCCAAAATCATTTGAAGTGTTGGGTGTTGGAGCATCCAGGTACAATGTTGTCCGGAAGTTCCAGCTTCCGAAATAACGAATCCCAAATGGTTTCTAAAAGCTGGATGCAGGAGCATCCAGGTACAATGTAGTCAGGAAGCTCCGGCATTCAGCCAAAAATTATTTTAGAACGGTTGGATGCTGGAGCATCCAAATACAACAAACATGAACAGAAAATTATTTATACAGCAATCATCATTGGCAACAGCGGGTATGCTGTTGGGCAATTCTGCATTGGCAAAAATTACAGGTAAAGCTTTTCCGGTTGTAAGAACAGCAGAACATTTAAGGAAATTCAACAGCAGTGCAGTTGAAAATTTAATTGCAACCATCCAAAAAAATATTGGCAATAAAGAAATTGCCTGGTTATTTGAAAATTGTTTCCCCAATACTTTGGATACTACGGTAGAGTTTGAAACGATAGATGGTAAACCCGATACATTCGTCATTACCGGGGATATTGATGCCATGTGGTTAAGGGATTCATCGGCACAGGTGTGGCCCTATCTTCCATTGATGAAAGAAGATACACAATTAAAAGAATTGATCAAAGGAGTGATTAACCGGCAGGTAAAATGCATTTTAAAGGACCCTTACGCCAATGCGTTTTATAAAGATGAAAATAAGATCAGTGAATGGAAAGACGATAAAACAACAATGAAACCCGGCATTCATGAACGTAAATGGGAAATTGACAGTTTGTGTTATCCGGTTCGGCTGGCCTATGGTTATTGGAAACAAACCGGAGATACGACTGTATTTGATGAACAATGGAAGAAAGCGGTTCGGTTGATTGTACAGACATTTAAAGAACAACAAAGACTGGAGAATGATGGCCCGTATCATTTTGAACGTACCACCAGTTGGGCCACAGATGGAGTGCCAATGGGCGGTTACGGTTATCCTGCAAAAAAAATCGGGTTAATACACAGTATGTTCCGGCCGAGTGATGATGCCACCGTTTTCCCTTTTAATGTACCCGCCAATTTTTTTGCACTGACAACATTGCAACACCTGGCGGAAATGAAAACGTTCTGTGCATTTACCGCTGCAGAACTGGAAGCTATCAATCAACTCTCATTGACTATTCAGAATGCGTTGCAGGTGAATGCAGTGACGCACCATACAACTTATGGAAATATTTATGCGTATGAGATCAACGGGTTTGGCAGCTATAATGTAATGGATGATGCGAATGTGCCTTCTTTATTGGCATTGCCTTATTTAAATCAATCGTATATCAATACTGCTGTTTACGCCAATACAAGAAAATATGTTTTGTCTGCCGGCAATCCGTTTTTCTTTAAAGGAAAAGCAGCAGAAGGCATTGGCGGGCCGCATGTGGGAGTAAACTATATTTGGCCCATGAGCATCATTATGCGGGCATTAACCAGTAACGATGATAAGGAAATTAAAATGTGCCTGGATATGCTGGTGAAGAATCATGCCGGCACCGGTTTTATGCACGAATCATTTTATAAAGATGATGCCACAAAATTCACCCGTAAGTGGTTTGCCTGGGCCAATACATTGTTTGGTGAACTCATCTGGAAATTGTACCGGGAAAGAAAACACCTGCTCAACTGATAAAATTGTTTATATGAAAAAAATACTCCCGCTCATTGCATTACTTTTCTTATTTGCGTTTATGCCGAAACAAAAAAAACAACGGATCATTTTCTTTGGCGATTCCATTACGTATGCAGGTGCAAACCCGGGCGGCTACATTTTGCGTATCGACAGCATGTGTGCACAGGAAGGCATGAAAGATAAATATGAATTTATTGGTGCTGGCATCGGCGGCAACAAAGTATATGATTTGTATTTGCGGATGGAAGATGATGTGCTGGCAAAAAATCCTGATGAAGTATTTATTTATATCGGCGTAAACGATGTTTGGCATAAAGCCACATCCGGCACGGGAACAGACCTGGACAAATTTGAAAAATTCTACCAGGCCATTATTAAAAAATTAAAAGACCGGAATATCAAAATCGTTTTATGTACACCTGCCACTATCGGTGAAAAAACAGATTACAGCAATCCGCAGGATGGCGATTTAAATGAATACAGTAAAGCGATTCGGCGTTTAGCTTCAAAAAATAGTCTGCCTTTGATCGACCTGCGCAAAATATTTCATGAGTATGATGCGGCCAACAATCCGGATAATAAAACAAAAGGCATACTCACTACTGATGGAGTACACCTTAATGCGAAAGGCAACCAATTGGTGGCCGATGAAATGTGGAAGCTGGTAAAGGCGGATTAAACAGCCTGTACCAGGAAATAATTCTTCTTACCTTTTTGTACCAACAAATATTTTTGATGCAGCAGTAAACTGTTGTCAATGGTTTTGTCAACGGCGTCCACTTTTTTACGGTTGATCATTACGCCGCCACCCTGCACCATCTTTCTGGCTTCGCCTTTACTGGGGAAGATGCCGGTTTCTGCAAGAAACGAAACCACATCTATACCGTCATTGATTTTTGCAGTACTGAAATCAACTTTTACTATGCCATCCATGCTGTTCAAATCAGCTTCACTTAAATCTTCGGCAGCTGCATGCTGACTGGCAAAGAGTTTAGCTGTAGTTTCAACCGCTTTGTTATATTCATCTTCTCCATGCACAAAAACAGTAATCTCTTTGGCCAATGTTTTTTGCAGTATACGTTTTCCTGCATCCTGCTGGTGTGCTGCTATCAATTGGGTAACCGCAGCCTGGTCCAAAAAGGTAAATATTTTTATCCATCCTTCTGCATCAGCATCGCTTGCGTTTAACCAGAACTGGTAGAACTCATAAGGTGATGTTTTGGTCGCATCCAGCCAGATGTTTCCTTTTTCTGTTTTCCCAAATTTACCACCATCGGCTTTTTTGATCAGGGGAGAAGTAAAGGCAAAAGCTTCACCGCCATCTTTCCTGCGTATCAGTTCTGTGCCCGTTACAATATTGCCCCACTGGTCGCTACCACCCATTTGCAGTTTGCAGTTTTTGTTTTTATACAGCCAGTAAAAATCATAGCCCTGCACCAACTGGTACGTGAATTCAGTAAAGCTCATACCATTTTCACCTTCCAGCCTTTTCTTTACACTGTCTTTCGCCATCATATAATTCACTGTAATGTGTTTACCTACATCCCTGATAAAATGCAGAAATGAAATGCCCTTGAACCAATCATAATTGTTGACCATTTCTGCAGCATTGGGCTTTGCGGAGTCAAAATCAAGAAACTTTTCCAACTGCGCTTTTACACACGCAACATTATGGTTCAGTATGTCTTCACTTAACAGGTTGCGTTCTTCACTTTTGCCACTGGGGTCACCTACCATGCCGGTAGCGCCACCTACAAGAGCAAAAGGTTTATGCCCGGCTTTTTGCAGGTGAATCAACAGGATAATTTGTACCAGGCTGCCAATATGCAGGCTGTCGGCAGTGGGGTCAAAGCCAATATAGGCGCTGGTCATTTCTTTTCTTAGTTGCTCAGTTGTGCCTGGCATAATATCCTGTATCATGCCCCTCCATTGTAATTCTGCTATTAAGTCCTGCATAAATGATTGATATCTGGTTGATGAGTCTGAAATTTTTCGCAAAAATGGGTATAAAAACTGATATTACCAGAGAAGAAAAGGTGGAATAATTTTCTGGCTGCAGGCATCCTTTTTTTTGAAAAGAAGGTCTTACTGCTGTAGGTGGAAAGCAGTGTAAAATATATTGTATGAGATTGGCATATAATGGTTAATTTTAATTCCATATTAGCACAATTTACCAAGTATTTTTACGTTTTAAGGTATTCAATATCCTTTTAAATCCTTGAATAACCCCTAACAATATTATGAGAAATGGTATAAGAACAGGCTTGCTTGCGCTGGCTTTTTTGCCGGTGATAAGTTTTGCCCAGTTTAGAAAGTACTCTAATGAGTTCTTAAATATCGGAGCCGGAGCCAGGGGACTGGCGATGGGTAGTGCCCAGGTAGCTTCGGTAAATGATGCCACTGCCGGCTACTGGAACCCGGCAGGATTAACCGGCGTAAAAGACCACCCCAACCTTAATTTGATGCATGCCGAATATTTTGCCGGTATTGCCAAATATGATTATGCTTCCCTTGCCATTCCTGTCAATGAAAATAAGAGAACGATTGGAGTATCCGTATTACGCTTTGCGGTAGACGATATCCCCAATACTTTATACCTGGTGGAACCGGATGGAAGCATCAATTACAACAATATCAAAACATTTTCTTCTGCCGACTGGGCATTTTTATTGTCATTTGCACAAAATATTAAAACTACTGAAAATACAGGGATCAGCTTTGGTGCCAATGCAAAAGTGATTTACCGTAAAATAGGAACATTTGCCACCGCATGGGGTTTTGGACTGGATGCCGGACTGCAGATACATGGCAAAAGGGGGCATTTTGGAGTAGTGGTTAAAGACCTTACCACCACTTTCAATGCATGGAGTTTCCATTTTACCGATAAAGAAAAAGAAGTACTCTACCTTACCAACAATGAAATTCCGGTTAAGTCAACCGAATTGACTGCTCCACGCATTGCCATTGGAGGCGGCTATAATTTCAGGATCAGTAATTCCATCAATATTATGGCAGAAGCAAATGCTGATGTAACGTTTGACGGTAAACGTAACACTGTCTTTAGTTCTAACCCGGTAAGTGTGGATCCTCACTTAGGCCTTGAACTGGGCATTAAAGATGCCTTTTTTGTAAGGGGCGGCATCACCAATTTTCAAAAAGCACTTGCAGACGGCGATATACTGAACCAGAAAAAAGTTTGGATCTATCAACCCAGTATAGGGGCCGGTTTTAAAGTAAAAAATGTTACGCTCGACTACGCTTTTACCAACCTCGCCAATCAATCCAATCCCTTATACACACATATCTTTTCTTTACGGATCAATCTTGTAAAAAAAGAAAATGAGTAATGATTAACAACAATCTATTATGAAAAAGATTTTACTTACTGTAGTTGTTTTAGCACTTGCTTTTGCTGGATATGCACAGCTGAATAACAGCTGGATCGATTATAATAAAACCTACTATAAATTCCAGGTGGGAAAAGATACCCTTTGCCGCATCACGCAGCCAACGCTGTCCAGTATTGGCCTGGGTAATGTACCTGCAGAAAACTTTCAGCTCTGGCGCAATGGTAAACAGGTAAGGCTGTTCACTACTGTTGCTACTGGTGTGTTTGGCGCATCGGACTATATTGAGTTTTGGGGAGAAATGAATGATGGTAAACCGGATAAAATATTATACCGGGATACAACTTTTCAATTAGATGACAAATACAGTTTATTCAGCGATACAGCCACTTATTATTTAACTGTAAACCCGGCGGGTAACAACCTGCGTTATGTACAAGCCGCTAACCCGGTAGCCGGTAATGTATTGCCTGCGGATGCTTATTTTATGCGCAGGGTAGAGGCACATTATAAGCAACAGATTAACAGAGGGTATGCGGCCATTTTAGGAGAGAGCGTGTATTCATCAGCTTTTGATATGGGTGAAGGCTGGACGAGCAGTGATATTAACCAGTGCTGTGCTTTAAGCAATGTTATTAATGGTACTAATAAATATGCTGCCGGGCCGGCAAATAGTGTAACGTTTACGGTAAATGCATTTGGTAATGCATTATACACACGCGACCTGTTGGCAAAGATTAACAATACTACGGTTACCCCTGCCAGTAACCCAATGCCTTATTTTTCTTTTCATAAGGATACGATCCGCAATTTACCGCTCTCTGTAATTAACAGTTCTTCGTTTATATCCGTAGCAGTAGCACCAGCAAACTCATCTAATTCAAGTAATGATAGAATTGTGGTGCCCTGCTTTTCT
The DNA here is from genome assembly GCA_018266775.1 of Bacteroidota bacterium. GTDB lineage: Bacteria > Bacteroidota > Bacteroidia > Chitinophagales > Chitinophagaceae > Ferruginibacter. The sequence goes on along the minus strand of JAFDZS010000006.1, from coordinate 158,563 downwards.
GTAACTTATCCCGCCACATTCAATTTTAATAATGAAAAGCGTTTTTATTTTGAACTGGCGGCCAGTGCAACGGGTAATTACCTGGTCATCACCAATTTCAATAATAACAGTGTTCAGCCAGCGCTGTATGATATTAATAATGGTAAAAGATATCTTGGAGATATCAGTATTGCCGGACAGGTAAGATTTGTATTACCTGCCTCAACTGACCCTGTCCGCCGGTTTAATTTAGTGAGCCAGGCGGCAGATAACTACTATAACATTGCAGCACTTAGCAGCAAAACCTTTGTGAATTACAACAACACTGCCAACCAGGGCGATTATATCATTATCAGTAACCCCGCTTTATATAATAACGGAAGTGGTGTTAACAATGTAGACCTCTATCGCCAATACCGTAATTCAGTTGCAGGCGGCAGTTACAATGCAAAAATTTATGATATCGGTGAACTGACTGAACAGTTTGGTTTTGGTATCAAAAACCATCCATCAGCCATCAGGGATTTTATCCGATTTGCTACTCAAACTTTTAGTGTAAAACCCAAATTTGTTTTCCTGATAGGCAGAGCTGTCAGTTACCAGGAATACAAAGCTAATGAAGCTGATCCAGCCGTTGATAAATTAGACCTGGTGCCCACTTTCGGCTGGCCGGCATCTGATGTACTGTTGATGAGTGAACCAGGCAAGCTGATACCGTTGGTTCCTGTTGGCCGCCTGGGTGCCATTAACGGAACAGAAGTGGGTAATTACCTGGATAAGATGAAAGAGTTTGAACAGGCACAAAAATCTACCAGCCAAACTATTGCTGATAAAGGCTGGATGAAAAATTTTATTCATATTGCCGGAGGGGCAGATAGTTTGGAAACAGCCAGCTTTATGTCGCACCTGGAACAATACAAACAAATAGCTGAAGATACACTGTATGGCGCCAATGTAGAAAGCTTTGCCAAATCCGGTTCCGGTACCGTACAGGAAGCTAACAGTGCCCGCATAGACGAATTATTTAACCAGGGACTTGCATTTATTGGTTATTTTGGCCACTCTTCTGCATCAACACTGGCATTTAACCTGAGTAACCCGGAGATCTATCAGAACCAGGGTAAATATCCTTTTATCAATGTGAGTGGCTGCAGCGCCGGTAACTTTTTCAATTTCGACCCTACCCGTTTGAATGGTAACATGTCACTGTCTGAAAAATATACATTCACTGCACAAAAGGGCAGTATTGGGTTTCTTGCCGATACGCATTTTGGAATTGAACCATTCTTGAATTATTATAACCTTAATTTTTACAACGAATTTTGTAAACATAATTACGGAGGTACCGTTGGTGACCAGTTAAAACAAACGATTACCAATATTGGCAGCGATCCGCAATCACTCGATTATTATACCCGCATACACCTGGAGGAATTAGCCTTGCAGGGCGATCCTGCGTTGCATATTAACTGGCATTTAAAGCCAGACTATATTATGGAAGAGCAGTTGATCAGGGTGAGCCCTTCCATTATTACTGTTGCTGATAATAATTTTAACCTGGCGGTAAAAATGCTCAATATCGGCAAAGCCATTAATGATTCCATTCGTGTTACAGTGAAACGCAAATTGCCAAACGATACAGTACGGGTGTTGTACGATAAAAAGATATTGGCGATACACTACATCGATTCGGTAAATTTTGTGGTGCCTATAAACCCTATTACTGATAAAGGGTTAAATACAATTATAGTTACGCTGGATGTGGACAATAAAGTAGATGAATTGTCAGAATCCAACAATACTGCACAAAAGCAATTTTATATTTATGAAGATGAGCTGAGGCCGGTATACCCGTATAATTTTTCAATCGTGAACCAGCAGAATATCACGTTTACGGCCAGTACCGCCAATCCGTTGGTGGGCCTGCGGCAGTATAGTATGGAACTGGATACCACAGAACTGTTTAACTCACCATTCAAGAAGGCTTACAGTGCATCAGGTACAGGAGGTATTGTCGAATTTAAACCGACTGGCTTAACCTTAACTGACAGTACCGTGTATTATTGGCGTACATCAATGGTGCCAACAGGTAGCAATAATGTGATCTGGAATAATTATTCATTCATGTACAAATCTACACCAGCCGGTGGTGGTTACAATCAGTCACATTACTACCAGCATCTCAAGGATGCCTATACGAATATCACTTACAATGCCAACCGTACATTCGATTTCAATACGACGGTGAAGAATATTGCGTTGAACACGGGTATCTATCCTTATTATGCAGGAGACCCGATCAATGTGCAGTTAGATAACGTAACGATAGAAAAATATGGTTGTAAATATGGGTCATTGCAGTTCTATGTGTTCGACAGTAAAACGCTGGAACCCTGGAAGAACTACCAGGTAACACCAACTGCAGGCCGCTTTGGCAGCCAGTTGCCCACCTGCGATGTGGCGCACGAAGGGCCTGTGCGTAAGTTCTTTGAATTTTTGTATACCACCGTACAGCAACGGAATGCTGCCCGTGATTTCTTCGACAGTATTCCCGATGGCATGTTCGTTGCCATCAATAACCTTGGATGGACACCCAATACGGTATTTGTGAATGACTGGAAGAATGACCCCGGGCCAAATTTGTATCAAAAAATGCAAGCCAATGGTCTGAATAAAATTGACAGCTTTTACCGTAATATTCCGTTTGTATTTTTCTTCCAGAAAAATAATGCAGGCTTTACTCCGGTTCAGGATATGGGCGCCACACCAGATGCTTATATTTCAGAAACTGTATCGCTGGGATCTAAGTTTATTAACGGCACAATCACCTCGCCCGTATTTGGCCCTGCCAAAAGCTGGAACCAATTTCATTACCGCGGTTCGAGTTTGGAGACACCCAGCACTGACTCAGTGAACTTCCAGTTAATTGGTATTAACAATGCCGGGGCGGAAACAACATTATACTCGCTGGATTCCAGTAAACATGATTTTGATATCTCTGCTATCAATGCCACTCAGTATCCTTATTTAAAACTGCAGATGTACAGCGAAGACCGTACCAATGCCACCCCATACCAGTTAGGTTACTGGCGGTTGAACTATACTGCAGTGCCGGAAGGAACAGTGGCTCCCAATATTTTATTCCAGATGAAAGATACCTCCGACCAGGGCGAACTGGTGGATTTTAAACTGGCATTCAAAAACATCAGTCCTGCATCGTTCGACAGTGCGATGAAGTTTAAATTCACCATTACGGATAATAACAATATACCGCATACTATCACACTGCCAAAGGGTAAAATACTGGCCTCCGGCGATACACTGGTGGTATCTTATAAAATTGATACAAAGAATTACGCTGGTACCAACACCCTTTTTGTGGAAGTGAATCCGGATAACGATCAACCCGAGCAGGCACACTTCAACAATATCCTGTTCAAAGATTTTTATGTACGGCCGGATAATTATAATCCATTGCTTGATGTAACTTTTGACGGTGTGCATATCCTGAACCGCGATATAGTGGCGGCCAAACCGCATATACTGGTGAAGCTGAAAGATGAAAGCCGTTACCTTGCACTGACAGATACTTCATTACTGAAAGTGCAGGTACGTTTCCCTGACAACAGTTTGCACAATTATAATTTTGGCGACACGATGCGTTTTACACCGGCCAATCTTGCAGCAGGTGAAAACAGTGCCAGTATCGATTTTCTGCCTTACTTCCCGCAGGATGGGGATTATGAACTGATCGTAACCGGCAAAGATGTGGTGGGTAATGAAGCAGGTGCAATGGAATACCATGTGATGTTCAGTGTCATCAACAAAGCGATGATATCGAACCTGCTGAATTACCCCAATCCGTTTACCACTTCAACAGCTTTTGTATTTACCTTAACGGGCAGTGAAATACCGCAGAATATGCGTATCCAGATACTGACGGTAACCGGAAAAGTGGTAAGGGAGATTACCAAAGACGAACTGGGGCCGATCCACATAGGCCGTAACATTACAGAGTTTAAATGGGATGGAACGGATATGTATGGACAGAAACTGGCCAACGGGGTATACCTGTACCGCGTATTGACCAACCTGAACGGTAAATCGCTGGATAAATACAAAGCTGATGGCGATAAGACCGACCAGTTCTTCACCAAAGGATATGGTAAAATGGTGCTTATCAGGTAATCATATTTTAAAATTATACGAAGGCTGCCTCAACAGGCAGCCTTTTTTGTTTGTTACCTTACCTTTGCAAAAAATTGAACAATACATGGCTAAAATAGCTATCAATATAGCAACAGGAAGTTTGCAGCAGGATGAAATGATAGTGGGCATAGACCTCGGTACCACTAACAGCCTGGTGGCCATCATTCACCCGGAAAGTAAGATGCCGGTAGCATTAAAGGAACACAACAGCAGTTCCCTTGTGCCTTCTGTCATTCATTTTGATTCAGCAGGTGGAATAATTGTAGGTGATGAAGCTAAATCTTATCTCGTAAGCGATCCTGCACACACCATCTTTTCTGCAAAAAGATTAGTGGGCAAAACCTATGCAGATGTTGCGGACAATACACATTCGCTGGGGTATAAAATCATTGATGATGAAGGGCGATTGGTAAAAGTGCAGGTAGATGAAACATTTTATTCCGCGGTGGAATTAAGTTCTTTAATTCTGAAGGAACTTAAGAAGCAGGCAGAACATATTTTGAAAACAACAGTGGGCAAAGCCGTTATTACTGTGCCCGCTTATTTTAATGACGCACAACGCCAGGCAACAAGGGATGCCGGAAAACTTGCAGGCCTTGATGTATTGCGGATCATTAATGAACCAACTGCAGCAAGTTTGGCTTATGGCTTTGGCATCAACAAGACAGAAGTAAAAACAATTGCCGTATACGATTTGGGTGGTGGCACATTCGATATTTCTATATTAACGATCAATAATGGTGTATTTGATGTGCTGTCAACAAATGGTGATACATATTTGGGCGGCGATGATCTGGATAAAACAGTAGTGGATCACTGGATCGCTGCTCATGAATTTCCTGGCGATATCAATGAAACCAGGCAACAACTGAGGTTGGTTGCTGAGGAAGCGAAGAAACATTTATCTTTCAACGAAAATTATACAACAGTTTTTAAAGGTGCAGAACTGAGCCTTTCCAAAACTGCATTGGAGAATTTAATTCAACCGGTAATTGAAAAAACCATTGCCTGTTGTAAAAATGCATTGAAAGATTCTGATTTGGATAAAAAGGAGATTGACGAAATCATAATGGTGGGCGGCAGTACCCGTACACCGTTAGTAAAAAAAATGGTGAGCGACTATTTTGGAAAACAGGTGAACGATACAGTGAATCCTGACGAAGTAGTGGCATTAGGTGCAGCAATACAGGCAGATATTTTAGCGGGCAACACAAAAGATGTTTTGCTGCTGGATATTACACCACTTTCTCTTGGCCTGGAAACAATGGGCGGATTGATGGATGTATTACTGCCCCGTAACACTAAAATTCCTGCAAAGGCCGGGAGGCAATACACCACGTACAAAGATGGGCAAAGCGGAATGAAGATTGCCGTTTACCAGGGAGAAAGAGATATGGTGCAGGATAACCGTAAGCTTGCAGAATTTAATTTAACCGGCATTCCCGCTATGCCTGCAGGCTTGCCAAAAGTTGAAGTGAATTTTCTGATTAATGCAGACGGAATTTTAGTGGTTACTGCAAAAGAATTACGCAGTGGTGTTGAACAAACCATACAGGTAAAACCGCAATATGAATTAACTGATGAACTGGTTGAAAAAATGTTGATGGATTCTGTACAGCATGCAGAAGCAGATATTGCACACCGTGCATTGGTGGAAGCAAGAACAGAAGGGGAGCAACTGTTGCAAACCACCGAAAAATTTATTCAAAAAAATGTTGCATTGTTAACACCGCAGGAGTTAACTGCAACATCACTCGCCATGCAATCGCTGCAATTGGCCATTGATATGGAAGATAAAAATTTGATCCAGGCAAAAATAGAAGAATTAAATACCCTTTCCAGGCCTTATGCAGAGCGTATCATGGACCAGGCTGTTGCGTCGGCTATGAAAGGTCGGGCGGTTTAGTTTTAATGAATACTGCCAGCACAGCGTAAGTGATAAAAAGTGCCAGGCTGATAAGCATTGCCCATTTTACTACTGCAGGATCAAATTCAAAACGGATAGTTTGTGTGCCTTTGTGTAAAGGTGCCTGCATAAAGCTGATGCCAAAAGAATCTATCGGGCTCATTTTTTGTCCATCACTATAAAACCAATGCGGGTAATAGTTTTGTTTTAATACTAAAGAACAATTGTTGTTGCATGTAGCCTTTACATTGATTGAGTTGGGTGAATAATGTTCTAAAATAAGTTGACTGCTGCTGTCTCCGGAAACAAATAGAAACGGTTGATCAGCATAAGCTTTTCGTGGGTTGGTTTTTATCAATTCAAAATACGCATTCATGTTATGCAGGGCTATTGGATAGGGCACAGCTTCTTTCGTGCCAATTTGTTTGTTATACATACTCCAGTCGCCCACTAATCCTTTTGCATCTGTAGTTAAAGTATCATTCATCGCCAGGGGTTGCATGGCAGGAGCGGGTATGCCATGCGGAGATGTATTGAGAACGGCCTGCACATCTTTTACAGAGGCTTTACCGGCTCCTGTAAAAGGAATATTAAGCAGGCTCGCAATAACAATATCTGCAACAACAATGGGTATCAGCAATTTTGCTTTGTCTTTTCCCAAACTGTATTTAATCAATAAGAGCAGCGCCAATTGTACCAATCCCTGAATCCATAAGCAATCATAAAAACTTAATCCATCAATAGCCGCTTTCAGCTTTCCCGGTAATCCGGCAGAAGCCATTATTTCGGTAAGACGAAATATAATGCTGTCTCTTTTGATTATAGCTATGAATGCGAAAGTGATCACTGTTATTACTGTGACAATAGAAATGGTGTTCAGAATCCAAGCAGTTTTTTTTTTGTAAATATCTTTTTGTTCAAAAAATTGGTTAAGCGAGATTGCTGCAACCACTATAAAACAAAACATACTGAATATCCTGAACTCTCCATTCAACCGAACATAACCTATTAATGGGATGAACTTATAAGCAAATGTTTTAAATATGCCGCCAGAAGATAATAACGCAAACACTATACCGGTGCCAAGCAGAAATTTTTGCCAACTGGTTTTCTTTCCTGTCAACGCAATAATAAAAAATATAAACAACAGTAAACCAAAATAACAATTGCGCATGCTGATGTCAGTATTAAAAAATGAATCATTTTTTACAGTGCTTAATGGAAATAAAATGCTGACCCAACTTTGCAAATTCGTTGGGTTAGACAGGGAAGAAGAAAGGCTGATCTTTTCGCTGCGTACAAAATGCGGGAGTATGTCTGCATAACCGATGATCATACCAGCGCAGAGTAATAACAGCAGCGCAATGAAAATAGAATTATGTTTTACCGCATTGAAGATTTTTTTTTGAAGTGGCAACCCGTCATCTTTTTTAAATAATACAAACAGCATTACGGCAATAAAAAAATAAACGGCGCTGATGATTATGCCAGGATGGGCCGATGCGATGAACATATAAAAGCTTAATGCTGCGGTAACTGCTTTTTTAAAAGAATAATGTTGCTGTAATTGAAGAAAACAGTACAAGCTCCAGGGCAAAAATGCGGCACCGCTAAGCCAGTTAAAGTGTTGCAAATGCCCAATAGTAAATCCACTGCACATAAAAGATAAACCGGCGATGATACGCACTGTTCTGTTCAGTTTCCAGTAACCGGTTAATTGATACATGCCCAACCCGCCCAGTAAAATGTATAATAAAACTTCAGTAGTCAGGGTGTATGCGTTGTAACCAACTGTTGATGCTACCAACCAGGTAATGGGGCTCCAGTAACCACTGCTCATATCGCCATATTGCGGAATGCCGTAATTGATATAAGGATTCCATAAAGGCAAAAAGCCTGAATGGATGCTTTCGCTCATAAAAAACTTAGGAGGAAAATACCCATTGAATGCATCGTTCTTTAAAAAAAATAAAAAAGAAGAAATGGGTAAAAATGCAATAAAAAGCACAACAGCAAAAAACACTATAGTATTTAATGAAAGCCTCTTTGAATTTGTGTTAAATTGCATGGAATAAAAATACAGCATTCTGCAACAATGGGTGAAAGAACTTTCGATGATTTTGATGGCTTCGCCGGAGACTATCGCAATATTCATACACAGAATATAAAAATGTCCGGTGCCGATAGTTTTTATTTTGCCGAAATGAAAGTGAAATTGTTGCTGCCGTTTGAAAAGGATGAACCTTTACAGGTGCTCGATGTTGGATGTGGGGATGGAGCAACAGAACTTTTTATGCAGGAGTATTTTTCGCGATGGAATGTTAAAGGAATAGATGTGTCTGCCAACAGCATTGAAAAAGCAAAGGCAAGAGATGAATTACAGGCAAGTTTTGAAGTGTACGACGGAAGCCATATACCGGTGGAAAATGATTCTCAGGATATTGTATTTATGGCCGGGGTGTTGCATCATGTTTCATTTGATTTGCACGACGGCCTTTTACAGGAAATCTGCCGTGTATTGAAAAAAGGTGGAAGACTTTATGTGTTCGAACATAATCCACTGAATCCTGTAACCAAACACCTGGTAAATACCTGTGTGTTTGATAAAGATGCAAAACTATTGGGTAATGGGTACACGAAAAAATTATTGCAACGCAATGGCTTCACTATAAAAAACAACCGCTTTATTATTTTTTTTCCGAGAAAAGGAATGCTGTCGAAACTGATTTTTATGGAGCGGGCAATGCAATGGTTGCCGTTGGGTGGTCAATATTTTTTGCAGGTGCAGAAATAAACTTATTCCAGGTTGATTTTTTTGTTTATCAGGTACAACGGTCGTTGCTTGCTTTCTGTAAATAAACCTGCAATGTATTCCCCTAATAATCCAATGGCTAAAAGTTGTGTTCCGCCAAGCAGCATTACCGCGATAATAAGTGAAGCCCAACCGGGAATGGTATTACCCCTGTAATAGGAAACCAACGCAAAAATGCCAAACCCAAATGCTGCCAGCGAAATACAGCAGCCAATAAATAAAGCCAGCCGTAGTGGTTTAAAACTGAATGAAATGGTTCCCTTTAACGCAAGTTTCAACATTTTGCCAAATGAATATTTGGTCCGGCCATATTTTCTTGCTGGTGCTGTAAAATCAACTGTGGTGCTCGTGTAACCTACCCAGCTAAAGATTCCCCTCAAAAAGAGTTCCCTTTCTTTAAACAATAAAATGCTTTCGAGCACTTTCCTGTTGAATGCTTTAAAATCAGAAACGTTGGGTTCAATACGGGTGTCGGAAATGAAATTGATAAAACGGTAAAAGATACTGCTCATCATTTTTTTGACAATACCAATATCTGCAGTTGATTGCCTTTTGGTAAACACAATATCATTTCCATTATTAATTTCCTGTAACAATGCTGGAATAAGGGAGGGAGGGTGTTGAAGGTCGCCGTCCATAGTAACGATCACATCTCCTTTAGCTTCATTCAGACCAGCCATTAATGCATTCTGGTGTCCAAAATTCCTGCTGAGTGAAATACATTTAATGCGGGAGTCTTTTTGTGCAAGATCCATGATGACAAGTAACGTGTTGTCGGTACTGCCATCGTTTACGAAAATGATTTCAAAGTTGTCTCCACAATATTTGTACAACTCATCCTGCACCGCAGTAATATTCTCATACTCATTAAAAACAGGAATAATGACACTGAGCAATTTCATTTCAATAAGTTTGCGGTTGTATAACGCTTTAAAAGCAGAGATTAACTTTATATTTAGGCTTTAAAATAAAACAGCCTGCAATTCAAAGATAAAGCATGAAAGGTACAAAATACATCAGCCGGTTGATAAGAAAAATAAGATTGTCTGCATGGGCAGATAAGCTGAGGTATTATTTGGAGTATCTAAAAAATTATTCGGATAACAACCAATTTCAAAAAAAACACCCCGGCTTTATCTTTCCCCCGCCGTATTTCATGTACGAAACTTATGCGGTACATTATCGCGATTACCATGAAGATGGTTTACAAACAGCAAAAGAAATTCTCAATGAATTGGGATTACATATTAATTTTTCTGAACCAGGAAAATCGCTATTGGATTGGGGTTGTGGGCCAGCACGGGTAGTCAGGCATATCCCGGGATTATTGCCTGTACAACAGCATGTTTTTGGATGCGATTATAATGCAGCTTATGTAAACTGGTGCAGTAAAAATATTACAGGTATCCAGTTTTTTAGAAACGAACTGGAGCCGCCCACCATATTTCAGCCTGCCGCATTAGATGGTGTGTATGCATTATCCATCATCACTCACCTTTCTGCAATAAATCATGAAAAATGGATTGCTGAGCTGGAAAGAATTCTTAAGCCTGGCGGCGTTTTATTATTGACAACACAGGGAAACCAGTTCAAGCATAAATTATTACCGGAAGAATGTGAGTTTTTTGAGAATGGGGAACTTGTAATAAGAGCTTCGGAAACAGAAGGGCACCGCGTATTTGCAGCGTTTCAACCGGAAGCCTATATGAAAAAGTTACTGGCTGCTTTTACATTATTGAAGTTTATTCCAGGCGGGACGAAAGAAAGTATTCATGGTATGCAGGATACCTGGATCGTTCAAAAGAAACTCAGCGCAACTGCATCAGCCGGTTAACATATTTGCCCAGCATATCAAATTCGATATTGACGATGTCTCCTTTTTTTAATCCATTCATGTTGGTGTGTTCGTAAGTGTAAGGAATAATAGCAACGGAGAATTGGCTCAATCCCACATTGAACAACGTAAGACTGATACCGTTCAGGCTGATAGATCCTTTTTCAATTAGCAGCGGGGCAAATTGTTCAGCAAAACTGAAAGTATATTCCCAACTGCCCTGCTTCTCCACCACATCAAGGCAGGTCGCTACTGTATCTACATGTCCCTGTACAATGTGGCCATCCAGCCGTCCGTTCATGGGCATGCATCTTTCCAGGTTGACGATTGTACCCGTTTCCCATTTTCCCAAGTTGGTTTTGGCAAGCGTTTCTTCAATGGCGGTCACCCGGTGCTGGCCGTCCCTGGTCTCTTCAACAGTTAAACATACGCCGTTATGGCTGAGGCTTTGGTCAATTTTTAATTCGTTGGAAATAAGGGAGCTGATCCAGAATGTCCTGTTGGTGCCCGATTGGGTAATGGCGGTTACCATACCTGTTTTTTCAATGATGCCTGTAAACATGCCCCAAATTTCGGAAATTGCCGGTAAGATTTTCATTTTTTAAATATTTCTGTTATCTTTGCGGCCCGCTGTTGAAATAACGGCGTTAAAATCACCTAAAGGAGGTATATACAATATGTTAATCATCGATTCAAAAGATTGCGAAAACATCGACAAGGCGCTCAAGAAGTACAAAAAGAAATTTGAAAAAAGCAAAATTCTGTTACAGTTGAGAGACAGGCAGTCCTTTACAAAACCATCTGTAAGGCGTCGTAAGGAGATTTTAAAGGCAATCTATAAAGATCAGGTAACATCCGGCAGGATTGACTAAAATCTAACAAAATTTAAATACTGAACTGATACCCGGTTATTGTAACTTCGGGTATCAGTTTTTTTATGCCTATAAGTATCCCCCAGGCCATACAGGAATTTTTAGTTTACCTCAAGTTCCAGAAACGGTATTCCCAGCATACTGTTCTCTCTTATGAAAATGACCTTTCTGCATTTTCCACTTTTACTGACAGCACTTTTGGCTCATTGGCGGTAATAGACGTCAAACCTGCTATTGTGCGTACCTGGCTGGCCAGCCTGAAAGACGGCGGCATGGAATCTAAATCCATCAACAGGAAAATTTCTGCACTGCGTTCCTTTTTTAAATTTCTTTTAAGGGAGGAACATATAACAGTAAGCCCAATGGGAACTATTGTTGCACCAAAAGTCAGCAAACGGTTGCCGCAATTTGTTGAGAAAAGCGACATTAATACTTTATTTGATTATGTAGAATTTCCGGACGACTGGCAGGGAAAAACAGACCGTTTGCTGATGCAGTTGCTATACCAAACAGGAATGCGGCGGGCAGAGCTGGTAAGCCTGAAAGAAAACCATATTGATACGGCCAGGAAAACATTAAAGGTATTGGGAAAAGGGAATAAAGAGCGGATCATCCCTGTAGGAGAAGCGCTGCTCCGGGACATACATGATTATATAAAAGCAAAAAAACAGAAATTTGAAATTGTCGAGTCCGAAGTATTGTTGGTAAATGAAAAAGGCAAAAAGTTGAATCCGCGGTATGTTTATGCCAGTGTAAATAAATACCTGGCGCTGGTTACTACTATTGATAAGAAAAGTCCGCATGTTCTCCGCCATACCTTTGCCACGCATTTAATGAACAACGGGGCCGACCTGAATGCGGTAAAAGAGTTACTGGGGCACAGCAGCCTTGCTGCCACACAGATATACACACATAATACCATAGAAAAGCTGAAAGACATTCATAAAAAAGCACACCCCAAAGCCTGAAAAAAAATAAGATTCCGACGGCCCTGGGTTATACCTTTTTTTGATCAGGAGCGCAATAAAATTATAGCACCGCCCATGAAATTTTTTTTTGTAAAGTACGTTTCAAATATTAACTTCATTATCCAATCAATAACCAGTAAAAACCCTTAACAGATTGCCTATGATTTAAGTTAAGTTACCCCTCAGTTCTTTCACATTATTGTTAACAGATTAAAATCAGAAGTATGAACGTAAACATTCAAACTGTGCATTTTGATGCCGATTCAAAATTGGTTTCTTACATTGAGAAAAAGGTTTCAAAATTGACGCAGTTTCATGACAGAATCATTAAAGTGGATGTATACCTGAAATTAGATAACGTTGTGCACACCATCAAAGACAAAATTGCAGAAATTAAAGTGCATATTCCCAGGTACGAATTCTTTGTAAAACAATCATCCAAATCATTCGAAGAAAGTTTTGACGTAGCAATGGATTCTGTAATTAACCAGATCAAAAGGAAAAAAGAAAAACAGGCCGCGTAGACCATATTCTCAGATTGTAAAAAATGCTAAACCCGCCCCGGCTTCCGGGGCGGGATTTTTTTTATCCGCACCTTTATACACATTTTGTAAAATCAATTCTAAAAAATTCTTTTTCAAAATTTTTGTATTAACCTTTTTCACTTACCTTTGCCTTCCCAAAAAAAAGGGTGCATTGGTGTGCACTAAAGTTCTTTGTAAAATTTTGATTGTGTGAACAGGGGAAAATGATGTTGTGAGTGCTGATGATAACACAAGCAAAAATTGAAATGCAGAAATAAATAAGCCGAAGTAGCTCAGTTGGTAGAGCAACTGATTTGTAATCAGTAGGTCGGGGGTTCGACTCCCTTCTTCGGCTCCCATAAGCCTGTTTGGCATGGGCAGTTTCCAGAGCGGCCAAATGGGGCGGACTGTAAATCCGCTGTCTTTCGACTTCGGTGGTTCGAATCCACCACTGCCCACAGTAACTGCAAGCTCCAGCTTGCAGCATTTAGTTCTTTTATAAAATAATGGAAGCTGGAGTTTCCAGTTACAAGCGGAAGTAGCTCATTTGGTAGAGCGGTAGCCTTCCAAGCTTCAGGTGGCCGGTTCGAGCCCGGTCTTCCGCTCAGTATTAGATGACAGTGAATGGAAGATAGTTGACGTGAACATTACACGCCAACTTGCAACGGAGAGCTGTCAGCCGACAAAAGCCGTTGTAGCTCAGGGGTAGAGCACTTCCTTGGTAAGGAAGAGGTCGTGAGTTCAAGTCTCATCAACGGCTCAAAAAAGAATAAATTATTACCACCAGGGACAAAAAACAAGTTAATAGCAGAAAAGAAACAAGTCCAGCAAGGTGCCGAAAAACTTTAGCCTTCGGTTTACAGGCGTAAAAGAGTAAGCCAATTAAAAACAATTTTTAAAAAATAACAAAATGGCAAAAGAGAATTTTAAGAGGGATAAACCCCACGTAAACGTTGGTACTATCGGTCACGTTGACCACGGTAAAACAACATTAACTGCCGCCATCACCGACATTTTGTCTAAGAAAGGTTTGGCGGAAGCAAAAAAATATGATGAAATTGATGGTGCTCCTGAAGAAAAAGAAAGGGGTATCACCATTAATACTGCACACGTAGAATATCAAACGGCTAACCGTCACTACGCCCACGTAGATTGTCCTGGTCACGCTGATTACGTAAAAAACATGATCACTGGTGCTGCTCAGATGGACGGTGCTATCCTGGTAGTTGCTGCTACTGATGGTCCGATGCCTCAAACAAAAGAACACATCCTGCTTGCCCGCCAGGTAGGTGTACCCCGTATCGTTGTTTTCATGAACAAAGTTGATTTGGTTGATGATCCTGAATTACTGGAACTGGTGGAAATGGAAATCCGTGAACTGTTAACTTCTTACGGTTTCGACGGAGATAACACTCCAATCATCCAGGGTTCTGCAACCGGCGCTCTTGCTGGTGAAGCAAAATGGGTAGCTAAAATCGATGAACTGATGGATGCTGTAGATACTTACATTCCGCTGCCTCCACGTCCAATCGATCAACCATTCCTGATGAGTGTTGAAGACGTGTTCTCTATCACAGGTCGTGGTACTGTTGCTACAGGCCGTATCGAAAGGGGTAAAATTAAAGTAGGTGATGCAATGGAAATTGTAGGTCTGCAGGAAAAACCATTATCTACAACTTGTACAGGTGTGGAAATGTTTAAAAAACTGCTGGATGAAGGTGAAGCTGGTGATAATGCAGGTCTGTTGTTACGTGGTATTGAAAAGAACCAGATCCGTCGTGGTATGGTGCTTTGCAAACCAGGATCAATCACTCCGCATACTGAATTCAAATGCGAAGTTTATGTACTGAGCAAAGAAGAAGGTGGCCGTCACACTCCATTTTTCAACAAATACCGTCCCCAGTTCTATTTCCGTACAACAGACGTAACTGGTGAAGTAACACTGGCTGCCGGTACAGAAATGGTAATGCCTGGTGATAATACGTCACTGAATGTAACACTGATTCAGCCAATCGCGATGGAAAAAGGTTTGAAATTTGCGATTCGTGAAGGTGGTCGTACAGTAGGTGCCGGTCAGGTAACTGAGATCATTAAATAAGCGAAAGCACAAGCTTTTAGCTTTTTAGCAAATAATTTCTATATTTGCAACATATTCTAAAAGCTGTTTCGATAATATCGGAATAGCTTTTAGCTTTTATACGGGCATGGTGCAACGGTAGCATACGGGTCTCCAAAACCTTTGATCTGGGTTCGAATCCTAGTGCCCGTGCAAATAAAATAAGCCTGCGGAGATAAATCTCAACAGGAATTTTGATCAATCAATCACGGAAAATGAATAAGGTACGTGCATACATCAGGGACTCTTATGCAGAGCTGGTACAAAAAGTGACCTGGCCTACATGGGAGCAATTACAACAATCCACAATGATTGTTCTGGGAGCTACAGTGGTAATTACACTTGTAGTAGGAATCATGGACTTTGCTGCAAGCAATAGTTTAAAATTTATCTATTCTTTATTTAAACAAGGATAATCAGATCATGGAAGTGACAACACCAATTACAGAAAAAGCGGAGAAGCCTGAAAAGGAGAGTAAATGGTATGTACTTCGCGTAGTGAGTGGTAAAGAACGCAAAGTGAAGGAATACCTGGATAAAGACATTGTACGCAATGGCTGGAGTAATATAGTAAAGCAGGTTTTCTTACCGGTGGAAAAAGTATACAAAGTGCAGGCAGGTAAAAAAGTAATGCGGGAAAGGAATTTCTATCCGGGATATATCATGATTGAAGTAGCCGATGGAAAACTGCATGACGATATGATTCAAACCATGAGTAACGTGAGTAACGTAATGCATTTTCTTACTGATGGAAAAGGATCTAAAGGAAATATCATCTCTTTACGTAAGGCAGAAGTAAATAAGATGCTGGGTAAGGTAGACGAAATGAGTGAAGTGGGAGGCGTTACCATGAGCGAGCCATTCATTATTGGCGAGACAGTAAAAATCATTGATGGGCCTTTCAACGATTTCAATGGTGTGATTGAAGAAGTGAACGACGAGAAGAAAAAGCTGAAAGTTCAGGTAAAGATATTTGGACGGGCTACACCGGTGGAACTCAGTTATATGCAGGTAGAAAAAATAGCATAAAATATTCAAGCCACTTCAGGTGGCTTTTTTTATTTTTATAGAAAACTAAGCAATATGAAAAAAGTATTTATTCTATTTAGTGCACTATTGATGACTGTTTGTGTACTGGCGCAACCCCCGAAAGGCCCTGCCAAAAAAGGAATGAATTTTGGCAATAAGACAACTTCAGCAGGTGCCATCGAAGCCAATGAGTTATCTAAAACTTTGGATGGAAAAGCAACTGCCGATGTAAAAATAAAAGGCAAAGTGGTGGAAGTGTGTAAGGCGGAGGGATGCTGGATCAGGATGGAAACATCCAGTGGCCCAATGATGATCCGGATGAAAGACCATGCATTTACCGTACCCCTGGCACTAAATGGAAAAACTATAATTGCCGATGGCACAGCAGAAGTAAAAGAAACTTCTGTAGAGATGCTGAAGCATTATGCGGAAGATGCCGGCAAAAGTAAAGCAGAGATTGAAGCAATAAAAGAGCCTAAAAAAGAGATTGTGATGCAGGCAAAAGGCATTTTAGTACTCTGAAATAAAGATACCAGGTTTAACATCCCGGCTTGCCGGGATTTTTTATGCAGGGACAACAGAAGCCTTATCCAGCGAGGGAGATAACGAAAAATAATTATAAAAAACACCCCTGAAAAGGCATAAAACTCAAAATATTTTTCTACCTTTGCCGTCCCAAAATAGATCTTATAGAATATTGATTGGGAGTTCAGGTAAAAATGCCTGAACGCTATCACCAAAAATCTAAAAACAATGGCTAAAGAAATCACTGGCTATGTGAAACTCCAATGTAAAGGAGGACAAGCCAATCCGGCACCGCCAATCGGACCCGCCCTGGGTTCTAAAGGTGTCAACATCATGGAGTTCTGTAAGCAATTCAATGCCAGGACCCAGGACCGACCAGGAAAAGTACTTCCTGTATTAATCACTGTTTACGCAGACAAATCTTTCGATTTCGTTATTAAAACTCCGCCGGCTGCAGTTCAATTACTGGAAGCTGCGAAAATTCAAAGCGGCAGTAAAGAACCCAACCGTAACAAGGTAGGTAAAGTTACCTGGGCGCAAATTGAAGAAATCGCAAAAGATAAAATGCCCGACCTGAATGCTTTTACCCTGAACAGTGCGATGAGCATGGTGGCAGGTACTGCACGCAGCATGGGTTTAACTGTTGAAGGCAAAGCCCCCTGGGAAAATTAATTATTAACCTTAAAATTTTGTAAGAAATGATTACGAAAAAAAGAAAAGTTGCAAATACTAAGGTTGATAAAAACAAAGCTTATTCCCTGAAAGAAGCTTCAACTTTAGTTAAAGAAGTAAACACCACCAAGTTTGACAGTTCTGTTGACTTACATATCAAATTGGGAGTAGACCCTAAAAAAGCCGACCAGGCTATCCGCGGTACAGTATCTCTTCCTCACGGTACCGGAAAAACGAAACGTGTTCTGGTATTATGTACTCCTGAAAAAGTTGCTGAAGCTACAGCAGCTGGTGCAGATTATGTAGGCCTGGATGAGTTCATTACAAAAATTGAAGGTGGCTGGACGGATGTAGACGTAATTGTGGCTACACCTTCTGTAATGCCTAAGATTGGTAAGCTGGGTAAAGTATTAGGCCCGCGTAACCTGATGCCTAACCCTAAAACAGGAACTGTTACCAATGATGTGGCTGGTGCAATCACAGATTTGAAAGGCGGTAAAATTGCATTTAAAGTTGATAAAGTGGGTATCATCCATGCATCAATTGGCCGTGTAAGTTTCTCCCCGGAAAAAATTGCTGAAAACAGCCAGGAACTGATCAATGCAATCATCAAATTAAAACCTTCCTCTTCAAAAGGTACTTATTTGAAAGGTGTTAGCATGGCCAGTTCAATGAGTCCCGGTATTGCAATTGACACTAAATCTGTTCAAAACTAAATCTGAATTCTGAATTGCCCTTGGCTTAAGGCAAGGTAATTCAATAAAAAATATTTGTTATGACAAAACAGGAAAAAAATGAAGTTATTGAGTTTCTGAAAGAGAAATTCAATCAATACAGTAACTTCTACATTACTGATACCGAAAGCCTGACCGTTGCACAGGTATCTCAACTGCGCAGGGCTTGCTTTAACAAGCAGGTAGAGATGAGGGTGGCCAAGAACACACTCATCAAGAAAGCACTGGAAAGCATTGATGCAGATAAATATGCCGGTGTGTACGACTCACTGCACAGGGTAACCGCTTTATTGTTCAGCGATAATCCAAAAGAACCCGCTGTAATTTTAAGCAGCTTCCGTACAGACAGCAAAAGCGAAAAACCTGAATTAAAAGCAGCTTTCATCAATGGTGATGTATTTGTTGGCGACAATCAACTGAAAGCATTAACCAAGATCAAGACCAAAAACGAGCTTATCGGAGAAGTTATTGGCTTACTGCAATCTCCAATTCAGCGTGTTATTGGCGCCCTGCAAAACAGGCCCGAAGCTGCTGCTCCAGTGGAAGGTTAATCAGTTTATCAGTAGTTAAGATTTACTGATAAATCAGTTAACTAATACACAAATGAACATACAACCCATCCCGGGTTTAAGGGAATAAAAACAATTTTTTTAAACACTCCGCCGGAGTGAACAAACAATGAAGGCGGGAAAAATTAAACATTATGGCAGACGTAAAAGCATTAGCCGAATCATTAGTAGGCTTAACAGTAAAAGAAGTTCAGGAATTAGCTGAATTCTTAAAAACAGAATACGGTATTGAACCAGCTGCTGCTGCAGTTGTAGTGAGCGATGGTGGCGGCGGTGCTGCTGCTGTTGAAGAAAAAACATCTTTCAATGTTGTTCTGAAAAGCGGTGGTGCTAACAAATTAGCAGTAGTAAAAATCGTTAAAGAATTAACCGGTTTGGGTCTGAAAGAAGCTAAGGATTTAGTAGATGGCGCTCCAAAACCTGTTAAAGAAGGCGTTGATAAAGCCACTGCTGAAGACCTGAAAAACAAATTAACTGAGGCTGGTGCTGAAGTTGAAATTGCTTAATTTGGTCTGATCTAAAGAAAGTGAATTATGGCCGGGCTGCGTAGCAGCCCGGTTTTTTATTGAATGTATAGAAAAGAATACATTAGTTCTGGCTTTTTATTATACAAGTGATTTTATGAAACCTTTGGCTGCAATCAGTTAAATTTTTTGCCCGGTAAAATAGCATTCAAAACAGCGCGATTCGATTTTATGTATCAGCAGGCAAAAGGCATGTTATACCATATAAATATACCCTCCACCACTTATATCCGGCATAAATCTCCTTTGTATTTTACACGCAAATTGGAGTAATGAAAAATCTATTGATGCTGTTGCTGTTAATTGCAGTAAAATGTGTCGCACAAATGCCACAGGCGGATATGAATATGACCGGAGCTGGCCAGCCCGTATTGGTCGAAATGCAGGGTGTTAAAAACAATAAGGTTACCTATATCCGCGAAACAGCTTACGTAGTGGATACCAATACACACCAGGCCAACATGCAACAGGTAGATAAGATCACTGTCTATTCCATAGCGTATTTTCAAACCACGCCTTTGCTGGTGCAACTACAGGCCGTTTTTGGAAAGGATACCACCAAACTGGTGCGTAATGAGCAATATTCGTTTGATCCGAAAAATGGATTGCTGATGAGTTACCAGGTAGTGGCAGATGATGGCTTTGAATCTGGTACCGTTGGCCAGGTAGCCCGCAATGCAGAAGGTTTGATTACAGGTAAGAGTATTGCTGTTACATTCAACCTAAAAGCACAGTCAATGGTCACAAATTATACCGTACAAAGTATCGGGGGTAAAGCCACGAGCCCGGAAAATGCTTCTTTCAATTATAGTTATGGAAATAAACCACAACGGGACAATATCAGGATGGTTTATGATGATAAGGGCCGCTTAACCAGTTCAACCTATACTTACAGTGATAATAAATCTATACGTTATGACAGCTGGTCATACGATGCTGACGGCAGGTTGCAGGTAACGCATTCAGAATATACTTACGAAACAAGCGAATACAAACCTGCTACAGATGGGGTGGTGGCTTTTGGCATTTACGTACCCGGTACACCAGCAAAAACAATAAAGAAAAACGTTACCGATACCAACGACATCAGGTACAGGTATGATGCAAAAGGAAACATCAATACCATTGTTTATGAGCACAATAATAATGTTGTTTCAAAGGAAGAATATACTTATAATGACAAGGGGATTCCTCTTCAATTGCGCATACTGGATTCCAAAGGCCGGTTAACCGCATTGAAAAAATTCAGTTGCCAATAATTTCCATTGTACCAACCCGATCTTCGCCGCCGTGTGTTTTTTTAACCAACGGCTTATATCATATAAAGAAATCGGTAAGCTGGTTGACAATAAAAAGCAGCAATACCGTTTCTGCGATCTCGTTACCACGCATACCATGTGCCGTACCGCCATTACTACTATGCTCAGCCTGGGCGTGCCGGAGCAGGTGGTGCGTAAAATAAGCGGCCACAGTCCCATGAGTAAGGAGTTCTTCCGCTATGTCGCCATTGCACAGGCCTGCCAGGATCAGGAAGTCAGCCGTATGTTTGATAAACTGAAACAGAAAATATTACTAACGGCTTAGCATAGCTATATTTACAAAATATAAACAAGTAAAATGGCAAAGAAAGAATTACAGGTTTTGGTGGCAGAACAAAAAATATTGAACCATATTTATGTGATGCGGGGTCAAAAGGTAATGCTGGATCAGGATCTGGCAGAAATGTACGATGTAGAAACAAAGCAACTTAAAAGACAAGTAAAACGTAATATCGACCGGTTTCCAAAGGATTTTATGTTTGTGCTTTCGCAAAAAGAGTTTGAAAACTTGAGGAGCCAAATTGGCACCTCAAGTTGGGGCGGTATCAGGTATATGCCGATGGCTTTTACTGAGCAGGGTGTAGCCATGTTATCGAGTGTTTTAAACAGCAAAACAGCCATTGAGGTAAACATCAGGATCATACGGGTATTTACAAGGCTCAGGGAATATGCCCTCACACATAAAGAAATTTTGATGCAATTGGCCAAACTGGAAAAAGAAGTAAGTTCCATTAAAAGCAACACGGAGAAAAACAGCAAAGACATCGAAAACATTTTTACCGTGTTGAAAGAGTTGATCGCAAAAGAGGCCAAACCTGCAACCCGGAATAAAATAGGGTTTAAGGCTTATGATTGATCAGCCTTAAGTTTGTGCAGGCTTTCCGGCAAACAGCATAACAAAGCATCCATTTTTATTGCTGCGCATTCACTTTACCCCGGGTGACCCCTCGGTAACGCCCCCTTACTCCGTACCAACTCAACCCTTGGGCAACTCCTCAGTGACGCCTCGGTGACTCCTCCAGAAGCCTCCTTTTTTAAAAAAGGCCATTTACCCCTGCTTTTTAATAATATCTATGAATAAATTCCGGCGAATAGTAAATCCGATCGACTCGTACAAGGCGATAGCATTGAAATTATTGGCTAAAACATGTAAAAACGGGGTGTAGGACTGCTGAACGATCAGTTCCATCACTTTAAGCATCGCCGCTTTGGCGTAGCCCTTACCCCTGAAATCGGGGTGGGTGCACACGGCGCTGACTTCCATATAAGGCACCGGATTCATGCGCTGGCCGGCCATAGCGGCCAACCTGCCTTCAATAATGACCCCGTAGTAGTTGCCAAATTCAACGGTGCGTTCAAAGAATGGGCCGGGCCTGGTCAATGCAGTCAGTTCCAGCATTTGGGGAACGTGAATTTTGGTCAGCGGCTGTACCAAATAACTTACGGAGGTGATGAAATGTTCCGGCGGTTGCGTGCATACCATCTGGCAGCAGTCCATGTGGTGTGTGGTTGCCCATTGATCGGGGTTAAGGCTGATCGTTTCAGGGTAAGCAATAGCCACACTCCGGTTTGCGGGAAGCCTTTTATATAACGCATCCAGGTTTTCCGAAGTGTTGCTGGCCAATCCGGCAAAAGGCGCAATACCTTCCAGGTACAGCGCCGTGTTGTCTTCTACAAGCGAAATGATACTGTTGCCCGTGGTTTGGGCATTCCAGATCATATTATCTAACAGGTGTTCCAATGCAATATGTATTGATTGATAACCGGGCAATCCGCCCAATCTGCCTGCAAGCTAAAAATATTCAGGCATTCCTGTAAAGTTCCTGGAAGCAATATTTGGGGATTATCAACCGCGGCTTAGCCATAAAACCGTCAAAAAGAGCCTTTATCCACAAAAACCTTTCCAAAAGCGGAAAAATCCAAAATAATCAATCCTGAAATCTAAAATAATTCCCTACCTTTGCCCTCCTTTAATTTAGGGTTAGTGGCATCAGCAGTTAACTAATCCCATTTTTAAAGGATCTTCTGCACACTAAAACGTTTTAATTACAATATGTCTGCAACAAACTCTCCCGCTGCTAAGCGTTTCAATTTTGGTAAAGTGGAACTCATAGCAGAACAACCCGATTTGCTCGGAATCCAGATCCAATCATTCAGAGATTTTTTCCAGTTAGAAACCACACCCGATAAAAGGAATGTGGAAGGATTGTTCCGTGTATTCAAGGAAAATTTTCCTATTACTGATACCCGTAACATCTTCGTACTGGAATTCCTGGATTATTTCGTAGATCCGCCACGCTACACTATTGAAGAGTGTATCGAACGTGGGTTAACCTACGCTGTTCCATTAAAAGCCAAATTAAGGTTAAGTTGTAATGATGAGGAACACGTGGATTTCCAAACCATCGTTCAGGATGTGTTCCTGGGTAATATTCCCTACATGACACCCCGCGGTACTTTCGTGATCAACGGTGCTGAACGTGTGGTGGTATCCCAGTTACACCGTTCTCCCGGCGTATTCTTCGGCCAGTCTATTCACCCCAACGGTACCAAAATTTACTCTGCAAGGGTAATTCCGTTTAAAGGTGCCTGGATGGAATTTGCAACAGACATCAATAACGTGATGTATGCTTACATCGACCGTAAGAAAAAATTCCCGGTAACTACGCTGTTACGTTCTATCGGTTATGAAACGGATAAGGACATCCTGGAATTATTCGGCATGGCTGATGAAGTAAAAGCAGATAAGAAAACTTTAAACAACTATATCGGCAAACGCCTTGCTGCCCGTGTGTTACGCACCTGGGTGGAAGATTTTGTAGATGAAGATACCGGTGAAGTAGTATCTATCGAAAGGAATGAGATCGTGCTGGAAAGGGATACCGTACTGGACGAAAACAATATCTCCCTCATCCTGGAAATGGATGTGAAGAGCGTATTTATTCAGAAAGAAGAAGTGAGCGGTGATTATGCCATTATCTACAACACATTAAATAAAGATACCTCCAACAGTGAACTGGAAGCGGTACAGCACATCTATAAACAATTGCGTGGTGCTGATGCGCCAGATGATGAAACTGCACGTGGTATCATTGATAAATTATTCTTCAGCGATAAACGTTACGACCTGGGCGAAGTTGGCCGTTATAAAATTAACCGCCGCCTGGGACTGAACTTCCCTATCGAGAAAAAAGTATTGACCAAAGACGATATCATCGCCATCATCAAAACCCTGGTATTATTAACCAATGGTAAGAGTGAAATTGACGATATCGATCACCTGAGCAACCGCCGTGTACGTACTGTGGGTGAGCAGTTGTATGCACAGTTTGGTGTTGGACTGGCCCGTATGGCCCGTACCATCCGCGAAAGAATGAACGTACGTGATAACGAGGTGTTCACTCCGGTAGATTTGATCAATGCAAGAACATTGTCTTCTGTGATCAACTCATTCTTTGGTACATCGCAGTTGTCTCAGTTCCTGGATCAAACCAATCCATTAAGTGAGATCACGCACAAACGCCGTATCTCAGCGCTCGGACCCGGTGGTTTAAGCCGCGAACGTGCCGGCTTCGAGGTACGTGACGTACACTATTCTCACTATGGCCGTTTGTGTACTATTGAAACACCGGAAGGTCCAAACATCGGGTTGATCTCAACTTTATGCGTACACGCAAAGATCAACGATATGGGCTTTATCGAAACGCCTTATCGTAAAGTGGTGGATGGTAAAGTGGATTTAAAGAAAATTACTTTCCTGAGTGCAGAAGAAGAAGATACTGCGAAAATCGCCCAGGCCAATATTGACCTGGATGAAACCGGCCACTTTGTGGAAGATAAAATCAAGAGTCGTCAAACAGGCGACTTCCCAATCCTTGATAAAGGTGAAGTGGAATACATGGATGTGGCTCCGAACCAGATTGTGGGCTTGAGTGCATCTTTGATTCCGTTCCTGGAACATGATGATGCCAACCGTGCGCTGATGGGATCGAACATGCAACGCCAGGCTGTGCCGCTGATCAAACCGGAAGTGCCCATCGTAGGTACGGGTTTGGAAGCTAAGGCTGCACGTGATGCCAGGATCCAGATTCATGCTGATGGTGAAGGTGTGGTGGAATTTGTTGATGCCAATGAAATTCATGTTCGCTATAAGAGAAATGAAACACAACAACTGGTTTCGTTTGAAGAAGACCTGGTGGTATATAAACTGACCAAGTTTGTTCGTACCAACCAGGAAACCTGTATCAACCTGCGCCCTGCAGTGGCAAAAGGACAGAAAGTGGTGGCAGGCGACTTCTTAACTGAAGGTTATGCAACCAAAGGTGGTGAACTGGCACTGGGCCGTAATATGAAAGTGGCGTTCATGCCATGGAAAGGGTACAACTTCGAGGATGCTATCGTGATCAGCGAAAAAGTGGTGAAAGAAGACCTGTTTACGTCTATCCATATCAGTGAATTTGAAATTGAAGTACGCGATACCAAACTGGGTGAAGAAGAACTGACACCAGATATTCCGAACGTAAGTGAAGAAGCAACCAAAGACCTGGATCAGAATGGTATCATCCGTATTGGTGCGCATGTAAAGGAAGGTGATATCATCATTGGTAAGATCACTCCAAAAGGGGAAAGTGACCCTACGCCGGAAGAAAAATTGTTGCGTGCCATCTTCGGTGATAAAGCCGGCGATGCAAAGGATGCTTCATTGAAAGCACCAAGCGGAACAGAAGGTGTGGTAATTGATAAAAAATTATTCCAGCGTGCTAAAAAAGATAAGAATGCCAAAGTGCGTGAGAAAGCTCAACTGGATAAGATTGAAAAAACACACGAAAAGAACGAAGCCGATTTGCTGGAACTGTTGATCAACAAATTGCAAACCTTGTTGAAAGATAAGAGCAGTGCAGGGGTAAGCAACAACTTCGGCGAAGTGCTGATTGGTAAAGGGGCTAAGTTCAATGCTAAGAACCTGGCTAACATCGACTATCAAAATGTGAACCCGCTGGGTTGGACAGGCGATTCAAAAGTAGATGAACTGGTGAATATCTTACTGCACAACTATAACATCAAGTTCAATGAAGAACTGGGCCGTTATAAGAGGGAAAAATTCAACATCTCAATCGGTGATGAATTACCTGCAGGTGTGTTGAAACTGGCTAAAGTATACCTCGCTGTAAAACGTAAGTTGAAAGTGGGCGATAAAATGGCCGGTCGCCACGGTAACAAAGGAATTGTGGCCAAGATTGTTCGCCAGGAAGATATGCCATTCCTTGAAGATGGAACGCCTGTTGATATCGTACTGAACCCATTGGGTGTACCAAGCCGTATGAACCTGGGCCAGATCTATGAAACAGCGTTGGGCTGGGCTGGTGAAAAGCTGGGTATGCGCTATGCTACACCCATCTTTGATGGTGCCAGTGTGGAAGAAATTGATGAGAGAATATCTGTAGCAGGATTACCTAAATTCGGTCATACATACCTGTACGATGGTGAAACCGGTGAACGCTTCGATCAGAAAGCAACAGTGGGTATCATTTACATCATCAAACTGCACCACATGGTGGATGATAAAATGCACGCACGTTCCATCGGGCCATACAGTCTCATCACGCAGCAACCGCTTGGTGGTAAAGCCCAGTTCGGTGGTCAGCGTTTTGGTGAAATGGAAGTATGGGCGCTGGAAGCTTATGGTGCATCAAACATCCTGCAGGAATTGTTGACGCTGAAATCTGATGACATCATCGGAAGGGCGAAAACATACGAAGCAATCGTAAAAGGTGATAACGTGCCAAGAGCCGGTATTCCTGAATCATTCAACGTATTGGTTCATGAATTAAGGGGATTGGGACTGGATCTGAAATTCGAGTAACGTGAATAGTGAGACGTGAGGCGTGAGTAGAACATTCGAGCAGATGCTACTCACGATTCACCACTCACAACTGACGATATTCATTATTCATTATTAATTATTAATTATCATATGGCATTCAAAAAAGAAAACCGTCCGAGAGCAACCTTCTCAAAAATTACCATTGGTTTGGCCTCTCCGGATAGTATTTTGGAAAAAAGCTATGGCGAGATATTAAAGCCTGAAACGATTAACTACCGTACATACAAACCTGAAAGAGATGGTTTGTTCTGCGAAAGGATATTTGGGCCGGTAAAAGATTACGAATGTGCCTGCGGAAAGTACAAGCGTATCCGTTATAAAGGCATCGTGTGCGACCGTTGCGGTGTTGAAGTAACAGAGAAAAAAGTACGTCGTGAAAGAATGGGTCACATCAAACTGGTGGTTCCTGTAGTGCATATCTGGTATTTCAAATCATTACCCAACAAAATTGGTTACCTGTTGGGCATGAGTTCTAAAAAATTAGAAAGCATCATTTACTACGAAAGGTTTGTGGTGATTCAACCCGGTATCCGTACCGATAAAGGACAGAACTACGGCGACCTGCTGACAGAAGAGGAATACTTAGATATTTTAGATACGCTGCCAAAAGACAACCAGCACCTGCCAGACGAAGACCCTAACAAGTTCATCGCTAAAATGGGTGCACAGGCAGTACATGATATGCTGCAGCGCATCGACCTGGATCAATTGAGTTACGACCTGCGTAATGCAGCGGCTAACGAAACTTCTCAACAGCGTAAAGCCGATGCATTGAAAAGGCTGAGCGTGGTGGAAGGCTTCCGCGATGCCAATACAAGAATCAGTAACCGTCCTGAATGGATGGTGATGCAATATATTCCTGTAATTCCACCAGAATTGCGTCCATTGGTTCCACTGGATGGAGGCCGTTTTGCATCTTCTGATCTGAACGACTTGTACCGTCGTGTGATCATCCGCAACAACCGTTTAAAACGACTGCTGGAAATTAAAGCTCCTGAGGTGATCTTGCGTAATGAAAAACGTATGCTGCAGGAAGCGATTGATTCATTATTTGATAACAGCCGTAAATCAAATGCAGTAAAAGCAGAAGGTGGCCGGGCACTGAAATCATTAAGTGATGTACTGAAAGGTAAACAAGGCCGTTTCCGCCAGAATCTGTTGGGTAAACGTGTGGATTATTCTGGCCGTTCTGTAATTGTGGTAGGTCCTGAATTGAAAATGCACGAATGCGGTTTGCCAAAAGATATGGCTGCTGAATTGTTCAAACCATTCATCATCCGCAAACTGATTGAGAGAGGTATTGTAAAAACGGTGAAGAGTGCCCGTAAACTGGTAGATAAAAAGGAAGCCATTGTTTGGGATATACTCGAAAATATTTTGAAAGGTCACCCGGTTATGTTGAACAGGGCCCCAACACTGCACCGCTTGTCCATCCAGGCCTTCCAGCCTAAATTGATTGAGGGTAAAGCGATTCAGTTACACCCATTGGTAACCACTGCGTTCAACGCCGACTTTGACGGTGACCAGATGGCGGTACACGTGCCGCTGAGTAATGCAGCTATCCTTGAAGCGCAGTTGCTGATGTTGTCTTCACATAACATCCTTAACCCGCAGAATGGTACACCCATCACCCTGCCTTCACAGGACATGGTATTGGGATTGTATTACATCACTAAAGGAAAAAAATCAACCGATGCAGTAAAAGTAAAAGGCGAAGGCAAAGTATTCTACTCTGCAGAAGAAGTGATCATTGCTTATAATGAAAAGCAGCTCGACCTTCATGCCAATATAAAAGTAAAAGTTCCGGTAAGGTCTGCCGAAGGAACAATAGCGGTAAAATTGCTGGAAACTACTGTAGGCCGTGTGATATTTAACCAGCACGTTCCAAAAGAAGTAGGTTTCATCAACGCATTGCTCACTAAAAAATCACTGCGTGAAATCGTGGGTGATATTTTGAAATGGACCAATGTTCCTATCACCGCTAAATTCCTGGATGATATTAAAACACTCGGTTACCGTATGGCCTTCCGTGGCGGTTTGTCGTTCAGCATAAACGATCTGATCATTCCTGATATTAAGGCGGAAATGATTGACAATGCACAGAGCGAAGTGGATGAAGTGTGGGAAAACTATAACATGGGTTTAATTACTAATAACGAACGTTATAACCAGATCATCGACATCTGGAGCCGCGTGGATACTAAAGTAACTGAAACATTGATCCGCGAGCTGGCAACAGATAAGCAGGGCTTCAACTCTGTGTACATGATGCTGGATTCGGGTGCCCGTGGTAGTAAGCAGCAGATTAAACAGCTGGCTGGTTTGAGGGGTTTGATGGCGAAACCGCGTAAATCCGGTTCATCAGGCAGTGAGATCATTGAGAATCCTATCCTGGCGAACTTTAAAGATGGATTAAGTGTATTGGAATACTTCATTTCCACCCACGGTGCCCGTAAAGGTTTGGCCGATACGGCTTTGAAAACTGCCGATGCCGGTTACTTAACCCGTCGTTTGGTAGACGTTTCACAAGACGTTGTAATTAATGAAGAAGATTGCGGAACACTGCGTGGTATTGCAACATCTGCATTGAAAGATAATGAAGACATCATTGAACCATTGAGCGACAGGATTGAAGGCCGTACATCACTGCACGATATCTTCCATCCCGTTACTGAAGAATTGCTCATCAACGCCGGTGAAGAAATCAGCGCTGATATGGCAAGGAAAATTGAAGACAGCGGTATTGAAACTGTTGAAATACGTTCAGTACTCACCTGCGAAAGCAAACGCGGGGTGTGTGTGAAATGTTATGGTAAAAACCTGGCAAGCGGTATGCTGGCGCAACGTGGTGATGCTGTGGGTATCATTGCAGCACAGTCAATCGGTGAACCGGGTACACAGTTAACCCTGCGTACCTTCCACGTGGGTGGTGTTGCAGGTTCTGCTTCAGTGGAGTCTTCATTACCTGCTAAATTCGATGGTACCATCCAGTTCGATGGTTTGAGAACAGTAACTACTGAAGATAATGAAGGCAAGAAAGTACAGGTGGTAATTGGCCGTACCGGTGAGGTAAGGATCATGGATGTAAAGAACGACCGCTTACTCATCACTAATAACGTTCCTTACGGTGCAACACTGAATGTGAAAGATGGACAGAAGATCAGCAAAGGTGATGTGATCTGCACATGGGATCCATTCAACAATGTTATTGTGGCTGAAGTAACTGGTGCTATTAAGTTTGAATCATTGATTGACGGTATTACTTACCGTGATGAATCTGACGAACAAACCGGTCACCGTGAGAAAGTGGTTATCGAAACAAAAGATAAAACCAAATTACCCACTATTATCATAGAAGGTAAAGAAAGAAAAACATACAACTTACCGGTGGGTTCACATATTGCTGTTGAAGAAGGAGAAGATGTGAAGAGCGGACAGGTACTGGTGAAAATTCCAAGGGTGCTGAGCAAACTGAAAGATATCACGGGTGGTTTGCCAAGGGTAACCGAGTTATTCGAGGCAAGAAACCCAAGCAATCCCGCTGTGGTTTGTGAAATTGATGGTGTGGTTACTTTCGGTGCAATCAAACGTGGTAACAGGGAAATCATCGTGGAAGCAAAAGATGGTGTGGTGAAGAAATACCTGGTGCCATTGAGCCGCCAGATCCTGGTACAGGATGGTGACTTTGTAAAAGCCGGTGCTGCATTAAGTGATGGACAAATTGCTCCTGCTGATATCCTGGCTATTAAAGGGCCATTCGCAGTACAGGAGTACGTGGTGAATGAAATCCAGGAAGTATACCGTTTACAGGGTGTGAAGATCAATGATAAGCACATTGAAGTAATCGTAAGGCAGATGATGCGTAAAGTAACTGTTGAAGATGCAGGCGATACTAAATTCCTCGAAGGTGATGTAGAGGACAGGTATGACTTTAATACGGAGAACGATTTCATCTTTGATAAAAAGGTGATCACTGAAGCAGGCGAAAGTACTAAACTGAAAGTGGGCCAGATTGTTACCCTGCGTGATGTACGTGAAGAAAATTCTGTACTGAGAAGGGCTGATAAAAAATTAGTTGAATTCAGGGATGCCAAACCTGCCACATCATCACCGTTGTTGCTGGGTATTACCAAAGCGTCGCTGGGTACACACAGCTGGATATCTGCCGCTTCATTCCAGGAAACAACCAAAGTATTGTCATCTGCAGCCATCCAGGGTAAAACAGATGATATGCTGGGCCTGAAAGAAAACGTAATCACCGGCCACCATATTCCTGCAGGTACAGGCTTACGCGATTTCGAAAACATGATCGTGGGCAGTAAAGAAGAATATGAATTGCTGATGACAACGAAAGAAGCGATGAGCTTTGATGAAGAAGAGTAAATAAGGGTAGCACTTAACTGTTGTATAGAACACCATCCATAAAGCGGATGGTGTTTTTTTGTATAGATTAAGAATGGTCAAAGACTACACCGTTAACCCTTTCCTAAAACTTCGCCCAGAAGCATGGTCAAATTGACAATAGTCATTATCTTGCCCCGGTAAACAAGTGTGTAATGAATAAATTATTGGTTGCTATTAACCTTATCCTCGTGGCAGCAGTGGGCATTCTTTTTTATTTGCAGTTTTCAGGCAAAAAAAGTTCATCTTCTGTAAATACGCCGTCATCTAATTATACTTATCCAAAAGATTCTTCCATAGGGAAGCACAGGCTCGCTTATATTGAACTGGATTCCCTTAACGATAACCTCCTTTTCCTGAAGCAGCAGCGGAAAGAGCTGGAAGCGAAACAAAAAAGAATGGAAGATGAACTGAACGGCGATGCCCGGCAACTGGAAGAACGAAAGAACGGATTCATCCAGAAAAATCCCAACGCAACACCGGAACAAATGCAGAATTTCAGTGCGCAATACCAGCGGGGGCAGGATTCGTTGATGGCAAAACGCCAGCAAATGTCTGACGAAATGAACAGCGACAGGTTCAAACTGATGGACGGCATCCAAAAAAAATTAAAAAGTTTCCTGGCTGACTATAACAAAGATGGAAGGTTCCAGTACATCTTCACTACAGGTGGAGGAATGGATTACCTGATCTATAAAGACAGTACAATGGACATCACCAAAGACGTGATCAGGGGTATGAATGAAATGATGAAAGCGCCTGCCAAAGACTGATTCAATCCACAAAAATTAATTATCTTGTTCCGGTATAACCAACCGGAACTTTTTATTTATGACCGAACAGAACACCACCTTCAAGCCCAGCCTGGGCCTTTTTGATGCCACGATGATCGTTGCCGGAAGTATGATCGGTTCCGGTATTTTTATTGTAAGTGCCGATATTACCCGTAATGTAGGCAGCGCAGGCTGGCTGATTGCCGTTTGGTTAATTACCGGGTTTATGACGTTAACCGCAGCAGTAAGTTATGGTGAACTGAGTGCCATGTTTCCCAAAGCCGGTGGTCAGTATGTATATTTAAAAGAAGCCTTTAACCCGTTAGCAGGGTTTTTATACGGCTGGAGTTTTTTCGCTGTGATACAAACAGCCACCATTGCCGCAGTGGGTGTGGCGTTTAGTAAATTTGCCGCTTACCTGTTGCCTGCATTAAGCGAAAAAAATATCATTGTCGATCTTGGGTTTATGACCATTTCCGCAGCACAGATTGTCGCTATCATTTTAATTATCCTGCTTACCTATGTCAACTCCAAAGGTATTGAAGGTGGAAAATTGATACAGCGATTCTTTACTTCTGCTAAATTATTGGCTTTATTTGGCCTGATTATATTTGGATTCTTCCTGGCCAAAGAAAGTTTTTGGTCAAAAAACTGGGAAACAGGTTTTACAGCGATGAAAGAGAGCCACTACCTTGATGGTAAGCAGTGGCTGCCGATTGGGGGCAGTGCATTAATTGGTGCCATTGCAGCATCAATGGTGGGCTCCATATTCAGCAGTGATGCATGGAATAATGTAACTTTTATTGCAGGCGAAATTAAGAACCCCAAAAAGAATATTGGGCTAAGCCTGTTTTTAGGCACATTAACAGTAACTGTAATTTACGTTTGTGCCAACCTGATGTATTTAAATACGCTGCCTTTAAATGACATTGCCCATGCTGAAAACGACAGGGTTGCTGTGGCAGCCGCTAAAAATATTTTTGGCGATGCAGGCACTTATGTAATAGCTGTTTTAATCATGATCTCTACATTTGGCTGCAATAATGGGTTGATACTGGCAGGAGCAAGAGTGTATAACACAATGGCTAAAGACGGCTTATTCTTTAAGAAAGCAGCAACACTAAACAAGAATGCAGTACCTGAATTTGCTTTATGGATACAATGCCTCGTGGCTGCATTGCTTTGCCTTAGTGGTAAATATGGTGACCTGCTTGATATGATCTCTTTTGTAGTGGTGGTGTTTTATGCGCTAACCATCATTGGTATTTTTGTGTTGAGAAAAAAAATGCCGGATGCAGAAAGACCCTATAAAGCTTTTGGGTACCCGGTATTGCCGGTGATTTATATTGTACTTGCATTAATATTTTGTGTATTCCTGATTTTAATGAAACCATTATATGCCGGAGTTGGCCTTGTAATTGTGTTATTGGGAATACCGTTGTATTACCTTGCCATATCTAATCAGAAAAAAGAGTAATGACTTATGCCTGTTGTGGATTTTGAAAAAATATTTCACCAGTTTAAAGAAATAAAAGTAGCCGTCATCGGCGATGTGATGCTGGATACATACTGGTGGGGGAAAGTAGATCGTATTTCCCCGGAAGCACCGGTGCCGGTGGTAGCAGTAAGTAAGAAAGAACAGCGTATAGGCGGTGCCGGTAATGTGGCATTAAACCTGCGTTCACTGGGCGCCAATGTTACGGTGTTGAGTGTATTAGGAAAAGATGATGATGGTACGCAATTGACCCAGTTATTCAATGCGCAGCAGATTGGTACGCAATACCTGGTGCATAGTCCTTCACGGATCACGACTAATAAAATACGTATCATCAGCCGTAACCAGCACATGATGCGGCTGGATGCAGAACTCACCAGCGACATCAGCACAGAAGATGAAGATAAACTGCTGTATGCCTTTGAAGAATACATTGCTGCAGAAGCGCCGCAGGTGGTGATACTGGAAGATTATAACAAAGGCGTGCTGACAGAAAATGTGATTGCCAAAGTGATCAGCCTTTGTAAAAAGCATGGTATTATCTCCACGGTTGACCCCAAACGAAAAAACTTTTTTGCCTACAAAGGAGTGGATATTTTCAAGCCCAACCTGAAAGAAGTAACAGAAGGCTTAAACATCATACAGCCGTTAATAACAGAAGAATCCCTGCATACAATGCACCTGCAATTACAGCAACAATTGCAGCACCGTATTTCATTCATCACTTTATCTGAAAAAGGCGTTTTCTATAATGATGAACAAAAAGCAGCCATTATTCCCACACACATCCGCAGCATTGCAGATGTGAGCGGTGCAGGCGATACGGTAATTGCCGTAGCATCATTGGTATATGCTGCTACAAAAGACGTTTCCTTAATGGCAGAAATGGCCAATATTGCCGGCGGTTTGGTTTGCGAAGAGGTAGGCACTGTAGCTATAGATAAAGAGAAATTGCAACAGGAATGTAAAATGTTGTTATCATGAAGACACCTGTATTTATACTTACGGTATTTGCACTGACTTGTACATTTTCTTCGTGCAGACAACAGGAGATTCAATTTCAAAATATACAATGGAAAACATTAGACAGTATTAAAGGAATATCTTGGGGAATTGCAACGCAGGGTAATGGTAAAACCGCAACGGCCTCGGTACGTTATTATGGTGCCATAGTTAATAATCAATTGGTAAAGGATTCTGTAAAAGAAGATTGGTATGCTTATGACTGGCTGGTATCTTCTCTGATGAAAGACAATAAAACAATAAACGCATTGCCAGAGGGTACGATGGGATATGTCAAAATATATACAAAGGAATTTATTCCAGGGTATAATAAAGACAATGCACAATTTGAAATTTTCTTTGAACCGGGAAGATCTGTTGAGCAATTGAAAATGGACTCTGCAAAATTGCTTGCCACAAATTATTTCAACAGGATCGGAATTACTACCAGTGAGAAAGCAGCTATTAAAATGGCCGAAGGTGAAACCGATACTTCTTTTAAAGATTTTTTAAGGACAAATCCCCTGCCCCCATCACTTGACGTTACATTAAAGCGTGAATTCCTTTCACTTGGTAAAATCGATTCTATTAAGTCTTCATTAGGTTTACTTTTGCCCGATGCCAATATCAATATGACACCAAGCACCGATTTTATTCAGGCACAAATAAAACTACCAGATACTACTGTATATAAATTTATTATTTTTTAACCTTGTTTTGTTGTGCCTGCCTTTTCTCCGCAATATCAAGAATACGGCTGAAGTTTATAAACAGCTCGAAATATAATTTCACCACAACAAAAATCAGCATAAATATTTTTCCTGCGCCAAAAGCCAGGAACATGCCACCCAAAATCACTACAATCTGTTGAATAAAAATTCTGGCATAAGGTTCAAATAGTAGCCGGCCCAGGCTGATGGTTTTATAAGTTCCCGACTTGAAAAAGTAAAACAGGTTCGCAAAGCAATAATAACCCGCAAAGATCAATAACAGCAGTTTCCCTTTATCGCCAAGCATTTCCGGAATTTTTTGGTACACTGAAAAAAAACCAGAACCGGAATGCATATCACTCACGCCAAAAAATAAATTGGTTTGTATAAAAACAAACAAACCATAATGCACGATAAAGAAAAAAACAAACAGCCATCCGCTTTGCATAGACACGCTGCCATTGTTTTCCCACACGTCTTTTTTTCTTACCAGCAAGGTTACGGCAGACATTTTAATCACGTTCAATACTCCAATGATCACCGTTTCCATACAATACACTACAAAAACCTGGTGCGGATCCCAGTCGCCAAACCATACGCCATACAGCGGAATAAGATTAATGAGTATTAAAAGATAGTCGCTTCTTGTTAATGTACGTTTAAACATTGGCTTAAAATTGTAGAAGTTCTATGTCTGTAAAATAGATACTTTTGGTTATATAACTAATACCCACTAACACGTATGCAAAAACTATCGCTTGCCATTCACGGTGGCGCAGGCACTATCCTTAAAGAAGATATGACTCCCGAGCTGGAAGCCGCTTACATCAGGGGTTTGAACGAAGCGCTGAATGCCGGTTATGCCGTACTGGAAGAAGGCGGAACTGCCATCAACGCTGTGAAAGCAGCAGTGGTAATACTGGAAGATAACCTGATGTTCAACGCCGGCCGTGGTTCTGTATTTACTAAGAAAGGGGTTCAGGAAATGGATGCAGCCATCATGGATGGTAAAACACTCGCAGCAGGTGCGGTGGCTGCAGTACGAAATGTGCGCAACCCGATTGAGTTAGCGGCTGAAGTTATGACCAACAGCAATCATGTTTTTTTAAGCGGAAAAGGAGCTAATGATTTTGCTATTAAACAAGGAATAAAATTAGAACCTGATGAATTCTTTTTCTCTCAATTCCGGTACGATCAATGGAAAGCCATCAGGGACAGTGATAACTATTCGTTAGACCATACCCACCAGGGGCTGGAAGAATTGTTTAAAGATAAAAAGTTTGGAACCGTTGGTGCAGTGGCCTGCGACAAGGATGGTAATATTGCAGCTGCAACCAGTACCGGTGGTATGACGAATAAGAAATATGGCCGTATTGGTGATAGTCCGCTGATAGGCTGCGGCACTTATGCGAATAATAAAACCTGCGCCATCAGTTGCACCGGCCATGGAGAACCATTCATCAGGGCAGTGGCAGCGCATGATGTGAGCTGCAGAATGGAGTATAAAAACATTTCCTTACAGCAAGCCATGGACGAAGTGGTGAACCATAAACTGAAGGACATGGATGGCGAAGGTGGCATGATTGGCGTGGACGCTGCAGGTAATGTGGCTATGGTACTCAACAGCGCCGGAATGTACCGGGCCGCCAAAACGAGCGATGGCGATAGTTATGTGAAAATTTATCATGATTGATGATAGAACGCTGATGATGGGAACACAGATGACGCAGATGCAACGGATGTTCGCGGATTTTTTATTTTGATAATGGTACTCATAAATTCAGTTCGCTCATGCTGCCTTCCATTTACACAACGCTGATGACGCTGACTTGACTGAGCAATACAAATGATTCTCCTGTTTCCAATAATATTATAAGTGCTGATAAGTCTAATCAGTTCAATCTGTGTTCTGTCTTTCTTCCATCTCCTTTGTATATTTGCGGTGTAACGCATACATATGAAGAAAACTGCCGTAATAGTTGCCGGTGGCACAGGAACAAGGATGAACAACAACACCCCGAAACAGTTCCTGCTGCTGCACCAAAAACCCATATTGTATTATACACTGCAAACCTTTCTGCAATCGTACAGCGATATGGATATTATTCTTGTATTGCCTGAAGAATATGTAGCTGCGGGGCAGGAAATCATTGATGCATTTTTTGATTACAG
Source organism: Bacteroidota bacterium (assembly GCA_018266775.1). Classification (GTDB taxonomy): domain Bacteria; phylum Bacteroidota; class Bacteroidia; order Chitinophagales; family Chitinophagaceae; genus Ferruginibacter. The sequence goes on along the minus strand of JAFDZS010000006.1, from coordinate 121,534 downwards.
CCGCATACACATCACCACCGGCGGACGAACCAGGTTTCATTCAGTACAAAATGGGTTGAACCTGATCAGGGAAGAATGTATTGTATTTGTGCATGATGCGGTACGTTGCCTCTTATCCATAAACCTCATTCACCGTTGTTACGAAACAGCAATGGAAAGCGGCTCAGCCATTCCGGTAACAGCATGTAATGACAGTGTGCGTATTGTAAATGGAGAAGATAATACTGCCGTTGACCGCAGCACTGTGCGCTTAGTACAAACACCACAAACTTTTCACAGTAAAATATTGTTGCCCGCTTATCATATTGACTATAAAGATAAGTTTACTGATGAAGCTACTGTAGTGGAAGCATTTGGCTTGCGGGTGCAGCTGGTGGAAGGAGAAGAGCACAATATTAAAATTACCCGCCCTGCTGACTTGTTAGTTGCCGAACAGATTTTACAGCCTTCCGCAGAATAAATGCTATTTTTTTAAAAGCCTTACCGGCCAGGGTAAATTATTCATTTTAATACCACAATACTTTTCCTCAACCGCACCAAAGCTGCTGTAAAAAAATGCAAGGGAATGAATGTCGCTTCCTTCAAAGTCCAGCAGTAAGTTTGATGGTGCATGATCATTAATGAATGCGTTGATCAATGCATGAGAGGCGCCAATGGTTTTCCCATTAGGATGATTGCCCACCAAAATATAGTACGCCCTTTGTTCATCAAAAACAAAAACAGCAGAAGCCATTAACTGGCCGTTGCAAAATGCGCCATAAGTTACTGCCTGTTGCTTTTGATATAATAGCCGGTACAGCCCAACAAACTGTTCAAAATCTTTTTCTGTACTATTGGAAAACGCTGCAGATTGTTGCTTTGATAATTGTACAACATCTTCCACAGGAATATTCTTTTGTATGCTGCCCTGCAGTTGTGCAAACTTTTTAATATTGCGTTGTGTGGATGTTTTAAACTTACTGTACAGCACATCGTATGATTGATTGAGATCAAGCACAAAGTTCATCCGCTGGTATAAGTTATATTGCTGTAACCGGAAACAATTGCCATGATTCAGGTAAAAGTCCCAATACTTTAATGAAGCAGGAATGGCGTTAAGAAACTGTTCTGTTTTGGCCGCAGTGATCTTTTTTCCAAATACACCCAATGCTGCGGTAAACGGAGGCTGGTACAGGTAATAAATGCCATACTTCTTATTCCATGTTAGCGGCATCACAGCTTCGTAATCGTTTAATACAAGCCCGTCCCATTTTTTTGCCATGGCATCCAGGTAAAAGCTGTAGCCATACACCAAACTGTTGCCGGCATTGCGGATGCAATCATCCCACTTGGCAGTGTCAATATCCTTTCTTTGCAAATGTTGAATTCGTTCCATCAAAAAGGTATTTGCGGCAGCAATTTCCTGGTGGTAATATTATCAAAGTCTATACTGAATGACAATTTCTTGATAAATAATTTATCAGGAATAGTTGATTTAAAATAATCCCTGTACACTTTGCTATATAATAACGGTATGTAAACGTTCACCACGTTTTTAAATAAAGAAAGCTGCAGCCCGGCGTCATATAAAAAGCGGCCAGTTGCAGCATTACTTTTCCACGCACCGGCGTAAGTGCCCATATCAAAAAATGCTTTTAACGGCAGCTTCACCGGCAATACCTGCAAAGGGTTAATGTCTTTAGGAATATCTGAAGTAAGGTTAATTGCCGTAAGCCAGTCATCCGTTTTACCGATTTTATCGCTTAATAAATCTGTGCGTACTTTAAATGCACCGTCGCGTATCATAATTTGCTGCGACCAAAACCTGTCGAATTCACTGCGCCCAAAAAAGTAATTGGAATAAGTATAATCTTCATAGCCTTTTGGCCCGGTCATATTTAACTGGTATTCGTCGGTGGCAAATTGGCGGATAAAAGTTTTTTGTACCGTATAAAAGAATTTGCCTGCAAAAAAGCGCAGGTTTACACCGCCGCCTTTGGGATAATTGAAAAAGTAATTGCCGGTAAAACTGGTGCGTATGAACTGATCGCCCTGGTGGGCCATTAATACCGCTTTAAACGGATATAACACCCGGTTGTTTTCAAGTACAAACAATAGCTGGTTAATATACCTTGTTTTGATAGGATAAGTAATGCGGTCGATCTGCAATACATTGTCCCTGGTAAATTCTAATTGCTGTTCATTAAAGATAAACGTCTTCCATTGAATGTATTTGTTTACTGTACTTCGTGGATTTTTATTGGCAAATGTGTACCTGAAGCCCGGTACAATTTTAAAATAATGCAGGTAATTGATTTTACCGGTGGAATCCTGGTAAGTGCTGCCGGTAAAAGTAGCTTCCGATAAAGAGAGTTCAGCCTTTGCGCCTTTGTTGCCGGGATACCAGTGATAACTAATTCGGCCAATGCTGTTCAATCGCTTGTTTTGAGCAGAATATAATGGGGCAAAAATAAATTGTAACCTTTCAGCAGGATAAGTATAATTATGGATCAATGCACCCACCATCACCTTGTCATAATAATTATAACCAACAGCAGGGGATAAAGCAATGTAATGATGCCGCTCAGGTTCCCGTGCATTAAACAGGAAAGTAAGCTGGATATCTTTTTTCGATTTGGGTATCAAACTTCCTTTTTTATTCAGCAGATGAAAAGCTGAGTCAAGATTTTTACCGCTCACTTCTTCCAGTACCTGTTTAAAATCTTCGGGGTAAGGATGCTTAAAACGCCAGCGTTGATAATACGTCTTCATTGCACTGTCAAAAACAGGCTTGCCCAGTTGCTGTTCCAGTAACTGCATCCACTGGCCGGTTTTCACGTATGCGACAGCGTTATAGTTGGCCTGGTTGAATTGTTCCGATGGCGTTTCAATAGGCTGATCTTTCTTGCTGTTAGTGAGCGAGCGCAGGATACTGCTTTCAAAATCTGCCGGCATTTTTTTCCTGATGAATGCCGGCTGTATGGGTAATTCAAAACCCGGCTGGCCGTATTGCTGCTGCATGTAACGGTTGTCGTAATAGGTGTTCATGCCTTCATCCATCCAGGGGTGCAGGCGCTCGTTACTGGCCAATATACCGTATAACCAGTTGTGCCCCACTTCGTGATTAATGACTTCATCCAGTGTTTGTTCCGTTGACCCGGAGGATAAATACGTAATAGTGGGATATTCCATACCACCCAAACCGCGGTCATCTTCCACCACACTTACAATATCATAAGGATATTCGCCTAATAATTTACTTTTTGAAAGAATTGCTTTTTTAGTAAATGCTACAGCGTTATTCCAAACAGTTTCGTTCTTTGCAAAATAAAATACATTTACGCTGATGATTCTGCCGGAAGGTAATCGCAGCGTATCTGAAGCGACAGTGAAATTTTGATCAGCGAACCAGGCAAAGTCGTGTACATTGTTTTGTACATAATGCAAAGTTTTAGCAGGTACAACTGCGGGTAATGGATTTACTGGCGGCGAGGGTTTTTTAACCGGCGCAGTTGCCGCATGCTTTTTTTTCTTTCCTGGTTCTTCAAAAAAGAGTTTGCGTTTTTTCATCCATTCTTTTTCATCTTTTTCCTGCAGCAATCCTGTTGCGGCAACAACATAATTTTGGGGTACCGTTATTTGTACATTGTAGTTGCCGAACTCGCTGTAAAATTCACCCTGGTCTAAATAGGGTATCGGGTGCCAGCCACGGCTGTCGTATACTGCCGGTTTGGGATACCATTGTGTTGCCTGGAAAGATTGTTCCTGGTAGCCGCCCCTTGAAAAATTGTAAGGCAGTTTAACATGAAAAGGCGTTTCAATAACGCAACTGCTGTGTGGTGGTAATGGAGCGGGCAATACCACTTTAATAATATCCTGGTGTTGCGGATGATCTTCTGTTTTGGCATTGGTGCCATTCACCCTGAAATCGAGCCGGTTAATATACCCACGTTCTTCATTAGGCGAAAAATAAAACCGGGTGCTGCCATTCTCCAGCATCTGGTCGCTGAAAGCAGTGCGGTCGTTTTTATAGGCATTGGGCCAAAGATGAAACCAGATAAAGAATAAACTATCGGGTGAATTATTGATGTACGTGAGTTTTTCAAAACCATCCAGAGTACGGGCTGCATCATTCAGTGAAACATCAATCGTATAATTAACCTGTTGCTGCCAATACATTTTTTTCTGGGCAACCGCAATTGAAAATAACGAGGTAAAACAAAGCAGCAAAATAATGGAACGCTTCAAATCATTTCGGTTTCTTCAAAAATAAACAAAACAGTGGATTAACCCAATCAGTAATTAAAGGAATTGAAATCACGAATGCTACGAATTATACTGATTGCACGAATCAACCGATATACCAATTAACCTGTTAACCAATTAACCCATCACTTCCCCTTACCACTAAAAATAATCCTTATAGTATGCAGCATGATTTTAAAATCGAGGGCGAGAGAGATATTTTCAACATACATCAGGTCGTAGGGCATACGTTCAATCATTTCCGGTACGGAAGAAGCGTAACCAAACTTGACCATTCCCCAACTGCTGAGGCCGGGTTTTACTTTAAACAAATAGTTATATTCAGGATGCAGCAGCATGATCTGGTCAATATAAAATTTACGTTCGGGCCTGGGGCCAACCAAACTCATTTCGCCCCTGATGATATTGACTAATTGTGGCAATTCATCCAGCCGCCACTTACGCATTACCCTGCCCCAGGTAGTAATGCGGGGGTCATCGTCATAACTTAGTTGCGGGCCATTCATTTCTGCATGGGCCACCATGCTGCGGAATTTATACATGGTAAAAGGCATGCCTTTATAACCAATGCGTTCCTGCAAAAAAAATAATGATCCTTTAGATGATAGTTTTACACGCAGCGCAGTAAATAAAATTAATGGAGAAAGAATTACCAGGGCGGAAATGGCAATGATCAAATCCAGCAGGCGTTTGATGTTTTGTTGCCAGGGTGAAAGTAAGCCTGAATGCAGATCGATCAAAGGCACACCCATTACATTACTGGTTTGCACAGCGCCACTCAAAATATCCACGCGGTCGGGTTGAATTTTAATGTTTACGTTTTTGTCACTCAGTTCCTGCAACACTTTTTCAATTTTTTCCCGTTCTTTTTTTTCCACCGCAATGATGACTTCTTCAATTTGGTGTTGGGCAATGATGGTACTCAAAGCATCAAGATTGCCAAAATTGATAACGCCACCGGGTAAATGCAAACCATTGGCGCCATTGGCATTTACAAAGCCCGTAATGCGGTAGCCGGTTTTTTCTGTGTTGTTTGTAATGGAATGAAACAAAGCCACAGCATTATTGCTGGAACCAACGATGAGCGTATTAAAAAACACCGACCCTTTTTCCAGTTGCCTTTTGGCCTGCTTTAAAAAAGCCGCCCTGATGGTAAACGTACAAAACAGCTGTATAGCCCAGAGGGAAAGAAATTCTTTGTAATAAATATTATAATCGCCGGTGGCATCATACAATAAAAAAAGAAACAGGATGATGATGCTGCCGGTAAAAGTTTGGGAAATGGTTTGCAGTAATTCCTGCAAACGGGATTTATGGTAGATGTTATTATAACTTCCGCCAAGGTGATATAACATCAGCCAGGCAACAGGGAATACCGCCAGCCCGGTATAAAATTTATGACCGGTAAGAAAGGGTTCGCCGATGATGATTTTTCTTACAAAATAAAAAGCGATCCAGGCAATTATGGCCGCAAAACAGTCGCCGGCAATATACCAAGCAATATGAATCCTGTTTTGTTTCAATAGTGTTTTATAAAGGGGTTAAGAATTGAACTGTTGATCAGTTCTGGTTGGCTTTGCTGATCTTTTCCAATATTTGGTGAGCTACATCCATCGCCCTGAAACCATCCACCACGTTCACCGGTGTGTCGGCATTGTTGATGATAGCATCGCGGAATTGTTCCAGTTCCATTTTGATGGCATTTACTTCCGGCACCTGCGGGTTGGCAATGGCAATTGTTTTTTTACCGCTGTTGGTTTCAATATCAAAAGTAAAAACGTTTTTATCTGCAGGGGTATTTAATTTAATGATCTCGGTTTTCTTTTCCAGGAAGTCGATGCCTATATAAGCATCTTTCTGGAACAAACGCATTTTGCGCATTTTTTTCATGGAGATGCGGCTGCTGGTAAGGTTGGCCACACAACCGTTATCGAATTCGATGCGTACGTTGGCAATATCCGGCGTATCGCTCATCACCGCAACGCCATTGGCACTGATATAATTGACATTACTTTTAACGAGGCTGAGGATGATATCAATATCATGGATCATCAGGTCAAGAATCACACTTACATCTGTACCACGCGGATTGAACTGTGCCAAACGGTGCACTTCAATAAACATCGGCTTTAGCGCATGTTCTTTTAAAGCTAAAAAAGCGGGGTTGAACCGCTCCACATGCCCCACCTGGAATTTGATATTGGCTTCTTTAGCCAGCTTAACCAATTCACGGGCCTCATCCATGGTATTGGCCAGTGGCTTTTCAACAAAAACATGTTTGCCGTTTTTAATGGCAGCTTCGCAGAGTTCAAAATGGGCAATAGTAGGTGCTACAATATCAATGGCATCGCAATCTTTGATGAGTTCATCAGCGTTCGGGTATCTTCTCAGGTTATATTTATCGCTAACAGCCTGGGCATTGGCATCATCAGTATCACAAAAGCCCACAACCTGCACGCCTTCAATAACCGTCCAGTTATTCAGGTGAAACTTTCCCAAATGACCGGCACCAATAACTCCAATTTTAAGCATAGCGTAACAAGTTTGTCCAAAGGTAATGGTTTATTACAACTGGCTGAAGGTTAGTAGTTAACAGGTTGTCAATAAGTCAGGGTGTGGATGGTTAGTGGTGAATGAATAATTAATAATGAATAATGAATAATTTTTTCATTGCAGGTAACCATGGCCATTTGCGACCAATTCCCAACTCCTAATTCCCAAATCCCAAAATCCTAATTCCTGCATCCTTTACATTTCTTCCCAAAATCCCATCTTCCCGAATTTTTCAATACGCTGGTTGATGCGGTCTTCAGGTGCGATCTGTTTTAATGCAGCAATAACGGGCAATAAATAATTTTTCAGAATTTGAGCGGCTTCATCATAATCCCAATGGCTGCCGCCCAATGGTTCTGGAATAACACCATCCACAAGGCCAAATTCCAGCATGTCTTTACCGGTGAGTTTGAGTTGTTCGGCTGCCACTTCTTTTTTATCCCAGCTGCGCCAAAGAATACTGCTGCAGCTTTCTGGCGAGATTACCGTGTACCAGGTATTTTCCAGCATAAACACTTTGTCGCCCACACCAATGCCCAGCGCACCGCCGCTGGCGCCTTCACCAATGATCACACAGATCACGGGCACTTTAAGGCGGATCATTTCAAAAATATTGCGGGCAATGGCTTCGCCCTGGCCGCGTTCTTCTGCTTCCAGCCCGGGAAATGCACCCGGAGTATCAATTAAAGTGATGATGGGTTTGTTGAATTTTTCGGCCAGTTTCATCAGCCGCAGTGCTTTACGGTACCCTTCAGGATTGGCCATGCCGAAATTGCGCAACTGGCGCATTTTGGTATTGATGCCTTTTTGCTGGCCAATGATCATTACTGTTTCACCATCCAATTGGGCAAAGCCCCCCACCATTGCTTTATCGTCACGCACATTGCGGTCGCCATGCAACTCAATAAAGTTGGTGCACATTTTCTCAATGTACTTCATGGTATATGGCCTGTCCGGATGGCGGCTGAGCTGCACTTTTTGCCAGGGCGTGAGGTTGGCGGTAAGTTCTTTTTTGGTTTCAGTAATTCTTTGTTCCAGCTTGGCAACAGTTTCGCTGACATCAATCTTACTTTTTTCAGCACTGGCTTTCTGAATTTCTATTTGGTCATACAGGTCCTTGACGGGTTTTTCAAAATCGAGAAACTGTCTGTTTTTAAGTTCTGGCATTGTAGATTTTTACTTTGGTTTACTAATCGTTTGTTTTGGACGGGTTAGGATTGCTGAACACGGGGTGTAAAAATAGTGATTAGAATATTTTCATAAAAGTTTTGGAATGAGAAAATCAAAAACCTATCTTTGCCCTCCCAAAAACGAAATAGCGGATTTGATGCCGAAATCTCGTAAAAAGGTGTCTGGATCGGTAGTTCAGTTGGTTAGAATGCTGCCCTGTCACGGCAGAGGTCGCGGGTTCGAGTCCCGTCCGGTCCGCAAAGGAGGTTGTCAAAAGCAACCTCCTTTTTTATTTTATGGCTTACTTCGTCTGCATTATTCAAAGTGAAAAAGATAGTTCTTTTTATAAAGGATATTCTGAAGATGTTTTTAAAAGGTTAGAGCAACATAATGCAGGTGAATCAGCTTATGCCAGCACAAAAGTTCCCTGAAAATTAGTTTATTTTAAGCATGTGCTGATAAAAGGACTGTATTTAGAAGAGAAAAAAATCTAAAAAAGGCAGAGCGAAGCCGAATCATTGCACTCAGCAATTCCGCTAAAAATTTATTAAAGAGTTAACAAAAAGGCGCCGGCTATTTAATTACGCAAATGCGTATTCGAAATAAATGTCACAGCCTTTCTGCTCCACTATAATTAAGTAAATAATTCATCTGTAACAAAACCCATCTCTCTGTCCTGCGGGTACTTTTTATTTGATGAGATGTTTTTCCGCGTTCTCTTCATTGCACTTTCTACGCAATAATCTTGCGTAGTATTACGGAGCCACCCTCTTCCTGATTCACGCAACTTGGTAAGGCCTAATTATTAACTTAAACCAACCTTGCCATGAGCACCAACACATCCCTCCCGGAGCAATCCCACTTTATTACCCTTACCCAGGCTGTAGACATGACAACGCTCTACCGCACCAACAGGGAAGCCATTTTAAAAACAGCATTCCAGGGGCAGAATATCCTGGCATTGTCTGAGACGTTTAACCGCAATGCTTTCGACACACTGCTTGCTGAACCAGGTTGTGCAGGCCTCCGCATCTATTATGGCATGAACACGGATTTAACCGTACATGCCATAGTTGTAGCAGTCAACTCCAGCAATGAAGACATTCTGCCGGCATCCACTTCACGTACCACCATAGCCGCCACCGATATTGTTATCGTGGAGGAAAGCCAGCGATGCCCCGAACATTGTCCCGCTGATTCAGTTTTAAATACTCCTTGATATCTTTAGGGAACCATGTTAACCGTAACTGAAATATTAATGTCTGCATCAATTCTGGTGCCTGTACTGTTCAGCCTGCTGCGTTTTCATGTGGCAGGCTCACAGTTCAGGCCATTCATCTGGTGCCTGTGGCTGGGCCTGTTCAATGAAGTGCTTTCATATTTATTGGGCAGGTATCTTAAAACCAGTACGGTAAACAACAATATTTATGTGTTTGCAGAATCACTGTTGCTGCTGTGGCAATTTTACCGCTGGAATTTATTTTACCGCTTTAAAAATCTATATCTTGGTATTGCTATTGTTTTCCTGTCAGAATGGGTGGTTGAAAATATTTTTTTTCATAAAATAATGTTGGTCAGCAGTTGGTTCAGGATATTGTATTCGTTTACTCTGGTATTGCTGAGCCTGCTGATGATAAATAAACTATTGCTGACAGAAAAAAGAGCATTGCTGAAAAATGCAGTATTTCTCTGTTGTGCAGCATTTGTGCTTTTTTATTCCTGTAAAATACTGATAGAAGTGTTCTGGTTATATGGCCTGGGGGTCAGTAAAGCGTTCCGGGTGGATATATTCAGCATTACAGACTATATCAATGTCATCTCAAACCTGCTATATGCAGTTGCCATATTATGTATACCCTCTCGACAACGCTTAACACTTCAATACTGATTGCAGCGGGATTGATCACTGTAATACTGCTGTTGTTTTTAGTGGCAGTGGTGATGCAGCACCGCCGCAATATTCAACTATGGAAAGAAAAACTGGATGCAGAAGTGCGCACGCTTGAACATGAGCGGGTGCGTATTGCTGCCGACCTGCACGATGATCTTGGTCCGCTGCTGGCCACTGTAAAATTCCAGGTGAGTAACCTTGAAGTAGCGAAGGCAGATGAACCGCAATTGATACAGGCCGATGACCGGCTGGAAGAAATACTGCAACGGCTTCGTGAAATTGCCCACGACCTGATGCCCACCACTTTGCAGCGTAAAGGTGTTTATTTTGCGCTGGAAGAACTGGTGGACAACCTGAATGGGAAAATACCAACCCGGATAACAGTACACAGTATAGATACCGTTGCCTTTGAAAACGAGAAAGCAGTACACCTGTACCGGATACTGCAGGAAATTATTCACAACACCATCAAACATGCCCAGGCCCAAAAACTGGACATTACCCTGCAAAGCAAAAACAATATGCTGCTGGTGGAAACGGTGGATGATGGAAAAGGTTTTCAGCAAACTGAAGTGCGAACGGGGCGCAATGGCCGGGGATTATTAAATTTGCTGAACCGCTGCGAGTTAATGGGGGGAAGCCTTTACCTCGACAGCCAGCCCGGAAAGGGAACGCGGTACAATATTGAAATACCTGTTTGAATCCTGCATAATGATAAGCACACCTGTATACACGCCCATTAAAATTGTATTGGCAGATGATCATGAAATATTTCGTGATGGCTTTGCCGGCCTGCTGAAAAAGCAGGACGAGATACAATTAGTGGGCGAAGCTGCCAATGGAGAAGAACTGCTGCTACAGGCACAAAAATTAAAGCCGGACATTATTCTTACCGATATAAAAATGCCGGTGATGGATGGCATACAGGCCACACGTATTCTGAATGAAAAATTTCCGCAGATATATGTGATCGCCTTATCGATGTTTAATGAAGATAATTTAGTAGCCGATATGATGGAAGCAGGGGCAAGAGGTTACCTGCTGAAAAGTGCCCATAAAACTGAAATACTGGAAGCCATTAAAGCGGTAAACCGGCAGGAAACCTATTATTGCCGGCAAACCTCATCGCGGCTCATTAATAAACTGGCGAGAAGTAAAACCAATTTTAATAAAGAACCATTACTGCCTAAATTCACCGAAAGGGAAATAGCAGTAATACATTTGATATGCAATGAAGCCTCCAATGCAGAAATTTCTGCCAGCCTTTGCCTAAGCATACGCACTATTGAAGGCTACCGCAGCCGCATACAGGAAAAAATGAAAGTACGCAATACGGCGGGTATTGTGGTGTATGCAATAAAGAATGGGTTGTATAATATCAGTTAGTGTTGAATGGAATTTTGATGGTGCGGGGGTAGGGGAGGAGATAAAAATAACGTAACAGTTTTTACCACAAGCCTGGACGAAGTTGAACGGAGGATGAACGTAAGATAGTACTGGTTAGCTCCCTTTCACTACGGCGTTACCTGCAGGTTAGTGTGATGTAACCCCGACTATGCGGTGGTGTGATTTTGAAATACTATACCTTTATTATTAGGTACTGATTATTTATTATTGAGTTGTGGCAAAGAAGCCATTCAATGCTCTTTTGGCTGGTGCAGCAATAATTAATGAGTAATTGGTAAGGTTATTAGTAGTTGGCGTTGTTGGTACGCCATCGCTCATATCCATCCCTTCGATACCGAACAACGGCGCATACGGGGCGAAGAGTGCCTACCAACAAAGGCGAGAGGCGAGAGAAGAGACATCGGTGGTCCCAATATCATTGCAGTTGAAACTAATCATTGGGAGGGGAACACCGCCAGTAGGGTGGCAATTAGGTAAAATATCATGTGTTTTTCTAACTTTTTGAAAAAAAGAATCCTTTGGCAAAAGACTAAATAAAGACATTCCAATAATTTCTTTTTGATACTCATCAGTCTTCAAAATAGTATCTGAAATTTCATAAAACTTACGCTCTCTAACCTCATAGATAAATCGCCTCCCAGCGTTCGGCAATACTATCCCGGCAAAATCTGCAATAATAAATAGTTGATCATTTCCTGCTCTGCAATAAACACGATTTGCAAATAAAGTTGAGTAACCTATTGAATCCAATGTTTTGCCGCCATTGTCTAGTAATTTAAACCAAATCACCTTAACAGGAATCTTAAATGACTTTACAACCTGAGTATCGATTAACACTTTTATTTGGCTTTTCGAAGTACTTACAACAAAAGTTAGGGATAGGCTTATGATAATCCTACTTATCCGTAACCCTGGGTGCCAATTTAATAGTAACATTTTTTGTTTTTGGATCAATTTCTTTGCCTTTGTTGGTACGCCAGCGCTCATATCCATTCCTTTCGCCTTTGAAGGTAGCCACTCTTCGCCCTGCAAACGTCGTGTTGCGTATCGAAGGGATGTATATGAGCGCTGGCGTACCAACAACAGAACGTAATTAGTACACGAACGAGTCATTTTGGGGTTTAAATAAAATTACCAAAAAAACGCACCACTACAACCCCGGCATTGCATTTTGTGTCTATTTAATTAGCATGACACAACAATACCCGGAATACTGGCCGCAGTTTTTTACGGCAACCATTTTGAAATGGAAGCCCCTTTTAAAAAATGATCATTACAAAAACGAGCTTATGAAATGCCTGCAATATTTAGTGCAGCAAAAACGGGTGAAGGTATTTGCATTCGCTATTATGAGTAACCATATTCACCTTATCTGGCAACCATTACCAGGGCAAAACCTGCAAACTATTCAACATAGTTTTTTAAAACATACAGCACAACAGTTTAAGGCCGATTTGCAGCACTGCAATGCCAGCCTTTTACAACAATTTAAAGTAAATGCTAAAGACAGGACATATCAATTCTGGGAGCGTAATTCATTATCCATTGAACTGCGTTCGTCAAAAGTATTTCATCAAAAGATGAAGTATATTCATCAAAACCCGGTGGAGGCAGGTTTATGTATTTTGCCGGAGGAATATGATTACTCCTCTGCCAGGTATTATGTGCTGGGCATTGACGATTTTGGAATAGTAACACATGCAAATGAATAATGTGATTACCGTACTTTAAATTTGTTTACTGCTGATCAATGATGTTTGAATCGGTGGATTTTTTGTTCAGATCGTTGTTGATGGTACGCCATCGCTCATATCCATCCCTTCGATACCGAACAACGGCGCATGCTGAGATGAAGTGTGGCTACCAACAAAGGCGAAGAGCCTGTGCTGTGATGAAGAGCGGCTGCCAATAATGGCACACAATACAGCGGTAAAGGAATCATAGCCTAGAAATCTTTAGGTGTTAATCAATCTGCGCAGCTGCGGCAGCATTGAATCAACCTGCTGACTTACTCCATTTCGTCTCAACAAAAGTCCATTTCGTCGCATTCTGCGGCGGGTTGTGCGGCAGAATGTGCTGCATTGCCTAATTTTAGGGCATGAAAAAGACTGGCACTAAAAAATGGGTGATTGTACTGCTGCATATCGCTGCATGGATATTACTTTTTTCATTGCCCTATTTATTACGGCCGTCTTACGACCCCAATGATCATAGACGCCCCGATGCCATAGACCCGGTTGCCAATTTTATTGCCGCCAGGATCAACGACCTGATGCTGATCTTATTTTTTTATTTCAATGCAGGTGTATTATTTCCCAAACTGGTCTACCGTAAAAAATACGTTTGGTATTTTGCCGCACTGGCGGGATGGTTTGTAGTGTTTTGGTTTTTGTCCACTTCTTTATGGCAATTTGTTTCGCCGCCGGGTTATGTTACCATGCGTAAGCATTTACCCTTTACGCTGTTTGTATTTCTGTTTATACTGGCCTGCAGCATTGCTTATAAAACCATTACCGATAAGGTGAAAGCCGATAACCTGGTAAGGGAAAAACAGAACGAAAACCTGAAGACAGAATTGTCGCTACTGCGCTCGCAGGTTAGTCCGCACTTTATGTTCAATGTGCTCAACAATATGGTGGCGCTGGCACGCAAACAATCGGAGCTGCTGGAACCATCACTGATTAAATTATCATCACTCATGCGGTATATGCTGTATGAAACCGGAGAAGAAAAAGTAACGCTGGAAAAAGAAACGGAATATTTGCAGAGTTATATCGACCTGCAGTTGCAGCGCTTTGGAAAAAAATTGATGGTCAATACTGCAGTTCTCCCGGCAGATAAACAATACGACATTGAACCCATGCTGCTGATTCCTTTTGTGGAGAATGCATTCAAGCATGGAACCGGGATGATTGAACAACCGCAGATCGACATCAAGCTGGAAGCAAAGCACAACCTGCTTTTATTTACGGTAACGAATAAATACGATCCATCATCTACCGAAATTAAAGATGATGCCAGCGGCATTGGCCTCGCCAATGTGCGGCGCCGGCTGGAACTATTATACCATCACCAGCATGTATTGAACATCAGCCGGGAGAATGGTATCTTTAATGTATCACTTCAAATTCAGTTGCATTCATGATACGTTGTATTGCTATAGATGATGAACCGCTGGCGCTGGAATTATTGCAGGATAATATCAGCAAAGTTCCTTTTCTGCAATTGGTGGCCAGTTGCGACAGCGCTGTGGAAGCGATGAAAGTGATGGAACAGCAACCGGTAGACCTTGTTTTTTCAGACATACAAATGCCCGGCCTTACCGGTTTGCAACTGATACAAAGCATGACAGTAAAGCCCATGTTCATCCTTATTACAGCGTATGAGAAATTTGCACTGGAAGGTTTTAATTTAGCTGTGGTGGATTACCTGGTAAAACCGGTGGCGCTGGACCGTTTTATTAAAGCCTGCAACAAAGCCAAAGAATTGTTTGAACTGAAACATGCGGCAAAAGATAATACGCCCGCTGCATCAACAACACCCGATTATTTTTTTGTAAACGTGGAATACAGTATGGTGAAGGTCACCATTGCGGATATTGTGTATGTGGAAGGGTTGAAAGACTATATCAAAATACATGTAAAGAGTTCTTCCAAACCTGTGGTTACCCGCATGCCGATGAAAACGATAGAAGAACAGTTGCCGGCAAAATCGTTTATCCGCATTCACAAATCTTATATCGCCAACCTGGCGTACATCACCGCCATCAAAAAAAGCAGTGTCTTTATCGATCAGATCGAACTTCCGGTAAGTGATCTATACCGAGACACCGTTGCTGCTCTCATTGCAAAATAAATATTCTGCAAGACGCATCCGCACAGGCGTCTGACGGTTACGAACCGTCTTGACGCCTCCACCCAAATTCCAAATTCCTAAATCCTAAATCCCACATCCTCCATCCCCAACTCCTTTTCGTCGCAACATTTCCCCTTCTCGTCTCATTTGCAAAATACCCCGCTTATGCCGCAGTAGTTTTACACTACAAAAATCGAAAGATATGAAACACATAGTAGTACTCATTGCTTTAACGCTGGGCTTTTCTGCTGCATTTGCACAAATGCCACCAGCAGGTATGAAGCAACCAGCAGGCGGAAATTTAACCGGCCATATTTACGGTAAGCTTACCGATAACGACGGTAAAGGCGTTGCTGATGCCACCGTTTTTTTAATGGAAACCAAAATGGATTCTGCAACCAAAAAAAGCAAACAGCTTTTATATAAGTCTGCAGTAACACAAGCCAACGGCGATTTTAGTTTTGAAGATGTAGCCATGAAAGGCAGATACTCCATCAAGATCAGCAGTGTGGGTTTTAAAGCGTATGAAGCCCCGGTAAGTTTCTTTAGTAAAGGTGCTGATGGAAAAATGCAGCCGCCATCAACCGAAAAAGATTTGGGAAAAATTAAACTGGTGCAGGATGCGCAAATGCTGCAGGGTGTGGTGGTTACTTCCACACCACCGGCAATAAAATTAAGCGCCGATAAAAAAATATTTAACGTTGAAAAAAATATCATGAGTACAGGGGGAACAGGCCTGGATGTGATCCGCAATGTACCTTCTGTAAATGTAGATATTGATGGTAATGTTACCCTGCGTAACAGTACTCCTCAATTATTGGTAGACGGAAGGCCAACCACATTGACATTAGACCAGATACCGGCAGATGCCATTGAAAGCGTGGAAGTGATCACCAATCCTTCAGCAAAATATGATGCTTCTGGTGGTGGTGCCGGTATTTTAAATATTGTGCTGAAGAAAAATAAAAAAACCGGTTACAATGGTAATGTAAGAGCCGGCGTAGATAAACGTGGTGCACTGAATGGCGGTGCAGATTTTAATGTGCGTGAAAATAAATTCAATGTTAGTGCAGCTATCAATGGCAACCAGAATAAAGCACAAACTACGGGTAATACAGAACGTACCAGCCTTTTAACATCGCCACAAACTATCACCACGCAGGATAATTTTAATAAATCTTCCGGCGGATTTTTATTTGCCAAACTGGGTGTGGATTATTTTGCTGATAACCGCAATACCTTTTCTTTATCCGGCATCAGGGTGCATGGTGAATTTAATCCGTATGAAAATATCAATATTGCCACGGACAGTTTATACAGCAATGGAAAGATCAGTGGGTTGAGCCAGCGCTTTACTACCGGTACAAGGGAATTTAACGGGCAGGGTTTGGTGTTTGGTTACAAACATATTTTTGCAAAGAAGGACGAAGAGCTAACTGTTGATGCCAATTATTTTACCGGTAAAAACAATAACAACTCTTTATACACCACTAATTACTTCGCAACTGGTGGCGGTATCGCCAGCACTGCATTGCAATCAGCATTGGGTTATGGCAGCGATAAAAATTTTGTGATACAATCTGATTATACATTACCCCTGAGCAAAACAGCCAAGCTGGAAGCAGGTGTACGGGCAGCAATCAGGAGCCGTGTAAATAACAATAATAACTATTTGTTCAGTGACAGTGCACAGCAATATTTGCTGATACCATCTGCCACCAGCGATTATAAAAACACCGATAATGTGTATGCCGCATATCTTACTTATGGCAACAGCATTAAAGATTTCAGTTACAAAGTGGGATTACGTGCAGAAAGTTCGAACTATACCGGAACATTAACCAATACCGGCGAAAGTTTTAAAAACAGTTATCCTGTAAGTTTATTTCCATCCATATTCCTGAGCCAGAAATTACAGAACAGGCAGGAGTTGCAATTGAGTTACACCCGCAGGGTGAACAAGCCTAACTTCTTCCAGCTGATTCCGTTTACAGATTATACTGATAAACTGAATATTACCAGGGGTAACCCCAACCTGGTACCGGAGTTTACACAATCACTGGAACTGTCTTACCTGAAAACATTTAAAGGCAACAGTACATTTTTAGGATCGTTGTATTATAAGTATACCAATAATTTAATTACCCGTTATCTGTCACAGGAAAATGATCCGGTTACTGGTAATACTGAACTCATTAATACGTATATCAATGCCAACAGCAGTTATACTGCAGGTGCAGAAGCGACTGTTACTAATAACCTGGCTAAATGGTGGGACATCAGTACCAACCTGAATGTATATAATTCAAAGATCAATACTGATAATATCACCACCACACAACAGGCAGCATTGTGGAGTGCGTTTGCAAAGTTCAACAGTAATTTTAAACTGCCTTCCAACTTTGCCATTCAGTTCACTACAACCTACCAGTCTAAAACCAATTTACCGGTAAGCGGTGGTGGTCAATTAGGTGGCCCTCCAATGATGCAGAGCCAGAGTTCTTCACAGGGTTATATCAAACCATCATGGGGTATGGACCTTGCTGTGAAGAAAACGTTCCTGAAAAATAATGCAGCGGCAGTATCAGTAAGTGTAACGGATATTTTCAAGACAAGGATCAACAGCCAGTATTCGTACAGCGATTATTTTACACAAACGTATACCCGTTTACGTGACCCGCAAATGGTGAAACTGAATTTCAGTTACCGTTTCGGAAAGATGGACGCTTCGCTTTTCAAGCGGAAGAGTAATAATGGTGATAGTAATGCAACAGAAGGCGTTCAGTTCTAAGTGTTGTCAGGATGGTCAGGTCGCTTAGAGCGCCCCGACCGGGAAGAGGCCGCAGATGGTCATGGTCTGACGTCCACGTCTGACCATGTTGAAATGGAGAAATGATTTGTGATGGTCAGGCCGCTTAGAGCGCCCCGACGGGGAAGAGGCCGCAGATGGTTATGGCCTGACGTCCACGTCTGACCATGTTGAAATGGAGAAATGATTTGTGATGGTCAGGCCGCTTGAAGCACCCCGATCGGGAAGAGGCCGCAGATGGTTATGGTCTGACGTCCACGTCTGACCATGTGATGAAGCAACTTTTCTATTTTGTTCAGGCAGCGACTATAGGTTCAGGCAACTATGAGTATTCATGGTTGCCTTTTTTATTCAGGCGATTACCCTGCTCAATGCATATTCTATCCCACGTAACTCGGCCAATGCTTTTAATCTTCCTATGGCAGAATAACCGGGATACGTTTTTTTATGTAAATCATCCAGCATCTGGTGCCCATGATCGGGGCGCATGGGTAAGGATATATGCCGCCGCTTCATCAATAACAATATTTCTTTAATGATGGCAAACATATCCGCATCGCCTTCCAAATGATTGGCTTCAAAAAAATTGCCTTCACCATCCATTTTAGTATTGCGTAAGTGTAAGAAGTGGATGCGGTCGCCAAATCGTTGTATCATTTTTATTAAATCATTATCCGGCCGGGCGCCAAAGGATCCGGTACAAAAACAAAAACCGCATGCTACTGACGGTACAGCCTGCACTAAATCTGCCGCATCCTGTTCGGAGCTCATGATGCGGGGCAATCCCAGTACAGGGTAGGGCGGATCATCGGGATGAATAGCCATTACCACGCCCGCTGCTTCTGCAACCGGGATGACCTGTTCTAAAAAATAAAACAAGTGCTGTTTGAGTTTCGCAGTATCGATACCTTCATATTTTTTTAATTCTGCCAAAACCTGTTCGGGAGTAAACGCATCATCGCTGCCCGGTAATCCCAATAAACAATTGCGGAACACTTTTTCTTTTTCATCTTCGCTTGCGGTGTTCATGTACAGCCTTGCTTTTTCTATTTCTGCCATGCTGTAATCTTTTTCTGCACCGGGTCTTTTCAGCATGTACACATCAAACGCAACAAAAGCACTGCGGTTAAAGTACAACGCTTTGCTGCCATTGGGGAAAGTATAACTGACATCGGTTCGCAACCAATCCAGTACCGGCATAAAATTATAGGTGATCACTTTTAACCCGCAGGCTGCCACATTGCGGATACTGATTTTATAATTTTCAATATGCTGCAGCCAGTTGCCTGTTTGCCTTTTGATGTCATCACTCACCGGCAGGCTTTCAATCACCGTCCATGTCATGCCCGCCGCTTCAATCATTTGTTTTCTTTTTTCAATTTCTTCAACAGTCCAAACATCACCAACGGGAATTTGGTGCAATGCGGTAACCACACCGGCACAGCCGGCCTGGCGGATGTCAGCAAGTTGTACAACATCATGCGGGCCATACCAGCGCATGGTTTGATGCATCATCATATTTTTCAATTTTACGGTAAAGATACAAAACACAACCCCGGTATTAACCGGGGCTATGCTGCTTTAAAACTAACTATGAGAAAATAAAAAACCAACTGCCTGTGTGTAATTATGCCGCAGATGCACAGATTTGTCTGAAAATAATCATCGCATCTGTTTATGGCGTTGGGAGGCTTTAAGCCACCTGAACGATCCTGGCTGAAATGGTCAGACCGTTCTCATCTGCATATCTGCGGCAGTCTATCATAACTCCTATTTATTTTTCCCCATGGTCAGATGATGCCGTCAGACCATTCTCATCTGCGTATCTGCGGCTGTCTGTCATAACTCCTATTCATTTTCCCCCATGGTCAGACGATGCCGTCAGACCATTCTCATCTGCGTATCTGCGGCTGTCTGTCATAACTTCTATTCATTTTTCCCCATGGTCAGACGATGCCGTCAGACCATTCTCATCTGCATATCCGCGGCTGTCTATCATGACTCCTATTTATTTTTCCCATGGTCAGATGATGCCGTCAGACCATTCTCATCTGCGTATCTGTGGCTGTCTATCATGACTCCTATTCATTTTCCCCCATGGTCAGACGATGCCGTCAGACCATGCCCATCTGCGCATCTGCGGCAGTCTACCATGACTCCTATTCATTTTCCCCCATGGTCAGACGATGCCGTCAGACCATGCCCATCTGCGCATCTGCGGCAATCATATCATATAAAGCGGTTCACCAAATTCTCCAAGTATTCCTGTTTGCCGCTGATCATTGCCGGCTCGCCGTTTGCAACAGCGTAACTCCGCAAATCTTCCAGTGATAATTTGCCTTCTTCAAAAGCTTTGCCCTCACCACTGTCGAAAGATGCATAACGGCTGGCACGTATTTTTTTATAATCAGATTTTTGGAGGATGTTATCTGCCGTGATCAGCGCACGGGCAAAAGTATCCATGCCGCCGATATGTGCGTAAAACAAATCTTCCATGTCGGTGCTGTTACGCCTGATCTTTGCATCGAAGTTAATACCACCGCCGTTGAAGCCACCCGCTTCCAGGATGATCAGCATGGCTTCGGTCAGCTCATTGATATCATTGGGGAATTGATCGGTATCCCATCCATTTTGATAGTCGCCGCGATTTGCGTCCATGCTTCCCAGTAAGTTAGCATCTGCCGCCACCTGCAGCTCATGGGTGAAAGTGTGGCCAGCCAGTGTGGCGTGGTTCACTTCAATATTCAGGCTGAAATCATTCAGTAAATTGTATTGGCGCAGGAAACCAATTACGGTTTCACCATCATAATCATATTGGTGTTTGCTGGGCTCGCATGGCTTGGGTTCAATAAAGAATTTGCCTTTAAAACCATTGCGGCGGGCATACTCTTTTGCAGTATGAAGAAAACGGGCTAAATGTTCTTTCTCCCTTTTCATGTTCGTGTTCAGTAAACTCATATATCCTTCACGGCCACCCCAGAATACATAGTTTTCACCACCTAAAGCAATGGTGGCATCCAGCGCTGCTTTTACCTGTGCGGCACCGTGTGCCAGTACATGAAAGTCAGGGTTGGTGCTGGCGCCATTCATATACCTTCTGTTAGAAAATAAATTGGCAGTACCCCATAATAATTTTACGCCGCTTGCTTTTTGTTTTTCAGCAAGATAAGCGGTTAAGGCTTGCAGCCTGCTGTCATTTTCATTAACATCGTTTCCATAATCGACTACATCAACATCGTGAAAACAATAATAAGGCATACCCATTTTGGTGATGAACTCAAAAGCGGCATCTGCTTTGTCTTTGGCTCTTTCCACGGCATCTGCTTTTTCATTCCAGGGAAAAAGATGCGTAGCTTCTCCAAAAGGATCAGCACCACTGCCGGTAAAACTGTGCCAGTAGGCGCAGGCAAAACGCAGCCATTCTTTTAATGGTTTACCGGCTACGGTTTTATTTTCGTCGTACCAGCGAAATGCCAGTGGGTTATCGGTTTCCAGCCCTTCGAATTTGATTTGAGGAATTTCCTTGAAATATTCCTTTGCTCCTGTAATTACTTTCATGTTTAAGTTTGTTTACTATTGCTGCATGATACCAGCTCTGTGTCATCATAACGCAATTCGGGTTTCAATGTAATATAAATTTTTCTAAGCAGCAACCTTTTGTGTTATGCATACAGCCAGACGGGGTATTGTAACAGTACTGCTTTTGGCATGCGGCTCTTCGTGTGGGCGTGTATCAGCCGCTCTGCCTGCCTTCAACGCCATTTGGGCCATTAGTTTTTTTCTGCTATAGATACAGCGCAGCCCATTCGGGGAATCTGTCTTTCACCGGTTCCCGTATATGTATGGGCTAACAGGCAGGATAAGATTCTAATGTATGTTATCAATGGTATCATATATGTTAATGGATTAAAAGGAAATGCAGCCCGTTCATACTGTATTTATTATTGATGACCGTTGCTATGATGTGTTCTCCCTGTATTGATTTTTTGAGTTTTTAATTGCAGAGTAAAATTCTGCCGGTACAATACAAATTAATTTAGCTATATCAAAGCTGAGATACCGCTAAAAGATCAAGCTATACAGAGCCGCAGAAAAAATTTAAAACAGACAGTGACGGGTAATGCCATCACTGTCTGTTTGTTTAACAACAGTATAAATTAGTAGCCTGGGTTTTGAGGGAACGCAGGGCCATCCACCACACGGTCAATTTGAGATTGTGGTATTGGCCTCAGCATATGAAAATTTTGAATGTTTGGCGCCGCTTCAGGGTTCCACGCTTTAACTCTTGTAATTAACGACCTGGTGCGGACCAGGTCAAGCCATCTTTGCCATTCGCCATAAAATTCTCGGCTGCGTTCGTCCAGTATAAAGTCAAGTGTCACGTCGCCTGAGGTAATGGTAAGTGCTGCCACCGCTGCGGCATTTTGAGTGGCAGTATTGGTTTTCCGGTATGCCGCTCTTTGTCTTACGACGTTCAGCATATTTGCCGCTTCAGTAAGTTTATTGTCTTTGAAGTATGCTTCTGCAGCTGTAAGATACACGTCGGCAAAGCGGTACATGACAACAGGCCTTGTTGATGGGTCGTTAAAGTTGGCGCCCCTGCTGGGATCCATAAATTTCTTAACAGAGGGAAAGTAAGAGTTTGTCCATAAGCTTGGCGGAATAATAATTCCTTTAAAAGGCCTTGTTCCGTCAAACTGGGGGGCTCCGGCTACTTCAACATCGGGTATCCATACAGCAGTGTCTACTCCTGCGGTTAATGTATAACTGATTCCGCGTGAATTGTTGGCTGCAGTTGAAGTATTAGACACATTAACGTTGCATATCCATGCCTTTTGGAATGTATTGTCCCACCTTGAATCATTCGTTCTGTTTACAAATGCTTCATCAAGTATATAACGTTTACCAGTGTTCGCACCCGTTGTCCATAAATAACTGTTTGGCCTTATACGGATGTAAGGCCGTCCGTTTGCAGCATCTCTTACCATTCCCGATGTGCCGCTGTTTACCAAAGCTCCCGATCCGTTTTTGAAGGAGTTGATGCCGCTGTTGGAAGGGTAATTCCATATATAAAACCAGGGGGTCAGGTTTTGGGCAGCGCCACCGGATGCAGCTCCACCTACTGTATATTGTCCATACTTCGGGTCATTGCTGTGATCACTTACAAACATAGTTTCCTTGCCATAATCATTTGCAGGGTTAAACGCATCTCCATAATCCTGCCAGAGATCGAGCCCGTAAGTGGCTTTATTGGCAATGATGTCGTTGCAGATGGTGTAAGCCTGTGCAAAATCGGCCTGGGTATTATTGAGCCAGCCCCTGGTTAAATATACTTTTGCGAGCAGGAATTGTGCTACGGGTTTAGTAGCAGCTTTACCAAGAAATGGGGCGGTAGGGGTATTGGGTAAATCTGCCGCAGCATCAGTAAGGTCTTTAATTATTTGTGCATAAACCTCTGCAACCGGCTGTCTTGAATCTGCCTGCGAAGGAACAGTGATAAATGTTGTATGCAAGGGAACATCACCCCAGGTTTGCACTAAATAAAAATACCAGAATGCCCTTAAAAATTTTGCCTGGGCAAGATATTGTTTACGGGTTGCATCAGGCAGATCTATGCTCTGGCCGTATTGCAATACCCCATTCAGCGTATTGATATCTGTATATGCCGTACCCCATGCCGCACCAAAATTACTTCCGTTGAGGCCGTTATAGTTATGGATCTGAATACCGCTGGCACTTGCACCGGCAAGATGTTCATCTGTGCCAGCTACCATTTCTGTTGTAAAACCTTCAGTGCCCCATGCACTCCTGATGTCGTTATATACACCTGAAATACCACCCAGGACACCAGACGCCGTGTTGAAAAATGAAGGTACTATCCCTGATTCAGGATGTTCTTCCAGTATTTTTTTGCAACCATTGTTGATCAGCACAATGGCAAAAAGTAAAATACTTCCTTTTATAAGTCTGAATTTCATAAAATTAATTTTAAGTTGTTAAAGTTTAAGGTTCAATCCAAAAATGAATTGTCGTGTAGACGGGTTGTTCAGGTTCACACTAATTTGTCGTGAAGGGGAACCGGCATCACTTGTACCGGTTGGGTTAACAGATCCGCCATACCCGTTACCTTCCGGGTCGGGCCCATATCCATTTTTTACAAACGGTGAATAAAGAATAAATGGATTGGTAACATTGGCATAAACTCTCAGCGAAGTTGCGTGCAGCCTTTTAAGCAGGTTAGGCGAAAATTCATAACCGATATTTATGCTGCGGCATTTAATAAATGAACCATCGTAATAACCAAGGGTTGAACCAAAAGGCAACCTGTCCGTACCGGCATCCGGTGCAGGGAAGTCATTGGTAGGGTTGGTTCTTGTCCAGTAATTGATTTTAACCTGGTTAACCCTTCCCTGGTTAAAGAAGGGAAAACCATTGCCACCACCATCGGCAGTGAAATAAGGTGCAATCACCTTCATTCCCATTCTTGCATAAATCACAACAGAAAGATCAAAGCCTTTATATGAGAAACGGTTTGTCAGGCCGCCTTCCCATTTTGGCTGAAAGTTGCCTAGCACCTGCCTGTCGCTGGCATCAATTTTGCCATCTCCATTCACATCTTCCACCCTGATCTGCCCCGGATATTGCTTGGGTGATGTTTGGGATATCAATCCTTTTGTGGAATCTGCTGTTTGCCAGATACCAATTTTTTTATAATCGTAAATAACAGTAAGCGGCTGGCCTACAAACCAACCATTACCCGTATTCGATAATTCGCCCGGCGTGGTTAATTCAACAATTTTTTCCCTGTTTAAAGAAAAGGCAAGGTCTGTTGACCATGTAAAACCGGCTTTATTGCTGATGTTTACACTGCTGAGGCTGAATTCAACACCCTGGCCCTGTGTTTTACCCAGGTTTTTTAATGTTGAATTAGCGCCGTTACTGATAGGAAGGTTTACAGATAATAAAATATCTTTTGTTTGTTGTTTATACAGGTCAACCGAACCGGTGATGCGGTTTTTGAAGAGTCCGAAATCAATACCGCCATCAAATTGCGATGTAGATTGCCACCCTAAAGCGTAGTTCGGTAATGAGGTAACCGTATATGCCAGTTGCTGGCCCGATGTGCTGGTGCCAAAATTATACGATGAGGCACTCAGTAACCCCAATGTGGCATAGGGCGAAACGTTACGATTACCCGAAACACCCCAGCCGCCACGTACTTTAAGATTAGACAAGAATGATAATTGCTGTGCAAATTTTTCTTCTAAAACATTCCAGCCAAGCCCAAATGCGGGATAAGTGAAGTATTGGTTTCCGGGAGATAAGGTAGATGAACCATCTACCCTGACAGTTGCTGTTAATAAATACCGGTTATTATAACTATAATTTAAGCGGCCCATATATGAAACCAACCCGGATTCGGCATAGCCGGTGTTGTTAGGATCTGCAACAGGCTGGCCGCTTGCAAGTGCAAAATTGCTGTTCAGGATATAGTCGGCAGGTACACCGGTTACAGTAAAGCGGCTGCTTTGGTTGTGGTCTTTATTTACTTCAAATAAACCTGTAAAACCAATTTTATGCTTTTGGGCAAAAATATGATCATAATAAACCAGGTTTTGTATGTTATATGACCAAGCTTCCGCATTGCTCAGGCTTGCGTTGGATGAACTTTGAACCGTAGCGGTATTAGTGTACGTTAATGGGCCGTTATACCCGTTACCGTTATCCTGCCTGATATCTAAACCAATATTCACCCGGTACCGGAGTCCCTTTGCCAGTTGCACTTCGCCATATAAACTATTAAATGTTCTGACCCTGCGGGATCTGGCCAAAATTGAGCTTGCTTTGGTCATTAGTGTCAGCGGGCTTATTGTTGCTGCATCTATCGACCCAACAGCAGGGGTCATATTTACTGAACCATCTGTATTGTATGGTGCAGCAAGCGGTGTTAAGCGGATTAAGCCACTTGGTACACCGCCACCGCCGGGAGTATTGGAATAAGAAAGCGTGTTTAAACTGTTCAGGCCTATTTTCAGAAATTTATTGATTTTATGATCTATAGTTGACCTGAGTGAAAACCTGTCAAAATTTTGATTGGGAATAATGCCTCCTTCCTTATAATATCCCATGCTTAAACCATATTGGGTGGTTTCTGTTCCACCAGAAAGGCTTAATTGATTGCTGGTGGTAAAGCCGGTAGTATAAATTAAATCCTGCCAGTCTGTTGATATTCCTGCGGTTAGTGCATCTTTTTCTGCCTGGGTAAGCAGGTAAGATGATGTGCCGGGGCTTGTTCTGTTGTATGTGGCTGCATCCTGCTTAAACTGCGCATACTCTGCACCGTTAAAAACATTATACTTGCCCATTACAGCTGTATTACCAACGTAGGTGTCAAAGCTGATTACTGGTTTGCCCGACCGTCCTCTTTTTGTTGTAATCAGGATTACACCACCGGCACCCCTTGAGCCATAGATGGCTGTGGCTGAAGCATCTTTTAAAATCTCCAGGTTGGCAATATCATCAGGGTTAAGGTCGTTTATACTTCCACCAAAGGGTATGCCATCAACTACAAGTAAAGGACCATCGAGCGCATCACTGGTACCCTGGGATGAAGTGATTGTACGGTTACCCCTGATGCGTATTTGACCGGAACTGCCTGGTGTTGAACCATTACTTACAATAGAAACACCGGCTGATCTCCCTTTCAACTGCGATATGAGATTGGGCGCCGGCACTTCTTTCAGCGTTTTCTCTGAAACAGACTGAACAGCACCGGTCACATCTCTTTTTCTTTGTGTACCGTAACCCACAACAACCACATCGTTCAATGTAGTATTCACACTGGCCAACTTAATAGTAATATCCGAAGCCGTACCAATCTTTACTTCCTGCGGAGTATGGTTAACGGCTGAAATGACAAGGGTGGCGCCTTTGGAAACCGAAATAGAAAAAATGCCGGATGCATCTGTAGCGGTACCGCTACCGGAACCTTTAATAATTACAGAAGCTCCTGCAATGGGGGTTCCGTTATCTTCTGTAACATGGCCTTTAACAGTAATGTTCTGTGCAAAAGCAGACGTTACCATAATCAGCAGCGCTGTAACGATGCTGACCGTTTTAGTACTTGTTCTTTTAAACATGGTTAATAGATTTTTTTGTTAGCATGTTGTTTGGTGTATAGAATACCTGCAGTGCAGGCAGAAAAGCAGTAATCGTGTAGGGCTATACGGAAGAAAAAAAGCACTGGCCGGATACCCACCCGGGAAAAATATAAATCCGGCCTGTGGTAATTTCAGCAGCAGGGGAATAAACGAAGTGATGCCTGTATACGATGCGGCATCCATTGACGGTGGCAACAGAATTGTGAAACCGGGAAGATGATTGTTTCTTTTTCATATAGCAGTTAATCGGTTCAAAGGAATTTTTAGCCCTTGACTATGTAATCGGTTGCATAAAAATCGTCTAAAAAGGAATGTATACGAAACCCTCCTGGTCGTTTACAATGCCATTTTTAAGCCTTAAAAGAGATGATTATGCTGCAAAATCCAATCGTACAGTACATTTTCCCATTGGGAAAAGCACCAATTTGATCATTCTCTGCGAAATGACCCCAAGCTAAACGTACTGCAAAGTAGGAATTTTTTTTAAAAATGCAACCGATTGCATTATTTTTTTAAAAAAAATATTATTTTAGCATCTGAACTTGTTTTACTTTTCGCTGCTATATGGCTAAAGAAATTACTATTTACGACATTGCAAAGGAGTTGAACCTTTCTCCTGCCACGGTTAGCCGTGGATTGAAAAGCAGCAAGGTGATCAGCAAATCCACTGTTAAAAGAATATTGGATAAAGCAGAAGAGATGGGGTACCGGCATAATAATTTTGCCAGCAACCTGCGCAAACAAAAATCGCATACCATAGGTGTGTTACTGCATGAGCTGAACAGTAACTTCATTACTTCTGTACTGGCAGGGATTGAAAAAGTAACTACAGAAGCAGGTTACGATATCATTATTACGCACTCCAGTGAAAGTTATGAAAAAGAAATGGCCAATGCACTCAACCTTTTTCATAAAAGGGTGGATGGTGTGATTGCCTCTTTATCTTTCACCACCAAAAACCTGGATCATTTTAAACCTTTTTTTGAGAAAAATATACCGGTGATCTTCTTTGACCGTGTGGATGAAAACAGCGATAACACACATGTGATCATTGATAACTACCGTTGTGGTTATATGGCCACGCGGCATTTGATTGAACAGGGCTGCAAAAAAATTATAATGCTCACCGCCAACCTTAAACGTAATGTTTATGCACAGCGCCACCGTGGATATAACGATGCCTTATACGATGCAGGAATTGAATACGATAAAAACCTGGTACTGGTTAAAGACCTCAGCGAACAAAGCGCACTGGAAGCAGCGCATGAAATTTTAAAAATGAAACCGTTGCCTGATGGCATCTTCTGCACCAACGATTTTAAGGCTGCGGTTTGTATGCAGGAATTAAAACGGCATGGGGTGAAAGTGCCTGAAGACATTGCCATTGTTGGGTTTAATAACGATGCCATCAGTAAAATCATTGATCCGCAATTGAGTACCATTAACTACCCGGGTAAAGATATGGGAGAAATTGCTGCACGAAACCTGATCAATCATCTGAAAGGACACGGAGATATGGCCACCACGAACAGGATCATTGTAAAATCAGAACTGATTGTACGGGAATCATCACTCCGGAAAAAATAAGCACACTTAGTATTATGAAAAAAGCCTTTGCACTGTTATGTTTTCTCCTGTTCACAGTAAGTGCATGGGCCGATAATGGTTACGACCTGTGGCTGCATTATTCAAAAGTTACCGGTACTAAATTATTGCGGCAATACCGTTCACAAATCGTTTCACCATTAATTTTAGGAACATCCCCCACAATTCAAAAGGTAAGAGAAGAATTCAGGAAAGCCATTACAGTATTGCTGGACAATACCACCACTTCATTGGAACCATCGCAAACACGCACCGTTTTTATGGTTGGGGTTGCTGCTGCAGCCCCTCACTTTACCAATGCAGTTACCGCAGCAGAATTGAAAACTGCGGGCAGCGAAGGCTATATTATTAAAAGCAAACCGGGACAGACGTACATCACTGCCAATACAGACATCGGCGTATTGTATGGTATGTTTCATTATTTAAGATTACTGCAGACACACCAGGATATTACACACCTCAATATTGTAACCGCACCTAAACTGCAATTGCGTTTGCTGAATCATTGGGATAATTTGAACCGTACGGTGGAAAGAGGTTACGCAGGCTGCAGCATCTGGGACTGGCATAAACTGCCCGGTTATATCGATCAGCGGTATATTGATTATGCAAGGGCAAACGCTTCTATCGGTATTAACGGAACAGTGCTGAATAATGTTAACGCCAACGCCACGATACTTACTGCGCCGTACCTGCAAAAAGTAAAAGCACTGGCCGATGTGTTTCGTCCGTATGGAATAAAAGTGTACCTCACGGCACGTTTCAGTTCACCCATTGAAATTGGCGGTTTGAAAACGGCTGATCCTTTAAACGGAGAAGTACAGCAATTCTGGAATAATAAAGCCAAAGAAATCTACGAACTCATACCGGACTTTGGTGGTTTTTTGGTGAAAGCTAACAGTGAAGGGCAACCGGGCCCGCAGGATTATCACCGTACACATGCAGATGGCGCCAACATGCTGGCGACTGCGCTGGAACCGTATCATGGTGTCGTGATCTGGAGGGCATTTGTTTATGCTGCCGAAAATCCGGTAGACAGGCATAAGCAGGCATACGATGATTTTGCGCCATTGGATGAAAAATTTAAAAGCAACGTGCTGGTACAGGTAAAAAATGGCGCGATTGATTTTATGCCGAGAGAACCTTTTCATCCGTTATTTGGTGCTATGCCCAATACGCCACTGATGATGGAATTTCAAATTACACAGGAATATACCGGCCAGGGAACCAGTTTAGTGTATTTGGCACCGTTATTTAAGGAAACCCTGGAAAGCGACACCTACTGCAAAGGCAAAGGCAGTACTGTGGCAAAAATTATTGATGGAACACTGGAAGGCCACCACATCAGCGGAATGGCAGGGATATCTAATATTGGCAGCGATATGAACTGGTGCGGCCACCCCTTTGCACAGGCTAATTGGTATGCTTATGGAAGATTATGCTGGGATCATGAGCTGAGCAGTGATACTATTGCAGAAGAATGGTTACGGATGACTTTCGGTAACGAAAATAAATTTATAGCCACTGCAAAAGCAATGATGCTGCAAAGCAGGGAAACGATGGTGGAGTATATGAACCCAATGGGATTGCATCATATCATGGGCACGGGAAACCACTATGGCCCTGCGCCCTGGGTAAGCGATCAGAAAAGGCCGGAGTGGAACCCGGTGTATTATCATAAAGCAGACAGTGCGGGTATCGGGTTTGACAGAACAGCAACAGGCAGTAATGCACTTGCCCAATATTTTCCTCCTGTACAGCAGCAATGGAATGATATGAAAACCTGCGATGAGAAATATTTATTGTGGTTTCATCATGTGCCCTGGACGTTCATCACTAAAAGTGGAAGAAGTTTATGGAATGAACTCTGTTACCATTACTATCATGGTGCAGAAAATGTAAAAGCCATGCAGCAAACATGGAACAGTTTGCAGGCTTACGTGGATGCAGAACAATTCAGTCATGTAAAACAATTGCTGGCGATACAGTATGATGAAGCAGTGTGGTGGCGCAATGCCTGCCTGTTATATTTTCAAACCTTTAGTAAAATGCCAATACCGGCAGGTTATGAAGCGCCTGCAAAAACATTGGCATATTATAAAAGTCTGCGGTTTCCTTTTGCCCCCGGCAATTGATGATGAACAGGATTATTAATGCTGAAGAGTGCCCGCAGGGTTTCGGAATAACGCCAATGCAGTTGAACAAAGAACAAATGCTTGTAACATAAATTCAAAATAATGCAAACTAAAAAAATTGCGATTGTAACCGGAGGAGGCAGCGGCCTCGGCTTTGCCATTGCACAACAATTCACTCAAAACGGTATTACTACGATTATTGCCGGACGTGATGTAAATAAATTACAAACCGCCAAAGAACAGCTCGGGGAAAACTGCGTAGCGATGCCTTGTGATGTGACAGATTTAAAAAGTATTCCTGCATTTGTGCAGCAGGTGCTGCAGCAATACGGGCAAATTGATATACTGGTAAACAATGCCGGCATCAACATGAAAAAAGAATTTACAGAGGTTACCGATGAGGATTTTCAGAGTATTCTGAACACGAATGTTACCGCGGTATTTGTGTTAAGCCGCGAAGTAGTGAAACACATGCTGACAAGGAACACCGGTTGCATCATCAACATCAGCAGTATGGCCGCACAATATGGTTTGCCAAAAGTGATAGCCTACAGCGCCAGTAAAACGGCAATTGATGGTATGACGAGGGCAATGGCAGTGGAACTATCGCCAAAGGGTATACGTGTTAATGCAATAGCGCCTGGTTTTATTTACAGTGCCATGACAGCAAAAGCACTGGACAGTGACCCTGAACGGAAAGCAAAAGTTTTTGGCCGTACACCAATGGGCCACATGGGCCAGCCTGAAGATATTGGCAGTGCCGCTTTGTATTTAGCCAGTGATGCCGCTAAATATGTTACCGGTGTGGTGTTGCCGATTGATGGCGGAAACAGTATTGGATTTTAAAAACAACAGGTTTGCTTATGAAAAAACGAACTGCAGCGATACTATTTTTTATTGCGTTGTTTGTATTACAGGGTACAGCACAAATACGTTTGCCCGCACTCATCCGCGACAGTATGATATTGCAGCGTGATGCTAATGTAAATATTTGGGGATGGGCGTCGCCGGGTGAAAAAATTATTATTGCATTCAACCATAAAAAAATACTTGCACGTGCAGATGCAGGCGGGCAATGGAAGACCAATTTGCCTGCAACACCGGCAGGGGGGCCATATACCATTTTGTTTACCGGAAAAAATACTATAGAACTGCACGATGTGCTGTTTGGCGATGTTTGGTTTTGCAGCGGGCAAAGTAACATGGTGCACCAGATGAATATTCATGACGTGCGTTATGCCAATGAAATTGCAACGGCTAATTATCCGCAGATCAGGCAGTTTTGGGTTCCGAATAAAAGCAACGTACAAGGCCCGCAGCAAGACCTGGCTTATGGCAGCTGGCAACCGGCTGTAGGAGATAAAGTAAGGCCATTTTCTGCAGTGGCTTATTTCTTTGCAAAAAAAATATACGACGAGCTGCATGTGCCCATAGGTATTATCAATGCATCGGTGGGCGGCACACCCATTGAAGCGTGGACGAGTGAAGAAGGATTGAAAGACTTCAGCGCCATCAATGCCGTAATGCAAAAAAATAAGGATACGATGTACATCAAAACAGCCATGTCAACCATTACTGCGCCACAACGATATACTGATGAAGGAATGGTGAATGAACCAAAATGGTACGACAATAATTTTCAACCTGTACACTGGAAGAACATTAACATACCCGGTTATTGGGAAGACCAGGGCATTAAAGATTTAGACGGCATTGTTTGGTACCGCCGGGAAGTAAATATTCCTGCAGCAATGGAAGGGAAACCGGCAACCATTTTTTTAGGGCGAATTGTGGATGCTGATGAGTTGTACATCAACGGACAAAAGGCAGGAACTACCACTTACCAGTACCCACAAAGACGATATAAAATTGCAGCAGGCATTTTAAAGGCTGGAAAAAATATTTTTGTCATCCGGGTTACCAATTATGCCGGCAAAGGTGGTTTTGTGCCAGATAAACCTTACTGCGTTTTTGCCGGCAACGATACGGTTGATTTAAAAGGCACCTGGCAGTATAAAGTGGGTGCGGTATTTGTACCGCAAAGGTTTAACGGTGGCGGCTTTTCTATGCAAAGCCAGCCCACTGCGTTGTATAATGCTATGGTGGCGCCCTGCATTAACTATACCATCAAAGGCTTTTGCTGGTACCAGGGCGAAGCCAATACGGGCAAACCCAGGGAATATGCACAATTGCAGCCGGCATTGATTAACGACTGGCGTAATAAATGGCAACAGGGTGTACTGCCCTTTCTGTATATACAATTACCCGGCTTTATGGAATATAACTATTTGCCATCAGAAAGTAATTGGGCGATGTTAAGAGAAGCACAGCTGAGCACTTTGTCGGTACCCAATACCGCAATGGTGGTGGCAATTGATGCAGGGGAATGGAATGATATTCATCCAGACAATAAAAAAATAGTTGGCGACCGGCTGGCTTTACCGGCATTGAGTTTAGCTTACGGCAAAAAAATAGAGTATTCGGGGCCATTATATGACACTGCGGTGATCAACGGCAACATCATCCGAATCAGCTTTACACATGCAGTAAATGGTTTAATGACAAGCGACGGCATATCACCTGCTGAGTTTGCTATTGCCGGGGCAGATAAAAGATTTGTTTGGGCGAAAACAAAAATTGAGGGTAATACAGTGTTGGTATGGAGCGATGCAGTACAGCATCCGCAATATGTTCGTTATGCCTGGGCAGATGATCCTG
The DNA here is from genome assembly GCA_018266775.1 of Bacteroidota bacterium. GTDB lineage: Bacteria > Bacteroidota > Bacteroidia > Chitinophagales > Chitinophagaceae > Ferruginibacter. The sequence goes on along the minus strand of JAFDZS010000006.1, from coordinate 87,985 downwards.
TAAATCCAAATTTATATAACAGGGAAGGTTTGCCGGCTTCCCCATTTCAAACCGGTAAATAAAAAATATGAAGCACCTGTTACTGTTCACACTTGCAGCATGCTTTATCATCACAATTGCTGCAGCGCAAAATACTGTGGTGATAGATGCTGGTGCAGCGAAAGATACCATCAGTAAAAATATTTATGGCCACTTTGCCGAGCATTTGGGCCATTGCATTTATGATGGATTTTATGTGGGAACCAATTCTTCTATACCAAATAAAAATGGTGTACGGCTGGATGTGATAGAAGCCCTGCGCAAACTAAAAATACCTGTGCTGAGATGGCCCGGCGGATGTTTTGCCGATACCTATCACTGGAAAGACGCCATCGGCCCGGAAGACAAACGTAAGCCGATTGAAAATGTTACCTGGGGAAACATAAGAGAAGACAATAGTTTTGGTACCAACGAATTCCTTGATATGTGTGAATTGCTGGGTGCCGACCCTTACCTGGCCGTTAATGTAGGAGGGGGAACAGTACAGGAAGCGGCAGAGTGGGTGCAATATGTAAACCATGCTAACGGCACCGGGTACCTTACAGATATGCGGAAGCAAAACGGCCGCAGCACACCCTGGCATGTTAAGTATTGGGGAGTGGGTAATGAATCGTGGGATTGCGGCGGGCACATGGATGCGGACTATTACGTGAATGAATTTAAAAAATACGCCACTTTTATGACCAGCTACGGCAACAGTGAAGGATTGTTCCGCATTGCAGTTGGCCCCGGGTCGGAAGATTATAAATGGACAGAAACAGTGATGAGCAAAATTCCTTTACGGATGATTGATGGATTGTCTGTACATCATTATTCCGTGATCAACTGGAGCAATAAAGGTTCGGCCACTGCATTCAGCGAAGCGGAATATTTCAAAACAATGAGTGAAGCCTGGAGACTGGACAATTTTATTACCAGGAACAGTGCAGTGATGGATAAGTACGATCCTGAAAGAAAAGTGGCATTGGTGGTGGATGAATGGGGAGGCTGGTATAATGTGGAGCCGGGAACCAATCCTGCTTTCCTGTACCAGCAAAGTTCCATGCGTGATGCGATGATTGCAGGCCTTTCACTGAATATTTTCAATAATCACTGCGAACGGGTGCGCATGGCTAACCTTGCACAAACCATCAATGTACTGCAATCTGTCATTCTTACGAATAAAGAAAAAATAGTACTCACACCAACGTACCATGTAATGGAGATGTATAATGTGCATCAAAATGCCGTAATGCTGCCGCTGAAAATTACCAGTAATGATTATGTGCTGAATGGTCAGAAGCTGACAGCAATATCTGCATCAGCATCACGGGATAAAAACGGCGCCGTACATATTTCACTGGTCAACATAGATGCGGGAAAAGAACAAACTATAACAGTTACGCTGGGAGGAATTGCTGCAACAACCGTTACCGGACGAATTTTAAAATCAGCACACCTGCAGGATCACAACACGTTTGAACAACCCAATACAGTTACACCTGTTCCATTTTCAGGAGTGCGGTTGAATGGTCAACAGCTTACAGTAACATTGCCTCCATTCAGTGTTGCTGTTCTGGAACTGAAATGAATGGAGAAAAAGTAAAATGAAAGTAAACACAAAATACAATTACCATGACTAAGCATTTTCTATTGCTGAGTTTTTTTTGGCTTGCAATTGCAATCGATTGCAGGGCGCAGGGTGTAGATTCATCGAAGTTTCCTAAGCCGGTAGTATTTACAACACAGCAGGATCATGAAAATATGATGAAACAATTAGGCATTACACAATTGCGGCCGGGGCCATCAGGCGATGCGAATGCACCCAACCATGCCAACTACGATCAAACAAAAGCTAATCCCTGTCCGGTATTGCCCGATGTGCTTGCCACACGCAAGGGAACCAAAATTACCACTGCTGAACAATGGTGGAAGCAACGCCGGCCGGAGATTGTGGAAGATTTTGAAAAAGAAGTGTATGGCCGTATTCCTGCCAATGTACCCCAGGTAAGCTGGACGGTTAAAGTAATGGAAAGGGAATTTGTTGCCCGTACTCCTGTTATTGTTAAAATGTTACAGGGGCATGTTGACAATAACGCCTACCCGCTGATAAATGTGGATATCAACATGATGCTGGTGGTACCTGCAAATGTAAAAGGCCCGGTACCGGTATTGATTATGTTCAGTGGCCGGCCATCTTTTCCTGCGCCTGCACAACCATCGCCGGACGAAATGGAAAAGATCAATTCCGCATTTAAAGAAATGATGATCAGACAGGATCCTTCTCTTAAAATGATTTTTGATAAATACCCGGCGTACACACCGGTTACACGTTTGCCTGGCCCCAATTTTTTTGCGCCGGCAGTAAATGGTGATTCGCCGCCAACAGAACAATTACTCGCAGCAGGCTGGGGTTATGTAACCATTGAAACCACGAGTATACAGGCCGATAATGGCGAAGGTATTACCAGGGGCATTATTGGATTGACGAATAAGGGGCAACCACGCAAACCTGAAGACTGGGGCGCATTGCGTGCGTGGGCCTGGGGTGCATCACGCGGATTGGATTATTTGGAAACTGATAGTTTGGTGGATGCAAAGAAAGTAGGCATCGAAGGTGTGTCACGCTATGGTAAAGCAGCATTGGTAACCATGGCATTCGATCAGCGTTTTGCTGTGGTGTTAGTGGGTTCATCCGGCAAGGGTGGTGCAACACTGCACCGCCGCGTTTTTGGTGAAGCTGTGGAAAGCCTTACTGGGGGCGGATACTACTGGATGTGTGGTAATTATTTAAAGTATGGTGCAGCACAATCCACTACGGGAGCAAAAACGGGTTGCGATTTGCCGGTGGACAGCCATGAACTGATAGCCTTATGTGCGCCGCGGTTGACTTTTATCAGTTACGGAATACCTGAGAAAGGCGATGCCAACTGGCTGGACCATAAAGGAAGTTACATGGCAACAGTGGCCGCAGGTGCCGTATTCAAATTGTTGGGAGTAAATGATATTGGCGTAACCAATGATTATATGAAGGAAGAAATGCCGCCGGTAAATACGGGTATGCTTGAGGGTGAGTTGGCTTGGCGCCAGCACGATGGTGGCCATACCGATGCCCCCAACTTTAAATTCTTTATACCCTGGGCCAGTAAAAAATTAAACTACTCAAAATGATTGTTGCGATACCAGGCAGTAATTGCCGCCGTTTTCGAAATGCAGCCCGCCGGGGTGTTGTTGCATCTTGGCGGGCTGCAATACATTGCTTGCCTAAGGCAATAATTTTATGGTGTGTGTTACTATGTACTGTCTTCTGCAAAGCACAATTAGTATCAGCCAAACCCACAAAATTTGATTTGGGTAATGTTACTATTTATACAGACAGTACAGATGAAACACTGGTATTAAGATCGGCAACATTACTGCAACAGGATATTGAAATGGTAACGGGAAAAAAGCCTGCCATCATCCATCAACTGAACAGCGGTATTGCCAACCTGCTGGTAATTGGAAGTCAGCAACATTCTTCATTGCTTCAGTTATTACAACAAAAGAAAATGATCAACCTTGCTGCTATTACAGGCAAATGGGAAGCGTACCAGGTACAAACGGTGAGCGGTTCAAAAATTGCTGCGGGAAATATTATGGTGATTGCAGGCAGCGACAGGAGGGGAACAGCATACGGTGTTTTTGAATTATCCAAACAAATGGGCGTTTCGCCCTGGTATTGGTGGGCCGATGTGCCGGTGAAAAAGCAAACGGCATTATACATTAATCCCAATGAAAAAATAATTGATTCACCCCTTGTAAAATACCGCGGTTTCTTTATCAATGATGAAGCACCCTGTTTAAGCAGCTGGAGTAAAGCCACATTTGGCGGGTTCAATCACCAGTTTTACGAAAAAGTATTTGAGCTGCTGCTTCGGTTAAAAGCCAATTATCTGTGGCCTGCCATGTGGGGTAATGCATTTAATGCAGATGATACACTCAATCCTGTTTTGGCAGATGAATATGGTATTGTAATGGGTACATCACACCACGAGCCCATGTTGCGGGCACAGCAGGAATGGAAACGTTTTGGCACCGGTGCATGGGATTATACCAAAAATGATTCGGTACTGCGGGCCTTCTGGCGACAGGGCATGATCAACCGAAAAGGCCGTGAAAGTATAATTACCGTGGGCATGCGGGGCGATGGTGATATGCCGATGACCAAAGGAACCGCCACGGAATTGCTGGAACATATTGTGGCAGACCAGCGGAAAATTATAGAAGACGTAACACAAAAACCGGCAGCCGCTACACCGCAACTGTGGGCATTATACAAAGAGGTGCAGGATTATTATGACGCCGGAATGCGTGTGCCCGATGACGTTACCTTATTGCTGTGTGATGATAACTGGGGCAATATCCGCAGGCTTCCCAGGCTGGGCGAGCCCGCAAGGAAAGGCGGTTATGGCATTTATTATCATTTTGATTATGTGGGCGGGCCAAGGAATTATAAGTGGCTGAACACAAATCCGCTTCCGCGGGTGTGGGAACAGATGCACCTGGCTTATGAATATAATGTAAAACAAATTTGGGTGGTGAATGTGGGTGATATTAAACCAATGGAATTACCCATTAGTTTTTTTCTTGACTACGCATGGAACCCGGAAAGGATTGGCCCCGCAGCTATTCACCAATACACTGTTAACTGGGCTGCTGCACAATTCGGTGCTGCACATGCAGAAGAGATTGCAGGCATTCTTGAAAAATATACAAAATTTAATGGCAGAAGAAAACCTGAATTGCTGGATGCCAATACGTACAACCTGCAAACCGGGGAATGGGCTAAGGTGGTTAATGAATACAATGCATTGCAGAAAAAAGCCGAGTCTGTTAACAGTACATTACCATCAGCATACAGGGATGCTTATTTTGAACTGGTACTGCATCCGGTAAAAGCCTGTGCCAATCTCAATGCCATGTATTACAACGCAGCCCTCAATAAAGAGGCTTATGCAAATCATTGGGCTGTTGCCAATGTTTATGCAGATAAAGTAAAGGAACTTTATGACAATGATTCGCTCATCACATTACAGTATCATCAATTAAAAAATGGCAAGTGGAATTACATGATGAGCCAAACGCATATTGGCTACACCTATTGGCAGCAACCACCTGTACAAAAAATGCCGGAAGTAAAATATGTGCCACTCGATTCTGTAAAGGAAAAAAAATCTATTCCTGCGGCCGATGAGGCGAGGTCAGCTATTCCTTCATCGGTAAAAGAAAATGCTTTTTATGAAGAGGAAAGCAATGGTGTGGTAATAGAAGCATATCATTTTGCCAAAGCAGCAAACACAGATGGTATTACCTGGACGGTATTACCTGATTTGGGAAGAACGGCATCTGCTGTCGAAGCATTTCCGGTAACAGCCAAACAACAGCAACCGGGTGGTAATGCACCGCATCTGGAATATGAATTCTATACACTGAGTAAAGGCACACTGAACGTGAATGCATATTTTTCTCCCACACTCAATTTTCAGCATACAGAAGAAGGTTTGCAGTATGCGGTTTCTATTGATGATGAAGTGCCGCAAGTGATCAGTATTAATAAAGAAGATAAAGCAACCGGAGCCGGAATATGGAATAAATGGGTAGCGGAAAATATTATCATTAAAACATCCACGCATACTATCAACACACCCGGCAGGCATGTATTAAAATACTGGATGGTGAACCCGGGTGTGGTGCTGCAACGCATAGTGATAGACAGGGGCCAAGCTGCAGCAACTTATTTGGGCCCTGCAGAAACAAAAAATAGTATTCAATAAAATAAAACATTCATCATGATAAAAAATGTATTACTGGCGGGAATGAGTACACTGTTGCTTTTGGATGCATCATGTATTTCTGCACAAACTTCTGCCACCGATCAAAAAATACCATCATTAAAAAAAGTATTTAAAAAAGATTTTGCTATTGGTACAGCCCTGAACAATATGCAGATTGAAGAAAAAGATCCGCAGGCTGCGGTATTGATACCGCAGCAATTCAATACCGCCACACCGGAAAATGTAATGAAGGCAGAAATCATACACCCGCAATGGGATACGTATAATTTTGATATGGCCGATAAAATGGTGGCGTACTGTAAAAAAAATAGTATCACCGTTAACGCACACACGCTGATCTGGCACAGCCAGTTGCCGCCCTTTGTAAGGCGCATACAGGATGTGGATTCTTTCAAAACATTTTTTTACAACCACATTAAAACAGTGGCGGGCCGTTATGATGGAAAAGTATTATCATGGGATGTAGTGAATGAAGCACTGAATGAAGACGGCACCATGCGCAAATCAGTCTTTCTGCAAAAATTAGGAGATGATTTTGTAGTGGAAGCATTCCGCACTGCGCAGGCTGCCGCACCGCATACGCAATTGTACTATAATGATTATAATAATGAACAACCGGCAAAGCGGGCAGGTTGTATTGCATTGATAAAAAAAATACAGGCAGCCGGTGTGCGTATAGATGGCGTGGGCATACAGGGGCACTGGCATTTGGGTAAAATTCCGTTGAAGGACATTGAGGAAAGCATTGAGCAATATTCAGCATTAGGCATTAAAGTAATGATCACCGAACTGGATATTGAAGTGTTGCCACGTAATTTCCAGGGTGCAGATGTGAACCAGCGCATGCAGAACGATGCTACAATGAATCCTTATGCAAACGGTTTGCCGGACAGCGTACAACAAAAACTGGCCGATGATTACGGAGCATTGTTTACATTGCTGGTGAAACATAAAGATCAAATTTCAAGAGTAACCTTTTGGGGCGTAAATGATGGACAAAGCTGGCTCAACGGTTGGCCGGTGAGGGGAAGAACAAATTATCCATTACTGTTCGACAGGAATTTTCTACCCAAACCTGCATTTTATAAAGTTGTAGCAACGGCAGCCAAACATTAATTTAAATAACAAACCTGCTGTATAAAATCAGAACACATGACAACCACATCGCAAAAACTTTCTGTAGTAGAAAAAATTGGTTACAGCCTTGGAGACCTAGCTGCTAATCTTGTATTTCAAACACTCGTAACATGGATTGCCTACTATTATTTGAATATTTATGGTTTGAAACCCGAACATGCTTCCATGATGACATTGGTGGTGGGCCTTGTTGCCGCATTTGTGTTTAATCCGGTAATGGGCGCTATTGCAGACCGAACACGTTCTAAATGGGGAAAATTCCGCCCATGGATTTTGTGGACAGCAGTGCCGTTGGGCGTGGTGTCTTTATTAGCATTTAAAACGCCATCGTTTGAATACAATGGAAAAGTTTTTTATGCGGTAGTTACTTATGCATTGCTGCTGTTGTTATACGCCGCTAACAATTTACCTTATGGCGCATTGAGTGGTGTGATTACCGGTGATATGAAAGAACGTAATAGTTTAAGCTCGTACAGGTTTGTAGCAGTAATGTTTGCGCAATTTTTTGTACAGGTGTTTATGTACAACTTTATTATTAAAGCAGGAGGAGGGGAAAGTATTCATGCAAAAGAAATAGGTATCTCAAAAGTAATGACCGTGCTTTCTGTAATTGGTACCATTATGCTGATCATTTGTTTTTTGACCACAAAAGAAAGGATCATTCCAAAACCGGAACAAAAATCAAGCATCAGGCAGGATTTAGGCGACCTGGTAAAGAATACGCCATGGTTGATTATACTAACAGTAACCACGTTGATATTTATTACCCTTGCCATGAAAGGCGGATCTTACGTGTATTATTTTGAAAATTATGTAGACAAAACAGCCTTGACGGAATTTCTTGCCCCATTTAAAAAAATCCTGCCCAAATTTGAAACGGATACATCATTGGGCTTAGGTGTATTTAATGGCGGTGGTATTTTAGTAGGTTTGATCGGCATCATGATCTCCCCCTGGTTTGCCAATAAATATGGCAAGCGCAATGTGTTTATGGCATCGTTGTTTATTTCAACAATATTCCTCATCCTGTTTTATTTCTTTCCACCCAAATCAATTGGTGTCATCTTTGTTACACAAATGCTGCATGGTTTTTTCTATGGCATCAGCACACCAGTTTTATGGACGATGATTGCAGACGTGGCAGACTTTAGTGAATGGAAAAATAACCGCAGGGCAACAGCCATTATATTTTCTGCTATGATGGTGGGGTTAAAAGCAGGACTGAGTATTGGCAGTTCGTTAGTAGCGTGGATACTGGCTAAATACCATTATGATCCACAATTAACCACAGGGCAAGCTGCATCCGCAATACAGGGAACAAAAATGCTCATCAGTATTTATCCTGCAATACCTTTTTTAATTTCAGTAGCACTTTTATTTTTTTACGAAATCAATAAAAAGATGGAAGTGCAAATAGAAGCCGACTTAAAACAACGACGGACTGAATAATTAATAATGAACAATTGATAATACACCATTCACCATTCCCCATTCACCCATGCCAGAAGATCCCATACATCATATCAACTTCGACGAGCTTGACCGCAATGCCATTTCGCAACCGCTGGTAAAACATATTTACACAGCAGATCCGTCTGCACATGTATTTGAAGGGAAAATTTATATCTATCCATCGCATGATATTGATGCCGGAGATGCCTTTGACGACCTCGGCAGTCATTTTGCTATGGAAGATTACCGCGTGCTTTCAATGAACAGTGTGGAAGATACAGAGGCAACAGATAATGGCACAGCTCTTCATGTAAAAGACGTACCCTGGGCAGCCAAACAGATGTGGGCGCCTGATGCAGCAGAAAAAAATGGCAAATATTATTTGTATTTTCCTGCAAAAGCGCACGATGGTATATTTCGTATAGGCGTAGCCGGTAGTAATCAGCCTTATGGGCCGTTTGTGGCACAGCCGGAAGCTATCAAAGGAAGTTTTTCTATCGATCCTGCAGTGTTTAAAGATGATGACGGAAAATATTACATGTACTTCGGCGGCATCTGGGGCGGGCAACTGCAGCGCTGGAGAACCGGGGTTTTCAATAATGAACAACCCGAAAGTCCTGTAGCGCATTTGCCGGAATTGAATGAACAGGCACTATGCGCAAAAGTAGCCCGGCTTACGGATGATATGCTGGAGTTTGATGAAATACCAAAAGACGTTGTCATACTTGATGAGAACGGGCAACCATTATTGCAGGGCGATAATGACCGCCGTTTTTTTGAAGCTTCCTGGATGCATAAATACAACGGCAAATATTATTTTTCATACTCAACAGGGGACACCCATTTTTTGTGTTATGCCATTGGCGACGATCCTTACGGCCCCTTTACTTATGCAGGAAGAATACTGGAACCTGTGGTGGGATGGACATCGCATCACAGCATTTGCGCCGTTGGCAATAAATGGTATTTATTTTACCACGACAGCAGCCTGAGCAAAGGGGTAACCCATTTGCGTTGTGTGAAAGTTGCTGAATTGAAATATGATGCAGATGGAAAGATTATTACAATACATCCTTATGGTAAATAGAACGCAGATGACACTGATGAGACAGATATACGCGGATAAAAATAAGTGATCATAAGTTCAATCAGTCCAATCCGTGTTCCATCAATAGAACGCAGATGACACTGATGAAAGTTATTTACGCTGATAATAAATAAGTGATCATAAGTTCAATCAGCCCAATCCGTGTTCTATCAATAGAACGCAGATGACGGTGATGAAACTGATTTGTGCTGATAAAAATAAGTGATCATAAGTTTAATCCGTGTCATCCGTGTTCAATCATTAAATTTATATCATGAAAAATATCATTAGCTTAGTTGCCACAACATTCATTTGTATATCAACACTTGCACAAAACAATGCACTATGGAATGGTAAACAATGTGCAGTAGTGTTAACTTATGATGATGCCATCAATGAACACCTCGATAATGCCGTACCGGTATTGGATTCATTAAAACTGAAAGCCACTTTTTATATTACTGCATTTTCACCTTCCATGCAAACCCGTTTGGAAGAATGGAAAAAGCTGACGGCTAAAGGATACGAATTAGGCAATCACACCTTATACCATCCCTGCAATGGCGGGCCGGGAAGGGAATGGGTGCCGGCAGAATATGATCTTACAAAATATACCGTAAAGCGGATGGTGGATGAAACCCGGACCACCAATTTATTTTTACAGGCGATGGATGGAAAAACACAACGCACGTTTGCCTACACCTGTGGTGAAATGAAAATTGGTGACTCCTCATTCATTGATCCCATGAAGAAAGATTTTATTGCAGCAAGGGCAGTACGCAACGAAATGCATACCATTGATAAAATTGATTTGTATAATGTAGATTGTTATTTGGTCAACGGCAACACCGCAGCACAAATGGAAGCGTGGGTGCAGCAGGCCGTGCAAACACATTCCTTACTCGTGATTTTATTTCATGGCGTTGGTGGAGGCAATGGATTGAATGTAACTGTGGAAGAGCACCGGAAATTTTTATCGTACCTCCGGCAGCATCAAAAAGACATCTGGATTGCACCAATGATAGATGTGGCAGGCTATATTAAAGACTGGCAATCGAAACATAAATAAAGCGGGAAGTAATAAATTATTTCTGTGCAGGTATCATCATCTTCATCTCCATAAATTATTGCACGGTATGAAAAGAATATATATTGGAATCATTGCGGGATTGTTATTCAACATTGCTAAAGCACAATACCCTGTCGTAACCATACCAGGGAGTGAAGTGAGAAAAATTACTTCCACCATTGTAAAGGGGCAGGAATATGAATTGCATGTATTGTTGCCGGGAAATTATACTGCATCAACACAAAAGTATCCGGTAGTTTATGTAATGGATGGGCAATGGGATTTTCCATTAGTAAAATCCATTTATGGCCAGCAATATTATGATGGGTTTATTCCGGCCATGATTGTAGTCGGCGTAACATGGGGTGGAGTAAATCCCAATCCTGATAGTTTGCGGGTAAGGGATTATACCCCCACCAATGACGGTAAACAAAAACAAAGCGGCGGAGCGGATCAGTTTCTGCGTGTTTTGAAAGAAGAAATATTTCCTTTTATAGAGAAAAATTATTCTGCCGATGCAGGCAACCGAAACCTGGCGGGTTGTTCTTTGGGAGGACTTTTTACCGTTTACACTATGCTTACACATACTGATATGTTCAGTGGTTATGCTGCCGCAAGTCCGGCTGTAGGTTGGGATAACAACATTTTATACCAATACCTTGACCAGGTGAAAGTAAACAGTTTCAGGCAAAATATTCGTTTATTCATGACAGTGGGTGATGTGGAAAGAAGCCGCAGCACATTTGAGCAATTCAGTGCAGCATTGCAGGCAAAGGCAATAAATCATCTTGCTGTACAAGCAAAAGTATTGGAGCATACAGGTCATTCCGGCACAAAAAGCGAAACCTACAGCCGTGGTTTGCAGTTTATTTATGAAAAACCTGTGGTGTACCTGGAGAATCAACAATTGGAAGCCTTTGCAGGAACATTTACATCCGCAACCGGCGAAATGATTATCTTCAGGAATAATAATCACGAATTATTGGTGCGTATGAGTAATGGAGATTGGATACCGCTCAATGCAGCATCTGGAACATCATTTTACAGCAACCAGTTTTTTCTTACACTTCAGTTTGATGAAAAAGGAAAAACAGTGCAGGTAAACCGGTATAACAATACGCTTATATTTACAAAGCAATAAAAGCATTGCAGTAAAATGAATAAAAAAAATCAACTGGGTGTGGCATTAGCGGGGCTGGGTTACTATTCTGAAAACCAGTTGGCGCCTGCATTGCTGCAAACCACGCATTGTTACCTGGCGGGGATTGTAACAGGAACGCCGTCAAAAATACCTGCATGGAAAAAGCAATACAATATTCCTGAACAAAATATTTATACTTACGATACATTCGATGCCATAAAAGATAATGATGCCATCGATATTGTTTATATTGTATTGCCCAATGCAATGCACGCAGAATACACTATACGGGCATTTGCAGCAGGTAAACATGTTATTTGCGAAAAGCCAATGGCATTGTCGGTAAGCGAATGTGATGCAATGATAGCAGCAGCACAACAGGCAAACAAACATTTATCTATTGGTTACCGGCTGCATTACGATCCTTACAATCTGGAAATGGTAAGATTGGCGAAAGAAAAAGTGTACGGCACAATCAAAAACATCGATACTGCATTTGCGATAGAAGCACAAGAAGGAGAATGGCGCCTGAATAAAGCCGTGGCAGGCGGCGGGCCGTTGATGGATGTGGGGATTTATTGTTTGCAGGCTGTATGCTATATTACCGGTATGGAACCAATAGCGATAACTGCAAAAACCTTTCCCGTAAGTGATACAGAAAAATTTGTTGGTATAGAAGAAACGATAGAATGGCAAATGGAAATGCCAGGCGAAATAACAGCAACCTGCCGTACCAGTTACAGAGAAGAGGTGGGCTATGTAAAAGTGAATGGAACTGATGGTTGGTTTCAATTAGAGCCTGCGTTTAATTATGCGGGGTTGCACATGCAAACATCAAACGGGTATACCATGGAGCTGCCACCATTGTCACAACAGGCATTGCAAATGGATGGCATTGCTGCAGCAATAAAAAATAATGAAGCGTCAAAGGTGCCGGGAATAATGGGAAGAAGAGATATGCAAATCATTACTGCGATATATGAAGCCGCAGCAACAGGAAAAAAAGTAATTGTGAATTATGGTGTTTGATCTTAAAACATAAAGGGTTAACGTTTGCAAAAATAATTTTCATGAATCCAAAACTCCGCAGCCATGATTGGTTTGGCCGCAAAGACAAAGACGGCATTATTTACCGTAGCTGGATGAAGAACCAGGGCATGCCGGTAGATATGTTTGATGGCCGCCCTGTAATCGGCATCTGCAATACATTCAGTGAACTCACGCCATGCAATGCACATTTTCGCGAACATGCCGAAGCAGTAAAACGTGGTGTACTGGAAGCAGGCGGTTTTCCGGTGGAGTTTCCCATCATGAGTTTAGGCGAAACTTTATTGAAACCAACAGCAATGTTGTTCCGCAACCTCGCAAGCATGGATGCAGAAGAAAGTATACGTGGTAATCCTATTGATGGGGTGGTGTTGTTAACTGGTTGCGATAAAACAACACCATCAACGGTTATGGGTGCAGCAAGTGTGGGATTGCCTACGATTGTTGTACCCGGCGGACCAATGCTCAATGGCCGTTATAAAGGACAAACCATTGGAAGCGGCACGCATGTATGGAAGTTTGATGAAGATATGAAGACGGGAAAAATGAGCGCCGAAGAATGTGAGTATGCGGAAAGTTGTATGAGCCGCAGCATCGGGCATTGTATGACGATGGGAACTGCAAGCACCATGGCTGTAATGGTGGAAAGTTTGGGATTGACATTAAGTGGTGCATCAGCAATACCAGCGGCGGATTCACGTAAAAAAGTAATGGCACAGCTCAGCGGCCGCAGGATAGTGGAAATGGTAAAAGAAAATTTAACCATCGATAAAATACTTACAAGGGAAGCATTTGAAAACGCAATTAAGGTGAATGCTGCAGTAGGCGGCTCATCTAATTTTGTGATTCATTTAATGGCGATTGCCGGAAGAATTGGTGTTCAGCTTTCACTGGAAGATTTTGATCAATTGGGCAGTAATATTCCACTCTTGTTAAATCTCATGCCATCGGGTGAATACCTGATGGAAGATTTTTACTATGCAGGCGGATTGCCGGTAATCTTAAATGAGCTGAAAATATTGCTGCATGAGAATGTAATAACCGTAACCGGAAAAAATCATCATGACAATATTAAAGGGAATGCAGATTGTTATAATGAAAAAGTGATCGCAAAATATACCGCACCGTTTAAACCGGAAGCAGGTATTGTTGTAGTGAAGGGAAACCTGGCACAAAATGGCGCTGTATTAAAACCAAGTGCTGCCACACGGGCATTATTAAAACATACCGGAAGGGCAGTAGTGTTTGAAAGTATTGAAGACTATCATAAACGAATAGACGATGCTGAACTGGATATTGACGAAAACTGCGTAATGGTATTAAAATACGCAGGGCCTGTAGGCTATCCCGGAATGCCGGAAGTGGGCAATATGGCGCTGCCCAAAAAAATACTGGAGAAAGGCATTACTGATATGGTACGCATCAGCGATGGCCGTATGAGCGGTACCGCTTATGGCACAGCGGTATTACATGTAAGCCCCGAAAGTGCCATTGGCGGCAATTTGGCACTGGTGCAAAATGGAGATATGATTGAACTGGATGTTGAAAAACGTTTACTGCATTTACATGTAAGTGATGAAGAACTGGCAAAAAGAAAAGCTGCGTGGGTGCCACCACCACCTGCGGCAACACGGGGCTATGTGAGCATGTACATAAAGCATGTAATGGGCAGTGATAAGGGTGCAGATTTGGATTTTTTACAGGGCAGCAGCGGCGCACAGGTAACAAGAGATTCTCATTAAACTATCATCATCAACCATTATAACAATCCTGCTATGCTAAAATATTATACACTTTTACTGATACCGGTCTTATTCAGTTGTAATCAAAAGACAGAACAACCTGCAGAGAAGTATAAAACCATCGGCACAATCATACAATATGATACAGCGCTGAACAGTATTATTGATACCACAACAAAAGCAGAAATTATTGCAGAAGGTTTTAAATGGAGCGAAGGGCCGGTATGGGTGGAAAAAACGCAACGGCTGCTGTTTAGCGATGTACCGGCAAACACTATTTACCAGTGGACAGCAACCAGCGGCCTGGTAACTTATTTGCAGCCCAGCGGTTATACCGGCACAACACCCAGCAGATGCAAGGAGCCGGGCAGTAACGGTTTAATTTTAAATGCAGATACACAACTGGTATTATGCCAGCACGGTAACAGGCAGGTGGCGGTAATGGATGCTGCATTGGATAAGCCTGTTGCAAAATTTACTGCAATCGCATCTTCGTATAAGGGTAAGCGTTTCAGCAGCCCGAATGATGGCGCTTTCGACAGCAATGGTGAATTGTATTTTACCGATCCGCCTTATGGGTTGTTTACACAAGATGATAAAGACTCCGCCAAAGAAATTCCCTTCAACGGCGTCTATAAAATAAAAAAAGACGGGACGGTGCTGTTGCAGGTGGATTCCATAAGCCGGCCAAACGGCATTGCATTTTTTCCGGGCCAAAAAAGATTGCTGGTATCCAGCAGTGATCCTGCAAAACCCAATTGGTACGTATTTGATGTAATGGGAGATTCATTGGCTAATGGAAAAATATTTTATCATGCAGCTGGTTACGATACAGCATGGAAAGGATTACCCGATGGATTGAAGATCAATAAACA
The DNA here is from genome assembly GCA_018266775.1 of Bacteroidota bacterium. Classification (GTDB taxonomy): domain Bacteria; phylum Bacteroidota; class Bacteroidia; order Chitinophagales; family Chitinophagaceae; genus Ferruginibacter. Next base: position 72,580 of record JAFDZS010000006.1, on the reverse strand, counting down.
GGGTGTTGTGTTTGCGACCGGGCCTGGCGGCGTGTATTTTTTTAGTAGTGACGGAAAAAAACTAGGCTTATTACACTTACCTGATGCTACCAGCAATTGTGCGTTAAGCCCCGATGAAAAAACGCTCTACATCACCAATAACAATTATGTATTGAGGCTGATGTTAAAAAAGTAAATAAATCTTGCGGGTATCATCCTGCATCAATAAGTAAATAAAAAGCTTCAACAACTAACGGCTTGACTATACTCATCATCATACTGGCGATTGCATTGCAGGTATTGCTTACTATAAAAAAAGTAAGTCCTTTCATTTCTTTGCTTGTCGTATCTGTATTGGCAGGTTTATGCCTGGGTATGGCACCGGATGATTTACTCAAGTCAATAGAAAATGGCGTGGGCAGTACAATGGGAGGCGGAGGGCTGGCATTGATAATTTGCTTTGGAGCCATATTAGGAAAAATCCTGGAGGAAAGTGGTGCTGCGGAAAAAATAGCCACCACACTTATTCATGCATTTGGTGAAAAAAATATTCAGTGGGCAGTAATGCTCACCGGTTTTTTAATCGGCATACCATTATATTACAATGCAGGATTTATCATATTGGTACCACTGGTATTCACGCTTACCCGGAAAACAAAATTACCCTTGTTATATATTGCTATCCCGATGGCGACATCATTGAGTACCACGCATTGTTTTTTACCACCGCATCCCGGCCCGGTAATTTTGGTGAATGCGTTTAAAGCCAATATGGGCAAAACATTATTGTATGGCATTTGCATTGCCATACCTGCTGTAATTATTGCCGGGCCAATATTGGGAAGGCAATTACGCAACATACAGCCCGGCGAAGAATTGCTAACCGAAACAGTTGCTCCATCCGTTAAAATACTTCCATCGGCACTGCCCAGCTTTTTAATTGCTTTATTACCTGTACTGCTGATTACGCTGGCGGTAATTGCAGAAAATTTTTTACCGCAAGGCATATTGCAAACGATATTACTCTTCACCGGTAATTCCACCATTGCGTTGCTGATAGCTGTACTGGTTGCATTTATTTATTTCGGGCATTTGCAAAAAGTAAAAACAGAAACACAAATGCGCTGGCTGAGTTCCGCTATCAGTGGTATTGCCATGATACTGCTGATCATTACTGCGGGTGGTGTGTTTAAGCAGGTATTAACAGACAGTGGCACGGGAAATTATATTGCTTCTTTCAGCAGTAAATGGAATATGCCGCCATTGGTATTTGCATGGGTGATCACTGCGCTGTTACGGGTAATGATTGGCTCTGCATCGGTAGCGGCCATAACAGCAGCGGGATTAGTAGCGCCATTGCTTGGGCAAACACATGTATCGCCGGAATTGATGGTGCTGGCTGTGGGCAGTGGCAGCGTATTTGGTTCACATATTAATGATTCCGGTTTCTGGATGTATAAAGAATTTTTTAAACTGAGTTTGAAACAAACATTGTTGTCGTGGACGGTAATGGAAACTACAATATCAATTGTTGGATTGATTGGAGTATTGCTATTAAATTGCATTGTTCATTAATCATTCCTCTAAATAAATACTCATGAAATTGACTTGTCAAAAATATTCCTTCAGTTTTTTTCTTTTGCTTACGTTATTTAGCTGTAGCCAGGGTAACAAAACAGAAAATAAAAACAGTAAGAATATTGTAAAAGATTCTATTTCTGTCCGTCACGCATCAAATGAATCTCCGGAAATAAAGGATTCGATTTATGTTCAGCTTAAAGATTCTGTGCGGGTACAACCTTTTGTTATTGATGTAGACCTGAGTCCGAAAGCAAAACAAAGAATAACACAAGCCAACGAAACAATAATTGTTGCAGTTTTTTGTGAAGGGATACCGAAAGAGAGTGTTCATGCTAAATTACAGGAAGACGGGTCATTTTATGTAGCATCACAGAAAAAGGAAATACGCTTTGGGGAAACTGCAACATTCGATCACCTGTTATTTCCCCGTTCTATATATGAACAACTGGCCATTAAAAATATTGATGTCACCGTTAATGTTTTCACTGGCAGAAAATCATCCCCCGATAATTTATTGTATTGCGATGGATGGTTTGGCAAAGCCAACGAAATTGTCAATAAAAAAATTCTGCTGAAAGGGAAATTGATTTACGGTGATGACTGACAGGAGCAGTATGGGTAATTATTAATGCATTTCCGTAGTCATTTAAAGCTGGCAAAATTTTCCAAAAAAATCTTAAAAAATTTGCGTAGTTAAATGACTACGCATATATTTGTAGTCAAATAGCTACATAATGAATTTAAGAAGAGATGTTTTCCAGGCCATAGCAGACCCTACAAGAAGGACCATATTATTACTGGTTGCCTCACAATCCATGACAGCCGGGTCTATTGCTGCAAATTTTGATACTGCCCGGCCCACAGTATCCAAACATTTACAAATACTAACCGAGTGTGAGTTGTTGAAACAAGAGCAACAGGGCAGGGAAGTCTATTATCATTTCAATCCAAAAAAAATGAAAGCCGTTGCCGATTTTATAGAACCATTCCGCAAAATGTGGGATGACCGTTTCAATAAACTGGAATTGATCATGAAACAATACAAAACCAAAAAATAAAATGGAGTATAAAACCAATGTTACTGCGGAAGAAGGAAAGCAGGAAATTTTCATCACCCGTGAATTTGATTTACCGGTGGATTTATTATTCAGGGCTTATACAGACGCAACCATAATTGAACAATGGATGGGAACTAAAGTATTGAAGCTGGAAAATCATAATCAGGGAGGTTTTTTGTTTGAAACAACAGACCCAAAAGGCAATCAATATCACTTTAACGGAACCATACATGCTATCGCAACTCCACAAAAAATTATCCGCACATTTGAATTTGAAAACATGCCCTTTGGTGTGCAACTGGAATGTTTAACTTTTACTGCAATTAATGAAGACAGCAGCAAACTGGTTATACACAGCATATATGAATCTGTTGCACAGCGTGATCAAATGCTGCAATTGCCTTTCACGCAGGGCATTAATATGGCACATAACCGGCTGCAGCAAATTGCTGGTCAATTAAAATAACAATTATGAAAAAGAGAAACACAATCATTTACTGGGTGGCCACGCTTTGGTTGTCATTGGGTATGTTGTCAACAGGGATTGTACAATTGCTGCATATCAAAGCAGGAACAGGCGGCGCTGACAGTATGCTGCAATTGGGGTACCCGCTCTATATGCTTACATTGTTGGGTGTATTGAAAATTGCAGGCGTGGGGATCATTTTATTACCCGGGTTGACATTGTTGAAAGAATGGGCTTATGCAGGATTTGCATTTGTTATTACCGGTGCAGTATATTCACATGCTGCAATTGGAGACCATGCAGCAACATTCTTTGGTCCATTGTTGTTATTGGTATTGCTGGTATTATCATGGTATTACAGACCGGCGAACAGAAAAATTAATTTTACCACCATTAAATCGTAATAAGATGGGTGAACAAAAAAAAATGACCACCGCTCAGCAAAAAGAATTCCTTGCTGTTTTGAAAACACGTTTTGAAAAAAATATGAACCGGCATAAAAATATTTCCTGGGCAGATGTGCAGCAAAAACTGGAAGCTGCACCCGGAAAATTATGGTCGTTATATGAAATGGAAAAAACAGGAGGAGAACCCGATGTAGTGGGTGCCGACAAAAAAAGTGACGCTGTTATTTTTATTGATTGTGCAGCAGAAAGCCCTGCCGGACGCAGAAGTTTTTGTTACGACCGTGCTGCGCTCGATGGCAGGAAGGAACATAAACCCAAAAACAGCGTCATGGATATGGCCAATGCAATGGGCATTGAAATTTTGACAGAAGAACAATACCGGGTGTTGCAGGAATCAGGTAAGTTTGATTTGAAAACATCCAGCTGGATACAAACCCCGGATGCGATACGAAAATTGGGTGGCGCTTTATTTTGTGACAGACGATATGATACGGTTTTTGTGTATCATAACGGTGCTGAATCCTACTATGCAGCAAGGGGTTTTCGCGGTATGCTGAAAGTATAATTACTAAACCTGTTGTTATGAACGGAGAGAATCCTGCACTTGACTTTTATTTTGAGAAAGACCAGCAATGGAAAAAAGCCTTTTCATTGTTGCGGACAATTATTTTAAGCTGTGGATTAGAAGAAACATTGAAATGGGGACAAGCCTGTTATACATTTAATGGAACCAATGTGGTACTGATACATGGCTTTAAAGAATATTGTGCCCTGTTATTTTTTAAAGGCGCTTTACTGAAAGACACGAACGGAATTTTAATACAACAAACAAAAAATGTACAGGCTGCGAGGCAGATACGTTTTACAAATGCAAATGAAATTACCAAATTGAAAGCAACATTAAAAAGATACATTTATGAAGCTGTTGCTATTGAAGAAGCTGGAATAAAGGTAAAATTAAAAGCTGTTGCCGCATTTGATATGCCGGAAGAGTTTGCACAGGCGCTGAAAAAAAATGCAGCGCTGAAAAAAGCTTTTACTGCGTTAACGCCGGGAAGACAAAGGGGATACCTGTTATTCTTTGCACAGGCAAAACAATCGCAAACAAGAGTTACAAGAATAGAAAAAAATATTCCGAATATATTGGCAGGAAAGGGGTTGAATGATTGAACGCTCGTCACCGTCTCTCTCGTCCTCGTCTCTGACGAGGACGCTTTGGTTGCAGGTCGGAGACCTGCTTTTCGTATACAGGTTGGTGACTAGATACAAGGAATTGTCAGTCAGTTAACGGTACAAAACTGTATTTCCAAAATTTTGTTATTTAAATCCGTATCTTTAATTATAACCAACCTTTATGTGGAACTTAAACCTACTCTCAAAAAACATTACCTTTTTTACTTTCTTCACATTATTTATTATTACTGATGGATTCATCAGTTGCTCGAAGTCAGGTTCAGATGCGCCAACCGGCAATTCTAGTGTGGGTGTTATAGTTGTTACAACCTCCACCGTAGGAGCAATTACAGGAAACAATGCAGCAGCAGGTGGTCATGTTGCTTCAGATGGCGGAGTAAATGTATCTGCACGAGGCATTTGCTGGAGTACAAGTCCCCATCCAACTGTTGCGGATTCAAAAACTTTTGACGGAACCGGTACCGGTTTTTTTGTGAGCACTATGAGCGGATTAAGTTTTTCCACGTCCTATTACGTTAGAGCGTACGCGACAAATGCTACGGGAAGTTATTATGGGGAAGAATTTAATTTTACAACAACAGCCACGAATTTTTCACCCCAAAATGTTACAACAACAACGGCGACTTCAATAGGCGTTGTAAACGCCGTTAGTGGTGGGGAAATTGGCCTTGATGGAGGAAGCCCGGTGTTGGCAAGAGGAGTATGCTGGAGTACCACGCCCGGACCAACAACTGCAAATGCAAAAACAGTTGATGGCTCCGGAACGGGTTCATTTACCAGTTCAATGACTGGGCTTGCACCCAAAACAACTTATTATTACCGCTCCTATGCTATCAATGCAATTGGCACTACGTATGGTAGCGAATTAAGTCTTACCACACAGGAAAATACATTGGTTTTTATTGGGGGCTATGATAATAATTTTTATGCCATAAATGGTGTTACAGGCACCTTGAAGTGGATACATCTTGGTACGAATTTTTTTGGTGTGGCAGGGCCGTGTTTTGCCAATGGGAAAATTTATGCCGCATCTTCCGATAAGAAATTGTACTGCATGGATACATTAAACGGAGCCGTTTTATGGACATACACCACAGGAAGTACAATTGAGTCTGATCCGGTTTATTCTAATGGGACAATTTATGTTGGAAGTGATGATTATTATTTGTACGCAATAGATGCGGCCACTGGTGCTTTACGCTGGAAATTTGCTACAGGGTTTAATGTTACTGCAAGCCCCCTTGTTTACAACGGTATCGTATATTTTGGAAGTGATGATTCTAAAATGTATGCGGTAAGCGAGAGTACGGGACAGTTAATTTGGAGTTACCAGGCACTGTTCCATTTCGGATCCAGTGGCGCAACTGTTGCAAACGGAGTTATTTATGCAGGTTGTGGCGATAATAATGTATACGCATTTGATGCAGCTACGGGCATTCTAAAATGGAAATATAATACTGGTTACTCTATGGGATTTAGTTCGCCAACTGTGGTAAATAATGTTCTTTATATTGGCGGTTATTACTCCCAAAGTAACTCCAAGGGCAGCCTTTACGCAATTGATGCAACTAATGGCCAGCTGGTATGGGAAAAATATCAAAATACAGGATTTAATTCAAGCCCATTAATTTCTAATGGAAGGCTTTTTATCGCAACCGAAGGTGGAGATCTTTTAGCACTAGATCCCGCAAATGGCGCACTTTTCTGGAAAAGAACAATCTATAATAACGGAGCAAGCCCTGCAATTGCTAATGGGATTATTTATATAGGTGGCGGAGGAACTAATTTTATTTATGCAATAGATGCACAAACCGGTGGCGACAAATGGAAGATTCCAATTACAAACTCTTCAATTACCTCCGGAGCATGTATTGTTACACCAAGTGGAGTACAATATTCGGGTAAATCTGGCATGCAGAATTAAACAACCACTCTTTGTTTCTTGTTCATTTGGTGATTAGTTTTAATCTTCCTTAATATGCAAATGATGTTCTGCGTCTTCTGAAATTTCGTATTCACCCTTTAATGCGTAATAACCAAATACCAGCAATCCACCAACAATAATGGGCGTGAGTATGAATGCATAAATAATAGCAGGGATTTTATCTTCCGGCTTACCACTTTCAAATTTTGGGATGGCTTGCGAAACGATCAGGTAATACCCTGCAACAAGTCCTAAAGCAATCCATACGATGCCTAAAATTTTTCTAACCTGGTTCATAAAGTCTTTCTTTAAATATGATAAATGTTGTTAGTCTTCAATACGGTTATCTTCTCCATTAATATAAACCGCGCCAATTACAAAACACACCGCACCAATAATAATGGGGTACAATAAGCCCTGCAGGTAAGGCGCTTTGTAAGGTAAGGTGGAGCCTGCTTTCGCGGCAAGTGTATTCGCCTGTGTGGCTTTTGTGGCAAGGAAAGTCGCCACAGCAGGCAGCAGGCCGCCAAAGATGCCATTGCCAATATGATAAGGTAACGACATGGAAGTGTACCGGATGCGTGTGGGAAACATCTCTACTAAAAAAGCAGCAATGGGCCCATACACCATCGTTACAAATATGACCTGTATAAACACCAGCAATACCAGTTTCCAGAATGAACCATCATCTAAAACAACGGTTTTAATTGACTTAATATCTTTATTGGCATCAGCTTTCGATTTATCAGCATGAATGATTTCAGTTTTATCTTCTTTGTAAGTAGTGCCATCTTCAAATACTTTAGCAGTATGGGTAGTTTTAATACTGTCACCTGAATTTTTATTGTCTGCAATTACTTTTACATCAACAACAGTTTTATCTGCCAATTCTTTTTTCATTGCAGTACTTCCTGCATTATACATGGCCTGGTAAATAAACCAGTAAGAACAAATGGCAATCAGCATCCCCAACAGCATGATCCACTTCCTTCCAATTTTATCCGATAGCCGGCCAAACACCACAAAGAAAGGCGTGCCAAATAATAAAGCCCACATAATTAACTTGCTCGCCTGCGATACATCTACATTCAAAGTGGTTTGAATAAAACTTAATGCATAAAACTGGCCGGTGTACCAAATAACACCCTGCCCCATGGTTGCGCCGAATAATGCCAGCAATACAAACTTAAAATTGAGTTTATGTCCAAAGCTTTCTTTCAGCGGGTTTACAGATGTTTTGCCTTCCGCTTTTACTTTGGCGAATAATGGCGATTCTTTCATGCGCATTCTGATCACAATAGAAATACCCACCATGATGATGGATATCCAGAAAGGGACACGCCAGCCATAATCATCAAATGCTTCTTTACTTAGTGTGCCTTTTACAACGGTGATCACACCAAGTGAAACAAACAAACCAATGGTAGCAGTGGTTTGTATCCATGATGTCCAGTATCCGCGTTGCGATGCCGGGGTATGTTCAGCAACATAAGTTGCAGCGCCGCCATATTCACCGCCCAAAGCAAGGCCCTGCAACAGGCGCAGCAATAAAACTAAAATGGGCGCCAGCATACCAATGCTTTCATAACTGGGAATACAGCCAATGAGAAAAGTGGAAAAACCCATCAGCACCAGCGTTACGAGGAAAGTATATTTTCTGCCGATGAGATCGCCAAGGCGGCCAAAGAATAAAGCGCCAAAAGGCCGGACAACAAAGCCGGCAGCAAAGGTGGCCAGTGTGGAAAGTAGTGCCAGCGTTTGATTGCCGGCGGGAAAAAATTTGGTGGCAATGATGGTGGCTAAACTTCCAAAAATGTAGAAATCGTACCATTCTATCAATGTGCCTACTGACGAAGATGCAATGACAGCCGCAAGCCCTTTTGTTTGGTTCTGGTTGTTACTCATGTTTAATTTTGGTTGATGGTTAGCAAAGCAGGGGAAAGCGATCAGCTACCGCTTTTAAACAGATCATCATTTTACATGCAGAATAAGCAATCCTTCAGGGCGATGAAGATAAAACATATCATTGCTTTTTCAGCATAAACAGGGCACTTAGTTCAATAATTATTTTGGAAACAGTAGCCTGCAGACTGAACAGGGAGTATTGTGAAGTTTTTAACAGAGGCGATCCCGTATATCATCTGTAAACAGAAAATAATAAATTTGCAAAATTTGATGTTGCAACCTTGATTTTGTTATTTATCATCCATCCGTTCGATAATCGTAACAATTACTTTGATTTTCGTTAACCCCTGTTTTAAAATTCCCATTTTTTTGCAATGCTAATGTTAACGGGCGCCGGCAACGTTTGCGCTGTTGTTCTTTATTAGTTTGAAAATTGTAATTTTACATGTTGAACAAAATTGAAACGATAGAAGAATTTTATAAACGCAAATTCAACTGGATACCTGAAAACATCCTTAGCGAGATCGGGCATTTCAATGTGTTTAAACTGGAGCCTTTTACTGGTGACAAGGCGCAGCCTGTGCCGTACAAGCGCCGGGACTATTACAAGATTATGCTCATTATCGGTAACAGCCGGGTACACTATGCTGATAAAGTAGTGCAGGTACAAAAGCAGGCGTTATCTTTCTCCAATCCGCAAATCCCTTATAAATGGGAACACCTGGAACAGGTGCGCAGCGGTTTCTTCTGTGTGTTCAATAAAAACTTTTTTCACCAGTTCGGAAGCCTGGAACAATATGAAGTTTTTCAACCCAATGGACCGCATATTTTTGAACTGGATAATAAGCAGGTGAAACAGCTTACAATACTGTATCAGCGTATGTTTGAGGAGATCAACAGCGGCTATGTACATAAGTATGATGTGCTGCGCTCGCTGGTGCTGGAGCTGATTCATTTTGCATTAAAAACACAACCCAATGTACGTTTTGATAAACCGGCGGTATACGCATCGCAGCGTGTAGCCACATTATTCATGGAATTGCTGGAGCGGCAGTTCCCGATAGACGATACGCACCAGACTGTGCAGTTGCGTTCTGCCTCAGATTTTGCCCGGCAATTAAATATTCATGTAAACTACCTGAACCGGGCAATAAAAGAGATCACCGAAAAAACAACATCACAAATCATTGCTGAACGTATTGTGCAGGAAGCAAAAATATTATTGAAACACAGCAACTGGAATGTATCTGAGATTGCTTATGCACTTGGGTTTACTGAAGTAACACATTTTAATAATTTTTTTAAAAAGCATGTGCACATCAGCCCGTTGCAGTTTAGAAAAGTTTGAATTTCGTAAGCAACGGTTTGTATTTAGTTATGTAGGGATGGAGCAACGGAATAGTTTTGCAATACTAAAAAACTATTATGACAACGATGCAACAAAGAACATTAGGTAAAAGCAATGTACAGGTATCAGCATTGGGACTGGGCTGTATGGGTATGAGTTTTGGTTATGGCCCCGCTGCAGACAAACAGGAAATGATCCGCCTGATACAGGAAGGCGTTGAACAGGGCATCACCTTTTTTGACACGGCAGAAGTATATGGCCCTTACACCAACGAATTATTAGTGGGTGAAGCACTGGCGCCATTTAAAAATAAAGTGGTGATTGCCACTAAATTTGGTTTTAATATCCAGGATGGGAAAATGGTGGGGGTAAACAGCAGGCCGGAGAATATCAGGGCAGTGGCAGAAGCTTCACTGAAAAGATTGAATGTGGATATCATTGATTTATTTTACCAGCATCGTGTTGATCCCAATGTGCCCATTGAAGATGTGGCAGGTACCGTGAAAGATTTAATCAAAGAAGGGAAAGTAAAACATTTTGGTTTATCAGAAGCCGGAGCGGCCACGATACGCAGGGCGCATGCGGTGCAGCCGGTAACTGCATTGCAAAGCGAATATTCTTTATGGACAAGAAAACCGGAAGAAGAAATAATTCCTTTATTAAAAGAACTCGGGATTGGGTTTGTTCCTTTCAGCCCGCTCGGTAAAGGTTTTTTAACCGGCAAGATGAATGAAACCACAGCATTTGACAGTACTGATTTCAGGAATACTTTGCCCCGCTTTACACCGGAAGCGCTTAAGGCCAACCAGGTACTGATTGACCTGCTGCAGCAAATGGGTGAACAAAAGAACGCCACGCCTGCGCAAATTGCACTGGCATGGCTGCTGGCACAGGGCGATTTTATTGTTCCCATACCGGGTACAACCAAATTGCACCGCTTAACTGAAAATAACGGTGCTGTTTCCATTCAGTTTACAGCAGAAGAATTAACCGCAATCACTGAAACCGCAAATAAAATAACGATTACAGGTACACGATACCCGGATCACCTGGAGAAGATGACCGGCCTGTGATCTTAATCCGTCTTGCTATATGAAAAGAAGAAAATTAGAACAGCAAGATGAAAAAGAACAATGAACGCCCCAATGTTGCACAGCAATGGACAATAATTGCCATTGCCCTGCTGTTAAGCAATGCCGTACAGGCGCAACAGGCCACAACACTGCTTTTGTCTGGCGCAATTGATACAGGCATCAGTCAATACCAAAGTATCAAAGCAAAGCAGAATTATGTGCAGGCATCATCCGCATTGGTGCAGGATGTAAAAAATCAGTACCTGCCGAATGTGATCGCATCGGTGCAAAATGATTTTGGAACAGTGAATGGGCAATTTGGCCCCTTGCTGGGTTTCCAGGGTTTGGGCGTTGCTTCTGCCGGGCCCACCACCGCTTCGCAACGATGGGATGCCGGCTTTGGCGCTTTGTACCTCATTAACACCAACTGGGAGGTATTCACTTTTGGCCGTTTGCAATCACGCATTAAGCTCGCCAATTCCGTTGTAAAAAAAGATTCTGCCGATTTGCAGCAGGAAGTCTTCATTCAAAGTGTAAAAATTTCGGCAGCTTACCTGAATGTACTGGCCGCACAGCGCATCATTCAAAGTGCAGATGCGAATTTACAAAGAGCACTCGCGGTAAGAACTGCCGTGCTGGCAAAAACAAAGTCTGGATTGGTTGCCGGAGTGGATTCTTCTATTGCCAATGCAGAAGTATCCCGCAGCAGGCTGGTACTCATCGATGCAAAAAATAATGAACAGCAGGCTGCCAGCCAGTTGCGGCAATTGATCAACAGCACTGCAGTTGATTTTGTGCTGGATTCTGCTTACATCAAGACACTTCCTGCATCATTTTCTTCAACCATTACGCCGGGCCAAAATCCCCAGGTGAAATATTTTCAGTCACGAATAGACGAAAGTATTGCCATCTCCTCTTATTTGAAAAAAAGTATTCTGCCGGGCGTAAACCTCTTCGGTATTTTTCAAACCCGTGGCTCAGGGTTTGGTGCAGATTATACCGCTGCCACCAATTACAAATATTCCGGCAGTTATTTTGATGGATTAAAACCCACCCGCAGCAACTATATTTTTGGTGTGGCCATGGCATGGAATATTATGAGCCCGTTAAAGATCAGGCAGCAGGTAAAGGCACAGCAGTTTATTACCAGTGCGTATAAAAATGAGGAAGATCTGCTTGCATCCCAACTGAACAGCCAGCTGATATTGGCCGATCAGCGCATTGACAACACCAGGGCTGTAACCACAGAAGTACCGGTGCAGTACAAAGCTGCTGCTGATGCATTTCTGCAAAAATCGGTATTGTACAAGAACGGCTTAACAGATATTATCGACCTGCAGCAGGCATTGTTTGCTGTGAACCGTGCTGAAACTGATTTGAGCGTAGCGAACATTAATGTATGGCAGGCACTGTTATTAAAAGCGGCTGCATCCGGTGATTTTGACCTGTTCCGGAAACAGGTGCAATAGTGAATCTCTAAACTTATCGACATGAATTTAATAAAGACGGCATTAAGAAAACCCATCACCATTTTAGTTTTAGTGGCGGGCTTATTCTTTTTTGGTATTAATGCTGTAACAAATATTAAGGCAGATATATTTCCTAACCTTAACCTGCCGGTGATTTACCTGTCTCATCCCTTTGGTGGGTATACTTCCACACAAATGGAAACTTTTTTTGGCAAGCAATATGTAAACATACTGTTGTATGTATCCGGCGTAAAAAGTATTGAAACCAGGAATATACAGGGGCTTACACTGATGAAACTTACTTTTTATGAAGGTACCAATATGGCGCAGGCCGCAGCGGAGGTAAGTGCATTCAGTAACCGGGCGCAGGCCATTTTTCCACAGGGTTCGCAGCCGCCTTTTGTCATCCGTTTCGATGCGTCTACTTTGCCCGTTGGGCAACTGGTGCTCAGCAGCCCCACACGTTCCAATAATGAACTGCTGGACCTGGCCAATGTTTACGTACGTTCTTCATTCACAACAATTCCGGGGCTGGTTTCACCGGCGCCATTCGGTGGTAATGTACGTACGATTGTGATAAAAGTAGATCCTGCGGCCTTACAGGCACATAATCTTACACCCGACCAGGTGGTGGAAGCGTTGCGGGTGAATAACCAAACCACGCCATCCGGTAATGTAAGAATTGGGAATTACAACTACATAACGCCAACCAATACACTAATTAAGAACCTGAAAGACTTTGAAAACATCCCGCTCTTTAAAGGCAGTGTAAATAATTTATATCTGCGTGATATTGCCACCGTGGAAGATGGAGCCGATGTTACCACCAGTTATGCATTGGTAAATGGAAAACGCTCCGTTTATCTGCCCATTACCAAATCTGCCGATGCCTCCACCTGGGAAGTAGTGCAGAATTTGAAAAAGGCACTGCCCAGGTTTCAAAGCCAGTTGCCGGAAGATGTAAAGTTGTCGTATGAATTTGACCAGAGCGTGTATGTCATCAATGCAGTAAAAAACCTGGTGAGCGAAGGCGCCATTGGTGCAATACTCACCGGTTTAATGGTGTTGCTTTTTTTAGGAGATGCACGCGGTGCGCTGATCGTGATTCTTACCATACCCACTTCTATTATTTCTGGTGTGTTGTTTTTATCTCTTTTTCACCAAACAATCAATATCATGACGCTGAGCGGCCTTTCTCTCGCTATTGGTATTTTGGTGGATGAATCAACGGTGACGATAGAAAATATTCATCAGCATCTTGCTATGCGAAAGCCGAAAGCTTTGGCGGTATGGGATGCCTGTAAAGAAATTGCCTTTCCGAAATTGCTGATCCTGTTTTGTATTCTCGCTGTGTTTGCGCCTGCATTCACAATGAAGGGAATTCCCGGTGCATTGTTTTATCCCCTTGCATTAGCAATTGCTTTTTCCATGATCACTTCTTATTTGCTGGCGCAGACGTTTGTACCCATCATGTCGAACTGGTTAATGAAAGGGCATCATGGTTCAACGGATAAAAAAGAAGTTACTTCAGAAGAGTACGATGCCAGCGAAGCAGCAATTCTTGAAGAAGAAGACACCTGGGACCAGAAAAAACTTTTACTGCAGCATAAAACGGAAAAGGCTACCCGATTTGAAAAATTCCGGGACCGGTTTCTGCGTTTTCTCGACAGGGTTTTTCCATACCGCAAGCCAATTGTAATAGCTTACCTGGTGCTGGTTACGGCGGGAGTACTACTCTGCCTCAGTAATATTGGCCGTGATGTGTTGCCCAAGGTGGATTCGGGGCAATTTCAGTTGCGCCTGCGGGCGCCGGATGGTACAAGGCTTGAACGTACCGAAGGCATTGTACTGCAAACGTTGAATGAACTGGATAGTTTGATAGGCAAAGAAAATATTGCCATCACTTCTGCCATGGTGGGTCAGCATCCGCCATTATTCTCCACCAGCCCAATTTATTTATTCATGAGCGGATCACATGAAGCAGTGCTGCAGGTGCAGTTGAAAGAAGGGTATAAAGAAAAATCAGACGACCTGAAGGAACGCATCCGCAACCGGCTGCATGAAGTGATGCCGGAAGTAAGATTGTCATTTGAACCAATTGCACTTACAGATAAGATTTTAAGCCAGGGTTCATCCACGCCTATTGAAGTACGCATCAGTGGGCGCAGTAAACCACTGAATGAGCAGTATGCCAACATTGTAATGGATAAACTGAAACAAATCAGTTACCTGCGTGATGTACAGATCAGTCAACCCATCAAATATCCCTCCATCAATATTACAATCGACAGAACAAGGGCTGCGCAATTAGGGGTGGATGTTACTGATATTTCACGCTCACTGATCACCTCCACTTCGTCATCCCGTTATACTGAAAAAAATGTATGGACAGATGAAAAGTCTAATCTTACTTACAGCGTTCAGGTAACCACGCCTGAAAATAAACTCACCAGTGTAAATAATATTGGAGAAATTCCGGTGCTGAAAAATGCACAGCGGCCTGTTTTGAATGATGTGGCCACCATACAGCAGGATACAACATACGGCGAAAATGATAATGTTGGCGCCACACCATTTTTAACTGTGACAGCCAATATCAATAAAAAAGATTTGGGTGCGGCAACAAAAGATGTACAGGCAGCCATAGCATCGATGGGTACATTGCCAAGAGGGTTAAATGTAGAGTCGAAAGGATTGACGGAAGTGTTGACCGATACACTGAGCAGTTTGCAGGGCGGATTGATCGTTGCCATCGTAGTCATCTTTTTAATGCTGGCAGCAAATTTCCAATCGTTCCGTGTGTCGTTGGTAATTCTTACTACTATACCGGCGGTGCTGCTGGGTTCATTACTGATGCTGCAATTAACAGGCTCCACGTTGAACCTGCAATCATACATGGGCATCATTATGTCTGTGGGTGTGTCCATCGCTAACTCTGTTTTGCTGATCACCAATGCAGAGCATTTGCGCTTGCATAACAGCGATGCAGCCGAGTCAGCAAGAGAAGCTGCGGCACTGCGCCTGCGCCCTATTTTAATGACAACAGTAGCGATGGTGGCCGGTATGATACCGATGGCTATTGGTATGGGAGAAGGTGGCGACCAGGCGGCACCGTTAGGCCGTGCAGTAATTGGCGGACTGATTGCCTCCACACTGGCCGCATTGTTTGTACTGCCACTGGTATTTGGATGGATGCAGAACAAAGCATCGGTACAATCCGCATCGCTGGACCCGGAAGACAGGGAAAGCAAATTTTATATTCCACCGCATGAACATCATCACCAATAAATGATTGAACAGGCATGAAACAAGACAAGATGAATAGTAACATGAAACAAACAACTCAATATCTTTCAGCAGTAGTAATTGCTGCTGCAATGACAACCGCATGTAACAATGCAGATAAAGAACCGGCAAAAACAGCGGCACCGCCACCCATTACCACTGAAGTGTTTACGGCGCAGAAATATATGATGAATACGGCATTGCAAATGCCGGGCGAATTGATCGCTTACCAGCAGGTGGATATTTATGCGAAAGAAAACAGCTTTGTAAAAAAATTGTATGTGGATGTAGGGTCGGAAGTTAAAGCCGGCCAGTTACTGGCATCGATGGATGCACCAGAAATTAATGCGCAGTTATCTGCTGCAGCTTCACGTTTAAAATCGCAGGAGGCAGTGTACATTGCCAGCAAAGCTACTTATAACCGTTTACTGGAAACCAGTAAAACGCCCGGTACCATTGCGCCCAACGACCTGGATATGGCACTGGCAAAAATGAACTCCGATTTAGCACAGCTGCAGGCAGCCAAAGCTGCATACCAGGGTGCCGCAAATACCAGGGATTACTTAGAAATTCATGCGCCATTCAGTGGTGTCATCAGTGCCCGCAATGTCAATGCTGGTGCTTATGTGGGGCCATCGGGCAAGGGGTCAGAGTTTCCCATATTTACTTTGCAGGAACAAAAGCGTCTGCGCCTTGCTGTTGCAGTTCCCGAAGCTTACACCAGTTTTCTGCGTGAAAATGATACCGTTAGTTTCACTGTTACAGCTTTGCCCAGCCGCAAGTTCATTGCACAAGTGAAAAGATTGTCTGGTGCGCTGGATAATAAATTACGTTCGCAGAGAACTGAAATGGATGTAATGAACCCGGATAAAAAATTACTGCCTGGTATGGTGGCAGATGTGCACATTGCATTAAAACCTTCTGACAGCAGTTTTATTGTACCCAAAAATGCAGTGGTGAATTCCCAGGAAAGATTGTTTGTTATCCGTGTTACCGGCGGCAAAGCGGAATGGGTGGATGTAAAGAAGGGGCGTGAGGCGGATGGTAAAATAGAAATTTTTGGTGCAATTAATGCCGGGGATATTTTAGTAAAAAAAGCCAGCGAAGAAATACGAAATGGAGCCCCCGTTCCCGGGGTAAAAAAAGTGGAGCTGTAATAAGAATTTCCCATCCGGCTATACGGCCCATTTTCCTTTTAATTGATATGCGCTCAGCATAATGAAAACGCCTGCAACAACATATACCAGTTGCAGCCAGTGAAAGGTTTGAATAAGCAGCACCTGCACTGTTATCCATCCTGTAATCATCAGCCCCGCAAATAGTGCAGCATTGAACTGTGCAGGGCTTCTGCGTACCAGCAGCAACACTGCCGCCGCATTGCTTGCACCTACAACAAAAGTGAGTACTAAGCCGGGAATCAAAAAATTATGAAATGGTGTGTTTTGTAAAACAGCGGGGTTCAGTTGCATGAAACTGCCGCCGGGATCGATACAGATTATTGCACCTGAGACTAATGCAGTAACGGCTACAAACGATAACAGCAACAATAATAAATATTTCATCGTATTTTTTTATGGGCCTTCTCCGGGTTCAGGTGTTTCATAAGGTGGCGTTTCAAACGGGTCATCATCATCAACTATGTCGGAATCATCTGAAGGCAGTACAACATCTTCAGGGTTTACCGGAAGTTCTTCTTCACCGTTTTTTTTACCTGGTGGAACCGGTATCTTTTTGGTAGATGCTTGCTTTGCCATAGCAAAAAAATTAAGTTGATGCATTCAGGGCAAAATAAAAGCAGCATCTTTTTTATTGCAATGCGGGCAGTCAATTCATTGCGTGATCGTTGTCATGGAGTAATTTAAAACTGAACATTGGTTATTGATCATTGAAAATTGAACGTTAATAAAAAAATCTCAACAATCAATTTTCAATAAGCAATGTTCAGATATGAAGCCTGGCAGCTCGATTTCTTTCTCCCGGCATTGATCACACTCATCGTTTTTAATGACTGCTGTTGTTGTATTTCCTTCATCATGAAAACTATATTTGAGTTGTAACAATCATTATTAACCATTACAATAAAGGAGGTAGTTATGTCAACACAATCATTAGCTAAAGTAAACGAAAGAATGCCATTGTTTTTTGATGACTTCTTTTTTAAACCGTGGAACGAATGGTTTGATAATAATGGCTTAATGAGCCGCACAATGAAAGTTCCTGCCGTGAATATTACAGAGAAAAAAGATGAATTCCTGGTTTCACTGGCTGCACCCGGATTGAAAAAAGAAGATTTCAATATTGATGTAGATGACAATATGCTTACCATCAGTTGTGAAAAAGAAGAAAACAAGGAAGAAAAAGAAAAGGACAAAAAGTTCAGCAGAAGGGAATACAGTTATGCTTCATTCAGCCGCAGTTTTACCCTGCCGGAAGAAATCAACAAAGAAAAAATAGAAGCTGTTTACCAGGACGGCATTCTTAAAATTGCGCTGCCCCGTAAAGAAGAAACCCGGAAATTGTCAGCAAAGCATATTGCTGTTAAATAAGTCCTCCTGAAGGCTTAACGCCCCGCTGTTAAAAGCGGGGCATTTTATTTTCCTGATAACTGTTCGTATCTGTATTGATGATGATCATTATTTCACAATACCTTCTGCTGTAGCTTGCCGGTAACAATAAAACATTGCAGTATGAAAAAGATGATGTACGGTGTGCTTGCAGTGTTATTAATGGCTGCATGCCGCACCTCAAATATTACCACATCCTGGAAGGCTGCCGGTGTACCTGCAACTAAATTCAGTAAAATACTGGTACTCGGTATCATCCGTGAGGCCGACCGCTCCATACAGGAAAATATGGAAAACCATTTTGTGGGCGATCTTAAAGAGCTGGGATATAACGCCGTCTCATCCCTGAAAGAATTTGGCCCCAGGGCATTTAATGATATGACGGAAGAACAGGCTGTTGCCAAATTGAAAAACAGTGGGATAGATGCGGTGATTACTATCGTATTACTGGATAAACAAAGGGAAAGAAGGTATGTGCCGGGCCGCCTCAATTATTCTCCCTACACGTATAAATCCAATAAACTATGGGGATACAGAGCGGTAATGTATAACCGCATTTATGAACCGGGTTATTATATTACAGATACCAGGTATTTCTGGGAAAGTAATTTGTACGAAATGAACAGTCAAAAATTATTATACTCTGTGCAAACGCAATCATTCGATCCTGCAAATTCTGAAAGCATGGGCCATGAATATGGTAAGATGATTGTAAAGAATATGGTAACGCAGGGATTGCTGGTAAAGCAATAACTGCCGCCTGATTTTTTTGGAATGACAAGCAATAGCAGCACCTGGTTGATGTCAATTGACCAGGTGTTCTATTTTAGGGAGATTAAGGATTGTAATGGCTCCATTGCTGCCGATATCAATAAGGTGTTCATCCCTGAAGTCGCATAAAGTGCGGATGAGCGACTCCTTTGCAGTGCCTGCAATCGCAGCAAGGCTTTCCCTGTTCATATCAATAACAAAGGGTTCATTTTTTTTCTGAAATTTTCTATGCAGTAAAATCAAGGCTTCAGCTACTTTTTTCCGGAGGGAGTGGTAAGCAATACCCAGCAACTGGTCTTCTTTGGAGGAAATATTTTTAGCCAGTAACTGCAAAAATTTTTTCATCACACCGGGATTATTATTCAGCAGGTCATCAAAGTCTTCCTTGGGAATAACAGCAATCTCAGTATCTTCAAGTGCCTTGGCACTATCTTTATAATTGGTGCCTTCCAGCAAAGCGATATAACCAATAAATTCACCGGGGCTGAATAATTCGGTCACAAGTTCTTTTCCATCATCATTGGTTTTATAAGCTTTGGCTTTTCCTTTGATGAGATAATACAACCTGTTAGGGTGATTGCCTTCGGCATAGATCAGTTGTTTCTTTTTATACTTATTAATGTTTCTGCCTTCGGTGAAATGCAGCAATGCTTCCTTGCCTAAGGAACTTTCAATAACATGATGTATGCCCTCTGGCCCGGGCAACCATTCCTGTTTCAGCGCATCCAGTTTTCTCAGGCGGCTGTCCACCGCATTCAGCAATTCGGTGCCATTAAAGGGTTTGGTGATGTAATCATCTGCACCGGCTTCCATACCCCTGCGCATATCATCATGATCAGTTTTAGCCGTCAGGAAAATAAAGGGCGTGTTTTTGATGTTTTCATTTTTGTGCAGTGCATGCAATACGCCGTAGCCATCCAGTACCGGCATCATGATATCGCAAATGATTAAATCAGGAGCATATTCAATGGCTTTTTCAACACCTTCTTTCCCGTTTTTTGCTACGATGACTTTGTAGTTGGAAAGTTCCAGCAATTCTGCTGTATTGTTGCGGATGTCATCATTATCTTCAATGAGCAAAATCTTTTTCATACAACTTTTTTTGGCGCTTCAGGAATGGTTATGCTCTGAGTAACTGCTTATATGACAGTATTGATAGAAAAGATATTGCACACCGTTATCAGTACGGCTGATTATCGTCAGTTATAAATATGAGAGTAAGCAGGTTAGGCGGAGCTTCACCGGCAGGGGTGCATCGGCTAACTTGAACGGAGAGCGTAGCTTTATGTTTTGTGAAGGAGTATGCTGATGCGGTACCAGGCTTTATCTGCCATTTTTTTAGCGAAACAGGAAATACCAAAACTAATTATTTCTTTCAGTAAAGGGTTATTGGCAGTACCTGCGGCTGAAGAAATGCTGAGTAAATTTTTCACTGCGGTGGCAGGCATAACGGAATATTTGAGCGCTTTCCAGTCTTTCTCCAGCTGCTGTTCCAGTTCATATTTCTCCTTCAGCAGTTTTACCTGCTCACGTTTCAGTTGCGCTATGTTGTTAACAGGTTTCATCTGTTTCTTCAATTTCTTTTGCTGATGGGGTCATTTGTTTGATCATGTGATTCATTACCGGAATCCTTATGATGCTTTCCCTGAATCGCCATATTACTACAGCAGCAATAATAAAAATCAGGCCTGTTATCATAAATCCCAGCCAGAAACTTCCCATGTGGTTATTCAGTACAACAGCTGCAGCAAAACCCAATAAAATTACTGCGGGTAAAATAATAGCTGCCACAACTATACCTGCAATTATGTTAGCCACCACGGCAGATGTTTTTTCTGCAGCCGTTAACGCTGCAGCTGCTGCCCTGTTATTGATATACTTTTTAACAGTACCGGTTAAGCTTTCCATATGTACAAACATTTTTTCCATTGCGGCAGCTTTTTTAATGTTAAACCAGCTGACCGGCTTTTTCATTCAGGGCATCTTCAAATTCATCTTTCATTGCGTTGAATTTTTCTTTTCCTTTAAGAAAGCCATCTTTTACTGATCCGGCAAATTTTTTGCCCTGTTCATTTATTTTTTTCCTTGTTTCACTACCCTTATCGGGTGCGAATAATATTCCGAGTATGGCACCGGCTGCAACTCCGGCCACAGCTGCGGTTACTATTTTTCCTGTGTTGCTCATAATATGAATTTTAATATTGATTTTGTCATGCAATGTACGGTATTGGATAGCCGTAAAGAATGATAAACGGCATTGCAACAGCTGATACCGGGTATTGTGTTTAACTATACTGAAGAAGTAAATTAGTGAAGGTTTTTCATAGCTATTGGATTGGAAAAAAGGGGTGGATGTTTATCCTGCCCCTGTTTTTTTTACATTGATGATTTTATGGTACAGGTAATCCGCATCTTGTTTACTGCACAACTGTGTGCCTGCATTCATTGTGGCTGCAGTGCCGCATGCTACCGCATAACAGGCAGCGTCTGCAATGGTTTTGCCAGATGATAAAAAATGGATCATGCCAGCCACCATACTGTCGCCGGCGCCAACCGTACTTTTTACGGGTACAGGTGGTGGCAAGATATGTTGTTCCATTTGTGGTGTTACCACCAATGCCCCTTCTGCACCCAGAGATACGAGCAATACTTCACAAAGACCTTTTTTAATCACACGGCGGGCAGCGGGAAGAATTTCATCTTCAGTTAAAGTTTTTTTTCCATCAAGCGCTGCCAGTTCATTTCTGTTTGGCTTTAAGAGATACACCCCTGCAGCAGCAGCATGCAATAGTGCTGCTCCCGACGTATCCACCACCAGTTTAGCATTTTTTTCCCGGGCTATTTTTGCAAGTATGGCATAAATGTTTGCAGGTACCCCCGGGGGCAGGCTGCCGCTGGCTACCAACCATTCCACCGTATCAAGCAATTGAATTTTTTCTATACATTGTCGCCATTCTGTTTCCAGCAGAACAGTGCCGGGCATGCATAAACGATATTGCCTGCCTGTGCTTTCTTCAAAAATGGTAATATTCTCTCTTGTTTCATTTTCAGTTTCTATTACACAGCATGGAATCTGTTCCTGGTTTAACAGGTGGTTAAAGTATTTGCCGGTATAACCGCCTGATGGAAATACTGCCAGTGCAACGCCACCCAAATGGTGAATGGCTCTTGCTACGTTAATGCCCCCTCCGCCGGGTTCCAGCTGCGGTTGGGTGCAACGCAGTTTTTTTTCAGGAATGAATGTTGGTACTGCTGTATTTTTATCAATACAGGGGCTGAGGGTGAGGGTAACTATTTTATGCCCGCTGATATTATTCAAATTCATACCGGCCGGTTTTTTCGGTAATAATAATGCGGTATATAACAGGCTTTGATGAATGCAGCATTTCCGGATGTTTTTTTTGTTCGCCGGCGTACCCCATAATGCCGGTATTGAACTTCAGGTGTATGAATTTTTCTGAAAACAATGTCATGGCATAAATGCGTTCTCTTTCTTCCTGAAGCTCCTGGTAGCGGCCGTGGGCTAATACGCTTTTCCAGTGTGTGGTGTCTGTAATTTCATCCACTTCAAAACATACTTCCGGGTTGTTTCGCATAATATGAATCTTCATCCCTTCCTGCGAATGACAGATGATGCTTTTACCATCATATGCATAGTTTACCGGTATAATATAGGTAGTGGTGCCGTTGCTGCATCCAATTCTGCCTATTGAATTATTGAGCAGTAACGCTTCCGTTTGGTCAGCAGATAATTGAGCAATCATAACAAATTTTTTACCGGGCCACAGCACCACCATCTATGGTAAGTTCTGTACCTGTTACAAAAGATGCTTCGTCTGACGCGAGGTACAATGCGCCCCAGGCAATTTCAATAGCTTCGGCCATGCGTCCCTGTGGTGACATGTTTTTCACCATGTCATCCATGCCGGGCGCAGTCATCAAAACATCGGTCATAGGTGTTTTAACACCGCCGGGGCAAATGGTGTTTACCCTGATATTGTCTTTTGCAAATGTAACCGCAAGGTCTTTGGAGAGTAAACATAGCCCGCCTTTGGATGAGGAATAAGCTGCCCCATTACCACCTACCAAACCCGCAATGGATGCAATATTTACGATGGCGCCACCTCCGTTTTTTTTCATAACCGGTATGCAGGTATGGCAGCCAAGGAACGGGCCGGTTAAATTAATTCCAATGACTTTATTCCAGAGTTCGGGCGTGGTTTGTTCACAGTCTATAAAGCCGGGAAATACACCGGCATTGTTTACCAGTATATCAATACGGCCGTACAGCAACAGGGTTTGCTGTATCACCGCATTCCAGTCATTTTCTGATGTTACATCGTGTTTCATACAGGCTATGGCAAGCCCGTTTTTATTGGCCGCTGTTACCCATTGCTGCAGCTTATCGTATTGCACATCTGTAGCCATTACTTTTGCACCTTCTTCTGCAAACAGTTTTGCTTCTGCCGCTCCCATTCCACCCGCTGCGCCGGTAATGACGGCAACTTTATGCTGAAGCCTTTTCATTATGATTCATTTTCATTTTTTCTGCAATTCACTGGTGTAACGCCAGTACCGGAACATGGCTGTGCAATACCATACTCTTTGTATGGCTTTTGTGGAAAATATTTTCCAGCAAACTGTGGCGTTTGGGTAAAACAATTAATAAATCAATTTCATTACCATCAGCGTAATCCAATATACCCTTATCAATATTATCATTGGTGATGAAATGATATTTTGGTTTAAGCCCCTCCAGCATTTCCTGCAACAGGCCTGATTCGAAAACGGTATCTGCATTAAATTCTTTTTGTTTTCCAGTGTTCAGAATGTGCAGTTCTGCATTAAAATCTTTTACCAGTGTTTTAATTTCATCCAATGGAATAGTATCCACCACATGGTCAAAATCACAGGCGAAACCAATTTTCCTGATATCGCCAAAAGTGGCTTCGGGCGGTACCGTAATTAAAGGCCATTCCAGGTGGCGCATCGCATGCACAGCATGATCGCCCAGTAACATACGGTCTGCAGCAGTGCTGCCCTGGCAACCCATTACTACGGTGTAAGGATGCAGTTCTTCGCAAGTAGTTTTTAATTCCTGGTGAAACAAACCTAGTTTGGCTATTGTGCGAATGGGAATTTTGCCAAATGTCATTTCACCCAGGCGGTCTTTCAATTTTTCCAGTTCCAGTTCAGCATCCTGTATCATGTCGCCTTCATTTACAATGGCCGGTGCCTCACCATAAGTTACCGGTATCTGGCAAACATGCAGCAGGGTCAATTCAGCATGTATGGCCAAAGCCATTTCTGCTGCGTATTCTGCAGCATTGGTTGCGGCTGCAGAAAAATCGGTTGCTGTAAGAATTGTTTTCATTGTAAAAAGTTTAGTGTTAATAATATTCAATCAACGCAATGTGATCATAAAGTTTCAACGCATCTTTATCCGTAAACTCCACATCGCCGCCATCCTGTAATACTTTTTCGATGATGTCATCAACAGCATCTTTGATATAAGAAAAGCTGTTCAATGATGTGGCTGCTTCAATAATATCTTCGGTGGCACCATGTTCCGCTGCGTACATAAAATCTTTTTCCACCAGCAGCAGTTTGCCTTTGTGTGCAGTGGCTTCCCGCCATACATCCTGAATGCCAGTAACCATTTTGCCTGCAGAGGCTGCCTTATCTAACTGGTGCAGTAAATCTGTTTGTTTTACCTGTTTCCAGTTAAAAATATAGGGCTGCAGTACATCTGCCAGTTCCGGTAAAGTAGCTGCTTCGTAATTGCCATGAATGTATTCCACCACGGCATCGCTGTGTTTGGTAATGCTGTTGAAGTGGCCTGCAATACGTTTGGCGCCCACTACAAATAAGGGCAGGTGGTACGCATTCAGAATGGCATCAAGCACATGGTCAACATGGTGCAGAAATTTTTCCATCTGCATTTCTTTGTAAGAAGTATTGTCTGTAAAGTTGGCCACTTTTTCAGGGGTGTCATTACCGTTAGTATTTTCAGAACGGTTGCTTACAATACGAACCAGGTTGTCATTGTCCCCAAGGAAAATTTTACTTTCATTACTGCTTAATAACAACAACAGGTATTTGTGCTGTTGCTTTTTAGAATACACCAGATCCCTGATCTCGAAAGATTCATCGATGATGATTTTTTCTTCCACCGGAATATCCAGGTACAATACTTTTTCAAAAACCGGCGATACATATATGGCAATACTTTTTTTAAGCGTATTGAAATGCAGGTTGTTCATTATAGATTTTAACTTCTGCAGCATTAGCCCGGTAATTTCTTCAGGATAATTATTGCGCAATTCCCTGGTGATCTTATCGGTCACAATTTTCAGTGAATGCAGTAATGTGTCATGAGATTCCATTTTAGGTTCAAATGGCATGATGATGGATACAGCCGGGCGGTAATGCACTGCACCGCTGATCTCTTTTATGTCGGCAGTAAGGAAATTGTTCATAGCAATCATTTTATACCGCCCAAGCTACTATGAATCTCCAGCAAAAATGCTGATATACATCAGCAGGTATTTTGACGCTGCTCAGTAAAATGAAACGACAATAAAAGCGCTGTAAAAAGAAAGATAGCTTAACTACCAATGCATCAGTTTTTGCAGGTATGCAGTTAATTCTTTAGCAATAAGCTGGTGTTCTTCCACACTGGGGTGATAATCGCAGCCGCCGTTGTAGGAACGGCTGAAGAATAAGGAACTGATTTTTTTATCACCCTTGCCTTGCATATAGCGAACCACTCCGCTGATTTGTTGTTTTAATACTGTTTTCAATCTTTCATCTGCCATCGGGCTTGATAATAAAACAATTTGTGCGTTTGGATAATAGTTGCGCATCCGTTGAATCAACTGAACATAAGCGGTGCAGAATTTTGTGGAATCCTGTATGCCATCGTTCTGCCCCAGGCAAACCGTTACCACATCTGGTTGGTATAATGCAAAATTCCATGCAATAGAATCGCCACGCATTTCAATTTTATCAAACACCTGCGGCATCAGTATATCCATATTGCAGCAGCTGCGTATAAGGCCAATGCCGGATACGCTGCTTAATTGCCATTGCGCATGCAAAGCCCGTGCGGTTACCGGGCCATAAGCCATGTATGCATTATGCTGATCTTGCCAAACACCTTTGCCGCAGGGAATACCACTGAGGTCTGCACTGGCGCCACAGGTAATGGAGTTGCCATACAATTCAATTTTTCTTTTTGGCTGAGCAGGCAACTGTACCAGCTGATCGCAATACACGCCCTGCAGTTCAATAAAACCTATATTCGATTCTGTGTTTTTACAAATGAGTAATTGATGTGTACCGTTTGGTGTGGACGATACCGTAATGTAATTGGTTTTGTATTGTGTTTGAATTCTCTTTGCTTCACCATCCAGCACCACTTCAAGATAGTTGTGATTTTTTCCCCACAGTTCCTGGTCATTAATAACGACAGTAATATGATTGCCCGTAAATGCAAACATGATATATACGCCGGGGCTCCACATGCGTGGTAACAGTTGATTGCGGAAGTCAATTCTGCCGGTGTATTGGATCAATGAATCATCAGCTTTATAAAATGGTTGTTGCGTAGTTGTTGTGCTGTCAATGCTTATGGTTACGTTTTGCGCATGAAGAACGCAATAGTTTATTGTGCAAAACAAAAAAAGGCATACATATTTTTTCATAACGAAAATGGTTTTGGATAAAGATGCCTTAAAAGCATTACAATCATAACAACTGGTAAAAATAGTATGCACAATGGCAAAAATGCTACCAGGTTGTTGGCCGGGCTTTGCTTTTGTTATTGTTGCTAAAGAAGCAGGAGTCCGTCGGGGCGCTGAAGCGACCTGACGATTGGATGATGTTCTTTTATCCTATTTAGTGTAAAACGTTCAGGTCGCACAAACGCCCTAACCTGTTTAAATAAATGAACGGATACCTTCTGCGTTATATTCCTGCCGAAACTCTTTTGGTGTGCAATCTTTTTTCTTTTTAAATATACGGTTGAAGTTGGAAATATTGTTGAAGCCGCAGCGGAAAGCAATTTCATTAATGCCATGCGTGGTGTCGATAAGCATCCGGGATGCATTGCCCAGGCGGATCTCGTTGAGTGTATCGATAAATGTTTTTCCTGTTCTTGCTTTAAAAAATCTGCTGAATGCCACCTCGCTCATGGAAACTAATTTAGCCGCATCTGCCAGCGTAATGGGGTTGTCAAAATTGGCATTAAGATAGTTCATTACTTTTTCCACCCTTCTGCTGTTGTAGTTAATGGTTTCTGCATTTTTAAAAGAAATGTCAGACAGCGTTCTCATATTTCTTGAAACAGATAATTCATGTAAAATAGAAATGAGTTCCAGTACAGAATCAAAGCCGTGTTTTTTGGGTAATGCCATTAAGCGTGGTTTTAATGCTTTGATACAATCGGCGGAAAATGAAATGCCGCGAAGTGATTTTTCAAACATAGAACGGATGAGGTGCATCTGGTTGCGTTGTAAAAATTTATCATCAAACAGGTCACGATGAAACTGGATGGTGATTTCTGTAAACTCTTTGCTTTTGCAATTGTGATTGAACCAGCCATGCTGCAGGTTGGGGCCAATCAAAACCAGTTCCAGTTCATTGATTTCTTCAATATGATCACCAATCACTCTTTTAATGCCTTTGGCATTATCAATAAAATTCAGTTCAAATTCTTCATGATAATGCAATGGAAAATCAAATTCAGATTTTACCCTGTAAAAAAGAGTAAAACAATCACCGGGTGTAAGCGGGGTGATCTCCCGTAAAAGTTTAGGTGTCATATAGCAACAGTTTAAAACAAACGCCTGGCAGCGGCAGTAAAAGTACAAAAAAACCAAATGAGTGTATTAAAAAAATATCACTATGAAATGAGCAGAGACGATGGTATTTAGCAGGGGAAAATGGTTTTGTTGTATGCAGGAATAAAAGAAAATGCAGTAACAGCGATAAAAAAGTACAGTAGAATGATAAAATAGTATGCGATAGAAAAAATGCGGCATTCTATTTTTGAAGCAACGGATTTGCTGTATGAATTTCTTCACCACTGCCTGCAATTACTATTATATTTGCCGGCGCCGGAAAGCAGTGAAAGAACAAATTCAGGAATGCAGCGAAACAATACGTTATCATTTTATACTGAGAAAAAATAATGACCGCAGCATTGCTGCGGGGTAAATAATTTTTCATTAGCAGCATGGAAAATCGTATAAGCGCCGTTCCGCGAACAGTAACTTGATGCTTCAGGAACGGCGTTTTATACAAACTACAATCATGATGAAAAAAAACACTCTGCTATTCTTTCTAATGTTAAGTATTGGTTGCAATGCATTAACCGCACAGCAATTGGTAACGCGTAAAAACAACCAGTTTATTGTAAACAATCAGCCTTATTATTTTGTGGGTATGAATATGTGGTATGCGAGTCTTATTGCCATGCCGGATGATAAAGGCGGTAACAGGGAACGCCTTGTTAAAGAGCTTGATTTTTTAAAGCAAAGTGGCGTTACCAATATCAGGGTATTGGTGGGCGCACAGGGACAGGGAAAATCGGTATATGGAATCAATCCTGTGCATCCTGCTGCAGAACTGCAGCCGGGGAAATATAACGACGATGTTTTGCTGGGCATGGATTACCTGTTACAGCAATTACAGCAGCGGAATATGAATGCGGTGTTTTTTCTTACCAATAACTGGGAGTGGAGCGGCGGCTTTTTACAATATTTGAACTGGCATGGTATGATCAGCGATTCCACATTGGCCACAAAATTTTCCTGGGATGAATACAGGGATATTGTCAGTACATTTTATTCCTGCAGGGCATGTATAAATGATTACCACAATTTTGTTGCCCACGTATTGAGCCGTACGAATTCCATCACCGGTAAAAAATATATTGATGAGCCGGGCATTATGGCCTGGGAAATTGCCAATGAACCGCGGCCCATGCGGCCCGAAGCCATAACACTGTATACACAGTTTATTAAAGGCAGCGCAGCGTTTATTAAATCTATTGATCCAAATCATCTGGTTACTGCGGGTACAGAGGGATTTATTGGTACAGAAAACAAAAACGTTTTTGAAGATATACACGATAATGAATTTATAGATTACCTCACTATTCACATCTGGCCTAAAAACTGGAGCTGGTATAAAGACAGCAGCTTTGCAAAGGATTTTCCGCAGGTAATACAAAAAACAAAAACATATATCAGTGAAAACCTTGCTATAGCCGATAAGCTGGACAGGCCACTGGTGATTGAGGAATTTGGATTGCCAAGGGATGGTTTTTCTTTTTCCCCGGCGTCATCTACGTCTTTTCGAGACCGTTATGTAAAAGTAATAGGAGGAATGGTGCTGCAAAATAAAAAAACAAGCGGTGCCGTTGCCGGAATGAATATATGGGCAATGGGCGGTTTTGGTAAACCTGCCGGGCAATCACCGTTCTGGAAAGAAGGTGATGATTTGCTGGGCGACCCACCAATGGAAGAGCAGGGTTTGAATGCTGTTTTTGCAACAGACAGCACATGGAAGTGGCTCAGGCAATTTGCAGCAAAAATAAAATAGCGATCATTAAATCAATCTACCGTATAATAAACCAACTCAGTATATGAAACTGCAATGGATCGATATGGGGATCATTGTTACCTACCTGGTGGGTATGCTGTTGCTGGGCTGGTTCATGCGGAAAAAAGCACGGCAGAGTAAGGAGAATTATTTATTGGGAGGGAAAAAATTACCCTGGTATATGCTTGGCCTCAGCGATGCCTCTGATATGTTCGACATCAGTGGTACCATGTGGATGGTGGCATTATGTTTTGTATATGGTGTAAAAAGTTTGTGGATTCCGTGGTTATGGCCGGTATTCAACCAGGTGTTTAATATGATGTACCTGTCTAAATGGTTGCGCCGCAGCAACGCCACCACGGGTGCAGAATGGCTGGGCACCCGCTTCGGCTGGAAAGATAAAGGTGTTCGTGCAAGCCATACCGTTGTAGTAGCTTTTGCGCTGATCGGTTGCCTGGGTTTTTTAGCGTATGGTTTTGTGGGGCTGGGTAAATTCATTGAAATATTTGTGCCGTGGGATGCGGTGAAGCAATATATTCCCGTCAATATTCCGCAGCAATACGTGGCACATTTTTATGGTATTGTGTTCACTTTGTTTGCCATGTTTTATGCCGTGCTGGGGGGGATGCACAGTATTGTACTGGGAGATATGATCAAATACGTCATCATGACCATTGGCTGTTTTGCGATTGCCATTATTGCTATGCAGCACCTGCAGGGACAATCATTGCATGTGCCGCAAGGTTGGACAGATCCGTTCTTTGGCTGGCATTTGGGTTTAGACTGGCATGGCATTATTGACGATGCCAATAAAAAAATCAACAGCGATGGTTACGGGCTTTTTGGTTTATTGTTTATGATGATGTTGTTTAAAGGCGTATTTGCCTCTATGGCTGGGCCTGCGCCGAATTATGATATGCAGAAAATATTATCTACCCGTTCGCCCAAAGATGCATCCCGCATGACAGGTTTTGTGTCACTCATCTTATTGCCGGTGCGCTATTCCATGATCATTGGTTTAACCGTATTGGGGTTGTTGTATTACCATCAACTCAATGTAAGCGATGGTGCAGGTGGAGTAGATTTTGAAAAAGTATTGCCTGCCACTATTAACCAGTTTTTACCGGTAGGTATTTTAGGATTGGTGTTAACGGGTTTGTTTGGCGCATTCATCGGCACGTTTTCAGGAACGCTGAATGCTGCACAGGCTTATTTTGTAAATGATGTGTATTTGAAATACATCAACCCAAACGCAGGCAATAAAAGAGTGATCACGGTAAATTATCTGTCTGGTGTTATCATTGTGGTAATAGGGGTATGTATTGGTTTTATGGCGAAGGATGTAAACAGTATTTTGCAGTGGATCGTAAGTGGTTTGTACGGTGGTTATATTGCAGCAAATGTGTTTAAGTGGTATTGGTGGCGCTTTAATGCCAATGGATTTTTCTGGGGCATGTTTGCCGGTGTGGTTGGTGCATTGGTATTCTCCAAAATATTTTCCGGTATAGAGTTCCTGTATTATTTCCCCTTGTTGTTTTTGATTTCTGTGGCAGGTTGTTTAATTGGAACATTTACTGCGCCACCAACTGAATTGCAGGTATTAAAAAGTTTTTACCGCACGGTAAAGCCCTGGGGCTTCTGGAAGCCGGTGCATGAAGAAGTGCTGAAAGATGATCCTTCATTTATTCCCAACACAAAGTTTAAACTGGATATGTTTAACGTGGTACTCGGTATTATTGCACAATGCTGCCTTACGGTATTGCCGATGTACGTGGTGTTATGGTTGAAATTACCTTTACTTATTACCATCAGTATTCTTACGGTAATTATTTTCATCCTTAAAAAAACCTGGTGGAATAAACTGGAAGATTAATGCTGCACAATATTTATGCCCGGTACTTTGCTTCAATATAAAACTGAGCTGCAGGATGAACTTGAATCCATCTTGTCTTTCTGGATGAATCATACGGTTGATGAGCAGCATGGTGGCTTTGTGGGACAGATTGATGGCAATAATACAGTTCAACCCAATGCGCCCAAAGGCGTAGTGATGCATGCACGCATTTTGTGGGCATTTGCATCGGCTTATCATTCATCTCCCAATGAAAAATATTTGCAAACGGCCAACAGGGCATTTGCATACCTGCACCAGCATTTTTTCGATCCGCAATATAAAGGAGTGTACTGGTTGGTGAATCACCTGGGGAAACCGCTGGATACTAAGAAGCAGGTTTATGCGCAGGCATTTGTTTTGTACGCATTGAGCGTATATTATCAGGTTACAAAGAACAGCGATGCCATCAATGCTGCAATTGATTTGTTTGAAGTGATTCATAAGCATGGTTATGATCCTGTTTATGGTGGATACACTGAAGCATTTACACGGGAATGGCAGGAAATACCAGATCAGCGGTTAAGTGCAAAAGATGCCAACGAAAAAAAATCCATGAATACAAACCTGCATGTGCTGGAAGCATTAACGGCTTTGTACCGGGTATGGCCTTATGAACAATGCAAAGAAAAAATCATTTCGCTTATCGATGTTTTTCTTCAGTATATTATTGACCCCGAAACACATCACCAGCATTTATTTTTTGATGAACAATGGAAAGTAAAATCTGCTATAATTTCTTATGGCCATGATATTGAAACCGCATGGTTGTTACAGGAAGCGGCAGAAGTTGTGGGTGATGAAACACTTATTCATCCTGCCAAACAAAATGCGGTGAACATGGCGCAGGCTGTAACTGCTGCATTGGATACAGAGGGCGGGTTATGGTACGAATATGATGCACTGCATCAGCTCTGGATAAAAGAAAAGCATTGGTGGCCACAGGCAGAAGCAATGGTGGGCTTTTTTAATGCATGGCAGGTAAACGGTGATGAAAAATGGTTGCAGAATTCGATTGGCGTATGGCGCTTTGTGCAACAACATATTCTTGATAAAAAAAACGGGGAATGGTTTTGGGGCGTAGATGAAAAACATCAGCCTTTAAAAGAAGATAAAACGGGTGTTTGGAAATGTCCCTATCATAACAGCCGTGCCTGTATGGAAATCATCAAAAGAATTAATGATTCAAAAATGGCTCACCATAAAATCAATTAATGTATGCGGTGTGATATAGAGAACGCAAACAAAAAAAGTTTCAGTGCCAAACTCATACTGGTTCTTACATTTACTTTATTGCTGCCTGCAATAAAAGCACAACCGGTAAAACAACATGGGCAATTGAAAGTAGTGGGCACGCAATTGATGGATGCGCATAATCAACCTGTAGTTTTACACGGCATGAGTTTGGGCTGGCATAACTTATGGCCACGGTTTTACAATAAAGGTGTAGTGCATACGCTGGCTAAGAACTGGAATTGCACTGTGGTTCGTGCTGCAATGGGCATTGAACTGAATGACAGCGGTTATTTAAAAAGCCCTGCAGATTCCAAAGCAAAAATTAAAGCCGTGGTGGATGCCGCCATTAAAGAAGGTATTTATGTGATCATCGACTGGCATTGCCACAACATTCAACTGGATGCGGCTAAACAATTTTTTAGAGAGATGGCAACTGCATATGGAAAACATCCAAACATCATCTACGAATTATTTAATGAACCTGACTATGAAACCTGGCCGGAGGTAAAAGCATACAGCACAACTTTGATACAAATTATCCGCAGTATAGATACCAGCAATATTATTTTAGTGGGCTGCCCCCGGTGGGACCAGGATATTCAGTTGCCCGCAGCCGACCCCATTAAAGGATACCGCAACATTATGTACACCATGCATTTTTATGCAGGCACACACAAGCAATGGTTGCGTGATAAAACTGATGCTGCATTGAAAGCAGGATTGCCTGTGTTTGTATCGGAATGTGCAGGAATGGAAGCCAGTGGCGATGGTGCCATTGATACCACAGAGTGGGACAAATTTGTGCAATGGATGGATGACAGAAAACTGAGCTGGATTGCATGGTCTGTATCTGATAAAAAAGAAACCTGTTCCGTATTGTTGCCCACTGCGGCATCTGATGGTAAATGGAATGAAACTGATATAAAGGAATGGGGCATCCTGGCCAGGAAAGCGCTTAAAAAATACTGATTCCAGCAAATGTTGAAACTGCGGGGATAATTTTTTTGCCGTCACTTCTAATCCTAAATATTTGGTTTTTAGTGCGCTTAAATATGGGATAAAATTTTCTTTAATGAACTTTATTGTTTAAACGCTTTTGTTAACAAGTTGAAAACAAAAGCCTGGCTTACATTTGCGACCTGCTTGCGGATTTTGTTAACACCAATATCTTATCAAAAAAATGACAATCAAGCAACGCCTTAAAAAATTTCATTTCTTTTTTACCTCAATGTTCATTTTCATATTGCACATACCTTTTGTATTTGCAAAAATGAAACCTGAAAATAATAATAGCGCAGCTGCACAATCCGTACCTCTTGCTGCAAAAGCTTTAAACATTGTTGACGTAGCTGCAAAGGCAGCAATCATTCCATCTTCTTTATACGACAGTCTTAAATTAAATGTGCAGGGTTTATCCCGCCAGGCCTATCAATATGCAGTGATGGGGATGCAATATCTTGAAGAAGCAGGAAAAATCAGTAACAATAAAATTATTTCGATCATCGATTTCAGCTTACCTTCATACGAGAAAAGATTATTTGTGATCAACCTCGAGCAACATAAATTATTATTTCATACTTACGTGGCGCATGGCGTTAACTCGGGTAAAGCGTATGCAGTGGATTTTTCCAACAATCCTGAAAGTAATAAAAGCAGCCTGGGTTTTTATGAAACCATGGAAACCTATAATGGAAAGAATGGTTACTCCCTGCACCTGCAAGGTTTGGAAAAAGGGTTTAATGATAAAGCAGACAGTCGCGCCATTGTTATGCATGGTGCAGATTATGTGAGTGAAGCCAATATAGCCTCCCAGGGATTTTTAGGAAGAAGCTGGGGATGTCCTGCAGTATCAGAACAACTGCATAAACCCATCATCAACACGATTAAAAACGGTTCATGTCTTTTTATATTCAGTCCGAATAAACGTTACCTGCTGCATTCGAAGATACTCAAGCAAGCGGCGGCGATGGCATATAATAACAGCAACTGAATCACACAGCAAATTATTATCAAATCCTCCGCCAGCCGGGGGATTTTTTATTTTTTATATCGAACCAAATAATAACTTTACCAAAATTTTTTCATTCATGAGTCTCAGACAAACATTGCAAGGTACAGGTGTGGCGCTGGTTACACCGTTTTCACAAAACCAGGAAGTGGATTATAACGCATTGGGTAAACTGATCGATTTTGATATCGACAATAGCGTTGAGTATTTGATTACGCTGGGCACTACCGGCGAAACCCCAACATTAACGAAGAAGGAAAAGTTAGACATCATTAATTATACATACGATAAAGTAAATGGCCGTGTACCGGTGGTAGTGGGTATCGGCGGCAACAACACCAAAGAAGTAATGGAAAACCTCACTTCTTACCCGTTAGATAAAGCCACTGCGGTATTAAGCGCCAGCCCTTACTATAACAAACCTTCGCAGGAAGGCATTTACCAGCATTATAAAGCATTGGCTGCTGTATCGCCAAAGCCAATCATACTTTATAATGTGCCGGGCCGTACCGGAAGTAATATCACAGCCGAAACCACGCTGCGCCTTGCCCATGAAAAAAATATTGAAGGTATGAAAGAAGCCAGCGGCAATATGGTGCAATGCATGCACATCTTATGCGACAGGCCTGATGATTTTTTAGTGGTGAGTGGAGACGATCATATTGCCATGCCATTAATTGCATGCGGAATGGATGGAGTAATCAGTGTTGCGGCCAATTGTTTCCCTAAAGATTTCAGTGAAATGATCCGCCTGAGCTTAAAAGGAGATTTTGCTGCAGCCAGGCCGTTGCATTATAAATGCCTGGAAGGATGCGATCTTTTATTTGCGGAGAACAATCCCGCAGGCGTAAAAGCGTTCTTATATGAACTGGGTATTATTGAAAATGTATTGCGACTGCCTGTGGTGCCGCTGAGTGAAGGCATTCACCAGAAAGTGAAAGCGTATATGAAAACTTTCTGAGTGATTTTTTCAAAAGAAAGCAGTCTTCGGCAGCGCAGCCATCCTTAACCGGAAACCATACTGTATGAAGTACCGATTTGTTTTATGCTGGATGTTATCGCTGGCCACACTGCAGTGTGCTGCACAATATCATATTCAAATTGAATTAACACGAATGCCGTTACTGCATCAGCAGGACGGCGTTTTTATTGCAGGCAGTTTTAATAACTGGAACCCTGCGGATGAAAAATATCGTTTACAGCAGTCAGGCAATACCTTATTGCTGCATATAGCTGGTATTGCCGCCGGTACGTATCATTTTAAGTTTACCCGTGGCGGATGGGATAAGGTGGAAACCAATGAACAGGGCGGGGATATTGGCAACCGGGAAATTATTATTTCTTCGGATACTGTTTTACGTTATACGGTTGCAGGGTGGCACGATGATTTTTCAATAGCGCCCGTGCATACTGCAAGCAGGCATGTGAAGGTAATGGATACAGCATTTAATATGCCTCAACTTGGCCGCACAAGGAAAATATGGATATATCTTCCTGAAGGTTATGCTGCGTCACAAAAGCATTATCCGGTATTGTACATGCAGGATGGGCAATCGCTGTTTGATAATTATACCAGTGCATTTGGCAATGAATGGGGCGTGGATGAATGGCTGGACTCGCTTATCGCTAAAGGCACTAAAGCCAGCATTGTAGTTGCCATAGAAAATAACGGTGCAACAAGAATGAATGAATATAATCCTTATCTCTTTACATTAAACAATAATAAAGACAGCGCCCGTTCTCAAACATTTACACCCGAAGGCAAAGAATATGCAGATTTCCTCGTAAATACTTTGAAGCCTTATGTGGATGGGCATTACCGCACATTACGGGATAAAGAAAATACGATGATCGCTGGTTCATCCATGGGCGGGCTCATTTCTTATTACACGGCATTGGAATACCCGGATGTATTTGGTAAGGCAGGAATTTTTTCGCCATCTTTCTGGACTGCTCCTGCAGTGAATGACCTGACGGATTCTATTGGGAAAAAAGTGAACGGTAAATTTTTCTTTTACGTTGGAGAGAAAGAGGGCGGGTCTTCTTTTGTAAATGATATGACAGGTATTGCTGAAAAATTAGGAGAAAAATCCGGCGCAATGATCTATGAAGTGGTTGATCCTGCTGGCAGCCACAATGAAACCGCCTGGCGTAAATGGTTTGGCGAATGTTACCAATGGATGATGGCTGACGGATTTAACAGGGTAATAAAAATAGATGAATAACGATTGGCTGTTTAGATTTTATAACAGGCACCTTCCAGCGCCAGTTCTGTATTGTCAAATATTTCACGGGCTTCAGGTAAAAAGTCATCAAGGGTTTCGTACTTAGATGAGAAATGCCCGATGATCAGTTTTTTTACATTGCCCATTTTAGCAATAGTCGCAGCCTGGTGTGTGGTGCTGTGAAAACGGCTGGCGGCTCTTTCGTGCAGGTCTTTTAAATAAGTGGTTTCGTGGTAAAGCAAATCCACGTTTTTTATTTTGTCCACCAGGGTTTCGTCATAAATAGTGTCAGCGCAAAACGCATAGCTTCTTGGTGGTGTTGCAGCAATGGTCACTTCTTCATTGGGAACAATGGTACCTTTCTTATTTACATAATCTTGCCCCTGCTGCAATTTTTCATAAAATGCTGCGGGTATTTCATAAATGCTGGCCCGTTCCGGGTTCACTTTACGGGGATTTTTCTTTTCCCTGAAAATAAAACCCCAGCATTCAATACGGTGTTTGGTTTTAAAACATTCCACCGTCATTTTTTTGTCATCAGCAATAATGCCTTCTTCTTTTATGGCATGAAAATGCAGCGGAAAGGGTAACCTTGTATCGGCAACGTTCAATTGCAGTTTCAATATATCTTCCAGTGCGGCAGGGGCGTGCAGGTGCAGTTCATGCAGGCGGCCCAGCAGGCCCATGCTGGTGATAAGGCCAATCAAACCATAATAATGATCGCCATGAAGATGAGAAATAAAAATACGGGTGATCTTACTGCGGCGCATTTTATATTTAGCCATTTGCATTTGCGTACCTTCCCCGCAATCGATGAGATAGCTTTCATCGTTGGTTTGCAGTACCTGCGCCGTAGGGTTCCTGTCGAAAGCGGGAATGGCTGAATTATTGCCCAGTATCGTAAGTGCCAGCATGGGGGTTAATAAATAATTTTTTAATGAATAATTGATAATGTTTTTAAATCGGGTTACTCATGATTGCAAAAAGTCTGAACTTGATTAATGAGATGCTGCATAAAAATAAATGATCTATTATCCCATTATCCATTATTCATTATTCTAAGAGTTCTCTTTCAATCTCTTCCATCTGCACAATATCCCATGCCTCGCTTTCGGTTGGCGTTACGTTCATCAGTTCCAGCAGTTCTTTTTCATCCAGCAATTGTTCCACTGCGGGCTGCAGGCAACAAATCACAAAGGAACAATTGTTTTCGTAAAATTGCTGCTGTATGGCGGCCAGTAATTCCCCTGTTGTATCGTCAACCTGCTGCACCGCTTCCATATTCAACACCACATGCGGAATGCCTTTTTGCAGGTAAGGCAACAGGGTGTTTTTTAAATCTTCTGTCATATTAGCAGCGAAAATGGGTTCCGCAGGCGTAATTACAGTGAATTTTTCTTTGGTATCTATTTTGACAGCTAACATCTTTAATTGCAGATTAAGACGTGGGTATACATGTTTTTGTAAAATAAAGGAAAATTTAAATACCGTTCTTGCGTTACAATATTATTCACTAAAAAAGGAGGCATCACGCAGGTTTTTAACTTTTTAACATATTAACATTTAACGGGGCCGCTAAACTTAATCTTCAAAATAATCGTTATTATTGTATAAGCTAAATCATAAGCAAAATGGACAACAATTTTTCGGCCCAGGTAAAGGAGATTATCTCTTACAGCCGTGAAGAAGCACTACGTTTGGGGAATGATTTTATAGGCACCGAGCATTTGGTTTTGGGGTTGATCCGTGATGGTGAAAATACCGCTATAAAAACATTGAAATCCCTCAATATCGACCTGTTCGAACTGCGCAAAGAGATTGAAATGGCTGTGAAAGATAAAACAGGAAAAAACATTGCCAATATCAATTCGCTGCCATTAACCAAACAGGCAGAAAAGGTAATCAGGATCACTGTACTGGAAGCCAAAGCACAAAAAAGTGCATTGGTGGAAAGTGAGCACCTGATGCTTTCTATCTTAAAAAATAAAGAAAACATTGCCACACAGATATTAAACCAGTTTGATGTGGATTATGATGTATTCAAAAATGAACTGGGCTTTGTAACCAGCAACCCGCCCTCTGCAGAATTCAGTGATGAAGGGGATGAGGAATTTGATGAAGAAAGAAAACAATACGGATCGCAGCAGAAAGGGCAAAGAGGTGGCGCAGCCAATCAACCCAAAACAAAAACGCCTGTACTGGATAATTTTGGAAGAGATATCACCCGCCTTGCAGAAAGCGGATCCCTTGATCCAATCGTTGGTCGCGAAACAGAAATTGAAAGGGTATCACAAATTCTCTCCCGCCGTAAGAAAAACAATCCTATATTGATTGGTGAACCCGGTGTGGGTAAAACAGCCATCGTGGAAGGGTTGGCTCTGCGCATTGTACAACGCAAAGTATCCCGTGTTTTGTTTGATAAAAGAGTGGTGAGCCTTGATCTTGCTGCATTGGTGGC
The DNA here is from genome assembly GCA_018266775.1 of Bacteroidota bacterium. GTDB lineage: Bacteria > Bacteroidota > Bacteroidia > Chitinophagales > Chitinophagaceae > Ferruginibacter. Next base: position 33,130 of record JAFDZS010000006.1, on the reverse strand, counting down.
TGGTACCAAATACCGCGGCCAGTTTGAAGAAAGAATGAAAGCCATCATGAATGAACTGGAAAAAAACAGGGATGTAATTTTATTCATTGATGAAATACATACCATTGTTGGTGCTGGTGGCGCAAGCGGTTCATTAGATGCCAGCAATATTTTTAAACCGGCATTGGCACGGGGCGAACTGCAATGTATTGGTGCCTCTACGCTTGATGAATACCGCATGCACATTGAAAAAGATGGCGCACTCGACAGGCGTTTCCAGAAAGTAATAGTGGAGCAGCCTTCAGTGGAAGAAACCATTCAAATCCTCAATAACATCAAAAGCAAATACGAAGACTACCACAATGTAACCTACAGCCAGGAAGCGGTGGAAGCTTGTGTACGCCTCAGCGACAGGTACATGACCGATCGCCTGTTGCCCGATAAAGCTATTGATGTACTCGATGAAGTAGGCGCAAGAAAACACATCAAAAATATCAATGTTCCCGCAGAAATTTTAGAGCTGGAAAAGAAGATTGAAGACATTAAACTGGAAAAGAATAAAGTGGTGAAGAGCCAGCGTTTTGAAGAAGCGGCATCATTACGTGACACTGAAAAACGTTTACAGGAAGAACTGGAAAAAGCAAAAACAGACTGGGAAGAAGAAAGTAAACACAAGCGTTACCCGATAGAAGAAGAGGATATTGCTGAAGTGGTACACATGATGACCGGCATACCGGTAAAACGCATGGTACAGGCAGAAACAGAAAAACTGCGCCGCATGGGTGATGATTTGAAAGGTGCTGTGATTGGACAGGATCCTGCCATATCCAAAGTGGTAAAAGCAATTCAACGCAACAGGGTGGGATTAAAAGATCCCAAGAAACCTATTGGTACATTTATATTCCTGGGTCCAACCGGTGTGGGCAAAACAGAATTAGCCCGCTCATTGGCCAGGCAAATGTTCGACAGTGAAGATGCGCTCATCCGTATTGATATGAGTGAGTACATGGAAAAATTCACCGTAAGCCGTTTGATTGGTGCGCCTCCCGGTTATGTGGGTTATGAAGAAGGCGGACAATTGACTGAAAGGGTAAGGCGTAAACCTTACTGCGTAATACTGCTGGATGAAATTGAAAAAGCACACCCGGATATTTATAACATTTTATTGCAGGTGCTGGATGATGGTCAGCTGACTGATGGTATGGGCCGTAAAGTGGATTTTAAAAATACACTGATCATTATGACCTCCAACATTGGTGCAAGGCAACTGAAAGACTTTGGTGATGGTGTGGGATTTGCGACTGCGGCACGTATGGATAATGCGGATGAAAATAACAAAGCCGTTATTGAAAAAGCATTGAAACGTACCTTCAGCCCTGAGTTTTTGAACAGGATAGATGATGTAGTGGTGTTCAATTCATTGTCTAAAGAAGATATCTTCCAGATTATTGACATCTTAATGAAAGGCGTGCTGAACCGCCTGTCCAACCTGGGCTTTTCTATGGAGCTGACACCGGAAGCAAAAGATTTTATTGCAGATAAAGGATACGACAGCCAGTTTGGTGCAAGGCCATTACACAGGGCGATACAGAAATACCTGGAAGATCCGCTGGCAGAAGAGATACTGAACATGAATGTAAAGAACGGCGATATACTGCTTGCAGAACTGGATAAAGAAGCAGAAAAGATCAGGTTCACTTTAAAGCAACAGGAGCAGAAGAAAGAAAAGCAATCAGAGGTATAAAAAATAATCTTAGTAATAATTAAGTCTCCCGCATTACGGGGGACTTTTTTTATTCCCACATTTTGAATTGGACTTTTTTTGCAGCATTTTTGTGCCGCAATGGAAAATAAAAAGATCATCATTACTATTGATGGCTGGTCGTCATGTGGTAAAAGCACACTGGCGAAACAACTGGCTAAGGAACTGGGTTATGTATACATAGACAGCGGCGCTATGTACCGTGCCATTACATTATATTTTTTAAGAAACCATGTGGACTGGACAGATACTGCTGAAGTAAATGAGGCGCTGAAAAACATCAGCATTGAATTTGAGTTCAATGCAAAATCACAACAATCAGAAATAATACTGAACGGGGAAAATGTAGAGTATGTGATCCGCGATTTGGTGATTGCGGAAAAAGTGAGCGATGTGGCTGCCATAAAAGAAGTACGTTCATTTGCAGTGGCGCAACAGCAGAAAATGGGCGAAAAGAAAGGTGTGGTGATGGATGGCCGGGATATTGGCACTACTGTTTTTCCTGAAGCTGAACTGAAAATTTTTATGACAGCAGATATAGCCATAAGGGTGGAACGGCGTTTTAAAGAAATGTATGAAAAGAACCCGAACATTACCATAGAAGAAGTAAAAACCAACCTGGAAATGAGAGATTATATAGATTCTCACCGGGAGGTTAGCCCGCTGAGAAAAGCGGATGATGCCATTGAAATAGACAATACCCACCTTACACAGGAGCAACAATTAAATTATGCAATGGAACTTGCACGAAAAGTTATCTAATAATATCAAACGTTTGATGTTTATCAAAAAAAAAGAAACTTCCTCTCCGTATCTTTCATAAACTACTATCTTTGTAGAAGAAAAACTACAGCTTGTACTGTTATTTCGAACTGAAACAGTAATTTTTTAGTTTTCCTGCAACCTTATTCCATCAAAATCAGACTTATTACCAACTTAACTTAACAGGAGTTAGCTTCTGATAAGATAGATTTAAAGTGAAACAAGCCAACATCAATAGCTGGGGCAAGGGATGGTGTAATCATACCAGTTCCTCCTTCTTTCCGCTCATTTCATTTTTTTGGTAACCCCCGTTAACCCCACCTTAGAGAACAAGTGACTTTAGCTCCGTAAAACCCTTTGGCAACGGTATATTAAAACCTATAACCTCCTACATTCAGGGATTACTTAGTCCCGTGTTCAATTATGAAAAAAATCTTAACGCTTTTATGCGCATGTACGCTATGGGCAGGGGTATATGCACAAACTTGCCCAACGAGCGGCACAACTGCTATTACTACAAATCCCAACACTTATTATCCCGGTTTAACTGCAACTGTAAACGTTGGTGGCACTTCTATTGTGCTGGGTGCAGCAACCGGTACCACTGCTATTAGTGCGGGCGATGTACTGTTGATTGTACAAATGCAGGGTGCAGAAATTACTTCCACCAATAATGATAGTTATGGAGATGGTGTAGCTGGCGGCGGCGCCAGTGGCTACCTGAACAACGCCAACCATTTGGCTGGCAATATGGAATATGCCATTGCAGCCAATGCAGTGCCCCTTGCCGGTGGTACATTAAACTTAACCTTAGGCACAGTTAACAAATACCAATACTCGCTTTTTGGAACATTTGGCCAGTACAAATACCAGGTAATACGTGTAGGTGTGTATTATGATGCCACACTGGGTAATTCTATTACCACACCGGCCTGGGATGGTAAAACGGGTGGTGTTACTGCCATACAGGTAAGAAATAATTTCAGCATGGGTGGCTTTACCATTGATGCTTCGGGTAAAGGTTTCCGTGGTGGGGGTGGCAGAACATTGGGCGGCGGTACCGGCAGCAATACAGATTACGTAACGCTGGCTTCCAACAATGTTAATGCCTCTAAAGGGGAAGGAACAGCAGGTACGCCCAGGTTTACCAATACCAATGGTGTACTGGTAGACAGTGGCACGACAAAACAAGGATACCCTAACGGCAGTTATGCAAGGGGCGCACCCGGCAATGCTGGCGGTGGTGGTACCGATGGTGATATTGCCGGTAACTCACAAAACTCCGGTGGTGCTGGTGGCGGTAACGGCGGTGCCGGAGGCCGGGGAGGTAATACGTGGAGCTCTAACCTTGCAATAGGTGGTGAGCCCGGCGCTGGCTTTGGACAAAAGGCGGCAAACCGTGTGGTGATGGGCGGCGGTGGCGGCGCCGGAACCACTAATAACGGAACCGGTTCATCTCCTGCAGGTTTTTCGTCCAGCGGAGCAGCGGGTGGTGGTATAGTGGTATTATCCGCAAAAGCAGTTACCACACCCGGCACTATTAATGTAAGCGGTGCCAATGCGGATAACTCGGTGCTGAATGATGGCAGCGGCGGTGGTGGTGCAGCAGGCAGCGTATTGATCATTGCTAATACTGGTATTGGAAATATTACTGTTACAGCAAATGGTGGTAACGGTGGAACCAATACCGGCACTGGTGTGGATCATGGGCCCGGCGGCGGTGGAGGCGGTGGTACAGTATATTCCACCGGTACATTAAATGCAGCCACATCGGTTGCTGGTGGTGCAGCGGGTACAACGGCATCGGGTACCAGTTTTGGTGCGGCCAATGGTACTGCAGGTTCATTGATACAAAATGCACCTTCAGGTTCTTTCCCGGCAAGGTCTAACCTGTGCGCCATTCTTCCGGTTAAGCTCATCAGCTTTACTTATACTGAACAGGGTGCTGCATTGCAATTGAATTGGCAAGTGAGTGATGAACTGAATACTAAAACCTATGTGATTGAAAAATCTTTTGACGGCGTTAACTTCTTTACCGCAGGTTCAGTTGCTGCACAAAATGCATCCGGTATTAAAAACTATTCTTTCAGCGACCCTTCCATTAATAATGCCATTATTTATTACCGCCTCAAAATTGTTGATGCAGATGGTAATTTCTTCTATTCAAATATCATATTGTACAGGGCTAAGGCTACAGGTACAGACCAAATCAGCGTTTACCCGAATCCGGTGATCAATCATCATACTGCTATCCTGATACCACAACGATTGATCAACCAATCGCTTTACATCAGGGTTATTGCTCCCGATGGTAAAGTGCTTGCCCTGCAGCAGGTTGTACCCACCACTAACAATGTACCAGTAAGTTTTCCTGCTGCAGTACAGGGTGTAGTGATGGTGCAGGTAACCACTGCCGGCAAAACCCAGGTGTATAAGGAGAAGATCGTTATACAGTAAACCAGTAGATAAAACCAGCAATCCCCGTTTTACCAGCGGGGATTTTTTTTGCTTTGCAGTGGTTGCATGTTTCTTTATAAAAATGAAGCAGTCAGCATTTCAGTAGTTTGTGTAACAGGGTAGAATGACACCAGTTTTTCTATCACCCCTTCCACCAAAGCATCGGGGCAACTGGCACCGCTGGTAAGGAGTATTTTTATCGGCTCTTTTGCAGGTAAAAAATTTGCTGTGGTTAATTCTTCTTTGGTATGAAAATTATAATGCTGAATCAATGCAGATGAAAGGATCTTTGATTCATCTGTAATATAATAAGTGGGCAATTTTTCTTCGCATAATTCCACAAGGTGAGATGTATTGCTGCTGTTATAACCGCCCACAACAATGGCAAGATCAGCGTTGGTTTCCAGCATGCCATATACAGCACTCTGGTTATCGTTGGTGGCATAACAAAGTGTGTCTCTTGTTTCTGCAAAACGTTCTTCTGAATTGGCTTCTGTAAGCTGATGCGTTTGTATCATCACCTGTTTTAAATAATCTGCAATAGCCTGTGTATCGCTTGCCAGCATGGTGGTTTGGTTTACCACACCAATACGCTGTAAATGCAGTGCAGGATTAAAACCTGCAGATACACGGTTCCCAAATTCTTCATTAAATGAATTGATATCTTTTTCACCTGATATATACTTTCCCAATGCAATTGCTTCTTTCATGTCTTTAACCACTACTGTTGGAGTATGAAAGGCAGCATGAGAAAAGGTAGCTCGTGTTTCTTCATGCGTGGGTTTGCCATGTACAACAACAGTATAATTTTTTTGTGCAATCTGCTCGCTGCGGTTCCATACTTTTTCTACAAAGGGACAAGTGGTATTATATTTTTCTGTTGGTATACCAATAGCATTTAATTGTTCTTCAATAGCCAGTGTAGTGCCAAATGCAGGAATGAGTACAATATCTTCTTTCGTCAGCGTTTCATAAGGCACTAACTGGTTGCCATGTGTATCCTGCAAAAATTGTACGCCATGTTGTTGAAGGTCTGCATTTACCTGCGGATTGTGTATCATCTCACTTAATAAAAAAATACGCTTACCAGGATTTTCCTGCACGGTTCTGAATGCAATATCAATAGCGTTTTCCACACCATAACAAAAACCAAAATGACGGGCCAGGTAAATTTGAACAGAGCCAAAATCCAGCAGGGTGGGTGTAAAATCTTTCTTCATTTTATCCTGCTGCTTACGCTTGTTTTTAATGGCGCTGATGAGCGGGCTGCGGTAGATGATGGGAACGTTGAACTGCTTCATATAAGTATTGCAGGGCAAAGGTACGGGGTTTGAGGGGATGGTTGAAAGTTGATAGTTGAATGTTGAAAGTTGATAGTTGATAGTTGAAAGTTGATGCGCCGTGGTCTGTCCTCTGTCGTCCATTGTCGGTCGTCCGTCGTCCGTAGTCCGTAGTCCGTCCTCCATTATCAATAATCAATGCGGGTGGGCAGCGAACTTTTTAGCAGTTGCATCACCATATTCAGCAAAGCGGGTGTACATTTGAAGGGCTTAATGTTCTGTATGATCAAACACATCATCTTCTTTATGACCGTACTGGTACTGGCGGCCTGCACATCCTCCCATCACATCAAAAACAATGCAACCGGAATGATAATGAACAACTTTAAAAAAGCTGACTGGATCAATAACACCAATGTATATGAAGTGAATGTAAGGCAATACACTCCTGAAGGTACCTTTAATGCCTTTGCGCAACACCTGCCCCGGCTGAAGGAGATGGGTGTGGAAACCTTATGGTTTATGCCCATTACACCTATTGCGCATCAAAACATGAAAGGCTCGCTGGGCAGTTATTATGCGTGCAGCGATTATACTTCCATTAATCCTGAATTTGGAACACTGGATGATTTTAAACATTTAGTACAACAAGCGCACCAGATGGGTTTTAAAGTGATCATTGACTGGGTGGCCAACCACACCGGCTGGGATCATGTATGGACGAAAACGCACCCTGACTATTACAAACATGATACCGCCACCAACAATTTTAAAATTGCCAGTGGCATGGATGATATTATTGAACTGGACTATAATAATCCCGCTATGCGCAAAGCCATGATTAATGCCATGCGCTATTGGGTTACAGAATGTGATATTGACGGCTTCCGATGCGACCTTGCTTTTTGGGTGCAACTGGATTTTTGGATGGAAGCCCGTACCGAACTGCAAAAAACAAAAACATTGTTCTGGCTGGCAGAGAATGATCCTTTAGAACATGCTGATTATTTTACGGCTTTTGATGCCTGCTATACGTGGACATGGATGCACAAAACAGAAGATTTTTATAAGAAAGATCATAACAAGTCCACACTGGATTCGATACTGCATCAATACAACACGGTTTGCGGCAACGATCATATTGCTTTATGGTTTACCACCAACCATGATGAGAACAGCTGGAATGGCACTGAATATGAAAAGTATGGTGATATGGCCAAATCATTGGCAGTATTCAGTTTTACCTGGAATGGTATGCCGTTAATTTACAGCGGGCAGGAACTGCCCAATATGAAACGCCTGAAATTTTTTGACCGTGACCCGATTGAATGGAACAATCATTTGGCCCTGCAGGATTTTTACCACACTTTACTTGCATTGAAAAAAAATAACCCCGCACTGCGTGCTGCCGACCCTGCTGTTACCACTTACTGGCTGAACACTACTGCCAATGATAAACTGTTGTGTTTTGTACGTAAGAATGGTAACCATTCCGTACTTGTACTGCTGAACTGGAGCAATGAAAAAGTAAGTGCTGATATTGACGATGCACATTTGAGCGGCCGCTTTACTGATGTGTTTACCAAAACTGCTACCGATTTTACCACGCAAAAACATGTGGAGCTGGAAGCTTGGGGGTATAGGGTGATGGAAGAGTGATGGCACAGGTATGAATAACAATTACTGTTATGTAATAGCTCCTGCTTTCAATTAATAAAAGTTGTTATGATGAGTTTTCTTGCCCTGAGGGTCAACAGTGAAATAACCGTCTTCGCCCCGCAGGGTAAACAGTTTCAGACTGACGAACCTTAGGGTTGAAGAATGACCGTCTTCAAATAATAAAAGCTGTCAGGTTGAGCGTGCTTGCCTTGAGGGGCGAAACCGGGTAATGCTGATGCTCCCTGTCTTCCCAGGCTCAGCCCGTGTGAGAGGTCTCCTTTGTCGTGGGTATCGCTGCAATCTTCGCCGCCGCCTGGTCTTAGACCAGCGGCGAAAACAAAGCAATGCATAAAAAAATGTAATTTGGATGGTTATTTATGTATAGATATTGTTGGTATGGCTATGCTGTTTGTACATCCTTCGATAACAGACAACAGTGCTCGAAATAGGAAATGTGGATGCTAACAAGGGTAGAGTTAAATCTGAAATGCCAATTGTTGCTAAGCGTTTATTTCCTTTACAGCATTAATTTTCTTATCATGACATTGATCGCTATTTTTTTCCCTTTCTTATCTTTTATGCTTCGGGGTCGGGTACTCACCGGACTCATTTGCTTAATACTGCAGATCACATTAATTGGATGGATTCCTGCTGCGATCTGGGCCGTAATATCTTTACAAAATGCCCGGGCAGACAGGAGAAATGAAAAACTGATTAAAGCAATTAAGAAACATAAGGGGTAGCCTGCTCTATTTTACTTGAGCTAGAATAATTAAGTGCTGAAAAATGGGTAGAACTACTGTTGTCTTACAGCACGCCAAATATTAGATTTGGGAGAAGGCTCAATATAATTACCATGCAATGTTTTTGCGCCGGTTGTTAAAGCAATTGACATTGTCATCTTATAACTTCATTTAATCGATATGCTGCAACTTTTTCCAGACGAACAACTATTAACGCAATCAACCGATGGCGGTGTTACTTTAACCACTCATCGTATTGCCTGCGAATACAGGGAGTGGGGGCGCTCCTATAATCAAAGCATCATGCTTGAGCACATTACCTCCTGCGAAAATGCGTATAACAGTTATGTGTCTTTATTGATTTTAGGAGGCGTGTGCCTGGTAGGTGGATTGATTGCCGCCGCAAACAATGGAACTAATGCTTTTGGTATTGCTTCGCTTTTAGCCCTCACACTTTTCCTTGTTTACTGGTTAACGAGAAGTAATGTGGTCATCATTGCATCTCCAAGTACAAGGATGCGGATTAAAGTTGACAGGATGAAAAGGGAGCGTGTACTTGAATTTATCAACCGGGTAGAGCAGGCAAAGCACCGGAGGATATTATCTTTAAGCAACAAGCCCAATATTATTGTATGAGTAAGCAATAAATCATTTCATACCTAATTAAAAAGCCCCGGCAACGCCGGGGCTTCATTTTTATGCTGAATAAGAACATATCCTAATCACCTAAAGTGATCGGATATTCGTACACACCATCATAACCGGGATAAAATCCGCTGATGGTGATATTTCTCTCTGTGCCCACGGCTGCTGCCAGTTCTTCAACAGAGCGTACTTCTTTGTCGTTTACTTTTAAAATTACAAAACCATCTTTCATACGGGTTTGGTCGTTCAGTGCGCCGTCATGAATCTTCTTTACAATTACGCCACCGCTTACACCGTATTCTTTTGCCTTTTTACTGTCCAGCGCAGCAAGGTCGGCACCCAGCAAGTCAACAGCGGCATCAGCTTTTACGATATCAAAATTACCGGCCTTGTTTTTCAGTGTAACATTAACGGTGCTTTCCCTGCCGTTGCGGTCGTAAGTTACTGTGATCTTATCGCCGGGTTTATAGCGGCTGATCTGTCCCTGCATTTCTGCACCATTGTTTACATCAAGGCCATCTACTTTTTTAATGATATCGCCTTTGCGTATGCCTGCGGCATAAGCGCCACCATCTGTAGGTACATCGGAGGCATAGATGCCTTCCGCATTTAAAGGCACTCCAGCTTTCTTTTTTTCATCATCACCTAAATCGCTTGCATTAATGAATTGTATACCGAGGTAGCCTCTTTGCACGGTACCAAATTTGATCAGGTCATCTACCACTTTTTTGGCAATGTTTACCGGGATGGCATAAGAATAACCGGCATAAGAACCTGTTGGTGATGCAATGGCAGAGTTAATACCCACCAGTTTGCCATCTGTATTGATCAACGCACCACCGCTGTTGCCGGGGTTTACTGCTGCATCAGTTTGAATGAAGGATTCAACACCTGCACGGGTGTCGCCGTTTTTATCTTTATTTAATCCCAGGCTGCGGGCCTTTGCACTCACGATACCTGCAGTAACGGTGGTTTCCAAATTTAAAGGGTAACCAATGGCCAATACCCATTGGCCAATCTTCAGCTCATCTGAATTACCATATAAGAGGAAGGGCAGGTTAGTGGCGTCAATTTTAATTACTGCTAAGTCGTAAGAAGCATCCGTACCCACCACTTTGGCTTTGTATGTTTTTTTGTTACTTAACGTAACGGTGATCTCATCTGCTTTATCCACTACGTGGTTGTTGGTGATGATATAACCATCATCGCTGATGATAACGCCTGAACCACTGGCTCTTTGCTCCGGTATGATACCGCCGCGGCCGCCAAAGAATTGATTGAAGATATCATCATCTCCAAATAAATCGGTGAACGGACTTTTTTGGCGGGGCAGGTTATTGCTGACCTGCTTGGCATTGGTTTTTGTTTTGATGTGCACTACTGCAGGAATGGCTGCTGCTGAGGGAGCCGTAAAGTCAACCGTTGGGTTGGGGGGTGGCGTACCGTTTTCAGAGAAACCGGCATACTTGTAATTAGAGGGTAATACCCCTGCTGTCTGTCCTGCATAAGAATTATTCCCTTTCATGAATTTACCATATCCCCACATTACGGCAAGGGCGGTAACGGCGCTGATGGCTGCTGTGAATAATACTTGTTTCAATTTCATTTTCTTAGGTTTTATTGTTCTTTAATATTCAGTGTCATTGCGGTTGTTGGTTTGCATTGACGCTGCTGTTGTTTACAATTGTTTACTGTCTGCACAGGTAAAAATATTTTATCAACTCCTGTGCCTGACGATACAAAATAACGAAGAACTGTCATTTTGAGATGAACCAACTGCCATCTTTAACAGTTAATTAGGAAGACTTTCGTAGATGGTTTATTCTTCCATGGTCTGACGTCCCGTCTGACCATGGAAGAATAAACTTTGCATTATTTTTTGTCATCAGAATTACTGTCCTGCTACATGGTCAGACGGGACGTCAGACCATGTTCTCCCCGCACGCTGTGCCTCTGTGTTATCGTTCATCATACATCGTCAGGCGGAAACATCGGGCCATCTGCGTATCTGCGGCCAATCATTTTTTTTCACATGGTCAGACGGGACGTCAGACCATGTTCTCCTCGCATTCTGTGCCTCTGTGCAATCATTCATCATGCATCGTCAGGCGGAAACATCAGACCATCTGCGCATCTGCGGCCAATCAATTTTTATCACATGGTCAGACGGGACGTCAGACCATGTTCTCCTCGCATTCTGTGCCTCAATGTGCAATCATTCATCATACATGGTGAGGCGGAAACATCAGACCATCTGCGCATCTGCGGCCAATCATTTTTTATCACGTGGTCAGACGGGACGTCAGACCACTATAAAGATAACAAAAACTGCATCGTATCCACCCCATCTGCATAATCAAATAAACCTGGTTGCTGTGTAGTGCCAAAGGGAATGTGATCTCGGCCAACAATACACTGTATATCGCTGTTGGCTTTTGCTGCAGCAACCACCGCATCGGCATCAGTATAAAAACTGTAATGCAGCTGGCTGATGGCAGAAAATATTTCATCGCTCTGCACCAGCAGCGTACTGCCATTGGTCATGTAGAAAATATGGTTCATCAACGCCAGTGACAATTGATAGTCGTAATTGTTTTTGTATTTATGATGGTCGGCTAAGTAAAGGTATTGATCAAATGCCCGCAGCAGCGGTACAAAATCATAACCTTCCGGTACCAATATTTTAGTTACGTTGCGGCAACCGAGGCCAAAAAACTGGTGCACATCATTGGCGAGTAATCCTAATTCATCTGCACTTTCCTGCCCTGTAATAATAGCCACTGAAGTTCTGTTGCGCCGTATGATGGAAGGATATTTGGAAAAGTACTGTTCAAAATAGCGGGCAGAGTTATTGCTGCCTGTGGCGATATATGCATCACAACCTTTCAGCATGTCGGCAAAGCTTATGTAGTGTTGCACGTCTTCATCCCAGGTGGTTAACTGCTGCACAATATGTTTCAGCATCACTTCATCTTTGGAAGATAATTTTATTGTTTGCTTATGGCCGCTGATGAATACACACAAAAAATCATGAAAGCCCACCAACGGTATATTACCTGCCATTACCACACCAATATTTTTAGGCACAATATTATTGTCCAGGTGGTAATGCTGTACCCATTGCTGCAGGTTGGATGGGGTTAAAAATGCCCTGCAGCTATTCTCAATAGCAAGGTCAATAAACTCCGGCGTAAACCAGGCATTTTGCAGGGAAGCCCTTGCTTTTACCTCCTGCCATTGCGGCCCATTTTCTTCCAGGTAATTTTTTAATTTTTGTAATAATTCAATTCGTTTTTGTAAATTCATACTATTATTATTATTAAATTGCAGTGTTAACCAAAAGGCATTTTTAATCCTCAAAAATACGATAGAAGATGGCTATAAAAATTACAGACGAATGTATCAATTGCGGTGCCTGCGAACCAGAGTGCCCCAACAATGCGATTTATGAAGGCGGCGTGGAATGGGCCCTTTCAGATGGTACGGCAGTTAAAGGAAGTTTTACCCTGCTCGACGGATCCCAGGTAGATGCGGATCAAAGGAATACCCCAATTAGTTCAGACACCTATTACATCACCCCCAATAAGTGCACAGAATGCCAGGGCTTTCATGAAGAACCACAATGTGCTGCTGTTTGCCCGGTAGATTGCTGTGTGCCTGACGACATGTATAAAGAAACGGTAGATGAATTGCTGGCCAAAAAAGATCGCCTGCACTTAGCTTAAGGCAAAGGTTAACCATTATATTTGATTCCGTCATTGGTTTTGATTATTATGGTCAGGCTGTTTGCGAAACAAAAAATTTTTAATCCGCGGAAGCGGGTATCTCAGGCAGGTGATATTTCCTGCTGCAACGGCGAGGGTATTGTACAATACTTTCGCCTTTTTTGTTGTAACATAATTTTTGCTGATGAATAAATTTTTACTTTTTCTATTTATTGCGGCCTGCTTTGTTTCCTGCAATGTTTTTTCCAATAAGACACCACTATCAGGTGCAGACGAAAAAAGAAAATTGATGGAAGCCGATATGGCTTTTTCCAACCTCAGCGCAGCCAAAGGCATGAAAGCCGCTTTTATTGAGTATTTAGACAGCAACGGCGTTCTGCTGCGCCCCAATAACTTTCCCATTGTTGGTGCCGATGCCATTGATTACCTGCTGCAATTAAATGACAGTGCCTACACCTTAATTTGGGAACCCAAAAACGGAGCAATTGCCCGTTCAGGAGAATTGGGTTATACTTATGGAGAATACCGGTTAAAACCTTCCAGTAAAGACACGGTTATTTTTGGCACTTATGTAAGTATCTGGAAAAAGCAGGCCGACGGCAAATGGAAATTTGTACTGGATAGTGGTAATGAAGGGCTGGGTAAAGCAACCGATTCAGCACAATAAACAACCGGAAAGAAAAAATTAACAACAAAAAAATATACACAGGCGGGGTTTGTTAAACTTAATAAATTTTATTGCAGGGCTATCGTAAACTCAAATACGGCGATTATATTTGTTGCCGGTATCAATACCTTTCAAACAACCAAATAAGAGTCATTATTAACATACCGCATTTGTGGCGAAAATGATAAAACTGGCTCCATTCAATAACTGGAATACATGAAAAAAAAGATTGCACTGATCACTGGCGGTTATTCCGGAGAAGCGGTGATTTCTTACAAAAGCGCCCTTACCATAGAAAAAAATATTGACAGTACTAAATGGGATTGTTATAAGATTGATATTAATCCCAATGGATGGTATTATATGAATCCCGACGGTCCCCAGGTTCCTGTAGATAAAAATGATTTTTCCTTCCAGCTCAATGGACAAAAAATTACTTTTGATGCGGTTTTGGTGGGGCTTCACGGCACACCGGGTGAAGATGGCAAATTACAGGGGTATTTCGACTGCCTGAAAATACCCTACACTTCCTGCGATGCAGCAACATCTGCCTTAACTTTTAATAAACGGTATACTGTTGCTGTAGCATCATTTTCCGGTATGCATGTAGCCCAATCTTTACACCTGTTTAAAACAGCGCCGCTTACACCGGCTGCCATACTGGAACAACTGAAACTGCCGGTATTTGTAAAACCGAATAACGGGGGCAGCAGCCTGGGCATCAGCAAAGTGAAGGAAGCGGCAGAACTGCAGGCTGCATTAGATAAAGCTTTTAATGAAGATGACCAGGTGCTGGTGGAAGAATGCATCAGCGGGCGGGAGTTTACCATTGGGGTGTATAAAAGTAAAGGCACCATTATTGCTTTACCGATTACCGAGATCATTTCTAAAAATGAATTTTTTGATTTTGAAGCGAAGTACGAAGGAGCCAGTGAAGAAGTGACACCTGCCCATGTTGAAGAACCGGTTGCAGATAAAGTACGTTACGAAGCAAAAAGGGCTTATGCCATTTTTAATTGCAAAGGAATTGTGCGGATGGACTTTATTTATAACGAAACAGACGGTAACCCTTACCTGCTGGAAATTAATACGGTACCGGGGCAAAGTGCTGCCAGCCTGGTACCGCAACAAGTAGTTGCAGCCGGTATGACGTTGATGGAATTTTATTCAGCATTAATAGAAGAATGTTTTATATAAACGATCATTGCAAAACCAATGATCAGCAGTAAACAGGCAACAACAGTTTGCTGGCGTCACATTAAAACTACAACCTGTGTTTAATTTTATTACCAAGCGCCCGTTATGGGTAAATGTAATTGCCGGTATTATTTTGGCATTCTTACTGGTGTTTATTTTTTTGAAAATGCTGGGATGGATAACACAGCATGGCAAGTATCTAACCGTGCCTGCTGTAACCGGCATGAAAACGGATGATGCTATAAAGCTCCTGGAAAAACAAGGCTTTGATGTGCAGATACAGGATTCCATTTTTACCGATACTGCCGCAACAGGCATTGTATTAAAACAATTACCTGACCCCAATGCTACCGTAAAAATTAACCGTACTGTTTTACTTACTGTGAACAAGGTAATACCCCCCATGGTAGAATTGCCACAGCTGGAAGGGCAGAGCCTTTATTTTGCACTGGATTTATTACGCCGTAATCACCTGCAACTGGGCGATACTATTTTCAAACACACATTTGCTAAGGGAACAATTATTGAAGCTCAATATAACGGCGCAACAATTAAGGCAAAAACCCCTGTGCAATGGGGCAGCAAAATTACACTGGTAGTAAGTTCCGGTACGGGTGATGAACAAATGCCTGTGCCTGATTTGATGAATATGACTGTAAGAGATGTGAAAGCATTACTGGAATCCAAAGAGATACTGCTCGGTTCCATATTGCCTGATCCTGATGTGCGGGACACCGCAAATGCATTTGTTTATTACCAGGACCCACCGCAATTTGATGAAGAGAAGAAACCAAAATTTATTAAGCCCGGGCAAATTATGGATATCCGGGTATCAGTTGCAAAAAAAGCAATTAAAGATTCTATTACAGTAAACAATCCAAATTAATATAGTATGACAACAATTACTGCTGAAGAAGTGAAAGCCCGCCTTGATGCCGGCGAAAAATTATTTTTAGTGGATGTAAGGGAACCACACGAACATGCCGACTTTAACATAGGCGGTTTGTTGTTGCCCTTAGGTAAAGTGCAAACCATGCAGGTGGATGACATTGAAGATCATAAAGCTGATGAAGTGATCGTTTACTGCCGCAGTGGCAACCGCAGCGGACAGGCGGCTTTAATACTGGATACACTCGGTTTCTCCAACGTAAAAAACCTCAGTGGTGGAATGATGGGGTGGCAGGAGAAATTTAAAAGCTAATGGATAATTGTTCAATGGATAATGAACAATTGATAATTCATCAATCAATAATCGATAATGTTTTAGTGCTGAGTTTTCCGCTATAAAACATTATCCATTATTCATTATCCATTGTTCATTGATCTTTGTCCATTGCCCATTCACAACCGCACACGCACGCCTGCCATAAAATTAAATGGCGCCATCGGGTAATAATAATTTTCTGTAGTTAGCTGTCCGCCGTAAATATAGCTGTAACTGTAACCGCTGGGCTCGTACAATTTGCTGAAGATATTATTCAGCTGCACAATGAAACTGGTGGTATGCAATACTTTTCCTTTCAGTTCATAACTTAAACGTACATCCTGTACATAATAAGGGTCCAGGCTTCTTGATTGTTTGCCTGTATTGTCTAAATATTGCCTGCCCACATATTTGCTGATCAAATTACAACTGGCATTTTTAAATGGCATAATGTTGATGCTGCCGCCAACGATCACATCGGGAGATAATGCAATGTTGGTAGAAGAGTAGAAGTTTGTAGTTTGTCCACCATTATCATAATCATCAATATACTCTGTAAAGTTTTTGATTTTATTCTGGCTGAAAGTGGCGTTAGCCGCAACGTTTACGTATTTGTTGATCATATACTGGCCCTGCAATTCAATGCCCGCCCGGTAACTGTTGGGCACATTAATTCTTGTGTATGCACCTACATCATTAATCTTGCCGGTGAGAATGAGCTGGTCTTTATATTTCATGTAATAGACATTCACACCAAAAGAATATTGTTGTTGTTTTCTTTCAATGCCTGCTTCCACATCATTCAGTAATTCACGTTTGGGTTGTTGTGTGGTGCCTGCTTCAAAATCATCACGATTGGGTTCATGCTGGGCCAGTGCGTAAGATGCATACCATTGCCAGTGATGCACGTTCCAGGTAAAACCCAATTTCGGGTTTACAAAATTGTAGGTGTTGTTTACCTGTAAAGCGGGGTTATGTTCAAAACCATTAATGGTATAATGAATATTGCGGTACTGCAAATCGGCAAAAGTTTGGAAAGATTTGGTCCAGTACTGCGTCCATTTACTGTACACAGAAAAATCTTTTTTGTGTGCCATCAAATCGTACCAGCGGTAATAAGCGGGAACTGCAGCCTGTACTTCTGCCCAGGTAATTTCACCAAAATGTTCACCATCGTATCCATCCCAACCACCACCAGCGGTAAACTCTGTTTTATTTTTTTGATGCTGTGCAGAAAATATAGTACCGTAAAAATTATTGTCTAACCACAGCCTGCGGATCAAATCAGTTTGAGTAACAGTGCTGCCACCGTTGGTATAATCGGGCAATCCATAATCTGCCAAAGCCTGTGCTGCTTTGTATTGTTCGTAATATCCTTTTCCTTTGGTATAGAAAACAGCTATATTGCTTTTCCAATATGCATTGAATTTGTGGTTGTAAAATAACTGGTAATGGGTTTGAATGTAATTGTCTGTTTCATTGTCATACGGAGCGCCGGGTTTCTCTGTACCGATTTCGTTGTACCTTCTGTTAATGGCTAACATACTTTCCGGTACACCATCCCATGCCTGGTACGTTTTTTCTTTACCACCAAATACATTAAAGCGCAGGGAATTATTATCGGTAACATAGGCGGTGGTGAAGTAAATGGATTTCAGGTTGCTGGTGGCCCTTTCTATATACCCATCACTGGTGATCTGGCTGATGCGACCATCAACTGTAAAATGTTTGCCCAATAAACCGCTGCCAAACTGCAGGTTTCTTTTCCAGGTGTTGTATGAACCCACGCTATTGTTCAGTTCCACAAAAGATTGCTTATTCACTTCATTGGTGGAGAGATTGATGTTGGCACCAAAAGCGCCAGCACCGTTGGTGGAAGTGCCCACGCCGCGTTGTATCTGAATACTGTTTACAGATGAAGCAAAATCGGGCAGGTCAACAAAATAAGTGCCCTGGCTTTCCGCATCGTTATAGGGAATACCATTAAGGGTAACGTTGATCCTGCTGGCGTCGGTACCACGGATGCGGATGCCGGTATAACCCACGCCAGCACCGGCATCTGAATTGACCACAGCAGATGGTGTCTGACTGAGCAGGAAGGGAAGATCCTGGCCCAGGTTGATCTTTTCAATATCTTTTTTAGATACATTGGTTTTAGCAAAAGGCGCCCTTTCACCGGCACGTACAGCATTCACTTCCACAGGTTGCAGCAGGGTGGTATCATTAAATTTCTTTTGGTTTTGAGCAAAAGAAAATACACTGCTGGTGCACAGTACTGCACTGAGTAACAATTTCATTTCAATAAAAATTTAGCTGAAGTCCGAAGCAATGAGAATACTGCTATGGCACCGGAAAGGCGTGTCATTTCTTCCTACGCAGGCATGATCCTGATCAGGTTATCGGGTATAATCTCAGCTCCTGTTAATGAAGTACACATTAACGGGAACACCCCGGAAATTCAGTCGGTTAAAAAAGAACTTTGTACTGCGAAGGTATAGCAATAAATGAATTGCCTCCAAGAATTTTTATCATTACTGTAACAAAAGCTGGCTTTATTTCGTATTGTAATCAGTATAGCCATAAAATTGCCAATCCGGGGCCAGGTTCCGGCACTGAATATGATTTGCTGCCTGAACCCGGCTTTCCTTTGGTGATTCATGTGGTTCATTCTAATCTTTTAAAAAACAGCACATGAAAAAATTATTTGTTTTACTGCTCAGCGCAATGAGCATTACCGCAATGGCACAGAATAAAACTGTTGTGAACGATGCCAATGCCCAAAAGCGGACTATTGAAGGAAGTTTTTCTGCCATTAATGTTTCTGATGGTATTGATTTGTATCTTACCCAGGGCGGGGAAGAGTCTGTTGCCGTTAGTGCTTCTGAAGAAAAATATGTGGAACGTATTAAAACAGAAGTGGTGAATGGCGTATTGAAAATTTATTACGATAATAAAGGCATCAATATCACCGTTGCCAATAAACGTAAACTGAAAGCATGGGTTTCTTTTAAAGACATACAACAACTGCATGCTTCCAGCGGTTGCGATGTTACCATAGAGGGCAATTGGGATGCCGGTACAGTGGATATGAAATTTACCAGCGGTTCTTCTTTACATGGTAAAATAACCGCTAAAGAATTAACGGTTGATCAAAACAGTGGGTCATCGGTAGAAATATCCGGTACTGCTGAAAAAATTAATGTTGATGTGAGCAGTGGCGCCATATTTAAAAGCTTTGACCTGGCGGTTGATTACTGCAATGCCAAAGCCAGCAGTGGTGGTGGCGTAAGAATTACAGTTAATAAAGAATTATCGGCCAAAGCCAACAGCGGTGGTGGCGTGAAGTATAAAGGCGAAGCAGTGATTAAAGAAGTGAATGTGAATAGTGGTGGGTCAGTTAAAAAAGCATAGTGCTTGCAAAAGCGTCTGACGGTTTATAACCGTCTTCGACAAGCTCAGACTGACAGCATGAAAGTTGAAAAGCAAAAACCTTTAAATAATTGAACTGCCAGATTGAGTTTGTTTACCCTGTGGGGCGAAACAGGGTTGATTAAAATAAAAGCGTCTGACGGTTTATAACCGTCTTGACGCTTAGTGAAACGTAAAGTATAATACATCTGTTATGAAAAAAATTTTAGTTAGTGTTGTATTTTTTTCCGCTGCTTATTTTGCCAGTGCACAAAAAGAAGTGGTGAATGATCCTAATGCGGAAGTGAGAACAATATCCGGCAGTTTTGATAAAATCAAAGTGTCTGGTGGTATTGAACTGTTCATCTCACAATCAGATGATGAAGCTGTTGCAGTAAGTGCATCGGAAGATAAGTACAAAGAGAATATTAAAACTGTAGTATCAGACAATACACTCAAAATCTATTATTTTAATGGCAAGATGTGGGATGGGATCAGGAATAAACACCTGCGTGTGTATGTTTCTTTCAAAAATTTACAAAGCATTGATGCCTCCGGCGCCTGCGATGTGCAGGTGGCTGGTGTAATCAATGAAAGTGGTTTATCGATTACCCTCAGTGGTGCCAGCCAGTTTCAGGGTGCAGTAAAACTTGCTGATTTGCGGCTGGACCTCAGTGGCGCTTCCGATCTTACTATAAAAGGTATTGCCAATACAGTGAAGATTGAATCTACCGGCGCCAGCGATGTAAAAGGTTATGAACTGGCCGCCGATGTGTGCAATGCCAAAGCCTCCGGTGCTTCTGATGTGCACATTACAGTAAACAAAGAATTATATGCCAATGCCAGCGGCGCCAGCGATATTTTATATAAAGGCGAAGCTGTTATTAAAGAAGTTCACAGCAGTGGAGCGAGTAATGTGGGGAAGAAGGGATGATTCTTAATGGATCATTTTGTAATAAACAATGGATAATGTACCAGGCAGAACATACGACCCTGACACATTATCCATTATTCATTGTTCACTTACTGTTTTATTTTCCAAACGCCCAAATCAAAAACTCCCCGAAGTGATGGCTCCAGGATGAGTAGTCATGAATGCCGTTAGGGTCTTCAGTATAGTTGATATCATCAGGCGAACAAACGTTTTTACTTTTGATGAGTGCTATTAAATCTTTTGTGTCATCTTCCACATCAATAATACCATCTTTATCACGGTCGTTGGTTTCTTCTTTACCCCCGGCATAAAACCAATATTGCAGGTGCGGTTTTTTACGGGAAGAACGGATCTTGTTCAGGATGATCCTGTCTTTGGCATCAGTATAAGCAGGGTCTTTATCATCTTTATCCCGCCACCAGAATGACCCGGAGAATACGCCCACTTTGGAAATCTTATCTGCATGGTTCCAGGCAAAATCAAACGCCTGCAAACCTCCTAATGATGCACCGGCAATGGCAATGGTGTTAAACTTTCTTACCGATGCACTCTTTTTTGCATAAGGGTATAATTCATCGTCAATAAATGCCGCGTATTTATCAGTCCTGTCGCCACGGTTTAAAAAATCGGGCATGCCTTCCACTCCATATTCACGGTTGCGGTCGTCTGTAGCAATACCCACCACCACTAACGGTGCAATCAGTTTTTTGCGGTACAGGCTGTCTACAATTTCCTTTACCCGCAGTTTGGCCATATCCTGTCCATCGTTGAGCAGCAGCAGGTTCAGTTCTTTTTTATCATCGGGGGCAGGGGTGGTAATGATGGTTAGTTTTACCTGCCGCTGCAAATGGCGGCTGTACAGCTGGTCTTCCTGCTGTTTTATTTTCTTTTTGCAGCCCATGGCCAAAACCAGTGTGGTGGCGCACAGCAGGGCAAGGGTGTAAGTTTTAATCATCATCAAATGTACAAATCAAAGTTTATTATTTGGTGGCAAACCCTCAAACCATTACCTTTGCACCGCGAAGTAGAGCAGCGGTAGCTCGTCGGGCTCATAACCCGAAGGTCACTGGTTCGATCCCAGTCTTCGCAACTAAAAATCAAAGGCTCGTTTGAGCCTTTTTTTCTTAAACTTTAGAGTTCTTAATAGGTAGTGCAAAGTTATGATGGCTCATATCCGCCAGTTGGCGGACACTGGTTCGATCCCAGTCTTCGCAACTAAAAATCAAAGGCTCCATGGAGCCTTTTTTATTCTTAATAGTTACTGTTGATGAATATTGATCGCCTTTTTATTCTTAACAGTTTTGTTAGTGAATATTGATTAACTTTTTTATTCTTAACAGTTTTTGTTAGTGAATATGATTACCTTCTCTTTACGCTACTGGTTTTTGTGGTAACCATATTCCTTCTAATACCACGTTTATGCAATCTGGCTTTGTAAATATTTTTGGTAAACCCAATGCGGGTAAAAGCACCCTGCTGAATGCGCTGATTGGTGAAAAGATGGCTATTGTATCGCACAAAGTGCAAACCACCCGCCACCGTATTAAAGCTATCCTTACTGAAAAAGATTACCAGGTTATTTTTTCTGACACACCCGGTATTATTGAACCGAAATATAAACTGCATGAAAAGATGATGCAGGCAGTGAAAAGCAGCCTGGAAGATGCAGATGTGGCTTTACTGATGACGGATGTTAATGAAGACCAGCAGGAAAGTAATACTAATTTTACGGCACTGCATTTAAAAGTGCCTGCTGTTGTGGTGCTGAATAAAGCTGATAAAGCTGATGAGGCCACAATACAGGCTGCAATGGAGTTTTACAGAAAACAACCCTACTGTAAAGATGTGGTGATACTTTCTGCGCTGAAGAAAAACGGGCTGGATTTTCTGCTAAAAAAAGTGTTACAGTTTTTACCGGAAGGCGCACCTTTTTATGACGGAGATGATTTAAGCGATATGCCCACCCGTTTTTTTGTGAGTGAACTGATCCGTGAAAAGATCTTTCATTTATTTGGCGATGAAATTCCTTACCATACCACGGTGCTGATACAGGAATTTGCAGAAAAAACCACGCTGATTAAAATACGGGCTGAAATTATTGTACAGCGGGAAACACAAAAAGGGATTATTTTAGGAGAAGGCGGAAAGATGATACGGAAACTGGGTACCGATGCCCGCCAGGACATTGAACAATTTTTAAACAGCAAAGTATTTTTAGAACTGTTTGTAAAAGTACGCCCCAAATGGAGGGATAATGAAATGCAGTTGAGGGAATACGGGTATTAATGAATAATGTATAATTAATAATGGATAATGAATGCAGCCAGCAGGTTTAAAAAATTATCCATTACCCATTGACCAATTATCAATTAAACAATATGAGTTTTACAGTTGCAATAACAGGGAGGCCCAATGTGGGTAAGAGTACCTTCTTTAACCGTTTGCTGGAGCAGCGCAAAGCGATTGTGGATGATGTAAGCGGTGTTACAAGAGACAGGCAATACGGCGTGGCGGAATGGGCCGGCAAAACATTTAACGTTATTGATACCGGCGGGTTTGTACCCGACAGTGAGGATATTTTTGAAAAAGAGATCCGCAAGCAGGTAATGATTGCCGTGGAAGAAGCCAATGCCATTATTTTTATGGTGGATGTGGCCACAGGTATTACCGACCTGGATGAAACCATGGCCGATATTTTGCGCCGCAGCAGCAAACCGGTTTTTTTAGTGGTGAACAAAGTGGATAATCATGACCGCCTGCTGGAAGCCAGTGAATTTTACAGCCTGGGCTTTGAGAATATTTATTTTGTTTCGTCTATCAGCGGGAGTGGTACGGGTGAAATTTTAGATGCCATTACCGCACTGATACAACCTGAAGATGAAGCACAGGATATTAACAGCGAACTGCCCAAGTTTGCCATTATTGGCCAGCCTAACGTGGGCAAATCATCTTTACTGAATGCACTGGTTGGCAAAGAGCGTACTATTGTTAGTGATATTGCCGGTACCACAAGAGATACCATTCACACCCACTATGATTTATTTAATAAAGAATTTGTATTGATTGATACGGCGGGTATCCGTAAAAAAACAAAAGTGCATGAAGACCTGGAGTTTTACTCCGTGATACGGGCCATTAAAGCGCTGGATGAAGCGGATGTGTGTATGCTGATGCTGGATGCGGGCAAAGGTATTACCGCACAGGACCTGTCTATTTTTGCACTGGCTGCCAAAAAAGGAAAAGGCATTGTGGTATTGGTAAACAAATGGGATTTGATTGAAGAAAAGAAAACCAATACCGCCAAAGAGTACGAAGCGCTGCTGAAGAAGAAGCTGGCCCCATTTTCCGACGTGCCAATTGTATTTATTTCGGTGCATGAAAAGCAAAGGATCTTTAAAAGTGTGGAAACGGCGCTGGAAGTGTATGAAAACAGGCAGCGTAAAATTCCTACATCGCAACTGAATGATGTGATGCTGAAAGCAGTGGAAGCCTATCACCCGCCGGTGGTAAGGGGCAATGCCATCAAGATCAAATATGTAACGCAGCTGCCCACGCATACACCGGCATTTGCGTTTTTCTGTAACTTTCCTGACGATATTAAAGCCCCGTATAAAAATTACCTGGAGAATCAACTGCGGGAAAAGTTCAATTTTAGTGGGGTGCCGGTGCGTTTATTCTTCCGGAAAAAATAAGGAAACAAAAAATTATGCAAGGCCAGCCCGTATGTTAACGGGCTGGCCTTTCTTGTATAATGGGGAAAAACGAGTAGCTTTGCTGCCAAATCTAAAAACTAAAAAAAATTACGATGAAAAAATTATTTGCAATCCTGGCTGTTGCTTCAGTGATGACAGCCTGTACCAACAGTGCAGAATCAGACAAAGGATCAACACCTGGTGGTGACTCTGCCGGCGCCAAAATGGCTACTGATGCAAAAGCTACTGCGGATACAGTAAACAAAATGGGTGCAAAGGGAGACACTGCTATGAACAAAATGAAAGAGGGTGTAAATAAAGCAGGCGCAATGGCCGATACTGCCATGAATAAAATGAAAGAAGGTGCTGGTACTATGATGGAAAAAGCCGGAGATAAAATGAAAGAAGCTGGTGCCAAAATGAAAGAAGCTGCCAAACACTAAGATAATAGGGTTGGATACAACCGACAGTACAAATCGAATGCCCCGCCATATGGCGGGGCATTCGATTTGAATGGCTGCTACTTTTTTCACTACCGACAAAGCCTACCAGAAAATTTACCTGCGCCTATGCGTGTTGTATTCATTAATGTATTAGCTTTGCCCTGCCTTGACGATATATTGAACACCTGTCTCTTGTTTTATTAGTGCCGCTTAAGCTTTTAATTATTGACAAAGCTTAACGTTGCTTATGATTACTAATTTACCGTACCCGCTGCAACGGGCGTATACCTTCTTCCGGCATTATTATTATGGACTGCTCACGGTCATGCTGCTGCTGACACAGGGCAATGATGTTACTGCTCAAAATCATTATACATGGATTGCCACCGGTACCGGAGACTGGAACGCTGCGGCCAACTGGAGCCCTGCAAGAACTGTTGCTGCCGGGGATGATGTACTGCTGTTTAACGGTGGAGGGAGTGTTACCATAACCAATATACCCACCCAGCAGGCGGGCAGTATACAGGTGAACAATAGCACCACGGTAAACCTGCAGTTTGCAACAGGCGGCAGTGTGCTGACCATTACCGGCATCAGCGGGGGCGATGATTTTATTGTGGATGCCGGATCTTCTTTAAACAATAACGGCGCCAATGCAGGTACTATTTACCTTAACAGCGGGGCTACTGCGGCTGTAAGCGGTACCATAACGTTTACTGCTGCAGCACACCGTATGGATGCTGCCGATGCCGGGGCTGTACAATTTAACAGCGGCGCTGTATGCACACAGGGTACGGGTTGCAGTGGTAACCTGTTCACCAGTACCGGTACAGCCGGCGCTGTAGTGTTTAACAGCGGCAGCAGTTTTGTGCAGCAGGCGGGTGCCAACCCGTTTGGCTTATCGCAGCCCGCATCTAAGGTACTGTTCAATACGGGCAGCCTTTTTAAGGCACAGCAAAGCTCCTTTCTTTCTTTTTCCGGCAGAACATACGCCAACCTTGAAATAGATTTTGCAGGGTTTAACCAGGCTGTAACGGGTACCAGTGTACTCAACCTGCAAAACCTTACCCTTACACAGGGTACGCTGAGCCTTAACCTTACGGGGGGTATTAATCTTAAAGGCGATATTGCTGTTGCCATAGGGCAAGCACTGCATTTTACCCCTGCTTCGGTTGCCACGGTTCATTTTAACGGCAGTACAGCACAACATATTTACAACAGTGGCACGCTTGATTTTGGCAGCAATGCGGCAGTTGAAATCAACAATGCTGCGGGCATTACCATTGGGGCAGCTATAACGTTTAACCATACCCTTACTTTTACTGCAGGCATAGTTACCGTATCTGCCCCTTATATACTGACCTGCAGCGCCACTGCAACGGTAAGTGGTGCCGGCAACAGCAGTTTTATAGACGGGTTGGTAAAAAAGGTGGGCAATACCGCTTTTACCTTTCCGGTGGGTGCAGCAGGTACCGGTTATGTGCCGCTGGGAATTACTGCACCAGCGCTGGCTACCGATGCGTTTGTTTGTGCTTATAAAAGAACAGCGTCCAGCACACTGGGTGGCGGCTACCCTGCCGGGTTAGACCATACCAGCGGTGTGGATTACTGGGTGCTGAACCAAACCAATGGCAGCAGTACCGTTGATATTACCCCTTACTGGACGGTGCAGAGCAGCGGCAACGGCGGGGCTTTGTATATTAACGATCTGAATAAACTGGTGGTGGCACACCATAACGGTACTGCGTGGGATGCGTACGGGGGAGCGTATAATACGGGCAGCGGTTTTGCTGCGGGCTCAGTAACCTGGCAGCATGTGAACAGCTTTGGCGCTTTTGCACTGGGCAGCACCGACGTCACGAACCCATTAGCCATTGGGCAGGGGCCGGGCACCACTGTGCCACCGGGCAGCCGTAACAGTAAGCTGCCGCTGGAGGTAATTAATAGTACCGGTAACCCGGTGCAGGGGAATGCCTTGCTGCGGGTGACTGTGTCATATAAGACGATGGCACAGCTGCGGGTGATTGATGCTGCGGGCAGGCAGGTACTTTTACAGCACATACAGCTGCAAAAGGGGCGTACAGATATAAACGTTAGCCTGAATGGTCTACCAGCCGGTATTTATTATGTACAGGTAAGCACAGCACAGCAGGATGCTGCCGTGGTACGGATGGTAAAGCAGTAAACTGGTGGCGCAGCCGTATGTACACAGAAGCGCTGTTGATGCAACAGGGATGAGGCTTGTTTCGCAGATGGGTATGGTGCTTCTGTTGAGGCTTCAGCAAGTGTTGACAGGGTTGGTAGCGGGTTGAGGTTTGCGGGTTTTGTGTATAGTCATTTGCTGTGTGCTCTCACTCATTTGCTGAAAGGGGATTTGGGATGGCTGATGGCTGATTTGATGATGCCGGATTGGGGATTTGGAGGCAGAAGATGGCTGATTTATTGATGGCGGATAAGGAGATTGGGGAGGTGAAAAATAGGTATTTATACGGTTGTGGGAGTGGCGGGAATGGTTAAGTTTGCTTTAGTGTTTTTGAGGGTGGGGATGGAGCCATGCAGGGATATACTTATGAGTATATTGAGTTTTTTTATTGATGGAAACCTGCACAAATAACAGAATATTCGCAGTAATTAAATAACCTTTATGTATTCAGCAACGTTTAACCAGACATGCGATGACTTTGAATTGAGATTAAGTGAGTCTCTAAATAAAATTTGGGACTATATACTTGATGACAAGAACCGTTATTGGACCCAAGCAGTTAAACAGATATTAAGTAAAGAATCAAGACTTATACGTGATAATTTGAAAGTTGCTGCCTGCAATTTGAAGGATAGTGATTGCCCAGAGTGGCTTTATGATTTTGTATGTTACGATTACGACAATATAGGATTAAAAGATGTTATTCTGGTTGCGGAATCAGAATGGAGAAATCCTTTCACCAACGATTATTTGCAGGATATTCAAGAAGATTTTGAAAAGTTACTAATGGCACGAGCAAAATATAGAATCATGATTTTCGAAGGAGAAACTAAAGAAGAAGTTGAAACTACAGTGATATATCTTCAAAAAATTATAAGCAATTCGAAGCTAAGCCAACCTGGCGATAGATATATGTTTGCTGGCTGGATAAGAGCAAAAGAATTCTATTTTCACAGTCATATTCACAATTAAATGCTTTGCCGTTGTTGGCATACCATTAAAAACGTCATGAAGACCACAGCAGGTGTTGTTACGTAAGGAAGGAATTTGCTATTGGGTAATCTTCAAATATTAAAAGCTGTCAGGTTGAGCGTGGCGAAACCGGTCGTGCTGAGATAGACGTCTTCGCCGGGCTCAGACTGACAGTGTGATGAGTTGACGTGTGGGATATCAATGAAGGCGATGGAAATTTTCAATGAACCCTTACTTAAAACGACAATGGAATTTAAAAATAAAGTAGCCATAATAACTGGTGCCGGAGCTGTTGAGAACGCCTGGTCACCAATTCTTACAATATTTAGATCAATGAGTCCTTTACAAGTTGATGCAGATGCAGCAAATTGTTTCTTTGCCAGATGCATTTATCTACTTCGAACATATTCAAAATACCCGGATGAGAAGTCAGAGAAAAATTTAAAGACTGAGCTTGGCACAATTAAAACATTAAAAGAACTTATTTGTGAGTTTATAAGTCGTGATCAGAAGCAGGGAATATTAAGAGTTCGAAAGGACTTTAAAAGGATTTTATACAGGTTTGTTTTTTCTGACCCGGAAAACTTATTTGGTTTAATTTCGACTAATTGGGACACTACAGTTGATAAAGAGGCTGACGATATAGTAAAAAACCACTTCGTTGATATTGATAATGCAAAATGTTTTCACATTCATGGCAGTATTGAATGCCCTGATCGGTTATACCTGCCTTCTGAAACTTCTCACGAAAATTATAGAACCGATGAAGAAAATAAAATATATGCCTATAATCACTTCGCAACTTTAAAGTTTTTACAACAGGCAGATAGAATTATACTTTATGGGCTTTCGCTGGATCCATTAGATGCAGAACTGAGTCAAATTTTGAATAGTACATTTACAACTAGTCGTAACTTACAGGAAATAATAATTATTAATCCAGATTACAAAAGAATTAGAAATAGAGTACTGCTTTTACTCTATCCAAAAAACCATATAAAAATCAAGTGCTTTTTACCGGAAAATTTAGAGAACGAAATTTGACTCGTGCCTTTATTGGTATGGTTTTGAAAAAATCACGAATTAAGGCTATGCTATTTTCAAATAATAAAAGCTGTCAGGTTGAGCGTGGCGTTGTGGCCTGTGGCAAACCGGTTGTGCTGCAATAGACGTCTTCGCCCCACAGGGCAAGCAAGCTCAGACTGACAGCGTGATGGGTTGACGTGTGGGATACCAATGAAGGCGATGGAGTAATCTGTTCGCTTTTGTATCTTTAATCAGCTGCGACAACGTCCAGCAACGGAACACAGAATGCCGACACATGGGCAATGTTTTAAAGTCAGTAGCTATTAATTACACACAAAACTTTATGCCAGGCACTATCCCATAAAGTGTTTTGCCTTTGTTGGCATACCCAAAAAAATCCGAAGCCCACTGCTGCCGTTGTTGTGTAACGAAAGGATGATATGTTGCAATGGCGTACCAACAACTTAGCCGAATACTTAGAATATAGTAATTTAGGAGCGTATTGCCAAGGTGTTGTTGGCACTCCTGCGCTGCCTTGCTTACCCTTCGATATCAAACAACGGCGTTTGCGGGTGAAAGTGGGGGATACCAACTGAGGCGGGAGGCTTTAATGTTAAGCGCAACCCTAACCGATAGATTGTACAAGCTGCATGAGCAAGGAAATTAAAAAATATACATTTTCAAAAAAAACTGATATACAAATTGAAGTTGTACCCCTGGCAACTTTAACAACTGACAACAGGCCTCACTTGATAAGTCCGCACAGAACTACTTTTTACCACATATTCTTGTTTAAAAACTGCCAACCAACACATTTAGTTGACTTTAAACCCATCAACGTAAAGCCGCATTCAATTTTATTTATTGACAGAGAACGGGTGCATCAATTTGACCAATTGCTTAATTACGATGGCGAAGTAATCATTTTTACAGACAATTTCTATTGTCAAAATGAAAATGACATCCAATTTTTAAAAGGCTCCAGCTTATTTAACGATATACAGGACAATTGTTTGCTTACCCCTGGTGCCAACAGCTTTCAAAAATTGTTGCATATCAGTAAAGAGATTGACGAAGAAATAAAACAGTTCGACAGCCATACAAGCCCGATAATTCTTAAAAATCTGCTTCAAAACTTTCTTTTAACAGCACAACGGGAGAAAGGTAAGAACAGCAATAACTCTTTTGAGAAAAATATTGACTTTGAATATTCCACTTTATTCAAAGACACGCTGGAGCACCACTATAAAACTAAAAGAAATGTGCACTTTTATGCTCAGCAACTGGCTATTTCAGAAAGGCGTTTGGGACAGGCAACCCATTTATTTTTTGGCAAGCTGCCAAAAGAAATGATACATGAAAGGATAACATTAGAAGCAAAACGGCTTTTGGTTTATGGCAACCATTCAATAAAAGAAATAGCCTATGATTTAGGATTTGAAGAACCAACAAATTTTATCAAATACTTTAAAAAGCAAACTTCGCAAACCCCTCTTGAATTCAGAGCACTGCATTTAAAAAAGTAGCCTGCGCAAAAGTATCATACTGCCGCAGGTTTTTACCTTTCTCAGGTTTAGCTCCTGCGCTAATTTCGCTCCATCATTTAATTATTTTAAATTTTTATAAATGGACAAAAACAGAGCAGCGTTAATTGCATTTTACAGAAAAGCTTTAACTGTTAACACAGAAACTACGCCTGCGGCTGTATTATCAGAAGTTTTAGCCGATGATTTCATTTCCTGCGGAAGTGTGGAAAGCAAAGGAAAAACACAACTTATAGGACAAGTTGCATTTTTTTGGGAACTGATTCCTGACCTGAAATGGGAACCACAAGACATTGCCAACGATGGCAATAAATATGTAGTTCGCAGTTTGGTAAGCGGAACACCTCATGGCGATTTTATGGGAACACCTGCCGATGGTACCAAATCGTTCAAAATTATGGCTATTGATTTTCACACCGTAATTGATGGTAAACTAACGGCTGTACATCATTTGGAAGATTGGAGCACTGCAATGAAACAATTAAAATCTTAATACTATGACAAAAGCATTAGCACCAAAGGCCGGGGATAAAAAATTTAAAATCATAGCATACATTTTAGGTGTTGCACATTTGATATTTGGACTTACCAAACTTATTGGCCAGCCTGGCCTGACCAAAGAATTTACCGTGTTATGGCAATTCCCGCTTTGGTTTATGTATTTTGTTGGTGCAGCCCAGGTGTTGGGAGGTTTGGCACTTTTCACCAGGCAGTTACGGATGCCCGCTTCGCTTGCAATGGCATTGATAATGATTGGGGCTATTGCTACCACAATTGTTTCAGGGCAATGGGGTAATGCAGCTGTTTGTTGCATTGTGTTGGTATTGTGCTTAATTACATTTGTTGCACGCCTCAAAGATTTAGCAATTGAATTAGCTACTGCACAGGGATACAACAAACAATAAGTATATGAAACGTGCGGTATTGCAAAATTTACAATCAAGCCCGGATGTTCAGACGGGAAATACGCACAGCCTTGATTACTGTTTAACGAACCCATTGCCTCCATTGGTTTTGTTTTTATAACTTTATTGATGTTGATACAAAGCTTGAAGTATAATCTTTTTTACCTTTGTTGGTATACAACAAAAAAATCCTGAAGCCCACTGTTGCCGTTGTTGTGCATCGAAGGGTTTGCCGGGTTGTTATCTTCAAATAGTAAAAGCTGCCGGGTAGCGTTTGGCGCTGTGGCCGCTGGTTAAGAAATAAGATGGATACATCAACAATTGAAATAAATATTGCCGGAGAAAATGAGGAAGTCCCTTATGCCCTGTTGTTGCTTTCAGACGATACCAAAGAAGCTATTGATCATAACTTAGCAAAAGGAGAACTCTATTTAGGAAGACAGAACGGCCAAATCATCGCTTCTTTTATTTTAAAATGCATTGATATTGGCACTATTGAAATTAAAAATATTGCGGTACTGGAAAGCCTTCAGGGCAAAGGTGTTGGAACAATATTGATTGATTTTATAAAAGAAAATGCAACCCTAAGAGGGTTTCATCAATTATTAGTTGGTACGTGTGATCAATGCCATAAAGAAATTGAGTTCTATAAAAAATCCGGGTTTAAACTTTTTGACGTTCGTAAAAATTTTTTCTTAGAAAATTATTATAAGCCAATTTATGAAAATGGAAAACAAATCATTGATATGGTGTTATTAAAAATAGATTTATTGGCAACAACAAACCCAGGCGATGGGGAGTGGCTTGCTTAACCAGTCAACTATTTTCAGGTTGAGCCAGTGATATACCATTCCGTTCCAATTCAACATGACGGCAGCACAACTTCAGGAAAAACTATATGCATTTGTAAGGCCGGGTTATCCCGGCATTACAATCAATGTTGTGGATACAGCGGATAATGTGCGTCAACTGTATTTCACAGCCGACAAGTTTGAAGTTCTTTATCCTAAACAACGTTATCACTATCTGAGACATTTAATTCCATCAGACTTTTATGATAAAAATTTGAAGGACACGGAGTGGTTTGAACTTGCACCAAATGAAAATCCTGACGAACTTGACTATCACCACCAGGAGACAATTGACGCAATTAAAACGGCTATACTTTCAATACTTAAAGACAAAGTTGGTTTTGTTGCACTTCTCGACAATAAATTTATTTCGGAGGATATAAAATGTTTTGGTGACTTCAGGCATTCAAAAAACATTTTGACTGACTTGGGATTTTCAGACCAGGACCAGTTTGACATATTTCACGTTTTAATGAATGAAGGAGGTTATTGCGATTGTGAAATTTTATACAACGTTTTCAGCAACAGCGAATACTCAAAGAAATATTGGAAAGAAAAACGGGAATAACAGGCACCAGTAAAATGTTTATGTGAGTTGGATACAACCAGTAAACATCAGCCAGTTGCAAATACAGGCTGAGGTTCGGGCAGAATATAAAATGTTCAACTCTGGTTTTTCCCGTACCCGCGGTATTCACTTCGATCTTCGCCCTCGCCTGGTTTTCAATCAACGATGTAATCAAACAGCAAACTTTATTATCGCTCACTAAATCAAAATTCAGCATCGTTTCTAATGCCACCCTTGCAGGGCTTGCTCATGCTGTTCATTGCTGCGCTCCTATGTAGCACTGGTGTGATGGTGTTGTCGTATCGTTTTAGCTGCACCGTCGGTGTGCATCAATTATACAAATTGTTGTGTATTTGCAGTTATGGATGGCTGTAGGGTGAGTCACCCTTTAAGGGGTGGCTCACCCGGGGAATGCAAGAGCATACACATAGCGGCTACCAAAATGCCACTCCTGTGTAGCGTTGGTGTGATGGTGTTGTAGTATCGTTTTAGCTGCACCGTCGG
>JAFDZS010000005.1 GCA_018266775.1 Bacteroidota bacterium | reverse complement strand
GCCCGCTGCCTGGTTAGGCGTACCAGTACCATTGTAATTAACCGTGTAAATAGCATCTACCACTTTTGCTTTTTGTCCGGCACTAAAGGCGGTGCCATTCGGTGTACCATTTGCAGTTATACCGTTAAAATTACATACGCTGAAAGAGTTTTGTGCTGTTACTGTTGCCCCTGTTAATGCTAAGGTTACAGGTAAATAATTGGTACCATCACTTACAGGAAAGCTATATGATGTACCGGCTGTAATATTATTCACCCTTAAAAAACCCTGTGCACCGGTTCCCGTATTCACCTGTGTTACTACCGATTTGGTGGCATCAAAGCCCGAACCGCCTATCGCTGTACCGTTAGATATTGTAAAAGTTAAACCGGCAGGAATGATGAATGAACCACTGGTCAAAGTCAGTGTTCCGGGTATAGCCTTACTCGCATTTAATGTTACCGATTGACCGGCTGTCATGTTCATTGTAATATTATTCAATCCTGAACCGGATAATTCTGAACCTGCAGTTACGGAGCTTCCATTAAAAGTTACGTTATAGGTTCCCGCTCCCTGTAAAGCTCCTGTCATAGCCCCTCCATTACGGGTAATGCTTGACGTTGTTGCCAGGGAAAGGTTAGTGCCGCAAGCAAAAGTTCCGGCTAATAGATGTATGGCGCCGCCGTTTGCAATAGTTCTTGCAGCAGTAAGTGTAACAGTATTGCCGGGGTTGTTGATGGTTAATATTCCGGTTAAGTTAGTGGGAAAACCAGTACCCAGATCCGTTTGATTTGTGGTACCGATATAATTATAATTAGCACCTGTACTAAAACTGCGGCCACCTGTTGTACGGATATTACCAGTTGCAGTTGCCGGGTTTGATGTAATGCCCACTGTTGATGTAATGCCTAATGTTGCCCCGGTATTTAATGTGAAAGTTCCTGCACCATTTACAGTTGTGCCGGTTGCTGCCATATTTAAAGTGGCCCCGTTTAAAACATTATAATTTATGGTATTGGATACCGTACCGCCGGATGTATATGTTTGAGCCGCACTACCATTGAAATTAATGGTTCCGCTGCCTGAAGCTGTTTCAGTTATGGTACCTGCCATAAATGAATAATCCCCGGCAACATTTAAGGTACCCACCCGGCCATTATTCTGGCACATATCCATCACTACCCCTGCTCCGTTAATACTCACGCTCCCGCCTACGGTTACGGAAGAATTGGCGTTACCACTTACAATGGTGAATTTTGCAGAACCACTTAATGAAAAGTTACCAGCCACACTCATCGTTACAGATCCATTCCCATTATTTAGCCTGAATTCGCCTGTGCCGGACTGCGAAAAATTACCGCCAACTGTAACAGTTCTTGAAGTACCATTACCAGACACCCTGATGGATCCGGTATTGCAGGTTACAATATTTAAATTACCGGCAACACTCAGTGAAGCATTTAGTGTTAAATTACCTGTTTGAGCGGTAGAATTAAAAGTAAGGTTGCTGAACGACTGATTTAAACCGGATAAGCTGGATGAATTGGTAAGTCCTGTAATTTCGCAGGTAGAGCCCGTGGCCCATGCAGCAGCCGGAATCGTACTGCCGTTCCTGTTATATTTCATCATACCACCACCTGCTACTGTAAATGCAGTAGCCGCTGAAACGGAATTCGACACAACAAGAATAGCTCCTGAGTTTACCTGTATAGTTCCGTTGACTGCCCAGTTGGCTGAAGTGGTCATGGTATGGCCGCTTTGAATGATAAAAACATCTGCAGATGACGAAAAATTTGAAGGATGGCCGCCGGTACCGTTAGTATTAGTCCACCAGTTAGCGGTGGTGTTTGGTGCGTTATTCCCTGCCGAATAATAATTTGTCGCTTTTAATTGCTGTAAAAAAAATAAAAAACAAAGTGTTACCAATAACCTGGCAAAAGATAAAAATTTCATCATGGCATTATCCATTTTGGTGTTAAGAATTGATTTAGTGTAATTTTCAGGACACACTCCTGCTATAACAATAATGCGGATGCAATACACATCCTGATGCACTATCGTACATTAATCCTGATGCCGAAAAATATTGGAGGAGGTCTAATTGGTTATGGTTCTGAAACAAGCATACAAGGGTAAGCGTTAGTAAAACCCTGTATTAAAAATAAAATTACATAATGTTTATTATACAGTAAAATATTTCTGCAAAAATTAAAATAAAACAATAATATTATAATAAGAAAAGTATGTCAGCAATATTTTGCTGTATAACTGTTTTTACATTTTTTCAGGTCGGCAGGTGTGCCAGTAAATACAAGATTACCTCCACCATCTCCAGCTTCAGGCCCCAGGTCAATCACCCAATCGGCACTCTTAATAACGTCTGTATTGTGCTCAATGACTAAAACAGAATGCCCCTGGTCAATTAATGCATTAAATGAAGCCAGCAGTTTTTTAATATCATTAAAATGTAAGCCGGTGGTGGGTTCATCAAAAATAAATAAAATGCTCCCCTGTGTTTTTCCCTTACCGAGAAAGGAGGCCAGTTTAACCCGTTGCGCTTCCCCGCCGCTGAGTGTGTCTGATGACTGTCCTAATTTTACATAACCCAGTCCCACGCTGCTCAAGGGCCTGATCTTACTGGCAACAGTTGGCTCATCTGTAAAAAAATCAATGGCCTCATCCACACTCATCTCCAGCACTTCGTAAATATTTTTATCCCTGTATTTTACTTCCAGCACTTCCTCTTTAAATTTTTTGCCGCCGCATACATCGCAGGTTAAATGCACATCTGCCAAAAACTGCATTTCTACAATTTGCTCGCCTTCTCCTTTACAGGCATCACATCTGCCACCATCTACATTAAAAGAAAAATGCTTGGGTTGAAACCCTCTCATTTTACTCATAGGCTGGCTGCTGAATAAATCCCTGATCTCATCATATGCTTTAATATAAGTAACCGGGTTGCTGCGTGATGATTTTCCTATCGGGTTTTGATCCACCATTTCCACCTGCACAATATGATCAGCATCGCCAGTAACTGCCTTATGCAATCCCGCCTTTTCAATAAACTCGCCTTTCATTTTCTGTAACGCAGGATATAAAATTTGTTTCACCAAAGTTGTTTTCCCGCTTCCGCTCACACCACTTACCACGCACAATACATTCAATGGAAACTCAACGGTAATATTTTTTAAATTATTTTGCCGGGCACCTTCCACTTTAATGGAGCGCTTCCATTTCCGTACCTGTTCAGGTGGTTCAATCGTTAAAGCACCTGACAGGTATTTTCCGGTAAGGCTGTCTTTATTGCTGATGATGGCATCGTAATCGCCTTCGGCCACCACCTCGCCTCCCAAATGACTGGCCAGCGGCCCCATATCAATAATATGATCAGCTTCACGCATCATCATTTCATCATGTTCCACCACCACAACAGTATTGCCAAGGTCACGCAGTTCTTTCAACACGCCAATCAGCCGTTCGGTGTCTCTGCTGTGCAGGCCAATAGAAGGTTCGTCTAATATATACAGTGAGTTGGTCAGGTTGCTGCCCAGGCTGCGGGTAAGCTGAATGCGCTGGCTTTCGCCACCGCTTAAACTATTGGCCAGCCTGTTCAGTGTCAGATACCCAAGGCCAACATCCATTAATGTTTTGATGCGGTGATTAATTTCAATCAAAATTCTTTTGGCCACCTGCATTTCATAATCGCTCAGTCGTAATGCAGCAAACCATGTTTGCAGATCTTTTACCGGCATTTCGCATAATTGCCCAATATGCATACCGCCAACTTTTACATAAAGGGCTTCCTTTCGCAAGCGGTATCCTTTACAATCGGTACAAAGCGTTCTGCCACGGTAGCGGCTCAGCAAAACCCTGTATTGCACTTTATACAGGTTAGCTTCCACTTCTTTAAAAAAATCGTGAATACCCTGTACATGTTCATTGCCATCCCACAGTGCACTCAACTCTTTTTCTGAAAGGTCCATCACCGGTTTATGTACCGGAAAATTAAATTTCTTTGCCGCCCGTATAAACTGTTCTTTCCACCAACCCAGTTTTTCACCCTTCCACGGGGCTACAGCGCCTTCGTACACGCTTAATTGTTTGTTGGGAATGATCAGGTCCGGATCAAGCCCCAGTATTTGTGAAAAGCCTTCGCAGGTGGGGCAGGCGCCAAACGGGTTATTAAAAGAAAACAGGTTCGGTACCGGTTCTTCAAACTGCATACCGTCTGCTTCAAATTTATTGGAAAAATGTTTCCACACATTTCCATTCACTTCAACATACAATTGCCCTTCGCCTTCATAAAAAGCGGTATTCACTGAATCTGCCATGCGGTGTTGATCATCTTCATCAAAAGTTTTTACCACAAACCGGTCTACCAATAAGAAAACACCTTTGGTTGCATCAGCAGCAGTATTGCTTTTAAATATCTTTTTTAGTGCTGCGTCAGGTTGCTCCAGCACATCTTCTATCCGCAATATTTCTTTATTAAAATATATCCTGGAAAAACCCTTTTGTAAAAGGATATTCAGTTCTTCTTTACTATCGCGGTTTTTTTGTGTGGTAAAAGGTACAACAACCAATGCTTTATCGCCGGTACTAAGTTGTGTAATGTAACGCACCACATCTGTTACATCATCTTTCTTTACTTCATTACCGCTAATGGGCGAAATCGTTTTTCCGGCACGGGCAAACAACAAGCGCAGGTAATCATAAATCTCTGTCATACTGCCCACGGTACTACGCGGTGTACGGGTAATAACTTTTTGTTCTATGGCTATGGCCGGGCATAAACCTTTAATATAATCTACATCGGGTTTATTCATGCGCTGCATAAACTGGCGGGCATAAGCGCTGAGGCTTTCTGCATAACGGCGCTGGCCTTCGGCAAACAGTGTATCTATAGTTAATGATGATTTGCCCGAACCGGAAACACCTGTAACAACAATGAATTTATTACGGGGGATATTGACAGAAACATTTTTAAGATTATGAACTCTTGCCCCCTTGATCTGTATATCCGTTTCTTTTTTCGAAAATGTTGTAGTTGTTTGTCCAGGTTTATTTTTTACTATACTCATACTCAAAAATACTAAAATTATTAGTTTCGCAATATTGAATAAAAATTAAATGAATTGCCCTCTGTCATCTGATTAACTAACTAACTGGCAATAAAACTTTTAGCTGTTCGTTATAGTATCGGCTTCTTACTATATAACATATCATGCTGCATAAGAAATGTGAAACTTTTCTTAAAGCAGCGCATCTTTCTTGGCCGTAAAATCGGTTTTAGTATTTTTACCATGTTGTAATTGTGGAAAAAAAAGTGTTTTTACTTATCACAATTTCAAAATTTCATTTATTTTTACACTACCAATATCCAAAAAAGTGAAAAGCCGATAGAGCCTATCTAAAGACTTCTACGCATTTTTCCCCTTTTTGGTCCTGTAACTTAAAGTCCTAACAATCTAAAACTGTAGAAGTTTATGAAATGCCTTAACAATCTAACTGACCAGCAGTTAATCCATCTGTACGTGGATGGTAATGCTGATGCCCTTGCAACAATTGTAATGCGTTACAAGGAAAAAATTTACACCTCTATTTATTTACTGGTGAAAGACAAGTACCTGACCGAAGACATTTTCCAGGATGTATTCATCCGTATCATCGACACTTTAAAGAGTGGCCGTTATACTGATGAGGGGAAATTTTTACCGTGGGCTATGCGCATTGCACACAATATGTGTGTTGACCACTTCAGGAAAGTAAAACGCAGCCCAACCATCAAAACCAGCGACGACCGCGACATTTTTGAAGTATTAAACTTCAGCGAACCCGGTGCCGATCACAAAATGATGAGCAGCCAAAGCCACGACAGGATCAGGAAAATGGTGGATATGCTGCCGGAAGACCAGCGTGAAGTAATCATCCTTCGTCATTATGCCGACCTGAGCTTTAAAGAAATTGCTGATTTAACCAAATGCAGCATCAATACCGCTTTAGGCCGCATGCGTTATGGCTTGATTAACCTGCGCAAACTGATGACAGAAAAGCAAATTGCATTATAATAATATCCGGGTGAAATACCAGGCCAAGAAAATCCATTCTTCCTGTAACTCCCAAAATCACTATCAAACCCTTCAGCAATGAAGGGTTTTTTGTTTGTTTTAGTATTGCCATCTTCATACCACACATATTTTTTTATCTCAATTGATTGTAATAAAAAATATTGCTGTAATTTTTGCATCGCTTTCAAACCTTTGCTTGTATGGGAAATTTACAGATCAAAAAACAAACCAAACAGTACGATGCAGTCATTGTAGGCTCCGGCGCCGGTGGCGGCATGGCAGCTTATATTTTATCCAAAGCCGGCTTTAAAGTATGCGTGGTGGAGGCCGGGTTTATGTATGATCCGCTAAAGAACATCACACAGCTTAAAAAGCCCTGGGATTCTCCCCGCAGGGGCGCCAGTACCGTCTACCGCCCGTTCGGCGATTTTGATGCCTGCTATGGTGGATGGTCTCTTGACGGTGAGCCATACACGAAAGCAGAAGGTACAGACTGGCTATGGTGGCGTGCCCGTATGCTGGGCGGACGCACCAACCACTGGGGCAGAATTTCCCTGCGCTTTGGCCCCAGAGATTTTAAAAGAAAAAGTATTGATGGCCTGGGCGATGACTGGCCTATTGGTTATGAAGATGTAAAACCCTTTTACGACCGCATTGATAAGATGATCGGCATATTTGGCACCAATGAAGGTTTGGAGAATGACCCCGATGGATTTTTTCTGCCGCCACCCAAACCGAGGCTGCATGAATTATTTATAAAGAATGGCGCCACTAAAGCAGGTGTAAAGGTCATCCCTTCCCGCTTGTCTATTTTGACAAAGCCTATTGAGAATGATGCAGACCGCAAATCCTGTTTTTTCTGCGGGCAATGCGGCCGCAACTGCAGTATGGCCAAGGCTGATTTCTCTTCCACCAACGTTTTGTTATACCCTGCCATGAAAACGGGCAATGTGGATATTGTTACCAATGCCATGGCAAGAGAAGTGCTGACCAATAAAGAAGGCTTGGCCACAGGCGTTTCGTATATCTCCAAAGATGATTTAACCGAATACCAGGTAAATGGCAAAGTGGTGATTGTTGCTGCAAGTGCCTGCGAAAGTGCAAGGTTATTGCTCAATTCAAAATCGCAACAGCATCCAAACGGATTGGCCAACAGCAGTAATGTGGTGGGTAAATATTTGCATGACTCCACCGGTGCATCAGTATCTGGTGTGATTCCTGAATTGTTTAACCGCAAAAGATACAATGAAGATGGTGTGGGCGGTATGCATGTGTATTCGCCGTGGTGGTTAGATAATAAAAAACTTGATTTCCCACGTGGATATCATATTGAATATTGGGGTGGTTTCGATAACCCATCTTATGGTTTTGGTTTTGGTATAGAAAAATTAAACGGGCAGTTTACTGTAAATGGTAAACAAAAAGAAGCGGGTGGTTATGGTGCTTCTTTGAAAGAAGACATCCGCTATTTTTATGGCGCCCGTGTGGGTATGGCCGGCCGTGGCGAAGCTGTGCCTGTTGAAAGTAACTATTGCGAAATTGACCCCAACACAGTGGATCAATATGGCATTCCTGTTTTGAAGTTTAATGTAAAGTGGAACGAGTATGAGATCAAGCAGGCGAAGCACATGAAAGAAACATTTAAAGAGATCATGTATAATATGGGCGCCATCATCACATCCGGCGGTGATGATGATGAGAAAAACAATTGGGGTTTAAGTAAGCCGGGTGAAATTATTCATGAAGCCGGTACTGTACGCATGGGCAATGACCCTAAAAAATCGGCATTAAATAAATTCAGCCAGGCGCATGATTGTAAAAATTTATTTTGTGTGGATGGTGGCCAGTTTGTTAGCCAGGCCGATAAAAATATTACGTGGACGATACTGGCATTAAGCATGCGGGCATCGGAATATATTATTGATGAGATGAAAAAGAATAACATTTAAAATGCATGATTTATGATATCTGATTTTTCGATGACTGATTTTTGATTTAGGATGTATAGAATCTTTCCCTATCGTATATCAGACATCAGCAATCAGGCATCTCAATTTCGGGGATTTCAAATTTTTAAAAGTACTTTACGTTTATGGACAGAAGAAAATCATTAAAATTAATTGCCACAGGAGCCATTGCGGCACCTGCAATTATCAGCGGTTGTACTACTGACGATAAGAAAAATAGTGCGGATAAAAATGCCACAACCGATACAGGATTCAACCTGGACCGTAACCCGGATGAATTGAAGCATGAAAAAGAAATATTGTCCAAAGGAAAATATTTTACTGATGATGAAATGGCTACCATCTCTATTCTTGCCGATATGATCATTCCTAAAGATGCGGTTAGCGGCAGCGCCAGTGATGCCAAAGTACCCGATTTCATTGAGTTTATTGTGAAAGATATGCCCAGGCACCAAATTCCCATGCGTGGTGGTTTACGCTGGCTGGATATGCATTGCCTGAACCAATATGATAAAGCCTTTAAAGATTGTACTGCCCAACAACAAACCACTGTAGTTGACGCTATCGCCTACCCGAAAAAAGCTGCGCCGGAAATGAGCCAGGGCGTGGAATTTTTTAAACTCATGCGCAACTTAACCGTTACTGGTTTTTATACTTCGGAAATTGGCCTTGCCGATGTGGGCTACGCGGGCAACACCCCCACCCAGTGGAATGGCGTGCCGGATGATGTATTAAAACAATACCGGTTGGCTTATACTGAAAAGGAATTGAAAGAGTGTGTGAACTTTGATCAACACGCCTAACCTCACATAGTTATTGTTTTGTTTTGGAAAACGCATCCAACCCGCATTGTAACCATGCAGCATAGGCTTTTACGTCAGGTTCATATGCCACGGGGTTGTTTAATAATTTTTCATCCGGAGATAGTAAAACATAATAAGGCTGAGAGGTAACACCAAAATTTTCGACCTGCATTGTTGCCCATTTATCACCGATCGTAATAATTTCTTTTTTTGCTCCGCTTGAGGTGGTATAAGTAAACTGCTGATGCGCAGGTAATTTCTTCCGGTCATCAACATATAATGATACCAAAACATACTCTCCCATCAGTTTTTTAACCTTGTCATTGGGCCAAACATTTTCTTCCATCTTACGGCAGTTCACACAATTCCATCCTGTAAAGTCAATCATGATAGGTTTATTTCTTTGCCGGGCAATTCTCAGTGCTTCATTATAATCTTTTAGTGGTTCGTCACAATAATAGGGTTGTTGGTAGACGCTGTAACAATACGGCGGCGGGAAACCGCTGATTAAAGACAATTTTGAATAGCGTGTATTTGTTACTCCGGGTACAAGGTATATTGTAGTTGCAGCGAAAAGACAGGCAAAAAACAATTTTGCTTTCGAAAACTTTACGGGATATTTTCTTCTGAACGGCGGCCAGTTCAATAAGTATAATGTCACACACAAACCACATAACACCCAACAGGCAATAAATACTTCCCGCTTTACAACACCCCAATGTTGGGTTAGATCTGCATTACTTAAAAACTTCATCGCCATTGCTAATTCAACAAACCCTAACACTACTTTTACTTCACTCAACCAACCGCCGCTTTTTGGTAAAGAAGAAAGTAATTGTGGAAATAAGGCAAACAGTGCAAAAGGCAGAGCCAATGCTAATCCAAAGCCGGCAAGTCCGGCAGTGAGGTTAATGGCACCACCATTTAATGCTCCAACAAGGAGGCTTCCTAAAATTGGTCCTGTACATGAAAAAGAAACAATCGCCAGCGTGAGCGCCATAAAGAAAATGCCCATCACTGTTCCTGTGTTCGATTTGGAGTCTGCTTTGTTTGCAATAGAGGAAGGAAGTGTGATCTCGTACAATCCAAAAAAGGATAAGGCAAACACAATGAAAATAACAAAGAAGAAAATATTCAACCATGGGTTAGTACTGATGTTATTCAGGATTTCCTCATTCCCCTTTGGTAAAAAATAAAACGGTACACTCAATAATACATAAATCAGGAAAATAAATCCACCATAGATCATTGCGTTTCCAATTCCCTTTTTCCTGTTATTGCCTGCACTTTTAGTAAAGAATGACACCGTTAACGGAATCATTGGAAATACACAAGGCGTAAGCAATGCAATTAATCCACCCAAAAAACCTATGATGAAAATTTCCCACAGGTTTTTTCCACTTTGTACTGTACCGCAATTGGCGATTGGGTTTTTCAAATCAATTGTGGGGATTTTTATGCGGTTATCATTTTCAGAAACCGCTACGCCACCTTCTATTGTTGTTTCAAACTTTTCGCCTGGCTCTGTGTAAAACTGGTCGCTCCCCTTGGCAAAATTGTACGTAAGTGACAATTTGAGTATTGCAGGAATTACGTTGGTGAATTTTATTTTTTGACTGATGGTTACTTCATTTTCCACAATGTTCGCTTTTTGGGTGAACAGCGGATCATTGATATTTTGTACAGCACCGTTCACTTCAGCATCGCCTTCTTTAATAATGCTGCTGTCTGTAAGTAATACTGCCGCCTTTGACAGTCCATCAATGGTATTGTCATTAGTGAATACACGCCAGCCATCTGTAATTGTACCTTTTGCAGTTATTACAAATTCCTTCTCATTTATTTTTTGTGTTGAAACCTGCCATTTTAATTGGCCAGTATTTTGAGAGAACCCAACAGCCGATAAAAAAAGCAACCCCGCTGTTGCAGTCAGTTGCTTACATAGAAAGAATATTTTATTCACCATCAGTATTTAGTAATTAAAGCGCTATCGCAAATTTTTCTGTTGTGGGTGGAAGGCACTGGTGGTCATTACAGATCATGGATTCCACTTCTCCGGTAACATTTGTCTTGGCCTTCCCTTTTACTGTAATCACCTGTATAAATTCCACTTTACCTTCAAAATATTTTACATCCACTTTAAAATTTTTATCGAAGTAAGTAACCAGTTTACCTTTTTCCTGCACTTTGCCCTGCATGGTTACCAGTGCATTTTTATTGAATGTGAATGATGTGGCTATTGGTCCGCCATCAGGTGTATTTTGTGAATAGATGTGCCATCCTGTGGGTGGTGTGGCAGTAATATGCAATTCATATTTATTGCCCTCTTTCTTCTTCGCTGAATAAGACCAGGCCACTTTTTGCTGCGCCGCCAAGCTGCTGATGCTGAATACAATAATACCGATAGCTAAACCAATTTTTTTCATGTTGTAATATCAATTATGTGATTAGATGTATTTTGTTATTTTATGGTTGGGCTAACTTAATGTTAACCGTTTGTTACGATGAATGGCAAATTTAATTCCATATTGCCGGCAGGGTTGTTAAATACCCGACAAAATACAACTGCACATCATATACAAAATATTTTTGCCTGCCG
The DNA here is from genome assembly GCA_018266775.1 of Bacteroidota bacterium. Classification (GTDB taxonomy): domain Bacteria; phylum Bacteroidota; class Bacteroidia; order Chitinophagales; family Chitinophagaceae; genus Ferruginibacter. The sequence goes on along the minus strand of JAFDZS010000005.1, from coordinate 283,674 downwards.
TTTTGTAAAGTATCAATTGATGCCAAATAAATGGTTAAACACCTTTTTCCCGTCTTCATTGCTTAAAAAACGGCTGGTGGCCCTCTCCGGGTGCGGCATCATACCGTATACATTCCTTTCCTTATTACAAATACCTGCAATATTGTGAATGGCGCCATTGGGATTGCTTTCGTGTGTAATATTTCCTTCAGCATCGCAATAACGGTAGATGATCTGGCGGTGCATTTCCAGCGATTCCAAAGTTTTTTCATCTGCAAAATATCTTCCTTCACCATGTGCCACGGGAATTTTCAACGCTTCGCAACTTTCAGATGCGGCTTCTTTCATAAAAATATTCTTGCATACAAATTGCTGGTGGCTGTTGCGGAGCAACACACCGGGCAATAAACCACTTTCGCATAAGATCTGGAAGCCATTGCAAACCCCCAGTACTTTACCGCCCTGCCCGGCAAAATTGATCACTGACTGCATCATGGGGCTGAACCGGGCAATGGCACCGCAGCGCAGGTAATCGCCATAGCTAAAACCTCCGGGCAATACAATGCAGTCATCTGTAGTAAACATGCTAAGGTCTTTGTCTTTATGCCAAAGCGGAATCACCTCCTGGTTTAAATCATTTTGAAGCGATTCCATCATGTCCCTGTCGCAATTACTGCCGGGAAAAACTACAACGCCAAATTTCATTGAAAATGTATTTTATGGTTGATAATGCAGCACTAAGTAATTGCTGCCTGTATAACAATTCTTCTGCAAAACTTCGGCACTGAACCCGCCGTCACGGTGCAAAGGTACACTCAGGATTTTAATTATCGTGCAAAGTAACTGGTGGCAATTACAAATGCCACCATCAGCCAGTGGAGTATTAGTGGAAAGGTTTTCCGGGAAGGATATAAAAAGGCTGCTCCGAGCAGTGCTGAAAGCGGAACTGCACACAAAATCCAATATTCAAAAGTATGTGTGGCATTGATAAACGGAATAAAAAGGGCCACCAGGAGGTATAAAAATACGAGGTTCCAGCTTTTGCGGGATTGTATCAACTGCCGCCTGAAATTTTGCTGTACATAAATAAAGCCCGTTATGGCTGTTATCAATACTATGATGATGGCTGCATAAGCCCAGTTGGTTTGGCTGAACAATGGGCTTGTTACCGCAATACCGGGTAGTTTGTAACCCTTCCATTTATCAGTAAGAAAAACAATGGCCAGTAAAAAATAATACGGAGTGATGATGCCCAGTAAACCCATCAGCCATTCGGCCAGTTTAAATGGACGGGTTAATGCAAGGCCAAACACCACCAGTGCCGCAAATGCCAGCGATGGAAAATAAAAGAACGTGGCTATGCCGATTGCAATTCCGATATTGAACAGCGAACGTTTGGGGTTGGCATCGTTATATAAACCGCACATTTTTTCTAAAACCCAAATCAAAAGGGTATTAATTACCAATGGTGCGGATAAATGATTCCATTCAGTAAACAAAGATGTAACCAGCAAATAACTCATCCCCGTTAGATAATTGGGTTTCTGCATCAGCTTCAGTTCATTCATCATTTTATTAAACGAAATGGCCTGTGTGTATAACAACAGGTAGGCAATAATGGAATAGACCACCGGTATACCGCCAATTACAGGGTACAGCCATTTCAACAGTTCTTTATACAGAAAGCCATCCACCAACTGTTCCTTCGGCACTGCAGGATGCAGGAACATAGGCAGCTTCAGCAGTATGCCGTACACCAGCAGCAAAAAGGTATTGTAGGGGTTATTGGCTTTGAACGTGCCTGTCACAAATATTCAACAGTTAATGATGAGCAAAAGAATATGGTGCAAAGGTGTACTTTTCTTGCTTTGCAGTAAAAAGAATTTTATTACCCATCATCAAAAATCCACTTTGGCAAAACAGATATAACTTCTGTACAGGCAGGGTATCAGCATTTGGTTGGCGCCCACCTGTTTGCTCAGGGCTGTCATAAACTGGTACCCCCTTTCCTGGCTTTTAAGTGTGGGGTTACGGGTTACATCGCCATTGGGAGAAATGCTGTGGTTGGCAATGATCTGGTTCCTGTTTTTATCGTCATTAAATAAAAAATGAATTTGCCCGCCGCTGTTCATCGTACAGAACGAAAGAAAATTTTCATTGTTATCATCAAACTGATCTTTATGTATTACGCGGTTCCATTCCAGGTGGCCGTTTTTATCTACACTTAAAATAATAATATTGGCATAATAGTACCTTGTACTTTGATTGGAATTATAATACCCAAATGGCCGGTAATAACCGGTGTAAGGATTATAGTAATACATGGAAGAACCCGGTGTATAGTAATAATTATTCAGGTAATCCCACCGGTTCCAGGGTGTACCGTTGCCCATACTTTGTGTGGAATAATCTTCTGCAGTAAGCAAATAACCACCATCTCTTTTTACAAAAATCTGCCTGATGAAATAATCTTCCAGTGCAAAGCGCAATTGGCCGGTAGCTTTAGCTTCGTTACGCAGCGAGTCGTCTAAAAAAGTAAATGTTTTTGCAGTAATAATTGCACTGTCCCTGCTCCACATACAGCAGAACAGCCCATCTATATTGCCCCTGTTCTTTTTATAATAAAATGAATTGATGATATACTTCCCGTTCAGGTTATCAATCTTCAGTTTCACTTCGTCCAGGTAGTTTTTTTCCATGTCTATGTCATGAAAATAAAGTGTGTCTGCCAATGGTGGTTTGGTTACCAGGTACAACAAATTGCTGTTATCCCTGAGGCCGCTTTTAGTGTCTTTGGTAAAAACAAAATTTCCTTCATTATCCACGAGGTAATTATCATAAGTGTCGCGGCGTTCGTTATAATCCAGTGCCATCCTGCTTTTCCTGATGAGGTTAAGGCTGGAATCAAATAACAGTGTTACTAAAGTGAAATGGTCATTCTTTTTGTGGATTTTAAACACCATGATCTTCTGTTTGTCTTCGCTGTTGATGGTGGTGTAAATTTTATTGTCGGCCAGTACGGGAATCTGTGTCGTGTCCAGTTCAAATGGTTCGCCTATCTTTTTAGCTTCTGCGTCCATTCTTACTGCCATGCAATGCAGCGTGTTATGTTTTTGATATTGGTAGATCATAAAAAAATGATCCGGGTAAACAACAAAGTCAACATTAAAAGTTTTTTCAGGAACAAAATCAAGGCGCACGGTTTCTTTAATACTCATATCATCCTTATTAAAGATGTTGATCTTATGGCGCCATTTATAATTTTTATATACGAGGAAATTACCGTTCATTTTTCCAATGATTTCAAAATTGATATCACGGCTGTCTTCTGATTCATAATCTGAATACGTTACTTTTTGGCTGAACAGTACGGCAGGAACAAACAGCAACATCAAAATATAAAGGAATGAACGGGGCATAAGGAAAGCTTTAATATTAAAAGTACAATTTAAAAACCATTAGCTTTAAAATACGTTAACAAGATGTAATGATTTTTGTTATTACATAAAGTTTAAAAGAAACATAAAATATGCCAACCATTTTAATCAGCGGTGGTACAGGGCTTACAGGAACGGCAATGAGCAGGCATTTACTGGCCCGCGGTTACCGGGTAATTGTACTTTCCCGCAACCGGCCTGCGCAACCGTTACCCGGAGTGGAGTATGCAAAATGGGATATTCGTAAACAGCAAATTGACATCACAGCATTACAACAAGCAGATCATATCATTCACCTTGCGGGCGCCGGCGTTATGGAACATTCCTGGAATGAAGCGTATAAAAAAGAAATCATCAGCAGCCGTGCAGACAGTGCCAAACTGATCATGGATACTTTGCAAAAAACGCCCAATAAAGTACAGTCTGTGATCAGTGCCAGCGCCATTGGCTGGTATAAAGCCACCGATACGCTGCATTACGAAGATGAACCCGCTGACGATAGCTTTTTGGGCACTACCTGCCGTTTATGGGAAGAAAGCGTTGCCCCTGCTGAAGCCATGCATAAAAGATTAGTGAAGCTGCGTATTGGCATTGTGCTGAGTGCTGAAGGCGGTGCACTTTTGGAATTCATAAAACCTTTGAAATTGGGTGTAGCTGCAATTTTAGGTAATGGCCAACAAACCGTAAGCTGGATTCATATTGATGACCTTTGCCGAATGTTCATTCATGCTATAGAAAATGAAACCATACGCGGTGTTTACAATGCAGCAGCTCCTAACCCGGTTACAAACAAAACATTAAATATCACGCTGGCAAAAAAAATGAAGCGCAGGTTTTATATACCGCTTCATGTTCCTTCGTTTATTTTGAAAATTATTTTGGGAGAAAGAAGTATTGAAATACTGAAAAGCACAGCAATGAGTTGTGAGAAAATAATACAAAGCGGCTTCAGTTTTAATTATACAACTGTTGATGAGGCGCTGGAGCAATTGCTGCAATAAATTATGTTTTAAGATCAGATTTTCGGAAATAATTTATGACTACATAAACATAAACGCTGAGGTATACGCAGGCTGCAATAATAAGCGACATGTCAGAAACCGTTCTTCGCTCAATAGCCCTTGGTTTAAAAGGATTTGGCACCAGCGAATCCACTACTTCAAGTGGCATGTAATATCCAATTTGGCTGTCTCTTAAAGTAAATATTACCCACAATACATTATCAACAATACACACTATGGCAAAATAAATGATAATGGCGAGACCTGTACGTTTTACCAATATAGCAATAAGATAACCGAGCATTAAATACAGGGTAGCCATCAAAGCGAAATAACCAACGTAATACATTCCACCTGTAAGATCAAAACCGGATTTTGAAAAAACCACGCCTACCAATAAGCCACATAAAAAAACCAAAGCAGTACTAACTAAAACAAAAAATATGAGTATAGAAAATTTTGCTTTTAAGAAATCCACCCTGCTCCAGCCATCGATAATATTTTGCCGGTGTGTCCGATACTGTACTTCATTTGTAATTAATAAAATATACAACATCCCAAGGAGTATAAAAAATAAGCCTCCCATCCAGCTTGAAGACTGCCATACTTTAGGAAATACAAATGGAGATTCAATCATCGCTTTAAGCATCTGCTCTTCTATTTTACCTGAGTTGCCTAATGATTCCATATACTTACTGGCTGAAAAATAGAAAGCAAGCGGAAAGAAAATGAGAAAAGCCAAAAACAAAATCCAGAAAGTTTTGTAGGATTTAATCTTGAGCCATTCGATTTGAAATAATTTGAACATAACTATAAATAATTTTGTTTACCTGTCGCTTTTGGTACCGGTAATTTCTAAGAATCTTGTTTCCAACGATTTTCGTTTTTCGTTTAACCTGCTTAAAACAATCCCATTGTCGAAACAAAAACGGTTAAGCTGAACAGCTGTTACGGATTCATTACAACTTACCTGGATGTAATGCTCCATCCACTGAATCTCGTTGATGCCGGGTAATTTTTCCAATACCGATTTTAATTCAGTAAGATTTTCCGACCCCAATTCTATCAGCACTGCATTATTTGTTGCCGTACCAGGCGTATGTGCCATTACTTCACTCACTGATCCAACAGCCTTCATTACACCCCTTTGTATAATGGCAACATGTGTACAAACCTTTTCCACTTCATCAAGGATATGGCTTGCCATGATGATGGTTTTTCCACCGCGGTTTAAGGTTTTAATCAATTCTCTTATTTCAGCAATGCCAGCCGGGTCAAGCCCGTTTGTTGGTTCATCAAAAACCAAAATATCAGGGTCGCCCAACAATGCCGATGCAATCGCCAGGCGCTGTTTCATACCCAATGAATAAGTGTTGAATTTTGAGCTTCTCCTTTCGTAAAGATTAACCAGTTTTAAGACTTTATCAATGTCTTCTTCACCGCGGCCCTTAATCTTCGCTGCTATTTTAAGGTTGTCCTCAGCACTTAAATAATGATAAAAATTAGGGGTTTCCAGCAATGTCCCAATACGTTTGCGTATTTCTGATGATCCTTCCTGTCCCATCCATGAATACGACCCGTCACTTGCTCTTAAAACGTCCATTACAATACCCAGCAATGTCGTTTTACCACTACCGTTAGGGCCTAAAATTCCAAAGACAGTTTTTTCAGGAACCGAAAAATTAATCTGCTGCAGCGCTTTTACTGTATTATAATTCTTGGAGAGGTTAGTTACGGTTAATACCTCCATGGCTTACTTTTTAGAATTTGAAGATAAGGGATTTTTTATTGTTGTTACACCGGCAAAATGATAAATGGTTCATGACTCAGTATACTTTTCATGCCATACCGAACTAAATTCCCCCACTACCGCAAAGCCTGCAGTATTGAAACGGAGTTTATTTAATTTGAGGTGATCAATATCTTTTTGCAACACCCGGCGGGTATGCGGATTGATAGTGCCGCCGGGGCCGTGAGGCTTTGCTGCAGGGTCATATTGATAAACAGCATCTACAATGGTGCCCCGCGGATACATAATGCCGGGCTGGCCTTCGCCCCGGATATCCATCATGCGGGGATGATCGAGCCCAAGCGTATGCCCAAACTCATGCGCTGCCGTTGTGGAATGATGCAGCAAATTATCTAACTTAAAATAACCGGTATTGCTTCCCAATCCGTCAACAGAAGAAATGTTACCATGTGCTTCTGTTTCTATCCTGAAATAATTATTGCGGGGATTGGTGTTTTCATACACTTCCACTGGTGTTAATGCCGGGTTATAAAAACCCTTTACCGCAAATTCAACAGCATAAGTATGGTGATGAATTTCGGCTGTTCCTTCAGGTTCGTTCCAGTAATGGGCAATATCCCCGGCTATGGTTTCAGCAAGTGATGCAGTGGCCGCATCGCCATAAATGATAATGCTGGCATGAATGATCAGCCTGTTGCCACTCAGTTCCGCTTCGCCCATTTTATTTAAGATTGTTCATAAAATAATCTGTAACCTTTTGGTATAAATGCGCCCTGTCTTTACCCAGTACATTGTGTTCATGTCCGGGATAGATCATATAGTCTACCTGCACACCGGCATCCACACAGGCTTTAACAAACAATACAGAATGCTGTTGCACCACAACAGGATCCTGCAGGCCATGTATGAGCAGCAGTTTATCTTTAAGTTTTCCTGCCTGTTTGATGAGATTAGTGGCTTCATATCCTTCCGGGTTTTCCTGCGGCGTATCCATATACCGTTCGCCGTACATGATCTCGTAGTATTTCCAATCCATCACCGGCCCGCCGGCAACAGCTGCTTTAAATGTACCGGGATGATGAAGTACAAAATCTGTCGTCATAAAACCTCCATAACTCCATCCAAATAAACCCATCTGTTCTTTATCAGCATAAGGTAATGCGGTTACATAACGCAATGCGTCCTCCATGTCTTCCATTTGCGCCACGCCTGCTCTGCGGAAAATAGTTTGTTCAAAAGCTTTGCCGCGGTTATCGCTGCCACGGGTATCTACACTAAATACCAGGTATCCCCGTTCAGCCATATATTGAAACCAGTAATCGCTTGCGCCACCATTCCAGGCATTTAGAATTAATTGTGCATGCGGACCGCCATACCAATATACAATTACCGGGTATTTTTTAGTACTGTCGAAGTGTACCGGGGTATACATTCTGCAATACAATTCTGTTCCGGCATTATTTTTAATAGTAAAGATGCTGAGCTTACCTAATGCATAATTGCTGATGGGGTTTGCTGCCTGCAAAATTGTTTTTGTTGCAGAAGATTTTACATCTCTTATTTCAACCGTTCGCGGATTGTCCGCAGCAGCGTAAGCATCAACAATCGCACTGCCATCTGTTGACACCTGTGTTGTATGAACTCCAGCTGCTTCAGTTATTTTTTTTGTCACGCCGGTTTTTATATTCACTGCGTATAAATTCCGCGTAATGGGCGAAGCTTCTGTTGACATATAAAACAGGTTTTCTCCTTTAGCATCAAAGCCTTTTACTTCTGTCACTTCCCAATTACCTTTGGTAAGTTGTTTGATCATGCTTCCGTTTTCATCATATAAGTACACATGATTCCATCCATCACGGTTACTTTGCCAGATGAACTGGTTGGCTTTATTTTTTACAAACAACATTGGCACCAGCGGCTCCACATATTTATCATCCCTTTCTTCAAATAATGTTTTCACAAACGCACCGGTGGTAGCATTGTACTGGTTTAATTGCATGTGGTTTTGTTCCCGGTTCAGCACGGCTATATACAGCCATTTATCATCCGGGCTCCAGGCTATATTGGTTAGGTATTGATCGGCAGGTTCGCCGGTTTTTACCCATGTGGTGGAATTAATGACCGCGTTATAAATACCCACTGAAACCTGGTGGCTTCTGCCCCCTGCCATTGGATATTTAATATTATGGTTTACCGCAGGGTATTGCGTCCAGTCGATAATGGGATAATCGGTTACCATACTTTGATCCATACGGTAAAAAGCCAGCAGCTTACCGTTATTACTCCAGAATGTTCCTTTTGAAATTCCAAACTCATCCCGGTGTACCGATTGCGCATACACGATATTACTGCTGCCATCCCTAGTTACCTGTTTCGTTCCGTATTGCGTGGAGGTTACATATAAATTGTCATTATCCACATAAGCTACAAAGCCGGCACTCCCTGCTTCCACAACTGCTTTGCTGTTTGCATTTTTATCGATGCGTTCTTTAACCTGCCCTGTTTGCGGATTCAATGTCAATGCTGTTCCGTTTACAGCGAACAGCCATTCCGGAGCGGCATTGAATTGGATAGCCGGCATTGCTTCCAGGGTGCCAAAGCCTGCAGGTTTTATTTTCTCGTTGAGCTGGTCCAGCGTAAGGAATATAGTTTCCGGTGTTTTAAGATTGCCTTTTACCCACGCCTCTTTCCCATCTGTTTTTTTCAGGTACACATAGTCTGTTGTGCCGTATATAAACTGCAGTTGACGGAGGTTTTCAGGTGCAAGTGTCGTTTTATTATTTACCATAGCGTCTTCCATAGTAAGTAATTTGTCTTGTGCACGCACACACAATGAAAACAGTAATAAAAAAAGAATGGTTATTTGTTTCATGAAGGAAATTTATGAAACAAATGTATTTAAAAATGAGCTGATGTCGTTCCCTGGGTCAATGGAGCTGTTTACACGGTCTGACGTCCCGTCTGACCGATAGATAAGCGCTTCCACCATTCTGCAAATTATTATTCATGATCAGACAAAAATGTCAGATCATGTTGAAGACTCCACACGGTCTGACGTCCCGTCTGACCGATAGATGAGCGCTTCTACCATTCCGCAAATTATTATTCATGATCAGACAAAAATGTCAGATCATGTTGAAGGCTCCGCACGGTCTGACGTCCCGTCTGACCGATAGAAAAGCGCTTCCACCATTCCACAAATTATTATTCATGATCAGACAAGAATGTCAGATCATGCTGAAGACTCCACACGGTCTGACGTCCCGTCTGACCGATAGATGAGCGCTTCTACTATTCCGCAAATTATTATTCATGATCAGACAAAAATGTCAGATCATGTTGAAGGCTCCGCACGGTCTGACGTCCCGTCTGACCGATAGCTAAGACCCTCAAACATACAGCATACAATTGTTCATCATTAACAAGAAGGTTATATCGTATTGGAAATCCCGCAAATAGTCAGTGCCAATTCCCTGTTACAAAAAGAAGACGGCCGTAATCCTTCATAAAACCTGCATGATGACCACTTCCATAAAGTTGGATGTCTTGCAAGTCCAGCTTCTACAGGGTTATTATGTATATACTCAAAAGTATTTCTATAATAATTCTGATGCTTGATTTTCATTTGCTGTTTCTTCATTTCATCATCTAGGCAAATCGATTTTGTTTTCGGGCGAAATAAACTGCCTGTTCGATTTTGTTTAACATTAAACTCATGAGCATATGCACTCAATAATTTCCTAAACCCATTTGTTACAGGATCTAAAATGAGCCCGCCTTGCTTCTTCATTTCCAGGCAGCGTTCATCCGCATAAATCATGAAATGAAAATGGGTATGCATCAGGCACCATGATAGCGTTTCGCAATGCGGAACTACGTAGTTTCTATACAGCTCAAGAAAATAATTGAAGTGAACATCTTCTATGAATATTGAAGTATTGTTGTTCCCCTGGTTATAAATGTGGTAAACGTTTCCTGGTAAAAATCTCATATTCTTAACTATTTTCATCAGCTGATTGTAGTTAAGGTTTAGGTATATCAATTAATCCCTGAAAAATGTTATTGTTTGTTTTGAAGAAACCCATTCATGGTCAGACGGGGGCGTCAGACCATGTTAGCAGCCTCACATGTCGAAGATGGATGTAATTCAATCTGTCTGACAGCATCGTTAAACTGATTGAAGAGGCTTACAAATATTTTTTTCAATTTAATTCATGGTCAGACGCGGACGTCAGACCATGTTTAATTCCTCAACGGTTTACCAGTCTTCAGCACACTTTGAATTCTTTCTAATGTCTTTTTCTCCCCTGTTAAACTTAAAAATGCTTCCCTTTCCAGGTCGAGCAGATATTGCTCACTTACGGATTGCTGTTCGCTGAGGTCGCCCCCGCACATTACATACGCCAGTTTTTTGGCAACGGTTACATCATGATCGGTGGCATAGTTAGCACGCCACATCCCATTGATACCAGCATGCATGGCACCTAATGCGCTACGGCCCAGCACACGGATATCGTTGCGCTGCACCGGCATTACATACCCATCATCGTACATTTCAATCACCGCCTGTTTGGCTTCTGCAATCCTGCGGCCCTGGTTTACGCTTACCATATCACGGCCTTCTTTATAAATACCCAGGTGGTAAGCTTCATAAGCAGATGTTCCTACTTTGGCAGTGGCGATTGTTAAAAAGCGGTTCTGCAAAGTGAGCGTATCCACTTCACCATCGTGCATTTCATCAGCTGCACGCAATACAAATTCTTTGGTACCGCCCCCACCGGGTATCACACCAATACCAACCTCAACCAAACCGGTATAGGTTTCTGCGGCAGGGATCACTTTGTCTGCATGCAGGCAAATCTCACATCCACCGCCCAATGCCAGGCCATGCGGTGCCAACACCACCGGTATTCCTGAATAACGCACCCGCATCATGGTGTTCTGGAACATGCGGATGGCCATATCAATTTCATCATAATCCTGTTCTATTGCCAGCATGAATATCATACCCACGTTGGCGCCTGCACTAAAATTAGCGCCATCATTTCCAATTACCAGGCCTTTATATTTTTCTTCTGCCAGCGTAATAGATTTTTGTATCCCTTCCAATACTTCTCCTCCAATACTTCCCATTTTGGTGTACCATTCCAGCCCCAGCACATCATCGCCTAAATGATAAGTACGGCAGGCACTGTTTTTCCAAACAGTCTGATTGGCAAAATTTTTCATCACAATAAATGCATCTCCACCGGGCAAAGCTTTATAGGTTTTACTTGCGGGGTCGTAACATAAACGTTTGCCATTTTCCACTTTATAAAATGAAGTGTTGCCGCCTGCTATCATATCATCCACCCAGGGTGCAACACTAAAACCTGCGGCTTTCATAGCATCCACTGTTTTGGAAACGCCCAATACATCCCAGCTTTCAAATGCACCAATTTCCCACCCAAAACCTGCCATCATACCATCATCCACACGGTATACTTCATCGCTGATTTCCGGTATGCGGTGGCTGATGTAAGCAAATAAGTTGTAATGAAACTGGCGGTAGAATTCACCCGCTTTATCCGCACCGGCACATAATGCTTTCAACCTGGATGGTAAATCTTCTATTGGCTTTGCAGTTTCAAGTGTGGCAAATTTAGGTTTGCTCCGCGGGCCATATTCCATCGTAGAAAGATTCAGGGTAAGGATTTCTTTTTCACCACCAGTTCCTTTGGTTTTTTTAAAGAAACCCTGGCCGGTTTTATCGCCCAGCCAATTATTTTCTACCATTTTATTTAACCAGGCAGGAATATTGAATATGGATTTAGCTTCATCACCGGGGCAATTATCGGCAACACCTTTGGCCACTTTTACTAAAGTATCTATTCCCACTACATCTGCAGTGCGGAAGGTGGCTGATTTTGGGCGGCCAATCACCGGGCCTGTCAATGCATCAATTTCATCCACACCCAGTTGCAGTTTTTCCATCGTATTCATAATGGCCATCATACCGAATACGCCTACACGATTGGCAATAAATGCCGGTGTATCTTTACACAAAACCGTAGTTTTACCTAAATACACATCTCCATAATGCATCAGAAAATCCACAATCTCCGGATCGGTATATGGCGTGGGTATAATTTCCAGCAGCCTTAAATAACGCGGTGGATTAAAAAAGTGGGTGCCGCAAAAATGTTTTTTAAAATCTTCGCTTCTTCCCTCCGCCATCATGTGTATGGGTATGCCTGAAGTATTGGACGTGATCAAGGTTCCTGGCTTGCGGTATTTTTCCACTTCTGTAAATACGGATTGCTTAATGTCCAGTCGTTCCACCACAACTTCTATCACCCAGTCGCAAGCCGCAATGTCTTTCATGTTATCCGTAAAATTCCCGGTTTTGATCTTTTTCACCACATCTTTTGTGTAAACGGGTGATGGATTACTTTTTATTGCAGCAGCTAATGCATCGTTAACAATTTTATTTTTTTCAGCGGGTTTGGCATCAGCAGGCAAATCCTTGGGTTGAATATCCAGCAGCAACACCTGCACACCAATTCCTGCAAAATGACAGGCAATACGGCTTCCCATCACTCCACTACCCAATACCGCTACTTTTTTAATGATTCTTTTCATATAAATGCAATTGACTATTAAGGAGACAATATTTTTCTTTTGCAAAAATAGTTGTTTAACTAACTAATTTTACCCGAAGATAGGTAAAAGAGGGAAAAAACGTAAAACATAGTAGAATTAACATACTAAAAATAGAAAAACTACGTTTTATTATTCCAGGGGAATGGTGGCACCAATGGTGCAGGGAAGATTATGTGTGATCAACGGTACCGCATTCCACTGGAAAAACCTCAACCACCTTGTCCAATATAATGAAGCCATTAGTACAGAAACTAACGCCACATTCAGACGCTTTACTCAGTGTAAGTTATAAGGCACCCGGTATGACGGTTACTGAGTTGCTGCAACTGCCAGACAGTATAATTATGACTGACCAGCGGTTCAACATCACCGGCTTCAATAAATCTTCTGAAATTATTTTTGGTTTAACGGCACAGCATCAGCAAACATTAATCAATGATGCTGTTGTTTTTTCTTTCAGTAACACCACCACAAAAAAAGTGTTATTGCAAACTTTCAGAAACGGATGCTGGACAGGCGATACCATTGTAACATTAAATAACCAGGAATACTTTTTTACCACCGCCATTACACAAGTCAATACTGGTACTATTATTATCAGTAACAAATTACATAGCGACCAGCAACAGCATTATACTTTACCTATTGCACAAAATACGGCTACATTATTTAGTTTATTCATGGAGAACAGCCAAACCGGCTGCTGGATTTATGATGAAAACGATTATATTGTATTTGCCAATGCTGCTTATACGGAATCAACTGGTTTTACAGGTAACCCTATTGGAAAACACATTGCCGAAATTTTTCCTGAAAAACTGGTTCAGCAGCTACAGCAACGTAACAGGGAAATTTTATCCACCAATGCACCAATGATCACTGAACATTCCCTTACCGGCCCGGATGGCAGTGTGATTCATTTTGTTTCCAATGCGTTTACTTTTCAGACCGCGGATAAAAAAAGATACATTGGCGGACAAGCTATTGATATTACAGACAGGAAAAATTCTGAGGAGCAGATAAAAAAAATTCATGAACGTTTTACTTATGCTATCAATGCTACTTCCGAAGCGGTTTGGGATCTTGACCTTACAACAAACGAAATTTACCGCAGCGATGCATTTTATAAAATATCTGGCTACAGTAAAGAACAGGTATCCGGTAGTTTAACCTGGTGGTTCGACAGGATTCACCCGGAGGATAAAGTACGTGTCCAATCTAATTTTGAAAAAGAAATGCTTTCCGGCAAAAGAAACTGGGAGGATGAATACCGTTTTCAATATGCAGACGGTACTTACCGGAATATTGCCGATAAAGGTTTTGCTGTTTATGAAGATGGTAAACCCATCCGGCTTATTGGCGCCATACAGGATATTACACAACGTAAAAAACTGGAAGCGCAATTATTGAATGAGCAGGTAAAAAAACAAAAACTCATTAACCAGGCCACTATTGATGCACAGGAAAAAGAACGCGGCATGATCAGTGCTGAACTGCATGATAACGTTAACCAGTTGCTCATGAGTGCCCGCCTGCACATTGGCGCCGCCAAAAAAAGCGATGCACAGGAAGAATTACTGAACAAAGCATCTGACTATGTATTACAGGCTGTGGAAGAGATCAGGAATTTATCAAGAAGATTAAATACCTCCATTGTAAAATCTGTGGGCCTGGAACAAAGTATTTTTGATATCAGCAGAAACATGAAGCAGTTCAACGACATTAATGTCAATACTACGATTGATAAAAATGTGATTGATAAATTAACGCAGGAACAGCAATTGGTTGTTTTCAGGATCATCCAGGAACAAAGCAATAATATCATTAAATATTCCCGTGCCTCGGCTGCCACTATTGCGCTTACCGAAAAAAATGGTGCCTGCAGCCTTTTGATCAGTGATAATGGAATTGGCTTTGATAAAACCAAACAAAAAGCCAACGGTATTGGCTTTATTAATATCTTTAACCGTGTAGATGCTTATAATGGCAAAGTGGAAATTACTACTTACCCTGATAATGGTTGTACTTTAAATATTTGTATACCTTACGTGGTATAATCAGCTTACGCCTGCACCAGGGTTAATTACTGTTTCCGGTTTTATAAAATGCAGTTTCCCGTTATTATCTTCCGCCATTAAGATCATTCCATTACTTTCTATCCCCCTCATTTTCCGTGGCGCCAGGTTAACCACTACCGTTACCTGTTTGCCTACAATTTCTTCCGGTGCAAAATGCATGGCTATTCCAGATACAATAGTACGGGTTTCAAAACCTACGTCTACCTGCAGCTTTAACAACTTATCTGCCTTTTCTACTTTTTCTGCGGCAACAATAGTTCCTACTTTCAAATCAATTTTAGCGAAGTCGTCGAATACAATTTCAGGCTTTACTGAAATTGGTGCTGCTGCAGTTTCTTTATCGGATTTATTTTCTGTTGGTTTCACTAATCCTGCTTTTAATTTTTCTACTTGTGCTTTTATTTCTTCATCTTCAATTTTCCTGAATAATAATTGTGGTTCACGCAAACTATAACCCACGCTCAGCAGTTTAATTTTTCCTGCGTTTTCCCAATCCAGTATTTTATCCACCACTTTCATCATGCCCAGCATCTTCTTAGCTGTAGTGGGCAGGAAAGGATTGATGAGTATGGCAAGGTTTGCAGTTAATTGTAAACACAGGTGCAGGCAATTGTCGATGGATTTTTGAGCCGGGCTATCCACTTCTCCCAATTGCTTTGCTACAATCCAGGGCTCTTTCTTTTGCATGTATTGATTACCCTTTCTACTTAAATCAATCACCTCGAATAAAGCATCTCTAAATTTAAACTCTTCTATTAAGTTTTCAACTTTGACTTTAGAACTTTGTATTTCGGAAATAATTTGTTTATCGTTATCATCAAATGCATCTTCATGCAACGGCGGCACTTTTCCCCCACACAGTTTATGCATCAATACCCAACTCCTGTTTACGAAATTACCGAAGATGCTTACCAGTTCACTGTTGTTCCTGTCCTGGAAATCTTTCCATGTAAAATCATTGTCCTTTGTTTCCGGGGCGTTGGCACATAACACATACCGCAATACATCTTCACTGCCGGCAAAATCTTTTATGTATTCATGCACCCACACTGCCCAGTTACGGCTGGTACTTACTTTTTCTCCTTCAATATTTAAAAATTCATTGGCGGGTACATTATCAGGCAATACAAAACCGCCATGCGCTTTCAGCATTGCCGGGAAAATAATGCAGTGAAACACAATATTGTCTTTACCAATGAAATGTACCAGCTTGGTATCTTCTTTACACCAGTAGTCTGCCCATTGATCAGTCAATTCTTTTGTTGCACTGATGTAACCAATGGGTGCATCAAACCAAACGTACAGCACCTTACCACCCCCACCTTCGGGCGCTGGCGGTGTGGGTACTTTAATTCCCCAGTTACTGTCACGTGTCATGGCACGACTTTGCAGCCCGCTATCCAGCCAGCTTTTACATTGACCATATACATTGTTCTTCCACTCTTTATGGTCTTCCAGTATCCATTCTTTTAACCAGTTTTCGTATTGCTGTAAGGGAAAATACCAATGCGTGGTTTTCTTTTTTACCGGTACGGCGTCACTCAGTGTGCTGCGGGGATTGATGAGTTGTTCTGGAGATAAACTGCTGCCGCATTTTTCGCATTGATCGCCATAAGCATTAGGATTAGCGCATACCGGGCATGTTCCTGTTATATAACGGTCGGCCAAAAATGTATTGGCCTTTTCATCATAATATTGTTCAGATTCTTTTTCTTCGAACAAACCATCCTGATACAGTTTGCTGAAAAAATCTGATGCCGTTTTATGATGAATAGCATTAGATGTCCTGGAATAGATATCGAAAGAAATACCCATTTGCTCCATGCTTTCTTTAATGATGGCATGATACCTGTCCACCACCTGTTGCGGGGTAATACCTTCTTTCATGGCACGAATGGTGATGGGCACCCCATGTTCATCGCTGCCGCCAATAAATTTTACATCACGTTTTTGGGCACGTAAATAACGCACATAAATATCGGCAGGTAAATAACAGCCTGCCAGGTGGCCAATATGCACCGGCCCGTTGGCATAGGGCAGTGCGGCCGTAATTAAATATCGTTTGGGATTGTTCATTGCGGTGCAAAAATACCTAAAGCACAGGCAATACCCAAACTGTTTTGGCAGTTTACATGCGTCAAGACGGTTCCAAACCGTCAGACGCATGTAAACCGTCTTGACGCATTCAAATTATCTTTTCAATTCATTAACTGTTACCTGTGGCTGTAAAACAGCGTGGCATTGTTCCACCATTTTTTGTGCCGGCAATGTAAAGCTGGCTTTTTGCAGAATATTTTCTGATGATGCGCCAATTTTTACTGTATACGTTCCCGCTTCAGCCACCCAATTATTATTTTTTGCATCAAATGACGCCAAATCCTTTGCATTGATTTCAAATTGAAGGGTTTGTTTTTCGCCGGGTTGCAACAAACGGGTTTTATCAAATGCTTTCAATTCTTCCGCAGGCTTATTCATTTTTTTTGCAGGTGCGCTGAGATACAATTGCACTGCTTCTTTACCGGCAACAGTTCCTGTATTTTTTACATCAACGGTTACAGATATTTTATCTTTAAACGTGGTGGCACTCAGCCTTATATTGGTATAAGTGAAATGCGTATAGCTTAATCCATAACCAAATGCATACGCCGGTTTTATTTTAAAACTGTTGTAATAACGGTAGCCCACATATACGCCTTCTTCATAAGTCACTTCTGCCGGTATCATGGGCATGCCCAGCATGCCTTTGGTGGCTTTGTCTTTAAATTCAATGCCGGGGAAATTTTTTGCCGTCACATCGTCCTCATATTTTACAGGAAAAGTTGATGCCAGTTTACCACTCGGATTTACTTTGCCACTCAATACATCTGCAACCGCATTACCTGCTTCCATTCCCGGTTGCCAGGCCAGCAAAACCGCATCTACTTTATTCCTCCAGCTGGCTACTTCAATAACACCACCGGAATTAATTACTACAATTACTTTTTTATTTTTTGCATGAAATGCTGCGGCCACTTTATCAATCAATGCTATTTCACTTGCTTTTAAATTAAAATCGTTCTCCACTTTGCGGTCGCTGCCTTCACCAGCATTGCGGCCAATGGTGATGAGTGCCACATCATTTGTTGCCGCTTTATCTGCAAATACTTTATCATCAATCGGCATTTCAGTAATGCGTGGGGTTGGATTCATAAATTCTTCCAGGAATGATTTGTGCGGCTGCTTAGATTTTTCACCCATCACATAATCTTCATAATTTTTACTCAGTTCTTCATCCAGTTTAAATCCTGCATTGGTCAAACCTTCAGCTAATGAAACGGTGTAGGCTTCGTTAACATCACCGCTGCCGGTACCGCCACTCACAAAATCGAATGAGGTAATGCCAAACGGTGCAATACTTTTTATGCTTTTATTTAAGGGTAATGCGGCATGATTATTTTGCAGTAAAATCATTCCTTCTGTTGCGGCGCTCCTGGCTAATGCGGCGTGCGCTTTTAAATCGGGAGCATTGGTAAATGCATAATGTTGATATGCCGGTGTTCCCAAAATATAGTTTACAATCCGTGCTGCATTTTCATCAATCACTTTTACATCCAGTGTGCCATTATCAACGGCGTCTTTAATGGCTTTACGCTGGTCTGGTGTGCCCGGCATCAATAAATCATTACCGGCTTTCATTTGTGCCACAGTGTTTGTACCTCCAAACCAGTCTGTCATTACCAAACCTTTAAAGCCCCATTCTTTTCTCAAAATGGTTGTAAGCAAATCATAGTTTTCTGATGTATAGGTGCCATTGATTTTATTGTAAGAACTCATCACTGTCCATGGATTAGATTCCTTTACTGCAATTTCAAAACCACGCAAATAAATTTCACGCATGGCTCTTGTTCCGGTAATTACGTTTATTGTATTGCGGTTCGTTTCTTCATTGTTCATGGCAAAATGTTTGATGGAAACGCCTACGCCGTTACTTTGTATTCCATTCACCATTGCTGCTGCCATTTTACCAGACACTACAGGATCTTCTGAATAATACTCAAAATTTCTTCCACCCAATGGATTGCGGTGTATGTTCATTCCGGGGCCCAGCAATACATCCACACCATATTCCTTTACTTCATTGCCCATGCCCTTGCCTACTGCTTCCACCAGTTTAGTATCCCATGTGGAAGCCAGCAATGTGGCAACAGGCCATGCAGTGGCATAATAAGTTCGCCTGTCTGTTGGCCTGGTTGGATTAATGCGTAAGCCCGCAGGACCATCTGCCACTACTGTAGTGGGCAGGTTTAATCGTGGAATGGAATATGTTGTACCTGCTGCACCCGGCACTTTATCGTCCGTTAACCCTACTCCAGTGCCTCCCTGGCCCGGCAACTTCATACCCATGCCCACCACCAGGTTGATTTTCTCGTCCAGCGTCATTTTACTTACAATGTCTTTGGCATTGTTATTGGAATTTTGTGCAGCAGCAGTAAGTGAAAAGGCAACAGCCAATAAAGGAAGAATGATTTTTTTCATACAGCAAAAAATTTTATCATTGCGTTAATATGACGCAATGATAGATATTATCCTCCACATTTTAAAATTTATTTTTTGAATGGCCGTGTCATTTTAATTTTACATTATGAGTTGGGAAAAAGAAATCAGGCAATTATTTGCCGAAGGACACGAGAAATTTTTGCGGAACATTTCGGTGGACTGCATCATTTTCGGCTTTCATGAAAATGAATTGAAAGTGTTGCTATTGCAGGCTAAATATGCCGGCAGCTGGGCTTTGCCTGGCGGTTTTATTTTGAAAGATGAACACATGGATGATGCCGCCAAACGTATTTTGCAGGAGCGTACCGGTGTGGATGATGTTTACATGCAGCAGTTTTATGTTTTTAGTGAACCCGACCGCTCCAATAAAAAAATCAATAAGTTATTTTTAAAAAACGCCGGTATTGAACTGGAAGAAAGCTGGCTGTTTGAACGTTTTATCACGGTGGGTTATTCTGCACTGGTTGATTTTTCGAAAGTGTTGCCGGTGCCTGATAATATTTCCTCAGACTGCAAATGGTTCAATATTCATGATATTCCGGGTATGATACTCGATCACCGCAATATCCTTGATAAAGCGCTGGAGAATTTACGCATGCAATTGAATTATCATCCTGTTGGTTACAATTTATTGCCTGAAAAATTTACCATGCCTGAATTGCAAAAATTGTATGAAACGATTCTTGACCGTAAACTGGACCGGCGTAATTTTCAGCGTAAGATTATGAGCACAGGCATTTTAAAAAGGCTGGATGAAACTAAAAAAGGCGTGGCGCATAAAGCACCTTACTATTACAAGTTCGACCTGCGTAAATACCAAAAAGCATTAAAAGGCGGAATGGGTTTTGAGTTATAAAAAAGCAGCATGCTTTCGCTATGCTGCTGTATCCCCCAAAGAGTGTACGGCTAAAAATATTTATAAATCCAGTTGTTGTAATTTTTTTTGGAATGCTTCCGGCGTGGTTTCTTCAAACTTGTCAATAGTTATTCCGGCCGCACGGGTGGTACAATGTTGAAATACAGAAACTACTTTTCCATTTCTTTCTCCTAACGCCACCACGTACACGTTCCTGTTAGGTGGAATGCCGGCAAAGCCAAATTGATTGGCACCATACTGGCCCGGCATTACAGATTTAATATTCGCAAATACCAACTGCGAAACAAATTTTTCTGCTTTTACATCGGGTGGCAGGTTCACTGCAAAATTTATTGCATTGGAATTGTTCCTAAACTTGTCGCAATTGATCCATCCCATCCGCGGCACTGAAAAATTATAGGATTGTTCCACCTGCGTTCTTTGTTTGAACATTGTATAGAGTGAATCTGTTATTCTTTTTTCAACTAACGGATCACCCGTGCTGGTAATATTTGTTCCGAGTGTACTCCAGAACGTATTCCACCTGTATGCTACAAACTGCAGGCTGTCCCTTCTCGTTTTTTCAGCATAAAATGCACTGTCGCTTCTTTTGATGTAATGCCAGCGCAGCGCTGTTTCCACTTTCAATTGGGTGGAGTCTCCGATATGAGGGCGTACCATCCACCACCGGCTGAACAAAATTTTACGTTCGGGTTTTATCTTTTTCACTTTAATAACGGTGTAGTAGTCGCCATATTTTTCTTTCAACACTGCTTTGGCTTCATCTTCACTCATAGGTAATTCATTGGTGATATGAAAAACTCCAATACGTTTCTTCCGTGTTTCCCTTACTCTTACCGGTTCATCACTCATGTCCAGGAAATTAGTGGTGCCACTGAATTGTTCCGGCCTTGAATTATTTACTGCAAGCCAGTTCAGATATTGGTTGTAAATGCTTGTTGAGCCTGTTGTTAAATCCCTCGTTTGGGATGCTGCATATTGTGGTGTTGTACTATTGGTTTCAGGCAAAAACAATTCCATCTGCGGATCATAATTTTTGGTGGGCATTGATACCTGTATCGCTTTGCCTGTGCGCAACTGCACTTCATGATTATTGTACACTGCTGCCAACCTGATCATACCACCAGTCTCCAGCTGCTGATCATTAGATGTGGTGGTTAAGTGTGCTGCCACTATATCTGCATACTTATAATATTCTTCTATCGAAATAATAACATTACCCAATACTGCTTTGCCTTCTGCATCCATAAATGCTGAAGGTGGTATGAGCAATCGGGTGCCTTCAGCTGCTTCTATCACAGCACCCGTTGAACCATTTACACTGAACTGCTGCGCTGGTTTTTGCAGTTGCGTGTAAAAATTATCCAGCGTCATTGCAGGCGCCACTACCGGTGATGCATTGGCAACCGGTTCGCTGCCATCAATTCCTGGAAGTATATTTTCAGGGCGGCTACCGATTTTCAGAGAAGGTTTTGCCGTTGAAGTATGCGTTGCTTTTACAGTTTGCTGTTGGTTTAAAGTATAAGTAGAATCAAATGCTGGAATATTTATTTTGGGTTGAATAGTATTGTTATTGTTGCTCTTTATTGAAGGTTCGTGCGCCGGGTTTTTTACTGTGCGTACTTCTTTATTGCTATTGTGCCGGGCAAAGTAGACTGTTACTGCTATTGCAACAATACTTGCTGCCAGTAAAAATCTTTTTAGTGTGGTGTTTCGCCTGTGCCGCGGCACTGCGTTTTTTTCACCGGGTGCCAGTTGCTGCGCCATCTGTTTCCAGTGTGCATCCATGGCACTCAGGTCGGGCAGTTGCTGGTTTTCCAGCTGCCGCAACTTATTGTCCATATCAAATTTATCCTGCTGCATTGGTTTTTAATTCGGTTTCGGTTATACGTTCCAGTTTTAGTTTCAGTAATTTTTTAGCTTCACTTACATGCCATTTGCTGGTTCCCTCACTGATGTTGAGTATGTCTGCGATCTGTTTATGTGTGAAGCCGTCATAAACAAACAGGTTGAAAACAGTTGCAGTTGCGCCGGGCAGTTGTTTGACCAGTTGCTGAATTTCTTTTCCTGTAACGCGGTTCAGCACTTCAGGGTCGATGATATACAGTTCTTCCATTTCCTGCACCGGCAACGGTTTAAATACATGGCGCTGCCGGCAATAGTCAATACTGCAACGCACCACAATCGTTCTAATCCACGATACTAATTTTCCTTCGTCCACATACCTGCCAATATGGGCAAATACTTTCAGCATGGCATCGTTATAAATAGTTCCGGCACCATCCGCATCTTTGGCGTAACGGTAACAGATCTTGATCATCTCCGGGTAACATAATTTATACAGCTGCTGCTGGCTCTGCAGGTCGTTTTGCTGGCATCCCCTGATCAGTATATCCGGACTATGGTTCAATAATCGTTTTTTAGATAACAGTAGGTTCATGTAATATATAAAACGGTTTAACCAAGAAAAAGGGTTGGGTATTTTTTTATATTTTTCTTAGGATAAGATGCCAAACCGGTATTTTTTAATAAATGATGTAAATTAGAACGATGAACCGCAAACATTTTTTATCTGCAGTACTGCCTGTTGGCGCCATTCTTTCAGCAGCAACTGCTTCAGCAAAAGTGGAAGAGCCGGAAGTTTTGGGAAAGATTCCGCCATACCTTAAAAAAGGTGATACCATTGGTATTACCTGCCCGGCCGGTTATATTACGGCTGAAGATGTGCAGCCTGCCATTGATAAAATGAAAGAATGGGGTTTCAACATTAAAGTGGGTGATACAGTGGGAAAAAGAGATGCTACTTTTGGCGGTACTGATGAAGAACGCCTGCAGGATTTTCAAAAAATGCTGGATGATAAAACCGTTAAGGCCATCATGTGTGCCCGCGGTGGTTATGGCGCTGTGCGTATTATTGATGCCATTGATTTTTCCAAATTTACCCTGCACCCCAAATGGATCATTGGCTTCAGCGATATCACCGTTATTCATTCTCACCTGAATAAAAATTTTGGCATCGCTTCCATTCATTCCAAAATGTGCAACAGTTTTCCGGCTGACTGGAGTAAGGCGGAGCCAGTACAAATAGAAACCATTGAATCCATCAACAAATGCCTTGCAGGAGAAAAGATGATTTATACTGCACCGCCTAACGAAAAAAATATCATTGGTAAAGCCAGCGGCATTTTAGTGGGTGGCAATTTAAAAACACTGGAAACATTAGCCGGCAGTAAAAGCGATATTACCACCGATGGTAAAATTTTATTTGTGGAAGATACCGGCGAATACCTGTACAGCATCGACCGCATGTTCTGGAATTTAAAACGTACCGGTAAACTCAATAAATTAAAAGCACTGGTTATTGGTGGTTTTAAAGTGAAACCATCTGAAGATGCAGCTGATGAATTTGGCAAAAGTATTTATGATATTGTGTTAGACCAGGTGAGATCATTTCATTATCCTGTTTGCTTTGATTTTCCCGTGGGGCATCAAAAAAATAACTTCGCACTGAAATGCGGGGTGCGGCACCAGTTAACTGTAAATGCAGATGGTGTTACGTTAAATGAATTACGCTGATATTATCTCAATAAAATACTGGTACCGCTTTCAAATACTTTTTTATTATTCCAGGGATTCATATAACTCAATTGCCAAACATAAGTTCCCGTTTCTGCTTTAACGCCTTTATAAGTACCGTCCCAACCCTGCAAAGGATTGGTGGTGCTGAAGAGCAATACTCCGTAGCGGTTGTATATCTTCAATGAAAATTCTTTGGCAAGGTCTGCGTTGGTGGCACGCAATACATCGTTATTACCGTCGTGGTTGGGCGTGAATGCATTCGGCATTGCGATAATGCAGGCTCCCAATACTTTCACTTCAATTTGATCTGATGCTGTGCACCCATGATTATCAATAGTCAGTGTGTAGTTGGCAGTAACAAGGTCTGTGGTGATTTGTGGCGTGGTGGCACCTGTACTCCATAAATATGTATAACTGTTGTTAAACGGTACACCAATCTGCAGGGAAGCGGCAGGGCACAATACGGTGTCATTACCCAAACTAAACTGTGGTACCGCAAAAATATCCACCGTTTTAGCAACACCTACACCAGTACAATATTTATCGTTGGCCGTTAATGTTATTGTGTATGTTTTTTCTTTGGCATAAGAAAACTGGAACTGGGGTTTGTTTTGAACCTGCAGGCCATCGCCATTATCCCACGTGTAAGATGAAATGGTATTACTTGTTACCTTTTGCAGCGTGATTGTTTTATCTGTGCAATACTGGGGTTGCAATCCGGTAAAATCAACTGAAGGTAAAGGTGTAATGTACAAACCCTGTGCGGCAGTGTCTTTACAACCATAAGCATCCGTAGCAATTAACTGCACGTTCACCAATCCTGCTGTTGCATAAGCATGCGGACTGGGTGTGGCAACAGTATACTGTGTATTATCGCCCATTTGCCATAAGTACTGCAAATTATTCCCGGTTGAGGTATTGGTAAAAGTTACTGCGCTGTTGATGCAGGCGGTATCTGTAACGCTCATGGTAAAGGCAGCATTGAAAGCATTATCCAGTATAACAGTATTGCGTACACTATCACCACAAAAACTGTTTGCCACAACAAGCTGAATACTGGTACTCACCGTAGAAACAGGAAACAGGTGCGTTGCAGTTTGACCCGTGGCAGTGGTACCATCGTCAAAAATCCAAAGCCATGTATTTATGCCGTCACCGCCGGCGTGCGACAAAACAACGGTATCCATTACACAACCAAAATGCACAACACTGGTAAAAGCAGCAGAAGGCTTGGTATAAACAGGGAAAGAAATGGTTTCAGCCAAACTTTGTGCTGCATTGCAGGTATCAATAATGCCATTGCCGTCAGTACCGGATTTTACATGCACAGTATAATTGCCTGCAACAGCAATGGGTTGCGCCAGCTGCAATTCAATCCAGTTGCTGTAACCGGAAGCACAGGTCGTATTAGTAACACTTCCCGTAACCGATACACCCGATGGTCCGGTAATAGTAAACTCAGAACCATCTGCACTGATGGTGCTGCATTGAATGGGATGATTATAATATAACCGTACCGTTGAAGGATTGCAGTTGGATACCACTGCCGAATCAAATTTGGGTGCAGTGGCTGCTGTGGTAACAAATGTTTTGTTGTAACCTGGTGCAATAAATAAAGCGCAGGTGTCACTGACGGTGTTGCCATCGCTGCCTGCATTAATGCTTACAGCAAAATTGCCAGCCGGTAACGGGTTCAGCAATTGGATGGTCACTTGTGTAGTATAGTTACCTGCTGGAGCACAGGTATAATTTACTGCACTCACGGGCCATACGCCTGGCGAAATACTGAACTCGCTGGCCGTGCCGTCGATGGTGGCGCATGAAATGGGATGATCAAAATTCACCACTACTTCTTTGGGGTGACATTCATTAAAATCAACCGAAGCAATATACGGCACATTGGTAACCTGGTTAATGGTAAAAGGAAAACTTGCTGCACTCATTGTATTGCCGCAGGTATCAATATAAGTATCGCCATCATTACCATTATGAATCACCAGTTGATACGTTCCGAATGGTAATGGATTTTGCAGGTTGATGTGGATCAGGTCAGCATAAGGCGTGGCACCGCTGCAAACCGGTGTTATTGACGTAAAGGGAATGTTACCCGGCATAATACTGATCTCTGAACCATCGGGAGCAATACTGCTGCACCAAACGGGGCGGCTCAGGTGCATATCCAGCATAGTTGGCGCACAACCAGTGGATGTAACGCTGCTCACCGTTACCGCACCAACCGGCGGCACAGTAAATGGAATGGTTGCAGGAAGCATATACAATTCGCACACATTATCGAATGTGTTGCCATCATCACCATCGTGTACACTTAATTGGTAGTTTCCCGGTGGAATTGGCGTGGAGAAATTGATAGTCAGATAAGAAACACCGTTTGCGCCAAGTGCACAATCAGACGTAACCCCTGTCATTGTTGTGGCCCCGCCCGTTATAGTAAACTCACTGCCATTTGCAGTGATACTGGTACATAAAATATCATCAGAAAAAGTAACCCTTAATTTGGTGGCATCACAACCGGACGTAGCCACATTGGTTATTGTTGGCGGTTGATTATTGGTAAGTACAGCCGTGCCGGAAAAAGAAAGATCATACCCCAAACCGGATTGTGAATAATTATTCACCATCAGCAGGTAATCATGCCCGGTTTGTATGGTGGGCATGGAATTATATTGTGATCCAGACACGCCGCCTGCACAATGAATATTACCAGCCCCTGCCGGTGTACAACCTGTTGACCCGGTTATACCACTCAGATTTAAGGACACTCTTAATTCCTGTGTATACACATCGTTTGGATCATGCCCGGTAATGTCCATGATCTCCCAATCGTAATCATCGCTCAGGCTGCGGGGCACTAATAAAAACCCCAGTTTACCACCCTGGTAGCAATGAAATTTATACCAGTAGGCATTATCGGAGCTTACAATATTGCCACAACCCGCTGTAGGGTTTGGGATATTCTGACCGGTGCAATTTTGCAAATTATCCTGGTGAAACACGAGTGTGCCACACACTGCCTGTGCAGTAGAAGCTGTACCACCGGGGCCCTGGCATGGTGCCTGGGCTAAAACATTTGTAATTAAAAAAGTACTGATGATAAAAATGAAAGTGCGCATTGAGATGTTTTGGTGTTGTAATTTACTCAAAAACCGTTCCCATTTATTACCTTTCCGTTATAATATTTTCACATGATCAAAGTTCCTCCCTATTTAAAAAAAGGCGATACAATTGGCATCACCTGCCCTGCGGGATTTATGGCTGCTGAAAAAGCACAAACCTGTATTGCAACTTTGCAGCAATGGGGTTTCCAGGTAATGGTGGGTAAAACGCTGGGCAGCAATTCCAATAATTATTTTTCCGGCACCGATGATGACCGCAGGGATGAATTACAGGCCATGCTGGATGATCCTTCCATCAACGCCATTCTGTTTGGCCGTGGTGGATATGGTGTAGGCAGGATCATTGATCAGCTGGATTTCTCCCGTTTCAAAAAAAAACCAAAATGGCTGATTGGTTTCAGCGATATAACGGTATTGCATACCCATATTCATACACAGTTTAAAATTGCCACATTGCACGCACCTATGGCCGCTGCATTTAATGACGGCGGATACGAAGGTGAATTTGTACAATCGTTACATAAAGCTATTATTGGCAAAAGAAATCAATATAGTATCACCCCTCATCCATTTAATCATACCGGTACTGCAGTGGGGGAAATTGTTGGCGGTAACCTTTCGTTGCTCGCCCATGTTACCGGAACAGGCAGCGATATTAACACCAAAAACAAAATGCTGTTTATTGAAGACATTGGTGAATATATTTACAATATTGACCGTATGCTGTACCAGTTAAAAAGAAGCGGCAAACTGGACAACCTTGCAGGATTGATTATTGGTGGTTTTACCGATATGAAAGATACCGAACGGCCTTTTGGAAAAACCGTTCATGAAGTTATTCATGATATTGTAAAAGATTATGACTATCCCGTTTGTTTTAATTTTCCCGTTAGTCATGGTAAAGAAAATGTGGCGATTAAATGTGGCGTGGTGCATACATTAAAAGTGACGGGTAAAAAAGTATCCTTATCAGAAAACAGATAACAATTTCGTAACGCAAGAAATTTGGACTTCCTTTTTTAACGAATATAACTTTGTGAAAAATGAACAAACTTTCACAACCTTTGTTGTGGGGGCGCATTCAAAAGTTTAATCTTGACGACCCTCACTCCACATTCCCCTTCTCCAAAAAATTAGCGAAAGAAAACAATTGGCCCGCCACCTTTGCAGCAAAAGCCATTGAAGAGTACAAAAAATACATTTACCTGTGTTGTATTTCCCCTGCAGGTGCATCGCCATCAGACATTGTTGACCAGGTTTGGCACATGCACCTTACATACACCACCAGTTACTGGATCGACTTTTGCAGAAACACGTTGTACAAAGACATCCACCATTATCCAAGCAAAGGCGGCCGTATTGAAAATGAGAAACATCAAAACTGGTACGCAAGTACGTTAGTACTTTATGAAAAAGAATTTGGCGATCCGCCTCCTGCCGCATTTTGGCCGCCCAATAACCAGGACGCAATACCAGCCCCAGTCTACGAACCCGCCCTGCTCAGAAAACTACTCCCGCTCTTCTTTATCATCAGCATTGCTTTTATCCTGCTCACCAATATGTACCATAAACCCGGCCCGGTATTCCTCGGTTTGTACCCTGTATTAGCCTTAACAGGAATACTATTTATGATACCGCTGCTGAAAAACAAAGCACATCTGTTACAGCAAACTGTTGCGGACCATATGCCGGTTCAGTTTAATAAATGGCAGGCCATAAGGTTTTTAAAAGGTGAACATGGATGTTATCAGTCTGCACTAATTGAGTTAATTGAAAATGGTAAGCTTGAAGCCATTGGCAAACGGTTTGTTTTGCGCAGCAATTTTGGTGAACTGGCAACTCACGACAATCCTATATGGGAAAAAATGGTGGAGCAGGTTAAGGTAGATGAACAATTTTCCTACGATGTGGGTTTAACCTTTTTAGACGAAGCAAAAGTTACCCAACCCGGTTTTGAACAATTGCTCCGGCTTGCAAAAAAAGTG
This sequence comes from Bacteroidota bacterium, assembly GCA_018266775.1. GTDB lineage: Bacteria > Bacteroidota > Bacteroidia > Chitinophagales > Chitinophagaceae > Ferruginibacter. Next base: position 254,676 of record JAFDZS010000005.1, on the reverse strand, counting down.
GATTACTACAAATTCATCATTCCCGGTTTTATTTTTGCTGCAGGTATTGTCCGTTTCCTGCAGGGGCTTGCCAACGGAAGGCCGGTGGGTTTCCTTGTTGCCGAGATGATTATCCTGGGTGTCATCATTGCTTTAATCAGTTCAAAATATTCTTATACGGTTTTAGTAAAGCAATATGTAAAGGAGATTTTACTGGAACAAAATGAAAATGGCTATAGTAAAGATGTTTCCTTCAACTATGCATTACTGGGCAGCGATGCAATAAACGGCTTAACTCCGTATGCAGTTTTACTGATCTTGTTTGAAGAAAAGAAATCGCACTGGAGTTTTGCAGGAAGTGGTTCAGGTGGCTGCAGTGGTGGAAGCAGCTGCGGCGGTGGATGCGGCGGTGGTTGTGGCGGCGGCTGCGGTGGTTGTGGTGGTTGATTGATCGCTAACACAGCTAAACACAACAGCTGGATAAATGGTTACTGATGTAAAAGGCTGTCCATTGTTTTTTGGTACACATCTGACCGGTAAAGGTTGTGGTGCGTGCCTTCTTCAATAGTGATAAACACATCCGTTGGCTTTAATACTGCTTTTAATTTAGATGCCCGCCGGTATGGAATTACCCAATCGTTGGTGCCATGAAAAATAGTGATGGGATAATTTACCTGCTGTAAATACTGGTGTGTTGGAATTTTATAAGTGATCATTTGTTGTGTGGGATACATGAATGCATACGCAGCAAACACATCCGGTATGCTGTAGTAAGGCGTTTCCAGGATCAATCTTTTGCAATGGGTTTGCGATGCCACATAAGCAGCGATTCCGGTGCCTAAAGATTTTCCATAAATGATAATACTATCCGCGTGGTATTTTGCCAACGCCATTTTTTGCACCTGCAAAGCCTGGTATAACATTTTTTGTTCGGTTCTTTTGCCGGTGCTTTTACCATAGCCGGGATAATCTTCCATCCATACTTCGTAACCATTGCTGGTAAATACGTTCACAAACTTTGCATACCGTTCTATATTCTGCATGTTCCCGTGAAAATATAACACCACACCTTTTCTTATTGAATCATTTGGCAAGAACTGCACCATATTCATTGTGTCGTTTTCATTAAAGGGAATATTCAGTTCTTTAAAAGGCATATTAAAATGAAACGCATAGCCTTTTGCAAATGGTTCCGGTTTAAACAAAATAAAATCCTGTAAAAAATACATACCAATGCCCATGACGAAGTAAAGAATGACCAGTCCTTTTACCCAACGGAAAAACCTTCTTTTCATTTTACTTCGCTTTTCATTATTCATTATTCACTATTTAATTGTCCATTAGTATTGAAGTATATCCCTTATAAAATTATGATACTCCGGGAACACCGGCAGGTTATTGTGTTTACCATTTTGTATCCTGATCAGCGTGATTTTTCTTGGATTCAAAGCCTGTAATTTTTCGCTGTTACTGATGGGAATCAGCCAATCCTTAGTTCCGTGCAAAATATACGTATGGCACTCCACTTTCTGTATCCACTGGTCGGTACGCAGGTGATACCGCAAAATATATTTTACCGGAAGTATTGGCAGGAAACGTTCTATGGTTTTTTTAAAACTGAAATATGGTGCATCCAGAATTAAATAGCGGGGTGAATTATCTGCAGCCAATTTAGCCGCAAACCCGCTGCCTAAACTTCGCCCATACACGATTAAATGGCTTTCCGGGTATTGCAGCGCAAGTGTGTTGTATACAAACTGCATATCGTTCAGCATATCTTTCTCACTGCGTTTACCGGTGCTTTTTCCAAAGCCCCGGTAATCCACCAACACCACATCGTATTTATACCGGTAAAAATCCCGTGCATATTTTGCCCAGCCTTTAATGCTGCGGCTGTTACCATGAAAATATAAAATCAAACCCAAAGGTTGTGCCACATGAAAATGAAGGCCGTTGATGCGGACGCCGTCTTCCACATCAAAAAATAATTCCCTGAAAGGCACATCATATTTATATTCAAAATCAGGATGCAGTTTTTCCGGCTTAAATATAAACCGCTCCTGCACCAGGTAAATAATTACAGATAATACTGCAATGCCGATAATAATATAAAGTATGATTTGAAGCAAAAGTTATTGCACAGTTTTGCGTTTACTGTAAATGAAGTGTGTTAAATTAATTAATCTGTTGTAAACGGCAAATTCTAAAGCATAAATCCTGCTTCCGGAAATGTTTTTTTCCAGGCTTCAGTTCCGCCAATAAGGTTAATGAGGTTGGTATAGGGAAATTTCTGCTGCAGCCGCTGTATGGCTATCTGGCTGCGGATGCCTTTGCGGCAATACAGGATAACGGGCTTATCTGTCGCAATTTCAGCAATGTGTTGGGTCACTTCTCCTAATGGGAATAAATTACCCCCGATGTTAAATTCAGCATGTTCATCAGGTTCACGCACATCCACCAGTTGTATATCAGCGCCGCTGGCAATTAATGCGGCCAGTTCTTTTGGTGTCAGGCTGTTCATTCCAGTTCTTCTTCGTCTACATAAATACGTTTCATTTTCAGTTTACTTACCGGTGCCACAATGAGCGGGAATTTCTCCACCTGCACTTTGCTTTGTTCCAGTCCAAATCCTTTTTCTTCACTTAAAGAAATTTCTTTAATCCAGAAATACAAACGCATCACCAATTTTTCAATAAAAGGCAGTTCATTATCCTGGCTCAGGAATTTTTCCATCACTACAAACTGGAAGTCGCCGGTAACATTGTTACGCTGCTGGCTTTCATACCGGCTGGTTACATTTACTTCGCGGTTAGCCACCAAATCTTCCACCACTTTTTTAAACATGAGGTTAATGCGTGGTGCAATACGGAAACCTAAACGGAATTCCACCCGGATAATATCGTTGGGAATGATATGTTCAACTGAATACTCTGCAGTGTACGGATCATCGAGCGTATCCACATGTACAAACCAGTAAATATCGGCACGCTTGGGCTTTCCGCTCAAAATACTGTACACAATTTTATGTTCAATTTCCTTGGGGTTGTTGGCGCTGGTTAAATATACGAGGTGAGTGGCATATTTTGGCACAGTAGTGTCATTGCTCAATTCTTCCAGTTTGGGAATATATTCTTCCAGGCGGACAAATTCCACGTAACGGTTTTTAATTTTTCTTGCCCTGAACCATACATACATTACTGCAAATAAAGCGCCACCCACAATTAGTGTTACATAACCGCCATGCGGGAATTTATCTAAGTTGGCAATTAAGAAACTGAGTTCTATACTCAGAAAAACGGCCAGGAATAAGTAGATGAATACAGCCGGCACCCGTTTGGATATAAGGTAATTGGAGAACAATATGGTGGTGGCCAGCATACACAATGTAATAGCCAAACCATAAGCGGCACCCATAGCACTTGAGGTTTGGAAGTACAACACAATACCTACACAACCGGCATATAATAATGTGTTGATGCCCGGAATAAATAATTGGCCTTTAGCTTCAGTGGGATAAATGATCTTCATCTTCGGCCATAAATTCAAACGGATAGCCTCACTGATAAGCGTAAACGAACCACTGATCAATGCCTGGCTGGCAATGATGGCAGCAGCGGTGGCAATAACGATACCCGAAACAAGGAACCAGCGCGGCATTACTTCAAAGAAAGGATTAAGCATCTGAATTGCTCCAGGTGTTTTCTTCAGCAATTCACTGGTGGCAAAAGTATCACCGGTGTGGTTATGCAGCAACCATGCCCCCTGGCCAATATAGTTCAGTATTAAACAAGTTTTTACAAACACCCAGGTATAACGGATGTTGGCACGTCCGGTATGGCCCAAATCGCTGTACAGTGCTTCCGCACCTGTTGTACATAAAAATACCGCACCTAACAACCAGAACCCTTTTTTATAAAACAGTAAAAGTTTTATGGCGTAATAGGGATTAAATGCTTTAAGTATTGACCAATCATCTGCAATATGTGTAACACCCAGAACGGCCAGCATCATAAACCAGATCAGCATGATGGGGCCAAACATTTTACCAATGCTTGCAGTACCAAACTGCTGCATAAAGAATAAGAGGGAAAGAATACCAAGAATAACGATAATAATGGTTTGCTCGGTAATATTGCTGAGTGCAGGAATATTTTTCAGGCCTTCCACTGCAGATGCAACTGAGATAGGCGGAGTGATCATACCATCTGCCAGCAATGCAGCACCGCCGAGCATGGCAGGAATGACGAGCCATTTTTTTTGCCTGCGTACTAATGTATATAAAGAAAAGATACCACCTTCTCCCCTGTTATCGGCCTTTAAAGTTAAAGCCACATATTTAATGGTGGTTTGCAGGGTGAGCGTCCAGATGATACAGGATAAACCTCCGATGATCAGTTCGGGTTCAATTTGTTTTCCATTGATGATCTCACTGAATACATAAAGCGGGGAAGTACCGATATCGCCGTAAATTATCCCGAGGGCAACAATCAGTCCGGCGGCAGTTACCTTGTTAACATGTTTGGACACTACAAAAAATTTTATATTTCTAAAGAAGTGCGTTCCCGGCAAGTTGCCGGTGCTGGTTTTCTGCTGGCAAACAGCAACTGCAGCGCATCTCTTTGTAACAACGCACTATTTGCGGTTTCATTGCGGTATAGCCGTTGTCTAAAACAGGTACAAATGTAGATTGAAAATATTTATGCGGAAAACATTATTTTCATTGGATTACCCCGGACTGTACCGCTAACGTTTGCTGTGATAAAAAACAGTCCCTCCAGAAAGGAGGGACCACACAAACATACCAATACAAAACAACATAAAGCCTGCTGCCGGTATGAGACAGCGGGCCAGTATTTTAATCAGGTTTTTTTCCTTGTAAAAAAGTATTGATGGTACTGATCTCCGCCTGGTTGTTATCGTCCGTTTTTACAGTGTAATTACTGTAAAAATTCTCTACGTCGGCAATGGAATTATGCAATTCCATGTTGCGGCGAAGGTAAGCTGGCACCGTTTCAAACTCGTTGTTCGGATCGGCTGCATTGATGTTGAATGACAAATTACGCAGCTTCGCAATGCGTTCCATAGCCCGGCGCCTGAGTTCCTCTGTTTCGTCCTGCGGTGCAGGCTCCTCAACATTGGACATCATGATGGGCTGAGTTTGCTGTACAGGTTGCTCTTCCTCCGCCGCTTGATGGGATTTAACCACCAGCTGCATTTCAATTTCGGGTTCGTCGGCCTTCATTGTTAACTGCAATGGCGGTAGCTCCTCGGCAGTATTGGATTCTTGTTTTGGCTCGTCCTGTGCATAGATCTGCGCAGGCTTTGCCAGTCTTCCCCCCGACGAAGGGGTGCTGCTAGCTTCTTTATGTTGCGCTGCAACGGCAGGCTGTGGAGTAACTTTTTTAGGGGTTGTTTTTTCTGCTGGCGGCGGTGTTTGCGGTATATCAAATTCAATTACCGGCGATTGATCCGCTGCTGATGATATTTCATAAAAAACCGGAGCATCTTCTGTTTTATCCGTATTGGTTTTGCGGATGCTTTCCACTACGGGTTTGTTGGCAGGCACTTCCACCAGTTTCGGCATCATCTCATCCTGTGGTGTTTCCATCGCAGGCGTTTCAGTTATTTCTGCTATAGCCTGTTCTTCATCTTTTTCATCAAACTGCAATGTTGGCTGCTGTGCAATGGGTACCACTTTGGCAACAAGCTGTTCTTTTGAAGGCATTTCCAGCGTCATCACAATTTTTTCATCTTTCTTTTCTTCCTCAACCGCAGTTGCCGGCATTTTCATAAACGGATCTTTATGTTCAAAACCGGTTGCAATTAATGTAATGCCAATTTTATTGCCGAGTGAATTGTCGTAACCCAAACCTAATATTACATCTGTTTCTTCACCGGCATTGCTCAGTAAATGATTTTGTATCACTTCCACTTCATCCATTGTAAATTCATGTTCGCCTTCGGCAGAATTGATGTTGATCAGGATCCATTTGGCACCGCGGATATCATTATCATTCAGCAACGGTGAATTTAATGCAGATTCAATGGCTTTTTGTGCTCTTTCTTCCCCATCGCATGCTGCGCTGCCAAGAATGGCCACACCACCGTTACGCATAACCGTACAAACATCGGCAAAGTCAACATTGATTTGCCCGGTGCTGTTGATAACATCGGTTATACATTTTGCCGCTGTTGCCAGTACGTTGTCTGCCTTGGCAAAGGCTTCTTTCATTTTTAAATTACCAAACTGGTGGCGCAGTTTATCATTACTGATCACCAGCAGTGTATCCACATGATCTTTTAAATAAGCCACCCCTTCTTCTGCCTGTGCAATTCTTTTCTTGCCTTCATAAGTAAATGGTGTGGTTACAATACCTACAGTAAGAATGCCCAGGTCCTTACAAATTTTTGCCAGTATTGGTGCACCACCGGTTCCGGTACCGCCACCCATACCTGCTGTAATGAATGCCATTTTGGTATTCACTTCCAGTATACGCTTGATCTCTTCCAAACTCTCTTCAGTTGCCTGCCTGCCAATTTCAGGATTGGCGCCTGCACCCAAACCTTGTGTTAGATGCGGCCCCAGCTGAATTTTATTGGGTACATTACTTAACGCAATAGCCTGTGCATCGGTATTACAGATAATGAAGTTCACTCCCTCAATATTCTGAGCGTACATGTGGTTTACAGCATTGCTTCCCCCGCCCCCAACTCCAATCACTTTAATGATGGAAGACTGCTCTTTAGGCAAATCAAAATGTATCATAGCTTGTTTGTTTTATAGCCCTTAAAATCACCAAAGACTTTAATGAGCTGTTAGAATTTAAAGAGTATTTATTTTTCAATTAGTAAGAAAGAAAATATTTACTCAGTGATAATGGGTTATTGGCCTCCCCAACCCCTCCGAAGGAGGGGCTTTAAAGACCATGTATTTTTAAAAGAACTTTTCATTACGGGCTGCTGCTTCTCTTTTCCCCCTTTGGGGGATTGAGGGGGCCTTACAACTTCGCATCTTCTTCTTCTTTGAATAAGTCTATCAGTCCTATTTTAAATGAATCCATAAATCCTTTCAATGTTTTGCGTTGTTTGATCTTTATGGGCTTCGCTTCTTCTGTTACATCCAGCACTTCATCAACAGGTTCCTGCTGCAATGTTTCCGGTACAGGAATTTTTTTGAAGCTATCTTCAAACTGTTTGCTTTTGTTTTCGTAATCGTTATATCCTTTCAGTATTAAACCAATACAGGTGCTGTACATGGGTTTGGCCAGTTCTTCAATATGGCCGGATGCCAGGTGTTCATTAGGATAACCGATACGTGCATTCAAACCGGTTACATATTCGGTTAACTGTATCAGATGTTTCAATTGAGAGCCACCACCAGTTAAAATAATTCCACCATTCAGCATGCGGGTATCTAATCCTACTTGTTTTAAATGATAAGTAACAAAGTCCATAATTTCGCTCATGCGTGCCTGTATGATAGCTGCCAGGTTCTTTACAGAAATTTCTTTGGGTGCCATGCCACGTAAACCGGGAATGGTAATGAAGGCATTTGACTTTGCTTCGTCTGACAATGCACTGCCAAACTGTACTTTCATTTGTTCGGCCTGTGTTTTTAATACACCCAAACCGGTTTTGATATCGTTGGTAATATTTTCTCCACCGAAAGGAATCACGGCTGTATGTTTTAAAATACCTTCATAAAAAACAGCAAGGTCAGTTGTACCGCCACCAATATCCACAATGGCAACACCAGCTTCCAGGTCCTGGTCGCACATAACGGCTGCGGCAGATGCCAATGGTTGCAGCACTAAATCTTTTGTACGCAATCCCGCTTTTTCAACACTGCGGTTGATGTTGCGGATGGCATTTTTATCGCCGGTGATGATATGAAAATTCGCTCCCACTTTTACACCACTGTATCCAATGGGGTTAGGAATATTTTGAAAGTTATCCACGGTGAATTCCTGCGGTATTACATCAATGATCTGGTCACCGGCAGGAATATAGGTGCGGTATTGATCAGCGATGAGGCGGTCGATTTCTGCCTGGCTGATTTCTTCTTCCACGCTCTGTCGCACAATGTCTCCACGGGTTTGCAGGCTTTTGATATGATGGCCGGCGATACCAACGTACACTTCTCCAATTTCCAGGTTGGGGTTAGAGTCGTAGCAATTTTTTAATGCCATTTCAATGGCCTTGATGGTTTGATCGATGTTGAGCACCATACCGTGCTGCACACCATTACTATTGGCACGGCCAAAACCGAGTATCTCCAGTTTGCCGTATTCATTCTTGCGTCCGGCTATAGCAGCAATCTTTGTGGTGCCGATATCCAGGCCTACAATGATGGGTTGTTCGTGATTCATAATTGTATGTTTTGTGTGTTTGTGTCTGTTTAATCAGTTGAATGTTGATGGTTAAAGGTTGATGGTTAGTTCACGATTCACTATTGACCATTCACATTTCACCACTCCCCATTCACGCTGCTAATAATCATTTTTCGCGGGCATTACTGCCTTTGTTTTTCCCTGTTGTGGTTGCGGTTTTGCCGCTGGTACAACAGGTTTTTTGGGTGGCGCTTTTGCGCCGGGTTTTTCTGCGGGTTTGGAGTTGGTGGCAGCAGGTTTTACTGCGCCTGGTTTTTGCGAAGGATTGGAATGGGATGAGGCAGGTGTTGTTCCGCCGGAATGTTTTTCCGAGGGTAACGGATTAGTGTTTTCTGGATTAAAAACTGGTTGTTTGTTTTCTGGCTCCAGTGGTAGTTCGTTTACAGTACCAGTTGCTGCATGTTCATCGCGTTGTATTGACTGCTGTATCATGCTGCTGTCTGGCGTGTTATTGCTGTTGTCCTGTTCTATTGTATTCAATGAATCCTGTGCCTGGCGTGCTGCATTCGCTGCAATCATTTGCATGATCTGCAGTGTACGCAGCGAGTCTGCTGTTTTATCTTCTGCGCCCCATTTTTTTGCCACCACCTGGTTTTTATATTGTACGTTGATGACGCTGTAGGTATGCCATCCCGCTTTCATCATCACTTCCTTATAAAACAATTCCAGTTTATTAAATTTTTCTTCGGCAGCACTGGCATCTCCAAATACGATTAACTGGTTGCCGATCTTTGGTATCATTTCGAAACTGCGCTGTGGCGTGATATCCACCTGGTCTATCATTGCGGTGCGGAAAGAATCTTTCTGCATGGCTATACTGATGGTGCTGATATCTCTCAATAAACCACTGTCTGCAGCAGATAACACCTGTTGTTCATTCGGAAAACCGGTGAACACCGGCAACCGTGCTGTGTATTTGTCGCTCAGCGGCAACATGGCCAATGCGGTATCAATGTAGAAAGATGCGCCGGTGGCCGTAAATACTCGTGCCACGGGTTCCCGTTCCTGCAGCAATACATTCAATACATCATTATTATCAAAGAACAATTCTGCATTTCTCACCCACTTGCTTTTTTCCAGTTCTGCTTCCATTTTTCTTAAATCAAAAGCGCTGATGGGCTTTAATTTCGGGTTCCCGTTGCAGATAGCTTTAATAGTTTGCTGAACATCCTCTTCATCTACAAATCTCAGGCCATCTGTTTTTTCTATTCCCGTAATTTTTATTTCAATGCCCTTACATTTAGCCGCATCTTTTTTTCTTATGGCTGCCACCAGCAATACAGTAGTCACTGCGCTGATGGATACCCAAAGCACAGTCAACAGAATTTTCTTGATACTGTATCGTTTTTTTTCTTCCATTTCTCGGCCCCTTCCCATCCTTCCCCAAAGGAGAAGGGACATGAAGGAGATTGTGTTTTACTTATTTTGTTCTGTTATTATTTTTTTTATTGGTTCCACCAAAGTGTCAATATCTCCGGCACCTGCTGTAATCAATACGGGTGATTGATTATGCTTTATCCACTCTGCTATTTCGGCTTTGGTTTTAATTTGCTTTTGTTCAACAGTTATTTTATCTAAAATCATTTCACTTGTCACACCTTCTATCGGCATTTCTCTTGCAGGATAAATGGGTAACAGTATCACTTCACCAGCCAGGCTTAAGCTTGCTGCAAAGCCATCGGCAAAATCCCGTGTTCGGGTGTACAGGTGTGGTTGAAAAATCACAGTACACTTTTTACCAGGAAATAATTTCTTTGCACCAGTTAACAATGCCCTCAGTTCATCCGGGTGATGTGCATAGTCATCTATGTATACCACCTTTTCGTTCTTCACTATGTACTCAAACCGCCGCTTTACTCCTTTAAAAGAACTTACTGCTGCTTTAATTTTTTCATCATCAATTTTCAGTTGATGTGCTACGGTTATTGCAGCAACCATGTTTTCTATATTGTGCATGCCACCCATGTGCAGCACCACATTTTTCAATTGCCATTGTGCAGTAACTACATCAAACTGGTAGCTGCCGTTATTTGTTGTAATGTTTGCTGCGTATGCATTTGCCTTTTCATTGTTCATGTGATATGTCAAATGCTGCGCTGCTTTCAATTCATTTCCTCTTTTCAATCCATACCTGCTCAGCAATGTACCCCCTGCTTTTACCTTCAACGAAAAATCGATGAACGCCTGCTCCACATTTTCTGCTGTGCCATAAATATCCAGGTGATCCGGATCCATCGCGGTGATAATGGCCACATCAGGACTTAATTTCAAAAAACTTCTGTCGTACTCGTCTGCTTCCACCACACATACATTGTTTTCGCTTGCCCAGAAATTACTGTTATAGTTCACAGCTATGCCACCTAAAAATGCATTGCATCCAAAACCGCTGTGCTGCAGTATATGTGCCACCATGGTACTGGTAGTGGTTTTGCCATGCGTGCCTGCCACACAAATATTGAATGAACTGCTGGTAATGGCACCGAGTACATCGCTGCGTTTTACAACTGTGTACTGGTGATCGCGATAGTAATTCAGTTCTGCATGATCTTTGGGTATGGCTGGTGTGTATACCACCAGCTGTGCCTGTTTGTCAATGAGCTCAATATTATCTTCATAATGCACCGCTATCCCTTCCTGCACTAATTGTTTGGTGAGCACGGTTTCGGTTTTATCGTAACCGCTTACTGTTACTCCTTTCGATTTAAAATATCTTGCCAGTGCACTCATCCCGATTCCTCCTATTCCGGCGAAATAAATTCTCTGTATGTTCTTTACATCTATCACTGTATGCGTTTCAATATTTCCTGTGCTATAATTACATCGGCATTGGTGACACCCAGTTTACCGATATTATTTTCCAATTCATTTTGCTGCTGTTCATCTTTAGATAAACTGATGATTGCCGGCACCAGTTGATGTAACGCCTCACTATCTTTCACCATTATGCCTGCATTTTTATTAACTAAATTTTGTGCATTTACGGTTTGATGATCCTCTGCCGCATAGGGAAAAGGCACCAGTACAGCCGGTTTTTTCATCACACATAATTCCGCAATTGTCATTGCACCGCTGCGGCTGATCACCAGGTCGGCTGCTGCATAGGCATATTCCATTTGTGTGATAAAATCATTCACCCATACATTAGTTTTTCCTGCACCTGCGGCTTTGCCCTGTTCAGCAAATGGTTTACCGGTTTGCCAGATGAGTTGCAGATTATTGGCAGCAAATGCATCCATGTTTGCAGCAATAGCTTCGTTAATGCTTTTGGCCCCCAAACTGCCACCGATAGACAAAACTGTTTTTTGTGCAGGATCCAATCCAAAAAACCGTATCCCTTCTTCACGTGTTATAACACTTTGCGAAATACTTGCCCTTACCGGGTTGCCGGTTTGAATGATCTTGTTGGCCGGAAAAAATTTTTCCATTCCATCGCTGGCTACAAAAATGGCTGTTGCGTTTTTACCCAGCATGATGTTTGCTTTTCCTGCAAATGAATTGCTTTCGTGTATAAAAGTTTTGATTCCTTTCGACTGCGCCAGGCGCAACACCGGAAAACTGGAATAGCCACCCACACCAATTACTGCCTTGGGCTGAAACTGATTGAAGATGCGCCTTACCTGGAAAAAACTTTTGATGAGCTTAAAAGGCAATCCAATATTTTTTATCAAAGAACTTCTGTTGAACCCTGCAATGTCTAACCCTTCTATACTAAACCCGGCCTGCGGCACTTTTTCCATTTCCATTTTTCCTTTTGCCCCCACAAACAAAAACTCTGTTTGCGGTTGTATTTTTTTTATGGCATTGGCTATGGCTATGGCCGGAAAAATATGCCCGCCTGTTCCCCCTCCTGCTATGATAATGCTGTTGCCAGACATGCTTTACAATTTCAATGGTTTATGCTGTTGCTTCTTTCTCTGTTTGCGCCGGCTCTAATTGCTCCACGTTTCTTGCCACACTTAATATGATACCGATGGACAAACAAGTGAATAAAAAACTGCTTCCGCCCATACTCACTAACGGTAACGTTACCCCTGTGTTGGGAAATACATTTACTGCCACACCCATATTGGCTATGGCCTGTATCACCAACGTAAAACTTAACGCCAGTGCCAGGAATGCACCGAATGCAAAAGGGCATTTTCTATACACCCTGATACATCTATATAAAAACAACAAGTACACAAACACTACAAATGCAGCCCCAACAAAACCATACTCTTCTATTATGATGGCATAAATAAAATCACTGTACGAATGTGGTAAGAAATTTCTTGCTTCACTATGGCCAGGGCCTTTACCCAACCAACTGCCATTGGCAATGGCAATTTTTGCCTGGTTGATCTGGTAAGATTTTTCTGTTTCGTCTTCTTTACTGCTGTAAATGAATGTTTGTACACGGCCAATCCATGTGGGTATTCTCCCGATATTTAAAAAACCAGGCAATGATGCTTTATGTTCTGCTTTGTTGTACGTGGTCATTGCAATGGTCAGCAGTAATGCGAGGGGAATCATTGCCACACCTGCAGACAACAATAAATGTTTGGTGTGCACCCTTCCAATAAACATCAGCATAAAACTGGTGGCACCCACCAGTAATGCAGTAGATAAATTGGCAGGTGCTATCAATGCACAAATGATGATCACTGGTGTAATGATGGGCACAAAACCTTTTTTAAAATCTTTGATCACACTTTGCTTACGGCTCAACTGCAAACTCAGGTACATGAACAAGGCCAGCTTGGCAAGGTCTGATGTTTGCATGGTCATGTTAATGATGGGCAACTTGATCCAGCGGCTGCCTTCGTTAATCTTTGCACCAAAGAATAAAGTGTATATCATTAATGGAATGGAGATCAGGTATAATATCTTCGCCACTCTTGCATAAATGGTATAATTTACCCGGTGTGCAAAATAGATGACCAGTAAACCCAGCACGATAAAGCCAAACTGTTTGAACAAATAGCTTTCCGTACTCTTACTGTATTTATATGCCAAAGAACCAATACTGCTGTACACCACCAGTAAACTGATTAATGTAAGAATGACCACGATGCCCCATATCACACGGTCGCCTTTGGTTTTACTTACCAAATTGCCGCTGATGTTGGGCGTGAATAATTCTTTTATGTTTACTGTTGTTGCCATTTTGTTTTTTTATGCGTCTGACGGCTTGGAGCCGTCTTGACGCATATAGCTGGAAGCCGGAGCTTCCGGTTACAATTCTTTTACTGCCTGTTTAAATTGTTTGCCCCTGTCTTCATAATTTTTAAACAGGTCGAAGCTGGCGCAGGCCGGGCTTAATAACACCACATCTCCTTTTGCGGCAAAGCTGAAAGCGGTTTGTACTGCATCTCTTGCAGAAGCGGTATCTGCAATATCCGGCACCACGTCTTCAAAGGCTGCATGTATCTTACTGTTATCAATTCCCATGCACACAATTGCTTTTACTTTTTCTTTCACCAGTTCTTTAATCAATGAGTAATCGTTGCCTTTATCAACGCCGCCTAAAATCAGTATCACGGGTTTTTCCATGCTTTCCAGCGCAAACCAGGTGCTGTTTACGTTAGTGGCTTTACTGTCGTTAATGAACTCCACATTTTTGATTGAAGACACCGGCTCCATCCTGTGTTCCAGGCTTTCAAAAGTTTGCAGGGCTTCCCTGATCTTCTCCTTCCTGATGTCTATTGCCGATGCGGCTAAACTTGCTGCCATACTGTTGTAATGATTGTGTTTTCCTTTTAGTGCAAAATCTTCTATACTCATCTGCATTTCCTCGTTTTTCCATTTCAGGTGCATTTTTGCATTCATCAGGTATGCTCCCTGCGGTAGTGGTTTACTCATGGTAAATGGGGCTAGTGTTGATTTAATGTGATAGTTATTAATTGACTCCGTTGTTACCGCATCATCAAGGGAATAGATGAACACATCTTCAGCCTGCTGGTTCATGGCTATCCTGAACTTGCTGCTGATGTAGTTTTCCATCTTATACTCATACCTGTCGAGATGATCTTCTGTGATGTTGGTGAGTATGGCCACATCCGGCCGGAATGTGACGATATCATCCAACTGAAAAGAACTGATCTCGGCAATGTACAAGGGCTTGGGGTCAAGCGCCACCTGCTTTGCAAACGAATACCCGATATTGCCTACCATAGCGCAGTTGCTGCCGCCATGTTTGCAAATGTGGTACGTTAACGCAGTGGTGGTGGTTTTACCGTTGCTTCCCGAAATGGCAATGATCTTACTGTTGCCTTTATACCTGTATGCCAGTTCTATTTCGCTGATGATGGTGATGCCTTTTGCCCTGATCTTTTTTACCAGTTCATTCTTTTCTGGTATGCCCGGACTTTTCATCACTTCATCTGCATTCAATATGCTGGCTTCGGTATGCCTGGCTTCTTCAAATGCTATGCTGTGTGCTGTTAACTCCTGTTTATATGCTTCTTTTATTACCCCGCCATCGCTTACAAAAACATCGTAGCCCTGTTGCTGTGCCAGTATGGCTGCACCCACACCGCTTTCTCCTGCACCTAATATGACCAAACGTTTTTTCATTTCCTGTTCACTTCCATTGCGGAATTAAAAAATGGTTTTTCAATAGCATAGAATTTTCCAATTCATTTGTTGTAACCGCTATACCGTAAAAAAAGGTTCTTCAAAAGCATAGAATTTAACGGGTATAGGGTTTCACTGATCTCGAATTTTTCAAGGATACCGGATGCACAGGATTGAAAAACTTAGAATGCTGACGCATCAACATTCCAGCTTGCGGTTTTTCAATAGATTCTTTCCCTCCGCAGCAGGGTTTATCTTACTATCTTAATTTCAATGTTGCTATCGCCATCATCACACTCAGTATAGTTACAATCCAGAACCGCACTGCGATCTTGCTTTCATGATACCCTTTCTTCTGGTAATGATGATGCAACGGGCTCATCAAAAACACCCTTCGCCCTTCTCCATATTTTTTCTTGGTGTATTTGAAATAACTTACCTGTATCATTACACTCAAACTTTCTATAAAGAATATGAAACAGAAGAATGGTATCAATAATTCTTTCCTGATGATAATGGCGAGTGCGGCGATGATGCCACCCAATGCCAAACTTCCCGTATCGCCCATAAATACTTGTGCCGGGTAAGAGTTATACCAAAGGAAACCCACACATGCCCCAACAAATGCGGCAATAAAAACAGACAACTCTCCAATATTGGGTATGTACATCACATTGAGGTACTCTGCAAATTTGATGTTACCACTGATGTAAGCAAAGATGCCCAAACCAATTCCTATTACTGCACTTACACCTGTTGCCAGACCATCCAGGCCATCTGTAAGGTTCGCTCCATTACTTACGGCGGTTACAATAAATATTACAATGAGTATGTAAAGAATATAAGTGTAATCCTGTAAACCTTTGGGTAACAGCTTGGCATAATTAAATTCATGGTTCTTTACAAATGGTATTGTAGTGATGGGGGTTTTTACAGATGCAAAAACACGTGGCTTACCATCTATGATTGTTGTATCAAAATTGGTGGCCTTTTCTTTTGGCCCCAGTACAATGTTGGTGGCTGTTGTATCCACTTCACGTTTCACTACCACGCTTGGTGTAAAGTATAATGTAGCACCAACAATAATTCCCAGCATCACCTGGCCAAATATTTTAAACCTGCCAGCCAGGCCATCGCTGTCGCTTTTTTTATAGGCTACACCTTTTTTCTGTGCTATTTTTTTTGCACGTATTTTAAGATAGTCGTCTATAAAACCAATAGCGCCTAACCAAACCGTACACAACAACATTAACCGAACGTACACCCTGCCTAAATGTGCAAACAGCAATGTTGGTATGATAATGGCCAATATAATGATGATACCACCCATAGTGGGTGTTCCTTTCTTTTGTTGTTCACCTGCCAAACCTAAATCCCTCACTGTTTCGCCCATTTGCTTTTTGCGTAAAAACACAATGAGTTTTTTTCCATACACTGCTGTGATCACGAGGCTCAGCATCATGGCCAGTATCACACGGATACTGAGGAAGCGATACAAATTTCCGCCGGGGAATTTATAATCGTGACTTTGTAACCAATCAAACAGATGATACAGCATCTAAACTTTATTTACTTATATACTTTATTTATTTTACTCCGACCAAACAGGATACATAGAATGCTTCGCATTTATTCCCGCTCACAAAGGCACCACGGCACAGCGCATACACTTCACTACTTTATATACCTATATACTTTATATACTTTTTACCCATCCTACTTCTCCAGCAACGCAAACATCTCTCCCAACACCTTCTTATCATCAAATTCATGTTTCACGCCTTTTATATCCTGGTACTTTTCATGTCCTTTTCCTGCAATCAGCAAAATGTCCTGTTTCTGCGCCAGGCTTACTGCTGTTTTGATGGCTTCCCTGCGGTCGGCGATAGCAATTACTTTTTTTTTAGCACTGATGCTTACTCCTGCCTGCATATCTTCCAGTATCGCCAACGGATCTTCACTGCGTGGGTTATCCGATGTCAGTATCACCCTGTCGCTGTATTCACATGCCACTTCTGCCATAACCGGCCTTTTGGTTTTATCCCTGTCGCCACCACAACCCACAACTGTAATTACATGTTCATTACCCTGTTTCAATTTTTTTATGGTAGCCAGTACATTTAGTAATGCATCAGGCGTATGTGCATAATCTACAATGCCAATCAGTTTATCGTTGTTGCTGATGGTGTAATCAAACCTTCCTTCTGCACCATCCAGCCTGCTGAGTATCTGCAGTACTTCGTTTTTTTCCTGGCCTAAACAAATGGCTGCACCATACACTGCCAGTAAATTGTATGCATTGAATTCACCAATCAGCCTGAAATGCACTTCCACATCGTTCACCAATACATGCAACCCGGTTAAACTGTTTTCAAGAATCTTTCCTTTAAAGTCAGCCATTGTTTTCAGGCTGTAGAAATATTTTTTGGCGTTGGTATTCTGCAGCATCACTGCTCCCCGTTTATCATCAGCATTGCTGATAGCAAATGCATTGGATGACAAATGATCGAACCAGGATTTTTTTACACGGATGTATTCGTCAAATGTTTTGTGATAATCCAGGTGATCGTGTGTGATATTGCTGAACAATGCACCTGCAAACTGCAACCCTGCAATACGATGCTGGTGTATGGCATGGCTGCTTACTTCCATAAACACATAATCACATCCTTCATCCACCATTTGATGCAGCAGCGCATTTAAACTGATGGCATCTGGAGTAGTATGTGTGGCTGGTACAATCCTTTCACCAATTTGATTTTGTACTGTACTGATCAAACCGCATTGATAACCCAACGCACCAAACAATTTAAACAGCAGTGTGGCAATTGTCGTTTTGCCGTTCGTACCTGTTACACCCACCAGTTTTATTTTTGCAGATGGTGCGCCATAAAACTGGTGCGCCATGATGCCTGCTGCTTCCGCACTGTTATCTACCTGTATGTAAGTAGCCTTTTCATTGAACGCACCGGGCATTGCTTCACATACAATTGCAGTTGCGCCTCCGTTAACTGCCGCATCTATATAGGCATGCCCATCTGAAGCGCTCCCTTTCAGGGCAATAAAGCAGCAACCGGCACTGACCTTTCTTGAATCGATCTGCAAACTGGTTATTGCAATATTGGTGCTTCCCTTTACGGAGCGGATAGAAACCGTATATAGTATATCCTGTAAAATCAATTGAGTACTATTGCTATTTCGTTATTTGTTTTTGTAAATGCTGTTCCTGCTGCCGGCACCTGGTTCACCACTCTTCCTCTTCCCGTTACTTTTACTTTCATGCCTTTATTTTCCAGGAGATACACCGCATCTTTCAATCCCATTCCGACAACGTCAGGGGTTACAGAACCGGGTGATGCAGATGAATAAAGCGGTGTATTCAATACTGAAAAATTATTTTTCATTTTTACTTCACTGATGCTTGTCTTTGCAGCAGAATCTGCATAAGGCATCTTCAAAAAATTGAACAATGCTTTTACGTCATATTTTGCGCCGTAAAAATTGTAAACGGTACTGTCGGCACTTGCAGTGGCAACAAATGGTTTACCGCTTAGAAAACGTCCATAAATTTTATCGCTTACTTCTTTAAACACTGTCCCTGATACATCTGCACCATACACCAGTTTAGATTCCTTACTGTTTTGTATTACCACTGCCATGGTGTATTTAGGCTGGTCTGCAGGAAAATAACCGATGAATGATGCCTGGTATATTTTATTATTCTTGTTGTATCCTTTATTATTCAATGCAGTTACCGCAGTTCCGGTTTTTCCGGCTATGCCATAAGTGTTTTTACTTAACACTTTAAAGGCTGTTCCATGCGGACTATCCACCACTGCCCGTAAACATTCTTTCAATTGGGCCAGTGTTTCATCGGTACAAATGTGTTCCACCAATACTTTGGGTTGTATGGTTTTTATATCCACTCCGTATTCCCTTACTGCATTCACTAAATAGGGTTTCATCATTTTACCATTATTTGCCACGGCATTGTACAGCATCAGCATGTGCAGTGGTGTCACCAGTTCTTCATAACCATGTGCCATAAACGGAATGGTGGTATTGGCCCAACTGCGGTTAGTGGGTTTTTTTATGGTGGTTCTGGCTGATGCCGCATCAATATCAACCCCGGTTAACGTATCCAGCCTGAAATGGTGCAGGTGTGCAATGAATTTTGATGGCTGTGCATGGTAATACTGATCGGCCATTTTTGCAAAGGCCACGTTACTGCTTGCCGCAAATGCATCTTTAACACTTAAATCTCCATTGGGATGCGTGTCTTTTATTTTCAAACCATAAAAATCTTTTGAGCCGCCTTCGCAGTTTACCCTTGATTGTATGGTAACATATTTATCATCCAGTAAACTCATTAATGTGGCCAGTTTGAAAATTGAACCTGGTTCTGTTGCTTTACCAATGCCATAGTTCAGGTCTTCCGCATAAATGCTGTTACCATCTTTATCTTTTTTTGCAGTGCCATCTGCATACTGCAACTGGCCAAGATTGGCGATGGCTTTAATTTTTCCGGTAGCCGTTTCCATCACGATAACGGTACCGTGCAGTGAGTTGTTACCCACCATCATTTTCATTAAAGCATTTTCTGCCACGTCCTGCATGTATGTATCTAAAGTGGTAATGATATCTTTTCCATTTTCTGCCTCCAGTTTGGCACCATCAACCGGCACATAAGCGCCGGCCACATAACGCATCAATTGCTGACCCGATGCACCTTTCAACAAACTGTCATAACTTCTTTCCAAACCCACATTTTTTGTTGAATCCTGCCTTGACAATCCAATCGTTCTGTTGGCAAGCAAAATATAAGGGTTGATTCTTTTATCCTTTGCCTCCATCTTAAAACCGCTTTTATATATTCCCTGCCGCACCAACGGAAAATTTTCCATTTGCTGTTTTTCCACGAAAGAAATTTTTCTTTTCAAAACATAGTACCTGAGCTGTTCTTTGTATCCCTGCTGCAATTCTCTTTTATAATCCAGCGGCGATTTATCTTTAAACAAATGCGCAAGTTCTGTACTCAATGAATCCACATTGTCTTTAAACCTTTTACCATTATTTTCCGTAAGCCCATCGGTGCCAAAGTCAACAATCACATCATAAACCGGTACAGATGTGCTGAGCATATTTCCGTCTTCACTATAAATCGTTCCTCTTTCTGCATTAACCGGTGAATATTTCAGGTGCAGGTTCTCGCCCAAATCTTTCCAGTAATTGCCCTGCACACGCTGTATATAAAAAGCCCGGCCCAGCACTACCGCTCCCAGCACAATCATACCCAGGAAACACAGGTACACTCTCCACAGTATGTCTTTTTTTATATCCATTGATCCTTGCGGACTGTTTATTTTTTTGTTGTTCCATTTAAAATAACGGGTGCTTCTGTCAGTTCTTTCAACCCCATTGGCTCAACAGCTTTTTCCAGTTCACTGGCCTTGCTTCTGAAGATTACTTCGCTCTTTAGTGTTTTATATTCGTACTCCAGGTCTTTAATTTTATCCTGTGTAGCGTTGATTTTCCTGTCCAGCTTATCTGCATAATGCCCGTTATAGATGTACAATACCAGTAATGCAGCAAGGAATAGGAAAAAGGGAATATTTTTCACCACCCATTTATAAGTAAGTAATCCCCGCCAGTCAATTTTTTGATTGATGGCTTTTGTTGGTATCGTTGTTTCTTCCTGCATGTATTAAAGCTGGCTGTACATTCAGCACCAGCGTAGGTTTAGGTTTTTATGAAGTGGTTGCTGCCGTTTTACTGCGGCAAACAATGCTTATATTTTATTGGTTTGTTTCTTTCTTTTCTGCCACCCTCAACTTTGCGCTTCTCGATCTTGGGTTTTGCTGTAATTCGGTTGTGCCGGGTACAATTGGTTTTTTGGTGATCACCAAAAGTGGTTTGCCGGGCCTGGTACCATATACTTCATCTGCTTCGGGTTCGGAAAAACTTCCGTTGCGGAAAAAATTTTTTACCATTCTGTCTTCCAATGAATGAAATGTGATGATGGCGATCCGGCCTTGTGGTTTTAGTAGTGCGGCTGACTGTTGTAATAATTCCTTTAGTGCTTCCAATTCATCGTTTACCCGGATGCGTAATGCCTGAAATACCTGGGCAAAGTATTTTTGAGGATTCCCTTTCACCACAGTTTTAAGCGCCAGTTTAAATTCGTTTATAGTACGCATGGGTACAACCTGCCTTTGCTGAACAATCATTTTGGCCAATGTTTTTGAATTGGTTACTTCTCCATATTGTTCAAACATTTTGTGCAGTTCCTGTTCCGTTGCGGTTTGCAGTACCTGTGCGGCTGTCAGTGCCTCCCGCTGATCCATCCGCATATCCAGTGCGGCATCAAAACGGGTGGAAAAGCCACGCTCCGCTTCATCAAACTGGTGGCTGGATACACCGAGGTCGGCAAGGATACCATCTACCTGTGTGATTTTATGCAGCCGTAAAAAACGTTGCAGGTGGCGAAAGTTTTGTGGTATGAAAACCACTCTCTCATCACCGGGAAGATTAGCCGCTGCATCTGCATCCTGGTCGAACACGAATAACTTTCCTGATGCATTTAATTGTTGCAGGATGGCACGGCTGTGTCCGCCGCCGCCAAAAGTGCAGTCAACATAAATACCGCCAGGCAATATGCGCAATCCTTCAATGGTTTCCCGCAGCAAAACGGGCACGTGATAGTTAACTGGTTGATTAGTTGATTGGTTAATTGGTTTTGCATGTTTCTCTTCATTAGCCATACGCTTAACCCGTTTAACTGATTAACTAATTAACAACCTTATTCATCACCTCGTTAGCCAAATCGCTAAAGGACTGTGGTGTAAAAGTTTCAAAGAACTGTGTATACTTACTTTTATCCCAGATCTCAATTTTGTTTACGGCCGACACCAGCACGATATCTTTATCCAGGCCCGCATGTTCAGCAAGGTTTTTCGGCAACAGCAACCTTCCGGCAGAATCCAGTTCGATTTGCGTGGCGCCATTCAAAAAATAACGCCTGAATTCTCTTACCTTAGGGTCAAAATCATTCAACTTGCTGATCGCTGAAAAAATAGGTTCCCAACTTTGGATAGGGTATAAAGTGAGGCATTTCTCAAAGCCCCGGTTGATTACAAACTGGGTAGCACTTTCCTGCGGCAACTGCTTTTTAAAGCCTGCCGGAAGTAAGAAGCGACCCTTTGCATCCAAAGTAGCCTCATATTCACCGAGGAAACCTATCATTTTCAATTATTTAGCGCTGCTAAAACAGAAACTAACACAAAATAACACTTTTTCCCACTTTCGCATCATTTTTTAGATAAAGTTTTTTATCCACATGTGTATGGGTCAAACTGGGCGTGCATTTGAGTGCTGGCGGGGCTTTTCACGATGTGCACAAACTGTGGAAAGATGTGAATTGGTGGGGATAACCTAATCCGGGGAATATAAAAGGGAAAATATGCTTTGCAAAACAAGGTGGAAACAGCTCCCTAAATTGCCAGTGATACGAGAAAATTGATTTTACTTTACTTCCGAACCAAGGGCTGCACTATTTAATAGTTTCACCAATTGACTTTTTCTACTCGGTCTTGGGGCATTTGGGGTAATCACTTTGCCGGATTTATCAAATAGTATATAGCGGGGAATGGACCTTATTTCGAAATAATTCGCAAATAGAGATTTGAAATTATTTTCCATTTGAAACTGGCTTCCACCTAATTTAAGGGAATTTAATTTAGCAATCCAGGCTGCATTTTGTTTGTCCAATGACAGGTAAACAAAATCAATCTTACCCGCATATTCCTTTTCTAATTCAGCAGCAAAAGGTATCTGGTAAATACAGGGACCACACCAACTGGCCCAACAGTCTACTAAAACGGGTCTTCCTTTGAACAAACTTTCTATGCGTATTTTATTACCGTCTGGTTTCACCACATAAGATTTCATGGCTTTTCTTAGTGTAGTCCCGTACGTATAAAGTCTTTTTTTATAAACAGAATCAATAAAGCCATAATACTTTAAATCAGTACTGATTGATTTAAAATCAGTCAAAACAGAATCAAAAGAAGTTATTTTGGCATTGATAAAATTATTCAGATGCTCAGCCACCAGGTAATCTCTCACCCTTCCGGTGTAGCTATTTTTGATAGCGTTGTAATTTTTTAAGAAAAATGATACTGCAAATGGCTGCTCTTCGTTAAAATCACTTTTAAAAAATTTAAGGTAAGAAGCTGCAACGTTATGATATAATGAAGTCTTAAAAAAGAGTGTTTCATTGTCGAATTTAAGGTCTTTCAATTCCAATAAATATTTTTCCGGGTATGTATCAGACCTGTCATATGCACGCATTAAGTCTATAAGGTGTGCGCTTTTTATTTCTGCGTATACTAGTTCCTTTATTTTTTCAGGAATATGATATCTTAAACAGTAGTCATTTAGATATTTTACTCTTTGGTCATAATGCGCACTAACGATTTCATAAAACTTATTAATATCATTATTTACTGATGTCAGACTTGTAAACTCAATATTTAATGCGCCAGTATTATACGCCAGAGAATCTAACAAAGAATATATAAACAGATTTTTACCTGAATAAACATAATTAAGTAACCATGGGTTATGAAATTTTCCATTTAATTTCCCCGAATCACTTTCGGGAACAATGCTCAGGGCAACATTTAATGTATCATTTGGCAAAATGATTATTTCATGCCCATATCCATCGGCAATGTAAGCACAAGAAGTATCAGTTACCTGATACACAACTGAATTTTTACAAATATTGCCAGTTTTGCTGTACATCTCACTTAAGACAGGAAATTGGGTGTTCTCGCCTAAGCCTTGCGTTTGAAAAGGGCGCATCAATTCTGGTATTATTGAATCAGATGTTAATTGGCGATTGGAAGTAAACACATACCTGATAGTGAATGCAGACTGCTGGGCTAAAATATGTTGTATAAAACATAATAAACAAAGGAGCAGGAAAGTTTTTTTCATCACTGAAGGATTAACGAAACCTAAATTAAAAGAAATACGTGAGAAATAAAACTGCTTTTGCTGACTTCAATTTTACACTTCTGCAAGTGGTATTTGAATTGTAAACGTACTGCCCTTGCCCAGCATACTTTCTGCCTTGATACTGCCATGATGTGCATCCACCATTGTTTTTACATAACTGAGGCCAAGGCCAAAGCCTTTCACGTTATGGATATTTCCCGTATGCGCCCGGTAAAATTTTTCGAATATGCGGTTAAGTGTTTCTTTATTCATACCAATGCCATTATCTTCAATACGAATTCTGATATTATTGCCCGTATTTTCAGTACTGAGTTTGATAGCAAGGTTTTCATTTGAATATTTTACCGCATTATCCAGCAGGTTATTGATAAGATTGGTAAAATGCACTTCATCAGCCAGTATGGTATCTTTTGCTGCATCAAGATGCACTTCCAGTGTGCCCTGCTTTTCTTCCACCTGCAGGGTAATATTATTCAGCGCACTGTTGATCAGGGTATGGGCAGATAATTTTTTCAGGTTCAGCTGCACTTCCTGTTTATCCAGCAGCGCCGCCTGTAAAATGGTCTCCACCTGTTTATTCATCCGTTTGTTTTCTTCTTTTATGATATTGGTAAAATAAGCAGTCTTTTCTTCGTTACCGCGTACCTTATCATTCTTTAACGCATCCACTGCCAGCGATATGGTGGCCAATGGTGTTTTGAATTCGTGCGTCATATTATTGATGAAATCAGATTTGATCTCACTCAGTTTTTTCTGCTTCAGCAATGTGCGGATGGTAATAAAAAATGCTGTGGTGATGATCAATGTAAACAAAACAGCACCCACTATAAACCAAAACATTTCTTTCCAGATGATGCTGGTTTGATTGGGTACAATTACATTCAGCAATTCTTCATTCACCAGGTTTTCATAATTACTGCCGCTGGGTGGTATGAGGGGAATGATGTGATTTTTATTAGAAAGTGTATCGAGGTACAGGTTGAGAAAATTATCAGATGCCACACTTCTTCCGCTGATGGAGTTTTCAATGATGGCAAATTCAAATGGATAACCCTTCAGGTTGTTTTTATTGAATGCATTGCGGATGATCTCACTAATATCTTCTCTTGAGAACCGCTGCATTACGGATAGCTTATAATACTGCGATTTATCCTGGGGGAACAGCAAATCGTTCTTGGGGCCAAGGCTTAGTACGGCTCCCCTGTCCTGCGACAAGGCATCAGCCGCATCACGCATGGCGAAAATAATATGTTCTTCCACCTGTTTATCCTTAGCATCCCTTGCACTCTTGATCCACAAATACTGGAAAAGTATCAGGCCCAGCAACGACAGCGAGATCAGTATAGTAATAACAGGTAAAATTCTTTTCATCTATGCAAAAGTAAATCAGTTCAACGCTGTAAAATAGGGCAAAAACCGCAAACAGTAAATTTAACTAAGGTTTTAGATTTCATTACAGATGATTGCCCGATAAAAAGATCGTTTTGAATGTTGGTTGTAATCCTGTACTTTAGGTATATGATTACACCTGGCCCCGGAATATTGCTGATTGCTGATCCTTTTTTAACGGATCCTAACTTCAACCGCACGGTTGTGTTATTATGCGAGCATAATGATAAAGGCAGTTTTGGTTTTGTACTTAACAGGAAGATTGAGCAAACACTGGATGAACTGCTGGATAATTTTGAAGGCTTTCCTGTACCGGTTTATTATGGTGGGCCGGTACAAACTGATACGATTCATTTTGTGCACCGGTTCCCCGACCTGATCCCTGATTCCTGTTCCATCGGCAACAACATTTACTGGGGTGGTAATTTTGAAACCTTATCGGCACTCATCAGGAATAACAGCATTGATCTTTCCGGCATAAAATTTTTTGTAGGGTACAGCGGGTGGGATGACGGGCAATTGAACAGTGAACTGGATGAAAAAAGCTGGCTGACGGTTGACGCCACCAGGGATCTTGCATTTAGTACATCGCCTGATGAAGTATGGCGTAAAAGCCTGCTCGAACTGGGCGGTGATTATAAAATGATGGTAAACTTTCCAACCGATCCGCAATTGAATTAATCGCTGATATCAATCATCCCCCCTCCTGATGGCTGTTTAAATCAATATTTTATTATCTTGAACCAATGTTATATAGATCGGTTAAGATATTGGCCCGGCTTGCTATTAAACTGTATTGCAGAAAAATTTTCTTCACTAACAAAGCACTATTCCATTCCAAAGGCCCGTTGCTGCTGGCCGTTAACCATCCCAACTCGTTTTTAGATGCCATCATATTGTGTACCTTATTCGATCAGCCGGTTTATTCATTAGCCAGGGGCGATGCTTTCAAAGGCAAATGGATCTCCAAAATTTTATACGCTTTTAAACTGCTGCCCGTTTATCGTGTAAGCGAAGGCGTTGAAAACTTAGAAGAAAATTATAAAACATTTGACCTGTGCAAAGAAATTTTTAAAAAGAATGGTGTGGTATTGATTTTCAGTGAAGGCCGCTGCATTAATGAATGGCACCTGCGCCCTCTGAAGAAAGGAACAGCACGGCTGGCCATCAGCAGTTGGGAAGATGGTATTCCATTGAAAGTATTACCTGTTGGCATCAATTACAGTTCGTTCCGTAAAATGGGGAAGAACCTGCATTTGTTTTTAGGCAATCTTATCAGCAGTACTGATATTGTGAGCGATAATGGCCACGGCAGAAGCATTCAATCATTCAACGCAAAACTATTACAACAATTACAGCCATTTGTTTTTGAAATTGCACCGGGTGATGCTGCTGCATTAAAGAAACAATTCTTTATTCCGCAACCGGTTTTAAAAAAGATATTGTTATTCATTCCATCAGTTGCAGGGTGGTTGCTGCATGCCCCGTTATTTATTCCGGTAAAAAGTTGGGTAAAGAAAATGTCTTACGACAGTGATCATTATGATTCCATTATTGTAGCAATGTTGCTGTTAATCTACCCGGCGTACCTGTTGCTGGTTACAGGCATTGTGCTTGTTTTCACACACCAGTTATGGTATTTACTGTTGCTGCTGGTGATGCCTTTTACTGCCTGGGCACACATCCAGCTAAAACAACAATTAGATGCGGCTTAAATAAAAAACCCGCTTAAGTGTTAAGCGGGATTCTTTTATTTCTTGCTCAAAGCAATTCTAATTCTCTTTAAACTTCTTTCGCTCCTTCCACCAGTACAGTTACTTTATTGTCCAGTACTTCCACAAAGCCACTTTGTATAGTGTAAGATGATGAAGTGTTTTTATCTTTTAAAATTTTCAGTTTGCCATCTTTTAAGGCACTCACCATGGGTGCATGCTTATCCAGTAATTCAAAAGAACCACTGATGCCCGGCAGTTGCACGCCAAACACATCTCCGCTGAAAATTTTACTTTCTGGTGTTAATATTTCTAAGTTCATACCTGTTAAAATTTGCAAATATGCTGATGTGCAAATATGCCAATTAAGAATTAAAACGAATGCAGATAAAATAACCGGACAACAATCCCTGATGTTTGCAAATTTGCCTGTTTGCTCATTTGCTAAATCATTATGCCTGCGCTGCAGCCATCAGTTTTTTACCTTTTTCAATTGCATCATCGAGCGTACCCACCAGGTTAAATGCAGCTTCAGGATATTCATCCACTTCACCATCCATAATAGAATTAAACCCGCGGATCGTTTCTTCGATGGGAACCAGTACACCTTTCAAACCGGTAAACTGTTCTGCCACAAAGAATGGCTGGCTTAAGAAACGTTGTACTTTACGTGCCCTTGATACCACCAGTTTATCTTCATCACTCAATTCATCCAAACCAAGGATGGCAATGATATCCTGTAATTCTTTATAGCGTTGCAAGATCAGCTTTACTCGGTTGGCGCAATTATAATGTTCATCGCCTACAATGGCAGGGGTTAAAATCCTTGAAGTGGAATCCAATGGATCCACCGCAGGGTAGATACCCAAATCGGCAATTTTACGGGACAATACTGTTGTCGCATCCAGGTGGGCAAATGTTGTTGCCGGCGCCGGATCGGTCAAGTCATCCGCAGGTACATACACTGCCTGTACAGAAGTGATAGAACCATTTTTTGTTGAAGTGATGCGTTCCTGCATCAAACCCATTTCTGTTGCAAGTGTTGGTTGATAGCCCACCGCACTGGGCATACGGCCCAGCAACGCAGATACTTCAGAACCTGCCTGTGTAAAACGGAAGATATTATCTACAAAGAACAGGATGTCTTTACCCTGGCCTTCGCCATCGCCATCACGGAAGTATTCAGCAACTGTCAAACCGCTTAATGCCACACGTGCACGTGCTCCGGGTGGTTCGTTCATCTGGCCAAACACAAATGTTGCTTTTGATTCTTTCAGTTCATCCATATTCACAGCGCTCAAATCCCATCCGCCTTCTTCCATACTGTGTTTGAATTTTTCGCCATAGTTCATGATACCGGCTTCAATCATTTCCCTCATCAGGTCATTTCCTTCACGTGTTCTTTCACCCACACCGGCAAATACGGATACACCATTATATGCTTTTGCAATATTGTTGATCAATTCCTGGATCAGTACGGTTTTACCCACACCGGCACCACCGAACAAACCAATTTTACCACCCTTTGCATAAGGTTCAATCAGGTCAATTACTTTAATACCGGTAAACAGTACTTCTGTTGCGGTACTCAGGTTTTCGAACAATGGGGGTTTGTTGTGGATGGGGCGGCCTGTAGTTTTATCTACCTGTGGCAAACCGTCAATCGCATCACCGGTTACATTAAACAGGCGGCCTTTGATGGCATCGCCGGTTGGCATGGCAATCGCCCTGCCGGTATCCACCACTACTGTGCCACGCACCAAACCTTCAGTACCGTCCATCGCAATGGTACGCACACTGTCTTCGCCCAAATGTTGCTGTACTTCCAGCACCAGGGTATCGCCTGTTTCACGCTTTACTTCTAACGCATTTAAAATTTCGGGAAGTTTTACGCCGTTGTCAAACTGAACGTCCACTACCGCACCAATGATCGATTTAATCTTACCAGTATTGGCCATAAATATTATTTTATTGTAATGAGGTGTATTTTTGAGCCGCAAAGGTAAGGTATGGACTTTGAAATGTGAAATTTGCGACTGTGGATTTTGAGCAATTTATCAACGCCAATACAGGTTACACAATAAAAGTGACCTGTTAAACCTTATTAAGCTGCCTGTTTAACCTTACCAGTTCAATTTCAGCATTCATGAAGCCCGCTTTAAAAAAAACTGCCCGCTATATATTTCTGTCTGGCTTTGGTATTACCGTATTATTTTACCTGCTGGCGTGCCTGGTTCCCTATTTAAACAGCGGGAGTCATTGGTTTATAGCTCTGCTCGGATTGTGTTTTCCCATTCTGCTGGTGCTGTTGCTGGGTTTTATCATTTACTGGGCAATCAGAAAATCTAAATGGGTTTGGGTTGGCATTGCTGCTTTGGCACTTGGGTTGCAGCAATTATCTGTCACTTTCTCCTTTCATATTTCCAAAGATTTTAAACCTGCCAAAGCACCGGCAACACTGCGGGTGCTTACCTGGAATTTATCCAGTTGGGGAGAATCTAACAGAGCCAACCGCCAAAACAATAAATTTGATATGGTGGACCTCATCAAAAATTCCAATGCCGATGTTTTATGCTTCCAGGAATTTTTATACTACCGCAAAAAACAATACCTGGATACCATCATCCCTGAGCTAAAAGCTGCCGGGTATAATTATGCCTGCTTTGGTAAAGTGAATTATTCCGGCAGGTTATACACCACTTCTGTTTTAACGGGTGTGGAGATCATGTCGAAATATCCTATTACAGATTCTGCAAAAATCTATTACAACGATAAAGATTTTATGGAGCCGATGATTTATGCAGATATACAGGTAAACAATCAAACCATTCGCTTTTTTACCACGCATTTACAATCGGTAAGTTTTGGAGAAAATGATTATACCGCTTTGTATAAACTGAAAGACCCGGCTGAAGCCAGCGTTAGCGGATCGAGAGCCGTAATGGGCAAACTGCGGTATGCGTATGGTAAAAGAACCAAACAGGTAAACATGTTGCAGGAGAAAATAAAAGAAAGTCCCCACCCGGTAATTCTTTGTGGAGACTTTAATGATGTTCCCAATTCGTATACTTATTTTACTGCTAAGGGCAATTTGCAGGATGCATTCCTGAAAAAAGGTTCGGGTATCGGCAGAACATTCCGTTTCATCTCTCCCACATTACGCATTGATTATATTCTTGCCGATAAAAAATTTGATGTGCTGCAGTACAACACATTCAAAGTACCGTATTCAGATCATTACCCGGTGGTGGCTGATTTCAACATCAACCCGAAATAATATCAATGCATGAATTTGAAAATGATAGCTGCGATTACTGCACCAATGACAGGGCCTACAACGGGTATCCAGCTGTAACTCCAGTCGCTGTCTCTTTTATTTTTTATGGGCAGAATGAAATGCATGATCCTTGGCCCCAGGTCACGTGCAGGGTTAATCGCATAGCCTGTTGGCCCGCCCAGCGATAAACCAATTCCCAACACTAACAAAGCAACTGGCAGGGCATTCAGTGCACCTAATGAAATGCCTACATCATTCATTTTAGCGCCGGATATAGAGAAAGCACCAAACACCAAAACCATGGTACCAATAATTTCTGTGATCAAATTATCGAAAGTACTTTTTATTGCAGGGGCATTGGAGAATACGGCCAGTTGCAAATCAGGATTTTCCGTAGCATCAAAATGTTTCCGGTAAGCCAGCCAGGCTAACCCTGCGCCGGTCATGGCGCCCAGCATTTGTGCAGGAATATAGGTGAATACTTTATCCCAGTTGCCGGTTTTTACTGCATCGGCAATGGTTACAGCAGGGTTTAAATGCCCATCTCCACCCAAAGAAGCACAAACATAAACGCCAGCAAATACGGCAATACCCCATCCGAATGCAATAACGATCCAGCCGCTGTTATTTCCTTTTGACTGGTGTAAAACGACGTTGGCATTTACCCCGTTTCCTAAAAGAATAAGTAATGCAGTTCCTGTAAATTCCGCGATTGCAAGATTCATAAGCAAGTTGTTGGTTAAGTGTTATCAATTATTTTGTCAAGATAATACATATTGTTTTGCCAGTTGCACAAACGATGTTACCTGTTCATTAATCCATTGATCGTTTTGACCTAATAAAGGCGCCATGATGTGGGCTACATCCAGCGCCGCTTCCGACGCTGCTTTGGCATCTAAAAACAACATCCTTGTTCTGCGTGCCAGCACATCTTCCACTGTCATGGCCATTTCATGCTGTACCGCCCAAATCACTTCTGCACGTATATATGGTAATGCTGGATGCATCTTTTCTTTCAGCTTTATATCGTTTTCAGCAATCATTTTAATTTCTGCTGCATCTTTTCCATACCAGTGCAATGGATCACTTGTATTTATTTCCGCTTGCCAGCCGTGTATTTTCAATATTTCGGTTACACATGATCGTTTGCTAAGTCCGGAAACTTCCACCGCTTTATTCAGTACATCGCTGGCCATTTTGCGGTAGGTCGTCCATTTGCCTCCTGTAATAGTAACCAATCCACTTTTACTTATAATAATGGTATGATCCCGTGGCATTAACGCCGTTCGTGCTGTACCTTCTTTTTTTACCAATGGCCGTAACCCTGCAAATACCGACCGTACATCTTTCCGCGTAATGGTGGTGGTGAGATAATGATTGATATGTTCCAGGATAAAATTGATCTCTTCCTCCAGCGGTTTTGGTTCCAGCGAGTGGCTTTCGATGGGTGTATCCGTAGTGCCCAGTACCACTTTATCGTGCCAGGGCACCGCAAACAACACTCTTCCATCACTCGTTTTCGGAATCATCATTGCTTTGGTGCCGGTAAAAAATGTTTTATCCACCACCAAGTGTATTCCCTGCGACGGGCTTACCCTGTTTGCTGCTGCAACATCATCCATCTGCATCACCTCATCTGCAAAAACACCAGTGGCATTAATGACCACTTTACACTGCAGCGAAAATGTTTTCCCGGAGAGCATATCTTTTACCACAACACCATTCGTTTTTCCTTCTGTAGATTTCATCAATTGCATCACCCTGCAATAATTGATGACTGTTGCCCCGTTTTCTGCCGCTGTTTGCGCCAGGTTAACAGCCAAACGTGCATCATCAAACTGCCCGTCCTGGTAAACTACTGCGCCACTTAATTTATCCGTTTGAATATTGGTTATGGCTTCCACAGTTTTCTTCCTGCTGACAATACTGGTACTGCCAAGTCCCAACCTTCCTGCCAGTAAATCGTACATCTTTAAACCAATGCCATAATATATTTTTTGCAGCAATCCATAACAGGGCAGCACAAACGAAATATTCTGGCTGAGATGTGGGGCATTCTTCAACAACAACCCTCTTTCTTTTAAAGCTTCACGCACCAGTTTAATATTACCTTGTGCCAGGTACCGCACACCGCCATGCACCAGCTTGGTGGCACGGCTCGAGGTGCCTTTTGCAAAATCTGCCTGTTCAACCAGTAAAGTTTTATACCCCCTGGTTGCTGCATCCACAGCTGTACCTAAACCAGTGGCACCACCACCAATAATAATGATGTCCCATTCTTTGGTTTGTGCTAACTGGTGAAGGCTTTCGTTCCTGTTCATTTCAGATGCTGCGGTTATGGCTAACAGGAAACGATGCTCCTGTTGTAATGTCGAAATAGCTATTAATTAGGTTGCTTGTTCAGCGGTGTTTATTGCAAATTTATTTTGTCCAGCCGATAGTGGTTTGTACCGCCCGCTGCCAGCCTGATGTCAGTTGTTTGCGTTGAGCTTCATCCATAGCAGGCGTAAAAGATTGATCGATCTGCCATTGCTGCTGAATTTCATTAATACTTTTCCAATACCCCACTGCAAGGCCTGCCAAATATGCGGCGCCCAAGGCCGTGGTTTCGGTTACCCTTGGCCGAAGCACTTTTGTATTCAGTATATCACTTTGAAACTGCATGAGCAAATCATTGGCCGTGGCGCCTCCATCCACTCTTAATTCTTTAATGGAAATGCCGGAATCTGCTTCCATCGCTTTCAGTACATCCATTGTTTGATAAGCGATGCTTTCCAGCGCCGCACGGGCAATATGTGCTGCGGTGCTGCCACGGGTTAAGCCTACCATTGTACCTCTTGCATCCTGGTTCCAGTAGGGCGCACCCAAACCGGTGAATGCAGGCACCACATATACACCTTCATTACTGTTAACCTTAGACGCCAACGCTTCCACATCGGCCGATTTACTGATGACGCCCAGGCCATCCCGCAGCCATTGCACTACTGCACCGGCAATAAACACACTGCCTTCCAGCGCATATTGTGTAATACCATCCACTTTCCAGGCAACGGTGGTTAATAAATTATTGGCTGATGTTACGGGTTGTTCTCCTGTATTCATCAGCATAAAACAACCCGTACCATACGTATTTTTTACCATGCCGGGCTGAGTACACATCTGCCCGAATAAAGCACTCTGCTGATCACCGGCAATGCCTGCAATGGGAATATTTTTTGCCGATAGAATATTTTGTGTGTTGCCATACACTTCGCTGCTGCTGCGTATTTGCGGCAGCATATTGCCGGGTATGGTAAATATTTTTTCCAGTTCACCATCCCATTGCAGGGTATTGATATTGCACAGCATAGTGCGGCTGGCGTTACTTACATCTGTAGCATGCACCTGGCCTTTGGTTAAATTCCACAACAACCAGGTATCAATAGTACCGAAGCATAATTCTCCATTCTCGGCTTTTTTACGGGCGCCTTCCACATTATCCAGTATCCATTTTACTTTGGTGGCTGAAAAATAAGCATCAATGACCAACCCGGTTTTTTGCTTAATGATGCCATCCAGTTGCTTTCTTTTCAATTCATCGCAAAACGATGCCGTTCTCCTGTCCTGCCAAACAATAGCATTATATATGGGCTTACCTGTTGCCCTTTCCCAAACCACTGTTGTTTCCCGTTGATTGGTAATACCGATGGCTGCAATATTTTCTACTGTAAGCCCTGCTTTGGTTACCGCTTCGGCAGCAACGCCCAATTGCGTACTCCATATTTCATTGGCATCATGTTCCACCCAACCAGGCTGGGGAAAATATTGAGTGAATTCCTTTTGCGCCACCGCAATGATGTTGCCCTGTTGATTAAAAATAATCGCACGGCTGCTGGTGGTGCCCTGGTCAAGCGCTAGTATGTATTGTTCCATAGCAAGTAATATTTAGGTATCAAGTTAAAGGAATTTTATCGAAAATATTTTTTGCAACACTGTTGCAGTAGTTTTATATATTTGCGGGGTGAAATTGTGTTCATCAATATGGTTCAGGAAAAACGCAGCCGGTTTATTACTGCTGTTGCTTACGGCCATTACTGCAATACAGGTTTTCCACTCACACCCCGGCAGCAACAAACAACAGGCGTTAACGCTTAAAAAAAGCGGCACCAATCACCTCTATCATTACAATGGAGAAAGCAAATGTTTTATTTGCGATTACCAGCTGACAAGGGATGCTGATGCGGTAACTTCATTTTATACGCCGCAACAGGTAATTGCATTCAGCAATTATTCGCCTGCATTTATTTGCCCGGTTGCGGAAGGCATTCCGGCTTTTGCTGAATCCCGCGGGCCACCCGCATTGGCTTAATTACACCTGCTGCAAAAAAGCAGCCTTTTCAATTTTATTTATTCGATCTCAAATCCTGTACTTCATGCTTGTTGTAACATGCATACGTATACAGGCTTATAATTTTACAGCCATGCGATTTATTCAATATTTTTTATTCAGTATAACTATAGTTTTTACATTTCCTGTTCAGTCAGTTTTTGCCAACCCGGTAAAGAGCACTTTAAGTGGTAAGGTAACTGACAAAAAAAGCGGCCATGCTTTAGAAGGCGCTTCTGTTTATTTTCCTGATTTAAAAACCGGTGCAGTCACCAATGCTTCCGGTTATTATGAAATCAATAATTTACCTAATGGCCGGTACCTTGTTGAAGTAAAATATGTTGGCTATAAAGCACAAATACAAACCATCAGCATACAGGCTAACCTTACCATGGATTTTGCGCTGGAAGCTTCTATTGTGGAAGAAAGTGAGGTGGTGGTTACCGGTACTTCCAAAGCTACTTCTATCAGAAAGAATCCTGTACCCATCACTTCTGTCAGTAAACAATTTTTACAGCAAAACCTCAGCACCAATATTATTGATGCCATTGCCAAAGTGCCGGGGATCAATGCTGTTACCACCGGGCCCAATGTTTCCAAACCATTTATCCGTGGGTTGGGTTATAACCGCATCTTAACATTGTACGACGGTGTGCGGCAGGAAGGCCAGCAATGGGGCGATGAACATGGCATTGAAGTGGATCAGAACAGCGTGGAAAAAGTAGAGGTGATCAAAGGCCCTGCCAGTTTGATTTATGGTTCCGATGCGCTTGCCGGTGTGGTAAACCTGATACCGGCTAATTTTCCGCCGCCGGGTAAAACGCTGGGTGAAGTTGCTGCCAATTATCAAACTAATAACGGCGAGTTTGGTGGTTCGGGTATGCTTTCCGGTAATAAGAACGATATTATCTGGCGTGGCCGTGCATCTTACAAAGAAGCAACGAACTATCAAAACAAATACGATGGACGTGTTTACGGCACCGGCTTCAGGGAAACTGACCTCAATGGTATGGTGGGCATTAACAAAACATGGGGATACAGCCACATAGGTTTTTCGTTATTCGATGACCTGCAGGAAATTCCCGACGGCAGCAGGGATTCTGCCACCCGTAAATTCACCAAACAGATTACAGAGGCAGATACGTTTCGCCCCATTGTTTCTGATGCAGAACTAAAATCGTATACTATTACACCATTGCACCAGCATGTACAGCATTACCGTTTTTACACTGCCAATAATTTTATTTTTAAAGATGGTGGAAGAATTGCCCTTAACCTCGGGTATCAAAAAAGTATCCGCAGGGAATTCAGCCATCCTGAAATGGCCATACCCGGTTTGTATTTAATACTGAACACTTTTACTTACGATGCCAAATATTATTTCCATGAAAGAAATGGATGGAGTGTAATGGGTGGTGTGAATGGAATGTATCAAAAAAATGATGCAGAGAAGGGAACTGAATTTGTTATTCCTTCTTACAAACAATTTGATGTGGGGGGTTTTATATTTGGTAAAAAATCTTACCAGAAATTAGAATTAGCGGGCGGGCTTCGTTACGACACCAGGCATTTTGACAACAGTGCATTATATACCGGCACCAATCCTGTTACCGGTTTTGATATGGCTGTTTATGGTGCCGATACCGTTGGTGCTAACCAGGCGTTTTATAATTACAACCACAGTTTTTCCGGTGTTACCGGAAGCATTGGCGCCACCTATACTTTCTCGAAGGAATTAAGTGCCAAAGTAAATATTGCAAGAGGATACCGGGCCCCTAATATCTCTGAAATTTCCGCTAATGGTGTGCATCCCGGTACAAATATTTACCAGTTGGGTAACCCTGATTTTAAACCTGAGTTTAGTTTGCAGGAAGATATCGGCATCAACTATAATTCTCAACACATCACTATTAACCTGGAGTTATTTAATAACAATATTCAAAATTATATTTTCAACCAGAAATTATTGGGTGTTAACGGACAGGATTCAGTGATTGTGCCGGGTAATGAAACCTTCCAGTTCCAGGCTGCAAAAGCGCATTTGTACGGTACAGAACTTTCAGTTGATATTCATCCGCACCCGTTGGACTGGCTGCATTTTGAAAATGGATTATCTGTGGTGTATGGAAATAATTTGGGTGTAAGCGGGAAAACTTTATCTGATAGCGCTAAGTATCTTCCGTTTATTCCCCCAGTGCATACATTTTCTGAATTAAGGGCAAACATTAAAACAAAATCCGGCCCGTTCACCAATCTTTTTGCCAAACTGCAAATGGAATGGAACGCAGCACAAAACAGGGCTTATCTTGCATACGGAACGGAAACTCCCACTGCCGGGTATACGCTTTTTAATGCCGGATTTGGTGGCGATATTATGAATAAGAAGAAAAAAGTAGTGTGCAGCTTTTCTTTACTGGGCAATAATATTTTTGATGTGGCTTACCAGTCGCACCTGAACCGGTTAAAATATTTTGAGCCTTATCCGGGCAATGCATCGGGGCACAATGGTATTTATAACATGGGAAGGAATATTGCGCTGAAGCTGAATTTTCCGCTAAGATTCAATTGATATTTGGCCGCAGCTATGCAGATGGATAAAAAAAGATTGATCAAATCGTATTGGTCAATCTTTTTTATGAGTATAACCAACACTGTTTCTTCAGCCGCAGATGCGCAGATTGGTTTTAAACGAAAGCAATTTCAATTTATCCGCTTTAATAAGTTCAATCGGTGTCATCAGCGTTCCATTACTTACGCCGCAGGTGCGCAGATTTATTTTAATAACAATTATAATTTATCTGCTGCTATAAGTTCAATCAGCGTCATCTGCGTTCCATACCTCTTCTTTTCCACCATAACCTGAACCCGGTAATACTTAATAATGCAGATGAAATACCAAAAAAAGCGTACAATAATTTTACTCCCCAACTGCCGTATTTGCCCATGTGCAGTTGGGAGTTGATGATATCGTAACGGTCATCAGCGCTGATTTCATTAATGAAACGGGTGGATGCAATATGTCCGGTACTGTCGAGGGATATTACATCGGCAAATTTTTTAGCGTGGATGTAAGCATTGGTGCTGTTACTTCCATATACTGCCGTTTTACCTGATTTACTCGTTGGAAAATACACCACATACGCAGTAAACTGCGGATACTTTTCCTGCACCTGCAGGTATGCACTATCAAAACTAAATGACAGTGCTGCCGATGGAGTGATCGTATTCTTCCAGTCGTAGTTTTTATAAAACGATGCTTTAAAAACATACCGCTGCATCCAGAAACCGGTAACACTCATCAACAGGTTAAACAATAATGCCCATGTGCCGATAAGCTGGTGCAGGTTACTTTTTTTCCATACTGTTTTGCGGAATAACAATACGGGAATAATATTCCGGCGATATATAATTATACCTGAAAACAAACTTAGCGCAAATACAACAGCCAGCACCCCCAAAAACCATTCACCTTTTTTACCAGCCAGGAAGGAACTGTGAAACGATGCCAGCCAGCTCATGAAATTGTGCTGCGGATCATCTGCCCCGCCACGGGTTTGCAGTACTGCACCGGTTTGCGGGTGCAGCAAAACCTGCATGGGCTTACTGCCATTGGCATACGAAGAATCATAGATAGTGAAAATAAAGGGTTGCTGATCCTTTTCCGGCAAAGCCAGGCTGCTGATCTGTGCATGCGGATATTGATTCCTGATAATATGATGACCACTGTCAGCAGATATTTTTTGAGAAATTCCATTTATTAACCCAACCTTCGGTTGCTGCAACACATCAATGTTATCACGAAATAACAGGATGGTGCCCGAAACAGAAAGCAGCAGTATAAATATGCCTGCAAAAAGCCCGGAGATGGAATGTAGTGTGGTAAGCCTGTTTCGTTTCATTAACGCTTGTTTAACCTTGTCAAACTATATCTTGCAATAATACTATTTATATGTTCAAAGCACCTGTTGTATTTTTTTTATTTTGTTGTTTTTGTAATCAATCCATATTGGCTCAAAACCCGGACATCAATATTCTGAAACCAATCAATGCCCATCAAACCTGGTTTAAGGATAAATATCTTGAATTGAATGCCTCATCCGTTTCTGCTGTTAGTGTGGGTATGCCTGCCGGTATTTTTATTGCAGGATTAATTCAGCATGATAAGAAATTACAACGCGATGGTTTATATATGGGAGGCGCTTACCTTCTTTCCGGCATTATTACACAGGCCACCAAACGCATAGTTGACCGGCAGCGGCCTTTTGAGCAATATAGTTTTATTATCAAACGGGATGATGAAAGCGGCGGATACTCCTTCCCTTCCGGCCACACTTCCGCCGCATTTTGTACGGCTACTTCTATAGCATTGCGCTACCGTAAATGGTATTTTGTTGCTCCATCTTATTTATTTGCCACCAGTGTGGCCTGGGCAAGAATGTACCAGGGTGTTCATTACCCCAGCGATGTTTTGGGCGGCGCATTGATTGGCGCAGGCAGTGCGTGGCTGGGATGGAAAGTGCAGAAATGGATGGATAAAAAACATCATGCTCATCAATAACCTTTTCAATTTTTTCGATGAAACCATTACTGCTGATTTTATTGCTTGCACCTTTTTGCTGTTGGGCTCAAACCAATGATTCATTACCGCAGCACAAAACATTACTGAACAGCCCGGCTCCTGTACGTATCATGTACAGCAAACCCAAACCGTTTTCATTTATTACCCATATTCCAAAGGATG
This sequence comes from Bacteroidota bacterium, assembly GCA_018266775.1. GTDB lineage: Bacteria > Bacteroidota > Bacteroidia > Chitinophagales > Chitinophagaceae > Ferruginibacter. Next base: position 215,246 of record JAFDZS010000005.1, on the reverse strand, counting down.
TTGCCGGTTTTGCCAAAACATCTTTTCAAAAAAACAACCTGCCCAACCTGGGTATTATCGTTGCATCCACAGCAGTATTGTATTTATCCGATCAATCGATAACCAATACGGTGCAGGATAAGATGGAAGATAATTTTATTCTTGCCAGGGAAAACTTTAAGCCTATGTTCAGGGTAAATATTGGCGGCAAGCCTACCAATATCGGCAAACTGCCGCGTAATATCAATACTGCATTTTATGATTTGGGGCAAGGTTCATCTGCAATGGTATTAGCCGCCGGTTTTTTTATTGCCGGAAAAATTTCGAAAGATAACAGGGCTTTAAATACTGCCTGCGAATTAACAGAAACATTTATCGCGTTGGGTGTGGGTACACAAATGCTGAAATATGCCACCGGAAGAGAAAACCCTTCTGACGCGACTACGATCAGAGGCAAATGGCAGCCCTTCCCTTCCTGGAAAAATTTTCAAAATAATAAAACCCGTTATGACGCATTCCCTTCCGGCCACATGGCCACATTTGTAAGTGCGGTAACGATTATTGGAGAAAATTACCCTGAAAAAAAATGGATCAAACCTTTGGGGTACAGTATTGCAGGATTATGCGGACTGGCCATGATCAACAATGGTGTACACTGGAGCAGTGATTTCCCTTTAGGATTTGCCCTTGGCCATGGTTATGGAAAATATATTGCCCGCAAAAACAGGAAGATTATTCAGACCGGCGAAGCTTCAATGATTAATTAATAATCAAACTCTTTGGGTTTGTGGCTTTCAAAGTCATCATCGTACCGTACAAAAAATCGAATATAAATCACCCGGCTGATGCGCATTAACCAGGGCTGCAATAGTACCAGCAATGCAATATTGGAACCCAGCCACCAGAAAACCCTGCTGTCATCTACAGACATACCGATGAGCACAAACCAGGCCACGCCTGTTGCCACTGAAATGGCTACCGTAAGCGCATAACTTACATAACCGGTACCAAACCAAAAACCATTTTCCATATCAAATTTCTGGTGGCATACGGGGCAGTTATCGTGCATGTTGAAAATCTGCTTCAGCGATAGTTTTTTGTAGGGATTATTATCCTTGTACATGTGGCCGCGGCGGCAACGGGGGCACTTCATGGTTAAAATGCTCCAGTAATAATTAGGTTTGGGCTTGCTGCTCATGCCGCAAAGATACTATAACTGCCAAAGCTTACTGTAACAAAAGTTACCCGCTTATTTATACTTGAGTTTAAAATACACCATGATAAGGCTCATGGTGAGTACCATACTGTTGGTGTATATGATGGCCGCATCCATAACAATAATGCCATAGGTAAGCCACATGCTAACGCCGAGTATTAATAACATTAACATGGGCATGGAAAGATCTTTGGCAGATTTGGTGCGCCAGATTTGTATCACCTGCGGCAGAAAGGTAATGGAAGTAATGGTACCTGCTGCAAGTCCTAATATTTTAATAGCGTTGTCCATTTAGTTACTGTTTTAATTTGCTGATGCAGTGGTTAATTTTTTACGTTCGCCAATTTGCTGCCTCCACATGGCATAATACAAACCTTTTTCTGCCAGTAATGTTTCATGGCTGCCGGTTTCCACCACTTCTCCTTTTTCCAGTACATAAATTCTGTCGGCATGCATAATGGTGCTCAGGCGGTGTGCGATAAGCACGGTGATTTGTTCTTTTTGAGAAGATATTTCTATTATCGTATTGGTTATTTCTTCTTCTGTTAGTGAATCCAGTGCTGATGTAGCTTCATCAAAGATCAATAAGTGCGGCTGGCGCAATAATGCCCGTGCAATGGACAAACGTTGCTTTTCTCCACCGGATAATTTTAAACCACCTTCGCCAATCATTGTATCCAAACCCTTCTCTGCCCTTGCCAATAAATTATTGCAGCTTGCTTTTTGCAGCACATCACGCAATAATTCTTCACTTGCTTCAGGATTTACAAACAATAAATTTTCTTTGATGGTGCCGCTGAAGAGGTTGGTATCCTGTGTTACAAAACCAATTTGTTTACGCAGGTCATCAAAATGAATTTCTGTTTCATCTAAACCATTATATAAAATCTTGCCTTCCTGTGGGCGGTATAAACCAACCAATAATTTCATTAATGTAGATTTACCACTTCCACTTGGACCAACAAAAGCTACCGTTTCTCCCTGTTCCACTTCAAAGCTGAAATTATCTATTGCTTTTTGTCCCGCAGTTTTATGCTGAAAGCTTACATTTTTAAACACCAGGTTATGAATATTGCCTAAAGCTTTTGGACTTGCCGGTTCAGTCTCCGGTGTTTTTTGCATCAGGGCATGAAAATTATTGAGCGATGCCTCTGCTTCCCTGTATGATAAAATAATATTTCCAATTTCCTGTAACGGACCGAAGATGAAGAATGAATAAAAAGTAAGTGTCATTACCTCACCTGCCGTTAGTTTCCCCTTAAACACCAGCCATAGTAATGTAAACATAATTACCTGGCGCAGAAAGTTTACAAAAGTTCCCTGTATAAAACTCAGCGTGCGTATGCTTTTAACTTTACGCAATTCTAATCCTAAAATTTTATAGGTATTGGTATTAAGCCTTTTAATTTCCTGGTCAGTTAATCCAAGGCTTTTTACCAATTCAATATTGCGGAGCGATTCTGTAGTGGTTCCTGCTAAAACGGTGGTTTCTTTAACGATGTTTTTTTGAATGACTTTTATTTTCTTACTCAATACACTCATGAGTAAGGCAAGGATTAAAATGCCACCCATATAAATGGGCATGATTGACCAATGCAGGCTGAAGGCATAAATGGAAACAAAAACAATACCTACCAATATTCCAAAAAGTACGTTGATAAAAGCTACAATAAATTTTTCTGTGTCCGTTCTTACTTTTGTAAGTATAGATAATGTCTCGCCGCTGCGCTGATCCTCAAATTCCTGGTACGGTAATTTCATAGACTGCTGCAAGCCGTCAGTAAAAATTTTAGCGCCGAATTTTTGTACAATAACATTGGTAAAATAATCCTGGAATGCTTTGGCAATGCGGGATACCATCGCCACACTAATTAAAATACCCAATACACCCAATACACCCCAAATAAATTCTGTTTCTGTTCTTGTTCCACTTGGTTGAAAAACCTTTTTGCTGTCAAACGTTCCTGTTTGAAACGGATGTGTTGCAAACCGATCGATTAGTCTTCCGAAGAAATAAGGATCGAGCATGGAAAACACCTGGTTAATGGCGGCCAGAATTAAAGCCAGTATGACCATCCACTTATATGGCTTCAGGTATTGCAATAGTATCTTCATAAAAATGATTTTGAGCGGGAAAGTGTTCAGTGCCTCAAATATCGTACAAAGAATAATATTACTGGCAAGATGGCAGGATGGAATGGAAAAATTGGGTAATGGATAATGAATAAATAATAACAGATTACTTACCCGGAGCGAATTGTTTCCGCATTTCGAAACAGCGCTGCTGTCAGGCATTTTTTGATGGGGCTGAAAATATCAGCACACTAAAAATAGACAGCGGCACCAGCACAGCGCCCATTACAAAAAATGGCGCCCAGTGATTTCCTGTGGTAATGTATGGCACCAGGAACATGGTTGCAATGGTGCCCACCACTGCGGCGGCACCACCAAGCCCGGCTAATGAACCAATGGTTTTTCCTGAATGATAATCGCTGGGCAGCGTTTGTATGTTTACAATAGAGAATTGAAAACCTCCCAGCACAAAACTCATAATAATGACGGCAGGTAAAGCGGTAGCAGCATAAGCTGCGGCTATCATTGCCGGCAGTGTAATGCAGGCGCCGGTAAGTATTGCTGTTTTTCTTGCCACTGCAATTGTTTTTCCTTTACGGATTAAAAAACCGGAGAACCACCCGCCGGCTATTGCACCGATGGCTGCACCCACGTACGGCACCCATGCAGAAAAGGCCACCTGCTTAATGTCTAACTTAAATTTATTGCTTAAATAAATGGGCAGCCATGCCACAAACATCCACCACACAGGATCCAGAAAAAAGCGGCCCAGTATAACAGCGTAACTTTTTTTATCGTTCAGTAACTCGCCCCATGTTTTTGCTTTTTCGTTAGTGCTGGTATTTTCCGGTTGCCCATCCAGGATATATTTTTTTTCTTCTTCACTGATCCAGGGATGTTCTCCAGGTGCCTTTTTATTTAACAACAACCAGGGGATGATCCATAAAATGCCTAATGAACCCACAATCACAAATGTTTTTTGCCAGCCAAATTCAATAAACAACATGGAGATAATGATCGGTGCCAGTATATTACCAATGGAACCGCCTGCACCAAATAAACCCTGTGCCAGCGCTCTTTCTTTTAAAGGAAACCATTCTGCATTGGATTTTACTGTTCCCGGCCACGGGCCTGCTTCGCCAAGGCCAAGTATGACCCTGAAGATGCTCAGCGATGTTACTCCACGTGCAAAAGATGTCAACATATCCGCAGTGCCCCATATCAAAGCACTCATTACAAATCCTTTTCTCGTTCCGATCTTATCATATATTTTTCCTGAAACCAATTGGCTGATACCATAGGCAACCATGAAAAACATATAGATGTAAGAGTACAGTTTTTTTAAATTATCGTCTATTATTTGCTGTGAGTCACTGAGGTTTACCAATCCAATATCATAAGCGATGCCGCCTTTCCGCGTGTAAGCAATAGTGGTATCGTTGAGTGAAGTGATGGCTTTTTCATCAATGCGGTTCACACTTCCGTCTGTATTATATAAAGCATAATTTTTTTCCAAAACATGGTGTATGGCATAAGGAAGACCTTGCCCTCCTTCTTCTTTTGCTAATTTATATTCGGTTTTTATATTGGCCACCCACATATAATTGAGCGTGCCCCTGTCGAGATAATTGATAATAGTGATCAGCACCACCAATCCTAAAACCCACCAGCGAAGCCCTTTTATTTTCATGCGCGGTTACTTACTTTGTTGTTTATTTATGATAACTGTTTTGATAGGATAAAACTTTTCCATCCACAGTCATTATTTTTCTTCTATGCTAAATGCGTTAAAACGTATGCTTTCATCTTTCAAATCTCCAGGGCTGTTCAGGCTGCGGTAAATGCCCCATTTTGGCCTGATGAAATCATTGCTGGCCCGTATCGTCATAATATCATTACTGCTGTAGTCGATCAATGTTGCCCCATCGCTGATTCTTTTAACGATCATGGAGTAAGTTCCGTTAGCGCCAACCTTTACCGTTTCAGTGGCTTCCACCCAAACGCCCCTGAATAAAGACAAATCAGCCGTGGCCAGTTTGGTGGTATTATCATGAATTAACTCCAGCCTGTCCGGTGAAGCCTTTCTTGCTGTTAAAGTAAACAACGGTGTTCCATCATCCCCACCTACAGGTTTTACCTGGTGAATATGCGTAAAACTGGTAGACACCTGGAAATCTTTTGACAGCCTGAATTTCCATTTATAAGTAATAGTTTCTCCGGTTGTACCAATAAGGTTAGCGGGAGACTGATCATACGTTTTGATTTCCACCCGTTGCCTGTCGAAATTGATACAACGGTCGTTATCCGGATTCACATGAATATAAAATTCAAACACAAAACAGTTTACATCTGCATCCCACACTTCAGCGATATGCCTGCCAAATGAGGGATGAACACATTCTGGATTTTCCACTGCATCATAACCCGGCGCCAGCACACTGTCGATTAATTCATAAGTATTTCCCGGTCCGTTTGCATTTAAAGTTACCGCCTTTGTTGTTGCCGGTGGTGTATTGTCCGGCGGTGCAACTGATTTAGATTTTGTGCACATTACATTCAGCAACACAACGGCAAGGATGGCAATGGATTTCCGCTTCATTTATTTCGTATTAAATGCAGGTAATGATTTAATGAAGGTCATGATGGCTTTATTCACTTCTGAGTTCTTATCTTTCTCAAATTTACCATGCAGGCCACCCGGTACCGTTATGAATTCAGTTTTTACACCGGCTGCCACCAATTTATCATGCAGCTTAACGGATTGCTGGTAAGGTACGGTGGGGTCTGCATCGCCATGCACAATAAACACCGGCGGACTGTTTTTATCTACATAAGTAATGGGAGAAACAGAAGCCGCAAATTTTTCATCTTTTGCCTTACTGCCCAACCAGCGTGTGGCAGAACTGCTGGTAATGTCTTTTCCATATCCCCAATCCCAAACATCGGTAATGCCGTATTTGTCGATGATGGCCGCCACCCTAACATTTTCCACACCGGGACAGTTGCCATCAAAGCGGTGGTCGTTACCCAACAGACCGCCCATTAAAGCCAAATGCCCGCCGGAACTGCCGCCCATAATCACGATCCTGTTCACATCAATGTTTAACTCCTTTGCATTTTTAATAATGTACAGCAATGCACAACGGGTATCTTCTACCGCAGCAGGTGCAGTAGCCCGGCCGGTTAAGCGGTATTCGATATTCGCCACTGCAAACCCGGCTTTAAAAAAAGTATTGAATCCTGTTTGAGATTCTTTCACACCATGGTTCCATCCACCGCCATGTATGTTGATGACAATGGGTGTTGGCCCTTTATCTTTTGCAGGTAAATAAAAATCCATTTTACCTTCCCAGTCATTTACTTTGGTATATACCACATTCAGTTGTGCGGTAAAGCCGGGCGGTAATTCAACCGGTTTGTAAGTGGCCGTATCATTCTCCTGCGCAAAAGCACTTAAAGAAAAAACACACAGTAAGCACGTGACTATTTTTTTCATTGATGTGATTTTATTGATTAACGCTTTTTATTCGAATAAAAAATTGGTGACATTCTTTTTCAGTGATGCTTTTATTTTTTCTGCCTCCAGCCTGTAGTTGTCATCTTTGTATTGATCGGCAGCAAGCAGCAGAATATGATAAAAAACTTCCGGCTTATAGGGGCCGATTTGCTGGTACTCCCATTTTTTTCCATCCGCCACGTAAGGCAATAAATAGTCGATGGCTTTCCTGATGCTTCTGCCATCTGCAGTTTGGTAATGCCAAAGGCCAACTCCTGTTGTTGCAGCAGCATTGGCCAGCATGCTCCATGCTTCCAGGTTAAATATCGAATATCCCAAGGCGTTAGTTCGCGCCAGCTCCAGCGGCTGTTTACCATCCGGTTCTATCTGCGATGCTATTCTCGCAAATTCAGTCTGCAGTTTTTCCGCAGCTATTTTCTTTTCGCCGCAAAACAATGCAATGGTCACCACCTGGTTATCATAAAAAGTACCGTGGTTATTTTTAGCTTGCGACTCTTTCTTTCCGTTCTTACTGGTACGCAGCCATTGCAGGTAGGCAGTAAACCATTGTTTCATTCCTGCTTCATCTGTTGCATTCCAGCATTTTGATGCCCGTAATAAACTGATGGCATCCACCACCTGCGGCAGCAAATGAGTATCAATTATGCCGCTGCTTACACCGGTGTCAATGCCTGTTCTTTCCTGTGCATGGTTGAGGTTGGGCATCATATACGTTGCCGTATCCAGGAACCAAAAGCGCATGAGTGTGATACTTTTCTCCGCATATTTTTCTTCCCCGGAAAAATAATATGCCCATGATAAGGTGTTGACAGCACTGATCAGGTCATCAAAATTTTTATCATCACTGATCAAATCATTGTCGGGATTTTTTTGTCCGTCTTTCCTGATATAAGGTTTTCCATCCGGTTTGGAAGGATCCGGCCAGTAGTATCTTGCCTTACTGTAATACTCGTGCATATTGCCGCAGGCCGGTGCAAATTTTTTGTCTATTACTGAACCAAATTTTTTTGGCAGCAACTTATCTGCTTCCTTAGTCAGTTGCCGGATGCCATCCTCCACGGTTTTATTCTTTGCGGCACTTTTTTTAATGGCTTCAATTTTTGCAGCATTGATCAAATACAAATGCGGTGCCTGTGCTGCTGCATGCTGCAGCATACTTACCAACACAAGGCAAATAAAATATTTCATAAAGTACTTCATTCTTTTGGTTTGCATTATACTTAATAACCGGGGTTTTGCTGAATAACGATTTGTGAATTGGTATCAATTTCGTGCTGCGGAATTGGCAATAATAATTTATCTGCAGTAACATAAGATTGTAATGTTGCCAATGGCGTAACCGGGCTGTACTGCGAATAATGGCTTGCAAATTCTTTTGCAAAATGATCCTTCATGGTTTGTTCAGCTGTAATGGTCGTCAGGGTTTTATTAAAACGCACCAAATCGAACCAGCGCTGGTTTTCAAAAACAAATTCAAACCTGCGTTCATCAGATAAGGCTTTTTCAAAAGTGGCCACTGAATTTACCGATGCTGGTAAATTACCCAAACCTGTACGGGTTCTTACCTGGTTGATTAAACTGATGCTTGACGGTGTATAACCCTGCGCTTCTGCCAGCATTAAAAGAATATCTGCATAGCGCAAAACCGGCCAGTCGCTTTCCCCATCATTAACTGTTGCCACCTGTGTTAAGAATTTTTTTACGTATAACAATTTTGTTGTTCCGTAAGAACCCATTGCCACTGTTTTTCTCGCATCTGCAACAGTCAATGCAGTATCAATATCATTGGTGGGATAATTTAATCCTGAACCTGAACCATTGATCACTGCGGTTCCGCTTCCCAGCGGTGCAAAAAGATTGCCAAAGGCCGAACCCAAACCAAGATTACCAGCTTTATAACGTACCGCAAACATGATCTCACTGTTCATTTCGTTGGAAATTGAAAACACATTGGCATACGTGCTCTGCAATGAATAGCCACTGTTACTGATCACATCCTGCAATAACGGAATGGCCGATGCTTTATCATTCAGTGTTAAATCAACTTTTGCCAGCAATCCTTTCGCCACCCATGCATTTACTTTTCCTGTATTGGCAGCAGTGATCTGTGGAAATTTTGTAGCACTGAGATACGTTGTTGCTGCGGTGAGATCAGCTTTAATCAATTTATAAATATCATCTGCGGAAGAACGGTTGATGCCTTTCGCTTCTTCCGCAGTTACCGGCGTATGAATCAGGAATACACCACCAAATAAACGAACCAGGTTAAAATAACTGTTGGCCCTTAATACCATTGCCTCGCCGGCAAATTGTTTTCTCAATGAATCAGATAGCGGAATGCTGATTGGGTTTAATGTAAACGAACCTGATGAAGGATTGTACACCACACCCAGGTTTTGCAGCACCACATTACAATTACGTATCACAAAATAAGTATTGATCCAATAACTGTAAATGCCTGCATGGCCTGTGGAAGGAATGAATTCATCCAGGTCGCTCAGGTCCCTGTTGGTGGTGTTGTTACTTGATGGTACGCCCTGGTCCGTATTATCGCTGCGCAGCTCTGTTACCTGCCATTCGTAATACATGGGTTTTTGCAGGGCGTTGTAACATCCGTTCAATCCTGTTTGCACTTCACCGGCTGTACTGTAATACGTGCCGCTGTTGAGGTTAGATTCAGGATATAAATCAATTACCTTTTTGCAGGATGCGAAAACGGTAAGCGACAATAAGATGATGATGTATCTCATAAAATAATTTTTTTTGCATTAAAAATTCAGGTCAAGCCCTACCAGTACAGAACGGTTGATGGGGAAAGCGCCACGCTGGTATCCATCTATTAACGGGGAAGAATATACGCCATTTGCATTTCTCGCTTCCGGGTTCAGGCCCACATAACCTTTGGGAAAATGATAATACAGGTTTTGCAGCGACATATAGAAACGTGCTGAATTTAATTTCATTCTTTTGATACCTTTTGCAGGAACGGTGTAGCCCACAATCACTTCACGCAAAGCCCAGTAAGATGCACTGGTGATTAAATAATCGCTTTGTGTCCATGCATTGGTATAGCCATTGGTGAAATATGGTGTTTTGCCATCGCCGGGATTGGCGGGGCTGATCCACCTGTTGGTATTAAAAGCACGGTTATACTTGCGGGATTCATTATAAAAACCATCGCCGTTCATCATTTGTCCGCCCTGTACGCCCTGGAAAGTAAAGCTCAGATCAACCCCGGATAAATTAAAATTATTGGTGATGCCCCAGGTAAAATCAGGATAAGGATTGCCAATCACTGTTCTGTCATCCAAATCAATTTTACCATCGCCGTTGATGTCTTTAAATTTCAAAGCGCCGGGGGTAAAATATCCTGAAAGAGAACTCGTCTGTCCTTTAGCGATAGCTGCATTCACCTCTGCCTGCGATAACCAGATGCCGTCTGTCTTCAAGCCGTAGTATTGTATCAACGGCCCGCCCACCTGGTTCAGATAACCATCCAGCCTTTCACCGGTGTTCAGCAATTGTGTTTCGTTGCCCAATTGCAGTAATTTATTTTTTACATGGGAGATGTTGGCAGAAGTTGTCCAGCGGAATTTCTTTCCCCTGTAATTGTTGGTGCTCACTTCAAGTTCAATACCATTGTTTTGCAGTTTGCCGATATTATTGATCACCTGCGGTACACCGGTGATTCCCATTGCTGCCTGCAGTAATAACAGGTGATCGGTTTTGGATTGATATACATCCAGCCCGATAGTGACAATATTTTTGAAGAGCGTAAGATCGAGCCCGCCATTATAAGAAAAGGTTCTTTCCCACGTAATACCTGGATTGGAAAGCACTGTTGTGGATGGTGCCACACCGAGTGTGGAGGTTCCGTTTCCGGTACCGGTTGGATAATTAGCGAGGTACAATTGATCTAACCATAAATAATCAGAGATGTTATTGTTACCCACTGCGCCATAACTTCCACGCAGTTTCAGATTGTCGATCCATCTTACGTCCTGTAAAAATTTTTCTTTGCTGGCCACCCATCCTACTGATACTGAAGGAAAGTAACCCCATTTTCTTCCCGGTGCAAATTTTGAACTGCCATCTGCCCTGAAACTTGCTGATACCAAATATTTGTTTTGATAACCATAATTGATACGGCCGAGGTAAGACAATAATCCTATTTTGTTTACCGTGTTATAAGTAAGCAGCGGATCCTGCGAAATACTCAATGCGGTATTCAGCGTGGTGATATTATCGCTGATAAAATTAGTGGCAGTGATCTGCTGGTTATCAATTCTTGTTTTTTGTGCAGTAAAACCTGCCAGCACTTCTAATGAATGATCTTTGACCTGTTTGTTATACGTAAATGTATTTTCATTCAGCAGGTCAAAATAAGTGCGGTCGGTATAAATGCCTTTGCTTGGCGCACCTGCTGCACTTGAATTGCTTTTGGCAAAATCAAGTCCTTTGGTATAATCCAGGTATGTACTCAACAATGCTTTAAAATTCAGGCCGGGTAAAATGGTGTACGTCACATCACCTGATGCCAGCACCCTGTAATCTTTTGTGGTTATTTTTTCTGTTTGCAAAATAGAATAGGGCGAATTATTGGCACTGCTGCTGATAGAAATAGCAGTACCCGCCGGGTTGGTAAATGTGCTGCCATCGGGCATGATGCCACTGTACGGCAAATCATTAAACACACGCGGCTGTGCAAAATCTCCCACCATTAATGCAGCATTGGCCGGGTTTTGTGTAACAAATGCAATTTGTGCCGCATTCAACGTTAACGGCAGGTAAGAGGATACCCTGGTAAAGTCGGTAAAACTTGTTGAAGGCCTTTCCCTGGTAAAATAAGAAGGGTTGATATTTAAATTGAGTTTTGTTTTTTTACTTAGTGTAATATTCACTTTGCTGCGCACATTAAACCTTTCGTATTCGCTGTGTTTGATCATACCCTGGTCGTTTTGATAAGCCCCGGATATATAATATTTCGTTGCTGCATTGCCACCAGAAACATTCAGCTCCACATTTTTAAGTTGTGCTGTTCTTAACGCAGCGTTCTGCCAGTCTGTTGCGTAACCGCCGTTTAAACCGTTTTCCAGGAGATAGGCTGCTTTTTCTGCGCTGGATGCTAAATTTCCTTTTGCATTGATCTGCGATGTAGTAGCATAGTTTTTCCAGCCGGTATCTGCAAAACGGAGTGCAGCTTCATAATATAACTGGTTCGTGTACTCGGTAGTGGTCATAATATCATATAACTTGTAAGCATTTTTAGTACCCCACGAAGTTTTGAAATTGTATTTTGTTTTTTCTGATTTGCCGCTTTTGGTTGTAATGAGAATTACACCACTGGCCCCGCGTGAACCATAGATGGCTGCAGAGGCTGCATCTTTCAACACTTCAACGGATTCCACATCCGACATGTTTACAAAAGCCAACCCATCCGGAACGGGATGCCCATCCACCACCACCAATGGCGATTGCCCTGCATTTACTGAACTGATGCCACGCACCTGCACGCGGGGATCGCTTCCTGCTTCTGAAGAAATATTTTGTACCTGCACCCCTGCAATCTTTCCCTGTAAGGCCTGGTCTAAACGGGATACAGGTGATTCATCCATTTTTTCATTTTTATATTTGGATACCGCTCCCGTAACGCTTGATTTTTTTTGTGTACCATAACCAATAACAATCACTTCATCTGTTGTGGTTATGGATGGCACCAATTCCACATCAACGGTTGATTTATCTGTTATTGACACATTTTGTGTGGCAAAACCAACAAAAGAAAATATGAGTGTGGTTGTTTTTTTATATACAGTAATTGAATACGTACCATCTGCTTTGGTAACCGTTCCGGTTTTTTGCTTATCGGCAAGAATGTTCACTCCTTCCATTGGTTTACCCGTTTCCTTACTGGTAACCTTGCCGGTAATAACTTTATTTTGCGCCACTGCAAAGCAGCCTGGCAACAGCAGCAAAAACAAGCATTGTAGTTTTTTCATAACAAGCGTTTATAGTAGTTAAAAATCAATATCGGTTAATAGTTTTATGGATAATCTTGCCGCTTTATCTCCGGCTACATTTTTTACAGCATCTGCACACCGGGTACACGCCATGTGTTTTGCACCGGCAAGCAGGAGCGGATATGCTTCTTCAAAATCAAAATCTTTTATTTGCTGCCCCGTCCAGGTTTTTTGTTTGGTGAGATAAGGGCACAACGCATCAAAAACTTTTTTGAGTGATTTACCTGATGACGAAACATAATTCCAGAAATCTGTTCCTGTGCTTTCCGCCATTTGTGCAATGTTGAAAAATGCCTGCAGTGCAAAACCGCTGTAATGCAGCGATGTGGTACGCACCATTTCCAATGGCAGCATGCCTGTTTCGTCCACCTGTTTATCCAGCCTTGTTTCTGCATTCATCACAATTTTTTTTGCCTGTTCTTTATCTCCAATAAATAATGTTATGGATAAACGCAGTGCATCATACCAGTCGCCATGATTATTCTTTGCATTCATTTCATCCTTTCCGTTTTTGCTGGTTTGCATCCAGTTCAAAAAATCGGCGAACCATTGTTTCATTCCTGACTGATCTTCTTTGCTCCAGTATTTTGAACCATTCAATAAACCGATCGCATCTGTGAGTTTAATAAAATGCCTGGCATCTATCAGCCCTGCACCCCTTCCGTTGTTGGTGCCTTTAATGGCCTGTGAGAAATTTAAATTAGGGTTCATCCTTGTATCCTTTTCTAAAAACCATACACGGATCAGCTTTGATGCATGTTCCGCATATTTGGTATTGGCAGAAAAATAATATGCTAACGCAAGCGTATACACTTTTTCGCATAGCGCCGGCATGTATTCTTTGTCTTTATAGTCTTTCACTTCCGGGTTGGTTTCGCCATCTTTACGTATATAAGGCAGGCCATCTTTTGTTGCCGGGTTGGGCCAGAAATACGGCGCCAGGCTCATGTAATCATGTTTATCTCCACTGGGTGGGTCATTCTTTTTTTCCATTACACTCACAGGGCCAAATGACAATGCCTTGTCTGCATCTTTCAGCAATTGTTTATATGCGGGCTCTAATGCAGCATCTTTTGCCATAATCCTGCTCTTGTTTTTAACCAGTGCAGCAGCATCTGTACTGAACACTGCAGGTTGTTGTGCAGTGGCCGCAATGCAGCACAGCATTAATGATGTAACCGAAAATATTTTTATTGCTTTCATTCCTGTGCTTATTTAGAGATCAATGTTTTTCTTACCAGGTTAATACCACTGCCCACTACCCTTACCATATAAGTACCGGAGGGTAATGCAGATACATCTATACCTGCCGTGGTAAAACCAACAGGCAGGAATACATTTTTACGTTTCAGGTAGCGGCCTTCCATATCAATTAACACGATATCTGCCAAAGCCGCATTGGGTGAATATAATCGTACCATCAACGTGGTGGAATTACTCATGAATGCATTGATATAGGCTGAACTGGTTCCGGTTGATGGCAACACAGTTAATGTACCTGAAGTAAATGTGATGTTGTAATTGGATGATGTTGCAGACTGCGGTGTAATGCTATAATTGCCCGGTGCAGAGTTAGTGGTGGCAACAGTTGCAACACTTACCGGGGTGGTAAGATTGGCTGCTGTTTCTCCCAAAACAAAACCGGTATACGTTATGGTAAACACAGGGTTTGCTGTACCGAAATTGCGGACCGTATCTTTTATTTTTATAGCGAGTGAAGCTTTATTTACAGTCAACGTCCTGGTAACATCCGCCGCCGGGAAGTAGCCCACATTGCCTGCCTGTGATGCAGTAATATTTGTGGTGCCTGCGCCAACAATATGAATATTGTTGCCTGTAACAATGGCTACGGCAGGATTACTGCTGGTAAAAGTTACAGGAATAGTGTTGTTGGTACTTGTTACACCATGTGCAAAGTCTGCATTGCCATAGGTTTTTACTGCTGGTGCAGGAAAAGTGATTACCTGGTTTTGTTTTGCCTGTACAGTGAGTACGCCGTCTGTTTGCGTAATGCTGTAATTGGCCGCCGTGGCGCCGGTAACCGTTATGGGATAAGTACCCGGCACTGAACCTGTTGTTGCTGCGGTTGACAATGTGGGCTGCGTAAGCAGAACAGCATTCGTTTCTCCCAAAACAAAACCAGTATACGTTGCCGTTAGTGCCGGATTTGCCTGGCCTTCAAATTTTGTTTTATCATCAGCTTTAATGGTAAGTGATGCAGGATTCACTGTTAAGGTTCTCGTAATACTGGCCGCAGGGTAAAATCCATCGCTGGCCTGTGCTGCTGTAATATCAGCCGATCCGGCGCCCACAATATGGATATTGCCTGCAACAATTGCTGCTACAGCAGGATTATTGCTGGTATAAATAATCGGTTGTGTGGTGTTTAAACTGGTGGCACCACCACTAAAATCAGCATTGCCATACGTTTTAACCGGTAATGCATTAAATATAAACGGACTGGTTTGTGGCACTGCCCCTGCACTGAATGCTCCAAAAGCTGCAACTGACCCGGTAACAATGTTGCTGGTGTTATTGCCTGTACCAATGGGCAGATCCCATGATGTACCATTATTTTTTATCAGGCCAATATCGGTATTGGCAAGGGTGGTAAATGTTGCACCTTCCAATGCTGCTGGCCAGTTTATTTGTACCGTTGCAGTACCTGTACCATTCAGCCGGTTAATATTCCACACTGCATCCACCACTAATTGTTTTTGTGTTGCAGTTAAAGGCGTGCCGGTAATGGTACCATCAGCAGTAATGCCGGTAAATGCTGCAATACTAAAGTCAGATGTACCTGAAGGTGTAATGGTAACAGGCAAATAATAAGCTGTTGTACCAATGGGGATTGTTGTTGCTGCGCTGATTCCATCTACTTCTATCATACTTTGTGCACCTGCGGAAGTATAGTCTGCCGCGATGTATTTGGCATTGCTGAAAGTTCCTGTGATGGCAGCTCCGGGGTAGACATGCACCAGGTCCAGCGGGCGTAAAGTAAGCACGCCGTTTACTGATAAATGATTATAAATATTGATTGACCTGTTGATTGTTGTACTGGCATTAATTTCAACAAAGCCAGCATAGATACTGGTGGCAGCAGAACCTGAACTTATACCGAATGGTTTTGTTGTAGCACCATTAATAATATAGTTGGTGCCCGACTGGTAAGATTTTGTGCCAACGACTATTACGCTGCCGGTAAGCGAATCCATTCCATTTACATTGGCCGTAACCATGGTGGAAGTATCGCTGGAAAAAGTGAATGTGGCGCCGGTTACTGTTGCTGTTGCAGGTTTGGATAACAGCACCACTGCATTGGATGATGAAAACCCGGTTACATTCGTATTGGCGGCCAATCCATTACCTGTAACGGTTAACCCGGTATTGCCTGTTAATGTACCGGTAACATTGGTTATCCTGTATGATCCTGCAACTGTGTTACCCGTAATACTCGTTGCGGTGCCGTTTACTTTTGCTGTAAATGTACCCGGCCCGGTAAGTTGATTGGTGGCACCAAAATTGATCTTTCCAAATACATCGGTACTGTTCAACACATTTACTGTTCTTGATAAAGTTACATCGCTGTAATTGGCCACCGACAATGCCGGCAGATCAATACTCCCGGTACCGGAAATGGTTTGTGGTGTATTGCCGCCCATTACAACAGTATTACTGCTGCCTGATGGCCCATTGAGTGTACCATTTACTGTTAAATTACCTAATATAGGTGTAACACCACTGGTATGTGTGGTAAAACTGCAGCCAGCATCAATAGTAAGATCGTCAATTTTGTCTGACGGGCCATCGGCAGTAAAGCTGGCGCCGTTTTGTATGAACACATTGCCGAGTGCTTTACGGTTACTCCAGGACGAACTGGAATACGCGGTAACCCCGTCAATATAACTTACGTTCGACTTCATGAAATACAAATTACTTCCGGGATCGAAATTGGTAAACTGCAGTGTTGAGCTGCTGCCGATGGGGCTTCTGCCGGTATAATAATAACAGGAAGAACCGGATAAAAATCTTACGCCATCCTGTACCGATGCATTAAAGCCGGATGTTGCTGTGGAATCTGTAATGTAACATGCGGAGCCGCTGGCAAACATCACTGAGTTGGCCCCTGCTGCTGTAATATAACTGCGGGTATGTACGCTTGATGACAGCGGACTGAGATACACTGTTCCATTGATCAGTGCAGTGGCAGTGCCGGCTATAGTAATGTTTACATCATAGTTATAAGCTGTACCGCCCAGTGTAAGTGTGCAGCCTGCATCAACCGTTAAATCATTTGCTGCAGTGGCATCTCCACTAACGGTAATGGTGGCACTACCTGCAGTGGAACGGCCCAGGTTTACCATTGCACCGTTTTGTAATTTTATTTGTCCGCAGCTTGTGGAGGTTGCAGTGGCATTTACTGTACCCGTTGTGGGTACGGTACCGCCGACATTGGAGCCATCAAAAATAAGTATGTCAGTAGATGCAGCTGCAGCCCTTGTGGTTCCTGTACCATTTAATAAAGTATTCCAGTTGCCGTTGGCTGTAAAACTGGTGAATGCTGTACCGCCCACCCAATAATAAGTAGTTTGTCCATACATGAAGCCAATTGCCATTGCCAACAATATTGTAAACAGAATTTTTTTCATTTCGATGGTTTTAAAATTTTTGGTAAGAACCAGTTGGTTAAATCTTATTTGTTATTAATAAAGTCTTCCCTCATCGGGCTGAACACATCAATCAATACGCCTGCCGCTATACATACGGCGCCATGCAACACGTTGGGTGGAATGTAAAATGCATCACCGGCTTTCAATATTTTTTTATCTCCGTTTATTTCCACTTCAAACACACCGCTTTCCACATGCGTTATTTGCGAATGGTAATGCTTGTGCACCGTACCAATGCCGCCAGTTTCAAATTGCACTTTTACCACCATCAGGTTGTCATCATAAGCCATGATCTTTCTCTTTACCAGGTGGTCCACTTCTTCCCAGGCTATGTCATCGTTTTCAATAAATAACTTCACCATTTCATTTGTATTCATAAAGTTGTTTTTAATGCCCAGGTATTTTGCCTGTTGTTATTGTAATTCTTTACCGTTGTATAAAATATAACCGGGACCAGTCCACTCCAGTTTAATTTCGCCGTTTGAAAAAGCATGTTTACCGGACTGCCCAAATTCTTTATTGCATTGCGCAATGATCAATGGTTTTCCTGCAATTGTTATCATT
Organism: Bacteroidota bacterium; assembly: GCA_018266775.1. GTDB lineage: Bacteria > Bacteroidota > Bacteroidia > Chitinophagales > Chitinophagaceae > Ferruginibacter. The sequence goes on along the minus strand of JAFDZS010000005.1, from coordinate 197,207 downwards.
GCAATTGTATACTCCGCATCATTACGCAGCAGGCTCATTTGCTGCACCTGTGGGTATGAATGGGTGGAAAATTCATTGACTGCATCATAGTTGCCATGAATTTCCAGTACGTTTAAAAAAGTTTGGTTCTTACTTTTTTTCCTGATGATACAGGCTGTCTCCCGTCTTAAATTAAAGTTGGGATCGTTTGCTCCGGTTCTGGTAAAGAAAACCTGTGCTTCCCCCTGTACCAATGATGACAGCGTGTAATACGTGTTATTATTCAGGAACGTAAATTGAATGGTGGTATCCTTCACTGTTGCTTCGGCTTCTTTCCAAATAAACTGGTAACCGTTTCCTGTTCCCAATGGTTCCTGCTTTTGGGTATCTGCAGTGTATTTAAATGAAGTATTGATAAACTGCCCGCTATATTGAAAAGGCAGATCGTACTGATGTTCATTGGGAGATGCTGCATTAAAAATATCCACCAGTAATTTTTTACCTTCCGGCAAATGCAGCAGGTAAATATTTCTTTGCAGGGCAACATCTTTATACGCATTGTTTTCTCTTGCTGCCACTGCCAATGCAGCAGGATTGGTTATGCTTGAAAATAATTTTTCCGCATGATATTGCGAGCCCTGTTCAACATTGCCGTTAAACTGGCTGGTTTCGTCTACCGTTATCGTGTTATGGGCAATAGTTTGCGTGGCATATTTGGCATTCTCCGGTAAATAACGTCCGCCATATTTTTGTTCAATGCCAACAAAACGTGCTGATCCATAATCCAGCAAAATTTCATTGCCCTGGTCAAATACATTGATGTTCAGCCTGTCGAAATGGCCATGGCCCATTCCCTGCGATGCATACTTAAAAACAACACTGGTCAGGTCATTGCCTTTGCCGTTTCTTAAAACAGTTACCCCTCCTTCATTCCCTTTTGCACCGTCTGTACTTTCAATAGTTTTATATGGAAAATAATCCGGCAGATTTTTTTTACCGGCAATTGATTTGGCTACAGCAACACCGCCTGCGTTGAGGATTACCCTGTTTTGTTTTTTTGCCACAGTTAATAAGCCTTCGTTGCCGCCATACATTTTATAGGCAACATCTATAGCCACCACCAGTTCGTTTGAAGTATAATCCTTGTCTTTCAAATCATCATTTAAAGGAAAAAAACTGCCGTTGGTATTGGTTTGCTGCATACAGGTCAGCAATGCTTTTAATAAAATGCTGTCGCGGTGTTCAAATATTTTTAAAGCGGGATTGGTATTGTTTAATGCAGTGGCAAACAGCATATACGGCAATATGGCATACCTTGTATAGTAGGGCCCCTCAGTATAATAACCGTCTGGTGAAAAAAGATTATCCATCTGCGCAATAAAACCGCTCTTGCCATTTTTTTCCGTGCCATACAACGCCATATCCACATAATCTTTATTGCCAGTGGCAATACCAATAATGCCCACACCGGCGCATGCCCAAACCGCATGGTTATGCAGCAGGTTAAACCAGTTTTTTAAACCCTTCGTAAAAAAATCCACTTCTGGTTTAAAGGCACCGTCTTCAATTTGTTTTCTTTCACCTGCGTTGAGTGAATTATAAATAAGGTCGTAGGCCATTCCCGCATACACCATCCAGTTAGCATCATTCAATGCCTGCCAGAAAATATGGCCGGGTGAAGAACTGGTTGCTTCAGGATGATTTTTTAATGTTGGATTTAAAGCGGCATATTTTAACAGCATATGTTTTACCAGTGTGGCGTATGCTTCGTTTCCGGTAAGGTTATATAAAATACCGCTGTTAAACATCAGCGTATAGTTCGCCTTATGTTTATCGTGTGTATAACCGCCGGCAGGATCTTTGGGAACAGGCACATCAATATCTTTTCCCAACCATCCATCCACATCTTTTTTTACGGCAGCATACGATTGGTTCAGTAACGGATAAAGTGCAATACTTTTTTTAACTGCTGCAGCTTCCTGCTGTGTAAAAAATGTTTTAGGGTGTTGGGCAAAAGCAGTCAACTGCAATAAAAGAATGCACCATACTGTACTCAATTTTTTCATCAGCAACAATCGTTTTTAACCTGCTCCCCATGCGGGAACATTTTTCTTATGCTTAAACAAAATAGGTTCCGCCATTAATATCAATAGAAGCACCGGTAATAAATGAAGCAGCGCCGGATGCGAGGTACAATACCAGGTCGGCCACTTCACCGGCTTCACCTTCCCTGCGCAAAGGAGTGGCTGCGGCAACATTGGCCCTTACTTCAGGTTTGGTGAACGTGTTATGAAAGGTGGTATTGATCATACCGGGGCAAACAACATTTACACGAATGCCTTTGGGCCCCAGTTCTTTTGCCAACCCTCTTGTAAAAGTTAGTACCCCGCCTTTTGCTGTAGAGTAAGCAATAGCGCCGGCACCGCCGCCATCTCTCGCCGCCTGCGATGCAAAATTTACAATAGCACTTCCTGCGGGCATGTGTGGTATTACTTCTTTACAAACCAGGTAAACAGATTTCAGGTTTACGTTCATCACTGCGTCCCAAAATGTTTCATCAATTTCGGCAATAGTTTTTCTTCCCATTAATCCACCGGCAATATTCACCAGCACGTTGATCCCGTTACCAAATGCTGTTGTACACAGATCCACAACTTTTTTTACATCGGCAGATTGGGTCATATCGCCCTGTGCCAGTATTGCCGTTCCGCCAGCATCTGTAATCATCTTTAGTGTCTCCTTCGCCTGTTCGTGACCGTCATAATAATTAATACAAACAGATGCACCGGCTGCTGCCAGTTTGATAGATGTTTCCCGGCCAATATCGCGGCCACCGCCTGTTACCAATGCTACTTTGCCTTTCATGTTTAAAGAATATTTTTTGAGTTAATTGTTGAACACTATGATTATTACAGGAGCAGTATTGTTCACAGGCCAGGCTTTTGGTATTGCCAGCAGCAAATGATTCATACAGCTCTCTTCGCAGTGTAATATTAAGTGGCAGATTGCAGCCCTGATTATTTTGTCACTTTTTAATATTTAAAATATTACTCAATTTTTTTAGAAATTATTTTAAAATATTTCATTTTATTTTTTAAAATCTAAAATTATGCGTATCGAGAACGTTACCGGTAACGCTGCCGGTATTATCGTATTCCTTTAAACAGTAGTTTTACCGCATAAAGATTTTGCTATATGGACAAGCCTGCCACCATTAAAGACATTGCCAAACGGCTGAACATTTCCATCTCTACTGTATCCAGGGCCATGCGTAACGCACCTGATGTAAACAAAGACACGAAGAAAGCGGTAATGGAATTATCTGATGAAATGAATTACCAGCCCAACAAACTGGCGTTAAGCCTCAGGCAAAGGCAAACGCATACCATTGGTGTTATTGTTCCCAATTTAGATTATGTATTATCCATGATGGTCAGAGGTATTGATGAAGTGGCTTTAGAAGCTGGCTTAACCGTAATGGTTTGCCAAAGCAATGAATCGTTTGGAAGAGAAATTGTAAACACCAGGCGTTTACTGGACAGTTTAGTGGATGGCTTTATTATTTCAGTATCGAGCGAAACAAAATCATTTGAGCATTTTAAAAAAATACAGGAAAGAAATATCCCGATGGTGATGTTTGACCGTATTACACCACACCTGTTGGCGCCAAGTGTACGCCTCGATAATGAAAAAGGCGGTTTCATTGCTACAGAACATCTTTTGGAACAGGGTTATAAACGCATTGCTATTTTAGCCGGTCCAAAAAATTTAGGCATCAGCAACAGCCGCATGCAGGGCTATTTAAACGCACTTAAAAAATATAAAATAAAAAAAGATGATGCGCTTATCATCCACTGCGACTTTAACCAGGACTATGCTTTTTTTGCCACGCAGGAATTATTATCTATGAAGAAAAGGCCTGATGCCATTTTCGCCATCAGCGACAGGATGGCCATTGGTGCCATGCTGGCGATTAAGAAAAAAGGATTACAAATGCCGCACGATATTGGCCTCGTGGGTTTTAATAATGAACCCGTAGTGAACCTTGTTACGCCACAAATATCCAGCGTTGATATGTCTTCTTTTGAATTGGGCAAAGCTGCTGCAAAATTGTTTATTGAAGTGATGCATAACAATGAAAGCCCGAACAACACGGAGCACATTATGAGTCCCAAATTATTTACCAGGGAATCATCCATGAAACTAACGACCACCATTACACAAAAAAAATAAATTATGCTTTCCAAAATTTTATTAGTGAGTTTTTCACTGTTTACAGGTTTGTTTGCCAGCGCAAAAACGATTGTTGCAAAAAATATTGCAGAGTTAAATACTGCCAATAAGGAAGCAAAGCCGGGAGATACCGTGGTACTCAGGAACGGCGAATGGAATAACGTGGTGCTGGCATTGAACTGCAACGGAACCAAAGAACAGCCCATTGTTTTTAAAGCAGAACAACCGGGCAGGGTTACCATATCAGGCCATTCAAAACTTAAATTAGGCGGAACTTTTATTACGGTTGACGGGCTGCTTTTTACAAACGGCTATTCAGGAACTGACGCGGTCATCACCTTCAGGGTAAATAAAAATGAAATTGCCCGCAATTGCAGGGTAACCAATACTGTTATTGACAATTTCAATAACCCCAAAAGACTGGATGAAAATTACTGGGTGGCTTTTTATGGTAAAAACAACCGCATTGACCACTGCAGTTTTTTAAATAAAAAAAATATCGGGGTGCTTGTTGCGGTAATACTGGATGATGAAAGAAGCCAGGAAAATTTTCACTCCATTGACCATAATTATTTTGGAGTACGCATTCCGCTGGCATCCAATGGTGGTGAAATTATCAGGGTGGGCGTATCTGAACAATGCCAGTATAATTCCAACACACAAATTACTGATAACTATTTTGAGCATTGTGATGGTGAAACGGAAATCATCTCTATCAAATCATGCAGGAATGTTGTCCGCAATAATCTTTTTAAAGAATGCCAGGGCGGTGTTGTACTCAGGCATGGCAATTATAACACCGTTGAGAATAATATTTTCCTCGGCAATAATAAAGAAGGTACTGGTGGTGTACGCATCATCAACAAAGGGCAATGGGTTATCAATAACCTGTTTTATAAATGCCGGGGCGAAGGTTTCCGTTCTCCATTGTCAATAATGAATGGTATACCGCATTCGCCTGCTAACCGCTACCTGGAAGTTTCAGATGCAGTAATATGCAATAACAGTTTTGTTGACTGCGCCCCCATCAGCTTTTGTGAAGGCAGTGATACGGAAAGAACGGTTGCACCGCACGAGGTAAAATTCCTGAACAATCTATTTTATAACAGCCGTGACAGCCTTTTATACCATGTGTATGATAATATGAGCGGCATCAGCTTTGCCGGTAATGCTGCAAGTACACATTTACAACAACAGCTTACCGATGGATTTACTAAGACAGTTTTAAAACAACAGGAAGTGGATCATTTGAACGTACCTGTAACGGCAAGCAATGCCGGTGTTGCCATTGGTGATTCGTTGCTTTCAATTGGAAAAACAAGGTTGCTCACATCGCTTTCTGCAAAACAGGGATTATCCAGTTTTGGTTCGTTAGAAAAAATAACGACCAATGCACTTACCGCATGCGGGGCAAAATGGTTTGTACAAAAAAATGGGAAAAAAGAAATCAAAAAAGTGAATTGTAAAACTGTTGCTGATGTAATGCAGCAACTTAATTCCCAAACAAAAAATGCACTTGTTATTAACCTCACCGGAAGCGAATATATTTTTGATGCACCAGTAAGCATTACAACCGATGTACTATTAACTGCCGCTCCAAAAAAACATACCAGCTTTGTGTTTAAAGGTGATGCCGCTCCATTTCTGTTCCAGTTAAAAGCGGGCAACAACTTACAATTAAGCAACCTTGATATTGATCTGAAATCATCACCAGTGCATTCATTTATTATTACCGATACATCAGGCAGCAGCGGGCACAGCAATTTTTCGATGCGTAATTGCAGCATCAGCAACTTTGACGGCGTTTTCTTTTCCGCGGCTAAGGCAAGCGTTTGCGACAGCATTATCATCAGCCAATGTTCTTTTAAAAATATAAGCAATGATATTTTTAAGTTTACGGAAGAAACCGGTAAGAAAGGTTATTACAATGTTGAAAAATTAAGCATCAACAATTGCACATTCCAGGATGGCCAGGGCCAAATCCTGTCAATGCTGCGTACCGGTAATGATGAAAGCACCATGGGGCCAAAGCTTACTTTTTCAAACAATGTGTTGAACAAATGCTATTCGAAAAACGGTGAGCCGATTATATATTTATACGGAACGCAATTATCACTGATTGAAAAAAACAGGTTTACAGATTGTAATAAAGGAATGCCGTTAATTCAATACGAGGATGCTGTGAGGGCAAAACATATTTTAAGAAATAATGCCGTAACAGGATCGGGTACCATAATAAAAGATAAATTTGTTGAAGCTGAGCATTGATAATACAAGGCAGCCGGGTGTGATTTGTTGTTTTACATTTTAATAATTTTATTTGTTGCACAAGTATGATGACTATTGTTGAAATTGCCAAACAACTGAATGTTTCGCCTTCCACGGTTTCAAGGGCATTGAATGATAGTTATGAAATCAGCCAGAAAACCAAACAGCGGATTGCTGAGTTTGTAAAAAAAGTCAACTTTCATCCCAACCCGCAGGCAACAAGCCTGAAGCGTGGATCAGCTAAAACCATTGCGGTAATCATTCCTGATATTTCAAACCATTTTTTTTCACTTGCATTGGATGCTATTGAAGAAATTGCCAACAGGAACCGGTACCATGTGCTCATTTATCAAACACACGATAAGCACGACAGGGAAGTGGATATTTTAAAAGGCCTGTATAGTGGCCGTGTGGATGGTGTGATGATTTCTGTGGCTGACAGTTCTGAAAAAGATTTTAGCCATATTGAAAACCTTGGCAATTCAATTCCCATCGTATTTTTTGACCGTGTTATTGATAAAGCCGGCATCCGTTCCATTACCTGCAATGATTATGAAAGCGGTTTAAAGGCTACAGAACATCTTATCCGAAAAAAATGCAGTAATATTTTATTCATCGGAATTTCTGAACAACTTTCAGTTACCAATGCACGGCTTAAAGGATATACCGATGCGCTGGAAAAAAATGGCCTGAAAGCGGAAAGAAAAAATATTCTGTTGTGCAAAAATGAAACGGAAGCTCAAAAAATAATTGGCCATGCGCTGATCAACCTTAAACCGGATGGCATTTTTTCCACCGTGGAGCGGTATACGTTGTTGTTGTACGATCATTGCCATAAACTGAACATCACTATTCCCGAACAATTAAAAATCATCAGTTTTTTTAATTCCCCAACGGCTGCGTTATTGTCGCCACCGCTTTCTTCCATTGCACACCCCGCCGTACAAATTGGCCGTGTAGCCGCAGAAACAATGTTTCAAAAGCTGAAGAAAAAGAAAAGTTTTGAAGATAAAGATGTGGTGATTGACTGCACCTTTCAACTCCGAAAATCAAGCCAGTAATTTTATGTTGTTGATGCAAACAATACAAAAAAATCTGCCTGATTTTTTCTATGCGATATTTATCCCGCCCATCCCTGCCTGTCTAAACTGCGGTATTGAATGGCTTCTGCCAAATGCTCCGGCTTAATGTCTTCACTGCCCGCAAGGTCGGCAATGGTGCGGCTTACTTTTAATATCCTGTCATACGCACGGGCAGAAAGGTTGAGTTTTTCCATCGCATTTTTTAACAGGTTTTGGCCTGCCGGATCAATCACACAAATTTCTTTCAGTTGTTTACTGCTCATCTGTGCATTGGCATATACACCGGCAGATTGCTGGTAACGTTCCGCCTGTATGTCTCTTGCTTTAATAACCCGCTCCCGTATATGACTGCTTTTTTCAAATGGCTGTGCCGATGATAATTCATTAAATGCAACGGGTGTTACTTCCACATGCAAATCTATACGGTCCAGCAACGGGCCGGATATTTTATTCAGGTATTTCTGCACCGTTCCCGGCGCACAGGTACATTCTTTTTCTGGATGGTTGAAAAATCCGCACGGGCAGGGATTCATACTCGCTATCAGCATAAAGCTGGCCGGAAAATCTAATGCCACTTTTGCCCGGCTGATGGTTACTTTTCTTTCTTCCATCGGTTGGCGCATCACTTCCAATACGGTTCTTTTAAATTCGGGCAGTTCATCTAAAAATAAAACGCCATTGTGTGCCAACGATATTTCGCCGGGTTGCGGGTTTCCGCCACCGCCAACCAATGCCACATCACTTATAGTATGGTGCGGCGAGCGGTACGGTCTTTTGGAGATGAGTGTAGCATGCTCAGGCAGTTTACCGGCAACAGAATGTATCTTTGTTGTTTCTAATGCTTCGTGTAAGCTTAAAGGTGGTAAAATAGTTGGCAGCCGTTTTGCCAGCATGGTTTTACCTGCACCCGGCGGGCCAATCAATATTGCATTATGTCCGCCTGCCGCTGCAATTTCCAGTGCCCTTTTAATATTCTCCTGCCCTTTTACATCGCTGAAGTCTATGTCAAAATCACTTTGTGCCTGGGCAAATTCTTCCCTGGTATTCACCACTACCGGCTGCAGGGTGTTTTCGTCTTTAAAAAAATGGATGACTTCATTGATGTGGCTGACACCAAAAACATCCAGGTTGTTGACCATCGCAGCTTCCCTTGCATTTTGAACAGGAACAAACAACCCTTTAAAATTTTCCTTCCGTGCCTGTATGGCAATGGGCAGTGCGCCTTTAATGGGGCGTATGGTTCCGTCCAGGCTCAGCTCACCCATGATCACATATTGGGCTAATTTTTCAGGATTCTGAAGTTGTTCAGTGGCTGCTAAAGTTCCAATGGCAATGGGCAAATCAAATGCTGTTCCTGTTTTTCGTATATCCGCCGGGGCAAGGTTTACCACCAGTTTGGTACGGGGCATATAATATTTATTGCTTTTGATGGCACTTTCCACCCGCTGCAGACTTTCTTTAACCGCACTGTCGGGTAAGCCAACAATATAATAATCCGTTCCGTGCCCTGGCACGCTCACTTCTACCGTAATGGTGATGGCTTCCACACCATATACAGTACTGCCGAATGTTTTTACTAACATGGGGTATCACATTTCGGCAAAACTAAGGGAAAGCAAGCTAAAACGGAAAGGAGTACACTAATATTTTAAATTACTGATGGTTAATAGTTGATGGCTCATGACTGATAGCTTATAGTGAATGGACTATTGACCATTCACAACCTTTGCAGCATATCCACCACGCCTTCGCGTTTTAAGATGAGATAGCCGAGCCTGTCGTTACTGATGCCGTCTTTTAACTGGTAGCTGAAATACAGTTGATCATTTACCACGGAGGTTTCGAAATATTTAAACTGGATGTTGGGGTATTGTTCCAGGTCGTGGCCTATTTCATATAAATGTGTAGAAAGAATGAATAAAGAGTTTTTTATTTTGATCATGCCTTCAATAACGGCGCTGCTGCATTTCATTGCATCCTGCACATTGGTACCTTTAAAGAGTTCATCAATCAGTATCAGCCATTTTTTTCCGTTGCTGATCTTCTCTATGGTTTTTTTAATCCGCTGCACTTCATTAAAGAAATAACTTTCTCCCTGCACAATATTATCCACCACATTTATATTGCTGAGCAAACCATCAAATAAAGTCAGTTCCATACTTTGTGCAGGCACGCCCATACCGGTATGTGCAAGGTATACGGCTATGCCCGCAGCCTTTATAAATGTGCTTTTGCCCGCCATATTCGCACCGGTTAAAAATAAAAAATTGTGCTGCCGCTTCAAGTCTACATCATATGCAACCGGTGTGTGCAATAATGGGTGAAATAACTGTGTTGCCCTTACTTCCGGTTCCCGTGCATCTATAAACACCGGGAAACAGAGTTTGTATTTAATACATGCGCAGGCCATACTGTAATATGCGTCCAGCTTGCTGTACATTTCAATTAATTCCTTTGCTTCCTGCTTATACCTTCTCTTTAAGTAATATCCCAACTTCAATACCTGCTGCCGCGTCATCTTACTTTTGCGATCATAGTCCAGCAATTCGGGTAAGCCATTTTTATTCAGGCGCAACTGAATTTGGTCCAGCAGCGTTTTTAATATCACCGGGTTATTATCTGCTGTTAATAAATCCACTATTTGCTGCAAGCCAATAAAGAAATCATCAAAATGTTTTACTGAGTAGCGGATGAGTGAATAATCCGGCCCGCTGATGAGGCGGTAATAAAAACTGCCCAGCATACCCGGGTTATGCGGAATATCCTGCACTGCCGACTCATAAAATTTTTCCATTACCATCACTGTACCGTTGGTTAACGGGGTGCGTGCCCATTTTTCCTGTACGGCCATTATTTTTTTAATAATGGTTTGGGTATCCGTTATGGTTTGAATATCGTCAAAAGGATTGGAAAGAAAATGCCTGAGCCAGTCTCTGCCCCCTACTGTGTTGGTAAAGTCGAGGTAATGCAATACTTCCTGTTCTTCATTGCTGTTGAAAATAGATAGATCGTTAAGTGTGGTTTTGTCTGCCTGCATGGAGAATGGTCAATGGTGAATGGTCAATGGTGAATAATAAGGCGTTTATTTTTTATCGGTTGAAAAGAAGACGCTGGCCCCTGGTGGTTTCATCAAAAATACCCTGGTCATATACCTTATTCCCATTGACAAATGTTTTTTCTATAGATGCGGGAAAAGTAAAATTCTCTAAGGGGCTCCATCCGCATTTATATAAAATATTTTCTTTTGTTACGGTGCAGGATTTTTGCATATCCACCACCACCAGATCAGCACAATAACCTTCACGGATGTAACCCCGGTTTTCAATCTGAAAACAATCAGCCACTGCATGGCTCATTTTCTCTGCAATTTTTGTAAGTGATATGCTGCCATCGCAATAATGGTGCAGCATCAGCAGCAACGGGTGCTGTACTAATGGCAGCCCGGCGTGTGCATGTTCGTAACTCACTGGCTCAGCGCTGTTGCCGGTCATTCCTTTTTCGGCCATGGTATGCGGTGCATGATCGGTGGCAATCACATCCAGCCGGTCGTCCAGCAAAGCCTGCCACAAAGCAGCTTTATTGTGCGGCGCTTTTATGGCCGGGTTGCATTTGATCTGGTAACCCAGCTTTGCATAATCATCCGCAGTAAAATGTAAATGATGCACACATACTTCAGCAGTAATGCGTTTATCTTTCAGCGGCAGCATATTGCCAAACAACTGCAATTCTTTTTCGGTGGAGATGTGCAATATATGTAAACGGCTGTTGTATTTTTTCGCAAACTGAATAGCGGTTAAAGAACTTTCAAAACAGGCTTCTTCATCTCTTATCAATGGATGATCGGCAGCCGTAAGCGTTCCCTTTTCTTTCTTCAGCCTTTCATAATTCATTTTAATGATCCGTTCATCTTCGCAATGTGTGGCAATCAGCATTTCGCTTTCGCGGAAAATTTTATCCAGCGTGGTATGATTATCCACCAGCATATTGCCGGTGCTGGCGCCCATAAAAATTTTTACACCGCATACCTCTCTTTTTCGTGCATTCATCTTCAGTACATCATCCGCATTGCTGTTACTGGTACCCATAAAAAAAGAATAGTTGGCCAATGCATTTGCCGCGCCAATGGCATATTTATCTTCCAGCAATGTTTCGGTAAGCGCATTGGGAATGGTGTTGGGCATTTCCATAAAACTGGTAACGCCACCGGCAACGGCTGCTTTACTTTCTGTATAGATGGTGGCTTTGTGGGTAAGGCCGGGTTCACGAAAATGCACCTGGTCATCTATAACCCCGGGAAATAAATGTTTGCCTTCGCCGTTTATTTCTGTAACATTACCTGCGGGGCTGATAACGGAATCGATGCGTTCTATATGTTGTCCGTTCGTTAAAACGTCGGCTGCGGTAATTTTTCCTTCATTTACAACCTGTATGTTCTTAAAAAGGTATTTTTGCATATCTTAAAGTTAGGCACCCATTAAATTAAAATATTTAGATGCAAATTATTAAAAGCTTCTTCAAACTGCTATTTTTTATTTGTCCGGCTTTTGCCGCTGCACAATCCACCTATTTAAACCAGGGCTCTCAAGACCAGCATTTTGTTGACCGTATTGAAATTAAACAGCAAACCAACACCCACCTTAATTTTTCCACTTTACGCCCTTTTAACCGTAAAGACATTGTAAGGGAGATTGAATTTTTAGACAGTGCCCGCATGGGTTATCCTGATTCCACCGGTAAAGACAAATATTTTGAATGGACCGATCTTGACCTTACGCCTGTTGATGAATATAACCTGCGCAGTTTTTTAATGAACAACAGCGAATGGGTTACCGTTCCCAAAAAAGATTTTGCAAGCCGTAAAGCATTGCTGCAAACATTTTATAAAAATAAGGCCAACTTCCTGGAAGTGAACCAGCCAGATTTTTTCCTGGCCCTTAACCCGGTTTTACAATTTTCTGAAGGAAAAGATAATAACGTCAGCAATGCCCTGTTCACCAACACCCGTGGCATTACCGCACGCGGTTTAATTGCAAAAAAATTAGGGTTCTCCACCTATCTTACCGATAACCAGGAACGTGGCCCATTGTTTTACCAGCAAAGGGTTACCAAATACCAGGCAGTACCCGGCGTTGGTTTTTACAAACCTTTTAAAACTAACGGGTACGATTATTTTGATGCCCGCGGTTATATCACTTTTGCTGCTGTAAAAAATTATGTGGATGTTCAGTTTGGTTACGATAAGAATTTTATCGGCAATGGTTACCGCAGTTTATTTTTAAGTGATTATGGCAACAGCAATTTGTTCTTAAAACTGAATACCAAAATATGGAAACTGAATTACCAGAACCTGTTTATGGAATTAATGCCGCAGTTTAAAAAAGCTGGTGATACATTGCTGGACAGGAAGTATGCAGCCATGCATCACCTGAGCATGAACGTTACCAAATGGCTGAACCTGGGCGTTTTTGAAGGCGTTATTTTTGGCCGTAAAAACCGTTTCGATTTTGAATACCTGAACCCCATCATCTTCTACCGCCATATTGAAGGTACTGTGGGCAGCCCGGATAATGCTTTGGCCGGTTTCGACTTTAAAGCCAATGTTGCCCATCGGGCACAGTTTTATGGCCAATTATTATTAGATGAATTTATTTTATCTGAAATAAAAAACCACCCGGACAGTTGGGTGAATAAGTGGGGTATCCAGTTGGGTGTAAAATATATGGATGCCTTTGGCATACGCAATCTTGACCTGCAGGTGGAAACCAACCGTGTACGCCCGTTCACGTATTCGCACAGCGATACCATTGCCAATTATACGCATTATAACCAGCCACTGGCGCATCCGCTGGGTGCCAACTTCCAGGAAGTACTGGCGATTATCAATTATCAGCCTGCCAATAAATGGTACATCAATGCCAAACTGATTTACTATTACCAGGGTTTAGACAGTGCCGGCAAAAACTTTGGCAGTAACCCTTTTGAAAATTATGTGACCCGCCCGCGTGACCTGGGTTTTAAAATTGGCAGTGGCGATAAAGCCACCTGTTTCAACGGCATTTTAAATGTATCGTACGAGTTAAAACATAACCTGTATGCAGACCTTTCACTGCAGTACAGAACCTATAAACAGGCCAGTGTGGCCAATAACAGCAATGCAACGATTATTTCTGCCGGTATCCGCCTGAATATGTTTAAGCGGGACTACGACTATTAAAAGAAATAATTATCTTATTTTTGAACGGGAGTCTTTCACTGTAAAGAACCGCTGCGCAAACCTTATCCAGATAAATCACTGTTGTGAAACAGTACCAACATGTTTATTTGTAAACCTTAATCATGATTATGATAAGCCGTAAATTGTTTGCCACCGGTGTTGCTGTATGCTTAACCCTCGGATTGCAAGGACAGAAAAAAGAGAAACTCAACCTATCACTGGACGCTATCTGGAGTGGCTTTTTCGACGAAAAGAAAAAGCAAACCCACATGATGCATACGTCTAACCGGTTTGCCTTTATTCAAACCAGGCCAGAACAAAACCTGGAAATGATTTTTTCCCTCGATTTTGAAACGGGCCGCCTTATTGATACCGTTTTTACCAACCAGGTTAAACAGGCCAATGATTCATTGCCTATAACTTTTACTTTTTTTGAAGACTATGAATTTTCACCCGATGATTCAAAGATCCTCATCAAAACACAGATTGAACCGCTGTTCAGTTCATCCACCAAAGAATTTAATTACATCTGGGATATCCCCAACAAAGTAATGAAAACGGTTACGGCTGAGGGTAAACAATGGTACAGCAGTTTTTCTCCCGACAGTAAAAAACTGGCTTATGTGCGTGAAGGCAATTTGTATGTAAAAGATCTGCAAACCGATGCCGTACAACCCATCACGTTTGACGGTGCGCTGGGCCAAAATTTATATGGTATGGCTGATGCATTGTATGAAAATAATTTTGGCATGATGAAGGCTTACCAGTGGAGCCCTGATGGCCAGTACATTGCGTTTTTGCGTTTTAATGAAGCAGCAGTGAAAAGTTTTCCGATTGCGTATTACGACAGGGTTTATCCTGACGTTAGCAAACTGCGCTATCCCAAAGCAGGCGAAATGGTGCCGGAAGTAAGTGTGTTCATTTACAATATTAAAAGTAAAATAATGATACCGGTGGATGTGGGCATCAACACCAACCAATATATTACCGGCATTAAATGGCAACCTGACGGTAAAGCACTGCTGGTACAGCGCCTCAACAGGGCACAAACGCAATTGGATGTTCTGTTGGCTGATACAAAAAATGGCCACACCAGCAACCTGTTCAGCGAAAGCAAACCTGATTATGTAAAAGTGAACCCTGATAATATGTACTTTTTGCCCAGCCGCAACAGTTTTTTATGGCTGAGTGAAGACAGTGGATATAACCAGATTTATGAAGTAAATATGGCTAACGGGCAAAAAAGAAAGGTAACCAAAGGCGATTGGGATGTGTTTGAAATTAAAGCGGTGAATGAAGGCAGTGGTGAAATTTTTTATACCGGTAATGAATCTTCTCCAAGGGAAAAACACCTGTACAAAATTAATATTGATGGTACCAAACGCAAAAAACTTACCGATGCCAATGGTTATCATAATGTACAGCTTACCAGTAACAACCGGTATTTTATTGATGAATACAGCTCGCTCAATACACCCTCATCGCTGCAGATGTACAATACCGAAGGGTACACCATTAATGGCCGCCTGCTGGAAAACAAGGAACTGAAAGCCAAAATGAGTGAGTATAAAATACCTAACGCAGATTTTATAACATTTACCACTAAACGAAATGATGAGCTGAGGGCATGGATCATAAAACCGTATGATGCCCCTGCCAAAAAAATGCCGTTAATAATTTATGTGTACGGCGGGCAAAGCAGGCAGGAAGTGATTGACCAGTGGGATGATAAAACGACACTTACCATGCGCTACCTGGCCAACCAGGGTTATATGGTGGCTTGTGTTGACCCAAGAGGTACACCCGGCCGTGGTGAAGCCTTCAGAAAAGCCACCTATAAAAAGCCCGGCGATGTGGAAATGGAAGACATCATTACTTTTAAAAATCACCTGATCAATAATTACCGCATCGACACCAGTAATGTTGCCATTATGGGCTGGAGTTATGGCGGCTACCTTGCTGCCCTGGCGGCAACTAAATATGCCGGGCTGTTTAAAGCGTCTGTTGCCATTGCCCCGGTTACCAACTGGCGTTTGTATGATAATGTGTATACAGAAAGAATGCTGCAGGCGCCGGGAGAAAATGCGGATGGTTATTTTGCTGCCTCGCCGGTAAACTTTGTAAACAATTACCAGGGCGGTTTATTGCTGTTGCATGGCACTGCCGATGATAATGTACATTTTCAAAACAGTATGGAACTGAGTAAACTGCTCATTCAAAACCGTAAACAGTTTGATGAATTGTTTTATCCTGATTACCTGCACAACATCAGTGACAACAGCCCCAACAGTGCACGTATACACCTGTTCACCAAAATCAATGATTTTCTGAAAGCGCAATTCAGCAAGTAACGTTAGCTGTTATTCCACCGTAAAAGAAAGGGTAATGGTACGTGCATTGATCTTATCAATCACGTTGGAAAATTTAAGATCCGGGTCGCGGCTGTGAAGGTTTCTTAACCCCCAGCCAACTTTTAATTCCGGTGTTAACACAAAATAGGGATAATAGAAGTGAAACCCGATGCCTGCTTCAACTCCGTAATCAAACTTGTTCAGTTTGATAAGGCTTTCAGCTTTTGTGGCACCGGCATTGGCAGCAAGGTCATATTCAGCCTTTACACCACCCAGCATATACACCCTGAAGTTTCCAATACGGTCGCTGCTGAATTTCAATTGCAGTGGCAATACCAGTGAAATAGATTGTACTTTTTTGGTGGTTACAGAATCTTCCCCGGCCGGCCTGTCGGGATATTTGAGATTGTATTCAAAAGCTTTTTCAGTAAATACAAGGTCGAGCGGAAAAGTGCGGATGCTGAAATGGTCGCTCAGGCGTTTGTCCACCAGCCAGGCCAGGTTAATACCGGTGCTGTTCACACTTTCCACCACGAGTACACTATCGCGTTGCAGAAATAAAGGGTGCTGTAAAAAGTTAAAATGAGACCTGTTCAACCCCAGGTTGATCCCAAAATGGAATTCTTTAGTATCGTGGTCGGGTAAATTGAGTGCATCCCTGAGCTGGCTTTTACCCAGTAAAGGACTAATCAACAAACCCACCATAGTAAATACAACTATTTTGTACCGCAATAAATGCTGCATATGCCTAAACTAAGTGGTTTGCAATAAGTGTTTAAATATCCCAGAGCATCCAGGATTTGGGTAAAATTTTTGCCTTCAGGAAATTTTTTAATTGATTCGTCGAGATATGTATAGGCGTTGCGGTTTTTAGAGAACAATTTACCCACGTTGGGGGAAACCACTTTCATGTAAAATTGATACAAATTTTTGACTCCGGGCATTTTTGGCCTGCTGAATTCCAGTACCACCAGCTTACCACCGGGTTTTAATACCCTGTAAATTTCGCTGAGCCCTTTTTCGAGGTGCTGAAAGTTACGCACCCCAAAAGATACTGTTACGGCATCAAACGTATTGTCATCAAAATTTATTGTTTCGCTGTCGCCATTTAACAACTCTATAGTTTCTTCTAAACCAGCTTTGTTCACCTTTTGCCGGCCTATCTCCAGCATGCCGTCACTAATGTCAATACCCACAATTTTTTTCGGCTTTAATATAGCAGATGCCATAATGGCCACATCCGCTGTACCGGTTGCCACATCCAATATTTTTTGTGGCTGCAGCGCAACCAGTTGCTGTAATGCTTTTTTGCGCCACCTGATGTCGATACCTGCACTTAAAAACCGGTTCAGGAAATCATATTTAAATGCAATGTCATCAAACATGGCCGCCACCTGTTCTTTCTTGCTCTGGTCGCTGTTTTTATAAGGCACCACGTTATCATGTGCAAAATTGGTCATGCTGCAAAGATAAGGGTTGAAGGCCGAAGGGGAAAGGTTGATGGTTGAAAGTTGATAGTTGTCCCTTGATACTTGTGACTTGATGCTTGATTCTTGATGCTTGATGCTTGATACTTGTCCCTTGATTCCTCCACACCATTATCTTTGCACCATGAATTTAAAATCGGCGCAATACCTTGTCAGCAGCCCGGACTATATGCAATGCCCGGCGCCGGACAGGCCTGAATATGCTTTTATCGGCAGAAGTAATGTGGGCAAATCTTCGCTCATCAATATGCTTTGCAATAACGATAAACTGGCCAAAACTTCGGCTGCACCGGGCAAAACACAACTAATCAATCATTTTACCATTACCAATACCACCGGCGAACAGTGGTTTCTTGTGGATCTGCCCGGTTATGGTTTTGCCAAAACCAGCCTCAGCAGCCGCAGGCGCTGGGAACAGATGATTGAAAATTACCTGCGCAAGAGAGAAAATCTTACCATGGTATTTGTATTGATCGACAGCCGCCATTCCCCCCAAAAAATTGACCTGGAATTTTTAGATAAACTGCGTAAATGGGATGTTCCCTTCAGCATTGTCTTCACTAAAACTGATAAAGAAAATCAACGCACCGTAAGTAAAAATGTGAAAACATTTTTTGAGGTGATGAAAAAAACATGGCAATTTTTACCACAGCATTTTGTAACCAGTGCAGTAAAGAAACAGGGCAGGGATAAAATTCTTGCTTTTATTGAAGAGTTAAATACGGAACAAAAGGGATAAATATGGGGTGAGATGCCCGGCCCGTATTTTTTACAGGCACATTTGCATCGGGTGCCTGTGATTAGTTCACCACTTTATTGGCGCAACTGCTGCTGGCAAAGGCTTCTGGTTTGGCTTTAAAAGCAAAGCCCATACCGAGTATATAGCCCATGGCTTCACGTAATGCTTCATTACTTTTAAACTGCGGGTTGGTGTTGATGTCGGCATGCACTTCCATATCCACATCATAAGTGTTAAACAGGTCGCAGAGTTCGTAAGCAATCTCAATACTTTTAGCTACTTCCACCAGCATTCTTTCCTTAATGCTGTACTGGTGTAATGTTTTTTCGTTGTGAATGAACATAAAGCCGCCATGCCCTTCACGCAGAAAAACAATTACCGTGGCAAATTCCGTTTCACGGCCTTTTACCTGGCTGTCGGTACCAATACAAACTTTAAGATGATAGCCATTGTCGGTTTCTCTTTTGATAGCCTGTTCAACGGCAGTTTTGATGGGGAGCTGAATGGGATCGCCATTAAATTTTCTCCATAACATAAAAATGGGTTTTTTAAAGTTACGGAATTTGAAGTAATGAATAATGGGTAATTAATAATTAATAATTTCTTATAACCGGGATATTTTAAGCTGTATGCAAAATTTAAAAGGGGAATAATTCATTATCCACTTTAAAATCAGGCAATAAAAAAGGGCCAGCCCCTAACGCTGACCCTTAACTTACACATGAATCTACCTTACTGTTTTATAATTCGTTTAGTTTGCTGTTGATTGTTGCTGAGTAACCTGATGAAGTACATGCCGCGTGGGTATTGGCTCATGCTGATGGTATTGAGTCCTGCTGCTCCATTGCCCTGGCGCAGCACGCTACCATTCATATCGGTGAGTTGATACTGGTAAGGTACGGATGCATTCACTTTGATGTCGTTTTGTATTAACGTTGTTACGGTAAAAATATTATCTGTTCCATCATTAATTCCTCTTAAATTGATGGTATTGGAATACGTGGTTTGGCCGGTGCCGGATACCACTTTTAAACGGTAATACAATGTACCCTGCTGCAGTGGCTTCCATGAATACGATGTTGCTGTTACTTGAACGGATGCTATTGTATTAAAATGGCTGCCGTCTGTGCTCATTTGCACTTCAATGGATTGTGCCGGTTCATCTGCAATGATGGCCCAGTTCAAGTTGTGTTTGCTGTTATTCCTGTCTCCGCTTAAAGTAATGCTGTGCACTGCGAGTGCACCCGTAAATCCGCTGAGTGTGTAGGAACCCAGGCTGCCATAACTGCCAATATTCGCATTGCCGGTTCCTGAAATTTTAAAATAGTAAGTACCTGCAGTAAAGAAGCTGTCAATGGTTATACTCATTACGTTTTGCGGATCGTACGTGTTGATTAATGTTCCGGCATTGTTGAATATTTCCAGTTTAACATCCAGGTTGGCGCCATCATCATTAGCACCAACATTATAAGGTATGGCAGTAATATGCATATTGCTGCCCTGCCCCAGCACCATACGGAATGCATCTTTATCGGTATTGGTACTGATGATTCCGCTCTTGCTGAAGTTGGTTGGGGTTATGGCCGTTGTTGTTCCGTTCATTGTTTCTGTATAATCATCTGGCCGGTAACCAAATCCGTTTTGTGTGGTAATGATGGACAAATTATCCTGGAAGTTAGTACATCCATAAGGTGTGGGGCCATTGTTCCAGTTACTCATATTGCGGTAATAACTATTGCCCATGATGGGTGCCCACGATGCTTCCCCGGTTCCTGTACCACTGTTGTATTGTTCCTGCGGAGTGGAACAGTCTGAACCATATCTTGACTGGTGTGCCAGGCCTACAGCATGGCCACTTTCATGTGAACAGGCTTCTGCCACCATTTTAGGACTGTTGGGGCCCAGCCTGTCGCAGAAAACAAATCCCGGTGTATCATCGCCCCATGTAAATGAACCTACATAAGTAACACCGCCCACACCCGGATACCACCCACTGGTTGGCGTGATGATAATACGGATACGCTGCGTTAATGGTGCTGCTAAAAATACAGTTGAATCTGTTGTGATGTTGACTGCAAAAGGACGATAATCTTCTGATACACGGTTAAATATTTGAATGATATCCTGGTCAGACATTCCTGATGGCGCACAATTGATTGGTGCACCACCATTCCAAACGGTGCTGTTTACATAATGGCCGTCAAAATCAAGAAAGATTGTTGCCGTAGCAGATGGATAACTGCTCAGGATGGGTGTGGCTGATGCGGATAATAATATACCCAACATCAGGAGTGAAAGGTATAATTTTTTCATTGTGGCAGGATTTATTGGATTTAGATTCGTGTATTTGCTGCTGCTACTGGCTGCAGGTTGGTATCACTTTTTCAGTGTCTATTTTTGTTAATTGATAATTGCCTGCTGCATCTTTTCTCATTTCATACCCGTCGCCATATTTCTGGTTAATGATATGACCATTGTACACAATGCTGCCATCTTTATTAGTGATTTTTGATAAGACCAGTATCGTGTTGTTGAATGCTGGTGATTGTATAACCACTGTTTGCAGGTTGCTGTATTTAACCACATTACTGGTTACAGTACCATCAAAAGTAAATTGAGTGGAAAAGTTTACCTGCACCTGTTGATTTTGTGCAGCAGCGAATACGTTGCTGAATGCAGCATCAGTACAAATAATTTTTTCAGGATAATTGCTGAATATTTTTGGCTTGCCGCCTGCCGGAGTTTGGGCAATGGCAGTGTGCGTTGCCGTTGCCATAAGCAGCAACAGCACCATCATAGGTACAGGGTATTTCATGTCAGGATATTTTAAAAAAGCAGTAATAGTTTATTGCTTTTTGTATATCCTGAACGGGATTAAAAATCATTTATTTCATGATTTTGCGTATCCACACGTTTTTCGAAAAAACACTACAATAACTGTAGGCGGGAATCATACAGCCTTTGTAATGATGCTCTGTAGTAATAAAAATAAATGGCCATTACAGTAATGACCATAGAAGATTACCATTAAAATTGGCCCGTACTTAACAGCACCAACGTACAGGCTTCCTGGGGCAGAATGCCGTGTTGTTCGGCTAATGCTGCCAGTTCATCATTTTCCGCACCAGGGTTAAAAATAATGCGTTTGGGATGCAAGGAAAGAATATAATCGTAATACTGCTGCTGCCGTTGTGGATTTAAATAAAGTGTCACAGTGTCAACATCACTAAATGCTTTGGGTTCTGTTTCAATAACAGTGTTTTCAATCTTTCCTGCTTTGTTACCCAATGCCACCACCGGGTGTTGATGAGCAAGCAATCTTCTTACTGCAAGATTACTGTAACGGTCCGGATTTTCTGATGCACCCAGTACCAATGTCTTCTTTGTTGTCATGTTGCTTACTAATTTACAAACCTTGCCCTTACGTCCGGTGTTGGCATCATACAATACTCTTTTTTACCAAACCATTTATAGCGGTTGCGTGCAATAAAGTTATATATCCCATCCCTGATGAACCTGGGAACAATGATAAATCCATACATCATTGGCCATAAACCGCCCAAATACCTGCACACTCTTAATGCAGCGGTTGAACGAACATACACTTTATCATTTTCGATAAAAACAAAAGTGTCGAACTTTGCTGAGGGCAGATTGTATTGCCTTAAATACAATCTGCCTTTCTCTGATTGCAGCGGTGCAAATTGTATAGCGGCTTTCTTATCCCGTTTAATAACAAAATTTACTGCCCCATTACAGAAGTTGCAAACACCATCAAAAAGGATTAAAGGTTTCGGTTTCATTTCAAATACAAAGTTAAGGTTGCTGATTGGATTTGTTGTTATGGTTAATGCAGGAGATCGGCTATTGCATTTCCGATTTCAGGAAATTGAAAATTAAAGCCTGCCTGTTGTAATTTTCCTGGTAGTACCCAACGGCTTTTTAAAACCAGTTCTGTTTCTGTGCCAATTACAACTGCGCCCATTTTCAGTAACCATTTTGGCGTTGGCAAACCCAGGGGCCGGTGCATTTGTGTGCGCAATGTTTTCATTAATAGAGCATTGCTTACGGGATTTGGTGCCGCTGCATTAATAACGCCAGACATTTCATCATGCTGTTGAATGAATACAACCAGGCGGTATAAATCTTCAATGTGTACCCAGCTGAACATTTGTTTACCATTTCCCTGTTTACCACCTAAACCAAAACGCACCAGGTTTTTTAAACGGGTGAATACACCATCATCTTTTCCCAATACGATGGCCATGCGCAGCACCACCATTCTTGTTTTGGGTAATTGAAATGTAAAAAAACTTTGTTCCCAGCTTGTCGCAACATATACTGAAAAGCCACTGCCCATTTCGCCATTACTTTCTGTCATTGGCCTGTCTTCCGCATGGCGGTAAATGGTTGCCGTACCTGCGTTGATCCATAATGCTGGTGGATGGCTGCATTGCAGTATGGCATTGCCCAATGCTTCTGTTGTTACTGTTCTTGATTCCAGTATTTCTTTTTTATTTTTTTCTGTATACCGGCAGTTGACTGATTTGCCTGCAAGGTTAATGAGTAAAGCGGCATTGTCCAAAGCACGAATTAATGCGGCAGTATCATTCCATTGTACTGTTCCGGGTTTTCGTGAAATGATGATTACTTCATAATCTTCATCTTCAAACCGTTTTTGTAAATACCTTCCTGTAAAACCCGTGCCGCCTGCTATAACTATTTTATTTTTCATAATGGCAGAATAAAAATCAATATTATGATACGATATAAAATCCAGGTATAAGAAAGTAAAACCGGTAACTGCATTTGTGCCACCATTCTTTTATGCACAATAAACATGATGGCCACCACACTGAAAAAATACAACAGGTTCACTTTATCACTTTGCAAATGATAACGGTTGAAGATGAGTAACGGCCACAACAAAACAGACCCCATCAATGAAACCATCAGCATCCTGAAAAAATATGCCCATTGAATTGATGCCTTGTACTTTCTTATCCATAGATATTGAAATGCAATCATACCGGTAACCATCACCACTTCAAATAAACCGTTGTACTGAATACGCAACAAATGATTCACCAGCAGTGCATAACGGCTGAGTGTAAATGCAGTGATGAAAATGCACAACAGCATCACTACCCATTTCCAGTATACAACATTTTTTTTCATGAATGCTTATTTTAAAAGGCTTAGTGGCCGGTGCATGATATACCAGGTTTCCCTGCAACACAGTGCTGTATAACCAACTGCCATAAAGGGTGCTGTAAATAACAATATGAAAAAGGATCCTGCTGGAAAAGTCACCAGTGCAATCACCACAATCCAATGATAGATATACCGGGCACCTGTTCTTCTGTTGGTAAACCATCCATTCACTGCATGTACGATCATGCTGATCACCTGCCAGCCGCCCACTGCAAAATACCCATAAAACACCTGGTTGTTAATGGTAAATGCTGTTCCGTTGATTAATGCCATTGTTGTAAAGAATGTAATCAATACAACGCTGACCCAGCAATCAATGATCTTAAACGTTTTCATATACAGTATATTTTAAAATTTCAGAAAAAATTGAAATATTGTTTTCAAATAAAAGCAGCGGAATGGCTGCTGAAATATGATCAGACGCCTGCGCCTGATCGTGTTAATAACCAGTACTACTTCGATCATGGTCAGACGTGGACGTCAGACCATGTAGTCACCTCAGTTGCATTACCAGTTAAACTATTTAAAGAACTTCAGTAAACTGCCCAGGAACCAGCTTTCATCTGCTTTAATCATTACTTCCAGCATTTTATCTGCCTGGCCACCAAACTTGCGAATGCCGGCAACAGTATCAATAAACTGTTTGGTTTCCGCATCTTTCTTATCACCATCAATCTTTTCTAATTGTGATAACAGCTTCAGCATCGGGTCCAGTTCCCTTTTCTTTCTTTCCCTGATGATTTGTGTGGCTACCTTCCAGATGTCTTTTTCTGCAGCAAAATATTCTTTTCTTTCTCCGGGAATGATCACCCTTTCTACCAAACCCCAGTCCACCAGGTCGCGGGTGTTCATGTTCACATTGCCACGGCTGATGTTCAGTTCTTCCATAATCTCATCCTGGGTGATGGGTTCAGGGCATACCAGCAGCAGTGCATGTATCTGCGCCATAGTACGGTTAATGCCCCAATGCGTACCAAAGGCTCCCCAACTGCTGATGAACTGTGCTTTTGCTTCTGATAATTTCATAAAATGCGTTTTCTTACATAAAGATAAATCATTTTTTGAATTTTCAAAAGTTTTTGAAAAGAAATTATGGAGCAATATGTTTAATGTACAATTGAAAGAGGTTAGCTTTCTTTCTTCTTGCCTAATGCGGTAAATTTAAAATACCAGTATACGCCCTGGCAAACGGCAGTTGCGGGCATAGCGATATTCAGCATGGTATCGGCAAAGGATTGATGGGTTAGTTTTGCCCATGCACCAAATATTGTTGCAGCAGCTGAAATACCTGAGAGTATTCCCCAAAACTTAAGGGTTTTCATTTTTGGAATTTAGCTTTACTATAAATACAATTAATCCCTGAACATAAAAAAGCGTCAGCAATTGCTAACGCTTAAACATACTTTACGCTTTTCCTGTTACACCAGCATCGTCACCGGGTTTTCCAGGTATTTTTTTAATGTTTGCAGGAAAGATGCGCCCACTGCACCATCCACACTCCTGTGGTCGCAGCTGAGCGTCAATTTCATTACATTGGTTACCCCAAATCCATCTCCTTTCTTCACTACCCTTTCCTTGATGGCACCAACGGCAAGAATGGCACTGTCAGGCGGATTGATGATTGCTGTAAACTCATCAATATCCATCATCCCCAGGTTGGAAATAGTAAAGGTATTACCGCTGAATTCTGCCGGTTGCAATTTTTTATCTTTTGCTTTACCGTATAATTCTTTCGCATCGGCTGCAATTTGAGATAATGATTTTTGGTCTGCATAACGGATCACCGGTACAATCAGGCCATCAGGTAACGCCAATGCAGAGCCGATATGGATGTGATGGTTCTGGCGGATGAACTCGCCCATCCAGCTGCTGTTTACATCTGGATGTTTGCGCAGTGCCATAGCACTCGCTTTGATGATCATATCGTTAAAAGAAATCTTAACCGGGCTCACTTCATTCATAGCTGCCCTTGCGGTCATGGCATTGTCCATATTGATTTCCATGGTAAGATAGAAATGCGGCGCACTGAATTTGCTTTCGCTTAAACGGCGGGCAATCACTTTACGCATTTGGGTTAATGGAATATCGGTATGGCCTTCCTGTCCGCCGGTATAAGTGGTTACCGCAGGCGCTGCAGTTGTTGCTGCTTTTGCCGCAGGTGCTGCCGGTGCGGCAGACGGTACATAATTATCAATATCTTTTTTAGTTACCCTTCCATTATCGCCACTACCGGATACTTTGCTGATATCGATTCCTTTTTCAGCAGCTAATTTTTTGGCTAATGGAGATGCTTTTACCCTGCCATTAGATGATGCGGCAACTTCTTCAACTACCGGTGCGGCAGCGGCTGCGGCTTGTGACGCTGCGCTTGCTGCGGCTGCAGGAGCGGCTGCATTGGCACCAGATTTTTCTGCGGCTACATAAGCGCTTACATCTGTTCCCGCCTTACCTACTATCGCAATAATCTCGTTTACTTTTGCTGCATTGCCTGCTTCAACACCCACATATAATAAAGTACCCTCTTCATAACCCACCACTTCCATGGTAGCTTTATCGGTTTCCACATCAGCCAGCACATCATCAGATTTTACATGATCGCCTACTTTTTTATTCCATGATACAATTTTTCCTTCCGTCATAGTATCGCTTAACAATGGCATGCGGATTTCTTTTGCACCGTCCGGTAACGTTACTTTAGCTGTGCTTGCGGCAGGAGCAGCAACTGCTGGTGCCGCGGCAGGTGCTGGTGCAGCCGTCACTTTGGGTGCACTTCCACCTTCAATCAAATTGCTGATGTCTTCCCCATCTTTCCCTACAATAGCAATGATCTGGTTTACTTTGGCTGCTTCGCCGGCGGGAATACCAATGTATAATAAAGTTCCGTCTGCATAGCCCACCACTTCCATAGTGGCTTTATCCGTTTCCACATCAGCCAGCACATCGTCACTTTTAACTTTGTCACCTACTTTTTTATTCCAGGTCACAATCTTCCCTTCCGTCATAGTATCGCTCAACAGCGGCATGCGAATCACTTCTGCCATATTGTAATTATTTCTGATTTTTAAATTGAGGTTCGAAATTAATGCAAAAACAGGAAACGAAACATATTATCGGCTTAATAATCCAGTTCCAGCCGCAGCCGGTCTTTTAATTCTTTTACCAAGGGATAGGCTTCTATTATTTTCAAGTACTGCTCTTTTGAACTGAGTGGCTTTTCTGCCGGTTGATCATTTTGTGCTGTTTCTACAATTATTACCGAATACGTTAATTGTTTATTACAAAAGTACTGCTGAAAATGTTCTGCCAGTCCGGCTCTTTCCTGTTCAATAAATTTCTGCTGGATGTTATTTTCAGTGATGATCTCCACCGTATTATTATCGATCACTTTTAAAGTGGCCATTTTAAAATTGGTAACGGCAGAATGGTTCTTTCGTTCAACCAGCTGGTCAATGAACTGGCCCCAGGCCACATACAAATCTTCTTCAGTTAATGCCTTTGCTTCACTGCTAGGTGTATTGTTTTGTGCACTGATCTTCTGCCTGAGTTTTTGTAAAGAACCGATGCCCCCCATTGCAGGCTTGGTGGTTGTGGTTTGTTGTGGCGCCGTTGTTGCCGCAGGTTTTGCTGCCGGTGTTTCAATCGTTAACCGGGCCTCTGTTTTTTTTACTTCTGGTTGTGGTGGAACAGATGCAGGTGCTTCATCCTTTAACCGGATAACCGGTACTGCACGGAATGCTACTGGTTTTGCACTCTCAATCAGTTTTTTTTTACTTACAACACCGTCGTTGTTCACCAGTTCAATAGCCTGCTGCAGGTAACTGAGTTTGATCAAGGTCAGTTCCACCAGTAAACGCTTATTGCGTGCCTGTTTAAAGTTGATCTCCGCTTCAGACAATACATTCAGCGCAGCAATTAACCATGCTGCATTTACTTTTTGTGCCGCCTGCATATATTTTTGCTTGAAGTCTTCTGCCACTTCCAGCAGTAATGCAGCTTTTGTGTCCCTGCTTACGAGTATATTCCTGGTAAATTCTGCAAAACCTTCCAGCACGGTATCGCCTTCAAATCCTTTACGGTTAATTTCATCATACAGTAATAATGCATCACTGATATTCTGCTGCTGCATAAATTCAAGAAAGCGGAAATAATAATCTTCATCCAGTATATTCAGATGTTCCAGCGTGTTGGCATAAGTAAGCTGGCCATTGGTAAAGCTTACTATTTTATCCAGTATGCTGAGTGAATCCCGCATACAACCTTCGCTCTTTTGTGCTATGATGTGCAGGGCTGCTTTATCTGCTGTTATTTCTTCCTTATCACAAATTTCCTGCAGGTGTTCTACCGTATCGTTATTGGTGATGCGTTTAAAATCGAATATCTGGCAACGGCTGAGGATGGTGGGCAATATTTTATGCTTTTCTGTAGTAGCCAGAATAAAAATGGCATAAGGCGGTGGCTCTTCCAGCGTTTTCAAAAAAGCG
Organism: Bacteroidota bacterium; assembly: GCA_018266775.1. Taxonomy (GTDB): domain Bacteria; phylum Bacteroidota; class Bacteroidia; order Chitinophagales; family Chitinophagaceae; genus Ferruginibacter. The sequence continues at coordinate 169,159 of JAFDZS010000005.1, read as the reverse complement.
TTGAAAGCCGATGCACTCAGCATGTGCACCTCGTCCACAATATACACTTTGTATTTACCGGCCTGTGGTGCAAAACGTACCTGCTCCACCAGGCTGCGGATGTCATCTACCGAGTTATTGCTGGCTGCATCCAGTTCATGAATATTTAAAGAAGTTCCTGCATCGAAAGACACACAGCTGTTACAGGTATTACAGGCTTCCCCATCTGCAGTTTGATTTTCGCAGTTGATGGTTTTGGCCAATATGCGGGCGCAGGTGGTTTTGCCCACACCTCTTGGACCACAAAATAAAAATGCATGCGCCAGTTGATTGTTCTTAATGGCGTTTTTTAAAGTGGTGGTAATGTGCGCCTGCCCTACTACCGTTGAAAAGTTCTGCGGCCTGTATTTCCGTGCTGAAACAATGAATTTATCCATAATTGCTGATGGTGAATGGTCAATAGTCAATGGTTGATGGTTTATAGCCCATAGTAGTTACTTGCGGCCATGAACTATGAACCATCAGCTATCAGCCAACAGAAGCAAAGTTAAAAAAGTACACCTGAATACTCAATTTAAAATCGGGTGGCGTTTGAATTCTTTTGTGCGGTCGAAAAGATAGCGGTAAGTGGCCAGGTTACGGCTGCGGAATGTATCGCTGAGGTTTTGTGCAATGTTGATCATTTTAGGGTTAAAATCGCCGATCCACTGCATTTCATACTCGGTATACGGCACTTCTGGCCCCTGGATTATTTTGGCTGCTTCCACCACCATAAACGCATCAATACCTTTACCCTGCCATTCGGGCACGACACCAAATACCAGCCCGCTGAATTTTTTATTGGGTTTGGTTTTCTTCAACCATAAAAAATAAAGTTTCTGCAACATTCCAAAACGGCCACCAAGGTATTTAAACCACTGGTTCAGTTCGGGCAGGTTTACAAAAATGGCGATGGGTTCTTCTTTATTATAAATGAACCAGATGATGCGTTCATCCATCACAGGCTTCATGGTTTGAAACATGTGCAGCACCTGTTCTTTATGCAATTGTTTTAAACCGCCATGCCCTGCCCATGCTTTATTGTACACAATGGTAAAATCGCCTGCAAACTTTTCCAGTTGTTTAACATCCATGCATTTTGCATAAAAATCAGGATTGTTGGCATATATGGCATGCCGGTCAAATATTTTTGGGTTCAGTGGAGCTTTGGGGTGCATTCCAAAACAAACCTGGTTAAAAAAGATCTTAAACCCATAGTTTTCGAAGAGTGTTACGTAATACGGCGGGTTATAATTCATACAGTACAATGGTTCATGAAATCCTTCTGTTACCAGCCCCCACCAGCGGTCCCGTTCGCCAAAATTGATAGGGCCATCCATTGCTTCCATATCATTTTGCTGCAGCCATTGTTTGGCGGTGTCAAATAAATAATTGGCAGCTGTTTGATCGTTGATGCATTCAAAAAAACCGATGCCCCCAACAGGTACATCGTCTCCTTTGCTTTTATATTTTTTATTGATGAATGCTGCAATGCGGCCAATCAGGTTTCCCTTCTCATCTTTCAATATCCAGCGGTGGGTTTTTCCAAATCGGTATGTTTTATTTCTGTTGCAGTCAAATACATCATTAATGTCTTTATCCAGCGGCCTGATCCAGTTCATATCATTTTGATAAAGAGATACAGCGGTTTGTAAAAATTGGGCTGCAGTGTATTTATCGGTTACAGGAATTAATTGCATAGTAACAAAAATAAGTATTTCGGTAATTGTACCCGCAACGGGTTTGTTTCGGAATATAGATGATATTACTGCCCAATGGTTGGCTGTACCCTGATAAATTATGCTGTAAAAACATGCGCTTTTTTTGAACTCAAGCCGCCTCCCACACTATCATTTCACCATTAATCAAAACTCACCATAAATTCACTATCTTGACGGTTAGTTTTGTATCATGGGAAAATTTAATGTGCGATATTGGCTTTGCCAGGTTTTGGGTTGGGGCATCTTTGGTCTCATACATATTTATTTCAACCTAGTGGTATTTAGAGAAGAATTTGACATTCATGGAGGTCAAAAAGAATACCTAATCAGCCTGGGTATTTTTTTGTTAAGCGGTATTGTATCCACTCATCTGCTGCGTACTGTACTCAAAAAAAATAACTGGTTAAGATTTTCTTTTGATAAAGTATGGTTTGTATTTGTTATTGGCGTAAGTGCAACAGCGTTGCTGCTATTTTATGGCGGCGATGCTTTTGAAAAAGCTACCCCATATTCTTTTGAAAAATATATTGAGCACTATAAACTGGAAAAAGCAAAACATAGTGAAGAAGCTGCCGGCCTAGATAAGATTCCATACTATTCAGTTTCGCCGTTAAGAGATTCAATGAGTATAAAAATCATTTCTGACATACGTAAAAATACAGGCTGGCATCGCAATGCACAGGGTGAATGGAAATTTGAAGACAAGAGGGAACTACTGGGTATTTACCAAAATTTGTTATTGGTCAGTCTCTGGTTCCTGATCTATCTTGTATATCATTACGTGGACAAAAACAGGCGCGACCAGTTAGACCGCCTGCGGCTGGAGAGTACGGTGAAGGAACTGGAACTGAAAACCATTAAATCACACATCAACCCCCATTTTATTTTCAATTCTTTAAACAGCATCAGGGCGTTGGTGGATGAAAACCCGGAACGGGCCCGAACAGCCATTACTGAACTGAGTAATATTTTGCGCAGCAGTATGAAAGCAGAAAAAGCGGAAACGGTTACATTGCAGAAAGAACTGGATATTGTAAAAGATTATCTTGCACTGGAACACATGCGTTTTGAAGAAAGGCTGAGTGTGGAAATGGATATTGACCCCGATACATTGAACCAGCCCGTACCACCAATGATGCTGCAAACGCTGGTGGAAAATTCCATCAAACACGGCATCAGCAAATTGGTACGCGGCGGCACGGTACGTATTGTGGCCGATTTTAACGGCGATAACCTGGAGTTACTGGTGCAAAACACCGGGCAACTCAATGGCAACGGCAATGGTGATGGTTTTGGTATTAAAAGCACGCAGGACAGGCTGAACCTTATGTACCAGGGTAAGGCCAGGTTTGAGATCAAGAACCTGGACAGCAACATGGTGCAAAGCAAGGTAACCATGCCCGTTAGTATATAGAATTTGTTTTAAATTTATAAAGTATAACTATGCAAAAGGCTGTAATTATTGATGATGAAAGGCTGGCCAGGAATGAACTGAAAAAATTGCTGATGGAATTTCCTGAAATTGAAGTGGTGGGTGAAGCCGCCAATGCCAATGAAGGATTGGAAAAGATTGAAAACCTCTCCCCCGACCTGATCTTCCTGGATATTCAAATGCCCGGCAAAACCGGTTTTGATATGCTGCAGGAATTAGAGAAAGCCCCTCATGTAATTTTTACCACGGCTTACGATGAATATGCATTAAAAGCTTTTGAAGTAAATGCACTGGATTATCTGATGAAACCGGTGGAACCCAAGCGCCTTGCCGATGCATTGCAGAAACTACAGCAGGCTGAGGAAAAAGAAATGGCTGCCGCTGTAGCGGGCATCAACCGTGGTTTATTAACTGAGGCTGACCAGGTTTTTGTAAAAGATGGGGAACGCTGCTGGTTTGTAAAATTGTCGGAAGTGCGTTTATTCGAAAGCGTGGGCAACTATGCCAAAGTATTTTTTGGCCCCAATAAACCACTCATCTTAAAATCCTTAAATGCGCTGGAAGAAAGGCTGGATGAAAAAGTATTCTTCCGTGCCAACCGTAAACATATTGTAAACCTGCGGATGATTGAAAAAATTGAACCGTATTTTAATGGCGGCCTTTTACTGGAACTGCATGGTGGCGAAAAAGTGGAAGTGAGCAGAAGACAGGCAGTGAAGTTTAAGGAGATGATGAGCTTGTAAGGGGTGAATGGTTTGATGCTTGATACTGGATACTGGATTTCTGATGCTTACTCTTATAACTGCTTTCAAAAACTGAACAATAACGAAATGAAAAAACTCCTCTTAACTTTTGCTGCAGGCTTTACCGGCCTGCTTTCTTTTGCTCAAAACATTGACAAGATCATTAATGCCACTGAAGTGGAGCGGATAGAAAAAATATTATCTGCCGATGATATGCAGGGCCGCAAAACTTTTACTCCCGGTATTGATAAAGCAGCAGATTTTATCGCCGGTGAATTTGCCAAAAGCAAACTGCAATTTTTCGGCAGCAATACCGATTATTTTCAGCCAATTATAATGACCAAAGCCAAACCTGTTGAAATTACTGGTACGCTGGATGCTGAACCATTAACAACAGATAATATTGCGGCCAATACTACAGCGTCATCGCTCGACATTACTTCTTTAAAAGATTATGAAGTGGTGGTGGTAAAGAAAGACGATGATTTTTCAAAAGTGGTGTTCCCTGTTTTTGACCTGGATAAAAATGTTTTGGTACTGGTGGATACGGCCCATGCCCGCCGCTTTAAAGGCATGCAGCGCTTTGCAGGCAACGCAAAATTTCAGAGCGCGGTATCGCAGGTTTTTATTTTAACCGCTAATTTAAATCCATCAGCAATTAACCTGCATATCAAAAATCAATTGACAGAGCAGCATTTAAAAAATGTTGTGGGCGTGATTCCCGGCACAACAAAAAAAGATGAGTATGTAGTTTTCAGCGGCCATTATGATCATTTGGGTATTGGTAAACCCAATGCCAACCAGGACAGTATTTACAATGGCGCCAATGATGATGCTGCTGGTACTACAGCAGTGATGATGCTGGCAGAATATTTCTCCAAACAAAAAATAAAACCTGCACGTACAATCATTTTTGTTGCTTTTACTGCGGAAGAAATTGGTGGCTTTGGCAGCCGCTTTTTCAGCAAGCAGCTGAACCCCGATAAAGTGGTGGCCATGTTTAATATTGAAATGATTGGCACCACCAGTAAATGGGGTACCAACAGCGCCTATATTACCGGTTATGAAAAAAGTGATATGGGCAAAATTTTACAGGCCAATTTAACCGGGTCTAAATTTCATTTTGAACCAGACCCTTATCCCAAACAAAAATTATTTTACCGCAGTGATAATGCCACCCTTGCTGAACTGGGTGTACCTGCACATACCATCTCCACCGCTAAAATGGAAGAGGCGCCGAATGATGAACCGAATTATCATAAACAAAGTGATGAAATCGGCACGCTGGATATGAACAATATGGCAGAGATCATTAAAGCCATTGCTATCAGCAGCACTTCTATCATCAGTGGCAAGGACACGCCAGGCCGGGTGGAAAAGATGAAATAAGTGGTAATACAAAGCGAATAGCTAAAGCAACAAAAATACCCGCCTGTCCTGCGATAATCTCAGAAAAAGAGATTTACCGGATTATATTTTTTGTTGCTATCTTTCATGGCTGATATTCACTTGTCTTCAATTAATTTTTTCTATCTATAATATGTCATTATCAAAAAAAATGTTCAGCACATTTGCTGGTGTTCTTTCTAAAAAAAATATATACATGACCCGGTCATTATCGGGAAGATATACACCACTTTCACTACCGCCGAATATTGATTATGTTCGTTCATCAACCCTTGAATTATGCTATCAGGAAATTGGAAGGAAAAAACTTACCGGGAGCGTTGCTGAACTGGGTGTGTACAAGGGGGATTTCGCAAAAAAAATAAATGCCCTTTTTGCAGATCGCAAATTTTACCTCTTTGATACTTTCAAAGGATTCAACAATGCTGATATTGCGCTGGATCAACAAAACAATTATTCAACGGGGGCACAAAATTTTTCCAATACGAGTATTGAACTGGTAAAATCAAAAATGCCACATCCTGATCAATGCGTTTTTAAAAAAGGGTTTTTCCCTGATACAGCAAATGACGTTACAGATTTATTTTGTTTTGTAAGTATAGATACTGATTTATATAAACCGGTTTATGAAGGCTTACTCTTTTTTTACCCCAAACTTGTTCCCGGCGGTTATATTTTTATACATGATTTCAACAATAAATTTTATAAAGGTGCGAAAGAAGCGGTAACCAATTTTTGTAATGAACAGGGAATAAGTTATGTCCCCATTGCTGATAATTGGGGTACGGCAATCATTACCAAATAATATTTTCACTATCCAGGCAAAATTATTCTGCTATGGCAAACACCATTCTTGAAACCACCCGCCTGCAGTTAAAACCCATTACACCTGCAATCATCCATGAATTGTTTGGCACCCGTTCAGATGAAGAGATCATGGCATTTTTTGGTATAGAAAAAAACGGGCTGGTGCGATACAGGGAAATGCATGAAAAAGGAATGGAGACAGACCGTATATCATTATATGCATTTCTGCTGATTGATAAAGCAACCCATACTCCCGTTGGTGAATGTGGTTTTCACACTTTGAACTTAACCCATCGCCGCACAGAATTATTTTATTTGCTGCGTGATGATCAATACAAAAAAAAGGGATTAATGAGCGAAGCACTTCCCCGTGTATTGCAATTTGGATTTGAAGCATTAAACCTGCACCGCATTGAAGCGCTGGTGGACAGTGCAAATACACCTTCTGTAAAACTGTTATTGAAAAATGGTTTTACCAAAGAAGGCACCATGCGGGAAGACTATTGTGTGAATGGCGTGAATGAAGATTCAGATTGTTATTCGCTATTGAAATGGGAATGGGAGAAAAATCAGCAGCGGTGAAAAAATCTATTCCACTTCTTTTAATCGTATCCAGGCTGCTGATGGGCTTTGATTTTCCTTGCAAATAGTGAAAAGGCAAAAGGCAGCGTAGTGCAGTTTTTCTACACATTTGGAAGAGTGCCTTTCTTTTATTACCTCCTTCATTTATACCTGATCCATTTACCCGCTTTATTATTTGCGCAATTGTCTGGCACAGGCTGGCACAAACTCATCCTTTCCACATGGATCGGTTTTGAACCGGCATTGAAAAATCATGTGTGTGGTTTCAGTTTAACTGTCGTGTACCTGGTTTGGATTGGAGTGATCGTTGCTTTATATCCCCTATGCAAATGGTTCGATAAGTATAAACAAAGCCATAAAGAAAAATGGTGGCTGAGTTATTTGTAAGTAAATACGCTTTGGCTGAAAAAACTTTTATGTCTTTTCAACCAAAGCGTTAAATATCCCTGTCATCAAAACGCAGCTAATCCATTTGCCCCTGTTGGTAAACCGGTTACCGATTGTATTGAGGATAAACTTCCGTTGGCACTTACTGCAAATGCAGAAATGCTGTGGCTTCCATTATTCAATACATAGAGATACTTTGAATTATCGCTTAATGCGGCGTCAATCGGGCCGGTACCTGCTGTACCTGCTACTGATTGCAACAGGTTGAGGTTTCCTGAAGAAGGCATTACTGAAAATGATGAAACAGAAGCGCTGCCCGTGTTCGTACTGTACACATATTTTCCATCATCGGTAAGTACCACCCAGCATGCCGCAGTTTGATTGGTGGCATTGGGTCCATCTACTAAAGTGATCGTTCCATCCCAAGCAATATTGTAAGAAGATACCGTACTGGCATTGGGTGCGCCACCAACTGCTTCAGACACATAAATATTACCATAACGGCCTGCTGCAAAACCAAAGGGTGTGGGCTGTGCAGAAGTAAGACTATGTATCGTTCCCGGCCTGCCCGATGCTGTTACCGTGTAAGTGGTGATTTTATTCACCGCTTTTTCGGTAATAGCTAATATCTTTCCATTACGCACAAACGAAATTTCTGCTGCACCCGCCGCAGGTGAACTCAATGGTTTGGTGGAATTCGAAATGGCATTTAATTGTCCATTTTCGCCAAGATTGAAGCCAGAGATATTACCTGTACCGCCTGAATTCAATACATAAACCAGGTTATTATAAGCAGTAAGGCTTACCGGTGTGGTGCCTCCGCTGTTTACAGTTGACCGTAACACCAGGTTTCCGTTGCCTGCAATTCTGAAGGAAGAGATGGTATTGCTGCCGGCATTTACGGCAAGCAACCACTCGTTATCTTCCCCGTCGCCGGTTACAATAACGGCGCCCTGGTTACCCAATCCGCTTCCGGTTCCGTTGCCGCCTGCATCGTAGGCCGCATAATAAGTTAAGGTTCCGTTAGTACTTCTTTTATACGTCAATATTTTATTTCCGTTTACCTGGTTGGAAAGCGTGTACACGAAACCGCGGCCACCCAAATAGTTTTGTAAGCTGCTTTCGCTTGCAGCAGTACTGTTTACTGTTCCGTTATCAATGGTATTATTGCCTGAAAGCAATTTTTCTTTTTGGCAGGATGCGAGGAATAACAGGCATGAAGCTGCCAATGACAGCGTTTTGGTCCGTATCATAATGAATGAGTTTGGTTTAAAAAATTTGTAATTAATACAGTATAAGTATAACCTTACCTGCGGGATGTGCACATGCCGTTATGAGTTATAGATACTGGTACAAATACACAATTAATTCCGGGAGCGTTTTGGTGCAACTGATGTTTTTTGTCCATTTTGTAACAACAATTCATTTGTTAACATTTCTTAAACAAATTGCCTGTTGTATCATTTTTTAAACACGCCTCCTAATGTGATTTATTGTAAATTGGTTCATGAAAAAGCTTATTCCCGTTCTTTTTATATTATGTGCAGCACAATCATTAACCGCTCAAAAAATTTCTTACGGCAATAATGCCGCTGCCGGAAAATATTATGCCATAAGAGGGATTCAATTGTATACCGAAACTTATGGCACAGGAAAACCGCTGGTATTGCTGCATGGCAATGGAGGCAGCATCGCTTCAATGGCTGCTATCATTCCTTATTTTGCTGCGCAATACCAGGTAATTGCTATCGACAGCAGGGCACAGGGAAAATCTGTTGATACAAAAGATTCGCTCAGTTTTGAAATGATGGCAGATGATGTGGCTGCTATTATGGATGACATGAAAATTGCCTCGGCAGACGTTATTGGCTGGAGCGATGGCGGCATCGTGGCATTGGACCTCGCCATGCGCCATCCATCCAAAATACACAGACTGGCATCCACCGGCGCTAACCTTTGGCCTGATTCTACCGCATTCCGTACCGGGTTCTGGCAGAGTGAACTGCGTGATTATAATGCACAAAAAAATAAACCCCGCACTACAGAAAAAGAAAAAAATGACTGGAAATTATTTTTGCTCGACTGGCTGCAACCCAATATCAGCCTTACCGATCTGCACAGCATTAAAGCGCCATCACTCATTATTTGTGGCGATCATGATTTGATCAGCATTGAACATACGGTACAGATTTTTCAAAACATTGCTACAGCAGAATTATGGGTGGTGCCACATTCCGGCCACGCCACACTGATTGAACATACTGCAGATTTCTGCAGCGTGGTGGACAGATTTTTAAAAGAGTAAGATGAGAAATTTTTTCAGCTGCGTTATCATTTTGTTGTTACCATTATTGCAATATGGTCAAACCATTCATTCGGGCGATTATGCAATGGGATTGCACCTGGCTTATGACAGCAGTAAACATTTTATTACCGGATATTTTGAAAATTATGCGGGCATGGATAAAACAACCGGGCAACCCATGTTTTCCTGCATTTTTTATATTAAGGGGAAACTGGAAAATCAACAAGCCGTGATCAATACTTTTTATCCCGGTGATAAAGCCAGTGAATCTATTGGTGGGACATTACATATTGCAGGCGATCATTCCATAACCATTCAATTAAATAAAGAACATGGCGGCTGCTGGAACATCCAGCAATTTTCTAACAAACCCGCAACATTTGCTTTAGACACCAAACAAAACTGGATACAGGTTCGTTTTGTTACAACCGGTAAAGCTTTTTTTTACAGTAAGCCTGCAGACAGTGCCCGTTTAAAATCTTATGCCATTAAAAATAATTTTATTTGCATTGAACGCATCAGCGGCAAATGGGCGTATGCAATATTTTTGGGGGAACAAAAAACAACCAAAGGCTGGATGCGATTGCAGGACTTGAATGATTTGGCACCAACAAAATAAAAGTAACATGACTGTAAACCAACGACTGGCCCAACGTTTCCGCGAATTATTTTGGGGAAATAATCTTGCCGGTGTTTGTTTAAAAGGCGTCGTGGAAGGAATGGATTTTGCAATAGGAAATTGTTATGATTTCATTTTTTGAAAGAGAGAGAAAACAGGTTACCCAACTTTCACCGGCACACTATGCACCGCTGCTGCCATTTCTTTAATAAGATTTGGATCTTTTTCAATGGCATTGCCCACTACAATCACATCGGCGCCGGCTTTGCAATTCAGGTACGCTTTTTCAGGGTCGGTAATGCCACCGCCAATGATCAATGGTACTTCGATAGATTGCGCCACTTTAGTGATCATTTCTTCCGTAATGGCCCGCCTTGCACCGCTGCCTGCATCCATATAAATCAGTTTCATACCCAGCATTTCACCCGCCATGGCAGTGCACATGGCAATTTCATTTTTATCGGATGGTATGGGTGTGGCATTGCTGATGTAAGAAACTGTAGTGGGTGCGCCGCCATCTATCACCATATAGCCGGTAGGCATCACTTCCAAACCACTTTGTTTTACCACCGGTGCGCTGATCACATGCTGGCCAATAAGCAGGTCTGCATTGCGGCCACTGATGAGCGATAAATACAACAGCGCATCAGCATATTTACTTACCTGGCTGGGACTGCCGGGAAATAAAATGGTGGGAATGTTGCAGGATTTTTTGATGAACCGGAGGCAATCATCGAGGTAGTTGGAAATCACCAAACTTCCCCCCACTAAAAAATAATCCACTTTGGACGCAACGGCCAGGTCAATCAATGATGCCATTGATGCATCGTTCACCTTATCGGGGTCGATGAGTACGGCAAAGGATTTTTTGCCCAGCTGTTTTCTGTCGGTTAATGATTGATAAATGCCTTTGGTCATTCCCTGTCTGATTGATTGCAAAAATGAAAAAAAATTCCGTCTTACCGAAATATATAGACTCAAATATGGTGGTTATGGATGCAAATTCCTTCTTTTTATCGGTAAATTTGTAATAATGGCAGCTATATCATCAGAGATTAAATTTAAAACGGCACGCAGCGGCGGCAAAGGCGGTCAAAATGTGAACAAGGTGGAAACCATGGTGGAAGGGTACTGGCACGTGGAAAACTCTGCTTTGTTTACGGCAGAAGAAAAAGAACGGATCAAAAATAAACTCGGCAATAAGATCAATGCAGAAGGTTTTTTGCTGGTAAAAAACCAAACCGAACGCAGCCAGCTGGCCAATAAAGCACTGGTGGTGGAAAAAATGAACCAACTGGTTACGCAGGCATTGATTGTACCTAAAAAACGTAAAGCATCAAAGCCCAATAAAGCCGCAAAAGAAAAAAGACTTGATAGTAAAAAGAAACAGGGCGCTGTAAAAGAAAACAGGAAAAAAATTACAAGAGATCAATGGTAGCTGATGGCAAACAAATAAAAATTGGCCTGATTATTATCGGGGCGCTGATGCTGCTGTATGGTTCACCAGTTACAGCTCAAAGGAATGAAGGAACTATTACCATCCGGTTTACACACAGCGTTCAAGCTGCACCTTTGATATTGGACAGTGGGGTATACCAAAATCCTTTTGGAGAAGTTTACCGTGTATCTAAACTGAAATACTATATCAGCAATATTAAGTTGAAGGAATATGGTAAATCATTATGGCTGAAAAACAACTACTATCTTGTTGATGCAGCTGATACTGCATCGCAGCAATTCAGCATTACCGTACCTGCAGGCAAATATGAATCGCTTGAATTTATGATTGGCGTAGACAGTATGAAAAATGTCAGCGGGGCACAAAGCGGGGCACTGGATCCCACAAAAGGTATGTTCTGGACATGGAACAGCGGTTACATCTTTTTTAAGCTGGAAGGAAATTCAACCGCATCAACATTTGTCAATCAAAAAATAGAATACCATATTGGTGGTTTTGCCGGTGCAGCCAATGCGCTGCAAGCGGTAAACCTTGCACCGCCAGGTAATCAAACAATAATCATTCATAAAAATGCCGTAACTACTGTTTACATCAATACCAACGTTAATGCGCTCTGGAAAGGCAGTTACGATTTAAAAATTGCCACGCTGCCTGCAATGATGACACCCGGAATGGTTTCAAAAAGTATTGCAGAAAATTATAAGGCTATGTTTTCAATTACGAATATCGCTGCTGATTAAGATGATGAAAAGGGTGATCATATTATTGCTGATATTTTTTATTGTAGCTTTTACTTTCATCAGCGCCACGCATTCTTTACCCGGGCCCAAACCGCATCCGTTAAAACTGAATATTCCACCGGGTTGGCCCAAACCTGCTAAAGATATTTTTGCAGGCAATCCTTTAACGGAAGAAGGGTTTCAATTAGGTAAAAAATTATTTTATGATGGCCGGTTAAGTAAAGACGGTAATTTTCCCTGCGCCAGCTGCCACCAGCAGTTTGCTGCTTTTGCCACGTACGATCATGATTTCAGCCATGGCTACAATAATTTATTTACCACCCGCAATGCGCCGCCATTATTTAATTTAGCCTGGTCGCCACTATTGCATTGGGATGGTGGCATCAACCATATTGAAGTGCAACCATTGGCCCCTTTAACTGCACCCAATGAAATGGCAGAGAATGCAGACAGTGTTTTAAAAAAGTTAAGAAAAGATACAGCCTATGTGCGGCTGTTTAAAGCAGCATTTGGCACACCCGTCATCAACAGCCAGCGCATGCTGAAAGCATTGGCACAGTTTACCGGCTCCATGGTAAGCAGCAACAGTAAATACGATAAAGTGATGCGGGGCGAAGCTAAATTTACTTATGCAGAAGATGAAGGGTACAAATTATTTAAAGCCCATTGCGCCCATTGCCATACAGAACCCCTCTTCACAGATTTCAGTTTCAGGAATAATGGTATTGATGCCAATGATTACCTGAAAGATTATGGCCGCATGCGCATCACTAACGATAAAAATGATTCTTTGAAATTTAAAGTGCCCAGCCTGCGCAATGTGGCGCTCACTTTTCCTTACATGCACGATGGAAGATTGTATTCCTTAGGCCAGGTGATGGAGTTTTACAGTACGGGTATTAATATCAACATTCCCACGCTGGATTCATCACTTAAAAAAAGAGTACCGATGACTAATGTACAGCAAAACAATTTAATTTACTTCCTGTACACCCTCACCGATACTGCTTTTGTAAAGAATCCCCGGTTTGCACAATAGTGCAGTATTACTGTTTTCGCTTACCCCTTAACGTTTCTAATATTTGTTTTTGCTTTTCTATTTCCGTTTGCTGGCTGGCCTGGTCTTTTTTATTATCTGCAATATCTTTTTCAATATTCTTTCTTTTCTTTTCCAGGCTGTTGCCATCATCCACCAGGTTATCGTATTTTTTATTGGCTTTTTTCACTACATCTTCCTGCGACGTAATCTGCAGTTCCAGGTCGTAAGCAGCAATCATATTTTTAATGCTGTCTAAATAATTTTTTGCATTGCTGATTACCCTGCTGTCACTGCTGTCACTCACAAAAGCATCAAAGCCTTTACTGATCATTAAGGTTAAGGTAGAGTTATCTTTATCTTTCCTGCTCACTTTATCGGCAGAAAAATACAGGTCGTAACTGTCGCTGCCAAGGTCGGGCAGGTGCACGCCTTTATATACCACAAAGCCTTTGTTTTCTTTTCCCTTATACCCCATCTGTTCCATTTTATTATCAATGGCATCCCTTACCGTTTTTTCAGGAAAAGGAATATCGGCCACAACAGCCTGGCGGTTGATTTTCTGGTACTCCACAGTAGCGGTTCTGGATTGGGCAAAAGCACCGGCAGATAAGGCCAGCAGCAGAAATAAGGTATAGGTGAATTTCATAACCAATATGTTTTTTACAAAGATATATTTTGTTGTTAAACGGTTGCATGGTGATGGGTAATTTGAAGTTTAATAAAAAATTAAACGGTAAATTTGATTTTTAATCACAAGATTCTTGAGTAACATCAAAAAATTAGCGGGCGACACGATGTGGTATGGCGTAAGTTCCATTGCCGCACGCTTTTTGAATTACCTGGTTACCCCTTACCTCACCAATGTACTCTCCAAAGAAGATTATGGTAAGATGAGCCTGGTGTACTCCGTACTGCCCTTTTTGAATGTGTTGTTTACCTACGGTTTGGAAACCGCTTTCTTCCGCTTTTCTCAAAAGGAAGAAAACAAAAAGAATATTTATAACACTACGGCCACTTCCATCATCATCAGTACCTTTTTACTGGGCGCCACTTTTCTTTTTTTTAACCGGCAGTTAGCTGTATTTGCCGGTATTGCCAACTACCCTGAGCTGATCCGGTTAAGTATCATCATCATCATGATTGATACTTTTACCATCATCCCTTTTGCCAAACTGCGGTTAGACAGCAGGCCGCGGAAATATGCACTGGTAAAACTATCCGGCATTATTGCTTATTTATTTTTCACGTATTTCTTTTTATCGGTTTGTTATGTGCATGCTTTAAAAGACCCGTTCTCTTTCTGGGCAAAATTTGTACATACCAAAAACAACCCGGTATATTATATTGTTGTGGCCAACCTTATCCAGGCCATCATCACTTTTTTGTTTTTGTATAAAGAAGTGGCACAGATCAGGCTGAAGATAGATATGAAATTGTGGAAAGCCATTATGCAATACTCCATGCCGCTGATCATTGTGGGTATGGGCGGTGTAATTAATGAAACGATGGACCGTATTATGCTGAAATGGTGGGTGCCCGGTAATAATGATTTTAAAGAAAGCCAGGTGGCCATTTATTCTGCCTGTTATAAATTATCCTTACTCATTTCTCTTTTTGTACAGGCTTTCCGTATGGGTGCAGAGCCTTTCTTTTTTAAGCAGGCCACCGGCGAAAATGCACAGCGTGTTTATGCAAGGGTGATGAAATTTTTTGTAATTGTGATCAGCGTAATGTTTTTGGTGGTTACATTATATTTACCCATCTGGAGATATTTTATTGCTGAAAAACTATGGGCCGGTTTATCTGTAGTGCCCATACTGCTGCTTGCCAATATGTTCCTGGGTATTTATTACAATTTATCTATCTGGTATAAACTGGGACATAAAACATCAGCAGGCGCTTATATTACATTAACTGGTGCTGCCATTACCATCGCTGTAAACTATTTTTTCATTCCGCATTATGGCTATATGGCTTGTGCGTGGGCAACATTTTTATGTTACGGCAGTATGATGGTCATCTCTTACGTTTGGGGGCAGAAAGAATACCGGGTGCCTTATGCCTGGAAAAAATTACTGGCCTATATGATTATTGCATTGTTGCTCTTCTTCGTTCATAAAGGCATTGCTTCATTCACCAGCCATCAATTCATTACACTCAGTGCAGGCACATTATTGTTGCTGGCATACATCTGGTTTATTGCACAGGTAGAAAAGAAAGAGCTGGCAAGGTTACCGTTTGTGGGGAAATACTTTACAACCAATGGTTAAAACGTTGCAGTTGCACTGGCTTCAAATTGATTATTGATTATTGAATGATTAATTATTGCATTACCGCACCTCATAACCCTTTACCCAATTAACTATTAAACCAATTGACCAGGTAACTAATTACCCTATTAACTAATCCCCAATTACAAATTCCTAATTCCTGATTCCCCGCACCCCGCTCAATCATCATCCTTATCCTTACTTACTTTTACAAAAGCCGCACGCCTTGGCGCTGGCATCATGCTGTTTAAACCTTTAATGCCTTTCCATATTACTTCGCTGAATTCTAAATCCGGCACACGGTCTTCTTTTGAAAAATCAAATCCTTCTGACTTTCGGGCCAGTTCATTGAATGCTGTATTCTTCTCTGTAATATCAATTTGTGCAGGCAGTGCATTGTAGCCGGTGTAATCTGGTGTTGCAGTAAAACATTTCCATAAGGGCATGGCCGCAGCATCATACTGGCTCATGGGTGGTACGCCCAGTATCAGTTCCATGGTACGCAACACACCGGTTGTGGTATAAGGTGTGTGATCTACAAAATGTCTTTTTACATAAGGACCTACCACGTACACAGGGCTGCGGTGTGCATCCACATGGTCGGGGCCGTTTTGTGCATCATCTTCCAGAATAAACACCACACTTTCTTTCCATATAGGGCTCTTGCTTAAATAATCAATGAACATGCCCACGCCCCAGTCATTATCGGCCACATGCGCAAATGGTGTGGGCCTGTTGCGGGCCAAACCTTCGGTATGATCATTGATCAAACGTAGTGTATTCATCTGCGGTAGTGCATTGGCTGCAACTAAACTGTCAAAGTCTCTTTTCCATTGGTTTACCCTGGTGGTATCACGCACATGCTGGTCCCAGCTGGTATAATAAGTGCAATAGTGATTTTCTAAAACCGGAATATTAGGTTTGTAATCATCGGCGAATTCGCCGTACGTTCTGTAGCTCACACCGGCACGTTTGCAATAATCCCAGATGAAGCCGCCTTTATTGTCTGCAATCCTCCTGGTTCCTTCAGCATCGTAACCACCGCCGCGGCCACCATAACTGGTTACCCAGTTTTTCTCCAGGTAATCTGTAGCATAACCACCCAGGCTCCAGTTGTGCCCATCTGCACTTACTTCACCATCTACATAAAAATTATCCAGCAACACAAAATCCCTTGCCAGCTGGTGCTGGTTAGGCGTTACTTTTTCTCCAAACAACACTAATGAGGTATCGCCATTACCTTCTTTCATATCACCCAGCACCTGGTCGTAAGTTCTGTTTTCTTTAATAATATAGAACACGTGTTTAATGGGCGAAGGATCTCCCAGTTTTTGTGGTATCGGATTTCCGGCTTCTCCTTTTGATACTGTTTCTCTTTCTTTAGTGTAAGGCGTGTTCTTATACACCTGCTGAGAAAAAGTACTCATCAATTTTTCATTGGGCATATCAATAATGCTCATCGTTCCCTTCATCAATCCGCCAATGTATTGCGGGCCATCATCATCATCGCTTTGGTATTTCACCTTGCGCTTGGTGGGTTGCGGTCCCTTTGGGTTGGCAAATGAGGAAAACCCCTTTCCATTGGTGACAAATATTTTTTTATTCACCACTTTAACGCAGGTAGGATACCAGCCCACCGGGATAAACCCTTTAGATGCGCTGCTTCCCGGGTGGCTTACATCAAATACAGCAAGGCAGTTGTTATCTGCATTGGCAATGAACAATGTTTTTTCATCGGCGCTTAATGCAAGGCCGTTGGTGGTGCTGCCCTGTGGCGCATTGGGATACAACGATGCGGTTAATGTTTCAATTACTTTTTTTACTTTGGTATCAATTACCGATACGGAGTTATCTAATGCATTGGCGGCATATAAATATTTTCCGTTGCGGGATAAACATAACTCATTCGGATGCTCGCCAAGGTCTATGGAGGTGCTGATCTTTTTTTCAACCGTATTATAAAACACTACTTTTTTCCCACCCCAGATGGAAATGTATAATTGCTTCCTGTCGGGAGACAGCACACAGGTGTAGGCTTCTGCTTCAAGTGTATCCCTGTCAATTACTTTTTTCTTTTTCAGGTCGATGGTGTATAAAGAATTATTATCTTTTGTTACCACGTATAATAATTGTTTGGCATCGTCAATAGCAATACCTGCAGGTGAAATTTTGTTGGGCCATTTGTCGCCCAGTTTAATACTGTCGGTAAGTGTGAGTTTATTGCCCGCTGTACTGTATTGCAAAATCCAGTTATCATTTCCACCACTGGCGTATAAATATTTTCCGTCGGCGCTGAACTGAAGTCCCAACCAGCTTTTTTTAATCTCAATATTATCCAGTATTTTTTCATTTATGGGGTCAATCAGCTGCAGTGTTTGTTTGCTTTGCCCGTTGTTGGTTACCGCCATCAGTTTTTGTGACTTGCTGACGGCTATATTCAACGGCAGATCTCCCAATGGTAAACTTCTGCCGGCAGGCGACAATGACCAGCCATTGGGCAGCGTTAATGCTTTTTGTGCGTTAGTAACTGAAGTGGTAAAGAGTAAGACAATTAAAGGAAGGATATGTTTTATCATTACAATGCAATTATAAGGCTAAGGTAATAAAAGCTGCACATTCACCGCATGCGTACATATTATTTCTGCGTTAAGGGGAATTGGGATAATATACTGCAGTTAAACTCAGATTGCAGCAGTAATTGGTTCATTGTATATGAAACCTTTAGTCCCTGCGGGACTTTGAGAAGAGTTTGTTTGCCTGACGTTACCAATCTTGCAGCGCTACGGGCTTTGTAATACAGAAAGAATGTTACGTGATGCAGAAATAAATTTTTTGTTCCGTTCCAATAGTCTTTAGTCCCTACGGGACTTGGAGAAGAGTTCACATGTTTGGTGTTACCAACTTTGCAGCCCTACGGGCTGTGCTATCATTCAGGGTATTTTCCACAAAACAATTATTGGTTATAGTGCCGAAAATTTTAAGTTGTGCATTTAATCCCGGAGGGATATAAGGTTGGTAAAAAATCTATCCGCCGCTTAAATTAATTCCGTAGGAATTAAAGATGAATTGCACAACATCACTTCTTTTCAGAATTTAATTTCCAAACAATTTCCCGTCATACAAAAAAATCAGTCCTCAATATTTTTTACTCAAATCATAAATGACTTTTTTATCTGCTTCACGAATGGCTGGAATACTGTCCATCTGTTCAAAATGCAGTTTGAATGCTTTGATAGCCGCAACGGTATCACGGGTATCGTAACCAATAATACGCAGGCTTTGCATGGCATTAAAGGTAGCAGGCACTTTTACATTTGTGGTATCATACCAATATCCAAAACCATTTTGTGCCAGCAATTGCCAGGGAAAATATTTATTGGGGTCTACCTTACGTTTGGGTGCAATATCAGAATGGCCGATAAAGTTGGCGGTGGGAATGTTATTGTCTTTTTTTAATTTTTTCAGCAAATGCAGCAGGCTGTTGATCTGCGCATCAGTGAATGGTTCTGACCCATTATTGTCTAATTCAATACCGATACTGCTGCTGTTGATATCAGTAAGATTTCCCCATTTGCTCACCCCTGCATGCCAGGCCCGCAGGTAATCATTCAGCATGTGGTGTATGGTACCGTCTTTACAAATCACGTAATGTGCGCTTACTTGTGTACGGGGAAGTGTGAAAGTGCGTAAGGTACTGTCGCAGGAATTTTGTGCAGTGTGGTGAATAATCACAAAACTGGGTTTGCGCAAACCAAAATTGGTGGTGCCCACCCATTGTGCAGCCATTAAGGCACTATCTACAGGTGCTGGTTGCTTACGCAGTTCTTTGGCAAAAGCTTTTACCTGTTTTTTATATGCTTTATTGGTGGAGGTATATTTGTTACTGCTGCAACTGATCATGATTGTAAGTGCGGTGAATAACGCCAGGCGGTTGAACTGCATTGATTTTTTTGGAAAGATAAGGATTAATATTTCGTTTTACAGTTAATAGGAAACGGGATTGTTGCAGCATACGCTTCACGAAGCGCTGGCCGGCAAAACAGCGGAGCAATTGTTTTTGCCTTGACTTTTTTGCTACTTTTTTTGTGAAGAAAAAAAGTAGCATCATATCATCTTATTCTTTATCAACTCCATCAGATCTTCTTTATAACTTTCTCCAATTAAAACAGGCGTGGTTACATTTTTCAGCAACACCTGGTTGCCTTCAATACCTGTAATCCTGTTTACCGGTATGATATATGATTTATGCACACGAATAAACTGTTTCGCAGGCAAATGATTACCCAGTTCACGCAGGTTGGTATACACCAGCGTTTTTTGCCCGTTACGGTAAATAGCCACATAATTTTTCATGGCTTCAATAAATTCAATATCAGCAAGGTTAATGCGTAACAGCTTTCCCTTCGATTCTGTTTTTACAAAAATATGGTCTTCTTCAGCAGTGGTTTCTGCTTCAGCAGGTTTATCATTCATGAGTTTCACCGCTTTTTGCACAGCAGTTAAAAACCGGGGAAACCGAACGGGCTTTAACAGGTAATCCACCACTTCCAGTTCATAACCTTCTAATGCAAACTCACTGTATGCAGTAGTTAAGATCACTTTGGCTTTGCCATTGATCGCTTTGATAAAATCTATGCCAGACAATTCAGGCATTTGAATATCGAGAAAAACCAAATCAATATGTTCAGCAATTACCGTTTGCAATGCCGCAACCGGATTAGTGCTGCTGCTCACCAGTTCTAAAAAGTTAGTTTGCCCAATGTAATGGGCAATAATATCAATAGCATGTTGTTCATCATCTACAACCAAACAGCGTATCATAATTGATCAATGGTTAATTCAGTGGTATAAAAATCGGCTTCGTCTTTTATGGCCAATGTATAATTATTGCCATAGGCAAAATCCAGGCGGTTGCGGATATTATCTAAACCCAACCCAGTCGAAATCTCCTTTGGTCCGCTCTTCTTTTTATTCCTGCAATAGAAAAATAATTTTTGATGATCGATGCGGAGTTTAATATCAATAGGATATTCCTGCTTTTGCAGGTCGCCATGTTTAAACGCATTCTCCACAATCGTGATGAGTACAAAGGGTATGATCATGGCACCGTTCACCACACCCTGCACTTCAAAATTCACGTGCAGGTTATTACTGAACCTAAGCTGGTTGATCTTAATAACATTGCGTACATGTTCAATCTCGTCTTTCAATGGAGCCTTACCATCACTGCTGGCCGCCTCACTTAAAGCATAACGCATAATGTCTGAAAGGGTGAGTATGCCTTCAGATAGCTCCGCAGAATACGGTAATGATTTGGCGTATAAAAAATTCAGGGTGTTATGCAGAAAATGAGGATTGATCTGTGATTTTAAGAATTTAAAATTTGCCTGTGAGTTGTCCACTTCCAGTTGCATCTTTTGTGCCTCCAGAATTTTACGCTGTTTTTTTTCTTCCCTTAAATTATTCAGGTAGGCAAGTAACAGCGCAATGCCGGTAAAAAACAATGCAGAAACACTGAAGGAAAATATATAAATGGCAGTGTTGGCCACTTTTCCCATCTGCCCGGTTGATGCTTCAGGAAAAGCATAGTGCATACCCATGAAATAAAAGAATGAGATCACTAAAAGTATTACCGTGATCACAACATAATTCACAGCCTTGCTTCTTTCCACAATCAGGTTGTTATAATAATTCAGTGAGAAAAAATAAAATAATGTTTGAAAACTGATATTGATGAGTTGCTTCAGTAAATATTTGAGTGTAAACAACTGGCTGCCGGCATCAGCAACATTCGGCGATTCTATTAATTTAATCACCGCCACACCAATGATGTATAAACAAAGGTTTACGGCCAGTACAACCCAAAATACATTGAATAAGGTATACCTTCTTTTACGCATGGTGTTATGTTAGTGGTGCACGATTTATTGGTAAGTTCGGTAAGTGTGGCAACATTTGCAAATATCCTTTGCCGCAACATGTTTTAAAAGGGAACACGCCAAAGGCGTGTTCCCTTATTCATCGCTATACTTTTAGAATATGAATCTGCCTGCGATAGATTGTACACGCCGCAGGCGTGTACCTACTGCCCTACCGGCGCTACGCCTCCGCCACTTTGTACCCTTTTCATTTCATCATCTGCACCCGTATTACGCTGCCTTGCTGCTTTTACAGTGTTGCTGCCAAAACGGTAAACAAAGTTGAGTTTAAACTGACGGCTTTCCCAATTGGATGTGATCACTGAGCGTTGCCCCGCAAAATCACTTACGCCTGTAAATTTCAGTGTATGGAACACATCACTTACTGATGTTTTAATGGTGGCTTTGCCTTTCATGATTTGTTTCTGCAGCCCCATATCCACGCTCCACAATGCATTGGCTTTAATAGTGCCCTGGTAAACGGTGGGTGCATTATAAAAAGCAGTCAGCTCAGCTGTCCAGTTATGGGTAAACTTATAACTGTTTTGTACAAATGCACTCACACCGGCTGTGTTTACATCAATAGTTCTTCCTGTGCCCAGGTTGGCATTGTAAGCGCTGTAAAAAGCATTTACATTGGCAAATAAACTGTACGCTTTATAGCGGTAAGGATAACTCATGTTCAGGCTCACTATATCCTGCGTGGCCAAATTCTTTTTAGAGATAAAGGCTTTGGATTTATCGGCTGTATCAAAAATTTGTGTAAACAGGTCTTTTACATGACTATAGTTTAAAGTGGTCGTCAATTTATATTTATACGTATTGGTAATGCCGATACTGTTGGTGTATTGCGGGCGCAGGTTGATATTCCCTTTTTGAAAAGTATATTCATCTAACTTAAATTCAAACGGATTCAAATCCTGGTAATTGGGCCGGTCAATCCTCCTGCTGTAAGTGATACTGTATTGGTTGGTGGGTTTTTTATTAAACGTAACCGCTGCGCTGGGGAAGAAATCGGTATAACTGCGGCGGAATGTTTCCGTATATGCGGTATAGTTACCATTTTCATTTTTCTGCCCGTGGCTTTCCCCGTCAGAAACGGTGTTTTCCATTCTTACCCCAGCCTGTATCACCATACCTTTCATGGCACGGGTATAATTTACATAACCGGCGCTGATGCTTTCTTTATAAATGAATTGGTTGCTGCGGTCATTATCCAGAACCGCAGTGCTGCCAAAAACATTGTAGCGCTGAAAGTCGTTATCCGTTTTTACGTGTGCATATTTTCCGCCCAACCCCAATGTACCTTTTTTAAAGGGCTGTTCCCAATCAGCTTTTAATGAATTGATGTTAATATTGGTAGGCGCTATCATGCGGTACACCACACTGTTCAGCAGGGTTTTGCCGCTTGCATCATAATAATCGTTGGGCTGGTATTGATTGCTGTTGATATCGTACCAGCCATGATCGGCGTTGATGGTAAGGCTTCTTCCACTGGCAGCAGTATAGGCATAGTTACCGTTTACGTTCACATTGTTTCTTTTCAGCAGGCTGGTATTATCAGCTTTTAAAATCCTGTTTACTTCGCCGGTGGGCAAATAGGAAATAGGCGTACTGCCGTTGTTATTAACTGATGGGTCGCTGAGCGTTCCGTTCACCATCACACCAACGGTATTCTTTTTATTGATAAAATAATCCAGGCCGCCTTTAAAGTTGTGGCTTTCGTTGTTCATCTGCAACATACCGGTTTGGTTAAACAAACTATCAGCAACAGTTCGGTAAATGCCCAGCTTCACTTCATTCCATCCTTTATTGTAATTGTAAGTACCAAACAGGTTTATTTTTTTATTCCGGTAATTGAGGTTGACACCAGCATTGTATTTGGCATAAGTACCCACATTCCATCCTGCATTTACAGATCCGTTGGTGCCGAGTGCTTTATTTTTTTTCAGGCGGATGTTAATGATACCTGCATTACCCGCTGCTTCATATTTGGCTGAAGGGTTGGTGATGATCTCGATAGATTCGATCTGTGCTGAATTCAGTGTTCTTAAATAATTCGCCAGGTCCTGCCCGCTGAAAGGCGATGGTTTGCCATCAATATATACCTGTACCCCATTTTTACCGCTCAGGCTCAGGTTTTCATCTTTATCCACAAGTACGCCGGGTGATTTGCGCAGCAATTCCAGTGCATCACTACCCACAGCATTAATGGTGCCTTCCACATTTACAATCATTTTATCTGCCTTTACTTCCACAATAGGTTTTTGTGCCGTTACCACAACGGCCTGCAGGTTGCCGGTGGCTTTATTCATCGTTAATGCAGGAAGGGTAACGTTGTTACCATTTACTTCAAATGTGGCAGAAAATGCGGGTTGAAAACCTACGCTGGAAGCTTTAATAAGATACTTTCCCGCAACAATATTCATGATACTGTACGTACCGTCATTCTTGCTTACAGCAAATTTTTTAACAGCAGAGTCTTTGGCAGCCAGCAGGCTGATGGTTACATTGGCAACAGGGTTGCCCTGCGCATCTTTGATACCACCATGTACCTGTGCATTGCCCTGCAATGCCGCCAGGCTGGTGAATAAAGCGAGTAATAAACGTTTCATATCGATTGTTTTTAATGGTTACCGGTGTTGATGGTGCAAACTTAGTTGCACACAAAGGCGTGGGGAAAAACGTTATCCCAACAGGCGTATTGGCAGGACGAAAGCGGCTTTTAAACTGTTTATTTGTTGAAAGAGCCTAAGAGAGCATTGTGAACAGCCACATCATATCAGCAATAAAAAACAACGGGTGACGCAGCATTTTTATGCCTGCATCACCCGTTGTGTTAACCAGTTTATCTTCTGGTATAATAAGTTGAATTATTTCTTCTTCATTACATAACCCGTGTAGCCAATACTTTCGCGGTTATTACTGATCACCTGCAGCGTTGCGGTACCGCCATTTTGAATGGTGAGCAGCAGCTTCGTGACATCTCCATTATCTTTTGGCAGAATCAACACATCCCATCCACCGCCTTTTTTGCGTGGCGCAATGGTATACGTGAACTGGGTGGAAGTAAAGTTGATGCCACCGCCCATGCCGCCGATGGGTGCAGTGTATGCCCTGCCTATAAAAGGCAGATCGCATTGCACGGTATCAGGAGAAACTTTCAGGGTATACTCAGTGGTAAGGTAACGCTGCCCGCCCTGCATGGGATTGATGAACTGGGCATAAAAAGTATAGCGCTGGCTGTCTACCGCATTTT
This sequence comes from Bacteroidota bacterium, assembly GCA_018266775.1. Taxonomy (GTDB): domain Bacteria; phylum Bacteroidota; class Bacteroidia; order Chitinophagales; family Chitinophagaceae; genus Ferruginibacter. Next base: position 144,453 of record JAFDZS010000005.1, on the reverse strand, counting down.
GCAATGCCGCCTGCACCGCTGCATTTTTTTGCGCCTGCAGGCTGTTGCTGCACAACAGCATTAAAAATGAAAGAGTAATTGCTGATATAGTCTTCATAACCTGTATTTTATTGGTGAATGCCATACAGGTGCCTGCTGCCTGAACCGGCACCTGTTGATAACTGATGCACAGTTTTTATGCCAGACCAACGATACCATTCAAAGTGTATTGTTAAAAATATGGGTGTACCAATAAAAAGAGCCGGGTAAACCGGCTCATCTTTTTGCGTGTGCTTGCTCCTGATATATAATGTATTTGCAGTGTAACTGCATGTATAAGGTAATGACATCCCATTTCAGGCAGTCATTCTTGCTTCTGGATGAATCTTTAAAGATTTATAATCGCTGGCATTCATGCCGGTGATTTTTTTAAACTGGTTCGATAAATGGCTTACACTGCTGTAATTCATTTTACTGGCAATCTCGCTTAAAAATAAATCTTCTGCCACCAGCATCGATTTTACTTTTTCTATTTTTTGCAGAATCAGGTATCGTTCAATACTCATCCCGATTTCCTGCGAAAATACATTCGACAGGTAGGCGTAACTGTAATTAAGCTTTCCGCTAAGGTAGCAGGAAAATTTAATGGCTAATGGCTCCTCAGAATAATGTACCAGGTCGAAAATAATATTTTTGATTTTTTGTACAATCAGGCTGCGCTTATCATGAATAATCTCCAAACCAGTCTCTCGCAACGCCGCATCCAATTGTTTCAGCTTATAGTGCATGGGCGCATTCTTCAGCCTGATTTGCCCAATTGTGATGTACTCTGCTTCAAGGTTCAGGCTGGAAAGGATGTTGTTTACAATAATGGTACAACGCTGGCAGACCATGTTTTTTACATTAATTATCATGGTAGTTCTGTTTTAGTGGTCAATAATCTTTCTGTCGAAATAAAAAGGATAATAACCGTGCCAAAAAATAGATTTATTAATAAATACGATAACTGCAAAAACCCGGTTTTATGCTGCTCACTGAAAAAAACTTGCTGTAATTTAAGTTAACCGGTTACTGAATGGCTATTGTAATGCAAGGTATTATTCCACTTCATCAAATGTACGCTGTAATAAAAGGGGGTTAAAGCCTTTGATACATTTTAATAACATTTTAATACCAGCATTAAATTAGTATGACAAAGGGCAGGCATTTCCTGCAACATGTAGAAAAAAAACGATACCGTTAGTGGCGCGTTAGCAGGTAAAGCAGGAAAAAACCGGCTGGTGGCAGCCGGTTCATATATGTTGTTGAGTTAAGAGATGATGGATATTATTCTGCAGGATGTTCTGGTGTTGTTGTTGTTTCAGGCATTTCCGGTTGTGGGGCGGGCATCACTTCCGGCATTTCCATTGGTAGTGTAGCCTGAACCGGTAGTGCCGGTTCCATGGGAACAACTTTTGCAACCGGTGCTTTTTTAGCAGCTGGTTTTTTGGCAGCAGCTTTTTTAGGTGCCGCTTTTTTTACTGCTTTTTTGGGTACTGGTTTTTTAGCGGCGGCTTTTTTGGGTGAAGCTTTTTTCACCACTTTCTTCGCCACTTTTTTAACCGTTTTTTTTGCGGCTTTCTTTGCAGCTTTTTTAGGTGCCGCTTTTTTCACCACTTTTTTTACTGCTTTCTTTACTGTTTTTTTAGACGCCTTTTTTGCAGCTTTTTTAGGTGCGGCTTTTTTCGCTACTTTTTTGGCAGCCTTTTTTACAACGGCTTTCCTGGCAGCCTTCTTCTTTGATTTGGATTTGTTTGCCATGTTGTTGTTTTGTTTAGAGAGTTTGTGAATAGCGATTGTGTTTGGGTTATGAAGTTAACAAAACTATCTGTTACAAATATGCATTTTTTATTTTTTTATTATTGCCTTTTGCAGATGCAGGTTTTATCACTGCTCATAAAAAAACACGCCGGGGCGTGTTTTTCAATGCATTCAAAAGAAACTGGTTCAGGATGTCTTGGGTTTTCCCATTAAAACAGCAATGACAGCGCCGGTAATGGCAGAAATAATGCCGGAAGCCAGTACATCAGCCAGCATCACTTTTTTACTGATCAGGAAGGTAAGCCCGTAATTAATAGTATCAAAAGCAGCCGCCATCAGTATACCAATTACAGCGCCGGTGATGAACCCATTAACCAGTGACCCCACATTGCCCTTTACAAAAATATACGCCAGCAAAAAGCCGGATAATACATTTCCAATAACCAGGTAGGTAAAATCAGGCGAAGGCCGGTCGAAACCGGATACTGCGCCAGGATGTGTTTTCATAAAATCTGCCAAAAGGGTACCATAGACCAGCCAGCCCAGCAAAAAATACAGAACGCCGCCTGCAATTCCGCCGATAACCAATTTTTTGATGTCCATAGTAAAAGGTTTTTTCAGGTTAAAAAATAACAGTCCTTCTAAAATAGTATTTAGTTTTTCCAATTGCAAGCAAATCGGCGTTAATTTGGCTGCAGGCCTGGTTTTGAGCTTATCCACACAATGCGCACATCTGCCCCGCAGCACTATTCCATAACATAATCTTTACAATTTCTTTACGTTATACACGGAAATTCATCCTCACAAAAAACCAGTTATGCAACAACCCAACATCATTCTTTCGCTTACCATCGATATGCTGGCCAATGGTGGTTTTAATCACCTGAAAGATGACGACATTTCAGCACTGCATCACCTCATTCTCAGGTTGAAAGAACCACTCACCAGGGTACAGCAAAATCTGCTGCTCACCTTTTGGAACAATGCTGATGCCACCAATCTTCCACCCGCATTACTGTACCGTTGCAATACGGTGTTACAGCAAATGGGCCGCAACCCCATTGAAGAAATGCATGTGGAAACAGAAATGTACTAACAGCAAAAAAGCAGATTGGCATGAATAAATAAAATTCCCGAACTTACGGGAATGAAACCTTTACTACTCCTGTTCAGCATCCTGTGCTGGTGCTGCGGCCTTACTGCCCAAAATAAACCTGCCTTTATTTTGTATACGGCCAAAGGCAAAAAAGTTAAATACAGTAAAATGCTGCGGCAACTGTCGCAGCAGGATGTAGTGTTCATTGGCGAGTTTCATAACAATCCCATCTGCCATTGGATGGAATTGGAAATAACCAAAGACATTGCTGCACAGCGCAACCTGGTTTTGGGTGCCGAAATGTTTGAACAGGATAACCAGCAGGCACTCGATCTCTACCTGCAAAATAAAATTTCAGCAAAAGGTTTAGACAGTATGGCCCGCCTGTGGAAGAATTACCCAACCGATTATGCCCCGCTGGTGAATTTTGCCAAAGAAAAAAATATACCGTTTATCGCTACGAACATCCCACGCCGTTATGCGGCTTTGGTAAGCAAGGACGGCTTTGAAGTGCTGGACAGTTTACCGGCTAATGAAAAAGCCTGGATAGCCCCATTACCCATTGCTTATGATGCCGATTTACCCGGTTACAAAAACATGCTCACTATGATGGGCGGGCATGGTACGCCCAATATGCCCAAAGCACAGGCTGTAAAAGATGCCACCATGGCCTGGTTCATTGCACAACACCTCACACCCGGTGCTGTATTCATTCATTACAACGGCAGTTACCATTCAGAAAATCATGATGGTATTGTGTGGCATTTACTGCAGCGTAAACCGGGCATAAAAATTAAAACGGTTACCACAGTTAGCCAGAAAGACGTCAAACATTTATTAAAAGAAAACCGGAATAAGGCGGATTATATTATTTGTGTGGATGAAGACATGACCAACACGTATTAATCCACCGCAATACCAATTAAGTCCCGTATAGCTACACTGGCACATACGGCACCAAATACTGCCGGCAAATAAGATATGGTGCCGTAAGCAGACTTTTTATAGTTCTTCCCGTCAGTCATAATAAGGCTTTGCTTTAATGGCGGCTCAGGCGAGAACACCACTTTAATCCCTTTACTGATATTATGTTTCCTGCGCAGTGTTTTACGGATCTGTTGAGCAAACACGCAGTTGTATGTTTGGGAAAGATCGGCCACCTGCAATTGCGTGGGGTCAAACTTACCACCGGCACCCATACTGCTGATGAGGGGCACCCGGTGTTCGTATGCCAGGCGGATAAAAGTAATTTTAGGTGTAAAACTGTCAATGGCATCAATGACAAAAGAGGGCTGATGATGGAACAGTTCCTGCACCATTGCTGGTGTTACAAATGATTTTACCACATTTAATTCCAGTTCAGGATTGATGGCCTGTAAACGTTCTGCCATAATATCGGCTTTAGCTACACCATGGTTGGTGGCCAATGCAGGCAATTGACGGTTGCGGTTGGTGGGGTCAACCACATCACCATCCACAATGGTCATGGTGCCAACGCCGCTGCGGGCAATAAATTCAGCTGCATAAGAACCCACACCGCCCAAACCCACCACCATTACATGGCTTTGCGCCAGGGTTTGCAGTGCAGCATTACCCACTAATAATTCCGTACGGCCAAGCCATGAAAAATCTGTCATCATAATCCGGTAATGCTGTTGCCAAAAACAGCCAGTGTATTTTTTTTCAGTTGCAAATAAAGCGTATTGCTGTCAATTTGTAAAGCAGTGGCAGCATATTCATAGATTGCGGCAATGGGTACCGGAGCGTCATCTGTTTCTAAAAATATTTTACTGACAGGCACTGCCCGCAGGGCTTCCTGTACTGCAATGCGTTCCAGCGCTTTGCCAAACGAAACGTAATAGTCTTTAGCCACCAACTGCCCGGCAAGCACTGCATTGCGGTTAAAGCCATGAAAGATAACAGGAACCCGTACCCTGCTTTGCTGCAGCAACTGTACCACCCGGTCATACGCCTTTACACAATGAAGGATGAGTGGTTTTTGCAGTTGATTGGCAAGCAAAACCTGCTGCGCAAATACCTGCTGCTGTAAGGCAAAATCAGTTGTACTCAGTGCATCCAGCCCGCACTCGCCAATAGCCAGTACGTTTGGCGCAGCAGCGTAATGTTGTAATACCTGCAGCTGCTGCGGCCAGTCCGCATCGATATACCAGGGGTGAATGCCGGCAGAAAATAAGCCTGCGGCAGGCATCGTTTCAAAGTTTTTATAACGGCTCTGAATGGCAAACTCCTGTGCCTGTGGTGGCTGGTGCGTATGTATATTAATCCATTGCATGCTGTAAAATGGCAATTTACAATACCTGCTCATCATACAAACAAAAAAAGCCTCCTTGCGGAGGCTCTTGTGAAAGAGGTTTAGTTTTTCAGGATTATTTCCTGGATTTCCTTAGGGGAAATATATACTGGTTTTTCTATTTTCAATTTGTTTGGCTTTCATGACCCCAATAAAAAACCCCTTGCGGGGTTTTTCAAAGGATGTTAAAGGATGTTGTGTGGCTTCTAAATAACAACAGTCTTTACAGGATAATTGGATATTGGAAAACTCATGCTTGAACAGTACAAATGTACTTGTGCTGAAAGAGCTGTGCAGTAAACCCAGATACAAATAGTTTGTAGTAATAGTTCTACTTTAGCAATCAGATGAATAAACTTTTCTCTTTTGAGAAAGTCTGTCTAAAAACCCGGTTCATGAAAAAAATCATTGTTATAATTACAACTGCATTTATATGCAGCGCTGCATATGCACAACAGGATATCGATGCCACCCTTACCATCAACAATACCAAACGGCAATACCTTGTGCATTTACCCACGGGCTATACTGCGCAAACGCCATTACCTGCAGTATTGATTTTTCATGGCGGTGGCGGTAATTACAAACAAATGCAGCGGTATATGCACATGGATGATATTGCCGATAAAGAACACTTCATCACCATTTATCCCAATGGCATAGATAAACAATGGAACGATGGCAGGGAGTTTAAAGCTTCCATAGCGGCCAACGATGATGTGGCTTTTATTAACCAGTTGCTCGACAGTGTTCAGCAACGGTATACTATAGACGCTAAACGTATTTTTGCCACCGGTATTTCCAATGGCGGTTTCTTTTCTGTTTATGTTTCGTGGAAGCTCACCAACCGCTTACTGGCCGTAGCCCCGGTTTGCGCCACTATTCCCGAAAAAATATTTCCTTCCTTCTTTCCTGCAAAACCCATTTCCGTTTTATTGATCAATGGAACGGGCGACCCGATTGTTCCTTATAACGGCGGCAGTGTGGGCAATAAATTAATTGGAGGGCGGGGCAACTGCATGTCTACCGATTCCACCATACAGCGCTACCTTACCGGCAATCATATTACCGGCACAGCGGTAATAACGCAGTTGCCCGATACAGATACCAAAGACCAGTGCACGGCCACGCAGTATATGTACAATGGCAGCAATGTAAAAGTTTGCCTGGTTAAAATTACCAATGGTGGCCACGCCTTGCCCGGCGGCAGCCAGTACCTGCCTAAATTTATTATCGGCAAAGTGTGCAATGATTTTAAGGCCGAAACCATGATCTGGAACTTCTTTAAAAGCTGTACCCCACGCTAATGGCCGGGCATCAAAAAACCCCTTCCGGGGTTTTCAGAGGAATTGATTTGGTGGTTTCCCTGAGGGGGTCAATTCCACGGTCTTTTTAACAGGATGTGTTGGATTAGTGGTTTCACTTTTTGGAAGGTTAAAAATAATACAATGCAGTAGCTGTTAGTATAGAAACTGTTTTCAAAATGTGTAGTAAATCGCCTACCCGTTTATGTTACTTCATTGCCTGTATTCATCTTTTTCCGGAAAATAGAATTTTCCATTTTTGATACACAAAAAAGCCCCGTTACCGGGGCGTAAATGCTGATCAGTGTTTACTGTGGTTCATTGGGAGTTGGCTTCAGAGGTACATGGATATTGGATCAAACTTAAACTAAAACAGGGTTTAAAAATACACCCCGCTTTTGTTACAGCTGATAGACTGTTATAGAAAATTATTGTAGTAGTACTACTATGCCCTGCCGGTATTACCGTAAAAATACCTTCTTGCGGGTATGGCCTCCTTACATAAACCTCAATACATTTGAAATAAAAAAATGAAACGTTTACGTTTTCCGGCTTTACTGGCATTGCTTACTGTACTGCTGTACGGTTGCCCTTATGAATCTAAAGTGGGTATTGATAACGGGCCCACCATGCGTATTAAAACTGAATTGCTTGGCACCTGGCATAAAAGCAATTATCCGTCAGACTCCACCGAACTGGTTTTTTCAAAGGCATCCAATGTAAAATACAACCTTAAAATTACAGCGCTCAACAGCGATAAAAAATACGATATCTACACGGTAACCGCCTGGTTTTCCAAAGCGGGCAGCCAGGAGTTGATGACACTCTATAATGCCAATGAAAAAAGTTATTATTTTGGTGAACTGGTGATGAAAGATGGCCGCATCAGCCTGGTATTATTATCAGATGAGATCACCGATACCCAATACGATAAGCCCGGCGAACTGAAGCAATTCATTGAGGAGTTATATAAAAATGATGAAGTGAAATATGATTATACAATTGACTTAACTAACCTGGGCAAGGTGCCATAAAATGGTATTCCGTTACAACCAACTGCTATAAAAAGAAAAAACCCCTGCACACGAAGGGGTTTTTCATTTGGTACTGGCTTCTTTCCATCGGGTTTCCGGATCATTTAGTTTTCATAGCGGATGATGGATCAAAAACGGAACTTACTGAACACATACAAATATATTCCTGCTCAGTTTTATCAGCTATAGCAACTGACAGTTATTTTGGGTAGTAGATCAACTACTGATTTGATTGCAAGTTGCCCGGTGGGGTGGTTGATGGTTGCCCGCAGGGCCCGGTGGGATGGTTCATAGTTGAAAGTTGATGGTTCATAGTTGATAGTTCATAATTCATAGCAGGTTCTTTTCCTGATACAAAGATTCTCCATCCCGGGGACGATGATAAGCATTCCAATGCCCATACCTCAGTAGCACCATGCCCAATAGCGCTGCCGGCGGGTAAATTGAAAATGGTTGATAGTTGATGGTTGATCGCAGGTTCTTTTCATAAATCAAAGCATCTCCATCCCTGAAGCGATGATAAGCATACCCAATGCCCATACCTCAGTAGCACCATGCCCAATAGCGCTGCCGGCGGGAAAAGGCTGACATTTTTCCCACCTTGCCATTTTTGCTACTTTTTATGTCACGGCAAAAAGTAAATCCAAATCCCGAAATTTGTACTGCCCAAAAAAAATCATTTCATTTTAAAACATCAGTCCCCGTCATTCGTCTTCATAGGTATACATGAAAGATGCGATGACCATAGCGATACCAATGGCTGCCGAACGCAACAGGAACATTACACAAACCATCAAAACGATGAGTAAGAAACTGTTGGGTTTCATCAGGCAGAGAGTATCGAATAATGAAGATGCGGAAGATATCCTGCAGGATGTGTTCTACCAGTTTGCCGGCAATCCCGAACCCATTGAACAAACCACTGCCTGGCTGTACACCGTAGCCCGTAATAAAATCACCGACAGTTACCGCAAACAAAAACTGCCCCTGGCCGATGATATTTTTACGTCAACCGAAACTGATGAAGACAGCTTTGACTGGAAAGAATTACTGTTTACCAACGACAGCAACCCCGAAACAGCGTACCTGCGCAACCTGTTTTGGGAAGAGCTGAAAACCGCACTGGATGAGCTGCCCGCTGCGCAACGGGACGTGTTCATTAAAAATGAAATTGATGGTATAGCCTTTAAAGATATGTCGGCAGAAACGGGCGAAACAGTAGCCACGCTCATCAGCCGGAAACGCTATGCGGTATTGCATTTAAGAAACAAATTAAAAGTACTGAGGGAGGAACTGCTGAATACTTGACAAGGTGGTCAATGGTGAAAAGTCAATTGTCAATGGATAATTCACCATTGACGATTCACAACTCACGATTCACGTCTCACCATTCACCCTTCCCCTTCACAAAAAAACATACAATGAAAAAATTCTGGATCAAAAAAATAGCCATGATACTGGTTTTCGGAAGCCTGGCGGTAGCGCTCTTTGGTTTCCTGGTAATGACCTTATGGAATAATATTTTAGTATATGCCACCGGTGTAAAAGCCATTTCCTTCTTACAGGCGCTGGGCATTTTATTACTGAGCAAGATTTTATTTGGTGGCTTTGGTGGCCGCCGCTGGAGGGGCAGCCCGGCATGGAAAGAAAAAATGAAACAGCGCTGGAATAAAATGACACCTGAAGAAAGGGAACAATTTAAAGCCGAATGGAAAAACAGGTGCGGCGGCAGATGGGGCAAAATGAACAATGAAGAAGAAACAGCAATGTCCGCCGATTAATTCCACCATCCCTCATTGTATGCCATGAAATACTTTGGGGGATGGTACTTTTTATCACGTTAAAGTATAACCATTATAAACTACTGTTCATGCTCAACTATTTGTTTCAACAAAAAACGATACTCCCCGTGCCACGGCATAAAAATGGCGTGGAAATACTGGTATTTAAAACCAGCCTGGCAGATGCACGCCACATCAGCGAGGTGGAAACCCTGCTCGATGACCATCCCAACATTATTCAATGGAATGTAGACCTGGATGATTGCGACCATGTGCTCCGTATTGTCAGCCGGGAAATCACTGCTTCAGAAATCGAGCAGCTGATGCTGGGCTCGGGAGTGTATTGTGAAGAGCTGGAGTAAGAGATTATTTATAATGGATAAATTAACAGTGTACAATGGATAATGTTGTAGTATTTGAAGTATCTGCTTTTTAACGGAATTATCCATTGTCATTTATCCATTGTTCATTGTCCATTCACAATTGACAATTCACCACCTGCCTGCCGCCAGGCTGCTGCTTAATTTCTAAGACATCTCTCTTCAAAGTATTATACTGTCAGCCTGAGTTGCTTGCCTTGTGGGTCGAAGGTGGTTTTATATCATTCAGTTCAATTTTATCAGCCCCCCCACTTTCATCAACTAACTAAGCATTTCAAAAAAGCAACGTTGCATTGACCATTCACGACTCACGATTCACGATTCACCATTCACCGTCCCCCTCAAAAACACTCCACCGCCCAACTCCTTTCCCACCTGCCGCCACCGGGCAAACGATTCATGCCTTCTTTCGTTTCCAGTTGTTGGTTATGCAGCACACTATCGGCAATACCGCACCAGGGTTCCAGGCAAACAAAAGGTGCATCCTTTGCCGCCCAGATGCCAAAGAAAGGAAAATCAGTAAAATGAAAATGTAAACCGTGTGGATTTTTATTGCAGTCAATGGTGATGCAGTTGCTCTGCATGTTTTTCAGTACAATGGCATCTTCATAAAATAATGCGGGTGCCAATGGCAATTGATTGTGCTGCAATGGTAAGGGCACTGGCGCATCAATCAATCCGTTGTTCAGCTTCCAGCGTTGTAAGGTTTCGCTTTTATTAAAAGAAAGATAGTAGTCGGTATAGTGTGTATCATTTGTAAACGGTACGGCAAAAGCCGGGTGTGCCCCAACGGAAAACAATAACGTGCTGTCAGCAGGATTATACACTTTGTACGTGCAGGTTAAAGTATGCGCTTGTAAGGTGTACTGTAGTTGCAGTTCAAAGGCAAAGGGATATACCGCTTCGGTTGCAGCATCGCTCACTAAGGTAAACACAGCTGCTGTATCACTTAATTGGTTTACTGTAAATGCCTTTTCCCTCGCAAAACCATGCCGTGGCAAATGATACGCCTTTCCTTCATAGTAATACCTATCATCTTTTAAACTGCCCACAATGGGAAACAGCACCGGGCTGTACTTGCCCCAGTACGCCGCATCGCCACTCCATAAATGTTGTATGCCGGTGGTTTTATGGAGTAAACTTTGCAGTTCGGCACCGAGCGGGGAGATGGAAGCGGTGAGGTATTCGTTTTGTAATGTAATCATGTTATGAAGATACTGGTTGTTCTTTTTCCCTGATGAAAAAATCTGTTGATGAACATATTCTGTTCTTTTTTCTTGATAAAAAAGAACCAAAAAATCAAGGCAAAACAATTGCTCCGCCGTTTTGCCGGCCAGCGCTGCGTGAAGCGTATGCGGTATCCACGACATACATCAATTGTAATACAGTTTCAGAACTTACTCAATTAAGAAACATTCCAAATTCAATAGAGTGACAGTGTTATTATCATTGAAGAACAGGGAAGTAATGTACCACATTGAAGAAGTTTATGGCATCTGTTAGAGTGGCAGTAAAAGTATTTTAAATTGAAAAGAGAACTGAACAGCTATTGGCCTTCAATACTAACAGTAGAATTACTGAAGTTGAAGTCACAGTAGTACCAAAGTCATATCAGGGAACAACCCGGGAATAGGCTGTATTTATTCCCGGGCGGCTTTTCCCGCAGAGCACAGTTGCTTACTTTTTTTCCGCAAAAAAAATTAGAACAATAGCTTGCTGTAAGCAATATTTGTAAATACTATTTGCCATTCTTTTTCCTTGATGAAAAAGAATCAAAAAATCAAGGCAAAACAATTGCTCTGCTGTTTTGCCGGCCAGCGCTGCGTGACCCGTATGCTGTATAGCTGCAGCATCAGCAACGCTCCGTTGTTAAAGCTGTTACGGCTAATATAAAGAAACAGTGGACCGAAGAGAGGCTTACTGTGTTTCACCGAAGACCATTGAAGTAATTGTACCGCAGTGAAGGAGTTAATGGCAACAGTTGCAGTGAAGACTTTTATTATTACAGGATATAATAAGCAACAAATATTAAACTGCTTGAAAAAATTACACGCTTCAGCTGTAAAAATAGAGTTACTGATGCTGAAGCTACAGTAGTACAAACGTTCAGTATAGCTGCACCCGGGAATAGCTTGTCCCGCTGAATAGCAGGGGGCTGTATTTTATTCCCGGGCGGCTTTTCCCGCAGGGCACAGTTGCTTACTTTTTTTCCGCAAAAAAAGTAAGCAACAGGTTTACCTTTACCCCATGGCCGATGTGCACACCTCATCCCAGCGCAGCTACAACATGAGCCGCATCCGCAGCACCAATACCAAACCCGAACTGCTGGTGCGTAAATTTCTCTTTGCTCATGGCTTCCGTTATAAACTGCACGACAAATCCCTGCCCGGCAAGCCTGACATTGTATTGCCCAAATACCGCACCGTCATTTTTGTGCATGGTTGTTTCTGGCATGGCCACACCAATTGTAAATACTTTAAAATACCCCAAACCAGAACAGACTGGTGGCTGAATAAAATCAATACCAATAAAGCACATGATGCAAAAGCGGTGAAGGCATTGAAGAAAGAAGGCTGGAAGGTGATTGTTTTATGGGAATGTGATTTGAAGGCGGCGAAAATTGAAAATACTTATAGAAAATTGCAGTATATACTAAAGAAATAATTATTTTCGTGTACCCCTAACGATAATAATCACCTGCTGAATGCAACTACAAAAGTACCGGTACAAGACTAACCAAACATTTCTTGACTATGAATTTATAAGCGAGGGACCGAAAGGAAAGATAAAAAAAGTGGTACGCTTTTCAGCTATTAAAACCAATATTTATAACCTTGGCTTTGGAGACTGGGATGAATCCACCGGCGAAATCAGTGATACTGTTGTAACCAACAATAACGACAGCAGCAAAGTGCTTGCCACGGTAGCTGCAACTGTAAATGATTTTACATTGCATTATCCTGATGCCCTCGTTGTAGTACAGGGAAGCACACATTCCCGGACAAGGTTGTACAGAATTGGATTAACAAATAACTGGAGTTTGATCAGTGCGGATTTTGTGGTTTATGGACTGATAAATGAAAAATGGGAATTATTCCAGTCCCGGCGTGACTATACTGCATTTCTGGTTCACAGAAAATAATTGTATTTTTGAAATATGAGTACCGTATCAAATATCAGGAAAAATAAAAAGGCCGCAAAAACAGCAGCAATAATTGATTCAACAGTAGGCAACTATGAAAAACATCCGTTTTTTATAAAAAAGGCCAAAGCCTCTAAAGAACTCATTAATGCAGTAGGGTTACCAAAACTACCAGCAAAAGCGAAATAATATGTAATATTTTATTGGCATAGTATGATGAAAGGGCTGAAATTGTAATTTTCAGCCCTTTTTTATTGTGTTTACCCGGGAGCATTTTGGATACTCTTTTTTAGAGAAGCAAAAAAGTACATACTTAAAAAGAATTTACCTTTACCCATGGCCGATGTGCACACCTCATCCCAGCGCAGCTACAACATGAGCCGCATCCGCAGCACCAATACCAAGCCCGAACTGCTGGTGCGTAAATTTCTATTTGCTCATGGCTTCCGTTATAAACTGCACGACAAATCCCTGCCCGGCAAACCAGACATTGTGTTGCCTAAATACCGCACCGTCATTTTTGTGCATGGTTGTTTCTGGCATGGCCACACCAATTGTAAATACTTTAAAATACCCCAAACCAGAACAGACTGGTGGCTGAATAAAATCAATACCAATAAAGCGAATGATGCGAAGGCAGTGAAGGCATTGAAGAAAGATGGATGGAAGATTATTATTTTATGGGAATGCGGGTTAAAGGCCGGGAAAATTGAAAGAAAACTTGCTTTTCTTTTGAAGCAACTTCCTGCTTAGCTTTCTAAATAAAAAACCCTTTATAAGATTGAGGTTCGAGTTTACAAAAATCATTGTAATGTCCGTTTCGAATAAAAATTTGTGGGTTAGTGTCAAAGTTAAAAACACGATAAAGATAAAAATCCCTTTCTTTAAGCAATGAAAAACTCAATTCATTTTTTGTGAGATAAATCGGAGTTTCTCTCGATAGCTTTGTTGTTTTAACTTCAATAAATTTATCCCGACCGTTTAAGGTTTTGGATAAAATATCGAATCCCGTTCCATCGCCTGAATCCTTTGAAATCCATTTTACTTTATCAGCCAGATTAGATCTACCTGCATGAATAAGGCTCCATTTTTCATATTCCAAGACTAATTTTTCCCCTTCTTCACCCAATTTTTGGTTATTTTGTTCTTTCTTCAGGTAGTTTATTTTTATTGGCCTGTAAAGCGGCTCGTCCTCATTCACAACGGAGATTGCAGGTTCCTCATCTACAATATTGCTGAAATCAATCTTTGATTTTGATTGCTCATTAATAATTATTGATTCAGAAAATCTTTCAAAATCCTTTTCCAACGATAGCCTGTGTTGCATTATATATTCAGAAATGCTTTTCTCGAGAATTTGCTTCTGATAATTAAATCTGGGCTTATAACCTTTTATAAACGGCAAGCCCATTTTAATTAATGCAGCACTTATATTTTGATGCTTAAATTCAACGGAACCTTCTGAACGATTATTAAGAAGGGGAAACAAGAACCTCCGATGACTGGCTTTATTATATCGCTGATGTCTCAATTCAAGCTGAAGCATATTAAAATAGTCTTTAACTATTAAATTGACTTCTTTCGTTGTCCAGTCTTGGTTCATTATTGATTAGGTTCAGGTTTGACATAAAGATAATATATATGATCAAAGGATAATGAGTAAAGTTTATTATTACCTTTAATAAATTAGTTAATAATTGTTATCAACAAGGTATAAGGTATACAACAAACAGGATTAGAGTTAACAGAATAGCAACGATTAGCAGCCCTTTTACCAAAAATACTGTCGCCAGGTTTTCTTACTACTATTCACGACAGGGGTTTCTCCAGATTTTAAGTCGATGAAATTTATGAATCACCAATATAATTTTCACTGAGCAAATCTTTGAGACTACCTATCTTATCAAAAAGAGAAATTCTAAATTTCAGCCACCTGCCTTCCTTTCAATGCTTCATTAACTAAATTAGTAAGAAACGTAGCAAAAGGCTCAATATTCCGTTGCACACTGGCACTTTCCAATGCATTCATATACCCGTTTCGCAACTGTACGGGTATTACCGTCCACGGGTAACCGCCACTGGCCAGCATTACGTTCATTAAAAATCTGGCCATGCGGCCATTGCCATCCATATAAGGATGTATAAATGCAAATATGAAATGACCCAGAACTGCCCTTACTGAAGCCTCTGTTTCATTGGTAAGTAATTCAAATAAAGCGGGCATCGCATCCCGCACACCATCTTTATTTATGGGTACATGCATGGAATTACTGATATACACCTGGTGATTTCTGTAACCTGCCAGATCGCTGGCCGGCAGTATACCCGCTGTAACGCTGGGTGCAAATAACTCCCTGTACCAGTCGCCATGGTCATTATCTGCAACAGTACCGGCATTTTTGCCATCCAGTATTTGCATTATACTTTTTTGCACCTGCTGTGCTGCCTGCCAGTATCCTCTTGCTGCCATAGCATCCCGTTGTTTTTTATCATTCTCGTTTTCTCTGAAATTCCAGGTTCCATTTTTCACTCTTTCAATTAGTTCTGGTGAAACCTTATATCGTTCTATTGAGAGCGAATGGTAAGCATCCATTACGTATATATCTTCCACTGCTTTCATATAGGCTTCTGTGTTAGTTGGTAAGCCCGGAGAAGGAGGAAAATGCTTAATCACCGTTGTTCTCATTTCATGCCACATCAGTTTTATCCTGTTTACATAGGGAGACTTTTCCCGGCCAATTAAAGAAGAAGGAATTTTGTTATCAAACGGATCTGTTTCTTTTATTTCATAATCAGCTGCCTTCATTGTTTTTATTATATCATCTGCAATTTTATCTTTCCCAATATTCCTGAATGCACCAGCCAGCCTTCCTGCTATTGTACTATGGCCGCCATTCAATAAAATATTAAGAAGCACTGATGAATCAGTAATCATAGATAAGCAGGTTCTTAACTCCGTAGGATTGGTTTTAAAAGCAGCAGGCGAACAATATATCAATGCAGATGCAAGCGACATGACTCTTAATCCCTCCACAGTAACTATTTCTGCATTTTTAGGTGGCAGTACTTGCCAGTTCCAGAGTGATGTACCAAATGGTAAGGGAGTGTTATGGTTCGTGCCTTTTTCTGTTCTTACTATTAATTGCGATGGCACCGTCCAGTTGGCAGCATGGATTTGTAATGATTGTTCAGGAGCAATAAAATATTTATCTCCATATTTATCGGCAAGAAATTCTGCACAGAAGAGCCAGTATGAAGTGTACCAGGAGGTGCTGTCGCCCGGCTGTTCATTTGAAGGTGTGGCTATGTACCAGCCTTTCAGGACTTCTTTTATAAACCCGTTTTTTTTAAGCCTGTCTCTGTTAATTCTATCAATTGTCGAAGCCTTTATAGCTGTAATTCCGTGATCCTGAATAGATTTAAGGATTTCCAGTGAAGCTGCCAGTTTTTCTCCGGGAAGTGCCATTTAATGTTTTTTCTGTAAAGCTAATAAAATTCAGACGATTACCAGGTTATCCTGCCGGATGATTACCAGGTTATTCTGCTGGATGATTACCAGGTTATCCTGCCGGATGATTAGCGGTTTGTCATCAAGCAGGTATTAATGGTTTTGAAAAAGTAAAAATTTATCCACTTTTCGAACTATAATTGATCTGCGCCATAGTGGCTTCCATTGGAAACCTCCTTTTTCCAACACCCTCACTCCTCATAAAACTCCACCGGCAATCCATCGGGATCGCCGATAAACGTAAATTTTTTCCCGGTAAATGCATCAATGCGTATCGGCTCTGCGGTAACGTTATGATGCTGCAATGCCGTAACCGTATCTTCCACGCTGCTCACGGCAAAAGCCAGGTGGCGCAGGCCGCAGGCTTCCGGGCGGGATGGGCGGGCAGGCGGATCGGGAAAAGAAAATAATTCCAGCACATAATGACTACCAATGGCCAGGTCCAGTTTATACGAATCCCGTTCTTTACGGTACACTTCCCGTACAATGTGCAGACCCAGCACATCAGTATAAAAACGTTTGGATACGGCGTAGTTGCTGCAGATAACTGCGATGTGATGCACTCGGTTGAGGGTGAGCATAAGCGTTGATTAAAATAAAAAGTCTCCCGCAAAACTACAGGAGACTTTTCTATTTAAAACCGCATTTATTTTTTGGCCGGTTGCGGACCCAAATGATGACTGGATTCATGCAATTCCACAATCTTTCCATTTACCATCTTCGCATCATTGATCACCGCAGCAGAATCCACCATACCTTTTTTATCGGTAACGTATTGCCTGTACCACAACGTTACCCATTCTTCTTTTCCGTCAGCAGATTTTACGGATTCCCAGTCGCCCATTTTTACAGAGATGTTGCCGATACTGTTTCGTTGTTCTGTAAAAAATTTTTTTGCACTGTCGTTACTCATTTTAGCTTGCATGTAATCAAAATCCAGGAACACGGAGTCGCCAAAGCTGGCCATGCAGGCGGCCATATCATTCATCTCAAATCCCTTTAATCCTTTCATTACTGTTACGGCATATTGTTCATTGCCCGGTTGCCATTCCTGGTAAGCGTGATCCAATTGGTAAGGCAGGTCGAGATTGGCATCTTTGCCCGCCATCATTTTGCCATCGGTGGTTTTGGTAGTGTCGCCGGTAGCGTTTTTACTGTCGGTACTGTTGTTGCATCCGGTCAGTATAAACAATACTGCAGCGGCGTAAAATAGTTTGGTCATGTAAAAGGTTTTAGTGTTTAAAAAGATTACAGCAGTACAGATCAAACGTACCGTTCTCCGGGGTAAGAAAGTGCAATCAGCAATAAAAGATAATGAAGGTTTTTAGCAAATGCAAGCTTTGGGAAGAAAAAAAAGGAGGTGAATGGATAATTGATAATGGACAATGGATAATATCCTTAATCATGAATGGATAATTAATAATGGACAATGGATAATGCCTTAAGCGCAAGAACGCTGATGAAATAGTAACCGCTTATTAGTTGATCAGATGAAATACTAAAACATTATTCATTATCAATTATCCATTGACCATTGGCTATTCACCATTCCCCATTCACCCCTCCCCTCACATATTCCTCCTGTACTGCCCGCCCACTGCATACAACGCATTGGTAATTTGACCAAGGGAACAATACTTTACCGTCTCCATCAATTCAGCAAATAAATTGCCATTGGCAACAGCTACTGCCTGCAGTTGTTTTAATTGTTGTGCCGCCCGGGCTTTATGCCGTTCCTGGAAAGCCTGTAAACTTTTCACCTGGTTTTCTTTTTCTTCATTCGTACTGCGGATCACTTCGGTGGGTAAAATAGTGGGGGAACCATTTTTATTGAGAAATGTGTTTACCCCAACAATGGGATACTCTCCGGTGTGTTTCAGCGTTTCATAATACAAACTTTCTTCCTGTATTTTATTACGCTGGTACATTCTTTCCATGGCGCCCAGTACACCACCGCGTTCGGTAATGCGGTTGAATTCCTGCAGCACCGCTTCTTCCACTAAGTCCGTCAGTTCTTCAATTAGGAAAGACCCCTGGTTGGGATTTTCATTTTTGGCGGTGCCCAGTTCGCGGTTAATGATGAGCTGTATCGCCATCGCCCTGCGTACGCTTTCTTCTGTGGGTGTGGTAATCGCTTCATCGTAAGCGTTAGTATGCAAACTGTTGCAGTTGTCGTAAATGGCGTACAATGCCTGCAGCGTGGTGCGGATGTCGTTAAAGTCAATTTCCTGCGCATGCAATGAGCGGCCGGATGTTTGTATATGGTATTTCAGTTTTTGAGAACGGTCGTTGCCCATGTATTTATGCTTCATGGCCTTGGCCCAGATGCGCCTTGCCACGCGGCCAATCACACTGTATTCAGGGTCCATACCATTGCTGAAGAAGAAGGAAAGGTTGGGTGCAAAATCATCAATGTGCATGCCACGGCTTAAATAATATTCCACATAAGTAAACCCATTGGCCAGTGTGAATGCTAATTGCGTAATGGGGTTGGCACCAGCTTCTGCAATATGATACCCGCTGATGCTCACACTGTAAAAA
This sequence comes from Bacteroidota bacterium, assembly GCA_018266775.1. Taxonomy (GTDB): domain Bacteria; phylum Bacteroidota; class Bacteroidia; order Chitinophagales; family Chitinophagaceae; genus Ferruginibacter. Next base: position 125,577 of record JAFDZS010000005.1, on the reverse strand, counting down.
TTCTGCACCTTGTTAGCAATAAAATATTCCTGCACATCTCCCATCAGCTTTAATGCAAACTCGGTACTGAAGATGCAGGTGTTCTGCGCCTGGTCTTCTTTTAAAATATCGGCCTGCACTGTACCACGCACGGTTGCCAGTGTTTGTGCTTTGATCTGTGCATACACATCCGCAGGCAACACATCTGCACCGCTTAAACCCAGCAGGCGCAAACCTAAACCATCATTGCCTTCGGGTAAAGCCTCCCCAAACCCCTCCAAAGGAGGGGCTTCCGAAGACCTTTCGAATGCAAATGGTATTCTCCCAAATGAACCCTTTAATGCCGGCATTAAATCTTTAGTCTTCTCTCTTAAAAGAGCTTTCAAAGCCCCTCCTTTGGAGGGGTTTGGGGAGGCCAGGTATTGTTCACATTGCTGATCTATCGCGGCATTCATAAAGAAAGCCAGCAGTATCGGTGCCGGGCCATTGATGGTCATGCTCACCGATGTTTTGGGATCGCAGAGATCAAAACCACTGTATAATTTTTTTGCATCGTCCACTGTGGCAATACTTACCCCGCTGTTGCCCACTTTACCATAAATATCAGGGCGGTAACCGGGGTCTTCTCCGTATAACGTTACACTGTCAAATGCAGTAGACAAACGTTTTGCAGGCTGCCCCAGGCTTACATAGTGAAAACGTTTGTTGGTGCGTTCCGGCCCGCCTTCACCGGCAAACATGCGGGTGGGGTCTTCACCTTCCCGTTTTAACGGGAACACACCGGCGGTATAAGGATATTCTCCCGGTACATTTTCCTGTAATTGCCATTGTAAAATATCGCCCCAGTCTTTGTATTTGGGCAGCAACACTTTGGGTATAACGGTGCCGGATAAACTTTTATAAGTCAGCGGTTGTTTAATAACCTTATCCCTTACTTTAAATTCATAGAAGGGTTGTGCATACCGCTGCAGGGTTTGTGGCCAGGAACTGATCAGTTTTTTAGCTTCATGATGCAGCTGCACTTCCAGCGTGGTTTTTATTTTTTGCAATTCTTCTTTTGCCGTGGCAGAAAGTTGCGCATGCTGCAGGGTGCCTTCCAGTTGGTACAACTGGCTGGCCAATGCACTTTGTTCTTTTACCCATGCATCATAATGATTAATGGCTTCTGCAATTTCTGCAAGGTAGCGCACCCGCTTGGGGGGTATGATGGTGGATTGGTTTACGGTGTCTTTTATATGCGCATGGTGTTCTATATCGCCATGAAAGTGAACGCCGGTTTTCTCTGCCACTTTTTCCATCAGGCGTTCAAACAATTCATTCACGCCGGCATCGTTGAATTGTGCGGCAATGGTGCCGATGACGGGCAGGTCATCATCTTTAGCCGTCCATAAATTATGATTGCGCTTGTATTGCTTGCGTACATCATGCAGTGCATCCAGCGCACCGGCTTTATCAAATTTATTTACACATACCACATCTGCATAATCCAGCATGTTGATTTTTTCCAATTGCGATGCAGCGCCGTATTCCGGCGTCATCACATACATGCTGATATTGCAATAGTCTAAAATGCTGGCATCACTTTGTCCCACGCCTGCGCTTTCTAATATTACAAAATCATAACCGGCCGCTTTGCAAATATCAATGGCTTCCTGTACATGGCTGCTCAGCGCTTTCTCGCTTTCCCTTGTGGCTAAGCTGCGCATATACGCACGGGGAGATGATATGGCATTCATGCGGATGCGGTCGCCCAGTAATGCACCGCCGGTTTTCTTTTTGGAAGGATCAACGGAAATTACAGCAATCGTTTTATCAGGATACGCATTCAGGAATCTGCGTACAATCTCGTCCGTTACACTGCTTTTTCCGGCGCCGCCGGTACCGGTGATGCCCAAAACCGGTGCCTCCCCCAACCCCTCCAAAGGAGGGGCTTGTGAAGACCCTGATGGTAGTATTTTCTTTTCTTTATTCTTAATTGTGACCAGTAAATCCTGGAATGGTTTTCCTTCTTCGGCGAGGGTGATGGCACGGGCAACGCGGCGCACATCTCTCCATTCATCTAACGGCAGTTTTCCATTCCAGCTTTCAGCCGCTTTCCAGTATGGATCTTCTGTTGGCGTTGAGTGGGCGCCGCTGCATTGATATACCACATCTTCAATCATTCCTTCCAGTCCCATTTTGCGGCCATCATCAGGGCTGTAAATTCTTGTAATGCCATACTGATGCAGTTCTTCTATTTCTGATGGTAATATGGTTCCGCCGCCGCCGCCAAATATTTTAATATGCCCGCATCCATTTTCATCCAGCAGGTCTTTCATGTATTTAAAAAATTCCACGTGGCCGCCCTGGTAGCTGGTAATGGCAATACCCTGTACATCTTCTTCAATAGCGCATTCCACAATTTCATGTACGCTGCGGTTGTGGCCCAGGTGAATGATCTCTGCACCTTTGGCTTGCATAATACGGCGCATGATATTAATAGCAGCATCATGCCCATCGAACAAACTGGCAGCAGTTACAATACGTACTTTATTTTTTAGTGTAAGGCTCATACTTCAATGGCGTATTTAGTTTTAGTTTCAAAGCAATCGGCAAAGTGATGTTGCCGCAGAGGTGCAGAGAATAAATCCGTGTTCATCAGTTGCATCCGCGTCATCTGCGTTCCTATTTCGTCATCAGCGTTCCGTTTTATTTCACGCAGAGGTGCAGAGGGCGCTGAGGAAAAAAATCAGTGTTCATCAGTCGCATCCGTGTCATCAGCGTTCCTGTCACAAATTTACCCTCAAACACCCTCACAAAAATAACACCCGTTAGTTTTTAGATGAATGGTGGTTGTTTGCAAATAATTTTGGTAAATCGAATAACAAACCACCTGAAAAATTGAATGCCCTTGCATCAACAAAACGGGCACTGGCCAAAAAGGCAAGGCCTGCCTGGAACTCCAGTTGCATACCCGGTAATTTCCTGAAACCGAAACGATATACTGTGGCGGGTTCCCAAAACACCCGCGGACTGTAATTCAAACTGTCTAAATTATAATTGCTCATTTCTGCAGCGTTATAATCGGTTTGAATATGATGAAACCAGATAAAACTTACCCTTGAAGATAAGGACGCCGCAAACTGGTGGCGGCTGCGTATCGTGAATGAAGGTTGAATAAAAACTTTGGTTACGCCAGATGAAAAATACCTGCTGCGGTATACATTGTTCTGATCCCGCCCATTATCGGTAAAACTGAATTTACCCCAGCCCATACCCACAAATATTTGAGCCACGGCCAACTGGTTTTGCGCCAGGCCATGAAAATAACCGATCCCCACTTCTCCCAAATTCCGGGTATAATTGATCACCACGCTATCTTTCAGGTTATTATCAAAATCGCCGGCATTTCTTTCTTTACGGTGATAAAAATTGCCCTGTATGGCCCAGTGATTGGTAACGGCCACCGCAGACTGCAGATCGTACCCTCTTGCTTTTTGTTTGGTGGGCACGTTCTCTTTTACCGTATTATCATTCAGGTTTACGGAATAATTTGCGGCCAGTTTTGTTTCGCCTTTTTGTGTAAACACCGGTACATTATGTGCCGCCGGGCTGTATACATACCGCGGCGTATAACAGGAACTCATCAACACAGCCGCACTGCATACTATTGCCGGGTAATATAACCAGTGTTGTTTCACTCAATTCATTTTAAAAGTAAGGGCTGCAAAATCTGCTATGCTTAATGCCTCGGCACGTTTATTAAAAATATCATCCTGCAATACATCTGCTGCAAATAAACCTTTTACCGCATTGCGTAACGTTTTTCTCCGTTGGTTGAAAGCCGTTTTTACCAGCAGCCAGAATGCTTTATCTGATTTTACGGCTAACGTATCTGCCTTACGTGTTAACCTGATCACGCCGCTCATTACTTTGGGCGGCGGGTTAAAACATCCGGGGGGCACATCAAATAAATACTCCACATCGTAATAAGCCTGTACCAGCACACTCAGCACACCATAGACCTTGTTGCCTTCCTTTGCCGCTGCACGCTGCGCCACTTCTTTTTGAAACATGCCGATTACAGCGGGCACTGCATCCCGCCAGTCCAGTACCTTAAATAAAATTTGGGTAGAAATGTTGTAAGGAAAATTACCGATTACCGTAAAACTTTCATCAAAAGGCTGCTCAATGTCCAAAAAACTTTTGTGAATGATCTTTCCTTCCAGTGCAGGATAATGCTGTAACAGGTATTGTACTTTTTCATCATCCAGTTCCACTGCTTTAAAATCAATGCCGGGTAATGTTACCAGTGTTTTGGTGAGCGCCCCTGCACCAGGCCCCACTTCCAGCAAACGTTCAAAAGGTTGTTCCTGCAATGCAGCAACGATCTTCCGGATCATATTTTCATCTTTCAAAAAATGCTGCCCCAACGATTTTTTCAGTGTGTACATAAAACAAAAGTAACATAAAAAAGCCCCCCGATTGCGGGGGGCTAAACCAAATCCATAACACCACACTATCTTGAAACAATTAATTTTTTAGCTACCAGTTCATTATTCAGCATTACCTGCAGCGTGTATACACCCGAACCATAAACGGTGAGGTTGTTCAGCACAATGGAATTCATGCCCCTTGTGGCATTTCGCTGCTGCTGCAGCACTGTTTTACCCAGTTCGCTGATGAGCCTGATGCCCACTGCACCATCTTTCTCCGTATAAAAACTGATGGTGACATAATCTTTTGCGGGGTTGGGTTTAATGTTCACCTGCTGATGCTGCGTTCTTCTTATCACCAGTACATTGCTGTATTTGATTGCACCATCTTTGCCCACCACTTTCAAACGGTAGTAAATAATTTCATCTGTTGCGTATACTGTTTTATCAACAGCACTGAAACTTTGCTGCTGGTTCAGCAATACCGTTGTGGCAAGCGTGGCAACATTTTGATACGAGGTATTATCCAAACTTCTTTCCACTTCAAAATGATCCACCTCCTGTGTGGCCAGTATGGTCCATTGCAATGCAATTTGTGCAGCTTGATCGGTGCCGCTAAAGTTAATGATCTGCACCGGCAGCACGGTTCCGATAAAACGCCAGTCGCGGTCAGTTTGCCCCGCGGTGCGTTTCTGTACGGGAGCTCTTGTGCCCGGTGTTGCATCGCCGGTAAGGCTGCCGCTGTTACCCATGCGGTAAGAAGTGCCTTTGATATTGGTAGTGGAGTTCAATGAATCAAAACGGTTATCAAGCCCGTCTCCATCTGTATCTAAACCCATTAAACTTACATTATCATCGGCAATACCGTTAAGGTTAAAATCGTTGCCTTCAATAATATCCGGTTGCCCGTCGCCGTCAGTATCCAGGTCGCGGTAGTCGGGTATACCATCTCCATCCTGGTCCCATACAAAAATACCGGAGCCACCAAAGCCGGAAACATTATCGTAAGTATTCACCAAACCGTCGCCATCGGTATCTGTGGTACCGGGTAATTTATAGCCTGCGGTGGATTGCCCTTCAATATTATCCGGTATTCCATCATCATCTGAATCAATATCCAAATAATCGGGATTGCCGGAGCCGTCTGTATTACGTAAATTTAGTGTACCCATTGCAGATATGGTTGCTGACCAGCCATTGGTGCCGATGGTGCCATCCACTTTTCCATCCAGGTTGGCATCGGGCAGGCCGGCTTCTATCACATCCACAATACCATCTCCATCGCTGTCCATATCATACGCATTGGGGCGGAAATCCATATCAAGGTTTTTATTAGGATAACTGTCTGCACGGCCATCCACCGGTGCAATATCAGGCCCCGTTTTCATCAATGCAGTTCCGCTGACATCATTGTCAGAAATACCATCACTGTTCGCATCCACAAAGCCGTCTATCCTGCCATCGTTATTGGTATCGCTGCCTCCGGCTTCCACTACGTCGGGTATGCCGTCATTATCACTGTCTGTATCTAAATAATTCGGCACACCATCGCCATCAAAATCCTGTGCACCCAAACCTACAGATGAACCGGCAACGCCGGTGTTGTTGGCATCTACGTTTTGAGAGAATCCATCATTATCCGTATCGGTATAATTATCAATGATGCCGTCTCCATCCACATCCACACCATACGATTCCACCACATCGGGTATGCCGTCATTATCACTGTCTAAATCATATTGATTAGGAATACCATCCAAATCTTTATCCGCATTATCATTTACACCGTCTCCGTTGGCATCAACAAAGCCGGGGAAATCAGTATCATAAAAATTGGGAATGCCATCGTTGTCTGAATCTGCACCGTAATCAAAATTATCATTCACGCCATCAAAATTATGATCCACATAACCGGGGTACGTGGGATCGTTCCAGTTGGGGATGCCGTTACTGTTGGCATCCTGCAAAGCAAGCGGGTTATTGAATTCCACGTAATCCGGTATACCGTCATTATCATCATCAATATCCGGGCAGCCGGTAATTTTTACAGTAAGTTTTGCCGTATCAGAACAGCCTGCTCCATTGGAGAAATGGGCATAGTACACACCGGGTATCGATACAGGGTTAAACTGGTTGTACACATTTGCCGGTATAAATGGCATGGCTGAATAAAAGGTATAACCTGCATATTTACTGTACGGTAATGGCACAGTAAAATTGTTGCACTGATTCACAAGCACGGTATCTTTTGGTGAGAAGCAACTTCCGGTTACCGTATTGATCACCGGGCCTTTTGTGATACAGCCTGCACTGTTAACCCCGCTGGAATCGTATAAAACCGCGCCGGATGTTTTGCCATTATAATCAATACGGGCACTGTTTTGTATGGTACCGATGCAGGACAATACATCGCAGGATGAAGTGGTGGTTACATCAAACTGCACCGTTCCGCTGACACCTGAACCTACATTACCACCAACAGAGGATGTAGCGCCAACGCCTAAACGAAATGCTATTTTATTACCGGTAAAATCGTACTCTGCCTGGTCATCTCCCGATGCATCCGTTTTTGCCACACCATTGATTTTAATACTTCCGGGTACAAAAGTGGTGCCGGTGGGAATATTATCAGTAATAATAGTATTGGTGCTGGAGTCGTTACCGGCATTGCTGTAGTTGATCACATACCGCAGCACATCGCCCGGCACCAATGTGCCTCCGTTCACATCTGTTGCTGTTTTATCTATGGCAAAAGTGGGCGTGTATTGCGATATGGCCGTGGTTAGCACATGCACAATATAGTTTTCACTCGGCGATGCAAAACGTACCGTGGCCGATGTTTTATTATTGCCCAACTGGGCATTGAGGGTATTGGGCAGGTCTATAATGTCTGCATCGTACCCAATGGTATTTTGATATGCGGGGTTCCTGGTGGTTACCACAGCACCTTTATATGAAATCGTACTGTTCCACATATCATTCAGGTTGGCAGTGGCATTGGGGGTAAGATTATAAAATGCAGCTGCCCCATTCTGCTTAAATAAAAAGGAGTCTTTGGAAGTGCGGTCACCATCGTACACCACTGCGCCCAGTTCACAACTTACCGTACCGGATGGAGGAGTTAAAAATCCTGATATGCCCACGTCTGCCGGCGGACTGCCGCTTTTCACTATCGCACAACCATCAAATACCGTTAAATTTTTGGGCGGTAGTGACGGATTGGCATACACGATAACAATCGTCCAGCCGCCATATGCATCATTTAACCCAAGCGGAGGTAATACATTAGCCACCGTAAAAGTGCCGTTGGGGCTGGTGGTGTTGACTAATGAAGTAATATCACTAAAACACTGGTAGCCGGTATGTGCATACCCGGATATCAATGTATTGTTCCAGTAATCAGTTTTGCCTGATGTAATAGTGGTATAGGAAGAGGCTCCGGGCACTTTCAGTTTACAGGTGGTTTCTCCAGTGATCCAGCCGGTATTGCCACCGCCGCCACCCTGCCCCGCTCCCCAGTATAACCCTGCAAATAAAACAGTGGAGCAACTGGAAAGATTCAGGTCTGCTGTGGTGGAATTAAAAGTACCGTTATTATCCAGCCCCAGTATATCCATATCAAAAGACATGTCGGATGCTGATGTACTGCTTAAATGTACTTCCACTGCAATGGTATTGGTACCGGCTGTAAATGCTGACGGATTTAAGTTTACGGTTACATTTTCTGCAGAACCGGTGGCAATAGCAGATGATGCCAGCGTGGAATAACTGATGGTTCCTGCTGGCATATTATTCCTTACCTGTTCAACACCGTTTATGTACACTACAATACCATCATCTCTTTTTAAATCCATTTGGATGCTATAGAATGTAGTGGACAGTTCTGTTGCAGTAAAGCTTACCGTATTGCGGTAATAATAAGTGGTGTATTTTGTTCCTGCACCTGGTGAACATACGGGTGTAATGCCGCTGGGTATACAGGTGGTTTGTGATGCATTATAACCATATTTACCGGCACCGTTTACGGGAGAGCCTCCTGTATTCCATGAGCCGGTTAAAGTATAGGCAGATTGCTTCCATGTATTGCCCGACCCATCATTTGCCGGTGCTGCACCCGTGGCAAAATAATTCCACGTACTGCCAAAAGCCAATTTGGTGGTGGGTGCAGGATTATCCACATCCAGGTTAATGCCCGCAGCACCATTTACAGTGCTGCCTCCCGGAGGCGGCTCTGCAGTACCGGGGTTACCCGTACTGATACCCGTTGTGGAGATGATGCTGTTAGCCACATAGACAATGCTTCCCCGCACCGAAGGATTATAATACCTTGGCCCGAAGGAACGCAGTACCTGTGCCTGGCTTTCAGGAATAGCAAAAGCCAGCAGTACAGCAAGGATGAGTAAAAATGGTTTCATAGGAATAAGGTTTAAATAGTTTCTTAGCGCCGCCGTTTACCATAAGTGTTCTTCCTTTATTCAATTATTATTTTATTACTGATTTTTTCTCCCGCAGCATTTACCAGCGTTACAATGTAAACACCGGCTTGCAGCGGCAATTCTTTTATGGTATTTCCTGCAGGCAAACTATACGTACTTCTCAATATTTCACGGCCTGAAATATCATTTACCGTGCAATCAATTTTACCGGGCTTATTCGTACTGATCACTAATTTCGCTGCACCGCTTTGCTGATTGATCACCAGACAGCTGAGTGTTTTTCCATTTTTATACGTTACCCTCCGGGTATCAAAATATCTTTTATTGCCATCCAGGCTGGTTTCACTTAAGCGGTAGTAATTCACGCCTTCTGCCGGGGCAAGGTCTGTTAAATGATACCAATGCGTGGTATTGGTATTTACAGCACCGTCAGTATTACCCAGTAATTGAAAGTTAACGCCGTCTGTTGAGCGGTCTATGGTGAAATATTTATTGTCCTGTTCCACTTCGGTTGACCAGTCTAACTGCACTTTATTATTATTCAGCGTGGCATTGAATGCACTTACCACAACAGGCAATGGCACAGCGCTTACGGTTACACTAAAAGTGTCTTTCAAATCGCCATAGTTGTCAGCAACAATATAATCAAATGTACCTGTGGCATTGGGCGTTACAGTTATGGTACGGGTGGTTTGCCCTGCTGGTGTGGCGCCATCTCCCGGTGGTATTGTCCAGGAATACGTGCCCGGCCACGATGCTGTTACCGGCAGCGATTGCCCCACCGTAATACTATAGTTGGTTTTCTTTTTTACATCTTTAAAAATGGTAAACTGGTCACGTATGAGCGGTGTGGGTGCAGTGGTATAAGAAACAAATTTGGCATCGAGGCGGTTATTGTCCACCTCAAAATAAAAACAGCCGCCATTGGTGGCGTTGGAATAATACATACAATCCTGCGGATAACCTGATGATGTACCGCCCACCTGGCCCGCTGATCCGGCTACCGTGTACACAGTACCGTGATTATACTGCCCGGAGTTGTAGGTAAATGATTTGTAATTGCCCGTGGTTCCATCATACACACCATTCTGGGTATTGCCGGTGGCAGTATATAAGGCTGCATTAAAATTGGCATCCAGCAATGGTGATGCATAGGTATTATAAAAACCTTTCAGTAAATAACTTCTTTCATAGCCATGTGCATGGCCGCACAACACCAGGTCCACACCAAAACGTTCCAGTATGCGGATGAACTTTTCACGCACGGCGACCAGGTCCATTTCTGTATCAGAAGTATGACTGGTTTTGGTATAGGGCGGATGATGGAAGTACACCACCGTCCACCGTTGTGTATTGGCAGCCAAATCAGCTTTTAACCACGTGGCCTGCTTGCCCGTAGTATCATATAAATTGGTGGTATTGCCATCATCTTTACCATAAGAATCTAAGGAGATGAAATGCACACTGCCGATATTGAAAGAATAATAGTTTTTTGCGTAAGAGGGCACGCCTCCTATTTCACCATTGGAAGCTACAGTGAAGTTTAAATGATAAGGCATACTCAATGCCGGTGTGGTACCGGTGTTGCCGGTATTGGATGTACTGTTGCCATAATCATGGTTGCCGGGTGCAGGATAGAGTTTGATATTCCGTAGCAGGTCGTTCTTATATACATCAAAAAAATTGGTTTGAAACTCTGCATCCAGGCCGGAGTTGTAGGCATTATCGCCCAGTAATATCATACCATCAACATCATTGGAACCGATGTAGTTTAAAAAAGTATTTTTTACATTCACTTCGTTGGTGGAATTATTACCACAATCACCAATCGCCAAAAAGCGGAGCTTGCGTGTGGTATTATTTGGCGGAAGGGTTAAAAAATAATTGGTACTGGTTTGTTGTAATACAGTGCCGGTATAGCCAATGGAATACCAGTATTTGGTATCAGCTGATAAACCACCGATACGCACTATATGTTCGGTTACCGGCGTACCGCCATCCTGCGTAAAAGTATTGCTGTACGTTCCGGGTGTGGCAATATAACTGCTGCCCCAGGTTACTTTGGAATCTGTTGCCGTACTGGTACGCCACCTTATAGTTATGGAATCCTGCTTACCCACCTGCAGGTAAGGCCCGCGGGTAAGCGTTTGTGCATGCGTGTTATTAGCCAGGAAAGCGATAAAAATGGCAATACACACAAAGGGTTGGTTCAAGGTATAGGTTTTCATATTACTGGATTTCAAGGACGGAATAAGACACACTTATCCACTTATCCACAAAATTCAAAACGAAAAATAGAAGATAATTTTTGCGTCTGCTAATTTAAGTGCGTAGAATTTTTTCTAAATTACTGTCGTCTGGATAATTGTCTACACAACCTGTAGAATACAGTACTGCTGTATATCTGAGATAACGGCTTCAAAATAAAAGGATTCAGAAAATCATCGGGTAGTTGCAGTATCGGTCAGGCATTGAAGAAAGGCAATGATATTTTTTTGTTCTGTTGCAGTTAAGTGAAGGGGCATTGACGGCAAAGTTTGCTGTTGCAACTGCAGGTGTAAACCTCTTCCCCCACCTTTGTTATAAAAATCAAGCACAGCATCCAAAGTTTTAAAAACGCCATTGTGCATATACGGTGCCGTTAGTGCAATGTTTCTGAGTGTAGGTGTTTTAAACGCATAGTGGTGAACCGGCAGTTGAGTTATGGCATACCGGCCGGGATCTGCATCCAGCTTTGTTGCATTGGTATTGGCTGCCGGCACGCCAATCACTTCAGTTTCGTTATAATAATACCGGGGTGGCTTTGCCCCGCTGAACAGCGGCATAAAGTGGCAGGTACCACATTTGGCTTTTCCCATGAAGAGATTGAATCCATTGATCTCTGCTGTGGTCATGATCTTTTCTCCACGCAGCTGCCTGTCGAACCGGGCATTGAGTGCTATTAAAGTACGCTCATAACAGGCAATGGCATTGCAGATATTTTTTGCTGCAAGGCTGGTATCTGCGTTGGCATAGGCTTTACTGTATAAAGAAATATATGCCGCCTGGCCAATGATATGCTGCGCTGCTTTTTGAGCGGAACCATGCATTTCTTTCGCATTGTTCAGTACCTGCATCACCTGGTCTTCCAGTGACGGGCTGCGGTTATCTAAAAACAAATTCCGCTGCAGAGCTGTATTGATGAGTGTGGGGGCATTGCGGGGCAAAACGCTGTGCCCATCCAGTGCAAGGCTGGTGGGCAGCCCGTCTGTAAAAGCTTTTTGTGGGTTATGGCAGGTGGCACAGCTTCGTGTACCATCTGCTGATAGTTGTTTCTCATAAAACAACATTTTACCCAATGCAATTTTTTCGGGAGATGTGGTATTATCATCCAGGTATTTATTGGCATTAAATGCGCCTGCGGCAAACAGTGTATTGGTTTTATTCACTGTACTGTAAAACATCGGTGAGGGATTTTCTTTAAACCCATGTTGTGCGGTGTATTTCGCCATTAAAGCAGTCGCAGGGTTCATGAATTGAATAATGAACTCCATGCGGCTGAAAGCATTAAAGTTGTTGTGCTGCTGCAGGTATTGCTGCGCCTGTTGCAGTAACTGCTGCAGGCTGTCGTACTGTGTTCGTTCAAAATCAGTTTGATAAAGCTGTACCATTTGTTGTACGCCATTGAGTGCTGCAGCAGTTTCGGATAAGGCATTACCACTTAATGAAGCATCAAAACCTGTAGTGCCCAATGCTGTAATGCGGTACAGTTCTTCCATCACCGCATCGGCCACCAGCTCATTACTGAAAGCATTGGATTCATCGGTGGCCTGCAGCATTTGTATATCCTGCAAAAGCTCAGTTAATACCGCATTGAAGGCTGCACTGTCTTTTTTATGCCATGCAGGGAAAAGATACGTTTCTGCCAATTGCAAACCGGCGGGTTCCTGTTGACCCCTGTCGGGTTCATCTTCTTCAAAAAAAGGAATGGCAGGGCCATTCAGTTTTACCGCAAAGAAACTGTAATAGTATTCTGTTAGGGTTTCTATTTTTTTATACGCAAGCCTGGTGCGGATGAATTGCTGTTGTAATGCTGCTGTTGATCCTTTAGCTGATAATTGTTGCAGGTTAACCACTTCCTGCTCCAATGCTTTGGCCTGCTGCCGGTACCATTGTTTTACATTTACTTCTTTATTTGCCTGTGCCGGTTGTAAAAATGCATACGCCATTACGATACTCACAATACTGCAAATGATAAGTAATAGTTTGGGCATTAACAAGGTTTGAAAAACAAATGTAGCACATGCAGGCAATTACATTTGTACAAAGCTTTCTACAATAAAAAAGGGCTGCCCCTGTAAGACAGCCCGTGTATTATCCGTGACAATGATGACTACTGTTTGCCGATGATGAGTTTCTGTGTGATCACTTCATCGTTTACAAATATCTGAACTATATATACGCCTGCGCTGTACTTCGTCAAACCAATCAATTGCAGTACGTTGTTTCCTTTCAGTACTTTTTGTTTTTGCACCAGGGCCAGTTTGCCCAGGTTATCCATTAAGCGTATGGTTACTTCAGATTCCTTTTCTGCAAAGAATTTCACATTCACATATTCAGATGCAGGGTTCGGCATCAGGCTAACCGGTGTTTTGGTAAGGTTGCGGCGCACTACCAGTACATTGCTGTATTTGATCTCGCCGTTTGCACCAATTACTTTAAGCCTGTAGTAGATGATCTCTGCGCTTACTCCTGAAATATCATCCAGGTAACTGAAGCTTTGTGCTTCATTCAGTTTTACCTTATCGCTTACGGTGCCCACTTTGGTGTAAGTACTGTTGTCTGTACTGCGTTCTACTTCAAAGTGATCCACATCGTTTGGTGTAATGATGGTCCAGTTCAGCAATACGTTCAATGCTTGTGCATTGCCGGTGAACGTCAGGAATTGTATCGGCAGTACGGAGCTGGTGAACCTCCAGTCCCTGTCTGACTGCATAGCTGTTTTCTTCTGCACCGGAGACCGTGTTCCCGGTGCTGGATCACCCGTAAGGCTGCCACTGTTACCCATCATGTACGATGTACCTTTCAGGTTAGTGGTGGAGTTCAGCGAATCGAAGCGGTTATCCAAACCATCACCATCTGTATCCAGCCCGGTTAATGTTACCACATCATCGGCAATGCCATTCAGGTTAAAGTCGTTACCTTCCACAATGTCCGGTTGTCCGTCAGCGTCAGTATCCAAATCCCTGTAGTCTGGAATACCATCCCCATCCTGGTCCCAAACAAATATACCGGAACCGCCAAAGCCCACTACATTATCATAAGTATTCACCAGGCCATCACCATCTGTATCTGTTGTAACAGGCAGTTTATATCCTGCTGTTGACTGGCCTTCGATGTTATCAGGAATACCGTCATCGTCGGAATCAATATCCAGGAAGTCCGGATTGCCTGCACCATCGGTATTGCGCAGGGTTAATGCAGCCATTGCAGATACCGTGGTTGACCATCCATTGGTTCCCAATACACCATCCACCTTACCATCCAGGTTAGCATCTGGTAAACCGGCCTCAATTACATCCACAATTCCGTCACCATCACTGTCTATATCATAAGCATTGGGGTAAGGATCCTGGTCTAAGTTTTTATTCGGATAGCTGTCTGCTTTACCGTCACTGTTGATGTCAGCACCGGTTTTCAGCAATGCCGTTCCGTTTATATAATTATCGTTTAAGCCATCACCGTTCGCATCCACAAATCCATCGGCTTTACCATCGTTGTTGGTATCGGGTCCCAGTACTTCACGTACATCAGGGATACCATCGTTATCACTATCCAGGTCAAGATAGTTTGGTACACCATCACCATCAGTATCTTTTTTACCTAAACCTAAACCTGTATTATAAGCACCGGTATTATTCACATCCACATTTTGAGATAAACCATCGTTATCAGTATCACTGAAGTTGTCGATCTTACCATTACCATCTGTATCCACACCGCCGGCTTCCACAACATCAGGAATACCATCATTGTCACTGTCCAGGTCAAGCATGTTGATCACACCATCAAGGTCATTATCAAAGCGGTCATCAACACCGTCACTGTTGCTGTCTATACGGCCGGGGAAATCAGTATCAAGATAGTTGGGGATACCGTCATTATCGGAGTCGCCATCTGCCTGGAAGTTATCGTTGATATAATCATTGTTATTATCTACAAAACCTGCATAGGTTGGGTCGTAAGCATTGATGAC
This sequence comes from Bacteroidota bacterium, assembly GCA_018266775.1. Taxonomy (GTDB): domain Bacteria; phylum Bacteroidota; class Bacteroidia; order Chitinophagales; family Chitinophagaceae; genus Ferruginibacter. The sequence goes on along the minus strand of JAFDZS010000005.1, from coordinate 110,512 downwards.
ACCGTTGGCATTGGCATCGGCAAATGCTGCGCTCATGTTACTCTCCACCCAGTCAGGAATACCATCCTGGTCTTTATCAATGTTACATGAAATAAATACGGTTACCGACTGTGCAGCTGTAGTGTTACAGGTACCTTCTGCCCTTACGTAGTAAGTGGTGGTAACAGCAGGGGTTACACTAATTGAAGCACCTGTACCCACCAGTGTACCGCCCGGGCTGCCGGTATACCATTTCCAGCTGGCTGATGTACCCAGCGTACCGCCTGTTATACCGAGGTTTACACTGATACCTGCACAAATATTATTCTTATTCCTGGTGGCACTGGTTGCGGCTACCGATGGCTGGCTTACTGTAATGGTTTTGGTTACACCAGATGTGGTGGCCGTACATGGTGCACTGTTGTTTTGTATACGTACCCAGTACGTTGTAGTGGTAGCGGGCGACACAGTATAAGTAGCACTGGTGGCTCCTGCAATAGGGTTAGTGCCTACTACAGAACCGGTACCCCATTGATAGTTGGCGCCAGTACCCAATGCACCGCCAACTGCTGTTAATGTAGTGGCGGTACCGGCACAAACATCTGCACCCGTTACGCTGGTTGGCGCTGTGGATGGCTGGTTCACAGTCACTACAGTAGTAACACCACTATTAGCGGGCGCACAGGCTGCATTGGTATTTTGTATCTGCACCCAGTACGTGGTAGTACTGCCTGGTGTTACAATTAATGTGGAACTGGTAGCCCCGACAATCGGGTTGGATCCTATTGTTGAACCCGTACCCCATTGATAGTTGGCGCCTGTACCCAATACACCGCCTGTTGCCGTAAGTGTTGATGAACTTGATGCACATATTGTTGCTGCCGATGCTGACACACCTGATGGTGCTGTAGACGGCATTACACCCGGCAGGTATAAACCTGGCGATGCATACTGGCAATTAGGCATACCGATATTGCCGGTTGCGGCAACGAGTACACGATAATATTTACCCGTATCAGCAACCGTTGTGCTGGCAATGGTGTAATTGGCAGATGTTGCCCCTATAATATTTATCCATGGGCCGGAAGCCGAAGTGGCTACCTGCCATTGGTAATCTTTTGTACCCGGTAATGCAGTTGGGTCACTCAGGGATGACGTAAATGACACAGAATTGCCAATACATCCGTAAGAAAAGCTGGAGTTAACCACCGGCATCGCATCACAGCTGCCAAACTGCACATCATCTATACCCAAAACGTTTCCACAACCACCCACCTGGTCGTTCACCAGTTCAATGATGATGGAAGTATACGATGCGGGACTGATGAATTTCAAACCAAATTGCTGCCAGCTGTTGCTGGTAATATCGCTGGTGGATACCTGCGTGATGATCAAGCCTGTTGCACCATCTTTAATATTCATTTTTATTTTAGAATATACAAAACCACCCAATGCATCACACTGTGTATGATAAGTATTGTTACCCAGGAAAGCAGCATAGAAGGATAAGGAATACTGCTGGTTGGGGCATAATGAATAAGTGAACCCGCCTTTGTACAATACGTTGGTGTTGGCATCAGCATTCACGATAAGGAAACGGCCGGGGTTTATTGGTCCGCCGGTATGATCGGTCAGGTTCACATACTTTGTGCTGTTGGCCAGGTTGGCATTATTTGCCACTGCATAAGTTTCCTCTGCTATTGGTGCCGATGCACTGCCTGTATATAATGATGTACCAACAGGCAATGTTACCCCTGTGCCCAATGTGGGTGCAGGAATAGTGGTGGACAATCCTGTGGTTCCGCTGCCAAAGTTTTGTGTATACAATACATTCGTCAGGCTGGAGCAAGGCGGTGTTTGTGCTGTTACAGAAACCAGGAATGGCGTAGGCTGACTTTCACTCGCATCATCAGGTTTGGAGTTGTTGTTCAGATCAGGGTTCGATCCATCGGTGGAGGCATCTTTCAAAGCATCCCCAAACAATCCATTACCCGTTACATATGCCTGGTTATAATATACCACCCCCTTTACAATATTACTTACCTTTGCGGTTACCCGAATAGTAACAGTATTCTGCCCCGGTATATTGGATAAAGTGGCCAGTGGTGTATTAAATAAGGTAAATACTGTTTTACCATTAAAAGATGGGTTGGCGTTAAACCCTGCAGGGCCTGTTACAGAAACAATTGAGCCACTTATAAGGTTGACCAGGCCATTGATCTGGTACAATGTATCATAGGCCTGCACATTCGTGACCGGCGTTCCGCCATAATTTTTTATGAAGACGTCGTACACAATATCATACGTTCCGGAACCAACAGGATTTTCTGTTGCAGATACCAGTTTTTTTGCTGCACCAATACCTGAAGTGATATCGGTCATATCAGCTGAACCAAATATTGTTGCACCTGCACTATAAGTTACAGCAGATTGTGCACCGGTTAAGATATCGATTTGCTTATACGAATAACATCCGGAAGATGGTGAAATCGCAGCAACAAGTTTACCATCCGAGTAGGCAAGGCCCACCAGGTTATTGCCTGTGCCGAGCATGATCGTATCAATGTAAGTGGCAACCAATGGTGTTGCTGTACCATACGCCTGCCAGTTTACCGTAAAATATTTATTATCGAAGATGGCAAGCAATTGCTGGCTGGGCGTCATCACCACGTCTCCATTTTGCAGGTAAATGTGGCGGCCACCAAAATCAAGCGGGTAAGAATTGCCTAATATGCCTGTGGTAAAGTTAACCTGCTGCAGTTCCATATTATATACTGAGCTGTTCTTATACCATAATGTACCATCGGCATCATACGCACGTATGAACCGAAGATCGCCGTTAGTGGCATCATAATACGCAATGGAAGGGTTTCCATTATCTATTATCAACGAAGAATACTGCCCTACATCATTGGTGGTTTCTACTGAAACAGGAGTGGCCCATGCAGTACCACCGGCATCGTTAGCCCGTACAAATTTCAAATCTTTATTGGTGGCATCATAATAAGATATGCCGGGGTTCCCGTCTACAATCGCCATACTGGTGTACTGGCCAACGGTACCGGATGATGATATATTCACCGAGGTTCCCCAGGTGGTTCCGTTTGCATCAGTAGCACTGATGTACCTTAAATCGGTATTTGACACATCGTAATAAGATATAGCAGGGTTACCATTTACCACTAACAGTGAGGCATACTGGCCAATATTGTTGGTGGTTTGTACCGCCATACCTGCAGCCCAGCTTGTACCATTGGCATCGTTGGCCCTGGTGTACCGGAGGTCTCCATTAGTAACATCATAAAATGCGATGGCAGGGTTACCGTTTACTACCGCCAGTGAAGCATACCAGCCCACATTATTAATAGTTTCCACGGCAACGGGTGTACCCCATGCAGTACCATCTATATTTGTGGCCCTGATATATCTCAAATCTCCATTTGTATTATCATAATAAGCAATGGCCGGGTTTCCGTTTACTATGGCCAGGGAAGCATATTGTCCCACATCATTGGTGGATTCAACTACTACCGGTGTACCCCATGAAGTACCGTCAGCATCATTCGCCCTCACATACATCAGGTTAAGTTTACCTGCCAGCCCATCATAATAGGCAATGGCCGGGTTTCCGTCAACAACAAGCAGGCTGGCATATTTACCTACATCACCTGTTGCCGACACCACTACAGCTGCACTGGTCCATGAACTGCCATTATTCTCATCTGCCCTGATAAATTTCAGTCTTTTATTTGTTCCATCATAATAAGCTACAGCAGGGTTTCCATTTACCATTGCATGTGATGCATACTGACCTACCGTACCAGTTTGGTCAATGGCATTTGGCGCCCATCCGGTCGTGTCTACAAAGTTCAGCTGGTAACCCAAACCGGTAGAAGGATCAAATTCAACACCCGCCACAAACTGGTTGGTAAAGGTTTTATACACCGCCTGGCTGCCGGTAGGGCAACCAGTTGGCAACCAGCGGTACGCTGAGGTATTATAGTGACCACCAGTTAAAGCGATCTGCATAAAATACAGGTATCCATCATACGAGTTATAGGTAATAGTAGCAAGGCTGCTGCTGAAACCCGGTGATGCAAGACTGGGTTTACACAAACTGCGGTGTGTTAACGTATTGGTCGATGCTGAGTAGTTAAAATACTTTACAGAATCTTTTGTGGAGCTGCCACCGCAGGGCCTTCCGATTGCTACCGGAATGGCGACTGTGGCCGGTTGGGCTTTAACAGGGTTAATAACACAAAGTAACATGCTTACCGTGCTTATTAACAGGCACACGGCTTTCAATGGTACGGTGTAAATGTGTTTCATTGTACAGGAGTTTAAGTATATAAATTAACAGGATACGTTATTAACGAATCACTGAAATTTGCTTTATTATCATGTCCGCATCAGGTAACTGGATCTGAACAAAATACATTCCTGTATTCATATCTGCTACCGGTATACGCACAGTGTTATTGTTTGCAAACGATTGCTTATTCAATTGCTTCACCACTTTTCCGCCTGCATCTATAATTTTTATATCGGCTGCATCTTTTATACCGTTGGCATAAACCTGTATAAAGTCTTTTGCCGGGTTGGGAGATACAGTGAAATTGTTATCTTTTCTGTTGTTGATGGTAATGGTTTTGGTATAGATCACTTCACCATTCTTGTCAATAATTTTCACCCTGTAATAATTAATACTGCTGAGCATATTATAGTCAGTGAAATTAAAACTGGTTGCATTAGGGTAATCAACTGCATTCATTGTGCCGATTGAGCTGAAATTATTGCCATCAGCACTTCTTTCTATACTGAATGAAGAATAATCCAGCGACTGATCTATTACCCAGTTCAGTTTTCCATAGGTACCATCTTTATATCCGTTAAATGAAAGGATATTGGTAGCCAGTACAGTTACAGGGATGCCGGTGTTTTTGGTAAACGTTCCTGTAGCCAGTGTCTGGCTGAAAGCGTCCATCGTAATAGTTACCGGGGTAAATGATAAATGGTAGTTGATGATATTGGTGCCAGTACTTGTCAGTACACCATTGTTATCGTAATATAAGGTACCGGCGTTATCATAAATGATCACAGTGGTATCCTGTGTTGCGGGTACACTACCCTGAATACGCACTACCACCGGCATATCCAAGTGGGTTACAGGTGTTAATGGAGTAGTCACTTTTGCAGTAACACTCTGTAATTTTTGTACCAGCTTAATCGCAATGTTGTTGCCAGAGTTATTCCATTGACAAACAGAACCTGTAATACCAGAATATTTGGCATAACCGGTATTATATAACCATTCGTAAAAAAAGTTGGTTAAATCTAAGCCTGATGCATTTTCAAGGTTGCGTTTGATATCGGCAGTAAAACCATTGCCGAGCTTCAGTAAAGGATCACTTTGATAATCCTTTAATCCCTGGAAGAATTTAGTATCTCCCAGTAAAGCACGCAGCATATTTAATATCATACCACCCCTGTCATAAATATATACAGATGGGGTAAAGATGGTTAAGATGGTTGAAGTATCCGTTACATAAGTAGATTGCGACTGGTATGTTGCACTGATAGAGTTTGATTTTTTGGTTGCCCTCCAGCTTTGTGCTGTGGTACCAACAGAAGTGGCAATACTGGGCGCAAATTCCAGGCATAAAGCTTCGCTAAAATCAGCAAAACTTTCGTTCAGCCATATATCATGCCAGCTGCCGCAGGTTACATTGGCACCAAACCACTGGTGTGCCAGTTCATGTGCCAGTACATCCCAGTTGCCTGCTGCCGTGTATACACCACTGTTACTTTCTCCGCTGAATGTATTGTGTTCCATACCACCGCCAAAACCAAAAGTATAGTTGCCGTATTTTTCATTTTTAAAAGCATAATCGCCATACAGGCTGCTGTAAGTGGTGATCATCAGCGGCACCCTGTCCAGCGAGGTATGTGCATTGGTAGTATTGGTTTCAGGAAAGATCAGGTTGTACACCGGCATTTTGGTGCCGCTTAACACCACCGTATCTGGTGTGGTGGGGTATTGCTGGTAATTGGCCACTGCAACACAAACCTGGTAAGACGATACAGGATACCTTTCTTTCCAGTAAGTTAACACATCAGAGCCCTGTGTTACTTCATACACACGTGTACCATTGCTTGCACTTCTGAAGTTAAGCGGAGTGCTGGTATACATATCCATTGAGTCTGCCTTATCATTTACAATAAATGATTTACAGGGCCACCAGGTATATGCTGAATAAGGTTCAGATAATGTGTACACATAGTTTTGTGTGGTATTGTGCTTGGCAGTTACATAACCCGTACCGGCCAAACCCGCCACTGCTGGCGGAACGCCCTGGTACCAGATAGAAACAGAATCCAGTGTGCCTGAAGTGGCAATATTGGGAACGGTAATCGTAATAAGGTCGGTAGTACGGCTGATATTACCTGCGGTAACTTTCACCCCGTGGTAATACACAGAATCTGCTGTTAAAGCAGTGGCCATATCAAATTTGATCTGTGTAAAGTTTGCCTGTGCCGTGGTAAAATAAGTGGTCACCTTACCCTTTACATAGTTTCCCTTTGAAGTATCCGGGTTGATGCGCAATTCCAAACGGTAATACTTCACATCATATTCAGTGCCGGTACTGGGCACGTTGGCGCCCCATTGTTTGCGGGCCTGCTGTACATCTGCATGTTTCAATTGGGTAACAGGCGATGTGGCAGCAATCTGGTATGAAGTATTGGGAGTGGTATTGACTTTCTCACCACTAAAAACAGCAAATGCTGAATTGGTGTAATATTCTTTGCCGGGCGCTCCTTTGTCCGAGTTTTTAAACTGGGCAAAAGCTGTAGTAATGAGCAGTACGAATATTGCTATTAAAGGGTAGCACTTTTTCATCATCGGATAAGGTTTTCTGGTTTTTAATGGATATTTAGGTTGACATTGGAAACGTAAAGAAAGAAAATAAATTGTATTTCCTATTACATTTGATGTCATTTTTTTACTACATCATGATGATAAACTACTACGTAGAAATACTATTTAAAGCTGAAAAGCCGCTGCAGTATGCATTTTTGCTTCTGTGTTATTTATCGTGATTGGTTTGTTTTCGTGGTGTATAAAAAATACGGGTAAACGCAGCACGGGACGAATGAAATTATTTACCGCATCATTTTCTCCATTTCAATACCCAAAAAGCAAATCATTGAAAACCAAATTAAAGCGAAAAATTTTGATATGCTGTTGCCTCACCTACCAACTGCTTTTCCAAATTCAGGAAAAACACTCCGGGGCGTTTATGGCTTACTGATAACCCTGGCTCCATGTTTTGTGTACGTTAAAAGAGCGGCATTAGTAATTTTACTTTTTGTTTTTACGCACATTGTACAGCCACACTTATTGCAGCAGTACTGAAAAATTACATTCCCCAACAGTAATTACCCTGCTTCTTTTCTACAATTCATACATTAAAAAAACTACAGATAAAATTTACTGGTATAGTAAAAATTTTTCTACAATATTTATTGCTGCTATACGTTTTAACTGTAGTTATATTTATTACGCACTGTTTCAGTAAATCAGCACAACGCTTGTAAATATGCTGAGTGCTCAGCAGCACAAAACCGCCCGTAGTATAGCAATCAAAATATACTAACCTGTTTTATTATATGGACAATTCCCCTGGCAGCTTTTAGCTGCCTTTTTTCATTTCAGGGCCGGGTGGGCATAGTTAAATAAGTTATTGTATTTTTACTCCCTTAACAGATCATTATTATGAGCACAACTGCAGAACATAAACCCGTTATCGGCATCAGCTGTGGCGATATCAACGGCATCGGAATTGAACTGATCATCAAAACACTGGGCGATAACCGCATCCTGGATATTTGCACACCCATGGTTTTTGCCAATAACAAAGTGCTGAACTTTTACCGTAAAAGTGTCCCGGATATTAATATCAATTTTACCATCCAGAAAGATTTCAGCCGCATCAGCCACAAACAGGTAAACCTGTTTAACTGCTGGGAAGAAGAAGTGAACATTGCACCTGGCACACTGAATGAAACCGGCGGCAATTATGCAGTTAAAAGCCTTACTGCTGCTGCACAGGCTTTAAAAGAGGGCAAGATCGATGGCCTGGTAACTGCTCCCATTCATAAAAAAAATACACAAAGCCCCGACTTTAATTTTACAGGGCATACGCCTTATTTCAAACAGCTTTTTGGCGCACAGGATGTGGTAATGTTTATGGTGGCAGAAAATATGCGTGTGGCATTATTGACTGAACATGTGCCGCTGAAAGATGTGGCACAATATGTTACCAAAGAGCATATCATTAGTAAACTGCAGCTCATCAACAGTTCACTGAAAAAAGATTTTGGCATCACCAAACCCAAAATTGCAGTGTTGGGTTTAAACCCGCATGCAGGTGATGAAGGTTTGATTGGCAAAGAAGATGAAGACATCATCAGGCCGGCCATAAAAGAAGCGAAACAAAAAGATGTGTTTTGCTTCGGCCCTTATTCTTCCGATGCTTTTTTTGCCCGCGGCCAATACGAAAAATTTGATGCCATTTTAGCCATGTACCACGACCAGGGATTGATCCCATTCAAATCGCTGGCTATTGGTGAAGGGGTGAATTTTACCGCAGGTTTACCGGCAGTTCGAACTTCGCCGGATCATGGTGTGGCTTTTGACATTGCCGGTAAAGGCAAGGCCGATGAAGCCTCTTTCCGCGAAGCCATTTTTACATGTGTGGACATCATCAACAGCCGTTACGAATTTGAAGACCAGTATAAAAACCCGCTGAAGAAGATCAGCGCCGGTATGCTGGCCAGGGCGGTGGATGAAAGGATTACGGAGATACCGGAGTAACATAAGACTAACTTTTCACTGAAAATAATTGCCGCAGATGCGCAGACATGGTCTGACGTCCCCGTCTGACCACGTAAGGGTAGATTGCCGCAGATGGCCTGACGTCCCCGCCTGACCACGAGAGAAGATACCGCTAAAATTTACAATGGAAAATTTTTGTTGGTTTACACAACAAGCCTGTTATTGAAACACCGTATCGTCAACACCTTTATTTACCGTATAAGAACTGATACTGATTTCTGCACGGCCTTTTTTATTTTTTGCTTTGTCTTCAGTTTTTTTAGCAGTGCCATCATCAAAATCAAACGTTACGCCTTTAGGCAGTTTATAATCTTTAGTGTTGAAAGAAAAGACAATCTTATCCGGCAATCCGAATTCAGTATATTTTCCATAACTCATTTCCAGCTCATAACTGCCGTTTTCACGTGTTGTGGTTTTTGCCTTACGGATCACCAGGTTGGTTTCATCTATATATAAAGTAGATAACACCACGTCTGCATTATCATCCTCCGGCAGCAGTTTAACCACTTTAACAACGGTGCCGTTAATATTATCCGTACCGGCATCCAGCACACTGTATTTGCCACTGCTTAAACTGTTGCTCATGTTAATGTTTACCGCTCCCTTGGGGATGAATGAAAAGCCTTTTTCACTTTTGATCTTCATTTTATTCGGCTTTTTATAATACATGGTAATATTGGCAATGGGCACTTTTAAAAAAGTAACATTGGTTTTCATTTTGCCCGACGCCTGGTAATCACTTACCTTATCCAGTTTGGCTTTTACTTTTTCCACCAGTTGTTTTACATCCTGCGCCGCAAGTAACACAGGCAGCAGCAGTATTGCTGATAGCAGGGCTATTATTTTTGTTTTCATAATTAAGATAAAATATCTTTTCGTTTAAAGATCATTACAGAAGCGGTTACAAATAATACAATGTACGCCAGCAGCGCCCCGATGCTTTTTAAAATAGCCGGCAGGTTTTCAATGGATCCCCTGATGGTTTCATTGTCTTCATTATAATTAATATAAAAGAAACCCTTCCACCCCAGCATATAAGAAGTAAACAGGTAAGGCCTGATGTATTTTTGGTACAGCGGAATTTCCATTTCACTGATGAGCGTACACAAAATAACAATGCCCACTGTGGCCACAATTGGCCCGATAGAATTTTTGGAAACCGTAGACAATAATAACGCCAGTGCCGCCACCACCATCATAGCAATAAAGGCAAAACCAAACGCACAACAATAACGCCAGAGGATATCACCTGTCTCAATGATACGCAGATCATCAACTTTAGCTACCATTAAATTATTGGAACCAAAAACTAAAAGGCTTACAAAAAGTGATATAAAAGCGATCCACAACAATAAAAGAAAAACATACACTGCCGAGGCGAAAAACTTGGCTAAGATAATTGCTGCCCTGCTTACCGGTTTTATCGCCATTAACCTTAATGTACCCATAGCAGCTTCACCGGAAACAATATCTCCTGCCACCAGTGCAACTAAAATAGGAACATGAATCAATAATAAATTAAGTATGGCAAAACAAACCCAGTATCCATTTAAAATATCTTTCGCATTAAACTCCATCATGTCATTTACAGTACCCAACATAAAACCTAAAAACTCTTTTCCATTTACCAGTAAACCCAGTTGTATCAAAAAAATAAAACCGGTGATAATGGCAAAGGCCAGGTACGTGCGTGGTTTACGGAATATTTTATATACTTCAATTTGAAAAAGCTTCCACATGGCCGGTTTGATTGGTGAGTGACAAAAAATAATTTTCCAGTGAATGTTGCGGTGTTACAGCTAATACCTGTACCCTGCGTTCTATTAAAAACGCCACTACAGATGGGATGTCATCTTTGTGCATCAGTAATACAATGCCTTTCTCCTGCCGCAGGTTATTGGCCCATGCCGATGCCTGCAGCTGACCCGTTGCATAGCCGTCATCTGCAGTGGTAATTTTTACAATGGTTTTAGAAGGGTCAAGCAATGCGGTTGCTTCTCCTTCAGCCACTTTCTTTCCTTTATCGATAATGAGTATGCGGTTGGCAATGATCTCAATTTCACTCAGCAGGTGCGATGAGACCACAATTGTTTTTCCACCTTCCCTGCTTAAATGTAATATCAGGTTACGCATATCGGCAATACCCTGCGGATCCAGGCCGTTGGTTGGTTCGTCCAGTATGATCAAACCCGGGTTATGCACCAATGCCACAGCAATGCCTAAACGCTGTTTCATTCCCTGGCTGAAGGTTTCCACTTTGCTGCCTGCCCTTTCAGCAAGGCCCACCATCTCCAGCTGATCCATCAGTATTTTTTTGGTAACCGTTATGCCGCTCATACGTGCAAAGATGGACAGGTTTTCATAAGCAGATAAATACAAATACAAGTCGGGCTTTTCGATTATTGCACCCACCTGCCGTAAAATTGTACTGCGCTTTGCAGCAAGCTCTTCGCCAAAAATATTAATACTGCCCGATGTAGGTGTAATCAGCGATAACAGCATGCGGATTGTAGTTGATTTTCCTGCACCATTTTGCCCCAGGAAACCGTACACATCTCCCTTGTTTACTGTAAATGAAAGATCATCCACAGCAACAAACTCGCTGAACTTTTTAGTAAGATGCTGAACGCGGAGTATTTCGGGCATAATATATTATGAATTAAGGTACAACGGATTTTGCCGGCAATGGTTTACAAAAGTAAGTGATGGATTCAGAAAACAGCGTAAAAACTTGCATAAGCGGGAAAAACAAGCTATGTTTGTACAGCTTGAACCTCACTCCGTATTCTTGATTCAACCACAATCCCCACAGAGCAATCTTTTTATGAACTAATGTAATGCAGTACTGCATGCAGTAACATTCCATTCATTGATCCATTATTTGTGATATGACCAATAAGCCATGCGGCCGCACCGCACTTACTGATTTGAAATAGCACAACAATGAAACATTCTTTTACCCTGGCAACCCTTTTATTATTCTATTTGCTTGTGCCCGCACAGCAATGCACCACTGGCAGTTTTGATGTTTGTACCGGCAATAAATCCGTTACCGGTAACTTTATCAATGCCACATTAATTCCGGGCACGGGCAATGCGTTGATGGCCGGGGCAAAATATAAATATGAATACGCCATTCCCTTTTTAAATTTAGATGCTGTACTTTCTATAGACGATGTGGTGAATGTGGCCATAGTTAAACTGGATGATGACAATACCACTGCTGGCGGCATACAACAACCTTCAATGTTTGCACCGCAAATAATGCCCGCGCAAAAACTGGGTTGCACCGCTTCAACCGGTTATGCTGAATTCACGATTAAGTTTTATACCCATTATAATGGAACAGTACTCCCTCCCGCCGGCGCTGAAATTGCCGTGGCAGGTTTACATCTTTTCAATTACGATATGGATGGATTTACTACCGGCAACGATGGCTGGGTAAGAGAACTACATAGTGTAAAAATGTCTGGTGCAGACCCTGCCAATTATTATGCTCCCGGTACTGAATTGCAGGCCGCCAATTTTACACCCGGATGGATATTGGCTTATGGCAGCACCAAAGAAAGAACCGGGCTGGCTTATTGCGATGAGGTTACAGAAAAAACCATTTACAGCAACCCACAAACGGGAATCAGTTTCAGGTTGGGGTATGATTTTAAAGCGCCATCAACCGGTTGTAACGCTGCATTGCAGCCAACAAGAGATTATGCGGTAAGAATGGGATGCTTCTATCTTCCCGCCGCCGGGCCATTACCTGTTTCGCTGATCAATTTTAACGGCAGTAATATTACAGGAAAAAATGTGCTGCGCTGGACAAGCTTACAGGAACATGATGTAACCAGTTACGAAATACAGCGCAGCATTGATGGCACTAATTATGAAGTGGCGGGCAATGTAAAAGCCAACGGACTAACATCAGAACAGCAATACAGTTTTACTGACCCTGAAACTAGTTTAGCTGCAAAGAATGTGTATTACCGCATCAGGATAGTGGATGTTGAACACAGCATGAAACTCACCAATACGGTGATCATTAAAGCCGTGAGTTCAAAAGCAGCAGTAATGACGGTGTTTCCCAACCCCTCGAATGATAATACACAACTGCGTATTACAGTGCAAAAAGCCGGGCAGGGGGTTGTTACCATTACAGATGTTGCGGGCAGCCTGGTCAGCACGCAGCAGGTTACCTTATTGCAGGGCAATAATATACTGCCATTAAACAACACACAAAAACTTAGCGAAGGATATTATACCATTACACTTGCTGTAAACAATGAAACGTACACAGCAAGATTATTAATTTGGAAATAAAAAGGATTATTAAAAACCAGGCACAAAACAAAAGGGTTGTTTCAAAGCGAACCTGTAGCATTAGTGTACGGAATGAGTACAGGTTGGTACGTCCGGTTGCAGATCATCAATGCTTGTCTGAAATGCAACGGAATATTTGAAGCGACCCTTTTTTAATTTCCACCGGGGTTCATGTAAGTTTGCAGTGCCTTTACATAGGTTTCAAAAGCATCGGTGCCTTTAGGTGTGATTTTACACATCGTTTGCGGATAGTTATTACTGAACTGTTTGGTAACCTCGATATACCCGGCATCTTTCAATTTATTGATCTGCACACTGAGGTTGCCCGCTGTGGAATTGGTTTTCTCCCGCAGAAAAGTAAACTCTGCTTCTTTTACACTGATAAGTAAACTCATCACTGCCAGCCGCAGTTGTGAATGTAATATAGGATCAAGGTCTTTAAACATCAGCTGTACAATTTTTCCAGGATTTATTTTCTTTCTCCATAACATTATGCGTTATTTACCTGCTCCACTTTACTTTTCAGCATATAGGCAGGAATAATATAACTTACCATTATGGCACCCGCTGCAAATAATGCCTGGTAATCGTAACTGAAATAGGCAGATGTAATAGCCAAAGCCCATGCTGTTACACCGCCCCATATCAATGGGCGAAACTGCAAAAATTGTCCGGATACAAAAGTGCCCAGCCCGTACAATAAAATAAAAAATGGAAATACATTGGTGTTCCATCCCATTTTGCTCAATATCATACTCAATACAAAATAAGAAATGCCCATCCCCATCCACAGGTACTTCATACTCTCACCAATATAAGTTTCCACCCTTTGCTTCTTACCTTCTTTCATGCCCAGGTAAATACTGGCAAATACACCGGGAACAATGATCCACCACACCAAATAATGTTTCGGATACTCCAGTACATGCTTTAATATAAACTGGCCCGTGCATGCAATAAAAGTGATCCAGCCCCAAAGCAAAAAATGGCTGCTGTTATCCCCCATATCCCTGCGGGTTTTGGCAATCATGTTTTGTATCAACTGTAAACTTTCCTCCGGTGAAAATTGTTCTTCAGACATAAAAGTAGTTTTGATGATGAATGTATAAATCCGGAAGCGCAATAAGCCATTTTGATATTACGCTTCCGGCATACGGGAAACATTATTTACATCCTGCTAAAAGCTGTTCCACCTGTTTTTTACCCCAGTTAGGGTCCAGCTCACTGGCAGGTTTAAACGCAGCATATTTTTCTAATGCAGTTTGCAGTACAGGTTGTGCTGTTTTACAGCCGCCTCCGAATTGCTCAGGTGTATATTTTAAGCCCTGGCCTTTCAAAAAATATGGCCTTGGATTGGCTGGATCCTGCTGCATGGCTTTTTCCATATTGCCATTGCTTTCAGCACCATATTCCTGCCAGCGTTGCATGGGGTTTACCATCATGTGGCAACTGGCAATCATACTTTTTATGCAGGATATTTCAGAGTTATTCGGCATTAAAGAATCAGCTTTATTTATAAAGTCAGTGGCTTTATCGGCAACATCATCCACTTTATCTTTATCCTGAAGCATAAAACCATAATTTACCTGGCAAAAAGCAGCATAGTAATAAGGCAACCATTGATTTTTTTCTGCATTGGCAATACGCTCAAAATTATTGGCCAGTACCAGCAGATTTGCGGGATTGGCAAACGCAGTATCCATTGCAGCCAGGTTTTTTTGCATGGCCGCAACATATTTATCGCTTTGCGCAGATGCTGCAATGGAAAGCGTTACTAAAACAGAAGCGATGATGAATTTTTTCATGGTGTGTTATTTTATTTGTTTAGTTGATTTTTTAATTTTCGATATTCTTTTTCAGTTGAATTAGACTGTGTAAAAATGTACGCTTCGGCAAATTCGAAAGCCAGCCAAATTCCCCATCCTGCTGTAGACCATATCGGCCAGGCATCCAGTAATCCGGCACCACTGTGGAATGATGTTAAACACCAAAATATCCACATCATTCCATTAAGAAGTATATAGGCAACCAGGTGATCTTTTAAATCAGCTCTTTTTTGCGCAAGCTCCCAGAGTTCAGGGTCTTTTCCCTCAGGAGCGGGTTCAAATTGGTGTGACATATTTTTTATTTTAAGTGATGAATGTAACTGGTTATACACTATAAATTATTATTTATTGCATCCTGTGTTCTGTCTGTACCAAAACTCAGGAAACAGCCGATAAATGCAAATCGTGTACTCTGTGCTGTTACCGGTTGCTTTCTTGTGCCGTCTGTTGAATAATTGTACGTGTATATTTGTTTTTGCCCAAACACATTATTAATACCCAGTACCCACACTGCAAATACTTTAGGATTCTTTTTACCAATATTGGGCAGGTAGTTGGCACTAAAACTACAGCTGTTATAATTAATAGTGGTGCCGCGGTCGGTAAATACATTTTTCTGCAACGTATTATCATAAGCAATTCGGTAGTAGGGCCTTCCGGTGGCAAAATTGTAGCTGAGGTTGAATTGCGTTTTCCACGGCATGATGAACTTTTTAAACACAAATGCTGCTGTATGTTTTGCCGCAAATGACGGTTGTATAGATGCAGGAAAATTAAGGAAATCACGCTGGGTATCCAGGTATGAATAAGATATCCAGTAATCTACATTTTTAATTGTTTTTTTATCCCGCCAGAATAATTCAAAACCTTTTGCATAGCCAAAACCGCCGTTGCCAATCACCACTTCCTGGTTAAAATTATTGAAACCGGTTTTGTACAGGTCGTTATATTTTTTATAGAACAACTCCATACGCAAAGTTTGTACACTTGTGAGCATCTGGTATTGTAAAATATAGTGTGTGGCTTTTGAAAAATCCAGCACACTGGTAGTGGGCAAATATTTTCTTTCGGGGTTTTGATAGAAAATGCCATACGCAAACCCTGCTGAACTGTATTTACCCAATTGATAAGCTAATGAAGCCCTTGGTGCAATGTTCCATTTTTTCAACAAATCTGAATGTTCGGTACGCACACCCACTTTAGCTGCAAGTGAATTGGTGAGGTAAATATCCGATTCGCCGAATAATGCTGCCATGGTTTCCTTCACCGTTCCTTTATAAGAAGAACCATCATATAATGTATAGGTAGATTGTTCATTGCTCACACTCAGTTCCGATCCGAAGCGCAGGCCACTCAACCCTTTCAGCTTCTTATCAAACATGATCCTGTTCTGGAAATAATCACCATTGGTATGCAATGAAAAATTTTTGTAGGCATAAAAATTCGGGTTAGTGATCACCTGCTTCACATTATTGCCATCCTGCAATTCATTATCAATATTGTCTTTATTATTACTGTAAGATAAACCGGTACTGAACTTCCATTTATTTTTCATCGGTTGTTTCCAGCTGATGTTGTGGTATTGGTTTACGTTTTTTAAAGTGAAGGCATCTTTCATGGAAAGCGAATCCAGGTCGTACGTGCGGCTGCCAAGCGTGGTTTGGCTGATGTAAGAATACATCTTGATCATACCCCCACCTTTTGTGGTAAACCTGAAGTTGGCATCCAGATCGCTGATGACAGGAATTTTGAAATAATCCAGTTTTTGCTTGATCACATTAAAAGCCAGCCAGAGGTTGGTATAATTGCCACTGAAACCCCAGCTTGATTTTTTATCTTTAGCCAGGTGCTGCATACCCCCGCCAACTCCCACTACGCTTACACCAAGATCGGCTTCACTTCTTTCCGGCAGGTCTTTACTTTCCAAAATCAATGCAGAGGATAAGGCCTGCCCATACAATGCTGAATAACCACCCGTGCTGAACACAGTGCCTTTAAATAAAAACGGATTGAACCTGCCCCGCTGTGCCACACCCGGACTACCGGAAAAAAAGAAGTTGTTTACCTGGGTGCCGTCAATAAATATCTTGCTTTCTGTGGCGGTGCCGCCCCTTACAAACAAACCTTCACTTTCCCCAACCTGTTGTGAGCCTGGTAATGATTTAAAGGCACTGGTAATATCGCCGTTGGCGCTGGGTGTGGTAACAATGTCGATATCAGACAGTACAGCGCCCTTCTTTTTATCGCTGGCTTCAAACGAGCCTGTAGATATTACCACGGCTGTAAGTTCAGTTACAAGTTCCTTTAAAGTAGCAGAAACTTTAATATCAGTATTGGCGATGGTTATTTTTTGTTCAAACAACTTAAACCCGGTTGAGGTTATTTCAATCACCTGTTCTCCTTTTTCTGTAGTGGTGAAGGCATAATTTCCGGTTGAATCCGTGGTAGCACCATCATAAGTATTCTTCAGCGTAATGCTGGCACCTGCTACCGGCCTGTTCTTTGCATCGGTCACTTTACCGCTGATTTTAACCTGCGCACTGACCGAAAAAATCAGGCTGGTGAACAATAAAAGCAATACAGATTTCATGGCTATAAATTTTACACAAACGTAAAGTAGTTTATATTATAAACCAAATTATTTCTGGAAAAAAAAATTTCTTTGGGCAGAATCAGCAGTTGCAAAGTTTTAAGGTTTTTTGCCGTAAAATATTGATTACATTTATTTTATAAAAGAAATTCAATTTTAATTTACATGGCTTAGCCTGCTTAGAACTTATCAACATCGCCCAAAATATATTTTTTTATGTGGCCGTAAATTGTAATTTAGCAACAGAATTTAATGGGTTAGTAAGTACAAAGGGCTATCAGAAATGATGGCCCTTTTACTTTGTAATCACATCATCATTTATACTTTGTTGCATAAAAAAATATACATCGCTTCATCAGGCGTTTTTTGTTTTTATACTACATCAAATTAATCATTGCGCTAAAAAAAAATTTGTTGCCGCAGTCAATCAATCTTCATATTCTATCTTTACGGAATGAGTAAAACAAAGTCGGCATTCTTTTGTCAAAGCTGTGGTTATGAAAGTGCCAAGTGGTTAGGTAAATGTCCATCTTGCAATAACTGGAACACATTTGTTGAAGAAGTGATTGTTAAAGGTTCTGATAAAAAAGAAAAAGATGAATGGGCATCTTACAAACGTGATCCTAAAATCAAAACCATTTCCATTAATGAAGTCAGCAGTGCAGAAGAGAAAAGAATATTCACGTATGACAGTGAGTTGAACCGTGTGCTTGGTGGCGGCATTGTTACCGGCAGTATTGTGTTGGTTGCCGGCGAACCGGGTATTGGTAAATCAACTTTGTTTTTGCAGGTGGGTTTACAATTGAAGGATATTGTTACCCTATATGTGAGCGGTGAAGAAAGTGAACAGCAAATAAAAATGCGTGCCGACCGCGTTGGTATTAAAAGCGAAATTTTTTTTCTGCTTACAGAAACCGATACCAAAACCATTTTCCAGGAAATTAAAAAACTGAAACCGCAACTGGTGATTATTGATTCGATTCAAACATTACAATCACCTTTTGTTGAAAGCGGCCCCGGCAGCATTAGCCAGATCAGGGAAACAGCAGCAGAACTGCAGCGCTTTGCCAAAGAAACCAACACACCCGTTTTTTTAATTGGCCATATAACCAAAGATGGCACCATTGCCGGACCAAAAATCCTGGAGCACATGGTGGATACGGTGTTACAGTTTGAAGGCGACCGTCATTATGCTTACCGTATATTAAGAACATTAAAGAACAGGTTTGGTTCAACTGCAGAACTGGGTATTTATGAAATGAGTGGTGATGGTATGCGTGCCGTAACCAACCCCAGTGAAATTTTAATTACGCAAAAAGAAGATGCCCTTAGTGGTATTGCCATTGCAGCCACTATTGAAGGCATGCGCCCGCTGCTGATAGAAACGCAGGCATTGGTAACACAAAGTGTGTATGGCACGCCGCAACGCACCGTTAGCGGATTTGATTTGCGCCGCTTACAATTGCTTTTAGCAGTATTGGAAAAACGCGGCGGGTTTCATTTTGGTGTGAAAGATGTTTTTGTAAATATTGCAGGTGGATTAAAAATTGAAGATCCATCCATTGACCTTGCTATTGTTTGTGCATTGCTCAGCAGTTATGAAGATGTACCGCTGCCGCAGCATATTTGTTTTGCAGGTGAAGTGGGGCTGAGTGGAGAAATACGTGCGGTAAACCGTATTGAACAACGTATTGCAGAAGCAGAAAAACTGGGTTTCGAAAAAATTATTGTGAGCCGGTATAACGCTAAAAGTTTACCCAAACAAAAAATGAATATTGAAGTGATTGCTTTAAGTAAAGTGGAAGAAGTGTACCAGTATTTATTTTAGTACCCCTTTTTAAACATTCCCTAAAAACATGCAATCATTAAAAGAAATTTTCAGCAGTACCCTGCATCTCTTCTACCCGCATACCTGCACCGGTTGCGGCAGCGATATTATCGAAAACGATAACCAGCTTTGCCTGCATTGCATCAATGAACTGCCCCACACCAATTTTGAAAGCCATGCCAACAATCCCATAGAAAAAATTTTCTGGGGACGTATGCCGCTTGTTGCAGCACACAGCGAGTTTTACTTTTCCAAAGGCGGATTGATACAGGAACTCATTCATGCGCTGAAATATAAAAACAATACCGCTATTGGTTTTTATTTAGGCGAAATAATGGGCAACCGTTTACTTGCCAGTGGCAGGTTCAGCAATGTGGAAGCACTGGTGCCACTTCCCCTTTTTCCTGATAAAGAACATAAGAGGGGTTACAACCAGGCCGCGGTTATTTGTAATGGTATAGCCAGCGCAATGAATATTCCTGTCATCACAGGCAATATTACCCGCCGGAGGTTTACTGAAACGCAAACCCGCAAGCACCGTACCGAACGCTGGGAAAATGTGGAAGGAAGTTTTATGGTTCGCAACCCGGAAGCATTGGCCGGCAAACATGCACTGCTTATAGATGATGTGATCACTACCGGCGCTACATTAGAAGCCTGCGGCAGTATCATGCAGAAAATTCCGGGTGTGCACTTATATATTGCATCACTCGCTTATGCAGCTAAATAGTTTTATATTACATTTGAAATATGAAACCGCACAGCTTATTTAGACTATTTATAGTTGCTGTTATTGCTCTTTTTTCTGCCTGCAGAAAAGATAGTTTTAATACCAGTGCAGATGCAAGAATAAACATCACTGCAGACACATTAAAGTATGATACCGTTTTTACCACTACAGGTTCTGTAACCAAATCCTTCAAGATATTTAACCTTAATGACCAGAAGCTGCGCATCAGCAGCATTAAATTAATGGGCGGTACCACTTCTCCATTTAAAATAAATATTAACGGCATTGCCGCAACAGAACAAAATAATATTGAACTGGCCGCCAACGACAGCATGTATGTTTTTGTAATGGTAACCATCAATCCCAATGCCGCCAATCAGCCATTTATTGTGAGCGATAGTATTTTAATAAACTATAACGGGAACAATAATTTTGTTCAACTACAGGCTTATGGTCAAAATGCCAACTTCTTAACCAATAAAGTTATTACCGGCAACGTAACCTGGACAAACAATTTGCCGTATGTCATTTTAAAAGGTATCACCATTGATGCTGCTGCAACATTAACCATACAGCCCGGCTGTAAAATATATTCTCATGCTGATGCGCCATTTCTTGTTGATGGCACATTAATCATTAACGGCGTAAAAAACAATGAAGTGGTTTTTACCGGAGACCGTTTGGATAATGATTATAAAGATTTACCTGCATCATGGCCCGGCATCATCTTTCGCAGTAACAGTAAAAACAATACAGCCAACTTTGCCATTATTAAAAATGCATACCAGGGAATTGTATTGGTTGATTTACCCTCAAACTCCAATCCTAAATTAACCCTGCAGCAAACCATTATAGACAATGCGTACGATGCAGGCATACTCAGCTCCAATTCCAGCGTATATGCAAACAACAGTTTGATCAGCAACTGCGGCAGTAATATCGCCATCATAAATGGTGGCGATTATAATTTTACCAATTGTACGGTTACCAGTTATTCCAACAGTTATATCATTCACAAAAACCCGGTTTTATCTATAAGCAATTTCGCAACCACCGGCAGTGGTACCACTACTGCTAATCTATCCGCAGTTTTCCGTAACAATATTTTTTGGGCAGATAGTTCAGGCTTTGTAAGTAATGAAGTAATGGTAGATAAACAGGGAAGCAACGCTTTTGCAGTTTCTTTCGATAATAACCTGTACCGCGGAGCGGACCCGGCAAACAGTACATTAAATAATAATATCCGCAACCAGGACCCGTCATTCGATGCTATTGATGTATTCAGACATATTTACAATTTCAGGATCACGCAAAACAGTGCCGCCCCGGGCATTAATAAAGGTTTACCAACGGCTTTTACTAAAGACCTTGACGATAAAAACCGCAGCAATGGCCTGCCCGACCTTGGTTGTTATGAAAAGTAATCCGTAATGGATGAATGGTATTAAACAGTATTAATTTTTGACAGAACTTTAGACTCTCATTTTTGTTTCATGTTTATAAACCTAAATATTATTATATCATGTTAAAGACAATAACTATTGCAGCAGCATTATCCTGCATGGCGCCTGCAAAAAACAATGAGGCGTTGTCAAATCCTGCTCCAAAAACAACAAACGTAAAAGCTTTAAAATCTATTTATGAATTTAAAGTGGAAGCACTTGATGGCGGTTCAATAGACTTCTCCAAATTTAAAGGGAAGAAAATCCTGGTGGTGAACACGGCTTCCAAATGCGGGTTTACGCCGCAATATGAAGGCCTGGAAAAATTATATGAAAAGTATAAAGACAAACTGGTAATCGTTGGTTTCCCCGCAAATAATTTCGGCGGCCAGGAACCTGGCACCAACACGGAAATAAAAGAATTCTGTAAAAAGAATTACGGGGTAACATTTCCCATGGCAGCTAAAGTATCTGTAAAAGGAGATGATACTGCGCCGATCTTTAAATGGCTTTGCAATAAATCAGAAAATGGTGTGCTGGACGCAGAGATCAAATGGAACTTTGGTAAATTTTTATTAGATGAAAAAGGAAATTTACTGGCTTATTTTCCCAGCAAAGTGGAACCGATGAGTGAAGAGATTACCAGTAAATTGTAAATAGAACAATTAAAACAGTTCGGGTAAAATCGTCCTCGTCTCTGACGGGGACGATTTGGTTTTGAGACTGTGTCTCAAACTCCGGCACTTGAGTAAAATTTAAAAGGTCGATATGTAAATATTGCTGCGAGCCGGAGCTCACAGGTACATCGTCCCCGTCTCTGACGGGGACGTTTTGGTTTTGAGACTCTGTCTCAAGCTCCGGCATTTGAGTAAAATTTAAAAGATCGATATGTAGATATTGCTGCGAGCCGGAGCTCACAGGTACATCGTCCCCGTCAGAGACGGGGACGATTTGGTTTTGAGACTTCGTCTCAATATTTTTTTGCTTCAAGCCGGAGCTTGAAGATACCTATATTTGCAGCCATGCAGTTTCACTCCATCACCGGGCAAAAAGATACCAAAGAACAATTGGTAAACATGATCCAGTCGAACAGGCTGAGCCATGCACTATTGTTTTTAGGCAAAGAAGGGAGCGGTGCATTACAATTGGCAATGGCTTTCGCCCAGTATATTGTATGTGACAAAGTGAATGGGAAAAAGACGACAAGCCAAAGTGAGCAGTCAACAGGCCCATCATTATTTGGGGGCACTGAATTAACTGAGCACTCCGAACTATCAACTATCAACTATCAACCATCAACTTTACACGATTCCTGTGGTGAATGCGCATCCTGCAAAAAAGCAAATGAACTGATTCATCCTGATATTCATTTTTCCTATCCTGTTATTACAAAAAAGGCAGGCGAAAAACCCATCAGTGCTGATTTCATTAAAGAGTGGCGGGAGTTCATTACCAAAGAACCTTATGGTAATGTATATGACTGGCTGCAATTTATTGGTGCAGAAAATAAACAGGGCAATATTACAGCTGCGGAATGCAATGACATTAACCGCACCATGAGTTTAAAAAGTTTTGAGAGTGAATATAAAATTCTGATCATGTGGCTGCCGGAATTTCTGGGTAAAGAAGGCAATAAATTATTGAAGCTGATTGAAGAGCCGCCAGCCAACACCCTCTTTATTTTTGTTGCAGAAAATGAAGGACTCATACTTCCTACTATTCTTTCCCGGACACAATTGGTAAAAATTCCACTGCTCACCAACCAGGAAGTGGAAGCTGCACTTGAAATCAAGGAAGGGGTAAGCATTGAAAAAGCAGCGCAAGTAGCAACATTGGCAGAAGGTAATTACAGGGAAGCCTTGCAATTATTACAACATGCCGATGATGACTGGCAGGCCATGCTGAGGGAATGGCTGAATGCGGTATTAAAAACCGGGCCCGTTGCGCAGGTAAAATGGATTGAAGACGCCGCAAAACTGGGTAGGGAAAAACAAAAACAATTTTTAAAATACTTTATTCACCTGCTGGAGCTGGCTATCAGGGTACGGTCCATACCCGGTTTATACAACAACCAAACTTCAGCGGACCTGGATTTTGCCGCCCGCCTGAATAAAATCTGCGCCATCGGCCAGCAGGAGGCTATAATAACCGAATTGGACAAAGCCAGCTACTACATTGAGCGCAATGCCAACGCCAAAATGCTTTTTCATGCGCTTTCCATCAGGTTATATCACATTATTAGCAACAAATCAGTAATTTTGGTGCATTGAGGAAAGCGAACGGAGAGACGGCGCATTACTACCCGGTACGATTATTTTGTATTCGCATATAGTCATTGTTCAACTCACTTCCCTTACGGGGATGTTAATAAGGCAAAGACATACCGTTTTGCCCGGCAGGTACACATAAAATATCTCTGCCAGACCGAACAATATCAGCGAGCCATTGTACACGGCATAGCGCCCATCCGTTGCTGCATTTTCCTCTTAGTACTTTATTATCAATTTATAAACCATTAATTGTTTACTATATGGGATGTGGAAGTGGAGCCTGCGGTACTAAAAACGGTACGCCGGGTGGTTGCCAAAACCACGGCAGTTGCAGCTCCGGTGGTTGTAACAGGATGAATGTTCACGACTGGCTGGCCAATTTACCTTTCAGCGATCCTGAAAGCAATTGCCGCGTTATGGAAGTAAGCTTTAATAATGGCAGCCGTAAAGATTTTTTCAGGAATACTTCCAGCCAGTTTTTTGAAAAAGGAGATATGGTGGCCGTTGAAGGCATTAGTGGTTATGATGTGGGTATGGTGAATATGACCGGGGAATTGGTTCGCCTGCAGATGAAAAAAAGAAATGTGGATGAAAAGAACCCCGACATGAAAAAGGTGTTGCGCAGGGCTAACGAAACGGATCTTTCTAAAATGAAAGAAAGCAAAGCCCGTGAAGCTGGAATGCTGATCCGCAGCAGGGCAATTTCCCGGCAACTCAACTTAGAAATGAAAATGGCTGAAGTGGAAATTCAGGCCGATGGCCGTAAAGCCACTTATTTTTATATCGCTGATGACCGCGTTGATTTTCGGGAACTCATTAAATTATACGCTTCTGAGTTTAAAGTAAAAGTGGAAATGCGCCAGATTGGTGCACGGCAGGAAGCCGGGAAAGTGGGCGGCATTGGCAGTTGCGGCAGGGAGTTATGCTGCAGCAGCTGGCTAACCGATTTCAAAAGTGTAAACACCAATGCAGCACGTTATCAAAATTTAAGTATCAATCAAACCAAACTCAGTGGGCAGTGCGGCCGTTTAAAATGCTGCCTTAATTACGAGCTGGATACTTACCTGGATGCATTGCAGCATTTCCCCGAAAATTGCGATGTACTGGAAATGGAGAAAAGCAGGGCTTTTCTTGCCAAAAAAGATATTTTCAATAACCTGATGTGGTATACGCTGCCAGACAGTACGAAACAGTATCCGCTTACATTGGAAAGGGTTAGAAAAATAAAGTCGTTGAACCAGCAGGGAATAAGACCTGCAGACCTGGAGCCGGTAGAAGTAGTAAGCAATAAACCTAAAGAAATTGAACCGGTTTATGCTGATGTGGTAGGACAAATCAGTTTAAAAAGCCTGGAAAAAACCAGCCGCAAAAGAAGAGAACAGGAACGCAACCAGCAACAGGCTAAACGTGGTGAACAAAGAGGAAATGGACAAGGAGGCAATAATCAAAACCGCGGCAATCAGCCTAATAAAGGCGGACAAAATCAGCAACGTCAGCAACAGCAAAAGGGCAACCAGCAAAATGGTAACCGCCCGCCACAAAACAGGGGCCCGCAAAGGCCGCCACAAAACAGGGGTGGTCAGCAGCAGGGGCAACAAAGAGGGCAGCAGAACCCCAATAAAAATGATGGTGCCAATAAATAACGAAATGATTAAACAAGCGTCGGGTTTTATTGCCTGACGTTTTTACTTTTGCAGCATAAATGTAACCATGTCAATTACTGTAAATCATCTTACCAAAATTTACGGCGCTCAAAAAGCGGTTAATAACATCTCGTTTTCTATTAACAAAGGTGAGATCGTTGGTTTTCTTGGCCCCAATGGTGCAGGTAAATCCACAACAATGAAAATCATCACCGGTTATTTACAGCCAGATGATGGTAATGCTATGGTGTGTGGTATTGCAGTAAATGAAAATAATAATGAAAGCAAAAAAAAGATAGGTTACCTGCCCGAAGCAAACCCTTTGTATTACGATATGTACGTAAGGGAATACCTGCAATTTGTGGGCAATGTACATGAGGTGGACAACCTGAAAGAACAAATTGAAAAAGTAATTCTTACCGTTGGGTTGAAACTGGAAGCCAATAAAAAAATCAGTCAGTTGAGTAAAGGTTATAAACAACGGGTAGGCTTAGCCGCTGCATTAATTCATAACCCGGAAGTATTGATCCTTGATGAACCCACCAGTGGCCTGGATCCCAACCAGATTGTTGAGATCAGGGAAGTGATCAAAGAATTGGGGAAAGATAAAACGGTGTTATTTTCCTCGCACATTATGCAGGAAGTGGAAGCCATTTGCGACAGGGTGATCATCATCAATAAAGGCCAGATTGTTGCAGATGATTCAATAAGCCACCTGCAGCAGGGAAAGGCAGGCAACCAGGTGGTAATAATTCAGTTTAAAGAAAAGATTGGTGCTGAGGCATTGCAACAGGTAACCGGCGTTGCGCAGGTACAAAAAATGGATGATTACAGCTGGAAACTCGGTACCGCTAACGCAGAAGATGTGCGGAAACAATTACTCGCCCTGAGTTTGCAGAATAACTGGAACATTGTTTCTTTGCAAAGTGAAAGTAACAGCCTGGAAGAAATATTCAGACAATTAACCTCTAGTAATAATTAAAATCAAAAAAAGAAAATGAGTTACATTGCGTCTATTCACGCCCGCCAGATTCTTGACAGCCGTGGTAATCCAACTATTGAAGTGGATATATTAACTGAAAACGAACACCTGGGCCGTGCTGCGGTACCCAGTGGTGCCAGCACAGGCATACACGAAGCAGTGGAACTGAGAGACAATAATAAAAAACAATATGGCGGCAAAGGTGTTTTAAAAGCCGTTAAAAATGTAAATACCATCATTGCTGATACTTTACTGGGTTGGGATGTTGCCGACCAAACCGGTATTGATGCTGCAATGATTGCTTTGGATGGAACTCCGAACAAAGGCAAACTGGGCGCCAATGCTATTCTTGCAGTTAGTATGGCGGTAGCGAAAGCGTCTGCTTTGGAAGCCAACCTGCCTTTATACCGTTATATTGGTGGCACTAACGCAAAAATTTTGCCCATCCCTATGATGAACATCCTGAATGGTGGTGCGCATGCTGATAATAAAATCGACTTCCAGGAATTTATGGTGATGCCCGTGGGCGCTTCTTCATTCAGTGAAGGGTTGGCCTGGGGTGTTGATATTTTCCATGCATTGAAAAGCGTGCTGAAGAAAAAAGGGTTCAGTACTAACGTTGGTGATGAAGGTGGTTTTGCCCCCAACATTCAAAGCAATGAAGAAGCCATTGAAACAGTACTTACTGCAATACAGGCCGCAGGGTATAAAGCCGGCAGCCAGATCATGATTGCTATGGATGCTGCCAACAGTGAACTGTGGGATGGTAAGAAGAAAAAATATGTATTTCATAAAAGTAATGGCAAAGAATTAAGCAGCGACCAGCTGGTGAAATTCTGGGAAAACTGGGCCAAACAATATCCCATTTGCAGTATCGAAGATGGTATGGCAGAAGATGACTGGGCTGGCTGGAAAAATCTTACTGATGTTATTGGTAAAAAAGTACAATTAGTAGGCGATGATTTATTTGTTACAAACGTTACCCGCCTGGAAAAAGGTGTTAATGAAGGTATTGCCAACGGCTTATTGGTAAAAGTAAACCAGATTGGTACCATTACCGAAACTATCAATGCAGTAAGCATGGCACAAAATGCCGGATACAATACTATTATGAGCCACCGCAGCGGTGAAACTGAAGATACTACCATTGCTGACCTGGCAGTTGCACTGAATTGCGGACAAATTAAAACAGGCTCTGCCAGCAGAACCGACCGTATGGCTAAATACAACCAGCTCATCCGTATTGAAGAAATACTGGGCGAAAGTGCTGTTTATCCAAAAGGAAAGATTAAATTTGGTAAGTAAGCAAATTAATGGAAGACAACCAAACATATCAAGAAGCTCCCAAGCCCTTCCTGAAGAGGGGTTTGGGAATGCTTTCCTGGCTTGCTAATAAGTACCTGATTACCGGATTGGCCTTTTTGGCCTGGATTTTATTCTTTGATCCCAAAGACATTCCCTCCAATATCAACCGGGCTGAATCTTATCATAAATTGCAGCAAAACGAGCAACATCTTGATAAAATGATTGCCGAAACCAAAAAAGACCTGGAATTATTGAAAACAAACCCTCAAACAATCGAGAAATACGCCCGTGAAAACTATATGATGAAAAAAGATAATGAAGATATTTTCATCATCTCCCCAGGTGAAAGCAAATAATTTTACGTATTAAATACAATATCGCCGTAAAATTACCGTTTAAGATGTCGGATAATGGATATTTAATTTTTTAACACAAGCCACATTTTGCTATGCACAATTTTACCCCGGAAGATTTACTATTGTATTTATACAACGAAACTTCCCCAGAACAGACAGCCGCTATAAAAACGGCACTGGAAAATGACTGGAGTTTACGTGAAAAATTTGAGGAAATCACTTCCGCTCAAAACCAACTTGAAACATTGCAACTGTCACCCAGCCAGCAAACTATAGATAATATTCTGCAGTATGCTGAAAAAGCTGTAAGCGAGCTTACAGCCCCGGTATAAGATCAGTTCAATTTAACGTAATTTAGTCCTCTCAACAATTACCGTTGAGGGGATTTTTTTATGACTAAGAAGGAACGTTACCAGTTTATCATCAATTATTTTTTGCACCATGCCCCCAATGCAGAAACTGAACTGATCTATGATAATCCCTTTCAGCTGTTGGTAGCTGTAATACTTTCTGCACAATGCACAGATAAGAGGGTAAACCTTACCACCCCGGCCATTTTTGAACAATACCCTGATGCGGAAACTATGCAAAAAGCCAGTTTTGATGAACTTTTTCCATTTATTAAAAGCATTTCTTACCCAAACAATAAAACCAAACACCTGATTGGTATGGCCAATATGCTGGTGGAAAAATTTAATGGCCAGGTGCCCATGACCGTGGAGGAACTGGTACGGTTGCCCGGTGTGGGGCGAAAAACTGCCAATGTAATTACATCAGTTATTGACCAGCAACCCAATATGGCTGTGGATACACATGTCTTCCGGGTAAGTGCCCGTATTGGTTTAACGGCAAATGCCACCACCCCGCTTGCAGCAGAAAAACAGTTAATAAAAAATTTACCGCCCGAATATGTACATAAAGCCCATCATTGGCTTATCTTACATGGCAGATACATTTGTACTGCACGTAATCCCAAATGCAGCGAATGCGGCATCAAAACTGCCTGTAAATTTCCTGTAGTAAAATAAAATTTCCATATTCCATCGTCAAACTCCTGCTGGTATCCTTTAATAACCTCCATTTTTAACAAAGGAAACCTTATTCATGAAACATATTTTTATCATTGCGGGAACAGTTGTTGCATTGGCTTTACCTAACCAGCACTGTGCCGCACAGAAATCCTATTCTGACGATCCTTATTTTTCTAACAAATTTGTGTACGAAGTGGGCGCATCCGCAGGATTTATGAATTGCTTTACTGACCTGGGCGGAGGGAAAGGCCCCGGCAAAAAATTCATTAAGGACCTGAATGTTGGCAATACGGAACCCGAAGGCAGCATTTACTGGAGTATGGCTTATCATAATGCTGTTGCATTACGCACTGAAGCTGTTTGGGGTGTGGTAAAAGCCAGCGATGCGGCTTTAAAGAATGTAAAAGACAATTCAGATGGCCGCTATTTCAGAAACCTGAGTTTCAGAAGTACCATTTTTGAAATTTCGTTGGTGTCAGAAATTCATCCATTGTATTTCAGAAAGTATACCTTGAGTGATAAGTTACCCAAAATCTCTCCCTATTTACTCGGGGGCATTGGTTATTTTCAGTTTAACCCCAGAGCAAAATTGAATGGCCAATGGCAGGATTTAAGGCCGCTCAATACCGAAGGCGAAGGATTTGCCGAATACCCGGACAGGAAAATATACAAATTAAAACAAATCAATTTTCCCGTTGGTGCAGGCTTTAAATACAAATTATCAGATGAAATGAATTTCAGCGTGGAGTGTGTGTACCGGATTTTAAATACCGATTACCTGGATGATGTAAGCACTACTTATGTTGACAAAACATTGTTTTCGAAATATTTTGCCGGTGATGAACTGGACAAAGCACAGGCATTATATAACCGGCAGGGTGAAATTGATCCAAACTATAAACCTGTTGCAGGTGATGTAAGGGGAAATCCTAAAAATAATGATGCGTATTTTTCTGTCAATTTCAAAATTGGCATAACTTTTTAGCAATTGTTTTTAGGGTTAAAGCAACTAAACATTAAATGCAGGAATCTTACTAAAAAATGTGTAAACAAATCGTGTAAACCTGAACGGTTTTTAGTGAATTATTGTTTTATTTGTGTATAATCCCATCCTCCCTTCCGAAGACTGCATATACATTAAAAAAAGGACATGTCTATAATGAGAAAACTGCATTTCATCGGAGCATTGGTATTTTGTATTGGTCTTACCCAGAAGACAGCCGCACAATATTATTTTTATGATAACAGGTATTATGATAATCCTGTTGTGTATGAAATTGGTGCATCTCTTGGCGCAATGAACTGCCTCACAGATGTGGGGGGTAAAAAAGGTATTGGTAAGAAATTTATTAAAGACCTCAACTTTGGTAATACCCAGGTTTCCGGAAGCCTGTTTTTTAATGTAATGATTAAAAATGCAGTTGGTGTGCGGCTGGAAGGTACGTTTGGACAGGTGAAAGCATACGACAGCATTTTAAAAAGTGTTAAAGCATCCACTTACGGACGGTATGAACGTAACCTGAGTTTCAGAAGTCCGATCAGCGAATTTTCTGCCATGGCAGAAATTCATCCCTTGTATATTTTCATGAAATACGATGAGGACAATCTGCCTCCTAAAGTATCTCCTTATTTACTCGGGGGTATTGGTTTCTTTCATTTTAATCCTCAGGCAAAACTGCAAAATCGCTGGGTTGATCTGCAGCCCTTAAGTACCGAAGGGCAGGGTTTTGCAGAATACCCTAACAGAAAGCCCTACTCGCTGAACCAGGTTAATTTTCCTGTGGGTGTGGGTGCTAAATACGATCTGTCTCCCATGTTCAACATCAGGGCAGAATTTGTATACCGCATTTTAAGTACCGACTACCTTGATGATGTAAGTACAACCTACATTGATCCAAGCTTATACGCCAACTACTTCAGCGGTACCAGGCTTACCAATGCTTTGCTGCTGAACGACCGCCAGTATGAACTGGATCCCACTCACATCACCACACCCGGAGACCAGAGAGGTAATCCAAAAAACAATGATGCGTATTTTACCTTCAATGTTAAGATAAGCCTGGTACTGGGCAGAGATAAAAGATAATTCTTTCTCACCTTATTTTATATGATCAAGGCTTCGCAAATGCGAAGCCTTGTCTTTGGGGGTGTACATGATAATGGTCGCGCTGTAAAATATGTTATCGCAACAGCAATACTGTGCCCTGTTTTTGCACCACCTGTTCCGTACTTATTTTGGTATACTTTACCTGCCATACATAACTGCCCATATTCAGTAATGAACTCTTCCATTTTCCATCCCAGCCATACAACGGATCATTACTCTTAAAAATAGCTTCTCCATACCGGTTAAAAATGATCATGCTGTAGTCTTTCATATCACAGGCATGCAGGGGGCGAAAAATATCATTCATGCCGTCTCCATTTGGTGTAAAGGCATTGGGTAACAGTAAGGCACAGGGGCAGTTTTCAAACACAATATGCATGGTGGCTGTATCTTTTCCGCAGCCATTTTGTGCAGTAATGCGGTACTGCCCTGAAGTTGTTGCATTATAATACCCGCCTGTACTTCCATCCTGCCAAATATAATCTGGTACATTGGCCGAAGGATGTATGGTGAATGGTTCCCCAACGCAGAGCGTAGTGTCTGAAGGCAGTTTTAACTGTAAGGTATCATTAAAATAAACATGCAGGCTGTCTTTAAACACACAATGCCCTACGGTTGCTGTTACCGTATAAAAGCCGGGTTTATAAATAAAGTAAGTAGATTGATTGGTATTATTTTGATCGTCCCGCTGCGGCGGTATCGATTCCCATTTATACACACCGGTTCCAAAATCTGCATCCAGAACAAGCGTATTCCCCAGGCATAAAGAAGTATCGTTGAAGTTGAGTTGTTTATTGCCACGGTAACGTACAACCATAGTGTCTACCACTTCGCACTGGTTGGCCACTGTTACAAATGCCCAGTAACGGCCGGGGTTATTAATGGTAATGGTGGAATCTGTATCGATATTATAAGAAACTGCGTCATACACGTCCAGCCCTTTAGTGCTCCATGCATAACGGGTGGCACCGGGAACATGCGCTGTAAGATGAAAAATTTCTTTGGGGCACAATAAAGTATCTGGCCCAAGATAGAACGGTGGCGCAGCTGTATTGCTAAATGTAATATTCACGGTATCGGAATAATTGCCGCAACCTGCTACATTAATCTGTACAATATATTGTCCGCCCGGTGCTATTACCGGTAACTGCGATTGTGTATTTGGCAACACGGCTCCATTCAGCAACCATTGATAGGTAGCATTTTCACTGCTGGCATCCAGCGTAAGCTGTTCACCCTGGCAGAGAATATGATTTCTGCCCAAATCCAATTGGGGTTTCCTGGTAAAGAAAACACCAATAGTATCTGTTACTTCGCAACCATCAATTTTCACTGTATAAGTACCACTCTTCTTCACCGTTAGTACCGGCCCCAGTGTAGTGGTATCATCATTCCATGCATAAGTGGCATTAGGTATTATTGGCGCCCTGATGATATAAGTGCCGGTGTCGCCACATAAAAAAACATCTGGGCCAAAATTGTATGCCACCGGTGTAACAATTTGCAATGTATCGGTCAAATTGATCGTTCCTGCCCCACCATCTACTACATGCAACGATACAATATACGTACCTGGTGTATTATAAGTATGTACAGGCTCCTGTATACCCGATGCTGTATTGAGCAGGCCGCTGGCTGCATCACCAAAATTCCAAAAAACAGAATCCGGGAAAGGTGCTGTTTCAAAAACAGTGGCGTTAAATGTTACCGCGGTACCGGCACAGGTTGTGCTATGCTGAATGACATAATTCATTTGTGCCGTTGTTTTTTGAACAGCCAGTGAACAAAACATAACCAATATGAAAAATAAAAATCGCCGCATCGGGTGGTGGTTTAAAGTTTATTATGGTTTTATCCCTGCACTTTCAACATTGGCCTTACTTGTTGCAAAGCACCATTCTGCAGCCTTGCATAATATACACCAGATTGTATTTGCATACTGTTGAATGTAACGGTATAAGTTCCCGGCCCTGCATACACCTGGTCTACCAATGTGGTGATGATTTTTCCCAGCGCATCAAAAATTTGTACGAGTGTATGACCACCTTCTGTTTTAAAAGTGATCCGGGTTGAATTCACAAACGGGTTGGGCGAATTAATGATCAGGTTATTCCCGATATTATTCAGCTCATCCATATTCATATTACAGGCTGAAGCTTCAATTACCGGCAGGTATTGATAATTTTTCAGCAACACACCATCCACTTCCTGTGGCGGCAAACAAAACCAATCTCTTAAAATGGTGGAATAAATGGAACGGAAATCGTACTGCATCGGCACATTGTCAATAGCCTGGTTGCTTGTTGGCATATCAGGGTTTTTTCCCAACACGCCCTGCTTCACTGCTTCTCCAAATAAAAAAACCGGTTGTGCGGCACCGTGATCTGTTCCCAAACTGCCGTTGCTTTGCATGCGCCTTCCAAACTCAGAAAACGTCATACCCATCACCCGTTTTGATACACCTAAAAATTCCAGGTCTTTCATAAAAGCACTGATGGCATCCGATACTTGTTTCAATAAGGCGCTGTGGTTGCCGGTAAGTGTATTACCTCCGTTCACCTGCCCGGCATGCGTATCAAAACCGCCCATGCCCACCATGTAAATTTTTGTTTTCAATCCACCGGCTACTAATCTTGCCACTGCTTTTAATTGCGCAGCGAGATAGTTATCTGCAGGATATGCTGATTGCTGCGTTACTTTCGCTGCAGCATCTTTAATTACATCGGCATAGCGGTTGGTTTGCCGTGCAATGGTGCGCAGGTAAGTCAACTCAACACCGCTGGGCGTATTCGGTACCGGATCCTGTATCGCATCAATCAGGTTATAAAAATTCAAACTTTCGTCAATGGCCAATGCATCAAAACCGGTCGGACTTAAAAACACCGGAGATAATACAGAACCAATCTGCAAGGCCAAAGGATCTGGCATAATATCGTTGGGAAAACCAACGGGATAATTGGGATATTGATGATTTAAAAAACGGCCGGCCCAACCTGTGGTTAAATATTGATCTGCATCTGCACCGGTTAACCAAATGTCCATCGAGCGGAAGTGTGATCCATTTGCTGAGGGATAACCTACCGCTTGTATGGCACATAATTTTTCATCATTATACAATTGCTGCATGCCGGTTAAGGAAGGATGCAAACCTGTTTTTACATTATTATTCAGTGGCAGTACTTTGTTTTCAGGAATCGCAATATTGGAACGGATGCGGTAATAATCGCTGTACAGTTCCAGTGGAATTAATGTATTTAAACCATCATTACCTCCGGATAGTTGAATCAGCACCAGCACATGATCATTATCCACGTTACCGAGTGCCTGCAGAAATGCAGTATGGCCGAATGCATTTACTGAAAGGTTGCCCAGCACTGCAGGCAATACAGCACCCTGCACAGTTCTTTTTAAAAAGGATCTTCTTTGCATAGAATGGTATTGGATGGTTTAACACAAATGGTATTCGGGAAGATTCATAATGTATTTATAGAAAGCTTTCAGCCGGCTGAGCACAATGGCTTTATTGCCGGCATCAGTTGGCACAGCTTTGTAAGCATCCCAGGCATTGGTCCAGTATGAATCCTGCAATTGTCCGCTTAATAAAATGGAGCGTTTGATGAGTTCTTTGGCACTGGATGATAAAGGATACCGCAACAATATTTCCAGCGACTGATCGATGAGTAAGTTCGGATCGCCGGGATTAGCCAATTGATCGGCAAAGCTGATGGGGTCTATCACCAGGGTTTGATTGTTATTCGTGATGCCGTCAGCAATCATCCGGTCTGTAAAAATGTTTCTTCGTGTATACGTAGCCGAGTTCACCCACAATTCATGAAAAGCGGGCGCTTCATAGTAGGCATACCAACCCGCTACTTCAGGTATAGCACCAATTTCCTGCTGCATATCTGCTGCTTCAAGCTGAATGGTTTGCCATGCTGAATACGTTGCTTCACTGTCTGTAATGGGAGGCAGTTGAACGTCAAACTCATTGATATTGCTGATTACAAAATCCAGCGGACTTTTAATAATGCAGGCTGAAGCATATACCAGGTCGTAAAAATGCTGGCTTTTAAATAAAGCTGACAGCACGGGTTGAATGTCATAATTATTACTGCGGAAGATTTGCGCCATGGGCGTAATCACCGCCTGTTCAATACTATCGTCAATTTTGTAATACACAAAAAAGCGGTACAGTTTACGGCAAATGAATTTTGCCACTTCATCCTGTGCAAAAATCATATTCAGTAATGCATCCACTTCTGTTGCACCTGTGGCACCACTATAACCGGTTATGATGGTATTGCCGTAAAAAGAAGAGAACTCTTTATTGGTGGCATCGTGCTTACCTGCGTCAAATGTATACATGAAAGTTGTTGAACTAACGGTATGGCCTGTTAGTACCAACGCGGCTGCTTTTACATCGTCTTCAGTATAATGGGAATTGGGGCCTTTGCCCACACTGTATAATTCCTGTAACTCGCGGGCATAGTTTTCGTTGGGAGCGCCTTTAATATTACTGTCGCCATTTAAAAAGTACAGCATTGCAGGGTCAAGCGTAATTGCTTTTGCCATAGCTTTAAAATTGCCCAATGCATTTTGCCGGAGTGTAAGATAATGATTGTACCAAAAACGGGCTTTAATTTTATCTGCCGCTGTTCCGAAATTGGTGGCAAAATGATTGTGCCAGAACAGGGTAAGTTTTTCGTGAATAGAGCGTGATGGTTGTAACAACTGACCCAGCCACCATGTTTTTAATGCGTCAATTCTTTTTTGATTTAAATCTTTATCTGCAAGGCTGATGCCGGTATTAATCCAGGTTTGCCATAATGGAACACCGGTGGGATCCACATAACCATTCACACTATAATTATTCAGCGGTACAGTTGATGGTGCTGCAGCAGGTTGCAGTAATTCATCTACCGCCTGCTGCATGGTTTTTCCCTTAAAGTAATTGATGTTGTTATGACTGGCGCCAAACAAAGTACGTTTTAACAGGTGTACCACTTGCAGAGTATCCCATGCGCCTGAATATTCCTGGAGGCCTGCTGTTGGCGGGGCAAATGGCGATACCACAGTTTTCTTTGTACGGCTTGATACAGTTGTGTTGGGCATTGTTTCGTTCATAAACGGATAGTGGTTTAACAGCGTAATGATTTTCAGCAGCTGTTTTTGCTCTGCTGTTGATGCTGATTTTTTTGAAGGGAAGAACGGTCACTCAGGCCAAAGCTTGATGAATGGGTATGAATGAAAGGGCAGTTCTTTGTATTATTTTTTTTACAAATAGTTTGCCAAAGACGGTTTTATTCAAAAAAACTGGTGGCAAATTTTCCTTCACTTAATAAAATGGTTTTTGTTTTGGTAGTATTACTAACCCGTATCGTAAAATTACCTTCAACAATACCTTGTTTTATTTTTTGCAGTTTGGTAACCGTTACTTTATTCATGGTATCGGTACTGCTGTTGGCATATGTAACTCCCAATGAATCGGTATAACTGGCGAGTATTTCGGCGGGCAGATATGTTCTTGCACTGTCGCCGGTAATCCTGATCACGAGATTGTTTTTGTGTGATGTTGTATCTGGATAATTTCCTTCTATAGTAGTAACATTAATATTGCCCACACTTTCTTTTAATGCTGTGGTTACCAATAATGAAAACAAAACAGTATCCTGTTTAAAATTGATGTACGATTGCTTTACTTCCGGTTCCGGAATTGGTGTAAGTGCATCTTGTTTATTGCAGGAACTGATGAGCAATATGGTAATACAGACAGAGGCGGCAACGAAGTTTTTGTTCATAGCGTTTTACATTGGATGGTGGTTCAATGGGATTTTTCTGCAATATCAATGCCATTTTGAATAAATGTTGACAAGTAAAATATTTACACGCAGCGGTGCATTGTACCTTCAAGATCCAGCCTGAAGCCTTTTGGGATTGAAAATAATCATGGTCAGATTTGATTTTACCCCAGAGAATAAAGGCGCAGAAGTATAGCAATTAAAGAACAACTTCAAGCTGGAGCGTGAAGGTACAAGATGGCCTGACGCCCACGTCTGACCATGATAAGCGATTTGCTTGCAGAGGCACAAAGGCAAGGAGATGAACCAACTTAACAACAACTTCAAGCTGGAGCTTGAAGGTACAAGATGGTCTGACGTCGACGTCTGACCATGATAAGTAATTTGTTGACAGAGGCGCAAAGGCAAGGAGATGAACCAACATAACAACAACTTCAAGCTGGAGCTTGAAGGTACAAGATGGTCTGGCCATGAAAAAACCCCGGCATTCATTACCGGGGTTAAGCAAACTTCATTTATTGATTCGGGTTATAAATATTGTTTGATGGCTTCCACCAGTTCAGACTTGGTGATGGGCACACCCATAATTTTATTGTATCCTTTTGCATCTACATAATAAACATCACGGATGATTTTGATCAATTGTCCATTATTAATTTCAGGAACCAATACCGTATCGAAATTTTTCAACATCGCCCCCAGGTTTTTAGGAAATGGACGAATGTAACGCAAATGTGCGTGACTTACTGCCTGACCTTGATCCTGCAATTCTTTACAGGCACTTTTGATAGAACCGTACGTACTGCCCCAGCCTAACACCAACACTTTACCTTTTTCTGCACCGCTGTCTAATTGTTGTTCAGGAATATAATCCGCAATATTATCAACTTTAGCCTGCC
Source organism: Bacteroidota bacterium (assembly GCA_018266775.1). Classification (GTDB taxonomy): domain Bacteria; phylum Bacteroidota; class Bacteroidia; order Chitinophagales; family Chitinophagaceae; genus Ferruginibacter. The sequence goes on along the minus strand of JAFDZS010000005.1, from coordinate 72,516 downwards.
TTGTTTTTACCATGTGCTGATGGTTATCGCTGTCGTAACTGATGTTACCGGTTCCATCCTGTTTTTCCAAACCACCCACACGGTGTTCTAATCCAGCAGTGCCGGGTATTGCCCAGGGCCTGGCCAATTTTTCATCGCGTTGGTAAGGCATGAATTTGCCGTCTTTCACATCTTCAGGCTTTGCGAAATTGACTTTTATTTCGGGCAGGTCGGCAGATTTTGGAAATTTCCAGGGTTCTGCACCATTGGCAATATAACCATCGCTCAGGAACATTACCGGTGTCATGTGTGTTACTGCAATACGCACCGCTTCATACACGGAATCAAAACAATCACTGGGTGTGCTGCTGGCAATTACCGGCATGGGGCATTCGCCGTTTCTGCCATAATATGCCTGCAATAAATCGCTTTGTTCAGTTTTGGTGGGCAAACCGGTTGATGGGCCGCCACGCTGAATATTGATCACCACCAAAGGTATTTCCAGCATTACAGCCAAACCCATCGCTTCACCTTTTAATGCAATACCCGGTCCGCTGCTGGTGGTAACGCCTAAAGCGCCACCATAACTGGCTCCTATAGACGAAGCGATTGCTGCTATCTCATCTTCGGCCTGGAATGTTTTTACACCAAAGTTTTTGTACTTGCTTAATTCATGCAGAATATCGCTTGCTGGTGTGATGGGATAACTGCCGAGGAATAAAGGCAGGTTGCTTTTTTGCGAAGCAGCGATCAAGCCATAAGCTACCGCCTGGTTGCCCATGATGGAGCGGTAAGTGCCGGGTTCCATCTTCGCTTTTTCCACTTTAAAACGGGTGGTAAAAGTTTCAGTGGTATCGCCATAATTATATCCCGCCTGTAAGGCTTTAATATTACTTTCTAAAATTTCTGCTTTCTTACCAAATTTATCACGCAAAAAGTCGATGGTGTTTTCCATGTTGCGGTTGTACATCCAGTACAAAAAGCCCAGTACAAACATATTCTTTGCTCGGTCTTTTTCTTTCACGCCCATAGTAATGTCCTTCAATGCCTCACGGGTCATCTTGGTAACATCCATCTTGATCACTTCAAAATTACCGAGGCTGTTATCTTCTAAAGGATTTACACCTTCCGGGTAATTGGCCAAACGCAGGTTCTTCGCATCAAAGCCATCTACATTGGCAATAACCTTACCGCCGGGTTTTAATTGTTTCAGGTTACTTTTTAATGCAGCGGCATTCATTGCCACCAGTACATCGCAGGCATCACCGGGGGTAAACACCCTGTCGCTGCTGAACCGCAACTGGTATCCACTCACACCGGGAAGCGTTCCTATTGGGGCACGAATTTCTGCAGGGAAATCGGGGAAGGTGGCCAGGTCAATACCCAGTAATGCGGTATTGTTGGTAAACTGGTTTCCGGTCAATTGCATCCCATCACCGCTATCGCCGGCAAATTTGATCACTACGTCCTTTAATACTTCTTCTTTATAGCTCATCGTTATTAAAATTGTGGTGACGAAGTTACCGATTTTTACCCTTGCAAAAAACTGATGAACACACAATTTTTACGGTAACGTTTGCGCAATCTGAAATTTATCTGTTAGGTTTGCCCAAATTTTTTAGATGTACGACCTGCAGGATTTTTTAGCCCCCGTGGTGCTGAGTGATATTAACGGAGACAACAGCTATAACGACGGCCAGTTTGCCAAAAATATTTCCATTTTTGAAACCGAAATACCAGATATTACCGGCGCCGGTATTGTATTGGTTGGCGTTAATGAAACCCGTGGTGCCGGGGCTTTTGATATGAGCGTTTCCCCACCCGATGCCATCCGCAGGCAATTGTACCAATTGCATTACTGGCATAAAGAAATCAATATTGCAGATATTGGCAATATTAAAACCGGCGCCACCCTCAGCGATAGCTATGCAGCCATTAAAACCGTACTGTCTTCTTTAATACAAATGAAGAAGACAGTTGTACTATTGGGGGGATCGCATGATATTACACTGGCCCAGTATTTTGCTTACGCCGATTTAAAACAAACGGTTGAAGCCACCTGTATCGACTCCAACATTAACCTGCGTGGCGAAAGCCCTGAGCGCAGTGAAAATTTTTTAATGGAAATGCTTACCGGCGAACCCAACCTGGTAAGGCATTACAATCATATCGGCTTCCAGAGCTATTTTGTTCATCCGCGTATGCTGGAAACGATGGACAAACTGCGTTTTGATTGTTTCCGTGTTGGGATGGTGAAAGATGAAATGGAAGAAATGGAACCCGTACTGCGCAACACCAACCTGCTCAGCTTCGACATCAATGCACTTAAATACGGCGACTCCCCGGCTTCTGTTCAAAGCCCCAATGGTTTTACCGGTGAAGAAGCCTGCATGCTCACCCGCTACGCTGGTATGAGTGCACAACTGAGCAGCATGGGCATTTACGGTTACCTGCCGCAACAGGATTTGCATGACCTTACCGCAAAACAAATTGCACAAATGCTGTGGTATTTTATTGATGGTAAGAACAGGGCCTTACAGGAAGCAGCATTAGACGACCTTGGCCATTTTAATGAATACCATTGCAATTTTACTGAAGTGGATACAATGTTTCTGCAGAGCAAAAAAACCGGCCGCTGGTGGATGCAGTTGCCCAATAAAAAATTTATTGCCAGCAGCTACCGCGATTATGTACAGGCCAGCCAGAATGCCATACCGGAACGTTGGTTAAGGGCGCTGGAGCGGAGTTTGTAGGAACACGCCTGTGGCGTGTTCTGTTCTGTTGAAAGTTAAAGATTGAAGGTTGAAAGTTGATAGTTCATTGACCATTCACTATTCGCCATTGCCCATTCACCTTCACACCATCCTCCTCGCATTTTCAATCTGCGCATCACTGCCCATTACAATCATGCTTTGCCCGGCATTTACGGCATAACTTGCGGGAGGGTTAACAGTATAATGACCACTGGAATCTTTTATACCCAGTATTGTACAATTGGTTTTCTTCCACAGATCCATTTCACTTAACACAAATGTTTTTTGCGCTTTCAATTCGGCCACACGAAAATCGGCGTTGTTGCGGGTGCTCATGATGGACAAGAGTTCAACCACATCGGGCAGCATCACCAATGTGGCCATATGTGCACCGCCGATTTTATCGGGCATGATGACATTGCTTGCTCCTGCAATTTTTAATTTTTTGATAGAAGAATCATTAGAGGCGCGGCTGATGATGGTAATACCGGGGTTCAGTTGCCTTGCCGTAAGCACAACAAATAAATTATCCGCATCTACCGGTAAAGTAACGATGATGGCTTTGGCATCTTTAATGCCTGCCTGCAGCAGTACTTCATCTTTGGTGGCATCGCCTTTTAAAAGATAGGGTACATCAAACCCCAATGAATCACTGGCATCGTCTTTAGATTCCAGTACCACGAAAGGAATTTTATTATCGTGCAATACCTGTGCACTTTCTTTACCATTACGGCCAAAGCCGCAGATGATCACGTGTTGCTGCAATTGCTGAATCCTGTTTTCCATTTTCATCAGTTTATATTTATTCACCACATCGGTATCAAAAAAATATTTCGATAAAAGCGTAATAAAATACGTGAACAAACCGAGGTTCACCAGTATTAAGATAATGGTAAACACCTGTCCTGCTTCACTTAATGGATGCACTTCATTAAACCCCACCGAGGCTACTGTAATCACCGTCATGAACAGCGCTTCAAGAAAATGGTAGTGCTCAATGATCATATAGCCCACTGTACCGCCGAGGATCAGTCCTGATAACAGCAGTAATGGTTGCAGCAATCCTTTAAAAAGATATAGGCGGTTGGCGAATGGCATAAATGAATGGCTGAAAATTAAAACATCTGCATGGAATAAAAAAAGATATTGATCAGTGCGGAAGATGCGGCTGATCAAGGATGCATTAAAATTAGTGCCGCAGATGCGCAGATAAATGCTCACAGCGGCACAAAGGCACGGTGGCAATGTATTGCTGTGCCGCTTTAAGCTTTTTCTCCCACATGATCAGACGGGGACATCAGATCATGTTCAGCGCCCTCTGCGCATCTGCGTGGGACTCATCTGGGCATCTGCGGCAAATCCCTTCCATTGCATAACCGGAAAAATTTTATCTTAGTTGCTGCGGCGTTTCTTTATTAATTATTTTTTATTCCATGCTGAAGTTTCTTACATCAATTATTTATCTATCTGCCATACTTGCCATCAGTAGTTTGTACAGTTGCAGCATCAGCAAACAAATCAGCAGGCAGGCTTCTGCAACGATTTTAAAGGACAGTGCAGTAAACACCGGCAATATCGGCATCAGCATTTATGAACCCGCTACAGGAAAATACTGGTACAGTCATAATGATACACATTACTTCATCCCGGCCAGCAATACCAAATTGTTTACACTGTATGCAGGAATGAAATATTTGGGAGATAGTTTGGTGGGGTTGAGGTACCAGGTTTTTAATATGCCTCACGATACGATAACTGAAATAACCCCTTCGGGAGACCCCACTTTTTTGTTGAGTGAATTTCAGCGCCAGCCTGTTTTAGATTTTTTAAAGACAAGAAAAAAAATTGTGTTGCACAATTTGCCAGACATCAATCCCTGGGGAATGGGCTGGGCATGGGATGATTATAAAGAACCATTTATGGCACCGAGAAGTACATTTCCTATGTATGGAGATGTCATTAATATCAGGTGGATCAATAAAGACAGTATATCGGTAACGCCAAAATACTTTTGGAACGAAGCCGAAAAAATGTATGCTTTTGAAAATGGACTTTCAGCTTTTAAAAAAATGGGAAGTAATCATTTGATATTTACTTCCGGAACGTATAAAAGCTGGAACACTACTTTTGAACCGGATGTAGATACACAAATAAAACTGTTAGAAGAAAACATACCAGGACTAAATATTTTTTTTGTAACCAGTCCACTGGTCACACCATTGGCATCAAAACAAATAGTGCAGAATAATAGGAGTAATGAAGAAAAAACAGATTTGACCGCTATGTTAAGATATGAAGAAGTTAAGAGCCGTTATTTGAATGATACTGTTGTTAGAACCATTCACTCCCAACCCACCGATTCCCTTTTCAAACCCATGATGCACCGCAGCGATAATTTTTTTGCAGAGCAAACCTTACTCATGGTAAGCAATGAACACCTCGGCATCATGAATGATGAAAAAATAATTGACACCATTTTAAAAACCGATTTAAAAGATGTACCCCAGCGCCCCAAATGGGTGGATGGCAGTGGACTCAGCCGCTATAATTTATTTACACCGCAGAGTTTTGTATATATATTAAATAAGATGAAAGATGAATTTGGCATTGCCCGTATGAAAAACATTTTAGCTACCGGCGGTGAAGGAACCATTGCATCTTACTTTAAAAAAGATTCAGGATATATTTATGCCAAAACGGGCACACTAAGTAACAACTGCGCTTTAAGCGGCTATCTCATCACCCGTAAAGGAAAACTGCTCATTTTTTCTATCTTAGCTAATAATTACATCACCGGGGCCACGCCCGTACGCAGGGCAACGGAGCGTTTTTTAGAATCCATCCGCGAAAAATATTAGAATTTTTCTCCCCCTCAGGCAACACAAACCCAACAACAGGGTATCTATCCTTTACAAACGAAAAACCAACAATAACCTTAAATCAAAATTGTTTGTTATGAAACGACTATCTACACTAATGCTGTTCGTACTCACGGCGTTAAGTTTTAAATCCAAGGCCCAAACTACCTGTAATGCCGACTTCAACTTTAGTATAAGCGCTTTTACAGTGCAGTTTACTCCCGTTATGGTGGGAGACTCCATCAACACCGTTCATTACTGGAACTTTGGAGATGGCGGGGTGCTTTCTGCTGTTGCGCCTTTACATACCTACAGCGCATCGGGCAGTTACAATGTAAAACATTACATGGTCAGGCATAATGCCAATGGTACTATTACCTGTACCGACTCTGTTACTAAAGTGGTAACCATTCCACCCACAACTGCGTGTAACCTGCAGGCTTATTTTACGTACAATGCCGATTCTCTGAACTGGAATACCATTCATTTTTTCAACCAGTCGTTGCCCAATGCGCCGGGTGATTCCATCCGCTGGAATTTTGGCGATGGTTCAGCACCCATTAATGGTTTAGTGGGCAGCCTTTCCACCCCCACACATGTATATGCCAATGCGGGTGTGTACAATGTTTGTATCCGTGTAAAGAAAAATGTAAACGCTACTGCCACACCCTGCATAAGCGAAATTTGCAAAACAGTTATTGTTGCGCCGGCTTGTATTCTCTCCGCTAATTTCAGCTGGACGAATGTGGCTTCTTCTCCATTGACACTGGCCTTCCAGAATTTAAGTGTGCCATTAACGCCTGGTGATTCCATCCGCTGGACGTTTGGAGATGGTTCCGTTTCTTATGACATTAATCCAACACATACTTTTACCCAACCCGGCATTTATACCGTTTGCCTGAGGGTGAAAAAAAATATCACTGTTGCAGGTGTGCCTCCATGTGTGAGCGAGATCTGCAAAACAGTAACTGTTAGCAACCCATGCAACCTGGTGGCTAACTTTACGTCGCAACCCGATTCGTCTCATCCTTTAAGAATTAAATTCACCAATACCAGTACACCTGTTAGTGCTACAGACTCTGTACGCTGGACGTTTGGCGATGGCACAAGTGTAAGTGGTGTACAGGGAGACCCCAACATTGCCAACCCAACACACGATTATGCGATGGGCGGCCTGTATACAGTATGTATCAGGGTGAAGAAAAATGATAATGCAACCGGTACTGCACCCTGCGTAAGAGAATTCTGTAAAACAGTATTTGTACAAACTCCGTGCAACTTCACTGTAAGCTTCACCATACACAGGGATTCTGTTAACCATAACCTGGTGTATTTTACCAATACCACACTGGTATCTACAGCTACTGCAACGGCCATCTGGCATTTTGGAGATGGTACATCAGCCACTACCTGGAATGCGGCGCATGTATACACACAGCCAGGCAGCTACAGGGTATGCCTTACAGTTATGCTAAACAACGCCACCAATTGTGTAAGGGAATATTGCGACAGTGTGATCATTCTGCCACCACCACCAACATGCGAACAGCTTTCGCAATTCACTTTTGTGAAAGCGCCGAACGATAACCAGAAGTTTACCTTCACCCCTAACTTCATTGAGACCACAACACTGTACACCTGGACGTTTGGTGACGGCACAGGCAGCCACGACCCGATTGCAGTTCATCGTTATGCCCAACCCGGTTTATATACTGCATGTCTGACTGCATGGCGCAGTGCCACTTGCGCCACCACCACCTGCAAAGAAGTAAGGGTATTGCCACAGGTTAATTGCGACAGCATTCATGTAAGTTATGTTTATCAGAGGGATCCGGTTATCCCGAATAAAGTATACTTCTATGCAAATGCCAATGCAACCATACTGGATCAAACATGGACGATTACCAAACTGGCACCTGCAACCACACCTCCGGTGATCCTGCATCAAAACAATCCTGTTTACGTATTCCAGGATACCGGTTATTACAATGTTTGTTTGAAAGCCATCACTTCCGGCGGTTGTGTGAAAGAATATTGTTCAGTAATTCATATTGAGCATGTGGCGAGTACTGTTTGTGAATTACAGGCTACGCCAAACCCGGCCACCACTGCAGTAAGTGTAAATGTAATACTCACCACACCCGGAATGATTGACGCTTATGTATACAACAGCATGAATGTACTGGTAAAAGAAAAACACCAGAGCGGTATTGCCGGAACCAATACAGTAACACTCAGCATTGGTGATTTGGTTGCTGGAATATATACCATCAAACTGGTGTATGGCGGTAAAGTTTGTTATGCCCGTTTTACCAAAATGTAAGTACCCGGTTTCTTTATAAATTGAAAAAAGACAGATCCTGCTGCAGTTATTGCAGCAGGATCTTTTTTTGCCTGTGCCCATCATTTTGCTCCCTGCAGGTGGTTTATTCACATACGTGACTATCTTCTTTTACCGGAAAAATTATTAATCAAATATATTTGTTCTAAAAGCATCTCCTGATGTTACCTAAAACCTTACTAACTCCCGTTGCAGCAGTGCTGCTTAGTGCAACTTCTCCTTTATCTAAAAGCTTACCGAGCCTAAAAGGCAATTTTAAGGCTAATGAAAGGGTCATCACCCATAAGCTGGGTGATAAAACGATTTCCTTTAAAGTAATTCAGTATGGCGAAACCATTCATACCTGCTGTATAAACCTTCACGATAATGAGGCCACTGCTGTTCAGGCCGCACGTGATGTGCTGGAAATGGAAGGCGGGCTGATTGTAAAAATTGAGAACGGTTCAAAAAGGATGGTCAGTTTTCCCTATAAAGGTGTGATGTACACTTTTGACCCCAACAGGATTTTTTCCATGGCGGGTATCAAGCTTACTTTAAAAGCCACTGGCAAGGTTAACCCGGGTGTTTTTGCAGAAGTGGAAAAATTTGCCAACCATTTGCTGGAACTGATACCGGATACTGTTTCCTGCGTGGTGGCACTGCACAATAATACGGATGGTGATTACTCTGTAAAAAGTTACCAGCCCGGCGGTAAAAGAACCAACGATGCCAAACAGGTATATGCTAACGACTGGCAGGATTCTGATGATATTGCTTTTACCACAGATGATTATATTTTTACCAAAATGTCTTCATTGGGTTACAACAGTATTTTGCAGGATAATGTAAAAGTATTTAAAGATGGATCGCTGAGTGTGTATTATGGCGAACAGAACAAACGCTACATTAACATTGAAACACAGTTTGGCAAAACCAACCAGTATAAAGAAATGCTGCGCAAATTGTTTTTTGCTTTGGATGAAGAGAAGAACCCTGCTGCACCGGTAGATGTGGATTAACCGAATTTCAAATACGCTATAAAACAAGAATGCGGCTTTGAGGAGCCGCATTCTTGTTTTATCTCTTAACGCCCAAACATTTTATCCAGTTCATCTTTCTTAAATTCCAGGTAAGTGGGTTTGCCGTTGGGCGTTATATTAGGTGTTATGCAATGAAAAAGATTGTCCACTAATGAAGTCATTTCAATTGCAGATAAAGTTGTTCCTGCTTTGACTGATTGCTGCAATGCCATAGAGCGTAATAATTTTTCTCTTTTAGAAAATTTTAAATCGCTGCTGAAATGCTTGTACTGCTCCAGCATTTTTTCTACAGCAATTTTTTCATTGCCATCGCTTACGTCTGCCGGTACACCCTGTATTACAAAAGTATTGCTGCCAAAAGGTTCCAGCAAATATCCCAACTGCTGCATATCGGGAATCAGCCCCTGCAGTAAAACGGCATCTGTGGCTGATAAGTTTAATGTTACCGGGAACAGGCTGCGCTGTGTGGCAATGGGTTTGCCATCCAGCGCCTGCATGAATTGTTCATACAGGATGCGTTCATGGGCATTCTGCTGGTGAACAAGATAATAACCCCTTACGGTTTGTGCAACAATAAAACTGTTATGCAGTTGCACCAGGTTTTCTGTTTGCGGATGATAGCCGGAAGGCATCAGCACCGCTTCTTCCTGCTGTACAGGTATTGCTCTCGGTGTGTCTTTTTCGTAAAAATCTTTCCAGTGTTTTAACCCGCTTTTACTTTCTATAAAATGCGACTGGTTCTTTTGCGTAAACGTATTGTATAAAGAAGATGAAGAAGCACTCGATTTTTTTTCTTCAGTAAATGGTTTGCTTACTGCATCTAATTGCTGAATGGAAGCATCCAGGTCAAAATCGAGCGTTGGTGTAATGCTGAACTGCGCCAGTGCATGCTTTACCGCTGACTGCACAAATGCATACACAATTTTTTCATCTTCAAATTTTATTTCCTGTTTGGTGGGGTGCACGTTGATATCCACCTGCGATGGATCCAGGTCAATAAACAAAGCATACATCGGGAAACTGTCTTTGGCAATCATGGTATCAAAGGCGTTCATCAAAGCATGATTAAGGTATGCGCTTTTAATAAACCTGTTGTTGACAAAAAAATACTGGTCGCCACGGGTTTTCTTGGCAGTTTCAGGTTTACCAACAAAACCATAAATATTCATATAGTCAGTATGTTCCTGCACGCTTACCAGTTTGCTGTTGTACGTGTTGCCGAGTATCTGCACAATACGTTGCTTCAGTGTACCTTTTTCAAGGTGAAACATTTGCTGTCCGTTGCTGGTCAATGAAAAAAAGATGTTGGGAAAAGCCATTGCCACACGAATGAATTCATCTACAATATGCCTGAGTTCTGATGGATTGCTTTTTAAAAAATTCCTTCTTGCCGGTACATTGAAAAATAAATTCTTCATAGCGATACTCGTACCATTGGGTACAGCTATGGGTTCCTGCGTGGTGACTGCACTATTTTCAATGGCTATAAAAACACCGGTATCATCATCTGCCCTTTTGGTTTTCAGTTCCACCTGTGCCACTGCAGCAATACTGGCCAAAGCTTCTCCACGAAAGCCCATGGTTTTAATACGGAACAAATCTTCAATATTACTGATCTTGGAAGTGGCGTGGCGTTCAAAAGCCATGCGGGCATCGGTTTCGCTCATACCCTTGCCATTATCCACCACCTGTATTAAAGTTTTGCCTGCATCCGCCACAATCAGTTTGATTTCATCTGCACCGGCATCAACAGCATTCTCCAGCAGTTCTTTTACTGCACTGGCTGGCCTTTGAATCACTTCACCGGCGGCAATCTGGTTGGCAATGTTATCGGGTAATAATTGAATGATATCGGGCAAAATAAAAAAATTTAAACCACAAATTTAAGCAGATTTTACCCATTAAAAAGAAGTCGTAAACAGAATACAGTGAAGCAGGGTTTTACTCCCATATATCAGTAAGACTGACATCAATGCTGCAATCATCTTCTAACTCAAATAAGAATTCAGTTGGAGTTATTGCAACGGGTTCATATTTTTTGTTGATAATTTGATAAATCTCTACTTTCTTAAATTGGGGATCAACGATGATATAATATTTCACCCCCTGTTCCTCATATATTTCCATCTTCTCATTGCGATCTTTAGATGCAGTTGCAGTTGCAGGAGATAAAATTTCTACAATTAGTGCCGGAGCAAAGTCAAGGTATTTTTTTTCGATTTTGTTACAAACAATTAATAAGTCAGGTTGCAGGATAGTGTCGTCGCTGATCTTCCAATCGATTGGATGATATAACTTACATTTTTTGCAACCCTTTTGTAAAGCCAGCTCAAGTTCAAATCCGAGCCTGATGCTCGCCCTTTGGTGCGATGGTACGGGCGCCGGGCTCATCGCATAAGGCATGCCTTCAATCAACTCCCAGTTGCCCTCCCACTGGCAATATTCATCGTAAGTATAATGTGGCCTGTATTTACTTGCAATAGACATACGGTAAAGTTAAAAAATAAAGCTGAGACTTACAGCCTGGCGTTAAGACGCCTGACGGCTTCAAACCGTCATGACGACTCCAACCGCATCACAATTCCTCATTATTAAGTATTTTTATTGCATGCTTAAAAAAACCTTTCCCTTTTTCATTATACTGCTGTGTTTTCGTTTTGTGTATGCACAAACTCCTGCTGCGCAACATTGGGCAGATAGTGTGTACAATACTTTATCCAATGAAGAACGTATTGCACAATTAATGGTGGTACGTTTATCTACTTACGATGCCAAGACTAAAACCGTTACTTTTTTCGATAGTCTTGTTACCGCACTCATCAAACAATATAATATTGGCGGCATTTGCTTATTCCAGGGCAGCCCGGTAAAGCAAGCCACTATCATCAATAATTTACAGGCGCAAACCAAAACACCCATACTGATGTGTATTGATGCAGAATGGGGCGTGGGCATGCGCATGACAGACAGCGTGCTGCCCCTGCCCCGCCAAATGATGCTGGGTGCCATGCCCGACGGTAACATTGTTTACCAATATGGACAAATTGTTGCAGCACAATGTAAGCGCATGGGTATACAGGTAAACTATGCGCCTGTGGTGGATGTCAATAACAACCCCAACAACCCGGTTATCAACGACAGAAGTTTTGGTGAAGACAAATACAAAGTGGCGCAATATGGTGTGCAATACATGAAAGGCCTGCAGGATAATGGTGTGATGGCCTGCGCCAAACATTTTCCGGGGCATGGCGATGTATCGGTAGATTCACATCTCGATCTTCCGGTAATTACTAAGAGTATGAACCAATTGGATTCGCTGGAACTGTATCCATTCAAAACCGTTTTTAAAGCGGGTATAGGCAGTGTGATGATTGCACATTTATCCATTCCTGCAATCGACAGCACACCAAACAAGCCCACCTCTATTTCTAAAAACAATGTAACCAACCTCATGCGCAATGAACTCGGCTACCAGGGTTTAACGTTTACCGATGCATTGGAAATGCAGGGCGTGAAAAAGTATTATCCTGATGGCGCTGCATCAGTAGAGTCTTTAATTGCCGGTAATGATATGTTGTGTTTGCCGGGAGATGTTCCGTTAGCCATCGAAAAAATCAAACAGGCTATTAAAGATAAAAGGCTGAGCTGGAGCGATATTGAAATGCACTGTAAAAAAGTATTATTGTCTAAATATGAATATGGGCTGAATCATTGGCAACCGATCAACACAGAAAACTTAACGAATGATTTAAACAGCAAAGTGCCTGCCATGAGAAAGCTGGTGGCACAAAATGCACTCACTGTTTTGCGTAAAGCTGAAAATAGTTTTTTTGCTTTACCGGCGCCATTCATTCCGATGCCGGAACAGGTGGCTTATGTAAGTGTGGGCAATACAGCAGACAACGCTTTTGCCAAACGCCTGCGTAATGATTATATGGCTGATGTATTTTATTTTAATTACCTGCAGGATGCCAGCAACCTGTTAAGCATAGTGGAAACCATTAAAAGAAAATATAAAAAAGTGATCATTGGTGTGCATGCGTATAACCGTACACCCGCAAATAATTTCGGCATCTCCAAACCGGCGGTTGATTTAGTAACCCTGCTGCAGCAGCAAACGAATGCGGTAACTTTTGTATTTGGTAATCCTTATGCTGTTAAGAATTGGTGCGATGCCCCAACAATCATTGCCTGTTATGAAGATGACGATATTACCCAGCAAACCGCGGCTGATTTGTTAGAGGGAAAATTTGCTGCCAAAGGCCGTTTACCCGTTACCGTTTGCGATGCATTTACGTATGGCAGCGGTATTGTTTCTTCCACAGCTTTTTTGCCAAAAAGCGATCCTGAAGAGGCAGGGCTTGACCCGGTTAAACTGAACAATGTTGACTCTATCGTAAATGATGCCATTGAAAAAGGCGCCACACCCGGCGGTGTAATATTGGTGGTGAAAGACGGAAAGATCGCTTACCACAAGGCTTATGGTTATTATACGTACGAAAATAAAGAACCGGTGCAGCTGGAGTCTATTTTTGATATGGCATCGGTAACAAAAATTTGTGCCACCACCATCAGCATCATGAAGCTGTATGATGAAGGCAAAATTGATTTGAAAAAAACTTTGGGTGACTATTTGCCCTGGGTTAAAGGCAGCAATAAAGAACATTTACTCATCGAAAATATTTTACTGCACCAGGCCGGCTTGGTTTCTTTCATTCCGTTTTATAAAGAAACGCTGGATGCTGAAGGCAAGCCTTTGGCGAAATACTATTCCACCAAGGCAACCGATTCCTTTTCTATTCGTGTAGCAGAAAACATGTATATGCGCAACGACTGGAGGGACACGATGTACAAACGCATCCTGCAAAGCCCGTTGGGAGAAACAGGCAAATATGTGTACAGCGATAATGATTTTATTTTCCTGGGTAAAATTGTTGAAGCGATCAGCGGTATGCCATTGAATGAATATGTAATGAAAACATTTTACCGTCCGCTGGGGTTAACCACTGCAGGTTTTAAACCAAGGGAACGTTTTCCGTTAAGCCGCATCATTCCCACCGAGCATGAAAAAAACAACCGCATGCAATTGCTGCGTGGAGATGTACATGACCCCGGTGCTGCCATGTTTGGTGGCGTTGCAGGCCACGCGGGTTTATTCAGTAATGCGTATGACCTTGCCGTGATCATGCAGATGCTGCTGAATGGCGGCACATTTAATGGTAAAAAATATTTGAATAAAGAAACAGTTGAATTGTTTACTGCTTACCACAGTGCCACCAGCCGCCGCGGCTATGGTTTTGATAAACCCGAAAAAGATAATGCCACCAGGCAGGAACCTTATCCCTGTTTATCTGCATCACCACAAACATTTGGCCATACCGGTTATACCGGCACTTGTGTATGGGCAGACCCTGCAAACAAACTCATATTTATTTTTCTGAGTAACCGGGTACATCCTGACGGTGGCGACATCAATAAGAAATTACTGAACATGAATGTACGGCCTAAAATACATGAGGCATTGTATAAAGCCATCGAGTAAAAATTAACTTGCCGATGAAACTTCCGTATCAGCCGGTTGTATTCTTTTTTCCATGTCGGCATATTTCATTTTAATGACAGCCAGGTCGCCTGATTTTAAATATTTTTTATTGAACCATTTCAGGTAAAGCCAGCATATCACAGCGAATATCATCAGCAATGATGCCTGGATCAACCATTTCCGGATGGTTGTTTTATATCCCCAGATTCTTTTCAGCAATGCATTAATAAAACCAAGCAGTATACCAATTAAAATGGTGATGGCACTATAGACGAGCGCCTTTACTGCAAAATTTATTTCAATTGATGCATTCCAGAAATACCAGCACAGGGTAATTATTCCCAATGATATGAGTACTGCAAAAATGCCAACAATAACTTTTACAGAAGTTACCTGCAATGCTTTAAATGCTACACTATGGCTTTCTTTTAAGTGCTGTTTTACAAAATCTGCTTTTGCTTTATCAGTATAAAATTCCTCTGCTGCTAAAAATTTCCATGTTGGTGTATCTCCTGCGTTTGCATCAGCGGCGGTATCACTTTTATTTGCCGCATCTCCTGTTTCAGTATTTGCGGTTGTTGCTGGCGCAGTATAAAAATTCGTGTTCCTGAGTTTATTCATGGTTTGTTTGTAACCGGAAAGCATCAGGCCATAGGCTTCCATTTCAGAAAACGCATCCAGGTCGGTCCTGATTTCTGAGAGCAATTGCTGGGAATCCAGGAGTATGCCATAAGAAGTCAGGTCTTTATTATCAACAGCATTATTGGTATCGATAATAGTGCGTGGCGGATCTTCGCAGTAAATCCAGTTTTGCGGGGGTTTATGCAGGTCGCTTTTTAAATGTACGATCAATAAATTTTTTACGAGTGTGGTATAGTTGCGTGATTGTACATCCAGGAATTGTAATTCCCTGATCCGTTCCTGCAATATAGAATCAGCCCGGTAAAAATTCCCTAATACGCCTTTGCTGGCCTCAGGGTTTAGGGGCATTTGCCCGCTGCCGTCTGCAATGATCATGCTTTTGCATTCTTCTCCAATCAATGCTGCAATTCCCTGGTTGTCGTGCACGCCACCATCCACCAGCTGCAGGTTGATGCCGGGGTAAAGTTCATTCATGGCTAATGGCTCAAACATCACCGGTACGCACGATGATGCTGCAACGGCATAGCCTAACCGAAAATTTTTATACGCACCCGGAGCATCTTTATAGTACATTCTTCTCAACCGCTTTTTAGCATCAATTTCGGGTTCTATATTTCCGGGTGGTTCTCCCATCCAGCTTGCTGTAAACTGCCAGTTATGGCCTGTGTTCAAACTGGTGCAGTTTAAAATTAATTGTGGTACTTTATTTTGCCGTGTCCAGTTTTCAACAGCGGGAACAAATCTTTCATTTTTATCCGGCTTAATATAAAGGTTATTGATATAAATGTGTTCTTTAACCCGGCCTGCTCCCAAAAGCGGGGCGTACAGGTATTTTTCATAGAGTTCTCCCAAACGGTGTGTTCTTGAATATTTATTGGGGAACAACCATTGAAACACTTTCGTTTTATTATTGATCCATTTAAAAATCTTCCACTGTGGTACCAGCATTTTAAAATTTATTCCAATGCTGGATAAAATCTGCATGCGCAAATTCTGCTTTACCGCATTAAAAAAATCGGCCTCTATTTCCTGTACCAATTTTATATAGCATTCGTTGCCCTTCTCACTTATTTGTTTGTCTGAATTTTCTTCCAGCATTTTTTTAAGCTTCAAATAATAATAGGCTCCTAATATGGACCCCCCGGATACGCAGGATAATACTTCTATTTTTCTCAGCACATCATTCTCGGCTAAAGCAGCCAATACACCAATTTGAAAAAATGCAGCCCTGAATCCGCCACCGGAAAGTGCAAGCCCAATTTTACCGGTTTCAATATCTTCATCCAGCAAATTACCGCCAACGAGAACCTGTAGTTGCCCTTCAAATTTTTTCAGCCTGACGTCTTTAATATAAGCAGCAAATTTTTCTTTATTTTCTTTACTGGTGTTTACTGAAGCAGCGGCGTCAAATTCAAGCAGGCTTCGCTTCAATCCATATATCGTCAGCAGTTGTTTAATCAATGTCCGTTTTTCCCACAGTTGGTATTCATTGGCATGATCATTTTCTGCTTTAACTACACGTTGCCCGTATAATTGTATCTTTTCAGCAGCCTGCTCATAATTTTCCGTGCCAATATAGGCTTCAATTAAAGTTTGTAATACCCATTTCATACCCTCGTCCGCTGCATCCCTGTAATTCAATTGCTCCAGCTCTGTAATTATTCTCACCCTTGTCTGCTTCGCTTCTTCAAGCCTGTGAATGATGCTGTCGCTTATGCCGGTTTCGCTGCCATGTTCATTCAATTTTACCACAGACATCAGTTCATTAATAAATGCAAAATTGATGGCACAATAACCGTTATCATTCTGAGGAACTTTTTGCTTATCAAGATTATTTTTCCATACGTTGTAACCGCATCCGTAATAATACCGGCTTAATATTAAATTCCTGAACTGGTTATCGTAAAGCCATTTCCGTTTATAAATTGCGCCGGCAAGTCCAAGGGTTTCACAATTGGTGGTAATTTTTAAATCTTCATGATTGGTAAGTTCATTTAAGGCCTTATTAAATTTGAATGAGGAAGGAAGAGAATAATCTTTATAAATAAACCCTGCCAGTTTTTGAAATTCTTTTAACCTGGCCAGTTTGCCATCTGCTTCATCCATCTCCATCTTAACCAGTAAAATTTCTGTTGCATAAGAAAACTGGTCGAGCCCTTCCAGGTTTTTATACAGGTCTTCCAGTTCGGCACTATCCAGTTTTCTGGAGCCCCGTAATACTTTTCTTGCTTCCTGTATATAAGCATATCTTTTATCTTCTTTAGATTGATTTGCCATAGCACAATAGTTTACTGTTGAACAAGCAGTGGTTGGTATTATATTTTATCGTTTTAAATATAAACAATAAAATATCTGTTTGCAAGGGTATAAACACGGGATTTATGCAGGCAGAAGAATTTTGCAGGTAAAATCTTTATTACAGCTGCAGCAAGATAGAAGTGAGTTCGGCTTTTCTTTTCCAGGGTATTTGATGATCGGCGCCATGTAAAGTATCAGCATGGATGGAAGCAGCATTTACCATCATCTTTGTTCCATAGCCAATATTGCTGATGGGCACCCAGGTATCCGCATCGCCATGTACAAATAAAACATGGCAGGTAACATTTCTAAAATCATTTTGAAGGGGCACAAGGTCATCTTTCAAATACAACAATTCCGTATTGCTGGGGCCAAAGGCGCCGGGCAACAGCCAGTACATGGGCCTTGCATTCATCACATGCCGCCAGGTTTCTTTGGCTTCCTGGTTAATATCCAGTGCACCGGATATAATTATAATAGTATGAAACGCACCGGGATGATCGGCTGCCAGCTTCACCGCAGTGGGCCCGCCATAACTATGACCGGCTAAATACATGGGCTGATTATTTTTCAATTTTTCCAGTACCGGCCAGATGATGGCACACTGATCCTGCAGGTGCATGGCTTTACCAAAATCGCTGTAGCCAAAACCGGGTCTGTCTATAGCGACTATACGAAATTTATTTCTCATGGCAGAATCCCACATGAATTTCATATAGTTCATCCAGCTGCCGGGACTGCCATGTATAAAAACCAATGTGGGTTGATTGTCGTTGCCGCAAACTGCGTAGTGCAGGTGATGACCGTTGATGATGGTATCGTAAATCTGCAATGGAACATGTTTGGTTTTAAAAACGCCATAGGCCTTTCCATCGCTCCAGCGGTTTTTCATGATCACACATTGCGATAAGAATATCCAGATGGCCAGCAATGCCAGTGTATATTTTATGGTGGGCTTGATCATTTTCCTGAAACGCATGAAAACAAAATTTGTTACAAATTAATATCAGGCCTGATAAAATCTTTATTCTTCAGACAACTTTTAAAAAGAAGGCAACCCTGCAGGTTGACTTCTTAAGGCAGGATTGCAATCATTGTTCGAATAAAAAAGTATTTCAGAGGAAGTCAACCTTACAGGTTGCCTTCCTTATAAAAACAACTTGAATGCTGTGGAATAACTTTCTTCTAATCAAAATCAGCTAACATCAATACCCGTTTTCATACATCATCATTTTTCTTCCTCTTCAGATAAAACATCGTATTCGCCTTTTAAAGCGTACACCCCAAACAACAATAAACCCGCAGCAACAGGCGTAAAGATAGTAATGATAATGACCCACGGCAAGGTTTGATTGATCTCCTTGTTTCCGCCGGTATGCGTATGCTGAACTGCCGTGGCAATTAAAAAATAAATGATCGCCGGTGCCAGCAGCAGCCAGAATATACCCATGATCCGTTTCAACCTACGCAGCAGTTTGCCAGTGTAAGCAACCGCTTGATTATTGATATACAGTAAACTGATGATACTGCATAATGCCGCCACACCAATAGGATACCATAATCCCGCTAATGGATCATCTGTAAAAGTAGTGGCCAGTAAAGTGGCAATAAAAGGCACCAGCCCGCCAAATACGCCATTACCTATATGATAGGGCAGGCTCATAGATGTATAACGGATACGTGATGGAAATAACTCTACTAAAAACGCAGCGATTGGCCCATACACCATGGTCACAAAAACAATCATGAGCCAGATGCAGCTTATGTATTTCCATTTTAATGATGGTGTAAGAATTTTATCGGCATACACATGATGTTTGCTTTTGATCAGCCAGGTGCCGCCATCGGCATCAATGCCCGCAGTATCGGTATAGGTTTCTGTAAAGCGTAATCCTTCATTCAGTTGCCATACTTCTGTATATTGCTTCAGCAGTACCGTATCTTTTTGTTTGATGATGGTATCTGTTTTTAATGCTGGATTTTTTTGCCCGGGTAATGGTACATACCGCATACCTTCCACCCTTTCTTTCCATTCATCGGTATTGGCATTGTTCAGCATAAAATTAAACAGCGGCCGGTAACAAAAAATACCTAAGATCATACCCGCCAGCATGATCCATTTTCTGCCCACACGGTCGCTCCACGCACCAAAAACCAAAAAAAACGGTGTGGCCAGCGCAATGGCCCACAACATGATTTCCCTGTTCTGTAAGAAAGCTATTTTTACTGTATTTTCTAAAAAAGATTGTGCATAGAATTGACCGGTGTACCAGATAACGCCCTGCCCCATCACCGCACCAAATAATGCAAGCAATACCATTTTGAAATTTTGCTTACGGCCAAAACTTTCCTTAATAGGATTTGTAGTTAATTTCTTCTCCGCTTTCAGTTTTGCATATACCGGCGATTCTTTCATGCGCAGGCGTATATAAACAGATACAAGTACCAACACCAGCGACAACCAGAATGGATAGCGCCACCCACCCCAGGGCGCATTGAATGCAGCATCAGTACTGCAGATCATTTTTACCAGCACGATCGCACCCAATGCTGTAAATAAACCCAGCGTTGCGGTGGTTTGTATCCAGGCTGTATAAAAACCACGTTTACCCTGTGGTGCATGTTCTGCAACATAAGTGGCAGCGCCGCCGTATTCGCCGCCTAATGCAAGGCCCTGTATCAAACGTAATAACAATACCAGCAATGGCGCTGCCATACCAATAGATGTGTATGAAGGCACCAGCCCGATACAAAATGTGGCACCGCCCATTAATACAAGCGTCAAAAGAAATGTATGTTTTCTGCCCACTGAATCACCAAGCCTGCCAAATACCAATGCGCCAAACGGCCGCACTAAAAAACCAGCCGCAAATATGGCCAGTGTACTTAACAACGCAGCGGTATCATTGCCTTCAGGAAAAAACTGGATGGAAATTGTTTTGGCCAGCATTCCAAAAATGTAAAAATCATACCACTCAATCAATGTGCCCAGTGATGATGCGACAATCACTTTGCTGATTCCTTTTGCGGTATTTGCTGTATTCATTTCAAATATGAATTGTTTGGGAAAGATAACTTGTTTTTAATCCCTGCATATATCTTACTGTTATGCAAATTAAAATTCGTACAAAATATTTTTTTTCTGTCAATTAATCAGCGGGTATCTATAAATTTGAAGTCTCTTAAACAGATGATCATGTCATATCCTTATCAAATCACTTCGCTGGAACAATATCACAGAGACTATCAAAAAAGCGTGGACAATCCGCAGGATTTCTGGGGCAGCGTGGCAGAAAATTTTTTATGGCGTAAAAAATGGGATAAGGTTTTAGAATGGAATTTTACAGAACCCAAAGTAGAATGGTTTAAAGGTGGTAAACTGAATATTACAGAAAACTGTATCGACAGGTATTTGCCCACTATGGGAGACAAACCCGCCATCATCTGGGAACCCAATAACCCTGAAGACAGGGTAAGAATTGTAACCTATAACCGCCTGCATAAAAGGGTTTGCCAGTTTGCACAGGTTTTAAAAAACAATGGTGTAAAAAAAGGCGACCGTGTTTGTATTTATATGGGCATGGTGCCGGAACTGGCTTATGCTGTTTTAGGCTGCGCAAGAATTGGCGCTATACACAGCGTGATCTTTGGCGGCTTTAGTGCACAAAGTATTGCAGACAGGCTGGAAGATGCACAGGCAGCATATATTGTTACCTGCGATGGTGCTTACCGTGGCAATAAAGACATTCCGTTAAAGAGTGTGATTGATGATGCATTGATTGGAAATAAAACTGTAAAACGGGTCATTGTTTATACACGTACAAGAACCCCCGTATCCATGATCAAAGGCAGGGATGTATGGTGGGAAGATGAAATGGAATATGCAGAAACACAGGTGGAGAAAGATGGCGTGGTGTCATTTCCTTCTGAAGAGATGGATGCAGAAGATCCTTTATTTATTTTATACACCAGTGGCAGTACCGGCAAACCAAAAGGTGTGGTGCATACGGTGGGTGGCTACATGGTGTGGACCAATTATACTTTTGTAAACGTATTTCAGTATCAACCAGGGCAAATACATTTTTGCACGGCAGATATTGGCTGGATCACCGGGCACAGTTATATTGTTTACGGCCCGCTGAGTGCAGGCGCCACATCTTTAATGTTTGAAGGTGTGCCCACCTGGCCAGATGCCGGAAGGTTTTGGGACATTGTTGAAAAACATAAAGTGGATATTTTATACACCGCACCAACAGCTATACGCAGCCTGATGGGTTTTGGCACAGCACCATTGCAGGGAAAAAATTTATCCAGCTTAAAAAAATTAGGCACTGTTGGCGAACCTATTAATGAAGAAGCCTGGCATTGGTACGATGAACACATTGGCAAAAAGCAATGCCCTATTGTTGATACCTGGTGGCAAACGGAAACCGGCGGCACTTTAATTTCCAACCTGGCTGGTGTTACGCCGGCCATACCCAGCTGGGCATCGCTGCCCATGCCGGGTGTACAACCCTTACTGGTAGACGAAAAAGGAAATGAGATCACTGAAAAAGATGAACATGGAATGCTGAAAGGTAATCTGTGCATTAAAGCGCCGTGGCCCGGCATTTTAAGAACTACTTATGGCGATCATGAACGTTGCCGCACCAATTATTTTGCCACTTACCCGGGTTTATATTTTACCGGGGATGGTGCATTGAAAGATGATCAGGGCAATTACCGCATCACCGGCCGTGTGGATGATGTATTGAATGTAAGCGGCCACCGTATTGGCACAGCAGAAGTGGAAAATGCCATCAACATGCATGCCGGTGTAGTGGAAAGTGCGGTGGTGGGTTATCCGCATGATGTTAAAGGACAGGGTATTTATGCTTATGTCATCTTCAGCGGTCATCATGGTGATGATGCATCCCGCAGGCAGGATATTTTACAAACTGTTAGCCGTGTAATTGGCCCCATTGCCAAGCCAGATAAGATCCAGTTTGTAAACGGACTGCCCAAAACACGCAGCGGTAAAATCATGCGGCGTATTTTAAGAAAGATCGCTGAAGGCGAAGTGTCAAACCTTGGCGATACTTCCACCCTGCTTGACCCTGGAGTAGTGGATGAAATTAAGAATGGAAAATTATGATGGGTGAGCAGGAGTAAAGAAGCAATCTGTTTACTCCTGTTCATCTTTTATTTCCTTTATAAAACTATTACAGGGAACTAATTTAATTTCCCCTTCTTTAATCGTTTTTTTCACATCATCTTCTTCTGTTTCCATTTTCATTTTATAAATCCCGCTCTTTACCTCGTACAACCATTCCTGGCTTTTGGGTAAAACTTTTAGTGTAAGGCTGCCTGTTTCATATATATTTCCATTACGCCGCAACAGCGTTACCATTATTGTTTTTGTACCTGTATTTTTAATACAAAAATCTGTAACTGATTTAGCTGCACAACTGTCTTTCGTTGCAGCCACAACAGGTTGCGGAGCAATATTACTCCTTGGCGTTTTAAATATTTTAACCAGTTCAACAAGGGTTTTACCACCTTCAACAATATCAGACATGGTATTGCTTTGCGCCATGCCATTGATGTGCAGCATCAGGGTTGCTGCCAGCAAGTAAATTTTCATAGTAGTAAGTTTTATTGTTAGGAGGATGCGGTGAAGCGGGGTTTTACATAAAATGGAAAAAATAATACCCACACAACGGTATTGCCATTGCACAATTTTCAAAATACATTAGCTATAAATTTTTATTACATGCGGGCCGTTCTCTTCACAATATTTATTTTATTTTATAATTTCAGTGTAACTGCACAGGTGGTTACAACCAGTAACCATCAATTGACTTTTAAAGCCAACCTTTCCTGCACTGCAGTTAAAGATCAATTCCTTTCTTCCACCTGCTGGAGTTTTGCCGGTAATTCTTTTTTTGAAAGTGAATTGCTGAAGCAAAGAAATATGCAGGTGGACATTAGTGAAATGTACACGGCACGTTGCGCATGGATACAAAAGATACCACTGCACCTGGCATCAAAAGGTTTGAATTATTTAACCCCCGGCGGGCAATTCCACAACATACAATGGGTAATCAAAAATTATGGATTGATGCCAGAATCTGCATACAGCGGAAAAGTAAACGGTACGTTGAATCATAACCATGGTGATCTGGATACCCTGCTCACACATTTTGTTGAAAGACTGGTGAAACAGCACAAGACTAAACCTGTTGCAAGCGACTGGAAATATATTAACGCACTGTTAGACCATTACCTTGGTAAAGTACCGCAATATTTTTTTGTGGAAGGTAAAAAATATACGCCGCAAACTTATGCCAGTAAATACCTGAAAATTAATGCCAACGATTATGTGGAGATCATGTCTTACACGCATCATCCTTATTACCAAGCTGCTGTATTTGAAAACAAATACAACTTCACTTCCAGCAAATACATGAATGTGCCTTTTGCAGATTTTGTTGCTATTACAGACAGTGCACTGCTGAACGGCTATACCGTTTTATGGAATGGTGATGTTACTGACGAACATTTTAAATTTGAGCAGGGCATTGCCACGCTACCCGGTCACTACGATAATATAGTACAAAGCCGGCAACAGGCATTTGCAGACAGCAGCAGCTATATGGATCACCTTATGCATATTGTTGGTTTGCTTACGGATGAAAGCGGCCACCGCTGGTATTATTTAAAAAACTCCTGGGGCACGGGCAATGCACTGCAGGGGTATATGCTGATGGATGAAAATTATTTTGCCATAAAAACTGCTGCAATTGTGGTGAATAAAAAAGCCATACCAACTGCAATAAGAAAGAAGATGAATTTATGAATGCAAAAAATTTGTGAAAGAAGCGGAGATGAGGGCACGCAGAGGCACAGAGATCGCAGAGGAAATATGATTTTTGTTCAGTGTACATTATGCATCACGTGATATAACTCAATAGTAATAAAAAAACCGCCTCACTTAAAGTGATGCGGTTTTATAATAAAACTCAATATGGTTTAGTATCCAAATATTTCCTCCAGGCTCAGCTTCTTCAGTGTGCCATATTTTTTCATCGTATCTTCTGAAACTTTTTTCTCCGATGCCACCACGCAATAAGTGTAAGGTTTATTGGCAATGTACATACTGTGAAATTGTTTCAGTTCGTTATAGCCGATTTTATCCACTGAATTATAAATTGTTTTGCGGATATCATAATTCAACCCCTTTTGTTGCGCAGTGAGATAATTGAAAATTATTCCATCCTGTGTGATGCGTTCTGTTTCTATGTCTTTTTTAATACCATCACGGGCAAACTGCACGTTGGCTTCTACGTTAGGCAGATCATTCAGTAATTCATTCATGGCTACAATGGATTCATTGTATTTGTCTGCCTGGCAACCAACATAAGCTAAAGTATAAAACGGATCCTCCTTCTTATCCGGCACTGCATAAAATGCAAAAGTGGAATAAGCTAATGCTTTACTTTCCCTGATGGTCTGGAATACGAGCGCACCCATTCCGCCACCGAAATAATTATTGAAGATGCTGATCACCGCTTCTTTATCCGGGCTGTATGGCGCAGTATTTCTTACCCAGCGTATTTCAGATTGCACCATATTATAATCAGCAAAGTATACCTGGTTTTCTGTTTGCTCTGTTGGCGTAAACTTCATTTTTGTACCGGCTGTTTTAAACACAGCAGGAATGCTGTGCATGGTTTTTAAAGACGCATTGAGTTGTGCCAGTGGCAATGGACCATAATACAATATTTTATGCGCATAACTGTTGAGGCTGTGCAAAGTGTTTACCAATTCTTCGCTGGTAATATTTTCCAGCTCCTGGTCTGACAAGGTATAATTGAAAGGGTTTTTGCTGCCAAACCGTGCATAAGCCACCAGGCCGCTCATGATGGCGCCTTTGTTTGCTTTTGCATCTGTTCTCGATTTGATCAGCCTTGCCTTCAATGATTTTAATGCACCGTCATCTGGTTTACAGTTTTTCAGCACGTCTTCAAACAACATCACTGCTTTATTGAAATTTTCCTGCAAACCTTCAATGGTTACGGTCGTATATTCTGCTGATGCACTTACAGTAAAGCTGCACGCAATTTGATAAAAGGCTTTGGTAATTTCCTCGGCGCTCATTTTATTGGTACCCAAATACTGCAGGTATTGTGCTGCAAGGCTCAGCTTCTTATCGTTCCATGTGCCCATATCAAAACGGTAGCGCAGGCGGAAGATGCTGTTATTTTTATTCTGCACATACAATACTTCAGCGGGGCCCGCTTTTGCTTTTTGCAGATCTTTAGTATAATCCAGCCAAACCGGTTTTACTGGTGATGCTGGCATATCATTCACCATTTTTAAAAAATCAGATTGTGCATCACGGTTGGTTTCCACCGGGGTAATAGGCGGCTTCTCCACTTTTACAATGCTTTTATCTTCTCCTTTGCGTTTATAGATCAACACATAATTATCCTTGAAATATTTATTGGCAAAATCAACAATATCTTTCTTGGTAATTTTGGATAATTGATCTGTGTAAGCCACATCATCTTTCCAGTCTTCTTCTGCTGTAAAGGCATTCATTAAATCATCAGCCCTGGAGCTGTACGATTCTGTACCCAGTATTTTATTTTTCTTTTGGTTGTTGATGATGGCGCTGATGAGTTTATCGTCAAAATTTCCTTTCTTCAGGTTGTCAATTTCTCCCAGCATCAAAGTTTTTACATCTTCCAGCGATTGTCCTTTTGTCGACCGGCCCTGCATGAATAAAACGCCATAATCAATCAATGTAAACGCAGATGCTGAAGCACTCAATAGTTTTTGTTTCTTTACCAGGTTCAGGTCCATCAAACCGGCTTTGCCGTTGGTTAAAATCTGTCCCACCAAATCAGCCAGCAATACATCTTTATCTTTATTGCCCGGCAGGCGGAAACCGATGGTTACATTTTCTGCATCGGGCCCCAGCACTTCGGTAACAATCGGTGTGGTGATGGGCTCTTCAGGCGTAAATGTATATTTGGTAACAGGTTTATTTTGCATGTAAGAAAAAGTGGCGTCAATTTTTTTGATCATCTCATCAGGATTAAAATCGCCACTCATAATAATGCCCATATTATTGGGCACATACCAGGTGTTATAATATTTCCTGATCTCGTTTAAAGAAGGATTTTTCAAATGCTCAATGGTACCGATGGTGGTTTGCTTACCATAGTTATGATTCTTGAATAATTCTGCAAACAGTTTTTCAAAAACCTTTCTTCCGTCATTATCCAGTCCGCGGTTTTTTTCTTCGTACACGGCTTCCAGTTCGGTATGAAAAATCCTGAAGATGGGATTGCGGAAACGTTCTCCCTGCACTTTCAAATATTTATCAATGGCGTTGGAGGGCACATCGTCTGTATACACCGTTTGTTCAAACGATGTAAAAGCGTTGGTGCCCTGTGCGCCCATGGAGCTCATCATTTTATCGTACTCGTTGGCAATGGCATATTTGGATGCCACGCCGGAAACAGAGTCGATACGGTGATAAATGGCTTTACGTTGTTCTGCATCTGTGGTATGATTGTATTCTTCATACAGTGCATCAATCTTATCCAGTTCAGGTTTTTCCTTTGCCCAGTCGAGCGAACCGTATTTATCCGTTCCTTTAAACAACATGTGTTCCAGGTAATGTGCCAAACCAGTGTGATCGGCAGGGTCAGTTTTGCTTCCCGCTTTGGTGGCCACATAACATTGTATGCGGGGGTCTTTATTGGTGGGGCTTAAAATAACTGTTAACCCGTTTTTCAAAGTATAGAAACGGGCATTTGCAGGGTCGTTGGTTACATACTTATAGGTAAACCCGCCGGAAGTGGCCGTTTTCCATTCGTACTTGCCTGTTTGGGCAAATACTGTTGTTGCAGCAGTAATTAAAGCTGCGGCAAACAGTGTCTTAAACAATCTCATATTGATGTACATTTTTAAAAGTTACAGGCGGCTAAAATAGCAATAATGCCTTTCAGATTTTTACCGCTCACAATATTATTAACTTTACTTTTGAAAAATAAGAAATTCAGTTATGAAAAAATGGGGAAAGCT
Source organism: Bacteroidota bacterium (assembly GCA_018266775.1). Taxonomy (GTDB): domain Bacteria; phylum Bacteroidota; class Bacteroidia; order Chitinophagales; family Chitinophagaceae; genus Ferruginibacter. The sequence continues at coordinate 45,007 of JAFDZS010000005.1, read as the reverse complement.
TTTGCTGCGTATTGTAATGGTGCTGTTTATTGTATTAAACATCATTATTGCTTTTCATGCCTATAAATTCACGCATTTTTATGAAGCGGCTGATGCCGGGCCGCAAAGTAAATTGTCTGCCATGTTGTTGGGCATCAATGCCTATAAACAAAAAAATACAGTAGCAGATACTGCCGCACAAAAAGTAATCCTTAAAACATCAGACAAAATTAAACTGGATGGCTGGTACACTCCAGTAGATGGTGCCATTGGTACGGTATGTTTATTTCATGGCCATGGCGGAGACAAGAGCGGTACGAATGCAGAAGCAGCTGCATTCAGGCAAATGGGGTACAACACATTTCAGTTAGATTTCAGGGCGCATGGCGCCAGCCAGGGCAATACCTGCACTATAGGTTATTATGAAAGTGAAGATGTGGAACTGGCTTATCGTTTTATAAAAGATAAAGGGGAAAAAAATATTGTGCTCTGGGGGATTTCCATGGGTGCAGCCACTATCACCAAAGCCATTAATGATTATGCCATTCACCCGAGTAAGATCATTTTAGAAATGCCTTTTGGCTCCATACTTGATGCAGCAGAAGGCCGTTTGCGCATGATGCATTTACCCGGCGAGCCTTTTGGCCGCTTACTCATTTTCTGGGGTGGCGTTGAGCATGGCTTTTGGGCATTCAATATGAAGCCGGAAGCGTATGTAAAAAAAATAAGCTCCCCCGTTTTATTGCAATGGGGCAGGAACGACCCCCGTGTTACCCAATCAGAAATAGAAACCATTTTCGGCAACCTGAATACAGAAAAGAAATTAGTGATTTATGATAACAGCGGTCACGAAAGCCTGTGCAAAAAAGAACACGATAAATGGATGCAGGAAGTAACTGCGTTTTTATCCAATACTACTGTTAACCTGAAGTAACTGCATGCACCCCAAAAATATTTCCATACAGGAATACACGTATCAACTGCCCGAAGAAAAAATTGCCCTGCACCCTTTGGAACAAAGGGACGCATCAAAACTTTTGGTATTTAAAGATGGCGCCATCACCACAAGCCAGTACAATCAATTAGCGCAGTTTCTCCCGGAAAAAAGTTTTTTGGTATTCAACAATACCAAAGTCATCAATGCCCGCATATTATTTACCAAACCCACCGGTGGCATAATTGAATTATTTTTGCTGGAACCTTACGGTGCTGACTACACTGCTACACTTACTGCAACCAATGAATGCAAATGGAAGTGCCTCATTGGTGGTGCATCCAAATGGAAAAGCGGGCGGTTACAAAAAACAATACATCATAACCAAACACTCAGTGCATCGCTCGTTGAAAAATTAACCGATGCGTATGTAGTGCAACTCAGCTGGGATGGCTTCATTTCTTTTGCTGAAGTACTGGAAGACAGTGGCAATATTCCATTACCCCCTTACATTAAACGCAATGCAGATGAAGCAGATAAGGAACGCTACCAAACCATTTATGCACAACATAATGGTTCGGTTGCAGCACCAACTGCAGGGTTGCACTTTACCCCTGCGGTGTTTGATAGTTTGTACGCTAAAAACATCAGTGCTGATTTTGTGACCCTGCACGTAGGTGCAGGCACATTCAAACCGGTTAAAGCGGCTACCATGCTCGACCATGAAATGCATGCAGAATGGATTGACGTGGATGCTGCTTTTATTGAAAACCTTTTACTGCATCTTGACGATACTGTTGTGGCCGTTGGCACCACATCATTAAGAACCATGGAAAGCCTGTACTGGATGGGTGTTAAAGCATTGCTGCAACCTGAATTGACATCCCTCACCATCAGCCAGTGGGAAGTATATGATGTACTGCAACATAATACGGTTACTGCAAAAGATGCGCTCGCTGCTTTGCTGCAATGGTTAAAGAAAAACAATCAAGACCGTTTGTTTACACAAACACAAATATTAATTGCGCCGGGTTATCATTTCCGTATTGCCAAAGCCATCATTACTAATTTTCATCAGCCACAATCTACCTTATTACTGCTGGTGGCTGCTGCGGTAGGTGATGATTGGAAAAAGATTTACGGGTATGCACTTGAAAATGATTTCCGTTTTTTAAGTTATGGAGATGGCAGTTTACTTTTTATATAAAATTTTAGTGCCTCATAAATTCACTATCAAAAATAATATATGATGGAACTGTTTTTTGAGATGAAGCCAACCTGCGGGGTTGTCTTTCTAAAAAAGTATCTTAGAACAATATTAGTTTGCACAATGAATAAAAATGAATCTTAAAATTAAACATTACAGCCCGGCATTACTGTTACTCTTATCAAGTATGGAGTGTTATTGTTTAAACAACAGCACCTATTCGCAATTGGACACATCATTTTATAATGGATGGGTGGCAGACAAATATTCCATAACCATGGCACTGGTTACTAAAAACAATAAGGTAACCGGTTGGTATTATTATAACTCTAAAAAACAAAAAATAAGTCTTACAGGAGTATCGGATAAATACAGCATTAAGCTAACGGAATACATTGGAAAAGATACAACTGGATACTTTGATGGGTCTATTGATGACAGCAATCACATCACCGGCGCATGGTTAAAAACAAGAGACGATGGGGCTGACCGAAATTTTTTTCAAGTGATCCGTCATGACTATTACGATCAAATGAACGCTGCAATAAAAAATACAAGCAGTAATCCATCAGTTCAAAAAAGTACTATTCTTTCAATTAATGCCAGTTATAAAACTGTGATGAATACGAAATTTATTACAGCATGCAGCGAGCCGGTAAAAGCAATCCTTGCATATTATAGTTCGCAATCCGGATCAGATTGCTGGTGGGATAAAGATGAACCCAATGCCGCTTACAGCAATTTGTCGTGCAGTTTCACTGCGGCACTGGGGCTTGGGTTCCAATGCTCTGACCGACAAAAAAACCTGGTCAAAAAATGGTTTGCAAATGACAACGAAATACTCAGCGATATTGAAAATTGTTATAGTGTGCCTTATACTGCAACATCTCAAAATTCATATAACACACTCTCAATAATGCAACTGAACAACCGGGTTATTATTCAATATCAAATTGAAGGGGCGAATCTGAGAGAAGAATACTCTTATACTTATAATGGTATCGGCATTTTCCGTATAGAAAATGATCGTGTAGTTAGGGAATACTTCAAATAAATTTACTGCTGAATGGTTACCGGTGTACCAACCGGAATATAACTGAACAGGTCTTTCATCTCTGTATATTTTACCGAGATGCAGCCATCGGTCCAGTTATAATAATTATCCACCGTCCACTCCTCATCAGGGCGTGTGGCGTGGATGGCAATGCCGTCGCCGATTTTAGCATTGGAAGGTATTAATCCTTTGGCTTTACGGTCGTTGAATTTTTTATAGCTGTCCGTATTAGGATAATCCAGTAACAGTTCGGGCCCCCACTGGCGGTGTATTTTTTTCAGCACCACTTTAAACTTGCCGTCTGGTGTGCGCTTATCTCCGGCTTTCATTTTATCACTCAGGTCTTTACTGCCAAATACAATGGGGTAAGTGGCGTACCAGCCTTCGTCATCATACACTTTTAATTCGTAATCACTTTTATCTATAACAATATAATATGGATTTTCACTGCTGTCTGTTACTACTTTGGGGACACGGTTGGCAATGGCGTAACGGCCATGATGCGTTGCAGCTTCTTTTTTACCTCCGCCTTTTTTAGTAAAAGACGTTAAGGCCACACAAAACAACAATAACAGGAAAAAAAGGAAACGAAACTGCTTCATATTAAAATTGATTTGTAGTATCTGTACTCAAACGTTATGCCACGTAAAAATATTTTATCCACGTGAATAACATTAACAAATTTTAAGCAGGGAGCAGGTTTTTTTTCCAGCGCTTGTGGAAAACCCGTTTTGGTTATACACAATAACCGTGTTAATACGGCGTAATTAACCAATATTAATTCATGAATCAGGGATGCATTTTTATCCAGCCGGCAATAGTTTCCGACACTTCTTTACCTGACGACTGGTATAAATGATTGCCATCCACATATTGATAGTGATTATCCATTGTTCTGAAGTCGAGGTAAGGGATGTGCAGGGTTGCAGCAACGGCATTTACCTTCTCTTCAAAATCGGGCATCAGTTCATCTTCAATTTTTGATATTTCAGGATGAATGGGTAAACGAACCAGGTACACTTTTCCATGCTGCTGCAGATACGATAATGTTTTTTGGAAGTAGTTGAAGCGCACGGTCGAAAAATGGAAGTTCGGTAAAAAGTTCATTCGGTAATCGTTGATCTTATTTTGTAACCGTTTAGCAACAGATGGACTGTCCATGGGCACATCCACCTGCAGCCAGCCGTCTTTATGCAATAATAAATCGGTGCTGCTTTTCCATTTGCGGATGATGTTTACATAAGGCTCACCATAAGATTGTACGAGATACGGAATGTTAGGGTTGAGGTTTACATATTTTGTTTTACCCATAAAGCCTTTGTTCTCATGAAAATTAACAGAATCATTCGGGTCGGTTGTATTGGACGATAAACTCCATGGATCAACGGTTACGATGAAAATTCCATCCCTCACACCTTCTGCCAGTTTATGCTGAATACTCTCATAATATGCTTCGCCAAAAGGGGAATCGGTGATAGTAAAAGCATAATTAAAAAAATGATGTTCGTTATGGGCATATACAATACTGTCGAACACTTCAGGTTGCAAACCCTGTGCAGCCCTTGATGTACCAATGATGAGTGAATGTTGTTGCGGTGTGGTAAAGCGCAGGTAATAGGCATCTGATTTGCCATCAGCAATAAAAAACACAAACAGCATGGCCGCTGTTACCAGCAACAAAAAGAAACTTACTTTAATTAAAAATGGTTTCATATTTTAAAACTGGAAGTAAATAAATTGTTGTTCTTTACCGGCAAATAAAAAGATGAACAGCGCAATGGTAAAATACAGTGTCCATCTTACCGGCTCCGGCCATTTAAAACCTAATGCAGCCAATGCATATTGATGTTCCCTGCCCAGCCATTCCACTATCATAAAAAAAGCCATAAACACAAATAAAATATAGGGGTGATTTTGAGAACCCACCAATGCTTTAATATCCGGCGCTTTAAATAATGCAGAAGAAAAAATGCCTTTTACATAACTCAGTGAATCATGTAAACTTTTAGCACGAAAAAATATCCACGCAAAAACAGTTAATCCAAAAGTGATGATGATTGAAATAAATTCTTTCGCAGAAGGAAATAATTTTCCTCTTGCCACAATATCCAGGTTGCTCCGGTTGGTATTAAAGATGATGGATGGCATGATGAAGAGTGCATTTAAAAAGCCCCATACAATAAACGTCCAGTTGGCGCCATGCCAAAAACCGCTCACTAAAAAAATGATGAAAGTATTTCTCACTTTAACAGCCGTACTTACTTTGCTGCCGCCAAGCGGTATGTATAAATAATCGCGGAACCAGGAAGATAATGAAATGTGCCAGCGCCGCCAGAACTCTGCAATATCACGGGAGAAATAAGGAAAAGCAAAATTGCGCAGCAGGTCGAAGCCCAGCAGGCGTGCAGTGCCCAGTGCAATATCGGAGTAGCCGGAAAAATCACCATAGATCTGGAAAGCAAAAAACACAGCACCGAGCACTAATGAACTGCCGTGAAAATTTCCAGCATGATTAAAAATGGTGTTGGCATATTCTGCACAATTATCTGCTATCACTATTTTTTTAAACAGGCCCCATAATATCTGGCGCAAACCATCTGTTGCCATGCGTGCATCAAAGTGCCGTTCTTTCTTTATTTGTGGTAATAAGTGGGTAGCCCTTTCTATCGGCCCCGCTACCAGCAATGGAAAAAAACTTACGAATAAAGAGTAGTCAATAAAATTTCTTTCTGCTTTTATTTTTCCGTTGTAAATATCTATTACATACGACAAGCCATGAAATGTATAAAACGAAATACCCACCGGAAGGATTACCTGCAACGACCAGAAATTGGTTTTGATGCCTGCCATCGCCAATGCATCTGCCAATGATGATGCAAAGAAGTTGAAGTATTTAAACACGCCCAGGAAACCAAGGTTAACGATTACGCTTAACCAAAACCAGAAGCGGCGGCCTTTTTTATCCGGTGCATCATTCATTTTAATACCGGTAAAATAATCGAGGAAAGTGGAAAAGATAAGGAGGAATAAAAAACGATAATCCCAGCAGGCATAAAAATAATAGCTGGCTGCCATCAATAAAATGTTCTGTGTTTTTAATTTTCCTTTTGTGGCAAACCAATAGAGTAAGAAAACAATGGGCAGAAATAAGGCAAATCCCAATGAGTTAAAAAGCATAGTGTGTCCTGGTTGTCTGTAAGGTTTAGTGATTGCCTGGCGGCCCGTTACAAATGTAAATGAAAGATAGCCAAAAAACAGATACCTGCAAATTTGAGGCATGTATTCATCTCATGTAAAATATTTATTACTGCTGACGGATACAAAATAGCATCTGTTTAGCTAATTTTACAATGTATGAGTTATACTGACAAACATATTATTGAGTCTTACACCAGCTTAATGGATGGTTTGAGCCCCATCAATAAACAGGGCCTGTTAGATTCTTTATCTAAATCTCTTAAAGCTAAAAGCAAATCCAAAGATGATTCGTTTTATAAATCTTTTGGGGCTTTTGCATCAGGTAAATCTGCCGCAGCAATCTTTAAAGCCATTAAAAAAAACAGGAAGTTTAAAGCTAAAGCCATTAAATTCTGATGCCGTATTTATTAGATACCAATACCTGCGTCTTTTTTCTCAGGGGAAAACTTAATCTGGACGAAATCATCAGGAATAAAGGGAGGGAAAATTGTTACATCTCCGAAATAACTGTTGCGGAATTAAGGTTTGGTGCAGAGAATAGTGATAATCCCGCAAAATCACATAAAGCTGTTGATAATTTTATTAGCGGGCTTAAGCGGGCTTACCATCATTCCTATATTCGGTTCAATTAAACGTTATGCAAAAGAAAAGGTTCGTCTGAAAAAATCAGGCAGGCCGATGCATGACGAATTTGATTTACTCATTGGAGTTACCGCAATTGAAAACAAATTAATTTTGGTTACAGATAATATTAAAGATTTTGAAAGGCTGGAGGGTATTAAAATGGAAAATTGGTTTATTCGAAAAAAATGATGATTCATAAAAAACCTCCTGCATCATTTGCAGGAGGTTCCTATTGAAAACCCAAAACCCAGCCTGCCTATACCGGTGTTCAACAGGCAAGGGCATGAGTGAGAGAGCTTACCAGTTGCTGAAACGGAGGCCAACATTGTAAGGCCGCATATCCAAACTGTGATCGTAAAAAGATTTTGGACTGTAAGAGCCATACAACCGTACAGGGCCCAATCCTAATTCCGCTACATAACTTAATTTAAAACGGTTCAGGTCATAATCACCTTTATTCCTGTCTTTACCACGTTCAGGGCTTCTTTGTTTATTACGCTGGCTGTATAAATAACCAGCACTTACACCTGCACTCAGGCTGATGCCTTTTTTATGACTGTCAGGATTGGTCCTGAAGTTCAGCATCAGTGGCACAGTTAAATAATCTGCAGCCAGTTTATTTTTTGAAAATGAAATGGAGTCCCTGAAGATGAATGGTGCATTAGTTTGTGTACCGCCACTGTAAGGTGCTGTTCCATTTTCTTTATAACTGATGCCGGATTTATACCGGTAGTTATTCAGTTCCAGGCCTAAGCCATACTGCAGGTTCACGTAATGCTTCACTACATTCAGCCTTTGCATAAAGAACCAGATGTTTACATTGATGCTTTTACCCGCATTCAGTTTAAAATCATTTTTATTTAATGCAGGATAACCGGGTCTGCTTACAAGGTAACTGCCTGCATTGGCATAATTGGTTTTATCATCATAGTTGGAAAAACCCAGGTCAACGATCCACCAGTTGGTGCTGATGTTGCTGTTCTTTTTACTTTTATGCTCACGGCCCATAGTAATATTTACTTCTGATGAGCCTTTGCTTTTTTCTTTATCTTTTTTCCCATTTTTAATGATCACTATACCGCCGATGCGTATCGTGTCCTTACTGTTTTTAGTACTGTCGGTTTGGGCGCCTGCAGCGGAGCAAAAAATTAGTGCTGCTAAAAATGTAATTAGCTGTTTCATGTTACTGACTGTTTAAAAATTATTTAATGGCTATATCGAATGTGGCGATTTTTACGCCATTGCCTGAAGGTGCATTGGTGGTACGTTCCACTATTCTTTTTACCTTACGGAACAGGTTACCCAGTTTTGATTTTTTATTACTGTTATCTTCCTGCCCTGCATCGGTTTCAATATACTTAGTGTTTAAAGCGTAACCGGTAACTTCAGTTTTTGCATTCGTATTATTCACGGGTTGTGCTGTTGTTTTGGATCCACTTTCAACAGTTGGCCTGCTTAAAGGTGTTACGATTGCAGTTGCTGTTTTGTTACCGTCTTCTTTGTTAAAATTATTTGAAATAGGTTGCGGTAAATTATTACTGGGTTTTATTGGCGCCTGATTTTGTGCTGTTGCATTATTATCAATAGCGGTTTGCGGTGTATGCGTGGCAGGTATAGCCATTGCTTTTTTAGTTGCAGTGGTTGCAGCAGCTTTTGGTTTTGTTATTGTTGCTGTTGTTGCTTTAGTTTCGGTACTGTTTATATCAGTTGCAGTTGTTGTTGCAGCAGCAGGTTGCGTTGTTGTGGCAATAGCGTTGGTTCCTGCATTACCGGTATGGGCAGATGTTGTTAAAGTTGCAGGTTTGCCAGCACCCGCATCAGCAGTTGGGCCACCGGTAACAGCACTGCTGTGTTGTAAATAAGCAACGGTACCCCATGTACCAAAGCCCAGCAGTATGGCGGCAATGGCAATCCTTCTCCAGTTAAAGGCAATCACTTTAGCAGGCTCTTTGCGGTATAAACTGTTTTTATCAGCAAATACCATCACATCGCTGGTTGATAATTGAGTCTTTTGTAAAAGGGTAAATTCTTTTGCAGCCGGTGCATCTTCCTGCAATAATTTTTCAACAGCTTTTTTTGCGTCACTATCCAGTTCATCATCCATGTACAGCAACAGGTTTTCCTGTAATGCAGTATGTTCTTCTTTCAGTAAACTGTTTTTCGCATCAAATACAAAGCTGTCGCCCGGCAGTACAGTTTGCTGCAGTAAACGCAGCTCTTCTGCCAGGTCAGTATTTTCCTGTATAAATAATTCCACCGCATGCCGTTCTGCGGCAGACAGTTCATTATCTACATACATCAGAAAAAACGTTTCGTAATTATTGCGGTTGATATTCATTTTTATTGGAAGCCCCACCTAAATCCTCCCCAAAAGGGAGGACTTTGTGCAGCTTTTATTTTTTAAACACTTCATTATAAAAAAGCAGTTCAATTCACCAGGCCCTGGTTCACCTTTGGGGCGGAGGGGCTGTTATATTACATTCTCCACCTTTACAATATATTCCCTCAATGCCAGCCTTGCCCGGTGCAGGTACACTTTTACCTGGCTTTCGCTCAGGTTGGTGATCTGCCCGATCTCGTCATAACTATAGCCTTCATAATCTTTCAGCATTACCAAACTGCGCTGCAGTTCACTTAACGTACTCAACGCTTCATTTAAAATACGTTTGGTATTATGCTGGGGGTCCGCCACGCCTTTTGCCGTATCTGCAAATTCTTCCTTCAGGCTGATCCTTTTGTTTTTACGGATGTGGTCGATCATCTGGTTATAAGCCACCGTAAATAAAAAGCTTTTGCTGCGTACATGATCCACCTGCGCCCGGTTCACCCACATTTTTTCGAATGCACTCTGTACCACATCACGTGCGTCCTCTTCATGCCCCAGGTTTTTGAGGATGAAGCGGTACACATTGTCAGCATACAGGCTTACACATTCATTGTACTCTCTCTCAGTCATGTAGGTGTTAAAGCGTTGGTTTTTGTATAATACGAAGGTCTGTAATAAAAAGTTACAGTAAAAGCAGATTTTTTAATGGAGACACGGATGACGCTGATGAGGCAGATTTGCACGGATTAATCAGTGCTCATCCGCTGCATCCGTGTCATCCGCGTTTCCATCCCCATAAAACCCTATTTTTGTCCCAAACTAACACTCCATGAACCAGTCATTCGCCAACCGCATTGCTGCTGAACTTGCCGAGATAGAATCTGCCGGGCTGTATAAAAAAGAACGCATCATCACCAGCGAACAGGGTGCAGAAATCATTGTAGGCGGCACCACCGTATTGAATTTTTGCGCCAATAACTACCTCGGCCTCTCCAGTCATCCTAAAGTGCTGGCCGCTGCCAAAAAATATATTGATCTGAGGGGTTATGGCATGAGCAGTGTACGTTTCATCTGCGGTACGCAGGATATTCATAAAGAACTGGAAAAAAAGATTGCCACTTTCCTGGGTACAGAAGATACTATTTTATACGCCGCCGCTTTTGATGCCAATGGCGGTGTGTTTGAACCTTTATTCAATGAACAGGATGCCATCATCAGCGATGCATTGAACCATGCCAGTATCATTGATGGCGTACGTTTATGCAAAGCACAACGCTACCGCTACGAACATAATAATATGGCCGACCTGGAAGCCAAACTGAAAGAAAGCGCCCACCTGCGCAGCCGCATCATTGTTACCGATGGCAGCTTCAGCATGGATGGCACCATTGCACAGTTAGATAAAATCTGCGACCTCGCGGATCAATATGATGCCATTGTAATGATTGATGAATGCCACTCTTCCGGCTTCCTGGGTAAAACAGGCAGGGGCACACATGAATACCGTGGCGTAATGGGCCGTGTGGATATCATCACCGGTACACTGGGTAAAGCGTTGGGTGGCGCCAGTGGTGGTTTTACATCGGGCAAAAAAGAAATTATTGAAATGCTGCGCCAGCGCAGCCGGCCTTATTTATTCAGTAATACTGTCGCCCCCAGTATTGTGGGTGCCAGCATTGCCGTTTTAGATATGCTGAGCGAAACCACCGAACTCCGCGATAAACTGGAATACAATACCCAGTATTTCCGCAGTAAAATGACTGAAGCAGGTTTTGATATTAAACCCGGTGACCATCCCATTGTGCCCATCATGTTATACGATGCAGTAGTGGCACAAAACTTTGCCGCCAAACTGTTAACGGAAGGTATTTATGTGATTGGTTTCTTTTACCCGGTGGTGGCCAAAGGTCAGGCCCGCATACGGGTACAGTTAAGCGCTGCGCATGAACAACAGCATTTAGATAAAGCGATTACTGCATTTACCAAAGTGGGGAAAGAACTGGGGGTGATTAAATAATTAAAAGAACTGGAAAATCCGATCTGCGTTAATTCTTATTAGAATTTTAGTACTATTTTCATGAATATAATAGCAGTGCCGCGTGATATTACCCTATTTCAACAGTACCTTAAATTAACAGTCAAATAAGCATTATGAACATTCGTATTCTTGCCCTCTGTATGTTGCTATACAGCAGCAGCATTTATGCCCAAATTTCTAAATCCGATGCCAGCCTTGCCGATGATTTAAAACAACAGTTTCCGGATGAAGGAGTGGTGAGTAAAAGCCAAAAGGTGGTGTACACATTTGATATTGGCAGTAACCAGTTTAATCAACCGGTGGTAACGGTTCAGGAAAATACTGAATCAGAATTTATGTGCCTGAGGCAGTATGCCCGTTTTCAGCAATTGGAATTTTATAACAGCTTTGTAAGTATTGATAAATTTACCAAAAGCGAGAAACTGGAACTATCGGAGAGAAAAATATGGAACCCTACCAACAGTTACCGGAAAACCTCAAAAAAAGCCAACACACAATCCATTGTTTCCGATGGTATTTTTTATGACGACAACCACGTTGCATTTCAAACATTCGACTTTTCGGGTATCGGCCGGAAAGGATTAACTGAAATTGATAAAAGCTATACCGACAGCAAATACCTTACCCGTATATTTTTTCATGAAGCTTTTGCTGTGAAAGAAAAAACCATTGAGTTTGATATACCGGACTGGATGGAAGCAGACCTGATGGAATATAACTTTGATGGATACAAAATTGAAAAAACACAGGAAACAGCAAGAGATAAAAAAATAATCCGGTTTACGGTAACGAATTTACCCAAGATCATTACTGAGCCCAACAGCCCCGGTATGGCAAACATCTATCCGCACATTATTTTCAGGGTAAAAAATTTTACGAATAAAACCGGGAAGGTTACAGGCTTTGATAGTATACAGGATGTATATAACTGGTATAACTTTTTATACAGGCAATGTAAAAATGATGACGCTGTATTAAAGCCCATTATTAATAAAATTATCAGTAAGCTTAATACAGATGAAGACAAGATAAAAGCCATTTACTACTGGGTACAGGATAACATTCGCTATATTGCTTATGAAGATGGTTATGCAGGATTTATACCATCAACCATTCAGGAAACGGTAAAAAATAAATATGGCGATTGCAAGGCCATGGCTAACCTCCTCACAGAAATGCTGAAAGTGGCAGGCTATAATGCCCATTATACCTGGATTGGTACCAACCATATTCCTTACGGAAGAATCCCGAGTATGTGTGTAGATAATCACTGTATTTCCACTCTTTACTATAAAGGCAAGGAATACTTCCTCGACGGAACAGAAAACTATGTACCCTTCGGCGAAAATGCCTTCAGGATACAGGGCAAAAGTGCACTGATTGAAAAAGGAGATGTGTATGAAGAAAAAATTGTTCCCATAACGGATGCCGCACTGCATACCATAAAAACAAAAGCAGCCTTAACCGTAAGTAATGATAAATTAAGTGGCCATGTTACCGTAACATTCAACGGTAATATGCGTAAAGACTTTCACCAGTATTTTGAAATGCTGCCGCAAAACGAAAAACAAAGTGAATTAAAAGACCTGCTGGAATTTGGCAACGATAACGTGGAAGCGACCAACATAAAAACATCTAACCTGAACAACAGGGATATTAATGTGACAGTTGAGGGTGATATTGATTTCCAAAACGCAGTTAATATCATTGGCAACGAAATGTATGCAGGTATAGATTTTTTTCCGAAAGGCCTGCGCAAATATTACCCTGAAGAAAACAGAAAAAATGGATTTGAATTCAGGGGGCTGTTTACTTATGATGATGAAATTGAAATCACTATTCCGACTGACAGGCAATTTACTGACCTGCCGAATAATTTCAAATTCGACAATGGTTTTGTTTCTTTCAGCGGCAGCTACCAGGTTAATGGGAATAAACTCATTTTTAAAAAATTACTGTCCGTAAAAAAAGAAATATTGCCAGCCGACAAACTAAATGAATGGAAAAAATTTTTAGATGACCTGAAAGAATTTAATTCCTACCTGATCACCATCGCTAAAAAATAATACCACCCTAAAATTATAACTCATGCAAAAAAAGATATTCTTCATATTGCTGGCAGCAGCTTTATTTACAGGCCATATAACCAGGGCACAGGAAGTGATTGACGAAGACGTAATTGATAACCTCGCAGAAAAAGCTGAACCATTATGGAGCGACAATGATGCAAACATTAAAGACAATACCATACCGGCCAAATGGAACGACGAAAGTGCCGTTATATTACTTATGAAAAGGCATCTTATATTTGACCGAGAGGAAAAACTGCTAAGCCGCAAAAAACTAGAAATAACAGAAAAAAGAAGATTTAAAATAAAATTGATTGATGCCAATGCGGTAAAAACATTCAGCACCCTTTTTTTCCGGTACACCAATAAGAATGATGGATTCGGCGTCAAGATTTATAAACCGGAAGGCACTGCTGAAGACGTTTCTCTAGCCAAAGCCATCAATGTGGAAACTAATGATGAGATACCTGAGTTTTTCCTCGGCTTTTTTGACAAGCAACACAGAGATAAAAGTAACTATTATAAAGTTCCGGTGGCTGGTTTACAACAGGGTGATATATTAGAATTTGTAAGTGTTATCATCAACAACATAGATGTAACACCTTTCTCAGCAAGCATATTTTACGGCGGATCTTCCGTATATAATTTTGAAGACCAGTACGAGTATTGTAATAAACCTTACCCAGTCCAGGTGAATAAGTTGATTATAGAATCAGATAAAAATACATACCTGAGTTGCAGAAGTTTAAATGGTGCCCCTGATTTTAACATTAAACAGGATAAAGATTTTGATGTGTACACCTGGAAAGATGAAAACCGGGACAGGGTGAAGGATGTTAATTTTTTAAATGAAAGGCAGGTTTTACCCATGATAAAGTTTACCCTTACATATGCCAGTAATTTCAACCCAAAAAATTTATTTATCGGTGAGGCAGGGCAGTTGAAAAATGAATTTAAGCCAGAAGAAATTGTAGAAAAAGCCCGGGTAATATTTTCGAAGACAAAAGAATCTTCAGTGGGTTATTATATTGCTCACCCATTAAAGTACTGGTCAGAATATATTTGGAAAGCATTTAAGAAAAACGACATAGACGAATTACCCGATGCAGATTATTTAAGGTATTGCTATTATTCATTACGGTATATGATTCATAATAAGGGCACAACAATGAATAACCTGGAATTTATTTTTATCTTATCCGGCCTTCTGGATAAGAAAAAGATACCTTACGACATTTTGATTACTTCACCCAATACAGTAAGTACATTAAAGGATATCATTTCTGAAAAAGAGTTGTTATGGCTCTTAAAAGCCAACAATACTTATTTCTACTATCCTGGCCCCAATACTCAAATGCAGTTTAAAAATTATTTTTATGCAGGCAACCAGGCTTTAAAAATACCATTTCTTAAAGATCAGCAGATGGCACTGATTAAAATTGACGAAGCAAAAGTTGATGACAACTATGCCAAAGAAGAATTGAATGTATCGTTTGACCCGGCAGTAAAAAAATATACCATCAGCAAAACCGGGGCATACCAGGGTATTTACAACGATCAAATTTATAACACTGCCGCATGGGGTGCCAATGCTTTCAAATTGAACGGCTATTGTACCAGTGATGTGGCAGAAAAATTAATGCCTGATGAAAAAACCATGTCAAAGGATGAAGATGAATACAATGAAAAGAAAAAGGATTATGAAAAAAAAATAAAGGAGAATTTTGAAAAGTTAGAGCAGAGTAATTTTCCAGATACCGTTAAATTAACCAAAGGTGAAATATTGCAATTGGGTAACTGTTATAAAAATCCGGAATTGAAATACAGGTCGGAATTTACAGTGAACGCCCATATGCTGAAAGCCGGCAAAAAATTATTTATTAACCTGCCGGCATTAATTGGCAACCAGCTGCAGTTAAAAACAGAAGAACGTACCCGCCAGTATGATGCAGACGTAACAAACCCAAGAAAACTGTCATGGAGAATTAATTTTACTGTACCCGCTGGCTATGAAGTTGATGGTTTACAGAATTTAAACTTTACAGTCAACAATGAAATAGGAAGTTTTACCAGTACAGCTGTGCTTAATGGTAATTTAGCCACAATTGATATTAATAAAACATACAAGGAAAGAAATATTCCCAAAGAGAAATGGGATAAATTGGTAAAATTTGTTGATGCTGCTTATACTTTTTCGCAAAAAATGATTTTACTGAGGCCAAAATAATTTCACTTTTGCAATAGTTGTATATCTCCGGTATTTATTCGTTATGCCACCGGTGTGTTGGAGCAATTAAAATAACTAAAATCTCTATTGGTTCCTAAGGTCAGGCTTCAAAAAAACCAATTCATATCTCCGGCAGCATTAACCTTTTTCTTTTGGAATAAATGCGCAGTGCTACCACGATGATCACACAGACTAGGAGATTGAGGTCACGGGTTTCAAAAAAACGGCTGATCAAAAGATACACCGCACCGCCAATGGCACATGCCGTGGCATATAATTCTCCCCGTTTTAATAAATTGGGTACCGCGTTGCAGAGTATATCAGCAATGAGGCCGCCAAAAGTTGCCGTGATCACACCCATGATCAATGAATAGGTCTCATTAAGGCCATTCAGTAATCCTATTTTAATGCCCGTTGCCGTGAACAGCCCCAGGCCAATAGCATCAGTAAAAAAAACAAAGCGGTTGAACCTGCGCAGGTTTTCTTTCAGGAAAAAAGTAAAGGCGGTGCCGGATAACACCAACAGCAAAGCCAGGTTATCATTGATCCAGTTTACGGGTTTGATACCAATTAAGATATCCCGTAAAGTACCGCCTCCATACGCTGTTACAAATGCCAGTACAATGCCACCAAAAATATCCATCTTGTAGGCCCGTGCTTTTAACGCACCGGTAATGGCAAAAATAAAAATACCCGTATAGCTGATGATTTGTAAGAAGCTCATATAGTAAGGCAGTTGAAACAAAGTTAGCTATAAGGCGCTTACATACAGTATCCGTTTATTAGTGGTGCCAATACTTTATCTTTGCCCCGATAAAAGATGATAGTAATTACCACTGTTGAACGGAGCGTCGCCACTGAAGCTGAATAGCAGTCAGCAGTTGGTATCAAAAAAACACGCATGTCAGAATCATCCTCCACCTTCATTGCGAAAAGCAGCATCAAAGCGGCCGACCTGGAGCACCGCCGCAAAATCAATTTCAATATTGGTAAATACAATGCCGTTGTACCCAAAGGCAAACAGCAATTTGCCGATGTGCATTTGGTACGGGAACGGGCGAAGAATGTAAAATGGCGTGCCATTGAAACGCTGGATCAGCAGCTGGAAGAGTTTGAACTCAGCTTCACCAAACGTGGTGGCAAAGTGATATGGGCGGAAGATACACAACAGGCGGTTGATGCAGTACTCAAAATTTGTAAGGAAAAAAACTGCAAAACTTTGGTGAAGAGCAAGAGCATGGTAACAGAAGAAATTCACCTGAATAAAGCACTTGAAGCCAATGGTATTGAAAGTGTGGAAACTGATTTGGGTGAATACATTCAGCAGTTAGATCATGAACCGCCTTACCATATCGTTACTCCCGCCATGCATAAAAGCAAGGAAGATGTTGCCAAACTGTTCAATGAAAAATTAGGCACACCCATCAATTACACGCCACAACAACTTACCTTAAAAGCACGTGAGGTACTGCGGGAAAAATATGTGCAGGCAGAAGTGGGTGTTACCGGTGCTAACTTCATCATCAGCGATATTGGTGGTATTGCTGTTACCGAAAATGAAGGCAATGCAAGGCTCAGCTGTTCGTTTCCTAAAACACATATTGTAATTGTAGGTATTGAAAAGATGATACCTTCAGTTACTGACCTGGGCTTGTTCTGGCCCCTGCTCGCAACATTTGGTACGGGGCAAAAAGTTACGGTATACAATACCATCGTAACCGGCCCCAAACAGGAACATGAAGTGGATGGCCCCGAAGAAATGTATGTGATACTGCTGGATAATGGCCGCACCAACATTTTACAAAACCCCAAACAGCGGGAAAGCCTGTACTGCATCCGTTGCGGTGCCTGTTTAAATGCCTGCCCCGTATATAAAAATATTGGCGGCCATGCGTATGGCGTTACCTACAGCGGCCCCATTGGCAGCGTGATCACGCCTAACCTGCAGGGCATGGAAGAGTTTAAGCACCTCAGTTATGCATCCTCACTCTGCGGTAACTGTACTGAAGTATGTGCCGTAAAAATAAACCTGCATGAACTGTTGCTGGAAAACCGTAAAGAAAGTGTGGAAGAAGGCCTCGCTCCCTTTAGTGAAAGAATGGCGTGGAAGATGTGGAAGATCGCTTCACTGAAAAGAGGATTTATGAACCTGGGCAATGGCAACATCAAAAACAAAGTGGTGAACGGACTGTTTAAAGGATGGAAACAAACCCGCAGCGATTTACACTTTAGTCAAAAGACGTTTAATGAAATGTGGAAAGAGCGCTATAAGAAATAGTCCACTTGAGCATTGAACATTGAGCGTTGATTATTGAAAATTGATTATTATGAAAGAATGTTCAATGTTCAATAATCAATTTTCAATACCCAAGTGGAAGGAACCACATAGAAGTTGGCACCAGAACAATGAATATTGAGCGTTGAACATTGAGCATTTACTTTCTAACAACTTTATAAAATTCTCAATAATCAATATTCAATACTCAAGTAGAAACCCCCTCACCCCAATTTGATACTCATCTTCTCCCATACCTCATCGCCGCGTTTGCACTACAGTGGTTCATTACTTTTTAAGGAACTGCTGGGTATGAGCTGTTCCTTCACTATCGATGCTGCAGCTTTTCAGCAGCACGATGGCATCCGCATCAATTACAGTACACAACATTTCGACTGCCCGGCCTTTACCATTGCACCACATGCACTGTTGTTTGAGCAGGATATTCACAAACAAACTGTTGACTGTTTTACATACAATGGCAACACTGCATTTTTTAAAGTTGATCCATGCGATTATGGCTTTGATATTTTTGCCGCTGCTTTTTATCTCGTAACCCGTTACGAAGAATACCTGCCGCATACCAAAGATATGTATGGCCGTTATGCACACGAAAATGCAATTGCCTTTATTCATAATTTTTTGCAACTACCCTTAGTAAATATTTGGGCGAAAGATTTTCTTGCTGCATTGAAAATAAAATTTCCAGCAGACCAGTATTCATACAAAGCACAGTATACTAAGTTCAGGTTTAAACCAACCTACGATATTGATATTGCCTTTAGCTTTAAACACAAAGGTTTTTTTCGCTATTGGGGTGGTTTCTGGAAAGATCTCAGCAAGAGTTCAACAGCTTTTTTTAAAGCCAATTCCAGCACCGGAAGTATCATGAAACGTTTGCTGGTTGGCCTAGGTATTGAAGAGGACCCGTTTGACTCTTACCGCTGGATGAATAATAAACACAGTGTGTATCAACTACAGCCACAATACTTTTTTTTAGTGGCAGAAAAGAATGGGGTGTACGATAAAAATATTCTGCCGCATAAAGAGGTGATGTGGCGGCTGGTTAAATACCACGCTAAAAAATACCCTATTGGCATTCACCCCAGCTGGCAGAGTGGTGATGATACACATTTATTACAAAGCGAGAAAGCGTACTTAGAAGAAATGGCCGGTAAGTCCATCACCACATCACGGCAACACTACATCCGTTTTAATTTGCCAGAAGGATACCGCCGTTTAATTGATGCCGGCATTACCGATGATTATAGTATGGGGTATGGCAGCATCAATGGTTTCCGTGCTTCCATTGCCTCATCTTTTTACTGGTACGACATCAGTGAAGAACAAATTACCGACCTGCGCATCCATCCCTTCTGTTATATGGAAGCCAACTCTTTTTACGAACAGCATTTTACTGCTGCCCGGGCGCTGGATGAAATGAAGCATTACTACCAGCAATGTAAAGCCGTAAACGGCACGCTCATCACTATCTGGCACAATCATTTCCTCGGTACCGATCCAATGTTTGCCGGATGGGCAGTGTGTTATGAGGAGTTTTTGCGGTGGATGGCGGAGCAGTAGTGGTTATTTATTGGTATCTATCTTACAATTGATGGTTATACTTTTTAATTGCCGGGTGAGCCACCCCTTAAAGGGTGAGTCACCCTGAAGGCTTCTTCATTTCTACCATCTGCAATTATTATACTGCTGCACTGCCCCATCGGGGCTAAAGATTGGTAGCACAATAAATGATAAAGTTGCAGAAGCCCCGTAGGGGCGAAAGAATCTGTGTTATTCATATTTTTTGTTATGAATATAACGTTGTTTCTTTCCATTCTTTTTTTCTTGATAAAAAAAGAATCAAAAAAATCAAGGCAAGACAATGGCTCCGCTGTTTTGCCGCCCAACCCTGCAGGAAGACCATACTGCAATAAATACAGTACAACAATTGTAACAAAGCTTCAAAACTAATTTCATGACGCAACTTCATTTAACCCATAAGAGCGGACGTATCATTTTCATTGAAGAACATTGAAGTAATGTACCACATTGAAGCAATTCATGGAAACAGTTACAGCGGCAGTAAAAGTATTTTGAATTGAAAAGAAAATTGAATAGCGCTTAATCTTCGACACTAAGAATAGAATTACTGAAGCTGAAGTCACAGCACAACCGCCTCATCAAGGAACCACCGGGAGCCGTTTTTGGGTACCTCCTTCCAAGGTCCTCAACCTGGCCACAAAGCAAAAAGAAAACGTTGCTCGGGAAAAAGCAGTTTAATTATTGCTAACTATATTGTTTTATAATATTGCAAAGCTTCGATGATCGCTTTTTCAATTTCATCTTCTTTTACAGTTCGTTTCCACACAGTATAACCTTCATATCCGTAACAATAATGTAAGTCTAAAAAGAACTCTCCTATTCCTGAGCAGCAGATTGTCAAAAAATATAGCTTTCCAAAGAAGGATTTAGTTTTTAGTTGAATAGAAATACATGAACCACTTTGGTAGCCTCTGAGGCTGATATCATAGCCACCGCCATCAGAAATAGATTTTACTCCAAGTGGAAATAAATCATTTTGCTGCTCTACAATCTTGCTATATAATTTCCTGTTGCTCTCCACTCTTTTATCGAGATCAGAGTTTTGCTGGGTTAAAATTTCTTTAAATGACATTTTATTATTTGTTAAATAAATGTATGTAGCGTTTTGCTCAACTTATAAATATACAAACTTTTCCCTTGCCCAGGTTCGTGCCTCACGTAACGGTTCTAAAATTAATAAAAAACAATTCATATTCAGTCGCCTTTATTCTCTTTCCCAGCAACGTTCTCTCCTCTGGGCTTAGTGTGTTAGCGGAGGACCTTGCGCAACAGGTACACATCACACATTTTACGCAACGTTTTCAACCTGGCCACAAAGCATAAAGACAGACGTTGCTCGGAAAAAAGCTTTATGGCTTCAGAACTTTTACCACCAGCGTACCATTCTTATTATATTTCCCTAACCAGCGTTTTAATGCAGCCTGTGCTGTTTCCAGTGAATCGTAAGTGTTGAAATCGGCACTGCAGCCAGACTCATTTTCACATGCATCTTCAATACGTTTAAAAACAGGCTCTGCCATTTTCGATAACTCATCCGGCGTACAGGTGATTTGCTGAATATCTGTACGTTTGATCACCATGTTTTGCGAAGAGCCGGCATCTAAAACAGGCCTTGAAAAAAAGAAATAATAATACGTTTTGGCAGCAGGTTTTCCCGCCGCAGCCGCAGCAGGTTCACCTGTTGCCAGCTGAAGTGTGGCAACCGCATTTTGAAGCGTGTGTGTGCCACTAAAATATTTGTCCCGCAATGCAGCAAACTTGTTTTTATCATTAACCACTTTGCTCAGTGTTGCCTCAACAAACGCCCGGTTGGTAAATGTTGCCGGTGATTGCAGCAGTGATTTTATCCATGCCCACATATTGTCTTCTCCAATCTCTTTTTCAATAGCCAGGAAAATAAGCGGGGCATAATAGTATACATACAGCTCCCGGTTCATGTAATCATTTTTAGACTGGATGCCATCAACAGGTATGGGTTTAAAATTGTTCAGGGCACGCACTTTGGCCAGCAGTTTTTTATGGTAAAGGCTGTCACTGATCAATGAACGGGTAATATTCAGCGAGAGGTATTCTGCAAAACCTTCCGACAGCATATCGCCAAGTGTGGAATTGAAATTGCGGAACGTGCCAAAATAATAATGCGATAATTCGTGCGACATGTATTGCATAAAACTTGCCCGCTGGTCTTTGCTTGCAAACGACTTCATCCCATCATCCCAGCCTACTTTAACAATAGTGGGGTAAGAGGCAAACAACCAGGAATTATATTTAGACACCGGTGTAGTTTGAATGTACACCGCTTTGCCGTTATAAGGAACAGACAATTTTTGCGCCAGGTAATCCTGTATGGAATGCAGTGCCTTTTCCAGTTCGGTCAGTTGCTGGTCATCAGCATCCGGGTTTAAAAAATAATTACCGTTAACTGCTACCGATCTGAAATCGCCGGCAAACAGGGTAAGGTCCTGCACGTTGTTACTTTTTAATACCGCATGGGTACCGGTAACCGGTTCGCTGCCATTCAGGTAAATTACTTTGCAATCGTTGCAGGTAATATCCAGGTCGTAAGTAACTTTTTCGTACCGCGTATCGGTATTAACATCGTACAGTATGGGGCACCAGGCGCTTTGAATACCATCTGCACGCAGCGTGGTGCCATTAAACGCAATATTCCCCCGCCAGTCAACCGCACTTGCAGAGTCGGTAATTACAGGAAACATGCCGGAATAATTAAAGCGTACACTGCGGGGCAGGTATTTGCCCGTTGAGGTATAGGCGGGAATAAAATAGGCATTTGCTTCACCGGAAGATAGGGTGTCCTGTAGTGATCTGTCGTATTGCAGAGGCTGCATACCACCTTCTGCATTTTTGATGTACCGGATGTTCATGCCCGAGTTCAGGCGGAGGTAATAATTCGTAAGCCTGGGCATATTGGACAGGGTAAGGTCGCAGGCAATAGTGCCATGCTGTACTGAAATATCAATACGGCCCTGAACATGTGGAATAGTGTCTTGCGCATGAATGGTGATGGATGCCAGTAATGCAACAGCAACTGCAAAATGTTTTTTCATGGTTTGTAACAGTTATTTAGTTTGATATAGCGAATGAGAAAACTGCTTTTAATAAAGCCCCTGCAGATTATTATATGGATGAACGCTGCAGGCAGTTGTTACCGGAGTGCAGGTATAACATGTTGCCCGCCCGGTAAACTGATGCTGCGTAAAGATAAGGAAGAGGATGATATGCGCAGCACAACATGGCTAATGCCGGGCGGAACTTGTTTTCAATTTTTTAATACGCCTTTATTCAATGCCAGCGCTTCGAAATGATTTTGACCATACAGCAATTGCGAAGAAAAAGTAATGAGGTGAATGTTTGCCGGGTGAGTCACCGCTTAAACGGTGGCTCACCCTTGATCCCTGCTCCTTCCCGTTCATTCAACCATCTTGCTGTTGCGCTGCCCCATTGGGGCAAAAGCCCGGTAGCAGCATAAATGATGATGTGGAAGAAACCCCGTTAGGGGTGAAAGAAATTGAATTATCAATATTTTCTGTTACGAATTTGGAGTTGATTATTTTCCATTCTTTTTTTCTTGATAAAAAAAGAACCAAAAAAATCAAGACAAAACAATTGCTCCGCTGTTTTGCCGGCCAGCCCTGCGTGAAGTGCATACTGCATTACGATTTACTTTTAAACTGAACCATTCATTCACTACTCTGATTAGTTCGGGGCATATTCAGCATACTATAGCGGCTGCATGCTTTGGCTGAAAGAACAAGGAAGTAATGTACCGCATTGGAGGAGTTTATGGAAACAGTTGAAGTGGCAGTATGATTATCGTAAGTCTTCGATGGCATCCCACGCTTCCACCTGCAAACGCCGCTGCCTGGTATCGAAGGGCGGGCAGTTAGCAAAGTTGTACCAACAACGCAAGCGGATAACTACGCTATCAAATTAATTATTTTAAGAGCACACTTAGTTTTTGTTTTAAAATATTGCTCTGGTGTTAATGCATTAACAGTATACGCTGTTGATTAAAAACCAGACAGCGGCGAAGATTGAAGCGGTTAACCCGCAGTGGCAATAGAAAGTTTGCCGGGTGAGTCACCTTTTAAGAGGTGACTCACCCTTGATCCCTGCTCCTTCCCGTTCATTCAACCATCTTGCGGATGCACTGCCCCATTGGGGCAAAAGCCCGGTAGCAGGATGAATAATGATGTGGAAGAAACCCCGTTAGGGGTGAAAGAAAGATTAATAGCCATCAATGTTGAACAAATGAATAAGGAAAAGGTATAAGAAAGAAGGAAAAGTGTTTAGGCAATAACTGCTATTTCATTTTCAGCAGTACAATAGCAAGAATGATGATGTAAGCAATTACAAATATCACCACCCTTTTGGTTGGGAACTCCGGTCGTTTAAGCTCCTCCATAACAGTAAGGGTTTTAAAGGTTAAAAAATTGGTTACTACAACAAAGGTGTGCCCTTACACTTAACAACTGTCGGAAGGCACGGCAATGCCTGAGAGCAATTGAAAGCAAAGGAACACACCTTTACAGGTGCGTTCACTTTAACTTACTCTGCTCTCTTAAAAATTTGCCGTTTTTTCCGACAGAGCTCATTAAACGGAACACCAATATTTTTCTGCCACGAATATAGTATTTATTGGAATGAAAAAAAATATTTGATGGGAGAGGTACTAACGGTTAGAAGGGGACGATGTGGAATTACTTGAAGAGGTATAGATAAGTAATACTGTTTTTACCTTATTGTTGTCCCACGCTTCCACCTGCAAACGCCGTTGCCTGGTATCGAAGGGCAGGCAGGCAGCAAAGCCGTACCAACAACACAAGCCTGCTATTACACCACCAATGTAATTATTCTAAGTGCTTCTTTATTTTCATTTTCCAAATTTTGTTCTGGTATTATTACACTAAAAGCATACGCTGTTGGTTAAAAACCAGACAGCGGCGAGAAAAAATAATTACAACTAAGGAATTGGTAAAGTCATAGAAAACGTTGCTCGGAAAAAAACTGTTAGAACAAGTATTTGCAGTAGTAAAAAACAATTGCCTGTATCAACCAAATTATTGTTCGGCTAAATCTTAAAAAAATGAGCTTTTTACTTGGTTTTTTACACAGTTCATGTTGTATGCAGGCCTTAAGATGATTTTGTATTGACTTTGAATAATTACCGTTTTATAACATTCATTGCAATTGGCCCTCTAAAGCTAAAAGCTATTTCAAAAGATATATGATCTCCTCTACTGGCAGTATACTTAGCAGCCACAGGACGAAACGGAATTTTCATTTTTGTATCAAACGATGTAGGCTTTATAAAACCATCCATCCTACTATAGATGTCAGTGATTTCGCCATAAAATTTTTTATTTGAGCCATCATCCTCTTGAATAGGATCTCTTGGTCTTGTTCGCAAATTGTTTCCCATCCCAACACCGTTTTGTAATTTTGTAAAAACTTCACTACTTAAATCGTCATATTCCAACATAAATGATGTGCGACCTAATTCGAAAAGTAAAACAGCATTGTCGCTGCCATCATTAATATACCATTTGAATAAAAGCTCATGATATTTGTCTAAATCATAGTTAGCGAATTCTTTATAAACTTTGCATCTCAGTTGAAGACAATTATCATCGGTCGGGAAATAATTTAACGCTTTCTCAGTCTTTCGAAAGGCATTTTTTAAATGGTTCTCTTTTTCATTTGCATCCTGATTTTTTAATGCTTGCTTTAAATAATAAATCGCCGACAAATAATATCCATTTGCAGAATTGAAATTCACTTTAATCAATTCAGAGATTGACTCAATCTTGTCTTCGATTCCCGAAGTGGCCCATATTTCTTGTTCAAGAGTGTATATAGGTAATAATTCATCCGCATTAATATTATCTTTTGCGGAGTTTAAAATTTCAATTGCATTGCTAAAGAAGTATATTTTTTCACTATCAATTTTTGAATCCAATGCCCTTCTAAACCAAAAGTAAGCGTGACTATGATAGGCATGAATGTTTGGATATTCACCATGCTTTGCATCAGTAAAACTTTCATTTGCCAATGTTATATATTCTTCAGCCTCCACCTTTTTGCCAGTCTTCAATAAAGAGATAGCCTGCTTTGAATACAGTTTTCCTAATGAAGTCAAGATGTTCTGATCAGATTCACCTCTATATAATTCGAAGCTATCTTTAATTTCCAACGATTCTTTGAGATGAATCTCTGCATCAATGACTTCGTTTGCTTCTATTTCCAATAAACCCAGGTGATGCAATACAGTTCTGGATTTTTGATTAATAGAAGCAATTTTGAATAATTCTATTTTTTGACTAAGAGTATAACTTTCATTATCCGCATTAAGAGAGAAATTTCTAATAAGGAATTTCTCTCCGAATTCTCTTTCGAGAATATTTGAAAATTCTACCTTCTCAATAATTTTTTTATATTTTTCGAAAAGCAATTTGGTGTCTGGTAGAAAATATTCTAATGTTTTTTGCGCTATAATACGGTGATGAGTACAATACATCACATTGTCATTCAAATCAATAATTTCGAAGATTATTTTAGCGGCATCTTTTTTTATAACATCGTCAATAAAATCTTGGTATGAACAATCAAGAATCCTGACAAGCCATTCAATATTAATTGGAATATTAAATTGACTAAAACAACAAATGTATTCAAATGCTGCTCGTGCCAGATCATTTAATCCATTATACTGGTCTTTAATGATTTCATTGAGTGGCTTTTTTGATGGGTGAACCAAGCTGTAAATTGTTGCAAAAAATGATGAATCATAATCTGTCAATATCTTTTCTTTAAAATAGTCGCTTTTGTTTGAGATGAAATTATTAGTAAATAAGTAGTTCAATAAACTTGTAGATTCTAAATCACTTAAATTCTCATTTAAAGTAAATGTCTCCGGAAAGGAGTATTTAATTTCGCTAACTTTTTTTTGCCATTCGTTTTCTCTGTCACACAAAATGAATAATATTTGTCTTCCTCTAGAGGTTAAATAATCTTTCAAGCGAATTATCTCTCTAAGGTTAATAGCTGCATCATCAAAAATGAAAGTATATTTTACTTGCTTGATTTTATCATCAATTTTGAAATTCTCATCGTAACTCTTATTAACTGCTTCTAAAAAAGAAGTGATTGCTTTAAAATCAAATTTGCTGGTTGTATCATGAATAAAAACAGGAGTATTGTTTTTTGAATAAATATCAAAAGCTAGCCTCTTAAGTAGAAACGACTTGCCAACTCCTGGCATACCTGTAACTTTAAATATTTTATTGTTTTCAACCTCATACTTTTCAATTTCCTTGGTTGCTTTAGAATACATGTCGGAATATATTTCTCTTTTAAAATCCCAATTGGAATTGAAAGCACCCCAAGATGTATTTGATCCCATTAAAAATTCATCTATTTTCCCAGCATCCTGTACGATGGTATCTTCATTAAGGATTGTGAAATACGATGCTATTAGGTTAGATGTATCTTGTTCAATATTTACAGTTTTTCCCTTAATGTTTAATTTAATATCCGAAGTTTTAGATTTCGAATCCTTATGCTCATCAGTCAAGTTACTTTCTAAGTATTCAAAGAATTGCTCAATAGTAAACTGTATGGGAATTATTTTATGACTACTGTAAAAATATTTGGTCTTTTCGTCATTGGGTATTTCCTCTCGGGATAACCAGTAACTCCAAGGCATTTTGTCTGATCCATGAATACGATGTAAATCTTTAATTATATCAGTAACAATTTTGTCTTTAAAACTATATCCTAAATATAAAATAGTTCCATTTTTTACTATATCCGAAAGCAATTTTAGATAATGATTTCTTTTTTGGATTGCTAAATGAAAATCACTTTTGGATAAGACCATTTCTCCGTCTTCCGTTGATGCATTAATACATCCCATGATTTTAAAAAGATTAACTTTCTTCCTGTCATTTAAATTTACAGTTGGCATATTCACAATTACTGGATTACAATATTTTACTTTATCCCCAGAAATATTGTATGCTACTTCAATGACATTGTCAAAATTAGTCGTGAATATCGTTGACCAGTTATACTTTGTCAACATCAAATGGTATTTAGATGGACGAAATGTTGATAGTTCACTTTTAATGAAATCAATCAATTCCTGTTTATTGTATGGAGGGGTATAAACAACGTCATCACATATTTCCATAAAGTCATCGTTAGTTTGATCAATCTTTGGAAATTTAGCTTTAATATTATTTGTTAAAGTCCAACCATCTGGAAGTTCTGATAAAGTTGACATCCCAGCGCCAATGAATAATGCTAGATTTTCATCAGCCAATTTTCCTAAAATTGAGGTTAAATACTCTGAGTTCATTTTTTACGCTTTAAATTGACATTAGGAAAGTAAGTGAATATTATCATATTGAAAAAAAGTTCGTTTATCAATGGAGGGTGTCACACAGGCTTGCATACAACTCTAGTATTGATGTTATTAAACGTACTATGAAACTACAGAATACTATTCATAATCAACAAACTAGTAATATACTTTTTGTATTGTTTATAGCATCAATGCTGTTGATTAATTTTTACAATATCTTATTATAATGTGTATTCAAAATGAATTGATCTCATTGCTGGCTGGTTTAACAACAACTAAAACAACCTATTCCCTCATGGCTTCGCCATCCTCAGTCCCATCCCAGGCACCGGGTTTCCAAACAAAATGAGCATTACCAAACCTAACGCAATACCCGCAAGCCAACAACCGTATTTCTACCTATTTTTCACTTTTCCCATCAAGCAAAACAGCCCCGGTTGCCCGAAGCTGTTTTTGGTTTTTGCTTAGTTCCGGATAAGGTGTTGCCAGGGTATTAGTTGCTGCCGGCAACAGTGTGCAAAGGTTCAACCGGCGGTTATCATTCCCGTTGTAAGGCACCTGGTATTTTTGCAAAAGCCAGGCGGTTTCACCAAAAGCCCTGGCGGTTTCGCCAAAAGCGTCTGATGGTTTGAAACCGTCGTGACGCTTGTTATAACCTATCGCTCTAATTGCTGCCCCGCATTTAATATAATGCAGTTGCTGCCATCCACTTTGGAGCCTGTTGCCAAATGCCTGAACCCATCCTGCCAGCTGGCCACATATTGCCCGGTGGCCAGTACAATACAGTTCGATCCATCCACCACACTGCCCTTCGCCAGGCTTTGGTAGCCATCGTTCCAGCTTACCACCCGTTGGTCTGCACTCAGCAAAATGCAATTCCTGCCATCCAGCTTCGATCCGGGGAAACAGGTTTGGTAGCCATCATTCCAGCTTACCACCCGTTCGCCCGCATTCAGCACTAAACAATTGGTGCCGTCTATTATGGAACCGGGTTTGCAACTCTGGTAGCCGTCATTCCAGCTCACCACCAACTGGCCGTTGTTCAATATAAGGCAGTGCACACCATCCACGCGGCTTCCAATCCTGCAGGTTAAATAACCATCATCCCAGCTTACCACCCGCTGGCCATTGTTCAATACCACGCAATTACTGCCATCTACTTTCGCCCCAATTGTGCAGGTTTTAAAACCATCTTGCCAGCTTGCCACAGTCTGGCTGTTGTCTATAATAATGCAGTTGCTGCCATCCACCTTGGATCCTGTTTTGCAGGTTTTAAACCCATCTTCCCAGCTCACCACTTTCTGGCTGGGGTTCAGTACCACGCAATTGCTGCCATCCACAACAGATCCTGCTTTCATGGTTTGAAAGCCATCTTCCCAGCTCACTATACGTTGCCCCGCAGTTAATATGAGGCATTGCCTGCCATCAATCACAGCACCCGGTTGGCAGGTTTGATAGCCATCATGATAACTCACCACCCGCTGGTTGGCATTCAGTATTACGCAGTGGGTGCCGTCAATAACAGATCCTGGTTTGCAGGTTTTATATCCATCATCCCAGCTTACCACACGTTGCCCCGCATTTAACGGCAGGCAGTGTACGCTATCCACTCTCGATCCTGTCTTACAGGTTTTATACCCGTCTTCATAACTCACTACTCTTTGGCCGGGGTTAAGGATGATGCAATTGGTACCATCCACATGGCTTCCTATCTGGCAACTTTGATAACCATCCTGCCAGCTTACTACGTATTGGCCGGTTTGCAAACTGGTATCTACGGGTTCCACCGTCCAGTAATCGCCACCCGCTTTGGTGGTTACCCAGCCAATGCTGGAAAACCAGGCAGGGTCGTTACTGAGGCGTTGGTTGGTGAAGAAAGCATTGACCAAATAAAATTGGTCGCCATAATGCAGGGGTTGGTTGGGGTTAGATACTTTTTGCATCACCCATTTTTCCATCGTGGCATGGTCGCCGTCAATATATTCATCGTAATAATAACAATCGCTGGAGTCTTTCCATGCCCCCAGGATATTAAACGCACTCAGTCCTTTTTCTCTTGATACCAGTAATACTTCTGCATTGTTACTGATCTGCCCCGGCGTATCGGGCGCATGGGTGAGGAAAGACATGGTGGCAATTTCCGACCCGCCCAATGTGGGAAAGGGTGCGGCAATGCCCAGGTCTACACAAATACCCATTAACCCTTCAGGTATTAATGAGCCGCCGCCTCCGGCTTTCAGTGTACGGAAAAACGAACTCAGGTATTGCCCGTTTTGATTTTTTAAGATGAAGGAATCGCCATACTGCACAGGGTCGCCCATTTTACGGGGTGCATTTAAAAAGCCAATGTTTCTTTCATCTGTCCGCGGTGTATTCAGTGTAAGCACATTGTCAAATGCTGGGGCGTTTGCCGTGCGCAGGCCAAATTCAGGAATGCGGTTGCTTTGGTTCAGCCATTTGAGTGTGGTGGCAATTACACTGGTATGGTCGTATGCCACGCTGCCGGCTGCACGAAATACGGTGTTCTTTTGTATGTAGGGAGAAACGAGTATGGTGGGTACACGGGCACCCAGCCTTTTAAAATCGAATGCGGGTGTGCCGGGGTTGGCTACCGGTGCCGGGCCATTGCCCCACGGGGGCTGTACCGCCCCGCGGCTTACCGGGTCCACATGGTCGAAAGTGCCTACAAATTCATCAAAGGTGATCACTAAAAGTGTTTTCTCCCAGGCGGCCCGGTTGCTGATCAAACTTTTGTACACTTCTTTTACAAATTCTTCGCCCACTAATAAATTGCTTGGTGGATGGTAGTCGTTGCCCTGCACCGAGAACAGTGCTTCTAACTGTGGATTGGTGGTATGGGAAATAGACCAGTATGGTTCTATATAACTGAAAGGCGGCAACTGCCCGGCACGGGCACGGGCATGAAAATCGTCGAGCTTTTGAAAGTGACTCTGTGCATTGGGTATTTTATGTATTTCAGGAAACAACCGCCAGGTATAGCTGGACGACAGGTCGCCGGAGGTTAATTGTTTCAGGTAATCTGAATAGGGTTTTAAAGCCAGGTACACTGCACTTGCCACGGCGCCCAATGCAGGGTTAATGGTATACAGAATCGGAATCAGTACAGGCAGCCCCGTTAGTAAGGTATTTACTTTTTGCGGCAGGTAACTGGTTTGCCAGAAAACCGTCCAGTCGGTACCACTATCATTTAATGCATTAAAAATAGTGGGCGCATGTACCCGGTCATCGCCAATGGCCATGTGCAGTACATCTTCCAGCCCTTTGGTTTGCGGGTTTTCTTTAAAATCTTCCAGGTTGCCATTGTTTACCATACCCATTGAGGTGCCGCACATAAGAAAAGAGCGGTTGGGGTTGGTTTGTGAGGGTACCGAGGCAAACCAATCATCGCACACCGCATAAAACTTTGCCAGCTGATTCAGCACCGGTAATTGCCCCGGGGTAAATGTTTCTAATGTCATTTTAGCAAGGCGGCGGATGTCATCATCACTTACTTTTTGCTCCTGCAGTATGTCAACAAAATCTGCCATAACCCCCAGCATCTTTGCCTGAGCCCCCGCAGGCGGTGTGGTGGTATTGAAGAACTGTTTGTTTACATGTTCAAATTCTTCGCCGGGGTCATAATCGGGTACGGTAAAGCCCTGTACGCCACGGGTGGGCTGTGCACTGAGTGTACCATTCAATGCGGTGTTGGTAAAATTGGCCGGGTTAAAAGGCTTTTGTAAACCGCGGAACAAATCGCCGGGCACATTGGGAATGTAGTTGGCCGTGGCCGCATCGTTTTCGTACAGCCAGCCCAGCATACTGTCGAACGACCGGTTCTCCAGCATGAGTACCACCACATGTTCAATTTTTTCGAGAGACATAACAATGTTTTTAAGATGATGGAATAAGATGTTTGGGCGGTAATCAATACCGCAGTAAACCGGGTAGCAGTATAAGAGTGGAATTCAATGGTGTAATGGATAGAAAAGCATTCCTGGTTCAGCTCATCAACAGCAACAATAGGCAATCGGCTGAACCGGTGGGGTAAACCGGATTGGTGTAGTGGCTAAAAGCGCTTCCGTTAAGATCAATTTCTGCGGGCTGTGCAGTACCGGATGAAGGTGTGGTGCTAACGTTTTACATCATACGCTTCATTGCAGCCTGTATCAAACTTACTCATTCCTGCGTATGAAAAAACCCGTATTTATACCTGTTTTTATTTTTTGTTTTGATAATAATGAAGTAATTGAATACAGCAAAATCATTTGCTCTGCTGTTTGGATACAACACTTATACAGTAGCTGTTTGACAAATTATAAAATAGACTTACAGAAGCTGCCATTCATTTTTTTGTTAAAAAAGAGTCCATAAAATCAGTGCAGATAAGTTCAATCCGTGTCATCAGCGTTCCATCGCCTGCTTACAACGCATACCCATCCCTCGTTTTCGTTAACGCAGCAATACGCACAGCCAGTTCAAACACTTCGGCCTGCATAAAAGTCATAGCAGTAAAATGTTGGGTGGGCATAGATAAATATACAATGTTATTATCGGCAGTTAGCCCAACGGTAAACTCATCGCACATCGCTTCGTTTTTATAGTCTTTAATTTTATCATTAAACGATGCGGCCAGTGGTGTGCCGCTCAAGTCCCACATCAGCACGCCATGCTTGTCGCCGGCGCTGATGTATTTATTAGAGGCTGCAGCAGCTTTACTGATCCTTTGCATAAAACTTTCATTAAGGGTGCGGCTGCCAAAATTAATATTGGCAGGTTCTTCGTCACGCACATAAATGGTAACACTGCCGGTCATATCCAGCCCGCCCTTGCTGTAATTGGTGCTGAAGGATAGTACATTGCTCTCCAGGAAGTGCAGCGTAACCGGGCCACGCAAATCGTTGGCCGGGCGGGGGCGGGTTTCATTGCTGTTAAAACTTTTTGTTTTCCACGTACGGGCCGCAATGAGTAATTCATCTGTTTTACCCTGGCGGTATAAGTTCAGCAGTGGTTCGTTCAGCGCTTTCATTTCAGCCATCAAACTGTTGATGATAGTATTAATGGAATCTGTTTTGTGTTGTTTTTCCGCAGCTTCCCGTTTTTGTTTTTCCAGGTAGTCCATGGCGTCGTTTAGCTTTTTGGTGTTTGCTTCAACGGCAAGTATTTCCTGGTGGGCAGCGTACTGTGCTTCCATATCGGCCCTGGTAACAGCAGCAACGGGTATGGTGCTGGTAAAATATAAAGTACTGTCTACCCATCCCCTGTTTTTTACCTGTTGTTTAAAAGCATTCAGGTAATCCAGTTTCTTTACATTCTTTTTATCCGTCCAGTGGCCGGTGTTGTAATATAAATAAGCGCCGGCCACCAAATAAATATCTGTAGCGGGCCTTAATGCAGCGGGCAACTTTTGGTTTTCCGCGGCAGGCATTTCAATTAAAGTAAAATACTCGCCCCTGTAGGTAAATTCGCACACGTAATAAAAACTACCTTCTTCCAGGGTTTTCCAGTCGCTAACCTGCGTTAAAGCTACGGGCCAGTTTTCCCTTAAACTGTATTTGAGTATATAGCTGAGTTTGGATGCGGGGAACATTTTTTTAAACTGGTCGTAAATCACTGGTGCCCGCATATCCACAATTACCCCGGTATCGGTGGCATAGCCGGAACCGGAAAACACTTTGTCTGAATTAAGATTGGTAACAGTAAACGGGTAGCCGATGTACACCCTTGGCTTTTGCGCCACACAGTACACATGCAGGCAAATAAAAGCACACAACAGCAACATACGGTGAATGGAAAATGGCAGGCGGTAATGCATACGTGAAGTTTAGGCAATAGTAATGAACGGGTGTGTGCAAAGCAATACCCTTTTGAAGGTATTTGTCTTTCTTTTTTTCTTGATAAAACAATTGCTCCGCTGTTTTGCCCGCCAGCCCTGCATGAAGCGTATGCTGCATTGCTCTTTACTCTTGAACTGGGCCATTCATTCATTTCCCTGATTACTTCGAAACATCTTCAAAACGTTGCAGTGGCTCAATGCTTCTTCTGCAATACCATTGAAGTTATGTACCACATTGAAGAATCTCATGGAATTTGTTGCAGTGGCTGTAAAATCATTTTGAATTGAAAGGAAAATTGAATAGCGCTTAATCTTCGACACTAAGAATAGAATTATCAATGTTGAAGCTACAGTAGTACAACCGATGATAGTAGCTGCCCCGGCAATGGCTGTTATTATTGCCGGGCGGCTTTTCCCACAGGGCACAATTGCTTACTTTTTTTCCGCAAAAAAAGTAAGAACAACAACTTGCGGTAAGTAACAATTACAATAAGCTTTTCCCATTCTTTTTTTTCTTGATAAAAAAGAATCCTGCCTGTTGGCAGGCAAGCAAAAAAATCAAGACAAAACGATTCAGCGGCAGCATAATTATTTTCAATCTTAAAATTTGATGCAGGGTAATGCTGCAATACAATCATTGTACATCAGTTCAATCCACGTCATCAGCGTTCCATCATCTCCTCACAGCGGCACAAAGGCACAGCGAAAGCTTTTCGCACCGCATATCCTTTATTTACTTTATATACTTATATACCTTATACTTTATTTACTTTTATATTCATTTCCCACTCCATCACAAAAACAAAAGCCCCCGCTTTCGCAAAGGCTTCACCAACTTTATTTACTTTATATACTTTATTTACTTTTATACTTATCCCCCTCCTTCCTCACCTTCTCCCAATACTTCTTCGCCACCAGTAACATACCAAAACTTTCCCCTTCTTCTTTTTCCAAATGTTTATGGTGCATTTTATGTGCCCAGCGAATGGTGCGGATGTACGTGTTATTGCTGCGGCTAAACCATTTAAAGCGCTGGTGAATGATCACTTCATGTACAATAAAATAAGCGAGGCCGTATAAGGCAATACCAAAACCAATGGCTGCCACCCAGTAGATTTTATATTGCAGTCCCAGCATAATACACAGCCAGCTGGGTATGGCAAAGATGAGAAAGAACGCATCATTCTTTTCGAAGGTATGGCCTGTGGGCTTGTGATGATCTTCATGCAGGTACCATAAAAAACCATGCATGATATAACGGTGTGTTAACCAGGTAACACCTTCCATCAAAATGAAAGTCAATAACGTGATCAATATAAAAATTACACTGTTCATAAAAGATAAAATGTGCGCAGCAGCAGGAAAAACATTACCTGTATCATTAACAAATGTACTGCGAATTTGTTTTGCTTGCGGAACGAGAAATAATGAAAGAACACCAGCAGTACGGCTGCAATAACAAACCAGCACAGGTAATTGTAAAAAGGAATCGCATCCATCCATTTCCAGTAACCCAGTTTAACGGCAACAGGTTCCATCAGCCAGTCGAAGCCTACGGCAAGCGTGGCGCCATCCACCACAACGGTAAGCAGTTTTACATGCTGCGGTGTGGTATTGGTTTCCTGTGCTAATTTTTCAATGGCTTTGGTAAGCAGCGTATGCACACTGATGCCACAGCAATAAATAATAATAACCCAGTTTACACCAATTACCAATGGTACGTTTTTAAAGGAATAGCCTAACACGGTTCCATACGCATAATCACCAAACAGCAAACGCGTATTCACACCCATAACTTCGGCAGCCATGCCGCCGCAAAAAGTAACGAGCATAAAAATTAAAAAGGCCAGGTTTTTTCCAGGCTGCGTCCAGATGATCAATGCAAACATCAGCAGTAAATGATACGGTGTGGATTGTATGATCCATGCGTTCTTAAACACTGCAATGCCCAGCAACCCCACTATGTGAAAGATAATGGCAATAATAGTGGCCCATTGATTTTTGGATAGATTAGTGAACACGCTTTTGGGTTTTAATAAGATGGGTAACTATTTGTGCGCTTTTTAAACACAGCGGAATACCACCACCGGGGTGTACACTGCCGCCAACACAATACAGACCTTTGATGTTGCTGTTAAAATTAGGATGCCTTAAAAAAGCCGCCAGTTTGGAATTGGAACTGGTGCCGTATAATGACCCCATGTACGATGCTGTTTTTGCTTCAATACCGGTTGGGTCCAGCATAGTTTCAGTTTCAATATATTGTTCAATATCTGTATTGAGCATGACATTCAGCTTAGCAATAATTTTTTTTCTTGCTTCCTGTTGCAATGCAGCCCAGTCTTGTCCAGTGTTAGCCGGCGCATTGATCATTACAAACCAGTTTTCTTTTCCTTCCGGCGCCAAACCTTTTTGCATTTTGGAGGTAATGTTCATGTAAACGGTAGGATCGTCCTGCAATTGCTTTTTATTAAACAGCGCATCAAATTCTTTTTCATAGTCAGCACTGAAAAA
Organism: Bacteroidota bacterium; assembly: GCA_018266775.1. Lineage (GTDB taxonomy): Bacteria > Bacteroidota > Bacteroidia > Chitinophagales > Chitinophagaceae > Ferruginibacter. The sequence continues at coordinate 8,735 of JAFDZS010000005.1, read as the reverse complement.
TATATTGTGCAGTTGCAGCGCATCAAATGTTTTGGCAATACCCCAGTAAAATACCAGCGCACTGCTGCTGCGCTCCTGCCGCAATACTTTTTTTGCACTCAGTTCGTCACGCAATAATTTTTTATAGGTGAAATATACATCCACATTGCTCACCACCATATCCGCTTCTATATTTTCTTCTTTCACCACCACGCCTCTTGCACGGCCTTCGTTATTAATGATGTATTGCACTTCAGTATTGAAATGAAATTGCACACCCAGTTTTACTGCCAGTTGATACAATGCATTTGTAATACTGATCATTCCTCCTTCAGGATAATACACGCCTTCATTATATTCCAAATGCGGTATTAAACTTAACATGCCCGGCGCCTGATAAGGATTACTGCCGTTGTATGTGGCATAACGATTAAACAACTGTACCGCATCCGCCGTTTTAAATGCATGCTGGTTATGCTGGTGCATACTCTTGAATAAGTATGCACGCTTTGTTGATTGAATCGCTTTCAACACCCTTTTGTTCAGCCATGTTTTTCTTTTATGTAAAGAATGGTTGAGAAAGATGCTGCCAATATTGTCATAAATCTTTTTCGATTCCTGTAAATAACAGGTTACCGCACCGGCAGGTTCCTGCAGTTTATCCTGCAGCTCGGCATCAAACTGTTCCGCATCGGCAAATGCTTCCACCATTTTTCCATCTGCAAAAAAATATTTGCAGGCTACCGGCACGCGGCGGTATTGAAAATAGTTTTCAATGGGTTCGCCTGCCAATGCAAATAACTCTTCTATTAATTGTGGTTGGGTAAACAGTGATGGACCTGCATCAAAATGATACCCATCTTTTTCAAAAGCAGAAAGCTTACCACCGGGATACTCATTTTTTTCATACACCGTAACTGCATCACCTGCTGCTGCCAGCCTGATGGCTGTTGCCAGCCCCGCCACGCCTGCGCCGATTACAATTACTTTTGTTTGATGCATGAATGTTATAGTTGAGCAAATGTAGTTAATAAAGGTGTCAAGACGGTTCAAAAACGTCAGGCGCCTTTAATGATTAAGAAGATTGCCGCCGATGCGCAGATTGAGTATGAGAAGACTTGAGTGTATGGTGAAATAATATGAATAGTGAAGATTCTCTGCATAAAAAACTCCCAGGTTGAACTTGCTTGCCCTGCGGGGCGAAACCGGGTTTATACTTTGATTACCGTCTTCGTCACGCTCAGACTGACAGTATTATTTTTTGCAGTGTCTATATCCTCAAATAATAAAAGCTGTCAGGTTGAGTTTATCGAAACCGGGTTTAAAACTGTGATAGCCGTCTTCGTCCCACAGGGTAAATAAGCTCAGACTGACAGTATCATTTTTTGAAGAGCGAAAATATTCAAATTGAAAAGCTGTCAGGTTGAGTTTATCGAAACCGGGTTTAAAACTGTGATAGCCGCATTTAGGCTTAATCATCAATAATTAATGATCAATGTTCAACGCTCAATGTTCAATACTCCATGGTCAGGTCGCTATAGCGCCCCGATTTTGCAGTGCCCATATCTTCAAATAATAAAAGCTGCCAGGTTGAGTTTATCGAAACCGTGTTTAAAACTGCGATAGCCGTCTTCGTCCCACAGGGTAAATAAGCTCAGACTGACAGTATCATTTTTTGAAGAGTGAATATATTCAAATTGAAAAGCTGTCAGGTTGAGTTTATCGAAACCGGGTTTAAAACTGTGATAGCCGCATTTAGGCTTAATCATCAATAATTAATAACCAATAATCAAGGCTCAACGATCAGGTCGCCATAGCGCCCCCACCTGTTTGCTCCACCAGCTTAGGAAATGCAATGGTAAACCAAACGGTGAATTGCATTGGTTGTTCCTGCAAAGCGGTATAAATGGATTCAATGGTTTGATAACGGTATTCACTTACTTCACTGGCATCGGGCATAACCGGCCCATCATACACACCGGCGAATACATGATCATATTCGTATTCTGTTAAGCCGTTATCAAATGGTGCTTTGTATATAAATTGAAAAACAGGAGTCAATGCCGTGGTAAAACCCATTTCTTCCTGCAGGCGTTTTTCCGCAGCGGCTTTGGTATCCTGCCCTTCATAAGGATGGCTGCAGCAGGCATTCGTCCACAAACCGGGGCTATGGTATTTTCCATCTGCCCTGCGCTGTAATAACATTTCCCCTTTGCTGTTAAAAATAAACACACTGAAAGCACGGTGCAGTAAAGCCTGCTCATGCGCTTCCATTTTTTCTGCCGTGCCTGTGGGCTCGTCGTGCTCGTTTACTAAAATTAATCGGTTGGTATCCATTTATTGTGCAAGGTAACGCATCACAGTAAATTCAGCTGTGTTCTTAAGCCGGCTTTTGCCAGTATTAATGCTTTGGAGTAATTGGGTATGCGTATGCGTTGTTCCAGTATTTGTGCCGGCTGTACTTTTTTTATTTTTCTGAACAGCGATAAATAATATTTATAGGCTACATACACACCAAACCTTGCTTTTACCGGTAACTGTAAAATGCCTTCGTAAGCATTTTCAAAATCGCCGGCAATTTCGCTTTCTATCTGTGCCTTCATGGCCGATGTAAAATTCCTGAAATCCATTTCAGGAAAATACTTACGGTTCAGTTGTTCATAATCTGCCTTTACGTCCCGTAAAAAATTTACTTTTTGAAATGCGGCGCCCAATGCCTGTGCAGATGGTTTTAATTGTTCGTATAATTTTTGATCGCCTTCGCAAAAAACATACAGGCACATCAGGCCCACTACTTCTGCACTGCCGTAAATATATTCTTCGTAAGCATGCCTGTCGTACTGGTGTTTGGTTAAATCCCATTCCATGCTTTTGAAAAAAGATTCAATCAAATTATGATCAATGTTATATTCATTAACGGTTTGCTGAAAGCTGTGCAGGATGGGGTTCAGGCTGATGCCGCGTTCAATGGCATCGTAAGCAGCGGTTTTAAATTCACGCAGCAGTTGTTCTTTATCATAACCATGAAAGGTATCTACAATTTCATCGGCAAAGCGTACCAATCCATAAATATTATAGATGGGTTTGCGCAGGTCTTTATGCAGCAGCTTAATGGCACTGCTGAACGAGGTACTGTAGGCTTCGGTAGTAATCCTGCTGCACTCGTGACTGGTGCGGTGAAAAATGTTGATCATAAATAAAACGGTTTAGTCTTCGGGGTTCCTGAAAAAATTCAGCGTCCCATTTGTTTAATGATTTGCCCGGCCACCACTTCTCCACTGATGAGGCTGGGCGGTACACCCGGCCCCGGGACTGTTAACTGGCCGGTATAAAACAGGTTGTTTACTTTTTTACTTTTTATAGATGGCTTCATAATTGCTGTTTGCAGTAATGTATTCGCCAATCCATACGCATTGCCCTTAAACGAATTATAATCACTTACGAAATCGCTGATGGAATAGGATTTTTTGTACATGATATTTTCTTTTATCGCCTGTCCTGTTCCTGCTTCAAATCTTGCTACAATATCGTTGAAATATTTTTCCCGCAATGCCTCGGTGTCTCCTTCCAAACCTGCTGCAACCGGTATCAAAAAAAACATATTCTCACATCCTTCCGGCGCCTGGCTTTCATCGGTAACAGTGGTAATACTTACATAAAACAACGGATGCACTGGCCATTGCGGCTGCTCATATATTTCTTTGCCATGCACCCCAAAATCAGCATCAAAAAACAGGGAATGGTGCAATACATTGTCCAGTTTTTTATTCAAGCCAACGTAATATAATAAACATCCCGGCGCCATCACTCTTTTGTTCCAGTAAGTTTCGGTATAACTGCGGTTGGTATTAGACAAAAGTTTTGTTTCGATGAAATGATAGTCGGCGGCGCCAACAACAATATCTGGGTGATAGTTATTAGTTGTTAGTTGATCGTTGACAGCAATTACACTTTTTGCTTTGCCATTAGCAACTTCAATTTTTTGTACATCGGTATTGAAATGAAATTCCACACCCAACTCAACTGCTAATTGATGCATGGCTTCCACAATTTTATACATACCGCCAACAGGAAACCAGGTGCCCAATTGAATGTCGGCATAATTCATCAAACTGTACAATGCAGGAATGTGCTGCGGCAATGCGCCCAGGAACAAAACAGGAAACTCCATCAGTTGCTGCAATTGCGGGTGCTTAAAATATTTAGCCACATGTTTTTTCATGTTGGTAAATACATCCAGCCTGAACACACCTTTGATTACATCTCCATCTATAAACTCTGTTGCACTTAAGCCTGGTTTGTGTACCAGTTTATTCATGCCCACTTCATACTTGTATGCGGCTTCTGCTAAAAATTGATCCAGCCTGGCGCTGCTGCCGGGTTCATAACTTTCAAATAACTGCTGCAGTTGTTCATAGTGAGCGGGAATATCCATGGTATGGCCGGGCCAGTACACCCGGTAAGATGGATCTAATCTTTTCAATTGGTAATACCCGGATGTTGTTTTTCCAAAGCAATTAAAAAAACGTTCAAATACATCAGGCATCCAGTACCAGCTGGGGCCCATATCAAATGTAAAACCATCGGCCTTTAATTGCCTGGCCCTTCCCCCCGGGCCAGATTGTTTTTCCAGTACCGTTACACTGTACCCTGCCTTTGCCAAAAAACATGCGGCTGATAAACCGGCAAAGCCACTGCCAATTACAATTACTTTTTTCAAGCGCTAAATTTAGGCATATTGAAAATTAAAACGGGGAATTATTCAGCTATTAAAAGCGGGTCAGTTGTTCTTTTAATAGTTTACGTGCAAAATGTATCCTGCTTTTAATGGTGCCCAAAGGTTCTTTCAGCAACAAAGCAATTTCATTATACTTGTAGCCTTCAAAATACAACTGAAACGGGTTTTTAAAAATTTCGGGCAACTGGTAAATGGCCTGCTGAATATCTTTCATCTTCAAATTACTTTCTGCAGCATTGGCCACAGTAAGCTGGTTATTGTTGATGAGAAATTCATTAATGCTGCCATCGTAAATGATTTGTTGCTTTGCCCTTCTGCGGTAATCATTAATAAAAATGTTCCGCATAATGGTATACAACCATGCTTTTATGTTGGTACCGGTATTATATTTATCCTGGTTGGCCAACGCCCTGAACATCGTTTCCTGCAGCAAATCCTTCGCACTTTCGTTATCCCTTGTAAGTGTAATGGCAAAGGGTTTCAGGTATTCTGCATTACTGATAATGGATTGGTTGAATTCAATAGTTGACATCTGTTTAAGAATTGTACATTAAAGTTAAACACAATTTTTTGAAAAGGCCTTTTTTTCTGTTTAATATTTTTGTCATTTTCTTAAACAAAGCGGATTTTTTCCGCATCACGAAACCGGCCTGGAGAAGCCGGATACAAAATCCATGACCTCAGGAAAGGAGCGTTTGAAGTGCAGCGGCGCCTGTATCTTCTTCTCATACGTACAGGTAAGTTTGCCGGAAACGATGCAGGGGATCTGCCTGAATTTTTCCCTGAGCTGCTGTATAAACCTGTCGAAATTAAAACTTTGCCCCACGGTGGTAAGGTGGGAATAAAGGTAGTCGGGCTTCTTCAGCCTCACCACATATTCCACATCTTTTAATGGTACACTGCTGCCCAGGTAAATCGTATTTACACCACGGCTTCTCAGCAGGTAATTCATAAATAATAAACCCAGTTCATGGTATTCGCCTTCAGGCAAAAACAGTAATACGGTTTTGTTTACTTTAAGTGCAGTTACAATATTGTCTATACCCACAATTAATTTTTGCCTGATGATGTTGCTCACCAGATGTTCCTGCGCTGGGTTAATATGGTTGGTTAGCCAGAGAATGCCTATTTTTTCAAGAAAGGGAAAAATGATTTGTGTGATGGTTTTTTCAATACCCTTTGCAGCAATGTATTTATCCAGCACCGCTTCCAGCCGCTCTATATCAATATCCACCATGCATTGAATGAGATCGTTCACTATGCGTTCCTGCTGTGCTTCAAATTGGTTCAGCGAGAGTATTTTTTCTTTGATCTCCCCATCGTTCATCTTATCGATATGGGAGATTTTGAAACCGTATTTATTCAGCAGCGCTACGTTGAGGATCTTCTTCAGTTCATCATTGCTGTAATAACGGATGTTGGTACCGGTGCGCTCAGGCTTAATAAAGGAATAGCGCTGTTCCCAGATACGTATGGTATGGGCTTTTATGCCCGAAAGATTTTCAAGGTCTTTAATAGTAAATGAGTTCATTGCAAGTGTTTACGTCTTTACTATTACAATGATCGCTTCATTTTTGTTTAAAAAAAGTCAAAAAAAGATAAACAGGATCAGAAGTCCCGGGCCGGGAGGTCTTTAAATACTTTGCCCACCAGGTTGTTTTTGGGGAAGAAGATGGACCATCCTGTGAGGAAGATGATCATGAAATCGGTATACAGTGATGCATTTTTTTGATACCACATTTCCAGTGCACCTTTATAGGGATAAATCCGGGCGTACATAGCCTTGGGATCTTCTGCATCGGAAACTATTTTTTCTTCATCACGAAATATCAATGAGCCTATGCCTGTCATACCGGGTTTGCTGTTATAAATTTTATTGCGGATGTCTTCCGGATATAGTTGTACACTTACATCCATCAGCGGCCTGGGGCCTACAATGCTCATATCGCCTTTAAATACATTGATGATCTGCGGCAGTTCATTGATTTTGGTAATGCGCAATATCTTTCCAAAGGCAGTTACACGGGGATCATTACGCAAGGTAATTTCTCCCGTTCCGATATTCGGGCTGTTCTTCAGCATCGTGGCAAACTTCCAGATGTAGAAATATTTGTTTTTATAACCCACTCTTTTTTGAAAGTAAAACACTTCATGCTCACCGGTAAGTAATAAAATAAGCATACTGGGAATGAGTATTGGCGACAGCAGGATCAATGCTGCTGTAGCTATAACGATATCGAAGAGGCGCTTGAGGAATTGGTACATGGGGGAAATCGTGAATGGTCAATGGTGAATCGTGAATGGTGAATCGTGAATCGTGAAGCTGTTATTGCCCCATTGACAATTGACCATTCATCATTCACACTAATAACAGTTTTTTATTTTTTCGCTTACTGCTTTTACATCTGCATCGGTAATGTATGTGGAGCAGGGAATGCTGAGGCAATGCTGGTACACAAAATCAGATTTGTCGGTATGATTATAGAACAAATCATTCTTAAACATTGGCAACTGGTTCATGGGTACCCAAAACGGGCGGCTCTGCATTTTATTATCGTTCAGTACTTTCAACACTTCTTTTTGTTTCGCCGTCATTATTGTAGGTAACCACCAGTTGGGGTTTACGTCTGCACTTACCTGCTGAAATGTAATATCACCCACACCTTCCAGTTCTTTTTTATACAAAGCAATAATTTCGTGTTTGCGTTTGATGAAGCCGGGTAACTGTTCCATTTGTGCCACACCCATTGCTGCGGCCACGTTTACCAACCTGTAGTTGTAGCCAATTTCATCATGAAAATATTCAAACGGGTCTGCCTTGGCCTGTGTAGTTAAGTGTTTTGCTTTTTTAGCCAGTGCTTCATCATTGGTCACAATCATACCACCACCGCCGGTAGTGATAATTTTATTGCCGTTATAACTGAACGTGCCCAGCAAACCAAAACTTCCTGCATGTTTGCCTTTGTAATAACTGCCCAGTGCCTCTGTACTGTCTTCAATAACGGTAAGGTTATGTTTTGCAGCCAAAGCCAGCAACCGGTCCATATCGCAAATATTGCCCAGCACATGCACCGGCATAATTACCGGAATACGTTTACCATCTTTTTTATAATGGCATACGCCATTACGCTGTTCGGTTTCGTTGTTTAAGAATTCTTCCAGCAGGTCAAGGTCCATCTGCCAGCTGTTGACATCAGTATCAATAAAAATGGGATTGGCGCCGGTGTATTTAATGGAATTGCAGGTGGCAATAAAAGTTATATTTGGCGTGATAACATAATCATCGCTGTTCACCCCCATCATCACTAAGCAAATGTGCAATGCGGTGGTGCCGCTGCTGGTGGCCACCGCATATTTGGTGCCGGCAAATTCTGCACTCATTTTTTCAAACTGGTCAACATAAGCGCCAACGCTGCTTACCCAGCCGGTGGTAATGCATTCGGTTACGTATTTTAATTCATTGCCCGCCATATTGGGGCCGCTGAGTAATAACATAAGTTGAATTTTTGCAGGGCGAAGTTAATGAAATCGGGTTTAGTTTAGGTATATCAGTTTTGGTTGATACTACTGTTTTAGATGGGTAAAACGAAAAAGTAAGGAGAATGGTATGAGTGTGGAGAATTTAATGTTTCAGCCAAAAAACAAACTTCAAAATAAAAAGCTGTCAGCCTGAGTTTATAGAAGCCGGGTTTGGCTTATGCAGTCGTCTTCGCCGGGCTCAGGCTGACAGACTTTATGATTGAAGAATAAGCGCCTTCAAATNNCAGTTGTCAGGCTGAGTTTATCGAAGCCGGGTTTGGCTGATGTGGTCGTCTTCGCCGGGCTCAGACTGACAGACCTTATAATTGAAGAATAAGCGCCTTCAAATAACAACAGTTGTCAGGCTGAGTTTATCGAAGCCGGGTTTGGCTGATGTGGTCGTCTTCGCCGGGCTCAGGCTGACAGACCTTATAATTGAAGAATACGCGCCTTCAAATAATAACAGTTGTCAGGCTGAGTTTATCGAGGGCGGGTCAAT
>JAFDZS010000004.1 GCA_018266775.1 Bacteroidota bacterium | reverse complement strand
GTTTAAACGAGACGCTAATGATTAGTAATTATTGAGTAATCCCTCATTCATCTTTCTTCTTCTTGCCTTTTTTCCCTTTATATATTTTTTGGGCTTTTGTAATGAGTTGCAGAAATTCAGATTGCAGGTAGTCGTTAGGGTTATAAGATTCGGTTGCGATTGTTTCAATATCCTGCCAGTCGGCATCTTTAATATATTTGGATTGTTTCACTTTCAGCCCGAACATGGTGACAGCCGCAGCAAACTGCAGCTCCTTGTCTATATCTTTAAACTCAGTAAATTTTGCCGGGCATATATATTCACGAATGCGGTGTACTGTATCTGCACACATACTGTACCGGAGGGAAAGTTTAGCCACACCATCTTTATCGAGTACATCGCCGGTGAATAATTTTGGATCTGAAGGGATGATCTCAAAAATAGCCATCACACTGCTGCCGCTGCCAATTTCACCACCTTCCATATCAATCGTACTATCTGAGATAGCATCCCGTTTATTATCAAAACCAATCAGCCGGTATTGCTTCACCAGCTTTGGGTTGAATTGCATATTCATAAACACATCATCGGCCACTGCATAAAATGTTTGTGTTAATTCTTTCACCAATACTTTTTCAGCTTCGCCAATATCATCCAGGTACGCATAATTGCCATTGCCCCTTTTGGCCAGCGTTTCTAATTTGGAATCTTTAAAATTGCCCATACCCACGCCAAGGCAGGTTAAAAAAACACCGGATTGCTTTTCTTTAGTGATCAGTTCTTCCAATGCCTTTTCTGAAGTTTGGCCCACGTTAAAATCTCCATCAGTAGCCAATATCACCCGGTTGATGCCATCTTTAATAAAAGTGTGTTCTGCCAGTTGGTATGCTGTTATAATGGCTGCTTCGCCTGGTGTATCGCCGCTTGCAGACAGCTCTTCAATTGATTGACTGATTTTCTCTTTTTCTGCTCCGCCTGTTGGTTGCAACCAAATCCCAACGGTACCACCGTAAGTAACAATGGATACCGTGTCAATAGGACGAAGATTTTTAATAAACAACTGGAATGCCGCCTGCAATAAGGGCAAGCGGTTTGGCATATCCATACTTCCGGACACATCTATTAAAAAAACAAAATTGCCCGGTGGCACTTTATCGAGGTCTAACTTTTTTGCATTGATATTTAAAAACAGCAATTGTTTTTCATCGTCCCAGGGACAGGAAGATAATTGGCTTTCTATCCTGAAGACCTCTCCGTTTTCAGGCTCACGCCTGTGAATATTGAAATAGTTCAGCAACTCTTCGGTACGCACTGCATCGGGCGGCACTGCACTGCCCATATTGAGAAAACGGCGCACATTACTGTAAGATGCTTTGTTAACGTTTAGAGAAAAACCGGTATTGGGATACTTATCGGCCTGCACATATTCATTTTCCACCAGTTGAAAATAAGTTTCATTATTGACATACCAACGGAATTTTGATGTTTGATTGAGGTTACGGGTTACGGAGATGAGTTTGGGCCGGTTACGGTTTACATTAGACGGCAACATTTTCAAATTTACATCCTGCCATTGATCCGACCTTATTTTAATCGTCTTGGTTTCAAAACCATCAAGGCTGAAAGAAAGTGAATCATTCAATTCCCGTGTGGTAATACCAAAGCCTCCGCCTGTGCCGGAATAATACATCGTTCTGGCAGAGTGCAGTAAAATCTTAACGTTCTGCAGGGGTTGATTTTTTTCGTTCCTTACCTGGCCGCGAATATAATACTGAGCGTTCAGAACGGACGCAGAAAAAATAAAGCACAGGATATAAAGCAAACGTTGCGGCACAGGTTAGGTTTATAGCAAAGGTCAACTTAATTACAAGACAAGCTTTTGGCTCCCCCTGTTGCCTGCTACTCTTCCTGCAACTGGTAAATTTCTTTTAAATTTCTTCCCAGCCCGTCAAAATCAAGACCGTAGCCCAGCAAAAACTTATTGGGAACGCTGAAGCCAAGATAATCAATTTTTACCGGATATGCTAATGCGTCAGGTTTATGCAGCAGGGCTGCAATTTTCAAAGAGGCAGGTTGCTGGTCATGCAGTTGCGGCAGAAATTCGCTGAGCGTTTTCCCGGTATCTACAATATCTTCAACAATCACCACATGCCGGTCTTTTAAAGGTTCGTCCAAACCAATAGAAGTAATCACATTGCCGGTAGATTTGGTACCCTTATACGAAGCCAGTTTGATAAAACAAATCTCGGCCTCAATAGTTAAAGCCTTAAATAAGTCTGAAGCAAACATGAACGAGCCATTCAGTATAGCAATGAACAGCGGCCGTTTGCCTGTATAATCCTGGTTGAGGCGACCAGCCAGTTCATCAATTTGTTTTTGTATTTCCCCTGCAGTAATATAGGGTGCAAAAGTTTTGTTGTTTACTTCTATGGTCATAAAGATGTTATTTTGAAATGATCAGTTCCTGTCCAATTTTTAACGCATCGGTTTTAAGGTTATTCCATTCTCTCAACTGCTGCACGGTAACGCCGTATTTTTTTGCAATACCATACAAACCTTCTTTAGCTTCCACAATATGTGTTTTCGGTACTGTGGTTGCCGGTGTTTCAATGGTGGGTTTTGCATTAAATAAACCCGGCTTTAAATAGATTCTTGTACCGGCTGCAATTTCTTCGTTACCCCACAGCTTATTATCATCCAGCATTGGCTGCAACTGCATACCGTTTTTTTGTGCAATATCATACAAAGTTTCACCCCCTTTGGCAATATAAAAATCTTTATCGCCTGTTTTCGATTTTTTTTCAAGATAGACAAACTGGTTCTTTTGCAAGATGCCATCTTCCAATTGTTCATTAAAACTTAACAGTTTACTGAGCGCAATATTATTTTTTGTGGCGATGGCCAATACAGAAGTCCCCTTTCCGGCAAACACACATTTACTGCCATTAATAACCAAAATATTTTCGCTCACAGCCGGAAGATCTGATGGTTCAACTTTTACATCACCGGGTTTTACTGCACTGTCTGAAAGTGATGTTGCAGGCGCTTCACCCGCAGCTTCCAGTGTATATTGCTGCAGGTTGTATTGTTCTATATTCTTTATGAGTATTTGCGGGTAATTAGGATTGGTTGCATAACCGGCTTTTTTTAAACCATACGCCCAGCCTTTGTAATCTGTAACATCGAGTTTAAACAAGAAACTGTACCGCGGACTGTTGTACAGGAAATCACTATGATCCCTGTAACTGTCTTCCGCTGTTTTATACGACCTGAAACATTCCCCCGCAGCATCGTCATCGTGTGTTACGCTTTCACCTGTCCAGTTCGATTTACATTTTATCCCAAAATGGTTATTTGATTTTTTTACCAGTTCGCTGTTTCCATTTTCCGTTTCCAGCAGCCCCTGCGCCAGCGTAATGGCAGCAGGCACTCCCACACGCTTCATTTCTTTTATGGCAAGGTCTTTATAAATAGCCACATACTGTTCCGGCGTTTGCAGTGTTTGTGCACCGGAAAGAATTGCCCCCAATAAAAACAAACCTGTTATGAAGAACGATTTCATTATTTATTTTTTTTAATCAGCAGCAAACCATCTCTAACGGTAAGCAATACCCGCTCTACTCTTTTATCAGCAGCCACATGTTCATTAAATGCCTGGATGGCTGTTGCATTTTTCCCCCTGATTTCGTCCTGCAAAACCTCACCATGAAACAGCACATTATCTGCCAAAATATAACCACCGGGTTTTACAGCGGGCAAAATCAATTCGTAATAATCGATGTAACCCACTTTGTCAGCGTCTATAAAAACAAGGTCCCACGTTTCATTCAGTTGCGGTATGATTGATTTGGCATCTCCAACATGTAATTCAATGTTGCCTGTACTTGCCTTTTTAAAATATTTACGTGCGGTAGCAGCGTCTTGTTCACGCAATTCTATGGTATGGAGTATACCGCCGGGTTGTAACCCTTTGGCTAAACATAATGCACTAAACCCGGTGAAAGTACCGATTTCCAATATGCGCTCCGGCTGAATCATACTGCTGAATAATTGCAGCATTTTGCCCTGCACATGCCCGCTGAGCATGTGTGCATGCGGATGATGAGCCAATGTAAAAGCTTCAACTTCCTGCAGCACCGCATCCAGCGGAGTTGTAAATTTTTTGGCGTAAGCTTCTGCTATAGGCAAAATAATATCCATCAGAAATTGGGGGCCAATGGTTTGGTTTTATAATAGTCGAGCATAAAGTCAACCACTTCATCAGCAGTGTCAAACAAATGAATAAGGTCAAGGTCTTCAGGATTAATATTGTGTTCTGTTTCTCCCATCGTTTCCCTGATCCAGTTGATCAATCCGCCCCAGTATGCTTTTCCAACCAGTATCATTGGCGATTGTTTGAACTTGCCGGTTTGTATTAACGTGGCCACTTCAAAAAATTCATCCATGGTACCAAAGCCACCCGGCATCATAATGAAGCCTTGTGAATATTTTACAAACATTACTTTACGCACAAAAAAGAAATCGAAATTCAATGACTTATCCCGATCTATAAAAGGATTGGCCTGTTGTTCAAATGGCAATTCAATATTCAATCCCACTGATCTTCCGCCCGCAATAGAAGCGCCTTTATTCGCTGCTTCCATGATGCCGGGGCCACCGCCAGTGATGATACCAAAACCTTCTTCTGCCAACCGTTTTGAAATTTCAACGGCCAGTTCGTAATATTTATTACCAGGCTTGGTGCGTGCGCTGCCAAATATTGAAATGCAGGGGCCGATCCTGTTCAGTGCTTCAAACCCATCTACAAATTCAGCCATAATTTTAAATATCTGCCAGCTGCTGTGCGCCTGGCTTTCTTTCCAACTGCGCTGTTTCAATACATTAATCGTTCCGTTCATGATGTTATTTTAATAATATAAACACAAAGCCATTCTTCACTTTTATTGAAGTAAAGAATGGCACTTACTACATGTACAAAAATACAATATTATTGTAAGAAATTATGCCGCGTAAACTGAAGGAGAGCCATCCTTTTTTGAGATTATTAACAGGCCGAGGAAAGTAACGATACCATTAATAAGCAATAATTCGATACCGATTTTATAGGCGCCGAATAATTGGGCTGAATACTTACTCAGCAACCAGCAGATGAATGGTGCAACGAGACAAATTGCAGTGATGGAAAAACTGTCTGGCAGTTTACGTTTAGTAAAAATGCCAAAAGAAAACAAGCCGAGTAAAGGGCCATAAGTATAACCGGCCACATCAAGGATAACATCGATCACACTATTATCTGCAATGACATAAAATATCCAGATACAAATCAGGAAAATAAATGCAAATGACCCGTGGACAGCCAACCGTCTCAATTTTCTTGCTTTTTCATCCAGGTCAGTTCTTTTTTGCAAACCCAGCATATCTATACAGAATGATGAGGTTAATGCAGTTAATGCACCATCGGCACTGGGAAATAATGCAGAGATGAGTGCGATGATGAACATGATACTGATGGCAGGCGGCATCAGGTTCAATGCAACCGAGGGAAACATTTTATCACCCAAAAAATTATTGCCATTCAGCAATAACTGTTTTACCGGTTTTCCATCAATCACCGCTTCTGTATAAGCGGCGCCTTTTGAGGTGGTATACAAATACAATAAACCACCGAGCAGTAAAAATAAAAACAGCACACACACCAGTATAATGCTCATAGTGATCATATTTTTCTGGGAGTCTTTCAACCTTTTTACGCTGATATTTTTTTGCATCATCTCCTGGTCAAGCCCCGTCATGGCGATGGTGATAAACATGCCGCCCACAATTTGTTTCAGAAAAAAGCCCTTACTGTTTACATCGTAATTAAAAATATTAAAGTACCCTTTCTGGCTGATTTCATGGATGGCACTGCCACCGGTTAAATGCAACTGGCTTAAAATATACACAATACAAACCACCAGGCCGGTGATCATTAATGAAGTTTGAAGGGTGTCGGTATATACAATTGTTTTTACACCGCCTTCAAAAGTATACAGCAATATCATAATAAGGATAACAGCTGCGGTAACAATAAAAGGAACACCCAGTTTATCTAAAATAAATGCCTGCAGAATATTGATCACCAGGTACAACCGTGCAGTGGCACCAACCGTTCTGCTGATGATAAAAAACAATGCACCCGTTTTATACGCCACTTCTCCAAAGCGGTGCTGCAGGTAATTATAAATAGATGTAAGGTTTAACCGGTAATACAAAGGCAACAATACAAATGCGATGATGACATAACCAATGATATACCCAATGGCCACCTGCATATACGCAAACCCTTTAAATGCAGCACCAGCAAAATCGCCTACAGCACCAGGCACACTTACAAATGTTACCCCGCTTAAACTGGTACCAATCATGCCAAATGCCACCAGCATCCAGTTGCTGTTTTTATTACCGCTGAAAAAAGTATCGTTGGTACTGTTACGGCTGGTATACCACGACAGCCCCAGTAAAATCACAAAATATCCAATTACAAAAGAAAACAATACCAGTGGAGACATAAATTAATTTGACTAAATATATTTTAATAACCGATTATTAATATTGAATAATTAGCTTGCAATAAAATTCAAGTTAGTTAATTTATGGCAATTCAATCACTCGCAGTTTTTTGTGGCAGTAAAAGCGGTACCAATCCTTTATTTGTACAGCATGCCACTGCATTGGGCTATTTACTTGCAGCGCATAACATTACCCTTATTTATGGTGGCGGCAATAAAGGTATTATGGGTGCTGTTGCCAATGCAGTATTAGAAAAAAATGGAAAAGTAACCGGCATCATACCTCAATTATTAACTGACCTTGAACACAGCCATCAGGGCATTACTGAATTAATTGTAGTGGATAACATGCACACCCGTAAAAAAATGCTGTATGAAAAATGTGATGCTGCGGTGATTTTACCCGGTGGCTTTGGAACACTGGATGAATTATTTGAAATGCTTACCTGGAACCAGTTGAACATTCACAATAAAAAAATCTTTATACTGAACAGTGCAGGGTTTTATGATCATTTGCTGGCGCATGCCAAAAAAATGCAGCAGGAAAATTTTCTTTATGATACTATAGAAGAAAGGATCACCATTATTGATGATCCTGCTGCTATAATTCCTTTTTTATAAATTACTGTATTACCATCTTCTTTTTCCGTAACGGTGGCTATCGCCACCCTGGAATAAAGGTATTTGTAAGCCTGCACGAAAGATGGGATAATTTCTGCCCAGACCATCAACATAGGGAGATTCAGCCACGCGGCTTACATCCCACATTACAGAGAAATAATAAAAGATATCCCCTGTTCCCTGCCTGCCATTACAAAAACCGCCGCCAATCAATGCGCTGTTCGCATCTTGTTTAGTTGTGGTAAGTAAATAACTGCTGTTGGATGCTGGAATGTATTTCAGTTTGATAAAATTATGTTCGTAAGAACCCTGGGCAAATAAAAACCTTACCGGGTATAAACGAACAAAGGCACCCGGGCCATAAGTGGTTTGGCGCAATTTGTCTCCATAATTATAATAATCACGTTCTGAATTATAGTTTACATTAAAAGAGGCAGCCACATCAATAAACTTATTGATGCTGTAGCCAAAATATGGGCTGATGCCTAAGGCAGTTCCACCGGTATAAAAAGAAGCCATTATGCTACCTCCTGTAAACAGGTTTTCTTTTTTAAATCCATGTGATGTGCTTTCCTCTTTTTCATCCTGCGCATATACAGTATGCAATGCTGAAACAAGCAACGCTGCAATGATCATTTTTTTCATAATATCTGGTTTAATATTTCTTTATTTTTTTCTGACTGTAAACTATGTGATGCGTTTAATGCTGCTACTGCTTTCCAGTTGCATTTTATAACGCAATGCAACTACGTACATATTTTCTTTACACATTGTTAATTTTGGCGTAGAAATGAAGTCTTGTCAATGTTCAGGCAATTGCCCGTATATCAGGCGTGGACGTCAAATCATTTACAGATCAAAAATCTTTCCCCTGTTTAAAATATTATTGGGGTCGAATATCTTTTTGATGCCTTTCATCACGGAAAGGTTGGCTGCATCAAAAACGATATCCATGTATTCTTTCTGTATCAACCCCACACCATGTTCCCCGCTGATGGTTCCGCCTAATGATTTTACCAGTGTAAACAACGCCCTGAGTGCCGGAACAATTTCAGGATTATTCAAACTGTAAATACTGCCTTCTTTTTTTATCCTGATGTGCAGGTTGCCATCTCCTGCATGACCATAACATACCGCATGAAAATGATACTGCTTACCTAATTCCTTCACGCCATGAATGAGTGCCGGCAATTCCGCACGGGGCACCACCGTATCTTCCTCAATAGTATAACCCGCCAGTTTCACTGCTTCGGCTACACGGCGCCGTAACTTCCACAGTTCTGCTTTTTGCTGTGCATCATCGGCAAAAAATATTTCACCGCAATCAAATTGCTCCAGCAATGCTGAAATGGCTTCCATTTCACTCATTAAAGTATCCAGGTGGTTGCCATCCACTTCAACGATGAGGTGTGCCGCAATGCTGTCATTTACCGGCACTGCCACACTGTCCAGCATCTTGCTTACTATTTGCAGGGCATCAATTTCCACCAGTTCCAGTGCGCTGGGTGTAAAACCTGCACGGAATATTGCACTTACCGCTTCTCCTGCTTTTTCAAGATTATTGAAAGGTACCAGCATCAGTAAATCGTACTTAGGATGCGGCAATAATTTCAATACTATTTTGGTTACGATGCCGAGCGTGCCTTCGCTGCCCACGATCAATTGAGTTAAATTATACCCCGTGGAATTCTTCAATACATTTGCTCCTGTCCAAATGATATCACCGTTGGGTAATACCACCTGCAGGTTCAGCACATAATCTTTTACCACACCATATTTTACAGCTTTTGGGCCACCACTGTTGGCTGAAATATTTCCACCAATAAAACAACTGCCCCTGCTGCTGGGATCTGGCGGATAAAACAGACCTTTTTCTTTTACTGCATTTTGCAACACTTCGGTAATCACACCAGGTTCTGTAATCACCTGCAGGTTACGCTCGTCAATATCCAGGATGCTGTTCATCCTTTCCATAGAAAGCAAAACACCACCAAATTGGGGCAAGGCAGAACCAGCCAATCCCGTTCCGGCGCCACGGGGGGTTACCGGTATACCGTGTGTATTGCATATTTCCATTATGGCACTGATCTCTTCCGCAGTGCGTGGCTTAATCACCACATCTGGCAAAAACAACAGGTTCTCCGTTTCATCATGGCCATAATTTTTCAGCGATTCTTCATCTGCAAAAACAAACCCTTCTCCCGCTATATTTTTAAACGCAGCAATATGATCCCTTGCTGCATTAATTTTTTCTGCCACTATCATGTAACATTATTTCTGTAAAAATCGTATAAAATAACGAGGTGATAAAATACTGTTCTCATTGCAGATCATTTAAAGTTTGCGTGTATATGATTTGCCCATTCCCTAAAATTATCATCCGCCGCAAACCATCAAATGTTAAATTTTATTAACCAATTGTAAAAATTGAAATGAGTGACTATATTTGTTACGAAATTATTCGTATTTAATCGTTAACCAACTTAAAGTAAAGCCATGAAACAATTTATTGTAAAGAACAAAAAACTGCTGGCAGCATCACTTGCTGTCGTGGTATTGGGATTGATCACCATGTCATTCCAGGATTCTCCTTTTGTACAGGATAAGCTGGGCGCCCAGTATACTGAGCCGTTCCAGGACACCACCAAGCACAAAAGAAAAGCTGACCAGGCTGAAATGGATAAAGCCATGAAAGAATTCCATGAAGCCATGATGCAATTTGCCAATGAAATGAAGAAACTTGACATGGGCCAGGTTTCAACTGAAATCAGTAAAGCCTTAAAGGAAATTGATGTAGCAAAAATTACTGATGAAGTAAAGCAAAGCCTGAAAGACATTGACACCCAAAAGATCGATGCTGATGTGCAGGCCGCATTGAAAGAAGTGGATATGGAAAAGATCAACGCAGAAATTAAAGATGCAATGAAAGAAGTGGATGCAGAAAAAATTAACGCTGACATCAAGGCTGCATTAAAGGATGTGGACATGGGAAAGATCAATGCAGAAATTAAAGAAGCATTGAAAGAAGTGGACACGAAAAAAATCAATGATGAGATCAGGGATGCGATGAAACAGATGAAGGAAGAATTGAAAAATATTGATAAAGAAGAACTGAAAAAAGAACTGGAAAAGGCTAAAGAAGAATTGAAAAAAGCAAAAGAGGAGTTACAAAAAGAAAAGAAGACTGCCGATATTTAATTGCATCTGCCAGGAAAAACTACCAATGCTCCCGCTTTTATGCGGGAGTTTTTTTATTGCAGGTCAAAAAGATGGAATGGCGCATTGTGTTTGCCTGTCGCCATGCTGCGGATAAAATCCCTTCTTCACAATACTGATCTCACTTGCCCCACGGTAACCATTAAATTTATTCAATGAAGAAAGCGTGGCATCGTAACTGAACATAAAACGAAGGTTGTTCAATTCCAAACCCAGCATGGGGCTGATGGCATCGCCCAGGCGGTAATATAAACCCGCAATAAGTTGTTTTTCCCCGTATTCCGTAAGGTTATAATTACCATTCATGCCCATCATCAGTTCAGTTGATTTTGCCTGCGTGGTAAAATAGGCATTGGGGTTAATGATCACTTTATCGTTCAGCTTTAATATGGCGTTGAGGAAACCAATATGGCGCATCGAAATGCGGTTATCAACTGCGTTATCACTGAAAAAAGTTTCAATTGGCCGGTTCACATGCTGTATGGAATAACCGGCATTAATATACACGTTTTCCTGCGGGAAATAAGCATAATTCATTCCGGCCTGTATGTCCAGGTAACTTACGCTGCTGTTGGTAAGCACTACAGATGTTACGGGATTTTCGAAAAATTTTCCATCGAACTGATCAGGGAAAGTGAGTTTGCTTACATCTATTCTTTTATTTACCCAGCCTACATTAAAGCCTGCGCTTAACAAACTGCTGTTGCCCAGTTGCTGGTGATAGGCCAGTGAGCCGTAAATTTTATCGCTGCGTAAACTGCCGCGGCCGGCAACATCACTCAGTATTACGCCGCCTATGCCCAGCCACCCGTTTTCTAATTTATCCCTGAATACCTGTGCATCACCAAAAACACTCATCGTTTTATAAGGCACGGTCATAATGCTGCTCCACTGGTTCCTGTAATTGGCACCTATCCTGTAATCCACATCTGGTAAAAAGCCTGTGTTTGCAGGATTTGTTGTCAATGGCGAATTGAAAAATTGAGAGAAATGCAGATCCTGCGCTGTTGCTGTATTCACGAGGAAACATCCCGTTATCATCAATATACAGGTACAAAACAATCGTTGATTGCCTGCAGACATTCTTTTTAATATCGTTTGAACTGATCTCAAAATCGTTGTTTCTTATTTATCGTAACAAAGTTATATCACCTGTCTTTCTTAATTTTTTGCCGTCAGTAAATTCAACATCCAGTGTGTAGGTATACACATCCATTGGCTGCAACTGGCCTTTAAATGTTCCATCCCATCCGTTGGCAGGATTGTTAGAACTGAATACTACTTGTCCCCACCGGTTGTATATTTTCCAATCCATTTTTCCTATGCCGAATCCTTCTACTTTTACAATACCATTGTTGTAACTGCCACCGGTGAATCTGCCTGGGGTAAATGCACTGGGCACATCCAGCAGCGGCTTGATAATGGTGGCTACATCTGCCCGTGCAGTGTCCGGGCAGTCGGCATCGTTATAGGCAACCAGCACTACTTTAAATACATCTGTTTTGTTATATTGGTGAGAAGGATTAACATCGGTTGATGTACCCCCATCTCCAAAATCCCAAAAATACCGTGTTGCACCAACAGATTGATTGGTAAAATATGTTCTGGTATTTTCCAGTGGCGGATTGGGCGACCAGGTGAAGCCCGCCGTTGGTATTGGATATACTGTAATTGTAAAATAAGCAGACGTATCCACCTTATTGCAGGTGGTGGTATCCGTTGCAATCAGGCGTACATTATATGAGCCTACCTGATTGTAGGTATGTACCGGTTCAAATGCAGTGGAGAATGTTCCGTCACCTAAATCCCACAGCCATTGTGTACCACCCAGTGAAGTGTTTTGGAATATGGGTGTGTACGCAACGCAACCCCGCGGGCTGGTGATAAACGTTGCTTTTACGTTGGGATTAATCCGGATTTGCCTGGCAACAGAGTCTGGTGAGTTACAGAAAATCGTATCGTCTACTATTAACCGTACGGTATACTGCCCTACAGAAGGGAAAGTGTGTATAAGCGAAGTAAACCCGGTATTCACCCTTGGTGAACCATCTCCAAAGTCCCAGGTAAATGTTTTATTGGTATATGCCGGGTTGGGTGCTGTTGTAGTATTGTCAAAACGGAAACGGAGGCTGGTACAACTATCCAGCTTGGTAAAATTAAAATTGGGCACCACCTGGTTATTACCTACTCTTAAATGAATGTAAGCGGTATCAGCAATATTGCAGGTGGAAGAATCAATGGCTACAAGGCGCACTAAGTAATAGCCGGTATTGTTATAAAGATGAGAAGTGGTGTTATTGGGTGCATAAGTAGTATCATCTTTAGCTGCACCATCATCGTAATGCCAGATGTACATTTTACCCTTGGCAAGGGTATCTACAAAATTCACCTGTAATGGCACACAACCAATCGTATCATACACTCCATCAATTGATGCTTTAACGCTGGCTCCCACACCCGAAAAATTCATTTCGATTTTAGCAGCCACTTCGTTACAGGAAGGTGAACCGGAAACTATCGCCCATGCGCCGGGTGTTGTTGGAAAAGGCCCTGCACCCTGACCCGGACAGGAACATATAGCCTGGTAAATGACCCCGTTTTCATCGAAACGGCTGGTACCACCATCCACATGATCGCCCAGGCCGCCGGTTTGCCCAAAGTAAGAACCAAATAACTGGCTTTTGGCATTATTTTCCATTACAAAAAAGTAAAAGTCAGCACCATCGGGTGAGGTGATCGGATTTCCATTTGAACTGGTCAACTGGTTTTTAATAGGCATTCCAAATGTACCTGCAGAGGTATAAGATTGTAAGTTATCCAGTCCGCCCCCCCAGCCCGAGACATATACGTTTTGGCAACGATCAACCAAAAACGCAATGGGTGAAATATTGGGAACATTTGAGCCGGAACCAAATACGGTAGAATATACATAAGAAGAAAAATCGGGCATTAGTTTACCAATAAACTGTTTGGAATTAGGATTACTGTATGTGGCATTAATAACCGGCCAGTTTCCGGTAGTAGTACCCATGATATAAGGGTAACCAAACTTATCAAATTTTAATCCATACAGCATATCGGTACCAGACGTGCCAATGAATGCCGTTTTAATAATAGCCGAGCCATCAGGCAGTAATTGTGTTACAAATCCGTCAGTTTCACCACCACCGTAAGTTGTACCCACAGTGCCGGACTTGTCGCCTGGTAATGTAGTGCTGGTAGTTGATCCGCCAATATAAATATTTCCGGTTACGGGATTAACTGCAGCAACAAAACAGGCATCATCACCACCTCCGCCAAAATAAGTGCTGAATAATACGGAACTTAAATTTGGAGTGAATTTTAAGATGACACCATCTTGTGGAAAATGCTGATTTACCGGGTCACTTTTTCCTCCGCCAAATGCAGGTTGAACAGCATTGGCTGAAACCGGGAAGTCAGAAGATTGTGTACAGGAGGCCAATATCACATCACCATTTTTATCAAGTATTACTTCTGAGCGGGCATCATCGCCATAGTTTCTGCGTATGGCATCATCGCCCTGGGGAGCTACGTATTTTGCCCTTACATTCAACCCATCGTTTGCGGTACCCCCAATGCGTATTGCACCCAAAGCGGTGGTTCCGGCAGGGTTTAATTTTATGAGCACTATATCATAGTCTCTGCGTGACGTACCCCGTGAAGGTGTTCCGGGAAAATTATTGGAACTGGAGCGGCCGGCAAGAATTAAGTTACCCTGGTCATCGCAAATCATACTATGCGGTTGTTCGTTTCCGTTACCTCCAATATAAGTTGCATAGAGCCTTTGCGAACCACCGGCAGAAAATTTAAACAATCCGATATCATAAGCCTGGCCGGTGGCATCATCTGAAATACCTCCACCAAAAACCGTCTGGTATGCGCCTGCAGAAACAGGATAACCATTACCATACACTATACCAGCAACATACATGCTTCCATCAGGCGCAGGTGTTGCAGTATAACCCCAGTTGTCTGCCCGGCTTCCTGTATATGAAGAAAAGATCAGTTTGGGATCAATAACCAGTGTTTCATGTACGTTATAGTTGGAAATTTTAAAACGCACTACATTATCAGATAATTGATACCTGCAATCCACTTCCAGTTTTTTTCCCAATTCGTTTTGATAACTGTATGGATAGAGCTCTTTAATATCGCCAATTGAAGTTCCAATCACCAATTCTTTGTTCTTTATACTTAAACCAGATGTGCCATCATATCTTAAAGCAATGGCATTAGGGTTTCCGCCGGGATGTACAATAAAATCGTATTTCAACCCGTCGCCATCGGTGTAATACCGAACATCAATATTAGGGTACACATTAGGGTAAGTTATCGCCTGATAAATTTTGCAGTTAGCTGCCCATTTAGATGGATTATTACCGATGAAATAGTTGTTATAATCCTGTTCCATCTTTTCCGGTACGGGCACCACGTTGGGGTTACCACCCAG
Source organism: Bacteroidota bacterium (assembly GCA_018266775.1). GTDB lineage: Bacteria > Bacteroidota > Bacteroidia > Chitinophagales > Chitinophagaceae > Ferruginibacter. Next base: position 82,367 of record JAFDZS010000004.1, on the reverse strand, counting down.
GAATACCACTTTATATGCATGGGAATGGATAATGACGGGAGGCAGATCGGCAGGTACTGTTGGTGTAGCGTAGTTAGGTGCAAAAGCAGCTTTTGAAGCAGTAGCTGAAGTAAGGTGACCATGGTGGAGGTCGTTCACCGTTTGCAGATCTGCCACATTATGCAAATCGACAGTGAATCCCCTGCTTTCTAAAAAGAAAGAGCCACTGCCGAAATCACCCCTGTATTTTACCCTGCTGTCCCACTGTCCTTTATTTTCAATAAACTCCATTTGGGCGTTAACAGTAAGGGTAGCAAACACTGTTAAGGCAATCGTAGCAAAAAATTGGAATACTCTGGTCAAAACGCTCACGCTATTTAATTACAATGTAATGAATTAATACGATTCTGTCAATCTAAACTTTCGTCCATCAGCATCTACGATATTTTGCTCCATACCGTTTTGCCTTTCTGCTGGTGAAGGTAATTTTTTACCGGCAAATTCTCTGCCATATTCATGTCAGGATCACCTTCCAGGATATTTTCTGCTGCTTCCCTTGCCGCTTCTAAAATTGCTTTATCCTGCACAATACTTGCCAGCCTGAAATTGAGCATCCCGCTTTGCTGTGTTCCTTCAATATCGCCGGGGCCACGAATTTCCAGATCTTTTTCCGCTATCTTAAAACCATCATTCGTTGCCTCCATTATATTTAACCGCTCACGGGCATCTTTGGATACTTTTGGGCCTGTTAATAAAATGCAAAAACTTTTATCGGCTCCTCTCCCAACACGGCCACGTAACTGATGCATTTGTGATAAGCCAAATTTTTCTGCACTTTCAATGACCATTACGGTTGCGTTGGGTACATTCACGCCCACTTCAATCACTGTGGTGCTTACCATGATCTGCGTTTCCTTTTGCACAAAGCGCTGCATGTTGGTTTCCTTCTGTGCTGCATCCATCCGGCCATGCACCATACTGATCCAGTATTTAGGTTCAGGAAAAAAAGATTTTACTTCTTCATATCCTTTCATCAGGTTTTCATAATCCATTTTACTGCTTTCTTCAATTAAAGGATAAATGATGTAAGCCTGTCTTCCCAATGCAATCTGTTCTTTAATAAAATCCATCATCTGTGGCCGCCTGTTTTCAAAACGGTGCACTGTATTGATGGGTTGCCTTCCCGGTGGCAATTCATCCAGCACACTGTAATCCAAATCGCCATACGCGGTTAACGCCAGTGTACGCGGAATGGGAGTTGCTGTCATCACCAATACATGTGGTGGTATGCTGTTCTTTTTCCATAGTTGCGCCCTTTGCGCCACGCCAAATTTGTGCTGTTCATCCACTACAGCAAATCCAAGGTTTTTAAATACCACTTTATCTTCAATCACCGCATGCGTTCCAATAAGCATCTGCAGTGTTCCTTCTTCACATAGTTTCAATATCTCTTTCCTTTCTTTAGCTTTGGATGAGCCGGTGAGCAATTTTACACAAACCGGCATATCTTTCAACATTGCTGATATGCTGTTGTAGTGTTGCTGTGCTAAAATCTCTGTAGGAGCCATCAGCACACTTTGAAAACCGTTATCTGCGGCCAGCAGCATCAGCATTAATGCTACGATGGTTTTTCCACTGCCCACATCTCCCTGTAAGAGACGGTTCATTTGTTTGCCGCTGCCTGTATCTTTCCGTATCTCCTTCAGTACCCGCTTTTGTGCACCGGTTAATTCAAACGGAAGATGGTTGGTATAAAATGTATTAAAAAGATGGCCTACTTTATCAAACACCTGGCCTTTGCTAAAACGGTGACGTGCCGATTTTATCAGCCCCAGGCGCAACTGCGCAAAAAAGAATTCTTCAAATTTTAACCTGCGCAGCGCATGCAGGTAATGTTGCTCCGATGCGGGAAAATGTATATGCCGGTATGCTTCAAACCGGCTGATGAATTTATATTGTTTGATCAGTGCAGGCGGTAAATTTTCAGGCAGGTCTTTTTCTGAAATTAACTGCAGCAATGCATAAGTGAACTTACTCATCGCCCTACCGTTTAAACCCTTTGCTTTCAGTTTTTCTGTAGACGAATAAACAGGCTCCAGGAAACTTTTTCCGGATGGTTTTTCTACAGACAATACTTCAACTTCAGGGTGGGCAATCTGCGGTTTGTTCATAAAAAAACTGAGTTTACCAAACACCAGGTATTGCTGCCCTATATGTAATGTTTTTTGTATCCAGTTGATGCCCTGAAACCATACGAGTTCAATCTCATCTCCCCGTGCATCCTGTAAATAAGCCACCAGCCGTTTGCCGCGTTTTTCTCCCAATGTAGTGATCTCAGTGATCTTTCCCGCCACCTGCGCATACTCTGTTTGATAAGTTAAATGATGTATCGAATCGATTTTTGTTTTGTCTACATGCCGAATGGGAAAAAAATGCAGGAGGTCGTTAAATGTGAATATTTGTAATTCTTTACGCAGTATATCGCCACGTAAAGCAGTTATTCCGTGTAAATATTCGATGGGGTTGTTTAATATGGCTGCTGAAAAAGAAATATCAAACGTTTATGCAAATATACAATGATGGGTTTCGTAACCCAACTGTTGTTGTTATTGGAATTTTTCAATAACAATTGATTAATGCCGGTAATCTGGATGGTGGGCAGTAATTAAAATTAAAGTTTGAAACTTGTTCCCAATGGTCAGACGAGGGAGTCAGACCAATAACCAACAATCTGCGCAACTGCAGCTTAGAAATAGTTAATTCGAATTGTTTTCCTAATGGTCAGACGCGGACGTCAGACCATTAATGATGAATCTGCGTAGCTGCGGTAATCACCGTCTTCAATTTGCATTTGGCCTGTTCCCTCCACCATGTGGCCGTCCTTTCCCTTTGCCCGGTTTGAAAAATCTTTTCTTGCCGCCACCAGGTTTACGTTGCGGTGCAGGATTATATTGCGGTACCGGCCCCAAATTTTCAGGCACGGTGGCCTTAGTAATAGTTTTATCCACCAGCCTTTCAATGGCAGCAAACCTGCGTTGTTCTTTCGGGCTGATAAAAGTATAGGCAGTTCCTTCAGCAGCGGCTCTTGCAGTACGGCCAATGCGGTGAACATAGTCTTCTCCATCATGTGGTACATCGTAATTAATAACCAGGTCGATGTTATCAATATCAATACCACGGCTTAAAATATCTGTTGCCACCAGCACTGGTAAACGGCCGCTGTTAAATAACATCAATACCTCTTCTCTTTTATCCTGTTCCAGGTCGCTGTGTATTTCACCGGCATTAATGCCTGCTTTACGCAGGTCACGGGTGAGTTGCTTCACACTTAATTTACTGCTGCAGAAAACCAGCACCATCGCAAAATTTTTCTGGTGCAACAGGTGTTTTACCAAAGGAATTTTTTGTTCTTCAAACACGACAAATGCTTCCTGCACTATTTTTTCATTGGGTTTGCTGATGGCAATATTCACTTCTGCCGGGTTGTGTAAAATTTTTCTTGCCAGCTCGCGTATCTTTTGCGGCATGGTGGCGCTGAACAATAAATTCTGCCGTTTCGGCGGCAAATGTTTTATGATGAACATGATGTCATCATAAAAACCCATATCCAGCATGCGGTCTGCTTCATCCAGCACCAGGTATTGCAACCCGTCCAGTTTCACATAACCCATTTTTATATGCGCCATCATTTTGCCTGGTGTACAAATCACCACGTCTGCACCAGCACTCAAAGCTTTTTTCTCCTGTATAAATGCGTTGCCATCTCCGCCACCATATACTGCAATAGAACTTACGGAAGTAAAATAGGACAACCCTTCCATGTGCTGTGCAATTTGTATAGCCAGTTCCCTTGTGGGGACAATGATCAGTGCTGTGTTACTGTGGTTTTGGTGGGCTTGTGTAATGATCTTATTGATCAGCGGTAACAGAAAGGCAGCAGTTTTGCCGGTACCGGTTTGTGCAGACGCTATAATATCGCGGTTCTGTAATATCAAAGGAATTACCTGTTCCTGTACAGGAGTGGCCGTTTCATAGCCGGATGCGTCAATACCTTCCATCAGCCTGTCGTCAAATCCAAATTCAGAAAAATTCAAAATAAGCAGTTTAATAAGGGTTAAAGATAATCTTTTCAGTGGTTACCCAATCAAAGCTGAATTAAACGTTTAAATACCGGTATTTATTATCAGTATTACCCGCTGTTATTCGCAAAAAAAGAAGGTACTTTGCGGCATGGTTAAAGTTGGCGAATACAATACCCTGCCTGTTTTGCGTGAAGTGGCTTTTGGTGTTTACCTGGATGATGGCGCTGATGGCATTTTATTGCCCAAACGTTTTGTGCCGGCAGGTATTAAGGTGGGTGACCAGCTTAATGTTTTTATTTATCATGATGGTGAAGAAAGGCTGGTGGCCACTACACAACACCCCAAAGGTATTTTGGGCGATATTGTAAAACTGCGTTGCATTTCCATTAATAAACAAGGGGCATTTTTAGATAATGGCTTGATGAAAGATTTGTTTGTTCCCAAAAGCAAACAATTGCGTGGCATGATGCCCAATGGTGAATACCTGGTAAAAATTTACCTGGATGAACAGACGGGAAGATTGGCCGCTACTGAAAAAATTGAACCCTTTTTAAGTAATGATGAACTGACCGTTCAATTACTGGAAGAAGTACAACTTATTGTTTTCCGCAGAACGCCTATTGGATACATTGTTATCATCAACAACAGGCATACTGGCGTATTGCATCATAACGAAATTTACCGCAGCATTACTGAAGGGGATCAATTTAAAGGGTATATCAAAAAAATCTATCCCGATAATAAAATTGATGTAGCTGCCGGTAAACCTGGTTATACACGTGTGGATGATGAATCCGGGAAAATTTTACAACTATTGCATGATAACAATGGCTTTCTGCCTTATCACGACAAAAGCGACCCCGAAGAAATTTATGAAGTATTTGCTATGAGTAAGAAGACTTTTAAGATGACGATTGGCAATTTATACAAACAGAAAAAAATCAGTTTGGGAAAAAACGGGATTAAGTTGTTGTAATTTTTTTCATGATCAGACGAGGACATCAGATCATGCGGGGACTTCACACGGTCTGACGTCCTCGTCTGACCGATTCAAATATTTACGCTTTTAACATTCAGGCCGCTGCAGCGTCCCGACTATCACACCAACTCAATCAAAGTTATTTCCGGCAGTATGCCCACCCTTCCGGGGTAACCAATAAAACCATAACCGCGGTTCACATTCAGTTTCTGTTTACCCTCTTCATATAAGCCTGCCCATTGCTGGTACATGTATTGCACGGGGCTCCATTTAAAACCGGGAATCTCCACGCCAAACTGCATACCGTGTGTATGCCCGCTCAGCATCAAGTCAATATCGGGATATTCAGTTTTTACCTGTGCATCCCAATGGCTGGGGTCGTGGCTCATTAATATTTTGAATGGATATTTTTCTGCTCCGGGGTAAGCCAGGTCCATACGGCCATGTTTGGGAAAACGGGCTTTACTGCTCCAGTTTTCAATACCAATCAATGCAATCTGTGCGCCGTCTTTTTCCAATACCACATGTTCATTCATCATCAGGCGCCAGCCCAAATCAGTATGTACTTTTTTTACCAATTCCAGGTTTTGTTCTTTCGTAATCCCATTATAAGGCCAGTGCACATAATCACCATAATCATGATTGCCCAATGTACTGTAAACACCCATTGGTGCTTTTAAACGGCTGAAGACATCCATATAGTCTTCCATTTCACTGGCACGGTCGTTCACAATATCGCCGGTAAATAAAATGATATCGGGCTGTTGTTTCAAAATCATATCCACCCCATGCGCTACCGCTTTTTTATCCGTAAAGCTGCCGCTGTGTATATCGCTGATGTGTACAATCTTCAATCCTTTAAATGATGCAGGAAGGTTGTCATAACTCAGTTGCAACCGCTTCACCTGGTATTTATATTTATTGCTGAACCCATACAGCAAACTGCCAAACAATGTACCACCTGCAGCAATACCCAGCCAGTTTAAAAAGGCTGAACGGCTGATGCCTTCTGAGGTGATATCATCCACCGCACCCACCCTGCTGTTGGAAAAAATTTTGATCACGCCCCATTGTATGGCCCTGCGGATATCATCCAGCAAAAAGAAAACCCCCGCTGTTATTTTAGCCAGGAATAACCCGATCACTGTTGCAAATAAATAAGTGCGTATCCGCTTGCCTAAAAAATCCTGGTCGGTAAAAACAAAAATTAAAAAACTAAGCACAGCAAGCACTGTTACGCCCCAGTATAATGAATATAAAATGACTTTGGCTTTGGGAGATAATGCCTGGCTTACTGATTTCACCGCCTGGAATACATAAGTATCCAGCAAAAGCATAATCGTAATAAAAATAATAACACCAGTGGGAGTTCGCATGTAATGGAAAGCGTTTAATTATTTGGTTTGTTTCATTGTGCTGTTTATCATAAAACATTTCAATAAAAAAGGCTTATTGAAATGTTTTTTCTACTGCAGAACACCTGTAAAAGTAAGGCTGACAAAAAATGGAACATTACGCACAAGTTTATTCAAAGTCCATTATGATCATCAACCCTGTTGCAATATTAAGCGTTAAACAAATTGAGTTAGCCACAAAAGGCAGCTTTAACGATTTCAACTTCAACAAACGACAATTGTATGACGATTGTATTCCTGAAGATTGATTCCTCAGCTGAATTAATCGATTGTTACTGTACAGAAAAAAAATCCCGGCGCAAAGCCGGGATTGTATCTGCAATTGTAATTGAGTTAACTTTATTTACCAGCTGCAAAATCCCGGCGAATAATATTCAATGCACCTCCTGCTTTAAACCATTCTATCTGTTGTTCATTATAAGTATGGTTTACCTGTATGGTTTCATTACTGCCATCAGCATGGTTTAACACAATCTGCAGTGTTTTGTTTGGTGCAAATGTGAGTAAGCCTTCAATGTCAATAGTATCGTCCTCAAGGATTTTATCGTAATCAGCTTTATTAACAAAAGTCAATGCCAGCATACCTTGCTTTTTCAGGTTGGTTTCATGTATACGGGCAAAACTTTTTACCAGTACTGCACGCACACCAAGATGACGTGGTTCCATGGCCGCATGCTCACGTGATGATCCTTCACCATAGTTCTCATCTCCCACAACTATTGAACCAATGCCTGCAGCTTTGTAAGCACGCTGTGTTGCAGGTACAGAGCCGTATTCGCCTGTCAACTGATTTTTTACATTATCTGTTTTATCGTTAAAGAAGTTGGTGGCGCCAATCAATAAGTTATTACTGATGTTATCTAAGTGGCCACGGTATTTCAACCATTTGCCTGCCATACTGATATGATCGGTGGTACATTTACCTTTTGCTTTGATCAACAGTTTCAGCCCATTGATGTCTGTACCTTCCCATGGTGCAAATGGATCCAGTAATTGCAAACGGTCGCTGGTGGGAGCCACTTTTACCTGCACACTGCTGCCATCGGCTGCCGGTGCCTGGTAACCCGCATCTTCCACTGCAAAACCTGCTGGCGGTAATTCGTATCCGGTTGGCGGATCCAGTTTTACCTGTTCGCCTTTGTCATTAGTCAATGTATCAGTGAGCGGGTTGAAGGTTAAATCACCTGCAATGGCCAGCGCTGTAACCAATTCTGGAGATGCTACAAAAGCCAGTGTGTTGGGATTACCATCGGCACGCTTGGCAAAGTTGCGGTTAAAGGAATGTACAATCGTATTACGCTCCTGTTTTTCTGCACCCATGCGAGCCCACATACCAATGCAGGGGCCGCAGGCATTGGCGAAAACGGTAGCGCCAATTTTATCAAAGGTATTTAAGAACCCATCTCTTTCAATGGTATAACGTACCTGCTCACTGCCAGGCGTAATCGTAAATTGCGCTTTTGTTTTTAACCCTTTTTCTGCAACCTGTTTGGCTAAACTCACTGCCCTTGAAATATCTTCGTAAGAGGAATTGGTGCAGCTGCCAATCAATCCCACTTCCACTTTGGTAGGCCATCCATTTGCTGCGGCAGCTTCTTTCATTTTAGAAACTGGCGTTGCTAAATCCGGGGTGAACGGGCCGTTTAAATGCGGTTCCAGTTCGCTCAGGTTAATTTCAATTACCTGGTCAAAATATTTTGCGGGGTCTGCATATACTTCTGCATCGCCGGTTAAGTGTTCTTTAATTGTATCGGCAGCAGCAGCAATATCTGCACGGCCGGTTGATTGTAAATAACGGCTCATGCTTTCATCATACCCGAAAGTTGAAGTGGTGGCACCAATTTCAGCACCCATATTACATATGGTACCTTTACCGGTACAACTCATGGCAACTGCACCTTCACCAAAATATTCCACCACGGCACCGGTTCCACCTTTTACGGTAAGAATACCGGCCACTTTTAAGATCACATCTTTAGGGGCAGTCCAGCCGCTTAATTTACCGGTGAGTTTTACACCAATCAGTTTGGGCATTTTCAGTTCCCAGGGTAACCCGGCCATAACATCGCAGGCATCGGCACCACCAACACCAATAGCAATCATTCCCAAACCTCCTGCATTTACAGTGTGGCTATCGGTTCCAATCATCATACCACCGGGAAATGCATAATTTTCCAGCACTACCTGGTGAATAATACCTGCACCGGGTTTCCAGAAACCAATACCATATTTATTGCTTACGCTGGAAAGAAAATCATACACTTCGCTGCTTTCATTCTTAGCCCTTTCCAAATCTGTTTTACTGTCAACTTTGGCTTCAATCAGGTGATCGCAGTGAACGGTGGAAGGAACCGCTACTTTGCTGCGCCCACTCTGCATAAATTGCAACAGCGCCATTTGAGCGGTGGCGTCCTGCATGGCTACGCGGTCTGGAGCAAAATCAACATAATCCTTTCCTCTTTCAAATGCCTTTGTGGCACTGCCCTGGCTTAAGTGAGCGTATAAGATTTTTTCTGTGAGCGTGAGTGGTTTGCCGGTTACTTTGCGTGCAGCCTCTACCCTGGAGGCGAAATGGGCGTACACATTTTTGATCATTTCAATGTCAAAAGCCATAGATATAAGTTTTGATGCCCTGCCTGTGGCAGGCTGGTTAAGAAATGGTCAGTTTGAAGATTGATGGAAAAACAACTGAAATGTGGAGTGTTCATCTGGGACATTATCAACGTCTCGTTTTTACAAACTGAATAATTGCAAATTTACTGAATCTGCCGCAGTATTTAAAGCGGTAATTCATGCAATAATCAACAAATTTTCCAATGATTTTCTTTTCTTAAAAAATAAAAGTCTTGCCAATTTTTTAACCGGGGATATTGCCGTAGAAAATTTCATTGTAAAGCCTGAGCCTGGCGAAGGCAGTTGCTTAACGAAATAGCCGGTTTCGCCGGGCTCAATCTGACAGTATTTTACATTGGAGGAGTACAACCAGGTAAATAGAAAAATTTTTTTCTGAAAAATGAATTAAATTAGCGTTATGAATCGGTTCCGGTACTTTATTGAATGGCATGTATTCGGCGTGTGCACCGCAATTGGTGAACGCATGGGAATCGCTACCTCCACAATACGCAAATATTTTATCTACATATCCTTTCTTACCATGGGTTCCCCTGTAGTGCTTTATTTTTTCATCGCCTTCTGGATGAATGTGAAACGGTATATTTTTAATGCCCGCAGGAACCCGCTGCGATACTTGTGATTCCGTAACCGCCGGCCTTTTCATCTAACCTTATCGCATTACTATGATTGTAATCCACGTCAATCATACCAACTATAAATTATTGCTGCAGGATGTTGCCGCAGCAATGGGTATACCTGCACCCCAACACGATCTTTTACTGATTCCTGTTTCAAAAGGCAAAGGTTATTTCAAAGCCTTCGACCTGCATAACGACTTGCATGTGCTGCTTGCAGATTTTTCTATTAATGAAACGGTGATGACAGTAAGGGAAAGATCGGACAACCGGTATTTTATTCTTCATTTCGATGATGTGCTGGTCACTGATACGGCTGTACTGAAAGTGGATGGTGAGCAACTGCAAAAATCAAACACCCGCCACGCTGTGGCCAGGCTTACCAGCAATGTTTTTGTGAATACCGAAGAATTGCCTGCACGTATCCACATCAAATCGGTTAAAGTTTTGTTCAATGAAAACTGGTTGAAAAGATATATGGGACTCCAGGAAGATGATGATGTTTTACAAAAATATCTATCATTAAAAACAGAGAGTTTTGATATTGAACCGCTGAACAGTACTTACCTGCAACTGATGGATGACCTGTGGTCTGTTAGGAAAGAAGACCCCCTGCAACTGATGCTGCTGCAAAACCGCGTAACACTGCTCATTGAACGTTTCTTCAGCAGCCTTTTCAGTAAAGTAAACCTGCTGCAGGGAAAATTCGACCTTTCTTCTGAAGTTATTCACCGCTTATTGCAGGTGGAACATGAACTGATACACGATTTCAGCAAACAACCACCCACCATCGACCAGTTTTCCAAACTGGTTTCGATGAGCAGTACCAAACTGAAAAAAAGTTTTAAAAGCATGTTTGGCAACAGCATCTATGCGTATTATCAAAAACAACGCCTCAGCAAAGCCCGCGAGTTATTGCTGAGTGGCAGGTACACCATCAAACAATCTGCACAGGCAGTTGGTTATACTAATGTGGGCAATTTTACGCTGGCCTTTAAAAAACAATTTAACCAACCACCTGAACAATTGCTGGCCCAACAAGTTCGTTAATACAACAAATCAACCGCCTTGTTTCTTTTTCATTATAAATATTGTGACCACGTGGAATACCTGCAACAACTGGCAAAGTATGCAGGTGTGCCGTTGGAAAATAATTGCATCCAGCTGCCGGACCGTTTGGGCACCGGTTATATTAAAGTACTGGAACTGGCTAACGGCCTGCAGGTACTCATTAATGAATGCGTGGTGTATGAAGATGTCAGTTTTCAACGGGAACCTGCCATAGATGAATCCTACACTTTGCGCTTTGATGAAATCAAGAACCTGAAACGGCTGACCCTGCGTATTGATGAAGACCAGTTGCAGGAAGAAGACCGGTTTTATTCCGGCGCATTTCTAACGAATTCATTATGCGAAGTAAGTTATACCGCCAATGCGGGCATTGAAGACCGTTGTATCAATATTTATTTCACTGCTGCCTGGCTGAAGGATCATGTGGGTATTGATGCGCATGATGCTGCTTTTACCCACTACCTGTCTTTAAAAACAGCCAACCTGAATTTTGAAGTACTGAACGTGGAGTACCGCTCGCTGATGGAAGATATTTTTGAGATCAGCGATGCCCACCCTATGCAAAAAGTAATGGTGCACAACCGGGTGATGCTTTTGCTGGAACGTTTTTTCAGAAGCCTTTACGACAGGCTGGGTGCGGGTGCACCTAAACGGCCCCCGGTAAACGAAAATGATATTATTGCCATGATGAAAGTAGAAGCATTGCTGGTACAAAATCTTTCTGCACCGCCACCAACCATTGCCATGCTGGCTAAAATGGCTATGATGAGCGAAACCAAATTAAAGACTCTTTTTAAAACGGTATACGGGCATGGCCTGTACGAATATTATCAAAAGAACCGCATGCTGAAGGCCAAACAATTACTGCACAGCAAAAAATACTCTGTAAAAGAAGCCGGTATAGCGCTTGGATTTAAAAACCTCAGCAATTTTACCATCGCATATAAGAAGGAATTTAACAGCCTGCCCAGCGAAAGCAATAATTAATGAGCGGCATTTTGTCTTTTCCGGGCAATATTGTGTCTGATTTACACATATAACGGGGCAGTGTAGCATTATTTTTGTTATATAATATCGAAACCCCGTTTTAAGATCTGATATTTATTCCTCAAATACTTTTCAAGCGTGAGTATTTGTCCTGGTAAGCAGCCTTTGGTTTTCCAAAGGTTTTTTTATATCACTGCTTTCCTGATTTTAACCAGTTTTTCCAGCAAAGGTTCCAGTAAATCCAGCCGCAGCATATTGGCACCATCGCTTTTGGCTGCAGCAGGGTTAGGGTGTGTTTCAATAAACAATCCATCAGCCCCGGTGGCAATGGCTGCTTTGGCAATGGTTTCTATCAATTCAGGATTACCGCCCGTAACACCACCGCTTTGATTAGGTTGCTGTAAGGAATGGGTGCAATCCATAATTACCGGCACTTTAATATCTCTCATCCAGGTAATATTGCGGTAGTCCACCACCAGGTCCTGGTAACCGAATGTATTTCCCCGTTCAATCAAACCCACCTTATTATTCCCCGTGTTGTTGATTTTTTCAACCGCAAACTTCATAGAAGGCCCGTTAACAAACTGTCCCTTTTTTACGTTTACAATTTTACCCGTTTCACCTGCAGCAATCAATAAATCTGTTTGGCGGCAAAGGAAAGCCGGTATTTGTAACACATCAACATATTGCGCTGCCATGGCTGCTTCAGGTGCGGAATGTATGTCGGAAGTGGTGGGTAATTGATATTTATTGCCTAAGTTTTTCAGTAGTTGCAATGCTTCTTCATCGCCTATGCCCATGAATGAACCGGCACTGGTGCGGTTGGCTTTACGGTAAGATGACTTGAAAATATACGGGATGCCTAACCGTTTGCAAATGCTGCTTACTGTGCCGGCCACTTCATCAATCAGTGCTTCACTTTCCACCACGCATGGCCCTGCAATCAAAAAGAAACTATCAGCATCATATTGCTGATTTTTAAAAAGATCCTGTAAATAATTTTCCATGGCACAAAACTACAGTATTCGGTTTTCATTATACATTTACAGCCACAAAAACTAAACTAATGCAGAAAGAAAAAATATTAGTCATTGGCGCCAGCGGACAAATTGGTGTGGAACTTACGCTTGCCCTGCGCAAAATTTATGGCAATGCCAACGTGGTGGCCAGCGATCTTCGGGAACAAAATCCTTTACTGGAAGGTACCGGCCCTTATGTTAGCCTTGATGTAATGAATAAAGAAATGCTGCATGTACAGGTGATACGGCAGAACATTACACAGATTTATTTACTGGCAGCAATACTTTCCGCCACCGGCGAAAAAAATCCCAACCTGGCCTGGAGCCTTAACATGCAAAGCCTGCTGAATGTACTGGACATTGCACGGGAAGAAAAACTGACTAAAGTGTACTGGCCCAGCAGTATTGCGGTTTTCGGGCCCACATCTCCCAAACAAAATTGTCCGCAGCAAACCATTATAGAACCTACAACGGTTTACGGCATCAGTAAATATGCCGGTGAATTCTGGTGCAATTATTATCACCACCGGTATGGCGTTGATGTAAGAAGCCTGCGGTATCCCGGGTTGATCTCATACAAATCTGCACCCGGCGGTGGTACTACCGATTATGCTGTAGAGATATTTCATGAAGCCCTGGAGCAAAAAAAATACCAGTGCTTTTTAAATGAAACTACTTACCTGCCCATGATGTACATGCCCGATGCCATTCGTGCAACGATTGAATTAATGGAAGCGCCGGTGTCGAAAATATCCGTTCGCACTTCTTACAATTTATCCGGCATGAGTTTTTCACCCAAAGAAATTGCAGCCGCCATACAGCAGCATATACCCGAATTTACGATCAGTTATAAAGAAGATTACCGCCAGGCCATTGCCAACAGCTGGCCGCAGAGTATAGACGATGCCGTGGCACGGAAAGACTGGGGATGGAAGGAAGAATACGACTTACAACGTATGATAAAAGATATGCTGGAAAATATTAAACCCCTTTAACTTTTTGTTTGCATGGCCTGCAATGTGCAATACTGTTTACTGCTTAAATTTGTGCCTTAAAACAAAACGTATTATGAAAAGACTTTTATTAGCAACGGCAATTTGCGCTTTATGTACCACAGCAATGGCGCAAAACAAAGAAGAGAAGAAATTTAATTTTAGTGCAGGCGCAGAGCTGGGCATTGCAACTTCAGACTTCAGTTTAACACATTCTATTGGCATTGGTGCAACTATACAGGCAGAAAATAATGTAGCAAAAGGCACCAACATTACCTTAACCACTGGTTATCTTACGTACAATGGTAAATCTGCCGGGGCAGGTATTAAATATAAAGCTGCCGGTATTATTCCTTTAAAAGCGGGTGTAAAATTTTTTCTTTCAGAGGGATTTTATGGTGCTGCCCAATTGGGTGCAGGTTTTTTTAGTGGTTGGGGTAATGGAGCAGCTTTTGCCTACACACCTGTGCTGGGTTACGAATTCAATACCAAATCCGGCACTGCTGTTGATGCCAGCTTTAAATACGACGGCTACGCCAAAAATGGTACCAGCCTCGGTTCTGTAGGTGTAAGGGTAGCGTACAGGTTTTAATAATCACACTATTTAAAATGAATAAAGAAGTTCTGCGGCAATGCAGAACTTTTTTGTTTATCGGTATATCGAAATAAGCTGTTAGAAAATCCATGAATTTTATCTGTGCCTTTGTGCATCCGTAAGCAAAATTATTATTCATGGTCAGACGGGACGTCAGACCATTCTCTGCGTACTCTGCGCCTCTGCCGGAAAAAAACTATATGTTCAGATGGGACGCAAGACCATCAACTGCAAGTACTCAAATCAACTTATGCTCATACGCATACTTGATCAAACCAATTACACCCGATGTTTTGGTTTTACGAAAAATATTTTTGCGGTGGGTTTCAACAGTACGTTCACTCAAAAATAAGGTCTCTGCAATTTGTTTATTATTGTATTCCTTTTCAATCAATTTGACGATCTCAATTTCACGCATGGTAAGGTGTGCTTCATCCGTTTCTTTTTTCAGTTCAGTTGCCCTTGTCATTTCGTGCAGCACTGCATCGCTGAAATAAATGCCCCCCTGCGAAATTTTTTCCAGCGCTTCAATCAGCTCCTTCTTGCCAATATTCTTAAGCACATAACCGGCTATGTCAGCATCTTCAATCATCTGGTTCACCAAATCGCCCTGGCCGCTCATGCTTAATGCCAGTATTTTAATGTGGGGAAATTTTTGATGTATCGCTTTGGATAATTCAGCCCCATTCATTACGGGCATCATTACGTCTGTTAAAACAATATCCACGCTGGTTTGCTCCAGCAGGTGCAGCATTTTTTCGGGTTCAGTACATTCCAGCACTACTTTAAACTGGTCATAACCCTGCAATAAAGACTTCAACCCATCAATAACAATCTGGTGGTCATCAACAATTGCCAATGCCGTTTTAGGATGTTTCAAGTTGGTGGCTTAGTTTTTAGTATAGGTGATCAAGATAATTAAAAATGTTCATTAAACAAGAGGCACATGAATGGCGACCAATGTTCCGTTTCCGGGCGAAGTATCAAAATCAACTGTACCTTTCAGGTAACCGATTCTCGTTTTAATATTTTTCAAACCAATGCCTTCAAATTTTTCTTTGTCTTTACTGTCAAAGCCCCGGCCATTATCTTCAATAGTAGCCGCAATACCATCTGCATCTTTAATCAGCGATATATCCAACGTATTTGCACCGGAATGCTTAATCACATTGTTTACACATTCCTGGATCACGCGGTACAATACGGTCTCCACATTACTGTCTAACCTTTCATTCAGGCCTTCGGTATGCAGGTTCACTTTCAAAACACGGGTGTCTATTTTATCAATAAATTCCTTGATGGCGCTGGCCAACCCACTTTTCAGTAAAGCATTGGGCATCATCTGGTGGCTTACACTCCTGATCTCTTTACAGCTTTCATCCACCAAACCAATAATTTTTTCAAATGATGTTTTTTGGTGATCATCTTTAAACGGAATATCATTTTCGAAGGCCGATAAATTCATTTTTGCTGCACTCATCATTTGCCCCACACCATCATGCAGGTCGGCTGCAATACGTTTGCGTTCATTTTCCTCCGCAGCAATTACTGCTTTGGTGGCCATATCCTGTTGTTTCATTACTTCCGCCTGCAGTTTCTTTTCCTGTTTCAGCTGATATCTTTTATAGTAAGAAAACGCTAACAATAAACTAAAGAGAAAAACTGCAATGGAACCATACAGCCAATATTGCTTTTTGATGAGTTCATATTTTTTTTGTGTAATCTCATTTTGCTGCAGTTGTATCTGTTCGTCTTTTTTTGCAGTTTGATATTTGGTTTCCATTTCGGAGAACTGCTTATTCAAATCGGCAGTAAAAATGGAATCTTTGTATTGAATGGTTAAACGGGCCATTTCGGCAGACTTCCTGTAATCTCCGGAAAGTGTATACAGGGCAGCCAGCCCATCATATACTTTTACTTTTTCGGGCAGGCATGATTGTAAGGTATCGGCAAGTTTTAAACCCAGTAAATATTTTTCTTCAGCCAGTTTATATTGTTTGGTATTTGTTAATAAAGAACCCATATTAATGAGGCAGCTTACCTGTCCTTTGGTATCGCCCAGTTTACTGCGGATGTCAAATGACTCCTGCGCCAGCGGCAACGATTTTTTATAATCACCCATGCGCTGGTAAATGGTGGAAAGATTATTGATGCTGTTGGCTAAATATTCAGGGTCGCCAATTTTCCGGCTGATGGCTTCTGCTTTCTCATACAGTTCCCTGGCTTTGGGCATATCTTTTTTCAACAGGTAAATATTGCCAACATTTACATAAGAACCTGCAAGGCCCAGCTGGTCGTGTATTTCTTCTTTAATGGCAATGGATTGTTCCTGGTATTTCAATGCTTCGTCTATATTACCCATATTCTGGTTAACAATGCCCATGTTATTCAGCGAATAAGAAATACCAATTTTGTCTTTTAATGTTTCATAAAGCGACAACGCTTTTTGTGCGTAAAGCAAAGCAGAGTCGTAATGCCCTTCTTTCTGGTATACAATACCGATTTTATTATACAACGCAGCCACGCCTTTATCATCTTTCATTTCAGACCGTATCTGAAAGGCCTGGTTATACAGTTTAATGGCAGCGGCAAAATCCTGTTTATCGTAGTAAAGGATGCCCATATCATTATAGGCCTGCGCTATGCCTTTTTTAAAATTCAGTTCCTTACCCAATTCAGCGGCTTTGTTGCCATACGCAATAGCTTTATCGCGGTCTACAGTACGGTATTGCCAGGTGAGTTCATTATAACTTTTTACTAAAATAGTATCTTTTTGCGCGGGCAATAATTTTTCGATACTGTCGATGATTTTGCTGGTTTGGGCAAATACTGAAGAGGATAGCAATAGCAGCAACAGCCCTGTGAGTGTTGATAGGCGCATGGTGGTGGTTAAGTAGTTAAGGCTTGAAATACGATATTAATATTAACGAATAAATAAACACTATTGTTGTTTTGCCCAATATTGTGCAAAAAAAGTCCTGCTGTAAATGGCAGAACCCGGTGCTTTTTTAAAGAGCAATATGTTGCAGTAACAAAAACCGTTTAGAAATTCAGTACATCTTTCATAGAATAGATGCCTTTTTTACCCTGTAAAAATTCTGCGGCCAATACTGCGCCGGTGGCAAAACCGGTACGGTTATGGGCAGTGTGAACAATCTCTATATCATCAATGGCAGAGCTGTACCTGATGGAGTGTGTGCCCGGTGCCGGGTCTATCCTTTTGCTGATGATGGGCAATTCATCGGGATGCTGTGCCGGCTCATTGATCCATTTTCTTTTCTGCGGCAACACATCCAGTATTTGCTCTGCAAGGGTGATGGCTGTTCCGCTTGGCGCATCTTTCTTTTGGGTGTGATGAATTTCTTCCATGGTTACCACATAATCGTTGTGGCCTTTCATCAGTTGCGCCAGCTTCCTGTTCAGTTCAAAAAAAATATTTACGCCCACACTATAATTGCTGGCATACAAAAGCGAACCATTCACTGCTTCGCATTTCCTTTTAACAGCAGGCCAATCTTCCAGCCAGCCAGTACTGCCGCTTACCACCGGTATACCTGCATCCAGGCACCTGGAAATATTTTCAACTGCGCTGTGCGGCGATGTAAATTCAATGGCCACATCGCATGTATTTAAATTTTCACCAGTAAACTGGTTGATGGTATCAATGTCTATTTTTAAACCAATGGTATGGTTTCTTTCCAAAGCAACAGCCTCAATGGCTTTGCCCATTTTTCCGTAGCCGATCAATGCAATGTTCATAAAAAATCGATTGTATTCAGGAGGGCAAATATACTTATTTACTGGTCTTATCCCTTGTTGGCACAAAAGGTAATTTAAGCGGCCGCTTTACACCAATGTTCAGCACCACACTGATGCCATTGGTACTGGCCATGGGGCTGTACCCGGGTTTTATCTGAAGTGACAGTTTATCGCTGACGTCGAAAGTTTTTAAATGTGCATCCACTGCGGCATCCACTACATTCAACCCCCAGAAAGCTATAAAAAATAAAACAGAATAGTCAACATTTTGCCGTACACTGTTACGGAAACTCTTAATACGGTCTGGTGCGCTGAGGACACTATGGTAAGGTTCAGGAATTAAATAATCATTAGCGGTATCGCCATCAATGGCATTTTTATAGGCCGCATTGGCTTCATTAAACTGCTTTACATTATGTACAAAAATATAAGCGGTGGTGCCCAATGCACCCCAAACTATGGGTACTTTCCATATTCGTTTATTAGTGATTTGCCCCCAGCCGGGAATATACGCTGAGCGTAAAATGGCTATTTTAGGATTATAAGGCTTTGCTGTATCAATATGAAATACGTTGACCTTTTCCTTTTTGGTTTTTGGGGGCTTAGTAACTACAGCATCTTTCTTAATAATTACGGTATCTTTTTGCGCCCATAAAACATGTTGCTGCAACAGCAGTACCATTAAAAAAAGTATGTATCGGAGCCATTTCATGCAGTGAACTTCAGGGCAATATGCTGGTTGGTATCAACTAACCGTGATTTTTAATTTATCCAGCAGGGCATTCAATTCTTCCAGTGAATAGTATTCGAATAAAATAGACCCATAGCCTTTTTTATTGTGTGCCAGTTTCACTTTTGTATTGAAGCTGGATGCTAAATTATCTTCAATCTTTTTAAAGGCTGGTGGCAATTCTGATTTTACGGCAACTTTAACACTGTGTGGTGTATAGATCTGGCGCACCAGGTCTTCCGTTTGCCGCACAGATAAACTGCGTTTTTTGATCTCATTGAAAACATACAATTGTTTATCCACCACATCTACATTGATCAGAGCACGGGCATGCCCCATAGTAAGTGTTCCATTACGTACCGCCACCTGTATATCCGGCGGCAGTTTCAACAGCCTGATATAATTGGTTACAGTACTGCGGTCTTTACCCATCCGTTCTGCCACCTGTTCCTGCGTATAGTCCAGTTCATCCATCAAACGTTTATAGCTAAGCGCAATTTCAATGGCATTGAGGTTTTCACGCTGCAGGTTTTCCAGTAACGACAATTCCAGCAGTTGTGCGTCATTGGCCAGGCGCACATAAACCGGCACATCTTTTAAACCCGCAATTTTTGAGGCACGGAACCTGCGTTCACCCGCAATCAACCTGTATTTACCATTTGATAATTTACTAACGGTTAGCGGTTGAATAATATCGTGCAATTTTATTGAAGCGGCCAGTTCACTCAGCGCCACTTCATCAAAATCTCGGCGGGGCTGTTTGGGGTTTACTTCAATCTGGTCTAAAGCAATGCGGATGATGGCGGTATTTTGATCCACCACATCAGTGCGTAAACTGCCTGCAGTATTTTTTAAGTCAGAATCAATATTCTGTAATAAACTGCGGATACCTTTTCCTAATGCGTCTTTTTTATTGGGCTGCGTCATATTTTAAATGATGTGGTATTGATGATTTCCGTTTGATTGATTGTAATGAATGGCTGTGGCCAACGGAAAACAGTAAACATAAAACAACAAACAATCATCAAAAAATTATTCTAAAATCCTTTCTGCTTCTTTGATTTTGGTAAGATCGTTTTTCTGTAAAATTTCTTTGGCCAGGTTCAGGTAGTTAACGGACCCTTTGCTGTCGGCATCATATAAAATAACTGGTTTACCAAAACTGGGAGCTTCGCTGAGCCGGGTGTTGCGGTGAATAATGCTGCTGAATACGATATCATCAAAATGCCGGCGCACTTCACTCACCACCTGGTTGCAAAGGCGCAGGCGGCCATCGTACATCGTCATTAAGATACCTTCAATTTTTAAATCGGGGTTCAGGCGGTTTTGCACAATTTTTATAGTATTGAGTAATTTGCCCAAACCCTCTAATGCAAAAAATTCAGTTTGAACCGGCACCACCACACTATCTGCAGCTGTAAGTGCATTAACTGTGATCAGGCCAAGCGATGGGGAGCAGTCGATAATGATAAAATCATATTCATCTCTCACGGGAGACAAAATATCTTTCAGCACGCTTTCGCGGTTGGGGTAATTAATCATTTCAATTTCAGCCCCTACAAGGTCAATGTGCGATGGCATTAAATCAAGATTGGGTATCTCAGATTTCAGGATCACTTCTTTAGCCTTTGCTTCATTCACCATGCAATCATACAGGCTCTGGGTAATATTATGCAGGTCGAAGCCGGTACCGGTGGTACTGTTGGCCTGGGGGTCAGCATCCACCAGCAGGGTTCTGTATTCCAAAACTGCAAAGCTGGCGGCCAGGTTAATGGCTGTTGTAGTTTTACCCACACCACCTTTTTGATTTGCAACACCTATAATTCTTGCCATATTTTTTGTTGTTAGTATTTAGTTGACAGTTGACAGTATGGATTCTTTGCTTGATCCTGTCAACTGACAACTGTCGTCTTTTATTGTCAGGTTGGCAAATTTAACTATTCGTCATAATATTGGGCAACAAAGATTCAACAATGTTGTTATAGTTATAAACAATATATGCAATATCATGATTACGATAGTTTCAGGAACCAACAGGAAAGGCAGTAATACGCTGAAAGTGGCCAGGGAATACCAGCGCCTGCTGAAAGAGAAAGACGTGGATACACAATTATTTTCCCTCGAAGGGGTGAATGTACTGGAGAAAGATGCCGCTTTTGAAAAAATAGAAAATGAAATTATTATTCCCACCACAACGTTCATTTTTATTGTACCGGAATATAATGGCAGTTTTCCGGGCGTTTTAAAACTGTTGATCGATAACAGCCGCAGCCATGAAATTTGGTTTCATAAACAGGCGCTGATTACTGGCAATGCCACTGGCCGTGCAGGTAACCTGCGGGGAATGGATCACCTGGCTGATATTTTAAATTATTTAAAGATCACTGTACATCCTAACAAATTGCCCATATCCCAGGTAAATAAACTAATGGATGCTGAAGGGTATTTTACTGACCCCGGTACTTTAAAAGCCATCAACAACCAACTGGATGAATTTTTACAATGGTCTGCATTAGCGTATCTTTTTGGCGCAGCAGTAAAGCCCTGACAGTAATTTTTACTTTGCAGGAGCATAACACAGTATTGCCATTTATCATTGTATTGGGCGGGTGAAATATACAATATCCATCCTATAATTGATTTCAATTTTGATACTGCTGATTGCATTGATTATTTTTCCCCAGCAAATTGACCGGGAGAATCTAATAAATCAAATATCTGCAATGGCATGGAAAGTAACCGATTGTTACCTGCCCTGGTTCCAGGACAAAAAGGAATGGAACAATACCGAGGTTGTCTTTGAACTTTCCGGCGACGGCGGTCAAACTAAAATTGATTTTACCCACATTGGCCTTGTGCCGGGTGTTGAATGTTATGAGGTATGTGAGAAAGGATGGGATGGACATATCAACACACTGCTCAGCCTCATCAATGATGGGAAAGGTTTACCGCAGGAGTAATGGGCCGCTTTTCTTATTTCAGCAAACACATTATCCCACACAGAATCCCCGCTTTACAGCGGGGATTTTTTTTACCATTTGTTAATGAAAAAATAATGTGGAAAAAATATTTGATGTTTAAACATTAATCATTTAACTTTACATCCTAAAACAAACAATATGGCAACAAAGAAATGGGTTGTGGACCCTACCCACAGCGAGGTTCAGTTCAAAATAAAGCACCTGATGATTACCAATGTAACCGGCAGCTTTAACATGTTTACTGTTAACGCAGAAACTGAAGACGAAGATTTTACCAAAGCAAAGATCAGCTTTACAGCTGATGTAGCATCAGTTGATACCGGAAACGAACAAAGAGACGGGCACCTGAAAAGCCCTGACTTCTTTGACGCAGAAAAATTTCCGCAAATTAAATTCGCCGCTACCAAATATGAAAATGTGGACAATGATGGTTCTTATGAATTATACGGCGACCTTACCATTAAAGATGTAACCAAACCCGTGAAATTATCGGTTGAATTTGGTGGTGTGGCTAAAGATCCCTGGGGCAATGTAAAAGCTGGTTTTACCATCAGTGGTAAAATCAACCGTAAAGAATGGGGCCTTACCTGGAATGCGGCTACAGAAACCGGTGGTGTATTGGTTAGTGAAGAAGTAAGGCTGAACATCGAAATTCAATTGATAGAACAGCAATAATATTGAACAGCTTTTTTAAAAAAACGAAACCATTCCCGGTTTCGTTTTTTTATTGCCTGTAATTATCTTGCAGCACCAAAACCGCTGTATCATGGTTCAGTATAATCCCAAAGACTGGTTGAGTTTTATTTTCCGTTTTCACCGTTCCGATACCTTCAGGAAATTATTGCCGATGATTGTACTGATTTGTTTGTACTCCGGCGCTATCTGTTTTGCTTCAATTCATTATTGGAAATGGGATGACAGCAATAAGGTAAAAAATATTGCGGTGATGCACAGCCTGCTTGGTTTTGTCATTTCCCTGCTCCTCGTGTTCCGCACCAATACGGCATACGACCGTTGGTGGGAAGGCCGCAGGCTTTGGGGCGCACTTGTAAACAACAGCCGTAACCTGGCATTGAAGATGGCGGCTATTCTCCCTACTTCAGATTCATTGAACCGCTCCTTTTTCCGTTCATTAATTCCGCAATATGCAGTGGCGTTAAAAAATCACCTGCGCAGCGAAACCACCCGGCTGGAATTAGATGATGCACTGCATCCTGAATTGGCTGAATTAGATCACAACAAACATGTACCCAACCAACTGGCAGCTATACTTTTCAAAAAAATAAATACGCTGTATGAAGCAGGGAAAATCCGGGGCGAACAATTACTTGTTCTCAATAGTGAAATACAATCCTTCACGGATATCTGTGGTGCCTGCGAAAGAATTAAAAATACGCCTATCCCCATCTCCTACAGTTCTTTCATAAAAAAATTTATTTTCTTTTATGTAATGACATTGCCGTGGGGATATGTTGTCAGTCTTGGATACTTTGTAATTCCTGTTGCCGGTTTTATTTTTTATGTATTGGCCAGCCTGGAATTAATTGCTGAAGAAATTGAAGACCCATTCGGTACTGACAGCAACGATTTACCAATGGATAAAATGTGTGCGCAGATTCAAAAGCACATCGCTGAACTGGTGTAAAATTGTATCTTTGCACCGCTTAAAAAATACATTATGGCAAAAGTAAAAGTTGGGCTCGTGCAGATGAGTTGTGTAGCAGGCAAACAGCAAAATTTAGATAAAGCAGTGGCACAGGTTAAAGCCGCCGCGGCTGCGGGCGCACAAATCATTTGCCTGCAGGAATTATTTACTTCGCTGTATTTCTGCGATGTGGAGGATTATGAAAATTTCAAACTGGCAGAAGCTATCCCCGGCCCTTCTACAGATGTATTGGGCAGCTTAGCGAAAGAACTTGGTGTAGTGATTATTGCTTCTTTATTTGAAAAAAGAACTGAAGGTTTATACCATAACACCACTGCTGTTTTAGATGCAGACGGAACTTATTTAGGCAAGTACCGCAAAATGCATATTCCTGATGATCCTGCGTACTACGAAAAATTTTATTTCACGCCCGGTGATTTAGGATACAAAGTATTTAAAACAAAATTTGCCACTCTTGGTGTGCTCATCTGCTGGGATCAATGGTATCCTGAAGCTGCAAGGATTACGTCATTAATGGGTGCAGAAATTTTATTTTATCCCACTGCTATTGGATGGGCTACTTCGCAGGATGAAGCCACCAATACGGAACAATACAATGCCTGGCAAACCATACAACGCAGCCATGCCGTTGCCAACGGCGTACACGTGGTAAGTGTAAACCGTGTGGGCTTTGAACAAAATGGCGCTATGAAATTCTGGGGCGGTTCTTTTGTAAGTAATCCTTTCGGTTCAATCGTATACAAAGCATCGCATGATGAAGAAGAAATAAAAGTAATTGAGATCGATACACAACTCACTGACCGTTACAGAACGCACTGGCCTTTTTTACGCGACAGAAGAATTGATTCTTACCAGCCAATAACGAAGCGGTATATTGATGAAGGGTGATGGTTGAATGTTGATAGCTAAAGGTTGAAAGTTTATTCAGGTTGTTAGAATATTTGATATGGCTACAGTTACAAGGTTTGAAGATTTGGCAATTTGGCAATTAGCAAGGACACAGGCAAATGAACTTTTCCAGGTTTATACTACAGGAAATTTCAGCAAAGACTTTGAACTGAGGAATCAAATCAATGCCTCATCAGGTTCAGTAATGGATAATATTGCAGAAGGATTTGAAAGAAGTGGCAACAAAGAATTTGTTCAGTTTCTCATTATTGCAAAAGCATCTAATGGAGAAGTGAGGTCACAATTATATCGTGCAGCAGACAGAAATTATTTAGATCATGAAACTTATATCCGGCTTCACCAACAATGTGAAACATTAAGTAAAAAAATCACTGCATTTATTAAATACCTTAAATCTTCCGACAGAAAAGGATTCCGGTATGAATAATAACTGCATTTAAAACAACATTCAACTTTCAACATTCAACTTTCAACATTCAACTTTCAACTTTCAACATTCAACCATAAATGACTCCCCAACAACAAGGCTACCACTTCCCTGCAGAATTTGCGCCACAAGCCGCCACATGGCTCAGCTGGCCGCATAAAGAAGCATCATGGCCGGGAAAAATTCATACCATCTATCCTTATTACAGCCGCTTTGTTAAAGAACTGGCTAAAGGCCAGCAGGTAAATATTAATGTGAATGATGAAGTCATGAAACAGTTTGCAGTGCAGCAATTGCAGCAGGCTGAAGTGGATTTAAGTAAAGTAACTTTCTATTTACATCCCACCAACGATGCCTGGTGCCGTGATCATGGTCCTGCATTTCTCATCAACCCTAACGCAAAAGAAAACCCGAAAGTTATTGTTGACTGGGGCTATAATGCATGGGGTAATAAATATCCGCCATTCGATCTGGATGACAACATTCCCACGCTGATTGCAAAAGCGTATAACATCCCGGTGTATTATCCCGGCATTGTAATGGAAGGTGGTTCCGTGGAGTTTAATGGCAAGGGCACTATCATGACATCCACTGCTTGTTTATTGAACCCCAACCGCAATCCGCATTTAAACCAGCAGCAAATTGAACAATACCTGTATGACTATTACGGTGCCGAACAAATTTTATGGGTGGATGAAGGCATTGTGGGTGATGATACTGATGGGCATATTGATGATACAGTTCGTTTTGTAAATGAAGATACAGTGCTGACCGTAGTGGAAGAGAATAAGAACGATGAAAATTATGCATTGCTGCAGCATAATCTAAAGCAACTGCAAAGCATGCGTTTGCTGAATGGCAAACAACTGAATATTGTGGAGTTGCCCATGCCGGATGAAATTGTGTATGAAGATCAACGCCTGCCTGCATCTTACGCAAATTTTTATATTGCCAATCACGCAGTGATTGTTCCCATATTTAATTCGGACAAAGATGATAAAGCATTGCAGATTATCCAGGATTGTTTCCCTGCAAGAAAAGTGGTGGGTATAGATTCTACTGATATCATCTGGGGCCTTGGCAGTTTTCATTGCATGAGCCAGCAGGAACCTTTGTAGGAACACGCCTGCGGCGTGTTCAATAATTGCCGGCAATTATTAAAAGAGATTTCATGAAAAAAATCTAAACGATTTTTTTCATGAAATGAACACGCCGCAGGCGTGTTCCTACACCGCATCAAACCACAACGGCGTGGCATCGTTACTGTCACCATTATAATTAATGGTCAGCTCTTCTCCCTTTTCAATATTCCGCACCGCTTTTATCATAATGGTTTCTTCATCAAAATCCATATAATATTCGCAATTACTGTTGTAGCTGTGGTTGTACATAGGCACCAAACCCAGTGCCATGCAACATTGGGAAAGATCTTTGCCCCACTCAAAAATATAATCGTGCAGTTTGGTTTTGTCCAGGTATTCGCGGTCTGTTTTACTCATCACTACAACGGGCGACTCTTCCAAAACAGTATTTTTGGCAATACGTTCCTTTGTAAAAACGCCCTTGCCCATAGTGGCAGTTTTATCGATATATAAATAAGGTTTAAGCATAACATTCGGTTAAAATTAAATGGATTAAATTGCAATTCTTATCGTGTAACGGACACCCAAATGTAACAACAAAGCACTGATGCCTTTAGAACTGGAAGAAATATCAATACAGCAACAGTTTGAAGAAGTGATCGCTTCAGAAGATAAACTGATGATACAGGAATTCCTGAACCACCAGAATATCAGTGATGTGGCTGATCTCATCTACAACAATGAAGAATATGAAAGCCAGATATTGGCCAACATGTCGGTAAACCGTGCTGTAGGGGTGTTTAAAATTCTGGAGTTACCCACGCAAAAAAGGATCATTCTCGAATTACCGCCGGTTAAAACTGCTGAACTGCTGAATGAATTACCGCCGGATGACCGTACCGCATTCCTCAGTGAGTTACCCAGCAATGTGGTGAGGGAACTGGTAAAAGCGCTTAGCCCAGACGAACGTAAAGTGGCATTATCGTTACTGGGTTACCCAGAAAACAGTGTGGGCAGGCTGATGACGCCGGATTATGTGTACGTGTATGAACACGATACCGTGCAGGATGTTTTCAACACCATCCGCAAATTTGCGAAGAATACGGAAACCATCGATGTGATTTATGTAATCAATGACAAAGGCGAGTTGCTGGATGATATACGTATCAAGGATTTCATCATGGCCTCGCCGGAAAAAACGGTGGATGAAATTATGGACAACCGCTTCATTGCGCTGCATGCGGATGACGACCAGGAAGTGGCGAACGAAGCCTTCAAAATGAATAACCGGGTAGCCCTTCCCGTGGTAAGCAAAAGCAACAAACTGCTGGGCATTGTAACCATCGATGACGTATTGTGGGTGGCCAATGAAGAATTTAGTGAAGACATCCAGAAAATGGGGGGTACCGAAGCTTTGGATGAACCTTACCTGGAAACACCGATTTTCAAACTGATAAAAAAACGGGCTGGCTGGTTGATCGTTTTGTTCCTTGGCGAATTTTTGACGGCTTCTGCACTGGCCTTTTTTAATGATGAAATTGCGAAGGCAACAGTTTTAGTTTTGTTTATGCCATTAATCGCCTCCAGTGGTGGTAACAGTGGTTCGCAGGCATCTACATTAATCATACAGGCCATGGCCATGGGAGAAATTTCTCTGAAAGACTGGTGGCACATCATGCGCAGGGAAATATTCAGCGGTTTTGCCCTGGGCGCCATCCTTGGCGTTATTGGCTTTATCCGCATCTGCCTTTGGCATTTATTAATGACGCATGGAGTAATGGAAGACCTTTATGGTGTACACTGGCTTTTAATTGCAGTAAGTGTAGGGGCGTCTTTGATTGGTGTGGTGCTGTGGGGTTCACTGATGGGATCAATGTTACCTTTAATCTTAAAAAAATTAGGTGCTGACCCTGCGGTCTCTTCCGCCCCGTTTGTTGCTACACTGGTTGATGTTACTGGGCTCATCATTTATTTTTCATTCGCTTACTTATTCCTCAAAGGAATTTTGTTGTAGCCAACCGGTAATTTTCTGTATTCTTTCTCCGGTCGTCAAATCTCCCCTTAATTGCAATATGGGTTGATGAATTGTTTTCAGCCATTCTTCATGTGCGCTTAATGTTCGCTTAGCTACTCCTGTGTTTTCATCATAATCAGCAGCCCATTCAATAAATGCTGCATGCAATCGCTTTCGTTCCGGGTCAGTATCAATAGCTGTTCCATATCGTTCCCGTTCCCTGTTCATTAATCTTTGCATTCTTACTGCCCCGGGTATCCATAAAAAAACAACCAAACTGAAATAGTCTTTAACCATACTGTTCCAACTGATCATTGATCCACCCAATATCCATTGTGGTTGCGATAGCAATGTTGTTTCCAGCAAAGCATTTCTTTCAGCAGGATTTCTTTTTACAGTAAAAGGAGTAGACGTTTTCTCCCAGAAAAAATCATCTGCATCATAATAAGGAATAGCAAGTTGCTTTACCAGTTGCCCACCCAACGTAGTTACACCACTGCCAGATGCGCCGAAGATATGCATACGTAAAGTGCGGTTGTTTTCATTATTGCATAGTGGCTGATGCACCGGATGCTGTACCATATTTCAATGGTTGCAAAAATGCTTTTCGCTTTTTATAGGTAATGATAAAAATATGGTCAAACTCAGCATCAGGAATAGCTTTCGTATCATAATCTGCAACACCAAATTTTTTAATTAAATAGGGAATGGTATTACTGTGCCCCACCACCAAAATTGATTTGCCGGCATCATGTTGTGCGATGATTTTATTGTACAGGTCGTCACCAATCGTATCAGCCGCATAATGCACCGTATCCACACCCAATAATAATCGAACACTGTCAGCAGTCATTTGCGTGCGCCTGAATGCAGTTACGTATACATGGCTCAAATGTTTGTCCTTACAAAAAGCAGCCAGCGCCCCGGCCCTTTGATTTCCCTGTGGCGTTAATGCAGGGTCGTTACCCGTTTGTTTTTCAGCATGCCTGACCAGGTAAATGGTGGTTTTGGTATTGAAGCCCGCAGGCATTTGCGCAAACCCTGCAAAACACAGCAAAAAGCTGCATAAAAAAAGAGTGGTCATTTTCATACTGAATGATTAACAACTAATTTACTGCAAATAACCCACTTACGGTTTGGTACGGCGCAGTTAATGACACAAATTTGTTATTTTGCATGATAATAAAATGCCGGCATACCATTAAGCTGGCAGCCATTCATTTCATCTTAATCAACCCCGTGGCAAGCAAAATTACAGCGGGGCAAAATAAAAATTTATGTGCGGAATTGTTGGTTATACCGGTCCCCGTGAGGCTTATCCCATTATTATTACAGGATTGAAACGCCTGGAATATCGCGGCTATGACAGTACCGGCGTTGCGCTGCTAAACGGCGGCTTAAAAGTATATAAAAAGAAAGGCCGTGTGGCCGACCTTGAGGAAAGTGTAATTGGAAAAGACCTGCATTCCAATATTGGCATCGGCCATACCCGATGGGCTACGCATGGTGAACCCAGCGACCGTAATGCTCACCCGCATTACAGCGCCAGTGGCAAACTCGCTATGATACACAATGGCATTATTGAGAACTATGCTCAAATTAAAAAAGACTTACTCAACAAAGGTTATTCCTTTACCAGTGATACCGACACTGAAGTACTGCTGAACTTTATTGAAGATATAAAAACCAATAATGAATGCGGGCTGGAAGAAGCCGTACGTATTGCACTGAAAAGGATCACCGGTGCGTACTGTATTTTATTGATTGACCAGGATGATCCGCAAACCATCATTGCGGCAAGAAAAGGAAGTCCGCTGGTGATAGGTGTGGGCAAAGGCGAACATTTCCTGGGCAGCGATGCCAGCCCCATGCTGGAATACACCAAAGAAGTGGTGTATGTGAACGACTATGAACTTGCTATTGTAAAGCCCGATGAACTCATCTTGAAAAACCTGGGTAATGAAAAAATCACTCCTTTTGTAACCAAGCTTGACCTTGAGCTGGCAGCTATTGAAAAAGGCGGTTACGACCATTTCATGCTGAAAGAAATTTTTGAGCAACCTTCCACTATTCACGACTGCTTACGCGGCAGGTTAGACGCTGCTGCCGGAACTATCACTATGAGCGGTGTAATGAATAATATTGAGCATTTCAAAAATGCGCAACGCATCATCATCATTGCCTGCGGCACCAGCTGGCATGCAGGGCTATTGGCTGAATATGTGATTGAAGAATTATGCCGCATTCCGGTTGAGGTGGAATATGCCAGTGAGTTCCGTTACCGCAATCCTATTGTAAATAAGGGAGACATCATCATTGCCATCAGCCAGAGTGGCGAAACCGCAGATACATTAGTGGCCATTGAACGGGCCAAACAAAACGGTGCCATCATTTTTGGTATTGTAAATGTGGTGGGTTCATCTATTGCACGCATTAGCGATGGTGGTGCTTACACCCACGCCGGACCGGAAATTGGCGTAGCATCCACTAAAGCATTTACAGGCCAGCTGGCAGTTATTATGATGATGGCATTAAAGATTGCCAAAGAAAAAGGAACTATTGCTGACGATAAATACAAACAACTGTTGCTTGAACTGGAAGCTGTACCCGAAAAGGTGGAAGCGATTTTAAAATCTGCTGAACAGGTAAAGGCTGTTGCAGAAAAATATAAAACTGCCGGCGACGCATTGTTCCTTGGCCGTGGCTATAATTTCCCCATTGCATTAGAAGGTGCTTTAAAACTGAAAGAGATTTCATACATCCATGCAGAAGGATATCCCGCCGCAGAAATGAAACATGGGCCCATTGCACTGGTGGATGAAAAACTGCCCGTAGTATTTGTTGCCACTAAAGACAGTTATCATGAAAAGATCGTAAGCAATATGCAGGAAATTAAAGCCCGCAAAGGGAAAGTTATAGCAGTGATCACAGAAGGAGATGAAATCATTCCCACTATGGCAGATGATGTATTGTATGTGCCTGCAGCAGATGAATTGGTTGCTCCCATGCTCAGTACCATTCCTCTGCAATTACTCAGTTATTATGTTGGTATAGCGAAAGGACTGGACGTTGATAAACCAAGAAACCTTGCAAAAAGTGTAACCGTGGAATAAGATTTCAATACAAAGCCGATTTTTGAAACTGCATCATAAACAAACAAACGGGCCCTGCTTCCAGGGAACAATATGAATATCATTAAGAAACATCCCGTAAGTAACCTGGGCTACAATTTTGTAGAGCACCAGTATATTCCCAAAGGAAAAGATGAATACCATCTGCGGAACCAGCAAAATCATAATGGCATTACATACAGGAAACTGAATGCACAGGAAATTGAAATACTGGTGCGGAACAGGAATACATCTGACGACTGGAATAATATTTTGGTATCTTCTTCTTTCAATGCTGAACTGGTGAAGAACTGCAAGTTCTTTGGATTGATCCGCATTGGTAAGTTAGAATCGTATTACCTGGAATTTCATAACCTGAGAATGGCGGTAGGTTTGTACAGCAGCACCATCATCAGTTGCGATTTTGGTGATAATGTGTGCGTGGAAAATGTGGATTATCTCAGCCACTATATTATTGGCAACGAAGTAATGATTGCAAACGTAAATGAACTGGCCACCACCGATAAGGCAAAATTTGGTAACGGTATTTTAAAAGAAGGAGAAAAAGAAAGCATTCGTGTA
Organism: Bacteroidota bacterium; assembly: GCA_018266775.1. Classification (GTDB taxonomy): domain Bacteria; phylum Bacteroidota; class Bacteroidia; order Chitinophagales; family Chitinophagaceae; genus Ferruginibacter. Next base: position 50,740 of record JAFDZS010000004.1, on the reverse strand, counting down.
TGGCTGGAAATATGTAACGAGAATGGAGGCAGAAGTGTATTGCCTTTTGACAGTATGCTGGCCGGCGATGCCTGGCTCTGGAGCAAATACCGCGATGATGCAGCGTTACTGGAAAAATTTAAAACTTTTACTGAAAACAGTTTCGATAAACAACATGGTTATTACGGAAAGATTGGCGACCGTACTGTGATCAAAAACTGCAAGATCATTAAAGATGTTTTGGTAGGAACAGATGCTTATTTAAAAGGTGCTAACAAGTTAAAAAACCTTACTGTTAACAGCGATGCCAACCGCACTTCACAAATTGGCGAAGGCTGCGAAATTGTAAACGGCATTGTGGGCTATGGATGCCGCATCTTCTATGGTTCCAAAGCAGTACGTTTTGTAATGGCCTCACATTCGCAGTTAAAATATGGCGCCCGTTTGATCAACTCATATTTAGGCAACAACTCCACTATTTCCTGTTGCGAGGTGCTGAATTCACTCATCTTTCCGGCGCATGAACAGCATCATAACAATTCATTTTTATGTGCTGCCGTGGTGATGGGGCAAAGTAATATGGCCGCTGGCGCCACTATTGGCAGCAATCATAACAGCCGTGCAGCAGATGGTGAAATTGTTGCAGGGCGCGGTTTCTGGCCCGGCCTCTGCGTAAGCTTAAAGCACAATTCAAAATTTGCCAGCTTTACTATTTTGGCGAAAGGAGATTTTCCTGCGGAGTTAAATATACCCATCCCGTTCAGTTTAATCAGTAATGATGTGTCGAAAGATGAACTTCATGTTATGCCTGCGTACTGGTTTATGTATAACATGTATGCACTGGCACGCAACTCTCAAAAATATGTGGACAGGGATATGCGTACTGAAAAAATCCAGCATATTGAATATGATTACCTGGCGCCGGACACGATCAATGAAATATTCGATGCCATAAAAATTCTATCGGCACTGCAGCCTGATGAAGAAGGCAATGCTACCACTACCGGTTTTGAACACACGCACAGAAAAACAGTAATTTCAAAAATACCACAGGCGCTGCATATCTATAAAGAACTGGTACAATACTACGGCACCACTGTTTTGCTGAAACATTTTCAAAAAAATAAATTTGCCGGTTTCGATGCGTTCAAAAAAACATTATCAGCAAAAATCCAGCGCAGTGAATGGCTGAATGTTGGTGGGCAGCTCATTCAAAAAACCGACATCGACCTTTTTAAAAGAAATGTAAAGTCTGGAAAAATTAAAAGCTGGGATGATGTACATGATTTTTACAGGCAGCATGGGTTGGCTTATGAAACTGAAAAACTGCATCATGCTTACACCTCATTGCTTGAAATATTAACTATCACTTCCAAACAATTTACGCCTGCACTTTTCAAAACGTTATTACAGCAAGCCATCGATACCAAGGAATGGATGAGTAAAGGCATCTTTGAATCCAGGGCAAAAGATTACAGCAACCCTTTCAAGAAAATGGTGTACGATAATGCTAATGAAATGAATACCGTTGTTGGAAGACTTGAAGACAACAGTTTTATTCAGCAGCAATTGGGTGAACTGGATGCAATGAAGAAACAGGTGAAATCAATTGTAAGAAAAATAAAATAAATTCAAACTTCATCGGGAAGCAGTAACGTTTGCCTGCACTAAACTCTGCCTGCTTTCCTTATCTTTACTGCAAATTACCACCGTGAAAAGATTATTAGTTATTCTTCTTTTACTGTCTGCCGTACCTGTTGCACAAGCACAAACCATTGCTCAAATAAAAAAGGTACTGGATACCACCAGTAACCCTGTTGGTTTTGTAAAATTTGTTTTGAAAAAGAAATTTTATATTGATACAATAGCTGTGGTAACCACCGGTACTTTCCTGGGCAAAGCCGACAGCCTTGCATATTATGGTAAAGTGGGTAAAACTTACGGGCCATTTAAAGGGGAGAATATTTTGATCAAAATACTGTATAAAGCACCGAATACATTTTATCATGTCAATCATATTCTGCTGGACACGTCTACTTATACCCCGCGGTATGCAGCTTCACTGGCAGATTCTATTGTAAATAAAATAAAAACAGGCAAAGCCAGTTTTGCGTCAATGGCCAGTACTTACAGTGCCGATTACATGACGGCTCATAAAGGCGGTGATTTAGGTTGGTTTGTACGGGGTGTTATGTTGCCCCAATTGGATGATGCCATTGCAGCGCATCGTAAAGGTGAATTATTTACGGTGTGGACAAAAGCAGGATTGCATGTTATCAGGGTTGCCGATAATCCTAAAAAAGATACCGGCTATGTACTCTTTCTCCGGGTAATATTGTAGTGGAGTTTATTTTTCAATAAGCGATAATAAAGCCAGTTCATAACCTTTCAGCCCCAAACCACTGATTACGCCTTTTGCTTTTGCAGATACGTGTGATATTTTCCTGAATTCTTCCCTTGAAAAAATATTGGAGATGTGTACTTCCACCACTGGTGCAGTAACTGCTGCAATAGCATCGCCAATAGCAACAGACGTATGCGTGTAACCACCGGGATTGAAAATAATGCCGGCACAATCAAAGCCATTTTTCTGTATCGCATCAATTAATTCCCCTTCAATATTACTTTGAAAATAACTGATGCTGATCTCAGGATATTTTGCTTTCAATTGTGTAAGATAAGTTTCAAAATTCTGCCTGCCGTATACACTCACTTCACGTGTACCCAGCAGGTTTAAGTTTGGTCCGTTGATGATAGCAATCTTCATAATGCTAATTTCTGTATTTATTCTGATACCGCATCAAATAAAAAACAGGTGACGAAGCACCTGTTTGTAAATATTTAGTTGGCAGATTGTATCAGGTTGATAAAATCATCAAAGAGATAGCGGCTGTCGTGCGGCCCGGGTGTTGCTTCCGGGTGATATTGTACGGAAAATGCCGGTTTATTTTTCAGCCGGATGCCTTCAATGCTATCATCATTCAGGTTAACATGTGTGATCTCAACATTAGTATTTGCTTTCACTGCTTTGGGGTCTACGCCAAAACCATGATTTTGTGTGGTGATCTCACTTCTGCCGGTAATAATATTTTTTACGGGGTGATTCAATCCACGGTGCCCGTGGTGCATTTTAAATGTAGGAATATCATTTGCTAAAGCCAGCAACTGATGCCCAAGGCAAATGCCGAATAGCGGTTTATTGGAGGCCAGGATTTGTTTTACCGTTACGATGGCATAATCCATTGGAGCCGGATCGCCGGGGCCATTACTGATGAAGTATCCTGCGGGTTGAAATGCTTCCAATGTTTCAAAACTGGTTTTAGCCGGGAACACTTTTACAAAAGCTCCTCTTTCCACCATGCAGTTTAATATATTTCTTTTAATGCCAAAATCCAGTACCGCAACCCTGATGCTGCTGCTTTCATCCCCTAAAGTATAGGCTTCATTGGTACTTACAACAGAAGCCAGTTCCAGGCCATCCATTGAAGGTACTTTTTTGAGTTCTGCTTTTAATACATCAACGTTTAGTTCACCGGAAGATATGATACAATTCATGGCACCCTGCTGGCGAATATGGGCAACCAATGCACGGGTATCAATACCATCAATAGCCACTACGTTTTGTGCGTCAAAATATTCCTGCAAAGAAATATCTGCCATAAAGCGGCTGTACTTTTCTTCCAGGTTGCGGCCAATAACTCCTTTAACTTTCACACTGTCACTTTCCACATCGCCGGCCTTTGTACCATAATTACCAATGTGCACCGTATTCATGATTAATACCTGCCCGTAATAACTGGGGTCTGTAAATACTTCCTGGTAACCGGTCATACCAGTATTAAAACAAATTTCTCCGGAAGTGATCCCTTTTTTTCCAAAGGCATTTCCGTAAAAAACAGTACCGTCTTCTAAAACTAAAACTGCAGAATAAGGGGAAGTTGTAGCCATTTATTTTAAAGATTTTGCAAAGAAACTAATTCGATATGATTTTCAGCAAATAAAATTTTTCACATTTTGCCACAGGTGCTAAAATCGTCCTCGTCTCCGACGGGGACGATTTGGTTACTGGTCTCTGACCAGTACATAATGCTGTAACATTATACAAATTTTGCTGCATGCCGGAGCATGCAGGTACATATAAAAAAGCCCCGAAAAAATTTCAGGGCTTTATATAAAACATTGATTTCAATCTTATGCTTTTTCTTCGGTTGATGGAGTTTCAGCAGCTTCAGCTTCTGTTGCAGCCTCTGCAGCTTTCTTTTTACCACCAGAAGAACGGCGTGTCTTCTTAGCAGCAGGTTCAGCAGCAGCTTTAACACCTTTACCGTAGATCTCGTTAAAGTCAACTAATTCGATCATTGCCAATTCAGCATTATCACCTAACCTGGCGCCTAATTTAATGATCCTGGTATAACCACCGGGGCGGCCAGCAACTTTTGGTGCAACTACAGTAAACAATTCTTTTACTGCGGCTTTATCATTCAGGTAGCTGTATACCACGCGGTGATTGTGCATGATGGCTTCCTTACTTGCGGTGTTTTTAGTTTTGGTGATCAATGGTTCGATGAAAGTACGTAAAGCTTTTGCTTTGGCCAGTGTGGTAGTGATCCTTTTGTTGGTGATCAGCTGGCAACCTAAGTTCATCAGCAGGGCTTTCCTGTGAGAAGCTGTTCTGCCGAGATTGTTGTTTTTGTCTCCGTGACGCATGACTGTGTGTTTTAAATTCGGTTATACCGTGTCAGGATTTATAACCTACTTGTTTGTAATATTTTTAAAGACAACGGTCAACAGACAACTAACCGCCTGGTCTGTCGTCTGTTGACTGTAATTAATTCATTATTCATCATCTAATTTCAGCTTGCTCAGGTCCATTCCAAAGCTCAATCCTCTTTCATGTAATACCTGTTCAATTTCGCTGAGTGACTTTTGACCGAAGTTGCGGAATTTCATCAGGTCTTCCTGTTCGTACTGAACCAGTTCGCTCAAAGAGTTGATCTTCGCTGCTTTCAGGCAGTTGAAGGCACGTACAGAAAGATCGAGGTCTTCCAGTGGTGTTTTCAGCATCTTGCGTAATTGCAGTGTTTGCTCATCCACCAGGTCTTCTTTCTTATCTTCTTTAGTATCGAAAGTGATGTTCTCGTCAGTGATGATCATCAGGTGCTGAATCAGGATCCGGCTGGCTTGTTTTACCGCTTCTTCAGGGTGAATGGTACCATCTGTTACCACTTCCATGATCAGTTTTTCAAAGTCAGTCCTTTGTTCCACACGGGTGTTTTCAATAGTGTATTTTACATTCTTGATGGGAGTGTAAATAGCATCTACAGGAATATATCCAAAGTGTGAACTTTTTTCTTTGTGATCTTCTGCAGGCACATAACCACGGCCTTTACCAATGGTAATTTCAATATCCAGTTTTGCGCTGGCGTCCATGGTGCAGATCAGCAATTCAGGATTCATTACCTCAAATGAAGGTGAAGCCTCACCAATCATACTGGCTGTGAATTCTGATTTATTTTTTATTGAAAGGGTAACTTTCTCAACATTAATATCCTGTTCAACCTTCCTTTTAATACGAACTTGTTTCAGGTTAAGGATGATTTCAGTTACATCTTCTGTAACACCTTTTATAGTGGCAAATTCATGATCTGCACCGGAGATGTTGATACCGATGATGGCATATCCTTCGAGGGAGTTCAGCAACACCCTGCGTAATGCGTTACCAATGGTAACACCGTAACCTGGTTCAAGCGGACGGAATTCGAAATTGGCTTCAAATTCGGTAGCTTTCTGAAGAACGATCTTGTCTGGTTTAACGAAATTTAATATACCCATATTTGAATGATTAATTTGTAATTAGAATTTGTTTTGCAGCATGCGCCTCAGCGCATCCTTATCCTTATTTAGAATACAATTCCACAATCAGTTGTTCCTTGATGTTTTCAGGAACGCTTTCTCTTTCAGGATAAGCAATGAAAGTACCTTTCACTTCTGCTTCGCTCCAGTCTAACCAGTTGAATTTGGGATTTTTACCTTTTACATTGCTGCTGATAGCTGTGTTGGCAGCACTTTTTTCTTTCAGGCTGATAATATCACCTGGTTTGCAGCTGTAAGAAGGAATATTTACAATTTCACCGTTTACTGTAATGTGTTTGTGAGAAACCATCTGGCGGGCAGCCTGGCGGCTTGGTGCAATACCCATACGGAATACAGTATTGTCCAAACGTGCTTCTAATAATTTAATCAGGTTTTCACCGGTTACACCTTTACGGCGGGCAGCTTCATCAAATGTTTTGCGGAATTGTTTTTCCAGCAAACCATAAGTGTATTTCGCTTTTTGTTTTTCCCTCAACTGTAAGGCATATTCACCTAAAGTTTTGCGTTTGCGGGTTGCACCGTGCTGACCGGGAGGATTGCTGTTTTTAGTTAACCATTTGCCATTGCCGGTAATCGGTTCACCAAAAATTCTGGAGATTTTTGTTTTGGGGCCTGTATAACGTGCCATAAATGTATTGTTTGGTCTTTTAGTGTCGGTGCATCATTATAAAGACCTTTTAAAATGAATAATGCACCCAGTTAAAAAAATATTTCTGATTTATGATTTTGGATTTTATGATTTCTTTTGTTTGAACTCCCTTCAACTTTTGAATATTACTTCTGGGTTGAAGGAAATCAGAAATCATACATGCCAAGTCCTAAATTGTCTTAAACTCTTCTCTTTTTGGGAGGGCGGCAACCATTGTGTGGTAAAGGCGTAACGTCTTTGATCATGGCTACTTCTATACCGTTTTGTGTTAATGAACGGATGGCGCTTTCACGGCCGCTTCCTGGTCCTTTTACAAAAACGTCAACCCTTTTTAAACCAGCATCAGCAGCGGTTTTTGCTGCATCTGCACCGGCCATTTGAGCCGCATAAGGAGTATTTTTCTTACTTCCCCTGAAACCCATTTTACCAGCACTTGACCATGAAATTACCTGGCCCTGCTTGTTGGTTAAACTGATGATAATGTTGTTGAAACTGGCAACGATATGAGCATCTCCGTAGCTGTCTACTTTTACTACTCTTTTTTTAGTTGCTGCCTTTGCGCCTTGGGCTTTACCGCCCTGTGCCTTTGCCATAATTAATTGTATTAGGTAATCTTTTAAAAAATAAATTCCCGCTATCCGGGACTGAACCAAACCCTCCTGCCGACTTACAAAGCGATCCAGCGTTTGTTCAGAAAAAAACTGTAAGTCTTTATTATGAAATTTGCAAACCAGTGTTACCCCGGTTTGCAAATTCAATTCATTACTTGGTTACTTTCTTCTTACCGGCAACTGTCTTACGCTTTCCTTTTCTTGTACGGCTGTTAGTACGGGTACGCTGACCACGAACCGGCAAACCTTTACGGTGACGTAAACCACGGTAGCAGGCAATATCCAGCAAACGTTTGATGTTCATTTGTGTTTCACTACGTAAAGCACCTTCAGTTTTGAATTCAGAACTAATGATGTTACGGATGGCAGTCTGCTCATCATCATTCCACTGGTTTACTTTTTTAGCTTCATCAATACCTGCTTTAGCTAAAATATAACGTGCAGATGAACGGCCAATACCATAAATATAGGTAAGTCCTATTTCGCCTCTTTTATTTTTTGGTAAATCTATACCGGCAATACGAGCCATAATTCTATTTTAGATTTTTAATTTTTACTTGTTGAATGCTGCAGCTGGTTTCATGTAAATACATTGCTGCACGAAACATTACCCTTGTCTTTGTTTAAAACGGGGATTCTTTTTGTTGATCACATACAGCCTTCCTTTCCTTCTTACGATCTTGCACTCAGCACTGCGTTTTTTGATAGAAGCTCTTACCTTCATGGTTTTATTTTTACGTATTACAAATTATATTCTTTCAATTCTATTTATAACGGAAAATGATCCTGCCCCTTGTGAGGTCGTATGGACTCATTTCAACCCCCACTTTATCACCTGGTAAAATGCGGATATAATGCATCCTCATTTTACCCGAAATTGTTGCTAAAATTTCGTGGCCGTTTTCTAACTTTACTTTGAACATAGCGTTGCTCAGCGCCTCAACTATCGTTCCATCTTGCTTAATAAGTGCCTGTTTAGCCATAATTTTGGGAGCGCAAAGATAAGAAGTTAAATTCAATATTTATCAACAAAATTGCGATATTTACCAACAAATCAATTATTTTTCCCATGAAAAAGCCTTTTTGGACCATTTCAAGCCTCATCATTGCGTTTTCAGCCTGTAAAAAAAGCAATTCCGGCACTGCGGAGACCTCTCCAAAATACATGAGCCTGGCTGCCGGCAGCACCTGGACCTATGAGTCCAATAATGCTGTTACGGCCACTACCACTACCAATACTGTTACTTCCACCAGCCGCGATTCTTCCATCAACAGTAAAACCTACCATGTTTTTACGAACAGTAACGGGGCTGCCAATGATTATTATAATATAACCGGCAACGATTATTATACTTTTAAAATCCTGTCTCCTGCCCTGGGCATCAGCGCGGTAGAAACCATTTACCTTAAAGAAAATGCAGCGGTGGGCACCACCTGGAGCCAGACAGTTAATGTTACCGTTACGGGCTTCCCCACTCCAGTGCCTGTTACTTTTATCAACACGATTACTGAAACGGGCATCAGCAGAACGGTAAACGGGCAATCTTATTCAGATGTGATACATATTACCACCGGCATTTCGGTTACCGGCCTTCCGCCCGGTTCCATTAGCACAGATATCCAGTCTTACTATGCCCGTAAATTCGGTTTGATAGAAAGCAAAAACAAGATCAGCATTCCCACATTCTCGGTTAATGCAGATCAAACCACGATACTAAAAGCCGCCACTATTTTGTAGTGACGGCTTTGATTTGTACCTGGGTTGCCATTTTATTTATACAAGATTTTATAGGATTCTTTTTCCTGTGTTTGCAAATCTGTAATGGTCAGTACATATACTCCGGAATTCATACCTGCCGGCCTGTGTATCTCCTGAACATGATCCTGAATTCCTGAATATACTTTGGTGTACACCTTCTGCCCCACAAGATTGCTGATCTCTACAAGGTAATTCCTTGCCCCGGCGTTTTTAAGACTGACGTACAAAGTTTGATCTACCGGGTTGGGATAAATAGTAATATCAAACTGGCTGTTCTTTAATAACACCACATTGCTGTACCGAACTTTATTGTCCCTACTGGTTACTTTAACGCGGTAATAATTATTCCCAATTGCAGGGCCGTTATCTGCAAAGCTGTATTGTGTGCTATGTATATTAACAGCCGTATGTATGGTTTTAAAATTGCTGATCGATTGATCGCTCCGCTGCAGGCACCATTCTTTGACATCAGGAATGGCCGTATTCCATTGCAGCACATGCATACCCGATTGTTTTTGCCCCGTCAATGCAATATCTTCTGCAGGCAAAACAAAACCACAGAAACCGGTTAGTACATAATTCGCATAACGGATGAGGCATCCATTACTAACTACGATTTTACAGAAATACCTTCCGGTATCGGATAATGATAAACTGGGGAAATAAAGGCTGGTGCCGGTTCCCACTACAATACTGTCATTGGGAACAACACGTTTATACCAGGTATATTGCGCATTGGCAACAGAATCTACGTGCAGGGTAAGGCTTTGCCCGAAACACTCCAGCGTATCTGCAAAAACAAGGAAGTTTCCCAATGGCAAAACACTCACATCGTACAGGCTGGCGTTGCCGCAAACATCCGTAACACGGAGTCTTATTAACGAATACACTGTACCGTTATTAATATTGAAAACAGGGCTGGGCTGGGGCGGCGTTACAATACTTGGTGTTGATGGTATGCTGCCTATGATCTCGTACATAAACGGCCCCACACCACCGTTCACACTTACATTTACAGTGAACCCATTATTATCGCACTGGTAGGCATTGGAACCTGATAATACAGGGAAGATATATGGCTTCACCAATACGGTATCATACAAGTGCTTATTACAATCTTCTATGTAGGTATCAAAAATGTAAGTAGCCGGGCCAAGATCCAGGAAAGTATATTTATACCCCACCACCAAGGATGCACTGATAGATACACTCACGCCATTCTTCTTAATAATCTTGGGTGTAATATTACCGCCAATATTATTATTGTTGATGTCCACTTCAATATTGGATGAACCAGTTGGCCATGTACCTGACGGGCATTTTGGAGTAACCGTAACCACGCGGTTGGCAACGCTGATGACAGGGGCCACCAATGCAGAATCCATGTAACCGCATTGATCCATCAATATGATTTTATATTTTAATGGCGCTGCTAATTGCGGTAAAGCAGTAAAGGTGTAACTGGTACTGCTGGTATTGATATTCTGCAGCAATACTCCTGCCGGGCTGTATAGTTTAATATTGAATGGTGCAACGCCGGAGTTGATGTTCACTCTTATATCGGACGTACCGATAGTGACACAGGATTTTTTTGCTGTTAATGAAATGGATGCAACTGGTGCCGCTACAGTAAAACATTTTTTTATTGTAGTATCATAACAGGTGGAATCGTTCCTGATCTTGATACAATAACTCCCGTATGGTATTGTTGTAAACACACCGGTGGTATTACAACTGAGTTGTACATTGGCAGCATCGTACAAACAATACTGTGCATTATACAGGTTGGTTTGCCCTGTAATAGTTGCCGTGAATGTGATACAGTTCTTATTACTGACAGATACACTCGCATTGACTGAAGGTATTGGCCTTGCCACACTGAAGCACCGTGTAATGGTGGTATCATAACAGGTGGAATCGTTTTTAATCTTTATGCAATATGAACCGTACTTCAGATTATCAAACACACCTGTGGCATTGCAGCCCAACAAAATATTTGCAGCTGTGTAAATACAATAGGATGGATTGCTCAGGTTGGTTTGCCCTGTTACGGTTGCTGTAAACGAGTTACAGGTTTTATTGCTGATGGTAACAGCTGCATTTACTGAAGGGATAGGCCGGTGTACCGTAAAGCAACGGGTAATAGTGGTATCATAACAGGTGGAATCATTGATTACATCAATGCAATAAGTGCCGTAAGGCAATCCTGTGAAAATACCTGTGCTATTACAGGTAATCAAAATATGCGGTGGCGCATAAATACAAAACCAGGGGTTATGCAGATGTGCTGTATCGCCAATAGTTGCTGTAAAACTATTACAGGTAGAGTCGCTGATGATCACCGCAGGGCCAACAGAAGGTTTGGGTGGCACCACTGTAAAGCAACGGGTGATGGTGGTGTCATAACAGGTGGAATCCCCGGTAATATCAATGCAATAACTGCCATAAGGCAGGCCGGTAAATATACCGGTATTATTACAGGTGATGATATTATGCGGCAATGTATACAAACAGAATTTGGGATTGAACAGGTTCGTCTGCCCGGTAATGGTAGCAGTGAATGTTGAGCAGTCAAGATCAGATATCTGCACATTGGCGTCCACAGACGGGATCAACCGGTGTGCGGTAAAGCAACGGATGATGGTGGTATCGTAACAGGAAGGATCATTGATGACATGGATACAGTAATTTCCAAAAGGTAAATTCTGGAATACACCAGTTGAATCACACATGATAAGCGTGTTGGTGGAGTCATACAAACAATAATATGGGTTCAGCAGGTTTTGCTGGCCCGTTATAGATACGGTAAAATCGTTGCAGGATGATTGCACACTTACCCCAACGGATGGTATTGGCCTTACGCCGGTTACGGTACGCAGTATTGTAGTATCATAACAACTATTGTGAATAGTAATGTTGTAAGTTCCGTACGGCAACAAGGTAAACACACCGGTGCTGTTGCATTGCAGTTGAGTGCCTGCAATATCATAAATACAAAATGTTGGGTTGGTAAGATTAATTTGCCCGGTCACCGTTGCAGTAAATGTGGTACAGGTGGTGTCGGAAATTGCAATAACCGGTGATACAGATGGGATAAGGTTCGATCCTGTCCACACAACTGATTTGACGTTACCGCATCTATCTTTCACAAAAAGTTTCACCTGCGTTTTATTGCCTACATAATAAGTAAATGTATTGGTGCTGTACCAGGTAGTGTCACCGGGTGTGGTGGAAGCGCCATACATAAATCCATTAAACACAGAATCAGGCGTAACTTTTCCTTTGATATCTTTTAATTTGATGGTAACAAATACACTGTCACAAGTAGTCCTGGTTACAGTATATGAATTAATGAACCAGTCATAATTCTGTATAGCGATATTCCTGGTTTGAATAGCGCCGCAGGAATCACTAAGTTGTATAAAATAATTACCCGGAGGTAAACCGGTAAACACACCCGGCACACTAACGGTGCCAATACCCGAAGTGGAGGGCGCAATGATCTGGTAAGAGAATGGAGCCCTTCCATATTGCTCGCTGCTTACAGTAATGGTGCCATCTGTTCCGTTAATACAGGTAACATCTGTTTCCGTCATGGTGAAATTAGGCGCCTGGTAATTGCCGGTAACTGTAACGCTGTCCTGTGCATATTCACAGCCGGTGACAATATCCCTGATGGTAACCAGGTATCTTCCGGCAGATAAACCCGTAATTAAATTACTGGATGTAAAAGGTGTAACCACCGGGCCGGTTACTTTGTAAATGTAATTACCTGAACCGCCAGTGGCATTAATGAGCACGGTACCTGTTGCCTGGCAGCGTGACTCTGTAGTTTGATAAGTTCCGGTTAGCGAAGCGCAACAATTGCCGGTACCGCTTTTAATGATGGCAGATTGTACTACCTGTGTGCCACAGGAATCTGTTAGCCGGATGTAGTAATTACCTGCAAAAAGCCCGGTAAATACGCCAATCGTACTTACGGTTCCAATACCAGATGCAGATGGCGCAATGATCTCGAAACTGTACGGAGCACGGCCAAATTGGGCATTAGTCACAGTGATGGTTCCATCACCTGTGCCCATACAACTGGCATTGGTTACTGCAAGTGAAAAAACAGGCACAGTGTAATTGCCGGGCACAACAACAGTATCCTGCGCATACGTACAGTTCTGTGTAATGTCATGAATACTAACGAGGTATTTGCCGGGCGGTAAACCGGCAATGATATTGGCAGGAACGTAAGCCGTATTCACAGGTCCGCTTACTTTGTATTCATAATTGCCTGATCCTCCGGAGGCTTTGATGGAAATGATACCAGAGGCAGCACAACGTGATTCTGTGCTGGAATAACCGGCAATAATATTGTTACATGATTGGGAAAAGGTTTGTTTTGGTAAAAGTACCATCGCCACAATTACCAAAATAGACATAATTGGTAAGTAAAATTTTTTCATCGGGGCAGGATTGGTTCAAGGTCTCAACGCAGGATTATTATACTTATTGTGTCATCAAAACACTACAACCGTTTGCATAGGGAAAATTCTTCGTTTTTACTAACGGTTAGGATAAACCTGCAAGGCCAAAAAGGGTAAAATTACTCCCTCTTTCAATTTTCTACTACGTAATAGTACCAATTCCAAACACGATTGCAGCAATAAAAAAACTGCCCGTGCAGGCAGTTTGTATGTTGAAAAGATGTTGAAAACGATTCAATCGAAAGATTCATCATTCAGGTGCACTTTTGTCATTTCATAAAAATGATTTTGCAACTGGTGTAAGGAGATGGGATGTACAATATGCCGTTTTTCATCCCTGTACCATATCTCGAAAACATTAAAGTCATTTTTCTTTGACAGCATCATTCTGAATGCGCCTTTCATATACTTCACCGTACCATCTTCGTTTTCCTGTTTATGAAATTTTAAGCGTATCAGCTGTTCATCATCCAGTGGTATTGGACTAAGCTGTTCCGTTTCGTACCAAAATTCCTGTACGCCGGTATTCACACAAACTTGTTTTTCGTTGTGGTTCAGGTCTGTTACTTCGCCCTGCTTTTTATCGCCATCATTATCGGCAATAAGGTAATCACCTACTTTAATTTCATGAAATTTAATCATAGCTTAATCGTTTTTATTACTCCTAATATAAGCATTTTAATTCAAAGTATCAGGTTCGTTTACGATAGCTTAACACCGCCCAGCCATTAAAGAATACGGCAAAGCCCAGCATGATTAATAAATGTATGCGTATGTCTGCCAATGAACTGCCTTTCAGTACCACCATACGCATCACTTCTATAAAATAAGAAACAGGATTGAACCGGGTGATCCATTGCGCCCATTCCGGCATACTGTCAATGGAAGTGTACAGGCCACCAAGTAAAATAAAAATCATCATTAAAAAAAATGATAACAGCATGGCCTGCTGTTGGTTTGAGGAATAAGTAGAAACGAGCAGCCCCAATCCTAATACCGCCAGTAAATACACGGCAGAAAAAACATAAATAGTAAAGAAACTGCCCACAGGAACGATGCCATAAAATAACCTGGCAATCGTTAACCCGATGGTGAGTACTACGAAACCCAATAACCAAAACGGAATCAGCTTACCCAAAATGAAATGAAACTTTCGTACCGGCGTAACATTAATTTGTTCTATTGTTCCAATTTCTTTTTCTTTTACAATATTGATGGCGGTTAAATTAGCGCCCACCATCGTTAGCAGTATCACGAGAATACCCGGCACCATAAAATATTTATAATTCATCAGCGGGTTAAACCAGTTGGATGAAGTAATGGCTATTTGTGTTTCCGGGCTGAACCGGGGCATCTGTATCCACTCTGTTCGTACCAACCGGTTATAATCCTGTATGATGGAACCAAGATAAGCACCGCCCAAGCTTGCTTTTACCCCGTTAATTGCATTAAGCGACATAAACAGTGTGGCTTCATTTTCTTTCACAAGATTTTTTTCAAACCCAGCAGGTATCTGCAACACCACATCTGCTTTATCTTCTTCAATTTGATGTAATGCTTCATTGTATGAACCCGAATAAGCGGCCAAATTAAAATATCCTGATGCGGTGATTTTATTTACCAGTTGCCTGGCATATTCAGAATGATCCTGGTTAACTACGGCCAGTTTAATATTTTTTACTTCATAATCCGCAGCCCATGGCAATACCATCAATTGTATCACCGGCATGATGAGTATGAGCCTGATGATAGCAGGGTCACGAAATATCTGCCGGAATTCTTTCTGCAATAAAAAGCGTATCGTTCTCATGCTAGGCGAATTTTAAATCTTTTAACAGCCATCGTTAAAAAGAATAGCATCATGCCTGCCAGTATCAATGTTTCTTTCAAGATGGCCTGTATACCCAACCCTTTTATCATTACCGATTTCACAATAGTGTAATACCATCTTGCAGGAACTATATGTGATACCACACGCAATGGCAAGGGCATATTCTCTATCGGGAACATAAATCCACTCAACATGATAGTGGGCAGAAATAATGCGATCAGTGAAATAAACATGGCAGCCTGCTGCGACGCCACGCCTGCGGATATTAATAAACCCAGTGATAAAGACACCAGCGTAAACAAAATACTTTCCAGCATCAGCAATACAACACTTCCATTAATCGGCACATCCAGCACATAAACACTGAGTAATAATATGGTGATGATATTGATAATGGATAACAGGAGATACGGTACTGCTTTTGCCAATACGACTATTTGTGGCCGCATGGGCGATACCAGCATAATTTCCATAGTACCCATTTCTTTTTCTTTCACAATAGTAATGGCAGTCATCATGGTGCAAACCAACAATAGCACCATTGCCATTACGCCTGGTACAAAGTTGAAAGCGCCTTTCAGTTGAGGGTTATACAGCATACGCAATTGTGTATTGATGGTGTACGGCAATTTTTTATTTTCTGTAATGCGGTTTTGAAAATCAATTATGATTGCAGATGCATAAGACGTTAAGGTATTGGCCACATTAGGATCAGAAGCATCTGCAATAAGTTGCACCTGTGCTGTATTAAAATGCTGCAGGTCTTCATCAAAATGTGCCGGAAAAATTACTGCAAGCTTGATGGTGCCTTTTTTAAATTCATCATCAATTTGTTTATAGTCTGTGCAATAGCGCTCCACATCAAAATAACGGCTGGCATTTAATTCTGTAATCAATGAAGCAGTTGCAGCATCTTTCGATGCATCGAGTATTGCAATGTGTGCATTCTTCACTTCATTGGTTAATGCAAAACCGAAAATCACGATCTGCACCACCGGCATACCCAACAGGATGAACATAGTTCTTTTGTCCCGCCAGATGTGGAAGAATTCTTTTTTAACGAAGGAGAGAAATTGTTTCATTTTTTTATCTCACGAATTGAACGAATTACACTAATTACACGAACGCATTTTACCCGTTACCTTTTGCATTTTTACAGAAGCCGTAATTTTTAAACCCCTTGAAACTTTATTTACTTTATATACCTTATTTACTTTTGTACCTATTTACTTTATCCACTTATTAACTAATTAACCAGCCGACCAACCAACTAATCCGCCGCCCTCACCGCCTTCCTTGCCAGTTTTAAAAACACATCATCCATAGATGCTGCATGATACTGTTGTTTAAGTTGCGCTGGAGCATCCAATGCTTCAATCCTGCCATCCACCATAATACTTACCCTGTTACAGTATTCAGCTTCGTCCATATAATGCGTGGTTACAAAAACAGTAATACCGTTGGCAGATGCCTGGTAAATCATATTCCAGAACTCTCTTCTGGTAACAGGGTCAACGCCGCCCGTTGGCTCATCCAAAAAAACAATTTCCGGTTCATGAAAAACAGCCACTGAAAAAGCCAGTTTCTGTTTCCATCCCAATGGCAATGATTTCACCAGTACATTCGCTTCCTTTTCAAGATGCAGTTCCTGCAATATGGAAGCTGTTTTAGATTTAATAAACGCATCTTTCTTTCCATAAATTCCCCCATAGAACTGCATGTTTTCTTTTACCGTCAAATCATCATACAAAGAAAACTTCTGGCTCATATAACCTATGCTTCTTTTAATTTTTTCATTTTCTGTATACACGTCAAGACCAGCTACAGTGGCTTTGCCTGATGTAGGCATGGACAATCCGCATAACATACGCATGGCGGTGGTTTTTCCTGCACCATTGGCACCAAGGAAGCCAAAGATCTCCCCTTTCTCCACTTCAAAACTGATATGATCCACCGCAACAAAATCACCAAATGTTTTGGTCAATTCATTTGCCGTGATCACTTTATTGTTACTCATATTAGTTCTTCATTAATGCAATGAAACAATCTTCAATATCTGCTGTTATTTTTTTTGCCTGAACATTCGTTACTGCAAACTGCTGTACCCATTGATGCAATTGATTTTCTGCTGCAGCATTATTCAATACAACATGATGATAAGCACCAAATGGATACGCATCTTTTACAAAGGGCAATGCTTTCAGTTCATTTAACAATGGCAACATTGCAGGTGATTGCACTGCCCACAAAGGATAGCTGAATTCATCCACCACTCCGGCAGGTGTATTGATTGATAAAATGGCTCCATTTTGTATTAGCGCCACACGATCACATAATCTGGCTTCATCCATATAAGGCGTGGAGACCAAAATAGTGATGCCCTGTTGCCTCAATCCTTTCAGCATTTCCCAAAATTCTTTTCTCGATACGGCATCAACACCCGTTGTAGGTTCATCTAAAAACAATACCGATGGCCGGTGTATCAATGCACAGCATAAAGCCAGTTTCTGTTTCATGCCGCCAGATAGTTTTCCCGCCTTGCGGTCTTTAAATGGTTCTATCTGCACATAAATTTCTTTAACGAGGTCATAGTTTTCTTTGATGCTGGTATTGAATATGGTGGCAAAAAAATTCAGGTTTTCTTCAACAGATAAATCAGTATATAATGAAAATCTTCCCGGCATATATCCCACCCTTTTCCTGATTTCTTTATACGATTGCACTACATCAAAACCATCTACTGTTGCTTTGCCGCTGTCGGCCAATAATAATGTGGTTAAGATTCTGAACAGCGATGTTTTTCCTGCACCATCCGGGCCAATAATGCCAAACAATTCTCCTGGTGCCACATCAAACGAAAGATCATTCAGCGCCAACACTTCTTTCTTCTTTCCGTAAGTTTTAATGATATGTTCAACAGTTACTGCAGGCATTTAAATTGAAGTTTTCTTTTTATGCACGAATTACTCGAATTATTTTTTTACACGAATCAATACTAATTACACGAATTGTTTTCACTAAAGTTGAGTACCACTCTTATATCTAATGTTCTTCTTACTTTATTTACTTTATATACTTTTATAACTACTTCCCTTCACCTCCCAACACCACTTCCCCATACATGCCTATTTTCAAAAAGCCATCATTCTTCACTTTTATTTTTACTGCATACACCAGGTTTGCTCTTTCTTCTTTGGTTTGAATAGTTTTAGGGGTAAACTCTGCTTTATCAGACACCCAGGTTATCACCCCGCTGTATGCTTTATATTTTTTAGCGCCGTCATCAATCATCACTTTTACAGTTTGTCCTAATTTTATTTGTGGTAATTGTGTCCCCGAGAAATACGCTCTTAAATTTAAATAAGACAAATCAGCAATTTTATACAATGCTTTTCCAGATGCAGTGATCTCTCCCTGCTCCGCATACTTTGTAATAACAGTACCTGTAATGGGATTGATAATATTTGCCCGCTGCACCTGGTCCTGTATTTGTGCCGCACGTTTTTTCAATGGATCTGCTTCACTTAATATACTCCTGTTTTGTGTTGCTGTATTATTCAGTTGCACATTGATCTGTTGCTGTGTTACTTTAATTTGTTTGTCCACCACATCAATCTGTGCGTTGATATCATCTAACTGTTTGCCCGTTGCGGCATCTGCTTTGATCAAATTTTCAATACGCTTTTTTTCATGCAGCAAATTATCTTTTTGCGATTGCTGCACAGCCAGTTGATTATTCAGCAACTGAACACTGGGTGCCGCATTAACTGTTTTTTCGTTCAGCGCTTTAATGCTGGCTTCCACTTGTTCTTCCTGCAATGATAAATTTTTGGCATCCACAATGCCCACTACGCTGTCTTTATTAATCAGTTGCCCTTCCTGCACATTGAAGGTTACAAGTTTCCCCGGCAGTTCTGATGATACAATCACTTCATCGGATTCAAATGTTCCGGACGCATCAAATGCATTTTCTGTATTACTGCAACCTGTAACGGTCAGCAACAAAATACCGGCGCTTAAAAAAATGTTTGACTTCATACTATGTTTATTGATTTCCTGAAATAGTTTGATAATTGATCTCCGCCTGCAACAGTTGTACTTTATGTGTGATCAGGGATTGCCTCGCCTGGTCTTCTGCATTTACTTCCCGCAGGTAGTCATTGGCTGTTATAACCGCATTATCTAATTGCGCCTTAGCCGCATCTTTTACACTTGCCCTTAAATCAATGATGGCCTGGTCTTTTGCAATCAGTTGCTGCAGTTTATTAATCTCCGCATCCTGCTGCTTTAACGCCGTGTTGGTGTTCAGTAAAAATGTTTCTTTTTGTATGCCGATGGTTTTCCTGCTGATATCAATTATTTGCTTTTCCTTTTTTTGTGTGTACAATCCGCTCAGCGACCAGTTCAACCGTACGCCTGTGGTATAAAAAAAAGCAAAATCATTATTCAGAAAATTTAAGCCCGGCCTGCCGTAACCACCCTGTACAAAAAGACTGGCCCTGGGTTTATTGCGGGCATCGATGATTGCATTCTGGCCACTCAATAATTTTTCCTGGGTGGAATACAATTTTAATTCCGGCCGTTGAATATCGGCCTGCAACGATGGCGCAACAGACACCGGCATTTCCAGTTGCACATTTTCAGGCAGGTTTTCGCCAATGAATAAACTGATGACGTCGATAAATCCTTTGCGTGTTGCTTTCAGCTCAATAGCTCTTTGATCATTTTTCAAAGACTCCGCCTTCAGCACATTCAAATTAGAACGGAATGCCACTCCATTATTTACCTGCGCTTCTGTTTTTGCAATTCCGTTTTGTATATCATTTTGTACCAGTTCAATCTGTTTCAATTGTTCATCTAAATACAATACACCTAAATACAATTGGTTGATGCGGTCTTTCAGCTTATATAATTCCACTTCTATTTTTTCCTGTTCAGCATCTTCATTCAGGTGCTGCACATTTTTTTGCTCTTTGATCATGCCGCCATCATACACCAACTGGCTCACATCTGCCAAAACTTTATACTGATCTTTTGATGGTGGCGTGATGGTAATGCCCGGTACAGGAATACTAACTTTAGTAACATCCGACTGGTACGATGCCTGTGCACTGATGTTCACCTGCGGTAAAAATCCTTTACTCAAATTGTCAACAGTAAGATTGGTGGTTTGCTGCAGTAATTGCCTTTGCTTGATCAGCGGGTAATGCTGTACAGCCTGTTCATAGGCTTTGGCAAGCGTTAATGTTATTTGCTGTGCAGATGCCAGTTTTGTAAACAACAGCAATGCAAAGCACACGATAAATTTAGCGTTAACCATCTGGTTAAATTTTAATCAAAAAAATTATTTTCGGATGGAGTCCATGATGAATTTAGGTATCTCCGTTTTTCTTTGTTCAATCACATACCTGAATTGCATTTCGTCCAGGTGAAGATTTCTCGTGATCATTGGCTTGGCAATGAAAGGAAAAATAGTCATCGACAACAAGTTCAGCAGCAAATGCAAAGGGCTGATGCGCTTGATATTTCCCTTCTTAATTTCTTTTTCTATCAAAGCAAGAAATTTCGCAGGATTGGGACGATTCGGCGCTGCCCATATTTTCTCAAGAAATGTATCTGCGTCACGGTTCAGTTCATTCATGATAAACCAGGGCAGGTAAGGGCTGCGCTGCATGGCATCCAGGTATTCTTCCACAAAACGGGTGATCATCTCTTCCAACGATGCATCAGATTCGAACAACTTATTAATTCGCGGAAAAAATTCTCCTGCACCTTCCATAAACACCACTTCAAACAATTTTTCTTTATCCTTAAAATAATAATGCAGCATAGCTTTGTTGATACCCGCTTCATCTGCAATATCCTGCATCCGGGCACCGGCCATTCCTTTAGTGGTAAATACTTTCCTCGCTGCTGCCAGTATTTTTCCTTCTGTTGTATCGTCTTTTCTTTTCTTAACCATATAGTTTAACCAAATGGTTAACAAAAGTACACATCATTTTTACATTTCCAAATCTTTTGTAAATAAATATTTGAAATGTGGCCATAGCCGCCTTTGACGAGTTCAGCCTGGCATTCTTTAAAATTGAAGATTAGAAGTCTTCTGAATAATAAAAGTTGTCAGGTTGAGCGTGGCGAAACCGGGCTGATCATTGTGATGACCACCTTTACTAACTCAGGTTTTACAGTTGCCTTTAAATAAAAGCATAAAAAAACCGGGAGCATATCCCGGCTTTAATTTTATTCAGCCCAACTCATAATGTAATCTTTGTTTTCAATATCCAGTGCCTGTTTGGTAATCATTAATGGTCTGAAGGTATCCACCATCACAGCCAGTTCTTTGGTTTCCTTTGCACCAATACTTTTTTCCACGGCGCCGGGGTGTGGCCCGTGTGGTATGCCCGCCGGGTGCAGTGTGATCATTCCCCTGGTTACATGCTTGCGGCTCATAAAATCGCCATCCACATAATACAATACTTCATCACTGTCTATATTGCTGTGGTTGTATGGCGCAGGGATGGCATCGGGATGATAATCGTACAAACGCGGTACAAAAGAGCACACCACAAAAGCATTGGTTTCAAAAGTTTGATGCACGGGTGGTGGTTGATGCACCCGCCCGGTGATGGGTTCAAAATCGTGAATAGAAAATATGTAGGGATAGCAACAACCATCCCAACCGATCACATCGAAAGGATGCGTACCATAATGCAGGCCATACAATATCCCTTTCTTTTTTGCTTTGATGAGAAAGTCTCCCTTTTCATCAAATGTCTGCAGGTTTTGTGGTTTACGAATGTCGCGTTCACAATAAGGAGCATGCTCCATCAACTGGCCGTATTTGCTCATGTAGCGTTTGGGATAGCGCAATGGCGAAAAGGATTCTACAATAAACAACCTGTTCTTGTCATCATTAAATTGAATTTGATAGATGGTTCCACGGGGTAAAACAATGTAATCGCCATAACCAAATGGCAATTCACCATACTGCGTATATACAGTACCGCTACCTTCATGAACAAAGATCATTTCATCAGCATCGGTATTCTTATAAAAATAATTGCCGGTACCGCTTTGCGGTGCAGCCAGTACAATGTGGCAATCGCTGTTGACTAAAACGGGAATGCGGCTTTGCAGAAATTCGCCACCCGGTTTGATATGAAAGCCTTCGAAGCAACGGTGCTGCAGCATTTTTTCTTCTGCCACCTGCGGACTCACATCTACCTGCGGTTCTGTTTTAATAATTTGTGTGGGTGGATGGCAATGGTATAGTAAAGAATAATCATCGCTGAAGCCTTCGGTACTGAACAATTGTTCGCTGTATAAACCGCCATCTGGCTTGCGGAATTGCGTATGCCGCTTATGGGGTATTTTTCCTAAAGTATAATAGTGTGCCATAGTGTGTGGTAAGTTGTGAATGGTGAATGGTCAATGGCCAATTATCCATTGTTCATTATTAATTATCAATTATTGATTATTGGAGTGTAGCTTTTTTATCACCGCTTTACCATAAACAGAGTTCCAGGGCTGCCAGCAGGAAAATATATTTCCACTTTCTTTTGTCGATATAATATGTGAAATTGCGGAAGAATGGCATAAGCTAAATCGTACATAAAAGTAATGAATCCTGAAATTAAAACCATCACTCCCCTGCCTTGTGCAGGATTATTGTATATACAGCATAGAAAATTGCTGCTGGCATTCAGCAATAACAAACAATGTTTTTATTTGCCTGGCGGAAAAATCAACGCCGGTGAAACCGCTGCTGAAGCGCTTTGCCGCGAAGTGGAAGAAGAGATGAATGTACAACTGACGGAAAAAGAGCTGCAATGGTTTACACATATTTCAGCGCCGGCTTTTGGCGAAGCCAATGGGGTGATTATGGAACAGGAATGTTTTATGGTAACTAAAGACATAAAACCAGTGGCCGCTGCTGAAGTGGGACAATTACATTTTTTTACTGTTGAAGCATATTTACGGGAACCCAACCAGGCTCCCGGCGCAGTGATGATTTTAAAAATTTTACAACAGCAGGGTTTGATTGACTGACTATGACCAGGATTGGATTACTCTCAGACACACATGGTTTTTTAGATGCCGCAACGCTGGAGCATTTAGCAGAGTGCAATGAAATCTGGCATGGTGGCGATTTTGGCCCTGCTGTAATTGAACAACTGGAAACCTTTTGCAGTCAAACCGGTTCTTCCAAAATTTTACGTGGTGTATATGGCAATATTGATGATCATAAAACAAGATTGCAATTTCCGGAGCAACTCATTTTTATGTGCGAAGAGGTGAAAGTGATGATGCGGCATATTGGTGGTTATCCACCAAAGTACAATGCTGCTACCAAAAAAGAAATCATACAGCATCGACCGCAATTATTCATCAGCGGCCACAGCCATATTTTAAAAGTGATGTATGATGACCAGTTGCAGTGCCTGCACATGAACCCCGGCGCCGCGGGAAAACAGGGCTGGCATAAAGTGAGAACACTGATTCATTTTGTGATTGATGGGAATAATATTAAGAATTGTGAAGTGATTGAGCTGGGGAGGTGAATGGTGAATTTTATTGCACGAATTTTTCACGAATTACACGAATAGAAAATACGAATGAACCAAATGACACTAATTACACGAATTAACCACTAACCCAATTAACTAATTCACCAATAAACAAATCAACCAATTCTCCAACCATGCCAACTACCATACAATTGCTCGGCCATGCCACATTTAAAGTAACCACTCCTGAAAATAAAGTGATTATTGTAGATCCCTGGCTCAGCGGCAACAGCTTTATGCCGGAGCACCTGAAAAAATTTGATGACATTGACCTGTTTCTCATCACCCACGGACATGATGATCATTTCGACCTGGAAGTTTTAGATATAGTGAAGAACGGAAAAACAAAAGTGATAGCCAATAGCATGGTGCGCTGGTATTTGATTGAAAACAACTGTCCTTTATCTGCGATTGAAGCAATGAATCTCGGCGGCACCATTTCAATTCTCGATTGCATGGTTACCATGGTTAATGGTTTTCATACTTCGCATATCAATATTTCAGAAACGCAGGCAAGGTTTGGTCATAACAGTTGTGGCTACGTGCTGCAACTGTCTGACGGCACCCGCATTTATTTTGCCGGCGACACCTGTGTTTTTGGAGACATGAAACTCATTGGTGAAATTTACAAGCCCACTATTGCCGTATTACCCATCGGCGATAGGTATACGATGGGGCCATCAGAAGCGGCCCACGCCATCCGCCTGTTGAATGTAAAACAGGTAATCCCTTTTCATTATGGTACGTTTAAACAATTAACCGGAACACCGGAACAATTAGCTGTACTCACAAAGGATATTGAAGGGTTGCAAATTCATGCGCTGAAGGCGGGGGAAGAGTTGAAAGTTGAAGGTTGAATGTTTTTTGACGATGGACAACGGACGACAGACGACGGATAACGGACGACGGACGATTGGCGACAGACGATTGGCGACAGACGATGGACGACAGATGACAGATGACAGACAAAGGACAACGGACGACAGATAACCTTCGCCTGTGGTCGATTAACCATTCACCCTCTCACTCCTCTCACTCCACCCAATCTGCTACAAAAATATTGGTATCGTGTGTGCCGCCGTTATTGCGGTTGCTGCAGAAGACGATCTTCTTACCATCAGGAGAAAACATGGGGAAAGCATCAAAGATTTTTTCTTCAGTGATTTTTTGCAGGTTGCTGCCATCTTCGTTGATGGTATAAAGGTTGAACGGATAGCCCCTTTTACTTTGATGATTGCTGGCAAAAATAATGCGCTTGCTGTCGGGCAGATAACTTGGCGCCCAGTTGGCATTGCCAAAGTTGGTTACCTGTTTTACGTTACTTCCATCCGCATTGGCAACAAACACTTCCATATTCACAGGTGCCACTAAATTTTCTGCCAGTAAATCTTTATATTCCTTCACTTCTTCAGGCGTCTTTGGCCTGCTTGCACGCCAGATAATTTTCTTGCCATCAGGACTGAACCATGCGCCGCCATCATAGCCCAAAGTATTGGTGATGCGTTTTTCTTTACCCGTTTTCAAATCCATAATGTACAAATCAATATCGCCATCTTTAACGCTGGTATAAATCATTTTTTTTCCATCGGGAGATAAAGTGGCTTCTGCATCATAGCCTTTACTGCGTGTGAGTTGTTTTACAATTTTTCCATCCAGGTCAGCCATAAAAATATCATAGCTGTCGTATAATGGCCAGATGTATTTGTTGCCATACTTTTTCCTGTCGGGTACCGGTGGGCAGGTATCAGCAGCAAGGTGTGTACTGGCATAAATGATGTGTTTGCCGTCTTTCGTAAAAAAACCGCAGGTGGTGCGGCCTTTGCCGCTGCTCACTCTTTTATATTCAAATTTTTCGCCGGGCCGGGTGGGCACTTTCCCAATGAACATTTCATCGCACATAATACCATCTTTAGGATTGGTGCGCTGAAAGATCAGCCATTTGCTGTCGTAGCTGAAATACGCTTCCGCATTATCGCCGCCAAAAGTAAGTTGCTGTATATTTTTAAAATGTTTTTCACCGGGGAATAAGATCGTATCAGAATAAGTTGCTTTTGCCGCAGTAAGAGTACGGGAGCGTTTTGTTTTAAATGCACTTAAAACAGTAACAATAAGCACAAGTCCAGCTAATGCCAATGCGAATCTTTTCATATTGTTTTATTTTGCGCAAAGGTACAGTCCTCTGCATTTTATTTGTCAGAAATTTGTAAGGAGGTTAACAAGTATCGGCGTAATTTTGCGCCAGCATCAATGGTATGAAACAATTTCTTCTTCTTTTCACATTAATGGCCGCAATATGTTCCTGTAGTAATAACCAGGAACAACCAGTAATTAAAACAGATAAAATACCTGAACAGGAAAAAGAAATGCGGGATGCTATAGCAAAATATCCAGACTCTGCTGTTTTGAAAGCCACACTCATTCAGTATTTTGAAGACAACGGCAGTTATGAAATGGCCATTGCTGAACTGGATAAGTGGTTGAAAAAAGACAGCACACAACCTCAGTTGTGGGATAAGATGGGAGAATTATACATGGGCACTGATGACACCGTAAAAGCAATACCTTATTATAAAAAAGCAATCGGCATCTATCCCGATCCGAAATATATTATGACACTGGGATGGATCTATGCCACCAGAAAAGACAGTAATGCACTGGTAATGGCAGATGCTTTACTGTTTGGAAAAAAAGCTGCTGCTGAACGGGAAGCGCTTCTCATTAAAGGCATTTATTACAGTGCTGTTGGGCAGCAACAAAAAGCATTAGGTTTTTTTGATCAGTGCCTTGCTATTGACTATACCTACACCAATGCATACCGGGAGAAGGGAATTACATTGTATGAAATGGGCCGTTATGCTGATGCATTACAAGTATTGAACAGGGGCGTTACTGTGCAGAATAATTTTGCCGAAGGATATTACTGGATGGCCCGCTGCCTCGAAAAATTAAACCGGTTGGATGAAGCCATTGATAACTATAAAACTGCCCTTTTGTACGACCATGATTATGATGAAGCAAAAGATGCTTTGGGAAGACTGGGGGTGAAATAATCTGTGTGAATGGTCAATAGATAATGAACCATCAACTTTCAACTTTAAACTATAAAACCAACTTATAATGCCTATTGTTGCCCCATCATTACTGGCTGCTGATTTTTTGAAATTGCAGGATGAATGTACTATGCTGAACGAAAGCCAGGCAGACTGGTATCATTTAGATGTAATGGATGGCCGCTTTGTACCCAACATCAGTTTTGGCCCCATGCTGATTGAGTTTTTCAGAAAGGCTACTAACAAAGTGTGCGATGTGCATTTAATGATTGAAGACCCCGGCAATTATGCTGAAGCATTTAAAAAAGCAGGTGCCGATCATTTATCCGTTCATATAGAAGCCTGCCGCAACCTGCACCGCAACATTCAGCAAATAAAAGAATTGGGCATGAAAGCCGGCGTGGCTATTAATCCGCATACACCGGTGGAACAATTGCAGGATATTTTAGCTGATATTGATTTGGTTTGTATGATGAGTGTGAATCCCGGCTTTGGCGGGCAAAAATTTATTCCCTACACCCTCACCAAAATAAAACAACTGCGCCGCATGATTGATGAACGTGGCCTAAGCGTGTTGATTGAAATTGACGGTGGCGTAACGCTGGACAATGCCCATTCCATCATTGCAGCAGGCGCCGATGTGTTAGTTGCCGGTAATACAGTTTTTAAATCTGCCGATCCTAAGGCAACAATTGCAGGGTTGAAAGCTATTTCATAGTAGTCTTTGCCAGCGTATCTGCAATCTGGTGCAGCATGTCTGCATCGTATTTCACCCAGGTACTGTCGTTGGCATTCCAGTTGTATTTACGGCTGATGATGTCTTCCATCATCTCCCTGGCTTTGTTGGCTTGTTCTTTACTATAAAAACATTGTATCCAGCGTCCCTCATCTTCCATCATTTTTTCTGTTTTAACGGCAACACCACGCCTGTACCAAAGGTAAATAGAAGGCAATCCAATTACAGATAATGTACTGTTGGTACGTATGGCCTGGTCGTTTAAATATTTGCTGTAAAACATCAGGCTTTCGCCCAATCTTTTTTTGATCTCATCATTCGTTTCTGCATGATCAGGTTTGATGCGCCATTGATTATTGCCCGCATAAAACGGGTCGTCTGCTGTTACTTTATGCACGCGGCCATCTGCCTGGTATTCCACAGGCTTTTTTTCTTCATCATTTTCCATTACCAGTTTGCGGGCATCAATATAATCGATGGTATAAGTTTTTTTGCCCCCGGTGGTATAAGTGATCGTTATTTTTTTAGTAGCCATATCTAATTGCCATTTACCAAAACTGGTCACCAGGTCCCGTGGGTTCTGAATCATACTGCCATCCCTGGAAAAAGCAAAACCGCGGTAAGGCATACCCGGCGCCAGGTCTCCCGAAAGTGCCGCATCCTGCGCATCCTCTTTATTTTCCCAGTTCTGGCATAACAATACTTTAATGTCTTTAGCCCTTGTAATGTTTACCAGTACAGGAAAAGGCAGGCCTTTATTTACCGCACTATCTTTTTTATTATCAGCAGTGGTGCCATTACCTGTGCAGGAACTGGCCAGCAGCGCACTCACGATCACTATCAGAAATAAACGCATGGAATATTTTTTTCAAAAATATCACTTATAGATTATTCCCGCGTCAGAAATAATCTTTTCATCTTTCTTTAATGTATGAAAGGACGGATCATTTCCTTCGGAATAAAGCATAAATATTTTATCTTCATGCCATGAGATTTTTTTCTGTCCTGCTCATATCATTTGTATGCCTTACCGCTGTTGCACAGAAAAAGACGGCAACGGTTTCCGGTACCGTTACTGATGATAATGATAAACCCCTCCCTAATGTTTCTGTAGTGATACTGGGTAAATCTTCCGGCACCATCACTAACGACAGCGGTCATTTTTCCATTACCGTTCCGGCTGAAAAAGCTTTCGCTTTAATCTTCACCCATTCCGGTTTTAAAGAAGCACAAAAGAATTTTTACCTCAGCAATAATGAAGAAGAACATACCACCATAATCATGGCAAAAGGCGGTATTACACTGGAAACAGTAACCGTTAGTGATGAGAACCAGCGCAAAGAAGCCGGCCTTACCAGGATCAACCCTAAAAATGCCATCACGTTGCCCAGCACCATTGGTGGTGTGGAAGGATTGATAAAAATTTTGGTGGGCAGCAATAATGAACTCACCTCTCAATACAGTGTACGTGGCGGTAACTATGATGAGAATTTAATTTACATCAACGATTTTGAAATCTTTCGTCCATACCTTGTCCGCAGCGGGCAGCAGGAAGGGTTAAGTTTTATTAATCCGGAAATGGCAAAGAATGTTAACTTTTATAACGGCGGTTTCCAGGCAAAATATGGCGATAAGATGAGCAGTGTGCTGGATATTCAATATAAAAAACCCAGCAGCTTTGGCGGTACTGTTTATGTAAGTTTGTTAGAACAGGGTTTGCACCTGGAAGGCAGCGCCAAAAAAGGTAAAGTCACTTATCTGTTTGGCGTGCGGAACAAAAGCAATAAAAATTTACTTAGCAGCCAGGAAACCACCGGTGCGTATATTCCTTCATCATCCGATATTCAAAGTTATATAACCTGGCAGGCGGGTAATCATGTACAATTGGAGTTGCTCACCAATTTATCCAATACCCGGTTTACATTATTTCCACAGTCGGCACAAAAAACCACATCAGTATTTTCTCCATTATTTACGGCCAGCCTTGGCCTTGATATCAATTTTGAAGGCAAAGAACAGGATAGCTATAACACCAGTATGGTGGGATTGAGTATGTTGTACACCCCAACAAAAAAACTGAAATTAAAGTGGATGCTCAGCCGTTTTGAAAATAAGGAAGAAGAAAATTTTGACATTGCCGGTTCTTATCTTTTTGGCGACAGGGATTTTGATCATACCAGCAGTACGTATGGCCAGATCATTAATCCGCTTGGCGCAGGCTATTACCAAAACTACGGCCGCAATGCTTTGGACATCACCGTATACAACGCAGCATTAAAAGGCAGTATCGAGAATGGCAAACACTTCATCCAGTTTGGCAACAGCATTGAGCAAACCAACATCAACGATCACCTGCGGGAATGGGAATACCAGGACAGTGCCGGTTATTCACTGCCCCATAATCCTGCCAACCTGAATTTATTTAAGACCTTATTATCTTCCGCCGATCTGTCTGTACAAAAATACAGCGGTTATGTGCAGGATAACATCCGCCTCGGCAAAAGCAGCCAGTACACCACCTTACAGGCAGGCGTACGCTATAATTACAATTCGCTGAATAAAGAGTTTTTGGTAAGCCCCAGAATGCAATTGAGCTATAAACCAAAATGGAAAAAAGATGTGCTGCTGAAATTTGCTGCGGGCATGTATGACCAGCCACCTTTCTATCGTGAATTGAGAAGATATGATGGCACACTGAACACGGCAGTGAAAGCACAAAAAAGTTACCAGATGGTTGCAGGTATGGATTATAGTTTTAAAGGTTTCGATTCCCGCCCCTTCCGCATCACTACTGAAGCATACTACAAAGGCATGACCGATGTGGATGTGTACGATGTGGACAATGTAAAGATCCGTTATGCCGGTAACAATAATGCCAAAGCTTATGCCGCAGGAGTTGAAGCCCGTTTATTTGGCGAACTGGTGAAAGATGCAGAAAGCTGGCTCAGCATCGGCCTCATGCGCACAAGGGAAAACCTGGATAATGATTATTATTATCAATATAAAAATGCAGCCGGAGAAATCATCACTGCTAAAAGCGCCGACCAGGTTCCGGTAGACAGTATTAAACAAAATGTAGGCTGGTTGCGCCGCCCCACCGACAGGCTTATTACTGTTGGATTGTATTTGGAAGATTACCTGCCCACCAATAAAAATTTTAAAGTGCACCTGAATGCATTGTATGGAAGCAATATGCCCTACAATATTCCTAACAGTGTGAAATACAGGAATGCACTCATCATTGATCCTTATATCAGGATTGATATGGGCTTCAGCGTGCAATTGCTGAGTGAGAAAAGTGAGCGGAGGAGCCATAGCCCGTTCCGGGATTTTCAAAACATCTGGGCGAGCCTGGAAATCTTTAACCTCATCGATCATCCCAATACCATCAGTTACCAGCTTATTAAAGATTTTGCCAACAACATTTACAGTATCCCCAACCGTTTAACACCAAGGCTGGTGAATTTTAAATTAGTGGCGCGGTTTTGATCACTACATCATCCTCGTCTCTGACGAGGATGATGTAGTGATGCGTCTCTGACGCATTACCGTTATTATCGCTTCAAGCTGGAGCTTGAAGGTACATCGTCCTCGTCTCCGACGAGGATGATGTGGTGATGCGTCTCTGACGCATTCCTGTTATTATCGCTTCAAGCCGGAGCTTGAAGGTACATCATCCTCGTCTCCGACGAGGATGATTTGGTCTTGAGTCGCTGACTCATTACTATTAGTGCTTCAAGCCGGAGCCTGAAGGTACAGTTGGTTCCTTCTTCATCTTCTCATCATAAGCCTTTTGTAAACTTTCCAGTTCTTCATCATATCCTTTTTGATCGGCAAAGGCCATCGGGTTGTATACATCACCGGGATGATATTTACTGTGCAAGTCAAATTGGCTGGCATGCGATGCTACCCAGATATCAAAATGCAACGCCTTCAGCGACTTCAGCGTATACGCATAATCTTTTGCAATAGCAGGATAGTTATTTACCGCAGCAAAAGGTGTATCAATGATGATAGACGGCATATTGGCGATAAGTACACGGTAGCTTTTTGAACTGTCTTTTGTAGTAAACAGGTAGCTGCACGAACCTTTGGTATGTCCGGGGTGATGCAGCAATGTAAGCCTTGTATCACCCAACTTGATGACGCTTTTATTTTTCAAAGAACGGTCAACAGTAATGGGCACAAACAATTTGCCTTTACCACCCATCGCATAATCCGTTTCGCTGCCGTTTTGCAAAGTCTCTATATCAGCGGCATCGGCCATAAATGTTGCGCCGGTTTCTTTTTTAATGGCTGCCATAGCGCCAACATGATCGTAATGGGCTTGTGTGGTCAGCAAAATTTTGATGTCGGTATATTTAAACCCCAGTGTGGTAATATTTTTTTTGATTTGCTCCGCAGAAGACGCCAGCCCGGTATTGATCAAAATATTGCCTTTGTCGGTTACCACCAGGTAACAGGCTAAATCGTAGGTGCCCACATAATACAGGTTGCCGGCAATACGGAAAGGTATAAAATCCTGTGTCCATTCGGCTGAGCCGGGTTTGGGTTCTTTAATATCCTGAGCCGCAGCAATGTTAATAGTAAATAAAGCTGCAACAAGCAATAGTTTAATTTTAGTGGCGTACATGGGTGTTGATTGAGACAGCAAATTACTATGGTTACTGAGTACTGCAAAGTTTACCGGAATAACTTTTAAAAAAAAGTTTATCACCGGCCTTAGCTATAAACTTCTAAAAAAGTAAATGGATAACTTAACCAGCAGTTGAACACTTTCCAAAAACGTAAATATATTTTTTACCTGTACACTACCTTTACTATATGGATGCACTGGAACAGATTGCCCAATACGTTAAACGGCACATACCACTTACAGCAGAAGAAGAGCAGTATTTCACTTCACTTTTAAGGGTAACAAGGGTTAAGAAAAAACAACTTATTGTTCAGCCGGAATTTGTTTGCAAATACAGAAGTTATGTGTACAGCGGTGCCATGAGGGCTTACCTGTTAGATCATCATGCGCAGGAACACACTATTGCCATTGCAATTGAAGACTGGTGGATATCAGACTATAACAGCTATATTTTTCAGCAGCCTGCCACTTTATTTGTAGAAGCACTTGAAGACAGTATTTTAATACAGATCGATTATAATGCAGAACAACTGCTGATGGAAACCATCCCCAAATTTGAACGTTTTTTCAGGATCATTACGCAAAGAAGTTTTGCTTTCCTGCAAAGGCGTTTATTATCCAGCCTCAGCAAAACTGCCGAGGAACGGTATGAAGAATTTTTACAGAAATATCCTGCCATCGTGCAGCGTGTACCGCAATATGCACTGGCCTCCTACCTGGGCATGAGTAATGTCTACCTTTCGCAATTACGCAACAACCGTACAACCAAAAAAAGTTAAACCAGTTTAATCATATTTTTTAAACTGCTTAATTTTCCCGCCCGTCGCACAATGTCAATTTTGTGTTGTCGATTTTGACAATATAAAATTTCACATCATGACACACACTACAGTTCACGAAACATTTACCGTACCCACACGGGAGCAGGTTAGCGATAACAACAAGGCTGTTTTCGACAACATGCAAAAAGCATTTGGTAAAGTCCCCAATTTATATGCGCTCTTTGCATTGAATGAAACCGCTTTACCCGATTACCTCGCCCTGCAGAACCGTAAAAGCACTTTATCATTTAAAGAAAGAGAAATCATTAACCTGGTGGTAAGCCAGGTAAACGATTGTAAATATTGTGTACCGGCACACACCGCAGTAGGCCAAATGGCTGGCTTTACTGAGGAACAGATCATCGAGATCCGCCGGGCCCAAATTTCTTTCGACACCAAATTTGATGCACTGGCTAAATTTGTAAAAGAAACCACCATTAACCGTGGCCGGCCTTCACAACATGCTGCGGAAGTATTATTCAACACCGGTTATACACAAGCTAATGTGATCGACATCATGATTGTAATTGGCGATAAGATCATCAGTAATTACCTGCACAACTTCACCCAAATACCAGTTGACTGGCCTGCAGCCCCACAACTCTAAATTTCTTACTTCATTCAAAAAAAGATTTATGCAAAATTTCGAAAACAAAAACGTTGTAATTACAGGCGGAACGAGTGGGATTGGTTTAGCTGCTGTAAAATTATTTGCAGAAAAAGGTGCAAACGTATTTTTCACCGGACGGAATAAGGAGTTAATCACAGCGGCTGAAGAACAAACGGGCGCCACGGGTTTATTATCTGATCAGTCTGATTTAGCTGCCATCGATACTCTGGTGCAAACGATAACTAAAAATAACCGCAAGGTGGATGTGCTGTTCATTAACGCAGGTGTGTATGCAGTAGCTCCGTCTGCAGCGGTTACAGAAACGCATTATGATACCATCATGAACATTAATCTTAAAGGTGCGGTATTTACGTTGCAGAAATTTATTCCGCACCTGGAGGCCAATGCATCGGTAATATTCCTTTCCTCCATCAGCGCTTCCAGTGCAATGGAAGGCACGGCAATCTATGCGGCCAGCAAAGCAGGTTTAAATGCGGTTGCCAAAGTTGCTGCAATTGAACTGGCACCGTTAGGTGTTCGTGTAAACATCGTTTCTCCCGGCCCGGTGGATACTCCTTTGTGGGGTAAAGTCGGATTGTCACCGGAACAACTGCAGCAGGTGGCAGGCATCATACAGGAAAAAGTACCGCTGAAAAAATTTGGCTCCGCTGAAGAAATTGCTAAAGCGGTGGTATTCCTCGCTTCGGATGAATCCAGTTTTACCACAGGGTCAGAACTGGTAGTGGCTGGCGGATTTAACCTGAACAGGCTGGTGGGGTAAATCAACACACTTATTTTTAATTTTGAAATGACCTGCAATTATGCAGGTCATTTTTTTACACTATCACTGTATTTTCACACATCCCAGTATTTTTAAGGGTGTTAATTCATTAATAGCCGGGAATATTAGTCAACCGAAATATATGCCCGGTTTGAGGTATGTGCAATAATTATTATTACAAATAATTTTGCTTACAGATAAAAATTATATTTTGTAGCCACCTTTCGTCTTTCAACCATTCAATACTACTTGTTATGCCTGTTCTAAAAAGATTTTCGTTGTTATACATTGCAATGCTTTTATTCAACCCGGTATTCTCCCAAACCAAACCAATACTGCCCGCAGATTATTATTCCACTTTCAATTATGCTTACCCGAAAAATCTGGATATTAACGATGCCACAGCATTACATACAGCAATGAGTAGCCTGTCTGCAGTGCTGCTGCGCTGGGATAGTATTGCATTCGCCAATTACCGCATTCCAGATTCTTCCACTTTATACAGTATGCTGGATGCTTACGCCGCGTCCAGTTCTGTTGCAGGCCACTATACCACCGCTGTTGATGCCATTCTGCAATGCCGCCGCATCAATCCATCGCCTGTGTACACCCTTCCCTTCCGCCTGATACAACTGGCCTATAACAGGGCTTGTATTCTGCATGATGATGATAGTTCCAATGCTTTTCAAAATGCTTTTACACAAACATTGCATGATGAGTTTGACCGTTTACTGCCGGATTTCAAAAACGATATCGTTAACCAAACGAAAGGCAGTTTTACTGCCGGCTCCACAGAAAAATACCGGCAGGACCTGAAAGATATTTTTGATCAAACTGCCGGGATGATGGATCATGAAAATGCAGTAACCTGTATCATTACTTACCAGTTATACCAGGTAAGAAAAAATTACCAGGCGCTTATAGAACAATTATTGTACGCTATTGCACCTGCTAAAGTAAAAGAGCTGAATGTAAAAATCCCCATGCGTGACGGCATTAAACTCAATGCCTATGTATATCTAAACGAAACAGATCACACACCACAGCCTGCGGTTGTTTCACTCAGCCCGTATCCCGGTGGCAACGAAGCCACCAAAGGCAACGTATTCGCCACTAACGGTTATGTATACCTGTATGTTGACACCCGTGGCCGCAGGGAAAGTGAAGGCCACTTTATGCCTTATGAAGATGATGCCCGTGATTTTTACGACATTATCGACTGGGCCAGCAAACAACCCTGGTGCAATGGCAAAGTAGCCACCAGCGGTGGCTCTTATCTTGGTTTCGATCAATGGCAAACCATACGCAAAGGATTTAAACACCCGGCATTAAAAGCCATCAACCCAATGGTGGCTGTTGGCTTTGGTATTGATTTTCCACGCAGTAACCAGATGTTTTACCCTTACATTTTGCAATGGGCAACATTTGTAAGCGGTAAAGACCTGAATGTTGCTTTATTCCAGGACAGCAAATTCTGGAATGATAAAGCATATGCCATGTACAAAAACCATATCCCCTTTGCCAAATTTGATTCTGTTGCAGGCTTACCCAATCCTGTTTTTCAAAAATGGGTCAGTCACCCCACATTTGATGAGTACTGGAAAAATATTTTGCCTGAAAAAGAAGATTACGCAGCAATCGATATTCCCATCTTCACCATTACCGGGTATTATGATGCCGACCAGAATGGCGCTATGTATTACTACAATCAGCACATGAAATATGGTACTGCAAAAGCAAAAGCCCAGCATTTTATGCTCATCGGCCCTTATGAACATGGCGCTTCGCAATGGCAACCGGGCCCCGTACAGTATGGAATGAGTTTGGAAAAGGAAGCACAGATTCCTATTTATAAATACGTCATCTGGTGGTTCGATTGGGTGTTGAAAGGCAAAGCCAAACCTGCTTTTATAAAAGATAAGATTACCTATTATGAAACCGGTATGCATCAATGGAAAGGTGCTCAATCATTTCAGTCCAACACCACCGATTCATTGGTATTGTACCTGAAAACCGGTTTTGTTCCGAATGCAAAAAGAAATACCGTGCACAGTTTAAGCCTGCAGCCTTCTGCGGGTGATCAAACCATTACCTACAGTCATGATATTGCGATGGCTATTGATTCTTCCTTCCTGTTTGCAAATGCAAAACCATTTGACGATTCGCTTTACCTCGCTTCGCCATACAATATAGTGTTCGAAAGTGCGCCACTGCAGAACGACATCGTTCTATCCAACAAAATCATAACCCGTTTATACGCAGCATTAAATGTTCCAGATGCAGATTTTGAAATTTTTGTTGACGAAGTGGCACCCGATGGTAAAGATTATAATATTGCGTACGACAATATGCGGATCCGCTATCGTAACGGTGGTGAGCATGCGCAGTTAGCGCAGCCGGGGAAAATAATGGAACTTAATTTCAACAACGCATTTGTGTACATCAAAAAAATTCCCAAAGGCAGCCGCATCCGCCTTATATTCCAGAGTATGAACAATACGTACTCAGAAAAGAATTATGGTTTCGGCGGCGAAGTAAGCAGGGAAACCACCAGTAAACCACGACTGATAGAAGCTACTATTCAAATTTCAAAAAAATATCCGAGCAAAATTATTTTTCCATACAGGAAAAATTAATCGCATGCTATGCAAAGTAATTCAATGCAATACATTTATTAAAGCAAAATTACTTTAACTGAAGAGACAACTGCTTAACACAAAAAAATAATATGCTGCAATGCAGTTACGTTATTTAATTAACATACTGTTGATAAGTAAATTTGCGATACATTAATTCATTATCGTTAAATTTGAAAAGCAAGTTAGTTAGTACGAACCCATATTGTTCACATTAAAGTGCTGCTATGTTGAACTGCTATAATGCCGTTACAGAAACAGTGCGTAAAACTGAAAACCTTTGACAGAGACCATCATCAACCTCGAAACCGTTAACCCAATTGAGTTTTTCGGTGTCAACAACGGAAAGCTGGACATCTTAAAAAAGAAATTTCCCCTAGTAAAAATTTTAAGCCGCGGTACCCAAATCAAACTCAGTGGTTCTCCCGAACAGATAGAAGGTGCCAGGGAAAAAATTGACCTCATCCTGCAGTATTTAGAACGTAATGGGCACATGAGCACCAATTACTTTGAACAAATACTGGGCGGTGATGACGAAAGGGTGATCGACAATTTCATGGACCGTAACCCCAATGATGTATTGGTGTTTGGCCCCAACGGAAAAACAGTACGTGCAAGAACCAGCAACCAGAAACGCATGGTGGAAGCCTGCGATAAAAATGATATTGTATTTGCCATTGGCCCCGCCGGTACCGGTAAAACCTATACTGCAGTAGCATTGGCAGTAAGGGCATTAAAAAATAAAGTGGTCAAAAAAATCATTCTTACCCGCCCCGCAGTGGAAGCAGGCGAAAGCCTTGGCTTTTTACCCGGCGACCTGAAGGAAAAAATTGATCCATATTTAAGGCCATTGTACGATGCGCTGGATGATATGATACCAGCTGATAAACTGGGTTATTATATGACCACACGCACTATTGAAATTGCACCGCTGGCTTATATGCGTGGCCGTACGCTGGATAATGCTTTCATCATTTTGGATGAAGCACAAAACACCAACGACCTGCAGATCAAAATGTTCTTAACCCGTATTGGCCCCAATGCCAAAGCCATCATCACCGGCGACCCATCGCAGATTGATTTACCAAAAAATCAACAGAGCGGTTTGTTTAAAGCCACCAGGATATTAAAAAATATCAATGGTATTGCACATATCGAACTGGATGAAGAAGATGTGGTAAGGCACCGCCTTGTTAAAGCCATCATTAAAGCATATAACCATGCCGATGGAAAAACTGAAGATGGAAAATAGCAACTGAGTATGTAGCTTTGACTGCATGCAGCAAAAATGTTTTACTAACCTTTATCATATGTTGAGGCGGCTTGCAGGCTGCCTCATTTTTTTATACTGGTCGTGCAACAGCAATACCCAATCCTTTTCACCAACTGCAGTTGCTGCAGATTCACTTCGTGAAATACAGCGTACAACACGTGCACAAGCGCAGATTAAATCTTATAAAGACAGCATTCATACCGGTGACCTTATTGTAAGAACCGGTAATGATTTTACCAGCGAAAGTTTACGCAATCTTAACCAGCAGGATAAAACCTATTCCCATTGCGGTATTGCCAGCATTGAACATGATACGTTATTTGTTTATCATGCACTGGGTGGCGACTTTAATCCTGACCAAAAAATACGCCGCGATACTTTTGAACTTTTTGCCGACCCATACAGCAACCGCGGCATTGGTATTTACCGCTATAGTCTATCTAAAGCCGAAACAGACAGCCTGATGATTACAGTAAAGCAACTGTACCGCATGGGCATCATGTTCGATATGAAATTTGACCTGGAAACCAATGACAGGATGTATTGTGCCGAGTTTGTGTACAAAAGTTTTGTCATGGGCACAAAAGGAAAATTGCTTTTTCACACCAGCCAGATCAGCAATTTTAAATTCGTAGGCGTTGATGATCTTTTCCTGCAGCCCCTTTGCCATCTGCAAAAAAAGATTTTATACCAATAGTATTTTGAAACATGAAAATTAAAATTAATTTTGAGGCTCATTAAACTAAAAAAACATTTATGAAAAAATTGTTAGCAGCCATTGCTGTAACCACCACACTATTTATTGCTGGTTGCAATTCCGGTGGCGGAGATCCCAAAACCGTACTGATGGCTTTTTTTGATGCATTAGGCAAAAAAGATTTTGATGCTGCAAAAAAATTAGCCACAAAAGAAAGTGAAAGTATGTTCAGCCTTATACAGATGGGTATGAGCATGTCGAAAGATAATGACAATAAAGATTTTGATAAATTCAACAAGGATAAAGTTGAAATTGGAGACGCTAAAATTGAAGGTGATAAAGCTACTGTTCCCATCAAAGAAAAAGCAAATGGCGAAACCACAAACATGATCCTGAAAAAAGAAGACGGTAAATGGAAAGTAGCATTTGACAAAGCTACGTTCATGCAAATGGGTATGGAAAAAATGAAAGAAAAAGGACAGGATCCATCAGCCCTTATAGACAGCGTAGGCCAGGGAGTTGACAAAATGAAAAACCTGAATATGGACTCTATTGACCAACAAATGAAAGAAGGTATGCAGAAGCTGGAAGAACTGAAAAAGAAAAATCCTGAAATGATGCAAAAAGCAAAAGAATATCTCGAAAAGGCACAGGAAGCACAAAAAAACGGACAGTAATCATCTCTTTATATGGTAAAAGCATCCCCGGCGGGATGCTTTTTTATTTGCCATAACTGATACAATCTTTACCTTTAATTATGATTAGAAAATTTGTGCTCCCCGCCATTACTGCTGCCCTTCTTTGGTCCTGCGGCTCCGGCACCAAAAAAGAACCGGTTACCGATACTGAAGTAGCCACCACATTCATCAGGGCCGTACTGGACAATGATTTTACTACAGCAGAAAAATATTTACTGGCGGATACACTGAACACTCAGTATTTCCAAACCTTTAAAAGGCAATACCAGGGCAAACCACAAACCGAACTGGATGCTTATAAAAAAGCAGACATTACGATCTACGAGATCAAACCCACCAACGACTCTTTACACATTGTAACCTATGCCAACTCCTATAAAAGTAAAGATACCGTTGGCCTGAAACTGGTATGGAAAGGTAGCAAATGGTTAGTTGATTTTAAATACACGGCAGATAAACAACAGCAATAACATGATGCGGAATTTTATTTTGGTTGGCATAGGCGGCGCACTGGGTACTATGTTGCGGTATGCGGTTGCATTATTGATCACTTCAAAAAACTTTCCTGCTGCCACATTAACTGTAAATATTGTGGGCAGTTTTATTATTGGCCTGGTGGTGGCGTACAGTATAAAGAACGAAGTGTTTCTTCAAAACTGGAAATTGTTTTTAACTACCGGCATCTGCGGCGGGTTCACCACCTTCTCCGCATTTTCATCAGAAAATATTTTGTTATTGCAGAGTGGCCGCACCACCACTGCATTCATTTATATTGCTGTAAGTATTATAGCAGGCATGGCAGCGGCATGGCTGGGTTTTAAAATATTTGAAAACGCTTAATTGATTTTTGTATGTATGTACTTCATCCATGGCATGGTGCCACCTACGGCAGCAAAGCCCCGCAAACAGTAAACGCACTCATCGAAATTTCGCAGGGCAGCAGGGCTAAATATGAAATTGATAAAAATACCGGCTTGCTGAAATTAGACCGTGTAATTTATTCTTCTTTCCACTACCCTGTTAACTACGGTTTCATTCCACAAACATTAGGTTTAGATAATGACCCGCTGGATATACTCGTGATCTGCAGTGAAAGCATACAATCGCTTTGCCTGGTGGAAGCTACTGTAATTGGCAATATGCAGATGATTGATAATGGCGAGGAAGATGATAAGATCATTGCCGTGGCTACTAAAGACCCTGGTGTAAATTTTTATAAAAATGTAGAGGAGCTGCCCAAACACTTTATAGCTGTGTTGAGAAATTATTTTGAAAACTATAAAGTGCTGGAAAATAAAGTGGTGGAAATTGATGAATTCCAGGATAAGGAAGCCGCATACAAAATCATTAATGATGCCGTTGAGTTATATAAAGAAAAATACCGCAAATGACCTTTAAAAAAAAGCATATGGACATACAAACTATTCTCATTGCAATGGTGATAGGTATTGCAGCGGGCATGCTCAGTGGCCTGGTGGGTGTGGGTGGTGGTATCATCATCGTTCCGGCGTTGGTATACCTTATTGGCTTTTCACAAACACAGGCACAGGGCACATCGTTAGGCGTATTGTTGTTGCCTGTAGGCATTTTAGGCGTGCTGCAATATTACAAACAGGGATACATCGATCTTAAAGTGGTGGGCTATTTATCCATCGGTTTTGTAGTGGGCGGTTATTTCGGCAGCAAGATCGCATTGAGCATATCGCAGGAAACCGCAAAAAAAATATTTGCTATCCTGATGGTCATTATTGCTGTAAAAATGCTTTTTCTCGATAAACCTAAAAAAGCAGCCGGCGCTAAAACGGAAAGCCGTTTGGAAAATACCGTAACTGAAACAAACGGCTGATCAGAAATATCTTTTAATGATACGCAGGTGCTGCGTTCGCTCGCCGGTATCAGCATTAATAATGCCCTGGTGATCGATGTGATCAATCCTTACTTTTCCTGCACTGTGCATGATCTTATTTTCTCCCAGCAATAATCCCACATGAATAATGTGCCCTTCAGCATTATCAAAAAAAGCGAGGTCGCCGCAGCGGGCTTCCTGTATAAAGTTTACCACGTCTCCCTGCGCAGCCTGTAAATGGGCATCGCGTAATAATGAATAATGCAGTAACTGAAACACCGCCTGCGTAAATCCACTGCAGTCAATACCAAAAACCGAACGGCCTCCCCATAAATACGCAGTGTGTAAAAATTGCAATGCCGTTTGGGTGATCGTGCCGGCATCACGTTGTGCATGCGCAGCATCCCATATTTTTCCTTTAAACACCACTTCAGGCAATGCAGGAATAGTACAACCAAAAGGAATGGTTAATGACTGCTGGTTGTATTCCACCGTATTCACCCATGCAGCAGTAAATGTCGTTGCAGTTTTACTATAATCTGCAGCTTTAATGTTTGTAATGTGCGATGACAGGCACCAGCCACTGTAGCCATCGTTCTTACAGGTAATCTTATACCATCCTTTAATGGTGTTATCATTTACTATAACATACTCACCAAACAACAACTGGCTGATCATTTCGCTGCGGTGGTCGGGTTCTTTACGTATGGCGGCAACAGCCACCACACCCATACCATATTGTTCATCATTTTGCGGCATACTCTAAATTATGGAAATTATATTATGTTTACATCTTAGTAGTAAGAACTTACTGTAATCATTTTGAGCCAGGCAAAGTACAACCATATTGACGACGCCGAACTGCTGCAACGTTTTTATGCTGATCATAATAACGAATGGCTGGGTATACTGCTGCAGCGGTATACCATGCTGCTGCTGGGTGTATGTATGAAGTACCTGAAAAATGAAGAAGAAGCCAAAGACAGTGTACAGCAGGTTTTTTTAAAAGCCATTAATGAACTGCATAAATATAAAGTGGATTATTTTAAAAGCTGGATTTATATGGTGGCCAAGAACCATTGCCTGATGAAGCTGCGTGACAAGGGAAAATACACCGCACCCATTAACGATCATGTAATGGCTGCGCCGGATGAAACTACAGATAAAAATACCTATATTGAAAAAGATAAAGCACTGGCTTCAATGGCTGAGGCTTTATTACAATTAAATAAAGAACAGCAAATTTGTGTAACTATGTTTTACCTGGAAAAGAAAAGCTACCAGCAGATTGCTGATGCCACCAGTTTTTCTTTATTGCAGGTAAAAAGCTATATACAAAATGGAAAAAGAAATTTGAAAATATTGATGGAGAAACAAAGTTAAAAGTTGAAGATTTAATTTTCAACAGTCAACCAAAATGAGCGATGACCTGAAAGACATATTGAACAACAGTAATAAAGACATCGACAATCAAAAGCTGATGGATTACCTCAGTAAAAAATTGTCGGACAGGGATAGCCATGACCTCGAAAAGATGATGGCTGAAGATGAATTCATCAATGATGCGGTGGAAGGGCTGGAGCAATTTGACAATGTAACGCAGGTACCGCTTTCCGTAGAACAACTGAACAGGGAACTGCAAAAACAAATTGCAAAGAAAAAAGCCCGCAAAGAAAAACGTAAATGGAAAGACCAGCCCTGGGTGTATGTTACCATAGTTATACTGCTCATACTAATTATCATTTGTTATACAGTTATCAAGGGAAATATGGATAAACATAAACCGGCACAACCTAAACCGGTAAGTATGGCACAGGTAAATGCAGCACTACACAATTTCATCAACCTGCAGTAAGCAACCAGTATTATTTTTCTTTCCCTTTCTTTTTTTCTTGATAAAAAAAGAAACAAAAAAATCAAGGCAAAACAATTGCTCCGCTGTTTTGCCCGCCCAGCCCTGCGGGAAGACCATACAACAATAGATACACAATAACAATTGTAACACAGTTTCAGAACTTACCCAATTAAGAAACAGCTTTCATCTTGTTAAAGTAATAGTATTGCTTTCAGTAAAAAACAGGGAAGTAATGTACCGCATTGAAGAAGTTCATGGAATTAATACCAGTGACAGTATAATATTTTTCATATAAACTCCTGTTGCAATTAACATGAACTGGTGAATCCTTACAGCAGAATTACAGAAGTTGAAGTCACCGGAGCACCAAAGCCCGATCAGGGAACCACCCGGTAATAGGTTGTATTTATTCCCGGGCGGCTTTTCCCACAGGGCACAGTTGCTTACTTTTTTTCCGCAAAAAAAGTAAGTTCATCAACTTGTTGCAGGCAACTATTGCCATTGCTTTTCCATTCTTGTTTACAGAAAAGATTAA
The DNA here is from genome assembly GCA_018266775.1 of Bacteroidota bacterium. Lineage (GTDB taxonomy): Bacteria > Bacteroidota > Bacteroidia > Chitinophagales > Chitinophagaceae > Ferruginibacter. Next base: position 6,821 of record JAFDZS010000004.1, on the reverse strand, counting down.
CATAAAAAGCCCTGCCATTCCTGACAGGGCTTTTCTATAATGCTTAAACTGGAATTATTGTTTCACAAACCGCAGTGTACGCACATCACCTTCTGCAGTATAGCCGGTAATTTGGTACGAGCCCGCAGCAAGGCCTGCAAGATTCAGCTTAACCCGGTTACTGCCGGCAACAAGATTCACATCTAATTTTTCCACCCTTCTTCCTGCAATATCAGTAATCACCACTGTCATTTTTGTTTTTTGCGCAGCGGCAACATTTAATACAGCACTGCTTTGCACAACAGACGGGATCATATTCACCAGTTCAAAACCGGCATCTTTATTAATAATGGCAATGGCTGCACTGTAAGTTACTTTGTTATTGGCATCCGTCATTTTCAACCGGTAATAATTTGTACCCGCCAAAGGATGAAGATCGGTATAGTCAAACGGTTGCTGGCAGCGTAATGCATCGGCAGTAATGGAGGTGATAGCGGTAAAGCTGCTGCCATCCATACTTCTTTCCAGCGTCATGGTTGCAGTGGGGTTATTGGTGCAGGTTACTTTCCAGTACAGGTAATTGCCGTTGCTTTGTTTGGTACCATTTAAATAATTCAGAGTAAGTGAAAGTGGATTATTAAAATCAATACTGCCAATAGCAAAAGCTCCGAAAGAAGTACTTTGTACGCCTGACCATGTTACAGTTCCTGTAGTTATTGTACCTGTTGTTACGCCTGCAACACCATATGCATTCCATGCCCCGGCACTGTTTCGGGCAACTGTCAAAGAAGGAAGGTAATTTACATATGGACTTGTCGTTACACAATTATTAATTGGATCATCCCATGCAAGTGTAATATCAACTGTTGATGAGCCAGTAACTCTTGATAGCGTCCAATAATCACAAAGACTGACATGATCCAACCCCAATGCCGGAGTAACAGGCCCTAAAGTAAGCGCACTTCCTCTTTTATATTCAGCTTGATATTGGTCTGTGGCAGTACCACCGGTAAAATTAATGATAGTTAAAGGGGCATAACCGTATATAGAACCAGATGGGCCACTAGTAGTTTTACCTATTGGAAAAGAAAATGAAACATTCCCCGTTTTTAATACTGGGCCGTCTACAAAACTAATATTAGATGCACTCGCTGTAGAAGCACCTGCGCTAAAACCCAATATTGTAGAACCTGACAAACTTACTATTCCTGAAGTAAAGGTAAGCGATCTGTTAATAGTAACGGTAGGATCAATTGCAGTACTTCCAATTGTTATGCCATTAACATTATTTACATAAACATCAGCATTATTATTAAACGTTATTTTACTATTGGCACTAAACGGGGCCACATCTGAAATGGTTTGATGGGTTGTTCCATTAAAACTAACCTGTCCAGCTGAAGGTAAGTTAAACCCCAAAAAAGATGAAGGATCAATAGAAACATTTCCTTTAATATTGATTCCGCCTATTAAATTGAAGTTTACTGTTTCGTTTGTAATATTTAAATCGCCGTCTATGGTTAAGGGACTTGGTCCAGTATAATTACATGGGGCGCAATCCAATTGATTTATTGTAAGATTGCCAAAAGACCTTCCAGAAAATGTAGGATTGGCAGACAAAGTAATTGAGTAAGTGCTACCGGGCATAAACACCAATTTTGCTGCCGGTTCAGCTAATCCAAACGGATCTGAACCATTTTGCTGAACAAACAGCGATCCGGATTCAAATATGGCTATGTTAGACGTACCTGAAGTGGTAAAAATGCTTCCTGTATAGGTTGAAGTAAGCGAAAGTTTGCTTCCACTCTTGAAATCCAATGCCGATGCATCTGCGGCATCAATCGTTCCTGTGGTAGCAGAAAAATATAAATTCCCTAAAATATTTCCGGTTGCTCCAGTTAGTAACCGAACATCCAGATGATCTGAAGGGAATCCACTGGTAAACATTAAAGTCGATCCTGTACCAATATACAAGTCATCACCAGTACCCCCAGAGACAGTATATGTCACATTTGTAGCAACAGTGCCCTGAAGTGTTACATTAGTGCTGCTATTGATAATTATCTGTCCTACTGTTTCAGTTGGCAGGTTGGTCACATTATCTGCAACCCCATTATTGAACACAAGAATATCACTAGTTGCTGGTGCATTCCTTGCGGGTGTCCAATTAGCTGCAGTTGTATAAGATCCACTGCCTGCCACGTTCCATGTATAGGTCGTTTGGCTGTAACTAAAGTTATTCAAAAAAATAAAGGAGATAAAACACAATCCATACAGGCACTTTTTACTGTAAAATACAGATTTGTTGCGTGTACACAGGTGTACATTTTGCTTCATAAAAACTAATAGTTTTACTATAAAGAATAAGATCAATGGGGCGGGGAGCAAATTGGCTTTTACAAAGAGTATTGGAGGATTATTTTATAAGCAAGATACGTTAATTGACCACAACGCTGCCGGCAAACGTACCTCCCCAGGCAAAATTCTTATCCACAACTTTGGTGAACTGTGGATACAATTGCGCCGCAATATTAATCCCCAAATTCTGTTCCAATATTTTCAGCTGCGTAGTTTTTATTGATTACCGGAGTGGACACCACCGCTGAACCTGCTGCCACTGTAAAAAAATAAAAAATCACAGCAACTTTTATTGCAACTATATACCAGAGGGCAAGAAGGCGAAGGAGGTATCATAAAAGCCAAACGGAAACAACAATTGCTGCTGCTCAATTACTTTGTTTAGCAGCCAATCGTATGAACAAATTTTCGTACAATTTTTCATCAGCTGCACGGGCAGTATCCACCCCATAAGTAAGCGTAAATTTTGTGCCGTAGTGGGCTGTATCCTTACTATTGCAGATAAAAGTAACCACGTTTACTAATGTAGCCTGGTACATGGAATCAAGCGCTTTAGATAAGCTGTACGGCACTTTGGGAAATGCCGTATTGAAAAATAAATGAACCGAATCCATAGCATAATGCCCTTTAACTAAACCGGTTAACATAAAACGATTTTGATCAAGTTCCGTTTTAACCATTGTACCAGGAAGCAGTGGCCGTAAACTATCGTAGATATCACTATGCCGGTAAATTGAATTATACCCTATAACCGAGTCAACATCCACAATTTGTTCAAGGCTGTCTTTTAACCGGTTTAAAAAATAACCCCTGTGTGCATTTTCCCTGCAGAGCAGGTAATGATATTTTAAAGAATCATACACTATCGTATCGCCAAAAGAGTGGGTTTGGTGATAAGGCAGTTCATACAACACCATTCCATCATAATACGTCGCAAATGAAGTATCGGAGAAGATGGTATTCTGCCCGGTTTTATTCCCTGTTGTATAGGTAATCTTAAAACAAATGCGGTTAAGCTTTGAATGGGATATTGTATTGGAGCAGGCATATACAATTATAACACTAAAGAGGATGACATATTTCATGATAATCACATTAATTGATAAAAAATAATGGTTGTACTGTGTGCTGGCTTTACTTTATATTGAAGTACTTCAGAGTGATGAACAGATATGTTAAGTTCGCAAAAATTTGTTTTTCACTGTTTTCATAAAAAACTGCTGAATAAAGGCATATGAATGCAGTAATCCAATGTCTATTGCATTCAATACAAGGCAAAACATCAATATATAAAATGATTATAGGTTATTGATCTTGTCCCCATACAGAAGCATCCGGCCCTGTCACAAGAATATAATGCGCTTTTCCTTTTTAAACAGCGTTAAATTCCAAATGCTGTTTGGATCAACTCTGTTCATGTAAACATAATTAAGTGGTTGCACCCAAATACTTACGCCATTTGCAGAATAAATACTTAATCCTCTGGCCTTATCACCTTTTGATGTGCCGGTAGTTTTCATTGAAGTATAGGATGAGGGAATTGCATTCAGGAAACTGTCTACCGGCAGCGTAACATCGTGATCAGGATTTAATGCATTGATCGAATCATATACTTGGTTTGTTTGCGCTAATATCAGTTTGCTTATCAGCAGAATTGCAATTGTTATTATCAAATATTTTTTCACAAGCAGTAATTTATTAATTAAGTTTTACAAATTCGGTTTCATCTGCATTAGCAGATACTCTTATGACAAGGCCGCCAACGCTACTGCTAACTAAAAAGTTTTGGGTACGCCATTGCACAATACAATTCTTTCGTTACACAGCAATTGCCACGGTGGGCTTCGTTATCTTTTTTTTGATGGAATACCAACAAAGGCAAGAAACTTAATCGGGAATAAGCATGTCCATCTTAATGCTTGCACCTGTGCAATAATAGGCACAAGCAAATGCTTAGTAAGCCAATAGTGTTGGTGAAATTTGAAAACAGTTCATTCCCCACCAGTTAAAGTCGGTTTATCAGGATGCATTACGGTAATATAGTGTGCTGTTTCTTTCTTAAAGAGTGTTAAATTCCATATCCTGTTTGAATCAATGGGGTTCATAAAAATAAAAACTTTGGGAATAACTGTAATTGTCATACCGCTTGCATATCTTATAGAAAGCCCACGGGCTTTATTTTTTGCTATTACGCCCCATATACCTATATCTGTGTACGATTGTGGGATTACATGCAGTAAACTATCTACAGGTTTGCCAGCAAGTTGGTTTAAATTTAATTGTGCAACAGAATCATAAACCGGATCATTGGTTTGTCCAATTGACTTAGTACTGGAAAAAAAACTTATAAGCATTAAAGCTATTAATTGATATGTTCTCATCGTTTTCGTTTTAGAAAATTTAAAAATAATAATTTAGTTAACCTTTACAAACTCGGTTTTATCAGCATTAACTGATTTATATAACCCAAGGCCACTGACACTACTGGATCCAAGCAATTCTAGTAATGCCTGCAGACCTAGCGACCTTCTATTAGCTCCAGCCCCAGCTATTTGCGTCCAGGTTGTAGATTCTTCGATCTGACGGAAATTTTTTGTCTGAAAGTACAACTTGATTAATGCTAAATTTTCATTTACCACTGCATATAGTGTATCCCCACAATCAACATAGCTTCTAAAGTAAAGCCTTCGATTTCTACCATTTCCAAGTGCAATGTCCTGTGGGTCATGTGGATGCCTGTATCCAGAACTTGGATGATCTTGATGACAATGCCAGTCTCCGTCAGGGTTATTATTTTCAACAAATCGATCTTGAGTCACCCCATCTGGATCGTGATCAGTTCTTAAACCCAAAACATTCGTTTGACCATTTACATTCTTAATAAAAAAACCCCATTCTTCATCATTTGCATAAGCCAAATTCCATACCGAGTCCCTGATTCGTTTTATATCTTCATTATCCTTTTTCAGCAATGCCTTCACTATACTATCATTATTTGGATTTGGCGTTGGCGGCAGTGTTAACACAGGCCACGGATTCGGCACAGGATTACAATTTGCCGGAACCACGCTGCTTACCAGGTTGATTATTAAAGGGCAGGGAGGAGTATTGCCACCACCACTGCCTCCGCCACCACCGGGTGCCGGAACTGGCCATGGGATGCCTGATCCACCTTCCTCTTCCTCCCACGAATAACATTCTGAAGAAGTAGAATAACTGGGCGTATATACATCGTGGCAGTAAGTACCGCAATAATCACAACCATTGGGTGGATAATGCTGATGGCAATATTCCGGTGTACCGCAGTAATGAGAAACAGAGTAAGTAATGGTGGTAATTGTTACGCAGGTAGTATATACGTAACTGTTTACAGAAGCAATTGAAGAAGTGTTGCCATTAGCTGCCGGCTTTAATTCAACAAAGCGCTGCATGCTGTCTTTACCACTATTTGCTTTGCCGCCCGAAAAAAGTTGCCGGTCCTTAACTTCAAACTTCTCATAACCAAACACCAGGTTATCCAACTGCATCATGCGTGTGGCATAAGTTTCCGCAGTGGTGGCAATACCATCATCACCTTTGCTGCCAGAATAAGGCAATTTTAAATAATCACTGTTGCGGTGTAATTGTACATCAACCAAATCTCCGGTTTCTTTCGCACACAAGTAACCATGTACATAATTCGCACCTTCTTCCACCAGCGGAATTATGACCGTAACTGTTGTGGTGGTTGAACCTTTGGCTGCAATTACTGAGCCATTACCACTGCCACCGGAAGTAATGAGCGCTTTATTCCAAACTGGAAAACCTTCTTTTTTTACAAAGTCCTCAATAAACTCCTTTGTTGAATGTTGTTGCTTTAAATTAGCTGCTACTTTTTGCACCGCTGTTGGTGTGGCAGCAGGCAAATTAAATACAGCGTCTGCAATGGTACGCTTACTACTTTCAGCGTTACTTGCAGTATCAGTTTTTTTGCACGACTGTTGTGCGACAATTACCAGCGACATCAGCAATACCAATATCCGGGCATGTTTCAGGTGTTGTTTTGTTGTTTTCATTTTTTTTGTTTGATAGTGGCCAAAAATATTCCTTCCCCACACGGCAGTGCACAGTGCTGCGCAGGTTAGCAAAAGGATTGCCCCTCAAATCGGTAATGCGTAAAACAAGGAAGGTTAAAAAATCAGCCGGCTGTATTGCAGATATCATTTTACAATGACTCCGCCATTTAAACAAGAAGCATCACGCCGCAGTATACACTGCGGGTATGCGTATTTGTTTTGCAAATATGAAACCTTCACCCCAAAATAAAAAATGACAATTGTCAAAAAATTATTTCCTTCGTCTTAAACGGCTCATCGTAGCTTCATCAATATCCAGGTAAGAAGCAATGTATTTTGCGGGTACCCATTGCAGCAATTCCGGTGTATGCTGCAATAAATACTGGTACCGTTCGCCGGGTGAGTCACCCCTTAAAGGGTGACTCACCC
>JAFDZS010000003.1 GCA_018266775.1 Bacteroidota bacterium | reverse complement strand
TAATCTAAACGAGACAATAGTGATTACTAATTAATAATTATTGAGTAATCTGTGGATACTTAATTGCTCCCCTGAAGCTTGTTTCTTGATAACTTGTTGCTTGTTCTTGCTTCTTAACTAAACATCTCTCTCACTTTATCAAAGAAAGATTTCTCATTTTTATCAGGCTTCGGAACAAAGTTCTGGCTCTGCTGCATTTTTTCCAGCATTTGTTTTTCCTCAGCCGTAACATGTTGTGGGGTCCATACATTTACCTGTATCAGTTGGTCACCTTTTTCATAACTGTTTACGCTGGGAAATCCTTTTCCTTTTAAACGGAATATCTTACCACTCTGGGTACCCGCAGGAATTTTTATTTTGGCACGACCATCAATTGTGGGCACTTCCACCTGTGTGCCAAACACCGCATCCGGAATGGAAATATGCAGGTCGTAAGCCACATTCAATCCATCGCGGTGCAGTTGAGGGTGTGCTTCTTCTTCAATTAAGACAATCAGGTCGCCATTGCTGCCCCCGCGTTCACCCGCATTGCCTTTTCCGCCAACGCTTAACTGCATGCCTTCCTGTACACCAGCAGGAATGTCGATAGAAACGGTTTCTTCTCCATAAACCCTGCCTTCGCCTTTGCAGGCTGTACATTTACTGGTAATGGTGGTGCCTTCTCCATTGCAGGTGGGGCAGGTGGTAACTGTTTGCATCTGGCCAAGGAAAGTGTTTTGTACTCTTCTCACCTGTCCGCTGCCACCGCAGGTTGAACATGTGGTAACACTGTTTTTATCTTTAGCGCCGCTGCCACCGCAGGTACTGCAGGCAACATATTTTTTTACTTTGATGGTTTTGGTGGTGCCTTTGGCAATCTCCTCATAATTCAGTTTGATTTTTACCCTGAGGTTGCTGCCGCGGATACCACGGCTGCGGCCACCCGAACTTCTTCTGCCACCGCCGCCAAAGAAACTACCAAATGGACTTTCATCTCCAAAAATATCTCCAAACTGGCTGAAGATGTCATCCATATTCATGCCGCCTGCTCCATACGCACCACCGCCGCCTGCCCCGCCACGGCCTGGCCCAAATCCCTGGTGGCCAAACCTGTCATATTGTGCCCGCTTATCAGGGTCACTTAATATTTCGTAAGCTTCAGCAGCTTCTTTAAATTTTTCCTCAGCAGCTTTGTCACCAGGGTTGCGGTCGGGGTGGTATTGCATCGCCACTTTACGGTACGCCTTTTTAATCTCATCCTGCGATGCAGATTTAGATACCCCTAATATTTCGTAAAAATCTCTTTTAGACATAGCTTCCTGCTGTAAGTTTTAGTTTTTGTTAGATGCACTTTGCTGTGCCTTGTATTTATTTCCCCACCACAACTTTGGCAAAACGAATGATCTTGTCATTCAGGTAATACCCTTTTTCCACTTCATCCACCACTTTGCCCACCATTGCTTCACCGGCAGGTACTTCAGTAATGGCTTCATGTTTCTCTACATCAAACGCAGTGTTGATGCTTTGCATAGGTTTTAAGCCTTTGTTGCCAAGTACAGTTTTCAGTTTGCCAAATACCAGGCCGATGCCTTCTTTAATTGTCTTTGCATCTTCACTGGTTTGCATTTGTTTTTCTGCACGGTCGCAATCATCCAGTACTTCCAGCATGGAAACAATAACATCCTTACCAGCGGTTTGTATCAGTTCAATTCTTTCTTTGGCGGTGCGTCTTTTAAAGTTATCGAATTCCGCAAACAGGCGCAGGTATTTGTCTTTTTGTTCTTCCAGCTCTGCCTGTAATTTTTCGGTAACATCTTCTGCACCTTCATTGGAAAGATGCGTGTTTCCGGGTACATCAGCATCAGCATTGATGTTCATTTCACTGTTTTCTGGTGTAGCTAATTCTTTTTCTTCCATAGTTATTTTGTTGTAAGGCGCTTGATTAATATTGACAGTCCGTTTTGTATTTCACGTTTACCTATACAGGAGCCTCCCGTTTAGGGGTGCGAAGGTACAACAGTCAAAGATTTTGCCAAGCCCGCCGGGCAGCCAAATTGACAAATTTAAGCAGCAAAGAAAGACATTTTGTATAGCCAGACAGCTAAAACGGTAACTTTGCGGCATGAAAAAGATGGTGTTGAACAAAAATATCAGTCGCCGGGTAGAAAATGGGCATCCCTGGGTATTTTCTAATGAGGTAAACCGGGGCCATGAAAAGGATACCAATGCACAGCCCGGTGAAATTGTGGAAGTGCTCACGTTCGATAAAAAGTTCGTTGGTAAAGGATATTATAACCCGCAATCACAAATTGCGGTGCGTATATTAACACGGGATAAGAATGAAAATGTCAATGATGATTTTTTTCTGCAGCGCATCCGCCAGGCATGGGCATACCGGCAAAAAATTGGCTATACCGAAAATTGCCGTTTAATATTTGGTGAAGCTGATGATATGCCGCAACTGATCATTGATAAATTCAACGATTATTTTGTGATTCAAACCCTTGCTTTGGGAATTGATTTATGGAAGCCTGCAATTGTGCAGGCATTGAACACCATTTTCTCCCCGAAAGGCGTTTATGAACGTAACGATGTACCTGTGCGTGAACTGGAAGGACTGCCACAACAGAAAGGTTTTTTATCTGCTGAGTTTGATACCAATATTATCATCAAAGAAAATGGCATCCGGTTTCATGTTGATATTGCCAACGGACAAAAAACCGGTTACTTCCTGGATCAGCAGGATAACCGCAGGGTCATACAGCATATTGTAAAAGATGCCGAAGTGCTGGGCGCATTCTGCTATACGGGGTCATTTGAAATCAGTGCCGGTTACTTTGGTGCAAAATCAGTTTTGGGTTTGGATATCTCTCAAAATGCGGTTGACATGTGTAATAAGAATGCCGCATTGAACGGTCTTGAAAATATCTGCCGTTTCGAATGTGTGAATGCATTTGATGTGCTGAAAACATGGACGAAAGAAGAAAAACGCTGGGATGTGGTAATGCTGGATCCGCCTTCGTTTACCAAAAGCCGCAGCAGTATTGATAAAGCAGTTTCAGGATACAAAGAAATTAACCTGCGGGGTATGAAATTAGTTAAGCCCGGCGGTTTTTTAGTTACCTCCAGCTGTACTAACCTGGTGCAGCCCGAACTTTTTTTAGATACAATTGAACAGGCGGCCAAAGATGCAAAAAGAAAGATCAGGCAGGTGGTGTTTAATGCGCAAAGTGCAGATCATCCCATCATCCGCGGGCAGGAATATACACACTATCTTAAATTCTTAATTGTACAGGTGCTGTAGCAAATCAGTTCATGCAGTTTTGATACTGGCCCGGTGTAATGCCTTCCATCTTCTTAAACAGACGTACAAAATAATTCACATCGCTGAAGCCGCATTGCATGCCCACGTTGGTAATGTTATTGCGTTTATCAGCCAGCAACTGTTTGGCCAGTTTTATACGTTCCCGGTTAATATATTCCAGCGGTGTAATGCCAAACTGTTCTTTAAACCATGTAAAAAACATATTGCGGCTCAGGTAAGCTTTGCGGCATAATTTATCCACCGCAATTTTTTCAGTAAGGTGTTCGTGAATATAATGTAATACATAATGCTGCCTGTTGTGATTGGTGGCGTCGGCAATTTCCACACTTACCTGTTGCAGGTACTGGCTTTGTACCAGGCGTATCAGTAATTCTTTCAGGTTCAGGTCTGCAAAAATATCTTTGGCTTTGTCGGTACCGCTGCAAACCCTGATGAGTTTGTTGATCAACCCGGTCACTTCTGTATCGTTATCAAAATGATATTTATTGAACTGCAGTTTCCATTCATGGTCATCCTGCCTGTCGCTGTTGTAATAAGTGTTCAGGTATTGAACGGTGGTGTTCATATATTGCTCGTCCACCGCCAGTGCCACGCATTGTGTGGGGTTTTGCAGTTCTGCTTCGGGAAAATCGATTACCATGGTTTCATTAGCCGGAACAATAACGGTTTCACCAGGCAGATAATCGAATGAGGGCTTGTCAAAAAGGTGCATTACTTTTTTGCCACGCACCATGCTGGTAACAACAAAGTCACTAAAGGTAAGGGGTACCCGATAGGTTTCCTGGTAGCTTTCAAAAACATTCAGTTCACAATTATTCAGGTTAAAGATGCGCCGGTTTTCCACCAGTGTTTGTAAATACTTTGGATGGGTGAGATCAATCTTTTGTAATTCATTTTTTATTGGCAACGCAATCCTGATTTATACTTCAATGTTAGCAAATTTTCAAGTAGCCGCCAATGATCGGGGTACGATTGTGCTATAAAAAAATACAAAAATGCCGGTGCTTGTTTGGAAATGAGGAGAAATTAGATGCATTATTAACGATTAAATGCTTTTTATATGAGTACAGCAACAGCCGCTGCGCCGAAAACAAACATTGCAGCACGTCCCGTTTTTAAATCCCGTTACGATCATTACATTGGAGGAGAATGGGTGGCTCCATCCAGTGGTGAATATTTCGATAATGTATCTCCCATAGATGGAAAAGTATTTACACAGGCAGCAAGAGGAAATACCAAAGACATTGATAAAGCAATAGATGTGGCAACAGAAGCTTTTAAAACCTGGAGTAAAACTGCCGCAGCTTACCGCAGTAATATCCTGTTGAAAATTGCACAGGTGGTGGAAGATAATCTTGATTACCTGGCTACGGTGGAAACCATTGATAATGGTAAAGCAATCAGGGAAACCCGTGCGGCCGACCTGCCGCTGGTGGTGGATCATTTCAGGTATTTTGCCGGCGTGATCAGGAGTGAGGAAGGCTCCATTAGTGAACATGATGAAACCACGGTAAGTATTAATTTACACGAACCCATTGGTGTTGTGGGGCAAATCATCCCCTGGAATTTTCCATTGCTGATGGCCGCATGGAAGATTGCTCCTGCCTTAGCTGCTGGTTGCACTGTGGTAGTTAAACCTGCAGAGCAAACACCAACCGGTATTATGTGCCTGATGGAACTCATCGGAGATATTCTTCCCAAAGGCGTGCTGAATATAGTAACCGGCTTTGGTGTTGAGGCCGGCAAACCGTTGGCATCTTCTCCAAGAGTGAATAAAGTGGCGTTCACCGGTGAAACCACAACGGGAAGGCTGATCATGCAGTATGCATCAGAAAACCTAATACCTGTTACCATGGAATTGGGAGGTAAAAGCCCCAATATTTTCTTTGAATCTGTAGCCGCTGCCGATGATGATTTCTTTGATAAAGCGGTGGAAGGCGCTGTGATGTTTGCGTTGAACCAGGGTGAAGTTTGTACCTGCCCATCACGTATACTGGTACACGAAAATATCTATGACAAATTCATGGACAGGGTGGTACAACGTACCAAAGCCATAAAATTGGGTAATCCGCTGGATAGTACAGTGATGATGGGTGCACAGGCTTCAGAAGACCAGTATAATAAAATTCTCAGTTATCTGGATGTTGGTAAGCAGGAAGGAGCTAAGGTTTTATGCGGGGGAGAAGCCTTCCACCAAAACAGTGGGCTGGAACATGGATACTATATCACGCCTACCATTTTTAAAGGGCATAACAAAATGCGCATTTTCCAGGAGGAAATATTTGGCCCGGTAACTTCTGTAACCACATTTAAAACAACTGAAGAAGCCATTGCCATTGCCAATGATTCATTATACGGATTAGGTGCCGGCGTGTGGACAAGAGATGCACATGAAATGTACCAGGTACCACGAGCTATACAGGCAGGCCGCGTATGGGTAAACTGTTACCATGCTTACCCGGCGCATGCACCATTTGGTGGGTATAAAAAATCAGGATTTGGCAGGGAAACGCATAAGATGATGCTGAATCATTACCGCAACACTAAAAACATGTTAGTATCATACAGCAAACAAAAACTGGGATTCTTTTAAGCTAAAGCTAAACCTTTTCCCGGAGCAAAAACGGTGGCCTTAAGCCACTGTTTTTTGCTTTTTATTAATCAATTGAGTACTAAAAATATCAGCATGTCAGTACCAAGAATTATCGCAACTGATGCAGCACTGCATTTAATTGAAAGCCTGCGAAAAACGCATGGGCCCCTGATGTTTCATCAAAGTGGTGGTTGCTGCGATGGCAGTCAACCCATGTGTTTTTTAGAGGGAGAATTTAAAGTGGGTAACAGCGATGTTTGCCTGGGCGAAATTACAGGATGCCGCTTTTATATGGCCGCCGGCCAGTTTGAATACTGGAAACATACACAACTGATATTAAATGTTACACCGGGGCGGGGCAGCAGTTTTTCACTGGAGATTCCATTAGGGGTGAGGTTCTTTATTGAATCACGTTTATTTACAGACAGTGAAACAGATGACCTTGAGCCGTTATTGGCTACTGAATAAATAACAAAAAAAGAGTAGATTATTTTACAACCAGGAAACGGGCAGTTTCTAACAACCTGCCACCTGCATCACGCAGTTGATAATAGTAAAAGCCCCTGGAAAAATCTGCTAAGGAAAGATTGATCTTCTGTGGAGGAGACTTTAATTCGTAAACTACTTTTCCGGTGAAATTATAAATCTGAAAAGACAAAGACTTATCATACCCGCTAACAAAATCAAAATTGATAACGGATGAAGCAGGAATTGGATACAATTTTAACAACTTAGGCCCACCATCTGCTGGTGTTGAAGAACCCGGTTTATTTTGAGCGAAAGAAGTAAAATTTAATCCAATAATAAAAATAAATATGTAAACGAATCTTTTCAATATGGTAAAGTTAATAAATCATACTGAAATACCAATTTTTATATGGCCAATTTAATGCCGGATTCTGTTAAAAGCCCGGGAGAATGGCCGTACTCTCCGTATCAAAACGGCAAATCAGGCGTTTAATTGTTCTAATTTCTGGTTGATGGCTTCAAAATTGGGCAGGTCACCGGCCGATTCCAGCACTTCCGCATACTGAACAATTCCTTCTTTATCAATAATAAATGCGGAACGTTTACTCACACCTTTCATCCAGCCAATAAAAGCATCATACACGCAGCCATAAGCTTCGGAAGCTTCTTTATTGAAGTCACTAAGTAACGGAAAATTATAACCCTGGTCTTCTTTGAATTTTTTAAGCGTGGCAAAGGAGTCCACTGATATACCCAGTACTGTTGCAGAGGCATTATTATAACGGGCAATATCATCCCTGATGGCGCATAATTCTTTTGTGCAAACGCCGGTAAAAGCTAATGGAAAGAAAAGCAGTAAAACATTCTTTCCTTTTTGTTCGCTAAGGGTAACCTCTTTTTTGTCTGTGTCGTGCAATGTAAAATCCGGAGCCTGTTGTCCAACTTCAATTTTCATAATGAACTGTATTTGATTGTAAAGATAGTGCAATGAAATTTAGCAAAACATCTGCACTGCAATTTAGTTCACTACGGTATTGTTTTAGTGTGCAGAAAAAACGCTCAACAAAATATAATCTGAAAAAAGAAACTTGGATGCAAACAAAAATCAGAATCTGGGGCAACGTACAGCCTGTGCGCTGCTGTTATTCCTGTCAAGGTATTTTTGATAAGTAAGGCCTACTTCAAACCCGCCCTGGCCATTGCTTGCTGTTTTTAATTGGGAAATGTTGGCATCGTAACTTACTGATACAGCAAGTGGTTTAAATTCTAATTTGGCAACGGGAATAAACGCATCTTTCCAGCGCAGCATAGCACCGCCATGCAGAATATATTTGGGGTTTTCAATATCATCCAGGCGCCAGGAATATAACACGCCGGCCATAGTTTCGGTAAATGTGCCCTGTTTGGAATAATCGCCCAATAATGTAAAGAAAGAATAATCGTTCACATTCATTCTTACACCAACTGATCCCACCCATTTGGGAATCATTTCATAATTGGGGTTACCATAAAAAGATACTTTGGTGGCTTTATTGAAATGATGGTACGCAACGCCGAAGTAAATGTTGTTATCAGGGTTTTCGCCAATCTGCGAATTAAAACTTATGCCGACGCTGCCGTCGAGGTAAGAATATGAATTACGTGGAAAAGTTTCGCCTGTTGAAAGCCCGGGATTGAAACCAGTGCCATCGTACTGGCTGTTGGTGGTAACCTTGCTTCTGTCGATACTGCGTTGCACCCAGCCGCCCATAAAACCTAAAGAAAGGTACATATTACGGTCACCACTTAAAGATTTATGGTAGTTGATGGCGGGTAAAATATGGGTGGATTGCAATGCGACTGTTCCGGCTTTGTCGTATAAAATTTCTCCGCCAAGGGTAAGAAAATCATCGCCACGGCCTACAGGCTTTTTATATTCTGCATTAAAGGACCCTGTTTGGTATGGCGTGGTAACACTGTTCCATTGATTGCGGTAAACCGCCTGAATACGTACATCACCACTGAAAATGCCTGCCAATGCCGGGTTACGGAGTAAAGGGGTTTCAAAAAATTGCGAGAAGTGTATATCCTGTGCAACAGCCATACTGCCCGTTAAAAGCAGTATAAATAAGGTCAATAAAGGTTTGTGCAAACCTTTTCTCATAAGAATGGAATTTGTTGTTAGTGCAACTATGTTATCCAATAAACGTAAGTATAACATGAATTATTATTGAATCAGGGTGATATTTCCTTTATAAGTCAGTACCTGGCTGTTTTCGCAAATAATTTCTATAATATACGTGTAAACATCAGCATTTTGTACTCTTCCATTGTAACGGCCATCCCATCCTGCGGATGGATCATTAGGGAAGAGGTTTACTTTCTGGAACACCATTTCGCCCCAACGGTTAAAAATACGCATGCTTTTGATGGTAAACAAGCCTGTTCCCCTCGGATAAAAAATATCATTCACGCCATCATTATTCGGCGAAAATGTATTGGGAATAAACACATTCTTATCATTGCATACCACCACTATGTTGATGTTATCTGTGTTTACACAACCATTGGCATCTGTTACCCTGATGGTATAAGCGGTGGTGTTTTTCGGCGTTGCTATTGTATTATAGCAAGATGTACAGGATAATCCTGTTGCCGGGCTCCACAAATAGTTGACTACAGCAGAACCGGTGGGTGTGATAGCCACAGAAGAGCCAACGCCAATGACCCTGTCGGGGCCTGCGTTGATTTGAGGCAACGGATAAACCAATACTGTTTGATCAACTGTGTCTGCACAACCGCTGCTGTTGGTAACGATCAAACGTAATGGATAGTTGCCTGCTGTATCATATTGCTGCGGTAATGGATTAGGGCTAATGGAAGTTTTGCCGTTTCCAAAACTCCAGAACCAGTTTACAGCAGAGGTATCCGGTTGCAGTAATACACCTTTAAACTGCAGTTTGCTCTGCATACATATAGGCACATTACCCGTGATAGCTGCAACTGGTGTAGCTACAATCTTGATATAATTGGGTTTTACTGCGGTATCCTTACAACCATTTACTGTGGTAACGATAAGTTGTACGGTGTAAAAGCCGGTTCCGTTATAAAAATGAGATGGATTTTGTTGTGCAGATAAACCGCCATCGCCAAAGCTCCATTGATAGGTTTGAATGGTTGCATTGGAAACGGTTGAATCTGAAAACTGCACCAATCCCCTGTCGCAAAGCAATGAGTCATCCACACCAAAGTTGACGTAGCTTTTTGTTACAATGATCGTATCAGTTCCCAACACAGGAATCTGGCAACCAGTTTGATCTTCTAAAATTACTTTTGGTACAAACTGGCCGGGTAATAAATAATTATAAGTGATGATGGAATCGGTGGTGGATAAAGTATTTCCATCACTGAAATCCCATAGATAAGTTACCGGCCCGGGCGTGGATGCATGAAAAGTTACCGGCATTGGTGAACAACCGGCAAGCGGTGCATAGGTTAAACCTGCAGTGGAAGGATAGAGGATGATGGTTTTATTTACGGTATCCACACAGCCGCCGGGGCCAGCTACAGCCAATCTTGCAATATACGTACCCGGTGTTGAATAATAGTGTGTTGGTTTAGCCAGTGTTGAAGTACCGCCATCACCAAATATCCAGGTGGCGCTGGTGGAGTATAACGAGGTGTTGGTGAAAACCACTTCAAACGGGCTGCAGGAACTGATGGAATCGTTAACAGTAAAGGATGCTTTAGCCGTATGGATTTTGATATACTTGCTCCTGGTGAGTGTATCGCTGCAACCATTAATATCTGTTACAATTAAACGGATGTCATAATCTCCGTCTGCTCCATAGGTTTTAACAGGGTTGGTGAGTGTTGAGGTGGTGGCATCTCCAAAACTCCAGTTGTAGTTCACACCAACACCCTGCGAGGTATTGGTAAAAGTTACGTTCTTGCCCACACAGGTAAGTGTATCTGCCGAAGAAAAATCTGCTTTAGGATAAGTTACTGTAATGGAACCGGCATATACAAATGTATTACTGCAACCATAACTGTCTGTAACTGTTAATTGGGGTGTGTAAGCCCCATTGGCTGCATACGTATGATTAAATGGTGGTGCAGTAAAAGTTTGAATATTGCCATCGTCAAAATTCCATACCCATGTTGTCAGGGGGTGTGTACCATCAGTATTGGTAAGGTCGTTAAAGGTAACTGAAAGTGGCCTGCAACCGGCTATTGGTGATATGGTGAATTTTGCCACCGGTCCCCAAACCCTGATAATGTTTGGTTTAGTGATGGTGGAAATACATCCGCGTGTGTCAGTAATAGTTAGTGTTACTGAATATAACCCGGGTGCCGCGTATTGATGTGTTGCCGTGGATCCGCCAAAACCTGAATTGCCATCTCCATAATCCCAGAAATAAGTGGCAATATTAGCCGGGTTAATGCCGGTTGTTTGAAACACTGCGGTTTCACTATTGCAAATTGTATCATCAGCAACAGTAAAATCGGCAGCTTCGGTAAATAATGTAACCGGAATAATTTTTGTATTGCTGCATCCGCCATTCGTTACAGTAAGTGAAACATTATATGTACCGAATGCTGCATACGTGTGTACCGGGTTTTGAAGGGTGGAAGTAAAGCCATCACCAAAATCCCAACTCCAGGTTTGTGGTAAAACTGAGTTATCGGTAAATGCCACCTGCAGTTTATTATTGCAATTGAATGATGGTGTAAACCTTGCTACAGGGGGCAGGGCAGTGATATAGTTAGTCTTGATCAATGTATCAGGGCAACCATTGTTCCAGGCAATAAGCCGGATGTTGAAATGCCCGGTGTCCTGGTAAGTGTACATTGGGTTTGCAATGCTGGAACTGCCTGTGCCATCTCCGAAATCCCAACTCCACCTGTCCGAAGGGTTGGTAAGGTTATTGAATTGTATGGGTTGTCCCACGCATTGTGCTGTGGGTACAGCATCGAAATTGGCAAAAGATTTATTACCTGCTGTAACTGCATTAACAAAAACAGCAGAATCCTGGCAACCATCAATGGTAGTGATATACAGCTTCACCGTGTAAATACCCTGTGTAAGATAAGTATGAGTGGGATTTGCTGCTGTTGAAGTGCCACCGTCTCCAAAATCCCAGTTGTAAGATTGTATGCCATCCACTGCAACAACATTGGGCAGCGGGTTTATGGTGAAAGGAATGCAACCTTCCAGCGGCAGGCCATTAATGCCCACAACCGGCTTTTGTATTTTTACAAACTGAGGTTTGGTAATACTGTCTTTGCAGCCGTTGGCATTGGTCACAACCAGGGTAACATCATAATTGCCTAACGCGGTATAAGTGTGGGAGGGGTTTTGCACATTATCCGTTGCACCATCTCCAAAATTCCAATCCCATGCAACAGCGCCGCTTGATAAATCGGAGAAGTTAACCGTGAACGGCACATTGCAATCAGTAACATCAGGTGCTGTAAAATCCGGTATTGGCAATGCCAGTACGGTAATCGGCTTAATGACAGAATCGAAACAGGTACCGTAATCATTTTTTAATTTAACCTGGTATGTACCGGGTGCCGCATACGCTTTGGTCGGATTGGTGAGACTGGAAAACGTTGCGTCCCCAAAATCCCATGAGGAGCCTGCCGGTTGCGGAACCGAAGTATTGGTAAATGTTATTGATACACCCTGGCAAGCGGTGGCGGGTGCACTAAAATCGGAAACCACATCTTTGATCACCACGGCGGCAGGTTTGATCAGTGTATCCAAACAACCGGAACTGCTGGTTGTAATAAGGGAAACAGTAAAGCTTCCACCCGTTACATATGTGTGCGAAGGATTTTGAAGGGTGGACGTTCCGCCATCACCAAAATCCCACTGGTAACTCAATGTGCCTGGCCCGGTGGAAAGATTGGCAAAGCTGATGGTTTCCGGGGGCTTGCATAAAACGGGTACTGAGTTATTAAAATCAACAGTTACACCTGGTGAAACCTGGATGAAATTGGGCCGGCTGATTACTTTAGAACAGCCGCCTGCGTTAGTAACTTTCAGTGTTACTGTATAGTTGCCGGCGATGGAATAAATATGAAATGGATTTTGAAGATTGGATATGCTGCCATCGCCAAAATCCCAATCCCAGCTGGTAATTACAGCCGACCCGCCAGCAGAAAGATCCGTAAAGTTTACCCGCAGTGGGAAACAACCACTTTGGTTATTGGCGGCAAAATCTGCTGCAGGTTTATCATCTACTTTAATAAATTGAGTTTTAGTGATGGTATTACTGCCTGCTGCATTGCTTACAGTTAATGTAATGGTATACAAACCTGAGTTGAGATAGGTAGTGGTGGGGTTTTGTGCAGAAGATAAAGTGCCATTACCAAGGTCCCACTGCCAACTGGTGGGGCTTCCCGTACTTTGATCTGTAAATGAAACTGCCAAAGGAGCGCAACCGCTGGTGGGGGTAGCATTAAAATTGGCTGAAGGTTGTGCGAATGCATAAACGCCACTTACTAACAGCAATAGTGCAAGTAAACAGGATTTGGTAAGGCGCTTATTACGTAAAAATAGATTCATCGAGTATTGATGCAGGGTGATGATTATTACCAAAAATCGTTCCGGTTTAAATAGATTTTTGGAATAAGACTCTTTTTGCAATAAAAACGTTTCATCAGGTCAACATATTCTTTCAATCAGGTACAAAATAAAAAACCTCCCCGGTTGGAGAGGTTTTCAAATATGATTCTTTTTGAATTAACTTTTAACAGCTGTAGCTGGCTTAACGGCTGCAGTGGTTTTTGTTTTAGCTTTGGCTTTAGCCTTTGCCGGATTGCCGTTAACTGGTGCAGCAGCAGGAGCAGCAGTTGTTGGCGCTACAGGAGCTGGTGCAGTTACTATAGCAGGATTGGTGCCACCACCAGCTTTCCATTTGTCGTATTCTTCAGCTGGTAAAACATCACCGGTGATTACGATATTTTTAATATCATCAGCGCCGGCAAATTTTACAGTCAGGTGTTTTTCAAAATGACCCAAACCGGCAGCGTTGAATTTGGCACTAACAAAACCAGTTTGTCCCGGGGCTATCGGAGTTTTGGTATAATCTCCGATGGTGCAACCGCAGGTTGGGTTTGCCTGTTCAATGATCAGGGGTTCTTTACTGATGTTGGTAACGATAAATTTTACTTCTTCAGGGAAATTTTGTTTCAGCTTACCCTGGTCGATAGTTTCAGTTGCGAACTTAGCCAGTTCATCTGCTTTCTTCTGAGCAAATAAAGCAGTGGTTAAAGCCAGTGCTGTGAGTGAAAGGAAGAGTTTTTTCATTATTCTTTAATTTTTATGGTGATAAGTATGTTTATTCTTTTAAGTCGCCAAGGCTTTTATTTTCAGGAGCAGAAGATGAAGGTGTTTTCCAAACTTCGCCTTTAATAAAAAGTTGTTTCATTTCTGTCGAATTGTAAGTAATCGTTACGGGCTTAGTGAACGGGCCTTCAGCAGCTGCATTATAACCTACGGTGATTTTAGCTGTGCCACCGGGAGGAATAGGTTTATCTCTTTCCCACTCAGGCGTAGTGCAACCGCAGCTGGCCTGCACATTAATGATCTTTATAGAATCTTTACCTGCATTAGATAATTCAAAAACATGGGTTACGGGTTTTCCCTGTGGTATTTTGCCAAAATTAAATTCAGGTTCTTTCAGTACCAGTGTTTCAGGTTTTACTTCGGGCATAGCAGTTGTTGCTCCGGTATTGCTGGGCGCTTGCTGTGCAAAAACAACTCCCGTTGAAATTGCAGTAACAAGTAAAATGACAATTTTTTTCATACAATTCCCTTATTATTTCCTTTTCAAAGATACTAAAACGCCTCATATCGCTTTAAATTGTTATCCTGTTAGCAGATTATTAACAAACCATCTTCATTTATTTATATTTTTGCCGTACCATATAATAACGATATGCAAACAACCAACCTTACTGACATTGCTGCTGATGAAAAACTGAGTTTTGACAACTTCAGAAATGAAGTGCTCAAAGACTACCGTTATGCCTGCACCAGCAGGGAAATCAGTTTACTGGGCCGTAAAGAAGTATTAACCGGCAAAGCCAAGTTTGGAATTTTTGGAGATGGGAAAGAAGTAGCGCAGGTAGCCGTTGCAAAATTTTTTAAACCGGGAGATTTCAGGGCAGGTTATTACCGCGACCAGACTTTTATGCTTGCAGCAGGCATTACTAATGTGGAGCAATATTTTGCGCAATTATATTCTGACCCCAATGTTGAAAACGATCCCTTCAGTGCCGGCAGGCAAATGAATGCACATTTTGTTACCAAAAATGTGGATGCCAATGGAGATTGGCTGAACCTGGCAGAACAAAAAAATACCAGCAGCGACATGGCACCCACGGCTGGTCAAATGCCACGTGCATTAGGGTTGGCGCTGGCATCAAAATTATTCCGCACCACACCATCGCTGCAGGATATGCAGCACCTGAGCAATAATGGAAATGAAATTTGTTTTTGCACTATTGGGGACGCTTCTACCAGCGAGGGCCATTTTTGGGAAGCTGTGAATGCTGCCGGGGTGATGCAGGTTCCGTTGGCCATTTTCATTTGGGATGATGGTTACGGTATTTCTGTACCCAAGAAATTTCAGACAACAAAAGGATCCATCTCCGAAGCATTGGCGGGCATGCAAAAACAACCCGGCACTAACGGACTGGATATTTATAAATTGAAAGGCTGGGATTATGCCGGCATGTGCGAAGTGCTGGAGCCGGCACTGCAAAAAATAAGGGAAACACATATCCCCGCGATTTTTCATATAGAAGAAATCACACAGCCTCAAGGTCACTCTACTTCGGGTAGCCATGAACGGTATAAAAGCCCTGAAAGGCTGGAATGGGAAAAAGAATGGGATTGTATTAAGCAGATGCGGGAATGGATTGTGGAAAATACACTGGCTACGGAAGATGAATTGAATGATATTCATGATGAGGCAAGGGAATATGTAAAAACCGGTAAACAAAAAGCGTGGGAGAAATATATTTCACCCATACAACAACAGGCTGCAAAAGCAATTACATTAATGATTGAAGCTGATGCTGGCAATGCTGAATTGGGTGCCATTGTGAATGAACTGAAAGCCAACCGGGAACCCATGCGCAGGGATGTTATGAAGGCATTGGGTAAAGCCATTGATGTGCTGAAGGCTTCCAATGCTGTTGCAATAAAAAACTATTATGATTCGCTTTTGCAGGAAAGTGAACAACTGTATAACTCGTACTTGTATAATGAAGGGCCAAAATCAGCATTAAACGTTGCACCGGTTGCGGCCTGGTATGAAGATGATGCTAAAGTGGTAAATGGATATGAAGTGCTGAATAAATATTTTGATGAATTGTTTGCCAGTAATAAAAAAGTAGTGGCCTTTGGCGAAGATGTTGGATATATTGGTGATGTGAACCAGGGTTTCAGTGGCTTACAGCTAAAATATGGTGCAGAAAGAATTTTTGATACCGGTATTCGTGAACTTACGATTATGGGGCAGGGCATTGGTTTAGCATTAAGAGGATTGAGGCCTATTGCAGAAATTCAATACCTGGATTACCTGTTGTATGGTTTGCAGCCTTTGAGCGATGACCTCAGTACTACACACTTTCGTACGGTAGGGCAGCAGAGTTGTCCATTAATTGTTCGCACACGGGGGCACCGGCTGGAAGGTATCTGGCACAGTGGTTCGCCCATGGGCATGGTCATCAACGCACTTCGTGGTATGTATGTATGCGTGCCCAGGAACATGGTGCAGGCAGTGGGCATGTACAATACCTTACTGCAAAGTAACGATCCCGCTTTAATGGTGGAATGCCTGAATGGGTACCGGCTGAAAGAAAAAATGCCATCCAACTTACTCGCTTACGCTGTGCCGTTAGGTGTGCCGGAAGTCATCAGGGAAGGGGAAGATATTACCATTGTAAGTTATGGCTCCACGCTGCGGATTGTAATGGAAGCGGCAGAACGGCTTTCCAAAATGGATATCAGCTGCGAGGTGATGGATGTGCAGACACTGTTGCCTTTTGATATTCATCACAGTATTGTTCAGTCATTAAGAAAAACCAACCGCATTGTTTTTGTGGATGAAGACGTACCCGGCGGTGCAGCAGCATATATGTTTAACAAAGTAATGGAAGAGCAAAATGGTTACCGTTACCTGGATGTAGCCCCACGTACCATTACTGCCAAAGCACACCGGCCCGGTTATGGTAGTGATGGAGATTATTTTGGAAAACCCAATGCAGAAGAAGTAGTTACGGTCATCAAACAAATGATGGCGGAATAAAAATACGATAGCCATGACATTAACACTGTATCAAATTGATGCATTCACCGATGTTTTATTCGGTGGTAACCCTGCAGCAGTAATTCCATTGCAGGAATGGATCAGCGAAGAGCTGATGCAGCAATTGGCATTAGAAAATAACCTTTCAGAAACTGTATTCTTTGTGCCATCAAAAAGTGATGCAGTTGATTTTGAAATCCGCTGGTTTACGCCTGCAATTGAAATCAATCTTTGCGGCCATGCCACACTGGCCAGTGCTTATGTGCTGTTTAATATGCTGAATGTTGAAAAAAACATAATTCGTTTCAGCAGCAAAAGCGGTATTCTTACAGTGAAACGCAATAATGATATTATTGAGCTGGATTTCCCCAGTTGGAAACCAAAACCGTTTGAAACAGATATTGCATTGCTGCAACAAATACTGGGTGTAAACAGTATTAAAACCGTTTACCGATACCGCGATATTTTAGTGGAACTGGAAAATCAAACTGCAGTAAAGAACTGTACACCTGATTTTACACTCATGAAAAAGCATTTTGATAAAATGATCATTACTGCAGTGGGAGATAATGGTGCAGTAGACGCAACAACCGGCCAGCCGATAGATTTTGTATCCCGCTTTTTTGCACCCGGTGCCGGTATTGAAGAAGATCCCGTAACAGGTTCTGCGCATTCACAATTGATACCGTACTGGAGTGAAAAACTCAACCGTTCAAAAATGTTTGCGTTGCAACTAAGCCCACGCGGCGGTAAAATCTGGTGCGAACAAATCAGTGATGAAAGAGTGACGATGAGCGGCCAGGCAGTATTTTATATGAAGGGGGAGTTGGTGGTTGGTTAACCGGGTTATTGGTTAAATAGTTAAATAGTTAATTGGGTAATTGGTTAATTAGTTAATTGGGTAATTGGTTAATTAGTTAAATAGGTAATTGGTTAAATAGTCAATTTGTTTATTAGTTCCTTTATTTCACCATTGACTAATGACCATTCACAATTGACCATTCACCACCCTACTTATACTCATATTCTATTGAGCCCATCAATCGCTTTTCTTTGGAGAAACATTTTTCTTTAATGCGCAGGCCATTGTCGTACGTGTATTTCCAGATGAAATAATAACTGCCACCTTCTTCAGTTGTTGTCATTTGGGTGATGAGGCCGCCGTTATTGTATTCAAACATATAATCGGGCAGCATTTTCTGGTTGTAAGGATTTAGCCGGACAACATCGGTTAGCCTGTTGGCTGCATCATAATAATAATAGTACGTGTCGCCGGTTTTGGTGTTCTTTTCAATATCCACATTTCCTTTTTCATCCTGCGAAAAAAGAAACAGGGTAGTATCGCTGCCGTTTTTTACACGGTACATTTTCGACACTGCCCCTTTGTCGTTGTACTCATAAATATGTTCCTCCCTGATCTCATTTTTAAAATCATCATCGCTGGAACGGGCAATGGAAGTAATATGTGTGATATTGTTTTTATCGTTGTATTCATACAATGATGTTGAAGATGCAATGTCCGAACTGTCAACAGATTTTTCCAGCAACCCTTTGCTGTTAAATGAAGAGGTGAGTAAACTGGCGCCGGTAACATTGGTACGGCTCTTCGTTTCTACTTCAGTATAATTTTTATTGATACTTTTCTGGCAGAAAAAACCTTCGCTGGGTGTGCCATCATCCTCAAAGCTGCTGAGGTTAACAGTTTTGATCTTTTGTTCTTTTAACCTTGCCATATCAGCAATCAGTTGCTTATTGCTCACAATATCCTTATAGTAATATTGCGCAAATGTGGCAGAAGTTAAACAGGAAAAGAGAACAGCAGTAAAAAAATATCTGAACATATGGATGGTTTTCGGTGTCAAAAGTAATTCATCTTTTAGTAACATAAATAATACCGGCAGTGGGCAAACCCGCAAACTTTATTATTTTTAACAAAATTATCATTCATTGAGTCATCTTAAAGAAAGAACGGAAAAAAACTGTTTGAATTGTAATGCACAGATAATGGGCAGATATTGCCATATCTGCGGCCAGGAAAATATAGAGCCCAAAGAATCTGCCTGGCATTTGATCACTCATTTTTTTGAAGACATTACGCACTTCGATGGAAAGTTTTTCAGCTCAGTTAAACTGCTCATCAAAAAACCGGGTTTGCTGAGCCGGGAATACATGATTGGCAGAAGAGCCAGTTACCTGAACCCGGTGCGTATGTATGTTTTTGCTTCAGCTATTTTTTTTCTCATATTTTTTTCATTGTTCCATTTCGATCTGAACCATGAAATGAAATTGTCCGGCGATATTAACGGAACCCCAATTGCTAAAATTAAAGCGATGGACTCTGCCACTTACCGGAAATTTGTTGATGGCCTGGTAAAAAATGATTCCACCTGGACATTTGCTTACGATAAACAACAGTTGTTTGAACACTTAGACAGTACAGTAACCAAGGCGGCAGTCAACGGCATACAGGTGAATACAGGCAAGTCTGAATATAAAACGGTTGCAGAACTGGACAGTGCTGTTGCGCATGGAAAGAAAATGGGCTGGTTTGAGCATGCAATGACCAGGAATGCCATACAGCTTACCCAAAAATATCATGGTGATAATAAAGCCATTCTCTCTGCATTATTGAATGCGCTGATGCATTCCCTGCCGCAATTATTATTTGTAACACTGCCGCTTTTTGCATTACTGCTGAAGCTGCTTTACTTCAGGCACAAGCAATATTACTATGTGAACCACGCCATATTTACCATACATTTCTTTGTGTTTGTATTTATTTTATTGCTCTGTGTTTTTGGCGTTAATAAACTTGAAGGTGCCACACAATGGAGCTGGCTCGGTTATCTTAATATTTTGCTGGTGCTGGGTATTTTCTTTTATAATTATAAGGCCATGCGTTTTTTTTACCAGCAGGGCAGGTTTAAAACCATCCTCAAATTCCTGTTGTTGCACACAGTCAACATCTGTATAATTATGGTTTTATTTGTAGCTTTTACTTTATTATCGTTATTTAAAATTTAACTGCAATGGACAAAACGGGAGCGGCATTTTTACGCCTGGTAAAAATTATGGACGACTTGAGAACACAATGTCCATGGGATAAAAAGCAAACCATTCATACTTTACGCCAGCTCACGATTGAAGAAACATACGAACTGGCCGATTCCATAACCGATACCAACTGGAACGGTATTAAAGAAGAACTGGGAGATCTTTTTCTGCACCTTGTATTTTATGCAAAAATTGGTGCAGAGCAACAGCAGTTTACTTTGGAGGAAGTGCTGAATGGCATTTGCGAAAAGCTGATTTACCGACATCCGCATATTTACGGCGAAGTAAAAGTGGCCGATGAGGAAGAAGTAAAACGTAATTGGGAAAAATTGAAGCTGAAAGAAGGTAAGGGGAAATCATCGGTGCTCAGCGGTGTGCCTTCATCGCTGCCGGCAACTGTAAAAGCCATGCGCCTGCAGGAAAAAGCCAAACAGATAGGCTTTGAATGGGACAACCGGGAACAGGTTTGGGAAAAAGTGGAAGAAGAACACCGGGAACTGCTGGAAGCCGTAAAAATGGGCGATACCGATAAAATGGAGGACGAATTAGGCGATGTTTTTTTCTCTTTGATAAATTTTGCAAGGTTTTTGCAGGTAGATGCGGAGAACGCTTTGGAAAGAACAAACAAAAAATTCATCAGCCGGTTCACTAAAATGGAAGCCGAAGCGTTAAAGGAAGGTAAGCAACTGCACGACATGAGTCTTGCAGAAATGGATGCCATCTGGAACCGCGTAAAACACTTAACCAGTTAATCGCTTCTTGCAAAAAAAAGACACCTTATTACGTTTCATTTACAAAAACAGCTACCTGCTGGTTACAGCAGGCTGGCTGATCACTATTTCATTTATCATTGATAATTACTGGAGCGATAATTCATCTTCTGACGCTGTAAAAAGAAAGCTGGAAAATTATATCCATAACCAGCAGAAAGATTTCGAACAGCTAACAAAAGATACTTTATTACTGGGTAAACTGGTTTCAAAAAATTATGATGAAAAGCTGTTGCAGCAGCAAACCGAAAAAAAATATTTCTTTTATCTCTATCACTTCAACGAAAATGCGCTGCTGGTACCGGTATTCTGGAATACGCAGGCCGTAAAACCCAGTGATGAATTACTGAACAATAATACAGATACATCAGGCTTTGTGCAATTGCAGAATGGATATTACGTATGGCATAAGGCATTTACATCTAAAGGCCTTGCCATAGCGTTGATACCTGTAAAATGGAATTATGTAATTACCAATGAATACCTTAAAAATAGTTTTGTAATTGGAGAGGATATTGAGAATAATTACGACATATCCCTTGAAGCGGGTGCAGCAAGAGTTAAATGCCTGAACGGGAAAACACTGTTCTTCCTGGACAAAAAACCTGGTTCAGTAATTGCCAAAAATAATACTGTTTCCATCTGGCTGCGCATATCCGCAACCATTATTATTTTCCTGTTCCTGCATTTGTGTGCAGTATTTATTGCTATGCACAACAGGTTGTGGAAGGCCGTTGCATTTTTGCTGGGTATATTACTGGTACTGCGGGTATTGAGCTATTATTTTCCCATACCATTGAACCTGCGCCAGTTTGAACTGTTCGATCCCGCTATTTATGGGTCATCAATTATTTTAAGATCGCTGGGCGACTTACTGATTAATGCTGTACTGTTTGTATGGGTGATACTTTTTATACGCCATCACCTGTACGAAAAAAAATACGCCATCAGTTCCAGTGCGCCAATGGTAAAATGGGGCATGCTGATAGTGGTGGCGCTTATTTTTTTAACAGCCACTTTTATTTGTGGCCACATCCTGCGCAGCATGGTGGCCGATTCGCAAATATCTTTCGATGTTATTAATTTCTATACACTCAACAGTTATAGTATCATTGGTTTTATTGTATTATGCTGCATTGCCATTGGGTATTTTGTACTGGGGCAGATATTACTGTACCTGCTGCGTCCGTTGTTTCCTGAAAACTTTGTACCGCTTTATATAGCCGTTGCTGTTTTAGGTTTAACCATGCTTACCATTGGGTTTAACTTAACCATTGTGGCGTTTGAATTATATCTGCTGATATGGCTGTTACTTTTTTTAGTGTTGCTCAGTAACAATTACCTGGCTTTGCTGGCATCGGGTATTTCATCAACAAGGCTGGTGTTCTGGTTGTTCTTTTTTTCATTGACAATTATGGCGGTGATAGTAGAGGAGAATACGATTAAAGAAATGCGCAACAGGAGGCATTATGCAGAAGCGTTATCCACCAAGGCCGATCCTACCAGCGAAACATTGATGAATACATTGCTCACAGATTTCAGGAGCGATGCGCTGGCTGCCAATTTTGATAAATTTAAAAATGACTCCACCAACCAGGTATTTAAAGACAGCCTGGTGAATGGAAACTTTACCGGTTATAACGATAAGTACGACACCCGCATTTATACATTTGACGCCAACGAAAAGCCCTTATACAACAGGGATTCTTCAGGCTTTAACGAACTCAACACCATCCTGAGCACACAGGCCAGGATAACCGGTATTCCAGATTTGTATTATTATGATGAATCGTATGACCGTTTCAGTTATATCAGTAAAAAAACGGTGACTGATACAGCGGGAAAATTACTGGGCTATGTTTTTATTTTGGCGGGATCAAAACGGTTTAAAACTGAAACACCGTACCCTGAACTGTTTTCGAGGGGAAATAATTACGCCATTGAAAACTCATCTGTGTATGCCTTTGCGGTGTATGCCAACCTGCAATTGGTAAGCAGCCATAATGATTATGCCTTTTCCACCCGCCTGGCCAAATCGCAGGTGCCTAAAGAAGAATTTGAGATACAGAGTAAAAAAGGATATGATGAATTGTGGTATAAAGCCGGGCCCGGCAATGTGGTGATCATTGCCAAGCAGGATAATTTTTTGCTGGAGTCTATGACATTGTTCTCTTATTTATTCTGTGCGTTTTTATTGGTAACCGGTATTTTCTGGTTGATCAATATGTTCATCCGGTCAAGGTTAGATAAGGACAGGATGAAAACGTACTGGCAGCTCAGTATCCGTAACCAGATTCACGGCACCGTAATCTTCATCAGTATTTTATCTTTTGTGGTCATTGGGGTGGCCACGTATTTATTTTTTATACGGCGCTCAGAAAACAGTAACCGGGAACGGTTAAGCCGTACTATACATGTGATGGAAAATGAAGTCCGGAATTCATTGTCAGAATTATCGGTATTTGATGATGTAGTCAAAATTTACGATCCCGGCTTCAAAGAAAAACTGGAGCAAACCATCAAGAAAATAGCTGAAATACATGTGGCAGATATCAATCTCTACGACCTGGACGGGAACCTGAAAGTATCATCATTGCCCTATCCTTACAATATTGGAATTGTGAGTACACAAATGGATCCCACTGCATATTATCATATCAACAAACTGAAAGAAGTGCAATATTTTAAAGAAGAAAAGATCGGCTCACTCAGTTTTGTAAGTAATTATGTGCCGGTGATAGATGAAACCGGGAAAGAATATGCCTACCTTAATATTCCTTACTATACATCAGAAAGTAAATTAAAACTTGAAATCGCCAACTTCCTGGTCACTATCATTAACCTGAATGCATTTATCTTTTTGATAGCCGGTATTGTGGCTTTATTCATCACCAACCGTATTACACAGTCTTTCTCTTTCATCAGCGATAAAATGAAAGAAGTGAACCTGGGTAAAATGAATGAAGCAATAGACTGGAAGCGCAATGATGAAATAGGTGAACTGGTGAAAGAATATAATAAGATGGTGGCCAAGCTGGACGACAGTGCTAATGCCCTTGCCAAAAGTGAGCGGGAAGGAGCATGGCGGGAAATGGCCCGCCAGGTGGCACATGAAATAAAAAATCCGCTTACACCTATGAAGCTGAGCCTGCAATACCTGCAAAAAGCAATTGCCAATAATTCAGATAATGTTAGGGAACTCACCAACAGCGTATCTCAAACGCTGGTGGAGCAAATCAATCACCTGAGCCAGATTGCAGGTGAATTCAGCCAGTTTGCCAACATTGGCAATCCCCGCAACGAGGTATTTGATATACATGAAGTGCTGTACCTGGTAACACAACTATACAGCACACACGAAAATGTACATCTTGACTGTGCGCCTTTACCCAACCCGGTAATGATCAATGCGGACCGTACGCACGTGAACCGCCTGTTTACCAACTTAATTCAAAATGCCATACAGGCCGTACCAGAGGGGAAAACACCGGTGATTGAAGTAGATGAGGAACTGAAAGGAGATAAGATATTGGTTAAGGTTAAAGACAATGGAATGGGCATACCGGAAAATATGCGCTCCAAAATTTTCACACCTAACTTTACCACCAAAACATCCGGAACGGGTTTGGGGCTGGCAATGTGCAAAGGCATAGTGGAGCAGGCGCAGGGCGAAATATGGTTTGAAACCAGTGCAGGCAACGGCACCATCTTCTTTGTTGAGTTGCCCGTTGTGCAGGCAACTTAAAAGCAGTTATCCAAAAGTTTTTAAACTCAATGCAGTAAGGCCATAAATAAGTGTGGCAATGAAAATACCTTTGGCCGTTTTATCAATCCTGGAATTGATGTAAACCGTAAACAAAACAGCGTTGGCCATTAATGAAAGGCTGATGGCAACAGTGAGTAGGTTATGGCCCGGTTCAACAAGGAGGTACTGAAAAGTTTCCTTAAAAGTAAATGCAGATAGTTTGGTGTATTTATAAATAACGAAGCCGCCAACAGGGGCAATCAGCCCCATAATAAAACCAAAAATAAATTTATCCTGTTTAAAAAATTTGAACATTACCGGAAGAGTTTCGATTTTTTTAATTGTTGTTTTAAGGTATAATTGGTAAGATCGAACTGTACAGGCACCACGCTTACATAATTATTGGCCAATGCCCAAACATCGGTATCTTTTGCTTTATCGAAGTTGATGAACTTACCGGTAAGCCAGTAATATTTTTTTCCATTCGGATCTTTACGTTCGTCAAAATCTTCTTCGTATTTGGCATAAGCCTGCCTGCAGATTTTAATCCCTTTGATCAACTGTTTAGGCACTGCAGGAATATTTACGTTCAATAAAAGATGTTTATCCATTGTAGTGGCAAGCAATGAACTTACGATCTGGTGCACAAAAAAACGTGCAGCAGTAAAATCGGCTTCAATATTAAAATCAAGTAATGAAAAGCCAATGCTGGGTATGCTTTCGATGCTGGCTTCCATCGCCGCACTCATGGTACCACTGTAAATAACATTGATGCTGTGGTTGGCGCCGTGGTTGATGCCGCTGAGGCAGAGATCAGGTTTGCGGTGCAACACTTTATCAACAGCCAGCTTAACACAGTCAACCGGTGTGCCGCTGGTTTGCCAGGCTTCAACACCATCAAAAATATCAACCTTATTCATCCGCAGCGGCTGGCCAATGGTTACCGCGTGACCCATACCGCTTTGAGGTTTATCAGGCGCAACCACCACCACCTGGCCCAGTTCCTTTACTGCTTCCACCAGGTTTTTAATACCGGGTGCGGTAATGCCATCATCATTGGTAATTAAAATAACCGGTTTCTTTTTTTTATTGGCAGCCATTAAAACAATACAAATTAATGAAGCAAGATTATTATTATTACGATGCATGTTCCTGCATCAAGAGCAGGCAATAAAATTTACGTATGGGGGAATAAAGGCCTGCCGATACCTGCTTCTCTTCCTGGCCAGGGAATCATCATCAAAATGATCAGCAAAGCAATGCCAAAGAAAATAAGGCTGCGTTTATGTTTAGCCGCATCTGTTCCGGCTTTTTTAACTGAACTGCGGCCCACATGCACCAGCAGCCAGGCAATGATCATCATCACGGTATGCTCCATTCCAAAAAAACGGAACATCGGAATTTTCATTGCAGCGCTGAAGTCACTTTTCATTTGTTCAAACCAGGGGTTATAAAAATAAAGCACCAGGCCAACCAGCAATTGCACATCGAAAAAAATCATGAACAACAGGTTGGCCCTGTTATCAGATGCAGTGTAATTTCTTTTACCCAGTACACCGGTGATGGCGTTCAACACCGTCCATGCACCGAAGAGTAAAATGGCCCATCTTAAAATGTTATGGATTGGAAGAAAATAACTCATAAAAAAGATTTGCACAAAAATAAGGGAATGACTGCGAACCAATTTTGAAATTTTGATATGCTTATGCCTCATGCGTATGATTACAACAGTTAAGTGGTGTAAGAAAACAGGAGTTGGATAAAAGAATAAAAGAATAAAAGAAATAAGAGAATAAATTTGGTGGTACTAAAAATGTTAGTATATTTGTACTAATCAAATTAGTTTAGCTATGTCACAAGCCGGACAAAATTTAAAATACCTGCGTAAACTCCGTGGATGGACACAGGAGGAATTTGCCAATAAGTTAGGAATAAAGCGATCCCTTGTTGGTGCTTATGAAGAAGAAAGGGCAGATCCAAGATTGGATATACTCGAAATTGTAGGCGAAATGTTCAAGCTCAGCCTGGATGAATTGTTGTTGAAAGACATTAGCGATACCGGTGGTAATTATCTTGCTAAACGCAGGCAGCAGAAAATGATGACTGCTGAAAGGAATGTGATACATTTTGTGCCGGTGAAAGCAGCGGCCGGTTACCTGGCCGGTTATGCAGATGCGGAATTTATTGATGAACTGAATACATTTACACTGCCCATGCTATCCGGCGGCAATTACAGGGCATTTGAAATTATAGGAGACAGTATGTTGCCCACACCCAGTGGCAGTATCATTGTGGGAGAAAAGGTAGATTCAATGGATGATATAAAAAACAACATGGCCTATATTGTGGTAAGCCGTAACGAAGGAATTGTGTATAAACGTGTGGTAAAAAACAATAAACTCAAAAATAAATTTACACTGGTAAGCGATAATCCACAATACCAACCTTACCAGGTAAACGCAGATGATGTGGTGGAATTATGGCTGGCACAAACTGCCATTAGTAAAGTTACAGTACAACAGCGGTGGGATGTAAACACGCTGGCCAACCTGGTCAATAACCTGCAGGACCAGGTAAGCACACTCAAGAAAAAAATGAATTAAGGTAAAGTATAGCATTAATCCCTTTGAAAATAATATTACCGGCTGTTACAGGTACTGGTAGTTAGCACCAGTCCTGTGCAGTTGTGTAGCCTTCACAAACCTATCCTGATTAATTAAGTGAAATAGATCTGCGATGATTTTCATTGCCTGATCAATCATTGCTGGATGATATTGAAGTAGACAAGCAGGATATAGTAGCTGACTGTACGGATGCTGGAAGGAGAGAAGCAGAAGATTGCATAAATCTGTTAATGGCTTCTCATCCGTTGCCTTGACGAAGCAGTAGAAAAGAAAATACAATCTTTAATCTTAAAAAATAAACGCATGACAACACAACAGGTAGCAGACAGGTTTTATGAACTGTCTCAGATGGATGGATACCAGCATATTCATTCAGAATTATACAGCAATGAAGTAAAAAGTATTGAGCCGGAAGGCAGTATGTTTCAAAATGCAGTTGGCCTGGATGGGCTGGCAGAGAAAGGACAGCAATTTGGCGCAATGATTGAAACGATGCATGGTGGCTATTGTTCAAAACCGTTGGTGGCAGGCCATTTTTTTACCTGCGTTATGGGGATGGATGTTACCTTGAAGGGCCAGCCAAGAATGCAGATGGATGAAGTGGCCGTATATGAAGTGCGTGACGGGAAGATCGTTTCCGAACAATTTTTTTATTAAGCATTTGATTACACTGGTACTAAACCACATGAAACCGGTATGAACAGCAAAGAATTATTATTGATCAACTTTGAAGAAGTGCGCAGAAGGAGCATCAAGGTATGGAAAAGTATAGGCGAAGAATATCTTTTTTGGAAACCTGATCCCGGTGCCATGAGTTGCATTGAAATGATCAGGCATGTGCTGGAAGGGGAAAATATTTATCATCATATTGTTTTGCACAAGGGCGATTTGGGCGATTTTGAAAGCCCTTTAAAAAGCAATCCTTATACATCTGTTGAAGATGAATTAAAAAATGCCCAGCCTTACCGGGAGAAGTTCTTAAAAATGGTGCATGGGTTTTCTGCCAAGGAACTGGATGAAATGTACATTACCCGGAAGCATTTAGGACAACACCGCAAACTGGGAGATTATTTGTTGCGTATTGCTTATCATGAAGCTGTGCATACCGGGCAATTGCTGGATTATTTGAGAACAGTGCAAACAACAAGACCAAAAATATGGGACTAAGCATGACGGAATAATAGCCACGCTCATGCTGAATAAAGATTGCCATGAAAAACAGAAAACATATACCCATTTTTACGGCGAATATGTTTGTAAATAACCTGGAGGTGTTTGAGAATAATACCTACTTTTATTTCATATCAACCAGATACATCGACTAACAATTTAAACAACAACATTATGATTAAGTTACAGGTTATCGGCAATCTTGGAAAAGATTGTATCGTTAAGGAAATCAATGGAAAAAATGTGATCAATTTCAGTGTGGCGCATACCGAACGTTTTAAGGATCAGCAGGGCAACCAGAAGGAAAGGACAACTTGGGTGGAATGTGCGTACTGGACAGACCGTACAGCAGTGGCACAATACCTTACTAAGGGAAAAACAGTTTATGCTGAAGGAGCACCGGAAGCAGATGCATATACCAATAAAGAAGGACAGGCCGCAGCAACATTAAGAATGCGGGTGCAAAGTTTGCAATTATTGGGCGGTAACAGTGGTGATAGCCAGGGCGCCACTGCTGGAAATGTAAGCCATGTTTCCAATACTGCTGCACCTGTTCAAAGAACCAACCCGGCGCCTGAACCTGCAGCAGCAGATGATCTTCCATTTTAAATATAATTATATACTCCGGGTAAAATAAACGGCGCAATTTATTGCGCCGTTTATTTTTACTTTGCATAAAACTTTTCAAATGTTTCAGCGAACCTTGCCTTTATTCTTTGCACTGTTTACCTGTGTTCATTCACTTTCTGCACAAAAAAATTATACGCAATATGTAGACCCTTTTATTGGTACCGGTGGTCATGGCCATACTTATCCCGGTGCTGTGCTGCCGCACGGTATGGTGCAGTTGAGTCCGGATACAAGGCTGGACGGCTGGGACGGTTGTGGTGGTTACCACTATTCAGACAGTTATATTTATGGGTTCACACACACCCATCTCAGCGGCACAGGTTGCAGTGATTATGGCGATATTCTATTAATGCCCATGACCGGTGCACCATCGCCGGATAATGCAGTGTATGGTTCTGCCTTTTCCCATGAAAATGAAAAAGCCACCCCGGGATATTATTCAGTAATGCTCAATGATGATCATATCTTAACAGAATTAACGGCAACAACACGGGTGGGTATGCACCGGTATACATTTCCCGGTAACAAAAAAAATAGTGTTATTCTTGATCTTAAACACCGTGACATTGTTCTCTCTTCTTCTTTGAAGATTATCAACGATCATACCATTGCAGGGTTAAGGCGCAGCCAGGCATGGGCAGATGATCAATATGTATATTTCGAGATCAGTTTTTCAGTACCGTTTGTACAACATGGTACCTGGAATAACGACCAGTTAATGCCCGAATCAACCAATGTTCTTGATAGTGCTAAAAATATCAAAGCCTTTTTTACTTTCAACAGTAAAGTGGTGATGGCTAAAGTGGCCATATCTGCAGTAAACATTGAGGGTGCAGAAAAAAATATGAAAGCAGAATTGCCCGGATGGAATTTTGAAGCAGTTAAAAAAAATGCAGCAATAACATGGAATAAAGAGCTGGGAAAAATTGAAGTTAGTTCCAATAATATCCACCAGTTAAAAGCTTTTTATACGGCATTGTACCATACTATGGTGGTGCCCAACATCAATATGGATGTGGACAGGCAATATCGTGGCCGCGACAATAAAATTCATACTGCAACCAACTTTACCAATTATTCAGTATTCAGCTTATGGGATACACACCGCGGCGCTCATCCCCTGTACACCATCATTGACAGGCAGCGCACCATCGATTATGTCAACACTTTTCTAACCCAATACAAAGAAGGTGGCCGCCTGCCGGTGTGGGAGTTGAGCGGTTGCGAAACAGACTGCATGATCGGTTATCATAGTGTATCCGTAATCGTGGATGCATTTGTGAAAGGATTAAAAAAATTCGATACACAGCTGGCATTGCAGGCTATGATCAAAAGCGCCACATGGAATCATCTTGGCCTGCCGCCATTAATGGATCATGGTTTTTTAGAACAGGATGATGAACATGAAAGCGTTAGCAAAACAT
Organism: Bacteroidota bacterium; assembly: GCA_018266775.1. Taxonomy (GTDB): domain Bacteria; phylum Bacteroidota; class Bacteroidia; order Chitinophagales; family Chitinophagaceae; genus Ferruginibacter. The sequence continues at coordinate 44,646 of JAFDZS010000003.1, read as the reverse complement.
TGGAATATGCGTATGATGACTGGTGCATTGCAGCTTTTGCCAAACAATTGGGAAATGATGTGGTGTATGATAATTTTATCAGGAGGGCACAGGCATACAAAAATATGCTGGACCTGAAAACGGGTTTCATGCGGCCGCGTAAAAACGGGAATTGGGTATCCCCATTCGATGCCCGGGAAGTAAACAACAGCTTTACTGAAGCCAACAGCTGGCAATATTCTTTTTACATGCCACAGGATGTAACCGGTTATATGAACATGATTGGCGGCAAAGAAAAACTGGCACAAAAATTAGATGCCCTGTTCATTGAACCACAGCAAACTACGGGGAGGGAGCAGGCTGACATCACGGGGCTGATTGGGCAGTATGCACATGGCAATGAACCGAGCCATCATATTGTGTATTTATACAACTTTACCGGGCAGGCGTATAAAACACAGGAAAAAATTCACCAGGTATTAAATGAAATGTATCACGATGCGCCGGATGGATTGGCTGGTAATGAAGATTGTGGCCAGATGAGTGCCTGGTATGTATTAAGTGCTTTGGGATTTTACCCCGTAACACCCGGTACACCCAATTATATCATTGGTACACCTTTATTCCCATCAGCTGCGATTCATTTGGAAAATGGCAAATCGTTTACCATAAAAGCCAATCAGGCGAGTGATCAAAATTTTTACATTCAATCCGCAACATTAAACGGAACAGGCTATACGAAATCTTATTTATCTTATTTTGATATCCTCAAAGGCGGTACGCTGCAGTTTGAAATGGGCAATACGCCTTCAGCTTTTGGAAGCAATGCAAAAGATTGTCCATCCACAAGTATTAATGATCATTTGATTGTATTAAACCCAATAATAGACGGCGGAGCAGTTTCATTTAAAAATACCAAAACCATTCAGCTGTACAGTAACCAGCCCGGTGTTACGCTGTATTATACTTTGGATGGAACGGTACCGGATAATGCTTCGGGAAAATATCTAGCTCCATTTACAACTGACAGTTCCGTTACTGTTAAAGCGATTGCCATTAACGCCAATGGAGAACGCAGTTTGGTGACCACTGCAAAATATGTAAAGATCAGTAATGACTGGAGCGTGCAACTGCTTTCACCCAACGAACCGCAGTACGATGCTGGCGGGCCAGATGGTTTGATTGATGGTATAGAAGGCAGTGCGAACTGGCGTAAAGGCAACTGGATGGGTTTTCAAAAAACAGATTTTGAAGCGGTGATAGATTTTCATAACACACAAACAGTGTCGCATGTAACGGCAGGTTTTTTGCAGGATACCCGTGCGTGGATCGTTGCACCCAAACAATTAATTGTGGAAGTATCCACCGATGGAAAAACATTCAACAAAGTGTACAGCGGCAATAATTTTCTGCCCATAGAAGATTTGAATGTACAGGTAAAAAGAATCACTGCAACTTTTACTCCGGTAACTGCACGGTATATTAAAGTAAAAGCCGTGCAATATGGAAAGTTACCCTCATGGCATGAAGGCGCCGGAGGAGATACCCATCTTTTTATTGATGAAATAACATTGTAGGAACACGCCTGTGGCGTGTTCATTGTTCCATCATCGGAGATGATGGAACAATTTTTTTGAAATATACCCCAATAAAAAATCCCCGTGGTAAACGGGGATTTATATCTAATAAAATAAAAGAAATTATTGATTCTGTTTTTGCAGTTTACTGTGCCTGCGGCTGTAACCAAAGTAGATCAATAAGCCAAGGATCATCCATCCGAATGCTACTTCCAGGGTTTGTTTATCAAGACCAACAATCATTGCTGCACAAATAATAACCCCTAATGAAGAGACAACAGGGTATATGGGCGCTTTAAAAGGTCGTACAATATTCGGCTCTTTAACCCGCAATATCCACACCCCCGCACTTACCAGTACAAAAGCGAACAATGTGCCAAATGAAGTAAGGTCACCTGCAACATGCCCTGGTACAAATGCAGCAAATAAACCTACAAAAACAAACAATATCCAGTTGGATTTATGCGGGGTTTTAAATTTGGGATGCAAATCTCCAAATACTTTGGGTATTAATCCATCGTTGCTCATAGTATAGAAAATGCGGCTTTGCCCCATCAGCATTACTAATATTACAGAAGAGAAACCAGCAAGGATGGCTACTGTAACCGCAGTGGACAACCAGCCATAGCCTGTCATATAAGTGGAGATGGCGTAAGCAACAGAAGCTTCACGGCCTTTTTCAGGATCAACAAAATCTTTCCAGTTGGCAACACCGGTTAATACATGCCCAAACAGGATGTACAAAATTGTACAAACTACCAGAGAACCTAAAATACCGATCGGCATATCCCTTTTCGGATTTTTGGCTTCCTGCGCTGCGGTACTAACCGCATCAAATCCAATAAATGCAAAGAATACAATTGCTGCACCACCCAATACACCACCTAAGCCATGTTTATTCCATCCCGAATAATCTGCTATGACTTTACCCGCTTTGTCTAAAACCGGAGGTGTGTTTTCCGGTATCAGGTATGGAGTATGATTGGCAGGGTTAATAAATTTCCATCCTACAAAAATAAAAATTAAGACAATGGCCACTTTAATAAATACGATGATCATATTTACCATGGCAGATTCCTGCGTGCCTTTGATCAGTAAAAGCGTAAGCAGTAATAAAATAAACAGAGCAGGAACATTCATAATACCGGAATGCAGTACACCTGCAGAATCTGTAAAACTTTCAAATGGCGAATGTGTCCATTCATACGGAATCCGGTTATCAAAGAGTTTATTCAGGTATTCACTCCAGGCAATAGAAACAGTTGCGGCGCCCAAAGCATATTCCATGATCAATGCCCAACCAATAATCCACGCTACAATTTCACCCATTGTTGTATAACTGTAGGCATATGCACTACCGGCAATAGGAATCATGGCGGCAAATTCTGCATAACACAAACCCGCAAAAGCACAACCTATTGCAGCAACAATGAATGAAAGGGTAACACCAGGGCCAGCGGCTTGTCCGGCAGCGGCAGCGGTTCTAACAAACAAACCGGCACCGATAATTGCTCCTATTCCGAGTGCAATCAGGTTTACGGCACCTAAGGTTCGTTTCAGTCCATGTTCTCCGCCTTCTGCCTGTGCAAGCATCTGGCTCAGTGGTTTTTTTACAAATAAACTCATACAGTTGGTTCGTTTTAGTTAAGAATGATTTGGAAAAATAAGCAATAAATTCATAAAAAAACAACCGGCTGCACTTTTTTGTAAGGCCGGGAGCTTTCACAGCATTTAATATTATATTGCGGTTCAAAATGTTACGTCATGGAGATTGCACAGCAGCCGGCAAAAAAGAGTAATCTTACCCTTTACATTGTTGTAGCGATGATATTAGGTATTGGAGCCGGCTATTATGTAAACCGCTCTTATGCGCCGGACACCATCAAAACATTTTCTGATAATATCAAATTACTCACCACCATTTTCTTAAGGCTGGTGCAAATGATTATTGCACCAATTGTTTTTACCACATTGGCGGTTGGTATTGCACGCCTGGGCGATATAAAAACAGTAGGCCGCGTGGGGGGGAAGGCCATGCTGTGGTTTATCAGTGCTTCATTGATCTCGCTTACATTGGGTTTGATATTAGTATCTATTTTTCAACCGGGCGTTGGTACAGATATCAGCCATGCCGATAAAGCGGCCGTGGGTGATTTGCTGGATAAATCAAAAGGGTTTTCTTTAGCCCAGTTTGTTGAGCATGTGGTGCCGAAAAGTATTATTGAAGCAATGGCAGAGAATGCCATATTGCAGATTGTGGTGTTTTCAGTTTTCTTTGGAGTGGCGCTGGCGGCGATGGGGGAGAAAGGATGGCCTATCGTAAACGCATTGGATATACTGGCACACATCACTCTGAAAATGGTAACTTATGTAATGTATGTTGCACCACTTGGGGTGTTTGGTGCCATGGCATCTGCAATAGCGAAAAATGGCCTGAATGTTTTGGTCGTTTTTGGAAAATATATTTCAGAATTTTACATCGGCCTTGCCGTGTTATGGCTGGTATTGCTATTGGTGGGATATTTATTTTTGAAGAACCGCCTGAGGCAATTGGTAAAAAGAATTGCAGGCCCCATGTCCATCGCTTTCAGTACGGCCAGCAGCGAAGCCGTATATCCCAAACTGGTGGAAGAAATGGAGCGCTTTGGATGTAATAATAAAATTGTTTCGTTTGTATTGCCATTAGGTTACTCCTTCAACCTGGATGGCAGTATGATGTACATGACCTTTGCCAGTATGTTCATCGCACAAGCATACAACATTACTTCCATTACGGGAGATGTGGGGCAGCAAATCATTATGCTGCTCGTATTCCTCGTTACCAGTAAAGGCATTGCGGGTGTACCCCGTGCCTCATTGGTGGTGGTGTTGGCAACCGGTGCTATGTTTGGTATACCGGCAGAAGGTGTGGGATTGATTTTAGCCATAGATGTATTCTGCGATATGGGCCGCACCATGACCAATGTTTTAGGTAATGCACTTGCGACTGCTGCTGTGAGTAAATGGGAAGGGCAATTGGAACATTCATAAATAAAGTAGTTTCTACATACGCAACAACATTAAACAATGAAAAAAATAGTACTGTTACTCGTTACCATTATTTCTTTGTCTCAGGCTTTAGAGGCAAAGAAAATAAAACTGGTGAACCAGTATGAAGCGTATGTAACAGAATTTTCCGTAAATGAAAATGGTACAGAGGTTAAATACAAAACAAATGATTCTGGGTTTGCAGAAATTGAATCAAATAAAGATACCGTACTGATACACGCTGAAAATTACAGGGATTTATCTTTAAATTTTGCTGCCATTAAAGACGGTGATACGGTAACTATTCATAAGATTTTTACCTGGAAGGATTTGATTAATCCAATGTTCTATATCATTTACGGTGGTTTGTGGTTGTTGCTTTTTATCATTTTTGCAGAAACAGGATTGTTTGTTGGATTTTTCCTGCCGGGAGACAGTTTACTTTTTGTGGCAGGAATTTATAGCAGGAACCTGGCGCATGAGTTCCTGAAATTAATTGGCTTGGGTAACTTTCAAAATAACTGGATTGAATTATTAATACTTATTGTTTTAGTTTCATTCGCTGGAATTATTGGAAATACTACAGGGTATACATTTGGCAGAAAAATTGGGCCGGCAATGTTCCACTGGAAAGACCGTTTTCTATTTAGGAAAAAATATTTATTCGAAGCACAGGAGTTTTATGATAAGAATGGTGGCGGGGCAATTATTTTTGCACGCTTTGTACCTTTTATAAGAACGTTTGCACCTATCGTTGCCGGTATTGTAAGAATGCCCAGGGCAAAATTTGGTTTTTTTAATATTGTTGGTTGCATTGCCTGGGTCAGCAGTATGATATTAGCCGGGCATTTTTTACAACAATGGATACTAACTCAATTCAACTTTAATTTAAAAAATCATCTTGAAGCAATTGTGATAGGAATCGTATTAGTAACTACCGCACCCATCTTATACAAATTATTTTTTGGCAAGAAAAAAAATACTGGCGATGGAGCTTCAAAATAATAACCGGTCATTATTAAACATAGCTATAATAGTGGCAGCACTGGGATATTTTGTAGACACATACGATCTGCTGCTGTTTGGAATCATCAGGATGGACAGCTTACTGTCGCTGAATTTAACACAGGAACAGGCAAAGACAGCCGGCGAAAATATTCTTAGCTGGCAGATGGTTGGGTTGTTAATCGGCGGAATCATTTGGGGGATGATGGGAGATAAGAAAGGCAGGCTAAGTGTACTCTTTGGTTCTATCATCCTGTATTCGCTGGCTAACATTGCCAATGGATTTGTTAAAGATGTACCACAATACATTATTGTACGGTTTATTGCCGGTATTGGGTTGGCCGGCGAATTGGGTGCAGGTATAACCCTGGTATCAGAATTAACACCCAAAGAAAAAAGAGGCATCGCCACTTCACTGGTGGCAGGTATCGGGCTGACCGGGGCAGTATTTGCATTTTTAATGAAACAAAACTTTAACTGGCGCACCTGTTATTTTATTGGCGGTGGATTAGGATTGTTTTTGTTGATATTGCGTATTCGTGTAGCCGAATCCGGTATGTATAACCAGGTAAAGCAAACCAATGTGCAGAAGGGTAATATCCTCATGTTGTTTGCTAACTGGAGCCGGTTTAAACGGTATGCTAAAAGCATTTTAATCGGGTTGCCCACCTGGTATGTGATTGGCATATTGATCACCTTCTCCAATGATTTTGCAAAGGAATTCAGGATCAAAGACAAGATTGATCCGGGCAAGGCCATCATGTATGCTTATGCCGCAATTTCAGTAGGCGATGTGCTGGTGGGTTTTGTAAGCCATTGGTTGAAAAGCAGAAAAAAAGCCCTGTATATTTTTTATGTCATCACAGCGGTATTCATTCTCTTATTCTTTACTGCGCTGTATAATGGTTCAGCCACTGCAATGTATATCATTTGTGCAGGTTTGGGCTTTGGTACAGGCTTCTGGGCCATATTTGTAACCATTGGTGCAGAACAGTTTGGTACCAACCTCAGGGCAACTGCCGCTACCACTGTGCCGAATTTTGTACGGGGAATGCTCGGCATTTTTATCCTGCCTTTATTTAAACTGATCCGTGGCTATACGGATTATGTTACCGGCGGATGGATCACCGGCCTCATCATCCTTGCCATTGGAACTATTGCAGTAATATTCATCTAAGAAACTTTTCACGACGACCTTGACTTTGTGGAAATGTAATTGAAACCTTATTGAACGGTGCCGAAATTTTTAATCATACGCTTTTCTTCTATTGGTGATATTGTATTAACCACACCTGTAGTACGTTGCCTGCGCAAACAATATCCCGAAGGGGAAATACATTTTCTTACCAAGCAATCATTTAAGGGTATACTGGAGTCTAATCCTTATATCGATAAAATTCATACGCTCAGCGATAGTTTTGAATTAATGCTGCATGAATTGATGACAGAAGAATATGATCATATCATCGACCTGCACCACAACCTGCGTACACTGCGGATAAAAAGATTCCTGAAAAAAGTAAAGTCTTCATCTTACAACAAGCTGAATGTTGAGAAATTTATCTACACCAATTTCAAGATCAACACACTGCCGGATAAACATATTGTTGACCGCAACCTGGAAACTGTTGCCCGATTGGGTGTACAAAATGACGGACTTGGCCTGGATTATTTTATTCCGGAGAAAGATTGTATTAGACAGGAAGATTTACCTGCATCACACCTGCTGGGTTATATCGCGGTGGTAATTGGTGCCGCACTCAACACAAAAAAGATGCCGCTGCACAAGTTAAAAGAATTGTGTACTGCTATACAATACCCCATTGTTTTATTGGGCGATAAAAATGATGCAGTGGAAGGCGCCGCTATAGCCGCTGGGGATGATATTAAAATTTACAATGCCTGCGGTAAATTTAATTTGAATGAATCTGCAGATATTGTTCGCAACGCCAAACTGGTGATCACTCACGATACAGGACTGATGCACATTGCAGCTGCTTTGCAAAAACCCATCATTTCCATCTGGGGCAATACAGTGCCGGAGTTTGGCATGTATCCGTATTACGGTAAATTATCAGCACAGCATTATGATGTGGTGCAAGTGGAGCAACTCTGGTGCAGGCCATGCAGTAAAATTGGTTATAAAAAATGTCCCCGGCGGCATTTTAAATGTATGGAGCAGATTGCTGTTAATGAAATTGTAAATATGGTGAACCACCGCCTCGGCAAAAAATAATTGTTGTTGATTTGAGTCATAAGTTCAGCAACTATGAAATTCTTACTCGTAATTGTAATGGTACTGTTGGTATTTCCTGCTGCTGCGCAGGTAGTGGTAATGGCGCAGTGGTCAGGCAAAGAAATAGCTGAAAGTGGCGATACCATATTTTATACTCCCTCAACGAAACTGGAATGGAAAGACTTCGAAGGCAAACCCGGTGCGCCTTACAATGCAATTGCAGTTACCGCATCAGGCTTTGGTTATGATGCGGTAATGAAACGTACCAATAATGTGGGCAGCATTTATATCACTGTATTTTGTTACTTCAGTAAAAAAGATTCATGGGTGCGTACGGGGCGTGAAAGCAGCTATGCACTTAACCACGAACAGAACCATTTCAATATTGCTTACCTGGCCGCCTGGAGATTCTTAGACAGTTTGCAAAAAACCACGATGACATTGCAGAATTATGGAGATGTTATTGAACGGACATACAACTTCTGTTACAAATACATGCAGCAAATGCAGGATAGTTATGATGGGGAAACACATAACGGGCTGTTCACTGATGAGCAGGAAACATGGAATGAAAAGCTGAAGGAATTGATGAAGAAGAATTAATAATGGATAATTGACAATGGATGATGAACAATGTCCAATAAAGCTTAACCCTTTGCACGGATTTTCACTGTTTACACTAATTAACCAATCAACTATTTACCCACTTAACCAATTCACAAATTCACCACCAGTACGGGTATCTTCAATTCATGCCTCACTGCATTCACGGTTTCTCCATAAATAAAATCTTTTAAAGCAGTATGACCGTGAGCGCCAATCACCAGCATATCTGCATTATTTTCATTCACCATACGCACAATTTCTTTTACCCTGCTGTGAAAACCTAGTTTGCCTTCGGCATCAAAGCCGCGCTGTTTCAGTTGCAGTACATAATGTTCCATCTGTTCCGCATCTTTCCGGGTTTCAAAGTCATCACTTTCATTGCCGAATAATTTAGCAGCGGCACTTTCCACCACGTGTATCAGCAGGTAATTGGTATTATCACGCCCTTGCCCAATGGCATACGCCAAAAGTTTTTCATCGTTGGCGCTATAGTCTAACGCAACTGCAATTTTATTGAAAGAGGGAATTTCAAGTTGCTTAATGATGTTTGCATTAGGGTGCATTTGAATGGATACGGAAGATTGATGCCGGGTAATAAACGGATGTAAAATAATATAGGCCAATAATCCTGAAAAAAGCAGTCCCAAAACGGAGAGTATTATTTTCATCAGCCAATGCCCGGAGATAAAAACATCAGCAGATTCATTCACCAGCATTTTAATATTCAGGTAAATTAAAATGGCGGCAATAACCCAAGCTGTCATTTGTGTGAGTGGTTTGATGGCAAAACTGCCCATCGTTTTTTTATCGCTCACAAAGTGAATCAGCGGGATGATAGCAAAGCCCAGTTGCAAACTCAGTATAACCTGGCTCAGTACAAGTAAAGCATCCACATTGTTTTCTCCTTTAATAATAATAACGAGTAACGCAGGTACAATGGCCAGCAGGCGGGTTATCAACCGGCGCAGCATGGGGTTGATACGTAAGCTGAGGTAACCTTCCATAATAATCTGCCCTGCCAGTGTACCCGTAACCGTACTGCTTTGCCCTGCGGCAATTAATGCGATGGCAAATAAAACCGGGGCAGCATTGCCTAAAAAGCCGGGCAGCAGGCGGTGGGCTTCTTTAATTTCTGCCACATTACTGTTACCGGTTTTAAAAAATACCGTCGCGGCCAATACCAGTATGGCCGCATTTACCAAAAAAGCAATGTTGAGTGCAATGGTACTGTCGATGCGGTTAAAACGTAAAGCCTGTTTAATGCCTTCTGTCCTGCGTTCAATCTTGCGTGTTTGCACTAATGCAGAATGCAGGTACAGGTTATGCGGCATTACCGTTGCGCCGATGATGCCAATGGCAATATATAACGCTTCTTCATTGGTGAAATGCGGAATCAACCCCCGTGCAACTTCCGCCGCAGCGGGTTTTGCCATAATAATTTCTATAAGAAAGGCAATGGCCACAATGCCCACCAATGTAATAATGAAGGCTTCCATCTTGCGCATGCCCAGCTTTTGCAGGTAAAGCAACAGAAAAGTATCCAGTACAGTAAGCGAAACACCCCATATCAAAGGCAGGCCGGTAAGCAGTTGTAAGCCAATTGCCATGCCCAATACTTCAGCAAGGTCGCAGGCAGCAATGGCAATTTCTGCCAGCAGCCATAACGCAATGTTAACTTGTTTCGGGTATGTTTCCCTGTTAGCCTGTGCCAGGTCGCGGCGGCGAACAATACCCAGCCTTGCAGATAAGCCCTGCAGCAGCAAAGCCATCAGGTTGCTCATCAGTAACACCCAGATGAGTGTATACCCAAACTTACTGCCACCGGCAAGGTCGGTAGCCCAGTTACCGGGATCCATATAACCTACACTAACAAGATATGCGGGCCCCAGGAAGGAGAATATCTTTCTCCAGCCGATTTTCCTCTTCGTGGTATCAATGGATTCATGCACTTCGCTTAACGATGCGTGCAAATGGTTTGGGTCATTCATAATGTACAAATAAATTTTTAGCAATTGGTTCGCTGATGATGCAGGAAGCCTGTTTACCTACTTTGATCTCCAGCGATCCATCAAATTCAAAACGCTTCAACAGTTTTATGGAAGAACCTATACGGATGGAATAATGCTTCAGCATTTCCAGCATTTGCGGCGACTGGTTGGCCACTGAACTTACCACAGCAGTTTTATTTAATTGTAATGTGGCTAAATTCACCTGGTTCAGTTTAGGGATTTTTCCATTGCTGTCCGGTATCGGGTCGCCATGCGGATCGAAGGAAGGATTGCCCAGGAATTGTTGTAAACGTTCAATCAATTCATTGCTGCTGATGTGTTCCAGTTCTTCCGCAATATCATGCACTTTGTCCCATTCAAAGCCCAGTTTCTCCACTAAAAAATATTCCCAAAGGCGGTGCTTGCGCACTACACTCAACGCTACTTTGCGGCCATTATCAGTAAGTTTGAAGCCGTGGTATTTTTCGTACTGCAGTATTTTTTTAGACGATAATTTTTTCAGCATGTCTGTAACAGAAGCTGCTTTGGTTTGCATTTCTGCAGCCAGTGCATTGGTATTTACCATGCCGGTGTCCTGCTGCAGGTGGTAAATGCATTTAATATAATTTTCTTCGCTGACGGAAAAGTTCATGATTGTAAAAATAAATTTTAGACAAATCTAAAAATAAAATATGATATTTTTACAGTTCAGCAGTAAATTTTAAAAATAGCATAACATGAAAACGCTCATCAGTTCCGGTTCTCCCTGGGAAGATATTGTTGGCTACAGCCGTGCAGTACGTATTGGTAATGTAATTGAAGTGGCTGGCACCACCGCAATGGATGGTGACATATTAATAGGCAAAGGAGATATTTATGCACAGGCCTTTTATGTTTTTCAAAAAATTGAAAAAGCCCTCCAACAGGCCGGTGCCACATTGAATGATGTAGTAAGAACGAGAACATTTGTTACTGATATTTCCCAATGGGAGGCGGTAGGCAAAGCGCATGGTGAATTTTTTAAAACAATAAAACCAGTGGCCACCATGGTGGAAGTAAGCCGGTTGATCAATGATGATTTACTGGTGGAAATTGAAGTAACAGCTATAGTGGAAGCATAAAAGAAAATACATGCCAACGATAAATTTTGAATTTAAAGCAAGGGCCGGCAATATTGCCGCTTTGGAAACGCAACTGCTAACCCTGAACCCACAGTTTGCCGGTGAAGACCACCAGGTGGATACTTATTTCAATGTGCCGGAGGGAAGACTGAAATTGAGGGAAGGCAATATTGAAAACGCCCTTATCTTTTATGAAAGAAAAAATACGGCGGGTGCAAAACAGTCAGACATTATTTTATACCAGCATCAGCCTGATAAAAACCTGAAAGATATTTTAACCCGTGTGAACGGGATAAAAGTGGTGGTGGACAAACGAAGGAAGATTTATTTCATCAACAATGTAAAATTTCATTTTGATACACTGGAAGGTTTGGGAACCTTTGTTGAAGTGGAGGCTATTGACCGTAGCGGTGCAATTGGAGTTGAACAACTGCAGGAACAATGTAACTACTATGCCCGGTTCTTTGGTATTGAACAGGAAAATTATGTAGCACAATCGTACAGCGATTTGATAATGCAAAAAAATGCATCCCGGTTTTGATTTTATCAAAATATTATTCTTTGGCAACCTGTTGAAGTTAAATCGAGTCTTATTGACATTAATGCCGCAAATGTGAATATCTATTTACAGCGTATAGAAAAGTTTCGGGGTTACCTTTACCCTTAAATTGTATCAAGTATAACGATTGTGAAAGTTATCCCGGGAGGAAATACTTTTTTGCCGTATGATGCGTTTATCGTATGGCCCGTTTTTAATCGTATTACCAGCTTGTTCTGTAGCGCAGAAGTGAATGTTGATCATTGTAAATATGGTGAACAGTGTTTGAACACCATTACAACCAATCATTGCTGCGGCATCTCATTTTTACATTGCATGGAACTGATTGTAAGTATTGCCCGCTCAAGAAAAACTAATGTGTCACAGGTACACAATATTTTGACCCAAAGCGGCTGTAATACTGAAATTTCCATTTATATTGCGACCTCAAAAAAAGAAACATAATGAGTTTTACTAATTTCAATGTCCCGTATTCTATCGATGAGCGTTTTGGTAAACGTATTGCTTACTTTTCCATGGAATTTGCTGTGCACCAGCCACTGAAAATTTACAGCGGTGGTTTGGGTTTTTTAAGCGGCTCTCACATGCGCAGTGCATATGAACTCAGGCAAAACCTCATTGGTATTGGAATATTGTGGAAGTATGGTTATTACGACCAGGCACGCAACCAGGATCAAACCCTCCAGGTGCAATGGAACGAAAAAATTTATAACTTTTTAGAAGATACCGGCATCAAATTCCAGGTGAATATTCATGAACATCCGGTTTGGGTAAAAGCCTGGTACCTCAACCCGGAAACATTCAAATCAGCCCCGCTCTTTTTATTAAGTACCGATTTACCGGAGAATGATTATGTATCTCAAACCATCACTCACCGGTTATATGATGCCAACGTGGCTACAAAAGTAGCCCAGTTTATTCTATTGGGTGTGGGTGGTGCACAGCTGATTGATTTACTCAACTTCAAACCAGACTTATACCATCTTAATGAAGCCCATGCCGTAAGTGCGGCCTTTCACCTATACAAAAAATTAGGCAGTGTGGACGCAGTGAAAGAGAAGATGGTTTTCACCACACATACACCAGAAGAAGCCGGAAATGAAAAGCATGATATTTTCCTCTGTGAAAAGATGAGTTATTTCTGCGGTGTGCCTTTGGATGAAGTAAGAAAGATCACAGGAATGGATGGCGATTTGTTCAATCACTCATTGGCAGCATTACGCTTTGCACATTTAGCCAACGGAGTAAGCCAGCTGCATGGAGAAGTGAGCAGGAAGATGTGGGGCAAGTACCCCGGCATATGTGAGATCAAAGCCATCACCAATGCACAAAACTGGTTTTACTGGTCAGATAAACAATTGTATCATTTCATGAATGAAAGCAATGCTGCTGCATTTGATGACCGCAAAAAATATTTGAAGAAAAGGGCTTTTGATATTGTGGCTGATCAAACCGGAAAACTGTTTAATCCGCATGTGTTTACCATTGTATGGGCACGCCGTTTTGCAGGATATAAAAGAGCTGATTTGCTGACCCGTGATATGGCCCGTTTCGAAAAATTAGTTACCAATACGAAATATCCAGTGCAGATGATCTGGGCGGGCAAACCATATCCGCTGGATTATCCTGCTATCAGCGATTTTAATAACCTGGTGCATTTAAGTAAGAATTATAAAAACGTGGCGGTATGCACGGGCTACGAATTATCGTTGAGTAAACGGTTGAAACAGGCATCAGACCTTTGGCTGAACAATCCGCGTGTACCACGTGAAGCAAGCGGCACCAGCGGTATGACTGCAGCAATGAACGGTTCTGTGAACTGCAGCACTAACGATGGGTGGATCTGTGAATTTGTTCATCATGGTAATAACGGATTTGTTGTTCCGCCGGTAGATTATGAAAATATCAGCGTAATGGAACAGGATCAATACGACCTGGATCAGTTATATGATATACTGGAAAACCAGGTGCTGCCTTTATACTATGACAACTACGACACGTGGAGGCAGATTATCCAGAATGGCATGCGTGATGTACGTTTCCAGTTTGACAGTAACCGTATGGCACAGGAGTACTACGAAATTTTGTATAAATAAGATACTAACTCCCAACATAAGCCGCAAAGCAATACTTTGCGGCTTTTTATTTGCCATCCGTGCATGCATTTCATCCAGTCCTGCATCATCCTTTACCATCCATCCTCAATTCATATGCAGCACATCCATATTCGGCTAAACTTTGTGTGGTAATTTTATTTACAATGAACCACCGCACTGCTGTTATTCCCTTTTACCTCAGCGATTTTATTCTCTGCCATTTCAATACTTCTCCCCCAAAGCAGCTGTAATAAGCAACAGCAGAATGCTGTGGTATAACTGGTGAATATCATTTCACCGGCTGATAGTAAACATTTGTTATTTTCATCAACTAAAACCCTGACAATATGGATTCTCATGAATTAATGAAATGGAGCCTCATCATCGGCATCCCATTATTTGTACTCTTGTTTTACCGCTTTATTTTGCGGGTATTCTTTGGTGTTGTAATTGTACCCGAAGACCGGATTGGCCTGGTAACGAAAAAATTTGTACTCTTCGGTAAACAGCAATTGCCGGAAGGCCGCATCATCGCCACCGATGGTGAAGCCGGCTTCCAGGCACAAACATTGCCTCCCGGAATTTATTTTGCAAAATGGATCTGGCAATACGAGATCCGTTTTCAACCATTTACCATTATCCCGACAGGGCAACTGGGGCTTGTATTAGCCAAAGATGGGGGTGAGCTGGAAACCGGTGCCATCCTGGGCCGTAAAATTGAATGCGACAGTTTCCAGGATGCTGTAGCGTTCCTGAAAAATGGTGGACGAAAAGGGCGGCAAACAGCGGTGATCACACCCGGTAGTTACCGCATCAACACCTTTTTGTTTGAAGTGATCATGACGGATATGACTTCTATTCCCGATAATGCCGTAGGCGTGGTAACCACGCAGGAAGGTAAACCGCTGGGAGAGGGGCAAATTGCCGGCGGACTGATTGAAGGGCATAACAAATTCCAGGATGTGGATACCTTTTTACAAAAAGGTGGTTGCAAAGGCTTGCAGGAACAGGTGATACTGGCCGGTACATACTTCCTCAATCCATGGTTTGCCAAAGTGGATATGGTGAATATGACTGAAATTCCCATTGGCCATGTGGGCGTGGTAATCAGTTATGTTGGTGCAGAAGGTGTTGACCTGAGTGGTGTGGAATTCAAACATGGCAATATTGTTTCAAAGGGAGAAAAAGGCGTTTGGGCAGAACCGTTAGGCCCCGGTAAATACCCTATCAATCCATTTATTATGAAAGTGGAATTGGTGCCCACCACCAACCTGGTACTGAACTGGGCAAATGCACGGAGCGAAAGCCACCAGCTGGATAAAAATTTATCTACCATTACGGTACGCAGTAAAGACGGCTTTCCGTTCAACCTCGATGTATCGCAGATCATTCATATACCCACCACTGAAGCGCCAAAAGTAATTGCCCGCTTTGGTAATATGAATAACCTGGTGAGCCAGGTGCTGGAACCTACTATCGGCAACTATTTCCGTAACAGTGCACAGGACAGCGATGTTATTGCCTTCCTGGGTACACGTAAAGAAAGGCAGGAATCGGCGAAACAACATATTGGCAAAGTGCTTGACCTGTATAATGTTTTTGGCGTAGATACTTTGATTGGCGACATCACCCCGCCGGACAGTTTGATGAAAACATTGACTGACAGAAAGATTGCAGAAGAACAAAAAATAACTTACGAAACAGAAAAGCAGGCGCAGGAAACCCGCCAGAGTTTGGAAAAGGAAACAGCCATTGCAGATATGCAGAAAGAGATTGTAAAAGCAGACCAGGGTGTGGTGATTGCAGAAAGGGTGGCCGATGCATCGGTGAAGAAAGCCACTGGCGAAGCCAACAGCGTACGTTTGCAGTCAACAGCAGAAGCCGACCGCTTGAAATTACTGGCGAATGGTGATGCGGAACGGATACGGGTACTCGCAAAAGCAAATGCTGAACAAATCGAATTGCTGGCAAAAGCGGATGCAGAAAAAATTTCTCTTACCGGTAATGCAGAAGCGGAAAAAATCCTTGCTATCGGACGTTCCAATGCGGAGGCCTACAAGCTTTCAGTAGAAGCTATGGGCGGCGATAACTTTACCCAGTTAAAAGTGATGGAAGCCATCGGAGCGCAAAACATCAAAATTATGCCGGATATTTTGATTGGAGGCGGAGGAGACGGCGCCAACGGCCCCATCAGTGGCTTACTCGGTTTAAAATTACTGGAAGACATAGCAAAGAAAAATGAAGCTGCAAAGAAAGAACCGGACAGTAATGCCGGTGGAAAATAAACTGCAAAGCCCTTCCCCTGCACGGAAGGGCTTTCTTAATTTTATGGTATGAAAAAGATGATATTGAATTTCATTTGCCTGCTTACCGCCGGTTGTGTGTTTGCACAAGATGGGCAAAAGGAAAAGAACGATGCCATGAAAGATAAAGTGGTGCGTTATTTCAACGCACAGCAGGCAGATAGTTTATACAGCCTTGCCGGCGAAGCTTTTCAAAAACAGTTGAGCCATGAGGCATTTATTGCCGTATGTAATAATAATCTTTTTCCTTTGGGCGAAATGAAAAGAGTGGAATTTGAGAAGTTTGATAAAAATGTAAGCAAATACAAAACTTCATTTGATGCAGCCATATTTTCGTTGTACATCAGCCTGGATGATAAAGGAAAACTGTTTACTTTTTTACTGCAACCTTACAAAAAAGAAATTACCGGGCCGATAATAAAATCAGCAACGGATAATGCTGTAACAACGGCAATGGATAAAAAGGTAGACAGTATCGTGCAACGGTTTATGTTTACCAGTAAAACAGTGGGCATGAGTATTGGTTTGCTTAAAGATGGTAAAACTTATTTTTATAATTATGGAGAAACGCAAAAGGGAAATGGTAAACTGCCCACCAATGAAAGTGTATATGAGATTGGTTCTGTCACCAAAACTTTTACGGCAACCATTCTTGCCAAAGCAGTTACAGAACATAAAATCAACCTGAGCGACCCTGTAAATAAATATTTACCCAAAGACGTTCCACTGCTGAAATTTGGAAACGATACATTGAAGATTGTTCAACTGGCTAATCATACCTCAGGCCTGCCACCATTACCTGGTAATTTTGGTGCAACAGATTTAATTAATCCGTATAAAGATTATGATAACGACAAACTGAATGCGTATTTGAAAACAGCAAAGCTGCTGCGGAAGCCCGGTGTACAGTTTGAATATTGCAACCTGGGTGTTGGGTTGTTGGGTCATATTCTTGAAACCATTTATCAAATGCCTTATGAAAAAATGGTGACCACATTTATTTGCAGTAAGGCAGGGATGAACAATACAAGGCAATTCTTATTACAGAAAGACAGTTCGTTTTTTGTGCAGGGCTATAACGAAAGCATTTTGCCGAACAGTCAATGGGATTTTAAAGCGCTGGCTGCCGCAGGATGTTTACGAAGCAATGCAACAGATATGCTGAAATACGCTGCGTTGCAAACGGCGTGCAGCGATAAAACTTTACAGGCCGCAATAACATTAACGCATCAGCCCACATTCAATACCGGCCAGCAGCAAATTGCGCTCAACTGGTTCATACAAAACTGGGGCAGTGGAGATGTGTTGTTTCATGGCGGGCAAACAGGCGGTTACAAAAGTTTTCTTGCAATAAATCCTGAAACAAAAAATGCAGTAATCATTTTAGCCAATACCACGGTAAGCAATGATGAGATTGGTGTTCAGTTATTGCACTACATTGATCAAAAATAACCCCATAATTTTTTTTAGATGAAACAATTTGTAATTAAAGCAGAGATCCGCTGGTCAGACATTGACCCCAACTTTCATGTGCTGCACAGTAAGTACTATGACTTCTGTGCCAATGCCCGTTTAGTGATATTGGCACAGCATGGCATAACGATGGATACGATCAAACAGGAACACATCGGCCCCATTTTATTCAGGGAAGAATGTGTGTTTAAAAGGGAATTATTATTTGGCGACCAGATTGAAGTACACGTTAAATTATTAAAAGCCACTGCCGATTATTCCCGCTGGAGTTTTGTAAATGAGATATGGAAGAATGGTGATACACTGGCTGCTGTGGTAACTGTTGATGGCGCATGGATGGATACAGAAAAGCGTAAACTGGCTGTGCCGCCTGAAAGTTTTCAACAGGCATTTGCAGCAATGCCGCGGGTGGATGAGGTGTAACTGAAATTATTGTACTGCTTCTTAAATCATTGCATACGCAAACAAAATAATATATTTGCGCAGCCATGATAACTACTACCATTAACTTGTACCGGAATGCTTACAGCGGTTTAACCCGCCGCATCTGGTTATTGTCTGCAGTGATGCTCATCAACCGCTGCGGCACGATGGTACTTCCCTTCATGACTTTATATTGCCACCATCTTGGCTATACGGAACGGCAGGGTGGTATTGCCGTTGCTGCATACGGTGTTGGCTCTATGGTGGGCGCATGGTTTGGTGGTAAACTGAGTGATAAGATTGGGTTTTACACCATGCAGTTCATTGCGCTGTTTGGTGGCGGTGTAATGTTTTTAGTGCTGGGGCAAATGCATTCTTACAATGCCATTCTGCTGTGTGTGTTTTTTACCAGCATGATTAATGAATCCTTTCGCCCGGCCAACTCGAGTGCAATTGCACATTACAGCACACCACAAAACCGTACACAATCTTTTTCACTGATACGGCTGGCCATTAATCTGGGTTGGGGCGTGGGCAGTGCGCTGGCTGGTCTTTTATCCAGCATCAGTTATCATTTATTGTTTTGGGCAGATGGGTTAACCAATATCACAGCGGCATTTGTTTTGTTGCTGGTGTTGCCTAAAGTAACACTGGAGCAGCAGCACAGGCTCACGCATGAAAATCATGATGAAACAACACCGGTGCGTGGCCCGTTCCAGGATAAAACCTTTATGTGGTTTACCTTTTTCATGCTGTTGTTTTCTATCTGCTTCTTCCAGTTATTCACCACCGTGCCGTTATTTTTTAAAGAAGGGTTTCACCTGAATGAAGACAGGATTGGTCTCATCATGTCTATGAACGGCATATTGATTGCATTGTTTGAGATGATCATTGTATTTAAGCTGGAAGGCACAAGGCCTTACCTTAGGCTGATGATGTACGGCTGTATATTACTGGCATCATCATTTGCCATTCTGAATATACCATCTGCGAGTTATTTATTACTGGCAACGATTGCAATGGTGGTGGTTACGGTGGCCGAAATAACAGGTATGCCCTTTATGAACAGTTATTATATTTCCCGTACCACTGCGGCCAACCGGGGCCGTTATGCCGCTATTTATACCATGACGTGGAGTGCAGCGCAGGTGATTGGCAGTTTAAGCGGTACACAAATGGCTCATGCTTTTGGTTACTTTACCTTGTGGTGGGTATTGGGGGGCATCAGTATACTGGCGGGTTTGGGATTCAACAGCCTGAAAGAAAAGCCTTAATACTGAAAAAACAAGAGCCGCACTGTTGTGCGGCCCGGAAAGGTAATTATGTTTTACGTGATTAACCGATCAGTTCCACGTTAACTGCATTCATTCCTTTTTTTCCTTCCTGTACATCAAAGGCAACATTGTCACCTTCTTTAATCTGCTGGCCATTCAATCCGCTAACGTGTACAAATGTTTCTTTGGAAGAATCGTTGTGTTTGATAAAGCCGTACCCTTTTTCAGCGTTGAAAAACTTTACGGTACCTTGTTGTTTGTTCATTGTAAATTGTATTGTATTATAAAATTAAGCCGCAAAGATAGCCTTTATTAGTGAAAGGGCTAATATTATTTATTGACTGTGCCCTTCAGCCTTGATTTCCAGCACTTCCACATCAAAAATTAATATGCTGTTGGGCGGAATTACGCCCAGGTTGCGGATGCTGTATGCCAGCGGTGAAGGGATATACAACCGTATTTTACCGCCCTGTTTGCAATAAGGCATGCCGAGTTGCCAGCCTTTGATCAACCGTTTTAAAGGAAAAGTGGCTGGCTTATCTGCAGTGGCATCAAATTCAGCACCGTTCCATAATGTGCCGCGGTAGTTTACCACCAAAGTATCGTTGACAGTCACCTGTGGGCCATCACCTTCTTTCAAAATAGTATAATAAACATTGTTGCTGCTGCCGGTTACTGTAATAGTTTTATTGGCAATCGCATCAGTAATAACAGCCAGTTCTTTTTTTATTTCAGCAGCACTGTCTGCATTTTTATAAAAATCAATTTGTGGTTTGGCGTTATTGGGCTGGCGGTTGTAAACATCACCGAATTTGGTAGTAGTGGTTTTGAATCCACCATTCCATAAATAAAACTGATTGTTCTCTACGCCGCCGCCATAATCAATGCGGTCGCCGGCACGCCCTGTGGCATCATAGCTGAAGGTGCTTTGTGTAAGTTCTTTCCATTCACCGGTCTCAGTTCTCACCCATTGGTTACCATAAAAAGCTTTGCGCAATAACTGTCCGTTCACACCCCAAAAATTTTCTACAAATGAATATAATTTTCTCAAGGGCTTGCCATCTTTAGGGGCTTTAAAGCAGGCAATGAGTTTCCAATGCTGCTCTTCAGGAATATAAAAATAACCGGCATAGCTGGTGGTGGAAGCAGCACTGTCGGTAACAGCGGTTACTAAAAATTTATATGTGGTGCCGGTTTTCCAGTTATAGATCCAATGACTGTGGCCGCCGGTGCCTTCATTGCCAAAACCATCAGCAAAAACATTTTGTCCTTTCGCCATCAGTTGCACTTTGTTTTCATCACTCACTTTGTTGCGGTCAATGGCTTCATTACCGGCATCCCAAACAGAAAAAATAATTCTTCTTTCAGTGGGGCTGTTCACCTGCATACCAAAATAACCACGGGCAAAACCGCAGGCCATATAATAACTGTGCAGTGCATCGGCATGTTCGGGTATGGTGAGTTCGTTATAAAATGCCACCACTTTAACACTGTCTGCAAGCGGATACATTAAATGTACTGACGCCGCATTTCTTCTTGTTTTGGTATTGAAATGCATGTTTACCGTGGCAGCACCACTAACATCTAATGATTGGATAGCTGCAATGCTGGTGCCTTTTTTGTTTTTTGCATTGATGAATACGCTGTAAAAACCGGGCTCTTTAATTGCAACAGTTCCAACCGGTATTGTTTTAAATGTTTTAGATTTTGGTACGGCTACGGTAAACGATTTGCCTGCTGCAGTTATTGTAAGCACGTTTCCGGCTGCTTCGTTCTTCATGGTTAATGCCAGGTTTAATTGGCCTGCCTGGCGAAGATTAAAATAAAATTGTATCTGCTGTGCAGGATCGGACCAGTGCTGTATTCCATCCTTCTGAGAAAATATGTTGCTCTCATCATCTTCATTGCTTTCCTCCACGGGTACAGCGTAAGCCGTATAAGCAGGAATATGTTGTACTGTTTGCGCATAAAGCGATAAATGTGCAGAAAGTATAAACAAAAATGCAGCGCAGGAAAAAATCTTTTTCATAAATCTTGCAGGTAAAATGGTTTCACAATAAATGCCGTTAAAGCAGCAACAAACATAATACAATTTTATAACCCATGCTAACGGTGCTGATGGGCGGCAGGCGGAGGCCTGATTTTTATTATTTTTCGTAACCGATATTATAATACCTTTATTTGTAAACGGACCTTGCTTTATATACTAAATATTAATAGATGCAACCAATTCATTCAGTGATCACCGGTACGGGCAGTTTTATTCCTGATACTATAAAAACCAACAAGGATTTTGCCATTATGAATTTTTATGGCGAAGACAGTAAAAAGATTGATACCGATCCTTTGGAAGTGGTGGAGAAGTTTAAACAGATCACTGGTATTGAAGAGCGCCGTTATGCTGATGCTGATGTAACTGCATCCGATATGGCAGCCATTGCTGCCAAACGTGCCATTGAAGATGCGCAATGCGATCCTGAAACGATAGACCAGGTGATTGTAGCGCACAATTTTGGTAACGTTTTAAAACATACCATTCAGACAGATGTGTTGCCTGCGCTGGCCTCCCGTGTAAAACATGCTTTGCAGATACACAACCCCAACTGCGTGGCGTATGATATTTTATTTGGCTGCCCCGGCTGGTTGCAGGGCGTAATACAGGCCGATGCTTTTATTAAAGCCGGTATGGCCAAAAAATGTTTGGTGGTGGGTACTGAAACTTTATCCCGTGTAATTGATATTTATGACCGTGACAGTATGATCTTTTCTGATGGTGCAGGTGCCAGTATTGTTGAAGGGAAAGAAGGTACAGATAGCGGGATATTAGCCTGCAGTGTGCAATCGCATTGTATTGAAGAATGGGATTACCTGCACTTGGGTAAATCTTATTTCCCCGATTCGGACCCACGTATCCGTTACATTAAAATGAAAGGCAGAAAAGTATATGAATATGCCATGAAGTATGTGCCCGCTGCTATGAAAGATTGCCTGGATAAAGCCGGTGTTTCCATTGACCAGGTAAAAAAAGTGTTTATTCACCAGGCTAACGAAAAAATGGATGAGGGAATTATTAAAGCATTGTACAGGTTGTATGGTATTAAAACTGTTCCTGAAAATATTATGCCCATGTGTATTCATTATTTGGGCAACAGTTCTGTTGCCACTATTCCTACATTATTTGACCTGGTAAGAAAGAAAAATATGACGGTGCATGAGCTGAATGAGGGTGATATTGTATTGTTTGCTTCAGTAGGTGCAGGGATGAATATTAATGCGGCGTGTTACCGGATTTAGATTTTATCGGGTAAATATTAACACACCTTTGAGAAGAGGCAACCTGCAAGGTTGCCTCTTTTTACAACAGATTTCAAAAAGAAAATATTGAGACCTGTACTTGAAAGAAGGCAACCCTTTTGCAGAATCTTATTATCTGCTGCTTCGTAATTTATTTGAATCGTCTAACGATTGCAGCTACAGCGGAGGGTTGACTTCTTGAGGAAATATTTTTATTGCTGTAAAATAAAAGCACTTCCGAAGAAGTCAACCTGTAAGGTTGCCTTCTTTTATAATGGATTTCAAAAAGAAGATATTGGGACTTGTACTTGAAAGAAGGCAACCCTTTTGCAGATGCTTATTATCTGCTGTTTCGTAATCTATTTGAATCGTCTAATGATTGCAGCTGCAGCGGAGGGTTGACTTCTTGAGAAGATATCATTAGCCAAGCGGTGACTCACCCCTTAAAGGGTGAGTCACCGCTTGGCTATAGGAATAAAAATATTTTAAAAACCCCTGCCGCCATTAGCTCCACGGGGTTTAGGTAATTCTTTACGCGGAATTTTTTCTGTACGCTGTGCGGTGTTGTACACAAATGAAGCAACAATGGTGGCCGCCTGTTTTAAGTCTGCAGGCACCAGGTGATCGTACGTATCCATATTGGTATGATGCGTGCGGGTGTCATACTCAATCACATCCTGAATAAACTGGAAACCGGGAATGCCCACGCCATCGAAAGATAAGTGATCGGTACCACCGGTGTTGCTGCTGGTTACAGTGGAAGCACCCATATCTTTAAAAGGCTCCAGCCATTGCTGGAAGAGGGCACGTGCAGCTTCATTGCCCTGTAAATAAATACCGCGGATGCGGCCGGTGCCGTTATCTAAATTATAATAGGCCGATACTTTTTCATGTTCCGGTTTCAAAACCATATCAGCAGGATCGGCAAAATGATTTTTTACATAAGCCCTTGAACCGAGTAAACCTTCTTCCTCACCACTCCACAAAGCAATGCGGATGGTACGTTTGGGTTGCAGTCCGCTGGCTTTCAGTATGCGTACCACTTCCATCATTACAGCGCTGCCGGCTGCATTATCAGTAGCGCCGGTGGCACCATGCCAGCTGTCTAAGTGACCGCCGAGCATTACTATTTCATTCTTCAGCACAGGATCGGTACCGGGAATTTCTGCCACTACATTATATCCTTTAATATCGTTATCATAAAATTTTGTTTTTACATCTGCTTCCAGTGTCACTTTTTCACCAGACATAACGAGGCGCTGTACACGTAAATAATCATCGCTGGAAAGCATTACCCAGGCATAATTATTTTTATCCATCGCATCTTTATTGTAAGAACCGCCGTTTTGTACAAACAAGGTGCCGTTATTGCCACGGGCCACCATGCTTAATACCAATGCCGGTTTTTCCTGTGTAAAAAATTCGGGCATCATGCGGGCCAGGTTCATGCGCTGGCGTTGTCCGTTGCCACCAAAGTTGCGTGGGCCGCGGGGTGCATCAGGTTTGGCATTGGCCATTTTTTCAAGTGTACTGTCGGCATAACGTTGCCCATCTGGAGAAAAAGAAGGACGTAACGTGTCAGGCATATACAACATCACAATTTTGCCTTTGATCTTCCCGGAATAATTTTGATACAACTCCGCAGAATCTTTCGCATTGATGACCACCACATCTTCACTGATCATTTTTTTACCGGGTGTACCACCAGTCCATGCGCGGGGAATGGCAATGATGGGGCAGTAGTATGGTGCTGTCATGGCAACATAACAACGGGTTTGTTCCCAGCCCACACCGAAATCGCCCCAGGGTTCCAGCGTAGCATTTACAAGGCCCATACGGGTAAGTTCATCTTTAGCCCAATTGGCTGCCCGTAAATAGCCCGGTGAATTGGTGAGGCGTGGCCCGGACACATCGGTAAGGTGAAAAGCAATGTCCATGACCTTTGAATTGTTTAAACCTTCATTTTTGATTTTGGCGAGGTCGCCATCGTTTTGTGCGCTGGCAGCAGCATACCACAGGCAGCCTACAGCAAGAAGTATCAATGACCTTCTCATGATGATAATGTTTGTTTTGGTTAGGGCTGTTAATATACTGCGTTTTTACCGGCTTTACCATGCAATTTGATGAATGGGATTGTGATGTGGGGATTTTGTAAGTGGGAGGCGCCGGGATTAGTAATTGGAATTAGGGGATGGGGGTGAGCGCTATCAGTTAAGGGAAGAATAATATCAGCATAAGTAAAAATTATTTTATTTAAACAGGATATATATAATTAAACCGGGTTAAGGAAGTAAAGACACTGGTGAAGAAATGATTAATGCCGCAGATGAAGTAATGAAAAAAACAGGTATAAACACGGTTAAAAAAACGGCTGCAGGATATTATGTTTGATGTGCACTTCAGCAGGGTATGAACTTTATTGCCTGCAAAAGATCATTTTACATTACGACTAAAGAATGCTGAACAGCAGCGCAGGAGCGGCACTGCAAAAGATTTTTGGAACACGGAAACCCAAACCCACCGTAATCATTTAAAACGCTAATAGTGTTATGAACAATTTTATTAGAAAAAATGCATGGGACGCCTGTAATGGCGGACAATTCAAAGATCAATCGGGTAATTATACCGATTTGTACTGGTACGCCAAAGGTGTTGAGGCAATGAAAGCACTACCCATCAATAATGCGGTAAGCTGGTGGTTTTATGGAGCCATACATGGACAATATTTAATAGCCACCGCACATTCAGACCCTGCGCCTGCCAGTTTTCCCAACTGGACAAAGATTGCTTCTATACCAGCATCGGCCAATTTAAATAATCCACCTGCGCAAAGCCTGGCTAATCTTTTTTGGGATCAATGCCAGCATGGCTCATGGTTTTTTCCACCCTGGCACAGGGGGTATTTAGTGGCGCTTGAAAATATTCTCCGGGATATTATAATTTCATTGAACGGGCCTGCAGACTGGGCTTTGCCGTACTGGAATTACCTGAACCAATCCCAAACGTATAAAGAATATCAAATTCCCCCAGCCTTTACCGTTAGTGCATTGCCTGATGGAACATCCAACCCGTTATACATTCCTGAAAGATATGGCCCCAATGGCGACAAGAATATTTATATTGTTGTTGGTCCGGATACGCAACAGGATCCATCTGCCAATGATGAATGCCAGTGGGATACCATCTATGGTGACCTTATCCAACCTGCACAGCCCGGCCCCGGTGATTTAACCGGCTATTATTATGGCGGCATGCAAACAGGATTCAGTCATGACCCTGCCGGTTTTGGTGACCTTGAATCTAACCCACACAATTTTGCGCATGTCATGATTGGTGGTTTCAATGGTGACGCATGGACAGATCCCAATCCTGCAGAGCAAACAGAAGGCCTGATGTCTGACCCGGGAGTGGCTGCACTTGATCCTGTTTTCTATTTACACCATGCCAATATTGACCGTATGTGGACGGCGTGGAATGTAACCGGTAAAAATGCCAACCCTTCCAATGCCAACTGGCAAGCGGGACCAACCGCCAACGGTAATTCACAGTTTGCCATGCCGGTAGATGCAAAGGGCACACCCTGGTATTATACCCCTGCAGATGTGAACAGTACCACGCAGATAACATTCATGGGCAATGGTTATTCCTATACGTATGATGATCTTTCATTGACATCATACGATACCACACCGCCTTCAAAAATGCAGGCCACTATATCAAACAGATTGATTAAATTAGGAGGCAAAGGTTTGGATAAAGGCACACACATGGAACAAAATACAAAACCTGAACTGGTGGGTGCAAGCGATACAGCACTTACTTTAAACAGCGGCACCACACAAACAGCAGTGAAGCTGAATACCACCGCGTGGAAATCAGTTTCAAAAAGCTTGCTTAAAGCTTCTGTTTCCACGCCACCGAATGATGTGTACCTGCAACTGGAAAATGTAAAAGGAACGAACAATGCTAACTTCCTTTCATTATATATCAACGATAATTTTGTACAGTCTGTAGCATTGTTTGGAATACGGATGGCCTCCATGAAGAACAGTGCCCACGGCGGCGCAGGACTCACGTTTAAATTTAATATCACCAATGTTATTGATAATCTGCACCTGGGCAGCGGCCTTGATTTCAGTTCACTGAACGTGCAGATCAAAACAAGAAACCCCATTCCAAAAGGAAGTGAGATCACTGTGGGGCGCATCAGCATTTACCGGTTAAGCCAATAATAATTTACAGACCAGTATGAGACTTTCACGGAAACAACGTACAGCTATTCAGCTGGTGATTATTGGTATCAGTGTTTTGGCATGGATAGTGCTGCTGTTCAACCCCGGTCATATCATGACGATGGAGCATTGCCATATATCAGCTTCAGGCCCGTCGGCTGCATCGCTCAGTATGCTGCTGCAAATGAACCCGCTTTCATCGCAAATGCTGGGCTGGGGTTTGATGGTGGTTGCTATGATGTTGCCGAAGCTGATTGTGTCAGTGCAAATGATTTATTTACAAAGCTTCAGAAATTTACGTTTCGTTTGTGCATTACTGTTTGTATCCGGCTATTTAATGGCGTGGATGCTGGCGGGCATTCCATTGATCGGCGTAATCATTGCAGCTAATCTTTTCTTCCCATTATCCTACATACCTGCATTAATTGTTTTTGCTGTTGCGGTGGTCTGGCAATTTTCACCGCTGAAACAACGCTGCTTAAATGCAGGGCACAATCATCCCGTACTTCCTGCGTTTGGATGGAATGCAATGCGTAGTGCATTGCAGTACGGTGCAGTGCATGGTGCCTGGTGTATTGGATCGGGCTGGGCGTTAATGTTGTTTCCCATGTTATTGCCGCAGGGACATAACCTGGCCATGCTGATCATTACTTTCGTTATGCTGAGTGAACATTGGGAACATCCGGTATTTCCTCAGTGGCGTTATAGTTTGCGGTTGCGGTTATTGAGGATTATTATTGCGCAGGCAAAATTAAAGCTGATGGGTGTTGTGTGCTGAGTGAATGGAATAAATTGACAGGATACATTTGTAACAGGCCCAGACCTGCGGCATGCACCGAACGTTGGCAGCAACCAATCCCGGATCTATAAATCTTTTAAAA
The DNA here is from genome assembly GCA_018266775.1 of Bacteroidota bacterium. Taxonomy (GTDB): domain Bacteria; phylum Bacteroidota; class Bacteroidia; order Chitinophagales; family Chitinophagaceae; genus Ferruginibacter. The sequence continues at coordinate 16,572 of JAFDZS010000003.1, read as the reverse complement.
AAATAAAATGAAAGCAAAACTATTCCTTACATTTTTTTTGGGTATTATAACATTTGAAAAGGTAAATTGTCAACCTGATACCAGCCTTTTCAATTTGAATAAAACTTATGTTACTGCGCAGACAAAAAATCAGCTTTCACAGGCTGAATACTATGCTAATCAAAGTCATTCCATTAATTCGCAATGGTTAACTTTATTTGGTGCCTTGGGTGGAAGTATGATTGGATTTTTAGGTGCTTTGATAATAGCAAAAGTGAACAAGAAAAGTGAAAGCCAAAAATTCGATAAGCAATTGGGTGAAGAGAAAGCGAAGAATCTAAAAATTGCAGCTTCTGACCTGATGAAAAAAACTGCAGAAGGCTTTCATAGTATAACCTGGGTGTTGTGGATAGCGAAGAATACGCCAAACGAATGCTCTTCAAAAATTATTGACGACCATGATAAAAGAATGAATAAAATATATGCTGAAATTGCAGGCGCTCAAGTTGTATTATCAGCATACAGCAAAAAGATTTATCAAGACACAGAACCTATAGTAAGACATTTATATCACTGCGACGGTGAACTTGGAAGGACAGCGTATGGACTCAAAACACCGGCCACAGTAAGTGCTACAATTACTCAACTTGGCAATATGTGGCAAGGCGTCTATGATTATTCCCTGGATATACCCAAAATATTTGCAAACTCAATGGAATTGACGATCACACAAAAAGCAGGTGTCAGCCAATAACACGAACTGTGTTAAAGGCCAAACAAAATGGAGCTTTCGCTTCCGGTACGCCACCCAAACATTGCGAAACCCAAAGCAGTTGTTGTTGTGTGGCAGTGAGTTGTTATTATGTGATGCGGTACCATTAACGTGTAAGCACATTTTGACCTTTACCTATTTCAGCGGTGGAATAAAAGTTATTTTGCATAAGGGAATCTTACAGAAAATTTCTCCTCAGAATTTTTATTTCATTTATAATACGTTTTAGGGAAAGTTGCTGTATTTCAATACAGCTTTAGATTATTGGCCAGGTGAGGAAGAACAGCGGTGACTAACGATTGCAATGCGGCAAAATACCGGTACTGTCAAAAGGTAATGCTCTGTCTTATTTTGGCAAGATAAACTCTCCAAAAGGAGTATGATAAAAAGTATTACCGCTATACAACTATAAGGAGTTGTAGCCCGGGAAATATGTTTGGCTGGCTTGCTTTAAGGCTGGATTGGTATTAAAAATCCCAAACCTGCTGGTTGACCAAACTGAATCGGAACTGCAATTATTCGAATACCCTGAAATTAATCTGAATATGCTCCCGGTTTTGCGTCAATAAAATACCTGAAGGGAGATGCCGCTGCCAACACCACTTTCTATATTACATTATTTTTTCTAGGCAACCCATTTGATTCCCCGGGAGTCATTAGGGTATAAAAAAAACCGGCTACTTCCAACCTTTTACTGTTGAGTCGCAGTTTAATACTATACCAATAGTTTACAGGGGGAAATGCAGTACCGAAGCGGCCCTTTACTATGTTGAATTCCCGTTACATCATGTTTACCTGTAATTGAATGTGTTCAATTGGTTAGCTGCAATTGGGCAACCAGGTAAGCCGCAGTTGGGTGAATGAAGACGGTAAAAAAAATGCCGATTTGGATAAAAATCAAGAAAGTCCCGGAATTAAAAAAAACAATTGGAACATTTAGAAGAAATAATAAAAAATTGCCAGCAGCAGGACTCCCGCAGCCAGGAAGTGCTGTACCGTAAATACTATCCCGCATTTTATGCTTTGTGTAAATGTTTTTTTTCCGACCCGCATGATGTTTTAACCGCAGTGAATAATGGTATGTTGAGAGTTTTTAAAAATATAAACCAGTACAACCCGGATAAAGGAGATTTTTTTAACTGGTGCTACACGATCATTCGCAATGCAGCACTGACGTTAATAAGGGATAAAAAATCGAAACTTACCTACGAGCTGACCGAACATTTACAGGAAGCCGGTACAGATAATCCTTTCAGGAAACTGGAATGGAAAGATATTTACTATTACCTGGGGCAGTTACCACAAAATACAAGGTGTGTATGTTCGCTGTATTACCTGGAAGGGTTTTCGATTAAAGAAATAGCTGCGGCTATTGATATGAAAGAAGGAACGGTGAAGTGGCATTTAAAAGAATGCCGCTCTAAGTTGAAATCTATTCTTGAACAACCTAAAACCAAAATAAGTGGATGATAAAGCTCATTATGCAGATCATGTAAAACATGACGGTTACCCGGAGCCGGATATTCCTGCAGACGAAGCCTGGGATGCTATGCAGCAAATGTTGCAACACAGCAGCGATGTACCGGAGCGCCCAAATGGAATCAGCAGGGCATTGTTAAAATACATATCATATGCATGTGCCGGCATTATAGCAGTGCTGGTACTTTTATTTTATTCGCACCACGTAACAAGGCCATCGAAAATTATTACTGTATGGCAAACCGCCAATCAAATTCAGCAGGATAGTTTGCCCAATGGCACAATTTGTTTTGCAGACGAATTCAGCCAATTGCAACTTCTGCCGGACAGGGATACCGTATATACTTTAACAAGCGGCGGTGTATTCTTTCCGGCAACAGAAAATAACCAGCCGGTACGGTTGCAGCAGGGTTCATTATTGATTGAAGGGCATCATGGTGGTTTCCTGGTGCAGCAGGACAGTGCCGGCACTATTGCATCGGTGCATGTGCAAAAGGGTTTTGTGCTGCTTACTTTACCGGGTAAAAGCCCAATGAAAATTAACGAAGGTGAATCAATACACTTTAATGAAAGAGAAAATTATTTAAGCGAAAAAGGAAAAGTCAATCCCAACCTGTACAGTTATGCCACGCTGGTGTTTGAATTTAATGACACCCCATTGCCTGAAGCTGCAGCATTGATAGGAAAAGCTTACGGTGTAACGATACAATTCAGTAACGGACGTTTACTTCGTTGCCGTATAACCACGCGGCTGGATAATAAAACACTGCAGGATGCCCTGGATATCATCGGGTACACATTAAATTTTACTTACACTATAGGCCAGCAGAAAAAAATTGTTTATATCACAGGGGAGGGTTGTGAATAGATTTTTCTGCATAAACTGCCTGGTGTTTGTACTGTTAACAGGGCATCACCAGCTTGCAGGCCAAAACAAACCCGGCCCGATATTTAGTGTAACTGGTACTGTTACACTGGATTCGCTTACCCGGTATGTACATCGTATCAGTGGGATACGTTTTTCATTTAATTCCACTGTAGTAAATGGATCAAAACTGATTTCATTTCCTGCACATCGTCCCTATTCACTGGATGCATTATTGCAGCAAATCAAAAAAACTACTTCATTATACTATTCCTTTTATAACGGGTATGTAATTTTCCAGGATACCCCACCCAAAAAAAAGGTACCGGAGCAAGACCCCACACCTGCAAATCCTCTGCAACAGGTAAAGCCAGCAGCCGTGAAGACTGCAATGCAACAACCACGAATCAATAAGGCATCAATATTGCCTCAGCAAAAAGCTGTTGTTCAAAAAAAAGTAACCGGCTTCAATGGTAAACCTGAAGAAGATAACAGTAAAACAGAATTGAAAAAGAAGTTTGCTGAAAAAATTTCGACAAACAGCTATTCCCTGCTTTACTTTACTGCCGGTGATTTGAATAAACCTGTTCTGCAACAAAGCAATACGGTAAAGATTCAATCCTTAGAAGTGTTGCCGCAAGATAGCATTAAGGCAAAACATAAAACACGACCCAATGCCCACCGGCAACTGCAATATGGCCTGCAATGGGAATGGCCGCTTCCTTTACAGGGAACAACTTATTATTTTACCGGTGCAAATGGTAAAAGTCAGCCTTTCGTTTTTCTGTTGCCGGGTATTTTTGTTGAAAAGAAAATAGGAGCCAGGCATTACGTATCTTCAAAACTGCTGTTACTGCGGCATCAGTTTGCTGAACAAAATGTATTATCAGCAACTATTGCCGATGCATCCAATTTAGACACGGCAAAGGTGCTTACACAAACCACTTTGCTAAAAACTTATGGTTTTGAAGCTGGCCTGGATTATCAATACCACATCAATACAAATTGGTTAATGGGTTTAGGTGTACAATATAATGCTCAAAGCAAAGCTTTACTGCTCAATCAAAAATTGTTATTGCGTGATGGCACCTTGCTGCAGGAAACTCTTGCAACAATACAAAAAGGAGCTTCAGAATGGGCCCCGCTTAATAATTACTTTATTTCTGTTCACGCCAGTGCAGGATTTGTGTTGAAGAAAAAGCAGGTTGGAATTGAAGCCAGTTTGCCTGTAACTTCCATGGCAAAAACAGTTCCTGTTAAACCGCCTGCCATACTGTTGTATGTTCGCTGGCATTGGCATTAAACAGTTGTACTGAGTCCAATCTGCATTCAAAATATTGCCCGTTTTCAGCAACATGAGCTGTATTAAAAAAATGCGATGTTATTGTAAATGCCCGAACGCAGATCGGCACTATAGCTTTTGCCAATACCTGCCACAAGGTATAGGTCAGCAAAACTGTTATATGGCGATAAGGTAAACATTACTGAAATAAGCAGCTTCCCGTGTAATGATTCAAGCACTCTTATTACTGAATTGTAACCATCTTTGCCACGCATTTTTTGTATGCTTCTTTATTGCCATCTATCTGAACTCCGGTTGGCGGTATTTTTTATTGAAGAAAATTTTGAATAACTTACAGAGCGATACGAAAAGTTAATCCTGAAGATTATGTCACCAACTTTTACAGCTATATGATTAGGTAATAGCAACATGATCGCAAAAGGCTTATTGGCAATTTAGCAGCAGTCCTGGTGTAAAATCAGTAATTTTTTTCTTAACCGGCTGAGATAACAGGCAAACGGAATATAAGATACCACCACATCAATAATGCCACAACAAACGTTATGAACAATAAAAATATCCTGATTTCCGGTGCAGGAATTGCCGGAACAGCACTTGCATTTTGGTTAAAGCGTTACGGCTTCCACCCAACAATAATAGAGATTGCCCCTAAATTAAGGGAAGGCGGTTACGCCATAGATTTTATGGGCGCAGGCTATGATGTTGCAGTAAAAATGGGAATAGTGGACGAACTTAAAAAAGTTGACATCAATTTTTCCAAAGTAGCACTGGTTGACAAAAACGACCGGGAGCAGGGAAGCATAAACTATCAGAAAATTAAAAAATTTATGAACGGCAGAGCAATGACACTACTTAGAAGCGACCTTGCGAAAACCATTTATACGGCTTTGGATAAAGACATAGAAATAATATTTGACAACACAATAGAAAAAATTGAACAAAATGATAAGGAAGTAAGAGTAAGTTTTAAACAGGGCAGCAGCAGAAGTTTTGACCTTGTTATTGGGGCAGATGGTTTGCATTCAATGGTTAGAAAACTGATTTTTGGTGATGAAAGCAAATTTGAAAAGTATTTGGGTTACTATACGTCTTCTTATACCATTAAAAATTTCTCCACCGGTAATAGTGAATTTGCAATGTATAATTTTCCATGCAGGCAAGTGGCTGTTTATTCCAATAAAAATAATGCAACAACAACTTTTTTCATTTTTAGTTTTCCGGAAAAACTTACTTATGCTCACCACGATACAGAAAAGCAAAAACAAATATTAAGAGAACAGTTTACTGGTGGTGGTTGGAAATGTACACCACTGCTTAATGCACTTGACAATACCGCAGATTTTTATTTTGATTCCGTCAGCCAGATAAAAATGGATCGATGGTACAATGGGAGAATAGCTTTGGTGGGTGATGCCGGATATTGCCCTTCCCTTTTATCAGGCAAGGGGTCAACGCTTGCAATGGTGGGCGCATACATACTTGCCGGGGAACTGAAGGAAGCCAATGGAGATTACCAGCAGGCATTTGTGCAATATGAAAAACTGTTCAAGCCTTTTATGGAAAAGAAACAACAATCCGCACAGTCGTTTGCGAAATCTTTTGTGCCAAAAAGTTATTTCGGAATTGGGTTAAGAAATTTCGTTTTCAAACTCATGTCTGTATCTGTGTTTTCAAAATTATTCATCGCACAGTTCAGGGATAAAGGCCTGCAATTGAAAAACTATTGAACAGCTTTGACTGCAACATAGTATTTGCAATGGGCAGTTTGATATCAAACGCACACTGGGAAGTTTATCTAAACTGTCTTTTCATAGATAGAACGCTATTAAAAAAGCAGCCTTATTACAAGCTGCTTTCTCTATTATTTCATTAATCTTCTTATACCGTTTTGTTGTAGCGGGTAAAGAAATTCCTGCTGTGTAAAAACTTTATCCCTTCTTCACATACTTCGTTAATATCACAATGGTTTGTTCATTGATCTTTCCTTCAATCTGACCGGTATTATCGGGCACCAGCCTGATTTTTTTTACTACTGTTCCTTTAGCAGCAGAAAAACTGGTTCCCTTTACATTCAGGGCTTGCGTAAGTACAACCGTATCTCCATTTACCAGCGTGTTGCCATAAGTGTCTTTATGTACATCGGCTGCTTCGTAAGCGCTCAATGCCCATTGAATCACATGCTCATCCAGCTCCACTGAACTGATTACGTTTTCGGCCCAGTCTTCATTGCGGTATGCATACAGTATGCGGTAACTCAATGCCTGAACAGATGGCTCAGGGTTCCAGATGCTGCCTTCTAAACAGCGCCAGTAATCGCTGTGGCCGGGCTCATTCATATTAGTGATACAAGTAGTACACAATGCCACCTGGTTTTCCAGCGTATCTTCTTTCTTAGGGCTTACCAAATATGCTTCTGTTGCTGCATTGGAATTGCATAATTCACATAAGCCCTGGTTGCGTTCACTTAAGTTTGTTCTGATTGCCATATATTTTTTATTTCGTGCAAAGGTAATCATTGCAGATAAGACGATCTAATGGGTATTACAAAACACTTCGTCATTGTTGGTCACCTGACCAACCATGCGGTTGAAAATTTCATTAATGCTTTCTTTATTTATATAACCTTTTAAAAAAAAAGCTGTCTCTATGTTGTTGGTCAGGAGACCAAAACGGCGGAAGAATAGTCTTATTCCTGCCAATTACACAGCGTAAAAGAGGATTAGTATACAACTATCCCGTTTTTGTATTAACTCCAGCCCTTTTATTCAGCGGACATTTGCAGTATAATTTAAAACACAAAAAATGAAAAAGGTAATCTTAATCACAGGTGCAAGTTCCGGAATGGGAAAAGAAACGGCCAAAAAACTCATTCATGATGGTCATACAGTTTATGCTGTTGCACGCAGAATTGACCAAATGCAGGATTTAAAAGCCTTGGGCGGCCATTCATTGCAAATGGATGTAACCAACGAAGCCGATATTGAAAACGTTGTTGACACCATTATTAAAAAGGAAGGTAAAATTGATGTGCTGTGGAATAATGCCGGCTACGGGCTTTACGGGTCTGTAGAAGATGTTCCCTTAGCCGAAGCCAGGAAAGAAATGGAAGTAAATGTATTTGGTATTGCTGCTATGACACAAAAAGTGGTTCCTCATATGCGAACAGCAAAATCGGGTTTAATCATCAACACTTCGTCAATGGGCGGTAAAATGTATTTCCCGATGGGAGCCTGGTATCATGCCAGCAAACATGCAGTTGAAGGACTGAGTGATTGCCTAAGGTTAGAGTTGAAGTCATTCAATATTAAAGTTGTTGTGCTGGAGCCTGGTTTTATTGCAACAGAATTTGGTACTGTTTTAATAAATAACTTTTCAAAAATTTCCAAACAAAGTGCTTATACAAATATGATGAATAAAATCATAGAAGGCACTAAAAAAGCTGCGCAGGGAAATGGCTCGTCAAAGCCATCTGTGATTGCAAATGCTGTAAGCAAAATAATAAACAGCAATAATCCTAAAACACGTTACAGGGTTGGAAAATTTGCTAAACCTATGGTTTGGATGAGGACCTATTTGGGTGACAGGTTATTTGACCGGATCGTAATGAGCCAAATGTAATACCATTATAAATTAGTCAACAGAAATAAAATGAAAATCATAAATATTGCTATTGCACTGATCATTGCTTTTACAACCAATGTGAAAGCGCAAACAGGAGAAAATGCCATTACAGGAAAGTGGGAATCTGATAAGAAGGATGTAAGATTAGAATTCTTTAAATCGGGTAATGAATACCAGGCAAGGTTGTTATGGGGTAATCAAATTGTAGAAAGCGATGGTAAAACTTCAAAGAAAGATACTAAGAACCCCGACAAGAATCTGCGTTCGAGAGATATCATTGGTATTATCAGCGTAACGGGTTTGAGATGGGATGATACTGAGTATACCGGCGGAAAAATCTACAATCCACCATCAGGCGATACCTACAAATGTAAAGTATGGATCAAAGATGGAAAATTGAACCTGCGGGGATACTTAGGCTTTTCATTATTTGGGCAAACCGCAACCTTTCATCCGTATAAGGAGTAGTTCTATCTAAACAATCTTATTTTACAACTATGAATTTTTTCAGCAACACCCTGGCATGGATAGAAGGGGAATTATTTGAAGCATCTTTAATTCTGTCTTTTGGGATAATAACTTTGGTATCAGGGTTTTTGTTTTGGAAAACGGGGACTACATTAAATTCTAAAGCATTATTCTGGCCATTTATTATTATTGGTTTAGTCTATGCTGCAATTGGCAGCACTATGCTTGTGTCTAACAAAAAAAGAATCGCAGCGTATCCTCAGTCATACGAAAAAAATAACAGTGCTTTTATACAAGCAGAGAAAAAAAGGGTGGAGGATTTTCAATATGGCTATACCATTTCAAAAATTGTTGCCAGTATTTGTTTTTCTCTAACCCTGCTGATTTTTTGGTACGCTAAAGACCCAGCGTGGCAGGGGATTGGCATTGGCCTGTCATATTTTGCATTAGCCGGTCTGGTAGTTGATTATTTTTCACAGGAAAGAGCAGCGATCTATTACAAGGCAATTTTAGAAACACTCAACTAATTATTTTAACTTACAGAAAGGAAAAGCTATGAATAACATTATTCATTTGGAAACTATAGCAGATATGCACAAAATGCTTCCGCAGGCAAGTATGAAACATCCTTTGGTGGCGGTGGTCGATTTTTCAAAATATGAGGAACAATTCAATTCAGGGATGAAAATTACTTTGGGTTTTTACTCTGTGATGTTCAAAAACTTTTGTGCAAACAAAATGAAATATGGTCACCAGTCTTACGACTTTGACGATGGAAGCTTAATCTGCATGGCCCCACGGCAGGTTATTGCATTAGATGAACCTGTTGAGAAAAAAGTTGACATCAAAGGTTGGGGTATTTTCTTTCATCCTGATTTAATTATGGGTACTTCATTAGGGAAAAAGATTAAGGAATATTCATTTTTCTCATACGACACCAATGAAGCATTGCATTTATCTGATAAAGAAAAACAAATCCTGAATGAAATTGTGCAAAAAATAGATGCAGAATTATCAGAGAACATTGATAAGCATAGCCAGGGACTGATTGTTTCAAACATTGAGCTGTTGCTTAACTATTGTACAAGGTATTATGACCGGCAATTCATTACACGGAAAACAGCAAACAGCGACATACTTGCAAAAGTTGAAACTGTATTGACAAAGTATTTCCAATCGCCTGACCTGATTGAAAAAGGGCTGCCAACTGTAAAATATTTGGCTGACAAAGTATTTCTTTCCCCAAATTATCTCAGTGACTTACTAAAAAAAGAAACCGGTATGAATGCACAAGACCGCATTCATTACTACCTTATTGAAGAAGCAAAGAATTTATTATTGAGTTCAGACAAGGGCGTTGGGGAACTGGCATTTTCTCTGGGTTTCGAATATCCGCAATATTTCTCACGATTGTTCAAATCTAAAACAGGAATGACACCGCTTGAGTTCAGGAATATGAATTAATATACAATAATCTCCTAGATTGTTGGTCGCCTGGCCAACAATATGATTGAAAATTATATTAATACTTTCGGCTCACTTATATAACCATATCAAAAAAGAATTTTTTTTATGTTGTTGCTTAGGCGACCAACAACAGCGGAATTTCGCACACAAAAAGCTGCTTCATCACAAAGCAGCTTTTCTTTTCTATAAAAAAAACTTTTACGCAGTCTCTTCCATGTATGCACTCACCGGCTCGCAGGTGCAAACCAAATTCCTGTCACCATAAGTATTGTTTACACGGCTTACGCTGGGCCAGAATTTATTTTGTTTTACATATGCCAATGGAAACGCTGCAGTTTCCCTGCTGTATGCATGGTGCCAGTCGTTGGCGCATATTACCTGTAAGCAGTGCGGTGCATGTTTCAGCGGATTGTCTGCTTTGTTTGCACTGCCATTTTCAATGGCTTTAATTTCTTCACGTATGCTGAGCAGTGCATCGCAGAAACGGTCCAGCTCGGCTTTGTCTTCACTTTCTGTTGGCTCAATCATAATAGTACCTGCAACAGGGAAGCTTAGGGTGGGCGCATGAAAATTATAATCCATTAAACGTTTGGCCACATCTTCTGCCTCAATACCGGCGCTCTGTTTAAAGGGCCGCAGGTCAACAATAAATTCATGAGCACAGGTGCCGTTCTTACCGCTGTATAAAATTTTATATTCTTTTTCCAGGCGGGCCTTCATGTAGTTGGCATTGAGTATGGCGTATTCAGTGCTTTTCTTTAAACCATCGGGGCCAAGCATTTTTATATAGGCATAACTGATGAGTAAGATGCTTGCGCTGCCAAACGGTGCGGCACTAACGGCATGAATAGGGTTGCTGCCGCCTGTTGTTTGACTAACATGCGATGGTAAATACGGCGCCAGTTTTTCGTTCACACATATCGGGCCCATGCCGGGTCCACCACCACCGTGTGGTATGGCAAATGTTTTATGCAGGTTCAGGTGGCAAACATCAGCGCCAATATTTCCCGGCGAAGTTAAACCCACCTGTGCATTCATGTTAGCGCCATCCATGTATACCAGTCCGCCGTTATCATGTATCAATTGGCAAATGTTCATGATGCTTTCTTCGAACACACCATGCGTGCTGGGATAGGTTACCATTAAACCGGCTAAGCTGTCTTTGTATTTTTCAGCATTCAGTTTTAAATCTGCCACATCAATATTTCCGGCTTCATCACATTTGGTTACCACTACCTTAAAGCCGGCCATCACTGCACTTGCTGGATTAGTGCCATGTGCGGAAATAGGAATCAATATCACATCCCGCTGCGGCTGCTGGTTGGCGTTATGATACGCCCTGATGGTGAGCAACCCTGCATACTCACCCTGTGCGCCGCTGTTAGGTTGTAATGATGTGGCTGCAAAGCCGGTAATATTGCTGAGCCATTGTTCCAGTTCACTAACAATTTGCTGGTAGCCTTTCCATTGATAAGCGGGGGCAAAGGGGTGCATGCCACCAAACTCCGGCCAGCTTACCGGGATGAGTTGTGTTGCTGCATTTAATTTCATGGTGCAACTGCCCAGGCTGATCATGGAAGTATTTAAACTCAAATCTTTATTCTCTAATGATTTGATGTACCGCATCATTTCTGTTTCACTATGATGACTGTTGAATACCGGATGCGTTAAAAATTCTGATGTACGTGTTAATGACGCAGGAATATTATCCAGTACGGTTTCATTATCAAAATTAGCAACAGCAGTATCACTGCCCTGCGCAGTGGCAAATACATGCAGTATATCCAGTATATCGCCCTGCGTGGTGGTTTCGTCTAATGCAATACCAATATATTCATCATCAAAATACTGGAAGTTCATTTCCTGCTGTTCGGCCAGTTTACGAATGGGGGTTATATCTTTCACGTGAATTTTGATCGTGTCAAAATAAGAAGCATTCACATTCGCATAGCCCATTTCTGCCAGTTCATTACTTAATGTCTGCGCCAGCAGGCTTACCCTTTTGGCAATATTGGTTAAGCCATCTGCACCATGATACACGGCATACATTGCAGCCATGTTCGCCAGTAATGCCTGTGCTGTACAGATATTGCTGGTGGCTTTTTCGCGGCGGATGTGCTGCTCCCTTGTCTGCAATGCCATACGCAGGCAACGGTTGCCCTGTGCATCTATACTAACGCCAATGATACGGCCGGGAATATTTCTTTTAAATTCATCTTTGGTGGCAAAGAAAGCGGCATGCGGCCCGCCAAAACCCATCGGCACTCCGAAACGTTGTGCAGATCCTACTGCAATCGCAGCGCCCAATTCTCCCGGCGGAGTTAATAAGGTTAATGCTAACAAATCAGTTGCCATGATCACTTCTGCCTGTGCTGCCTGCGCTTTGGTGATGAACTGGCGGTAATCTTCCACTGCACCATTGCTGTTGGGGTATTGCACTATGGCACCGAAATAACTGTTGTCTAATGTTACTGTTTTATAATCGCCGGTTACCAGTTCAATATGGAAAGGAGTAGCACGGGTTAATAAAACATCTTTTGTTTGTGGCAGCACATTTTCATCTACAAAAAACTTAGGTGTGGTTACGTGGTCATGATCTTTGTTTTTATAATTGAAGAGCATGGCCATGGCTTCTGCTGCTGCGGTGCCTTCATCTAATAAACTGGCATTGGCAATAGGCAAACCGGTAAGGTCGCTCACCATAGTTTGAAAGTTGAGTAAACTTTCCAAACGGCCCTGTGCAATTTCTGCCTGGTAAGGTGTGTATTGGGTGTACCATCCGGGGTTTTCAAAAATATTGCGCAATATTACGCTGGGCACAATGGTATTGTAATAACCCTGGCCTATGTAAGAGCGGAAAACTTTATTCAGCGCTGCAGTTTTTCTTAATTCAGCGAGGTACTGAAATTCACTAACCGGCCCTGCGGTTTGTAATGGTTGCTGCAAGCGTATAGCAGCAGGTACGGTTTGTTCAATCAATGCATCGAGCGATGCAACGCCAATGGTGTTCAGCATAGCCCTTGTTTCCTGTTCATTGGGTCCGATATGCCTTCCTGAAAATTCTTTGCTTTGTTGTTCGAAAAGATTCATGTTCCGGGATATTATAAATAATGGGATGTGGTATAAAAAAGTTGCGCAAATTTACGATAACCTGACAAGATTTTGAACAGGGAAATGGTGTGCGTTAAACCTGTGGAAAACTGTAGCATAATGGTGTACAAGAAATTACAACAAAGCTGCGGCATTGCTGTACTACCACTAACAATTTCCTGCTTTTGTTAGATAATCAGCAGTAAATACTTTGGAATTTTATTCATGTATAGCCAGCACGGGCACTTTGCTTTGATAGATCATTTTTTTGGTATGCTGCGTTTTAAACAGCCGCTCATAAAAACTGTGGTATTTGGGTGCAATGATGATCATGTCAATCTTTTTATCTGCTGCAAAAAGGTTTACTGCTTCATGAAAATCATACAAACGCATAAAGTAAAATTCAGGATTGAAGTCTGCCAGCAGCGTTTCCAGTTTATCCCGTTCTGTTTTAAACTCTTTTGTGAGGGCAATATAGTGGCGTTCATCCACATTCAATACATGCAGCGATGGTTTGAATTCCTGCAACACTCTTTTCACCGTAAGCAAAGTGGGGGTTTCATCCACTGCTTTCATTTCTGAAGTGATGAGCACATTGTCTAATTGTTCAAATTTGGCTTCTTCAGGCACAATCAATACCGGGCAAATTTCTTTCTCTGCCATTTTTAATGTACTGGTGCCGGAAAAACGTTGCGCCAGCGGTGTTTTGCCCGTAAGTCCCATAATGATCATCGATGCTGCTTTTACATGTGCGTAAGCAGCAAGGCTGTCAATAAAATGATCGCCCGATTCCACGTAAACGTCAATGTGTGGCACTATGGTAAGCAGTTCTTTTTTTAACGTGTCTAAGTATTGTTCCGATACCGTTTTATCCTCAGCAGTTGCATAGAAATGATAGAGGATAATGTTCACATCCGTTCTGCCTTTATACAAATTGCAGGCATAGTGAGCAGCGTTTAAAGAGGTTTGCGAAAAATCAAGCGGGACAATGACCTGTTGCATGAGGATGATTTTTTACCAAATTAAGAGAATTTTATTACAAATAAGAATACCGCTTGATTAAGATGTGTTTAAACTTTACGCTTCAATGTTTAAAAGTTGTCAGACTGAGCTTGTCGAAGTCGGTAACCTCAGCATAAACCCGGTTTCGCCACGCTCAACCTGACAGCTTTTATTATTTGAAAATGGTATTCCTGCAAACGGAAAGTCTGCCTGTTTTGTAAATGTCTTAAATGGAAACATTGCTGCAGGTTAAGCGAAAGTTATTGTTGCTTAAATGTGGGTAAAGGCGATATTTGCAGCATGGCTAATGAGCTTTTGCATAACTGGGAGAAAAAATCTGCCGACCATCAAAAACAATACAAACAGTTTTTAGACCGGGCGGATAAAAATAAAGTGCTGAAAGCGTTACCCACACTGCATGAAGAAGCTTTTGAACAGGTGGATTGCCTGCAATGCGGCAACTGCTGCAAGGGCTATTCGCCGCGTTTTAAAACGCCTGACATCAAGCGCATCAGTAAGTTTTTAAAGATGAAGGAAGGCGATTTTATCAACGCTTATCTTACCATAGATAATGAAGGGGATTATGTGTTGCAAAAAACGCCCTGTACTTTTTTGGGCGCCGATAATTATTGCAGCATTTATGAGGTGCGCCCGTCCGACTGCGCCCGCTTTCCTTATACGGATGAAGATGTATTATTAAAAAGACAAAAGCTGACATTGAAGAATGCCAGCTTTTGCCCTGCTGTATATTTTGTACTGGAAAAACTTATGGCTTTGAAGTGAGTTCGATGTACGCTGCTTCCAATGGCCGGTTAATGCCATCGCCTTTCCATTCATCTGAACCGGGAATGGTTTTGTTTTTCAGAATTTCCTCTTTGGTTTTCCCTGCTTTTAATTCGCTTTCCACCAGTTTGAGCACATTGCCCAAATAATCACCAAATGCTTTTAAGTCGGCAGAAGTGGTTACGATATCATAACCATCGCCGGAATGGCCGCATACAAATTGTGTTTTACTGTCGAACGTGCTGATGGCTTTGTCTAATACTGTCACCCAGCTGCCCATATCGGCGCCAGCGGTTTTATCTACAAAAGGATGGCGGCGGTTGAATAATAAATCGCCAACATGCACAATGTTGCTGTGTTCAAAATGCACAAAGCTGTCGCCATTGGTATGGCCTGCACCAAAATAATGCATGCTGATTTTTTCTTTTCCCACTTTTTCACTCCAGGTATCAATATAAGTTAAATCAGGATACAGTTGTTTATCTTCTGATTTATTTTTTACCGCTACATTTTTTTGATTGGTGAGTGAGTTGGCATGCGCCAGCACATGAGGCACTAAATCTTTAAAGGCAATATTACCTGCGGTATGATCGCCATGATGATGGGTGTTGATGAGCAGGTGAAAAGGATTATCGCTTTTCTTTTTCAGTTCATCAATAAGGTGCTGTGCGGTATCGGGAAATTGTGCATCCACCACCACAATATCTTTTTTGGCCATGTAAAATAAAATGGTGCCGCCCCGTTCAGTAAACACACCGATATGATCGGTAAGCATTTTTATTTTATAAGCAGGCTGGTTAAAGAAAGCCGCCGCCAATTGTTGATTCGCTAAAGCAAGGCCGGCAATGGTGAGGCCGGTGTTGCGGATAAAGTTTCTGCGTTGCATAAAGAATTATTTTTTTGAATCATGACTGGTTTTACTGTCTATTAAATAAAACAGAGATTCACTTATTTTTCAAAAACAAAAGTAAGTTACGAATTATGGTTAACAACATACCGGGAAATAAGTTTAAGGCGTTTCCATTTTCTCAAGCTGTTCCCTTACCCAACTAAGATTATTTTGGTATTTGGGAATGTCCGTTTTTGCAATCAGTGCTGCCCATAGTGCCTCAGCTAATATAAAATACTCTTTTGCTGCTGCATAGTTTTTCATGTCAATATACAACCGGCCTAAATTGGAATAGGAGACAGCAAGTCCGTTGTGTAATTGCACGGCATGTGGATTGGCCTCAAAGAGTTCTTTCCTTAATTGAAAATCCTGTTCAAAGAACTGCAACGCCTTTTTGAAATCACCCTGTTGTTGATAGATGTTTCCGAGTCTTTCATAAGCAATGGCGAGCCCGTCTTTTAACCGCTCGCTGTGCGGATTGTTCTCAAAGAGTTGTTTGAATAGATCTGTTTCCTGTTCAAAGAACTGCAAAGCCTTTTTGAAATCGCCCTGTTGTTGATAGATGTTTCCGAGTCTTTCATAAGCAATGGCGAGCCCGTTTTTTAACCGCTCGCTATGCGGATTGGCTTCAAAGAGTTCTTTCCTTAATTGAAAATACTGTTCAAAGAACTGCAACGCCATTTTGAAATCGCCCTGTTGTTGATAGATGTCTCCGAGTCTTTCATAAGAGACGGCGAGCCCGTTTTTTAATTCCTCGCTATGCGGATTGGCCTCAAAGAGTTCTTTACCCAACTGGCCCCTCATTTCAAAGAACTGCAAAGCCTTTTTGAAATCGCCCTGTTGTTGATAGATGT
>JAFDZS010000002.1:31729-80440 GCA_018266775.1 Bacteroidota bacterium | reverse complement strand
TATGTCTGCCGGAGCAGGTACATTATATCTGAATGGCAGCAGTGCACAAACCATCGGCGGTACGCAAACGTTTAAAACCTATAATCTTGTTACGAATAATGGAGCCGGTTTTATTATCAATAATAATCTCAGTGTAAGTGGTGTGCATACATTTACCAATGGTATGCTGACCACTTCTGCAACGCTCAATTACCTGGTGTATGAAGCAGGATCATCTTATACCAGTGATAATGATGCCCGCCATGTGAACGGCTGGGTGAAGAAATTAGGCAGTACAGATTTTGTTTTTCCTGTTGGTAATGCCACTTATGAAAGAACTATTGCGTTAACGAATTTATCAGCCAGCAGTGAATTTAATGTACGGCATAATAACGGAGTTACTCCCAATAAGAGCAATGTGTTTTCTCCGATAGTTTTAGTGGATACTGCCGAATACTGGACGATCAATAAAATCAGCGGCGCCAGCGCAAAAGTGAATATGAATTGGGACAATTCAAAAATCGCCGTTCCCCAGGTGTTGATTACGGGTATACGGGCGGGTTATTATAATGGTTCCTTCTGGACAAATATTGGCGGTTCGGCTACCGGTGCAGTGGCCACTACAGGTTCTGTAATATCAAACAGTGTATCATCATTCAATAATAATTTCACCATTGCCAGTACCAGTTGGGTGCTGCGTATGGACATCATCAGCTTTACTGGCAGCAGAACTGGTGTGTACAACAAACTGAACTGGGCCATTGCCAATGAGCAAAACGTACTGCAATATGAACTGCAGCGCAGTGCAGACGGTGTTACTTTCAGTACCATAAATACACAGGCTGCACAAAACAATAATAGTATGGCTTTATATACATACGATGATGCAGTAACACAGGCCGGCAAATGGTATTACCGTTTAAGATGTACTGATATATTGGGAGCAGTAAAATATTCTGCGATAATACAGATCAACATTGCTGCAACAGATAACAATGCGTTATATGTTATTAAAAATCCGGTGAAAGAAAATATTGAAATATTTGCGGCAGCGTCTGCAAAAGGAAAATACCAATACACCATTGCCAATACCGCAGGCCAGGTTATGCAGGCCGGAACGCTGGACATCAAAACACAAGGCGTATACAATATTACATTCAACAGCTATTTTACCCCCGGTGTATATGTATTGCTGATGAAAAATGACAATGCAGTACTGCAGAAAACGATAATGAAACAATAAAGAAGGTTTTTAATACACTCCGTGTTATGCGGTTTTAATGGATTCAAACAGCAGGTTTTTTCTAATTCCTGCTCTTTTTTTACTTATAACAGAATCATTGCCTGTAATAAAACTTTTATCTTTAAGAAAAATAATTTTATGGACCTGAAAACACAATTTGAAGAGGCTGTAGCCAACAGTAAAACCTTATCATCCAAACCCGATAATGAAACATTACTGCAATTGTATTCCCTGTACAAGCAGGGTACTGAAGGCGATGTAAACACCGAGCCACCTTCCAACCCATTCGATTTTGTAAGCAAAGCAAAGTATGAAGCCTGGGCTTCCTTAAAAGGGAAAGCAAAAGAAATGGCAATGGAAGAGTATGTGCAATTGGTGAACCGTTTAAAGGGCTGATCTGTTGTATCAGGCAAACCACACAGAAATGTGATGGATGAAAGATAAAACCTGTTGACTATTCAGTAATAACAAGAAAATATTTGAACGCTGAAAAATAAAGTCTGCACACATCATGCTGTTTGCCCGGCCGGTGTGCAGACTTTTTTTAAACTACACAATTTCAGAAGCAACGAGTTCGGGGTTTTACTGTATTAGTGCTACGTTTCCTTTCATGGTAAGCACTGTGCTGTTATCGCACAGAATTTCTATCGTATATACATATACGTCCGGATTTTGTTTCAAGCCTTTAAATGTTCCATTCCACCCGGATGCTGCATCGTTGGCATAAAACCCATTCTTCTCATACACCACTTCGCCCCATCGGTTAAATACCCTGAAGGTTTTTATGGAGAACAAGCCTGTTCCTCTTGGATAGAAAATATCATTCACGCCATCTCCATTCGGTGAGAAGGTGTTTGGTATAAAAACATTCGATCCATTGCAGGTAACAAATACCGTTACATTATCTCTCGATTTACAGCCACCTGCATTGGCAACCTCCACCATATATTGCGTGGTTTCCTGCGGCTTAACGGTAACGCCAGGATAATGAGTTTGAATAATTCCTTTGGTTGGCGTCCAGTTTACACTGGTAACATCAGCAGATATTGCAGGGATGAGATCAATACTTTGTCCTACATTAATGTTTTTATCTGTGCCTGCTTCAACAGTGGGAATAGGATAAACTTTAACCGTTACAAAACCAGTGTCTTTAAAGCAGCCTTTATCATCTGTGCCAATAACACGGTACGTGGTGGTGGTTTGCGGTGTGGCAACAGGTGTGGCACTGGTCACGTTGCTGAGGCCGCTCGAAGGGCTCCAGTTATAGGTGGCAGCACCACTCGCAAACAACCTGGTGGAATTGCCTTTGCACAAGGTATCGCCGTTGCTGTTGAGCATGGTGAACGGTTGTTTAACTTTCACCACAACGCTGTCGCTGTTGATACAACCGTTTATTGTTGTACCAACAACACGATATGTTGTTGCAACAGTGGGTTGGGCAAATGGTTTTGCACAGGTAGTGCAGCTTAAACCGGCAGACGGGCTCCATGAATATGTTGCAGCGCCATTGCCAGACAATAATGTTCCGCTGCCACGGCAAACCAGTGTATCCAAACCAGCATCCACCATGGGTACAACGTATGCATCGATGGTTTGTGTAACGGTATCTTTACAGCCACTGCTGTTGGTGGCAATAAGTAGTGCCGTATATGTTCCGGCAACAGTGTATTGCTGCGGTGCAGGGTTTTGTACTGTTGAACTTTGCCCGTTGCCGAAATTCCATACCCATTGAATGGCAGAAGTATCCGGTACGAGTAATGATCCACTATACGTAACTGTTAGTGGTGTACAGCCGCTGCCGGTGTTGTTGACTACGGCTTGCGGTGATGATACAATTTTCACGGGCGCAATATTGGTCATAGAGTCCGTACAACCCATTTGGGTGGATACTACGAGTTTTGGATAATATAAGCCCGGTGCTGCATAAGCATGCGTTGGATGTTGTTGTGACGAAGTAAACCCATCGCCAAAATCCCAGGCATAACCTGTGATCACATCATTGCTTACAGACGAATCTGAAAAAGCAATAGTGGCAGCATCGCAAAAAGTATGATTGACAAAACCAAAGTTGGCATTTACACCATTTACTACAATCGTATCTGGCCCCTGTATGGGAACCATGCAACCACCCTGGTCCACCAATATCATCTTCGGTACATAAATGCCGGGAATAGTGTATGTATAACTCAATACAGAATCTGTGGTGGCGTTGGTGGTACCATCATTAAAATCCCATATAAAAGACAACCTGTCGTGTGTACTTGCAGTAAAATGTACAGTCAGTGGTTTACATCCGCCAATGGGGTCATAAGTAAATGTTCCCAACGGGCCACGTAACAGGATTTGTTTCTGCATCACATCTGTACAACCGCCGGGGCTGGTAACAGTGAGTTTGGCAAAATATACTCCCGGTGTGGTATAAAAATGGGTGGGGTTATCGGTTTGGGTGGATGTGCCATCACCAAAATCCCAATTCACAGCGGTATAGTTTTGTGAGTTGTTGGTAAACGTTACTAACATAGGCGGGCATGTTCCCACAGAATCACTCATGGCAAATATTGCATGCGGAGAAACGATGCGGATATAATCCGGGTAAGTTAATGAATCAGTACAGCCATACTGATCTGTTACAACCAGTTTTATGGTATATAAACCGTCAGCCAAGTAGTTATGAACGGGAGTTGCAGCATTGCTGGTGGTACCATCTCCAAAATACCAGGTATATTGTAAGCCAGGGCCTGTTGATGTATTGCTGAAACTAATCGGTTTTCCGGGGCAAAATAAAGTATCCATACTGGAAAATGCAGCTACAGGTTTGGATATGATCAACGCATTGGATTGAACAGTTGCATCCACACAGCCTTCACTGTCTTTCACTTTTAATGAAACAGTGTATACACCGGGGCCGGAATACGTATGCTGGAAAGGCGGTGCAGTTAAGGTATCTGAAATGCCATCACCATAATCCCATATCCATGTGGTGATAGGATGAGTGCCATCAGTCAAAGATTGATCGGTAAATGAAATTGCACTGAGCAGGCAGCTTCCGCTTACCCCTGGTGTAAAAGCAGCAGTTGGGCCATCTACTTTAATGTATAATGGTTTGATGAGGGTATCCCGGCAACCAAAAATATCAGTAATGATGAGTTGGACGGTATACGTGCCAGCCTGTGTATATACGTGAGCAGTAGCGGCATTACTGCCGCTGTTGCCATCTCCAAAATTCCAGTCGTAAGCAGCAATATCCGGCGGGTTATTTCCAACAGCAGTAAAGTTAATGCCATTGTTCTTGCAAATTACCGTATCAGAAACAACAAAATTGGCTTTCTCATTAATAATACGAATGGGCTGTGTTTTAGTGTATGAGCAACCGGTAGTATGGTTTACTACGGTTAATGTGATGGTATAATTGCCGGTATCTGCAAAAGTATGCGTTGGACTTTGTTGTGTAGATGTAGCTCCATCCCCAAAATCCCAGTTCCATTCATCAGCACCAATGGAAGCATCTGTAAAAGTTCTTGTTTTGGAATAGCAATGAAAATCTACAGAAAATGCTGCAATGGGCGGGTTGATGTGAATATACCGGTTCATCTTTAACGTATCGCAGCAGGCGCCATTACAAACCACAAGTGTGATATTGAAATAGCCGGTATCTTCATAAACATGCACAGGGTTCGGTGCGGTGGAAGTGGCACCATCTCCAAAATTCCAGAACCAGCTGGTTACATTTCCTGTGGAAAGGTCTGAAAAGTTTACGGGTACATGTGCACAAACATCTCTTGGGTTAGCGGAGAAATTAGCAACAGGTTTAACAGTGGCAACAATGCCGCTTTGAACTGTTGCAGTATCGCTGCAACCTCCGGCAGTAGTTACAATTAATTGAATGTCGTACGTGCCCGCTGTAAAAATATGTGTGGGGTTGGGTAATGTTGATGTATTGCCATCGCCAAAATTCCAATGATAACTAATGACAGGATCTACACTGTTCACTGTGGAGCTGAACGTCCACGATAAAGGTGCACAACCGGCGTAAGGCAGGTTGTTGATGCTTACATGCGGGGGCTGAATTTTAATGTAATCAATTTTTTGAAGTGTATCCGAACAGCCATTAGCGTTAGTTGCAATCAGTGTTATGGTAAAATTGCCCGCACCCGTAAAGGTGTGAACAGGATTGCGTACAGTGGAAGTTCCGCCATCGCCAAAATCCCAGTTATAGGAAACTGCGCCCAGGCTCGTATTCACAAAATTTACCGTTAACGGTGGTTTACAGGAAGCAGTAACAGGCGCACTGAAGCTGGCAGTGGGTTTGTTCAGTACCGTAATGTTGCTGTAAGCCGTATCAAAACAGCCGCCAAAATCTGCAATCATCCTGATTTGGTAAATGCCCGGCGTGCTGTAAGCTTTTACAGGGTTCATTTGTGTTGAGGTGCCGCCATCGCCAAAATCCCACGCAGCAGCAACCGGTGCCGGTACCGAGGTATTGGTAAACAGCTGTGGTGTATTCACACAAACCGAAGTGGCACCGGTAAAAGCAGCATTGATGGTGCCAATAACAATGGCATTGGTTTTAATCAACGTATCAGTACAACCGGTAGTGTTGGTTACAATCAATTTTACAGTATAAGACCCCGGCAAACTATATACATGTGATGGGTTAGCGAGTAATGAAGTGCCACCATCGCCAAAAAACCATTGATAGCTGAGTGTACCCGTTCCTGTTGACTGGTTCTGAAAATTTATGGTTACGGGAGGATTACAGGCAGAAGGGGTATTGTTGGTGAAATCTGCATGTACCCCGCTGCTGATCTTTACATACTGCGATTTGGATAAAGTTTTGGTACAACCATTACTGTTCGTTATCCGCAAAGTCACATTAAAGTTGCCCGACCCGGTATAGGTATGTGATGGGTTTTGAATAGCGCTGGAATTGCCATCTCCAAAGTCCCACAACCAGGAGTTGATTGTGCCGCTGTTAGGAACACTTTGATCTGTGAAATTTACCGGCAGTGGAAAGCAGCCTGTTAACGGTGCTCCTGTAAAAGCTACTGAGGGTGCACCATAAATGGTGATGTACTGTGTTTTTATCAATGTGTTCGAGTCGCCATTGGCATCATGCACCACCAATTTAATGGTATACTGGCCAGGGTTAAAATAAGTAACCGAAGGATTTTGTAAGAATGAAATGGTTCCGTTCCCTAAATCCCATTTCCATTGTGTGGGTGAACCAGTGGATTGGTCGGTGAAACTCACCACCATTGGAGCGCAGCCAGCAAGCGGTGTGGCTGTGAAGTTAGCAGTAAGTTGTCCCCTTGCGGTTAAACAAACTATGGCTAACCATAGTATAATGATAATGGATTTGACTCCAGAGCTGGCAGTCATGTTTTAGTGCTTGTTTTTTATGAATAGTTGGACCTAATGCAGCTTGCGCCACATCAACTATAACTCAAAACCTGATCTAAAAATTGTGCAGACAATAAAACTTATTAAAAAAAATTGCAGTGGTCAGAACAATTCTGAATAAGGTCATTGGTAAAGTTGCATCGCAGGGCTAAGATAAGCTAAGTTATCCACATTTACAACCGTTGTATGTGCAAAACTTTGGGTTCAGTTGTACCCCAGGGTGCCAACTCCATTACAGGAATGGCTTTTTTGGTAAAACGCCATTCGCGGGTAAGAAAAGAAAATGAAGAAATAGAATTGGGGAGGGTAATAACCAGTTTACTGTAATCACTGTTGCAACTCCATGAGCCTGAATAAGCAGTGCCTCCATTGGTTGCTGTCAATACACCGTCATATAAAGTGTTTTTCAGCAATTTAAAAGTGTAACCATTGTATTGTGCGGTCAGGTTGGCAGAGCTGTCTGTAGCCAGTTGAACGGCAAAATCCTGGTTCAGGATATTGTCTTCAAAGTATTGTTCCAGCAGGTTTTTATTGGCCGCGGCCAATTGTTCTTTAGTGCAACCGGAAAGTAATAACAGTAAAGCAAGGGCAAGGGCAATAAAAAACCGCAGCCGGTATACAAACCCCGGCATCCCTTCGGTTTTAAGTGTTGTAAGCAGCGTTGAATTTCTTAGTGGCATATTGTATAAAATGGGTACTGTTCAATGTTTCACCGGTGGCTTTCCTGCACAATTCTTCAGAGGTAAAGTACCTGCCAAACGGGTAAATATTTTTTTGCAGCCAGTTCAACACGGGCATTGTATTTCCTGCTGCAATCTCCTTTTCAACAGAGTCATTTTCGCTCAAAATTGCTGCATATAGTTGTGCTGCATACAAACTGCCCAGGCTGTAGGTGGCAAAGTAGCCAAAACTGCCATGGCTCCAGTGCACATCCTGCAGGCATCCCCTTTTATCATCAGGCACTGTAACCCCTAAATATTGTTGATAATGATCGTTCCAGTAAACCGGTATATCTTTCGTACTGATGCTTCCCTCAATCAGCATTTTCTCAATTTCATACCGTATCATCACATGAAAATGATAGGTGAGTTCATCAGCTTCGGTTCTGATCAGCGAGGGCTCCACTTTATTGATGGCCTTATAAAATTGAGCTGCAGAAATTTGCCCCAGCTGCTCTGGAAAAAACGTTTGCACCAGCGAAAAATTGTGTTGCCAGAAGGGTTGTGCCCGGCCAATGTTGTTCTCCCAAAGGCGGCTCTGGCTTTCATGTATGCTCAGGCTGCAGTATTCGCCCAGTGGCAAACCATATTCATCACCCGGCAATCCCTGTTCATACAACGCATGACCGCCTTCGTGCAGGCAGCTCCAGGTCATGTTGCCAAAATCGTTTTCATCAATGCGTGTGGTCACCCTCACATCGGCATTGTTGAAATTAATGGTGAAAGGATGTTCACTGATGTCCTGCCTGCCGGCTTCAAAATCAAAATGCATGCGCTTCAGTAACTCTATGCCAAGCTTCCATTGCTGGTCTTTATCAAAATGCTGATGCAGAAAACTACAGTCTGCCTGTGGTTTATTTTTTATGTCCTCCAATAAAGCCAGCAACTGCGGTTTTAAATCGCTGAATACTTTATCGGTAACGGCAACGGTAAGCCCTTTATCAAATTCATTCATCAACGCATTATAAGGATGGGCTTCATACCCCAAAATATCAGCTTCCTGTTTCTTCAGTTCAATCAAATCATGCAGTGGTTGTTCAAAAACAGCAAAACTGTTTTCTTTCCTGGATTGTATCCACGCATGAAAACTTTTATTGGTGGTCTCGCTCATCCTGCGAACAAAATGACTGGAGAATTTAGTGGCTTTATTATAATCATCCAGGCTGAGGAGTATATTCTTTTTTTGCTGGTCAGAAAGATCATCTTTTGCTGCCAGTTCCTTCAACAAATCGCCCATTTTTTCATCTGTAAATTGTTGGTGTGCCATTTCACTTAATGTGGCAATCTGCCGGCCACGGAAATCATTTCCCTTTACAGGTAAATAAGTTTCCTGGTCCCATTGTAACACCGCAGAGGCGTATTTTACATCGGCAATTTTTTGCATCTTTGTTTTGTACTCGCCGTATAATAAATTCGAATCCATAAATTAATTTTTAAACCATGCTCATCCACGATATTACAACATTCCTCGAACAATTGGCGCCACCCTCACTGCAGGAGCATTATGATAATGCTGGTCTGCTCACGGGTAATCCACAGTGGGAATGTACCGGAATGATTACTACACTCGATGCAACAGAAGAAGTGGTGCTGGAGGCTGCTGAAAAAAAATGTAACCTGGTAGTGGCGCATCACCCTATTATTTTCGGTGGATTGAAAAAGATCACCGGTAAAAATTATGTGGAGCAAACCATCATCACAGCCATAAAAAAAGATATTGCTATTTATGCCATTCATACCAATCTTGATAATGTAATCCACGGCGTTAATGGAAGAATGGCAGACCAGTTAGGATTGATCAACCGCAGTATATTATCACCCAAAAATGAAACACTGAAAAAGCTGAACACATTTGTTCCCGCCGCCCAGGCAGAACAGGTAAGAAATGCCATATTTGCGGTAGGTGCGGGGCATATTGGCAATTACAGCGAGTGCAGTTTTTCTGCGCCGGGCGAAGGCACATTTAAAGCCGGTGCAGGCAGCAATCCGTTTGTGGGTAAACAGGGTGAGCGACATACTGAAAATGAAATGAAGGTGGAAGTGGTGGTACCTGCCTGGCTGGAAAAGAAAGTGATTAAGGCGATGATTGACGCTCATCCCTATGAAGAAGTGGCTTACGACCTGGTAAAGTTGGACAATCATACTCAAAATACTGGTAGCGGACTGCTTGGTGTACTGCCTGAACCTATGGAAGAAAGTGCCTTTTTGGCTTTGCTGAAAGAACGCTTTAACTTAACAGTGATCCGGCATACACCATTAACTGGCAGAAAAGTACAGAAAGTGGCGCTTTGCGGAGGTGCCGGCAGCTTTTTAACCGGCGCAGCAATAGGGTCAGGCGCTGATT
Organism: Bacteroidota bacterium; assembly: GCA_018266775.1. Lineage (GTDB taxonomy): Bacteria > Bacteroidota > Bacteroidia > Chitinophagales > Chitinophagaceae > Ferruginibacter. Next base: position 70,755 of record JAFDZS010000002.1, on the reverse strand, counting down.
TTTATATTACCGGGGACATAAAATACCACGAATTCTTTGATGCCAACGGAAAACTGGTGATTGCCGACATCGGCCACTTTGAAAGTGAACAGTTCACCACCGACCTGTTATTTGACGTTTTGAGTGAAAAATTCCCTACCTTTGCCGTCCTAAAAACAGGGATAAAAACCAACCCGGTTCATTATTTCCTGTAATTTCAATGATCAAACCCAGATAAAAAATGGCTTCAGTAAAAGATTTCTCTGTTGAAGAAAAATTAAAAGCACTGGTTCGGTTGCAAAAAATAGATTGCAAACTGGATGAAATTCAAATCCTCAAAGGTGAATTACCCATTGAAGTAAAAGACCTGGAAGATGAAATTGAAGGGTTGCATGCACGCCAAGTTCGTGTTGAAGAAGAGATCAACGGTATCCAGGATTTTATTGACCAAAAGAAAGAAGGCATTAAAGAAGCGGAAGGCTTAATCAAAAAATACGAAAAGCAAAGCGAAAACGTAAAGAACAACCGCGAGTTTGAAGCCATCAATAAAGAAATAGAAATGCAAACCCTTGAAGTGAAACTGTGCGAAAAACACATCAAGGATGCTACAGAAGAAATTGCTGAAAAAGCAAAACAACTGGAAGTGGCCAAAAAAGCAGTGGCTACCAAAGAACATAACCTGGCCGGTAAAAAAGGAGAACTGGAAAAGATTATTGGCGAAACTGAAAAAGAAGAAAAACATTATCATAAAGAAGGCGGTGAAGCAAGAACACATGTAGATGAAAGGTTACTGCACAGCTACGACCGCATCCGCAAAAATTACCGTAATGGTTTAGCGGTGGTACCAGTGGAGAGAGACAGTTGCGGTGGTTGTTTCCACGCTATTCCTCCACAGAAACAAAGCGAGATCAAACTGCGTAAAAAAGTAATGGTTTGCGAAAACTGCGGCCGCATACTTGTTGACGCTGATCTGAACGATTCTGTTGACGTAAAATAAACACACAATATTACCCATACACAAAAGCATCTCACCGAGGTGCTTTTTTATTTTCAGTAAATCAGCAACAGCTTTTTCATCTGTGATCAAAAACAAGTAATTTGCTGCACATTATGTTATCCAGGTTACACATACAGAACTATGCTATTATTGATGACCTTGCTGTGGACTTCAGTGATCATCTCAATATCATCACCGGCGAAACCGGCGCCGGGAAAAGTATTATTATGGGCGCATTGGGATTGATACTGGGCGAAAGGGCAGACAGCAGTGTATTGCAGCAGAAAGATAAAAAATGTGTGGTGGAAGGCTGTTTCAACAGCGACCATAAAAAAACAGTAAAACAATTTCTTGCAGATAATGATCTGGATGCTGATGAAGAACTGGTGATCAGGAGGGAGATTGCCGTGAATGGAAAATCAAGAGCTTTTATCAACGATACACCGGTAAATGTAACACAACTGAAAGCACTCAGTTCATTATTGGTAGATCTTCACCAGCAATTTGATACACTGGAACTGGGCGATGCCGATTTTCAGCGTGAAGTACTGGATGCGCTGGCAGATAATACCACCGTTTTACAAAACTATACTACGCACTATAACGAATACCTGCATACGAAAAAAGAGTTGCAGGATTTGCAGGCGCGACAGGCTGCCGCCAATACTACGTATGATTACAATAAATTTTTGTTTGATGAACTGGAAGAAGCAAAACTGAAAGAGAATGAACTGGAAGAGCTGGATGCCGAATTAAAGTTGCTGAGCAACGCCGAAAACATCAAACAGCAAATAAGCGGAGTTACTTATGAATTGAATGAAAGTGACTTGCCAATAGTGCAGCAATTAAAAGCATTGGTAAACCGGCTGCATAGTTTGGAGAAATTTCATCCCGCTATTGAAGGATTAAATAAACGTTTACTGAGTACACAAATAGAACTGAAAGATATAGCGGATGAACTGGAACAAATTAATGACAGCGTGCAGTATAGTGCGGAGCGTATTCAGGAAGTGAATGACCGCATTGCGCTGGGTTACAAATTGCTTAAAAAACATAATGTAACCGGCACTGCTGAGTTATTGATCATTATGGATCAGCTGCAGCAGAAATTAAATGATGTGCTGAATATTGGTGAGGCGATTGCTGCTAAGGAGAAACAAACCGAGCAACTGCTGCAGCAATGTATGCAATTGGCAAAAACACTTTCTGCCAACCGCAATAAAGCCATTAAGCCATTTACCGAAAAAGTAAATACCTTATTGAAACAGGTGGGCATGCCCAATGCACAGGTAAAAATTGAATGTGTGGCAACAGAACTAAATACGTTTGGATGCGATGCTATTTCATTTTTATTTGATGCCAATAAAAGCAACCGTTTTGAGCCGTTGCATAAAGTGGCCAGCGGTGGTGAACTCAGCCGGTTAATGTTGTGCATTAAATCGCTGGTGGCACAAAAACTGCAACTGCCTACATTGATTTTTGACGAAATAGATACAGGCATCAGTGGTGAGGCAGCAAAACAAGTGGGTAATATCATGAAAGAACTGGCAAAAGAGCACCAGATTATTTCTATAACCCATCAGCCGCAGATTGCAGCAAAAGCCCATGCCCATTACTTTGTATATAAAGCTATAAAAGGAGATGCCATCATTACTTCAGTAAAGCTATTGAATAATGATGAACGCATTACCGCCATTGCACAAATGCTCAGTGGTGAAAAACCTACAGCCGCTGCATTACAAAATGCAAGGGAAATGGTGGGTAATTAATTGTACCTGGAAGCTCCGGCTTCCAGCCATTAAAACGTGGTTTTAATCCTGATTTCCGATTTCATTCATGCCATTTCTTGTTATACCATATTTATTTTCCGTATTGGGAATTACAATAATAATGGTGTTGCCATTTTATTTCTTCAATCAATTCTTACTAAGGAAGATCAATCCAGGAAAGGGGGGCAGGCAATTCCTTTTATATTTTTCAATTGTTGTGGTAACACTGTTCGCTTACATCTCTGCCGGGGTATGGTTGATTGTTACCATTGCCAAATGGTTGAAGTGATGATTTTTTGAATAAATAGTATTTATCTTTACCGCCTTCAAACAAACCCAATTTTATGGCTTACAATTTATTAAAAGGAAAACGTGGCATCATCAGCGGTGCGCTGGATAAAAATTCCATTGCCTGGAAGGTGGCCGAAAAAGCGCATGAAGAAGGCGCAACATTTGTTTTAACCAATGCACCCATTGCTATGCGTATGGGAGAAATCAATAAGCTGGCAGAAAAAACCAATAGCCAGATTATACCGGCAGATGCCACTAGTATTGATGACTTGACCAACCTGTTTACCAAAAGCCAGGAAATACTGGGCGGAAAAATTGATTTTGTATTGCACTCCATTGGTATGAGTGTAAACATCCGTAAAAAAATTCCTTATGTGGAAAGCAATTATGATTACTTCGCTAAGGGTATTGATGTGAGTGCGATGAGCCTGCATAAAATGCTGGCAGTAGCCATGAAGCTGGATGCCATTAATGAATGGGGCAGCGTGGTGGCCTTAACGTATATGGCAGCACAACGCACTTTTCCGTTCTATACTGATATGGCCGATATTAAAGCCATGCTGGAAAGTATTGCCCGCAGCTTTGGCTATCATTATGGCCTTGCAAAAAAAGTAAGGGTGAACACGGTATCGCAATCACCCACCAAAACAACGGCGGGTACCGGCATAAAAGGCTTTGGCGATTTCTTTGATTATGCCAATGCCATTGCACCATTAGGCAATGCCACTGCCGAAGATTGTGCCAACTATTGCATTACCTTATTCAGCGATTTAACCAAAATGGTTACCATGCAAAACCTGTTTCACGATGGTGGATATTCCACCACAGGTGTAAGTAATGTGGTAATGGAAAGCCTGGGTGTAAAGGCAGAGGAGTAAACGAAAAATATACCAGTATAAAAAAAGTAAGAGCCTTCTGTTTGTGCAGAAGGCTCTTTAATTCGTTACCATTGATACCGGAATTCCGGATGCATCAATATTCCTCTTCATTAAAGAAGAAATCTTCATGGCTGGGATAATCTGGCCAGATGTCCTCAAGGCTTTCATAAATCTCACCCTCATCTTCCAGCTCCTGCAAATTCTCCACCACTTCAATGGGGGCGCCGCTGCGGATGGAGTAATCAATTAACTCATCTTTAGTAGCAGGCCAGGGAGCGTCTTCCAGGTGAGAGGCTAATTCTAGTGTCCAAAACATATCTGATTGTTTAGTTTTATTAAATGGTACAGGGTTGTCAGACCCTAATTTTCCGCAAATGTATACGTTCTGCGGAAATAACCAAATTCATTTATTAACGGCTGTACCTGAATAAGATTGTACGCTGCCCGCCAAAAGTTGCATGAAGTATTGTTAATGATTTATTACTTACTTTTAGCCCATGCTATCAGCAAAAAATATCAGGAAAAAATATGGCCCGTTACAGGTACTAAAAGGGGTGGATATTCAAATCAACAAAGGGGAAATAGTAAGTATTGTGGGCAGTTCCGGTGCAGGTAAAAGTACTTTACTGCATATATTAGGCACTCTTGATAAAGCAGATGCAGGTGAAATTTCATTGAACAATCAAAACCTGACACGGCTTGCCGGTAAAAAACTGGCGGCTTTCCGGAATAAGGAAATCGGTTTTGTATTCCAGTTTCATCACCTGCTGCCAGAATTTACAGCTTTGGAAAATGTGTGTATTCCGGGTTGGATTGCAGGCACAAAAAAAACTGATGTAGTGGCCAAGGCAGAACAATTGTTGCAAACATTGGGTTTATCCGGCAGGCTGGAAAATAAACCACAGCAACTTTCTGGTGGCGAGCAGCAACGGGTGGCAGTGGCAAGGGCGCTTATCAACAATCCTTCAATAATAATGGCTGATGAACCTACAGGCAATCTCGATAGTGTAAATGCCAAAGATCTGCACCAGTTATTTATCGATCTGCGCAATCAATTCAATCAAACCTTTCTGGTTGTAACCCATAATGAAGAACTGGCTAAAATGAGCGACAGGGTGGTGATGATGAAAGATGGAACAATTGTTAATGGATAATTTTGTAATGAACAATGGATAATCTGTCAAAATGTTTGACTTCTTTTTGTATTTAAATTATCCATTATCAATTATACAACTATCCATTGCCATTCACCCTCGGTTTCCACGGAATTTCTTCTGCCCCCAGTAGACGTCCAATATATCTTGCCAATACAAACAGGTAATCGCTTAAGCGGTTAAGGTATTTAATCACCAACGGGTCTACAAATAATTCATGTTCGTGCATGTTTACGCACAACCTTTCTGCCCTGCGGCAAACGCACCGGGTTATATGCGCAGTAGAAACGGCAACATGTCCGCCGGGAAGAATAAATGATTTCATTACCGGCAAAACCTCCGTCATCCGGTCAATTTCTTTTTCCAGTAATACAATATCTTCTTCTTTCAGATCAGGGATCTTCATTAAAGGTTCTTTCTCCGGGTCGCAGGCTAATGACGAACCAATAGTAAATAAACGATCCTGGATTTCTTTGAGGATATTTTTTGAATGCACATCAGTAATATAGTCATTCACCAATCCAATGTACGAATTCAGTTCATCAACTGTACCATAACTTTCAATGCGGATATGGCTTTTGGCAACCTTGGTGCCACCAATTAATGAGGTCTTACCCAAATCACCCGTCTTAGTATAAATTTTGAATGCCATAAATACTATGCTTGTGGTACAAAGCAACAAAAAATAATGGGATTGGTTCAGTAAAAAACGCAGGACTTATGCAGGCTGGATTACTGTAGCCGGGTTTGCATTTTGCTTATCACTTTCAATAATGCCGTCACGCAGGCGGATCACACGGTGTGCATACTGAGAAATATCTTCTTCATGCGTAACCAGTATTACCGTATTACCATCAGCATGTATCTTACCCAATATATCCATGATTTCGTAACTGGTTTTGGTATCTAAGTTACCGGTAGGCTCATCTGCAAGAATAATAGAAGGATTGTTGATGAGTGCACGTGCAATGGCCACACGCTGGCATTGACCACCACTCAGCTCATTGGGTTTATGATGGGCACGGTCTGTAAGTTTAACTTTTTCCAAAACAGCATTCGCCCTTTCGGTACGATCTTTTTTGCTTATACCGCTGTAAATAAGAGGCAATGCAACATTCTCCAACGCAGTTAAGCGGGGTAATAAGTTGAATTGCTGGAACACGAAACCAATTTCCTGGTTACGTACCTGTGCAAGGTCGTTATCAGGCATACGGCTTACATCTTTACCATTCAGGATATAACGGCCACCTGTTGGAGAATCCAGGCAACCCAAAATATTCATCAATGTAGACTTGCCGCTGCCGCTGGGTCCCATCAACGCTACATATTCATTCTTAAAAATATCCAGGTCAATACCCTTCAGTACTTCCAGTTCTATTTTGCCAAGAAAATAACTTTTGCGGATGCCTTCTAAATGAATAACGCTGTTCATACAACGGGTTTATTGTTTATAGTGCAGTGTTTGTGGTTCCTGGTGGTGTTAAGCGTTTATATTCTGTTTCATCAATAATAAACCCCAAACGGGAAATAACAAACATGTATTATTTTTTGATCACTTTAGGAACTTTAAAAAACTGCTCATCATGCAAAGGGGCATTCTTAAGCCCATCTTTCCTGCTGATGCTGCCCTGTATTTCATCTTCCCTCAACACATTTACCGAGTCGCTCATGTGCAATAAAGGTTCAACACCGTCTGTATCCACCTCGTTCAGTTTTTCCACAAACTGTATCATCCGTTGCAGGTCGTTTTTAATACCTTCTTTCTCCGTTTCATTAAACTGCAACCGGGCCAGGTTGGCCAGTTTATCAATTAATGCATCATTTACTTCCATGCAACAAATATAACTTGTTTTAGGTTTGCTGGTTGCAGTTTTCTATCAGTGGTAACAAGGTTTAAACAACGCCATTTTTACAGGATTGAATACAGCCTTCTCAACCGAAAAGAGAAAGCTAAAAACTGTAAACTTCTTATCTTCGCCGCCTATGGCAACAGATCAACAACAACAGGCTGCAAAGCGGGAAATAGTAATGAGTGGCATCCGGCCAACTGGTTTTTTACACCTGGGCAATTACTTTGGGGCAATACGTAATTATGTAAAGATGCAGGAAGAATTTGAATGTTATTTTATGGTGGCCGATCTGCATTCACTTACCACACACCCGGATACAAAGGAATTGAGAAGTAACGTGGAAAGAGTATTGGCAGAAAATATTGCCTGTGGATTAGACCCCGATAAAGTTGCCCTGTACTGCCAGAGCCATGTACCCGAAACTGCAGAGTTGTACCTGTATTTAAACATGATGGCCTATAAAGGCGAGTTGGAAAAAACCACCACTTTTAAAGATAAAGTACGCCAGCATCCTGAAAATATCAATGCAGGTTTATTAACGTACCCGGTGTTACAGGCAGCAGATATTATTCTGCACCGTGCAAAATATGTGCCCGTAGGTAAAGACCAGGAACAGCACCTTGAAATGGCACGCAATTTTGTAAACCGTTTTAATCATCGTTATGGCGATGTTTTTCCAGAACCGCAGGCATTCAATTATAATCTTGAATTGATAAAAGTGCCCGGTTTGGATGGAAAGGGTAAAATGAGTAAAAGCGAAAACCAGATGGCAACATTATACTTATCTGATGATGATGATTTGATAAGAAAAAAAATAATGAAGGCAAAAACAGACAGCGGGCCAACTGCACCGGGCACACCAAAACCCGATTATATTGAAAACATTTTTGCGTTGATGAAACTGGTTTCAGCTGAAGAGGTAATTAAAAAATACGAAGCAGATTACGACAACTGCATCATTCGCTATGGCGATTTGAAGAAGCAACTGGCAGAAGATATGGTACTTTTTTTAAGCCCCATCCGCGAAAAGATCAATACCATTCTGCCTGATAAAAAATACCTGAAACAGGTAATGGAACAGGGGGCAGAAAAAGCCAATAAAAGCGCCGGTGCCACCATGAATTTGGTGAGGGAAGCCATGGGCTTAAAATATTTCTGATTTTGGATTTTTAATTTCAGAATTTGTTTACTTTAGATGTTCGGCATGTTATAAATAATTAAAAACCAGAAATCGGGAATAGTGCTATGGCCAAGACAAAGAAACCTAAACATATTGCAGTAGCCGGCAACATCGGCGCTGGTAAAACCACGCTCACAGAAATGCTGAGCAAGCATTACAAATGGATTCCCCAGTTTGAAGATGTGGATCATAACCCGTACCTGAACGATTTTTATGAAGACATGCCGCGGTGGAGTTTTAACCTGCAAATTTTCTTCCTGAACAGCCGCCTGAACCAGTTGCTTGAAATACATCGTGGTACCGAAACCGTTATACAGGACAGAACCATTTATGAAGACGCCAATATTTTTGCACCCAACCTGCACGATATGGGCCTGATGAGCAAACGTGATTTTGATAACTACTATAAGTTTTTTGAAACGCTGAAAAGTATGGTGCAGCCACCTGATCTGCTCATATATTTGAAAGCATCGGTACCCACATTGGTGGCACAAATACAAAAACGTGGCAGGGAATATGAAGAGAACATTCGCCTCGATTACCTGAAAAAATTAAATGAATTTTATAACGGCTGGATCGAAAGTTATAAAGAAGGACCGTTGCTGATTATTGATGCAGATAAAAATAAATTTGCTGAAAATGAAGAACACCTGGGACAAATCATCAACAATATAGACAGTACATTGTTTGGTTTGTTCTAATCATCTGGGACGGATGCATATTTCAAAAGAAATCAGCAATTGAAAGCAATCAGATACCCGCTTCCCAATCCACCAATAAACTAATTAACCAGTTAACCACCCTAATCAATCAAAGAATTCTTCATAGCATAGAAAACTAACCCTACGGAGTTTTTAACGCCAAAACGTTCCATCAAACGGTCTTTAATGGCTTCAACAGTCCTGGAACTGATATCCATTTTAGAGGCAATTTCAGCAGCAGTAAATTCCATGCAAACCAACGTGAGCACTTCTTTTTCCCTTTCGCTCAAAACAATTTCAGTACTTAAATTAGGGTTGAATTTTTGCTTGGAATAATTTTTCTTGATGAGTACTTTATTTACAAACGGGTTCAGGTAAAAGCCGTTGCGCATTACATCCATAATCGCCTTCCTGATTTCGGTAGGTTCTGTACTTTTCAGCAAATAGCCGGCAGCACCACAATCCATCAGGTGGCCAACAAAGCGCTCATCTTCGTACATGGTAAGAATGATCACTCTTATTTTGGGAAAGTTTTTAGTGATCATTTTTGTAGTGTCAATACCGTCTTTAACCGGCATCTTTAAATCACAGAGTACAACATCGGGTTGAAATTCGGCAATCCTGGAAAGCAATTCCTCTCCATTTTCAGCTTCCAGCACAAATTTAATATTAGTGTAGGCACGCATTGAAAGAATTACTCCCTTACGAAAAATCTTATGATCGTCTGCTATAGCAACTTTTATCTCCTCCATAGTTTAGGTATTGAGATAAAATTACGGAAACTATTTTCAATACAAAAAAATCAAATGGTAAATTTCAATTATTAGTTTGTCATAAAACTAAATAACTGGTTCCATGGGTACTTCAATCGTTACTTTATAATAGGTGTGGCTGGGGTCAATTTCAAAAAAGATACGGCCTTTCAACACTTTAATGCGGCTGGCAATATTTTTCAAACCCAGCCCCAGGGCGCTCTGGTTTAATTTTTCAAAGTCTGCCTGTACAATACCGGCGCCATCATGATGCAGCCTGAAGTACATATTGCTGCCGCTGTTGTTTTGCGTAAGGTGAATAAAACCTGCATTGCTATGTTTAAAAACATTGTTCACCAGTTCCTGTATAATGCGAAAAACCAAAAGTTCCTGTTCCACTTTAAGCCGCACCCTGTAATCATGAAAACGGGCACTGGCATTAATGGTACCGCTGCCACTGATTTTCTGAAACAGGTCGTTAACGGCACTCTCCAGCCCAAAGTTTTTGAGGGTGGGGGGCATCAGGCTATGGCTGATGTTGCGGATGAGCAAGATAGCATCATCAATAATTTGCTTGGCGCTGTAAATGCTCTGCAGTTGCTGCGCTTTTTCCTGGTTTACCAGGTTTTCATTTAAATACAGGCGGGCAGTGGCCAGCAGCGGGCCGGCATCGTCATGCAGGTCGGCAGCAATACGGTTACGCTCTTCTTCCTGGAAACGGATGGAGGCGTTGAGGAGGATTTGTTGTTTTTCTTCTTCCAGGCGCTTTAATTCGTTGTTGAAACGGCTTACTTTGCGGTTATGCAGTATTACAAATGCTATTATACCGAAAGCAAGCACAAGCATACCCAATGTTCCAAAAAACATCATGTATGAGCTGGTAGGGGAATTTATTTGGAGAATAGGTAGCATCAAGACGTGTTATGAAATATCTTTTTCCTGTTTTTGTAAAAAATCCGGAAATTTTTGCTGGGTTATTAAATCATTATATTCATGGTTTTCTTTTGGTTGCTTCACCATAACGCCAATACAAAGGAGAATATTTTTTAAAATAGTAATTGTACTATAAATTAAAGTATATTGAATCTGAAATTGTTCATCATTTTGTTGATTGGAATAAAGAAAAAGAAAGAAATTACCTGAACAATATATAATAAAAGCAACTGCGATCCAGAATACATTGGTTTGATAGACGGGTATAATTGTATTAGTTTGAATCTTCTCGTAAAAATAATATAATATGTAAACGAGTAATATCAAGCATTCTGCAACATGAGGACGATAGCCCAACTTAGTTTTGTCAGAAACAATGTAGTCAATGATTGAAAATAACAAGAAGAGGACAATAATTACTTGAATCGTCCTTTTTACGAAAGTATGCTTAATAACATGATAGAAAAAAAGAGAAATAAAAGAAAACTCTTCGGCAACGTAAATTCTAACAAAGATTGACCTTAGGTCTTCTTGGTGATTGATATTTCTATAATAAAAGACTGGTCCAAAAAGCACCACCAAGAAAGTCATATATAGAAAAAAAACCTTTAATTCTTTGCTTTTTAAGTTTTTATAATTAAAAAGACAAAAAATGAAAGGTATCAGTTCTGTGAGGAAAGTAATATATCGTAAGCGTTCTATAATAATCGTTAGTTTTTCAATCAAAAGTAAGAAAAACTAAACAAATTATTTAAAATTAGAACAAGTGCTTAACGATGCTAACTACTGCTGCGGCTAAATCAAAAATTCCGTTCATGAGAATAATAATTTTAAGTGGTTTAGAAATATTTCTTGATGCAAACTTCATCTAAAACCACCCCGTGGGCAACCGCCCACAAAAAATGTGGATATGTGGAAAAGTCACGAAATCCTTTGTGGCAGAGAGTTTAGGTAGTTTCACCAAGTAAAATACCGGTAAAATATGGGGTAAATATACGAAAATAAAATAGTAAAATTACTATGGAAAAAATAGTAGCTTTACCATAGCAATTTTACTATTGTGCACCTGCTACCCAAAAATGACGTTTTTTGAGCCTGCCAGGTTGCAAAAGCGGAGTATGTAAATGTCGTTAAGAGTTGGTTTCAATGGGTTTTCCGCCAGTATACCCATTGTGACTGTAAGAATGTTGGGTTCAGAGGTATTGGATGCAAAACGGGCAAAAATAGTTGATTGACAAAGGCGACACAAGCACAAACAGGTTTTTCCGGGATATCAGTAAATAAGCATTCTGCTTTAATTGGATAATTGGATATAAAATTTTTCGTGCACCAGTGTCAATCAACTGCAACAAAAATAGAAGTAAATGCAGGCCTGTACAAGCGCATTACTGCCCAATTTTTGAACTGTAGTAATTACCTTTCCGGGCTCGTAAATGTTCAGTACCGGCTCGTAAACCAACGTGATGTACTATCGTAAAACTACTAAGTAGAATTGCTGAAAATGGGATGATAATCAACAGTAGTGGATAAATATACCAATTGCTGGTTGACATAATTTTAATATGCTATTGCAGTGAATAATGTAACTTTAAAACAGATTTTGACTAACCCCTTGTAAATATGAGTAACGACCACTTGATCAAAATTGCTATTGCAGACGACCACAAGATTTTCAGAGATGGTATTAAAATGGCGCTTTCAGGAAAAGCAAATTTAAAAATGATTTGGGAAGCGGAAGACGGGAAAGATATGATGCATAAAATTGCGATCAAAAAACCCGATGTGCTGCTGATGGACATCCGTATGCCGGAGATTGACGGCATCAATGCCATACAATTGATCAGGAAAGAATATGAAGATATCAAGATCATTGTACTGACGATGTACGACGATCAGCAAATGATCAGCAAAATGATGGAAATGGGAGCCAATGCCTATTTAACCAAAACCACCGACCCCGAGGAAATTTATGAAGCCATTTTAACCTGCATGAATGATGATTTTTATTTTAACGACCTGGTGAATAAAGCGGTGATGGGTAAGTTGATGCAGAAGAAAAATGTGCGCCAGCATTATGGCACCAATACCCCGGTGCATTTTAATGAAAAGGAATTGAAAATATTAAAGCTGCTGGCAGAAGATAAAACCACCGAGGAAATTTCAAAGATCATCTTCCTGAGCCCACGCACTATTGAAACCATACGCCAGAACATGAAAACCAAAGTGGATGCAAAAACCATTGGTGGTTTAATCATGTATGGCATGCGCAATAAATTAATTGAATGAATGCGATGTGCAAAATATGCTGCTGATTTGTTTTTGATAAGGCCGGCAGGAACACCGGTTTTTTTATTGCCCGTTAAAATGTTATAATACCATTCTTAACCGCATATATAACCAGGCCCACGCGGCTTTTTACATCCAGCCTTGTAAACAAACTGTCTCTTAAAGAATCTATCAGCCTTGGCGTCATGTTCATGGCCTGTGCAATTTCCTTGTAGGTCATATCGGTACTGGCCAGTTTTAAAAAAGCAATTTCAGTTTCATTCAGTAAGGCTTTTTCCAGGTTGCTTTGTTTGCGGAATAAAGAGGCGATTTTATTGGTGGTATGGTTTGAATAATAATAGTCGCCGCCTGCAATAGTCAGCAATGCATTTTTTAATTCAGTGGGATGGATATCTTTTTTCAAAAAACCATGCACACCTGCCTGTAAAAGCCTGATGAGCGCAATTTCACTATCGTACATGGTGAGTATAACAATTTTTATTTGAGGATGATTGGCGGCAAGCCAGCGTGCGGTTTCATACCCATCCATTCCAGGCATGTTCAGATCCATCAAAATAATATCCGCACTGGTGCCATTTTCGATAGCATGAATAACCTCTTTACCATTGCCGGCTTTACCGGTAATGGCAAATTCATCAAAATTGCCAATAAGGTTGGCAAGGGCATCCCTCAGTAAAATGTGGTCATCTGCCAGTAGCAGTGTATACGGTGTTGTCATTTTCGTTTATAGGTATGGTTATGGTAATTTGAGTTCCGTTGCCTTTAGTACTTTCAATATCCAGTCGTCCATTCAACAGGGCCACTCTTTTTTTGATGTTGGGTAAACCGGTTCCGGAAAATTTGCCGTCAGTATTGAAACCAATGCCATTGTCATGAATATACAGCAGCAGGTTGCCTGTTTCATATTCCAGCTGCAGTTTGATTGCAGTAGCCGATGCATGCTTGATGATATTATTAACGGATTCCTGCACAATACGAAAAAGTACCAGTTCCGTTTGGGCGCTTAAAAATACCGCGTTGCCGTTAACTGAAAACTGAATTTGGTAAAGGCCGGTTTTTTGCAGTTGTTCAACCTCAAATTCCAATGCATTAATCAAGCCATTGTTTAACAGCATTTCGCTGCTCATGCTGTGGCTGAGGTCGGAGAGGTCGTTAATCGCTTCGCCAATAATATTTACTGAATCTGTCACCACCTGTAATGTTTCTTCAACGCTGGAATAATTTAACGTATTTAAATGCAGTTTGGCCAATGTTAGTTTTTGGCCAATATTATCATGTATTTCCCTGGAAATATGCTGGAAGGTTTGTTCCTGTATTTCCAGTTGCGATTGTAGTATTGCGTTTTCATGAGCAATTTTTAAGGCCTCAATATCTTTAAAGTAAGCGTTTTGTTTTTGCTGGTAGCGGTAAAAAATAATAGCAATGAATGTGATCAGAATTAAGATCAGCAAAAGGGAAGCTAATACAAAAATAATTATACTTTGGTCTGTCTTATCAAACATGAAAATCCTTTTATAATAAGTAAATACATAGTTATTATTCCAAAATTTACTACACCTGCAATAGCATATGAAAGAGGATAAAATTTTGTATTGGAATTTTTGAAATAATCAATAATAGGAGCTAAGGGAAGACTTACTGCTGAGTAGAAAAATAAACCAGACACTATCATAAATGTAGCATCAGATTTTAGATTCCGGTTGGGATTTGTTTTAAATAGGTCGAGGTAATATATAATACAGTAAACGACAAAACATAAATTGGCTACTGCAATGATTTTAAAATTATTAGTTCTTAAATTATTTAGAATTATAGCAGTAACTAATATTGTCAAGAAAACTCCAAATGTAATTCTTACCACACGTTTGTTTATTCTGTCAATAAATAACCTACTAAAAAAAGAGCCCCAAAAGAAAAAGTCAAACAGTGCAAGCAAATCTTCAACAATTATGGAAACAGTAGGAGGTAGTTTCAAATAAATACCATTAATAACGGTATAGGCGCTTCTCAATAGTGCTATCAATGCATAAAAATAAAAATACCTTAAATGGGAAGGTAATGCATATTTTTTTTCCACTTTTATAATAAATAAAAATGAAATCAGGATGATAATAGTTCCAATATAAATTTCAATTTTTAGAAAATCAGGCATCTCGGTAACAAGTCTACAACTTTTTTTGGTAAGCGTAGACGAAAAATCTCCTTTTTTTTGTGGTTTTACCCTTTTCTCCAATTTACTCATTCACCATCTTTGGTATATAAAAGCAAAGCGTACACTAAAATGTTTTATTGTATAATGAGCTCACCAATTGTTAAAAATGATGAATCACTCCGGGGTTCGTCAGGCTTACAATTTAATGCTGTAATTCACTGTAATCATTTCAAAAAAAGTATTCAATAACAATTTAAATTAAAAAAAATGAAAAAAGCGATTAATTTATTAAGCGTAACTTTAGTTTTCTGCATTAATTCACTATTTGCACAAAGTGCTAATTCGGCTGTACCCGGCGGTGGGGGTAGCGGCTCCAATTGTACCTGTACGGCACCGGCATCATCTACCTGTAATGCTTCATGCACCTTCAGTGATTGCTGTATTTGCTGGAACCCCAATACACAAACAGGAGCCTGCGGATGTTACTTGGGAGTAGCTTCCTGTAAAAACCAAAATAATAGTGCCAGCTCAGGTATGACAATGGGCAGCAGCCAATTTGGTGTAGTCAACCCTGATGCAAACATCTCCTTTCATTTTGAGAAATTCAGCAAGTTGTTTGCTTACTTTAAGTCCAAAGGAATAAAAGCGGATGCGTTGCAAACTGATTATAATTCAGTAAAGTCAAAGTATACCCTCACCGGGCAAAAAATTCACATAGCCAATGACGATTTGGGTACTATACTTGCTGAATATTCGAAAATTATTGATACCTTAGACGATATGCAGAAGGCAGACCTGAATATTTTCATCAAATCATTAAATTAAGACTATGTTGCTCGACCTTTCTATGCCCGGCTACGATATCATTATTTATATTATTATTGCAATTGTCATTATCTATTTTGTTGGAGCCAGGCTTTTGGGAAAGAAGAAAGACAAATGATTTGTTGAGATGAATTGTGCTTGTAAACAATTTTCTCTAAGCTTACATTTGTTTCTTTATTATACTGATTAAGTAAATTGCCGGGTATTGTTCTGCGGTAGTAGTCCTCACGTTTGAAATTACTTCTTGTTCAAGCAAGTTAGGCAAAATGGGGCGTATGTTTTAGTAATAAAATCATCCGCCTCATTTATTATTTTCTTCAAAAATATTTTCTTTGTTACGGTTACTTATAACAATAACGATGTTATTGACCCGGTATAGTGTTTACTGTCAGCAATCTTCAAAAGATACTGGCAGAGTAAGTAAAGCTGAAATCTTCACTTCAGGCTTTATTGATATTGTTAACAACGGTGAAATTAATGCATCAGCCCGCTTCATAAGGCTATTTATTGGTGAGCCCGGTAAATTTGCCATTCCTTTGTCTTTTTATGGTGGCGTTTCTAATAATAATTTTCAGAATCAATCCTTTGCCGGCGGTTTGCAAAAAAGCAATGATCATTTAATAAACCAGTATATAAATCCATTAAGTGGTTTAATCAACATTTCGATAGATGGTATTTCATATTTCAAAAGCCGTCAAAAAATAACTAAAGCAGGTATATTATATCACATCGGTGAACGCATTCTTACCGGATATAAAGTTGGTTTATTAACTGACCCGAAAACGGGCCAGCCAACAAATTTTTTAAACAGTTTTTCTTCCGCAGGTTTTTGTTTTCAAACTGGCGCATGGGAGCGAAATAATTCCGGGAATATTGGGCTTTTCTGGTTGGCAACCCGTTATCACCTATGTTATAGTAACCCGGCGCAAATAATGAGATTTTTGCCAGACATTTCGACAAACGGAATCTACCATGGTTATTCTTTTGGTTTTGGAATTGAAATCAATAACCTCGTAAACATAAAGGCTATCTGCTATAAATATATAAAACCTCCGGAAATTGAATATTCATTTCCTGTTTATCAGTTTTCTTTCAATTATACGTTTAAAAATTAAAAGGTTCAGTGGTTATACAAAAAGACGTCAAAGTAATCTCCCGAAAAATCCCACAATTCCCGTTTTTTTTCCCGCACTTAACCGGTCAGGCTGTCTCAAATTTGCATCATGCTTGAATAAGGTAGTCCGTACCCTTTTTTGTCCCTTCATAGTCAGCTTGTAATATTTCAACTACAGGTATTTATTACAGCTTCCTTACTTCCGTTCATGCTTATTTCAGGATAAATGCTTCCATTTCATTTTCCAAAATTGAGAATGAAGGGGTATAATTCACCCTTTATTCCGATTCTGCTCATTACATCGTAAAATTCCCATCCGCAACATAGGGTAATTACACGCTTTCTTAATCCTGATTATAATTTGAACTTGCACTTTGTCGTTATAGAACTTAGAAAAACTACTAATCCAACCAAGACAACAAAGATTATGATTCCGAAAAATGAAGGCGACGAGCCCATAAGAGTGATTATAGCAGACGACCATGTGCTGTATCGTGCCGGTGTTAAGACCGCTTTGAGTGCCAAAAAAGACATTAAAGTGATTGCAGAGGCCGATAATGGCATGCACCTGCTGAATATGTTGAAAAACATTGAAACCGACGTAATTTTACTTGATATACAAATGCCGGTTATGGACGGTATTACCACTTTACCGGAAGTAAAAAAGCTGTATCCCAATATTAAAATCATCATGCTGACGATGATGGACGACCACAGTATGATCACCAAACTGATGGAACTGGGCGCTAACAGTTACCTGACCAAAACCAGCGACAGCGAAATTATTTACGAAGCTATTAAAACCTGCTACGAACAGGAGTACTATTTTAATTCTTTAACCAATAAAGCCCTGCTCACCAACCTGAAGCAACGCAATTTTGTAACACCACAAAAGTTGATGCAGCAGGAAGCACAGCTGAACGATAAAGAAACACTTATTCTGAAGCTGATGTGCGAAGAAAAAAGTACTAAAGAAATTGCGGATATTGTAGACCTGAGCCCACGCACGGTGGAAGCCATACGTGATAAACTGAAAGTGAAAACCGGTGCCAAAAGCACTGCCGGACTCATCATGTATGCTGTAAAGCATAAAATACTCGACGAAGAAATTTAAAGTGGAATACTAAAACTACGTCTCTAAAACTGTAATGAAAAGCATATCCCGCTGGTAACAGCGGGATTTTGTTTTTACTGTGTTTTCGGTGAGTCACCCATAAAGGGGTGACTCACCGAAAACACAGGTGACGCACCCAAAACTTGAACCTATATTTGCAGTATGACCTGGTTCAACTATAACGGAAAATTGTATAAAGATGCTGTGCCCGTGATAGGGCCATCCAGCAGGGCATTGCGGTATGGCGATGGTATTTTTGAAACGATGGCTTACCGTAAGGGAAACATCGAACTGGCTGACGATCACTTTGCCCGTTTATGGAAAGGGATGCAAACACTGCAATTTCATATTCCCCGGCATTTTGAACCCGAAAAGCTGCAAAAAGAAATACAACAATTATTACTGAAGAATCAGCATGATAAAGCAGCCAGAATCAGGTTGTCTGTTTTTCGCGGCGATGGAGGATTGTACGATCCGGCCGATCATCTTCCCAACTATATCATACAAACCTGGCCTTTACCTGAAAACGCAATTACGTTAAACAGCAACGGGCTTGATCTTGGTATTTGTAACAGTGTACGCAAAAGTTGCGATGCTGTGGCAAATCTGAAACACAATAACTATTTACCTTACGTTATGGCTGCACTGGAAGCCAAAAAACAAAAATGGAACGATGCTGTAGTATTGAATCATCACAACCGCATCTGCGATTGCACCATCGCCAATATTTTTTGTATTAAAGATGAAGTGGTATATACTCCCGCATTAAGTGAAGGTTGTGTGGCTGGTGTAATGCGTGGTCACTTATTAAGAACATTGCCTGAACATCAAATTACGGTTGCTGAAAAAGAAATTACTATTGACACTTTGCTCAATGCCGATGAAGTTTTTATTACCAATTCCATTCAGTATATAAAATGGGTGAAAAGTATCGAACAGAAATTGTACACTAATCTCTTTACTGCAAAAATATTTTCAACACTTTTGCCAACCATTTTTTAATGGCATTGTTATACTTCAATGCCAACTGTTAACCTTTTTTGGTTCCGCCGCGATTTACGCCTGCATGATAATGCAGGATTATATCATGCATTAAAAAGTGAACACCCTGTTGTGCCCATTTTTGTTTTTGATACCAATATCCTGAACCAGTTAAGTGATACTGCAGACAGAAGGGTGGAGTTTATACATGCAGCGCTGGAAGAAATACAGCAGCAGTTAACAGCATTGGGTTCCACACTGGAAGTATATTATGGAACACCATTGGAGGTGTACAAAAAACTTTTGGCTAAATATCAAATACAAAAAGTATTTACGAATCACGATTATGAACCTTATGCGCTGGAAAGAGAAAAACTAATAGCAAGTTTTTTAAAAGAACATGGCGCCACATTGCACACGTATAAAGACCAGGCGCTGCTGGAAAAAGATGAAGTGCTTAAAGACGATGGAAAACCATACACCGTGTTTACGCCTTACAGCCGAAAATGGAAAGCAGTACTTACTGCATTTCATTTAAAACCTTATCCCAATAAAAAATATTTTTCCAACTTTTATAAACAATCCCCGGTTGATATTCCTTCTTTAAAAGCCATTGGTTTTACTGCGGTGGACAGGCCTTTTCCTACAAAAGAACTGGATGAAGCTATGGTGGTAAAATACAAAGAGCAAAGAGACATTCCTGGAATTACCGGAACCTCACGCTTAGGTGTACACCTTCGCTTCGGTACCATCAGCATCAGGCAACTGGCTGCGCAAAGCCGGCCGCTGTCAGCAACTTATCTCAATGAATTAATATGGCGTGATTTTTATCACATGATCCTCTGGCATTTTCCGCACGTGGGCCAAGGAAAATCTTTTAAACCCCAATATGATTTTATTGCATGGAGAAAAGATGAAGCCGCATTTGAAAAATGGTGTAAGGGTGAAACCGGCTATCCCATAGTGGATGCAGGCATGCGTGAATTGAATGCCACTGGTTATATGCACAACAGGGTGCGTATGATTGTAGCCTCATTTCTCACCAAACATTTATTGCTGGACTGGCGCCTGGGGGAAGCTTATTTTGCAGAAAAATTATTGGACTTTGATCTTGCCGCAAACAACGGCGGCTGGCAATGGGCATCCGGCAGCGGTTGCGATGCAGCGCCTTATTTCAGGATATTCAATCCTTATCTGCAAACACAAAAATTCGATCCGGAATTTAAATACATTCAAAAGTGGGTGCCGGAGTTCCAGGAATTTTCTTACCCTAAGCCTATTGTTGATCATGAAAAGGCAAGAGCCCGTTGTTTGGAAGTATATGCAAGTGCATTAAAAGGGGAGTGACTTATTTTGCCTGTTTCAATTATAAAGCAAAATGAAAAGTGCTTCTGAGGAAGTCAACCTGCAGGGTTGCCTTCCTTCAAAATATATCTTCATAAATGAAATATGAAACTTGTCATTGAAAGAAGGCAACCCGCTGATGCGTTATTCTGATTCCAGGTTAAAAATAAATAGGAGCATTAAGCGGCGTGAACCTGCTTCCGGCGGGTTGACTTCTTCAGTTAGTCTCCAATCATTGTAAAATGAAAAGAGCTTCCAAGGAAGTCAACCTGCAAGGTTGCCTTCCCTCAAAATAAGTCTTCATAAATGCAATATGAAACTTGTCATTGAAAGAAGGCAACTCACTGATGTGTTATTCTGATTCCAGGTTAAAAATAAACAGGAGCATTAAGCAGCGTGAACCTGCTTCCGGCGGGTTGACTTCTTTAGTTAGAATCCAATCATTGGAAAAAATAAAAGTGCTGCCGGGGAAGTCAACCTGCAGGGTTGCCTTCCCTCAAAATAAGTCTTCATAAATGCAGTATGAAACTTGTCATTGAAAGAAGGCAACCCGCTGATGTATTATTCTAATTCCAGGTTAAAAATAAATAGGAACATTAAGCGACGTGAACCTGTTTCCGGCGGGTTGACTTCTTTAGTTAGAATCCAATCATTGGAAAATAAAAGTGTTTTTGAGGAAGTCAACCTGCAAGGTTGCCTTCCTTCAAAATATGTTTTCCCAAATGTAATATGCGACTCATTGTAAAAAGAAGGCAACCCGCTGATGCATTATTCTAATTCCAGGTTAAAAATAAATAGGAGCATTAAGCGGCGTGAACCTGTTTTCGGAGGGTTGACTTCTTCAGTTAGTATCCAATCATTGTAAAATGAAAAGTACTGCCGGGGAAGTCAACCTGCAAGGTTGCCTTCCTTCAATAAACTTCTTTAAATTATTACTAAGAATGATGCCACTACACAGTGCAAAAAATATCAGTAGTGTTCAATGCCACTTCAGGATGTTGTTGCTGATAAACAGCTAAGAGTTTCATAATAGCCTCACGTCCATCCCTACCCAAATCGAGTGAATAATTGTTTACATACAAATCAATATGCTTGCGCATCACCTCTTCACTCATTTCCTGTGAATGCTTGCGGATGTAATCATTCAATTCAGGATATTGGCTGTAAGCGTATTCAATACTTTTCCTGATCAGTTTGTCAATTTGATTTTGCAAATCAACTGAAATGTTTCGCTGAACAACAATACCACCCAATGGAATGGATTGCTGTGTTTCTTTTTCCCAATAATCTCCCAGGTCAATAATTTTATGCAGGCCTTTGGCGGCATAAGTAAAACGGTTTTCATGAATGATTACGCCCAACCCTTTATTTTGCAATACAAAATTTTCTATTTCATCATACCGCAGAAAAACTTTGTTTTTCGCGTTTGGAAATGCCAGGGAAAATAAAAGATGTGCTGTTGTGTTTTCGCCGGGGATAGCAATTAATGTCTCTTCCACTTTTTCTGCTGGAAATACACCATTTGAAATCAATAAAGGCCCAACACCTTTGCCCAACGCACTGCCACTGTTCAGCACTTTATATTGTGGTAATACTAAGGGCAACACACCATAACTTAATTTAGTAATGTGCAGTTTACCCTGTATAGCCCATTGATTCAGCGTTTGTACATCTTCCAGCACCGTTTCAAATTGTAAACCTTCTGTATCAATTTTGCCATTTACGAGTGCATCAAAAATAAAGGTATCGTTAGGGCAGGGGGAAAAACCGAGAGAAAATGTCATGATCTTAATCTTTTAGTTGCCTGATAAGGCTGGTCAACACTGCATTTAAATTTTCGAAAGCTTCTTTGAATTTCCATTTGGATTTATCGCGTTCGCCAACATAGTTGCTGATGGCACGCAGTTGAAGAAAAGGCACATGTTCCTGCAGGCATACATAATGAAAAGCGGCACCTTCCATACTTTCCACCTGCGGGTCAAAGTTGTCTGTCAACTGAATTTTTTGTAAATAACTATCGCTCACTTTATTGATGGTGACGGCTTTCACGCCTTTCAGTGTAAAATCTTTTGGTAAACTGGTGGCATTGATCAACCAGCCATCGGCAAAAGGAAATTCATGACCCTTGATCAACCCGGTGGAAAAGAATGGAGTGTACGTCCTTTTCTCTTCAGCACCAAGGTCGCCAAAAGTATCCTGTTTGATAAATACCACTTCGCCCAGTTCAAGGTTGTTGGAAAAAGCGCCGCCAATGCCGGCCTGTATCACCATGTCGTAGTCAGACTGATATAGTTTTTTTTGCAAATGATAAATAGTGGCCGGGGCACCCACACCGGTAATGAGAATATCCACATTAGGAAAGTGGTTAATAAACAGCTCAATTTCGTTGGGCGTAGCCGCTGTTAATAAAATTTGCATACTGCAAAAGTCGGATTTACCCTTCATATTTCAGTATTTACGGTTTACCTTTGCGGAAATTTTGAATGAGGATGGTGTACATTACCCGGGTAGAACATTTTAATGCGGCGCATAAGCTCTATAACCCCAACTGGAGCCGTGAAAAGAACGAGGAAGTTTTTGGCAAATGTGCCAATGAAAACTGGCATGGGCATAACTTTGAACTGAATGTAACCATCAAGGGCGATCCCGACCCTGACACTGGTTTTGTATACGACGTAAAGAAGCTGAGTATAATTGTAAATGAGCATGTTATCGAAAAGCTGGATCATAAAAACCTGAACCTCGATGTTGATTTTATGGCGGGCAAAATGTGTTCTATTGAAAACCTGGTTATCGCCATCTGGAAGCAGTTGGAGCCGCACCTGCCCAAAGGTGTACAACTGCATTGCCTCAAGCTTACCGAAACGCCCAAGATTTACGTGGAGTACTACGGAAATTAAGTTTTGCGTAACAATGAACAATCCCTAATTTTAATTGTAATTCACTTGCATTGGCTGAAGTGTTTAAACAGCAGACTTCTGTTATACTATTCATACCACATTTTGTTTACATGCCTGTATGAGTATTAGCCGGTAAAAAAGATTGACCGGTTTAGCCTTCAGCAAAAGATGTGCTGAATTTACCTTATCAATAAAATTGTACAGTAAGGATAAATCATTTCAACCATTCTGTATTTTTTGTGTTAGTAACAGTTATGAATAATAAAGTTGCCGTTTACAGGAAAGAGAACTTTAATGCAGCGCACCGCCTGCACAATCCTTTGTGGGATGATGCAATGAATGAAAAGGTGTTTGGTAAATGCAACAATCCCCATTATCATGGCCATAATTATGTACTGATTGTAAAAGTGGTGGGCGAACCCGACCCTGTTACCGGCTATGTATACGATCTGAAATTGCTGAGCGACCTGGTGAAAGAAAATGTGATAGAAAGATTTGACCATAAAAACCTGAATGAAGATACAGTGGAGTTTAAAAACCTGAATCCAACGGCAGAAAATATCGTAATTGTCATCTACAGGATATTAAGAGAAAAAATTGATAGTAGTTTTGACCTCCAGATCAGGTTGTATGAAACGGAAAGAAATTTTGTTGAATATCCGGTATTATAAAAATAAAATCAAACCAAAACATGGCTTATTCAAAAGCAGAACAATATGATGAGCAAATCACCGGCGGGCTCATCAATAATTATAAAAGCACCCTGCAGTTACTGGGTGAAGATGCAGAAAGAGAAGGATTGATAAAAACGCCTGAACGTGTGGCCAAAGCCATGCAGTTTTTAACGCAGGGATATAAAATGGATGCCAACGCCATTTTAGAATCGGCCAAGTTTCACGAAGAAGTAAGTGAAATGGTGATTGTAAAAGATATTGAGCTGTACAGCATGTGCGAACACCACATGCTGCCGTTTTATGGCAAAGCGCATATTGCTTACATCCCCAATGGTTATATCACCGGCTTAAGTAAAATTGCCCGTGTGGTGGATGTATTCAGCAGGCGCCTGCAGGTACAGGAACGGTTAACGCATCAAATCTTAACGTCCATCAAAGAAACACTGAACCCGCTGGGTGTGGCCGTGGTTATAGAAGCCTCTCATTTATGTATGATGATGCGTGGTGTGCAAAAACAAAATTCAGTAACCACCACCTCTGCATTTTGGGGAGAATTTGAAAAGAATGAAACCAGGAGTGAATTTGTAAAACTGATCAGCGCAAAACTGCATTAAGGAAATAATGACTGTGCATCAAGTGTAAATAAACAGGAAGGCGTTAAATTGAACTGCATACCATCTGTTTGTTTATACTTATTATCAATCAACTCAAAAATTTCAATTTTTTTAGTATCACAATCTGCAATCAGGTAATACTTTACGCCATACATTTCATACAAAGTAAACTTGGTATTCCTGTCACGTAATCTTGTGGAATGAGAAGTTACTTCTAAAATCAGTTGTGGGGGAAAGGTGAGGTAATCTTCCCTGAATTCACCGCAAACAACCATGCAGTCAGGTTTTACAACAGTGTTATCATTAACAATCCAGTCCAATTCTGTATAAACATCACAATTGCACGTAACATTATTTTCTTTTAACTTAAAACGCACTTCTGCAGCAAAAACAGTATTATACCATTGATGTTCCCGTTTTGGTGACGGGCTCATTGCATAAGGATAGCCATTTACCAATTCCCAATCGCCATTCCACAACTTATAATCGTTGTAAGTGTAACGCTCAGGTTCAAATATTTTGGTACTTAACTCCATCCTTGTAAATTTACTCAAATTTAAATTTATTTTTGATAAAACTGTTTAACGAATGAAGCATGCTTATATATTCCCCGGGCAGGGATCTCAATTCAGTGGAATGGGTAAAAACCTGTACGATAATAATCCACTCGCAAAAGAATTATTCATCCAGGCCAATGATATCCTGGGTTTTGATATCGCCAGCATCATGTTTACAGGAACTGATGAAGACCTTAAACAAACCAATGTAACACAACCCGCAGTATTCCTGCATTCGGTAGTGGCGTATAAAACCATTGAAGGGGCACAACCCGATATGGTGGCCGGTCATTCACTCGGTGAATTTTCTGCCCTGGTGGCCAATAATACCTTAAGTTTTGAGGAAGCGTTAAAGCTGGTTTCCATCAGGGCAAAAGCTATGCAGAAAGCCTGCGAACAAACACCATCCACCATGGCCGCAGTATTGGCACTGGCAGATGAAAAGGTAGAAGAAATATGCGCAGCAGTATCCGCAGAAACCAATGAAGTGGTGGTGGCAGCCAACTACAATTGTCCTGGCCAATTGGTAATTAGTGGTTCACTTAAAGGGATAGAAGTTGCCTGCGAACGTATGAAAGCTGCTGGTGCAAAACGGGCATTGGTATTACCGGTGGGCGGCGCCTTCCACAGTCCGTTGATGTTACCGGCAAAGCAGGAACTGGCCGCAGCAATTGAAGCGGCAACATTTAATACACCCTCTTGCCCGGTATATCAAAATGTGGTGGCAAAAGCAGTGACTGATGCAGCAGCCATTAAACAAAACTTAATTGACCAGTTAACCGGAGCCGTTAGGTGGACACAAAGTGTACAATCCATGGTTGCAGATGGCGCCACACAATTTACTGAGGCCGGGCCGGGAAAAGTATTACAGGGCCTGGTGCAAAAAATAAATAAAGAAATGGTGGTAAATGGAGTAAGCTAAATCCGAAAGTTTGTACCCATGAAATACAGCAGAACAGAATGCCCTGTTGAAACGTACGACAAAGAATGGATTGATGATGCGCTGGTTTGGTTTGAACAAAGACTGGGCAGCGTTTTTGTACGGAGCAAAAAAATATTGATCCCTGCGGATTGCCGTTTTGAATACACTTCCTTTAACAGCCATGAAGCCATCGATTATTTTGTGCAGTATATCTGCAACTTTATCCAGTTGGATGCACAATTGGTAACCACCACAATTATCTGGAACGATGAGATTGACCTGGATGCCGCACCCGCTGCATCAAATGCGAATGCCGATGCAGTAGATGCAGCAGATGGTTACGATGATCATGAACCCCCTTACCAGGTACAGATTTTTGCGGAAGAACTGAATGATTTCGATAAGTCATTTGTGGATTTAGCATCGCGATTGGTATACATTAAACTTAAACACGAAAATACCTTCAGTTTTTATAATGTGCATATGAACGAAATAGCTATGGCGCTGTTTGGGTTCGGTATTTTAATGACTAATATTTTTATCAGAACTTCGCAGTGGGGTACTTATCGTTATTCATACTGGAAGGTAAGACGCCTTGGCTGCATCAACAACAGGATGTTTGGCTATTTGCTGGCACGTTTGGTATGGATGCGGGGTGAAAATACACCTAACTGGGTGCAATACCTGAATAGCGACACCAGAAATTTTTTCGTTCAGTCGTTCGATTATCTACATGAAAATGATGCAGAAGAAAGACGCATTGATGCCAACAGGATCATACAGGACAATGAAGTATTTATAACGAAGCGGTTTTATGAAAATGGAAAACTATTTTGGATTGCACACATCATACAAGGAATGCTGGATGGAAAAATGACTTTTTTTCATGCAAATGGTCACTTGTGGAGCGAAAGAATATATAAAGATGATAAACCTTATACCGTACTGTCCAACTTCAATAAATTTGATGAAGCAGTGGAGAAAGGCACATTAACAAACGGCAATGGTACTTTGTATATCTACAAGCCGGATGGTAATTTACTCCGCATAGAAACGTATGCGAATGGCGGGTTAATTAATAAAGAAAACGCATAGCCTTTCTACCTGATCAACGTTACATTCCCCTTTTGCCTGATGAGCGTTCCCGTTTGATCCACCACTTCCAGCATCCATACAAAACTGCCGGTATGTTGCCTTACCCCATCAAAAGTACCATCCCATCCATTTGCCGGGTCGGTAGTGGTAAATACCACCTGTCCATAGCGGTTATAAACAGTAAAGTAATGAAATTCTTTCAGTCCGGAAACAATGGCACGCAGCACATCGTTGGTGCCATCGCCATTGGGTGTAAATGCACTGGGTACATAAATGCCAGGCGGTAAAACCGGCGGGGGCGGACCGGTAAAAGTAAAATCTTTTACAATCTGCGTGCCGCTGCAGGCTTCATTAATATATGCCTTAACAGTGTATACAATACCGGTAGCCAGCCCGGTGAATATTCCTGTTGTATTGGTGGTAATCAAAGTGCTGCCATTGAACAGTGAAAAACTGATGGTGGAGCCGGCAGGCGGTGCAGGGGTTAACACTGCTGCAGCAGACAGGGTATTAACATCTGCAGTAACAACAACATCATAAACCTGCTGGGTGCAATATTGAGAAACATCTGCCGCGGCAACAAAATTACTGCCGCAGGCATAAATCATATTTTTACCATGGTCGTAAGTAATGTCATAAACAGATTCTGCACCTGCATTTTTAATGATGATATCGGGTGCAGCAGTATCATCAAAACTGTTGCCATCAAACTTATACACTTTTATGGTATTGCCGGTATAGCCAACAAAAACATTACCGCATTCATCGGCAAATATACCGCCAGACATAAGCGCCCTTGTTGCTGGTAATGTAACCGGTGTGCCGGTAAGTGCACCGGTCGATTTGCTGAAAGCCCTTAAATTAATGCCATCCCAATAAAAAAGGTAATTGCCATTAATAGCAATGGTATTGCTGGAGTTATCTAAACCACCGCCAAGGTAAGGCCGGTTGTACGGTTCTTTAACATTGAAAACACCGGTAAGCGCTGTCCATGCAATATTGGAAGGTGCGTATGGAGGTGTATGCTTATATATTTTACTGTCTGATGTGGGCGACAATACAGAAATGGAAAAAATACTATACATATCTTCCGTTAAGGGGTCAATCACCAAATCAGAAATATCATTATGGCCGCCACTTAAACCAGAAATATTGGAAGGAGTGGGGTTGGTATTGGGTGGTGCAATGATGGCCAGTTCATTATTGGCGGTACCGCCACCACCGGCTACCAGTATACGCGGTGTGCCGCCGTTGCAATTCCACAGCATCCTCCAGTTTTCACCAAAATTGGGGTTGGCAGTGGAAATATAATTATCATAAATACCATTGGTGGTTAAACGGATTACCTGGAAACCACTTGCTGACGGTAACCCCTGCCCGACAAAAGCGTTGCCTGAAATTTTTTCCACCACCCAGCCGCCTTCAGCACCGCCAAACGTCCAAACCGGTACGGTTAAAGAGCCACTGAAAACCCATTTTAATGCTCCGCCGGCATCGTACTTCGCCAGTTTTTGTACAGAGCCGTCACCACCACCGGAAACATAAACATTGCCCTGGTAATCAAAATCAATGTCTTTAGCCTTACCCTTGTAGTTGTTATTGGTGCTGGTGAGGTCGCCGCTGATATCAGTAACAAATGGATCAATAATAATCGTTTTGCTGTTATCCCTGTTGGCAGGTAAAACAAACTGAACGGTATTACCCCCCACACGAAAAGTTACCGGCAATTTATTTTTTCTTTCGCCTTCATAAAAAGCAACGGGGGCCGATTGTATTATGGTATTAATAGAAGAACTGATCAGTAAACGGTTTCTTGCATCTGTCTTAACACCGGTTACATCACCGGTAAAACGCATTGCCAATGTATTGATGTCGGCACCGGGGTGAACAATGATATTGTAATGATAACCGGCTTCGGCAGTAGTCGTAAAGTCATACAAAATATCTATGCCGGGGTAAACATCTTTACATAACATTTTCTTAAAACCGGCAGCAGGTGTTTTCAATGTGCCATAGGTAAAATAGAAAGAAGTACTGTCAGTCATCAGCCGCTCAGCGTTGGCATTGGCATTTACCCATTCCATAGCCACGGTTTTATTAAGGGGAATAATTTTCTCCCTGATCTCATCTTCGCTCATGCCTTTACGTTCCCAACGCTCCACATCACGTATGCCGGGCATTTTAAATTTTCTTTGTAAAAAGATGATGCCCTTACCGGTAAATAATACCGGCATGGCTAAGCCTTCATAACCGCTGTAAATGGAGCCGAGGTATTCAAAGCCGGGTAACTGGTGGCCATATTGGCCAATGTTGGTAATAAATGCTTTTTTAGCGCCAAAAACATCAGTATAAGCCGGAGTAAAATTGTGAACAACAGGAGCGGGAACAACAGCTGCGTTTTTAGCCTGTGCAAAAAGTTGTTGTGCCTGTAAAACAGGGCAACAGAACACCAGAGAAAAAAAGACAAAGCCTGATGGTAAAAGACGGCGTACTACTTTTCGCATAAGGTAGTTTGGTGATATGGGGAATAAAGATACTCTTCTAAAATGAAAAAAACTGCTAAAAATTAATTTAGCAGTTTTTTCAGATTACTCAGCTTTTACGGTTAATTTTTCAAAAACGATTTGGTATAAGTCGTTCCATTTTGGCTTTTAAAAGAAATAAAATAAAGCCCGGGTTTTAAATTATCAGTACTGATAGAAAATATTGAACTGGTTTGGCTGATTTGTTTGATTAACGAACCTCTTGAATCATAAATTTTAACTTCAACAACTTTATGTGCTGCAATTAAACTGTCGTTGATAGTAAGTTTAAGCATATTTCCAACCGGATTGGGTGAAATAATAAAATCAGACGTGGATGTTGCGCTGATAATAGAACTTTCATGGTTCAAACCTACAGGTAAACTTGAAGCAATTGGGTTAGTGGCCATTCTAAAAGTAAAATCCTGTGTTATATCTAACTTTGTAAAGAACACTGAATGCCCGTTGGTACTGAGGGCAGGAATTAACTGTGTGCCAATTTGTAAATCACTTGTTCCCACTCCATATTTTGTTGCACCAGCAATGTATACGTAGTTCCCTTCGTATGCATAATAGAAATTGTAACCTAAATATTGAGATGATGGATCAATTGAATTATAAGGAAGGTTGAAGGCGCTTAAATGTTTACTGGTCAGGCTGGTAAAATCCAGCGAATATATTCTTTCTTCAACTTTATTTACTACCAAACAGCGGTCTTCAGTATTGGGATTATTTGAATACAACCCATAAATATTACTGTTGGTAAAATTTGGAATTACAACAGGCGTTGAAGGATTTACAGTATTGGTATAATCATATTGATTGAGAACATTATTATCAACATAATAAATTTTATCACTGTTATCAACTTGTATAAAGGAAGGAGAAGTACCGGAAATTGGGTTTGCAGGAATAGGAGTAAGAATTCCGCCACTTAAACTGTAAACGTTTACCAAAAGCTGGTTTTGTGTTTTACTTAAAACAAATAAATGATTAGTTAAGGGATTGAATTTAGTAATTGCAGGATCAATGCCATTAATTGTACTTGTAGCCACATTAGATATATACACTGTAACTGAACCTGCACCCTTGATAATAAATTCATTGGGATTAACTTCTGCAACAAGAACCTGGCCTGTGGGTGAGGGAATAGCTCCGGGGCCGGAAGAAGGAAGCCCAGAACTTAAATTTGTATAAACATCGTTAGGATAACCAGTCCATTGTAAATTTCCATCTGAACTGGCAAAACATGGATCTTTGTACACAGGAGTTACTGAAGGATTAGATAAAATATGCTCAATATACCAATTGGTAACACCTGAACTGTTATAATGAAAACTGATATCATCAAATGCATCAGTTGATGGGGGAAAATTTCCTTGATGATTAATTTGTTGAAAGGTTCCCGATACCCCACCAAATTTTACACAATAATTTCCAGATAAGTCTTTTATAAGAGCAAAAGGCATTCTTGCATAACTATATACCTTCGGCCATATGGCAGCCGGTGGTGTACATGGGGTAGTTGTGATTGGAGAGCAATATAACTGCCAGTTACCACTTCTGTTATCACTCCACACTGGGTACACTTTTCCCTGGTAAGCAGCGACGCCAATATACCAGCCGGCATAGCCGGTGGCAAACTGGTTGTTATTAATAGGTGCAGTAACATGGCTTACATCACTCACTTTTTGATTTTCCCATGTTATACCTCCATCGCTTGAATGGGCTAAATAAGTATTGGTATCAAATCCTGAAGCACCATCGAAACTGTAATAAACTACCCAAATATCGCCGGAACAATCATCTACAGCAATTCGGGGATTGAAATTTTGTAATCCCTGCGGTATACTTACTGTAAGAGGTTGGCTCCAGCTATTTCCTTTATCGTCAGAAAAGCAAACCTGTACTATTGCTTTACCCGTATTATTTTCTTTAACGTTGCTGCATAAATAAATTCTTCCCCGGTGCGCATTCAGTGATTTATCTACCGCCATTGTAGGATGTCCCTCAACAATTGTATTATTAAATGCAGGGTCTGGTGCTATTGCTGTTCTAACTCCTGTATAATTGGCTATCCTGGTGTATGGAGTAAAAGTCACGCCGCCATCAAGAGACCTGCAAAAGCCGACACCTTTATAAGGTAGTGGATTATCCCACCAGTCCCGATCATTCCAGCATACATAAACTTCACCGTTAGGGCCTGTTTGCACATTGGCACCCGTGCCGCCACCATTACCTATTGGTTTTAATGTAACAGGTGATGTAAATGTTAAACCATGATCGGTACTTCTTGCAAATAAAATATGTGTGCTTAAGCCAGAAATGTGGTTTTGCATGCTCCATGCAGAATATACATTTCCTGAATAAGGACTAAGCGGCTCATTATCCGCAGCAGAATGCTGAACAATCGGTGTTGCGGTAATATCTCCATAAACATCAACTAAATTTCCCCATGTGGCACCACCGTTATTGCTCGACTGCATTCTGATAAATGTGTTTCCGAAATCGCTGCCATTAAATGCTTTATTCGCTGCATCAAAAGAAGGGTTTGGCCTTCCATGATCTGAAGAAAGGTTTTCACTTCCATTCCACGTAGTACCGCCATTGGTTGAATAATAATATGCAGTGCCCCAGTTAAATGTACTGATCAGTGCTTCGCTGGTAACTACAATATTGTTGGGGTCTTTTTTATTAATGCAGATATTTGGTGAAGCCTGCATGTGTGTAGTAGGCAAAATCCTTATATCCGGTGCATCGCTGAACGAACTTGTGGTGGCACTTTTTGTTGTAGGAATTAGTTTTACTGAGGTATTTTCTTTTGTTGCTTTATCAACAACAGTAGGGGAAATTACAAATTCCTGGCTTTCCGGCCCTGAAGGAGTAATTTTTTGCGTTTGGGAATAAACTGTATTACATAAAGTAATTAATAATACAGGTAACCCAATAAATAAAAAACATTTTTTCATTTTTTTGGAGTTTTATTAGTTAAAATTGCCCCGCTTTTATACGCATGGCATAGTAAGCGGGTGGTTAAACAAGACAAATAATTTTTTGGTTAAATAACCAATATAACGGTAAAGGAAAGGTTTATAAAAGAATGGATAAGGCAGGCAAACGATTTAGGCATAATGTAATGCTATTTCATTTTTAGCAGTACGGTAACCAGGATGATGATGTAAGCAATAATAAAAATCACCATCCTTTTGGTTGGGAACTCGGGTCGTTTAAGCTCCTCCATAATTGTAACGGGGTTTTAGGGTTAAAAAATATGGTTACACAACAAAGGTGTGCCCTTACACTTAACAACTGAAGGAGGTATCTCGAAATACCTGAATACAATTGAAAGCAAAGGAACACACCTTTGCAGGTGCGTTCTCTTTAACTTACTCTGTATTCATAAAAAATTTTCGAGATTTTCCTTCAGAGTTCGCTATTGGAACACCAATATTTTAATGATGTAAATGTAAACTCTTTTACATACAAATAAAAAAGAATTTTTGAAAAAAGGAAACTAACGGTAAGTAAAGGACGATATTGGATCAAGGCTTAGGTAGCGATAATAAAGCTCGCTTTTGGTTAACTAACTTAAAATGACCAAAGAAGGGGGGAGCTTACATTGGAATAAAATAATTGCTTTTGAGTGGGCGGCAAGTTATGAATTCCCTGGTGAATAGTCACCCATTTACAAATCATTGTACGGCTCACGCCATACTTCTGTTGCAGTTTTCTAAAATCACAACCGGTGTTTAAATACTCCTGGATAATCTGGTCTTTTAAATCCATTTTGGTTGATTTTGTAGTCAACCTATTTCAGGACGAGACAAATGCGGATGAGAATATATTCATCTGCCCTGCTTTTGGCGATACTACTGGGTGTAGTAAAGTCAAAGCACTGATGAACCTTTTTTTGTTTCTTCGTCAGCTTTTTTGTCGGCTTCCTTTTTTACTAAATCTTCAATCGCAGGTTTTAAAACAGCTAAGTTTAATGTGTAGTTTGTCCCACCACATGAAATTCTTGCTTCAATTATTTTGTCGCCGATTTCCCAAACAGCACATCGTCTGAAATAGCCTTTTTCAATAGATGTCCAACTTGGAATGCCATTGTCCATTTTGGGTTGCCCATACTTTGATTTTAGCAATTCCATTAAGGCGCTATACTGATCGGGCATAACAATATCATATTCGTCATAGTTAATTAGACAGCCTGTAAGTTCAATACTATATAAACTGTCTTTATAAAACCAACCGTCAACGCTGTTAAACCCATAGCCACCAATCTTATTGTCAATTATTGTTGCGTTTTTGTAAAACTCGTACTTTGGGAGTTTACATTTTTTGATAAATGCTTCTTTGTCTTTATTGAATTGCTTTTCTGAAATATAAAAACGAATGTCGCCAATAGCTTTGTCTTGTTCAGCTTTTGTAATGCTGTCCTTTTGCAATCTGTCTTGCTCTCGTTTTCTTAATTCGGCTTGTGTCGCACTGTCTTGAATTGTTTGGTCGTTGTGTTGCTGTCCGCCTGTTCCGCAACCAAAAAGTGTCACAATAGATATGAGAAATGAAAAGAAAGTTTTTGTCATTGTAGAGGGTCAATTTTTTATTATGCACAACGTTCGAGTATTTGCGAAGGCAGGGATTTATTGATTGTCCAGCTCGGTACAAATGCCCATTTGAAAATATGTTGTTGAAGTTATGAACTAAAGCTGAACATTGAACGTTGTACCCGAACTGCTGCTGATGCTTGCACTGATGTTACAATGTCCTGCCCTGCTTTTGCAAATACTTTGGCTGAAGTTATTTTTTCCAGTTATTTTTTAGCCATTTAAACATATTTTTATTCTCGCTACTTGGTCCGAATCCAGACCAAGTATCATTGGTTTGGCTGATTTCAAATACAATATTATACTCGTTATCAAAAATTTCTTTAACAGCATCCCGGATAAACGATGCGGATAATCTCCCAGTATTTTCCGATAGCAACCATGTATTGGGCAGCCAATGCCACCAAGCAAGGCTATTATCTTTAAGAAATTCAATAAATTTTTCTTCTTGTTCCTTTTTAGAATTATTTATACAAACTATATATCTTTTTTTCATATTACTCTTCTCTTTCGGATTGATTAGAAAGGTTTTTTGGGTCACTCAATAGTTTTGAGTTGTCAGGTTCATGTATACCAGTGATGTTATCACCATATATACCTTTTTCAATCGCCATTTTTTGAATTGAGTATTTCTCACTTCTTAAAGCGTCTCTATCTTTAAAAAGGCAAAATATATAGGCGAAGAAGAAAATTAATACTGCAAGGCTAACTATTATACAAAAAAATACTGTAAGCCAAGCCGGAGTATTAACCTTTTGCAATAAAATGACTCCACCTATTAAAATTGATACAAGCCAAGTTAACGGTTTAAGAATTGTTGATTTAGATCCACTTGAATCTGATCGGTGAAGTAATTCTCTGATAAGATTTATTCCCATATTCATTAATTAAAAGTTGTGCCATATAATTTCAGTCAACGCCCGGGGCTTAACGAAGTTGGGGAATTTTCCAACTGTCCGCCCGGAACTGAAGTTTAAATTATAAATGACCCGTCCTGAAAAAAGTTGACTGGTTTAGTTAATAAATCCTGTTATTGGTTGACTAAAATGCTGAAAAATTGTTGGTATAGCCCCAATTTTGCGAACCCCATGTTGTACGCTGTTATTTGAGTAAACCGCGGTTGCTTATTATTTTATTTTGGTAAGATGCTAATTCTCTTTCAACCTTATTCATTATCTCTACTTGACTTTGAGATGCCGCAAACTCCCATCGTAAATTATGTTGTCCATAAATTAGATTATTGGATTTCCACTTTATTAATAACCGGTTGCTATTATGTTTTAAGATAAACGAAGTTACTCCTCCTGCTGTTTTCAAATCTATTTGTATTGTGTCCCCGGATTCATGCGATATTTGTGCTCGCGTATCTTGCTCTAAGATTTTGTGAACTATATATGCATACTTAATAAGCATTCCGCCCTCACGATTCGTCTGTTGAATTTCTTTTCCTTTTTTAGTAAGCAAAATATAGAGTATGCCTATAACTACTATAATACCTATAATCCACATACTATTTAATTGGTTTAAAAGTTATCGAAGCTAATTTTATTTATGTATTTTTTTAGTTTTTTTACCAACTAGTTTTAGTAGGAGTTTTGAAAAATAGCGTACAACTCTTTTATTGCTGTTATTACACGTACTGTAAATTTATAAACACCTATTAATAATCAACAAACTAGCGATAAACTTTTTGTATTGTTTATAGCATCAATGCCGTTGATTTATTTTTAAAATATCTTATTGTAATTTGTATTCAAAATGAATGGATTTCATTGCTGGCTGGTTTAACAACAACTAAAACAAACTATTCCCTCATGGCTTCGCCCTCCTCAGTCCCATCCCAGGCACCAGGTTTCCAAACAAAATGAACACTACCAAACCTAACGCAATATCCGCAATCCCACAACCGTATTTCTACCTGTTTTCGGCTAAACCCCTAAACCCCCAAACCCCTCAACCCCTCAACCTCCAATCAACCAATTAACCAATAACCCAATCCAACTAACCAACACACTCAAATACCTAATCAGCAGATAAACCATCTAATAAACATTGTCTTTTTCTCAGCGTAAAACACCACCACCAAAAATGCCCAAAGCAATAACCAGTAAGGATTACAGTTAATGGAGGAAATAAAATTTTTAATCACCAAAAACGTATTCTATGAGTACTATCAACGAAAGTGGCCACGCAAAAAACCTGGCCAACTTCCAGGCGCTCATTATCAGTTGCATGGGGTATAACGGCAGGTATAACCCCAGCAATGGTAATTTGACGATAAAGTCATTACAGGACCTTTATCAACTGGGTGTCGACGCATTAAATGCAGCACACCAGGCAAAAACAGTATTTGATAATGTCACCAACAACCGTAAACAGGCTTTTGCCGGTTTAACCGCATTAACTTTAAAAATCACCAATGCATTAATGGCCTCCGGCACCACGGCAGATGTAGTGGCCGATGCTAAAGTGATCACCCGTAAAATACTCGGTCGCCGGGCAAAAGCGGTGGAAACAAAGGCGGCAGCAGCAACTAACGGTACCGAGCCGGCGCCACCGGCATCGCCGGCAGTGCCCACGCCAAAATCTATATCGGTAAGCCAGCTTAGTTTTGATAACAAGGCAGACCACCTGAACAAGCTGGTCATACTGTTGGCAGAACAGCCTGAATATGCACCTAACGAAACAGAACTGCAAATCCCTGCCCTGCGCACCATGGCAGGTGGGTTAAAGGAGGCCAACCAGCAGGTGGTGGCCAAATTTGTAGACTGGAACAATGCCCGTATAGAAAGAGACCGGGTAATGTACAATACCACCGATGGCATGGTACAGGTGGCTAAAGAAGTAAAAATCTACGTAAAAAGTTTGTATGGCAATAACAGCCCGCAATACCAGCAAATAATCGGGCTGCAGTTTAAAGCAGTAAAAATATAGTTCAGGAGTTAAATAGTGTATACTGGCAGTTGCTTTTAAATAAAAGCACTGCCTTTTTTATGCGGTAGTGTAAAAGGTGCCAGGTACAACCTGATAGTTGCAATGGGCAACTGCACAAATGCAGCAGACAACTTCCAAAGTATACTAAGCAACTGCCAAAATATACTGAGCAACTGCACGAATGTAACGGCCAACTGCCGGAATGCAACAAGCCACTGCCAAAGTATACTAAGCAACTGCGCAAATGCAACAGCCAACTGCGGGAATACAACAAGCCACTGCCAAAGTGTACTAAGCAACTGCGCAAATGCAACAGCCAACTGCGGGAATACAACAGCTTACTGCCAAAATATAACAGCTTACTGCCGGAATAATTGCTGAAATACCGGTAATGCAACACAACGCTGTAATTATTCATGCTGCCGGTTTCAATATACCGTATGCTGCCGCGGTAACACAACAGGCTTCTGTAACAATCTGTTCAAACAAAACTACCGGTGCACAGGCACCGGCAGTAATAGGTCTTCGTACTAAATGCTTTGCTTACAGTGTAGCCAATACATCATTCATGCTTCTAACGGCAGCAGCGCTTTTATCAAAAGCGGCTTGCTCGTCGGCAGTAAGGCCAAAGTCAATAATTTTTTCCCAACCGTTTTTGCCGATGGTAACGGGCACACCCAGGCAAATATCTTTTTGTCCGTATTCGCCGTCTAAAGCTACGCAGCAGGTAAACAGTTTTTTCTCGTCACGCAAAATGCTTTCTACCAAAGCCGCACCGGCAGCACCGGGTGCATACCAGGCAGAAGTACCAATCAAAGCAGTCAGCATAGCGCCGCCCACCATGGTATCTTTAACAATTTTCTCCTGTTGTTCAGCACTCAGGAATTGGGTAACAGGTACACTGTTCCAGGTAGCTTTGTTGATAAGGGGAATCATCGTGGTATCACCATGGCCGCCAACAACAACAGCATTTAAATCGCTGGGGCTGCAGCCGAGGTGCTGGCTCAGTTGGTATTTAAAGCGGCTGCTGTCTAACGTACCACCCATACCAATAATGCGGTTTTTGGGCAGGCGGGTAGATTGTAATGCCAGGTACGTCATCGTATCCATCGGATTGCTGATCACGATGATGATAGCATTGGGGGAATATTTTAAAATGTTTTCGCACACACCTTTCACAATACCGGCATTCACACCAATCAGTTCTTCACGGGTCATACCCGGTTTGCGGGGCAGGCCGCTGGTAATCACCACCACATCGCTGCCGGCAGTTTTGCTGTAGTCGTTGGTGCTGCCCACAATCTTGGTATCAAAACCCAGCAGGGTGGCGGTCTGCATCATATCCTGTGCTTTACCTTCGGCAATGCCTTCTTTAATATCCAGTAAAACCAGTTCGTTACACAATTCCTTACGGGCAATATTATCGGCACAGGTTGCTCCCACGGCTCCGGCACCTACAACAGTTACTTTCATAATATAGTATTTAAATAGTTGGAAGAAATAAAATGTCGCCGCAAAGGTAACAGATTACAGCATTGGCAGAAATGATGAAAGCAATAATTTTTTGTGATGATGCGCATCAATGCATCACGTAATCAGGCTCTTCGCAGGTGTCAAGACGGTTCCAAACCGTCAGGCGCCTTTGAAACTACTTCCAACTAAAAGCTTTCAGGTTGAGCCGCGGCGCTTTGGCCTGTGGCAAACCGGCTTAGATGATTATATCACCCGACTTCGCCCATAAGGCAAACTAAACTCAGGCAGGCAATTGCTCTAAAACGTCTTCACGCCTTCCCGGCAAATCTAAGTAGTTTCACAGGCGTCAAGACGGTTCCAAACTGTCAGACGCCTTAAAAAACTTCCAACTAAAACCAGTCAGGTTAAGCCGCGGCGCTTTGGCCTGTGGC
>JAFDZS010000002.1:0-31671 GCA_018266775.1 Bacteroidota bacterium | reverse complement strand
TTCACGCCTTCCCGGCAAATCTAAACAGCCGGAAAGACGGTAAGGCGACAAGACAGTTGTTCATCATCAGACGCCTTACGCACTTTAACGATTCCCTAAGACTGTTTGGAGCATTTTTTCGTTAGCAGCATAATACTTCACCGCCATGAACAAACCTTATATCTTCGCCACCATGCTTGCCATGGTATCCATCTGCACCGCATTTAATGCAGTGCCCACACTAACCGTAGTATACGATGCCGGAAAAAAAGCCGTGCGGCTGCGCTGGCAGCAGGCCAATGGGATAAAAGCATACACCATACAACGCAGCGATAACAATTCCACCTGGGCAGATATTGCCCTGCAAATGGTGGCACCCGGCACCACGGGCAAAGCCTATGAGTACTACGACTATCGTTCATCATCAGGCGAAAACTATTACCGCCTCAAATGCCAGATGGAAGATGGTACCACGCAATACAGCACCAGCATCATGGTCATCACCAGCAGCGGAGCAGGCAACTGGGTCATGTACCCGGTACCGGTGAAAGATGTATTAACGCTGCAGTACAAAGGCACCGAAAGAATCATGGGCGTGGTAAATGTATTTATACAAAACGTCAATGGCAAAATCATCACACGGGTAAGAAGTGCATCGGTATACACCACCATCCGTATACCGGTGGATAACCTCGGCAGCGGCGTGTACGATGTAAGAATAGTAATAGGAGATGATGTGGTGTGGAACCAGCGCTTTATAAAATAGCGCGCAGGCTCAAAGCGTCCAGCAATTCCTTCTTCTTCAGTGCGCCCTGGTTCAGAAAAGTCCAGCGGCCGCCGGCATCATAAAAAATAAGTTCCGGAACAGTTTTGGGTTTAAAGAAAACACCCAGCGCCCATTTGGTATCCTTGCCTACATGGATGGAAGGAAAATTTTCCAGGTGGTATTTATCATAAAACACTTTGATCTTGGCAAACGATTCTGTGGAAGCCATGACCAGGTTGGCAGAATCCGTAATCTCAGGCAGTGTCAGTAATAATTCCAATTGATGCTGGCAATGTTCACATTCCGGGTTAAAGAGCATAAAAATGGTACGTTTCCCTTTCACCAAAACGGATTGATCGAAAGCAACAGAATCTTTATCCAGCAAACTAAATGCAGGAAGCAGTTTGGTTTTTAAATAGGGTGGAGTGGTATCGTACTGTTGCGCCCTGCACATAAAAGTGCAGCAAAACAACAGGGTTATAGAAAGAAATATTTTCATCATTTATTGTAAAGCATTAGCAATTTGTTCAACAGGAACACTGCCGCTGAAGTTGGTAACGTAATTCCCTTTTTTATCGTACACAAAAATGGCGGGAAAGGAGCGTACTTTAAAGAAAGTGCCAAGGAAATAACTGGGGTCGCGGCCCATGGTAATGTTGGGGTAGTCGGCAATATGGTATTCGTTGTAAAATTTTTTCAGGTAGTTATATTCCAGCGGAGAAGCCATCACAATCTGCGCTTTTTTAAACAGGTCAATATGGGCAGTGAGCGATTTGGTTTCTGCCTGGCAGTGTTCACAATCCGGGCTGAACATGATGATGATGGTGGGCTTCTTTTTCTTCAGGTTGTCTTTGGTAAAAATGGTACTGTCCGGCAGTTTGGTCAGTTTAAAAGACGGAACAACAGGAAAACGCAGGTACAGTAAAGAAGTATCCGTTTGTGCACTGGCCAGTTTACCCAACAGTAATAAAACAGCAAAGCATAAATATTTTTTCAACGTAATAATTTTTTATAAAGCTATATTTTTTCGTTGAGAATAAAATGTTAATGGGGGGGATAAGGTAGATAAGTAAATAAAGTATATAGGTATATAAAGGTGGAAGTGTTTTCTTTCCGCCTTACCGTCTTTCCGGCAGAAAAAATGCGCAGCATTCTATGTTTCCTTTATGCCTATGTGGTCAGGTTAAGCATAAAAGCATATAAAGGTGGAAGTGTTTTCTTTCCGCCTTACCGCCTTTCCGGCAGAAAAATGCGCATCATTCTATGTTTCCGCAATGCCTATGTGGTCGGGAGAAGTAAATAAAGTATATACAGTAATAAACCTTTACCATGCCTTTGTGTTGCTGTGAGCATCCTTATAAGTAACAACACAAAAAACCAATCCTCATTCACCACTCACCACCTTTTTTCATTACTTTTGCAACCTCTTAAAAACAAAGCATCATGGCAACTACAGCAGATATGCGCTCCGGACTGATCATCAAAGTAGATGGCAGTTTATATTCCGTAATCGAATTCGGACAAAATAAAACCGCCCGTGCAGCAGCAAAAGTTTGGGCAAAACTAAAAGGGGTGGATAATTCCCGTACCATCGAAGTAACCTGGAACAGTGGTGAAACCATCTTTCCGGTTAGGGTAGAGAAAAAAGCCTATCAATATTTATATAAAGACGATACAGGTTACAGTTTCATGGATACAGAAACCTTTGAACAGATCACTGTTCAGGAAAACATGATAGATGCACCGGAATTCCTGAAAGACGGCCAGGAAGTATCAGTATTAATTAATGGAGAAACAGAACAACCAATGGGTGTGGAATTGCCCGATAAAATTGTATTGCTGGTAACCTACAGTGAGCCCGGCGTACGTGGCGATACTGCAACCAAAACATTAAAACCCGCAACTGTAGAAACCGGAGCCACTGTAAACGTTCCTTTATTTGTAGAAGAAGGGGAATTGATCAGGGTGAATACCAAAACCGGAGAATATGTGGAAAGGGTAAAAGCATAAGCAGGTAAAAGCCTTCAAAAAATGGATAACAGCAGCCGTTGTTATCCATTTTTATTTTTCCTCATTTTTATGGTATTTTGGGCATTTTTTGCACATTTTTAGCCCATTTTCGACCAAAAAGCCCTGTTTTTTTAATTTTTTATTTCACAAAAACTTGCTTTTTTGCATAATCATTCACTACCTTAGCAGCCCCTATGATTTTATCCATTCTCAAACTAAAAACTTAAACATGGACATCAAGCAAATTCAGGAATTGGTTAAACTCATCAACAAAACCAATATCGGAGAAATTACCATTGAAGAAGCTGGAGTAAAAATTACAGTCAAACAGAAAAAAGATCCCGTACAACATATTGTGGCCAATGCAGCGGTACCTGCTTATACAGCACCAGCAGCAGCACCCGCCCCGGCACCAGCAGCAGCGCCAACCGCTCCTGCAGCACCCGCAAAACCGGCAGCACCCAAAGCTGATAACCTGGTAACTATAAAAAGCCCCATGATCGGAACCTTCTACCGTCAAAGCGCACCGGGCAAACCTGTACTGGCACAGGTAGGCGATGAAGTGGCACCCGGCAAAGTGGTGTGCATCATAGAAGCCATGAAACTCTTCAATGAAATTGAAAGTGAAGTAAAGGGCACCATCGTAAAAGTATTGGTGGAAGATGCCAGCCCTGTAGAATACGATCAACCACTGTTTTTGGTAGAACCGGCGTGATCGTGAATGGTCAATGGTGAATGGTCAATAGCAGTCGCCGGTAGTCCGTCCGTCGCCGCACTGCAACACAACCAACTCATCAACGATTACGCACTACTTCCAATTTTAAAACAAAACAATTACAATGTTTAAAAAGATACTGATTGCGAACCGCGGGGAAATTGCATTACGTGTAATACGTACCTGCAAGGAAATGGGCATTAAAACGGTTGCCGTTTACTCCACTGCCGATAAAGACAGTTTACATGTAAAATTTGCAGACGAAGCAGTATGTATAGGAAAACCCGCCAGTGCAGAAAGTTACCTGAACATGGCGCATATCATGGCAGCTGCTGAAATCACCAATGCAGATGCAATACATCCCGGCTACGGATTTCTGGCAGAAAATGCCAAGTTCGCAAAGATCTGTACCGATCATGGAATTAAGTTCATCGGGCCAACACCCGAAATGATCA
Organism: Bacteroidota bacterium; assembly: GCA_018266775.1. Lineage (GTDB taxonomy): Bacteria > Bacteroidota > Bacteroidia > Chitinophagales > Chitinophagaceae > Ferruginibacter. Next base: position 27,746 of record JAFDZS010000002.1, on the reverse strand, counting down.
ACGCCATGGGCGATAAGATCACCGCCAAACAAACCATGATCAAAGCCGGCGTACCCGTTGTACCTGGTGTGGAAGGATTGCTGGAAGGCGTAGAGCATGCAAAATCAGCCGCAAAAGAAATCGGCTATCCCGTTATGCTGAAAGCCACCGCCGGTGGTGGAGGTAAAGGGATGCGGGTGGTATGGAGTGAAGATGAAATTGAAAAAGCATTTGAAAATGCCCGGACAGAAGCAGCCGCATCATTCAAGAATGATGGTATTTACATGGAAAAATTTGTGGAAGAACCACGCCACATTGAAATACAGGTAATCGGCGACCAGTACGGTCAGGTTTGCCATTTAAGTGAAAGAGATTGTTCCATACAGCGCCGCCACCAGAAACTGGTAGAGGAATCACCATCACCTTTTATGACGCCGGAGTTAAGGGAAAGTATGGGGCAGGCGGCCATCAAAGCAGCATCATCAATCAATTATGAAGGTGTAGGTACCATCGAATTCCTGGTAGATAAATACCGCAATTTCTATTTCATGGAAATGAATACCAGGATACAGGTGGAACATTGCGTAACAGAAGAAGTAATCAACTACGACCTGATTAAAGAACAGATCATGATAGCCGCAGGCGACAAATTAAGCGGTAAAAATTATATACCTGTAATGCACGCCATTGAGTGCCGCATAAATGCTGAAGATCCATACAATGATTTCAGGCCCAGCCCCGGAAAAATAACGGTATTACACCAACCCGGCGGGCATGGCGTTCGGGTAGACAGTCATGCTTATGCCGGTTACATCATCCCGCCTTATTACGATAGTATGATTGGTAAATTAATAGCTGTGGCACAAACCCGTGAAGAAGCCATTGATACCATGAGCCGTGCATTAAGTGAATATGTCATTGAAGGCGTAAAAACCACCATTCCCTTCCATTTGCAACTGATGAAAAACCCCGACTTCAGAAGTGGCAACTTCACTACCAAGTTTTTGGAAACGTTTAAAATGCAGTAAGGGATAAGTATAAAAGTAAATAAAGTAGATAAGTATATAAAGTTCCCGAGCGTGCCTCATCCCTGCGTCCTATGCACCTCTGTGTGCCATTTCCTTAGTGCCGCTGTGAGCAAATAAAAAAATGCGCAGCATTCTATGTTCCCTATGTGGTCGGGTTAAGTATAAAAGTAAATAAAGTTTATAAGTATATAAAGGTGGAAGTATTTTCTTCCTTTCTTACCGTCTTTCCGGCAGAAAAAATGCGCAGCACCTATGTTTCTATGTGGTCGGAATAAGTAAACAAAGCATTAGGTATATAAAGTTCCTCAGCGTTCTCTGCATCTCTGCGTGCCTTTCCTCTGCGCCTTTGTAAGCCAGTTATTTCAATAAAATAGACAAACAAGTTTTCAAACTGTCTTTCCAAAATGGAATGCGGATACCGAAATTATTTCGAAGCGAAGTGGTATCCATAACAGAATAATGCGGACGTTTTGCCGGTGTGGGATATTGTGAAGTTGGAATGGGATGAACAGTGCAATTCAAATTCGATAACTGCTGAATAGCAACAGCAAAATCATACCAGGTAATTACACCTTCGTTACTGTAATGAAAAACTCTTTCCTGCTGAGACTGATGCGCAGGAATACCCTTTTCAATCATTTGCATAATGGTATGAGCAAGGTCGGCAGCATACGTAGGGCAACCCTGCTGGTCATTCACCACATTCAGGCTTTCTCTTTCTTTCATCAAACGCAGCATTGTTTTCACAAAATTATTTCCGAAAGAAGAATATACCCACGATGTTCTGATAATAATACTGTCTTCGTTTTCCTGCAAAGCCAGTTGTTCACCTTTTAATTTGGAAGCGCCATAAGTATTAACCGGGTGTGTGGTTGAAGAGGGTTGATACGGAACTGTACCATTGCCATCAAAAACATAATCGGTGGAAATGTGTATGAATTGTGTGTGGTATTGTTTGCACATAGCAGCCAACAAACCGGTAGCAACAGCATTAATAGCAAAGGCTTTGTCCTGTTCAGTCTCTGCCTTATCAACCGCAGTGTACGCTGCACAGTTGATGCAATATTGAAGGGAGTGTTTTTCAAAGTATTTTTTCACAGCGTCAGCATCATCAATGGCCAATGTTTCCCTGTCGGTAAATAGAAAATGATATTGCGGAAAAGAAGCAGCAAGAGAGCGGAATTCATTGCCCAACTGCCCTTTGGCACCAGTAATTAATATGGTTGGCACCGGAAGCATGTATCAGAAAACAAAATTGGTAACGCAGTTTTCAAATGAAGGATGCAGCATGTCTTTATCAGAAATAACAGCTTTGTCAGCAGGAATTCTCCAGTCAATATTAAGCACAGGATCATTGAACATAATACCACCTTCAGATGCTTTATGATAAAAATTATCGCATTTATAAAATACTTCTGCTTTTTCGCTCAATACAGAATAGCCATGCGCAAAACCTTGCGGAACCAGTAATTGTTTTTTATTTTCAGCAGATAATTCAACAGTAAAAACCTTTCCATAAGTGGGGGAACCTTTCCTGATATCTACAGCAACATCTAATATACTGCCATGTAAAACCCTCACTAATTTCGTTTGTGCGTTTGGGTTGAGTTGATAATGCAATCCGCGAATTACCCCGTAAGATGATTGTGCCTGGTTATCCTGCACAAATGTTATTGTTACGCCAGCTACAGCAAAACTGTTGGCATTATAGCTTTCAAAAAAATAACCCCGGCTGTCTTCAAAAACTTTGGGTTCGTAAACCATCAACCCCGGAATATCTGTTTCAATGAACGGCATCTGAATAACAAATAATTAATGATGAATAATCAGTTCTGCTGATGTTTAACTGTATAATTGTTTAAAATAATCAATCGTTTCCATTAAACCATCTTCAAAACGTTTTGTTGGCTGGTAACCCAATAAATTTTTCGCCAGCGAAATATCTGCTAATGAATCCCTGATGTCGCCTGCCCTTGGTTCACGATAGGTAGCTTTAAAATCGCTGCCTAATTGTTGCTGGCAAAGTTTGTATAAATCGTTCACTGTAAATTTTTCTCCCACTGCTACATTATATGCTTTATTGAATGCAGCTTCATTATCCGTAAGCATACCTTTTACATTAACCTGCACTGCATTTTCCACAAATGTAAAATCCCTGGTCTGGTTACCATCTCCATTAATATAAACAGGGGTTTGTCTTAGAATGCCTTTTACAAATAGCGGAATAACTGCCGCATAAGGTCCATCGGGATCTTGCCTGGGGCCAAAAATATTGAAATAACGAAAGCCCATCAGTTTAATGCCATACACATCGGCATAAACCTGTGCATACAATTCATTGGTTTTTTTTGTGGCGGCATAGGGGGATAAGCAATTGCCCACACGGTCTTCCTGTTTGGGTAAAGTTTTTTCATCTCCATAAACAGATGATGAAGACGCATACACAAAAGTCTTTACCTTTTTATCTATGGCAGCTTTCAGCATATTGGCAAAACCGCCCACATTCACTTCATTAAAGTATAAAGGTTCTTTAATACTTCTTGGTACAGAGCCTAATGCCGCCTGGTGACTGACGTAATCAATACCGTCGCAGGCTTTCTGGCAATTTTCTGCATTGCGTATATCACCTTCAATAAATTCAAATGCCGGATATTGTTTCAGTATGTCAAGGTTAGAGGCAAACCCATTGGCCATATTATCAAGCACCCGCACTTTGCCTGCATTATTTTTCAACAGGTATGCTGCAATATGGCTGCCAATAAATCCGGCGCCGCCGGTAACCAAAAAACTGCTGCTGCTTAAATCTTTATTATGAAATTGTTCCATTTACTGTATATGTTCATTTTCGCTTACAGGCTCCAGTAACCCCTCGTGTTTATTTTACCGCGATAAATGCCTTTTAAATCTGCAATCAGTCCATAGGGTTTGGTGATGGATGCAAAATACGCATCATCCATTTTTTTATATTCACTGTGTGGTACAGTAACAATTACTGCGTCATAATCGTTTCCGATTTCAGCAGTTAAGCCAAATCCATATTCATGCTGCAACTCTTCACTTTCTGCATATGGATCGGCTACTTCAACATTTAAAGTATAAGATCTTAGTTCTTTCACCACATCTGCCACTTTACTGTTGCGGATGTCACTTACATTTTCCTTGAACGTTGCACCCATGATCAGTACTTTAGCAGTGCGTACATTGCCACTGGTTTGTATAATGTGCTGTAAGATTTTCTTTGCCACATAACCTGCCATACCATCATTGATCACACGGCCCGCTAATATAACCTGGCTTTCATAACCCAGTTCTTTCGATTTATGGGTAAGATAATAAGGGTCAACACCAATACAGTGGCCGCCTACCAAACCGGGCTGAAAGCGGAGGAAATTCCATTTGGTTCCCGCAGCTTCCAGTACTTCGTAAGTGTTAATGTTCATCCTGTCGAAGATGATGCTGAGTTCGTTCATCAAAGCAATATTCAGGTCACGCTGTGTATTCTCAATGATCTTTGCGGCTTCTGCCACTTTTATTGATGACGCTTTGTGCACGCCGGCTTTCACCACCAGTTCATACACTTTTGCAATTAAATCAAGGCTTTCAGCATCACAGCCGCTTACCACTTTTATTATGGTGGAAAGGGTATGTTCTTTATCTCCCGGGTTAATTCTTTCGGGTGAATAACCCATTTTAAAATCGGTAACGTGTTGTAAGCCGCTTATTTTTTCAATGATGGGTAAACAGTCTTCTTCAGTACAGCCCGGATAAACGGTACTTTCAAATACCACATAATCTCCTTTCTTTACCACTTTGCCAATGGTTTCACTGGCTCTTTGTACCGGTACCAGATCGGGCACATTATGTTCGTCTACTGGTGTGGGTACGGCAACTATAAAGAAGTTGGCTTGCCTTAACACATCAAGGTCATTGGTGAATTCAATATCGCAATTATCAAAAGCACTGCTTTCCAGTTCCTGGCTGGGGTCAATTTTATTGCGCATCATTTCCACTCTTTTGGCATTGATGTCAAATCCGATTACTTTTATTTTCTTAGCGAATTCAAGGGCAATAGGTAAACCAACGTAGCCCAAACCAATTACTGCTAATTTTTTCTTTTTGTCAAGTAAGTCCTGGTACATAATGGTATTGATTGATGATAGGGTTTATTTTTTTTGAAACTCTTTCGGCTGTTTATACAATTCTTCTTTCGGCAGGTTTTTAAAATACTCATAGGTGATCTTCAATCCATCTGCACGGTGTACTTTGGGTTCCCATCCTAATAATGATTTGGCTTTTGAAATATCCGGCTGTCTTTGTTTAGGGTCATCAGTTGGTAATGGCTTGTGCACAATTTTCTGTTCCGTTCCGGTTAGTTTAATGATCTCTTCTGCAAATGCTTTCAAACTGATCTCATCCGGATTGCCGATATTAACCGGTTCTGCATGGTCACTCATCAGCAACCGGTAAATGCCTTCCACCAAATCATCCACATAGCAGAAACTCCTTGTCTGGCTGCCATCACCAAATACAGTCAGGTCTTCACCACGTAATGCCTGGCCAATGAAAGCAGGCAATGCACGGCCATCGTTCAGGCGCATACGCGGCCCATACGTATTGAATATCCTTACAATTCTTGTTTCTACTTTATGAAACGTATGGTATGCCATGGTAATGGCTTCCTGGAAACGTTTGGCTTCGTCATACACACCTCTTGGGCCAACCGGGTTTACATTGCCCCAGTATTCTTCCGTTTGCGGGTGTACTAACGGATCGCCATACACTTCGCTGGTGCTTGCTACTAAAATTTTTGCGTTTTTAGCCAGTGCCAAACCCAAACAGTTGTGTGTACCCAGCGAACCTACTTTGAGTGTTTGAATGGGGATCTTTAAATAATCAATCGGGCTTGCCGGCGAGGCAAAGTGTAAAATATAATCTAACGATCCCGGTATATGAATGAATTTAGAAACGTCGTGATGATAAAATTCAAATTGCGGTAATTTGAACAGGTGTTCAATATTGCGCAGGTCACCGGTGATCAAATTATCCATACCAATGACATGAAAACCTTCTTTAATAAACCGGTCAGAAAGATGGCTTCCCAAAAAGCCTGCCGCACCGGTGATTAAAACTCTTTTTTTCTCCACTATTATTGTAATTAAGATGATGCTTTGATTAATTTTCTGCCCACGCTAACATAATAAAAACCTGACTCTTCCATTTGATTCAGGTCGAATAAATTTCTTCCATCAAAGATGGCTTTATTTTTAAGCATGGTAGCGATCTTGTCAAAATCAGGTGTTCTGAATTCACTCCATTCTGTTGCAATCACAAGCGCATCAGCGTCTGTCAATGCATCATACTGCCTTTCTGCATAAGTAATTTTATCTCCCAGCACACCTTTTACATTATTCATTGCTTCGGGGTCAAAGGCCGCAACGGATGCACCTTCTTTCAATAATGCATCAATGATGTATAAAGCTGGCGCTTCCCTGATGTCATCAGTATTGGGTTTAAAAGCTAATCCCCATAAGGCAATTTTCTTACCCTTCAGGTCATTATTAAAATAGGATTTTATAGACGGCATTAAATGCAGCTTCTGAACCGTATTCACTTCCATCACAGCGTTCAAAATTTTAAAATCATAATTCACTTCAGTAGATGATTTTACCAGAGCCTGCACATCTTTGGGGAAGCAACTTCCGCCGTATCCAATGCCGGGAAATAAGAAACGCTTACCAATTCTGTCATCACTACCCATACCCCTGCGTACCTGGTCAACATCGGCACCCATACGCTCACACAATTGTGCTATTTCGTTCATGAAGGAAATTTTTGTTGCAAGGAATGAATTGGCGGCATACTTGGTAAGTTCTGCGCTTTTTTCATCCATAAACACGAGTGGATTACCCTGCCGTACAAAGGGTGCATAAATATCGTTCATGATTTTTTTTGCACGGTCAGAATTGGTGCCAATCACAACGCGGTCTGGCTTCATAAAGTCTTCCACGGCTACGCCTTCGCGTAAAAATTCAGGATTGCTCACCACATCAAATGCTGTTTTGGCGTTTTGTGCAATACGGGCCCGCACTTTTTCAGCGGTGCCCACCGGCACGGTGCTTTTATCTACTATAACCTTATAATCGGTAATTAATTTACCGAGTTCATCTGCAACACCAAGAATGTATTTTAAATCTGCACTACCATCTTCGCCGGGTGGTGTGGGTAATGCCAGGAAAATGATTTTAGCATCTTTAATACCTTCCTGTAATGATGTGGTAAAACGAAGTCGGTTTTCTTTCTGGTTGCGCAGAAATATTTTTTCCAATCCCGGTTCATGAATAGTAATTTGTCCGGATGATAATTTAGTCACTTTATTTTGATCCACATCCACACATATCACATCATTACCGGTTTCTGCAAAACAAGTACCAGTAACTAATCCAACATATCCGGTTCCTACTACAGCAATTTTCATTTCTTCTTTTGTTATGGGTTATTATAAAAACTACAGGGTAAGTTTTATGAGAAATATTATTGTCTTCAATGTATTATTAGTTACCTGTTCACAAACTCCAGCACTTTAGTTACAACAAACTGTTGCTGTTCTTCATCCAGCTCAGTATGTATAGGCAGACTGATCACCCGTTCTGTTAACCAGTCGGTAACAGGCAGATTAAAGTTGCTTCCGCCAAACGCATCGAACATTTTTTGCCTGTGTGCCGGTACCGGGTAATAGATCATTGAGGGAACACCATTATCCGCTAAAAACTGGTGCAGCCCGTCCCGGTCAACTCCATCAAGCAGTAGCGTGTACTGGTGAAATACATGTTTATTATCTGCTGCCCTGAATGGAACGGTAATGTTTTTATTGTTGGCGAATGCTTTATCATAATAGTCTGCAGCTTTTTGGCGTGCAGCAATGTATTCGTCAAGATGTTTTAGTTTAATATCGAGTATAGCTGCCTGTACAGCATCCAGGCGGGAGTTGCAGCCCACCACATCATGATAATATCTTTTGCTTTGCCCGTGCGATGCCACCATACGCAGCGTTGCAGCCAGCGCATCATCGTTGGTAAACATAGCGCCACCATCTCCATAAGCGCCCAGGTTTTTACTGGGGTAGAAGGAGGTGCAACCGATATGGCCTATCGTTCCTGTTTTCTTCACGGTGCCGTTGCTGAATGTATAATCGTTGCCAATAGCCTGGGCATTATCTTCAATCACAAATAAATTATGGGCTTTGGCAATGGCCATGATGGCTTCCATATTGGCGGCATGGCCATATAAATGAACCGGAACAATGGCTTTTGTTTTTGGAGTGACGGCTTTTTCAATGGCAACAGGGTCAATGCAAAATGTTTTGGGGTCCACTTCCACAAAAACCGGTTTCAGTCTCAGTAAAGCTGCCACTTCAACTGTGGCGATATACGTAAAAGAAGGAGTGATCACTTCATCACCGGGCTGGAGGCCGAGTGCCATCATTGCTATCTGGAGGGCATCGGTACCATTGGCGCAGGGGATACAATGTTTGCTGCCATGATATTGCGCCAGGTTTTCTGCAAATGCAGATACCACTTTTCCCCCAATAAAAACAGAACTTTCTAAAACTTCAAGAACGGCAGCATCTACTTCAGTTTTTATTTTGTGGTACTGTGTTTTGGTATCCACCATTTGTAAGGGCCTCATATATGAATTTTTAACGGGGGCAAAGATAACATTCGCAGGGCAGTTGGCAAAGCTTCTGAGGGGTTCATATTAACTTGTTTTCAATATTTTAAGCGCATACACACCATTTACTTTTTTACTTATCCAGATCACACAGACTTACAGGAAACACAGGATGCGGCGTATTTTTTCTGCCGGAAAGACGGTAAGGCAGAAAGGAAATGCTTCCACCTTTATGTACTTAACCTGACCACATAGGCACATAGGAAACATAGAATGCTGCGTATTTTTCTGCCGGAAAGACGGTAAGGCAGAAAGGAAATGCTTCCACCTTTATGTACTTTTATACTTATTTACTTTATATACCTATCTACTTTATTTACTTACCCCTCTCTCAACAACAACCAACCGCTTCAATCTTTTTCAATAGCTTTGCTGCAAACTGAATTTTGGCGCAACTTATTTATAATATCTTCCTTTTTTTGTATTCTGCAGGTATACGTGTTGTGGCACTCTGGACACCCAAGGCAAGAAAATGGCTGGAAGGACGCCGCACGGTATTGAACGAAATTGAATCTTCCGGCATTGCTTCAACTGCACAAAAAGTAATCTGGATGCATTGCGCCAGCCTGGGCGAATTTGAACAGGGGCGGCCGGTATTGGAAAACCTGAAACAACAATACCCCGCCGCTAAAATAGTACTCAGCTTTTTTTCTCCCAGTGGTTACGAACCCATAAAAAAATTTAAAGGTGCAGATCATGTGTTCTACCTGCCTATGGATAATATTTTCGCTGCCAAACGTTTTATCAACGCAGTGAATCCTTCATTAGTATTATGGGTGAAATATGAATACTGGTATTATTATTTGCAGGAACTGAAGAAAAGAAATATCCCTGTATTACTGGTTTCGGGCATATTCAGAAAGGGGCAGCCGTTTTTTGCGTGGTATGGCGGAATATGGAAAAAAATGCTGGATTGTTTCGATCATTTGTTTGTACAAAATGAAGCATCAGCACAATTGCTGAACAGTATTGGCATCAATAAAAATGTTACTGTTAGCGGCGATACCCGTTTTGACCGGGTGATCGCCATCGCAGCACAAACACTGGATGCACCATTAGTAACCACGTTCTGCAGCGGCCAAAAAATTATTGTTGCCGGCAGCACCTGGGAAGATGACGAAATTATACTGGCTGCATATACCGATGAAACCAAACATAAAGAAAAACTGATTGTTGTACCGCACGAACTGGATGCAGAACATATTACCACCATAAAAAAAATGTTTAAGCAGTCAGTTTGTTATACCGAACTGGAAAAAAATATATCATTACAGCAAAACCTGCAGCAATACAATACGCTCATCATTGATACAATGGGTATGCTGAGCAGGTTATACAGCTATGGCGATATCAATTATATCGGTGGTGGATTTACCAACGATGGTATTCACAATATACTGGAAGCCGCAGTTTGGGGTAAGCCTGTTATTATTGGAGAAAACTATGAAAAATATTTTGAGGCAATTGATTTAATAGAAGCAGGAGCAACGGAAAGCATCAGCGATGCTGTGGAAATGGCAGCAGTGGTAAACCACTGGAGAAACAATGAAAATGCGTATCAGGAAAGTGGAAACGCAGCAAAGCAATATGTATACCATAATGCAGGTGCCACAGGCAAAATAATGGAGTATATTTATGTAAACCGCCTTTTAACTAACTGAACAAACTGCTTTACCGTTTCGTTATGATCGCTCCAGCCCAGTTTGGTTTTCAATTCCCGCTGTATCCAGTATTCCGCCTCAGGCAATATAGAAAAGCTGTTGATGGTCTTAATGCTGCGCTCATACATGCTCTCATCTCCTCGAAACAATTCATTGATGTATAAAAAACGGTCGTTGATGCCAATGGCTTTTTTAAGATCACGAATGGGTGCATCTGTAAGTGAATCACCTAAATCAATGCTCGATTGTTTTAACCTGTCATTTAATGAGGCAGACTGGTTCACCGTTTCATTAATTTCTTTTTGAGTGGCCGCAGCAGGCGCTGGTTTATGAGTTAAGTGTTGCGCCAGCGTGGGAATGATCTCCTGTTCTTCTTCAAAAACAATCGGTGGTTTACTGTACACGCTCATTTTTTGCACAGCTTCAGCATTGCGTTTAATCTCTTCCAGTTCCGCTTCAATTGCAGCTTCATCTACCTGCAGCACCTGTACAATCTTTTCTTCCTGTACCGGTAGTGGAGGTAATATCGTTTGTGGTATTTCCACGCTTACCATTACATCTGCGCCAGGTTTGGTTTGTTCCTGCAATTGCACAAGTTCTACCTGCAGCATTTGAACCGTAAGCAATAACTGTTGCACCGGTGCTTTAGCAGCAAATTGTTCCTGTAATTTTTTTATGAGTGTGTCCACTCTTTGCATGAATAATTATACTTTTGATGCCCTGTAGAAATGATTTTTTTATTTGGTGGCCTAAGTTACTAATACAATTTTAAAAAAAATAGATAATGTTTATAGAACCCCATTTAGGCGGTGAAAGAAGAGGCTGGATTGAAGTGATTTGTGGCAGCATGTTCAGCGGTAAAACAGAAGAACTGATACGCCGTTTGAAAAGGGTGAAAATTGCACACTTAAAGGTAGAGATATTTAAGCCTGCTATTGATGTGCGCTATGATGCTGAAAAAATTGTAAGCCACGATACCAATGCCATTCAATCCACACCGGTTGAAAGTTCACAAACCATTTTATTGCTGGCGCAGGATGTGGATGTGGTGGGTATAGATGAAGCCCAGTTTTTTGATGCTGAAATTGGCAATGTGTGTGAAATGCTGGCACTGCGTGGCATCAGGGTAATTGTTGCCGGGCTGGATATGGATTACCTGGGTAATCCATTCGGGCAAATGCCCGCATTATTAGCCCGTGCAGATTATATTACCAAGCTGCACGCCATCTGTGTAAAGTGTGGTAATATTGCCAATATCAGTTACCGTAAAAAAGCAGAAGGCCCACAGGTATTACTGGGGGAAAAAGATATTTACGAACCCCGCTGCAGGCACTGTGCACAGGAAAGAGAGGAGGAGCCAATAATTGATAATGAATAATGAACAATGTAAGCAGGATGATTCATATCATTACTGAGCATGAATAAGATTCGTTTAATAAACTGTAACGCTGCTAAATTGCATTCATGACAAAACGCGTTTTTGCCTTATTGCAAAAAGATGTGCTGCTTGAGTTCAGGCAGAAACATACTTTTTATGGCATTGTTCTTTATATTGCCTCCACGGTATTTGTGATCTATTTATCATTTCCTGATAAGCCCGATGGCAATACCTGGAACAGCCTGTTCTGGATCATCCAGTTATTTATATGTGTGAATGCCGTAGCCAAAAGTTTTTTACAGGAAAGCAGGGGCAGGATGCTGTATTTCTATTCCATCGCATCACCGGCTGCATTTATCATCAGCAAAATAATATACAACGTACTGCTGATGATTTTGATGAGCCTGATTACATTGGTATTATTCGTTTTCTTTTTAAGTAACCCTGTCAGTAACGCGTTGCAGTTTACAGGCATTGTAGTGGTGGGGGGCATCAGCATCAGTTTGGTGTTTACATTAATGAGCGCCATAGCGGCCAAAGCCCAGCAAAATGCAGCATTGATTGCCATTATGGGGTTTCCCATCATTCTGCCCCAGTTATTATTGCTGATGCGGCTGAGCAAAGTGGCATTTGCCGAAGTATTTAGAGCCGGTGCTGTAATGCAGCTGACTTTACTGGTTGGCGGGCTGGATGTACTGGTGGTGGTAATGGCCGTGGTGTTATTTCCTTATTTATGGAAAGACTAAAAACCGATTTTCAGGATGAACAAAAAACTATTGCACGGAAACTATAAACTAAAAACTCTGCCCTATCTTTGCGGCACTAAAAATAAATAACCGGTGAGAAAAAACTGGTGGAAAATATTATCCTTCGCATTACTTGTCTATACTATTGTAGCAGGTTTCCTTATAAGAGTTCCCAATTTGCCCATCATTCATGAATCTATCCGCAACCTGTATTTTCATGTATGCATGTGGTTTGCCATGATGATCCTGTTCATCATCAGTTTTGTGTACAGTATTAAATATTTAAGCAGCACCAGTTATATCAATGATATTTATGCCCGCAATTTTGCGGCGGTAGGTTCCTTCCTCGGAATTTTAGGTTATTGTACAGGCATCATCTGGGCCAATTATACCTGGTTGACCGATCAGAACCAAAGCATCGGCAGTGTATTGAAAGAACCTAAATTGTTAGGGGCTGCCATTGCATTATTAATTTACGGCGCCTATTTTGTATTACGCGGCAGTTTTACCGATATGGATAAAAGAGCCAGGATAAGCGCTGTATATAACATCTTTGCTTTTGTGATGCTGTTTCCCAGTATATGGATCATTCCGCGTATGGTGGGCAGCCTGCACCCTGGCGCACCCGGCAGCGATACCGGTAACCCTGCATTGAATGCACAAAAAGATTTAGATGCCACGATGAGAATGATATTTTATCCCGCAGTAATTGGCTGGACCTTACTGGGTGTGTGGATTGCCACTTTAAAAATAAGAATACAATTATTACAAGATAAAGACATCATTTATGACCCTGTTAAAGAAATTGGTACTGCTGATCGTTAGTATGGGCAGTTGCACCATAGCCCTGGCACAGAATAATAATTCCGGTACGGACGAACTCATGCGCAGTAACGGAAAAATTTACGTGGTGGTGGCCGTTTGTTTAACCATATTGATCGGGTTATTCGGTTATGTTTTTTTTGTAGACCGCAAAATTTCTAAAATAGAAAAGAAATAGTACCCGAGCTTGCCAGCCCTGTTACTATAAACTACAACTATATACTGTTAACAACGATTGCAAAAACTAAAACGAAAAGTTATGTCAGCAGAAACTACGTACAGCTTTTTTGAAAGCGTAGAAAGAAGTTTTGAAAAAGCCGCCAAATTTACCAACTGGGATCCAGGACTATTGGAACAGATCAAACAATGTAACTCCGTATTGCGTATGCACTTTCCCGTAAAGGTAAACGGAAAGATAGAAGTGATCAAGGCGTACCGCGTACAGCATTCACAACACAAATCACCCTGTAAAGGCGGTATCCGCTACAGCCCGGAAGTAAACCTGGATGAAGTAATGGCATTGGCTGCATTAATGACGTTTAAATGCGCCATAGTGAATGTACCATTTGGTGGGGCCAAAGGCGGTATAAAAATTAATCCCAAAGCATACAGTGCTTATGACCTGGAAAAAATTACCCGCCGGTATACTGCCGAACTGGTAAAGAAAAACTTTATTGGCCCGGGCATTGATGTACCGGCACCCGATTATGGAACAGGCGAAAGGGAAATGGCATGGATAGTAGACACCTACACTTCTTTAAAACCAGGTGAAATTGATGGCGCCGGTTGCGTAACAGGAAAACCAGTTACCCAGGGTGGTGTGCGTGGCCGTAAGGAAGCAACCGGTTTGGGGGTGTTCTTCGGCATCCGCGAAGTATGTAACATGGAAGATGTGATGACAAAACTTGGCCTGACAACAGGTGTGGAAGGTAAACGGATTATAGTGCAGGGGCTGGGTAATGTGGGCTATCATACCGCAAAATTCTTCCGCGAACACGGTGCCAAAGTAATTGCGCTTGCTGAATATGAAGGCGCTGTTTTTAATGCTGATGGATTAAATGAGGAAGAAGTTTTCCAGCACAGGAAAAAAACAGGTTCAATACTGAATTTTCCCGGTGCTGACAATATGGTGAAAAGTGCCGAAGCGCTGGAACTGGAATGCGATATATTAATACCCGCTGCACTGGAAAATGTAATAAACGGAGAAAATGCTCCCAGGATAAAAGCAAAGATTGTAGGTGAAGCCGCTAACGGCCCCTGCACACCCGAAGCTGATGAAGAATTTGCACGCCGCGGTATTTTATGTGTGCCCGATATGTACCTGAATGCCGGTGGTGTTACCGTTAGTTATTTTGAATGGCTGAAAAATTTAAGTCATGTTCGCTATGGCCGCATGGAAAAACGCTTTGCAGAAAACCTTAACGGCCATATTCTTGGCCAGATAGAAACACTGAGCGGTAAAAAAATAAACCAGAAAGAAAGGGATCTTATCATGCATGGGCCCGAAGAACAGGACCTGGTGCACAGTGGCCTGGAAGAAACCATGATCAGCGCTACAAGGGAAATTATAAAAATCTGGAAAGATAATCCTGATATACCGGATATGCGTACAGCCGCTTATGTTAGTGCCATCAACAAAGTGGCCACCAGCTACGAAGAGCTGGGCATCTTCCCATAATAACAATGATTTTATTGATACTGAACCCCGGAACATTCCGGGGTTTTTTACTGCCACTGAAATTTAACCGCAATAATGAATGCTGCTGAAACATTATGCGTACATTTATTCAAATAAAACAGCAACATGAAAACAGTAGTAATCGGAACATCATCCGGCGCCGGTATGGATACAATAATGGCCGTTTATCCCCGGCATAAAATGGTGGTGGATAAATACATTCAAATGGGAGAAGTTGTGGGCATAGGGCCGTTCACCGACCGTGGCAATATGGCCATATTCAAAACAAGAGCAGCGGCGGAACAGTTTGTAACAGAAGATCCCTTTATACTGGAAGGATTGGTGGCATCGTTTGAAATAAAAGACTGGATGGATGAAATGATTGTAGTGTAGTATTATAATTTTAATCAGAGCATGAACGGACAGACTGTTTTTATTCTTTGCTGCGAACGTTTGCGGTAGATAAATATCAATACAGCAACGATGAATTCTACTGTTAATTAAATACATTTGTTTGCATCTTACTCAATCGATTATTGCTAAACTCATCATCATGAAAAGAAAATGGTTATTAATGGTATTGTTCATAACAGGAGCAGTATATTCTTCCGCTGCGCAACAGGAAGTTGATCCCAAATTAACAGAAGTATGGTCGCCGGAGCCTGCTAAGGTTACACCCGGTAAAACCAATACCGATGCACCTTCAGATGCGATAGTTTTATTCAACGGTAAAAACCTTGACGAATGGGTATCAACAAAAGATACTGCTAAACCCGCAGGGTGGACTGTTGGTAAAGGCATGGTAACAGTGAAAAAAGGCACCGGCAATATTCAAACTAAACGATCATTCATGGATTACCAGTTGCATATTGAATGGCGCATTCCGGCCAATATAACCGGTACCAACCAGGCAAGGGGCAACAGCGGTGTATTCCTGGCTTCCACCGGTGGAGGAGATGATGGA
This sequence comes from Bacteroidota bacterium, assembly GCA_018266775.1. Classification (GTDB taxonomy): domain Bacteria; phylum Bacteroidota; class Bacteroidia; order Chitinophagales; family Chitinophagaceae; genus Ferruginibacter. The sequence continues at coordinate 11,762 of JAFDZS010000002.1, read as the reverse complement.
TATGAAATACAGGTATTGGATAATTATGAGAATAAAACCTATGTAAACGGTCAGGCATCCAGCGTGTATAAGCAAAGTATTCCGTTGGTGAATGCCTGTAAAAAACCCGGTGAATGGCAATCTTATGACATCATCTGGACGGCGCCCCGCTTTAATGACGATGGAACACTGAAAAGCCCTGCAAAAGTAACCGTTCTGCATAACGGAATAGTAGTGCAGAATAATTATGAATTAAAAGGTATGACCGTTTACCGCGGGCAACCGTTTTATAAAAAGCATGGTGCTGCACCGATTAAATTGCAAGACCATGGCGACCCCAGCGAACCGATCAGTTACCGGAATATCTGGATCAGACCGCTGTAACGGGCTGACGGTTTTAAACCGTCTTGACCGTTTGAACGCATTCCCGGCACAGCCGGGATTTTTTTGTCCACTTTAAACCTTATACAACTGATAAAGTCTTACACCCATTATTCACCTTTTTTAATTGTAATACTTGTATGAAAAAGTTAACATTGTTCGCCGTAGCAGCATTATTTTCATTTGCTTCATTTGCACAAACCACTAACCCTGATAAAAGGGAAGATATGAAAGACATGCGTAAAGACGTAAAAGATGTGCGTAAGGATAAAGTGGCCAGGCGTAAAGAAGTGAAAGAAGGCGATAAGGCAGAAGCCAAAGCCATCAATAAAGATATTAAGGCAGATAAAAAAGATATCCGCCACGATGCAAAGGATTTAAAAAAAGATGGTGTAAAACACCCGGTGCGCCGGGCAAAACGCCAGATCCGCAGGCACTGATCTTCGTGTAGTTTTTTTTAGTTAATATAAATGGCAGTTGAAAAATCAACTGCCATTTATATTGGTAACACTTTTTATTACAGTTTTTTGATTTTGATATTCCTGAAGGAGACCATATTACCATGATCCTGCAAAGCGATCTTTCCTTTTTTGAATGTCCCGAAATCAGGCATGTCTTTAAACTTACTTCCGGCAACTAATTTTTTCCAGTTATCATCCCACATGGTGGTGCTTACCACGTTGGTGCCATTGAGATACAAATCCAGTTTGCCATGGTTGACTTTTATTTCTGCATCATTCCATTGGCCAACGGGTTTTACAGTTTCTTTGCTGCAGGCAATTAAATCGTACAAATCACCCGCATGGTGTTTGAATATTTTTCCATCTTCGTGGCCATTGTTATCGAGCACCTGCATTTCCGGCCCGGTTTGCCAAACATAGTTGTATTTGGCGGGGTCTTCATGAATGTTGAAGATAATGCCACTGTTACCCTTAGCCGAAATTTTCCATTGCAGTTTAAGATCGTAGTTTTCAAATTCTTCATCAGTGCATAAGTCGCCACCGGTGGTTTGCCATCCGTCTTTATGTGCAGTATCTAAATAAATAACGCCATTAGCAACTTTCCATGCATCACCCGCAGCAGTTTTACCGTAACTGTGCCAGCCTTTGGTGGTTTTACCATCAAACAGACTGATCCAGCCGTCCGCTTTTTCAGCAGTGGTGAGTGTATTTACATGTTCATCGGCGCCATTTCTAAAGGCCATTACTATTACAGAAATGCCAATGGCAGCAAGCAATCTTTTTTTCATGTTGATTATTTTTCGTCTTTAAGAGATAAAACATATTTCACCATCAGTGTGGCATCTTCTTTAGAGATGTTGGGATGACCCAGCATCGGTACAGTGCCCCAATTTCCAGAACCACCTTTCTGGATTTTTTCTACCAGCAAATTGATATTGGCATCAGTGGGTGCATATTTTTTAGCAACTTCATTATATGGAGGGCCAATCTTTAATTTACTGATTTCGTGACAGCCCAGGCAGTCAGACTTCGCCACCAGTGCCAATCCCTTATCAGCATCTGGATTGCTTGATGCTGTTGTGCCACTGCTGCCCGAATTTCCTTTATCCCCGGAGCCACCACAGGAATAAATAAATGCTGCTAAACAAAGTAATAAGAATGTTTTTTTCATCTGTCTGTATATTTTATTGGTTTGTTTTATTGTAATCCTAAAATAGCACGGTTGAAATCGGTATTGTTACCCGTTTCTGCAAAATCATCAAATGCTTTTTCTGTTACCCGGATGATGTGGTCTTTAATAAACACCGCACCTTCCTTTGCTCCGTCTTCAGGATGCTTGATGCAGCATTCCCATTCCAGCACCGCCCAGCCTGTATAACCGTACTGCGTTAATTTGCTAAAGATAGTTTTAAAATCAATTTGCCCGTCACCCAAAGAGCGAAAACGTCCGGCACGGTTGATCCAGCTTTGAAAACCGCCATACACGCCCTGTTTGCCGGTGGAATTGAACTCCGCATCTTTTACATGAAACATTTTTATGCGTTCATGATAAAAATCGATGTATTGTTTATAGTCCAGTTGCTGCAGTATGAAATGTGAGGGATCGTATAATAAGCAAGCTCTCTGATGCTGGTGTACTTTTTCTAAAAACATTTCATAAGAGATACCATCGTGTAAATCTTCGCCGGGATGAATTTCATAACATACATCCACACCACAAGCATCAAAAGTATTGAGTATGGGTAACCAGCGGTTCGCCAGTTCAGTGAACCCATCATCCACCAAACCAGCAGGGCGCTGCGGCCAGGGATAAACTGTTTGCCAAAGCAATGCACCACTGAATGTGGCATGCGCATTCAACCCTAAGTTTTGTGAAGCCTTCGCTGCATATTGCAATTGCTGTACTGCCCAGGCGGTACGTGCTTTACTGTTGCCATGCACTTCTTTAGGTGCAAAGCCGTCGAACAGTGCATCATAAGCAGGATGCACTGCAACCAATTGCCCCTGCAGGTGAGTGGACAGTTCTGAAATTTCCAAACCGCAGGCATTGATCTTACCTTTCAGTTCATCTGCATAGGTTTTGCTTTCGGCACATTGTTTTAAATCGATGAGCCTGCTTTCCCATGTGGGAATTTGAATGGCAACAAAACCTGAATCTTTAGCCCATTTACAAATCGATTCCAGTTGGTTGAACGGTGCCGCATCTCCCATAAACTGGGCAAGGAAGATACCGGGTCCTTTGATTGTTTGCATAAATGAGGTTTTGAATTCATGCAGGCATGATTTGGTTTACACGCAGAGGCGCAGAGTGCGCAGAGGTTAAAATTCAGTGTTCAATTCATTATTCGTCTGCATAATTGTTGACCATTCTTTTAATCCCTTCTCTCAAAACTTCTACGTTAAAATTAATCAATAAGCCTACTGAAATATTTGTCAGTCTTAAATAAGTTTTTAAAATTTTATACGCCACTGGCGGAACGATCTCCTGCGATTTCAGTTCAACCAATACTTTATTTTCCACCATCAGGTCATAACGTAAATCAACATTCATTTGATGTCCTTCATACTCTAATGAAACGGGCTGCTGCCTTCTAAAAGCAAGTCCTCTCTGTTTTAATCTGTGACACAATAACTCTTCATAAACAGACTCTAATAATCCCAGACCTATATACCGGTGAATACGTATCGATTCTTCAATTACAATTCCCGTAATTTCATTTATTTCCATAGTTGAATTTTACTGCAATCTACTTACAATGATTTATTCAATGGGGAATTAACAAATCTTTTTAAGTCATCTATCTCTAACGGTAACACGAGAAGTGCCTGGTTTTTTCTCTGCGTCCTCTGCACCTCTGCGTGCCATCGTTTCTCAGATGGTCTGACGAGGACGTCAGGCCATATACACAATACAATCTGCGCATCTGCGGCTGATCACACTACAAAATCCATCCACTTCACCTCACTCTTTCCCGATGCCACTACATTATCCACAAAAGCCATTCCCCTTACACCTTCTTCTGTGCCCGGAAAATCAAGCCACTCTGCTTTTGGTGTTGCACCATCAATTTGTGCGGCAACGGTTAAAGCAAAATTGCGGTATAAATTTCCAAATGCTTCCAGGTAACCTTCAGGATGGCCTGCAGGCGTGCGGGTGTTGTGTGCAGCAAAAGAACTGTTGTAGCCACCACCAGTCCTGTAAATTTGTGCAGGTTGATCTAACCATTTTACCAATAAAGTATTGGCATCTTCCTGTTTCCATTCCAGTCCGCCTTTTTCACCATACACCCGGATCTTCACATTATTTTCCTCACCCGCAGCAATTTGCGATGCCATCAAAACACCAGTAGCGCCATTATCATATTGTAAGAAGGCAGCGCCGTCATCATCTAATAAACGGCCATCAACAACCGTATTTAAATGTGCACAGATCTTTGTGGTTTTTAAACCGCTGATGTATTCTGCCATATTAAATGCATGCGTGCCAATATCGCCCATACAACCGGCTTTGCCACTGCGCCTGGGATCAGTACGCCAACTGGCCTGTATTTGCCCTGTTGCTTCTAACAAAGTACTCAGCCATCCCTGCGGATACTCTACATATACTTTTCTAATTGTTCCAAACACGCCGCTTTTTACCAATTGCTTCGCTTGTTTAACCATGGGGTAACCGGTGTAGGTATGGCAGAGTAAAACCTGTAATCCGGTAGCTTTAGCTTTTTCATGTAAGGCTTTGGCTTCATCCAGCGTAAAAGTAATGGGCTTTTCAATTACTACATGAAAGCCTTTATCCAGCGCCATCATCGCGGGTTCAAAATGGACATGGTTAGGGGTAACAATGCTGACGAAATCAATACGCGCATGGACTGGCATTGCGGCTTCTTTTTCCAGCATCACTTTATAATCAGTATAAATTCTGTTTTCATCTAAAAACAAAGCTTTGCCGGATTCTAATGCCACATCGGGTTTAGAGCTGAGTGTACCGGCCACCAGTTCCATCAGCCCGTCCATTTGCAAAGCAATACGGTGTACCGCGCCAATGAAAGCATCTTTACCACCGCCGATCATTGCCATTCTTAATTTTCTTTGCATGATATTATTTTGATTGGTTGATATTATTTTAATCAGGTAATTGTGGTTCAGCAGAAGGGCAATAAAAATAGAAAAATTTATTAAAGAACGGCTTACATATTTTTAAATTTAATCGCAACCGTTTGCGGAAAACTTTTTCGCTGCTGTTGATTTTTTGATGATTATTAAAATTATATTTACCAGACGAACCGGAATCATCCACTTCAATTAACGATATGCAAACTATAGACAGAAACAAGCTATTTGTAGCCAGTTGCCTGGCATTATTGGTTACCTCACTTTCCTTTGGAATCCGTGCCGGTTTATTAGATACCTGGGGGGTACAATTTCACCTGGATAAAGCAGAAATTTCAACCATCACCGCCACCGCATTCTGGGGGTTTCCTCTGGCAGTAATCATTGGTGGCATGGTAGTGGATGTGATTGGCATGAAGAAACTGCTGTTGATGGCATTTCTTTTTCATCTTGCGGGAATATTACTGACCATCTTTGCCGGTAGTTTTGGAAATCCTTTCTGGTCTTTATTTATTTCTACTTTATTAATTGGTATAGCAAATGGTACAGTGGAAGCTGCCTGCAATCCCCTGGTTACTTCTTTGTATACAGACAACAAAACAACCAAGCTAAATCATTTTCACTTGTGGTTCCCTGGAGGCATTGTTATAGGAACATTAATTGTCTATTTCTTCGGACAAAAAATTGCGGGCACAGAAAACCTCAGTAACTGGCAATTATTAGTTGGAGTAATGTTGATACCAACGATACTATATGGCTGGTTATTTGCGAAAGAACAATTTCCTGTTACAGAAAGAGTTTCCAGTGGTGTATCTACAGGGGAAATGTATAAAGCATTAATAACACCATTATTTTTCTTCATGATCATTTGCATGTTTGGTACGGCCATCACTGAGCTATTTACCGGCCAGTGGATCGGGGTTTTACTGAGCAACGTATCTAAAGATGCATTATTGATATTGGCAGTATCTACCGGGGTTATGGTGGTAGGCCGTGCATTTGCGGGGCCTATTGTTCACCGGCTTGCTCCACAGGGTGTGCTGGTTATTTCAGCAATCCTTGCTTCATTGGGCTTATATATTTTAGGCCACTCCGGGGGAAGTATGGTTTTTGTGGGTGCGTTGATTTTTGGGATGGGTGTATGTTATTTCTGGCCAACCATGTTGGGTTTTGTTTCTGAGAATTTACCAAAGACTGGTGCTGTCGGGCTAAACCTGATGGGCGGTGCTGGTATGTTTGCTGTATCCGTATATACGATGTTCATGGGCGGCGTGTATGACAGTAAGATTGCGGCACATTTACCTGCTGGTGCAGATTTGAAAGTGTATAACAGTCCTGACGCCACTGAAACAATGAAAGCAGCATTGGCAGAAGCAAATAAAACAGCAGGACCAGAGATCATTAACACAACTCTGATATTGCCACTCATTTTAGTTGTAGCATTTGCAGGATTATTTTTTTATATGCGCAGTAAAAAAACAACTGCATAAAATCAATTGAACCTATACATGGAAAATCAATCTTCAAGAAGAAAAGCATTGAAACAATTGGCAGTAGGATCGTTGGCAGTTGCAGCAAAACCTTTGTCTGCCCTTGCAACAACAAAAGAAGCCAGCAATAATAATATGGAAACCTACAAACTCAAAGGCAACGTCAATCATTCTGTTTGCCGCTGGACGTATAATTTTCTGCCACTTGATGAACTGTGCGAAGTGGCTAAGAAGATCGGTTTAAAAGCCATTGATCTCGTAGGGCCTAAAGACTGGGCCACATTAAAAAAATATGAACTGGATTCTTCCATGTGCAATGGCGCAGAGATCAGCCTCACCAAAGGATGGAACCATACCGAATATCATCCCACTTTAATAAAGAATTATACCGATCATATAAATTATGTGGCCGAAGCTGGCTATAAAAATTTAATTTGCTTTAGCGGAAGCCGGGAAGGCATGGATGATGAAACCGGTTTAAAGAATTGTGTGAATGGTTTGAAGCAGATCATCGGCCTGGCAGAAAAGAAAGGCGTGATCATTCAAATGGAATTGCTCAACAGCAAGATTGATCACAAGGATTATATGTGCGATAAAAGTCCCTGGGGCGTGGAATTATGCAAGCGCATAGGGTCAGAAAATTTTAAGCTGTTATATGATATCTACCACATGCAGATTGACGAAGGGGATGTCATCAGAACCATAAAAGATAACCACCAATATTACGGACACTATCATACCGCCGGCGTGCCGGGCAGGCATGAAATAGATGATACGCAGGAATTATTTTATCCTGCTATTGCAAGGGCTATTGTAGATACCGGGTTTAAGGATTACATCGCACAGGAATTCATTCCAACCGGAAAAGAAAAAGAAGATAAGATCAAAGCGTTGAAGAAAGCGGTGCAAACCTGTGATGTGTAGTGAATCAAGCATCAAGCATCAAGAATCAACACTAAACTCCTAAACTTCTTAACCCCTAAACCTCTTAACCAATCAACCAATTAACTAATTATACCAATTAACCAATCAACAAATACCAATGGCAGATAACACTTACGACGCAATTGTAGTTGGCTCAGGCATCAGTGGTGGATGGGCAGCAAAAGAATTTTCCGAAAAGGGATTGAAAGTTTTAATGCTGGAAAGGGGTAAGCATATTGAACACGTTACAGATTACACCACTGCAACCAAAGAAGTATGGGAGTTTCCGCACCGTGGCCGACCTACGCAGGACATGATCAAACAGCATCCTGTATTAAAAAGAGATTATCCGTTAAGCGAAGAAACTTACGGTATGTGGGTGAATGATATGGAAAGCCCTTATGTGGAAACCAAACGCTTTGACTGGTACCGTGCGTATCATACCGGTGGACGCTCGCTGCACTGGGGGCGCCAGAGTTACCGCTGGAACAAATGGGATTTTGAAGCCAATGCAAAAGAAGGCGTGGGGGTGGACTGGCCCATTCGTTACGATGAATTAGCGCCATGGTACAGTTACGTAGAAAAATTTGCGGGTATCCAGGGCAGTAAGCAAAACCTTGAAGTGTTGCCCGATGGTGAGTTTTTGCCTGCAATGGAAATGAATATCGTGGAAAAAGATATTGCAGGAAAGATAGACCAGCATTATGCAGGCAAACGCCACATGTTCATTGGCCGCAGTGCAAACATCACAGAACCCAAACCCGATGTAGGCCGCACCAATTGCCAGTACCGCAACCGCTGCTGGCGCGGATGCCCCTTTGGTGGATATTTCAGCACACAATCTGCCACATTGCCCGCCGCACGTAAAACAGGTAACATGACTTTGGAAAACAATAAAATTGTAACCAAACTCATTTACGATAAAAACACCAAAAAAGCCATCGGTGTGGAAACACTGGATGCGCTCACCAATAAAACATATGAGTATAAAGCAAAAGTAATTTTCCTGTGTGCATCCACTTTTAACAGTACATGGATTTTGATGAACAGCGCCACCGACATCTGGCCGGATGGATTAGGAAGTGCCAGTGGCGAATTGGGGCATAATGTAATGGATCATCATTTTCGTGTAGGCGCAAGCGCTAAGGTGGAAGGTTTTGAAGATAAATACATCTTCGGCCGCAGGCCAACCGGCATTTATATTCCCCGCTTCAGAAATATTTATGATGATAAGAGAGATTATATACGCGGCTTCGGTTACCAGGGCGGCGCCAACAGGGAACGTGGGCTTGATGTGGCAGAATTTACAATTGGTGCAGAATTGAAAGATGCCATGGTGGAAGCCGGCGCATGGAGCATGGGTATTACCGCATTTGGCGAAATTCTTCCTGACCACAGCAATAAAATCACACTGGATAAAAATAAGAAAGATAAATGGGGATTACCGGTGTTGAATTTTGATGTGGAGATCAAAGAGAATGAAAAGAAAATGCGTGTTGATATGATGAATGATGCTGCGGAAATGCTTAGTGCCGCAGGTTTGAAAAATGTAAGCACCTACGATAGTGGTTATGCCTTTGGTATGGGCATTCATGAAATGGGTACCGCACGTATGGGCCGCGATCCTAAAACATCAGTGCTTAATGGCAATAACCAGGTTTGGGATGCAACCAATGTTTTTGTAACTGATGGAGCCTGTATGGCAAGCGCCAGTTGCGTAAACCCATCATTAACCTATATGGCATTAACAGCACGTGCGGTGGATTTTGCTGTGCGGGAAATGAAAAAGGGGAACATTTAATTTATATAAGTAAGAATTGAATATAAGGATAGCCGTCTTCGCCACCCTCAAACTGACAACATAATGATTTGAAGTGTTAGGTCTTCGAAGTAATGATCTGTCAGGTTGAGCTTGTCGAAACCGGTTAATCAAAAGAGCGAAGAATTTAGATTATGTTTTGGCAACGTTAGTTAATCAATAATTAGTAATTCATTTTTATGGCAGACAATACTTATGATGCAATAGTTGTGGGCTCGGGTATCAGCGGGGGCTGGGCTGCAAAAGAATTGTGCGAGCAGGGTTTAAAAGTTTTAATGCTCGAACGGGGAGGCCCACACGAACATATTAAAGATTACACCACAGCATCAAAAAATATCTGGGAATTTCCCCACCGCGGCAACACTACTGCGGAACAAAGAAAAAATTATCCCGTTATCCACCGCGGCTGGGCTGCTGCCGAGCAGGTGATGGATGCATGGGCCAATGAAAAGGATTGTCCGTATACAGAAATAAAACCTTTTACCTGGTGGCGCAGTTACCGTTTTGGCGGCCGCTCCGTTTTATGGGGCAGGCACAGTTACCGCTGGAGCCAGATGGATTATGAAGCCAATGCAAAAGACGGTATTGCCATCCCCTGGCCGGTGGGCTATAATGATATTGCACCCTGGTACGACCATGTAGAAAAATTTGCAGGCATTAGCGGATCAAAAGAAGGCATTCCCAATTTACCCGATGGGCAATTTCTGCCCCCTATAGATATGAATATTGTGGAAAAAGACGCTGCTGCAAAGATCAAGGAAAAATTTAAAGGCACACGTCATGTAATTATCGGCAGGGTGGCCAACATAACGGTGCCGCATAACGAAAGACCCGGATGCCAGTACCGCAACCGTTGCTGGGAAGGTTGCCCGTTTGGCGGATACTTTAGTACACAATCATCCACATTTCCTGCAGCACAAAAAACCGGTAATTTAACCGTACGCCCTTATTCTCTTGTAACGCAGGTTTTATATGATAAGGATAGGAAGAAAGCCAAGGGTGTGGAAGTGATGGACACTGAATCGCATCAGACCGTTACTTATAATTCCAAAATTGTTTTTCTCTGTGCATCTGCATTAAACTCTGCATGGATATTGATGAACAGTGCCACCGGCATCTGGCCTGAAGGTTTGGGCAGCAGCAGTGGTGAACTGGGGCACAACATCATGGATCATCATTACAACCTTGGTGCAAGCGGAACCATTGAAGGTTTTGAAGACAAATATTATTTCGGCCGCAGGCCAACCGGTTTTTATATTCCCCGCTTTGTAAATATTGGCGATGATAAAAGAGATTACCTGCGTGGCTTTGGTTACCAGGGTGCAGCCAGCAGAAGTGGCTGGACGAGGGAAATTGCAGAACTGAATATTGGTGCAGATTATAAAGAAGCCATCATGGAACCCGGCCCCTGGCAAATAGGCGCAACAGGGTTTGGCGAAATATTGCCTTACCATGAAAACAAAATCACCTTAGATAAAAATAGAAAAGATAAATGGGGATTGCCGGTACTGGCCATGGATGCAGAGATAAAAGAGAATGAATACAAGATGCGTAAAGATATTAAAGCAGAAATGGCCGCTATGCTGGAAGCCGCAGGTGCAAAGAATATCAGTACGTGGGATTCAGGCCATGCCATTGGCCATGGTATACATGAAATGGGTACAGCACGTATGGGTGACGACCCCAAAAAATCTGTGCTGAATAAATGGAACCAGGTTTGGGATGCACCAAATGTATTTGTAACAGATGGATCGTTCATGGTTTCATCTGCCTGCCAAAACCCCTCATTATCTTACATGGCATTTACTGCACGTGCGGCCAATCATGCGGTGGAAGAATTAAAAAAACAAAATCTATAAACATACTTATAAAACAAAAAATATGGAACGCAGAGAACTTTTAAAAATGATTGCAATACTTACCGGTGGTGCTGTAGTGGGCGCCGATGTTTTCCTGGCCGGTTGTACATCTAAAACTGCAGATGCATCGGTATTTTCTGCGGATAATATTGCCTTGCTGGACGAAGTGGGTGAGACCATTATCCCTACAACTGATTCGCCCGGAGCCAAAGCAGCGAAAATTGGCGAATTTATGAAAACGATGGTAACCGATTGTTATAATGATGATCAGCAGAAAGCATTTGCGGCGGGTGTAGCCGGATTGAATGAAGCCTGCAACAAAGCAACCGGTAATTCATTTATGGATGCCAGCGCAGGCCAGCGTAAAACTTTCTTAACTGCTTTAGAGAAAGAAGCGAAAGACTATAACAAACAACGTGATGAAAAAGAAAAAGCAGCAAAAGATGAAGCCACTAAAAAAATGGATCCCAATTTTGTAAGCGCACCATCTCACTATTATACCATGATGAAGCAGCTAACCTTATTTGGCTTCTTTACTTCAGAAGTGGGCTGTAAAAAAGCTTTGCGCTGGGATGATAAATTGCCGGTGCCGGGCCATTACGATGGTGCATTGCCTTATAAAAAAGGTGATAAAGCCTGGGGCGTATAAGTTGATCAATCTCCAACAAAATATCAGCCGTTCAGCAATGAACGGCTTTTTTATTGTGGCATCAGTGATGCTCTTGCAAAGAAGTCAACCTGC
>JAFDZS010000024.1 GCA_018266775.1 Bacteroidota bacterium | reverse complement strand
TGCACAGTTGAGTGTAACAGCTTCCAAGAAAGATAAAGTGGACATTGCGATCATCTCATTAGAAGGTAAAGTGATGTCAAGGAGTACGGTATCATTGCAGCAGGGATCGAGCCTGGTGAGTGTGGATGTATCAGGATTGTCAGCAGGCACCTACCTGATCAAAGGAGTGTTCAGTGATGGACAAACCAATACGGTGAAATTTATCAAGCAATAACTCAGCACATCAATCTATAAGCAGAAGCGCCCCTGAAAAGGCGCTTCTTTGTTATGAAATCTCTTTTTCAGAAAACATAAATAACTGATAATCAATAATACAGATGTAGAATATTGTCCAGATGTTGCATTTTACTCAGATTTTAATCCGGTGTGGTATTGCAAAATTGAAAGTTGTTACGTAGTTTTACGCCGGATAAGTACCCAAGACATTACTTACCTCCTGAACTTCATCTGTCTCCCACCACAGAAAACAGCACAACTTTTATTGTGCAGAATTATTCTGCAAATTTGTTGTTGATATGTAAAAAAGATTGAACTTTACAGTTCACTCCTATAGCCCAATCTGTCCAATACTTACGATTAGCTTCAGTCCATTTCCCTTTGTTTTAACCCGCGCTTATCAATTTTATTAACCAAAAATGGACAACATGAAAAAGATTTTACTTAACTCGAAATCATCTTTGCTCACACTTGTGATTGCGATTACATTCGTATTTATCACTGCAAGTAGCTTTGCTACCACTAAAACATGGAATGGTGGCACTGGTACTGGAAAAAACTGGACGACAGGGCCATGGTTACCTGCTGGTACTCCTGCTGCCGGTGACGATATTGTATTTAATACTGCAGGAACAATTACATTTTCTACAATGCCTGCCACTATTGCTTTCAATTCATTAACAATATCTCAGGGAACTGTGAATTTTGTAGGCGGAACACCAACCAAAACATATACATTAGGCGGAAGTGGCGGTACTGATTTTTCTATTGCAGCTGGCGCAACACTTTCAATGGGTGCTAATATCAATATTACCCTTGCCAATAACGCAACAGCATCAATTGCAGGAACGCTTATTGTTACCACCGGACGTACTTTTAATACCAACGGAACAGGTGTAGTGTCAACCGTTACAGGAACAATAACCGATAATGGAACAGTTACCTGCACTACTGCAAGTAAATTACTGTTTCAGAGCGGTTCTACACTTGATTATAGCCAACTTGGAGGAACGATACCTACTGCAACCTGGGATGCAAACTCAACCTGCGCCATTACACTCACGAGTCCGGCTTCTGGTACAGGGTCATGGCCCGCAGGAACTACCCAGTCATTTGGAAATTTCTCTGTTACCACAACCGGAACCGGAACTAACGGATGGCAAATGGGCAACAGCATTTCCTGCGCAGGTGATTTCACCCTTACCAACGGATCCAGCAGGCCTGGCATATTAGCTAACTCAGCAACCGGAAGGTCTATAACAGTTGCGGGTAACTTTACCCTGGCTTCCGGAACTTTGGATTTAAGCAACAGTTCCGGAAATGGGGTGGTGAACGTAGCCGGTGATTTTTCAAATTCCGGTGTTATCAATGAATCTGGAACTTCAACTGCTTCCGGCATTGTTTTCAACGGAAGTTCAGCCCAGGGTTTTACTTCTTCAGGTACAATGACCAATAATGTTAATGTGACTATCAATAATGCAGCAGGTGTAACACTTTCAAGTACACTTTCGCTGCCGGCAACGTTAACTTTAACCAGTGGAATTTTAACCTTAACACCAGGTAATACCTTAACCATCGCTAATGGTAGTGCAATTGGCGGATCGCCTTTCAGTGCTGCCAAGCAAATTGCAACGCAGGTAAATACCGGTACAGGTGCACAGGCATTTTTAAGAGTAGATAATATTGCTGTCAGCAGTTCATATCTTTTCCCTGTAGGTGATGGTACTAACTATTTACCAGTAACAACGGCCCTGTCATCAGGTACAGTTGTTACCGATAACTCTTTTAGTGTATGCGCTTTTCCTGGCATTACAGCTGATGGCACACCCAATGGTACCGCCTTTAGTGCCGGACAAAAAGCAAAAGTGGTGGATGCGGTTTACACAGTAAACTATAATGGTACCGGTACGCCTAACCAGGCAGCGGCCAACACCACATTAACTTTTGTCTGGCCCGCATCACTCGCAGGTTCATCTTTTGCCACCAACCCCAATGCCTTGATTGGTATTGCACCCTATGGCCCATCACCA
>JAFDZS010000023.1 GCA_018266775.1 Bacteroidota bacterium | reverse complement strand
CAACACAGATCAAATCAGTGCTTATCAGTTTCATCTGTGTCATCCGCGTTTCTATCTTTATTAACTTCTCATTCACCTGAATTATTTTTATCTTGTTTACTACAAAACAAAAATGTTTATGCGCCTGCAGAAGTATTTTATTTTAATAGCTTGCACACTCATTTTCTTTTCCTGCAAAAAAGAAACGTCATCCAACATTTCCACACCTCCGGCGCCCGTTGCTGCGGCTACTTATCTCGATGTATCCTATGGCAGTGATGCGGCCCAAAAATATGACGCTTATCTTCCCGCCAACCGCAGTACCGCATCCACCAAAGTGATCATTTTGATTCATGGCGGCGCATGGAGCAGTGGCGACAAAACTGATTTCAGCACCCTCCAAAATGGAATGACGATAACGGATACCATTAAAACCAGGTTTCCCAATTTCGCCATCTTCAATATTAATTACCGTTTGTCTACCGGTACTTCCAATCTTTTTCCTGCTCAGGAAAATGATGTGAAAGCTGCATTACAATACATCTATAACAAAGCAACCGATTATCTTATCAGTGATAAATATGTTTTACTTGGCGCCAGCGCCGGCGGGCACCTGGCACTGCTGCAGGGTTTTAAATATACCACACCAGTAAAACCCAAAGCCATTGTTTCATTATTTGGCCCGAGTGATTTAACGGATATGTATAACAATCCTGTTGGCGGCAATGCATTATTAGCTTTAGGTTTGGCACAGGTTGTTGGTGCAACGCCCACTTCCAACGCTGCATTATACAACAGTTCCAGCCCGGTAAATTATATTACCAGTACTTCCCCGCCCACTATTTTATTTCATGGCAGTAATGACCCTTTGGTAAGCCCGTCACAATCTGCTGCAGTAAAAACCAAATTGTCAACGGTTGGTGTTACTGCAGAATATTATTTATATACTGGCAAAGGCCATGGAGATGACTGGGGCGATGCTATTTACAAAGATTGTTTCGATAAAACACAGGCGTTTATTACGGCGAATGTGCAATGAGAGGACTGGATACTTGAGGCTGGATACTGGATGCTGGATACTTGTCTCTTTTGTCCCTACGGGACTTGACCTTCAATGCGAAAATCTTCTACCAACCTTTTATCCCTACGGGATTATCTGCTTCATTCTCCGCTAATATCTTCGCCGGTTCCCCCTTCGGGGGCGGAGGGGGCTTCTTTTTTACCTACTTTTGTTCCATGTCTCTCCCCCCTCTTGCAGAACGTTTGCGTCCTACATCGCTGGATGAATTGACCGGCCAGCAGCACCTTACCGGCAAGGGCAGCATCTTACGCAAAGCCATTGAACAGGGTAAAGTGCCCAGCATGATCTTATGGGGGCCGCCAGGTGTGGGTAAAACCACTATTGCCAATATTATTGCGCATACGTTACAGGTTCCGTTTTATACGCTGAGCGCCATCAGCAGTGGCGTAAAAGAAGTACGTGAAGTAATTGAGCTGGCAAAAAAACAAAACAATGTTATTCTGTTTATTGATGAGATACACCGTTTCAACAAAGGGCAGCAGGATGCATTACTGGGCGCTGTTGAAAAAGGTATCATCACATTAATTGGTGCCACAACGGAAAATCCATCGTTTGAAGTAAACAGCGCTTTGCTGAGCAGAACGCAGGTATATATTTTAAAAGCGCTGGAAGAAAAAGATTTGATTGCATTGCTGCAGCACGCTATTAAAGACGATGAAGTTTTACAAACAAAAAAAATCGATTTAAAAGAAACAGAAGCGTTGATCAATATTTCTGGCGGCGATGCAAGAAAATTATTGAATTTGCTGGAATTGGTCACAGCCTCCCCTGACTCCTCAAAAGGCGGAGCTTTGAATACTGAAGACCCGATTACTATTACTGATGAACTGGTAATGGATGTAGCGCAGCAACGCATTGCGTTGTACGATAAAAAAGGAGAACAGCATTACGATATCATTTCTGCCTTCATTAAATCAATGCGTGGCAGCGACCCCAATGCGGCGGTATATTATTTAGCAAGAATGATTGAAGGTGGTGAAGACGTAAAATTTATTGCCCGGCGAATGTTAATACTTGCCAGTGAAGATATTGGCAATGCGAACCCCAATGCATTATTATTAGCCAATGCTGCTTTTGATGCAGTGAATAAGATCGGTTATCCGGAGTCCACACTCATTCTTTCGCAATGCGCTATTTATTTAGCATCCAGTGCCAAAAGTAATGCTGCCACTACTGCAATTGGCGCTGCTATGAGTGCGGTAAAAGAACTGGGCGATCTTTCCGTTCCGCTGCACATTCGCAATGCACCAACAGCGCTGATGAAAAGAGAAGGTTATGGCAGGGGTTATGAATATTCGCACCATTACGAAAACAATTTTTCCCCACAGGAATATTTACCTGATGCTATTAAAGGCACCACCTTCTATCAACCGGGCGCCAATGCCAGGGAAGAAGAAATGAAAAAACATTTGAGGCAATTATGGAAAGACAAATACGGCTATTGAAATTTTATTTTTTCCTGGCCTTCTCTTTTATTACATACAGCTGTATTGCACAAACTGATGCGGTGCCGGTATTTAAATATGCCACTGCTGCCAACCGAGAAAAAACACATCAGAACATAATCAATAACTCCATCACCAAAAATTTATCGCAGCCGCTGAGTGATAGTACGGAAGAAGATTGGGAAGATGCTTTTTACGCACTGGAATTAATTCATTATAAACAACCGTGGGTATTTGATACAATAAAATCAGCTTTTATCAATATCGAAAAACGCAGTACAGGTTTTCAGAGAACATTACTGGAGTTGTGTTATGTTAATTATCCCACGGAGTTTAATGAAGAAGTAGCTGACTTCTTATCCAAAACAAACAATGCGAAAAATTTTGCCATGGCCGCTGCCTATCTTGCAGCATCTCATAAAATTAAGTTTAACGAAACCGCAGCCGTCGGCGTGATTACTGCCTTGGCAAGAATGCCCCTTGACGATAACTTCGATAAATTTAGCGACACACTGCCGCAAAGCATTGCTATTTTAAAAGCGTTTGAAAATCATTACAACAATATAGGCGAAGAACCATACAAATTATCGGATTTTAAAATGATTTTCTCCTCTACCTTTCTCCCCTCAAATATTGTGGTGTATTCCATCCAAAGAAAAAACAGGAACTATCCCGGCCTTGTCATCGTGAGAGATGCAGCAGGAAATTTTATCCGTAATGATGATGGTTCATTATTTGCCGTTCCGCAATTAGCCAGGAGCATCACTAATTTGCCTTACTACCTCACCAATGGTAATACGCCACAGGGCATCTTCCGCATGTTTGGTTTTGCCATAAGTAAAAGCCCGGCGCTTGGCCCCACTCAAAACATCCAACTGACGATGCCTTTTGAAACGTCTATCAAACATTTTTTAAAAGACAGTACCATTACTGATTCTGTTTGGACCATAGACTGGTATAAAAAATTATTGCCTGCAAAGCTGCAGGATTTTGCTCCTTTATTTGAAACATATACCGCAAGTATGGCGGGCCGCACAGAAATTATTGCACATGGCACTACGGTTGACCCTGAGTATTACAAAAATGAAACCTACTATCCGCATACGCCTACTGAAGGCTGTTTATGCACCAAAGAAATATGGAGCCCGGTGGATGGAAAACGTTCCGAAAGTGATCAGCAAAAATTAGTGAATGCCATTAGTAAAGCTGGCGGCCCGGATGGTTATGTAGTCGTTATTGAAATAGACGACCAGCAAAAAGCGGTTACCATTGATGATATATTACCGTTAATTAAAAAATAACATCAGCTTGTTTAATGTGCAACTGTTACGTTCAGCAAGTATAAAACATGTCGGGCTGAGTTTATCGAGGCCGGTTGCTATAATGTAATGGCCGGTTTCGCCAGGCTCAACCTGACAGTATTCCTGATTTTGCAATTCAATATTTTCTATTTCCAACAATCTTTTACATTTATATTTGCCTGCTGCAAACTTTAGCTGTATGAATGATATTACTTCCCGTGCAGATATTGAACGGTTGATCATCCGCTTTTATGATAAAGTGAAAAAAGATGACACGATCGGTTTTATTTTTACTGAAGTGGTGCCCATTAACTGGGATCATCACATTCCCGTAATTGTTGATTTCTGGGAGAGTATTTTACTCGATAACCCCGTGTATCAAAAAAATGCAATGGAGGTTCATTATACATTAAACAAAAAAGTACCGTTGCAAAAAGAACACTTCGATACCTGGATTTTGTTATTCACCAACACGGTAGATGAATTGTTTGAAGGCCGCATTGCCCACCTTGCTAAGTCCAGGGCTAAATCTATTGCCAACGTAATGCATTTTAAAATGAATAACGAAGGAGATAAAAAAAGTATATTGTAACAGTCGGCCTGATATTTAATAATATGCCGTTACAATAAAAAAATTGAAAGCTACAAAGTCAAAAAGATGCCAGGTTGGGCGTGTCGAAACCGGTTGATTGGGCATAGTATGGTGAAGAAGCGTTTTGCGGGTAACTGCCTTTGCCGGACTCAGGCTGACGGTACAATGTATTGCTGTAATATTAAATCCTTAATTTTTTATGACACTGCACTGGGTATTGAAATCTTTTGATGAATTAACGACCACAGAATTATACAGCATCTTACAACTGCGTAATGAAGTTTTTGTAGTGGAACAAAATTGCCCCTACCAGGATGCAGATAACAAAGACTTTAAAAGCTATCATTTGATGGGTTGGATGGATGATACGCTTGCTGCTTACACACGTATAATTCCGCAGGGAATTTCCTATGCTGAAGCCAGTATTGGCCGTGTTGTTACGAAACCTGCTTTCCGCGGCACCGGTGCCGGTAAGGTGCTGATGCAGCGAAGCATTGCCCATACACTGCAATTATTTCAATGCACCACCATACGCATCGGCGCACAATTATACCTGAAAAAATTTTATGAAGCGCTGGGTTTTGTACAGTGCAGCAGCGAATACCTGGAAGATAATATCCCGCATATCGAAATGCTGCTTGCAAAATAATTGTTATTCAAAACAATAATTGGTTCAGGCTTCCGTTTATCAAAAGTATTAATCGGTAAATCCGGCTTTAATAAAACCCAAAGCCTGGTTTATTACCAATAAAAGTCCAATACTGTAGAAAACATTAAATCTGAATTCTGATGAAACCAAGTTTACCCAGGTTTGCCGGTAAAGCTGCACTGCTTATGCTGATTTGCGTTTCTTTTCTTAGCAAATCCAACGCCCAGGCTTTTATCTTCGGCAACGAAAAAATCAAATACGAAGTTGGTGTAAATTTTGGGCCCAGTTTCTTTCTTGGAGATTTGGGGGGCCATGCCGGTAAAGGTACCAACGACCTGAAGGACCTGAACATGCAGTTCACCAAATTAATGAAAGGTGCATACTTTACTATCTATCCCAATAAATTTGTAGGCCTGCGTTTAGCCGCCAGTTTAACTTACCTTGAAGGTGATGATGCTTCTATCAAAACCACCGGTATTAATGAGTTATGGCGCAAGCAGCGTAATCTTGATTTCAGAACTAATGTTACTGAAGTAAACGGTTCGCTGGAGTTATATCCCACGATGTTATTCCAGGGCGACAATGAATATGAGCCCCGCCTAAAACCTTACGGTTTAATTGGTGCCGGTATGTTTCACTTTAATCCGCAGGGTTCTTTAACTGATGCACATGGCAATAAAACATGGTATTACCTGCATCCGTTGCGCCTTGAAGGTGAAGGCATGCCAGAATATCCATACAGCAAACCATACAGCCTTACACAACTGAATGTAATTTATGGTGGCGGTTTTAAATACAATGTTTCCGACAGGGTAAACCTGGGTATGGAATTTATTTACCGCAAAACTTTTACTGACTATATTGATGATGTAAGTACAAAATATATCGATCCAAAATATTTCAACAAATATCTTTCAGCATCCGATGCGGCGCTTGCCACCAAGTTATCGGATAAAGCTGTTGGCATTATTTATCCCGGTATGACAAGGTATCCTGAAGGTACACAACGTGGTGACCTCAAGAATCATGATACTTATTTTTCAGTAGTATTTAAAGTTGGATTCCGTTTAGGCCCCATCTATGAAAGTTCGTTTGCAAGAAGTGCTGCAAGGCAAACCAGATGTCCATCGGTATATTAATCACTATGTAAAACCAATATCTATGAATAACAATTTTTACATCACGCCGGCAACTATTAAAGCAGCATTTGCTTTTGCCACCTGTATGTTTTTGATTTTACATTACCTGAAATTTTAAAAAAATGATAAAGAGTATGTAGTACAAAGTGATACAACAGAAGTCTGCCCCCGAGGATTCCAAGGAATATATTAATGTTCTTTGCTACCCCTGAAACCACATTCTTACCGATTTCGTTACTATCATTTTGAACTAATTTTTGGTGCTTGATTTATTTCTTATAAAAAACCCATCGCTTTAAGCTGATGGGTTTTTTATGCATTTTATTTTGAAGTATTCATTTTTATTTCGCTGATCATTCTTCATCCGGATCAAAGTCTTCAAAAAAAGCATCGGGATTAAATGGTTCATCATCTTCTGGAAATGTGGTGGGATCGTTGAAGAGATGCCATTCGTCCGGCAGGTCATGGCTTTTATCAAATGCTTTTACCCAGTCCACAAATATTTTCCGGAAGGCTTCAATTTCATTACGCAACACATCCACATACTGCTGTTCCATATTGTGAAAAGAAAGGCAGGCCCATGTTTGTTCTCTCAGCTGGCAAATGTTTACTTTAATGATCACAGCGCTTTCCATTTGCAGGCTGTAATATTCCATTGACCTTGCACCGGCAATTTTTGCAGATACCAGCAAGGCATTCTGCATCATAAACCCTTTGGTATCCTGCGCATGATCATCATCCGGCAGCATATCACAAATGGTTTGTGTAACGTTCAGTATGTCTACACTTTTTTTATACAGTGCTTTTCCAAACTGGTTTACCGGTTTCCAGTTCTCCTGGCCGGTATCGTCATGCATGTCTTCATAACTGAAAAATCCGCCAATATTTTCATGGTCCATAGTTATTGTCTTTTATTGCAGTTCAGCTGCCAGGAATTTACCTGTAAAGCTTTCTTTAATTTTCAAAAGTCCTTCCGGTGTGCCTTCAAACAAAACATTGCCACCACCATCACCGCCTTCAGGGCCAATATCAATGATATGATCAGCCACTTTAATCACATCCATATTGTGTTCGATCACCAGCACTGTATTACCCCTGTCAACCAGTTTATACAACACTTCCAGCAAATGCTGAATATCCTGGAAGTGTAAGCCGGTGGTTGGTTCATCTAAGATATAAAAAGTTTTGCCGGTATCCTTCTTTCCCAATTCGGTAGATAATTTTACCCTTTGTGCCTCGCCTCCGCTTAACGTTACGGCGCTTTGCCCGAGGGTGATATAACCCAGCCCCACTTCCTGCAGCACTTTTATTTTACGGTAAATATATGGTACAGGTTGAAAGAACTCCACTGCTTCATCCACCGTCATATCCAGTACATCGCTGATGCTTTTACCTTTGTAACGGATCTCCAGTGTTTCCCGGTTATATCTTTTGCCATTGCATTTTTCGCAATGCACGTATACATCTGGCAGAAAGTTCATTTCAATCACCCGCATTCCCCCACCTTCGCACACATCGCAGCGGCCCGTTTTTACATTGAAAGAAAAACGGCCTGCATTGTAACCACGAATTTTAGCTTCTGGCACCGAGGCAAACAATGTTCTGATATCAGTAAAGAAACCGCAGTAGGTGGCCGGGTTACTGCGTGGTGTACGGCCAATCGGGCTTTGGTCAATCTCAATGACTTTATCTATTTGCTCCATGCCTTTTATACTTTTATAAGGCATGGGATTAGCTTTGGAATTATAGCAATACTTATTCAGTAACGGGTACAGCGTTTCATTAATAAGTGTTGATTTTCCACTGCCGCTTACACCGGTTACCAATATTAATTTTCCCAATGGAAACTTTACAGACACGTTCCGGAGATTATTGCCGGATACACCAGACAGCTCAATAAATTTTCCGTTGCCCTTGCGGCGCTCCTTCGGTACTTCAATGCTTTTTTTACCGTTAAGATATTTTGCTGTTTCCGAATTTGACCGTAAAATAAATTCCGGTGTTCCTTCAGTAACAATCTCACCGCCATGCTTACCTGCTTTTGGCCCAATGTCCACCAGGTAATCTGCCGCCATCATAATATCCTTGTCATGCTCCACCACCAGTACGCTGTTGCCAATATCCCGCAGGTTTTGCAGGGCGTTGATCAAACGCTGGTTATCCCGCTGGTGCAAACCTATACTCGGTTCATCCAGGATATAAGTAATGCCCTGCAGCTGGCTGCCGATTTGTGTGGCCAGCCTGATGCGCTGGCTTTCGCCACCACTCAATGTACGGGTGGGCCGTCCAAGGCTTAAATAAGTTAAGCCCACATCTAATAAAAACTGTAAGCGTTCCCGTATTTCTTTCAGAATATCTTTGGCAATGGTATTTTGCTTATTGCTCAGCCTCAGTTCTATGCCGTCAAACCATGCAGCAAGGTTATCTAAGTTCATCTCACTCAGTTCTGCAATATTCCTGTTATCTACCTTAAACCAAAGGCTTTCTTTTTTTAATCTTGTGCCGTGGCAGGTGGTACATTCGCCTAACTGCATAAACGTTTCCACCCACGCACGTAAACCATCATTGCTTTGCGGGGAGGAGAACCATCTTTTCAACATCGGAATAATGCCTTCATAACTGCCGGTATATTCTGTGGGTACCGATTCATCGCTCAGGTCTAAACTCAAATCTCCATTAATGCCCTGGTCGCCGTATAATAATAAATCCTGTTGTGCTTTGGTCAGTTCTTTAAACGGCTTATCTAAATTGATTTTATATTTTTTTGCAAAGGTGGCCACCTGGTGAAACACACTGGCATCCCGTTCTTCACCCAGCGGGGCAATGGCACCTTCTTTCACACTCTTCTTTGTATCGGGCAATACTTCTTCCATATCTATCGTATAAACATTGCCCAAACCTTTACAGGTTGGGCAGGCACCATACGGACTATTGAAAGAAAAGGCATTGGGAGAAGGTTCTTCATAGCTGATACCGGTATCCACACACATCAGCTGTTTGCTAAACATGGCCACCGATGCAGAGCCCTCCATTTCATCAAAAAGGTTGCTGCTTTTATTTGATGAAGATTTTGATTTTACTTTTTCTTCAGATTGTTCAATGTGCACAAACAACAAATCTTTACCCAGCTGCAACGTTTTTTGCACGCTTTGACTCAGGCGCAGTTTCATATCTTCGTTTACGGGTAACCGGTCTACCACCAGTTCAATGTCGTGAATTTTGTAGCGGTCCACCTGCATCTTGGGAACTAAATCTTTGATCTCACCATCCACCCGCACTTTTACAAAACCTTTTTTTCTTACTTCTTCAAACAATTCCCGGTAATGCCCTTTACGGCCACGTACCAATGGCGCCAGTAAACTGATGCGTTTGCTTTGATACTTTTCAAAAATGGTTTGCACAATTTCCTCCTCGCTGAACTTCACCATTTTTTTCCCGGTGTTATAACTGTAGGCTTCTCCCACACGGGCATACAGCAACCGCAAAAAATCATAGATTTCTGTTACGGTTCCCACTGTACTGCGGGGATTTTTATTGGTTGTTTTTTGTTCAATAGAAATCACGGGAGATAAACCGGTGATCTTATCTACATCGGGGCGCTCCATATCGCCTACAAACTGGCGGGCATAGGCACCAAAACTTTCCATGTAGCGGCGCTGGCCTTCATTGTAAATGGTATCAAACGCCAGTGAGGATTTACCACTGCCGCTTAAACCGGTAAACACCACCAGTTTGTCTTTGGGAATTTTAATATCAATGTTTTTAAGATTGTGTTCCCTTGCGCCAAATACTTCAATAAAATCGTTGCTGATTGTGGCGGCATCAACGGCAGCCTTTTTTGTTTTACCCATGTGTACTTACTTATTGTAAAGGTAAACAAAAAACTAAATTATTTAGTTGAGTGGTGTTGAGGTTTTTTTACATGGTCTGACGCCCCCGTCTGACCATGAAGGATAATATTGGCACGCAGAGCAGCAGAGGACG
>JAFDZS010000022.1 GCA_018266775.1 Bacteroidota bacterium | reverse complement strand
TAGTTTAAACGAGACGCTAATGATTAATGCTCAATAATCAATGCTCAATTTTCAATACACAATTCAGTAAGCAAAAACTATAACAATAAACAAAGCATGAAACAAATCACAACATTAGCCATTGCATTGTCGGTACTGGTTTCGGTACAAGCGCAGGATATTAAAAATAATCCGGGCAGCAACCACGGAAACCGGTTCGAACAATTGGGAACCATTCTTCCCACGCCTAATGAATATCGTACAGCAAGCGGAGCGCCGGGTCCCAAATACTGGCAACAACGCTGCGATTACGATATTACCTGCGAACTGGATGAACCCAACCGCAGGCTGGTAGGTAAAGAAACAATCACCTACTACAATAACTCTCCTGATGTACTCACTTACCTGTGGTTGCAATTAGATGAAAACTCACACAGTTCCATCAATAACTCCGGTTATGAAAACAGCAGCTTTATGCCGGCAAGAATTACCGAAGCCGATATTCAGCGCTTTACCGGTAAAGTGGATAAAGACCGTGAATACGGAGACAACATCACCCGTGTGGCAGATGCAACCGGGAAATTATTGCCTTATACCATCAATAAAACAATGATGCGGGTGGATCTTCCTGCACCATTAAAACCGGGGCAACAATACATATTTAAAGTAGACTGGAATTACAATATCATCGAACGCACCAAGTATGGTGGCCGCGGCGGTTTTGAATATTTTGCAGAAGACGGCAATGATCTGTACACTATGACACAGTGGTATCCCCGTTTATGTGTGTACAGCGATTTCCAGGGCTGGCAAAACCACCAGTTTACCGGCACCGGTGAATTTGCATTAACCTTTGGCAACTTTAAAGTAGCCATGACCGTTCCTGCAGATCATGTGGTGATGGGAACCGGCCAGTGCCAGAATTATGCGCAGGTACTTTCTGCCAATGAAATGAAAAGATGGACCACTGCACAAACGGCAAAAGATGTAACAGAAATTGTTACACTGGATGAAGCGAAAGAAAAAGAGAAACAAAAATCGAAAGATAAAAAAACATGGGTGTTTAAGGCAGAAATGGTGCGTGATTTTGCCTGGGGCTCATCCCGCAAATTTGTATGGGATGCCATGTCGGCTGTAGTGGAAGGTAAAAAAGTAATGTGCATGAGCGCTTACGGTAAGGAAGCCTATAACCTATACCGCAAGTACAGTACAAAAACTGTAGCCCATACCATAAAAACCTATTCTCATTTCACCATTCCTTATCCCTATCCTGTTGCGCAGAGTATTGAAGCTGCTAACGGAATGGAATACCCGATGATATGCTTCAACTTCGGCCGCTGCGAAAAAGACGGCACGTACAGCGAAGGCACCAAAAATGGAATGCTCGGTGTGGTGATACATGAAGTTGGCCACAACTTCTTCCCCATGATCATCAACAGCGATGAAAGGCAATGGACATGGATGGACGAAGGGCTGAACTCATTTGTGGAATACCTGACCGAAGAATTGTTCGATAATAAATATCCCGTATCCAAAGGGCCGGCTTATAAAATTGTGGATTATATGCGGCTGCCCAAAGATCAGCTGGAACCCATCATGACCAATAGTGAAAACATCATCCAGTTTGGGCCAAATGCATACAGCAAACCTGCTACAGGCCTGAATATTTTGCGTGAAACTATTATGGGCCGCCAGTTGTTTGACTATGCGTTTAAAGAATACGCCAGGCGCTGGGCATTTAAACATCCCACACCTGCAGATTTGTTCCGCACTATGGAAGATGCCAGCGGTGAAGACCTGGACTGGTTCTGGAGAGGCTGGTTTTACGGCACTGAGCCCTGTGATATTTCGTTAGACACGGTGAAATGGGCAGTACTGAATACCGAACCTATGGGGCGCAGCAATGGCGGTGGTGGCACTATTAAAATGCCAGTAGCCAAACCCATCTTAAATCCATTTGATGATATTTCTAAAGTGAGGAACAGGGAAGACAAGAACATTGTTTTTGCAACTGATGCAGACGAATCACTAAGAGACTTTTACTGGAGGTACGACCGTGGCCAGGCAAAAGTGGATTCTACTCCTTTTGAAATTACCCAGCCACAGGCAAGCACCGATACTTTTACAGAAGCAGAACGTTTTGCCATTGCTGGAAAGAAAAATATTTATGAATTAACCTTCAGCAATAAAGGAGGGTTAGTAATGCCGATCATCATTGAATGGACGTATAAAGATGGTACAAAGGAAGTGGAAAGAATCCCGGTGCAGGTCTGGCGCAAGAATGAAAACCGTGTGGTAAAAGCGTTTATGAAAGATAAAGAAGTGGCTTCCATTAAACTGGATCCGATGCGTGAAACAGCGGACATTAACGAGCAAAACAACGTTTGGCCGGCTGTAACCATGCCCAGTAAATTCCAGTTATTTAAAGGAAGAAATGGCCCGGGCCCGCGTGGCTCCGCCGGTGGTGTAGGCAACCCGATGCAGAAAGAAATTAAATAACATTTGCCGGCATAATTCAGAAAGGATCACCGGAGGGTGGTCCTTTTTTATGTATTAAAATTGAGTATTGAGCATTGAACGTTGAACATTGAGCATTAAGATAAAATTTTCAATGTTCAATTTTCAATGCTCAACGTTCAATTGATGCTCCATCGTTACAGCAAAAAATGAATAAATTTTTAAAAAGGGAACGTGATATCAATTATCTTTCCATAACAAAAAACATGCAATGAAAAAGTATTTGCTTACCCTTACCATATTGATCTTTTCATTTCATAGCAATGCTGCAACTGTGGATACGGTTTCCATCTTCAGCAATGCCATGCACAAGGCCATCAATTGTGTTATTGTAAAACCATCTGTGTATAAAAAGAAAACACTGCATTTCCCTGTTGTGTATTTACTGCATGGCTACAGCGGCAGTTACAGCGACTGGATTAAAAAAGTACCGCAAATCCAAAACCTTGCAGATGAAGACAGCCTCATTATTGTTTGTCCTGATGGTGCGTACAGCAGTTGGTATTTTGACAGCCCGATAGACAGTACTTACCGTTATGAAACATATGTGTCAACAGAAGTGGTGCAATATGTGGATGCGCATTATAAAACCATTGCCGGTAAAAATCATCGTGCCATTACAGGTTTAAGTATGGGCGGGCACGGCGGTTTGTTTTTAGGATTAAGGCATCCTGAAACTTTTGGTGCAGCAGGTTCCATGAGTGGTGGTGTGGATTTAAGTGAAAGCAGGAACCGTTTTGATATTATAAAACGTATTGGCGATACCATTGCCAGCGCACAAAACTGGTATGATTACTCCGTAGTAAATATGGTGGAACATTATGCCAATACACCGGTGAAAATTATTTTTGATTGCGGCGTGAATGACTTCTTCATTAAAGGCAACCGCAAACTGCACGAGAATATGATACGGTTACACATCAAACATGATTATATTGAAAGGCCCGGTGAGCATAATTGGGAATACTGGTCCAATGCAGTGATTTACCAGTTATATTTTTTTAAACAGTTTTTCAATTCAGCAAAGGAATAATCAGGTGCCTGTTCGCCCGTCACGCAATGCTTTTTTCTTGCCTTTGTTATCCTTATCCCATTTCATCATTTCCGGGGTTTTTTCAGGTTTCTTGGCTTTATCCTGTGTGGCAGTGGCAGGTGGTGCAGTAGCTGGCGCATTGGGTTTTAGTAAGGCACCACGGTCATATTTTTCCACTTTAACTAATCGGCCTGTGGAGGGATCAAAATATTTCCATTCGCCGTGCTTAACGCTGTATTGTTCAGCTTTTACAATTTTGTAATCCACTATTTCATCGCTGCCCGTACCATAAATGGCAATAGTATCATAAGGCGCATCAGGGTTGTATCCTCTCCAGCTTTCTTCCCTGTACAAGTCGCCCAAAAAAGTATAATATTGCTGAATGCCGTCTTTGCCACCAAACTTATAATTTTCCACACCAATCAGGTCACTGGTCAAATTATATTGCCGCCAAACCCCTTCTTTCTTATCGTCTTTAAAAATACCTTCTTCCTCGTAGCCCGGTTCTCCACGCAGTTCATCAACATGAATCACCCATTTGCCCTGTTTCAGGCCATTCTTATCAACAATATCAATCGTATCTCCTTTTTCTGATATCTTATAACTTTTATATTGTGCCACACCATTCATCAAAAACAAAAACATAGTGATGAACAATAGCATCAATTGGCGTATTTTTAATGATTCCATTGTCAATTCATTTTAAATTTTATGTTGTCTGAACCAACCTTAACCACCAAAGCCAAACGCATTGGCCTGCTTTGCAAATGTACAATTTTAGTATGGCTGTTTTTTGTTAATTCTGTGCAGGCA
The DNA here is from genome assembly GCA_018266775.1 of Bacteroidota bacterium. Taxonomy (GTDB): domain Bacteria; phylum Bacteroidota; class Bacteroidia; order Chitinophagales; family Chitinophagaceae; genus Ferruginibacter. Next base: position 57,296 of record JAFDZS010000022.1, on the reverse strand, counting down.
CAGGTTAAACCCACTACAGCTGCTGAAAGATTAAACGGTTTACAAAAAAGAAAATTGCTGGAAGAAAAGTCGTTGTTGAAAAATATTACTTTCCGCAATATAGGCCCGGTGCAAATGAATGGCCGTGTGGTGGATATAGAGGCCAATCCTGACGATCCCACTGAGTTTTATGTAGCTTATGCCAGTGGCGGGTTGTGGTACACGCATACCAACGGGCAGAGTTTTACACCCCTTTTTGATAAGGAAGATGCCATGACCATTGGTGATGTGGCTGTAAACTGGAAAACCGGAACTGTTTGGGTGGGTACCGGCGAGGCCAACAGCAGCCGTTCATCGTACAGCGGAATTGGCGTTTATAAAAGCACTGATAAAGGCAAAACATGGCAATACCTGGGCTTGCCGGAAAGCCAGCATATTGGAAAGATTGTTTTGCATCCTTCAGATGACAACACTGCGTGGGTTGCCGTGCTTGGGCATTTATATTCACCCAATAAAGAAAGGGGTGTGTATAAAACCACCGATGGTGGTAAAACCTGGAAACAAACTTTATATATTGATGAGAACACCGGTGCTGTTGAAATGGACATCAACAACAAAAATCCGTCTGAATTGTATGCAACAGTATGGCACAGGGAAAGAAGGGCGTGGGACTGGATTGAAAGCGGAAAAACATCTGCCATATACAAAAGTAATGATGGCGGCGACACCTGGAAGGACATTACACAACCCGGCAGCGGTTTTGCCACCGGTGATAAATTAGGGCGTATAGGCGTTGCCGTTTTTCAGAAAAACCCCGGTATCGTTTACGCAGTAATCGATAACAACAACCTGAAACCCGATACTGCTAAAAAGAAAATTGACAGTACAAAATACAATCTTGACGATTTTAAAAATATCACCAGAGAAGCTTTCGCTGCACTGGATAATAAAAAACTGGATACTTTTTTAATGCGCAATGGCTTTGATGAAAAATACAGGTCTGCATCGGTAAAAGAGTTAGTGAGGAACGATAAAGTAAAACCAACAGCAGTGTACGACTGGCTGGTGGCCGATGATGGATTTCAGAATGCAGGCATTATTGGTTGCGAAGTATACCGGAGTGATGATGCCGGCGCAACATGGAAAAAAACCAATACCAAAGAACTTACCACGTTCAGCACGTATGGCTATTATTTTGCCAAACTCAGTTTGTCTGCAACGGATGAAAATAAAGTGGTGGTACTGGGTTTTAACTGCATCTACAGCAGCGATGGTGGTAAGACATTTAAACCTGCCGATAAGAACACCACCCATGCCGACTGGCATGCCTGCTGGATTGACCCAAACAAAGACGGGCACTGGATTGCGGGCAATGACGGTGGCTGCAACATTACCTATGATTATGGGAAACACTGGTACAAAGTAACCAGCATTGCAGTGGGGCAATTTTATAATATTGCTACAGACGATGCAAAACCTTACAATGTATACGGTGGCCTGCAGGATAATGGAACATGGTTTGGCCCCAGTAAATTAAACGGTTTTAACCGTGGTGGCGATGATGATGAAGATGAAGGTGGCGAAGCAGAAGATGGGCCTGAAATGTATACGTGGAAAAGTATTGGCGGCGGTGACGGCATGCAGGTACAGGTAGATACAAGAGACAATAAAACAGTATATGCAGGATCTCAATTTGGTTATTATGGCAGAAGAAGTACAGATGGTGGCAGGGGAATCAGTATACACCCGATGCATGAATTGGGAGAAGCAAAATTGCGGTACAACTGGCAAACACCCATCTGGCTCAGTAAACATGGGCAGGATGTTTTTTATTACGGCACCAATAAATTTCACCGCAGTTTGAACAAAGGAGAGAAACTGGAAGCATTAAGCGGCGACTTAACCAATGGTAAAAGGGAAGGTAAGGTACCTTATGGAACATTAACAACAATAGTGGAATCTCCCTTAAAATTTGGATTGATCTATATTGGTACAGATGATGGCAACATACAGGTAACAAAAGACGATGGTTACACCTGGACAAAAGTAAACGTGAATATTAAAACCATACCACAGGGTTTGTATGTAAGCAGGGTGATGCCGTCAATGTATAAAGAATCGAGGGTGTATGCCACACTGAACGGTTACCGTAACGATCATTTCAATGCTTATTTATTTGTTAGTGAAGATTATGGCACCACATGGATGCAATTAGGAACAGACCTGCCTGCAGAACCATTGAATGTAGTGAAGGAAGATCCGAAAAAAGAAAATATATTATACGTGGGCAGCGACAATGGTTTGTATGCATCATTCAACCGCGGCCAATCCTTTATGACACTAGGCAACATTCCACGTGTGGCCGTACATGATATAGCCATTCAGCAAAGGGATAATGAAATGGTGGTGGGTACACACGGCCGTAGTATTTATATTACAAAACTGGATGCAGTACAATCGGCCTTCGATAAATCTTTAAAGTAAAAAGCAGCAATAATCACTGCGTTTTATTATTGTGATAATAATCACTTTACATGCTGTTAACAGTCATGGTAACGGCTTGTGCATATTGATAAGTTTGTAGGGAAGAATAAACTTGTCAATCATGAAAAAAATCATCATAGCGCTGGATGGGGAACATTTTCCCAAAGGTGCGTTCGAATTTGCCAAGTACATCAATACACAAAGTGAAATTCTGCTGGCAGGTATTTTTTTAATGCCGGTTGATTATTCTAAACTGCTTGCCTATACATCAGGTGTACAGGGTGCTGCTATAATGCCGGAGTGGTTAATGAAGAATGATGATGAAGCAGTGGTAAGCCGGAACATCAGTTTATTTGAACAGGCATGCGTTGCAGAAGGCATGCATTACCGGGTACACCGCGATGCGGATATGATGGCATTATCTTCCCTGGTGGAAGAAACCCGGTATGCGGATCTGTTGCTGGTAAGCAGCGAACTCTTTTATAAAAATGTAGAACAGCGCCAGCCCAATTATTACCTGGAAGAATTATTGAAACGTACAGAATGCCCCGTGATGCTGGTGCCCGAAAGTTATACCACACCATCCCAGGTGATATTGACTTACGATGGTGGCGAATCCGCCCTTTTTGCTATTAAACATTTTGCGTACCTGTTTCCTGAATTAACATCAACAGAAACATTACTGTTAACTATAAACGAAGAAATTTTGCAGGAGTTGCCGGAATATGGTATGCTTACTGAATTGCTTGCACAGCATTATCCTAACCTGCAGCTGCAGCAACTGGAGGTGGAGCACAAAAAAATGGTTACAGAATGTCTGGCAGAGCAACCGGAAAGTTTTATCGTAATGGGCGCTTTTTCACGCAGTATGTTATCAGCATTGTTCAGAAAGAGTTTTGCAAAAGAGATCATCCGGGATATTAAGATGCCGATTTTTATATCCCACAAATAGTATGTTATGATAGCTAAAACAGACAAGAACCAATTTTATTTCCAGGTACAATTGCACTGGCAGGAGGGACGTAAAGGTATTATCACCGCCAATGATGTTAAAGACACTATAAGAGTGGCCACGCCACCAAAATTCAGCGGCGGTGTGCCGGATATGTGGAGCCCGGAACATTTATTTCTCAGTTCATTAAGCAGTTGTTTTATGAGCACCTATATGGCACTCGCTTCCAAACAACGGTTAAATGTTGAGCATTTTGATTGCAGCGCTATTGGCCAGGTTGCCCAGGCAGACGGGCAATTGGAATTCATTACCATTAATCTTTTTCCAAAAATTTATGTAGAAAAAGAAACTGATATACCGCTTGCCAATGAAGTGATGCTGAATACCTATAGACAAAGTATTGTGATCAATTCCATCAAACCACACCTGATACAGCATGGCCAGGTATTGCTGGAAAAACACAGGGTGCAGCATTCAGCAGAAGAAATATAATTGAACTTCTTTAACCATTAAAACCTCTAAACATGCAAAACACCAGCATAAAAAAAGTGCCCGTAAACCACAGGGAATGGAAAGTGGCATTAGGATTTTGTAAAGATGAACTGAAAATATTTCAGCACCGGTTAACAGAAGTGGCCGCAAAAAATACCCACAGGGAAGTACTGCAGCTGGTGGAACATTTTCAAAATCAGTTCATCATCCAGGCAGAAAATATTGACATTCTGCTGCATGATATTGATGAACATGTAAGGCACATCAAAGAAGAATTACTGGCACAGGCCGGTCATATCAATAAAGAAGAAATACCCGTGCATTTTTTATTGCAGGACCGTTATGAAAGTGAGCACAGGGTTTTTGAAGAACTGAAACACGAATACATGCAATTCCTGGCTAAAATAATGTAGTTAATCAAATACTAATGCCGGCTGCGTACAATAAAAACCAGTAAGTTTGGAAAAATAATTTGCGTTATGCCGGAAGCACATCAGTCTGAGATCCGATTCCTCGAAGGGCCTCACAGCCGCTGGGAAGAGTTCATGTTTGCCACCAAAGTTTTGTTTGAATTCATCAAAGGCTTCAGAGCGCTGCACTTTGTTGGCCCATGTGTTACCATTTTTGGTTCAGCACGGTATAAAGACGGGCACCCGTTTTATGATGCAACAGAAGATATGGCGGGCAAAATTGCGCAGTTGGGCTTTACCATCATGACAGGCGGCGGCCCCGGAATTATGGAAGCAGCAAATAAAGGTGCAAAAGCAGTAGGTGGAAAAAGTGTAGGCTGCAATATTGTTTTGCCCATGGAACAAAAACCCAATCCTTATCTCGACCGCTGGGTGAACATCCGGTATTTCTTTGTTCGTAAAACTTTACTCATTAAATATTCTTATGCATTTGTAGTAATGCCCGGCGGCTTTGGTACGCTGGATGAATATTTTGAAGCACTTACTTTAATTCAGACACACAAGATCAGCGAATTTCCTATTGTCATCTTCAACAGCGAATATCATAAAGAACTGGTGGCACATATAGAAGTATTAAAAAGCAATGGCACCATTTCGCCTGGCGATACACAGCTGTTTCTTATCACAGATTCTATTGACGAAGCGGTGGAATACATCCGTAAAAACAGTATTGATAAATTTGGATTGAAACCCCATCGTCCGTTTAAGCCTTTTGGCTGGTTGTTTGAGAAGTAAGTTTTTTTTGGAGAGGGAGAGTATAAAAGTATATAAAGTAAATAAGTATATAAAGGTGCTCACGTTGTGCCGCTGTGCCTTTGTGAGCAATAATCCTTCCTTCATGATCAGACGTGGACATCAGATCATTTCTCTGCACCCTCTGCCTCTCAGCGTGCCATCAATTTAATTCTGAATGATAAAAATATCAAAAGGACATTCATGCTGTGCCTTAGTGAGCAATAATCCTTCCCTCATGATCAGACGTGGACGTCAGATCATTTCTCTGCGTCCACTGCCTCTCAGCGTGCCATCAATATCATTCAGAAGGATAGAATATCAAAAGGACATTCATGCTGTGCCTTAGTGAGCAATAATCCTTCCTTCATGATCAGACGTGGACGTCAGATCATTTCTCTGCACCCTCTGCCTCTCTGCGTGCCATCAATTTAATTCTGAATGATAAAAATATCAAAAGGACATTCATGCTGTGCCTTAGTGAGCAATAATCCTTCCCTCATGATCACAGATCATCTCTCTGCGTCCTCTGCCTCTCTGCGTGTCATCATTTCTCCTCCGCTTATCCGAACACCTGACCAAAATCATGTTTCTCTTTGACCATTATCATTTCGCAGCAAACGCTTATAGGGCATTTTTGTTCAATAAACAGAACACATTAATGGACAGCCGATTGATTTTAGACGAAGCTAAGTACCGGTTATTCATAAAGGAAAACACCGGATGGCAGAATACCATAAAAGCCCAGGTAGATGAAATTCCGGGGTGGGAGGATATGCTGGATCAGGCAATCAATAATACTAATAACATTGTTGATGGGGTAAGAGTAACAACGGCAGACAGTGATGTACTGTTATACAGGCAAATGATGCAGCAGCAACAGGCGATGGAAAAACTGGAAGGTGAAATTGATCAGCAGCAACAAAGGCTGGAAACCAATTGTGAGTCGAAGAAATTTTTTGATATAGATGCTTTTTGCGCTCAGGATATTTTGAGAGACCGGATCAAAGCCATTGAAAAAGCCTACATAGATCTGAAATGCAGTTTTATGAACCGGCTGGCAATGATATCATAAACCTGGCTATTCATACAGAGAATTTATCATAACGGGTAGCAATACCGAATAAAAAGAGTGTTCAATAGTTTCTGTCTAAAAAAGCCGCTGTATAGTCTTATTCGGCGGCTCATTTTTTTATGACGAAACTACAGTAAGATGGAAACAACAACGCAAATAACCACACAATGTTATCACTGTGGCGACAACTGCAGCGATGAATCTATACACATAGCCGATAAAATATTTTGTTGCGAAGGCTGCAAACAGGTATACCTGTTGCTGAGCGAAAATGATTTGTGTGTGTATTACGACTTTGATAAGAACCCCGGCTTAAAAGCAAAAGGTAAATTTGTAAGTGAGCGTTTTGCTTATTTGGATGATGCCGAAATACAAAAAAAATTAGTACAGTTCAGCAGCGGGCATCAAACCAATGTCACTTTTTCACTGCCGCAGATGCACTGTTCATCATGCGTATACTTATTAGAAAACCTGTACCGGATTAATCCGGGCATCATCAAGTCTCAAAGCAATTTTCAGCGTAAGGAAGTATTTATTGTTTTCGATCCGCAACAAATTTCGTTGCGTAAAGTAGTGGAGCTGCTGGCGTTTATTGGGTATGAACCCAGTATCAGCCTGAAAGATACGGTAACAAAGAAAACAGCAACATTCAACAGGCAAAGAATTTATAGGATTGGTGTGGCAGGGTTTTGTTTTGCCAATATTATGATGCTGAGTTTTCCGGAATACTTTTCATCCGGCAATATTGAGCAGGCCGGGTTAAAAACAACCTTTTCATGGCTGAACCTCGCATTGTCGTTACCGGTATTGTTTTACAGCGCATCAGGTTTTTTTGTGTCGGCATGGAAGGGGTTACGCCAGCGTTTTTTAAATATCGATGCACCCATTGCCCTGGCTATTGTAGTTACGTATGCAAGAAGTTATTACGAAATCATCTCAGGCCATGGCGCAGGTTATCTGGACTCGGGCACCGGTATTGTGTTTTTTATGCTGGCCGGCCGGTGGTTCCAGGATAAAACCTATGAATCGTTTTCATTCGACCGCGATTACCGTTCATACTTTCCGCTTGGTGTAAGTGTAATCAGTAATGGTATAGAAAAAAATATTCCGGTAACACAATTACAAAAAGGCAACCGCATCATCATCCGCAACGAAGAAATGATACCGGCAGACGCTATATTGATGTCTGGCAATGCCAATGTTGATTATAGTTTTGTAAGCGGGGAAAACGTGCCGGTACAATGTTCACAAGGCACATTGATTTATGCAGGCGGTAAGCAGGTGGGCAGCGCTATTGAACTGGAAGTAACCGGCGATGTTTCGCAGAGTTACATCACACAACTATGGAACAATGATGTATTTCATAATAAAAAGAATACTGAAAAATCTTTCATCCATCCGTGGAGCCGCTATTTTACTCTGGCATTATTTACTGTAGCCATCAGTACAGTGGGGTATTGGTGGATGCATGATACGTCAAAAATATTACCTGCGGTATCATCTGTATTAATTGTGGCTTGCCCCTGTTCATTATTATTATCTGCAACATTTACTTATGGTAATATGCTGCGCATATTTGGCCGCAATAAAATGTATTTGAAGAATGCCAGTGTAATGGAAACAATGGCATCCATTAATACGGTGGTGCTGGATAAAACCGGAACCATTACACAAAATCAAACTTCGGGTATTGTATATGAAGGCACACCTTTAACACCGCGTGAATGGCGTGCAGTAAAAGCCATCACAAAACAATCATCGCATCCATTAAGCAAGTTAATAGCCGCCTCGGTAAGCGGGGGCGATGATGTTCAACCCACAATAAAAGATTTTACAGAAGTTGCCGGTAAAGGATTAAGCGCAACGGTAAATGACATTCCGATGGTATTAGGGTCTGCAGGCTTTATGCGGGAATGCAATCACGATGTAATAACTTATGATACCGGAACACATATACACCTCATGATGAACAATGTGCATATGGGGCGGTTTACCGTTAGCAATCAATACCGCGATGGTGTGGCGCAAATGGCGCATGAACTGCAAAAAAATAAAATCGCCTTATTCTTATTATCCGGCGATAACAATACAGAACAAAAAAACCTGCAGAAAATACTCGGCGCATCTGTGCCCTTACAATTCAACCAAAGCCCGCAGCAAAAGCTGGACTTCATCCGCTCCCTTCAGCATAAAAATAAAAACGTACTCATGCTGGGCGATGGCCTTAACGATGCCGGAGCACTCATGCAAAGCCAGGTGGGTATTGCGGTAAGTGACAATGCTGCGCAGTTTACCCCTGCATGCGATGCTATACTGGATGGAGGCAACGTAAAGTTGCTGGATAAATTTATTGCGTATGCCAAATCAGGAAAAACGATTGTGACGGCCAGTTTCATACTGTCTATACTTTACAATATAGTGGGATTATCATTTGCCGTGCAGGGTTTATTATCCCCCATGGTTGCCGCTATTTTGATGCCGGTAAGCAGTATCAGCATTGTATTGCTGGTAACGACACTCTCCAGCATCAGTGCACGCATGAAAGGACTGCGCTGATAACTGACGAAAATCATATTTCGCTTTGATGATGGTCACGGCAAAAAATTACCCCCACGGGTATTTTTACAACCATAAAAAAAAGAAACCATTGAGCGCACTTTTCATTTTAATAGGCATAAGTATACTGGTGGCAGGAAGTTTTCTTGCTGCTTTTCTATGGAGTGTTAAGACAGGACAGTACGATGACGATTACACACCATCCATACGCATGCTGTTTGACGATGCTGTTAAACCTTCAACCAACGAAGAAACCAATCAACAATCAATAAAACTCAAAAAATAAACTATGCAGGTAGAAAAATTTTATTACGATAATAAGATAGTAAGAAATTTTGCTTACGCCACCGTTATATGGGGTGCAGTGGGCATGCTGGTTGGGTTATGGGTGGCACTGCAGTTAGTGTTGCCCACCACATTAAATATTACCCAGTATTTTTCCTTTGGCCGTTTGCGCCCGTTGCATACCAACGCGGTAATTTTTGCCTTTGTGGGCAACGGTATTTTCATGGGCGTGTATTACTCCCTGCAGCGTTTGTGTAAAACAAGAATGTTTAGTGATAAGCTGAGCTATATTCACTTCTGGGGCTGGCAACTGATCATCGTTGCAGCAGCTATTACTTTACCCATCGGTTTATCCAACGGTGCTGAATATGCAGAATTGATCTGGCCAATTGATGTTGCCATCACCATCATTTGGGTGGTATTTGGCTGGAACATGTTTGGTACTATTATTAAAAGAAGGGAAAAACATTTGTACGTAGCCATCTGGTTTTATATTGCCACTTTTGTAACAGTGGCTGTGTTGCATGTGGTGCGTTCTTTTGAATTGCCATATACCTGGTTACAAAGTTACAGCTGGTTTTCTGGTGTGCAGGATGCGCTGGTGCAATGGTGGTATGGCCACAATGCGGTGGCATTCTTCTTAACCACACCATACCTCGGTGTTATGTATTATTTTATGCCGAAGGCGGCCAACCGCCCGGTATATTCATACCGTTTATCCATTATCCACTTCTGGGCGCTCATCTTCCTGTATATCTGGGCTGGTCCGCACCACTTATTATACACCGCACTGCCTAACTGGGCACAATCACTCGGTGTGGTATTTTCCTTCATGCTCATCTTCCCCAGCTGGGGTGGTATGATCAATGGCTTACTTACCTTGCGTGGCGCATGGGACAGGGTACGCGATGACGTTATTTTGAAATTTTTTGTAGTGGCAGTAACCTGTTATGGTATGGCCACTTTTGAAGGGCCGATGTTGTCTTTGAAAACAGTCAACGCAGTATCGCACTTTACTGACTGGACCATTGCCCACGTACACATTGGTGCTTTGGGCTGGAATGGTATGTTAACCTTTGGCGTATTATACTGGCTGATACCAAGAATTTTCAAAACAGAATTGTATTCTAAAAAACTCGCCAATAATCATTTCTGGCTGGGTACACTGGGTATTGTGTTCTATGCCATTCCCATGTACTGGGCGGGTTTCCAGCAAAGTTTTATGTGGAAACAATTTACAGAAGCCGGTAAACTGCAATACAGCTTCCTGGAAACTGTAACCTATATGAGGCCGTTCTACATCATGCGTTCACTGGGTGGTGTATTGTTCCTGGTGGGTGTGGTGTTTATGATTGTCAATTTATACAAAACCATAAGAACCGGAAGGCTGGTGGCTAATGAAGAAGCAGAAGCTGCACCACTGCAGAAAGAATATGTAAAACATGAAGGTGAACACTGGCACAGGTGGATTGAAAGGAAACCGGTGCAAATGCTCATCCTGAGTTTAGTGGTGATTTTAATTGGCGGCTTGATTGAACTGGTGCCCACCTTCCTCGTAAAATCCAATGTGCCCACTATCAGCAGTGTAAAACCATACACACCGCTGGAGCTGGAAGGCCGGGATATTTATGTACGGGAAGGATGTTATTTATGCCACTCACAAATGGTGCGCCCGTTCCGCAGTGAAACGGAGCGTTATGGCGAATATTCCAAAGCCGGCGAATTTGTTTACGATCATCCGTTCCAGTGGGGTAGTAAACGTACCGGGCCAGATTTGGCACGGGAAGGAACCGGTAACCTGAAAAAAGCCAACAGCTGGCACTTCCGCCACTTCCGCGAGCCATCATCTGTAAGTGTGGGGTCTGTAATGCCCGGTTATCCTGCATTGCTGGAAAATGAACTGGATGTGTCTACTTTGGAAGCCAAGATCAACGCCATGCGCACACTCGGGGTGCCTTATGAAAAAGGATATGAGAAACAGGCATTGGCCGATTTGCAAACTCAGGCAAAAGAAATTACCGATAACCTGGCCAACGACCCACAACCTATCAAAGTAAAACCCACTAAAGAAGTAATTGCTTTGATCGCTTATATCCAGCGCCTGGGTGTTGACATCAGTAAAAATAAAACTCCTGTAAACAATCAATAATAACCACTATGTACAAATTCATAAAACAATATTTTGACACTTTTACCAGCGCAAATATTTACCCGCTGATATCATTGTTCATCTTCTTCATCTTTTTTGTTGTACTGCTGGTATTGGTAAAAAAGATGGGTAAAGAAAGGGTGAAAGAATTATCCAACATTCCGTTTGAACAGGACGAACTTACTAACACAACCATATAAACACTACCGGTATGCAAATAACAGAATCAATAAAAAAGAAAATAACACTGGCCGTTGCTGCAGTGATGGGTGCCACCGTTGCTGCTGCGCAAACTACAGCACCAGCTGCTTCAACAGTCGAATCCAGCTATAATCAATTGGCCATACTGCTGGTAATAATGACTGTGGTACTGGCATTTGTATTATGGGGCTTAGGCCAGGTGCTGGTGGTGCTCAGCCGCCAGTTAATGGAAAAAAATAAAAATGCCGTTAAAGTGATGGTGGGTTTATTAGTAACCGTTTTATTACTGTCTTCTAACGGTGCCATAGCACAAAGCACAACCGGTAAAGATGCCGTTACCGTAGTGCCGAACTATGGCGGATTATCTGCCACTACTTATTACATGTTTGTAACCGTAATCGTAACTGAAGTGCTGGCGGTATTATTCCTTGCATTTTCTATCCGCAGAATTTATATGGAACTGATGCCCGCAAAAGAAGCTGGCGTGGCAGCAAAATCCGGTTTAAGAATATGGTGGGATAATCTTGATAAAAAAATATTTACCAAAGCCGTACCGGTTGAAAAAGAAGCCGATGTTTTGCTGGATCATGATTATGATGGCATCAAGGAACTGGATAATGCCTTGCCACCGTGGTGGAAATATGGTTTTTATTTTACCATTGGCGTTGCGGTAATTTACTTATTCTACTTCCATGTATTTGCTTATGGCAAAAACCCAACAGAGGAATACCAGGCAGAAATGGACAAAGCAAAAATTGAAAAAGAAATTTATGATGCCAATAATAAGGATAAAATAGATGAGAATAATGTGCCAATGGCTGATGCAACAGGATTGGCATGGGCTAAAGGAGTATTTCATGAACCGGGTAAATGTGCATCCTGCCACGGCGATAATGGCCAGGGCAACTCAGGCCCAAACCTTACCGATGATTACTGGATCCATAAAGGTTCATTGAATGATATTTATAAATCCGTTAAAGGCGGATACCTCGATAAGGGTATGCCTAACTGGGACGCAGTATATACACCAAAAGAAATCAGCTTCCTGGCCAGTTATGTAAAATCATTGCATGGCAGCAACCCTGCAGGAGCCAAACCACCACAGGGAGATTTATATGTAGACAACACCAAAGCCGGAACAGATACTGCAAAAAAAGCAGGCGCTGATTCTGCCACCGCAACATTACCTGTACCTGCAAAAGCAGATACCGGTAAAGCTGCACCAAAAAATTAAGAAAAGGAGGATTATGTTATGGAAGAAACTATTGCTCAAGACAAAAAAGGAACATTTCGTGATTCTGTTGCCACAATAAGCAAAGAGGGCAAGCGGAATTTTATTAATCCTAAAAAGCCAAAAGGAAGGTTATATAATTTACGCACCAGGTTCAGTATATTTTACCTGCTCGTATTTTTTACACTTCCTTTTATTAAAGTACATGGCGAACCATTGCTGATGCTGGACGTGATTGACCGGAAGTTCATCATTTTTGGAATGATCTTCTGGCCGCAGGACTTCTTCATTTTTGGTATTGCTATGGTTACGTTTGTTGTATTTGTGATTTTGTTCACCGTAGTATTTGGCCGTATATTTTGCGGTTGGGCCTGCCCGCAAACCATTTTTATGGAAATGGTGTTCCGCAAAATTGAATACTGGATAGATGGTGATGCAGCCAAACAAAAACAACTGCGTAACATGCCCTGGAATGCGGAGAAAGCCCGTAAACGCATTACCAAATTCATCGTCTTCTTTGGTATGGCATTCATTATTGCCAATTTCTTTCTCGCTTATATTATTGGTATGGATACCCTCATCGGGTATTTGAAAACACCGGCAGCACATATTGGTACGTTAATATCCTTATTGGGTTTTACCAGTGTTTTCTTTTTTGTGTACTGGTGGTTCAGGGAGCAGGCCTGTATTGTGGTTTGCCCTTATGGAAGGTTGCAGGGTGTATTGCTGGATAAAAATTCCATTGTGGTGGCGTACGACCGCAAGCGGGGAGAACCAAGAGGCAAACTGAAAAAACAGGAAGACCACGACTGCAAATGTACCGATTGTAAAAATGATGGTGCCTGTAAAGACCTGAATAAAAAAATGGAAGCAGTGCCTGTGCAGGGCGACTGCATCGACTGCTTTGCCTGTGTGAGGGTATGCCCAACCGGTATAGACATCAGGAACGGTACGCAACTGGAATGCGTGAATTGCACTGCATGTATTGATGCCTGTGATGATATCATGACCAGCGTTAAAAAACCAACTGGTCTCATCCGTTATGCATCAGAAAATACTATTGCCAACCGGCAACCATTGAAAATTACCGGCAGGATAAAAGCTTATTCCGCCGTACTGATGCTTTTATTGTCGTTGCTCGTATTCCTTTTGGTAAGCCGGACAGACCTGGATGCAAGATTAATGCGTACATCCGGCATGACCTATACCACATTAAATGATGGAAGAATCAGCAACCTTTATAACCTGAAACTCGTCAATAAGACACATGCCGATATTCCCTTTGTATTGAAACTGGAAAATGCCAATGGTGAATTTGAATATATTGGCGAGGCTGATATGGTGGTGAAAAAAGAAGATTATACGCACCTGCAGTTTTTTGTAAAACTGAAAAAGGAAGAGTTGAAGAGCTGGAAAACCATTTTAAAAATTGGTATGTACGAAAATGGTAAGAAAATAAAAACCATGGAGGCTACATTCATTGGCCCTGAAATTTATAACTGATTAAAATATTTGATTATGAACTGGGGATATAAAATTGTTGTTGTGTATGGATTATTTGTAGTAGGCATCGGTTATATGGCCTACAAATCATCCACACAAAAAATGGACCTGGTAACAACAGATTATTATGCCAAAGAAGTAAAATACCAGGACCAGATTGATGCCGTTGCACATACCAATGCCCTGAGTGCGCCGGTACGGTGTGAGCTAAATGCCAATACTATCGTATTACATTTTCCTAAGGATTTTGATGGAAAACAGATCAGCGGCAGCGCAACGCTGTACTGCCCTTCTGATGAAGATAAAGACATCAACCAGGATTTTAAAGTGCAGGACGCTCCTGTCATCATCAAACTGAAACCAGGTAACAAGGGACAAAATGAAATCCATCTTTCCTGGAAGGCAGACGGTATCAATTATTATTTCGAACAAAGAATATTCATATGAGCCATCATAAACAAACTGAACATCATGTACGGCCATATAAAATACTGGCTCAAAGCGTTGGGCTGATTGTTTGTGGCTTTTTCTTACTGTTCATCATTGGTGAAGGTATTCCTGATCTGTTCAATAAAAAAAGTAATGAACTCTATTGGTTCTTACCCATGGTGTTATTGCCCATTGCAGGATATGTGGTAACCTGGAAAAAAGAAAAAACCGGTGCAATGATGATGATTGCCGGCAGTATCCTGTTGCTGGTATACCTGTTGATAAAACAAAATGTTTCAGCAGCATTCATTTACTGCATTCCTTTCTTAGTGTCGGGCGGATTGTTTGTATTACACATAAAAAAACGCAACGAACTGTTGCACAAAAAATAAAATGGTACAGTTACTGGCAGCGGCTTTTACAATGGGAATGCTGGGCAGCTTTCACTGCGTAGGCATGTGTGGCCCGCTGGCATTGTCATTACCGTTAAGTAACAACAGTTATTGGGCAAAATTTTCAGGAGCATTTTTGTACAATGCAGGGCGTGCGGTAACCTACGCTGTGTTTGGTTTGGTGTTCGGATTAATAGGGCAGAGTGCTGCATTTTTTGGTTATCAGCAATGGTTGTCGGTGATCCTGGGTGCGCTCATCATACTGTTCATTTTGTTGCCCAAACGTTTTACTGCATTCAGGGGCACAAATGCAATCACCAGGTTTTTTGAATCGCTCCGTTCTGCATTGGGCAAGCTGTTTGTAAAAAAAAATTACGCTTCATTATTCCTGATCGGTTTAATGAATGGGTTATTACCCTGCGGATTGGTGTATATGGCAGTAGCCGGTGCAGTGGCAACCGGTGCCGTAAGCAATGCTGTATTGTTCATGGTGTTTTTTGGGTTGGGTACATTACCGGTGATGTGGAGCATTGCTTTCTGGGGCAATTTTGTAAGCAATGGCATCAGGCAAAAAATAAGGAGAGCCTATCCTTATATGATGATGCTGATGGCCTGTTTGTTGATTTTGAGAGGCATGGGTTTAGGAATACCTTATGTAAGCCCTAAAATGGGAATGGACAAAAAAGAAGCCATGCATTGTATGCCCGTGCCTGATTAAATTCAGGAGCAGTAATGATTTTGGTTTGTAAAAGAAGGAAAAATAGAAAATAATTTTAGACAAGTAGTATTTAAAAATAATCCAGGTGTTTTTACATATGACAGATATTGGAACAGCTAAGTTAGATGAGTACCGGTATGAATGCCGGAGCTGGCAACGTTTGCTTGATTTTTTCAAACAGGAAAATGCCTTTCTGAAAACCCGGTTATCGGAAGTGGTGGATGGTACTTCTGATAGAGACTTCCTTGCCCTTGCCGAACATTTTCAAAACCAGTTCATCATTAAAGATGAATTTATGGATGAACTGAAGCATGATGTGAATGAAATGGAAAACAGCATCAAAGCGGTACGGAATAAACAAAAACCTTTTTCAGAAAAAGTGGAAAGCAAGCAAAATAAGCTGCGCAATGAAATCGACTACCTCGAGAAAAGCTTCCTGCAGCTGAAGAATGAATTCAACAGGTATCAGTTATCCTTAGTTGACGGCTGAATTAATTCAGCAGCGAAGCCAATTTTTTTTCGTTGAGGATATGGATGTGCCCGTCTTTGATCTCAATCAGCTTCTCACTTTTAAAATCACTTAAAGTTCTGATCAGCGATTCTGTGGCAGTACCGGCAATATTCGCCAGGTCTTCACGGGAAATATGCATGGAGAATATTTTGTCGTCTTCTTTTTTATATTTATTCTGCAGGGTAATCAACGCATCAGCCACTCTTTTTCTTAATGAATTGTAAGCAATGCCCAGCAGTTGCTCTTCTTTTTCAGAAACATTTTTGGCCAGCAACTGAATAAATTTTTTCTGTACAGCAGGGCTGGAGTGCATGAGTTTTTCAAAATCTTCCCTTGGTATTACTGCAATCTCGGCATCTTCTATTGCTTCAGCATTTTCTTTATAAACCGATTCTTCCAGCAACGCGGTATAGCCAAAAAAATCGCCTTCGTTAAATAAGCCAACCGTCAGTTCCTTACCATCATCGTTGGTCTTAAATATTTTTACTTTACCTTTTTCAATATAGAATAAACGCACCGGGTGGTTGCCTTCGGTATAAATAATCTGCTTCTTCCTGTAATGGTTGACGTTGCCGCTTTCGGTTAAATATTGCAGTGCATTTTTACCACCAAATTCACTCAGCATCTGCTGCACGCCTTCCACATTCGATTCATATTCTTTCTTCAGTAAATCATTTTTACGCAGGCGGCTTTCCACAGCGTTCAGTAATTCAATATCATTAAAAGGTTTGGTAATGTAATCATCGGCACCCATTTCCATACCTTTCCTGAAATCGCTGCGCTCTGCTTTTGCCGTTAAGAAGATAAAAGGAATGCCCACCAGTTCAGGGTTTTTATTAATGAGGTGCAGTACGCCATAACCATCCAGTACGGGCATCATTACATCACAGATGATGAGGTCTATCTTTTTCTGCAGGGCAATTTCAATACCTTTTTTGCCATTTTCCGCAGTAGACACTATATAACCCGCTAACTGCAGTATCTCGGCTGTATTATCCCTGATCTCATCATTATCTTCAATAAGCAATAAGTGCTTCATAGTTGAATTGTTGTTTGGCTAAAGTAATTATGCAATGGTAAATTTAATATTAAATTCGGTTCCTTTTTCCAGTTCACTGGTATAACTGATTTGTCCGTCCATCAGTTCAATATACTTGCTTACAATATGCAAACCAAGGCCTGTTCCCTGAATATTAGATGCATTGGCGCCACGGAAAAAACGTTCGAATAAATGTTCCTGGTCTTCTTTCGAAATGCCGATGCCGGAATCTTTTACCCTTAGGGTGATATCTTTTTTGGTGACTGTGCTGCTGATTAGTATCAACCCTTTCTCCGGCGAAAATTTAATTGCGTTGGAAAGCAGGTTCAATATCACATTGCGCAAAAGGTTAGGGTCAAGTGTAATCAATTCATCGCCGGTATGGGTGTACTCGATTTGCTGGCCGGGTTTGGCCAGGTGCTGCATCTCTGCGCATAAATTTTCCAGGAAGGCTTTAAGGTTAAATTCTGTATAGTGCGTGGTGATCTTTCCATCTTCAATTTTACCAATGGATAAAAATTCGTTGAGCAAATCGGTAAGGCTGTTTACTGAAGATTTGATGCGCTGGATGTGTTTATCGCGGTTTTCCTGCTGCGCTGTTTCGGTGTATTTTGCTACAAGCGATGCAGAGGAAAGAATGGTGCTGAGTGGTGTTCGGAATTCATGGGAAGCCATGGAAACAAAACGGCTCTTCAGGTCGCTGAGTTCTTTTTCTTTGCTGAGGGCTTTGGTTAAATCCTCTTTGGATTCTTCCAGTTGCACCAGTGTTTCTTTCAGTTGCTTGGTACGCAATTCCACTTTTTGTTCCAGGTCGTCGTTCAGTTCTTCTATTTTCAGGTTGATCTGTGCCAGTTCTTCTTTCTGCTGCAATACAGCATTTTCAATTTCTTTGCGGCGGGTAATGTCGCTGACAAATGCAATGGCAAAACTGCCTTCATCAGCGCCGTAATGGCTCAGGCTGATTTCTACAGGAAACTCAGTACCGTCTTTCTTGATCCCATACAAGTCTTTGCCAATGCCCATGGGCCGGCGTTCGGGCTTGTGGTTGTACTTGGCCATGTGGCCGGTGTGTGCATGATGATAACGTTGCGGAATAAGCACATCAATTTTCTTACCCACCAGTTCTGAAGCACTGGAGTAGCCAAACTGCGACAGCACAAAATTATTGGCCATCATGATCTCGCTTTTGTCGTTTACAACAAGTATACCCATGGAAGCATACTGGAACAGGGCTTCAAACTTCTCTTTTTCTTTCAGGAGAATATGAGCGGGAGTAATGATCACAGATAATAGTTTCGGTTTTTATTTCGTGACCCCGGCGCCGGATCCGGCATATTGTTTTGCAAAGAGAAAATGAAAATGAATCAGGCTTCTGGTCAGAAAATGAATCTGGCCTAAAATTACAACAATACAAACAGTATAAAAAGAAAATGGGAATTTTTATAAACCACCGTAATAGTCGTATCCTCTTTCATACCAATAATCGGGCGGCCTTTCGTTGCCGAAGAAGAGCGTGCCGATGCGCTTGATGTTCTTCACACCATATTTTACCGGTATAATCAAACGTAAGGGATAACCCTGGTTCATGGGTAAGGGTTGCCCATTCATTTCATAACACAGTAAGGTTTGCGGGTGCAGCATACTGGCCATATCAATACCCACATAATATTCTTTATCGGGTGTATTCAATCCCGCAAATTTCATTTGTGTTTGACTATCGAGGTGGTAGTGTGCTGCAAAATCTGAGAATTTAACACCGGCCCAACGGGTTACCTGGCTCCATCCTTCAATACATTTAAAATCGAAGATGATTTCTGTTTTAGGTAAAGCACGGATGTCATCCAAAGTGATCAGTTGTGTGTCTCCTGCATTGCGGACCAGTTGCAGTTTCCAGGTGCTGGCATCAAAATTATCACTCATGCCTGCATCGCCGTTTACCCTTACTCTTGCTGCAGCGGCAGACAGTGGGTAGGAGCGGGCCATGTGGTTATTGGCAAATAAACCGGAAAATATTTTTTCATTATTATTCAGCACATAACGCAGTGGTTCAGGGGTGTCATTATCATTTGGCTGGCGGTGTATCCATCTCCAGATAAAAATACATGCTGCAATGAACAGCAAAAAAACACCAAAAGCAACCAGGGTTTTTCTCCTGATGGTACCTGTGTTCATTATTTTTTCTTCCATGGTATGCATACAGCAAAAATTTATTGTTCTGCAGTGGTGGGAGTTGGTTCTGCATGTTCATTCTCCATAGCCGGCGGCTTAATTTTATGCACTTCAAAACCTCTTATCATGGCAGCAAAATTATTCCAGCCTGCCAGTATAACCTGTATAATATGCACAAAGAAAAACAGGCAGAATAAAATAGTGAGGGTGAAATGTTCAATCCTTGCCCAGTCATAACCGCCCAGCATTGTGCAAAGCCAGTATAATTGAACGGGTTTAAAAATGGCGAGCCCGGTTAATAATGACCCCAGCCCCATAATAATTACACCGGTATAAGCAAGGCGTTGTGCCGCATTATATTTTTTCTGCGGAGGCAGCCCTTTTTTAATGTGCAGGTCGTGCAGAATTACCAGCCACGCTTCCTTTAAAGATTTTTTATTAGGGAAGATGAGGCGGTATTCTTTACTGAACAGGAGGTACAATACATAAATTAACCCATTAAAAGCAAAGAGCCACATAAAAACAAAGTGCAGGCTCATCCCTTCTGCAAGCCGGTGCGTAATGTGCAGCGCTTTGTAAAATGAATCAGGAAAGAATTTAAGTACCGTTTTATCTCCCCAGCCTATGCGGTAAATATCATTGGCCCAGTAAATGAGCAAACCACTCCAGATCATTACGCCCAGCACTGGAAAGTTGATCCAGTGAAACCACCTGATTGCCATCGGGTGTTTTTGTATAACCTTTTTTTCGGCCATTCAACAGTGTTAGTTTGTTGCTGTGTTATTCCGGTATTAAAATACAATCAAAAAATCAAACTGCAAAATATTGCGGCCCCCTTTAATTTTTAGGAACAAAGCTGAGGCTGGCTGAATTCATACAATACCTTAAGCCGGTGGGTTGGGGGCCATCATCAAAAACATGGCCCAGGTGAGCGCCGCACCTGCTGCAGGTTACTTCTGTGCGGTGCATGCCATAACTGTTGTCGTCATTTTCTTCCACATATTTTTTATTGATGGCTTGCCAGAAGCTGGGCCAGCCAGTACCGCTGTCAAATTTTGTAGTGGAGCTGAATAATTCCTGTCCGCAGCAAACACACTTGTAAATGCCGGGTTTGTGATTATCCCAATACTTGCCGGTATAAGCAGTTTCTGTACCTTTTTGGCGGGTTACTGCGTATTGCTCAGCTGTAAGCTGTTTGCGCCATTCCGCATCTGTTTTGGTAACCGCATATTTTTTGGTTTGAGCTGATGTGCAGCCTGCTGCAAATAAAATACAGGCCGCTAAAAGAAAATGTTTCATGGTCATTTATTTTGGGTTAATTACGCAAAGGGGGCAACCCCGGTTTTACCATGCTGAACTTTTAACAAATTCGTTTGTTTACAAATTTACGGTTTAATTTAGATGTGAAATTGTAACCCGAAAAATGTATGGGAATACTGGATCAAATAGCTGAATATCTTTTTCTGAAGAAGAAAGACCCCAATGCACCACGCACCAAATGGATGAAGTATATGCATGGGATTAACCGCATTTCCATCCTGTTGTTTATTTTAGCCATGATCATACTGGCTATAAAATTACTGCGCTGACTGAAGGAAATGATGAATACTGCGTGCGGCATTTGCAGAGGCATGGCCACCCTGGCTCAACAGGTTTTTAAGTGCTGCATAGTCAGCTGCCAGTTGCCGCTGCTTATCGGGGTCATTCAATAATAAATGCAATTCCGCGACAAGATTTTCTGTCGTCAGGTCATTTTGTATCAACTCTTTTACCACCAGTTTATCCATGATCAAATTTACCAGCCCAATATATTTTATTTTGATCAGGCGCCGGGCAATCTGGTAAGAAATGTTGCTTCCTTTATAACAAATTACTTCCGGCACTGCAAATAAAGCCGTTTCGAGTGTGGCTGTACCACTGGTTACCAGCGCAGCTTTTGCAGTTGCCAGTAAAGCATAGGTTTGATTAACTACTGCAGCCACATTGGAATAAGGAGCCAGCAAATCAGTATAAAAACTTTCTTCGAGCCCTGGTGCTTTGGCCACAACAAACTGGTAAGCGGGAAAATGTTTAGCCACTTCCAGCATGATGGGCAGCTTCTTCAAAATTTCCTGCTTACGGCTGCCCGGCAGTAAAGCAATAATCTGAGTGGTGGGATGATCCAACTGCAATGGCTGGCCCGTGGCAATAAAACGATCAATCACTTCTACTAATGGATGCCCAACATATTCCACTTCGTAATTCCATTTTTCATAAAATGGTTTTTCAAATGGCAGAATCACCAGCATCTTGTCAACATTTGCTTTGATGCCTTTCACCCGGTTTTCTTTCCATGCCCAAACCTGTGGGGAAATATAATAGATCACTTTCAGACCCTGTGCTTTGGCCCATTCAGCAATACGCAAATTAAATCCGGGATAGTCGATGAGAATAACAGCATCAGGCTTAAAAGCAGCGATATCTTTTTTACAAAAACTGATATTGCGCAAAATGGTACGCAGGTTTTTCACTACTTCAATGAAGCCCATGAAGGCAAGGTCGCGGTAATGTTTTACCAGCGTGGCACCGGCGGCCTGCATTTTATCGCCACCCCAGCAACGGATGTTGGCCGTACTATCCAGGTGCAGTAATGCTGTAATGAGGTTACTGCCGTGCAAATCGCCGCTGGCTTCACCGGCTATAATGTAATAACGCATAGAAAAATATTACAGCTGCAATTTACCATTGTTTGGGTAAACTTGTTTGAATGCTGCAATTTGTTTTATTGAGGATATACAATAACAGGCAGAAAAATTGTTGTGCAACCGTTGTTTCTCAATGGAAGTGAAAATTATCCGGAGCCAAAACTATGAAAATTGAGGAGTTTTGGCTTCGGATATAAAAAATATTTAGAGTCAAAACTGGGAAAAAAATGTAGTTTTGGCTGCAAATATTTGCAATGAAAGAAGAAGTTATTATAGGAAGGGAAGAAGAAAAATACCTGCTGGATAATGTTATAGCCAATAACAGGGCAGACCTTGTTGCAGTTTACGGAAGGCGGAGGATAGGAAAAACATATCTTATCCGGACGCACCTGAAAAAGAATATAGCTTTTGAATTTTCGGGTATACATAATGTTGATACAGGTGTGCAACTGGCGAATTTTGCCAAAGCATTGCAACAGCAACTGAATAAAGGGAAACAATTGGATGTACCTACTGACTGGTTTGCGGCATTTGACCTTACTGCAAAACTGCTGCAAAAGCAACTGCAGGGTAAAAAGAAAGTGGTGTTCCTGGATGAATTTCCGTGGATGCAAACACATAAATCTAATTTTCTTGCCGCATTTGAGCAATTCTGGAACAGTTGGGCCTGCAGGCAAAATAATCTTGCTGTTGTTTTATGCGGCTCGGCAGCAAGCTGGATGATACAGAATGTAGTACGCAACAAAGGCGGACTGCACAACCGGCTGACTCAAAAAATTGCCCTGCGGCCTTTTACTTTATATGAAACGGAATTGTTTTTAAAAAACAGGAAAGTTTTACTCAACCGTTACCAGGTAACACAATTGTATATGGCGTTGGGTGGTGTACCTCATTATCTTGAGCAGGCCCGGCCTGGTTTAAGCGCCGCCCAAATTATAGACAGTGTTTGTTTTTCAAAAAATGGTTTTTTGTATAATGAGTTTGGCGACTTGTATAAAGCGCTTTTTGATCATACCGACCGTCATATAAAAGTAATCCGTGCTTTAGCTGCAAAACCTATGGGGCTTACAAGAAATGAATTAATAAAAGTATGCCGGTTACAAAGCGGGGGCAGCACCACCGGTATGCTGGAAGAACTGGCGGCATCGGGATTTATTACAGCCTATGTGCCTGTGGGTAAAAAGATAAAAGACAGTATTTATAAACTTACCGATGAGTACTCGCTGTTTTATTTAAAGTTTATGGAAAATAACCGCTTGGGGAGTAAGGGTACCTGGCTCAGGTTAAGCGATACGCCAATTTGGAAAAGCTGGAGCGGGCTTTCTTTTGAAAATATTTGCATGCAGCACATCCCGGCAATAAAACGGGCGCTTGGCATCAGCGGTATTTATAGTGATACGGCTATTTGGAAAAGTAAATGGAATACTGCAAAGGGTGGCGCTCAAATTGACCTTGTCATTGACCGCAGGGACAACTGCATTAACTTATGTGAGATAAAATTTTACGAAACTGCTTTTACCATAGACAAAAAATATGCCGCCGCATTGCAGCAAAAAAAAGCTGTGTTTAAGAAGGAAATAAAGACAAGGAAACATCTTTTCATTACGTTTATAAGCAGTACAGAACTGCAGCATAACCAGCACAGCATTGGCCTTGTGGATCATCTCATCACTCTGGATACCTTATTCATGCCCTGGCATAAAGAAGGATAATATCCGGAGCCAAAACTCACTTTTTTTACCAGTTTTGGCTCCGGATATTTTTACATCGTTGTTGCAGCTGCAACAACGATGATATTTTCCACAGGTACCATTACACCATTCACTTCAAAATCCGGTTCATGGTTTTCAACTGCGCTGGTAATGGTAAATCCATTCTTTTTCAATAATTGCACAGCAGCTTCCTTATCGTACATAGTAAAGCCATATTGCGTGAAAGGATAATTTTTCATCAGGCGTTTTGGCCTTATCGTTAGCACAAGGTGCCCGCCCGGTTGTAATACCCGTTTTATTTCGCCGGCAATTGCGGTGGGCTCATCCCAGAAGTAGAGTGTGTTAACCGTATAGACGGTATGAAAAGTATATGATGGAAATGGGAGTGCTGATGCATTGCCATCAATAAACCTGGCCAAACCTTTTTGTACAAACTCTGCATTAAGCCTTTGGGCCTCTTGCACCATCAACTCAGAAAAATCACAACCTGTATAGCGAAGGCTTGTATTATCTTTGAACAATTCGCCTATAAAAAAGCCGTTACCCATTCCTATCTCCAGGATGTTTGTTCCCGGCAAAGCCTTTACAGCAGCAATCGTATCAAGGTTAATCCGGATATTTCCCCGGTTCATCCATTCACCAATTGCAGGGGCATGGTCACCATGTGGCTGCCGCAATTGTGATGCTAACTCACGATAATATTCTTCTTCCATAATTATGCTGCAAAAAAAATCCTGCCTTTGCGGGCAGGACTGTTGTTTGTTTGGTTACAAAAATCAAAAAAATGTATGTTTACGCTACCGCCTTATTTACTAAGGCTGCAGCTTCGCTTAATAAGATGGCACTTTGTACTTTCAGTCCGCTGTCATCAATCAGTTTTTTTGCAACATCGGCATTAGTGCCCTGCAGGCGTACAATAATAGGGATACTGATGTTGCCAATACTCTGGTAAGCATCAATAACGCCCTGGGCTACACGATCACAACGCACAATACCACCAAAAATATTAATCAGGATAGCTTTTACTTTCGGGTCTTTTAAAATAATACGGAAGCCAGCTTCAACAGTTTGTGCATTGGCAGTACCGCCTACGTCCAGGAAGTTGGCAGGGTCGCCACCACTTAATTTGATCATATCCATGGTAGCCATTGCCAAACCTGCACCATTTACCATGCAACCTACGTTGCCGTCTAATTTTACAAAGTTGAGGTTAAACTTACCGGCTTCCACTTCGGTTGGATCTTCTTCGCTGATGTCTCTCATTGCGGCCAGTTCTGCGTGGCGCATGAGTGCGTTGTCATCAATGTTCATTTTACAATCCACTGCAATGATCTTATCATCGCTGGTTTTAAACAGCGGGTTGATTTCAAGCATACCGCAATCCAAACCTACATACGCATTGTATAAATTGGTTACAAATTTTACACAGTTTTTAAAAGCATCACCGCTTAAGCCCAGGTTAAATGCAATCTTTCTTGCCTGGAATCCCTGTAAACCACCACTGGGATGCACCCATTCTTTAAATATTTTTTCTGGCGTATCGTGTGCCACATCTTCAATGTTTACACCGCCTTCTGTACTGTACATCACTACATTTTGTCCTTTGCTCCTGTCCATCAATATAGAAAGATAAAATTCTTTTACCGGGTTGGGTCCTTCATAATATACATCCTGTGCAACAAGCACTTTGTTTACCACTTTACCGGCAGGGCCGGTTTGCAGTGTTACGAGTGTACCGCCTAAAATGGTTTGTGCAATATTCTTAACGTCTTCGGCGCTTTTACCAACGGCAACGCCACGTTGTTCTGTACCAACGATTTTTCCTTTGCCCCTTCCGCCGGCATGGATCTGGGCTTTCACTACGGCAAACTTGCTGCCATATTGTGTATGAATCTGGCGGTAAGCTTCTTCAGCTTCGCCGGGGGTGCTGCAGGGAATGCCTTCCTGCACGGGAACATTAAACTTTTTTAATAATTGCTTGGCCTGGTACTCGTGAAGATTCATGATAGATAAATTTTAGCGAAGATAACTAAAAACAGTTTACACCATGGGTAATTTCAATCAGTGTTTACAGTAGTTTTTTACTGTAATGATGGATTATTTTAATGCCTGGCGGATAGTTTACCGGGTGAGTTTAAAAACAATGGCGTGTTTAAGTCCGGAACAGGAAAAATGTTCCTTAATGGGTAGCAGTAACTGTGCATCATCATTATTTTTCATTGTCATTTTTTGTAAGTTCAGCTTTGTTTTGGTGCCCAGCACCTGCGCATGTTTAAAACGTCCATTAAAATGGTCGGGAATCGGTATTGTTCCGGCAGCTAACTCCTGTTGCCCTTCTTTTAAAAACAACAAGACATAACCGGCACTGCTGTCTTTGGCCATGGTAAAATACACTTCATTATTTGCCCATCCGGGCAATGCACGGGTATTGTAAATAGCTTCACTGTTGATCTTCATCCAGTCGCCTATTTCTTTTAAGCGGTTGTATGCTGCAGTATCCCATTCACCATTAGCATCAGGGCCGATGTTTAATAATAAATTGCCCCCGGTTCCAACAATTTTTACCAAAGTATGAATGAGCTCATTCGTGGATTTGTAATGATCATGTGGTACATAACTCCAACTGGTAGCCATCGTCATACAGGTTTCCCAGGGGTAAGGCAACAGCTTGTTGGGGATTTCCTGTTCCGGTGTTACATAGTTTTCATATTCATAACCCACGCTGCGGTCAACCACTAATAAACCGGGTTGATAACTTCTTGCCATGCCAGCAATTTTTGCCATATCAATATCCTGGTTGTAGGGAATAGTGCGCTGCCATTCTATTGCAGTATCGATGGTGTATTTCGGGCGCACCCAGCCTCCATCCAGCCAAAGTATATCCATCTTCCCGTAATCACCATTCATTAATTCTTTGATCTGGTTATAAGTAAAATCTTTGAACGCCTGCCAGCGCTGCGGATATTTAGCGGGATCGTAGTTTACATTTCTGTCTTTAGGCGGAAAATAAGGCCACCAGTAATTGTCAATATGCCAGTCGGGTTTGCTGAAATACGCACCGGTGGCAAATCCTTTTGCACGAAAGGATTTAAAAATTTCTTTGGCAACGTTGGATTTTGGGTTAGATGAAAACGGTGTAGCCGTTGACGTTATTTTGTAATCGGTTTGCTTGGTATCGAACATGCAGAATCCATCATGATGTTTGGTGGTGAAGACGACATATTTCATTCCGGCGTATTGTGCAGCCGCTGCCCATTTATCCGGGTCGAATTGGGTGGGATTGAAACTGTGCTGCAGGTTTTCATAATTGGTCTTATAGGCGTTGTAGGTGGTGCCATGCTCTGGTTTTCTTTGTGTCCAGCCTTCATCTTCCGGGCAAATACTCCAGCTTTCCACCACACCCCATTGACTGTAGGTACCCCAATGCATCAGTAAACCAAATTTCCAGTCCTGCCATTGCGATAATTTTTTTATTACAAGAGAATCAGCAGGAGGGATGTAATGCTGCTGTGCATTGGTGGTAATGGTCATCACCAATAATGAACATACTGGAACAAGAAAACGAAGCATTGTTTTATACATTGAGCTGTTGATATTAATTTTCTTTTTTGTTGTTGAAAACTTCTTCTGTGGTCAGACGCCGACGTCAGACCATTCTCCTCTGCGTGTCATCCTTTCTCCATGGTCAGACGCGGACGTCAGACCATGTTTCTCACTCCACTTCAATCTCATCCACAAACAACCACGCAGGATTTCCTGCACCGGGATTTCCCGATGGTATCGTTCCAAAATTTTTTGCAATGATGTGAATGTACCTGCAGTTCTGGTTGGTGCTGATCGTCATCTTGTTCAATCCTTTTCCTGAGGGAATATCAATGGTATCCATTTTTACAGGCCGCATAATGGCTTTTTCATCAGTATCCAAACTGTACAAGTATTGAACTGCGAATTGTGAAGGTGCATAGATCCAGCTTCCCTGTTGTTCAAAAAAGTGGAGTGTTACCGATTTGACATCTGTTAATTGGCCGAGGTCAATGGTAGCGTCAAGGTCTTTACCATTAAAGCCGAGGAATTCATTGCTCCTGGCCAAACCCTTTTCATTTTGTACGCCATTCACTAATGTAAACGCACCATCACCCGGATAATTTTTAGCAGGCTCATTCACCAATGTTATTTTTTTGCCGGTGGCTTTATTGAAATGAAATGATTGTGAAACCGGGCTCATTAATTTTTCTTTGACCATTAAGTACCCGGTTTTTGTGATGTCATTATTAATAAGAATTGGGTTTACATAATCCTGTAGTTCACTACTGTATGCAGTAGGAGCCACTTTGATTATGCCTTCCGGATTTTTACTCTCCAGCTTCCATAATACACTGGTATTATCTGGGGAAGGAACAACAGTTGCCTTAAGATCGAAATACGCTTTACTGTAGTTTACATACTGCTGGTCTAACCTGTCGAAAATACCGGGAATCCGTCTTTCAAAATCATTCCAGTTACGTTTTTCCTTCGGGCTCCATAACACTTCACTCAGTGCCATCATACGCGGAAAGATCATGTATTCCACTTTCTTTGTGTTGTCCATATATTCCGTCCACACATTGCCCTGTGCGCCTAAAATATGTTTGGCCTGTGCTGCATCTAATGCTGCGGGAACGGGCTCATAACTGTACACTTTATCCAATGGCAAATATCCGCCAATGGTTAAACTGTCTTCATTCTTACTCTGGCTGTGATCGAGATAACAGTGACTGCCCGGCGTCATGATGACATCATGATTTTGTTTGGCTGCTTCAATACCGCCTTCTTCGCCACGCCAGCTCATTACGGTGGCGTTGGGAGCAAGACCGCCTTCGAGAATTTCATCCCAGCCAATGATATTTCTGCCTTTACTATTTAAATATTTTTCAATGCGGTTGATGAAATAACTCTGCAACGCATGTTCATCTTTCAGGTGCTCATCCTGCATTCTCTTCTGGCAAAGCGGGCATTGTTTCCATCTTTCTTTCGGGCATTCATCACCACCAATATGAATATATTTGGAAGGGAATAACTGCATCACTTCATCTAAAACATTTTCAAGAAAAGTAAACGTACTGTCGTTGCCGGCGCAATACACATCATCAATCACGCCCCAGGTTTCAAAAGTTTTGTAGGGGCCTTTGGTACAACCTAAATAAGGGTAGCTGGCTAATGCGGCCATGCTGTGCCCCGGCATTTCAATTTCAGGAATGATGGTGATGTAATGATCTGCTGCATATTTCACCACTTCTTTGATCTGCTCCTGGGTATAGAAACCACAATATTTTTTGCCATCATATTTGTTGCTGCCGTAGCGCCCCACCAGGGTTTGAGCCCTGCAACCGCCCACTTTGGTCAGCAGTGGATATTTTTTGATTTCAATACGCCAGCCCTGGTCTTCCGTAAGGTGCCAATGAAAAGTATTGTATTTATACGCTGCGAGGTAATCAATATATTTTTTGATAAAAGATACCGGAAAGAAATGACGCCCCACATCCAGGTGCATGCCACGGTAAGCAAAACGGGGGAAGTCGTAAATATCAACTTCGGGTATACGTAATGGAAATACCTGGTTGGAGACAGTTGCTTTGTAAGTAGGCAATAACTGGGTTAATGTTTGAATGCCATAAAATACACCCTGTTCATTATCTCCGGTAATATATACGCCCTTTTTATCGGCAGTGAGGTGATAAGAACCAGGTATTATACCATCCATGCGTTCAACATTCAAAACAATAACATTATTGCTGGTTCTTTTTTTAGCCGTTTTTAGTTTAATGCCATAGTTCGACCATAAATAATCATTCAGTGCAATACTGCATTTTTCCAGACCACTGCCTAACAGTACGATAGTGGTGTTCTGGCTGATGGCCACTGTGCTTTTGCCCACCTTCACCGAAACCGGCGTTGGTGTAATATTAACCGGGTTTTGTGCTTTTAAAAAAGCAGCGCAAAGCAATAAACATACAACAGAGAGCAATTGTTTCATACAAACATGTTTAGGATAAGTGTATTGAAATACATTTTTATATGCCTATTGCAAAACAGGCAGTATTATTTTACTGGCATTGGCGGCATTATGAAATATGCTGATAGTTGCTTTTTGAAAATCCTTTTCTTCAGCATCAGGTATACGCATGAATTGTTGTGGATTCCTGTCTATCAAAGGGAACCAACTGCTTTGCACCTGCACCATAATTTTATGCCCTTTTTTAAAAGTGTGTGCCACATCGTTCAGGTTAAATTTTACTTCGCTGATTTGATTGGGTACAAATGCTTCAGGTTTTTCATAACTGTTCCTGAATTTGCCCCGCATTACTTCTGCACGCACCAAACGCTGCATGCCTGCCATAGTAAAGCCACGCGGAGCATTTTTGATGTTGGGTTCATTATCCGGCAGCACATCAATCAGTTTCACAATGAAATCCGCATCGGTGCCTGTGGTGCTTACAAATAAGTCTGCAATAATACCACCACTTAATGTTACATCCTGTGTAAGTTCAGGGGTCTCAAAAGTGATTACATCCGGACGGACTGCAGCGAAACGCTGGTCTTCTGCCATATATTCATTATTGCGCCTTCCATAAATACCATTGGTGTAAGGTACTGGTTTTGCAGGGTCGCTGATGTATTCATCATAACCATTACCAGCAGGTTGTTGCAAAGTGAGTGCGTGGTTTTGGTTGAAATAATAACTTACCGGCTGTGCGTTTTGTGGGGGCCATACCGGGTAACTTTTCCATTCGTTGCTGCCTGTTTCAAATACAGTGGCTTCTGCTGCGTTGAAATGTCCTTTATCTTTTAAATAGAAATTGAAGAAAGTGGTTTGCAAACTGTCCTGGAAAAATTTACTGGTATTGCTTCCAAAATCATGCGTGGCAAACTTGCTCCAGTCGCCGCCCGCCCAGGCGCCATGCGTCCAGGGCCCCATCACTAAAAAATTATTGTTTTTGGGTGATTGTTTTTCTATGGCTTCGTAAGTATGCAATGCACCAAACAGGTCTTCTGCATCAAACCATCCGCCCACTACTAAAGTGGGTATCGTAATATTTTTTAAATGCGGCCTGATGTTCCTTGCTTTCCAGTAAGCATCATACGTATCATGCTGCAGGTATTCATTCCAGATTACACTTTTGTTATTGTAATAAGCTGCGCCATTCGTGTTTTTGATAGTGGCCATCTTCAGGTAAAACTGGTACGCATCTTTACTGTTGGCCATGAATAATGGTTTGGCGTAATCCTGCACCGGGCGATTTCTTTCCATATCAAAAAAGTTCATGAAGCTAAAATTGTCCAGCAGGTAAAAAGCACCATTATGGTTGGCATCGTCACCAATAAACTCATCTGTGACCGGCGCCTGCGGACTTACTGCTCTGATGGCGGGATGAGCACCCGGTAAAGATGCTGTGGCATAAAAACCCGGATAAGAAATGCCATACAAGCCTGCACGGCCATTATTGTTTTTAATGTTTTTGAGGAGCCAGTCAACAGTGTCGTAAGTATCACTGCTTTCATCCACATCTTTCTTTGTTTTTTTGTTGGGGATGTATGGCGTTACTTCAAGGTTCACGCCTTCGCTCATATAACGGCCACGCACATCCTGGTACACAAAAATATATTTCTCATTCATCAATGCTTCGTTTGGCCCGATGCGCCTTGCAAAATTATTGGTGCCATAAGGCCCGGCAGAGTAGGGCGTTCGTTCAATTAAAAACGGGTAACGCTCTGTATTGTCTTTAGGGATATAAATTACGGTATACAGTTTTACGCCATCACGCATGGTGATAGTGGTGTCCATTTTAGTATAATTATCTTTTACTGAATTGGTTTGTGCAGTACTGCTGAAAACGCAGATGAGACTGCTTAAAACGGTAATAATTTTTTTCATCATTAATTATGCAGAATAGGTAAAATAAATTTTGTGGGATGCTGTGCATCATGATAGATGCGGATGGTGGATTTCTGAAAATCGCTGTCATTACAGTGATAGATATCTGTAAACACCTGCGGGTTCCTGTCTGCCAGCGGGAACCAGCTGCTTTGTATCTGTATCATGATCTGGTGGCCTTTTTTAAATGTATGCGCCACATCCGGCAAATTATATTTCACTTCAGTGATTTTGCCGGGAACAAACGGCTCTGGTTTTTCGTATGAGTTCCTGTAACGGCCACGGAAAATTTCTCCCCGTACCAGCATTTGGTAGCCACCCATCGGGTAGTCTTTTCCGTTGCCTTTACCAAAAATCGTTTCATCGTATTTAAAATCAGCAGGAAAAACGTCAATCAGCTTTACAACAAAATCTGCATCGGTGGTGGACAGGCTGACCTGCAGGTCTGCAGTAATGGGGCCGGCCAATGTAACATCTTCAGTTAGCACACCTGTAGAAAAAGTCAATACATCCGGCCTGCGGCTGGCAAAACGCTGGTCATCGGTCATGTACTCCCTTGTTCTGTTGAAGTGAACATCTTCTGTATAGGGAACCGGGTGTGCAGGGTCGCTGATGTATTCTGAAAACGATTCAGGCCGCCTGGCTTTATCTTCAGGCTTTAAAATATTATTTCCATCAGTAAAGGACAATGCGCCATCCCATTTAATAGTAAGATTTTTATATTCTACGGTTGATGGCGGCCATTGCGTAAACTGTCTCCATTCGTTGGCACCACTAAAAAATATGTTGGCTTCAGCAATATCATGTACGGTGCCTTTCAGCTTTAAATAGAAATCGAAAAAAGGTATTTCAATATGCTGCTGGTAGTATTCACTGGTTTTACTTCCAAAGCGGATATTGCCCATATAATCTCCATTGCTTCTGCCGCCCCAGCCGCCATGAAACCAGGGGCCCATCACTAAACGATTATCAGTGTTTTTACTTTTTGCTTCAATGGCTTTGTATAAATTCCATGCACCAAAACAATCTTCCGCATCAAATAAGCCGCCCACTTCCAGCATGGCAGGTTTTATGTTGGTCACAAAATTTCTTGGGTTGCGGGCCTGCCACCATGCATTGTAATTGGGGTGATTCATTAAATCTGTCCAGAACGCTATACTGTCTCCCAAAATTTGGCTGAAGTTTTTTAGTGCACCCGTTTTCAAAAAGAAATCATAGTTATCCTGCGAACTGGTATGAAAGCCTGCTTTACCAACCGTAGTGGGCACAGGGCGTGGCAAACCAAAGCCGCTGTAAAAATTAAATGCATCCATGAGCATAAATGCACCGTTGTGATGAAAATCGTCGCCAATAAACCAATCCGTAACCGGTGCCTGCGGACTTACTGCTTTCAAAGCCGGATGATTGCTGAGTGCGGCCATCGTACTGTAAAAACCCGGATAAGAAATTCCAAACACACCCACCCGCTGATTATTGCCCGGCACATTTTTCACCATCCAGTCAATAGCATCGTAGGTATCACTGGCTTCGTCAATTTCTTTTCCTTTTTTGTTGGGATTGAAGGGACGTACATCAACAAATTCGCCTTCACTCATCCAGCGGCCACGCACATCCTGTATGGCAATGATGTACCCTTCTTTCAAATAATTCAACCAATAAGAGGTATATAACCGCGGACTGAATTGATCTTCACCATAAGGGGCGCAACTGTATGGGGTGCGGTTGAAAAGAATCGGGTGCTTTTCCGTACTGTCTTTCGGAATATAAATAGCGGTGAACAAACCAACGCCATCACGGGCAGGAATGCGTTTTTCTATTTTGTAATAATGTTCCCGAACCCAGAGTGAATCGGCATTTTGTGCCTGCAGGTACTGGCACATCAAAAAGAAAAGAAGCAGGAGAAGGTTGATTTTTTTCATTGATCAAAAATTGAATGCTAAATTTAGCAAATCTAAATTGTTTACCATGACGAATAATCCACAAACGGTGGCCGCTTTTTATACTGCGTTTCAACAAACTGATGCTGCGGCAATGAATAATTGTTATAGTGAAGATATTTCTTTTTTTGATCCGGCTTTTGGAATGCTGCATGGCGATGAGGTACGCTGCATGTGGGAAATGCTGTGTAAAAATGCCCGTGATTTTTCGCTTACGTATGGTAATATCGTGGAGCTGGATGATGAATACTGCACCTGCGATTGGGAAGCGCACTACACATTTAGTAAAACAGGGAAAAAAGTAATTAATAAAGTAAAGGCGAACATGAAACTGGCCAATGGAAAAATTGTTGAACACAGCGATGCCTTCAGCTTACACCGCTGGAGTGCACAGGCAATGGGCTTTACCGGATGGTTGTTGGGCAGCACCAAATTTTTTCAAAACAAAGTAAGAAATACGGCGAGGAGAAGTTTATTGCAGTATATGCAGGGGAAGCAATAAAGTGTTGAACTGTTGCCGGGTTGTCTTCTTTTTGCAGCTTCTTTAAAGAAGAATACATTTCAATAAAAGAAGCCAACCCTTAGTTTTATTGTTTAAAGTTTTTTTAAAAATGAAGGCAACTTCCGGAAAGTTATAAAACTTAGTTAGAGAATGCAGGAAGTTGACTTTTTCTGAAGCCTGCAATAATTAAACTGTTGCCGGGTTGTCTTCTTTCCGCAGTTTCTTTAAAGAAGAATACATTTCAATAAAAGAAGCCAACCCTTAGTTTAACTGTTTAAAGTTTTTTTTAAAAATGAAGGCAACTTCCGGAAAATTATGTGACTTAGTTAGGGAATACAGGAGTTGACTTCTTTGGAAATATTCAATTATTGAACCTTTCTCAAATGCCAATACCAATAAACCAATTAACCAATCAACGAACTCCTTGCATATTGCATAAATTCTTCTTATTTTACTTCATACATTTTTAACCAAAACAACTTTTATGTTTACCAACTTTAGTGAATTGAACTGGATTGCCATTATTGTTGCCACGCTTGCTTATTTTGCATTGGGCGCTTTATGGTATTCCAAAGCTTTATTTGCCAAACGCTGGATTGCTGACCTGAAACTGGATGTGAATAACCCGGATGCTAAAAAAGGAATGGGTATGATGTTTGGCGGATCGTTTGTATTGATGTTTTTACAATGCCTTGCCATTGCAGTTATTGCTGAACGTTTGGACATCCGCGGTGCCGGATGGATGAGCGGCGTGAAGCTGGGGCTAACGACCAGTTGCTGTTTTTGTGCATCACAGTTAGGCGTAAACTATTTATATGAAAAGAAACCACTGAGTTTATTTTTCATCAATGCCGGTTATGCAGTGGTGGGCAACGTTATAGCGGGCATTATTATCTGTTCATGGATGTAATGGTTACCTCTTACAATAAAAAAAGCGATAAGAGAATCTTATCGCTTTTTTTATTGCAGTACGCTCTTTATTATTCTACTTTAGTAATCTTTAATACGTTGGTGGGCAAATGCAGGTCAACCGGTGTGCTTCCGGTATTTACCACCACATCGCCTTGTGTTAAAAATCCACGTTGTTTTAAGATTTCAATTTGGTCAAAGATGATATCATCTAAGCTTTCTTCTTCAGCATAAAAAATAGCCCTTACGCCCCAGCTTAAACTCAGCTGGTTAATAAGCGTTCTTTCCTTACTGAAAATATACAGCGGCGATTTTGGCCTGTAACTGCTGAGCATAAAACCAGTGTAACCGCTCTGCGTCATACCAATCAGTGCGTTGGCATTAATATCCTGCGCCAGTTTACAGGCGCAGTAACATATAGCATCGCTGTGGAAAGAAGGGGAGTGGGGTTGCGGTTTTAAAATATCATCGCGGTTGTAATCATACACGGTGGTTTCCACCTGCATAATAATTTTGCTCATGGTTTCCACCACCAGTTTGGGATATTCCCCCATTGCGGTTTCACCACTCAGCATTACTGCGTCTGCGCCTTCCAGTACAGCATTGGCCACGTCCGTAACCTCACTGCGGTTGGGCTTGGTGCGTTCCATCATGCTTTCCATCATTTGCGTGGCTACGATTACCGGTTTGGCACGGTGCATACATTTACGTATGATTTCTTTTTGCAGAATGGGCACCTGTTCAACTGGTACTTCCACACCCAGGTCGCCACGGGCTACCATTACACCATCGCTTTCCACAATAATATCACGGATATTTTTTAAGGCTTCGGGCATTTCTATTTTAGCAATCACTTTGATCTTGCTGTTCTTTGCCTTGATCCTTTTTTTCAAATCAGTAATGTCAACAGCTTTGCGTACAAAAGAAAGCGCCACCCAGTCTAAATTATTTTCAATAATAAAATCCAGGTCGGCAATATCTTTTTCCGTGAGCGAAGGCATGGTGAGTTCACTATCCGGCAGGTTCACCCCTTTCTTGGGCAACAATGTTCCGCCAAGGCTTACCCTGATCTGTACTTCTTTTTCGTTCAGCACTTTTACCAGTTCCACTTCCATTTTACCATCATCAAAGAAAATGCGTTCGCCCGGTTTAACATCTTTGGCCAGGTTCTGGTAGCTTACATAAATTTTATCTTTAGTGCCCACCATTTTTTCGGTGGTCAAAATCAATTGATCACCTTCATTCAGTTCCAGGCTTCCCCCTTCCAGTTCGCCTACACGCAGTTTGGGCCCCTGTAAATCGCCGAGGATGGCAATGTTATACGGTTCTTTCTTATTGATCTCACGGATGTAATCGATGATCTGTTTTTTACTTTCATAAGCGCCATGCGAGAAATTGAGGCGGAATACGTTTACTCCGGCTCTTACAAGGTCGAGAAGTTTATCGTATGTGTCGCAGGCGGGGCCTACGGTAGCAACAATCTTGGTTCTTTTTTGGGAGTGCTCAAGCCCTGCCTGCTTATCCATTTGGTGATGCAGGTATTGCGTAAGATTTTTACTCATAATTGTATTGATACTGGTTTCTGTATAAAAAAGTTTCGTGTTGTGGTTTATGAAGATAAAATCTTCACCACCGTCATCCACTCTTCACTGATCCGTTGTTTTTTCTTTACGGCTTCGTTTAAAGGGGTGTAATGCATTTTATTGTTAACGATGCCTACAAAAACGTTATGCCTGCCCTCCAGCAAAGATTCCACCGCATGGTAACCCATACGGCTGGCAATTAAACGGTCCATACAGCTGGGGCTGCCGCCACGCTGAATATGGCCCAGGATGCACACCCTTACTTCCTGGTGCGGTAAACGTTGTTTGATCACTTTGGCCACTTCATCGGCACCGCCAAACTCTTCACCTTCTGCCACCACAATCAGGTTAACCAGTTTATGGCGGCGTTCTTTTTCTTCCAGTGCTTTAATAATATCGTTAATAACGGTTTTTCTTTCGGGAATCAGAATATTTTCTGCACCGGTGGCAATACCACTGTGCAGGGCAATGTACCCGGCATCACGGCCCATCACTTCAATAATGAACAAACGGTCATGGGCATCCGCAGTATCCCTGATCTTATCAATGGCTTCAACGGCAGTGTTTACCGCAGTGTCAAAACCAATGGTGAAATCGGTACCGGCAATATCTTTATCAATGGTGCCCGGCAAACCAATGCAGGGTATATCATATTCATTGCTGAAAATTTGTGCACCGCGAAAACTGCCATCACCGCCAATCACCACCAAACCGTCTATGCCGTGTTTTTTTAAATTGGTATAAGCAATCTTTCTTCCTTCAGGGGTAAAAAATTCTTTACAACGGGATGTTTTTAAAATAGTACCGCCACGCTGAATAATATTGGCCACACTTTTACTTTCCATCCTGAAAATATCATTTTCCACCATTCCGCTGTAGCCTCTCATAATGCCAAACACTTCAAGCCCGTGATAGATACCGGTACGCACCACCGCACGAACGGCTGCGTTCATACCAGGACTATCACCTCCCGAAGTCAACACTCCAATTTTAGTTACTTTCTTTTCCATCGGCCAAAGATAAGTTAAAGACTTGATTTTTTGATGTGTCAAAAGTACACAATAATTACAGTTGCGCTTTTGTACACAAATTATTAATATTTTCTTAGCCTTATAGTAGAATTATGCGCAGGTTTTGTGTTTTATTTCATAGAAAAAGAGGCTGTTGCAGAAAAAAAATACAACACCGATTTTACTAATCTGTTATTTTGCACCTGCTAACGTTTGCGGTAACGGTTACTGTAACCAGTACGCCGATACAACCGGTAACATTTAAACTTACACGGCATGAAAGTATTAATTACTGGGGTTAATGGATTTTTGGGGCATTATATAGTTGAAGCATTGTTAAGCAGCAACCACATTGTGATTGCTACAGGCAAAGGTGCCAACAGACTCGTGCTTGCGCATGAAAACTTGCTTTATGAGGCCATGGATTTTACCGATGCAGACGCGGTGAAAAAAGTTTTTGAGCAACACCGGCCCACACATGTACTGCACGCTGGTGCCATCAGTAAGCCTGATGCCTGCGAAGAAAATAAAACACTTGCTGATGAAGTGAATATTAATGGCACCAGTGTTATGCTCAATGCAGCTGCACAATACGGTATTCCATTTTTATTTATGAGTACCGATTTTGTTTTTGATGGTATAAGCGGCATGTACAAAGAAGATGATCCCGTTGGCGCAGTAAATTATTATGGCGAAACAAAAATTAAAGCCGAGGCATTGGTGCAACAATATCCTTTTGTGTGGAGTATTGTGCGTACTGTTTTGGTGTACGGTAAACCCATCAATAAACGCAATAACATTTTAACGATTGTACGGGAAAAACTGGAAAAGGGAGAACCCTACCAGGTATTTCACGACCAGGTACGCACACCCACGTATGCAGAAGACCTGGCACATGCTATGGTGACCATTTTGGAGAAAAATGCACAGGGCATTTTTCATATTTGCGGTGAAGATGTGCTGACGCCGTATGAAATGGCTGTAGCTACAGGAGCATTTTTGCAGCTGGATACTTCACTCATTCAAAAAATTACTGCAGCCGATTGGCAGCAGACGGCAAAACGGCCACCCATCACCGGGCTGAATATTGAAAAAGCTAAAAGGGAACTGGGTTATCGGCCTGCATCATTTGTGGAGGGATTAAGGAAGACGCTGGAATAAAGAAGGTTTTTTAATGAAAAAAATGCCGCCCCGAAGGGGCTTATCGAAATTTGTTTTCCACCTGTCTACCAAACTATCGCCCTTACAGGGCTTATTCAGATTCGGTTCTTCTGCCTTTTACCAAACTATCGCCCTGCAGTGCTTTATCAAAGATTAATACAACGGAGCATATCAATCACTTCACATCCCAATTCCTAAATCCTAAATCCTACATCCTACATCCTCTCCGGCACTGCCACACCCAGCAATTGCATCCCGCTTTTGATTACATTAGCCGTCATCTCAGCAAGGCGTAAACGCAGTTGTTTCTTTTCTTCCGATTCTGCATTGGCAATAGAATGTTCTGTATAAAACGAACTGAAGGTTTTAGCAACCTGGTATACATAAATGGCAATGGCAGAGGGGTTCATTTCTGCGCAGGCCTGCTCCAGTATTAGTGGATATTGTTCCAGTGCCACTATCAACTCTTTCTCCAGGGGCAGAAACCCATTCACCATTGACCATTCACCATTCAGCTCAAACTTCCTCAAAATGGATCTTATCCTCGCATGGTTAAACTGTATAAAGGGAGCGGTGAATCCATGAAAGTCGATACTTTCCTGCGGGTTAAAAATCATTTTCTTTTTCG
The DNA here is from genome assembly GCA_018266775.1 of Bacteroidota bacterium. Taxonomy (GTDB): domain Bacteria; phylum Bacteroidota; class Bacteroidia; order Chitinophagales; family Chitinophagaceae; genus Ferruginibacter. The sequence goes on along the minus strand of JAFDZS010000022.1, from coordinate 17,891 downwards.
GGTCTACCCGCAGCAGGAAGAACTTTAATGCGCCCAGGCCAATGGTATGAAATAACTGTGTTAATTCTTCATTTGTAAAATCATTTACCTTACCCAATTCTTCCGTTTTTTCTTTTGCCACCAGTTCCATTTCATTTACAATGTCATCGGCATCCACCACTGTTCCTTCCCGGCTTTTCATTTTACCGGTGGGCAGTTCCACCATGCCATAACTTAAATGATAGATGGAATCAGCATAAGGAAGTCCCAGCTTCTGGCAAATCAGTTTCAGCACTTTCATGTGATAGTTTTGTTCATCACCAATCACATAAATGCTCTGGTCAATTTTATATTCATCATACTTCTGCATCGCCAGGCCAATATCCTGTGTAATGTATACCGAAGTGCCATCTTTACGCTGTACAATTTTTTTATCCAGCCCGTCTTTCTCCAGGTCAATCCATACGCTGTTATCGGCTTCTTTATAAAATACGTTTTGCTGTAACCCTTTTTCAACAGTTGCTTTGCCTAACAGGTAAGTATTGCTTTCGTAATACGTTTTATCAAAATCGCTGCCGATGTTTTTGTACGTGATATCAAAACCATCATACACCCAGCCGTTCATTGTTCTCCACAAATCCATTACTTCAGGTTTGCCGGCTTCCCAATCTAACAGCATTTGCTGTGTGGCTTTCATAATAGGCGCTTCTTTCTCTGCTTCGTCTTTTGTTTTGCCTGTTGTTATTAATTCTTCTACCTGCCTTTTATATTCATCATTAAACTTTACGTAATAATCACCCACAAAATGATCGCCTTTGTTGTTGGTGCTTTGCGGTGTGGCGCCATTGGCAAACAGTTGCCATGCAATCATACTTTTGCAGATGTGGATTCCCCTGTCGTTTACAATACAGGTTTTGAACACTTCATAACCATTGGCTTTAAAAATTTCAGCCACGCTCCAACCCAAAAAATTATTTCTTAAATGGCCAAGGTGTAAAGGTTTATTGGTATTGGGAGAAGAATATTCCACCATTACTCTTTGTCCGTTCAAGGCTTTCTTACCAAAACAGGCATCGTTATGATGTTGGTTCAGCATATCCAGCCAATAGTTGTCTGATACGGTTAAATTTAAAAAGCCTTTGATGATATTGTATTGGGTAAACAGCGTTGGATTGTTCGCCACCAAATGATCGCCCAAAAGTTTGCCCAATGCATCGGGCGATTGCTTCAATGATTTTACGAGGGAAAACAATACCACGGTATAATCCCCTTCAAACTCTGGTTTGGTTTGGTTAACCTGGAAATCTTTTTCAGTAAAAGTTTGTCCGAATAATGCCGATAAACTGTTGATGGTGCTCTGTTGTACTTGCGCTATGATTGACATGCGGCAAAATTAACTGTACTTCAGGGAATAAAAAAGCCGGAGTACACTTAGTTGTACAAGCACTATTTGCTGATGATCTTTATTTCCACCCTGCGGTTCAGTTTTCTTTCCTCTTCATTTTTTTCAGGGTAAGCGTATAAAGGCTGGCTATGGCCGAGGCCAACAAATGATAACCGTTCTTTTTCCACCCCGTGGCCGATAAGATAATCTATTACTGCTTTGGCACGTAATGCAGAAAGGTCTGTGGTTTGCGTTTGAAAATCGTAGCCGTCCACATTGCCGGGCAGGCAGCAAATATGACCCTGTATCTGTATCACCAGGGTTTTGTTGGCAAGCATCACGTCAAGTAATTCTTTCAAAGCAGGAAAACTTTCTGATAAAAACTGGTGCATACCGCCAACAAAATTGATGTTTTTAAGTACAATGCTGGAGCCTGCTTTGATGGCAGTATCGGTAATAATTTCTTTTAATTCTTTATTGGTAATTACCGGTGCTGCGGGAACAGGTTCCGGCACTACGGCAGGGGCAACTGGTGTTGTTTCTTTCACTGTTTTTACGGGAAGCTCAAAACTGATTTCCACTCTTCTGTTCAGCGCCCGTTCTTCTTCCGTACCATTATTATTTAAAGGTTTTCTTTTGCCGTATCCTTCGGCTGCAATCAGGGCACCATTTATTTGATGCTGCATTAAATAATTTCTCACTGCATTCACCCGCCTGGTGCTGAGTGCATCATTGTAAGCATCGCTGCCCTTCCCATCACAATGACCGTATAATTGTACAGGACTGTTTATGGGTTGTGCCAGTGCAATAAGGCTATCCAGTGTTGATATTGTTGCTGCCGTTAATTCCGAACGGTCAAAATCAAAATACACGGTAATATTTTGTTGCTGTGCCACAGACAGCAAAGGGCAGAACAGCAAAGGGATTAAGAAGCGCTTCATGTGATGTTGTGAGGGTTTTAGTTGACTGCACTGCAAATAAACAGGATATGGTGTAAAACAAATGGTAAAATTCAGCCGGGTGCAGTTATTCATGTGTCCTGACTTGTCTGGTTTTGTCTTCATTCGGCACGGAAAAACACCTATCTTTGCGCACTTTTTACCATTATGATAAGTGCAAATAATATAACACTGGCCTACGGCAAAAGGGTTTTGTTCGATGAAGTGAATATCAACTTTACCAAAGGCAACTGTTATGGAATCATTGGCGCCAATGGCGCAGGCAAATCCACCTTCATTAAAATACTGAGCGGGCAAATAGAACCCAACAAAGGGCGTGTGGATATTACACCCGGCGAACGCATGGCCGTACTGAACCAGAACCAGTTTGCGTTTGATGAACATTCAGTTTTACATACCGTGATGATGGGCCACAACGAAATGTGGAAAGTAATGCACGAACGCGATGCCATTTATGCCAAGGAAGATTTTACTGAAGCGGATGGTATTAAAGCAGGCGAACTGGAAGAGAAATTTGGCGAAATGGGCGGCTATACCGCAGAAAGTGATGCTGCCACTTTGCTGAGTGAACTGGGGGTGAAAGACGAACTGCATAACCTGCTGATGAAAGATGTGGCCGCTAATATCAAAGTAAGGGTGTTGCTGGCACAGGCTTTATTTGGCAACCCCGATATTTTGCTGCTGGATGAACCTACCAATAACCTTGATGTGGAAACCATTGGCTGGTTAGAAAACTTTTTGGCCGATTATGAAAACATTGTGCTGGTGGTGAGCCACGACCGTCACTTTTTAGATGCCGTATGTACGCATGTGGCAGATGTGGATAAAAACAAGATCAAAGTATATACCGGCAACTACACTTTCTGGTACGAAAGTTCTCAACTGGCAGCAAGGCAGGCTACAGATAAGAACAAGAAGATGGAAGAAAAGAAGAAAGACCTGCTGGAATTTATTGCCCGTTTCAGCGCCAATGCATCAAAAAGTAAACAGGCAACATCACGCAAAAAAGCATTGGATAAACTGGTGTTTGAAGATATTACACCCAGCAACCGCAAATACCCCGGCATTATTTTTAAACAGGAAAGGGAAGTGGGCAATGAAATTTTAAAAGTGGATAATCTTTCCAAAACACTTGAAGGCAAAACCTTGTTCAGCAAAGTACGTTTTGATGTGCAGAAAGGAGATAAGATTGCTTTTGTAAGCCGCGACCCATTGGCGTTGACTACTTTTTTTGAAATCATCAATGGCAAAACAACAGCCGACGGAGGCACTTATGAATGGGGTACCACCATTACCAAAGCTTACCTGCCCAACGATAATACTGAATATTTTGCCACCAGCAGTTATAACCTGATGGACTGGCTGCGCCAATACGTACCACCCACCACCAAAGATGTGGATGAAGATTTTTTACGCGGCTTCCTCGGTAAGATGTTGTTTTCAGGAGAAGAAATCATGAAGAAAACAAACGTATTGAGCGGAGGTGAAAAAGTACGTTGTATGATCAGTAAGATGATGCTGCAAAATCCCAATACGTTAATACTGGATGAACCCACCAACCATCTTGACCTGGAAAGCATTACTGCATTTAACGACAGTATGATTGCCTATAGCGGTATTGTGTTACTCACCACGCACGATCACCAGTTTATGCAAACAGTGGCCAACCGTATTATTGAACTGACACCAAACGGTATCATTGATAAACTGATGACTTACGACGAATACCTGGAAGATGAAAGGGTAAAGGCAAGCAGGGAAGAGTTATATAGTTAGTTAAGTTAGAAGTTGAAGGTTAAAAGTTGAAGGTTGAAAGTTAAAAATGCTGTATAATTATCATCAACTATCAGCCATGAAGCGCCAGGGCTCAATACCAAAAGAATTAATGGCAAAAGACAAGATCATAGCGTTTATTGATTTTTTTTACCCGCCCTTCCGCAAGTTCATGCCGGAGCAAACTTTTCGTTATGCGGCATGTGGCGGTGCCAATACCTTGCTGGGCCTTGCAGTCAATTACGTTTTCTACACCTTTATTTTTAATAAAGAAATATTGCACTTAGGCTTCATCAGCCTGGAGCCTTATGTGGCATCATTGGCAGTAGGTTCAGCCGTGAACATCATCACAGGTTTTTTGCTGATGAAATACGTGGTGTTTGTAGATTCCAACCTTAAAGGCCGTATCCAGTTTTTCCGCTATGCACTTTCATTTGCTGCAATGCTGGGGTTGAATTATGTTTTACTGAAATTATTTGTCAAGATTTTTCATTGGGAAGCCTTCTTCAGCCAGTGTTTAATTACCATCATTGTCATCATCGTAAGCTACCTGAGCCAGAAATATTTTACATTCAGAAAAAAGAAGGAAGCGCTGCAATAACCGACCAGGGTTAAGTTAGTGTTAACAATTTTGGCTGCAGGCTTATACTTTTTTGACCGGAAAAGTATAAATTGCATCAATAAAAAAGAGCCCCTCTATAGAAATAGAGCGGCTTTAACGATTGCTTGCTATATGAAAATCTTAAATGATCAGTTTTAGAAGTGTAGCTAAAGAACTTTTCTGAATAACTGCAAATGCAGTGTTATCGATTGATTGCCCCTTTAACGATTGTCTGCTGTTCAATAACTCATCCTTCATTACAAATGTAGGATGAGTTTTGATTTTAATACTACTAACATGGTATGGATTTTATTATGGTAAAACTTACATTTGCACCTTGAAACCTTGTGTGGTAGAGGATTGTATTTTAAATGATTAATGATGCCCAACCGCTTTACAGATACATTATATCAATTGGTCCGGTCTATGGAAAAAGCCGAGAAACGGCACTTTAAGCTGTACATCAAGCGAAGTTCCAGCAACGACAACCTGAAAATTATTGAACTCTTTGATGCCCTTGATAAGCTGGAAGAATATGATGAAGTTACGCTCCTGAAGAAATTAAAGTCGATTCAAAAGCCCCAGTTATCCAACATCAAAGTTCATTTATATAAACAATTACTGGCCAGCCTGCGCCTGCTGAAAAGTACGGACAGTATCGATTTGCAGTTGAATGAACAATTCGACTATGCACATATTCTGTATAAAAAAGGATTGTTTTCCCAAAGCCTGAAAATATTGGATAAGGCTAAAGAAATGGCACGGGCCAATTATAAAGTCAACTTTTTGGTACAGGCCATTGCGCTGGAAAAAAGAATAGAAACGCTGCACATTACCCGAACAATGCAGATAAGGGCGGAACAACTTTCTGCGGAGATTAACGAAGTGAATCAGCAGATTGACCGTGTGGCCCGGTTGTCCAACCTTGCCATGTTACTCTACAGTTGGTTCATTAAAAATGGCCATGCAAGAAATGAAAAGGATGAGGAAGGCGTGAAGCAGTACCTGAAAGAACATTTGCCTGAAGACGCTTTCAGCCAGGAAGGGTTTTATGAAAAATTATACCTCTATCAAAGTTATACCTGGTATGCATTTATCCGCCAGGATTTCTTAATGTATTACCGTTACGCACAAAAATGGGTGGACATTTTTGACAATGAACCTTTGATGATACGTGTGGAAACGGGCCACTATATTAAAGGGCTGCATACTTTGCTTAACGCACATTTCGACCTGCGCAATTACCAGAAATTTGACGAGACACTGAAGAAATTCGAAAAATTTGCAGGTACAGACCGGGTACGGTTACACGATAACTTCCGTACGCAGGCTTTTGTGTACATCTACAGCGCAAAAATTAACCAGCACAATATGGAAGGCACCTTCAGCGAGGGCGTAAAACTGGTGCCGCACCTGTTGGAAAAGCTGAAAGAGTATGAACTGTTTATAGATGACCACCGCATTATGGTGTTCAATTATAAGATTGCCAGCATGTATTTTGGCAGCGGGGATTATGCCACCTGTATTGATTACCTGCAAAAAATCATAAATGAAAATGCAGAGGTAAGAAGCGATCTCCAAAGTTATTCACGGTTGCTGCACCTGCTGGCGCATTATGAAATGGGCAACTATGAACTGATGGAATACCTGACCAAATCGGTATACCGCTTTATGTCTAAAAAAGAAAACCTGACGGTGGTGGAAGAAGAAATGTTTCGCTTCTTAAGAAAAGCATTTCACATGTCACGCAGTAAACTGCAGGTGGAGCTGGAAACATTCCTTGACAAAATAAAAGGGCTGGAGAAGAACCGGTTTGAAACAAGGGCTTTTGCTTACCTGGATATTATTTCCTGGTTGGAGAGTAAAGTGCAGCGCAAATCGATGAGCGAAATTTTACAGGAAAAATACCACGGCAGCCGCAAAAGGATCTATCATTAAACTATTTCCTGTACAACATCAGTGCCCTGATGATAAGGATGATGCCGTACAGCACAACGCCCCAGAATACAATAAAACCATAACCTGGTGTACGTAGCGCAAGCTTATAGGAAGTAACGTTAATAATAATGCCGGCAACAACTGCAGCAATGCCTATAAATAAAAGCCTCCTGAAATTAGCTTTATCCTCCTGGTCGTTTAATACATTTTCAATTAACGTACGGGCATAATGCTCATCAATACCATCATTACGCAATGCATCAATAATTTCATCTTCGCTGCAGTTGCTGCCAATAAGCGCATGCACTTTTTGGTGCAGTTGATCCAGCTTGCTTTGTAAAGATTTCGCCATGAAATAAAAATACTCTTTTTACCGTAAACAATTACTTTATAGCCAGCCGTTCATTAAAATGTGTACCTTCGCTGCACAACAGCAAAGCAGCATGCACTATACATTTTTATACCTGGATCCCGGCAGTGGCAGTTATGTCTTACAGGTAATTATTGCTGCAATACTGGGTGGACTAATGTTCTTTAAAAACTTCTGGCTGAAGGTCAAATCTTTTTTCATTAAACCAAAAGTAAAACAGGAAGATGCTGAAGAACCCGAGCAGCCGGCATCATGATATTGTTGATGCAATAACAATTTCTCCATCGTTTAAACCGCAATGCAGTTGATTCCCGGAACAGAAAAATATCCAGCATCTTACAGAGACCGGGATGGTTTCATCTTCAAATACAATAACCAGTTTTACCGCTGCATTAATAAAACTTATTTTTCGCAATACCAGCATTTGATGGATAGCGGTTTGTATGATTTGCTGGTAAAGAAAAAATGGTTGATTGCTCACGAAGAAGTAAAAGACAAGCCGGAATGGAACAGTGAAGAATACCGGGTGATTTATCCACAGCAAATTGCATACGTCAGTTATCCTTACGAGTGGAGTTTTGAGATGTGGAAAGATGCGGCATTGCTTACACTGGATATTGCTTTAACTGCAATGGAGAAAGGTATGCTGCTGAAAGACGCCACACCATTCAATATTCAATTTGTGCAGGGTAAGCCTGTTTTTATTGATACGCTTTCATTTGAACTATACGATGCTGCGAAACCCTGGATTGCCTACCGCCAGTTTTGTGAATGTTTTATCGCACCATTACTGCTGCAAAAATATGCAGACGCGTCAATGAACCATTTTTTCCAGTTGTACCCCAATGGCATTCCATTGCAATTAGTGCAGGAATTATTACCGGCAAAAGCAAAATGGAATGTTCATAACTATATGCATGTTTATTTGCAGGGGAAAATAAAAACGTCAAAGCGCAATGCTTCAACAGCCCAACAACCATTCAGTAAACCAAAAATGCTCCTGTTACTGAATGGCCTGCATGGTTATGTAAAGAAAATGCAGGTAAAACCAGCTAAAACAATTTGGGATGATTATTATACTGATACCATTTTAAGCAAACAGTACCTTGATGAAAAAGCAAAACTGGTTCAATCACTTTTAAAAAAAATACCTTTTCAAACAGTGATTGACCTGGGTGCAAATGATGGGTATTTCAGTTTATTATTAAAAGATAAAGCCTCCGCCATTGTTTCGGCAGACAGTGATGTGAATTGCATCAACCAATTGTATCTTAAAATAAAAAATGAAAAGATCAGCAATATTCTTCCTGTTGTAAGCGCACTGCATACACCATCTCCTTCCATTGGGTGGCATCATACAGAACGGATGAATTTTACAGAACGTTTTAAAGGAGATGTGGTGCTGGCACTGGCATTAGTGCATCATCTTGCCATAGCCAATAATGTTCCGCTGGAAATGATTGCACAATGGTTTGCTGCATTAGGCAATTATTTATTAGTAGAGTTTGTACCGAAAACAGATGATAAAGTAAAACAGTTGCTGCAGTACCGGCAGGATATTTTTGACGACTACCATTCAACCGGTTTTGAAAAAGCATTTGGCAACTATTTCGACATACTTACTAAAGCCACCGTGCCGGGAACAGAAAGGATACTCTACCTGGCAAAAAAAAGATAAATGAAACAGCTGAAACAAAAACCATTTTTTGTGGTACTGCTGGTGTTGTTTTTTGCAACGCATGGGGCAGTGGATAATTTCGGCTTCATTTATTTTTCAGAAGTTATAAAGATATCACTCACCATCCTTGCTGCCGTATTGTTGTTTTTTGTGTTGATGAAATGGATGGTTAAAGATGCTGTTCATGCCGGGCTGATCGTTTTTTTTATCAGTGCATGGATATTGTTTTTTGGGGCTGCTCTCGATGCAGTGCGGTCAGTCAGGTTCTTGAAACTATTGCACAGTTATTCCGTGTTTGTTCCGTTCATGCTACTAACGCTAGTGTTGTTTGTTTTTTTGATCAGAAAAAAGAAAAGCTGGTTTTCAGGGTTGTGTTATTACCTGAACGTGCTGCTGCTGCTGTACTGTGTATATGATATTTCAGTATTGACAATAAAGTGGATGAACAGTAAAAGTGTTGCAGTGAAAAATACCGCTTTTAACGCCACTGTTGTAAAAGAAAAACCGAACGTGTACCTGCTGTTGTTTGATGGTTATCCCGGTTACCGCAGTTTGAAAGACAGTTTTGCTTTTGACAATGACAGCCTGTATCATTTTTTACAAAGCGAACATTTTATAGCACAGCCCACGTTCTCCAATTATAATATGACGTATTACTCCATGTCTTCCATGCTGAACATGAAGTACATTGATGAGCCCTTTGTTGCTTTGGAAAATACAGCAGCGAACGACCAGCAGCGCATCAAAGAAATACGTAATGCTATGGTGGTTCAGTGTTTCAAACAGATGGGCTATCGTTTTGTAAACTATTCCATTTTTGATATTGCAGATGAACCTTCAGTAAAAGGCAATTCATTTGTAGTGTCGCAGGCTACATTATTGACCAATAAAATCTTTTTTAATAAACTCATAAAAGATATTGGCTGGCATTTCATTTCCGGTAAATATAAAATTGGTTTTTTAGAAAACGTATACCGTGGTGATGAACGTAATAACCATTTTATTGTGGAGCAATTATTACACGACAGTACGGATACCGCACCAGGATTTGTATATGCACATTTACTATTGCCGCATCCGCCTTTTTTCAACGACAGTCTTGGGAATGCGTTGCCTGCCGAAAAAGTGTTTGACCCCGGTTTGGGCGCCAATAAAGCTTTCTTTCTGTCTTACCTTAAATACACCAACCACATCATGCAAAATGTGGTGCATAGCATTTGCAGCCGTGATTCCAACGCCATAGTTATTGTGATGAGTGATCATGGTTACAGGGATTATCAAACTGGTAACCGTACTGAACCTTTGCAGTTTAATAATATTTGCTTCACCCGTTTTCCCAATGGGAAATATGATTCGGTAAGAGCGGCATGGAGCAATGTGAATCTATTTCCTTTCATCTTTAACAGCCAGTTCAATCAACAAATACCTTACCTGGCCGACAGCAGCATTTTTCTGCGTGATAAAAAAATCGCAGAGTAAGTCTTTAATTAGAAAAGTTGTCAGGTTGAGCCTGTTTACCCTATGGGGCGAAACCGGGTTGATTCAGATTAACCGCCTTCGACAAGCTCTGGCTGACAGTCGTTAAATTTGAAAAGTGGTGATCATCAAATAATAAAAGTTGTCAGGTTGAGCCCGGCGAAACCGGGTATTACTGAGGTAACCGTCTTCGACAAGCTCAGACTGACACTACAATAATTTGAAGCGAAAAGCATGAGAATAATAAAAACTGTTAGGATAAACAAGCTCAAGACTGACAGTAAAATGATTAGAAGAGCGCACATCATCGAATAAAAATAGCACTAAGATTGAACCTGCATGCCCTGCGGATGGAATATATTTTGGATGAAAAAGGGATTTGAAATGTTCTGGATTAAAACGAGGACATCTTCTGCTGCATCCCCAGAAATTAACCTTCATTAACATTAAACAAAGTGTTGTTAACCCTTGTATTGCAGTCGCAGGAATAATTTCGTGGTATAAAGTATAGTCATGAAATATTTATACAGTGTAGCTTTTTTAGTATTCATTTCAGCAGCGGCTTTGGCACAGCGTAATGGTGTGGTGCAGGGTGTGGCTTTTGATACCATCAGCAGGCAACCGGTCAACGGCGCCACGGTAACTGTTTTAAACAGTAAAGATTCTTCATTGATTGGTTTTACCATGACAGGGAATGATGGAAAATTTGAGGTAAGAAATCTTGCCAATGGCGATTATCGTTTGCTGATTACACATGTGAACTATCATAACAGCAATACGTATTTTTCGCTCAGCGAGAATAAAAAAACGGCAACACTGGGCAATGTGGTGATGAATGATAAAACAAAAGTTTTGCAGGAAGTGGTGGTGGCCAGTGAAGCACCGCCTATTACATTGATCAACGATACGATACAATACAACGCCGGCTCGTTTAAAACCGCACCCAATGCCAGCGTGGAGCAATTACTGAAAAAAATGCCTGGCATTGAAGTGGCGAAGGATGGTACTATAAAAGCACAGGGAGAAAAAGTAACCAAAGTACTGGTGGATGGGAAAGAATTTTTCAGCAACGACCCGAAAGTGGCCACAAAAAATTTACCTGCTGATGCCATTGATAAAGTGCAGGTGTATGATAAACAAAGCGACCAGGCGCAGCTTACCGGTTTTGAAGATGGCAACTATGAAAAAACCATCAACCTGAAACTGAAGCAGGACAAAAAGAAAGGCATGTTTGGTAAAATCAATGCCGGTGCCGGAACCGATAACCGCTACGAAGGAAAATTCAATGTGAATTCATTTAAGGGCGCCAGACAATTTTCGGCTATTGGTATGGGTAACAATACCAATGCAGAAGGTTTTTCTTTTATGGATATTTTAAACTTTACCGGAGAGCTGAGCCGTATGCAACGCGGCAGTGGCGGCGGAGATATTAATATCAACATCAGTGATGCGGATGCTGCAGCAATGGGCATTAATGCAGGTGGCCGCAACAGTGGCATTAATACGGCGTGGGGCGGCGGACTGAATTATAACAATATCATTGGGAAGAATGTCGACCTGCAGAGCAATTATTTTTACAACCGCTATAATCCACAGCAGGAAAGCCATATTCAACGGCAATATTTTTTGCCAGACTCGTCTTACTATTATAACCAGGATGCCAATAGTAATAACCTGAATAACAGCCACCGCTTTAATGCCAATGCTTTATTCCAGGTAGATTCTTTTAATTCAATACGGGTAACGTCTTCTTACAATACGCAGCAAACCGATAACCGTTCGCAAACCAATTACCAAACTTTATCAGGCAATAAATTATTAACCAACGAAGGTTTTAGTAACACCACATCTGGCACTAACGGGTATAACCTGCGCAATGATGTGATCTGGCGCAAGAAGTTTGCACGGCGGGGCCGCACTTTTTCTCTTTCCATGCAAACCAGTATTAATGAAAGTAATGGCGATGGTACACTTAACTCCATTAACAGTTTTTATAATCCAGGTGGGTCATTATTTTTAAGGGATACGATCAACCAAAAAAATAACACCAGCAGCATGTTGAACAGTTACTATGGCAGGGCGGTTTATACGGAACCCATATTCAAACGTTCGCTGGTGGAATTCAGTGCGGGAAAAAGTTACAGCAAAAGCACAGCCGGTAAAACGACGTACGACTACAATCCGCTCAACGCCAAATTTGATCAGTACAACAGTTCGCTCAGTAATAATTTTGAAAACACGTATGGCTTTACCAATACCGGTATACGCATGCGCACACAAAAAAAGAACTACAGTTACATGCTGGGCATGAGCTGGCAGCAGGCGGATTTGGAAGGCAAGGTGATCACCGGTACTAAAGATTCAACATTGAGTAAAACGTTTTATAACCTGCTGCCCAGTGCAAGATTTCAATACCGGTTTTCGAAATTTAAAACAGCGGCAGTGACTTATTCCACATCCACCAACCAACCCAACATCAGCCAATTGCAACCAGTGCCGGATAACAGCAACCCGCTGAATATTAAAGACGGTAACCCTAACCTGAAGCAGGAATATAATCACTTTGTACAGGCAAATATGAATTTAATGAGCCCCTATAAAAATAAAAACCTGTTTTTCTTTTTAACCATGCAGGCTACGCAAAATAAGATTGTGAATTATGACAGCATCAACAACCTGGGTATAAAAAGAACCAAGCCGGTGAATGTAAATGGGGTGTACAATATCAATTCCAATTTCAGTTACAGCATGCCGGTGCATTTTTTAAAAGGAATGATTGAGTTCAGCAGTAATACCGGGCTTTTTAAAACCAAGCAGTTTATCAATGGTGTGGGTAATGATATTAAAACATTTTCAGCCGGGCCGGGCATCCGTGTTAATTCCAATGCCACTGAAAAATTCAGTATAGAAACAGGCGCTTCATTTAATTATAATAAAACCAACTATTCACTGCAGTCATCTTTAAATGCCAGTTATTTTTCGCAGGAGTATAATCTTTCAGCAGATTGGGAATTGCCTGCAAAATTCTTTCTCTCATCAGATTTTACGTATACCATCAACAGCCAGCGTGCAGCGGGATTCAATACCAAAGTGCCATTATGGAATGCCAGCATCAGCAAACAGGTATTAAAGTATAACAGGGGAGAATTGAAGCTTGGCGCCCGGGACTTACTAAATCAGAATATCGGCATCAGCAGGAATACCAATAATAACTATATTGAAGATGCAAGGGTACTGACACTAAAACGTTTCTTCGTGCTGAGCTTTACCTACAGCCTGAATAAAACAGGATTGAATAATGCAGGTAAAGATGGCGGAATGCGCATCATCAGGAAATAATTTTTTTGATAGAGAAAGTACTGCTGCCAGGTCAACCTAAGATAATATGTCGTGAAAAACGAAAACTTTTTTAAGTTGACTTTTTTTAGTAGTTGTTTTTTTATTTATTTCTTCTTCAGCCTGTTGAAATAACTCATACTTCTTTTTTCAATTTTCTGCTGCCTGTGAATCGTGGCCGGATATAATTCGTCTCTTAATTCACGATAAATAGTGATGATATTCTCCAGTACATCAATGATGGATTGTGCATTGTATTGAGCAATGGTGATCTTTAAATTTTCCAGGTCGCCAGGTGCCAGTTTGGTTTCTACTTTTCTTAACCCCCTTGGCTGGTTCCTGTTTTTTATGTGCAGTAAAGGAGCGAGTACATTAGCCCGCAAAAAATTAAAACCATCGATGCATTCAAAATATTCACCCCTTGCAATTTTAACGGAAACATAATGCACCCAGGTCCAGATGCGGTCTTCAATCCACTGATAATCGGGCAGCGGCCATTCGGCTTCCGTTGCATGAATGATATCGGTTAATTTTTTGCCTCTTTCAAATAACACCACAGGATCTTCAACACGGTCATGAAATTCTTCTGCGGTAACAAATTTAATATCCACATGCAGCAACGGTTTATCGTACATGCAAATTAATAAACGGGGTTCGCCTACGTGCTCGCCGGTGAAGGCAGAAAGCAGTTTACCAAAGCTGTTGGCATATTGCAACATCTTTTGTTTATTGCCGCCGATTTTATTTTTGGTTACCAGCACCAGGTCAAGGTCGGAGTATTGATCAATTTCATCCGTGATCCACGAGCCTGCTGCAGCAAGGCCAATCACCGATTTGTCTTGCTGAATTAATTCAACAACATGATAAGCAAAGTCTTTCTGTTTCATACGATGCCATTATAATTCCACTCAAAGGTAGCCGTTCGGGTGAATAAATAAAAAGCCACTGCTGTGAAACAGTGGCTGGTGTATTTCGATGGCTAACTTTAATCGGCTTTGGTTCTGAAACCGCCTGGCCCGCTCTGCATATTGCGCTGCATTTCCTGCATCAGTTTGTCCGATTCTTTTTTAAACTCATCAGGGGTATAATGCTTTTTACCGGTTGGCGCTTTGATGTCTGCAACATCCACTTTTTCTTTTATCGCAGTGGCTTTATAGAGCTGTTTACCATTGTTTATATCCATTTCCAAAATGATGCCGGGCAGTTGTGCCTGGAATTCTGCCGGTCCGGTGGCAATGGGAATATCAGTGGCGAACCATGCAACAACTGGCATAGTATCGGTCACTTCTTTTCTTTCCATCACCCCATTATCATTGGTCATTTTAGTTGATTTGCGGATTTGCGTGGCTGTTGCCTTCATACAATTGTGGTCAAGAATGGTTTTGGTTTCGCCGGTCATCTTCCACTGCAATATTTTTACGGAGTCATCCACAATAAAATTTTTATCCAGTACTTCTCTTTTTTCCACTTTAGTTTTACTGTCCAGGTTGGTAAACAATACATCGTTGCTGCCGATAATAATCATGTGAATCTGCATGCCGCCTTCACTGCTGCCCATATCATCATTATTATCCTGTTCTGCCGCTTTCCATAATGTTTGACTGGAGGTGAACAGCAATTCAAAATTTTGTTTGCGTGTTTGCGGCATCACCTGTTCCATACCGTTGATGTTAAGGTGCGCTTCAAAAGTATTGGTTCTTTCATAACTGATGGTGCCCTGTTTCAGTTGTGCCTGTGCTGATACCAATGCTGCAAAGGCCAACGCAGTGAGTACTATTTTTTTCATGTTCATTATTTTAAAGCCAAAGCTAAAATAGAATGGGTGCAGGCAGGGTTAAAAAACCTTTCATAAAGGTTAATTAAGGTTAATAGCCCTTTAACGGCCGTTCAATTCAGCTACATTTGTGTTGTAAAAGCGCTTCATGAAAAGGTTACGCTGGTTGTCAATTTTAATGATGGTGGCTATTCTGGCTATTACCGGTTTCCAGGTGTTCTGGTTAAAGGAGAATTATACCCGTGAGCAAAAATCGCTGGCGCTGAAAGCAGAAGTTACCTTTCGGGAAACGGTGGTGCAACTGCAGGCTTCAAAATTCAAACTGGCCAAATTGGTTCCGGACTCGCAACACAAAGCAGATGTAAAAGTGATGTTTTCAGATGAAGAAGACATGCAGGTAAGAATGGACCCGAAGGCTGAAATGATCTCGACCATTAATATTATCAGGGATAAAGTAACCGATTCGGTAAAAAAAACGCCTGTCAAGGGGAAAGTATTTATATCAGTAAATACCACTTCAGCATTGCCCACGAATAAAGACAGTGATCAATTGAGTGGATTGCCCGGCGGTGATCATATTTTAAACCTGCTCTATCATGTAGATTCATTACAGGAACCGCTGAACATTTTGGAAATAGATTCCGCATACAAAAAGGCACTCGATAATCAAAAAATAGCAGTGCCGTTTACCATCATAAAACTGGATAGTTTTTACAAGAGTACCTACAATAAAGATACTATTCCATTCAGAGCGGTAAATGATATGCCGGCTTTTAACGAAGTAAAAGTGGGTTTTGCAAAACCTGTAGTGTACCGGTTGGAGTTAGGCAATACCTTTCCATTCATTTTAAAAAAGATATCGCTGCCCATTTTGTTTTCATTGCTGCTGCTGGGTATTACGATAGTGACTTTTGTATTACTGTACCGCACATTGGTAAAACAACACCGTTTGGCAGCACTGAAAAATGATTTTATCAGTAACATAACGCATGAATTAAAAACGCCGGTGGCAACAGTTGGTGTGGCCATTGAAGCGTTACGGAATTTTAATGCGATGCATGACCCGGAAAGAACAAAAGAATATTTAGATATTTCTGCCAATGAATTACAAAGGCTGAGCCTGCTGGTGGATAAAGTACTGAAGTTATCGTTGTTTGAAAAAAATACGATCACGTTAAATAAAGAACCGGTTGAGATAAATGGTTTGATAGCAGAAGTGATCAATATGATCAAACCGCTGTCAGACAAACGCAATGCAGCAATCAACTTCATACCTGCCGCCTGCAGTTGTGTTATCCAGGCCGACAGGCTGCACATGACCAGTGTGCTGTATAATCTGCTGGACAATGCTTTAAAATACAGTAAAGATCAACCCGTGATTGATATTGCATTAACCACAACACCGCCCAACATGGCAGAGATCAGTATAAAAGATAACGGCATTGGTATTGCACCGGAATACCGAAACAAAGTATTCGAGAAATTCTTCCGTGTACCATCAGGCGATATGCATAACATTAAAGGCTATGGCCTGGGGTTGAGTTATGTGGCGGAGATCATCCGCAAACATCATGGCATGGTGAACGTGGAAAGTCAGCCTGGTAAAGGAAGTACGTTCATTATCCAATTGCCCATAGCAACAGGGGATAACATTATTTTTGATGAACACCGCAGCATGCATCAAGAAAACTTCAAAGCATGAGTACAACCGTTTTATATGTGGAAGATGAATTGTTCCTGGGCAAGATTGTAAAAGAAAGCCTGGAGAGCAGGGGTTATACTGTTGCCATGGAAAGTGATGGTGCCAATGCCACCGCGTTATTTCAAAAAGTACAACCTGATATTTGTGTGCTGGATATTATGCTGCCCAATAAAGATGGCTTTGCCATTGCTGATGAAATACGAGAATTGAATGCAGACGTACCAATCATCTTTTTAACAGCCAAAGTGCAAACAGAAGATGTGGTGAAAGGGTTCAATATAGGCGGCAATGATTACATCCGCAAACCATTCAGCATGGAAGAACTGATTGTACGCATACAAAACCTGCTGCGCAATACGCCCAAATCATCAACACCCTCAGAAAACAGCGAAGTCAATATTGGCAAATACCAGTTTCAGCAAAACCGCCAGGTACTGCGTTGGGGCGATGAAGAAAGAAAATTATCATTCCGCGAAAGTGAGCTGCTCAAACTCCTGTACCAAAACCGGGAAAAGATCATCGACCGCCGCGATATCCTCAACCTGCTGTGGGGCAATGATTCCTTCTTCAACAGCCGCACGCTTGATGTATATGTAACCAAACTGCGCAGTTATTTTAAAGAAGACCCTTCGTTGGAGATCATTACTATTAAAGGCGTGGGGTACAGGTTTGTGGTGGGTTAGGATTCGGGGATTGGTAATTTGGAATTTGGCGTTAGGGTATAAGGTGTAAAAGTAAATAAAGTATACAAAGTTCCTTCCGGTTGCTGTTCCTTCCGTGCCGTTGTGCCGCTGTGAGTATAAAAGTATAAAAGTAGATAGGTATATAAAGTAAGGAAGCCCCTCTGCGTCCTCTGCATCTCTGCGTGCCACTTATCCTCGCATGATCAGACGAAGCCGTCAGATCATATCGCCAGCGCCC
>JAFDZS010000021.1 GCA_018266775.1 Bacteroidota bacterium | reverse complement strand
AACACTTCAACACTTTATATACTTATATACTTTATTTACTTATATACTCACTCCAACCACAAAGGCACCAAAAAATAAGTGTTCATCATTCCAATCAGCGTCATCAGTGTTCTATCTACTTCCCCTGCATCTGTTCAAGCTTTGTCAATATTTGTATAATGAGGTCGTTTTGATTTTCGAGGTGTTTTAGTATGGCTTCCGCTTCTGCCTCTGCTTTTTTGTTCACTGCAAAATCCTGTTCGGACCGTATCTCGGCATGGCGTGACTGAAGGTTTTGCCCGATCATGATAAGGGGCATTAAAAAAATCTGGATCATGTTGGAGATGAACAACCATAAAACAAAAGCGGGATAAGGATCAAAACGCCAGATTGCCGGCGCCAGCGTATTCCATGATAACCAGACGGCCGTCCAGCAAAAGATAATCATAAAGAAACCCATACTGCCTACATGATCGGTGATCCATATTGCCGCTTTATCCAGTGCAGTAAGTTTACCTTTATGAACAGTATTGGCGTTTTTTATTTGTGCATGTTTTTTACTGATTTCTTCTACAGAAGATATATTGGCGAATTTCATGTCAATGAATTTGAGTAAAAATTACTGCAAATTCCTGAAACAGTTTCAGATTAACCCTGTTGAAGTTTTTAGGTAGTTTGTATACTGATGCAGTCTTTTATTTTATGGAATCGGGATTAAATAATCCGTCTACAAATAATTGTTTATCGAAAACCAGCAGGTCTTCTGCTTTTTCCCCAACACCAATAAATTTTACCGGAATTTTGAATTGGCTTGCAATGGCCAGCACCACGCCACCTTTTGCTGTGCCGTCCAGTTTAGTAATCGTTAAAGCAGTAACATCTGTTGCAGCAGTAAAATGTTTGGCCTGCTCCAGCGCATTTTGCCCGGTGCTTCCATCCAGCACCAGCATCACTTCGTGTGGTGCATCCGGAATTACTTTTTGTATTACTCTTTTGATCTTGCTCAATTCATCCATCAAATGGGCTTTGTTGTGCAAACGGCCAGCCGTATCGATGATAATTACATCTGACCCTCTTGCCACACCGCTCTGCACTGTATCAAACGCTACTGATGCGGGGTCACTGCCCATTTCTTTCTTAACAATGTCCACACCGGTTCTTTCACTCCAGATGGTAAGTTGGTCTACTGCAGCTGCCCTGAAAGTATCGGCAGCGCCTAACAATACTTTTTTGCCCGCCAGTGTAAAATTATGAGCCAGCTTGCCAATGGTGGTGGTTTTACCCACACCATTTACACCCACCACCAGTATGATGTGCGGCTTATGGCCAGCCGGCAATTCATAGTCGACATAATTAGTGTCTTCTGGTGCACTTACCAGTACATGCTGAATTTCTTCTTTTAAAATACCATTCAGTTCCGATGTGTTGAGGTATTTGTCTTTGGCTACTCTTTTCTCAATCTGCTCAATAATTTTAACCGTGGTTTCAATACCTACATCAGCACCCACCAGTGCTTCTTCCAGGTCATCCAGCACTGCTGCATCCACAGTGCTTTTGCCAGCAATGGCTTTGGTGATCTTACTGAAAAAACCTTCTCTTGTTTTCTGCAACCCCTGTTCCAGGCTTTCCTGCTGTTGTTTTTTTCCAAAGAGTTTATCAAAAAGTCCCATAATGATTTCTGTTATAGATAAATGAACCGAAGTGCAAAATTAACTGCTTTAGCTTTTCGAAATGCTTTAAATAAAGAAAGCCTCCCTTAATGGGGAAGCTTTGAAATATAGTGATTGCATGGCGGGGAAACCTTAGTTAGCCATGAATTCTTTGATCTTGTCTTTATGTACGATCGCTTCTTTAAAAGTATACGCACCAGTTTTTGGGCTGCGTACAGAGCGAATTACTTTAGTCCAGTTCTTAGCGTCTGCTGCGGCCTTGGTATCTTTAATTTTAGCGTTCTTTGATGCTGCTTTTGCCATGGTATTATTTTTATTGGTTCGTGGTTAACCCGTGCAAAACGTTTTAACGAATAAACCGATTACTGAATTTATTTAATTTCTTTGTGAAGCGTTACTTTCTTCAGGATAGGGTTGAATTTTTTCAATTCCATCCTTTCAGGAGTATTCTTTTTGTTTTTAGTAGTAATATAACGGCTGGTACCGGGTTTACCACTTGCTTTATGTTCGGTACACTCTAAAATTACCTGTACCCTGTTGCCTTTCTTTGCCATTTGTATTAATTTGAAAATTTGAATATGTGCAAATTTGCAAATTTGAAAATCGAAACCGCTGCCGGCACATTTTCACATTTGCCTATTGGCCAATTAGTTTTTAAATTTTTTCTCCTGCAGCACGCAATTGTTTTACTACAGACATCAGACCATTTTTATTGATTGTTCTGATTGCTTCAGAAGATACTTTTAAAACAACCCATTTATCTTCTTCTGCAAGAAAATAACGTTTGGTCTGAAGGTTAGGTAAGAACCTGCGTTTTGTTTTAATATTAGAGTGAGAAACCTTGTTTCCTGTGATCGGCTTCTTTCCTGTAACCTGACATACTCTGGCCATTGTACTAATTTTTTGGACGGCAAAGGTAAGGTAATAAATGGATTTTTAATACTTAACAGAGAGATTTTTTTGTTTTCCGGCCTAAAAATACTCACAAGTAACTGAAAACTGTGAATAAGCTACCTTTAAGGTATGAAACTACCGCTGTCTCACATTTTATTGCTGGCTGCAAGCTGCCTGATTTTCAATACAGTTACCGCCAATATCCCCATCCCGCTCTCGGAAGGAATGGTGATCAAAACTTCCATCCAGGTTAAAGCCGGCGTTTACCAGCTCAATGCATCTGCCTCTTTAAATGTACCGCTGATCATCATCAGGGGGAATAACATTACGGTGGATTTTAATAATGCGCAACTCAAAGGCAGCAATGATAAGGCTTTTCCCAACCAATTTTATGGTCTGGCTGTTTTGGTGCAAGGCAATCATATTACCATTAAAAATGCCAAAATCTCTGGTTATAAAATTGCATTGATGGCAGCACATTGCAAAAACCTGGTGATAGAAAATTCCAACTTCAGTTATAATTACCGGCAACAATTACAAAGCACCTGGCTGAGTGAAGATGTTAGCGACTGGATGAGCTATCATCATAACGAACATGATGAATGGTTGCGCTATGGTGCCGGCATTTACCTGGAAGACTGCAGCAAAAGCATCATACGGAACAACACTATCACTGGTGGGCAATGTGCCCTGATGATGGTACGCAGTAATGATGGCACCATCACCAACAACAATTTTTCTTTTAACTCAGGCATTGGTATGGGCTTATACCGCAGCAGCAGAAATGCCATTTTACACAACCGCCTCGATTTTAATGTACGCGGGTATAGCCACGGTATTTATAACCGGGGGCAGGACAGCGCCGGTATGTTACTCTTTGAACAATGTGATGATAACCTGGTGGGATACAACAGCGTTACGCATAGCGGAGATGGTTTTTTCTTGTGGGCCGGGCAAACCACTATGGACAATGGCGAAGGCGGCTGCAATGATAATTATTTATACAAAAATGATTTCAGCTATGCACCAACTAACGGCGTGGAAGTAACCTTCAGCAAAAATCATATACTTGAAAACAGTATCAATTATTGTGACAATGGCATTTGGGGTGGATACAGCTGGCAAACCGCTATTGTTGGTAATGAAATAAAACATAATAAAACCGGCATTGCTATTGAACACGGACAAAATATCTGCATCAGCAATAACCGGTTTGAAAACAACAGTACTGCTGCAATAAAACTATGGGCAAGAAAAACGCAACCATCGGACTGGGGTTACGCACAGAAAAAAGATACACGGAGTATGGGTTACCGGATACTGGAAAATCATTTCAGTAACGAACATACAGCACTTGATGCAGTGCTTACTAAATACCTGACGCTTTATAAAAATACGTATGAAAACACCCAAACAATATTTAAGAAAGACAGTTCAGTAACCGATATTGAAATGGAACCGGAGTCCATTGCAGACACAACCGGGTTTACTTTTGATGCGTTTACAAAATGGAAGGATAAAAGTATTCCTGCTTTACCAGTTGTTGCCGGCAAACAACAAATCCGTATTACAGAATGGGGACCGTATGATTACCGTTATCCCCTCCTCTTTCTTAAAAAAATTGATGGCAACAAGACGTACCATTTTGATGTACTGGGACCCGGCAACCATTGGAAAATCAAAAATATCCAGGATGGAACTGCATCCAAAAATGAAGGCAGCTTTAATGACAGCATTACAGTAACTAAAACCGGTGATGATTTATGGATTGAAATGGAATATACCGGCCCGGCATTTACCACTATATTTGGTAAACCTATCGGCAATACCCGCGGGTATACTTTTTCTTACAGGGATTATACACCTGCCATGCAGTGGAACGTAAACTGGTTTAGCTGGGATGAAGCTCATAACCCCAATAAAAATTACGCTGCATTTGAAAACCTGCTGCACACCGCCACGCCGGTAAAATCGGAACAAAGCAATACCATCAACTATACCTGGTGGGGCGCTATTGGCAAACAATTACCGGCAGACAGTTTTGCCACCGTTGCCACCACAACAGTAACGGTAAAGAAAGGCACTTATCAAATTGGAGTAACCGCTGACGACTTGGTAAAAGTTTTTATTGATGGAAAACTGGTGATTGATTTTTGGGATGCATCCAAATACGTGAATGACGAAGATGCCCACCACAGTGCAATTGTTGCGCTTGATGGCACACATCAAATCAGGATTGAACAGGTGGAAAACAGTGGATATGCTACATTGATCTTTTCGCTGAAACCATTATAGCACAGCTTTTTTATAACGGCGTGTTTGCAGGTACACGCGATACATTTGCAATACCACTGCCAGTAAGATCAACGAAACACCAATATAAAACTGGCCATGTAAAGATTCGTTCTCTTTAAAAAAAATAAAGGCCATAATGATGCCATACACCGGCTCCAGGTTATAGGTGAGGTTGGCAGTAAATGCGGATACTTTTTTCAGCGCATTCAATTGCAGGTTAAAACTGATTACGGTGCATAACCATGCCAGTACCAGCAGCCAAATCCAGTCGCTGTAAGTGGGAAATGAATATGCCGCAGGAAATTGCCGCAGGTAAAGCGGTACCAATAAGGTTAATGCCACCAGGCCACCACCCAGTTCATACAAGGTTACTGTTTGCGGAGTGTGTTTCTTCACCAGTTCCTTATTAAAAATCGGGAACAACGCACTGCCCATGGCAGCAATAATTCCAAAAGCAATACCCAGTTTATATTGTGGGTGAAAGTCGAAAATGATATAAATACCGGCAATGGCCAGCAGCCCCAGCAACAGTTCAATTACAATGATGCGCCTTTTTAAAATCAGCGGTTCAAACAGTGAAGTGAAAAAACCGGTTGCACTAAAGCATACTAATGCCACCGATGCATTGGCATATTTTATACTGCCATAAAAAGTTACCCAATGCAATGCCACGATGGTGCCCACCCCTGCCAGTTTCAGTACCTCTTTCCTGGATAATAGTTCCAGTTCTTTCCTGAGCACCTGCAATATGATCATGGTAACTACAGTAATAAAAATGCGGTACCATACCAGCAAACCTTCGTTCAGCGTTATCAGTTTACCCAGTATAGCAGTAAAACCTGCAAGGAAAACAGCAGTATGCAATAGCAGGAGGGCCTTTTTCATTCAACAAATATACACAGCAACATTTCCCTGCAAAGTTGAAAAAAGAAAGGGCAAGAATCTTTAAGAAACCTATAGAGAAAACCCCGAACCGCTGATAACAAAAATTGTATAAATAATGGTTAATGGCTGACCACTAAGCGGTAAACATATTATATTTGCCAACTTATAACCAATAACTATATGAGTTTTAAACGTATCAACAACATTACCGGCTGGGTGGTTTGCATTATTGCCTGTGCGGTGTACATTATGACAATGGAAGCAACCGGCAGCCTGTGGGATTGTGGTGAATTTGCATCCAGTGCCTACAAATTACAAATTCCGCACCCGCCCGGAGCACCTTTGTTTGCCCTGATAGCCCGCCTGTTTATGGCACCGTTCAGTCCGCACACAGCAGCAACCGGTATTAACCTGATGAGTGCTTTGGCCAGTGGCTTTACGATTCTTTTCCTGTTCTGGAGCATTACGCATTTTGCCCGCAAAATTGCCACCCGTGATGGTGCAGAACTTACTTCAGAAAAAACATTTATGGTAATGGCGGCAGGTGTTGTTGGTGCTTTGGCATATTGTTTTTCCGATTCATTCTGGTACAGTGCTGTTGAAGGTGAGGTTTATGCTTTATCATCTTTCTTTACTGCTATTGTTTTCTGGGCCATTTTGAAATGGGAACAGAATGTGAGTGAAGAAGAAGCAGCAGGCATTAAAGGGCATTTTACCCGTGCTGACCGCTGGATCATTGTTCTGTTTTACCTCGTGGGTTTGGGTGTGGGTGTTCACCTGTTAATGATCCTGACTATCCCCGCTGTGGTGATGGTGTATTATTATAAACGTTATAAAGTAACTAACTGGGGCGTGTTCTGGGCATTTTTAATTTCCTGCCTTATTACCGGCATGATTCAAAAAGCGGTAATACAATGGACCATTAAAGGCGCCGGTAATTTCGATATCTTCTTTGTAAACAGTTTTAACCTGCCTTTCTTCTCCGGTTTTTCTTTCTTCTTTGTGTTGATCGGCATTTTGGTTTTTATCGGCCTCCGTATTGCCAAAAAACAAAACTGGAACTTTTTGAAACTAGGCCTCTGGAGTTTCTCATTTATGGTATTAGGCGTTTTCTCTTCTTACTTTACTACAATGGTGCGCAGTAATGCTGACCCTGCAGTGGATATGTACAATGTTGACAATCCCATCAGCCTGGTAGGTTACCTGAGCCGTGAGCAATATGGTGACTGGCCCATTTTATACGGGCAGGATTTTACTGCTGATGTAAAGAGAGATGCCACTGGTTATCCTGATATGAGAGACGATGGCCCCACTTATGTAAAAGGTAAAACCAAATACGAAATTGGTGGAGAAAAATATTCTTACCAGTACAATCCTGAAGATATGCATCTCTTTCCCCGTATGTGGGATGCCAGCAACGATCAGAATCACGCAGATTATTATGCGCAGTGGATGGGTATAGGAAAAGATAAACAGGGTAATTACGAACGTGCCCCAACGATGGGTGAAAACATTGGCTTTGCATTAAGTTACCAGTTAGGCTGGATGTACCTGCGTTATTTTATGTGGAATTTTGCCGGCAAGCAAAACGACCTGCAGGGAGTGTATATGGGCAATGTGAGAGATGGAAACTGGAAAACCGGTATCGGCTTTTTGGATACCTGGCGCCTCGGTGACCAGAGTACCATGCCAGACAGCCTGAAGAAAAATAAAGCCAACAACTCCTTATTTGCATTACCGTTTATTCTGGGTTTGCTGGGCATGTTCTACCAAATAAAGAAAGACAATAGAAATGGCTTTGTTGTAGGATTATTATTCCTGATGACCGGCGCAGCCATTATCTTTTACCTGAACCAGGCGGGCAACCAGCCCCGTGAACGTGATTATGCGTTTGTAGGTTCGTTCTATGCCTTTGCCATGTGGATTGGGCTTGGGGTAATGTATGTAAAAGAACTCTTTGAGAAATTTATTAAGCAACCCAAACTGGCGGGTTATGCAGCCGCCGCTGTGTGCACGTTAGCGGTACCGGTATTAATGGCCCAGCAGGAATGGGATGATCACGACCGCAGCCATAAAACATTAGCAAGAGACCTTGCCATTGATTATCTGAAAAGTTGTGCCCCCAATGCCATCCTGGTTTCTTTTGGTGATAACGACACTTACCCGTTGTGGTATGCGCAGGAAGTGGAAGGTATCAGAAGGGATATCCGCGTCATCAACTCCAGTTTATTGGGTACCGATTGGTATATTAACCAATTGCGGTATAAAGTGAACGAAAGTGATTCTATGGACATGATATTGTCTGAAGAACAGATACAGGGCAACCGCAGAGACCAGGTGATCTTTAACCAGCAGAGCGGCCAAACCAACAACACCATGGATTTGTACACCATGATCAAAGATTATATTGGCAGCGATGCGCCAGATAAAACATTAAGAGGAAGAGATGATAACCCGATCAATACTTTCCCCACCAAAAAAGTAACCATACCGGTAGATCTTAATTTGGTAAGACAAAACGGTACTGTTAATGCAGAAGATACCGGTGTGGTAAGCCAGGTTTCATTTGAAATTCCCAAAAACTATATTTTTAAAAATGACCTTGCCGTACTGGCATTAATAGCAGGCAACAAATGGAAACGTCCCATTTATTTCACCTCCCCATCAGCGGGTGATATTGGTATTGATAATTACATTCGCCAGGATGGTATGACGTATCGTTTCGTTCCCATCTTAAATCATAATCCAAATGAAACAATGGTGAACGAAAAATCGGCTTACGACAGTATGCTGCACAAATTCAAGTTTGGCAATTGTAATATTTTGGGTGTATATTATGATGAAGAGAACCGCAGGCATTTAAACAGCATTCGCCTGGCTTTTGCCCAGGTTGCAGGTAACCTTGCTGATAATGGCAAAAAACAGGAAGCCAAAAATCTGTTGCACGAATGTGACAGTATGATGCTGCAGGAAAACTTCCCTTATGGTATGACCAGCCGCGGACAGATGCAGAACCAGTATTCATTGCAGATGGCCATGGCAGCCTATAAAGCCGGTGATACCACGCTGGGTGATAAAATCACACAAAGCGTGAAAAAAGATTTAGACCAGCAAGTGGTATACCTGGATGCATTGTCCGATTCCAAGAAAGAAGCAATGATGATTGAGTATAACTACATACAACGGACACAAGGTATGTTGCAGGGCATCATAGCACAATTCAGGAATCCAATTGTTACTCCGCCAATGCCTCCAGGCGGGGATGTACCAAAAACTTTACAAACAACGCCGGTGCCCGCAGATACAAAGCCAAAAGCGGCAGGTAAACCAAAAACTTAGTAAAAAATCCCCCGGTTGTTCCGGGGGATTTTTTTATTTCATAACTGAACAAAACTTTGCTGGTATTTGTTTCGTAATTTAGTACTGTAATTGGGCATTAAGGAATACACCACTCGCAAAAACTCATTACTTATCACTACACTTACTTGCATCGGCAAGTGCGAATAATCCTCCTGCCCCTCTTACTAATTAACCATTTAACAAATAAACTAATTACAACAGCACATGCTCGGTTACCGTTTTGATAAATACGACCCCAATGCAGCAGGAAAAACATCTTTTGAAAAATTGCTGGATCTTTTCCTGCAACTGCTTACTTATACCAATGGCGATTTCAATGAAGCCATGCAATGGCTGAATGAACTCGACAAAGAATATCAATTGACCAATGATGATTATGGCATTGGTGATTTTATTGAAGATTTAAAAGAGAAAGGCTACATCGATGAAAAAACACCTGATGGTGAAATACGCATTACCTCCAAAACAGAACAAAGCATCCGCAAAAAAAGCCTGGAAGAAATTTTCGGCAAGCTGAAGAAAACCAAACAGGGCAATCATAATACTTTTAAGCCGGGAAATGGAGATGAGATCAACCCCGAAACCAGGCCATTCCAGTTTGGCGATACTATGGAGCAGATTGATTTCACCAATTCTATCCGCAATGCGCAGATCAATCATGGGATAGACAGTTTCAGGATGCACGAAGACGACCTGGAGATCAGGGAAACGGATTTCAAATCGCAGACATCGACGGTGCTGATGATCGACATCAGCCACAGTATGATCCTGTATGGTGAAGACAGAATTACGCCTGCAAAAAAAGTAGCGATGGCATTGAGTGAACTCATCAAAACAAAATATCCTAAAGACACCCTGGATATTGTAGTATTTGGCAACGATGCATGGCCCATTGAAATAAAGGATTTGCCGTATTTGCAGGTAGGCCCCTATCATACCAACACCGTTGCGGGATTAGAACTAGCCATGGATTTATTAAGAAGAAGGCGCAACCCCAACAAACAGATTTTTATGATTACCGATGGTAAACCCACCTGCTTGAAAATTGGCGGCAAGTATTATAAAAACAGTTGGGGCGCCGACAGAAAAATATTAAACCGTTGCATGAGCCTGGCCACTCAATGTAAAAAATTAAAAATACCCATCACTACATTTATGATTGCCACCGACCCGTACCTGCAGCAATTTGTACAGGAGTTTACTGAGTGCAACAATGGTAAAGCCTTCTTTGCAGGATTAGATAAACTGGGCGCATTTATATTTAAAGATTTTGAGAATGGAAAAAGGAAAACGGTGTATTAACAAGAGGCGGTAATACCCAAAAATAAAGTTAACTATTTACAAGTAGAACCATTAAACCTTATCTGTAAAGAACTATTTGCCGGTAAGGCGTTAAGGCGAAAATAAATATTAACTATATGTATTACTTGACTGAACAGGAAGCATTCCTTTGCAAAGAAATTGTTGATTGTGCTTATAAAGTACACAAAGCTTTAGGACCAGGGTTATTAGAAAAGATTTATGAAGTATGTTTCTGCCATGAGCTTAGTAAAAAAGAAATCCCTTTTAATCGTCAAATAAAATTACCAATAAGATATGATGGAATAGTATTTGATGAAGGCCTTCAATTAGATGTATTGGTTGATAAATTAATCATTTGTGAATTTAAAGCTGTTGAAACAATAAATCCACTATGGCAGGCACAGATAATCAGCCATCTGAAATTAACAGGGTTGCATACAGGCTTTCTAATAAACTTCAATGTCCCTGTAATAAAAACTGGTATCAGAAGATTTTGTGTTTAAAAAAACATTTTGTACATAAACTTTAAAAAAAACGACTTACAGACTTACCGGCAAGAATTTATATCGCGGTAAATGACTTAAAAGAAAAATTATGAGTAGTATTAACATCAAAACTCTCGGTGAATTAAAGAAAAGCGGTTACGTATCCAAAAGCATTAAACAGGAAATACGGGATAACCTCATTAAAAAAATACAGGCCAAAGAAAATCCATTCCCCGGCATTTTAGGCTATGAAGATTCAGTAATACCCGATACAGAACGGGCATTATTATCGCAACACAATATATTATTCCTGGGTTTACGCGGACAAGCCAAAACAAGAATGGCCCGGCAAATGGTTGAACTATTGGATGAATACATTCCTTATGTTGAGGGCAGCGAAATCAATGACGATCCCCTGCGGCCCATATCAAGGCACGCGGTTGACCTCATTGCTGAAAAAGGCGATGCCACACCCATAGCCTGGTTGCACCGCAGCCAGCGTTATGGTGAAAAATTAGCCACGCCGGATGTTAGTGTAGCGGATTTGATTGGTGATATAGACCCCATCAAAGCAGCCAACTTAAAACTGAGTTTTGCAGATGAAAGAGTATTGCATTATGGCATCATCCCAAGAAGCAACCGCAGCATTTTTGTGATCAATGAATTGCCCGATTTACAGGCAAGAATACAAGTTTCTTTATTCAATATTTTAGAAGAGGGTGACCTCCAGATCCGTGGCTTTAAATTACGTTTACCATTAGACGTTATGTTTGTATTTACCGCCAATCCTGAAGACTATACCAATCGTGGCAGTATTGTTACGCCATTAAAAGACCGTATTCAAAGCCAGATACTCACGCACTATCCCAAAAATCTCGAAACATCCTTGGCCATCACTGAACAGGAAGCAGCTGTATTACCTGAGCAAAGCAAAAGGGTTAAAGTAAGTGATTTAATAAAACGTTTAATTGAACAGGTAGCCTTTGAAGCCCGTAACAACGAACTGGTAGATAAGAAGAGTGGCGTAAGTGCGAGGCTTACCATCAGTGCTTATGAAAATGCAGTGAGTGCAGCGGAAAGAAGAGCAATCATCAACAATGAAAAAAACACACAGGTTTGGATGAGTGATTTGGTAGGTATCATCCCTGCTATCACCGGTAAAATTGAATTGGTGTATGAAGGCGAGCAGGAAGGTCCTTACCAGGTGGCTTTCAATTTACTGGAGAAAGCCATACGCACACAATTCGGCACCTACTTTCCCAATCCTGATGCTATGAAAAAGAAAAGAGGCAAAGAAGCTGCACAGGAAGAAAACCCCTACAAACCCATTACCCGCTGGTTTGATGCCGGTAACAGCCTCGATACTTTTTTAGAAACTAAAGATGCCGATAAGGTACAGTTGCTGTATAAAGTAGATGGACTATATGCGCTGGTAAAAAAATATTACCACACTGCAAACGAAATGGAAATGGCCTTGCTGATGGAATTTGTATTACATGGTTTGGCAGCGCACTCGCTTATCAGCAAAAAAGTGCTGGAAGGAAAAATTGAGTTTAAAGATTTGATGGGCAGTATGCTGAACCTCGGCAATCAGCATTTTACCGAGGAAGATTTTGAGTAAGAATACACCAAAAGCGTTTTTTTATTAATAATTCTTATAGATATTTAAGATGAAGAAAAGTATCCTGCTTCTTTTGTTATTGTCACTACAATATGGTGTAACGAATGCTCAAGCGGGAGTTACTACACCAAAAATCAGTGATGATTCTTTACTAACGTTTAAAGTAAAATTAGTTGAAGCAACTTCAGTACCGGGTTGCGGAATGATGGCAATAGCAGCAGGATTAAAATGTACAGTAATCCCTGATATTAAATCATCATTATTCATTTCTTCCGATATTATTATCATGCTTCCCTGCCCTGAAGCATACGGACAAGGGTTCCTTATTCCAGGGCAACTTTATTATGTTTCAGTAACGAAAAGGAAATTGTATGGGTATGTTGATCACAACAAATTTGAATTGGAACATCATTATCCCACTTATTATTGTTTATACATCCGGCAAGTGTTGTAATAATAAAGTGCTTTTGGCTATCTCACAATATATTCACTTCTCTTTCCAGCAACACCCCAAATTTTTCATGCACACTTGCAATGATAGATTCACTCAAATCATAAATTTCATTACCCTCCGCACCCCCAAGATTAACGAGCACTAATGCTTGTTTTTCGTGGCAACCTGAGTTACCGATGCGATATCCTTTCCAGCTAACACCAGGTTTCGGGCCGCTGTGTTCAATCAGCCAGCCTGCTGCCAGTTTTACATTACCATTCGGTAAAGTGTAACCCGCAATAGAAGGATATTGTTGTTTCAGCTTATCGTATATCACCGATGGCACTTCAGGATTTTTAAAGAAACTGCCTGCATTACCAATTACTTTTGGATCGGGCAGTTTAGAACTGCGGATGCGGATCACTGCATCAGAAACCGCTTTGACAGACAATTCGTGCACACCCATTTTTTCGAGTTCCTGTTCTATTGCACCGTAAGATGTATTGAATAATGGTCGTTTCCTTAACCTGTACTGCACACTACAGATAGCAAATTGATGTTTACATTGTTTTTTGAAAACACTTTCCCTGTAACCAAATGCGCAATCATCAGCAGTAAAGTGAATCATTTTTTTATCCTGCAAATGAAATGCATCCAGTGAATCAAATACATCTTTGATTTCCACTCCGTAAGCGCCGATATTTTGTATCGGGCTGGCGCCCACACAACCGGGTATCAGCGATAAATTTTCCAGTCCCGCCCAATTTTGTGCAATGCAATACAACACAAACTGGTGCCAGTTCTCTCCTGCTCCTGCTTTCACATAAACATATTCCTCATCTTCTTTTACCACTGCAATGCCTTTCATCTCATTCTTCAAAACCAATCCATCATAATTTTTTGTAAACAAAATATTACTGCCTCCGCCGAGTATCAATGTTGCAGCATTCGCATCAACAGGCAATTGATTGCGGTACTCCAAAATTTCCTGCAATGTACGCTCATCGCTGAATGTTGCGAAATAACGGCTGCTTACATCTATACCAAATGTATTATACTGTTGTAATGAAAAATTATTGAGTACCTGCATCATTTGTTGCTATTTATATTGGGTCAACATCAGCAATTACATGCACACTTTTGTATGGCTTCTCTCCTGTCATTAAGTTAATATGGTTCCTGATGATACGCTTATACGTCATATCCATTCCGCGTTCCTTTGGTAATTTGATCATAATCTCCATTAAATATTGATTACGGATGCGGCTGATTACCGGTGCGGCCGGGCCAACAATATAATCTTTTAAATCCTGCTTTAGTAATGCCGTCAATTTATCGGCGGCATTATTAACTATCGTTTTATCTTTATGTTTTAAGGTAAGCACCACAATACGGCTGAAGGGCGGATAAAAAAATTCTTTCCGGCTGATGATCTCGTTAGTATACAAACTGCTGTAGTCATGCTGCTGCACCCATTGCAATACGGGATGTTTAACATTGGTAGCCTGTATCAATACTTTTCCCTGTTCCTTCTTCCTTCCTGCACGGCCGCTTACCTGCTCCATCAATTGAAAAGCCCGTTCATTCACCCTGAAGTCGGCAAAACTCAATAACCCATCTGCATCCAAAACACCAACAAGGCTAACCTTATCAAAGTCCAGTCCTTTTACCACCATTTGCGTACCCACTAAAATATCAAAACGATGTTGCTCGAACTGCTGTATCAAAGTATCGTGGGCTTTCTTACCGCGTACACTATCTACGTCCATCCGTGCAATTTTATGTTTCGGAAATACTTCGTCAAGATGTTCTTCAATTTTTTCGGTACCAAAATTTTTCTCCAGCCAATTATTACTGCCGCATGCCGGGCAGGTGACTAATTTTGGATATTGACTGGCACAATAATGGCAATGCAGTTTATTGCTGTATTTATGCAATGTTAATGATACAGCACAATGTTCGCATTGCGGTATAAAACCACAGGTACCACAAATGAGATATGGATTATAACCGCGGCGGTTTTGAAATAAGATCACCTGTTTATCTGCATCTAATGCTGTTTGCACTGCTTCCTGCAATTGCGGACTGATCATTACTTTACCCTGTTGTGCCACCTGCCGCACATTGATAATGTCGATGGCCGGCAATAATAATCCACCGTATCTTTCCTGCAATTCCACCAGCGCATATTTATTTTGTTTTGCGTTGAAATAACTTTCAACTGAAGGTGTGGCGCTGCCCAGCAATACTTTTGCATTGAACAAAGAAGCATAATAAATTGCAGCATCCCTTGCATGATACCTTGGAGCAGGTTCCTGTTGTTTGAAAGAAGCATCATGTTCTTCATCAACAATGATCAAACCGAGATTCTTAAAAGGAAGAAACAATGCGCTTCTTGCACCTAAAACCATCTTCACTTCACCAGTGCGGATCTTGTTCCATAATTCAATACGTTCATTATCGTTGAATTTGGAATGATAAATGGCAATATTGCCACCGAAATATTTTTGCAAACGCCGGATGATTTGAGCGGTCAATGCAATTTCAGGCAACAGATACAAAACCTGTTTTCCTTCTTTAAAATACCGCTCCATCAATTTAATGTACACCTGTGTTTTGCCGCTTCCCGTTACGCCATGTAATAAGCAAACATTCTTTTGTTCAAAACTTGCAGCTACTGCATCACTGGCCTGTTGCTGCGCTTCACTAAACTCAACATCCACATCCATGTAGCCGGGTATTGCTTTAATACGGTCCACACTGCGTTTTTCTATCCGTACAATTTGTTTATCTGCCAGCCCTTTCAATTGTGCTGCGGTAGCTCCCGATTTTTTTAATAACTCGGTTTGCAAAACATCACCCTGCTGTTTTTCCAAATACAAATAAGCCAGTAATAGTTCCATTTGTTTGGGTGCCCCTTTCCAATCATTCAGCAACTGGCTCAATGCATCGTCATTGCGGTATGCAGGAAGCAGTACTACAAAATTTTCTTTTTTGGCTTTATATTTTTCCGCCAGGTTTTCCCAAACAATGCAAACATTTTTCTCTATTAATTTTTTAATTACCGGGTACACATGATTAACATCCAATATCTGCTGCACTTCAGATAAGCGCAATTCTTTTTTGATCAGCAGTGCTTCTGCCACTAAAAATTCTTCATCGTTCAAATGTGCAAAATCATCCCCGGCTTCTTCATTATATAATAATACAGTTTCACTGCTGAGTTTGAAATGTGCCGGCAATGCAGCAGCCATCACTTCTCCTTCGCTGCACATATAATATTGCGCCATCCATTGCCATAACTGTAATTGCTGGGGATAAACTATCGGCTCGTCATCAAGTATATTATGAATGGGCTTGGTGGGATAACCGGGATCTTTATCCACTATTGCTTTTACCACTCCGGCATATTTCTTATTCTTCAATTCTGCCTCAGCCCTGCAGCCAGGATAAATTTTATGTGCCAGGTGTTCGGGTATGGCATACGTATAAGTTTGTGGTAATGCCAGGGGTAAAATCACATCTGCCCATAAACGTGCAGCAGGTTCAAATAATATGTTATCGTTGGTAGTCAAAGCGTAAAATTAACGAAGTCAATGGCAAGAACCATGAATCATTGAGTTGACATATTTTCTTTTGCCGGTTTTTCTATCCAACTGGCATTGAAAGCCATCAAGGCGTCTTCCATTATACGATACACCTGGTTCTTTAGAGCAGCCACATCTTTTGTGGTTAATCCATCAACGGGCACTTCATCTAAATAAACAATTCTTGATTTTCCAGGAGTTAAAGAAAATATGCTGGTATAGCGGTTGCGGTCGTAAGCATCCAGGAAAAGAATGGGCTTAATGGGTGTTTGGGTTTCAATAGCAACCCTAAATGCGCCATCATAAAAACTTTTGAGTGGCCGGTGTGTCATATTGAATGTTCCTTCAGGGCTGATGATGATAGAAATTCCTTTTTTGATAATGCTTTTTAATTGCATTACGCTTTTAGCCCTGTCATGGGCATTGTTGCGGTTCACCAGCACCACGGTATTGCGGTAAAGAAAACCGAACAACGGAATTTTGGTCATTTCGGCTTTGCCCAGCACCCTGAAATGCCGGTTGCGGATGGCTTTCATTATAAAAGGAATGTCCATGTAAGCAATATGGTTGAAAACAAATACATATTGTTTGGAAGGATCTGCCGGGGTGCCTTTATATATATATTGTGTGCGGATGCCCAGCATAAATAAGAAAACATCGGCCCAGGTATGGCAGAGGCTGTAAATAAAATTCCCTCCTTTAATTTTGCCAAAGAAAGAAGCCGCCACCACCAGCGGGAAAATGAGCAGCAGGAAGGAGATGAAAACTGCCAGCCCGTAAAGGGTGAAAATAAACTGCAGAAATCGCTTGATATAGAGCATACTCAGCAGCGAATTTAGGGGGTTTGAGCCGGGCAAAAATTGATTTTCAGCAAATAATGTCCCGGTTGTCCCCAAAAAAGGGGTAAACGTGTATATATTTTTACCCAAACTGTATCAATTTCCGGGGAAAACCCCTACCTTTGCCGTCCTAAATTTGGGACAATTATGTTAGCAGTAGTAAAAATAGCAGGTCAGCAATTTAAAGTAAAAGCAGGCGACAGTTTATATGTGCCTCATATTGCAGGTAAAACCGGAGACCAGGTTGAATTTGCAGATGTATTATTGACCGATAATGACGGTACAGTAACGGCAGGTTCAAATGTAAAAGCTGTTGTAAAAGCTGAAATTATCAGCGACCTTATTAAAGGTGATAAAGTAATCGCTTTTAAAATGAAAAGAAGAAAAGGTTTCCGTAAAAAACATGGTCACCGTACACAGTACACTCACATTAAAGTAACCGCAATTGCGTAAATGTTCATTGGTTTAATGGTTAATTTGTTTACCGGTTATTAAATTATGCTGAAAACAAATTCACTAATTAACCAGTTAACAAATAAACTAAGCAACGAATAAACTTATAAAACATGGCACATAAAAAAGGTGAAGGTTCCGTAAAAAACGGCAGGGATTCACAAAGTAAAAGATTAGGTGTAAAAATTTATGGTGGTCAACCTGCAGCTGCTGGTAATATCATCGTTCGTCAACGTGGTACTGTTTATCATCCTGGTAAAAATGTAGGCGTTGGTAAAGATTATACATTGTTTGCATTAGCTGATGGTGTTGTTGAATTCAGGAAAAGTAAAGGCGATAAAAGCATTGTTTCTGTTAATGCTGTAGCCGCTACAGCTTAAAAAAAATTTAAATTTTTTTGTTAGTTAAGAAAATATTTCTATTTTTAAGTATTATTTACTAACCAATTAAATTTAAAAAAATGGCAACAAAGAAAAAAGCTGCAAAAAAAGCTGCACCTAAAAAAGCTGCAAAGAAAGCTGCTCCTAAAAAAGCTGCAAAGAAAGCCGCTCCTAAAAAAGCTGCAAAGAAAGCTGCTAAGAAAAAGTAAGCTTTGCTTTTTAAAAGCAAAAAGATACGGAAGCCCTGGTAATTTTACCGGGGCTTTTCTTTTAAAACCCTTTGCTGGCAAGGGTTTCAGCGCAGGTTGATTTTATACTTCTAATTATGTTGCCCTGTTTACCTTTATACGCCGCTGGTAGTTGTTATTATTGATTTTATTTTTCTTTCCGTTGTGAATGATCACATTTTTCAAGCGCTGTATTCAATATCTTCACACTGCAAATACTGCTTGCAGCACGTTATTTTAATAAACTCCTCTCCCCGCTTATAGTCCTTTTCAGTACTTTTGAAACATGGATAATTACCAGGTAGCCGAAAATTTTTCACTTTTAAGCAAACTCATGGACATACATGGGGAAAATAGTTTTAAGGCAAAAACTTATGCTATTGCGGCTTATCATATTGAAAATTTACCAGAACAATTAAGCAGCACACCGTTTGAAAAAATTCCGCAGTTAAAAGGTATTGGAGATTCGTCCGGAAAAAAAATTATAGAATTACTTGAAACAGGTTCGCTGCAGGTGTTGCAGGATATGATCAATAAAACTCCTGCCGGTGTAATTGAAATGCTGAACATAAAAGGTATTGGGCCTAAAAAAATTCACACCATCTGGAAAGAGATGGAAATAGAAAGTATTGGTGAATTATTATACGCCTGCCAGGAAAACCGTTTAAAATTATATAAAGGTTTTGGCGAAAAAACACAACAGAACATTATTGAAACCATAGAGTATTATCTCCATAACCAGGGCAGTTACCTGTACCCGCAGGTGGAAGCTGTGGCACCACAGATTACTGCATATCTTGAAAAATTATTTGGTGCTGCAAATGTTTGCCTCACCGGTTCGTTTAAACGGCATTTAGAAACTATAGATGAACTGGAGTTTGCAGTAAACAGTACCAATGAATTGATCAAGCCGAAATTCATCAGCGCCAATCCGCCGGAACTACTGGAAGAAACTGCGGCTTCATTACAATATAAATTACTGAATGGATTACGCCTGCGGCTGTATACGGGTGCAGAAAATTTCAATAAGCAAATATTCATCACCAGCGGCAGTAAAGAATTTGCCCAGTCTTTTGAAGCCGCATTTCCGAATATTGATTACAGCAATGTTACATCAACTGATGACCGAACAGTGTTTGAACAGGCCGGTTTACAGTATATTCCATCGTACGCACGTGAAACAACAACAGTTATAGAAAAAGCCAAAACTGCTGCCCTGCCGCAGGTCATTCAGCCGGAAGATATCCGCGGCATTATTCACAGCCACAGCAACTGGAGCGACGGCAGCAGTACAATTGAAGCAATGGCCAAAGCGGCTAAAGAAAAAGGGTTGGAATATTTAGTGATCAGCGATCACAGTAAAAGCGCTTTTTATGCGCAGGGCTTAACCGAAGAAAGAATTGCCGCACAACAACAATACGTTGATGAGCTGAATGATAAACTGGATGGCTTTACCATCTTTAAAAGTATTGAATGTGATATTCTCAACGATGGCAGCCTGGATTACAGTAACAGCGTATTATCGACATTCGACCTGGTGATTGTTTCCGTACACAGTAATTTAAAGATGAGCGAAGAAAAAGCAATGATGCGCTTGCTGAATGCTGTTGAAAACCCTTATACCACAATCCTGGGCCACATGACGGGAAGATTGCTGCTGAGCCGGAAAGGTTATCCTGTTGATCATAAAAAGATCATTGATGCATGCGCAGCCAATCATGTAGCAATTGAACTGAATGCACACCCCAGCCGGCTGGATATTGACTGGCGCCATATTGATTATGCGCTGGAGAAAAATGTACTCATCTCCATAGATCCCGATGCGCATACCATTGAAGGTTTTGATGATACAAAGTATGGTGTACTGGCTGCACAAAAAGCATTGGTAACAAAAGAACAAAACCTGAGCAGTTTTGATACAGCCGCATTTAAAACCTATTTGCAACAGGTAAGGCAATTGAAAGGAATTCGCTAAGTGCCCGGTATGCAAAAAATAATTCCATGAAATTCAGAGATGCCATACAAAATGATTTGCCGGTAATTGTAGCCATTTATAACTCTACAGTTGAAGGAAGAATGGTTACTGCCGACACAGAGCTGGTGCCTGTTGAAAGCAAACAGCAATGGTTTGATGAACATACGCCGGGCAGGCATCCGTTATGGATAGTGGAAGATGATGATGGCGGCGTTATTGGCTGGGTGAGTTTTCAGCAATTTTACGGTCGCCCTGCTTATGCAACCACAGCAGAGATCAGCATTTATTTGGATGCTGCACACAGAAGCAAAGGATATGGAAAAGCAATTCTTGAATATTGTATTCAGCAGGCACCGGTATTGGGTATAACCACGTTGCTGGGTTATATTTTTGCACACAACCTGCCCAGTATACGCTTATTTACTTCATCGCATTTTGAAGAATGGGGGCACCTGAAAAATATTGCCAGGATGGATGGTATTGAAAGAAGTGTTAAAATATTTGGCAGGCACCTGAACTTCTGATTACATTAATAATTTTACTCATTGCATTGCCACAACAATCATTTACTAATGAATGCTGAAACATTAGCAATTGCAGCAACATTTGATTAAATTTGCATATTGTAACTATTGGAGAAATGACAGTGAAGGCATTGAAGAAAATTGCACTCCTGAATAGTTCAATAATCAAACGCATTGCTGAACCTAATCACCTTCCC
Organism: Bacteroidota bacterium; assembly: GCA_018266775.1. Taxonomy (GTDB): domain Bacteria; phylum Bacteroidota; class Bacteroidia; order Chitinophagales; family Chitinophagaceae; genus Ferruginibacter. Next base: position 74,942 of record JAFDZS010000021.1, on the reverse strand, counting down.
CTCTTTTATTTCGACCCTGTGATGGCCGGTTTAGAATTAGAAAAGCGAAACTGATCTATATTTTCCGGGTTTGTATTTCATGCCTGTCAGCTTACACGTAATACGGTCTTCTGCAGGTTTATTTTTTCAAATGGCATCAAAATGGATTGCTTAGAAAAACGTTTCTTTGTTAACCCACAAGGAAACCTTCATTCATATCCGGGTAAAAAACGAATGCTCATCAAGCTGCCTGACCATGTAATGTCATTTGCCAGGTACAATGTAACGAGTAATACCAGTTTTATGCCCCGCAAAATTGCGATCTCATTATTTCTTTGTTTTACATTCTTTCTTTTGCATTTTAATACCGATGCGCAGCAATGGGATTGGAAAAACGTAAAACAATATGGAGCAGCACAAGGCTTATTTGAGGGACAGGTAACCGGTATTGTTATTGACAAAAAAAAATTAGGCTGGGTTACCACAGCATCGGGGATGTATATATATGACGGTAATAAATTTCTTCCGGCACAAAACTATTTCCCGGCACTAAAAGAATATTTCAGCGCTCCGCTCCTGGGCCTCTTATATGTGGAAGACCAGGATGAGATCTGGTTTTATTCTCAAAATGAAGTGTTCGTATTACGGCTCAGGTTATTAAACACCGCTTTGCAACGCAATGCCATCAGGCATTTTTATAAGGGCGACCAGGTGATGAATGGGGCAAAATCTTCATCAGGCATTTTATTATTCAACTTTCAATCCGTTGTGGTAGCCGCCATACCCGGCGACACTAGTTATCAACCTTACCCCTTAATTCGGGGGTATATACCAGGGATAATAACCGCACACAAAGACTCTATTATTATTCCTGTTGGAACAGATCAGTGGAGTATCCGTTACAGCATGTTTAATGAACAAACATTCGATAAAAGCAACGTCACGTTCAAACCTCAATATTTTGATTCTGCAAATGTTGAATCAGACAAAGCAAAGGTATTGACTAATTTTTATACTAAAATAACCCTGCATACCCCATTAAAATTTAATAATTACAAGCGGTTGTTACTGGATTCACTAATGCAATCACGATCTGGCGGTAATGGAGTCGCTGCAGACTATTACCTTTATGATTTCTTCAATTATCAAAATTCCATTTTATGGTTGGCCACCAAATTCGGTTTATATATGGTTCCATCCAAACCAGTAAGCAGTCCGGGTTCCGTGTTTCAATCAAGTATACGGTCTGTTTTTTATAATGACCGTTATGATAAACTTTTATATTGTACAGGAGATGGCATTGCAGCTGAAAAAAATTCAGGTACTCCTGCTGTTCAATTTCATTTTATTGCGGGAACTGGTGCATCCAATGCTGCTGTACAGTGGGATCAATCTACATGGATTGCCTTTAGCGCATCACCGGGGCAACCTTTACAAACTTATATTTACGATATTGATCATGATACCGGAACAGTACAGGTAAATCCAGGTTTGGAGGTTCCATTCAGTTGCCAGAAGATCAATAATCAATTATGGTCAGGCGGATCCTCGCTACAGGTTTCTGATTACAAAGACAAACAGTTTATTAATACCCGGACGATTCTTACATCGGAATCTATATACAATATTTCCAAACCTATACAAAACAAATGCCTGGTTACAGCTGCTAACGGTTTGTATTTCATGGATATTAACTCTTATGCAAAACGGCAAATTTTAGATGGCACATTTTTCTGCATAACAAATGTTGGAGAAGCTGGCTGGGCGGCCGGCTCCAGTGCCAATGGCCTCTTTATAATTGATACACTGGGCAAAGTAACACGACATTTATCTGTTAATGACGGGCTGCCACATCCCACCATTTATAATATTACTTATGACGCCAAAACAAAAATTTTGTGGTGCGGCACCAAACAAGGCCTGGTGTCCTTTTCATTACAATCCGGCGCTTTAAAAACATTTACAACCAAAGATGGTTTGCTGGATAATGAATTTAATATTAATGCGAACTATCTTACTACAGATAATATACTTTATGAAGGTGGCCCGAAAGGATTAAATATTATTCCCCTTGAAAAATTTACCGGGCATCCGGCGCCACTCCGCATAGGTTTTCTTTCAGTAAATGGTTCGGGAGAACAGGATAAATATACCCCCTGGAATTTACCCGGAGCGTTAGAGCTAAAACCCGGTATATATACTGTAAATATTACTTTATCGGGCATTGACCACAACTACAGAGACATATTCAGGTACCGTATAACCGGCGATGTTATACAAACCGGCTGGCAAATAAAGGAAATACATTCCCCGATTGAACTGGCGGGCCTTGGTGATGGTTATTATACTATTGAAGTGGAAAATAATGATCCCGCAGAGAAAGGCCATTCTTTTACCATACTAAGCATACACATAAAAAAAACCTGGTACCAAACAGTTGTGTTCCGTATAGCCGTAATTGTATTACTGATTGCTGGTTTTACCGCCTTGTTTATCTGGTGGCAAAAAAACAGAAATAAAAGAATTGAAATGCAAACACTGCTGATACAAAACCAGCTTAAAGCAATCAGGGCACAGATTAATCCTCATTTTATACAAAATATGTTTGACTTTGTTGTTCAGTTTATCAAAAATAATACAGTTGAACATTCGGCAAAAACGTTGAAAGTAATCGCCAAATACCTCAACCAGGTTTTAAACATGAATGAACAGGCACAGATTATCCTGCAGGAAGAATTGGATCACCTGGAATTATATTTAAAGATACAACAGCTTATTCATCCGGGATTATTTGACTATTCCATCAGGGTTGCTCAAATGGCAGATACCCATCACCTATATGTTCCTGCCATGCTTTTGCAACCAGTGGTGGAAAATTGTATTAAACATGGGTTCAGGCAGTTGCAAAAAGGAGGGTTCATACAAATCAATGTTGAAAAAGAAAATGGCTTGATTGTTATCAGCATTAAGGATAACGGCAACGGTGTTGAAGTAAACGGCTCAACCGATGATAATACGAATGTTAACAGGCAATCGAAAGGAATTGAATTAACGGAAAAGAGATTACTGTTAAGCCTGGAAAAGAGTAACAGCAAAAATATTGCGGCAACATTGAGAAACAGGGAGGATGGCAAACAAGGATCAGAATTCTTAATTCAATTCCCGGCATAATCCTGTATTATTATGAAAGTAAAACTCATCTTCATATTGCTGCTTGTTTTTTTTACCTCCCGGCTTCCTGCACAATGGAACTGGAGCAAGGCAAAACTATATACCAATAACGATGGCCTTTTTGAAAGGGAAATCACCGGTGTTGCGGTAGACAGTAAAAATATGGTTTGGATGAGTACTCCATCAGGTGTTTATCTTTTTGATGGACATGATTTTTTCCCCGCACAAACGGTATATCCGCAGTTGGAAAAATATTTTACCAATTATATTTCAGGAATTATCTATAATAAAGCAAGGAATGAAATTTGGTTTACTACAATTACAGCCTTATACCGCATTGCCCTTGAAGACTTTGGAAAAAACAAAAATCCTGTTCGCAAAATTTTCGAATCCTTTGCTATCAGTTCGCTTTCAGTATCCAATTTTGGTGCAGCCTTATTTATAGCAGGGAATCAGCTGTACCATATTAACATCAATGACACCAGTTATACCATCCACAAGGACGAAGCAGGGTCTAATATTTCAAATATATTCTTCGGCCATAACAATAACGCCTATATTATTCAGCCAATTGAGCATAATTCAGCTTTTAGCGAAGTAAGCAGCCTTTCGCTGAATAACAACAGCGATACTTCGACCATAATAAAAAAACATGCAGGATTAATCAGTAAGCTGTATATAGACAGCCTCATACACTATGGACAAAATAATGTTGCCCATAAACAAAAAGAAGACAGCTATGAGAGTTATAAAACCATCATCCATGACAGCCTCACGGCTTATAATATAATAACTCCAGAAATGGATAATGCCACATGGATATTAAATTATTATGAAGAAGGAAATTCGAATTTATGGATTGCTACAGTATCTGGCCTGATTCAAATACCGGCAACGCGTAAACTGTTTCATGCTTCCGCAAAAAACTTTGAGATCCGCTCCATATTCTATAATCCAAAAAACAAACGGCTGATTTATTCAGGGCCGGCGGTTGATGGTTTGTATTCTGATATTGGTATAGGAACTACGGATATCAAAACCAGGCAGGAAGCCCCTGATTATTTCAATGCATCCCTGTTATGGAATGATTCGATGTGGATCGCTTTCAAGGAAACTTATCCTGAATCGTATTATCTATATAACCCATTTACTGACCAGGGCAAAATCGTGAATAACCTTTCGTTACAGGCGTTGTTTTCCTGTCAAAAAATTAATGGCCAATTATGGTCAGGTGCATTCGGGGTGATTGAAATTTCAAACCTGGTGAATAACAGTTTCATACCTGAAAAATCAATATCACTCACTGATTGCCGGGTATTAAATATTGCTGCCGCAATCCGTGGTAATACACTTGCTGCCACAACAAATGGCCTGTATATGATTAATATTGCCACACTGGAAAAAAAATTACTCATGCCTGGCTTTTTTTACTGCGCAACAAGTATCAACGAGGAAAAATGGGCAGTGGGAAGTTCATCCGGTGGCCTCTATATCGTCAATTCAAACGGAGAAATAAGCAAACAGGTTACCGTAAAAGATGGAATGCCGCATATCACGGTGTATAATATGGCCTTTGACAGCGCTTCCAAAACTTTATTTTGCGGAACCAAGCAGGGATTAGTGGCTTATTCCGTACCCTCTGGCCTGCTGAATGTTTATACCACGGATGATGGCCTTACTCACAATGAATTTAATGCAGGAGCAGTGTACATTTCGCCAGACAGGATACTATTTGATGGTGGTTTAAGAGGTGTAAATTATATTCCGATTGATTCTCTCAAAACCTCTGATTTAAATTTACTCATCAGTAAATTTTTAATCCGGGGAGTAAAAAACAATTTCAGTTATTCTTCCTGGAACATGCCGGCATCCTTAGTACTGGATAATGATTTATATAACATCAGCATATCATTTACCAACACAGGTACGGCTAACCAGGGTTACTACCGGTATCGCATAGTTGGCGGAAAGTACAATAGTGAGTGGCAATATAAAACCATCAGGGAACCGCTTGATCTGATCGGGCTTGAACCAGGGGAATATACCCTTGAATTTATTAGTGAAAATACAAAGGGACAAAACGGGCAGCTGGCTATTCAGATAGTTATTAAAGGCCCGTGGTATAAAAGCAACTGGATATATCTGCTTGGCTTCATCCTGGTTTTAGCCGCACTGAGGTTTTTAATTAACTGGCGGGCTAAGCAACGCAATAAAAAAGTATTGTTTGAAAAATTAATGTCGGAAAATGAACTTAAAGCCATAAGGGCGCAAATCAACCCGCAATTTATTCAAAACACTTTTGATCATATTACGGAGCTGATTCAAAAAAATGAGGTAAAAGATCATGCTATAAAATCATTACGGGAAATTTCTGTATATATGCGGCAGGTGCTGAATATGACTGAAGAATCACTAATTACTATTGAAGAAGAACTGGATTATACCGAATTATACCTTCGTACACAAAGCCTCATCAAACCAGGTTTATTTTCTTATGTTATTGATGTGGCTGATAATGTAGATACCATCGGGATTCACTTGCCCGCTATGCTTTTGCAGCCTGTGGCAGAAAACTGTATTAAGTACGGATTTGCAGAACGCAAAACCGGCGGACAAATCAGTATTAAAGTAACTGAGCAGGATAATACCATCATCATCACTGTTACTGATAATGGTTCGCCACTAAATGCACAAGGCAAAGCTGTTAACAGGAACATACAGGAAGTGGTTTCATTAACGAAAAAAAGATTGGCATTAAGCATTGGTGAACAGACTAAATTACGGGCAATGGTAGAAGCAAAAGAGCATAAGACGGCTGATGGCAACCAGTTAAATTTTACAATCCGTATTCCAATACCATAACAGGCCTGTTGTAAAAACTTTTACTTACTTTTATGGTATGCTATTTTTTCATACCGCATCGCATTTCTACAGGCTTTCTGCTTATGTATCCATTATGATGAATGGTACATCGGTTTTGCATTAATTCACTTTCCTTTCCCAACACGGGAAATCTCTATTATTTATTCATTCACTTCATAAACGGGTATTCGCCCGGTAAAATATATTATTATGAAAATTGCAGTTCTTGGTGCAGGAATGGTAGGCCGTGCCATAGCCATTGATCTTGCCGCAAAATATACCGTAAGTTCTTTTGATATTAATGAAAAGAATTTACAACTGTTGAAAGAAAAAAATTCATCCATTTTAACAACAGTTATCAACCTGGGCAATTACGAACAGTATGATAATCTGTTGCACGATTTCGATTTTGTGATCAGTGCAGTACCTGGTTTTATGGGCTATAAAACTCTTGAAGCGATCATCAGGAGTAAAAAAAATGTAGTGGACATTTCATTCTTTCCTGAAGATGCATTGCAATTGCACCTGCTGGCTCAACAAATGAATGTAACGGCCATTGTGGACTGTGGTGTAGCGCCGGGTATGAGTAATTTAATTTTGGGCTATCACAATGACCTTATGAAAATTGACAGCTTTGAATGCCTGGTTGGCGGGCTGCCGGTAAAAAGAATAAAACCTTTCGAATATAAAGCCCCCTTCTCCCCCATTGATGTGCTGGAAGAATATACAAGACCGGCACGATATGTGGAAAACAGTTGCATTGTAACCAAACCTGCTTTAAGTGATACTGAACTGGTAAATTTTCAGCAAACAGGTACACTGGAGGCTTTTAATACCGATGGACTGAGAAGCATCTTATACACCATGCCGCATATCCCCAATATGAAAGAAAAAACATTGCGGTATCCCGGCCATGTGGCATTAATGCAATCCCTCATCAGTGCAGGTTTTTTAAGTACCCAAAAAATAAAATGCAATGATGCAATAATTACGCCCCTGGAGTTTACTTCTGCCCTTTTATTCGATCAATGGAAATTAGGGGCAACGGAAGATGAGTTTACCATCATGTCTATAATAATTAAAGGAGAAGGCCGCACCATACAATATGAACTGTACGACAAATTTGATGCGGCCACGCAAACCAGCAGCATGAGCCGTACCACCGGTTATACGTGTACTGCGGTGTTACAGTTACTTATTGATAAACTGTTTACTGCTAAAGGGGTGTATCCGCCTGAACTGGTGGGAAAAGCTGAAGCATGCTTTATGGCAGTTATACAATACCTTGAAGAAAGGAACATTTATTATCAAAAGACCGAATGGTAGTGCTTTTACAATCTTTTACCAACAAAAAGGCGCAACATCAGGCGCAGTTTATTACTTTTGCCCATACTCATTAATTAATGTATGAAATATAGCTTAGTTACGGCTGTGATCTTTATCCTGGCTGCATGTAATGGAAATGAAACCAATTCACAAATCTCTATTGACCCTTCCCTGGAGCCGCACCCTGCACCACAGATCAGTTATAATATACTGAATATGTATCCCCACGATACCAGCGCTTTCACAGAAGGATTACAAATCTATAATGGTAAATTTTATGAGGGCACCGGTATGGAAAATGAATCTTCATTAAGGATTGCAGACATTAAAACCGGTAAAGTGGAGAAAAAACACATGTACACCGACCCCAAAATTTTTGGAGAAGGTATACAGGTTTTTAAAGGAAAAATTTATCAACTTACCTGGAAAAACCATGTAGTATATGTATACGATGAAAAAAATATTGACCAGCCCATTAAGATGCTGAGCTGGCCTTATGAAGGTTGGGGCATGACGAATAATGGCACTGATTTGATCCTCAGCGATGGTTCATCTAATTTATATTTTGTAGATGCTGAAACTTTTAAAGTAAAAAGTATTCTGGCAGTGAAAGAAGATTCAAAACCTGTAGACAGTATTAACGAACTGGAATATATTGATGGTTTCATTTTTGCCAATGTGTGGCAGCAGGATATTATTATTAAAATAAATCCTTCAACCGGAGAAGTTGTTGGCAAAATGGACGTCACCAATTTCCCTTCCAAATATTTTGCAAAAGATATTGTGCAGGACAGAACAGATGTGCTCAACGGTATTGCTTATGACAGTACTTCCAAAAAAATGTATATTACCGGTAAACGCTGGCCGCTGATGTTTGAGTTGAAGCTAAATTAATCGTATCAAAATATTTTTGAAGCCAGAGAAAAAGCCAACACATGATGTTGGCTTTTTCATGCCGCTCTACTTAAAACAGAAGATGCGGCATAACACCTTAAACCTTCTTTAAGGTGCTGAATATTACCATTTGGGCGAAACAGTCTTTTAAAAGGAAGCGCTTTTATTTTTACAATGATTAGATATTAACTGAAGAAGTCAACCCGCTGCAAGCAGATTCACACCGCTTAATGTTCGTGTATATTTTAATGCTGAAAATGAAAATTACACCTGAACGGGTTGCCTTCTTTTAATGATCAGTTTCATATTTCACTTGTGAAGACATATTTTGAAGGAAGGCCTTTAAAAAAACTTCTATTTACTGATTACATATATTACCGAACTGCATTTTTTATGATCCCTCATGGCGTTCAGGTTGGAGCGTAAGCCATTAACACATGCAGCCATCAAGTTGCCCTTTCCATTTTTATATTGTTCGCTCAGCATACTCACATAAAAACTATCATACCACATTGGTTTTACCGCAGTAATTTTTAGCCTGTACTGCGTCATCAATTGTTCCATTGCCAAAGGAGAAAAATGATACAGGTGGCGGGGCACATCATACGCTGCCCAACAGGCATCATATTTTTCCGCATCTGCCGAAGTATAATTGGGTACTGCAATAAAAATTCTTCCACCCGGTGCCAGCAATTGGTATAACTGCTTTATATATCCATGCAGATCGTGCACATGTTCCAGTACATGCCACATCGTTATGGCATGAAAACTTTCCGGCTGTAATGAGAACAATTGATCCGGCGTTTGGGGGTGGATGCCGTATAGCTCCACCGCTTTTTGCCTTGCAGTATCATCAGGTTCAAGGCCAGTGATGCCCCAGCCTGCCGTTTTCATGGTATGCAGGAAAGCACCGGTACCGCAGCCGATATCAAGTAAAGCGCCTTTCTGCATGCCGGTTTCCTGTATCACCAGTTGTTTCTTTTTATTCAGTGTGCGTTTTCTTACTGAATGATATAAAGAATTTACCAGGCCCTTTTTTGTATCGCTGTGAGAAATATAATTATCAGATTTGTAATAAGCACCAATAGCATCCTGTTCAGGCACATCCTGTGTAAACCTTGCGGTACAGCTATTGCAATGCCAGATACTAAAATCTTTTTGAGAAACTGTAAAATCCTTTACTGTTAACACGGGGGCAATTTCAACTGCATTACAAACAGGACAATGGGAATAATGAATCATGAAAACGTTTTATTGAACTGGAACATCAGCAGCAGGAACTGCATCAGGGTTCTTTTTTTTATCGTTAAAGAAAAGCAGCAATCCTATTACACCGGCAGTAACACAAACATCGGCTACATTAAAAATTCCGGTACGCAGGTCTCCAATTCCCATGTTCATAAAATCAGTGACATGACGGTCAAAGAGTAACCGGTCAATGATATTCCCGATACCACCGGAAAACACCAATGCAATGGAAATCATCTTCATATTGCGCATGGTATCAATATTCTTTATAGTGAAATAAAGTAACCATAATAAAACAACTAATGGCACAATGCTCAGCAACCAGAAACTTGCAGCCTTCGGCAGGTCATCTCCCAAACTTAAAGCAGCACCGGTATTCTCCACATATTCTAACCGGAAAGTGTTGTGTAAATAAGTAACAGGTGGCTGATCTTTCAAATGTTGCTTCGCCAGTTCTTTAGTCACCCTGTCGCAACCAATAAAAACAAGGCAACAGGCACAGAACACAATTATTTTGGTAAGCTTTTTCATATCAAACAGGCATTGCATTTCCTGCAGATGAAACAAGAGATGCATTATTCAATAAATAAATAAAGAGTAAGATCAAAGCAATGGCTGCCAAAATAATTGCCCACACCCACCAGCGGTCTTTTTGAACAGGTGTGTCGCCATAGAATTCTGTCATTACCGTATTGGTGGTTTCTTTATCACCCACCAGTATGGCATGTTCCGCCTGCGGATGTATCACCCTTTCAGCACGTACAGGTTGCAGAAAAGCAGCGGCAATATTTTTTGCCCTGAACTGTATTACACCTTTACCGTCGGTATAAAAATCACCAATACCATTTAATGGGGCAGATTGTTGTGATAATGTTGCAGCTTTAAGTGTATTGCAAAATGAACCCAATACATCAATAGCCTGCATCACAGTTTGTGTTTTTTTGGCAGCAATAAAATCCAGTAAATTACTGGCGTCAGTTTCTTTTGCATCCAATTGAATCACTGGCGCAGGCGGCATGATCACACTATTCAAAAAATCGCCTTCTGCTTTACCCGGCAATAATTGTAACGTACCCAAACCCGGTAATGGGCAGGTTTTGTTTTGAAATAAATAGGCTGCGATCAATTGTTCCATAATGGATAAAACAGTATGCGGACAAAGGTACATTAACTAAACGAGAAGCGAAAGAGGGGAAAATGGGGAAAGCATATAATTTTTCGGGGAGAAATAATGGTGAATGGTCAATGGTGAATGAGGTATGAACTATTAACCATAAACAATGAATAGCTACATTGTATACATTTGCATCATAAAAGATTTGCCATGTATTTAACACCGGATAATAAACTGAAAAAGCTGATTGTTATCGGCGACAGGCTGTTGATTAAACCGGCCACGCCCAACGACAGAACAGATAGTGGCTTATACCTGCCACCCGGCGTGCAGGAAAAAGAAAAAGTACAACAGGGTTATGTGATCAAAACCGGGCCCGGCTACGCATTGCCCATGCCTGTGGAAGAAGAAAGCTGGAAACCGGAAGAAGAAAAGATCAAATACCTGCCGCTGCAGGCCAGGGAAGGCGACCTGGCTATTTTTTTACTCAGCGGTGCTACTGAAGTAATTTATGAAAAAGAAAAATATTACATCGTACCGCAGTCTGCCGTGTTGATGCTGGAACGGGAAGAAGATTTATAAAATGTATTTTATCTGATAAAAACAGCCCGGAAGTTTCCGGGCTGTTTTATATATCAATGCGTAATTCGTGTTAGTGAGCAGCTTCAAGCTGGAGCTTGAAGGTACAACATGGTCAGACGTGGACGTCAGACCATATTGGAGACCTCACACGGTCTGACGTCCACGTCTGACCGATAAAAAACTATTCATGACAAAATCAAATTCATCTCCGTTTAAAACATTACTCTCACACCACCCAGTACATTTAAACCGTACACCTGGTAATTGTGCCAGCGTTCGTATTTATTATTGAGGATGTTATTTACATCCAGCCATGCGCTGAACATTTTATTTACCCTGAATTCCAAACCGGCGCTCAAATCTGTTCCACCTTTAAATGACTTTGTAACATTTCCTTTGTCGATATAGTTACCACCACCAAACATATAAAAATCACCTTTCAGCAAAACCTGTTTATAAGCCCACCAGCGTAAAGAACTGGTAAGTTCCAGCGGAACGGTATTCCACGCTTTGGCGTTGGTGTTAAACCCGGTATAACCGTTTAACGTTAACCCTGTGGTCAAAGTAAATTTATCCTGGTTGATATAACTTAAATCACCATGCACCCTGAAGTTATTCGCCTTTGGTTCATATACCGTTTTAAAAGATTTACCATCGCTTGCAGTATCATTAATAAACAAAGCAAAGTTGGTATAACTTAATAACCCTGCTTTGGCGCTAAAATTAAAATGTTTACTTAATGTTGCTTTTATGCCACCATAATACTCAATTTCTTTTGTATTGGTTTGCGAAGCAATTGTTTGCAGGTATGGATTGATGGCGATAAGATTATGAAAAGTATTTTTTACATAGTTACCCACCCAGCCGGCCTGTATCATAAATACTTTTTCCTTGATCTGCGCTTCCGCATACACATTGGGCAACCAAACAAAATTACCATTGTCCCAGGTGGGTGTTAAGCCACCATTGATGCTGAATTGTGGAGAAGCAAATATCAAAGATGGTGACAACTGAAATACATTATTACTGAGCTTTACATTGTTTGTAAGATTTTTGGTGGTGTAAGAAGTAATGTCTGCCCTTCCTTCCACTTTCAATGCAAAAGCTTCTCCAAATTGCTTTTCTATTGGTGCGTTCACAATCAGCGAACTTTCACTCAGTTTGTTTTTACCGGTAAAATTATCCACTTGCACTGTTGGGTTGTATTTTAGGCCAAAATCTCCCACTACTGTATTCCTGATACCGGCTTTCAAATTGATATCCTGGTATTGGGTAAGAATACTGTCTTTACTGAAATTATGCAGGGTATGATCGTAACCGTATAAATAAGTATCGTTCTGGCTGAACTTCACTTCTCCGTATGCTTCATTCTTTGCAGTAAAATAACTGCCGGCTCCTTTCAGGTTCAGTTGGGAAAAATCCTGGTATTTAATTTTGCCTTTGGAAGAAATATAATCTGCATAAACATTCAGCAAACTTTTTTTACCATCACCAAAACTAAATCCCGCATTGACATAAGGCGTAGAGAAATTACCAAACCCTGCTTTAATATAGTTGCGTATGCCAAGGTCAAGGTTCGTATCCTGCTGCAGCGCCAGTGGTTTTAATGAAATGGGCTGGTAAGCATAAAACAGGTTTTGCGGGGGCACAGTATAATTCATTTTGGGCTTACTGGTATCTGCATTTAAATAAGCTGCCGTAAAATTAATTTTTACTGAATTCCGCAACACAGGTTTGTAAGCTGATGTAATATCTATGGTAGTCGTTTTCTTTGTAGTATCTTTTTGTGCAAACAAAGTGCCGCTTGCCAGCAACAATAACGCTGTTGCGGTGCATTGCATGGTGAGGGTTAAATATTTTCTGAGCTGTATATTCATTGCTGTGATTTTATCGAATGATTTAGTGTAATATTAATTGCTGCTTACTTTACTGCTTGCTTTTTCCTCCTCTGTAGCTTTATCTAATTTTTGCTGTGCTTCGGCTTTCAGTTCAGGAATCACTGCATTTTTGGCAACACTTTCATAAGTGGCTTTTGCATTGAAATAATCTTTTTCCTGCATGAAAATATCGCCGAGTAAAATATAAGCTTTGGTCACCCACAAATCGTAAGAGCCGGTTTCTTTAATAACCGCCATCGCTGATTTTTCTGCCGTACTTAAATTATTGGAAGTAAACTGGCAGTTGGCAATTTCGTACCGGGCTTCTGCACCCCATGATGATTTATTAATGGCCGCACAGGATTTAAACGATCCCACGGCACTGGTGCAATCATTATTCAGCTGCTGCGATTTACCCAACACCAGGAAGGCAATGGCTTTATCGTCTGTACTGATACCTTTTTTGGTTAGCAATGTTTTTGCTGTTTCATTGGCGGTAGCATAATCTTTCAGTAAATACTGGCAACGTACCAAACCACGCAGTGCTTCCAGTATATTATCATTGTTAGAAGTATTGGCTAACAGCGATTCAAAGTAACGCTTGGCTTCTGCATAATTCTTCTGCTCAAAATAACTGATCCTTGCAGCTTCCAGTGTTGACCGTTCAAAATACCGGCTGGGGCCTTTTGCATTTACGTAGTTGTAGCCTGTAATGGCATTGGTAAAATCTTTATTCTTATCATAACATTCGCTGCGGTAATAATTAGCTTCCAGCGCAAATGCTCCTTCAGGATATAAAGAAAGATAATTGGTGAAACCGGTAATCGCGGCATTGCAATCTCCATTATTATATTTCAATTCAGCGGAAGTGTAGTTCAGCGAATCGGCTTCACTTACTGAAATATTTTTACCATTCTTACGCATCAGTTCCACATAATCATTCGGCTTACCATCTTCTACATAAATATTCTTAATGTTATCCAGTGCTTCATCTGCCTCTGGCGATTGTGGATATTTTTGAATTAATGCCTGGTAATTGGTCAGCGCATTGGCATTATCATTAATGTTGTAATAACACAATCCTAGCTTGAGATACGTAATAGGTTTTAATCCGCCAGTGCCCTGCAACTCAAGAATTTTATTGAGATAAGGTATGGCATCGCGGAATTTTTCATCTGCCATATAAGTGTTAGCAACTTCCATGTTCACATCAGGCACCAGGTTACTCTGCGGATACTGGCGGGTGAGTGTATTCAGCGTCTTAATTTTTTCTGCAGAACTTTTTACACCGGCGATCATCGCTTTTTGAAAATAAGCATAATCACTTTGTGGTAAAGCATTATTGATCACATAATCATACATGCTGTTGGCCTTAGCAAAATCACGGTTCATGAAATAGCAATCAGCCGTGCGTACATACGCATCCTGTTCTATCGCAGGCGACGTTACGGTTACTGTTTTTGCCACCTGTTCAAAATAATTCTGCGCATTTTTATAGTTCTCTTTTTTTAACCAGCTGTAACCAAGATCGTACCGTGCTGCCTGTGGTGTGGCTTCACCCAGCGATGGTGCACTGCTTTGCAAATAAGCAGTCATGAATTTTATGGTTTCATCATACTTCTGGTTGCGCAGGGCAATTTCTCCTTTCCAGAAATTGGCATAAGGATACAATGAACCGCCATTTGCATCAGACAAAACTTTGGTGAGCAATTCATCTGCCCGTACCGTTTGCTGATCATTAATGTATTCAACTGACTTACCAAACAAGATGCGTGGATATACTTTCTGCATGGCTGGTGTTGGTTTACCCATCGATTCATACAGCGTTAATGCATCATTGAAATTGTTGGTATTCGCTAATAATCCCACCAAAATTTCTTTGGCTTCCGTTTCATAATCTGAGCCGGGATAATCAGAAAGGAATTTTTTCAGTTCGTTCAAAGCAATGTCCTGGTAACCGAGTTCGTAAGAAAGTTTGGCATAAATAAACCGCGATACTTCCTGTTGTTTTGCATTGCTGTTATTATAGGCGCAATATTGAAAAGCATTTCTTGCATTGGCCTTTTGCCCGGTTCTCAGGTAACAATCGCCGAGTAAATACATACTGTTTTGCCCCATCGAATCTTTTAAATTACTCAGTTGCTTAAACCCATCAATGGCTTTTTGTAATTGACTGGCTTCGTAATAACAATAACTTACTTCATACAGCACTTCTTTATCTACTTTATCACTGTTGTTCACATAGTATTCAATCAATGGCAAAGCTTTCGCAAATTCTTTTCTTTCAAAATGCAGTTGCCCCATCAGCAGGCGCATTTCCTTTTCATAATATAATGTACCGCCCCTTGCTAAAACACTTTCACCGTAGCGCAGTGATTCATCTTTCTTTCCCTGGAAATAATATATTTCGGCAATATAGTAAGGCACCACGCCTTTATACTCATCTTTCGTTTCCACCAGTTTAAATGCTTTAAGTGCTTCGTTATATTGGCGGTCGTAATAGCAAATAAAGCCGTAATAATAATTGGCAGGATAGTAATATTTATTCCCGGGCAGTTGGTGAATTTCATCAAACAGCGGTTTGGCTGTTTCAAATTGTTTTAAGTTGAAATAACAATACGCCCGTTCGAATTTTGCATCGGCAATTTCTTCATTGCTCAAATTATCCAGCCCTGCCCTTTCGTAATAGGTAATGGCATTACTGAAATCTTCTTTCGTGAAATAAAATTTGGCGAGATGGTACGCCATCAGTTCGCGGCGGGGTTCATTGCTTACCACTTCAATATAATGTTTGGCATCATCTTCAGCAACGGGTTGCACCAGTTTCAGTTCACAAACTGTGTAATAATAACTGATATCATCGTTAAGGTAAGTATGGTTGCTGATGGTATTATCCGGGTATTGTTCTTTAAGGTCTTTCAACAAGGGATAAGCCAATGCATATTGGCCCATCACAAATAATTCTTTCGCATCTTTAAATTGTTTTTCAGGATCTGTAACCTTGCTGGTTGGTTGTGCTGTTGCTGAAAGGCAAAGTCCTGCAGAGAGCAGCAAGACTGTAAGTTTGTGTTTTATCATGTCGGTAAATTCAGTCTATGATTAATTGTAAAATTAATTATAAAGCGAGTTATGCAAACACCGTTCCAGAATTATTGTGAATAAGTGGATAACTGCTGCATGATAAACGAATGTATTTTTGTTTTGCTGTTAAGGATTTGATAAAATTGCATAATAAATACTGCTATCATCACAATAAAAAACGGTACATGAAAAAACTATTATCAACTAAATATTCAGCAGGTGCATTTAATACTGCAATGCTGATTTTACGACTGGGATTGGGGATTCTAATGATGCTGCACGGTTATCAAAAACTTGTTCATTTTGGCGACCTGCATAATAAGTTTATGAACTTTCTTGGCATAGGCAGCACACTCAGTTTAGCACTGGTGATCTTTGCTGAATTCTTCTGCTCATTGTTTTTAATTTTAGGATTGTTTTCACGTTTGGCAACCATTCCACTCATTATTACCATGTGCGTGGTGATCTTTAAAGTGAATAATGGGCACTTTGTTGATGAAGACCTGCATGCCGAACCGGCTTTGTACCTTATCGGTTATCTTACTGTATTATTGGTAGGGCCGGGAAAGATCAGCATTGATAATATGACGGGTAAATAATTATTTGTTACTGCTGCAACAGCTTTCATTCAAATTGTAATCTCTGCAATGTTTGTAACCGAAACTCAAGTACGTATTCATTATGCCCTTACCGACCAGATGGGCGTGGTGTATTATGGGCATTACGCCCAATTTTATGAAATTGGAAGAACTGAAGCCATCAGGCAGATTGGTTATACTTATAAAGAAATTGAAGCGCTCGGCATCATTATGCCTGTGGTGGATATTCACAGCAGGTTTTTGCGTCCGGCAAAATATGATGACCTGGTCACCATTAAAACCACATTAAAAGAAATGCCGGCACACCACAAAATCGTTTTTCATTCTGAAATTTATAATGAACAGGATGAATTGCTGAATACCGGCGAAACCACCCTGTTCTTTATTGACGCCCAAACGATGAAACGTTGCGAAATGCCTGTGCAGTTGAAAGAAAAACTGCAATTATATTTTGGATAGCCTGATGTGTCTAGCCGGTTCGCAACTGTCAGGCGCATAAAAATCAGGATCACATCCTGTAATAGTCAGCCCTCCAGTTTGTGATGGCCATTTTTATTTGTTTGGAAGATAAATTTTCATCCACTGCTTTTTTTGCCAGTGCAACAAATTCATCATCACCAGCAAAACGTAAGGCAATGATCTGGCTCATGCGTAAACGGCTGTCTAAAGGTTTACCTGTGGCCACAAAATGCCTGAAATTTTCTTCGGCCCGTATAACCCTGTCCTGTGCACGCAGTGCAAAAAAACGGGCATACCAAAATATCAACCCGAAAGACAATACCAGCGACACCATTGCAGCAGCATGCAAACGGCCACTGCCTTCGCCTATTGCTTTTACCAAATGCATAATACTTACCACCAGGGGAAGCACCAATAACCCTGATGCCACAAAATGATACATAGGTACGTAGCGGGAATGATTCTTAAAACTCTGTTCAGCCATAGTAAATAAATTTGTGGCGAAAATAGTAAAAACAATTCCAAAATAAAATAATCAGGGTAATATTTACTGTTAGATTTATTTCAGCATATCCAGTATCTTCCACATCTTTTCTCTTACCGTACCGGGGTTGCCGCTGAAATTATTTACTATAAAAGAAAAGGTGTACCCCGCTCCATTCTTTGCAGTAACATAACCGGTATAACTTCTTACTCCATTAATATACCCGTCTTTCATTTTTATGCCATTCATATCAGGCAATGCATTATAAAACGAATTGAACCAGGCCTGCTGCCGGGCATACTGCAGTACAGTAACCAATGCATGCGTGGTTACGCGGTTGGCCGGGGAAAGTCCGCTGCCGTCAATGATGTTGAGCGCATCTGCATCTATGCCTTTATCTTTCCAGAATGTTTTTATAGTATTGATTCCCCTCGTATAAATATCATCTGTTGTTGCTGAAGTATTTTTTTGTGCCATTGATTTTAAAAATGCTTCGCTATAAAGGTTCACGCTTTTTTTAAGGAACCAGAAATTCATACTGTCGAAAGAAGGTGAAAAAATCGAATCAATCCATTGCGTGGGCAGTTTAAGCGGTTGCTTTGCCATAATGGCTTCATTGGCGGTAATGCTTTTCTCTTTAAAATAAATCTTTTTGCTGAATAAATAACTCCCTAATTGATCATTAAAAACAGCAGCAGGATTGGGCATACTGCCGCTAATGGAAAAAGGTGCATGCTGCGCCGGAACAGTACCTTTTGCAAATAATAATCTGGAGTAAGGCATGCTGTAAATATAACCGTTATCGCCGCTGCCGGCTTTACCGGTAGTGATGTCGTTTTGAATATCAGCCAATGGCAACGTTGGTTTTGTGCTGAGCAATTTGGCAGCAGCATTCACGTCACCGGGTTGCAGTACCATATCGTATTGGTTTTCGTGCCAGTTAAAACCAAAACAGGCAGCGCCATAATAGTTACCAATATCCTGCCATATCCATCCTTCCGGCAAGGGTGTTAAACCATACAGCTGATCATTGGTGATGATACGCTGTTCAAAAGAAAATAAATTTCGTTGTAATAAAACATTTCCAATTTTCAGGAGTACTGATGAATCAGATGTTGATTTCCAGCGCCAGCTGCCGAATGAAGGATCGCCACTGCCCACAATG
The DNA here is from genome assembly GCA_018266775.1 of Bacteroidota bacterium. GTDB lineage: Bacteria > Bacteroidota > Bacteroidia > Chitinophagales > Chitinophagaceae > Ferruginibacter. The sequence continues at coordinate 56,101 of JAFDZS010000021.1, read as the reverse complement.
AATAAATTAGCGGCATCATATTTTTTATCTGTGGGTGCATCAGTGCCAATATAAGTCACGTACCTGAAATCCTTTCCCAGCAATGCAAAGGCGGTGGTACTGGTAATCACCTTCTGGCAACTGGCAGGAGCCAGCCCGGTTTCTTCATTTTTTGCAAAAATTATTTTCCCTGTTTTACTATCAGTTACGTATAAACTAATAGTGGCGTGTTTGAATTGATCATCAGTTTCCAGTTTTTTTATTGCGGCAGATAATTGCGGCCCTGCATCCTGTGCAGCAACAGTGCAGCAAATGAACCAGGCGAACACAATGAAAACTATTTTCATGCAGTAAAAAATTTATCTACCAAAACTAAATGAATTAAATTTGATTATGGAAAATATAGAGAATATAGTAGAAGAACCGGCGCCAAAATACAATTACATTTCTGCTGAAGAATACCTGGAAATGGAGCGTGCCGCAACAGAAAAACATGAGTATTACCGGGGAGAAGTGTTTGCGATGAGTTGTGCATCACTCAAACATAATTTTATTTTTCGAATCTTTTTGGTGACATAGGCAATCAACTTAAAGGTAAAGGTTGCAGGCCATTGGGCAGCGACATGAGGTTACACATTCCCAAAAATACATTTTACACTTATCCTGATATTACTGTTTATTGCGGCGATCCTGAATTGACCGACACTCATTTTGATACGGCAACCAACCCCACAGTGGTCATTGCAATCCTCTCTCCTTCCACCCGCAATTACGACGCCGGGCAGAAGTTTATGCTGTATAAAGAGATTCCCACTTTGAAAGATTATATACTGGTTCATTCGGAAAAAATATTTGTACAGCACAACATCCGCAATGCGGATAGCAGCTGGCTGCAATACGATTATAAATCCATCGATGATGTGTTCAGCATTGCTTCAATTGATGTTACTTTGCACCTGCAAACCATTTACGAAAGCGTCTCCTTCTGACAGAACTTTTTAGTAACAAATTTGTTTTGCATTAAACATTGATCATGATCAGAACTTCTATCATCACCATTGGTGATGAACTTTTAATAGGGCAGGTTATTGACACCAACAGTGCATGGATGGCGCAGGAACTGAATAAAGCCGGCATTGCAGTAAACAGGCGTGTTGCCGTGGGTGATGCGTGGGATGACATTTGGAATGCGCTGGATGAGGAAAGCAAACATGCTGATATTATTCTCATCACCGGTGGCCTGGGCCCTACTGCCGATGACATTACCAAACCATTACTGTGTAAATATTTTGGCGGTACAATGGTCACCAACGAAGCTGCCCGGCATAATGTGATCAATATTTTTAACCGTTTGAACCGCCCCATCATTGAAAGAAATTTATTGCAGGGCGAAGTGCCTGATGTTTGCACCGTTATTCAAAATAACCGCGGTACTGCGCCCGGGATGTGGTTTAATAAAGAAGGTAAAGTGTATGTAAGCATGCCCGGCGTTCCCTTTGAAATGAAAGGCATGATGACCGATGATGTAATTCCTGCATTACAAAAACAATTTGAATTGCCGGTGATCCTGCACCGCACTTTGCTAACTGCCGGTGTGGGCGAAAGTTTTTTGGCAGATTTAATACAATCCTATGAAACGGCATTGCCTGCACGTATCAAACTGGCTTACCTGCCTAATTTTGGCATGGTACGCCTGCGGCTTTCTACATCCGGCTATGATACAACTACAGTGGGGAAAGAGATTGATGAACAGTTTACCCAACTGCAAAACCTGGTGAAAGATTATTTAGTGACCAATGAAGATGAAGCATTGGAACAGGTGGTGGGCAAATTATTATTGCAGCAAAACAAAACCATGTGCACTGCAGAAAGTTGCACCGGTGGTTATATTGCACACCTGCTTACTTCAATTGCAGGTTCTTCTGCCTTTTATGACGGCAGCGTGATCAGTTATTCTTATGGTGCTAAAGAAGATTTATTGGGGGTGAACCATGATACCTTACTTACCAAAGGTGCGGTAAGTGAAGAAGTGATCACCCAAATGGCAAAAGGCGCATTGCAAAGAATTAAATCTGATTATGTCATTGCCGTCAGCGGTATTATGGGGCCCGGCGGTGGCATGCCGGAAAAACCTGTTGGTACCGTTTGGGTGGCAGTGGGTGATAAAAATAAAATTGTAACACAAAAAATGTTTTTCCGTTTCGACCGGGCAAGAAATATTCAGCTAACCGCTGCACATGCATTGAATATGCTGAGGAAGTTTATAATAGAAGGGTGAAGGGGAATGGGTAGTCGTCAATGGTGAATGGTCAATACTAAATCTAATTAACTAATTAACCAATTAACTAACCATCAACCTTTAACCTACAACCATCAACCATCTCCCCTAAATTGCCATTTTTCCTTACATTTGCCCTGCCAGATCAACGATTGTGTTAACACTTAAACCATTTTATGAGTGTAGTAGATTTAGTTATGCCAAAACTCGGCGAAAGCATTATGGAAGCCACCATTTTAAAGTGGCATAAAAAACCAGGCGACGCCGTTAAACAGGATGAAACTGTTTTAGATATTGCCACCGATAAGGTAGACAGCGAAGTGCCTTCCACCGCAGAAGGTGTGATAGAAACCATTTTATATAATGAGAATGATGTAGTGCCGATAGGTGCTGTAATTGCCACTATACGTGTGGGCGCTAATGCAGCGGTATCAGGCAATGCTGCGCCGGCACCCGCTCCTGCGGCTTATGAAGAAGCAAAAGTAGTGGAAGAAATTCCTTATCAGCCGGCAAAAATGCCTGCTGCCGGTGCAAACGGACAATCAACCGGAATAAAATTTTATTCCCCATTAGTATTAAATATTGCACAACAGGAAGGCATCAGCATGGCTGAACTGGAAACCATTCCCGGTACCGGGCAGGAAGGCCGTGTTAGTAAAAAAGATATATTGGCTTATGTTGCCGCTAAATCCGGCGGCCGGGTTGCTGCTCCTTCTCCTGTGGTGACAACTGCACCTGAAGTAAAAGTAGTTCCTTCTACAGTGCCAATGCCTGCGCCCTCAGAACCTGCATCCATGCCCGCCCCAACCATTTTTACCGGCAATGTTGAGGTTATTGAAATGGACCGCATGCGTAAACTGATTGCCAAACACATGGTGGACAGTAAACACACCAGTGCCCATGTAACCAGTTTTGCAGAATGCGATGTTACCAACCTGGTATTATGGCGGGAAAAAATCAAGAAAGATTTTGAAAAACGTGAGGGCGAAAAAATCACATTCACTCCATTGTTTATTGAAGCCATTGTAAAGTGCATTAAGAAATATCCCATGCTCAGCAGCAGTGTGGACGGCGACAGGATTGTGATTAAAAAAGACCTGCATATTGGTATGGCTACCGCTTTACCTACAGGCAATTTAATTGTACCGGTTATTAAAAATGCCGACCAGTTGAATCTGGTAGGCCTCACCAAACAGGTGAATCATTTGGCCAATGCAGCCCGTACCAATAAATTAAAGCCCGATGATACCAATGGTGGCACTTTCACATTAACCAATGTGGGCACATTCGGCAGTATCATGGGCACGCCCATTATCAATCAACCACAGGTGGCCATTATGGCTGTTGGCGCTATTAAGAAAAGGCCAATGGTGATTGAAACGCCGCAGGGCGACAGTATTGCCATCCGCCACATGATGTATATTTCATTAAGTTACGATCACCGCATTATAGACGGTGCATTAGGCAGCACATTCCTGAATGCAGTAAGCAAAGAGCTGGAGCATTTTGATGTGCACCGCAGTATCTAAACGTTGGGCTGCTGCAGCGGCCTGACGCATCCTGATAAATTTTGCATCACGCATAAACAACAGGCCGCTTCTTGCGGCCTGTTGTTTCAAAATCATCACCATGCAATTCCTGTCTTTAGAACCATTTGTTCCTTCGGGAAGTAATTTTGAAGCGTCAAAACAATTATTCCTGGCCATTGGTTTTACCATTCGCTGGGATGCCGGAGACTATGTGGGCTTTGAAAAAGATGGCTGCGTATTCATCCTGCAGCGGTTTGACAACAAAGCTTTTGCAGAAAACTTTATGCTCAGCGTAAAAGTTGATGATGTGGCTGCATTTTATAAAGCCATTACAGAGAAAAAAATTCCGGAACTGTTTGGCATCCGCATTTCCCCGCCACAACAACAGCCTTATGGCAAAGAAGTAAATATTATTGATATTGCCGGTGTATGCTGGCATTTTGTGGAGTAATCCGTATTACTATTTAATGTGTGCATTAAATATCAGCTGACAGTGTGTTTATATGCTAATCGCCAGGACTGAGTTGGATTAATTTGTTGACTGCAGCTACAAAATATACTGCCAGCCGGCTGACAGTTTGCAGTAATCCCTTTTTAATGCTGCCCACATTTTTTTATCCCCGCTAATCCCTTTATTTTTACACCCATTTTCATTTAGTGACTGCGCCAAAAACATATACAGAAACGGAATTGGTTACGGCATTGCAAATGCACGATAACGAAGCATTCCAGTACCTGTATCATCATTATAAAGGGGCTTTATTCACTGTGGTGCAGCAAATTATAACGGATAAAGAAACTGCGGCAGATGTATTGCAGGAAGCTTTTGTTACCGCCTGGAAAAACATCAGCAAGTACGATGCCGGCAAAGGCCGCCTGTTTACCTGGCTGTTCAATGTAACCCGTAACTGCGCCATCAATACCACCCGCAGCAAAGCTTTTAAAAAGCAGCAACAAAACGATTCCATCGATAATTACGTTACTTATGTGGACGGGAAGGACAGCAGTACGGTTAACATCAACCAGATTGGGTTGAGAAAACAGGTACACCTGTTGCGGGAAGATTATAAAAATGTGGTGGAACTGGCGTATTTTAACGGTTACACACACGAAGAGATCGCCAAAGAGCTCAACATTCCTGTTGGAACAGTAAAAACAAGATTACGCAATGCGCTCATAGAACTGCGCAAACAATTTGTATAATGAACTTTGATGAATACATAGCATCGGGTATTATTGAAGCCTACGTAATGGGGGTTTGCACACCGGAAGAAAAAGCCGAAGTGGAAACCATGCGTGCACAACACCCACAGGTACATGAAGCCATCATTGCATTTGAAAAAGAATTTGAACAGCATGCCATGGCTGCAGCCTGTGTTACCGGCGAAGCGCTGGATCAGAAAATTTTACAGTCGCTGGAAAACCTGGAAACGCCTGTTGTACCACTAAAAGCGGTACCGGCATCTTCCGGCAGCCGTGTATTTTGGTTGCGTGCCGTTGCTGCGGCAGCAGTGGTTTTACTGGTAGTAAGCAGTGTATTCAACCTGAACCTGTATCAAAAAAACAAACAGCAACAGGCACAATTGGAAGAAGCGGCAAAAACACCACCGGCTGTTTCATTACCCGGCAAGGATTATGCTGTGCTTAGAGACACCGCTATTACACCAGTTGCCATGTATGGTGTAGCTCCTTACACTTTATGCCGCTGCACCATGTGGTGGGATAAAAAGACAGGCAAGGCATACATTATGATTCATCACCTCATTCCCTCTCCTGCTGATAAAAAATACCAATTGTGGGCTACTGTAAATAATAAAATGGTGAATGTGGGCATGGTGCATGATGAAATCCGCGACCATTTTGTTGAACTGGAAAATGTACCCAATGGCGCTACGGCTTTTACCGTTACGCTGGAAGATATTGGTAACAACGTCACCCCCACACAAAGCCACACTTTCCTTTACGGAAGAATTTGATGCATGCGCTGATATTATCCGGCCAGCCTGACCTCTTTAAAAATAATACTGCCATTTTCCTTTACTGAAAAATAATACAGCACATTATTCTCACCTACTTCAATTGCTTTGTCTGCAGGATTGCAGCCTTTTGTTTTATACCCAAGATTCAGCGTGATGGTTTTGGTTTCATCATCATAACTCACGTACATTTTATAAGTAACTTTTTCAGATTGTTTCAGTAAAGGCGATGCCGTTTCATTTTTCCTTTTCAATACACTGGTGTTGATCAACTGCATACTTTTATTGAATGCATCGGGGAATAATTTGGTACAATACTGATCGAAGTCGGTTTCTGAAAACGGAATGATCGTGCCGCCGTACAGGTGCTTCGCTTCTATTTCCTTTTCTGTCAATACCAATTTCCAGATTTCATTGCCGAAGTTTTTTACCGGGAATTCAAAATACTTCTTTACTGCTGCCTTGTTCCCACTGACTACTGCTTTTCGGAATGCATTCAGACTGGTGACCCAACCCGTATCCTGCAGTATATATCGATCATCCACAATTTTGCACTGGCCTGTCGATTTAAAAAGTGGGCTGGCCTGCACTGCAGTCAACAATAGTATCATACAAAACAAAACGGGTGAAAACTTTTTCATTGCGCTGCTTTTCTCTACTAATATAATCAATGCCCATTGCATTCCTGGTAATTATTTCTACCTGTTGTCATTCATCCCCGGTTCAACTTTTTTATGAAACAAGTATCTTTACCATGCAAAACCGATCCTGCTCATTGGACTACATCAAACAATATAAAAGTTTTATCAGCAGCCATTACCTCAGCGATGGTGTAAGAATCACTGCAGGAATTGTATTGCCTGCCATCATACTCAATCATTTTAACTTATTGCCTGTTGGCATAGTGGTTTCGTTAGGTGCGATGAGCGTAAGCATCACCGATACGCCCGGTCCTATTCACCACCGCAAAAACGGAATGATTGCCTGTACCATCATCAATACTTTCATGGCTTTATTCACCGCGATGGCCGCTCCATATCCTTGGATACTGGGCACATTGTTGCTGGTATCATGTTTTATATTTTCGATGATTGGTGTGTTTGGCAGCCGTGCCAATTCTGTTGGCGTATCTGCTTTATTAATGATTGTACTGAACATGACAAACCGGTATACCGGGTGGGATTTGCTGATACATGCCGGTTATATTGGTGCAGGGGCAATATGGTATATGCTGCTGAGTTTATTGCTGTACAGTTTTCGTCCCTATAAACTGGCGCAACAGGCTTTGGGCGATTGTATCATTGCCACCGCAGATTACCTGCGGGTAAGGGCGATGTTTTATGAGAAAGATGTGGACTATGATAAAACCTACCAGCGCATGATGGAGCTGCAGGTTACTGTGCATAACGAACAAAACCTGGTGCGTGAACTGTTGTTTAAAAGCCGTAAGGTAATTAAAGAATCCACCACCACCGGCAGAACTTTACTGATGATTTTTACAGATACAGTGGATCTGTTTGAACGCATCATGACTTCTTACCACGATTACAAAGCATTGCATGATCATTTTGAAGATGCCGGTATTTTAGAACGTTACCGCCAGTTGATACAGGAACTTGCCAATGAACTGGACGAAATTGGTATTGCTGTAAAGAGTGGCCGCATTAGTGAAGAAACAGGTTTATTGGCTGCACATATTGAAGATGCCACTACCTACTTCAACCAGTTCCGCGATGAACACCGCACTGCTGCTAATGTTGACAGTTTTATCAGCCTGCGCTATATTCTAAACAGCATCGGCGATATTGCTGTCCGCATACACACACTGCATTTATATACGGCGTATGATAAAGAACTGGTGCAGAAAAAAGCCCGGCCGCTGGATTATGAACAGTTCATTTCACACCAACCCATCGACTGGAAACTGTTCAGGGATAACCTGAGTTTTTCATCCAATAATTTCAGGCATGCATTACGCATCAGTATAGCGACATTAACAGGATATATCATTTCACTATTTTTTCCCTTAGGCCATGGCTACTGGATTTTGCTTACCATTATTGTAATTTTAAAACCCGCTTACAGCTTAACCAAGAAAAGGAATTATGAACGGCTGGTAGGCACATTATTCGGCGCTGCTATTGGTATGCTGATACTGTACCTGGTGCACGACAACCAGTGGCTGTTCGTAATCATGCTGATCCTGATGATTGGCACGTACAGTTTATTGCGCACAAACTACATGATCAGTGTGATATTTATGACGCCATATATATTGCTCCTGTTTCACTTGCTGGATACCGGCAATTTCAGGGCGCTCATCATTGATCGTGTAACCGATACTGGTATAGGATCAGTGATTGCCTTCCTGGCTAACCTGGTACTGTTGCCTGCATGGGAGCATGAACAGGTCAATCACTATATGCTGGATGCCATAAAAACAAATGCTGCTTATTTTAAAACCATTGCCGGTGCATTTATTGGCCTGCCCGCAACCAATACCGAATACAAAGTAAGCCGCAAGAATTCATTTGTTGCCCTGGCCAATTTGTCGGATGCATTCAGCCGTATGCTGGCCGAACCGAAAAGCAAACAAAAAAACAGCACCGCACTGCACCAGTTTGTTGTACTGAACCACATGCTTACTTCCCACATTGCCACGCTGTCGTATTATGTAAAACCGTTTGCAGATAAATTAACCTCTAAAGATTTTGAGCCGCTTATTCAACATACCACATTAAAGCTGCAGTCGGCTGCAGCACTCATTGAAGGAACTGTTATCGAAACATTACCGGATAACAGTTCCGGTAATCAAAACCCTGTACAGCAAAAACTGCAAAGCCTGTTGCAGGCAAGGCGGAAAGAATTACAGCTGGGTATTGAGAAAAGTGATACCCGAACTTTGCTATCAGAGTTTAAGCCGGTGGCAGATCAATTTAATTTCATTGATAATATTGCCAGTGATATTGGTAAAGTGAGCGGAACATGGCCGAACAAATAACGCTTATTGCATTTACCATTTATTTAGTGTACATTTCTACAGCAACAGCCCTGCCGTTGTTTTAACCTGTTTTGAAAAATCATCAAAAAAAGCACTTATGAAAAAAATTTTTTTCATTGCTGCTGTTATATTGTTATGCCAGCATGCATCGGGTCAACAAAACGCAACACTTACTAAACAAGATTACCTGCAAAAAAGAAAAACACAAAAACTCACCGGGTGGATTCTATTAGGATCAGGCGTGGCAATGGCGGTAAGCGGTGCAATAATTAACCTTAGTGCCCCCTGGGATGGGAAGCATCAAAACGATGGTGTGTGGATGGTATATGCCGGCGGGCCAATAGCTTTGGCCAGTATTCCATTTTTCATCAGCGCTCACCACAATAAAAAGAAGGCAGCCGCTTTGGCATTCAATATGAATCCAGGTTATTATCCTGGTGCCAATACAGTTGCATCATCGCGGAATATATCAGTAAAGCTTACACTACATTTATAAAAATACAGATGCCCGGAATACCGGGCATCTTATAATTAAATGATCTATTGTCCCCCTTCATCTGTGCCGGGCTCAGCAGCAGGCATAGAAAGTTTACCATATTTTTTTGCAAACTGTTCGGCTTCTTCCTTGTTATCAAGGTTGTAATTTTCTTTTTTTCCGTTCATCAGCCAAACAGTGGCTTTGTGATCATTGATATTCAGCCTTTTTACATTGGCAGGTAATTTTGGTGGTGGAGGTGGCGGCGGTGGTGCAGGTACAGGCGGCGGCGGTGGAGCCACTGCAGGCGCTGCAGGTGGCGGTGGAGGTGGCGGCGGTGTACCGCTTGCCGGAGCTGCTGGTGCAGGCGGTGCAGGTGGCGGCGGTGGCGGTAATTCGCCGTATTCATGCTCATACTTTTCCGCGTTTTCATTCCATTCACTCAATGCTATCTGCCTCACTTCCTTCCCATCTTTATCAGCAATTATCACCTGGCTTCGGTGTACAAATATCGAATATCCCTTATCGTTAACCCTGCGTTTGTGTTTGGTTGTATCACGGTCAGCCGATTCATCGTTTATCCATACGCCCGGCCCAAACTGCTGCGGAAGATGTGCTGCAACCACTTCATAACGCAGGTCATCTTCTCCTCTAACGGTATTCAATACAGAAAATCCATTGCTGGTTGCCGATAAACCAAAAAATTCCACCGAGTTACCATACTTCCGGTATACCTGTTCGCTGGAAAAATTCCCCCAGTGTTCAGCTTGATGCAACGGCTGATAACCCTGCCTGGTTACTTTTAGTGTAAACTTCAGTTCCTGGTTGCCGTATGGCAGATGCATCAGATAGTACCCCTTGCTATCAGTTTCCACGGCAATGTTTTTTTCTTTGCAAAAAATCAATGCATTATCCAATGGTTGCATTGTTGCTGCATCAACAACAATACCGGCAATGGCCACAGTGTTTTCATGTGAAAAATTTCCCTGTGTTTCCCATTTACTGCGGAAGGCCAGCAACAGCACTGCTGTTGCCGGCAACACAAACAGCAGCCGCAGTAACTGCCGTTTGGTACTTTTTGTTTTGTTCATCATGGCTATTCTTTGTTTAAGTGAAGAAAAATTAAATGGTGCGGCTATACTGTACTGGTGACTGCCCATTACTTTCAGCAGCAGGTACTGGTATGATTTTTTATCCATCCCATTTTCCAGTACATTACTATCCGCAATGAATTCCAGGTTTTGGCGGATGCTTTTTTTCAGCAGCCATGCAAAGGGATTATACCAGTTCAACAGGCATAAAATTTCTGCCCATAAAATATCAATGCTGTGCTTTTGTTTTACGTGTACAAATTCATGGCTGATGATTTCCTGTAATTCTTTTTCGGAATGCAATTGTGTGTTTACAAAAACTGCATTGCCAAACGAAAATGGAATGATGGATGCATTGATATGGTAAATTCTAATTCCGTCTGCAACAACCGGCGCTGCTTTACGCAGCATTTTCCTGAAGGAGAAAAACTGCAGCAACAACCTGGCAGCCATCAATACTATTCCCACTAAAACAATCCATACTAACCACGATGTGTAGTTAATAGAATGACTGTCTTTTGCAGTTATCATTTCACCGCTATCATATATCGACGGAAACCAGTTCACTGCGCCTGCGCCATACCAGTTGTGCTGTTGCAATACCGGTGAAATATTGATCAGCGGAATGGCAAAACTTAAAACGGTATAACCTAAAAGATACCAGCGGTTCTGTTGATAGAATGTGAGCCGCCTGAGCACAAACTGATAAAACAGGTATACCACAACAAGACTCAGTGACAATTTAAAAATGTATTGAAGCAAAACACTCATAAATGAAGTAATTATTTATTGCCATTTTCAATCAGGTTGATGATCTCCTTCAGTTCTTTTGCGCTGAGTTTTTTTTGCTCCACAAAAAAGTTGACCATCTCTTTATAAGAGTTGTCGAAGTAGTTTTTTACCACGCTTCCCACAAATTTTTTTTTGTATGCTGCATCGGTTACCGCAGGTTGATACAAATAGGCATTGCCCACCAAACGGCTGCTGACATAACCTTTGCGCTCCAGGTTTTTTACAATAGAAGCAATGGTGGTGTAAGGCGCAGGCGCTGCCATATTTTCCATAAAAGCTTTGATATTACCCTCGCCGGTTTGCCAGATGGCCTGCATCACCTCTTCTTCAGTATGTGTAAGTTTTTCCATTTCTACGAATTTTTCGTAAATCTACGAAGTTTTCGTAAACAACCAAATTTTGTGGAAAAATTTTTACAGAAGCCTTATATGATTGATAAAGCGGTGAATAATGATAGTATGCTGAAACACGCTCACAGGCTTCTGCGAACGATGCCGATGCAGTACATTGCTGTCACTGCTGTTGGTTACCTTAATTCATCTGCACTACATCTGCTATGGAGCATTTATGTGGGTTATTTTTCTTCCGCAGCAATATTTAATTCTTTTACTTTTAAGTGCAGGGGAAAATAGCCTGACTGCATGATGTTCACCAGGTCAACCGCTTCCAATGCTGTAAAATTTCCACCGATCACACAATTCCCATCTGAAATGGTTGACTGGACAACCGGCGCGGACAAAACTGTATTATCAATTGCAATGATCAAAGATTTTCCTATGTTCCGCTCTGTCATTTTTGCAAATGCAATCCTTCCATACGGATCGAATTTTATGTTCACTCCAGGGTTTCCTGCGTAGTCATAATCTAAATTTACGCTCTTAATGTAATCATTGGCAACAAAAGCAGCATAATTTGATTTTGCCGCATATAGTTCGCAATAACTGATATTCTTCTTATTTGTTTTAAGATCAATCTTCTTAAACAAAAAAATATTGTCCAGCGGAAACACATTTACTGCCATTGCAAGGTATTCCTTCAATTTAATTGTATCAGAAAAGTTCACCGCGCCAATCAAACCATAGCCATTGTTATACCTATCCTGATTGTAGAATTGCGCAAAGATCGACAATAGCGGATTGGGTGCAGGAACCGATCCCTGTTTAGTAAGTTGTTCATGCACTTGTTTGTCTGCAGCGGACAACATTCCCGCCAGTTCATCGGCACCATAACTTTCATAGAAAACCAAACTACCTTTTCTTAGTAAATACTGACTGATTGTTTCTTCGTCTAATAAAGGAGCAAGAACACTAATCTCTTTTTTGACATTATTTGCTGTTATAGAAACATCTTTAATTTTATTTATCTCAAATCTTTTTTTAAGCACTGCAACAGTTGTATCTAATTGTCCTGCAGTAAAAGTGCTGTCATCAATCGTAAGTATTGTAGTAAACTGCTTTTGCCGCGTGGTGCAACTGTATAGCATGGCACAACACAGCAGGCACAGGATCGATGTTTTCATGTAAAAGAATTTATTACGGTTTGATAAATATTTTTAAAAGGCTCATTTCGGTGAGTCACCGTTTAAGCGGTGACTCACCGAAATGAGCATCGAACTATTTTCTTATTCCACCTTCAATCCCCAGTCAATACCTTTTTCTGTTGCGGGTACGCCATCAATCAACCATTGAGCGGGTTTGTCGCCTTTTAGTTTCCAGTCGAAGAATTGCTGTTCCCTGATTTGAATATCTTTCCTGTTTTTTCTTTCCACCAGGTTATGCGCTTCGTTATTGTATTGCAGTAACCAAACAGGTTTGCTTAACCGGCGCATGGCAGTAAATAATTCAATGCCCTGGTACCAGGGTACAGCATCATCCGCATCGTTACTCATAATTACCAATGGCGTATTAACATTCGGCAAATGAAAAAGTGGTGAATTTTCGATGTATAAATTTTGTTTTTCCCATAACGTTGCACCAATACGGCTTTGTGTTTTTTCATACTGGAACTGGCGGTTTAAACCAGAGCCCCAGCGTATACCTCCGTAAGCACTTGTCATATTCGCAACAGGTGCGCCTGCCCATGCCGCCGCAAACAATTTTGTTTTGGTAATAAGAATGGCTGTTTGATAACCGCCCCAGCTTTGCCCCTGCAAACCCAGTTTCGTACTATCCACGTAACCGAGTTTCACAACAGCACGTACACCACTCACAATGTAATTGTATGCATCCTGGCCGGGATGGCCGGTGGTATAAGAAATATCCGGTACAAATACCACATAACCTCGACTGACAAAGAATGGAATATTCAAACGGCTTGGCGTAGGCGAAGGAGGTTGATAAGTATATAACCCATCAGATAATTTTTCGTAGAAATAACTGATCATCGGGTATTTCTTTTTAGGATCGAAATTTTCAGGTTTGTAAATGATCCCTTCGCTTTCTTTGCCGTTATACGCTTTCCATTTAAACAATTCAGCAGTGCCCCAGTTATAATTTTGTTGCTGCATATTAATTTCAGACAATTGTTGTACAGCGCCCTGCCTTGTATCATAATACAGGTTAGGGGCATTCACATAATTTTCCTTTGTGTAAATAAAGGCCAATGCATTTTTTGCTTTTACCGGGAAACCCTTTCCATATTTTTCTGTTGCTGCAGTAAATGTCCATTGATTGTTTTTAATTGTTGCAATATCGAGCGCAGACATTTTTGTGTTGTTATCAAATATGCGGAACAACATGGGTTTATCCGTATTAATGTAACGTTCTTCCCTGTCTGTATTAATGTAGCGGTACGTCACTTTATTTTTTCTTGGTGCTTTTGCAGGGTCAATGGCAGTAACAGCAACTGCATCTGCATTCGGTTTTACATCCCATACTTCATAACGGTCATACACGTAAAAATCATTATCGTCTTTACTCCATCCCATCACACCGTAAGGCGAAGGATAATCGGGCACATCATTCTCTTCATCATACAAAGGCAGCTTAATTTTCTGTGTAACATTTTTGATAACTCCAGTTGCAACGTTATAAGTGAAATAGTTTTTCTTTACATCGTCATACCAATACACAAACTTACCGGCCGGTGATGGATTATAATTCGCAAGACTATTTAATTGCACTGTTTTTCTTGTTCCGTCTTCAGTGCTGATCACATAGGCTGAAAATTTAGTTCTTCCTGTCCATTGTCCTTCCACGCGGTTGCCCTTATTACTTTCTGCCAATACCCAATTCGCATTGCCCTCGTTCACCAATGTAATCCGCTCTGCATCTTCAGCGCCCAGTTGCACCACTTTTTCATGGCCTAAATTAATTACAGCAGTGTAGCTGCGTTTTAATTCATTATCTAATTGTCTTAGTTGTTGCGGCTGCAGGTAATCATCTTTGTAATGCCATACATCAAGGCGGGCCAGTTCAAAATCTATGAGCGAAGTATCTTTTGGCGCTTTAATGGGTGCGGTTCCAAAGAATAATTTCTTTGCATCTTTACTGAAAATGATGTTCGCATTTTCACTGATGGTATTGCCTACTTTCATACCCACCGTATTTTTATCAGCAAGCATACTGGCGCTGTCTGCCCCATGATGATAATACCACAGTTTATAAAATTTAGTGAGGGCTTTGCTAACGCTGTCCCTTTCGGCAACAAAAGCCAATTGATTTCCCTCTTCATCAAATGCATAGTTTTTAGCATCGTTAAATTTTTTCATCACGGTATCTACTTTGCCGGAAAATAAATCCACCCATAACACCGTTGCTTTGGTGATACTGTCATTATTTTTTGCAGATGTTTCCACCAGCAGCGTATTTCCTTTCTTACTGAAATAATATTCAGTTACCAGTTTAAATTTTTTATCTGTACCATCGGTGAGATTGCGCAGTACAAGCTCTGTGCCTTCTTCCACTTTTTCAGCATTTGCCTTGGCCGAAACAGGCTTCGTTTCTTTTTTCTCTGGTTTTAAAATGGCCATCCCTTTCGTTTGCACCTCTTTGGTCTTATTGCGCAGGCTGTCGGCAATTTTTACCAGGCTGTCGGCCATCTTCAGCATATTGTTTATTTGTGTGGCACTGTCGGGTTGGGCTTTTGTTTTTTGCGCAGCCGGTTCCATCTTATCTAATAAATACGCCATCCATCCTGCTGCTTTCTCCGGGGTTTTGTAAGATTTTACTTTCGCTATTTTATACACACTATCCTGCCCCAGCGTGATCATGCCTAATGAATCCTTCGGCATTTCATCGGGTGATTTCTTTTTTATTTTAGCCTGCCTTGTTTCCTGGTACAGAGGTTTGATCTTAAAGATCACATACTTGCTGTCATCTGTAATCACCGCATTATAGCCACGGGCTACCGTCTTCTTATAATTATTCATTGGATTTTGTATCACCAATTCCCCATCGCCTTCCTGCGGATTGATGGTGTACACCACCCACGCGCCATCATTGCTGATGAGCTTTTCGCCAATGCTTTGCCAGCCATCGTAAACAGTATGATCGAGTGGTTTTTTATTTTGTGCAAGCGCACTGCATGAAATACAAACAGAAACAATAAAGAGTAGTTTTTTCATACTTCCAGTTTTGGTGGATTAAAGATAGGGATTTGGGATGTAGGATTTAGGATGTTAGATTTAGGATTTGGGATGCAGGATTTGGAATTTAGGAATTGGGATGTAGGAATTGGGCATGCAGCGTATTCAATCTTGCAGGTGACAGATGAAGAAACAGTGCACTTTTGGGTAATGTAATTTCAATATTACTGACAGACCGTTTTATTCTCCAGATGACTCTTCCATAAACCCCCATTCATTCCGCAGTTGATTGAGTTGCCCACCCTGCATTTTGGGTGTATCGTAATGGCCGGCATTGGCTTTTTGCCGGTAAGCTTCATACAATGTTACTGCACAGGCCACTGATATGTTTAACGATTTGATGATGCCCACCTGCGGTATTATAAAATTACCATCTGCCAGCGCAATGATATCATCGCTTACACCGCTGTGTTCATTACCAAAAACCAACGCAACAGGTTCAGTTAAATTCAATTGATGCAAACCAACGGCATCGGTACTGAGGTGCGTGGTATAAATTTTTGTATAACGCTTTCGCAATGCGGCAAAACATTCCTGTGCATCAGTAAACTGGTGTATGGTTAACCATTTGGCTGCACTGGAACTGCTTTTGGCACCCCATTTACGGTGTGGCGGAATTTTGTTGTTGAGAATATAAATATCCTGTATGCCCACGGCATCCGCAGTACGCATCACAGCACTGATGTTGTGCGGATCGAATACATTTTCCAGCACCACGGTAAGGTCGGGCTGGCGTTTATTAAGTACTGCAGTCAGGCGTTCAACGCGTTCAGGTGTCATGCGTAAATAATCAGCCGCAAATGTACTGAATAAGGCGGTTGCTTTCCTTTTATAAAAAACTTTGCACCACCATTGAATCATTCTTTATTTTTAGTAAAAATTGATAACTATGCGCCATGTTTTCCTGGTTGGTTTTTTATGCAGCGGGTTGTTTGTTGCTGCTCAAAAAAAAGCAGATTTTTTAGCTGCGAATATTGATAAAACAATTTCCCCCGGTAAAGATTTTTTCCTGTATGCCAATAACGGCTGGATCAAAAAAACACCCATTCCTTCCAGCGAAAGTGGTTGGGGTATTGGCAACCTGGTACAGGAAGAAATTTACCACCGCATTTTAACCATTAATCAAAACGCTGCCAAAACAAAGGCAGATGCCGGAAGCACTACACAAAAAATCGGCGATTTCTGGAAGGCCGGTATGGATACCGTTGCCATTAACAAAGCCGGTTTATCTGTACTGAAAGAGCTGTTTGAAATGATTGATGCGGTGCAAAGCCCCGATGATATTACCCGTGTTGCTGCACAACTGCATATTGATGGTGTGAACTGTTTCTTCGGCGCTTATGTGGCACAGGATGATAAAAACAGCGACGCTATGGTTTTTCGTTTAGACCAGGGCGGCCTTGGCCTGCCCAACCGTGAATACTATTTTAAAACTGATGACCGGACCAAAAATGTAAGGGAAGCTTATAAAAAATATATGACGCAAACCTTGATGCAAACCGGAATGAATGCATCCCAGGCATCAGATGCCGTGATGGCGGTTTTTGATCTTGAAACAAGGCTGGCCACCGCATCACGTAAATTAGAAGACCTGCGTGACCCTTATGCCAATTACAATAAAATGACCTTCGGTATGCTGGGTAATGATTGCCCTGCAATTAACTGGAACAGTTATGCCAAAAACCTGGGCATTAAAGAAAACCTCCTGAATGATTCTGTAGTGGTTGGTCAACCAGAATTTTATAAAGCATTAAGCACTGAAATCAAAAATACGCCCGTTGCAGTTTGGAAGAATTATCTCAAGTTTCATGTGGTGCAGTCTGCTGCGCCTTATTTGGACAACACTACTTACATGAATGCATTCAACTTTCGTAAAACACTTACCGGTGCTAAAGAACCAAGGCCACGTTGGAAACGAGTGCTGGATGCCGAGGAAGGTGCAATGGGTGAATTGCTGGGGCAATTATTTGCCAAAGAATATTTTAATGAAAAAGCAAAGGCAAGATACAGCGAACTGGTGGAAGCTATACGGGATGCTTATGTTGAGCGCATTAAAAAATTACCCTGGATGAGTGAGGCCACCAAAGCTAAAGCACTGGATAAATTAAGTAAGGTTACCAAAAAAGTGGGCTATCCAGATCATTGGAAAGATTTCAGTTCGCTGCATATTGCTGCACCATCATTTTTTAAAAACATGATGGCCGCCAATACGTTCTGGCATTACTATTCTATCAATAAACTGGGCAAGCCGGTTGACAGAACAGAATGGGATATGACGCCACAAACCTATAACGCTTACTACAACCCCAGCAACAATGAAATTGTTTTACCGGCAGGTATTTTTGCCGTGCCCGGCATGAAGGATGATGAGCTGGATGATGCTTTCGTGTACGGGTATGCGGGAGCCAGCACTATTGGTCACGAAATTACACACGGCTTTGATGACCAGGGAAGGCAATATGATGCAAAGGGTAATTTAACTGACTGGTGGACGAAAGAAGATGGCGAAGAATTCAGCAAACGGGCGCAGGCCATCATTAAACAATTCAATGAGTTTAACCCGGTTGATACGCTGCATGTAAATGGGGAAGCCACACAGGGAGAAAACATTGCCGACCTTGGTGGCATGTTACTGGGTCTTGATGCGTTCAAAAAAACAAAAGCGTATAAAGAAAATAAATTGATTGGCGGCCTTACTCCATTGCAGCGTTACTTTTTGGGCTATGCGTACGGCTGGATGTATCAAATGAAAAAAGAACGATTGGCCAACCAGGTAATGGTGGATGTGCATGCACCGGCAAAAGAAAGGGTGAATGGCCCTGTGGTAAATGTGCCTGAATTTTATCAGGCTTTTGGTATCAGACCCGGTGAGGCGATGTACAGGCCGGAAGGTTTACGGGTGAACATCTGGTAAACCATGGTCTGACGCCCCGTCTGACCATGAATGAATGAGGAAAGGAATGGCACGAAAGGGTGCAAAGGATGCAGAGACATGGTCTGACGTCCACGTCTGACCATGACGAGAAAAGAAATGGCACGCAGAGAAGCAGAAAGCGCAGAGATATGGTCTGACGCCCTCGTCTGGCCATGAATGAATGAGGAAAGAAATCGCACGCAGAGATGCAGAGAACGCAGAGACATGGTCTGACGTCCACGTCTGACCATGATGTGAAAAGAAGTGGCACGCAGAGAAGCAGAGAACGCAGAGACATGGTCTGACGCCCTCGTCTGACCATGAATGTATGAGGAAAGGAATGGCACGAAGGGGTGCAAAGGATGCAGAGACATGGTCTGACGTCCACGTCTGACCATGACGAGAAAAGAAATGGCACGCAGAGAAGCAGAAAGCGCAGAGATATGGTCTGACGTCCCCGTCTGACCATGAATGAATGCGGAAAGGAATGGCACGAAGGGGTGCAAAGGATGCAGAGACATGGTCTGACGTCCCCGTCTGACCATGAACGAAAAAAAAGTCGCAAGCAGAGGCGCAGACAGCTGATTACACAGCAGCACTGAGGCGCAACGTAATCAGCGTTCATAAGTATTACCACCGTCATCTGTGTGCTGTCAATAAAAAATTATCATGAGAACAAAATTAAAAACAGACGAAAAATTATTGCTCATCATCCGCAGGCACTGGATCAAATTAGTGCCTGCATTTGCCGCATGGTTATTACTGGCCATTGCGCTGATATGGTGGCTGCATAACGGCGTAGCATTCCTCATCGTTCTTGTTGCTGCATTATACCCTGCCTGGGAATATATTGGCTGGAAGTACAATTTATGGGCCGTAACCAATATGCGGGTGGTGGATGAAAGCGGCGCTTTTACCCGGTATTCTAAAGAAAGCCCTTTAGATAAAATCAATAATGTGGAATACGACCAGGATGTGTGGGGCAGAATTCTGGGTTATGGTGATGTGGATATACAAACCGCAGCAGAATTGGGTGAAACCAGTTACACACTCATTCATCATCCTAAATTATTAAAGGATACCATCACCCATGCGCAGGAAGAATATAAACGCAACCAGATCAGCAGCCAGGCTACACAACTGGCGCAGGCTATTGCCAAACAAACCGGCAGCACCAATGTGCCCGGCAATATTCCACCACAATTAGTGGCAGATGAACTGCAGAAATTATTCGACCTGTTACAGAAGGGCGCCATCACCAACGAAGAATACCTGCTGCAGAAAAATAAATTGCTGGGCAACAATTAAAGCACTTAAGTGTTGAAGAAAAACAATATACTGACTGCTTCTTCATCACATGGTCTGACGGGGACGTCAGACCATGTGATGAGGCAACCGCAGTACGTCATTTACCGATTAAGCAATCATTCTAAACAAAAAAATAAACAACTATGAAAAAAATGGTAACACTTGCCCTGCTTGCAGGCAGCGTAGCATTCAGCTTTACCGCAACAGCACAGGGCGGTACTGATAAAAGCAAACGCCCCAGCCCTCCTGCATTGGTAAAAGAAACATTGAACAATGGCGCTGTAATTTCCATCGACTACAGTCAGCCTTCTGTAAAAGGGCGCACCATTGGCCAGGATCTTGAACCAAAAGCCGGCGAAGTTTGGCGCACCGGTGCCAATGAAGCTACCGTGTTTGAAACCAGTAAAGACCTGAAGATTGGCGACAAAACTTTACCCGCAGGAAAGTATGGCCTGTTCTCTTTGAGTGGTGATAAAAACTGGACCATCATCTTTAATAAAACATGGAAGCAATGGGGCGCATTCAATTACAAAGAAGCTGATGATGCACTGCGTATTACTGCCACTAAATCGAAAGCAGAACCATTTGCAGAAAAGATGACGTTTACCATTGATAAAAACGGCACCATCACTTTATTGTGGGGCGATAACAAAATCAGTTTTACCGTTCAGTAAATTGTTAAGCCCATTATTTTCAAAGCGCTGCACATTGTTGCGGCGCTTTTTTTGCACTGCATTGAAAGAAAAATGTTTTTATCAACGCTTACCTTCTCCCAAACTTTCCCTGTTTAACACTTGCTTAACCACGCTGTGCAGCTGTATTTATTCTCTTTGTCGTTAGAGAGACCGGAGTTACCGCTGCTCCGCCTTATCTTAATCTGCCGGGGCTTAAGCCGGTATTGCATCAACCAACAACAATGAAACAAACTTTGTTTATATCCCTGTTTGCAACCTTGTTCTCACTATCCCTTCATGCCCAAAAAAATCCCGATGCTATTATTGGCAAATGGATGTCGGAAGATAATAACCTTGAAGTGGAAGTGTATAAAGAAGGCACCGAGTACAAAGCAAAAGTGCTTTGGTTTGATGACAGCGATGATAAAAGCAAACCCTGGAATACAAGATTAGATGAAAAGAACCCTAAAAAAGAATTGCGCAGCAGGCGGATTGCCGGCCTTGAAGTACTGCATGGATTAACTTATGATGAAGATGCTGACGAATGGAAAGATGGTGTGATCTACGATAGTAACTCAGGTAAAGAATGGAGTTCCAAAGTTTGGTTAAACAGCAACAATGAATTAAAAGTGCGGGGATACTGGCTCGTGAGCTTATTGGGCGAAACCATGACTTTTAAAAAAACATAAAACCGCCATGCATCAGTTCATCCTTTTCCTGGAACATGCTTCTTCTGAAGTGCAATTTTTTGTGATCACCGGCATGTTGCTGTTATGCTGGAATGTGGAGCAGTTCATTGGGCTCAGCATTAATCCATCCAAATGGAAACATGCTTTTGTAAATGCCGGTTTTATATTCAGCAATTTTCCATTACAGATTTTAGTAAGCATCAGTTTTGCGGCCACCATGCAATGGACAGCGCATCATCACTTCGGCCTGTTCTATCATTTTCCCTTTATGAAAAATGACTGGGTGGTGTTTATGGTTACATTCATCTTTCTCGATTTGGGTGAATATGTGTACCATGTTTTCATGCACAGGGTAAAAAGATTGTGGATGTTTCATATTGTACACCACAGCGATTTGCAACTGGATACTTCCACTTCCCTGCGTGAACACCCGGGAGAAAATTTTATCCGCAATTGCTTTACATTGTTGTGGGTGTTTGTGAGCGGTACAGTGTTCTGGGCATTACTGTTACGCCAGCTGATACAGATCATCAGCAATGTTTTTGCACACGTGAATTATCGTTTACCCGAAAGCGTTGACCGCTTGGTGGGACTGGTTTTCATCACCCCCAACCTGCACCATGTACATCATCATTATGTGCGGCCTTATACCGATTGCAATTATGGCGATGTATTAAGTGTCTGGGACAGGATGTTTGGCACCTTCAGAACTTTATCTTCTTCCAAAACCGTTTTTGGTGTGGATACTTATATGGATGAACCCAAAAAACACATCTACTGGTACTTACTCAAACTGCCGTTTGGCAAATACCGTAAAAGTACTTTATACAAAGAAGAAGCAGTGCATGAACCGGAAGCAGACTCCGCCTCCGCAATTGAATTCAGTCCTTTACAGGTTGAACCTGTACAACGGGTTTAATGCTGTGTTGCGGTATCTTTTTGTTTTTTCTTCAGTAAAGAATTCATTAACCCTTTTAAAGATTCTTTAGGGTTAGGTTTTGTTTTGTTTGAATCTGCGGCAGTGTTATCGTTACCACTTAATCTTTTAGTCAACTCATCTTTGGCTGCATTCAGCGCCTGGTTCTTTACTGATTTTACGGTATCTTTTACTGCATTCGTAACCGCAGTTTTAGTACTGTCAATTTTTGCCTTTGCAAAATCAGTTACCTGCTGCTTCATCTGGTCGGTAAGGTTGGTGGCACTTTGTTTCAGGTCTGTTTTAACCGTTGGTGCGGTAAATGTTCCGCCCAGCTTCAATGCAAGGTTTACTGTTTCCCCAACATTCAATGGCACGCCTTTACTGTTTACCTGCGACACAAGATTATTCACTAACTGGTTGCCCTGTGTACCCATCATTGAACGCGGCAGTTTCATATTGATCACATAATCCAGCGATTGATCTATGCCCTGCAATCCGCCAATCTCCATATCAATATTCGATATTTTTACGTTGAAAGGTTTTACGAGCACTTTTCCATTAGTGAATTCAAAATAATTCTTTACCTCTTTCAATGAAATTTGTTCCAGTTCCTTTACGTTTAAAGTACTGGCAATTTTATCCAATGGTGCAAATTTGCTGAGGAAGCCCTGTATCAGCAGCAGGTTGCCATTGCCGGTTAATGTACTTAAATCCGGCATCATATTCTCTCCCAGTTTTCCTTTCATTGTCAGCTGAGAGGATAATTTACCTGCAATGAATTTACCAATCGGCATTAATTTTTGTACGGTGTTAAAAGCATAAAATGTTTTTTGTACATCAACACCACTCACGTCATAATTTAAAGCAATATCCGGATTCTTTTTACTCTGTAAAGTGGAATAGGTGCCGCTTACCGCTAATGATCCGTCCAGCGCATTACCCTTCACATCTTTCAGGTAAACCGTTTCGTTGTTCACCAATAAGGTGCCTGATAAATTTTGAATATCCGTTTTATCATAATGCACTTTATCTGCTTTCGTTTGTACAGTAACATCCAGGTTGGCGGGTACAGCAAATGGTGCAGCTGCAGCCGTGCCTTGGGTTGCTGTATCTGTTGATGTGCCCATCCAGTCGTTCAGGTTCAGGTTATCTGCATGTACATTTAATGAAGCATTCAGCGGTTTATGCTGCAGCATATAACTCAGCAGGTTGTTGATCTGGCCGGTGCCATCAAAATTAGTATTCTGGTATTGCCCGTTCAATGCGGTAATGTTTACCTGCTTTGGATTGAATGCCGTATTCAGTGCATTGATCTTTACACCACTTGGATAATCTTTGGATACATATTGAAACTGGTTCAGCGCCACTGTTCCTGCGGCATTGAATTTTTCATACTGTTGTTTTTCAATGTCAGCAACATTTCCTTTTACACTTACATCGGCGTTCAGCAAACCGGCCATCTTCGTATCTTTTTCCAATTTTACATATTGCGTCACCTTCGATAAATCCAGTTTGCCTTTTGCAGCTGCATCCACAAACATGTTAGAGACGGGATGTTCCACCAGCAAACGAAAATCGAATGGATCGTTATCCATTTCAATATGGCCATTGGAGATGTTTACTACTGTGTTATCGGTTTGCCCGTCTTTATTATCCACTACAGCGTTCAGGTTGATATTTTGCACCGGCTTTGGTAAATCTGCATATTGAAAGAATCCGTTCTTTACCTCCATGTCAACATGGTAAGCGGGCATCTGATTATCGTTATACACACCTTTTACAAAACCGCTGAATACCGCACTGCCGGTTGCTTTCACTTTATCAAAGTCATTTTTATAGATGGCTGGAATGAGCGAAAGAATATTTTTAAAATCAGTGGATGGCGCTTTAAAACTGATGTCCATATCATACCCTTTTGCATCGAGATTCTTAATTATCCCCTTGCTGCTGATGACGAGATTGTTCACCGTAATTTTATCGGTTGCATAAGAATAACTGTTTTGTTTATTGTCCACCTGTATGTCGGCATCCACTTTAGTTTTAGCACTGGCCAGATAAGGAATGCCTCCGTAAGTAAAGGTCACCGCATCTGCAGTGGTGGATGTTTTTAAAGTAAACAGGTCTGATGTAAAATCTCCGCTGCCGCTGTGATTTAAGTTGACAATCTCGCTGCTCATATTTCCTTCATCATCTTTATAACTGATATAACCGTTGGTGATAGCATAATGCTGCAACTGCATTTTGAAAGGTTGTTCCTTTGTGTTGCCGGCAGTTGAAGCGGTGTCTGGCTTTACAATATCCCAATTGGCTTTCCCGCTTTTATCAACAATAGCATGTATACGGGGCGATTCCACATCAACACCATAAATGGTCATGTCTTTTCCTTTGATGATGCTCATAATATTTACCGCAGCATCCAGCCTTTTTGCAAAAAGCAGGGTATCGCCTTCAAATAACCCTGTGCCCACTACCTGCAATTCATCTAAACCAACAGCAACTTTAGGGAAATGCCGGAAAAAAGATATGTCCACATCTTTAAAATCAACTTTGGCGGTAAGGTTTTTATTGACGCTTTCCTTTACGTAAGCAACTATCTTGCTTTTGAAAATAAATGGTGCCGCAATGGCGATGGCAATTACTGATACGAGGCTGATGAGTACAATCTTCAATATCTTCTTTACTTTCTTCATGGATATTACAGTTGTTTATGGTGCAATAATACATTACTATGACTGCCAACGGATAAAAAGGGTTGCAGATCTCATTAAAATGCAACAGTCATGTTGTTACAGTATTGTTCCGGTAACCGGTTCACAAAACTATGCAAGAATAATGCCTTATTTTTTATGGCGCTTTTCCAATACGGCAATTACATCTTTTAAGGTGTAATTTTTTGCCTGCAATAAAATCAGGTAATGGAACAATAAATCAGCAGCTTCTCCCAAAAATAAATCTTCGTTATTATCCTTTGCTTCTATTACCAGTTCCACGGCTTCCTCCCCCACTTTCTGTGCTACTTTATTAATGCCTTTGACAAATAAAGAACTGGTGTAAGAAGCATCTGAAGGGTTATTCTTTCTGCCTGCAATTACCTGTTCTAAATGCGTGAGAAAATCGGCGCTGCTGTTGGTTTCATTCCAGCAGGTATCGGCACCGGTATGGCAAACCGGCCCGTGAGGAATGGCTTTGATGAGCAGTGTATCATTGTCACAATCCACTGCTATATCTTTTACATATAAAAAATTACCGCTCTCCTCGCCCTTTGTCCACAAACGGTTTTTGGTGCGGCTGAAGAAAGTTACTTTTTGCAGTTCCTTTGTTTTGGCCACTGCGGCTTCATTCATAAAGCCCAGCATTAATACTTTTTGTGAGATGGCGTCCTGTACAATTGCAGGCACCAGGCCATCGGCATATTTTGAAAAGTTGATGTTCATTGAAGTAAGTTCTTAATTTTTCGTTTTAAATATCTGATTCGAATTATTTTTTACGGAACCCGGTTTCGCCCCACAGGGTAAACCCGCTCAACCCGAAAACTTTTTAAATTGTCAGCTGTTGTTCTTCAACTTTAACGACTGTCAGTCTGAGCTTGTCGAAGACGGCTATATTATTACTAACCGGTTTCGCCAGGCTCAACCTGACAGCTTTTATTATGCAAGAGTTTTCAACAAGCGTCTGACGGTTTTGAACCGTCTTGGCGCTTTAACAACTTACAACCGAACCGCAATATGTTCATCTTTTAAATATTGTTTCAGATCCGGTATGTCAATTTCTTTATAATGAAAAATACTGGCAGCCAGTGCGGCATCTGCATGCGCTTCTTCAAATACTGTTTTAAAATGCTCCATTGATCCTGCACCGCCGCTGGCGATGACAGGCACAGGTAAAGCAGTTGCGAGCGTCTTAGTAATGTCCAGTGCAAAGCCGTTTTTGGTGCCATCGTTATTCATACTGGTCAGCAATATTTCTCCTGCACCCAAAGCCACTCCCTGTTTCGCCCAGTCTGTTGTTTTAGTTTCCGTTTTTGTACGGCCACCGTTGAGGTACACATACCATTCCCCGTCTTCTTCTTTTTTGGTATCAATGGCAAGCACCACGCACTGGCTGCCAAATGCATCGCTCAACTCTTTGAGCAATTGCGGATTTTTATATGCAGAGGTGTTGACAGAAATTTTATCTGCTCCATTTTGCAGCAGCAACGCCACATCTTCCACTGTGCTGATGCCACCGCCGACAGTAAATGGAATGTTGATGTTGGCCGCTATACGCTTCACCAGTTCCACCAGTGTTTTTCTTTTTTCCACTGTTGCTGTGATATCCAAAAACACGAGTTCATCTGCACCTTTGTCCGAATACAGCATGGCCAGCTCCACAGGGTCGCCTGCATCACGGATGCTTTCAAAATTGATGCCTTTAACGGTTCTGCCGTCTTTAATATCCAGGCAGGGTATGATTCGCTTTGTTAACAAGATGATGTTTTATTTAATTACTTTAATAATAACATTTTAAAGAATCGTATTTAAAGACGCTGCTTAAAAGAAGGCAACTTTGCTATCGAATTTCTTATTCCATTGAAGCCAGTACTGGCAAAGTTGACTTCTTTGGTAAGCCTTTACCATTTGTCAGGAAATTATATGAGCCTTTAATTGCTGCAGCGATATATTTCCTTCGTAAATAGCTTTACCGATGATCACGCCATCACAACCGATCGCTTTCAGTTCTTCCACATCATCCATATTGCTGACACCACCGCTCGCGGTTAAACGAATTTCAGGATGTTCCTGCATAATTTTTTTATACAGTTCAATGGATGGCCCCTGCAACACGCCGTCTTTTGAAATATCCGTACAGAAAATATTAGTGGCGCCAAGCGCAATCATTCTTCCAATGAAAGAAAAAATATTAATGCCGCTGTCTTCTAACCAGCCACTGATCTTAATTTTTTCATCCAGCACATCAGCGCCAATAAAAAAATGTTCCGGGCTGAATTCCATCAACCATTCTTCCAGCAGTTCCGGATGCTTCACCGCCAAACTGCCAATGGTTACCATGCTGGCGCCGGCATTAAAAATATTACTCACATCAGTGATGGTTTTTACGCCACCTCCAAAATCAATCTTTAAACTGGTGGCATTGGCAATAGCTTCCAGCACATTAATGTTGATGATGGTTCCGGCTTTGGCGCCGTCCAAATCAACTATGTGCAGGCGTTCTATGCCGGCGGCTTCAAACTGTTTGGCAACTTCAACGGGATTATCGTTGTACACTTTTTGCTGTGCGTAATCGCCTTTAGTGAGGCGTACACATTTTCCGTTGATGACATCGATGGCTGGAATGATTGTCATGGTAATGCAATAAAGTTTTTTAAAATGGTCGCCCCTGCCTGCCCTGATTTTTCAGGATGAAACTGCACTGCATAAAAATTATCTTTCTGCAATGCAGCGCTGTAGGGAATAATATAAGCCGTCTGCGCAGTGGTGGCTTTGCTGAGCGCCGCATAATAACTGTGCACGGAATACACATAAGATGATTCAGGCAATCCGTTAAACAATACCGATTGATATTGGGCAATGGTGTTCCATCCTATCTGCGGAATTTTTGCTGTTATTGTTTCATCACCTTTATCTGTACCCGAAGGAAATAATTTCACCTCTGTATCAAAGATGCCAAGGCATTGGGTGTCGCCTTCTTCAGAATGATTGCACATTAATTGCAAACCCAGGCAAATACCCAACACCGGCTGTTGTAATGAAGTGATCACTTCATCCAACCCACGTTCACGCAAGTATTGCATAGCAGGCGTGGCATGGCCCACGCCGGGAAAAATTACTTTTGCTGCATTGCGGATTGTTTCTGCATTATCTGTTACCACCGCTTCTGCACCTAAGCGCTGCAATGCGTATAATACACTTTGCACATTCCCTGCATTGTATTTGATGATGGCAATGGTATTACTCATGTATTTAGATTATAGTACGCCTTTTGTTGAAGGCAATGCATTATTATTAATATCTCTTTTCACTGCCATCTTTATCGTTTTTGCAAATGCTTTAAAGATGGATTCAATTTTATGATGTTCGTTCTCCCCTTCTGCTTTAATATTCAGATTACTTTTTGATGTATCACTGAATGATTTAAAAAAATGGAAAAACATTTCAGTAGGCATTTCTCCAATTTTTTCTCTTTTGAAAGATGCATCCCATACTAACCAGTTACGACCGCCAAAATCAATCGCCACCTGCGCCAGGCAATCATCCATCGGCAATACAAATGCATACCGTTCTATTCCGCGTTTGTTGCCCAGTGCTTTTGCAATTGCTTCTCCGAGTGCAATGCCGGTATCTTCAATGGTGTGGTGCTCATCAATATGCAAATCTCCATTTACCCGTACAGTCAAATCTATATTACCATGTCGTGCAATCTGGTCCAGCATGTGATCAAAAAAGCCCAGGCCGGTGTGGATGTTTGATTTTCCTGTTCCATCTAAATTTACTTCAACAGCAATTGTAGTTTCATTGGTATTTCGTTCATGCTGTACAACTCTTGGTGGCAATTTCAGATATTGATAAATAGCCGACCAGTCTGTTGTTTCCAGCACCACTACTTCTTTCCGCAGTGCATCTGTTGTGGCAGTAATTTCTGCGGCACCCAAACCTTTCATGGAATGCAGCCAGATGGCTTTGCAGCCAAGATTCTTTGCCAATTCTATATCTGTAATGCGGTCACCAATTACAAAAGAGTTTGTCAAATCGTATTCGGGGTTGTTGATGTATTTCGTCATCATGCCCGTGCGTGGCTTTCGTGTAGGTGCATTGTCTTCGGGAAAAGATTTATCAATCAGCACCGATGCAAAATGAATATCTTCTGCCGCCAGTGTTTTAATCATCAATTGCTGCACCGGCCAAAATGTTTCTTCAGGAAATGATGCGGTACCCAAACCATCCTGGTTGGTCACCATCACCAGTTCATAATCCAGTTCAGTGGCAATTTTATGCAGGTTAGAAATAACACCGGGATAAAACTCCAGTTTTTCAAATGCATCCAATTGATACGTTACCGGTACTTCTTTTGAAATGGTTCCGTCCCGGTCAATAAACAATATTTTTTTCGGTTGTGTGGTCACGTGCTGTGTTATTTATACTGTTGCAGAATAGTAATGAGTCGTTGATTTTCTGTTGGTGTTCCGATGGTGATGCGTAAACAGTTATCACAATGCATTTCTTTAGTCCTGTTACGCACTACAATTTCATGCGCAGCCAAATAATCATACAATGCATTGGCATCGGTTACTTTCACCAATATAAAATTAGCATCTGATGGATATACTTTTTGCACAAATGATAAACTTTGTAATGCGGAAGCAAGTATTTCTTTTTCCTGCACCACTTCCCTGATCCATTCATTCACCTGCGGTGTTTGCTGCAGCGCCTCCAATGCGATTTGCTGCGATGCCTCGTTGATATTGTATGGCGGTTTCACTTTATTGAACAAATCGATAATATCCATCGATGCAAAACCCAACCCCAGCCGCAAAGCTGCCAGGCCCCATGCTTTGGATAAGGTTTGCATCACAATTAAATTAGGATACCCGGTAAGTTCCTGTATAAATGTTTTTTGTTTGGAGAAGTTGATGTAGGCTTCATCTATGATAATAATGCCGTGGAAATTATTCAGCAATATTTCCACCGACTGGCGGTTCATATTATTACCTGTTGGATTATTGGGCGAACAGATAAATAATAATTTCGTATTGCTGTCTGCTGCGGCAAGAATGCCTTCTACATCCAGTTCAAATGAAGGTGTCAACGGTACTTTTTTAATGGCAACATCGTTAATGTTTGCACTTACCTGGTACATGCCATACGTGGGCGGACAAATAATCACATTATCTTTTCCGGGTTCACAAAAAATGCGGTAAGCTAAATCAATCACTTCATCACTACCGTTTCCTATAAAAATATTTTCTGCCGGTACGCCTTTAATTCTTGTCAGCTGAAATTTCAATTGCCATTGCAAAGGATCGGGATAGCGGTTGTACGCTGCAATGGTGGCGCCATCTGGTAACGGTGATCCGTATGCGTTTTCATTGGCATCTAAAAACACCGATGCTTTGCCTGTAAACTCATGCCTTGCTGAGGAGTAAGGTTGTAAATTTTTGATGTTGTTCCGAACTAATTGTTGCAAATCGAATTCCATTATAACTTTGTATTAATTGCTTTTAATCTTATTGATACAGCATTTTTATGCGCCTGCAATCCTTCCGCCGCTGCCATTTGTTCTATGGCAGGGCCAATGTTTTGCAAGCCTGTTGTACTGAGCTGCTGAAAAGTGATCTTCTTTACAAAACTATCCAGCGACACACCGCTGTATGCTTTTGCATATCCGTTTGTTGGTAAAGTATGGTTGGTGCCCGATGCATAATCGCCTGCACTTTCCGGTGAGTAATGGCCGAGAAAAACACTTCCGGCATTCACTACTTTTTCTGCAAGTGCTTCAGCGTCATCAGATGCAATGATGAGATGCTCCGGTGCATACGTATTCAGCAATGCAAAAGCCGCGTTCACATCATTCATTACAATAGCGGTACTGTTTTGCAATGCTTTTATCGCAATGTCTTTTCTTGGTAAAACATTTACTTGCAGTTCCAGCTCTTTTTGTACTGTATCTACGATGACGGATGAAGAAGCAACGAGTATCACCTGGCTGTCAGTTCCATGTTCAGCCTGGCTTAATAAATCGGCAGCAATGAAAGCTGCGTTACCTGATGCATCTGCATACACCGCTACTTCACTCGGCCCGGCGGGCATATCAATGGCCACACCTTCTTTACTGATGAGTTGTTTGGCACAGGTTACATATTGATTGCCGGGGCCAAATATTTTATTCACTTTAGGCACCGTTGCTGTACCATAAGCCATTGCGGCGATGGCCTGCACGCCGCCGATCTTATATATTTTTTTGATGCCGATGGTTTGCGCCACATACAACACTACAGGATTTACGTTTCCATTTTTATCGCACGGTGTGCACACCACTATATTGCTGCAGCCTGCAATAGTTGCCGGAATGCCAAGCATCAGTAAGGTAGAAAATAAAGGCGCCGTTCCACCGGGGATGTACAAGCCCACATTTTCTATAGCTACCGATTTTCTCCAGCAGTGTACTCCGTTGGTGGTTTCCACCACAACCCTTTTTTCTTTTTGTTGAGTGTGAAAGAGGGTGATATTATTTTTTGCTGTTTCAATCGCTGCTTTCAGTCCTTCATCAACGGATGCCACTGCATATTGAATCTCTTCTGCTGTTACCAAAAAATCGTGGAGTGCAACGCCGTCAAATTGCTGCGCATATTTTTTAATCGCCGCATCTCCATTTTGCTGTACATCTTTTAAAATCAGTTGCACTTTATCATCCAGCGATGCTGTGTCCAAAACAGGGCGCTGCAATAATTGCGGCCAATCTTTTGGTTGCGGTTCTGTTACAATATTCATTTTCTACTCTTGAATGTTATGCAATCATTTTTTCAATAGGCACCACCAGTATTCCTTCTGCTTCAAACTGTTTGAGTTTTTCTATCACTTCCCAGAAATCATTTTCATTCACCACACTTTGTACACTGCTCCAGCCTTCTTCTGCTAATGGTGTTACGGTCGGGCTTTTCATGCCGGGCAATACCGATGCAATATTTTTCAATTGCCTGTTGGGCGCATTTAAAATAATGTATTTATTATTCTTGGCAGTTTTTACTGCATTGATGCGGAGCAGTAATTTATCCAGTAACGCTTTGTTTTCTGGTGTAAGATTTTTGTTGGCGGCCAGTATGGCTTCTGATTTTAAAATCACGTCCACTTCTTTCAGCCCATTGGTAAATAAAGTACTGCCGCTGCTTACCAAATCGCAGATGGCATCGGCCAAACCTATGCCCGGCGCTATTTCAACGGCTCCGCTGATCTCGTGTATTTCTGCTGTGCTGTTATTGGTTGTTAAATATTGCTGTAAGATGTTGGCATAAGTCGTAGCGATTTTCAATCCATCCAAATCTTTTATGGAGTTGTAGCTGACGCCTTTAGGCACCGCAATGCTGAGGCGGCATTTGCCAAAGCCGAGCCGGAATACATGGGCAATGTCTTTATTTTTTTCGAGCAGAACATTTTCGCCCACAATGCCAATATCAGCCACACCATCATATACATACTGGGGAATATCATCATCCCTGAGAAAATATACTTCCAGCGGAAAGTTTTCTGCCACCGTTTTCAGTTGCTTATTACCATTGTTGAGCTGGATGCCGCACTCCTTTAACAGCTTCATGGAATCTTCATACAGGCGGCCCGATTTCTGAATTGCGATCTTTAACATGTTTGTCTTTTTATGATCAGTTTTTATAACTGACCGATTTCAGTTTTTATCTTTTTTGTTCATGATCAGACGGTTTCGTCTGACCGTGTTCATGTTTCTGTTTGTTCATGATCAGACGTTGTCGTCAGGTCATGTGAGCTCACGATCTGACGGTTTCGTCTGACCGTGTTCAGGTTTCTTTTTATTCATGATCAGACGTGGTCGTCAGATCATATGAGCTCACGGTCTGACGGTTTCGTCTGACCGTGTTCAGGTTTCTTTTATTCATGATCAGACGGGGACGCCAGATCATGGAAAACAAAAAGGGCTCACTTTTCAGTAAGCCCTTTTTGAAATTATGTTGTGCACATACCAATCAGCATAGCTTACCCAAAGAGTAATGTATGACGATGGTGTATGTGAATAAATTTTATCATTGCACTGCAAAGTAAAGGCGGTTTCACTATTTCTCCAAATAAAATTTTACAGCCAGCCTTTATACTGCATCCAGAGTACTACGGGCACTGTAATGGTCAATATCCATACCAGTGTAAACACCAGCTTTTGCTTTGCTGTAAGCGTGGAATTATAGGGCGATACCAAAACCCTTTCAATAAAAGGAATGAGGTCGGCCTCATTGGCTTCCTGGGTATAGGTAGAATATTTCCTGCTGAGCAGTGCACTCTGGCTGATCACAATATTGCGGATGGCCCAGTATTCATCATCGGTAAGGTCGTCGTAAGTGCAGGCATAATCTATTCCGGCTTCATCCAATGCCTTTTGAGTTTTATAGATATTCCTTATTGATGTGATGCGCAACAATGCAAACAATGCAATCACCAGGTTGATCCACGCATAATTTTGATGCACAAAAAGGTACAGCATCACTGCAGCCGAAAGACAGAGGAATATGATTTGCACAATTTTACTGCCGTAGAAAAACAGCACCTGGAAATACTGGCCGCCATCCAACGGGTATACCGGCAACAGGTTGATGACATTCAAAGCGCCAAATATGCCCGCAGCTTTCAGATAGTTAAATTCACCTGTATATTGATACACAAAAAATAAAATGAT
This sequence comes from Bacteroidota bacterium, assembly GCA_018266775.1. Taxonomy (GTDB): domain Bacteria; phylum Bacteroidota; class Bacteroidia; order Chitinophagales; family Chitinophagaceae; genus Ferruginibacter. The sequence continues at coordinate 22,482 of JAFDZS010000021.1, read as the reverse complement.
GCCGATGATAATTCCCGGCAGGGGGCCCGCCATCAATACAATCAATTTTTTGGTGCGTGACAAATCCACTGCTTTACCAGAAACATAAGCGCCAACAAATGGAATGAAGGTCATGTTCACTGCGCTGTAACCATAGCGTTTCATTGCAATAAAATGCCCCAGTTCATGAATGAGGATCACAGCGGCGAGCAAAATTGTGGTCATCCAGTTGTGAAAAACCATATAATACACGGCGATGAACAGTGCAAAACTGCCCAGCGTTCGGGAGAGCGATGTTTTCCCTGGCACCTCTTCAGGTTTTACCACCAGTTCACCGGGTTCCTGCGGCATTGTTTCTTCTGTCATAAATATTTTAATAACGGTATTGAATAGCCCAAATTACAAAGCCTGGATCGTAATACCCAATCCGGGTTTGGTGTTATATATTATTTTTCCAAAGCCGAACTGAACACCCTGCGCAATATCTTCATTCAGCAACAGCGGCCCATCCATATCCACTTTATCCAGCAACGGAGCCAGTTGCGCAATTGCGGCTGTGCCCACACTGCTTTCATTCATACAACCAATCATTACTTCCATATTCAGTTCCCTGGCTTTACTGATCATGCGGCGGGCGGGTGTAATGCCGCTGCACTTCGTGAGTTTAATATTAATGCCGTGAAAATGCCGGTAACATCGCTCCACATCGTTTTCATACACGCAGGCTTCATCTGCATACAAAGGCAATGGCGATTGTTCATACAATACTTTCATCCCTTCCCAATCATCTTTTGCCAATGGTTGTTCCACCATTTCAACACCCAATGCTTTCAACTGCGGAATTTTTTGCAGCGCCTGTTCTAAAGTCCAGCCGGCATTGGCATCTACGCGTAATACCGCATCGGTATGTTGCCGTAAGGCGGCCACCATTTCAATATCACCATCCACTCCTACTTTTACTTTATAAATGGGCCAGGGTTGTTCTTTCATTTTAACCACCATTTTTTCGATGGTGTCAATACCAATGGTAAAATCGGTAATGGGGCTTGTTGCTGTATCCAGTTTCCATAATTGATACAGCGGTTGTTTTTTTAATTTACCATAAATGTCCCAGCCTGCCATATCCAGTGCACATACCAAAAAATGGTTTTGCGGAAATAAATGGTGCAGGTAATGCCAGAACCTTTCAGGATCATTGAACGCATATTTTTCTATAAAGATCTTTTTGGCTTCCAGGTCTGCGGCCATTTGTTCTACCGGGATATTATAATAGGCAATGGCGGGTGCTTCACCATATCCTTTGATGCCCATAAAATCCAATTCCACAATAAATGTGGGCTGATGGGTTTTAGTGCCTTTGGAGATAGTGAAGGGGTGTGTAAAGGGAAGTTGGTGAATGGCGTATTTTACTTTCATGATACAATAACGATCTTGCTAACAATGGATGAAGTTAGATAAAATCTATTGACATCAAAGCTGTATCAGCAATTGTATTTGCCTGAAAGTTGCCATTTACCGCCCACTGCCCTGCACATAGCCCTTCAGCTCTTCATTAAATGCATCTGCCTTCAGCAAATCTTCTAATGTAAGGTGCATGCGGTAACGCCAGTAATGGTTGGGATTGGCCGGAACGTTGATGCGTTCCTCTTCAGGGTTTTGACGGCGGATGGTTTCACTGATGCCCAGCATATCCTGCAGTTGAAAAATACTCCACATGGCAGGGCTGTATAAATGTTCCAGTACAATTTCTTTATTTACCCAGGGCTCGCAGAAATAAGGAGCTTCGCCATAGCGGCCCATAATGGTATTATAGAAGCGTTGTGTTTTTTCCCGGTCTTCCTGCCACCAGCCGCGGATGGTACTCATATCGTGTGTACTGGGTGTTACCACGCTCATGTACGGGGCATCGTTAGGATGAAAGAAGGCTGCATTTTCTTTTTTAGGCATGCGCTGTATTTCCAGGCTTAATATACCCAGGCGTTTCATTACATCGGGCACGCAATGCGGTACCATGCCTAAATCTTCTCCGCAGATCAGCATATTGGTACTGCGTTTTAATCCAGGCAATTTTTGCATAGCTTCCTGTTCCCAGAAATCATCCTGCCGGCGGAAAAAATAATTTACCTGCAATTCTTTCAACGCCTGTTGGGAATGATGATCGAGATTGCGGAAAGAACTGGTATCTTCCATTGCAATGCGGAAATGAAACTGCTGCCCCTGCGATCCTTCCTGCTCAAACAGAATCACATTGCTGATAAGGTTGAACAAACCAAATTTCATTGGGTTTTCTTCATCATTCAAAGCTGCAAAATGATCCGCCACTTTGCGCTGGGTATTGTACGCTTCTTTAAGCTGGTTATCTTCTGTTAAAAAATGTTCTTTTACAAAAGCAACATTGTCGCCAAATTCCTGGTGCAACACGGCATCGGTAATATAAGGTCTGCAGTAACGGTGCCAGTCATACGAAATATTGCGCTCAAACAATTCATTAATGTGCAGTGGAATAGCAGGATCAAACCTGCCCATAATACCTTCCACCGCATGTAAAGGAATACTCCAGATGCGGAAGAAACCGAGGATATGATCTATACGGAATGCATCGAAGTAATTGCTCATTTGCTCAAACCGCTGGCGCCACCAGGTAAAATGGTCCTGCTGCATGGCCCGCCAGTTGTACGTGGGGAAACCCCAGTTCTGCCCTTTCACTGCAAAATCGTCCGGCGGTGCACCGGCCTGTGCATTCATATTATATAAAGATGGCGCCATCCATGCATCCACGCTGTTGCGATAAATACCAATGGGAATATCGCCTTTTACCACAATGCCATTTTTATGTGCATAAGCGGTGGCTTCTTTCAACTGTACATGCAAATGATATTGCGTGAAATAGTGCACCGCAATTTCATCATAGTGTTTTTGTGTGGGGCTTACCAAACGCTGTATCGCGTTTTCATCATACTCGCTGTGCGTTTTCCAGCTGTTGAAATCAGAAGTGTTGTATTTATCTCTTAAATAACAAAATGCTGCATACGGTACCAGCCAATGTCGGTTCAGTTCAAAAAATTCAAAGTATGCGGTATCATTGATAAAATCTTCTTTCCTGATGGCAAAGATTTCTTTTATGGCAGACAGTTTGAATTTGATCACACTGTCGTAATCCATATCTGCCAGTGCATTTAACTGCTGTTGTTTTTTCTTTAATGGTTTAATGACTGATGCTGCCGCAGCGCCGGCAGCTTTTTCCAGGTTCAGAAATAAAGGATGCAATGCAAATGCAGATATGGCTGCATAAGGATAAGAATCTTTCCAGGTATGTGTTGCCGTGGTATCGTTTAATGGCAAAACCTGTATCAGTTTAAGACCAACCTGTTTAGCCCAGTCCACCAGTAATTTAATATCCGTAAACTCTCCGGCGCCAAAACTATTTTTACTTCTTAAGCTGAAAACGGGTATGGCCACACCTGCACCCTTCCATGGCGTGTAGGTTAAATTGATAAACCCATCATGCTGTATGGTGATCTTCTTTTTAGCCGCATCTCCATTCAGCATCCTGTTATTGCCGTTTTCAAAGGCAACAAACTGTTTGGTTTTGGTATTATAGATGCCGTATTTATATGCTACAGGAAATGTTTCTTTACCCAGGTTGAGCCTGGCTTTCCACCAGGTTTTGTTCTTCGCCATCAACAGGGGCTTATCTGTTGACCAGTTATTCAAACTTTCTGTACCGCCCAGCAGGCACACCACTTCATCTTCGTGCAATATGGGCGCCTTTACCCTGAATTCATGGGTGAAATTTTTTGGCAGTTTGTTGACCGGTTTTGCGGCTGTTGTTTTCAGCAATACATCCTGGAAGGGCTGGGTAAAATATACATTTTCAGTTTCGCCGGAGTAATTCCAGGTATCAAAACAAGCCAGTTCATCAGCATCCAGTTTATCCAGTTCCAGTATGCGGTCGTCTCCAAATTCTACGGTTTCTTCCCTGTCTTCTTCTCTTAAAATATACTTATAGCGGAGGTTATTGGGTTCGGTTACCGGGTCTATTTCAATGCTGCCATGCCAGAATTCGTTGTTAAAATATTGTATAGGCAATGCTTTTAAAAGGTCATCGTTGCCCAAAACATCATTATTACCACTTATGCAGATCGTTTGGCCAAATTTCGTGGAGAACCTCAAGTAAAAATGTATCGTCATCAGCAATCGGGTCTTAATCAGTCGGCAATATAAAGTGTTTATCGCAAAATGTAAAAAATACACATTACAAATTGCACAAAATCACTGTTTTTCCACATAAGCCGTTGAATTTAATGGGCAAATTTTATGGCGGTCTGCATTCTTCTGCCTTATATTTGCAAAAAATTATTCAACATGGAATCAACCAAAAAGAACACCGCACTGTACTGGATACTGTTTTTACTTTCTGTTGTAGCATTTTTTGTAGTGCTGAAATCACCCATCGGTGCGTATTGTTCCATGGTACTTCCCTTTAACTGTACTTTTTTTGCCAAAGCTTTAGACCTTTTATAAGCGGGCATTTAAGATATACGAAGCACTCATCAAATGATGGGTGCTTTTTTATTTCTTTTAATTGGCACTGATAAAATCCGGCCGCTTTATGAATGTGCTGTTGTATTTAAACCGGATGTTGGTGCTTAGTTCCACTTTCCAGGGTTTCATATCGGCATTGGTGCGTGGAAAATAATAGGCCTTCAGTTCAATGGTGCCGAAAACGAGGTTTTCATTCCTTGTCCGGATGCCGCCACCCACGGCTGAATAGAAATCACTCTTGTTTAAATTAGCCCTTTGCGGTTTTACCAGGCAACCGTCTGTAAAGGTGAATGGTGCAAAACGGAAACCGAGTACTTTTTGGGTGTTGTAATATACAGACTCCAGCCTGATGGTGCCCCGCATATCTGAATTGATATTATCCGGCACAAAATACGGCAGGCCAAATATGCTGTTGATAAACAGCGGCGCATTCAGCACCGGATTGATTTGAGTAGTAATGCCGGAAGAAATGAAGGTGCGGTGAAACCAGTTGGCACTTAACCGCTTCAACCGCGTGAAATGATCCACGTTCAGCAGGATATTCATATCCTCAAAATGATTGCGGTAAAAATAACTTCCGGCGCTGAATGTGATATTGCTGTAAAATCCTTTTCGCTTAAAATTGGTAAGGTTAAAATCTATGCCACTGTAAGGCCTTTGCAATTGCTGTTTTTTGATCCATCCACCGGTAAGGGATAGACTAAATCCTTCAGGAACGTCTTCATTTCTTCCAAAGCCATAAATAAAATTGGTTTTATAAAAGCTTTGTTTGAATACATTGATAGACATTAACCCGCCTGTAAAATTGGTAAACCGGTAGTCGAACTGGTTTTTATATTTGAACGGCAGGCTGAAAAAATGCTGGTTGAATGCCCGTGCTGCTGCAAATTTATGTATCCGGATCTCTTTATTGGCATACATCCTGCGCTTACTGTCCAGGCTGTAGCCCAGCCAGCCATCAACATTATAATAGGAATACCTGAAATCGGAATTATACAATGAATCGGCAACATAAGCATTATTGGTGCGGTAATACCCAGCCTGCAATCCGCCGGTGCTGGCAATATAAGGTGTTACCAATGGTTTTTCCCAGCGGGTGTACATACCGGTTTCTTCTCTTTTGCCACTGCTCAGCGATTCCCCAAAACCGTTATACCCCATCGTCCAGTCCACAAACGAGCCGCCTATATTACGCCGGGTAATGTAGCCGCTGTAGGATTGATTGGGCTGGCGGGCCTGGTCGTACAAACCACTTACAAAAACCTTCATACCGCTTCCCGCTGCATTCTCCTCCTGCAATTCCACACGGCCACGGGTACGGGTATCCAATTTTACTTTTGCGCCCAGGGAAAAAATGTCTTTAGATAATACCCAAACATCCACTGAGTCGGTGCTGTTTTCTGCATATTCCACCACAATGCGTGCATCCTGTATGTAAGGAAGGTCACGCAGGTAACGTTCATTATCTGCCATTAAAAATGGAAAAATGCGCCCGCCTTCCCTGAAGAAAAGGTTGTGCCGCATTACATTTTCTGTTGATTTCCGGTGAAAGGTGTTGGCCATACGGATACCAAAATTGTTTTTAATATCGCAGGTATCGTAAATCGTGCATTCAAAACCCACCCTTACCAGGTGAATATGCCGTATTAATTTGCCTTTGTACTGCAGAAACTGATTCTCGATTTTTTGTGGGGGTTCATCAGGCGTAAAGGTGGATATACTTTTGCCCAGCCGGCCCAGCAAACCCTTTTTCTTAGCCAGGAAGAAAGTATCCTGGTCCGCAGGTTTATCCTGTGCACCAGCCAGGGAATAAAATGAAACAAGGATAGATATGTACAGCAACCGCTTTATCATATTACATTCAGTAACGATGCCATTTTTATAAAGATATGGCAATGTACTGATATGCTGCATTAGCTGTGTGTTAAGAACGGATATGGCAATACCTGCTGATCTTTTTTAAAATCAGCGTTGCGGTTAGACCAATGCAGTAAACGATAACAGATAATGACGCCGGTGCAGCCTTAATATACAATTACCTTACTGATCTTGAAGACCTGTAGCTTTTATTGGCCGCCTGCTGCATAGTTACAGAACGGGAGCAGGAAACAAATAATACCAGGATGGTTACAATCAGAAGAATGTTTTTCATAACAGGAGTTTTACGGATTAACTGATGACACAAAAATACAATATCATCATGCACCGTGACTGCGTGAAACTAACCGGTTTTTTGTAGTAAAAATACCTGTGGATGATACGAAAAAAATGCACAGATTATAAGTACCCTGCTGATCCTGAATATGATACAATTCCGGCGCCTTTTGCAGCCATGAAAAACGGTTTATTTTGCTTTCACCCTCCAGATGGTTTTACCGGCATCGTCTGACACCAGCATAGCACCATCATGCGTAAAAGCAACGCCTACCGGCCTGCCATACACGTTATTACTGCCTTTAGAAACAATGAACCCGGTTAAAAAATCCTGTACCGGCCCGGATGGTTTTCCATTGGCAAAAGGAACAAACACCACTTTATAGCCTGATAATTCACTACGGTTCCACGATCCGTGCTGACCCACAAACATACCGCCATAATATGCCGGTGTTAAATAGTTCTTTTCATTAAACACCAACCCCAGCGATGCGGTGTGTGGTCCCATGGAAATATCCGGTGTGATGGTGCTGTTCACCAAATCCATTCTTTCACCATTACGGCGCGGGTCAGGATTTTTGCCGTAATAAGCATAAGGCCATCCATAAAAACCATTTTCCTGTACACTGGTGGCATAATCAGGCACCAGGTCATCACCCAAATTATCCCGCTCATTTACCGCAGTCCATAAAGTATTGGTGCCGGGCGCCCAGTCCATTCCTACCGGGTTGCGCAGGCCGCTGGCAAAAATTCTTTCCCCGGTACCGTCAGGATTGATCTCTAAAATATTTGCCCTTCTTTTTTCATTGTCAATACCATGTTCTGCCACATTACTGCCAGACCCTACAGAAACATACAGTTTTTTGCCATCGCGGCTGGCAATCACGTTCCTCGTCCAGTGGTTATTATATCCACCGGCGGGCAGGTCAAGAATTTTCTTTCCTGGTGCGGTCATTACTGTTTGTCCTTCTGTATAAGGATACATCCACAAACCATCGGTATTGCCCACATAAAATGCATTGTTCAGAATCAGCATTCCAAATGGCCTGTTCAACCCTTTTAAAAAAACGGTTTTCAATTCCGGTACACCATCCCCATCAGTATCCCGCAATAACAAAATGGTGTTGCTGCTTTTGCGGGGCACATAATCACTGGCGGTTTTTGTAAATCCATCGCTGATGGTATTGGCCATGGCAATAAAAATATCGCCATTGGGCGCCACATAAATCCATCTTGGGTTATCCAGTCCGTCAATAAGTTTGGTAACGGTAAAACCATCCGGCGCCACGGGTGTTTTTCCTTCGGGCCACCCTGTTACTTTTGATACATTCCTTACATCAGGGGTGGCATAAGGCGCCGGTAAAACAATGCTGTCGTTGTAAGTTCCGGTATGTTGTACTGTTGCTGTTATACCCTGGCTGTGCTTCGCACTATGGCAGGCTGTTAATACAGCAAGCAATAAGAAGGAGGCGGTATACATTTTATTATTCATCTTCAGCATTTTTAATTTTAAAATTACGTTATAGCTTTGTTTTGTTATTGCAAGATGCTTAAATTTTATGCTATCGTTATTGCCCTGCTGCTGTGCCGCTTTGCCGTGGCACAAAAAGCAGACAGCACTTCCACGCTGCAGGAAGTGGTGGTTACTGCCTTTGAACAAAACCGCGTGGTAAACAGTGGCACCATTGTAAAAATATTGCAACCTGGTGCCGCAGATATGCAAAACAAAATTTCATTGGTTACTGCTTTTAACAGCATTGCCGGCGTAAGGCTGGAAGAACGTTCTCCCGGCAGTTACCGGCTTAATCTGCGTGGCAGCACACTGCGTTCGCCTTTTGGGGTACGCAATGTAAAAGTATACTGGAACGATATTCCTGTTACAGACCCTGGTGGCAATACCTACTTCAACCAGTTTGCCTTTAATAATTTTTCATCTATAGAAATCATTAAAGGGCCGGCGGGCAGTATGTATGGTGCCGGTACCGGCGGCGCTGTACTTATACACAGTTTCAGCAATAACACCGTACCCGCTGTAAAGTTCGAATACATTGGCGGAAGTTATGGGTTGCAGAATGTATTGTCTTCTGTAAATTATGGCACAGCCAAAAACCAGGGGGTGATTAGTTTTGCGCATAATGAAAGCGATGGCTACCGCAACCATACCCAAAGCAAAAAAGACAATTTCAGTTATTGTACGCAGAATAATATAACCGGTAAACAGCAGATCAACACCAGCATTCTTTACACCAATTTATATTACCAGACACCCGGTGCACTTACGTTGAATGAATACAGGCTGGCGCCACACCAGGCAAGGCCCGCTGCCGGCGGTTTTCCCGATGCAGATGCAGCGCATGCCGCCATTTACCAAAAAACATTTACAGCAGGCGTATCGCAGGTGTATCATTTTTCTGACGCCATAAAAAACACCACTATACTGTACGGCAGTTTTGCACAATTTAAAAACCCCACGTTCCGGAATTACGAATGCAGGATTGAACCTTCTTTTGGCGGGCGCACAACGTTTAGCTATACCCGAAAAAACAATACCATGGTGACAAGGCTGGTAGCCGGTGCAGAGTTTCAGCAGGGATACTTTAACATTCAAACTGCTAAAAACAAAAACGGTACGCCCGATACATTGCAAACCAACGATGATGTACATTTTGGCAATGCCAGTTTTTTTGCGCAGGCCGACATCAGCATTCATGATGACTGGATCATTACCGCGGGTGCCAGCATCAATACCACCAAAGTGGGTTTTACACGGCTAAGTACTTACCCGGTAGCGGATCAAAAACGCACGTATAAAAATGAAATATCCCCACGGATCGCTATTGAAAAAAAGTTGTCCGGCACCACAGTTTTTGGCAGTATTTCAAAGGGTTTCTCACCCCCCACCACGGCAGAACTGTTACCCAATACAGGCGTGATCAGTACATTTTTAGAAGCGGAAGAGGGTATCAATTACGAAGCTGGATTGCGCTCCTCTTTCTTACACAACCGCCTGCATACCGAGCTAACGGGTTTTTACTTCAGGTTAAACCATGCACTGGTTACCCGCAAAGACAGCAGCAATGCAGATTATTATGTAAATGCCGGCAACATTAATCAAAAAGGCGCTGAAGCGAATGCTGATTATGCTTTGTTGCCGCATAGTCATTTTTTAAAAAGCATTTATTTCCAGTCTTCCTATACTTACTTTCATTTCAAATATGGCGACTACAGTAAAGGCACTGCCAGTTATATGGGTAAAACAGTTCCCGGTATTCCCACCGGTACTTTTTCTTTCATTGTTAATATACAAAGCAGGAGCGGCTTCTACCTCAACAATAATTTTTACACCGCAGGAAAAATATTTTTAGATGATGGTAATACAGCCGCAGCAAATGCGTATCACTTATGGGGCGGCAGGGTTGGTTACAAAACGCCTGCGCAACGGGTATGGGTTTATCATTTTTATGCCGGTGCCGATAATTTACTGAATGAAACGTACAGCCTGGGCAATGATTTTAATGCTGCAGGCGGACGTTATTACAATACTGCCGCTAAAAGAAACTTTTATGCGGGTATTGCAATGCAATGGAATGCTGCAACCCAAAAAAATGCGGGGAAAACAAAATCATTTTAGTTTGGCAACTGCAGCATTTGTTGCAGTTGGAGCAACGATGCTTAATTGCAGCAAATCAAGCTCAATTATCCGGCAACTTAACGCCATATTCTTTATTCAGATCGTTATAAAAAACGTTGAGACGGATAGAATCTCTTTTCTTTAATTTATATACCTGGTCTAACAATCCATCCTGTTTTTCTGCTGCAAAATCTTTCACTTCATCAACAGACGGATTCCGGGTTAAGAAATTTTCCATATCATCAATAAAAGTATTCATCAGTGGTTTAATGTCTTTTATTTGTTGCGATACGATATCAATAGTGGAGTATACTCTTTGATCTGCATTGCCATCTTTCTTAATGGCTTCCATGTTATCAACTGTCACATCAATTTCATGGTTCACCCTTCCCCGTAATTCTTCCATGGTAGCGTTGGAATCATCCATCTGTTTAAATACAGAAGCAAAGATGTCTTTGTTCTGCATATACATATTCCATGCTTTCACTGTGGCCTCCTTCTTTTTATTGAATTCTGTTTTATCCCCACGGTTAAACCCGAGGAAATATATAATGGCTGCGGCCAGTACTGGTGTTACCACACCAACAGTAATGTTACGGGCAATAGATTTTGCGGAGTGCGGTGAAGGTTCTTTTTCCATTTTTATATTTGATGGTTAGGTTCAGGCTAAAATAAAAAAATCAGCATTAAATACCAATAAAACGGAAAAATATTTAGTGCAGGCCAGCACGTACGCCGTCCCCCTCCCATTGATGCAGCTGTTATTCTCTGTGGCATCAATACCTGTGAAGCTGAATGTATTTATTGTTGAAAAAAAATGTTTATACCGCCTGGTTTACAAACAAAGGCAGGCCTGTTTTCCAGTCGCCGTCAATATACATTTCAAATGCATAGCGGCCGGCTTTGGCAAATTGCAACTGGTTAAAATTCACCACCAGGTTAATGCTCACCACCTGGCCGTTGGCAGGCATGGGAATATTAATATTCCCCTGTATGGGTTGAATACATTCTTTTCCGGCAGCGTCAATCATACGCAGTTTAAAATCATGATCGCCGGCTTCTTTGGCTGCAAACCTTAACCTGCAGGCAATAGCACAGGAGGGATGCTGTACCGGAAACTGCTTTACACTGATACTGTCGAAAGTACCTACAATAGTTAATTTGGACTGGTTATCCTGGGCAAAATCGCAAAGGGTGAAGATTTCTATTTCCATTTGAAGTGGTTGAATATACAAAGCTACGGGTTACAGTGAATTCTTCCTTAAATTTTATTACGGAATTGCCTATTGTATTCATCCATTAATAAGAAGATTAGCAATTGCGATTGGTCAGAGAAAAACACACCGCCTTAAAAAGAATGGTTGCAATAATTTATTATGTGTGAAACTTTGTTTTCCGTTTTGCAGAAAATCAAATAGCTTTATCACTGTACTAAGTATTATCTATCTAAATCTAACTGTTATGAAAAGAAATTGCACCATCGCTCTTTGTTTGTCCTTCATTTTCGCCTTTGCGCTGCAGCCCCTGCACGCAGGTATTATGGTACCTAAAGAAGGTACACCTGCAGAAAATATTGCAGGCCCTGCTGATCCCAATGCCGTAAAAGCTGCCGTGAATGAATTTAAAAACTTATCCCGCAAGGAAAAAAAGGAACGTTTTAAAGAAGTAAAGAAAGAATTAAAAGCTTATAAACAAGCCAAACACAATGGCGGTGGCGGGGATATCAATACCCTGCTGCTGGTGATTATTACCATTTTAATACCACCATTGGGTGTATTCCTGCATGAAGGCGAAATCAATGGAAAATTCTGGCTGGATCTTTTATTGACCCTCTTGTTTTACTTACCGGGTTTGATTTATGCACTCATAGTTATTTTTGGCAATAACTAATCTGGATATCATTATTTTAAAAACCGGTTACCTGTGTAACCGGTTTTTTATTTCTGTTAAGTAGTGTACACATTATGAAGCGCCTTGCATTTAACCATAAGGAAGGTTATCTTTAAAGAATGAAAAAACTTATCCTTTCAGTTATTGCCACCAGCATAATTACCGTTTGCTTTGCGCAGCAAACTAAAACATCTTTATATGCCCTGCTGAAACAATTGATTACAGACAGTACGGGTTATGAAAATGTGGGCGACTGGAGTGTTGGCGGCGCAAAAAACAAAATCATTAAATGGGCGAATGACCGGGTGGAGATGAGTGAAGATACCAGTATCAATTTTTTCAGAAGGGCCACCGTTGATATTACCATTAAAGGCAAAACCTTACAACAGGCAGGGCAACCCGTAAAATGGAACCTGCTGCTTAAAGGGCCACGGGCCGGGTATACTTCTTTCAGTATGATCAGCTCACCCTGCAGCGAACTAAAACCCATATTTACAATTGACAGTGTAATGGAAAAAATGCCTTATAGTTACAAACTGTTAAAAAGCTGCAATGCCAAGGCCGTGGCCGGGTATTACTATTATGAATTAAAACTACCGAAGAAAGATGTGGCTTATGTAAAACTCAGCTGGCTTTCCCTTAATGGTAATACGGCCATGCGTATAGATTGTTACAGCAGTTTTAGTAAATATGCCGCAAAGCTGGATTGTAAATAACTCAGTACATTTTCAGTTTATCTTTCCAGCTCATTGCTCCTGTTGCCATTTTAATAAAATGTAAATTCATTGCAGCCGCGGGGCATTGCTCATACAGTATTTCAAAGAAGCGTTTCATTTGCTTTGACGGATATTGCTTTACCGAAATGGAACGGGCTTTTGATGGGGTGCCGTAAGTAACCGTAAGTTTTAGCTGCACCCCATGGCCATGATAAACGGTATGATAATGTAAAGAAGTAATGTCGCCCCAGGCAATGGTTTTTGTTTTGAATACATCAGTAATCATTAACCCGTGCTGATCTGCATTGATCTTATGTTTGCCGGAACTCCACCAACCAAAACCGAAAATGACCACGGCGCCTGAGAGCAGTAACCATTTTTTATAACCCGGCTGCGGCAGCATTATTATAAAAGCCCATATACCAAGTACCAGGAAGAAGGCAAACAACCATTTCATAAAAGTACGCTGCTTCATTTCAAAAGGCTCAACAACCGGCTTCATCATATACAAGAGTTTTAGCACTCAAAAGTATGCTTTCGCCGCCAATTGAATTACCCACTCCACGGTATTGCAGCAGAAAAACTACAGGGTAATTTTATAACCGCAAAAACTTTAACAATGAAAAAATTCTTCAGTTACCTCGGCTGGGCTTTGTTGTTAGCCGTTATTATAGCCGCCTTTACCACTACCGGAAAGGAACAGTGCAAAAAATATGTAATGGATCATTTACCGCCCAACAGTGCCCTGAATGTTACTGTTTATGAAACCCCCATCAGGTTCCTGGGTGTAAAGTTGCTGGGCATTTATACCGTTACATATTATAAACCAGTCAATTTATCATTGCAGCAACAGGCTGCAACAGGTTCGCCTGCGTTAGCTGCTTTAAAAGCTGCCAGCGGTATGGAAACAGAAAATTATGTGGGCATTTATAACAGTTTCTGGAAATGGTAATATGCAGTAGTATAAAAAAATTGGTGCCGGATAAAAAAAATAGTTCACAGTATTACCTGCGAACTATTTTCTATAACCCTCAATCATAAACCCAGAGTATCAGTTTCATTAATGATGGCCGCGGCCACGCCCTTTCAATTCTTTATTGCGCCATCCGTAATGGTTGCCATTATCATGGCGTTGCCATCTCTCCCTGTTTGCTTCCTGTCCGCCCCTGCCCCTGTAACCGGCATAACGGGTACGGTACACCTCTGCCCTTAAATAAGGCCTTGGTTCGTTAACGACTACTTTGTAGCAATGGTATAAATCATAGTTGCGGTACTGCACCGGCAAAGAAGCGCCGAATACCCAGTTCCGGCCCTGCAGGTAAATGAACTCGCGGTGCGGTACATCATAGTATACATCCATATCAGGCATATAATAATATTCTGCATAATCATAACCGGCAGGACCCCATTGTGGTTGTACACCAATATTAACGCCTACGTTTACCCTGACTTGTGCTGTTGCGGTGTAACCTGAAACACTGCAGATTAAAACCACTGCGATCAATAATTTTTTCATAGTAATCTATTTGGTTCATACAGGTATAGCCAAATACGGTGCCAGAATAAAAAGTATCAAAAAGTTATGTAAAAAATACGGGGCAGAAACTGTTAAAAAGCTGTAAAAATCTTTTAGCTATTCTGATACATAAATATCTATATCAGCAGCAATAGTATATTCCTCGTTAGCGCCTATAAAAAATTTGTCCATTAGCGCTGCAATTGTAATATTGTACCTTAATTCTTGTTATGAAATCATTAGAAACTTTGCAAAACGAACCCGCTACTTTTTCCATTGGTAAAGCCTTTTCAGACGGATGGGAATGGGTGTCTAAAAATATGGGGTTTTATATCCTGGGCGGTATTGTAGTGGTTGCTATTGGCTTTGTTGCCGGGCTGGTGCCTTTTATTGGTGGATTAGTAAACAGCCTGATCCTTTCTCCCTGCTTTGCGGCCAGCGCTATTTATATTACCTGGCGTATTTCAAAAAATATTCCGTGGACAGATTTTGGTGATATCTTCAAAGGCTTCAACTATGGCGTACCGGTGGTGATCAGTTCAGTGATACAGGGTTTGGCTACCGGTGTGGTGATACTGGCTTTCTTTTTCCGCTATCTTCCCCAGGTTGAAGATATATACCACATCATTACCGACCCGACAAAAATATACGATACCCAGGCACTGCAGGCCGTGGTTTCCCCTTTCAGGAATACAGAAACACTGGTGTTATTTCTTGGTATGGTAGCGGCAATCCTGGTGTTGTCATTACTATGGACGTTCAAGTATCATTTTATTGTGGTGTATAACCTGGAGGCGTGGCCCGCAATGGAAATGTCGCGGAAAATTACCTCCCGCAATATTTTACCGCTGATCGGTTTATTTGTGCTGCTGGGGCTGCTCGTAGCTGTAAGTGCGCTGCTCTGCGGCATTGGATTACTCTTCACGCTGCCGCTTTCCATTACTGCGGTGTACAGCGCCTTTGCGCAAATAACCGGGTGTGATGAGGAAGAAGCACAATTTGATTTTGAACAGGAGCAGCAACATTAATTGTACAGGCAATAAATATATACAACCAAAGCCACAGCATAAACCTGTGGCTTTGTCATTTAAGGCATTTCAAGACATAGTTTGCCGATGCCGTTTATGGGGTTTGCGACTTTCTGCGACGAAATCCCCTTTTCCTGCGACGAACTGGCCATTCTCATTTTAAACACTGTACTCCATTTTCCATCTTATATACATTGAATCACTTTTTAAAATTTACAATTATGAAAAAGATTTTTACTCTCGTTATTTTAACTGCAGGTATTGCAAGTTTTGCCTCAGCTCAATCTTACAGCCAAAAAGATTTTGGTTTTAAAGATGATAAGAAAGTAAGTTATGACCGTGACAACCACAATGCTTTTGATAAAGACAAAAGTGTTGGCTACAACGACAGTTACTTTTCTTATAAAGCAAAGGTTGATCAGATCAACCGGGAATTTGACCAGAAAATTGCCGATGTAAAACACAGCTGGCGTTTAAACCGCAGGGAAAAAGACAGGCAAATTGATATGCTGCAAAAGCAAAGACAGTTTGCCCTGGATAAACTGCAGCATGACTTTGAAAAAAGCAGCCAAAAAGATAAAGACTATGGTCATGATAAACATTGGTAAGCACCGTTTCAATGTTTTTATTTAATGGGAATAATGCATAAAGGCCGTTGTATAACGGCCTTTATTATTTTTGGAAGATGAATGTATTGAAATGGGCTAAAATAATTGCTCCATTGCCCTGCCATTAATAGCAGGGTAATTAATAATAGGAGAAGCGGGCTTTAGCCCTTTGTTACTGATGCTTTTCGCCTGACCTGCAACAATGAAGTTTAATAATTATTAACAATAAAACATAAACTAAACTTTTTTTGGCATACGCCGTTGGTTAAAAACCAGACGGCGGCGAAGATTGAAGCGAATACCTACGGCGGCGAAAAAAAACTTCGCTGGTTTGGTTGCAGTGAGCTTCGAGCTTATGTTGTTGGTACGCCCTGCACATTACCCACGTTGCATACCAACGGCGAAGACGCAGAAAAGATTAAATCGAATATTTAATGCGTCTTGGAAGAAAATAATATTATTAATTATTAAAAAGCGAGAGTTTAAACTTTGATTTAAAAAGTTATATTTGCTTGCCTAAAATTTTATCATTTTAAAGAATAAATATGAAGTTAAAAGCAGTGAGTCTGTTCTGTGGTTGCGGAGGTTTAGATTTAGGATTTCATGAACAGGGTGTTGAAATTGTTGCTGCAATTGACAATGATTCAGCTGCAATAAAATGTTATAATCATAATTTTGGAAAAGGAGGGGTGTGCTTAAGTGTGACTGACCCTGAATTCAAAAATCTAATGATTGAAATTGGAAAAGTAGATATTGTAATTGGAGGTTTTCCTTGTCAAGGTTTTTCTAAATCAGGTCCCAAAAAAAAAGATGACCCAAGAAATACATTATATGAAGCGATGTTATATGCAATAAGAACTTTAAATCCTAGCGTATTTGTTGCAGAGAATGTTGATGGTTTAGCACAAAACTACAAGGGAGAACTTCTTTCAAAAATTTACAAAGATTTTAACTCTTTAGGGTATAAGGTTGAATATAAAATAATTGATGCCGCAGATTTTGGCGTACCCCAGCATAGAAGAAGAATAATATTTATAGGTTCGAATACTTCAGATACCATTGATTGGCCTTCTCCAACTCATATTGCTAAAATGAGAAACGGAGAGTTTTTATCAAAAGATATTTTAAAGGCAGATATTGGATTATTTGCACAAAATATCCCACCAGCTATCACAATTAAGGAAGCAATAGGAGATATTGCTAAAAACCTTGGAAAAATTGAGGATCATGTCACTAAAAAAATAAAGACCGAAGATTTAATGATTATTAATAGAATAGGTATAGGACAAAAGCTCTGTAATGTTCGTTTTTCGGACACTTCTGTTTATACCTGGCAAATCCCAGAAGTGTTTGGGAATGTTTCAGAAAAGGAAGTAATAATTTTAGAAACCATTGCGAAAAATAGGAGAAGAAAAATATATGGAGATATTCCGAATGGAAATCCTCTTTCTATTGAAGTGATTTCACAACTTTCTAATTTGCAAATAACAAGAACAGAAATCAAAGCCTTAATTGACAAAAAATACATTAAAGAAATTGAAGGTAAATTTGATATTACTGGTGCAATGTTTAACTCCGGATTATACAAAAGACCACTTTGGGATGAACCCTCTCCAACTATAATAACAGTTTTTCATAGTCCTAGGTTTATGTTACATCCTTCTGAAAATAGACCACTTACAATACGAGAATGTGCCAGATTGCAATCTTTCCCCGACAATTTTCATTTTCTTAAATCAGGAATTTCAATCGAAGATAGTTATAGGTTAATTGGTAATGCAGTAGCACCAAAACTTGCCCTTCAACTTGCAGAGAAAGTTTTAACCCTTATAAACAAAAAAATAAAGAATGAAACTTCCAACTTTAATAAAAGACAAAGCTATTTGGTTGAAGGAATTTGATCATTGGGTCACTCCCTATTTAGAGGAGATAAGAGATTCGGAAATTTTTCATAAAACTATTACAAACATTAAGGAAGCCATAGATTTGCTTGGCAAAGTCAATAAAGAATTTACTGTAAAAGATTCTGAATCTGTTGATTATATTGTTGAGGCATTAATCCAAGGATTACTAAAAAAAACATCTGAAGAAAGATATACGTTGGTCAAATCGTTTTGTGATTTACTTTTTTTGATGACGGGAAAATCGGACAATAATTTCAAATGCCAATTTCCTATTTATTTAAAAGAGATTAAGAAAGTTAATAGTTACCCAACATTTAGAGGGAAAAAGTATACAGAAGTTAATGATATACCAAGAGTAATAAAGTCTGAGAATATTGCTTTGCTAATTGTACAGCTTGAAGATGCAAAAGATAAAAACATTGAAGGTTCATTGGACACCCTAGTATTAAACCGAAGCATTACATTTACTGAAAAGCGTTTAATTCAACATTATTTTGAATATATCTTAAACCAAGAAATATACTTACGGTCACTCAAAATTTTTGGCTCAAAGTATTTTGAACTAAAAAAATATGGAACTGAGGATGACCTACTAACTCCCATGGTCATAGCCTATGTACGAGGTTCTGCAAGTGCTTCTGGTGGTCATCAACCTGAATCGATCCTAAGGGATCACATGAATAGCTGGGGGTTGAAAGCAAACGAAGATTATAATAAAAATGACGTAAAGCCCATAGTCACTACTTCTATCTCTGATAAAAAAACTAGAGCTTATGATTTCATCCTTCCTTACAATGTAAAAAATTGGGATAACCAGATTTATATTCAATCTCAATTTTATGCAGGAGATAGTGGTAGTGTCAGTCATAAAAACATTGATCAAACTACTGCTTCAAGAACAGCAGTTTTAAAAATGAACCCATCAGCAAAATTTGTTGAATATGTTGATGGTGGCGGTTATTATGGATCATTAAATGGAGATTTAAAAAAATTACTGTACATGGGAAATACAGAAAATTTCTTTCAAGTAAGAAGTTTCCCCGTCAAATTACGGCAAATGTTGCAAGCCATTGGATTCTTAACCCCACTAGAACTTGTTCACGCATTGTCGATTTGTGATTTTGATTTAGTAAAGGCTAAAAAAAATTTAATTAATGAAGGATATGATTTAGATGAAATTAATCGCGTCATAAAAGGCGTAGAAAATAATATTATAGAAACTTCTGTGGATAATAAGGTAAATATTAATTGCGGCTTCTATAAGCTGTCAAGAAGATATTTTTTACTTGATTGCTTTGCATGTTTTGGGAAAAACATTAATGTTACGTCGAAGGGCAATATACTTGTACCTGGCTATGGAGAATTTTATGGCGCTAAGGCCAGTGAGATTTTAAAACAAATACAAAGCAAAGGCGGAAGTTACTATGATGATTGGCAAAATACTCCACAACTCTTAGCTGAAGATTTAGAGTTTCTAAATGAAAAAGAATGGGTTATTGTGACTTAAAAAAATTTGTTAAGACATAACTATCTTTGCTATTTTACTATTAATTTAAATATTGAAAACAACTTGATATTTTATTAAATTAAATATCCCTAAAAGCTTTTCTAGAAATATGCAGATTTGTTAATTCCTGCCTTGATTATAGCATAGTACATTTTTTTCATTGTTTACTACACTAATGCAAATCCCCAAAATCTTGAAATTTGAATCAATAAAGCCGTTCTAATTTATTGAGAACGGCTTTATAAAAATAGGGCGCTATAAATTACTTCACTTCTTCAAAAGGCACATCTTCCACTTTGCTTTCGCTGCTGCCACTTTGTTGCGGACCTGCATCGGGGCCGGGTTGATGCGTGTGTGCACCGGCACCGCCATCCTGTGTGGCCTTGTACATGTCTTCACTGGCGGCTGTCCATGCAGTATTCATTTCTGCAGAGGCAGCATCAATCTGTGCAAGGTCTCCGGATTTATGTGCAGTTCTTAATTTTTCCAGGGCTGCTTCAATCGGTGCTTTTTTATCCGCAGGGATTTTATCGCCGTATTCTTTCAGTTGTTTTTCTGTCTGGAAGATGAGGCCATCCGCCTGGTTGATCTTATCCACTCTTTCCCTTTCTGCTTTATCGGTGGCTTCGTTGGCTTTCGCTTCTGCTTTCATCTTTTCCACTTCATCTTTGCTTAATCCACTACCGCCCTGTATGGTAATCTTTTGTTCTTTACCGGTGCCTTTATCCTTTGCCGTTACATGCAAAATACCATTGGCATCAATATCGAAGATCACTTCAATCTGCGGTACACCACGTGGTGCCGGCGGAATATCTGTTAAGTTAAAACGGCCGAGGCTCTTGTTTTGTGTAGCCATGGGCCTTTCGCCCTGCAGTACATGTATTTCAACACCAGGCTGGTTATCGCTGGCGGTACTGAACACTTCTGATTTTTTTGTCGGGATCGTAGTGTTGCTGTCTATCAGCCTGGTCATTACACCACCCATGGTTTCAATACCGAGGCTTAACGGTGTAACGTCTAACAACAATACATCTTTCACTTCACCGGTCATTACACCACCCTGTATTGCAGCACCAACAGCTACCACTTCATCAGGGTTCACGCTCTTGTTGGGTTTTTTACCGAAGAATTTTTCCACAATCTCCTGTACTTTGGGAATACGTGTACTACCACCCACGAGGATCACTTCATCAATTTCTGAAGTTTTTAAACCGGCATCTTTCAATGCAGCTTCGCAGGGTTTCAAACAACGGTCGAAGAGGTTATCGGCCAATGCTTCAAATTTAGCACGGCTTAATTTTTTCACCAAGTGTTTGGGGACACCATCCACTGCGGTGATATACGGCAGGTTGATTTCTGTTTCGCTGCTGCTGGATAATTCCACTTTTGCTTTTTCAGCAGCTTCTTTCAAACGTTGTAAAGCCATTGGGTCTTTACGCAGGTCGATGGCTTCATCTGCTTTAAATTCATCTGCCAGCCAGTCCATGATCACTTTATCAAAGTCGTCACCACCGAGGTGCGTATCACCATTGGTTGATTTTACTTCGAATACACCATCACCCAGTTCCAGTACGCTGATGTCGAAAGTACCACCACCAAGGTCAAATACGGCAATCTTGTGGTCTACACCACCTTTATCTAAGCCATAAGCCAGGGCGGCGGCTGTTGGTTCGTTCACGATCCTTTTTACGGTTAAACCCGCAATTTCACCGGCTTCTTTGGTGGCCTGGCGTTGTGCATCGTTAAAGTAAGCGGGAACGGTGATCACCGCTTCGGTTACTTCCTGGCCCAGGTAATCTTCTGCAGTTTTTTTCATTTTCTGCAGTACCATAGCACTGATTTCCTGTGGCGTGTATAACCTGCCATCTATGTCAATACGAACTGTATTATTGTCGCCTTTTACTACTTTGTAGCTCCAGTGGCTGATTTCTTCTGTTACTTCGTCGAAACGACGGCCCATAAAGCGCTTTACGCTGCTGATGGTATTTTGTGAGTTGGTAATGGCCTGGCGTTTGGCAGGATCGCCCACTTTACGTTCGCCATTTTTAAGGAAAGCCACTACCGACGGGGTGGTACGGCGCCCTTCTTCGTTGGCAATTACCACGGGTTCGTTGCCTTCCATTACGGATACGCAACTGTTGGTGGTTCCTAAGTCAATTCCTATAATCTTTCCCATGTTATAAAATTTATTGAGTTTAACCAATTCTGTCAATGATTATGCCGAAGGGGGAAAGATGAAAAATTGTCAGCATGTGGATGGCGTAAGATTCATTTGGGCAGGTATGGAAGAAAGGGACTGACGAAGTTGCTTTAATGGTGGCACGCAGAGGCGCAGAGGGCGTTGGGGATATGATCTGACGCCATCGTCTGATCATGTGAGGATAAGTGGCACGCAGAGACGCAGAGAGCGCTGAGGATATGATCTGACGGCATCGTCTGATCATGCGAGGGCAAGTGGCACGCAGAGATGCAGAGGGCGCTGGCGATATGATCTAACGCCATCGTCTGATCATGTGAGGGCAAGTGGCACGCAGAGATGCAGAGGGCGCTGGCGATATGATCTGACGCCATCGTCTGATCATGTGAGGATGTGTGGCACGCAGAGGTGCAGAGGGCGCAGAGTATATGATCTGACGCCATCGTCTGATCATGTGAGGACGTGTGGCTCGCAGAGATGCAGAGGGCGCAGAGTATATGATCTGACGCCATCGTCTGATCATGTGAGGACGTGTGGCTCGCAGAGATGCAGAGGGCGCTTGGGATATGATCTGACACCATCGTCTGATCATGTGAGGATGTGTGGCACGCAGAGGCGCAGAGGGCGCTGGCGATATGATCTGACGGCTTCGTCTGATCATGCGAGGGCAAGTGGCACGCAGAGGTGCAGAGGGCGCTGGCGATATGATCTGACGCCAGCGGCGGATCATGTGAGGATGTGTGGCACGCAGAGGCGCAGAGGGCGCAGAGGATATGATCGGACGCCATCGGCGGAGCGTGTGAGGAT
>JAFDZS010000020.1 GCA_018266775.1 Bacteroidota bacterium | reverse complement strand
GTCGGGATGACTGGATTCGAACCAGCGACTCCACGCCCCCCAGACGTGTGCGCTACCGGGCTGCGCTACATCCCGTAACCGGTTGAAAGACTTCTGATTTTAGCTTAGTGCTTTCAGATGAACATTGTACATTGAAAATGGAGCATTGAACATTTTTCTGAATAATGTTCAATAATCAATGTTCAATTTTCAAGTAAAGAACAGCTTTCGCTATAAAAAGAACTCCTTTTAAGGGACGGCAAAAGTAACGCAAAATTTCTACTTAAAAAACTTCAAGTTATCTTATTATCTTTGCGCAACTTATTTTACATGAAGGTTTTAATTAAGCAGGCCAAAATCATCGCCCCCTCCTCTCCTTTTAACGGACAAACCAAAGACATTTTCATTACCAACGGTATCATTACCACCATTGCTGATGGAATTAATGATACTGCCGATGTTGTTGTGGATGAGCCTAACCTCCACGTCAGCACTGGTTGGATGGATTGCTTTGCCCATTTCTGCGACCCCGGTTATGAATATAAAGAAACACTGGAAACGGGCGCCAACGCAGCAGCAGCAGGCGGCTTTACCGATGTAATGGTGCTGCCCAACACCGCACCGGTGGTACACAATAAATCGCAGGTGGAATACATTGTGCAGAAATCAAAAGCACTGGCAGTAAATATTCACCCCATCGGCGCCATCACTAAAAATACCGAAGGGAAAGAGCTTGCTGAAATGTACGATATGCACCAGTCTGGCGCAGCCGCATTTGG
The DNA here is from genome assembly GCA_018266775.1 of Bacteroidota bacterium. Classification (GTDB taxonomy): domain Bacteria; phylum Bacteroidota; class Bacteroidia; order Chitinophagales; family Chitinophagaceae; genus Ferruginibacter. The sequence continues at coordinate 138,953 of JAFDZS010000020.1, read as the reverse complement.
AGATGGCATTCATTCACTGCAATCAGCCGGCATCCTGCTGAAAGCACTGCAATATGTAAAAAGTTTCGACGGTACCATCATACAAATACCGGAAGATAAAAGTATCGGCGCAAACGGGCTGATCAACGAAGGCATTGTATCCACACAGCTCGGCCTGCCCGGTAAACCTGCCATTGCAGAGGAAATTCAGGTGGCAAGGGACATCAAGCTGGCACGCTATACCGAAAGCAAACTGCACTTTACCGGTGTCAGTTCTGCCAAAAGCCTGGAGTATATTAAACGGGCAAAAGAAGGCGGCATACAGGTAAGCTGTTCGGTTACCCCTTATCATCTTTTCTTTACAGATGAAGACATGAAAGGGTACGACACCAACCTGAAAGTCAATCCGCCTTTACGGACATCGGCAGACCGCACTGCTTTATTGGAAGCCCTGGCCAATGGAACAATAGATGGTATCGCATCGCACCATATTCCGCAAAACTGGGATAATAAAACCTGCGAGTTTGAATATGCCAAAGATGGTATGACAGGGCTTGAATCTTTATTCGGCGTATTGCGTGCGGTGACTGATATCCCGCTGGAACAAATCATCGGTCTGCTCAGCACAAAGCCAAGAACAATTTTTGGTCTGCCGGTACCTGCCTTCAGTGAAGGTTCGCCGGCAGTGCTCACCCTCTTCAATCCTGATTTTACTTATACATTCGATGCAGGAATGATCCAGTCAAAATCTGCCAATAATGCTTTTGTGGGCAAAACATTGAGAGGGAAAGTAACAGGTATCATTAATAAAGAAAAAGTGGTATTGCAATAATGATGAACCAGCTTTCACCAACTATAAAAGGATTGATCACCGGTGGCGCTATGATTGCAGCCACACTGGTTGCATACTTCGGCTTCAAAATTCCATTTAACAGCAGCGAACAGTTTGTAACTCTTTCCCTGTATACGGCTGGCATTATATGGGCATTGGTGGTGTTCAAAAAACAAAACAATGAACCGGCATCTTTCAAAATGTTTTTCCAGGAGGGATTTAAAGTGTTTATCGTCGTAACATTATTAATGGTGGTGTATAGTTTTTTTTATTATCTCTTTGATCATTCCCAGCGGGATGCCATGATTGAGAATACCAATAAATTACTGTTGGAGCAGAAAGAACGGATGCCATCGGAGATTGCTGAAAATGCCAAACAAATTAAAAAGATGTTCCTGCCCATGATGGTAGGGATTTGCCTGTTCAAGCACCTTATCATCGGCGTTTTAATTACGGCAATTACCGGCGGTTTCTTAATTTCACAGCAGAAAGACTGATTTGCCAAATCGATTATCTTAAATTATGATAGCGCTCAATAGTTGTAAGATGCTTCAAATTAAAGATCAGGGAACAGAAGTTGAATATACAGTAGTACAAAAGCCCAATCAGGGAACCATCCGGAAAATAGGCTGTATTTATTTTCCGGGCTCGTTTTTTGTTACTTTTTTGGAGAACTTGTCCCGTATGAAATCGGGAAGCAAAAAAGTAAGTATAAAACTTGAGATTCAGCGTAAATAACTATTTCAGTTTACAGGAATACTTATAGCAAAAGAGATAAAAACAATTGGTCAACAATTAACCCAACAAGCATGGACCTTTCAATAGTCATACCATTATTCAATGAAGATGAGTCGCTGCCGGAATTGTGTGCATGGATAGAAAAAGTGATGCACGAAAACAACTATTCGTATGAAGTGATCATGATAGATGATGGCAGTACGGATGAATCGTGGAATGTAATTGAACAACTGCGTGCTAAAAACGCCTGCATTAAAGGCATTAAATTTCAGCGCAATTATGGTAAAAGCGCTGCACTCAATGAAGGGTTCAAAGCGGCACAGGGCGATGTGATCATCACCATGGATGCCGATATGCAGGACAGTCCTGATGAAATACCCGAACTGCGCCGCATGATTGTGGAAGATGGTTTTGATATGGTGAGCGGCTGGAAAAAGAAACGCTACGATAATACGCTGACTAAAAATATCCCCAGCAAATTGTTCAATGCTGCAGCCCGTGGTATGAGCAAAATTCCGCTGCACGATTTCAATTGCGGGTTGAAATCATACAAAAAGAAAGTGATCAAAAGTATTGAAGTATATGGCGAAATGCACCGTTATGTACCGGTGCTGGCCAAATGGAGCGGCTTCAGAAAAATTGGTGAAAAAGTGGTGGAACACCGTGCCCGCAAATATGGTGTCACCAAGTTTGGGTGGAGCCGTTTTGTCAATGGGTTCCTTGACTTAATGACCATTTTCTTTGTAGGTAAATTTGGTAAGCGCCCCATGCACTTCTTTGGCTTATGGGGCAGTATTGTATTCTTTATTGGTGCCTGCATCTGGATCTATCTCGGCATTGCCAAGTTTGCTTTTGATGCGTATAAAATGACGGACAGGCCCTTGTTTTATGTGGGCATCATCAGTCTTGTTATTGGTACCCAGTTATTCTTAACCGGCTTCATCGGCGAAATGATTTCCCGTAATTCATCTGAAAGAAATGCGTATTTGATAGAGGAAAAAGCAGGGCTTTGATGGAGCCGCGGATGACACGGATTGGTACCAATGAAAACGGATTTAGCAAGAAAAAATTTCAATATCACAAACGATGCTGTTACATGAAGATCTGACAGAAAGTATAATAGGCTGCTTTTATAAAGTTTACAACAATTTAGGCTTTGGGTTTTTAGAAAAGGTTTATGAAAATGCGATGCTGATTGAGTTGCGCAGTACTGGTTTATATTGTGAAAAACAAGTGCCAATTAAAGTATTCTACAACAATAAATCAGTAGGTAATTATTTTGCTGATATTTTAGTCGAGAATAAAATTATTATTGAATTAAAAGCTGGAGAAGGCGGGATAATTCTGGAACATGAATTGCAATTGAATAATTATCTGAAAGCAACAGGCTATGAATTGGGGTTATTATTGTTCTTTGGACAAAAACCTTCATTCAAAAGAAAAATATTTACAAACAACAATAAAAAAATCCGTTAATATCAGCAATAATCAGTGTCATCCGCGTCTCCATCATACCATCATAAAGTCATTATCATCGGCCCCGCCCATCCCCTCCGCGGCGGCCTGGCATCTTTTAACGAACGGTTAGCCCGTGCCTTCCAGGAGCGTGGAGACGAAGTGAGCATTTACACCTTCTCATTACAATACCCGGAGTTTATCTTTCCCGGAACCACACAGTACTCATCTGATCCTGCACCCAAAGACCTGAACATAAAAGTGTGCATCAATTCCATCAATCCGTTCAACTGGATAAAAGTGGGCAGGCAATTAAAAAAAGAAAATGCTGATTTGATTGTAGTCCGCTATTGGCTGCCACTGATGGGGCCATGCCTCGGCACAATATTGCGTAAAGTAAAAAAGAACAAGCACACCAAAATAGTTTGCATAGCCGACAATATCATTCCCCACGAAAAGCGCCCGGGCGACACTGCCTTCACCAAATACTTTGTAAAACCTGTGGACGCCTTCATCACCATGAGTGAAAAAGTATTGGCCGATCTGCGCCTGTTTGTAAAAGACAAGCCTGCACAGGCCGTTTTGCATCCCCTGTACGACAATTTTGGGCCGAAGATCAATAAAGAAGAAGCACGCCAGCATTTAGGTATTGATATAAATGTACCATTGGCATTATTCTTTGGCTTCATCAGGAAATATAAAGGACTGGATATTTTATTGGATGCCATGCATGAACTGAAGCAGCAGCATTCACCCATAAAATTATTAGTGGCCGGTGAATTTTATGAAGATGAGAAACCTTATAATGAGCAGGTAGAAAAACAGGGCATTGCTGATCATTTAATCCTGCGAACACAATTCATTGCAGACAGTGAAGTAAAATATTATCTCTGTGCCGCCGATGTGGTGGTGCAGCCTTACCGCAATGCTACGCAAAGCGGTGTAACGCCATTAGCGTATCATTTCGAGAAACCAATGATTGTAACGAATGTTGGCGGATTACCTTCTTTGGTACCTGATGATAAAGTGGGTTTGGTGGCAGAACCCAATGCTGCATCCATCGCACAAAAAATAACGGAATATTTTGCCAAAGGCGAAGCACATTTTCTGCCATACATACAGGAAGAAAAGAAAAAACTCAGCTGGACAAAATTAACTGATACCATCCTTGAAGTTGCATTTTCTAAGTAACTTGCCGTTTCTAAATTCAATACATGATTTACAGAAGTAAAGCGCCATTGCGGATTGGTCTTGCAGGTGGAGGAACAGATGTGAGCCCGTACAGCGACATGTATGGTGGCGCCATATTAAATGCCACCATTTCATTATCTGCCTATGCCACCATTGAACCACTGGCGGAACAAAAGATCGTTGTGGAAGCGTTAGACAGGAATGAACAACAGGAATTTGATTTTACAACCAAATTACCAATAGACGGAACACTAAACTTATTGAAAGGTGTTTACAACCGCATTCAAAAAGATTATGGTCAGGTAAAAACGGGTTTTCGTTTATCCACTTTTGTAGATGCGCCTGCAGGCTCCGGTTTAGGTACATCATCTACATTGGTTGTGGCCATACTCGGTGCTTTTATAGAAATGCTGAAACTGCCCTTGGGTGAATACGATGCTGCCCAATATGCTTATCACATTGAACGCAGCGACTTACAATTGGCCGGCGGCAAGCAAGACCAGTATGCGGCAACATTTGGCGGTGTAAACTTCATGGAGTTTTATGAAGAAGACCGGGTGATTGTAAACCCCTTGCGCATCAGGCCGGAGTATTTACATGAACTGGAAAATAACCTGGTGTTGTACTTCACCGATTCATCAAGAGAAAGTGCAGGCATCATTAAAGAACAGGTGAAGAATGTGCATAACAAAAATGAAAAAAGTATTGAAGCCATGCACCACCTGAAAGACCAGGCACGGATGATGAAAGAAGCTTTGCTGCGGGGCAAGCTGGATGAGCTGGGAAGAATATTGGATTATGGCTTTCAGCAAAAAAGATTGATGGCGGCAAACATCTCCAATAATAAAATAGAAAGCATTTATGATGCCGCCAAAGCAGCCGGTGCCACAGGCGGAAAGATCAGCGGTGCAGGCGGCGGAGGTTTTATGATCTTCTATTGTCCCGGTAATACACGTTATGCAGTCATAAATGCGTTGAACAGTTTTGGAGGCGAAGTGAAAAAATATTCTTTTACCAAATACGGGTTAACCAGCTGGACGACGTAGTAGAATTCAATACTGATTATTGATGATTAATGATTTATTATTCAGCATCAATAGCCAGGTTTCAATAATGAATAAAAAATAATCAATAATAAATATACCATGTCAGATAAAATCAAATCCATCATCACGGCTTCCATTGCAGTAAAGCAACAACTGTTGCAGGACGAAACCATCATCAAAACAGTAAGCGATTGTGTGAATGTAATTGTGGATGCATTCAAAAAAGGAAACAAAGTATTGTTCTGTGGCAATGGCGGCAGTGCAGCAGATGCACAGCATTTAGCGGCAGAATTCAGCGGCCGTTTTTATTTAGACCGTGAAGCATTGCCCGCAGAAGCATTGCATTGCAATACCTCTTACCTCACCGCTGTGGGTAACGATTACAGCTATGATGTCATTTACAGCCGTTTGGTACAGGGCATTGGCAATAAAGGTGATGTGCTGATTGGCCTCTCCACATCGGGCAACAGTAAAAATATTATTGCAGCTTTTGAAGTAGCCAAACAAAAAGAAATGATCACCATTGGTTTTACCGGTGCCACCGGCGGTAAAATGAAACCCATTTCAGATTACCTGCTGAATGTACCTTCAACGGATACTCCACGTATACAGGAAAGCCACATCATGCTGGGGCATATTATTTGCGAACTGGTGGAAGCCATTTATTTTGCATAATACCACATGTCAGCCAATAACAATTCAATACCACAGCAACCTTTGGAAGCAATCATTTTAGCAGGCGGATTAGGTACCCGCCTGAGAAGTGTGGTGGCCGATCTGCCTAAATGCATGGCACCGGTGAATGGTGTTCCATTTCTGGCATTTATCATCAAAGCGTTGCAGCAACAGGGTGTGATAAGATTTATCTTTTCATTGGGCTACAAAAATGAAAACATCATTGATTATATGGAAACACATTATCCTGCATTGGATAAAGTGTATGTAATAGAAAAAGAACAATTAGGAACCGGTGGCGCTATCAAAGAATCCTGCAAAGCTGCACAACAGCCATCGGTAATAGTGGTGAATGGCGATACCTTGTTTGATGTAAACCTGCAGGAACTGTACGACATTCACACCAAACAAAAAGCCGCCTGCACACTGGCATTAAAACCAATGGAACATTTCAGCAGGTATGGTGTGGTGGAAACGAATAACCAGGCACACGTTACCGCCTTCAGGGAAAAACAATACCGCGATAAAGGCATGATCAATGGCGGTGTTTATGCATTGGATGTACAGCGTTTTTTACGTGACCCTTTGCCGGATATCTTTTCTTTTGAAAAAGAATACCTGGAAAAAAATACCGGCAGCAATAAACTATACGGCATTGCATTCGATGCATATTTTATAGACATTGGTATTCCTGAAGATTATGAAAGGGCACAAAAAGAATTGCACCTGAACTGACACAAATATTTGAACAAATACAATGGCACTCAACTTATCTTCTATTGACAACTCCTGGACACTTTTTTTAGACCGCGATGGGGTAATCAATATTGAAAAATACAAAGACTATATTCATACCTGGGAGGAGTTTACATTTTATGATGGCGCCAAAGTAGCTATACAAATTTTCTCCCAACGCTTTCATCGTATTGTGGTGGTAACCAACCAGCGTGGCGTGGCTAAAGGGCTCACTAAAATGGAAGACCTGGAGATCATTCACACCAATATGAAAAGTGATGTTGAAGAAGTGGGCGGAAAAATTGATGCCATTTATTTTTGCCCTGAACTGGAAAGCCCTAACCGGAAACCCAATCCTGGTATGGGTTTGCAGGCTGCTAAAGATTTTCCGGATATTGATCTCACTAAAGCCATTATGGTGGGCAATACCATGAGCGATATGGAATTTGGCCGTAACCTCGGCATTCATACCGTTTATCTTACCACTACCAACCCTGGTCAGGATACTACGGACGAACGTATAGATGCGGTATATCCTTCGTTGATTGCTTTTGCACTGGATTTGTGATAGAGACACGGATAACGCTGATTAAACAGATGTGTACGGATATGTATAACCAGCAAACGCTGCCCATTTTCTGAACCGCTAACCGTATTTACTTTATATACTTTGCTATTTACTCAGTTCACAAAGACACATAGAACCCTGCACATTTTTTCTGCCGGAAAGACGGTAAGACAAAAAGAAAATTCTTCAACACTTTACATCTCTATATATTTTTATACCTGTCTTGCTCACAGCGGTTATCAATCACATCTGCGTCATCAGCGTTCCATTATATCTCACAACGGCATAAAGACAAAGAAAAAAACTGAGTGCTATTTACCTGTGCATGTGCGGCCAATCAAAAATCAATTTTCTTTTAAACATGGTCAGACGGGGGCGTCAGACCATCTGCGCATCTGCGGCAATCAGTCTAATCCGTCTCATCAGCGTTCCATCCTCTTCAAACTTTCGTTAAAATTTCTTCCCATACAATATTTTTGCACCACTATTGTTAAAGGAATACTTAAATTTAATACATGAAGAAGATTTTGACCGCAATGGTTTTACTGGCCATCGTACACCAGTCAGCAAATGCACAGACCCGGATAGCAAAAGCTGACATCAAAATACTGCGGCAAAAAGAAGATTCATTAAAAAAATATGCCGGGCAAATACTCGGCGCCATTAACTCTTCCGACAGGCTGAAAGCTGACAGTATGTTCACCCGTGTGTTAGTAAGGGCATTGCTGATTCCTCACTCTTTCTATTATGCATTCGATTCATTGCCGTCCATATCCAAATTATGTCCGCAAGACAGTACTTTTAAAATCTTTACCTGGCAATTAGTTATTAACGATTATGTGATCCGTAAGCATGGCGCTATACAAATGAATACCGATGATGGTTCGTTAAAATTATATCCGCTGATTGACAAATCTGCTGTAACCGTTAACCAGGTGGATACCGTGGCAGATAACAGGGGATGGATCGGCGCCATCTATTATAATATCATTCAGAAAAGAAGTGCGAACAGGAATTACTATACATTATTGGGATTTGATGAGAACAACATCCGCACCAACCGGAAGATCATCGAAGTACTTAACTTCAATAATGGGGAACCACAATTTGGCGGCCGGTATTTCAGTTATGAAGAAGACACGGTATTTAAGACAGCCATCGGCAGGTATATTATGGAATACAAAAAAACCGATGGACCGAAATTGAATTACGACCCCGATATGGATATGATTGTTGTGGAACATTTAGTATCTGAAAGTAACGAACCGCAAAAAAAATGGACCCTGGTGGGTGACGGCGATTACGAAGGGTTTAAATGGAAAAATGGCAAATGGGTGCACATCGAAAAAATATTTAACCAGGTAACGCCATTGGGCAAAGAACCTGTGCCCAACCCCATACGTGATGCTAATGGCAATATAGACGAAAGTAAATTAAAAGGCGGCGAAGAAGAAACCGATAAACAAACAGAAGAGAAAGATAAAACCAAAACCAAAACAACTGCGCCCAAAAAGAAAGTGAAGGGATGATGCGCAGGGCGTCTGACGGTTATCAACCGTCTTGACGCCTTAAGATGTATTTTAACAATCAACCATCAACCCGTAATACGATGTTCCGCATCTCCATCCCTGAGCCCTGCCATGTTGGTTGGGAAAATATGAACCCGGTTGAAAAAGGCCGCTACTGCAATTCCTGCGCTACTACTGTAATTGATTTTTCTGTTTGGTCAGACGATGCCATTAAACAATATTTTATTGACCGTGCAGGCGATAATATTTGCGGCAGGTTCAAGAATACACAGCTGGAAAGAATCAGGATTGAATTACCGAAATACATCCTGAAGAAAACAATGCCCTTTTGGAAAAGATTTTTGCTGATGGTTTTAATATGTTTTGGTGGAGCGTTTATGGGTATTGATACGTCGATGGCAAAATCTAATTATACGCAAGGCCAACCCATTAGTGATACTACTGTCAAAACGAAAATCCCAACTAAAAAACTAAAATATAAGAAATATACATTCAAACTCATAAAAACACCTATAGTTTCCGGGGTTCTTGATTCACATTTAGTTGGATACACCGTTTCAAAGCCTGAATCCTCAACAAACACACCATTCGATCAAACAACGTTGTATAGAAATATTAATTCAATAGATGACAGTGCTGATTCGAGTATTAGTCTGCGCAATCCTGTCGACAATGATGATAAGAACAGGCGCTTGCCAGAAAAAAAATCCTTACCCTCGTCAGTATTTATCATTCCTCCGGCATTAGCACCACGCAATCCTTTCTCGAAAAAGAAAAAATAAAGGTTGTACCAGGTATTCATTCTGCTATTCGAAAAGTTTTTACAGGCGTCTGACGGTTATAAACCGTCTTGACGCCTTGAAAGAATTCCTTTGCAGCTAAAGAAAAAAATATTTTGTATGAAAAAAATATACCGCAGCATCTCTTAATAAACAACACCATGCTGCACATATCCATACCCCAACCCTGCCACGAAGACTGGAATGTTATGACTCCCGAAGAACATGGCCGCCATTGTGCAGTATGTTGTAAAACCGTGATTGATTTCACCAATATGACCGATGAAGAAGTACAACATTTCTTCCTGCAACGTAAACACCAACAGGTATGCGGACGGTTCAGGAATACACAACTGCAACCGGTAACCATTGAACTGCCCGGTTCCATTTTCTATATTGCAATGCCGTTATGGAAAAAATTCCTGGTGGCCAGTATGCTGGTATTCAGTACAGCGCTTTTTTCCTGCAATACTGTAATAAAAGATAAATCACAGAAACAATCCACTGAACAATCTTCAATCCAACTCAAAACAATGGGAAAACCATTAGTTGCGATTGATACTACAAAATTTGTTTTAGACGTACCTAAATGTACAACAGGAGTAATAATGGTGCCTTTTCCGGTAGACAGTACCATCATTATTAAAGGAGATGCAGTGGTTGCAAAAGAAAAAATGGATAACACCGCGGATAGTACAGCAGTAAATGATACCATACCGCAAACATTAATTAAACCAGATTCATTGCCACCTGCCCTTGTAAAAGACACTGCAGATTGTGGTATAAAAGTGTTTTATTAAAAATGAAATGAAAACTGCGTTTGTCGGTTACTGATATTCATCAATCATTCAGCTTCAATACTGCTAAAAAGGCTTCCTGCGGTACTTCCACATTACCGATCTGTTTCATACGCTTCTTCCCTTCTTTTTGTTTTTCCAGCAGTTTACGTTTACGGCTGATGTCGCCACCGTAACATTTTGCCGTTACATCTTTACGCATGGCACTGATGTTTTCCCTGGCCACCACTTTGGCACCAATCGCAGCCTGAATAGCAATCTGAAATTGCTGGCGGGGCAACAGTTCTTTTAATTTTTCACAAAGCTTGCGGCCAAAGTCCTGTGCCCGGCTGCGGTGGATTAGTGCGCTCAAAGCATCCACACGGTCACCGTTGAGTAAAATATCCATCTTCACAATATCGCTGGGGCGGTATTCCAATGGATGATAATCGAATGAAGCATAACCACGGGTCATGCTTTTGAGTTTATCGTAAAAGTCGAAAACAATTTCGGTAAGCGGCATTTCAAAACTCAGTTCTACTCGTGTAGGCGTTAAATAACTCTGATGTGTTAAAATACCCCGTTTGGTAATACACAAGGTCATGATGTTACCAATGTATTCCGGTTTGGTAATGATCTGTGCTTTAATGAAAGGTTCATCAATATGGTCGATCCTTGTAGGGTCGGGCATTTCTGTTGGATTGTTTACCCTGATGATTTCCGCTTTATTGGTATGCGCCACAAAACTTACGTTAGGCACGGTAGTAATTACGGTCTGGTTGAACTCCCGTTCCAAACGTTCCTGTATAATTTCCATGTGCAGCATGCCCAGGAATCCGCAACGGAAACCAAAGCCCAGCGCCTGTGATGTTTCCAGTTCAAAAGTTAATGATGCATCGTTCAGTTGCAGTTTATCCATGCAGTCACGCAGCTCTTCAAAAGCATCCGTTTCCACAGGGAAGATGCCCGCAAATACCATCGGCTTCACATCTTCAAAACCTTTGATGGAATCGGTACAGGGATTAGCTACTGTGGTAATGGTATCTCCCACTTTTACTTCCTTGGCATTTTTAATACCGGTAATGATATAGCCCACATCGCCAGCCTTCACTTCATTCTTGGCTTCCATACCCAGTTTTAAGATGCCCACTTCATCAGCGTAATATTCTGCACCGGTATTGCTGAAACGGATCTTATCGCCCTTCTTTATGATACCATTAAAGATGCGGTAATACACAATAATACCGCGGAAGGAATTGAACACACTGTCAAAGATCAGCGCTTGTAACGGGGCATCGGTATTTCCTTTTGGTGCAGGAATGCGTTCAATAATGGCAGCCAGTATTTCTTCAATACCAATTCCGCTTTTACCACTGGCTAATAAAATATCGTCAGGCTTGCATCCTATTAATTCAACGATTTGGTCGGTTACTTCGGGAATCATGGCACCATCCATATCAATCTTATTGATGACAGGAATGATCTCCAGATTATTTTCAATTGCGAGGTATAAGTTACTGATGGTCTGTGCCTGTATGCCCTGGCTGGCGTCAACCAAAAGCAGCGCACCTTCACAGGCGGCCAATGCCCGGCTAACCTCATAACTAAAATCCACGTGGCCGGGTGTGTCAATCAGGTTCAGCACAAATTCTTCGCCCCTGAATTTGTAATTGATTTGTATAGCATGGCTTTTAATGGTGATACCCTTCTCCCTTTCCAGGTCCATATCATCCAGCACCTGCGCCTGCATGTCGCGTTCACTGATGGTTTTGGTATGTTCCAGCAAACGGTCGGCAAGGGTACTTTTACCGTGGTCAATATGTGCAATGATGCAAAAGTTTCTGATGTGCTTCATGAACTGGTTCCTCGTTATTTTAGAGCGCAAAAGTACTTTAAAAAGGTGGATTTTGAACGGAGCCGGAAAACGGAATATTAAGATCATGTGAACTTTGAAAATGGCTTCAATAAATCCTTTACCAGTAAATTGCAGGGCAAAATTATTTCTACCTTAAATTGTACAGATGTCAACAGCAAAAATTGGTTTCATCGGCCTCGGCAGTATGGGGCATCCCATGGCAAAAAACCTGGAACGTGCAGGCTTTCCTTTATTGGTGTATAACCGAACCGCTGCAAAGTCAGCAGACTTTACTGCGCCAACGATAGTTTGCAGTACCGTAACTGAACTGGTGCTGCAGGCCGATATCATCTTCACTATGCTTACAAACGATGCCGCAGTAACAGTAGTATACAACGAAGCTATGCAGGTAGATGTTACTGGTAAATTGTTTGTGGATATGAGCACCATTTCTGTCACCCTGTCTCAACAAATTGCGCAGCAATTAAAAAATAAACAGGCTGATTTAATTGATGCGCCCGTTGCCGGCAGCACCAAACCTGCCACCGAGGGAACATTAATTATTCTGGCAGGCGGTGAAAGTGCTGCCCTCGAAAGGGCACAACCTTACTTAATGAAAATGGGTAAACAGGTGGTTCATTTAGGAGAAAATGGAAAAGGGTTATCAGCAAAAATTGCGGTAAATTATTTCTTATCGCTTGTGTACCAGGGATTGGCTGAAACCGTTTTGTTTGCAGATCATTTAGATATTGAAAGAAAAGATATTTTGGGCATCATCAACGAAAGTGCTGTGGGCAGCGGAGCCACCAAAGTAAAAACACCTTTGCTGGTTGATAACAACTTCGCCCCTGCCTTTGCGCTGGATTTAATGCTGAAAGATGTATTACTCGCCAAAGACGCTGGTGCCGATTTTCCATTGGGGAATACAGCAATGGCGGCTTATCAAAACGCACACGATAAAGGTTTGGGAGGTGATGATGTGATTGGGATTATTAAAGCACTATAGAACGCTGATGACGCTGGTTGAGCTGATTGCTGCAGATGGTCTGACGTCCACGTCTGACCATGTTAGAAGAGCATTGATTTTTGATTGGCCGCAGATGCGCTGATGGTCTGACGTCCACGTCTGACCATAAATGAAGAAGAAATTATTTTTGATTGGCCGCAGATGCGCAGGTTAAAGGAACCAGAATACTAACGTAATTAAACGAATCATGTTTTTCTGTGCCTTTGTGCCGCTGTGAGATAAGATGGAACGCTGATGACACGGATTGAACAGATAGCCGCAGATGTGCAGCTGGTCTGACGTCCACGTCTGACCATGTTAGAAGAGCATTGATTTTTGATTGGCCGCAGATGCGCAGGTTCAAGGAACCAGAATACTAAAGTAATTAAACGAATCATGTTTTTCCTGTGCCTTTGTGCCGCTGTGAGATAAGATGGAACGCTGATGACACTGATTGAATTGATAGCCGCAGATGTGCAGCTGGTCTGAAGTCCACGTCTGACCATGTTAGAAGAGCATTGATTTTTGATTGGCCGCAGATGCGCAGGTTCAAGGAACCAGAATACTAACGTAATTAAACGAATCATGTTTTTCTGTGCCTTTGTGCCGCTGTGAGCAAAGAAAGTATAAAAGTATACAGATATATAAAGTGTTGAAGAATTTGCTTTCTGTCTTACCGTCTTTCCGGCATAAAAAATGCGCAGCATTCCCAGCGGCTTTGTGCCTGTGCGCAACATCTTTTCGCACATGATCAGACGGGACGTCAGATCATGTTACCAGCTACCACCGCCGCCGCCGCCAAATCCACCACCGGAAAAACCGCCACCACCCCAGCTGCCACCACTGCTGCCGCTGCTGCTGGGTGCACTGTAAAAGTTCTCCGTCATTTTATTCATGGATTGATCCAGACTGCTGAGGAACATATACGTACTGAAGTTACTGCCATAGCTACCCGAATACCAGTTGGGCGGGGGAATATCCAATCCTTTCAGTTTATCTTTCCATTGATCGGCCACATCAAATACAATGGCAAACGGCAACACAATATCGAAATAGTTTTCATCCTGTTTTAAGAATAAAGCCAGCCTGTCCTGCTCCACACTTTTAATGAACTCTTTAAACCCGGCCAGCTTTTGATAGAGTTGATTTCCCTTCTCTGTTTTCTTCGACATAAATGCACCAAACGCAAAAAAGATAATGGCACTTGCAATAAATGCCAACGGCATCCAGTAAGGATCGCCCCAATATTTTATCAAATGATAAATACCATACGCCCCACTTGCCAAACCAATAAAGCAGAAGAAATAACCCAGGCCTCTGGAGTTTTTCACATAATAAGCCCCACGATCAATCTCAGATTCCAGTTGACGTTTGGCAGTCTCCATCGTTTTATACAGTACATCTTTCAAACTGCTGAGCGCCACTCTATCGCCGGAATCAAAAATACCTTCAAACAAAGTGCGTTCAAATAAAGGCGTTGATGCAGGCAAATCTTTCAGCTTAATAAAAGTATATTCTTTGTTGTGCACCAATCCCAGGAAGGAAGAGTTTTCTGTTTCTTCAATTTTTAAATAACCTCCAGCACCCCAATAAGGTACTAATGCGGTGAGGTCACGTTTGTCTAACCTGTCGTCAATCACATAACCTGCCACACTCGGACTAACATCTTTGGGCGGATAAAATTCTGTGGTAATAGTAAGTTTATCATCCTTTCCCCAACGGTTCCAGGTAAAAAACATCAATATAAAAACAATCACAGGAAAGATCAGCCATTTCATGCCCCGCAGCATATAGTTGGGTTTGGTCAGAAAATCATTTGGAAATTTTATTCCCACTGTCACCCCTTCATGATTGCTCAGCTGTGCAGTGGTGCTGCCGGAAAGTGTTTTATTATCTTCCCATTTAGTCGCCGTGTTATTATCTGTTGAACCTTGTGCGCCAGTAGCAACAAAATAATCCGGCGTTCCGGGAAGTGTATTGTACAGACTAACCGTAAAATGTACATGGTCTATTTGTGTATCCCATTTATCGCCAACGATATTGAAATACAATTCTGAATGGTCTTTAAAGAAATTGATTGCATTCAGCATGCGGTAATGGATCACATACTGCTGGTCGCCATCAACATACCTGTTTTTGTCACCAATTTTAATTTGCTTATAACCGCCGGTATTGCTTACGGTATAATTCCATCCCTCGACACTAATATCTTCAATAATCGTGTGTGCGTAACCATTAGATTCCAGTTGCCGGTCGGCCTTTTGTGTTCCGGATGGTAATTGTTGTAAGCGGTATTCATACGGAATCATCCTGAAAATACCGTGCCTGCTGCTGGTAAAATGCACATTGATAGTTTCGGTAATATCCAGCGATGCATCTTTATTTACCAATACGGATACATCATACTTTGATATAGTAAAATATTCCTGAGCCAGTGCAGGCACAGCAAAAAAACAAATGAGGACAAATAGAAAAAGCCTTTTCACTGAAAGTGGTTTAAAATTTTACTTCCACATTTTTGGCTTCTTCTTTATTCTCCAGTTCAAAAAACTCACGGGGTTTAAAGCCGCCGATATTGGCCACCAGTACACCGGGAAATTGTTGAATGCTGGTATTGTAATCTCTTACCGTTGCGTTATAATAGCGGCGTGAATTACTCAAATCGCCTTCAATACTTTGCAACGCATTTTGTAATTCCAGGAACTGTGCATTGGCTTTTAAATCAGGATAGCTTTCTGCAATAGCCAGCAAACCCCTGAGCGCACCACCCAGTTGCTGGTTAGCGGCACTCATCGCAGCCACATCACCTGAAGGTACGGCAACTGCTGCATTGCGTGCCTGCACCACCTTTTCCAGCGTTTGGCTTTCATGTGCGGCATATCCTTTAACGGTATTCACTAAGTTAGGAATCAGGTCAAAACGTTTTTTCAGAAACACACTGATATCGCTCCACGCATTATCAATTTTAATTTTCGATTTTACCATACCGTTGTACATACCAATGATCCAGAGTATCAGCAGTACAACCACACCTAAAATGATCCAGAGTGCCATAATTGTAAATTTAATTTTTTGAGAGAAATGGGGTTATTTCAGTATTGCAATATAGAATAAAATCGGTGGAGTTTACTACCGTTTATCCACAGTACAATCCCTGTTGAAATAATTTTGTTTTATTGCTTTTTGGGAATGATGATGGTTTGCGCCACCAGCTTCCATTGCCCATTTATTTTTTCCAGCATCCTGATTTCATACGAATGGGTATGCTTACCATCTGCCGCTACGGATTCTTCATTATGGCTTACCCAGGCATAATCGCCATGAATGCTCATGTTATAATTACTGTTTACGGCATATCCACCTTTGCCCATCGAGCCGGGTTTGGGGTTGATGACTGCTGCCACAGGAATATCCAGCACAGTATCCGGCAGGCTCACAATGATTTTACTGTACGGCCTCGCCTCCCAGCAGCTGGCATGGGCTTTTACATCTCCCGAACGCCACGTGGCAGATTCTTTTTCTAAAACCAAACGAATGGCTACAGAATCAGGAACCTGCTGCGCAGCAACTACACATGAAGTAAATATAACCAAGCAGGTCAGTATCAGTTGTTTCATAATTTGCTTTTTGAATGAAATGTAACAAGCATTCTCCATATCTAAAACTACTGCAATTAATGCATTACCGTTCTGAATAAAATACACATAAGCAATAATTTTTTTTCTGTTTTATTATGAAATTCATTTTTCAATGTTTAGCTGTAATTTTATTATTAAAGAACATATTCTTAATCACTAATTAACCGGGAGCGCAAATTAATAATCCATCGTTATGAAAGTTTTTTTTACCTTTTCTCTTTGTATTGTTATTTTAATACCGGCAGGCTGCAGTAAAAAAAGTGATTCAGCAACCAGTGATATTTCCGCTCCCAAAACACCACAGCAAATGATCCTGGGTAAATGGAATGTTATTAAAGATTCTATCGTGGTGCACAATTTTATGTTCAGCAACGGAGATATTCCCATTCCGGGTGTTTACATTGGCAATGCAAATGATTACTGGATGTTTAATACAGACAGTACATTGAATATTGCAGAAGGCGGCCCGCAATTAAACTGTACATACCATTTTATATCTTCAAACAGTTTGAATATACCGGAAACGCAATGGGGAAATATTACCCTGCTGGTTTTTACCAATACTGTACTTACCTGGGAAAAGTCAATCCTTAATCCTAACGGCGGTACTTATTACCGCAGGGCATATTTAAGCAGGTAGAAATCATACCGGAATTAAATAATAACATTCATCATGGTATGTTATTCAATAAACGACCATGATCTTCAATCCATTTTTTTTGAAAAACTGTTATTCTTAAAATATCAGATTCCGATCTTTTCATTCACTATTTGTACAATCTCAGCTTCTGCAGCAATTACAGCGGCCTCAATAGCTTTTCCTTTTTCAACAATCTCTTTCGTATAATGCATATCTGCATAACCGGCAGCATTAATACGCACATTCATAAACGCACCCATTACCGCAGTACGTATGCATAGTGCACCCACGCCGGCATCGCTTACACTATTGGGGTTACCAATTTGTGCCATCGCTTTGGCCAGCGGCATTGCAGCGGCAGCAGTTTGCATTACACGAAAAGGAACTTCAATGGCATATTTTGTTGCATGCTGTATAGCGGCAGAACGCATTTTCTTTTCTTCTTCAGTTGATTTTGGTAAAGCAAAGGCCTCCATTATTTTATTAAAAGCAGAAGTATCTGCATCCACCAGTTTCACCAGTTCATCTTTTAATTGCTGACCCTGTGCTGCATAATCACTGAATTCTTCCCAGTGGTCATCCCATCCTTTTTTATGTGAGGATAAATTGGCCACCATTGTTGCCAGTGATGCGCCCAATGCACCAACATAAGCTGCAATGGAACCTCCGCCTGGTGCAGGGCTTTCACTTGCAGTTTCATCTGCAAAAGCATTCAGTTGCATACTTACCAGTTTGCTGTCTGCCTTATTTGCCAGCAGGTATTCAATAATTCTTTCTTCGGGTATAAACGGCCCCAGTTCATCCAGCCCCATACTTTTTATGGCAATTTTGATCAGTTCTTTTTCACTTACGCCAATGCTGCGTTTTTGTTTCTGCAAAAAATATTTGCCTGCATCCAGCATTGCTTTAAGGGGAATCAACCCCACCAGCTCACTGCCTGTAACCCGTATACCTCTGGCGTCAGCTTTCCTGCACACTTCATCAAATGCAATATGCACGGGTGTAATATTGATATTGGTCAAGTTCATACTGATCTGCGCCACACCGTATTCTTCTATAAACCAACCAATGGCTTTTACACTTTTTAGTGTACCCGGTTGATTGACCTTTTTGCCATTGACCTCAATATTTCTTCCTGCTTCCCGTACATCAAACGCAATGGCATTGGCTCGGCGTGTTGATGTTGTATTTAAATTTACATTATAAGCCACTAAAAAATCACGGGCGCCAATTACTGTTGCGCCACGTTTGGCATCAAATTCAACGGGGCCGAAATCCGGTTTCCATTCCGGTTGTTTTATTTTTTTGAAGAAGCCTTCATATTCCCCGGCACGGATTACAGATAAATTATTTCGGTTTTTGTCCGGCTGGGCAGCTTCATACAAATACACAGGCAGTTGTTGCGCTTCCCCCACTCTCTTAGCCAGTTGCTGTGCATAAGCAGCCGTTTCTTCCATGGTAATATTGGCAATGGGAATCAGCGGGCAAACATCTGTGGCGCCCATCCTGGGGTGTTCACCTTTGTGTTTGCTCATATCAATCAGTTCACCAGATTTTTTTATCGCCTGGTAGGCCGCTTCAATTACCTGTGCAGGTTCGCCAACAAATGTTACCACCGTGCGGTTGGTGGCTTTGCCGGGATCGACATTCAGCAGCCTGACCCCTTCCACTTTTTCAATGGCATCTGTAATTTGTTTGATGATATTGAGATCGTTCCCTTCAGAAAAATTGGGCACACATTCTATGAGTTGCATATCGTTAAATGGTTAATTGGTTAATTCGTTTAATTCGTGTAATTCGTTTAATTCGTGTAATTCGTTTAATTCGTTTAATTCGTGTAATTAGTGCAATTCAACAATTCGTGTTCGCAAAATAGTTTATTTTAATCACAGCCCGGTATCAATTTTAGTGGAACCGCCTTACGCATATTATTTACTGAGTGCAGTGATGAAATCCTGTAGCTGCCCGATGAAAATCATCTTTTCACATGATATTGCTCTGCTTTTACTGGAAAGAATTGGGCAAATTTGCAGTATATAATTATCACCAATATGATTCATCCCTACAACTACGTTTCTCCAAAAGAGGCATTATCCATTATACAAAGTGGCATGCGTGTTTTTATGCACGGTGGTGTATGCACTCCATTGTACATGTTGCATGAGTTGGCTAAAGAAAGCGACCGGCTTGAAAATGTTGAACTGGTTTCCATTACCGTGAAAGGTGATATTGAACTGGACAAAGCTCAATATGGCAAAGCATTTCACATCAACTCATTATTTGTTTCCGCTGCCATTCGTGATGCCGTTGCAGAAGGCCGCGCCGATTTTGTACCCGTTTTCCTCAGTGATATTCCTGATTTATTTAAGAATAAAGTGCTTGAACTGGATGTGGCCATTGTTCAGGTTTCTCCTCCGGATATTCATGGCTACTGCTCGCTTGGTTTAAGTGTGGATATTGCCCGTGCCGCTGTGGACAGTGCCAAACAAATTATTGCGATGGTAAATCCATTAATGCCCCGCACACATGGTGATGGTATGATTCATACCGACCGCTTTACCAAAATGGTATTTCATAAAGCAGATCTGCCGGAAGAAAGTTATACGAATAAAGTGGGCGAAACAGAACGCATCATAGGCCGCAACATTGCCAATTTAATTGATGATGGCAGTACACTGCAAATGGGAATTGGTACTATCCCTGACGCCACTTTGCAATACCTCGGCAATCATAAAGACCTTGGTGTGCATACCGAAATGCTGAGTGACGGTATCATTGATCTTGTTGAAAAAGATGTGATCAACAATAAAAGGAAACACATACACCCTAATAAATCTGTTACTTCATTTGCATTAGGAAGCCGTAAATTATATGATTATATCAACGATAATCCATCCTTTGCATTTTTGGATATTGATTATGTAAATGATCCGCATGTCATTCGCCGTAACCCAAAAGTTATTGCTATTAACAGCGCAATTGAGGTTGATATTACCGGCCAGGTTTGTGCAGACAGTATTGGCACTAAACAATTCAGTGGTATTGGCGGACAAATGGATTTTATGCGTGGCGCAGCTTTGAGCGCTGGCGGTAAACCCATCATTGCATTATGCAGCCGCACCAATAAAGGCATTGCCCGCATTGTTCCGCATTTAAAAGAAGGTGCAGGTGTAGTGACCACACGCGGGCATGTGCATTATGTAGTTACAGAATATGGCGTGGCCTATTTATTTGGTAAGAACCTGCGGCAGCGTGCCAAAGCACTCATTGAAATTGCCCACCCCGATGACAGGGAAATGCTGGAGAAAAATTGCTTTGAAAGATTTAAAATGTTTTGAGGGTGAAGGGTGAGTTGTGAATGGTGAATTGCTTCAGATCATAGCAGAACTGAACACCAATTCACCACTTAAATAATTAACTGATTAACCAATAAACCAATTAACGGAAATCAAACATCCGACATCATAAATCATACCTCCTGAATCACACCTCACACATACTCCCCATTAATCATCACCTTATCAATACAATTTTCTCCAAAAGAATATGGAAGGTAAGCAATGGAAGGGATGGGTTTGGTAAAAATAAGATTGGCTTTTTTACCAATGGAAATGCTACCCACTTCATTTTCTATTTCCATTGCAAATGCGCCATTAATAGTAGCTGCATTGATGGCTTCTTCGGGCAGCATACGCATTTGAATACAACTTAATGCTACTGCAAAATTCATATTGCCGCTGGGTGAAGAGCCGGGGTTGTAGTCAGATGCTAATGCTGTGGCACAACCGTTGTCTATCAATTTTCGTGCAGGTTGATACTGCATTCGCAGAAAAAATGCGGCAGCAGGCAACAATGTTCCGATAACAGTTGATGCAGCCAGCAGTTGTATATCATGGTCAGTCATCGTTTCCAAATGATCGGCAGACAGTGCGTTAAGTTTGATGGCCGATTCAATTCCTCCAATGGAATTGAGCTGGTTGATATGTAATTTGGGTTTTAATCCATATTGCATGCCTGCCCTGCAAATGATTTCCATTTCTCCGGGGGAAAAGAAACCCGTTTCACAAAAAACATCTATATAATCTGCCAAACCTTCTGCAGCAATAACGGGCAACATTTCGTTGATGATGCTGTCAATATATCCCTGGTGATTTTCTTTATAGGCAACGGGATAAGTATGTGCACCCAGGAATGTGGCCTTGACAGGAATAGGCGATTGTTGCTTTAGTTTTTTTATCACCCGCAACATTTTTAATTCTCCTTCTACCGTTAATCCATAGCCGCTTTTTATTTCAATAGCGCCCGTACCCATTTTCATTACCTGCTGCAACCGTTGCCATGCTGCAACAAACAATTCTTCTTCGCCTGAAGCATTAATTTTATTAGCTGAATTGAGTATGCCGCCTCCCCTTGCTGCAATTTCAGCATAACTCATACCGCGTATCTTATCA
Organism: Bacteroidota bacterium; assembly: GCA_018266775.1. Taxonomy (GTDB): domain Bacteria; phylum Bacteroidota; class Bacteroidia; order Chitinophagales; family Chitinophagaceae; genus Ferruginibacter. The sequence goes on along the minus strand of JAFDZS010000020.1, from coordinate 117,060 downwards.
ATAAATTCTTCTTCCCGTGTTTGGGCAAATACCAGGTGCGTATGACTATCGCACCAGCAGGGCAAAATGGTTTGCCCGGTGACATCAATAACATGTTTGGGCAGTTGGGGAACTTTTAATTCCAGCTCATACATCGGTCCATATTCAGCAATGATGCCATCTTCAATCAATACAAATGCGTTGTCAATAATGGGTAAGTCGGCCAGTGCGTTGCCCCGCAACAAAATATTTTGTTCACGTACACCGGCAAGCTGTTGAATATTGATGATGAGTGATGTCATTTTAAATGATAATTTGGATGGAACATTGATGACGCAGATGTAACTGATCAATATTTATATTAATCTGCGCATCTGCGGCTAATCAAAAATAATTTCTTCTTCATTCATGGTCAGACGTGGACGTCAGACCAGCTGCGCATCTGCGGCTAATCAAAAATAATTTCTTCTTCATTCATGGTCAGACGTGGACGTCAGACCATGTTATACACCTGCTTACTAAACATTTCCAGTGATGGATCTCTTGCTCCCATCAACAGCAACACACTATTTTCAGCAAGGTGTGGGCGAATGGTTTCTACTAAATCATTTCTGTCCGCCACAAAATAAGCCTGTTTGCCCAGTGCTTTAATATCATTAATAAGATCGCCTGCACTGATATCTTTAACAGCTGTACCACCAGCATAAAATATTTCGCTCATCCATATTTCATCCTGAGGACGTAACACTGCTGCTAATTCTTTTACAAAATCATTGCGTAAAAACCTGGTTGGCCCATACCCATGCGGTTGAAACCAGGCCACCACTTTATCAGCCAATGGCTGGCAAGATGCGATTGCTGCGGCACATTTCACAGGGTTGTGTGCATAATCATCAATTACCCAAATACCGTGTTTTTTTCCCAACACCTGGTTGCGGCGGTAAATGCCTTCATAATGTTGTAAAGCATCAGCACATTGCTGTAATGATACGCCTAACTGGTTGGCAACAGCAACGGCTGCCAATGCATTTTCCATATTGTGTTTGCCGATAGCGTGAATGTGAAAAGGAATATTTTTTATGCTGAATGTACTATCAAATCCATCCTGGTGAAAATGAGTGGCAATATAACCAGCACTACTTTTTTCATCAGCAGAAAAATCGTGCAGTATATTTTGTGAGAGTTGTCTCGCCAATAGATTGGATTGATTCACTACAAACAATGTACTGGTGTTCTTCTTAAATGTCCCGAATATTTGCGTCAGTTCATCAATCTCCTGGTGGTCTTTATCTACATTCAATAACAAGCCCACTTCAGGATGATATTGAACAATACTGCCATCGCTTTCATCTGCTTCTATCACCAGCCACTCACCTGCTCCCACTTTTGCATTACCAATTTTTCCTTGTTTAATAATGCCGGTTAAACCAGCGCCGCTGATAATGCTTGGGTGCATACCCGCTTTTTCCAGTATATCAAACAACATAGCACTGGTGGTGCTTTTACCACTGGTGCCACCAACAGCAATTGTTTTTTTGCTTTTAGCTATTAACGATAATACTTCGCTTCTTTTTAAAACAGGAATGTTTAATGATTTTGCTTTCACCACTTCTTCCACTGTATCTTCAATAGCGGTGGACACTACAACCAGTTCTGTTGCCGCTGTAATGCCAGAACCATTTTGTTCAAAACAGCTGATTCCTTCCGCTTCTAATTTTTGCCTGGTATCATTTGCAACACCGGGCTTAAAATAACGGTCGCTGCCACTTACTGTTTTACCAACTCCTGCAAGGTATTGCGCCACTGCACTCATACCCACGCCGGCTACGCCAATAAAAAAAACGTTGTTGAATTGTTTGATATCATTGATCATGTTGTACTGACTACTGGTTTATGAACGGTGAAATAGGCCACTACTGTGCTCGCCAGCATAAAGACGGCCCCCATCAAAAATGCAGCGCCGGGAAAATGCACCGGTGCACCATCTTTGGTAAAGTAGAAAAATAAATTGTTCATTAATGGTGGGCCAAATATGGCGGTTAGACTCATCATGCTGGTAAAAATTCCCTGCAATTCTCCCTGTGCATTGGCTGGTACTCTTGAAGACATTAATGACTGTAATGCGGGGCCAGCGATACCACCTAAACAATAAGGAATCAGAAACACAAACATCATCCACGTTTTGGCTGCAAATGCAAAAAGAATAAGCCCGATAGAATACATTAATAAACCCACATACACACTTTTCTCATTGCCCAGTTTAGGATTGATGACACGGATTAATCCTCCCTGAACAATGGCTACTAATGCACCAACAACACCCAATGAAATGCCAATCATTGTCTCCGACCATTGAAAACGGTATTTACCAAAATAACTCCAGTGGCTTTGCACTGCGTGTGATGCCATGTACAATAAAAATACTGAAACGAGCAGCCACGCAATCGAAGGGTATTTTTTTATTTGTTTAACAGAACCAACAGGATTAGAGCGCAGGATATCAAACGGCCTTCTGTTTTCAGGCGCTAATGATTCCGGCAAAACAAAAAATCCATACAACCAGTTAATTGCACAAAGTATCGCAGCGCCATAAAAAGGTACCCTTAATCCAAATTTACCTAAGAACCCTCCGATTACCGGACCAATGATAAATCCCATTCCGAAAGCAGCGCCTATCATTCCATAATTCTTTGCTCTTGTTTCCGGCGTGCTCACATCAGCGATATATGCTGATGCAGTGGTAAAACTGGCGCCAGTTATTCCGGCAATGATCCTTCCAACAAATAGCCATCCATAGCTGGGAGCCAATGCAAGAAAAATATAATCAATGGAAAAGCCCAATAACGATAATAATAAAATTTTTCTTCTGCCATAATGATCACTTAAACCTCCAATGATGGGTGCAAAAATAAATTGTGTTGCAGCATAAGCGCTCATTAACCAACTGCCATATGTTGCTGCAGTATTGATGGGCACATGCTTTAAAGAAGAAATAAGATCAGGCATTACGGGGATGATGATCCCGAAACCTATCATGTCTACTAATATCGTAATAAATATAAATCCAATTGCGGCATCCTTCTTACTGACCATACTTTATTCAGTTTGTAGTTCGTATTGCTAAAGTAATTTAATTTTTATGATTACAACTGGTTTAATAACTTCTGGTAATCATACTGCAGGTCCTCATGCAGGGAATGAATGGCTTTATTGATCTTCTTCAGTTGTGCATTGTACATATTATACAGCACTGGGTTTGCCGGTATGGCAACCGGCAGTTGCTTCATTGCATGGCAAAAATAAACCAGCAATTCAATTTCAACAGCAGCTTCCCCGCTGTAGCGGATATATTTAGTTACCTGCCTTAAAATTTTACGCAGTGTCTTCTTCATAAAATAAACATTGTTCTTATTCATCTCACCAATGTATCCATCCACTTCTTCTTTTATACCTGCAATGTAATTTTCCCTGTCGTGCGATTCAAACAACAGGTATGTCAACAATTCTTTATTTTCCTTTTTAAATTTTGCCAAACGCAGGCAAAGTTCAGTCAGTTTTGCTGCAGGCAGGTGCTGCAGTTCCTGTTTAATTTCATTAACCGTAGATGCCTTCATGCCCCTAAATTACTGAGAATGTTTTTTTCGGTATATTTAATCTTTACCCATTCAAACCTTGTGCATGGCAGCCATTAAAAAATTACCTTCTCCTATTACCATTCTTATTATAGTTACCATTATTGCTGCTGCTGCAACATGGGTTGTACCCGCCGGTAAATATGCCACGCTTAAAGTAACCGGTAATACGTTTACAGTAACCTATCCAAACGACAGCACTGCAATTGTACCATTAACCCGGCAAACGCTGGATCAACTGCACATCCTGATTGAATTGAAAAAATTTCAACAGGGTGATATTCATAAACCGGTATCCATCCCCGGCACCTATCAATCTTTAGCATCCAACAGCCAGGGACCGCTTAAAGTTTTGCTGGCACCTATTAAAGGCATCATGGATTCTATTGACATTATTCTTTTTGTACTCATCATTGGCGGGTTCATGAGTATATTCAATCAATCCGGTGCCATGGAAGGCGGTATGCGTTCCCTTACCCGGTCGATGAAAGGCCGGGAAAACTGGCTCATTATCATTCTTACTTTCCTGTTTTGTTTTGCAGGTTCATCGTATGGCATGGCAGAAGAAGCGTTGGTTTTCTATCCCATATTGATTCCATTATTTCTTGCAGCCGGTTATGATTTACTGGTACCCGTTACGGTTATTTTTGCAGGAACACAGATTGGTACACTGTCTTCTTTCTCCAACCCGTTTTCCACCATCATCGCATCCAATGCTGCCGGTGTAAGCTGGAAAGACGGTTTACTGGAACGGATCATTATGTTTGCCTGCTCCACCGGAGTAACCATCGTTTACCTGGTACGGTATGCCGGCAGGATAAAGAAAAATCCTGAACTGTCTGTTGTGTATCGTATAGAAGGGAATGTACAACCCCTGTATCCGCCATTGCAACATGCAGCGGATGACAATCACCAGTTAAGCGGTAAAAACAAATTATTGCTGATCCTGTTCGGTGCAACTTTTATCACGATGATCATTGGCGTGGTGTTTTATGGCTGGTGGCTTACAGAAATGTCTGCCCTGTTCCTGGGTTCGTCTGTATTACTGGCGTTCATTTTGCGACTGAAAGAACATGCGTATATCAAACAATTTATTGATGGTGGCAGAGAACTGCTCAGTGTGGCTTTTATTGTTGGTGTGGCACGGGGTGTTACAATTGTTTTGAATGAAGGACTGATCAGTGACTCTATTTTATTTTATGCTGCAAAACTTACATCAGGTGTTTCGCCCGTGTTGTTCATTCTTCTTCTTTTACTGATGTATCTTGTATTTACGTTGTTTATTTCATCATCATCAGGTATGGCCGTGCTCACTATGCCCATCATTGGCGCACTGGCAATACTGGTGCATGTACCCGGCAGGGAAATTGTGAATGCATATCTATATGGAATGGGCATTATGGGCCTTGTTACACCAACCGGTTTAATATTACCATCGCTGGCACTTGCCAACATCAGTATTAAATCGTGGATCAAATTTGTAACGCCGCTCCTCATTATGCTGCTGTTACTAACAGCAATATTTTTAGTTGCAGGAATTTATTTTTAAGAAAGCGCTTTATTGAACTTGGCCAGCAATACACCATTGTGGTACACCTGCATGATGTAATTGCCTTTATAAAATTTCTCGGCGGTTAAAGAAAAGTTGTACTGCTTATTTTCTCCTTTGGAAGTTTCGCAGCGTATTTTACAGGAATACACTTTTTTACCATCGTTGGTTTCAAAACTGCCAGATTCCCAGGCAGATTTTTGCAACACCTGCCCGTTAGGCTGCACCACCACAATCATAATATCACACTTCCCGTTCAGGTTACTTTTTAATGTAAATGAACCAACCAGTTTTTCTGTTTGCCCGGCTACAGTAGTTTCCTGCTGGTCGTTATTGGCAAGGGCAGCAAGGTTTAAATTAGCGGCGCTGATAGTATTGCTGATGGCATTTACCTTTGCAGTAAGTGTTTTATTTTCTTTTTCCAGTGCACGGGAATTATCTTCAGCATCCTGCGTTTCTTTATTCATCTGCGCCAGCAAAGCACGCAGCCTTTCATTTTCTGCTTCCACATCACTGTTGCGATAACGGAGTTGTGTAACCTTCAGTTGTAACTGTGAAATTTTCTTTTTGGCAAGATCAAGATCAGCATTGCTGGGAGATTTTGCCTGTAACAGCGTTGAAATTTCAGTTCTGAGGCGATAAAACTCTTTCAGGTTAAGATCGAGATTACCACGTAAAGAGTCTGCATAATACCAGGCTGTATCTAACTTACTGTCAAGGCCGCTGATGGTATTTTTATAAATGGTAAGAAGCGAATCCCGTGTACTGTCGGGTACAGTAGCAGGCGCAGCTTTTGCCACTTCCTGTTTGGTTTTATCTTCCTGTAACTGGTGATAATACTGGTAACCCCACGTGCCCAATAAAATGATGGAGAGCAAAAACAGAACCGATGATAGCAATAAAAGGGATAAAGACTTTGTATCTCTCATTAATTTCCTGGTATAAAATTGATAAAACCTGTGGTTTTCACATATTGGAGATTGCGGTATGAAGCGGCTGCAACCTAATTGTCAATATGCTGATCAACATATGCAGAAATCCAGCCCACTTGCCCATTCTTTACGAGGAAGAATTGCTTTTTCTCATAAATACCTTCAAACTGGCGCATGATTTTTAACAGCAGGCCCGTTCCGGCCATGAGTGACTTTTGATCGAAAACCTGGTTTACCCTTTTTACTTCTTTGCCAATGGCAATTTTATCTAACGATTTATCGGTGATTGATTTCACAATTGCTTCGTCTGAAATGGAAGCATAGTTCTTATAGATCCTTTCGCTGAACTTCAGCACTTCATCATAAGTAACAGGAACAACAGAGTTACTGTTCAATTCAGGATACATTAACGTGGCAACAGACCATGCTATACCGCCGCTGAAAGCAATATAATCACTCATAGGATAAGCACCGCTTTCATTAACCATGTAAATAATCTCTGTGTTTTCAGCACCGGTTAATACCCTGCCCAATTGTTTATCGTAATTGTCCAGGGTTTTGTCGTCGTCACATCTTTTTTCTGTTGCATTGGCCGTACTTTTTGTTCCCCAGCTTAACTGGAATAATTTAAAAGTTTTGGTATCGCCATTGGGGAAAAAACCACCTTTGGTGTTACCACTACCAATGTCTATAAGAAATGTGGTGTACCTGCGTGATTCCGGTACAATACCCAGATGAGATAATCTGGCTTCCTGGGTTACATCAATAACACTTACTTCACGCCGGGGATCGTTTACTTTAATTTTAAAAGAATCAATAAAGTTGTTTACCCACTCGTTCTTGTTTTCTTTTTCGGCCTGTATTTTAACACCACTGCTGATCACAGTAAATATACTTCCGTTAGATATATTGTAATCCTTCCTGCAGAGGTTGAACAATGTAGCGAATGCATTCAATGTGGAAGTAAAACTGGATGGAGAAAAAGAAATGAAATCTGTATTGATAGAGGTATCTTTCAACACATTAAAGGCACCGGTTTTTTGTGCATTTTTACCAACCTCCAGTATACTCAGTTTTACACCCTTGGCGCCAACCTCAATACCTGCGTATACCGATGAATTATCATATTTAAGCTTAAAACTATTTTGAGCCGAAGCATCTATAACGCCGGTAAACACGACGAAACCAGTAAAAACCAGTCGTTTTAGAGAAATAGGGAACATCTGGGTAAATAATTTTTCTAAAAGTACTATAATAAGTTAATTTACTATAGTTCAAAGCCTTATTGTGAAAAAAATGTGATTAAACTGTTACCACATTTTACAATATTATTTTGGACAGTAATACACGATAAAATGCCTTCTCCAGATTAAGAAATCATTAATAACAGCGGTTTTAAAAACATTATTTTCAGCTTGGATATAATTTTTGCTTTTTCCTGAAAGTCGCTACAGTAAAGGGTTTAATCATTTTTTTAACCATTTTGGTGTAATAAAAAATTTGGAAATCGGGTTTAAACGCAACAAAAACCCGCCGTATGTTTGTGTCAGATTTAATCAGTGCTCTTAAAAAAACAGGAAAGCAAAACATAACTTAAGTTATCCTGTCAATACTGTAAATACTAAAGCAGTATTTGAACAAAAATATCCGGGTGCCTGCCATATTGAAGTAATCAAAAACTTTTTGCCTGCTGAATGAGTGACCACGTTGCCACGCTGTCTGGAACCAGATATCGTAAACCGATTTTTGAGTAACCTAAAAAAACAATATTAATTAGTAACCTTTAAATTTAAACAAAATGAAAAATTTAAAAAACATCATCGCAGTATTCGCAGTTATCGTAACATTTTCCGCTACTGCTTCTGCACAGGCTACAGCCACTGCTGTTGCTAAAAACAACGAACCATTCAAAGTAACTTACATTGGCAGCGAAAATGATTACCTGTATTTCCAGGTTGAAATCAATGCAACCAACAGCAATTATTCTTTACTGAAAATTGATGATAAGGAAGAAGGCGAATTATATTCTCAAAGCTGGAAAGCCAACAGTGCTGTTCAAACTTTTAAAATTGAGAAAAAAGATGGCCAGGAACTGAATTTCAAATTGCTTACCGGCAATAAAGTGTATAACAAATCATTTTCTGCCACAACTAAGCTGATTGAAAAGACCACCGTTAACGAAAACGACATGGTGGTACTGTAAACATCAGAAATATCCCAAAGAACTTCCCGGAAAAACTATAACTAAACTAAACTTATAAGTGCTTTTATTAAAAGTACTTATAGGTTTTTTTCATTTCAGGGGTTTACAAAACATTGCCCGCATTATGCAATTTCCACAATTGTGCATAAAACAGGGCATTATTTTATGGGTTACCTTTTTAAACAAAACGTATTAATGTTTGTTGAAATTAATATAATACACTCTCGTTTGCTGTGTAATGCAGCAGTAATATTTTATTAATCGGGTGTGCGCTGAACGAAGCGGCTTCACTGTTTGCTATATACAACGAAATTTACTGCACCTGGTTTAATGGCATTTTCGCCGGTATGCGGTAGTATATTTTTAACTAAAAAGAAAACAAATGATTCAAAAAACGTATTTCAAAACAAAGGATTACTGTAAAGTAAAATTTGTATTCAACGGCGAAAATGCTGAAACAGTTGAAGTGCTGGGTTTAAACAGCGATTGGAAAAATTCAGTGGTGATGAGTAAAAAGAAGGATGGCAGTTTTACCTGCGATGTTTCTTTGCCGAAGAATTCCACCCATCAATTTAAATACAGGGTAAATGAAAATACCTGGTTAAATGAACCTGAAGCAGACAGCGAGGCTCCGAATGAATTTGGTGGCAGCAACAGTGTAATCGTATTATAGTAATTGTTTTTTAGTTTAGTGATTTGTTAATGAAATGGCCGGTTAGTGATAACCGGCCTCTTTCATTTAACAGCTTTCTAAATACGTTTATACTATTACTACTTTTTCCATCACATCTCCTGCCCTGATATCATCAATTATATCCAGTCCTTCAATGATTTTACCAAAGCAGGTGTGCTTTCTGTCAAGGTGTTGTGTATTGGTTCTGTTATGGCAAATAAAAAATTGTGATCCCCCGGTATTAGGTCCCCGGTGTGCCATCGACATTACCCCTCTGTCATGATATTGTTTATTTCCTTTTAATTCGCAGGGAATAGTATAACCAGGACCACCGGATCCCGTTCCGTTCGGGCAACCGCCCTGTATCATAAAATCTGGAATTACACGGTGAAAAGTGAGTCCGTTATAAAAACCCGTATTGATTAATTTCTTAAAATTCTCAACTGCAAGCGGGGCATCATCGTCATACAATTCAAAAGTCATTACACCTTTATTGGTATGAATTGCTCCTTTCGTTAAAACAATTTCGCTCATAATTTTAATAGTGATTAGGAATAACAAATTGCACCATGGAGTATACACGGTGCAAAAACAAAAATATTAATGATTAAAGGAAATGAATATTTAATAACGGTTCCTGTTCCTGTCGAAGTTTCCTCCACCGCCACCTCTCCTGTCATTACTTCCACGGTCACGAAAACCTCCTCCGCCACCACCACGGGAGCCACCTTGTCCACCACCGCCCTGGTATCCGCCTCCTCTTGAGGCGCCGCCTGGCGCTCCGCCACTGCGTTCCTCAGCTTCTTTAATTACCAGCGGTTTCTTACCAAGTGAAATTTCATTCAGGCTGTCCATCGCATCTTTCGCTTCTGCACGGTCTGGCATATCAACAAAACCAAAACCCCTGCTTTTGCCTGTTTCTTTATCAACAGCCACTTTTGCAGAAGTTACTGTTCCAAACTTTTCAAAAATTTCTTCCAGCTCTGCATCATCCAGATCATATGGCAAGCCAGCTACAAAAAGCTTCATATAGATATTTTTTGTAAAAGTAAGCAACTTATACCACACGCCTGTTCTTTTCTATTAATTTTAAAATAATTAAAAAATACCCCGGTTTATAGAAATTTGATTTAAATTAACTTCTCTAAACATTCTTCAACAAATTGTCTGCTAAAAATGAAAAAGAAAACCACAACAAAAACATCTGATCAATCGCGGAGAAATTTTATTAAACATTCCTTAATACTGGGTACCGGATTTTATATCATTCCCCGGCATGTTTTGGGCGGTAAAGGTTTTATTGCCCCCAGTGACAGATTAATTGTTGCGGGTATTGGTGTGGGTGGTAAAGGCGAAGGTGACCTGAATGAATTTTTCAAAAGCGGAAAAGCAGATATTGCTTACCTGTGTGATGTTGATGACAGAAGAGCTGCCACCAGCCGCGGCCGTTTTCCTAAAGCAAAATATTATAAAGACTTCAGGGAAATGCTGGAAAAGGAGAATAAAAATTTTGATGCGGTATCAGTTTCCACACCTGATCATAATCATGCTGTTCAGGCAATGGCGGCCATGCAATTGGGCAAACATGTTTACGTTCAAAAACCACTGGCACATGATATTTATGAAGCCCGGATGCTTACAGAAGCTGCAGCACAATATAAAGTGGTTACACAAATGGGTAACCAGGGAGCTTCAGGAGATGGTGTTCGGCAATTACGGGAATGGTATAATGCAGGTGTAATTGGTAAAGTGCATGATGTATACATCTGGACAGACCGGCCTGTTTGGCCACAGGGTATTGCATGGCCAACACAAACTGCACCTGTGCCCGTTGAACTGGATTGGGATTTATGGCTGGGTACTGCACCGAAAAAAGATTATGTGGACAATGTGGTGCCTTTCAACTGGCGTGGCTGGTGGGACTATGGTACCGGCGCATTGGGCGATATGGGTTGCCACCTGATTGAAGCGCCGTTTCGTGTACTCGGCCTTGGTTATCCCACTGAAGCAACCTGCAGTGTGAGTTCTTATTATACCGGACCATTCAAAAGAGGTTATTTTCCAGACGGCCCTCCCGCAGCATCTCACATTACATTGAAATTTGAAGATAAAAAAACTAAACATCAAACCGTTCTGCATTGGATGGATGGTGGCATTCAACCCGAAAGGCCGGATGAATTAGGCGCAAACGAAATAATGGGCGATGGTGGCAATGGTGTAATTTTTGTAGGCACTAAAGGAAAAATGATGTGCGATACGTATGGATTTAATCCAAGGCTTTTACCACTTTCCCGCAACAAGGAAGTACACACACCGGTTACCATTGCACGGGTGCCTGGTGGCGCAGGCGGGCATTATAAACAATGGGTGGAAGCCTGTATTGCAGGATATAACAGTAAAGAAGCTGCAGCGCTGAGTTCACCATTCAGTATTGCCGGACCGCTTACAGAAACAGTGTTGATGGGTAACCTTGCCATCAGAAGTTATGATGTAAGAAAGCCTAAAGCCACTGATCCTAACAGTTACGACTACCCCGGAAGAGGAATTAAGCTGTTATGGGATGGACCGAACATGAAAATTACCAATTTTGATGATGCCAATCAATTTGTAAAGCGCACTTACCGCGATGGCTGGAGCCTGGGTTATGGCAAATAATCCCCGCAGTTTTATGCTGCAATGATTTTCTTATTGCTGCAAAAAACATATTCTGTGCCTGCATTTTCAGCATCGAAAAAGTAAAGCTAATGCTGTTTGATAGTTTATTGCTCAAACAGCATTAGTTTAATTAAAACAGACTCAAACCCAATAGGGATAAGGGTTATCGCAAAAAAATACCCAAAATGTTTGCAGACTTCAATATTATCTCTACCTTTGCATTGTCTCCAATACCTATTAAGGACTTTCTCCCTCATAAGTAAAATCTTTTTTCAATTTATTATTCTCTCCGTATCTGCTGAAAACCAGGTTTTTAGGCCTATTTTTTAACATTTAAACCGTAAGAAATGAAAAAGATTTACACTCCAGTTATTGCAGATACATTTGCTGCACTGGGAATTATCGTTGCTTTTTACAGCTTTTTGGCGCTGGTAGCTTTAATTGTGTGGTAAGAAAACTTGCTATTGTACTTTTTTGGGGTTCTGATTTTCAGAACCCTTTTTTATTATTTACGTTTGACGTCCAGAATGATGACGGGAGTTATAAATGATTGGCCATTGGCTGGTTCTTTTTGAATTTTACGTACAATTTTCATACCTGACGTTACTCTGCCAAATGCTGCAAAGCCCAAACCATCCGGGTTTACCGCCCTGCTGCTGTCAAATTGAGACTGATCACCAATGCAAATGAAAAATTCAGTATTGGCGGTTCCGGCTGTAGTCCTCGCAAGAGATAACGTTCCTGTGGTATGAGAAAGGCCAGTTTGCCTCGGAGATTCATGTTCAATACCCTTTATGGTTACAGCTTTTGCATTATTACTTTGCCATATTCCACCCTGGATGAGCCCCTCATTATCGGCCGATGATTGTCCTTCATCCAGAATTACACGGTAAAATGAACTGTTTTTGTACAAACCCGAATCAACATACGACAGAAACGCTGCCACTGTTTTTGGTGCTTTATCCGGATAAAGCTCAGCTTCAATATCGCCATAATTAGTACTGATAACAATATGCGGACTTTTATTGCTGTTGCACGAAAACAATAAAGCCAGCACAAACAGGTTTAACCATCTTTTCATGATGGCAAATTACTCAATCTGTATCAGAGATAAAATAAAAAAGCCGGCTGTTAACCGGCTTCATTATTAATTAATTTTTTGAAACTTCCTTAGGATTATTATAAATATCGACTGTTGCCAGCATTTTTTTAGCTCCCGTTAGTTGTTTGTTTTTGGTGCTGAAGAAACTGGATGCTACGGTATTATCTTTTACCATGTCACGCATTATATCCGGTGTATAAGCTAAAATTGCTCCTTCATCTCCATTTTGCAGGTAATACTTTTCTGTAGCATTATGCCCATTATAGAACTTGGCAGCGTACACATTCAGCCTTCCTTTCACAATTCTTACTGCAAAACCGGGCAATGCATCAACTGCAACAAAACCGGGCTTTGACTGGGTGAATTCTTTTTGCGAAACTGCAAACTGTTGATTGTCCTGGTAGGCTTTAATGTCGGAAGATTCTATAACAATATTGCCATCTGCAACCAGGTGCGGTGTTTTGAATATTCCGGTGACCAATTTCAGGGAAGCGTAATTTTTGAATGAACCATCTTTTAATTGTACAAAACACGATCCTGGCGACTTGGCCGCTAAAGGCTCTGGTTTGTGAAAGTCGATGGAATTTTTACTTGACGTACAGGCATTTAGCAATAGTAAAGCTGATAAAACGCCTGCCAAACAGGGTACATTGGTTTTCATAATATCAGGGTTTGCCTTAAAACGTAATCCAGTTAGTAATTATTGTATTTTAATACTTTTTTTTGTTCATATTTTACTGATCCTGGTCAGCATAAAGCATGTTGTATTATTCGCGGTTAATCAGTTACAACCTGTCTTTCTTCTTGTATCAACAAGATATTGTATTTTCCATTCCCCATCTATCAGCACCAGTTGGAAAGAATCAACCCCACAATGGCTGAATTTTCCCTTATAGTAGAAATTATAAGGTGCCCAGACAATGGCCAAAGGGCCATCAATTTTGATCATGTCGAAAACTATTCTTTCGTCTGCATCACCCTGGGGAAGCGATTGAACAATTTTTGCAAATTCATCCACTGTATCATTTTCAATTACGGTTTTCCCTGTTTTATCGTTAGTCACCGTTTGTAAAATGGCCTGGTTAGTAAATGTAGCTTTCAGTAAGGCAGAGTCGCTTTTCTTCATTGCTTCAAATAGTTTATTCACTACCGCTTTTACAGAATCCTGTGCAGTTTGGGCTTTCAAACCTGCTGGTATAAGCAATACCGTTAAATAAAATAAAAATAGTTTCATAAAATCTTCGTTTATGCAAGTTTGGTAAAATTATTGCTGTGTAAATGTACTAACCAACTACCATGAAAAAATACCGCTTACACATTTGTTTACCATTGTTATTGCTTATGGCAACCCTTTATGCCTGCAATCAAAAAGAATTTCCCGGAAGCAACAACAGTTTACAGGATGAAATGAATACATCAAATAACGCTGAGTACATACCACCACAGGTAATTGTTGTTCCTGATGAAAAAACAAAAACCAATAAGGATGGTGAAATGTATTACGATGATGAATATGGTTTTCGTTACTGGCGTTCGGCTGATGGCAAATACTATCTTGACAGCAAATATGCTTACGGCGCAAAGCCCAACAAAAAACTGGCTGCCAAAAGCAATAAAAATCAGGTAAAGAAAAACCAAAGAAATACTGATGAGGTAACTTTAGCTCATCAATAAACACAATAATCCATGTTACCTTACGTTAAAATAGTAAGTGGACAAAAAAACCACTTCCTCTAAATAGCCCACCTGCAGGAAAAAGTCTTGTGGGCTTATTTATTTTAATACCCCAGTATCTTTAGCATACTTTGTGCCGTTTGTTCCTTAGCGTACACCCAGTCCACCAGTTTCCCGTTTTTATCATACCCCACAATAATATGCTTTGGCGAAGGAATCAGGCAGTGTTTAATTCCCCCGTAGCCACTGATCTGATCCTGGTAAGCGCCAGTATGAAAAAAGCCGACATACAGGGGCTCTCCATCTCCTACTTTTGGTAAAAACACTTCATTAATATGCTCCTCGCTGTCATAGTAATCATGGCTGTCGCAGGTGATGCCGCCTAAAACCACGCGGTGATATTCATTATCCCATTTATTAATGGGCAACATCAGGAATTTCTCTCCTATACCCCACGTATCCGGTAATGTAGTGATGAACGAGGAATCAATCATGTACCAGATCTCTTTATCGTTTTGGTTCTTTTGACCAATTACGCTGTAGATATGCGCCATACTTTCCCCAACGGTATAACTTCCAAATTCTGTGAAGATGTTGGGCATGGGCACTTTACTTTTCTTACACGCAGTTTTGATGTTGCCCACAATTTCATTGATCATAAACTGGTAATTATACTCAAACCCCAATGAATGTTTAATGGGGAAGCCGCCACCAATATTAATAGAATCCAGTTCAGGACAAATCTTTTTCAACTGACAGTATAAATTAATGACTTTATTTAATTCGCTCCAGTAATAAATATCGTCTTTAATGCCTTTATTTAAAAAGATGTGCAGCATCTTCAATTGAAAGCGATGCTCATTCCCTTCAATCTTATCTACATAAAATTCAAGGATATCTTTTGCACGAATACCCAAACGGGAAGTATAAAATGGAAAGTTGGGTTCTTCATCTGCAGCCACACGAATACCAAGGTTGAATGGAACTTTTACTGATTTTATATATGCCCGCAACTCTTCTGTATTATCCAGAACCGGAATAACATTTTTAAACCCGCTGTTGAGCAAGCCGGCAATGCGGCTGGTGTAAGGTTTTTGTTTAAAGCCATTGCAAATGATATAAGTATCTTTATTGATCTTCTTTTTATCGTACAATTTTTTGATGATCTCAATATCGTAGGCAAAAGATGTTTCCAGATGGATATCATGCTTCAATGCCTCTTCAACAATAAATGAAAAGTGAGAGCTTTTAGTGCAGTAACAATAATTGTATTTGCCTTCGTATTTATGCCTTTTAAACGCTGAGGCAAACATAGATTTTGCTTTATTGATCTGCTTGCCAATTTTGGGCAGGTAAGTCAGTTTTAAAGGCGTACCATATTTATCAATAAGGGCTTTAATATCCAGGTCGTTGTATTGCAGGTAATCGTTTTTTACTTTAAAATCTTCCTGGGGAAAGTTAAATGTCTGGTGCACCAGGTCGTTGTACGTATTCTCCATTTAAGGTGACAGCTTGATGAGGTTAGAAATTTTTTTACAAATGTAATAGTTTGAAAAATATCAGGGCATAAAAAAACCACTGCAATTATATGCAGTGGTTTCGAAATAATATTCCTGCAACACTTACTTTACAGAAGCAACCAGGTTCTTGAAAGTTTCAGGCTCATTCATTGCTAAATCAGCCAGCACTTTACGGTTTAAGTCGATATTTTTAGCGGCCAGTTTATGGATGAATTCGCTGTATGTCAATCCTTCTTCCCTTACTGCTGCGTTAATACGGGCAATCCACAAACTGCGGTAATCCCTCTTCTTGTTTTTGCGGCCAACATAAGCATACGTTTGACCTTTTTCCAGTACGTTTTTAGCGACTGTGTATACATTTTTACGCTTACCATAAAAACCTTTGGCAGCTTTTAATATTCTTTTGCGGCGGGCCCTGCTGGCTACTGCATTTACTGAACGTGGCATATTTTAAATAAGTTAATAGTTAAAAGAAAATTGTTTGTCGGCTGATTGTAACAAGATTACTTTAAACCTAATAATCTCTTTACAAAATGCAGGTTAGCATCTGCTACCAGGCCATCTTTACGCATGTTGCGTTTGCGCTTGGTTGACTTTTTGGTAAGAATGTGACGTTTGAAAGCTTTTTGATAGGTAATTTTACCGGAGCCGGTAACTTTAAAGCGCTTCTTTGCGCTGCTGTTGGTTTTAACCTTTGGCATTGTATAACTTTATTTGAGTTACTCCCTGCTGGCGCCCCAAACATTTGGGAACTTTTTGAGCCTTGTGGGAAATGATTAAAAAAGAGAACTTTCTTTTTTGGTCGGCAAAGGTAATATTTTTATGCCAATTGTAGATATTTATATCCTGATTTTTTACAGAAAAGCTTATCCGCGGCGGATGTAGCGAATCATTTCCGGATAATTCGGGTATTAATACAGCAAATTCGGCTTTTCCGGAATCGTTAGGAAACAAAAAATAAAGAAAAATGATCAGACCCTTTTTGTTCTTAACCAGCATAATCCTGCTCCTTTCCTGTAAAAAACATAACACTGCTGTTGATTCAGTTACTACCCCGCCAGTCATCAACACAGCAGTTTCAAAACCCAAAGGCATATTTTCAAGCGCAGGCAGTACCAATGCAGTTGTATTAAACCATGCGGAAACCCGGGGCGTGCTGGTAAGAGCTTTTTGGAAAGACCTTGAGACGGTTGAGGGTAATTTCAATTTTACCATAGTGGATAACCAGGTGAATGCTGTTAAAGCCAAGGGCAAAAAATATTCCCTGGCCATCTTAGCCGGGGGAATTGGCAGCCCGGATTGGCTGATCAGCCAGAAGGGCGCCCCCTACTTTAACTATACTTTCCAGGGCCAACCCTATAAACTGCCATTGATTTGGGATAATATTACACAAACCTGCCTGTCAAAACTTGCTGTAAAACTTGCTGAAAAATATGGGCAGGATACTTCGCTTCAACTGGTATACATTCCGCAAATGACTGCCAATGGTGTGGAGGGCCATTTGAATGGCTTCAGTCAATCTGCTTTTACAGCGGCAGGATATACTGAAAGTAAATGGACAGATGCGTCTATAACTAACGCTAAAAATTTTGCCACTGCATTTTCCGGGAAAGCGCTTGCTTTTGAAGTGCATGATCTATTTAACTCTGCTGTGCCGGCATCGGGCATTATCAATTCTTTGTGGAACGATACCAGCCTTCACCAACGGGTTGGTGCTGCTATGTGGTGGATATCCGGCAACACCACTTATCAATCAGATTTAATTTCGGTATTGCAACAATTTCCAGGCGATTTATATTGCCAGGTTATCGACCGGTCTGATAACACGTCAAGTTTTCCCGGTGGTGATTATACAAAAGTTTTTGAACAGGCTAAATTATTAAAGGCAAGGTATATTGAGCCGTGGGATTATGAATTTACGATCAGTACATGGAATACAGTATTCCACGATTTTAATGCTTATGCTGATACGCTGAAAAAATATTAATGACAGTTTATTCAAACAAAAAACAGGCAACTACTGCTGCCTGTTACTTAAATATGCTGGTTTGTTTGATTACATACCTAATGAGTTCACTGAAGGCAAGGGAACAAATATTGAAGCCAGTATCCATGTCATAATAGCGATTACTGCAATTTTTTCCCATTTATTCATCTTAATTGTAAATAACTGTTTCATAACTAAAAATTTTATTGGTTTAATAATTTATTTTTTTGTTTTCCTTTGTAATTAATAGACGGAAATTGTTCTGCCCGGTTTAAAATTATTAACCGGCAATTTGTTAAACATTTGTTTATACCTATTTCCATATTACAGGCATTTACTTTGTAATGGTTAAACCAACATGCTATATGAATATCTATACAACACGCAAAGCAACGCTCCAGGATATCGATGTCCTGTTGTCTTTTGAACAAGGTGTGATTTATGCGGAACGGCCCTTTGATACTACACTGAAGGAAAACCCCATACATTACTATGACATCACTCAAATGATCTTTTCAGAAGAGGTGGAATTACTGGTAGCAGTACACGAAAATAAAATTATTGGCAGTGGTTATGCCCGTATTGAAGCTGCAAAACCATACTTAAAGTACAAGCGCTTTGCCTACCTTGGTTTTATGTATGTAATACCGGAATATCGCGGCAGGGGTATCAACCAAATCATTATGAATAGTCTTGAAAGCTGGACTGCTTCAAAAGGAATTACGGAAATGCGGCTGGAAGTGTATCATGAAAACCAACCTGCGGTACATGCTTATGAAAAAGCAGGCTTCTCCCCTTTATTAATACAGATGAGAAAGGCAATTGACTAACCGGCCAAAGTAACCGTAGTTATTGTGGTGTGATTTTTATTAACGCGGCTCCATGTGTGTTTAGCGTTGCGGCATACGCTTTCCTGAATATACCCGCATCTTTTTTTGTCCACAGATCCCTGATCAATTGCCTGCCTTTTAAGCCAAGTGACGCAAAATTTATTTTTATGGGTGCAGGGTTGTTGCCTGTATTGAATAATGCCACATACATATCTTTACTGCCTTTAGCATTGGATACCCAAACTGCTGCTGAATCATTCTGATATAATAAATGCGGGTGTTCCCCCTGTTGATTTACCTGCAGCACTTCTTCATTGGTAAAAAGTTTCAATTCAATGTCCCTGTTTTCGGGCATGTTTCCGCCTAATAGTAAGGGCGATTGATAAATACACCAGAACGTCATGTGTGTAAACAATTCATCGTTTGTGAAACGGCTGTATCGTTCTTTGCCAACAGGGCCACGTTTGCTTAGTTTACCAATTTGAAGCATATCACAATCCGGCCAATGCCCGGGGCCACCCACGCCCTGCCACTGCTTTGCATAATTCATCATTTGAAGTATTTCTTTCCAGTTGTCCCAAAAATCATCGGCCATCCGCCACATATTACTGTATTGAGATACGTGACTGGCCTGCGCAACTGGCGTAGCGCCTGGAGAAAGGCTTAATACCACTGGCCTGCCGCATTGCTGAATGGCTTTTTGGTATCCTTCAATTTCTGCATTACTATAGGGCCGGGCAATATCATCCACTTTAATAAAGTCCACATCCCATGATGCATATAAATTGAGTATTGAATTGAGGTATTCCTGTGCTCCTTTCTTTGACATATCCAAGCCATACATGTGGTTCATCCATGAACATTTGGATGCGGTGTCTGCGATCATATCGGCTGTTATTCCCGGCGCATTCAGTACCGGGGCTTTTGCCCATACTGCCTGCCGCGGGATTCCTCTCATTACATGTATGCCAAATTTTAGACCCAATGAATGCACATAATCTGACAATGGTTTGAATCCATTTGCTTTAAACGCTGATGGAAATTTATTAACGTTCGGTGTTAACCTTCCCCAACTGTCCATACTTAACCAGGGAATAAATGAACCGTCCTGCAGATTTTTTTGATAGGGGTTACCGATATTACTGCCTGGTGGATTATCATAACTCCAGAGAAAATCTACGACAATATACTCCCATCCATATTGTTTCAGGTGTTGTGCGATGTAATCAGCGTTGGCTTTAACTTCATCTTCATGCACTGCGGAACCAAAACAGTTATAACTGTTCCAACCCATGGGTGGTGAGGAAGCTAATTGCTGGGCATTCAGGTAAAGTGAACATAATAAAAGCAGTACTGCAATACTGTATTTCATTTTATGAAGATTTAGATTGTTATTTTGTACCAAATTTATTCATCCATCCCATTATCACCATCGGCTGTTTTGCTGCTTCCGGCAACCAGGTTCTGCATGGTTTCAATTTCGGGTGTTGTAAAATACCGCCATTTCCCAGGCGGCAGATTGGAAAGAGTAATATGCATGATCCTTATTCTCTTTAGTGTCTGTACCTGGTAACCCAGCACTTCGCACATACGCCTGATCTGGCGGTTCAATCCCTGTATTAAAATAATCCTGAAGCGGTCTGCACCTTCCTGTTTTACAAAACAACTTTTTGTAATTACGCCATGTGCAATACGAACCCCTGCCCGCATCTTTTGAATAAACTCTGCAGTGAGTGGTTGATCAACAGTGACAATATATTCTTTTTCGTGATTATTACCAGCCCGCAATATCTTATTGACAATATCACCATCATTAGTTAAGAAGATAAGCCCCTCACTTCTTTTATCCAAACGGCCAACAGGGAAAATGCGGCTTTTATAGTTTACAAAATCTACAATATTGGTTTTGTCTTTCAGGTCTGTTGTGCAGGTAATGCCTTTGGGTTTATTAAGGGCAATATAAACAGCATTACTTTTATTGCGGGCATGCTTTTTCCTGATGGGTTCCCCATCTATCAAAACTACATCGCCATCTTTTACACGGTTGCCTTTATGCGCTTCTCTACCATTTATGGTTACCCGCAGTTGTTCAATATACACGTCAGCTTCCCTGCGGCTGCAAAAGCCCGATTCGCTGATGTATTTATTTAGGCTGGTATCCATTTTTGCTGAACTGTTTTGCAAATTAAAAAGGGAAGCAACTGCTTCCCTTGTGGAATTGAATTATTTTTTTAGTTGGAACCTTCTGGTTTTGGAGCATTGCTAACCGCAGCAGGTTTATCATCTTTGATGAGTTTTCCCAACTCTGAACCTGACTTTTTCTTCTGAGATTTTGGCGCAAACATTACCTGCATTCTTTTACCTTCCATTTTAGGTAACCCTTCCAATGCACCAACATCTTTTAAACTGTCTGCAAATTTCAGCAGCAATAATTCCCCTCTTTCTTTAAACATAATCGCACGGCCTTTAAACTGTACGTGTGCTTTTACTTTATTTCCTTCTGCAAGAAATTTTTCTGCATGTTTCACTTTAAATTCAAAATCATGATCATCGGTATTTGGTGTAAAGCGTATTTCCTTCACCTCGCTGGTTTTGGATTTCGCTTTCATTTCCTTTTTCTTCTTTTTCTCTTCGTATAAGAACTTGTTGTAGTCAATGATCCTGCATACGGGAGGATTGGCCCCCGGGGATATTTCAACCAGATCAAGATCCTGTTCACGGGCAATTTTCAGTGCTTCTGCAACTGCGTATACACCTACATTTACATTATCGCCTACCAGTCGCACCTCTGGTACTTTTATCATGTGATTGGTACGATGTTCCTGTTGTTGTTCTTTTCTAAACCGGGGATTAAAACCCCCTCTTTGAGGTCTGGGTGGAAATGCCATTTAAAATTTTTAGTTTACAATTTTGTTTTATGAGATGTAAAATAATACATTTTTTACTTTACAATGTACGCTCTTTGATCTCCGCTGCAATTTCAGTTACGAATGCATCTACACCCTTTGCTCCAAGGTCTCCTTTTCCCTGTCTTCTTACCGATGCCTGTCCTTCATTCATCTCTTTTTCACCCACAACAAGCATATAAGGTACCCTGGCCAATTCCGTATCCCTGATCTTTTTACCTATCTTCTCGTTACGGTCATCAATTGCAGCACGAATATCTGACTTTTTTAACTTTTCCAAAATAGAATTTGCATAACCCATAAACTTATCGCTTATAGGCAAAATCTTCACCTGGGTTGGTGCCAGCCAGGTGGGGAATTTACCTGCAAAATGTTCCAGCAAAAAGCCTATAAACCTTTCATGAGTACCCAGTGGCGCACGATGAATGATCAATGGGCTTTCAGCCTGGTTGTTTTGGTTGGTAAAACTCAGTTTAAACCTTCGGCCCTGGGCAAAATCCACCTGGTTGGTTGCAAGGGTAAATTCGCGACCAATAGCACTCCAGATTTGTACATCAATCTTTGGTCCGTAAAAAGCTCCTTCTCCTTTTACTTCAACAA
Organism: Bacteroidota bacterium; assembly: GCA_018266775.1. GTDB lineage: Bacteria > Bacteroidota > Bacteroidia > Chitinophagales > Chitinophagaceae > Ferruginibacter. The sequence goes on along the minus strand of JAFDZS010000020.1, from coordinate 94,818 downwards.
ACGGTACGCCGGTTTCAATTAATGTTTCACGAACCATTGCTTCTGTTTCTAACCACAGTTCTGGTTCATTAATATATTTCTGCCCCAGTTTAGCAGGGTCGTGCAATGACAAACGCATTTGATATTTATCTACGCCAAATATCTTGAAGTATTTGATGTACATATCATTAACTGCCTTGAATTCCTGTGCAAATTGCTCTTTGGTACAATAAATATGGGCATCGTTCATATGCAGGCAACGTACCCTCATCAAACCAAACAATTCGCCACTTTGTTCGTACCGGTAACAGGTACCATACTCGGCAAGGCGATAAGGCAAATCTTTATGACTTTTGGGTTCCGCATCAAAAATTTTATGGTGATGCGGACAGTTCATAGATTTCAGGTAATACTTTTCCCCATCCATTTCCATGGGAGGAAACATACTGTCTGCATAATACGGCAAGTGACCACTGGTAAGGTACATGCTTTCCTTCGCAATATGCGGCGTAACCACTCTTTTATATCCTGCGGCCAATTCAGTTTCTTTTGCCAACTTTTCCAATTCTTCAATGATGATGGTTCCATTAGGTAACCACAATGGTAACCCGGGCCCAACATCATCATCCATAGTAAAAATGCCGAGTTCTTTTCCCAACTTACGGTGATCTCTTTTCTTTGCTTCTTCCAATAAGGCTAGGTAATCATCCAATTCCTTTTGGTTGGGAAAAGTGATTCCGTATATCCTTGTCAATTGTTTATTCTTCTCATCTCCTTTCCAATACGCACCGGCAATATTCATTAATTTAATGGCTTTGATGGGCCCGGTGGAAGGAATATGTGGGCCACGGCACAAATCAGTGAAATTTCCCTGTGTGTAGAAAGTGATGCTGCCATCTTCAAGGTTCTGCAACAGATCCAGTTTATACTCATCTCCTTTTTCGGTGAAATATGCCACAGCATCTGCCTTTGATTTCTCTGATCGCTGGTAATTATTATTTTGTTTGGCCAATGCTGTCATTTTCTTTTCCAGTTCAGCCAGGTCATCTTCACTTAATTTTCTGTCACCAAGATCAATGTCGTAATAAAAGCCTTTTTGTAAACCATTGTCAATAGCAGGGCCTACCCAGAATTTGGCGCCGGGGAATTTACTTTCCACAGCTTCAGCCATAAGGTGAGCGGATGAATGCCAGAATGTTGATTTTCCATCCGTATCATCCCAGGTGAGTAATTTCAATGCTGCATCATTATTAATCGGCCTGGTGGCATCCCACACTTCTCCGTTAATATTTGCTGCTAATACTTTTCTTGCCAATCCTTCGCTTATAGATTTGGCTACATCCATTGCTGTTGTTCCGGGTGCATATTCTCTTACAGCCCCATCCGGTAGTGTAATCTTTATCATATCTTTATCTGCCTGTATATTACAATGCAGGCTGCAAATTTAACGAACTATTAGCTATGGAAAAATTAATCTAAAATATCTTTGTCATGAAGCACTTGTTTTTTGTAGCCTGTTTGATTTCTTTGACTGGTTTGAATGGTTTTTCACAGAACCTCTCTGGCGTGTGGAAGGGAAAAATGGATGTTGCTGCCTGGTTTTTTGAACAACGAATAAATTTCGTTTTCATAAAAATCAATGACTCTGCTTACAGGGCTTACAGTAACTCATACATGCCCGGTGATTCAGATTCTTCTATGTGTTTGATGCAGGGTGTATTAATAAAACATACTTTGTACCTGGAAGAAAAAGAAATTATTAAATACTATCACAATGATACTTCCGCTACATGCAAACAGCTCATGAAACTGACCTTCATACAGCGGAAAAAGAAAGCTATTCTAATGGGAGACTGGTATACTGACGAAGATAAATGCGGCCATGGAACAATAACACTTACAAAAAGAGATGATTAAGATGAAAAGATTTGTACTATTACTGTTTTCAATTTCATTATTCAATATTTCATTTGCGCAGGAATTTACCGGCCAGTGGAAAGGCCAGTTTACTGATAACAGCACTTCCTTCATTGGCTGGGGTGGAGATAAATGTGATTATGTGCTTGAACTGGAATCCAGGGGAGATAATGTGACCGGTTATTCTTACACCTATTTCACTGATGGTGGAAAAAGATATTACACCATCTGCCGGCTGACGGGAAAGATTGATAAAAAAAGTAAATCCGTTGAGGTAACGGAAGTAGAACGCACTAAAACTAATGTCCCCAATCATATACGCAACTGTTTTCAAATCCATCACCTGACATTTTTCAAAAAAGGGGATGTACAAACGCTTGAGGGCAACTGGAATCCTGCACCTAACCAGGAAGGAGACTGCGGTTTCGGTACTACAGTTTTATCCCGCCGGATGCTGAAAAAAGAAACCCCTGTTTTCAATAACGCCGCAGCAAGAAATACACCCAAAAAATCATCTGCAAAACCAAAAAACAATTTTACAGATAAAAATAAAACGGTTGCTCCGCCAGTTGTAACCAATAATAATAAACCCCAGGTTAACACCCCATCTATTAAACCTGCAACACCTGTTAAACCAGAGTTGAAACAGCCGGAAACGACTGCTGTTAAAACGGAAACGACCCTGCAACCCAAATCGGAATTAAGTGCAGACAAACGCAATACCAATATTCTTAAAACCATTGAACTGGACAACCTGACCTTTAGGGTTGACTTATATGATAATGGAGAAATAGATGGCGACAGTATTTCTTTATTTTTTAATGGAAAACTATTGCTTTCCCATAAACGGCTTTCAGACAAAGCCATCACGCTCACATTAACTTCTGACGATAGCCGGCCGGTAAATGAATTGGTCATGTATGCGGAAAACCTTGGAGAAATTCCACCCAATACGGCTTTGATGGTGGTTACCGATGGCGATAAAAGGTACGAAGTTCGCATCACCAGCGACCTGGAAAAGAGCGGCACCATACATTTTGTACATAAATCGAAAAATGCACAATAAAACTTATTGGCTTACGTTTAGTTATGTAAACCAATATAGTTTTAGTGATGAAAAACCTCATTGCGGCCTCCGTACTAATTGCCACTATCAGCAGCTGCCTATTTGTTTCCTGTGCCAAAACAGACCACAGCAGCGATTTACCTAAAGAACAACAGGTTGTAGGCCAATGGTCTATTAACCGTATACAATTAAAATTGTTTTATGGTGGTGTCTTTACAAAGGATTCCATTTTACCACAAAAAGCATTACCCAAAAATTTTGTGCAATTTGATGCCAACAGCAATTTTCAATATTGTTTTAATTCTTCCACAATAAATAACGGCAGTTACCAGTTTAAAGGCAGTGATTCTTTAATCTCCACTACTTCAGCAAAAATATACCGCTGGAAATGGCTGACATTGACCGATGTGCTTTTTACAGTGATGAGCACTTCCAGTTCAGATCCTAACTTTCCCGGTGCTACAGTGGAAACCTACCAGACTTTTGTAAGATAATTATAAACGCGTTCATTAATCCGAACTCTCACAGTAAACGGCATCCCCCCAAAGGGATGCTTTTTTGTGCATTAAAGTTTCAGCTTGTCGCAATATATGAGTCATAGACTCATAACCAACTCGTCCTCGTCAGAGACGGGGACGAGACTCTTAAAATTTAAAATTCCATGTTACTGCAGGTATCACGGGGAATAATGAAACCTGTTTGGCCTGGATGGTTAACGTTCCGTTGTAAGGGCTGCCACTCTGATCGAAGTAAACAAAATAAGGATTTAGATGGCTGTAAGTATTGTATACACTAAATACCCATTCGCTCTTCCATTTTCTGTTTTCATTCTTTTTGGATGAATAAATGGCGGAAAGATCCAGGCGGTGATATGCTGGTAAGCGGTATTCATTAATGCGGCTGTATTCCTGTGTTAGCACACCGTTGATAATATAAAAGCGTTCAGGCAAAGTTGCCGCATTACCGCTTCCATATACAAACGCACCGGATAATTTCCACCTTTTGTTTAATTCATAAGTTGCCACTACACTTAAATCATGCCTGCGGTCATATTTAGCAGGGTATTTCTCACCAAAATTCAATGCAGGAAATTGTCGCCACGTCCAGCTTAATGTATAACCGATCCAGCCGGTTAATCTTCCCCTTACTTTATTAATGAAAAGTTCACTGCCATAGCTCCATCCTTTTCCAAAAGTGAAAAAATTCTCAGTATCTTCCAGTGTGTTGGGGGTATAACCTTCCTGGTATTCAATCTGGTTTTGCATTTGTTTATAGTACAACTCCAGGGATGTTTCAAACATATTATTCCTGAAATTTTTAAACAAACCGGCGGCATATAAATAACTGATCTGCGGTTTTACTTTATATGTGCTGGGCACCCAAATATCGGTAGGCAGTGTTGTGCCGGCGTTACTTACTAAATGTATATATTGAAGATTACGGGTAAAAGAAGCTTTAAGAGATGTGGCATCATTCAATGCGTACCGCATGGTGAAGCGGGGCTCCAGGCCACCATACGTTTTTACCGGTTGCCCACCGGAATAAACAGTGCTGTCTAAACGGTTTCCATTTGCATCAGCAGCATAAATTTTATATGGCCCCACCTGTTGAAATAAACTGTAGCGCAATCCTGCATTTACTTTTACCTTATCGCTGATCTCCCAATCATCCTGCATGTATAAAGCGCCTTCATTGGCGTATTTAACCTGTGCATTATTGGGATTAAAGGTAACAGAATCCTGCTTACCGCTCACCACGGATGGTGTAAACTGGTGATACGTATACAAGCCTCCAAATTTGATCTTATGGCCGGTAAATGGATACAGGTCAAAATCCTGCTTCAGGCTCACATCCCTGATCCCGGACGAAAGCTTTACTTCAAAACTATTTTGTGCGGCTTTAAAACTAAATTTATAATCGTTGTACACAGCTGTAGTATTCCCAAATAAGCGTTTATTGAATACATGGTTCCAGCGCAATGTTCCGGTTGCATTTCCCCAGGGAATATTTACATCCAGGCTTTGCCTTCCATTGACAAAGTCAAAAACATCGCGGCCAAAATAACCGCTTGCATAAATGCGGTTCTTTTCAGAAAACTGGTAATTGAATTTGGTATTCAGGTCGTAGAAATAATAACCGGAACCATAAAACTGGCTGGATGATTTGATAAATGGTTTGATGAGACCATCAATATACGTCCGCCTGGCAGAAACAATAAAGGAAGATTTGTTTTTTTTGATGGGCCCCTGTACGGATATCCGCGATGCTATCAATCCAATACCGCCATCCACCTGCAGTTTTTGATTATTGCCTTCTTTCATCGCTATATCAAGCACACTCGATAAGCGTCCGCCATATTGTGCAGGCATTCCACCTTTAATCAGCGATACGTTCTTAATGGCATCTGAATTAAATATGGAGAAAAAACCAAAGAGATGACCTGTGTTGTAAACCGGTGCATCGTCCAGCAAAATTAAATTTTGATCAGGCCCTCCGCCGCGTACATATAATCCGGCACTGCCTTCGCCGGCATTACGTATTCCCGGCAGTAACTGTATCGTTTTAAGCAGATCCACTTCTCCCAAAAATGCCGGAATGGTTTTGATCTGTTCAATCGGCAGTGTGAACTTGCCCATCTGTGCATTCTTCACATTGTTTTCCCGTTTCTTTGTAGTTACCACCACTTCCTGGTTCAAAGCAGCACGGGGCATGATATTAAAATTGAGTGTTTGACTCGCATGCAGGTTTATTGTAACAACAACAGGCTGATAACCGATAAAAGAACAAATGAGCCGATAACTGCCCTCTTCAAGCGTTATGGAATAAAACCCATATTGATTACTGCTGATGCCTTTGGTTTTACCTTCCACTGCAACAGATGCACCAATAAGTGTTTCGCCATTTAATGAGTCTTTTACAAAACCACTGATGGTGTAACGGTTCTGTGCCGTTACCAAAAAAGATGTGAGCAGGAAAAATGGGAGGAGGATAGCTGTTTTCATGTTACAAATAATGCAAAACGAAACCGTTTCTATTTTGTCTTGATGGTATCTTTGATTTCGCCGCAGTGCTCCATATCAACACTGGATTTAGCATCATTTTTATTGGCATAAGGATTGACAACTTCCACTGTATTACTGATCCAGTTTCCTTCCTTTCCTTCACCAAATGCCATCGGGCAACTTTGCCAGTACATTTTAGGACCTTCATAATTAATGGCACTGAAGAAAGAAGGATACAGCATTTCTGAAACCATGCGAAAATCCTGGCGCATTTCAGCAATATCAGTTTGCTGCATCAGCGATACTGCGTTGGCCTTAACATCGTTTAGATTAGCCTGCGCTGTTTCAAAAATAGATGCAGTATCTTTTTTTAATTCGTCCAGGTGAATACTGTCCAGCAAAGCAAGAAAATTCTTGCAGGCATTTTTGGCTTTGGTGGTATCCGCTTCAACAAAGGCATTCTTCATATCAAAATAGGCCGACATTGCATTTACCACGCTGGTATTAAATTGTAAGGAATGTTTTTTTACTGCAAGGGGTTGTTGTTTAGGGCCACTGTCTCCCCCCGTACTCCTGAACTTAAACCAATACAGCAGAAATGCTGCAACAAGAATAATAAAAATGATCAATAGTCTTTTCATAGCTACTACTTTTCAGCAAATTTACGATATAACTGTATTTACTTTAAAAAGTTTACTGATTGGCATACTTTTGCACGCGGAAAGGATTTAGGAATTGGGGATTGGTTAATTGGGTTATTGGTATTACTGACATCTGTCAACTATCAACCTTCAATTTTCAACCATTAACTTTCGGATTACAACATATATATGCTATTAGGATTACAAAACGTAACATTTGAATTTGGTGCCCGTACCATTGTGGAAGATGCCACCTGGCATATTCAGCCTAACGAACGGATAGGCCTCATTGGTTATAACGGAACAGGAAAATCTACCTTATTAAAAGTATTAACCGGCCAATACAGCCCATCAAAAGGTACTGTGGAGAAAGGCCGTGAAACCACCATTGGTTTCCTGCACCAGGATCTGCTGAGTTTCGATACCGAAGACTCAATTCTTGAAGTAGCCATGGGCGCTTTTGAGAGGGTAAAACAATTGGAAAAGGAACTGGAGCAGTTGGGGCATGAACTCGAAAAATCCGGCGATGAAACTTTAGCCCACAAATATGCTGACCTTTTGCATGAAATGGAAGTGCTGGATGGATACAGCATTCATCACCGTACTGAAGAAATTTTGCAGGGGCTTGGTTTTGCCAATGCAGACCTGGGCAAACCCTACAAGAATTTCAGCGGTGGATGGCGCATGCGGGTATTGCTGGCAAAAATGATTTTGATGAAGCCCGATGTGTTGTTATTGGATGAACCTACGAACCACCTTGACCTGCCCAGTATTCAATGGCTGGAAAAATATTTGATCCACTACCCCGGCGCTGTAGTAATCGTTTCGCATGATCGTTTCTTTTTAGACCGTATGGTGACAAAGATCGTTGAGTTATATCAGCGTGAACTGCATTTTTATACAGGGAATTACACTTACTACGAAAAGGAAAAAGCATTGCGTGTGGAACTGCAGCAAAAAGCTTATGAAAACCAGCAGGACTACATCAGGCAGAACGAACGTTTTGTGGAACGTTTTAAAGCAAAAGCCAGTAAGGCGGCCCAGGCGCAAAGCATCGTGAAAAGACTGGAGAAACTGGAGCGGATTGAAAGTGCAGAGATTGAACGACCCAATATTAAAATCAATTTTACCATTGAAAAAACACCCGGTAAAATTATTGCTACACTAAAACACGTGAGTAAAAGTTTTGGTGCTTTAAAGATCATAGAAAATACCGGAGCTGAAATTGACCGTGGCGATAAAATTGCATTGATTGGTGCCAACGGTAAAGGAAAATCTACTTTATTACGCATCATTGCCGGTGCAGAAACTTTTGACGGGCAACGTGAATGGGGACATAACGTACAGGAATCGTTTTATGCGCAACACCAACTGGAAGCGCTGAACATGGATAATGATATTCTGGAAGAAATGAAAGACGCCCGCAGCGGAAAAACCGATCTTGAATTGCGGGCATTGCTCGGTTCATTTTTATTTAGCGGCGATACTGTTGAAAAAAAGATCAAGGTATTAAGTGGAGGCGAAAAAGCCCGTGTGGCATTAGCGAAAACCATTGCCAGTAAAGCCAACTTTCTGATGCTGGATGAACCTACGAACCATCTTGATATTCACTCGGCAGATTTATTGGTGGAAGCTTTAAACAAGTATGAAGGCACTATCGTACTGGTTAGCCACGACCGTTATTTCATCAGCCGCATTGCCAACAAAATCTGGGATATTGAAGATTACAAAATAAGAGAGTTTAAAGGTTCTTATACCGAGTGGGAAGAATGGAAGGAGAGAAAAGAAAAAGCAGATGCTGTTAAACCTGCGCCTGCACCGGTAGTGAAAGAAGCTGTTCCTGCTGCTCCAAAAAAAGAAATAGTAAACACCGTACCTCAAACTGCAATTGATAAAGAACTAAAAAAAGAATTGCAAAAACAAAAAAACCGTTTTCAGCAATTGGAAGAAAAGATTGCACAACTCAATAAAAAGAAAACAGATGTGGAAGCAGCATTGGCCTCACCAGAAATTTACAGCGATAAAAACAAGTTCACACAAACTGAGAGCGACTACAAAAAAATTGGTACTGAATTAGCACAACTGAATAAAGAATATGAGACTGTTTTTGAAAAAGTAATGGAGCTGGAGGATAAGCTGAAAGGGTAATTGGGTTGTTGGTATAAAAGTATATAAAGTAAATAGGTATATAAAGTAAGGAAAGAAGTATTTAATGAAATAGGCGGTGTGTTTTCATTGAAGAATTAATCTGAACAAGTTCAATTAGTGTTATCCACGACCACCACAAATTAAATCAACCTGATTATAGCCAGATAAAAATCAGCAATCATAAGTCTAATTAGTGTCATCAGCGTTCTATCTCATTATTCAATATAAGTGTCCTTCTCTCCCCTCATCACCCGTTCATACAGCAATTCCAACTGGTTTTTTAAAATTCTTTCTTCAGAGAGTTCCGGTAAAGCGTGAATATTAAAAAAGCCTACCTCCAGTACATCATGTCCTTTGATAATTGCAGAGGACAAGGCCCTGCAATGAAAAACCATTTTGTATGCATAATGTGGTTGCGGTGGATGAGGATGCTTTTTTTTGTCGAACACCGCCAGTAACGACAGTACTTCAACATCCAACCCCGTTTCTTCTTTACATTCTTTGATGATGACTTCTTTGGGTGAATAACCCACATCAGCCCAACCACCAGGTATAGACCATTTACCATCCAGGCTTTCTTTTACCATTACAATCTTATTTTCATCAGTAATGATCATTCCGCGAATGTCCACTTTCGCTGTGGGATAATCTTTGGCCAATGGAAAATATTGTTTCAGAGTGGCTTCATCATGGCTACTTACCTGTTGCAGCATTTGATAACTTATCTGCTGTAATTCCTCATAACGTTCCCTGTCGTAACCGTTGGTGGAATACAGCAGGCCAATCTCAGCAATGGCTTTAAGCCTGAAAACCTGGTCAAGTATATTACTCTGTTGCATAAAACAAATGTACTAAGAGGATAATAAAAACCATGATTTGAACAGAATCTGACCTCAAAAAGCCCAAAAAATCACATCGATTAATAAATAGTCGATTTTATCAAATAAAGACCGTAAAAAATTACATAAAGAAGCAAAACAATCTAATTAACATCTTTAAATCTCAGGCATAAAACTAACGGTATAATGTGTACGCCAAATACCTGGAGGTTCAAAAAGGCGTTTTAGATATACTTTAACTAAAACCCGAAAAATCCTTATGACTTACCAAAATGAAAATTTACTTGCACCACAACTAAAAAAGCTGCAGCAAGTCGTAACCAAAATGAGAACCTGGCATAATTATTATCCAGAACACAAAAATGAAACGATAGAAGAAATGGAGGATCTTTTGAAAGATATTTTTAGTGCCAACACCAGGCAAATATTATATAAACAGGCATACAGTAATGCAGCGAAAGAACGGGAAGAACATTTCATCAGTACCAAAAGGGCAATTGAAAAACTAATCACCCCATTGCTCTCTGCGGTAGAAAATAAGTATGGCCGGCAAAGCTTCGAAGTGATGCAGATTCTTGATTTTGCTGGGAAGATTCGCAACTCAAGATTGGTAAAGCTGCCTGTAAATCCGATAATAAATCTTACCTCCAACGCAATTTACCAGGGGGATAAAAATTATAGTGCTATGATCTATTATTTTACTGAAATTGTGCAGTTCGTAAGCGAAATGCCGGAGTATAGCCCGGGAATACCTGCTGTACAGGTAAAGTCGGTTTACAAGAAAATTAATTACACGTATAAAGCTAATAATGCAGCAAAAACCGCCTTCCAGGATTTTATTGCTTTCCGTTATGGTAAACAAAATTTATACCTGGAACTTTCGCAACGCATTAAACAATTGAAGAGCCACACAAAAAACTGCTATGGCCTGAACTCTCCTGAATACAAATTACTGATTACATTATAGTCTGCCTGATATTTGAAAAAGCCAGTTTTGTTTTTGCCATGAAATAAAGGCACCTCCGGGTGTCTTTATTTTTTAGTAAAAACTAACAGAAATGTACTGCAGGTTTTTATCATTGCACAAATGCATTCTCAATAATAAGCATCATCACATAGTATAATGAAAAAGGGGTACACAATTGCGTACCCCTTTTTTCATTATAAATTCAGCAAGATTAATAATTGCTAACTTTCATTTCCACTCTCCTGTTCTTAGCTCGTCCTGCAGCTGTTTTGTTATCAGCAGCTGGATTTTCTGAACCATGACCAGCAGAAGAAATTTTACTTTCATCAACACCTTTACTCACAAGATAGGTTTTTACAGCAGCAGCCCTGTTTTCAGACAAGGTTTGATTTTTATCTGCAGACCCGGTATTATCTGTGTAACCATCAATACTTAATTTCAGGGTCTTATCATCGTTCATGATTTTTACCACATCATTCAATGATTTAAATGATTTAGGTAATAATTTAGAACTACCGGTTGCAAAGAAAATATTTTTAGCCGCTAAATTTACTCTTTCGATTACAGCTTGGGCAATAACCGGACAGCCAAAATTGCTGGCGGGGCCTGCTTCATTAGGGCATTTATCTTCTTCATCATTCACTCCATCTTTATCAGTATCAGGAATAGGACAACCCTGGTAACGGGCAACACCCGGTACTGTTGGGCATTTATCCTGTTCGTCATTGATACCATCTTTATCAGTATCTGGAATAGGGCAACCGCCATATTTAGCTAAGCCTGGTACATCTGGACATTTATCTTCAGCATCAGTGATACCATCACCATCTTTATCAGGACAACCCTGCAGTGACGCTAAGCCTGGTACATCAGGACATTTATCGTCTGCATCTACAATTCCATCACCATCTCTGTCCTTAGGCGCTTCAACCACTGGCGGTGGCGGAGGTGGAGTTTTAACGACTAGTTTTTTTTTGCCGATATTTTCGGCGAAACCTATTGAGTAAAACAGGTGATCGTCCAATACATCTTTGGTTAAAGTGAATTTATATTGAGCCTGCAGGAACATGTATGTAAGTCCGCTCCAGTTTAATTGCAAGCCAACACCAGCAGGAACATAAGCACCAAATTTACCGGTATAATAACCTAAACCGGCACCGGTGGTCAAGAAAGGAGCCAGTTTGGCATCGTCTTTAACCGGGCGGATATTGATGGTTGGTTCAAGCTCCAGTCCAATTTCTGTTTTGTCAGATAAACCTACTTTTTCAAGCCTGTAATCATGAAACATGGCATTCAGCTTAACGGAATAGTCTATTTTGTTAGTTAACCCTTTCCAGTAAGAGAACGACATACCTTTACTCATGTCTCTTATCGAACTGTACACTTTTCCTGTCATTGGGTTTTTGATACCGGTTGGTGCATTAAAATCAGCAAGATTAAAATGAATGCCAACTACGGTTCCTTTTTTAGCAGATGCCCAGTTATCTTGAGCCATTGCACCAGAGCATGTAAGTACTGCTGCTAAAAGAATTGTTAGTTTTTGCTTCATATGTAGTTAAATTTTAAAGATGTTCAGCAAATCCGATTGAATACAAAAGGTTGTCGCCTTGTATGCTTTTGCTCAGTGTAAACCTGTATTGTGCCTGTACAAATAAATACGTCTGGCTGCCAAAGTTGAATTGAATACCACCGCCGGCAGGAACATAACCGCCAAACTTACCAGTATAATAACCACCGCCAACACCTACTGTTGCAAAAGGTGCAAGGGGTGCTTTATCAGAAAACGGCCTGATGTTAATAGAAGGTTCCAATTCTACACCCAGTTCAGTTTTGTCTGAAAGGCCTGTAGCAATCAGGTTATAATTGTGGAAAATGGTATTTACTTTGGCTGAGAAATCAATAGTGCTGGTTAATCCTCTCCAGTAAGAAACTGAAAGTCCTTTATCCATATCCCTTAATGAACTGTAGCCTTTGGGATAGCTGGCACTTTTAATACCGGATACACTGTTAAAATCAACTAAGAGAAAATTCACACCCACTAACTGACCTTTTTTAGGTCCAGTGGATTTTTTGGCCTGTTGTGCAAAGAGTGTAAAGCAGCTCACAAGCAAGGAAAAGAAAAGCGTTAGTTTTAGTTTCATACCCTTGGTTTTAGTTTGTAGTTTAGTTCTCGATAAGCAAATATAATGTTAAATTTACGTAAAGGCAAAAAACTCTAATTAATTTTTATACAATCACTTATTATTTGAAGTTACACTTTTATCAGCTTCCATTTTCCTTTTCTGAAAATAATAATACCAGTAATTGCAAGTACCGTTTCGGCCACACCAATTGCTACATAAACTCCTTCCGGCCCCAACCCTGTTCTGGTAGATAATACATAAGCCAAAGGTATCTGTATTAACCAGAATGCAAACAAGTTGATATAAGTTGGTGTTTTGGTATCTCCTGCACCGTTAAATGCCTGTGTCATAATCAGGCCGTAAGCAAAAAACATATACCCAACAGCCAGAATATGCAGGCATGAAGTACCGGCCTGTATTGCCACAGTATCGCTGATAAAAAAACGCATCAGGCCTTCACCAAAAAAATAAAATATCAATGCTACCAGTGCAAAAAAGCAAAATGTCATGAACCCTGTTTTCCAAACAGATTTCTCGGCACGGTCGGGACTGCCCGCACCTAAATTCTGACCTACTAATGTTGCTGCCGCATTGGCCAGGCCCCATGCAGGTAAAATGGTAAAGATGCATATCCTGATGGCAGTACCGTAACCCGCAGTAACCCCTTCGCCAAAAGTTGCAATGATACGCAGTAAAAAAATCCAGCTGCAGCTGCTGATGATGAATTGCAACATGCCACCCCAGGATGTATCGAGAATATGTTTCATCATAGCCCAGCTTGCCCTGAACTGTTTGCGAACCAGTTTCACCAATGCCTTTCCATTAAAGAGGTAGTACAACTGGTACAGTACACCGAAAGAACGGCCAATGGTGGTGGAAACAGCTGCACCGGTAACCCCCATTTTTGGAAATGGTCCAATGCCTTTGATCAGCAAAGGATCAAGAATGATATTGATTGCATTTGCGATGAGTAATGTGCGCATGGCAATGTTAGCATCCCCCACTCCCCTGAAAATACCATTGTTTACAAACAGCAGCATAATGACGATGTTGCCACCCAGCATGATTTGTGTAAACTGATAATGTTCCTGTACCACCAATGCAGACGCTCCCATAAAATGCAGTAGCTGCTTAGAAAAAAATAAACCCACCAGGCTGATAATGATTGAAAAGATACTGGCTAAAACAATCGCCTGTGCTGCCACATCTCCCGCCTCTTTATAGTTTTTTTCACCTGCACGGCGTGCTACCAGTGCTGTTACCCCCATAGCCAGCCCCCACGCAACAGAATATAAAATAGTGAGTGAGCCTTCGGTAAGTATTACAGTAGAGGTAGCATCTGTTCCCTGCTGGTTCACAAAATAAATATCAACTATGGCGAATAAAGCCTCTAATACCATTTCCAGGATCATAGGCACTGCCAACAAAAAAATTGCACGATTAATGCTGCCCGTGGTAAAGTCTTTCACATCCCCGCTAACCGCTTGTTTGAGAAGTGTAAAGACAGATGTTTTTTTGGATGTAAGAATAGTTTCTGACATTATAAATGATTTTGTAAAGTAAATGAAAAGTTCCGCAGGTTGAAATGATCACTTAAGGAGGCGGAGAATATAGCAGGCTGAACCACAACTATGGCTCAAAATTTTCCCTTAAGTGCATTTAGAATTTCATATTCGTATAATTGCAGGCTGCAAATATAGAAAAATTAAATGCAGTAAAACAAAAAATAAAAAAGCCCCTTGATAAAGGAGCTGATGTGATCCGGATTGGATTCGAACCAATGACCCTCAGCTTAGAAGGCTGATGCTCTATCCAACTGAGCTACCGGACCGGTTTTGGGGTGCAAATATAAAGCAATTATAGGGAAGATGGCAAGTAAATTGTGAATGGTGAATCATCAATTGTGAATAGCTCATATAGAAAGGGCAATGACAATAAATGATTTACCGGTATACCAATAAACTAATGAGCCAATTAACTAATCAACCGGTAAACCAATTCCCCAAACCTTTAGTACTTTTATGCAAATTGCAGCAATGGATGTAAAGATAGAACCCTCTTGGAGTGCCGTGCTGAAAAATGAGTTTACCAAACCTTATTTTCAGCAGGTGGTAACTTTTCTCAAAACGGAAAAAGCAGCCGGTAAAACCATTTATCCACCGGGTACACTCATTTTTAATGCATTTAATCAAACGCCTTTTCAAAAAGTAAAAGTGGTTATCATCGGCCAGGATCCTTATCATGGTCCCGGGCAGGCACACGGTTTAAGTTTTTCGGTACCCAATGGTATTAAACCGCCTCCATCTCTTGTTAATATTTTTAAAGAAATTCAATCAGATATTGGTGTTGCTATGCCCATGCAATATGGCAATCTTACCCGCTGGGCAGAACAAGGTGTTCTGTTACTGAATGCTGCCTTAACAGTGAGGGCAAATGAACCGTTAAGCCATGCAAATTTTGGCTGGGCTGATTTTACCAATGCTGTAATACAAAAATTGTCAGATGAAAGAACCGGGCTTGTTTTTTTGTTATGGGGCAAATTTGCCCAGGAAAAGCAAACATTGATTGATGAAACCAAACATTTTGTATTGAAAGCTGCGCACCCTTCTCCTTTTTCTGCCGATAAAGGTTTTTTTGGGTGCAAACATTTCTCCAAAACCAACGAACTGCTGGTGAAGCAGGGATTAACACCTATTGACTGGAAATTATTAACGCCTTAACTGTTATTCAGGATATTCTTTCTCGTTATGACACAACAAATTGCCGCAACTTCAAAAGACTCCCTTTTTAAAATCATTTTTGCACGTTTCTGGGCTTTGTGGGGAATCATCAGTTTTATCATTACTTTTTTAATCATTTTTATTCCGTCCATGCTGGCTTACCTGATGGATGAAGTGAAAGGCCAATATTATTTTATTGCTGTTTCAAGACTATGGATGAATATCTGGCTGCCGCTGATTGGCTGTCCGCTTACAATAAAAGGCCGTGAATATTTTAAGAGAGGTGAAAACTATATCGTCACATTTAATCACAACACATTACTGGATGTGCCCCTTTCTGCCCCTTATGTACCTGGTGCCAATAAAACTATAGCCAAAGCATCATTTGCAAAGGTTCCGCTGTTTGGTTGGTTTTACAGCAAAGGCTCTGTTTTGGTAAACCGTAATGATGATTCCAGCCGGGTTAAAAGCTATGAAGCAATGAAAACAGTATTGTCACAAGGTTTGCACATGTGTATTTATCCTGAAGGCACAAGAAACAGAACTGCCGAGCCATTAAAACCTTTTTATGATGGGGCTTTTAAACTGGCTGCAGAAACGGGTAAATCCATCATCCCCTGTGTAATTGTTGGTACCAAAAAAGCTATGCCGGTAAATAAATTCTTTTATCTTTTGCCAACAAAACTGGAGATGTATTTTTTACCTCCCATTCCTTCACCAGACACCAGTATTAAGCAACTCAAAGAAAAAGTATTCGACACTATGAAAGAAGTATATGTGTTGAAAAACCGGAGATGATGCCGGATGTATGATTTATGAGGTATGATTTGAGATTGACGATTTGTTCAATTACCGATTAACTAATTAACCAGTTAACTATTTACCATTGACAATTGACCATTCACTATTCTACAAATCATAAAAATACCTCGTACGGTTAATTTTTAAATCACGCAGGATGCCGGATTTGGGGCTGATGCTGATATTAAAGTACCTGTACTTTCCAACCGGTGAAATATTGATGGCCATTTGCCAGCAATGCATTTCACGCGTCAGGTACATGCTTACACCATTGATTTCACCGGTAGTAATGTTATAGTAACCGCTGCCGCCAATTTGCCACTTCGCTGTAAGGTTCAGTGTTCCGTTAAAACTTACGTTTTGCGAAATCTGACCATAGTAACCACTATAATCTGTTTTTAGTGTACGGATATAAGTTAGTGCATAAGAAAAACTCAGGCTCCAGGGAATATTAAAGTTGGCAAATTCACCGGGATTCTTGCTGATGTATTGCGCTTCCTGCTGGTATTCATCCTGCGGCATACCGGAAGTATTATTCAGCATGTTGGGATCGTTGGTATTGGGTAATTTTTCTTTTTTATCCCCGCCTTTAAAACTGGTTTGCAAAGCAATATTCCCACTGGTTAATGTACCTAATGAAAATGGTTTTTTACGCCACACCACTTTGTCTATAAACGCACCCCTGCTGTCTGTTTGATATGGCATGGTGGTACCATTTGCTGTAATACTGACCTTTTCAAAAAGATTGGTCCTGGCCTGGATGCTGAACGGTTGCAGCTTAAATGAATCTGCTAATAAATTGTAAGAGCTGTTGATGCTGAAGCCATCCAGCAAAGTGACTTTCTTTATCGCAGCGTCCCCGGTATCCGCTATATTCTTACTCTTCACTTTCATCTGGATGTTATTATCAACACCGAATGTGATGGCACCAGATTTGCCTTCACCAAAAGCCGAGAAAATATTTCCATCATAGATAGATGCCCGTTGAAAATTCTTTCCTGTATTATCCACCTGGAAAGAGTAATGGTCTTTGCCATTCATATCAGGATGATAGCTGAAGCCAAAGCTGGGCCGTATTTCATGTTTAATAGCCTGTACCCTGCTGTTCTTACCAAAACCAATCATACCAAATATGCGGGTGGTTCCGGAAAATCCAAAATTCATTTCGCGGGCACTGTAAAAACCTTTGGTTATGGTACTGTCTACTTTATTGTCAGCTGCGTTCCACCTGCGTATAAATTTATTCTGGTACCAGTATTCCTGGTAACTAACAGACGGGGCTAACTGTAATGGACCCAGTGGCGGCAACGATAACGAAATGGGCACAGAATGGCTGCCCCCCCATTGCAGTTTATCCACCAGTTGCCTGGTAATATTGCTTGCAGTGTCGTAAAAATAAGTGAGGCTTTTTACATTCGAGTTCAGGGCAACACCGAGGTTTTCATACCATTTATAATTGCCGACTGAATTTTTACTGCGCAAGGGATAAAGGGTATTGACGTTGAATCCAATATCCGGCAGGTTCAGGTTAATTAAGTTTTGTGCGGTATTCTGATTATGATTTGCACTGATGGTAAGATTAAATCCTTCTTTCCACACTTTTGAATAAGTAATGGAAGAGTTCATCTGGTTTTGAAAATTGCGCTGCGGATTGTTGGGAATAGATGCATTGAATTTACTGCTGCCCGCATTTACGCTGGCATTAAATGTTACGCCAGGCCTGGATTTGGTATCGGCACTGTGCGACCAGGTGATATTGAAATTTCTTGCGCCGGTATTATCGAGGTCCCTGAAATGCTGAATGTTCAGGTTAAAATTGCCCCGGTAGTGGTATCGTTTGTAATATCGTGGGCTGATGCTTGCCGTCCACCCGCCATAAGAGTACAAAGTGCCCCGTGCTACTGCATCCCAATTATCATTGATGATTTTATAATATCCTATGCCTTCCAGCGCAAGCCCTAATTGTTCGTTGGCGGTAAATGTAGGAGCAATCAAACCGGAATGCCTTCCCTGCGATAATGGGAAAATACCAAAAGGCAATGTGATGGGTAAAGGGATGCCTTCCACTTCAGGATGCACCGGCCCCGTGTATGCCATCTTCTTATTTACAAATTTGATTTTGTTGCTTACAAACGCAAAATGCGGCGTATCCAGATTGCAGGTGGTGAACCTTCCGCGGTAGGCATAGAAAACTTCCTGTGTTACTTTTTTGATGCGTTCACCATACACAAACATTTCATCCTGCTTGGTATACGTTCCTTTGGTAATTCCCCTGCCGTTTTTCATATCAAACCGGATGGTATCACTCACCGATTTAAAATCTTTCTGGGTAAACGTAGGCCATGCAATGACTTTACCGGTACTGTCTTTAACGAAATATGCGGTTACCAAATGTGTTTGCTGGTTGAATTCAATATGCGGCGCAGCCAGGTCATTATCTGCATACTGTACTTTATTTTCTTTACCGTATAATAAAATGGTTTTTGTGGGTACATCCAGCACCATGGAATCATCGGCATGATAAGTAATGGGTGCATCAAGAGAGTCTTTAGATGCTTTGAAAGTAATGGTGTCTGTAACCGCCATAACAGTGTCCTTAATCTTCGGCCTTATCATATTGCTGTCGTTCGTTTTTACTGGTGGGGTATCCACAACCAATGTCGCAACAATATTTTTAAATGCAGTGTCGTTAGTTAAAGTACTGTGAAAGTAAGATTGGTGAAAACTTTTGTTACCGGCATACAGCGTTATACCCGCAAACACCAGCGCCAATGCCCAAGTTGATATATATTTTGCCTTACCTTTGTACAGAGGGTTCATAATTTTGCACGGCAAAAATAGCCATTATAACAGAATGAAATTGTGAATAATAAATTAATCTCATTACTAACCACCGGATAAATTATTTTGATATGCTGAAAAACAAAGTGCCTGTTTTAATTGGTATCGCTGCTTTTAATTTGTTAATGTTGCCAGGCGCTGTTGCTCAGAAAAAATTAACCACCATCATTGTTGATGCCGGACATGGCGGTTCAGACAATGGTGCTGTAGGCGTATACGAAGGTACACTGCATTCCAAAGAAAAGGATGTTACCCTGGCCATTTCAAAAAAAGTGGTGGCTGAATTACAAAAGCAGTTGCCCGATGTAAAAACCCTGCCTACACGCACTACCGATGTTTTCCAGGATGTAAGGGACAAAGCCAAATTAGCCAATGATATGGGCGGACAATTATTTATCTGTATACATGCCGACAGCGGCCCCTTAAAAAGAGCAAGCAGGAAAATAGGCACCAGGGAAGAAACCCGTTACAGGTATACCTATACCGGTAAAGGAAAGAAAAGAAAAAAGATTCCGCATCCATATACTGTCACTGTTCCTGTATATGAATATTACCTGCTGCCCCTGCAACGCAAGGGAACCAGCATCTGGATATTTGCGGCACATAAAACCAGCGATAAGTTAAAAACCATTATGGAAAATGGAGAAGATTTCGATATTACTGCTGGAGAATCTGAAGACAGTGCTTACAACCAATTTGATTTTAACAGCGTGGTAGGCCGCCAGCTGGCACAGATCTATGCGAGCCGTTTCCAGTTAAAAAGTAATTTATTAGCCACTTATGTAGATGATGAAATTGCTAAAACAGGCCGCCCTGCATTGGGGGTAAACCAACGCCAGGTGGGTATCAGGGTATTGCAATCCACCAATATGCCCGCCATTTTGGTGGAAACGGGTTTTATCAATAACCCTGAAGATGAACGCTACATCAACAGCGAAAAAGGGCAACAGGAAATTGCCGAAGCCATTACTGCAGCTGTAATACGCTATAAACAGAATATTGAAACCATGAACAAGGGCAATAGCAATGCCCAGTTGGAAAAAGATATTCAAAAAGCAGAAAAAGACGCCGCTGCAACTCCTGCAGCTTATGAAAGCAGGACTACTAAAGAAGTTAAAGTGCTGGAAGTTAAAAGCAGTAAAATAAGAGTGGAATTGTTTGATGATGGCGAAGTGGATAATGATGTTGTTTCTGTTTATTTCAACAAGAATAAAGTGGTTGACAACAGGTCGCTGACAGCAAACGGGTATGTATTCAATATCGATCTTGAACCCGGTAAAACCAATGAGCTGGTATTGTATGCAGAAAACCTTGGCTCCATTCCACCCAATACTGCTTTAATGGTAATAACAGACGGAACAAACCGATATGAAGTACGCCTTTCATCTGACCTGAAAAATAATGCATCAATAAGATTTGAACTGAAAGGCCCGAAACGACCATAATTCAGACTGAGGCAGACAGTTTATTGACTATATTTGAACAACTAACTACAATTATGAAGATTTCTAACGAAACCAAGATTGGTGCATTAACTGCAATCGCCATCACCATTTTAATTTTAGGTTTCAATTTCTTAAAAGGCAAAACCTTTTTTGGCACCACGCATACCTATTATGCCAAGTATACCAACGTGCAGGGCCTGGCGCCCAGCAACCCGATCATGATCAACGGCCTCCAGGTGGGTACAGTGTACAGCATTACTACCGATAAAAACATGAAACAGATTTTGGTCAATTTTACATTGACCAAAGATGTGAACATACCTGTTAATTCCTTTGCCACGATTAAGAATAACCCACTGGGTACCACCAATGTTGAAATTCGGCTGGGGGATGCCACGCAATATTATAAAGTAAATGATACCATCCCCACAGAAACCAGCGCTGGTATACTGGATGCTGCCGTACAGGAAATAAGACCGGTGCTGGGACAGGTAAAAAATGCCATAAAATCACTCGACTCTGTTTTGACTGGCGTGGCCAGCGTGGTAGACCCCAGTGCAAAAAACAACATTCACAGTATCCTGGACCATTTAAATAAAACAACTGCAGGCCTTGCAGAATCATCAGCCTCATTACAAACATTATTGAACACACAAACCGGTGCCCTGGCTAAAAGCCTGAATAACGTAAGTTCATTTACCGGCAACCTGGCCAGCAACAACGAAAAGTTAAATTCAGTAATGACCAACCTGGATAAAACCACCACCAATCTTTCTCAGTTAGACCTGGAGAAAACACTGACCACATTAAATGGCACTATAACAGAATTAAAATCCACCATTGGCAAACTGAATTCAAATAATGGAACTGCCGGCCTTTTACTGAATGACACCAGGCTGTATAATAACCTTAGCGCCACCGCCAATAAACTGAATTTATTGCTGGATGATTTAAAAACAAATCCTAAACGCTACATCTCATTCTCTGTTTTTGGTAAGAAAAATAAAAGCCAGGCGCTGAATATGCCTTTGCCTGATACGGTGAATGCACCTTACACCCATCAATAATTTACCATTCCGTTATAAAATAAATTGTGCAACTTGCATCAGCATAAAACAGTAAGCATTGCAGTTGAGTTCTACTTTTCGTTTCTTTCTTATTTTTTTTAGTACAGTTGCCGCCGGCACTATCGTGCAGGCGCAACAAACAGTTCCCATTCCCGTTCCTGCACAACAGGATACTAACCGTGTTATACAAATCGTACAGGCCAAAAGCCTCCGTGAAAAAGCGATCGATTCTGTGACCAATATTGAAACCGCTGCAGGAAATGCCATTATTAAAGAAGGATTGACCACCACTTATTGCGACAGCGTAGTGATCAACAGGAGAACGAATATTGTGGAAGCATTTGGCAGTATCCATATCAACGACAATGACAGTATTCACACATATGCACAATCACTCCGTTATATTGGAGGGGAACGTATTGCTTACTTAAAAAAGAATGTAAAGCTTACTGATAAAAAAGGAACACTGCTTACAGACGAACTGGAGTATAACCTGCGTACCGGTATTGCCACATATAAAAATGGTGGCCGTGTGCTGAATGGCAAAACTGTTTTAACCAGCGACGAAGGTGTATATTATGCAGACACCAAAGATGTTTTCTTTAAAAAGCATGTTCATTTGGTTGACCCAAAATACGATATCCGTACAGACAGCCTGCAATACAATACCCTGACCAATATTGCCACTTTCATTGCCCCCACGCATATTGTTAATAAAGACGGCGGGGTTATTGACACTAAATCGGGCACGTATAATTTAAGTACTGGCGAAGCCATTTTTTTGGGTAAAACTTTTATCCGAGACAGTACGCATTCTATCAGCGGCAACAGAATTTTTTCCGATGATAAAACCGGAATCGTTCAGATTGATGGTGGCGGAAAATTTGTTGACAGTACAAATAATGTTACTGTAATCAGCGAACATATGGAAATCAGCCGTAAAGAAAACTCCTTTCTTGCCTATAAAAAACCAGTAATGATTTTTTATAAAGATGGAGACAGTACTTACATTGCTGCGGATACATTGTTTTCAGGATTACGCAAATTCGACAGTGCATTGAATAAACAAAGCACAACGGTTGATACCCTCAATAAAACGATTACTGTAAATGTAAATGCAGCAGATACCATCAACCGCAGTGGTTTAGAAAAAATACAACAACCTGACAGTACCGGTGCAACTGCAGCACACCCGACCATTAATGGGAATGCGCTTTTAAAAGACGATAATAAAAAAGATTCTGCAGTCCGGTATTTCCTGGCATTTCATCATGTCCGCATCTTCAACGATTCACTACAGTCTGTTGCAGACAGTTTGTATTATGCCACGGATGATTCCACCTTTAAATTATTTGGCCAACCGTTAGTATGGAACGGGCAAACACAAATTGCAGGTGATACAATACATCTCTTTACCGAAAATCAAAAGGCAAAACGCCTGCATGTATTTTATAACAGTATTATCATTAATCAAACATCCCCCGGCTTATATAACCAGATAGGTGGCAGGGAAATGAATGGCTATTTCAAAAACGGTGCTATTGATTATGTAAAAACAAAAGGCTCCCCTGCCGAAAGTATTTTTTATCCGCAGGATGATGACAGTGCTTATACCGGAATGAACCGCAGCAGCAGTGATGTGATTGATATTTATTTTGTGAACAAAGAATTGAATAAAGTTAAATTTATTAATGCTGTTGACGGGGTGATGTACCCGCTGAAACAAATTCCTGCAGATAAAAAAACGTTACGCAATTTTAAATGGCTGGATGCTAAACGCCCAAAAAATAAACTGGAGTTGTTTGAGTAGGAACACGCCTGCGGCGTGTTCAATAAAAAATGGCAAACCGGGGTTTGCCATTTTTTATTCTGTTTAATATCGCAGCATAAAAATCTTGATTTTCATGCTGCGATGTACACGCCCGAGGCGTGTACCTACATTTACAAATTCCTTAACATCAATTTATGACTTTGCTTCGTTTCTGCTGCAGTGTTGTTGTACACTGGCATTATTTTAGTTTATCCACCAATAAAAATTTCCAGTCATGAAAAAAATAATCGCAGCAATCATCATTGCACTAAGTTTTTCCCTCGCCGGCAAAGCACAGGAAACTAATGGATATAAAGATGCATTAGGTATCCGGCTCGGCTCATCAGTTCCCGTTATTCAAAATGGTGTAACGTATAAGCACTTCATGAATAAGAATGCCATTGAAGGCATATTAAGTTTTGGTGATGGTGTGGGCCTTTGTGGTTTGTACGAAATTCATAAACCATTGTCAACACAAAACCTGCAGTGGTTGATTGGCTTTGGTGGTTATGTGGGGTTTAATAACAGTACAACAAATGTTGGCGGAGCCGGCATCATTGGGTTAGATTATAAATTTGACAAGGTTCCCCTTAACTTAACGCTCGACTGGAAACCGGAGTTGAACCTTGTTTCCAAAATTGGATTTGAAGCATCGGGAATTGGTTTTTCAGCACGTTTTACTTTCAAATAAAATTTTTCTAAGAGACTGTTAAAAGAGATCATCGTCAATTGATGATCTCTTTTAATTTGTTTATATTCGTATAAATCTCTTTCACCATGAAACAATTTTTACTTTTTATTCTTTTCGGATGCTGCTGCAGTTTATATACCAAAGCCCAGGACATCACCCTCTCCGATTCTGTTATTTACTTCGATAGTAAACCTGTTGCCTACTTTGTAAAAATCGACAATGAATCAGATCCGCATTATAATGTTTATATCATCAGCCTGGAGAAAAAATTATTATTTGCAGCAAAGGTGGTGAAATTTGATGCCCCCATCCGTGAATTAAAACCCTTCTTTTATTATGACCTGATTAATGCTGTGGATAATGACACACTTGCCATGTATCATGAAGGGCAGGCCTTTCCGCTTGAACTGGCGCAGTTGCTGAAAGATTATAAATTATTAAACGGAAATAATGTTGACAGAAAAGCCTGGCGCCGTTTCAAATTGGGTTACACCGGTAATTATGCATTGAAACAAAAGGTAAAAGAGTATGTGGATTACCTGAATGAATACCGTTTTTTAAATGAACAAACTGAAAGAGACCGTACGCAGCCTGTGGTAATTGTGAATGACAAGATCATAATGCAGGACGGCAGGAAAATTGGGTTAATCGTTAATGAAACCGTTACTGATGTAAAGGGTAATACAATAACGTATACAGCCGTAAAAACCAGAGATAATACCAATGCACTTGATGTTAATGTAAAAGATAACGGGCAAACCGTAACACAGGTTACCAATATATTGTTACCCACAAACCGGGTGGTAAACCCCAGCGGCGTTATTATTGAACCTTACACCAAAAATACAAAGAAGAAAAAAACAGAAAATCTGTTTGATAAATCATTGCCGCTGAATCAATCAGCAAGCAATGAAAATATATTATGGACCATTTGCCAGTACGTGCAGAATTACCTGCTGTAACTGTTACTTTAATTTTGCCAACGCCTGTTTAATTCTTTCCCATGCTTTTTCAATATTGCCCATACTGTTGGCAAATGAAAAACGAACACAATTGGGTTCTCCAAATGCATCTCCCATTACGGAAGAGACGTGCGCTGTGTTTAACAGGTACATACTAAAATCTGCCGCATTGCCTATAGTTGTTGTACCATCTGACTTGCCATAGTAATAAGACACATCAGGGAAAATATAAAAAGCGCCCTCTGGTTCAAAACATTTGAAACCTGGAATGTCTTTGATCAGTTCCAATACACGTGCCCTTCTCCTGGTAAACTCTGCTGTCATCTCCATAGATGATTTGGTATCGCCGGTTAATGCGGCCACAGCTGCTTTTTGTGTGATGGAACAAGTGGCACTGGTCATCTGCCCCTGAATTTTTTCACAGGCTTTGGCAATATCTGTGTTTGCGGCAATGTAACCCAAACGCCACCCGGTCATTGCAAATCCTTTACTTAAACCATTAATAAGAATGATGCGGTCTTTCAGGTCATCAAACTGCGCAATGCTTTCATGTCCGCCAACAAAATTGATGTATTCATAAATTTCATCTGCAATGATGTAAATCTCCGGATGTTTCCTGAACACTTCAGCAAGTGCACTCAATTCTGCTTTGCTGTACACTGCACCCGATGGGTTACAGGGAGATGAAAACATAAACAATTTTGTTTTACCGGTGATAGCCGCATCCAGTTGTTGGGGGGAAATTTTAAAACCACTTTCCGGTGTTGTACGAACCTGTACCACTTTACCGCCAGCCATTTTTACTAATTCAGAGTAGGTTACCCAATACGGTGTGGGTATGATGACTTCATCGCCATTGTCCACTACAGCATAAATGGCGTTGGCCAAACTTTGTTTTGCACCAGTTGATGTAATGATATTTTCTGGTTTATAGTCTAAATTATTGTCCCGCTTTAATTTAAAACAAATGGCTTCACGCAAATCTGCAAAACCAGCAACGGGAGTATAATGGCTCCAGTTATCATTAATGGCTTTTATAGCGGCGTCTTTAATATGTTGAGGCGTATCAAAGTCTGGTTCGCCGAGGCTGAGATCGATTACGTCAATTCCTTTTGCTCTTAATTCCCTTCCCAATTTGGCCATTTTAAGGGTTTCTGGCTCATTAAATCTTGATAAAAGTGTTGATAGTTGCATAATCTGCAAAAGTACTTATTAACGGTTAAAAAAAATCAATCAAACACTAATCTTTATCATATTTTTTATAAACAACGCCAATCAAAATGTTGGTAATTGCTTTTGGATGATATAAATCGTTATTCAATTCTTCTCTGCATGAAAACAAAATTAGGTTAGGCTGAAAAAATTGAAGGCTGATTGCTTTCATTATACTTAATTGCCGTCATAAGTAAAGCGTAATCCGGAAAGATCGGGTGGATATATTTTTTTCCTTTTCAATTCATAATCATAAATCACCTGCCCCAGGTGTTTCATAAACGGCAGACCGATGGTTGAATAATCATATTTATCATCGTTTAAAATTCCATCGCTGTTACAATAGATCACGGCAGACAGGAAGAACTCCACTCCTTTGTCGTAGTCAGCAACATAAGCAATATCCACCATTTGCCCGTACGCATCACCGGTTTTATTAAATATCCGGATGCCTTGCGGCCAGGCTTTATTTTCACTGCCCATCATCAAAAATTTGCAATAAGCCGGCCACCATTGCGCAGTATCGGCATTGTAAGGTGGATTACTGCTTTCCGCAGGCAATTCACTCATGTGTTTCAAAACAAACCTGCGGTCATCGTCAGTAATGTTGAAGCGCTGGCGTGGTGGTACCGCTTCAGGAAATACCAGGCTGATCAAAATCCGGTGCAGGTCTTCCAATGCCATCCGGTTTTTTTTGGAAAAATTCATCGGCTCATTGATCAATACCCCACCCGTATAATACCCATTGCCCATTGTGTCTGTTCTTTTTTCATAAACAGCGGTATTATTTTGCGCCGGTTGATGATAAATAAGGCTGTCGCCAGAATAAAAATCTATGGGGTTGGTTTGCCTGTTTTCTTTTTCAGGCAGCATAATTTGCAGCCGGTGTAAAATTTGCGCATCACCATATCCCATTTTATGCAATGACGAATTGATATAATCCTGTCCTGAAAATTCATATAACCTGTTGAAAGCATCATTGTCGCTCACCAGCAGCACTTTCTTAATATATTGGGCAATACTGGGGTGGCCATCCGGACTTGTGGGATCATTATAAACGGGTGTTTGCGAAGCAGTGGCAACACCAGTAATCATAGCCGTATTTTTATTTACGCCGGGATTATTTAATTCATTCAGTTTCTGCAAAGCCAGCAGCGCTACCGGAAATTTTACTGTGGATGCGGGATAGAAATATTGCTGCGGGTTTACGTTAAAATAATAATGGTTCAGTTGGGGTTTGCCACTGGCGTTCCGGTTAACCTGTGTATAAATAACCTGTACATTCCAGTCTTTTTTATGCGCCAATACAGAATCGAAATAAGCGGGATATTGTTGCAGCAATTGAACCAGGAATTCATCATTTTTAGCTGAATCTGTGCTTGTACTGGTAATGGGCTGCATGAATATTTTAGCCACAGGTGTATCCACAGCTGATACAGTAACAGGTACAACCTTCTTAGTGGTAGAACAGGCGTACAAAAAGAACAAAAAAGAAAGCAGAAAAAAGCCCGGAATTCTGAATAGCCGCATAATGTGCATTTAAAGTGCAAAATGAGTAAAATTCTAAAATTATGCCGCAGTAGAGTTCAATCGGTTTTTCCCCTATCTTTGCACACTTCTAAAAACTGAAGCAATAGCTATTAAAAAAGTTTACTATTATGAAATTGAAAGGGCTGGTTTGGTTTTTTACCATTAGTTTGATCCTGATATCACTATGGGAACTGTCGTACACATGGGTGGTACGCAGCTATGAAAATGGGGTAAAAAGCCAGGCTGAACGTATTGTAAAAAGGGATGCTCCCAATCTTGCTGCCATCAGCGATGCTTACAAAGCTGCTGTTAAGAATGTAAAGGACAGTATTCTCAATGCCACCAGGGACAAATCTATTTTTCCTGTTGTGGGAACTACTTACCAAAAATGTAAAGAACAGGAATTAAACCTCGGCCTTGACTTACAGGGCGGTTTAAGTGTAACCATGGACGTTAGTCTTGATGACCTTGTGGTTTCATTAAGTAATAATCCAAAAGACTCCCCACTTTTGAGAGCGGTTAACACAGCACATATTGAAAAAACGCAAAGCAATACTGATTTTATTACCCTGTTCAAGAAAGCCTACATCGCACAAAACGGTGCCAATAAACTGTCTGGTTTATTTGCTGGCCAGGGTAAGGATATAAAAATATCGGACAATGACGACCAGGTGGCAGAGAAGCTTTCTGTAAAAGCAAAAAGCGCCATCCAGGAAACGTATAAGATACTGCTGAAGCGTATTGATAAATTTGGTGTGGCACAGCCCAATATTAATTTCGATGAAAACAGGGGTATCATTACCGTTGAACTTGCCGGGGTGGAAAATCCTGACAGGGTTAAAAAATTATTATCAGCTTCAGCGCACCTGCAGTTTTGGGAAGTGTATATGGGTAACGAGTTAACTCAGTCAATCAATGCAGCAGATGTTGCATTGCAGGGTTATTTAAATGGAATTAGTACTGTGGATACTAACAAAACTAAACCCATTGACAGTGCCAAGTCTGAACAGAATGCGAACGTATTGGCTAAATTACTTTTTGCAAGACAGACTTTTCCCAGTGCTATTGGTACGTTATTGGCAAAAGATACTGCCACATTCTTCAGGTATGTTAATAATGAAGTGGTAAAAAGTGCTTTCCCTCCCAATATTAAATTTTTATTGGGCAACGAAGAAAAATCTGACGACAAAGGAACCCTCCGCTACTTCCCTGTATATGCAGTTAAAACTGTTCCAGGTTCTGAAGCTGCACCCATTGAAGGTGATGCCATTGATAACGCCGCATTTGATTATGACCAGAACGGAAAGCCCGCAGTAAGATTAATCATGACTTCTTACGGAAGGGGTGTATGGGCAAAACTGACAGAGAAAAATGTTGGCCGCCCGATTGCCATTGCACTTGATGATATTGTGTATTCTGCCCCTAATGTTATTAATGCTATTACAGACGGAACATCTATCATATCCGGCAGCATGACTGCTGATGATGTTACCGATCTTACCAACACCCTTAACTCCGGTAAAGTAAGTACACCTGCAAAAATTGTAGCAGACCAGGTGGTGGGTGCCACATTAGGTGAAAAATCTATTACCGGCGGTATGTGGTCTTTTGGTATTTCATTCCTCGTAATATTCCTGTTAATGCTGGTATATTATAATACAGCAGGCTGGATTGCCAACATTGCACTTATCCTGAACTTATTGTTTACGATTGGTACACTTACCGCATTTGGTGCAACCTTAACCGCTGCAGGTATTGCAGGTTTGGTTTTGACAATCGGTATGGCGGTGGACACTAACGTAATCATCTTCGAAAGGATTAAAGAAGAACTTACCAAGGGTAAATCTTATCAGCAGTCAGTTAACGATGGTTACCGCCGTTCATTGGCTCCTGTACTGGATGCTCACGTAACCACGTTCCTGACGGCAATGATCCTGTTCTTCTTTGGTTTGGGCCCTGTATTAGGTTTTGCCACCACACAGATGTTGGGTATCGTATTGTCGCTGTTCTGCGGTATCCTTGTTTCAAGATTGATTACCGATGTATGGACCAATAAACAACGCCACTTTAATTATTTCACCGGAATTTCAAAGCGCATTTTCAAACATGCCAACTTTAAATTCATTGAATACCGCAAAGTTGCGTACGGTATTTCTGTAGTAGTATTGTTAGCGGGTATTGGCGCTTTCTTCAATGGCTTCCATGAAGGTGTTGAATTTAAAGGAGGACGCAGTTATACCGTAAGATTTGACAGGGAAGTAAAGAACGATGATATCCGTGATGACCTGAAAAATGCTTTTGCCGGGGATTATCCGGTAATTAAAACTGTTGGTAACAGCAGAACACTTGATATCACCACCTCGTACCTGATCGGCCAGGATAATGCTGACAGCACCGTACGTGCGCACCTGTTTGCCGGCCTGAAAAAAGTATTGCCTGCTAACCTTCTGCTTGAAGATTTTGTGAAGCAGGATCCCGTTAAACCTTCTATTCAAAGTTATACCACCATCCAGCCCAGCATTTCTGAGGATCTGAAGAAAGGTGCGGTAAAAGCCACTGTTTTTGCTATCCTGATCATCTTCATTTATATTTTCGTTCGTTTCCGCGACTGGAGGTATTCAATGGGTACAATCGTTGCGTTGCTGCACGACGTTTTGGTAACTTTAGCAGTATTCTCGTTCTTCAAAAATATTGTTCCTTTCCCGCTTGAGATTGACCAGCATTTTATCGCTGCCGTTCTTACCGTAATTGGTTTCAGTATGAATGATACGGTGATTGTATTTGACCGTATCAGGGAATACAGTAAAGGCAGCAAGGCCGACCAGAAAGGTTCTATCATCAACCGTGCGATCAATGATACATTGAGCCGTACCATTATGACTTCATTAACGGTGTTCCTGACACTGTTGATCCTGTTCATCTTTGGAGGTGAAGTAACAAGAGGATTTGCCTTTGCAATGCTGATTGGTGTGATCACCGGTACTTACTCCTCTATCTTTGTTGCAGCACCAATCCTGGTTGATTTTGCAAAAGATAAACCACTGGGAGAGGCTGAATTGATCAGCACACATCATGAAGAGAAAGCAGTAGCGAAAAAAGTATAATCAGATTTAGTGCTATAAAAAAAATCCCGGTTGAATAACCGGGATTTTTTTTATCTCGTCTTCGTCTCTGACGAGGATGATTTGGTTCTGCGTCTCCGACGCAAAGTTGATATTGGTTTCAAGCCGGAGCTCGAAATTACACGGCAAAGCTGGTACCACAACCACAGGTTTTACTGGCATTGGGATTATTAAAAGTAAATCCCCTTGAATTCAGCCCATCCTGCCAGTCCACTTCCATACCCATGAGATAAATGCCATGCGATTTTTCCATTACGCAGGGAATACCTTCAATATCAAATTGGTTATCTTTTTCCGTCTTATTATCAAAGCCGAGTACATAAGTCATACCGCTGCAACCGCCGCCCTTCACCCCCACCCGCAGATATTGGTTCTCACCGGAACTGTTCTCATTCATTAACCTTTTAATTTCAGCAACGGCATGGGGTGTAAAAGAAACCGGTGCTGTGATCGTTGTTTCCATATCAGAATAATTTATACAAAGGTAAAAACAAATTGCACCTGCGTCAATACCTGCTTTTTCGAAAGCTGGAATATTTACACCCCCTTTGCCTTATTTTTGTTGTACAATAAACCGTTATGTATTTACTGGATCTCACCGCTGCGGATATTCAAATAGCAGGCACGTTCATGTTTTTCATTGCCATAGCCTGGTTGCTGGCAGAATTTAAAGGCATGAAAGACGAACTGAAGGAACGTTTGGGCATCAACAATGAAACCATTAAACTGAAACTGCAGGCTTACGAAAGGCTCACATTATATGCCGAGCGTGCCGGGTTAAAAAATCTTGTATCCCGCTTGCATACAGAAGATGAATCTGCCCGCCAAATGCAGGTATCGCTCATACAAACATTGAACAGTGAATATGAATACAATGTAAGCCAGCAAATTTATGTAACACCAGAACTATGGAAAGCAGTAACCAAATTACGTGACCAGAATATTTTTATCATTAACCAGGTGGCTGCTGCATTGCCCAATACGGCCTCTGCAATGGACCTGAGTAAATCGTTGCTGGAATACTCCATGACACCCAATGCAGAGATCAACAAAATAGTATTGGAAGCGCTGCAATATGAAGCACAGAAAATTCTCAAATAACCAAATCAACATTTGCTGCTATGGGTGATGATAAAAAGATACAAACAGATTCAGGAATAGAAATTAAAGAAGTGTATCAGCCGGGAGATGTTACTGCTCCTATGAATGAACAGCCCGGTGCTTTTCCTTTTACCCGTGGCGTACAACCAGACATGTACCGTGGCAAACTCTGGACCATGCGCCAGTATGCTGGTTTTTCCACCGCAGAAGAAAGCAATAAAAGATATCATTACCTGTTGTCTCAAGGCGTAAGCGGATTGAGTGTGGCTTTTGACCTGCCTACACAAATTGGTTACGACAGCGATCATCCCCTTGCCGATGGAGAAGTGGGCAAAGTAGGCGTGGCTATCGACAGCCTGGAAGATATGGAGATCTTATTTAAAGGCATCAACCTGGAGGAAGTATCCACCTCAATGACCATCAATGCATCCGGTTTTATACTGCTGGCATTATATGTGGCACTGGCAAAAAAAACAGGAAGGGATTTTAAAAAAATAACCGGCACCATACAAAACGATATTTTAAAAGAATATGCTGCAAGAGGTACTTACATCTACCCTCCAAAAGCCTCTATGCGTATCATCACCGATATTTTTGAATGGTGTGCAGCCGAAGTACCCAAGTGGAATACCATTTCCATTTCCGGTTACCACATCCGCGAAGCAGGCAGTTCTGCTGTACAGGAAATTGCTTTTACATTAAGTAACGGAAAGGCCTACGTGAAAGCGGCACTGGAAAAAGGTTTAGACATTAATGTGTTTGGCAAACGCCTTTCTTTCTTTTTTAATGCCCACAATAATTTATTTGAAGAAGTGGCGAAATTCAGGGCGGCAAGGCGCATGTGGGCCAACATCATGAAAGAACTGGGAGCTACCGATGCAAAAGCCATGATGCTGCGCTTTCATACACAAACCGGCGGCAGCACGCTTACTGCACAGCAACCGCTAAACAATATCAGCCGCGTAACCATACAAACATTAGCTGCCGTTTTGGGCGGTACACAATCGCTGCATACTAATGGCTATGATGAAGCACTAAGTTTGCCCACTGAAGAAGCTGCACGCATTGCATTACGTACACAACAGGTGGTGGCTTTTGAAAGCGGCACAACAGATACGGTAGATCCGCTTGCGGGCAGCTATTTCATTGAATCATTAACCAATGAGGTGGAAACCGCAGCAAAACAATTAATGGCAACTATTGATGCAATGGGTGGCAGTGTGGCTGCCATTGAAGAAGGCTTTATGCAAAACGAAATTGCCCGCAGCGCTTACGAATACCAGCGCAATATTGAAAACGGCAGCAAGATCATTGTGGGTGTGAATAAATTCCAGGTGGATGAAATCAACACCACACCCGTTTTTAAAATTGATGACAGTATTCAGCAAATCCAGGCAGAAAAATTAAAAGCATTGCGGGCCAAGAGAGATCCGCAAAAAGTCAAGGCATCGCTGGAATCAATTACCACCCGTGCTGTAAACGGTGAAAACCTGATACCCGCTGTGGTGGAAGCGGTAGAAAATTATTGCACCCTGGGTGAAATTGCAGACACATTAAGAAAAGTATTTGGAGAATACCGTTAATAGTGCTGCAATTGCAACACCATCGTCAAACTAACTAAAACAAACGCATGATAAGAACCTCCACACTCCCCTTCTTCATTTTTATGTTGCTGAGTGTATGCAGCACTGCACAGGACATCAGCAAAGCCATTGATGCAAAAGCATTGGCTATTCAGCCCAAATTAGAAGAGTGGCGCAGGCACTTTCACGAGCATCCTGAACTGGGCAACAGGGAATATAAAACTGCCGCCTATATTGTTGAGCAGTTGAAAGACCTGGGATTAGAAATACAAACCGGCGTAGGTAAAACCGGTGTGGTGGCCATTTTAAAAGGCGGCAAACCAGGGCCGGTAATTGCACTGCGTGCAGATATTGATGCGTTGCCGGTAAAAGAAAGAGTAAATGTTCCTTATGCATCTAAAGACAGTACAGCATATAATGGGCAAAAAGTTCCTGTGATGCACGCCTGCGGCCACGATGCACATACAGCAATGCTCATCGGCACAGCAAGGGTATTATCATCCATGAAAAAAGATATAGCCGGTACGGTGAAATTTATTTTTCAGCCTGCAGAAGAAGGCCCGCCAACGGGTGAAGAAGGTGGCGCCGCATTGATGGTAAAAGAAGGTGTGATGGATAACCCCAAAGTGGATGTGATCTTTGGAATGCATATTGAATCATGGATTCCCGCTGGTGATATACAATACAAGCCGGGATCTTTTATGGCATCTGCCGACCAGTTTATTGTAAAAGTAAAAGGCAAATCATCACATGGTTCACAACCCTGGCTGGGCGTGGATCCTATTGCCGTATCTGCAAATATTATTGAAGCATTTCAGCAAATTGTAAGCCGTCAAATGGATCTCACCAAAGCGCCGGTTGTTATTACTGTTGCCAAAATGAATGCAGGCGTACGTTTCAATATCATCCCTGAAGAAGCAACAATGGAAGGCACTTTAAGAACTTTAGACAGCAAGATGAGAACCGATGTACAGGAACGCATGAAATATACGGCAACAAAAATTGCTGAAGCTGCTAACGCTACGGCAGAAGTTATTTTTTATGAAAAAACACTGGTCACTTACAACACGCCTTCATTAGTTGAAAAGATGATTCCCTCATTGCAGGCTGCAGCAGGTAAAGAAAACGTTCGTGCTATGGAATGGGTTACCGGCGCAGAGGATTTTAGTTATTTCGGCACTAAAGCGCCAGCTTTCTTTTTTTATTTTGGAGGAATGCCAAGAGGTAACGATGCCGCGAAAGCGCCACCGCATCATACACCCGATTTTATGATCGATGACAGTAAATTATATGTTGGTGTAAAAACATTCTGCCAATTGGTGCTGGACTATCCAAAAACATTATCTAAAAATTAATCATAACGCTGAATATGAAAAAGTCAATCTTTATCAGTTGTATTATTGCATGGAGCGCTGCAGCATGTGCACAAAACACCATGACGCCTGAATTATTATGGAAGCTCGGAAGGGTAAGCGGGCTGGGCATTTCCAAAGATGGTAAATACGTGGTGTACTCCGTATCCACACCCGATGCTGCAACAAATAAAAGCAGCAGGAAAAGTTACATGGTGCCGCTGAATGGTGGTGAAGCCATAGCCGTTTCCAATACAGACAGCCTGTTGGTGAATGAAAAAATTTCTCCCGATGGAAAATATATGATCAGCAATGAAGCAATAAAAGTGAAAAATGTAACCGGTAAAGATTATTATCCTGACCTGCAAAAATCAAACGTATACATTTTCGATAACCTGGATTACCGCCATTGGGATACTTATGAAGACGGAAAGTTTGATCATGTAATGTTGACTCCGCTTGACAATGGCAAACCCGGTACCCCAAAAGATTTAATGCCCGGCGAACCTTACGACTGCCCGCAAAAACCTTTTGGCGGCGATGAAGATTATGTATGGAACCCCAACAGTAAAGAAGTGGTGTACTGTACTAAAAAATTATACGGCACTGCTTATGCCATCAGCACCAATACAGACCTGTATGCATATAATATTGAAACCGGCGCTACAAAAAATTTAACGGAAGGCATGCCGGGTTATGACATCAACCCGCAATTCAATAATAAAGGTGAACTGGCCTGGCTGAGTATGAAACGTGCAGGGTATGAAGCAGACAAACAGGACATCATCGTTTCTAACGGCATCACCAAAATGAACCTCACAGCCCAACGTGATGATATACATGTTGAAGGATATAAATGGAGTGATGATGGAAAGCATTTATTTTTCTGGGCACCCATTGATGGCACGTTGCAATTATTTGAAGTAAGTTATCCCGGCCTTACTAAAATGATGCCGGTGATCCGCCAGATCACCAAAGGAGATTTTGATGTAACGGGTGTTATTGGGCAAAGCGGTAATACACTCGTGGTATCCCGTACCGATATGAACCATGCTGCAGAATTATTTACAGTAGATATAAACAGCGGTGCCATGACACAGATCACACATGTGAATGATGCCACTTATGCCGGTTTACAAATGAGTAAAACAGAAAGGCGTTTCATCAAAACCACCGATGGAAAAAACATGCTGGTGTGGGTGATCTATCCGCCAAACTTTGATGCATCAAAAAAATATCCCACTTTATTATACTGCCAGGGTGGCCCACAATCTGCCTTAACACAATTCTATTCTTTCCGTTGGAATTTTCAACTGATGGCAGCAAACGGGTACATTATTGTGGCACCCAACAGACGGGGCATGCCCGGCCATGGTACCAAATGGAATGAAGAGATCAGTAAAGACTGGGGTGGCCAGGTAATGAAAGATTACTTAAGTGCTATTGATGGTGTCAGCAAGGAATCTTATGTAGATAAAAAACGCCTCGGCTGTGTGGGCGCCAGTTATGGTGGTTATTCGGTATTCTACCTTGCCGGTATTCATAACAACCGCTTTAAATCGTTCATCGCACACGATGGTGTGTTCGACTTTCGCAGTATGTATGGCACTACTGATGAAATGTGGTTTGAAAACTGGGATAAGGGCGGACCTTATTGGGATAAAAATAATGCTGCAGCACAAAAAAGTTATACCAAATTCAACCCCAGCGACCTTGTTGCCAAATGGAACACACCGATACTGATTTACCAGGGGGGAAAAGATTACCGTGTGCCTATCGAACAGGGACAACAGGCTTTCCAGGCTGCACAGTTACGCGGCATTAAAAGCAAATTCATTTTACTGCCCGATCAAAACCACTGGGTACTAACGGCACAGGATGCACTGGTTTGGCAACATGAATTTTTTAAATGGCTGGAGGAGACGCTGAAATAAAATGAAAAAGCTTCAATGTGATATTGAAGCTTTTTTTTACCAATACATTGTTGAAGAAAAATATCAATGCGCAAAATCCATTTCATAATTTCCTTTGATCCTTTCCATAGGTGGATTAAAATAACCAAACTTCAGGTTGGGAAATTCTTCCCGTATCAGTTCCATCATTTGCTTAATACCCATGCACTCCCCTGTTTCAGCCACACCAATCTTACCTAAATACCAATCCGGGTCAATATTGAAATTCCGCCATTGTATCATTTTAAGGTTGGTAGTTTTGATCAATTTACGCAGTGCTTCATATTCCTCCACACTGTCTGTCATGCCGGGAAATACAAAATAGTTGATGCTGGTCCAGCCGCCATAACTGTTCACGATTTGTAAACTTTCAATCAAATCATTGAATGTATAATTATTGGGGCGATAGTAAGGTGTGTAAATTTTTTCACGGGCAGAATTGGTGCTTACCCTGATGCTGTTTAATCCTGCTTCGCATAGCGCTTTCACTGCATCGGGCTTGCTGCCATTGGTATTAATGTTGATGCTGCCTTTTTGCGTATGCTTCCGTATTTCAATAATGGCATCACGAATGGTCTCCCACATCAGCAATGGTTCGCCTTCACAACCCTGGCCAAAACTTACCAGTGGGAATGGTGCGGTTTCTAAATGTGGCACGGTAAACTCCACAATTTCTTCCACAGTGGGTTTAAATGTCAGCCTGTCTTGTGTGCTTACAATAGATTCTTCCTGCGGCTGAAAGCTGATGCAGCCAATACAATTGGCATTACATGCCGGCGATGAAGGCACCGGGCATTCCCAACGGCCTAATGCAAAATTTCGTGCTGCAGGGCAAGTGTACGTCATACAGCAATTTTCCATTAAATGTTGTACCAGCCTGTTGTGCGGAAAAGATTGCAATAGGTTTGCCGCACCGGTTTCAATTAAGTCATCATCATACCCTTCACATTCCTGGCGAATATCTTTTTCAATTCTTACCGCAGGCACATAGAATTTATCATCTAACCAACCGGCCGCAGTATAACAGAATAATGGTAAAGTGGGTGCATCGGGTGCGGTTTCATAAGCGGCAATATATAAACCTGTATGTGCAGGTGGAATGAATGCTGCAACGGCCCAACCTTTTTCGCAGAGGCGCATCTGCCCTGTTTCCACATCAATGCCAATGCCCCTGCGGCCAGGCAATTCATATAAATTACCGCCTGTGGGTAATTCCATCCAGTCTTCTTCGGGAACAGGTACTGCATCCCAGCCGCTGCGGCCGGTTACATATAGAGATGTGTCTTCAAAAATATTACCATTTCCGTCGGAATATAAAATGTAAGGTGAAGCCATGAATAATGAATAAATTAATAATGAATAATGGACAATTATGGCAATTCACAATTATCCATTGTTCATTGTCCAATTATCCATTACTTAAGTGTCTTTTGCAAAATTCGTCAATTTGGCCCAACTCATCAATTTTTAAATGCTCCTTTAAGTCAAATTCTATTTTCTGGTTCCGGAGTGTTTCTATGATAATACTGTGGTATTTGGGCATAATGGATTTCACTTCGTTCCAACCAATGACCATATCTTTTAAAAAATTAGGAATGGTAATGCCAGTTGGGCTGATATCCACGGTTTCTGAGCGCATGATCCTCCATTCCCGGTACATGATAAAGAAATAACTTCCGGCAATAATAAAATGAAACAGGCTGAACCAATAATGCCCGTCAAGCAGTAAGGAGAAAGCAATACCAAGCAGTACCACCATCTCACAAAAACGAAAAAGAAAATTCAGCCGTGGCGCTTCCGTCAATAACGGCCCGCAGGTAAATACCAGAATTAAGATGTCGGCAGCGATGACCATTTGCGTATAGCATAAAATTTTGCTGCCATTATGTGCTGCCAGTTCATGCACCGCATTTACGAGTATGATGCCTGCAGCAATAAAGTGCAAAATGCGGGCACTTCTTTTTAATAATTCAAATGCAGGATGTACAACGTGGAGGGAATATTGGGTGGACATAACAGTAAGTTTTTTTACTGTGATGCCGCTGTGCAATTATTCCATAAGCCTGGAATAAATTTCTGTACGCCGCTTAAGAAGCCCGTAAACAGTTGCTGCAAAACTGGTTGAACGATTGTTCGTCTGCAGTACTGGTTGCTGCATCCAGTTCTAATTGCAGCAGGTGATTGGTTTGGGTATCAATAGTCAGTAAACCATCTTTCAGTACCACGTTGGCTAAATCGCCCCAGGCATACTTTTTTTCTACAATGGTTTTCATCAATATCACCCCATCAGCCGAGAATGTAACACTGCTTTTTTTTTGCAGCAGCCATAAAGAAAATACGACCACTGTTAATATTACCAATGCTGGCAGCCAGGCAGCTTGCAATAGCCAGAATAAGATCATAGTTGCCAATACCAGTAACTGGTAAGTGTATAACTTAATATGGTTCCGCAGCAAATAAAATAAAACGGAAAGTAAAGCCCATACACCTGCTGCACCTGTTGCATAATTACGTGTTGCTGTTCCGGTATTTTTTATCACCATTACTGAAGCAGCAATGATGTGCAGGCAAAACAAAAACCAGAAAAAGTTATTGAAAGCTTTCCTTGTATTGTCTTTTAAAATAAAAGTGAATGGTGTCATGCATGCTGACTGTTAGCGGCGATCATCATATTGCACATTTTAAACAGGCACCTGGAGCCTACGTTTTCATCATATTCGTTCTGGCTTACACCTACTTCCACCAAATCGAAACCCACCAACTGGCGGCCGCTCTGCAATATTCTTTTAAAAAGATACATTACCTGTTCTGCTTCAAAACCGCCCATTACCGGTGTTCCGGTATGCGGACAAAGTTTGGGGTTCAAACCGTCTATATCAAAGCTGATGAATACATGTTGCGGCAGGTGGCTTATAATTTCATCTGCAATATGCTTCCACGATTCGCCATCAAACTGGCGTTCCTTAATATCTTTATCAAAATAGGTGATCACCCGTTTATTACTGGCCACCATATAATCAAATTCTTCATCGCAATAATCCCGTACCCCCACCTGTACCAGTTTGATCAGCTGCGGAATTTCTTCCAGCGCATTATACATAATGGAAGCATGGGAATATTTAAACCCTTCGTAGGCTTTGCGCAAATCACAATGTGCATCAACATGCAGCATTCCAAAATCGCCGAACTTTTCTGCAATGGCTTTATAAAAACCCAGCGGTGTGCTGTGGTCGCCGCCCAGTAAGGCCACCAGTTTA
Organism: Bacteroidota bacterium; assembly: GCA_018266775.1. Taxonomy (GTDB): domain Bacteria; phylum Bacteroidota; class Bacteroidia; order Chitinophagales; family Chitinophagaceae; genus Ferruginibacter. The sequence continues at coordinate 54,690 of JAFDZS010000020.1, read as the reverse complement.
CCTTCATTTAACAGGTCTTTAGTTTGATCGTACACCCAGGTATTAAGAAAAGTACTGCCTTCGTTGATCTCTTTCAGCGTTTTGCACATGAATTTATTTTCTGCCACCACTTCACCCTGTGCAATATAATTGATGTACAATTCTGCTTCCTTACGCAGGTAATCGCTTTTCATAAGCACTTTTTTATCGCACTGGCGCAGAAAGATGCCTTCTTTCCAGGCGTCCCGGTAATCTGCATCAAACAGGTCCACCTGCAGGCTGGCATTACTGATGTGTTCCGGCGCACGGGCCGTACCGGCAATATAACTTACGGTTACTTCCCAGGGCACGGGTACAATCACCAAACGGGCATCTTCTTCCTGGAAGGGTAAACTGAAAATATTATTGTTGGGATTGCCAACTGAATTAGGATCAAATTTCGACAGGTCTGTCATTACGAAACATTATGGGTTTGCAAAGATAAAGGACTGTAACAGATTTTAGGGCAACTGATAAAAATCATTTTACATAAACGCTCCGGCAGGCGGTTTTGTTTTACCTTTGATATTAAATTTTATACCGTGAAAAAAACACATATTTTTATTTTAGTCGGAATTGCGGTGCTTATCGTTGCACTGATCATCTTTGGTTTCCCCTCCTCCGATTTTTCTACTTATGATACGATCAATTCTGCCAAAAGCAAACAGGGCAAATATGTACACCTGATCGCCAGGCTGGATCATTCCCAACCCATTGTTTACGACCCGGTAAAAGACCCTAACTATTTAACTTTTAGTATTGTAGACAGCCTTGGCGCACAAACAAAAGTAATTTACCACAACAGCAAACCTGCCGAACTGGAACAAAGCGAACGTGTGGTGCTGCAGGGTAAAATGCAGGGCGATGTTTTTGAATGCCAGAATATTACCCTCAAATGCCCCAGTAAATATAAAGATGATAAAAAGCAGATGGAGAAGAGTGTGAGTGAAGCGAAGTAAATCAGGAATTGGAAATTTGGAATTGGGAATTGGAAAGTTGAAAATATTTTTACCAGACAGGACAAAAGCTATTGAATGCAGCCATATAAGGGATTCAAAGACCTCGAATGCTATAAAAAAGGACGGGAATTGAGAATATGCATTGCAGGTTTGGTGAAGAAATTCCCATCGCACGAAAAATTTCTATTAACTGCACAAATAGTAGACTGTTCCCGTTCAGTAACCCGAAACATCGCTGAAGGTTACGGAAGGTATACCTTTAATGATACAAGAAATTTTTTCATCATAGCCCGGGGATCAGTGACAGAAACAATTGAACAGGCTATCACGGCTTTTGATGAACATTACATTACTGACGAAGAATTAAAAAATGTGGAAGAACAATGTGGAGTGGTATTCAAACTGATTAATGGCTATATCAGTTACCTTGACAAATCTGTTCAGCAAGCAAAAAAAACCACGAACTGAAAAACAAATTACCAATTACAAATTACTAATTACTTAAAACTATGGAATTTGAAGGCGAGCACCTCCTGCCGGGAACGATCGGACATTTTTTTGTACTTCTTGCCTTTGTTGCTTCGCTGGTTGCCACTATCGGGTATTGTATTGCTTCAGTAAGTAAAAACGAAGCGGATAAACGTTCGTGGATTAATTTTGCACGCCTGGCCTTTTACACCCAAACCACTGCTGTGCTGGTTATTTTTGGGGTCATCTTTTACATCTGCTCGCACCATTTGTTCGAATACATGTATGCCTACAAACATGCAGCAAAAGAACTGGAATCCCGGTATTTGCTGGCCTGCATTTGGGAAGGACAGGAAGGAAGTTTTTTATTGTGGACGGTATGGCACAGCATCATCGGTTTATTCATTATTGCCAACAGTAAAAAGCCATTACTGAATGGTTGGGAAGCGCCGGTAATGTCAGTCATCAGCTTTGCACAATTATTCCTGGCTATGATGATACTGGGCGTTTACATTTTCAATATCCGCATCGGAAGCAGTCCATTCACATTAACCCGTAATGAAATTGCCGCACCCATATTCAGCCAGCCCAATTACCTGAGCTTTATTAAAGATGGTGTGGGGTTAAATGTGTTACTCCGCAATTACTGGATGGTGATTCATCCTCCGGTTTTATTTCTTGGCTTTGCCAGCACCATTGTTCCTTTTGCATTGGCTTATGCCGGCATACAAACCAAACGCTTTGGCGACTGGGTGAAAACGGCTATACCTTTTGCTTTATTCAGCACCTGTGTATTGGGTGTGGGCATTATGATGGGCGGTAAATGGGCGTATGAATCATTATCCTTTGGTGGTTACTGGGCATGGGATCCTGTGGAAAATGCATCACTCGTTCCCTGGCTGGTAATGGTGGCAGGCCTGCACACGATGGTTATTTATAAAGCCACTGATCAATCTTTAAGAGCCAGTTATTTATTCGCCATCTTATCCTTTGTATTTGTACTCTACTCTACTTTCTTAACCCGTACGGGCATTTTATCAGACACATCGGTACACGCCTTTACGCTGGATGATGAAACCAAGATTGTTACTTACAGCATGCTCATTTTATTTCTCGCTGTATTTACGGTACCGGCACTGGTATTATTCTTCATGAATTATTCTAAAATCCCTTCAGTCAATAAAGAAGAAGGAACAGATACCAGGGAATTCTGGATGTTTATTGGTGCGGTAATCATTTTCATTGCTTCGGTTTTTATCACGGCAAAAACATCGGTGCCGGTATTTAATGCAGTAACAGGCGCCAAAATTGCGCCGCCTGAAGACCCTGAATTTTCTTACAACAAAGTAATGGTGCTGGTGGCATTTATTATTGGTATGCTCACCGCCATCGGCCAGTATTTCAAATACCAAAAAACAGAAAGGGGTTATTTTTTAAGGAAGATTGGTTTACCCACTTTACTGGCAGCAGTAATTACCACTACACTGGTTATCGTATATCCCTTAACGTATAATAAACAGGGTGCAGGATTTTTAGGGGCTATGTATATTGCTTTGTTCGGTTCTGTATATGCAGCCATAGCCAATGGCTGGTACATCTGGAGTATATTGAAAGGTAAATTTAAAGTTGCAGGTGGCTCGGTGGCGCATGCAGGTTTTGCCATTATGCTGGTGGGCATGCTCATTGCATCGGGCAATAAAAAAACCATCAGCGATAACAGGGTTACCGGGTTAAATATTCCCTTTACCAGGGATAGTAAAGAAAACCCGCTGGAGAATTTAACGATGATCAGGGATGTGCCGACAAGGATGCTGGATTATATGGTTACTTACACAGGAGATTCACTTGGCAATGAAAAAGGAAGAGAATTTCACCGCTTAATATTTGTGAAGAATGATTCCAGTGAGCGGTTTGAATTGACGCCGGATGTTTATGTAGGCAAGAACGAACTGAAAAGCAGTAACCCCGGAACCAAACGTTACCTCACCAAAGATATTTATACGTACATCTCCAGCATCAGTCCCGATGAAAATAAAGAAGATACCGCCGCATTCAAAATTAGTGAATTATCCATTGGTGATACAGCGTTTTACAGTAAAGGTTATGTAGTACTGAACCGCGTGGGCAGAAACCTCAACACCGAACGCTATCATTTTAATCCTGATGAAGCAGCATTAGTGGCCGAAGTTACTGTTGTGGGTAAAGACAGTATGCGGCATAAAGCATACCCTTACATCATGATAGAAGACAGCCAGCATATTAACCAGGTGGATGATACTTTGTATGCAGAAAATATGTATGTACGTTTTGCAGGCGTAACCGATGGCAAGAAAATTAAACTGGGTATAAAGGAATCAAACAAGATATTAAATTATATCACGCTTAAAGCCTACCTGTTCCCTTATATCAATCTCGTTTGGCTGGGGTTGGTGATTATGGCCGTTGGTGTGGTAATGAGTATGATCTACCGTGCCAAAATAAAACCCACAACAGCAACCATTGTATTGGCGTTTGTGGGCATTGCTTTATTTTATATGTTCTTTATTGCAGGCGGTTAACCGGCAACAATATAAGCGCCAAGGATATTACCGTTTTGTTCTTCAACAAAAATATGTTCATCCGGTGTGGTGGAAACAGAAACACCAACATAATCCATGGCAACCGGAAAAGTTTTATGCGTACGTTCCACCAATGCCAGTGTTTGAATTTTTTTGGGGTATTGCTCCAGCAATGGCTTTAGTGCATACAGCATGGTTTTGCCGCTGTTGGCCACATCATCCACCAAAACCACTGTTTTACCCTGCACATCAGGCGCTGCACTGAAGGTTACATCAGCAGGATGTTTTTTATCAATCGTTAAATCCATCACCACCACTTCTCCCCTGAAATTGTTTTTTAAGGCATCGCAAATTTTTTGTGCAATAACCGTTCCGTGGTCTTTAATACCAATCAGTATAATCTGCTGTTCATCATAATTACGTTCTGCAATTTCCAGTGCCATACGCCGTAATTTTTTTTCAGCTACATCTGCCTGTAAAATATATTTCCTGTTGCTCATGCTTAACCGGTTTAAAATTGAAATTACATCAATTCATCATTACATGGGGAAATGGTTTATAAAATTCATGTTACATCATTTTATCAAATCAGGTAAATCGTTTACTTTGTGGTTAAACATTGCTTATGGCTATTGTAATGCAGATATTGTTTATTGCCTGCGCAGGTGCAGCCAGTTGGTTGTTTGCCCGTAATATTGGCCGCATCAGGCGTAATATTTTACTGGGTAAAGAGGAAAACCTTTCAGATCATTCATCGCTGCGCTGGAAGAATGTACTGCTGCTGGCGCTGGGCCAAAAAAAAATGTTTAAGAACCCGCTGGTGGCTGTAATGCACCTGGTGGTGTATGCAGGCTTTATCATTATTAATATAGAAGTGCTGGAGATTATTCTCGACGGCATACTCGGCACCCACCGTTTATTCTTTCCTTTACTCGGCGGCTTCTATGTTTTTCTTATCAACTGTTTTGAATTACTGGCTGCAGGTGTAACCATTGCATGCGCCATTTTCCTGATCAGGAGAAATATCATTAAGCTGAAACGTTTTGCCGGCAATGACCTGAACGGATGGCCACGCAGCGATGCCAATTATATTTTATTTACAGAGATTATACTGATGTGTCTCTTTCTCACTATGAACAGCACCGACCGTGCGTTACAACCAATAGCGCCAGAACATTATCATAACACCGGCGATTTTATTATTTCCGGAATGCTGGCACCAATGTTCAGTTCATATTCAGAAGGTACTTTAATTGCCATAGAACGTTCGTGCTGGTGGCTGCACATTGTGGGTATACTGGCATTTTTAAATTACCTGCCATACAGCAAGCACCTGCATATTATGCTCGCTTTTCCCAATGCGTATTACGCGAGGCTGAATGCAGTGGGCACCATGCATAATATGCCCAATGTACAGAACGAAGTTAAGTATATGATGCAACCGGAACTGGCGCCACCCGCTGATGCAACTGCTGCGCCGATGAAATTTGGTGCCAAAGATGTATTTGATTTAAGCTGGAAGAATTTACTGGATGCATATAGTTGCACTGAATGCGGGCGCTGTACTGCAGCATGCCCTGCCAACATAACCGGTAAAGTATTGAGCCCAAGAAAAATTATGATGAGCACCCGCGACCGGCTGGAAGAAGTAGGAAAAAATATTGATGCCAATAAAACTTTTGTGCCCGATAATAAACAACTGCTGAACGATTATATTACGGTGGAAGAATTAAGGGCCTGTACCACCTGCAATGCCTGTGTGGATCAATGCCCGGTGTCTATCTCTCCACTTGATATTATTGTGGAACTGCGCCGCTCACTCATTATGGAAGACAGTAACGCACCACAGGAATGGAATGCTATGTTCAGCAATATAGAAAACAATTTTGCACCATGGAAATTCAGTCCTGACGACAGGGATCAATGGGCACAGGAAATGGCCTGAGCTGTTCATCAAAAAATTTTACAACTCCCTCAGACAATATTTTTTACTTGCAGCACAGCAAATTTTTGCAGTATTGATTACATTTGCTGATACCTAACGCCAATCCTTCGCAGCAATGATAACACCTGATAAAAAGGTTTTGCTGCCAAAACATGACATCAGTGTTTTGGTTGCAGTGCTGAATTATTTTCATCCCTTACCGGAAGGTATTGTTTCATTTTTACAGCAACATACGGTTCCCATGCGCTTTGGAAAAAAGAAAATGCTGGTGAAAGCCGGAGCAATGTGTGAGTATATTTATTTCATTCAGTCTGGTGCGGTAAGAGGCTTCAGTAAAGAAGATGGAAAGGAACTTACTACCTGGATCACACTGGAACATGAAATGGTTTCCTCCATTACCAGCCTCGACATTCATGAACCCTGTATTGAAAACATACAGGCCATAGAAGATTGTGTGATACTGGCCATTTCATTTGAAAACCTGGAAAAGCTGTATCAAAAGTTTCCAGAATTTAATATCGTTGGCCGCAAACTGCTGCAAAAATATTACCGCGATGCGGAAGTGCGTGCTTACATTGCCCGCCTTACCAAAGCTGAAAATAAATACCGCTATTTTTTAAAAGTACATCCCGGCATGGCCAACCGCATTCCTTTAAAATATATCGCTTCTTATTTAGCCATTACACAGGAAACATTAAGCAGGGTGCGGAAGAATTTGTAATTTAACCTGACTAACGGTGAGCAATATGCTTACATGTAGATTTGCAACTACAATCCACCCAATATTTCTTCTACTGCGCCTGTAATATGTTTAAATGTGGTTTGTTTAAAATTATTGAGAATAGTCAAATAATTTTGAAACAAAAGCTTATTTTACTGTTTTATTCTGCATTTTTAAAACCCGCTACAGTAAAGGATTTCAGCCTGGAAACGACCAGCTTATTATTTGTCGCAGGTGTTTCAGCAGCCTTTCTACAACCCTAATAATCATTTTATATTTCCGTTTTATGAAGTGGAAATACTACAGCATTTCCAATAAACCTGACAAACCTAATCCAACATCAACATGAAAAAGCACTTTACTTTTTTCATCAGTTGCTGCATGTTCTTTATTCCGGCCATACTCAGCGCCCAATGCAGCTTTACTGTTTCCACTACGGTTACAAACGTAACCTGTTACAATGGCACCAATGGTTCAATCATTGTAAATGTGAGCGGCGGCACAGCCCCTTATCAGTATCAATTATCAGAAGCTGGTGCAGGTGCCTGGCAAGGCAGCAATTCATTTACTGCATTAACAGCCAGCACTTACCCTGTTTCAGTTAAAGATGCCACCGGGTGTATTACCACAATCTACAGAACGGTAACACAACCCGCTGCCCTTACTGCAACGTATGTTGCATCTGATGCCACCTGCAGCGGCAGTGCCAACGGCAGCATTGCCATTACCACATCTGGCGGAACAGCGCCGTATACATACAGCTGGACAAAGAATGGAGCTGCTTATTCCACCAGCCAAAACCTCACTAACCTGGGGCCGGGCAATTATTTGTTAACCGTTACCGATGCGAATGCATGCTCCACATCGCCTGTTGTAACACAGCAGGTAAAACCGGTAGCACTAACTGGCTTTAACCAGGATGTAATTGCCAACGGTACCGGCGCCGCCAATGCCTCTACCACACAACCGCTGGATGATCATAATTATGTTTACTATGCACAGGGTTACAATAACGGCACTACAACAGGCTCTTACGGATTGCCTGCATCAGGTATCATTACAAGTGCGCAAAGTGCTTCACGTACCTACCAGCTGGCATCCTATACCGGAAATAATTCACTGGTGTTAACCACCACACCCACAACTTATGGCAGCGCCAACAGCGGTACTTTAACTTTTACCAGTCCGTACCAGGCACCTTATGCCACACTGTATGTAATAGGCACTACCGGTAATGGCACCGGCACCGTAAATTATACGGTAAACTTTGCCGATGCCACCACATACACCGGTTCTATTTCATTCCAGGACTGGTTTCTCTCATCCGCAACTTCATCTTCAGTAAGGGCAATCGGCAGCCTGGACAGGGTTACCTGGGCCAGCCCGGGAGCGTTTGACAACAGCACCAGTTTTAATATTTACGAAGCACCTATCAGCATTCCTGGTGCCAGCCAGAGCAAAGTGATCAACTCCGTTGCATTCACATGGTCTGCCAGCGGAACAGCAAGAATAAATTTATTCGGTATAACAGGATATACTTCCACCACAAGCGGCATCCGCATTAACGATGGTGCAGCTGTTACGGTAACACCTTCTGTAACCGTAACAACTGATGCACCGGGTAATACATTTTGTTCAGGCCAACCGGTAACCTTCACCGCCAACCCGGTGAATGGTGGTACATCACCTTCTTACCAATGGAAATTAAATGGCAGCAATATTGGCGGGGCAACCGCGGCAACATACACCAGCAACAGCCTTGCCAATGGTAACCAGGTAAGCGTGGTATTAACCAGCAACCTTGCCTGTGTAAGTACGTCAACAGGTACAAGCCCGGTGGTAACCATGTCATTGGGTACGGTTACCGCAGCAGTAGCGTCCAGCGCCAGCAGCACCAATATCTGCAGCGGCACTTCAGTAACGTTTACGGCTACACCAACCAATGGCGGCGCATTACCTACTTATCAATGGAAACTGAATGGCAGCAATATCGGTGGTGCAACCGCATCCACCTATTCCTCATCAACACTTAATAACAGCGACCAGGTAAGCGTAGTAATGACCAGCAGCATTGGCTGTGCGGTAAGCAATCCTGCCACCAGTACTGCCACTACAATGACTGTAACCACCAGCGCCGCACCCACAGTAAGTATAACATCTGTTCCTGCTATTACTTTTTCATCATCTATTACATACGGCGGGGCGTCGCCAACTTATCAATGGTATAAAAACGGCGTTGCAATTGGCGGAGCCACATCTTCCACTTATTTTACAGCAACAGGTATACTGGGCGATCAGTATGCGGTTAAGATGACATCCAACTATACCTGCAAAACTGCCCCTGCAGCCATGAGCAATTATATTACCGTAACCTATGGTGTGTTAGCTGTAACGCTGGACTGGTTTACTGCCAATGCACAGGGTAACGCTGTATTGCTGAAATGGAAAACTGCTGCGGAAAGCGATAGTAAACAATTCATCCTGCAAAGAGCCAGTGCTGCAACCGGTGTGTTCGAAAATATCGGAACAGTTACTGCAACCGGGTTATCCAATGGCAGCACATACAGTTTTACTGATAACAAAATTTTAAACGGCACCTGGCTGTACAGGCTTATCCTGGAAGACAAGAATGGCAAAACAAAAACTTTAGGTACACAAACCGTTACCATAAACAAAGGCACATCATGGAAGGTACTTACCTTAAACGGCTTATGGCAAATACAAACCAATCAACCATTACAATATTATTTAACAGACGACAATGGCAGGGTTACCGATAAAGGCACGGCAAATGGTACAACCAATATTATACAACCGGCAAAAGGCATTTACTTCCTGAAAGTAATCACAGCAGACGGTAACAGTACTATTGAAAAATTGATCACTCATTAATTTAATCCACTTATACAAGTGTATAAACAATAACTGCTTCTTATTTTTAGCGCCGCATCAAAGCATGATGCGGCATTTTTTTATTTGCCGGATGATAGAAATAAAATTTCTTTGCAGGTCTCTAAACTAAATGATCTCCGGGGGCGGATTTATATTCTGCAGAACCGTCTTAAAGTTTTTCATATTTTCAGTATCCTGCACTTTCATTCCGTAAACGCCGTTGTTGGTATCGAAGGGTTGGCAAGAAGCTATGCTGTATTAACAACACCTATAGATTATTCGTTCTTGATTTACCTTTTTTATTCCTTTCATTATTTATGCTGTTGGTTAAAAACCAGCGGCGAAGAAGTCATTATGCATGTATAATGGCAGCTACTTTATTTTTCAGCGATGGCAAAACATCCCTTTCAAACCATTTATTTTTCGCCATCCAGATATTATTTCGCGGTGATGGATGTGGCAGAACAAAATAATTGGGTAAATACTGGTTGAAATTTTTTATGGTATCAGTAAGCGTTTCTTTCACTTTATTTTTTAAATAATAAGATTGTGCGTACTGTCCAATCAGCACCATCAATTGTACAGATTTTGTTTGACTGATCATTTTATGATGCCACAGCGGTGCACATTCAGGCCTTGGTGGCAAGTCGCCACTGTTGCTTTTTCCGGGATAGCAAAAACCCATTGGTATCAGCCCGAATATTTCATTGTTATAAAAGCTGTCTTTATTTACACCCAGCCAGCTTCTTAAATTATCGCCACTCTTATCATTCCAGGGAATGCCTGTTTCATGAACAATTCTTCCGGGCGCCTGCCCTATGATAATAATTTTGCTGCTTCTACTAAAAGATACTATAGGGTTTGGTGTTAGAAAGTTTTCACAAACCCTGCAACTTTTTATATCAGATAAAAGCGTTTTCATTTTTCAGTGTGTTATCAAAACAGATTGTGTATTCATCACCCCCTCCGGTATTCAATTTAACCTGTTCACATGTCCCTTTCTATATTTACTGTAAAAATTCATCAAGGTATCCCATAATAGTTTTCGTTTGCATCATCAGGCTTACATGACTTTGTGAGGGTACAACAGCCAATTGTGATTTGGGCATTGGTTGTAAATCACCGGTAATACCGCCACCCAGCAATTTGTAGGTTCTGATTAATTCCATTTTATCCAGGCCATCATTATCGCCTGATATGATTAATACAGGCACCTTTATTTTTGCAATATTGGCATCACCACAGTTAAAAGGCACTTTGGCAAAATCAAACATCTGCTTTAAAAATTTTCTCCATTTAGTTGTATCAGGCGCCACTGCATTGTATGCGTCTTGTAATGGCGTGTGATCGAATAACTCAGGCTTAAAATCTTTAAAGGCGCCATTTACAGTGGGCAGCCATCCGCCGGTTTTATAGGTGGAAGAAATGATCACTAATTTTCTCAATCGCCGGGGGCTTTGCACTGCAAATTGATACGCCACTGAACCACCCATACTATACCCTGCTACATCTGCGCTGTCAATTTTTAAGTAATTCATTACGTCTTCCACATCTTTCGCGAATGTGACAATATCTAATTTCCTGTCTGAATACGGGGAGTGCCCGTGACCCTGGAATTCAATGGCAATTACTTTTCTTGTTTTGGATAATTCGGGTATCAATGCACTCCAGTTTAAACCGATGGTATAAAAAGCGCCATGCAGTAAAATAATGGGTTTGCCTTCACCAAACACTTCATAATAAATTTTGGTGCCTTTAACAGGCGCATAACCACTATCTGCCGGTGTAAGCTGTTGCCCGTTGCTTTGAAGAGTAATTAATGAAAGCAAAATAATTATTCCTGTACAACGCAACACGCCGAAATGAGTATACATCCTTTTCATAAAAACGTTTTTAGTTTTTTTGATGACAATAACTATGTAAAGATGTAAAGTAATGCTGGATTTTGCAATGTGCAAATACGACAAGTTAAAGGAGGAATGCGACAAATCTCCCTTTTTATTACATTCCTTCCACAATTTACGCCATAGTTCAAAAACAACGGTTGCAAATTCAATTAAGTTAATGCGTTTACAGCTCTTGCAATGAAAATGATATAAAAGAAAAAGCCAACTAAAACCTGGAGGCAGCAAATGGCTTCTGTTAATAAACTATCAGGTTTCGCTCTTGTATAGCCAAGACTTGTTTGAGTTTGTATACTCATAATAATGTACTGGGCTTCCGCTTTCCAGGGAGAAGAATCAATATCTTTTAATACGCCGGGGCTATGCCATTGCAGTAATCCATAAATAAAACCAAAGAAGAAAATAAAAAAGAAATAATATTGTATTAAATATCCCAATGTAAGTATTCCGGTGCCTGCCAAACTATATAAGCTTGCAATCAGAATAATAGCACCTAATATCCATAATGCAGACGTGAAGTAATCGCCGTAACCATTTTTTTTCAAAAAGCCTTTTGCTTTATTTCTTTTCGCTGCACGGATAAATAAACCAGAAACAACGTAATAACTGCAAATCACACACCAGCATATTATTGAAATGATTACAGGAGAGGTTAGGAATTTGAACATAATGTAAGGTTTTGAGTTTAGGTAAATGTAATAACAATGATTCCTTTGCTTTTGCCGGTAGCCAAATTTCCTTTAGTAAATGCTTGTTGTTGCACATCGAAAGGTTGGGCCAAGTGCGTTGCAGTACCAACAACATTTATACATAGTTCCTTCCAAGTTAAATTGTTTATTCAATTAACAACAAAGAAAAAAAGAAAATATTATGTACTTTGCCTATGCTGGTATCTCACAATTCCACTCCATAAACGCCATCTGGTATCGAAGGGTTGGCAAGAAGCTATGCTGTACCAACAACACCTATAAATTACTCCCGCTCAATTTACTTTTTTTATTCCTTATTTTTTTGTGCAAACGAATAAATAGACACTGCCAAACCCACCCGCATTTATTTCTTTGTAATCCATGCCGGTTCTATCAATACAAGCTTTTAAATTTCTGATGACATCACCAAATACTTCTCCAATTTTAACGATCAACGTTCCCAGGATATTTTTGTTTGCCGGATAATCGACATCTAATAATAATAACTTGCCATTCTTTTTTAACACTCTCTGCATTTCAGCAAGGGCTTTTTCGCCATCCGGATAACCTGTAAATGACATCGTGTTTATTATGGTATCAAATGTATTATCTTCAAAAGGAAGATTTTCAACATTGCCTTTCAATATTGTTGCCGATAATCCTTTTTTCCTAAGCTTCCGCCTGGTTATCTCAATCATTTTATCATTGTAGTCAATTCCATAAACATTAAACCTGGCAGCATATTGCGTCATCAGGTACCCTGTGCCAAAGGAAATTTCCAATACTTTTTGGCCTTCGATAAAGGGCAGTACTTGTTTCAACCATTTTTTCCACACCGGAAAAAACCTGATCAACAATAAGTCGTAATATTTCGCCAGCTTTGAATACTTTTTATCCATTGTATTTGTATACAATTGGCTGTCACCCGGTATAGTAGAATATTTCATTTTTTCTTTTTTGCCTTTTCTGGCTCCCACCCTTAACTCCGTAAACATCGTTATCTTTTATCGAAGGGCTGGCAAAAAGCTATGCCGTACCAACAACGCCTATACATTATTCTTTCCCAATGTACATTTTTTATTTGTTGCATTATTTACGCCGTTGGTTAAAAACCAGACGGCGGCGGGGATTGAAGCGGATTACCCGCGACGGCGAAGGATTTTTTTTTGGAAACTATACCCAATGCACGGTATAAAATTTCGATCCTTTTTATTTTATTTTTGAGATATGATCAGCCTGTTGCGTATTTCAATCCTGTCTTTAATTTTTGTTAGTTTGTATACCCCATCCTATTCGCAGCCAGCGTTGCAATGGGAGCAAACCATTGATGCAGAGATACCCGCTTCTTCCCGGGTCAGCATCAGTTACCTTACCAACCATAACGACAGTTGCCTGCTCGCTTACAATTATACCGATCCCCAAACAGGCAGCTGGAAGCCAAATCTGCTGGTGTACAGCAAGGGCGTTGCCTATGTAAATAACTATACGGGGTTGCTGGCTGCCTACCGCGGTTATTCTATTGCCGCAGTAACTTTACGCAGTGCAGATGTGATTGAAGACTTTTATGTGATGCTGACAGGTGAAAAAGAAAACAGGGTATCCAACCTGCTGCTGCATTTCAAAAATGGTAAAATGGCTGAGGGCTTTGATTTTAAAATGGGTACTGTAAATTTCAAAACCACATCGATGCGCTTTGATTCCCTTGCCGGCGATGTATTAATTGTTTCAAAAGATGCCCAGGCTGCCACTTGTTATGTGGCAGCGTTCAATGAAAAAACCAGGCTTACCCGTGTAGGAACTTTTACCAACGCCTCCCGGGCAGAAGTATTTGCGGTTGACCGCGACAGTTATATAATTGCTGTGGATATTGTTCGGGGCAATACCGGTGTTTACTTCGATGGAATGCCGGTAAAAGGCGCCGCCCGTACTATTTTGAAATCGGATAAGCAACTGGCGAATTTCCGTTCATATCAATGGCATATGGCAAAATACTCGCGGCTTAATAGCTGGAATGTAGATGAACTGCGGATGACAGCACCCGTTTTCCTGCATTATAATTACGTTTCACTCCTTGACCTGGTATTTCCTGATGGCCCCACCCATATGCAAAAAGTAATGTACATGGATTCCGGTCCGGATGATTGGTTATCCCATACTGGCCTGTCTTATTTTGATGACCGTGGTGCTGCTGATTATTCCCCTGCTCATGAAGAAGCCACGAGGTACAGCATTCAATTTACAACCCGTGGCCCGGTGCTGAATTTTACGCCACTTAATACAACTCCGAGCCGGTTTTTAGCGGTGATTCAACCCACCGCTCATTGGGGCGATGCACCGGGAAGCCTGGAGCTGGGGCTTTTTGCAGCCAATAAAATTAATCTTGGCATCCGCCGCTTACCAGCATACCTCAGTGCTGCTTCCGGCTATGCACCCCTTACTACCTTTAATGGCGATACCACCTATCTTCTATGTCATACCAATCATTCCCTGCTTCAGGGTAAACCCGGCATTATGCTGAGCAAATGGTATATCCCGGACAGTTGTAAGGCACAGTATCCTGAATCGTTGCTGGCTGCTGCCAAAGCAAAAACAAGCTACCTCTACACAGATAAATTTGATTACAAAAGCGATGGATACACATTTTACAATAAATATAACTCCGCAACAATAATTGCTGTAGATCCGTCTGATCCAAATTACAGTCAACGAAAAAAGCTAATTGGCAAAACCATTAGCGCAGGCCATATCCAAAATCTCTCTTATGAAACATCCTCTGAGCGGAAAACAAGTTATTGGGTTAGTGGCAAGGTTACCATCAAAGGAACTGAGTATGCTTTAACCAAAGTGTTACTGGGGTGGCTGTAAATATTGTTTTAGTTGTTGGTACGCCGGGCTGCTATGCCTGACCTGCGATACGCAACAACGGCCACAACTGGCTTCGGGGTTATTTAAAGGTGTACCAGCAAAAGCTAAAAACCAAATGTTGTGCGCTCGTGCTACTGAACTTTATCCAGCTTTTTTGTCAAAATATAATAATTGTGACCCTGTGGGAAGTCTTTCTGTACATGATCAATTTCATATCCCATTTTTATATAAAAATGAGGCGCCTGAAAGGAATAGCTTTTAATTAAAATTTGATTACATTTTTTTATTTTGGCTTCGTGTTCTGCTTTTTCCAAAAGCGTTTTCCCTAACCCTTTATGTCTTGAGATTTCATTTACCCAAAGTTGAGTGATTTCGCATGAATTTGCCCAGGTCCATCCAGCGATTCCAGCTATTATCAATCCTTCATTGTTCTTAATAACCCAGGAAAAAAGATTTCCGTTAAACTGATTTAAAGTAACTGAGTTGTGATCATAAATTTTATCCTCTAAAAATTTGATCACTTCTTCCGTATCTTTTCCGGTTTCTATAGTATACATTTCAAATTGTGTCATTAAACCATTATTCAGTCACAAGATAATAGATAGTTATTTTAGCATGATGCACAACGTTGAACCTTTTGCGATGGGCTGGCAACAACCATTGGTCAGCCTGGTACAAATGCTTAATTGAAAAACTATTGTCGAAGATAATTATAAATTGATAGCAGTACAACAGCCGATTGTTATTCCGTTCATCAGCCTTGCGGCAAGCCTTTCCTATGTTTACAATTCAATAAATTTAATATCAGCAACTAAAAGATATTCGAAAGAACAAAGGGCGGAATAAGACCGGCAAACCTTTTGTGTGCAGCTAATTTGCCTTAATTATATTTCTACTCCAAAAGGTTGGCAAATTTTCGGCTTTATAATCATTGTTAATAACATAGCCGAATGTTACACCACTGTTTGTAGCCACATCAACCTCATATATTTTACCATCTTGAAAGAATTTGTCGCCCAAAAATTCTGGACAAGGTTGAATGATAAGCACATACTTCTTGTTATAGTTTGGATAATCGGTTGTAAGCACTTCAAATTTTTGTAAGTGACCGAATGCAAAATATCCGCAACCCGCAGGCAAATGCAATGCTTTTATGAGTTTCACTTTGAAATGATATTTTTTTGCTTTTCTGTCAACAACAGCAAAACCAACAGGAGTTGAATAATCCGCATTTTCCAAAAGTCTGTATGGTTCCTTTTTCTCGTCTGCGTCAAGCGGTTTAATAACTTGCGACTTGTAAATTGTGTATCCAGAGCCATAAACCTCCGAAAAAATTTCATTTGTTGTGCTGTCAAACTCTTTCACATAAACTGGACGGTCGTTGTCGTAATATGTCAATCTTATTCGTGACGACTGCTTAAAACTGGCGACTGATTTCATTAATGTGTCACCCGAAAGATAGCCAGTAATTTGTACAAGAGTTCTCGTCCGGTTTGTCGAATCGAGAATTGTAATAGAATCAGAAAACTTAGTGTGGTCAATGCGATAGATTAGGCTGTCAATAGTTTTAACGGTTTGCGAAAACGCAGAGACATACAATAATGTCGATATAATTAGGAACGAGATTTTCATTTTAGTTGCACAACGTTCGAGGCTTGCCGCAGGGCTGGTATTTTATAACTGCCCGCCCGGCAACTGCCCAAAGGGTCCTGTGGGAAGCCGATTAAAAAACTGAAGTTGAAGTTAACAACTAAAAGCCAAATAGAATTCGGTAAGCCCGATATTAGTTGATAGTAGTACATCTGATGATTGTTATTCCGTCCGCCAGCCTTGCATGAACCCAATATTGTACGTTCGTGGTGTTAATTTCGACATCTTAGCTATTATTCAACGATTATTTTTTCTGTTTGAACTTTGTAGTTTTTAGCTGTTACAATTAGAGTGTAAATTCCTTTGGGCAGTGATGAAACATTTATAGTTGTTTTGTTGTCTGTTATTTCATGTTTCAACACTGCTTTACCCAAATTATCAATGAGTACTGCCTGTTTTAAATCTTGTCCACTAATTGTTAGAGAGCTTTTAACAGGGTTAGGCGAAACTTTAATATTTGAATTAGCCCTTGATATATATATCGTCACCTTGTTGCTGGTAGTGTTTTTCCCGTCTTTGTCAAACATTTGCAGGCGGTAATAAACTTTAGAGGCATTGATATTCGATATTTCATCTCTGTAGCTGTAGCTATTCGTAGTACTGCTATTATTTGCTGCTTGTAGTGTATTCACCGTTGTAAAGCTCATGCCGTCAATACTCCGCTGAACATTAAAATGAGAAGTGTTTATTTCATCGTTTGATTGCCATTGCAAATCCGCATAATTACCGCTTAATTGCCCTTTGAAATACAACAATCTTAAGGGAAGAACTCCTGTAACGGTAAAAGCAGTACTTGATGCTTGGGATACTTGATTAAAAATGTCTCGTAAAGTAACCCTTGCAGTATAGTTTCCATCAATCAAAGAATAATTGATAGCAATATATCTTCTTTGTGGAACCGTATCCTGTACAGTCTTCACAATGTTTCCTTCCGCATCAATAATTTCAATTTTAGCTGCAAGTTGAGGAGATTTGAATTCATCTATTGTCCAGCTTATGTTCGTAGTTCCAGCGACATGATTGGCAGATAAGGATGTTATAGTTCCGATAGTTAGCGTTGGTGTAGTGCCTTGATTTGTTTGCGCCGGAAGATTTAATGTTCTTCCGCCATTGAACGCAGCAGAGGGGGTTGTATTACCGCCATGTTGCATACAATAAGCATCTTCAGTATTATCGTAAAATGCATTAAAACTATCGTGATATATTCCATCTCTCTGGATGTCGCCAGCGCTATTGTTTGCACTGAAATATGCACTTGTATTTTTTTCCCAAGTTCCATCTGTATTCAGGTTCCAGCAGTCTTTAAAAAATGCTTTTCTTATAAAACTGCCGTTCCAGGAAGAATTCCAGCCATCCCAATTTTCTAAAAAAGCATCATTCGTTCCCGTCAGATATTTATTAGGATCAGGAGTTGACAAAGTAGCGGTATGAAACCATTTTCCTGTTGAAAGATTATTTATAAATGTAGCTATGTAAAGCCTGCCGCCTGATTTCCAAGAGCGATTAACTAAATTATACCATGTATTTAGTTGCCAATTGTAAGGGTTTATTGTTTTCCAGCCGTCACCTTCACCGCCAAAGCGGCTTGTAAATGTGGTTGGGTCGTTGTAATCTACTGTTGAATAAATGCCGCCAGCTGTATTTGGGTCCCATAATGAAGATATAAGGATGTTTGAATTACCATAAGACATATCTGGTGTTTGCTGTAGCCCTGCATATCCATTTGTAAACCAGTTTACTTCAAAAAATGAAGCAAATGCTGATTGTACTATTTTGATTTTCTGCATTTTCAAAATAGCGTCAGTTGAGGAAAAATAATAGGTCAAATGCATTGACGGAGCAGCATTTTCTTGTGCATTAACATTAGCAGTCATAAAATAAATGCTTGAAAAGAGTAGTAAACGTTTAAGCAGCTTCATTTTGGTGTCAAGTTTGAAGAGTGTTTGATTTGTCACTTTGGATTAGAGGGCTGTCGTACCCATGACGCCCAACGGGAGTTTGTGAAAAAACCTCCCGTTGCTTAAATATACACACAATGTGCATCTGTACAAAACCCGTAATTTTTGTTGCAGAAAAGTATGCCATATATACAAGGCAGCAACCGTAATCAAACCTGCTTCATCACACTTGATGATCTTTGCCTTTGCCAGCCCCCACTCTTCCCCGCAAACGCAGTTGTTGCGTATTGAAGGGTTGGACTAAGTGCGTTACTGTACCAACAACACTTATACCTGGTGCCTTACCAAATTACATGGTTTATTCAATTGACAGCAATTATAGCAAAGAAAATGTTGTTTACTTATTATTGATGTAATTACAACTGCAAACATTGCTGTAGTTGTTGGTATGCCAAACTGCTAACCATGCCCTTCGATACGCAATCAACGGCAACAGTGGGCTTCGGGGTTGGTTAGCGGGATACCGACAACGGCGAAGAGAATCCTCTTTTTACGCTCACCCTTCCCGTACACCAAACAAATTTCCCCGTAGGAATTCTCCAGTAATTTCATAATAGGCATTCTGAACTTGATGAATAAATTGAACGACACAAAATTCTTCGTCATTTTTGAATAGCCTGTAAAATCCTGAAGTCGAAAAAACTAATACAACACAAATTTTGTGGTTAAATTTTTTTATGAATTTGGGATATTGAATGTCAAATCCACAAACCTGCAATTTGTCTACGGTGATTTGTATTTTTCCAATTTGTTCAACAGTACAAGTATAGGTTTGCAATGCGCCTTCCAATATTAGTACTGGCGATAAATATTTTATGGTACAGTAGTTCCCTTCAGGGCGATAAACAACCCAATTACCCACTTGAAATTCCCTATAATTTTCTTGCATGCTAATTATTAATGAATAAGCCTAAAAAGGAAATTAATTTTTTGCTTTTGTCAGCCCCCACTCTTCTCCAGCAAACGCCGTTGTTGCGTATCGAAGGGTTGGGCTAAGTGCGTTGCTATACCAACAACACTTATACCTGGTGCCTTACCAAATTACATAGTTTATTCAATTGACAGCAATTATAACAAAGAAAATGTTGTTTACTTATTATTGATGTAATTACAACTGCAAACATGGCTTTAGTTGTTGGTACGCCAGGCTGCTAACCATGCCCTTCGATACGCAACAACGGCAACAGTGGGCTTCGGGATTGGTTAGCGAGATACCAGCAAGGGCGAAAATTCAAGTTCCGGCATTATTTGTTATTACGCTTTGTGTCAAGCTTGTTGTAATGTCTTTTGACAGCAATTGATTTTTAATTTTCTCAAGTCTCGTCCTTGACCCACTTTCAAACGCAGTTGAAATATTTTTCTTAAAGCCTGCAATATCCGAAACGGTCAACCCCAATGTTTGTCTAAACGAAAGTGTCTTAGTAGTGTCGGTAAAAATGTCGTCTGTCAGAGTAAGAAACCATATTTTATTTTCTTCCTCATATTCATCAATCATTCCTTCAATACTTAAACCTGTTCGGTAGTTTGAAATTTGTCCGTTAAGTTTGGAAACGAAAAGAGGTCCGTTACCTCCAATGGCGTGGTTGATGTCATTTGTCTCCCAATATTTCTTTGAGGTGTAAGGAAAAATCCAGGCGTAATCTTTTTCTATAATTTGGTCGTCAAGGATAATTAACGAATCGTCAACCAAAGCCTGTTGCCTATTTATTTCGTTTTGTGCAATCTGTCTGGCTTCTTGAAATGTTATCATTGTCGAAGAAAATAAATTCTTTTTGTGTCTATTAGCATCAGGTTGGTTTGGCATAACCGCTAACAGGCAAGGCTTTATGCAGGTTGGGAGCAGCTTGGCTTTGCAGCTGTCTGATGTTTGCTGGTAATGCCCAACTTGCATAAAATACACTGTTAGCGGCTATTATTTATTCTTGAGATAATTGTTTCACCGTTGTTCACCTTCATTCCCGAATTGTCAAACAGCTTCCAACTTGGTGTCACGTTTGAAACATTTATCGTGTCTGACCCACAGTTAGTCTTTTCCTCAACTTGTATCGGTTGATAAATTCCTTCAGCCATCAAAATTCCATTTTCATACCAATACTTCCACATTCCGGTTTTAAAACTATAACCTATTAATGACGGTCCTGCGAATTGGCATTCTGTGAACGCACCAATTGAATAACTTCCTTTTGAATAGATTTTCCCTGATGGATAGTAAAATGTCCATTCACCAAACTTTCTTCTTTCAAATTCCATAAATGGGTCAAGAATAATTTGTCCAACTGCAAATGAACTGTCACTGTATTTAACTGTGTCAGCATGGATATAAAATTGTTTTATACTGTCAATTCTATGGTAATAGTCTTTAAAGAAGGTAATTGATGCCTGAACACTATCGAGTTTACCTTCTTTATATAGTTCAATACATTTATTCCAAATTATGTCTGGCGATGTCGGAAGTGGATAAATTTCTGTTTGTCCTGAACTTAAAAAAGGAACAAATAGAAATAGTATGGTAAACTGTCTGATCATGGTCTTTTGCTTTTGTCAGCCCCCACTCTTCCCCGCAAACGCCGTTGTTGCGTATCGAAGGGTTGGGCTAAGTGCGTTGTTGTACCAACAACACTTATACCTGGTGCCTTACCAAATTACATAGTTTATTCAATTGACAGCAATTATAACAAAGAAAATGTTGTTTACTTATTATTGATGTAATTACAACTGCAAACATGGCTTTAGTTGTTGGTACGCCAGGCTGCTAACCATGCCCTTCGATACGCAACAACGGCAACAGTGGGCTTCGGGATTGGTTAGCGAGATACCAACAAGGGCAAAGAACCGCTGCTGATTAAAGATGTAAAAGTACAAGTTAACAAACAAAAGCCGAGCGATGTTGGTCCAGCCCAGATGAAGCACAACAGCGATAAAATGTCCATTGCTTCAACGTCCAGCCAGCCTTGCAGCAAACCCAATGTTGTACGTAGTTTTTCTCTGTTACAACAAAGCTTTTGGCACAATACAGGAAATGCTCTCGTCTTTTGATGAAACAAATATGTCTATTTTGTCCTGAACTTTTTTCTCTGTCATTAAATAAAGCCCTGACGATATTGATTTGTCTAAAATTTTGTTGCCATATTGTCCAACATAAAAATAGTTCACCAAAACATTTTGGGTCATAGAAACAACAGGTAATATGCCAGTCGTTGTCAATGAAATTATTGTTGCTTCCTTTCTTATTCCATTTTTATAGAGTCTGTAATGTTTTAAAACAGGGAATAGTCCAATTAAGAAAAAAGGGATACCAATTAGCAAAAAGATTAAGGGCAAAATATAAAATCGGTTAATTGGAAACGAAAAAGGCTCTAGATTTTCAATAACAGATTCGCCATTGTAAGTCTTGATGTTTATAGTGTCTCCAATTTGAAGAACAAGTTTTTCCGCATTAGTGAGAGTTTTGAATTTGTCATTCTTTGTCTGCTCATTGTCGCTAAAAGCGTAGTCAATAATTTGAGGGTGATAAACATTGTTAACTGTCACATTATTTTGAGTTTGAACCGAAGTTACTATTGCTTTTAAGTCTTTGCCTTGTCTGACAATTTTCTCATAATCGTATTTTTCGTAAGCATCTTTTATCGAATTGAAGAAAGCTATGACAGGAATGAAAATAAATATTGATAGGGTGATAAAAACAAGCCCAATACCTGAAAAGGGATATTTTGTTTTAAAGATTGCGAATAAAAGCTTGAAAGGAACTGGTCTATTTTCAGTCATTTGTTTATTACAGTGTCTTTTAAAATTACATACAACTCTAGTATTGATGTTATTAAACGTACTATGAAACTACAGAATACTATTCATAATCAACAAACTAGTAATATACTTTTTGTATTGTTTATAGCATCAATGAAATTTCTTTTTTTTATACTATTGCATGCATTCATCATCACACCTTGGGGCTTCGCCCTTCTCAGTCACATCACTGCAACTCGCATACGTAAATAAAACTTATCCTCCAAACCTAACGCAATCCCCCCAAAACCACAACCGTATTTCTACCTGTTTTTAAATAAAAGCATTTATGGTGGCACGCAGAGCAGCAGAGAGTGCAGCGCAAAAGCCGGATATTGCCACAGCACCCCATTTCTAATCCCTAATTCCCAAATCCTACATCCGAAATCCTGCATCCGAAATCCCCACTCATTCCTCCTCAAACCACTCATTATGCTGTTCCTGCACGCGGATGAACGTAGTACGTTTGGTAAGTTCTTTCAAATACGAGGCGCCCACATACGTACAGGCAGAGCGCAGCCCACCTAAAATGTCCAATATAGTTTCGCTTACGGCTCCCCGGTAGGGCATGCGGATGGTCTTCCCTTCGGAGGCACGGTATTCCGCCACACCACCGGCATATTTGTTCATGGCCGTGGCCGAGCTCATCCCATAAAACAGTTTGTAGGGTTTGCCGTTCTCTTCCACCAGTTCGCCCCCGCTTTCGGCGTGGCCGGCCAGCATACCGCCCAGCATAACAAAATCGGCGCCGCCACCAAAGGCTTTGGCAATATCTCCCGGCACTTTGCAGCCGCCATCAGAAATGATTTGCCCGCCCAGGCCATGCGCCGCATCGGCACATTCAATAATGGCCGATAACTGCGGGTAGCCCACACCGGTTTTAACCCTGGTGGTGCATACTGAACCGGGGCCAATACCCACTTTAATAATGTCAGCACCGGATAGCAGCAGTTCTTCCACCATCTCACCCGTAACCACATTACCTGCAATGATAATTTTATTGGGGAATTGTTCCCGGGTACGTTGTACAAACTGTACAAATTGTTCGGAGTAGCCATTGGCCACATCAATGCAAATAAATTGTAAAGAAGGGCAGGCAGTGATGATCTGCTGCAGCTTATCCGCATCAGCAGCAGAGGTGCCGGTACTAACGGCAATGTACTGGGCAATATCTTTATCGCCGTGCTGCATAAATTGCTTCCACTCACTTACCGTATAATGTTTGTGTACGGCGGTAATCAACTGGTGCTGCGCCAGCACGGCGGCCATTTCAAAAGTACCCACGGTATCCATATTGGCTGCTATGATTGGCACACCCTCCCACCCTGTGGTAGTATGGCGAAAATGAAACTTTCTTGATAGTGAAACTTCTGCCCTTGATTTTAGTGTGGAGCGTTTCGGGCGGATCATTACATCTTTAAACCCCAGTTTAATGTCGTTTTCAATACGCATGCTGTATAGTTTTTGTATTGAAATTACAGCATTCTGAAGCGTAACGGGAAAGGATTTTTTCACCTTCCGTCGTAATTCAACTGGGGATAAACGGGAAAATGGTGCAGTAACTACTTCGTATAACTACGTTTTGGGGAAAATTGCAAAAAAAAGGAGTTGCAAAATTTTATTGTGGCAATGTATTTGCTGCTTATTAACAATACATCCGCTTATGATTTTAATACCTATGACAAAACTACAATCCATTAAATTCCGGTAAAGCTGTTCTTACTCCTGTTACGTCTTTACTGCTGCGGGGCTGCTGTTAACATGGCAGCCCCGCAGTTTTACATAAGGGATAGATTGAGCCGCAGATGCGCAGATGGATAGAAACACGGATGACGCTGATTGATGCCGATAACTACAGATTTTAATTAAACCGCAGACGAAATGCAGTAACAACATGATGAAGATGGAGCCACGGATGACGCTGATTATTGCGGAATAATACGGATTTTGATTAAAGGCCGCAGATGCGCAGATAAAATGCACTAACAAAATTATCAAACACTTCCTTACTCACTTTATATACCTATATACTTTATTTACTTTTATACTTAACTCCTCTCACAAAGGCACAACTGCACGGAGGAAGGGAAAAGGATGGCACGCAGAGCTGCAGAGAACGCAGGGGCACTTCCTTACTTACTTTATATACCTATATACTTTATATACTTATCCACGCTCACGAATTACAAAACCAATTACACGAATAAACCAATTAACCACTAAACCTACCCCCCAACCTTCACCCTCGGGTCCACCAGTCCGTACAACATATCCGCCAGGAAGTTAATGGCAATAAAGATGAAAGCGCTCAGCAGTACAGCACCCATGACAACAGGATAATCTAATTTCTCCAATGCATCAACGGTGATCTTGCCAATGCCTTTCCATCCAAAAATATATTCCACGAAGAAGGCGCCGGCAAGCAGTTCAGCAAACCACCCGGTAATGGCGGTGATAACAGGGTTCAGCGCATTGCGCAACGCATGGCGGAAGATGATGGTGCTTTGCTTTAAACCTTTTGCATAAGCAGTGCGGATGTAGTCCTGGTTTAACACATCCAGCATAGCACTTCGTGTTAATTGTGTAATAATAGCGAGCGGGCGAATGCCCAACGTAAAGGCAGGAAGGATTAAGTTTTTTAGTGTAAGATATTTTTCGCCGGTTACTTCATCTATCTCAAACCAGCTGCCGGTTAAGTTTAAACCGGTAAATGGATGCAGCACCACACCAAAAGCATACGCAATGATGATGGCCATAAAAAATGATGGTGCAGATATGCCGCCGATGCTGGTGAATACTGCCGTGCTGTCCATCCAGGTGCCCCGTTTTACAGCAGCCAGTACGCCTAACAACACACCCATAACAGTTGCCAGCAACATGGCGGCAAGTGCCAGTATAATGGTACCGGGCAAGGCTTCCATCAATAATTGCCCTACAGATTTTTTGGTTTGATAACTCTGCCGCAGGTAAGGCAGTTTAAAGCCCAGCTTTGTGCTGCCGCCAATGAACAGTCCTTTCAGTTCTTTCTTCTTTATTTCTGCTGTATCATGAATGCCAATGGGAGAAACATCGTTGAGGTATAACAGCAATTGTTTCCATTTGGGTTGATCGAGGTACAGGTCTTTACGGATATTATCTAATGTTTTCTTATCGCCTGTTTGCCCCACAATCATTTTTGCAGGATCACCAAAACCCTGGAACATAATAAACACCAGCACCACCACACCCAGCAGCACCAATATGGAGTAGAAGAGTTTTTTTAGAATGTACTTCACTTGTTGGTTGATAGTTGAATGTTGATGGTTGAATGTTGATGGTTGAGCATTGAATATTGCCCGCAGAGCCTTGTGGGAAAATTTCCTCCAGGTCACTGTTGGTTCTGAAAACTTGAAGGCAAACATTCAACCTTGAACATTCAACCTTTAACCTTCAACTTTCAACATTATTCCGGCAGATCTGCCCAGCTCCATTTGCCTGCTATCACCGCACCATTCATCAGGAACAAAGCAGGATTGGTTCTTGCTGCTGTTTTAATTGCTGTACCATCGCAGGAAAAAACAGGCAACACAGTTGCAGGGTTGTGATTAAATATGGTATTGATTTCTTTGGGTTGCGAAGTAATAATGTACAAAGGTTTTTGTTTATCCCTTTTATCCAAAAATGCCTGCGTGGCTTTCAGTTCTTTATCACCCGGTACGTCTTTTACAAATAACAGGTAGTATTGTCCCTGCTGCCCTAAAATACTTTCTGTAGTATCGGTACCGCTTGTTGTAGTGAAAGAAAAATCATTGATCAGCGGTACATTGTTGTGTCCTTTCTCAATCAGTACCTGTTTGCGTTCAATAAATTTCCAGCTGCTGTCTGGCAATGCACTCACGTCAAAACTTTTTTGCTGCCCGTCTTTTTCATAAATAAAACTGTAACTGTATTTATCCTGCACCGCATCTTTGGGCATTTGGCGCAGTTCTAAAATGTTATTGCCCACTTTATAGGGTAAACAATCTTTTACGGGCAAATGTTTCAATACATAAAACTGTAACCATAACACAACAATGGTTGCTGCGGCCACTTTCAAATTGCTGAACCAGCCTGAAAACCACGGTTTGATATGTTTTTGCCCAATAAGCAAGATGATGATGAGTACTGTTAGTATAACATCTTTGGTAAAGGTTTGTATGGGCGTTAAAGGAATACAATCACCAAAGCAACCGCAGGCCCTGATCTTTCCGCTAAACAATACATAACTGGTTAAGAAAGTAAAGAACAATGTAAGCAGGAACAATAACCAGGTGGTTAACCTTCTTTGCCATCCAACCAGTAAAGCCACGCCCAGCACCACTTCCAGCGTGATCATAAAAATGGAGAAGCCTGTTGCGTAATGGTGCAGCCAGTTCATTACACCGGGCAGGTAACCACTGTCTGACCATACTTCAAAAAACTCCTGCATCTTATACGCCAGCCCCAATGGGTCAATGGCTTTTACCAAACCGGAAAAAATAAATAATGAACCTACTAATATGCGGGCAATGTTTACAAGTAATTTCATGTGTGTTTATTTTGGAGCTAAGGGCTGAGAGCGCCTAAATTAATTCTCAATAATCAATGTACCATTTTCAATGTCCAACTGTCATCTATCAACTAACTCACAGAGTCCTGCGGACAAAATCAACTATCAACCATCAACCATCAACTTTGAACCTTCAACGCCTGTGCACTTTTTCCTCAATCAATATTAAACCAAAAACGGCATAATTAATGATATCATAAAAATTCGCATCAATACCTTCACTGATCAATGTCTGTCCTTTATTGGCAATGATTTGTTTTATGCGTAAAATCTTTGCAAGTATCAGGTCAACAAAACTTTCCTGGCTCATCTCCCGCCACGCTTCACCATAATCATGGTTCTTATCCTGCATCAGTTTTTTGGCAATGGCCACTTTGTCGTTGTATAATTGGGCAACCGTATCATAAGGCAGCTCCTCCACCTCATCGTTATCAATCTCCAGTTGTATCAATCCAATAATACCATAGTTCAGTATGCCTTTAAATTCGCTTACAATATCATCACCAATTTTCTGTTGTCCTTTTTCCTGTATGGTGCGGATGCGTTTGGCTTTAATATAAATCTGGTCTGCAACAGAAATAATGCGGTACACCCTCCATGAAGTTCCGTAGTCTTTAGTTTTCTTCAGGAAGATGTCCCTGCAGGAAGCCACTGCAGTATCATATTGCTGGTTGGTATTGCTCATTATTGTCCTGCTTTTTTTACAGTGGGTTTTGGTTTAACGGTAGTGGTGGTTTTAGGTTTTGCGGGAGCAGTTTTTGCAGGCGCCTTCGCTGGTGCTTTTGCGGGTGCGGTCGCTGCATTCGCCGGTGCATTCTTGCTGGTTACTTTTTTAATTTCAATATCAAACACCAAAATGGAATTTGGTGCAATGCCACCGCCGGGGTTTCCTTCTTCACCATAACCTAATGTGGATGGAATATAAATAGTGGCTTGCGTACCTTCTTTCAAAGTAAGTATCGCATCTGTCCAGCCCAGTATCACAGAGCCCACCTGGCTCATATCTACATCATAAGGTTGTACATGGCCAAATTTAGGATCGGTATTGGAATCAAATACTTTACCATCACTGAAAGAATGGCCGGTATAGTTTACTGAAGCCACCGCATCATCGGTTACTTTTTTTCCAATACCCTGTTTTTTGATCACCACATAAGTTCCCCATGGTGCTTTTACTGCTTTTAGTTTTTTGGAAGCAAGATAACTGTCAATCGTTTTACTGTCGGTTTCAATTTGTGTTTTATTATTGACCAGTATTTTATTGATCATTTCCTTTTGCTTTTCTTTCGATTTTGCCGTTGCAGCCGCCATATGTGTGTTCAGCGCACTGTCTACCTGTACTTTGGTTTCATAACGGTTTTTGATCACGTAGGTTTGATAGATCCAGTCGTGCGGCTTGATAAATGCAGGCACCTGGCCCATGCTTTTAGTGATCAGGCTGTCGGTGGGTATTCTTACAAAAACACTGTCGCCGGTATGCACCGTCATAAAAATTTCTTTGAAAGGCACAGGAAAAGCGGCTGTATCGTACATGCTGAACTGGGGCATGGCATCATCAATGGTACTGAGCAAAACAGAATCGCGGCAGGTAGCCACCACATCCATTTCCATAAAGCAGCCTTTGGTGAGTTGTTTGCCGCCTGCGGCAAATTTTATTTTATATTGTGAACCATCAGAAACCGGTGTATAACCTGTTGTATCGTTTGTGTTTTGTGCAAGGGTACTCATAGCTGCGAAAATAAACGCTATGATAATTGATGCTTTTCTCATTGATTTGTTTGAAGTTTGTATATCTGTTATAAACGTCAAAAATAACTGAAATACGGCAATGTTCACGTTAAACTGCAGGGGTAAATTATTGGTTTTGGATGAACCGGTGGTAATGGGCATCATTAATGCCACACCCGATTCATTTTACAAAGGCAATATGGGTGAAGATATGTTACTGATGGCAGAAAAAATGATTGCTGATGGCGCTGCCATTGTAGACATTGGCGGACAAAGCACCCGCCCCGGCAGCATCCGCATTCATGCTGATGAAGAAATCAGCCGCGTGGTGCCCATTATTGAAACCATACACCAGGCTTTTCCGGAAACCATTATTGCTATTGACACGTACAGCAGTAAGGTTGCAATTGCAGCTGTTGAAGCAGGCGCATCCATCATAAACGACATCAGCAGCGGCGATATGGATGAACTGATGCTGACCACAGTTGCCAGCCTTCGTATGCCTTATATCTGCATGCACATGCAGGGCACGCCCGGCACTATGCAGGAAAACCCGCAGTATGAAAATGTAACCCGTGATGTACTGGATTATTGTATTGCCAAACTGGAACAATGCAGGCTTGCTGGCATTCATGATGTGATCATCGACCCTGGCTTTGGCTTTGGGAAAAGCATCACCCACAATTTTTCTTTACTGAAACAACTGGATGTGTTTCAAATACTGAAACGCCCAATACTGGCCGGACTTTCAAGAAAAAGCACCATTTACAAAACGCTGGGCACTACAGCAGAGCATGCACTTAACGGCACCACTACACTAAATACCATTGCGTTGATGAAAGGCGCAACTATATTAAGGGTGCATGATGTTAAGGAAGCGGTTGAAGCAATAACGTTATTTAATGCTTATAAAAAAGCGCCCTGAATAACCAGGGCGCTTTTACTTATTTGCAAATACTATTTTTACTTCTTAGGTGCTGCAGCATTAGGCTGTGCTTTTGCAGCATTCGCTTTTTGCATGCTGTCGGCAACCCTGCGCTGATCTTCCATAAATTTCTGCTGCGCTGCTTCTTTTTCTTTTTGTGCTACTTCCTCGTTGGTTACATTCAGAATGTCCATATCAAAAACCAGGATTGCATCGGGTTTAATACCGCCTGAGGGATTACCTGCTTTGCCATACCCTAATGAGGAAGGCAGGTAAATAGTAGCTTTTGTACCTTTCTTCATTTCCTGCAACGCATCGGGCCAGCCCGGTACAATACCTTCCAGTTGTCCAACCGGTACTTCATAAGGCTGTACATGTTTAAAAGCAGGGTCGGTATTGGAATCAAAAACTTTACCACTGTCCAGTGTTTTACCGGTATAGTTTACAGAGGCTACATCATTAAATGTGATCTTATCTCCTGTTCCTTCTTCTTTGATCACCACGTAAGTACCCCATTTTCCTTTCACGGCTTTCAGGTTATTTTTTGCCAGGTAATCTTCAATGATCTTACTGTCTTTCGCAGTCTGGTCTTTAGTTTCGGCCAATCTTTTTTCAATCACTTCAATGTCTTTTTTGCGTGCTTTTGCTCTTGCAACAGGCATGTGTGATTTTTGAGCACTGTCTGCCTGCTCTTTTGTAGCATACGCATTTTTAATTACTATGCTGGTA
The DNA here is from genome assembly GCA_018266775.1 of Bacteroidota bacterium. Classification (GTDB taxonomy): domain Bacteria; phylum Bacteroidota; class Bacteroidia; order Chitinophagales; family Chitinophagaceae; genus Ferruginibacter. The sequence goes on along the minus strand of JAFDZS010000020.1, from coordinate 24,331 downwards.
ACAATCCAGTCGCCTTTTTTAATGAACGGGGGCAGTTGCACCGGTTGCCCGGCACTCATGGCTTGTTTTGTAGCCCTGGCAATAATAGAATCGGTAGACATTTTTATGATCACACTATCCCCTACATGCGAGCTTTTAAAAATTTCTTTATAAGGAGAAGGAAAATTAGCAGTATCATAAGTACCATACTGTGGCATGCCTTCATCTTCTGTACTGTTCAGTACACTGTCTTTTATTTTAGTAATGGAAGACAGTTCCATAATATTCCCCACTACCAATTTGGCTCCCTTGCTGTTGGTGAATAATTTATACATCGAGCCGTCTTTCGCTTTTCTGAATGGCGTGGTGCAGGAAGCTAAAAAAAGTATGCAAACAACCGCTGCACTTAAAATTTGTTTCATTGTTGACTATATTATTGTTTTGTTTAAAATTGATAACTTCTTAATTGGTCCACATTTTCTTTCATCGCCTGTTTAAACTTTGCCACCACTTCTTCCAGCGGTTCTTTATTAAATCCACCGGCTGCATTAAAATGCCCGCCACCATTAAAATATTTCCGTGCAAAGGTATTTACATCAAAGCCGCCTTTACTCCTGAAAGAGCTTTTTCTTTCTTCACCCCTGTCAATAATTATTGCCGCCAGTTTAATCCCTTTTATACTCAGCGGAAAGTTTACAATGCCTTCGGTATCTCCGGTGCGAATATCGTACTTAATCAGATCTGCCTGCGGAATAGCGATTAATGCCGTGTTATATTCGTAAAAAATCTCCATACGGTTCAGCAGGATGTTGCCGATAAAGCGGTACCGGTTCTCCAGGAAATTATCGAATAATTCTTCGTGAATAAGGCTGTGCTCCAGTCCCAATTCTTTTAAATGGGCAACCATGTGGTGCACACTGGCTGTGGTGGAGGGAAAACGGAAAGACCCTGTATCGGTCATCGTTCCAGCATAAAGGCATTCTGCTATTTCTTTATTGATTTTACTTTGATGGCCGGAAGCCATAATAAAATCATACACCATTTCCGAAGTGGAACTTTTGCCTGTATCGCTGATGCCGTAAGCAAACATTTCCGTTTGCGGTTCCCTGTGATGGTCGATAAGTATGCGCTGCCCTCCGGCCTTCACCAGGTTTTCTTCCATTCGTTTAGTGCGGGAAAGCACATTAAAGTCCAGGCAAAAAATCCAGTCAGCCTCCCGGATGAATGTATTGGCTTTTTCAACAGAAGCCGATTCATAATCCAGTACTGTTTTACAACCGGGCATCCAGTTTAAAAATGCAGCCCAGTTAGTGGGGGAAATAACCTGAACCGAGTGGCCAAATTGTACCAGGAAATGATATAGGCCCAACGCGGAACCCATCGCATCTGCATCGGGTTTCTGGTGCATGGTGATCACCACTTTTTTAGGCTGTTCCAGTTGGGGGAAAAGGTTTTGAATCGGCTGCATAATTGAGGCGCAAAAGTAGGGTAAAGTTTCCAGTTTATGACTGCACATCAAAAGCTTTTAAGGAGGAACTGCCGTTTGGATATAATTTATTGGGAGGAACAGCAAACACTAAAGGGAAAACGAATTATCTTTGCGGCTCAAAAAAAGGAACCAATGAGCAACAGAACTTTTACAATGATTAAGCCCGATGCTACAGCTAAAGGAAATACCGGCGCCATTTTACAAATGATCAACGCAGCCGGCTTCAAAATTGTAGCGATGAAAATGACACACCTGAGCAAAGCCAAAGCCGGTGAGTTTTATGCCGTACATGCCGAAAGGCCGTTTTATGGAGAACTGGTTGATTTTATGAGCAGCGGCCCAATAACAGCAGCTATACTGGAAAAAGATAATGCAGTGGCTGATTTTCGTAAACTGATTGGCGCCACCAACCCGGCACAGGCCGAAGAAGGCACCATCCGTAAATTATATGCCGCATCAGTTGGGGAGAATGCCATTCACGGAAGTGACAGTGATGAAAATGCAGCGATAGAAGGTAATTTCTTCTTCAGTAAACTGGAACAATTCTAAGCAATAAACAACTCATTTAAAAGCCATTGACAATGTTAATGGCTTTTTTTTATTGCATAAAAAAGCCCTCCTGCAAACAGGAAGGCTAATTCTTAACTAAAAGCACAAACAAACTATTATTGGGTAAAAACAATGTACGCTATAGTAATAACGAAAAACTTTGCGCTATATTGCATCAGATATTAATATGCTTGTCACATTAACCATTATCCGGTACCAAAAAAGGCGTCATATTTTCTTTGCATTTTTGGCGATGGTACTGTTCCGCATTCCTTTGTGGAGGAACAAACGCAGCCGTTTCTGGAAACTGATGGGCAGTGGCAAAAACGGCAGCTTTGATAAAAAGCCCGACCTGATGCAATGGGCCATCTTCTCGGTGTCTAATCTTAAATTTAAAGATGTACAGATCAAACATTTTAATGCAGACCTGCTGATCTATAAACTTTACGGGCCATTCATCAGTAAATGGCTGCGGTTTTTTGAATGCGACACCATTACGTATTTAATGGAATCTATTGAAGGGCATGGGCTTTGGGATGGTAAAGAAGTATTTGGTACACTCCCCCGCCAGTCTGATTATGAAGGCCATGTGGCGGTACTCACCAGGGCCACTATCCGCATTTCGAGATTAAACCGTTTTTGGAAATATGTAGATGGTGTGGCCAATAAGATGACTGAGGCTGATGGTTTCATCACTTCATACGGTATTGGTGAAATGCCGTGGATCAAACAGGCCACGTTCAGCATCTGGCAAAATAAAGATGCCATGAAAAACTTTGCATACCAGCAACCCGAACATAAAGAAGTGATACAAAAAACAAGACAGGAAAAATGGTATAGTGAAGATATGTTTGTGCGTTTTAAAATAACCGGTTGTATTGGTAACCTTAAAGGCAGCAACCCCTTAAAAGGAAAGTTGTAGCTTTGAACAGATAAAATAGATCAGCTTGCCAGCTGATTAGTCGTTATATGAAAAATATAAAACTAATTGAAGTGCCTTCCGAAATAGGTGCAGGCACCCGTGGCGCCAGTTTGGGTATTGAAGCCATTAAAATTGCCGCATTAGATTTCATGAGTAATTTCTTCATTCATTTTCCTTCCGAAAAAATTGAAGTGGAAAATCAATTACTCTTCGAACCTATACATTCTCCCTACGCTAAAAGATTGCAGGGCGTGGTTACCATCTGCGAAAGAATCAGCAAAGCGGTGGAGGATTCTATAAAGAACAACTTCTTCCCTGTTGTACTCAGTGGCGACCATAGCAATGCCGCCGGCACCATTGCAGGTTTAAAAATGGCAAAGCCCAAAAGTAAATTAGGTGTGGTATGGATAGATGCGCATGCAGATTTGCATACGCCTTACACCACGCCCAGTGGCAATATGCATGGTATGCCACTATCTGTTAGTATTGCCGACGACAATAAAGAATTTAAAGTACACGACCCGGATGAAAAAACAGAAAAACAATGGCAGCAGTTGAAGAATATTGGAAAGATATGCCCCAAAATATTGCCTGAAGACATTGTATATATTTCGTTGCGTGATTTTGAAAAAGAAGAAAAACATATTATTGAGAAGTACGGCATTAAAGTATTTTCCACCAACGAAGTACGGCGCAACGGTGCAGAAATTGTGTACCGTAAAGCCATCCGCTACCTGGCAGACTGTACCGATATTTATTTAAGTTTTGATGTGGACAGCCTGGACTCTTCCATCAGCCGCGGTACAGGAACGCCGGTAAGTAATGGTTTAAGGGAGCGTGAAGCAGAAGACCTCATCAGCAAATTTATGCAGCACCGGAAAATTTGTTGCTTTGAAATTACAGAAGTAAACCCCACACTGGATAAGGAAAACCTGATGGCCGAAATTGCCTTTAATATTTTACAAAGAAGCGTGAATGTGCTGATGATGAATTAAAGTGGTTTATTGGTTTATTAGTTAATAGGGTAATTAGTATGCTTCGTCTTAATTTGTGTAATTCGTTTTAATTCGTGTTAAGTTTTCAATTGGTATGTATGAATTGCGGTACCTTTATTGAATGAAAAGTTTTTACATCACCTTAGTTTCGTTATTCCTCGGTACTTATTGTTTTGCACAACAAAATTCAGCTTACAGCAAAAGTATACTGGCCTATCAAAAAAATTATGTCAGCAACCACGAAGTGGTGAAAGGCAGTGACAGAAAATATTTTCATTTTTTCCCGGTAAGCGAACAGTTTAAAGTAACCTGCAAATTTGCACCATCGCAGGATACTGCAGTGGTGATCATGAAAACCTCCGGCACAAAGATTCCGCAAAAAGATTTTATCCGCTACGGCACTATTTATTTTGTCATTCATGACACAGCGCTGCAGCTTACCGTTTACCAGTCATTATCATTAAGAAAAACAGTGGCATACAAAAATTCCCTGTTCATTCCATTTACAGATGTTACCACCGGCGAAACATCTTATGGAAGTGGCCGTTACATAGATATTGAAACCACTGATATTAAGAATGGTACTGTGGTCATTGATTTCAATAAGGCATACAATCCCTATTGTGCCTATACAACAGGATACAATTGCCCGATACCACCGGGAGAAAATTATTTAAAAGTTGCTGTTGCGGCTGGTGAAATGAGTTTTGGAAAAACAATGGCACATTAAACGATATTGATCTCATTGATATCTGCCACAACTGAACTTACATATATACTACGCCTGGTATAGAAAATATTCTACTTTTTGCAACCGGTTGCTTTTTTTATACTTAAAACGTATTTCCTTCGTTTATAGCATAACAGATTCTTCAACCTATACCTTTTTGTTACATCCTTATTGCAGATAATACCCCGGTGTAACACTCCCATTCTTTACACGATGAAGTTGATTTTTGAACCGGCATTGCTTTGCCATAAAGCTAAGCCGCAACATTGTGTAAATCTTAACTATATATGAACATCCGCACAGTTCTGCCTTTACTCGGGCTCAGCCTGTTGTGCAGTTGCCTGAAAAAAGAATTCAATGCTGCTAATGCAGCTGCCCTTGCCGCAGCGTCAGATTCCTCCACAGCTATGGATAACCTCACGGTAAGCCCCGGTTTTTTATTCAACACCACCCGAAATGTTACGGTACAAATCAACACGCTTGATAATACTGATCAGCCCGTAGCCGGTATAAAAATTAATTTACTGACAGATTTTACTGAGAATGGAGGAATATTCATTTGCAGTTACCGCACGGATGTGAATGGCAGCATCAGCGCCACGGAATCTGTGGCCACCATGATTGATTCTGTTGTGATCAGTACAGATGCCATTGGCTTTGTTCAGGAACAAAAAATAAAGATCAGCAATAACCTGTTGCAACTAACACTGGGAGGCAGTAAACCTGTTGAACATGGATTGGTAAATCCTTCGCCTGATTTTACACCTGGAGGAAACGTCTCAGTCAATGGTTTTGAGAGCATGCCATTTATTAAACCGCTGGGACCGTTTAATAACCAGGGCATACCTGCTTACCTCAGCACGCCTAATGACAGGATTGATCCCGGCCTCATTGGTGACGTGAATAAAGCTCTACCCCCCAACCATTCAGTGCCGGTTCATCATCCGCAATACATGAATCCTGCCAATACAACCAGTCTTATTATGCAGCAGCCCTCACAGGTATGGGTAACCTTTGTTCATGAAAGTTCACCTACAAAAAATACACTTTGCTATTTTAAATATCCAACCGGTTCAGCGCCAACATCAATTTCAGCTATTGATACACTGTATGCTGTTTTCCCCAATACTTCATTCGTAAACAGTAATGGTGGTTTGGTTTCAGGCAACAAAGTTTCTCTAGGCTCATTTAGCCCGGGAACATCTGTAGGCTGGGCGTTAATCATAGACGGATTCAGTAATAACCATATTACCAATGGCCAGGCCACTTATTACTCTTTAAGTGCTTTAAATCCCGAAACAGATACAGCATTAAGAAAACATTGCCTGCTGCTGAATGATGCAGGCCGGCAGAAATTGCTGTTAACTTTTGAAGACAAGAACCGGATGACAGGAAGTGATGACGATTTTAATGATGTTGTATTTACTGTAACAGTAAATCCTGTATCCTCCATCTCTTACACAGGAATACCGAATGCCATTTACAATCCCAACGACATTGATAATGATGGTGTGGAAAACAATGATGATGATTATCCTGATGACCCCGCAAAAGCATTCAATAATTATTCGCCTTCACAAAATGGAAAATCCACGCTTGCTTTTGAAGATTTATGGCCATCTAAAGGCGATTATGATTTTAATGATCTTGTAGTGGATTATAACATTAACCGCATTACCAATGCCCAAAATAAAGTGGTGCAGATTAAAGCGGCCATTACAACAAAAGCTATCGGAGCAGGTTTTCATAACGGATTTGGCATCCAGTTGCCCATCAGCCCTTCACTTATTTCAAGTGTAACCGGTACCGATGTTAGAGGTTCACTGGTTACTATAAACGCCAATGGCACAGAAGCCAACCAGGCTAAAGCAACGATCATTTTTTACAGTGACGCGTATGATGAATTACTGTGGCCGGGATCAGGAACGGGAGTAAACACCACCATTGGTGTTCCGTATGTTACCCCCAAAACACTCAATGTTACTATTACATTTACTGAACCGGTTAATTTAAATGTGCTGGGATTACCGCCATTTAATCCATTTATTTTTACTAATAAAAACCGGGGCTGCGAAGTGCATTTGATCAATCAGCCACCGACAAGTCTTGCCAATGTATCATTGCTGGGCACGCAAAATGATAAAAGCAATCCTGCAACCGGTCAATATTACAAAACCGCAAACAATCTGCCTTTTGCCATTAACATAGCCACAACATTTGACTACCCTGTGGAAAAAAGAGCTATCACTGACGCTCACTTAAAGTTTTATCAATGGGCGGCATCTAACGGTACACAATACACGGATTGGTACAAGAATAAAAACGGCTACCGAAATACAACGAATATTTATACACATTAACCCGGAGCCCTAACGATGGATTTTTTGTGTATACCTGGGCTGTCTCTGTTCTCACCAACAGGGGCAGCCTTTATTTTTTCTTTATAAAATAGCTTGCCATTGTGACGCAATCGTTTTCCATTGAAATTCTTTTTCCAATACATGTTGATAACAGTTGCCCGCAATGTTGTGCAGGTATTCAGTATCATTGACCAGGTATAATAACTGTTCCGCCAATATTTCGGTATCCACACCATGCATCAGGAAGGGATTGGTGTGCAGTTGTACGGGCTTTGTTGCCGGTATAATGATGCCGGCATTTTTCCATACTGCAGCAGGCGCAGTATGGCCAGGCACCACCTGCGCTGCACCGCAGGCTGCATGCTCAAAACTGATCATCCCCCAGCCTTCTCCAAAACTGGTATTAATACCCACTTCGCAGGCCTGGTATAATTGCACCAATGCTTCGTCAGTGACATATTGTTCCCCAAAGGGATTGACTATAATATATTCGGCACAGCCACTGTTTGCAATTAAAGCCATCAGCTCAGGCCTTTTGATGTTATTAAATGCTGCATCCAGGTTGGGCGTATGCAGACAGAGGTATACCGGTTTTGTACTGTGCTGCTTTAATTTTGCAAAACCTTCAATAGTACTGGCGATATCTTTTCTTTCGTTAAACCGGTTTCCATTCAACATAAACAATGCAGATGCTGCATCATCAACTGCTGTAAATATTTTTTGTTTCAGCATGCTTCTTTCCACTGCTGATGATGGAGGCGTAAACGTAACCGTATCCACACCATGATAACAATGGTGCAGTTTTGGCATTGCGTTATTTACATTTACCTGCTGCTGTTTCCATCGGTGCACAGCGGTTTCCACATCTTTTACTGCATCTTCATGATACAATACCAGTTCATCCAGGAAAAAACAATCAGGAATTATTTGCACATCTGTGATCAAGCCATCTAACGGAACATAAGCTACAAGCTTAATGCCTTGTTGTTTCAGTGGCAACCAGGCTTTGCTGTAATTACGTAACAGGTAAAAATCATTCAACAATAAAATAGTTTGTGGCTGTAACTGCCCCGCTAATTCCACTATACCATAAGCACCGTAAATATCTCCACCCTTTACATTGCTTGGATGCAAGGTGTAATGTTCACATTCCTGAACCGGTCCTTTATAACCGATACCAGACCAATGAATAGTATAATAAGCAGACAATTCAGCAAAAAGGGAATCCAGTACCCGGGTAAAACTATACCCCGGTACATGAATTCCCAATGCGAGCAAGATGGGTTTGGTTACACCGTCACCTGCCTGTACCATTATAATTTGGCTGGTGTATATAGTACGCCACCTGCGGGGTTCGGAATGGCTAATAACTGCATCGTGTACACAGTATCACTTTTGTATTCACTGAATTCAATGGCAGCATTGCTATCAAAAACAGATACAAAAACATACCCCAAATACACCCAGTTGCCACAACCAAGTGTTTGATAAAATTGTTCAATACTTTGCAATGCCGGGCCTGCTCCCATATCTACCAGGTAAGTATAAAACGCCCCGGCAGGAATATTTGCCGTCAGCAAAATCTGCGAAGATAAAATGAGCATATACTGGGGGTTGCCGGTATATTTGTTGAATTGTGCGGGCACATCATTATTGTCTGAAAAAGTAAAATTCTCCACCACATTGAGGTTAGTGCGGTCAACGATTACTGCCCAATAAACGTTGCGGAGTGTTTGGCCTGCTGCCAATTGCGTTGAGCCCATTACTACCCTGTTGGAATAGCCGGTGCCCTGGTGATCAGTAATAATTTGCTGAATGGTTAAAGGAAGACTTGTTGTTGCCATAAGATTAAGTTTAGTGTTGTGAATGGGTTCGCTGTAAGGCGATTATTTTAAGGCAACTAAACTAATCATTGTTATTGAGGGGAAAACCCGTATTTATACCTGTTTTGGAAAATGGAACACTGATGGCGCTGATTGAATTGATAAACACAGGTTAAAATAAATCAGGAAAGTTGATTAAGGCCACTTAAACAGGTTTGATCTGTGCCGTTGTGAGCAATTAAAATAAAAAAATGAATAAATTGTAATAATGATAGCCGCAGATGCACAGATTAATTGCACTAACCAAATCAGCATACACTACCTTACTCACTATATATACCTATATACTTTATTTACTTTTATACCAACGCTGCTTACAACCCAAAACCACTGCCTGCTTTTTGTTTCTTTAATTTATTGAGCGAGGGATCGAGTTCAATGGCTTTATCACACATGGCCTGTCCGCGGTCTTTCTGTCCTTTCTTAATAAAACATTGTCCCGCCTGGTATAATGCCTGGCCATCTTTGGGGTCCATCTCCATTAATTTCTGCAGGTAATCCAGGCTCTTATCGTATTGCTTCATTTGATAAAATGCATCGGCCATATCACGCAGCAAATCTTTGTTATTGGGTTTCTTTGCCAGTACTTCCTGTAAAATTTTTTCACCTTTATTGGTTTCGCCGCTGTACAAATAAGAAAAACCAAGGTTCTCATTGAAATCATTGCTCTGATTAAAGCCCTGCGCTGCGGCCTTATTAAAATACACTGCGGCATTTTTATAATCGTTCACTGTATAATACAGTAAGCCCAGTTCGTGCAGCCAGGCGCTTTTTGTACTGTCTAACTGCACCGCTTTGTTGTAATACACAATCGCATTTTTTTCTGCTTCCATTTCAAGATAGGCCCTGCCCAAACTATAATTCAATTCTGCATCGGTGGGATTTTTTGCCAGTTCCGCCAGCAGCGCTTTTTCCGCCTTTGCATAATCTTCTGTTTGAAAATAACTGAGTGCCACCACTTTTCCTGCACCGGTACATTCTTTACATTTTTGTGCCATGGCGATTGCTTTAGCGTATTGCCGGTAACTGAAGTAAAGATTCATCAACTCTGTAATGGTGGCGTTGTTGGTGGAATCCAGTTCATATGCTTTGGTGAAATTAATAATGGCAGGATCGGTACGGCGCATTTCAAGATTGGCATAACCATTGGCAATATAGGCATCAGTATATTTGGCATTGAAACTGATGGCTTTTTCAAATTGCTTGGATGCAACCAAAAAACGTTTGGCATTTTTTTCTTCCATTCCTTTTTGATAGTAGAATACAGCACTGTCGGCAGACTGTGCAAATGCATGGAATGCTGAAAGAAATGTTAGTGCGCAGAGTAAGTTTTTCATAATGTATGTGAAAGCGATCAAATGCTATTTGAGTATCACCGCTGCTAACGCCGGAAGGTGTACATTTATTTCATACTGGCCGGTCTTTTTGTCCACCAGTTCTGCAGCTATTTCCGGGTTAAACACATCCCCCGTTCCCCAATAATTTTTGTGATCGGTATTCAGTATTTCTTTCCATTCCGGTTTGCCATATACCGTGATCTTCCAGTTATTCCTCACTACGGGTGTCATGTTTAATATCACCAGTATATCATCTTTCTTTTTCTTTCCTTTGCGGCGGTATACCATTACGCAATCATTGCGGTGGTTCAGGTCTATCCATTCAAAACCGGCGCTGTCAAACTGCAGTTCATGCAAAGCTGGTTCATTTTTATACAAATGGCAAAGGTCTTTCACACATTGCTGCATCATTTTATGACAGTCAAACTGCAACAGTTCCCAATCCAGTTCACTTTTATAATTCCATTCTGTTGTTTGGCCAAACTCATTGCCCATAAACAGCAATTTTCCTCCCGGGTGTGTAAACATATAGGCGTATAACAGGCGCAGGTTGGCAAATTTCTGCCATTCATCTCCCGGCATTTTATAGATCATCGGGCTTTTGCCATGCACCACTTCATCGTGACTGAGGGGCAGCATAAAGTTTTCATCGTAGAAATACATCATGCTGAACGTAAACTTATTTTGGTGATGGCTGCGGTACAATGGATCAATTTTAAAATAATCCAGTGTGTCGTGCATCCATCCCATCATCCACTTCATACCAAAACCCAAACCGCCCATATTGGTGGGTTTGCTGATGCGTGGCCAGTCTGTGGCTTCTTCAGCAATGGTTTGTACGTCAGGAAAATCACGGTAGATCGTTTCATTTAAATGCTTAACGAATTCTATCGCTTCCAGGTTGCCATTACTGCCAAAAGCATTGGGTTCCCACTCGCCTTCCTTGCGGCTGTAATCCAAACGCAAAATTGAACTTACCGCATCCACCCTGATGCCGTCTATATGAAACTGGTCGAACCAGTACCGTGCTGCGCTGATTAAAAATGATTTCACTTCGCCACGGCTGTAGTTAAAAATATAGCTGTTCCAGTCCGGGTGGTAGCCTTTGCGCATGTCGGCATATTCATACGTATGCGTACCGTCGAACATAAAAAGGCCATGTGCGTCATAAGGAAAATGTGAGGGCACCCAATCCAGCACCACACCAATATCGTTTTGATGAAAGGCATCCACCATGGCAGCAAAATCTTCGGGTGTTCCAAACCGTGATGTTGGTGCAAAATAACCGGTTCCCTGGTAGCCCCAGCTTCCATCGAACGGATGTTCCATTACCGGCATCAGCTCCACGTGAGTAAAGCCCATTTCTTTAACGTAAGGCACCAGCCGCTCTGTAATCTGTTGATAGCTGTTCAGTGCATCTTCATTATTTTTCATCGGGCGCATCCAGCTGGCCAGGTGCACTTCATACACACTCCACGCAGCATTCAGTGCATTGTGTTTTTTTCTTTTTTTCATCCATCCTGCATCTTTCCATTCGGCCTGCAATTGCCATGCAATGGAAGCGGTATTGGGCCGCACTTCCCAATAATTGGCATAAGGATCGCCTTTGTCCAGTTCAATACCTTTATATCCAATGATGCGGTATTTGTATGCTTCACCTTTTTGCAGGTGCGGAATAAACCCTTCCCAGATTCCCGAACTGTCTTGCCGCACAAACAACGGATGGGCTGCAGGATTCCACCCGTTAAAATCACCTATAACACTTATTGCAGTGGCATTCGGTGCCCAAACAGCAAAATAAAATCCTGCTGTATTCAATACTTCCAGTTGATGGTTACCAAATTTGGTATAGGCATTGTATAATGTACCGTTTTGAAAATTACGTATATCCTCATCGGAGAATAAAGAATAATTCCAAACCGCTTTACTGCTGTCTACAAAAAAAGCTTCTTCATATTTCGGGGTCATATTTTTAATTGGCTTTTTGATTGTTTGGGTGGCTTTGGTTACCGTCTTCTTTTTTGCCGCTGGTGTTTTTGATGTTGCCATTTATGGAAATCAGTTAAAAGTGAATCAATGATAAGCCGATTTTTGCTTTAACGTAAATTTAAGATTTGTAGTTCAGCTTTATAAAATAAAGTTCCGACCTTCAACTAAATTTTTAGTTATCGCCATAAAAACAAAATTAACCACCACTTATGATCAAACTTTCTGCTTTGCTGGCAGTGCTGTTTGTCTTTTGCACTGCGGCATACAGCCAAACTATTACAGTATCCGGGAATCTTAAAGACACTATTGAAAAGAAACCCATTAAAAATGCCGTTGTGGCTTTATTAACACCCGGCGATTCCATTTTATACCGTTTTACCCGTACTGATGCCCAAGGTAATTTTTCATTGAAAAATATTAAGCAGGGGGTTTATATTGTGATGACCACGCACCCCTTTTATGCCGACCTGGTATTTAACACCGAAGCTGCCAACGGGAATTTAAACTTAGGCACGCTTGCCGTTACCAGTAAAAGTAAACTGTTACAGGAAGTAATTGTTAAAAGCGGAAATCCCATCCGCATTAAAGGTGACACCACTATTTATACAGCAGACAGTTTTAAAGTAAGCGCCAATGCCAACGTGGAAGAACTGCTGAAGAAATTGCCCGGTATACAGGTGGATAAAGATGGCAAGATTAAAGCCATGGGAGAAACAGTAGAAAAGGTTTTGGTAGATGGTGAAGAATTTTTTGGCGATGACCCCGGCATGGCGGTAAAAAATTTACGTGCCGATGCAGTGAAAGAAGTACAGGTTTTTGATAAGAAAAGCGACCAGGCTGAATTTACCGGCATAGATGACGGTAAAACGCAAAAGACCATTAACCTGAAAATGAAAGAAGACCGCAAGACAGGTTATTTTGGAAAAGTGGATATGGCCGGTGGCCCACAAAAAAGTATTGATGACCGCTACAATACCAACCTGATGTACAGTTCATTTAAAGGCAAACGCAAAATATCCGGTTTTGTATTAAATGGCAATACCGGGCAGGATGGATTGAGCTGGCAGGATAATGACAAATATGGTGGCTCCAGCGATAATTTCAGTATGAGTATGGACGACGATGGCGGGGTAATGTTTATGTACCGCGGAGGCAGTGGCGATGATGAACCTTATGTAAACACACAAAACGGTTTCATCCGCAATACGAATATTGGTTTGCAATACAGCAATAAATGGAATGATAAACAAACGCTGAACTTCTCCCCTAAATACAACAGCCAGATTTACACTAATAATAAAACAGATTACACCCGTTTGCAAATTGGTGATACTGCCATTACCACCAACGAATCTGTTAAAACCAATGTAAACCGGAATAACTTTAAAACCAATCTTACTTACGATGTGAAGATTGATTCCAATAATTCCATCAAGTTTACAGCACGGGGCAATTTCTATCATACCGAAAGTGAAGAGATCACTGATGCCACCACTACGAATTATAAAGACCTTCCCACTAATATCCGGTCAACCACCACACAAAATACCAGCGATAAACAGGCTTTCAGCGGAAGTATTCTATTCAAACATAAATTTAAAAAAGCCAGAAGAACGTTTTCATTGAATACGGACTGGAGCAGTCTGAACTCTGATGGTACCGGTTACCTGAAACAAAGCATCAATGATATTTACAATGGCATCAACCGGAATATTGACCAGCAAAAACTTACTGATAAATTAACACAGAACCTGAATGTTGCTGCGGTGTACACAGAGCCTTTATCTAAAAAATATTCACTGGAATTTTCTCACCAAATATCAGTGAACAACGGGCATAACAATCAAACCACCTATAGTTATACTCCCGGCACTAATAAATATGATGTACTGGTGGATTCGCTCACCAACTTTTTCGACCAGCATATTATCGTGAACCGTCCTTCATTTAAAATCAATTACGGTGATAAAAAACTGAAGTATAATTTTGGAAGCGGGTTTGCCTTTACCAGTTTTGATTTTACAGATGTTACCCAGAACAAAGATTACCTGAGGCATTATACCAACTTCTTTCCGCAGGCTACATTAACGTACAGTTACAAAGCCAATCACAGCCTGCGCTTTAATTACAATGGTAATACGCAGCAACCATCACTCAACCAGTTACAACCTTTACGGAATAATGAAGATTACCTGAATTTGTATATTGGCAACCCCAACCTGAAACCTTCTTTCAGTAACAATTTCAATCTTTCTCATAACGGGTATAATTTCATTAAAGATATCTGGACGTATCAATCCATCAATGTACGTGCAACCAGTAACTCCATTACCAATAACCGCACTATTTCTGCCGGTGGCAAAACAGTAACACAGCCCATTAATACCAATGGCAATATTTCTGTAAGCTTTTGGGGCGGTGGCGGATTTAAGTGGAAAAAACCAAACATCAGGGTGGGCTTTAATCCTAATGTGAGTTATAACAAATTTGCTGACGTGATCAATGGTCAAACCAGCTATTCCCGTACATGGAATGCAGGCGGTCAGATCTACCTGAACAAATCGAAAGATAAAAAGTATGACATCTCATTAAATAATGATTTCAGCTGGAACCGTAATACCAATTCCCAATCTACATTGAATAACCAGTATTACACCAACAATACCGGTTTGTATGCAACGGTGTATTACAAGAAAGTGTGGTCCATCACCAGTGATTACAATGTAAACATTCGCCAGAAAACGGCACAGTTCCCCACTAACCTCAACACCAATATCTGGAATGCAAAGCTGAGCCGCACATTTAAAAATGATGAATTTACGGCTTATGCTTTAGTAAGAGACATTTTGAACCAGAACATCAGTATTGAAAGGGATTTTTACAGCAATACCATCTCTGAAGTGCGTAACGACAGGCTGAAAAGATATTTTATGATTGGCTTTACCTGGAATTTCAAAAACCCAACAGCCGCACCTAAAACAAAATAATTGCATCACCGTATAACTATTAAACCATGAAACAATTCATATATAGTGTAACCTTTTTGCTGCTTTGTACAAGTGCTGCACAGGCGCAGCAATTTATTGATAAAGCCAGTGTTGAATTTGAAGTAAAAACCAGCCTCAAAAAAAGTATGAGTAACGACCGCTGGGGAGAAATGCTGAAAGATAACCTGCCTGAATTTAAGACGGCCTTTTTTAATTACAGCTTTGCAGATAATAAGAGCCTGTATAAATTCGACCATTGGGATGAAAAATCCAAATTGCCCGAATGGATGCGCAACAGCGATGAAGAGAATAACTGGTATATGGATTTTACTGCAGGCAAATTATACAAGCAAAAAAGTATTGCCGGTTCTAAATTCAATATTGAAGACAGTATTCCTGAAATCAAATGGCGTATTACCAATGAAAGCAGGCAGATATTGGGTTTTAACTGCCGTAAAGCTGTAGGCAAAATTTTTGACAGTGTGTATGTGTTTGCTTTTTATACCGATGAGATTTTGATTCCGGGAGGCCCTGTTTCGATCAGTGGATTGCCGGGCATGATCCTCGGCCTCACCATTCCAAGAATGTATGCTTCTTATATTGCCACCAAGGTTGTGGTAAATGGTATTAATGTGGCTGATATTAAACCATCCACTGCGAAGAAGCCTTATACTTTTGCCACCTATAAATCGTTCATTGACGAAAAAGCAAAAGACTGGTACGACTGGGGTGATGATAAAGAAGAAAACAACCGGCAAAAAAGCCTGGAGTTGTGGAATATCTTCTTGTAATTATTGTGTGTAAATAAGAAAGAGATTTTTATTACTTTTTAGATTCAACACTTCACACTTCAAATTTAAGGTCTGTCAGTCTGAACCTGATTTCCCTGCGGGGCGAAGGCGGTTATTGAAGTTTTAACTCGTCTTTTCCCAACTGGCATGTACACCCGACCTGACTGCTTTTTATTTTGAACACTTTCAACAAAGCATTATTGTTGACTGCATGAAAAGGGTGTTACTGCTGCTTAATGCATCAACTCCAGCACACGGGTTTGATATGAACCCAATGTAAAATCATTCATACCGGACGTGGTTTTTGAAATCACGTCCATATATTTTGTAAAGCCTGCTGTTCTTTCAGCAAAAGGCGTAAACGAAATCGTCTTTTCCGTTTTACTGGTATTCATCACCACCATTACCGTTTGTTTATTATCGTAACGGAAGTAAACATACACGCCATCCACCGGCACAAACTGCATCATTTTACCTGTAGTTAAAGCAGATGATGTTTTACGGAAATTGGCCAGCGTGGCCAGGTGCTGGTAAATTGCCTGGTCTTTTTGTGTACGGCCTTCTATCGTAAATTTATTTACAGGATCGTTTTTCCACCCACCGGGAAAGTCTAAACGAACATAACCATCATTAGGATTAGTGGTGCCTGTTGTGGCAATTTCATCACCATAATAAATTTCAGGAACACCGCGGCAGGTCATCAGCCAGCTTAAAGCTGATTTGTATTTATCCATATCTTCATTCACTACGGAATAAAACCTGGCCATATCATGATTATCGAGGAAGATCACGTTACGGGTGGGATCTTTATACACAAAATCCTGCGCCAGTGTGGTGTAGAGGTTATTCACCCCGTCTGTCCATCCAAAATCCCTGGTCATTGCATCAGTAATACCCCACAGTGTTTGAAAATCGGTAGCTGCCTGCAAATTGCTTTTGAAAGGAATATTGTAATTGTTCTGCACAAAATAACTCTGGTTGGGCACCCCATGAAACCAGGTTTCGCCAAATAAAGTGAGTTGTGGATATTCATCCATTAATGCTTTATTGCACCGGTTCATAAATTCCAGATCGTTGTAAGCATAGGTATCAATGCGCCATCCGTCAATACCAAAATTTTCCACCGTCCATACTGCGTGTTGAATTAAATAGTTCGCTACATAAGGATTGCTTTGGTTGAGGTCGGGCATTTGTTTGGTAAACCATCCATCCACCATTTGTTTATAATCTTTTTTACTGGCATAAGGGTCAAACACCACCTGGTCTTTATAAGTGGTATTGGTGTAATGATCCCATTGATGCAGCCAGTCTTTCATGGGTGGGTCAAGCACTGTGATATGATAAGAACCTACATGGTTATACACGGCATCCTGTATGATCTTCATGCCTTTTGCGTGTGCAGCGTCTATCAGTTCCTGGTAGGCTTTTGCCCCGCCCAGCCGCGGGTCGATGGTATAATGATCGGTAAAAGCGTAGCCGTGTTCAGTTCTGTCGGGCATATCGTTTTCAATCACTGGATTGAGCCAGATGGCTGTAACACCCAACTGATTTAAATAATCCAAATGATTCTGCACGCCTTTTAAATCACCACCGTGGCGGTTGAACACGGTATCCCGTCTTAAAGATTGGTCACGCATTCCCGGAACACGGTCATTGCTTTCATCGCCGTTACTGAAACGGTCGGGCATGATGAGATAGATAAAATCTCTTGAGGTAACTCCCTGTGCATAATCTTTACCCGGGTTGCTGCGCCTTGCCCTCAGTTCATATTCGAGGTTCAGGTCTTTTACAAAAGGAATAGTAAACTTACCGGGCTTTGCCGCAGGCGTTATAGTGATATCGAGAAAAATATAGTTGGGGTTTTCCACCCTTTCGATGTTCATGAGGTTTACACCCGGCGCCAGTTTAACACCTGTTGAAGACATTTTGATCATAGGGAAATGATCAGCAATTTTATCACCATGCACCATTACCTGTATCTTATTCATCTTCATACCCACCCACCAATTGGTGGGATAACATTTGTAAGTGGTGGTTTGTGCGAAGCAAAATCCGTAACACAATAATGCTACAAATCCAGAAAGAATCTTATTCATCAATTGTTTTTTTCGTTTACAAAGAAATAACAAATAAGCGCAGCAATAATAAACATACCACCGCCTAACTGCACTGCCAATAACTTATCGTTATGTAATACATTTTTCATAATACTTCCAAAACCAAACGAGGCAACAATTTCTGGCAGTACAATAAAGAAATTAAAAATGCCCATGTAAATTCCTATCTTACTTTTCGGCAAACTTTTGCTTATCATTGCATAAGGCATACTGAGAATACTTGTCCAGGCGATACCAACACATACCATTGATAAGTATAGCATCTTTGGTTCTTTTATCCAACCTACACTGATCAAACCTAAAGCACCAATGAGCAAGCAAAGCGAATGTGTTGTTTTTCTTCCTAATTTATTTGCTATAGAGGGTAAAAGAAATGCAAAGAAGAAAGTTACTACGTTATAGAACGCCAGGGTAAGACCTGCGAAGTCGGCGCCCTTTGCATATACCGGATCTGCATTATCAACTCCACCATAAATATTTGTAGCTACGGCAACTGTGTAATAAAACCACATTAAAAATAAACCTGGCCAGGTAAAAAACTGCACTAACGATACAATACGCATTTGTCGCGGCATCCCCTTTAAAGCCTGAAATATTTCTTGAATCACATCGAAAAATCCTTTTTTCCCTTCCTGTTCTTTTTGCAATTGTTCAATGGAGGTAGGTGGATACTCTTTTGTTGTTAAAACGGTATATAACACTGCACAAAAAAAGAAAAATGCACCGGTATAAAAACTCCACCGCACGTTTTCAGTTATTCCTCCTTTCGATGCAACGTTGGAAAAATCAAAAACATTTTTGAAAATCCAGGGTAATGATGACGCAACACTTCCCCCAAGGCCTATCATCAGGCTTTGCATAATAAATCCTTTATTAACCTGATTATCCGGTAACTTGTCTGTAACAAATGCCCTGAACGGTTCCATAGCAACATTACCAAAAACATCCAGTACCCATAACAAACCTGCAGCCATCCATATAGTACTGCTGAATGGCATAAAAATAAGTGCAATAGAACTTAGTAAGGCTCCCATAAAAAAATAAGGCCTTCTACGTCCGAATGTGGGATGCCATGTTCTGTCACTCAAGTAGCCAATGATGGGTTGTATGATTAGTCCGGTTAGTGGTGCAGCAAGAAATAATATTGGAATTTGATCTGGATTAGCACCCAGGTTTTCATAAATCCTTCCCATATTAGCCCGCTGCAAATCCCAACCAAACTGTATTCCAAAAAAGCCAACGCTCATGTTGATAATCTGCGACAGTGGTAATTGCGGTTTTGTTTCCGCCTTTAAATCACCAAAAATGGTTTGGTTGTAATCAGACATAGCAATCGTTTAAATAATTTTTAATTTGCGTACAAAGTACACATTATTTTAGTGCCTACAAAAAAACATCCGTGGGGCGGATGTTTTCAATATACTGATTAATATGGTTACTGCATGATTAAATTACAAAACCATCTGGTAAAACAGCGCCTTTCTTCAACACCACAATACCATCTTTTACCACATACAAAGAATGGTCTGCATCCGGCAAATGCGATCCGCCATTAATGCGTACATCATTTCCTATACGGCAGTTTTTATCAATGATCGCATTCTTGATGTAACAGCGGTCGCCCACACCCAGTTTGGGTAAACTCCGTTCCATGTTATGGGTGATCTCGTCGAGTGTTTCGTAATAATCACTTCCCATCATATAGCAACTCACAATAGTACTGCCCTGGCCAATACGGCTGCGTATACCCACCACACTGTTCTCCACCCTGCTGGCATTGATAATGCAGCCTTCTGCAATCAATGTACGCTCCAGCGTGGTACCGCTGATCTTTGCCGGTGGCAGCATGCGGGCACGGCTGTACACTACATTCCTGTTATCGAATAAATTAAATAATGGAATCTCCAATGTTAAAGCCAGGTTGGCTTCAAAGAAGGAATAGATGTTCCCGATATCCGTCCAGTACCCTTCATACTGGTAACTGATCACTTTATGTTTTTCAATAGATGAAGGAATGATCTCTTTACCAAAATCGGTGGCTTCCTTTTTATCCCGTTCCAGTAAATCGAACAGCAGCTTACGGTTGAAAATATAAATACCCATCGATGCCAGGTAATTCCGTCCCTGCTGCTGCATTTCTTTACCGGTATCGCTTACCCACTCGGGCAGTAATTCCCGCTTGGGCTTTTCTATGAAAGAAGTGATCAATTGTTCCTCGTTTGTTTTTAATATACCAAACTCCGGAGCTTCCCTGTCTGCAACAGGAATGGTGGCAATGGAAATATCAGCATTTTGCGCAGCATGGTTATCGATCATTTTGGCAAAATCCATTTGATACAACTGGTCGCCACTGAGGATCAGCACGTATTCGAAATCGTTATTGCCAATATGTTTCAGCGATTGCCGCACTGCATCTGCCGTACCCTGGAACCAGCCCAGGCTGTCTGGTGTTTGTTCCGCTGCCAGTATATCCACAAAGCCCTTGCTGAAGGCACTGAACTGGTAGGTGTTTTTAATGTGTTTGTTTAATGATGCAGAGTTGTACTGTGTTAATACAAACATCCTGTTGATGCTGGAATTCATACAATTTGATATGGGAATATCCACCAAACGGTATTTACCGGCAATGGGAACAGCAGGTTTGCTGCGTGTTGAAGTTAAGGGGTAAAGGCGGGTGCCGGCACCACCGCCCAAGATTACTGCCACCACAGATTTTGGTTCCATAAACTATTACAATTAGAATTTAAATGTATTGATAATTTTCAAACAATCGTTTCCGGCAAGCAAAGTTTTTTGTTACTATACCGTTATTTGAAGCTATAAAATTGATTCATATAAGTGGATGTACCGTCCTGCACTTACGTCCCAGCCATTATCTATCTGCATCATCTGTTTGCGCAATGCAGTCATCCGTTTTGTTTCACTATATAATTCTGTTGCCCTGTAAATGGAATAAGTAATATCACCTACCGAAGCCTGTTCAAAACGGATACCGTAACCACCGGTATCACCAATATCAACTACTGTATCTTTTAAACCACCGGTGCTGCGTACCAACGGCATGGTGCCATAACGCAGGGCATACATCTGGTTCAATCCACAGGGTTCCACACGGCTGGGCATCAATAAAAAATCGGCACCGGCATACATTTGGTGCGCCAGCTTTTCGTTGTAGCCAATTTGGGCATTATAAAAACCCATCAAATTGCTGCGCATTTGTTCCAGCTGATATTCCACATTGGGTTCGCCACTGCCAAGAATTAAAAAGTTCATGCGCCCGTTGATGTGATATACGGCATCATTAATAGCTTGTGGCAATAATTCTGCAGCTTTTTCTCCCACTAAACGGCCAATAAAAATAAATAATGGTTTTTCTATATCCAGGCCAAAGTCATCGCATAATTTTTTCTTGTTGATGCGTTTGCCTTCATCTACATCAGTAACAGAGAAATTTTTGAGGATATAGGTGTCTGTTTCTGTATCCCAAACGGCATTATCTATGCCATTTAAAATACCAATGCATTTGCCTTTTTCATACTCAAACAAAGGTTCAAGCCCATTGGCATTAAACCGAAGTTCGTCCATATAACTGGGGCTTACTGTTGTTACTTTATGGGCGCATTTGATACCGCTTGCAAGCGGATTAATAGTATCATTCCAGTCCAGTTTACCCCACTGCCAGCTGTCGTACGCAGGAATGTAATGATACTTATCCCAACCCATCCAGCCCTGGTATTGGGCATTATGAATGGTGAGTACTGTTGGTATAGATGCCAGATGCCGGTATGCAAAACAATTTTGCATCATAAATGGCACGAGGCCGGAATGGTGGTCGTGCACATGAACCACTGCGGGATGATGCTGCCACCTGCTTATCCAGTCCACCACTGCAATCTGGAAGGCGGTGTAGCGCTCGCTGTCATCATTATAACCGTATACTTTTTCGCGGTTAAAGAGGCCGAAGATATCTACACAGTATAAATCGAATCCCAGCTTATTGGTGCGTTCTTTAATGATGGTATAATCGAAGTAATAGTGGCCCATATTGAAAGCCCCCTTATGTACGGTATCCCATTCATTATCCAGCAGGAATTTAGTGCGGTGCATAGGCATCACCACTTTGGCTATATGCCCCAGGTCGTTTTGGTATTTAGGTAAAGCACCGGCCACATCAGCCAGTCCGCCAGCTTTAGCGTAAGGGTAACACTCAGCAGTTACGTGCAATATTTCCATGTAGTAGCAATTAAGGAATCTGTTTACAATTTAGGAACTTTTGATTGATTTCTCCAAATTATAAAAATATATAGCAGTTATATTAAAAGCAGCACATACAAAAGGCAACAGGTGCTGTAATGAAACCGTTTGCATAAAGCGCCTGCTGTAACCCAACAGCAGGGTTTATACGGAGTAAAGGAGGCGTTACTGAGGCGTTTCAATATTGTTACTGTCAGTGCAGCATGTTTATAACAGTTTGTTATTGGTAAAATCACGGGAGCACTATGAAGCATAATTGATTTCCATTTTTGTTCGTGCAAAAAAAATCTACTATAAGAAGTGTTCTTTTTTTTCCAGAAAGCGGCAGTACTTATTCACTAACATAACACCGCAGGATGAAAATTTTTCTCAATCAGTTATTTATTCTATTTT
This sequence comes from Bacteroidota bacterium, assembly GCA_018266775.1. Lineage (GTDB taxonomy): Bacteria > Bacteroidota > Bacteroidia > Chitinophagales > Chitinophagaceae > Ferruginibacter. The sequence continues at coordinate 1,556 of JAFDZS010000020.1, read as the reverse complement.
CATCCGCACAAAACAAAACGATATGCCAACTGAACAAAAAGATTTAATTACTCCTGCTGATGCGGCAGATGTTAACAAAACAAAATGGGGTCAATTTGGTACACTGGTGAGTGTATTTTTTTTCTGGGGCTTTGTAGCTGCCAGTAATGATGTACTGATTCCTGTATTTAAAGAAAAATTGCAGTTATCCCAGGTGCAGGCTCAAATGGTATCTTTTGCATTTTATGTGGCATATTCTGTAGGAGCCTTATTATACTTTTTTGTCAGTAAACTTTTAAAGCAGGATTTATTAAATAAATTAGGTTACAAAAGTGGTATCAGTATTGGTTTGATTATTTCCGCAATTGGTACGCTGTTGTTTATACCTGCAGCAGGTGCAGAATCATTTCCATTATTTATTTCTGGCTATTTTACAATTGGTCTGGGCTTTTCATTACAGCAAACGGCTGCAAATCCTATGGCAATTAATATGGGAAGTGCCAGCACGGGTTCACAGCGTTTGAGCATGGCTGGTGGTGTTAATAATTTTGGTACAACCATTGGACCTCTCCTGGTTAAGCTTGCAATTTTTGGTTCGGTATCAACAGTCATGATCAGCTCATTAAGTGTGGTTAAAGTACCTTATTTAATTTTAGGAGCAGTGTTTTTATTGGTGGCGATAATTATATATTTCTCTTCAATTCCCAATAAATTAATCAGTAATACAGAAGAACTGGCAGAATCTAAATCAACATGGGTCGACAGAGGTTCTCCGTTCAAATATCCTCAACTTTGGTTAGGGATGATCGCAATATTTGTTTATGTAGGTGTTGAAGTTAGTACAGGAGCGAATTTGCCTGAGTATATGAAACAAAAACTAGGTATGACACCGGGAGAAACCGCCCCTTATATTTCGTTATTCTGGGCAAGCTTAATGATAGGCAGATGGACTTCTTCTGCCGAAGCATTTGGTTTTTCGGAAAGTACAAAAAAGGTTTTGCAATTTGTGATGCCGTACCTCGCATTTGGAGTCTTTTTATTAGTAAATGCCATTACGAAACACAATGTTGAACACTTTTATATTTATGCTGCTGTAATTGTTGTATTGATAATTGCCAATTTTCTCAGTAAGGGTAATCCGGCAAGACAGCTTATGATTTTTAGTGGTTTTGGTATAGCTGCTTTACTTACAGGTATTCTTTCTCCGGATCCGAATGTAAGTGTATTTGCATTTTGCAGCGTTGGTTTATTCTGCTCAACACTTTGGCCCTGTATTTTCACATTATCAATTTCAGGCCTTGGAAAACATACCAGTGAAGGCTCAAATTTTTTGATCTTCATGATTATGGGGGGAGGATTTATTAGCGTTTTGCAGGGTTATCTTGCCGCAGATCATTTATTAGGCATCAGCCATTCATACATTGTAGGTATTGCGTGCTTCTTATTCCTGGCCTATTATGGCTTTAAAGCCAAGGGAGAACTGAAAAACCAGGGTATAGATCTCGATGAGCTCAGCAGTGCAAAAGGCGGTGGTCATTAATAACTATCAACTTTCACTATTGTCTCGTTTAGATTAA
>JAFDZS010000001.1:501174-749189 GCA_018266775.1 Bacteroidota bacterium | reverse complement strand
CCCAGTATTTTAGTGAAATTGTTCAGATTTTGAACCTGGTCGTAAGCGGTATAGAAGTTCTGCCAGTAGTAAGGACCATAAAAGTCTTTAGGGTTTGCAGCAGTATAGTTGTCCGGGCCATTGTGGTTCCAGCTGGCCTGGATACCGGTTGGGCTCTTCAAATCTTTCAATGCTTTTACAATGCTCATATCCAGGTCGCGGTGAAACCATTGGTTAAATGAACCTGATGACTGGTTGGCATAAGCATCATTAAAATCACCACTTGATTTTTGGCCAATAACATTAACGTTAAAAGCTGCAGTCAAACGGTTATTTAAATCAATTGAAGTACTGGTTGTAAACTGGTTTCTTTTTAACCAGGTAGTATAAATCAAACCTTTAACATCCACGTTAGAATAACTGATCTTAACATTGGAATTGTCATTGGCTTTAGAGAAGGTAATAGTGTTGTAATTCTTCACCTGTGTTTGGTAGAAATCGCGGGCATTGTTGGGTTGTGGTACTAATGAAGCGGTTTTGAATGAATATTCATTACCGGGGTACCAGGCATACCAGGGAATATATTCCTGGCCCACCATACGCGGCCCCCAGCTTACGTCTTCTGAATAGTCAGGATAGTATTTACCATCCAACGCTTTCCATTCAACAGGCTGGCCTGCTTTCCAGGTGTATTTTTTCATATCAGAAAAATCACCACCGGCGTATGAGTTCTGGTAGTTGGGAAGAATGTAAACATTATCAAACCTTGTTCCTAAACTCAGGTCGATACCAACAGAATTGGTAGCGCCTTTTTTTGCCTTTTTAGAAGTTACCACCATGGCACCGTTTTGTCCATCAGGACCAAATAAGGCAGCAGCGGCAGGGCCTAACAACAAGGAAACATCTTCAACATCATCCGGGTTGATATCATCTGCAGAAACCCTTGTACCATCCAGTACATATAATAAACCAGAGTTACCGCCAATGGAGTTTGCACCATGTAATAACACATTACCGGTACTGGTTAATTTAGCGCCAGACTGGCCACGTAACTGGATACCGGATACTTTACCGGCCAAAGCTTCGTTGATGTTGGTGTTACGAATGGTATTCAACTGTTCGCCGGTAACCACCTGGTTATTGGCGCTGGCAGTTTTCAAACTTCTTTTAACACCATAAGCACTTGATATCACCACCTCTTTTAATTCTGAGCTGCCGGGTTCAAGTATTGTATTCAAAACAGTTGATGAGCCCACCGTAACTTCAGCAGCTTTAAAGCCTGAACCTGAAATTACCAGCACATCGCCAGTTTTAACTTTAAGGGTGTAAGCACCGGCCGCATCAGCAGGTACACCATTTGGGGTTCCTTTAATTTTAACTGATGCAAAAGGAATGGGGTTGCCATCTTTGTCTGTAACCTTGCCCGAAATAGTCCGGGTTTGTGCAAATGCACTGGCCGCAGTTACAAAAAGCAGCAAAAGCAGTAGTTTAAATTTTAGCATAATACTATTTGTTTTTAATGAAAACTATATTACTCACCTGGTTAAGCGTGTAAGTAATATGGGCATGCTAATTAACTAATTAGATGCATGCCGAAAAAAATGAAAACCCCGGAGAAGAAAAAATGCCTGCTTAATAATTATATAGAATAGCCCAGCTAAAAAAATAGCATTTTTTGACAAATTGATTTAACATTTACTAACCTGATACATTGTAATCGTTTTGTAAAATTGTACTTTGAAAGAAACCAGCCTGCCATTACTATCATTTGATCATTATTACTATTCATTATTACCAGGAAGGAAAAATGATATCGCCGTATGAAAAAAGCACATACAGAGAATCATTATGAAACACGCAAGCAACTAATGTTATGAGTAACCCCCCGATAGCTGTCGCAGCAATTGCAGGTAATACAGACAATTTACAGATCATCCGCAATGCTTTCCAGGCCATATCATCACCAGTGAACCTGCAGGAAATTCAATTTGCAGAAACAGGTATTACCGAAAAAGAAATAGCAGAACTGCAACCTGATTGTATTGTTACAGACGATATAATACTTGCAGCGCTTGATAAAAAGCAACTGAAGCTGATGCAACCCCTGATTGTTTTTAATACAACGACACAAGTGCTTAACTATAATAATACACCGGTGCTTGATGTAATATCAATACCAGTTGTAAATGGAAACCTTCAGCATGCCATAGATAAGCTGACATTACTGAAAAGATTTTTTCAACACAGTAAAAGTACTCCAACTGCAGCCATGCCGCAGGCAGAAAAAGAACTGAATAAAACTTTTGTAGTGAAAAGGGGTAAAGAGTTTCAGTTGGTGCATTCCAAACAGATTACCGCTTTTTATTCGGAAAACAAAGTAACATTTGGGCTGGATGAAAGTGGCAATAAATTTATCATTCCCTATACACTTATTGAACTGGAGAATGAACTGAATCATCATTTATTTTTCAGGGCCAACCGTCAGTTCCTGGTAAACAGGAATTTTATTCAAAAGATCAGGCAGCAGGATGATAACAGGTTTGAGATCATCATCAATGAAGCTGAAAAGCCCCGTGTAGATATCAGCTACCAGAGTTTTTCCAAACTAAAGAACTGGCTGGAAAGCTGATTACTTTGTCTAATACTGCTTAGCTGGCTATGTTAGTGCAATTTATTTTCCCTTCAGCAGCATTTTCGTTGTTTCAGTAAAAAAAACATTTCTGAAAACATAGTGGTACTGTAGTTTTATATTATTAATACTGTTTTATCAAACAAAGTCTTAATCAAATTTATATAAGAGCTTCTCATGTGAACTAAATAAGTTTACACAACGGCAGGTTGTTTCCACCACCAGCCCTTGTTTTTTTCTTCACCAGAAGCCTTTTCGTTTTCCTGTAAATTGAATTCTTTTTAAAATAAGCTGTTCTCCCTGTTATGATACGGAGATGATTTATAATGGCTGGGCGCCACGCCAAATGTTCTTTTGAAAGCTTTACTGAAAGTAAAAATATCGGGGAAGCCGCAAACAGACGCCACCTGTTTAAGCGAGTGGTTCATTACAATTAATAACCGGGCATGCTCCAGGCGTTTCGATAACATATACTGATAGGGCGTTACCCCGAAGGCCTGCCTGAAATTTCTGAAAAAGTTAAATGGAGACATGCTGCACTCTTTGGCAATAACCTGTATGGCAGGGTTTTTTAAGAAATTATCTTCAATATAGGCTTTGCCGGTATATAACCGCGACAGTATTTCCCGTCGTGTGCTTACCTGTACTGCTTTTATACCTGCCAAACTTTTATTGTTCATCAGTTCATGTAATATCACCTCCTGTGCCAGCGAAAAAAAGAATTCATCATCTAAAGTAACTTCATCTTTTAGTATATCCTGTACTGTTTTGCTTAAAACAGAACCCAGCCTGCAGGAACGTATAACATATTTATTATCGAAATAATGGGGCGCACTGAAATGTTCAGCCTCTAAATTGTCCAGCTCAAACTTCCCTTCGGCCGCTACAGCATTAAAAGCTTCACTTATAGTATGTTCATCAATATCTATACAGATACTTTTAACAAGGATGGTGTCGTCAACTATTACTTTACCCTCCTGCATACAGCCTAAAAGAAAACTTCCCTTGCTTACCTGCGTCTCTCCTTTTTCTGTTCTGTACCTTACCGTACCCTGCAAAGGAATTTTAATGCTGAAATTCCTGAAGGCATTTGAACTGAAATATTCATTCAGTTCAGAATAATACACCGCATTTTTTTTCTCATTGTCAAGCGCAATTCCTTCACGCACAAACTTCATATTTTCCCGTTCTGGCAACATTTTAATCTATTTTAAACGTAATAGTGTATTCCTATAATGCAAAGCAAAATTTTGCGGTGTTCAAGAAGAACCCGCCCTCCAGGAGAATAGTGAATAGGTTGAATAGGCAGCGTGTCAACAAGGATGACACTTATAAAACCGGTTTCAATATGAAATCAGTTTTGGTGCAGTTTATTTACCTGCAGCATGAAGTGAATGTTTACATGGCTTTCGTTTCAATACTGCTGCTAAACTTTTAATTCCGCCGGTTATTATGTGGGCAGAATATTTTTTACAGGAATTGTTTTTTGTTTCATAAAGACATATTTTATTACAGTCGAAATCATAATAACAGAGCGTAAAAAAACAACCATCGCTGCATTTATCGTTTAATAAAATTGTTAACTCATGGTTAATCGAAACGATCTGTTACTTGCTTGCGCAATTTCGTACAGCCTGAGCCAGTAAAGATTAAAACGGGATTAAAACGGGATTAAAATACATGAGCGGAAATTTAATGCCTACATAAAAAATGTGTTGCACTGCATTTCCCTGTATGCTAACGGTACAGGCCTTTGTTTTACCAGGTTGCCAGTTGGTCTGAAATTTACTCAACCACTTTTTCTATGTGAACCAGTTTACCAGCTTCGTTTACCCCTTCCAGTATTATTCTGAAACGGTGGGTAACATCATTGTTATAAAATGTTACCGGTACAGATTGATTACTTTTATTGGTAATGATATTGGGTTGCCACAATAACGTAGTACGGATGTCGGCATTCTTATTATTCTTTGCATCTGCGGTACTGTAATCAGGTGAATAAAATTCTTTTGCCGGTGAATATCCTGCAATTTTTATACGGGATAAGTTCCCCGGCATATCCCTGAGTTTTTGCTGCCATTCAGAATCTTTGTCTGCCTGCTTTTTTTCATAAATACATAATGCCGGTGGCATACCAGACATCCAGTTGGCGTAAGGGTAATATTTAATGTAAGCGATGTTATCGATATTGATGTTCTGTAAAAAATCGGCATCAATAATACTTTCATTTAAGAAATATACCGGCGCACTCTGGCGGGTAATATCAAAAAATGATTTTACCATTGCAGCATTCTTTACCGTTAACGTTGGTATTTTTCCAATCATATAATTGAATATATCTCCTTTGCCCGATGCCATTTCATCATGCAACACATCAATGGCAGTGTTCATTGCCCCCACACCGCCAAACATCTTTGTGTATTTTTCATCCATTTTCTGCATCGGGTCATTTTTCCAGTTTACCCTGGATTTAACTTTTACCTCACCCAGTAGTTTGGGGTCTTTTTCAAATTTATTTGTTGCATTTTGAATCAGCTTTTTCAGCTGGCTGTTATCTTCATTTTTAGCGGTTATTTCTGCCGGTATAGTAAGCCATGCGGGTATTGATCTAAAAGGCAGTTTACCAATAGTACCATTATATGTACCCGATATGGAAGTAAAAGAAGTTTTATTTTTACTGTCGTTCAGTTTGTAGGAAATAGTGGCGGTATCATAAAATACCAGGCCTGGCTTAGTGAATTCGCCGTCATTATTGGTGTTAACTATATGCCATTGCCTTGCGCTGTCTTTGCTTTGTATAATTATATTGATGACCTGGTTATTGATGTTGGCAGGTTTCGCATCAGTTACCCGTCCGTAAATGCTTAAATAATTGTCTTTGGGATATGACAGTACTGGTGGTTGCATTGCAATAATCCTGTTCCAGTTGTACCTGCGCCAGCCATTGGTTTGCATTACAAGGTCAAGATAAGCAGCAGCATTTGTTGCACTGTCTTCAAAGTACCAGCCGGCATTGTATATTGTTCCCCTGAGGTCTCCCTGCAACAACAAATCAGTATAAATGTTAGCGCTGCTTTGTTGTTCTGCCGCTGCATCATATACAGCAAGCGAAAGGTTTGCGGCCAGTGTATCTGCAACATCAATCTGCAAAACATTTTTGCCTCTTTTTTCAATACTCTTTTCTGTAGCTTTTAAAGTAGTACCGAAAACGTAATTATTATTGTTAATGAAAAGGATTCGTTCCGCCACCGGTTGATTATTTTGATTCAAAACAGACAGTTGCAATACTCCTGAAGGGAAATCAACTGTATTTATTTTATCTGTTACAGCATTTTCCTTCATAGCAATTTTTGCGCTGTACACAGGCCGCTGGTTCATAGTAGCCATAACAGTAAGCTGTGCAAGGTTGCCGGTATTGGTGGTTGTACTTACCTGGTAAAACAATTGCCTGCCCACTTTTTCAGCATGCAATACTATGCCCTGTGGTTCCACCGCTGGCAAACTTGTTTTGCGCCAAACGCCTGCATTATCTTTCCATTCTGCCGTATAGGCTTCTCCTGCTTCTGGTATAAATTTCAGCAGGCCCATACCATCATGCTGTGTAATTATAGTATCTATCATTTCGTTACGGCTGTTCCTTACCACGCCGGTAACTTCATACGGGGCACCGTTATCCAGCACTGCTTTAAAGGCTACATAGTTATACAGCCCTGCCACAAAATTTCCCCCCTCAGCAAAAAAACGCAGTGTGGCCGGTGTTGCAGCAGCAGTGGCATTACCGCTGTTAGTTCCCAGCATCCCAATTGTTTTGGTATACACAAATGCTGTGTCAAAGTTCAGCATCCACGCAGTATAGGCTTTTATGGTGTATCCGGCTGCGGTGGTATCGGGCAGGGTAAAAAAGCCATCGGCAGAGGCATTCACCATGGGCATTATCTTATGTTCTATCAGTATTCCGCTTGCGTTAAACAGGTCTGCATAAAAATTGGTGCTGATTGTTGAAGGCAGATCATCTGCCATTACGTAGGCTTTAAACCAAACCGTTTCGCCCGGCAGGTATGCTTCCCTGTCAGTATGCAGGTGTATTTTTTCCTGGGGGAAATTATTGGCGTTTATGATAAGGGCTGAATCAATGGTCTGACTTTGTGCAGCAAATGCTTTGAACAGGAACATCAAGGCCGGCGCCAGGTACTTTCTCATAAAAATCAGTATTAAAAGGTTGAACTGAAGTCGTTTCAGGGTATGCAAAGTTGAGGATTAAAATATTGCTGAAGAAAAAATCAGCTTAACAATGCCCTGAATTTCGTACTTTTTAACATTCCCTACTGTTTTTGCCGCTTATAAAAATGAATGCTTTGGCTTTAATAGGGATGTTATATTTTTGTAGTATGCGCCACCGTCTTTACTTCCTCATCATTTTATTGCTTCCCGCTGTTGCTGCTACTGCACAAAAGTGGGACCTCCGCAAATGCGTGGATTACGCCCTTGCCAATAACATTACCATTAAGCAAACCGACCTGCAGTCGACACTGGCCAAATTAACATTGAACCAGAGCAAAATGGGGCAATACCCGGGATTAAGTTTCAGCAGTAATGAAAGCTTTAACAGTGGCCGTAACCAAAGCCCTACCTCTTACAGCCTGGTTACACAAAGCTATCTTTCCTCCGGGTTCCAGCTGCAAACCAGTGCTGAAATTTTCAATTGGTTCAGTAAGCGCAATGCTATTTTGGCGAATGAATGGGAGCTTGCCGCTGCCAATGCCAGTACAGATAAACTGAAGAACGACATTGCCCTTGTGGTAGCCAATTCTTACCTGCAGATTTTGTTGGCCAAAGAACAGGAAGAAATTGCCAAAGTGCAACTGGAACAATCGAAAGCGCAATTGGTAAATACACGGAAGATGGTGGATGCAGGCAGCCTGCCGGAACTTAACGCATCTGAACAGGAAGCACAGGTGGCAAGAGACAGTTCTACCTACATTACTGCAATTGGCAATACCACACAAAGTGTACTGAACCTGAAAGCATATATGTCGCTGGATGCGGCAACACCTTTTGAAGTAGACACACCACCGGTTGATTTAATTCCATTGGAAAAGATTGCTGATCTTCAACCGGACTTTGTGTATAATCTTGCAGTTGCTAATCTTCCCCAGCAAAAATACAACGACTTTAAACTGAAGGCGGCGCAAAAATCAGTATTGTCCACCAAAGGAGCCATGTATCCCACCATCAGTGCATTTGGAAGCCTGGGCAGCAGCTATGTAGCATCTTTCAATATACCAGCTTACACCTCCAGTACCGTTATTGGTAAAACGGGGCTGCAGGCTGATGCAGGCGGTGGTGTATATTATGATGTACTGGGGCCGATTACTTCATACACTCCAAACGGAACAGCTAAATCGAATCCATTTTTTAATCAACTGTCAGACAACTTCAGGCAAAGTGTTGGTGTAAGCCTGAGTGTTCCTATTTTTAATGGCAGCAGCTTACGCACCAATTACGAACGCAGTAAAGTAAATGTACTGAACCTGCAATACCAGCAGCAGGCGGATAACCTGAAACTGAAACAGGATATTTATGGCGCTTACAACAGCGCCATGGTGGCTTTGCAGAAATATGAAGCCGGTAAAAAAACAGTGGAGGCTGCGCAGAAGAGTTTTGATTTTTCTCAAAAACGCTGGGATGTGGGTATGCTGAGCACTTTTGAACTGATCACCAACCAGAATAACTTAACAACTGCCAAACTGCAAAACTCGCTGAATCATTTTGATTATGTGTTTAAGATGAAAGTACTGGAGTTTTACAAAGGCCAGGGATTAAAATTATAACTGCACCATTGCAGCTGAAATAAACCCCATAATGCAATCGTTTTTACTGGCTGCATTATGAAACAACCGCAAAACATTCAACATTTTCCTGCATCAAAAAACAGGGAATAAACAGCATATACCATGAGTAAAACAGTTAAATGGATCCTTATTTCTACCGGGCTTTTATTAGTTGCTGTTGTAGCACTTTCCAAAGCAGGCGTATTTGGAAAGAATGAGGGCACAAAAGTTACCACAGAAAAGGCACAGAAAAGAACCATCACCGAAGTAGTCAACGCCAGCGGAAAAATTTATCCTGAAGAAGAAGTAAAAGTAAGCCCCGACATCAGCGGTGAAATTACTGAACTGAATGTACAGGAAGGCGACACCGTTAAAAAAGGACAGGTACTGGCACGCATTTATGCAGACATTTATGCATTACAACGTAACCAGGCTGCCAGCACTGTAGCACAAAGTAAAGCACAGGTTAGTAATTCGCAGGCTGCATTAGATGCACTGAAAGCACAAATGACCCAGGCCGAAAACACTTACAACCGCCAGAAAAAATTGTACGATGATAAAGTCATCAGCCAAAATGAATTTGATATTGCCGATGCCAACTACAAAAGTGCTGTAGCCAATTACAATGCAGCCGTACAGGGCATTAAAGGTGGAAACGCTGGTGTGCAAAACGCACAGGCCAATTTGCAAAAAGCAGATAAGGATTTAGGCAGAACCATCATTGTTGCACCTACTGATGGTGTGATCTCTTTACTGAATGTAAAAAAAGGTGAGAAAGTTGCCGGTAACAGTTTTACACTGGGTACAGAAATGATGCGTATTGCCAATATGGATAAAATTGAAGTGCGTGTAGACGTTGGCGAAAACGACATTCCCAAAGTAAAGATGGGCGATACTGCCGTTGTAACTGTTGATGCGTACAACGACAGAAAATTTAAAGGTATTGTTACCCAAATTGCCAGCAGCAATAACGGCGCTGCCACACAAAGTGCCGTTACCACCAGCAGTACTGATGTTACGCAATACAAAGTGTATGTGCGCCTGCTGCCCGACAGCTACAGGGACCTGGTGATCAAAGGCAATTTCCCTTTTAAACCGGGTATGAGTGCCAGCGCCGATATTCAAACACAAACGCATACCAATGTACTGAGCATACCTATTAATGCGGTAACCACCCGTGATAAAAATGACAGTACCAAAAATAACTCTGCAAAACCTGCTGATAATAATAACAACAATACAACTACCGCTTCATCAGGTAATGACGACCTGGATGTAGTGGTATTTACTTTAGATAAAGAAGGAAAAGTACAAAAGGTAAAAGTGAAAACGGCTATACAGGACATCAACAATATTGAAGTGGTAAGCGGCCTTAAAGAAGGTGATGAAGTGGTAACCGGCCCATATGATGTGGTGAGCAAGTCGCTTAAACCCGGAGACAAAGTTAAAGTCGTAGATAAGAAGGATCTGTTTGAAAAGAAATAAGTGTTTATTTCCATTAATAATTTTGAAACAGGAACCGGCTAATGCCGGTTTCTTTATTCAAGTCACTTTATAATAACCTGTATAATTAAAACCATTGAAAACATTTTTGCTGGCAGCGCTGCTGCTTTGTATAGCCGAAAGTAAAGCCCAGGATAAAACAACAACATCACTAAAGGTATTGCTCGTTCCGCCCAAAAATGATTCGGGCAGTAATGCCACTATTCAACTATTGTCATTACCGGATAGTGCAATCATCAGCACACAGGTGTTTAGTAAAACTGGTAATCGTTTTACTGTACATACTTTCAGCAAATACCTCATCAGTGTTTCTGCCATTGGCATAGAGCCTGTCAGCAAAATCATCAACGTAAGCAATACGCCTGTAAATGTTACCCTTTCATTAAAAAGAAGTACTACAAACATGCAAAATGTAGTGGTGGTATCATCACGCAGGCCATTGGTAAAACAGGAAGACGATAAAACCGTGGTGGACGCCACTGCACTCTCCAACAGCAGCACCAATGCCTACGAAGTATTGGAAAAAACACCGGGTGTAATTGTTGACCAGGATGGCAATGTTTACCTCGGCAGTTTGCAGGCGGCCACTGTTTTTATAAATGGCCGGGAAATGAAACTAAGTGCGGCAGACCTTGCTTCTCTGCTAAAAAGTTTGCCCGCGGGCAGCATCAGCAAGATTGAAATCTTACGCAACCCTTCTGCAAAATTTGATGCGGCCAGCAGTGGCGGTATTGTGAACATTGTTTTGAAAAAGGGGGTGAAACTGGGCAGTAATGGCAGTGCCAACCTCGCGTATTTCCAGGGTGTGTACAATACTGTAACTGGTGGAGTAAACGTAAACAACAGTATGGGAAAGGTTAACACCTATTTCAGTTACCAGTACACGAGCAGGAAAAATTATGAAACATTAAACTCACTGCGGTTAATTAAGACAGACACTTCAGCACTTTCGCAAAATGCTTACACCACTTACCCTTCTGCCAATCACTACATCGGCACGGGGCTTGATATTGGCTTTACCAAAAAATTCAGTGCCGCTTATGATACCCGTATCAGCAGCAGCAGTAACCAAAGCGATGCATTAAATGCTATTAATATTATCAAAACAGCATCGCAAGCCGATATTGGCAACAACCAATCTGCCATTTACAACAGTACTCATTCTACATACTGGAGCAACAGCCTGAGTTCAAAATATAAAATAGATTCGCTGGGCAGCGAATGGACCACTGAACTGGACTATAACTATTTCAACAGCAGCAATGCACAGGATTATACCAATGCTTATTTTCTTCCAGCAAAACCGGCAGTATTGGGCAACGGCGAAAATAAAAACGATAAAAATATTTTTGCGGCACAAACAGACCTGGTGTATAAGCAATGGAAATGGTTTACCCTGGAAAGTGGTTTTAAATTAACCAGCAGCACCAGCAAAAACAGTTCGTTATATTATTATCAAACAGGCGCATTGCCAAGGCAGGTAGACAGTTTTCAAACCAATACTTTCAAATATAAAGAAACCATCACCGCGGCTTACTTACAGTTATCAAAAACACTTTGGGGTTTTACTTTGAAACCGGGGCTTCGGCTTGAAACAACAAATATTGATGGCAGGCAAACCGTTCCTAAAGACACATCGCTGTACATCAAACGCACCGATTTGTTTCCTTATGTTTATCTCAGGCATAAGCTGTTTACATTATTTAAAACAGATTTAATTGGCAGTGCTATTTACCGGCGCAGCATCAGGCGGCCATATTATGAAATACTGAATCCCTATCCCAAATATGTAGACCAGTATTTGTATGATGTAGGCAATCCTAAATTGCAACCACAGTTTACCACCAATTATGAATTCAATGTGATGTTCCAGGATTTTCCGGTGTTTGCAGTAGGCGTTAATGAAACTAAAAATATTTTCAGCAACGTTACGTACCAGGATGATGTTACCCGTATTGCTTACCGCACGTATGATAACCTGGGCAGGAACAAAGAATTTTATTTCAGGATGATTGCCGGTATACCACCGGGTGGAAAATACTTTTTCTATATGGGCGCACAGTATAACCACAACCAGTATAATGGCCTGTATCAAAATTTACCTTTTAGTTACAGCCGCGGCAGCTGGCTATTTTTTATGTACCAGGAATTGAAAGCCACACCAACCCTTTCTTTCAGCACACAAGGCTTTATGCGTACCAAAGCCCTGCAGAATTTTTATGAGCTGAATACTTTTGGTGGCTTATTCGTTTCAGTAAATAAAAGTGTGCTGAAGAAAAAAGCGAACATCATTTTTTCTGTAAATGACCTTTTACAAACCAATCATGTAACATTTGCATTAAACCAGGGCAATGTGAATACAACCGGCACAAGAATAAATGATACGAGAAGATTGGGTATTACTTTGCGTTATAATTTCGGCATCAGTAAACCTAAAGAGAAAAAAGAATTTGGGGCAGCGCCGAATGAGAGTGGGAATTAAAAACCTCTGTGTTCATTAACCATGATTGATAGTGATACTTAAAAAATAAACAACAAGAAATAAATAAAGTGATTAACAAAGTTTTTTTAATTACCGGAAATAAACTTTCGGCATTTATTACTGATGAAAGTTCATTGAAATTTTCCTCTTCAAAATCACACTCGGTAGAGGAATTTGAAGAAGCTTACGGAAAAAAGTTTTCTTTAGCCACAAGAATTAAAGTAAAGTATGAATCGATAAAATGGATAAAGAAAGAAGAACACGATGAAAAAGTAATCATACGATACAGCGTATTTGCTGGAATACCTGCAGAATGTGAATTTTCATTTGATCATACTGAAGATGTTGAAATATTTTTTTCTTTTATGGAAAAAGAAAGATATTTTACAAGGACCCATAAAAAGTTGACACCATTTAGAGCAATCAAAGGTTATTTGATTGGCTTATTAGCTACAATAGGAGTTACAATTTTTACTTTTTATATGGCCATTGAAATTGCCAATGGAACCGCAGCAAAACCCAAAGACAGTAAAGGCATAATATTTAACCGTATTGTTGGGTTACTTGGTACAAATGGTGTAGTTGCCATTGGAGCTATTATTTCAATTTATATTATTTATAAGATTTGGATTCGTTATAACAATCCCCCCAATCAAACAAGGCTTATTCCTCCAAATTCATGACCGGTATGTAATGACGGGGCATTTTAAAATACGATGGATGATTGATATCTTCATAATCATTTACATTATTAAACAAACAACTGCTCCGCAATAGCCACACTTTCCGGCTTACCAACATCAACCAGTTTATCGCCGCTATGATCGTAACCGAGTATGACATAATCAGCAGCCAAATCAAGATAAGCATCCATGATTGAAAATTTTCCCAGCTGGCGAATCAATGAAAATATTTGGGGTTCATAAATCACCACGCAACTGTACGCCATTTCTTTGAGGGTATTTTTTTTCTCTTCTGCGTATTGCAATACCGGGCCTTTCAATTCACCGGTTTGCATATTTTTCCAGCCACACAAACGGTTGTTTTCATCAAACAATAACATACGTGAAGATTTACGGTTGGTAATTCCGAATGTAATTAATGGCTGATGCTGCTGATGGTATGCCATCAGTTTATCCAAATCAAGATTGGTGAGTATATCCACATTCAAAGAAAAGAACGGCACATTACCATCTAATAAAGGTTGTGCTTTCATTAAGCCGCCACCGGTTTCCAACACATAATCGCTTTCATCACTAATGATAACATTACTCCCCCAGCCTTTACTGTTTTGTATGGCATCAATAATCTGCTGCGGAAAATGATGCACATTCACCACAACATTGGTAATGCCATATTGCTGTAAGTATTCAATGTTACGTTGCAGTAAAGATTTCCCATTCACCATTGCTAATGCCTTAGGATGATGGTCTGTCCATGGTTTAAACCTTGTACCCAAACCTGCAGAGAATATGATGGCTTTGTTGTTCACTTCAGTTGTTGATTATTGAAAATTGAGCATTGATTATTGAGCATTTAATTATTCATTATCCATTGTCTTCCACCCTCCCCTGTTCGTATGCTGCAAATCAATCTTTACTTTAAACTTATTGCGCAGGTGCCGTGCTAATGCCTCAGCGGCATACACACTGCGGTGCTGCCCGCCGGTGCAACCAAAGTTTACACACAAATGTTCAAAGCCACGTTTAATATAATCTTCCACACTAATGTCCACCATGCTGTACACAGCGTTTAAAAAATCAGGCATCTTTGTTTGTTGCTCTAAAAAATCTTTTACCGGTTTATCTAACCCTGATAAATATTTGTATTGCTCAAAACGGCCCGGATTTAATATGCCCCGCATATCAAAAACAAAACCACCGCCGTTGCTGGTTTCATCTTTAGGATAACCCTGCTGCAAAAAAGAAAAACTGTTGATAGCAACAATAAGCGGTGTATCTGCAGTAGCCTGTATAGGTGTAAACTCCTGTATCACTTCATCGCTGATGCATATTTCCAGCACTCTTTTAAATTCAGGTACAGCAATACCCATACTCTGGTTATTGATAAACCATTTTAAATTTTGCAATGCCAATGGAATACTGGTTAAGAAATGGGCTTTCCGTTCAAACAAACCGCGGAAGCCGTAAGCGCCCAATACCTGTAATAAACGAATCAATACGTAACCGTTATACTGGCTGCGGAACACATCACGATCAACCGTTTCTTCAACAATGCGTTCAAATGAATTCATATAATCTTCCAGCAAATCATGTTTCCAGTCGTCTGGCAAATTGGCCCTCGCCTGCCATAACATTGACGCAACATCATATTGCGGTGCACCTTTCATACCGCCCTGGTAGTCGATAAAATGCACGGCGTTGCTGTTATCGGCAGAGGACGTTACCATTATATTCCTGCTTTGAAAATCGCGGAACATAAAAAATTTATACTCGGTATGAGAAAGATAATTACTCAGCGCTTCAAAATCATCAATAAGTTTTTGTTTATCGTAAGGGCGGCGCAGTGCATCTAAAAAATAATATTTAAAATACAACAGGTCGGCCATGATGGCCTGCTTGCCAAAAGATTTATTGGTGAGGCATTTTTTATAATCCAATCCATCATGCCCTTTCACCTGCAACAACGCCAGCTGATGCAGGCTTTCTTTGTATAAGTTATATACTGCAGGAACATAGCCCAGTTCTTCCAGTTTGCTGAGTAAAGAAACATCTCCAAAATCTTCCTGCAGGTATATATCTTTTGCTTCGTTTACACAAAGAATATGCGCCGTGGCTAAATCTTTTTTATTGAAATGATCGGAGAAATAAATAAAAGTTTCATTCTCTTTTATATTGGCCCCATAAGTGGCAATATAAGTTTGCGCCAAAGTGTGTATCCTGAAATAATGCCTTTCGCTGCCGGCTTGCGGCAGTTTATCAATGGCCGTAATTTCCGAATTGGAGTAGGTGGCAAATAGTTTCCTGATATTTTCTATGGTGGTGTTCATGACAGCATTTTACCGGGTAAAAATAGTTTAAATTAAACCAGTACCCAAACTGTGGACAGGCGGTGAGCATCTTGCACAAAATCCTTCCCTTTTTTATTGCAGAATGTTTATATTCGTAGCATCACTTAACTAACACACTTATGGACACAACCAATCAAGATCAACTCAACAGCCAGTCACCCGTTCCTTATTTTAAGGTAGACCCGATTATGGTTTTGGTGTTTGGCATTTTATCGTGCGGATTGTATTTGATTTACTGGAACATTAAAGCAGCAGAAGTATTAAATGGAGTTGCCGAGAAAGAAGTCATCTCTCAGCCGATTGCCATTTTTGCGGGCTGCTGTACACCGGTAAATTTATACTTCTACTACCTGGCAGGTAAAGAAGCATTACCCAAATTATATGAAAGAGTGGGCGAACCGCAGAAAGACCAGTCTACATTATTACTGATTTTAGGCTTTTTATTTCCAATGGTGGCAGCAATGATTGTTCAGGGTGATATCAACAAATTATATAAATAATATCCAGCGTAAACGCAAATGGTATGGAATAGCCGGTGCATTAATAACACTGGCTATTCCGTTTTATTTATACCTCGGCAATGGCAACAATCATCTGGAAACTGATCAGTCCTTTTGCCCTTTTAAAATGCTTACGGGTTTTCCCTGCCCCGGTTGCGGCATCACCAAATCTTTGGTGTATTGTTATGCTGGCGATTTTAGTAAGAGCGTGCATTACCACATTCTTGGCCCCTTTGTTATTGCGTTTTGTATAATCACCATTGCAGTATTGCTGACAGAAATTTTTACGGGTAAAGAATATTTCAAATCGTGGTTGTACAATAAAAAGCTGGCGTATGTGTTAGCTGTTTTTCTTATGGTCTATCATTTGATCCGTGTGATTTATTTTATTCATGATCATACCTGGGATGAGATTGCGAGGCAGTCGATATGGAAGTAAGATACGCTTAAAATAAAATGAGCAGTTAATCATAACTGCTCATTTTTATTCCCCCACCACTTCATTACTTCCCTTTCTCCACATCTTATGCGCAGCACCGTCCATCTTCACAATTTTTGGAGTGAATTTTCCTACTACATCCACTAATGACTGCTGGCCCTGCATGACCACTTCAATATCTTTATACGCAAAGGGCGATTCATCCAATCCACCACCCAGTAATTTAACCCCGTGTTTTTTCAACGCGTCTTTAAATTGTTTATCGGTTACCGTTTGTATGGCTTTGGTACGGCTCATCTTTCTTCCGGCACCATGTGATGCGGAATTGACTGAAGCTGTTTCACCTTTGCCTTTTACAATGAACCCCGGAGCGGTCATACTTCCCGGAATGATACCCAGTACATCTTTACCAGCCGGCGTTGCGCCTTTTCTGTGAACGATCACTTCCTGCCCTTCATACATTTCTTTCCAGGCAAAGTTGTGGTGGTTCTCCACCATCTTCACCGGCCTGCGGCCTAATTGTTTGGCTATTTTTTGATGAATGATATGATGACAGGCACTGGCATAATCACCGGCAAGGTTCATGGCCTGCCAGTATTCAATACCTTCCTGTTCGTTCATCATTAACCAGGCCAGGTTTTTAGCATCCTGCGGCAGGCGCCTTTTGCTGATGGCAATTTTCGTGTAATGATTAGCGATATTAGCACCCAATGCCCTGGAACCGGAATGGCTCAGCAAGCCCACATATTGACCAGCTTCAACACCAAGCACCGTATCTTTTTCAGCTATATCAATCACGCCAAACTCCACAAAATGATTACCACTACCAGATGAACCTAATTGCTTCCATGCCCTGCCGTGTAAATTTTTTAATAACGGCAATTGATAAAACAATTCATTGTCCATCACTTCATGATCAGCAGCTTCTTTAAACTGTGCGCCGCTGCCAAACAATGTGGCTTCGCCAATTTCCCTTGCAAAGAAAGTTTCTTTTTGTATGAGTTCTTTAGGATCGATATCAAAGATGCTTAAACACATCCTGCAACCAATATCCACTCCAACACCATACGGGATTACTGCATTGGCGGTAGCCAATACGCCGCCAATGGGCAAGCCGTAACCACTATGTGCATCGGGCATTAAAGCACCGGCTACACTGATGGGCAATTTTGCCGCCTGGTACATCTGGTGCATGGCGCCTTCTTCAATATGCTCTGCCCCGAATACGTTGAAGTGAATGGCAGCCTCCCTCAATCCCTCCAAAGGAGGGACTTGCGACTCTGCTGGTGGAATCAACTTATTGGCAATGGGAGATAATATCTCATGTGTTGAAAAACTTTCTGGCTTTTCTAAAACTGCTTTTAAAATTTCCGTTGCTTCTTTTTTGGTGTGGTGTTTATAATGTTGTTCCATCACCTGCATAGCCACGCTGATCACCGGTCCTTCCGGGTAGCCAATGGCTCTTAATTCTTTTCCTTTTATTTTTAATTTACTCATGATGTTTTGTTTTTAATAGCACCGGGCTGAAGCCCGATGCTACTCATAAAGCCCGGTGCTATTCATGAAGCCTGATGCAATTCATGAAGTTTTTGCAGTAAAAATCTGCTTCAACTGATCCAGTAATGCGCCATTGCCGTTCACTGTAATTTCGCCAATTTTTTCAGCGATCTTTTCCACGTATTCCATTTCTTTCAGTTTCCACAACATAGCATTTTCTTCCATCAGCTTTGCAGTATTCAGCAAACTCCTGGTGCTGGCGGTTTCTTCACGCCTCATGATGGTATTGGCCTGTGCATTTTTTTCTGCCACCAGTACTTTGTTCATGATCTCTTTCACATCACCCGGCAACACAATATCACGAATGCCGAAACCTTCCACTTCCACACCCAGTTTTGTTGCTGTTGCTTTTGCCGCTTCCAGTATAAATGGTGCAATGGTATCTTTTTTTTCCAGCAACTCATCAAAGCTGAAGTTACCTACATATTCACGCAATGCCAGTTGCAATGCAATGTACAATTGCTTGTCGTAATCTTTATTTTCCAGCAAAGCCTTTTCAATATCGGCCACTTTGTATTGTGCCCATGCATTGATACGCAGTGCAGCTTTATCCTTAGTGAGAATTTCCTGCCCGTTCACTTCCATTTGCAGCAAACGGGTATCCGCTTTTCCCACTACAATAGTGATACCATTCTTCCACCAGTAAAACACACCGCTGCTGAGTGGCTGCACATATTTACCTTCCACAAACAGCAGTGCTTTTTCATAACTTTCCACAGTGTAGGTACGCACATAAGGCGCCAGCAACCTGTTTTGCAATGTAGCCCGGCTGATGTTTTCGGTGATTTCAATTTTACCGGTATCGGCCATAATAAATTCATAGTCGATCATTCCTTTCCAGAAAGTATAGCGGCCAGCAGTGAGTACTGCTTTCAGCAAACCATTTTCGTACTGCAATGCAATTTCATTGTCTTTTACAATTACTACATGCAATGCAGCTGCCAGTGTTGCGTCCTGCAACATGATGTTCAATTCTGCCGGTGCATGAAATGGTTTATACAATTCATACAGCAATACTTTTTCTCCAAAGCGCAGCCAGTATTTTCCTTCTTTCAGCATTCTTTGATATACGCCATCTTTAAAAACCAGCGCTGCCTGGTAGGCGTTTACTTTAATACGTTTCATTGTTGTTGTTGTTTTGCGTGGGTAGATATCAAGAATTGTTTAGCACGAATTATTCAAATTGCACGAATGACACGAATTATGGCACACGAATTATTCGAATTGCACGAATGACACTAATTGTGGTACACGAATTATTCGAATTGCACGAATTGTATCTGCCCTTGCTTTATTAATTAATTGAATAAAAAAGTTTGCAGTATATACCACCGTTTTGATACGGAAACAATATGATTTTTACATGTTCCTGAAACAGTTTCATCATTGCTCCGGTAAAACGGATCTTACTTTTCAATAATGAAAGTGAATCACTTTCTGTAAACGTTATATTGTTTGCTGGTAATAAACCGGTTGCTGCTTTCATTGGTATTTATTGAAAATACATTTGAACATTGCCGGCATATACCACATTCTTTTAGGTGCTTCTTTTTATAGAAGTGAAGCGCTTCTTTCCTCTACATCCCTGTTGTAGTGTTCTTCCACTGAACTATTACATCCAGCCTTTCGGAGATGTAAGCCGGATTCGAACCGGCGTTTGAGTTGTTGCTATAACCAGCTTAGCTACCGGAGTACATTCCCCGGATTGGATTCGAACCAATGTACACAACGTGATTGGCTGGCATACCCACAGTTACAAAAGCATACAGGTTGCTACTGCTACTGTACTGCCGTGCTTTTACGCACAGGCCAGGTTTGCTTGCTGCAGTTGATACCAGTCTTGTTTGAAAACAAGTACTTCTGTTGTTGTTCACAACAATATTTTTAGTTCATTACCACTTCTCTTCTGAAGCCCAGTACTTCCACTTTGGGTGGTAACATATCCGGTTCATTACTGTTAGCAATTTCTGCAATGGTCATAGGCTTTTCAATCAGTTGATGCAGTCCTAAGTGGTTGCTTAATTGCTGGGCTTTTTCTTTGGTCAGTTTTCCAAATTCATACTTCGCTATCAACCTTCCTTTCCGCATCAATGCACTGTCTACCATCGTAAGTGAGCTATTGAATGTACAGATGATCTGAACATTGAGGCAGTCACTCAATAAACCATCGCTGATGTTTAACAGGTTGCTTACACTGCTGTTTTGGTTATACTTCCTGTCGGTGATAATATTCTCAGCATCTTCAATTACCACAATGCTGTTAGGATTATCAATCAGCAGATCAATAAATTCAGGATCCATAATATTACCTGCCACTCCTGGTGCTACAAATAATACTTTCTTTTTTTGTATCCCGATCAGATGTCGCAGGTAAGTAGTTTTTCCTGTTCCCGGTAAACCATGCAGTAAAATAATCCCCTTGTCATTTTCTGTTGCCAAACGTTTACGTATGATTTCATCTATTGGTTTAAAGTCATCATTGTAATACAGGTTTACGTCCAGATGCGTGGGTTTCACTGCCAGCGCTTTTAAATCAAGGCCATTGCTTCCGCGTGAGATGATGTTGATTTCATAATCTTCTTCTTTAGCCGGTGCCTTATACCCTGCAAAAATTTTCATCAGGTCATTAGCAAACTGGTAATTATTGGGTGGAAATAAAATTTCGGCATAGTCATGACCAATTTCTACCATAATTTTTCCACGCAAATGAAATACCGTAACGGTAAACTTTTGCTTCCCATCTTCCCATTCATAATAATTCCGCTGGTATATAGCCTTCACTTTAGCTGCTAAACCATAATACAAATAGTCAAATGCTTTTTTTGCATCAACATTATTTACAAAACTGATACAGGGTACTGTGCGCAGTTTTTGCAGATAAAATGCTTTTATTTCCAGGTAATTGGTGTCAAATACACCATTCATTTTAGTTGAAGGTTTCAATAAAGACCATTGATTTTTCATCCGCTTCAGCAATTGCCTGAACAGCTGCTCCAGGGGAGGAAACAACCAAATAAATAATCTTATCAATCCTAATAATAAAAAAATACTCATTTTATTTTTGTTTTCATTTTTGTAAAAATTTCTATTATACCACTTTATCTGCGCAACAGGAGCTGGCAAAGGCATCAGGTTTGGCTTTAAAAGCGAAACCCATACCCATGATATAGCCCATAGCTTCTTTCAAAGCGTCATTGCTTTTAAAGCTGGGGTTAGTGTTGATGTCGGCATGCACTTCCATATCCACACTGTACCTGCTGAAAATGTTGCAGAGGCTGTAGGCCACTTCAATGCTCTTTGCCACTTCGGTTAACATCCTTTGCTTCACACTCATTTTTTGTGTGGTGCTGTCGTTACAGATGTACATAAAACCACCGCGGCCTTTTCGTAATACCACTATTACCGTGGCAAAATCGGTTTGCCTGGATTTTACCTGGCTATCGGTACCGATGCACACTTTCAACGCATAACCCATTTCTTTTTCCCGGAGCAAAGCGGTTTCTATTTCTTCTTCAATAGAAGTGGAAATGATTCTTCCGCTGAGTGTTCTCCATTGCTGCTGTTCCATTGTTTTTGTTTTATTCCTGATTAATTAAATCCACAATTTCCTTTACTGTTTTGTTTTTAAAATAATTCTATTCATTGTATTTAACAGAACCTTTAACATGATACTTGTAAATGTTGCCTGTTTTAAGTTTATTCAATTTGCATCTCAAATAATTTCTTTCCAGGTAAGCACTTATTTCGTTACTCCTTTTCTCTAATTCAATATCCCTGACTTTTACTTTATCAATAACGTTTGGCTGAACTCTTAATACAAAACGCCAGGATTCTTTGATTACATAAACAATCCTGTCTCTGCCGCATTTATCATATTCACGAATAGCAATGAATTGTTCTCTTTCCCATTCAGTAAATTGAAATCTATTGAATTCCCATGCATAAATCTTTCTCAGGTACTGAGGTTTTACCACATAAATCTTTTTGCCTCTTCTTCGTTTCTTATGTTTAAAATCTTTTCTCCAATAATACTGGCGGGTATTAATTTTTTCCAATAGTGTCTGAAATAATAAAGCATGTCTGCTCCCTGCAACATCGTCTCTTAATACAAAAAATCGTATCCATCCTTTTTGCACCGGTGGTATCAATGGTTCCCAGCCCAGCGCACGGCTCATCTTAAGCAATGTTGATCTTTCTCTATCCAGTTGAAGCAATTTTTTCTCAAAGGCTTCATTCCTCTTTCGTTTCTTTTGTCGTTTTGTTTGCAATCTGAAGGATAAAATTTCCTGTCCAAATTGCTGGATTATTTTTTTGTCCATAATGATTAATTAAATGTGATCGGAAGTGATGCCCTTCAAGCATCATTCTGTATTTCATACTCATTACGAACCGTAATACTTTTTTCATATACTTAATTTTTCTGTGGACGAAACAGGATTCTAACCTGTGCTGCCGGTGCTTCAAACCAGTACGCTGCAAATTGAGTTATCCGTCCCTGTTAGTGTGCGTGGATGGATTTAAACCATCTCAGTTCTGAAACAACAGGTTTACCATCTGCCACGACTCTTCCACTTCGCCGCACGCACTTGTTTTCTGCGGATGAAAAAAGATTCGAACTTTTATCTCCTGCCTTAACAGGGCAGCGCTCTGCCGTTGAGCTATTCATCCATTGTCGGCCTGGTAGCGATCGAACCCACAACCCCGCGGTTAAAAGCCGCGTACGCTGCCGTTGAGCTACAAACCATTTTCATTTTTCCTGCGGAGCGTAATGGAATCGAACCACTGTACCGTAACCGGCGCCCTGGCTTAGCAAGCCGGCACATTACCATCTCTGTCAACACTCCTTTTGTTGCGGCTTCCGGATTTGAACCAGGATCTGCTGCCTTATGAGAGCAGCGTGTTACCCTTACACTAAACCGCATGGTGGTTGACTCCGGGACTCGAACCCTGAACTTCCGGCTCACAACCAGACGCTTTACCCGTTAAGCTAAAGCCAACATGTTTTGATACAACAAGTACTGCATCATGTTTATTATTTCCTGCGGTTCGTACGGGAATCGAACCCATGGCAACAGGCCGACAACCTGTGATGTTACCATTACACCAACGAACCCTGCAGCGGAGCGGCTGCTGAAAACCGCTGCACGCCACGTTTTCAAGGGTGAGTATAGCAGGCAGGACTCGAACCTGCAGCCTCTCCGTTCCAGGCGGAGTATCCGACCAACCGGAATACTGCTATATTTTAAAGCTTCCCTGCTGCATCTCACAGGGAAAGCTTTATTCCTCCTTCTGCATCTAATTTTTTATACCAATATTTTCAGCCATACTTGCTGAATTTATTTATAGGTTTTTTTCTCTGCTTTCAATATCATTTTTATAATAAACAACAGAATATGTACTAACATCAACATGATATGCATAATCTCCTCCTTTCTGCCGGGCACTATAAACAAACAGCCCGGCCGTATTACACGACCGGGCTGTTTTTGCATGTGAGCAACTACTGCTCAATCACTTTTACACACCGTTCGTGTTATGTAATAAAATAAATTTCCAGGGTCACTACTCAACATAAACTTACTGCGAGGCATACCCGTATTATTGCCTTTGCCCGATGGGCAATGGTTTACTGTTTGGTTAAGCATTTTTTGTTGTACCTGCATTTTTTTATTTTAAGCACAGCTCTTCTTTGGTGAATTTTTCACCAGCTATTTACCATG
The DNA here is from genome assembly GCA_018266775.1 of Bacteroidota bacterium. GTDB lineage: Bacteria > Bacteroidota > Bacteroidia > Chitinophagales > Chitinophagaceae > Ferruginibacter. The sequence goes on along the minus strand of JAFDZS010000001.1, from coordinate 725,518 downwards.
CTTTATATTGATTGCTGTAAACCAAAAGCCCCGCTTTGCAGGCGGGGCTTGGGTTATAGCGAATTAGTTTTAGTACTAATCAACAGCATAACATGCCCCGCAACCGATATCATATCCTTTCGGACTCAACCAGTTTACTGCTTCAATATGTAGTTGTATGCGTAACATGTTTTGTTGAATAATTTTATTTTTGCGATGCAAAGATGTAAATAATTTTTGATTGCCACCAAATTTTTGGGAAGAAATTTTTAAAATATTTTTTTGGGCAGCTTTTAATGCCCCTGAATATCGTGCAAGCATTTGCTTAAGCAACGTGAATAATCAGAACTCCATCTTTTCAAAATGTTCGACTACCGGCATTTCATCGTAAACTTTTCCATTCAACTCTCTTCCTGCTTTCTTCTTGTTTGTACCACCCCATTGCTTAAAGAAAAATGCAACTTTGCTTTTACTGCATTGGTCTTGAATATCCAAAACCCAATCCTCATCCATTTTCCTGGGCGTTCTTCCGCTTTCACCGCCAACAATTACCCAATCAATATTTTCTAAGTTCATTTGGGGCAAGGGTCCAATCAAAGGTTCGCAGGAAAGAAATTTAGTCTTTGCATTTGTCTTTCTTAAATCATCTATGCGATGCGTTACTCTTGAATCTTCCACTGAAACACCCATCCAGATATTATGCGTCCAGTTTAATTCTTTATGATACTTCAATAAAATGTCAGACCGCTTTGTTAATACCTGGAATGTATGTTGCGGGCATTCATTCATTGTTCTAAAAACACGCTTAATAAACTCCAAAGGAATATCCTTATGAAATAAATCACTCATTGAATTTACAAAAACAACTTTGGGAGATTTCCACGTAAATGGAGTTAATAAAGCATCTTCATGAGTTCTTACCTTAAATCCATCTTTATACTTCTCAATGCCCATTGCCTCTAACCGCTTCGTCATTACTTCTGCGTAACAGAATTTACATCCGGCAGAAATTTTATTACATCCGGTTGTTGGATTCCAGGTCATTTCTGTCCATTCGATAGATGATTGTGCCATGATTTATATTTTTAAACGAATATTTACAAATCTTTTTTCGTCGCCAATATAGTAGCTACGTGCTTCCTTTTTATCAAGAGAAATTAATTGTAGAGAATGCTGCTTATTAATTTCATCAAGAACAGATTTTGTATGTTTGGGAAGAAAATTATTTTCTAATCCAAACTCAAGCAAATCTGCATTTGTTGCATTGGCATTGTTTTTAAGGAAGTTAAAAACTTTTTCTTTATATCCTGTAATTTCCAATTCATCAAATAACTCAATAGTAATTTCGTCTCCGATTTTAAAGCTATCTCCTCTTTTTTTATCCAGACTCCATTTTGCATCCAGCATTTTATGAAATCCTTTCTTATTTTGAGTGAAGAAAAAAATTGAGAACCAATTATTGCTCTCCCTTTCGATTTTAAAACAATCGACATATTTTAAGTTTAGGTATCTCTTAAATTGCAGTTGAATTGAATAGATAAAATCTTTTTGTCCCCCAATGTGTGGAATATCATCAATATTCCCAAAAAGTTTTATCATGAATTCACGCAATGCTCGCCCTCCTTTGAAATCAATGTCTTTAGATTTATTTACAAACCGAGACATAAAGTAAATTGGTAAAAATAATATTATTTCGGCTTTCCCATTTTCCATTATCTTCTTAATATCCTCTGGATCGATCTCTTTATATCCCCAAGGGTCAATAAATATTAATGCCCGCTCATCAGTTTTCAATGTTTTTATTCGTTCACTAACTTTTAAGATCATTTGATTAAAATCAATCCTGGTATATCCAACTTTTACATTTTGAGGTCTAAATATTTTATCAGCAAATTCTTTAACCCGATCAATTTTAAATTTACCTTCTTCTACTTCAGATAATTCAGTGTCATTAAAAGTGACAAAGATATTCGGGCATTTCTCACCATTAGCATAATAATGATTTTTTATAGTCTCTAATGCAACGATTGGGCTACCCTTACCTCCGTCTTTATATATTCCTTCTCCACAAAAAAGATCAAACAAGTAAATATTATTAATTGTACTTCTTGCGAGTACATTTAAATAAATGGAAAGATATTTTCCATAAAGTTTAATTTTTGCTTCTGAATGTTCAAATAGACTTGTTTGCGATTCTGACTTTGCCATATTCTAAAATACTAAATTAAATTTCATTTTTATATTTAAATTTAAAAAATTAATTACTAATTTTAATTCGTATATATTATATCGTTACTATTGATATTAAATAAGTACTATACTTTAAGGGATACTAATATGGCAACGACAACTGAATCTTTTCCGACTGAAATATATCTGTGAGGTACTGCATTTTTGAAGTAAAGCCCGGATAGATCCACTCTTCATCTTCCACCCACAATTCTGCCAGTGTTATAAAACTGGCTTCCCATAGTTTATCCATCAGTATAATGCTTTCCGGCAAATTGCCCACCAGGAAATTTTTTAACTGCCTGTCAAAATACGGTATGGAAAAAATAAAATCTTCCACTTCAGTGCCCCATGCATAATTCTCCTGCGAAAAAAATTTTCCGTGTGCAATACGGCGTTGTTCTATTGTACTGCTTACAATATCGTACAGCAACTGTACTAAATAAGTATAGGTAATGGCTTTCATCCACTTTCTTTTAAACATTAAAACAATCTTCCCTGGCCGCCCGGCACACGGAACTTACTCCTGTCCAAACTCCATTCTTCTGCATTCATATTATACAGCAATCCGTATTTTTTATACTGCTGTGCCACCATTTGCGCAATATGTCCTTCGCCACGCATACGCACACCCCAGCGGGTATCGTTCACTTTTCCATCATGGCTTTGTTCTATCAGGTGCCATACTTTATCAGCATGGTTCGGAAAGTTTTTATACAGCCAGTCGTGAAACAAAAATTTGATAGCACCATTTAAACGGATAAAGGTGTACGCAGTAAAGGTGGCACCGTTATCCGCCGCTGCTTTCATAATGCGCTGCATTTCGTGTTCATTTAAACCGGGTATCATGGGGCCCATCATAATGCCCATGCGTACACCGGCACTGCTGAGTTCATTGATCACTTTTAATTTTTGTTTGGCGGTTACTGTGCGGGGTTCCATCATACGGCGCAGGTCTTCATTAAACGAGGTGATAGAAACCATTGCTGATACGATTTGTTTTTTACCCATTTCCTGCAGTACATCTTTATCTTTCAGTATCCATGCATTTTTAGTAAGTATGCCCACCGGCTGGTTAAACTCATTGCATACTTCGAGTAAGCCACGGGTTAAGCGGTATTTTTGTTCAGCGGGTTGATAGCAATCTGTATTGCCGCTGAGCATAATGGGTGTGGCATCCCATTTGGGGTGTGTTAAAAATTTACGCAGCAGTTGTGGTGCATTTTTTTTCACGATAATTTTTTGTTCAAAATCCAGTCCGGCACTGTAGCCCCAGTATTCATGCACATTGCGGGCATAACAATAAATGCAGCCATGTTCGCAACCGGCATAAGGGTTCATGCTGTAACTCATACCCACATCTTTACTTTCTACCTTGTTCACAATGGTTTTACTCATTTGCTCAATGTATTGCGTGGGGATGTTGGATAACTCCCAATCATCTATACCTTCAATATGTTCCTGTGTGCTTTCGTTTTTAATAAATTTATTTTTGGTGTTGAATTGTGCACCACGGCCTTCGCGGTATTGATTGTTTTGTTCCTGCTGCCGGGCCTGCACTTTATGATGATCTTGCTGAAGCGGTTTATTTTGCATGGGGATTGTTGTTTTGTTTTTTTTGATTACACGAATTACCTGGCACGAATTTTTTCGAATTACACGGATTACACGAATTTTTCGAATTGCACGGATTACACAAATTACCTTACACGAATTTTTCGAATTGCACGGATTACACAAATTACCTTACACGAATTTTTCGAATTACACGGATTACACGAATTACCTTACACGAATTTTTCGAATTGCACGGATTACACAAATTACCTTACACGAATTTTTCGAATTACACGGATTACACGAATTACCTGACACGAATTTTTTCGAATTACACTAATAAACTAATTAACCAATAACCCAATTAACCAAACTCACACAAACAAATCTCCCTGCTTCACCGCTACGGGTAAGTTTTGAAATTCGAAGCGCTGTATGATCTCGTATTTTAATTCGCCTGCCGGTCTTTTCAGCAGCAGCATAGCATCGGCAATAAACCTTCCGGTAAAATGGCGGTGACTGTATTCCAGCCATCCTTTTTCATATTGCCAGGGCTGCAGTTTGCGGGCAATGGTAAGATGCGGCTCCAGAATAAAATGGGGCTTATTGTCTTCATTCAGTTTCATCAGCCGCTGCGTTTCCGTACGCACCTGCTTTACCAAACTTTGTATGGGCAATTTGCTGGTGATGTTGATGTAAATGGTATGACTGGGAAAACTGCCGTAATCTTTCAACTCTACTTTTACAGGATGAAAACCCATGGCAATGGTTTTTAAATGATTGATGATGCGGTCTTCCATCAGCCCGTACTGCACAAAGTTTACGAGTGTAATGTGCGGCTTGCCCCACCGGGCGGTTTCTGCCTGGTATTTTTCATAGAATTCATTTTTCACATGCATGATCTTCTGCCGCAATTCTTCATGCGGATTCAATACCAGCAGGTATTCATATACCCTGTAGCCGGGTATGGCTTGTGTTAAATCTTTCATGGCTAAAAATATTTTTGGCTGCTAAATTTGTTAGCTAATTATTTTAGCATAAATTTACTAAATAATTTAGTGAAACAAAATTTTATTTTATATGGAAGTGGAAAAATTTTTCAGCAGCAGTTATAATGGTACCAAGCGGTTTAACCAGCAGCAGGTTTCAACCGCCAATGCCACCGGCTTTGGTGCCGCGGCAGATGATTATGCCGAAAGGGGTATTGACCTGAATGAACAGCTGGTACGCAATAAACCGGCTACTTTTTTTATGCGGGTGAGTGGCAGCAGCATGATCAATGCCGGCATATTTGATGGCGATATTGCTATTGTTGACCGCAGCATTAAACCCCTTAACGGAAAAATTGTGATTGCTGTTATTGATGGTGAAATGCTCATCAGGCGTTATGAAAAAACATTGAATGCATTGCGGTTGATCCCGGAAACGCCCAAACTCTCTCCCATTGAAGTGGGTGAGTACAGCGATTGCAAGATATGGGGCGTGGTTACTTATATTATCAGGGGCATATAATAAAAACCCGTGTAAAGAGTATTTATGGTTTTAAAAATATCATTATGCCTTTCATTAAAATTTGGATTCACCTGGTTTGGAGTACAAAGAACAGGGCGCCGCTGTTGACAAAAGACATCCGGCAAAAAGTATTTACCCATATCAGGGAAAATGGTATGACCAAAGGTATTCACATTGATTTTGTGAATGGTTATCCCGATCATGTACATTGTTTGATCTCATTAAATGCAGACCAAACTATCGCTAGCCTTGTGCAATTAATAAAGGGAGAAAGTTCTTTCTGGATTAATAAAAACAAGCTGTGCCCGGAACCCTTTGCATGGCAGGGAGAATATTTTGCTGTTTCTGTAAGCGAGTCGGGTGTTAATGCGGTAAGGGAGTATATCAAAAACCAGGAGCAGCATCATGCGAAAAAAACATTCCAGCAGGAGTATGAAGAATTTATGACAAAATATGGCTTTGCCATATTGGGTTCTCCGGGCTGAAGCCCGGAGCAATTCAAACCCGGAGCAATTCAAACCCGGAGCAATTCAAACCCGGAGCAATTCAAGCCCGGAGCAATTCAATGACTAGCTCTGGGCTTCAGCCCAGAGAGAAAAAATAAAATACAAAAGGGCTTTAGCCCATCACCATGAAAGCAATTGTTGATTGTAACAATTTTTATTGCAGTTGCGAAAGGTTGTTCAAACCACACCTGGATCATCAGCCTGTTGTAGTGCTCAGCAATAATGATGGCTGCATTATTTCACGCAGCGATGAAGCCAAGAAACTCGGCGTAGCTATGGCCGGCCCATACTTTAAAGCCAAACCACTGATTGAAAAATATAATGTAGCCACTTTTTCTTCCAACTACAATTTATATGGCGACCTCAGTTGGCGGGTGATGGAAACCCTGCGTGTATTACTCGGTGCAAATAATGTGGAAGTATATTCTGTAGATGAAGCATTTTTAAACCTGGAAGGTTTTGAAAAAGAAAATATGGAGGAACTGGGCTTACACATCAGGAAAACGGTGGAAGACTGGACGGGCATTAAAGTTTCGGTAGGTATTGCACCAACAAAAGTATTATCCAAAGTAGCCAATCATTTAGCGAAGAAAAATAAACAGGCCACGCAATGTGTGGTGGTGCTGGATACGAAAGAAAAAATTACCGAAGCCCTGCACAAAACACCGGTGGAAGAAGTGTGGGGTGTGGGTGGCCAGTATGCCTCCAAATTAAAATACGGATGGAATATACATACTGCATTAGAGCTGAGTACACTCAGCACCGAGTTTGGCCATAAATTTTTAGGCGGCGTGGTGGGAGTACGGCTCATTAAAGAATTACGTGGCGAGCCCACTAAAGAAATAGATAAACAACTCACCACAAAAAAAATGATTGCCACTACAAGAATGTTCGGCAGCCCGGTAACTGATATTGCAGATATCAGGGAAGCCGTGGCCACTTACACATCACGGGCTGCTGAAAAATTGCGGCGCCAGTTTAGTGCAGCCGATACAGTGAGTGTGTTTGTAGTACCTAAAGAAGAAAGCCACAGCACTTATTTCAGGCATGGCCCCAACATTGGCAGTTCGGTAACTTTACCAGTAGCCACTTCATCTACACATGAATTAATTAAACCGGCGGTACAGTTGGTAGATGATCTGTTTGAAGATGGCCGCATTTATAAAAAGGCTGGTGTAATGCTCAGTGGCATTGTTCCGGATACCTCTATCCAGTCAGATCTCTTTGTTCCTGAAAAGAAAAACAATGGCCGCATGCTTATGGAAATGATAGACAATATCAATTTCAGCCAGCGGGATGATGTATTGAAGTTTGCATCCAGCGGTACCACCCGCGACTGGAAGATGCGCATGGAACTGCGCAGCCCACGCTATACCACGCGGTGGGAAGAACTGTTTACTGTAAAGTAAGCGGTTAAAATAATGGCAACGCTTTACCCTCATTACCAATAAATGAAGGTTTGATTAAATGTAAACTCAGCTCTGCATTCATCTTGTCTGCCAGATACACCGTTAGTTCCGGCGATGTGGCTTCGTCATGCATGTGCATGAAAAAATACAGTTCTTCCAAACCATTGTCCAGCCAGTGTTTCATACGTTGTACCCACACATCGCAGCGTATGAAATCGCTTTTATGCAAACTGTTGCCCACATAACGGATGAACACTTTTGGAATGGTAAGGTACATGTGTGCACAATCCCTTCTGCCTGCAGTATCAGTAATCACAATGCCCATGTTCAATGATTGCAAAGTGGTAAGCAACTCTTCCCGTATGGCATCTTTTTTAAACCAGTCGGGGTGGCGCACTTCCATGAAGAACTGTAAGTCGGTGGGCAGCGTTCGTAAAAAATCAAATAATTCCTCTTTGCGTTTGGGCGAAAAAGTATCGCTCACCTGTACAAATATGGGACCCAAAAATTCTTTAAAATAAATAATGCCCCTGAAAAATTCATTGGTGATGAATTGTTTTCCTTTCAGGCTGCCGCGGTGTGTTACGCCCTGGTACATTTTGGGACAAAACTTAAAATCTTTACCTGCTGCATTGGCAATCCATTTTGTAATGGCGCCTTCACCATATACTTTATAATGTGTGGCATTCAGTTCAATACTGTTGTAATGATGTACATAATGCTTCAGAAAATCTTTTTCCCTGGTTTTAGGCGGGTAAATCTTTCCCACCCACTCTGTACGCCCCCATTTGGCGCAACCCAGGTACACTTTCGCATCCTTTATCTTTTTACCACTTAAAATGGTTGTATTGAAAGAAGGTTCTGGTGGCAATGAAAAATCAACCTGGTCCAATTCATTCTCCGGCACCCGTCCAAAATCCATATTGCAAGTTTTTGTAAATCTACAACAATGTAATTTTCTATTCCGGATATTTTTTATGAGCGTTACCGATTCTTAATAACATTAAAGTAACTTCATAGCCACTTATTAATTTGTAGTATTGATAAAATATAGAACTATGCAAAAAGCGCAATTTGGAATGATCGGTTTGGGAACGATGGGCAGAAATTTGTTACTCAACATTGCTGATCATGGCATTGCCGCATGTGGCTATGACAGAAATACCGATCAGCAAAAACGATTACTGGAAGAAGGTGCAGGCAAACCCGTTATAGCAGCGGGCACCATGAAAGAATTTGTGGACAGCCTGGAAACGCCCCGCCGTATTATGATGCTGGTGCCCGCTGGGAAAATTGTTGATGCAGTAATTGATGAGATCAGTCCGCTGCTGCAACCCGGCGACATCTTAATTGATGGAGGCAATTCACATTATACTGATACGGATGCAAGAATTGCCCGGCTGCAAAACACCGGCATTCACTTTACCGGCATGGGTGTAAGCGGTGGTGAAGAAGGTGCCCGGTTTGGTCCCAGTATGATGCCGGGCGGCAATGCCACTGGTTATGCAGAATTACAACCCATACTGGAAAAGATTGCCGCACAAAGTGATGAAGGACCCTGCGTAACTTTTATAGGCAACGGCAGCGCCGGGCATTACACCAAAATGGTGCATAACGGCATTGAATATGCGATTATGCAACTGATCAGCGAAGTGTATGCCCTGTTAAAAAATGTTGCCGGACTAAACAACGATGAACTGCATGAACTGTTTGCGCAATGGGATAAAGGCCCGTTGCAATCTTTTCTAATTGAGATCACAGCAAAAGTATTTCTGCAACCGGATGATGTGGACAAAAACAGGAGACTGGTGGATGTGATACTGGACCGGGCCGGGCAAAAAGGCACCGGTATGTGGACCAGCAACAGCGCCCTGGAACTGCACGTACCCACGCCTACTATTAACGATGCCGTTACTGCAAGAGATATTTCTGTGTACAAAAATGAACGGGTACAAATTGAACAGTATAAAAAAACAGTTGCTGAAACAACAACAGACAAAGCTGCTTTAATACATCAATTGCACGATGCATTGAGTTTTGGCATTACACTCAGTTATATACAGGGTTTACATTTATTGCACAAAGCATCTGAAGTATATCAATATCAAATTGATTTAGCTGAAGTGGTGCGTATCTGGAAAGGTGGCTGTATCATCCGTTCTGTTTTACTGAACGACATCCGCAAAGCGTACTTACAAAATAAAGGCAGCAGCAATTTATTGCTGGATGAAAGTTTTTATACGCAACTGCAAAATAACCGTTCTGCAGTAACAGCCGTGCTACAGTGTGCGATGAACAACGGCATTGGCACCGCATGCCTCAGCAGCAGCCTGCAATATTTTGATATGTTCAGTACCGGGCGATCATCATCTAACCTGATACAGGCGCAACGTGATTTCTTTGGTGCACATACTTATGAACGTACCGATAAAGAAGGAAGTTTTCATACCCAATGGGATTAATTTAAAGGAGATGTTAACACAAATTAAAATCACGAAATCCGTTACTAAAAATAAACAGCATAGCAAAAAATAGAATATGGCAAAGCACAGCACTATACAACAACCGGCGGCAATTATAATTTTTGGCGGCACCGGAGATTTAACCAAACGCAAACTCATTCCCGCATTTTATAATCTTTTTTTGAGTAAACACTTACCTGCCAACTTTGCCATTTATTTAATTGGCAGAAATGAAGATACCAATGAACAGTTCAAACATGACCTGTTTGATGGCATTACTTCATTTTCAAGAACAGGAAAACCGGATGACAATAACTGGAAAATATTCAGCAATAATATTTTTTACCAACAGGGAAATTTTTTAGAGAACAGCACTTTCATTACACTCAAAGAACATTTGGATGCTTTTGATAAAAAAAATAAACAACGTTGCCTGCGTACTTTCTACTTTGCCATTGCACCGCAATTTATTGAAGCCACTGCGGAAGGTTTGTATAAAAACAAAATCTGCAACCAGGTAAAGCTGGACAGGATTGTAGTGGAAAAACCCTTCGGCACTGATTTGGCTTCTGCAAAAAAGCTCAATGCATTTTTACAAAAACGTTTTTCAGAAAAACAACTCTACCGTATCGATCATTATCTCGGTAAAGAAACCGTGCAGAACATTATGGCGTTCCGTTTTGCCAATACTGTTTTCTCGCCGGTTTGGAATAATCAATATATTGATCATGTACAGATTTCTTTAAGTGAACAGGTAAGCGTGGGCAAACGTGGTGGATATTACGACAGCAGCGGTGCACTTCGCGACATGGTACAAAATCATCTGCTGCAATTGATGTGCCTGGTAGCGATGGAATGTCCGCAAAAGTATGATGCGGAATGCATCCGCAATGCAAAGGTGGCAGTACTGAAAAAAATACAACCTTTCTCTACTGCAGATGTATTTAAAAATATTGTACGTGCCCAATACACAGCCGGCACCATCAATAACCAACCACAGTTAGGTTACCTGGAAGAAGAAAATATTGCACCTGCTTCCACCACAGAAACATTTATTGCGGGAAAGTTTTTCGTGAACAATACACGATGGAAAGGGGTGCCATTCTTTTTAGCTACAGGCAAATGCTTGCCCAAGCAGGCATCGGTGATCATGATTCAGTTTAAAGATGCACCACATAAAATTTTTAAAGATGATGTGGTGGCCAACCGTCTGGTCATCAGTATTCAGCCCGACCAGGAAATCAGTTTATTGTTTGAAAGTAAAATTCCCGGTGTACAGATGCATTTGAAGCCGGTGGAAATGGATTTTACTTATAAAGAATCTTATACCGAGGCTACACCGGAAGCTTATGAAACTTTATTACTGGATGTGCTGGATGGTGATGCCACATTGTTCATGCGCAGCGACCAGGTGGAAGCTGCATGGAAAGTGGTGATGCCCATCATCAATGCCTGGAAAAAATTTCCCAAAAAGAATGTGCTGCATTATGCTGCCGGAACATGGGGCCCTGAAGCGGCAACAAAATTATTAAAACCGTTTGCAAAAAAATGGGTGGTGTTACCGGTACCTAAAAAATAAAATCATGCCTGCAATAATAAAAACCATTTGGCCTGATGCGTTGGCTTTAAGCCATGCAGCAGCGCATTGTATTGTTACAGCAAGTAATAAAGCTGTGCAGGAAAAAGGAACGTTTACCATTGCTTTATCCGGTGGCAGTACACCCAAATTATTGTTTCAATTGCTGGCGCAGGCTCCATACAACAATAACATTCCGTGGAAGCATACTGTTATTGCATTTGGCGATGAACGTTTTGTTCCACCCACGCATGAAGAAAGTAATTTCAAAATGGCGAATGAAGCGTTGTTGCTGCATGTACCCATTCCTAAAAAAAACATACTGGCTATACCTACTGTAAAAGTTACGCCTGCACAATCTGCTTTGTTATATGAAGCGGCTATAAAGAAATACATCAGTACATCACATCCGTTCGATATGGTATTGCTGGGCATAGGCGAAGAAGGACATACTGCTTCTGTTTTCCCCGGCAGCCCGTTGCTTACTGAAAAAAAGCACTGGGTGAAAAATGTTTGGGTGAAGGAAAAAAATATGGACCGCATCAGCTTTACCATTCCTTTCATTAACAGGGCAAAAAATGTGGCCTTCCTGGTTAGTGGTGCAAATAAATCTGCCATTGTAAAAAAAATATTCTCCAAAAGCGGCACAGCTTTACCTGCAGCGCAGGTAAAAGCAAAAGAAAATACATGTTGGTTTTTAGATGAGGCGGCAGCAGGTAAATAATTGATTACACTTTTTTCTGTCGCAATTTTTCGTAGGGCGCAATCGTCATTAGTATCAGCAGCATGCCGTAAAACACATCTTCAAATGGGATTGTGAATATCCTGATGTGCAGGTTTTCATCCTGGTTATATAGTACAACCGGGATTGCGGTAAGAAAACCGTTTACTATTAAAAAAGGAATAAGCATGATAACGTAAGCTGCAAGGAAAGCAGTGGCATTAAACCCTGGAAAAAATTTATACGCAGAATATAACAGGGCAATAAAAAATCCGGTAAGGATGAATGTCCATGAAGTGTACATCCTGTTAAAAAAGATCAGCCCTGTAATTCCTAAAACCACTCCTATACTAATAAGCAACCTGTCTGCAGTTTTATTACTTTTTAATGCCGGAAAATAACAACGTACACATTCATAAATAAACACACAGCAATAAGGAACAACAAAAAAGAAAAGCACTTCTTCAATAGGGAGATTGAACAATTTTATGCCGGTAATATATTGCTTATTAAAAGACCATACCTCTTTTGATGTAAAATAAATATCCCAAACAATATAGAGCAACGCAGGCAGCAATAAGGCTTTGAAAAGATATGTCCATTTTTTATAAAAGGCTACTTTTTTATCGAAGCTCAATGCGAGTGGCCCTGCAAGAGATGCAGCAAGGATGAGGAAATATGTATAGTGGTGGTTCAATTTTTTACTGATGATCTGTTGCAGGCGGGACGCTATGGCTGCCTCACTGTTGACGATACTTTCTACTTTATCGTTCACGTTCGGGTCGCTTGAAGCGCTCCGATCTCTCTGGTCGGGACGCTGCTGCGGCCTGACCGTTAATTGATAGTCACTTCTGTTGTAACGCCTGCCGCCTGAACGTATCGTTTACCAAATATACACCAGCAATGGTAACCACACCGCCTATTGCAATATAACTGCTCAGCTTTTCATCAAACAAAAGTGCACCCAGCAACACCGCAACAATAGGATTAATGTATGCATACAACGAAGCCAGCGATGTAGGCAAACGTTGCAAACTGTAAATATAAGCGATGAAAGTTAGTACCGAGCCAATAACGACAAGGTATCCAATTGCTGCCCATCCCTGCCAGGGCATGCTGGATATGGGTTTGGTATTTCCTATTCCATAAGACACAGTTAGTAATGCCAGGCTGGAAATCATCATTTGCAAACCAAGACTGAAATAAGGATTAAAATTGGCGGCATGTTTTTTGGTGTATAAAGAACCCAATGCCCACGACATGGTGGCAATAACTGAAACGGCAATGCCTAAACGAAAATCAGGCACCAGGAAATCCTTCAGGTGATCGTAAAAAATAATGCAGATGCCACCAAAACCCATGATCAAACCCAGTATCGCACGCAAGGGCATTCTTTCTCCGCCAAACAAACCAATTAATACGATCCATAAAGGAAAAATAGCGCCGATGATTGCGCCCAATCCACTGCTGATATATTCGACGCCCCATGTACTCAACCCGTTACTCAGCATAAAATTGAGGAAGCTCAACACTACAATGGTGATCCACTGCCTGCCTTTGGGCCACGGATGTTTGGTTGCTGTAAAATAAATGATATAGAGGCTGCCGCCAATAAACTGCCTGATGGCACTCAATTGAATACCGGGCAAATACTGAACGCCTTTTTTAGACGCCAGCCAGGTGGTGCCCCAAAAAAAACATACCCAGGCCAACGCAAATGTAGCTTTGGCACGGCTGCCTTTTTTGCGAATCGTTAATGGATTCAGTACGGCAAGCCGTTTAAACGAAGCGCCTGGATTATTTTGATGATTGGGCATTCAAATAATTATAACAAGCCGCAATGAATTAATGTATTTACAGTTAAAAGATTCGGTGAGTCACCCCTTTATGGGTGACTCACCGAATCTTTTAACATATCAATGTTTAAAATGCCGCATACCCGTGATCACCATGGCCAGGTGATGCTGCTGGCAATACGCTATCGAATCTTTATCTCTTATTGAACCGCCGGGTTGAATGAATGAGGTGATGCCTGCTGCATGTGCAATCTTTACGCAATCATCAAACGGAAAGAATGCATCGCTGGCCAATGCCGCACCATTCAAATCGAAGTTAAATTGTTTTGCTTTTTCAATGGCCTGGCGCAATGAATCAATACGTGAAGTTTGTCCGCAGCCTTTACCCACCAGTTGTTTATTTTTTACCAGTGCAATACTGTTACTCTTTAAATGTTTGCAGATGATATTGGCAAAAGCCAGGTCTTCTTTTTGTGCAGCGGTAGTTTCCATTCCGCCCACTTCTTTCCATTCTGCATAATTGCCAATGTCATTTTGTTGTGTAAGAATACCATTCAGTACATGCTTCGCTTGTGTGGCAAGCATTCCGGCAGCATTGTTTAACTGCAGTAATATCCTGTTCTTCTTGGTTTTTAAAATATCCAGCGCATCGCCATCATAGGCCGGGGCTATCAATACTTCAAAAAAGATTTCATTAATGGCCAATGCTGTTGCTTTATCAATGGTACCATTGCAAACCAGTACACCTCCAAATGCACTTTCAGGATCACCGGCCAGTGCAGCATCCCAACTTTCTTTTACCGCATCTCTTTGCGCTACGCCACATACATTGGTATGTTTAATGATGGCAAATGTTGTTACTGTGTATTCATTGATCAACTGAATGGCTGCATCCACATCCACCAGGTTATTGTACGATAATTCTTTTCCGTGCAGTTTGCTGAACAACTCTTCTAAATTACCATAGAATACGCCCTGCTGGTGCGGATTTTCTCCATAACGTAATACTGATCTTTCTTTTGTAAACGGACTAACAAAACTTGTTTGATTGAAGTAGTTGGATATGGCCATGTCATAACCCGTACACACATCAAATGCTTTAATGGCAAACATGCGGCGTTGTTCCTGCGTGGTGCTGCCGTTTTGTTCTTTCAGCAAATGTTCCAGTAAATGATAATCTTTTTTTGCTGCCACTACTACCACATCTTTATGATTTTTTGCCGCAGCACGGATCATGCTGGGGCCACCAATGTCTATTTTTTCAATGATGAGTTTTTCTTTTTCTTCGTCACCGGCTTGAAAGCCGGTGCCAGTCACCGATGCTACGGTTTCTTCAAATGGATACAGATCAACAATCACCAGATCAATTTCAGGAATGTTATATTGTTTCATTTCTGCCACATGCTGTGCATCATCTCTTTTACCCAAAATACCACCAAATACAGAAGGATGCAGGGTTTTCACCCTTCCGCCCAAAATAGACGGATAACTCGTTAAGGATTCAACAGGCACACAGGGCACTTTCAAATCTTCAATAAATTTTTGGGTACCGCCGGTACTGTAAATAGTTACGCCGAGCTGGTGCAGTTCGCTTACAATATTTTCCAGGCCATCTTTATAAAAAACGGAGATTAACGCGGAGGCAATTTTCTTTTGCATACTGAAGTTGGTTACAGGTCTGTAATAAAAGCTCCATTTTCAGGAACTGAATGGAGGTGCAAATGTAGTTGTTCGCAGTCCTTTTTCCATTGCTCAATTTTCCACAAACTGTTAGAAGCATCGGCAATAAGTTGGCGGCAGGTAAAAACCTGTGCCAGTTCATCAATTTTTACATGTGAATTTTTAGAAATAATGATTAGATCCACTGGTATTTTCTGTTTTGGGATTTCGAATGCAATGGGCTGATCAAGTATTACCACCCTGCTATTTCCAAATTGGTAAAAAGGTGGCTGGGCCATAGCGATACTGCTTATGTCTATTCGTTGCCGGACTTGCAGGGCAATACGACCAGGTTTCAAATGAAAATTCTGCAGCATTGCATCGGCTAATAAAATACTGTCACCCAGGAAACTGTATTGCCGGCCGTTCACAAAATCCACAGCCTGCTGGCGGGGCACATTGTACACTATAATCTTTTGTTGCCTGTACGACTGCCATTTGTAATACGATTGTGAACCAACGAAAACCAGCAATGCCGTCAATGCGATCAGCAAACCCCGTTTATTTTTTTGCAGCAGCCAAAAGCCCGTTCCGATAATTACTGTGTATAATAGATAGGTGGTCAGCATAGTTGCGGGAATACGATCCCACACTGAAAACGAAAGGTTGTTGAAGCCCGTAATAATTTTATTCATCCCCATTACCAGCCAGCCGCAGAGCATACCCAAATAATGGCCGAGAAAAGGCATCCAGCCTACTGCCACCAACGCAATTTCAGCAAATAAAATAATGGTGGAAAGTGGGACTGCTATCAGGTTAGTAATTAAGAACAATACAGGAAACTGGTGAAAATAATACAAACACACGGGCAAAGTAAGCACCTGCGCCGCAAGCGTTACTGAACTAAGCTGCCAAATTTTATCAACCCATTTGTTTTTAAAATACAACCAACGATATACCGGCTTTTGAAAAATAACGATGCCTGCAACGGCCAGGTAGGATAACTGAAAACCTACATCCCAAAGAAAGTAAGGATTATAGCAGAGCAACACAAATGCTGAAGCCGCCAGTGAATTATAAATGGAAGATTGCTTAGTGAGTATTTTACCAAGGCTGATACAGGTAAACATCACTGCAGAACGCAGTACCGATGCTGATGCGCCGGTGAGCAATGCAAACAACCACAGCGAAGCAAGGATCAATATCAATTGCGCCCATGATGATTTTCTTACGATGGGTATTCTTGCCAGTAACCATACCAGCAACACATAAATCAACCCCAGGTGCATGCCGGATATTGCGATGATGTGCACCACGCCGGTGTTGCTGTACGCCTGCACCAGGTCTTTATCCAAATCGTTGGTGTAGCCAATCAGCAGAGCTTCTGCAATTCCCAATTCATCTTTATGCCCGCTGATATGGGTTTGCAGTTGTTTTAAAATAGAAGCCCTTGCGGTGAAGATAAATTGTTTGAATAAGTTGGCATGATGTTCGTTTAATACAACGTAATCATTGTTTTTTAAAAACACGTTATGAAACAGTTGCTGCATGGCCGCATACTTTTCATAATCGAAAGCCCCGGGGTTGCCGGAATTTTTTATGGGTTGCACATCTTTATGCAGCAATAGCACATCGCCATAATGCAATTGTTCCGCCATACTGTCTTTTGAAAAATAAACCAGCATTTTTCCTGAGCATGCGGAAACACTATCTCCGTGCAGGACTGTATTGACTAATATTTCAGCCTTATACGTTTTCGATTTCTCCGTTAATGGTTCATTGATGGTGCCAACTATATAATCGCCTTTTTGTACATGGTGACCATACCAGTCTTCCCGGTGCCGTGTATCTTTTAAAAAAGTAACCAGCATGCCCGTTGCAAAAAGTAAGAGGAAAATAAATATACCCTGTATTGACTGCATGCTATAGCGGACAGACAGAGGCAATAAGGCGAACAACAGCAATGCAACTATATTACAAGCCGTCAAAATGGTAATGAAAGTGCCCGTGAATTGATTATGCCATTGTAATAATATCCCGAATATTAAAGGAAGTAAAAGACGGATAAAAGGTGCACTTTTAAAAAAGGGTATTTTTACACGGTATGCCATACCCGAAGATAGGGTAAATTCTAAAAACACAAGAACTAAAAACCCGCCTGGCGGCGGGTTTATTAAAAATAGATTTTTATTTACTCAGGTGCATACTCCTTTCTTTATACAATTGCCTGAAGTAAGGGTCACGCAGGTCTTTAATGAACCGTATCGCCTCGCCGGTCGATTTCATCTCCGGCCCCAGTTCTTTATTTACACCGGGGAATTTATTGAATGAGAATACTGGTTCTTTGATGGCAAAGCCTTTCAGCTTTTTATCAAATTTATACTCTTTCAGCATGGCTTCGCCCATCATTACTTTGGTGGCAATGTTGAGGTAGGGTATTTGATACGCTTTGGCAATGAAAGGTGTGGTGCGGCTTGCCCTCGGGTTTGCTTCTATCACATACACATTACCATCTTTAATGGCAAACTGAATGTTGATCAAACCTTGTATGTTCAATGCACGGGCAATTTTTTCTGCGTATTCTTCCATCGTATGCACAATCAATGGAGAAAGATTGAACTGCGGTAACACAGCATTGCTATCACCACTATGGATTCCCGCTGGTTCAATATGTTCCATCACACCCATTACATGAAAATCTTTTCCATCGAAGATGGCATCAATCTCCGCTTCCTGGCAACGGTCGAGGAAATGATCAATCAATATTTTATTACCGGGCAAGTGCTTGATCAAGCTCAGCACGCCTTTTTCCAGTTCCTCATCATTAATTACAATACGCATACGCTGGCCACCGAGTACATAACTGGGGCGGATCAAGACCGGGTAGCCCACCTGGTTAGCCACTTCAATGGCTTCATCAGTATTGTATGCAGTTCCATATCTTGGATACGGAATGCCCAATTCTTTCAGCATATCGCTGAAACGGCCGCGGTCTTCGGCAATATCCATACTGTCGAAAGAAGTACCTACTATTTTAATTCCTTTTTCTGTTAAGCGCTTCGCCAGTTTTAATGCGGTTTGTCCGCCTAACTGTACAATCACGCCATAAGGTTTTTCGTATTCAATGATTTCCCAAAGGTGCTCCCAGAATACGGGTTCGAAATACAGTTTATCGGCAATATCAAAATCGGTACTCACCGTTTCGGGGTTACAGTTTACCATGATGGCTTCGTAACCACTTTCTTTAATGGCCAGCAAACCATGCACACAGCAATAATCAAATTCAATACCCTGGCCAATACGGTTGGGCCCGCTGCCGAGTACAATTATTTTTTTCTTGTCAGAAACTTTAGATTCGTTGGATACTAATGTTGAACTGTTTGCTCCGGTAACAGCTGCGCTGTCTTCAAACGTACTGTAGAAATAAGGTGTTTTGGCTTCAAATTCTGCGGAGCAGGTATCCACCATTTTAAATACACGGGTTAACCCCATGGCTTTTCTTCTTTCATACAAAGTTTCCGCATTTTCTTCTTTCATGATGCGGATGATCTGTTCATCACTAAAGCCCAGGAATTTTGCTTCTTTCAGCACATCATCCGGCAATGATTTCAGATCGTATTGAGCAATGCGTTTTTCGCAGTCGCAAATTTTTTGGATCTGGTAGATGAACCAGCGGTCGATCCTGGTGCTTTCGCAAATGCGTTTGATGCTGGCACCCGCCATCAGTGCATCTTTAATACGGAAGATGCGGTCCCACTTTGGTGTTTTGATATACTCGATGATTTCATCGGCATGCATCAAACTCTTGCCATAATAGCCCAAACCTACTGCTTCATTCTCCAAACTCTGGCAGGCTTTCTGCACCGCTTCAGCAAAACTTCTACCAATGCCCATTACTTCACCCACCGATTTCATCTGGAAGCCCAGTGTATCATCAGCACCTTTAAATTTATCGAAATTCCAGCGGGGTATTTTAACGATCACATAATCCTGCACCGGTTCAAAGTATGCAGATGTTGATTGTGTGATTTGATTTTTTAATTCATCCAAATTATATCCAATAGCCAGCTTTGCGGCAATTTTTGCAATGGGGTAACCGGTGGCTTTACTGGCCAGGGCGGAGGAACGGCTCACCCTGGGGTTAATTTCCACCACAATAATTTCTTCGGTTTGCGGGTTCATGGCAAATTGTACATTACAGCCGCCGGCAAAGTTGCCCAGTGCACGCATCATGCGTATAGCCGTATTGCGCATAAGTTGAAAACCGGTATCGCTCAACGTCATGGCGGGTGCTACGGTGATGGAATCTCCTGTGTGCACACCCATGGGGTCAAAATTTTCTACCGTACAAATGATGGCTACATTATCTGCAGCATCGCGTAATAATTCCAGTTCAAATTCTTTCCAGCCCAGCACGGCCTGTTCCACCAATACTTCATGAATAGGGCTGGCGCTGAGTGCACGGTTTAAGGCAACATCCAGTTCTTCTTTCTTAAATACAATGCCACCGCCGGTTCCGCCCAATGTAAATGAAGGACGCAGTACAAGTGGGAAACCTATGGATTGTGCAAATTCTTTTCCTTCTAAAAAGCTGTTGGCAATTTTGGCCGGGCAAACAGGAATGTTCATTTCAATCATCCACTGGCGGAATTTTTCCCTGTCTTCTGCCTTATCAATGGCTTTAATATCCACACCAATCAATCTTACCTTATTTTTTTCCCAAATACCCAGCTCATCTACTTCTTTACAAAGGTTGAGTGCTGTTTGTCCGCCCATCGTGGGCAGCACGGCATCTATATCATTTTCTTCCAGTATTTGTTCAATGCTCTCAACAGTAAGTGGTAATAAATATACTTTATCGGCCATCATCGGGTCTGTCATGATGGTGGCAGGATTGCTGTTGATCAGAATTACTTTAATACCTTCTTCGCGGAGACTGCGGGCTGCCTGTGTGCCGCTGTAATCAAATTCGCAGGCCTGGCCGATAATAATAGGGCCGCTGCCGATGATCAATACTGATTTGATGGAGTTATCTTTTGGCATATGCTGTGGTGCGCCTTGAAAGGGCGTGCAAAAGTAATTGTAAATGCTGTAAATAAAAAACCTGTGCATAATAAGCACAGGTTTTTTTGAAATCATTCAACATTGCTGCTACGTATTAGATGTTTTTGCATCTTTTTTACCAAAAAGATCATTCATCATTTTTTCTGCATTACTTAAATGCGCTTTAAAGTCTTGGGCACCTTTTGTTTTCAGTTCTTCAAAGTATGCACCGGCTTTGCCCGCCAGTTCTTCTGCTGCTGTTTTTAATTTATTGGCCCTGCCTTTACTATCTGCCGCCAGTTTTTCATTTTCTGCCGGGCTCATGCTCATGTATTTGGCAGCAGCAAGCCCTGCAGCAGCACTAAATAAAAATGTAGCTATATGTTTGGCGTTAACGCTCATGATAATTGTTTTTACTGTTGATTTTCAAATTAGATTTGCATTATAATTGACACCATGAACTTACCCCGATTTGTTGTAATTGCTGTACTGATACTGATCACTGTTCCCGCCTGGTCTCAATTTTATACCCCCAAAAATTATCCGCAAGGTTATTTCGACTGGCCGGTGAAAGCCACCAAAGGCCTTGCTGCCAATTTTGGCGAGTTGCGCAATAACCATTACCACATGGGGTTTGACTGCAGAACAGAACAAAGGCAGAACCTGCCGGTGCTGGCCGCAGCAGATGGATATATTGCCAAAGTAAAAATTGAACCGCTGGGTTTTGGTAAAGCTATTTATATTAACCATCCCAACGGATACACCACTTTATATGCACACCTCAACAGCTTTTATCCTGAGCTGGAACAATATGTAACCGAACAGCAATACCTGTTAAAAAGCTGGAAAGTTTTCCTGGATATTCCACCGGGCAAATTTCCTGTAAAAAAAGGAATGTTTATTGCCAACAGCGGCAACGCCGGCGCATCGCAGGGGCCGCACATGCATTTTGAAATACGGGATACCAAAACAGATAAAGTGCTGAACCCTTCCCTGTTTGATTTTCCTTTGCCGGACAACGTGCCGCCCATTATACTTCGTTTAGCCGTATATGATAGAAGCATCAGCACATACGAACAAACACCCAAATTGTATGCGGTAAAAAAAGTGAAAGGTGAATATGTTCTGCCACCAATTACCACCGGCAGCAATAAAATCAGTTTTGGCATTTCTGCCATTGACCGGTATACCGGCTCCACCAATCCAAACGGAATTTATGAAGCGGTGGTGTATGATAATGACCAACCGGTAATTGGTTTCAGGATAGATGGTATTGGTTACGATGAAACCCGGTACCTGAACGCACATATTGATTATAAACTGCGCAGCAGCGGCGGGCCGTGGGTGGAACATCTTTCCCGCCTGCCCGGTTACACCAACAGTATCTACAATACTAAAAATGGCGATGGAATTATTTTGCTGAACGATGATAGTGCACACCAGGTTAAAATAACTGTTGCGGATGCTAATGGTAATGTATCAGTATTGCGGTTCAGTATCAAACATAGTGGCACCGCAATTCCCGCAGCAAATGCAAGCAATACACAAAATGCCAGGGAATTTATTCCCGGTTATATCAACCTGTATGAAAATAATACGCTGAGTTTTTATTTACCGGAAAATGCATTGTATGATTCTATCCGCTTTCGTTACAGCGAGCAGCCGGTAAACGATGGTTACACTATTTACCAGTTGCACAATGTCAGCGTGCCTGTGCATTGTTATTTCCCGGTAAAAATAAAAGCCACTTCATCTTTGCCGGATAAAATGGTCATGCACCGTTTTGCCAATGGTAAAAATGATTTTGCAAAAGCCACTTTTGAAAATGGATGGTACAAAGCCAGCTTCCGCGATTTTGGTAATTTTCAGTTGATGATCGATACGATTCCGCCAGCAATCAGTCCACTGGGTTTTAAAGATGGCATGAATGCCGCTAAACTTTCTTCCCTAAAATTTGTTGTAACGGATAATACAGAAGTGATAAAAAATTTTACTGCAACTTTAGATGGCAACTGGCTTCGTTTCACTAATGACAAAGGAAGAGTTTTTGTGTACATTTTTGACGACCATTGCCAGCCCGGCGAACATGAATTAAAAATTACTGCTGAAGACCAGGTGGGGAATGTGAGTGAACGAGTATATCATTTTACTAAATAGCTTTTGGCAATTGGTTAAATAGTTAATTGGTATGAAACCGAAGCTTTTAGCGCTTAGCCAATTATTCATTTTACCAAAAAACGCCACACCAATATACCAACACACTAACAAACTAACTAACCAATAAACCAGTTAACTAATTAACTATTCAACTATGACCACCGTTACAGAGGGCAGCAAGGCTCCGGCATTTAAAGGCAAAGATCAAAACGGCAATACCATATCACTCGCAGATTTTAAAGGAAAGAAAGTGGCATTATATTTTTATCCTGAAGATGACACACCAACCTGTACAGTTCAAGCCTGTAATTTGCGTGATAATTATGCGCTGCTGAAAAAACATGGTATTGAAGTTTTAGGGGTAAGCCCGGATGAAGAAAAGAAACATAAAAAGTTTGAAGCCAAATACAATCTTCCGTTTACGTTAATTGCCGATCCTGATCATACTATCATTGATAAATACGGTGTGTGGGGAGAAAAGCAATTGTACGGCAGAAAATATATGGGCCTGCACCGCACCACCTTCCTGGTAGACGAAAAAGGAATTGTTAAAAAAATCTTCTTAAAACCAAAAAACAAGCAACACGCTGAAGAAATTATTAAAGCCTGGCAACTAACGGAACAATAATTGCGATAGGAATAGTATCACCATATTATACTATCCTTTATGAAAAAGATAACATCACTTTCATTTCTTTTCGTTGCGGCTGTTATTGCAATTGCTTCCTGTAAAAAGGACAGCAGTACTTCGTCCACGGGTTCAAGTGGTACCAGAACGTTTTCCTGCACAGGCATCACCCCATCTTTCAGTGCAGATGTACAGCCGATACTGGCTACAGTTTGTTCCATCAACAGTACTTGCCATGGCAGCGGCAGCACCAATTCCGGCGGAGCTTTAACTACTTTTGCAGAAGTATCGGCAAGAAAATCGAATATCCGTGCACAAATACTATCCGGCAATATGCCACAATCAGGCAACATCACACAAGCCCAGGTAAATGCATTTATTTGCTGGATCGACAATGGCGGGCCCAATAATTAAAACAACAATTGGAGCAATTATCTTATCACATCAGGGAACAGTCGTGGCTGGCAAAAATTGCCGCCCGTAAACTGCGTACACGCCAGGTAGCTATGGTGCTGGGTAAAACCATTCATTTGCATGGAGTGTCTGAAGAAAATTTCCTGCAGGATGAACGGTGGGTGAAACATGAACTGTGCCACATCAAACAATTTCAGCAATACGGCTATTTTGGTTTCATTACCAAATACCTGTGGGAAAGCTGGAAACACGGCTACTACAACAATTATTTCGAGGTACAGGCCAGGGAAGCTGAATTATTATAGCAGCCATACTACATCACCAAAATCAAAATGCCTGTCAATAGCATCTGTTGTATGCAGTTGGCCCAGCAGGGTTACGTTTTTAACAGTGGTGGTAAAGGTAACAGTGCCGCGTTTAAGCCGTACCTGCTGGTTGCGGCGGTACAGCAACTGGTTATATGCTGCCAGAATATTTTGTGGTGTTACGTTCCTACCCTCTTCCACTCTTTTCATAACAGCGGCATATAATTCATGGGTAAGTTTGGTTACATCAAATTCGCGGTCGCAAACCTGTTTCATCGAAACAGGGTTGGGCAACAACCTGTGAAACCGCTCCTGGTTTACATTAATGCCAATGCCTGCAACTGCCCAGTTCCATATCGTGCCTTTAAAAACAGTTTCAATCAATATCCCCCCTGCCTTTCTGTCACGCCAATATAAATCGTTGGGCCATTTAATACTGGTTTCGGCGGGAATATATTTTTTCAGAAAATCATTTGCCCCCAATGCCACCAGCATACTCAGCAGGAATTGCTGATCGGGCTTCAGCCAATCCGTTTTAATAACCACGCTCAGGGCGATATTCTTGCCTGCCTGTGCCTGCCATGTTTTTCCCCGCTGGCCTTTGCCTGCAGTTTGTTCTTTTGCTGCAAAAGCCATGGCATGAGTTGCCAATCCTTCACGAATCATACCCATGGCATAATTGTTGGTACTGTCAACAGTGTCTAATATTTTAAGAAAACCGTCACCCGGCATCATAAATCAAATGGTAAAGAAGTGTTACTTTTGTAAATAATTGCAGGCTTTATGCCGCATACTGAAGAACAAAAATAGACCATCAGCGCTATTGATGTGCCATGAAGCTTTAAACAAAAAATTTTATTTCAATTTGAACAACCTGAACGTATTACAAACCCGGCAAAAAAGCAGCATTACAAGGCTTACCCGTAACAGTAAAATTTTCAAAACTATCATTAAGGCCATACAGGATAAAAAAGGCGACAATATTGTGAGCCTCGACCTGAGGAAAGTGGAAGAAGCTGTAGCCGACTTTTTTATTATTTGCCAGGCCAACAGCAATACCCAAATTAAGGCCATTGCCGATTTTGTGGAAGAGGAAGTAAAAGGCAAATGCCTGGAACTGGCTTATAAACATGAAGGAAGGCAGGCGCAGCAATGGATACTGATTGACTATGTGAATGTGGTGGTGCACATTATGCTGCCCGAACCAAGGAAATTCTATCAACTGGAAGAAATGTGGAGCGATGCACCGCTGATGGAACACAACGATTAATTTACCGGCAATTATTTTTTATTCTATATAAAACAATATACTTTTCAGTTCGTCTTTTAAATGTGACACACATATTGTAAGTTTAACACAGCGCATAATCAATGGCAACAAATATGAATCAGCAAAATACCAATAAGAAACCCAACCCTGATAACATGCCGCCAACAGGCGACGATCCCAATAAAAAGCGGGGGCGTTTTAACCTGTACTGGATATACGGTATACTTTTCATTGGTATTTTGGTATGGAACCTTGTACGTGGTGTAAATCCCTCCGGCGTGGAAATTCCGCAAACCCGTTTTTTCGAAATGGTGAAACAGGGCGATGTTGAAAAAATGAAAACCATCCGTAACGCCAAAAAAGTAAGGGTATATGTTTATAAAGACAGCCTCATAAAAAGGGCTGCTTACTATAAAAGCTTCCTGAACGATAAAGACAACACTGGTGTTTACGATGCTGTGGTAAAAGCCAATCAACCCCAGTTATATTTTAACTTCAGGGAAATTCAGTCTTACTCCAAAGACCTCAGCGATTTTTACAATAAAAACCCATCAGTAAAAGAAGTACCTGATACCCCTGATGATGAAGGAGAATTATTCGGCCAGATCATCACCACACTGATGCCTTTGCTTCTCATCGGTTTGTTATTCATACTGATGATGCGTAAAGTAGGCGGACCCGGTGGCGGTGGCGGACCCGGCGGCATTTTCAATATTGGAAAATCTAAAGCCACGTTATTTGAAAAAGGCACCCGTGTAAACATCAACTTTAATGATGTTGCCGGGCTGGATGAAGCTAAAGTGGAAGTGATGGAAATTGTGGACTTCCTTAAAAATCCTAAAAAATATACTGCCCTCGGTGGTAAAATACCTAAAGGTGCGTTATTGGTTGGCCCTCCCGGTACTGGTAAAACGTTGCTGGCAAAAGCTGTAGCCGGCGAAGCGCAAGTGCCTTTCTTCAGCCTCAGCGGTAGTGATTTTGTAGAAATGTTTGTGGGTGTGGGCGCCAGCCGCGTAAGAGATTTGTTTAAACAGGCCCGGGAAAAAGCACCCTGTATTATTTTCATTGATGAAATTGA
This sequence comes from Bacteroidota bacterium, assembly GCA_018266775.1. GTDB lineage: Bacteria > Bacteroidota > Bacteroidia > Chitinophagales > Chitinophagaceae > Ferruginibacter. The sequence continues at coordinate 699,217 of JAFDZS010000001.1, read as the reverse complement.
TGCCATCGGCCGTGCAAGGGGAAAGAATGTAATGATGAGCAATGACGAACGTGAAAATACTTTGAACCAATTATTGGTGGAGATGGATGGCTTTGGTACTGATTTGGGTATCATCATTCTTGCGGCCACCAACAGGCCCGATGTGTTAGACTCTGCTTTATTGCGTCCCGGAAGGTTCGACAGGCAGATCACTATCGACAGACCAGACCTCGTGGGCAGGGAAGCCATTTTTAAAGTACACCTGCAACCCATTAAAATTTCGCAAAGCCTCGATATTCATAAACTGGCCGAACAAACACCAGGCTTTGCCGGTGCAGATATTGCCAATGTTTGTAACGAAGCCGCACTGATTGCCGCACGTAAAAACAAAGATGCAGTTGATATGAGCGACTTCCAGGATGCCATTGACCGTGTGATTGGTGGTTTGGAAAAAAAGAACAAGATCATTTCTCCTGAAGAAAAAGAAATCATTGCTTATCATGAAGCAGGCCACGCTATTTGCGGCTGGTACCTGGAACATGCATATCCATTACTGAAAGTAACAGTAGTGCCAAGGGGAAGTGCTGCATTGGGTTATGCACAATACACACCTAAAGAACAAAACCTGTACAATACCGATCAGTTAATGGATCAGATTTGTATGACGTTGGGTGGAAGGGCCAGTGAAGATATTTTCTTCGGAAAAATCAGTACCGGTGCCAGCAATGACCTGCAGCAGATCACCAAAATTGCATACAGCATGGTTACCGTTTATGGTATGAATGATAAAGTGGGTAATATCAGTTTCTACGACCCTGCACAGGAAAATTATTTTACCAAACCATACAGTGAAGAAACCGGTAAGATGATTGACCAGGAAGTACGTAAACTGATTGACGAAGCGTACATGAAAACAAAAGCTTTGCTGACCGAGAAAAAAGGTGATGTAGAAAAACTGGCAAAAGAATTACTGAAAAAAGAAGTATTGTTCAAGAGCGATGTGGAAGCATTGATTGGCAAACGGCCATTTGAAGAAAAGAAAGCACTTGATGTAACACCTGAAGAAGAAGAAGCTGCAAAAAATGCAGTAAGCGATAATGACGGCAGCAACGGCATAAAAGGTATTGATGCCATAAACAACCAGATGTAATTATGGGTGTAACACCGGCAAAGGAAAATATTTTAAAAAAAATAAGGCAGGCGCTGAGTAATCCGGCGCCTTTGCCGTTTCCGCAGAGCGAAGGCAACAATCCCGTATTCCCTCCGGCACCGGATGACCTTGAAGTGGTGTTTGCAGAAGAGTTTGTAAACCTGCAGGGCAAGTTTGCCTTTTGCACCAGCGAAGCTGATATGATTGCACAGGTACAACAATTGATTGCAGAAAAGCAGTGGAATAAAATATATTGTTCAGAAGATAAATGGAATGCCGTTTTCAGCAACACCATCAACCTGCCGGGCTGCGATGCTTCCATCACCGGGTGTGAATACCTGGTAGCCCGTACAGGCACCATCGTGATGAGCGCAGCGCAACAAAGCGGCAGAACAGTAAGTGTATATGCACCCGTGCACATCTGCATCGCCTATACCCATCAATTGGTGTATGATATTAAAGATGCATTGCAGTTACTGAAAGAAAAATACGCCGGTAATATTCCCTCACAAATCACTTTTGCCAGCGGGCCCAGCCGCACCGCCGATATTGAAAAAACACTGGTAACCGGTGTGCATGGCCCCAAAGAAGTTTATTGCTTTTTAGTAGAGGCATAATTGCATTTTTACAAGTACCTTTATTGCATCATGAATAATCAAACGAATTTATTGTTTGTGTATGGATCGCTGCGCAGTGGATTTCAACATGCGGCATATCAATATATGTCACGCTATTTTACCTTACTGGGCGAAGCAAAGGTGAAAGGAAAGTTATATGACCTTGGCAATTATCCTGCTGCAAAAGCAAGTGAAGGCGATGAGTATATTATTGGTGAATTATACAGCATCAACAATGCCGATGAATTTTCCTACGCCATTGGCCAGTTAGATGATTACGAAGGCATTTTTACTGAAGAAGGTGTTACCCCCGAATACCGCAGGGAATTGGTAACCGTTTTTTGCAATGGCCAGGAATACACTGCCTGGATGTATTGGTATAACAGGGATGTGACCGGTTTGCCCGTTATTGATCATGGAGATGTATTGCTTTACCTGCAACAAAAAAATAAAGCTCAGGCATAATGGAACTGGCGGCCAATAAAAAAATATACTTTCTATCCGACTTTCACCTGGGTGTTCCCACACATGCCGACAGTATGGAGCGGGAAAAAAAATTAGTGCGTTTTTTAGACCGCATCAAAAAAGATGCTGCCCAGATTTTTGTGGTGGGTGACCTGTTCGATTTTTGGTACGAATACCGCTCCGTTGTTCCCAAAGGGTATGTTCGCATTTTAGGCAAATTGGCCGAAATTACAGACAGCGGTATCCCTGTTCATTTTTTTGTGGGCAATCATGATATGTGGATGAACAATTATTTTCAGCAAGAACTAAACATCCCCGTTTATTTTGAACCTGCTGCATTCGACATCAACGATAAAAAATTTTTAGTAGGTCATGGTGATGGCCTCGGCCCCGGCGATAAAGGGTATAAATTCTTAAAGAAAATATTCCGCAATCCCATATGTCAATTTTTATTCGGTTTAATACCGCCTTATCTTGGCACAGGTGTTGCCAGTTATTTCAGCAGAAAAAGCAGGGCAAAAGCAATGGCCACCAAAACGGATGATCATTTTTTAGGAGAAGATAAAGAATGGCTGATTATTTACAGCAAAGAAGTGTTGCAGCAAAAACATTATGACTATTTCGTTTTTGGTCACCGGCATTTACCTATCGATATCAAATTGGGCAGCAACAGCCAATACGTTAACCTTGGCGATTGGTTAAAATACTGTACCTATGCGGAATATGATGGCACAACATTGCAATTAAAATATTACACCGAAACAGAAAAAGCTTGATCAGCTTCAGTAAAATAAGTATTCTTGTTTTTGCTCTTGGTTTTACCATCACAACCAGGGCACAATCAGATTCTGTGTTGACTTACTTAAAAACCATCAACGGCAGTTTTTCCAGCTTTACTGTAGATAACTTAGATAATATTTACCTGGTAAACACTAGCGGCCAGTTAAAAAAATTAAACGCCAATGGCGATTCGCTTGCGGTGTTTAATGATGTAAAAAGATATGGCGCAGTATCTCAAATTGATGTAAGTAACCCGTTAAAGATTTTATTGTACTATAAAAACTTTGCCACTATTGTTACGCTCGATAATTATTTAAATGTACGCAATACCATTAACCTGCGTAAACGTAATTTGTATACAGTAAACTGTGTAGCCACTTCTTACGACAATAACATTTGGTTATACGATGAGCAGGACTATAAACTGAAAAAAATCGGCGACGACGGTTCCGTTCTGCAGGAGAGCAATGATTTCAGGATGATTTTTGATACCGTACCTTCTGCCTGCCAGATTACCGATCACGAAAATTTTGTGTACCTCTACGATTCCATACGCGGTTTTTACAGTTTTGATTACTATGGCAATTTTAAAAACCATTTACCCTTCCTGCATTGGAACAGTACCGCGGTAACCGGTAAAATTTTATATGGTTTCAGCAATAATAAATTAATGAGTTACCTGCAGCAATCGCTGAACCTGAAAGAATATGTACTGCCTGCCTTTACCAACAATTACCTGGCCATTAAAATAATGAACAACAAATTGTATGTGTTAAAGGCTGAAGGACTCAGCATTTACCAGGTAAAATAATAAACGTAAACAGGTATTTTTACAGCATGGATTTTCTCAGCAAGGTATACTTCAATAATTCAGTACAAACGTATTTAATTGTAGTGGGCATCATTGCGGTGATGATGCTGGCGAAACATTATTTATCGCACACCATTTCCTGGTTGTTGTGCAGGCTGGGCAAAAGCATCTGGAGAAATTTTGATGAAAAAAGCTTTACCCGTTTAATTGTAAAACCATTAAGTTGGTTTTTATTTATCGTGATTTCCATTTTTGCGCTGGATAAATTACAGTATCCAAAAGAAGTTGATAGTATATCGCTTTATGGCCATCCCGTTGAACAAATTATTGAACGCATTGGCATTGGTTTAATCATCATTGCATTTACACGCTTTTTATTACGCATTATCGATTTCATTGCGCTGGCGCTGGAGCAGAAAGCATTGAAAACAGAAGATAAAACTGATGATCAGTTAGTCATCTTCTTCCGTGATTTTTTAAAAGTGATTGCTAATATCGTGGGAGTATTAATGCTGATTAAAGCATGCTTCAATCAATCGGTTGGCGGCGTAATTACCAGCTTGAGTATTGTTGGTGCCGCAGTAGCGTTAGCCGCAAAAGAAAGCCTGGAAAATCTTATTGCATCATTCATCATCTTTTTTGATAAACCTTTTTCCGCAGGGGATACGGTTAAAGCCAATGATATTACCGGTACTGTAGAACGCATTGGCCTGCGCAGCACCCGCATCCGCACCGGTGATAAAACTTTAGTCACCATTCCCAATAAAATGATGGTGGACAGTATTGTGGACAATCATACTTTGCGTACCTACCGCCGTTCAGAAATAAAACTGGAACTGAGCGCCGCTACATCTTCCGAGAACATACAAAAAGTAATGGGTATTATTAAAAGTAAACTGGAGGCAGACAATAACATCACTTCTTCCACCATTCATTTAACCGATATGGGCAGGAACGGTATTACTGTTGCCCTGGAGTTTTTTACCAATCTCATTGCTATGGAAGATTTTGTTACCATGAAAGAACAATACTTTTTCTTCATTAAAAAAATACTGGAAGATTATGGTGTAACCATGAGTGGGAATAACAGTTTGACGGAGTTGGTGAATAAGCTTGGCGCCAGATAACTAAGATTATCCGACTAAAATGGTAACAGCATCGCTTAATTGCAAAGAATTATATTTTTCGCTTGTACCTTTTTGCTTGCCCAAAAAGGTACCCAAAAACGGCCCCCGGCAATAATTACAGCCATTGCCGGGACAACATCTATCATCAGTTGTACTACTGTAATATCAGCTTTAGTTCCTTGATTTTAAAACGGAAAATGTAAGCGCTTTTCCTAAGCACAATTTACTTGCAGTAATCTTTTTGTTGTAATTATAACTTGCTTAAAATTTCTGCCAGTTCCTTGTCCCATCTTCCTGTAGTACCATACTCCACCACGCGGCCCAGTTCTTTACCCTCTTTCATTACAATAATAGTGGGTACGTTGATGATTTTAAAGGCCGCAGTAATATTGGGCAACGATTTTTTTTCGCGGTTTACACCGAAGAATGTAATCGCATCATCCGGCACGCCACTCATTTCCTGGAGCTTAAAAAATTTAGGTAAGATAAACTGCGTGTCTTCGCACCAGGTACCGCCAAATAAAATAAACTGTACTTTGTTTTTATTTCTTTCAAAGGCAGATAATATGGCCGTGTCCGGTTTGTAAATCATACTGCTGCTGTTATACCAGCCGGCATAACTGCTATCGTTCTGAATTAAATATTTATTCAGCATACCACGCAGCACATGCTGTTCCGGGTGTTGCTCATCTGGTGCAATTTCGTACTGTGCCTGTGCAAATGTTTTAGTGATGCTTACTGCACACAGTAATAAAAAGAAAAAAGATTTCATTATAAAATTGCTTGTTTAGGTTATTGTGAAACGGAAATAAAGAAGGTGAACGCAGTTACAGGCTGGCTTTTAATTCATGTAAAAAGCCTTTGAGTTTTTTCAGGGATTCTATCATAGCAAATTTCTGTTCTGCCTTTTTGTTGTTCTTTAAAAATTCTTTGGCACCTTCAATAGTGTATTTTCTTTCACGCAGTAAATGATAAATGAGTTTTAAATTTTTTACATCTTCGGGCCTGAATAAACGGTCGCCTTTACCATTCTTTCTCGGCTTCAGTACATCAAATTCGTTTTCCCAAAAACGGATGAGGCTTTGGTTTACTTTAAACATATCGGCCACCGTACCAATGGAGTAATACATTTTTTCAAACAGCACAGCATCATCAGGCACTTCAATTAAATCCACACCGGTATCCATATCTTTCAGGCTCATACGGCCACGGGTGGTTTTTTTATTGGTTTTTTTTGAAGGCGATAGAGCTACAGCAGGCATAGCCGTCAGGTCAACCACTGCAGTAGCTTCCATTTCTTCATCTTCCATTTCAATGGTAGGTTGTGCTGGTGGTTTAAGTGCAGGCGATGCAGCAGGTTTTACTTCCGCTTCGCCGGAAGCAGCAGGTAAATTTTCAAAATCAAATGCAATTTGCTGAAAAGCCATAATTAAAATTAGTCAAAACTTTTGGCACTGCCTACTGAAGCAATTTTCAGCAGCCTGTCGTATTGTTCAGCATTCAGGTCGTTGAAGAAAAAGTAAACAGGGTCAACAGGAGATCCATTGATGTGCACTTCATAATGGCAATGCGGCCCGGTACTGGCACCGGTGCTGCCCACCCATCCAATCACTTCGCCACGTTTTACCCGCTGGCCTTCGCGTGCCTTCACCTTTACCATGTGCATGTACACGGTTTCATAACCATACCCGTGATTAATCACCACGTGGTTACCCGTACCGGTGCCCGGCCCGGCAGTAGTTACCACACCATCGCCGGTGGCATAAATGGGCGTGCCCTGCGGCGCGGTAAAGTCTAAACCATTGTGCATTTTGGCAATGCCATAAATGGGATGAATGCGCATACCAAAACCACTGGCAATACGGGTGAGTTCTTTATTGCTTACCGGTTGTATGGCGGGGATGCAGGCCAGCTTATTACCCTGGTTGCGGATGAGTTTATCAATCACATCATAACTGTCGAACTGGTAGGCCACACGGGCAGATAAATTATTTAAAGCCGCAGCAATATCAGTACCCAGTTCATCATCATTTTTCACACTAACCTTATCCAGTTCTTTTTTCTGTTCAATTTGTTTGGCACGGGCACTGTCGGGCAAAGGGTTGGCTTCAAAAATGGAACGGTATACTTTATTATCCCTTTGTTCCAGCGCTGCCATTTGCTGTTGCAGAGATTGTATTTTATTATTCAGCATCCCATAATCATCTTTCAGGTTATCGTATTTCAGTTTCAGTTCCTTATCCGATGCTTTGGGAAAAAATTTATTGTACAGGGAAATTACAATCAGGCAACTCACAGCCAGTGCAGACAAAAAACCAAAAGTACGCAACAGCTTCACCCGCAGGGGAGTAACCAGCTTCTCATACCGGAGGGTATTGGTATTGTAGAAATACTTTATTTTTTTCATGCTTTACACGGGCAAAACGTTCCTTAAAACGATTTGTTGCTTCTTTGCCGGTATTCATGGTCATGAATGACTGTTGAAACTTGTGGCATGAAGCGGTTTTATTACCTTTGCAGCCATTGCACAAAAGTGCACAAATATAGCCCGTTACAGAACAAAAATCAACCTAAAAAATAGTTGTTATATGAGTACCAGTGCGGAAATAAGGCAGCAGTTCCTGGATTTTTTCAAAAGCAAAGGACATACTATTGTACCCAGCGCCCCCATTGTGGTGAAAAACGACCCTACCCTCCTGTTCACCAACGCAGGCATGAACCAGTTTAAAGATTATTTCCTCGGCAATAAACAGGCCCCCAATACCCGTGTGGCCGATACACAAAAATGTCTGCGGGTAAGCGGTAAGCACAACGACCTGGAAGAAGTAGGCGTGGACACTTATCACCACACTATGTTTGAAATGCTGGGCAACTGGAGCTTTGGCGATTATTTTAAAAAAGAAGCCATTGCATGGAGCTGGGAATTATTGACTGAAGTATACAAGTTAGATAAAGACCGCCTGTACGTAACCATTTTTGAAGGTGATGCAAAAGAAAACTTACCGAAAGACGAAGAAGCATTTAACGAATGGAAGAAAGTGATTGCCGAAGACCGCATTTTAATGGGCAATAAAAAAGATAATTTTTGGGAGATGGGCGACACCGGGCCCTGCGGGCCCTGCACCGAAATACATGTGGACTGCAGAACGGATGAAGAAAGAAAATTAGCAGATGGGAAAACGCTGGTGAATAACGATCATCCGCAGGTGATTGAAATATGGAACAATGTATTCATCCAGTTCAACCGAAAAAAAGATGGCGGCCTGGAATCGTTACCCGCCAAGCATGTAGATACCGGTATGGGCTTTGAACGCCTCGTAAGGGTAATACAGGGCAAACAAAGTAATTACGATACTGATGTGTTCACCAATACCATTGATGTGGTGAGCAAAATTGTACATAAAACCTACAAAGCTGGTGACGATAAAGAAAGTATTGCCTTCCGTGTAATAGCCGATCATATCCGTGCCATCAGTTTCACTATTGCCGATGGGCAATTGCCTTCGAACACAGGTGCTGGTTATGTCATCCGCCGTATTTTGCGCAGGGCAGTGCGTTATTATTTTTCTTACCTGGAATATAAGCAGCCGCTGCTGCACCAACTGCTGCCGGTATTGGCCAAACAGTTTCAAAACGTTTTTCCAGAGTTGAACCAGCAGGTGGATTTTGTAAGTAAAGTAATTAAGGAAGAAGAAGAAGCGTTTTTAAGAACGCTGGAAAAAGGATTGAAGAATATCGATGAGATCATGAAGCAATCGCAGCAAACCAAAATCATTAGTGGCGTTGCCGCATTTGAATTGCTGGATACATTTGGTTTCCCGATTGACCTCACCCGTTTGATTGCCGCAGAAAACAACTTAGCTGTTGATGAAATAGGTTTTGAAAAAGAAATGCAGCAGCAAAAAAACCGTAGCCGTGCAGCCACTGCATTGGAAACAGAAGATTGGGTAATGGTAAACGATATTCCTTCTTCCAAATTTGTGGGGTACGATAGTTTGGAAACAAAAAGTAAAGTGGTAAAGTACCGCAAGGTGAGTGGTAAAGGAAAAGAACTCTACCAAATTGTTTTAGACACCACGCCCTTCTATGCCGAAAGCGGTGGCCAGGTTGGCGATACCGGCACACTCACGATTCACGAATCACCGCTCACGATAATTGATACCAAAAAAGAAAACGATCTCATCATTCATTTTACTCCGGCTATTGCAGAAGACATGAGCGGAGAAGTACGGGCAACAGTTAATGCAGAAAGGCGTAAAGACATTACCATACACCACAGCGTAACACACCTCATGCATGCAGCCTTGCGCAAAGTATTGGGCACGCACGTGGCACAAAAAGGAAGTTTGAATAATGAAGATTACCTGCGCTTCGACTTCAGCCATTTTGCAAAAATGGCCGATGAAGAATTGCTGGCAGTGGAACAATTAGTGAATGAAAAGATCAGGCAGAATATTCCTGTAGTAATTAAAGAAATGAAAAAAGATGATGCTGTTGCACTGGGTGCTATGGCATTGTTTGGGGAAAAATATGGCGATACCGTTCGTGTGGTGATCATGGATGAAAACTATTCCATTGAACTCTGCGGTGGTACACATGTGGGTTATACCGGAGAACTGGGCATCTTTAAAATAAAAAGCGAAGGCGCTGTAGCCGCCGGTGTGCGCAGGATAGAAGCCGTATGCGGCAAAGCTGCTGAAGCATACATCACTAATACATTTACTGAGCTGCACGCAGTAAAAGCAGCATTAAAAAATCCGGCTGATGTAACCAAGGCCATTGACAGTTTACAAACTGAAAACAGCACACTTAAAAAACACATCGAAGCTTTAGAAGCACGCCAGCTGGTGGCTTTACGTAATGAGTTATTGCAGAAAGATGAGATCATCAACAATGTAACTTTCATTGGTGCGATGGTGGAAGTAAGCAGTGCAGATGCATTGAAGAAATTGTGCTTCGACCTGAAAACAAAACTGCACGATTACCTGGCTGTATTGTGTGCCAATATTGATGGTAAACCTTTTGTTGCCGTAGGTATGAGTGAAACAGTAACCGTTGCCAAAGGTTTGGATGCCGGTAAAATTATTAAAGAACATATTGCACCACTGATCAAAGGTGGTGGCGGCGGACAAAAAACATTGGCTACCGCAGGCGGACAGGATGTAAGCCAGTTGCAACAGGTGATTGAAAAGGTAAAGGGTTTGCTGTAACTGGAAGCTCCGGCTTCCAGCCTGTATCTGGAAACTCCCTGCTTCCATTCTGATATTGATTATTAAGATTGAGCTGGAAGCTGAAGCTTCCAGATACAAATTACCGGGAAGCTGGAGCATCCAGCTACAATATGACCATCATTTTCCATACACCACGTTTATACCTGCGCCGGTTTACACTGGCCGATGCGCCATTGGTGCAGCAGCTCAACAGCGACCCTGCTGTGCTGCGCTACCTGCACGAACCACCGTTGGAAACAGTTGAACATGCTGAAGAAATTTTACGCACCATCATCTTACCACAATACGAAAATAAACTCGGCCGCTGGGCCATACACATCAGCAACACCCATGAATTCATCGGTTGGTGCGGATTAAAATACCGCCCGGAGCTGGATGAAATCGATCTTGGTTACCGTTTAAAACCATCAGCCTGGGGCAATGGGTATGCTTTTGAAGCCGCACAACACACCATTCAATATGGTTTGAAAGAACTGCAATTGACCTGCATTACCGGCCGGGCACATGTAGAGAATACTGCATCTTTAAACATTTTGGAAAAACTGGGCATGCAGTTTATTAAAGAAGAAATAGTAGATAATTGCCCGGTGAAAACCTATATCATCCGGAATAAATAAATCGTACAATCGGTGCATTTGTGGCAAATCTTTTCTAAATGAGCAGACGAAGACGCCAGATCACTTCTGCGGCAATATTTTCACACATGGTCAGACGGGACGTCAGACCATGTCCCCCGGTAACCCTCACTCAAAGAAATGTTAAACCTCAAAAATAATCTGCGAAAGATTTCGTATGTCCAGAAATTACAGTAGCTTTGATCTACTAAAATTTTCGTACATAAAAAATACAGTCATGAAGAAATTATTATTGCTCACTGCTGTGGTTGCCTTTACCGGAATGAGTTTTACTGCGGCTGCACAGGATGAGGAAAAAACAGAACAAAAAGAGAAAAAGGAGAAGAAAGAATCCCAGGAAATCATCATTCGCAAAAAGGGGGATAAAGATACCAAAATTGTGGTGGAAATTAAAGGCGATAAAGTAACCATCAATGGTAAGCCCATCAGCGAATTTAAAGATGGCGATATTACCATTAATAAAAGAGATATTAAAATCTGGGATGGCCGTAATTCATTTTCCTTTGATCCAGGTGACCTGAATATTGATTTTAAAGGCCCGTTCAACGGCAGTTTCAACAGCGACAGCCACAGTGCCTTCCTTGGTGTTACTACTGAAGTATACAACAAAGACGAAAAGAAAGGCGACGATGCTGTATTAGCAGAAGATGATAATGGCGATGGCGCAAAGATTACTGCAGTTACCAAAGAAAGTGCTGCCGCTAAAGCCGGCCTGCAGGAGGGCGATATCATTACTAAAGTGAACGATAAAAAAATTACCGGCCCGCAATCACTGGCAGAGGCCATCACATCTTACAAACCCAAAGATGAAGTAACGGTATACTATAAACGCGATGGCAAAGATAAATCTGCAAAAGCAGTTTTGGGTGAGAATGCATTTGGCGGTGCGATGGCTTATTCTTTCGCGGGCCCCGATGGTAATGTGCGCAGCTTTACCATGCCTAAAATACCCCGTGGTGGTATGAGTTTAGGCACAGATGGCTGGAAAAGTGATGGTGATGCATTTTCAGGTTTCGACAGGTTAGGTTCAGGCAATGGCTTTACTTATTTTCCCCGCCAGCAAAAATTGGGGTTAAAAATACAGGACACAGAAGATGGTACCGGTGTAAAAGTGCTCGACACCGATAAAGATTCGCCTGCAGAAAAAGCCGGCCTGAAAAAAGATGATGTGATCACAGAAATTGGTGGTAAAAAAATTACCAATACCGATGAAGCAAGGACAGAACTGCGTGAAAATGGTGATAAAGCCGCGTATAACATTAAGGCAAAACGCAACGGCAGCGAAATGAGTTTTGATATTAAGATTCCCAAAAAGTTAAAGACAGCTGATTTATAAATACAATGTGTGAAGGCGGTGTGTAAAACCGTTGTACACATTGAAGCATACGGCCTGCGTGCACCTGGTAGTTACAAACTATTCCGGCGCATTCAGGCCGTCACTTTTTACTTACCTTTGCCCCGTGAAAAATTCCGGTAAATATGAAGTGGTTGTTGGGCTTGAAGTACATGCCCAACTGCTTACACAAAGCAAGCTTTTTTGTGGGGACAGTGCTGCCTTTGGCGGTGCACCCAACACACACATCAGCCCTATTACGCTGGCGCACCCCGGCACTTTGCCAAAAATGAACAGCAAAGCCATTGAATATGCGGTAAAGCTGGGTTTGGCATTGCATTGCACCATAGAACAACATAATTATTTTGCCCGTAAAAATTATTTCTATCCAGATTTGCCTAAAGGCTACCAGGTAAGCCAGCACACTACACCTATTTGCGTGCAGGGTTATGTGCCCATTAAAACCTCAGCAGGCAGCAGGCATATCGCTTTAAACCGTATTCATATTGAAGAAGATGCAGGTAAAAGCCTGCACGATGTGGATGAACAATTTACGGCCATCGATTTGAACCGTGCCGGTGTTTGCCTGCTGGAAATTGTAAGCGAACCCGGTTTGCACAGCAGCGATGAAGCCTTTGCCTATCTTACTGAATTAAGAAAACTCGTGCGCTGGCTGAATATATGCGATGGCAATATGGAAGAAGGCAGCATGCGTTGCGATGCCAATATTTCCATCCGGTTAAAAGGCGAAACAAAATTGGGCACCCGTGTGGAAGTAAAAAACCTCAACAGTATCCGTAATGTAAAAAAAGCCATCGATCACGAAGTAGAAAGATTGATTGCCATTACTGAAAACGGCGGCACCATTTTACAGGAAACCCGCAGTTATGATGCAGACAATAACACTACGTTTGCTTTGCGCAGTAAAGAAGAAGCCGATGATTACCGCTATTTTCCTGAACCTGACCTCACCCCTTTTCATATCACCAATGAATTTTTACAGCAGGTGAGCGACAGCATCCCTGCATTGCCCGAAGTATTGGAACAAAAATACCAGCAGGAACTGCATTTACCCGCCAGCGATACTGCTGTTATTTGCGCTGATAAAGATGCTGTTGACTTTTTTGAGGGCATTATTCAACACACTGCCAACTATAAAGCTGCCGCCAACTGGTTATTGGGGCCGGTAAAAAATTATTTAAATGAATCGCAGTCAGATATTTCGGCATTCGTTTTACAGCCTGCCACTATTGCGGCGTTGATACAATTGGTAGATGATGGTAAGGTAAACTTCAGCAATGCATCTACCAAAATATTCAATCAGCTCATCAGTAATCCGCAGCAGGAACCTTTACAGGTAGCCACTGCATTAAATTTATTACAGGAAAGTGACAGTAATTCTGTTGAGACATGGGTGGATGAAGTGATCAGCAAAATGCCCGACAAAGTGAAAGAATATAAAAGCGGCAAAAAAGGGTTGATAGGATTATTTGCAGGTGAAGTTAAAAAACTCAGTAAGGGAAAAGCTGATATGCAGGTGGTAAATAAAATGCTGGGCAAAAAACTATCCTGATGCATTTTTTGTAACTGAATAACAACAGATTTTTTATCCATAAAAAGTGAAGTGCCACTGGTTCTTTACAATACAAATAAAACATGAAAAAATTGTTTGCACTGGCAGCCATTGCAGCTGCATTGTATTCCTGCCATCACTCCAATGGCTCCGGAAAATTTACCGTTACCGGAAACATTAAAAACGTACCCGATCAAAAAATTTACCTGGAAGAAGTTTATTTTAATCAGAAAGACCCTGAAGTAATTGATACCACTGTACTCAAAAACGGGAACTTCAGTTTATCCGGCATTGCGAAGGATGAAGGTTTATATCACCTGCGCCTGGAAAAAATGAATAACGGGTTTCTTTTCATCAATGATGCACCTGAAATCAACTTTACTGCAGATGTAAATGATGTAAGTTTAAACGGCCCCACATTTAATTCTGCCGCAAACCTTTCGTTGAAAAAATTTATGATTATCAACGACAGCCTGATCAAACTATTAAAAGATGCCGGAAATGGCTTACAGCAAATGCAGCAAACTGCACAACCCGGCGATAGTCTTTTTGTTGCGGCACAAACCAACTACAAAAATTTGTACGATAACGTACTGAAATTTCATTTTCAATTTGCTGATACAGTAAAAAGTCCTGTACTGGCTTTATTTACTGTTACAGCCCCACCGGTAAATCTTGATGAGGTTCAGCTTCCCCTTCAGAAACTGGCACAGCGGTTTGAAAATAACAATACAGTTATCATGGTTACCAATTCACTTAAACAGGAATTAGCCAGCAGGAGGCAACAGCAAATGCAGCAGCAGGGCCCGCAAACCAGTGTAGCCGTTGGCGGTATGGCGCCAGATATAACGATGAATGATGTGGATGGTAAACCATTTTCGCTAAGCCTGTTAAGGGGGAAATATGTTTTGGTTGATTTTTGGGCCAGTTGGTGCGGCCCCTGCCGGGGAGAAAATCCTAACGTGGTTGCGGCATACAACCAGTATAAAGATAAAAACTTCACTGTGCTGGGGGTTTCGCTCGATAAAGACAAAGCATCATGGCTCAAAGCCATTAATGATGATCACCTTACGTGGAAACACATCAGCGACCTTCAATACTGGAGCAGTGCTGCTGTTCCTTTATATGGTTTTGATGGCATTCCTTTTAATGTGCTCGTAGATCCACAAGGCAAAATCATTGGTATTGGTTTAAGGGGCGAAGCATTGCAGCAAAAGCTGGCGGAAGTACTGCATTAATTTATTCAGTATATAAAAATGAAGCGGGGTCAGCAAAAAATGCTGACCCCGCTTTTATTGTAAGAGACTTGTTGCATTATAATACCAAAACCCTTACCGGTTCAGTTACAATTTGCGAACCATCATCAAGCGTCAGCAAAAAGTAAAATCTCCTTGGCAACTCTGTATTAGCTGTTAGAGTTGCAGATGCTGGGGTTAGCGGATATAACGTTAAATATGCTGCCGTTGTAGTAGTAAATGTTACCGAAGTTCCCGACCCCGCAATGGGTGCACTGGTATAAAAACCGGTGGTACCGGTGCTTTGTATTTGCGTGTAAGATGTACTGGCTGCCACTTTGGTGATTTCCTTAATCGTTCTGCCTGTACTGCCGTCAATGGCAAGTGTGATGGTGATGGTAGATACCAGCGCTGAAGACGTGGGCAATGGTGTACTAACAGTAGGGTCTGGCCGCCAGGCTATGGCATTACTGACAGTTACAGATACTGCTGGTTTAACACTGGTAAGCGGGCCCCGCTCTTTAGTGCAACTGGCCAATAATGCAGTTGCTATTACAAGGCCTGATAATTTTTTTATTGTTGTGATCATTGTTCAAAAATTTTAGGTTGTTATAAAACTGCATTACTTATTTAGCCCACCATAATTTCACGTCTGTTTTAGGGCGTGGGTTAGGCGCATTCGGATTTCTTGCCAGCTCATTAGGCGTATACGGTAACCTTGTGGGTACAACGTTCGGGTTATCTCCCACTGCATTTAAGGGCAGCGCCAGTACTGGGTAACCGGTTCTCCTATAATCATCAAAAGCTTCAATACCGTTACCAATCCAGGCAATATATTTTTGTGTGATGATCTGTTGCAGCTTTTGTTGTGTTGTACCGGATAACGTTACAACAGTTGGGTTATTCGTAAAATAAGTATTGATCTCTGTTGCTGTCATACCAATCTTTTGCATATTAGCGGTAATACCTGCCTGGTAATAGGCATTGGGATCACCGGATGTGCCTAATACCAACGCAGCTTCTGCCAGTATAAAGTTTACCTGGAAGTTGGTGAGCAACCTGATAGGTGCTTCGCCACCTGCAGCACCAGTCAAATATATATTGTATTTAGAACGGGTAGCCAATGACGGTACAGCTGCCGTAGAGCCGTTATTAAATGCCACAAATGAGCCAGTGGGTTTGGTGAAATACTTTGCCAGCCTTACTGTATCATTCAGGCTTTGGCACAATGCCAGCAACCTGGAACTCAGCATTTGATCACTTTGCCTCAGGTTATTATTGAAATCGAAAATAGGGTTACGGTTACCCACAGATGAACCAAACGGCACTTCAAAATCGAGTGTGTTGGAATTGATGTATTGACCGCTTGTTAATACAGAACTTATGGTGGACTGTGCCAAAGTGGGGTTTACATTCGTAAGCATTATGGCAAATTTCAGCAGTAAAGTATTACCAGCTCTTGTCCACTTGGTTAAATCACCACCATAGATCAAATCATCTTTACTACCGGGTTTTAAAACATTATTGGGTTTAGCCAAATCAGCCAGGCCACTTTTAACCAGGTCGAACAGGCTTGTAATATTTAATGTGGCATTACCCTGGTAGATATCCTGCACTTTATCAAAACGCGGGTTTTCATATTTTAAACCCTGTGCTGCCTGTGAATAAGGTACATCACCCCAAATATCTGCAGCCATAGAATATACATAAGCCATTTCGATCTTAGCAATTCCGGAATAGGCGGGACTCGAGTTTGAGTATTGGTCTATCAATACCTGCAGGTTTTGCAAAGTGGTACCATAAATTTCACCGTTCCATTGGTTATCAAATGCTCCATCCAAAGCATACACATCATAAGCGGCAGTTTGGTTGGCAACGCCGGCTATATGCTGCATAATGGCGGAGGTTGCCCTGTTCAGGTCGTTGGCATTCGCAAATGCCATACCTGTAGTTGTTGTTGTCAGCAATGTACTGGGTGGTACACTGGTGGGGTTGTTTGGTGTTGTGTTGACATCGAGAAATTTTTTACATGATGTAAACCCTAACGCCAACGCACATATTATTATTGATACTTTTTTCATCGTATTAAAATGTTTTAATGGTATTAGAAGGTTATTTTAAGATTAGCGCCGATTGTTCTTGCATTAGGAGCACTTTGCAATTCCAGTCCCCTGATGTTGCCTGCACCCTGTGTATTTACTTCAGGATCGAAGATGGCATTGGGTGCTTTATAGAACAGGTTTCTTCCATAAATGGAGAAGCGGATGGCATTGATCTTTAATTTACTGATCACTTCTGATGGCACATCATATCCTAAAGACAATTCCCTCAATCTTAACACAGTAGCATCATACACGTTGAATTCGCTTTGCAGGCCACCTAAAGTTTGCCAGTAGGTTTGTGCTGGTATCTGGATGTTGTTGGGAATATATTTTCCACTTCCGGCAGGGAATTCAATAACCCCTTCGAGTATGCGTGGAGATTCCCTGTCTTCAGCAGTTTTGTACCAAACACCACGGGATTTGTATAAACCTGAAGTGAATGACAATACCTGTCCACCTTTGGTAAAGTCGAAAGTGAAGTTCAAATTAATACGTTTGTAAGTGAAGTTGTTGGTAATACCCATTGAATAGTCTGGATTGGGGTTAGCCAATACCTGGCCAGCAACAGTGGGTTGATAAACACCAGTTGCAGGGTTGATGATGCGTTGTCCGTTGGGGCTTCTGGGTATTACACCACCGAGGATCACACCGTAAGGCTCACCCACTTTAATGGAGGGGATGGAACCCGTAAATGCGTTACCTGTAATAGAGAAGCTGGTAATACCAGGAGAGATGGAAATTACTTTATTCCTGATCCTGGTATAATTATAGGAGATATCCCATTTAAAGTCCCTAGTACTAACGGGAGCAAGATTCAGTGTTAATTCAACACCCTTATTGGTCATTTCGCCAATGTTGGTGGTTTTACTTCCAAAACCTGTTGATGGTGCCAGTGCCACATTGATGATCTGGTCTCTGCTGTCCTGATCAAAGTATGCCAAATCAACACTCAGCCTGTTTTTAAAGAAGGACAAATTAACTCCAACTTCTTTAGAGGTGGTAAATTCCGGAGATAATGGTTCAACCGGAGCAATTCTTGAACTTGTACTGAAGCCGGGTATTGAACCTGTTACTAAAATGAGCGGGAATGAGTATGCTGCTACGTTATTGCCAAACGCTGCTGGTACAAATACATTGGTCAGCAGGTATGGATCAGCGTCACGTCCTACTTTAGCATAACTGGCCCTGATTTTACCATAGCTCAGTACATTGCTCTTAATTTTCAATGCATCGGTAAATACAAAACCTGAGCTTACTGAAGGATAGAAATAAGTGCTCTTGCTTGGTGGTAAGGTTGAAGATTCATCCGCCCTACCGGTCAACTCCAGGAACAGGTAGTTGCTGTAAGCAAAGGAGAACTGGCCATAGAAACCCAGTAACCTTCTGTTGGTAGTGGTTTCAAATGAACCGTTGGTTAAAGTAGTGGCGTTATTAATGTTGTAATAACCCGGTATGGTTAAACCATCACCTTGTAAGAAAACAGACTGGAATTTACGCTGGTTGATGTTTTGCCCCAATGTAGCAGTTGCATTCAGGCGTTTGGTGAATAAGCCATTTTTCTTGGCGGTGATCATCAGGTCGCCGTTAATTTCACTTCTTGAAACAGTGTTTTCAATGATCTGGCCTCCAGGATTACGTATTGAAGTAATTGCGTAAACCTGTTTCCTTCTGTCTGTGTAAATATCGCCGCCCAGTCGGTATGCAATATTCAGCCATTTGGTGATATCGTATCCAACATTTAACGTACCAATAAACCGGTACAGGTTGCTTTTAGTAGTATTTTCATACGCACCAAAGTATGGATTTTCGACACCTGAAATCAGGAAGTTGTTGCTACCATCCGCATTTTTATAGGTGCCGTTCGTTTTATAAGATGTCAGGTCAATACTCCTGGCTAAGCCAGCCAATACACCCAATGCACTGGCACCATTACCGCCAACAATACCATTTTGAAGGGTATTGATGATGCTGGCTGAACCTCCCACTGTAATTTTATCTCTCAATACCGTATTGGCACCAATTTTAATAGTTGCCCTGTTCAGGTCGTTGTTGGGCAGAATACCTTTATTTTTAGTGTAGCCTGCAGAGAAAGTGAAGTTTTGTTTAGCATCGCCTGAGTTAATGGTCAGGTTGTTATCAATCAGCGTTCCTGTTTCAAAAAAGTCGCTGATATTATTTGGATAGGCTTTGTAGTTTTGTGTTACACCGCCTACTATGAGGCCGTTAGCAACTGTTGGCGTAGCATCGAACCTGGGGCCCCATGAGCTGGTGCTTTGCGGATTATATACACCACCTAATCCTTGTCCGTATTCATTTTGCACCTTCGGTAAACCAGAAAAAGTTTGCTGGCCATAGGAAGAGTTAAGAATAATTTCTGTTCTTCCACCGGCTTTACCACCTTTTTTGGTTGTGATGATGATTGCACCGGCAGCTGCCCTTGAACCATATAATACTGATGCAGCAGGACCTTTCAGAATGTTTACTGATTCGATATTATTTACATCAATATCAATGGCACGGTTGGCTGGCTGGTTATCGAACAGGGTGTTTGAAGTTCTGTCTACATCATTACTGATGGGGATACCATCTATAACAAATAAAGGCTGGTTATTGCCATTGAACGAAGTGATACCCCTTATATTGATGTTGGTTGATGCACCGGCAGCGCCACTGGCACCAGTAATATTTACACCTGCAACTTTTCCTTCAAGTGCGCCAACCAGGTTTACAGAACCTTTGTCGGCAATCTGTTCAGCTTTCAGGTTTTGGGTGGCATAACTTAAAGAACGTTTGTCACGAACAATACCCAACGCGGTTACCACCACTTCCTGCAGGTTACCTGATTTGCTGTTCAGTTTTACTGCAATAAACGTTTGTGAACCCACGCTTACTTCTGCTGTTTCCGTTTCTGCGGATGAAAATACGAGGATGGATGCGGGTGAAGGAACAGTGATTTTAAATAAGCCGTCTTTGTCGGTTGCTGTTCCTGTTGTACTGTTTTTGACTGTTACTGAAATGGCTGGCAGCGGAGCCCCATTTTTATCAGTAACCTTGCCGGTAATGGACCGGCTTTGTGCTGCAGCGGCAAGGGCAAAGCATAGCATCGCCGCCAAGCAGAAGATGTGTCTTCTCATTTGGAGTAGTTTTAAAGTAGGTTTAATTAATTAACAAAAGTAGTTTCCAATTGTTGATTCGAGCTTACCGTTCGACAAATTATGCCTCCTTTTAGCTGCTTGGCAATATTCTGCGTGGAGAAATAAATCAACTTTTTACATTTTCATTACATTTTTCCAGAAAAAATATGACCAGGCTGGCTATTGAGCACTTCATTATCGTTTTATACCATCGTAAAATTTGGCTAACAGGTTGTCTGAATGAAGAGAGTGCGGCAGAACAAAATAATACACCTGTTTTGCCGGTACGCTGTTCTTGCCAGCTTAGTATAATGTTTAGGAATATCATGAAGCCATTGTTGAAGTAAGATCAATCAGCAGCCTGTTACAGTTAAACAGGCGGCGCAGTTAAGCGTGGTGTACACAAAAATCATTTGCAATATTTTGAGGCAACGGCTGTTGTTGCCAATGGCGCCTGCACATAAAAAAGCCCCATCAAAAGATGGGGCGGTGAGTATAATTTTAATAACGTTCCAGTATTAATTATCTGTACATAAAGTATTCAGTGAAAGTTCCACTGAAGATATAGGCCAGATATAACCAACATCTGAAGGTTGTTTAGCCTGCGCAGTTCCTTTTGCGGGAATGGTTTGCAGCAACCGTAACAGATCGGTATTCCTTAAGCCTTCACCCAAAAATTCAATTCTTCTTTCTTTCAGAATAGCATTGATGAGGTCAGCTGGTGTGGCAAAATTAGCGGCTGTAAATACAGTGCTGGCGTCAGATCTTCCGCGTACTGCATTTAACAACGCAATGGCTTGTGCATCCACCGCATTTGTAGTGCGCACTTTGGCTTCAGCCAGGTTCAATAACACTTCTGCATAGCGGATTACCGGTACATAATCTGTATAAGGTGACGGCGCCGCATATTTAGTATTCAGGAAAGATTTACCTGAAAATGCAGTAATGAAAGTTCTGCGTTTATCCGTGGGCAGCCAGCCAGCATCTGCAATAATGCCGGATGCGTTGAGTGAAAATTCAGCATTCCCTGTTGATTTGGAGAAATAATACCCCAACTGGTTTTGCGTTCCGGGATAATCACCTGCCGTAGTGGTCATTGGCATGGAAAAGATAGACTCTGTTGTGGTATAAGGCGAAATAAACACTTTTGTTATATCACTCTGCAAAGTATTGGCAACACCTGTTGCTGCTGCAAATGGTGCGGTAGCATTTACAATTTTATTGGCTTCCGTTACCACACTCGAATACTGTTGCATGGTTAAATACACCCTTGTTTTTAAAGCTATAGCAGTATTGCGGTGTGCCCTTGTGGTATTGTTGTAGTTAGCAGTTGCACCATAAGTAAGCGGCAAACCAGCTTCAGCATCATTCAGGTCTTTTAAAATTTGTGTGTATACTTCTGCTACAGTACTGCGGGCCAGGTTTGAGTAGCCGGTACCTTTGATGCCCACCAGCCTTAACGGAACGCCGGGTTTGCTGCCATTGCCGTCTGCATAAGGCCTGGCATAATATTGCAGCAAACTGTAGTAAGACAATGCCCTGATCAGTTTCGCTTCTGCAATATAGTTGGTGGCCAATGTTGTTCCCACCACTGCAGTTCCGGTAGATGCCATACCATCCAGGAAGATGTTACAGTCATTGATTGTGGCATAACATTGTGCCCACAACGTTTGTACTGCTGTAGCCGTATTGGTGGGATTCAGGTTCCATACATCGGAGCCTGTTACCAGGTTACCTGTTTCATTAATAAAATCCTCGCCCCTGATATCGCCATAAATCACATAACGGCCACCATAAAAGTTCCCGCTTTTCATGGTACCATAAAGTGACAGCAACTGTGCCTGAACACGGGCAGGCGTACTGAATGCCGAAGCATCAGTAATGGATGTTTGTGATACCGGCGTCAGCAATTCTCTTTTACAGGAGAATAATGTTGCTGTACTTATACCGGCCAATAATAAATATTTATAAGAAATTTTCATTGTATTCAGTTTTTAAGTACTAAAAATTAAAAGCCAACATTTAAACCAACCAGTATTGTTCTTGCATTAACGGCAGTATTCCTGTCCACACCAGCACTGGTAGGAGAGTTACCGTTTGAAGAAACTTCAGGATCCGGGCCGGGGTATTTGGTTATGATGCCCAGGTTCTGACCGGCAACATAGAATTTCAGGTTGCTGATATGCGCCCTTCTTAATACTGTTGCTGGCAGGTTATAGGCAAATGTTAATGACTTCAATTTGATAAAATCGCCCCTGAATACATTGAGGTCTAAAGGCATGGCAGAACCGTTTGATACGTTATCGCCATAAACGGGCCTTGCATATTTTTTGTTGGCATCGCCGGTAGCCGCCCATGCATCAGTTAATACATCGGTAGCATTATTCCACCAGCGCTGATCGTGCAAGCCCGCATTGGTTCCGTAATACACATAAAAACCAGACTGGAAGGTGGCCAGTACATTCACTTCAAATTGTTTGTAATGGAAGGTATTATCCCAACCACCATACACTTTAGGTTGTGTGTTGGCAAACATTACACCATCTGCTGCCTGTGTAATTGCTGTACCGCCTGTTGGGCTTACATATTTTACTGTACCATCGGCCTGGGTGGAATAGTTGTAGGTTCCTGATGCCGCATAGTATTGATAATATACTTTCTGACCGGCAGAGTTTACAAAGATTCTTTTGCCGGTTGCCGGGTCAACACCATTGGTGCGAACCACAAACAGGTAGCTGGATGAATAACCCGGCATTGTTTGGTTCACTGTTTCCAAACCAGATGTTGAAGTTTGGATAGAAGGTAAACCCGGTGCCAGTGCTGTTACCATGTTCTTGTTGAAAGTGATATTGAAGCTGGAGTTCCAGCTGAAGTCTTTGTTTTGAACCGGTACTGCATTCAAAGTGATTTCTGTGCCTTTGTTGTACATAGAACCCACGTTTTGCGGAGGACTTGAAGGCAAACCTGTTGAAGGTGACTGCTGTACATTCAGAATCAAACCATCAATATTGTTTTTGTAGTAAGCAAACTCAACATTCAGTTTATTTTTCAGCATACTGAAAGTAAAGCCAACATCGGTTTTCTTACTGGTTTCCCACGTCAGCTTATCGTTACCTACACTGGAGAATACTAATGAAGCAGAACCGCCATATAAGCCTGAACCAAATGTTGAATAAGGAGCAAAGTCGCCAATACCGGCAATATTACCCACTTTACCATAACTTCCCCTTAGTTTAAATGAGGTGAAGATTTTATCTAACCCCACTGCAGACCAGAAGTTTTCTTTACCCAACTCCCATCCTGCAGAAGCGCCCCAGAAGGTACCTTTCTTAATACCCAGTGCAGAATATTCGTCCTGGCGAACGTTGCCACTCAGGAAATATTTATTATCGTAGCTGTAGTTTAAGCGGCCGAAGCTGGAAAGTAAATAGTTCTGGCCCAGGAACAGATCAGCAGGGTTGTTTTGTGTAAAACCTGCCTGAACAACGTTATACGCTAAGTCAGACAAGGCTTGCCTTTGAATACCATAACCGGAAGATGTTCTTCTCTGCTGTTCGTTACCTGCCAGTAAACTAACGGTATGTTTACCCCTGTAAGTATAATCAAATTGCGCAGTATTGGTCCATAACCAGGTTTTGTATTTTTCTGAACCAGCCCATGCATAACCGTTGTAGCTGTAGCCATCTCCGGATACCGGTGTCCAGAAAATATCATTATCCACAAGCAGGTAATCAATACCATAAGTACTTCTCAAGGTCATCCAGTTAAAGGGTTTCAATTGCGCATATACGTTGGACTGAATATGGTTATTCTCACTGTTGGAGCGGTTAAGATCCAGTGCTACCTGCGGGTTGAAATAGGATAAAGATGAAATACCAGTGATATTAGAGCTTCCAACAGCAGAGCCATTGATGTTATAAGAGCCATCACTTTTATATGGCCCGATGATTGGAGGCAACACAATAGATAAACGGCCTAAACCTGCCGTGTTAAATGCAGCGCCGCTTAATGAACCTGAAGATGTTGCGGCTAAGTTCTGTTCGTTGGAGAAAGATAATTTACCGCCAATGGTAAATAGCTTGCTCACCTTACTGTCAAAATTCAGCAGCATATTAGCCCTCTTGAATCCATTCTGTTTCAGAACGCCCTCCTGGTTGGTATACCCTGCAGATAAATAATAAGTGGAATTATCATTACCACCCGACACGTTTACGTTATGGCTTTGAGAAAATGCCTGGCGGTATACCACATCAGACCAGCGGGTGTCTACCTGTTTGCCATCGGGGCCGGTTGTTGTGCCATAAGTAATTGATGATGCACTTGGGTTATTGGCAACAGCAGAAGTTTTAAAGGACAGGTATTGCTGTGCATTTAAAACTTCGGGTAAGCGGTAAGGATTGCTGAAGCTTACCCATCCATTATAAGATACCCTTGCTTTTCCGTTACGGCCCTTTTTGGTGGTAATGAATACTACACCATTGGCTGCACGGCTACCGTAAATGGCAGTGGCAGCAGCATCTTTAGCAATGTCAATACTTTCAATATCATTGGGGTTAATGCTGGCCAGTGCGTTACCGGCAGCAGCGGTAGAGCTAAAGTCACCAGTGTAGGTGGGCACACCATCCACTACAATCAATGGATAAGAGCTTAATGACAACGAGTTGGTACCCCTGATCCTGAATACCGGTGGAGCGTTTACCACACCGTTAGGAATAGTGATCTGCACACCGGCAGCACGGCCGGCCAATGCCTGGTCAAATGTTTGTACAGGCTTGTCGGCAGTAACAGTACCCTTTACGGTAGCAAGGTTGCCGGTAAGGTCCTTTTTCTTAACGGTACCATATCCCACAACAACCACTTC
Organism: Bacteroidota bacterium; assembly: GCA_018266775.1. Taxonomy (GTDB): domain Bacteria; phylum Bacteroidota; class Bacteroidia; order Chitinophagales; family Chitinophagaceae; genus Ferruginibacter. The sequence continues at coordinate 674,184 of JAFDZS010000001.1, read as the reverse complement.
TTCAAGCTTGCTGTCGGTTGGCTTCAGCGAAATATTCAATACCAGTGATTTGCCCACAGGCCTGATCTCTGTTGAATAGTTCACGTAAGAAAAAGTCAATGATTTTACGGATTCAGGAACAGACAGGCTGAATTTACCCGACTTATCCGTTTGTGTAGCATACTTGCCGTCGGAAGAAACAACGCTTACGCCTTCCAGCGGCCCGTTTTTTTCGTTGGTAACAGTTCCGGTAACTGTTTTGTTTTGAGCGATGGCGGTTACCCAAATAAAAAATAACCCAGCCACGGTTAGAGCTAGTTTTCTCATCTGCAAATTAGTTTTACGTTAAAACAAATGTAGCGAATATTCTCCAAAATACATTTAGATAGAGCGATGGACACTCAATCTTGCTGCATTGCTTCCAAAAAAGTCATATTACTTCTTTTTTGGAGCCATCCATAAAAGTATTACCGGCAGCAGCACAAGGTTGGTAAAAGTTGCTGTAAATAAAGTAATGGACGTTAACCAGCCCAGTGCTTTTGTTCCACCAAAGCTGCTGAAACAAAAAATCACAAAACCGGCTATTAATACCAGTGAGGTGTATACAATACTGAGCCCTGTGTTTTTGATGGTGGCCCGAACGGTACTGATCACATCATTATGATGCGAGGGCAATTCCTGTTTATAATTAACCAGGAAGCGGATGGTAATATCAATGGCTATACCCAATGCCACACTAAACACCAAAACGGTGGATGGTTTCAGCGGCACGCCCACCCAGCCCATAATGCCTGCAGTTATTACCAGGGGAATCAGGTTGGGAATGAGTGAACACAGCAGGATACGGGCAGACCTGAACAGGTATAACATACACAAAGAAATGAGCAGGAAAGCCCAGAAGATACTTTCTTTCAACCCGTTTACGATAAACCGGCTGCCTTCCAAAAAGGTAGAGCTGGTACCGGTTACGGTTACACCGTAAGTTGCTTTGGCGCTGTCTTTCACCTCCATACTGTCTATGCCATTTAAAATCCTGTTGGCATTGATCTTAATAGAATCTACAATGGGTAACAATGCTGTCGTACCCACATCGGCCATACTGGTACTGATGCGTATATACTGTTCAGTAGAATCTATAAACGACCCGGCCAGTTTTAATGTAGCTGAGTCCGATGCCGTCATGGTGTTGTTTTCTTTTCTTATATATACCTGCCGCATTTTATCATGGAAATCTTTCAGTGGTGCGCCGAAAGAAGGCAAAGTATACGTACTGTCTCCCCTGCCCTCGCTGACAGCCTGGTACGTAAATTTTATGCCGTCTACTACTGATAACGGTTTGGCAATATTTTGCTGCCTTGCTAAAAATGAATCCTGGAAGTAAGCAATCTTGCTGATATCAACTGATGGCTTTAAAATGCCTTTCGGTTTTTTCGTATCCAGCACAATTTCCAACGGCATTACCCCATTAAAATTGGTTTCAAAAAATTTCAGGTCGGTATAAATTTTATCTGTTTTGGGCAAATCATCTACTATATAAGCTACGTTTTTCAACCTGAACATACCTGCAACTGCAAAAGCCAGTATTACTACCGTTGCCGTATACACGGTTTTTTTATGATGCAGCACCCAGGTTTCTATACGCAGTAAAAAAGCGGTTAACCAGCGGTTATGCAGGTATTTGGTTTGCGATGCTTTTGGAACCGGTAAATAACTCAGCATCGTGGGTAAGAAAATAAATGAAATGAAAAAGATCATCATAATGCTGATGCCCGCCACTACTCCAAACTCCTTCAGTATGGCACTTTTTGTCAATGCAAATACAGCAAAACCAATAGCAGCAGTGATGTTACAAAACAAAGTGACAATACCCATTTTACTCACCATATCCACCAACGCTTTGTGCTGGTCTTTTTCTTTGAGGTAAGAGGTATGATATTTATTCACGAAGTAGATACAATTGGGAATACCGATGACCACCACCAGTGGCGGTATAATTGCCGTAAGCAAACTGATTTTATACCCGCATAACTGCAAAATGCCCAAACTCCATACCACGCCAAATAATACCACAAATAATGACAGCAGTGTGGTACTGATGGAGCGGAAGAACAGCAGTAATATCAATGTACTCAGTATTACGGAGCCGATCAAAAAGAAGCTCATATCTTCTTTGATCCGGTCGCCCACTACAGTTCTGATCAATGGAAGGCCGCTGAGGTGTGCGTCTATACCCGTTGCTTTTTCATATTGCTGCACCACCCCCGTAATATCGCCAACAATTTTTGATCTTTTGGCAGAGTTCAGCGCAGTTTTATTAATGCGTACAGCCATCAGGTAAGCATGTGCTTCCGGGTTATACAGTTTGGATTTGTAAAAAGTTACGTTCTCAAATTCGTCCCTGGCCGCATCCAGCAACCCTTTTTCAATCACTGAATCCGGGAATATTTTTTCGGGAACCAGTTTATCACTGATGCTGTCTTTTTTCAATGCAATTGCACCGGGAATACTTAACACATCTTCCACATAGTCCACTTTACGCAATTGTTTGTGCAGTTGCATATAAGCCTTGAAATGTGCCGGTGTAAAAAACTGATCCGTTTTTACACCCACCACCAGTGTGTTGCCATCATCACCAAAACGTTTCAGAAAATCCTGGTAATCCCTGTATTTTGGATTATCAACGGGAATGGCTTTGGCAAATTCATAACTTAAAGTAACCTTGCTGGCCTCATACCCCATATACCCTGTTGCTGCCAATAAAATCAATAATAACACCAGACGGTTTTTCAATACAAATAAGCCTGAACGTTGCCACATAATACTTCGGAATAATTTATTAATTATGAATGATGCTGCAAAGAAAACCATTTTATCCCGCTTTGCCATAATTGAAAGTTGCCTCAGCCTTTATCAGTATTTTTGATGCCTGCAGCAGGTATATTTTTTATGACACACAAAACAAAAGGGATTGTATTAAGAACCGTCAAATACGGCGAAACCAGCCTGGTGGTTACCCTGCTGACAGAATTGTTTGGTGTGCAGACGTATATGGTAAATGGTGTAAGAACCAGTAAGAAAGCCGGTTCAAAGGCAGGTTGTTTTCAACCGGCAGCAATACTGGATTTAGTGGTGTATCACAACGAACACAAATCCATGCAAAGAATAAAAGAGTTTGGCTGGGCAGTATTGTACAACAATATTTTTTCTGACGTGGTTAAAAACTGCATTGCCTGTTATATGATGGAATTGCTGCAGAAATGTTTGAAACAACCGGAAACCAATACCGATCTTTTTGATTTTTGTGAAGATGCCTTGCTGCAACTGGATGCGGCGCCTAAAAAAACTGCTGCCAATTTTCCTTTATTCTTTACGTTGCACCTGGCGCATTTTTTCGGGTTCAGGATGAGTGATAATTATTCAGTTGCAGATTGTTTTCTCGATTTACAGGAAGGGCATTTTACAGATCATCAGCCGGTGCACCCGCACTTCATCAGCAATGAAGCGGCAAAAGTAACATCGCAACTGCTCAAAGTGATGCAGCCGCACGAGCTGGAAGCATTTCATTTAAACCAGGTAATAAGAAGACAACTGTTACTGCAATACCAATCTTATTATGCATTGCATGTGCCTGAATTCGGCCAGTTAAAAACATTACTGGTGTTGCACGAAGTGTTATAACAATCTTTTGGTAACCGCTTTTTGAATGTTGATAACACCACCGGGAGAATCGCTGTTTATCCATACCACACCAGGTTGTTTACCTTTTTCAAAACTGCCCAAACTATTATCCATTCTTAATGCTGCAGCACCGTTAATGGTTGCCCATTGCAACAATGATTGTAACGGAATGGCTGGAAAATGCTGGTGCAGCGTTTGTATCTCTGCCCATATATCAATCTGGTGATTAGACGCCAGGCTATCGGTACCGAGAACAATAGTGCACTCATCGTTGGCTAACAAATGCACACCGGGTAATTTGCCTGTAATGTACAGATTGGCATTGGGGCATAAACAAAATGAAGTGGCCGTTTGGTTGTATTGCTTTAGTAACCATTGTACATCAGCAGCACTGGTGGTTACATCATGCACCAATAATATGGATTGATTGTTATTGAGCATGGGCCGCCATGCCTGCAAACTGCTTTTACCATAAGGTTTAAAAAATTGAATATCCAAACCCAGGTGTTCATAAAGGCGCAGAAAATCGCCTGTTTTATTACGTAAAAAATCATCCTCTTCCGTTGTTTCCTGGTTGTGAATCGTTACCAGTCCATTGGCGGTGACTTCATTAATCAATCCAAACAATTCCTGCGATACGGAATAAGGTGCGTGTGGCGCCAGCGTGGTACGCAATAAGCCCGCATTTGTAAATTGTTGTTGTACGGCAACAGCAGCATCAAAGCGGCTTTGGGCACCGGCAGGTACAAAGCCAGCCACTTCAACAAAATTATGGTATTGCAACCGCCGTTGTTGTTTTTGAGCAATGGTGGCACCAGCATTACAGATATCTCCCACTGCAACAATGCCGCTTTGCCACATTTGCTGTTCTGCATCATCAATCGCTGCAGCAACCTGCTCTTCATTTGCCTGGCGCTGTGTCATTACAGCAAAAACAAAATCCACCAGGCCGGTACCTTCCGGTATCAATCCTTTCATGTGCGATAACTCCAGGTGGCAATGCGCATTAATAAAACCCGGTGTAAGCATGCCATTAAAAAATTCCACATCATCTCCTGCTTCTGCCAGGGAAACAATGTTTTTTACCACACCATCTGTTTCTGTAATTAATACATAGCCTTCAGCAAGGACTTCCTTGCCCGTAAAAATTTGCTGTGCGGAGAACTTTCTGTACAAAGCGATTGATTGATTAATTGTAATTTTGCCGTCCCGGTTTTGAGCCGGAAGTTTTTTTGAATCAACAAAGTTAAGCGCTTAACATAAATCATTCCTGAACAACAAAAAGTATGTTAGACAAATTAGACGCCATAAAAGGACGTTTTGAAAACCTGGGCGTATCGCTCACCAATCCTGAAATTGTGAACGATAACAAACAGTTTAAAGCCGTTAGTAAAGAATACCGCAGCCTCGAAAAAATAGTCAGGGCAAGGGATGAGTATGTAAAGCTGCTGGAAGATATTGAGTTCAATAAAGAAGTACTGCGCAGCGATGATGATGAAATGCGTGAAATGGCCAAAATGGAGTTGCCGGCACTGGAGGAAAAAAAGACACAGCACGAATCGTTGCTCCGCCAGATGCTGATACCCAAAGACCCTTATGATGAAAAGAATGCCATTCTTGAAATACGCGCCGGTACCGGTGGTGATGAAGCGTCTTTATTCGCCGGCGATCTGTTGAGGATGTATCTTAAATACTGCGAAAAGCGGGGCTGGAAAACTTCATTACTCAGCGAAAGTGAAGGCACTGTTGGCGGATACAAGGAAGTACAGGTGGAAGTGGAAGGCGATGATGTGTATGGAATTTTAAAATTTGAAAGTGGTGTGCACCGCGTACAGCGTGTGCCTGATACAGAAGCCAGCGGCCGTGTGCATACCAGTGCGGCTACAGTGGCAGTAATGCCCGAAGCCGATGAAATTGACGTGGAGCTGAAAGAGAGCGATGTAAAAATGGAAACTGCACGCAGCGGTGGCGCAGGCGGACAGAACGTAAACAAAGTGGAAACAAAAGTGTTCTTAACACACAAACCCACCGGTATTGTGGTAATGTGCCAGACGGAACGCAGCCAGCTGGCCAACCGCGAAAAAGCTATGAATATGCTGCGCACCAAGCTATATGATGAACAGGTAAGAAAAGCAGAGGAAGCGATTGCACACAAACGCAAAAGCCTGGTAAGTACCGGCGACCGCAGTGCCAAAATACGCACCTATAATTTTCCGCAGGGCCGCGTTACCGATCACCGCATTGGATTAACGGTGTATAATCTTGACGATGTGCTGAATGGCAACATCCAGGAATTTTTGGATGCCCTGCAGTTTGCAGAAAATGCAGAGAAACTGGCAACACAGAATTAATACAGGATGCTTGCAACCATTTTGTGTTTTCAGCTATCTTCAATGCCGTAAATACATTTTAAACATCTAAACTTTACATCATGCTGGAAGATTTATTCAAACTCGTACAATCGCACGCACAGGATGCCGTAGTGAACAACCCCGATGTGCCCAATGAAAAAAATGACGCAGTAATTGCCGATGCCACACATTCCGTGGCAGAAGGGTTCCAGGGTGCATTAGCCGGTGGCGGTTTGCAAAACGTCATATCCATGTTTGCAGGCGGCGGTGGCAACAGCAGTTCCTTACTCAATAACCCTGTGGTAAGCAATATCATCAGCAGTTTTACCAACAAACTCACTAATGATCATGGCGTGAACAATGCTGCAGCCAGTGGTATCGCATCAAGCCTTATTCCAACTGTAATCAACAGCCTCATCAGCAAAGTTAACGACCCCAATAACAGCAGTTTTACACTGGATAATTTACTGCACAGCATCACCGGCGGACAAAGCAGCCAGGTGGCCGCACAACAGCAACCAGGTTTTAGTTTTCAAAACCTCATCAGCGAATTTACAGGTGGTGGCAATGGCGGCGGCGGTGGTTTAATGAATATTGTGTCGCAGCTGGCAGGCGGTGCACAGAGCCAGCAGCAGGGCGGTGGCGGCGGACTGATGGATATGATCAAGGGCTTCATGAAGTAATAAAGATTAAGATATTGTTAAAGCGTCTCCTTAGCGGGGACGCTTTGTTTTTTGGATTAAACCAAATGAATAACTTTACGTCAGAATTACACAAAGACAATTTACAGTTAATGAAAATTGATCTTTGAAAAATAAAAAGTTCTTTTTTACGTTATTAAGGTTGAGTTTGCCCGCAGCGGATGGATTAAGAAAGTCTTAACAAAAACAGTGAAACATTTGGCATCTCATTTGCGTATTTAATAACAGAACGACATTCAAATTTTTAAAATTTTCTCATAAGCAGTTAGTTTTGGTAAACGGCCTCCTGTTCTCAGGAGGCTTCTTTTTTATACACTGTTCGGCATAACTAAATCATTACAGGGCTTGACTATAGTTTAACTGCACACTATCTTTAATTAAGATATTTTTGCAGCGCATTATGAGCACAACAACACAAATCTTTCAAACAAGCAACGCTTCCCGTTGGAAAAGAGTAAAATGGTCTTTCAGGGTTTTACTCATTATACTCGTGTTTCTTATTGGCGTGGTGGCTTTAGCATTGATCAATGGTAAAAATCCATCATTACCGAACGTTACCGATAAAGGCAAATACTATAAAACCTCACTTGACCCAGCCAATAAATTAACGTTCACTACACCGCTGAATAAAAAATATAAAGGCTTTAAAGACCTGCTGGATAAAAAAAAGCAGGAGAACAAAACGCCGCACTCAACAGTTTCCGCTTCGCTCATACGTGCCGCATTCTATCCAGCCTGGAGTAAAACCGCTTTGCCCGACCTGAAAAAAAATGCTGACAAACTGAACACCATTTATCCTGAGTGGTTTTTTATTGATACCGCCACTTATACGTTGCAAACCCGTATAGACACTGCCGGGCTTGCTGCAATGAAATTAAACAAGCTCAGCATTCAGCCTATCTTCAATAATTATCATTCCCGCTCTCATTTCGACCGTGAGTTAAAGCAAGTGGTCAATGACGGTTTCTTCGATCCCCAATTATCACATGTAATTTTAAATGATGCCGCAAAAAGAAGCCGGCTCATCAAACAGATTGCAGATACACTGAGTTTTTACCAGTTACAGGGTTTAAATGTTGATTTTGAAGAACTGAATGAATCGGCCAATGAACCATTAACACAGTTTCAGAAAGAATTGTATGAAACATTGCACGCCAAAGGCATGATTGTTTCTATGGATGTATCGCCCAACAACGATGACTACGATTATAAAAGCCTCGGTTTATACAACGATTATATGATACTGATGGCTTACGATGAATACAGTGACAATACCGGCCCCGGCCCCATCAGTTCGCAAAAATGGATAGAAAAGCAACTGGACAAGATGGATGATTATGTAGACGCCTCCAAAATTATTTTGGGTGTGGCCGGCTATTCCCGCGACTGGATCAATGAAGACGATGAAAAAGGAAGGCCTTCTGTAAGGGTGAACGATGACACCTACAGCAATGCCATTAACGATGCCAAAATTGCCAATGCCACTATTGATTTTGATAATGACAGCTATAACCTGCATTTTGAATACACAGAAAACGAAACCGACAGTTCGTCTGTAACAAAACACAATGTTTGGTTTACCGATGCGGCCACCACATTTAATATCCTGCGTTTTGCAGATGATTATCACACTGCAGGTACAGCATTATGGCATATTGGTGGCGAAGACCCGCGGATATGGAAGTTTTATAACCGCGACCTGAGTACGGAGTCGCTTCATGCCAAGCCTTTTGATTTTAACAGCATGGCACAAATTCCTGTTGATTATAATGCTAAGCCAACAGCTATTGGCGAGGGTGAATTGATCAACATTTTATTTTCTCCCCAACCGGGTAATATAAAACTGGAAATAGACAGCACAGAAATGCTGGTGGCAGAACAGCATTACCTGCAATTGCCTTCAGGCTACGTATATGAAAAATTTGCTGAAGACACCACAAAAATGGGCCCGGGTCATAAAATCATCCTGACTTTTGACGATGGGCCAAATCCTGAATTTACACCCAAAATATTACGCATACTCGAAAAAGAAAAGGTGCCCGCCACATTTTTTATTGTGGGCATAATGGCTGAAAGCAATATTCCTTTGTTACAACGCATTTATAAGGATGGCTATGAAATCGGCAACCACACATTTACGCACGGTAACGTGGCCAAAATGTCGCCGGAAAGAGCGGAACTGGAAATGAAAACCACCCGAACGTTGATAGAATGTATCACGGGCCACAGCACTATTTTATTCCGGGCACCATATAATGCAGATAGTGAACCGCAGACGTATGAAGAAATTGAACCTTTGGCAAGAAGCAAAAAAGATAATTATATTTCCGTTGGTGAAAGTATTGACCCGAACGACTGGGACCCTTCCATGAATGCAGACAGCATTGTAAACCGCACTATCCGTTTTGCAGAAGAAAATGATGCCAGCATTATTTTATTGCACGATGCCGGTGGTAAAACCAGGCAGCCAACTGTTGATGCTTTACCAAGAATTATTGAATACTTTAAAAAACGGGGTTGCAAATTCACCACCATTGCCGACCTCATGGGCAAAACACGTGATGATGTGATGCCACCTGTAAAAATTGACTGGAAAAATAAACTCAACTGGTTTACGGCTGAGGGATATTACTGGATGGGGCATGTATTGTTTGCACTGTTTCTTGTGGGTATATTTTTATCTGTTGGCCGTATGGTACTAATGGCCATACTGGCATCGGTACAAAGAAGAAGGGAAAACAAAATGACGGGTGCCGCAGCAGCATTAAGCGCTGCAACCTATCCCAAAGTGGCGGTAATAGTTCCTGCCTATAATGAAGAAGTGAATGCAGAACGTACCATCAATAATTTGCTGCAGCAAACCTATCCGTCATTGCAGATCATTTTTGTGGATGACGGCAGCAAGGACAGTACGTATAAAATCATCAGTGAAAGTTTTGCCGGTGTACCCAATGTGCAGGTGCATACCAAACCTAATGGTGGTAAAGCGTCTGCATTAAATTATGGCATTAACCTGGCTGATACCGGCTATGTGGTATGTATTGATGCTGATACACAACTAAAACCAGATGCGGTAATAGAACTGATGAAAAAATTCACCAGTGAAAAAGTGGGTGCCGTTGCCGGCAATGTAAAAGTGGGCAATGAAGTAAACATGATCACCCGCTGGCAAAGCATTGAATACATCACCTCGCAAAACTTCGACCGCCGTGCGTTCGACCTGCTGGATTGTATTACCGTTGTACCGGGCGCCATCGGCGCATTCAGGAAAGATGCCATTATTCATTCCGGGGGATTTACTACTGATACACTGGCAGAAGACTGCGACCTTACGATGCGCCTGCACCGCAATGGTTACGAAGTAAGAAACTGCACCACTGCCATATCGTACACCGAAGCACCGGAAACAATGAAGCAGTTTTTGAAACAACGTTTCCGCTGGAGTTTTGGTGTAATACAATGTTTCTGGAAGCACAGGGATGCAGTGTTCAATCCAAAATATAAAAATTTTGGTATGGTGGCATTGCCCAACGTACTCATCTTCCAGATGATATTGCCGTTTTTGGCACCACTGGCAGATCTGATCCTGGTGCTCAGTCTTGTATCAGCCGGTTTGGGTATCATCACCGCAAGCATCGGGCACATTGTTTTGTACTACATTATTTTTTCTTTGGTGGATATTGCCGGTGCAGCGCTGGCCTTTGCTTACGAAAAAGAAGATTATGTGAAATTGCTGTGGATGATACCGCAGCGCCTGGTTTACCGCCAGCTGATGTACTATATTTTAATCAAATCATTTAATAAAGCTATTAAGGGAGAACTGCAGGGCTGGGGTGTTTTAAAGCGTACCGGTAATGTAAAAGAAGTACCGGCGCAGTAAACCTGTGGTTAAATAACATGCCCCTGTTCAAAATACCCGCATAGTCCTTTACCTTTGCCATCCAAATTATACCATTGGCTACAGCAGATACAGAAAGGAAGAATTTTTTTAAGCGCCTCCGCAAAGGAAAAGACGCTGGTGCAGACCAGTCGGAAATGTCTTTCATGGATCATCTTGAGGCATTGCGCTGGCATATTATGCGCTCTGCCGTGGTATGGATCATTGTTGCAGTATGCATTTTTATTTTTATCGACTGGATTTATGATGTGATCATACTTGGCCCCAGCCGCGAAAACTTTGTAACCTACGATGCTTTGTGCCGCTTTGGCCACTGGTTACATGCAGGTGATAGTTTGTGCATGCCCCCGGTTAAGATCGAATTCCAGGTAAACGAAGTCAACGGAACCTTTACTTCTGCCATTAACATTGCCATGATTGGCGGTGTAATTGTAGCCTTTCCTTACATCTTTTGGGAGTTGTGGCGTTTTGTAAAACCCGCCTTATCTGCCAAAGAAAGAAAATATGCCCGTGGCAGTATATTTTGGGTTTCGCTCTGCTTTTTTGCAGGTGCAGCATTCGGTTATTATTTACTGGCACCCTTTACTTTTAACTTCCTGGCCACTTTTACGTTGGGTAAAGCCGGCCTTATTCAATACAAACCCACCATTAACGATTATATCGACAGCTTAACCAATATCATCCTGGGTTGTGGTATTGCATTTGAGTTGCCCATTTTAGCTTATGTACTGGCCAAGATTGGACTGATCACCGCCAGTTTCCTCAGGCGGTATGCCAAATATGCTTTCATTATCATCCTTGTTGTGGCAGCGGTCATCACCCCATCGCCGGATATGACCAGCCAGATCATTGTGGCTTTGCCTTTGTTGCTGCTGTACTGGATCAGTATTTTACTGGTAGCCCGTATAGATAAACAAAAGGCCAAAGAAGAAGCGGAATGGAGCTGATAATAATGGATAATTGTATAAAGCACAATGGATAATTATTCCTCATTAAAGCGCATTCAGGCCTTGCTGTATACCAGGGAAAATTATTGATTATTCATTATTAATGATGCATTATCCACTATCCATTATTCATTGTTCATTTTTGATTAGTTTTGTGAAGCAATTATCCATTATCACATTATCAATTATCATTTACGTATGTCTCCGTTTAATCTAAAACTTCCTGTTGCCATTGGTTGCGATCATGCAGGGTTCGACTGCAAAGAAGACTTGATTTCTTTTTTAGAAGGAGAAGGTGTTACCATTAAAGATTTTGGAACATTCAGTAAAGAGTCTATGGATTACCCGGATATTGCCCACCCCGTTGCTGATGCCGTGGAAAAAGGGGAAGCTGCGTTCGGCGTTTTATTATGCGGCAGTGCCAATGGTGTTGCTATTACAGCCAATAAGCACCAGGGCATCCGCGCTGCCATTTGCTGGGGAGAAGAATTAGCTGAACTGGCCCGCAAACATAATGATGCTAACGTGATCTGCATCCCTGCCCGTTTTGTACGGGATGGCGATGCAGAAAAAATGCTGGACACATTTATGAACACCGCATTTGAAGGTGGCCGCCATGCCAACCGCGTAGCTAAGATTGCCTGCTGATATTGCTTATGATCTATACCTTTCAGTCGTTGAAGCAACACAACCTGCTCATTATTGTAAAGCGGCACTTACTACGTGTCCTCCTTCCATTGGTACTGGTTATTATATTCCCTTATCTATTCCCAGGCTCAGGTTTCGTAAAAAATAATTTTCATTGGTATGCCATGTCTGCTATTGAATTGTTTTACTTATTTGGTGCCATTACAGATTACAGTATTAACAGCATTACCATTGACACCGTATCGAAAAAAATAGCATTCCATTTTTACAGCCTTCAGTCCGGCACCTTTCAAAGGCAATTTAATTTTGATGAAACAAAAATCAAAATCACAGGCACTAATGAAATCACAGATGAAGTAAATTGCTACTTTAAAAAGAAAAGGGAATATTTCACCATAGGATATAACAAAGACCAGTTTTCAGCAGAAGATATGAAGGCGCTGAAAGAAGTACTGCTGTCCGTCACATCTGCACTCTAAGACCACGCCTTTAGTATGTTCTGCAACAACCGTCACCATTTATCATTTTTTATTTTACCGCTGGTGCACTTATTGTACTTTTAAAAAAAATACATCTTATGATCAAAAAATGGCTTTTATTATCAGCCGTATGCATCAGTACGCAGGTGTTTGCACAAACAGACATTGCTGCAAAATACGCTGGTGAAATTACCGGCAGCAACCTTAAAAAACACCTGAGCATTATTGCCAGCGATGAATTTGAAGGCAGGGAAACCGGAACGGAAGGGCAGCGCAAAGCAGCTGCATATATTGAATCGCAGTTTAAAAAAATGGGCTTGCTCACTGCTCCGTCTTTAAACGGATACCAGCAATACTATCCGCTTTACCAGGACAGCCTGATCAGCACTACATTAAATGTAAGCGGTAAAGATGCGGAATTTGGTAAAGATTTTATTGCCCCGTTAAACACCAATGAAACCGGTAAATTCAAAGGTAAAAAAGTCGTATTTCTTGGTTATGGTATAGATGATCCTAAATACAGCGACTACACGAATATTAATGTAAAAGGAAAAGTGGTGGTGTTCTTTTTAGGCGAACCCAAAGGCGCTGATGGCAATTATGTAATCAGTGGCGGTAAACGCGGCAGCGAATGGACCTTCCCCGGTATTGCAAAAAAATTAGCGGCAGCAGCAGCTAAAGGTGCCATCGGTGCATTAGTGATCAACCCCAACCAGGAAAGCTTTAACCCCCGTGCAGTGGAGAACGGCAAAAAAACCGGCGTGTATTTTCCACGTACGCCCGCAGCCGGAACCGCAACCATCGACTATGCATTGATCTCCCATGAGTTTGCCAAAACGTTGGCAGGCGATCTCTTCAATTTTGATTCCTACTTAAAATCTGCCAAAGGCAGTGAACAATTACAAATTCACAGCGTGGAAACCGGCATTAAAGTAGCTTTTACATTCAATAAATTCCGCACCACCATTAATGCCAGCAATGTAATCGGCGTTCTGGAAGGTACCGATAAAAAAGATGAATACGTTTTCCTTACCGGCCACTACGACCACCTGGGCAAACACGATGGTAAAATTTATTATGGTGCCGATGATGATGGCAGTGGCACCTGCGCTGTGCTGCAAATGGCAGAAGCTTTTACCAAAGCTGCTGCTGAAGGCCACCGCCCCAGGAGAACCATTGTATTCATGACCGTTAGTGGTGAAGAAAAAGGGTTATGGGGCAGTGAATACTACAGCGATCATCCTGTATTTCCATTGGAAAAAACCAGTGTTGACCTGAATACCGATATGGTGGGCCGTATTGATACCGAGCGTAAACTGGGCGACACCATGAATTATGTGTACGTGATTGGCCATGATAAACTCAGCAGCGATCTGCCCAAGATCAATGAAGGTGCCAATAACAACTATACCCGTTTAACACTCGATTACAAATTTGATGACCCCAGTGACCCCAACCGTATTTACTTCCGCAGCGACCATTATAATTTTGCAAAAAAAGGCGTTCCCATTTTATTCTTTTATGATGGCATGCTGAAAGCTGATTATCACAAACCAACTGATACGGTAGATAAAATCAGCTGGGACCTGTATGAAAAAAGGGTACGCATGATTTTTCATACTGCATGGTCGATGGCCAACCGCGATGACATGCTGAAGAGAGACACCCCATTGAATATGGGATCGAGATAATCGTTGTATAAAACAAAATAAAAGGCCATCCGCTGCAGCGGATGGCCTTTTATTTATGGAATGGATTGAATATATTTAACGAAAAAAATAATGGATACCCACGATCAAAACCCCACCGGCGCTACCAACACCGATCAGATTGCCCAGTACCACGATGACATCCGCCAGATTGAACTGGAAGGATATGAGTTGAGAGTAAGGAAAGCACGCAACGCTTTATTCCTTGCTGCTGGTTTAATATTGCTGAGTGAAATAATTGGTTATATAAGATCGGGAGTTGACCCCGAACCTATCGGAATCAGTATCGTTGTAATCATTATAGGTTCTTTTGTTGCATTGGCTTTATGGACAAAAAGAAAACCTCATACAGCTGTTATAACCGGTATCATATTATTTACGCTGTATATTTTGTTAGTAGCTATTATTAATGGTTATGTAGACGGAGCTATGGGCGTATTTTTAGGATTAGTGGGTGGTTGGTTATTTAAGATTCTTATTTATGTAGCATTGTTCAGGCATTTGGGGGATGCGAAAGAATTACAGGCAGCGCTGGATGAGAAGAGCAAATAATTTTTTAGCCCATGAAATCAAAAGACAGTATAACTGATTTTATCGATGACGAGGAATATTACAGGGTAAGAAAAGAAAAAGAACAGGTGGAAAATGCCACGTGGGCCATTTATATATTTGCCATTGTAACCCTGTTGTCTTATGTAGTGTCCCTGATGATTAATTTCGCTGCATTCCGATGGGAAAGCTTCGCTGTTAATGCGCTGATCATTTTTGGTTATTTCTGCCTGGGGTATTACAGTAACTTTAAGCCATACACCGCCATTGTATCCACATTGGTTACTGTTATCATTTTATTCCTGGCTTCGTTTATTATTACAGAAATTATTTCAACAGTAAGGATCATTATTACCATTGTTTTTGTAGTGTATATTGCTATGCGTACAGCAGCAGCCAAACACGTGCAGGAATATGAAGGCAGGCAGAAGGAAACAAAGAATGAAACCAATTAATGTTCCCGGGAGGCTTTCATTATCACTTTACTTCATACACATTATCCGTTTTATTTACATCGGGCACATAAGTACTGCCCAAAACCACCTTTTGTATTTTCCTTGCAGTACTGTATGAAATAATTACACTGCCTGCACCCTTTTCCCATACTGCAATGCTGCGGTGCATTTTTTCCACTGATCCATCTTTATACGTTACCGTAATATCCACCGGTACCGGCTTACTGCCTTTTTGTGCAATGATGATTTTCTTTTGGTTGCCTTTTTCTTCCACTTTTGCCACAGCAAGATCGGGCACACCGCCATCAAAGAACCAGCGCTTCCAGAACCAGTTTACATTTTTGCCGCAGCCTGCATTCATGCTGTTGAAGAAATCGTAAGGCATAGGGTGTTTGCCGCCCCAGTTTTTGAAATAGTTATGCAACGCTTTATAAAACAAATCATCGCCCAGCATATCTTTCACAAACAAATAGCCCATGGCCGGTTTGGGATAACTGTTGATGAACATGGAAGTGCCGTTCTCCTGCGTGGTGAGTGTGGTAATAGGCATATCGATTTCATTGCCTGCATTATTTTCCACGGCAGCAATACCATACAAATCCACAATAGTAGTATCAATCATGGGCGATATCAGCCATTCGCCAATCGTGGCCCAGCCTTCGTCCATCCAACCGTATTTGGTTTCATTAATGCCCATATAAAAAGGGAACATGGTATGGAATATTTCATGATCGGTCAGCTCAATACTTTCAGCACGGTCTTCCAATGGGTTATCATTTACCATCATCGGGTATTCCATCTGGTCTAACCCGTCAAAGACTGTTTCGTGGCTGTAGGGGTACGGCCATTTAGGAAAACGGAAACTCATGGCTTCAACTGTTTTATGTGCATCAGCAGCCACATTAAAATAATCTTTGTGTTTGGGGTTGAAGACGGCATCCACTCTTGTCCTTCTTCCTGTACTTTTATCCACCACCAGGCTGGAGCTTTGCCACGTATAATGATTGCTGATGGCAAACACTGCATCAGTAACGTTCTTCGCTTCAAACTGCCAGGTGTTGGTGCCGCTGCCTTTGGTGATATGCCCGTTGTGCAAATCGCTGCTGTCAATAACAGTTACATACCCATCCTGCGTGGCAGCCTGCTGCATACGTTGCACATAAGTATCGTTCAATACTTCATGAGCATTTTGTAAATCGCCGGTAGCCCAAACAATATAATCAGCCGGTACGGTGATGGAGGTATTAAAATCGCAGAAGTCGTTATAAAATTCCTGCGAGCCGAGGTATTCATTTTTATTCCATCCATCAATATCGTCATACACGGCAATGCGGGGAAAATAATACGCTATAAAATAAGCGCCGTCTTCCACTTCACCGGTACGGATATGCGAATGTTGATTGAGTGTGTAAGAATAACTGATCGTGAGCGGAATATTGTGGTGCGGTAGCAACGCCGTTTTCATCCGCACCCGCATGTTGGTACCGGTGATATTATAACTCCTTGCCGCGATGGTTTCATTGTTGAGCACAAAACTTTCAATAGCTACGCCATCAGTCAGGTCAGCGGCATCCACCTGCATCAATCTTGATACGCCTTTTTTATAAATATTGGGATAAAGCTTCAGCCACATTTCTTTCAGTGTATCCGGGCTGTTATTCGTATAACTGATCTGCACTGTACCTTTCACTAACCGTGTTGCAGGGTCAAACTGCACATTGATGGTATATGCCGCATGGTTCTGCCAATAATTTTTACCGGGTTTACCGTCTGCACTACGGGTGTTTTTATTGTAAGCTTTTTGTATGTTAGTGGGTATGGGGAGTGTGGTTTGTGCACCAGCGGTTACTGCCGCGAGCAGGCTAAGGAAGGTGAGGCATCTGAACATCCGAATGGTTTTTGTTTAAAGGTAGGTATTTTATCTGGCGCTGAGAGTTGGTGTGCGGTGAGCCACCGTTTAAGCGGTGACTCACCGAGGAGTTCATTCTTGAAATACGGTATCAATAAATGTAAGTGTAGCATGGGTGCAGGTTTTTTGGATCATTTGAAATACAGTGGTGCAGATCACTTCATTTAAATCTGAGCAGGTACGCCGATTACCGATTGCCATTAAAAAAACTGCTGTTGTTGATGGGGTGACCTTAAAATAATCCGCATCACAATCACTCTCTGGTTCCCAGCAACACCTCTCCCTTGCTTTGTGCAGGCCGAGGACCTTGCTGGGAAAGAAGGCTCTTCAATGTCATTTATTGAACTTTACTGCTAACTAATTCTGCAATGAAAAATAGGATTGTCAAACTAATGCCAGTAATAACAAGAGTTTTATTTTTTTTAATCGTCGCCCAAACCGTCAACACTGAAGCTGTTAAAAACATAAGTCCAATTGTCAGATTATAGCTTGCGTAAACCGATGCGTTTTGATAGTACCATTGATTTTCATTAACTGGTCCGAATGCATAAGCAGATTCTTGTCCAGCAATTTTTACATTATAAAATTCAGAAAGCCCAATGAATGCAAACAAAAGTCCGAATGCTACAATAACATAAGGTAGTGTCCAAAGAAGTTTGCTGTTCCTATTGTTTGTCATTGTGTTTGCCCTTGATGGTATCTCACACTTCCACCATCAAACGTCGTTGTTGTGTATCGAAGGGTGGGCAGGCAGTACAGCCGTACCAACAACACTTTAATAATGCACTTGTAAATTAATATATTTTGTGCACTTCTGTTAAATTGTTGGTACGCTTTCGCACAATGCATACCCTTCGATACGCAATGGCCACAGTGGGCTTCGGAATTCTTTGATTGGTTTACCAACAAGGGCCTAGAGAAAACGTTGCTGGGAAATAAAATGTAATAAAGAAAGCGCCAAAATAATATGGAATAATATATTTAACAGGCATAGGTAAGGGTAATGATTTTCGTTACGCAAGGCCCGTGAGCATATGGCTATACAGTTATCTGTCTCTTTCCAAATTAAAAAATTCTTTAAATACAATATAATTGATTGCGGGTTTATGTTTATTAATAATCACCCTTATAGCTTTAAAATACCGTTCAGGGATAAGGTTCGCATTAATTTTTTCTTCTTTTCTTATTGCCGCCGTGTCCCATTTTTTTATCAGTTTAATGGTAAAGCCTGTGTAAAGCCTTTCAGTAGTTATTTCCAATGAATCATTATAATAAACACTTGATAAACTTCCTTTTGAATTCCAGATTCTGCGACAATAACTTCCACTTTGTGTTTCTAAATGCTCGATGATGTATACTGTATCAGCTTCAGTATTTATAAAGTTTAATTGGTCTTTTTCAAACAATAATATTCTTATTTTATGGAACGATATCAGCTTCGGAGTATTCGCTTCCTTACATTCTTTTTGAATAATCCTGGATATGGTAGCAAAGTCTTGTGAATAGCAAAAAGATTGCGTAATCATCAGTAGTAATAAAATCAGTGTTGCTTTCAATCTAATTTATTTTTCTATTACAATTAAGTTTTGCTGGGTTTAAAATAACGGATGATGTATTCTGGTTCTGGTTCCCTGCAATGTCTCTCCCATGCTTTGTGTTCAGGTCGAGGACGTTGCTGGGAAAGAACACTTCTGGAGCGCTACCCTCTACCCTATGATATTTGTTTTATTAATAACGCTACCTTATCATCTTTAAAAACAACAACAAGGTTCATAAATTCAGAGTCTGTAATTCTTCTATTCTTACTGTCACAGGTTATTGTAACGTAATAAATGTAGTCGCACTCATTTGAATCATTTTTAATCTGATTGGGTGTCCCAAATAATAGACAGAATAAATCCTTGGGCATTCCAATTAGCAAATTATTTTCTTCAAGTGATACTAAATGTTTAATCCTTTTTTGGTTACATCCTGTTGAATCTTCATTCCATTCTCGTATAGTCTTTTCATCAAGTTTATAGTATTTACATATATATCGCTTAAGGCAGAGTGAATCTTGTTTAGATTGAGAAAAAATATTTAAAGGATTACAAAACAAAATTGCAAGAGCAAAAACAATAGCTTTCATATAGTTTTATTTTATGGCTTATATATAGTGCGATAGGTATTTCCCAAAGTTTTTGTTTTATCAGGATCAAATCCTTTTAGTAGAATATTGACCTCTCTTTCGTACACCTTCCTTTTATCTGGATCAATCAATTTTGTTGTTTTATTAAAATAACTTTTATTAACTGGAAGAAGAGATCCTTTATCTGTTCGTTTTAAGTTAGGATTAGCTTGTAAGTCTTTTAGATAAGTTTTTTATATGGTGTCATTATACTAGGCACCCTATATCCATTCAAATTATCGCCAATATAATCATGTTCTCCTCCAAAATTATTATTTTTTTGATTCGCTCGCCGCCGTCTGGTTTGTAACCAACGACTTATAAACCTGCCCCTAACCATAACTGGCAAACACCATTATCGGTATTGAAGCTCAAGTATGCGCAATGCCTTTCCAACAACATCAACAGGCAAGGGATTAACAGTATAACGATCTTTTCTTGCATACTGTCCGGTAGCAGATGAACCTTTCATCATCATTACACAAAAAAAGCCGCAACATCAATTGCGGCTCCTTACTCAAATCAATATTTATTTTACCACCCCAGCACCCAAGCAAAAATCAATGGCGCTACAATGGTGGCATCACTTTCCACAATAAATTTGGGCGTATGAATATCTAATTTGCCCCAGGTAATTTTTTCATTGGGCACCGCACCGGAATAAGAACCATAAGAAGTGGTAGAGTCAGATACCTGGCAGAAATAACTCCAGAACGGTACATCATGCCATTCCAGGTCCTGGTACATCATCGGCACCACGCAAATAGGAAAGTCGCCGGCAATACCGCCACCAATTTGGAAAAAGCCCACACCTTTGCCTGATGAATTGTTGCGGTACCAGTCGGCCAGCCAAACCATATACTCAATACCCGATTTCATGGTGGTGGCTTTCAGCTCGCTTTTAATAACATAAGAGGCGAAAATATTGCCCATCGTGCTGTCTTCCCAGCCCGGCACCACTATGGGAATACTTTTTTGTGCAGCCGCCAGCATCCAGCTGTTCTTCGGCTCAATTTCATAATACTGTTCCAGTACACCACTCAGCAGCATCTGGTACATGTATTCATGCGGAAAATATCTTTCTCCTTTATCATCAGCCGTTTTCCATAATTGATGAATGTGTTTTTGCAAACGGCGGAAGGCTTCTTCTTCCGGTATACAGGTATCCGTTACGCGGTTGTAATGATTTTCCAGCAGGTCCCATTCTTCCTGTGGCGAAAGATCCCTGTAGTTGGGCACTCTTTTATAATGGCTGTGCGCCACCAGGTTCATAATATCTTCCTCCAGGTTGGCACCGGTGCAGCTGATGATGGCCACTTTATCCTGGCGTAT
Organism: Bacteroidota bacterium; assembly: GCA_018266775.1. Taxonomy (GTDB): domain Bacteria; phylum Bacteroidota; class Bacteroidia; order Chitinophagales; family Chitinophagaceae; genus Ferruginibacter. The sequence goes on along the minus strand of JAFDZS010000001.1, from coordinate 653,382 downwards.
CATTTCTGCAAGGCTCAAACCCAGTTCAGCAGTACTCATAGCACCCGCAAGGGTGATCATCATTTTACCGCCTTCATCCAAATGGGTAACATAACCTTTGGCAGCATCCATCAAAGCGGCTGCATTAAAATGGCGGTAGTGATGTTCAATAAAAGTAGAAACAGGTCCTTTAGTCATAATATATCATTAAGGTTGCAAAAGTAATTTTTTTTAACAAGAGTGGGGATGCATTTTAACCGGGTACAGCAACTGCGTAATTTCCGAATGCCGCAGGGCAAATATGAATTATATAAGCCATGCTTGCGGTAAACTTTGTATATTTAATTATTATTTAATTACAAAGCGCCAGGGCAGTTAAAACTGTCAGCCGCTTATCATTAAATACACCCAAAGAAATTTTAGCATCATGAATCAGAAGCTGCATTGGCATGCCCTGTACACAAAGCCAAGGTGGGAAAAAAAGGTGGCATCACTGCTGGAAGAACGGAATGTGGAATACTATTGCCCCCTGAATAAAGTAACACGGCAATGGAGCGACAGGAAGAAAACAGTAATGGAACCGCTGTTCAAATCGTATGTATTTGTAAAAGTGAATGACCATAATAAATGGAGCCTGCTGAACATAGCGGGCGTACTGAATTTTGTAACCTGGCTGGGCAAACCGGCACGCATCAGCGATACAGAAATTGCCACCATTAAAAAATTTTTAAAGGAATTTGCTGCTGTTGAAGTGGTGGAGCAATCGCTGGAAGTAAATGCAACCGTAAGAATCAGGCAGGGCATATTAATGAACTACCAGGGTATACTGCTGCATATCTACGGCAACCACGCCAGTGTTAAAATAGAAAGTATGGGGCTGCAGCTGGTAACCACCATCGATAAAAAAAATCTGGAACGGGCACTGGAAAAACAGGCGCACCACGCCTGAGCAGTAACACCTTATTAACTGTAACGTAAAAGGATAAACGCTACCTTTACATCAACGATCAGACGACCAGAACATGTTTAATTTTTTTAAGAAGAAAAAGATCACAGAACCTGTACCGGAAAAATTACCGTTTACAACAGATATTCATTCCCATATTTTACCCGGCATTGATGACGGTTCACCGGATATTGAAACTTCACTCGAATTGATACAGGGCCTCGGCGAACTCGGCATCAGGAAATGTATTGCCACACCGCACATCATTGGCGATATGTTCCGCAATAATGCAGATACCATCAACATGGCGCTGGAAGAAACAAAATATGCCTGTGAAGAAGCCGGCATAGAGATGGAACTGAGTGCAGCTGCCGAATACATGCTGGATGATTATTTCCTGGAGCTGCTGAAAAAAGGGGACCCCCTGCTTACATTGCACGGTAATATTATTTTAACTGAAATACCCTACACTTCCACCCCGCAAAACCTGGGTGAAATTACCGCCGCCATTCATGAAAAAGGTTACCGCCCCATACTCGCCCACCCGGAGCGTTACCATTACTACCAGCAAAATTTTGAGGAATATGCCAGGCTGAAACAAATGGGATTTGCATTGCAGGTAAACCTCCTTTCCCTTTGCGGTTATTATGGCAAACGGGCCGAAAAAGCCGCACGGTTTATCCTGGAAAAAGAACTGGCAATACTCATCGGTACAGACCTTCATCATCAAAAACATCTTGATGCCATTAAAGACCCTCACAACCGCATTATCTTTCAGCATTGCACCGGCAATAATGTATTCAACGACCTGGAGTTGCTGTTAAAACTGAAATAATTAATGGCTGGTATTGATACGTTGTGTGATTATTTCTTAACCGCAGGGTTTACACACTGTTTGCAAATACATTATCTTCGTTTGGCGGTTAACCGCACCTGACATTATCCGAAATTGTAACGATGAAAGTATTTTCAGCCCTGCTCTTCCTGCTGTTTTTTCAATGCAGTTTTGCCAGTACGTATTACATCAGCCCCAACGGTAATGATGATAAAGGCAATGGCTCTTTAGCTGCCCCGTGGCACAGCCTGCACAAAGCCACATCAACTATTACAACACCCGGCAACACCATTCATGTTTTACCCGGCACTTATATTGAAGAAGTAAGAAGCACACTGGCACCCGGTGTTAATATTGAAGGAGAAGGTGAAGCCTCCATTATTCAATCTGCATTGAGAGAAGAATTTGTAGCTGTAATTATCGCTTTGTCACCTGAAGGTACAGATGGTAACCAGCACATCAGCAATATTAAATTAGATGGCAATAAAAGAACCACATCGTGGGCTATTGAAATACGCGGCAGAAAAAACTTCAGCATACATGACTGCATCATCACAGATTTTGATGACCGTGGCGTGGTATGGACCGGAAGAGCAGATAATGCAGAAGGTGCACCAGGCATTTATGCCACCGGAAATTCATTTTATAATAACACCCTTACCAACTGCGCCAAGTTTGACAGTTATGGCCGTGGTGGTTTAAATATTGGCGGGCAGGAAGGTATGCTCATTTACCACAACATCATTACACAAGCCGGCAGACCCAAAGGCACCAATGGCTGGCCCATTAAATATTATAACGGGGGTTTTTTGAGGGGTTGTAAAATTTATGATAACATACTTACGAAAGAAGCATATGATGGTACCACATGGGATTTTGCGGTAGAACTCTTTAATGTTTCCGGTGTGGAGATTTACAATAATACCATTACCGGCTCCATCGACCTCAACCACCAGGAAAAAAAAGATTATCCTTACAGCGTATATATCCATCACAATACCATTGGCCCGCGCATGCTGCAGCCCAAAATAGAAACCGGCATTACGCTGGAATATGAAACCGATGCCGCTGTAATAGAAAACAATCATTTTAATAATTTGGGTACACCCTTCCTGTTTACCCCACGGGAAGGCAGCCTTATCAGTAATGTAACTGTTAAGCATAACCTGTGCGAAAATATTGGCGTATCCGGCAATACACACCAGGGTTTTGCCATGAATTTTTTGAGTGGCGGCGCGGCATATTATATTGCTGGTTTATTGATAGACAGTAACCAGTTTATTGCCAATGCAGCCGCATCTCCTTATTATGGCATTGGCATCATGAGCACAAGCGCTGCCTGCAACATCCGCATCACCAACAACACATTTAAGAATTTTAGTGTGGCTGCCATTACCGCTAACCCCGCTTACGCAATAGACAGTATGTATATTCAGCAGAATATCTTTTCGGGTAATGGTAATAGTAATAAACCGCTTTTTATAAGGGGCATGCCGGACAATTACAGTTTTTCCGGCAACATAGTAAAGAATGATGATTCAGAAGGCAGTAACCCCGGCTTCAATGTGCTGCAGCAGCTGGTGCGCCCTATGTATTATGAAATAAAGAACAGCAGTGTACTGGAGTTTCTTGCCCTTATTGCAGGCTTGCTGGGTTTTGTTTTTTTATGCAGGGAGAATGTGTATGTATTCCCCATGTGGCTCATCAACAGGAGTATATTTCTTTTTATCAACTTCGATGCAGATTTGTACGGCCTGATGGCGATTAATGCCGTGTATATACTTTTTTGTATTTATGGCTGGAGATTATGGTTGCAGCGAGACAGGAAGCAGCACCGTATTGTAAGAATTACCCCGCATACCAATAAAGAATTGATGTTGCAGCCGGTGATATTTGCGCTGGCCTTCGGCTGCCTGTTTGCCGGCTTTACTTTTTATAAACAATATTTCACGCCCGGTACTTTGCCCTGGCAGGATGCTGCAGCATATGCAGCGGCAGCAACTGCGTTGTGGTTCTCCATCATTAAAAAAAGAATCAGCTGGTATTGGTGGATCGCCGCTTCTATTGGCATGATTTACATCTACTACAGCAGGAATTATTTATTAATGACCTGTTACCATATCGGCGTACTGGCGCTGTGCCTGTGGGGTATCATACGCTGGAAAAAAAGAACCATCAGCAGGAGAAGCCATTCATAGGCATCAGGCTACAGGCTTCTGACGGTTGGTAACCGTCTGACGCCTAAAAAGATTATGCTGTTGGCGGGTTTTTAATCTGCACTTTCAAATGATCAGAAAGGCGCAGGCTGAAAGCCACACAGGTGTATGTGGGGTTTACGGCGCCACCGGTAGTAAAGCAGGACGCCCCTGCCACAAAGAGATTGCTGATGCCGTGTATCTTGCAGTTTATATCCACCACCCCGGTTTTAGGGTCATCGCTCATACGGGTGGTACCCATTTGATGCCAGCCTCCGCTCACCAGTTCTGTTGGGATATCCTGTGTATTTTTATCCAGCATAAAATCGGGTATGCGTACCCGTCCAACACCGGACCTTCCTATTTCCTCTGCAAATGTTTTTATGATTGTGGTAACCGTTGATTTATCTATGGGAGAACGTTCCCAATTCAAATTGGCCCTTGGTACACCCAGTGCATCCTTTTCATCGCTCAGTACCACGCGTGACTCCGGGTTCGGCATTTGTTCCATTCTTGTCAATAAACCATACGCTTTGTATAGTTTGGAGGGCATAAAATGCCTTTCAAAAAAACTGCGTTTATCCAGGCTGTTATATTTCTGAAAAGAATCCAGGCTTTTCCTTGGATCATCCGCCGACCACATTTTGATATTGGAAATCCGGTTCTTCGTAAACTCCAGCGGGGTTAATGAAATGGTGCCATTCATTATTTTCAGTTCACGCTGCTTTTCTGCTGCCACAGCCAGCTCTGCACTCTCTGTAACACCTTTACCCATCCGGTACAAATCAAGTGTATCTGAATTGGGCAACCACAATTCCCCCGACTCTACATGCGGGTGTTCCATAAAATACCTTCCCACCAGGTCGTTATCGTTACCCAAACCTTTTGGAGCCTGCTTATTGGATGCCAGCAACACCCTCGCATTTTGTATGGAGCAACAGGCCATAACAAAATAACGTGCCCTTACCGTATGCTCTTTGCCGGTATAGTTTTTTACCGTTACTTCTTTTATGGATGCAATATTTTCAGCAGCAACAATATCCACCACATTTGCATACGTGTACAGGTGAATGTTAGTTGCGTTTACAATAGTGTCTTTATACTTGGTGCCAAAACGTGTTGGCGGGCTGTATTGCCACATTTTACTCCAGATCACTTTTTCATCCAGTGGCAAAGCTTTCAGGGTGGGGCGTTTTTTCAACCAGTATTTTACGTCCCATTCATTGGGCCCCAGGTCGAGGATGGGGTTCACCCGTGCATGAAAAGGTTCAATATCTTTAAGTGTAATGGGCCAGCCGCTGTTGTGCACCCAATCTCTTTTTTCAAAATCAATGGCATCAAAAGTGGAACACATGCCACCCCAATGCCCTGTGCTGCCGCCAAAATAATGCAACCGGCTCGCTTTCATCGGAAAATAAGGCTGCCCGGTAAGTTTACCGTTATACAACTCCTGCACCTGGTCGTCGTACTCAAATCCGCCGCCTTCCAGCAGGATAACTTTATATGGAGTATTCATCCATTCCAGTGCAATACTGATACCAGCAGCGCCGGCACCCACAATACAAATATCTCCCTCAATGATGGATTGGTTATCTATATGTCTTGCATCAATATGCATGTTATGCCTGGTTTTGGTTGAGTGATAAAAGCGCACACTGTCGTGCTTCGGTTATGGAGATAAACCAACCATCGAGTATAATGGTTTTATCAGCAGTAAAATCTTCTGTAATTTTTTTAGTAATGGCATCGTGCAGCGCCGTTTTATCAGTTGTTGCCGGCTTATTGTTATCAGCGGCAAGTAAAAGATTGGTAAGCACCTGTTTGTTATTTTCAGAAGGGATTTGCTGTATATACATTTGGCCAATTGACCTCAATTCCCGTTCAGTACAAAACTGGGCCAGCATATCCGGCGTCATTAACGGATCAGGTTGCCAATAATGTTTTTTGATATAGTACGCAGCCGGAAGCCCAACTGCTACTACAGCGGTGTAGATGATGAAATTTCTTCTTTTCATGTTTGAACTGAGGCCTGGATGGGTAAAGGTTTTATTTTATGGTTTCAACATCGATTTTGCCGGCTTTTATTGTTTCACATGCTCCTGTGGCAAATCAACAGCTTCTTTATATCAGTTTAAAATATAATAACTGGCGGTTCTAAAACTGATTTTTTACAAATTTATTGTCTTCGGAGTCATAAACCATTGACGACTAATAATTATTTCAAAAAATAAGCCAAAGTAGTAAAAATTCGAGAAATTAATATTTATAATAATATTTTAATTTCTCTCACAAAATAGCTTTTTTGTCAATGAAAAAATGCCAACATGTTATAAACATGCTGTTGATAAATAAAAATTAGCATAGAATTTGTTCGTAAGCGTTTTAAAATCTAATATTCTTATTTTGAGGAACCATTATACCCCAAAGATTTCTATGAACAATAAAGGCTATGTGTTGGTCGTTAGTACAACGACTCAGGCAAGATTTAAATCCATTAATTTCTCATTAGTGATCCTATGAAACCACTTTTACTATTTTTATCAATGGTGTTATGCAAGGTGGCGTTTTCCACCGTGTATTACATTAGTCCGTCTGGTAGTGATGCCACGGGAACGGGCACCATCACCAACCCCTGGAAAACTTTATACAAAGCAACTTTTACAGTTACCACTCCGGGAGACATTATTCATGTTACAGCAGGTACTTATGTGGAAACACAGCAATGCCAGCTCAGCGTGGGTGTCAGCATTGAAGGCGATGGCGTTACTTCAGTTTTAAAAAGTGCTTTAACGGCCGACTGGACAGAAATGCTCGGTTTGCATTCTCCCGAAGGTACTAACGGTAACCAGCACATCTCCAACCTTAAATTTGACGGGCAAAGCTTATCCACCTTCTGGGGTATTTATATTGGCGGAAGAAGCAATGTAAGCATACATGATATTACCATGGTGGATTTTAAAGACCGTGGTATCATCTTTGGTGGCAGAAATGATGGTAACGGTGCTCCACCAACCATCTATGCCACCGGCAACAGTTTCTATAACAATATCGTTGATAATTGTGGTGCTTACGATTTGCCTACCGGCCAGTATGGCCGCGGTTGTTTAAACATTGGCGGACAGATCGGGATGCTTATTTACAACAACACTATTTCCCAAACATCCAGGCCTATTGGTTTTAATGGCTGGCCTATTAAAGGATGGAACGAAGGATACCTGAAAGGATGTAAGATATACAACAACATACTGAATAAAATTCCCATGAGCCAGTCTGCCGGTTTTAATGGCTGGAACTTTGCTATTGAATTATTCAACGAATCCGGCCTTGAGATTTATGGTAATACCATTACCGGTGGCAGCATCGATCTGAACTTTCAAACCAAAGATATTTATCCCTATAGTGTATGGATACACGATAATGTGATCAGGCAAACGGTGGTGAATACCTGGATTGAGAGCGGTATGGTACTGGAATATGGCACTGATGGCGCTATTATCGAAAACAACACCATTGATAAAGTGGGTCATGGTATTCAGTTCAATACCCGCAGCGGCAACACCGTTAGCAATGTATTGATACAGAAAAACCTGATCACCAACGTTACCATGAGTGAAGGCACCGGTGGTTTTATTGGCGTGTTCAGTGATGGCTCCAATAATTACAACATCAACAATTTCACGATCTATAATAATACATTAATTGCATCCGGCACCCCACCATGGTGGGGTGTTAACTTTGGTGCACTGAATGTAGGTACAGCCAAAAACATTACCATCAAAAACAATATCATCAATAACATTCTCAGCGGATGGTTGGTGCAGGGTGGTAATAATGCGATGGATTCTGTTACTATACAGTATAACGATACGTACAATAACGGTAACAGCAACAACCCGGTGTTCAACGGTGTTCCACCCACACACTACGTTACCAGCAACATGATTCATGTTAACCCGCTGTTTGTTTCATCAACTGATTTTCATTTACAGGCCACATCGCCCTGTATAGATGCGGGTACCAATGTTGGATTGGCATTTAATGGAGCCAATCCGGATCTTGGTTATGCAGAAACGGGTGTGGTGAATATTCCACCCACAGCCAATGCAGGCCCTGATCAAACCATTACATTGCCTGCCAGCAGTATCAGCCTTGCAGGCAGCGGTACAGACCCTGATGGCACCATTACAGCTTATTTATGGACAAAAATTTCAGGCCCTGCAAGTGGTACTATTGTAAGTCCCGCATCTGCCAATACAGCCGTTACCGGTTTTAGTATTGCAGGCACCTACAAATACGAATTAAAAGTAACCGATAATAATGGCGCTACAGGGAGAGACACCATGATACTAACGGTGAACCCTGACCCAAACTTGCCACCCGTGGCAAACGCGGGGCCCGATCAACTGATAACGCTGCCAACAAACAGCGTAACACTAAGCGGAAGCGGCACAGATCCTGATGGAACGGTTACTGCTTATCTATGGACAAAAATTTCAGGGCCGGCTGCCGGTACTATCACCACGCCTGCAGCAGCTTCAACCACCATAACAGGTATGGCTGGCGGCATTTACAAATTTGAATTAAAAGTTACTGATAATAACGGTGCCGTGGGCAGAGATACCATACAGGTAACAGTTAATACGCCCCCAACGGCTAATGCCGGTGCCGACCAGGTAATTACTTTACCGGTTAATGTTACCACGCTGACTGGTTCTGCTACAGACCCGGATGGTACAGTTACCGCATATTTATGGACAAAAATTTCAGGACCCGCTGCAGGTACTATTGTTACCCCGGCTGCCGTTGCCACCAGCGTAACAGGGTTGGCTGCCGGTATTTATAAATTTGAGCTGAAGGTAACCGATAATAATGGCGGCATAGGAAGAGATACCATGCAGGTGCTGGTGAATATTCCACCATTAGTGAATGCAGGACCGGATCAAAACATTACATTACCAACCAACAGCGTGAGCCTTTCCGGCAGTGCTACGGATGCAGATGGTACCGTTACCGCCTACCTGTGGACTAAAATTTCAGGCCCTGCAAGCGGTATAATCACCACGCCAACAGCGGCTGCAACAACAGTAACCGGTATGGTGGCAGGTATTTATAAATTTGAACTGAAAGCAACTGATAATAATGGCGGCGCAGGAAGAGATACCATGCAGGTAACGGTTAACCCCGGCGCTAATATTCCCCCAACAGCTAATGCTGGTGCCGACCAGGTGATTACTTTACCCACTAACAGCACTACTTTAACAGGTTCAGGTACTGACCCGGACGGTACTATTACCGCCTACGCGTGGACGAAGATTTCCGGCCCTGCCGCCGGCAGCATTACCAACCCTGCCGCAGCTGCTACAACAGTTACCGGTATGGTACAGGGAGTATATCTTTTTGAATTAAAAGTTACAGACAACAATGGCGCCACAGGTAAAGATACCATGCAGGTAACCGTTAACCCGGCACCCAATATTCCACCAGTAGCCAATGCAGGTGTAAACCAGGTAATTACTTTGCCGGTTAACAGTACAACACTTGCAGGTTCCGGTATTGATCCTGATGGTACCATAACAGCCTTTCACTGGGCACAGATCAGCGGGCCCGCTGCTGCAACCATTACTAACCCCGCCGCAGCCAATACTACCGTAACAAATATGGTTGCCGGTACTTATAAATTTGAACTGACTGTTACTGATAACAATGGCGCCACAGGTAAAGACACCATGCAGGTTATCGTGAACAGGGCACCAGCTGCAAACGCAGGCCCGGATCAACTGATCTCTTTACCCGTAAACACCGTAAACCTTTCCGGTTCAGGATCTGATCCTGACGGTACCATTACCGCATACGCATGGACGAAAATTTCCGGCCCTTCCGCCGGCACCATCAGCAATCCTGCATCAGCCAATACTGCGGTAACAGGTTTGGTTGCCGGTATATACAAATTTGAATTGAAAGTGACTGACAATAACGGTGCCGTTGCAAGGGATACCATGCAGGTAACGGTAAATATGCCGCCGGTTGTAAATGCAGGCCCTGATCAAACACTTACATTGCCCAACAACAGCATTAATCTTGCCGGCTCGGCAACTGATGCAGATGGTTCTGTAATTTCTTATTCCTGGTCTATTATTGCCGGGCCAATTGGTGGTGGTACCATTACCAACCCCACCAGTCCGGCTACTACAGTTACTGGTCTTGTTGCAGGTATTTATAAATTTGAACTTACTGCTGCCGATAATAATGGTGCGCTTGGTAAAGACACTATGCAGCTTACCGTATTTGCACAGAACATTCCACCAACTGCCAATGCAGGCCTAAATCAGTCTATAACATTGCCTACCAACTTTGCTGATCTTACTGGTAGCGGCAGTGATCCCGATGGTTTCATTATCAGTTACCGATGGACGCAAATTTCCGGTCCGGCTGCAGGTACCTTCACCAATGCCAACGCTGCCGTAACACAGGTAATGGGTTTAGTGGCCGGCACTTACCAGTTTGAATTAACGGTAACCGATAACAGTGGTGCCACTGCAACGGATGTGGTAACGGTAACGGTTAACCCCGCTAATTTGCCGCCAACTGCCAACGCGGGCCCGGATTTGTTTGTTGTACTGCCCAGCAGCAGTGTATTGCTGAATGGCAGTGGTACAGACCCTGATGGTGTGATTGCCGGCTATACCTGGAAACAAATTGCCGGCCCTCCGGGTAAATTGATCTCTCCCAACAGTGCAGTAACCGATCTGCAGAGTTTGATTGTGGTGGGCCAATATCAATTTGAATTGACCGTTACAGATAATAAAGGCGCTTTTGACAAGGATACCGTTAATGTTAGTGTAACACAACCTGTGATTCCCAACCAGGATGAGATTAAAGTATACCCTAACCCGGTACTTACCACCACCACGCTGGACATGAACCTGACCATACCAACCAGCACGGTACTGGTAACCATTACCGATATGCAGGGCAAAACGGTGTATAAGAAAAAAGTGGCTACCACTACTTACCGTACCAGGGAACCGCTGGATATGAGTATGCTGGCAAGAGGTACTTATTTAGTTACCGTTTATCTTGATGCAACGAATAAGAAAACCATACCGGTGATTAAACAATAACACAGCATTCGAAACATATTAAAAAGGGAACCGAAGTGGTTCCCTTTTTTGTTGGCATATTTTAGAGATGAAAATCGGCGTGTTGCACTAATTCTTCCGGGTTTTCAGTAAAATGAAAATGGTATTTGCTTTCAAGGTGCTGAATAAAATTGATGACAGATTTTGTACCAGCAGACAAATCATTATCCTTGAAGTAATTGCCATACACCAGGGCTTTTTTAATAGTACTGTTGGTTGCCGCTGTGATGATATAAATACCGGGGCCATCAAGGATATCTTCCTGCTTGTCCGGGGTGAAACATTGTTGAGGCAAGTCATTAACTAATCCGTCATCCATCCAGCTTTTATCATTAATGGTAATTGCATTGGTGGTGGCCACCAGGAGAAAAAATGAATCTCCCTTCTCATGATAACCACATTGAGTTAGTCTGATGTGCATGATATCATTTTCCAGGTATTCCCTGAAAATATTTGACCCGAATGCACCCTGGTAAAACAGCCTGATTTCGTTGTTGCTGCCTGATTTTGATAATGTATCTGTATGCAGCAACTCCGCTATGTCCTTCATTATAACGTCAACTGTGGTAAGCGGGTCTTTAATCTTTGTTCCCGTTTTTCCGAGATATACTGAATCGAGCTGGTGACATTTGTTATAGGAAATACTTACGTGTTGATTGCAACAAAGAAGTTGCCAAACAGTTACAAACAGAAGTACCGGTATAAAAATTTCTTTCTTCATTAATGCCGCTTATGTACTTTACAGGATGCACACAACATCATTTTCAATAAACAGCAAACATTAAAATGATAATGGGAATAATGGCGCTATGGAACCATCTGTTATTAATCTTTCTTCTCCAGCCTCCTGATACGTAATGGAAAATCCGGATTGTGGCCAATGAAAAGTGTATCGATGGTAACGCGGTAGTGGGCACTTACAAAACTATTAAGGATACGTACGTCATCATCATTTTCAAAATTGGATTCGGTACGGTCGTTAATAAGGATATAACTTTTTGCGGTTGGACTGGATGTTTCAATAGCGTGTTCCAAAGAAACGGTATCGGTAATCTTATTCAGGTAAGAGCTGTCGAATTTTAAGCCATCAGGCAATGGTATCAGCGCGTTCTTACCTTCATAGTTGTATTTAAACTGCAGCGAAATAACCTTATGATAAAAACAAATGGGCTCATCTTTTCTTTCTATAGAACCAATATACTTTGTTAATGAACGGATATCGTATTCTTTTACCTGGTACCTGTATTGTGTACACAGCATAATGCAATAACACAATACCAGCACACCATAAATGATACTGCGCTGCACCACCGGGTAGGTTTGAAACAATATCATTATCAATAAGAACAGCGGAAAACCAACAGTAAGGTACCGGTCGTGATAATCCAGTTTGGTATAGGCGAAGAAAACACTGTTGATAAGCAGTAATACAAGGCCTGCAATAATGCTGCCGTTGAAAATTTTAAAATAGGTTTTATTTGTGTGCTGATTGGTGGTGTACCACTTCAGGTAAGTGTATGCAAACAATATTGCAAACACCAGGATGAATGCCCAGCGTACCACTCTTTGCACATCCAGCATGTGCAGGCCCAGCAATAAATTCTGAGGTGTGTGCAGTACACTCAGCATCCTGTCTGTAAATGAAATGGAAACAGAATTGATATATGCCAGCGACATTGGATCTGTAGTATAAAATACATTATACAAAAGCAGTAAACCAATGGGTAAAGAATATAACGCATACGTAAAGAGTGCCCTCCATCCTTTAAACAATAAAACGGGTAATGCCAATGCCACAACCAGGAATATATACAGGTATTGTGTAAGCACGCCTGCCAAACCCAGTAACACAAAATATATTAAGTACCTGCGCTGGTTATTAATATAATAACTGGCCAGGTAATATAATGCACCTATTGTAATGAGCAGGATGAAAGCATACAACCGTGTTTCTTCTGCAGCCCATACAATGTAGGGGTTGATGAGAAATAAAATGACCAGCCAGCGGGAAGGTTTTTTTTCAGTGATCAATTTAATGAATTGGTAAAATGCCCCCGCTGAAAGAAAAATGAAAATAATAGAGGAGAGGCGTGCAAAGAATATCGCTGAATTCAGGTGCCGCCACAGGGAAAGTACAATAAAGTATAAAGGCGGTTGCCCTTCAAAATTATAAGCCTGGCCAATAACGCCTTTCAGGTTGTGAGATGAAGTATCGAGAGAAAAAATTTCGTCGTTGGAAACATTTAACCGAAGGCCGAGATACACCAGGCCAACAGCATAAGCTATCAAAAAGGCACAGAAAAACACAGACTTGATCAGCTTAGTATTGTCTTTCATAACAATTCCGCTCGTAACGGTTGGTTCGGTTTAATGGTGCCGCAAATTAGCATAAAAATATCTAATTAAAAATATTATTAACCCGTTGAAAACACTGTATTTCCGTTCAGCAATTTTTATCAGTTTTTAATGTGTATGGTATCTGCAAGATGAGCAGAAAATATTTTTGCGCCATCGTCGTTCAAATGAAACACGTCTGAAAACAGGTTGCTGTGATTGCTGTATGAAGTATCTCGTGAATAATCGAAAAACTGCACCCCGTTTTTAGATGCGATATCCTTTGCAATGCTGACAGAATAGTCTTCCACAGCTGAATGCTGTAAAATGGGTGAGCAAACCACATAAAGCTTTACACCAGCTTCCTTACAATCATGTATGAAGCTTTCGAAAGTATTCACTTTTATACTGTCGATAGTGTAATGGGTTTCAAAATCCATGTTTTTGGCAGGTTCATTCCATATATTTTTTAACGGCACATATCCTTGTATATCACCTGCCCTTTCTTTATTAAATGCTGCATTACCGGCAAAAATGGTAAACAGTAAAGAGTTATACGGGTAAATATTGGAAACCAGTTTATATTGCTCAAACTCACTTTTCAGGTTTACTATTGGCCTGATCTCCGGGTGCGTTTTGTAATACGGCAGCAGCGAGGAAAGGCGGTCATACGCATCTTTATTGGGCCCGAATTCTCCTGTTAAAAAATCCAGCACCACTATTTTGGGACGATATCTTTTTAAAACCGATTTCAGTACTGCATAGTGATAGAAAATAAAATTGCCATCACGCCCTGCATTGTAATAACTCATGTTCAGCTTCTTTTCTAAAACTTCCGGGTTGTAATGGTGGTTGGCCCTTGATGAACCAAAAACTAAAAAACCGGCCTGGGTTTTCTCCATTGAGTAAGTAGTGCGGTACAACAAACCACTTTGCTGGGTAAAATAAAAATGGCTGAGGAGTTTACCCAGCGTAAAATCTATACAGTAAACAATCACCAGCAGTAATGCCGCTTTCACAAAAAAGTTTTTGCGCCACGGTGATTGGGTTGTTGTATTTTTTTTCATTCTTTAATTCAACTAAAATTAAAACTGGAAATAAATAAATTGTCCACCATCAAACACACCCACAAGCAATATCATTATAATTAAAAACACATAAGCCATATTGCGTACCAGCCAGTGCTGGTTGTGGAATACAGAAAATTTACCGCGGTAATATTCATTCTTATATTCTACAGCAAACAATATGGCTATTCCAAGAAAAGAATAAATGAGCATGGAAGGATTTTCATAATACACTTTACCGCGTACGGTAAAAATTTTTTTAATTACCGTAAAGGCATCGTTTACATTATTTGCCCTGAAGAAGATCCACGCAAAACAAGCCAGCACAAATGTGGTGACCACCTGTATAAAATGAAATATTGCTGATGATTTAGTTAAACCGGTAATAGTATTAAACTGTTTTCTTGCCTTTGCGGTTACCAATGCAAAAATTAAATAGAAGCCATTGAGTGCACCCCAGATAATGAACGTCCAGTTGGCGCCATGCCAGATGCCGCTAACCAAAAACACAAAAAACAAATTAAAATATTGCCTTGGTAATGCAACGCGGTTACCACCTAATGAAATGTATAAATAATCTTTAAACCAGGTGGATAAGGAAATGTGCCAGCGTTTCCAGAATTCAGATATGCTTTTAGAAAAATAAGGCCTGTTAAAATTCGTCATCAGTTTAAAGCCCATTACTTTGGCGGCGCCTATGGCAATATCTGAATAGCCGGAAAAATCGCAATAGATCTGAAAGGCAAAGAAGAACGTAGCCAACAGCATCGTATTGCCATTATGCTGCCCGGTATTATTGTACACGGTATTTACATAAATGGCCAGGCGGTCTGCAATCACCACTTTTTTAAACAAACCCCACAACATCATTTTTAAACCATCCACCACACGGTCATAATCAAAATCGTATTTCTGGCGAAACTGGAATAATAAATTTTGCGGCCTTTCAATAGGGCCGGCCACCAGCTGCGGGTAAAACATTACGTATAAGGAATAGATGCCGAAATTTCTTTCTGCGGGTTGATGGCCGCGGTACACTTCAATAGTATAACTCATTGCCTGGAAGGTATGGAACGACAAACCAATGGGCAATAAAATGGAGAGATAAGGAACAGGGTTCTGCCACCCAAAACCATGCAGCAGGTAAGTAATATTATCGTTGATGAAATTGTAATACTTAAAAACGGCCAGCACACCAATATTAGCCACAAGGCTGCATACCAAAAACCATTTACGCCGTTTACCCTGCGATTGCTCAATAAATATTCCGGCAAAATAATCTACTACTATTGTAAAGCCCAGTATTAAAATGTAAAGGGGTACAAAAGCCATATAGAAATAACAGCTTGCGGCCAGCAGCAAAACCCAGCGCCATTTGTACGGCAGCAAAAAATACAGCGTGGTTACAATAAAAAAGAATAATACAAATTGTATAGAGTTAAAGAGCATAGCTGCTTTACTTTTTTTTGTGGTTCAGGTTTTATGAATTGGTGTTCAGCTTCCGGTGACTCACCCATCAGGGGGTGAGTCACCGGAAGCTGAAACAGCTACAGTTTATCTGCAATTTCCTTATGTTCCTTACGCAATGAAGTACCCAGGTGAAACAACTCTTCGAAATATCTTTTGCTTTGCAGCGATAAAAAACCAAGGCTTAAAAACTGTATGGCAATTACAAAAGTGATACCGCCTACAAGAAACGATTGCGGGTTTCTTTTAAACTCAACAGCAAGGCTGTGAGAGAAGGAGCGTTCTTCCCCCGCCAGTAGCGGGCTGGCGGTATGCGCTAAATCATTCAATACATCGTACAGCAGCCAAACCAGTTCGTACAACGACAGCAGCATTAAAAAAGAACCAATGATGATAAAGAAAATATAAGGCCTGAAGATAAAGCCCGACATCAATCCTGAAAAGAAACTGCGTACCACCCGCAGGCTCGATGTTCGTTTGCCTGCATATTTATTCTGTTCAGTCCAGTCAAGGTGTGCCGGTATCTCAATAATCTTCGCTCTTAATATCATTGCCTTGTACACAATTTCCGGGTTGATCTCATAATCCTTTGTTTTGAGGTTCAGCGTTTGTACAAATTCTTTACGGTAAGCCCTCACCATACCGGTAAAGGTGTGGTATTTGTCCTGCGCAGCAAAACTCATAAAACGGTTTACCCATTTGCTCATAACGCGGCGCATGAAAGGCACTGCGGTAACTTTTCCCCCTTTCATGTAAGGCGATGCCATCACAATATCAGCGCTTTCGGCTACCAGCCTGTCTACCATTTCCTCAATATATTTTTCAGAATAGCTGAGGTCAATATCCATGATCACAATAATATCCCCACGGGAATTAGCGAAGCCGGTTTTGATGGCATTGCCCAAATTGAGATTAGTGGGGTGATGAACTGCACGCACACACGAATGTTTTGCCGCCAGTGCATTGGCAATAGCAGCGGTATTATCTTTACTGCCGTCATTTACAATCAACACTTCCCAGTCGTACTTATAACTGAGGGTTTCCATGTATGTAATGATGGCCTCAATATTGATTTCCAAAATCGCCTCTTCATTGTAACTTGGCGCAACAACACTTACAAAAGGTTTACTCATTGGTTTGCTATGGTTAGGTTCTACATTAACAATTGTACATTGCTGCTTAGCCAAAAACATGCTGCAGTGTAACTATATAAAACGAATTTACAGTGGCTTTATTACGCATTTATAATTTAAATACGATACATCCATTGCATTCATATACAGTGGTAAAACGCTGTTTCAGCGCAGTTTCCAGGCCGGGTTGCTGGCTGATCACTTTTTCTTCGGCCACAAAAAAAACAGCGCCCTTTGCCTTATACGCCGCAATATTGTCGGCTGAAAGGTCGCCCACACAAATATTATAACCCTTGCGGTTGAGCCAGTAAAAAAAATACGAATTATTATATGCTTTTGGATACCCTTTGGTATCACTGCATAAACCACCCTGTGCTAAAAACATTGTACCCTGCGGAATGATCTTCCTTAAACTGTCTGTACAGCTGTAATACGACGATGTTTCAAAATTTGTTTTTTTCGTTACCCAAAAATATTTCCCGTTTGCCAATGCAAGATAAGCCGTCAGTGCTGCCACAGCAATGAGTAATACACTGCTTTTTAGTACCCCATTACTTTTATTGCGGAGCGCAGGCACAGCATGTTCATACAAAGCCGCAATGGCGCTTCCCGTAAGCAGTGCAGCAGCAGGGGCAGAGAATATATGGTAGTAATATGCCCAGTCTGCCGATGTAGTGCGCATGGCAAGAATGTACAGTATGAACGCCGCTGCATACCATACAGCACCAATAAGCGTACTCAGTTGTTTGCGCCACGATGTAAACAACAAGGCCAGTGCAATTAGTATTGGCCCTGCCTTTGTCCAAACATGTAAAAGTTCAATCCTGATAATGCCTGTAATAAAACTGCGGTCAGTAAAAAAATCCTTCCCAAACCAGGCGTACTCATTAGAGAGGCCCAGCGAATTGCCGTATTTAATATAAAACTGGTGGCTGTACCAATACCACGCCAATGAAGGTAATAAGCTGAACACACCAAGCAACAGTACCGGTAGTGTAAACAAAAACTTCCATCCTTTTTTATACAGCATCATTACCAAAAACATCAGGCCAATATTGGCCGCAGTAAGTTTACACAATAAAGTGAGTGCAGTGCAAAATATAGTGAGCCATAAATATTTTTTAGTGCCCGTATCCAACCAGATTAAAAAAGTATAGGCGGAGGCTACATAGAAAAAAAACATCACCGACTCTGGTTGTATCGTATTCGATATCACCATCAGTATGGGGCTGAAAGCAAAGCAGGCTGATGCCACGAGTGCTGCATTTTCTTTTAGTAAATACCTGCTGAGTTTAAAAAATAACAGTAAGGTGAAAATAGAAAACAGGAAAGAAATGACACGGCCGGTGGGCTCCCAAAACCCAAAAATGCGGTATGATGTGGCCATCATGTAAGAATAGATTTGAAATTCCCCCTCTGTATATCCCGGCCCTGAACCATCCCACGCCACTTGTGGATGAAAGATATCGGTATGATTGATATAAAAGTTCTTTGCCATGGTGGACACATCAGATTCTCTCCAGGACTCTGTATCCACCGGGTGCAGCACTTCGCTGCTCCTAACGGCTACGCCCAGAAGAAAAATGATAATCCACAATAATTTTACCTGCTTCATAACGGGTGGTTTATTGAATAAGGTTAAGTTGCCGGTTTTTAAATAGCCAGCAACATCAATATTCCTGTTGCCAGGAAGATGCAGTAACTGGTAATATCTTTCAATGCAAATACAATCGGGTCATCAGTCATTTTGCCGCGGTTGCTGATCAGCCAGATGCGGCTGATCCAGAACAAAAATAAAAAGCTGATTGGCCACAATGTATGCGGGTGCCGGTATAATTGCGTAATCTCCGTGCTGTTGATATACAGCGAAAACACCACAACAGCTAAAAAGCCACTGGCCACACCCATGATCTGCAGCAATGTAATATCCTGTACAGCATATCCTCTTCTTCGTTCTGCAAGGCTGGTGGCACCTTCTGCCTGTACCAACTGTACCAGTTCTGAATATCTTTTTACAAATGCGAGGCTTAAGAAAATAAAGGTGGAAAAGGCAATAAGCCAGAAAGATAACAACACATCTATCACCACTGCACCGGCAAACACCCGTACTGAATACAGTAATGCCAGCAGGAACACATCATACAATTCCATTTTCTTTAATAACAAAGAATAAGTAAATGAAGTAATGAAATAACCTATAACGATTGTGAAGAACAACCAGCTCAGCTGTGCTGCGCCAATCAGGCCTGCTGTCAATAAAAAGACGGCGAGTATTAAACCTTTTGTAATCGGTATTCGCGCTGAAGCTATGGGCCTGTTTTTTTTCCGGGGATGTTTTCTGTCTGCAGTAAGGTCAAATAAATCATTGAGTAAATACCCTGCGGAAGCGACTGCACTGAAAACGCAGAAGCCAAAAAAACTCAGCACAGCCAGTTTTAATGAATGGTAAGAATGTGATGTGATCAATGGTACAAACAACAACAGGTTCTTGATCCATTGGTAAGCACGTATGGCTTTAATATAATCTTTCAGCGATGCCTTTTTTGTATGCCAGGTTTGTGCTACCGCAGCAACTGCCGCTGTACTTTTTTGCAAAGATGATGATGGATTAACTAAATAGGCATTGTTGCATTGCGCAAAGATGGGAATATCAGCGCTTGAATCTCCAATATAATCAAATTGCTTTTCACCAAATTGCCTGACCAGGAAATCGCCTTTTATTGCACTTTTTAAATTCACGGTTTCGGTAGTGCCATAAATTTCACTGAACAGCGGGTGCACTTTCGCCACCTGTTCTGCAGCGTACACCGGCGATGCCGTGGCCAGTACAATCTTTCTGCCATTGGCAAATTCCTGTTTTAAAAAATCAAGTACAGCAGTATTGTAAGGCAGTGTATCGTAAGCAATCTCTGTGTTACCAAATATTTTGCTTTTCAGGTATGCCTTACCTTTTAAAGTCCACGGTATGCAGTTGAATACATACAATGGATTTTTTTTCAGCAATAACACAAATGCTTCGTACAGCAGGTCGGTCTCAATTAAAGTACCGTCCAGGTCTGTAACAAGCGGAATAGTATTTCCAGCAGTTGTGTTCATGGTATAAGGTGTATCAGGGTTTATATTGCGTTAATGAGCTGCACCATTTTTGCCGCCACGTCTTCTCCAAAAATATTATGCTGCACTTCAGGTACAACAAAAGCTGCAATTTGTGCAGCAATGTTTTTTTCTGAAGGGTTGATGAGCAGGTTCCATTTTTCCTGTACGGTTTCCACCCATTCTGTTTCTGAACGCAGCGTAATACATGGCTTTCTTAAAATGTAAGCCTCCTTTTGAATGCCGCCGGAATCAGATATGATTCTTTTACATCCATATTCCAGCGCCACAAAATCGAGATATCCCTGCGGTTCCGTCAGCTGTATATTACCAGGAACTGTGTACGAAGAATTGTCCAGCATTTTTCTCGTACGCGGGTGCACAGGAAAAATGATCGTTTCCCCCAATTGCTCCAGTGCTTCTAAAATATGCTGCAGTACTGCAGCATCATCCACATTGTAATGGCGGTGCAGCGTAAGCAGGTTAAATGTTTTACCTTCCAGTTGAAGATCTTTAATCACAGTTGATTTTTCCAACGCTACCTGCAAACTGTTTTGCATCGTGTCCACCATAATATCACCGGTAAAATGGGTATGTGCTGCCAGGCCTTCAGTAGCTAAATTATGTACCGCAGTTTGCGTGGGTGCAAACAGGTATTGCGATACATGATCGGTAACAATCCTGTTGATTTCTTCCGGCATGGTGCGGTTAAAACTCCGTAACCCTGCTTCAATATGCACCAAAGGAATATTTTGTTTGGCTGCAATTAGTGCACCAGCCAAAGTGGAATTCGTATCTCCAAAAACAATAACGAGGTCTGGCTTTTTTTCCAGCATTTCCTTTTCCAGTTTCAGCATCATTGCTGTTATCTGTGTGGTTTGGTTGCCGGCACCCACTTCCAAATGAATATCCGGTTTACGTATACCAAGGTCTAAAAATATTTTTTCAGACATGGCATAATCATAATGCTGCCCGGTGTGCACAATAAACTCCTGGTGCCCCTGTAATGCTGCACTCAATGGCGCCAGTTTAATAAACTGCGGCCTTGCTCCTACTATGGAAAAAATTTTCATTACTTCGTTTCTTCTTTTGGTGTAAGCGCTTTCCGGGTTCCATTTACACGGCTGGAAAATGCCGACATCGGCAATACATCAAAATGTTTTTGCATCATCTTCATTGCCGTTTCAAATACAGCCAGTTTTTTTTCACTCTTAATATCCATACCCGGAAAAAAAGCCAACTGAGGCACATCATCCCCACCAATCAAGTCCAGCGGGTGCAACAAATAACTCGGCGGCGTTTTGGTGAGTTTACACATGAAAATGGCAAAGCGTAAATATATTTTCATCAGCAATGGCGATACACCGCTGATATACAACAAATAACTTTGATGAAAGGGCAGTTTGAATACCGGCATGGTGGTTACCGGCAGTTCCAATAATTTTTTTCCTGTCTTCAATGTCCATTTATAAGGCTTCAGTGGTAAAAAGCCTTCTTTAAAAGAACCAAATAATTCTTTGCGGCTTTCTTTTTCTTCTTTTGATAAACTGGATTTGGCAAAATAATACCGGCGCAGCAATGGCGAAATATACGTGGGCAGCGTGGAGGCATCAAAAATATAATTTCTTTTTTCCAGTACTTCCAGTAAATCCACACTCCAGCTAAAGCCCGGCCCGCGGAACATATTGGTTCGTGTACCCGTTGCATTCACAATGGCCTCTTCTGCCATAGCTATCTCTGCTTCAATTTTGTCTTTGGAATAAGTTTTCAGCCAGCTTTCATGGTGAAAAGAATGATTGCCTATTTCATGGCCGCGTTCAATTATACTTTTCAGCACTTTATGGTTCTTTTCTATGGCTGCATCCTGCCCCACTACAAAAAAGGTGATCTTCATATTCAGCTTGTCAAATACATCCAGAAATATCGGAACCACTGTATCCAGGTAAGAGGGAAATGATTCCCAGCCTTCATCTCCATGAACTTTCATGTAAGACCATTGATCATCTAAATCAAGCGACATGCTTGCAGGTATTTTCTGTTTTGCCATTTTATTGTGCTGTTATTTCTTTCAATTTTGTTTCTGCCACCCTGATGGTTTCGTTTACATTTAATGTACCATCCAAAATATACGCGGTGTTTACAATGTATACACCAGGCATTGAAGTTTGTACAGGCGGCAGCTCATCAGAATAATTTTTCGTTAACACTGTTATCACATGCCTTGCCCTTGCCACACCTGCAAAAAGGATATTATCATCAGTCAGCCAGGGATACATCTTCTTAAAATTGCCCAGGAAGAATTTTTTTATTTCTTCATCAGAATAATTGAATAAAGGATCTGATGGACTTATATATTTGGGCAGATATACAAGATGTTTATCACCAAAATTCTTTTTATCCACCAATGCACTCATTTCAATTACGCCGGTAAATGGCACCCATGTGTCTGTAATGTTGGTGATATAAAAATCACTGATGGGTTTATCCAGCAGCACGGCCATACAAATTACACCGAGGTAATTAATGTTGTTCAGCTGCTGCGCTTCTGCTTCTGTAATGCCGCTGCACAATTTTGCAGAGAGGCCTGATGGCAAAGTTGAAATGACGGCGTCAAATTCATTTTGCAATCCATCTGTGGTATGCACTATTGGTTGATGCATATTTCCATTAGTGATTGCACTGGCCACACAATTCGTTTTGATTTCAACACCCAGTGCTTCCAGCTTTTTTTGAAAAGCTTCCACCACACGTTTGTATCCGCCAGGTACATAGCCAAACATTTCTTTTTTTAATCCACTCTTTCTTGCGCCGTATAATCTTTGAATAGTTGCCCAAATAAATACAGCGGAAGTTTTGGTATAACTCTCCCCCAGTTTTGCCCTTAATAAGGGTAACCAGATTTTATTAAAGGTGTTTTTTCCACTCCATTTTTTCAACCAGTCTGTTACCGGAATTTTCTCCAGGCGTTTCCAGTTTTTAATTCTTGATGCCACAAGAATGGTTAAGCCCAGCCTGAATTTATCAATGAGATTTAGTGTGGGAAATTTTAAAAACTCTATGGTATCCGACATGGAGTAGAGTTTTCCATTCATGTAAAAACCTGTTTTGGTTTCCACCCATTCAATCTCATCTTCAAGCCCGATCTCTTTTAAAATTCCCCTGGTATTAAAATCAGATAACAGGATGACGTGATAAAATTTATCCCACTCCACATCATTCATTTTCCATGAGCTTACCAGGCCCCCCAGTGCAGGCGCAGCTTCATACAGGGTAACTTTTTTACCCTGCTGCGCCAGCCGCAGTGCAAGGGTCATACCCATGATGCCGCCACCAATGATGCCACATTTTTCTGCTTCCATTATGTATTAAGCTGTTGGTACGGTTATAAGATAAATTGTTTTTGCCAGTCGATTGTCACTTTCAATCCTTCTTCCAAATCCCATTGGGGAACAAAGTTCAGTGTGTTGCATATTTTGGTGATATCCGGCACACGGCGCATCACATCTTCATAATTACCAAAAGTAGAATAGGGTATATAGTTCAGTTGCGGTTCTGCGTCTTTTCCGTTTACCAGTTTCCAGATCAAAACTGCAAGGTCTTTAATAGATATTTCTGCATTGGATTTTGGCCCGGTATTAAATATTTCATTGTCTGATTTATCGTTTTCAATGCAGGCTACTAATGCATTCACGGTATCGTCTACATAAGTAAATGTTCTTGTTTGCGAGCCGTCTCCATGAATATCGATGGTTTCCTTTTTAAAGGCTTTTTCAATAAATACAGATTGCGGGCCGCCCCACCAGGTAAGGTTTTGATTGGGGCCATAAGAACCAAAAAATCGTGTAATCGTATACTTTAGCCCATATTCATCGTGGTTGGCAATGATGTATTGTTCGCCATACATTTTTGACATGGCGTAAGCCCATCGTTTAACTGTTGTAGGGCCCATCACCAGGTCAGATGTTTCGGCAAATGGAATGTTAGGGTTTTTTCCATAAACATCTGAAGTGGATGCAAATAAAATTTTCGATTTATCCATGATGCATTTATGCACCACATTACGCAGCATCAGGTAATTTTCATCCAGCGTACGTAAGGCATTGGTATACCTTGGAATTTTTTGAGAAGCGAGGTGTACTATGATATCTGCCTTTACATCTTTTAAAATTAAAGGGTTGGCAATATCGCCCATGATAAATTCAAAATTCTTATTGGTTCTTAATGGTTCAATATTCCTGAGAAATCCATAATTCAGGTTATCCATGCCCGTTACTACATGCCCCCGTTCAAGCAGGGCTTTAGAAAGATTTGACCCGATGAACCCCGCAGCGCCGGTGATTAAGATTTTCATATTCAGTTCGGTTAATGGTTTGGTTTAGTGATAGTAAGGTTTAAAAAATAAAAATATACAGACTGGACTGATTATACCAGTATTTGATATTAAAAAAGCATTAAAAAGCGTTCTTATCTCCCTTAAATACCTGGTATACTGTCAGGAATAAAATCTGTATGTCAAGCCATAGTGTCCAGTTTTCCAGATACCACAAATCTTTGTTCACCCGCATTTTAATTTGATCAGGATTAGTGATCTCTCCCCTGTATCCATTCACCTGTGCCCAGCCTGTAATGCCAGGTTTTAAAAACTGCCTGATCATATATTCATCTACAAATTTGGAATAATCGGTTGTATGCTTCAGCATGTGCGGCCTTGGGCCCACCAGGCTCATTTCTCCTTTTAATACATTGATGAATTGCGGAAATTCATCCAGGCTGGTACGCCTGATGAATTTTCCGATTTTAGTTACACGACTGTCATTTTGAGTAGCCTGTTTTACATCAGCATCTTTATTCATACGCATGCTTCTGAACTTATAACAGTAGAATGGCTTTTTATTTTTACCAGTTCGCAATTGTTTAAAAAAGATGGGCCCTCTCGATTCCAGTAAAATCAGCAAACCCAGTATGGGTACCAGCCAGGATAATATGAATACTGTAACCAGTAAACTGATGGTGAAATCCAGCGCTCTTTTTTTAATGCGGTTGCCCACATCATCTAATGGTTCGCTGCGTAATGATAAAATGGGCAGTTCACCAAAATATTCTATATGCACATCACGTGTAATGAATACTGAAAGGTTAGGAACAATTTTAAAACGGATACATTCCTTTTCAGACTGGTACATCAGTTCATAGATATCCCTGTTTTGTTCAGGTGTAATGGTGGAATAAATCTCAGTCACATCAAATTCTTTTGCCACCTGTAATGCACGGCCCACATCGGAAATGATAGGATAGTGCGATAGTTCATGCACATTCTTGTCATCTTCTATAAAACCAAGTAACTGGGTGTTGATACCATCTTCTTCAAAATACTTAGCCAGCTTTTTTGCCGTATCATTATATCCCAGTATGATCACCTTCTTAATAAGATAGTGTGTGTTCTTAAAATATCTTTTAATGCCAAGATATAAAAACCGGTTTACCAGCAAGCCCACACCAAATATCGACATACTGATGATAATAAAAGTGCGGGAAATACGTGTTTCACGGGAGAAGAACAAATAAAACATCATGAAGATGATCCACAACAAATACACCTGCGTGGTGCGTTTGGTAAAATATTCAAACACCAGTATCACTTTGCCGGCATACGTTCTGAAGAAGAATGACATCAGTAACCATGCAGCTATTGAAATGGTCCAGTATTGAAAATAAACACCCCAGATGGTTACCGGTATACTTTCTGTAAGAAATACTTTGCAGATGAAATATCCGAAAGTAAGTACAAACAGATCCAGTGTTACCAGGGTCATTTGCAGATATCGTTCAAACTGCCTGTTCATGACATTGCGTTTGGTATAATGAGATTAGGTTTTAATGGTTATCAACGCCGGAACGATTGTAGCGTCCGGACGACGTAAAGTTTATTCTTTAATTTATTATTATGGATACAACTTGCATAATTCATCAATGATGCGAACTGATGTTTGCCCATCCCAGAAAGGAGGAATCTCCCCCTTCTTCCATTGGCCTGCAATGATTTTTTCCAGGTATGGTTTTAGTTGATCTATCCTGTCGCCAATTAATTCATTGGTGCCGATAGTTACCGTTTCCGGCCTTTCGGTTGAATTACGCAAAGTTAAGCAGGGCACATGCAGTACTGTGGCTTCTTCAGTAATACCTCCACTATCGGTAATAATGCCTTTGGCATTTTTTACCATATACATAAATTCCAAATATCCCTGCGGGTCAATCATCACAATACCTTTTGAATTGATGTGATGTTTATCAATGATCTGCCTTGTTCTTGGATGCACGGGGAAGATGATGGGGTATCCCTTCGCTGCATCTGTAATGGCTTTAATTATATCGGCCAGTTTTTTTGGATCATCTACATTAGAAGGACGGTGCAATGTTACCAAAAAATAATTTCCTTCCGTTAACTGTTGCCCCTCCCAGAAATCCGGTTTTCTTACCCGGTCAATATTTTGATATAACGTATCAATCATGGTGTTGCCTACAAAGAAAATGGCTTTATCCTCCACACCCGATTTTTTCAGTTGTGCATTGGCCTGTTCACTGGTGGTAAAAAAATAATCGCACAAAGAATCGGTAACAATCCGGTTGATCTCTTCCGGCATGGTCATATCACCTGAACGAATACCCGCTTCTACGTGTGTGGCGGCAATACATAATTTTTTTGCTGTGATGGTGCATGCCATGGTTGAGGTTACATCTCCCACTACCAGAATCAAATCCGGGCGGTGAGCCTGCAACTCCTGTTCAAACTTTACCATAATGGCTGCAGTTTGTTCTGCCTGGGTACCACCACCGCATTCCAGGTTAGTATCCGGTTCAGGAATACCGAGTTGTTCAAAAAAATCGGCACTCATTTTTTTATCATAATGCTGGCCCGTATGCACCAGCCTGCAGGTAATATTTTTTCCTGCAGCCTGCGCCGCTTTAATTGCCTTAATGATAGGTGCAATTTTCATAAAGTTAGGACGGGCACCCGCAACTAATGTAATGTTCATTATGGTTTAGGTTTTAATGTTTCCTGCCGGCACGCCTGAAACGGCTGACAATTTTTAATTAATCACGCTACTATCTTATTATCCATCAGGCCGCTTCAGGCGTCCTGATGCTATAAGATTATTTGCTGCTTTTTACCACCAAAGGTTTGCTTCCACTTTTCTTTTGCCACCAAAAAAATAAATTCCGAATTACCAAACAGGTATCGTTTCCACATCCGCCTTGGTTCCTGCAATACGCGGTAAAACCATTCCAGGCCCGCCTTCTGCATCCAAACCGGTGCACGCTTTACCAAACCTGATACTACATCAAAGCTTCCGCCCACACCCATAATGAATGGCGTTTTGATCAGGTGTTTATAGGTATTCAGAAATATTTCTTTTTTGGGTGAACTCATAGCCACAAATAAAATGCTGGCACCGGAGTCGGCAATTTGTTTGGCCACATCAGCTTCTTCCTCTTTAGTAAAATAGCCATTACGGTAGCCGGCAATGATACCGCTTCCATATTGTTGCGTATAGGTATCCACCACATCTTTCACTACATTTTCTTTTGCGCCTAAAAAGAAGATGCGGTAATTTTTTTCGCTTGCCAGTTTCACTAAATTAGCCATGATATCGATACCGGCTACACGCTCTGGCAATGGCCTTCCTAAAAACCGGGAGGCCCAAACGATGGCCTGTCCATCAGCATTTATGATATCACAATCCACGATCGATTCTTTCAGCGCTGCGTCTTTTTGCGCATTCACTACTTTCGCAGCATTGATCACTACATGGTGTATCGGCCTGTTTTCTGCAATGGCCTTATCAATTAACTGAATTGTTTCCTGCATGGTGTAATCATCTACAGGAATGTTACAAATTTCAATTCTGCTCATGGTATTCTAATTTAAGGTAGGTTGTTAATGCATAAAACATCCATGCCTGCGCCCAGCGCATGTATGGAATTTTAGATGAAAAATATTTATTCACCTGGTAATAAAAATATCCTTTGTTCGATTGCATATTTTTTATTGTCCACTCCAGCACTTTGTTTACCTCAGCTTTATCCTGCGCATAAGTGCCCAGTTTGGCTACGGTAACAATCATTTGTGCCGGCGCATGTACATCAATGGGGTACACCGAATTACTGTAGTATTTGGGCACCCCCTCATTGGTGAAAAATGTTTTTATATAATAGTCATATCCTTTCTTCACTACTTCTTCATACGAATGGTCGCCGGAATATTTCATGTAATCGTAAATACACTCCAGGTTATACCCTGTATGAAAATTATCAATCCACTGGTGAAATGGCAATGTACCATACCCCCACGATCCATCTTCTTTTTGATAACTGCTGCAAAACGCCACCGACTTCTTTGCTTCATCAATCAGCATTTGTTCCTTAGTGAAGCTGTACACCCTTGCCAGTAACCTGCTGCCGAGCAACGATGCATTAAACACCACACTTTTATCCAGCGGTGAATAAGAGAAAGCAAAGTTGCCTTTATCATCTGCCGTGCGGTTCAAATCTTTCAATATAAAATTGCAGGTGCTGCGTGCCATTTTCAATAACCGTTCTTCTTTGGTTATTTCATAAGCATCCAGCAATGCACTGCCGATAAATACAGACGCAACAACTGTTGGCGTATACTTCGGTTGAAAGAATGCTCTTGCCTGCCAGTCAAAATTATATCCCCAGCAAGCCCCGCTCCATCCACTGCTTTGCAACTCCTGTATTTTTGCTGCAAAGAAGTATATCTTTTCCATGTATGCTTCTTTCGGTTCTATTGTATATAATGTACAATAGCTGGAAAGAAACAAGCCCAGTGCTTTTGGATTATAATCCTTTTTTACACCGGTGAGTTTACGCAGGTTAATGGGCGAACGTTTGAAGGTTTGTATCCACGCCAAACGTGCCATCCTGCTTTTCGATAGTCCTGGTACGGCATTGAACAATGTACTGTTCAGTCCATCGTAAGGATCCCAGCCTTTATATGCTTCCTGCTCACAATAAGCTTCCAGTTGCTTAAAGGAGTTCTCCATCTCCTTATACATCGACATGAATTTCCTGTGGTTGACCGGTATATAAACTATCCAGAATTTTAAATGTTGTTACAGTGGTGAGGCAAATTGAGCGGAAGCTGATGGGGCTTGCTGTACCATTATTCACGGCCTGTAAAAAAGCATCCACTTCTTCTTTATGTCCTTTACCGGATGATTTCAACTTAGTGATCTTATTACCTTTATGCAATGCACCATCACGGAAATCATTGATCATGCCAATGTTGCCTGCACCAAATACTTCAATCAATTCCTTCGGCATCGATTTATCGCCGTTGGCGAGATAAGTTAGATTACCTACAGAACCATTGCTGAAATTGATTACTACTGAAATATTATCTTCTGATGTTATTTTATCATTCACTGTATTGATGGCAGAAGCATATACTTTCACTGGTTCTGCGCCGGTGAAGTATTGCATCAGATCAATGAAGTGACATACTTCTCCCACAATTCTTCCGCCACCAATTTCAGGTTGCTGCGTCCAGTGTTCTTTGGGGATCAATCCTGCATTCACTCTTATATTAACTACTATCGGTTCGCTTACTGTAGTGAACATTTTTTTAATTTCCCTGCTAACCGGTGCAAAGCGGCGGTTAAAGCCCACCATCAATGGTTGCTGATGTTTTTGTTGTGTGGCAATAACATCGTTCAGTTGCTCCATATTAATAGCCAATGGTTTTTCCACAAAAACAGATTTGCCACTTTGCAAACTTTGTATCACCAATGGCGCATGGGAATTATGTGGTGTTGCAATGAAAACAGTATTCACTGCATTGTTTTGTAATACATCGTTTACCTCTGTACTGCAAAAATTGAATTTGAATTTATCCGCTACGTTTTTAGACGTAATGCCTTTTGATGTTACCACACCATCCAGCGATGCGCCAAATGCTTTTACATTCGGGATCAAATAACTCTGCGCAAAACTACCAGCGCCAATAAAACCGGTGTTGATTTTTTTTACGGGATCATGCTTTACGGTAACGGCTGTTTGGTGTTTGGCTTTGTTATCTGAATATTTTAATAAGATGCCGATATGCGGTTCCGGTGTTTTACCCAAAACAATATCATAAGCTTTTTCTGCGTCTGCAATATCAAATGTATGCGTGATAAGCGGTTTGATGTTGATGGCTTTTCTTGACAACAAATCCAGAAAGGCTTCCATATTGCGCTGTTCCGTCCAGCGTACATAAGCAAAGGGATAATCAAGCCCCTGTTCTTCATAATGCACATCATAACGGCCAGGTCCATACGAACACGACATTCTTAAATCCAGTTCTTTACGGTAGAAATGCGGATCGCGGGGAATGTCCATTTTCACGGCGCCAACCACCACCACTCTTCCCTTCTTCTTTGCTATTTCTGCAGACAATTCGATGGGATCATTTGATGGTGCGGCTGCGGTGATGATGATAGAATCAAAACCATAACCATTGGTGAAATCGTTACATACGCTTACCAGGTTGCTGTCACTGCGATTGAGTGCTTTAGTAGCAGCACCTGTATCGTTTGCCAGCTTCACTAATCCTGCATTTAAATCAATTCCAAATACGGCGCAGCCGTTTGCTTTTAAAAGTTGACACGTGATCTGTCCCAGCAAACCCAACCCAATTACGCAAACACGCTCGCCCAACCGTGGCTCTGCCTGGCGTACACCCTGCAGTGCAATAGCACCGAGTGTTGTAAAAGCTGCTTCTTCTGCCGTAACATTATCCGGGATTTTTGCCACCAGGTTTTGCGGTATCGCCACCACTTCTGCATGCGATGCATAATCCTGTCCTGCACAAGCCACCCTGTCGCCGGGTTTGAATACGCTGTTGGTATCCATTGACGTAATAACGGTTCCGGCTGTACTATATCCCAGCGCTTTTAATGAATCTAATTTGGTGCGCACTTTGCTGATAGTGGCGGCCAATCCTTCTTTTTTAATGTTCTGCAATACCTGCGCCACCAGGTCGGGCCGCTGTTTGGCTTTTCCAATAAGGCTGGCTTTGGCTACTTTTACGGTACCCCGCTCTGTTCCTGCACTGATGAGGGAAAATGAATTCTCCACCAGCACCATGCCTGTAGAAATGGAAGGCATTGGTACTTCATCCACGTACAATTCGCCGGTTTTAAAATTTTGTATTAACTGTTGCATCGCTTGTTGTTTTTTAAAAATGCTTTTTCCGCAAGGTTCAATCGTTATGTTGTGGCCACGGCAACTTTTGCACGGTATGCTTTATCGGCAGTTAAAAATGCATTGAAAGATTCCGCTGCTCCAATGGTGGCCCTTACAAACTCACCTTTGAAATAGCTTTTACGGTCTCTCAAATACACTTTATTGTCTGCCATAAACTGGATATAGCTGTTCACATTATCCACTTCATACGATACAAAATTGGCTTTGGACGGGTAATATTTAATGTTGTTTTGTTTACAATAATTATAGAACACTTCTTTGTTGCTGTTCACTTCATCCACATACCGGTCAATTTTATCAAAATTGTTCAGCATATATTCTCCCACTGCTGCACTCAGCATGGTCACGTCTTTCGGGTTGTATACTTTTTTCAGTTCATCCACAATTTCTTCATTGGCAATTAAATAACCTAAACGAATACCCGCTAATCCAAAGGCCTTGGAGAAGGTGCGGATGATGAGCAGGTTATTAAAGTCTTTCAGTAATGGCAGCGCACTTTCACGACTGAACTCGTAGTACGCTTCATCCACAATCACCAATGAATTGATGGATTTGGCTGCGGCCAGTATTTTTTTCAATCCATCATTTTCTATTTGGTAGCCAATTGGATTATTGGGATTGGTGATATAAATCAACCGCGGTTGCGTGGTTACGATTTCATTTACGATTGTAGTGATGCTGGTGTCAGTAGAATCTCCAATGGAAATACCCACCACCGTATTACCAAATGATTCTGCCTGCGCCCTGAAGTTGTCATACGTAGGCAGCAGTACCATGCAGCGGCTGTTGCTGGTGAATACCTGCAGGATCATCCGCAGTACATTGTCTGACCCATGCCCCAACAATAATTGTTTAGTAGAATCCAGCTTATTAAAATCACGTAGTTTTTCCATCAGCATTTTATGATCTGCTTCAGGATACCACTTCAGTAAATTATCTTTTTTATACAAACTCGTGATGAAGTCCAGCACTTCCTGGTTGGCTACTTCATCGGCTTCGTTCCAATCCAGTTTATAGGAAACGGTATTCTTCCGGTAATTCTCCCACGCTTTTTGTGTAGAGAGTGAATACGCATCATAGCTGGCCAGTTTATAGCTTCCCGGCTTCTTCACTACCACTAATGTTTTACCATCTGCATTGGTAAAGAATTTTTCTCTTTCTTCAATGGAGATATTTATTCCCGGCCCGATACGCAATTCCATTCCTTTCCGCAATGCCGCCATTTCTTCTTCACTCAATTTTTCTATTGTCCTGATCAAAACCAATACTTCCAGTGTGGAATATTGTACAATCTGGAAGGCTTTGATTTTTGTGAATTCACGGAACAACGTATAGAAGTTGATGGATGGAAGTTTCGCACCATTCAATCCAACAATAAAATCATCTTTTCTCCCAAGTACTGTTTTTACTACCGGAAGTTTGATGGCTGAGTTTGCTGTTGTATGATCTGCCAATTCCACCAAATCACCAGTGTCGTAACGGATGAACGGCATTACTGAATTATAGAAAGAAGTAGTGATGAGTTTTTTTACATTCGGCGCATCGGTATCGCCATATTCGGGATAACCATATTCCAGGCAAAGATGCATGCCATCATGTTCCGGTCCTTCTTTTATAATGATGGCTGGTTCTGTCATGCCATACCAGTTGAACAACCGTTTGCCAAACAGGCGTTCTATTTTATTGCGTTCTTCATCGCTCAATGTTTCTGATGAAGTATAAATGCCTTTCAGGTTAGTGAGTTGCTGTACATCTGCAGCAGTTAAATAATCACATAAAAAACTGATGGATGAGGGATAGCCACGCAGAATATCAGGATTGATCTTTTTCAACTCCTGTATATAATAAGCAGCATTGCTGTGGTTCAAATTATAGGCGGAGAAATAATATGTTTTTTCTACTGAACTATATTTGAACAATGGAGCATTCGGATCTTTCAATACATAACTGCGTAATGAAAATATTATTGGCCTTGCCTTATTGGTGCTCCAGCTGTGATGGCGGAAGATCATTGCTTTGTCTATCGCCACCATGTAAGGTGTGAGCAACATCTTTTGTGGTTCACCGGTGGAACCGCTGGTGGCGTATTCTATTGCATAGCCACTGTATTTGGGGTTGATTAAGTTTTTATATTCTTTACGGATGATTTCTTTAGTGAGCACAGGAATTTTTTCCAGGTCGCTTAATTGTTTAAAATCCCGTTCCGGATCAAAATTGATTTGTTTGAACAATGCCTGGTAATAAGGAACATCTTTTGCTGCCTTCAGCGTTTTCTTTAATTCAGCCAATTGAAAATTCTTAAACTGTTCTGTTGTTTGATACTGTGTTTTAGACAGTTTCTTTTTGAACAGCCAGTAGCCGTATGCCTTGAAGAGCAGGTTAAGCTTACTATTTTTAGAAATGATCTTCATAAATTATTTGTGGTTCGCTGAGTTGTATACTAATTATTGTTATGAATAGCTGCCAGGTTCTTCGGTGAGTCACCCTTTAGTGGGTGACTCACCGAAGAACCTGTTGTGTCCAGTATAGTTTCCAGCACCAGTTTTTGTTTACTGTCCTTGTAATTTTTATACAAGGGGAAAATATTTTTACCGATGTTCTTAATGAACCCTGGCAGTTGTAATTTGTCTTTTACTTTATAATAACCGGGCAGGTAATTATTCGAGCCCCATTTTTTCACGCCTTCAATTTTGATGCGGCCATGCTGTTTATATGTTACCAATGAGTTGAACAGGTCATCATCAGTTTCCAGCGTACACAAACATTTTCTTACATCATAGTTATAATGGGCATCGCTGCCGCCCAATGGCTTTAAATGCGTATAAGCAGATAGTTTTGCTACTGCCGCTTCATTATAATCATTATTGATCTTCGCATTGAAGTATTCATAAAAGTCTCCATAAGGCAATGCTGCTTCGCAGCTTGCTGAATTCAGAATGCCATCCTTACGGCTGGGATGTGGAAAGTAAACTAATGCACCTTGTGCTTTAATTTCTTTCACAACATCCAATGGTGCAGTTGCTGTAACAGCCTTTTTCAAAAACAATCCAATGATATGTGTGCCGTCTGAACAGGTTACTTCCTCTCCAATGATCAGTTGTATTTTGTTCTTCTGCTTATTTTTTAGCCAGTCGGAAAAATGCACAGCCCCTTCAATGGTATCATGATCTGTTATTGCTAAAACATCAATTTTATTTTTCACTGCATGCCTGTACAACTGCGCAAAGGTGTTAAACCCATCGCTGGAGTAGTTGGTGTGAATGTGAAAATTAAAAGTCTGTTTCATTTTTGTTTTTTATGTCTTCCTCAAAAGAAGATTCCAGGTTGAACTTGTCGAAACCGGTTATGCTTTTTTTAGCTGCCTTCAACAAGTTCAGGCTGACAGTTTTTCTATTTGAAAACTTTTAATTGTGTAATGCGTCTGACGGTTTCAACCGTCCTGACGCATTACACAATCAGCTTAAAATATTCCATCAGTTTACCCACAATTTTTTGCGCCGTAAACTTTTCTGCCAGCATTAAGTTGTTCCGTTGCATTTTTTCCTGCAGTGGTTTATCGTACACCAGGTTTTTAATTTGAGTGCACAACTGCGCAGGATTTTTTGCTTCCACCCACAAACAATTCTCATATTCCTTCATATGATCAGCTGCGCCCCTGATGTTGGTGGTGATCACCGCTTTTCCTGCTCCCACCGCCTGGAACACCGCCATGGGGAAACCTTCTTCATGATAGGTGGGCAGCACCAGTATATCACAATTGGAATAATAATATCCTGCTTCTGCTTCCTTTACATGACCCTTCAGGTTAACATTGTTGCTTAACCCATACGCATTTACCTTTTGTTGTACTTCATCAAACAACGGGCCATTGCCCAGGCAAATGAGCGTATAATCCACCTTTTTTTCTGTCAGCATTTTTGCCGCTTCAATCAAATCCAGTATTCCCTTCTCCGGCATAAAGCGGCCCACAAATAACAGCACAGTTGTGGAGGCAGCCAATTCCTCCTTTGTTTTAAAAGCAGGATCGGCTTTGTAATTATTTGTATCTATCACATTGGCGGTTACCTGTACTTTTTTTTCCGGTAATCCAACAGATAAAAAATTTTGTTTCTCTTCTTTAGACAGTACCAGCAACATATCAGCCTGTTTAAACACGTACCGGTTCAGCAGGTTTGTTTTTGAAAAGATGAAACGGCTTTGTGATCCGTGTATCTTCAAAACAATTTTCAGCTGCTTGCTGTACCGCCTTAAAATAAACAGCGTGATAGAATCCCTTACCAGTGTTTTAAAATCCAAACCGGTATTCAGGTACACCATATCACTCTGTTGTTCGGCAGCCCTTCGCTTCAGTTCTTTCGCATTCTTCAATACTAATTTTATGCTGCCGATAAACCCGCTGGCAGTTCCCCAGTTTCCATACGTACACACATCTGTATGCACACCCAGTTTTTGAAATTCAATGATTTCTGATTGTGCTATTTCCGTATGTGTGGTTCCATGTATTCCAAATAATATTTTCATTCCTCTTGTGTTTACCATAATGCCGCTGACACTGTTATTGAAAATTTATTTCTGGTTCTTCCTGATAAAGTCGGCCATCTCCTGCGCCTTTTGTAAAAAACCAAACTGCTGCAGGGCAACGGCTTTACTTCTTTGTCCTGCTTCCATTGCATGTGCATAGTTGCCAAAAATGTACTCAATCTTTTTTGCAATGGCTGATGGGTTTTCCGGTTCCACTATAAACAACGACTCTCCATCTGTAAAGTAGTGCTTAATATCACTTACATCTGTTGCAATGATAGGTTTGCCTGTCATGCAGTATTCACCCAGCTTCCATGGAAAGCCATGATTCGCAAACGGACTGTTGGAGCGGCACACAAATAATATTTGTGCATTGGTATTGTACCACAACAATTCATCTGCATTTACAAAGCCCACCATGTGTATCTTTTCCTCAAGGCCGTATTTTTTTATCGCATCACGTACCCGCTGCATCAATGTTTCGCTGGCGCTTTTACCTGTCATGATGAAAATCGTATCAGGGTACTGCTTCACCACTTCTGCAAAAGCATCTATCAAAACAAATAATCCATCTTTTTCTCCAAACGATCCGCTGTATACCAGCAGTTTTTTGTCATGGTACTTGGCCTGCAGTTTCCGGCTCACTATTTCATAAGCTGCTTTATCAATACTGCTGTGGCTCTTTTCAGAAACCAGTATCGGGCTGATGAGTATTTTACTTTCAGGCAAATACTTCAGGTAATGTGTTTTCAACGCGGTTGAAATCACCATTACGCCACGGCCAAATTTGGGCAGCAACCACTCCGTTAATTGCTGGCTTTTGTAATTGAAATAACCGGCAATACCTTCATAGTCTTCATTCAAAGATGCTTTTTCCACCAGCCAGAAATACACGGGTATCCTGAACAGTGCGCAGGTAAAAATAATGGGTGCATCACGGATGATATCTACAATACCACCCATGATGACTGCATCCAGTTTTTTATGTTTATACCTGCGGCGGATGAGCGCTGCAGTTTTTACCGTTGCCCAGAAATTCTCCAGGAAACGAAAACCCTTTTTAATGTCTTTACTGTCTTTAACAAAATAATACGGCACTCCATCAAAATGGCCATACTGCTTTTTGTTGGCAGACAGTGCTTCACGTTTTTTTCCATAAGGCACCACCAGCACTGCATCTTCACCATTTTCCCGCAGCCCCTGTATGGTTAACGTTACGTGTACACTATGTGCGCCTCCAAAAGGAAAATCCACCGAGTCTGATATTAATAATCGCATCGGCTGATCTTATTTGGCGGCTTTGGCTACCTGTTCAGATATCCATGCGTATGTTTTGGCAATACCATCTCTCAATGGTTGTGATGGTGCCCAGTTTAATTTTTCTTTGATCAGTTTGTTATCTGAATTTCTGCCCCTTACGCCTAACGGGCCAGGAATATTATCAATGCTGATTTTTTTACCTGATATATCGGCCACCATTTTAGCCAGGTTATTGATCGAGATCATTTCGTCGGAACCAATGTTTACCGGACCACTGAAGTCTGAGCGGGTCAATCTTAAAATACCATCCACGCATTCATCAATGTATAAGAAAGAACGGGTTTGTTTACCATCGCCCCATACTTCAATGCTGCCGCCATCGGTTGCTTCTGCTACTTTGCGGCACAGGGCTGCGGGTGATTTTTCTTTACCACCTCTCCAGGTTCCTTCTGGTCCAAAAATGTTATGGAAACGGGCTACACGGGCTTCAATGCCGTGGTTGCGTTGATAAGCGAGGTACAACCTTTCGCTGAACAATTTTTCCCAGCCATACTCACTGTCAGGGTTAGCCGGATATGCAGATTCTTCACTGCATTTTGGATTATCCGGATCCAATTGGTTATGTTCAGGATACATACAGGCAGATGATGAGTAGAACACACGCTTTACTCCTGCTTTATGCATGGCATCCACAATGTTTAAGTTGATGGTGGCTGAGTTGTGCATTACATTGGCATCATTTGCACCAGTGAAGATGTACCCTGCACCACCCATATCGGCAGCCAGTTGGTACACTTCATCAATACCACCCTGCACCACCAGTTTGCACAAACCGGGATCAGTTAAATCGCCAATAATAAACTCATCAGCTTCTGTTTTAGAAAATTCAGGATATTTTAAATCCACTCCACGCACCCAAAATCCTTCCTGTTTTAATCTTCTTACTAAATGGCTTCCAATAAAACCACCTGCGCCGCATACAAGGGCAATTTTCTTTTTCATTTGTTTACATTTATTTTGTTTGAAATACGGAATGATCACGTGGTGTGTATTGTTCTTCACAATGCACTTCAGTGATCATTACATACTCTGGTTTGAGTTATACAATTTCACGTTTTATTCATTTTCATCCCGTGCAATGCAATGATGAAAATGTTATGTTTTACTGCACTACCGATGCCAATACATCTTTAAACCTGCTTCGCACGGTTACTGAATTAAATTTGGTTTCAGCAATTCCAATAGCGGCCTGTGCAATTTGTTTTCTTTCTTCTTCACTATCCACCACTTCTTTTATCGCCTGCGATAAAGTGTCAACATTATTCACTGTTACCAGCTTGGCCCATTTATTTTTTTCTGCATCTTTTACAATGGCCGTTACTTCAGGCGCATATACAATTACCGGTGTTCCGCACACCATATATTCCGGCGCTTTGGTAGGCATGGAATATTTAATGAAACGGATGGATTCATCTGAAAAATCGTACGGCAATACCAGCATATCTGCCTCAGCAAAAACTTTTGGCAGCTCTTTATAGGGCACTAATGACTGGTGTTTTACGCAGGCATATTGATCAGTCCACTCTGGTTTTAATTCTGTTTGCAATACAAACTGCACCTGTTTGCCATCGCGTTTATTCATATTGTCTATAGCTTGTGCAATGGATTCTAATGAAGCCTGTATGCCCAGGCCAATGCGGCCGGCATACAGCAGGCGTGGCGATGTGCCCAGTTGATATTGTGTACGCTGAAAACTTTTCCAGAAATTCAGGTCGATAGGATTATGAAAAGTAATCGAATCTTTTCCATAACGGCGTTTGTATTCTTCGCCCATATAATCGCTGATGCTGAGCAATACCGTACAGCGGCTCAGCAATTGCCTGAAGTTTTTATCAATAACCTTACGCCAGAAATTTTTGAACGGTCCTTTTTCACTGATGGTGGAAGGCCAGTCGTCCATCATGTGAAATACCATGGGCTTGTTGATGTATTCCTGCATGGCAATGCAGAAGAATATCGTTTCACGGGATGATGCCTGTGCATAGATTACATCAGGCTTGTAATCATCCAGCCACTGTTTCAGGCGTGGCGATAATTGTATTTTGGAAATACAGTGAAACAGTCCCGCATACTCGAGAAACGGGTAAAAGTAATCATCTACCATGCGCTTGCGCAATGATGGTTTGGTATTGCCTGTAGGTGTGGCTGCATTGGTGATGCTGTTGCTGTCATTCAGCTTTACGCCACCTGATGGTGTTTTACGTTGTATTAAGTTGAAAGGGAAAACCCATTTGTATTCATCGTTACCCAAAAGATAATAAGTATCGCAGATGTCGTTGTTCAGGTTGTTGAACATGTGACTGGTGCACACTACTGCAATCTTGTCCTTATCCCATCCACCAAACAGGTTGGCCTGGGTGATGCCCCCACCACTGTTGTTGTTGAACGGCTGACCAATAATTAATACTTTGGGTAAAGACATTATCAAAATTTCGAATTGGTTAAGGTTTGGGTGTCAGAAAATAACAATTACTTTAAACGTTCTAAATATGATTTTATTGCGATATCTGGCAGATTTCTCATCTTATCAGAATAGCAGATACCCACTGATATCCATAGTAATATAGTGTAAATACCAAAGCCTGTAACGATGGTGGGATACATATATACGATGGATAATAAAATGAATATGCCGCAGCCTTTCGACAATATATTATTTGATTTAAACAACCCTTTATACAATGCCGGTATCAATATCAACAGGTAAATGCCCAGTTGTAATATGCCGCCTTTCAGAATGATCTGCAGGTAACCGGTTTCAATAATATCCCGCTGGCCGGTGAGGTCGTTGGGATCGAGTATCACCGGGCAAAAATATTTTCCGTTGATGCCTTTACCGAAGATCCAGTCAGTGGTGGTCATATCGGCTTTCATATATACTTCCATTCCGGTCCGGGTGTCTTCATCTTTTCTTGACATTAAAAAATCGAACATACTGGGCAGTTTAATATTCGACATAAACACAGATCCAAAAAATACAAGGAATACACTCAATGCAATGACCAGTACTGTTCTTTTGGTATAGATCAGGTACACCATACCTGCGCCCAATAAAGTGGTTAATGTAAGAAACATTGAACCCCTTCTTGCCCTGAAAATAAGAAAGTATAATGCCACCAGAGTAATAAGGAAGGCGAACTGGTTTAATCTTTTCGAATTGTAAATATAAACGAGCAGTAAAAAACTTACAGGAAAGGCAAAGGCACCATTAAAATTTTCGATGTAGGCCAATGCTGTAAGGTTAGCCCAGTTGCCATCATGCACTACATTGTAATAGGCAATAACAAAAATGAGAAATAAAACACCAAAGACTGCCAGGGTATAAAAGGCACGCTTCAGTAAATAAAATTTCCGCGGCAGCAATACACAAAACGGAACAAAGTAGGGCAGTATCCCCAGTCCCGGATTAAAGATCATGGATTTAATGGCATCATACTGGGTATTCTGTATACGGCCAACAATTACGAGTGAGTACACCATGTATGCGGTGAACATCATCTCCAGGTACTTACTCTCGAATGTAAACTTCATCAGGTTTACCGATGAATAGATCATCATGATTAAACCGATGGTTTGCAGGCCCTGGCACAATGCCGGCGTCAGCACTTTATTACCGGTAATGCCCATTACATAACTGAATTCAATAATTACCAGCCCCCAGAAAAAGATGTTGATACTGGTAACCTGGCTTTTGGATGCAGCATAATCATCGCCATCAAAGAGCACGGTTTTGCCTTTGCCTTTCATCAGCCTTCGCTGCCGGTACAGTGCGGCTCTTGATGTATGTGCTGGTGTGCTCCCGTTCATGATTTATAGTTGATGTTCATCTGTGCGAACAAAGCTTCGTGTTTTTTAATGGTTGTTGCAGGTTCAAAGTCGGGCAGCATGTATCCTTTTACGTTATTTTGCAGGCAGTATTTCACACCTTCGGTAATATCTGCCGCATTTTTGTACGCTGCCAGGTACCCGTTTTGTTTATGGCTGATCATGTCTGGTATGCCGCCCACATTAAACCCCACAACTGCTGTGCCACAGCACAAACTTTCCTGTACGGTGGTGGGTTGATTATCCTGTACCGATGGTACAATAAATACATCAGCCGCATTATACACCAGCATGGTGGAATATTCATCGCCAAGGTAACCCATGAATTTTGCCGGGAAGGGAATACTGTCTGCAATGGCTTTATTATAACCACTGCCGAAGATCACCACCTGGCAATTTTGATACGCTTCATCCTGGTGTAATAATTCCAAAGCTTTTTGCAGGTAAGGCCATCCTTTATACGGGCTGTTTACTGATACGGCACCAAATGCAATTACTTTTTTTGCAGGGTCGAGATTTAAAATTTGTTTCGCCGTTGCTTTGTCGAAAGGTTTAAACAAAGTAGTGTCCAGTACATTGGGAATGTAAAACACGGGTTTGTCTTTGGTCAGCAATGCTTCCTTAGCCAGGTTGCATAACCATTTGCTGGGCGATACAAAATACAGGTTGTTGAATTTACTGTACAGTTGCAGCTTCTTTTTAAAACCTTTTGCTGCCAGGTCGTTTTGTTTTTGAGGTACAAACACCGGGCAGTTGTTGCAGCCTGTTTTGTATTTTTCGCAATCAAAACTGTAATGGCAGCCACCGGTAATGTTCCACATGTCGTGCATTACAATGACAACAGGTTTGCCAATGGCTGCAATTTTTTCCAGCGAATGAATGTTTAAGAAACCACCCAATGCCCAGTGAATATAAATCACATCGGCATCGTGCATTTCTTTTAACGGGGATATATCGGACCCTAAAACGGGATAGGAGAATAAGCCAAGTTCCGGGCGCCTTTTTTTCAGCAGGAAGTTTTGTATTCTTTCGTCTATGCGTGAAATGAAGTGCTGCTTTTTGCCCAGGTAAGTAATGTTGGGTAATGCAGCGTTGCCCATCCGTAAGGATACGATGGACGAACTGATATTGTGTTTGGTAAAAGCCAACTGCAGCCGCAGTGCTGAACGTGCACCCGACTCAGTTGAAAATTGTACCTGTACTACTTTTACCATGTTTCAGTTTATATTCATTTACCACGCAGCAGATAAATAAAATCTCTCCAGAAGCTGGTATTTTTTAAGTTTACATAATGCCTTGCCCAGATGGCAGGGTGTTTTTTCTTCGTGTATTTCATGCTGTACATATCTTCCACATCAATAAATATTTCTTCCTGCTTAAAATAATCGCCGGGGTTGAAATAATTATTCAGTACCGCAAATGACGTTTGTTCTGTACGGTGATCTGGTTTTTCGGCCAGGTAATGTGTTAAGGCCTGCCATTGCGGAAACGATTCCAAATGGCCGCCTGCATAAATTAATCCCGCATTCAGCGGCACATGCTGCAATACTTTTTGCTGCTGCATGGCTTCCACTAAAGGCAGGCTGTAGTGATGATCCACATCCTGGCACATCTTCACTTTGGTAATGCCATCAAGATTTTCCAGTACCGGGGTATTGAACCACAGTATATCAGTATCGGAATAAAGAATAGGAAATTGTTCT
The DNA here is from genome assembly GCA_018266775.1 of Bacteroidota bacterium. Taxonomy (GTDB): domain Bacteria; phylum Bacteroidota; class Bacteroidia; order Chitinophagales; family Chitinophagaceae; genus Ferruginibacter. The sequence goes on along the minus strand of JAFDZS010000001.1, from coordinate 610,560 downwards.
GCGCAATAACAAATGCCGATGAATTTTTTGCCCCAGATGTCTTTGGCAGCATATTCATACAAATCATTTTTACCCTGCTGTTTAAAATATTCGCCGCAGTGCTGCCAGGTGTGTATGGTTAATGGTTGAGGCCATTGAATGAGTTTTTGCTGAATGATTTCAGCGGGTGTGCCGTCTGTAATGATGATCACCTCCGGTACATTATTCCAGCTTTTATAAACAGATACCAGCGATGCATTGAGGTATTCAATACCGGTTTTACCACAAAAGAAAACCAGTTTAAATGGCGAAACAGGCCTGTTATCTTTTTTTATTTTAGATAAGCGTGCCAGGTTCAATTTACATACCAGTGCATAAGCCTTAAGGTATAAGGTTTTTTTCATCGTCGTTTGTTGAACAGGTAAGCTGTTAAGGTTTAAATTTCTTTGCCACCATTTGCCATGCTGCTGTTACCAGGGACACTTCATTTATCTTAAACATAAACGACAGCCAGGCATAGGCGCCAATACCAAGTGCTAATTCCGCACCCAGTTGTATAAACAATGGCAGGTGTATGTTGCCCCAGTGCAACCCATAATCTGCCAGTATCACTATTCCGCTCATTAATGCTGTAACCAGTATATAAGGCTGCAGCCATTTGATTTCATCAATCCAGTTGGCTTTTAACCGCCTTGAACCTGTGATGAGATACGTTAAATACTGCATGATCCTGCTGGCCAATGATGCCCACACCACATAAATAATATCAAACCGGATCACCGCAAATATCAACGCCATTTCTATCAGCGATGTAATCACAAATATCTTCAGCAGCAGTTTGGCTTTTCCCTGCGATAAAAGCAATTCCCGCTGTACTGTTATAAAGGGCTCAAACAATTTTACCACGCAAAATAATTGCAGGAAGATGATGGAACCCCTCCATTTTTCGGTAAACAAAAAAATGGTGATGTCTTCTGCTTTTACCAGCAGCAGTATCAGTAAAGGAAAACTTACAAAGGCTATCACTTTATCTGTTTTCTTCACTACTTCTCTTAATCTTTCCGGATCATCCTGCAGTTTGGCAAAAAGCGGTAACGACATTTTCATTACCACACTTTGAATTACGCCTACAAACAAATCGGGAAATTTATTCCCGCGGTTAAACAATCCCAACTGAGCTTTGGTATAATATTTTCCCACCACAAAATTGTTGAATTGCTGGTTGAGGAAAAAGAAAATACTGCTGCCCAGTATATTCAAACCGTAAGGGATCATGGATTTTACCGAAGCAAAAGAAAATTGCAGCATCGGGTACCACGAAGCCTGAATCCAAAAGAACAATACATTTACGGTTTGTTGTGTAAGGCCGGAAAACACCAATGCCCACACGCCATAACCTTTATATGCCAGTATCAACCCCACCACTGCACTAACTACAGAACTCGCAATTCTGGCATAAGATATTTTTTTCAGCTGCAGCTCTTTAATCAGCAGTGCCTGTTGTGTTTGGCCGAATGCTGTAATTAAAATGCCCAGCGATACCACCTGCAGCACCAGTTTCAAATTGGGCTCGTTAAAAAACGTGGCCACAAATGGTGCAATGGCAATACACATCAGCGTGATTACCAAACCGAGCAATACGTTAATGTAGAAAATGGTGGTAACCTGTATTGAGGTAAGATCTTTTTTCTGCACCAGGGTTTTTTCAAACCCCGCATCTGTAATGGCTGCAGATATTGCAGTAAAGATACCGGTAAGTGCAATTAACCCGTAATCCTTTGGCCCGAGTAACCTTGCCAATATTACACCTACAACAAATTGTACGATCTGAGTGGAAAAGGTTTCTACTAACGACCAAATGGAACCGGATAATGCCTTTGATTTCAGGTTTCCTGTTTCAGTGGTTTGCAACGGTTCTGATATTTACCTTTTATTTCAGTTTTTTATTCGCTGTTACTTTTGCAAGGTCAGCGGCCACCATTTCTTTCACCAGCCCTGCAAGGTCATACTTAGGTTGCCAGCCCAGTTTGGCTTTCGCTTTGGAGCAATCGCCAATCAATAAATCCACTTCTGTTGGGCGGAAGTAAGCAGGGTCTACTGCCACCACTTCTTTACCTAACGGTAACTGGTATTCGGGGTTATGGCAGGCTGCAACAGTGGCTTTTTCGTTCACACCTTCACCGGTGAATGCCAGTTCGATACCCACTTCACCAAATGCCAGTTTTACAAAATCCCTTACACTGGTGGTAATACCGGTAGAGATCACAAAATCTTCAGCCTGTTCCTGCTGCAGGATCAGCCACATCGCTTCCACATAATCTTTTGCGTGCCCCCAGTCGCGTTGTGCATTGAGGTTACCCAAATACAATGCGTTTTGCAGGCCATGCGCAATGGCTGCAACTGCCATCGTGATCTTTCTTGTAACAAAGGTTTCGCCGCGGAGCGGGCTTTCGTGGTTAAACAAAATACCGTTGCAGGCATACATGCCGTATGCCTCGCGGTAGTTCACCACGATCCAGTAGGCATACAATTTGGCAACAGCATAAGGACTTCTTGGATAAAACGGGGTAGTTTCCTTCTGCGGTACTTCCTGTACCAAACCATACAGTTCAGATGTTGAGGCCTGGTAAATGCGGGTCTTTTTTTCCAAACGCAAAATACGCAGGGCTTCCATCAAACGTAAGGTTCCAATGCCATCGGCATTGGCTGTGTATTCCGGCGTGTCAAAGCTCACTTTTACGTGGCTCATAGCCGCCAGGTTATAGATTTCATCGGGTTGGGTTTCCTGTATAATACGAATCAGGTTGGTGCTGTCGGTCATATCTCCGTAGTGCATCTTAAACCTGAGTTTATGATCGTGCCTATCCTGGTATAAATGGTCCACCCTGTCGGTATTGATCAGCGATGAACGCCTTTTGATACCATGTACCATGTATCCCTTATTCAGCAGCAGTTCGGCAAGGTAAGCGCCGTCTTGACCGGTTACGCCGGTAATTAATGCAGTCTTCATTTATTTTTTTTTATGTGGAACAGGGCTTTATCAAACTAACGAAGGCAATTGCTGCTTCGTTAAAAAGTCCTGGTAAGCTATTTGTAAACCTTCCTCAAGGGAAGTGGTGTGCTGCCACCCTAAACCGTGTATCCTGGATACGTCCAGCAATTTTCTTGGTGTACCATCAGGTTTTGAAGGATCAAATACCAGGTTGCCTTCAAATCCGGTGGTTTTTTTAATTAATGCGGCCAGCTCACTGATCGTTACATCATCTCCGCATCCAATATTTACAATTTCTTTACCGTCATAGTTGTTCATCAGGTACAGGCAGGCATCTGCAAGGTCATCTGCAAATAAAAACTCACGCCTTGGTGTACCCGTACCCCAGATGGTTACTTCTTTTGCGCCGCTTTCCTTTGCTTCATGAAACCTGCGGATTAACGCCGGCAGTACATGTGAGTTTTGCGGATGATAATTGTCGTTAATGCCATATAAGTTGGTAGGCATTACGCTGATAAAATTATCTCCATACTGATCCCTGTAACTTTCGCACAGTTTAATGCCTGCAATTTTTGCAATAGCATAAGGTTCGTTCGTATATTCCAGCGCACCTGTTAACAGGTACTCTTCTTTTATTGGTTGTGGCGCCATTTTAGGGTAAATGCAGGAACTACCTAAAAAAAGCAGTTTAGCTGTACCGTTAGCATGCGCCGAATGAATAATGTTTGATGCAATTAAAAGATTATCGTACAAAAAATCTGCACGGTAAGTGTTATTGGCATAGATGCCGCCCACTTTCGCTGCGGCAAGAAATACATAGTCTGGCCGCTCTTCTTCAAAGAAAGCAGCCACATCAGCCTGGTTGCGTAAGTCTAATTCGGCAGATGTTTTATATAACAGGTTGCTGAATCCTTTTTTTTCCAGCAGCCTTACAATAGCCGATCCTACCAAACCCCTGTGCCCGGCAATATAAATCTTGTCTTCCGGCTTCATCATCATGACTGTGCAAATGTATAGTTTTGTAACAATGCCCTTTCTTTTCCGAAAACGCTTTCTTCTTTCAGTTTTGCTATTAACGCATACCCTAACGATGGAAGGTTGATTTTTATTGTTTTATTCTTAACAGCAATAATATTTCCTTCCATTTCATACGATGAACGGTAGATGTTGCGTTCTGCAACCGGACTGTTCACCTGTAGTTTTTCCAGGTCAATATCCTGGTAATCGCCGGTAAACTCGCGGATGGCATTAATTTCTGTTTCATTGATCACTGCAGGTTTGCCTAACCAGTGCAGGATATTGATGACACCGTCTATCTGTAGTAATGAATAAGCCTGCTGTTCTGTAACATTTACAAAAACGTATGACTTAAACAGTGGTTTGAACGACGGTTTATTTCTCCATGATTTATTGTTGTCTACATAAACCATTGGAATGAAATGCTCAATTTTCTTCTTTGCCAGTGTAGCAGCCACTTTCTTTTCAGCCTGCTGACGGGTGTAAATAACGTACCAATTTTTCTGCATAACCATTTTTTTAAAATTATAAATGTGCAGTTAATCGGGATAATGGAAGGATAGGTTCTGGTTGGTCAGATAATTGGAACAGTTAGTGTTTTATCGGGATACAGGAAGGATGTTTCTATATTGCAAGGCTTCGCCTTTCTCAGTCACATTAAAAAATGATTGAGGTTAATTTTTCATTGTATTGGATATCTATCTTCATAATTATTGGATGATCAGTATTTATTGTCAGGATGCTTTTCTTGTTTTATTGCCCCTGTCTTTATTGCCATACACATAATCATAACCATAGCCATAATTGTTCTTGAACACACCTCTTGTTTTTACTCCGTTAAACACAATGGCCGGGTTATTGATCGGGTTTATTTCAAGGCTTTCATCTATTCTTCTTACCAGCATTTTTGGTGTGTAGTCGTGGCGTACCACGTACAATGTTGCATCGCACAGGCCGGAGAGAATGAACGCATCGGTAACCAGTACTGCAGGCGATGTATCAATTACCACCATATCAAAATGCTTATCTAAATAATTGATCAGCGACTCTACTTTGCCGTTAGCCAGTAACTCAGTTGGGTTTTCCGGCAAACTGCCTGCAGAAATAAAGTACAGGTTTTCGTACGCTTCCAGTTTATTAATGATCTCCTCTTCAGTTTTTTCACCGGATAAATATTCTGTGGCGCCATCTTCATAATGCACATTCAGCATTTTTGATACTGAAGGGTTATTCAGGTCAAGATCCACCAGCACTACTTTTTTTCCGGTGAGTGATAAGCTTACCGCCAGGTTGGTGGCAATAAAACTTTTTCCTTCGCCTGAAATGCTGGAAGTCAGCAACAGTTTCCTGTGGTTACTGTCTATCCCTAAGAATGATAAAGATATCCTCAGTTTCCTGAATTCTTCTGCTACAAAGCTCCTGGTCCCTTTTTCTATCACAATCGGGTTAGTAGTTTTTTCGTACGCAATTTCTCCAATAATGGGGAGTGCTGTCATCTTCTCAATTTCATTGCGGTATTTAACTTTACCCGTAAAGGTATCTTTTACAATAATAATACCTCCAAACAACCCGCATGCGGCTACAAATGCCATCATGTAGATCATTTTCTTTTTAGGGCTTACCGGGTCCTTTGCCGCCAAAGCTTCATCAACCGGTTTGCTGGTAGCCGCAATGGTGGTGATGGTCAGCTCTGCTTCCTGCTTTTTCTGCAATAAGAAATTAAACTGGTCACCTTTGGTTTGGCGTTCCCGACTGATCTGCATCAGGTCCTTTTCTTTTGTAGGCACTGTGCTGAGTAACGAAGAATAAGAACCGGCTTGTGCATCCAGGGTTTTGGTGGAAGCCGCGATGCTTGCTTTCTGGCTCTTGATGTTTTCTCCTATACTTTCTTTCAGTTTGTTAATCTCTTCAGCTTTGGATAACAGTATCGGATTCCTTTCCCCCACTGTTTTCTTTTGTTTTTCGTACTCCATTTCTGAAGTATTCAGTTTGGAAACCAGTGCAGATAAAGTAGGATCGTTTACCCCTAATGTTGAGGGCACAATGCCCGGTTCATTGGATTTGGAGCTCATATAATTTTCCACTTCATCCAGCACTGCTATCTGGTTTTTATATTCACCGCGTTTCTGGTCGCTGGCGGCTACTGCATTCAGGTAAATGCCCGCCTGTTCGCCAATATTTACTGCATTGGCGCCGGTTTTATAATGCTGCACTTTTCTGTCAATGGAATCCAGGTCGTTACGCAACAGGTCCAGTCTTTCGTTAATATAGGCCAATGTTTTTCTTGCTGTAATATTTTTTTCCTCCAGCGATTTGGCTTCATATTCTTTCGTCAGTGTTTTCAATACATCCACAGCCCGTTGCGGTACTGCATCCCGGTAAGTAAGGTCAACCAATGCAGAAGCTTTTGCCGAACCTACTTTCAGGTTTCTTGAATAAGCAACGGCCACATTACGGTAATCTTCCAGTGAAAAAGCCATTTGTTTGGAAGATTCTGCTCCCGGCCTGTAATATTTATTGGGTATAAAACGCAATACGCCATAAGCAGTACTTACAAACTGGTTCAGCGGGTAACGGTCCTTGTTGTCCAGTATAACATTCTGTGTATTCCTGTCGTATTCAAAGTTTACATTTTCCACTTCGCTGATGGAGTCCGGGTTTTGCGCTTCTATCACAATGGGCGATGTTACATAGGCGTCGCCGGTTTTAATTTGTCCTTTTTGGTATAAAGGCGCGTACAGGCATAATTTTTTAACCACAGTCTCCATCAATGATCTTGAGCTCAGTACTTCAATTTCATTATCCACATCTTTATTAGACTGGATAAGGGTCATTGTTTGCAGGGCCTCGTTATCATTGGTGCCCGTTTTATCGCTTTTTATTAAGATGGTGGCAGCAGCTTCATATACAGGTGTGGCGTAGCGCAGGTACAGGTATGCACCCACCATACAAAGCAGGATCATCAGCAGCAGCAATGGCCAGTAAGGCACAAATTTAGATATGATCTGCTGGCCAAAGTTGGAGCCCTGTTCTTCCCGTTCGCCGTATTTCCTGTTGTTTTCCATCTGCAATGTCTTGATCTTCTGATTCATTATTTCACTATTTTATCAAAAATGAGGAAGAAGAAAGATAAACCGGTAACCACCAGCGGTAATACCTGCTGCGATCTTCCTGTCATAGCCACTTTCGATTTATTCGGTTCTACATAAACCACATCATTGGGTTTCAGGTAGTAGTAATCCGAATTTAAAAAGTCGGCAGAGAGCAGGTTGATGCGCCTGGTTTTCCTGATGCCATCTTCTTCCCTGATCAATAAAATATTATCACGCCTGCCGTAAATAGTTAAATCTCCGGCAAGGCCAAGTGCTTTAATCAGTGAAATTTTTTCGCTGGGTACGCTGATTACGGATGGGCCGCCCACTTCACCAAGTACAGTTACTTCAAAGTTCAGGTACCTGATGTCTACCAGGGGCTCAACCAATAATTGTCTATCTAAAAGCGTTTTTGTAATAAAAGCTTTGAGTTCTGTTTTGGTTAAACCGGCAGCAGTAATTTTTCCCAGTACCGGCAATTCAATCTTTCCCTCATTATCGATCAGGTAGCCAACATATTGTGCTGTTTTGCCATTGCCGGGGGCTGTTTTATCACCGGCAGCATTCATGATTGGGTTAAACTGGGCTGAAGCTTCTGCACTGGCACTGCTGATGGATATACTGATAAAATCATGTGCCTGCAAAGGAGCTTCCACTATGCCTAAAGTTTTCCGGAATGCAGTGTCTTTTGCATTCTGAAAATAAGCTATTTTATTGGTAGGATTACAGGATGATAAAAGAATAAAACAAACCAAAGAAGCGAACAAGGTAATTCTAGTTCCCATATTTCGTGATTTTAGAGTTAGTACGTTAAATACAATTAAGTATTAACTTGGGGGATTACACGGCTTTTAGCACGAAATATTGAATGAGAGTGGTTTTGGCACGGATGGCGAATCTCAAATTGAAAGGTAAGCTGAACGACTGGTAATTGGTCTGTTTCAGGATGTAAATGTACTACAAAAAAGCAGATTTCAAAATAAAATTATCATTAAGGCAAGTTTTTTTTATCAAATATGATTCAAAATTGTAATTTTTATACCCGGTTCCGGGTATTTTTGGCCAGCTCCACTTAAAATATTCAGTTGCAACAGCTTTAGCGGATTCAATGGAGCACTCCATTGATCAATTTTACAGCCCAAAATCTTCCGCTAAACCCTTTATTCGTATTTTTAAACCTCAATCTTTTATATGAAATTCATCTGCCTTATCGCCAGCCTTTTATTAAGCTGCAGCATGACTGCCCAGGTTATCGTTCAAAGAGACCCTGAAATTGAAAGCATGGTAAAAGAAGTGTCGCCTGATTCATTACAATCTTATATAAAAACACTGGTTGCTTTTGGCACCCGCAATACACTCAGCAACCAGGCTACCCCTACCAGGGGCATTGCCGCAGCCCGCAATTGGGTGTTATCTAAATTCAGGGATTTTGCCAAACAATCCGGCGGCAGGCTCAGTTTCATGATAGACACCACCACACTGCCACCCGATGGCCGCAGGGTTGACAGGAATGTATTGCTGGGTAATGTAGTGGCTACTTTAAAAGGTACCGATCCGGCCGATAACCGCATCTTCCTCATCAGCGGCCACCTGGATAACATGCGCAGCAGCCCCACCGACAGTATTGGCGATGCGCCCGGTGCCAATGATGATGGCAGTGGTTCTGCCGCAGTGATTGAATGTGCCAGGATCATGAGTAAACACCGTTTTCCCGCCACCATCATATTTGTTACCGTCAGCGGTGAGGAGCAGGGATTGCTGGGCGCCAACTTTATGGCCGATAAAGCCAAAAAACAAAACTGGAATATTGAAGCCGTACTGAATAACGACATCATGGGCAGCAACAACAGTAACGAAACCAATATTATTGACAATACACGCATTAGGGTGTTTAGCGAAGGGCTGCCCGCTTATGAAACGGAAAAAAATGCTGCGGCCATCCGTACACTGGGTTTGGAGAATGATGGAAAATCGCGTCAGCTGGCCCGTTATGTAAAGGAAATTGGCGAACGGTATGTAGATAACCTGCAGGTGGTAATGATTTACCGCAACGACCGCTTTTTGCGTGGCGGCGATCACACCCCCTATGTACAGCGGGGTTTTGCCGCCGTGCGTATTACTGAAATGAATGAGAATTATACCCGCCAGCACCAGAACATCCGCACCGAAGAGGGTATTAATTACGGCGACCTGGAGCAGCATATCGACTACGAATACCTGCGCAAAAATACCGCTATGAATCTGGCCAACCTCGCCAACCTGGCCAAAGCACCGCCCATGCCTGATTCAGTAAAAATGGACGTAAAAAAATTAGGGAACAGCACTAACTTATTCTGGAGCAAACCCGCTTATGGTTCGGTTAAAGGATATTATATTTTGATACGCGAAACCACCAGCCCCGTTTGGCAAAAGAAAATATTTGTTACTGCAACCGAAGCAAGGTTACCTTACAGTAAAGACAATTATTTTTTTGCTGTGCAAAGTGTGAATGAAAATGGCAACGAAAGCTTGCCGGTTGTGCCGGGAGTGGCGGGAAGGTAGAGAAATTTACTTAACAATAAAACAAGACCTCCGCTAAACGCGGAGGTCTTAAGCCTAAAACCCTAACAAACTATATCACTTTGATTTTTCTTCTACATAAAGATTGCCGTTGTCATAACATTTTAATTTCACGGCCTGTTTGTCGTTCACCACAGTTACATAATAACGGGTTTCACCGTTGTAGGTTAATTCAGTAGCGGTCTTGTTCACCGTATACCCTTTGTATTTATTGGCAAGGGCCAGGTTTACATTCATGGGCAACTGGCTGGTGGGGATCACCCTGGATACACCCAGCAGTTCACCATTTTCATTGTAGGCTGCTGAAACTTCTTTTGCATTCATCATAAATGTGGCAAAATAAAACCCTTCTTTTACATCCCAGCTTACATTTTGAGCGCTGGTAAAACTCTTTTCAAATGCTGCTTTAACTTCGGGCGCTACTTTTTCTGGCCCGTTACTGGCAAATGCACTGGTTGCAAACAGCATGGCAGCTGCGGCAACAATTGTTTGTAATCTTTTCATAACTATACTTTTTATTCGGTTAAAAATACTGCCTCATGGCTGGCAGTTGTTATTTACGAAACAAAAGTATAAGCCGCCCGCCAACACGTAAAGCCATTATTTATCAGTAACGCTAATGAATGTTAATACTGGTACAGGCGGTTACCGCTATCGCCGTATGCGTTGCGCAAAATATCCTGAAATCCTTTACCAGCAAGGCATAGCGGCGATTTCTTAATGAATTTCTAAAAATTGTTTTGGTACTGTTAAAAAGTAAGTGCGGCGGGCAGATTTTCAGCTGCGGGTTATCAGCTATCTTTAAGGTATAACCATATTGGTCATGAATTTTCTTGCACATGCACACTTATCATTTCAGCAGCCGGAAATACTGGTGGGCAATATGATCAGTGATTTTGTGAAAGGAAAACAACAGTATACCTACCCTGCTGTTATACAAAAAGGCATCAGGCTGCACAGGTTAATTGACCAGTTTACCGATACACACGAAGCTACACAACAACTAAAAGCCTTCTTCCGCCCCGCTTACCGTTTATATGCCGGCGCATTTGCAGATGTGGCTTATGATCATTTCCTGGCCAATGACCCTGCAGTTTTTCCCACGCAAACTGATTTAGAAAAATTTGCTGCCGCTTCCTATGCTGTATTAAAAAATTATGAACACCTGTTACCTGAACCATTTAAAAAAATGCTGCCTTATATGATCAGCTACGACTGGTTTACCGGTTACCGGAGCCTGGATGGTATTGAAAAAAGTTTTGGCGGCCTGGTGCGGCGTGCACACTATATTACTGAAAGTAAACCTGCTGTTGATATTTTTAATACCCATTACAGCAGCATTAAAATGTTATACCACGCCTTCTACCCCGAATGTAAAAATTTTGCCGCTGGTCAATTGCAGCAATTAATGAATGAATGATTCAAGTATCTTTGAAAAAAATTTGTTATGATGCGCTTATTGATGATCGCTTCCGTTGTTTTATTATCCTTTAGCAGTACTGCACAAACCAAATTGCCCCCGGTTGATAAATCCCCGATGGATATGAGTTATTATCCCAATGGTTACCCGGTTTCAAAAATCCAGGATAAACCAACTGATCCGCTTGCAGCAAGGGTAATTTACAGCAGGCCCCAAAAAAACGGGCGCACCATTTTTGGCGATTTACTGGAATATGGAAAAGTGTGGCGCCTCGGGGCAAATGAAGCTACAGAAATTGAGTTTTATCAAAACGTAAAAGTGGGCAATACAAAAATTAAGAAAGGCCGCTATACTTTGTATTGCATCCCTTATCCTGAAAAATGGACCATTATTATTAATAAAGAAACAGATACCTGGGGTTCTTTCAAATACGATCAAAAGAAAGATGTGGTAAGAGTGGATGTGCCGGTACAAAAACAAACCGATATTACCGACGCTTTTGCCATGGTGTTTGAAAAAGCAACGAACGGAGCATCATTAATAATGGCGTGGGACGATGTTAAAGTATCGTTGCCTATCGTTTTCTAATTTCCTGTTATGATCAAACCATCCTTTACTGTATATCTTTTTTTATGTTGCGCGGTTGGCATATTACTGTCCTGTTCTTCTACAGGCAATAAAAACAACAGGCCTGCAAAAAGCAATACCGTACTGGTAAATCCATCAATACCGCCGCCCAACCCTTATGTTGCGGTGGATATTTCGCCTATGGATGTCAGTTATTACCCGGTAAACTACCCCCAACAGCAGATGGATGGTAACGATTCTGCCGCACTGGCTATCCGGCTGATGTACAGCCGCCCTCAAAAAAACGGCCGTATCATTTTTGGCGGAACCAATGCCCTGCAGCCTTATGGCAAATACTGGCGCCTGGGTGCCAACGAATCCTCAGAAATTGAATTTTTTAAACCCGTTACCATCGGCAATAAAAAAATTGATAAAGGCAGGTATGTGATCTATTGTTTTCCCAATGCAGAGGAGTGGACCATCAAACTCAACAGTTCTCTTTTTACATGGGGTTTACACCGGCCAGACAGTACAAAAGATATTGCCAGTATTGATATTCCGGTAAGCAAAGCCGAAAGGTCTTCTGAATATTTAACCATGCTGTTCCAGAAGTCAGCAACCGGTGCCGATCTTTTGATGACATGGGATACCGTGAAAGCAGTTTTACCCATTACATTTCCGAAATAAGCAAACCCAATTGCTTATACAAACGCATTTCACTGCCAAATTTCTGATCCTGATAAGTTCAGGGCGCTGCAAGCGACCTGAACGTTAATCGCAAATCATCTAACATAATCAGACGATGATATCAGATGGTGTCATCGTTCAGGCTGCTGAAAGCCTCCCGATTTCATTTCAATTACCGCTGCGTCATTTTTTTAATGATATTTACAGCATGTGCGGAATTGCCGGAATATTATCTACTGCTGATGAAATCATTGCGCCTGTTCATATTCAAAAAATGACCAGGGCGCTTGCCCACCGTGGTCCCGACGGGGAAGGTTTTTGGGCCAACAAAAACAACGCAGTTGTATTGGGCCACCGCAGGCTTTCTATCATCGACCTCAGTAAAGCAGCCGCACAACCCATGCACTTTGGCGGACGTTATACCATTGTTCATAATGGAGAAGTGTATAACTACATTGAGTTGCGGGAACAACTGGAAGATAAAGGCTACCGTTTTGAATCACGGTCAGACACTGAAGTGATCCTCGCCGCCTATGATTGCTGGCGGGAAGAATGCCTGAAATTTTTTGATGGCATGTTTGCCTTTGCTATTTGGGATGAAAAAGAACAGCAACTGTTTGCTGCCAGGGACCGCTTTGGTGAAAAACCATTTTATTATTATGAAAGCGACCGCTACCTCGTTTTTGCCAGTGAGATGAAAGCCTTATGGGCGATTGGTGTGGATAAAACCGTGGAAGAAAAAATGCTGCTCAATTACCTTGCATTGGGGCATGTTCAAAATTGTGCCGATAAAGAACAAACTTTTTTTAAAGATATTTATGCACTGCCGCCTGCACATTATATGACCTATTTTCCTGCAAAGCAGAAAATGCACATCAGGAAATACTGGCGGGTGGATAAAGAGATCCGTATCAACATATCAGCCGAAGATGCCATTGAAAAATTCAGCCTGCTGTTTTCTTCTTCTGTAAACAAACGCCTGCGCAGCGATGTGGCCGTAGGCAGCAGCCTCAGCGGCGGACTGGACAGCTCTTCGGTGATTTCCACCATGCATGACCTGCATTTTAAACCTGCAGAAATGAAAACCTTTTCTGCCGTGTTTCCCGGATTTGAAAAAGATGAATCCGTTTACATTGATGCATTGACAGCATCACTGGGTATAAAAAATTTTAAGGTGCTGCCTGATGTAATGGGTTTTATTAATGATTTTGAGAAGTTATGTTATTATCATGAAGAGCCGTTTCAATCTTCCAGCATTTACGCCCAGTACAAAGTTTTTGAGCTGGCGCAACAGCAGCAGGTAAAAGTACTGCTGGACGGCCAGGGTGCTGATGAAACCCTTGCCGGTTACCAGCGGTATATTCAATGGTTTTTACAGGAAACTTTAAGCCGTAATAAGATTGGAGCAGCCCAACAGGAAAGAGCTGCATTGAAAAAAAACGGCGTGCCTTTCAACTGGGGAATAAAAAATTACTTTGCTGCATTTATGCCCATGCACGCCGCCATGATGCTGGAAAAAAATGAATATGCCAAAACCATTCATCAGCCGGATGTGCATCCTGATTTTATACGGTTGCAGCGGGGAAAAGAATGGGAAGGCATTCACAAACCTGTTGTTACCAAACTGAACGATATACTGCACTACAACACGTTTGAACACGGGCTGGAAGAATTACTGCGTTATGCAGACCGTAACAGTATGGCCCACGGCAGGGAAGTGCGCCTGCCCTTCCTGGATCATAAACTGGTGGAATTTATTTTCTCGCTGCCATCTTCTTTTAAAATTCATGACGGGTGGACCAAATGGATCTTACGTAAAGCAATGGAGAAAAAACTGCCTGCCAATATTACCTGGCGAAAAGATAAAGTAGGCTTTGAACCACCGCAACAGCAATGGATGGAAAACACCACATTACAGGAATATGTACACGCTGCCAAAAAAACATTGGTGGATGCCCATATTTTAAAACCTGCTGTACTGCAAAAGAAAATTGCACCCAAAGCTGCCCATGCAGACGCAAACTACGATTGGCGCTATTTATGTGCAGCGCAACTACTGCACCACTAATGGTAACTGTTGAACAGCTCCTCCATATTTTAGTACAACATAATAACTTCCTGCTGATAAGTTTGTAGTAGCCACATCAATTTGATTTTTACCGCTTTGCAGTTGTTGCTGTTGCTGCAGTAGTTTCCTGCCCTGTAAATCGAATACAGTAATGGTGACGGGTAAATGGTTTTGTTGTATGCTGATAACTACCGTTGCCGCATTCCCTTTTTGCACCGGGTTGGGATACACATAAAATTTATTGTTGACTTTTTTTGTTACAGTAACTGTCTTTGTATAACTGGCGTTGCCATTTTGTTCCAGCAGTTGCAGGCGGTAATACACCAATGCAGATTGGGCAAAGCCTTTCGTATCCACAAAACTATATTGGCTGCGGGTAAGCGTGGTGCCTGCAGCAGCGGTGGTGCCCACAGCATCAAAGTGAATGCCATCTGTACTTCTTTCAATGATATAAGACTGCAAAGCAGTTTCTGTTGCTGTAATCCAGTTGATGCGGATGTCATTATCATTTATTGGTGTGGCATTCAGGCTCAGTAACGTAACGGGCAAAGGCAGGGCGTTCATTCCATAAGCGCCCTTCAGGTAGCCGACAGGGTAACGCCAGGGGCCATACACTTGTCCGGTTAATGCTGTGGCTTTACTGTATTCCACCCGCATGCGCACTTTGTTTTGAAAATCTAATTTCTGTACCTGGTTCTTTAATTCAACACCGGCGGTGCCTAAATCGGTAAAGGCAATTTGTTTATCATAAAATGAGGTGCTGTTGGTGATAGGATTTCCGCTGAAAGGCAGTCCCTGTTTCTTTACTTCCCATACCATTTTTCCCTTAGCCCTGCCCAATGGTGATTTGGCATAAATACCGGCGCCAAATAAATTGGGTACATTAATATTGATTTGTTGAATAGGTGTCACCAGGTCAATATTGTACAGTTTAACATTATTGCGTTTACCCGAAGCTGTGGCATTGCCATAAAACAGGTATGCCCGTCCGCCGAAACTGCTGGCCCAGCTGCCATGGTCGGCACCAACGATGATATCACTGAAGCCATCGCCATTTACATCACCAGCGCAGGCGGTACTTATCCCAAAAAATTCATGATCTTCTGTAGCAGCATTCACGATAACATCGGGGGTGGCCGCTAAACCGGTAGGGCTGCCATAAAAGATCCACGCCCTGCCGTCTTCAGAATAGGGTGCATTGCTGTATTGGGGCAATCCGATGACAATATCGCTATAACCATCGCCATTCAAATCTCCGGCGCTGGATACCCCATAACCCAGGCTGCTTAACGCAGGACCTGCTGAATTATCTAATACACGGTTAGGTGTAGCCGATAATCCCGTGGCGCTTCCATAATATACCCAGCCCCGGCCCCGCTGGCTGTCATAGAATATGGCGGTTACAATCACATCGCTAAAACCATCACCATTTACATCACCAGCACTGCACACCCTGGAACCAAAACCTGCACCGGCCTGGTTGGCATCATCCAGTATGCGGTTAGGGGTAGCCGATAACCCGGTGGCGCTGCCGTAATATACCCAGGCACGGCCTTCATCTGTACTAACCCCGTCATCATACCTTATGGCACCAATCACCACATCGCAGAAGCCATCGCCATTTACATCCCCGGCACCGGCCACACTGCTGCCAAAACTGGAGTTGGGCTGGTTCGCATCATCATAAGTTCTGCTGGGGGTGGCGGCCAAACCTGTTGCACTGCCATAATACACGTATGCCCTGCCCTCATCTGTATTACCGCCCACATCATAACCGCTTGCCCCCACGATCACGTCGCTGTAGCCATCGCCATTGACATCACCGGCACAGGCTACACCAGAACCGTAATAGGCACCTGCCTGCCCTGCGTCAGACAATATGCGGGCTGGCGTAGCCGATAATCCTGCAGCACTGCCATAATGCACCCACGCACGGCCTTCCTGGCTATTACCCCCATTAGTATAATATAATGCACTCACCACTACATCGCCGTAACCATCTCCATTCACATCGCCGGCACTGGCACAGGAATATCCAAATAGTGCACCAGCCTGGTTGGCATCGTTTAAAAATAAAGACGGACTGCCCGGCAAACCTGTGGCGCTGCCATAATACACAAATACCCTCCCTTCGTCGGCAAACCCACCGTCATAATAAGGTGCACTGATCAACACATCGCTGTAACCATCACTGTTCACGTCACCGGCGCTGGCCACACAATTGCCAATAGCGGCAAGGTTTTGCGATACCGGGCTCATCACCACAGCTGTGGTGGAAACCCCATCGGATGCACCATGATACACATACGCCGCCCCTTCAAAAGCCTGGCCATTAGCATAACTGGGCGCCCCCGTTACAACATCGCTGTAGCCATCTCCATTCACATCACCGGCACTGGCAACCGACCAACCCAGGTTGGCACCGGCCTGGTTACTTTCTAATTGTGCTTTTATAGTTGTACTTACACCGGTGCTGCTGCCATAAAATAAAAATGCTGCACCTTCATCGGTTTGTGGGTCATCAAAAAGTGGTGCTCCCACAATTACATCGCTGTAGCCATCTCCATTTACATCACCGGCACAGGCTACGGAATATCCAAAACTTGCAGTTGCCTGGTTCACTTCTAACAGTGTTAAATAAGCGCTGCTTATCCCGGCTGCTGAGCCCTGGTAAATATAAGCTACTCCTTCATCGGTCTGCCCGTTATCATACAGGTAAGCGCCGACAATAATATCGCTATAGCCATCTCCGTTCACGTCTCCTGCAGTAGATACAGAAATACCTTCATCGGCATTGGCCTGGTTACTTTCCACCATTGTGGTATACGTGCTGCTTATACCAGCGGCCGAACCGTGATACACGAATGCAGCACCTTCATTGGTTTGACCGTTAGTGTATAAGTAAGCACCCACCACCACATCGCTGTAGCCATCACCATTCACATCGCCTGCGCCGGCAACAGAATAGCCCAGGCTGGCACCGGCCTGGTTACTTTCCATCATAGTAGTATACACATTGCTGATACCGGAAGCTGACCCATGGTAAACAAATGCGGCGCCTTCATCAACCTGTGGATTATCGTACCATTTCGCACCAACAATCACATCACTATAGCCATCGCCATTTACATCGCCGGCTCCGGCAACGGAAAAGCCCAGCCTTGCATCGGCCTGGCCGCTTACAATTAAAGTACTATAGGTTGTGCTTACTCCTGCAACAGAACCATGAAACACAAATGCGGCACCTTCATTGGTTTGAGTATTATCATAAGCATCTGCTCCAACAATCACATCGTTGTAGCCATCTCCATTCACATCGCCTGCACCGGAAACCGATACACCAAAATTGGCATTCGCCTGGTTGCTTTCCAGCAATGCTGCATAAGTGGTGCTCATACCTGTTGCTGAACCATGGTAGATAAATGCTACACCCTCTCCCGCCTGCCCATTATCATAAGAAGGTGCCCCAATGATCACATCGCTGTAACCATCACCATTCACATCACCGGCACTGGCTGCAGAAAGCCCCAGGCTGGCGTTTACCTGGTTGCTTTCCACCATTGCTGCGGCAGTGGTGCTCAACGGGTCTATCGTTACAGGATACACTGCATTTGCTGCTGCCACATTTATGGCAATATTATTTCCATTAACGGCAAATGCGGCGTCCAGTTGTTTCCCTGTTGCATCCCAAACATGCAGATCGTTATAGGTAAGTTTTTTTGCATAGCCATCTTTATCAGCTTTTGCAAAATGTATTTCATGGCCAGCCACTTGATTTACGAACCAGCCATCATTACATTGCAGGTGAACGGAGAGGTTTGAAACATTTTCCGCTGGTTTTTTATTGATAACAAAATTTTGCCGCACACCATCTTTGCTGTTGACATATTCTGTTATAAACTTTTGATGGTCGAAACGGATCGTATTTCCGTTTGCTGTTACTGCAGCATCTTTAACCGGTGCGGCAATACAGGTAGATGCTGCATAAATACCTTTTACCTTTAATCGTAAGGTCCATTGGTCAGCACTGTCGTTACGCGGCTGCATTGTAAATTCATCGGCAGTATAAAATGCACGCAGGTTTTGTTGCCTGTTGGGAGAAGAATAACTTTTGTATTGAGGTTGAAATGCAATTGCATATTCTTCCGCAGCAATACTTTGCATAACATTGGTATACCAGTTACTTTGCTTTAATGCGGCAGTATCTGTTGTTGCTTTTGGGGTTTGAAAACAGGCGGGCAGTTCAGTATTCCCCGTCTTGAAATGAAATGCAGATTGTTGTTCGGGTTGAACGGATCTGTTCTGCAATAACCATATTGGCTGCAGCAGTAATACAGCAAGGATAAAGTAGCGCATTGTTGGTAAGGTTTAGGTGGCAGGGTTGCGGACTACTCGGCTATGAATATAATAAAATTTACTACTTTATTTATTTTTATTTATGCCCTTAAGATTTATTTACCCAACTTTGCCGTCTAAATAATTAGTATGAAACTGGCCACCAAACTCATTCATGCAGGCGCCACACCGGATCCGTCTACCGGCGCTATCATGACACCTGTTTTCCAAACTTCCACTTATGTGCAGGAAGCACCGGGTGTAAACAAAGGCTACGAATATGCCCGCAGCCAAAACCCCACCCGCAAGGCATTGGAAGATGCTTATGCCATTATTGAAAATGCACAATATGCACTCGCTTTCAGCAGTGGTGTTGCCGCTACTGACAGTGTAATGAAACTGCTGAACCCCGGTGATGAAGTGATTGCTGCCAATGATATGTATGGCGGCAGTTACCGTTTATTCACCAAAGTATGGGAACGCTATAACATCAAATTCATTTATACTGATACCAGCAATGCAGCCAATGTTCAGGCTGCAGTTACACCCAACACCAAACTCATTTGGGTGGAAACACCTACCAATCCACTCATGAATATCACCGACATTGAAGCAGTGGCTGCAGTGGCCAAAAAAGCCGGGGCGTGGCTTTGTGTGGACAATACCTTTGCATCGCCCTACCTGCAAAACCCATTAGACCTTGGTGCTGATATAGTAATGCACAGCGCTACTAAATACCTTGGCGGGCACAGCGATGTGATACAGGGCTGCCTGATGATGAACGATGCCACACTGCGTGAAAAATTATACTTCATTCAAAAAAGTTGCGGCGCTGTGCCCGGTCCGCAGGATTGCTTTTTAGTACTGCGTGGCATTAAAACTTTGGGCGTGCGTATGAAAGCGCATTGCGAAAACGGTGAAAAAATAGCACACTGGCTGCGCAAACACCCTAAAGTATCCAAAGTATACTGGCCGGGTTTTGAAGATAATGCCGGTTATGCTGTTGCCAAAAAACAAATGAAAGGTTTTGGCGGTATGATTAGTTTTGAATTGAAGGATGGTACTGAAGCAGAAGTAAAAAGAGTTTTATCCTCTACCCATTTATTTTCTTTGGCAGAAAGTTTGGGCGGCGTGGAAAGTTTGATCAACCATCCTGCAACGATGACGCATGCCAGTATTCCCCGTGAAGAAAGAATTAAAAATGGATTGGGCGATGGGCTCATCCGCCTCAGTGTGGGTATTGAAGATGCTGATGATTTGATTGCAGACCTGCAGCAGGCTATTGGATAAAACATGAACCAAAAAGAACTTAAAATATTCCTGAACAGTAAGGTTGATTTTTATAATCAACCTTCTTTTATTCCCCACGATCCCATCAGTATTCCGCACCGCTTTACTGCGTTGCCGGATATTGAAATTGCCGGTTTCTTTGCCGCCATCTTTGCCTGGGGCAACCGCACCACCATCATCAAAAAGTGTACAGAGCTGCTGCAATTGATGGATAATGCGCCGCATGATTTTATTTTGCATTATCAGCCCCGCGATTTAAAAAAGCTGGAAGCATTTAAGCACCGCACTTTTAATGCCACCGACCTGTTGTACTGCATTGAATTTTTTCACCGGCATTACAGCAATCATTCCTCTTTAGAAACCGCTTTTACAAAAAAGTGGCAACGGAATGATGAAACCATTGAAAATGGATTGAATGGTTTTTATCATTATTTTTTTTCTTTGTCCGATATACCGGAGCGTACCAAAAAACATATTGCTGCGCCTGAAAAAAAATCATCCTGCAAAAGATTAAATATGTTTTTACGCTGGATGGTACGGAAGGATAAAAAAGGTGTTGATTTTGGTGCATGGAAAAACATCAAGCCTGCACAACTGGTGATGCCCATTGATGTGCATGTGGCAAGAGTGGCACGCAGGCTGGGCATTATTCAGCATGATAAAACAGACTGGGCCACGGCGCTGGAATTAACTGCATATTTACGACATTTGGATGCCGCCGACCCTGTAAAATATGATTTTGCCTTATTCAGCCTTGGCGCTTTTGAAAAAATGTTATGATGCAGCAGGATATTATTAACGATATCAATTATACTTTATCACTCAGCCTTCCGCAACACATCAATGAAGAAGCGGTACGCAACCTGCTGGCCGGTCATATCAACGAGTTAGTAAAAAATAATTTTGAACAACTGGTAACCATATTGTACCGGGTGGACATCAATGAAGACCGGTTAAAGTCATTATTAAAAAATAATCCCGGTGAAGATGCAGGAAAAATCATTGCCGGACTTATTCTAGAGCGTTTATTGCAGAAAGCTGCTTACCGCAAACAATTTTCTGCCAAACCTTCTGATGAAGACAATGAAGAAAAATGGTAATTTCGCATTTCAGTTTTGCTATCACCTATATTCCATATATCAGAAGTAAGTCAAACTAATGAAGAAGCTTTCATCAGTTTGCCTTACCTGTTGTATAAAGATGACCCCAATTTTATTGCACCGCTCGAAACTGAGACCAGAAAAATTTTCAACCCCGCAACCAATTCTTTTTTTAATCATGGCTCCTGTACCCGGTGGATATTGTACCAGGAGAACAAGCCCATTGGCCGTATTGCTGCTTTTGTAAACAATGAAAAAGCAAATAATTCGGGTACGCCTACCGGTGGCATTGGCTTTTTCGAATGCATCAACAACCAGGATGCTGCCAACCTCCTGTTCACCACCGCTATTCAATGGTTGCAGCAAAAAGGGATGAAGGCAATGGAAGGCCCCATCAATTTTGGGGAAAATGACAACTGGTGGGGTTTACTCATACAGGGTTTCAGGCCGCCTGCAATGGGAATGAATTATAACCAGCCTTACTACCAGCAATTGTTTGAACATTTTGGCTGGCAAAAATCATACGACCAGTTAACGAATGTAATAGACCTCCACATCCCCTTCCCTGAGCGCTTTGAAAAAATTGCACAATGGGTGGTAAAAAAGCCAGGCTACCAGTTTAAACATTTTAATAAAAGGGATTTTAAAATCTTTTCAGAAGATTTTAAAGATGTCTACAACGATGCCTGGCAAAATTTTGAAGGTTTTGCGCCTATCACTTCTGCATCTATTGCCGATGCTTTTGTAAGAATGAAACCCATTATGGATGAAAAAATCATCTGGTTTGCCTATTACAATAATGAACCGATTGCATTTGTTGTGTGCCTGCCCGATACCAATCAAATTTTAAAACATGTAAATGGCAAATTGAATTTGTGGGGTAAATTAAAATATTTGTGGTACAGTAAAACCAAAACGATCGACCGCATCCGCATTATTGTAATGGGTGTAAAAACACAATTTCAAAATAAAGGCATTGAAAGCGCCCTGATATTAATGCTGAAACAGGAGGTGGTGCCGCGTAACACCATCAAAGAAGTGGAACTGGCCTGGGTGGGGGATTTTAATGACAAGATGATGGCCATTCATGAAGCAACCGGTGCAAAACTGGAAAAAATACACCGAACATATAAGTATCAGATAGAACACTGATGACACGGATTGAACTGATTAATACTTATTCCCCATCTGCGGCTATCTTTTAAATCATTGACTTTTTTTCTCTGCACCCTTCTCATCTCTGCGTGTCAATGCTCATCTGCGCATCTGCGGCTCATTTCTTCACATGGTCAGACGGGGCCGTCAGACCATTATTGCCCCTGCGCCCTCTGCAGCGCTGCGTGCCAATGCTCATCTGCGCATCTGCGGCTATTTTTTAAATCATTGATTTTTTTCTCTGCGCCCCTGCCCCTCTGCGTGCCACCTTTCTCAATACATCAACTCCCTCACCTTCTCCTTATCCTCCTTCTCCTTTTTCAAATCGAACATGGTACCAAATACATGATCCCATAAGGTGGAGCTTACCCCAAAGCCCATGTGTTCGTTTTTGTAATGATGCAGGTGATGGTTGCGCCATAAAGGTTTCATCCATCTAAAAGGCGGGTTCCAGGCATGAATGGCATAATGCATGGTGCCATACATTAAATAGCCCAGCATAAAGCCAGGGAAAAAAGCAAAAGCATAAGCACTTCCGCCAAAAATATAAAACAGTAAATATTGCAGCGAAAAAATGATACTGGACAAAATGATGCTGGGTACCGCAGGCATAAATAATCTTTCTTTATCCCTCGGGTATTCGTGGTGGTTACCATGCAGCACATAAATGAATTTTTGTGCCCGTGGACTTTCTGCCACCAGGTGAAATACAAACCGGTGCATAATGTATTCAAAAAGGCTCCAGAAAAACATGCCGGCAAAAAAACTAACCATCGCCTGTACAGCTGTTAAATGTTTGGCAGTGGCGCTGTAGTACAGCATGAATGCTATTATAGGAATGTACATACCCCAAATCACCAGCGGGTGAGTTTTGGTAAGGTACTCCAGGTATTGATTCTTAAACAAACGGGCCTGGCCTTTATTGTGTATTTTCTCAAATTTCATAGTTCACCTTTTGCTTTACAAAATTAGTACATCGGCCTAAAAAACAATAAGCAAACAGTAATTTAAACCAGCTTTTAATTACCTATTTTTGGAAATAATTTTTACCATGCAGTTAGTAACTTATTTAAAGGATGAACAGCAGCAACTGGCTGTTGTTGTTGATGGCATTTTGTATGATACTGATGCCCTGCACCCCGACCTGCCTGTTGGCATGGCGATGTTCTTAAATTATTGGGATGATGTAGCACCCATTGCCAAAGCATCTGTACAGCGTATTAAAGACGGAAATGGCAGAAAAGTTTTTGGTATGCCTTACGATGAAGCCACCATACTGGCACCTGTACCGCACCCCACCAGCTGCCGCGATGGTTATGCCTTTCGCCAGCATGTGGCTGCCGCAAGGCGCAACCGCAAAGTGGATATGATTCCGGAGTTTGATCAATATCCCATTTTCTATTTTACCAACCACAACAGCATACAGGGCCCCGGCAATATTATTTGCATGCCCGATCATTTTAAAAAACTGGATTTTGAACTGGAAGTGGCCATCGTAATTTGTAAATATGGAAGAAATATTAAAGCCGAAGACGCAGATGAATACATTGGCGGGCTGATGATTATGAACGATATGAGCGCAAGAACGTTGCAGATGGAAGAAATGCTGCTGAACCTTGGCCCCGCAAAAGGTAAAGATTTCTGCACGGTCATCGGCCCCAAATTGGTTACGCTGGATGAACTGGAACCATTTGAAGTGCCGTGTAAAGAAAACCATACCGGAAAATCGTGGAATTTAACCATGAAATGCCGCGTGAATGGTGTGGAAGTTAGCCTGGGCAATGTGGCCGATATGGACTGGACCTTTGCTGAAATTATTGAGCGTGCCAGTTATGGTGTGGATCTGTATCCCGGCGATGTAATTGGCAGTGGCACCGTTGGTACTGGTTGTTTTTTAGAATTAAACGGAACAGGTAAGTTGAACGACCCCAATTATACCGAACAATGGCTGCAGGAAGGCGATGTGGTGGAGATGGAAGTAGATGGGTTGGGCATACTTACCAATACCATTGTAAAAGATGAAAGTGATTTTTCTATTCTCAGTTTAAAAAAGCATTTGCCGCAATCATGATCATTAAAATGGAAGCGCTCAGCGCAGTGGAAAAACAAAATTACCTGCAGCATGCCATCGTGCCCAGGCCAATTTGTTTTGCATCTACAATAGATAAGGAAGGCAATATCAACTTATCGCCATTTAGTTTTTTCAATATGTTTTCTTCGCAACCGCCAATTGTGGTTTTCTCTCCGTCACGCCGGGTGCGTGACAATACCACCAAACATACCTTACAGAATGTTTTAGAAGTGCCTGAAGTAGTCATCAATATTGTTGACTACAACATGGTGCAGCAGGTTTCACTTTCCAGTTGCGAATACCCCAAAGGTGTAAACGAATTTGAAAAAGCGGGGTTTACCATGGAGCCTTCCACCACCATTAAACCACCAATGGTGAAGGAAAGTAAAATTAAAATGGAATGCCGCGTAAATGAAGTAAAGCCATTGGGTACTGAAGGTGGTGCAGGCAACCTGGTGATTGCAGAAGTATTGGTTATGCATATTGATGACGGTATACTGGATGCCCATCAAAAAATTGATCAAACCAAAATTAACCATGTGGCACGC
Organism: Bacteroidota bacterium; assembly: GCA_018266775.1. Classification (GTDB taxonomy): domain Bacteria; phylum Bacteroidota; class Bacteroidia; order Chitinophagales; family Chitinophagaceae; genus Ferruginibacter. Next base: position 585,680 of record JAFDZS010000001.1, on the reverse strand, counting down.
CTTGGCGGCGACTGGTATTGTAAAGTAGACAGCACTAACTTATTTAAAGTAGAAAAACCCAACACGCAATTAGGCATTGGTGTGGATGCGCTACCCGATGCCATCCGCAACAGCACCATACTTACCGGCAACAACCTGGGGCAATTAGCCAATGTGCATGATATGCCCGATGCCGACCCCGCTTTCACTGATGATACGCTGAAAAACATTGTGCAATATTTTTCCATCAACCCCGATGAGATGGATAAAGAATTGCACCGCTACGCCAAAAAATTATTGGATGATGGAAAGGTGAGGGAAGCCTGGCAGGTTTTACTGGCAGATAATTGAAAATGGCTCACAAATGCTGCCTGAGCGATACCTGTTTTATCAAGCCATTAACTTTTGTTACAACTGCATTCTTTAATTTCAATGCATGAAAAAATTAATTGCCGCCCTGTTATTCCCTGCCCTCTGTGCTGCACAAACAAAGTACAACTATAAAAATCTGGTGATGGAAGGTGGTGGTGTTCGCGGCCTGGCGTATGCCGGTGTATTTAGTGTGCTGGAAAAAAAAGGTGTATTACAGCAAATAGAAAAAGTGGGTGGGTCATCTGCCGGCTCCATTGCAGGCATGCTGGTTTGCGTGGGTTACAGCGCTGCCGAAATAGACAGTATTATGCTGGAACTGCCTATCCAAAAATTCAACGACGGCAAGTGGGGTATTGTAGGCAAATACAACAGGTTTAAAAACCAGTACGGGTTGTATAAAGGGGAAGTATTTGAAAAATGGCTGCAGCAACTGGTGCTGTCAAAAACCGGTAACGCAGACCTCACTTTTGCGCAGCTGCACCAATTGCATGTATCCGATCCTGTTAAGTATAAAGATTTGTATTGTACAGGAACTAATTTAAGTAAACAGCAACTGGAAATTTTTTCTTATCCTAATACACCTGACATGCCCATCACACTCGCAGTGCACATCAGCAGTAACATTCCGTTGTATTTTGAGCCGGTGCAACTGGATAACCACCTGCAGAAAATAAAAAAACAGGACAGTACCACGTTTATTAATTATTATGTAGATGGAGGTATGCTGTGCAATTATCCCATCAATATGTTCGACAGTTGTACAGAAAGCAGTAACCCTTTGCTGTGCGATAAAGTAATTTTTAACCCGCAAACCATTGGTATTAAACTGGAACGTCCGCAGCAGATAGATTCGCTCCGGCACAACAGCATCCGCATACCAGCCTATAACATCAATAACCTTAATGAATATTTTACTGCCTTTATGAACCTGCTGATGGAAACCATTAACCGCCGTTACCCCAATTTGGAAAACGAAAGAGGCAGAACTATTTACGTGAGCCAGGGCAATATTTCTTCACGGGTTAAGAAAACAAAGCAGCAGGATAAACTGCTGCTCTTGAATAATGGCATTAATGCCGCTACAGAATTTTTTGCCAAACAGGAATAAGGCTTTCGTCCATCATTCACGATTGACAATTCACCGTTCACCACCCTAATTCCATTTCTGACCAAACACTTTCTTTAAAATATCTGTACTGCGTGCTGCAAAATTAGTACGGATGTTAACTTCTTCTTTTGCCACCAGGTCAAACAAGGCATCGGTAGCTCTTGCCGTAACAAATGAGGTAAGATCAGGATTGATCTTTTTTATTGTTGTGGGAAAATTGTTGTATTTCGTAATGACATCACCGTAATATTTGGTGGCATCTACTTTATCCAGCGATGATTTGATAACGGGTGTAAATGCTGCTGTTAATTGTGCCAGGGTTTTTTCCCTGAAGAAATGTGTGGCGCTGGTATCGCCATTTTTAACCAGGCCAATGGCGTCCTGCAGTGTCATATTTTTTACCGCATCAACAAATATGGGTTTGGCCAGGCCAACAGCGTCTTCTGCCCCGCGGTTGATCTGCAAGATGGCCTTATCCACCATGCTGTTAAAACCTAAACTGCGTAATGTATTCTCCACTTTTTTAGCATCAGGCGGTAATAAAATTTTGTACAGTTCATCTTTAAAAAACCCATCTGTTTTATTTAAATGCAGCACAGCGTTGGTGAGGCCCTGACCCAGTGCTTCTTTAATGCCCTGGCCCGCTTCTGCTTCTGTAATACCGGTATTGCCGCCAATCTGTGGCAGGTTGGCCAGGGTACCACAGCCGCAACATAAAATAATAACAAGAGAAAGAAAAAAGGTAAGTTGTTTCATCATAAGAGTTTTAGATGGTTATCACTCTAATATAATGCCAAAGAACGGCATTATTACTTATTATGTGCAGCATTTTGTTTCGCAAACGCCCGCCTACGGCCCTATAGACTGAAATATGGATGATTCGGTTGCATCGAGTATCTTTGCCGCCGCAAAAAGCGCATTTATTTTAACCGATTATGAGTATCACACATTTATCTGAACAGGAAATCATCCGCAGGGAAAAATTACAGGAATTAAATAAACTGGGTATCGATGCTTATCCCGCTGCATTGTACCCCGTTACCCATAATGCTGTTACCATAAAAAAATTATGGGCAGAAGACCCGGCACAACTGAACAATGCTGCAACCAACCAGCCGGATGTTTGTATTGCAGGCCGCGTAATGAGTGTGCGTGATATGGGTAAAGCCAACTTTGCCGTGCTGCAGGATGCATCAGGCAAAATTCAGATCTATATTAAACAGGATGATATTTGCCCCGGCGAGGATAAAACTTTATTTCAATCCGTTTGGAAAAAATTGGTGGACATTGGCGATATCATTGGTGTTAAAGGTTACGTGTTCACTACCAAAACCGGTGAGACTTCTGTTCACGTAAAAGAATTTTCTATTCTCACCAAATCGTTACGCCCTTTACCCATCGTTAAAGAAAAAGACGGTGAAGCATTTGATGAAGTAACGGACCCCGAGTTCCGCTACCGCCAGCGTTATGCTGATTTGATTGTGAACCCCGGCGTAAAAGATACTTTTATTAAACGCAGTAAAATGATCAATGCCATCCGCGAATTTTTAAATGAACGCGGTGCACTGGAAGTGGATACGCCTGTGTTGCAAAGTATTCCCGGCGGCGCTGCGGCAAGGCCGTTCATCACACATCATAACGCACTGGATGTACCCATGTACATGCGCATTGCCAATGAACTGTATTTAAAAAGACTGATCGTGGGTGGGTTCGACTGGGTGTATGAATTCAGCCGCAACTTCCGCAATGAAGGGATGGACCGTACACATAATCCTGAATTTACGGTACTGGAATTTTATGTGGCGTATAAAGATTATGAATGGATGATGAGCACTACCGAACAAATGCTGGAACGTGCTGCCATTGCCACCAACGGCAGCAGTAAAGTAATAGTAGGCAATAAAGAAATTGATTTTAAAGCGCCGTACAAACGCATCACCATGTACGATGCCATTAAAGAACATACCGGGTATGACATCAGTGCTATGGATGAAGCCGGCATCCGCAATGTGTGCCGCGAACTGCATATTCATGCCGATGAAAAATGGGGCAAGGGAAAATTGATTGATGAAATTTTCGGATCAAAATGCGAAGGCCATTATATTCAGCCTACGTTTATTACGGACTATCCGGTTGAAATGAGCCCACTTACTAAAAAACACCGCAGCAAACCCGGATTGGTGGAACGTTTTGAGCTGATGTGCAATGGTAAAGAAATTGCCAACGCCTACAGTGAATTAAATGACCCCTTAGAACAAAGGGAGCGTTTTGAAGAACAGGCAAAGCTGATGGAGCGTGGCGATGATGAAGCAATGTTTATTGATTACGATTTTTTAAGGGCGCTGGAATATGGTATGCCGCCTACATCTGGTATTGGTTTTGGTATTGACCGTATTGCGATGCTGTTAACGAACCAACATTCTATACAGGATGTGTTGTTCTTCCCCATGATGCGGCCGGAGGTGAAGGAGTAAATGTTTTATTGAAAAGATTTAACAGCAAATATTTAGCTGCAGGCTTTAGTTTTCTTATTTTGAAAACTAAAGCCTTTTTTATGAGAACTTTTTTTGTATTGATGCTGCTCAGCAACTTGCAAGCCTTTTCCCAAGACCCCAACATTTATATCCGTTTAGAAACACCACAAAAATTGAACCCATTAAAATTCGATTTATACCTCAGCACGGATAAAGGCCTTGAGATAAGATCTGTTTACAAAGGACAGCTTGACTCACCTCGTTATCTGCCGTTATACTTCACATATGCAAAAGGTTCTTCCATTATATTAATGTATGAAGCGATGAAGGGGGATGAATCAAACAATTATCAATATTATTGGAATGGTCCCTTTTATCCCGGAGACAGTATTGTACTAAGCCTTACAGAAGATAAAGCAAAAGTTGTGAACAGAAAATACTTTGACAGGGAATTAAATTACATGCAATACCTACGTCAATATTTCAAAAAAAATAAAAAACAGGCTCCTGATCAATCATGGTATGATTTAAATAGATCCTATCAACTGGAATGTGCGTTTCTTAAAGAAAATAAGCAACATCACTTTGTATCTGATTCTTTTTACCAGGATAAAATTTTAAATCTACCATATGAAATGAATAGCAGGGTTTTTTCGCTACCATGGTTGTATAAAAAGATATATAAAGATTCCCTCATCACCTGCCCTGTTTATTTTGACAGTATTATTAATACTCCGGATTATATCAATTATGTAACAGGTTATATCAGCAACTTCTGTCTGACGGAAAAAAACTTTGATTCCACCCTGGGTCCGTTTTACTCATTTGTACTGCATCACACTAAGAATAAACTCAGGGAGCAGTTATATTTCTTCAATCTATACCATATTGACAGGCCAGCGCATGATAGCTTCTACAGCAATAAATTTGAAGCCTTCAAATCTTTTTGCAGCGATACCGCTTTGCTTAATCCAATACAAAGAGTGATAGAAGAATATCAAAAGCACGGCTACAAAAAAATGATGAAGGAACACGATATTGCAGAAGAAAACACGTGCTTTGCCATTGGTCCGAAGAAATTATCATTTAAGTTTTGTTAGGCGCATTGGGATATTTTTTCAAATAGGCTTTAGCTTCTTTTTTATTATGCGATTGTGCAATGCCATCCAAAGTAACCAGCAATAAAAACAGGAATATTAAGATACGCATCTCTAAAAATAATATTCTGGTTTCATCTTCGAAAGCGTGTTTTTTTACTTTAACTTTCTGATAAAAAATTTATCTTGTAGTACAATCTCTTAACCATTGCCTTTAAAGAAAATCACTTTACTTTTTTTATCATTCTTCGCCATTGCTGCAACAGCGCAACGCAATATTCATTGCCTCATCAAAACGGCACAGGGAAATATAACGGTGGAGTTATATCCCTCCAAAGCGCCGGCAACTGTAGCTAATTTTTTACAATACGTTAAGGCACACTTATATGACAGCACCAGTTTCTTCCGTGCAGTAAGGCTCAACAATCAACCCAATAATCCAGTAAAGATAGAGGTGATACAGGGCGGCGAAGTGGATTCTACCAAAGCATTTCCTTCCATAGTGATGGAGCACACGAAACAAACCGGGTTGCACCATGGCAACGGTACTATTTCTATGGCACGTACCACTCCCAATTCTGCCACCTGCAGTTTTTTTATCTGCATCAACGATCAGCCTGAACTGGATTATGGTGGCAAGCGTAATCCTGACGGGCAGGGCTTTGCCGCATTTGGTAAAGTAATCAAAGGCATGAACGTGGTCAAAAAAATTCAACAATTATATCCGGATCAACAGCAATATTTTAAACCGCCTGTAACCATTTATTCCATACGCATCATTCCATAGTTATGCAAAAAATTTTTTCTTCTTTATTATGTTTAGTTGCGCTGCAATGCAGTGCACAAAACAATGGCACCAGTCAACGGCCCAGTACAGGAACTGACCGCTTCTATGCTGCACAAAAACATGAAGTATTCCTGTCCACATCGCCTTATCAAAAATTACCATGGCGCAATGTGGGGCCCGATTTTGTGAGTGGCCGCTGCACAGATGTATGGGGCATCTCCGGCAATAAAAAAATCGTGTATGCAACATTCGCCACCGGTGGTGTTTGGAAAACGGAAGATGCAGGACAAACCTGGAAACCCATTTTCGATCAGCAGGGCACATTGTCCATTGGCAATATGGCCATTGCTCCATCCGATCATAATGTTATTTATGTCGGCACCGGTGAAGCAAATATTTTCCGTGCATCATTACCGGGATTGGGTATGTTTAAATCTGTTAACGGTGGTAAAACATGGAAGCATTTGGGACTGGAAGCCACCAGTACTATTGCACGGGTGGTAGTGCATCCTAAAAATGCCAACATCGTTTATGTGGCGGCTGGCGGCAATGAATGGAGTTACAATAAAGAACGTGGCGTGTATGTAACCAAAGATGGTGGTAAAACATGGAATAAAATTTTAGGCAATGATGATCATTCCGGCTGCATTGATCTGCGAATGGACCCTGCTGACCCCAACACGCTTTACGCATCTATGTGGAACCGCATCCGCAAACGCTGGAGCGATCCTGTGCCGGAAGATAATGACTTCATTTATAAAACCACTGATGGTGGCAAAACCTGGAAACCCATAACTAACGGTTTACCAAACACGAAAAAAACCGGAAGAATTGGTATTGATATTTCCCGAAGCAATCCCAATGTTTTATACGCTTTTGTTGATAACCACGATAAAAAACGGGAACCCCGCCCCGGCGAAAAAGACAGCTATGGCCGCATTAAAGAAATTGTAGTAAAAGGTGTGGAAGTATACCGCAGTGATGATAAAGGTGAGCATTGGACAAAGATGACAGAGAACAATGATTTTATGGAACGCTTTTGCGGAACATACGGATGGGTGATGGGCCAGGTAAGGGTGAACCCGCAGAATGAAAACTGCCTGTACATTTTAGGATTGGCTATGGCGAGATCTTACGACGGTGGTAAAACATGGAAACGTTTTTCCCCAACAGATACCACTGGTGATTATATCCATGGCGACAACCATGCGCTGTGGATTGATCCCGCTGATTCCAATTACATCATTAATGGTGACGATGGCGGCGTGGCATTAACGTATGATGGCGGTAAAAAGTGGTCGAACTTTTATAAAAAAATTCCCACCACACAGTTTTATAATGTGGCATATGATTTCAATGATCCATTCAATATTATTGGTTCCGTACAGGACGAAGGCTCATTACGTGGCAGCATCAACAATACTTACGGTGTAAAAGATACCGCTATCAATACCTGGAAGTTTGGGCCTGGCGGTGAAGGTGTTATTCATGCCGTTGATCCCGGAGATGCCAACACCATTTATACGTCTACCTTTTATGGCCGCTTAATTAAAGCCAATTTAGGTTTACCGGATTCTTTACAAATCAGGGATATTGCACCAAAGAAAGCAGAAGACGAAGAGGTGCATCGTGGTGAATGGCTGGCGTATACCATGATTTCGCCACACGACAGGTTAACTATTTATCATGGCATGCAGTATTTATTTAAATCAGCCGACAGTGGTTTTAGCTGGAAGCGCATCAGCCCGGATTTAAGTTATAACAACAAACAAAAAATGGGCAGAACACCTTATGCCATCAATCACCAGGCCATTACTGCTATTGCAGAGTCGCCTTTTACAAAAGGTTTATTATATGTGGGCACCGATGATGGCCGCGTATGGACAAGCCCGGATGATGGCGCACACTGGAATGAAATTACCATAGGGTTACCTGAAAACCGGCATGTGTCAAGAATTATAGCTTCTATGTTTGATGCGTCAACATTGTATGTTACCCTTAACGACAGAAGGGAAGATAACATCACACCGTATATTTTTAAATCTACGGATAAAGGCAATACCTGGATTGCCGTTTCCGGCACTTTACCTTACAGCCCTGTAAATGTAATTCGTGAAGATCCTTCCAATAAAAATATTTTATTCTGCGGTACTGATTTAGGTGTATACATCAGTAAAGATGCTGGTAAACACTGGCTGCCGCTGAATAATAATTTGCCGCTGTCTGTTTCAGTACAGGATTTGTTCATTCACCCTAAAACACACCAGTTGGTTATAGCTACTTATGGCCGCGGTATTTATGTAATGGATGACATCAGCGCTTTAGAAAAATAATGCTGCCGTATTTGCAAAGCCAGTTTTAAAATATTATTTTTCGCCTCAACCTAAAACATTCAACATGAAACAACTTGTTCCCGGCAGGATTGCAGAACTGCTGTTTGCTTTAACGATGCTCATCTTTGGAGCGCTGCATTTAAAATATGCCGAAGGTTATAAAATGGGAGTTCCATCTTTTATACCCGGCCCGGCCATTATGTGGATTTACATTACCGGTATTGGTTTTGTTTTAGCCGCCGTAGCTATTTTTATTAATAAATATAAGAGACTGGCCTGTTATTTACTGGCGGTAATGATACTTGTATTCGTGATCACCATTCACCTGCAACCTGAGCCTTTGCGCATGGGCAAGTACGATCAACCATTAAAAGATATTGCTTTGGCTATGGCCGCTATTTTAATTGGCAATAGTGCGAAGAGTTAGGGTAAGTTAATTAGTTAATTGGGATAATTCGTGTAATTAGTGTTCCTTTACTCGTGTTATCCCTTTTTTAATTGTTCTAATTGTATACCTTAATGCAAACCACTTATCCTTTACCGGCTTCATGCTTTTTCTTCAACCTGTTCTTTTCTGTTAAATAGTCAAGAAAATAAATCACTTTCAGTGAAAAGCTGTTGTATTGCGGGCCAGACCCGGTTTTGGTGAAGTTGGTGAAATAATCTTTTTCAAACTGATCGGTAAAAGTTTCACCAATATTTTTCCATACCACGTTAAAGAAGCTGCCCTGTGCAAACTGCCATGTATACACGAAATCTGCGGTAAGATAATTATAGTTTTGATTTACATTGCCGGTATAAGGATGGTCTGGATTTACCAGGTCGCCATTCAGGTTCAGCTGGTAAAACTGCTTGGGATCCACTTTACTCCAGTAATGACGCAGCCTTAAGGTTAGTCCCATTTTTGTGTTGAAGTTGTATTTAAAGTTCAGCATGTTCTCTACAATATGCAAATCTCTCCTGCTGAAAATAATCGTATCCATTTGCGATGGAGTGCTTGCGCTTAAGGTAGCGGCATAACCGGGTTGATCAGTATCAGTTTCCGGGCTGCAACTGGCTTCCACTGAAAAATAGTTATTCATGCGGTATTTGGCACTTAACCCAAATAAAAAGGTTTTGCGGTTGGTTACTGCTCCTTCTCCCCAAATGATATTACCACCCCATGATAATTTTTTGGCCTGGTTGCTTTGCCATTGTCCAATAAGGCCCACATTGCCTTTGTTATGGAATACACGGCCAGTTGCCCTTGGTTCGTAAAAATCATTATTATTAGTGGTGCCGTTCACATTAAAATACACGTACCACAAATTTTTAAGGTTGAAATTGAAGTTGAAATTAAAACGAAAACGTTCAAACATCCTGTCGCGGCCTTTAACAATGTCTAATGGAGATACCAGTGTAAAATAATGGCCATTGGTGTTTATGAATACGCTGTTAAAATATTTGGTGGGTTTGTTCCAGCTGTATCCCATCCACAAACCTGTTTCCCTTTCATTGTTATTGGTGAAATAACCCAGGTCGCTGTTGTTATACTTATCATCGGAGCAACTGTGCCAAAGGTTAACATTAAACCTGCCGCTTGTTTTTCCCAAATACAAACCATAGTTAACACCGGTGGTGGTTTTGGCTTCCAGCTTATTGCTCACATTAAAGTTACCGCCAATGTTATACTTGTTCTTCCTGTCATTCAGATCGAATAAAAATGCAGTCACATTGGCATCATATTCTTTTCCTTCACGCATTACATTTGTATTCACCAGTGTAACACTGCTGTTATGTTTCAATGTTTGATCAAACACCATTACGTTATAATTGGTGAGCGGGCTGGTTTGTACGCGGCGTGATTCTTTTGAGTTCACATCTTCCACCACGGCATAAGAAGGTTGTGCAATGGCATTGAGAAAACCAATACCCAGGCCTTTTTGCGTGCGCCCGCTGATTTTGGTGGCATTGTATAATTTTGTTTGTGCCGGATTTTTCTCAATCTGTTCGTTAGCGCCTACACTAAAATCATCGCGGTGCAAGGGTTCCCCGCCAATGCGGCGGCTGTAAAATAATCCGCCTTTATTAAACAGTTCTGTTCCTTCAGTAAAAAAAGCCCTGTTGTCTTTATACTGCTGTTCAAATGGTGTAAGGTTTAATACGCGGCTGTCTGATTGTACCTGTCCAAAATCGGGCACCAGCATCATATCTAAAGTAAAGGCCTGGTTGATGCCATACTTTACATCCAGCCCTGCGCTGATGGGTGTGGTGGTTTTATGATCGGCCAATGTACCATCGTGATTAAGATAAGTGGCAAAATAAGGTGAGAATTGCAAACGCAATGGAGGTTTAATATCCTGCAGCCCTTTTAAAAAACCTTCCTGTGTAAGAAAACCATTTGCGGTAGGGTCGATGGTTTGCCAAAATGATTGTTGGCCGGTTTTCTGCCTTCTTCGAACAATGTTCAGGCCCCAGTCCTGTATTTTTTTATTACCGAAACGTATGGCTGAATAGGGAAGAAACATTTCAAAGCTCCAGCCATCATCATGAATTTTAGAAGCGCTGTACCATACTGCATTCCAGCCAAAATCTTCGCTGTTGCCATTGGGATTGGGTGCCTGCTTGGCATCAAACTGTTCGCCCAGTGGCGTTACAAAATATTCAAAGCCGTTGATCTTATCATTATACGTATCGAAGATGATACCAATAAAATCATTATTGCCAAAACCATCGCGGCCGGTTAATTCAGATGAAATACTGTCTTTTGATCTTTCATGACAGTAACCGCCAATATAAATGCCTTCGTTATTGTATAAAAAATAAACCAGTGTAGCATTATGTACCGTATCTTCTGCCCGGTTCAATACTGGCCGCAATTCCACAAATTTATCTGCAACAGGTGCAGTTTTCCATTCCGGCTCATCCAGTACACCATCAATTTTTAATGAGCGTGTAATACGCATTGCATTGATTGATCGTTTGGGAATTTGTGCGGCAGCGGCAGAAGTAATAAGCAGGCATAATACTGCCGCTTTAAGGTTAAAGCAATTCATGGCTATACTTTAGGTTTTGAGCAGGCATTCCGGTCACTAAATGCCGCTACGAAATTAAACGTACCAACCAGCAGTTATGTTACCGCTCATCAAAACCAAAAGTTGATTTAGGCTTTCTTTAACAGGAAGAGTTAAACAAACAAATCATTATACAAGTTACCGCCGGGTACAACGGAATATTTAGCAAAATCGGTAATACCTTCTTTTGCCAGTACATCTTCATCTATAAATGAATTTCCGCTGCAGGTAGCGGCAGCTTTACTTAAAATATAAAAAGCAGCATCCGCAACAATGTCTGTGGTACGGCTCATTTTCATCAACGCTTCTCCACCCAATAAATTATTTACCGCTGCGGTGGCAATAGTGGTGCGTGGCCACAATGTATTAGCGGCAATATTGTATTTTTTTAATTCTGCAGAAAGGCCAAGGGCAATCATGGTCATATTGTACTTGCTGATGGTATAAGCAAGATGATTGGTGAACCATTTCATATCCATATTGATGGGCGGTGATAAGTTCAATATGTGTGCGTTGGTGGAATTTTTTAAAGCCGGAATACAGGCCCTGCTCATCATGAAAGTGCCGCGGACATTAATATCATACATTAAATCGAAGCGTTTGGGTTCCGTTTTTTCGGTTGGCGTAAGGGTAATGGCAGAAGCATTATTAATGAGTATATCAATGCCGCCAAATGTTTGCAATGTTTGATCAATCACATTTTGAATTTGATCTTCAAAACGGATATCGCATTGAACCGCTAAAGCCTTGCCTCCCGCTGCTTCCATGGCTGCGGCTGCGGAAAAAATAGTACCTCCCAGTTTAGGATTTTCTTCCACACTTTTACTGGCAATGACAATATTGGCACCCGCCGCTGCCAGTTTAAGGCCAATGGCTTTTCCAATTCCCCGTGATGCACCAGTGATGATCACTGTTTTATTCTGAAAGTTCATACCCCAATAATTTTTTCAAATCTAACTAAAAGGGCTAACATAATGGCATTCAATTCATTCATAAAAAGTTTTAAAAAAAATTAAACAAATGTTTGATTAATATTAAACAACCGTTTAACTTTGTGTCCTCAAATTATTTTTATGGATTTTAACGACAAGCAATTAAAGATCATTGAAACAGCCGAAGAGCTGTTTGCAGAGATGGGCTTTTCGGGCACTTCTGTAAGGGATATTGCTGATAAAGCCGGGGTAAACGTGGCCATGATATCCTATTATTTTGGTTCAAAAGAAAAATTACTGGAAGCATTATTCAGCTTTCGGGTTTCTGCTTCCACACAGATCCTGGAAAGTATCCTGAAGGATACCCAAAAAACACCACTGGAAAAAGTGAACATGGTGATTGATTATTATGTTGACCGTTTCAATTCCAATCAGTGCTTTCACAAAATTATGGTGAGGGAGCAGGTGGCAAGCCACCGCATCGGCACATCAGATATTATTCATCATTACAAAAAAAGAAACCAGGACCTGGTAAAACAACTGGTGCATGAAGGACAAAAAACCGGCGACTTCAATAAACATGTTGATGTACCGTTGCTGATGACCACTCTTATCGGCACGGTAAGCCACCTGGTAACCACGCAGCATTACTACCGGGTCATTAATAACCTGGAAGATATGCCTGAAGAACAATTTCAGAAACACATTAAAAAGAAGCTAAGCAATCACTTAAAATTTGTTTTTAAAGCAACATTGACACATGAAGCATAAACTATTCATCATTGCTGTATGCCTGCTGAGTATATTCTCCGCCCGGGCTCAGCAAAACAGAACACTCACATTACAAGAAGCGGTTGACCTTACACTGGCCAACAGCAAACTGTTAAAACTGAATGAAGCCAGGATACTGGAAGCCAGCAACGCTGTAAAAGAAGCTGAAGAAAAGCGTTTACCCGAAGCCGGTATCAGTGGCTCATACCTTTACCTTCCGGTGAACCCGAATATCGATTTAAAAAGCAGCGGGTCGGGATCAGGCAGCGGCAGTGGTGGCGGCAGCCCCAGTGTACACCAGGCCATTTATGGTATTGCATCAATATCTGTTCCTGTATACAATGGCGGTAAACTGAAGTATGGTATTGAGTCTGCCAATTATTTGCAGCAGGCAGTTAAGCTGGATGCTGATAACGACAGGCAGGGCGTTATTTATAATACCATCAGTGCATGCATTAACTTATTTAAAGCCTACCAGGCTATTGACCTGATACAGGAAAACCTGAAACAATCTAAACAAAGGGTTACCGATTTTACTAACCTTGAAAAAAATGGCATCATTGCACGTAATGATTTGCTGAAAGCGCAACTGCAATCGGCCAATGTGGAACTGATGCTGCTGGATGCACAAAGCAATTTCAAACTGGCCTGTGTAAATATGAACCTGATGATGGGCCTGCCGGAACAAACTGAACTGGTGCCAGATAAAAGTGGTTTGGCTTTACCGGAAGCTGTTAAAACATTAGACGAATATGAACAGCAGGCATTGCAAAGCCGTACCGATATTGCTGCCATCGGGTTGAGAAAAAAAGCAGCTGATGTAAATATTAAAACCATCAAAACAGATTACTATCCCAGTCTTTCTTTAAGTGGTGGATATGTGGCTGCAGATATTCCCAAATTCCTGAGCATTACCAATGCAGTAAATGTGGGCATCGGGGTAAAATATAATTTCGGCGCACTATGGAAAACAAAAACCAAACTGCAAACTGCCGAAGTAAAACTGAAGGAGATACAACTGAACCAGGATATGCTGAGCGATAACATCCGCCTGCAGATGAACCAGGCTTATCAAACTTATTTAGTAAGTGTGAAGAAAGTACAGGTGCTGGAAGCATCTGTTGAACAGGCCACAGAAAATTACCGCATCACCAAAAATAAATATGATAATACACTGGCCACCAGCACTGAATTATTAGATGCTGATGTGGCTAAACTGCAAAGCCAGCTGAGTGTAACCAATGCCAAGGCAGATTCTTTCTTAGCCTACAACAAAATTTTATACGCAGCAGGTATTTTAAAATATTAATTGAACACCTTAAAACTTACATAAAAGCGATTTTATGGCACAGAACGACAAACAAAACCAACAGGCCGAAGCGCCTAAAAAAAGAAGCAAAGGCTTTCTTATTGTTTTAATCTTATTGGTGGCAGCCGGTACATGGTTTGGCATCAGTAAATACATACATGGCCTGCATCACGAAGAAACGGATGATGCACAACTGGAATCCAACATCAGCCCCGTAATACCCCGTATTGCAGGTTACGTAAAAGAAGTACGGGTAAAAGATAACCAGGTAGTAAAAAAGGGAGACACTTTATTGATCCTTGACGACCGCGATATGTCTTTACGTGTACAGCAGGCAGAGGCCGGTTTAGCTACGGCAAAAACCAATCTCGGTTCTGCGGAAGCCACTACAGCAGCATCCAAAACAAGTATTGCCAGTACACAGGCTGGCATTTCCACTATTGATGCACAAATTGAAGTGGCCAATGTAGCCGCACAAAGGGCCAAACAGGATTATGAACGTTATTATAACCTGTACCAGGACCATACCATCACCAAACAACAGTTTGAGCAGGCTGAAGCCGCTAAACAAACCACAGAAAGACAGCTGGATGTTTTGAAACAGCAAAAAAACCAGGTGGCCAAACAAACCAGTACTGTGGCTTCACAAAGCAACGCCACTTCTTCTCAAATCAGTGTAGCCGGTGCTGTTATCAAACAGCGTGAAGTGGAAGTGGAAGAAGCCAAACTGAATTTATCTTATACAGTGATCACCGCACAGGAAAGTGGACGCATTTCCAAAGTAAATGTGCAGGAAGGGCAATTCCTCCAGGCCGGCCAGTCTGTTTTCAGTATTGTATTGAGTGATGATGTTTGGGTGGTGGCCAATTTTAAAGAAACACAGTTGGGAAAAATGAAGGAAGGGCAAAAAGTGATTGTACACGTAGATGCTTTTCCGGATCATGAATTTGCAGCTACATTAACTTCATTCTCTCCTGCAACCGGTTCCCGTTTTGCCTTACTGCCACCAGATAACAGCAGTGGCAACTTTGTAAAAGTGGTACAGCGCCTGCCGGTTAAAATTGAATTTAATAAATCTGATGATGCACTGGTAAAGCAATTAAGGCCCGGTATGAATGTTACTGTGGATGTACACCTGGACTAAGCAGCGCAGCAGTACTGATATTATTTAACAGCATCTTTTAAAAGATGCATAGTAAGAAACTATTTTTATGACACAGATGGAATCGTTGGTGGAATACGGTTCAAGGCGGGTGATCATTACCATTACGGCAATTATTTGCACGCTGCTTGAAATTGTGGATACCACCATTGTAAACGTGGCGTTAAACGACATGCGTGGTTCTTTAGGTGCCACGCTGCCTGAAGTGGGTTGGGTGGTTACCGCTTATGCCATCGGCAATGTGATCATTGTTCCGCTCACCAGCTGGCTTTCCCAGCAATTCGGACGACGCAATTATTTTGCTGCGTCAATAGTATTGTTCACTATTTGTTCCTTTTTATGCGGTAATTCAACAGGTATTGTGGAGCTGGTAATCTTCCGCTTTTTGCAGGGCGTTGGTGGTGGTGCACTACTCGTTACTTCACAAACTATTATTACAGAAAGTTATCCGCCCGATAAAAGAGGTATGGCGCAGGCTATTTATGGCTTGGGTGTAATCATCGGCCCCACATTAGGCCCTCCATTGGGTGGTTATATTGTAACCAACTTTAACTGGCCCCTGATTTTTTATATCAACATCCCTATTGGTGTTGTTGCAGCATTACTAACGTTACAGTTTGTACGCAGCCCTAAATATGCAGAAAAAAGTGCGGCGAAAGATATTGACTGGCTGGGTATTGCGTTATTGGCTGTTACTGTTGGCTCATTACAATATGTACTGGAAAAAGGCCAGGAAGATGATTGGTTCAGCAGTGGTTTGATTGTTGTGCTGACCATTGCAGCTGCATTGGGATTATACTTTTTTATCTGGCGGGAAATGACGGTTAAGAAACCCATTGTTGAATTGCGGGTGCTGAAAAACGGGAATCTTCGGGTCGGAACAATATTATCATTTATCATGGGCTTTGGGTTATATGGGTCAACATTTATTATTCCGTTATACACGCAGTCTATATTACAGTGGACGGCATTGCAGGCAGGTATGCTGATGATACCTGCGGCGCTGACCACGGCATTTATGATGCCCATCATTGGTAATTTATTACAGAAAGGTGTGCCGCAGCAATACCTTGCAGGCGGCGGCTTTTTGCTTTTTGCTGTATTTACGGGCTGGTGTTATTTTATTCTAACGCCGGATACCAATGCAGATAATTTCTTCTGGCCATTGATTGTGCGTGGTGTGGGCATGGGTATGCTGTTCATCCCCATCACCACATTATCATTGTCCACACTAAAAGGTTTGGAAATTGGCCAGGGTGCAGCCTTTACCGGTATGATGCGGCAATTGGGCGGTTCGTTTGGTATAGCGCTCATTACTACATACATGTCACGCCAGAATATTGTACACCGTACCAGCCTCGTTAGTAAACTGGATGTAAACAATCCCGCAGTGCAGCAGCAGGTACAGGGCTTGCAGCATGGACTTATGGCAACAGGGAAATCTGCTCACGACGCACTTCAAACTGCGTACACCATTATGGATTTAAAAGTGACCAAACAGGCTGCAGTATTATCTTACATGGATGTGTTTTTATACCTGGGTGTGATATTTTTAATTTGTGTTCCTTTTATTCTTTTAGTAAAAGGAAATAAGAAAAAGAAAGACAAGAATAAAAAAGACGATAACATGATGGAAGGATTGCATTAAACTGCTTTCGTTCAGGCATAAAAAAACCGTGGCTGTATAGCCGCGGTTTTTTTATTCTTATGCAAGATTGATTTATTGCAATGTTGCTTCGTGTGTAATATTCGTGTTCAGCAGTTTTGAAATGGGGCAGTTGGCTTTTGCATCAACCACACATTCTTCAAATTTTTCTTTGCTGATGCCCGGTACCGATGCGGTTACAGTTAAATGCGATTCGGTTATTGCACCTGCAGCAGGATCAAGCGTAATGACACACTGCGTATCAATACTGGTTGGTGTAAAACCGGCAGCACCCAGTACAAAACTTAGTTTCATACTAAAGCAGCCTGCGTGTGCGGCTGCCACCAGTTCTTCAGGATTGGTACCCACTCCTTCTGCAAAACGGGAGTTGAATGAATATTGAGTTTTATTCAGTGTGGTGCTTTGTGTGGTTAAATGGCCACTACCTTCTTTACCGGAGCCGTTCCATACGGCTGTTGCATTACGTTTCATAAAAATTTGTTTTGTTGATCAGGAATGTTTGTGTTTGATTTATTGCAATTGTTTTTCCAATTCTTTTTCGTTGTAGCCCACTATTATTGTTCCATTACTTTCAATGATAGGCCTTTTAATAATACTGTTATGCTGCTGCATTAGCCGGATGGCGCCGTTTACAGTTGCTGCTTTTTCCTGTTCTGCTGCCGTTAATTCCCGCCAGGTGGTGCTGCGTTTATTAAAAATAGTATCCACACCTTTTGCATCGCACCATTGCTGCAGTTTTTCTTTTGTAATACCCTGCAATTTATAATCATGAAACGAAAAAGCCAGCTTATTTTTTTGTAACCATTTTACAGCCTTTTGGGTAGTATCACAATTGGGTATTCCGTAAACGACCATCGTTCCGTTACTTGCTGTTTTGATGTTCAAATTGATTCTTTTTTGCAGAAAAATAATTACACTTTATTAAAATAAAGTTGCAGGTTTTACCATTCCGGCAATACCGGTTTGTTTTTCATGATGGCTTCAATTTTTTCCATCACATCGGGCGTTAATTTTTCCAGTGCGTCCAGTGCTTTTAAATTATCCAGCAATTGTACTTTTTTGGTAGCGCCTAAAATGGCAGTACTAACGTTGGGATTTTTAATGCACCATGCAATGCTCAATGCAGCGGTGGACACACCCAATTTTTTAGCCAGCTCACTCAGTTTTTTTACTTTTTTTATTTTTTCTTCCAGTATCCATCTCTCTTTCAGCCAGCCAAAACCTTCCAGTGCAAAGCGGCTGTCTTTGGGTACGCCATCGTTATATTTTCCACTCAGCAGTCCGCTGGCCAGCGGGCTCCAGATGGTGGTGCCCAATCCCACCGTTCTGAAAACATCCAGGTATTCTTTTTCCAGTTTATCCCGTTCAAATAAATTGTACTGCGGTTGTTCCATAGTGGGGCCAATTAAACGCAGCTGATCTGCCACACGGTGCGCTTCCATAATTTCCACGCCACTCCATTCGCTGGTGCCCCAGTATAAAATTTTTCCCTGCTGAATAAGGTTATTCATTGTCCACACCGTTTCTTCTATTGGGGTTTGTTTATCCGGCCTGTGGCAGAAAAATAAATCCAGGTAATCTACCTGTAACCTTTGCAATGCTTCATTGCAGGCTTCCGTTAAATGTTTGCGGTTATTGCCGGTTTGATTGGGTTTATTGTCTTTACCCCTCCACCCAAAATATGCTTTTGATGAAACAAGATAAGAAGTGCGGTCCCATTTTTTCTTTTTGATAACACGGCCCATCATCTTTTCACTTTCTCCCAATGCATATACTTCAGCATTGTCGTAAAAGTTAATGCCGTTATCGTAGGCAATGCCCATTAATTCATCGGCTGTTTTATCGTTGATCTGTTTGCTGAAGCTTACCCAGCTTCCGAAAGACAGTACGCTCACCCGTACTCCTGCTTTTCCCAGTCGGCGGTATTCCATAATAGTATTCTTTTAGCCTGTGAAATTAGGGCAAGAAAGGAATATAAATTTATGAAATCGGTTAAAAATTAATTCTATTTGATATTAACATTTGACGGCAGGGTATCCGCATTAAAATCTTGCCAGAAGGGGAACCAATATTGTTTATTCACAAAAATGCACTAATTTAAAATTCCTTTGTTTATTATTATATACTATCTGTTTTCAAATTTTTTGCGTTTATAGTTTGCAGCGTAAGGAGTATGAAAATATTTTATTAAGCGCTATTCTGCTTCAAATTCAATCAATACCAGTTTTATTTTGGGCTTACTTACATTACCAGTTCATTAATTAGTGTATTGGCAAAAGTAAATACATTTTAATTAGTCAACAGGCTGCTTTTTATCAATCAATGTATAATAAAATATATTAACCAAAAATGCAAAACCCCTGGAATTATGAAAAAAGTACAGCTACTTATCTTTTTGTTTATGCTTAACTCAACAAGTGTTTCATCTCAAATTTCTGATGAGTTTGTTAAAGTTTTACCTCCACAGTATCGCCCTCACAATGCCAGACAACTTACTTCGGAAGAAAAAATAAAATTATTGGACAGTGCGGCTTTTATTGCACCCCCGCAATACCGTGTGGAATTAAAAAAACTGGCATTTTTAGTACGTGATGAAATGAATTCAACCACAGACATCAAATTAAAAATTGAGTTTGCTACAGCCCTTGGTCAGTTTTACAATAATGTAAATATATTTTTACTGGACACTTCTATTGCTTATTGCAACAAAGCAATTGAATATGCACATTTGCCTCAATTCAATAAAATAATAGCATTATCATGTTTTTGCAATTCCAGCTCTTACTCAATTAAAGGCAAAAATGATTCAGCCATTTATTATTGTTACCGGGCTATAAATTACTATCATGCATTTAACGACACAGTAATGCTCATTCATTGTTATACCATGCTCAGTGATATTTATTATGTGAATTCGCTCTGCGAAAAATCTATTTTCTATAATAATTTAGTATTAGATATGATTCCGAACAAATGGGGCAGAGACTATACATTTAACTATTTACAAAGACTTAAGTTTTTTATTCGGTACAACAGCATATCACCAAGTAAACAATTTGCAGATACGATATTAAAAATATCAGGAGAAATTTTCGATAATACAAAGCAACAAGCCTCTTCATGGTATGGATCAACCTTTTGTTTGCTGGGCCGTTATTACTATGATATTAAAGAATTTCAAACTGCAATACGTTATGCAGACTCCAGTCTTTTGCCAAAGTACGTTCAGAATGATCTTTATTTTAATGTTAGTGCTAAAAAAATTTCCAGAGATATGTATCTGATTGCTGTTGGTGATACGCTGTTAGGAATAAAAACTTTGGATAGTCTTCCAAAGCCTGCGTTTTATTTACGCAAATGGGTATCCCAATCATTATACTGGTATTATGCTGCAACAAATAACTGGAAACAGGCATTCAGGTATTACAACACATATATACAAAATCTTGACTCTTTAAGATTATTGGAAATATCAGGATTGTTAGCTGATACAGAACAAAAATTTAATGTTGCACAAAAAGAGCAAGAGATTATGAAGATTGAAAACAGAAATCTGCTCAGGCAAAAAGAGTTAAATCAGGTTATCAGTATTTCTCTAATTCTTATTATGATACTGGCGCTGACAATTGTAGTGATGGTTGGAATCAATCGTCGCATGAAGATGGCAAGAAGTCTGGAAAAACAGCATTTGATAAATGAACTATACAAAATGGAAGTTACTGTTTTGGATGAAAGGGTAATTCAACAGGACAACTTAACCATGCAGCGCCAAAAAATAGCCAGTGACCTGCATGATGAAATCAGCACCAGTTTCGCTGCATTTAGATTTTACATCGCTGATCTTGAGGCACGTGCTGTTAATACAGAAACAGTTGAAGTACTCAGTAATCTTAAAGCCGAAGCGCAATCTATTTACCAGCAGGCCAGGTTATTTATGCATAATTTACATTCCAGTCACGAAAACAAAAGTTATAGCGTTAAGCACCTTATTGCTGAACTAACTGGTAAGTTTCAGAACAATAAACTGCTTTCAATTAAAAGTGATATAAATTGTGATGAGATCATTTCTTATCTCAATCCTGTTACTGAAAAAGAGTTATACTTAATAATTAAAGAAGCGGTTACCAACAGCATCAAACATGCGAATGCCACTTTGATACAAATTGCAGTTACGTTTCATAATCATTTCTGTTATTTCAGCATCACTGACAATGGAAAAGGATTTCCAGACACAGTTAAAACTTCCGGAAACCTTGGTTTAAACAATATGAACAACCGTATGCAAAATATTAATGGCACTTTAAGTATAACATCAAATAATTGGGGTACTGAAGTTAAAGGCAGTTTTCCTGTATAAGTAAAGCTTCAGGTTAATTATCCGGGAATTGGGAAGAAGGGACTTTGATAAAACTATTGGTAACATTTTTAAGCCATTTATCTTTAAAGTCCTGGCTGCACTCAAAACCAATTCCGTTTTGATTTTGAGTTTTTGTTCTTATCTGCACAGCTTTGTCGGTATAAAACTGGTATACCGGCCTGCTCCTGTCCCAATACAGTTCATCGCAATAAAGGGTGTCGCCGTTTGTCAACCCGATAAACCGCACGCTGTCACGCAGTAAAATTTTGCTTTGTGTTTCAAAATATTTTCCATACTTCGCATCCAGTATGCTTTCTATTTTACCTGAATCACTATAAAAATCCACGTGCATTGTTTTCGGAAATTCAATGTATGGCATGGTATCCTGTACATGGGTCATCAAGGGAGCAGTTAATATGGATTTGATTTTGCCCCCCAGCGTATAATTGATGTTTACTTTTTCTGCTTCCTCCACACCCACTTTTTTGTCGGTGGCATCTTTAATTTCCTGCGGCGTATTTTCGCAGGCCCATAAAAAAATGCAGCCTGTTAAGAAGACTGCATGTAGTATATTTTTCTTTTTAAGAAACATCTTAGTTGTACTTACGTTTAATAAACCAGTTGGCATTCATTGAAATGCCCACGCTGAAACGTACAGTGGTTTCTTTCAGTGTGGCATTTTTATCGCCGCGGTTACCAATTTCAAGTGCAGTATTCAACACCACAAACTCTGTTGTGTAGTAGTTGCTTCTTTGCAAAGAAGTCAGTGGCATGCCTGTACCTACTGAAAGTGCCCAGTCTGGCCGGCTGCTGTTGATTTTTATATAATCAGTACCATAATAGAAACCTGCCCTGTACTTCACGAAATTAAAATACTTTCTTACAGAAGTGCCCTGTTTAGCAGGAAAATATTGTCCGCCCACCCTGATGATCCAGTTATTCTGCACCAGGTCTGGCTGGCCGTAGTAAGAATATTTACTCCAGTTGGTGGTTTCGTAATCTGCACCAAACAGCAGGTGTTCGTCCTGGTAAGTAAAACCGGCACCGTAAGAAGAGGGATACTGTATTTTGCCTTTTACGTCTTTGCTTTCATATACACTGTCTATCCTGAAAGTGGCATTGTTGGCATCGTAATTAAATGTTTCCCTGACATCATCCCGGGTGGCATTGAATTTTTGCTGCAGGTTGCCATAAGCGCCAATACGCAGGCGGGGAAACAGTTTGTCTTTATCCTTGCTCAACGGAATTTCGTACTGGAAACCCACAGTTGCCAATAACCCGCCAAATGTGGTTTGGTTGCTGCTGTTGGATTTATAGTAGTCGATAGTGTCGTTTACAAAAATCAGTTTGGTACTGTAGTTTTTATTGCCAAACACATAACCTGCTGTTGCACCAATACTGAGGTTTTTAATTTTAAAACCCATGCCTACAAATGCTTCGTTGGAGCCTCCTGTACCCTCATACAATGTACGCAGGCTGTCGATATTATTCAGGCGCTGGTCTTTTTCAATTTTATAATTGATCTTGGTGAGTGGTTTCAAACCAAAATTCAAACCCCAGGCCATTTGCTTTTTTCTCATTTTTTCTGAACTGAGTGGTACACCCAGTTGCAGGTATGAAAATATGGCGTTGGCTGAATTGTATTTGGCTACGGGGTTTACGCTTCTGAGTGTGCGGCTGTCAAATTCACTGCCCAGGTCGAAAATAGTATAGCGCAGGTAACCTAATGAACCCAATGTGGCCGGGTTTACAAAGTTTACACTGCCCAGGCCCTGGAAGCTGCTGGTTACATCCTGCAAGCCTGCGGCAATGCCGCCCATGGCACGGGAAGTGACGTTATGATTGGGGGCCAAATCGCCCAGTCCATATCGTGAATAAGGTGAATTTTCTTGTGCAACAGCGGCCATCTGAATACCGAATACTGCAAAAAATACCCATAAGAGTTTAGCCATTGTTAGTTTCGCTGAGTGCATACAGTCCTTTAAATAAAAAATTAGAGTCCGCAAATATCTTGTTTTTAAGTCTACGGGCAAAATAGGTACTGTCGCCCCCGGTTAACACAACGTTAAAGTTAGCGTACTTTTTGGCGTACTCATCAATGAATCCGTCCATTTCATAGGCAATTCCGGCAATCACCCCACTTTGCATGTTGGTCTTGGTATCGTACCCGATGATGGGAAAATTCCATTCTGCATACACCAGGGGTAATTTTGCGGTGAACACCTGCATGGCTTTAAAACGCATTTCCATGCCGGGTGAAATACTGCCGCCCAGGAATTCATGGTTTTGATTTATGAAATTATACGTGATGCAGGTGCCCAGGCCAATGACCAGGTTATTTTTTCCGGGGTAAAAGTGTGCGGCAGCGGCACAAAGTGCCAGCCTGTCGGCACCAATGGTTTCGGGCTTGCCTACAGCGGCGGTAAAATTGGCTTTGGTAAGGTGTGATAATTTATGAAATTTAGCTTTGGATGCCAGGAAAGTTTCAATTGCAGGATTATGATTAATTACTGATGCCAGGATGATTTTATCGGGCTGGTGAATATTGACCAGCCGTTCCACTGTAAACATTTCTTCATTGGGTAATATGATCTCTTCAATAAACTCATCATTAATAAACAATGCCGCCTTTAACCGGGTATTGCCAAAATCCAGACACAATGTTTTCATGCTTTTGATTTAAAATTTCTATTTCAAGTTTTAGTTCCGTTTATAAATCAAACCCTTGCAGGTTTTTAAAATGGCCGTTCAACTGAACCCTTTCCTTCAGTGTTTCCATTTCTGCTATTACGGGTATTACTTTTTTTAAGTGCCGTTTCAGGTATTCCTGCCGTTGCAACTCGTGCAGCAATTGCAGCAATTCATATTCTTCGCTCAGTGATAAACCTGCGTGATGCGCCACATCGTAACTCCACAATTCCTCATCTGGCTTTTTGAAAGTTTTGTTTATTTTAAGCAGCTTGTGCAGTTCTCTTATTGCAGCAATGATAGCAGTCATTAAAGCCCTGTTACCGCTATCCAAATTGGGCGGATAATTTACAATAGCGCCGCTGTATAATTTATTGGGCAATTCCTTAATGGCTTCCAGGATGTTGAATACCTGCAACCCTTCAGTTTTAATATCCATTTTACCATCATCGTATACCGTTGTGATCTCTGTTATTTTTACCAGGGTGCCGGTGTCGTAGCGTTTATTGTCTATCACCGGTGGTATCCCAAATGGTTTACCGGTATCAAAACATTCTTTGATCAGTTGCTTATACCGCGGCTCAAAAATATGCAGGTTCAGCTGCTCTCCGGGGTACACCACTATACCTAATGGAAATATGGGAATAAAATTGGTCACTGTGTTGCTCCTTTATTGTTTATTCATGGCTCTCAAAAAACTATATTTCAAAAAAGTGTACCAGGCAGATGTTTTGGCAATCAGGTACCCTTCCCAGCCGTCTAAAAAGCCCAGCCGTAAAATATAATGCTGAAAGAAGTTCAGCCCCGGTGCAATTCTTGTTTTAATAAAACCGGCCTTCTTACCCTGCTGATGATACTTCTCTGCATTCAGTTTAGCATAAGCCATCGTTTTGCTGATGTATTCATCCATACTGTTTGTGGTATAATGCAGCACATGGCCGGGCATTTGCACCACCTTGGTTTGGGGTTGAAGGGTAAGCCCTTCATGTACCGCTGCATCGTTCCATCTTATGGCCTTTCTGTTGAACAGCCTGATGTGCCAGTCGCCACTCCATTCTCCAAAACGGATCCATTTATTGCAAAAAAAATTTTTGAACTTAAAATTATATACGGTGTTGCTGTCCGCAAGGTTAAGCTGCTGTATGGCCGCTTTTAATGTTTCATCAAGGGCTTCATCAGCATCCAGGTTCAATATCCAGTCGTATTGTGCAGCATCAATGCCTTTATTTTTATTGGGGCCGTAACCATCCCAGGTGGTTTCAATTACTTTGCAGCCCATTTTTTTGCAGATGGTCACCGTATCATCGGTGCTCCCGCTGTCTACAATAATACAATCGTCAGTAATGCCCTGCAGGCTTTGCAGGGTGGTGCCAATAATATGAGCTTCGTTTTTTGTTATGATCACTACTGATACCGCCATATACGCACCGGAATAATATACCGGTTTGCAAAGAAACAATAAAGCAGCGCAAGTTGCACGGGTGGGTGCAACTAAATTCAGGTTTTAATGGCGGGCCTGCAAATCACGATATTAGTATGCCATTGTTGTGCCCTTATTAATTTGTTACTTTGCTTTATGTGGCAACAACAATTGAAAGCAATACAAAACGGCAACACTAAAGTTTTGGCCCGTTGTATTTCTGTAATTGAAAACGAAGTGCAGGGCTACGAGGAGTTGCTGGAGTTGTTGCCTTTTTCCAAAACGCCTGTTATTGGCATCACCGGACCACCCGGTGCCGGTAAAAGCACCCTCACCGATGCATTAACTGCTCATTTGGTTGAGGCCGGAAAAAAAGTGGGCATTCTTTGTGTGGATCCATCCTCACCTTTTAATATGGGCGCCCTGCTGGGCGACCGTATCAGGATGAGTAACTGGTATAATCATCCCAATGTGTTCATCCGCTCGCTTGCTACAAGAGGTTCTTTAGGTGGCCTGCACCCAAAAATCATTGAGATTACTGACCTGCTGAAAGCCGCATACTTTGACTATGTTATTGTGGAAACGGTTGGGGTTGGGCAGAGTGAAGTGGAGATTGCAGGCCTTGCTGATACCACTGTTGTTGTTGTTGTACCTGAAGCCGGCGATGAAATACAAACCATGAAAGCAGGATTGATGGAGATTGCTGATATTTTTGTGGTGAACAAAGCCGACCGGCCTGATGCGGACCAGTTTGTAAAAAACCTGCAGCTGATGCTGGCACCTGCTTTTCACCTGCACCAACAGCCTGTACCTATCATTAAAACAGTGGCCACGCAAAAAGAGGGTGTTGATGAACTGTACAGCAACATACTTTCACTACAGCAACAAACGCATACAGACAAACGCAATTGGTTGCTGGCAGAAAGGGCTTACCGGCTTATTGAACAAAAACGCATGCAGGATGTTAACAAGGATGATTTAAAAACCGCCATTGCAGCGCAAGGCAATCAATTTAATTTATACCAATTCATAAAAAAATATTAGTGATGGAAATGATCCCCAACAAAGATTTGCCTAAGATTGCACACAAGGGCCCTGCAATGATTAAAGTGGTACCGGGTAAAATTTACTCATGGTGCACCTGCGGCCTCAGCGATAAACAACCGCTTTGCGATGGCACACATAAAAGAATTGAACACACCATTAATGACAATAATGAACCGGTGCTGCCGTACAGGAGTATAAAAGTAGAATTTGAAAAAGAAGAAGAAGTGTGGTTTTGCCAGTGCAAGCAAACTAAAACACCACCGTTTTGCGACGGCAGCCATAATTACCTGCCTTAATCGGTTCCGCCTGCCTGGCCATTACTTTTCCACCAGCGGTAACCTACCACACCCACTATTGCAAACGGGGCAAACATCAGGTAAAGTATGCCTGTATTTAAACCTTCAGCAGGTTTTTCGCCCATTTGTGCCACCGTTTTGGTACATACAGAACATTGTGCCTGCGCATTGTTTATACCAAGGGTTAAATGGAGTGCAATAATTATTAATATGGAAAAAATCGCTTTCATCACCTCACAAAGGTACTGAAAGGATTACCGGATTTGCTTTATGTTTAACGAAAATTTTTCAGCAATAGAGAAACTTATTTTTAATTTGCTTACAAAACAAATGTGTACATGATGAAAAAACTTTACATTTTATCTTTTTTGTTTTTTGTGGTTTTTTGTGCTGCTGCACAACCCGGCAAACAGGCAGCGTTATGGCTTAAAAAAGCGCAGTTGCAGGAAGGCCAGGGTTTAACACCACAAGCAATTGTGTCCTACAACAAAGCTATTGCACTCAATAAAAACCTGGACTCAGCATATATTAAACTGGCTTTATTGTATGCCCGCATCACGCAGCCAGACAGTGCTGTTACTGTATTGAAAAAAGCCGTTAAGCATAAGCCTTCTTTTACGGCGGCGTACTTATTAATGGGTAATATTTACAGGGACAATATGCAGAAATATGATGAAGCTATTGGCTCTTATCTTGAAGCATTGAAAACAGACAGCACCAATACCTTAACCATTTACGGCGTGGCCTGGTGTTATAATGCCAAGAAGGAATATCATGAAGCTATTAAGTACGCCCTCAAAGCGCTGGATATTGATAACAACTATAAACCTGCTTACAATGAACTGGGCCATGCTTACCGCCAGTTAGGCGCCTTTGATGAATGTATCAACGCACTGAAACAAAGGCTGGCTGTTTCCTACAACGATTTACCTATGCTGTACATAGGCTATTGTTATATGGAACTGAAAAAGAAAGATGACGCTTATAACACTTACGAAGAATTGAAAAAGCACAACGATAACATGGCTGGCGCACTGAAAAAAAAGCTTGATGCTGCCTCCTGGTGATTAAAGGTTCCTGCTGAATATATTTTAAACCCCTTTGCCTGCAAAGGGGTTTTCTTATCTTTACCACTATCAAAAAAAAGTTTATGGCAAACGCAGCTTCGTTGGTATCTGTTGCAATGGCAACATATAATGGGGAGCGCTTTATTGCCCGGCAACTGGAAAGCATCATCAATCAAACACATACCAACATTGAAATTGTGATTACCGATGATGCCTCTGCGGATAACACTGTTGCCATCATCAAAAATTACCAGCAGCAATACCCGTTTATCAAACTGTTTGTAAACCCTGTTAACAGCGGTGTTACCAAAACCTTTGAACATTCTTTCCGGCAATGCACCGGCGCATTCATTGCTATATCAGACCAGGATGATATTTGGGAACTGAATAAGATTGAAATATTGCTGCAGCAACTGGGAAATGAAGATGCCATTTATTCCAACTCTGCATTAATAGATCATAACGGTGCATCGCTGCATAAGGAATTCAAATCATTGATGAACCTGCAATCCTATTATGATGGTGCGCCTTTTTTAATGGGCAACTGCGTACCCGGCCATACCATTTTGATGCGGGCTGATTTTTTAAAAAACATATTACCCTTACCTGCTGAAGTGATGTTTGACCGCTGGATCAGTTTTTGTGCTGCTGCCAATAATGGCATTAAATATGTAGATATGCCGCTGGTGCAATACCGCCAGCATGATAATAACACTGTTGGTGTGGGCAAATCGAAAAACAGGAAACAAAGAAAAACCAAAGCTCAGCAATTTGAAATAAAACTGGGAGAATTAAAAGCGCTGGAGCAGGCGCCTGTCAGCAATACACATACCCAACAGGTTTTGAAAGAAATGCTGGCTTTATTTCACAGGAAGCTGAGTTTAAAGCGCAGTATCTTTTTCTTTAAAAATATCGATACCCTTTTGGTCATTAAGAACAAACCCCGCTACCGTAAAAATTTATACAGCTTGAAAATGTTTTTCAAACCGAATTACTAAGCAAAAATTAATCTTTCTTCCCAAATTTTTCTTCTGCTTTTTGAAAAGGCGTTTTTACCATATGCAGCAAATAACCGAGAAAGATAAATGGTGCAACGATAAAACGGGTGATGTCAGTTTTGTATTTCTTCCTGATATAATTCAGTTTTAAAAACTGGCCCAGGTACAACTGGTAGTGCTTTTGAATAATATATTGATGATTATCCTGCTGCTTTTGTTTGTCTTTAAACTGGGTTGCCACCGATGCTTCCACCACGCGGTAATAAAATAATTTTTCAGGAATGAAGTAAAAAGAAAATCCGTTGGCATAAGCATTGATCCAGAATTCCCAATCTTCATGCCCCCAGTATGGAATGCGGGTATCGTAACCGTTATTCTTCACCCAAACTTCTTTGGTAAATAAAGCGCAGTTATCAATATAATTGGCCGCCAGCAGTTCATTAATATCAAAAGGGAAAGAAGTGAAAGTCCTCGCTGCTGCATCGCCAAAAAAAAGGGGCGTACAATAAACAACCTGGTATTTGCCTTCCTCTAAAATGCTGATGCCTTTGTTGATGTATTCAGGTGTGAGTTTATTATCTGCATCCAAAGGCAAAATATATTTTCCGCTGGCGTTTTGAATAGCTGTATTTCTCGCTGCTGCCGGGCCGGCATTTTTTTGATGCAGCACCACTACGCCCTGTTGTTTCAGTTCTTCCAGTTTGCTGAGTGTGCGGGCATCTGTTGAGCCATCATCCACAATGATCACTTCCAGCGCATGCGGCACTTTATCCTGCTGAATACTGTCCAGCGCTTCCTGCAAAAAACGGCCATGGTTAAAGCAGGGCATAATAATGGACAATAGTGGTGTATCTTTTTCCATAAAAAGTTACGCAAACATAGGCGTAAAAATGTTATGATAATAATACCTGTATAAACCGTATGGAATGATGATTTTCAAATTACCGTTTCAACAAAGTTTTAACTAACACGTATGCCTAAATAAAAAAGGGTTGATATACCCTGTAAGTTCAGTACATCAACCCTCATAATATTATTCAAAACAACTTAAGCCTGGTTTAAACGGCTTCTGCTTTCAGTTGCTTGGAAAGTTTGTTGCGTTCATTTTCATCCAGCACCACTTTACGCATGCGGATGCTTTTGGGTGTAACCTCGATGCATTCGTCCTGCTGAATATATTCCATACATTCTTCCAGCGTCATCAAAGTTTTGGGTGCAATGCGTGTGGCATCGTCACTGCCGCTTGCACGGTGGTTGGTTAATTTTTTGGCTTCTGTTGCATTTACGTTCAGGTCGCCGGGTTTAATGTGTTCTGCTATAATTTGTCCTGCATACACTTCTTCTCCGGGGTCAACAAAGAATCTGCCCCTGTCCTGCAATTTATCAATGGAATATGCTGTTGTTCTTTCTGTATTTTTCGATAACAGTACACCGTTGTTGCGGCCGGGGATAGCGCCTTTCCATGGGCGGTATTCCAAAAAGCGGTGTGCCATTACAGCCTCACCGGCTGTTGCGGTAAGCATGTTGCTGCGCAGGCCGATCAAACCGCGTGATGGTATTTCAAACTCCAGGTGCTGCATTTCCCCTTTGCTTTCCATCACGATCATTTCACCTTTGCGTTGTGTTACCAGGTCAATCACTTTACCGCTGAACTCTGCCGGTACATCCACTACAAGATTTTCATAAGGTTCACATTTCTTACCATCAATTTCTTTTATTAATACCTGCGGATTTCCAACAGTTAATTCAAATCCTTCGCGGCGCATGGTTTCAATCAATATACCCAGGTGCAAAATACCACGACCATATACCAGGAAACTATCGGCATTGTCTGAATCTTCTACACGCAGTGCCAGGTTTTTTTCTGTTTCTTTTATTAACCGGTCTCTCAAATGGCGGCTGGTTACAAATTTACCTTCGCGGCCAAAGAATGGTGAGTTGTTGATGCCGAACATCATACTCATGGTAGGTTCATCCACGCTGATCACCGGTAAAGCTTCGGGAAATTCTGCATCGCAAATGGTATCTCCAATATTGAATGATTCCAGGCCTACCACTGCACAAATATCTCCGGCCATTACTTCAGTTACCCTTTTCTTACCCAGCGCTTCAAATGTATACAGTTCCTTTACTTTAGATTTCAGGTGTGTACCATCGGCCTGTACCATTACAATATTTTGCCCTTCTTTAATACTGCCGCGTGATACTTTACCAATGGCAATACGGCCCAGGAATGCAGAGTAATCCAGTGATGTGATCTGCATTTGCGTGGTACCTTCATTCGCCTGCGGTTCGGGAACATGTTCCAATATTGCATCCATCAATGGAAGAATATTTTCTGTTGGCGTGAGTGAAGTATTCATCCAGCCCTGTTTGCTGCTGCCGTAAATGGTGGGAAAATTCAATTGCTCTTCTGTAGCATCCAGGTTAAAGAATAATTCAAACACTGCATCATGCACTTCATCGGGGCGGCAGTTTTCTTTATCCACTTTATTGATTACTACAATGGGATGCAAACCGAGTTGCAGTGCTTTCTGCAGTACAAAACGGGTTTGAGGCATGGGGCCTTCAAAAGCATCCACAAGTAATAATACACCATCAGCCATTTTCAGCACCCTTTCCACTTCACCACCAAAGTCACTGTGGCCCGGTGTATCAATCACATTAATTTTTACATCTTTATAGGTTACTGATACGTTTTTACTGAAGATGGTGATACCCCTTTCTCTTTCCAGGTCGTTATTATCCATGATCAGTTCCCCGGTTTCCTGGTTATCCCTGAACACATTGGTGCTGTGCAGGATCTTATCCACCAGGGTGGTTTTACCGTGGTCTACGTGGGCAATAATAGCGATGTTACGAATATTCATTATGTAATTATTGTAGTAAACAATTGAAAACCAGCAAACTTAATTTTTCAGCCGATTTTTTGAAGGTGCAAAGGTAGGTCATTTAAGCCGGCTTTCCGCATTAATTCACTATGAAATTACGTAGTATTGGGTATGGCGTAACCCGTAATTTTTTTCTACTTTAGTTCAAACTTAAATTTTATGTTACGCCCGATTACAATGCTGCTGATTGCAGTTTGTTTAGCTGCCGGCACACAAGCCCAAACCACCGCAACTGAATGGTATAATAAAGGACTCGACTTCAGCGATGCGGGAAAATATGATGACGCCATAACGGCACTGGATAAAGCTATTGCGCTTAATCCTAATTATGCCGACGCTTATTTTAGTTCAGGCTGGATTCAAAATGAATTAGGCAATTATGATAAAGCCATTATAAGGCTGCAAAAAGCCACCCAGTTAAAAAAAGACTTTGCCAAAGCGTACCAGGAATTAGGCTATGCCTATAAAGGAAAGAAAAACTATACTGAGGCGATGAATAACCTGAACCGTGCCATAACCATAAAGCCTGATTATGCCATGGCGTATAAGGTTAAGGGTGATGTTTTACAAAAACTCAACCGCTATACCGAAGCCGTAACGGCTTATGAAAAAGCTTATGAACTGGATAATACACTGGAAGGCGCCTGCTATGAACTGGGTTATTACTGGAACAGCGAGGGTGATTATGAAAAAGCAATGGAGTGGCTGCACAAAGCTATTGGTATTAACCCTGCCGCCGACAGCTACAACGAACTTGGTTATGCTTATTACAGCCTGAAAAGAAATGATGAAGCTTTTAATGCTTATAACAATGCCCTGAAGCTTGACCCCTATAATGGCACCGCATATAAAGGCATTGCAGATGTGTACCGCAAAAACTTCAACCCCTCCAAAACAGAAGATGCTATAGAAAATTACAGGAAGGCGCTTCAATATAATCCATCCAGCTCAGGATCGTATTACGGTATTGGATGGTGCTATAATGAAACTGAACAGTATGACAGTTCGATTGTATATCTTAAAAAATCACTGAACCTGGATGCCACTTACAATGCAGCGTACACTGAATTGGGTTATGCCCAATACATGAAAGGGTATAATACCGATGCACTGGCAACTTTTGATAAATCGCTTTCGCTTGACAGTAAACAAAATTTGCCGGTATATTATAAAGGCCTTTTGTATGCAGACATGAAAGACAGGATCAACGCCACCAAAATGTATAATATACTTAAACCCAATGACGCAGACCTGGCGGGTAAATTACTGACCCGCATTAATAACATTGGCAAATAAAAAAATTACCTGCGGTCTGTTTTTACAAAACTTTTGGTAAATTTCTTTTCGCCGGTATCTACAGTAAAAATATATTCCCCTGCCGGAAGGTCTTTTACCGGAAGTGTAAAATAATTGTTGCCCCGTTCAAACAAAGGCGGGGCAACTGTTTTTACCAGCTTGCCTTCTGTATTGTATACGGCAACATTGCAACGGGTTTGTTTATCCAGGATGAAATTTACTTTAACCACTTCCACTGCAGGATTGGGGAATAACACAATGTTAAATGATTCCTTTGCTGCTTTAATGAGTATGGTGTTGGAATAACTGGCGCTGTTATTATCTGTATTGATCACTCTTAACCGGTAATAAAATGGTATGGCAATGTTGAGGTTTTTATCAGCATAATCATAACTACTGTTCAATGTGCTTTTCGATGGCACAGAAGCAATATCGATAAAATGCTGCCCGTCTGTACTGCGCTGCAGTATGTAACTTTTATACCCTGTTTCATTAGCTGCCATCCAATGCAGCTGGTTAGCAGTGCCGGCTTTTCCCCCTTCAAGTGTTACAGACTGCGCAGCAAGTGGTATCACTGCCAGTTTTATCCTGAATGCACGCATTTCATCATGCCCTAATGTAACCGGTACAATTCTGCCTCCGGGGCTGAAGGCAATACTGCTCATATTGGTTTCCACCAGCGATGTTCGTTTGGCATCATTCACCGTTAAGTTATAACTGAAATTTAAATTACTGCTTACATTACTGCTGCCCAGGTTCCAGATGCGTGTAATAGTGCCGCCGTCCAATCCCTCTTCGGCTGGTTTTACTGCCCATATCAATGCATTGGGATCATCGTTGGTGATGAATGCATATTGATTCGGTAATAAAAAGTTCACCGGGTTGTATACTGCACCGCATACGATGGAGTCCTGGTGTTCCAGCGCTTTTTTCATTTCATTTACTGCGGAGTAATCAGTATGTGTGGTAATGGCAAAGCGCTGGTTGAATAAAATATCTCCGCCCTGGTCTTCAATGCCCATCGGGTACCCGCCACCGGAAAGTGCATCAATTCTTCCGCCTGCCAGCACTTTTATGGTGGCGGAATTCTGATCCAGGAAATTAGTAGTACTGTTACCAATCTGCATAAAATAACAATCTTCGTTCGAAATGGAAACACCATAGTGTGTAACGGTATCGTTTACACTCACAAAATGATTCAGCGTATTCCAGTCGTACCGGGCATTTTGCACTGCATAGTGCCCGGCATTATTGGTAAGTTTTGCCCTGATGACGGCGCCGGTTTCTTCATGCCAAACTTCCGGGTTAGCAATATTGAATCCAAACGTCCACGTTTTATTATCAGTAAAATTCTGGGTAATCTGGTTATCGATCTCCACACGGGCAACGTTTTTATATAAAGTGATGCGTGTTTTATGTGCCACCGGTGTTGTGGCTGTTGCCAATATGGTTACAGACACAGGGCCTGAATTTTCAATAACAGCAGTACCGGTATTTAGATTACCTGAACCAAGGTTGTTGATATAATTTCCGGTTGCCACCAGTTCTGTATTACCGTTATGTTTATCAATCAAACTGGTAATGACACCCTGGTTAGTATAGGTTACCTTAAAAGAATCATTTTCCACATATTTAAAACTGCCGTTTACGCCGGTGCTGAACCAACTGCTGTTGAAGGCATTGGCGCCGCTTTGTATTTCATATACTTTATAGCCAATGGATGGAATACTGTCTGCAAGGATGCGCAGGTATTGCGTTCCATCTCTTGTAATTAATTGTGCAGGAATATCTGTATTGGTGGTTACATCCACCACCTTGGCATTGGTACCGCTGTATGCATAATCTGCAAAGCTGGTCCGCTTCCAGCCCAGTGGGTTGAACGCAAAAAAGCGTTCGTTTGCGGGTGCATCGCTGGTAATAAGGTCGCTGAGGTTACTGCGGGAAAGGTTATACAGTTGTGTTACGTAAGATGTGATGGTGGTTTCCAGCCGGCGTTCAAAGGCATTTCGTTCATCCAGCGTAATGGTGGGGCCTGTAAATCCAAAATCATGTTCCCAATATAAACCCAGAGACATCCAGGCTTCTTTACGCAAACTGTCCAGCGTGCCTGCATAGGTGGGGTTAAAATTGGTGATGATGGCAGCCATCGCTTCAGCGGCTCTTAATTTCTCCACATCTCTTTTCACCCGTGCACTTACTTCTGCAATGGAAACGCAGGCAAGATCCCACTCATTGCCGAAAGTTTGCGTTACAGCCGGCAGCGAACTGCCATAAGTATTTTCAAAATCTTTAAAGAAGTCCACTTCATTGGAAACAATAACTGACTGGCTGGCATTGGTATTGATCTGCGCAGCACCCACCAGGTAATCCTGCTCCGTTTCCAGGCCGTCGTGCCCCACACCAAAACCGCCCACTACATTGTACGGGTATGCAGTGGTGTTACATTGTGCAGAAAGATCGTTAATAGCGGCATCCTGGTGCCTTACTTCCGCATAACCACCAATATCATCACTTACCCCCGGCGATTTTAAGTTGTACCATTTCAGCAACACTTTGTTGGTATCAAGGCCTTTGTACCAGTACATTTGATTTTGGCGGCTGCCCAGCCCGGTTACACTGGTATAACAATCGCACACACCGTACCAGCAATACTTAGCACCGGCTCCCTTCCATAAAGAGGCAAGCCCCAGCGGCAGTGTTTGGTTTTCAATTGCGGCGGCCATACTCAGATCCAGGTTGTACTGCCGCTCCAAACTGCCTGCATAATACATTCCCCTGATGATGGCTTCAGCGGGTACACCACCATAAGTTGCAATAAGCGGAGAATAAGGTATGGTGATCTGGCCGGCTTTAATTTGATTAATCAACCGGTCAAATTGTGATGCTGTGCGGTATTTCTGGTATTCCTTTACCCAAAAAGACCCGTCGCAGTTCCATTTGCTCTGCAGGTTATAATTGCCGGGGTTGGCCAGTTTGGTGGCATCATTATAATCCATCCACCAGTCGAGCATATGCAGAAAAGCGCTGTCATAATCTATTTCATTGGCCACCCACATATAATCGGTATGATCGTCATTGGCCACATAAATGCGCTTTTGCGCATTTGCAGTACATTGCGCTGAAAGAAATAATATTATAATAACAGTAAATCTGGTAAAGGTTTCCCTCATAAAGCCGGTTTAGGTCAATTCAATACATTACTTGCCTCATATTTGCAAGCAATACAATCGGAATCTTAATAAAGGGGAAAGCGGTTTTTTAATAGAATTACGTGAGCAGTAAACAAATTTATATCATTTTTAGAAAAAAATGGCATTTTAGCACAAAATATCAACAATGAACGAGGTTAGAAAAATACCGGTACGTAAAAATATTGCCCTGGTGGCGCATGATCATAAAAAGGCTGATCTTATTGATTGGGCTGAATTTAATAAGACCGTTCTTGCCCGGCATGAATTGATTGCCACAGGCACCACCGGTAAATTATTAGAAGAAAAGCTGGACCGCCCGGTAAAGAAAATGCTCAGCGGGCCATTAGGCGGCGACCAGCAAATTGGCTCCATGATAGCGGAAGGAAAAATTGATGTGCTCATCTTTTTTTGGGACCCGATGGAAGCACAGGCACATGACAGTGATGTAAAAGCCTTATTGCGCCTTGGTGTGGCCTGGAATATTTTATTAGCCTGCGACCGTGCCACGGCTGATTTTATTCTGACATCTCCATTGATGCTGGAGGAATATGAATGCAAACTGCCCGACTACACGAGTTATTTAAAAAGAAATATTTCAAAGTAAGTTATACCCTTACATAAATCTTTCTTTTATCCAGCATATAACCCACCAGCCAGCAAACGAGCATATACGTTATGGCAAACAATAAAGAACCCAGGTAGTTGCCGGTAAACTGGAACAGGTTGTTATAGATCCATTGATATAAAGTGGTGGTGGGGTTAGCACGGAAGAAATATAATAAAGTTGCCCCCAGTTCAGACAATAAATAAATGAACAGCGGGTTGCGGCCCATCACTTCAAAAAAATACGTCCACTTTGTTTTTTGTTTAAAGTTGATGATATAGATTAATGCAGCAAGAATAATACAATCCAACCCTACGGTTAACGTAACAAACGAGCTGGTCCATAATTTTTTATTTACCGGAAAATTCAGGTTCCAGCAATATGCAATAAACAGCAGGGCTGCACCCGCAAGTAATAAGCGGGTCAATCCTTCGTAAGTATTTCCTTTCTCCTGTACATATTTACCCACCATATAACCGCCAATGACATTGGCAACAGCAGGCATGGTGCTCAGCAAACCTTCGGGGTCAAAAGCCACACCTTCACCGTGGTATAAATGATTATCGCCCAGCAACCATTTGTCTAATTGTGTACCGGCATTGGTAAGCATACCCAAAGGATCGGTGGCATCTCCAAAAACATATAATATAATCCAGTATAAAAACAAAAACACTATGCTGATAATTACAGCAGTTTTAGGTTTGCAGTAATACACAATCAGCGATGCAATACCATAACACAAAGCAATGCGCTGCAATACACCAAACACGCGGGTATCGCTGAAAGGAAAAGCAACAAAATCCCCGGCCGGGTTACGCCTCATAAACGGGAACCAGTACATCAGGTAGCCCAGTAAAAAAATGATAGCTGTTCTTTTTAAAATTTTCATCCAAACCTGTGCAGTGGAAAGGTTAGTCCATTTTTTCATCACAAAACTCATGGCATTGCCCACAGCAAATAAAAAAGAAGGGAAAACAAGGTCTGTAGGTGTAAATCCATTCCAGTGGGCGTGTTGTAAAGGAGAAAAGGTGGTGGCCCCGTTACCCGGTGTGTTAACGATGATCATAAAACAAATCGTCATACCACGAAAAACATCCAGTGCTGTAAAGCGTTGTTGAGTTGCAGTCATAAGCAATCATTGTGTATGCTGTAAAATAATCATTTTTTACCGGGTTAATAAACATTTGTAACTTTAAAGGCATTTATTCAACAACAGATCTTATCTCAAATTATCAGACTGCCAGGTTGAGCTTGTCGAAACCGGTCAACTTACCAGCCGCCTTCGCTAAACTCGGGCTGACAACCTGAATCTTTGAAAAGATAAAAATTGAGATACAGGTTAAACACATTAATTAAAAGATTGCTTATGTCAAAACCATGGTCACGCCGTGATGCCATTCGTGCATTAGGCCTTTCGTTAGGTACTGCTGCATTACCTTTTTCTTCCTGGGCTACAGATGAACATAAAAACCGTATCCTGTTGCCAACAGATCCTTACAAACCTGGTAAACCCGTTACCGCTATTACCTGCGGTGCCGGCAACAGGGGAAATGTGTATGGTGATTTTTCACTGGCATATCCTGACCAGTTAGACATTGTTGGCGTTGCTGAACCTATTCCCATCCGCAATGAACGTTATGCAAAAAAACATGATATTAAAGCAGAGAACCGTTTTGTAACATGGGAAGATGTATTCAAAAAACCAAAGTTTGCCGATGCTATCATCATCAGCACTCCGGATAACCTGCATTACGGCCCGTGTATGAAAGCATTGTCGATGGGTTATGATGTGCTGCTGGAAAAACCAATTTCGCCCAGCGAAAAAGAATGCCGCGATATACTTGCACTGGCGAAAAAAACCGGCCGCATTGTTGCCGTATGCCACGTACTGCGTTATGCACCTTACTTTGTTAAGCTGAAAGAAATTATACAAAGTGGTGTATTGGGAGACGTAGTAAGCATGCAGCACATGGAGCCGATTGAGCACATCCACATGAGCCACTCCTATGTACGTGGCAACTGGCATAACAGTAAAGAAACCACGCCGATCATCTTGGCTAAATCCTGCCACGACTTAGATATTCTGCGCTGGATGCTGGAAAAGCCCTGCACCAACATACAGGCATTTGCAAACTTAAGCTGGTTTAAAGAAAAGAATGCACCTGCAGGCAGTACTGCACGCTGTACAGATGGTTGCTCGTTCGAAAGTAAATGCCCTTATTCTGCCCTGGAGATTTATTACCGCAAGCGGGAACGCAATTATGTATTCGATTTACCTGAAGAAAAAGACAAACAGGCGGCTTATGTTCTGGAACAATTAAAAACCACCAACTATGGCCGTTGCGTGTATAAAATGAATAACGATCAGCCCGACCATTATACCACCAATATTTTGTTTGATGGTGGCGTTACCGCTGCATTTTCTATGGAAGCCTTCACCTCTTATGATGGCAGAAGAACAAGGGTAATGGGCAGCCTTGGTGATGTGGTGGGTGATATGACTTCGTTCACCATGACAGATTTCCTTACCGGTAAAAAAACGGAATGGAAGCAGGATACTGACGGACACGGCGGTGGTGACTGGAGGCTGGCGCAGGATTTTGTAAAAGCAGTATCGCAAC
Organism: Bacteroidota bacterium; assembly: GCA_018266775.1. GTDB lineage: Bacteria > Bacteroidota > Bacteroidia > Chitinophagales > Chitinophagaceae > Ferruginibacter. The sequence continues at coordinate 546,161 of JAFDZS010000001.1, read as the reverse complement.
AAAACCCGGCACTGCTTACTTCCACTATTGATGCATCTATTGAAAGCCATGTAATGGGCTTTATGGCAGAAGAAAGCCGGAAGCACAATAAAGTGATGGAAGTGAAATTATAACATTGTATTACGACGGCTGCTTTTTATTTACCGTAAATTGTATAATCAATTATGGCAAACGAAAAGCAGTTGTTTTTACCCCATATTGGCCTTTGTATTATTTTAGACCTTATTGGCATGGCCAGTTACATTATTCCCGGCCTTGGTGAATTTACTGACGTAGTGTGGGCACCTGTTTCCGGTTATATCTTTTATAAATTATTTGGTGGCCGCTTTGGTTTGATTGGCGGAGTATTGGATTTTTTAGAAGAAATTTTACCGGGCACAGACATCATTCCTTCATTTACGATTGCGTGGTTGATACGCAAGCGAACTATTGATCAGCAGCTGCACAAAAGCTGAACAGCCTGCTTACTATTCCTGTATTTATTTTTACTTTTGACCTTTCACATAAATAAAGCCTTATGTTTACTGTTGCAGACTTTGTTAGCACTTACAACAACTACTCCGATGAAGAACTCTACATCATTTATAACAATCCGGATAAGTACAGCGCTGAAGGAAATGAAGCAGCACGCATAGTAATTGATAATAAAGGAGGGGTTGACCAACTGGTGGAAAGGTTAAGAGAAAAAGCAGCTGTCAATAAAGAAATAAAAAGAATTCAAAAAGAAACAAAAGAAATGGGGAGCAGTGGAATTGATTCAGCCTTTATCAAAACAGTTACCCAATCAGCGATATTAAATACAGACGAGGTAAATTCAATCATTGATCATCAATATACAAAGGTTGAGGCGGCATTAGAGAATAAAAAAATCAAACCCCGTACCATAGTTGGGAGTGTTGTGGGTGGTTTCATTGCCGCTGTAATTGGCGGCGTGCTTTGGGGGCTTCAAATGATTTATTCGCATCGCATATTTTATCTTTTTTTTGCCGGCCTTGCATTGTTGTGTTATGGAATCATCAAATTTGCTACCAGGCAGGACAAAACTAACATCGTTGTTTTTATTGCCACTGTCATTTCAGTAATGCTTGCGTTGCTGATTGGAGAATTTCTGTACAGTATGATTGGATATATTGAATAACACTTAAACTTAGCCATGCAATTCAAACTTCAATCCCCATACGCACCTTCCGGCGATCAGCCTGAAGCCATCCGCCAGCTTACAGAAGGCATACTTAACGGAGAACGTTATCAAACATTACTCGGTGTTACCGGCAGTGGTAAAACTTTTACCATGGCCAATGTGATACAGAATGTACAAAGGCCGGTTTTGGTATTAACGCATAATAAAACCCTCGTGGCGCAATTGTATGGCGAGTTCAAACAATTCTTTCCTGAAAATGCAGTAGGCTATTTTGTAAGTTATTACGATTATTACCAGCCTGAAGCTTACATGCCCGTTACCAATACCTACATTGAAAAAGACCTGAGTATTAATGAAGAGCTGGATAAACTGCGCCTGCAGGCTACTGCACAATTGCTGAGCGGCAGAAGGGATATTATTATTGTGGCCAGTGTAAGCTGCATTTATGGTATGGGCAACCCCACCGATTATGAAAATGGTATCATCCGTATTACACAAGGGCAGCAAATTTCCCGCCAGGGGTTTTTACATGCACTCGTGAATTCTTTATACAACAGAAGCGAAGGGGATTTCACCAGGGGCACCTTCCGTGTAAAAGGCGATACGGTAGATATTAACTTACCATACGTTGATTTTGGTTACCGTATTACCTTCTTTGGTGATGAAATTGAAACTATTGAAACGCTGGAATTGTCTTCGGGTAAGCGTATCAGTGCAGTGGAGCATGCCGCCATCTTCCCTGCTAATTTATATGTGGCGCCAAAAGACATGCTCCAGGAGATCATTCACGAAGTACAGGATGAAATGACTGCGCAGGAATTGTATTTTAAAAACTCCGGCAAATACATCGAAGCACAACGCATCAGTGAGCGGGTGAATTACGATTTGGAAATGATCCGCGAACTGGGGTATTGCAACGGTATAGAAAATTATTCCCGTTTCTTCGACAGGCGTAAGCCCGGCACCCGCCCCTTCTGCCTGCTGGATTATTTTCCGAAAGATTTTATTTTAATGATTGATGAAAGCCATCAAACTGTTCCGCAGGTGAGCGGTATGTATGGTGGTGACCGCAGCCGTAAACTGATATTAGTGGATTTTGGTTTCCGTCTGCCGAGTGCGCTGGATAACCGGCCATTAAACTTTCATGAGTTTGAATCGTTAACGGGGCAAACTATTTTCGTGTCTGCCACACCGGCAGATTATGAACTGGAAAAATGCGGTGGCGTTGTAGTGGAGCAAGTGGTGAGGCCAACAGGTTTACTCGACCCTCCAATTGAGATACGACCTTCCGTTAATCAAATTGATGACCTGCTGGATGAAATTGACAAACGCATTAAAAAAGGCGACCGGGTTTTGGTAACTACTTTAACCAAACGCATGGCGGAAGAAATGACCAAATACCTGGAACGCATCAATATCAAATGCCGGTACATACACAGCGAAGTGGATGCCTTAGAGCGGGTGGAAATTTTGCGTGATTTGCGCCTCGGTGTGATTGATGTGTTAGTTGGTGTTAACCTGTTGCGTGAAGGGTTGGATTTACCTGAAGTTTCTTTAGTAGCCATTTTAGATGCCGATAAAGAAGGCTTTTTGCGTAATGAAAGAAGTTTGACCCAAACTGCGGGCAGGGCTGCCCGTAATGTAGATGGCCTGGTGATTTTTTATGCGGATACCATTACCGAAAGCATGCAAAAAACCATTGATGAAACCAACCGCCGCAGGGAAAAGCAAATTGCCTACAACACCCTGCACGGTATTGTGCCCACCACCATCAGGAAAAGTACGGAGCAAATCATTGCACAGGGTTCGGTGCTGGATGTAAAAGGGTACAACCCTGCAACGCCTTATGCGCTCCAGGCTGATGAAGATATTGTAAGTATTGCTGCAGAAGACCAGGCAGAATACAAAACCATTCCTCAAATGGAAAAAGGTATTGCCAAAGTGAAAAAGCAAATGGAAAAAGCGGCTAAAGATTTAGATTTTATGGAAGCTGCACGATTAAGGGACGAAATGTTCCGGTTGCAAAAGGAATTGGAGGAGATGAAGCAGTAGCGTAATATAGGGTTTTATTTTTGAAGGCTCTTTCTGAAGAGAGTCAACTTTATAAGTTGACTCCCTCGCCAGCACTTTTTATTTCGAAGTATGGACGCTTCTGAAGAAGTCAACCTGTAGGGTTGCCTTCTTTAAGAACAGCTCTTTAAATTTCTTTTTTGGAACTCTCTTTCTGAAGGAAGGCAACTTTGCAAGTTGACTTCCTCACCAGCACTTCTCATTTCGAAGTATGAACGCTTCTGAAGAAGTCAACCTGCAGGGTTGCCTTCTTTTATACATATTCTTTATATTTTCATGTTGGAACTCCCTTTTTGAAGGAAGGCAACTTTATAAGTTGACTCCCTCGCCAGCACTTTTTATTTCGAAGTATGAACGCTTCTGAAGAAGTCAACCTGTAGGGTTGCCTTCTTTAAGAACAGCTCTTTAAATTTCTTTTTTGGAACTCTCTTTCTGAAGGAAGGCCACTTTATAAGTTGACTTCCTCACCAGCACTTTTATTTCGAATGATGAACGCTTCTGAAGAAGTCAACCTGCAGGGTTACCTTCTTTAAGAACGGTTCTTTAAATTTCTTTTTTGGAACTCTCTTTCTGAAGGAAGGCAACTTTATAAGTTGACTTCCCCGCCAGCACTTCTCATTTCGAAGTATGAACTCTATTGAAGAAGTCAACCTGCAGGGTTGCCTTCTTTTATACATATTCTTTATATTTTCATTTTGAAACTCCCTTTTTGAAGGAAGGCAACTTTATAAGTTGACTTCCTCACCAGCACTTTTTATTTCGAAGTATGAACTCTATTGAAGAAGTCAACCTGCAGGGTTGCCTTCTTCAATACAATCTCATTAAATATTAAAATTGGGTAGCCCGAATTATTCCATAGCCAATGGATGATCGTAGTAGTATTTCGCATTTTCTTTGTGAAAAGAAATAAATCGTTCTTTGCCTCCAAACCAGTCTAAAACATATTGCCGCTTTAGCAGCGTTGGCTTGTCTGAAAGTATAGCTTGATATGATGACCAGCGATATTCCTGGAATTGACGCTGACCCAGATGTTTATAGACGTTTGCGTGATGGTAAAGCACAAGTTGGGTAAAGTGTGCATCATCAATTACGGTTATTCTTCTAAAGGGATTTACAAACAAATGTCCGCTTCTGTTACAGTATTTATTGAAATTCATCGCATAGCAAATCATAAAATCTTTCCATTGCAGTTCTATTTCCCTTTCAAAACTGATTTCATTATTCAAAAATCGTTTTTGATGAACTTTTAATTTCTCCTGTGGAACAGAAGACAAATAGTTGAATAATTTTTCTGACCGGGAAGTCTGTATCAGCCAATGTACATGATTATTCATAAGTGTATAAGAAAAGGTATTCCAATAACCAAAAGAATAAACGGAATATTTTTGTAAGAAGAAATGCCGGTTTTCATCATTGCGGAACAGTACATCATTTCCTACAGCTTTGACAATAACATGAAAAAATGTTTCAGGCATTAATGGAGCAGTATATTTCGAATTTACAGGCATCTTATAACTTTCATGTTAAGACTTTAATATTTCAGTAACAGTTGCTTAAGTTATAGTCTTGTTGCAGCATTTCTATTTTCGATTATTGGTTGTTTCAAAGAAGGCAACTTTGCTGGTTGCCTTCTTTGAAACTGCACCTTTATATCTTTGGTGCGTGGTTTCCTTTTGAAGGAAGGCAACCTTGCAGGTTGACTTCCTCAGCAACCCCTTTCGTCCTGAAATCATTTTGTTAAAGTGTAATATATGCTCCATTTTTATTCGTCTTCATTAATAGGAAACTACAGCTTTATGTCATTAGTGCGTGGTTTCCTTTTGAAGGAAGGCAACCTTGCAGGTTGACTTCCTCAGCAGCTCTTTTTAGCCTGAAATCATTTTGCGTAAGCGTAAAACATTCTCCTTTCTCATCCGTCTACATCAATGGGAAACAAAACCTCCCGTAATGCAATGATCATATTTCTTATTATCCTGGCGGCTATCGTTCTTGGTATTTATTTCTTTATGCGGTCGGCGCCGTTTGGGGCCATCCCGGCAGGCGAAAGATTGAACAGGATTCAGTTATCGCCCAATTACCGCGAGAAACAATTTCAGAACCTCAATCATACACCGCAGCTTGCAGAAGGTGCATCCTTCGCTAAAGTAACCAGGGAGTTTTTCTTTGGTAAAAAAGAACGCAACAAACCTGCACGACCCTTACCGTCAAACAAAACCGATTTAATGGCATTGCAACCGGATGAAAATGTACTGGTGTGGATGGGCCATTCATCTTACTATATGCAAATTGATGGCAAAAAAATGCTGGTGGATCCTGTGTTCAGCGGTGCCGCATCACCAATCAGTTTTACTACGAGAAGTTTTCCGGGTGCAGATATTTATACTACTGATGAAATTCCCGCACTGGATTTTTTATTCCTCACACATGACCATTGGGATCACTTAGATTATGATACGGTTAAAAAATTACAACATAAAACCAATCTCATCATTACCGGCCTGGGTACCGCACAGCACCTGCAGCGCTGGGGTTTTGATATGGCTAAAGTAATTGAGAAAGACTGGGACCAACCTGCTGACCTCGGCGATGGCTTTTCAGTAACGGCATTGCCTGCACGACATTTCAGCGGGCGCACTTTTAAAAGAAATACCTCCTTGTGGGCATCTTTTGCATTGCGAACGCCACAGCACCATATTTATATTGGCGGTGATAGTGGTTATGATACCCATTTTAAAACTATTGGGAATACACACGGCCCTTTCGACCTGGCCATTTTAGAATGCGGCCAGTACAACGCCTACTGGAAATACATTCACATGATGCCCGAAGAAACCGTGCAGGCAGCAATAGACCTGGATGCCAAACAGCTTATGCCGGTACACTGGGCCAAATTTGCATTAAGCCTGCATGCCTGGGATGAACCGATCAACAGGGTATACAAAGCAGCCAGGGACAATAATATGCCTTTACACACCCCCATGATCGGCGGGAAAATGTATATTGATGCGCCTCAGCCATCGTATACCAAATGGTGGGAAGGGCTGGAATAATCACGCGGCCTGCACCGGCCACCAGTCGTTACCGAATGGATCATGAAAACCACAGGTATAACCATAACCCTGTTGCTGTGGCTCCATTGTAGGCCGTGCACCTAATGCCAGTGCCTTTTTAAAAATATCATCTACATTGTGCACATAGATAAATAACCCTGCCGGTTTGGGTGCAAACTGTTCAGTAGCATCCGCAAACATAATTACCCCGTCGCCAATACGCAGTTCTCCATGCATGATTATGCTTTCATCTTCGCCACGGGGTTTAATCATTTGCTGCTCCGCACCAAATACTTCTTTCATAAAAGAGATAAATTCATACGCATGCGGAACAATGAGGTAAGGCATTAACCGGTTGTAATGTTGTGGAATATTCATGGCATAATCTTTTAAGTGTCCTTTACTGCAGGTTACAAAAGGTACGATTTTCCTGAAAAAATCCTATCTTACTTGTCCATAATTCATTAAAAAGTAATCATGACAACCATTGCACTGTACAATTTGAAAGGCGGTGTGGGGAAAACGGCCAGTTGTGTGAATTTTGCTTACCTCGCTGCTGCTGATGGATTTAAAACCCTGTTGTGGGATATTGATCCGCAAGGCTCTTCTTCTTTTTATTATAAGGTTAAACCCAAAGCGCATCCCGGTATTAAAAAACTGATCACTAAAGATGCCGACCTGGAAAATGCCATCATGAGTTCTGATTTTGAATTACTGGATGTCATTCCTGCCGACAGCAGTTCCAAAACATTCGATATTATGCTGGAGGAAATGAAAGGCAACAAGAACAGGCTGAAAACCATCATCAAACAATTAGAAAAAGACTATGAATTTGTGTTCATCGATTGCCCGCCCGGTTTTAGCGCACTCAGTGAAAATATTTTTACTGCTGCTGATATTGTTTTGATGCCCGTAATACCCACCACATTATCCATACGTACTTACCACATGGTGAAAGATTATTTTAAAGAAAAAGATATTGACCTCAGCAAGATGATGTGTTTCTTCACCATGGCCGACCTGCGCAAAAATTTACACAATGAAATCATGGAAGAATTGTATAAAGACAAGCGGTTTTTCCAGAACTATATTCCTTATTTATCTGATATTGAAAAAATGGGGGTGCATAAGGCGCCCGTTATGGAATTTGCCAACAGCAGCTATGCAGCTAAATGCTACCGCGAGTTATGGACAGAAATTAAAGAAGGCGTGCTGTAATCAGTATCATAACAACTCACTTATAAGCCTACACTAAATGATCCTGAATCAATCACCTTCATTACTGTAAGGCTCGACCCGTTTTGATCATATAGTGTTCCTGAAAAATTACCTTCAATACGTGTGCTGGTAAGTAAAGTGATATTTACGGTAAATGTATTGCTGGTGAGTGCCGACGACCCAAAATATATATTAGGAAAGCCGGTTGGATAATACCCTACAATACAACCCCTGTCTAAAATTGTACTAAATGTAACATTGGTGTATGCCCCCGTATTTACTGCGCCCGGATTTTGGACGGTTACATTTAATTGCTGAACACCTGGTACGTCTGAAATAATACCCTGTACTCCAATGTTTGGTGCTGCGCCGAATGGAGGAGCTGGCACAGAAATGGCCTGCAAACTGTTATTAAAATTGGTCAGCACCCCATCAATTTTACATTTTAAATAATTGGTTCCGGTGCCTCCGCCGCCGCCCGATGCCGCTGTATAAATAACCGGAAAACTGCAGCCCCCGGTTGGGGTATAACTAAATGTACCAGCCGCTGTTGGCGTATTGGTACTGGTAAGCGTTATAGTTTGTGCACCTGTGGCCAGCACACCTGAGGCAGAAAAGGTAACACCATTTGCTGTATTGGTGCTGACAGAATAGCTGCCTGCAACGGTAACAGTTACACCCAGCACAATGGTATTGGATGCATTAAGTGCAGTGCCTGCAGCATAATTCCCGTTTATTGATGGTGCATCACAAACACCACCAGTGTTGTTGTAAGTAAATGTTGCGGGTGGCGCTGCCGCACTAACCGTAATGGTGAAACTGCAGCCTGCCGTACCTGGCGTAAAAGTAAATGAACCTGCCGCTGCAGGGGTTCCGGATCCGGTTAAAGTAATGGTTTGGGCACCCAATGTTGTAAAAGTTCCTGAGCCGCTGAAATGAATGCCGTTGTCTGTATTTGTAGTGATAGAATAAGTGCCGGTTTGTGTAACCGATACTGATAAGCTGACCGTACTGGAGGAGCTTAATGCTAACCCGGCCATATAAGTACCACTGATAACAGGCAGGGCACATGCAGAAGGTGCCCCATCGTAAGTAAATGTGGCGGAGCTAAGGCCGGCACCGTTTTCTACGCTGAATTCCTTTTGGCAGGAAACAAACACGATAGGTAACAGCAGGATGTAAAATACTATTGTTTTCATCTGGTAATTTTTAGTTTTAGCACTGGTATGCTTCTTATTCAGCATTAATGAGCAGAAATTTATTAAATCAAAACTTTAGTTTTATTTACTTAATTTCAATCCATCATCTAAAAAAGCTGATTTGTAAAAAACTGGCTGGTGAGTCTGTCTAAGAACCAGTTGATTAATTTTACAAGACCAGAACAAATATAATATAATAAAAATGAAAAGAGAAATTACCAGCTGGTACAGCCCCGCCTTACAAAAAGATATGCCCATAGTAACGTACGGCCATTATGGCTTTGCGTTGTTACTGGTACCCACAGCCGCTGCGGATTACCTGGAATATGAACGTTTTCAGTTAATAGATACACTGGCACCATTTATTGAAAGCGGTAAAGTAAAAGTATATTCTGTAAATAGTATCAATACCGAAAGCTGGCTCAACAAACAAATGCAGGGCGAACATAAAGCCATCCGCCAAAACCAGTTCAACGAATATATTTTTAACGAAGTGGTGCCGTTTATCCGCAACTCATCATCGTGGGATACGCCTATTATCACCTGCGGTGCATCATTCGGTGCATTACACAGCATGAACCTGTTTTTAAAACGCCCCGACCTGATCAATGGTGTTATTGCCATGAGTGGCGTTTACAACCTGATGGAATATACGGATGGCTTTTATGATGAGCAGGTGTATTACAATTCCCCCATGCATTATATTCCCAATCTAACGGATCATAACATCCTGGAGCAGATACGGCGCAGCCCTAATATTCATATTTTAAGCGGCAGCGGCGATTATGAAGCGCCAGATGCAGCACGGGAATTTGCCGGGGTGCTGTACAATAAAGGAATCACCTACGAACTGGACATCTGGGGGCCGGAATGGAAGCACGACTGGCCCACCTGGAGGGTTATGCTACCCGCTTACCTGGGTTCAAAATTCTGATTTAATGCGTTTTTAATGCCTTTATATACAATAAAAGCTGGCTTTTTGAGTTATACAAAAGAATCCCTTATTCTTAATTGTGCAACACATGAAAAAACCAGCTTTACTTTTTGCCCTAAAGTGCTCTGTGATCATTTATTTCGCCGCTTGCAGCAGTATAGATAAATTAAGCGTTTCCGATTCCATCTCCCATCAGTTAGTAAGCCGCACCGCATGGAAGGTAAATTGTTACGACAAAGCTTCTTCCGACAATACCTGTATTTTTGAAGGGTACACATTTAACTTCGATGCATCGGGTAAAGTGGTGGCAGCAAAAAATGGCAAAACCATTGAGGGCAACTGGCTGGAAGATAATATCTCTAAAAAAATAACCCTGCACTTCAACGGCGCCAATGCTGAATTAATGCAGCTGAATAATTACTGGGACATTTCCAACATCAGCGAAGCCGGTATCACTTTCGAAAAAGAAACAGATAAAAGCTCAGAAAAATTATACATTACCTCTTTATAAAATATTCTTACTGCCCATTAAAGAATAGCCGCTTTCAATTTTGAGGCGGTTTTTTCTTTTACAGGCGGTCTTGATTAGCAGGGGCAATTGTTTTACTTTTACCCCATGCAAAAAAAATTGTTTCTTTTAGATGCTTTTGCCCTTGTATTCCGTGCGTATTATGCATTAATCCGCAATCCGCGTATTACCAGTAAGGGCCGTAACACCAATGCACAATTTGGTTTTACCAACACGTTGCTTGATCTTATTAAAAATCAGAATCCCTCACACATGGCCGTATGTTTCGATACCAGTGCGGCCACCGAACGCCATACCGATTTTGCCGATTATAAAGCCAACCGCCAGGAAACACCGGAAGATATTTCTGCCGCAGTTCCAGATATTAAAAGGATCATCGAAGGTTTTAATATTCCTGTAGTGGCCATTGATGGTTACGAGGCTGATGATGTGATTGGTGCTTTAGCCAAACAGGCCGAAAAGGAAGGATATGAAGTGTATATGGTAACACCGGATAAAGATTATGGCCAGCTTGTTTCTGAAAATATAAAAATATACAAGCCGCCTTACCAGGGCAGCAATTATGAAATACTGGGGCCGAAAGAAGTGTGCACCAAATGGGATATTGAAAATGTAAACCAGGTGATTGATATGCTGGGCATGATGGGTGATGCCGTTGATAATATTCCCGGCATACCGGGCGTGGGTGAAAAAACCGCGGCAAAGTTGTTGAAAGAATATGGCAGTTTAGAAAACGTATTGGACAATGCAGAAAAAATTAAAGGTAAACTGGGCGAGAAAATTGTAGCCGGTAAGGAACTGGCGATGATGAGTAAGAAACTGGCTACCATTATTACCAACGTACCGGTTCAGTTTCATGAAGAGGATTTCCGCATTAAGGATATGAACAAAGAAGCGCTGAAAGAAATTTTTGGAGAGCTGGAGTTTAAAACACTGGGCAAACGCCTGTTGGGCGAAGATGCTGCTGAAGCGGCAACAGGCACAGAGCCGGCTGCTAAAAAAGAAGCGCCCAAAGTGCAGATGGATCTTTTTGGAAATATTATAGAAACCGAAGTACCTGCTGCTGCACCCGAAGTAACTGACGAAGGCAGTATATCAATAACGGCTGCACGAAATATTCATAATACGCCGCACCAATACATTCTTGCCAATACAGACGAATTGATTGACGACCTGGTAAACCAGTTGCTGGTGCAAAAAGAAATTTGTTTTGATACGGAAACCACCGGCATCGATCCCAACGATGCTGAACTGGTGGGTTTAAGTTTTGCCATCACTCCCGGTGAAGCCTGGTATGTGCCCTGCCCTGCCGATCAAAAAAAATGCAACGCATTACTGAAACGTTTTGAAGAATTATTTAATGACGATACTAAAACGTGGATCGGCCAAAATATCAAATACGATATGCTGATGCTGAAATGGTACGGGTACGAACTGAAGGGCAATATTTTCGATACCATGCTGGCGCATTATGTTATTGAACCCGATGGTAAACGCAGTATGGATGCACTCAGCGAAAAATATTTGGGTTACGAACCGGTGCATATTGAAGAACTGATTGGAAAGAAAGGTAAACAACAGGGCAATATGCGTGATGTGGAAGCAGAAAAAATAAAAGATTATGCTGCTGAAGATGCAGATATTACGTTGCAATTAAAACACATCTTCTTACCACAACTGAAAGAAAAAACGGTGGAAAAAGTTTTTTATGAAGTGGAAAATCCATTGGTAAAAGTATTAACCGATATGGAGTTTGAAGGCATCCGCATTGATGAAGGTTTTTTAAATGATTACAGCAAACAACTGGAACGTGAAGCAAAAACCGCAGAGGAAAGTGTATATAAACAGGCCGGTGTACGTTTCAATTTAGCCAGCCCCAAACAACTGGGTGAGGTATTGTTTGAAAAATTACAGCTGGACCCTAAAGCTAAAAAAACAAAAACCGGCCAGTATGCAACTGGTGAAGATGTGTTGCTGAAACTGGCGGCACAAAATAAAATTGTAGATGATATTTTGATCTTCCGCGAATACACCAAACTTAAATCCACTTATGTAGATGCGCTGCCTTTAATGATCAATAAAAAAACCGGCCGTGTGCATACATCATATGCGCAGGCGGTTGCCGTTACCGGCAGGTTAAGCAGCAATAATCCAAACCTGCAGAATATTCCGGTACGAACAGACCGCGGTAAAGAGATCAGGAAAGCATTCATACCAAGAGATAACAATCATGTTTTAGTATCTGCCGATTATTCACAGATTGAATTGCGTATTGTGGCTGCCATTAGTGGTGATGCGAATATGTGTGAGGCCTTCCGTACCGGTAAAGATATTCATACCGCTACCGCAGCTAAAGTATTCAATGTGCCGGAAGCTGAAGTCACCAAAGAAATGCGGTATAAAGCCAAAAGTGTAAACTTTGGCATCATTTACGGGCAGGGCGCTTTTGGCCTTGCAGAAAATTTAGGTATACCACGTGCAGAAGCGAAAGATATCATTGATAACTATAAGAAACAATTCCCCAATATTCAGAAGTACATGGATGATACCATCAACTTTGCCAAAGAAACGGGTTATGTGGAAACATTGATGGGCCGTAAGCGCTGGTTGAAAGATATCAACTCTGCCAACTTTACCGTACGTGGATTTGCTGAACGCAATGCCATCAACTCTCCTATACAGGGCACTGCCGCAGATATGATCAAACTGGCAATGATAAAGATTCATGCCGCATTTAAACAGCATCAATTTAAAAGTAAAATGTTATTGCAGGTGCATGATGAATTGGTGTTTGATGCACATAAAACAGAGCTGGATGCCATTAAGCCGGTGATATTGGATTGTATGCAAACTGCACTGGCATTGCCCAACAACGTACCTACCGATGCTGAAGTGGGAATGGGTGATAACTGGCTGGAAGCACATTAATACCTGCTATGAAACCATTATTGATTTATTGTTATGACGCTTATTGTGGCTGGTGCTATGGCTTTAGCCCGGTGATGAAAAAAATTGCTGCTGATTTTTCTGATACAGTTGAAGTGGAAGTATTAAGTGGTGGTATGATGATTGGCGATCGTGTAATGCCCATTGCTAAAATTGGCCCGTATATACAAAGTGCTTATCACCGGGTGGAAGAACTGACCGGTATCCGTTTTGGTAAAGATTTTTTATGGCATACCGCCCATCCCGAAGAAAGTGATTGGGTGATGAATAGTGAAAAGCCTGCCATTGCTTTATCAATTATAAAAGAAATACATCCTGAACAGCAATTATTTTTTGCCTCCAACCTGCAATATGCATTGAATTATGAAGGCCGGGATTTGGATGATGATGAAGCATACCGCCACCTGCTGCCGCAATATCATATAAAAGAAAAAGATTTCTATTCGAAACTGCATAATGATGCGTACAAAGAAAAAGCTTACTATGAATTTGCTTTATGTAAGCAATTGCGTGTAGATAGTTTTCCGCAGGTATTACTTCAACTCAGCGATAGTAAATTTTTTCTTTTGGCAAAAGGCTTTACACCTTATGATGATCTAAAACAAAGAATAGATACTGTACTGCTGCAGGCGGGAGCCTGAAAAATACATCGTCCTCGTCTCTGACGAGGACGGCTTGGTCGTGAGTCTCTGACTCACCCAGTAACAGCAACAATTATATATTCACTTCGAGCTGGAGCTCGAGGGCACATCGTCCTCGTCTCTGACGGGGATGATGTGGTAGTGAGTCTCTGACTCATTCAGTAACAGCAACAAATACATATTCGCTTCGAGCTGGTGCTCGAAGACACATCGTCCTCGTCTCTGACGAGGATGATGTGGTAGTGAGTCTCTGACTCACCCAGTATCAGCAACAAATACATATTCGCTTCGAGCTGGAGCTCGAAGGTACATCGTCTCTGACGAGGACGGCTTGGTCGTGAGTCTCAGACTCACTCAGTAACAGCAACAATTATATATTTGCTTCGAGCTGGTGCTCGAGGGCACATCGTCCTCGTCTCTGACGGGGATGATGTGGTAGTGAGTCTCTGACTCATTCAGTAACAGCAACAAATACATATTCGCTTCGAGCTGGTGCTCGAAGACACATCGTCCTCGTCTCTGACGAGGATGATGTGGTAGTGAGTCTCTGACTCACCCAGTATCAGCAACAAATACATATTCGCTTCGAGCTGGAGCTCGAAGGTACATCATCCTCGTCTCTGACGAGGACGGCTTGGTCGTGAGTCTCTGACTCACTCAGTAACAGCAACAATTATATATTTACTTCGAGCTGGAACTCGAAGGCACATCTTCCCTGACGTATTATTATATTTCATAAAATCCACACATATTTCAAGCCGGAGCCAGAAGGTATAACTTGTGCGCCCGGGTAAATTTTAGTACATTAGAGATACTAAACCAAAAACCTGTCATGAAAAAAACCATATGGTGTATGAGTATTGCAGCAGTGTTATGGATGGGCTGCAGCAACAACGGCGATAACAAAGACAAAACATTATCCTCCTTAGCCGACACCACCAAAAAAATTGCCGAAGTAAAACCCGGCACTCCGCCACCAGTAATGGACAGTGTGGCCATGCAAAAAGCATTTGATGCCTTTAAAACACCGGGTCCTATGCAAAAATGGATGGAAAAAACCAATGGCACCTGGGATGCGGAGGTCAGCCAATGGATGAACCCCAAAGCACCGCCAGTAATTGTAAAAGCAGCCAATACGCAAATTTCAGCTATGGGAGGCCGTTATGTTATTGGCAAATACAGCTCCACCATGATGGGCAAGCCATTTGACGGCATGAGTGTGATGGGGTATGACAATGCCAAAAAAGTTTACGTAAGTAACTGGATTGATAATTCAGGTACCGGGATGACGCGGATGATGGGCACTTATGATGAGCCTACCAAAACACTGAATTTAAAAGGTACACAAACTGATCCATTAACCGGTAAAGATGCAGATATAAGGGAAGAAATGACCCTGCTGGATGATAATACCTACAACCTGGTGATCTATGGCACCGGTGCTGATGGCAAAGAGATGAAGTTTATGGAAGGCACATTCAAACGCAGGAAGTGATTTGATCACACTGATTCTTAGAAATCGCTCTGGCAGCAACTACACCTTTACACCAATAATCAAAATAATACAAAAGCGAAGGCCGGGCATAATGCCCGGCCTTCGCTTTTCTTTAAAGGATACTGCAATAAGTTGAACGTGATTAACTGAATAAGCCGCCTTTTTTCAATTCACGAACACCTTCGCCAATCAGGAAACCATTTTGATAAATTTGAATTTTGTAGCTGCCCTGCTGGAAGCTGCTGCCTGGTGCAAATGCAAACTCTACATTCTTGCTTTTAGCAGTTTCGATATCTACAGGCAATTTAGCTGTATACGTTTTTGAACCATCATCGCGGGTGTCAAAAGTTTCTGAACCACCGGTAATAGGTTTGCCATCGGGGCCAATTACCACTACATAAACATCTGTTGAACCAGCTTGTGCAATACGGTTACTTACGTTAAAGCTTACCAGCAGTTTATCTACACGCTTAGCTGTGGTGGATACTTTTTCTTTACCATTACGCCTTACATCCACCGGGGTAATAGTAATGTTGGATGCATTTAAGGTAGATGCTACATCCACTTTCTTTTCCAGGTTTTGTTTCACTTCTGTAGTAGTAGCGAGGTCCTGGGTCAATTTTTCTTTTTCCTGTGTCAGCGCCATCTTGTCGTTGTTCAGGTTTTGGTTTTCTTCAGTTAACCTCGCCACGTCAGCTTCAAGGCTGGTGATCTTATCATTCAGTGAAGCGATCAAAGTTTTTGCTTTGGCCAATTCAGCTGCAGAAGCATTTTTCTTGTTTAAAATAGTGCGGATCTCAGCTTTTGTTTTAGCAATTTCATTGTTCTTATCTGCCAGCTGACCGTTCAGGTTAGTATTCTCTGTTTTCATGGAATCCAGTCTTGCCAGTGACGCATCGAAGCTGCTTTGCAGATTACTTTTTTCATCGCTCACTTTGGCAATAGTTGTTTCCTGTTGCTGAATGGTGGTGTTTTTATCAGATTTGTCATAGGCCATATATCCGCCCATGCCTAAAATGCCGGCTGCTAATACACCAATAACAATATTTTTAGTGGGAGTGCTTTTTTGCGGCATTGGTGCTTTGGTTTCCTCTGAAGGAGACGGGAAATTGGTAGTGCTCATAAAATAGATTTTTAAAGATTAAGATTTTGTTGTTGTTATGCCGGTAACGGTACCGGTTTTCCTTGGTTGCAGTGCCATAAATTCCAAAACCGTGCCATTATTTTTTTTGGTGGAAAAAAGCCTGCATTTTAACAAATGGCCCCGGATGCCTGAAACCCTTGCCAGTACTCATTTACAGCCAACAAAAATCAGGTGTTTTTAAAAATTTAATAATCCTTTTTTACAGGCAACCCATTGCCCCGGAACACCGTTTTAGTACATGAAACTACCAGCATGAACAGGCCAATGGTTACCATCCGGGAACAGGAAAATCAAAAAACTGCGTCTTATCATACCTCTATTAATATGTACCTGCTTAACAACAGCAGCCGTACTGGAAAAGCTTTTTTATACCGCCTGGTGCATAATGATTTTGCACCTGCACATAAAGCCACTGTGAGGTTTTTGCAAATACCGCTGGATAAAAAAAATAACCGTGTTATTAAACGCATTACCGATGGTGTGCTGGCTGCAATAGTAATAACATTTGTATTGTTATGGTTGATCCCGGTTATAAGCGTATTGATAAAACTTACTTCACGCGGCCCGGTATTTTTTTTACAAAAACGCAATGGTGAAGGGGGCAAAGTATTTACCTGTATAAAATTCCGCACCATGTATGTAAATGATGATGCTGATTTATTGCCCGCAACGGCACATGATAAACGCATCACTCCATTAGGCAGGTTCATGCGGCGTACATTTATGGATGAACTGCCCCAATTCCTCAATGTTTTATGGGGCGATATGTCTATAGTGGGGCCAAGGCCGCACATGCTCAGCGAAAGTGCACACTTCGAAGCACACATTCCTTATTACAGGTACAGGGAAAGAATTAAGCCTGGTATTACCGGCCTTTCGCAGATCATTGGGCTGGAAGGAAGAGCAGAAACCATACAAAAAATGAAAGACCGGGTAGACACAGATATTTTTTATGTAAGAAACTGGTCGCCTAAACTGGACCTGGTGATCATATACCGCACCCTTTTAAAATTATTGAGTGTATAAAACTACTATCACTTTTTAACTGCACATTGCTGATTGAAAAACATTTATTTTACTATACCGGCACTGCTTGAAAGAAAAGAAAAACAACGTTTTTATTTATTGCTGTTACTGGATGTATTGATCAATATTGCAGACATTGTTGCCCTGGCTGTTTTATTGTGGATCATCCGTTATTATACCACATCTGGTGATACTGCATTTAATCGCTATTTACCAAACTGGATGCAGGACAAATCTTCTTTTACATTAATCATATTATTTACCATTGGCTTTGCTGTAAAAAACTGGATGGGTTTTATCATCACCCGTAAGCAATTTGATTTTATGGGCGCTGTTGCCGTGCGCCTCTCTGCGCAAAACCTGCAGCATTACCAGCATTCCGGTTACGATCAGTTTGTAACAACGGATTCTTCCATACATATCCGCCGAATTTGTTTTCAGCCATTTGAGTTTGCTCAATATATGCTGCAGGGTTTACAACAGCTCATTACGCAAAGCAGTATGATACTGTTAACCATTGCAGCCATCATCATCTTCAATGCAAAACTGTTTATACTATTGCTGCTGCTATTGCTGCCGCCCGTAATTACTGTGTTTTATATGATGAAAAGAAAAACATCGCTCACAAAAAAACATCTGCAGCAAACCAACGAAACATCATTTCGTTTTGCACTGGATGCATTGAAAGGTTTTGTTGAAGCCAATATTTACCAGCGCAATGAATTTTTTAAACAACGTTTTGTACACATCCGCCGCCAGTTCAGTTCACATTTATTTACCACGCTCACCATACAAACCATACCGGGCCGCATTATAGAAATATTTGCCATACTGGGCCTGGTGCTATTACTGGTTATTGCAAAATGGGCAGGTGCTTCAGGCAATTCCACTTTTATTACTATTGGTGCATTTATGGCGGCGGCATATAAAATCATTCCCGGAATGGTAAAACTCATCAACATCAGCAACCAGGTAAAAACATACGAACCTGCACTGGAGGAATTAAGCCATACCCGTACTGCAATGGTCAATAATAAACAAGCACAACAACTGGAACCCGTCCGTTCAATTGCGTTTCATGATGTTTGCTTTCAATATGGTGAACAAAAAATTTTACAGCATATTTCATTTTCCGCATGCAGTGGAAATATTGTTGCCATAACCGGTACTTCAGGAAAGGGCAAGACAACTATAATGAACCTTTTGTTGGGATTTTTAGAACCTGCTGCCGGAATAGTATTAATCAATGGTCAGCCCGTCAATTATCTGCAGCTGCAACAGTACTGGCCACAAATTGCTTACGTACGGCAGCAAAACTTTTTTATACATGATACTATAAAGAGCAACATCACGCTGGAAGAAAATAGCCACAACAAAATACGGCTGCAAAAAGTAATGCAGCTTGCCGGCATTGATGAAATGACAGAACAGTTTACTGATGGTGCGCAAACCATTATTGCAGAAAACGGAAAAAACATCAGTGGCGGACAACAGCAGCGCATTGCCTTTGCAAGAGCATTATATAAAGATGCCCCGGTGTTGCTGTTAGATGAACCTTTTAATGAACTGGATGATGACGCGGCAGCAAAACTGCTGCAGCATTGCAGGGAAATGGCAACAGCCGGGAAACTGATCATCATGATCACACACGACAAAAAAAGTTTAGCATACTGTAACCATATTATTGCGCTGGATGAATCCTAAAAAAGATACACTGGTTATTCTTACCCCCGGTTTTGCTGCAGATGAAACCGACAGCACCTGCCTGCCCATGCAGCAGGCGCTGGTAAGGAACATCAATACTTGCTTTCCGCAGCTGAAAGTAACGATCATCGCATTTCAATATCCTTATGCAGAAAAAGAATATTGCTGGTTTGGTAATCGTATCATCAGCTTCAACGGTAAAAACCGTGGCGGTGTCATTAAACTGTTATTGCGCAGAAAAATTTACCAGGCGTTATGGCAGCTTCAGCAGGAGCATCACATTGTTGGCCTGCTGAGTTTTTGGTATGGCGAATGTGCTTACGTGGCGCAGCAGTTTGCTAAAAAACAAAACCTGGTACACCGCTGCTGGATATTAGGGCAGGATGCCAGGGAAAAAAATCACTATCCCCGCCAGTTAAAACTACCATCAACTGTGTTGGTGGCATTGTCTCATTTTTTACAGGATGAATTTGAACGAAATCATCATATAAGGCCACAACACCTTGTAACAACAGGAATAGATTTGCCCGCACTGCAACCTGGTTCGTTACGGCATATCGATTTACTGGCCGCAGGTTCATTAATACCATTAAAGCAGTTTGATATTTTTATTGATCTTGTTGCTGCAATCAAAAAAATATTTCCTTCAATAAAAGCAATATTGATTGGCGATGGGCCGGAAAGAAAAACACTGGAGATAAAAATAAGAACCGCAGGCTTGCAGGAAAACATTACCCTCACCGGAACGCTGCCGCATGATGAAGTATTGCAACACATGGCACAGGCTAAAATTTTATTGCACCCTTCTTCTTATGAAGGCTATTCAGGTGTGTGTGCAGAAGCACTGTCGCAGGGTATGCATGTGATCAGCTTTTGCAGGGCAATGAAAACAGCCATTCCGCAGTGGCATATTGCAGAAACGGTAACCAATATGCAGCAACTGGCAACAGCATTATTGAATGATCCTGCAACAAAATATAACAGCCAGGTATGCTGTACCATGATTGATGTGGTAAAGAAGATGATGCTGTTGTTCCGTTATCCCGCAACAGGAATGGGCAGTTGAATGATCAACGTTTAAAATAATACACCACACCCTTCATCCACTTTTTCCACGATACCCATTTAAAAGGTTTGATGCACCACGCAATATAAAATTGCTGTAATGCAAATTTATTTTCCTTATGTTCCAGGGCAGATTCACCAAAATTGATGAACAACCGGTAGAGTGCGGATTTGGCTAAAGATTGCGGCAATTTTTTTTCGGCCTGGAAATGTACAATGGTGCTGATGCCTGCATAATAACTTTTCTTCCATGCAGTGTGAATGTAATTGCTGTCGTGAAGCCTGCGGTATAACAGCGGTTCATATAATAACACTGCGTCAAAGTCATAGGCTAATGCCGTAATAAAGTCTACATCAGAAAATGAACCGGTTTCTTTCAACAGCCCCACTTTATCTAAACAAGATTTTCTGAAAAGCAAAGCCTGTGCAAACACGGCTATCTTAGATTGAAAAATCAGCGAAAAAATATTGCCGGTGTACACCCCTTTCTGCGTATAAAAATATTCCTCCGCGTTTCCTTCTTTTTTAAAATTATAACCACCGGTTAAAGAAAATGATGCTCTTGGGTTTTGCTGTAATGCCAACAATTGTTTTTCTAATTTTTGCGGATGCCATAAATCATCAGAGTCCATAAATGCAATCCAGTTGCCTCTCGCATGATGTAAGCCGATATTTTTTATGGTTCCGCCAATACCGATCCGGCCTGCTTTAATCAATTGAATACGGCTATCGTTAATTTGCTGTATCACATTTTCTGTATCATCGTCAGATCCATCGTCAACAATAATCAGCTCCCAGCAGGTATGGCTTTGCTGCTGAATGCTGGCAATCGTGCCGGTAATCAGTTTTGCCCTGTTATAGGTGGGCATAATAATGCTGATTAATGTAGTGTTTGTTGTACTCATCTGCCGGTGATCACTGAATTTATTTTTTCTGCAATGGCGGTAAAAGAAAGTTGCGTGCGGAATTGATGCAACACTTTTTCCCGTTCTGCCGTCCAGTCTGCATTCATCAAATGTTGTAATGCCTGCAATAAATCGTTTATATTACCCGGCTCATATAAAAATCCGCAGGTGCCATTGCCCGTCATGGCATTGAAGGATGCAATACGGGTTAGTACGGGTATGCACCCGCAAGACATTGCTTCGCATACTGCAATGCCGCTGCCTTCGTAATGTGAACCGGAAATGATAACGTCTGCTGCATTATACCACCATTGCAGTTTTTCATGCGCAACCGCACCCACCAATTGTACTGCTGCATTTGCGCCGGGAATGGTACTGATTATTTGTTGTATCTCTTTTAGTAAATCCTCTGTTTGAAAGATCATATACAATACTGTTTCCCCAAACTGCTGCTGATGCTGTAAAAATGCTTTCACTACAGTACGCGGATCTTTATTCGCATCTAATCTTCCTACCCATAAAAAAACCATCTTGGCGGAAATTTTCAGTTCATCTTTTGCAGCTTGTTTGTTCCCCGGTAAAAAATGAGATGAAGCTTCCATCACTTCATGAATCTTTTTGCTGTTGCCAATATTTTTTTCTTTTACCCATGTATCACCAAGTGTTGATGCTGCAAAAAAATAATGATCAATACAGCGGTCTGCCCAGCGGGTAAATATCCGTTTCAAACCGTGTGCAGGTTTTTCTGCATGGTGCAAACCGGCAATTTTTATTTTACGGCCCAGCATCCACTTTAATTGTATTACCTGCAGGGGAAAAATTAACCCGTTCACCAAAACCACATCCGGGTTTTGCTTTTTGATCCAGCGGTGTAAACGCCATGGAAAATAGACTACTTTTTTGTTCAGCTTTATAAAATGATACTGAACATTATCTTTTACCAGTTCGCCTTCAAAGCAAATGCGCTCCACACTGATCACTTCATGTTGTTGTGCCAGTGCGGTTAAAATACCGGTAACCGGCGCAATACGCTGCAGCCATTTCTCCGGGTTCGTAAATTCCGGCACACTCACATAACTGGTAAATAGTAACTTCATTTTTGTTTTTGGTATCATTAATACGAGGCTGCCTTTTATACTTTTTTTACGTTATAAAAACATGCCTTTGCAACGGCTGGCTGAGCATTAAAAATAATGACATTATTACAAAAAATACTTTTACGATTTAATGGCCTGCATTACCGGCAGGAATATTTGTGTTGTTGTGCAGAACAGTTTATGCAGGCACCAAAGCTGTATTGGTATAATGACGACCATATTATTAAAGACGTCACTGCCCATCATCTTTTTGTGGGGTATCATCCGCTCATCATTGTATTGCCTTTTTTTAATGATATTGAATTACCACAAACCCTGCATTTGTTGTTAACACAACAATGTGTTTCTCCAAACGATAAATTGCCACAAAAGGATGCCTTGGCAACACTGTGCTTAAAGCAAATACATGTTCAGCAAACAGGCAGCAGCAACCTGTATTATTACGAGGGAATAACAGGCAGCCATCATTTTGTTTCGGCCTTTCACCGCGGGGTAAATACCATTATCAATAACCGCTACCAGAAAAAGGAAGGCAATGTTTTTCTGCATACCAATTTATACCACCAGGTGCAAATAGCTTATG
Organism: Bacteroidota bacterium; assembly: GCA_018266775.1. Taxonomy (GTDB): domain Bacteria; phylum Bacteroidota; class Bacteroidia; order Chitinophagales; family Chitinophagaceae; genus Ferruginibacter. The sequence goes on along the minus strand of JAFDZS010000001.1, from coordinate 523,414 downwards.
CCGTACCGAGGCCGATTGCGCTGATTACAGTAAAAGATGGTGAACTGTTTAACGTTTTTCCAACGGATTTACACGGCGCAGCGGGTAAAAGCCATTATATCATTTCTCTGCGCAGTGGTGGCCGGGCTTTACAACAGGTTTTGCACACCAAAAAACTCCTGCTCTCATTAATGCATCCTGAAAGTTATGCTGTGGTGTATAGCCTCGGTAAAAACCATATGCGACCCATGCAGCAGCGGTCAGCGTTTCCATTAAGCAATGAAACCAGTGCAGCATTTCAATACCCATTACCGCATGGCACACAAACATATTGCGAACTTGAACTTACCGGTAGTTTTGTAATGGGCATCCACACTCTACTTCAATTTAAAATAATGAACAGGCAGTGGCTGCCAGCCAACCCTCAAACATTGGTGCATATTCATAATATGTATGCCACCTGGCGCTATAAAAAAGGGTTACCGGGCAACTATTTGGTTCGATAATACGATGATACAGCAGCAGCAATTATGAACGTATGAGTAAAGTCCTCCTGTTCAATCCGCGGAGTGCCAATTACAAACCCCGGATACCGAATTCTATTCTCAGTATTGCCTCTTCCATTGAAGGATTGTATGATTATGTGATTGTAGACGGCAACCTGGAAACTGATCCCTGGGTCATCATTCAGCACTATCTTGAACAGGGTGGCTTTTCCTATTTTGCCAGCACCTGCATGCCCGGCCCGCAATTAAGACAAGCCATTCCCATTTCGAAAATGATACGGGAATTATATCCTGAAATAAAAATTATCTGGGGCGGTTATTTTGCCTCCAACCAGTATAAAACAGTTTTACGTTCTTCATTTGTAGATTTTGTAGTGAACGGCCAGGGGGAAAAAACGTTTCCGGCATTGCTGCATGCACTGGAAAATAATGAACCTTATGAAATGATCCGTAATTTGATCTACACCTGCAATAACGAGATCATTAAAACGCCTAAAGATGAATTGTATGAGCCCGATACTTTACCGTTACTGCCTTATGAAACACTGAACCGTTTCTATCCCCTTAAAAGATACCTGGGCAAAACTTACCTGGGCACCAAAACCATCGCTTATCACTCCAGCATGGGCTGCCCGTTTACCTGTTCATTTTGCGCAGTGGTGCCTTTGTATAATGCAAGATGGAAAGGGAAATCGGCACAACTGATTTATAACGATGTTAAATACCTGAAAGATCAATATGGCGGCAACGCTATCGAATTTCATGACAACAATTTTTTTGTTTCAGAAAAAAGAACCGTGGAGTTTGCACAACTCATCAAGCCAGAAAAAATGATTTGGTGGGGCGAAGGACGCATTGATACCATCAATAAATATTCCGATGAATCATTAGCTATTATGCGGGAGAGCGGTTGCAAAATGATTTTTTTTGGTGCAGAAACCGGTAATGATGCCGTATTGAAAAAGATGGATAAAGGCGGTACCCAAACCGCTGCCGGTATTAAAGCATTTGCTGCACGCATTGCCAAATTTGATATCATACCGGAATACTCTTTCGTTCTCGGTACACCCGGCGACACGCCCGAACAGGTGATGGAGCAAATTGACCAGGATATTGCATTCATCAGGGAGATCAAACAGATCAACCCCAAAACAGAGATCATCATTTATGTGTACAGCCCTGTACCAACGGAAGGCAGCGACATGTATAACCGTGTACTGAACAGTGGCTTTTCTTTTCCTCAAAAATTAGAAGACTGGATCAGCCCGCAATGGGAAAACTTCGACCTGCGCAAGAACCCGCTTACACCCTGGCTAACGCCGGAGATGATCAACAAGATCAAAGATTTTGAAACTGTACTGAACGGCTATTACCCAACTGTATCGGATATACGATTAACAAATATCAAAAAAAACCTGCTGCGTTCCATGGCCTCACTGCGGTATAAAACGGGCCTGTATAAAAAACCTTACGAGTTAAAGGCGCTGCAGATACTGTGGAAATACCGCCAGCCGGAAATTGAAGGATTTTAAAATGCTGTTGTGCAAACTGTAATCAAACATATTGTATCAAGAACCTATAAACCGTTGCTGGAAAAATATCTTTCCAAAACAAGAACGTACCGGTATGGGCATATCAGGCTGCAGGTGCCGCCGGAAGTATTTCACCCCGGCTTTTTTTTCAGCACCAAAATTTTATTGCGCTATTGCTGTACGCTGCCGTTAAAACAAACAAAGTTCCTGGAGCTGGGCTGTGGCAGTGGTTTAATTGCCATAGCTGCTGCACAAAAAGGCGCAATGGTAACCGCAACAGATATTAACCCGGTTGCTGTGCAAACAGTAATGAAAAATGCTGAAAGCAATACTGTGAACATAACCACCATTGAGTCTGACCTGTTTGAAAAAATACCGCACCAGCAGTTTGATATGATTGCCATCAATCCACCTTATTATAAAAAACAACCCCTGCTGCCGAAAGACCATGCGTGGTGTTGCGGTGAGCATGGAGAATATTTTGAACGGCTCTTTGCTTCTTTACACCCATACATACATGGTGCAACCAAAGTACTGATGATTTTATTTGATGGTTGTGATATACCATTGATTGAACAGATTGCTGCTGCACACGGTTTTACCATGCATTGCGTACAAAAAGAAAAAAACCTGCTGGAACAAAATTTTATTTATCAAATCCAACTCCATATATGAATCCTATATTAACTTATAGCCAAACAGCAACTTTTGAGCAGCAATACATTCTGTTGCGTAAAAAAGAAGGCCGTATATACAGCGATGCAGAGTTGCGCCTGTTGCCTGAAACTGCACCCTTACACCCTTACCACAAAGAATGGAATATCCGCAACCAGTCATTGCAAAAGCTGCTGAAAATAATTAACCGCAAAGGAGGCAAAATCAATATACTTGAAGTAGGTTGCGGCAATGGCTGGCTTTCAGCAAAACTGGCACAGCATACCAAAGCACAGATTACAGGTATAGATATCAACCGGCTGGAACTGCGCCAGGCAAACCGGATATTTAAAGCAATACCGAACCTCAGGTTTGTCAATGGCCGCTTACAGGATGAACAATTGAAGGATACAAGGTTCGACATCATTCTTTTTGCAGCATCTATTCAATATTTTCCTTCTTTTAAAAAAATAATCCATACAGCAATGGAATACCTGACCCTGCAGGGTGAAATACATATTGTTGATTCCCCCTTTTACCTGCAGCATGAACTGGATGCTGCTAAACAAAGAACTAAAAATTATTTTACCGGTATGGGTTGTACGGGAATGACAGCATATTATTTTCATCACTGTGTTGACGACCTGAAAAGATTTAATGCACGGATACTATACAACCCAAGAAACATTTTGAACAGGTGGTTCAGGAAAATTCCCTTTCATCATGTAATGATCAAAAATCAATATCATTAACTGCATGCAGAATATTGTTACTACTTATAAAAGATACCGCACACTGCAAACGCATGTGATCAGCACCATGCCTGTTGTGATACTGATGCCGCACAGCGCCTGCAATTGCAGGTGTGTGATGTGCGATATCTGGAAGGCTAATCATCATCTTAAACAATTAACCGAAACTGATATAGCTACGCTATTGCAGACATTAAAAAAACTGGGTACACAGCAGGTATTAATGTCTGGCGGGGAAGCGTTGCTGCATCCACTGTTCTTTAGCTTTTGCAGCATACTTAAAAAGCAGCACATCAAAATCAGCCTGCTGTCAACAGGATTATTATTAAAAAAACATGCTGCAGCTGTTGCTGAATGGGTGGATGATGTAATTGTTTCTTTAGATGGTGATGAAACAATGCACGACCATATCCGTAACATTCCCGGTGCGTATGATAAACTAACGGAAGGTATTTATACCATAAAAAAACTGAAGCCTCATTTCCGCATCACTGCACGTACTGTAATTCACCAGCAGAATTTCAGGATATGGCCGCAGATCATTGAATGTGCACAGGCTATGGGCCTGGATCAAATCAGTTTTTTGCCAGCGGATGTCAGCAGCCATGCATTTAACCGTGCCATTTTATGGGATGCAGAAAGGCAGCAGGACATTGTACCATCAGCTGCAGACCTGCCAGCATTATTGTTAATGACCAATGAAGTGATACAAGAGTATCAACCATTATTTGAATCTGGTTTTATTGCAGAATCACCGGCAAAACTAAAAGGCATCTACTTACATTATGCGGCGTATTATGGGTTGAATATACAGCCGGTTAGAAAATGTAATGCACCATGGGTTTCAGCAGTGGTGGAAGCAGATGGAACAGTGAGGCCGTGTTTTTTTCATGCACCTTATGGCAATATCAAACACAACAACCTGCACCATATCATCAACAGTAATGAAGCCATTGCATTCAGGAAAAATCTGGATATGGAAAACGATGATACCTGCAAAAACTGTGTGTGCTCATTATATCTAAAACCACAAACACCATTGTAATGCCGGGCATTTTATTTACACATTCTTATTTCATGCGTTTCGACCCCAAGCAGTGGGCCATCGGGCAGCCTTATGCACCATTGGGAACATTGTATGCAGCAGCATTGCTACGGTCGCACAATTATACCGTTCAACTGTTCGATACCATGTTTGCAGTAAAGGCGGAAGAAATTATTGTCCCGCTCGAAAGTATGCAACCAGAAGTACTGGTAATCTATGATGATGGCTTTAACTATCTTACCAAGATGTGTTTAACCAATATGCGTGAAGCCGCCTTTAGTATGATTGTATTAGCCAAACAACGGGGATGTACAGTAATTGTTTCCAGTTCGGACAGTACAGACCGTTATGAAATGTATTTGAAAGCTGGCGCCGATTTTATTATCTTGGGAGAAGCGGAGCAAACGCTGTTGCAATTGGTAAACACCATCACGAAAGAACAACAAAATTATTTTTCTATTGAAGGGCTGGCCTTTTTACACCAGGGTGCCGTGGTAAAAACCGCACGCCGCAATGTAATGCACAACCTGGATGCGTTGCCTTTTCCTGCATGGGATATGATTGATATGGAGCCTTATAAAAAAATGTGGTTGCAGCACACAGGTTATTTTTCTATGAATATGGGTACTACAAGAGGCTGCCCGTTTAAATGCAACTGGTGTGCCAAGCCTATTTACGGCAACCGTTATAATGTAAGAACACCGCAACACGTTGTGCAGGAATTATTATTGCTGAAAGAAAAATTTCAGTTTGACCATATTTGGTTTTGCGATGACATTTTTGGTTTGAAACCAGGTTGGGTAAAAACTTTTGCAGACCTGCTGGAACAACACCAACTGCACTTTAAATTTAAAATGCAGGGTCGGGTGGATCTGTTATTACAGGAAGATACCATTCACCAACTGGCACGTGCCGGATGCGATAATATCTGGATGGGTGCGGAAAGCGGTTCTCAAAAAATTCTGGATGCCATGGACAAAGGCACCACTACCAAACAAATTTATGCAGCCACACGCTTATTGAAAAAGCATGGCATTCATCCCTCCTTCTTTATACAGTTTGGTTACCCCGGTGAAACAAAAGAAGATATTGATGCTACCATAACAATGATCAATACATTATTGCCTCATGAAATTGGTATTTCAGTTTCTTATCCATTACCCGGTACCGTTTTTTATGAGAAGGTACAGGCACAGTTGCAGCATAAAACCAACTGGACAGATTCTGATGAAATGGCGTTGATGTTCCGCAATACTTATCAGCCTGCTTTTTATAAACAGCTGCACAGTTATGTGCATACCAGCTACCGCAGGCATTTGGCTATTGCGCAAATGAAAAAAATAATGCGCCATCCATTTAGTGTAAATATGCATACGCTGAAAAAAGCCGCATCATGGATCTATTATTTTCCTGCATCAGTTATTGAAAAACAAAAATTGCGTCAATTGCAGCAACCTGCTTTATGAGTATGCCATTGCATCATACCAACGAAAAAGCAGTGGCTGAAGCATTCAGCAAACAATCTGCAATTTTTGATACGCTTTATGGCAGCGATTCCATCATTGCCTATAAACGGCAAAGGGTGCGGCAACATTTGCAGCAATACCTGCAGCCCGGCAGTCATGTACTGGAATTAAATTGCGGTACGGGAGAAGATGCGATCTGGCTGGCGCAGCAGGGCCACACCGTTCATGCCACCGATATTGCACCGGGCATGCTGGAACAGTTGCAGCAAAAAATAAATACTACCAGCATTCAACACCTGATCAGTACCGAATGTATTTCTTTCACCAATTTGCAACAGGTACAGCAACAAAAATTATACAATCATATCTTTTCCAATTTTGCAGGATTGAATTGTACGGGTGAGCTGAACAAAGTGTTACAATCATTTCATTCATTGCTGGAGCCAGGCGGCATTGTAACATTAGTGGTGCTGCCATCGTTTTGTTTGTGGGAAACATTACTACTGGTCAAAGGAAAAACCAAAACGGCTTTCCGCCGTTTCTTCAGCAGCAAAGGAGTGAAAGCCAACGTAGAAAACACCTCATTTACCTGCTGGTATTACAATCCTTCTTACATTATTAAAACATTGCAACCTGAATTTAAAGTATTGAGCATTGAAGGCTTATGCACTATAGTTCCGCCTTCTTATATGGAAGGGTTTGCGGAAAAGCATCCGCGGTTATATCGCTTTTTGCAAAAAAGAGAAGACAACTGGAAGCAACGCTGGCCGTGGAAGTACATTGGTGATTATTATATTATTTCATTGCAGAAGCAATAAGAGCAATTGCTTTTATTATTTCATTCCATACAATTAGGTTAATCAGTTTGTGAAATGTAATGTCTCCCATAAAGGGCTTCTCCACTTTTATGTTGATGTTACCAAAATAACGCCTCTACGAGGCTTAATGCAGATTACAATCTGATGAGGTTTTAGAAATATGAAGTTCTTGCTCAGGCCCGCAGGGCCGATATTTTGGCAGTATTAATACGCTTGCTTAATAAAGCCCTGTAAGCGCGGCATTCTAAAACCTTTATAAGAAATGGTAAAAGAAAAACAACTGCATCAAATCACAGCAATTGTAACGCAGCATTACGATGCTGCTGTAATAATTGCTGCACTTTGTTTTCATATTGTGTAATGATTTTTTCCTGGAAATTTTTGGGGTCTGGTTTGGAGCAATGACGGTCTACCACCATACCGAGGTGCACACCGCGGCTGTTGACTTTATGCTGCAACGATTTTTTCTTCCACCGTTTATCAGTAATACGCATTAAGCATTGATCCAGCCAATCGCCTTTTTTACCCTGTAACACACGTTCAATCCATTTTCTGAACACACCCGGTTCAATTTCGTGTGTATGCATATTGTTGTATTGGTGTACAGGAAAATATTGCTTCGTCCATACATTATTATTGAAGAAATTATTTAAACCGGTTTTACCCTGCATGGGCACCAGTGTAATAATTTCCATTGCAGTAAAAATATTTTGTTCCGGAATTTCAAGCTGTGCTTCATCCACATAATAATTCATACAATACCAATGCTGGCGGCCGGTTAAAAAAGTCAATTTTTTATACAGGTGCATCAATGTTCGGGCAATCCATAAGCGGTTGGCAGCTGTAACAATAAAGAAATCAATATCGGAATCTGCGGTGGCAAAATTTTTAGATAACGAACCGGATACGGCAATACCTTTTATGAACGGAAATGCAGATAAAAATTTTGAAACCTTTGCAGCCGTGTGCATGTATTGAACCGCCAGCCGGTTGCCTTCAAGCCTGCGCTGCACCAATGCGTGGTCATTGTGCAATGAATAAAATCCATCTAACAAAAAAACATATTGCCTGCGCACCAGTTGTTCCAGTGCAATATCAATGGCCAGTGCTGCAATCCTGTCTTCATGAAAAGAAAGAATTTCATCCCGTGTAACGGGATAATGAAACAGGTCGAAATAACCGAGTGTTTTTAATATGCTTTGTTCTGTATTGTTCACCAGGTATACAATTTATTCACAAATAATGCCATGCAACAGCTGCTTTTGCAATTGCCGCAGTTTGTGGTATTTTAAAAAACTCTGCTGTGCACATAGTGCTGCGATAATCAAACCATCATAGCCATCCAAAAAACCCAATCTTAAAAAATAGCCATTGATGAATGCCCACAATGGGCTAAAAAATATTTTTAATGAATTTTTTTTTATGCCATTGATGTAGAGCGAATGTGCTGCAATGCTGCTTAAGGTTTCATTTCTGCTTTGGTATTCGCTGGCAGAATTGAACGTATAATGCATGATATTGCCCTGCAGCATTTTAATTTTTGTTTTATTGTTTAGTACAATTTTGTCGTGCGGATTCAACCCGCCGCATCGCCCCTGCAGTTTATCAAACAACCGGATTTTTTTATCAGGATACCACAATCCATGTTTGATTTGTTTACCGCAATACACATTGCACCGCTTCATGGCATACGCTGCAAACAAAAAATCATTTTTGGTTTCCAGTATAGCTGCAGCCAGCTCTGCATCAGGCGCTTCATCTGCATCCAGTAATAAAACATACCGGTGTTTAGCCAGGCTGATGGCTTTATTCTTTTGTTCTATATACCCGTCAAAAGCAGATTGCTTTACAATGGCACCCATTTCTCTTGCAATAACAACAGTGTTATCATCCGAAAACGAATCCACCACAATGATCTCATCAGCAATACCGGATACAGATGCTATACAACGGCCAATATTTTTTTCTTCATTAAAGGTTATGATCACCACAGATAATCCCTGCATCAATTATTATTTACTATTAAAACGATAAAATATTTTTTCCGGTTGCCTTATTGAATTGTTAAGCTGTTGTCATTTTACTGTCATGCCTGGTATTACCAATAATGAACAGGGAAAGAAAAATGCTATAGAAAAAAATCCCTTTGTTGGTATCCAGCACATTCTCTGCAATAAATACAATAGAAATGAGTATCATAAACACTATAAAGGGTACGTCTTTTCTTTTTACTGCGGTGGAAAAACCATAATACAAAACACCCAGCAACACCAATAAACCTGCAATGCCCGTTCTGATGCAAACACTCAGGTATTCACTGTGTGCATTTAATTCATTGAGATAAGCCACGTATAATTTTTCCTGGTAGAACTGTGCCTGCAATACCTCATTTTCTGCACCACTTCCATAACCAGCCACTGGCGATTTTCTAACCAGTTCCATAACTGCACTCCATCTAGCCCAGCGCGGTTCCACACTTTCAAATACCTGGCTTTTGGAAGAGAGATCATTTTCCAAGCCACTGATAAATCTTTCATTAAAAGCATCCATCTTAACAATAAAGAAAATACAGGTTGCAGAAAACAGGCTTGCGCTTATAAAAGCAGTTACTCTTTTTTTACCACTGAATAATACAAAAGGAAATACGCCATTGATCACCACAAAAAATGCAATGAAGACTGCCCTTGAAGACAACTGCAACATTCCTGCGGAAAGCACTCCTATACAAAACAAATACATGATCCTGTGTTGCCATTGCTTTTCCTGTACTGCAAAAAATATAAACGCCAGCAATGAAAAAGTACAATACAGGGAAAGATAAGTGGCATGAATATCCAGCGGTAAAGAAAAATGCTGGTTCATGAAGGCCGCAGAAAAAAGTACCGTTATGGGTTGATGTGTTTGTGCTATAGTCGCAATGGCACTGCCATAAAGATAAAGTATGGCAAATGTGCAGCTGCAGCCCAGGAAACAAACCAGGTTAGCTGCATATTTTTTTAAGTTGATGGCATTAACTGCAAATAAAACGGGAAAGAGCAAAATAGCCAATTGTCTTGTTGCAATATTTACAGCCTCGTGCATGTTGGGGCTGTACAGCATACCGGTAAGGTTCAAAAAAAACACAGCTGTTAACAGCAGCACCGGCAACCGGAAAATATTTTTATACCGATTTGCATTGCTGTGTATGATGGTATGCAAAGCAAAACAAAACAAAATGGCTTCGCTGTAAAAAAAATCAAAAGGCAATGTTATTACAAATGCCGCCAGCAGGTAATAGCTGATGGTATCTGTTGCATTTTCTTTTATGTGCAATAAGTCTTTCATTTTTTTGAATGGTTATAGCATTCAATAATAAACGACTCATACTGGTTCACTATATTGGGCCAGTTATATTCTTCTTCAATTTTTACAAAATTATTTTTTACCATTACGGCACTTTCCTTATGTCCATTACTTTTCAATACCAGTTGCTCCACATCTTCCGGTGTTTTAAAATAATACGCATCGCCGTTCAGCACCGCACGGTTAAAAGCATTGTCGTGTGCAACAATAATAGAGCCATTGGCCATGGCTTCCAGTAAAGATGGGTTGGTGCCGCCCACACTGTGCCCATGAAAATATAAACGGCAATAGGCACGCAGGGTATTGGTGACGCAGGATTCGAAAATGCCGCCGGTAAAAATAATACGCTCATCATGATGGTATTTCTGGTACATCAGTTTGCCAAATGAATTATTATAATTACCAATCACAACAAACTTTTTTTCTGAATTACTCATGTGAAAACCCTGCAGAATCATATCAATATTATTCTCAGGTTCCATCCTTGCCATCAGCATGTGGTAGTTCATTTTCTCCACACCAAATTTTGCCAGTATACATTCATCTTTATTGGTAAACATTTCTGCACCATAAGGAATGTATTTGCTTTCAATATGGTATTTCTCTTCTACATAAGTTTTGATTACCGTGGAATCGGCAACAAAAAAATCGCTGTACTTCACGGCCAGCTTTTCTGCGAAGCGTAAAAATTTTTGTACCGGTTTGGAATATTTATCCCGCTTCCATTCCATGCCATCCATATTGGAAATGATTACTGCATTTTTAGGGAATATGCTGCCGAATACAGAACTGCTGGTATAACCGAGAAAAAGCATTACATCAAAATGACGTTTGCGTGCATCCATAATACAGTTGAAATCATATACAAACTGGCCGGCTGTACCAATCATATTTTCCGCATCAAAGCAGTGAACCAGCTTCACACCATTCCATTCATTTTCTTTATAAGGATGATTGTGCGAATTATACACAGTAACCTGGTGGCCTTTATTAAGTAAGCCCACTGCCAGGTACTGCGCCATCTGTTCAAAGCCGCCGTAATAATTTGGAATACCTCTTGACCCAATGATGGCAATGTTTAATAATTGCATGGTGCTACTATTTTTTTATATACATCCAGCGTTTGCATTGCTGCGTTTTGCCAGGTGTATGCATGACGAATTTTTTGTTGTAAACCGTTTGTGTGTGCTGCTGCTGCGGATTGTACTGCTTTTGCAATACTGGCCGGATCGGCGGGATCGCAGTAATACGCTGCATTTCCGAAATAAGAAGAGGCATAACCGTTTTTGGTTATTACAATATTGCAGCCCATCACACCAGCTTCAAGCGATGAAAGCCCGCATACCTCGAACCAACTGGGCAGCACATGTACTTTGGCATGGTTATAATACTGCACTAATTGTTCCTGCGGAAGGTGCGGAATAAAATGTACATTGTCTGCTGCAATGGCTTTGCATTTTTCAAAATAACTGCGCTGGTTTGTTGCTGCATCACCAATCAGTACTAATTGATACGGTGTGTTGTTCAATGCACGAATGAGATGGTATTGATTTTTGATGCCTTCAATTCTGCCCACACATAAAACCAGTTGTTCATCTTTTTGTTGCTGTTGCGCCTGGGCAAACAATTGTGCATCCACGCCGTTTTTAATTATTGCATAATGAGGTTTAATTCCAAAGTGATGTACCAAATCGTTATACTCTTCTTCTGCCTGTACTAAAACATATTGTGCATTGGATAAAACGCTGCGGATACTTTTGCCGTGGCCTTTCCACAAGTAGGCTTTGCTTACCAGTTTATCGCGGCCTGTTAAGAAACGGGCAACCGTCTTCATGTATTCAGCAGCATCACGGGAAAAATATTTGAACAGTCTACCAGATATTCCACTGCGGTATTGCGTATCGAATGCAGAATAATCTATAAAGATGCTGGATACTACAAATGGCTTTTTTGATTTTTGAATATGCAGCAGCATATCTGCCGGGCGGATGATGTTGAAAAAATGCAGCAGATCGTATTCCGTGTACTGTACTTTTTCGAAAGCCAGTTTAATATCCACCTGTACATTCAACTGCCGCAATGCACGTGCGGTTTGCTGCACCTGCAGTGTATCACCACCGGGTGCGCTGTATGCTGTTGACCGTATAATGAATGCTACTTTCACAATGCGGTTGATTTTATTTTATATAATGACCGTAAAATTTTTTCTGGAAAGAAAGAAAGGCCCGTCATCACATAGCCCTGCATTTTTAAAGGAAAAATTTTGATCAGCGCCAGACTGTACTTTCTTGCTGTTGATGGTTCGTAATTATTGAACAGGTATTTTTTACTCAGCAATGCATAGTAAGATCCCCGTTTTATTTTTGCGGTATTTTGTTTGCGAATGATGTGCAGTAATTCATCACCCTCAGTTTTGCTGATGCTGCCTTTCTGTAATGCTGCATATTTGATCTGCTGAAAACGTTTGCCCCGCCACTTTTCATCAATGGTTACTGATTCAGGATTGAAACGGTATTGCACCAGTTTTTTCCTGATGTTGCACACTTTACCTGCATGCACCACTTTGCGCCATAGTAAATGATCTTCAAAATTGTGTGCATGCACATCGTACATGCCTGCATCCAGTACCGCCTGTTTTTTATACATTACCGTGGGGTGTGCAAAAGGGCAAATTTTGTAACCCAGTTTTTTTATGTCATCATCCGTATAAGCGGGATAATGATAATTGAAAACAAAATTTCCATGGCGGTCAATGTACACAGCATCGCAGCCCACTAAAACATACCCGGGGTTTTCCTGTAAGAATTGCAGTTGAATAGCAAAGCGCTGTGGCAGGTTAATATCATCTGCATCGCAACGGGCAATGAAATGGGCATTGGCATTCAGCAACCCCAAATTCAATGCAGCAGACACGCCACTGTGCGGTTGATTGATGAGCCTGATGCGTGCATCGGCAAATGAACGGATGATATTTTCTGTGGCATCTGTGGATCCATCATTGATCACCAGTAATTCAAAATCAGTAAACGTTTGCTGCAGTACCGAAGTGATGGCCTCACGTAAATATTGTGCGGCATTGTATGCAGGCATGATCACACTGAGTTGCGGCGTTGTCATGATGACAGCTCCCCCCCGCGCTGATCTTTGATGTGTGTGAATAATAAAATTTCAAACAACACTACAATGGAAAATTGTTCAAACCAGTATTCCGCAAAAAAAGATCCGGCCAGCAGCAGCAGCAATGGTAATGCATACGTTTGCCTGCCCGTGTAACGGAAGAAATACAGGAAGAATGCAGCCAGAAAAATTAAGCCTGCTGCACCATATTCACCCGCTACCTGAAAATACGCTGCATCCGGAGTGTTAGATGCTTCGTGATTGCTTTGGTCTAATGCATGGTAATGCAGGTAAACCAGCAAATGATTATTCAGAAAATCAGGGTGAATGTATTTTAATTTCGCAGGGTATTGCCCCGCCATATTCAGACCCGTAGCCTTATACGCCAGCCTTGAAGAAAAATTAGCCACCCCGTTGCCCAGTAATATTTTATTGGGGTGTGTCTTAAAAAATGTAACCAGTTGCAGGGCAGCAATCCATTTACCGGGATGTTTCCAGTTGTACAGCTTGTCCAGGCTGTCTGTTTGTTCGGGTGTAAATGAATGCAGCAAAAATGCTTTGTTGCTGTTGATCTTTTCTTCTACAGTATTACTTTCTTTGAAGGAATAAAAAGCAATGTTTTTGCGGATGGTGGTTGTTTCAGTAATGGCAGGTATTGCCACAGCCGGATGCTGTTGTACATTACGTATCGACGCTTCAACGCTGTTCACACTGTCGATATACTGTGCTGCTGTTTTTTGTTTTTTTTGCTGTGCAGATAAAATACTGTCCGGCGCAGTTTTTATTTCTTCCAGGCTCAATACTTTTTCCTTTGGTAAATCATAAGGCTTATTGATGACGCTGTAAAAAATTCTTCCCACGTGTTCATAATTCTGTGGCGATACACGGGCCATAAAAATCACCAGCATGGTAAAACAAACACCGATGATACTTTTTTGTACGCCGTTGCTGTAAAAAATAAAACAAAAGATCAGCACTGCAACCAAAATCATGTTGGCAAAGTTGCTGGCCAGTACCAGCAATGCGGCCATCGCGGCAAGCATGGCAATGAATTGTTTTCTGTATAAAAAATAGATTACTGCAAAGGCAGCGATGAATGCAGTGGTAACGGGCGCATCAAAGGTGATGCCGGTGATGGCATCGCCGGTGCTGATATAATATTTTTGATTCAGCCCCCGGAATGCGTAGGGGTTTAAAGATTTTGTTTCCCAAACAATCAGCAGCAGGTTTAAAAAAATACAAGCTATATGCAGTATAAAAAACAGGCTGATGGTGAAGTGAATTGTATTGCTGCTGCCTTTTTGTATCAGCAAGTTGCTGTTATAGGCAATTACAGCGCTCATCATCCAGAAGGCCATACCAATAATAACTGTGGCAAAATATATAGTGGTGAGCTGCCGGTAATGCAGTAACAGGTTGATGACTGCAATGCCCATCATTCCAAAATAAAATAAGAGGTAACGCCGGCTGATAAAATCTTTTAAATGAACTTGTTTGCGGTTAATGATGCAGATCAATACAACAGCAGCAACTTTAACCACCAGTTTTACATTCAGTACCAGCAGCAATACCAGCAATAAAGGCCAGTATACCTGCCGGGCTTTTTGCTTAATATTATTATAGAAACCTGCTGTTATCATTTACAATATTGTTGAAGAAGTTTTCAGGTTGTTCAATAGCATTCTCCAGTCATTTATTTTGGCCTGGCTCGTTGCAGCCAGTAAAACGCCGTATATCAATACGCCCAGCAAAGCCTGTATCAGTACATGACCATTCCAATACGTAACTGCAATACCGGCAATGAATGCAGCACACACGCATAGCAGCAGGGGCTGCCAGCTTTCTTTTAATTGTTTTAATACAGAACCACGCAGGTACAACACATATTCCACAACAGCTGCAACGAGGTACACCATTGCTGCACCCTGCGCTTTTAAAAAGGGAATGGCGCAGCAGTCGCCTGCAATAATTACTGCGCTGGTTATGGCCGTCATTCTCAAAATGGTATGCAAACGGTTTTGCGCAAACGCAATTGTCCAGAAAAGGTTTACCATATACTGGAAGGGAATGCAGCATGACAATAAAAGGAAAGTGGTTTTATTTACTGCACCGTATTTGCCCGCAGTGATGGTATCTACCAACGGCGCCCATACAATATTTAAAACGAGTGGTATAATGGTGGATGCTATCATGGCATAACGGATGTATATAGCCAGCAGCGCTTTGTTTTGCAACAGGTCATTTTCCGAATGAGTGGCAAAGTACCGGGAAAACCTGCTGAGCAAAACAGGACTGATGATCAGCAATGGAAACGGGCATAGCTCAAACACACGGTAAGCAAAACTGTATTCTGCGGTAATAGTAGTTGTGGTGAAGATGCCCAGCAAAATCCAGTCGAACCGGGCCATGCAGGCGCTTAAAAAAACTACAGCAATTTGTGGCAGCGATGCTTTAAGAAATGCAGTATATGCATCTTTTTTCCATTTCAGTTGCAGGTGAATTTTCAGGCGCCATTGCACTGCTGTAAAACAGGCAATAAGTTCTGCCAATGCAGAAATGATATAGATGATCAAAACCTGGTCAATATCCATCGTTCGGAAGAAAACCAGCCACAACAACAGCAATACCCGGAGTAGATTGGATACAGAAGAGATGACAGCAAGCAATGCAAAATGTTCTTTACCATTCACCACCTGTTTAAATGGCAACGCCAAAAAAAGCAGTAACTGGCTTATACTTATCGCCAGCAATAAATGATGCAGTTTGAAAAAAGCAGGAAAAATAAAATTAATAACCAGCAACACAATAAGAAAGCCGGTACCAAAAAGTATGGTATGCCCGGAAAATAATGAGAGCATGCGCTGCGGTGCTTCGCCTGCTGCAATTGACCTTACCACAATTTGCTCCAGCCGTAAGCTGAGTATGGTAACGATAAAAGTAATAACAGCCAACGACCAGCTGAATTCGCCATACACCGGTTTACTTAGGAAACGCGATGTAATGATGAACAGCAGCAGGCCCAATACCTGGTTAAACAACACCTGCAGGGTACTGGCTGAAATGTCCCTGAATAATTTTTTTTGCATCTGCATGTTATGCACGGTAGTAAAATGCTGACAATAAATTAAATCGGAAGAAATGCGCAACAGGATGCCTCTGAAAATTATTTTTTTGCACGTAAGTGCTGCAGGAAGTTTTTAAGCCTGCGCTGCAGGGTGGGCGGTACGGGTTTTAAGGTAACTGTTTTTTTTACCGATGGTTGTATGTGCCGCAGTATAGCTGCTGCACCAGCCAGTGTTTGATAGCGGTTTAATACCAGCTCACGGGCTTCGTGTAGTGCAGGTAACCGTTCCTGCCAGTTATCGTGCTGCAGTATTGCTTTAATGGTGGCAACAGCATTTTCGGGTTCGTTGATGTTAATGGAAATATAGGATTGCTCCGGAAAATAAGTACCAATGTTGGTGCAACCGAAATAAATGGGTACTGTATAAGTTAAAAAACAATCATTGATCTTCTCTGTAAAATAATGCGGTGCGCTGGTGTTTTCAATGGCAATACTATACTTGTAGGGTAGTAAACCTTCAGATTTATCCGGTATAAAATGAAAGCCCCGTCCAAAAAAATCCATTTCAGGAAATGATTGGCGCAATGCCTCTACAAACTGCATCCGCAGGCGATGACCGGGCAGCATTTGTAATGAAGATGCAATGCAGGAAATCAATTTTGTTTTTTCTGGTACAGCCAATGCAGAAAGGGCGTGATAATCCTGCGGAAGCAACCAGCCCATATATCCATGCGATGCAATAGTGTTTTGCGAATGCGGTACAGGTGCATACACGGCAGCATACTGATCCAGTTGTTTGAACATGAAAGGATGTTCTGCATATACACCCGGTTCCATCATGAATGCCAGCGTCATTTCCGGAAAGCATTTGGTTTTTATCAACGCTGAAGGGGTATTCAACACCAACACTGCATCATACTCCGGCAGTTCATTTGTGGTAAAGGCACACTCATGCCAGTATACAAACACATCATCATAATGCGTGGCGTACCTGCGCAACCATTGCAGCAGGGCATTGCCCTGTAAAAATGATGCACTTACGAAAATGATGTACGATTGCTGCATGCCGGTAATACAATGTAAAACAAATATAGGGCGCATATACATTGCTTCGTTTTACAGCAATGAATATTTCATAGAGGCAACCCGGCATTGAATTGCTCCGATAATAACAGCAATCAAAATCTACACTATGCGCAAATGTTTATTTATTATTTTATTGTTTATTGTTCAGTCGGCGGTTGCGCAGGATGATACTGCTGTTACCAAACTGATGAACTCCATGGAGGTAAAGCCTGAAAAAAAATCAACCCCTGTATTTTATGCCCAGCGCCTTATTAATATGAATACTGTGGAAGTATTGCATAAAGGCATCCTGGAATTTAAAGTGGTACATAATTTTGGTGATGTGGCCGGTAAGAACGGATCGTTAAAAAACTTTTTTGGCCTGGATGCTGCCAACGATATTAAAATTGCTTTGCAATTAGGCCTTACCAACAAACTGAATGTGTTACTGGCAAGGACACGGGGCGATTATCATGCGCAGGCCAAGCTGGTGGAAACAGGCATCAAGTACCAGTTTATGAAGCAGGCTGATGGCGATAAGAAGCAACCAGTATCAATAACGCTGTTTGCCAATTTAGCCATATCAACAATGGCAGCAGATACATTCAATAATATTTTTGCTGTTAATACCAAAGATGACCGTTTTCAAAATTTTGGAGACCGTACCAACGAAGTGGTGCAACTGATGATTGCAAGGCGTTTTGGAAAATTCAGTTTTCAATTAACACCCACCTGGGTACATACCGGTTTGGTGGTGCCTAACGATCCTGCATCACTTTTCTCCATTGGTGCAGGGGCAAGGCTGCCTGTTACCAGGAAATTTGTATTGGTGGCCGATTACTTTCACACCTTCCGTTCTTCATCATCAAAAAGCACACTGGAACAGCAATTTACTACGTATGGCAATCCTAATGAATCAAATTACTACGATGTGCTGGGTATTGGTGTGGAAATACTTACACCCGGCCACATGTTCCACCTCAATTTTACCAATGCCACCAGTATACTTGAAGATCGTTTCCTGCGGCGTACATATTCTACCTGGAGTAAAGGACAATTTCACTGGGGATTTACTGTAGCAAGAAATTTTTCAGTGTTCAGGGATAAGAAGGCTAAATAATCACGGCTCTCGTTTTGCTCAATACCTAAGGGTCCTCCTTTCTGATGGGGGGCCTTTTTTATGGTCTGACGTCCACGTCTGACCATAAAAAAAATTATCTGCAGATGCGCAGACCAGAACAGTTGATTTATTTCAAACTATAAAACAAATGAATTCATGCAGATAAAAAAATCAGCGGGTATCCGTTTCATCGGTGTCATCAGTGTTTCTATTGAAGTGGCGTAAAGGAAATGAGTGGCTGCAGATAAACTGTACATGGTCAGACGCGGACGTCAGACCATATAAAAAGCCTCTTTTTTCAAAAGAAGCTTTTCGGCAGCAGGGGAAGATTTGTATGGCTTATTTTTTTCTGCTAAAAGGTTTAATCACTGCACTAACCATTACACCGGTACTGTTCAGTTTTATCTTGCCAAGGCCAATGCCGCTGAGCGGTAATTTTACATACGGTTCTGCAACAAAGGAAATTTTTTTACTGATTTTGTATTGATAGGCTGCAGAAAGATTCAGCACAGAAAAATAATGTTTGTTTTGATTACTTACCGATTTAGGATAGGAATAGGTTTGTCCGCTGGGCAAAACATACACATAATCATAATTTTCTTTTTTCATAAATAAAGATGAAAGCCCTGCGCCGGCAATCCAGTTATGTTTTTTCCTTTCACCAAACCTATAGTATACATTCAATGGAATTTCCAATACTTTACAATTGGCTTTTATTACAGACAGGTTGGGATAATAAGTTCCCCCGGCAAATTTGTACTGGTAAGGCAGTGCGGTATAAACTTTCTGCGCTACATAAACACCACTGTTTACAGAAACATGTTTACTAACGGCATAGGTTACCCCCAAACCAACACTGGGCCGCAGTTTACCGGTTTTACTCAGTTCCACATATGCTACATCTGCACCAGCAGAAGCAGTGATACCGAAGCGGTCACCAAAACTATTCTTATTCTTTTTGGTTTTAGTATTGCTGGCTGTGTTTTCGGGTGCAGGTTTTTTCTCTGGTTCAGTAACTGATTTGTTTGAAGCCACAACTGTTGCAGTATCAGTTTCTGCTGGTTTGCCTGTTGCAACGGGAGCCTTTTCTTTTTTTATGGCAACATCATCATTATTTTCTTTGTTATTTGTTGACGGTACAGTGGCTGCAGTAGTCTCCTCTGTATCGTTCGATGAAAGCATACTATCATCACTACCCGCATTTCCGTTTTTAATTTTTGTTACGGTCCGCCCTTTTTGATGTTGCTTTTTCTTATCGCTGCTGGTTAATGCGTCATCGTTTGCTGCGGTTCCCGCAATTATACGCATTTTGGTTCGGCTGTTATTTTTTTGTACCCGTAATGATGAACTGCCTTCAGCAACAGGTACACCATCATCTGCGCCTGCAGGCGGAACATCTATAGTTACATTGGTTGCTTTACCGGCTGTATTGTTGTGCTCAGTAAGAACAGTGCTGTTTGGGGAACCTGGTTTGGTATTGGTTGCTGAAACAGCAGTTTCATCTGTACTATTTGATGCCTTTGCTGTAGTTGCAACCGTTGCATTATTGGTATTGCTGTGTTTGGTGTAGGAATAAATTCCCCAATACGCTGCGCCACCCAATAATAAAAACAACAGCAGCCAGAGCACAGGCCTTCTGCGGTCTTTCTTTTCGGGCAGATGTTCATCAAGCAATTGTTCCATCTTACTCCATGCGGCGTCATCGTATGGAGGATGGTGCTGGCTGGCGGCATCCCTGATCACCTTATCTAAATCTTCCTCATGCATTTTGCGCTATCGAAATTTTATTTTGGTTGAACAATATTTTCTGTAACTGTTTTCTTGCCTTTGCTAAATTGGATTTTGATGTTCCAATTGAAATATCCAATTGTGTTGCTATCTCTTCATGACTGAACCCTTCCACAATAAACAAATTTAACACCGTACGGTACGCCGGTGAAAGATCCTGGATGAAACCAATAATTTCATCATAAGAAATCTTATCAAAGGCTGTTTCTGTTTCCACCGGCATGTGTACCACGGCAGATTCCAGTTCAATAACATTAGAGTGCTTCTGATTTTTCCTGAAATGATCTATGGCGGTGTACACCATAATTTTTCTTAACCAGCCTTTGAAGGAACTTACCACATCGGCATAGGCAGGTTTAAATTGGTGGATTTCTTTAAAAATCTTTAAAAATCCATCGTTAAGAATTTCAATTGCATCTTCATCCCTGCTGGTGTAACGGTCGCAGATAGACATAGCATAACCGTAGAAAGAGTTATACAGTTTTTTCTGGCTCTCCCTTTGGTTAAGGGCGCATCCCCTGATTTGAAGATTTAATTCCTCGGCCGTTAACAATAGCTCAGGTTTTATGATTTCGTTGTTTAATCGTATAAACACAGGAATAAGTTGCCTGGTAAAAGATAATTTTTTTTACGCGGCCGTACAAATCTGCACTTGTTTTTATTGTATCTTTTCCGATGCCTGCTGCTAATGGGTTTGAAGCTGGTTTACAATAATTTCTGGAAACATGACAATAAAATATAAATAGTAATTGTCTGCAAACGATACAGGTAATCTCCCCAAGTACATTTACGCATGTAAATATGCCGATAATTTAAATTTATCTTACCGGCCTTTTTTGCACAATAAAAAGGCACTCCGGAACGATTTATAGCTGTGCTTTTGAAAGAAATTAAGTATCCAACTGAAAACACCAGGTAATGAGATTAATGTTTAATGCTGCAGCATTTTTGCCAGCCTTACTCTTAATGGCAAATGCTTCTTCCTCACATCATGCTGAAATGAAAGTAATGCCGGCTGTTACCACAGTCAGTAATCCGGTTAGTGTGTTACCATCAAAAACGGTGGATTATTATGCTGCCTGGCATTTAAATGCTGCGGGATTATCCCAGGATGCATTTGATGAAGCCATGAAAGGATACCATTATTTACAGGATAAAAAATTACTGAATAATACGCATGTCATCACCATTATTGATTACAGCAAAGCATCTTCTCAAAAAAGATTATTTGTGGTGGATATGAATTCAGGTGATATATTGTTCAATACACTGGTGGCGCATGGAAGAAACTCCGGGCTGGAATATGCCAGTTCTTTTTCCAACAGCGAATCATCGCACAAAACCAGTTTAGGTTTTTTTATTACCATGAACACGTACACCGGCAATCATGGCTTATCGTTACGCCTGCAGGGTTGCGAAAAAGGCATCAATGATAGAGCCTATAAAAGATCAATTGTATTGCATGGCGCCGGTTATGTAAATGAAAAATTTGTTCAGCGCAACGGTTACCTCGGCAGAAGTTTTGGCTGCCCCGCCATACCGGAAGGTGTAACCAAAAGTATGATTGATGTAATTAAAAACGGAAGCTGTATGTTCCTGTATCATCCTACAAAAAAATACAGTACCATTTCAAAAATACTCAACAGTTAGGCTTTTTTTCTACAGTAAAAGTTTATTGTTAGGCACAACAGGAGAAAGATACCCTGCCGGAAGGCGGGGCTTCTTTTTTATGGTCTGGCGTCATCGTCTGACCATGAAAGAACGATATGTTGGCACACAGAGGTGCAGAGGACGCAGAGAAAATCTGTGATCTATTATTTTCTCTCAGCGGCACGGAGGCACAACGTGGTATGGTCTGGCGTCATCGTCTGACCATGAAGGAAAGATATGTTGGCACACAGAGGTGCAGAGAGCGCAGGGAATATCTGTGATCTATTATTTTCTTTCAGCGGCACAACGTGGCATGGTCTGGCGTCATCGTCTGACCATGAA
>JAFDZS010000001.1:0-501078 GCA_018266775.1 Bacteroidota bacterium | reverse complement strand
ATGTTGGCACGCAGAGGTGCAGAGAGCGCAGGGAATATCTGTGTTCATCCGCCGCATCCGTGTTATCCGCGGCTCTATTAAAGCGGGAACTATAAAATAAAAGCAGCGGCAATAAATTGACAGAACAACCCGGCTAATAATCCCAGGTAAATATCACGCGGACTGTGGTTGCTTACAACAAGTCGTGATGTACACACCAGGCCACCAATGAGCAGTGCTAATGAAAGTGGCCAGGCCATCCACATAGTATTTTGGAACATAATGATGATGAAAATGCCAATCAAACCGCCGATGCCCATACCATGCATACTGATTTTAAAAGAAATATTGGTAAGCAACCCTACAACAGTGGTTAAAAATACACCTGTCATAAATACAGGCAGTACGAGTGGCAGCTTAGGTTCCATCTTAAAAAAGGTCCATGCCGTCCAGAAATAAAAAATCATACTGGAGAGGTACGGGCCAATCCTGTCTTGTTGCGTGCGCAGGAAAATAGATTTAATGAAGCCCAGGCCTTTCATCAGTACCAGTGAAAAAGCAGGGAAGAAAATAGTGTTCAGCGCTGCAGAAAATAATACCCAGTATTTTTGCCTTGGCGAAAAACCAGAAAAATAAGAAGGATGCACAAAAAGTAAAAACGCCACCACATAAACCGGTATAAACAGCGGATGAAAAACCACCGAAAATAAATGCGCCAATATGGTTATTGGAGAAAAAGATTTATACACCGGTGTGTCTTCCCGTTCGTGTATAACAGTACCATTGTGTTGTGCGTTTTCAGTTATCATAATTCTTTTCTTAACCTTGCCACAGGAATGTTGAGTTGTTCCCGGTATTTGGCAACCGTTCTGCGTGCAATATTATATCCTTTTTCCTGTAATAATTCAGTCAGGCGTTCATCACTTAATGGATGTTTCTTACTTTCATCACCAATCAGGTCGCTCAGTATTTTTTTCACTTCCCGGGTACTCACTTCTTCACCACTTTCTGTTTGCAAACTTTCGCTAAAGAAAAATTTCAGGCGGTAGGTGCCAAATTCAGTTTGCACAAATTTGCTGTTGGCCACACGGCTTACTGTGGAAATATCCAGGTTGGTGGCTTCTGCAATATATTTTAAGATCATCGGCCTCAATTCCGTTTCATCGCCGGTAATGAAAAAGTTGTGCTGGTAGTTCATGATGGCTTCCATAGTGGTGAGCAAGGTATTTTGCCTTTGCTTGATGGCATCAATAAACCATTTGGCCGCATCTATTTTTTGTTTGATGAAGAATACGGCTTCTTTCTGGCGTTTATCTTTCTTGCTGCCTTTTTCATAATCCTTCAGCATTTCGCGGTAGCCTTCGCTGATGCGCAGGTCCGGCGCATTTTTGCTGTTGAGCGTAAGCTCCAGTTTGCCATTGTTGTTATAGATAAAAAAATCGGGGATGACATAGCTTTCCGATTTATTGCCTTCGCCAATATTGCCTGCGGGTTTGGGGTTCAGCTTGATGATCTGTTTGATGACTTCTTTCAGCTGGTCATCATTAATGCCCAGGCCACGCTGTATTTTCTCGTAATGCTTTTTAGTAAACTCATCAAAGTATTTCTCCAGTACTTTAATGGCCATTTCCACGTGGTTGCCTTCATCCAGTTTGCGTTCCAGTTGCAGCAACAAACATTCCTGCAGGTTTCGGGCGCCAATGCCTGGTGGATCAAACTGCTGAATTTGCAATAACAATTCACCAATCTCTTCTTCCGTGGTGGTAATGTTCTGGCGAAAGGCAAGGTCATCTACAATAGAGGAAATTTCACGCCTTAAATAACCATCATCATCGAGGTTACCAATAATTTGCTCTGCAATTTTTTGTTGGTGATCGTCAAGATTCAATTGCCCCAGCTGTTCCAGCATCATTTCGTTAAAGCCGGCTTCTACCTTGTGTGGTATTACTTTATTATCGTCTGCCTCAGGGTAATTATCATCACGCAGTTTGTAATCGGCCACGTCATCGTCACTGTCGTTCACATATTCGCTGATATCGATATTATCATAATCGTCTTCGCTGCCATCGGCTTCATATTCTTCCTCATCACCGGTAAACTCATCATTGGTTTCATCGTATTCATCTTTGTGGTCTTCCTCGGTCATTTCCAATGCCGGGTTTTCTTCCATTTCTTCTTTGATCCGTTCGTCCAGTATAGCGGTAGGCACCTGCAGCAGCTTCATCAGCTGTATTTGCTGGGGAGATAGTTTTTGTAATTGTTTTTGATATAATCCCTGACTTAAAGCCATATTTGGTACCGCCATTGCAGGCGGGCTGATCATGTTTTATTAAGAATATTGTTGAGATATGCAGCATTTTCCGGCAACCAAAACTTTAACGGAATAAACCACGTATCTAAAGGTTTATAAGTGTAAATTTATGCACAATCTCCATAGCATAATGAACGAAAAAGCTAAATTTTTATTTTTTTGCATGATTTTTGTGGTAAAGGGCGCTACCGCACAAAAAATCACAGCAAAAACACCGGTTTTTTCATTGGTTATCAGCAACAAAAGTCAATATACTGCAGGCGCACATTCCTTTGCTTTATTAAGGTGGGATACAGTAAGTTCGCTGTATTCAACTGCATTTTATAAGAGTCCTTTAACATTTTCCATTATCAGCCCTGCGTACTACGCCCAGCACTGGGGATTTTTTTGCAAACAGGAATGGCAACTGGAAAAATTTACCGGGCTGCCCTTTAAATTCCGACTTGGCAGTGTGCAGCAATGCGATAAAATGGAGGGCAAACCAAACAGTTCATATTAGTGCATAAAAACTTATCGGTTTACAGATAAAATGAGATGGGGTGCCGGTTTACCGGCACCCCATCTCATTAAACATAATTTGTTCAGTTTGTTACAAAGTAACAGCCTGTTGCTGTAACACTTTCTTAACAGCTGTCACCATTTTTTCTCCCTTTTCCTTAAGCTGTTCTTCCGTCCAGGTTAAGCTGATGGCGGTAGAAATATTGCGGCCAATGATAGCATCGCTGGCACTGAAATCTTTATTGGCATGATGTATTATTTTTTCTTTCAGCTCTGGGCTTAAAGCGTTCAATGTAACAGATTGTTTTAAATGATCCCATTTGCGGATGTAATGCCAGTTATTGTTGTAGTAATAAAAATTGCCTGCCAGAATACCCTGTGCTTTCATTTCTTCCACCACTGCAGCAGTTAACTCCATGGTGGGCAGGTTCCAGCTCAGGAAAGTACAACTGTCACCTGATGGATCAGGAATTCTTCTGAAACCAATTTCGGGTACCGTTGCGAGTATGTTTTTTAATGCGGCATGATTTTTCTTCTGGATAGAAAGGAACTCATTCAACCGGTGTAATTGCGCCAAACCCACTGCGGCATGCAGTTCGCTGATGCGGAAGTTATAGCCAATAAATGGATGTGGTTCTGCACCACGGTCGTGGCCAATATGGTCGTGGCCATGATCGCTGTAGCCATCGCATTTGGTATAAATCGCTTTATCGTTGGTCATGATAACGCCGCCTTCGCCACAGGTAATGGTTTTTACAAAATCAAAACTAAACGTACCAGCGTGGCCTATAGTGCCCAGTTTCTTTCCTTTGTAAGTTCCGCCAATGGCCTGGCAGGCATCTTCCAGTAATAATAAGTGATGTTCTTTACAAATGGCCTGTAGCGCATCAAGGTCGGCCATAGCGCCGCACATGTGTACGGGCATCACCACTTTTGTTTTGGGGGTGATGGCGGCTTTTACCGCTTCAGGATTTAATGTCAGTGTATCATCCACATCCACCATTACCGGTACCGCACCCACACTGAGCACCGCTTCAAAGCTGGCCACAAATGTAAATGCAGGCATGATCACTTCATCGCCATAGCCCACACCCAGCGCACTTAATGCTGTGGTTAATGCTGCTGTACCGCTGCTCACCAGCTGTGCATACTGGCTGCCGAAATAGGTATTGATTTCCTGCTCCAGTTCTTTTGCCTTCCACACGCCTTTACGGGGACCGTCAAAATTGTAGCGCATTAAAATTCCGGTTTCAATAACATCGGTTACCTGTTTGCGTTCTGCATCGCTCCATAATTCAAAACCTGGCATAAAATAATGATTGTAGAATGAACAATAAGCGCACAAAATTTTCTGCAGCAGAAATTATTTGTACAGGGCAAAGGTAAAGAAAATGCGCCGGGTAATGCTATGCTTTCCGCTCCAAAAAATTGATGGTATCAAAAATGCCATAGCCTGCACTGCATCTTTTTAACAAAACTGATATACCGCAATCATGTGATGCCCGCAAAGCGGCTTTTGAGTATATTTAGGGAACCTTTACCGCCTTTTTCATTATAACATTTTCCTTCCGTGACTGTAGTAAAAAAAATATTGCTGTTGGTTATATTTTCATCATCAATCAGCGCATTTGCCCAAACAAAAATCATTGACAGTTTATTGCAGATTGTAAAGGAAGGCAGAAATGACCTTGAAATGAATAAAACCCTGAATGTACTGGCAACCGAACTTACCAGAACGGATTTACAGGGTGCGAAAAATTACCTGCGGCAATCGATACAGCTGGCTCAACAGCTGAACAATGATATTACACTGAGTTACGCCTATGCCCAGATGGTTTCTGTACAAATGAATACCGGTAATAAAGATAGTGCCATAAATTATCTGGAGCGCCTGAAAAATATGATTAAGACAGACGGGCCAGACAACGTGAAGGCGAATTTTAACCTTGCTGCAGGATTGTTTTATAAACGGCTGGGTAATTACAAGGCTGCGCTGCCGTTTATGATCAACTCACTGAATGATTATATTACTTCAGACAAGATCACACCCTCTGCCGGGGGCAAAACTTCCATTGCTGGTCAGTATCTCAACATTGGTAACACCTATATGGATATGGGGGATTACAAAACCGCATTACAATACCACCTGAAAGGTTTAAAAATATTTGAAGTGCTGGAGAATAAAAGAGGAATATCTTTTTGCAACCAAAGTATCAGCAGCGATTTTTTAAACCTTGGCCAATATGATAACGCACTGGAATACACGCAAAAATCGCTGGCCGTTAAACAGGAGTTGAATGATAAACGTGGTGTAGCAATTTCCACTGCACAAATGGGAACTGTGTACAAAGGGTTGAAACAATACGACCAATCACTGGAATACCTGGATAAAGCATTACAGTCGTTCCACGAGCTGAAGTTGCTGCCTGATGAAGCCAAAACGCATATTGAGATGGGTAAAGTATATGTACTGAAAAAGGATGCAGCGAACGCTGAAAAATATTTTGACGCAGCAAAAGCACAGGCACTTCAATTAAAAGACAGCACGCTGCTGGTTAACATTGAAGCAGAAAAAATAGCCATGCAAAACACAATGGCTTTAGGAAGACAGTCTGAACAGACATTAATGGTGAACCTGCAAAACTCCATCGAAATGCAGGATAAAAATAAAGAAATTGCTTCCTATCAATACCTGGCCAATTATTATGCCAATAAAAAAGAATTTGATAAAGCACTTGACTACACCAACAAACTGCACCTGGTAACAGATAGTGTGGAAGGCAAAGACCTCCAGCTGGAAATTAAAAAACTGGAAGAACAATATAATGTTGAGAAGAAAGAAAAAGAAATTCAGCTGCTGAAAAAAGACCAGCAGCTGAACATGGTTAACCTGCAAAGGGAAAGATCGATCCAGTATGGTACGATTGTTTTTTTGGGCATGTCTCTGCTGATTGGTTTTTTAGCAGTAAACCGCTACAGGGTGGTGCAGCGCACCAACCGCTTAATTGAAATGGAACGGATGCGCAACAATATTGCCAGGGACCTGCATGATGATATTGGTTCTACCTTAACCAGTATCAACATACTTAGTAAAATGGCTTTGCAGCAAACGGATAATACCATGCTGCAGCAAAATATGAAAAAAATCAAGGATCGTTCTTCATCTATAATGGAGAGTATGGGAGATATTGTATGGGCCATTAATCCACAAAATGATACTTTTGAAAAAATCATTTTCAGAATGAAGGAGTTTACTGCCGAACTCCTGGACCCCCTTAATGTAAATTATGAATTTAATGAAGAAGGAAATTTTTCTTCATTAAAAATGGATATTAAAAAACGTAAAGATTTTTATCTTTTATTTAAAGAAGGTATAAACAATGCGGCAAAATACAGTGCATGTAAAAATGTATTGATTACGCTTGTTGAAAAAGCCGGCCAGCTGCAACTGGAAATTAAAGATGATGGTATTGGTTTTAATGAAAAAGTTGTAAAAAACGGTAACGGATTGATTAATATGAGAGAGCGTGCTGCAGCTATGGATGCAAGTATTACTATTGCATCGGAACCCGGCAATGGCACCTGTATTTCAGTTTATGTACCCATCACATGATTGCGGTATAGGCAAACGGACAATAATGATACTATTTTGTAATTGGATACTTTAATAAAGCTGTTTTATGCAAACAGGAATACTGATTTATGAGGACAATGACAACCTGCGGGAAAGCTTATGCAATCTTATCAATTTTTCGCAGGAGTTGTTGTTGCTTGGCAATTTTGCCAGGGTGGATGATGTAAAAACACAGGTACAGGAACTGTTGCCCGATGTGATACTGATGGATATTGATATGCCGGGTATAAATGGTATTGAAGCGGTAAGGCTGATAAGAACATTTAATCACCAGGTGCATATTATTATGCTTACTGTATTTGATGATAACAGGCATGTACTGGATGCAATTTGTGCGGGTGCATCCGGCTATTTACTGAAAAAATATATTTCCGATCATCTCACTGAAGCCATTACATTGGTACAGCAGGG
Source organism: Bacteroidota bacterium (assembly GCA_018266775.1). GTDB lineage: Bacteria > Bacteroidota > Bacteroidia > Chitinophagales > Chitinophagaceae > Ferruginibacter. Next base: position 494,245 of record JAFDZS010000001.1, on the reverse strand, counting down.
TGAAGCACCCATGTCTCCGGGCATTGCCCGTATGGTGATACAAAGCATGCAGCAAACGCAGCATCCGGAGAAAGATTCGTACAATCTTACCAACAGGGAAAAAGAAATTCTGAGTAAACTTTCAAAAGGGAACAGTTATAAACTGATCGCTGCAGATTTAACCATCAGCATTGATACCGTACGCACCCATATAAAAAATATTTACGAAAAACTGCAGGTACATACGCAAACAGAAGCGGTTTCCAAAGCCATGAACGAAAGGCTGGTTTAATTTTTTCAAAATACTGCAAACCGGTATCACATCATCATGTGATTGCAGCGGTAAAAGGTAGTTAGCAATTTTACAGTGAAACAAACAAACACCTTTTTATGCAACAGCTATTGCGCCGGGCAGTTTCTGCTTCCTGCTTATTCACCATTTTTATTTTATTTTTTAACAAAGCGCTTTTTGCAGATGTAACACTGACCACGCAAACGGTGGCAGCTGCAAACTTATCGCAAAGCAGTACCAGCAACATTGTTTATGTTGTAAAGATGGATGTAACGGTTGCTGCGGTAACAGTGAATAATATTCAGTTTACCTTAGGCGGCACTTATGATAACAACGATATTCCCAACACAGTAGTTTGGTTCAATGCCAGCACCCCAAGCGTAACGGGTGCCACTGCACTGGTGGGCGCAACAGCTACGTTTGCCGCACCACATGCCTACAGCCTCGCCATATCTCAAACATTGAATGCAGGTACATCAGGTTATTTTATTATCACTGTTAACCTGGCATCAGCAGCAACATCGGGTAATACGATAAAAGTAGATGGTGCTGCTAACCCTGTAGTGTTTGGTTTTACCAGCAGCCCTGTGGTGGTTAATAACCAAAGTGATTTAGCAGGTGTGCAAACGATACTTGCAGCGTCTGTGAATTTATCATCAGTGGCTGTGGCAGCTTCCACTATTGTGCAGGGTACCTCCAATGTGGTGACGTATATTTTGAAAATGGATATTACCAATTCATCCGTTCAAATGAGCAATGTGCAATTTACACTTGGCGGTACATATGACAATAATGATCTCAGCGGTGTAAGCGTGTATTCGAATACGGTACCCAGTTTTACAGGCGCCAGTTTTTTGGGTAGTGGCGCCCCTGGTTTTGCTGCGCCACATGTATACACAATAAGCGCCAACCAGGTAATGAATGCCGGCACCACCTCGTATATCCTCATTATCGTGAGTCTTTCCTCAACGGCCACAGCCGGCAATACAATTAAAGTAGATGGTGCTGCCAATCCTGTAACACCAGGCTTTTTTACCAGCCCAAACATCACCAATAATCAAACTGATGCAGCAGGAGTACAGACTATTACTGCAGCCGGTGTAACCTTAAGTTCTTCTGCTGTGGCAGCCGCCAATGTGTTACAGGGCACCTCAAATATTGTGTCCTATATTTTGAAAATGGATGTGACTGGATTTAACGTACAAATGAGCAATGTGCAATTTACACTTGGCGGTACATATGACAATAATGATCTCACCGGTGTAAATGTGTATTCGAATACGGTACCCAGTTTTACAGGCGCCAGTTTTTTGGGCAGTGGCGGTCCTGGTTTTGCTGCGCCACATGTATACAATATTAGCGCCAACCAGGTGATGAATGCCGGCAGCACCTGGTATATCCTTGTAGTCGTCAGCCTTTCCCCAACGGCCACCGCTGGTAATACTATAAAAGTGGATGGTGCTGCCAACCCTTTAGTAGTAAGCTTTTTCACAGGCCCAACAATTACCAATAACCAAACTGATGTGGCGGGTGCACAAACTATTGTGGCAGGCAGTGTTACTTTGAGTTCATCGCCTGTTTCTTCAGCAAGTATCCCCCAGGCTACCAGCCAGGTGATAGCCTACATCACAAAAATGGATGTAAGCAGTTTTGCGGTAACGGCAAATTCAATCCAATATACGCTCGGTGGTACGTATGATAATAATGATTTAACAGGTACCGCAGTTTACTTTAATGCATCTGCGCCATCATTAAGCGGGGCTGTATTGCTGAACAGCAGCGGGGCTGGATTTGCCGCACCACATACTTTCAATCTTTCCATAAGCCAACTAATTGGCGCTGGTGCTTCAGGATATTTTATTATTACAGCAGATATTTCCGCAACGGGAACAGCGGGTAATACCATTAAAGTTAATGGAGCCACCAGCCCGGTACTGTTTACCTTTACAACAGGCCCAACAGTAACCAATAATCAAACCGATATTGCAGGAACACAAACTATTACAGCGGCAAGCGTTACCTTAAGCTCAATAGCAGTACCTGCATCCAATACAGCACAGGGAGCGAATAATGTATTTACCTATATCGTCAAAACAGATGTGAGTGGTTTACCTGTTACGGTAAACAGCATTCAGTTTGTATTGGGTGGAACGATCGACAACAATGATCTTACCCAGGTGGCAGTATATTTCAATGCTGCATCACCCGTATTAACCGGTGCAACGCTGCTCTCCACTTCAGGTGCCGGATTTGCAGCGCCACACACTTACAATCTCGGTATCAGTAATACAATGGCGGCAGGAACTTCGGGATATTTTATTATTACTGTTAATGTATCGGCGTCGGGCACAACCAATAATAACTTTAAAATAAATGGGGCTACCAACCCGGTGGTATTTAGCTATACCACAGGCCCGTCTGTTACCAATAATCAAACCGATATTGCAGGATCACAAACCATACTTTCAGCAGGGGTTACCCTAAGTTCACCTGCAATAAGCGGTGGCAATATCACCCAGGGCACAACCAATAATATTATTTATGCATTAAAAACAGATGTTACCAGCCTGCCAGTTACGATAAACAGTATACAGTTTGTATTGAATGGTACTTATGACAACAACGATCTTTCGCAGGTTAGCATCTGGTACAATGCTACAGCTCCCATATTAACCGGTGCCACATCATTGACGTCCACTGGTGCTGGTTTTGCAGGGCCGCATACTTATACTCTTGGCTTATTGCAAAGTATCAGTGCAGGCGCCACCGGTTATTTGATCATTGCTACAGATCTTTCGCCAAGCGCTACAGCCGGAAATACCGTTTTTATTGATGGTGCTGCAAACCCCGTAGTACTGAGTTTCACAACGGCTCCACCTGTTACCAATAACCAAACCAACAGTGCAGGCACACAAACCATAACAAGTGTGCTGCCATTGCGGCTGCTCAGTTTTACCGGCAATGTAAATCAACAGCAAAATGTTTTGCAATGGGTTACTTCAGACGAGATCAATACCAAAAACTTTGAAGTGGAATGGTCAATCAATGGTGTTGATTTCACCAGTATTGGCACCATACCATCTGCCCATAACAGTACGGCCAACAAAACCTACAGTTTTGTTCATAAAACACCCGCTGAAGGTATAAATTATTACAGGCTGAAAATGACCGACCTGGATGGGCACTACACGTATTCCGCAACAATAAAAATGATAATACAGTTTACTTCAACAACTGTAACAGTGTTTCCCAACCCGGTTTCAGATGTTGCAGTGTTGCACATCCAGTCTGCACAAAATGGTGTTCTGCAATTGCAAATGCATGGAGCCGATGGAAAACTTGTTCAAACAAAATCAGTACCTTTAAGCAAAGGCAATAACAGAGTTGAATGGAATTTGATACAGTTACCAAGTGGAATCTATTTAGTTTCAACTGCCAATAAAATATTTAAGCCAGTAACTATTGTACGAAATTGATTTATTATGGCGGAGTTGACTTTGAAGTGAGTTAACTCCTGCAATTAACTTCAATAACCTTATACCTGCTTTAGTTATGAGCCTGCTTAATTTTATTCTGACACCAGTAACCAGGGAACAGGAAGATAAAATGCTGTACCGGGAATTTTGTAAGCAATTTCCAGAATACCGCTCAACCCTGCACCTGGATGCGTTGAGGCAAAAAGAGTATCCGCTGTTGCAAAAAAACCAACATACGTACCTGGATTTTACCGGTGCCAATTTATTTCCGAGGAATTTGCTTCAACAGCATTTGCAGTTATTAAACAGTGGCATTTTTGGAAACCCGCATTCCACTAACCCTGCATCTCTGCACGCTACACAATTGGTGGATGATGCCCGTAAATATGTTTTACAATATTTTCATGCTGAAGACGACTACTATTGCATATTTACAGCCAACGCATCAGGCGCATTAAAAATTGTTGGGGAATGCTACCCATTCAACGAAGAAAGTTTTCTGCTGTTGAGCTTAGATAATCATAATTCTGTAAACGGCATCAGGGAATTTGCAGCACAAAAAAAGTGTGCTTTTCAATACACGCCATTACACAGCGAAACTTTGTATTTGGATAAGGAGGCATTGCAAAACAACCTGGCTGCACATCCCGGCAAGAAAAATAAATTATTTGCTTTCCCGGCACAGTCTAATGTTTCAGGCATTAAACATCCGCTCAGTTATATTACTATGGCACAGGAAAAAGGCTGGCATGTACTGCTGGATGCTGCTGCATTTGTGCCAACCGATGTACTGGACCTGCGGGATGTTAAACCAGAATTTGTTACCATGTCGTTTTACAAAATATTTGGTTACCCCACCGGCGTTGGTTGTTTGCTGATGCGTAAAGATATATTGACGCACCTGCAAAAGCCATGGTATGCAGGTGGAACAATAACATTGTCTGCAGCAAACTATCGGGGCCATTTTTTGAAAGATAATGAAGAACGTTTTGAAGACGGCACAGTAAACTACCTCAATATACCCGCAATTAAAATGGGGCTGCAATTTATTGAGAAGATTGGTGTGGAAATGATAAAGACCAGAGTCACCTGCCTGGCTCAATGGTTAATCAGTAAACTTTCACAATTGCGCCACCCTAACGGAAATACACTCCTGAAAATATTTGGTGCAGAAGCCATCACCCACCGTGGTGGTACTTTGGTAATGAATTTTTATAACAGCAGTGGTACAGTGATACCCTTCTGGAAAATTGAGCAAGCGGCAAATGAGCAAAATATTTCTATCCGCACCGGCTGCTTCTGTAATCCCGGGTTAGATGAAACCAACAACCGTGTTTATCCCGGCGACCTGGAATATTATTTTAATTCACGGGAGAAGGGAGATTACTTTGAAATGATTGAAGTAACCAAAAAGATCAGGGGCAGTGTAAGAATATCGCTGGGCATGGTTTCTAATTTTGCAGATGTGTACCGCTTTTACGCCTTTGCAAAAAGTTTTGTTATTAGTTGATCTATTGAAATACTTGCGGCGTGGGCGCAGGTTCAGCAAAATAATGCAGGCGCAGGCTGTCGCTCCAGCCATTGGGGTTGCGCTCAAAATTCTTACTGCTGAAAAAGATCATGCCCTGTATGTTGGGTGTATTGCGTAACGCCTCAATCTGCCGCGGCAATTGGGTTTTATCTCTCCAGTACATATTGCTGCCTGCTTTATAAATGCCCAGGCCAATGTAACAATTTTTGCCATAGGTATGCGTACTCCACCAGTCCAGCAGGGGTTGAAAAGGCGCATGCTTTTGTTCAAATTCCCAATACAGTTGCGGGGCAACATAATCTATCCATCCTTTCTTCAGCCACAGTAAAATATCTGCATACAAATCATCGTAATTGGTTTGGCCAGCTTTTGTATTGCTGCCATCAGGGTCTTTATCAATATTGCGCCACACACCAAACGGCGATATTCCAAACTGGCATTTGGGATTTGCTTTTTTAATGGCAATACTCAGCATTGCTATAATGGAATCGGTATTGCTTCTTCTCCAGTCGTCTTTATCCATACCATTACCATACTCCTGGTATTTGGCATCATCAGGAAATTCTTTCCCCGCAATGCGGTAAGGATAGAAGTAATCATCAAAATGTATGGCATCTACATTGTAACGGCTCACCACATCGGTTACCACACGGGTTACAAACTGTTGTACTTCTTTATTACCAGGGTCGAAATATTTTTGATTGCCGTAAGTTAAAAACCATTCCGGGTGAATTTTAGTGATATGTGTTGGGGAAACCACCGTTTTATAAATATTGAACACCGCACGGTAAGGGTTCATCCAGGCATGAAATTCCATGCCGCGTTTATGCGTTTCGGTAATCATGAACTCCAGCGGGTCGTAGTAAGGCACCGGTGGCTGACCCTGTTTGCCGGTAAGCCATTCGCTCCACGGTTCGTATGGTGAAGGATAAAAAGCATCTGCCGCCGGGCGCACCTGCACAATCAGGGCATTCATGCCGTTCGCTTTGTGCATATCGGCCAGCTTAATGAATTCAGCTTTTTGGGAATCCACACTTAAATTTTTACTGGATGGCCAGTCAATATTATCCACCGTTGCCACCCACACTGCACGAAACTCCGGTTTTACCTGTGCGGATGTATGAAACTGTAAAAACAGAACCGAACTAAGGGTTAGTGACCTTATGAGTAATTTCATGAATGAGGTTTATGGAAGATTATTTGGGCTGGCGAATTTTATCCAGTAATTTATTTAATGCCTTTGCTTCTGCTTCGGAAAGATTGGTCAGTACGCCATCCATCTCATCCTGGTGGCCATCCAGTTTCGATAATAATTTCTTTCCTTTATCGGTAATGGAAACGTCTACAAGGCGCTTATCAATTTTTGATGTTACCTTTTTCACGAGTCCTTTAATTACCAGGCGGTCAACAATACGGCTGGTATCGCTCATTTTATCCAGCATGCGCTGGCGTATTTGTAAGGTGGATAATGGCTGGCCGGCACCACGTAAAATACGCAGTATATTGAACTGCTGACTGGTCAGGCCATGCTGTTCAAACAAATTTTTCATTTGTTCAGTGATCCAGTTAAACGTATAAATAAGGTTGATCCCGGCTTTCTGGTATTCGTTCCGGAATTTCGACTGGTTGATATCTTCCTGTATACCCATAGTTAAGGAGATTATGATTTATGCAGTACCCGGCTGTTCAGCACCTGTACCAAATTCGTTCATGTATATTTTTACCAAGATGATGAAATAGCTGATCAGCAACGGGCCGAAGATAACGCCCCAGAAACCAAACAAACCTATGCCAACAATCACCCCAAAAATAGTAATTAATGGGTGCACATCAATTAACCTTTTAAGAATGGTAAGCCTTGCTGCATAATCGGCATTAACAATTAATACCACCGCGTATACCAGTAATCCTATTGCAGCACCGTTATGGCCGCTGGCATAAATGTACAGCGTAAGCGGTATCCATATAATAGATGTACCCACCACGGGCACCATAGAAAATACACCGGTTAAAAAACCCCACAGCCCCCAGTCCTGCACGCCAAAAATGGCATAGCCAATAGTGGCAATAGTGCCCTGTATAATGGCTAATACTGGAATACCAATGGCATTCGCCCGGATCATATTGCGGGTTTCTGTACTCAGCAAATTGATATTTTCTTCCTTTAACGGGATGAATTTGCGCAGGAACTTTTCCACATCCCTGCCGTTTTTAAGCAGGAAGTACAGTACAAAGAACATTACTGCAAAATTGCTGATGATGGTGGCAGAACTGTTGAGTACAGTGGGCACAAACGTGGCCATTTTTTTCTGAAATTCAGCCAGGTTTTCATCCGTTAGTAATGCAAAACCTGTTTGCTCAAAAACTTTCTGGCTTACCATTTTGGCATCTGCAATTAAGGTGGCAGAGTTACCGGCCAGCGCCAGTATTTTATCACTGATGAGCATAGCCGAAAAATAAACCGGTATGGCGATGATGATCAAACTAAGCAACACAAAAAACAAAGCAGTTATTGTTTTATTACGCCGTTTGATGAGCGTGATGCGGTTATAACTTTCCCGCAGTAAAATATACAGCGTAATGGAACCCAGGAAGCCCGGTAAAAAAATATACAACTGCTTCAGCAGTACCAGCGCAAGCAATATGATCACCGCCAGTAAGACAATTTGCCTCAGGCGGTCGTTAAAATCAACTAACATGTTTTGCAGTTTAGTAAGCTAAATGAATACCTGTACGATCAAAAACTCCGGCCTGGCTAATCTCTCCACACAGAAACGCCTTCGCTGCAGTTGGCACAAATATCAATATTCCTGCGGCTTTTCATGAGTTCGCTCCTGAATTGTTTGTAGTTATCATTATGCCAGATCTCTTTAAACGATTGTGTTTGCAGGTTGCCCAGGCGGTGCATGGCGTCTTTATCAAAACAGCAGGGCACCACCAACCCATCCCATGTAATTACATTGGCATGCTGCAGTTTCCAGCAGCGGTTAGCTAATTTGTTTTTGGCGTTGTAAGTACCATCGGTATTCCTTGTATATCGGCTATACTTATCTGTTAGTGGTATCAGCTGGTTGGGGTCGGTTTCATAATCGTACACCTGTGCCGTTTTAAAGCGTACATCATCCACACCAATTTCAAGGGCCAGCTTTTTAATATCTTCTATTTGATGTTCATTGGGTTTTACCACTAAAAACTGGAAGAATATAAAAGGTGTTTTACTGTTCAGTGTCTTTTTCCATTTTACAATGTTCTTTGCACCTTCAATTACTTTATCCAGTTTACCGCCTGCACGGTATTGCTGGTACACCTCCTGCGTGGTGCCGTCAATGGAAATGATCAACCGGTCCAGCCCGCTCTCAACCGTGCGTTTGGCATTTTCATCGGTGAGATAGTGGGCATTGGTAGAGGTGGCCGTATATATTTTTTTGGAGGAAGCATACTGCACCATATCCAAAAAATCAGGATTGAGATAAGGTTCTCCCTGGAAATAAAAAATCAGGTACAACAGTTCTCTATGAATTTCATCGATGGTGGTGCTGAAAAAATCTTTTTTGAGCATGCCGGTAGGCCGGGTAAACTGGCGTAAACCGCTGGGACATTCCGGGCAGCGCAAATTGCAACTGGTGGTAGGCTCAAAAGAAATAGAAACCGGGTAACCCCACTGTATGGGTTTGTTCAGTAAACGGCTTGCATAAAAACTGCTGAGCACTTTGATGCCGTTAAAAAAACGCCTTGGGGTAAGTTTACTGAGTAAATTGATACTATCGTTCCAGTTCATGCGGGGCATACACAAAGGTAAGCGGATTGCTTATCATTTTTATCGTGACACAATGGTTGATATTGATAAGCATATTGTATAAAGGGTAAAATTTTTTTCTTTATACAGTCTATCCCGCAAAATAAAAAGCCGGTTAATTAACCGGCCTCAAAGAATGACGACAATGTTTATTGTTCTTTGGGGGTTACATCATCCTCATCTGTCATATTTTGTTGCAGCGCACTGGCTTTGGCCATCACCGGCTTAAAAAGCAGTGTATTGCTGGCAAATTTTTCATAATTGCTGAATATTACATTCAGTGCAATAAAATTCATTACATAGCTGCGGGTTTCTGCCGGCAGGTAATTTTTAATATCCCAGAAAGTGGGATTGTCTTTCCCGCTTTTTTCCATCGCATTCCATACGTTGCCCACGCCACAATTGTAGCTGGCCACTACCAGCAGGTAATCGTTTGCCAGGTTGCGGCAGCGGTCTTTTAAATAACGGGCAGCCATAGCCGTAGATTTATCAAAATTCCTTCTTTCATCTTTTATAACCACAGGCCTGTACTTTTTATGTTGCTTGCGGGCCAGTGCTTTTACCAGTTTGATCTGCCTGCGCTTTTCTGCTGCACTGAGTTGTGGCGCATATTTCAGGCCATATTCTCTTGCCACTTCATCCATGATCTGCCAGTAACCCACAGCCCCCGCCCTTGAAACAGCATTGGCATTAAATGCACTTTCCAGTGCCAGCAGTACTTTAAACTCCTGCGGAATATTGTATTTAGAAAGAATGGTAGTGGCTTTGGGAAAGAATTTTTTTCCTTTGTTATAGGTACGGATCAAGTATTCCCTCCTGTTGCTGGCAAACTTCTCAATATAATCAACCGACTGGTCTTCATTGCCGCACAAGATATCAGGATAAACCACATTGGCTTCTTTTATGGTAACCAGGGGTTCATCTTTCCGTTCCAGCTTAGCCAGCAATACTTTTTTTGAATGTTGTTTTTTCAACTGTGCTTTTACGGGTGCAACTGAAATACCCAGGCATAAAGAAGCAACAGCAAAAGTGTGGCGCACAAAACGTTTTGTTCTTGTAGTCATAACTAAAATGCAGGTGGATTTTTCGTGAGTAATGGAATACTATAAAACGGATACTGCCACGCAATATTGCCCGCCCCATAGCTGTTCACAAAACTTTAAGAACTTTCATGCAGCGTCTTAAAACTCTTTTAAAAAGCATAAATTCTGTTAATCTGTATTGTACTGGCTAAAAGGATTTTCTTTATTCAATAACAATACGGTACTTTGCTGCAACGCAAACCACTGTGGCAAAAAAGAAGAAAACATCTGCCGTAAAAATTATTGTTATTTCCCTGCTTTACCTGGCTTCGGCCGCTTTGGCCATCTACTTCATTACCCTGTATATGAACAGGCCCCGTTTTGTACGGTACCCCGCATTTGGTATCCCCGTACCCGTAAATTATGCTATACATGGTATTGATGTAAGCCGCTATCAATCATCAATTGACTGGAACGACGTAAGCGCCATGCAGGATAAGAATATTAAAATCGGTTTTACGTTCATCAAAGCAACTGAGGGGTTGAATAATATCGATGCCTCTTTCAGGCGCAACTGGTTCCGTGCTGGGCAGGCACAATTACCCCGTGGTGCCTATCATTTTTTTATTGCCAGCAAAAGCGGCAAAGCGCAGGCAGAAAATTTTATAGATAATGTGGCACTGGAAAAAGGAGACCTTCCTCCTGTACTGGATATTGAACAAACCAATGGCGCCACAGTGGAAGACCTGCAGCAGCGGGCAAAGGATTTTTTAGTACTGGTGGAAAAACAATACAAAGTGAAACCCATCATTTATACCAATGTAGGCTTTTACGAAAATTTTTTAGCCGGCAGTTTTGACGACTACCCGCTTTGGGTAGCGCATTATTTGGTACAGGATAAACCGCGGATCAAAAGATCGTGGTTGTTTTGGCAGTATAACGAAGCGGGCCATGTAAATGGTATTGATGCGCCGGTGGATTTTAATGCTTTCAATGGAGACAGTACTGCGTTCAGAAACCTGCTGTTGAAATAAAGAATTTTCTTCTTATGCGTCTGACCGTTTCAAACGGTCTTGACGCATAAAGAAACATTCTTTTTCTTTCCAATCTTATTACCGAACTTGGTGCAGCAATAAACAGCCATTATGGGTATAGAAAACGAAACCAGGGAGTTTTTTGTGAGGATCATCCAAAGCATTTCTATGGTGCTGTTATGGATGATGCTGAATGTATTCTTTGGTTTGTATAAAGAACTGGCCTATTTTAGTCCGCACCCGCAATGGATGAGTTATCTCTATTACATATTATCCATTGCGGGCCTGGTATATGTTTTCCTGTATGTAAAACGAAAATGGAAACTGTGAAATATTAACTGCTGTGATCCTGTATAATCACCCATTTGCCTTTCTCCTTTCTGAACAATAAAGTAAAATGCCCTGAAACATCACCAATGCTGCGTGCCAGGTGCCATTTGCCCACTACAGAAAAATATAAAACAGATAAGCGTTTTACCTGGATGATGTTGAAATCCAGTTTACCCATTGCGGCGGTATCAGGATAATTTTTTTTATAATTCTCCAGTGTTTTTTGCCAGCCATAGGTAACACCGCTTTTACCAATAAACATTAATGAATCGCTTTGCCAATAAGTAGTCATAAAGCGGTCAATATTGCCGCTGTTCCATGCGTTCAGTTGTTCATTCATGGCATTGCGGATGGCCATTTCATCTTTGGATTGTGCAGAAACACTGCTGCCAATACTTACCAACAGTAACATGATCAAGACAAATTTCTTCATACCTGTTTTTCTTTTCAAGATAAACATAATTGAAGAATTGATGTGTTATGCTTTTGTTGCAGCGTACTATTAATGCTGGTGATGGGGAGAACTGCATTTGCTTTTATGGCAAAGCCTGTAATTGTAATAATGCGCTGAAATAATCAATACAACAGCAATGGCAAGAAAAAGATACTCCTGCTTACTGTAAAATTGCTTTAAGATCAAAAAAATAAACCCGGCAGAAAAAAGCAACACGGGGGATAAAGAATGATGATGAACATGATACCCATGAAACAATGAATAGGAGCCAACAATAAATGCCAGCCCGATCATGCTCCATTCAAAAACACCATTATGAACAATGTTTACGCCTAATACCGGAAGGCTGGTTACAATTACCGGCAGCAAAGCACAATGAATGGCGCATACCACAGAGGTGGCAATACCAACAGCGTCCCAGTTTAACTTCAGTTTCATGTAATGAGCCAGCAAAGATAGTATTTTTGCAATACTGTTGCAAATAATTACGGCAGCTTTAAACACATTTTTAACGAGCCGGCAGAGGGCTTACCTTTGTATAAATTTTTGATTATGCGGAAGAAATTGTGGATCTACCTGGGTTTTTTTGCAGTGTTGCTGGGCGTATTTTACCTGCTGGTGTTCAGGGATTATGATTTTTCCAGGTCCCCGTTACCCATCCGTATTGATGATGTGGGCGACTTTGCTTTTACCAACCAGGATGGGAAAACCATCAGCCAAAAGGATGTGCAGGGTAAAGTGTATGTGGCCAATTATTTTTTTACCACCTGCAAAGGCATTTGCCCAAAAATGAATGCCAACATGCGCCGGGTGTTTGATGCGTTTAAGGATGAGCCGGGTTTTATGATCCTTTCTCATTCCTGTATGCCCGAAACAGATTCAGTACCTTTATTAAAGGCCTATGAAGCGAAAATGATCAACGGTAATTTAATTAAGAACAGGGACGGTTCTTTCAGTATTGATGAGGAAACGGCATACAAACCTGTTGAAAAGGGGCAAAACCCCAACTGGGAATTTTTAACGGGAGATAAAACGCAGCTGTATCAACTGGCGAGAAAAGGATATGGTATTGATAATGGTAAGCCGGATAGTTTACAACAGATACAAAACCAGTTCATCCATACCCAGTTTTTTGCACTGGTGGATAAAGAAGGCCGGGTAAGAGGTATGGTTTATGATGGACTGGATAATACTGAAGTGGACAAATTAATTTTAGACATCCGTGCATTGCTGAAAGAAACTGTGACTACTAAAAAGTTCATGAACGGATTTAGTAATACACCTAATTAACACATATTAATCATCGAATGGATAATTAATAATGAACAATGGATAATGTTTTTAACACAGCAGCAATGACCAAAACATAATCAATTATCCATTGTTCATTGACAACTCACCGCTATGGATCAACTCTTAAGCATATTAAAAAGAAACGAGCTGAGTGTTACCGGCAGCCGTAAAAAAATACTGGAATTATTCTTAAATACGCCGGGTGCTTTGGCGCATGCGGATATTGAGCAATCTACCAATGAGGCTTTTGACCGTGTAACGGTGTACCGTACCCTGCAAACTTTTGTGGACAAGGGCATCATCCATCATATTCCCACTACAGATAATTCTATTCTCTATGCTTTATGCCGGCAGGATTGCGAGGCCGGGCACCATCACGATAACCATGTACACTTTGTTTGCGAGGTATGCCATAAAACCATTTGCTTAGATGATGTAACCATACCTGAAGTAAAGTTGCCCCAGGGCTTTGCACCCAAACATGCGGAAATGGTGGTGAATGGGGTGTGCGATGATTGTAAATAAAAAATCAGTATTTAAGTTTTCCCGGATTTTGTTTGTTGTGCCAGAAGCTTAAAAGAACGACTTCCTTTTTAGCAGGGAAAATCTTGTAAAATAACGTGATGTGTTTATTGATGGGTGCTCTTCTTACGGCATTACTTTTAGCAGAAGGGCGGAATCGCAGCGGCTCTTTCTCAATGATTTGAATAACCTGCTGCGTTTGCCGGATGAAATTGCGTATTTCCCTTTCCGTCCAGGCTTCAAGGAGATAGTTAATGTTGTTATCGAAAGTTAGCCTTGCTTCATCTGCCCATTTTATCAGGAAAGCCATTTCTTATATTTTTTCATTACCTCCTTATGTGGCGTAACTTTTCCCGATTCAGCTTCTTTCAATCCTTTTGCAATTGATGTTTTAGCGCTTTTCGGCAATGCATCCCACCAATCCTTTTCTGCATTTACTTCCAGCATGGCATGTACCATTTTCACTACTTTTTCATCAGCAGTATCAAGGTATTTTTTCACCTGCTTTTTTAGTAATGCAATTTCTGTCATGGTGTGCCGTTGTTTAATAAAGTTACAAAAAATTACAGCCGCTCCATCTCTCCTTTCACAAAATCCATCAGCACTTTAATTTTTGCCGGGCTGAAATCGAATTGCAAACCCGCCGCCTCAAATAATTGGGGCAATGTTTTAGTACCGCCCAGGCTTAATGCATTGCAGTAATTGTCTAATGCCTGTTGCGGATTGTTTTTATACTGCATCCACATGCCGATAGCGCCCAGTTGTGCAATGCCATATTCAATGTAATAAAAAGGTACTTCAAATAAATGCAGCTGGCGTTGCCATCCGTTACTGCGGTAGGTTTCCAGTCCGCTGTAATCAATCACACTGTCCTGGAATTCTTTTAAAATACCCGTCCACGCGGCAGTGCGTTCTTCAATACTGTGTTGGGGGTTTTCGTATATCCAGTGCTGAAATTTATCAATAACAGCAATCCAGGGGAAGATGGTGATCACCCGTTCCAGCTGGTGTTCTTTAGCCCGCTTTAATTCTTCTTCATTGGTGAAGAAAGTGGTCCATTCATCCATGCTGAACAATTCCATACTCATGCTGGCCACTTCAGCAATTTCCATCGGGTATTCTTTAAACCCATTCAATGCCAATGGATGTGCAAGAAAGGAATGTATGGCATGCCCGCCTTCATGCACCATCGTGGTTACATCGTGCATTTGCCCGGCAGCATTCATAAAAATAAATGGTGCGCCGCTTTCTGCCAGCGGACAGTTGTACCCACCCGGCGCTTTTCCCTTACGGCTTTCCAGGTCAAGGTGTTTAAGTTCATTCATCTTCTTCAGGCAATCGCCAAAGAAGGGGCGCAGTTTGGTAAAGCAGTCAATAGATTTTTGCAGCAGTTCATTACCTGTATTAAAAGGATGCAGGGGCTCGGTGCCTTCTGGTTGTGCATCAATATCCCAGGGGCGCAGGGTATCTAAACCCAGCTTTGCTTTTTTCTTTTCATAAATAGTATTCACCAGCGGCAGTACATGTTGCTTTACGGCTTCGTGAAACTGGTAGCAATCTTCTTTGGTATAATCAAAACGGCCGAGTTCTTTAAAACGATAGTCGCGGTAGTTGCTGAAACCTGCGTTAATGGCTTCCTGGTTTCTTTTTTCAATTAACTGGTTGTACAACGTGTTCAGTGCATCCTTATCCTGCAGTCTTCTTTCCTGTATTTTGCGGTACACTTCTTCACGTTTATTCCTGTCGTGGCTTTCTAAAAATTTAGCCGCCTGTTGCAACGTGTACTCATTACCGTCAACAGTTACCATCATCTTGCCCGTGATCACCCCGTATTGCTGTTGCAGTACGGCTAACTCTGCCTGCAGGGGAATATTTTCTTCCCTGAACAGTTCAATGCTTTTTTTCACACTGCGGATGTAGGTAAAATACTGGTCCTCATCCAGTTCATTGGTAAATGGGCAGGCCACCAGCTTTTTATTCAGTGCATCGGCATAGGGTTGAATCTGGGGTTGTATTTCAGTATAGAAAAAGTTGAAGGCTTCTTCCAATGCTTTGTTTTCGGTATCACAGGTCATGCGGATCTGCCGCCAGCAGGCATCTTCATTTACCATCGCTTCCAGTTCACTCTGGTCTTTCAGCCATTGCTCCAGGTCTGTTCTGTTATTAACAGGCCGCTCCAGCAGTTCTTTAAAAAAAGGTTCAATACTTTCCCAGGTGGTAACGCTGAAGTTTTGCGGAATATAATGACGGGGCAGTCTGGAGATGTTTGCGGTATACATATACGTGAAACGTGAATGGTGAGGCGTGAATGGGAAATGGTGAATGGTGAATGGCAAACGGTTAATAAGAATGCTGAACTATAATACGCTAATTCACCATTCACGATTCTCCATCAGCCACTATGCCATCTTACGCGGTGTATTTATTTTTTTTGCAGGTGCATTGCTTTTAGCAGGTGCAGCTTTTTGTTCTGCCGGTTTGGCTTTGGTTACTGCTGGTGCAGCTACTTCGGCGTCATCGGCAGATGCAGGTATTTCGCTCAGTTTAATCTCTACCTCATTTTTTACCAGTATCTCATACCACTTTATCATCTTCTTCATATCGCTGGCATACACACGGCTGAAATCCATATCAGGATATACTTTTTCAAAATAGGCCTTTACTGCCTTGGGGTTTCCTGCATCGGGCAGTTTTTCGCTGCTGGCTTTCATAGCTAAAAAAACGTCAACCAGGTTCACATTATCTTTTACGGTATATACTTCTATACTTTCCAGGTGCGAAAAATTATGAATGCGGCTGCTTACAAATTTGGTGCTGTTATCTTCTAATGAACGTACCACAGCGCCATCTGATTTGGATGACAATAATTCAAACAATCCGCCTAAGCCGGTTACCGATGCCAGTTTATTATATTCCATACTTGTTGTTTTAGGGGTGCAATTTACTTGTAAAAATGCAAACCAACCAATGTTAGTTAACGGGTTAATTTGTTAAAAATGAATGTATATAATAGGGCATATACCATAACATGATAAAATTATTGGCGTCCCGCGACAGATTTTCCTTCACCGGTCGTCTAACTGGTATGCAAGCAAATTTTACAATGAAAAAGATATTGATGTTATGTGTGAGTGGCCTTTTGGCTGTTACCGCTTACAGCCAAACGATTGTGCTGAAGGGTAAGGTAAATGATAAAGCCGATAAGTCTGCCATTGCCGGGGCAACCGTTGCACTAATACCGGTTAAAGATACTGCCAGCGTAAGTTTAAGGGTGAGCGACAGCAAAGGCAATTTCCAGTTTAGTAATTTACAACCCGCTGTGTACTTAGTGCGGATCAGTTTTACCGGTTACGAAAAAATTGAACAGAAGATCAACCTCCAGGCCAGCAATAAAGACCCCATTCCTTTTACGCTGAATAAAATGGCTACCGACCTTGCCGGTGTGGTGATTGTGGCTACTGCGCCGCCGGTAAAGCAAAAGGGAGACACTACAGAATTCAGTGCCAACCAGTTTAAAGTAAACCCTGATGCCACTGCGGAAGACATGATTAAAAAATTGCCGGGCATTACCGTAGGTAAAGATGGTACTGTTACTGCAATGGGTGAACAGGTGAAGAAAGTAACCGTTGATGGCCGCGACTTTTTTGGCGACGATGCTACTGCGGCGTTAAGAAATTTACCCGCTGATGTAATTGATAAAATACAGGTGTTTGACCGCCTGAGCGACCAGGCCCAGTTAACCGGTTTTGATGATGGTAATTCTATTAAAACAGTAAATATTGTTACTAAGAACGGCATCAGGAACGGGCAGTTTGGCCGTATTTATGCCGGTGCCGGTACCGATAGCCGCTACAGCGCCGGTGGTAATGTGAGTTTCTTTAAAGGAGACAGGCGCTTATCGCTTGTGGGCAACTTCAATAATATCAACCAGCAAAACTTTGCCTCGCAGGATTTACTGGGTGTAACCAGTGGTGGCGGAGGATTTGGTGGTCGCGGTGGTGGCGGTCGTGGTGGTGGTGGATTTGGTGGTTCCGATAATTTTAATGTGGGCCAGCAAAGCGGTATCAGCAAAACCAATGCAGCGGGTATCAACTTCAGCAATGTATATAATAAGAAACTGACATTAACCGGAAGCTACTTCTTTAATAACAGCAGCAACACCAACGAAAGCCTGGTCAATGATGCCACGGTGATAGATGCCAGCAATACTTTAAACAGTATTCAGCATACCACCACCACGGCCACCAATTATAACCACCGGCTGAACATGCGGCTGGAATATAAAATAGATTCTGCCAACTCATTATTCGTCATTCCCAGCATCAGTTACCAGAAAAACAATTCGGTATCTAATGCGGCATCACAAAGTTTTTATAACCTGAACGATTCCACCAATACCTCCAACAGTTACAACACTGCAGATAAGCATGGGTATAATATCCGTAACAGCATTATGTTCCGGCATGCTTTTCCAAAACGGGGGCGTACATTAGCTATCAGCTTCAATACTACCTGGACGCAGAACGATGGTACCGGCATCAGCGATGCTGCTTACCGCTTCTTTAAAAATGGTTTAGGATCCGATTCTTTAGCCAACCGTTATTCAGACAATACCACTAACGGAAGCACCATTGGCGGTAACATCGCTTATACTGAACCGATAGGCAAGAAAGCGCAGCTGCAGATTGATTACACCCCATCTGTTCAAAAAAATAAAGCCGACCAGCAGACTTTTGAATATGATGGTCAAAAATATTCTTTGTTCGATACGGCACAGTCCAACAAATTTGATAACACCATCACCACCAATAATGTGGGATTGAATTACCGCCTGGGCCGCAGCAGGGATGAGCAATTTTCAGTCGGTATCAACTTCCAGGCCTCTACGCTGGAAAGCCAGCGCACTTTCCCAACGGCTACATCTGTACATCAAACCTTCAGTAATGTGCTGCCCAATTTGATGTACCGTAAAAAACTGTCCAACTACAGTAATATCCGCGTGTTTTACAGGGCATCCACCAACTTCCCTTCTATAAACCAGTTGCAGGATGTGGTGAACATCAGCAACCCGTTAAGTGTAAGCAGCGGTAACCCCGACCTGAAACAGTCTTATACACATTTCCTGGCCGGCCGCTATTCTTATACCAATTCAAGAACCAGCAAAAGCTTTTTTGCCAACATTATGCTGCAGGCTGCCAGCGACTATATTACCAATGGTATTTATATTCCCAGGGCAGACTCCACCATACAACAAAATATTGTGCTGAAAAAGAACTCGCAGTTTACCAAGCCTGTTAACCTGGATGGTTATAAGAGCCTGCGTACCTTCTTTACATACAGCATGCCGCTGAAGTTTATTAAAACCACCATGAACCTCAATGCCGGTTTCACTTATTCCCGTGCACCCGGTTTGGTGAATTATGTAACTACTGCCACCAACGCCTACACGTATAATACCGGTATTGTGTTTGCCAGCAACATCAGCGAGTTTGTAGATTTCAACCTGAGTTATTCTGCCAACTTTAATAATTCCACCACACAGTCCACCACATCATCATCTAATAAGTATGTAAACCAGGTGGCTGGTGCGCAGGTAAACCTGCTCACTAAAAAAGGATGGTTTTTGCAGAATGATATCAGCGGCAATAATTACACCGGTTTATCTGCCGGCCTTAACCAAAGCTTTTGGTTATGGAATGTGGCGTTGGGCAAAAAAGTGCTGAAGAAACAGGCCGGTGAAATCAAGCTGAGTGTATTTGATCTGTTGAAACAAAACCAAAGCATTTCAAGAACGATTACCGGCCCGGTTACTGAAGATGTGCAGACACAGGTATTGCGCCAGTATTTTATGCTTACGTTTACCTATAAGCTGAAGAATTTTGGAACACCGGCAACCAACCAAAATAATTTCAACCGCGGAGGCGGACCCAGGCCCGGTGGTTTTGGCGGCGGTATGGGCGGCGGAGGGTTCTGATTTATTAAGTAACTTTAGAGAGGACATAAACGAACATTGAATTGAACCAACCGGAATTCATTGCACAACTGCAAAGTGGAGCGGAACAGGCTTTCAGGAGGCTTGTGGATGAATGGCAGGATATGGTGTACAATACAGCGGTGGGTATAGTGCAGAATGAAGAAGATGCAGATGATATTACACAGGAAGTGTTTATCCAGGTATACCAGTCCGTGAGTTCTTTTAAAGGAGAAGCTAAATTTTCCACCTGGCTGTACAGGATTGTGGTATCCAAAGCGCTGGATCATCTTAAAAAGAAAAAACGCAAAAAACGTTTTGCCTTTGTACAGAGTTTGTTCGGCAGCAGCAGCGGGGAAGCCTTTCACCCGCCGGAATTTAACCACCCCGGTGTGGTAATGGAAAACAGGGAAAAAGCGGCAGCATTGTTCAAAGCTATGAGTGCGCTGCCCGACAACCAGCGGATTGCCTTTACCCTGCATAAGCTGGAGCAGCAGAAACACCAGGATATTGCAGCGATCATGAACCTGTCTGTAACCGCGGTGGAATCGCTGATTGCAAGGGCCAAGGCCAACTTAAGAAAATTATTGCTTGACTATTATACAACGAATACTTTATAACAATGGACAATAACGATCATACAGAACAATGGGTGAACGGGGCTTTGAACAGCCTTGACGGCGCCGGCAGGGCCACGCCCAAACCTTTTTTGTATACCCGGCTGAAGGCCCGGATGCAAAATGAAAGAGAAGGCAGCTGGGATCATGTGCTGCGCTTCATCAGCCGCCCGGCAGTGGCATTGGCCGGTTTGGCCTTAATATTAGCCATCAACACACTGGTGGTAACTTATCATTACCCCACTGCAAAAGCAATGGGCACTACAGATGAAAATACCAATACCTATGCCTCTGTAGATGAATACAGCAGTTCTGCAGCAGTATTAAACGATATTGAGAATAAAATAGAACCATAATAATGAGTGCACAAACCAAAAGCAAACTTTACCTGCTGATCATTGGCATTTTACTGGTGACCAATATTGCCGTGCTGTTTCTTTTTTTGAATACGGATAAACATGATGGTGTCAAACCTAAAGAAGCCAAGCCAGGCAGGAGTAAAGTAATGCGTGATTTTTTACAGAATGAAGTGGGCTTTACCGGCGAACAATTACAACAGTTTGATACCCTGAGCGAACAGCATAAACAAAAAATGAAAGAAACCTTTGATGCCTTCAGGGGCAATAAGGAAACTGAATTTAAGGAGCTGGGTGCTAAAGGCTTCAGTGACTCGGCTGTGGCGGCCGCATTAAAACGCTCGTTAGACCAGCAGCAGCAAATGGAACAGAATATGCTGAACCATTTTATGGCCATCCGCAAGATCTGCACACCGCAGCAGCAACCCAAATTTGATGCTGCGTTTTATACCCTCTGGAGCAAAAAGAAAAAACCCGACGATAAAAAATAACCGTTCATTTCTTTAACAAAAAACAAAACACAATGAAAAAACAAATTCTGTTGGCTGCCGTGGCAGCACTGTTCAGCTTCACTGCTGTGCAAGCGCAGGGGGGTGGCAACTTTCAGCGCCGCACACCCGAAGAAAGACTGAAACCCATCCACGAAAAAATAGACAGCGCCTTTAAATTAGACGCCGATAAAATGAAAAAAGTGGATGATATTTTCCTGAACTCCTTTAAAGAATGGGATAAAACCATGGAAGACATGCGTGCCGGCGGCCAGCCCGACCGTGAAGCCATGATGGCGGCAAGGCAAAAGAATACCGATGACAGGGATGCCAAATTAAAAGAAGTACTGACTGCAGATCAATATAAAACCTGGAAAGACCAGATTGAACCTGCCACAAGGCCACAAAGAGGCAACCGCGGTGGTGGTGGTGGTGGTGGTGGTGGTGGTCAGCAATAACCACGCACTTTAGGTGAATATGAATAGCAAGTAGCCCTTCCTTTTTAGGCGGGGCTTTTTTTTGCACCATCGAAGCGCTGGTGCAGCCTGGCAGATAAGCCTTCAAATCCTTTCTATTCCAGTTGCATCTCTTGTTTTTATCTATATATATGCAATCTTGTTTCGTTTATTCTTAAATGATAGTTATGCTTTTATTTAAATCACTTTTGGAAAAAAACAGATAATTTGAACCACTACCATTATTTTGATACACTACTAACACTACCATCTACAATTTCTCTGAACAAGTTAATCAAAAAGTCTAATTTAAAAGAATCTCCGGAGGCTTCAAATCTGCCTTTATCAATTTTATAACCATACCAATCCTTTTCATTCCTTTCGATAAAAACCCATGGTATACTTATTAGGTTTTGAGCTACTGAATTTTGTAAATCTATAATTACTGACCATCCCGGGTTATCGATTGTTTCAATTTTTATACCATAATAATGTTCCCAATCACCATCGCATTTTTTTTGATACCATTCGCTTAACCAATTCAAATTATCATTATTCATAAAAATGTTATTAATATTCTTTAATAATCTACGCCTTTAACAGTTGGGTGTACATCTTTTCCCCAGCTTCGTGTACACGAGGAGTTTTGGCTCTAATACCATTACGTTTTGTGTGCTTTGCCTTTGGCATCTGTTCGTTTTACTTCATCCAAGCTTGTAAGATTTTTATCATTTTTCTTATACGTTCTATGCTTGGGCGGCTTCGCCGCCTGAAGGATGTGCCTTCGGCGTGTGATTCAACCAAATTGATTGCATCACTTTTTTTTAACTATGAATATACAATCTTATTTTTGCTAATTCTTAAATGATAATTATACTCTATACCGCTGGTTAAAGACACAAGTGGTGATGATCACAGCAATACTGTCAACGGCAGAAAATTCTTAACTCCTTCCGTTTAAATCTGAGTCTAACTTTAATAAGAATGCTGAATAGCTTGGACTACTTCGGAGCCATTGCAAATGGCATTCATTTAAAATCCCAACTTTGGAGTTTCTTGAATAAGTTATTTTGATCTTCTTTTCCAAGTGAATTGATTACTCCAATTGAAGCAAAATAAATCTCTTCCATTTCGTAAGTTGACAAACTATATATTGTCCTATCTTTTGTAAGAAAGGGGGTTATTATTGATTTCATTTTTTTAAACTCATTTAAAAATTCCATATACCCTTCAATTGTAAAATCTACTTCTGATCGCATTTCTGCAATTTTCCTTGAAGTCTCACACCATTTTTTCATCTCGGTTATTAATCCTGTATCCTTTGTGCAGATTTCCTTTTTTAGATTGTCAATAATAGTACTGCCCTTTTTAGCTATTACAGCAGCATTGATCGTATCTCTATAAAATGAAAGATTATCTAAAATGGTAGCTGCGCCAGAAAAAGGAGTGGCCTCTTCAAAATAATAACTACAAAAAATTAAATGGAGTTTTTGTTGTGCATATAATTGATCTATTCTGTCTGCACAGCTTTGTTTATTCTGCACTTGCGAACAAGCAGAAAAATTGATTAACAGTAAGGCTATTATTATTTTGTATTTCGATTTCATATTGATATCATTAATGTGATCCAATGTAATTCATTATACCCGATGTTATTGGGGTTGTAAATTTTCAGAGTAGAAAACCTAATTCCTTTTGTTTATATTGGAATCTAATTTTAATAAAAATGCTGAACAGCAAAACATCATCGCCCAAAACAACAAATAGTTCATCCCGTATTCGTGAATGGGTAAGTTAGTATTTCCCTCATAATAGACGATTTTTTGAACAGGAAATAACCAGCCTATTGTAAACGATAAACTTAAACAAAATAAATAAATGTTGATTCTAATGTAATTCATATAAAATTTTTACTATTCGCTTACTTATAACTGAAGGAAAATCTCATGCTGGGTGTCCACTTAATCACTTTTGTTTGGTGAATTAAAACTCCTGCTGAAGCTCATTACAAAGCACAATAATGCAGTTGATGATTGGGCGGCTTCGCCGCCAGTAGGACGTGCCTTCGGCGCGTGATTAAACCAAATTGATTGCGCTGCGGCTAAGCCGCAGCGCAATCAATTTTAATACTTTCTATTTTATTACACTACCTGTCACAACATAAACAGATTTTGTGTCCACAAAACTTGATTCATAATATACACTGTTATATTTGGTTATTTCGGTAATGTATTTAGCCAAATCATCAAGTCTGTTTTTATTTATCCAGTCAATATTTATTAAAAGAAACTCACCATTATTTTGAATTACCTGAAGATTTGCTCCCAACCTTTTTTCTAATCCAAAGTTTTCGATGTTACTGATACCAATTCTCCCCCCTTTTGAATAATTATAGAATTTGATATTCTGGTTGTTCTTATTGCCAAACTGGTAAATCACGTTTAAACCAAAGTTGCCGTTTTGAGGCGTTTTATAAAAATCAATGCCAATATCAACATTTTCATGTACATAGGCTTTCATAGTATCGCTCTGCAAATTGAAATCAATGTAATAAATGGTATCTGGTGCTTTATTTTCCGAATAATATCCTAGGAAGGTTTCTTTTAATCGGCATGTATCTTTATTAATTCTTACATTTTCCTCTTGTTTGGGCCAGTTATATTTTTCTTTACATGCCATCAAAACAGTAAGAGATAAAATAAAAATACTACTAACAATTTTGAACGACTCCATAATATTAGTTTTTTTTCGATTGAACTTCAACGTATAACTCATTATCACCACCTAAAAATCCATCGTCGGGGAAACTTTTTGCATCATTTAACTTCGAGACTCCAGCATCCAATTCTTTATTAGTAGGCATTTTTATTTGAACAAATGATTTGGTTTTTCCATCATAAGCCATCTGGATCTGAAACTCCTGTTTGGGGCCATTTAGAACATACCCACTGCTAAAACTACCAGAAGATTCCATTCCGACTTTAGCAGTTACAGGCAAGCCATTAACAGGAGCAGAAACACCCACTTCTCCAGAACTTTTGTTGCCAGTTGTTGTAGTTACAGCATTATCACCGCCACTAAATGAAAAGTTACCACTAACAACACCAGTTTTTGCATCAACGGCAATAGAGGATTAAAGCAATACCGTCAACGGCGGAAGTGTTTTAGTTTTTACCAACACTTCGGGGACACTACACTCTACCAAATCTTTCTCTTTGGTAGAAATAATTTATCGCTTTTTTATTATAGCTTCTTTCGAGACTATAACTATACCACAACTTAACAGTATCAATCCAAAAATACGTATTGAAATATCAGGATATACCTGGCTTGAAATTCCATGCATAAACAGCGTTAGTAAAATTCTATTCTCTTTATTAATGTTACCAATTTTTGTTTGTACTAAAACAAACGATATAGCAAGTGAAATTGCAAAGAATAGGTTATTAGTAGCATTCCATCTCATTAATCCATCTTTCGAAATGGATAAGACTTCTTGCTGTAGAAATGTAAAAATAAAAACAGGATAAAAGCAGATTAGAAATATAATAAAAAAGATTAAATAATACTTAAAATTTTTCATTTGTAAAAGATTTTGTTTTTAAAATGGTGCTGCAACAGTAATCCTTGCTGTTGTTTTAACAGTTACCGTTGCGCTATTGTTTCTAAATTTATCTATAATGCCGTAGCCGTGGTAATCTACTCTATATGTTCTAACTATATTCACATCATAAGTATAGGAAGTAACAGTTGTGGTAGCTGTGCTTCCTGAGGTAGAAGTGTTAGTTTGTGTTTTACTCTTCTCATTTGAATAAGTAGCTGAACTTGGGAGGCGAAGCCGACTGTAGGACGCTGCCTGTGGTGCGTAATTCAACAAAATTAATTGCGTTGCGGCAGAGCCGCAACGCAATTAATTTCTATATTATTTTCGATACGCATTCAATTATTTTATAAGTAATATATAATTTTTTCGTTTACCGATATACGTTATTAATGTTTTTCGATACGTAACCTCCTCCGAGAACACACTAAGCCCAGGGGAGAGACGTTGCCGGGAAAGAAGGATGATCTGTTACATTAACTAAGACATCATTAAATTAAACATATAGTACTTAGCCATTGAGATTGCTAAGTTATTCCTTTTTGTGAATAAATAATATTCGATAAAAAATATAAATTATCGTGGCGTTTAATAAAACTAATGAAGCTAAAAACATTTGATACTTATCAAAGTAGAATAAATCATAAGTGTTTATGTAGCGAAAAATGATTTTGCAAGAATATATTAAAATAACAATCAATGAAAATGCAAAACTGTATTTAATAATTTTTATTAATAGAGAAATATTGAGTTTAGCCATAACAAAATTATTTATTATTTAGAATTATTTTGAATAAGATGAACCATAGTATTTAAATCGGAAATAGTGCTAATCGTTCCAGGAATACTTAAAGTGGTTGTATTTGTATTTTTTGTCTGTTCGTTATAGGTTGTCACTTTCACTTGAATCATTGCGTCATAAACGTTGTATGTTTTTCCTTCTGAAATGGTAGATGTTTTTTCGATTTCATAAGAGGTTTCAGTCCCTCCTTCAAGACCTACACCTTTTACTTCACCTTTCAAACCAAAGTTATTTTTGACACCTAATTTTCCTTTCAGCGATAGTGTCTTACTGTCAGTAATACTCACATCCTTTGCTTTTGCGATAAATGTAAATCCGGTAATTTCTATGTCTACGTTAAAATCATAATCATCAATATAGCCACTTCCATCAATTTCTGTTCTCATTTTATCTGTTCTTGTACCCCGTGTAGTTTGTGAATTACCGCTTTTGAATAGTTTTGAATCTTCTCCACCCCCTAATTTATCTTTTGAGTCATCTTCAAGTTCATCTGTTGACTTTTTATTCCCATTGATTGCCGCTGTTAATCCAGCATTTAGAGCGTTCGCATCAAATGATTCAACCCTTAGGTCTGATGGTACGTATGTCGTTGTTATAGTTTTAGTTGGTGGATCAGGATCAGGGTCGCCAGCTTTTTGAGGTTTCATTCCATCTGGATCAATAAACCTCATTGGATTATCAAAAGCATAATTATATGGAGAAAATCTTCTCATTTTTTCAGATAATGGATCTATAACCATCCATCTGCCGATTTGATTGTCATACATCCTTGCTCCATAATCTAACCATTCCAATCCAGATCCATCGTTAAACTCTTGTCTTTGTTCTTCCTTTCCATTATACTTAAACTTATTTGAAAGTGTTGCTGCCGATTGGGAACAGATCCCCGCTAACTTACCACCGAAAGGATAATAATGCGTTTCCTCTAAAATAGCGCCTCGTGTATGCACTACCTGCAGGTTATCAAAGAACACATCAACGGGGGTTTCGTTGCTGCAGTAAATATACACAAATCCGTTTTTGGGGGCAACTATATTTTGTAAATCCGCATAATGACCTTTCAATTGGTTTGTACTACCCACCATGCTTACCCTGTAGGCTACTGCTTTAAATTGTTCATCAAAAAACAGCACATTAATAAAGGCCCTGGGGGCTGTGGTATTGATATTATTTTGCGTGGTTTGGGCCGTCATCATGCTGGTAATGCCTGCCGTACCGCTGGTTGTATTGATGCTATTACTTGTTACAGTTCCATGAACTGATGTACTGCTGCTGGTGGGGCTGCCCAGTAAACCATTCAGTATATCCAGTATGGGTACCGTGTTATTGCTGCTGCTGCCGGGGTTATTCTGGTAATAATAGCTTTTACCAAATACATCCAGCCGATCTCCCGCCATTACTTTTAAGGTGATACCCAGGCCGGTTTTATTGGTGTTGCTGTTCAGTTTGTACAGTTTGGCGCTGTTACTGCTGCTGAAGCTGGCATCAGCAGGATTGTTGCCAATACCATTATCATTGGCGTAACCAGGCAGGCCGGGTACAGTAGCTACAGCAACTATTTTTGTATTATCGATGCTGTAATACTGCTGCTCGGTGGCAATTTTTGCATCTTCCATGCTGGCCACAGGGTATTTATCCTGTCTTTGTTCATCAGTTAACACCATACGCACATTACCCAAATGGTCTTTGATCATGTAGTCGTAAGCAAAGCCGGAGATGGCGTTGGCATTTGTTGGGTTTTGAAACAAGGGCCTTATCCTGCCTTCATCCTGCGGGGCAAATTGTAATTTGGCAGTATAACCCAAGACAGCATTTACGGTTACATCTGTATATGTTTTAGTTTCGTATACAAAGCCGTTTACATAGTCTGTTGTTGTGGTTATACCTGTAGTTACTGTTGTACCGTTAAAAGGTACCTGTGCGTTATTTTCAGTAGTTTTCTTTTGCAGTTTATTGCCGCCTGCATCATATAAATAGGCTATGCTGCCTTTACCTGTTACTGCAATTGAGATCGGCAGATTTAAGTAATTATAACTAATGGCGCCGCCAGTGGTTTGATCGGTATTTACCAAACCCTGAAGATCTTTATTCCTGTCGGTTATTAAATTACCATTGATGTCGTACCCGTAATCAAAAATCCCTGGAGCCAGGCTGTTGTAAGCAGCATCACTCTTGATGGTGGATTTGGTGCCAAACTGCGCATGGTTATTGCTCGTTTTAAAATCGCCCTGTTTATTATCGCCATCAAAATAATCTATTACGTTTTGTAATTTATTGGTGTTGGCATAATAGGTATAATGCAGGTCATCCAACTGGGTACTGGCATTCACTTTTAAACCCCATTGCTGCATTCTTTGAATATTTCCATTGGCATCGTATGCGGTTCGATAATCATTGCCATCGCCCATTTTAATACTAAAATCCACCTGGCTGTTATTCCAGCTGTTGTCATCGTTTTTTTGGCTGAAGCCGGCCTTTAAAAGGCGGTTGGCTTTATCGTAACTAAAATCATATTGCCTGCTTACCCCGTCGCCTTTGCTGCGCCATAATGTACCCGAAATATTACCGCTATATTGCGGGGCGTAGGTATTCAAAACACCATTTTTATCATATCCCAAGTCAAAACCAAAATAGTTAGTTGCTGCGTCTTTAACATAATCCCTGTTCATCCCCAATAACCATCCACGGATATTGTAATCATAATTCAGCGTCTCCAGTTCCGTTACGCTGTTGGGCTTATTGCCAATTTTTTTGGTTTTCAGTTGCCCCAGTTCATCATAACTGTACTGGGCAATGGTTTTTTCGGGAGCGTCCAGTGTTTGCCCGTTTGCCCAGCCCCATATTTTTTTGCGTACATATTTCACCCTGCCGGAATGGTCGTATTCCATTTTAGTCAGCAGGTTGTAATTCTGTGTAGAGGTGGAAACACCGCTGGTAGTCGTCCATTTATGCTGCATCAGGGTACGCAGTACTTTGCCGGTGAAATCGTATTGTGTGGTGGCAACATCAATTGCACCGCTTGCATTTACAGTTTGGGTTTGTATCACCCTGCCTTTTTCATCATAAAAAAGCTGGTTGATGATATATTGCAGGCCATTGCCTCCTATAATTTTAACCTTAGTTCCGGTTGGTAACCCATTTACATTATTGCTGGCGGTTATGGGCAGCGCAAAATTAGGGGAACTATTATAAGCTGTAATAAAGTAACTGCCGCTGGTATTATTGGTAGCATCCATTGTGCTGCTTAATGTGGTGCCGCTGGATGACACCCAGGTATAATCATCGTAATAATTTTCAGACAATAGTTCAAAATTGGTAGATGTTGAAGGGTATACAGCACTGTTAGCTGCATTCCACTGGTGAATGGTAAAACTGGTAAAAGGATCAGTTAATACACCGGTTTGCTTTTGCCTGTTGAGTTCATCATAAACTTTTACCAACCATTTTCCTTGCAAACGTAAATTGCCATCCTGCGACATTACCAGGCGGTCTTTACTATCATATACCAAGTACATTTCGGCAGCTCCCGGAACTTTTTTTACACTCATTCGGTGCCTGCTGTCATATTCGTACCGGAAACATAATTCAGCGGCAATTTGTGTAAGGGGGGTGATTCCAGCTAAAAATACTTCTGTTGCTTTAGGGGGCATTACAAATCTTAATTGCTCAAAATCATCATATATGTAATAGGTGCAAAGCCATCCATCGTAGCCATCGGTTACGTTCAGGCCTACCTGTACCTTTTTTAATATTAGTGCACCATCTTTATCCTTAAATTCTACTATCTTATTACCCTGTTCATCTTTAACGGTTGTTTTCTGTAACTGTCCGGCGTCATAATTGCCCACAGCAACGGGTACACTTCCAGTTACCGAACTGATTGAAAAATTACGTACCGCATCATTAGTACTGTTATAAGAATAATTTACTTCAGTATTTTTCTCAGTGGCCGTACCCCTGGTGCCCACCCAACTGTTACCAGGCGCAAATGTCTTAAACGGGCGGTTCAGCGGAGAAGCTTCAAAATCGGTTTGCCCATAATAAAATGTTTCTGACTGGGTACCGTATACACTCTGCATAAAAGTGGCCTGTTGCTGGTAAGGGTTTAGTTTAAAAGAACCATCGTCTGTTACTTCGGTACCAGCATTTGTTTGCGTGGAAACAAATGGAAGAAACTTATAGGTTTCCCTTCCGTAAACATCATACAAAACCGGTGTTACTAAATCTTTTTTGGAAGGGTTTGCTTGTTTACTCACTGATTGTAATGGTCTGCCCAAACCATCCAGGTAAGCAGTATTGGTTTTAACTTCTTCTACCACTTTAACAGGCACCAGGGCGGAATTATAAATGGGAGAAGTAGGTGTCCACTCCCTCACGTAGTTCACTTTAACAGATGGTTGATAAGGTGAAGGCTGGTATTGTGCTTTTGCAGAAAACACGCAAGCAGCACTTAACCAAACTGCAATGGTATGTCTTGATAATAGCTTCATATAATTCATTTAATAGCGGTATTTATTGTGTAATGATATTGATTATGGAACTGTCCGAAGGGTTAATGCGCCCTGAAAACACCCCCGTCAGGTTACCCGATTTATCAATAAAAAATTTTTGAAAATCACCTTTCACCTGTGGGCTCATACTACCATTTTCGCTTTCCCTTTGCAACCATTGGTAAATGGAATGTGTAGACGCTGTGCTGTCTTTAACGCCGGAAACTATAGAAACCGGGAAGCTGATATGGTACGTATTTTGAAGCAATTGCTGCAAATCAGCATTGCTCATAGGTTCGTTCCCAAAATCATTGCTGGGGAAAGCAACAATCTCCAGGCTGTCTTTATACTGCTGGTATAATTGTTCCAGTTGGGTTAATTGCACTGGGGCCAGTTCACTCGCAGAAGCAATATTTACAATCAGTATTTTTTTGCCCTGGTAAGCTGCTATAGGTTTTTGGGTACCAGTAAGCGTTGTGAATTGCTTGGTATATATGCTGCTGGTATAATGCATGGTAAACGAGGTCATGGTTACTGCCATAATCATTATAACACCATATTTTATTTTGCTTATTTTCATTGCTAAGTATTTTATGTTAATCAAATATCTACTTGGTTAATTAATAACATGGCGATGGGTTTGTTTCAGTGTATTGAGGGCTGGTACTGCCATCACTCCATACATAATGGAAAGCGCATTGCCAAGTTCCTGTTCCAATTTTACGGGTACCATCGTTTACACGTACTCCTGTCTCACAATTACCGTTAATACATTTTTTATTTACACCTGTACAGTTCTGGCTATTACAGGTTGTCGGCACTGGGCAAATATTATAGTTCACACCAATCACCACCCATTGGGTTTGTCCATACGTGCTGCTGCACGGGTTCATATCCATTTGCTCCTGTTCCTGCTCACCGGTATATTGGTGGGTTATTTTGTTATACCTGCATCGTACTGCCGTAGTCGTGTTTTGCCAGTCAGCATTGCTAACGCAGGAGCTACTGGTTCCGGCATCATTCCAGCGCAAAGTATTGTAGGTTGCACTTATAGGATTCATATCCCTTTCCTCCTGCTGGAGTATATTAGTCAGGTAAGCATTATTTTGGGGACATGGTTTACATCTGGTATTTCCAGTTGCGATCCATTGTGCACTACCGCTTGGTGGCAGCACCTGGTAGCGGTAGTCATATTGTTTTACAATATTCCCGTTTAAGTCCCTTACCAGCAACAGACGTTGCAATTTATCATACTCGTAAGAGGTGGGTGTACCACTTACATTGGTTTCTTTAGTCATACCTGTTATTGGGATATAAGTATACGTGCTTACCAATTTCTTGCCTTGTGGTAAGTATGGCCTGATTTGATCTACAGATGATTCTGTTCCACCTGCACCGTTGTAAGCAGATAATAAAGCTGTGTGACTGATACCATTGCTTTGCACGATAGGCAATGTATTGTTATACCCCCATATATATGCTGTCGGTATACCATCCTTCCCTGTTATTTCCGCTATATTCCCATTATAATATTTAACTGTAGACTCATCGCTGTAACGGGTATCCTTTACCAGGCCCGTGGATGATGTACTTACAATAGAAGGAGTAAAAGTAGTTGATGGCGCACCGATGTTTATTGCCTGCACTTTGTTTAAATATACTTTATTGCCAGAGGTTGCACTAAAATCATAACGGTTAAAGGATGCAATTAATAAGTTCCCGTTTTTCCATTTAGATGTTTCTAAGAGAGCATTATTATAATCATCCTGCAACTGCAATACAGGTTTTAGTTCTGCATCTGCTGCTGCTTTTGCATTATCGTGGTTCGTTTTAAATGTATTGACCGGATTGGTGAAATTGGTTTTACGGTAGGCAACATAATTAACACGGGCCGTCATCAGGCATTGCTGATAATTCAGGTAAGCATTGCTTTGACATAAAGATTTGCAGGAAGTGTCGGCTTTAATAACATTATATGTAGCCAAACAAGAAGCGCAATCTGATGTATATTGCGTGTAGCCATCTGCTATATTATCACAGGATGCTATGCGGTAATCGCTGGCGTATTTATTTTTAATTTCTACCGTTTCGTTTTTACTGTTTGTGGTGGACACACGGGTAACTTGATTATGATAAGGACTTTCATAATATTCTGTTTTAGTAGATGTACTTGAAATACCCGTAACAGGATCGAAAGAGGTTTCTACAACCTGCATCTGTAATTTATGCGCTGACTTTAGCTGGTAATAAGTACCCAGATAAATGGTATTGGTTGGAAAACTGTATGAAGTGGTCATAAAAGCGGGGGTTTGTTGGGGGTCATCTACAAACACAGGTGTATAAAACGATTCTTTAAGTTTTTGACCAGACTCGTTATAGTGTGCTTCCCATTGCAGTTCCCCTCTTTTATAATCAAATGGTAAAGGAGCAGACGGAAAATTAGGCTCGTTGGCGTTGCATCCCTGCAGGTTAACAGTAGTAATTGCTATATCTCCATTATTGGCCTGCCAAACTGGTATACCTGTAGTTCCATAATATTTATATTTACTAAACCCGTTTCCTGTTTGGGTAACTTTAACCTGTGCATATCCGATATGGTTTCCCTGTGTTGATGCCATTGGTCTTATGCTTGATGGCGACTTATAACAGGTGGCATCAGGAAAAGTAAGACAGCCGTATACGCTGGGATATTGAGTAAAACCAGCATTGGTGTTATTGTAGTAACCAATGTCTTTAATCAGATCGTTGCGGATTACGCCAACATATACCGGTTTATTGTAAAGAATACCACTTGTTAGGCCATTATCACCACTGTAATCGTAATTGGTAACAGTATTGTTTGTACTTACACCATCACTATGTGTAATACTTTTGATACGGTTACCACCCACCAAAATAGTATTGTTGGTAGTAACGCTTTGCCATTGCGTAATAGCAGCAGTGCAACCGCCAGTTAACCCGCTGTAAGAAGGCAAGGTCAAAGTAGCAGTATAAGTACCCTGAGGTAGGGTAAGAGGATTAATGGGCGATATTAAGCCATTACCCGCATTATTAGTGTACACGATGGCGTTACTATTATTAGTAATGGTCAATACTGCCGAATAATTGGAGGTATTATTCAGTGCCACATTCATGGCATTGCCATTGGTGGTAAATGGAAATGAAGAAGAATAAGACGACTGACCGTACAAGTGAACAGTCAGGTTTACTAAATTTACATTCACATTAGTAGTACTGGAATTATATACGGAATTAGGTTCAAATTCAAAAAGTGTATAACCTCCTGTGGGATAAATAATTTGCTGTAAAGTTCCTGCACGCATGGCTGGCCAAACCGCATCTCTGTTAGCCCCAGGTACGTTAGTGGTAAGATTACTATTATACTTGGTGTAAGTGGGTATAAGCCCAGTGTTTGTGGTAACCCCATTGTTAAATCCCCAGTGATCTATCGAAAAACTCAAACGTCTGGGTACCTGTTCTGTGAAATAGCTGAAATAATAAGGCGGTTTACTGGCGGTGCCATCTCCGGACAACTCCTGGATACTTTCCAGTTTCAGTCTTTGTTTGTCGGTACTTAATGCCGGAGCAAAATTCAATATGTCCTGTGGCAAAGGTGTCGTGTTATCTGAAAAATAACTGTAGCTAAAATTGAATTTCTTAACCACCGTTGTACCATCATTAATTTGTATTGACCCCAGTGGTTTCGCGGTTTGGTTAACTGCATCTGCATTATAAGTGGCAGCAGGATCGCTCAGGTCTGTTCTTGCTGCCATACCGTCCGTAGAAAAAATAACATTCCCTGCAGGAAAAGAAATTTTGGTCAAACGTACTCCTTGCACAATATTTTTTACAAGGTCATACCCATGGGTGGCTGGAAAACTGGTTGCCTGTATTTCTCCTGGTTCACCTGGTGTCGTGCTTCCCCCGCCAGACTGGGGTGCTGTGGGTATTGGCTCAGCCACAGGAAACATTGATACCGTGTGGTATCCATAGGTTTCGTTTTCGTAAGTCAGATTGATCGAAAATATACTATCCGCAGATGCTATTTTATTTAGATACCAGCTTGAAATTACATTGGCTGTGGAAACACCATTTTGCGAGGTAACAGACTGTGTGTACTCGACAGGTGCAGCTCCGGTGATTCCGGGAGTGTTGCCAAAGTAATATTTGGTTCCATTTAAAGTAGTAATTACAAAACCCTGAATATACCCTGTGCCGGTAAAATAGGGATCAATTTTGAAATCTGCTGCCGGAATGATTACGGGTGTGCGGTCATCCCTGAAATAAAACTTACCACTGTAGCTCCCAAAGTTAAAAAAGTATAAATCAGGTTCTCCATCTTTATAGCCTCGGGCAAAATTTTGCCAATCAGGCAATGTTGAATTTCCTCCTGAACTTAAACTGGCAAAATAATAATTACTGAAACCATAGTGGCTGTAATGACCGTGAGTTTGGTTACTCGTAATACCTTCACCAAAGTCATCAGGTAAGCCAGCCACACTCCTGGTAATCACCCCGCCACTGTTCAAAGACCATCCAGCTCCTGTCCAGCTGGCTGGTTCCTGTACTTTTAAACCTGAAGCATGATAACTAACGCTGATAGGCAAACTCAGGGGGCCCGCCGTTACCGAATAAATGGGAATATTGATTTGAGGTAAGCCTGTATGATAGCTTACTGGAATATCCCCATACTTTCCTAAAGCGGCTGCTGATGGAGATGCGATAGAAATTTTATTAATTGGATTGTTAATTCCCTGCCCAATTAACGTCGTGGCAAAAATCAACATCACGCATACAGCAGATGATAATCGTTTAAATACTGCTCTCATTTGATTTTAAATTATTATTGTTATATTTATTTGAAATTATACCCCACCCTGAAAACAAACTGCTGCCGTGTTGGTACCGCTGCATGGGCAAACGGATCCCACAACAATGTAAACTTCGTCCCCTTCGTCAATCTGGTTTTGATGTTTAACCGCTTCTCTATGCCCACTAATCCCGTTTGCGTCCAGGCGGAATAGTTACGAAGTGCTGCAATGTTTTTAAAAGCCGTATTATAATACGCATCCCATTCTGCTGTTGCCCAGAAAGATTTTTTTAACTGTAAGGAAGTACCTGTTCTGATTCCTATAGATTGATTACTGAACTGCAGGCGGTTAATACTGCCAAACCCCATACGGTATTGCGTACCCACAGCCACTTCGTTTTTGTCTGAAATTTGATAGGCCACCGATGCCGTAATGTTGGCAGCATTCGGCAGAAGGGTATTGTCTTTTACAAAGGCTATGTCTGCACCGGGGTGCAACCTTTGGAGGAAAGTTTTGGTGGATGCTTCGTTGAACCGTTTAGGCGCAGGCAAATCGGCATCCGGACTTTCCCCTCCTGCTTTCATCACTTTATCTTTTAATGCGCTTAACTGCGCCTGGGCATCCTGCATGTTCTGCCGAATTTGTGCGGCAGCACCCGGCCCCGCTGAAGCGATCTGCGTTTGAATAAGATTATTTACACTGGCCCTTGTTTGCAAACCAGCGAGGGCCGCTCCTCCCCCCTGGGGGGAGGTTGGGAGGGGGCTTCCAAACAATTGCGCCAGCATACTATTGTTCTGAAAAAATGTATTGAACCCTTTGATGTGCCGGAGTATTTGCAATGCTGCCTGTTCTGCCTTTTTTGAATCCTGAAAGAGTTCACGGTAATTTTTGAGCGACATTACCAGCGTATAATTTTCCCCGGTAATCTTATGCATCCATTTACTGTTCATTATATATTGTGAAGCCTGGTTCAGTAATTGCTTCCTGCGTTCTTTGATGAAGGTTACCATTGCATCGGTCTGCTCTTCCTGTTCCTGCATTGCAGCCGCTTTTTGCCGGGCTTTTTTTACCGGCGCCACCAGTTTGGTGTTGATGCTGTCTTTTTGTTGTTCCAGGTAGGCTAAGCTGGTGGTCAGCCTGTCGGTATAGGTATTATATTGCGCCCTGTGCTCCGCAATTATTTTTTCGCCCCTCTTATACTTTTCCAGTGCAGCCGCAAACGTAAGCTGGTTATTACCAAACAGGCGTTGGGCTGTTTCCGGGCTGGCTTTTTCCAGCAATGATTTTATTTTCGCCTCCCAACGTGCAAGATGGGTCAGTGTTTGTGTTGTTTTATGGGTAATGCGTTGGGTGTATTGTTCCATTTTAGCATCCACCTGCTGCACATATTGTACAGGAATATGCAGCAGTGCAGTATCCTTTTGGGCAAAGGCATACTGTTGTATTATTGTGAACCCGGCTATTATTAACCATTTAAACATCCGCATAAGCAGTTATTTTATTATTACCCTTTTGCCCCAGCCGCTGTGCCGGGGTAAGCCGGCAATAGCTTTTGTACCTGCAGCACATTATTATACCAGGCAACTGCAGTGCAGTGGCATCGCATTCCAAAATGGTTGAATGAAAAGGTGGTGGCTTTGTTTGCAGCCCGGCAGCAGGCCCGGCACAAACTGGTTTTAGGTATCATACACCTTACCTGTTTTCAGTACCGGGTGTACAGTATTGTTGGTAAATACCAGGAAGGCAGCAACGTTGCACGGATCTGGGCTACCGGATTAAAGTCATAGTGTATGCTTTCCTGATACTAATCAACAGGGCAAACTTAAAACAAAAAAAATAAAAACATGATGACAAATGTCAAAAAATATCACCAACTTGATTTTAACCTGCTTAATGTGGCTTTATCTATACCCAGGTACGAGGCTATATAGCTGGCGGGTATCCGTAAAAGCAATTCAGGGTAATTACACAGTAAAAAATGATACCGGTCTTTCGCTTTTTCGTTCCTGATGCTGGCCAAACGCTCTTCAGACAGTACATAATATTTCTCCGTCAGTATCCGGCCCGTAACATTAAACTCAGGGTATTGTATATATGCGTTTTGCAGTTCACTGTAAGTAACATAAAACAGAATACTGTCTTCCATCGCTTCAATATTTTCATGGGCGGGTACCTGGTGAAAAAAGCTTTTTACCGATACAATTACGTCTCCTTCTTTCATAAACCAGCCGGTGGTTTCCTGCCCGTCGCTGTTGGGATAGTAGGACCGCAGCAACCCCTGCAGCACAAAGTAAATATTGTTGCAGATTTCCCCTGCGGCATGCAGCTGCTCTTTCCGCTTCAGCCGTACTTCCTTTAATGTAGTTTGTAAATACTGCTTTAACCCATCTGATGCCGGATGAATTTGATCTAATGCGTGAATAACATGTTGTACCATAAGTGTATTATTAAAGGGTAATCAATACAAACCTGTTTTATGCCTGCACAGGCATAAGGGATTTTTTGCCCATTGTACCAGGGGCACTGCACACCAGTAAAGAGAAG
This sequence comes from Bacteroidota bacterium, assembly GCA_018266775.1. GTDB lineage: Bacteria > Bacteroidota > Bacteroidia > Chitinophagales > Chitinophagaceae > Ferruginibacter. Next base: position 456,381 of record JAFDZS010000001.1, on the reverse strand, counting down.
GGAAGATTCAGGCAGGGTAACCGGTACCCTTTGCAATACACACATTGGGTACTGGCTGGAATATACCCGGTAAATATGTGGTATTACCTACCCACATACAACAGGTGTATACTTTTATACAGCCGAAAATAAGCAATTTTTTCAATGCAGAAAAAAAGGAATGTTACGGAAATGATAAAACGAAAACAGGTGTGGAGGTTGTGGGTTCCGGAACATTGAAAATATTTTGCTTTATCATTTTTTGTACACTGCAGCGAATAACCGCAACCGGGGCAGGCCGTGGATTTTATTTTGCTCACAGCGGCACGGAGGCACGGGTTGGATTGTGCAGAGTACATTTAGAATCGATGTATGTGTCCTTGTTTATTATGTGCATTCGTGGGAAACAAGCACAGGTGATGAAATTTTTTCAATGCAGAAAAAAAGGAATGTTACGGAAATGATAAAACGAAAACAGGTGCGGGGGTTGTGCGTTCCGGAACATTGAAAATATTTTGCTTTATCATTTTTTGTACACTGCAGCGAATAACCGCAACCGGGGCAGGCCGGGCGGCTTCACCGCCTGAAGGGCACCTTTGGTAAATTATAGTTCCCCAAATTTAATGATACTGCGATAAAGCCGCAGCAGCATTAAATCTAACGTACTTCTTTTATCAGTATCATTTACCCTGTATTGTTAATGCAATATTACTCAATCACAACCCTGCAATACCAAAGGGAAAAGTTTTTAAACAGGCTGCGCCATTACAAATGAACACAACGCCCTCAGTATACACGTTAACCATAAGGAGCGGCATTGCCGTAAAGAGCTGTTACCGGAATTTACCTATTGGCATTTTTTTAAACAGCATACCATTATTTTTTACCACAATATTGTTTAGCGCAATTATTATTGTGTGCCGGCATACTGCCAGATGGTGTTGAATTTTTCATACCCGTATGAAGTAAAAACATTTACCGATACCGGCATATAACCTTCCTGCATTAATTTATTAAAATCAGACTGGTATATATCCCCCGGCACGCCAATCAGTACACGGAGGACCGGGCCGTACATTTTTTCCCAAATAGCGGCATAATAATCGGTGCCGTCTTTTTCGTAGCCGCTTAATATTTTCAGTTTATACCCGTTGTTTACAAAAGATGTATTGTTTTGTACCAGTTGTTCTTTGGTCAAATTGTGTCTTGCAATCAGGGCGCCACCAGTACTTTTATCCCAAATGGCGGCAAAGTAGGCTGTTCCGTTCATTACACAGGCAGATACATATTGAAGGCGGTATCCCTTTTTGTTATACTCATCAAAAGCTTCCTGGTATTGGTTTGCTGTAAGGTTATATTGTGCTGCCCATTTAAGCTTCCTGCTTTTTTCCCAAATGGCAGCAAACTTCAGCTGGTTATTTACAACAAAACCAGAAATACAGGTGGGCCGGTAACCCGCTTTTTTGGCCTGCCGGAAAGCGGTATCAAACTGGCCTGAAGTCATGGCATGTTTTACCATCCATGCAGGGCCTGTATTGGGGTTCCAGATGGCTGCATACATTTCTTTACCATCGCTGGTATAACCGGAAATGGATGTTGGCCGGAGGTTCCTGCTTAACATGGAATTGAATACTGTTTGAAAAGCGGCTGAATCCATTGCATGCCTGGCCACCCAGCTTTGTGCATACATAACCGGTGAGTGCAACAGCAGGAAACATAATACAAATACGGTGGTGATTTTTTTCATTTTTCAAGATTGGTTTCAATAAAAAAGGTCTTCGAATAATGCACCACTAAGTTATGTTTTCTATGGATTAAAAGAACGGTTCTTCTTTTTGCAGCAGCAGTTTTACGTTGTTCAAATACCATACGGAGTTTGCTGAAGAGAAAGGATACGCGGTACACTCATGAATGCGTTTGCCGGTAAGGCAGGAAGACGTGGTAATGTAATTTGCCGGGGCTGTGCGAAGGCAGGCGGGGGACTTAATTTTACTCACAGTGGCACGGCGGCACAGGTTGGGTGTATTGTTTTGTAATGCTGTTGGGCTATGCTGGCCACATCGGTATTAGGGCATAGGTGTAAGGTGGGTTTGTTTTACGTAGTTAACAAGTGCATTCATGAGACACGAACGCAGGCGAAGGATCACCGTCAAATTTGTGTATGCTTTGCATTTGATACATTCAGCCATATAGGTTGTGATTATTCGTTACTTCCTAAAAAATAAATTGGGTGCAGCGGCAAAAGATTCTTGTCTTCATCATTCATTTTATCGTAAAACTCCTGCCACAAGCCAATTAGTTCTTCTCCGTTAATCAGCTTTATATGTACGTTTGCTTCTCTGGCAAAGCGTTCAGCTTCGTTACTGAACCGTCCGCTGGTTACAAATAAACCCACTTCTTCCCCGCTGTTTATTAAACCTTTTAAACTCGGTATAGCATCGGCGCTAATTGGACTTTCAGGATAATGTTTTACCTGCACTTTTATTCTTGGTGTGTCAATTCCCAAAGGGTCACGGTAAGCGATAATATCAATACCCCCATCTTTTCCTTTGGGAGAAACAAATGGGGTATAGTAACCCATTGCCCTTAATAATGCTGCTACCAAATCCTGGAATTCATAAGCTCCTTTATTGATGATATATTGTTTAATTCCATCAATGGCTTGTTCTTCCAATTGGTCAGTATTAACTTTTTGCGTTTGCTCAATTTTAGTTTCAATTTCATCTTCTTCTTTTACCGGCGCTTGTTTGTTTTTATTTTCTGCAGCCCACTTCCAGTAAAGGTTAGTTGCAGCGTTCAGCATTTCAACTGCTCCAAGTTTCATAGCATCTTCACCTTCGGGAGTAAGATACCATATGCCTTTTGACTTACGCATAAAGCCTGCTTTGATACAGTCTATCGTAAAAAAATGCAGTATGGATTCCCAACGTACATAACCTGTTTTTACATACACTTCTTTATCCCAATCCGTCAGGGCAACAGTGTTTCTTATTCTTTCTATTACTTCCTTTCCCGGAAGCTGGCCATTCTCTGCCTTTAAAATTTTGAAGGCTTCATAAATTACTTTACTTGCCAGTGCACGGGATGGAGATAATTCTTTTGCCATAAGTAAATTTATTTGATTAATCTATTGCCAATTTTAGTTTGATTTGTTTTAAAACTTTTTTAAGCTCTTCTATTTGAGAGTCTAAATTTTTTAAAGTTTGATTATTTCCTGATGCGCTCTTACTAAGAGCATTAAGCGTCTCTTCCAAATCGCTTATTTTATTTATTTTTTCGACCTGTTCATCTGACAATTCATTTGCAGGATTTTTTTTCTTTGCTTCTTTACGGATAGCTGCTTTTTTTGATTCGATTTTGTGTTTTTGGGATACCAAAATAAAATAAGAAGTGGAGCAAACTAATAATGCGCCTAACTGAATAAATGTTTTTGTTGTGATATCAATACTTAATAAACACACAATTACGAAAGTCAAAAACATTACTCCGTTGGTAACTGAATAAGCCCAATATAGCGGTGCTTCTACATTTTTAGTAACCTTTTTTTTGAACAGTACACCAGCATCATAAATCACGTATATAAGAGAAATTACTAAAAAAACAATCGTTAACCTTTCATACCGGTTTAGAATATCCTCTTTTCCGCTACCTGTATAATCACCTCCGGCACCATCAGGTAAAAAGGCCAGTGCAATCCATAACATGCCTACGGCCGTTATTAAATGAATCAGAAAATGCCATCCAGAATATTTTCTTACAACATACAGGTGAAGATAATCGCATACAAAAAAAGCTATTATAGCAAACATGCCCAGCATCCGTACTTTGTTTTGGGGAGAGCCATTCCAAAAATTTAAATATTGTTTGAATTCGGAAATGATATCGGGGCAGTAGGCTAACACGCCATACAGCATTGCACCAAGGAATGCCGGATAAAGCAGGTTGAGCATTGAGTTTTTCATGCCAATTAACCATGGCGCCGGCTCCTTATACTTTTCCGCTTCTGTTTTAATTGTACTTACAAACTCAGCATTGTCAAGATCAGGCTTAAAGACTTTTTGTAAAAAAGAGCGCATATAAAAGAGTTATGATTATGATGAAAATTATTTTTTCTTCTTCTCCTTCACAAACAACCCTGCCGTATACTTATCATACAACTCAAATAAAAACTCTATTCTTTTGGTTTCATTAATAAATGGTTGAGGGCGATAGCTCAAATCAACCGCCTTATCTAATTGCTGGTGTGCTTTTACCAATGCAGGTGGCATGGTGTTGGGGTCGTATAAATCTGCGAGGCTGCTGTTGGGAAATTGCGCCCTTGCATCCAATACTGCCTGCGCTGCTTTTTCCACTGCTTCTTTTTGTTTGTCGCCGGGGTTTTCAGGCCACGGGAAATTGTTGTAAACGATATCTTTTGAATAACGAAAATCGCTCTTGATTCTACCGCAAGTGTATTTAATCCAAGCCATATGCATTAAGGATGTCAAAATTCCAAAATGAAATAAAGTTGCATTCGGAATAGAGTTACAGCTGTCTGCCACAATACTTTCTTTATCAAAAAAACCAAATGGTATGTAGGCTCTGTTTTCTGAAGAATGCCGAGGCACTAAAACGTAATCTGATTTTGGTTGTGTAACTTGCCTGAATAATGTGTGATATTTATAATTCCTAGTTGAAGCTGCAACACTTGATTCCCGAAAAACCCTCACAGCTTCAACTCTCTTTAAAACCTCGGGCAAAGTCCTAATTTCTTCTGGCTTTGCATCGACTAGCCAAATTACCCATCTTCTCTCATTGTTAAGAAACTCCTTAGCACTTATAAATGGTTTAATAAATTTTTTTGAACCTGGCTCTTTGTGTAAAAATTCTATTTTCTCATTGTCAGTTAAAAGGAAATTTCCATTGTCAGTTGGTTTACTTCCATACATCATTGATGGTACCGGACAAATGGGGTTGGTTCTATTTGAAATAAATATATTTTTAGCATCAACTAAATAACAATTGATGTTTCTTGCTTCAACTACATGTGGCTCACTATTAACTGTTTCATATTCAAATAGCTTTTTAATAGGTATATCAAAATTGGAAAAGCCTATTATCACACAGTAAACAGCCGCTACCCCTTTTGCCTCGTTACTCCACTTAAATGTTCTGTGTGCAAAATGAATTTTTAGTTTATATTTATTAATAAGGTAGAACCAAAGTATTCCCACCTGTTCTCCTTGAGTAATTGAATTTGTTGAAACAAAACCCACTTTAATTGTTTGGTTAATATTATATTTTTCTAAATATTCAGATGCTTTACAATACCAAGCCGAGACATAATCCATAACGCCTGCTGCCTGTATTTCATTCAGCACAAAGTGCAAATCAGATTTCTGAGCTTCAGTTTGTAAATGATGCCCAATAAACGGCGGGTTCCCCAATATAAAATCAAACTTAGTTTCTCCTTTTTCCCAAGGCATGGGTTCAATGAGTGTTTGCCAATCTATACGCAATGCATTGCCGTGTACAATGGTGGCGGCTTTTTGCAAGGGCAGGCGCACAAAGTACTCTCCAAAAGTTTCTGTTACCTGCATGTTCATCTGATGGTCGGTCAACCACATGGCTGTACGGGCTATCTGTGCAGGAAACTCTTCATACTCTATTCCATAAAACTGGTCTACATTGCACTTTACTAAATAAGCAGCATCCATCTTTGCTTCCTTCAACACTTCTTCCCTTATGCCGCTTAGTTTTAATAAGCGTTTTATAATTTCAATTTCCAATAGCCGCAGCTCACGGTAAGCCACAATTAAAAAGTTGCCGCAGCCGCAGGCAGGGTCAAGAAAGCGGAGGGTGCTTATTTTATCATGCAGTTTTTGCAATTGTACCTTGCTGCTTTGTACTTTATTAAACTCTGCCCACAGTTCATCTAAAAACAAGGGCTTTATAAGTTTAAGTATATTTTTTTCACTGGTGTAGTGGGCACCTAAATTCCTTCTTGCTTTTTCATCCATCACACTTTGAAACAGCGAGCCAAAAATGGCAGGTGATATTTTGCCCCAGTCGAGCAGGCAGCAATCTAAGAGTGTGCGGCGCATCTCACTGTCAAAAGCAGCGGGTAACAGGCGCTCTTCAAACAATTTTCCATTTACGTACGGAAATGCTGCCAGTTGCTCGTCTAATGTTTTTAATCTTTTTTCAGGTGGCGTGTTGAGAACATTGAAGATGCTGTCAATGTGCATGGCAAGGTCGCTGCCATCTTCTGCAGTGCGCTGGTCTATGTAGTCGTATAAAATTCCTTTTTCAAAAATGTTGCTGTCATCCGAAAACAGGCAAAATACCAACCGCACCAAATACAATTCCAGTTCATGCCCGGTGTAGCCAATAGCTTTTAATTTATCATGCAGCTTGCCCATCAGTTCTGCTGCTTCAATATTTACAGGGTCTTGCTCTTTGTAGGTTTTCTTTTCGTAGCCTGCAATAAAACCAAACAGGCCTACATTATCTTTTAATTGAGAGAGGGTAAAATCATGTTGTGTTGAATTTTCTAAATCATACAGGCGGAATTTTTCAAAATCGCACACGAGTATGTACCGTGGCAGTTCTTTTTCTTTCAACCCGGGGAAGTAATCTTTAGCTTGCTGGTAAGCTTTGTTTAAATCTTTGCCACGGCTTTTGTGTTCAATCAGGATTACACCTTTCCAAAGCAAATCAATAAAGCCTTGCCTGTCATCTAATTTATTTACCAGCTTTTCAAATGAGGCTACCCTTCTTCTGTTGATACCAAATACATTGAAGAAGTCGTCCCAGAAAGATTTTGCTTCGGCATCTTCACTTGTTTCATCCTCCCATTCTTTGCTAAAGGCGGCAGCACGGGTTTTTATTTCATTCCAGCTTAAGGGCATAAAATTAATTAGATGACAAATTAATTAAATGTTGGCAGATGGCAAGCTATTTCCTTACCTCAACCATTGCATCACCTCCCCATCCCCCGCCTGCGCCCGTATCTCACGAATGCATGTTTTAACCAAAGTGCGCAATAAACCCGTAATTCCCATCTGTGCCTCCGTGCCTACATGAGCAAAAATCAAATCTCATCCCACACCTACACCAACCCATTACCTTCGCATCTTCCCGCCTTGCCGGCCACACCCTACCTGCACCCGCCCGTGTATCAACCCATACAACGCAACCACTACCGATACCCTCACCATTTTTGGCTATCTTTATTCGCAGGTGCCATAGCGCACCAGCCTAAACCACCCCATACAATATAGATCCCCTGCTGATTGTAGCTATAGGAATTTTTGTGGTATCCTGGTCATATTCGCCTCCATCACCGGGGCGGCACTTATTAAAAGCGGGGCGGCAGAGCGTATTGTGCGCAGCCTGGTCAACGGCGTGGACTAAACGAATTGGCCAAAGTGCCGGTAATGTAAGGCCGCCACCAACCATGCCTACTGCGGAAGAAACTGCCGTGCTGGAACAACTTATTCAGCAGCAACCATAATTATTACGTTGCTTTGTACCAGGTTCCTTAAATGAATAAAATAATAATCTGACCTGATTGAAAACTTCATGCGCCAGCTGTATTTTTTAAAAGATAGCTTCTTTATACAATAACATACCACCTTCAAATGCATTCATATCATCCCCAGCCGGATGGCCTTACCTATAAGCGTAGCCGTATTTTTTACATCAAATTTTTCCAGCAGGCTTTTGCGGTGGGTGTTTACCGTAGCCACGCTGATGAAGAGTAGTTCTGCAATTTCAGCATTAGTAAGCCCTTCAGCAATCTGTTGCAGCACTTCCTTTTCCCGTCGGGTAACCAGGGGCAAACCCGCTTCCGGTTCGTTCAGTGTTAAGGCGGCTTCAAAACTGAAATAGGTATTGCCTTTCACCACTGCATCAATCGCTTCTTTCAGTTCTGCCCTCGTGGCATTTTTCAACACATAGCCGGAGGCGCCATTGTCAACCATATTACGGATGATGGCCTGCTGGTTAAACGTACTCAGCCCCACTACACTAACGTGGGGGTATAGTTGCTTTACTTCTTTACATAAGTCGATGCCGCTTTTGTCGGGCAGGTTTACATCCATCAGCAATACATCGGGCTGCTGTTGTTTTAAAAAGGCCAGGCACGAGGCTGCGGTGGTGGCATGCCCCAGCCACTCCACATCTTTCTCCTGCTGCAGCAGGGAGCGGATGCCCTCAATCACCATATAATGGTCGTCAACAATAAATACTTCTGTCTGCATCAAAGTTTGATTTCAATCAGTACTGATGTGCCCTGGCCCGGGGCCGACTGCACATCTACTTTCCCTTTCAAAAATTCCACGCGGTTACGGATGTTGTCCCAGCCAATACCACCCGGCTGCTTCAGCACGGCAGTATCAAATCCTTTGCCGTCATCCTCCACCGTTAGTGCCAGTAATTTTTCCTGGGCAGATGCATGCACCTGTACCAGTACCTGCTGGGCGCCGGCGTGTTTAATAGTGTTGTTCACTAATTCCTGTATGATGCGGTACACACTTACTGCCACCGTTTGGCTGATGGTGGTGTCACTCATACCTATAGAAAGATATTTGGTGCTGATGACGCCGCTGCGGTCAATCTCCCCGCAAAACTCTTTCAGTGCTGTATCCAGCCCGTACTTCACCAGTATTTCCGGCATCATATTATGCGCCACACGGCGCATTTCGCGGATGGAACTGTCCAGCATATCAATACTGCGTTCAAAGGCCTGCGCATTGTCAGGCGTCATGATTAAATTTTCTTTCATATTGCTTAATGAATATTTAATGCCGCTCAGCATACCGCCCAGTCCGTCGTGCAGGTCTTTGGCAAGCCGGGTGCGTTCCTGTTCTTCCCCTTTTAACACTGCTTCGGTGGCGGTCAGTTGTTTCTCTGCTTCCAGTTCATCAATCTTTGCCTGCTGCAGGTTTTGCCGGTTGCGGTAGTTGCGGTACGTAAGCAGGGATATCAGCAACAATGCAACGGTACCGGCTACAAGAAAATAAATGAGGTTGCTTTTTTGCTGGAGTTGCGCCTGTTGCAGCTGCAGCCGGGCTTCTTTTTTTTCTGTTTCGTACTGAATACTTAAATCTTCAATATAAAAATTCAGTTCTTTAATATTGGCAACGCTCTGCAGGGAATCGTATTTGTAAGCATAATCTTCTGCTGCTTTAATGTTGTTTTGAATAAAGTAAAACTTTGAATACGCCTGGTACAGGTTGCCAATGGCATCGGCATTTTCCTTTTTAGCGTAAGCAATGCCGCTGTCTAATTCTGCTTTGGCCTGTGTATACTCTTTACGCAAAATAAACCGCAGTGCATTTACATTATATATTTCAGCAATTGTTTTTTTATCGGTTATTTCAGGGGCAATTTGATGCAGCTGGGCCGAATATTTTTCAACCCCTGCAAGGTTGTTATTGGTAAAATTGTTTTGGCAAAGGTTAACCAGCGCATAATACATGGTCATGGTATCAGCTTCTTTTTTTGCCAGTGCAAGCTGCTGTTCAAAAAAAGCAATGGCGCTGTCAATCTTATGCAGGCCGGAATAAGCAGCGGCCATATTATTCAACCCCATCAATACAGCAAATGAATTATTAAACTGGTTCCCGAATGCAATGGCCCGCTTTGAATAATAAATACTTTTATCATACTGCTTCAGGTTGTAGTACGTGTTGGATACGGTAAGGTTGCGGAGGGGAAAACCTGCACTGTCCTGAATTTTTTCTGTTACTGCAAGGCATTTTAATGAATACGCTATGGCCGCTTTATAATTGCCCGATTCATTGTTTGCAGAAGCCAGGTTATTGTACGTTTTGGCCAGCAGTTTCTCATCGCTATTTTTTTCGCCAATGGCTATATTTTTTACCGCATACGCAATAGCCTGTTTGTAATCGTTGTGATAATAATACAGCAGAAAATAACCATTGTTGATAAACGGTGCGCAGGCTGCAGTTTGTTTTGCTGTGGCAAGTTCAGCAGCTTTATTCATATACAGTAATGAACTGTCGAAATTGCCCTTTGCATACAACGCACTCACCTTAACCAGCAGCATAATACCGGCAGAATCATTTTTTGTTTGAGGCAACAATTGCAGCAGGCTGTCCTTTTTGGCGGCATCCTGTGCTGTACACATCAATGCGGGCAATGCAGCAAACAGCAGCAGTAATAATTTCTTCATGCGCTAAAATACATTTTTATGCTGTTGCAAAGAAAAGTGGTCGGCAGCCCGTTTCTTATCATCTTTTTTAATGATTTTTTCATTCCTGCTTTAAAATCATCTTTTTTGATGATTGTACTGTTCAGCTGCCCCCACTAATTTCACGGCACAAAATGTACGGTATGAAAAAAATATTTTTATCGCTGGCTTTAATAGCATCCGTAACTGTGTTAATGGCACAAAAACCATCTAAAGAACAGATGGAGGCCGATAAAAAACGAATGGAAGCAGCGCAGAAAAAACTGAATGAAACAATGGCCAATATGAGCCCTGCAGCCCGGAAGCAGATGGACAGCATGATGAATGCATTTGGGGCAGGGCAAAAAATGAATAACGCTATCAACCAGGTAAACAACAACCAGCCTGCACAAACGGGCACTGTTGCCACCGGCCCCATTCCTGCAAAAAACACCAAAGCCATTGCAGCCATTGCTGCTACCCCTTCCAGCGCCAATATGAGTGCATTTGTTGGCACTACCGGTACAGCCACTTTTGCGGCAGTATTGCCCGCCGCAAAAAATAAGGCCAATGAAATTTATAAAGACCTGAAAGAAAAAAGCACCACTACCGATGATATGGGCAATGCCGCAACCGCATTGTGGATGATGGGCCGCACGCAAATTGCTTTGAGTTTAATGGCACAGGTGTGTAAAGCCGATGCTGATAATACTGACAACTTAAATAATTATGCAGCAATGCTCACCATGATGGGTGCACCTGAAATGGCCATTCCTATTCTTAATAACCTTAACAGCCGTTTTAAAAAGAACAGTACCATACTTAATAACCTGGGCCAGGCATGGTTTGCTTTGGGCGATGCAGACAAAGCCAAAAAATATTTAGATACCACGCTTACATTGGCTGCATCACATGCACAGGCCAACCAAACTATGTGTTTAATTGCAGAAGGCAAAGGCAATAAAACTGCTGCCACTGCTGCAGCAAAGATGGCGTTTAAACAAGGGTACAGCAGCACAAGGGCAGACTTACTGCGCAACTTAGGGTATGCACCGGGGTCAGGTGATTACAATAATTTTCCACCTGCTAATAAAAGCGATGACCTGCTTAACCTTGGCAATTTTTCTCCCATGGAATTTCCTAAATCGTATGCACAAATGGTGGCTTATGATGAGCAGCGAAAAACTTTTTTAGCCGGTATGGAGCAGGTTAAAAAACCATTAGAAAAACTCACGGAAGAATCCAACAAGCAAATGATGAAACAACTGGAAGCACAGCAAAAGCAATTTATGGAAGCCAGGAACAAAGCCATGAACAACCCCGGTTCTGTAAGCCAAAGCGATGCTTTGAAAATTGCCCGTGCCCCTATGTTCGCTGAAAAAATGAATGCCAGGGAAAGTATAGTGCTGCAAAACCTGCAGCGCAAAAAAAATGACATCTTACAAAGAATAGCAGATTTTGTAAAAGGAGATGGCACCGCTTACAAAAATGTGTATGACGCTGCCATGAAAAACATTACTGAAAGATGGAAAAATGTAGGAGAAGGCGGAACAGAAAGTAATGAGGTGCTCTGCAGGGATGCGGTAAAAGCAGCAGACACCTACTTAAAAGCCTACAATACCAAATACGAAGAATTATATAACGAATACTTAGTGGCACAAAAACAGTTTTTAAATGAAATGGCTTATTCATCGCTCTATACTACTTACCCGGAGCTGCTGCCGGGCATTATTGCCGGCTTAAAAAAACAATGGCTGGACGATTTGTCTTTTAAAGCGCTGACACTTGGGGTGAATTATGGTTGTACAGATAAGGGCGAAATCAAGGGCGGTAAACTGTCCACATTCAAAGACCCCAATTGTACCCTCAACAGCGAATTTGGCAGTGCAAAGCTTGGCTTTATCATGACGCTTACCTGCAGCGGTTTAACCACAACGGTAAATGCAGGCATCATCAGCGGTACGTTAAACCAGGATTTAGACCATGCCGGTTTTGGTGACTCCTTTAAAGACTGCACCATCAGCTTTGGCCCCAAAACAAGTGTTGGCGGGAAAATTGGTCCCTTACAGGGTAGCGTAAGCGCCGGTGTTGGTGCAGAAATAGCAATAGACAGAACCGGCATAACCGATGTAGTTATTGTTGGAGGTGTGGAAGCGGCAGCAGGCGTGGGCGCTGTTGGCGCCAGTGCAGGCATGGAAGGAAGAATGAGTTTGAACAGCGGAGCAGCTTCGTTGAGCGGCACAGGCATTTTTAAATAATCTAAAAAATATAGTTTATGACCCGGTTTTATTTCACTGCTTGTCTTTGTGTTTTTGTTTGCAGCAGCTACGCACAAATAAAAGCAACCAAAGAAATATTGCAAAAAATACCACCCATAAAAAATGCCAATGCTTTTTTAAATGCAAGGGCTGCTTTTGAATTATATAAGAAAACAACAAAAACACCTGATACGGCTGCTTTAATACCAGCAGGCAATCCTGCAGTATGCACTTTTACATGGCCCCAGATGAAAGATGGAGATAACACCCTTTACTTTAATGGACCAATACAATATTTAAGCAGTGAGGTGATACGCCTTACCAGCGGATCTGTGATATTAAAAATTCCCAACTGCCAGGCAGCGGGCTTTTACCTCTTACAGATCAATGGCACTTTTGTATATGCAGGTAATACCGAAATTAAAGTAACCAACTATATTGGCGTAAATGAGTATCCCCAACCCGCTACTGCTGCATCCATGGTGGTGGCAGCGCTTCAGCCAACAACTTTTGTAATAGGTGTAAATTTGGTGCAGGGCATCAATGGATTACTCATCAGCCTTCCGAATGCATCAGAATATAATGCATGGTATTTCCAGTCATTAAAAATTCAACCTCTTCAATAATTAATTAAACTATATACAATGAAAAAACTTCTCTCTGTTTCCATTCCGGCATTACTTTTATCTTTCTATGGGTTTAGCCAAAACACAAACTTCGGAAAATTTTTGGGCAGCATCAATCCTGCAAAATTCATAGGCAGCTCTGTGTATAAAGGATATGAAAAACAAGTGGAGATTATTGAAGTAACAACCAACGGGCAAAATCAAAATACAACTGTAAATTTTAAATTCTCCCCTTGTTCTGCCAGTGCAGATTTCCTGGCACACACCCAACTTGGAAAAAATATAGTACAGGGTGAAATAGATGTGATGGAAAAAAATCCCAACAACCCTTCATTCAGCAGGATAAAGTATAAAATGTATTTTGAAGATGCCAGGGTGCTTTCCTGCAGCGATACAAGGGCATGTAACAACCTGATGGCAACAACGGTTTCGCTTAAGCCATTAAGGATTTGCTGGGTTTATTATAACTATGATGTAAATGGAAAACTGCTGAACAGTACCTCAAATGGTTTCGATGCAAAAACCGGCCAGTCCTGGACCGTTACGCCACCAAACTTTTAATTATAGAAATTGATAACAGCAAACCAGTTATTTCATTCAAAATTTTTAATACTGTGAAACGCAAATTCATCCTGCCTTTTTTTCTATTGCCTGCAATAACCTGTTTTTCGCAAACAACAAAAAAAATAACTCCACCGCAAACAACCTGCAACGGCACTGCCGATGATGTGCCCGGCATTTATACCGATCATACCCAAACGAAATATGGTTTTTCATTAAAAGGTACCGCAGCTGAAAAAACTGTAATGATGAAAAACCTTATCTCCATTGAAAAAATGGAAGAAGCCAGCCGCAAAGATTTTAAATTGACCGGTTGCGTAGCCAGGGTAAGTTTTGCGAAATGGGGTAATACTGATTACGGGAACTATATCTGCGCCAGGTATGGATACACACTGGGTGTTTATCAACTCGTTTGCCATGTTACCGAGCATGTACCCAAAATAGTAGATGAATATAAAACGGTTTTCAACGTTACCATCAATCCATATATATTGCCAGGCGGCGCCAATACCGTGGGTACAGGTGAGTTTTATACGAAATATGGCCGTATGGTGTATTCTTTTCCTATAGAAGCCAAACCTGGGCCTGATTTTGAAAAGGATAAAAAAGACAAGCCCAGCCGTGTATCACAATACTTTTCTGAAAGCAGTTTACTCACCGGCCGCTCCGATGATTATAAAAACAAACATACTGATTTTCTGAAGCTCAATAACGGTACCGGTTATGTTGAAAATGGCTGGGGCGACAGCAGGTATAAAGGCCCTTCGGCCAATTCGTATTACATGATAGACCGGCATTATCTCATTACCAAACCCGGTGTGCCCTTATTAATACCGGTAAGCCGCAAACAATACCTGGAAGATATGCTGGATTATTTTGAAATAGAGAAGGCCAATTTTGAATACCTCAATGCAAAATCGATAAATGAAATCGGCAACCAAACTGCCGACTGGGCTAAGAAAAGAAAGGCAGACCTGGAAGCCGACAAAATAGATTACCCTAAAATTTATGAAGCCAAAAAAGCTAAGGTGAAAGAACTGCTGGCCAAACAAAAACCGGAATGGCTGCAAAAGCCCGCCGTGGTTGATCAAAACACCATGCTGAAAGATGCCAACCAAAGTTTGGATGCATTGGGCAGGTTTTATGATGAAGAAGGAGAATATAAATCTGCCCTCTATGTTTTAAACCCCGCTTATTTTACCGGCAACAACGGGCAGGCTGTAAAACCATTGTTGATAGAAGTACAGTTCCGGTACGAGATCAGTAAAGACAAAGGCTTTGCTGCAAGGCTCTTTAATAATTGGGAAAAGCATTTTGATATAAATGCTTTGAAGCAAATGATTCAGTAACCATTACCAAATAACAATATGGCAAGCCCCTTAATTTTTACAAGATTTATATACACTACCGTAACCGTTTTATTTGTTGGAACGGTGGTAACTGCGCAAACCACCAACCCTGCCACCACAAAAGAAATGCAGGATAAAATAAAAAAGGCACAGCAGGCTATGGATAAGCTTACGCCTGAACAAAAAAAGATGATGGAGCAAATGGGCATGTCAACCACAGTACCATCCATGCCGGCAGGAATTACTGATGCTGATGTAAAAGCGGCGGTAAATGCAGATGCATTTAGTGTGCCACCAAAAAATGCTTCCCTTATCGCGGCCATTCCTGCAATAACATTAACTGCTGCTAATCTGCCTGCATATATCAAATCACTGAACGAATACATAGAGAAAGGAATACCAGGCGAAGCCAAACAGGCCGCACAACTTATTTATGCTGACTATAAAAACAATAAATTTTCTGCACCAGCCATCGGCAATGCAGCAGTGGGTATTTGGATAACAGGCCAATTGGAAACAGCGGTGTGTATAATGGGAAAAGCCTGTACAGACAATAATACCGATGCTGATTTGCTGAGCAATTTTGCTGCTATGCTAAGCATGGGCGGCGCACCGCACAAAGCAATACCACTACTAGAATATTTAAATAAGCTGTATCCTGATAATACAACAATACTTAACAACCTGGGGCAAGCCTGGTTTTACCTGGGCGAAACAGACAAAGCCAATGCACAATTAAATAAAGTGGTAAAAGCTTTCGCTTATCATCCGCAGGCCAATTATACGCAATGTCTTATTGAACAAAGCAAGGGTAACACCACTGCGGCCATTGAAAAAATGAAAAATTCGCTGGCGTATAGTTTTTCTACTAACAAACTAAATATGCTGCGCAAATTAGGATACAAAATAAAAGCAAGTGATATGCGCAAACCTTTTCAGCCAGATCCCAACCCATTGGGCTTAAAAAATTTTATGCGACCGGATGTGCCCACTTCTTATGCTGATGAATTAAGGTTAAAAACAGATTGGGACGCTTTTCAAAAGCAGGCGGGTGACAAGAATATGCAATTGGCGCAAAGCCTTATTCCCTATCAAACTGCCAATAATCAAAAAGCGATGCAGGTATATAATCAATACCAGAAAAACGGCATTACTGGATTAAGCAGCGGCGATGCAACACCGGATAACATTTACCGGAGAATGGCTGAAATTAATTTAGAGCAAATGGATAAAGATGGCGGCAGTGGCTTTCGATTAAAAACTGCGTTGAAGCAGGTGCAAACTATCAGAAATGATTTTGAAACAAAAAAAGAAGCACAACGTAAATTAATTGAAAAACAAAACAGCAGCACAGCAACGCAGGAATCAGAATTAGCCAAAAAAGGAGAAAATATTGGTTATGACAATTGCGAAGTGCAACGAAAATACAGCGAATGGGTATATAGTAATTACAACAAACCATTGGAAGAAGCGTATACCAATTACCTGCATCAACTGCAGCTAAAAATCAGTGAAGAATTGTACTGGAAACAATTTACACAAGACGAAGCCGCCTTTACCGTCACAAAAATTGCTGCACAAAAAGAATGGTTAACTGCGCTTAGCAATACCCGTTACATTGCAACTGATATCTACGGAAAGTGTGCACCGGCAGAAAATAAAATATCGAAATATAAATTGGCTGACTTTGATGACATGAACTGTAAATACCATTCCAAACTTGATTTTGGATTTGACAACAGCATCGAAACCCATTGCGAAAAAATGATCTTGAATTTTAGTGCTGGCCCTTTAAGTGGTCATCTCCATTACAAATCAGATAACAAAGGTCAGAACCGTTTTGTTAACGGATCGGCAGAAGCAACCATTATTGACAAAAGTGTTGGTGCAGGGCCGGTACAAGCTGGTGTAAAAGCTGGTGTAGGCGTGGAATTTACCAGCAAAGGCATAGAAGATGTTTATGCCACAGGCGAAGCGTCTGTGGTAAATGTAGCCGCATCTGGCAAAATCAGTTTGATCAGCGGGAATATGAGCGGCGGCATCAGTGGCTTTGGAAAATAATGTAATCGTTCCTGGAAAATTGCAAACCAATGCGAATGCAATTTTTTAAACCTGTTTAGTTAAGCAATGAAAAAACCAACTCATTACCTATTAGTGGCATTTGTGCTGTTAACTCACCTGGCCCATGCCCAGCGCAGCGATTTAGAACTGAACCGCGATTCGGTTTTAGGCTGGAAGTATGTTAGTAATCCACCTGTTCCCAAAGCTGTTTACAAGTCTATCAAAAGTCAATATGCTGATGGTGCTGTTTATTCTCCAGCACAACAACAGGCTTCGGATATGCTGTATAACTGGATACAGGAATCTTATTTACCAAAAGGCCTTGTGATCCGGACTATTGTAAAAAATGATGAGCGCTTTTACTTAGATGCCAATGGGCCGTTGCATAGTTATGGAATAAATTTATTAGGCTATGCTGCTCATTTTGTAAATGGAAAAATAGATTTGAAATGCTGTGAGCAAGGGCAAAGACTGATTGCAGGCTTCAACGATTTTCCGGGCAATTATATAAAGGGTTTCAATCCGGGTGGCCTGTATTTTTATGCTGAACAAGCGCTTTTCAGTTCGGGTGATGATGATACTAAATTATTAAATGAAGCCATTGACAAAAGAATTCAGCCCAGCCTGTATCCATACCGCACTTATGCAGATCATTACCACAATAATGGTTTGCTTCTGAACAAGTTTGGTATAGTAGTTCCTAAAAATGGCGAATGGCCTTTTAAGCCGGTATTGGTAAAAGATGCAGTAACTTATATTAATCAACAGATCGCAGCTTATCCATCCATTCTTCAAAAAAATCCTTATGAAGCTAAAGAAATACAAGCTGCACTGGAACGTTTAAAGCCTTATTACAATGAAGTGGTGAAACTGAAACCGGATGTGAATTATAATAATTCGGTTAAGGACGATAATGGGCATTACCTGCTTGACCCAAGATATTTTATTAACGGCAACGCTATAAACAAAACGTTTCCTGAATACAGTATCCTGGTAAGCACCACGCAGCAAACCATCGATGCAAGCAAAACAGATAAACCCTTATGGTTGTATGTAAACCTTACACCACTTACTGATTTTACAGGGTCTCCCGTTAAATACGATGAGGCATTTGGTACAGGCGATCAGCATTTGGTATATTCTATGTTGCACAATTTTAATTTCGACTATATAAACAACTGGTTAGCTAACCCCGGAAAAATAAACGTTGTTGCGTACACGCCACTGAATGCACCGGCAAAATCTTCTGCAAACAATGTCGCTACTCCTGTTGCAGTATCATCAAGCGCAGCTGCCAGGAACAAAGACCCCTACACCATTTTGTATGAAAACTTTGACGGCTATGCCGAAGGCATTTTTTCTGCAAAGGGATGGCATACTTATGGACACGATGGTCATCAGGTTCAAAATGCAACATTAACCACACAAAGTGGTACCGGCAGAAAATGGATTACTATTCCAACAGACTTTACGTTTTACCCGGACTTTACAAAGCAACCGGGCAGCAGTTTTACAGTAAACTACGATGTGTATTTTGACAAGACGATTCAAAACAAAAGAACGCCGGTATATATCAGGTTGGGAACTGATAACTATATTGATATACACGACATCAACAGGAACGGTTTTGATTTTTCCCTTGCATTAAGTGGCGAAGCGGAAACCAATATCCGCTTTATGAAAAAAAACATTGATGAGAAAATCAAACGGTTCAAAGTTGATAATCTGAAAGCAGGAGATATAGCACATATCAGTATTTCAATAAACGGTTCATCGGTAGCCGTTGCCGTGAACAGTAAAGAAGTTTTCAGAGATGATGCTGTATTACCGGCAGGTTTAAAGTACAGCAAAATTGGCTGGTATAGCAGTGAACCCGGCAATTACCTGGGCAATATATTTATTAAGAGTGACTCGCCGGTACAAAATAATCCGTCAAAGGAGCCAGCTTTTTCCGGCGTTGTAAAAGATAAATCATCCACTACTCCAGACGTGCCTTCTTTTCAAACTTCCGATTACATTCTCAAACCGTTGGAAAAACTTGATGACGTGCAGCCTGTTACCTATCCTCCTGGTTTTAAAAGTAAATTACCATCAGCAACACAAAGCAGTAATAAATCGGTGGCTTCATTACCTGTATTTAAAGTACCTGCCCATTCGGCATTGCTGGATGCGATGCCCAATACAGTTATGTCTAACAGCGCATTTAAAAAATATATAGATGATCTGAAAATATTGGTAGCAGCAAAATTAGATGCTTCAAGTACTGGTAAAATCGATAGTTATCTTAAAATGAAAAAGATTCTAACATCAGCTGCTATTTCAAATGAAGCCATCAATGCATGGACACAATCAAAGCCAACGGTTGCCTTGTACCTCTTCTGCAAAGCCATGCAGGCGGATTATAACGATATGAATACTGCAAACAACCTGGCATCGCTGCTGAATGTGTATGGCTACCCAGAAAAAGCGTTGCCTGTTTTGCAATACATCAATAGTAAGAACAGTAATTCAGCTGCAGTATTAGCTAATATGGCAGCAGCTTATTATAACCTGGGCGATATCAATAATGCTGCCCTGTTTGCCGGTAAAAGCATTGATAAAGACAGCCTGAATACCAACGCCAATAAAGTAGCGGCGTTTGTACATTTAAATAAGGCTTCTCAAACTAACAATAAAGCTGAGGCTGATAAAGCAATAAGCTGTTTGAAACAGGCACTTAAAGGACAGTATGATAAAGAAGCAGCTGATTTACTCAGCAAAATGGAAAGCAATCATCAAACGTTGGAAGATTATGCCAATACCAATTTCAAAGAATTTCCCATGCTGAAGCGGGTGCAATTGCCAGCTATGCCGGAAGACTTAGCGCAAACAAAATCGTTTAACAAAATGCTGGAAAAAGAACGTGGTGCTTACGTGAAAACAACTGACGACATCAGGGCAGCTATAAACAAATTACCACAAACCAGCGGCCAGCAAAGAATAGATAATATAAAGAATATGGCGGGCGCAATTACTTATGTTGTAAAAGCAAATATGATTCTTACAAAAAACACGACTGATTACAACAAACTAAAAAATGACCTTGCTGATATTTATACATTAAATCTCGGTAACCTCACAACCGATCACAATAAAAAAGCCAACGCCATCATCAAAAAATACAACGACCAACTAAAAAAGCTGGAAGGGGGTGAAGGCAAGGTGGATGAGGAAGAAGCAATAGAACGTTTAAATAAACAGAAATGCAGTGAGTTTAATAAAGAACAGGCAACCTATCTTACCAATGTTGCAAAACTTACCAACCAGTTTGCACAACAAAGTGAATGTGTAAGCCGCAACTATTGGAGAGATTATGCCAACTGGGAACCAATAGCCCATGGTGATAACAGTATGGTGCCTTTTTTACAGGCGCAGCTTGGATATATGCTGGATATTGATAAAATACTATCGTTCTATCCCATAATAGAACCTTGTATTTATCCGGCAGAACAAACAAAGAATGATAATACACCTGTTAAACCAAAACCATGGGACGATGAATACTGTGCTAATTTCAAAGGTGCTGTTGGTTTAGGCGCAGCAAAAATTAATTTTACCTGCAATTCCATAACTATTTCCGGCGGTGAAGGATTGATAGGAGAAATGGGATTGAATTTTAATGACAATGGCAGCTTTAAAGAAGTAACCATTGGTGCCGGAATTGGTGCTGAATTCAATTTGGGCGCTCAGCATATAGCCGCTGTATCAGCAGGAACCTCTGCGCTGGAATATATCACGGTTGGCCCCGGGCCAGCAGGTAGTATACAGGTAAACGATTGGGGAATATCTGCCGGTGTTAGCGCAGGTGGAAATATTGGCACCGTTGGTGGTGAAGTGAATATTATATCAGGCGGAGCTTCGGTAAATGGCGGTGTTACAGCGGGAGGCGTAGTGGCAAATGCGTTGGGCTTAAATAAGAAATGAGTTTTCAAAAGTGCAGTCAATTAAAAAAATTGAAATCAACAAATAAGAAGAGCCATCAATAAAATAAAATTTATACATGAAACTAATTACATTAACATCGATACTTTTTGTATTAACCGTTCAATTTGTTTTTTCACAAACCTGTAAAACGAATGCTGATGCAGCTAACGTACCCGGAAAATATCAAACCGCTGCGGAATATCCCTGGCCTGCAGTGAGGGCTGAATATTTTAAAAATCTTACCGTTGCTGCTGATAAAGCTGCAGCCAAACAAGTGTTGGCGCAAATTGAAAAAACAGAAGCACAAAGTCATACCGGGTTCACCCTCACAGGCGGCAACTGGCAGAATTATTATACCACCAATGGATATGGTTATTATGCTGCTGTAAAGCTGGGGCAATACTATTTTGAGTCATCGTTGCATGAGTACTTTTGTTTGAATGGCAAACTGAAACCTAACGATGAAGCTGCGACCATTTTACGGATATATGTAAATACTGTTCCTGTTAATACACTCAACCGTTTTTTAGATAATCCTTTTGGCAGCAGTATGGGAGAATACGATTTTGGTTTTCAATACCAGGATTGGAAAAATCATAAGTCAGCTAATGTAAATGATCCACTGATCAGTTTGTTTACTTATTTTTCCTGCAATAATGCGCAGCTGATCAAAGCCATTAATAGTGGTGAAGGTTATTTCCAGGATGTGGCTGAAAAAGATATCAAACCCAATAACCGCAATAATTTTATTTACCGCTATTGGTTTGTAAAGAAAAAAGATATTCCGGTTTTAGTACCCGTAAGCAGGAAAGCATATTTGCAAAGTTTGCTGGAATATTATGAAAGGGAAAAACTATATTTTCCAAAGCTGATGGCAACATTAACATCGAATCATGATAAAGGGATTGAACATAATTATGGAAACTGGGAAGCGGATGTGAATGATAAAATAGCCAAAGTAAAAAAAGCATTGAGTGATAATAGTGAAAACTGGCTGCAGCAACAGGCTGTTATTAATAAACTGGAAGATGCTGCACAGAACTATAAAGCACAACTAAAAGAAAGAACCAATTACAACCGCTTCTGGGCATTTTATGATAACACCAATAAAGGCCAGCCGCTTTATACAATCAATCCTGGCTATTTCAAAACAAATAATGCAAATGCTGCCAGCCCGCAGCTGATAACGGCATCATTCAGGTATGTAAGTATGCCATTATCGCTCAGCATTATGAATAACTTCAGTAAAAATTTTGATTTTGAGGGGTTACAAAAATTGCTGCATTAATTGTAAAAATCCTCTTTTTCAATGATTGTCCTGCTGCAGCGGGTCCGGTACTTTTACTATCATCATCAAAACATTTAAAAATGAAAAAACAAGCAGTAGTATCGTACCTGTTGATTATGTCTGCAGCGCTCCAGGCACAAACAAAGCTGGATACATCCAAAGTCATTAAAGCCAATATCAATCCTGTTCCGGTAAAAACAATAATAAAACAACCGGTAAGTTCAGCCCCGGTTAACACCACTTCAACAAATACACAAACCAAGTCAACCGGTACGCAACAAACACAACCGGTATTAACAGATGCTGAATATTTTCTTGCCGGTGCTGTATTAAAAATCAATACCGGCAATGATAATAAAGAAGCGAATACCTCTACTGCATATTTTTATGTACGCCCAAGAAAATCCGGTGGCGCTGCTGCATATAAATTAGAAGATTATGCCAATGAAATAAAAGCCAACCAGGCTACTGATTTAAGGCTCGACAGGTCGACCACGCTGAATACAGCACAAAATTCATTGCAATATTTTAAACAGAATGGTCTTTCAGTAGTGATTGCCTATTGTAATAAAAATTTTTGTACCGATGCATGGAAGATCAACAGCATCACGTTAACACTGGAATTTAAAGATGCGAATGGCAACCCTGCACCTGCTGGTTATGCTTCCAGAACCATCAGCTTTCCGGTATCCGGCGGTACACTTGGTTTTGTTGCAGGCTGTAACCCTTTCTGGATCACAGACGGTAAATCATGCGGACACAGCGACCAGTTGCAAAAAATGCTGCTGAAAACAGATGAATATTTTAACCCGATGCCCGCAAAACTTTTAGGCTGGTGGACGGATGATGTGAACTAAATATAATACGTATCAGAGAATGCATGCTGAACGGCTTCATTCTTTAAACACATTCCCGGGAGGTGAATTACCAGCAACAGGTAATCATCTTTCCGGGAATTGTTGTTTGTTGTAATGCGGTGTATTCTTACACCGTGAAAATCATCTTTTTTAATGATACCATACGTGGCTGCTGGTGTTTAGTTTTACGCTGATCTTCTTTCAATTCTTATTTATGAAAAAAACAGCAATATTATTTTTGTTCATGGCCTGTGTTGTATCGGCCACATCTCAACTTAAAAAAATTACGCCAACGCCGCTTCCTCCATCCAGTGTAAATGCCGCCATGCCAAGGCAGCAAACAGATTTAAGAAAACAGGTTGGTAAAGATTTAAAAATTGCTTTAACATCGGTTGATAAAAGCACCAGCAATTTTGCCATTGGCCTGGCTGGTATCTATACGGTAAACTTTGAGGTGATTAATTCCGGTGCAGAAGATATTAATATTACGGGCATTGGCATACAAGCCTACCTTAAGAATGCTTCCGGCGGCTTTGTTGAACCTGCTGGTGGTTATTCGCTGTTACCTGCTTTACCCAATTTTCCTGCTAATGGTATCCTTCATCCCGGCGATAAATTCCGCAGCACTTACCTGCGTACCGGTTTAAACCCCGCAGATTACAATGGCAAAAACTTAACCATTATACTGGATAACAGTAATACCATTGCCGAAACCAACGAAACCAATAATACACTGGAAATTCCGGTAATAGGAAATCTTGAATCATGGAGTACTCCACTTCCTGATCTTACTTTTCAAATAGATCAAATTGCGCCGGTAACCGGCAGTACATTTTTAAATACCGCCATCCATGTATCGGTGATCAATACCGGCAACGGTGAAATCCCTCTCGATGTTGCCCGGCAAATCATTCCTTCAGTACAGGTATATCCTGCAGGAAACCCCGGCACCAACCTCTATAATGAAGCATACCCGTTTGCCACAAGGGTAAATGGTACGCAGGTTTACCCCGGATATTACAAGGCAAGCGGCGCTTTAAAACCCGGCGATAAAGTTAGCATTGGCGGCAGTGTACACATTAACGGACTTAGCAGCGGGGCAACTGTTATTTTTCATTTTACATTAGGTACACTCAACAATACACCACTGCCCGAAACCAATACAGCCAACAACACTGTTGATTATGTTTATACTGTACAATAAAAGCAACCACGTGAAATCTATGAAGATCATTTTTATTTTCAGCACAATAGTAACAATAAGCTTAAACGTATTTGCGCAGCAACAACAATTCGACGTATTGTCTTTTTCAGTTCCACAGCATTGGCAGCAGCAGCAAAGTGAAAGCGGCATGCAATTATCTGTTACTGATAAGAAGACGGGAGCCTATGCCCTTGCCATCATCACCAAAGCAACCGCTGCTGCTGCTTCAGCCAATGATAATTTTAATGATTACTGGACAAGGCTTGTGAAAAGTACAGTGCAGGTAAACGATGAACCTGCTATGCAGGACATGGAACAAAAAAATGGCTGGGACATTTTATCCGGCAGTGCCCATTATACTGATGGAACTAATAAAGGCGTGGCTACATTGTTAACAGCAACAGGCGGCGGCCAAACAGTAAGTGTTGTGCTGATGACCAACTCAGACCAGTTTAAAAATGAATTGCTGGCCTTTATTCATTCATTAGAGTTGAAGAAGGCAAAGCAAGTAACAAACAATGCATCCGTTACAGGTTTATGGACGTATTATATTTTGGAAACAACAGGTTACTATATCAATAATATGCCGCAATATACTTCCGGTTACAGCAGAAGAGAATATTCTTTTAATGCAGACAGTACTTATATATTCCGCAACAAACAATGGCTGGTTAAAGCGCCCAACATCACGTTTATGTATGAAACCGGAACCTATACAGTGCAGGGCAACCAACTTATTCTTTCACCCAAAAATGGCAAAGCCGGTTTTTGGGGCAAGAAGTCGAGCACTAAAGAATGGGGAAGCCTTGTAAAATCATCCAATTATCAACTGGAAAAAACAACGTATACTTTTGAAATCATAAAAGACCCAACCTATGGCAATTCAATTGTACTTAAATCAACCAAACCCACGCAGCGGGATGGTGGCCAGTTCAACAATGCGAATGAACCTTATGAATTCAAATATAGTTTCAGAACCTTAGCGTCTTTAGTGGATAATCCACCCGGCTGGAAAAATTAATAAGAACATACCAATACAGTTAATATGAAGTTGTCAATGCTGATCATAACGCTTACTTCCCTTTCTATGTTTGTTGCTGCACAAAAGCAAAAATTTGATATTGCCGCTTATGCAATGTCAAACGGATGGACAGCACAAAAAACAGAAGGGCATGTATCATACTCCCGTATAGACAGTGTACACTGGGCTCAAATAACCATTTACAAAAGCACAACCAGTACCGGAACTATTGATGCCGATTTTGATAAAGACTGGATGGAACTGGTTGCGGCAAATAAAAATATTTCTTCGCCGGAAAAAACAAAGCCCCAATCAACCAATGGCTGGGCGGTAATCAGTGGAAGCGGAACCTGGCAATACAACGGGGCAAAAGTAACTTCTGTATTAACTATTTACTCCAATAACCAGGTGTATATTTCTGTGTTATGCAACACTACAGCTGCGTCTTATTTAAAAGATTATCAAACATTGCTGGCGTCCATTACATTAAATGCGGAGCATGTTCAACCGGATCCCGGCACAAACAATAGTGCTCCAGGTGGCAGTTCATCTGCAACTGCCAATAATACTTCCATTGTGGGTATATGGATCGTTAACGAGGCTGAAACCCGTGGCTTTACAAACGGGCACCTTATGTATTCGGGTGGATATATGCGGAAGGAATATCAACTAAAAGAAGACGGCACTTATATTTTCCGATCAAAAAACTGGCTCGCTAATAATGAAGCTATATACTTTGTTTACGAATCAGGCACCTGGTCCGTGAATGGAAACCAGTTGACCATTACTTCTAAAAAAGGCAGAGCGGGGTGGTGGTATAAAGACAAGATAACTAACGATGTTAATAAATGGGGCAGTTTTCAAAAAGCTGTTGCCTGCAAACTGCAAACAGTAACGTATAGTTTTGAAATAAAAGTGGATCCCAATTATGGTAATGCCATTATACTTAACACAGGCAAACCAACTGAAAGAGATGGTGGCCAATTCAATAATGCGCCTTACAGATTTCCCTATGTCAACAAAAAAGAATCATTGATTGACAATCCACCAGGCTTTACATACTGATGATTGCTGCCAAAATAAATAGGTATGAAATATATTTTCCTTATTGCAGCGTTCATTAGTTTTTCAATGAACATTGTTGCCCAAAAGCAAACCTTTGATGTTGTGTCTTATTCGGCGCCTCAAGTTTGGCAAAAGACACAAAATGAAAGCGGTCTGCAATTATCTGTTGCTGATAAAAAAACTGGCGGCTATGCTGTTGCGGTCATCACCAAAGCAACCACTGTTGATGCAACGGCCGGCGAAAATTTTAATACAGATTGGGCAAGGCTGGTACAATCAACAGTACCGGTTACTGCAGCACCCACGATGCAGGATCCAGCAACCCAAAAAGGCTGGGATATTGTATCAGGTAATGCTGATTACACCGATGGCAATAAAAAAGGCCACGCAACATTAATAACGGCTACCAGTAGTGGACAAACAGTAAGCGTGGTGATAATGACCAATACAGAGCAATATCAAACCGAATTGATGGCATTTATTAACTCTTTGGAATGGCAATCGGTTAAATCAAATACTGCAGAAAATAATGACCACCAGCTTACCGGCATCTGGGGGCAGTACAGCAGTGAGTCTTATGCTGGTGCCGGCGGCAGCAGTAACCTTACCGCAGGATACGACTGGAGGGAATATTATTTTAACGCCGATGGCACCTACCAGTTTCTTCAAAAAAATATCAGTTATTTATACCAGAACGAAATCGTTTTTGCTTACGAAAAAGGAATTTACAAATTGAAAGGCGATCAGCTCATCATAACACCACAAAGCGGCACCGTGGAAAGCTGGAGCAAAGCGGGCAGTGATAAAGCAGACAGATTATTAAAAACAGAAAAGCGTACACTGGAAAACGTTATATACACCATAAACTTTCACTATTTTGCGGGCATACAAAAAACCAACCTTGTTTTACAGTATAATAAACCAACGGTGAGAGACGGAGCATTCAGCACCAATGCTTCTTTCAAAAACTCATGGCTGTATGGAAGGCCTTATAATGCCGATAAACCACAGATTGAATTACCCGCAGGCACCCAAATAGATTTCAAATATAAAACCGGTACAACCAGCGCAGCATCCAATACACAAAAGAGTACAGCAATCCATTCGCCACTTACCGGGAAAATATGGGAAGGCACAACATCAGAAAAGTATTCGAACGCAGGCGGTACAAGTTACAACACGGGCGGGTTTTCAACCAACCAGTATACATTCAATACTGACGGAACGTATCGTTTTGTCAGCGTAACCGCTTCGCATTTTACAGACACCAAATCTTTTGATTACGAATCGGGAACATACAGCACCAACGCTAACCAGCTCACCATCTCTCCTGTAAAAGGCTATCATGAAGAATGGAGTAAAACCGGCAAAACATCTAACAGTAACAGCGATGTAACCAACCGTGCCATCAATGAAACCTGGGGCAAAAAATTAAAAACATCCGGCAGAAAACTGGAATCGGTAACCTACACGTTCAGCATTGGCAAAAATGGCAACCGTACTGCATTGATACTGCAATACAGGAATGGGCATACCGAACGGGAAGGTAATGGCAGCCAGGTTTACCTCAATGAAACAGCTAAAGAAAAATCAGTTCAGCTTCCTGCCGGTATTAAATAATTTTTAAAGGAGAGCATTAATATTTTCTTACAAATCAGGGAAGCTGAAGAATAATATTTGCATCAGATGTTTATATTAATAAGATCTTTTCTTTATCGCTATTGATACAAACAACAACTCCCGGCAGACACCGGGAGTTTGATCATCTAACCTATACAGCCATAGTCATGAAACTTATTTTGTTGTGAACAGAACACGCCTGTGGCGTGTTCCTACACCATACCTTTCCAGCGCATAAAACCGGCGCCACCTAAAACCAAGGCACTCATAATAATCATACTGGCAGGCCATGTCTTTTCATGTTCTGCAGCAGCAGCTACTTCGGGTATCAGCGTGCGGTATTGAGCTGTTGCATCTGTTTCTTCATCTGCGGCAGCGGTTGCATCCTGCTGCCAGTTATTCAGATTGGTACCGGTAAGTGCAGTCAGATCCTGCAATTCTTTTTTTCTTCTCACTTTTAAATCCTGCAGGTATTTTTTTCCGGCATCACAAGTAAAATCACCGTTTGCTGGGTGTGTAATGATGTACCTTGCCTGGAAGGTTTCAGTATTGGGCGTTACCTGGAAGAACAGATCCTGCGGAAACGAGTTACGGTTGTAACGGAAATGTAAACGGGTAAAGTGAACATTTTTACTGCCGTTGTCAGGTTCATCATTATCCACATCGCTGTAATCGCTCCAGTCTTTACCACCAAGCCACCACACACCGCTCTGTACTAAATCCTGTTCACCAGGCGCAGTGGCAATACAAGGGTCGCAGTGGTAATAATTTTGCGGGCTCACATCCCATGCATATTCTAAAAAGGCAACGCTTTTATTTTCTTTACTCCATTGATGGTTGAAGAGGTTGTTATAAAACATCCCAAAATTCTTTTGTACAAAAAGCGGGATATTTTTATCTGTGGCAATATTTACATTACGGTAATTGGTACACTCAATTCTTCCTTTACGGGTAAAGGCATAAACAATTAAATCCTGGTCGCCATCTGCATTGGCCATACCCAGGCGGATGGGCAGCATAAATTTGGGTGAGTTGAATTTAATTTGTATCGGGCGGAGAAAATTATTGTTTAATTTTTGCTTTTCTTTCTCATTCACTTTCACTACAAAAAATTTCAGGTTGCTTTTTATGTAAGGGTCCAGTACTTCTTCTGCACCGTCGGGAATTTTATAGCCGTTATTCAGTAACCATTCTTTTAAGCCCGTGCTTTCTGTTGCGCTTAAAATTAAGATGTCGTATTCGCCTACCAAATATTTGGCTTCAATTTTTACGGTTTCTTTTTTCTCAGCATCATCCATATATTTATCCCTTGATACCTGCACTCCAGCAACTTTTCCTGTCAATCCTTTCGCCATTTCCGGGTAATTGTTACAGGGATTCCTGTCCCAATATTCCACCAAACGCGGTGCACTGTAATCATTCAGCCGCTGAAAGATGTCCTGGTCAACTACTTTAATATCTTCCTGTTTTAAAACAACGGGTA
This sequence comes from Bacteroidota bacterium, assembly GCA_018266775.1. Classification (GTDB taxonomy): domain Bacteria; phylum Bacteroidota; class Bacteroidia; order Chitinophagales; family Chitinophagaceae; genus Ferruginibacter. Next base: position 426,869 of record JAFDZS010000001.1, on the reverse strand, counting down.
CAGGCACCACCATAGCAAAATCTTTGGTATCGCCTTTAAAATCGTTGTACATGGTGATGACGGTTTTGTTGCCATCCCGTACCAGTATTACCTGGCTGGTTTTATTTTTCAATGTGCCATCTGCCTTGCTTACATAAAAGCCGCAGAACGACATGATGCCCGGCGCCAGCATAACGGCCACGCCAATGATGAGGTGTTTCATTTTCATAATACTTACAGTTTACTTGTTTATAAAGATTTTTTTTGAACAGGGTCGAACACAATTAATTTGGCCTTAACCGGCTTTGGTGATTTCCAGTGAAACAATTTTGCTTTGAAAATATAATCAAGCAACGGCACCAGCGGTTGCATAAAAACCAATACCCAAACCGGTGCGGTGCTGATGAATGTAAACGTAACGATGTAAAAAGACACCGCAGCCACCAGCACCGACCAGATGATCCTGGCTTTATAATGATTGGGCGTGGTTTTAGGATCGGTAATCATAAAAAATGAAAACAGCAATAAACTACCTGTGCTGATACTTTGTATAAAATAATCTAATGGCCAGCCGAGATAAATGACCTGGCGAAGAAAGATCAGTCCACCAAAAGGGATTAAGAAAGCCAAACTGGTATCCAGCTTTTGCACTTTAGTGGTAATGATAAAACCAAGGCACAATACAAAAAACAACAATACGGTACCGCTGCCCCATTGCCCCGGGCTGATCCATGCATTACCGGTAATCAATACTGCACTAACAATACCAAAAGCAGAAGGATTGAAAATATGTTTGCCTTTAAAGCGTATAAGATATTTAGATGCAATGGAAATGAATGCTGCCAGTATAGCGGTGGAATAATCGTTTGTTTTCAGCAGCAGGCAAAGGCCCATGGCAGAAATAACTGCCGAAGGCAAGCCGTTTTTTATGGCATTCCACGCCGGCCATTGATGAGTACGCCTGCGGGCCAGTATGGTTTCAAATAATACCTGTGTTGAAACACTGGTGCCGAGGTAAGTGAAATATAACCACCACTCCGCATTCCAGCCCAGGTAAACAATACCATATGCTAAAAAAACACACTGGAAAATAATTTGAAAATACCGGGCATCCCTGGAAAAATGTATCGAATTCATAATTGTTGCGTTTGCTCATAGGGATGAACAGGCCCCGGGAATTACACAGTAATTTTGTTAATGATTTGCCAATGGTATCAAAATAAAGTTTTGTGGAAAAAAAGAAAGGCTGCATCGCCGCTGGTAATATTTTAATTGTTTCCATTCAGTGTGTTTATTAATTTACTCTTTAAAAAAATGAAGAAGGTAACAGCTATTGGCGGTGTGTTTTTTAAATGCAATGACCCGGAGGTTCAAAAAAACTGGTATGCCAAACATTTAGGCATTGCGATGGCTGAATATGGCAGCAGTTTTGAATGGCGCCATAGCAACGATAAAAATCAAAAAGGATATTCTGTCTGGAGCCCTTTTACAAACGATACCGATTATTTTGGTGCAGCAGAACAACAATTCATGATTAACTACCGTGTAGATGACCTGGAGGCTTTAGTGACAGTGTTAAAAGCAAATGGCGTTACTATTGTTGACCAGATGGAAATTTATGAATACGGAAAGTTTATTCATATATTAGATGCAGAAGGCAACCGCGTGGAATTATGGGAACCGAATGACCTGATGTATGAGCGGATGGTGAATGCAGTAACAAAATAATATTTTCATTTTACTACCAGCTGCGATGTTTTTCTTAATTGGTAATTGGTAAAGAAGTATATTTAGGTTGTGCCGGATGATTCCTGTTGGATTGGCGTGGTATATTCAGCAGTTGCAGCAACAAATATTCCTGACTATAATCAATAAACAACATGAAAAAAATGATCCTTGTAATTGCGGGTATATGTTCCATTGCCCTGTTACAATTTTGCAACAGCAGTAAAAAAATCACCAAAGCAACGCCTTTATCTTTTGGTAAAGATATTTTACCGATTATGCAGAACAGTTGTACACCCTGTCACTTTCCTCCTGATGGCAGAAAAAAACCCTTGAATACGTATGATGCAGTGAAAGCAAATATTGATGATGTCATTGCACGGGTAAAACTCCCCGTTAGTGCTAACGGGTTCATGCCGTTCAAAAGTAAAAAGCCACCATTAAGCGATAGCCTGATTCATATATTGGAACAATGGAAGGCACAGAATATGCCGGAATAAATTTTAAAATATAGTACATGAAAAATGCAATCAGTTGGTTCGAAATTCCAACAACAGACATTAACAGGGCACAACAATTTTATGAAACCATTTTTGGTATTTCATTAATGCCATTAGATATGCCGAATATAAAAATGCGCATGTTTCCACTCGATGATATGATGACACAGGTGGGTGGCGCATTGGTAGACAGTGGCGGTTTTCATAAACCATCTGCCACCGAAGGGCCATTGGTGTACTTAAATGCTAATCCTGATGTGCAGTTGGTTTTGGATAAAGTGGAAGCAGCCGGCGGAAAAATACTGGTGCCCAAAACAGAGATCAGCCCGGAGTATGGTTATATGGCCGTGTTCTTTGATACAGAAGGTAACCGTGTTGCCTTACACAGTGTTCCAGCTAAATAAACAGTTATGGCCTACGATGAAAAATTAGCCGATCGTGTCAGGGAAATCATTGCCCAGACCCATACCAATATTGAAGAAAAGAAAATGTTTGGTGGTTTATGTTTTATGGTAAATGATAAGATGTGCGTGGGGGTGGAACATGAACGCCTGATGGTAAGGCTGGACCCTGCCAAATACGATGAAGTAATAGAAAAGGAAGACTGCAAACCGATGGACTTTACCGGCAAGCCAATGAAGGGATATGTATTTGTAGATAAAGCGGTTTTAAAAAGCAGCAAACAACTGAATTACTGGATGCAGCTGGCGCTGGATTTTAATGCAGTGGCCAAAGCCTCTAAAAAGAAGAAATAAAAGTATACGCGATGAAATACACTGTTGAACAGGCCATGGAGATCCTGGAGCGGACGCCTGCTGTATGCACTGCCTTACTGAAAGGCTTACACGATGACTGGGTTATGAACAACGAAGGCCCGGACACCTTCTCCCCTTTTGATGTGCTGGGGCACCTGATACACGGTGAAAAAACGGATTGGGTGGCCAGGGCTAAAATGATTCTTGAATCTGGAACTGCTAAAACTTTTGTACCCTGGAACAGGTTTGCACAATATGAAGAAAGCAAGGGTAAAACACTAAATGAGTTGCTGGAAGAATTTGCATCAGTCAGGAAGGCGAATGTAACCTGGCTGTCGTCTCAACAACTGAGTGAAGCCGACCTGGATAAGAAAGGCAAACACCCGGCTTTGGGAGAAGTGACACTCAGAAATTTACTCTCCACCTGGGTGGTACACGACCTTACACATATTGCGCAAATCACCCGTGTAATGGCCAAACAGTATAAAGAAAATATGGGGCCCTGGCCAGAATTTTTCCGCATCTTAAGTTTTTAAATCGAATATTATGGCAATGCCAAAAGAAGCTGTTGAAGCTTACGTTGCAGCCTTACCGGCAGACCGTAAAGCAGCAATGGAGCAATTCAGAAAAGTGATCAAAAAGAATTTGCCCAAAGGCTTTGTTGAGTGTATGGCTTATGGTATGATTGGGTACGTGGTACCATTGAGTACTTACCCACCGGGTTATCATTGCAACCCCCGCCTGCCCTTAATGCTTATAAGCGTGGGTTCGCAAAAAAACGCCATATCATTACACCATATGGGTTTGTATGGTAATACTCCATTAATGAAATGGTTTGTGGGTGAATATGAAAAACTCAGCATGGGTAAAATTGATATGGGTAAGGCCTGTGTACGGTTTAAAAAAATGGATCAGATTCCATTTCAGCTTATTGGTGAACTATGCACAAAAATTACTGTGGAGCAATGGATTGCTATTTATGAAACCAACCTGTCGAAAGTGAGAAGCGGTAAAGCAAGTGTAAAAAAATAAAAAGGCAGGCAGCAATGGTATTGTTACAGTGATATTACTTTTCATCATACCACAACAACTAAGTTGATACGTTCAGGTTGATACAGGCTTAACCGCTTCTGTATTTTCTTAATAATTGATAACGCTATTTTATTCATACACCCTCACATAATCCACTTCCATAGTAGCTTTCTTTATTGCAGTGTCAATTGCGCCGCCAAAATCGCCGCCCATGGCCAGGTTGAGTATAATAAAGAAAGAATGATGAAAAGGCATATCAGCCGTATTGGGCACAGTGAAATACAATTGGTCATCTATAAAAAAATCAATCGTTTTTTCTGTCCATTCCACCGCATATACATGAAATGCAGTGGTGGCTGTATTGATCATGGTGGTTTTTCCATTGGCGTGATCGCCAAAATGTTCGGGATAGTGCAGTGTTCCGAAAATTGTATTCAGTTCTTTGCCCCGGTGCTCCATAATGTCAATCTCCCCGCAATTGGGCCAGCCTGCACTATCAACATTATTGCCCAGCATCCAGAAAGCAGGCCATGTGCCGGCGCCTGCAGGTAATTTTATCCTGGCTTCTATACGGCCGTAGGTGATGGCAAATTTATTTTGCGTGAGCAACCGTGCAGCAGTAAAGCTGCTGCCTTTATAATGTTCTTTTATGGCAGTAATTTTCAGTACCCCGTTTTTTATTACGGCATTTTTTTTACGGCTGGTATAATATTCTGCTTCATGGTTGCCCCAGCCATTTTCTCCCGTACCAATATTATAGCCCCATTTTGTGGTGTCGGGTTTGCCCGGTGCATTAAATTCATCGCTCCATACTAATTTACGGGTATGGTGTTGCGTTATTTTTTTTACTGCCTTTGCAGCAGCCGGCAACTGTTTGGTGCTGCTGCATAAAAAAAGCAATGCTGTTACAGCACCGGTAAAAATCCATTGGGGTTTCATAGCTGCAAGTGTTTATTTTTCTATCAGCAATTTAAAAAAGCGTTTTAACTCTGTTGTTTCAATTGTGCTGAACGGCTTATTATGATCATATTGTGTTTTTAGAAAAAGTACCCGTTTATGTTGGGGGTATTTTTCCAGTATGGCAGCGATCATTTTCCCTGCTTCTTCATCTTTGGTAAATAATGGTTGATTAACCGGTAACGCAGACCGGTGCCTGGTATGCTTCCGGAGTATAATGGCCTGCAGGGTGGCCAGCTTTGCGGGTGGAAGATCTTTTATTTTCTCTGCCTTGTTATATAACCCTTCCAGTTGCTTTTTGCTTAAACTCCCGCGTTCCTGGTACTGGCGCAGCAGGCTTGCCGCAAAGGTGGAATGTGGTTGTGCCTCCAGTGTGGCTTTCAGCACATCCATAATAATATCTACATCTGGCCGTATCCTTGTCATAACAGGCATCAAATAAAAAACCCTTTTGGCAAACTACCAAAAAGGTTTGTATAATACCGGTATATGGTTCTGTTAAGTTAACTATTAACCGGCAGCAACAGTATGACTGTTGAAACCGGTAGTGCTGAGCTCAACCACTTTTGCACGCTGTGTATTTTCTTCCGCCTGTTTAAACAATGCTTCTTTTACGGTGGCATCTGTAATACCGGCAATGGTGCAGGCTTTGTCAAAATTGGTGTGCATACCGTAAGATTCCAGCACTGGCGGCACATCTTTCAATTCAGGAAATGCAGTGAATTTCTTTACAAAATAGTACATCTTGTAATCGAGCAGTTTAGTGTAAGCTGTGTAAAAAGTTTCCATATACGTTATTTTTAAGGTGATGATTACAACTTTCCGTTACCCGGTAACTGCACATACATGAGCATACGCATAAACCTTGTAACTGGTTTTACACAGAGACGTTTAAATATGGATTAAAGTTGCCCGGCAAATTATAACACGGGTCTGCAGCTATTCAAAGGGTTGGAATGCAATCCTGGTTTGACGATAGATTTTGGATACGGTTTAACGGGGGCTATTGAAGTTGGGAAGGATAGTAAGCTGATGTAAAACTACAACACGTATTCAACAAACACAACATTTGTGGAGAACTTATTGCGCCTGTTTTTCCCCAGTAATAGCACGGCGTAGTTTTACGATAGTGGTATTTGCTGCCTGTTTTTTTTATTAAACAGGTTCATTTTCATGCCTTTAAAAATTGTTTCTTTGCAGCAGCTATGGCATTATTTGTAACCTCTCTCAACTCCGGCAGCAACGGAAATTGTTATTATGTGGGCAGCAGCGATGATGCTGTACTGGTAGACGTAGGCATTTCCTGCCGGGAAACAGAACGCCGCCTGCTGCAACTGAACCTGGATATATTGAAAGTAAGGGCCATTTTTATTTCGCACGAACATGATGACCACATCAAAGGCGTTTCCAAACTGGCCAATAAATACAACCTGCCTGTTTATATTACGCCACTAACGGCAAAGCATGGCCCATATTTAATCAAACGGCTGTCTAAAGATTTTCAGCATGAACAGCCCGTGCAGGTTGGCGGGTTAACCATCATTCCCTTCAGCAAACAACATGATGCTGCAGACCCTTACAGTTTTATCATCCATCACGATGGTGTTACCGTTGGTGTGTTTACCGATTTGGGTGTGGTGTGCAAAAACCTTACGCATTATTTTAAACAATGCCATGCTGCTTTTTTAGAATCGAATTACGATGAAGATTTGCTGGAAAAGGGACGGTACCCGTTAGTATTAAAGAACCGCATCCGTGGCGGGCTGGGCCATTTATCCAACCGGCAGGCGCTGGAATTGTTTATTGCACACCGGCCTTCGTTTATGTCGCATCTTTTTTTATCGCATCTTTCTAAAGAAAATAATTCGCCGGAACTGGCACTGGAATATTTTTTACCACACGCTATGCATACACAGGTAATAATTGCTGGCCGTTATGCAGCCACGCCAGTTTATACCATTGCACCATCTGCTGCTGTGCCGCAACAAAAACTGGTTTTTCAAAAGCCGCTGCAACTGGGGCTTTTTAATTAATGATTGTTTTACCGGCACAGTTCCTGAATTAATTTTTCATGTTGCGGGTAAGTGGTTTGCAGTGCATTTACTTCCGCCATTTCAAAATCGGCAAAGTCAAAACCGGGGGCAACAGTACATCCCACGAAGGAAAAACGGCTTTCCGGAGCCGGCCTGCTGGCAAACCAGCAACCTGCAGGCACTACATATTGAAACTGCTGCCCCCGGGAAAAATCATTACCCAACTGTATTATTTCCATATTTCCACTGGGGAAAATGATATAGATCCAAAGTGGATCACCATAATAAAAATGCCAGCATTCATCACTTTGTATTCGGTGAAAGGCAGAAAAATTCCCTTCTTCCAATAAGAAATATATTGCGGTGGAAAAAGCCCTGCTGCCTGAAAACCTTGCTGGCAGTGAGTTTTGGGCGATTGCTTCATTGCTCCGGTAAGTTTCCTTATACCATCCACCTTCCGGATGTGGTTGCAACCGGTATTGCTGAACCAGTAATTGTGGTGTCACTATCATACCTGTACCTGTTTATAACAAGCCATAAAAATAGGCTTTATTCGTGTTGGCAGAAATGGTTGTTTTCCCAATGAAAAACATTCCGGCTTGCCTGCGTTATTCACACCCGGAATGGGGAAAATATTTTTGACTGTTATTGATTGCAGAACCATTGGAAATAGGTTATATTTGATTGTTGTAATTACTATTACACTCATTAACATTCTAAATTTTAAAAAATGGCAACAAAAAAAACTGTAAAAAAAGCTGCTAAAAAAGCTGCTCCTAAAAAAGCCGCAAAGAAAGCTGCTCCCAAAAAAGCTGCAAAGAAAGCCGCTCCTAAAAAAGCTGCTAAAAAGAAATCTGCACGTAAACCATCTGCAGCATTCATGAAACCATTAACACCAAGTGCTGACTTAGCTGCAGTTATTGGAAGTAAAGGTTTACCACGTACTGAAGTAGTGAAAAAACTTTGGGATTACATTAAAGCCAACAAATTACAGGATAGCAAAAACAAACGCATGATCAATGCTGATGCAAAACTGAAACCTGTATTTGGTGGTAAAGGCCAGGTATCCATGTTTGATATGGCCAAGTTGATTTCAAAACATTTGAAATAACTTTCTCTACGGAAAAAAATAACGGGCATCAATAGATGCCCTTTTTTATTTTTACTGGTTGATGTCCTGTCCCTTTTCCAGCATGGGAATATATTTTTCCAGTGCATCTTTATTTCCTTTATCCGGCGCCAGCGGTTGTGCCAGCTTTGCATACTTTAATGCATTCTTAAAATCGCCATTGGCGGAGTAGCCACGCACCAGGCCCATATCGGTAGTAAATACATTTGGATTTTTTTGTGCGTTGACCTTAAATACTTCCAGTGCTTGTTTATTTTTTTTCTGGCGCAGCAATTGTCTTCCATAAGCATGCAGCTCCTGCATGGTGCCTAACGGTAAGGCCTGTTTCATTAAGGTATCTGCTTCTGCATTACGGTTTAATTTATTCAGCACACCGGCTTTACAGCTTAATGTTTTAAAATTCTTCTGCCCTACAAAAACCCCTTCAATGGCATAGGTAGACCAGGCGAGGGCCTCTTCCAGGTTGGTATTGTTTTCCACGCAAAAGTTGGCTGCCTCTACCCACGCATCGGGGCCAAAGCCTTCATCGCTCCTTAATTCCCTTCTGAAGCTTTCCAGTTGCGTTTTAATATAATCTACAGCAATGGTAAAGGGTATCTTTAATTTTTCCCATTCCAGCGCCACCACCGCACTGTTTTCGGTTTCATCCATAAATTCATACCGCAGCCTTTCCACGCTTTGCGTTAACGGCACTGTTTTTACCGTAACCCTCAACGCATCTTCTTTTTCATCATAAAAAAATGAGCCCCAGGATGTGGAATTGGAACTAAAGATGAGCGTGGCATCGCCATTGCCCATGGCAATAAAAAATCCATATGTGCCTTTTGCCAGTGGTTTACCTTCAATCATCACATCGGTACTGAAAGTAAACGTGGTGTTTTCATTGGCACCTGCACGCCAGGGTGCGGCTTTACTGGTGCCAAAACCCAAATCGGTAAAACCGGTATGCACCAGCCCGCCCCAGATTTTTCCATCGCGGCCTTTAACGCCGGGCCGGTCGTAATGAATGGTTACATCAGTAATGCCAATACGTTCTGCAACGGTGGCTTTTTTATTTCCGCCATCGGGCGGTGTGGTTAATTTTTGTGCATGGCTGTAAGTAATGGTCAATACAGCTAAAGCAATCATCAGCAGTGTTGTTCTTTTCATAACGCTATTTTTATTAAAAATAAATGTTTCTTTTCTCCATCAAAATAAAATTGGGATGAGTGGGATATGCTGTTATGCTTCCACCAAAAAAAATTTATGTAATTGCTTTTTTACCTGCATCCTGTATCTACATATTCCCACTTCACATTGTATTATCAACATGAAGACAATACTGCTTATACTATTGTTATGCCCGTTTGTGTGCTTTGCCCAGGATGTAAAGCCAGCAGAGTCCAACGATTATTTGATGCTGCTGAAAAAAGACAGCGCATATCCCCGGTACCTGGACACTACAAACAATATCAACCGGGCAACATTGCGTTATGGCCGCCCTTTTGATTTTACAACTAATACCGTTAAAAAGATAAACATCAGCAGACAAGGTGTATTAAGCCTGGAACCGGTGCATCAAAAAAAAATAACTGTTGGTATAATAGTTGAATCTAAAACAGCATTGCAGCGCAGTAATGCAATGCCCGCCCTGCAACAACAATTTGTTCAGGGAAGAAGCAATAATGGTGCATTGCAGTGGCAGGGGCCGCACACCAATGAATTGTTCAGTTTTGGACCATCCATCAATACACTCGAATACGACGGAACGCATTATCCCTATGATGCAAATGGAAAATTGGTAGCTGCGGGTAACGGAAATGGTGTTGTAGCCAAACCCTATTCTTCAAACTTATTCCGTACCGCAGCATTATTTTCCAACAGCGGCACACTGTATTTTAATTTATATAAAGACGAAAAGCAAAAGCTGCGAACTACGCTCAGGGGTGGCGAAACACATATTAATTCCATCATCGCCAGCAACCGTAATCAAACCGGTTATATCAATGCACAAAATGAATTAACGCTTAATCGTTTCACCATTAATGGTGGGTTCAATTATCAAAGCCAGCATTTTTCCAACAGCAACCGGAATGGTTTTTTAAACAGGGTATATGCGGCATCACTGCTTACACCAATCAGTTTTGATAACAGCCAGGGCAACTGGCTCAATAACGCACAAAGAAGTTACAGTGCTGATGCAGACAATCCTTATTTTCTTTTGCAGAACAACAACCATAATTATTTACAGCAGCAATACAACAGCAATTTTTCAATAGAAAAAACAATGCACCCGGGTAGTTTAAAAATTACGCAGGGTTATGAAATAGTTCGTCAGCACAGCAGGGAAGATGAGCAACCTGGTACTGCATTTTTTAATGCCGGTATTGCTGTAATAAGAAATGCAAATGACCGGAATTATTTTGCAAACCTTAACCGTACGTATAAAATATCATTTGATAATTATGACTTGAGGGGATTGGCAACGATCAACTATTCATTTTACAACGATCAAACTGATATTGTTTACCCTGTACAGGAACTTGCTTACCATTACAAACGCACGGCTCATGATGCAATACTAAGTTACAGGCAAACCTATAATAAAAATTATACTGAAGCTGGTCTTCTTTTAAGTAATAAAATATCTGCATCGAACACCAGTGCTAAAAATCATTTTTTTGCTCCGGGGTTAAGCGCTTATTACTCCAGGAATGAATTATTTGATAATTATAACTGGAGAACCAAACTCTCTGTTAACTACACTCAGTTTTATAGTGAGTTGCCCATTAATCAATCGTTTTCCGGCATCAGCAGCGTGGGTATTGATGCAGCCGGCTACCAGCACTGGCTGCCCGTTACAGAGGTAAGCAGTTTTAATAACCTGTTACCTGCAGCACACAGGGAATTGTCTGCCGGTTTTCAATTAGCGTATAATTACAAGTATTCTTTTGGGGTCAACTGGTTCACACAACATATAGCAGATGAAGTTTTTCCGGTACTCAACGGTAATCAAATACAATTGATCAACCTGGCAGATTTTAAGAAGCATGGTATAGAACTGGAGTGTAACCAGTACATCAGAACTTCATATTACAGCGATGCGGTGGCAATCAGCAATTCGCTTTCCTTTACAGCATACCGCACCACTGTAACTGGTATAAAAGATGGTTTTGACTACACACCCATTGCAGGTTTCAGCAACGTTAATAAAGCATTGGTAAATGGTGCATCAACGGGTGCTATTGTTGGCAGCCGCTATGCAAGAGATGCACAACACAACATCATTATTGATAACAACGGATGGCCGGTGGTTGATGCCGGCACTGGTGTTATTGGCGATGCTGCGCCTGATTTTATTCTTCGCCTTTCTCACAGTTTACAATGGAGGCTATGGACATTTACTGCTGATGCAGAATGGAAAAAAGGTGGTGATATCTGGAATGGCACACAGGCCATGCTGGATTATTATGGAAGGTCTGCCGCGAGTGGAGCATTAAGAAATACCACCGGTTATATTTTTCCGGGTGTTGATGGCAATGGCAAACCCAACAGCATACCCGTAAATTTTTATGATGCCAGCTTGCCTGTACAACAAAACCGTTGGGTGCGGTATGGTGTTACGGGTGTGGCAGAATCATACATTCAAAAGGGCGACTACATCAGGCTGCATACAATTGGAATTTCCTATACTCACCAAATTAAAAAAGTATATAACCGAACAGTAAGGTTTACGCTTTATGGAAGCAATTTCATGATATGGTCGGCCTGTAAACATGGCGATGCCAGCACTGTTTTATTTGACCAGCCCAATGGTACCGGGCTTGATTTTTTTAATATTCCTTCTGTTCATGCTATCGGATGCGCTGTATCCTTAAAACTGTAATGTTATGTTGAAAAAAATTATTTACACGATTGCCTTTTGCACAGCATTATGTGCCGCAACTGCAATGCAGGCGCAGGATTACGCTGCCGGCAAAGAAAAAATTTACATTCAAACCAATCATGTTTTTTTTAAACCTGGTGAAACAGTATTTTTTAAACTGTACCTGGTGAAAGCCAAAGACCAAACACCCAGTTATGTAAGCAATATGGTTTATGCAGAACTCATCAGCCCTGCCGGTACCGTGGTAAACAAAGCTTTGTATAAAGTAAATAACGGTTATGCAGAAGGTTCGTTTGATTTAACCGAACAAATGCCCGGCGGTATGTACCGCATTAAAGCGTACACCAGCTGGATGCTGAATGAAAATGAAACACACCTGTTTACCAAAACCATTACCCTGCAAAAAGTTATTGCGCCAAGGGTTTTGATGAAACTCGATTTTCCTGGAAAAGGTTATGGCCCTGGCAGCGAAGTAAAAGCTGATTTCAGTATGCGCAACCTGGCCAATGAACCCATTAAATTTTATACCGGTAAGTTTGATGTAATGATTGGTGGAGAAATCATCAGCAAACTGAACTTCACTACTAACAATGAAGGTAAAGCAGTATTGCGTTTTACTTTGCCGGCGAGCCTGAATTCCAACGATGGCTTGGTAAATGTAAAAGTGGATTATGATGCCTATACAGAATCCATCTCCCGCAGTATTCCTATTGTGCTGAATAAGATTGACCTGCAGTTTATGCCTGAAAGCGGTACACTCATTAATGGCATTACATCAGATATTGCTTTTAAAGCGCTGAATGAAAACGGCAAAGCCGCAGATGTAAAGGGATTGATCAAAGACAGTAAAGGCAACGTGATCACTGCTTTTGAAAGCTATCACATGGGCATGGGAAAATTTATGTTTACGCCTGAAGCTGGTGTTGCGTATAAAGCTATCATTACTTCCCCAGCACATATTACGCAGGAATATGCTTTACCTGTTGCAGCGGACAATGGCGTGGTGATGCACATCACTAAAGCCAATAAAAAAATAACCATTACGCTAAATGCGGTTACAGAAACAGAAGCTGTATTAAAGGTGAGCACCAAATCAATTGTATATCATACGCAAAATATTGATCTTGAAAAAGGAATCAACACGGTTACTATTGATGAAAACATTTTTCCTGAAGGTATTGCCGTATTCAGTTTATATAAAACTAATGAAACACCCATTGCAGAACGCCTTGTTTTTTTAAATGAAGACAAGCAACTGCATGTTATCATCAGCACTGATAAACAAAAATATCAACCAAGGGAAAAAGTGTTGCTGACTATTAAAACCACTGACGAAAACGGCAAAGCCATTCCTTCCAATTTTTCATTGGCTGTGGTGGATGATAAACTTTGGACGTTTGCTGATGATAAGCAGGATCATATCTTATCGTGGTTAATGCTGAGCAGCGAATTGAAGGGCACTGTTGAAGAACCGCAATTTTATTTTAAAAAAGAAGAATCAAAAGCTATTCCTGCACTTGATCTGCTGATGCTGACACAAGGTTACCGTTACTTCGATTTTATTGAATATGTACAACAGGAAAACAAATTAAAATTTCTGCCTGACCAGGATAATGTGCTCAGCGGTAATATTGTAAACATAAAGGGCCAACCCGTTAAAGCAAAACTGTATTTAATGAATACGGTTACCGGTGGCCGTGCCATGAAGGTGAACACTAATGCAGATGGCCAGTTTTTCTTTTCGCAACTGGAGCCGCACCAGAATTATTATTTGCTGGCGCAATCATTTCACAATAAAGAAAAAATAAACATCAGCATTACGCAAAACGGGGCAGGTTATAATACAACGCAACACAGCCAGTATAAAGCCATTAATACGCCTGAGTTGGTGCAGGCTTTAGGCATGGTGAAAAAGCCTGCTGCATTTCCAGTGCTTGCTAAAGATGATAAAAATGTTGCCGGTTTAATTGCCCCGCAGTTGAACGCCAACGCCAGACTGGATGAAGTGGTGGTTGTCGGGTATAGTGCAATGCGCAAAAGGGAATTAACTGGTGCAGTAGTCAATGTTGCTGCAAGAGATTTTGGAGATGTAAACAATTGGGCCAACGCTTTGGCTGGTAAAGTTGCCGGAATACAGGTGGTAAACCAGGCCAACCCCGGCGCAGATCTGAAACTCGTTATTCGTGGTGCAGGAACATTGGGCTACCAGCCACCGTTATACGTAGTTGATGGTATACCTATGGAACAACTCAACATCAATACGCTGAACATAAATGATATTGAATCCATCACGGTTTTAAAAGATGCATCGGCCACTGCGTTATACGGCAGCAGGGCATCAAGCGGGGCGGTGGTGATCAGCATGAAAAAATCCAGGTATGATAAGCTGAAATTTAACCTTGGAGCAAAATATTATTATGCCACACAACAGGTGTATACAACGGGCACAGCTTTTACTGCTGTCAGAAAATTTTATACCCCGAAATACACCAGCAAGATTACTGAAGAAAGAACTGACTTCAGGGAAACGATTTACTGGAACCCCGTTGTACAAACAGATAATACAGGCACTGCATCGGTAGAATTTTACAATTCAGATGCTGCCACCACGTTCCGCGCCATTGCTGAAGGTATTGGTTACAACGGAAAATTAGGCCGGGCCGATACTACCTATGCAGTACAAACAGCATTGCAGGTGGATGCAAAAATTCCTCCTTACCTTACTGTTGGTGATAAAGCTTTATTACCACTGGTAATTAAAAACAACAGTGAAGAAGATATGCAGCTGAATATTGCTGCGATGTTTCCCGGTAATTTCAAAAATTCCGTATACACACAAGCGGTGACGGTTAAAAGAGACAGCGCTTTACAATTACTCATCCCTGCTGAAGCCACCGGTGCAGTAAAAGGTAATGTGCAGTTTATAGTAAGTGGTGCCAATGAAAAAGAATCGCTGGTGTTGCCTGTATCAGCCGCAGAAAAAGGCTTCCCTGTTGTCAATACCTTTTCCGGCAATCAAAATACGCTGCATAAAGTGATCATCAGCAAAGCCATTCCGGGTACGCTGAAAACTGAATTGAAACTGTTTACCAATCCTGAAGGACAATTGCTGGATGGTATTGAATCTATGCTGCGTGAGCCTAATGGTTGCTTTGAACAAACATCGTCCAGCACATATCCCAATGTGTTTATTTTAAAATATTTGAAAGAAGCAGGCAAGTCAAACCCTGAAATAGAGAAAAAAGCTTTGGGGTATATTGAAAGGGGATATAAACGTTTGATTGGTTTTGAAACCGCTCAACACGGCTTTGAATGGTTTGGCAGAACACCTGCACACGAAGCCCTTACTGCTTATGGGTTAATGGAGTTTACCGATATGAAAGAGTTTGTTGACGTGGATAATGCCATGCTGGAGCGCACCAAAAAATTCCTGCTGGACCGTCGTGATGGCAATGGCACATTTAAACTGGAGCTGCATGGGCTGGATCAGTTTGCTTCCGTGCCGGGAAAAATCGCCAATACCTATATCGTGTATGCATTAACGCAGGCTGGCGTAACTGCCGAAATTCAGAAAGAGTATGAAACTGCTGTGCAAAAAGCAATAGAAAGTAAAGACGGTTATCAGCTGGCCATGATGGCTATTGCGGCACAGAATATGAAAGATAACAGCAGTTATACCCAATTAATGAAAGTGTTGAATGAACAATATGACAAAGCTTTCTTCAATGCTGAAACTTCCGTGGTGAATTCCCGTGAATCTTCTTTACGTGTGGAAACATCGGCATTATATGCTATGGCATTAATGAGAAGTGCTGCACCTGATATGGGAAAAATTGCCACACTTATTTCCAAAATAATGGCAGAGAAATCTTACTACGGCTATGGCTCCACACAGGCTACGGTGATGGCTTTGCAGGCCATTGTTCAATATCATAAACTGGTGGGCAAAATCATTGAGGGCAGCCCGGCTACTTTTACCATCAATAATAAAACTATACAAAACGGCAACGATATTGCGGCTAAACTGAATGAAGGCAACAATGATTTTGCTGTTAGTTTTAAAGATAAAAACAAAACAGTGCAGTATAACCTGGAAGTAGCGTACCAAACTTTCACACCGCCGAACAGTGAAAAAGCTGAGTTGAAAATTCAAACCATGATTAAGGACAATACCATTAAAGCAGGCGAAACTGTGCGCTTTGATGTTACGGTAACCAATACTAAAAATATGCTGCAACCCATGGCTATTGCCAAAGTGGGTATACCGGCAGGTTTATCTGCACAACCCTGGCAGTTAAAAGAATTGATGGAAAAAAATAAAGTCGCATACTATGAAATTTTTGATAACTACCTGGTGTTTTACTGGATGGGTTTTGCACCCAATGAAAGTAAAACCGTCAGCCTGGATTTAAAAGCTGAAATACCCGGTACCTATAAAAGCAAGGCCAGCACCACTTACCTGTATTATACACCAGAGTTTAAACACTGGAGTGATGGTGTTGCAATAACCGTACTGCAATAATTGGTTTTGTTTATGTTTTAGTGAGGGCCGCTGGTGTTTACCAGCGGCTTTTTAGCCGGGCGCTATAGCGACTGACTATAATTGATATGGTCAGACGATTTGAACTATCATGACCTGTTTATCGTATATAAATGAAGAGTATGTTTGTATCGTTCAGGCGGCCTGCAGCTTCCCGACCTGCTGGTGCTTCACGGTCGGGGCGCTATAGCGACCTGACCATAGCTTAACCTGGCGCCTTACCGGCAAAAAGATTTTATATAAAACTCAGGCGGCTTGCAGCTTCCCGACCTTTACAAATCTTTCAGCAGTTTAATTTCATTACGGTATAATAAAATTCTTCCGTCATTTTCTAATTGCTTCAACAGGCGGGATACCACCACCCTTGATGTTGCCAGTTCATCAGCAATAACATAATGCGATACTTTAATAACTGCAGAACCGGTCAGGCGTTTCTTTTCTTTTAAATAATGAATCAGGCGTTCATCTAATTTATGAAAGGCAATACTTTCAATGGAGCGCAGCAATTCTAAAAAACGTTCATTAAAACTGCGCATGATATAATTTTTCCAGCTGGGATATTTGCACAGCCATTCATCGAGTTTATTGTGGGGTATGGCAATCAGCTCCACATCATCTTCTGCAATGGCTTTCACTTCACTCTTTTTGGCTTCCACGCAGCAGCTGTAGGCCATGGAACAACTTTCGCTGCTGGATAAATAATACAATAGCAGTTCTTTTCCGTTCTCATCCCGGCGCAACACTTTAATGGTTCCTGAAATAATGATCGGCATCATGCGGATATACTTTCCGTATTCCATAATGTGATCACCTTCTTTAAAATGGCGCACTTCGCCGTAGTTGTACATCTCTTCAATCAGTTCCGGTTCAAATACACCTTCAAAATTGGTCAGTTCGTTCATATTGTTTGTTGTATGGAGGTATAAAAATACCGAATACCAAACATCAGCAATACGTTTACAGGAATTATTTTGACGGTGGTGGCCTGGTTGCTTTCACGCTGCAACTCCGCAGCTGTTGAAACCGGGAGGCTGTAAGCCGCCTGTGATATAAAGGTCAGGTCGCTGCAGCGCCCCGGAGCGGCTCATGCCGGATAAGATGTGTGCGAATTAATTTTTTACCCCCACTGCTTCCAATATTTTTTCCAGCGGACAAAATTTGGTGAATGAAGACTGTAATAAGTTAGCGCCCACAAAAACGCCCAGCCATATCCAGTTGTGGTGTACATAATAACTGAGTACAATGCTGGCCAGTATTAATGTGCCGGCTACAGCACGTATTATTCTTTCTTTCATGAATATATTTTATATGGTTTGTTCCACCGGCATTACAAAGGCCCGCAAAGGAAAATTTCCGGCTTTTTCTTTATTAAATGTTCTTATTTTTTCCATTGCTGCAGCAACGTTTTCAGCAGTAGTAAAACTGAACAGCATCATGGAATCAAACTGTTCATCGCCACTGGCAAACCATTCCTGCAGCGCATGTACAGGCGGTTCGCCTTTAAAGCCGGTTACTTCAGTGGCACTGAATGCATAAATGCCGCTCTGCTGAAATATTTTTTTTACTTCGTCCTGCATTTCATGCACGCAGGTTACTATTAAAAATTTCATGTTGAATGATTTTATTTTTTCTCCGGGTATTTTTTACGCATCATTTTGTAATACAGCAATGGCACCACCAGCAGTGTAAGGAAGGTGGACGTAATGGTTCCGCCCATCAATGAAATTGCCAGGCCCTGGAAGATGGGATCGAAAAGGATAATGATGGCGCCCAATGCCACAGCGCCTGCTGTCAGTAATATGGGTGTTGTTCTTACTGCGCCTGCTTCAATGATGGATTGTTTCAAAGGAATACCTTCCCGCAAGCGGATGTCGATAAAATCAATCAGCAATACAGAGTTACGCACCATTACACCCGCCAGTGCAATAAAACCAATCATTGATGTTGCAGTGAAATAAGCGCCCATCATCCAGTGGCCCAGTACAATACCCACCAATGAAAGCGGTATGGCTGCAAGCATAACCAATGGCACCGTAAAATTCTGGAACCAGCCTACAATCAAAATATAAATGAGCAGTATCACCACACCAAATGCAATACCCAAATCGCGGAATACTTCAAAAGTGATCTGCCATTCGCCATCCCATTTCAAAGTGTAGTCATCTTCAAACTCCGGTTGATGTGTATATTCTTCTTTCAATGTATATCCCTTTGGTACCTGTACATTTTTTAAACTGTCGGCCACACTTGCAATGGCATAAGACGGGCTTTCTAATTTGCCTGACATGTCTGCGAGTACATACACCACTTCTTTTTGATTTTTTCGGTAGATGTTTTTTTGTTTCACTTGTTTGATTACCGTTACCACATCACGTACCGGTACTGCATTGCCCTGCATACCAATCACTTTCAGATCGAGTATGTCATCAATATTGGTTTTATCCGCATCTGCCAGTTGCAGTTTAACAGGTGTTTGATTGAATGATGAAGGCTGATAAATAGTTCCCGGTGCCATGCCTGATAATGCGGCGTTGATGGTGGCGGTAATTTGCGCTGTAGCCACACCATAATGCATGGCTTTTTCTTTATCCACTTCAATATGGTATTCAGGCTGGTCATCTTCCACCATCCAGTCCACATCCACCACATCTGCAGTATGCTTAAATAAAGTTTTTACCTGTTGCGCCACTTTTACCTGTTCGTTATAATCCGGCCCGTACACTTCAGCAACCAGGGTTGACAATACCGGCGGGCCCGGCGGTACTTCCACCACTTTTACATTAGCATTATATTTTGCTGCTATGGCCTGTATGGGGCCACGCATGGCTTTGGCAATATCATGGCTTTGCAATTTACGTTTAGACTTATCTGTTAGGTTAACCTGTATATCGGCAACATTATCTCCCCGCCGTAAATCGTAGTGCCGTACCAAACCATTAAAGCTGATGGGGGCTGCTGTGCCCACGTACACCTGGTAATTTTCCACCAGCGGCTGACCGGATACATACGATGCGATATCCTTTGCCA
Source organism: Bacteroidota bacterium (assembly GCA_018266775.1). GTDB lineage: Bacteria > Bacteroidota > Bacteroidia > Chitinophagales > Chitinophagaceae > Ferruginibacter. The sequence goes on along the minus strand of JAFDZS010000001.1, from coordinate 407,327 downwards.
CAGCCTGTGTTTTTTCCAGCGTGGTGCCTTCCGGCATATCTATTACCACCTGGAATTCGTTCTTATTATCGAACGGCAACATTTTTAATGCTACGGATTTTGTATAGAATAAAAACAGGGAGCCGATCAGTATTACAACAATGCTTAAAATAAATGCCCAGCGTTTCCATCTTGTTTCCAGCATGGGTTTAATAAAGGCCCGGTATATTTTATAAATGCCGCTTTCTTCCAATACCGATGCTTTGTGTTCTTTATGTTTGCCGCCGTGTTTTTCTTTTTCACGTAAAAAGATATAACCGAGATACGGCGTTAATGTGAGCGCCACAATTAATGATAACATCATGGCAATGGATGCTCCGATGGGCATCGGGCTCATGTACGGCCCCATCATGCCCGACACGAATGCCATCGGCAATACTGCTGCCACCACAGTAAACGTTGCCAATATGGTTGGGTTACCCACTTCATTAATGGCATAGATAGCAGCCTGCAGCGGCGGCAGTTTTTTCATTTTAAAATGCCGGTGCATATTTTCTGCAATAATGATGGAATCATCCACCACAATACCAGTGATAAACACGAGTGCAAATAAAGTGATCCGGTTTAATGTATAGTTCAGAAAGTAATAACTGAATAGTGTAAGCGCAAACGTTACTGGTACGGAAAGAAACACCACCAGTCCGCCACGCCAGCCCATTGCCAGCATTACAAATAAGGTGACCACCACTATGGAAATAAACAGGTGGAACAGCAGTTCAGACACTTTATCCGATGCCGTTTCCCCATAATTTCTGCTGATGGTGAGGTTTACATCGTTTGGTATCAGTTCCTTTTTCAGGTGCTCCACTTTTGCAATTACTTTTTCTGCCAGCTGCATAGCATCTGCGCCTTTGGTTTTGGCAATGCTGAGTGTTACTGCAGGGTAATTGGATTTGAATTGTGATGCCAGCGCCGTATCTGCCTTTCCATAGCCAAACAACGCATATTGCGAAGGTGTTTCGGGGCCATCTTCCACTTTGGCAATTTGTTCCAGGTAAACGGGTTGCTGTTGATTGATGCCCACCACCAGTTTCGCTACATCATCTGCAGTATGTAAAAAATTTCCGGCTTCCACTGCAAAGGCAGTATCTTTTTGCAGCAGCGTACCGCTTTGCATCTGCATATTGCTGCCCTGTATTTGTTTGCTGATGGAAAGAAAGTCGATATGATTTTCCGCCATTTTATTTTTATCCAGCAACACTTTGATTTCCCTTGAGCGGCCGCCGAGTAAATTAATATCCGCTACGTCAGGAATTTTCTTTACTTCATTGGTCAACGCCTGTCCAATTTGTTTCAGTTGATAGTCGTCATATTTTTCACTCCACAACGTCAATGCCATTACCGGTACGTCATCAATAGCCCTTGTTTTGATCAATGGCAAGGTTACACCCTGCGGCATTTTATCCATGTTCTTCATCAGCTCGCTGTATAATTTTACCAGCGACCGCTCTACATCTTCACCCACATGAAACTGAACAATGAGCATCACCTGACCTTTCATGGAAGTGGAGTATACATATTCCACGCCTTTGATTCCGGAGATCACTTTTTCCATTGGTGCGGCCACTTTCGTTTCCACATCTTTAGATTCGGCGCCGGGGTAACCAATAAAGATATCAGCCATCGGCACTTTGATCTGTGGCTCTTCTTCCCGCGGTATTAAAAAAGTACTGTAACCGCCGATGAGTAAAAAACCAATCATCAGCAGTATCGTTAATTTAGATTGCAAAAATCCTTTTGCTATATTTCCTGAAAATCCATTTTTCATTGTACTACTTATTGCTTGTAATAATTGTTGCTGCTTATTTTATTGTCACTGTTACGCCGTTGTATAATTTTCCTCCGGCACTAACAATAAATGAATCTGTTTTATCCAAACCACTCAGCACTTCCACTTTATCGCCGTACGTTTTACCAATCCTGATCCACCGCAGCAGCGCCACATTATTTGCGCCAATGGTGTATATGCCGGTTAACTGATCTTTCTGCACCAGGCTTGTTGATGGCACCAAAATACTGTTGTCGTTGGGCTTTGCCACCGGTGTTGTTTTGAGTGGTATGTTTACGGTGGCATACATACCTGCGTATACTGCTTTTTTCTCTGTATCGGGAATACTGATTTTAACAATGTACTGCCCGCCGGTGAATTGTGATGATTGATTAATTTGTGTTACTGCACCTTTGAATGATTTATTTACTGCACTGATTGCAATTTCCGCCGCATCGCCTTCATGAATTTGTGCAATCACATTTTCGGGTACGGATGCCGTTACCTGGTAGCTGCCACTTTGTTCAATGGTCAATATCGGCATGCCGGGGTTGGCTATATTACCGGCTTCGGCTGATTTTTGTGTTACTATACCGGAAAAGGGAGCGGTTAAAATGGTATAGCCCAGCGATGCATTTACTTCGTTACGCATTTGCTGTGCGGCCTGCACCCTTGCTTTAGCTGCATTATATTGCAGTGTAACATTTTCCAGTTCTTTTGCGGTTGCACTTTGCTGTTTGTATAAAGTGGTAAAGCGGTCGTAATCTTTTTGTGCATTGCTGAGTGCTGCTTCAGCTTCGCTGATCATTGCATCGGTTTGTGCACGTTTGGCCAGTATATCCTGGTTGCTGATGGTTACCAGCAGCTGCCCTTTGGTTACATGATCGCCTGTTTTTACTTTCAGCATCGTGATAAAACCCATCACTCTTGTGCTGAGGTTTACTGATTGTGCTGCTTCTATTTGCCCGCTGAGGTTAATGGCCTGCTGGCCATCTGCAGATGGCGTGGCAACCGTTACTGCAACCGGCGCTTCTTTTATTGCTTCAGTATTTTGTTTGTTGGAAGAACAGGCACTGAACAATACGATTGTGGCTATTGCTGCAGACTGTTTCATTTTTTTTCTGTTGATGATCATTGCGAATGATTTTATTGTGCTGTGGTGGTCAAAAATTGTATATATGCTTTGGTAATGCCTGCATTAAACCTTGCCTGTGATAATGCAAATTGCTGCTGCACCAATTGTGTATTGGCAAATAATACATCGGTAGTGTTTACCAAACCCTGCTGGTAACGGTTGCGCAAAATAGTCAGCGCTTCCTGTGCCTGCGCAATGGCCTGCTGCTGGCGGTTGATGTCTTCGTTGGCATCTGCCAGATCACGTTGTGCTTTATCCAGTTCCAACTGGCTTTGTTCTTTTTGTTGTGTTAGTTGTTCACTGAGTTTGTTTCTTTCCAGCGTTTGTGTGGCTATTGCATTTTTAGTGCTGTTTCCTTTAAATATATTCCACGATAGTTGTATGCCCGCCAGGTATGCATTGGCGCCAAAGCCCAGCATGTGGTTATCGTTCAGTTGATAGGCTCCAAAGGCATTGAGCTTTGGCAGGTAACTCATCTTTTTTGATTTGATAGCAAGATCTGTTGCTTCTATGGCTTTTTGCATGGCGGCAAAATCTGCCCTTGCAGCGGGTAATGCTGCAACGGTATCTTTTGTTTCAGTTTCTGCCGGTTCCACCATATATGTTACACCACCTTTTTGCCCCATCAGCAAACCCAGGTAATCAGATGCCGTGCGGATGTTATTCTTTGCTTTGGACAAATTGTTTTCTGCCAGCGTTACCTGCACCTGCGTATTCAGCAGGTCCGACTTTTGCAGCAATCCCTGGTCATAACGGTTTTTAGTAAACGTAAATAAAGCCTGCGTGGTTTTTAGCGCTTCATCCAGCAAGCGAACGGCGTCATAAGCCAGTTCCAGTTGCCCATAAGCTTTTTGTACTTCAAAACTGATGTACTCTTTGGTGCGCTGCGTTTTCAGTTTATACAGATCTATTTGTGCTGCAGCAGCTTTACGCTGGTACCACAAATCCATATTCACAATGGGTTGTTGCAATTCTATTTTGGTGGTAAAGTCTGGCGTTGCCGGTGGGTGATTCAGCAGCGAAGGATCAAAATCATTTTGTGTGATGAGTTTTTCCTGCAGTTTAAATCCAAATGCGTTCAGCGGATTATTTGTGCTCATGGCCGTGTAAGAAAATGCCAGTTGCGGTAAATAAACAGCTTCGGTTTGTTTATAATTGGATGCTGCTATGGATTCATCCAGTTTGGCCAGTTGCACATTGCGGTTATTGTTTACTGCTGCGGTGATGGCATTGGCCAGTGTGATGGATTGGGTACCGTCCTGCGCCTTTACCGTTTGTACCAGCAGGTAAAGGCTGAACAACAACAGGGTAATGGCTTTTGTAATGTTACGACTCATTCATTTTAATTTGCCGCAAAACTATTGCGGGCAAAAAATGATGATGGTTACATTTGTTACTTTGGTTGTTCGCTTTTTAATTCGTTGTGTTGTAAACCGACTGAACAATAATTTATTGCTCTGAATGATATGTATAATGGCCGGGTCGCTGAAGCACCCCGGCCATTATACACAAAAGCCGGCAATTACTCACCGGCTTTTCTCAATACAAACAACAATTCCTATCGGCATATCTTAATTATACATATTGTTGAATCAGTTTTACTAAATTGTTTTTAGGCACCACACCACTTTGCCGCCATAAAATTTTTCCCTGTTTAAATAATATTAATGTGGGTACACCCTGTATGTTATAGTGGCCTGCCGCCTGCGGACTTTGATCCACATCTATTTTAATAATACTGGCAGCGTCACCAATTTCCTGCTTCACTTCCCTGAGTATGGGCGCCATCATTTTGCAGGGGCCACACCATTCTGCAGAAAAATCTACCAGTACCGGTTTATCAGCTTGTATCATTTCATTAAATGTCATGGTTCAATACTGGTCTTTATTTTATTTCTTCATAAAGAATTTCATCCTGCTCCCTGTTTTCTTTTTTTGCCGGAACATAACAGGCACCACCGCAACAGCCCACATTAAACAAAGCGAGTGCAGTAAAGATAAGGCCGATGAAAGCGAACCAGGCATCTTTCACCATAGCAGCCTGCACCATAATGGCTACGCCAAGAATCAGCCTTATCCACCTGATGAAATTCCAATTGTGCAATAGCGTCTGTCTCATTTACTTCATTTGTACAAATGTACATTATGTACATCCCGTTTTCGGTAACAAAGGTTACAAAGTATACACAGCCAGGTTCCCCATACAAAAGCAACAGAATGAATCCATTGCTTTTGTACCGGTATGTATTTTATCACAAATTATAGTTAATGCCTATTAGCACCAGGTCTGTTGTCATTTTGTATGAAACGTTACTGCCCGGTACAGCACCATAAGGATTAGTGGCTGAGATCATCATTGGATTTAATAATGGGCCACTGGTTGAGCCATTGCTTGATCCATGATGATAAGCAGCATTCAATGTAAACCGTGCATTAACCTCATAACCAAATCCAAACTGGAATGCATTTTTTATGATTGCTGTAGCAGGAGTGGAAAAAAATGCCAGTTCGCCGGAGATTGGATTACTGCTATAAGTGTATCCTGCCCGAATGGGGAATTTATTCAATCCTTTATATTGAAGTCCCGCTGATATGATGGAAATATTATTCCAACCAAAACCAGCAACTGATGCTGTACTGGTCCAGCCTTTGGCTTTAAAGCCCGTTGTGTTTTTGTAGTTTACAAACCTGTAATCAATCGCGGCATCTATTTTATTTTTTGAATATCCAATACCAACAGACGTAATTGCAGGGTAATCCATTTCAAATGTTACATTCGGTGCTGCACTTCCATCGAGGTAGGTATTTTTAAAATCGAAGCTGCTGAATTTTTGTGGCGTTTTATAGGATGCACCCAATTTAATTCCCTTGCCGGAATTATAGAATACACCTACTTGTGCACCATAACCTAATGCAGTTGCCCTGTCACTCACCGGGTATCCTGATGTTTGGCCGGGTGATGCCAATGGATTGGGTGCAAGTTTAAGAGATGAATAGTTAAATGTTGGTGCTGCGCCAATGGAAAATTTTTCAGAGAGTTTATACGAATAAGTAACGCCTATTTGCATCAGCTGGTAATCAGACTGAATGCGGCCGAAACCACCCGAATGCTGCGGCATGTTAATTGGGTTGGTATTGTTTTCGGGAAATGTTACGCCAAAACCACTTATTCCAAATGCCGATACTCCAAATGTATGTTTACTTGTTTTATTGCCCCATACCATTGCCAGTGCAGGCATTACAGATGCACCTCTTGCATCTTTTGTTACACCGGAAAATGGCCCATCTGTTGTTGGAACAGCAGAGGATAATGATGGTGCAGAAAAAAACACACCTGCATTAACTGACAGTATTTTTTTATCAAACGCTGATATGGCAGCGGGATTCCATTGTAATGCGCCATTGATATCTGCTGGTTGTGCCGTGGCGGCGCCGCCCATTGACATATTAGTAGCGCCAATGCCCTGCATGATGTGGCCAGCCTGTGCCAGTAACACGAAAGGTATCATACCTAAAGCTGTTGCCATTATTATTTTTTTCATAATTGTTGATTTACTCCTGCGCAAACCGCAGGATATATTTAGAGATAATTAACGCTGCATACTGCGGTTGTTGCCACACTTAATGCAGAGCACAACCGCTTAATAAATTGCTTATATAAACAGCATATGCACTCCGTCCCCTTCACTTTTCTTATAAAAATCTCCCACTGTAATCACTTCATCTATGCCTTCATACAAGTCTTCTTTTTTGTAATGAAACATATCCATCGCTAATTTACATGCCCAGAGTTTTACGCCTGATGCAGACAATATTTCCAAAAATTCCTGTACATCCGGCATATCTATTTTTTCCATTTCTTTTTTCATCATAGATGTGGCGAAGGCTTCCATACCCGGCAATCCGCCCAGCATTGTAGGTATGTGCATGGCGGGATTACCTACGGTTGCCGTATGCAGGTGCGCCAGTTTTTTCTGATGCACCGCTTCCAGCCCAAAAAATGTAAAGAACATTTCTGCTTCAATACCTTCCATCCTGGCGCCGTTGGCCAGCACAAATGCGGCGTACACATTTTCCAGTGTTCCTTTAGATAAGATGATCATCATCTTTTTTATTGCGCCGTTATTTTCGTTCATGGTTGTTTGTTTTTAAAAAGATTAAATACAGCTTGCGGGTTTGGGTATGCCTGCAATTTTTGTTGCGGTTTTTAATGGGGCGTTGGGAAATAAGGAATAGAATTCCTTTATATCCACCACACCGCTTTTACCCACCCGGCGGATGCTTAACGGCACCTGGTTCTTTTCTTCTGTTTGTAAATATTTTATTACATCCCAGTGGCGTGGTGTTAAACTGATGTTGGCTTCAGCTGCAATGGCTTCGCCAATTTTTTCATCCCATTGGTTAAAATTGGTTAAGTAACCTTCTTCGTTTACGGTAATGGGTTTACCTGCAATCATCTTTTCCATAATTGTTGTTTTTATTGTGAAACGGTTTCTGTATAATGTTTTCCTTTTTCGCTCATCGTGGCGCTTACAAATGGTATGTGCCTTCCTTTCAGCAGCATGTTCCAGTAAATCCATTTAAAGGCGAGTTTGCCCCAGTGGTTCATTTTACTTTCTTTCAGTAAACGCAACGGACCCAGGCCGGGGAAGGGAAATGTACCTTCAACGGGTTCGTGTGTATAATTAAAGTCGATGAGCAATGCTTTGCCATGGCCGGTTTCCACAAAGCAATTGGCGTGGCCGTCAAATTCTTCTTTCAATGGTTCGCCTTTTATGAAGCGTAAAATATTTTCAGTGAGTATCTCTGCTTCAAAGTGCGCTACTGATCCTGCTTTGGATGCAGGTATATTGCTGGCATCGCCCAGTACAAATACATTGTTCCAGTTTTTACTCTGCAGTGTGGCTTTATGTGTGGGCACATAATTGAGATCATCGCCCATACCAGATCTTGCCATCAGTTCATCGCCCTTGTTGGTGGGTACAGTTACCAATAAATCAAATGGTATTTCTCTTCCACCATAATCAATAATTTTTTTATTCTCATTATCCACCTGTTCAATGGCAAAGTCGCCTTCAATGGTGATGCCCTTTTCATCCAGCAAATGTTCCAGTGTGGCAGTTGCTTTGGGTTTGGTAAAAGCACCGCTTAAAGGTGTTACATAAGTGATCTGCACTTTATCCCGCATATTTTTTTCATGGAAGAATGAATCTGCCAGGAATGCAAATTCCAATGGCGCTACCGGGCATTTAATGGGCATTTCTGTAATATGCACCACCAGTTTGCCACCGGTCCATTCTCTTAATTTATTACGCAGCGCCAGTGCACCTTCAAAAGTATAAAAGTCAAAAACAGATTTTTGCCATTCGGGGCCTTTCATTCCTGTAACTTCTTCAGGTGCAATTTTTGCGCCTGTGGCAACAATGAGTATATCATAGTCTAACCCTTCGCCGTTGGCAAGTTGCACCATGCGCTGGTCGGGAATAACGCGGTTGATTTTTTGCTGTACCAGTTCAACATCTTTGGGAATAAAATCAGTGATGTTTTTTACAATGTCTTCCGGTTCATAAATACCGAATGGTAAAAACAAATAACCGGGCTGGTAATAATGTTTTTCACGTTCATCTATAATGGTGATTTTCCATTCCGGTTGATGTAAATGATGGTGCAGGTGATTGGCCATCATTGTTCCGGCAGTGCCGGCGCCGAGGATTATTATGTGTTTCATCTGGTTCATTTTTTTGCTTTACAAATACCATGTAAAGGTCGAACCAATGCTACGCCAATGAAATGATGTGTGTAACTGCCTGAGGTGAATATTGTCACCGGAAAAGATGATCCCGGCCACAATAACCGGTTATGTAACCAATGTTACCAAACGTAAAAAAATGAACCTTTAATTTTGCGGTGAACGCTTGGTTTGCTGCCCGCTTTATTCATTCAAATCCTTCCATACGGCTTCTGTTAAGCCATCGCTGAATTTATCATCGAGCAATTGCCAGAACATGATGCCGCCCAGTTTTTTGCGGCGCACCAATTTTGCTTTTTCGTTTATAGATGCAGGGTCATCAAAAGTGGCAAACAGTTTTTTAGTGGTGCTGTATTGATACGGCGCACGGGCTTTTTTATCCCAGTAATAAGTATAGCCCAGGCTGTCGGTAAAGTACGTATCAAAATTTTTGTATGATACGCCCTGTAAAAAATCACCGGGCTGGTACAGGCCATGATTGGTATCGGGCACATTTTGCCAAACCCTGCCGTAAAATGCTGCACCCACAATGAGTTTGGATGCCGGCACTTTTTTATCCAGTAAAGCATTTACACATTTGGTTACGGATTGCTGGTCGGGCATATAATCCGCCGTGGCGGTATGATGGCCGGTAACTTTACTGTAGCCGCCTACCAAATCGTACGTCATCAGGTTAATATAATCTACATAAGGTGTTACTGCAGCCCAGTCGATGGATTCATTGAGATAATACGTAAAACCGCCTGCTGCAAACGTAAGCAGGTAATCGTGGCCTATGGCTGCCCGCAGTTCTTTCACCATTGCGGTAAAATTATCTTTATCCCGCGGTGAATACGGATGGCCGGGATAACCTTCGATCACCGGGTATTCCCAATCCAGGTCCAGCCCGTCGATATTATATTGCTTCAGCAGTGCGGCGGCAGTTTGTACAAACGTATTGCGGCGGGATGCAGTATCGAACAGGCCGGAGCAAAAACTGCATCCGCCCCAGCCACCAATGGATACCATTATTTTCAGCTGCGGATGTTCCTTCTTCAGCTCAACCATCTGCATTACATTTTGGCGCTGCAGGTCGTCACGGAAAGTAAGGCTGTCGTTCTGCACTTTCAGAAAACTGTAGATGATGTGTGTGATCTTATCCAGCGGGTATTGTTTCAGTGTTTCCGCATTTCCGGTATAATAAGCAATTACATTATAGCGGCGCTGACTGAATGCTGTTAATGAAGTAAGCAGGCCAAGCAATAAAAATATCTTCTTCATGCGTTTGAAGATACAGCCCTTTTATGATTTAATATGCACCACTGGTACTTTATCATTAATTTTAACAGCGGTAAACCTTATTCCGTTTTTGCCTATTATTTTGCAGTATGAAGCATTTATTAATGTTGTTATTGGTACTGGCATCAGTACACCTTTCCTTTGCCCAGGATAATTATGAGATACAGGTGTATGCATCCCCCACGCAGGCGCCGGGCAGTACTATTTTTGAACTGCACAGCAATTACACTTTTGATGGTGAAAAAAATGTGGTGGATGGTGTGCGCCCCAGTTACCATGCCCTGCACGAAACCGTGGAGATTACCCAGGGCATTACCCAAAATTTTGAAATTGGCTTTTACTTTTTTACCAATTCCACCAGCCCTTATGGTTTTCATTATGTGGGTTCGCATATCCGTCCGCGTGTAAGCGTTCCAGATAGCTGGCACTGGCCATTTGGTGCCAGCCTTTCCACTGAGTTTGGTTTTCAGAGTGCTGATTATTCCGGCGATACTTGGAATATTGAAGTTCGCCCGATCATCGACAAACAGTTCAATAAATTATATGTAGCCTTCAACCCAACATTTGGCATTGGCTTAAAAGGCAGCAGTGATCATACACCTTCATTTGAGCCGAACATCAAATCATCTTACAGTTTTAATAAAGTGGCGCTGGGTTTGGAATATTACGGAGATATGGGGCAAGTCAACCATATTCCCGCTGTCAATGAGCAAAGCCATGCTTTATATGCTGTGGCCGATTTAAGTGTTGACCCCCGCTGGGAAATTAACGTTGGCCCCGGCTGGGGCTTAACTAAAGCAACTGATGGTTTTGTTTTTAAACTTTTAGTGGGCAGACGCATTACATGGAAACACAGCACTGCAAAAAAATAACTGCTTATACTTCCACCGCTTTTTTGAAAAGCTGCAATTGATAATCTAATATAGATTTAAAACTCCTGAACTGGTGTTTGCCAAGCGCTTCCACCGTTTCATTGAGCAGTTGATGCAATATGCTGATCTCATGATCCAGAAACCTGGGCTTATCAAAGTATTGAAAATCTCTTGATGTAAATTCTTTTGCTTTTTTCATAGTGTTTGTATCTGTATCATAAATGCCCATTGCCATAAATTCTTTTATCAAAGGTTGCAGCACTTCACCTTCATCCTGCAAACCATTTGCCAGATGAATAGCCTGTTCAATACTTTGCTGTTTCCCGGCAAAAAGTGGCCCCAATAAATCCATCACTTTTTGTCCGGATGCAATAAATTCAATGCCCTTTTTACGAAGGAAAAAATGCTGTTTGTAAATATCTTTTATCCGTGTTGCCGCTGCTTCTTCATTTACAACAGCTGCTTTGTAAAAAAAGGCTGCTGTTTTTTCCTCGTGTTGCTGCAATTGCTGTTTTTGCGCTGCTATTTCTGTGGTAAGTTGTTCCAGTAAGTTCTGTGCTTCGCTTTGTTTCTTTTTCTGCCCGTCGTAATCGAAAGTTTTTACTTTAATTTTCTTTTCAATGATGGCGTTCAGCAGTTTTATGTCCTGCTCATTCCCTTCCAGGTTTTTCACCAGCGTTTGCCATTCATCGGCAAATAATGATTGAAATGCATCGGCAGAGATTGTTATTCCATCCGTATTGTTATTGTTCATCACAGCATCAACATCAATTTCATTCATCTGCCGGTCGTCGTAAAATCCATTGTACTCTTTGGGCAGTTGCAGGTTCAGTATATCCTGTTCATAGTGTGCCGTAAATGCTGCTGCATCAATATGCTGCTTCGCCTGCCTGTTGACGCTTTTATATAAAAAGCTGGTCAGTTCGGTTTGCAATTCACCTGGTGCATGAAATAATACCCAGGCCGGGCGGGTATCTTTTTGTGCATCAACACCGAGGTGCTTCAAATGCGCTGCCCTTTCTTCAAGCGGCGGATGTGATGCCCATTGGTCTTTAATATTGATCTTATGATAGCGGAGCTTTTTAAAGAATGATTCATCGGCTACAGGTGTATTATTTTCTATGGGCAAATGATTATGTTCTGCATATATCCGCATCACTTCGTTGTGATTGGAATAAATGTTTGTAAGCCTCGTATCGCTTTTCAAAAACTCGTTGGCTTTCCTGATGGTGGTTTGGTAACAAACTTCGCTGATTTCAAGTTTGCGCAATGCTGCAATACAATTGTCGCTGCCGCTTACACTGGCTGCCACCGCATCTGCATGAAATTCCATTTGCCTTGACAAACCCATATAGGTTTTGTTGATGAGGCCGTACATTCCCCGCAATACGATTTGTATGCCTTTTACCATTTGCACCGTTACCCAAACAAAAATGCCAATGGCCCAGTGGATGTTGGCCCATTGCTGCAGAAAGGAGGAGTAATTGTTATTTTCATACAGCATATTATACACCGCTTTGTTTACATTGTACACAAAGCTGCCCAGCTTCATACTGCGTTGGGAGAAATGCCCAAACTCATGCGCCATCACGGCTTTAAATTCACTCAGCGTAAGTGAATTCACCAATGCTAATCCTATTTGTAAGTTTTTCTTTACCGGGAAAAACATACTCCAGAAACTGTCGTTATAAAAAACGCATGCATTTACTTCAGGCGATACCACTATCTTTCGTGGAAAAGCTGTTTGTGTGTCCCTGTTTAATTGCCTGATGAATGCATACAGATCCGGTTGTTGTTCTTCTGTTAATAATGTGGTTCCGGATTCGTCATATTTCTTTACAGCAAAAATAAATTTCACGAGGAATATCAATACCATCAGCCCGGTACTCATGATGCCCAGGCCGGCAATAATGCCAATAAAGTGCCCGGTGTTGATCATTACCAAAAAGCCGGCATAAATGCAACCAATGGACAAGGCTGTTGCCAATGCCACCATCAGCAGGTACACCAAAAAAAATAAGATAATTGCAACCAGCACTTTTTTTACTTCTTTCTTAAATGAATCTGAAGGAGTGGTGATCCAGCCTGGTAAGTTTACAGGTGAGGCCGGATACAATGATTGGGCGGTGCTCATAAAGGGTGCTTTTAAAAGTGGAAGATAGCACATCTGTACAACATTGCAGTATCCGGTTTTATATAACGGAGCTGTGCAGCCGTTTATTGATATTGTACAAAATCCGTTCTTGAAAATGTTCCGGGCTGTGCATGGTCGCCTTCTTTAAAATCAAAATGCACAGCATTAATGCCTTTTATTTCGGTAAGATTGTATGTGGCTTCTGCAATAAATGCCTCAGCGCCTGATGTACCCATTTGTTGGGTGAGAAAACGGCTATTGGGAATTTTAATAAATAATGTGTCGCCGGATTGTTTCATCATTCGCATCTGCACTTCAGGATAAGTGGTGTTCATCAAAGCCAGCAGGTTATCAATGGTTACAGAATCGTTGTTAATGGGCCTCAACCGTTTTAATTGTATTCCCGCTTTTGCATCCAGTTCAGTTGTCCAGCAATAGTGAGCGTCTGTACCAGTCATTGCTGTGTCACGATGGATTGTTGCTAACGTAACAGTGTCATCTCCGGGTTGGTGTTGTTTACTGTTTGTATTACAGGAAAACAGCGTTGCCATCGTTATCGCAAGAATCATTCTCATGTTGATAGCTGATTTACTTCCATAAAAATACGCCTGCAATGATTCACAATAAATGATAGCGATCATTACAGGCGTTGATTAACAGTTGAACTGCTATTCGATGATTATTTTTTTGAGATAATACATATCGGGGTCAACCTGTGGCAATATATCGCTGCTGACAATTACCGGTTTTTTTGACAGTGTTATTTTTTGTGTGCCTTTTTCTGTAACAATATCTACCGGCAGCGGCATATCAAAATTATCAATGGTGATCTTGTATTTATTCTGGCGCTGTGCCACAATATGCACTTCCAGTTTTTGTGTGGTGCGCAGGTAAAAATCGAATAATGGTTTTAAGTTGGTGCTGGTTGCTTTGCTGAACAACTGTTCCACATCATCGGTGGTAATTAAATTGTCGTAGGTGTAACGGCTGTCAGTAGCCAATTGTTTTAAAGTGGGGAAGAAGATACTGTCGCCAATTACATAACGCAATGTGTGCATGAAGAAGGCGCCTTTGCTGTAGATGTCGCCGATGTATGCGGTTACTTCATCAAGATCTTTACCCTGCACTACCGGTTTTTGATTAGCAATACCATAACTGGATTGCTTAAAGCGGTTGATGTATGCTTGTTCGCCACCCATTTCCCTGGTGTACAAAGCATCTCCATAACTGCAAATGCCTTCCTGTATCCAATAGTCGGCCCAGTCTCTTACTGTTACTTTATTACCAAACCATTCGTGGCCAAATTCATGGTTCATGAGCCAGTCGTTTTCAACGCCTCCAATTATTTCATACTTGAATTTATTACCATAAGCATTCATGGTTTGATGTTCCATGCCGAGGTGCGGTGTTTCTGCAATGCCAATTTTTTCTTTTACCCAGGGATATTCGCCAAAATATTTTTCCCGTACTTTGGCAATCTGTTCAAAAATTTCCAGGTGGTGTGCGGCTTTGGCTTCATGTTCTTTCAATACATAAAACTGCATGGGCACTTTATTTCCGTTTACGGTAGTGTATGTTCTGGTTACTACTGCATAATCGCCAATATTAAATACCAGGCTGTAGTTGTTGGTGGTATAATGGGTAGACCAATAATACGTATCGGTTGTTTTTTGGTGTGTTACCTTTTGCAATAAACCCGGTGCAGCCACTACTAATCCTTTTGGAACGGTGATGTTCATATCAGCTCCTTCATTCGGTTCGTCTGACGGATGGTTTTTACAGGGAAAGAAAATTTGTCCGCCTGCAGCTTCTGCTGTTACTGCCACCCACGGGTGGCCGGTGGAATCTTTGGTCCAGGTAAAACCATCTTCCCACGGTGGACGCGTGGCAACATGCGGGTGGCCGCCGTATTGCACTTTCACAGCTGTTTTGCCGGCAGCAACAGGATTGGCGGGTTTGATGGTGATTAAACCATTCTCATGTGTAAAGGGCGCTTCTTTACCATTCACCCATACCTTATCTACTTTCATATCATTCAGTAAGTCGAATAATAAAACCGGTGCGGACTGCGATAAAATAAAATCAATCACAGTATAACCATTAATACTTTGTTGTTGAATATCCACATTCAGGTTGATGCTGTAATGCCGGATATCCATGATGGCCTGCTCTGGTTTTAATTTACCACCAGAGGTTAATTCTTTTTGTGCTTGTGCTGTAACAAATGAAACGATGGTCAGCAACAGGAATAATGCTCTCATAAAAAATAGGTTTCTTAAAAGTAAATATTTATTGTTGTTTGGTATAACCATTCAACAAAAATGTACTGTCAATTTTTCAGCAAAATTTTTGTGGCATTATTTTTTGGCCTGTTGCATGGTAACATATTTTTTCATTTAAAAAGTACACACATGCACTACAATCAGTCATGCGCCGCAAAAGGCAACGCTTACGGAAATTCTGCCCGTGCAGGATTCATCCGCTCCATGCAAAGGGCTGCAGTGAACATTTACAAAACCGGCAACAGTTATGAAATGCTGGTGTTCGCTCCGGGCCGCATTAAAGAACATTTTCACCTGGATGTAAACGGCAGAACGCTTACCGTTTCTTACACGCCACCCGAAGGGTTTACCCGCCCCGAATGGGTATTGAGGGAATACAGCCGTGGCGGTTTCAGCCGTTCATTCACACTGGACAACTCCATCGACACAGCCCGTATTTCGGCTAAATACACTGATGGCGTTTTACAGGTAAGCCTTCCTGTTATAGAAGGTGCTGAAACGGTGAAAACAGAAATTGTGATTAATTAAGTTTAGCCTTGATTGTGAACGGGCCCCGGCGGGGCCCGTTTTTTTAGGTCGGGAGGCTGAAAGCCGCCTGACAGATAAATTCTCTCAATAGCCAGGTTGCTTGCAACATCCCAACTTTAAAAAGATAGAGTAATGATAAAGTTTGATCTTTTATTCTTTCACCGGCGGCAGCACCAATTGTGCATGTAATTTAGCAAGGGTGGCATCAGCATCGGTACATAAACCGGGATGCACTTTAGAGCACTGCAGCACTGTGCTGCGTGTGGCGGTTAACCAACGAAAGCGTGACCCAATGTCTAATTTGGCAATTTCTCCTGCCCTTTCGTCGCCTTTGCTTATTTTTTCAAACACACATAAATGTTCATGAAGTGTGGTTACATCCACTTCACCTGCAAATGCCTTCAGCCTTGCTTCATCCAGCGTAAACTTTGTTTGCAGGTATTGCAGCGATTTGCAATACACTATCACCCCCACGTTCAGAAATTCTTCTCTTTCCACCCGTGGCACAATGCGTATCACCGCGTATTCAAATAAGTGTTGCTCTGGCATATTGCGCTTCGTTTACAAATATAGCGGCTGCTTTTATCCTGGTATTTAAATATTGTTCGTAGATGTTTCGCATCGTTTCAGCATTCACATCAAAATTATTATCCTGCAGCCAATCCGCTGGTATCAATGCTGCAATGGCTTTGATGCATTCGGGTGTCAATACTGCTGTAAACTGTTCGTTTGCCTGTTCAATCACCGATGCCTGCGCCAGCAATACATGGTCTTTAATTGCATTGAATGGCTTAACAGCATGCGCTTTCCAATCGCCACCGGTATGATGAAAGTATAATGCTGCGCCATGATCAATCAGCCACAATTCTTTTTTCCAGTTCAGCATATTGGTGTTGCGAACGGTGCGGTCAACATTGGTCAATAATGCATCGAGCCAAACTATTTGTGATGCCTGCAATGGCGTTACTGCATGCACAGCAGGATCGAAACTGATTGCACCGGCCAGGTAATGTACGCCCAGGTTCATTCCTTCGCTCCAGCGAAGTAATTCCTGTATCTCCTCATCAGGTTCAGTTCTTCCAAATGCGCTGTCTAAGTTAGCCAGCACCAGTTCAGGAATTTTAAAACCCAGTGCCCTTGCTATTTCACCGCCAATCAAATCTGCAATTAATGCACGCACACCCTGCCCGGCGCCACGGAATTTCAACACGTATAAAAATTCATCGTCCGCTTCAGCAATGGCAGGTAATGAACCGCCTTCACGCAAGGGCATTACGTAGCGGATCACATTCACTGTTCTTAATTCATTTATTGTACTCATCTATTCTTCTTCCGAAGTTAATTCTAAATGTGTTCCGTCTTTCCATTCTTCGTTGGGCACTTCTTTGCCGCCAATTAAATCGGCTACTAAAGACGTCCATCCTGTTTGATGGCTGGCGCCCAATCCTGCACCATTATCTCCATGAAAGTATTCATAAAACAATACTAAATCCTCATTACCCGGTTTTTGATAAAACCAGTTGTACGTTCCGTAAGATTTTCTGCTGCTGTCATTTTCTTTTTTAAATAAAGAAACCACTCTTTCTGTTAATACCTTCGATACATCCACGAGGTTCATCATTTTACCGGAGCCAACAGGGCATTCCACCTGCAACTGGTCGCCATAAAACTCACCGTATTTTCTTAATGAACGAATGATCAAATAATTAATGGGCATCCACACCGGCCCCCGCCAGTTACTGTTGCCACCAAATAAATTACTGGTGGAATCTCCCGGGTCATATTGTATCGTGTACTGAACACCGTCAACTGTTACTGAATAAGGATTGTCTTTATGGTATTTTGACAATGCCCTGATGCCGCCTTCTGACAAAAACTCATCTTCATGCAATAAACGGTTCAGCAAAAATATCAAGCGTTCTTTCTGTACTAAGGAAATTAATATATCATCGCCGTCGCTTTTTTCTTCGTTGGGCCAATAGCGGTTATTCTTTTTACGGTAACTTTCAAACCAGTTCACCCTTTTTTTAAAATCCTGCAACCTTTCAAACACTTCTTTATTGATGGTGCTTACGGCGAACAAACTGGTTAAACCCACAATACTTTGTATGCGTAATGAAATAGGATCGGCACCGGCAATGCATAAAGTGTCGTAGAAAAATTTATCTTCATCGTTCCACAAGCTATGACTGTTCAGCGACTCTGATATCAATACAAAATGCTCGAAAAACTTGGTGGCGCTGTCTTCAAAAGCCACATCATGTTTGGCAATTTCCAAAGCCATATCCATCATGTTCAATGCGTACATACCCATCCAGCTGGTGCCATCGGCCTGTTCCAGCTGCATTTCATTTGCAAAGTGATGGCTTCGGTTGAATACACCAATATTATCCAGTCCTAAGAAGCCGCCTTCAAAAATGTTATTGCCATTACGGTCTTTCCGGTTGATCCACCACGTAAAATTGATGAGCAGTTTTTGAAATACCCGTTTCAGGAAAACAATATCGCCTTCGCCATAGGTTTCTTTTTCTATACGGTAAATTTCCATTGCTGCCCAGGCTTGTACCGGTGGATTCACATCGCTGAAATTCCATTCGTAAGCGGGCAACTGTCCATCCGGCTTCATGTACCATTCCCGCATGATGAGCTGCAACTGGTGTTTGGCGAAAACGACATCCACCATTGCCAACGATATACAATGAAAGGCGAGATCCCAAGCGGCATACCAGGGATATTCCCATTTATCGGGCATGGCAATTACATCCTGGTTTTTCAAATGCGTCCAGTCATTGTTACGGCCATTTTGTTTGCCCGTGTTTACGGGTGTAATTCCATCGCTGGTGGTAAGCCAGCGTTCTACGTCAAAATGATAATATTGTTTGCTCCATAATAATCCTGCCAGTGCTTTTCGCTGAATGTTTTTTAGATCTTCTGATATATCGTTTGGCAAAATGGCTTTGTAAAAATCATCTGCTTCTTCTTTACGAATGGCAAATACATTTTCAAAACCAATGGCAAATGGTTTATCGTCCGCCTTGTTAGATAGACGGCAATAAATGATTTTAGTTTCGCCTGCTTTAAGATTCAGTTCATATACCGGCGCAAACTTGGTGCCTTCTTTTTTGTTACGCAGTTTTTCCCTGTTGGTGCCTTTAATAACCGCATCATGAAAGGCATCTTTTGTAAATGGTGATGTTGCCGTTGTGCCATTCAGTTTATTAAAGTTGGTTTCATTTTCGGTAAACAGTGCATCGTTTGGTGCCTGGTAATAAAAATAATAATTTCCCAGCCGGTGATGCGTGGCGCTCACTGTTGTTTTATTGACTGTTTTAATGACTGGCCTTGGCTCATCAGGTGTAAATACCCAGCGGTTATAAAACCACAGGGTAGGCATTACTGTTACTGGCGCTGCTTTGGCGCCGCGGTTAGTAATGGCAATTTTGATATAGATGTCTGTACGGCTCTGTTTGGCATAAGTCACTTTCACATCAAAATATTCATCTTTGTTAAATACCCCGGTGTCTAAAATTTCATATTCGGGCTCCTGCTTGCTGCGGGTGCGGTTGGTATGCAGTAAATCTTCATAAGGAAATTCATTTTGCGGATACTTGTACAGGTATTCCATGTAATAGTGCGTGGGAATATTATCCTGGTAATAATACAATTCCTTTACATCTTCCCCATGGTTGCCATCATAATTGCCCACGCCATACAAGCGTTCTTTTAAAATTTTGTCATTGCCATTCCATAAAGCAACCGCAAAACAAAGGTTTTGAAAATAGTCTGATATTCCTGCAAGCCCATCTTCGCCCCAGCGGTAAGCCCTGAAATGTGATTGGTCGAAAGGCAGGTAACCCCATGCGTCTCCAAATGCGCCGTAGTCTTCTCTCACCGTTCCCCACTGGCGTTCGCTGAGGTATGGCCCCCATTGCTCCAGCGGAATTTGTTTTTCGCTGTTTACCTTTAGTCGTTGGTGTTCTGCTGTCATTGTTTTTATTTAATAAAAAATTGCTGCCCGGCCATGCTTTTACCAGGCAACATTTGTATGACAAGCAATCGTTACAAAAGCAGGTATAAAATTACAGAATTTAAAAGAGTCCGGGTGCTTGTTTTTAAAATACATCATGCAAACGTTTGCTGTGTTGCGTTTTGCAATTACTGGTTGATAACAAAAAGTGATTTCAATTTTTCGGGCAGGCTTCAACGCCATATCATTCCAATGTATTTTTTCCCTCCACCATTGCTGCGGATGATTGCAACAAGTCGAACACTACAATTTCATTATTCCCTTTTTTTAGCCAGGATGCCGGACAATATAAATGCTGTTGCGGCCCGGCATTCCAGTAGCGGCCCAGGTTATGTCCGTTGACGTACAATACGCCGCGGCTGTAACCGCTCATATCAAAGTAGGTGTCGCCTGTTTGTTGTAATGTAAAATTGCCTTTAAAAAATATCCCATTTGTTGTACCGCTTGCCGTGCCGGTTTTTAATGTACTGATCATCTTTTCATCCAGCGGCAGTAAATAAGTTTGCCAGTTCATCAATGTCATACCATTAAGGGTTACACGGTCTGTTACACCTTTTCTGTCAATAATGTATTGTGCAAAGTTGATATGCCCCATTGCCTCCACTACAATATCTAATTGCGGATGCGGATTAGTAGTTTTTGGAAGATTAACACTCCAGTGCCCGCCATCGCGGTGAATGGTATCAATCAATTTTCCATCTTCAAAAATCAAAGCGAAATCATGGGGTTCTGTTATGGTAAGCCGGCCGCTTTTGTGGCCAACCAGCGTGGTACGATAAAGAATCAATCCCTGGTTTTGACCGTAATACTCTATTGGTTTAGGTTGAGGTGATGCCACCGGCACAGGTAAATGATTCCACATTGTGGTAAAGGGCTGTAATGCAATTGGCGGAATTGTGATGGTTGGAACCGGTGCAGGAACATCGGGAATTTTGTACGGCACATATTTGCCAATCAGGTTACGCAGCATATAATATTTGGGGGTAGCCTGGCCCTGTTCGTTAATGGGTGCATCATAATCATAACTGGTAACATCGGGTTGAAATTGTGTGGCACTTCCTGCATTGGCGCCGGCCGTAAATCCAAAATTGGTTCCACCATGCACTACGTACAGGTTGAACGATTTTTTATTTTTTAACAGGTATTCGATTTCTTTTTTTAAATCAGCAGTATCCGTCTTTTGCCATTTTTCCTTCCAGTGTGTTAACCAGCCGGGATAGGTTTCGGAACTGAATGCCGGTACATCCGGGTTTTGTTTTGCAGCTTCAGCAAAGTCATCATCGTTACTGCCGGAGTCTAATCCAATGGCCGCCCCATCTACGCTGCCCGCTTCCAGCATATAAGGGGTAGCGCCATCGGCAGTATAAAATGGTCCGTTAATACCATTTTGCTGCCATAATTTTTTTAACGTGTTCAGGTAGGTTTTATCGTTGCCATAACTTCCGTATTCATTTTCTATCTGCGTTAGTATAACCGGGCCACCGTTTGCAATTTGTAATGGTTTCAATTCTTTACTTACATTACTGATGTACCGGGTCACTGCAGCCATATAACGGTTATCCATACACCGTATTTTAATATCCGGTATTTTCAGCAGGTATGTTGGTAACCCTCCAAAATCCCATTCTGCACATACATAAGGACCCGGCCGAACAATCACCCATAAACCCTCCTGCTGGCAAATGCGAATGAATTCCGCAATATTCCTGTTGCCGGTCTTAAAATCAAATACGCCCTCTTTTGTTTCGTGATAATTCCAGAATATATATGCAGCTATTGTATTACAGCCCATGGCTTTTGCCATTTGAATACGGTGCCGCCAGTATTCATGCGGAATACGTGCAGGGTGCATTTCACCACTAATCACCTGGAAGGGTTTGCCATCCAGCATAAACTGGTTATGACTGAAAGCGAACTGATGTTTTTGCTGTGCGGCAGCTTTTATCCCACACAAAGAAAATATACTGTATAACGTTATTACGAAAATGTTCTTCATCCTGTTTGATTTATACTATTTTGACTCTTTATCTGTGCAGAAAATTGTTTGTACAGCTTTATTTTAACAGCCATTACAAATATCCTGTTTTACCATCAAAGTTTGTATGAAAGCTTTGTGCCGGTAAGAAATATTGAGTAAACTTGTACCGTAAATTAAACATTACATGAAACAAACTTTGCTCTTAATGGCAGGGCTACTTATTGCCCTGTTGTCCTATTCTCAAACCGAAATTAAACTGGAAGAAGTCAGTAAACACGTTGGCGATTCGGTTAAAGTATGCGGTAAAATTTATGGCGGCATTTTCCTGGAAAGAAGCTCCGGCACGCCAACCTTTTTAAATGTGGGTGGCGCTTACCCCAATAACCCGCTCACCATCGTGATATGGGCTGATGTACGAAAACAGTTTGAGCAAAAGCCCGAAGAGTTTTACAAGGATAAAGCTGTTTGTGTGTACGGTAAAATTGAGTTGTATAAAGATAAACCGCAGATTGTGCTGCACCAGGTTAAACAATTAGTATTGAATACCGGTATTGCCCAGTAAAGCAGTTGCAAAATTTTTATTTTCTGCTAACAATTTTTCATTGTAGCCTGTTTTGGTAATAAAATTGAATAGCTATGGGAAACTATATCCCATGTTTTGCAAACCCGTTTGTACCATTACTATTATTGCCCTGCTTACAGGTTGCACCGCTAAGCATGTACCTGAAAAAGTTACTGCCACCAAAAGCACGGCTGCACCTGCAACTTCAAAACCCGCCACTGTACCGAAAGTAATTGCAGTGAATGATAAGGCGGCCAAAAAGAATTTCGATGGAAGACTGTACTATGACCTTAACGGACATCGTTACTGGCGCAATTATAACGATGGTAAGTATTATCTTTTTAATAAGCGTATGTATACAGACAGCGCTTT
The DNA here is from genome assembly GCA_018266775.1 of Bacteroidota bacterium. Taxonomy (GTDB): domain Bacteria; phylum Bacteroidota; class Bacteroidia; order Chitinophagales; family Chitinophagaceae; genus Ferruginibacter. The sequence goes on along the minus strand of JAFDZS010000001.1, from coordinate 384,603 downwards.
TATTCCCCACTAAAATAACTATGCCGCAGATACGAAGTTGTTGATTTTATTAATAACTTGCCGTTTGTTCAGAAAGCGAAAAATTATTTTTCAAAATTGATGCTATGTATGACAATTTTTTTTTGGCGGTACACGTTATTAATAAGAAGGTTTGTTGCAGTAAAATTGTTCTGCAATAAAATGTGAACAGTGTGGGAGAAGAAATTTGGCTCTTTCTGCCACAAAAAAATGCCACAGTTTATTTACATTTGTACCCCAAAAAACTTTGATTGTATCGCCAGATGGCGTTTAAATAACTGGAATAAGATATATGATATCTGATTTCCAAAACTCGGTTTTTCATAGGATATTGGATTTTAAAACAGGGCAGGATTTCCATCCAGCCCTCTTTTTTTATGCAATATTTCAAAATTTGTGATCTATGTTGCAAAAAACAACACATAGATTTTTTTACAATATTTTGTTGCCGGAGAAAATTTCCTGGTTTTTGTTTTGAAACAGGCCTAAAAAAAATAGTCCCCCAGTAGAAACTGGCGGACTTTAACGATTGCTTGCTATATGAAAATCTTAATAATTCTTTAACTTATTTGGCGTTTATTATGATCTGCACCTTATATTTGTGTGGGCTTTAGCGATTTGTTTGCTTGTTGATTATTGCCCTTATTGATCAAACGCTCTGTTTACTTATGTAAAGGTAAATCGGGCGTTTGTTTTTTTATAACCAATTTGATGGTTGTTTTATGACGCTAAAACCATTTCATTTTTTTAAAAAGCCCGCCAGTACTGCATTTCAACGCTTTTCCATTATGATGCCCATGTCAAAAAAGGGCATTTTTTAACTATTTTATTTAGTTTTTACCAGTAAAAAAAATGAGCGTAGCTTTAATGCTTTCCTCAAGTTTTATTGCTTATGAAACACATTTTCCTGTTGATTTTTCTATTTGTTGCATGTACAGGACATACAGTTGCACAAACACCCACCTCTGGCAATCCGGTTCTCAAAGGCTGGTATGCCGATCCGGAAGCGGCTATCTTTGGCCACCAGTACTGGATCTACCCTACGTATTCGGATAAATACAATAAGCAGGTTTTCTTCGATGCCTTTTCTTCCACAGACCTGGTGCACTGGGCAACTCACCCGCATATACTGGATACTGCTGCAATAAAATGGGCACACCGTGCTATGTGGGCGCCGGCCATTGTACAGAAAGATGGTAAATACTTTTTCTTTTTTGCTGCCAACGATATTCAGAATAATAACGAAGTGGGCGGCATTGGTGTGGCTGTTGCTGATAAACCAGAAGGGCCATTTAAAGATTACCTGGGCAAACCATTAATTGATCAATTTTATAACGGCGCACAACCCATCGACCAGTTTGTATTTAAAGATAAAGACGGTGAATACTATATTATTTACGGGGGATGGCAGCACTGCAATATTGCGCACTTAAAAAACGATTTTACTGCTGTTGTTCCGTTTGCAGATGGTACACTGTTTAAAGAAATTACCCCCAAAGGCTATGTTGAGGGGCCAATGATGTTCATCAGGAACAATAAATATTATTTTATGTGGAGCGAGGGCGGCTGGACCGGCCCTGATTATTCTGTTGCTTATGCCATTGCCGATTCTCCTTTCGGCCCTTTTGAAAGGGTAGGCAAAATTTTACAACAGGATTCTGCCGTGGCTACCGGTGCCGGGCATCATTCTGTAATGCATAATGTAAAGAAGGATCTCTGGTACATTGTTTATCACCGCAGGCCGTTAGGAGAAACTGCTGCCAACAACCGGGCAACCTGTATTGAACAAATGTTTTTTGATGATAAGGGATTCATTAAACCGGTGAAGCTTACGTTTACCGGGGTAAAGATGATGAAGCTGTAGTGAATGGTCAATTGGCAATGATGAATAGAACAGCTATTACATTTTTAGTTAATGATTTCTTTATGCATATTGAGTTTATGCAGTTCTAAAATGGTGGTTTTACCATCATCGCTTTCACGGTACATGGGTATAAATTTACGGTTGAACAATATTTCGCTGTATGTATAAGAAGTTCGTTGTTGTACAAAATTGCTGAATACATCATCAAAGCCACGCAGGTTTACATACAATTCCACATCGGTATTTCTCCAGTCATCTTCATTAAAACCATGAAAGGGGCTGTCTGCATCAATAGGGTGCACCACCGTCCAGCTCAATGGCATACTTTCCACCCTTGTCCGTTCCAGGTTTAGTGTAAAATATTTATAATCCGGTTTGCCATTTTCTGCCAGCAGTAAACCAACATTCACCCTTATTTCCAGGTCGGTTAATGCATGCTTGTCTTTAAACGCGGCAAAGCGAAACATCAAGCCGGTGCCGTTTTTGTAAGGTGCAACAAGGGCATGATCGCTGAATACTAAATAACTCCTTGGTTTGCTGAAGCGCCCATATATTAAACCTGTGGCAATAGCCAACGATAAAAAACCAGTGAGTGCTTCAATTGCGGCTACAATATTAGCGCCATCTCCAGCGGGGTTAACATGGCCATAACCAACTGTTGTAAATGTTTGTGTACTGAAATAAAACATTTCCTTAAAGACCTGCCAGTCGTTACCATGCGTGAGCCCTTCCAGTTCTTTTGCACCAATCAAAAAATAAATAGTGGCAAAAACCAGGTTAACTGCAACATAAAAAAGAAAGATGATGGTGATAAACTTCCACAAAGGCAGGTTGAGCATATCATGAAATAAACTGAACCTGCGGTAAAAAGGCATGCCTTCTTTTTGCAGGTTATAGCTGCCGTCTTTATTAATAAAACGGCCGCCTACATCATTACTGTTGCTGGCAAAGCCGGTATCGTTGTTTTGTTTGGAGAAGGGATTGATTTTTTTATACGTTGCCATTGGTTAATCGATAATATGCTGTAAAAAAATAATGTTGTTACGATGCGGTTATTGCAGCTTTAAATCTAACTCAACAGTGATATTATTCCAATTTTTTGGAAAATCAAACAGTAATCAACGCTGCATATTTCATTGGAGGTTGATATAAAATTAATGCTGCTATGTTAAAGTTTTTAACCATTGTTAAAGTGCAAAAACAATTCCTTTTTTGCACAATAATACAATCTGTGTGGAGTTAGTGAGTATATATTATTCCCCACACCCTGCTTGTACCCGGCAGGTAAAAACATTTAAAAGTAATGATATGAAAACAGATTCCAAAAACCCCCATTTAAAAGTTGTTGTGGAACAGGTTGCCAATAACACCACTGCATGGATGGGCCATCGCAAAGACAATGAAGACATCCTTGCCGGCCAAACCTTTGTTTGCCCTGCCGAAGGCGACCTTGGTGCCATTGAAATTTTTTCTTCCCTGGTCATCAAACCCGGGCATGCAAAAATGACGGTGCATCCTTTCGATCCTTCAACAAAAAAATGGGGACCGGCTTTGTTACATTCTTCTGTAAACATCGAAAAAACAGATTCAGATAAATGGATCTCTTTTCCTCAAAATGGTTTACATATGCAAAAAGGCAGCAGCTACGGTTTCAGGCTGCAAAGTGATGATATGTACATTGGTATTGGTGAAGCTGCCAGCAGCCACCAGCAACCATTATTTACCGGCGGACAGGAATGGATTGGCGCTGCTGCCGACCAACCCGGCAAATATTTTAATTACCTGACGCTTGCTTTCAAAGTTGAAGTAAGGGCCTGAGTTAAATATATTGTAAGCAAAACCTTGTGGTACTGCAATACTTCTGTTGCAGCACTGCAAGGTTTTTGCTTTGATTTCAATTATCGCTGCCATATCAATACGCTCACAACAGCACAAAAACACAGATAGCACCTTATCTCCTTTATTTACTTTCATGCTGCTTATGATATTACCTCTTTGAATACAGCATACTCTTCTTACTTTATATCCCTGTATACTTTATTTACTTTTATCCCTATCCATTCAAAAAACAATTTGTAATTTACTCTCTGCTATTACTCCATCTCCTTAACTCATTGTTATGCCCAGTTACAAACTCAATGTAAATAATACCGAGTACACTGTTGAGGCCGAAGCAGACATGCCCATACTGTGGGTACTGCGTGACCTGCTGAACCTTACCGGTACCAAATATGGTTGTGGTGTGGCCAGTTGCGGCGCCTGCACCATAATGATTGACGGTAATGCTGCCTTTGGCTGCCAGCGGCCTGTTGCGTCCTGCGTTAATAAAAAGATCATAACTGTTGAGGGTTTATCTGCCGATGGCAGCCATGCGGTACAAAAAGGCTGGCAGAAAGCTGCTGTACCACAATGCGGCTATTGCCAGCCCGGGCAAATGATGGCCGCTGCTGCATTACTGGAAAAAGATAAAAACCCTTCTGACGATGCTATTGCCGCTGCCATGAGCGGTAACCTTTGCCGTTGCGGCACTTACCACCGCATTAAGGAAGCCATACATTATGCCATTGAAGAATTGAAACACTAAACCATCCTGCCATGCCAACAGCATCCATCAACCGCCGCCAGTTTATTAAGCTCAGTTCATTTGCATCCAGTGGACTGGCCATTGGTTTTATGATACCGGGCCTGCCTGCACTTGCATTATCACCAACAGACTGTGAGTTTTTTCAGCCCAGTGCCTATTTAAAAATTGATAAAAAGGGGAAAGTTACTGTTTATGTCGCCAAGCAGGAATCTGGCCAGGGCGTGGATACTGCATTGCCCATGATTATTGCTGAAGAACTGGATGTTGACTTTAAAGATGTAAAATCTGAAGTGGCGCCTTATGGCACTTTAAAAGAAGGAGAACATGATACCGGTGGCAGCCAGAGTGTAATGACCATGTACGACACCCTGCGCAAAGCCGGTGCTGTAGCCAAAGCAATGCTGATTACCGCTGCAGCAAATGTTTGGAAAGTGAAAGATTCTGTTTGCGCCGCTGATAGAGGCGAAGTGGTAAACACCGCCAATAACAAACGCATTGCTTATGGCGAACTGGTTTGCAAAGCGGCTTTGCTGCCCGTACCCAAAGAAGTAACATTAAAAAGCCCCAAAGATTTTAAACTGATCGGCAAAGCTGAAAAGCGTACAGGCTTAACCGATATTTTAACAGGAAAAACCAAATATGGTATTGATATTAAAGTAGATGGTATGCTGTATGCCGTTGCAGAGCGTTGCCCGGTACTGGGCGGTTCGCTGGTAAGTTTTGACGACAGTGCCGCCAAGAGAATACCCGGCGTGGTAAAAGTGGTGAGTTACAAAGGCACAGGCGTTCCCATGCATGTACATGATGGTGTAGCGGTGATTGCTACGAATACCTGGGCCGCTATTAAAGCCAGGAAATTATTAAACATTACCTGGAGTGAAGGCAACAGGAATACAGATAGCACCGATGAGTTGTTTAAAACATTTGCACAGAAAGCTAAAGAAAAACCTGCCATTGAAGTATTCAAAAAAGGTGATACCCGAATTACAAATAGTAAACAAACTTTTACTTCAGAATATGCCGAACCCTTTTTAGCACACGGTACTATTGAGCCCATGAACTGTGTGGCTTCAGTAACTGGTGAGAACCTTGAAATCTGGGGTGGGCTTCAACTACCCGACTGGACGGTGAATACCATTGCCAAAGACTGCGGTTTCAAAAAAGAAAAAATAAAAGTGAACCTGGCCAATATGGGCGGTGCATTTGGCCGCAGGCTGCATTTTGATTTTGCCATTGAAGCGGTAAAAATTGCGCAGCAAATTGATAAGCCTGTAAAGTTATTATGGGAAAGAACAGATGACATCAAATTTCAGCCTTACCGCCCGGCTAACTATCACATGTTGAAAGCCGATACCGATGGTAAAACCATTACCTCGTGGTATCATCATGTATTGGGAACACCCGTTTCTTATATGACGGAAGGTATGGACAGCAAACATCCAGAAGAAATGGATGGTGCAGATAAAGGTTTTTGTTACGCTGTTCCTAATGTATACACAGGTTATACGCCGGTAGACATTAATATTAACCGGGGTTGGTTACGCTCAGTAGATATTTGTGTAAATACTTTCCCGGTAGAAAGTTTCATTGATGAAATTGCAGTGCAGCTGAAACAGGATCCTGTTACTTTTCGTCTATCCATACTGGAAGGGCAGCCTGATTTTAAAACAGGGGATGATCCCGGTGCGATGACACAATCGCCAGCAAGAGTAGCAGGCGTGTTGAAAATGGTGGCGGAAAAAATTGGCTGGACTGCACCCCGCAAACCCAATCATTATATTGGTATTGCCACACACTCATTCATCTTTGCCAAATCGTATGCTGCACATGCCATTGAAATAGAAATGCTGGCGTCAAAAAAATTCCGTATTGTTCGTGTAGTGGCTGCTATTGATTGCGGTTTGGTAATCAATCCCGATGGTTTAATGAATCAGATGCAGGGCGGCCTGGCTTTTGGTTTACAGCAAACATTAAAAGGCGAAATTACCGTAAGCAACAGCCGTGTGGCAGAAGATAGTTTTTACAGTTATGAATTACTCACTTTTGCTGAAATGCCACCGGTTGAAATATATGTCATAGACAGTAAAGAAGAGCCCGGCGGTGTGGGTGAAGTTGGCTTGCCTACTGTTGCACCGGCATTATGCAATGCTTTGGCTGCAGCGGGTTACCGGCCACGCACTTTACCTATACGCAAAGAAGGCTTTAGCTGGGTATAGTGGGTGATAAAACAGTTTGGGATCGTGAAGCGGGTATCATCACCGGCGGGCCGGAAGGAAATGCTGCTTTTAAAATAACAAAAGGTAAGTACCCGAGTATGGAGCCAAGTGTATTCAGGATAATATCGTCCACATCGAACACACCAATACCCGCAAATAATTGACTGCATTCAAAAAATACACTCAGCAAAAAGCCAGCAATCAGAATTTTATAGAAGCGTCGGCTTCTTTTAATCAGCAGTGGCAATAAAAAACCCAATGGCATAAAGGCTACAATATTTCCCAGCAGGTTTTCTACTTTATATTCGAAATTCAGCCTGCGGCTGTTATAGAACAGTTTGATGGTAGTAAGAGGAACAAAATTGGCTTTCTTCACGCCATCTGCAACATGATAATTAGCGTATTGATTTTTAAAATAGTTTTTATAATAGCGGGGGCTGTTTTTAAACAGCACAACCTTGGTAAGCAGCACCATAAAAATGGCCAGCATGATCCATGAAAAAAATTTGATGATGGGTTTTATTAGCGTCATAACTATACCTCTAACGTAAATTTACCTAATAAATTATTACGAAGCGGCCTTTACTGTCCTGTACCGCGGAATATTTACCAACAATACACCTGACAAGATGATAACCAATGCCAAAATTTGCAATGATGTGATTTTTTCTCCACCAATCGCCCAACCCAATAATACGGCAACTAATGGGTTCACGTAAGCATAAGTACTTACCAGCGCAGGAGGCTGTTTGGTAAGCAGCCACACAAAAGCCATGAATGTAATCATTGTGCTGACAATTGCAAGATATAGTAACGACAGCCAGGACTTTAGTGGAACAGCGTGTTGCATTATTTGCTGTGGTTCTTTACAAAACCAGCTGATGATGGTACAACATATTCCCGCGCTCAGCAATTGAATACAGGTATTTACATAAACCGATGAAGCGGATGGACGATAGCGCAGGTACAATGAACCGGAAACCCACATCAAACTTCCTGCAATCATAATTAATATGCTTACCAGTTGCATAAACTCTGTACCATTTCCCGCATGCCCTTTTTTAAATCCTAATAAAATGATTACGCCTGCTAAACCTGTTATCAAACCTCCAATGATGAATTTATTGGAAAAATAAAACGGCCATTGTTTTTTATCCAGTACAATAAACCAAAATGGTGTTGTAATGATAATGGAAGCTAAGCTGCTTGAAATATATTGCTGCGCCCAAACCACCGCTACCACACCACCAATAAAGATCACCAGGCCGCTGACTGCATTTTTAACAATCAAATGTTTTGCCGGAAATTTTTCTTTTTTAACGATACAGAACAACAGCAACGTGGTGCCCCCAATTAAAAAGCGAAGTGCAGATAATGTAAACGGTGGAAAACCCTGCAACGCCAGCCGTACTGCATAATAAGAAGAACCCCATACAATGTAGATGGCGGCAAAGGCCAGTATTATTTTTATGCGTACAGATGGATTCATTATTTAAAATAATATTTGTAACGAACGATTGTTGTTGATGTCTTTTAATAACAAATGCATGTTATTATTTACTGCCCGAAATAATGACGCACCCATGCTCACACGTTTCACTCCCCATGCATTCAATACATCCAGCGATGGTAATGCTGCAGATGCTAAAATATTTACCGGCAATACAGTATGTGCTGTTACAGCCTGTATATCGTTGGCTGCAGTCATAAACGGAACAAAGATGCCATCAGCACCGGAAGCTTCATATAATCGTACCCGTTGCAGTGTTTCCTTCAGCGCATGTTCCTGTTGCAGCAGGAAGGCATCAGTTCTTGCATTGATAAACATATCAAATTGCTGTTGCCTGCAATAGTTTTTTATTGAGCTGAGTTGTGATGCAAAAGTCTCGGCCGGCAACAATTCTTTCGCAGCAGTGGAGTCTTCTATATTAATTCCGGAAACACCAGCATCGTATAACGCATGAATATTCTGGAGAATACCTTCGGTTGTATTGCTGTATCCTCTTTCCAAATCCACAGTTAATGGAATGGTGATGTGTTGTTTAACCTGTTGTACCATTTGAAGCAACTGTTCAAATGGTAATTGTTCTCCATCATCTAAACCCATTGCTTTGGCAACTGCCCAACTTGAAGTGCCAATAGCTTTATAGCCCGCCGTCTGCAGTTGTTGTGCACTGTTTACATCCCAGCAGTTGCCGAGCAATAATGGCTTTTCTGTTTGATGCAGTTGTACAAATTGCTGATACTGGTTCATGACTGGTTTTTTATTCTAAGTTGATCAATACTCCATGCATATTGCGGTTGAATGGCAAGTAAAAAACTGGCTGCACTTACTGTAAATACTGAATAGCTTAAGGGTGATACAATGCCAAATGAAATGGCCATGGCAGCAGCAAAACATAAAGACAGCACTCCGCTGCCTATTGCAGCCCGGCGGGTAAAATATCCTGTCAACAACAAACATCCAAAAGTGATTTCACCAATGGTGGCAGTTACAGCAAGTGTTGGTACAATTGATGCCGGTAAAAACTGCATCACTTCTTTAGCGTACTGCATAAAGTGTTGCCAATCGCCCCAGGAAATACCGGGTGCGCCATTCTTTCCCCAAACACCCAACCTGTCGAGGCCGGGAACCAGGTATCCAATTCCTAATGCAATGCGGAGGAATAATTGCGGGAGTTTTGCTTTCATGATTTTATTTTTTTTCTACTATATAAAGAACATAAAATCTTTTGAATTTATTCTTGCCCATAAAGACATTAAACCACAACATAAACTCTTCATTACTTTATATACCTATATACTTTATTTACCTTCACCCTTCAATCACCGGTTCCATCTTCAACGATACGCCAATGCGGTTCCAGGCATTAATACCGATAATGGTCATTATGATCTCTGCTGTTTTTTCTTTGCCCCACATGGTTATGGCTTTATTGTAGTTATCATCCCCCAGGCCATGTTGATGTACCAGTGTAATCTCTTCCGTGACAGATAAAAGTAATTGTTCTTCTTCACTGAAAATATTCTTTGCTTCCCGCCAAACATTAATCAACAGCATACGCTCATCCCTTTCGCCCAGCTTTCTTGCGTCTGAAGTATGCATGTGCACACAATAGGCGCAGCCATTGATTTGTGAGGCGCGGATGCGGATGAGTTCCTGGTGCAGTGCGGGTACGTTTGATTTTTCAATATAATCATCTAATGCGCCCATCGCTTTGTAAGCGTTTGGTGCGGTGTGCTTCATGGAAAAACGGTTTGGCATAATGAATTCCTTTTTTGTTTTAATTGGCTGTTCTTTAAATCCCAGTCAAATGTATACAACAGTTGGACTATCTTTATAGTCCAGTTTTTAGAAAATGAGTAGTCCAGTTTTGCCATATAAAGCATTAATTAAATTGCAGCGTACGTCAACTACGCCTGTCTATTTGCAAATAGCTAACCGGTTGATTCAATTGATGCATGAGGGTTTATTGCAGCCTGGTGCAGCGTTGCCCTCCAGCAGGGAGATGGCTGCACTTTTGCAGGTACACCGCAAAACCATTGTGGCTGCTTATGAAGAACTGATGGCACAGGACTGGATTGTGAGCGAAGAAAGAAAAGCAGTAATGGTATCGCCGGATTTACCGCAGACCAAACCCCGCAGCTTCGGCAATAAAGTACAACCATCAACATATACGCTCACCACAGGTTTTGATTTTAACCATATGTCGCTGCCTTTAACCAGCATGAGCAACGCAGGCAGCCACCGGTTAATTATCAATGATGGTTTTCCCGATGCACGTATAGCGCCCATTGATGCGCTGATGAAAGCTTACCAGCGTTTATACCGTTTACCATCTATGCAAAGGAATATTATTTACGGCCACCTTGCCGGTGCATTAAGTTTACGCAAAGAGCTGGCATCTTTTCTCCATGCATCCCGTGGCGTTCAATGTACAGCGCAACATATATTAGTTACACGGGGTGCACAAATGGCTTTGTTTGTTGCGGCACAAATTATTTTAAAACCCGGCGATACTGTAATAGTGGGCGAACCCAATTATGGCATGGCGAATATGGTGTTCACAAACTGCGGAGCAAAATTATTACCTGTACCTGTAGACGAAAACGGTATTGATGTAGACCGGATTGAAGCCATTTGTAAAAAGAAAGTGCCCAAATTATTGTACATTATTCCGCATCATCATCACCCTACAACGGTTACATTAAGCCCGCAGCGGCGCATGCAGTTGCTGCAACTCATCCGCCAATATAATATTGCTGTAATTGAAGATGATTATGATTATGATTTTCATTATAACAGCAGCCCGGTTTTACCATTGGCCAGTGCCAGCCATAACGGCAATGTGATCTATATTGGTTCATTAACAAAATCGCTGACCACTACAATGAAAGTGGGCTATATGGTGGCGCCGGAAAATTTTATTGATACCGCCCTGCAATGGCGCCGGTTGATAGACATTCGTGGCGATAATTTACTGGAAGAAGCACTGGCCACATTATTTCAAAGCGGGGTGATGCAGCAGCATTTAAAAAAATCGCTGAAATTGTATCATCAGCGCCGTGATTATTTTTGTGCTTTGTTGCACGAACATTTACGGGATGTAATTGATTTTACTGTACCCGCCGGCGGCATGGCCACCTGGGCTACCATATATAAAAAATATTCGCTGCCTGCACTTGCAGCTAAGGCTTCCGCACAGGGTTTATTTATTAATGATGGCAAGTTTTATAATACCGGTAGTGTTAATTATAATGCGTTGCGTATGGGTTTTGCATCGTTGAACGAGAAGGAGATGGAAGAGGCTATAAAGGTGTTACGATCTGTTTTCGGTTTGAAATGATTAGCGTTTATTGAATTGGTCAGACGTGTACGTCAGATCATTGAACTATTCATTATTAGCTTAAAAAAATTTTTACTTAAAAAGCGCATTAACCTACTTCACCATTCTGAACTGCCCCGTTTTTCCAAATCTGCTACAGGTTTAATTTTTCAGCTTTTGTGAATTTTGTGTTTTAGTAAATTATTATCATGAAAGTATTACCATGAAAAAAGCAGCCATAATTGTTTTCGATCAATTCACCGACGTTGATGTGTTCCTTCCCTGGGATTTATTGAACAGGGTTCGCATCCGCCATAAAGATTTTGAAGTGAAATTACTGGGTACCGCACCCACGCACCGTTCCAGCGCAGGAATTGACATTGCTATGCATGGAATGATTGAAGCATGTAAAGATGCCGATCTCGTTTTCTTTGCCAGTGGCAGTGGTACAAGGCGTTTGTATCAAAATACTGAGTATTTAAGCCGTTTTACTATTGATACATCACGTCAATTAGTTTGTTCCATGTGCAGCGGCGCTTTGTTACTGGCAGGCCTGGGTCTTTTGGATGGTCTCAGTGCCATCACTTATCCTTCTGTATTTACTGAATTACGCAATATGGGCGTGGAAGTTATTGAAGACCATCATCTCGTCATTCATGGCAATGTAGCTACTGCTGCCGGTTGCCTTGCGGCTGTTGATTTAATGCAATGGGCTATCGGGCGTTTATACGATGCCGGTACTGCACAGGATGTAATCGCATCCGTAAAGCCAGTGGGGCAAGGGCAGGTGTGTATGTATTAATTTCTATATGTTTTTTTATGAACGAATTTTATATTTCCACCGATCCTGCACTATTGGATATTGATATGATTCATCATTTCCTCAGTACAGAAGCTTACTGGTGTAAAGGCATTCCTCTACATACTGTTCAGAATGCTATTGCTCATTCATTGAATTTTGGTGTGTATTACCAACAGCAGCAAGTGGGTTATGCACGTGTGATCTCTGATTATTCAACTATTGCTTATTTAGGTGACGTATTTATTCTTCCTGAATTCAGAGGGAAAGGCCTTTCAAAATTATTACTGCAGGAAGTAATGCAGCACCCGCAATTGCAGGGTTTGCGCCGCTTTATTTTATTGACACAGGATGCACATGAATTGTATAAACAATTTGGATGGCAACCCATTACTGCGCCTGACCGCTGGATGGAAGTGCATCATAAAAATGTGTATTTGTAGGAACACGCCTGCGGCATGTTCAAATAAAATTTATTTTATTTTCAGAACATCAGATATATCAAAAGGCTTTGCAGCAATAAAGATTCATGCCGGAGCATGAATGTACAAAAGGGAAGCCCTTTGCGAGGCTTCCCTTATCACGGGTTAGTAACCGTTTCTTTATAGTGCTTGTAATGCCCGGATTTTTTCCCACCTGTGGTGAATGCCTTCATTTGCTTCATGTAAGAAGAATGCGGCTTTATCCGGATCAGAGTTTTTGATAGTGGCAAAACGATTTTCATGATATAAGAATTCATCTAAGTTTACAGATGGATCCTTACTATCCAGTACAAAACGTTTTCCCTGCTCTTTCATAGGATTGTAGCGGAACAGCGGCCAGTAACCGGTTTTCACTGCAAGCTCCTGCTGATCGATTCCATGGCACATATCATAACCATGTGCAATACAGTGGCTGTATGCAATGATGATGGATGGGCCAGGATAAGCTTCGGCTTCCAGTATAGTTTTTAATGCATGCATATCGTTTGCGCCCATGGAAATTTGTGCTACAAAAGCACTGCCGTGAGCGATGGCCTGCATGGCAAGGTCTTTCTTACCGGTGGTTTTTCCTTTGATAGAGAATTTTGCGCTGGCACCAATGGGTGATGATTTCGATTTTTGTCCACCAGTATTGGAATACACTTCTGTATCCAGCACCATGATGTTTACATTTTCTCCGGTAGATAATACGTGGTCTAAACCGCTGAAGCCAATATCATAGGCCCAGCCATCACCACCAATAATCCACATGGATTTATGTTCTAAAAATTCCACCACCTGCATTAATAGTCCAGCTTCTGGTTTTATGTTTGTTCTAAGGATATTTTTTACTGCTTCCACATTCTTACGTTGTTGAATGACAGATGCTTCGTCAGCTTCTGCATTATTCAAAATTGCTTCCACTAATTCACCACCAACATCTTCGCGTAAGCCTTGAAGTAATGATATGGCATAACTGCGTTTCATATCGGTGGCCAGTTTAATGCCCAGGCCAAATTCCGCATTGTCTTCAAACAATGAGTTTGCCCATGCCGGCCCATGGCCATCTTTATTTTTACTCCATGGTGTGGTGGGCAGGTTACCGCCGAAGATGCTGGAGCATCCGGTAGCATTGGCCACCATCATTCTGTCGCCAAAGAGTTGAGTAAGTAATTTCAGGTATGGTGTTTCGCCACATCCACTGCAGGCACCAGAGAATTCAAACAATGGTTCCAGCAACTGGCTACCTTTAACGGTATTGCGGTTTACACGGGTGCGGTCAATATCCGGCAGGCCAATGAAGAAGTCCCAGTTTTTCTTTTCTGTTTCTTTTAATGGCAGTACTTCCTGCATGTTGATGGCTTTATGGCCGGGTTCAGTTTTACTTTCTATCGGGCAAACTTCCACGCAAAGGTTACAGCCGGTGCAATCTTCCACAGCCACCTGCAGGGTATAGGATTCTGTATCTTTAAAAAATTCTTTACCAATCGGCGCAGTGTGTTTGAAAAAGTCCGGTGCATTTTCCAGGTGTTCATTACTGTACACTTTTGGCCTGATAGCAGCATGCGGGCAAACAAAGAAACACTTACCGCACTGTGAACACAATGAAGGATCCCAAACCGGAACCTGTTCGGCTATATTTCTTTTTTCATAACGGGTGGTGGCTGATGGATAAGTACCATCGGCCGGAAATGCACTTACAGGCAAATCATCACCCTCGCCTGCTATGATTTTCGCCAGTACATTCTGTACAAAATCTGGTGCATTACCCGAAATGGCGGGAACTGTTTCTTTGTTGCCTACAGTATATTGAGTATAATCTACCAATGATAAATTTTCCAGGGTTTTATCTACCGCATCAAAATTCTTTTGAACTACAGCTTCGCCTTTTCTGCCATAAGATTTACGGATGGCTTTTTTAATATAACCAATGGCTTCTTCCTTTGGCATTACATTAGAAATTGCGAAGAAACAGGTTTGCAATATGGCATTGATGCGTGAACCCATGCCGGTTTCCTTTGCCACTTTGGATGCGTTGATGGCATAGAGTTTCAGTTGCTTTTCTATAATTTCTTCCTGGATGCGTTTGGGTAATTTATGCCATACTTCCTCATTGGCATAAGGTGCATTCAATAAGAAAGTGGCGCCATGCTGCACATCTTTCAGAATATCATATTTTTCTAAATAATTGAAATGATGGCAGGCAACGAAGTTGGCGGAATTAATAAGATAGGTGGATTGTATAGGTTTATGACTGAAGCGCAGGTGCGATACGGTAAGCGATCCGGATTTTTTAGAATCGTACACAAAATAACCCTGCACATGATCTTCTGTTACATCGCCAATAATTTTGATGGTGTTTTTGTTGGCACTAACGGTACCGTCTGCCCCAAGTCCAAAGAACAATCCGCGGAACAGGTGCTGATCTTCCAGCGAAAATGTTTTGTCATATTTCAAACTGGTGTTGGTTAAGTCATCGTCAATACCGATGGTAAATCCTTTTTGTGGTTGTGCTTTCTGCATTTCTTCAAAAACAGCTTTCACCATTCCGGGATTAAATTCTTTAGAAGCCAGTCCATAACGGCCGCCAATCACTCTTGGCAATGTTCCATTCCATTCAGCATGCAATGCATTGATCACATCCATGAACAATGGTTCACCAATGGCGCCGGTTTCTTTACAACGGTCAAGCACAGCAATATTTTTTACTGTGGCCGGTAAAGCGTTGATGAAATGTTTTACAGAGAATGGGCGGAACAGGTGCACACATACATATCCGGTTTTTTGTCCTTTGCTGTTCAGGTAATCAACTGTTTCTTCAACGGCACCTGATCCTGAGCCCATGATCACTATGATATTTTCTGCTTCGGGATGTCCGTAGTATTCAAATAATTTATACGCACGGCCGGTAAGCTGTTCAAATTGCTGCATGGTTTTTTCCACCACTTCGGGTACCCGCCAGTGATATTCATTGCAGGCTTCGCGGCTTTGGAAATATACATCGGGGTTTTGTGCGGTACCGCGGATGAACGGATGTTCAGGGTTCAATGCCCTGTTGCGGTGGCGGGCCACTGCCTGAGGATCAATCATTTTGCTGATCACTTCATCCGGTATCAGTTGCACTTCATTTAGTTCGTGCGATGTACGGAAACCATCGAAGATGTTTAAGAAGGGTATACTTGAATTAAGTGTGGATGCGGTGGCAATCATGGCCATATCATGTGCCTGTTGCGGACTGTTGCCAAACAACATGGCAAAGCCGGTGGACCGCACCGCCATTACATCACTGTGGTCGCCAAAGATAGACAACGCATGTGTTGCCAAAGCCCTGGCGGCGATATGAAATACTGTTGGTGTTAATTCACCGGCTATTTTGTACATGTTGGGGATCATTAATAATAACCCCTGTGAACAGGTGAAAGTAGATGCCAAAGCGCCCCCCTGTAATGCCCCGTGGATGGCGCCTGCAGCCCCTGCTTCACTCTGCATTTCTATGACTTTGGGTACTTCCCCAAATATATTCGTTTTGTTATCGCTGCTCCACTCATCGGCAAATTCGCCCATGGCAGATGATGGTGTGATAGGATAGATAGCACAAACCTCGCTGGTTTTGTATGCTATGGTAACGGCAGCTTCATTACCATCCATAACAGCTACTGAAGCTTTTTTCTTTTCGGCCACTTCCTGTGGCTTTACTTGTTCAATAGTACTTTCCATGATTATAGTATTGTGTGATGAGCACACAAAGTAGAAAGCAGATGGCGGGAAAAAAGTGACGGCTGTCAGTTTAAAAACTGATTTATAGTAGTTCGGAAGCTCCGGCTTCCGAATAGTTGGAAGCTGGAGCTTCCAACCACTATGCGTCGGAGACGCAAGACCAAATCATCCTCGTCAGAGACGAGGACGATTACTTCTTAAAATAATCGAGCACCCTCACCCTGAAGCTGTATTCATATTTTGCCTGTGTAAAATTAACACGGGTACGATCCAGGTTATTTTTACTGATGAGGTATTCAGTAGAATTAATAACGCCATTATTAAAACGCACTTCTGCAGCACGAAAGGTTTCTTCAAAATCTTTTACCTGCTCTTGCAGCACTGCATATTTTTCATACGCTGATGTCATGTTCAAATATGCCTGTTCAATATTTTGTTTCAGCAGCAGTTTGGTATTGTCTGCATCCAGTTGCGTGGTTTTATAATTGATCTGTGCCAGCTTTACATTATTCTTTGTTTGAAAAGCATTGAATAATGGCACCTGCACATTAATACCCACAAATGTACCCAGGTTATTATTGAGCTGTTTGGTATACCCTGTTTTGGCAGATGAATAATTTTGTTGTTGGCGCAATACCGGATTTTGTGCACTGTTGATGATCACATAACTGCCGGTGGAAACTTCCGAAATATTTGTTGGTGTTAATGTTTGAGCAAGACTGGAATAACTGCTGCCTAAATTTCCTGTTAATCTGATGCTGGGATAATAGCCAGATTTTGCCACTTCCACT
The DNA here is from genome assembly GCA_018266775.1 of Bacteroidota bacterium. Lineage (GTDB taxonomy): Bacteria > Bacteroidota > Bacteroidia > Chitinophagales > Chitinophagaceae > Ferruginibacter. Next base: position 367,327 of record JAFDZS010000001.1, on the reverse strand, counting down.
GCTTTTGCTGCGCTCAGTGTTTTATAATTGTTTGCTTTGATCAATGAAAAATTTTGCAATGCACTTTGGTATACTTCTGTTGATGTTGCCGTATAATTTTTTACCTCAAGGTCAACACCTGTTTTTTCCAGTTGCAAATTACTGTTGTAATCCATATTCATCAGCTGGCATAAACTCAGTTTAGCCTGTTGTAATGCATTAGCCGCATTAATGATGGCTAATTGTTCATTAGCCTGCTGACCTTTTAAATCGGCCAGTTGATAATTGGCAGCTGCGCCTTCATTCACTAAAATGTTCATACGGTCAACCTGCTTTTGTGTAACATCCACCTGCGCTTTGCTGATGGCGAGTACATCTTCATTATCCAAAACCTGCAGGTAAGCAAGTATAACATTGAGTGTAAGGTTATCTTTATTCTGTTGCAGATCCATCTGCGCAGCGTTATAACTCAAATTATTTTGTTTAATGAGGTTTTGTAAACGCATACCATTAAACAATAACAGGCCGCTGCTCAGCCCAACGTTTGATGATGCCAGTTGCTGGTTGATATAATTATTGGTCAGCGGGTCAACATTTCGCCCCTGGTTCAAACCATAACTGGCATTACCATTAAGATCCGGCAACAAGTTTTCCTTAGCCTGTCTTAATCTTACCGATGCAGCATCGCTTTGCAGGCTGCTTTGTCTTACAGCAATATTATTTTTTATCGCCGTGTCAATACATTGCTGCAACGTCATGGTTTGTGCCCATACTTTCGATGAAAGCAGTATCAATACTGCTGTTACCATTCTTTTTCGCATAACTGATTTTTTATGAGATCTTCTTCTTTTATGAAGCGGTTTGTTCGTTTTCTATTCTTGCATCCAGCAGGTTAATGATCCTTGACCCATAGGCGGCATTTTTTTCGGAGTGTGTTACCTGGATGATGGTAACGCCTTCTTTATTGAGTTCGGTAAACAGGTTCATAATTTCTTCGCCCTGTTTGGAGTTGAGGTTGCCGGTGGGTTCATCGGCCAGCAATAATTTTGGTTTTGCTATTAAAGCTCTTGCAATACCTACCAGCTGTTGTTGTCCGCCGGATAATTGCGTGGGAAATAAATCTTTCTTACCAACAATATTAAAGCGGTCCAGTATATCGGCCACCATTGCTTTACGTTCACTGGTTTTTAAATCCTGGTAAATAAGCGGTGTTTCAATATTTTCATACACAGTCAGTTCATCTATTAAATGATATTGCTGAAATACAAAACCAATGTATTGTTTGTACAGGCTGGCTTTTTGTTTATCTTTCATTTTGTGTACACTCTCATGCAGGAAATCATATTCGCCTTCGTCAAAATGATCAAGCATTCCAATTACATTTAATAAAGTAGATTTACCAGAACCCGATGGCCCCATGACGGAAATAAATTCTCCTTCTTTTACGGAGAGATTAATGTCTTTCAGTAAAAACACCCTGTTGCCGCCAACAGTTACCCATTTAAATAGATTCTTCAGTTGTAATAACATTTTGTGTTGTTTTATTCTGTTCGTAAACTTTTTACCGGGTTTACCCATGCAGCCCGTATAGCCTGTATACTAACGGTGGCTAAAGCAATACATAATGCTATAAAAGCGGCTGCAAAAAATATCCACCATGATAATGAAATGCGGTACGCAAAATTTTCCAGCCATTTATTCATAGCCCACCACGCCAAAGGAAATGCAATAAGCATAGATGATAATACGATGTATAAAAACTCTTTCGATACCAACGCTACTATATTTGCTGTTCCTGCACCTAAAATTTTCCTGATGCCGATTTCTTTTGTTTTTCTTTCTGCTGTAAATGTTGCCAAACCAAATAAACCAAGGCAGGAAATAAATATGGCTATAGCAGAAAAAATCCAGATGAGTACGGCGGTCTTTTGATCGTTGTGATACAGTTTATTAAATTCCTCATCGAGAAAATTGAACTCCAGGGGTTCACTATTAAAGAAACTTCCCCAAACAGCAGATACTGATTTTTTTGCTGTGGCAATTTGTCCGGGTAATATTTTTACCAGGTATGTCAGGTTATAATCGCTGGCCGAACTGAGCACTACCGGCCCAATTTTATCGTGCATACTTTTATAATAAAAATCTTTCACCACACCGATGACTATTCCTGTATCGCCCTGCCGCACAAAACGCTGGCCGATGTGTGGTTGATGCAGGTTGAATTCTTTCACTGCTGTTTCATTTAATATTGAATTGTGTGCATCACCTGCGTCTCCATCCCTGAACCATCTTCCTTCTGCCAGTTGCAAATGCAGAATATTTTTTAAATTAGAATCAGTATAAAAAAATGCAATGCCCGGTTTAAAATCCTCTGCCCTTCCATCCCAATCACTGCTGCCGGAAGAGAATCCATCCATATTAATCACTGATCCCTGGTTCATAAAAGATACTGTTTCTATTCCGGCCTGCCCCGACAATTCTCTTTTTAAAGATTCAGTGATTGTTTGCCGTTTGGTTTCATCCATATTGCGGACAAGTTTAAAGGGAATGGAAAACGACATTACCTGTGAGCGGTTATATGCGGCTGACTGGTTGTTGATATAATGCAACTGGCGATAAATAACAATTGTGCCCACAATCAGTACAATGGATATTGTAAACTGTGCCATTACCAGGCCTTTTCTTAAACCGGAATCTTTTACACCCAATACATTGATGCCCCTGAATACCGCAAGCGGTTTAAAGGAAGACAGCATCAGCGCAGGATAAATACTTGTAAGCAATATTGTGGTTAATAATGTGCCGCCTGTTATTGCCCAGAATGATATAGATGACAGCGAAAGTGTGAAGTGCTGTTCTGTAAATGTATTGAACAATGGCATTACCAGCTTCATAATACCAACGGTAAGCAATAATGCCAGTACACTCATCACTGCAGACTCTGTGATAAACTGTGCCAGCAATTGTGTTTTTGCGGCGCCCATTATTTTTTTTACGCTTACTTCTTTCGCACGCATGGCCGCCCTTGCTGTGGTGAGGTTTACATAGTTGATGCATGCAATCAGCAATAATAAAATACCCAGCACAGAAAAGATGTACACTACTTTTTTATCAGTATGCAGCAACTGCGAACTCTGCAGGTCGTTTTCAAAACGTAAACCAGCCAACGGTTGCAGGCTGATATCAAGGTCGCTTTTTTGCCTTTGTTTGTGCATGATGCCTTCTAATTGCTCAACTACCTGTTTTTGATTGGCAGCAGGCATCAGCTTTACAAAGGTGAGGTAATTAAAATTTCCCCAACTGTCATCATTCTTTCTGCTGTTGGCAGATGCACGCCTTGACGCAAGCGATATTAATACATCATACTGAAAACTGGAATTAACGGGGTTATCTTTTACCACGCCGCCAATCTCGTAATCAATGGTATCAATACGAATGGTTTTACCTACCGGATTATCGCTGCCAAAATATTTTTTTGCTTTAGATGCTGTTAACACCATATTGTAAGGATGGTTATCAAAATCTTTTGCAGTTCCGCTTATAAAATCATAGTTAAAAACATCAAACCAACCCTGGTCAACATAAGCACATTTTTCTTCTTTAAATAAATCTCCTTTAATATTAAAATAGGGTGCATTATATACCATCGGTGAAACCCTTGCCACATTTATTATTCCCGGTATTTCTTTTTTGGCGGCTTCACCTAATAAATAAGGACTGTTTTCCCAAACCCATGTACTGTTTTTATCAACAGCCAAATAGTTCTTTATCCTGAAAATATGGTCGGCATCTTTATGATAACTGTCAAAACTTGTTTCGTTTTTTACCCACATAAAAATGAGCATGGCAGCCGCCATGCCGATTGATAAACCGGTAAGGTTAATGATGCTGCCGGCTTTGTACCGCCATAAATTACGCCATGCTGTTTTGATGTATTGTGTTCTCATATCATTGTATTGATGTTCATCAATTATTCTGTACGTAAACTTTTTACAGGGTTAGTAAATGCTGTTTTTACCGTGCGCAGCATCAGCACCAATAATGCAATAACCATCATACCTGCACCGCATACCCCAAATATCCACCAACTGATATTAGTGCGGTATACGAAATTTTGCAGCCACTCGTGTGTAACCACCCATGCTAATGGCACAGCCACAATAAATGCTACCAGCACTAATGATAATAAATCTTTAGACAACAAAGAAATAATCTGCACCACCGATGCACCCAATACTTTTCTTATGCCGATTTCTTTGGTACGTGTGTTGGTGGTGTATATCACCAGGCCCAACAGCCCGAGACAACTGATAAATATACTGAGGCCGGATGACCAGCTGAGCAACGTGGAAATATCACTTTCTTTTTTGTAAAACGATGCAATAGTGGCATCAAAAAAATCGTAGTTAAAATCGTTGTCAGGATATAATTGTTTGTATGCCTTTTCCATTTTACCCAGCGCATTTTTCCATAAACCCGGGTTTCCTGCCTCTGGCTTTAATGCAATGTGCAGCATATAACTCCTGTTATCTTCGCTGGCGTAAGCCAGCGGTTTTATGGCTTCGTGTGTGGAGCGTACATTAAAATCTTTCAGCACGCCCACAATGGGTGTTTGTTTATTGTGCCGCTCAATGGTTTTACCAACGGCATCTTCGGGATTGGTAAATCCCAATACTTTAGCATAGGTTTCATTAATGGCGTATTCATTGATGCTGTCGCTTTGTGCGGGCACACGGCCTGCTGCCAGTTTCATTTTATAAATGTCGAAATAGGCAGGGTCGGCATTCATCACCTCCACCATTATTTCTGATGTGTTTTTACCGGTGTTTACTTTCAATGTGGTGGATGATGCCCCGTTATGGGCTGGTGCCCTGTCGCCCAACGCAACGTTTTCCACTTCCGGCAAAGCTTTTATTTGCTGTAATAAAACAAAACGTTTGGTATCTTTTTTTCCATCACCAAAATTCCAGGGTGTATTAATGGTAACTATCGCATCTTTTTTATAACCCAGTTCTTTAGTAAGTGAATAATGAATTTGTTTGGTTACCACAATGGTGGCAATTACTAAAAACTGTGCGATGACAAATTGTGTTACGGTTAATGTTTTCCTGAACCATGCCTTACGGGTTTGACTGTTTTGCGTACTCAATTGATTTTTTATTACCGCCACCGGTTTAAATTTGGTAAGTATAAGTGCCGGATAAAAACCAGACAACAGTGTTACTGCCACTACCAGCACTGCCAAAAAAACCCATACATGCCATTGGTTTACCGATGCAAAACTGATTTCGGGAGGTAAAAAATCTTTAAAAATTTTCAGTAAGCCTGGTGTTATTGCAATAGATAACAGGGTAGCCAATGCTGTTAGTAACAATGTTTCAGCCAAAAACTGGAAGATCAGTTGTTTTTTATCACTACCCAGTGTTTTACGAATGCCAATTTCTTTTGCCCTTTGTGATGATTGCGCAGTAGTGAGATTAATAAAGTTGATACAGCCCAGCAGTAATAAAAATGCTGCCACCACCAGTAAACCATACAAAGTATTTTTATTGGCCTGCCGCTGATCGAACGCATCGTATGTGGAATTAAAATGAATATCACTTAATGGTTGCAAAAGGTTTTTGGTGTCATCATTTAAATTATCGGGTCTTTTGAGGTATTTTTTGCGCAATGCCGGAAATTGGTTGTTGATCTGCTGCGCAGTTACCCCCGGTTTTAATTTTATAAACAGTTGAGAAACGGAGTTGATATTGTTCCAGTCATCGCCACCAAAATTATCTTTTAAATTTGTGCTCATTACAGTAGCCATCGAAATCATTTCCTTAAAACGAAAATCAGTGGCTTTTTCAACCGGTGTTTGTACAATTCCTGAAACGGTGGCTTTAATACTGTCGTCGTAAGTAATGGTTTTACCCAGCATATCGGTATACGCAAGGTTACCAAAATAAGCTTTCGCCCTTTCGTCTGTAAGTACCACCTGGTGCGGATCTTTCAGTGCAGTTTGTGCCGAGCCTGCGAGCCAGTTGTAACTGATCAGCGAAAAATAATATTCATCGGCATACAAAATATCTTTTTGCTTTTTAAATATTGCCGGCGACTGGCTGCCATTCACCTGTACCATTACATTCATTTCATTACTGGTAATAAAATGGGTGACTGTTTCTAATCCCGTAATATCATTACGCACCGCAACAGGCATGGGAACCGGTACGCCTGAGTTATAAAATTTCTCGTTGCCGGGAAAGGTAAGGTCGGATACCACCCGGTAAATCCTGTCTCCATCTTTATGAAAATTATCATAACTGAATTCAAACTGCACCATTAAATAAATGATCAAAGAGGCGCTGATGCCAATGGCCAGGCCCGATACATTGATCAGTGAGAAGAGTTTATTCTTCCTGAAATTTCTCCATGCGGTAATGAAATAATTTTTTATCATGCTGATATTTTTATTCTGACCGTAAACTTTTTACCGGGTTTGTTACTGCTGCTTTTGCGGCCTGGTATCCCACAATGATCATAGTAATTACACATACCGCAACCAGCGCCACTGCAAATACACTTATACTTAAAGGAATTTTATAGGCAAAACCATTCAGCCATTTATTCATGGCCCACCATGCCATAGGAAAGGCCAGCAACATTGCAAGGATAATCAGCTTGATAAAATCTTTAGATAAGATATACATGACCGTTGTTACTGAAGCGCCCAATACTTTGCGGATGCCGATTTCTTTTGTTCTGGCCTCTGCATTAAATGCCGCCAGGCCAAATAAACCCAGGCAGGAAATAAGTATGGCCAGCGCCGCAAAATAATCAGATAGTGCAGCCACCCTTTGTTCGGTTACGTACTGTGCCTGGTAAGCCGTATCTAAAAAAGTATAGTTCAGTACATAGCCGGGATTATAGCTTTTGTAAAACTGCTGCAAATGATCCAGCGTAGCCTTTTCCGTACCGGGTTGCAGTTTGGCTATGATCAATGTGGTGCGTGAAGGGTCGTAACGGAATACCATAGGTGCAATTTGATCATACAATGATGCTACATGAAAATCTTTCATCACGCCAATAATTTCCATATCTTTTTGCCACATCCTTACTTTTGTTCCAACAGGGTTTTTAAGCCCCATCGCTTTTATAGCGGCTTCATTAAAAACAAGTTTGGTGGAATCTGCACCATATTGTGCTGAAAAACTCCTTCCTTCTTTCATCTGTATGCCCAATGTTTCCGTCAAATCATAATCCACATTACGTACTATAAAATTTACGAGGTTGTTGGGGTCTTTGCCGGGCCATTCTATACCGTAAGTGGTACTGTTGTTGGTACTTTGCACTGCGCTTTGCGATGCAGCGGATGCATCAACAACACCCGGTTGCTTTTTTAATTCCTGTAAAAATGCAGTGGTATTAGTGGCTACAGTTCCTTCTTTATCAAATTGTATTACACCGTTTTTGCTGTACCCTAAATCTTTATTCTGTATATAATTTACCTGGCGGTGAATCACCAATACGGAAACAATCAGCACCAGCGACACGGCAAACTGGAATACCACCAAACCTTTTCTTGCCAGCAATTCTCCCGTTGCGGTTTTTATTTTTCCCTTTAATACAGCTACCGCCTTAAAGCCTGATAAATAAAATGCAGGGTAGCTGCCCGATACCAAACCTGTTACTGCCGTTGCTGCTATCAGCATTAAAATCCATTGTGCATTTATGGCAAAAACAATTTGTTTACCTGTGATATTATTGAATACCGGCAGCAACAGCACAACCATTAACAGTGCAATCAGCAATGCTATAAAACTCATCAGCAAAGCTTCTCCTAAAAACTGTAACACCAATTGTTTCCTGGATGAGCCCACAGCTTTTTTAATACCCACTTCTTTCATGCGCCGCGATGCCCTGGCTGTAGACAGGTTCATAAAATTGATGCAGGCTATAAACAGTATGAACAACGCGATGATGATAAACATGCGTACATAACCAATGCGGCCACCGGCCTGCACACCGTTTTCATATTTACCATAGAGATAGCCACTGGAAAATTTACGGGTAAATAAACTGAACTGTGTATCGGGATTATAATGTTTTATGTATGCTGCAATCTTACTGTTGAATGCTGTGGAATTGGTTCCCGGTTTAAGCAATACATAAGTTTGCGGCCCTTCATTATACCAGTTTTGCCCGTTAGGCCATACATCGCTTAACAGCATTTCATGTGTGAGTACAAAGTCAAACTGCAATGAACTGTTGGCGGGAGTGTTTTCAAATACGCCGCTTACCAATGCCTGCCGTTTGATCATTCCGGCCAATTCCCATTCAACGGATTTACCAATAGCTGCATTTGCATTTCCAAACAAATCTTTCGCCAGGCTTTGCGAAATGACTACATTATTTTTTCCCGCTAATACCTGTTGAGGATTTCCCTGGAGCAATGGGAAAGAAAATACACTAAAGAAATTATTGCTGGCGAAAATGCCCGCTTTCTTAATGGTCTTCTCAGGTGTCTTTACATTAAATAAAAAGCCTTCCTTCTGTAAACTCATTATTGACGTGGCTGCCTGTACTTCTGGAAGATCTTTTGCCATTGCATCTGCCAGTAACCCCTGTGTAGCTTCATGCACTACTTTAGCATTGTTCTCTGTGCTTAATTCCATTACCTGGTACAGGTTTTTATCGTTGGCATGAAAAGCATCGAAATGCAGTTCATCGTTCACCCATAAAAATATAAGTATAGCACAGGCAAGGCCTGTAGATAAACCCACCAGGTTGATGATGAACGAAGCTTTATGCCTGCGCAGGTTTCTTATGGCTATTAACAGCTGATGTTTGAGCATATTTTTAATTTATTCTGTACGTAAACTTTTTACAGGGTTGGCAATGGCTGCTTTTATAGCCTGCATACTTACGGTTACAAATGCCAGCAACAGCGCCAGTATTCCTGCTGCTATAAAAGTGATCCACCCAATATCGATCCGGTAGGCAAACTCCTGCAACCATTTGTTCATAATAAACCATGTTATTGGTACTGCCACAATGAATGCAATCATTACCATTACAACAAATTCTTTGCTTAACAGCAACACCACTTGTGTAACAGTTGCCCCCAGCACTTTTCTTACACCAATTTCTTTGGTGCGTTGTGCTGTAGCAAAGGCAGATAAACCAAATAAACCCATTGATGCAATGATGATAGATAAAAATGTGAACAGGCTGAAGATTTTACCAGTGCGTTCTTCGCTTTTATATACCGATGCAAAACGGTCATCGATAAAATTATAGGAGAAAGGGCCTTTGGCATTAAAACTTTCCCATCCTGATTTTATAGCGGCAATCAGGTTTCCAATATCTGCCGTTTTTACTTTCACAATCATACCACCATAATTATTGCCCAGCTGCATTACCAATGGCCCAATTTTTTCACGCAATGGCATATAATGAAAATCTTTTACCACACCGATGATATGATATTCATGCTGGCCTGAAGTGATGATGCTTTTTCCTATCGGGTCGCCACTGATGCCAAATGCTTTTACAGCTGTTTCATTCAGCACAACAGCAAAGGAATCGGTGGAAAAATCTTTTGAAAAAAACCTGCCCGATTTAACCGGGATGTTCAGTGTTTTAAGATAATCGTAATCCACAAAATATTTATCAATATGAATTTCTGAACGGCTTTCGTTATCAAGGTTATCTTTTGCAAATGCCTGTGTGCCGCCAATATCGTTTGAGGCAACAGGAACATTTCTTGAAATGGTTACATTTTCAACACGGCTGTCTTTCAGTAGTTGTTGTTTAAATGCATCCTGGTCTTTACCCAGTAAATAAGCATCGTTAATGATCATCGCCTGTGATGAGTCGTAACCCAATGCTGCATTTTGCATATACCGCAGTTGTTTATACACCACCATCGTACAAATAATAAGTGTAATGGATACTGCAAACTGGAATACCACCAGGCTGCTGCGCAAACGGTTAGTGCTGTGTGGTGCTGCATTATTTTTTCCTTTTAATACACTGATGATGTTGAATGAGGAAAGAAAAAATGCAGGATAGATGCCCGCCAAAACACCAACAAGGAACACACCAATAAGTGCCGGCAATAATATGGTGTATTTTAAAAAGAAAACAAAAAATAAATGTTTGCCCGATAAATTATTGAAATAAGGCAGTAATAAATATACCAGTCCCAATGAAAGTATAAAAGCAAACAATGTAAGCAATACAGACTCTGAAAGAAACTGCCTGATTAGTTGTTGCTTGCCACTGCCCATTACTTTGCGTATGCCCACTTCTTTAGACCGTTTGATAGATGTTGCAGTAGAAAGGTTGGTGAAATTTACGCCGGCCAGCAACAATATAAACACTGCCAGTGCAGCAAAAATGTAGATGTATTTAATACTGCCGTTTACCTGCAGCTCATCTTTATTGGATGAATGCAGGTGTATGGATTGAATGGGTTTAAGGTAAAAGATAAACGTGTTTATTGATTTCTGTGCTTCAGCCAAACTTACACCCATATCCCGTTGTACTTCGGGCACTACGTTTTTGGCCACCAGTTGAGGAAATTTTGCTTCCAGCTTTTTGGGGTCGGTGCCTGGCTTTAATTTTAAATACGTGTATATACCAACGTTAGACCATGTGTTTACCTTCAGCTGGTTGCCCATGGCCACGTAAATATCAAAATTAAAATGCAGGTCACCGGGCATTGTGGCCAGCACACCGGTAACTTTAAATGGATTGGTGCTGTTATTGATCGTTAGTGTTTTGCCAACAGGGTCATCGTTGCCAAAATATTTTGTTGCCATATCTTTGGATATAACCAGGGAGAAGGGTTCATTCAAGGCTGTTTTTACATCGCCTTTTTGCAATGGAATGGAAAACAGCTGTAAAAAGTTTGAATCTACTGCGCAAATGGAATTTTCTTTAAACTCCTTGTCTTCATACCGTACAAATTTTTGTCCCCAGTTGATCAATCTTGCCTGGCTTTCAATTTCCGGGAAAGCGGCTTTCATGCCGGGGCCAACACCAACATCTACAGTGGAATAAAAATCTTTATTCTCTAAATTAATTTCGGCACGGTAAATATTTTTGGCGCCATCGGGAAAGGTATCATAATTCAATTCACTATACAAAAATCCTCCAATAAGCAGGCAACAGGTAAAGCCCACAGCCAAACCAATAATATTGATGGTAGAAAAGGTTTTATTCTTCCATAAATTGCGCCAGGCGATCTTGAAATAATTTTTTATCATGGCTATAGATTTATTCGGTACGTAAACTTTTTACAGGATTCATTAATGCTGCTTTAATGCTTTGAAAACTTACTGTAATTAATGTAATGAGTAATGCACCCACAAATGCGCCTGCAAATACCCAAACAGAAATAGTGGTGCGGTATGAATATTTATCTAACCAGCTATGCAAATAATACCACGCCAATGGTGCTGCTATTACGCAGGCAATGATCACGAGCTGTACAAAATCTTTACACAACATTTGCCAAACATTTAAAACTGATGCGCCCAATACTTTACGCACACCAATTTCTTTGGTGCGCTGTTCTGCTACAAATGCTGATAAACCAAATAAGCCCAGGCAACTGATGAGCACCGCAAGTATGGCAAATGTGCCTGCCAGTTTACCTACACGTTCTTCTGTAATAAATTTTTTGGCAAACTCTTCATTTGCAAATTTGTATTCGAATGGTGCATTGGGTACATATTTTTTAAATGCAGCTTCCACTGCAGCAATGGATGATGATAAACTTTTTGCAGGGTTCAGTTTCAGGTTGATCCAGTTCACATCATCATTCTGGCCCAATAAGTATATCGTTTGTTTTACAGGTTCATAAGGCGATTGCATCAGCATATCATCTATCACACCCACAACAGTATATTTTCTTACGTGCGGTTCATCGCCCCAGGAAATTACTGTACCCACTGGTTCTTTAAGCCCCATGAATTTTACAGCAGATTCATTAATGACCATGCTGGACGAATCACCTGGAAAATCTCTTGATAAATCGCGGCCTTCCTTAAAATGCCAGCCTACTGTTTTACCAAAATCATGGCTTATCCAGATAGTGGCAAAGTCGGCATCCTGGTTAGGATCTTTACCCGGCCAGCGCATACCGCCGTTGTTGGACCATACATCAGTTACCGGGCTGGATGATTCTGAAATCTGTGTAACAGCGCCTTCTTCCAGCAGCTCGTTGCGCATGAGTGCTGCTTTACCAATAAAATCTGGTGATTTTGCTTCCACCATCATCAGCGCATTGCGGTCATAACCCACCGGCCTGTCTTTGGAATATTGAATTTGCCGGTATACCACCATGGTGCCAATAATTAGTGTAACCGATACCGTAAACTGCAGCACCACCAGTATCCTCCTGGGCAAAGCAGCAAGTCGGCCGGCTTTAAATGTACCCTTCAACACTTTTACCGGCTTGAAGGAAGAGAGGTATAATGCGGGGTAACAGCCTGCAATAATTCCGGTGAACAGTGCAAAGCCAATACCCATCATCCAGAAAACCGGATTTGCCCACAGTACTTTCATTTGCTTTCCGGCAATATCATTAAACAGTGGTAATGTGAACTGAGTGATCAATAAAGAAAGGATGAACGCAAAAGCCACCACCAGCAATGACTCTGAAAAAAACTGGCCAATAAGCTGGCTGCGCAGTGAGCCAATGGACTTACGTATACCCACTTCCTTTGCACGTTTTTCGCTGCGTGCTGTACTCAGGTTCATAAAATTGATGCAGGCCAGCAGTAACACAAATATGCCCACAATTAAAAACATGCGTACGTATTCAATTGCGCCGCCCGCATTCACACCATTTTCCCATTTGGAGTGCAGGTGCCAGTTCTGCATCGGGTGCAGGAATATTTTAGCATTGAATTTTTTTTCTTCCGGTGAAACACGGTCTTGCTTTACATTGATGATTTTTTTATTCACTGCATCAAAATCGGCATGGTCTGCTATTTGTGCAAACAACTGAAAGGAATTGTTGCCCCATTGTGTCATTGAATTTTTGATCCACGGTTCAGACGATACATATAAATCCCATGGCGCAATAAAATTTAATTCACGAAATGTAGTATTGTGCGGAAGATCCTCATAAACACCGGTAACTTTTACATCCAGTTTATTATCAATTTTTATCACCTGGTTCAACGCAGCTTTATCGCCAAATAAAGCTTTAGCCGAAGCGGCAGATAATAAGATTGTATTCATCTCCTTCAATCCGTCATTATTTCCTTCCTGCATTTTCAGTGTAAGCATTTTAGGTGCAGCGGCATCCATGTATGAACCGCTTACCGAAATCTTTTGATCGCCCAGGCTTAATATATGGCTGCCATTCCATGATGAACGTACAATGTATTTGAAATCGCTGCCGTCTTTGCTTTGCAATTCCTCCCCCAATGGAAAAGGAATAGCTACCGAAGTAAATACATATCCATTGGATGTCTGGTGCTGCATTACCCTTGCAATGTGTTTGTAGTTGGTGTGATACTGGTCATACGATACCTCATCATATATCCAGAAGCCAATAAGCATGGCCACTGCCATGCCCGCAGCAAGCCCTGCAATATTTATAAAGGAAGATGTTTTGTTCTTCAGCAGGTTTCTCCACGCTATAGTAAAATAATTTTTTATCATGGTGCTGTACTTTTATTCTGTGCGTAAAGATTTTACCGGGTTGGCCAGCGCAGCTTTAATGGCCTGGTAGCTTACCGTTGCCACGGCAATGCATACCGATACTGCAGCGGTTAATGCAAACACCCACCATTCCACACCCACACGGTAGTTATAAGTTTGCAGCCACTGGTGCATAAAATACCACGCAATGGGTGATGCAATTAAAAATGCGATCATTATCAGTTTCAAAAAATCTTTGGATAATAATGTGGTGATGTTGCCCACACCTGCACCCAGCACTTTGCGCACACCAATTTCTTTAATGCGGCTCTCGGCCATATATGTTGCCAAACCAAATAAACCCAGGCAGGAAATAAAAATGGTTAAACCGGCAAACAATGCAGCAAGCGTACCATATTGCTTTTCTGCAAAGAATTTTTGTTCATAATCTTTATCAACAAAATGATAGTCGAAGCCATACCCGGGATTATATTTATCAAAAATATTCCTGGCCATATCAATTGCTTTACTGGTACTGAGCGCCGGGTTTAATTTATAATGAATGACGTTGAACCAGCTTTTAGGCCCGCTTACCATCAGTTGCTGGACTTTTTGATAGGGCGATTCAAATACAAAATCTTTGATCACGCCCACTACATGCCATTCGGAGTTATCATCTTCCCTGATAATAGTACCAATGGGATCTTTCAGTTTCATTACACTTACAGCAGTTTCATTCAGCAGCATGGCATTGGAATCTGCAGGATAGTTATTGATATCAATATCGCGGCCCGCCACTAATTTTACTCCCATGGTTTTTACAAAATCTGCATCAGACGAAAAGCGCACAAAATCTGTTTTATCATCTCCGGGTTTGCTGCCGGGCCATGTATAGCCCCAGCTGTCGCTCCAGCGTTGTGTAATCGGGCTCATTGATTTGGTAACGGAAACGGCTGTACCGGAACTGAGCAGTTCATTTTTGATCAGGTCGTAATGTTTTTCATTGTTGCCCTGGATGAATGTATATACCAGGCGGTCTTTTTCATAACCGCTGTCGCGGCTTTGTGCATACTTGATCTGGTGCTCCACCACAATGGTGCAAATGATGAGTGCAATAGCAAATGTAAATTGCAGTACTACCAAAACTTTCCGCGGCGTTACTGCTGCATTGGCTGCTTTGAAAGTTCCTTTCAAAACTTTTATTGGCCTGAAAGAAGATAAATAAAAAGCAGGGTAACTGCCGGCCAGCAACCCGGTGAATAATACAAAACCAAGTGCAATCATCCAGAAGTAAGGATTGCTGTACTCAACAAACAATTGTTTACTTACTAATGTATTAAATGCACGCAAACTGATCTGTACCAGCAGCAGTGCCAGTAAACCTGCAATCAATGCCAGTACAATGCTTTCACAAATGAATTGTATGATCAATGACGTTTTTTCTGCACCCACAACTTTGCGTATGCCTACTTCCCTGGCCCGCTTTTCGCTGCGTGCGGTGCTCAGGTTCATAAAGTTGATACAGGCTATCAGTAAAATAAAACCTGCAATGATGGCAAACATTTTAACCTGTTCTATTTTTCCGCCAACATATTTTCCATTCTCCGATTTTGAATACAACCAATGATCGCTGAACAGTTGTGTAAACACCTGTGTGGTGGAGGGTGATGTGCTGTTAGTGGTATGGCTGATGGTGATGTTTTTAATTTTTTCATCGAACGCCGGCTGCGATACGCCGGGTTTCAGCAGGATATAGGTTTGTATGGAATTATTAGTCCAGTTGTCATCATCCTGGTTAATTTTTTTCAGGTAAGCCCAGGGCAGTAAATATTCAAAATTGAAGGCCGTGTTGTTGGGCAAATCTTTTAGTACACCCGTTACCGTAAAATTATCCACACTGTCTATCCTGATCACTTTACCCATAGCATCTTCATCGCCAAATAATTTTTTAGACAGTTTTTCTGTGATCACAATATTGTACACACCGCCCAGTGCTTTTGTAGCATCGCCTTTAAGCAGCGGAAAACTGAATACGCTGAGGAAACCGGAGTCAACGGTATTTCCCTGTACGTTCAGGTGTTTTTCACCCACAGTAAATAAAAAATTGGCAAAGTTGATCCGTACTGCATCTTCCACATCTTCCGGGTATGATAATTTTAATGTGGGCGCCATTATCTTAGGTGTCGTGGGCCATGCCCAAACCTGGCCGTTAAATTTGTCCCTGTTATTGGCAATGTAAATGCGGCTTCCTTTTTCGTGAAATTTATCGTGGCTTAATTCATTCTGTATCCACAATAAAATTAAAATGGCACTGGCCATACCAATGGCCAGCCCGCTGATATTGATCAGGGAGAAACTTTTGTTGCGGAGCAGGTTCCTGTACGTGATCTTAAAAAAATTCTTAATCATTATTTCCTGTTTTTATGGCTTATTCTGAACGTAACGATTGTACCGGGTTGGCCAATGCAGCTTTTATTGCCTGGTAACTCACCGTGAGTAATGCAATGCCTACAGCTATGATTGCGGCCGCTGCCACCATCCACCATTGTATACTGATGCGGTAAGCAAACCCCTGCAGCCAGTTATTCATAAAATAATAACCGGCCGGTATGGCTATTGCAGTTCCGATGAAAACGGGTTTCAATAAATCTTTCGAGAGTAACAATACGATACCGGGTATGGACGAGCCCAGTACTTTTCTTACACCAATTTCCTTGGTTCTTTTTACTGCTGTGTATGATGCCAGGCCAAACAAACCCAGGCACGCCACCAATATGGCGATAGTGGAGAACACACTCAGTATGGTGCCTTCCCGTATTTCATCTTTGTAATGCCCATCAAATTGCTTATCCAGGAAACTGTATTCAAACGGATATGCCGGAGCTGATGCTGCATATACTTTACCAATGCTTTTTACCGTAGCCTGCAGGTTATTGCCCGGCTTAAGGCGTATCACGGCCACCCGCCAGTCTTTATAGGTGGAGAAGATCATCGGGCCGATCTGCTCTTTCAATGAAGCAAAATGAAAATCTTCCACCACGCCTACAATACTCCTGTGTATGGTATCACGCATGGTATTTTTGATCCATTTGCCAACAGCCTGTTCGGGTGTATAGCCAAGGTTAGTGGCTGCAGATCTGTTGATGAGTACTGCTCCGGTTGAATCTGCAGGATAGTCAGGAGAGAAATTTCTTCCGGCAATAATTTTTAAACCTAACGTTTTTACATACTCGAAATCTGAAAATTCTGTATTGAATAATAATTTTTCACCGGGTTTTGCTTCTGCTTCAAAACCATATCTATCGTGAAAACCTCCGGGCTCGCCAGACATTAATGATACTGATGCCACCCCCGGTTCTGCTTCCACCATTTGCTTAAAATGCTGCTTTTCTTTATAAATATCCCTGTTGTCTATCCTTACCAGCAGTGTTTGTTCTTTATTAAAACCAAGATCTTTGTTTCTTACATAGTTCATTTGTACAGAAATAATGATGATACCAATGATCAGCATGACCGATACGCTGAACTGGAATATCACCAGTCCTTTTCTGAAAAATGCGCCGGAGTTGCCCACTTTCAATTTCCCTTTCAATGATTCTATGGGTGAAAATGATGACAGCACCAGTGCAGGATAAATACCGGCCAATAAACCAATCACCAAAATCACTGCTGCAAGAAAAATATACAGTGCAGGATCGCTCCAGAAAGCGGTTACCGGATGCCCCAGTAAATTACCGAACGCCGGCAACAGCAGTTGTACCACCAGCAATGCCAGTATGCAGGAAATGGTTACATACAAAAATGAATCGAGAATAAATTGCTGTACCAATTGTTTTCTTACTGCACCCAATACTTTTCTCAGGCCCACTTCTTTAGAACGGTCTGTTGCCCTTGCGCTGGCCAGGTTCATAAAGTTGATGCAGGCAATCACCAATATCAATATGCCAATCAATGTAAATACCCAAATGGTTTTTTTACTGCCGTGCTTTAATCCATCAAGATCGGTATCGTTAAAATAAACTTTATTCATTGGTTCTGCGGCAAGGCCAATTTTAAAACCGTTGGCAGCAAAGTATTTGCCCAGGTATTTATCCATAAACTGCGGAAAGTGGCTTTCCAGTTGTTTTACATTCACATTCGGGTTCAGCTGAATGTAGGTATACAAACCGTTGTTGGGAAAATTCTGTACAGAATCATACTGCCTGAAATTAGATAAGGGCACCACCATATCAAATGACAAGTGTGAATTCAGCGGCGCATCTTTGGCAATACCCGTTACTTTAAGCTGAAGCTTTTCGTTCATGGTAATTACTTTACCCATCGGATCATCGTTGCCAAAGTATTTTTTTGCAGTGCTGGCAGTAAGTACAATACTTGCAGGATCGTTCAGCACACTGGTGGCATTTCCCTTCAGCAAGGGAAAGCTGAAGAAGTTGAAAAAATTGCTGTCTGCTAAATATACTTTTTGTTCGTTAAAAGAATTATTCTGGTATGCAAACAGGTCATTATCCGGTAGTATACGCACAGTATGTTGTATGGCTTCTGCATAATCATTTCTCAATGCTGCGGCATACGGGCCGGATACCCAGCCAATGTTGCGGTTGTTTCCATCTCCATTAAAATCTGATACCCGTACTATACGGTACGTGTTATTGCTGTTGGTATGAAAATTATCGTAGCTCAGTTCATGTTTAATATAGATGGCGATCATGATGCAGCAGGCAATTCCTACTGTAAGGCCAACAATATTGATCAACGAGAATACTTTATGTTTTTGCAGGTTTTTTAATCCTGTAAGTAAATAGTTTTTAAACATAAGTTGTGTTTTTGATTGGCGTATACTGTAACTGATGTTCGTGTAATATGCTATTCTGTACGTAAAGATTTTACCGGGTTGGCCAACGCAGCTTTTATTGCCTGGTAACTAACCGTTATCAATGCAATCATAATTGCGGCAAATGCTGCTGCTGCAAAAACCCACCATTGAATGCTGATGCGGTAAGCAAAGTCCTGCAGCCATTTATCCATAGCCCACCATGCAATGGGGAATGCAAACAGGGAAGCCAGCAATACCAGTTTAATAAAACCACCGCTGAGCATTTGCACCACGTTGCCGGCACTGGCGCCCAGCACTTTCCTGATGCCGATTTCTTTTGTACGCTGTTCTGCCATAAAAGTGGCCAGGCCAAATAATCCCAGGCAGGCAATCAGAATGGCCAGTATGGAAAATGATACCGCCAGTTGCCCAACCCGCTGTTCATCCCTGTACATATCGTTGAAAGAATCATCGAGAAAACGATAACTGAATGGCATACCCGAAGCCATTGCTTTCCACTGGTGCTCCACTTCCGGGATGATGGCAGATGCTTTTGCCGCATCTATTTTAAATGATGCCAGGCCGGTACTTTTGCTCAGTAAAAAACAAAGCGGGCCCACATCCTGGTGCATAGACTCGTAGTTGAAATTTTTAACCACACCAATAATGTTATAGGCCACCAATTGATTATTGGTACTGCCTTTGAATGCATATATTTTCTGACCTACCGGATTATCGTAGCCCAAAATCTTTGCAGTGGTTTCATTAATGATCATGGCACTGGAATCGCTGCCAAAATCTTTTGAAAAATTGCGGCCATTAATAACTTGTATACCCAGTGTTTTCATATAATCATAATCCACCCGCCAGGTTTGCATATCAATACCGTTTTTGGAATCCATTACCGCATCTTTGGAATAAGAGTTGTCGTTGCGGGAAGATTTTGATACCGGTAAAAATGAACTGATGGTTCCGCTGCTCACACCCGGCATCTTCAGCACTTCCTGTTTAAAAGCATCAATGTTATTGTCCAGTGCATAAGCGCCGTCAATAATCAGCACCTGGTCCCTGTTAAAACCCAATTGCCGGGTTTGAATAAAATGCAATTGTTTATAGATGACAATAGTAACTACAATTAAAATAATAGAAGCAGCAAACTGGAACACCACCAGCGCATTCCTTAAATTACTTTTCTTAAATGATGCCGCTGAAGTATTGCCTTTTAATACCGTTACCGGGTTAAAACGGGAAAGATACAAAGCAGGGTAACTGCCCGCCAGCAAACCTACTACTACGGGCAGTAAAAAAATGGTGACCAGTATTTTACCATTCAGCACCTGCTGCATGGTTATGGATTTTCCTGCCACTTCGTTAAAGAAAGGAAGTATGAGCCATGCAATACACAACGCAATCAGCATGGATACTACAACGGTAAGCACAGACTCTGCAAGAAATTGTGCAATGAGTGTTTTTCTTTCAGTACCCAATGTTTTGCGTATGCCTACTTCTTTTGCCCGTTTTGCGCTGCGTGCTGTACTGAGGTTAATGAAGTTTACACAGGCAATCAATAAGATGAATAAAGCCACCGCACTGAAAATATAAACGTAACGGATATTGCCCGGCGGTGTAATTTCAAAACTAAAATCGCTGTACAGGTGAATTTTGGTAAGCGGTAATAAAGAATAGTCCAGTGTATTGCCAGCTTTATTAAAATCGGCCATGGTGCCAATATTCATGAATTGTTTTACCTGCGGCAAAACATATTTATCTATATAAGCAGGAAAGTTTTTTTCAAACGCTTTATAGTCCGTTCCTTCCCGCAGCTGAATATACGTTCTGAAGTTGTGGCTGGTCAGCTGCCCCCATTGGTAATTCGCATTTTTCATAGAGAAAAGCATGTCAAAATTCATGTGCGAATTTCCAGGGATGTCTTTTATCACTGCTGTAATTTTATAAGGCTCCAATCCTGCATCAGCTTTTATTTCCAGTGTTTTGCCCATCACATTCCCGTCACCAAAGTATTTTTTAGCCATCGTGGTATTGATGACAACGGTATTGGGTTCGTCCAATGCAGTTTTGGTATCTCCCTCAACTGCGGGCAGGTTAAACATGCGGAAGAATGTGGAATCTGCATAAGCCACTCTTGGTTCGCTGATAAAATCGCTGCCTTTTTTCACCAGCTTTTCGCCTTCATTGGTGTACAACCGGGTATATTCTTCCACCTGCGGATAATCTTTTTTAAGTAATTCGCCCATCATATCCGGTGTTTCGGCTATGCGTAAGTGTGCGCCTCCAAATTTAATGTCGGAGTTAATGCGGTAAATCCTGCCGGCGTTATTGAAAAAACGGTCGTAACTCAGTTCATCAGTTACATAAAGAATGATGACGAGGCAGGTGGCCAGGCCAACAGCAAGGCCAAAAATATTGATGGCGCTGTAGCCTTTATTTTTTAAAAGATTTCTCCACGCTGTTTTAAAAAAATAAGAAATCATGGCTATACTTTAAGTTGGAATGAATAAGAATAAAGGCGGTTCTTAATCCCGGTCTGTTCAGCGTGCTGCAATCATGGCTATTGTTATGCAGCATGCCGTATTGTATTATACCAGAATATTTTCGGTAACAGTTTGCCCATCCAGCATGCGTATAATGCGGTGGCTGTACTTGGCATCATGTTCACTGTGCGTTACCATAATAATTGTTGTACCCTGTTCATTCAGGTCGGTCAGCATCTGCATTACTTCATTACCGTTGCTGGAGTCCAGGTTACCGGTAGGTTCATCGGCCAGTATCAGTTTAGGATTGTTCACCACTGCACGGGCCACGGCCACCCTTTGCTGCTGGCCACCCGATAATTGTTGCGGGTAGTGATTGCGGCGGTGCATGATCTGCACTTTATCCAGCACTTCTTCCACACGCTTTTTTCTTTCTGCTGCTTTAATACCGGTATAGATCAGCGGCAATTCCACATTTTCAAACACTGTCAGTTCATCAATCAGGTTAAAACTCTGGAATACAAAACCAATATTGCGTTTGCGCAGATCGGCCCTTTTGCGCTCGTTGAATTTGGCCACTTCAATGCCATTGAATACATAACTTCCGTTATCAGCATCATCCAGCAAACCCAAAATATTTAATAAGGTAGATTTGCCGCATCCTGAAGGACCCATAATAGCAACAAATTCTCCTTCTTTAATTGACATAGAAAGTTTATTCAGTGCAACAGTTTCCACTTCCTCTGTTCTGTAATATTTTTCCAGGTTGTTAATTGTGATCATACAAATTTTTTTTAAAGATGATTGCCGGGGATTAAGATGGTGAATGGATCGTAGTCGGGTTCAATGTCAACCGCATGTATTGCTGGTGCAGTAATGGTTGATGTACTGCAGCACATTTCCTTACAATCGGAATTGGCAAACGAATTGTTGGTTTGCAGCAGCAATACGGTAAGCACAATCCCTGCAATGATTACAATAAGTTTCATGACTATACTTTTTTGGGTTTATTTTTTAAGAATGAGTTCCTGCATGTTGCCATAGTTTTCATAACTGCTGGTCACCACTTTATCGCCGGGTTTTAATCCCTGTATTACTTCAAAGTATTCCGGGTTCTGGCGGTTGATCATGATATCCACTTTGTAGGCCATTGTTCCGCTTTCATTTACTTTAAAGATCCAGTTGCCGCCCGTTTGCTGGTAAAAACCGCCTTTGGGTACCAGCAAAGCCTGTGTTTCATCGCTTAATGCAAGGCGTATCTGCAGGGTTTGTCCGCGGCGGATGCCTTCGGGAACACTGTCTGCAAACTGCATATCTACCTGGAAGCGGCTGTTGGTTACCTGCGTATATACTTTTTTAATAACCAGTTTATAATTTTTACCTGATAAATTAGCTTCGCCTTTTAAACCGGTAAACACACGGGAAATGTAGTGTTCATCCACATCCACCCGTACTTTAAACCCTGTGGTAATGTCAATCTGGCCCAGGCGTTCCCCTTTGTTTTTGGACTGGCCAATTTCTGCATCCAGTGAAGTCAGCTGACCGTCAACCGGTGCCCTTACAATCAGGTCGCCCACTTTTTTGCGCATTACATCCAGTGCATTTCGTGTACGGCTGTACGTTTGTTGTGCCTGGCTGCTTTCCTGTTGGGAGGATACGGAGTCTTTCTTCAAAATTTCCTGCGACAATTGCTTTTTCTGTACCTGGTAATTATAATTGTTTTCTGCCTGTTTAAACTCCTGTGTGCCGATCACTTTTTCTTCATACAGTTTTTTATCCAGCTTATAAATACGTTCTGCTTCTTTCAGTGAATTTTCAACATCGGTGGCCTGGTTCAGTTTACCAATCGTATTTTGCTGCGCCGCATTTTTACTGATCTGCATTTGTGTAAGCAGGTTAAATACCGATGTTTCCTGGTTAATGAGGCTCAGCTCCAGGTCGGTATTGCTCAGGCGTAAAATAGGCTCGCCTTTTTTCATCATGGCGCCATCTTCCACATATTTTTCTTCCACGCGGCCACCTTCCAGTGCATCCAGGTAAATGGAAGTTTCCGGCAATACCACACCGTTAACAGGAATAACATCTTCAAAAACGCCATTCTTTACCTCGCTGATGGTGATTCTTTCCAGGTCCACATTCAGCCTGCTTTTGCCGGAGGTAAAATAAATTGACCCTGCAATTAATAATACAATGCCCGCAATACCACCGATGGTAAGTAAGCGTTTGGTATTCCATTTTTTCTTTTCTATAACTCTGTCCATGTAAATTGATTTCTGCTATGAACAATCTTTGGTGCCGCTGCTGAAAAGTATCATCCCGACTGGCAGGTACGGGATGATGTTGATGTCATGGCTAACACGGGAAGATTGTGTTTGGCTGTTACCTGTGAACACTGTGCCAGTTTTTATTTCAACTCACTATCAATGTTTTAGGTTTTTACTGTTTATACAAGTGTACGATTTTGCAACAACAGGTGTACGGTTTTGATACAGTTGCTGAAACCATTAAATAATAATGTTTTTGTTATCATGCAATTGTACATTTGGCATGAAATGCGATTGCATTGCATGAACAGATGAATTTTTAGTTGCAATATGTTATTAAAGAACGCCACGATACTGGTTATTGATGATGATACCGATGTGCTTACCGCGGTACGGTTATTGCTGAAAACAGAAGTGAAGGAAGTGATGATTGAAAAAAACCCGGATGCCATTAAAACACTGTTACCCAAAAAACATTTCGACCTGATTTTGCTGGATATGAATTTCAACAGTTCTATCAACACCGGCAATGAAGGCATCTTCTGGTTAAAAAAAATTAAAGAACTGGCGCCGGATACTGCAGTCATCATGATCACTGCTTACGGCGATATTGACCTGGCCGTTCGTTCTTTAAAAGAAGGCGCCGGCGATTTTATGATCAAGCCCTGGCATAATGAACGCCTGCTGGATACGATGAAAGAATTATTGCAGAAATCCGGTCCATCGCCTTTGGCCATAAAAACTAAAAACAGCAGTGCTGCAACCGGTATACTCGGCCACTCAGAAGTGATGCAGGATATTTTTAAGAAGATTGAAAAAGTGGCGCCCACCGATGCTAATATATTAATACTGGGTGAAAACGGAACGGGTAAAGATTTAGTGGCCAAGGCCATTCATGAAAAATCGTTACGTGCCGGCCAGCCTTTTGTAAAGGTGGATGTGGGTGCATTAACAGAATCATTATTTGAAAGTGAATTGTTCGGTTATAAAAAAGGTGCTTTTACCGATGCACGGGAAGACCGTATGGGCCGCTTTGAAGCAGCCCATACCGGTACTTTATTTTTAGATGAAATTGGAAACATTACTTTACACCAGCAGGCCAGGTTGCTGACGGTACTGCAAAACCGGCAGATCACGCGGTTGGGTTCCCATCAACCTGCGTCTATTGATATCCGTTTGATCTGTGCCACCAATGTGCCCATGATGGAACTGGCCAATGAAAACCGTTTCAGGAAAGATTTGATGTACCGCATCAACACCGTTGAAATTACGATACCCCCTTTACGCAAACGTGGCGATGATATTGCCTTGCTGGCCAAACATTTTGTAAAACTGTATGCAGCCAAATATTTTAAACCTGATATGGAACTGAATGCTGCTGCACTGCACAAGCTGCAGCAATATCATTTTCCCGGCAATGTGCGTGAGCTGCAGTATGTAATGGAGCGTGCGGTGATCATGAGCGAACAGGATGAGATTACTGATGATGACCTGATCTTTTCATCGCTGGAAAACCAGTTACAGGCTGTTGATGATGATACCGATTTCAGGCTGAGCACTGTGGAACGCAACGCCATTCAAAAAGTAATTGAAAAACACAATGGCAATATTACCAAAGCTGCCAAAGAATTGGGTTTAACCCGAACTGCCCTTTACCGCAGACTAAGCAAATATGATATTTAAAAAATTGGAATGGCGCCTGTTATTAAAATTAGTATTGCTGTTTGGCATACTGGTGGCTGCGGCATGGTTTGTAGTGCAGGCAAATTATTTGTTCATCATTATTCTTGGTGCCGCGGCACTTATTTTGATGTATGATGTGTACCGCATGATGCAAAAAGCACAGGATGAAGTGCAGGAATTTGTAGAGAGTATTCATTACCGCGATTTCTCCCGCTATTTTAATGTAAAACATGCGCCTGCAGAATTACAACCGCTGCGCCAGGGTTTTAATGAAATCAACACCACCTTCAAAGTAATCAGTAAAGAAAAGGAAGTGCAGTATCAATACCTGCAGAAAATCCTGGAGCTGGTGGATACCGGTATTATTTCTTACGAAACAGAAAGTGGGGAACTGAACTGGATGAATGATACTTTTAAGCGGATGATGGAGATACCGTATTTAAAAACCATTCATTCATTGGAAAAACGTGATGCTGTATTGTATCGTGAAGCGATTGACATACGCCCCGGCGAAACCAAAGTGGTATCGATCACCAAAGATAACCGGCCGCTTAAAATTCTTTTAGCCGCCACTGTTTTTCAAACAGAAAATAAATTAAACAAGGTCATTGCCTGCCAGAATATCAATGAAGCCCTGGATGAAACTGAAGCCAAAGCCTGGCAAAAATTATTGAGTGTGATGACGCATGAGATTATGAATTCTGTTGCGCCCATTTCATCTTTGGCGGGCACTTTAAAAAACCGGCTGGCACAGGCACATGCAGCGCCTGCGGCAGATAACGGCACAATGGATGACCTGGAACTGGGGCTGGAAACCATTCAGCGCCGCAGCGAGGGTTTATTGAAATTTACTGAAACCTACCGCAACCTGAATAAGATCACTACACCCAATTTGAAAAAAGTTTTTGTGCGTGACCTTTTTGAAAATCTCTATGCACTCATGCAGCCTACGCTGGACCAGAAGCATATTGAACTGGAAGTAATTTTAAAAGATCCGCACCTTACCTGTTCCATCGATATTAATTTAATTGAACAGGTGCTTATTAACCTGGTGGTAAATGCTATTGAAGCCGTAAAAGAAAAAGCACAGCCCCGCATTTTACTGTCCGCTGTTCAGGATCATAATAAATTATTGATACGGGTATCTGATAATGGCAGCGGCATTGCCCCGGAGTTGCTCGACAAAATTTTTATTCCCTTCTTCAGCACTAAAAAAAGCGGCAGTGGTATCGGCCTCAGTTTATGCAAACAAATTATGCTGCTGCACAAAGGCAATATTTTAGTGCAGAGTAAGGAAGGAGAGGGTACGGTGTTTACGCTGGTGTTTGGGTAACCGCGGTGAGTATATCCTGTTCACCGGTTTATGGCAAAGTATCCTGTAAAACTGATATTGCATTTACCAAAGTTGCAACAACAAATTTTTATTGCATTATGGATATCTGCAAAGTATTCTTGTGATTTTCTTTCTGCAGTACACAAGGCTTCAATCTTATTTTGTATATCTGATAAATCTTCTTACATTCATCCTCTCTCCCGTATTGCGTCTGTATGATTTGAAAACAGGGTTGTTGCTCACTGCTTGTATAATGTAAACTTTTTAATTTTTAATGTATGCCAGGGCCAAAAAAATTTGACCGCCGCAGCTTCGTAAAAAACAGCTTAAAAGCCGGTGCGTTAACCACTTTATCTGTCAGCGGGTTTCCCACTATTGTACCTGCTTCTGTATTTGGAAAATATTCTCCCAGTAACCGAATCAATATTGGTGCTATTGGTGTGGGCAGAATTTCCCGCGAACATGATATGGCCGAAACGCTGAAGTATGATAAAGCCAGGATTATAGCTGTGTGCGATGTAGACAGTAAGCGGCTGGGCGAAGGCAAAACTTATGTGAATGATTTTTATGCTAAAAAAACCGGCGCCCCGTATGATGGTGTTACCATGTATAATGACCACCGGGAACTATTACTCAATAAAGATATTGATGCAGTATTGATCAGCACACCCGATCACTCGCATGCCTACCTCGGCATTCATGCAGTGGAAGCGGGTAAAGATGTGTACCTGCAAAAACCTGCTTCTTTAACCATTGCAGAAGGAAGGGCGTTGAGCAACGCCGTACACCGCACCGGCAGGATTTTACAGATTGGAAGTCAGCAACGTTCATCAACACAATTCAGGTATGCGGCAGAGTTAGTACGCAATGGCCGCATTGGCGATTTAAAAATGGTGTATGTGGGTTTACCCGGCGATCCTTCCGGCAACGAAGAACCTGAAATGCCTATTCCTAAAAACCTGAACTATGAAGCATGGTTGGGTTCCACCCCTTATGTTTATTATACGGAGAAAAGAGTGCACCCGCAAAATGATTACAGCAGGCCCGGATGGCTGCGCATGGAACAGTTTGGTGCTGGCATGATTACCGGTTGGGGTGCACATCATGTTGACAGTGCACACTGGGCCATGAATACGGAATATACCGGCCCTGTTGAAGTTTCCGGCACAGCACAATTTCCACAAAGTGGTTTGTGGGATGTGCATGGCGTTTTCAGAAGTGAAGGTATTTATGCCAACGGCGTGAAGATGATCATCAGCAATGAAATTCCTAACGGTGTAAAATTTGAAGGTACCAAAGGATGGATCTTTGTTACCCGTGGCGATTACCGCGCCAGTGCCAGCGATCCTGTACAGGCCACCTCTAATGCCAAAGCTTTAACCGCAAGTGATGATAAGATCATTACTTCTGTAATTGGTGACAATGAAATTCATTTATATAAAAGCAATGAACAGCATGGCAACTGGTTAGACTGTATTGAAAGCCGCCTGCCGCCCATTTCTCCTGTTGAAGTGGGACACCGTGCCTGCTCCACCTGTTTAATTCATCATATTGCCATGAAGTTAAAACGCAAAGTGTACTGGGACCCGATGAATGAACGCTTCATTAATGATGATGTGGCCAACAGCATGCTGAACAGGCCACACCGTTTTCCTTATCAAATAAAAGGTTTGGAGTAAATTTTATGCAGCAGCAGCAAACATATCAATCATATTCGTTTACATGGTCAGACGTGGACGTCAGACCATGACTAATCTGCGCATCTGCGGCCATCTTATTGATAATTTCAAAGCTATCATCTATCAAATCATTTTAAAAAACACATCATGAGCCACAACCATTCCAATCGCCGTAAGTTTTTAAAAGAAGCTTCTCTGTTATCCGGTGCGTATTTATTTTCCGGTTTTACCGGTACTGTCAAATCACAAACCATCGCCCCGCCAAAAATTAAACCCGTTGTTGCGGGCAGAATAAAATTTGCGGTGATCAACATCGATCACCCGCATATTTATGGAATGACCGATGCTATTAAAAGAGGTGGTGGGGAACTGGTGGCTTTATATGCCAAACAGGAAGATTTGTCTGCTGCATTTTTAAAAAATTATCCTGAAGCAAAGATGGCAAAAAGCGAAGCGGAAATTTTGGAAGACCCTTCCATACAATTAGTATTAAGTTCAGGCATACCCGATGAAAGGGCACCGCTGGGCATTCGGGTAATGCAGCATGGAAAAGATTATCTTACCGATAAGCCGGGCATCATTACGCTGGAGCAATTTGCTGCGGTAAAAAAAGTACAGCAGCAAACCAAACGCATTTACTCCATCATGTACAGTGAACGTTTTGAAAACAAGGCTACTGAAAAAGCCAGCAAGCTGGTGGCAGAAGGCGCTATTGGCCAGGTGATACAAACAGTAAACTTAGCACCACACAGAATTTTTAACGGCATTGGTAAAACAGGTTTGGCGGTTCGCCCGGATTGGTTTTGGGATAAGAAAAGATTTGGCGGCATCCTTACCGATATCGGCTCTCACCAGTTTGATCAGTACTTACATTTCACCGGTTCCACCGAAGCAGAAGTATTGATGTCGCAAACCGGCAATGTGCATCATCCCGATAAACCTTTGTTTGAAGATTTTGGTGATGTGATGCTGAGTGGCAATGGCGGCACCGGTTACATCCGTGTAGACTGGTTTACGCCTGATGGATTAGATACCTGGGGCGATGGCCGCTTAACCATTTTGGGTACCGATGGTTTTATTGAAGTAAGAAAAAATACAGACATTGCTTCCGGCCTTAAAGGCGGCAATCATTTATACATGGCCAATAAAAAAGAAATGGTTCATATTGATTGCAATAATGAAGTGTTGCCCTTTGGCCCAAGACTGGTGGATGATGTACTGAACAGAACCGACACGGCCATGACACAGCACCATTGCTTTTTAGCTACGGAGATGGCATTGCTGGCGCAGAAGAAAGCAAGAACGATGAAGCTGAAAAAATAAGCTTTATCTGACTATACACATCATTACAGTTAAATAATAAATCCATTACGCCATGCTGAAAAAAATTACAGTATTATTTTTTACAATACTCACTGTAAGCAGTACACTATATGGGCAACACAAAGTGGTTCAAATTTATACCGGTGCAGCACCGGGTTCTGAAAACTGGAATTGGGAAGAAGGCATTGACAATAATAATGCGTGGAAAACGCAGGTGGCTTACAATGTTACCAAGCCCAGTTTAACCATCTTCACGCCTGATTCTGCTGTAGCTAATGGTACAGCACTCATCATTTGCCCCGGTGGTGGATTCCTTGCATTGCTGATGGGGAATGAAGGATATGATGAAGCGAATTGGTTAGTGAAAAAAGGAGTGACTTGCTTTGTATTAAAATACCGGTTGGCGCATATTAACACCACCAATCCGGTGCAGTATTTTAACGATGCGGTGCATGGCGGCGACAAAGAAAAACAAAAGCAGCAAATGGATGATGTGCCCTATAGTATTGCAGATGGCAAAGCAGCAATTGCGTATGTAAGGGCGCATGCAAAAGAATTTAATATTGACTCGAATAAAATTGGCATCATGGGTTTTTCTGCAGGCGGAACAGTAGCTGCAGCTGCTGCATTTAATTATACTCGTGAAAACAAACCCAACTTTGTTGTTCCTGTATATGCTTTT
This sequence comes from Bacteroidota bacterium, assembly GCA_018266775.1. Lineage (GTDB taxonomy): Bacteria > Bacteroidota > Bacteroidia > Chitinophagales > Chitinophagaceae > Ferruginibacter. The sequence goes on along the minus strand of JAFDZS010000001.1, from coordinate 337,435 downwards.
TTTCCAAAAGCTATGCAGGGCACTGTTGCTGAAGATGCGCCGCCCATGTTTATTGCAGTTGCTGCAAATGATCCATTGAATTTACAATCACACAGCATTGATTTATTTACTGCATGGAACACCGCTAAAAAAGATGTTGAGCTGCATGTATACAACCAGGGAGGCCATGGTTTTGGGATGCGGGTGCAGCATGTTACCAGCGATACATGGATAGAAAGATTAGCAGAATGGCTGGCAGTGAAAAAGTTGATTAAATAAATTTTTCAGGCTATCCCACATCAAACTATTTTAATAAAAAAACTCCCGTTGATTCACGGGAGTTTTTTTATTGCTGCACTTTTTATTGAACGGAATGGTGCAGCCGCACTTCAATATTTCATTCCACCTTATACTTAGCCTATTGCTTTATTACTTTCAGCACTTCATTATTACTGAGTTTAATTAAATACACTCCGTTTACATATTGATCTAAATGTACTGCCTGGGCATTGGCGGTAATTTTGATGTTTTCCAAAACCCTGCCGTTGATATCATATATAACAGCCATGGTGCCTACAAAGGATTTATCTCCGCAAAGTATCGTTACTGTTCCCTGTGTTGGATTAGGATATACTATTGTTGGCACACGCTGCTTTGCATTATAATTCAACCGTACAATATTGCTGTAATTGAATTTACCGTTGATGTCAATTTGTTTTAAGCGGTAATACATTACTGTGCTGTTCAGCCTGTCTATATTATAATCTGTATACTGGTAGTTGCTCACTGTGCTGCTGTTGCCAACGGCATTCACCACGCCAATCTTTGTAAACGTAACACCATTGAGCGACCGTTCCACATCAAACTGTTTGGTGTTTTGTTCACTGGCTGTTGCCCAGTCCAGTACATTATCTTTAGCCACAGTGCTGCCTTTGAAAAACAGCCAGGTTACCGGCAAAGGTGCTGTTACACCGCATTGTATTTCTCCCTGCCGCAATACTTCGGTATTGCCCACCCGGTCTGTTGCCAGTACAAAAAAGCAATAGCTGGTGTCGGGTGGCAGGGTAAAGGTAGTATCGGTTCTGCTGATTTTTGGAATAAACACAGTATAATTGATATGATCGTTGGATACATAAATGGTATAGTAATCTATTCCGCAACCGCCGCTATCATCAGTGCCTGTCCAGTTAAGTGTTATGGTATTGGGTGCAGGCGATGTTACCGCAGTGATATGGCTGGTGGGTGCAAATGCATCGATAGTATTGGTGGCAATATTGGTGGGTATGGTATCATGAATATCAAAAACAATAGAAGCCCTTGCCCCAATGGTATCCAGGGTGATGGCATTTGTTTTGGGTTTCATACTGAAGCTTGCAAAGGCATGTCCACTGGTCATATTAGTACTGTCCTGCAGCAATAAAAACCCTTTTAACGGATTGGTGGGCGGCAGCAGTGTTACCGGGTCTATGGATTGAAATTCCCAGAATGCCTGGTTGGCAACCTGGTCATAACCGGCAGTAACGTCAACGTATAGCCCCAAAGAATCCCTGCAATCCAGGCGTTGATAATAGGATGATGTACCATTGGGCACAGTAAATGTTTGGTTATTGAAACCAAAATTGCTCAGCTGGAATGTAGCGGCATCTTCTTTCGGTTCGATGGGTGAAGTGATGCGTACAAATTTTGCAGGAGCACTGGCTGTTTTTGAATTTTCGAACAAAATGGTATAGGGCAGCCTGTCTTTTACACTCACCCAATGTTTATCCGGCTGTCCATCGGGGCCAATGATGGCATTGGGATCGTTGGAGGTAATGGCTTCCACATCTTTGCCATTACCAGTAACAGGGCCAGCCGGCCTTTGGGTACCACCGTTATAATTTTGAGGGCAACCAATTCTTCTTAAAAAAGAAGCTACTCTCCTGATAAATTCTCTCCTGTACCTTTCAGATAATACTTTCTTTTTTTGATTGGCTTCTGCTATTCTTTTTTCAATATCGACCATCGCCTGGTCTCTGCTCGCCCTGAAAAATGGATTTTCACTGCGGTTGGTAGCCTGCCTGTCTGCAAAGCGTAAATCAGGGTCGCCCACTTTTTTAGGAACTATTAATCCCAGCATACCATCGTTTGAGCTATAGTACTGTTCGGCAGAATAAGTAATGGCGGGTTCTAAAATAGAGGCCACTGCAAGTACTTCTGCACCTGCCACTTCTCCGCCCACTTTTAAAAACTGCGATACTTTAGGTGTTGATGCTAAAAACTCTACAGTACTTGGGCTGGCATTTGCCAGCGTATTTACAAGCTTTACGCTGCTGTTAAAATCTTTCACCACTGTTCCCAATACTTCTGCGTTTGATTTTCCATTTGCGCCATTCACTGCAAAATCACCTATGTCATTTAAAACGGTGTTTAAAGAAAGTAAATTACCAAGGCCTTTATTAAGGGAACTCAGCGGCACTTTTGTGGTTTCCTCCATCAGCTCTAAAGCGCCAAAGTTGGTGCGGTTATCTAAATCCCTGAATTGTTCCGTTAAGCCGCGAATATTCTTGACATCTGTAAGTAAATCTTTTAAACTGTAAGGTGTACTTTCTTCATTTACTAATTTTAGCAGGTTGGTTTTTATCCTGTTGCAGGGATTTTTTCTGTCTTCTTCTCTCAGCCTGTCCTGTTGCATTTGTTGCAGTTCATCTAAAACAACCTGGCCGGATTCCAATCCTAAAATATCAATTCCATTGGCCGGGTTATTATGCACATATTGATACATGCCCATACCATCTGTATAACCAATCGGATCCCGCTGGTTAAACAACCCTGTTTCCGGATTATATTCCCTGAAGAAGAAATGATACCTGCCCGTGGCACTGTCATACACCTGGCCGGTAAAACCAAAATAGTTGCCGGCAAGCGAGCCCGTTAACGGATTATTTAATGAATCGTACATGCTTATTTTTCCATACACATCATATTGGTATTTTTCCAGTAACCTTCCCTGCTGGTTGGTGATGGCTTCCACCGAATTCATTTCATTCTCATGATAAAAGAACTGCTGGTTATTTTTTTCGTTGACCACCGGTTTAAGAAAACCTGCAAAAATTGTTTTATTGATAACTGAGTTTCCTGTTGCATCTCTTTCTTCAATGGGTGTTAAGCCGGAGAACGTGTAGTGCAGGGCGTTACCATTAAGGCTTTTTGTCACCCTTCTGTTAAAGGCATCGTATTGATAGGTTATCACATTTGCCGGTGATGAAGAATCTTTAAGTAACCTTCCCTCGGCATCATAGCTCTTATAAAATTGTCCGTCATAAATAAGGTTACCATTATTGTCATAAGTGAAATTAATATTCTGGGTGCCGTTATTGCTGTTAAGAAGCTGGTTCAGGTTATTGCTGGTATAGGTTGTATTGGTGCCATTCAAATTGGCTGTTGTTCTGTTGCCCAGCGCATCATAGCCGTAAGTATTTTGTATTACAGGCAGGCCGCCAATTATACCCCTTTTGTAATCCGTTAACCGCCCACCGTTATCATAAGTGAATTGTTCAGACGCAGTCGGATCATTCAGGCGGTTGATGGACGTTTTTTGCTGTTCGTTGTTGTAGGCAAAATTGCTGTTTTGTATGGCGCCGCCTGCTGTTGAAATATTGATCAGCCGGTTGGCAAAGTCGTATTGATAGTTGGTGATAATTCCATTGGCCATTGTTTTTGAAGCAAGCTGGCCGGCTGCATTGTATTGATAAGTTACCAGCACCGCATTATCCTGCGTAATACTGATGAGCTTGTTGCGGGTATCGTAACTTTTAACCACCGTTGTACCATTGGGATAAACGGTGGTTTGCATCCTGCCGGAAACGTTGTAGCTGTAATTTACTGTTTTGCCTGCAAATATTTCTGAACTCACGCGGCTTAGTGCATCATAAGTTAATGTTACGGTTCCTGCATTATTAGTGGCAGTGCGTATACGCCCGGCAGAATCATAAGTGTAGGCAAATACTTCTCCACCGGGGAGGGTTTTCGAAATCACCCTGTTCAGTGTGTCGTACACAAAGTTAATTGTACTTCCATCCGGGATTTTTTTGGCAATGATGTTGGATTTATTATCATAAGTATACTCAATAAATTTTCCATCGGGGTAGGTTACCCGCTTTAACCGGTTAAGGTTGTCGTAAGTGTAAGTGGTAATATTATTATTCTGATCTTTTACTGCAACAGGATTACTGGCGGCATCATAATCGGTGGTAATGGTATTTCCATTATTATCGGTCATTGTTTTAACCTGGTTAAGGCTGTCGTAGGTGTAGGTAGAAGTATATCCGTTGCGGTCGGTTATACTAATTACATTACTGTTGTTATCATAGCCGGGTGCATAAAAGTTGCCCAGGGGATCGGTGAGTTTTTTAACCCTGTTAAGGTTATCATATTCAACATTAAATATGGCGCCGCTGCTGTTGGTATAACTGGTAATATTACTTTTTTTATCGTAGCTGAGTTTAAGCGCTGTACCGTTTATATCACTTACAACAGTTACCCTGTTTAAAGCATCGTAAGTATAATTTACTTTTTGACCATTGGGCATATTTAAAACAGTAAGGTTGCCGTTGGCATCATAATCGGTGGTAAGTGTATTGCCTGAAGGATCGGTGGCTTTTTTCAGCCGGTTCCTGTTATCGTAATTCAGGCTGAAGGTACCGCCTATGGTATTGGTAACGCTTTTAAGGTTATCCATTGCATCGTAGGTAACCTTTGTTTTTTCGCCCACGGGATTGGTTATTTCTACCGGCCTGTTACTGGCATCATAAGCCATATTGATGGTTTCATTGTTATCATTTTTCAGTAAAACCGGGTTTCCTTCTGCGTCGTAGCTTACCTGTATATTGCTGTTTGATGGGTCGGTTATTTTTTTAAGCCTGCTTAAAATATCATATTCTATATTATTCGTATTACCGTTGGCATCTGTAACCGAAAGCAGGTTTCCCCTGGTATCAAAAGCCAGCTGGGCGGTAAAACCTTCAGGGCCGTTAACGCTTAATGGGTTTCCATAACTGTCATAGTTATACGTAAATGTATTACCCCTGGGGTCGGTACTGGTTATAATATCTCCGTTCGCTGCATAGGTTGCTGTATAAACAAGGTTACCCGGTTCTGTAATTTGGGTAAGATTGCCCCTGGTGTCATAGGTCATCGTGGTGATGTATCCATTTTCATCTGTAAAACTGGTTATCTTACTAAAATCCGGTGTATAGGTATACGCTACTGTTTGATTAAGGGCATCTGTCATGGTAAGCATATTGCCATGGCTGTCGTAAGTGAAGCTGGTAATATTTCCATTGGCATCCGTCTCTTTTATTTTGTTGCCGTTGTTATCAAATTCAAATTTTGTATCGAATCCGCAGCAATTACCAGACATACCGCTGAGCCAGGTACTGCCTTCCTGCTTTTTATATTCATATTTGGTCACCTGGTTATTACCATCATCCAGGTAATCGGTAACCAGGGTGGTGAGTGTGGCCGTATCGTAGGAGAAGCTAAGCCTTTTATTACAGCCAATCAGTTCACTGATGCTGAAATTATTGAAGTAGATAATATCAACCTTGTTGTTGTTTTTATCTGTCACATCTTTGATTGGTCCGTTTACGAGATAAGAATATTTGGTTGAATTATTCAGCGGGTCTTTTACTTCTTTCAGGTTGCCTGCACCATCATATACATAGGTGAATGTACGGGTTGGCGTTGCCATGGCATCTGTTACAGCAGTCAGCCTGCCGCTGGTGTAAGTAAATGAAATAGTCTGACCTGCACCGTTAGTCAAGGCTGTAAGCAGTGTGTCCGTATAGGAGAAGTTCAGGTAATTGCCATTCGGTTCCTCCATCCGGGTAATGCGCCTGTTCGTGCTGTTATCAAAAAAGTATTTTGTACCGTCTGTTTCGGTGATGCTGAATTTGCCGGGCTGGTATTCGGCAAGTGTACTAAAAAAACCCCTGGGTGCAATGAATATTCCGTTAGCGCCTGCTTTATAACCGTCTTCCCTTCCATCGCCCCAGGTAATAATTTTACCGCCTGTTGTGTCATTTGCATATTTAATATTATAATCGAAGTTCCATCCATTACCATAACCAACATTACTATCGAAGTTGAAGCTGTTATAATGAAAACTGATGTTGAATGAAAAATGTCTTGCAGGAATATACAGATCATTACGGGTAAAGAATAAGTTACCTGTAAGCGTATTCACCTGTAAACCCATCGGGCCTGTTTTATTGGGAATATTAATATTCTGTGCATGAGCATGAACAGCTGCTGTCAACAACATTGCCATGAGCAATAATGTATGTTGATATATGTACTTACAAATCGTTGTCTTTTTCATATTCATGTTTAAAAGTGAACTACTTATTTTTGGCTGTTTACTTTAGTGTAAAATTGATGTGTGTGTGCCCCGGCGTATTGGGCGGTGTTTTTGCATATATGGTTATCGTACCACTTCCACCGGCCCTGATGATACCCGGAGGCCCGCCGTTTTCAGATAATTCCAGGTACAATGTTGTGGTACCATTGGCAAGCCCTGCCTGTGTCAATGCCATTGTTACATTCTTATCGTTAAACAATGTTCTTGTTTGTACGGGTATATCAAAGTTGGCCGGGTTGTTATAATTGATTTGTATCACAAATGGCCAACCTACAAATACTTTAGCGGGCGCAACAATTTCTGTTACCAGCAATGAATTTAATCCACCAGGCGTTCCGGGATCGCAACCCGGTTGTCCGCCGCTTCCGCTCTGGCCGGTATTATTTCCACCACCGGTGAGTACGCCACCATTGTTACCATTTACAATGCTGAAGCTGGCAGGCAGTACAGCAATTGATAAATCTGTTTTTATCAACGAGAGGTCATAGATGCCCAACGGCCTGCCCTGTAAATTAAATGTTGCAAATACCTGTGTACTGTTGGTAAAGTATACTGCCGATGCAGTAATGGTAGTGGTTCCGTTGCTCAATTTCGCTGTCATATCATTGGTGAACAATGAGCCGCTAATCTTAACCGTTACATTGCCAATATTACCACCGGAAGAAGATTGCACAGAAAGAATAGCAAAGGGTAACCGCTCTGCCAGTAAACTGATATTCTGCACCACCGGCTGTGAAGCAACACATCTTGCCATGATATAATAAGTACCCGCCGTTACTGATGCCATAGTGATTTGCTGGTTACCATAGTTGGGGTTATTGTATGCATAATCAAAGTGGGCTGCAGTGGGCACATATTCCTTGCCAACAAACAGTTGATTTTTCATGGTTAATGAATCACCCGATTTTAATGTGAGCAGTATCGTAGCGCCATTTAATGAATCCGGTATTACCAGTTTATAAAATCTTGGTGTGTTATAAAGCGTGTTGGGTGTTAGCACATTCATGGGCAGCTCTTTTACCTTAACATATATAGGCAAGGCGGCAACACCAGTATTATTGTCTTTATTCGTTTCAACAATATTGTTCAGCAGATCGGTTTTTACTATTACATGGTAATTGCCTTCTGTGGCACCCAATACCAACGGCACCATCCTGACTGTATCTGCGGATAATGGGCCAATATTGATCGTCTTATTTTTTATACCCAGCAATATGGCTGTGGAATCAAGTGTGTTACTATTCGATAAATAAATTCCATCGGCAGATACACCTGCTGCTGTATTGGATGAAATATTCTTTACAACCCATTGAGCAGTGTCGATAGTATAACCCAGCAGTACAGTATCCGGCGTTACAACATTTTGCACGATAAGATCTGATGGCGCCGGGCTGTATACAGTAATATATTTAAAGCCAAGGTTGTTATTACTGTTAGATTCGAATACATTGCCGGTTGAATTGGTACGGCTGATCAGTACATAATTTCCGGGAACAATGTTTAATGGAATATTGGCAACAGTGGTATCATTATACGATTGATTGGGTTGTAAAGTACCGTTATGGCTGGTTGCAGATAATAAAATATCACCCGAATTTCCAGGAATAAAATCCTGCGATAACCACAGCTGATCGCTCCAGTTAGCCGGGTAAGTATCACCAGCACCCTTATTACTTACAGTTGCAATTGCAGTTAATGGCTGGCCGGTTGCAATTAACGCAGGTGCAGTTATTATGGAGTCTGTAAGATCGGGCAGCAATGGCTGTATCACATGTATTTTTTTAGCTGCGCCGCCGGCAGTGCGTACCAGGTTGGTATTATTGTCAAGCACCTTTTCGGCTGTAATCATTCCGTTATAATTGGTTTTCACCAATACATAATAATCGCCTGTGGGAATATTGGGTGGTGTGGCATTCTTACTGTCGCTGTAACTCTGGTTGGTATTCAGTACCGTACTTTCAGAAAAATCGGAAGCGAATACTGCATTACTGTTGAAAACAGAATCGGTTGAAAAATAAACCCCATCACTCCACAGGCCGTTAACACCATAATTAAATTGACCCGGGTTGTATCCAATATTCTTTACTGACCAGTTCACAGGGTATGGCCTTCCCACTGTTGCGGTATCCGGTGCGGTAACTGTTGTTACAATATGATCCACCAATGGGTTAATTAAAGTACGTATACCTGACCCTGTTATGTTGTTGTTTCCGTTACTGCCTTCAAACACCACATTATCGGCATTGGTTTTGACAAAGAAGTAAGCCGTGTTCACTGCAGTTGGTAAAAAGCAGTTGTTAATGGTATAACTGAAAGGAATGTTTACATAGAATGAATCCATGTAACTCTGCCCGTTGGTTATTTGTTCTGAATGATTTCTTGTTGCAATGAAATAACTGGTTGCAGCATTGAAAGTGGAATTGCAGCTGATAAATATACTGTCCTTCCACACACCGGCAGTAGTGCCTGTGCCATTGTTTTGCACTGTGTATTTGATCAAACCGGGATAGATGCTGAAGATGGTATCTGCAACCTGAACACCGGAAACAACAAGATCATTGGCAACAGCTGTACTCACTGTTGTTACTGCCGCTGCACTGATATTGTTATTACTGTTGGTTTCTTTAAATGCACTGTCGAAATTGGTTTGCACATAAAAGTATCTTGTGCCTGATGTTGAAACAGGGAATGTATAATTAAGCGTATGTGGCGTTGGTGTGTTCACCGGCAAATTCTCTGTAAACACCTCCGTGCTGATCAATTGGGCACTGATGTCGAATACGGGAGAAGTACTCATATAAATTTTATCCCTGCGGATATGGTTATACACTGCGCCAGGGCCATTGTTTAAAATACTGTAGCTGACAGGGATGCTTTGTCCGCCCACCGCTGTGGATGGAACACTGATTGCCGATACCACCACATCCGGTCTTTGTATGGTAATGGGCAATGTGCTTCTTCTTGTTTCCGGTGTACCAGGGTATTCATATACGTTATGCATGGCGTTGGCCAGCACATACACGTAATAATTGCCCGGTACTATATCATCTGGTATAACAAAACCATTGTTGGCAGGATAATTTGCTGCAGGAAGTATCACAGGCTGTGTGTTCACATTAAATTGAGAAGGGTCTGTACCGGGTGGCTGGCAAAGGGCAGGGAAGGGTCCAAAGTCTGCGTATAAACCAGAGCCCGATATGCCATGCACCGTTTCACTCACCTGTACAGCATTGGCAATATTCAAACCACTTGCATCTGTACTCAGGTACACCCTGTCTACCCAATAGCTGGATCCAAAGCCAACACTGTCTCTTATAGCCAGGCCTGTGCCAAGCGGACCGGGCAGCGTACAGGAACCGTTCGGTACAAAATAATGCCCTTTGTTTTTTTCAATATTATCATTAAAGCCGGCATTATTAATATTCCAGTTCACACCAATTTGCTGCGTGGTGCTGGCAACAGTTAGTGGCAGTGTCAGGCTGCTAACCGTTAAATGTGGTGTTGGGGTAAGAAATACCTGCAGCTGGTTATTGTTAACATTATTATTTGCCAGTGCACCTTCGTAAAGAGAACTATTGTAATTGGTAAATACATAAATAAACCATTGCCCAAAAATAAAATTCGGTACCACTACCTGTATGCTCTTTGTATAAGAACTGTCTGTAGCCAATTGTGTGCTGTTCACTGATTCTGCTTCATCTGCATTGGCGTAATAGGTACCATTTGCTTTGGGCAATTGAAGCGGTATTGCCGTACTGATATTAAAAATGGGGCTTTGCGAAATGTAAATTTTATCTTTCCAGGAAACACCGGGTGGCGTAAGTGCACCATAGTTTTTTACTTTATAGGTGACATTGATAGTACTGCCTGAAAAAGTGCTGTTAGGGATAAATACTGTATCCACCCTTAAATCTGGGGTTGGTGAAAGCGTTACCGCAATAGCCTGCGGTGCCCTTGCAGTATCGTTCTGCAGTGTAACTTCCTGTGGTGCGTTTGTGCCTGCCTGGTAGTTGGTAATTACATATGCATATAAGGGCTGGCTGTAACTCAGGGGCAATGTGAAGTTGATGGAATTGCTGTATTGCTGGCCGTTGTTTAATGCACTCACATTTTGTTTGGTGCCGATGAGCAGTGGCTTAATGGGAAACTGCAACTGGCTCCACGCAGCCGGGCTGGTTTCCGGCACAATATTGAAATTGGGAATGGTATCGAACGAAAGAAATACCGCATCCGTCCAGCTTTGATTGGTGCTGGTATTGCCGGGGCCATTGTTTTTTACCGTCCAGTTCACAGCAATAGTTTGTCCTGAAAATGCGGTGGCGGGTGCCTGCACATTCTGTACAATCAAATCAGGCAATGGTATTAAAGTGAATTGTTGTATTGGCCCTGTATTAATTTGTGTACAGGAGCCGTTATGCGCCACCACCATCCATTTATATGCCTGGTTGGCCAGCAAGCCGCTGCTTACCGGTACGGTATAATTTACTGATGTTAACCCGGCAACGTATGGTGTTGAAGGTTGTACCTGGTTGGCCGGCCAGATGTACACATCAAACGTATAAAAATTATTGGGATGCGCCGGAACCCATGACAGTGCAAGTGGTAACTGTTGATTGATGGCTCCATCTGCCGGTAACATACTAATTACAGAGTCTGGCTGTATGCTGTTAATCACTTCCACCATCAACGTATCATTACCGCTTGCTGCACCACAGCTTCCGCTGGCAGATACAATTAAGGCGTACAAACCAGGTGTTGACCAGTTAACGGTTGCTGTACTTGTGGTGGAAGGCAGTGTGCCGCCGCCAGCAATGCGCCATAAATAGGTTGCACCCGGAATATCATTTACAGTATATGTTGCTGTACCAGGACAAAGATTTGTATAGCCGGATATTGTGCTTAAAGCGGAAACACTTACACAGAAACTGTTGTTTACCGCGGTTGCCGGTAAATAATTAGTATCGCCGCTTTGGGCAGCGCTAACGGTTACCGTGCCAAGCCCGGTTAATGTTGCCGTATTACCAGAAAGCGTGGCTGGCCCGGAAACAATTGCATAACTGACAGGCAGACCCGAAGTTGCCGTTGCTGATAAAATAATGGGCGGGTTACCAAAATTCTGTGCAGGTATGGCGGTAAATGTTATGGTTTGTGGCGCTTTATTAACAGCGAAGGTTTGGGTTACAGGTGCGGCTGTATCATACAAATTATCACCCGGTTGGCTGGCTTTTACTGTTACCGGGCCTGTGCCCGTAATGGTGAGTATATTGGTTTGTGCATTAATAACAGCAGGGCCGCTCACTACCGTAAAAGCAACAGGAAGCCCGGATGAAGCCGTTGCGTTAGGCACAAAAGGCGCATCGCCATAAGTTTTAGTTGGCATTGCGGGGAAAGTTATTGTCTGCGGCAATGCGTTCGCTGCAAATGAAATGATATTGGAAGCCGGGCTGTTGCCGCAATAATTGGTAAACCGTACCGTATAATCTCCGGCTAATGATGCGTAGTAAGTTGAATTATTGGCACCACTGATCACACCGCCGTTTCTATACCATTGGTAGCTGGCGTTTGCCGGCAGCTGTGAAGCAAACAACCATCTGCCACTATTGTTCACCGTTGGTGTGGCTGTTGGCGCAGCAGGTTTTACTTCAACAGATAAAAATTTCTGCGGGCCGTTACCGCAATAGTTAGCACTGGTACACGTAAGCGAATAAAAACCTGTTGATGCCCAGCTCACCATTGCTGTATCGCCGTTTGTAGTAAAACTTCCGCCACCGGAAAGTATCCAGTTATAAGTTACACCAGGTTCATGTATACTGGGATAATATTTTTGTACACCAACTCCCAGGCATGCCGGCGCCGGGCCAATAATATTGAATGTTTGCAGTGGTGTGCTGTGCGGAATGATGGTTTTGGTGTTCACGCTGGTATCGCCCGGTAAATTACCCACCACTCTTATTTTATAATGGCTGCCCATATTCAGGCCGCTGGAAATAAATGCTGTGATCGTATCAGACGTGATGGTTGCTTTTGTACCCAATACCGGGTTAAAAGAAGAACTGAAAACCCCGAGGCTGTCAGACAATTCCACTTTAAATGTATTGCCGGCAATCATTGCCGTATCCAGGCTGAACGGTACACTGATAAAATTGTTTCCACAGGGTATAGAATCTACATTACCTATTGTGATAACCGGTTTTCTGAACGGTTTAAAAGAAAGTGTCAACGGCCCGTAACCAGTAAGCGGAACGCCGGAAAGTAACGTTCCTGAAGCCACATTACCATTGTACCCGCCATTGCCCCACGATTTCCACAAGCTGCCGTTCCACCCTGCAACCTGCATGGCATCAGCAAGGTATGCCACACCACTTCTTGCACTGTCGTAACTGAGCGTTACATTCACATCTGTATTGCCGTTATCTCTTTGCAGCGTCCAGTATTCTTTGCCGGAAATACCACCAAAACCCGGTGAATATAATGAAGTGTCGTACCCATCATTGCCTGCGCTGTGATGAAAATATTCTGCAGTAAACTCATCTGTACTGTTGGCCGGTGCCGAAATACTTATGGGCCCATAATTATCACCACCATATTGAAACTCATATTTCCCTACAGGGAAAGTAAACGCTTCATTTCCTATTTTTTTCATTGGGCCATTGATAAAACCCCTGTTATTTAATGGGTCTCTTGTTACTGTAGCACCATTATTTAATATCAATAAATTTGAAGCCGTGGTATTGATCTTGTTACTGCCATTATCAAATACCAGGCTGTTATTAATTTCCACTGTTTGGTCTAATCTTGTTTCCGCACCGTTTTCCATAAACAGGTTGTTTATTTTTATGCGGTTGCTGCCCAACTGTGTAGTATGCGGATTAAATGTGCCGCCAACAAAAGTGAGGTTATTGATATCAACATGGCCATTGCTTGCATCAACAATAAAATCGCCCTGTACTTTAAGCGGCCTGTCGCCGCCCAGCCCTACAGAAATATCTGCACTGGAATTATTGGTTACAGTAAGGTTTCCCTGCACATAGTCGTAACCGGGAGATGCATTGCTCAGGTACATGTTTCCAAAATCGCTGTTGCAGATAAAGTTGAGGTTGCCATAAAACTGGTTCAGAAAAACACTGCACTGTGCTGTTCTTCCGGTACTGTCGCTGAACACTACATCACCATTAAAATTATTGAACTGGAAGGTGGAAAGGCCGCCAAAATCCTGGCAGGTAAAATTGCCTTCAATAGTAGTATTGGCCACATCGGGTGCATATACTCTTGTAGCGATAACATTGGTTGCCGAATAAATATTGGCACCATCCAGCTGAAGTGTTTTGGTTATATTTAGTGCATTTCCGCTAAGATCCAGTTCTGCGCCGCTTTCCATGATTAATCCTCCAATAGTGATATTGCTGTTGGCAACCGGGTAATTGTTTACATTCCACGAAGCTGGAATGGTTACTTTGGTACAAAATCCCGGAACGCCTGACGGTGTCCAGTTATCTGCATCGTCCCAATTGCTGCTGTTAGTACCATTCCATACGCTTGCAGGGGGCGCAGTACAACTGCTGGCGCAGGAGGCCAGTATTTCTGCAATAGAAGAACAACCGGTTGCGTTGTTTTCAATGTCGGCCCTTCCATCAATATTTAAATAATTGCATAATGGTGTAAATGAACAAAGCGCCAGTTGATTATTATCGGTAATCCTTACCGAATCTGTATTGCCGTTATTTTGAATAACAAGATTGGCGTTTAAATCAGCTAATGAAGGCAGGTTGCTGTTATTCGTAATCCAAAGGCCGCGACCGATGGTGGTGATATTACCAACACCGGCCAGGTTGATTAATGCAGGGTTAGAATCAAATTCCAAAGTACCATCATTGATTGTTGTGATGTTGCTTAAAGCACTAACATCATTCAGTAGTGGATTATCATGAATAGATATTCCCCCGCCGATATTGCCACTTAAATTTTGCAAACCCTGTAAACTGGTAAGGTTGGGATTACTCCAGAGGTAAAAATTTGTGGCAGATGTTACCCCTTCCATACCCGTGAGGTTAGTAATCCCTGTATTAATCATCCAGAAGGTGCCAATACCGGCATTGGGGAAATTTGTGGTAAGCCCGCTTATAGTTACCAGGTTGGGCATATCACTAAAAAGAAAACCGTATGCACTGGTGAGGCTGTTCATATCAATACTGGAAAGATCAGGGTTGCCTTCCAGTAGCATATATCCTGCTATACTGTTAAGGTTCGCAAAACTATTCAGGCTCGTAACGGGTGTATGTGCAATGCGTAATCCTAAAAAACCTCCGTTCGTAATATTGACAATTCCGCTTAAACCACTGAGATTAGTTATTGCAGTAGAGTCGATATTTATTGAGCCGGTGGCAGTAATATTGTTACTGAGCCCGCTGATATCTGTGCATAATGGAAGGGCTGTGAGAATGAGCGCACCTAAAGAATCTAAGTTGTTCAGTCCAAGCCCGGTTAATAATGGATTATGATCAATTTCAAGTGTGTCTCCAATAAATGTAATATTGTTTAATGCCGATACATTTACAATGGAGGTATGACTGATCTTCAGTTTATTTATTATTTCAGTAAGGCTGCTCAGTCCATCAAGGTTGGTGATGGCGGGGCTGGCACCAGTACCGTCAATAAACAAATATTTTGGTGTGGTGCATGCAGGATAATCAGTTGTAAAATTATCAATTTGCGCCTGGCTGGTTAATATAATGGTATCAACCGTGCAGGATGAAATATTGTTTGGGCTGAAATTATTTTGCACCGGTGCAGTACGCACTTTACTGCTCATTTTCACCACAACCCGCTTCATTTGAGCTGTTACTGCTGTATGTACTAACAGGCAAAGGCATGCCCATATGAATATTGCTTTCATTTTCATTCTCTGTATATTTTGAGAGTATGCGTATGTAAAAGAGGTTACGCCGGTTCGTAAAAGGAACTTGGAATAATAAGAGACGATACAAAAATGATTGAATAACTTTTTTTAATCAATACTCATTTTGCACTATGCCCTTGTTTCACGTGTATTAATTTGATATTTTTAAGAAAAAACTTGCGCTTAGTATTTATCAGTCTGATATTTTGTTGTACAGCGGCGGCGGCTCAAACAAAAACCATTGACAGCCTCCGCAGGCTTATACAGGAATCAACTGTTGATTCCGTTAAACTGAAAAATATTTTTGCATTAAACGACCAGGCCATCAATGCAGACTCGATTTTGCCTTATATCATCATTGCAGAAAAAATTACTGCTGCATCTAAAAACCAGGAAGATGCTGATTTGGTTGCATTCTGCAGATGTTCTTATTACACACGGAAAAACTTCATTGACAGTGCTGAACTGATCATCGACCCTCTTGTAAGCAAGTATAAAAACGATCCGCAGCATGCACACCGGTATTTAACCTTCCTTTTTTTCAGGTCAAAAATATTTGATCGCGGTAACCAGTACACGAAAACAATCTCCAGCCTGGCGCAGGTCATCCAGCTTGCAGAAGACCAGCATGATACTGCAACGCAAATTCAGGCAACAACAGGTATTGGCTGGGTACAAATGGAAATGGGGCAATACAAAGAAGCGCTGAAATGGCTGTACAAAGCCATGTACAAATCGCCCGATAAAAAATTTTACAAAAACTATGGTGCATTGTACAGCAATATTGCTTCAGCTTATAATTCGCTGGGCAATGGAGATTCTGCGCAGCATTACATTGAGATAGCCATAAACGATGCCCGGCAAAACGAAAACCTGTTGTTTTTAGCCACCGCCTTAAGTATACAGGCCAAAATTTTTATCGACAATAAAAAAACCAGCCAGGCAGAAGCGCCATTGATTGAGGCGCTGGCCATCAGGAAAAAACTGAGCGACCCTTTTTACATTGTGTACGATATGAATACGCTGGCCAGTTATTATGCCAACAATAATCAAACAGCAAAAGGCATTCAACTATGCCAGGAAGGCATTGTACTGGCAAAAGAAAGCGGGTTAAGCTCCCAGCTGTTAATGATTTATAAAACGCTGGCCGAAAATTATAAAGCCATTGGCCGCGAGGATATGTACAGCAAAACTTTAGAAGCTATCATAATCCTGAAAGATTCTTTCAATAATATCAACTCATCCAAACTGATTGCAGATATACAGGCCAATAACCAGGCACGGGAAAAACAAAAAGAAATACTGGAACAAAAACTGAAGCTTACACAAAAAAATTACTGGCTAATTGGTTCAGGCATTTTTGGCATAATGCTCACGCTTATTGCCCTGCTTGCCTTTTATCATTACCGCACCAGGGAGAAAATGAAGCTGAAAATGATATTGGATGAAGAACAAAGAAAAGCTGCTGATGCAGTTAAAACTGCGGAAGAAAAACAGCGCCTCAGGATTGCTGCCGATTTGCATGACAACCTTGGCGTGTATGCAGCATCAATGGCATCTAACCTGGGTTACCTGCGGATACCGAAAGAAGATGAACGTTCGGCACATGCGATGGTGGAGCTGCAAAATAATTCCAATGCCATGATATCGCAGTTAAATGATACCATCTGGGTATTGAAAAAAGAAGCGCTGTACCTTACTGCTATAAGCGACCGGGTAAAAAATTTTATTAACCGCATCAAAAAAAGTTATCCTGAAGTGAATTTTTATGTAGACGAAAAGATTGATGACGATGTTATGATGTCTTCTTCCCAGGCGTTTAATTTGTATTACGTAATCCAGGAAGCGGTAAATAATGCGTTAAAACACAGCAAAGGCAGCACTATTGGTGTTGAAATTACCGGTGGTGAACATTGGGTTGTTATTATCCGGGATAATGGAACGGGGTTTATACCGGATTCCGCCGGCGAAACGGGAAATGGTATACAAAACATGAAAAACCGCTGCATGGAGTCTGGCTGGTTCATTACATGGTCATCACAGCCCGGGAATGGCACAGTGGTAAACATTTCACATAGTGCAAACTGATTATTTTTTTATTCCGGCAATCACGCTATTTTGAAGTACGATGAGATTTACTATTGCATTGGCAGAAGATAATACTATCAACAGGAATACTTTTCTGCAAAAGATCGCTTTACTGGGTAATATGGATGTTGCATTTGTTGCCACTAACGGTAACCAATGCCTTAAAGAACTGAGAGGAATGCACCCGGCCAAATTGCCGCAGGTTATGTTTATGGACCTGGAAATGCCGGAAATGGACGGCATTCAAACCATACGGTTAGCCAAATCCATGTTCAGGGACATTCATTTTATCATCCTTACCGTTTTTGATGACGACGACAGGATATTCGAAGCCATAAAGGCTGGCGCTTCCGGTTATTTATTAAAACACGAACCGGCAAATGTGCTGGAGGAAGCAGTCATCAATGTACTGGAATACGGAGGTGCTCCTATGAGCCCCGCTATTGCCAGGAAGGCGTTGCAATTACTCGGTAAATCTTCATTTAAAGCAGCAACAACGCCGGTAAAAAAAATGGCCGTACCGGACATCATTACCAGCCGGGAAGAAGAAATATTAAAATACATGGTGGCAGGCTGGGATGCCAAGAAGATTGCCAGCATTTTGGATATCAGCATCAATACGGTACGCAATCATATTGCCAACATCTACGAAAAACTACATGTGCAATCGCACCCGGAGGTCATCAATATGGCACATCATAATAAGTGGTTTGAGGAGTAAATTATTCTATACGCATTTATTTTCCCTGCCGCAAAATCTTTAATCATTGGCATTCATCCCTGTTGTTTACGTGGCCACTATTTACTAAAAGTTGGTATATACAGATTTGCTGTATCCCAATTATTGGCAGAAGCAATTGTTTAAGTTTTGAAAAGCTTGCTTTGCGCCAAAACAGTTTCCCCTAACCGTTTATCAATTCTCTTAAAAGTCATAAAAAAAATTCGTTCCTTTAATCAGCAGCAGCACTGTGCGGATATGGCAATGCTTTCATGCCATGGGGAACAACATGCAATCCTTTTTTTCAGTGGTGGAAAATAATGATTGGGCAGTTTATTCCCTGTTGTCCTGAATATAATAAGATAAGCATCCTGCATACCTGAACCCGGTTTATAAACAAAGAAAAAATGATGTTATGAGTTTAACACGACGCAAATTCTTACAGGGCTTTTTCATCGTTTCTGCATTAACGCCAAAAAAAAGCTGGGCTGGTAAACTCTCCACACTTGCCGTTGAACGCCGCGACCTTTTTCCGCAAGGCGTGGCATCAGGAGACCCTGCAGCCAGCAGTGTTATCCTTTGGACGAGGCGCCCGCCAATTAATGGCAGTTCCAGCAGTAAGCTGTTTGTTGAAATTTCAACTACGCCCGAATTTAAAAAGATACTGGTAAGAGGTAAAGCGAATATCAGTGCCGATTCAGACTGGACCTGCCGTTTCCTGGCTAAAGATCTTAAACCCAACCGGGAATATTGGTACCGTTTTGTTGATGACCATGGATTTGCAAGCCGCATTGGCCGCACCATAACAGCTCCATCCGGCAATTCAGATGCACCGGTTCGTTTTACATTTGTATGCTGCCAATGCCCTAACGAAGCTGGACTGAATGCTTATCGAAAAATGATCTTTGAAGATGAGGCACGCCCAAAAGATCAACAACTCAATTTTGTATTACACCTGGGTGATTTTATTTATGAAGTAACCTGGTATGCAGAAGATAACCCGAATGGAAACCGTGGCCGCCGCATCAGGAACCTGTACAAGTTTCCCCAGGGCAGAAAGGTGAGTAATTTCCACCTGCCGGTTACGCTGGAAGATTATCGTACCCTTTATCGTGCCTACCTGGAAGACCCTGACTTGCAGGATGCCCGTGCCCGTTGGCCTTTTGTTTGTATCTGGGATAACCATGAATTTGCGTGGGCAGGATATCAAAGTCAGTATGTTGCCGGTGGCGGTTACCATGCCCCTGCACAAAACCAAAAGGTAGATGCCAACCAGGCCTGGTGGGAATTCATACCTGCACATGTGCAACAACCCGGTAATCCCAAACTTGAGCATTTTATAGCGCCGGAAGTAGTGGATACACCACTAACCAATTTAAACGAAGACGGACTTTATGAAGAACCGAATAACCTGAAGGCGATCAACTGCCTGAAGATACAGCGAGTACTGCGTTGGGGCAAAAATGTTGATTTACTGCTGACGGATAATTGGTCGTTCCGTTCTCCAGATATGTCGACTGATGATTTTGATGCCCCGGAATATCCAAGGGTATCACCACAATTACCTTTTGAAATTATGAATTACGGCCGTCATTATAATAACGATAATCCTCCCGATACGATTCGTTTTAACGGTAAGGATTACCCGAACCCAACCAAAAACACCCATGCACAAACGTACCTCGGAAAAGATCAACGGCAATGGTTTTTAGAACAGCTCGGCAACTCTACAGCACGCTGGAAAATATGGGGCCACGGTTTTGGTACTATGGAAGTGCGGAGCGATTATCAAAACCTGCCGGGAGAACTGGGCAGCAAGTGGCCAAAAGATGCCGGCTATGCAGTAGTAGACAATCGTTTTTTAAGGGATAAAGACGAGGTATTTGATTTTATCAAAGCGCACAACATAACTGGTTTTTGTGTGGTTGGTGGCGACCGTCATGCGTTTCATGCCGGACTGGCTTCCAAATCGCTTCCGCCAAAACCATTCGAGCCCTTAGGGGTGGAATTCATTACCGGTTCCATATCGCAGCAAACCCTTTTTGAAGTGCTGGAAGTAACGATGAAAAAAGACCACCCCAAACGTGTGCTGCACCTGATCGATCAGCCCGATGGTAAAGTGATCCCGTCTTTGAATGTAACCCCTATGCATGGCGTGCTTTCCACATTAAAACTGAAGGAAACAGGCGATATGCAGCAGGCCCGTGCGGTACGTAATCCTGACGTGGCCCCACATTTGTCATTTCTCGATTTTGGCGGCCACGGTTATGGGTTAGTAACCGCTACTGCTGATCAGCTCTCAACAGAATTTGTTTGTATTCCGATACCATTTGAGCGCAGCGAAAGCCCCGATGGCGGCCCTTTACTTTATCGTGTTGTACATCGCACACATTTATGGAAAGCTGGTGAGACACCTAAATTGGAGCAAGAGATCCTTGAAGGTAACCCGCAATATTGCATTTGAGTTTTTGCCTGGGCTATGAAAAAGTGTTGGTAAACAAACATCAGGAATTTTTATCTTTCCTGGTTTATGCGGAGAATAAGCTCCTTATTCTCCGCATTTTTATTAAAAATCTTTAGTGTGCGGGGAATAATGGCTATATTTACCGCATATTTTGCGGCAAATAGCTATATATATCCATCAACTTCCTCATTGGCCCCGGTTTACCTGGAAACAGGAGGCTGTTGCTTCCCTGTTGTCTGAAGTACGTCACCAGCAAGGAAGGTTGCTGGGCAAAATGGAACATATGGGCTTCAGTTTAAAGGCAGAAGCAAATCTTAAAACCCTAACACTGGATGTTTTAAAAACCAGCGAAATTGAAGGTGAATTATTAGATGCGGAACAAGTAAGGTCGTCTATTGCAAAAAAATTAGGAATGGATATAGCCGGATTAATTCCGGTTGACCGTAATGTAGATGGCGTAGTGGAAATGATGGTGGATGCCACGCAGAACTATCAGCATATTTTATCTGATGACCGTTTATTTGGTTGGCATGCGGCATTGTTCCCTTCGGGCAGAAGTGGTATGCATAAAATAGTGGCAGGCGCCTGGCGTAACAATACCATAGATGATCCTATGCAAGTTGTGTCTGGTGCAATGGGTAAGGAAAAAGTACACTTTCAGGCACCCGAGGCCGGCAGACTGCATGAAGAAATGACCCATTTTATTAACTGGTTTAATGAAGATACAGGTATGGATGCTGTAATAAAGGCAGCTGTAGCACATCTTTGGTTTGTAACCATACATCCATTTGATGATGGTAACGGGCGTATAGCTAGGGCCATTGCAGATATGCAGCTTTCCCGCTCTGATAAATCTGCACAACGCTTTTACAGTATGAGTGCACAGATACGTAAAGAAAGAAAAGCGTATTATGAAATACTGGAACAAACGCAAAAAGGTTCTATGGATATTACTGTATGGCTGACCTGGTTTTTACAGTGTTTAAACCGTGCTTTAGAAGCTACTGATGAAACACTTGCAATGGTGTTGAGAAAAGCATGGTTTTGGGAAAAGCATGCCACCACCATTCTTAATGCGAGACAGCAATTCATGCTTAATAAATTACTGGATGGTTTTGAGGGTAAACTGAATACATCCAAATGGGCCAGGATCACCAAAACATCACCCG
The DNA here is from genome assembly GCA_018266775.1 of Bacteroidota bacterium. GTDB lineage: Bacteria > Bacteroidota > Bacteroidia > Chitinophagales > Chitinophagaceae > Ferruginibacter. The sequence continues at coordinate 315,724 of JAFDZS010000001.1, read as the reverse complement.
ATACCGCATTAAGAGATATACAGGAATTGATGAATAAAAAAATATTGGTGAAAGAGGTAGGAGGAGGCAGGAGTACGAGTTATATGTTGGTAGATTAATTGTATATTTTAACATAAAACAAGAACCTTACCACCTAATTAATTAATCCAGTCAATAGTATTTTGGGATATGAATTACATATTATAAGACAAAACGATTATGATAATGAAAATGAAAGGAGTAATATTACTTTAGACGAATGGATAAAGTATATTCAGTCAGACAGTGAACTTAATCTTACCAATGGATTCCACATCAATTTTCCCGGTAAACCGGAAGTTAGTTGGCGGGAGAGTTTGGGTTTTTGTGAATGGGTAGCGCACCCGGGACCAGCACCATTTCCCTGGTTTGATTTTGGGCTAGGAAGTATTTCTGCAAAATATCCCGATAGGCATACCATTGGCAAGATGATCAAAATTGCGCAAGTGCTTAATGCAAAAGTGATAGGAGATGATGGAGAGTATTGGGATGAAACCTATTTTACTAACGGAGGTTATGCAACAGACCTCGAGCATCGCCCGTAAAGTATATAACGAAAATTTACGCGATAAAAAAGGTCGACAATACTGTTGACCTTTTTTATCGTCCAGCCGGACCAACCGCTTAAAACAAAGACCATTTTCCCCCTACCGCTGTTTTCTTTGCACCTGCAGGCCTTAGGTTATAGGTGAATGTCGACAAGAAATACTGCGCCAGCACATCCCCCTTAGAAAAGTATGCTGTATTTTGATTGGGCGACATGTACACATTTTTCCCCTGGTTCAATATATCATTGGCGCTTATCCTCAATACGGCTCTTTCATCTTTAAAGAAAGTAAAGTTTACTGCCGCATTCCACAAGTACATCTTTTTTAATGCCGGGTCATCAAATACGTTGTTGGTGATCAGGCGCAATCTTGAATCAAATATTACATGTTTTATATAACGGACAACTACTTCTGTACCGATAGTTTGGCTGAAGGTTTTGATATCTTCAAAACCGGCATTACTGTTCTTTACAAACCGGTAACCAAAAGAATATTCCTGGTTTAACTCCAGCTTATCATCCCAATTCAATCCAATGCTGCTCCAGAAATTGCAATTCAACCTGTTTTGCAGGCTTCGAACGCCATTATAGTAAAAATAATTTTGAACATATTCCGTCCAGGTACCAAAGTTCCATGGAATCATAAAATTCTTTGCATTCCTTTTATTCTGGTATAAACCAAAATTAGTGGCAATACGTTTATAGCCGTTTGCATTTACCGGGTATATGGTTTGTATACCACCCTGGTCTAGCGTAATGCTGTCTACAATTACGTTTTTAGATTGTGAGGCTTCAAACCACGACCATACACCCAAAGTACTTTTAGGGCTGTACGTGTTCATGGTAATCCGCACCCTGTCCTGCAATGCCGGTTGAAGGTCAGGATTGCCCAGCCTTGCCATATAAGGATTGCTGTTGTTCAATACCGGTACCAGGTTGGTGTAATAAGGTAACACCACATCACGGTTATACGAAAGCGATAATTTTTTATATACAAAATCAAACTGTGGCAACACATTACGCTGCTCCTGTTTAATGGACTGATTTAATGAGTAGATATTGTTATCGAATTTTTGCGATTGATAACGCATAGCAGGCCGGAAAGTGAAGCTTTTGTACCGGTATTCAATTCCCCCGTAAACACTGTACTTATTGCTTTCCCTGGTAAACCTGCTGCTCAGCTCTTTGATTGGGTCGCTGGTTTTATTGGCAAATGTTCCCACCCTGTCATCCATTTTTTCATAATCGTAACGTGCCCCCAATCTGAAGAAAAAGTTTTTGATCAGCGGTTCGCTGTAATTACCGGCCACGTTAGCCGTCCAGGTTGGAACCCATTCGTTGCGCAATTGCTGGTAAGTGGTGTCTTTGGTAATGGGCTGCTGGTAGGCAATGTCGGCATTAGTATAGTCATCCCGGTCTTTTTTGTTCCATCCCAGGTAATGCGTAATATTGAATCGCCGCCCTTTTTTAATTTTAGATAGTTTGGTGAACATGATATTATGACTATACATGTTGGTTTTCCAATCACCTGTATTATTTACAAGACCGTTATTTAAATTGCCCAAAAAATTATTGACGCCGCTTCGGGTATCATTTTTTTCAGATGCAGTTCCGGATATAACATAGTTTACACCAATGATGAGGTTGATGGTAGAGTCCGGCTTTAAATTGGCGCCGGCACCAAACACATGCGAATTACCGATTTCGGTATAGCGCTGGTTTGAAAAATTATTAATTACCGTATCTTCTTTATAAATATCGGTTCTGTTCTCGCTTTGCACATCTGTATGCACACGCCCATAAAAATATTGAGCATAGACGGATTGCTTATTGCTGGGCGAATGGTTGATGTTAATGCCCACGCCATCACTTTTAGTAATACCACCATTCCGTGATTCTCCTCCAAAATTGATATCGTTAATACTGAACGAAGAACCGAAATTGCTGGTATTATTATTATTGTTAGAGTTGCCCCCCATCGTCTCGATGGAGCGGTTGATGCCCATTGTTTGCCGCATGTCCGTTACGCTGAAGCCGGGGCGGTTAAGGTTATTGGAATAGCCCATTACACTTACCTGTAGTGTGTCCCTGAAAATATTGGCAATAGCGCCCATTTCATACCGGCCACCCTGCGGCCCGCCACCGCCACCGGCATAGGCTTTGCCGAACATGCTTTTCTTGATGCCCTTTTTTAATGTAAGGTTGATCACTTTGCCAACGTTGTTGGCATTATCATCCCCATTACGCATCATCTCTTCTTTATCATCGGTTACCTGCACTTTATCAATTACCTGCGATGGTAGATTGCGGGTGGCCATCTTCGGGTCGTCACCAAAAAATGTTTTGCCATCAACCAATATCCTGTTAACAGGTTTACCATTAACCATAATATTGCCATCATTATCTACCTGCACCCCGGGCAATTTTTTCAGCAGATCTTCCACCAATGCATTGGGTAATGTTTTAAAAGCAGATGCATTAAATTCAACGGTATCTTTTTTAATGACCACCGGTGGCCGTTCTGCATATATGATTACTTCCTGCATGGCTGCGGACACGGGCGACATATAAACTGTGCCCAGGTCCAACACAGGCTGATCGCTTGTAAGGGTAAATTCTTTCCTGTACCCGGCGTACCCGCTGTAGGAAACTACCACCCTGCAGTGCACATCAAATGGTAACCCAGGTATTTTAAATTCCCCATCAGGGTTACTTAACCGGTAGGTAATAATGGCTGTATCTGCTGCTTTAAAAACAGTTACAGTGGCTAAGGGCAGCGGTGTTTTTGCTGCACTGTCCATCAATTTTCCCTTCAATGTTGCCTGCGGAAAGGCTGTTGTGCAGATGGCTGTGCACATAAAAAGCAATAGGATGTTTTTCATGTTTTAATTCAGTTGTTGAATGGCTATATTAAAATTGCTATACTTATTTTATAATGAACAAGGTTCAGTATTGGTTGACCCGGTTAACAAACTTGCAAACAGTATTTCTTCCCACTGTTGCAAAACTGCCAATGACAGATGCCATTATAGAGACAAGGTGAAAGGAGATATGTTGCATGATCAATAAGACTTTAAGCCTTCACAAAAGTAATTCCTGCAGAAATTTTGTTTCAAAGGTTGTAGCTAACTTTTAAATTATGTTTGGATTATGTTCCCAAAATACTACCTGTAACATACGTCCTTTTATGGTGAGGGTAGGTTTAAATCTTATTGTTTATTTTTTTAATCAGCCCTATTCTCTAAAAATGAATACTGTTTATTTAGGAGAGCAAATATGTTTTTTTCAGACCTGGTAATATAGATGCTTTTCAGCATTTGGCTTTCTGCAAAAAGGTTTAACGCTAACGTAAAAATACGAAGGGATTTTTCATTCATGTTTTTTTTAAATCTGGCAGGCATTAATAAATACTCTTGTTTAATAAATGAATACTAAAAATTAACTAACCAATAATTAAGCTAAGTTTTGTGAATTCCGAAATAAAGTACTCAGTATAGACAATGTAAAAATGCATACGCAATAAAAACTTAGGTATAACGGTTAAATATGTCCTAACAATTTATCTACTTAAAATCTTTAATGAAATGAAAAAGCTTTTACTCGTTTACGTTTATGCGTTTACTTTATTTAATGCTTCAGCACAAGCATGGAAATCTTTTAACATACTTTCGGGTAACCCTTCCGGAAGCCTGAACCAGATTTGTACACTTAATGGTACTACTGGTTGTTATGGCACCACAATCGCCACCACCAACGGCATTCCCTCGGGCAACAATAATTTACCTTATGGTGCGGCATTCGATCCCACTACTGGTAAATTGTATTATTCAAAACCAGGAACCACCGCGGGAAGTAGTGTGTTTAATGTTTTTGATAACACGGGCAGTACTGCTGTCAATTCAAATATTTCCACCATTAGCGGAGGTGAATACTTCAGAATGGGTGTCGGTCAGGATGGTAATGTTTATGGAACCATTACGGCTAATGTAACTACCGTTTCTGCATCACCACGTATTGACATCAATACGGTAAAATTAACCCGCTACAATCCGGCCACAAATACACTTACAGTATTGGGTAATATACAATGTCCCGCTGCTTATGCATCCACCATGCCAGCGCCCTATAATGATGGCAATTATTGGTCCTCCTCTAACGCCACCACTCCATATTATGCTGCGCAATTGGGTTCAGCAGGTTTTGGAGACCTTGTAGTGGCACCAGATAATACCATGTATATGACCATTGGCAAAAAACTCATAACCATCCCCAATTACAGTTCAATTACGGGTACCGGTATTATTCCCTGTGTTGAAGTGGGCAACATTCTTCCTTCCGGTGTAGGTTATAATTACGGGGTGGGACCAGGCACCTATGGAATTTCATGGGACTATGATAACAGTAATTTACTGCTGATCAGCACCCGAGCCAGTGATGGGGCAGATGGCAGTTACAACGCCTCGCCGCTTACTGGTGCAATTGCCGGCTCTTTCAGGGTAAATTGCCTCGCAACCCCAGCCAGTGCTAATTTTGCCGATTTGACTGAAGTATTTAGTTCTCTTGGATGTGCTAATCAACTCTACACTGTACAATTCATGGGCTACCCCAATAAATTTCGTTTAACATACAGGATCCGGGTTGAAAACCTGGGGCAATCAATTTTAAAAAATGTTCAGGTGTCTGATAATTTTCAAAACAGTTATTCAGGTTTTACCCTTAGCAACATGAGTGTTGCCTTTGTCAATAATCCTGCAGGCCTGGTATTAAATCCATCGTTTAATGGTGGCTCCAACACCAATTTACTGGATGGAACAAAAACCTTATATGGAGCCATTTATAAAGGCGCTAATCTTAATGGCGGTACAGGAAACATTACCCCGGGTTCCAATTATGCGGTAATCAGTGTAAGTTTTGACGTGAGTGGACTTAACACTGCATCAACAGTTTATTCCAATTCAGCCAGCGCCAGTGCAGTTGGTTTTGATGGTTCCACAATTACGGATATCAGTAATAATGGACCTTCAGTTGTAAACAGTACAGGTAATTTAAAGGCTGACGATCCGGGAGAGGATGCCCCTACCGCATTAAAATTTGGTAGTACCGTTAGTGGTACTTTATGGAATGATGTGAATAACAGTGCGGCCAATACATTTAATAATATTTTTACATCAGGAGAAACAGGGGCTAATGTAACCGGAATGTATGCTATCCTCGTTGATCCCATTACAGGTTTGGTAATCGGATCTGCTCCGGTTTCTGCTACCGGCACTTATACTTTCACCAACGCACCCTCTTTTTCCAATCTGCAGATGTTGATAAACACCACCCCGGGTGTTGTTGGCAGTATGCCTCCGGTTCCTTCAATTACTTCTGGCTGGATGGCTACCAGTCCATTAATTACCAATACAACGGGATACGTAAATACAGGAACATTTAATGCCGCCGATTTAGTGAATTTTGGTGCAGCAGATGATATTAATGTTGACTTTGGAATACAACGTCCTCCTGTAAGCGCAGTTAACCTTCAAAGCGCAATCGGTAATCCAGGTGGCTATAATAATGTTACCATACCACCGTCTGCCTTTCAAAACAGCAGCACTGCCGGAGTTGCCAATACACAGGATTTTGATGGCGGCACCGTAACGGCTTTACGAATAACCACCTTCCCCACTTACTGTAACAGTATTACAATCAATAACGTAACTTATACCAATGGCGGTGTTTGCCCTCCCGGCACCACATGCACCAGTTGGCCAGCATCGGGCATTACCATACCTTATACCAATGGTACAGGCCCATCACAAAATATCAGTATCGATCCGGTGGATGGTAATGTGGATGTGGTGATTAGCTTTTTTGCGGTAGATAATGCCGGGGCAGCATCCGCATCTCCCGGAAGTGTAACAATACCTTTAAGGACAATAACGCTTACCGGTTTGGTTTGGGATGATGCTGACGGTAATTTGATACAGAACGGAAGCGAACAAGTGGTTAATGGCACCAACACTGGCGCTGGCGTTGTTACGGGTGCTGTACTCACCATCAACCTGGTAGATGCTTCAGGAAAAATTATCGCAACCGCACCTGTACAAACTAATGGTACTTACAGTTTGCAATATGTTCCGCAAAGTACAACAGGGTTAGTGCTGCAGCTATCTCAAAACGCAGGTAGTGTTGGCAATAATCAACCAATTACCCAAATTCCATCCGGTTGGGTAAATACAGGTGAAAATAAAAATGGCCAGGCAGGTAGTGCGGATAACACTCCGGACGGTCAAATCATCCTTACTACGGCTGCCGTTAGTATCACTAATCAGAATTTTGGAATAGAAAGGTTGCCGGTGGCTACTGCACAAAACTATGTAATATCACAACCGGGTAATGGAGGTACTTTATTTTTAACAGGCAATGGCACGTCTGCATCACCTGCTCCCTTAGCAGGTTCTGATGCCGAAGATGGCACTATCGCTGCCGGTGGAAATTTCACTATAACAGATGTGTCTGGCCTTGCCGGAAATAAATTGTTTTATAATAACGTCCAGGTTAATACACCCACAGTAATTAATAATTATAATCCGGCGCTGTTAAAAGTTCAGTTTTCGGGTGTGGGCACTTCTTCTTTGAATTTCAAATATTCTGTTAAAGATGCCGCTGGCAAAGCTGCAGCAACATCAGCAACATATTCCATCACCTGGGCTTACCTTCTTGCTGTGCAGAATATCAGTTTAACCGCATCACTCAGCTATAACAGCGTTGAACTCAAATGGCAAACCCTCAACGAAATCAACACCAGCCGTTGTTATGTGGAACGCAGTACAGATGGCAACAGGTTTATTCCTGTTACAGATCTGGCCGCCGCCGGTAATATAACAGGAACGTATAACTATTCCGCCCAGGATAATATTGGATCATTAACCCCTGTTGATGTGTTGTATTACCGGGTTAGAATTACAGACATCAATGGTAAAATAGCTTATTCTAATGTGGTTGCTCTTCACCGGGGTGCAGCTGAGGGCAGTGTCAGATTATGGCCAAACCCTGTTAAAGACGTAATCAATATGTCTGTAAACAGTAAACAAGCAACACAGGCACAGTTAAAATTGCTGAACGTTTCAGGTCAGGTAGTTGAACTGAAAACTGTAACATTATCCAAAGGGATTAATCAATTTGACTGGAAATTATTGCCTAACATAGTGAAGGGCTACTACTTTGTTGAACTTATTACTACGGACGGAGCCATAAAAATGGAACAAAAAATCATGAAAGAATAAAATATCAGTGTATTTGATGAAACAGAACTAAAACAAGGAATAAATGAATTAAAATACCAGGCACACTTCAGGAACGGGCAGCTCAAATGTAATATTGCGGCTATTCTTAGTTGTTATCATTACTATTTGGGCTGCCCTATTTTACAATTTAATTAGAAACAGACCCTTGAAAAATTAAACTTTTAAAATAAATCACTAATTTTATCAATAGTATTTAAACCTCATCTCTCTGCAAAGACCATCAGGCAGAACATTCGCATTACATTCCATATTACAAATATTCAGTTTCATCATTAACTGATAGACGATTTTTTGCCAGCGTAAATATACCTCTGTGAAAATCTATTATTGCAAAATTTTTACTTATTTAATGATTCAACTAACTAAGCTATGAAAAAAGTCAGACTTGTATTACTATTTATTAGCTGCAACCTGGTAATAACAAAGGTTTTGTGTCAAATAAAAATCGGAAACAACCCTTCCATAGTAAACGCAAATGCCGCCCTCGAAATTGAGTCTTCAAATAAAGGAATTTTATTACCGCGGCTTGCTTTAACAGCCACAAATAGTTATGCTCCCCTTAACGCATTTATTCCTGGCATGGTGGTATACAATACGGCTTCAGCCGGAACATCCCCCAATATAGTTAGTCCGGGCCTGTACTATTGCGATGGTACTAAATGGCTCAGGTTAATTAGTGAAGGATACACCTCTCCTAAAGAAGTGTGGCGAAATGCAGTAACCCAAACTGCTGCAGACAGCACCAGCACCAACATTGTTTTTAACAAGGGAAATGTTGGGATTAATACAGGAGCAAATGCCCCAGCTGCCAAATTGGAGGTAGATGGTACCCTTATGATTAAGGATGGTACACAGGGAGCAAATAAAACACTGGTATCAGATAATAATGGCCTTGCACATTGGGTTGCCACTGCAGGCACAGTAGTTTCTGCACAGGCAGTATTAAATACTTCAGGGGCGTCTTTAAATGGCACCACAGTTCCTGTTTCAACGGGTTCTTACATAGATCTTGCTCCAGGTAAATGGCTGGTGAATATCGTCATGTTGGCATCAAACGGAGGAAACCAAGTTCCGTTTGGACAGGGTATCTGGTTAAGAAGTTCTCTCTCCAATACAGCTGGTGGTACCACCGTATCGCCCGATATAATTGGCTCCTGGCTGGTGAGTGGCACTCTGGCATATCCAATGCGCTATGGATTAGTTAATGGGATATTGTTTATCAACAATACATCGGCAACAACAAAAAGATATTATTATTATGCCTGGGGAGAAAGTATGCCGGGCACTCCAACTGGTTTCGCGGTAACAAACTTTGGAAGTACACAATGGGGAGAAGACCAAATTTATGGTGTTCCGATAAATTAAGTAAGCGTTTTGCGAACTGGAACAAAATCGATTTTATAAAGCTTATAATATTTTCGTCTATTGCTAATAGTTTAGTCAATTATATTTAACGTTATCTTTATTTGCAAGAATAACTTCATTTTTTAATACTAATAAATATGGTAAAAAAAGTCATTGGCGAAGTCTGGAAACCTATCCAGTTTCCAGGTAGCACTTTAACAAATCGAAAATATGCAGTATCATCCCTTGGAAGGGTGGCAAGTTTCACTAAAGATATCAAAGATAGAAAATTGTTAACAGGGTCCCTTACGTCTGGTTACAGATCTCTAAATCTCCATATTCAGGGAGGTAATTACACCATTTACATACATCGGGAAGTTGCAAAAGAATTTTGTAAAAAACCTTCTCCAAAACATAAGTTTGTTATACACCTCAATCACAAAAAGATCGATAATAGATGCAATAATTTAGAATGGGCTACATTGGAAAAAGTAAGCAGCCACCAGCAATTCAGTCCTCAAAAAATAGCTTTCAAAAAAAGACAAGCGGAATTAAGAAAAGGACTCAAATTGGATGTTAGAAAGGTAAAAGCTATCAAAAAATTATTGGATAATTCAAAAAGTAATTTGACAGTAAAGAAGATTGCAACAAAATATAAAGTAAGTCAAATGACAATCTACAGAATTAAAAATAGTGAAAACTGGAAGAATTTGAAATAAGACAGTTGCTGTTTAAAGGTTTTCTGCTCAAACCCGTAATGTTTATCTTAGCATTTACATTAAATAAAACCACTTTTTAACTATCAACTTGAATTCATTAGAAAGATGAACGGTTTCAGATTTGCCATTAGATGTACCGGCGCAGGCACAGCGTAACAAATTATAACCCCAGTTTTTTCTTAATGAGGATAATATCGTTGGCAAGGGAGTTCAGTTGTTTTAAAATCAGCCAGTTCACTTCTTCGCTTTTTAGTTTGCCATAATCTGGTTCAGGTTCACTAACGGCGCTGATGCTGTCATTGGTTTCGTAAACAGTGCCAGACTTCCAGTTCAGGTGTGCTTTTTCGTCTTTAATTAAATGTGTGTTTTGAGAAAGGTCTGTTTTGATAAGGTCATCAACGGAAACTTTAAAAATCCCGGCAATGTTCAATAACTTTTCAACTTCAGGTTCAGTACGGCCATTTTCCCAATTAGACCAGGTAACCCGTGAGATGCCCACCAGTTGCGGCATAGCATCTTGCGAAAGCCCGCGGTTTTTGCGGAGAAATAATAAATTATGAGAAAGTTTGTTCAATTTATTAACAGAATGTGTATAATTAATTATACAAAAATTGTTTTTCTGTAAGAAAAAATTACAATCTTTGTATCCCGTTTGTTTCAGCTAAGATATGGTAAAAAGTACAACCGGCTAACCCCGGGCTGGTATAACTGTACCATATTAATGCGCAGCTATACACACCTATAGTGTAAAACTCACCGTTGTGTGTGTACTAAAATAACCTTCCTTGTCTGTATTTATACCTGCTGATGGCAAAAATTTGATTTGCATTATTAATTATGACTACAATAAATACTATTTTCGCGATTAGAAAATATTGGTGTTCCCAATAACGAACTCTGAGTAGCAAAATCTCGAAAATTTAGCACAGGGTAAGTTAAAGAGAACGCACCTGGAAAAGGTGTGTTCCTTTACTTTTAGTTGTGCTAGGGCGTTTCGAGATGCCCGCTACCGGCTAAAACGTGTAAGGACACACCTTTTTCGTAAACCCAATTTTTTCACCATTAAAACACCATTTTTATTTATGGAGGAGCTGAAGAAACCCGAGTTCCCCACGGTAAGGGTCATTTTGTTTTCTATTGCATTTTTGATCATCCTTGCTATTGTACTGTATAAAATGAAATAGAGATTTGTTTCCGTTTGTTTCTCATTTGCAGAACATTAAACCATCCCACGTTACATAATACCAAACAATACAGGTATTTGATGCAGGCCTTGTTGCCTGTATCAAAACTTGTGTTGTACTGTTTTACCGGTTAAAAAGAATACGCAAATAAAATAAAGGATTAGTGAGTTGCTTGCGGATGTTTACATTTTCGAACATACACGTTAACGTATCGCGGAGTGATTTACTCTTTAAGGCCTTGCTTACCACAAAATTAAATAAAGCAGGTTTGCTGGATAGTGTTTGCAAATAATGCCCCAGCTTTAACTCTGCCCACAGTTTATTATACAACTCCGCATCATAAGCAGATAACAATGCGGCTGAATACTCATTGGCTGCAACTGCTTTTGCAATAGTACGGGATGCCACCAGGCCCGATACCATGGCATTGCCAATACCTTCACCGGTGAAGGGATCTATTAACGATGCTGCATCACCGGTTAAAATAAAACGATTACCGCTCAACTTTCTTTTTTTAGAACCTAACGGTAAACCCCAACCTTCAAACGGGCCCTCTGCCACCGCACCGGCAAAACGTTCTTTCAATTGCGGATGGGTATTAATGCAATCCTGCATTAACTGCCTTAAATTGGCTTTGCGTGCCGCAATACTTTTGCTGAGCATGCCCACACCCACATTGCAGGCGCCGTTGGGTAAAGGAAATATCCATACATAACCCGGTTGTACGGCTTTTATAAAATGCAGCTCAATAAATCCTTCAGTGTGCAGGCCTTTTACGTTTTGATAATATGCCCTGATGCCTGCACTGAAATGCGCCGGCTCCATACTGTGCCCGGCCAGTTTTTTTGCCACCATACTGCTGCGCCCTTCGGCACCAACAATTAATTGTGTGAAAATAGTTTTGCTGATGCCGTTTTGTACAACGGTAACCAGCAAGCCTTCGGGTGTTTCAGTAATGGCTTCAAGCGATGTTTGAGGAAGGAATGTGGTATATGCTGTATCTAACTGTTTAACCAGGTTGTTGTCGAACTCCATACGCCGGCTTACAAAGCCGTTGATTGTATTGCTTTGCGCTTTGCTGGAAAAAGGAACATCGAGGCTTTTGCCATTTGGGGCAACAAACCTGATGCCGTTACTTACGGATCCTTTATGGTTGTGTACAAATTTTTCTTCCCAATCATCAGTAATGCGCCGGAGCATACCCAGCGATTTGCCACTGATGGCATCGCCGCAAACTTTATCACGCGGAAAAGAAGCTTTGTCGATAATAATATGGCTTATTTTTTCTTTGGCCAGGAAGATGGCCGTGGAGGCGCCTGCGGGCCCTGCGCCGGCAATTAAAACAGTAGTGGTATAATCTGCGTGTGCGGTTTCCATTTATTGCAGTAAATAACTGATATCATCACCATGATGAATGGCCGATTTGATCACTTCATTATTTTGCCGGGTAAATAAAACACCATTGGCTTTACCGAATAAAGATAATTTTCCCTGGTCGAAATGCAGGACTGTGCCCTCCGGCAGGCCAACAATTTTTTTGGATGGGTTGAGTGTTAAAAATTCTGTCAGCCGCTGATCCCGTGTTTCGCCATTGAAACCACTTACTGGCTGGTTATAATAATGCGGGTTGATCTGGAATGGTAAGAACTGTAATGCATCAAAACTGCCGGGGTTGATGATGGGCATATCGTTAGTGGTGCAGATAGTGGCACCGGTAATATTACTGCCTGCACTCCAGCCAATATAAGGTGTACCCTGCTGCACTTTTTCTTTTATTAATTGTAACAGGTTGCCGGCATATAAATCGTGCAGCAGTTTAAATGTATTGCCGCCGCCAACAACTATAACATCCGCTCCGGAAACGGTAGTATGATCGTTTGCATTTTGCACGGTATTGATGTGATAAGGCAGCTCTTTTAAGCCGGTACGCACCATCTGGGTATACGCTTCATAATTACCGTCTGCCGATGCAAAAGGAACAAAGGCGATACGCAAAGGCTGATCTCCTAAAAACTCATGAATAACTGGCGCTGCGGCTTCCAGATAACCGCCATTGCCCACCCGTGAACTGCTGAATGCAAGAAGTTTGATGTGCACTTTTGTTTTGGTTTAGAAACTTAAAGATATTGAATATAGGCAGGAATGATAAGGGAAAATTCTTTGTTGTAATAAGATACTGCATTACCAGTGCGTTAATTTTTCCTGAATTTGAAAACTATTTTCCGGCCCATTATTTTTAATTGCAGGCCAATGCTTTTCTTTGCAGCAAACAATCAGCAATCAACATGAGCAAAGCAACCTTACACAACACCATGCGGGTGTACCACCGGTATTTAGGATTTTTTCTTGCAGGCATTATGGCCATTTATGCATTAAGCGGTTTTGTACTTATTTTCCGCGATACGCATTTTTTAAAAAGAGATAAACTGGTTACCGAACAACTGAAACCCGGCCTTAACAATGATGACCTTGGTAAAGCCGTACGCATGCGTGACCTTAAAATTCTTTCTGTCAGCGGCAGCGTAAAAACATTTAAGCAGGGCGATTATGATACGGTAAGCGGTACTGCACATTATACCATCACCACATTGCCGCCCTTTATTGATAAACTTACTCACCTGCACAAGGCCAGCACTAAAGAACCGTTATTCTTTTTAAATGTATTTTTTGCAGTGGCCTTATTGTTCTTTGTACTTTCTTCCTTCTGGATGTTTATGCCTAAAACCAGCATCTTTAAAAAAGGATTGTATTTTACCCTGGCGGGTATTATTCTTACGGTGATTATGCTATTAGTATAAACATATTGCTTTATTAAAAGAAAAGATGTTTACGTTGCCTTATTTCGACTTCGCTCTATTTCGACTTCGCTCTATTTCGACTTCGCTCAATATGACAACGTAAACATCTTTTTTATTTCTCTTCCCTGAAATACACTTTATAATAACTCATATTTCTTTCTTCATCAAAACCCTTTTCAATCAGCTCGCGGTTGCCATGAATGTAAATATGAAAATTCTTATCCAGCTTTAAAACGCTTTTAAACACACGGGCCTGTTTTTTTACGGCCATATCGTGTATGGTAAACTCGTTAGGGAAAGGGGTATCATATAAAACTTCCTGCTGCTTTTTATATTCATTGAATAAGGCAATGCCCTGTTCGTTACCAATTACTTCGTTGCCAAAATCATCCAGGTTAAAGTGATCGTTGCTTTTAAAGTATTGGATGGAACGGTTGAGCAGGTCAATCTTATCTGTTCGCTCCAGTCCAAACACTTCATCCATTTTTTCCGTTACAAAAGTTTTATACAGGCTTAATACGGTATTGGTTTGGTTATAATTGTTGTTGCGGATTTTGAGTTGTAAAAAATCATCCATCCAGTATTGTGCCTCGCTGCGGTTGGTGTGGTCAATAACCGCAACCATATACCCTTCTTCTTTTTTGGTGTTGAAAATGATACAACCCTTATCCAGCTTTTTGATGTTGATGGCCTGCTCTTCATACTGCAGCATAAAACCTTCCGGTTGCTGCTGTACGGTTATATACGCTTCTTTATTTTCTGATTTAAACAGGCCCACGGCTTCATGCAGTTCCCCTTCAATTTGTACTTTGTCAAAATGAACCACGTATAATTCCCCGCCTTTAATATTAGGATGGTTGCTTACATTGTACAGTTGCTGTGCCAGTTGTTTACTGCTGCTATGAAAATCTTTTTCATCATCAAAAACCTGGGTGGTGAAACGATACACTTCATTCATATCCACACTGCCTGCGGCATGGTGCAGGTGATATACTTCATTCACTTTTTCGAAAGGCTGTAAAAAATACTGCAGCAGTAATTGTTTCAGCACATCATCAGTAATGGTAAGCGGCTGGTTGCTGAGTAACAGCGCTTCATCCAGCACGGGGTTCCCGGTTTTATGAATACTGATCTGCCTTATGGCGGCTTCATTAAAATATATCATACCTGTACAATATGGGTTGCAAGATTAAGTGCAATTAACAGATGCACAAAAATTTGCCCCGGTAATTTTACCACAATCGGGTAACAACTTGTTTAACCATACAACCAGCAATAATAGCGCTGGTATATTTTTAATACAACAAGCCGTAAAAACTGCTAACTTGTAAACCTCCTAAACAAATATGTAAGAATATGAAAAAATGTTTATTGCTGCTGTTATGTGCAGCGCCTGCTTTTTTTGTACAGGCCCAAATGAAATATATTGACAAAGCCAATATGGATCTTACTGTAAAACCCGGCGATGATTTTTATGAATATGCCAACGGCGGCTGGTTGAAACATACCGTAATGCCCGCTACCAAAACCCGCTGGGGCAGTTTTGATGAGTTGAGGGAAAACACCTCACAAAGGTTAAAAATTATATTAGAGGATGTATCCACTAAAAAGACCCGCACCCACGCTGAACAAATGTGCGGTGATTTTTTCCTGAGCGGTATGGACAGTATGCAACTGGAAAAACTGGGTGCCAAACCCATTCAGAAAGATTTAAAAGCTATTGACGCCATCAGCAATACGCAAGACCTGCTGGTTCATTTATTACAACTGAGAAAAGCCGGTGCTGCTGGCGGTTTGTTTGGCGCTTTTGTTACACAAGATCAGAAGGATATTAATACTTACAGGGTATCCATGAGCCAGGGCGGCACCACATTACCCGACAGGGATTATTATTTAAAGAACGACAGCCGCAGCGTTGCTGTACGAAATGCATTAAAAACATACATTACTAAGCTGTTTACTTTAACCGGAACGCCTGCCGCTGATGCTGCTGTTTATGCAGACAATATCATTAAAACAGAAACTGCATTAGCCAAAGCGCAATGGAGCCGCGTGGAACTGCGTGACCCTCAAAAGCGGTACAATAAATTTACGCCTGATGAGTTTTCTTCACGTTTTAAAGTGTTTAATGTATCTGCTGTATTTACTGCACTGGATATTCCCAAACAGGATTATATTCTTGTAAGCACACCTTCTTTCTTTAATGGATTAGACAGCCTGCTGGTTGCTGTACCATTAGATACATGGAAAGCCATTGCCAAATTTGAAGTGTTGAAATCTGCAGCACCTTACCTGAGCAACGATTTTGTGCAGGCTAATTTTGAATACCAGAAAACCATCAGCGGGCAAAAAGAAATTACTCCAAGATGGCAACGCATGTCGGGCCTGATAGATGGCAGCCTGGGCGAAATGCTGGGCAAATTATATGTAGACCGTTATTTTAAACCCGAAGCCAAGCAACGTATGCTGGAAATGGTGAACAACCTGCAGGAAACATTTGCCGGCCGCATAAAAAAATTAACGTGGATGAGCGAAGAAACAAAAACCAAAGCATTGAATAAGCTGATGGCCTTTACTAAGAAAATTGCTTATCCTGATAAATGGAAGCAATATGAAGGCGTGGTGATCAACAAAAATACATTGCTTGAAAATGTTAGAAGCGCCAGCCGCTGGTCATACAACTACAACATTAATAAACTGGGCAAACCTATCGACCGTACTGAGTTTGGCTTTACCACGCCAACGGTAAACGCCTCTTACAACTCCACACAAAATACCATTACATTCCCTGCGGGCATTTTGCAGTTTCCCTTCTTCGATTTTGGGGCAGATGATGCCGTTAACTATGGTGGTATTATGGCGGTGATTGGCCATGAAATGACGCATGGCTTTGACGACCAGGGCCGCCAAAGCGATGCGGACGGCAGCCTGCGTGACTGGTGGACCAAAGATGATGCGGATAAATTTAAACAACTGGCCGATGCCGTGGTAAAACAATACGATGCGGCAAAAGTACTGGATAGCTTACACGTAAACGGCAGATTAACGCTGGGTGAAAATCTTGCCGACTTTGGTGGTGTATCAATGGCATACGAAGCCTTTAAAAAAACCAAAGAGGGACAAAGCAATGAATTAATTGATGGCTTTACCCCCGACCAGCGTTTCTTTTTAAGCTGGGCGCAGGTATGGCGTGGTATTGCACTGCCGGAAACTGCAGCCAATTTGATATTAACCGATCCGCATTCACCAGCACAATGGCGTGCGCTCATTCCCATACAGCAAATGCAGGCCTTTTATGATGCCTTTGGCATTAAGCCGGGTGATAAAGTGTATTTGCCGGAGGAGAAAAGGGTGCATGTGTGGTAAGAAAAAATTTTTTATACAACAAAGAAGCCAACTTTAAATAGTTGGCTTCTTTATTAGAACACGGTTCGGTATTTTTCAGTAACAAAACAAAAAGAGTATTGTTAGAACAATTAAACACACCAGCTTATGAAACCTTACGTTATTTGTCACATGTTTTCTTCTCTTGATGGAAAGATCAAACAAACCATCTGGGGATTAAAAGACCATCATAAATATTTTGAAGAGCCTGCCGCTAAAATAAAAGCAGATGCCTGGCTGGTGGGCCGCACCACCATGCAGGAATTTTGCAGTAAAAGGAAATACAAACTCACCACACCCAAAACCACAATTGCCAAAGCAGATTTTGTTGCCCAACAACCTGCCAAAAAATACTGCGTGGTGATGGACCCATCGGGTAAATGCTTTTGGGACACTAATATGGTTACCACCGAACACGTGATTGAAGTGCTTACTGAAAAAGTGAGCAGCGCTTACTTGCAGCATTTACGCAGTAAAAATGTATCGTACATTTTTGGAGGTAAAACAACAATAGATTTATCACTGATACTGGAAAAATTGAACCGCTTATTTGGAATAAAACGGATACGAATAGACGGCGGCGGCCACGTAAACGGCTCCTTTCTTAAAGCGGGATTGATTGATGAAATGAGCCTGGTGCTGGCACCTATTGCCGATGGTACCAGCGGTGCACTCAGTGTTTTTGAAGTGGAAAAAGGTTATAGTAAAAGAATGGCTACTCATTTTACGCTGCAATCGGTAAAAAGGATTTATGGGGATTATTTGTGGTTAAGGTATGTGGTGAAGAGATAAATTGACTTCTCATTATTCATACAGGAAACAGGTTTGAATTTGAGTGATATGACTTAATGTTAGCGGAACAGATAAAGAGTTATATATGTACATTCGTGAGGGACGAACGCAGGCGGAAGCTATATTTGGGTGGTCAATGAAAGCTAATTTTCCTTAGCGTCTGCACAACCCCAAAACCAACTAATCCAGAAGACCCCAGCTTAAATACTTCCCTTTCATCGAGCAACCCTATTATTACCCCTTTCGATCCCTAAACCTCCCCGCAACCTTATTATTACCTGTTTTTTTATCTATCATCTTCAGCAGTACTTTACACCTATCAAAAGCCAAACAAACTCCCATGCATATTCTTTAAAAAGAAAAAAAATTAGTTCAATAAAAATTGCAAACCTTACTCTGCTTAATTAATCTTTTACTAATAATTCTTACGTAAAAACCGCAATTTAATTTTCGGCTTCTACGTATACCTGTATCCATCATAACTGACTAAATTTAAGCAGCTATAACTGCAATATACATTTACCCAACTCTAAACCTTTCCACTTTTATGAATATCGATTCTGTTATTGATAACTTGATCCATAAGTATACTTCAGGAAATCTAATTCCTATAATAGGTTGTGAATTATTTAAAGTGCCTACCGAACAAGGGAATTCAATAAATATTCATGAATATATAATTCGTGAATCTTTTTATCCATCAGAAGAATGGCCAGAACCACCTGCCTTGTTGAGTGAGCTCCCTTTAGCAATACCTGAATTCGATTATAATAGCCTCCTAGGTTGCTATAAGTTACTAAATGAAAAAAAGAAAAGACTAAAATTCTTAACTCAATTAGCAAATCTGAAATATTTTAAAATATTCCTGATAGCAAATGTTTTTAAAGAATTTGAAACAGAATTTAGAAAAAATAATAATGAAGAGGTAGAAATCTATAAAAACGATACAATAACGATGCATGGCTTGCCAAGCATTAATTTTAATAATGGTCTGCGAAAGATAATATATCTATTTGATAATCTTGACAGCCCACTTTGTGCAATAAATGACGAAGAATTATTAGAATCAATGTATTCATTAGCGAATTCACCTAAGCATAGTTCAGATAATTCCCTTTTGTCTTACTTACAAAATAAAACACTCCTCTTTATTGGATGTGATTTCCCGGATTTGTTTATGAGGTACTGTATACGTGTTTTATCAAATAACCCATTTTCATCAAGACCAATATATATAGTAAATGATCACCCGACAAAATTAAAGTACCAGGAGTTCTTTTTTGCAAAGCATAATATTAAACTCATACATACTTCTCCTGTTGATGATTTTGTTGATAAATTTTATCAAAAGGCACTTAAAAAAGAAGAATTTAAAAACAAATATGAAAACAGCCAGATATTTATTAGTTATAGTAAATCGCATGATTTAGTTGTTGCAAAGAGTTTATATCATAAGTTTAGGGAACAGGGTGTAGTAACTTATTTTGATGAGGAAACTCAAACTATTGGAAGCCATGAAAATGAGATCAAGGATTATATAATGAATCCTAAAACTAAAATGCTTTTAAGTGTAATATCAGAAGGGCTTTTTAACACATTGAGCAGTGACTTGAATTATATCAGGGATATTGAGTGGTACTCTGCAAAAGCTAGGAATGATGTAGCAGCGCATTCTAATATACATAAAAAAATAAATATTGTTCCATATTTTGTTGATAACGAAAGGAATTATATAGATAAATTACCCGAACTAATTAAAAGCGAATTCCGGTTTGGAGAAAATCATGGTGGATTTGATCGACTATTTAGTGAAACGAAAAACATAATAGCATGACACCCATTTTTGAAAATCCATTCCGGGGTCCCTTTTCATTTAAAGAAGATGATGAGGATATATTTTTTGGCAGGACACTTGAAGTCGAAGAACTTGTTAACCTGATCAGAAAGCATCAGCTTACTGTTTTGTATGGAGCCTCGGGCACTGGTAAAACCTCTCTCATACATGCCAAATTACTACCTCAGCTCAAAAGAGAATATTTTCATCCAATATATATACGAATTAATTTTGCTAATAAAGATGAAGATCCGTTGGTTTCGGTACAAAGGAGAATTGTGGAAGAATTAAAGATTTGGGATCAAAGTATTCCTGACTTTACCGATGGTCAATCTCTAATTGATTATGCAGCAAAGAATGTCATTTTTAAAGGTCTTATAAAGCCTGTCCTGTTTTTTGATCAGTTTGAAGAACTTTTTACACTTGGGCACAAAAGTGATCCATTTAAGTTGCATCGTTTCATGTTTCAGCTTTCAGAATTAATCGAACTTCGTCTTCCCGATGCTCTAAAAACTGTGGATTATATTAATAATATTTCAAGTTTTAAAGTAGTTTTTAGTTTACGTCAGGATTGGATTGGATTTCTCGATGATTTTACTCTATTAATTCCTTCTATAAATGATGTGCGTTATAGACTGAAAAGATTTTCTCCTTCACAGGCCTTAGATGCTATAATTTGTCCTTCACAAAGTAGTATTAAAAGGAAAACCGCAGAATTAATTATTAAAACAATTGGCACTCCTGCACTCTGGAGAGACGATGGTGTGGTAAGTGGAAATGTTGATAAAGATTTAGTTAATAAAGAAGTAGATCCATTTGTGCTTAGCATTTATTGTTTTCAGCTTTTTAAAAAAAGTCATCAAAAACAACTTAGTGAGGTTACTCCTGAGTTTGTTGAAGAACATAACGACACCCAACTGATCAGGCATTATTACGAAGAAAGTATTGAGAAGTATCCCGAGTTAAGGTATTTGATAGAAAATAAGCTTTTAAACGAATCTGGAAAGCGATTAACAATTACAATAGATAAGTTTGCGGGTAATGATGAATACCTTAGGAAACTCGCTTATCAAATTTCAGAGAATACTGGAATTATCCGTGTTGTGGGCAAGGAAGCCGACAGTGAAATAGAGATAGTGCATGATAGATTGGCAAAACAAATTTTTGAAAGCAAAACTGAACGAATTGCAAGAGAAATACATGAGGAGGCGTCCAAAATAGAAAAGCAGGCCATAGATTTGAAAAAATCGGCGACTAAAGCAAAGAAAATAACTTTAACGATTGGAGTAGTCGCAAGTTTGATAATAATTTCCTTAGCAATTTTTATTTTCAGGATTTATATAAATTTTGTAAATGATAAAACGGCGCAAGGGTTAGAAAAGCAATTGAATGCTTCAAAATTAGCCATTCAGTTCGCTAAAGATTCAATTACTCAATTGAATAATTTAATTACAAATAATAAACCAATCCCTGAAACAGTCAAAGTTGAAAATCTCGCAATGAATGAACAAGCCATTAAAGATTATAACATTACTATTAAGCGACAAAAAAAATCACTAGATTCATTTTTTCAGGTGGGTCTAACATTACGTGAAGATTTGCAAGCTCTTATTGATAAAACCAATTATTTGAGTGATCAGAATGAAGAATTGGAAAAAAATCTATCATCTGCTAATGCAGAATTAGCTAAACTTAATGCCAATACAGCAATAAAATCATTGCCCAAAATAGATATATCCAATTTTAAAATTTTAAATATGGCTAATCCGGACGGATCAATTAGTTCCAAAGACATTAAACAATCTGGCTACAAATTCTCATTTGATATTCCAACAATTCAAAACTCAGAGGATGGTTGGATAAGGGTGAAAGTTCTTTTTAATAATGGTAAATACCCGATGGATGAAGTTTCACTGCAATCATTAAAATTTCAGGGAATCACTAAAACATTTACAATCAAGAACGATAAATTAGATGTTTTTAACAATACAAGTCCTAGATATTTTGTGTATTATGTAGATAAAAAAACTGGAGCAACAACGGATTTGCTACACGGAGTGTTTACAATAAAAAAACCACCAACAGAGATTCAATAATTCAAGAAACGATCATTTTCAGACATAAACCCAATTGCTTAGGACATAATTCCCTGTGTTACTTTCATATTAATTGGGTAGCATTGATCATTTTTCCTCAAAATACTATCTGTTATATTCACAACCCCCACCATCGGATAAAACCCACATTCCAACTAATAAACACCTGTTTCTCTTTATATTTATTAAAAAAATAAAATAATTTAGAATATCTTATATATAATAATAAACAATTCACCCTAATCTCATTACCAATTATTAAATATATGGTCAAAGCCTATTTAAAAATGCCAATTAAAACGCTAAATGAATATGTAGACGCAATTAACTCAATTAATTCACAAGGCGACAATCTGAGTAAGTATATTTTTAGAGGACAAGCGAATGCGCAATGGCCCGTAACATCCGGAGTAGTTAGAAGATTAAGTGATGCCAAAAAAAGCAGCGGATATCCAGACGCTACAATTAATTCAGACGAAATTATTCTTTACCTGGAGGATAGCATCTCAGAGGCGAGAAAGCGGGAAGACACGCATCCTGTTATCAAAGGAATGAGCGATTTACGTTTGCTCGCAGAAATGCAACACTTTGGGGCATCAACACTATTAATTGATTTTAGTTATAGTTCACTTGTTGCTTTATACATGGCAGCCTCTGATTATGCTGGAATTAATGGTGAAGATGGTAAAGTGTATTGTATGAATTATAACAAGCGATCTATTTTCAATGAAATTGTAGATTTTAAAGAATGGGGTGATATAGAGAATACAAAGAAAATTGGTGATATATTAAACCAGTTAAAAGACAAAATTCAAACCTACCGCCCTTACCACTCTAATTCAAGAATAATTAAGCAGGAAAGTATATTCATTTTTAATAGTAAAGGCATAATAGAAAATGAGCAGATAGATTTTGAGATTATTATTGATAAGATGGCAAAAGAAAATATTATGTCTGAGTTGGGTATAGTGGCTGGCATACATGAGGAATCCATTTATCCTGATTTTCTTGGCTATCTGCAGGCAAACAATGCAAAAAGAAGTTATAAAATGAAAAACCCTTTTGATTACTATCAGATGGGAAAAGTTTCGCATCAAAAGGCCAAGTTACAAAACGATGATTTAGGCCTTTATAAAAACGCAGTCGAATATTATTCAAAAGCTATTGAATTGGATAAAAATCTCGCTGAAGCTTTTTTCGAAAGAGGGTACATTTATCTTACTATCTATAAAAATTATGAAGACGCAATTATATCTTTTTCTTCAGCAATAAAACTTAAACCGAAAGATGCTGATTTATGGTATAATAGGGGCATTGCATACGAAGATAAATTTATTAAAGGTGGCAGAACGACAGACTTTAATCAGGCCATTGCTAATTATAAAAAAGCAATGACATTGGATAAGAAAAATATAAAGCCTATTAATAATCTGGCTAATTTGTATAATATAACCGATAAGTTTGAATTAGCTCTTAAGTATTTTAAATTAGGGCAAACCATAGATAAAAATGACGCAGATCTATGGTTTGGCTTGGGGGAAGTAAATTTTAACTTGAAAAACTATAAAATTGCTCTGACTAAATTCTCAAAAGCTTTTGAAATTAATCCGAAAGATGATAGTGCTGTTTGTCATATGGGTCATTGTTAT
This sequence comes from Bacteroidota bacterium, assembly GCA_018266775.1. Lineage (GTDB taxonomy): Bacteria > Bacteroidota > Bacteroidia > Chitinophagales > Chitinophagaceae > Ferruginibacter. The sequence continues at coordinate 292,067 of JAFDZS010000001.1, read as the reverse complement.
TTAAAATTGAAACAGCTTAAGCAGGCTGAAGAGTGTTTCAGCAAAGGCTTTGAAATTAATAGTAAAAACGATGAATGCTGTAATTTTTTAGGAGTGGTATTTTTTAAGTTAGGCAAAATCGGAAAAGCACAGGAGTACTTGTCTCAATGCATACAATTAAATCAGGAATATTATGCACAAGCATTTAACAATATTGGGTTCTGTTATTTAAGTGTAAAAAATCTGAATGATGCTGAACAAAACATAACCAAAGCTATTGAATTAGGTTGCAAAGATTTTGGTAATAAAAGTATGGGGCACTACTATTTGTGCAAAGGAGACAAATTGAAGGCTATTGAAAATTACCGGATATCTATAAACGAATTTGACAGCATTCAGGAATTTTGGAAAGAGTTTTATAATGATTATGCAGATTTAAACCTTTATAAAAATTATAAAATTTCCGAATCAGACTTTAAAAAACTAAAAAAAGAAATTGAATAACTTAGAATAAGTTGCTTATTGGATAATTTTATTTCGAGTCCCGGTTCCATGCTTAATGAACAGACATTCATATCTAATTAAAATTCTCCGCTTGCGTTCGTGTCTCACGAATGCAACAATTAAATGAATAAGGTAAACCATTGTTACCCACGGGTCACTACATACCGAGTTATTCGCACAAACAAAGTCCTCTGCAAACCTAAAAGCCCCAATCCGTGCCTCTGCGACGCTGTGAGCAACATAAATTATACATCAATCTTCCTCCTGCCTTCGTGTATTTACCTATGTACCCTATATACTTATGTGGCCAATATAGGTGTATGCCACTTCCATCATTTTACTGTCTCAAGGATTCACTAACAGAAATATTCATCAATCTAAACCTCTTCACATAGCCCACAAACTGGTTTTCAATAAACAAAAAACCCCAGCATTGCTGCTGAGGTTTAAGTGGTGTGGGGCGGGATCGAACCGCCGACACAAGGATTTTCAGTCCTTTGCTCTACCGACTGAGCTACCGCACCATGTTTAATAATTATTGATTAATAATTATTAATTGGGCTGCAAAAATAAGGGTATTCGCTCAAAAATCAGCAATATTGAATCAAAAATCTGTAATCAATTGCCGTATTCGCATAAAAACTTAATGCGCATGAGCTTGAGCTGCTCCCAGTTAAAATTACTGTCGGCCAGTTCTTCCTGGGCTACCTGTAAAGAGGAGGTTTCGCAGCCTTTAAAGTAGTCGATGATTTCGTCCTGCTCATATTCGTCCACCATTTCATCAATGGCATAATCTAAATTCAGTTTGGTGCCGCTGGCTACAATGGTTTCCATTTCTTCCAGCAGTTCATCAATACGCAGGCCGCGGTTTTTGGCCACGGTTTCCAGCGGTATTTTTTTATCAATATTCTGGATGATGAATATTTTGTTGTTGTTTTTATTGGCTACACTCTTCATCACAAAATCATCGGGCCGGGTGATATCATTTTCTTCTACATACCGTACAATCACATCTAAAAACGGTTTGCCATAACGTAAAGCCTTGCCCTTGCTTACGCCACTGATCTTTTCCAGTTCAGCCATAGTGGTAGGATACATGATGGCCATATCTTCCAGGCTGCTTTCTAAAAAGATTACAAAAGGCGGCAGGTTTTTTTCACGGGCCACCCGCTTACGCACATCTTTCAGCATTTCCACCAACTTTTCATCAGCCGCACCGGGAGCATTACCTGCGCCGTTATCGCCTTCTTCATCGTCGGCATTGGCATCTTCAAATAAATTATTCAATGCAATTTTGAAAGAGGTGGGTTTTTTTAAGAAGGCTTCGCCCTTCTTTGTCAGCTTCAGTAAACCATATTCCACAATGTCTTTTGCAATGATACCGGCGAGGAGCATCTGGCGGATGAGGCTGTTCCAGAAATGCGGTTCCTTATCGTTGCCGCTGGCAAAAACATCCAGCTCATCGTGGCGGTACATTTTAACGGCGGGTGTGGCTTTACCGGTTAGTATCAGTTGTACATAATCAATAGGAAAACGTTCTTCCAGCGCCTTGATGGTTTTGAGTACAGTAACCGTTTCAGCTTTTGCTTCAATGCGTTCTTTCGGGTTCAGGCAGTTGTCGCAGTTGCCGCAGCTTTTGCTGTCGTCGTACTCTTCACCAAAATAATGCAGCAGGGTTTTGCGGCGGCATACACTGCTTTCGGCATAGCTCACTGTTTCGTTAATCAGCTGGGCGCCCACTTCGCGTTCGCTAAGTGGTTTATCCCGCATAAAATGTTCCAGCTTGGCCACATCTTTATGCGAATAGTAGAGAATGCATTTGCCTTCCATACCATCGCGGCCGGCACGGCCGGTTTCCTGGTAATAATTTTCGATGGATTTGGGAATGTTATAATGAATTACAAATCGTACATCGGGTTTATCAATACCCATACCAAAAGCAATAGTAGCCACAATCACATCCACATCTTCATTCAAAAACTGGTCCTGCCGGTCGGCACGCAGCTTAGCGTCTAACCCGGCATGATAGGCCACGGCTTTGATACCATTGGCCATCAGCATATCGGCTAATTCTTCCGTTGTTTTGCGGTTGAGGGTATAAATGATACCGCTTTTATTTTTATGCTGCTGAATAAAACGTACAATGCTTTTATTGGTTTGATCTTTATTGATCTTGGGCTGAATTTCGTAATACAAATTGCCCCGGTTGAACGATGAAATAAAGATATTGGGACTGCGCAATCCCAGGTTTTTTACAATATCACTCTGTACTTTGGGTGTGGCGGTGGCGGTGAGGGCAATCACAGGAATTTTTTCATCAATCATATCCATGATCTCCCGCAGGCGGCGGTATTCCGGCCTGAAATCGTGGCCCCATTCAGAAATACAATGCGCTTCATCCACCGCAAAAAAAGAAATCTTCAGGTCTTTAAAGAAAGAAACATTTTCTTCCTTGGTCATGGTTTCCGGCGCCACATACAGCATTTTGGTTTTGCCGGAAGTGAGGTCGTCCTTAACAATTTTCTGCTGCCCTTTGTTGAGGGTGCTGTTTAAAAAATGCGCCACATCATCTTTACTGCTGTAACTTCTTACCAGGTCAACCTGGTTTTTCATTAAAGCTATAAGCGGCGAAACTACAATAGCCACTCCATCGCTGATGATGGCGGGCAGCTGGTAACACAAACTTTTGCCGCCCCCGGTGGGCATGATCACAAATGTATCGCTGCCTGAAAGCAGGTTTTTGATGATGGCTTCCTGCGGGCCACGAAATTGTTCAAGCCCGAAATGCTTTTGTAAGTCGGCGTTGAGGTCGGGAAATGTTATTGCAGCTGCTTTTTTATCCGTTGTGGATTGGGTTGCTTTTTTAGTAGTGGTTTTAGGTTTAGCCGCAGATGATTTAGTTGTAGCCATATCAAATTTTCCTTCACACGGTATCTTGGTGTCGTTTTTATTGTAAACAAAGCGTTTAAAACGGGCAGCGAAGGTAACGCTCCTGCGCTGTAAAAGCAAGGGTTTGAAGCCTGCTGCACCGCCGAAACGGTTATAATCATTTAAGATACTCAAAAATTAACAAAAAGCAAGCAAATAATATCAAACAGGCTATAAAATCACCGCAGGCAGGCGGTCTCTGTGTATTGTATTTTGATTTAAACAGATAGAGAAAATCCACTGGTAAATAAGAAAAGCATTGCCTTTGCATTATGCCCGAATTAAAGTAGGTTTGCGGCACAAAATGAGCACATCCCCCATTATATCTTCTGCGCTCAAAACGATTGAGTTGGAAGCACAATCCGTAAGCGGGCTGGCCGCATACATTAATACCGACTTTGTTGAAGCGGTGCAGGCCATTGCACAGTCTGGCGGCAGGCTGGTCATCAGCGGTGTGGGCAAAAGCGCCATTGTGGCTCAAAAAATTGTAGCTACACTCAACAGTACCGGCACACCCGCATTATTTATGCATGCTGCAGATGCCATTCACGGCGACCTGGGCATGATTCAGCAGCAGGATACAGTAATGATCATCAGCAAAAGCGGCGACAGCCCGGAGATTAAAGTACTAGCCTCGTTAGTAAAAAGTTTTGGCAATTTGCTGATCGGTATGGTGGGCAATACCCAATCCAGCCTGGCGCAGCAAAGCGATATTGTACTGAATACAACAGTTGAAATTGAAGCCTGCCCCAATAACCTGGCGCCCACCACCAGCACCACCACACAAATGGTAATGGGCGATGCACTGGCTGTTTGTTTGATGGAACTGAAAGGGTTCAACAGTGCAGATTTTGCCCGCTTTCACCCCGGTGGTATACTGGGCAAAAGATTGTATTTGCGGGTGGCCGATCTTTCTGCACAAAATGAAAAACCGCAGGTATTACCTGTTGCCACACTAAAAGAAGTAATTGTTGAAATGACCAAAAAACGTTTGGGCACGGCTGTGGTGGTGGATGACAACAACAAAGTTTTGGGTATCATTACCGATGGCGACCTGAGGCGCATGCTGGAAAAAACCAGCGACCTCAGTAACTTAACGGCTGCCTCCATTATGAGTAAAAACCCTAAAACAGTGCATGCAGATGCGCTGGCAACAGAAGCACTGGATATTTTGCGCAGCAACGACATCAGCCAGCTGGTGGTAATGGAAAATAACGGAATTTATGGCGGTATCATTCATATTCACGACCTGATCCGAGAAGGAATCATATAAAAACACACAACATCCCAACAGGTACTGCGTTACTGTACCTGCTAAATTAACCACACATGGATAAAAATAATTACGTAGCAATAATGGCCGGCGGCATCGGCAGCAGGTTCTGGCCCATGAGCCGTACCGACTTTCCCAAACAGTTCCTGGACATACTGAATATGGGGCGCACATTGATACAGGGTACGTTTGACCGTTTTGCCGCTTTTATTCCTGCAGAAAATATTTATGTAGTGACTTCTGAACAGTATAAGGATATTGTTGCAGCACAGTTGCCTGAAATACCGGTGGCTAATATTCTTTGCGAACCTTCACGAAAAAATACGGCGCCGTGTGTGGCTTATATCTCACATAAACTGCTGCACTTAAACCCCAACGCCAACCTGATTTGTGCGCCGGCTGACCATATCATCCTGGAGCCGGAGCGTTTTAAATCTATTTGCTTAGATGCATTACAATTTACTGCACACATTAAAGCATTGGTAACACTGGGCATTAAACCCACACACCCCAACACCGGTTACGGATATATCCAGTACGAGCCCCACGCCGTTAGTGATAATGTATATAAAGTAAAAACCTTTACCGAAAAGCCCGACCTGGCATTGGCGAAAACCTTTATTGCCAGTGGCGACTTTTTATGGAACGCCGGTATTTTTGTTTGGCAGGTAAAAAATATTGTTGCTGCGTTTGAAAAATTATTGCCGGAGCTGAATGAATTATTTGACACAGAGAAGAATCATTTCAATACAGATGGGGAGAAAGAAGCTATTGACAGAATTTACCCGCAATGCGTGAATATTTCTATTGACTATGGTATTATGGAGAAAGCGGATAATGTGTACATCATCCCATCCTCTTTTGGCTGGAGCGATTTGGGTACCTGGGGCAGCGCTTATGATAACCTTGCTAAGGATTACCTGGAAAATGCTGTGGCGGGTGACAATGTAGTGGTGATAGATGCTACTAAAAACATGGTTCATGCAGATAATAAAAAATTAGTACTGCTGCAGGGGCTGGATGATTTTATTGTGGTTGATACGGAAGATGTACTGATGATATGCAAAAAAAATAAAGAGCAGGAAATAAAAGAATATGTGGCAGAGATTAAACGGAGTAAAGGCGATAAGTTTTTATAGGCATTTTTAATCCTGGCAAAAAAAAGCACGATATGACATCGTGCTTTTTTATTGCACCAATGCTTTGTAGAAAAATAGCTCAATCGATGTCTTCTCAAAAAAATTAATGTCTTTTTAATGCCCCTTAGTAAACGTTTGCATTAAACTTGAAGTCTATTAGTTTTCAAGAGCTAAAAGCATACCTGATCCATGTAATAAATCCGCTTACAGTTAAGATAATAGTATATAGCACATCTCAACTGACAAGCACAACCTGTACTTATGACTAATACTCGAAACTATCTGTACTGCACAGCGGTATCCCTGCTGCTGCTGATTCCCAATTTTATACACCGTAACATTACTGAAGCGCCACCTCCTGCAGTTATACATGAAAAGTATGACCCTTCGTTAGGACGGTTACAATCTTTAAGATCCCTGGAAACATATACAGACAGTTTAGCATTGCTGAAAAAAATTATTCCCGGAACACTTGATTATGCAATACTTGCCAAGGAGGTGGTGGCTCAAAGATTTTACCATCGGTATGCAACAAAAGATTTAAGCAGTAACTGGATTGCTGCTGTTTCGGAAAAACTAACCGGTCTGTGTCTTTCCACTTCATTTACTGCAGATGATATTCTGAAAAAGCCTTATGGTTATTGTGTACAGGTAAATACGGTTTTAATTGAACTGTTGAAATTGAAACATTATGATTATAAAATTGTTGCCTTTCCCCATCACTTTGCCGTGATGTCTAAAATAAACGATAACTGGTATTTTTTTGATCCGGACCAGGAACCAGAAATTACAGCGAAAAACAGGAGTAACCCGTTGTGGATACAAAGTATTGATTCAATAAATAAATCTTATAAAAAAGACCCGGTGGAACTGGCTGGCAGATTTGGCTCTCCGGTGAAATATAGTTTAAGCAGTTTAAATGCTCCTATTGCCCCAAATGCAAAACTGTTTCAATCAGTAACCAACATTCTTTCCAAAACAGTATTTCTGTTACCAATACTTTGGGCTGTATATTTGGGCAGAAAAAGAAAAAAGCAGCTTGCAACCGTTAATATACAGCAAACAACCGCACAGCACCACAACGATCTTTACGGTGATGAGCGTTTTAGCAGCAGAGCATAATGCCATTAACCTGGGCCAGGGTTTTCCAGATTTTACAATGGACGGGGATTTGATTGCACTGGTGAACAATGCCATGCAAAAAGGCCACAACCAGTATCTACACATGAACGGGCTGATGGCATTGCGGGAAACCCTGTCGGAAAAAATGCATTACCTGTACAACGCCACCATTAATCCTGAAACAGAAATCACCATTACTCCCGGTGGCACCTATGCAATATTTACAGCACTTACCACTGTATTGCACCCCGGCGATGAAGTGATTGTTTTTGAACCGGCTTATGACAGTTATATCCCCACTATAGAAATCAACGGCGCCATACCGGTACGCATTCCATTACAATTTCCCCATTACAGTATTGACTGGGAATTAGTAAAACAAAAAATTTCTGCCCAAACAAAAATGATCATGCTGAACACACCGCATAATCCTACAGGCAGTGTATTAAGTGCGCATGATATTGAACAGCTCCGCAGCATAGTACACAACACCAATATTTTTATTTTATGTGATGAAGTGTATGAACACCTCATCTTTGATGGATTGCAGCACCAGAGTATGCTGCGCTACCCGGATTTACTACAGCGCAGCTTTGTATGCTTTTCCTTCGGAAAAACCTACCACTGCACCGGCTGGAAGCTCGGCTATTGTGTGGCGCCAACGGCATTGATGCAGGAGTTCAGAAAAATTCACCAGTTTAACTGTTTCAGCTGCAACAGCCCGGCACAATTTGCGGTGGCGGAATATTTACATCATAGAGAAAAGTATTTGCAGCTGGGCGCCGTTATGCAAAAAAAGAGAGATTATTTTGCAGGCCTGATGCAGCAAACCAAATTCAAAGCCTTACCCTCTTACGGCAGTTATTTTCAGTTATACAGTTATGAAAATATTTCTGATGAAACCGAGAAGGAACTGGCCATACGTTTAACCAAAGAATATGGAGTAGCATCTATACCCGTATCTGTTTTTTATAAAGACGGCACTGAAAACAAAGTACTGCGCTTTTGTTTTGCCAAGAAGGAAAGTACACTGGAGGAAGCTGTGGGGAGGTTGATGAAGGTGTAAAAGTAAATAAAGTATATAGGTATATAAAGTAGCGAAGAGTATTCACTGTGCCTTTGTGCTTCTGTAAGCAAAACCCAATGCGCAGCATTCTATGTTCCCTATGATCCTGTGTGGTCCGTAAAAAGTAAATAAATATATAAAGTAAAATAAAGGAGTGCTGTGCAATGGTGCAGTTGTGGGGTGTTCTATATTTATGATTATTTTTGAAATCCATTGATCAAACAAAAATGTCTACACTTACTATAACAACCATTCAAACCAACTTATATTGGGAAGATAAAGCAGCAAACCTCTCTATGCTGCAGGAAAAAATCAACAGCCTCAGCAGCAAAACAGAAATTGTAATATTGCCTGAAATGTTCACCACCGGCTTCAGCATGCGTGCCGATGCACTTGCTGAAACCATGGAAGGAGAAACGGTGGAGTGGATGAAAATGGTAAGTAACCGTTACAATATTATCCTCACCGGCAGCGCTATTATAGAAGATGAAGGGAAGTATTACAACCGGCTCATCTGGATGTTACCCAACGGCCAGTATGGTTATTATAACAAACGCCATTTATTTGCTTATGCAGAAGAAGACCAGCATTACAGTGCAGGCAACAAGCGGCTTATTGCATCAGTAAAAGGATGGAAAATAAACCTGCTGGTATGTTACGACCTGCGGTTTCCTGTGTGGAGCCGTCAAAAATCGGAAGAGGGAGAACCGGAATATGATGTGCTGATTTATGTGGCCAACTGGCCCGAACGCCGCAGCCATGCCTGGAAAACATTGTTGTGTGCCAGGGCTATCGAAAACCAATGTTATGTTGTTGGGGTAAACCGCGTGGGTGATGATGATAAGAATATTCATTACAGCGGCAATACATTGGTTATTGATCCGATGGGCCAGGTATTGTATCACATGGCAGAAGAAGAAGACATCAACACGATAACCCTTTCGAAAGATAAATTAAATGAAGTAAGAATGAAGTTTCCTTTTCTGCGGGATGCAGATGATTTTATGATCCAGTAAAATTTATCTTTTATACCGGTATTGCGCTTCATTTCTTTCGTGTATCATATCCATCACCACCTGCATTTTTTTATCATACCCTTTTAATAAAGCTTCATAACTGGTGCCAATGTAAATATCGGGCATCACACCATGCCCGTCTTTGGGCACATGATGGTATTGCACCAGCCTGAATAAAGGCAGGCGTACCCGTACGTGCGTGTTGGGCAAAGTAATATCGGGTATCATAATGCCGCTGTTGCCGTACCAACCACCGCCCGCTTCTTCACCAATAATGGTAATACCCTGCTGCCCTTTCACGGCATTACAAAATAATGCAGACGCTGAAAAAGTTTGCCCATTGATGAGCACATACAAATCGCCGTTAAAATGATTATGCCTTTTTGCTTCATAAGTTTTACGTTCCCACATCCCAAAATGGTACAACCCGTCTTTTCTTTTTTTGGTTAGAAAGAACAGGCCGAGATTATTCAGGAACCTTCCCTTGATGTACCGCGAATACGGCGCCAGGCTTTTAGCAACGGCATAGGAAGAATCGGCCACTTTAAAAGGCCGGCGTGTTACATACTTCGTTAACAGTGTGGAAAGATTGATCTTGCCGCCACCATTACTGCGTATGTCCAGCACCACATTACTGATGCCTGTTCTTTTAATATACCTGAATGTTTGCCTGAAGAAAGTTCTCAGTTTGCCCGTAGCAAAAGTGTTTAAGGTAATGATGGCCGTATTGTTTGTTGTATCTATAGCGAGTGACCGGATGTTTTGCAACTGCCTTTGCTTTCTTTCATGCCGCGTTAATGGTGGTGGCGGCGGGTTGGTTCTTGGCCTGTGGCCGGTACTGTCTCTTGGCGGATCGAATAACGGAACCTGAACACTTCGTTCAATGTTGCTGGAATCCAGGTAATGCACTGTATACTTTCTGCTTAAACCAAAAATATTACGGTGGTAGTAAGGAAAATTGTTGCTCAGCCTCAGGTAGTTTACGTTGTTGGCCTGTCCGTCTTCTGTCATGTACGTAAACATGGTATCAATAAGGCGGGTATTGCTTAAGCCGTTGATGCCGGTAATTAAAGTACCGCGTTTCAGCACAGAATCTTTTCGGTTAAGGTTAGCTGTTACAGCCATCGTATCATTCCATACCTTCAAAAACAACGGGAAGGAAGGAATGATTTTATTGTCTACCCATTTATTGTACGCCTTGCTCATTCCAAAGCTGGTGTGGCCGCAATGAATTTTATCGGTAAGCGGTGCAATGATCTTCCAGCCAAATTGCTGTTCGGTCATACTGTCCTGTATAGCATTGTAATACCGGTCAAAGTACATATCCATACTGTCTTTGCTGGTGTACCAGTAAAGAGATGGATGTTTTTTTTCCAGGATATTCCTGAGCAGGGTAAAATCCTGCTGTAATTGTTGTTTGGGGTATTTTTTAGTGGGGGAATAACTATTCCGGCTAACCGAACAACTGCCCAGTGCCAGGATCATTAAACAAAATATAATGGAGAAACAATGCCTCATTTTTTCAAATGGTTCCACCCCTGTGCCACCAGTTGGTGCCTGCTGCCGCCACGGGTAATGATATGTTGTCCTTCAGATGGTGCTGTAATATAGCCAATAATGCTGAACCCGTTGTTCTGGTTGATCTTTTCATAATCTGCCTGGCTGACGGTAAACAACAACTCATAATCTTCACCACCGCTGAGGGCACAGGCCGTGGGATCCAATTCCAGTTTGTAGGCAAACTCTTTCATATCCTCACTAAACGGAATTTTATCTTCATATAGTACACAACCCACATTACTTTGTTTGCAAATGTGCAGCAGCTCGCTGCTGAGTCCATCGCTGATGTCCATCATGCTGGTGGGCAACACATTTTGGGCAGCAAAATATTCCACCACATCTTTTCTTGCTTCAGGTTTTAATAAGCGGCCCACAATATATGCCTGGTTCTCCAGGTCGGGCTGTGCACCGGTGCTTTCAAAAATCATCTTTTCCCTTTCCAGTAATGTCAAACCCAAAAATGCTGCACCTAAATCGCCGCTCACGCAAATCAAATCATTTTCTTTAGCACCACTGCGGGTAACATATTTATCCGGAGCCACTTCACCAATTGCGGTAACGCTGATAATGAAACCACGCTGGCTGGTTGTGGTATCGCCACCTACCAGGTCCACATCATATTGTTTACATGCGGTATAAACGCCTTCATAAAATTCATCCAGCGCTTCCACGCTGAATTTATTGCTGATGCCGATACTTAACAGGATTTGTGTGGGCACTGCATTCATGGCATAAATATCACTCAGGTTTACCACCACACTTTTATAACCCAAATGTTTTAATGGAGTGTAACTTAAATCGAAGTGTATACCTTCCAGTAACAGGTCGGTGCTTACAACCGTTTGCCTGCCAAAGTGATCAATAACAGCACCATCATCTCCCACACTTAAAATGGTGGAAGCATTTTTGGTTTCATTATTCCGGGTAAGATGATCAATAAGCCCAAATTCGCCCAGTGATGCGATCTCTGTTCTTTCTTCCATAAAAAAAATTTTCTGCTTCGCAGAAGCAGCAATGACAATTATAAAGATTTTCCGTTGCTGATGATATCCAGCAGTTCATCATGGATTAAACCATTCGTTGCTAACAAATGTGGTTGGTAAGGAGAATAAGGATTGCCCTTAAAATCAGTAACGCGGCCACCTGCTTCCTGCACCATTAAAAAACCAGCAGCACTGTCCCACGCCGCCAGTTTATGTTCGTAAAAACCATCAAAGCGGCCGGCGGCCACCCAGCACAAATCAATAGCGGCACTGCCGAGACGGCGTACGGGCACACCTTTACGGATCAATTTTTCAAATACCTGCAATGGCCCGTTTGGTTCATCAAGATAAGTATAGGGAAAACCGGTAACCAGGCAGCTTTCAATCACTTTGGTTTTATTGCCTACATGAATGGGTTTATCATTGAGTGTGGCGCCTTTTCCTTTTTCTGCCACAAATAATTCATTCAGGTTAGGGTTGTATACAGCACCCAAAATCATTTGCCCATTCTTTTCCACGCCAATACTTACACAGCAAATGGGTATGCCGTTGGCAAAGTTGATGGTACCATCGATGGGGTCAATGATCCATTTATACTCGCTGTTGGTAACAATCTCACCGGTTTCTTCGCTTAAAATAAAATGATCAGGGAAATGAGATTGAATAATATCGATGATCGCTTTTTCAGAGGCGTGATCCGCTTCGGTAACAGGATTATTGATGCCTTCTTTGTTGGTAATCTTGAACTGGCCGTTAAAAAACCGCTGCAACTCTTTTCCACCTGCCGCTACAGCATCCAGTAAAATAGTTTTTATCATGGTGCAAAGATAAAGTTCGATTTCGGATTTATGATTTTAGATTTGCTGCTAAAACGGGGAGTGAAACTGTATCTTCCTGTATTTATATTGGTATTTTGGAAGAATGAAATAAAAAATCGTATTTCGCAGCCTGCATATTACTAAAACAACTTTTGCAACTGTCCATCATCATAGTAAACTACAACGTAAAATATTTCCTGGAACAATGCCTGTGTTCAGTAATGAAGGCGTGTAAAAACCTGCAATCGGAAATATGGGTGGTGGACAATAATTCCACTGATGACAGTAAAGCTTTTCTTTCCTGCAGGTTTCCATCGGTACAGTTTATATGGAACGACTGTAATGCCGGTTTTGCCAAAGCCAATAACCAGGCACTGGCTAAAGCCTCCGGTGAATATATTTTATTTCTTAACCCCGATACCATTATACCGGAAGATGCATTTGAAAGTTGCCTGTCATTTCTGCAACAGCAAAACAATAAAGCGGCGCTGGGCATACGAATGATTGATGGTTCAGGAAAATTTTTAAAAGAAAGCAAGAGGGCCTTTCCTTCTCCGTTTACCTCATTGTTTAAACTTACCGGGCTTGCCCGGTTATTTCCACAATCCAAAATTTTTGCCCGTTACCACCTGGGCCATTTAAGCGATGCAGAAAATCATGAAGTGGATGTGCTGGCCGGTGCATTTATGATGATACCCAAAACCATCCTGGATCAAACCGGTGGTTTTGACGAAACTTTTTTTATGTATGGTGAAGATGTGGACCTGAGTTACCGCATTCAAAAAGCCGGTTATACCAACTGGTATTTTGCCGGCAGCACCATCATTCATTTTAAAGGAGAAAGCACTAAAAAAGGCACGCTGAATTATGTGCGCCTGTTTTACAAAGCCATGAATACTTTTGTAAAGAAGCATTACAGTGGCGGAAAAGCCGGGCTTTTCATCTTTCTTATACAAACAGGCATTTTTTTACGTGCTATCGTTGCCGTTATAGGCAAGTTTATTCAAAAAATAGGCCTTGCACTGATAGATGCGGCAATCATTTTCACCAGCTTCTGGTGCATTAAATTTTTGTGGAGCACTTACATCAGGAAAGAAGTGAATTATTCACCCAATATGCTCAGTATTGCCTTTCCTGTATTTACTGTTATTTTTTTGATAGCATCGTATTATTCGGGCTTATATGACAAAGGTTACCGCCAGTCGCAACTCAACCGCTCCACTTTCAGTGCTGCATTGGTATTGCTGAGCGGTTATGCGCTGCTGCCGGAATCCATCCGTTTTTCGAGAGGGATACTGGTGTTTGGTATTGTAATGGCGTTTGTGCTGATGACGATTCTGCGCAGGCTGCTGATGCGCATGGGAATATTATCCAGAACAGAAAATGAAGACGGTTACCGCGAAACGATTGTTGTTGCGGGTGAAAAAGATTTTACAGCAGTTACAGCATTACTGGAGAAAGCAGGTATGCCGGAAAAAGTGCTGGGCCGTGTTAATAACAGCCTCACCAGCAGCAGTAAAGCCCTGGGTAGCATTCACCAGTTGCAGCACCTGGTAACCATGTACCCGGTAAAAGAAATTATTTATTGTGAAGACCTGTTAAGTTTTAAAGAGATCATTGCAGCCATTCAACAGGTACGTGTAAACGTAAAAAATAAATTTCATGCATCGGGCACCAGCAGTATTGTGGGGAGTGACAGTAAAGATTTAAGCGGTGAATACCTTGCCGGTACCAGCAAATACACTATTGCCAAACCTGTAAACCGCCGTAACAAAAACCTGCTGGATGTTAGCCTGGCCCTGCTCTTCCTGGTTACATTGCCGGTGCACATTGTGCTGCAGCGTAAGCCTTTTGGGTTTGTTCAGAATATTTTTAAGGTGCTGTTCCTGCAAAGGTCATGGGTGGGGTATGCACCCGCATCAACCGGGCTTCCCCGCATCAGGAAGGGGATATTAACTTCCACCACTTTACCGGCTGCCATTAATGATCTGCCCCAAGAAAGCCTGCAACTGTCAGACGAATGGTATGCTACGTATTATTCTGCCACCACCGATTTTAAAAAGATCATCCGCGGGTACCGCTACCTGGGGTATTAACTTCCTGTCCGAGCAATAAAGTATGGAGAGACGCGATGGTTTCTGGCAATGATTCCTGAACGGAAATAGTTTTATACTGAAATCCTTCTGCTTCCCTTAATGCTTTTTGTAAAGAAAAATTTTTTTGCGCAGTGCTGTAAAATATTCCCTGCTGCTGTAAATAATCTGCAAGGTATTCCTGTTCGGTTTGCCCTGGTGTAGGAACAAGTATGGCCTTTTGCTTTAGTTTCACCAGGTCCATAATAGTGGTGTAACCGCTACGGCAAACCACCATTGCCGATTGCTGAACAGCTTGGCTCAAGGCCTTTGCATCCAGATGTGCTTTTATAGTAACATTACTGCCTGCCCGCAACTGTTCTGTATTGCCCGGTAAACCCCTTACCAATAAAACGGTGCCGCTGTATTCAATAAGTTGCTGCAATATTATTTGTTCAAAAATGCTGCGTTGTGGTTCCGGGCCCGAAAGTAAGACAAGCAGGTTATGCTGTGTGGAAGTTTGTAAAGGCTCAAATCTTGATATGGGCCCTATATAACGTACAGGCGTACGGGGTAAACGGTGAGGATGTGATAATATACCGGCAAGAAAAGGCGTCTGCTGCACATCCGGCACCCAGCATTGCGTAAACCGGTTGATAAAGTGGTAATGCATTTTTTGGGCCAGCCATGCAGTAAAACGGTTGCCCGTTTCTATGTGTAATTGATGGGTAATGTAAATACAGGGAACCGATGGATGATACAACCCCAAACGGTTATCGCTGATGACAAGGTCAATTTTTTTTTCTGTAATTATTTTTCCGAGCCAGCGCTGTTCCATCCGGATGCGGCGCCATACTTTTGGCATTTGCGCTAAAAGAGACAGTTTGAAGCCCCAAACATGGCGACTGTACTGCATTTCATAGCCTTTAACGACCGTAAAATCCACATGAGAAAACTCAGATTTCAGTAAAATTTTTGTGGCTCCATCTGCAGCAATAATAACCTCAAAACCGGCAGCAATAAGCCCATAAATTATTGGAATACAACGGGTGGCATGGCCAAGGCCCCAGTCTAACGGTGCCACTAACACCCTTGTGGATCTTTGATATATGTTAATTTTTTGGTGAGGCACTTTAAGAAAACAATAAATTATTGTGAAAATAGTTTAACTTTAGTAATCTAAGCTGATGAAAAAACTATTTAAAATCACAATTCTATTGACGTTGCTTGTTGGTCTTTTTACTGCAGGATGTTCTTCTTCAAGGAGTGGTTATGGATCTCCGGGAAAAAAGCAATGCGGTTGTCCGAGTAAATCAGGATTTATCGGATATTAACAGGCCAACGACGATAGTTATTGTAAATCCCAACCCCCACCAATTAACTTATGAACAACTCGAACAGGGACTTACTTGTATTGTTCAACCAGGAGTTAATGACTCCCCAGGCAATAGAACATGAAGTAGAACAACTTCACGGTTTACTGTACACGGTTGAAAACCTCAGTAATGTTGCAACAGCACATGAAGCTATTGACCTGAACAAGCACAAGATTTTGTATGAACAAATGCCGTTGCGTGATCTTCTCCGCCAGAGAGAGCTGAAGCCTTTTGTATTTTTAAATTGCAGAAACTAAATCAGTCTTTCAATTTAACCAGCGCATTTTTTAAATTTTCCAGCATTTCATCAATTTCTTCTGTTTTGCAGGTACCCACACTCAGGCGGTACCAGTTGCTGTTTCTGTCTGCACCAAATGCATAAAACGGAACAATGGCAATTTTAGCTTCATTTAAAATATAAGCCGTTACTGCACCCTGGTTTTCTAAAACTTTCCCTTCTGCTGTGCGTTTGCCCACCAGGTTGATTTGTACAGTTAAATAAATGGCGGCCTGCGGTGCTACTGCATCAATGGTAAAACCAGCGTTTTTCAAACCAATAAAGCCTTCATAAATGCGGTATAAGCGTTCTTCCACAGCAGCTTTAAATACGGTAAAATAACGGTCTATCTGTTGTGTATGCAATAAATAATTAGCAACAGCCTTTTGTTCGGCCATTGGCGCCCACGCACCAACATGGCTGTTGATGGCTTTCATCTTATTCATTACTTCGGCCGGTCCCATACTCCAGCCCACCCTTACACCGGTTGCGGCAAAGGCCTTACTGATGCCATCAATAAAAATGGTATACGCACGCATTTCAGGGTTTAATGAAACCGGGTTATAGTGAATAGTGTCGCCGTAAGTAAGTGTCCAGTAAATCTGGTCGTACAGCAGGTATAATTTTTTCTCCCCTTCTTTTCTTTGCTTATTTTCTGCAATAACCAGGTCGCAGATATTTTGCAGTTCTTCTTTAGTAAAAGTTGTTCCGGTTGGGTTTAATGGAGAACACAGTGCCAGCAATGTTGCTCCCTTAATGTGTGGTGCAATTTGTGCTGCGGTTGGCAAAAAATGATTTTCGATGCTGCTTTTGATGAGTACATGCTCCCCTTCGTTAAAATGTACATAATGGTTGTTATTCCAGCTGGGTACAGGATAAATGACTTTATCGCCTTTATCCACAATGGCACGGTAAGCGGCATAAATTAACGGGCGGCCACCGGCGGCAATCAATATCTCGTTGGTTTGGTATGTTAACCCTTCCCTTTGCTGAATGAACTGTGCAACGGCCTGCCTTAACTCAAGTATACCATCTGCAGGCGGGTATGTGGTATTATGATTTTTATATGCCCGTATGATCTCCTCTTCCAGTTGCTGCGGTATGGGAAATACTGCTGCATCAAAATCCCCGATGGTATAATTGTAGATCTTGTTTCCCTGTTTGATTTTTTCTTTGATTTCAGCGCCAAGACTAACGATTTCTGAACCTATCAATGCTTCAGCAAGCCGGCTAAGTTTAATAGAACCCATGTTTGTACTTTAATAGACCGCAAAATTAGATTTTAATGATGGCTAAAACAAAAAACCTGCTGAAACTCAGTTCCGGCAGGTTTTGTATGATTACCACATATTTTATTCGATAATCTGATAGGGTTTAAATAATGGTACAGGATTACCGGTTGCCAACTTTTCATAAGCGGCCCATTGGTTATTGAAAAAACTGTTGGTTTTTTCCACTACCTGTTGCACCAGTTTTTCTGCAATCTGCACCTGGTTCATTTCCTGCGCACCGGGAATTTTGTTTTTGCTTAAAATCTCGTTGCGGGCGCCAAACAATTTGCTGTTAACGGTTAATTGATAAGGCGAGCCATAACCTTGCTTCTCCTGCTTTTTGCCAAAAATAAAATTGCGGATGCTTTTAATGGAGTCTGCCATAATTTTACCGGCTTTGGATAGTGTATCACTGTTTTTTCCTTCAACATTTTTCAGTTGTGCATCCATTTTATTCAGGGCTTCTTCAGCATCGGTAAGCCTGTCGGTAACCTGTGTTAAGCGGGCAACACTTTTATCTAACCGCTGCAGCAATTCTTTTTTTGCATCGTATACCTGTTTATCGTTAGGTACATTGGGATCTGCTTTCACTTCCAGCATCGTTGAATCTGCATTGGCACCGGAACTGAGCACAATTTTATACATACCGGGGTAAGCTTCCAGTCCAAAATTCACGGGTTCGGGCAAATCTGTTTTGGGTTTGGTTGAACCGGGCTGGCGGATACCTTTTGTTTCAAAACCCCAGTAAATACGGTTGAAGTTGGTGTCTGCCTTTTGTTTCATTGTTCTCACCAGTTCGCCGGTTTCACTGTAAATTTTTATGGTAACAGAATCAATCTTATTTTTCTTTAAAGAATCTGTTGCGTTCGGCATTTTGGCAAAGTATGAAATAACGGCACCGCGGTTCCTGTTTTGTCCTTCATACAAACCCCATGTGCTCCATTCGTAACCGGATACTGATTTATAATTGGGTTGATATGCAGCGGGTGTTTCAAAAACAGTTAATGGCTTACTGAATAACTTTCCGTTATTCGCGGCAGCTTTACGCAGCGGCCTGATATCATCTAAGATATATATTGCACGGCCAAATGTGGCAATGCATAAATCGGCTTCCCGTTCCTGTATGGCCATATCGTAAGTAGATACGGAAGGGTACCCGTTTTTCCATTGCTGAAAACTGGTACCATTATCAAAGCTGATCCATAAACCACTTTCTGTTCCGGCAAAGATGAGATTAGGTTCCACGGGGTCCTGTATCATGCATAATGCATAGCCTTTCACTTTGTTTTCATCCAGCATTCTTTCCCAGGTAAGGCCAAAATTTTTGGTGCGGAAGATGTAAGGTTTAAAATCTCCACGGCGGTAATCGTTACATACTACAAATGCCTCCCCGGTGTTGTAACGGCTGGCCCTGATCTGTGGTATCCATGCACCAACGGGCATTCCCGGTATTTTGCCCCTGAAGTTCGTCCAGGTTTTACCACCATCTTTGGTAAGCTGTACGTTGCCATCATCGGTACCCGCCCAAATTACATTGCGGTCTTTTGCAGAAGGTTCGATGCATAAAATGGTGTTGTAATTTTCTGCGCCGGTAATGTCAACAGAAAGCCCGCCATTGTTTTCCTGGTTTTGCTGTTGCTTGTTGTTGGTGCTGAGGTCGGGAGAAATGATCTCCCAGGATAAACCCCTGTCGTTGCTTTTGTGTACAAACTGACTGCCGAAATAAATGGTCTTAGCATCGAAAGGGTCTTGTGCAAAGGCGGCATTCCAGTTAAAGCGCAGGTAAGTATTTACATCCGGCGCCGGAGGTTTAATACCCATGTCTTCGCCTGTTGCCACATTTACTTTATGCAGTTCGCCTTCCTGGCTCATGGCATATACCCAATCGTTATTATCAGGGTCGGCAGCGGCATCAAAACCATCGCCACCGCCAATATTTGTCCATTGATAATTCCTGATTGGCCCATTGATCCAGGTATAAGCCGGGCCACGCCAGCTGCCATTATCCTGCATGCCGCCCATTACGTTATAGGGTAAACGATTATCTGTATTGATGTGATAAAACTGCCCAACAGGAATTAATTCGCTGAAGGTCCAGTTTCTTCCCCTGTCGCGGCTCATGCCCATGCCGCCGTCATTACCATCAATAATATAGTTGGGGTCGTTGGGGTTGATCCAAAAGGCATGATGATCCGGATGGATACCGCCATAAGGAATGACGGTTTTAAAACTTTTACCACCATCTTCACTCATGCTGATGGTTTGGTTAATGTTGTATAAACGATTTTCGTTTTTGGGGTCTACCCTGATGTCCTGGAAATAAAAGGCCCGGTTGGTCACATCATTGCTGTTGCTGTTGACCAGCTCCCAGGTAAAACCGCCATCGTCAGATTTGTATAGGCCATTTTTGCCGGCTTCCACCAAGGCATATATTCTTCGTGGTTCGCTGTTACAAATAGTTAAGCCAATACGGCCATAATTACCATCGGGCAAGCCTTCTGCTTTACCCAGTTTTTTCCAGTTTTTGCCTCCATCGTACGTAATGTATAGTCCGCTGCCGGGCCCGCCGCTGGTAAAACTATAAGGTGTGCGGCGGTGCTGCCACATGGCAGCTAATAATTTATTGGGGTTAGAAGGATCCATCACCAGGTCGGCGCAACCCGTGGTATCGTTGGTATGCAAAATTAAATTCCAGGTATTGCCGCCATCGGTGGTTTTATATACGCCCCGTTCCGGGTGTTCAGCATACGGATTTCCAATTGCAGCAACATATACGGTATTGGGTTCGGTGGGGTCAATAATGATGCGGTGAATATTTTTTGTTTTTTCAAGGCCCATCAGTTTCCAGTTTTTACCGCCATCCAGGCTTTTGTAAATTCCACCACCGAGGCTTACAGAATTGCGTGGGTTACCTTCACCGGTACCCACCCATAATACGGAAGGGTTGCTTTGCTGTATGGCTACAGAACCAATGTTTAACAACGGCTGTTCATCAAAAATGGGTACCCATTTGGCACCGCCATTTTCTGTTTTCCACACACCTCCGCTTGCTGTGCCTAAATACACAATGTTTGGATTGGTGTACAATGCATCAATAGCAGTAATACGGCCACTCATACCCGCAGGGCCAATACTGCGTACCTTAAGATTCTTAAATTGATCGGTTGTAATTTTTTGAGCGGCCACCGGAATACCGGCAGTGAGGAGCAGTATGCCCGCCAGTGGAATAGATTTCATCATATGCGTTTGTTTCGTTTAATGAAGATGCAAAAAAAATATGGCCATTGCAAACAGTTTTCCATAAATGGAAAGATTATGAAAGTTTTTTTTACGGCATCAGCATTATTAACTAATTTTCATACTATAGAAAACCCTAAAAACACGCTGATGCGAAAAATCTCCCTCTTATTGCTCACCACATTTTTACTGTTATCCAATACCATCCCTGCCCAGGTGGTTAATGATGATGACGAAGCCAATGCATACCGGCTTAAAAGAAAATACCCTGATGAACGCTCTGCCGTGATCAGTGATGTTGAAGAATATGAATTTGGTGCAGGCAAAGGTGATGGAAACGGCCCTGTAGTTACCGCTGTAATGCGGCAGCAGGTGCAGTTTATTTCACTGCGTGAAGCCTGCATGGTGCAGTACGGCGAATTCTATAATAAATTCTCCACGATCACCAAGATCAAACAATATTATAAATCGAACAATTCGTTTGTAAATTATACCTCAAGGAACAGGCCGATAGACCAATCCGCCACATCGGGAGATATTTTTTACGACGACAGCCGCGTAAAATATTTTAACATCATCATTCCAAAAATGGGCATGGGCGCCATGGTGGAGCTGGAAAAGTTTTATAAAGATGCCCGCTATCTTACCCGTGTGATGTTTCACAGCCCTTATGCCACGCAGGAAAAAACCATCCGTTTTATTGTGCCGGCAGAAGTACAATTAGATTTTCGTGAAATTAACTTTAAGGGATACACGATAACCAAATCTACTGAAACAGAAGGCAGGAAAACGGTATATACTTTTAAAATGAAAGACCTGCCACCAATGGCTAATGAAGATAATGCGCTGCCGGCGGGTTATACGTATCCGCATATTGTGGTGCTGGTAAAATCATTTACTGCAGACGGTGTACAGCAAAAAGGGTTTGAGAACTCCGGCGACCTGTACAAATGGTACCGCTACCTGTACTCCAAAGCCGATAATCAACCCGGTGTAGTAAAAGCAAAAGTGGATGAACTGGTAAAAGGTAAAACAACAGAAATGGATAAAGCTAAAGCCATTTTTTACTGGGTGCAGGATAACATCCGTTACATTGCTTTTGAAGACGGTTATGCAGGCTTTGTGCCACAAACCGTACAGGAGGTATATAAAAATAAATACGGCGATTGTAAAGGTATGGCCAACCTGCTTACAGAAATGCTGAAACAGGCCGGGCTGGATGCACACATGACCTGGATTGGCACCAAACATTTGCCTTACACGTATGCGATACCATCGCTTTGCGTGGATAACCACTGTATCTCTACTTTGTATATTGGCGGTAAACCTTATTTTCTTGATGCTACAGAAAGCTACGTGCCGATGGGTGAATACGCTTACCGGATACAGGGTAAAGAAGCGCTTGTGGGTAAAGGTGATGACCATGAAGTGATCAAAGTGCCGGTGGCAGATATTAACCAGAATAAAATCATCACCCAGGCTTCTTTTTCACTGAATGATGATATTTTAAAGGGGCACCTTAAAGTAACGTTTACCGGTGAGGAAAGAACCAATTTTCACCAATTCTTCCAGGATTTGCCAACAGACAGAAAGAAAGAAGTACTGCAACGGGTACTCGAATTTGGTAATGCCAACCTGAACGCCACCAATATCAAAACATCTGACCTTGCCAACAGGGAAATACCTGTGGTAATTGAAGGTGATATTGACCTCAGCAATAACATCATCCGTGATGACAAAGAAGTATACGCAGGGATAGATTTCTTTCCCCGTAAACTCAGTGGTTTTATGCCTGATGATAAGCGGGTGAACCCTTATGAATTCAACCGTATTTACACCGCAGAAGATGAAATTGTACTGAATGTACCCGGCTATAAAATAAAAGATTTACCAGAAGCATTTAATCAGCAGGCTAATGATTATGGTTTTTCCGGCAGCTACACACAAGAAGGCAGCAAGATCATTTTAAAGAAATCGTTGGCTATTAAAACGGGAACCATACCTAAGGAAGAATTTACCAACTGGAAAGACTTTCTAAAAAAGCTAAAAGATTTCAATAACAATATTGTACTGGTAGAGAAAGACCCGAATTACGTTGCACCCAAAGAAACACCAGCAGTTGTTCCCGCAAAAACACCGGTGAAACCAGGTGCTAAACCTGCCACACCTGCAAAAACGCCGGTAAAAACACCAGTAAAAACTAACCCTGTAAAAAAACAATAATGAAACCACGCATCATTTATACCACAATACTTTTTTTAAGCATTGCAATATGCAGTACAGTCAATGCACAAACCATTAAAGAAGAAATGGCAAACAAACTGCAGTCGAATGTAGATGCAGTTTGGAAAGAAGCTGACCCCAGTTTCAGCAACAACCAGGTGCCGGAAAAATGGAAGGGCTTTTCCGGTGTTATACTGGCACAAAAAACAAAATTTGTATTCGATAAAAATTCAGGCACCGATAAACTGAATGTATACGAAACCACGCACCGGAAAATTAAACTGCTGGATAAAGATGGTGTAAACAGCTTTTCTGAATTTTATTTCAGGCGTGGCCACGATAACGATGGCTTTGCATTACACATTATTAAACCTGATGGTTCAGTGGATACGGTATCTCTGTTAACTGCTGTACTGGTGGAAGATAATGACAATGTACCTTCTGCATTTACGCCGTATTTCGATAAACAAAGCACGATCAAGAATAAATCCAAAAGTGAAAATATTTATTTCAAACTGGCGGTGTCTAATTTAGAACCCGGCGACATTATTGATTATGTAAGCACCGTGTTTAATGATAATGATGTGGCCAAAATGAATTCGCTGGAGTTTGACCCGGTGTATTATCTCTGCCACAGGGGTTACCCCGTAGTAAGCCAGAAATTTGAAATTGATACCGATGAAAAAAGTTATGTGAACAGTAAGTCAATTAACGGCGCACCGGAATTTAAAGAAAGCAACAATGGAGGCTATAAAGTATTTACCTGGGAAGATAATGACAGGGAAAAACTGAAAGATACCCGCTGGGTAAACGAATACCTGGTATTGCCGATGATGAAATTCCAGATCATCTACTCCAAAAATAATGATGCCAGCGATTTATTCATCAGCGACCGCGGGGAACTGAAACATTCCATTACACCCGAAGAGTTGGCGCAAAAAGTAAACGGCATTTATGAAAAAATGGATGCCAATGCCGGCAGAAAACTGAACCAGGATAATTTACTGGCGGCCTATACCACCAGCCTGCTGGCCCAAACAGAAGGTTACCTGCGTAAATATGAAGCTTACGATGCCGGCGATGAAGACTTTATTAAAAGAGTGTATTATGTATTGCGCCACACCAACGGTTTATATGGCCGAAGACTGGGCAGCCAGTTTTTTGCTTATGTGATGATGGAAAAACTGAAAAGAAAAAATATTCCTGCAGAGCTGATTGTAACCACCGATAACAGTGTTACCGATATGGACAATGTAATTTTTGGTACAGAACTGAACTGGCTGGTGAAAGCAAAAAATAAATACGTGTTTGATTTTTCTGCCAACTCCAATCCATTTGATTTAAAAGATGAATACCTCGGTAACCAGGCTTACACCATTACCCTGGGCAAAAACCCAACCGCTGCTGCCACTACATTACCCATAACTACACCCGAAGAGAATTATGACAACACCACAATTGATGCTACTATGGATGAAGCGCTGGAAAAAACCATCATTGCTTCCACTTCATCTTATAAGGGCATATCCAAACACGATAACGAAGGCTCCGCACTGATATACACCAACGTGTATGATGTAGATTACCTATCTTATTATGGCGATAATGAACTGGATGCACTGTCTGACAAAAAACGGGAAGAGATAGACCGCCTCATCATGGCAAAGAAAGAAGAGTTTAAAAAACGCAAACCAGTTTATATGAAAGAACAACTGCAAAGCCAATACAGCAATGTGGTGAGTTATGATAATTTTACGCTGGTTACCGATGGGCGCACCTTCAATAAACAGGAATTAAAATACACAGAAAAATTTGTGCTGGGAGATTTAACCCGCAGGGCCGGAAAAAATGTACTGGTGAATGTGCCGCTGCTGATGGGTGGGCAATACCAGGTAAAACCAGAAGACAGGGAAAGAAAATATGATGTTGATGTGCGTTATCCGCATACCCTAAGCTGGGACATTAACTTTACCATACCGGCCGGCTATACAGTGAAAGGGCTTGCCGGTTTAAACCAGAGTGTGGAAAACGAAACTGGTGCCTTTATTACCAAGGCCACTATTGAAGGCAACGTACTAAAGCTGAACATTAAAAAAGTGTACAAGCAAACCAAAATTAAGAAAGAAGATTTTGGAAAGATGCTGGAGTTTATTGATGCAGCCTATAACTTCAGCCAGAAAAAAATATTACTCAAGAAAAATTAATACCGTCCTGGTATAAATAAAACTGGCCGGAAGCATTCCGGCCCGTTTTCATAAAAGCAATAAACGGTTATTTCTTCTCCTGCGATTTTTCAAAATCCAGCACTACAGAGTTAATGCAGTAACGTAAACCTGTAGGTGGCGGGCCATCTTCAAATACATGGCCCAGGTGGCTTTTGCAGCGGCCACACATTACTTCCGTACGCCTCATGCCATAGCTGTTATCCGGCGCATAAATGATACTGCCTTTGCTGATGGGTTCAAAAAAACTGGGCCATCCGCAGGTACTTTCAAATTTACCATTGCTGCGGAATAAAGGGTTGCCGCAAACGGCGCAATGATACGTACCGGTGTCTTTATGTTCATAATACTTACCGGTAAAAGCCCTTTCTGTCCCTTTTTCACGGGCAATTTCATACACTTCTTCAGGCAATATTTTTTTCCATTCTGCGTCAGTAAGATTTACTTTAGTGGTATCTGTAGTGGAAAAAACCGGGTTGTGTTTTTGACTGCTGTCCATATTCGTCTCCTTATTTTTTGTTGTCGTATTGTTGTTGCAGGCCGTAAAAATGCAGGCCATCATAACAGGTATGTAAATTAAAAACTTCATCGCAATTGTATCATTATAACTGGTAATTAATATACAAAACAGGTATCATTTAGGTTTTTCAACAGTTTCTTGCAATTGTTAAAGGATATTTAAAGCTGGTGAATTATATTTGTTTATCAATAAGGTTAGCAAGCATATATGTTTAATTTAATACTATTTGGCCCGCCCGGCAGTGGAAAGGGAACACAAAGCGAAAAACTGATTGCTAAATACGGGCTGAAGCACTTAAGCACCGGAGATTTATTGCGCAGCGAAATAGCCGCCCAAACACCATTGGGTCTGGAGGCTAAAAAGATAATGGACAAGGGCCAGCTGGTGCCGGATGAAGTGGTGATTGGCATGATCAGCTCTGCACTGGATGCCAACCCCAATGCCAAAGGTTTTTTGTTTGATGGTTTTCCCCGCACTTCTGCACAGGCAGAAGCATTGGATAAGCTGCTGGAGTTAAAGAAAACATCTATCGCAGCCATGCTGGCACTGAATGTGAGTGAAGAAGAACTGGTAAAACGACTGATGAAACGTGGTGAAACCAGCGGCCGCAGCGATGACACCAACGAAACAGTGATCAGGGCAAGGATTACTGAATACCGTAACAAAACTGAAATGGTGGCCGATTACTACCGCAATTTTGATAAAGTGGTGATGGTAAAGGGTGAAGGATCGATTGATGATATATTTAAAGCGTTGAGTGCTGAAATTGATCAACGCATATAAGGTTACACAAACCAACTGCTAAAAAAAGCATCCTGCGAAGGGTGCTTTTTTGTTATATTGTGGTAACACGCTTGCGATATGGATATCAACAAACTGAATTTTATACAACAGCAATTTGTTCCGCTGGCTGCTGCATTACCTGCAGAAAGTAAAGGAAAATGGGGTAAGATGAATGCACAGCAAATGGTGGAGCATGTGACCGGATTTTTTAAAGTATCGGCAGGTAAAATACATTTTGATATCGTATCGCCGGAAGAACACTGGCCTAAGTTAAGGGCCTTTTTATACAGCGAGAAAGAATTCAGGGAGAATACCAAAGCACCGCTTGAAATTGTACCGGAAGAACCATTAATGGTGCGTACCGCTAATATGGAAACCGCAATAGCGGCGTTGCAAAAAAGTATTGATGATTTTATACTGTATTTTAAAGATGACCCGCTTAAAACCACGACCCACCCTGTATTTGCTCATTTGAATTTTGAAGAATGGGTGCTGCTGCATTATAAACATTTGCAGCATCATGGAAAACAGTTTGGGTTGGTGTGAGATGTTACTATGAAGACGAAATAGTGTTTTCAATAAGCCACTTAACAATAACTTCAAATTTTATTTCACCGGTAGATATCCGGAGTATCAATAAATAGATATCCTCATTAGCAGCTTTAAAATTTAGTTTGGATTCATTTAATATCGCAAACATAGCCAAAAAGCCAGTACGTTTATTTCCATCAATAAATGGATGATTAATAATTATACTTTCGGCAATAGCGGCAGCTTTTTCGATAGCAGTTGGATATAAATCTTCGTTAGCAAAGGTTTGGTAGGGTCTCATAATAGCACTTTCCAATAGTCCAGAGTCTCTGATTCCTTCTAATCCACCATATTTGCTAATAGATAGATCATGCAACTCTAAAATCACCTCTAGTGTAATCATTATTGCGCTAATTTTTGCAATATGTCATCATATTTTTTGGATGCCATTTCAAAAAAGCCGCTAGTGTCAAACTTTGTATGAGATTCTTTCGACAACTTAGCCAAATGATCCAAAATTTCTTTTATTTCAGCCTCATTCTCAAGTTTGCTGATTTCATTTATTGCCGCTAATTTCATTTCTGCAACACTCATGATATTAAATGTTTACAATTCCAAATTTACTAAATCTAAACCACATATGATATGTAGATTTGCCACCAAACGATTGTGCCACCATGAACAAAATTGAAAACTATATTACCGGTAAATGGATCACCGGCGACGGCGATGGACAACTGCTGTACAATGCCGTTACTGCTGAAACTATTGGAGCCGCCAGCACCAAAGGGTTAGACTTTAAAAGTATTACCAATTATGCAAGAACAGTGGGTAACCCTGCTTTGCGTAAAATGACATTTCATGCACGGGGCAATATGCTGAAGGCATTGGCATTGCATTTAAGAAAACACCTGGATGCTTTTTATGCCATCAGTTATAAAACCGGCGCCACCAGAGCAGATAGCTGGGTGGATATTGAAGGCGGCATTGGTAATTTATTTGCCAATGCATCGCTGCGCAGAAAATTTCCTGATACCACATTTTGTATTGACGGTGAAAGCCACAACCTCAGCAAGAACAATACGTTTATGGGCACGCATATTCTTACACCCAAAGAAGGTGTGGCCATACACATCAATGCCTTTAATTTTCCCGTTTGGGGCATGCTGGAAAAAATTGCAGTGAACTTACTGGCAGGCATGCCCTGTATTGTAAAACCAGCAACAGTTACCAGTTATTTAACAGAAGCGGTGGTGAAAGAAATCATTGCTTCAAAAATTTTACCGGAAGGCAGTTTGCAACTGATTTGCGGCAGCGCCGGAGATTTGCTGGATCATGTAACAGCGCAGGATGTGGTGACCTTTACAGGAAGTGCATCTACAGGATTGTTATTAAAATCCAACCCCAATATATTAAGAGAGAATACACCCTTTACGATGGAGGCAGACAGTTTGAATTGTATTGTATTGGGCGACGATGCTCATCCCGGCTCAGCCGAATGGGATATTTTTGTAAAAGAAGTGAGAAGGGAAATGACGTTAAAAGCCGGTCAACGCTGTACCGGCATCAGGCGCATATTTGTGCCGGAAAATAAAATGGAAGATATGTGGAAGGCGATAGCATCTGCTTTGTCACAAACCACTATCGGCAATCCGCTAAATGAAAAAGTACGCATGGGCAGCCTTGCGGGTGAAACACAGCGCAACGAAGTAAAGCAACAGGTACAAAAATTACTGGCATCCTCACAAATGGTATACGGAAGTTTGGATAGTGTGGAAGTGATAGATGCCGATGCACAAAAAGGTGCATTTATGTCGCCGGTTTTATTAATGAATGATAAACCACACACATCAGGTGAGCCGCATAACATAGAAGCATTCGGCCCGGTAAGCACCATCATGCCGTATAAAAATATGGATGATGCCATTGCATTAAGCAAATTGGGTAAAGGCAGTTTGGTGAGCACGATTGTTACGGCTGATTATTCCATTGCACAACAATATGTGGTGGGTGCGGCATCGCATCATGGAAGAATACTGGTATTAAACAACGAATGTGCAAAAGAAAGTACTGGCCACGGCTCACCGTTACCGTTATTAGTACATGGCGGTCCGGGGCGTGCCGGTGGTGGTGAGGAAATGGGGGGCATCCGCGGGGTTAAACATTACCTGCAGCGTACGGCATTGCAGGGCTCGCCCACTACCATCACTGCAATAACACAGGTCTATCAACCCAATGCTGAAGGAAAGGATCCCGGTAAACATCCATTCAAAAAATATTTTGAAGAGTTGCAGATCGGCGATCAGATCATTACTGCAAAAAGAACCATCACCAGCGAAGATATTGACCGCTTTGCCGACCTCAGCGGCGACCACTTTTATGCACATATTGCCACTACAGATTTTACCGGAACCATGTTTGAACGGCAGGTGGCACACGGTTACCTCATCATGAGTATTGCCGCAGGGTTGTTTGTAGACAGTTATGAAAAAAATCCGGTGCTATTAAATTATGGTATTGATGAATTGCGCTTTACCAAGCCGGTATATCCGGGATCTGAAGTATACATCCGTTTCACCTGTAAAGAAAAATTACCGAACGATAAACGGGTGGTGGAAAAACCTGAAGACTTTAAACGGGGTGATGATATCGATAAAGGTATCGTAAAATGGATGGTGGAATTTTTTGATGAGAAAGATGAATTGACCGGTGTGGCTACGATTTTGACGATGGTGGCCTGCAAAAAATAATTGTTTAACTTTATAAAGTGAATGAATTAAAACTGATCAAAAATGAACTCCGGCATCTCATTTCAGGAAAGAGCAAACAAGGCAAAAGCAATATTATCAAAACAGCCCAAACCTACCTTAGAATCAGTGGTGAAACAAGTAGCCAAATTGAAGGAGAAAAGTATGACCGGGCAAAAGAAGAAAGGGCATTAATTGAATTTGCTTCGCAAAACAATATCCTGATTAAAGGCGATAATATTGGCACATATATAACCGAGGGAGCTGAGCAAAAAGTGTACTTTAAGGAAGGATATGATCATATATTTAAAAAAGCAGACGCCATATTTTATGCTTCATGGTTGGACTATTTAAATAATCTTTTACTGCACAATTATTTTTTTCCAGATACCACTTACACACTGCTTGGATTTAGTTTGCAGTAAGATAAATTGTATGTAATTGTTGAGCAGCCTTATGTTAATTCCACACAGATCACGTCATTAACCGAAATAAAAAAATTTCTTTTATCTAAGGGGTTTCTTCACAAAAAGAATAACGACTACTTCCACCCTTACCTGGGCATAATACTGGAGGACTTACATGATGAGAATGTAATTACCAACGAAGGTTTACTGTTTTTTGTAGATACGGTATTCTATATAACTAATGAATTTTACAAAGAAGAATAGCTTAAAGTAAAAATGTATCCCGGCCTGCAACATCATATCAATACTATTTTAAAAGAACCTGTTTTAAAAATACATTCCGTTAGCGGTGGAGATATTAACGAAGCCTGGTGTTTACAAAGTCAGCACCATACCTGGTTTGTTAAGCTGAATGATGCACAGCAATTTCCCAATATGTTTTCAGGAGAAGCAGACGGCCTGCGGGCATTAAAGCAACACAGCACTTTTTATATTCCGGAAGTAATTGCAACAGGCGAATGGGAAGGACAACAATATTTAATACTCGAATGGATCAGCAGCGGAACGCCATCAACCAAAACATATGAAGTATTCGGAAGCATGCTGGCAACAATGCACCAGCAACCGCAAGAATTTTTTGGATGGCATCAACACAACTACATAGGTTCTTTGCCACAACAAAATAATACCTGTAATACATGGCATGAATTTTATGCACAACAAAGAATACTGCCATTAGTGCAACGGTTATTTGACGCAGCCATATTCGACGCAACGGATGTTTTGTATGCCGAACAATTATGTAATAAACTAAAAGAAATTTTTCCGGCAGAAACACCATCATTATTGCACGGCGATTTGTGGAGCGGCAATTATATGATACACCAAAACGGAAGTCCGGTACTGATAGACCCTGCGGTGTATTGCGGCCATCGTGAAATGGATATTGGTATGATGCATTTGTTTGATGGTTTTCCTGCAGCGGTGATACAGTCTTACAATGAGCACCATCCTTTGCAAAAAGGCTGGCAAAGCCGTTTGCCGGTTACACAATGGTATCCGCTGCTGGTACACGCCATTTTATTTGGTGGCCACTATGTTCAGCAATGCAGAAACATTGCAGCTACATTTGTTAACTAAACTTTTTAAACATTTTTATTGCCCTGGCATTACAATAGATGAAAGGAGTTTTATAGTTTTAGCACTTAAATACACTTTATGGAAGGTTATGTAAAAAGCCATATTGAACATGGCATCAATACGATAGAATTTTTTTATCCGCAAAGCAATTCATTACCGGGCAAAATACTCGAAGCCCTGGCCAAGGAAATTCATTTTGCAGGTACCCACGATGAAACCAAAGTAATCATTCTGCGCAGCGCAGGCGAAAGAACATTTTGCAGCGGCGCCAGTTTTGATGAGCTGGCAGCAATACAAACAGAAGCGGAAGGTTTAAAATTTTTCAGCGGCTTTGCTGAGGTGATTAATGCCATCCGTAAGTGCCCCAAATTTATCATCGGGCGCATACAGGGCAAATGCGTTGGCGGTGGCGTTGGCCTTGCAGCTGCGGTGGATTATGCCATTGCAACAGACAAAGCTGAATTAAAACTGAGCGAACTGGCCATTGGTATCGGCCCATTTGTTGTAGGCCCGGCAGTAGAAAGAAAAATTGGTACCGCAGCCTTTTCTGCACTGGCTATTGATGCCACCATGTGGCGTAATGCGGACTGGGCGAAACGTAAAGGCATGTTTGCCGAAGTGCACGAAAGCGCAGAGAATATGGATGAATCAATCGAAAGATTATCCAATACACTATCACATTCTTCGCCCGATGCTATGGCAGAAATGAAAAAGATCATGTGGAAGGGCACGGAACATTGGGATGCACTGCTGAAAGAACGTGCCGCCATCAGCGGCCGTTTAGTGTTGAGTGATTACACTAAACACGCCATCGAAAAATTTAAAGCAAAAGTGTAGAAACACGCTTGTGGCGTGTTCCAAATAAAAGGGCGCCGCAAGCGGCGCCCTTTTATTTTTTTTAAAAATCAGGAAAATTAAATGGAACAAAACCTGTGGTTTGTTACATTTAATTGAATACGCCTGCGGCGTGTTCCTACAGGTCTTCGTAATGATACAAAGGATCGATGGGAGAATTGGGTGTCATTTCCATTACCGGCTTAATGAGACCATCCTTCAAACCATATACCCAACCGTGCAAGTGCGGGCTGTTATCATTTTTCCATGCCCTTTGTATAATGGATGTTTGTGCCAGGTGATACACCTGTTCTTTTACATTAAGTTCCACCAGCCTGTCGGTACGGTGTTCATCATCTTTAATGCCATTCAGTTCTTCTTTATAAATGTGGTACACATCTTTTATATTGCGCAGCCACATGTTCAGCACCGGTTTAAAATCCTGGTTGCTCATGGCCGCTTTTACACCGCCACAACCATAATGCCCGCAAACAATTACATGTTTTACTTTCAGGTAGTTCACTGCATAATCGAGTACACTTAATAAATTCACATCGGTATGCACCACCATATTGGCGATGTTACGGTGTACAAAAATTTCACCGGGTTGTGTGCCGGTAATTTTATCGGCAGGCACGCGGCTGTCGCTGCAGCCGATCCATAAAAACTCCGGTGTTTGTAATGCGGATAACCGCTTAAAAAATTCCGGGTCTTCCTGGTGCATTTCTTCAGACCAGGCTTTGTTTTCGAGTAATAATTTTTCGTATGCGTTCATAGTTAAACTGCTTTTAGTGTTAATGGTTGATTGAATAATGTATGTAATGGTTTAAATGGACTGGCTTTTATTTCCACCCGAATGTTTTTTAAATGCGCATGTTTCATAAAGTTGTTGATTTCTTCAATCACGTCTTTATCGATAAAATCTGCACGGGAAGCATCTACCAAAACATACGCATTGGAGGGAACTTTTTCCAGTTTCTGTTTGATAATGGGTTTGTTTAAAAAAGATACATCCTTACGTAAGCGGAACAGGTATTTGTTTTCATCGTGTACCACAAATACAGACGACCTGAAATTACTGCGGATCATATAAAATAATCCCACCGCAATACCCACGATGATACCTTTCAACAGGTCTGTCATTAATATGGCCGCAATGGTAATCACAAATGGAATAAACTGATCCCAGCCCTTTTGATAAAAACTCTTAAATAAAGAAACTTTTGCCAGTTTATACCCTGTAAA
Organism: Bacteroidota bacterium; assembly: GCA_018266775.1. GTDB lineage: Bacteria > Bacteroidota > Bacteroidia > Chitinophagales > Chitinophagaceae > Ferruginibacter. The sequence continues at coordinate 258,794 of JAFDZS010000001.1, read as the reverse complement.
AATAAGTATCGCGGCCAATGCTGCCAACGGAATTTTATTTAAAATAAACGGGATGAATAACACACACAACAGCATGAATGAACCATGCAGTATCGTAGATAATTTTGATTTGGCGCCCGCATTTACATTGGCTGAACTTCTTACCACAACAGAAGTAAGCGGCAAGCCTCCCAATAAACCGGACACTATGTTGCCAATGCCCTGCGCTTTTAACTCCCTGTTGGGTGGCGATACTCTTTTCAGCGGATCTAATTTATCCACGGCTTCAATGCCCAGCAATGTTTCCAGGCTGGCCACCACTGCTAATGTAATGGCGGTGATCCAGACATCGGCATTTTTCAAATATTCAATGTTGGGCAGTGTAAAGAAATGAACAAATTCATTTACAGAACCTGCAACAGGTAATGCCACCAGGTGTTTTACTTCCAGCGCATAGGCGGGTTGGTAGATGTTGAACAACTGGTTAATACCCGTGCCTGCTAAAACAGCCACCAGCGGACCGGGAATGAATGATAACCATTGTTTAGATTTAATGAATTTTTGTTCCCATAACATTAATACGCCCAGCGCAACAGCGCCAATGATCAAAGCGGCTGGTGTGATATAATTAAATGCACTGAAAATACCAGAGAACGTATTTTCATGATCGGGCTGCTGAAAACTTTCATCACCATCAAAGTTGGCGTCGTAACCCACTAAGTGCGGAAACTGTTTTAAGATGAGTATTAAACCGATAGCGGCCAGCATACCCTTGATTACTGAATTGGGAATATAATCGCCAATAACACCGGCTTTAATAAAGCCAAGAATAAGCTGGAAAACGCCTGCAATTACCACAGCTAACAGGAATGCTTCAAACACCTGCAGTTTTAAAATAGCTGCAGCAACAATAGTGGTTAACCCTGCGGCGGGGCCGCTTACACTTAAATGCGATCCGCTTACCAAACCCACTACAATGCCACCCACAATACCGGCAATGATACCCGAAAATAATGGTGCACCGGAACCCAGCGCAATGCCAAGGCATAATGGAACGGCCACCAGCAATACCACAATGGATGCCGAAAAATCGGCAGTAATATTTTGAAAACCTTTTTTCATTTTAATGGAATGTTTTACAATACGCTTCTGTTGCATACAGTTGTTTTCACCAGTATGGCCATACCAATGAAAGCTGTAAACAACAGCAGCGTATAATGTTTAAGAATTACAAATATGATGCAATGCGATTTGCTGCAGTGGCAGGCAAATCATTAATCATGCAGCATTGGGAGGCGGTGTGGGAACTTCCACGCTGTACAGAGAAGGCAGCGTTTCTGAAAAATGAAAAAAAGATTCTTTATGCAGGATGATGTGCTGTGTTACAGCCACATCGTAATGATGCAGTACTTTATCTTCATCCAGCACCCTGAAATTTTTAGTGGCGCCCTTGGCATCATGCGCCAATTCTTCAGTAAGCGGATTATCTATAAAAAAATACCGGATCACCTGCCGTACAGGTAACATCTGTATGGCCAGCACCAATATTAAAAAAATGCTTTTGATTTTTTTGCCTTTCACGGGTGCAAATATATTGCACCCGTTTTATTTGAGGCGTTAAGAAAACGATATATCCGTTTTATGACAATCGGATGATAATAGTCAGATGTTCAAACCACCGCAGGCACTAATGGTTTGGCCAGTGACATAACTGCTTAAATTGCTGGCCAGGAATAAAGTAACATTGGCAATATCTTCCCCGCTGGCAAAACGCCCCAAGGGTATGCCTGCTTTATATTTTTCTGCAGCCTCGCCTTCTTTTAAATAGCTGGTCATATCGGTTTCTACAAAACCTGGTGCAATGGCATTGCAGCGGATGTTTCGGCTGCCCAATTCTTTCGCCACACTTTTAGTAAAACCAATCACACCGGCTTTACTGGCCGCATAACTGCTTTGGCCAGCATTACCCATTTCGCCAATAATGCTGCTCATGTTGATGATGCTGCCACTTTTGGCTTTCATCATCGGGCGAATTACCTGCTTGGTCATGTTGAACACACTCTTCAGGTTTACGTTGATCACTTCATCCCATTGTTCAGGGCTCATGCGCAGCAATAAATTATCTTTGCTGATGCCGGCATTGTTTACACAAATATCCACCGCGCCAAACTCCTTCAGCACATCATTTACCAAAGTTTCGCAGGCAGCAAAATCGGCCGCATTGCTTTGATAAGCTTTGACTTTCACACCCATTGCTTTCAACTTTTCTTCCAATGCCTGTGCTTTAGCCGCACTGCTGTTGCTTACGTAAGTGAATGCAACATTGGCACCATGTTCTGCAAACTTTACAGCAACCGCTTCGCCAATACCACGTGCTGCGCCGGTTACAATGGCTGTTTTTCCTTCTAATAATTTGATCATGATTGTTGGGATTTAGAGATTATCCTCGATTAAATTGTATTTTATTTTTAACCCGACCAACTAAATATTTTTTGTTGCGCAATCTTTTAAATTCGGGAATTAGAATTCCAAAAATAATTAATAAAATTTCAGGTAAATTCATTTCCTCCAAATAATTTAACCATGATTGTTGGGTTTAAAGATTATCCTGATGCTTGTTGAATATTATTTTTTACCTGCCCTTCAAGAAATTTATTGTTGTACAATCTTTTAAATTCGAGACTTTTGGCACCAAAATTAATAAGTAACCCTACAGGTAAATTCATACATTCCAAATAATTTAATGCCTGTGCTAAATGAGTATCTTCCAGTTTTGAAACAGCCTTTATTTCGAGAATAATTTTATTATCAATCAAGAAATCAACTCTGCGTTTTCCAATTTTTATACCGCGATAAAAAATATCCATTTCTCTTTCGGAAATAAATAGAATATTATTCAATCGTAGTTCTATTTCTAAAGCAGTTTGGTATATTTTTTCCTGGAAACCCGATTTTAACTCTGAATGCACCCTCATCGAGCAACCAATCACCTGCTTGGTTAAATTTTCATAAAGCATAGTACTCCTTTCTTTTAAATCATTAATTGATCCTGTTTATCGTTATGCTAATCAAGCCAATCCTTACATCCTTCCAATCAGGGTTTTTACCTCCTCCACAATTATTCGCTCATTACTCAACCTCGGCACTTTATGTTGCCCGCCCAGTTTGCCTTTACTTTTCAACCAGCGGTTAAAAGTACCTTTTGATAAAACATGAATAACAGGTAAACGCAGGGCAATATCTTTATGGCGTTTGGCTTCGTAGTCGCTGTTGATATCTTTTAATGCATTATCCAGTTCGTAGGTAAATGCGGTAATGTTATCCGGTTCTTTTTCAAACTCTATCAGCCACTCATGAGCGCCATTGTTATTGGCGCTGAAGTAAACTGGTGCGGCAGTATAATCGCTCACCATGGCATTGGTTTTTTCGCAGGCAATGCTGATGGCTTTATCAGTATTGTCAACAATCACTTCTTCGCCAAAAGCATTAATATAATGTTTAAGGCGGCCGCTTACTTTTATTTTATAAGGATTGATGGAAGTAAAAATAACCGTATCGCCAATTAAATACCTCCATAACCCGCCGGTGGTGGAAATAACGAGTGCATAATTTTTATTCAGCTCCACATGCTGCAGGCCGATGGTTTTGGGTTTTTCTTTTCCATATTCTTCCACCGGCATAAACTCATAAAAAATACCGTGCTCGGTAAACAGCAACAATCCATCATCGTCAGGTTTTACCTGGCCCGCAATAAAACCTTCACTGGCATTGTAAATTTCAAGATAGTTGATTTTCTTGCCGATGATTTTATCAAACTGGTCTTTGTAAGGAACAAAGGAAACACCGCCATTAATGTACAGTTCAAGGTTGGGCCAAACTTCGCTGATTGTTTTTTTTTCTTTTATATCGAGTATGCGTTTCAGTAATATTAAGGTCCAGGTGGGCACGCCTGCCAGCGAGGTAACATTTTCATCAGCCGTACTTTGTGCCAGTTGTTCAATTTTATTTTCCCATTCATCTAAAAGCGCAACACTCAACTCCGGTGTACGCAGCCATTGACCCCAGAAGGGTGAATTTTGCATGAGTACTGCACTTAAATCGCCAAACTGGATTTCTTCATTAATCTTACTTACCTGGTGTGAACCACCCACCACCAAACTTTTACCGGTAAGCAACTCGCTACCGGGAAAATTATTGTAATAGTTGGTAAGTACATCTTTGCTGGCTTTAAAGTGATTATCGGTTAAACTTTCTTCGCTGATGGGAATGAATTTACTTTTGTCGCTTGTGGTGCCGGATGATTTGGCAAACCATTTCACCGGGGTATTCCATAAGATGTTGTCTTCGCCATCCATCATGCGTTGTATGTATGGTTTCAGATCGTTGTACTCATGAATGGGTACATTCTTTTTAAATTCTTTAAGGGTAAACAATTTGGCGAAGTGATATTTGCGGCCAATTTCGGTGTATTGCCCTGCGGTAACCAAATCCTGCAATACCTGCCGTTGTGCGGCTACCGGGTGGTTGCTCCAGTTCTGAATACGCCAGAAACGGTTGCGGGCAAGCTTTGAAATTATGGGGGAAAGCAATTTCATTCACCGGCAAAATACAAAATGATATGATACGCCAAAAATTGTGCTGCCATTTTGTAGGTTTTCAGCAGTTAAGATTGATTACGGTAAACAATAATGTAACATCATGCGGTAATAACTTCTGCAAATGCGGGATTATTAATAATGAGTTTGATATTGGCAAGATGAGATTTTGTAATCTGCAGATCATCCTGCAGTTGATTAGCTGCCCGGGTGTATGCAAGTGTGGAACCAACGTTTCCTAACATTCGCGCCAAACTCATCACACCACCTGGGCGATAATTAGTAACGAGTAATGCAGGTATACGATTACATAAATCGTTTACTTTAGGCAGGCTTGCGGTTTTATTGTACCGTATAATTGATTTTTTGAGCTCAACAATAAATTGAAAAAGGTCTTTAATATTAAATGTATCGTCACCAGTGCCAATAGCTTTTACAACAATTGGTGTTACCGGTGCTTTTAAAATATTATCTATCATTTGCAAAGCACTCTCAATACTGTAGGCCAGTTTATCGGGTTCAATATCTTCGGCTGTCCGTTCCTGTTTCACTTCATCATGCAAGTAATCCTTTCTTCTCAATTCAAAATTTCTTCCCAGGTACAAACGGCGCACCTGTTCATTGCCGGCCAGTTCTTCAGCCGTACCGTGTTCAAAAATTTTACCATCGATCAATAAATACGCCCTGTCGCAAATGGAGAGTGTTTCGTTTACATTATGATCGGTAATGAGTATACCAATGTTTTTATACTTGAGTTTGGCAACAATGGCCTGAATATCTTCCACCGCAATCGGGTCAACACCGGCGAAAGGTTCATCCAGTAAAATAAATTTGGGGTCAACCGCAAGGGCACGGGCAATTTCTGTTCTTCTTCTTTCACCACCACTTAAAGTATCACCATTATTCCTGCGTACTTTTTGTAAACGGAATTCATCGAGCAGGCTTTCCAGTTTATCTTTTTGTTCTGCCTTGCTCAGTGTGGTCATTTCCAGTACTGCGCTGATATTATCTTCCACACTCAGTTTACGAAATACGCTGGCTTCCTGTGGCAAATAGCCAATACCCATCTGCGCCCGTTTATACATGGGCAGTTTGGTAATGTTGATGTCGTTCAGGAAAACCTCGCCCTGGTCTGGCTTCACCAGCCCCACCACCTGGTAAAACGATGTGGTTTTACCGGCGCCGTTAGGGCCCAGTAAACCCACAATTTCGCCCTGTTTTACATTAAACGAAACGTTGTTTACCACTGTGCGGCTGCCATAAATCTTAACCAGGTTTTTGGTGTAAATGGTGAGGTTCAAAATAATTGATTTGTGCAAAAATAAGTGATTACAGGCATTGCGGTTGCTCACGCAGTTTTCTTAACAGATTGTTGAATTATAATTACATTTTAATAAGCACAACTTTGTGTTACGGCAGATATGCTGTAAATTTATAGTGATACATTCAATCCATAATGTATTGCAGACAACAACCAATCACCAAATACCGCAATCTTGAATCGTCTTATCATCACCCTGCTGGTTTTACTCTCTTTATATTCCTGCCAAAAAGAAGTGAACGGCTCATCTGATGGCGCTGGCTCCGGATCGGGAACAACATCTGGCCAGAAACCCAAACTGGGCACCGTGTGGACCTACCGCTATTATACGTATAACACTTTTAACGGCGGACTGGCCACTTCAGATACGCTTATTTACAAAGCAACTGCAGAGGAAACTCTGGGCGGTGAAACATGGCTTACGATAAAAGATATTGACGCCGATACACTGGTGTATTATTTAAAAGAACGCACAGATGGTTTGTATCAGTACGTTAACAATGCCCCAAACCTTATTTGCAAAAACCCTGCAGCAGTAAATGACACCTACTCATCTTTTTACAGTGGAGAAATTGAAGACTTTATTGTAAAAGGTGTAAAAGACACCATAGCTACAGATATTGGCGATATACCCATGAACTATTATGAAACACATTATAACGGCCATCTGATAGACCAGATTTGGTTTAACACCAATGCCTGGATTGTTTGGAAGCAGGTAAACCGTAAAATATTTCCCCAATCCATCAGCTATAATAAATACAGCACCCTTTATCTTAAAAAGATCGACTATTAATCTTTCTTTCCGCCATTCTGTAAGAAGGTTTTTGATAATGCCATTGCTTATGTACTTTTGCACATTAAAAGTAAAAGATGAAAGTTATTGATCATATCAATGAGGCAAAAGATACGCTGATCTCGTTTGAAATTCTTCCGCCATTAAAAGGAAAAGGCATTCAGTCTTTATATAAACACCTGGATCCCCTGATGGAATTCAAGCCATCATTTATCAATGTTACCTATCACCGCAGTGAGCACGTGTTTAAGAAAGCCGCCAATGGTTCATTTCAAAAAGTAGTGGTGCGTAAACGCCCCGGCACAGAAAGTATTTGTGCGGCTATCATGAATAAATACAGTGTGGATACGGTGCCCCACCTCATTTGTGGCGGTTTTAATATCAATGAAACTGAAGACGCATTGATTAACCTGCATTACCTGGGCATTGATAATGTGCTGGTGCTGCGGGGCGATGCGGCAAAAAATGAATCTGCCTTTGAACCGGAAGAAGGCGGCCATAAATATGCCAGCGAATTATTGCAGCAGGTGGTAAATCTTAACAATGGTGTTTACCTGGAAGAAGACCTGAAAAACAGCAGCAACACTAAGTTTTGTATTGGCGTTGCCGGCTACCCTGAAAAGCATTTTGAAGCGCCGAATATGGAAAGCGACCTGGATTACCTGAAAAAGAAAGTGGACATGGGAGCTGACTATATTGTAACACAAATGTTTTTTGATAACGAAAAATATCATGCTTTTGTAAAAGCCTGCAGGAATATGGGTATAACAGTACCTATTATTCCGGGTTTAAAACCCATTTATTCCAAAAAGCAACTGACCATGTTGCCGAAAGTATTTCATATTGATTTACCTGCGGAATTAAGCAATGAAGTAAGTAAATGCAAAAGTGATGAAGAAGTGGAAATAGTAGGCACGCAATGGTTGCTGCAGCAATCTAAAGCATTGAAAAAGTCCGGTGTGCCCGTATTGCATTATTATACGCTGGGCCGCCCCAATATCATTGCCGATGTGGTAAAAGAACTGGTATAAACTTCAATAAAAAAGAAAAGGAGCCTGAAAGCTCCTTTTCTTTTTCTATCAAACTTTACTTTCCGAGTGGGATACCAACAGAAAAACTCAATGTGCGGTATTTATTTTTATCGTTTGCAGTATTGTTGCTTTCGGTAGAATTGATCTTGGCCAGGCCAAAACCATAATTCACTTTTAATATTATATGCTCCAGTTGAAACCCACCACCGAGATTCAAACCAAAATCAAAACGTTTTAACTTGTCGTATGCGGCATCATCCTGTTGCGATGTGAAAGGATTGTCGTTACTGAATTGTATGGAACTGCTGGATGAAGAAGTAATTGGTCCAATTTTAGAATTGGTTTTAGATTTACCACCAACACCAATGGCAATGTATGGCCCAGCATTAAAAAATATTCCGGATGTTTTATCCAGCGGAACGTTTACTATAACATTCAACGGAACTTCAACATACAATGGATTAAAAGTTGATTTTACATAATCTGCACCACCGTTAAAATAGGTTTCCGCTTTGGAACCATGGCCGGTGAGTAACAAACCACTTTCCAGATCCACTTCTTTAGAAAGGCCAAAGCGGCCCATGAAACCGGCATTAAAAGTTGTAAGCATATTATTTTTTTCGGTGTGGCCATCATTAGTGGTGGTAATGTTTGCAAGGTTCAGGCCACCCTGTGCGTAAAATAACTGTGCTTTGGCATTAGCGCATACCAGCAGCACTGCTATTGCAGAGAGTATTTTTTTCATTTTCTTAAGTTTTAGATTAATGAATAACGTTGTTTAACCCAAGTACGCAAAAAGCTTGCCATTGGGATTTATAATAATAGGTTTTTAATAAGACCTGTAGCCGCTGCTGTTGTAAAATTTTTACTTTTACATTAAAAAATTAATGCCGCATGTTACGCATGCGGCATTAATATGATTGTTGAAAGAATCGATTATTTTAACAACGATTGAAATACAGCTTCATCAACTTTAACCGGGTATTTCTTTTTTAACTCTTCCACCCATTTTTCTTCCAGCACGGTTTGATAGTCGTTGATCACCAGGCCGCGGGCTTCTTCAAAAGTACGTTGCTCATTAGCAGGGTGCAGCTTTACTATTTTAATAAAACCAGCAGATCCATCTGAAGGATTTACCATTACCGGTGTAATTAAACCAGCTGTTGCTTTTACGCCTTCGGCTAACCCCATCTGTGCTATTTCATAACGGCCAGAATCTGCCTGTATCGTCATGTTGCTTTCTTCAGCAATTTTTTTCCAGGGCTTACCATTGTTCAGTGCGGCTACTGCGGCTTCCGCTGCTTTTTTATTGGTGCAGCTGAAAATAATTACATCGCCGCTGGCATTCCACAGGTATTTGCCTTTATGCTCGTTATAGTATTTTAATAAACCTACAGTATCGCTGGATGCACTGCTCCATACTTTTCTTTCCATTACTTCAAACAACAGGTTGCCTTCCCTGAATTCCTCCATCTGGTGTTTAAACTCAGGATTATATTCGTCAAGATTGTTTTTGTAATACGCCAGTGACTGAACTGTAACAAATTTATCCAGCAGTGCCCTGTTACTTTCTCCTTTATAAATCTCCGGGTTGGATTTATATTCTTTAATAAAGTTTAACCAGTCTTTACCCTTTACATTGCTCTTGTTGCCGGTAAAGATGATCTTATTGCTGATGGGATATTCTTTATTGCCATTGATGGCAGGGTTGGCAGCAACACTGTCTGCATAACGGAATAATTCTGCGTCTTTAACCTGTGGTGTTCTTTTATAACCAATTTGTTTTACAACAGCTGCGGTAAAGCTTTCTTTGGCAGCATTCACCCTGCTGTCCTGCATAATTTTTTGTTTGATCTCGTAACGGTTGGTGGCATCGTTTTTATTGGTAACAACCGGTATCACCGCAATTCTTTTTACAATATGAAAACCATAAGGTGTTTGAAATGGTTTTGATATCTCCTCATCTTTGGTAAGCTTGAAAACCTGTTCTTCAAAAGCCTGGTCAAATTTGCCTGTTGTAAATTCAGGCATTTGTCCGGCAGACATATAAGTAAGTTTGTCATCGCTGAACTCTTTGGCCATTTCTCCAAAATCAGCACCGGCTTTTAAAAGTGCATAAACGGAATCTGCTTTGTGGGCACTTTGTTTTACATTTTCTTCTCCACCGGGCGGTATGGCAATAAGTATTTGTGCAATGCGCCATTTGCCCATCGCATTTCTTTCGCCTACCACCTTAAAAATATGGATTCCGTTTTTGGCAGTATAAGGTTTGCAGGCTTCCCCGTTCTTTAAACCGTAAATAATTTTTTCATAATCGTAGGGAACAGTAAAAGCAGTAATGTAGCCAATATCACTGGCTTTAACGGTAGTGAATTTAGCTGTGGCATCAGCTGCAATTTTATTATAATCGTTGTTGCCCGATTGCAGGCTGCTCGATACTTCCTGCATGGCTTTAACTGCTTTGGCAGAATCTGCGGCGCTGGTGTTGCTGTTTACCGGGGTAAAAAAGTGAATGACATGAAGGTCTTTTAGGGAATGTTCAAAAGCTTCATCAATCAAAACATTCAGTGCATCATCGTTATTCATGTACGTTTCGTCTACCTGGCTGCGAAAGTTTTGCAGGTCACTAACCAGTTGCGGCAACGTATCCAGTTTCATATCCATTGCTGCACGTACTTTCAATTTAAAACGGGTGTACAGTTCAAGATATTCTTTCAGGGCTTTCTCCTTATCCTCGTTAGGGTTTTTATTTTTGTTATATGCCCTAAGGAATTCTTCCTTATCCACAGCTTTATTGCCATAGGTAAATAAAGTTTGTGCAAACGAAAATGAAATACTGCAGGAAAGTAAAGTGGAGAATACAATTTTTTTCATCAGCGGTTAGTTTTTGTGTTTGTTTTTCCAGTCAACCTCAAGCAGGTCGTTCATTTGGAAAAGGGTAAGCTTTTTAGCGATGATCTTTTTGTCTTTATCGAGCAGGAAAATAGTTGGCGTAACGGTTACATCATACAATTGCCTGAAGCTGGGCTTTTGTACAGCAAAGTCTGCATCTTCCATCGCTTTGGTTTTATAAACGTTCGTCCACTCGCCCAGGTGATGCTCTTTAATAAATTTGATCCATTCTGTTTTAGCATTCTCCTGGTTGTCGGGCGTCAATACTGAATATACTTTTACGTCATGTTTTTTCCAGTTGGCCTGGTAAATAGAATCCAGCCTTGGTACTTCTTCTTTACAATGGCCGCAGTTGGGGTCCCAAAAACAAACCACGGTGTAATCAGCCACCAGGTCATACAGATTGCTGGGTTTACCGGTGCTGTCAATCATTTCAAGGTTAGCCGCTTTTTCACCAATCAGGTTCGACATGATCATGTAAGCCCTGCGGCTGATGGTTTCCATCTGCTTATCGTTAAGCCATTTGCTTACGCCCTGGCTGTGGTATTTTTCAAACAGGTGAACAAACACAGCATCCTGGCCCATGTATTTTGGATTGTAATACTCATCAGTAAACCAGTTCAGTAAAGCCTTATACATTTCCGGGCAACTACGGGCCAGCAATAATTTATAATCAATATCTTTTTCAAGGCTGTCTGGCGCCTGTGGCATCACTTCCCTGTAATAACGTTCCAGTTTTGGAATAAAGAAAGGGGTGCGGACAATGCGTTCATCCATAAAAGTTACACCATCCCAATAATGTGCTTTATAAAACTGGTAGTTTTTAAGTGTGTCTTCATGTGTAACCGGGTTATTGTTCGGCACTTTGGGGTCTTTCATCGCTTTCAGCAACACGGCCATCATGGAATTGGGCTGTGTTTTAATGATGTTTTCCCTGAAGGCATTCAGTTCGCCATTGTATAAATTGTAGTTGGCCTCATGTTGAGCAGAATCGGCGTGCGTGGTGGCAACAGCATAAGCTTTTCTTTCTGCTTCCAGCTGGCGGCCTTTCTTGTCAACAAATTTTTGATACTGCATGTACAGGTTATTCTCCGGAGATCCTGTAACAACAGTTTTATTCAAAAGGTCTGTTGTATCGGTTTTAATGGAGATGTTCTGTTCTTTATCAATCAGGAAATCTGTACGAAGCCTTTTTTCGGGAAAAACAATTACATAAATACCGCCGGATAGTTTTTGACTGCCTTTGAAAACAGCTGTGCCGGTGTTGGAAAAAGCGGCAGAATCGGCCACATTTAAATTGCTGCCCATATAATACGTGAGGTATACAATGCCGCTTTTAAATTGCGGGGCCTGCAGTGTAATGTGGTACCCTTGCTGGCCATAAATTTGGCTGCCGGCAAAAATGCTCAAAAGAGAAAAGATATATTTTTTCATACTATTTTAAGGAAAGCAAATGTATTCAAAATCGGCGAGTAATGCGCATTGGCCATTCCTGTACGATTTTAACAATTACAAATCATTAACAAACCAATATTGATGATTATTAAGGTAATTTTGCTGCCGTGAAAAGACAGAAAAAGAAAATCATACTGGAAGATGTTTTGGTAACCGGTTATGCCGCTGAAGGAAAGGCTTTGGCGAAAACAGATGGTAAAGTAATTTTTATTACTGGAGCTGTACCCGGCGATGTTGCTGATATTTTTTTGACAAAAAATAAAAAAGACTGGGCCGAAGGCCGTGTGGAGCAGATCAAAACATTTTCACCAGAAAGAAGCACGCCCTTTTGTAAACATTTTGGCGTATGTGGCGGCTGCAAATGGCAAATGCTGCCCTATGCCAAACAGCTGGAATATAAGCAGCAGGAAGTGGAGCAAAACCTGAAGCGTATCGGCAAGATAAATTTGCCGCCCATATTACCTATTGTGGGCGCAGATAATGATCGTTACTACCGCAATAAACTGGAGTTTACATTTGCGAATAAAAAATACAGGGCCTCCCTAAATCCCTCCGAAGGAGGGACTTTAGAGACTTCAAAAGTTGAAGAGGCTTTTAATAAACCAGGAGCTTCGGAGGGGTTTGGGGAGGCCTCCCTTGGTTATCACGCACCCCGCATCTTCGACAAAGTGATTGATATTGACGAATGCTTTTTGATGGATGATGTAAACAACCAAATCCGCAATACAATAAGAGATTTTGCAAAGCAGAAAGGATATACTTTTTATGACATCCGCAATCATATCGGATGGCTGCGCAATATCGTTATCCGCAATTGCACCACCGGCGAACTGATGGTAAACATGGTATTTAATTACGATGATGAGCCTGCAAAAAAAGAACTGCTGGATCACCTGTTGCAGCAAGTGCCTTCCATAACCACGTTACTCTATACTATTAATCCAAAATGGAACGACAGTATTCACGACCTTACGCCACAAGTATATTTTGGTAAAGGTTTTGCGCTGGAGCAATTGACGGCGGGAAAAAATGAAACGGTGTTTACATTTAAGATATCGCCTAAATCATTTTTTCAAACCAATACCCGGCAGGCAGAAAAATTATACAACATCACCCGTGAGTTTGCAGGGCTTACTGGTAAAGAAGTGGTGTATGATTTATATTGCGGTACCGGCAGTATTGGCATATTTGTAAGTAAAGGTGCTAAAAAAATCATCGGGGTGGAAGTGATTGCAGATGCTATTGAAGATGCCAAACAAAATGCAGCACTGAACAATATTGAACATGCAGCATTTTTTGCCGGCGATGTGATCAAAATTTGCAATGACGACTTTTTTGCCACGCACGGCAGGCCGGATGTGATCATCACCGATCCGCCACGTGCCGGCATGCACGATAAACTGATCAATAAATTGCTGGACATTGCGGCGCCACGCATTGTGTATGTAAGCTGCAATACCGCCACACAAGCCCGGGATATTGCTTTGCTGGGTGAGCAATACGAGGTAAAAAAAATACAACCGGTAGATATGTTCCCGCATACACACCATATAGAGTGTGTGGTACTGTTGGAGCTGAAATAAAATTATTAATTGTAAAAACTAATTTTTCAAATGTCATATAGCAATTACGGAAACTCATTTCAAAGAAACAGCCCGATTGTTTTTAATATTATCGTGATTAATGTATTGGTTTTTCTTATACAAATGCTTTTTGATGGACATGGTCCTGTAGGTGTTATTACAAATAAACTGGCTATTCATCATTATACATCTCAATATTTTGAGCCATACCAGGTTGTTACGAATATGTTTGCACATGGCGGTATAGCACATATCTTCTTTAATATGTTTACACTTTATGTGTTTGGTGTTTGGCTGGAAAGGGTTTGGGGGCCCAAACGATTTTTAATTTTCTACCTGATTTGCGGAGTAGTTGCCGGCTTGGCACAAATGATGTTTTTAAAAGATGAAATTGTTTACGACCCTTCCACAGGTCAAACTGTAGTGGAAATTGGTAGTGCTTTAGGGGCATCCGGAGCTATTATGGGATTAATGGGTGCGTTTGCTTACTTATTCCCTAACACAGAGTTGATTTTACTTTTTCCTCCAATACCAATAAAAGCAAAATACCTGGTTGGAGTTTATGCAGCCATAGATCTTTTTGGTGGGTTAAGTGGAGGTAATGCAGACAATATTGGTCATTATGCTCACTTGGGTGGATTGATAATGGGATTAATATTGGTTATTTACTGGAATAAAACCAACAAACGAACGTTTTATTAAAGCTTAACAATCTTAAGCAATAACTGTTAGTACATTTACAATAGATAATTCAACATGGGAGAATCCGACCGTTACCAGGAATATAAACACTTATCCCGGCGCAGGTTTTCATTGGGCCAGCCAGGTAATGCGTTGGTGGCATTAGTTGCCATCAATCTGGTGGTGTTTTTCCTGGTAATGATCACCCGCGTTTTTTTCCTGCAAACCCACCAGGGAGAAGGCATGCAAACGCTGGATTTTGATGCCATCAAATGGGTGGCGCTGCCCGCCGGATTAGGACAATTAGCAAGGACACCCTGGACATTGTTTACATTTATGTTTGCTCATGGTGGAGGTAAAGACGCGATACCCCAGATTGTTACTATAGTCAGCAACATGCTTTGGTTGTGGGCTTTTGGTTATATCATGCAGGATCTTTCCGGCAATAAACTCATCTTTCCTGTATACATATACGGCAGTTTACTGGGTGCAGTGTTTTATTTAACAGCAGTAAACGCAATACCATCTTTGCGCCCTTTTATTGAAAACGGTTATTTAAGCGGGGCCGAACCCGGCACAGCTGCGTTGGCAATTGCAGTAACAGCACTGGCGCCCGGTTACAAAATATTCCGGCACCTCGGTTCAGGAATTCCTGTGTGGGTTTTGACCGGGGCTTATGTGATTATTAAACTTGTTATTGGTATTAATACAGGCAATCCAACAGGTCTTGCTTTTGCTGGTGGTTGCATTGCCGGTTATCTTTTTGTGCGGCTCTACCGCCGCGGTACAGACCTCAGCACCTGGATGATTCAATTTTATGAATGGATCAGCAATCTTTTCACCCCTGGTAAAAAACAAAACAGCAACCAGTCTAAAGAAAAAATATTTTATAATACCGGAGGCAGAAGCCCGTATCAAAAAACACCCAACCTTACCCAGCAACGGGTGGATGAAATATTAGACAAGATCAGCCAGAAAGGGTACCACTTCTTAACTGACGAAGAAAAAAATATTCTCAGGAGAGCGAGTGAGGAAGACCTGTAGTTAACGTTTTATTGCAACAGTGTAAATGGGTAAATTGTACCTTTAAATATGCCCAAAAGTTTTTTCCGCAGGTTTACAAAAAAGTTTTTCATTGTCACTAACAGCATAGTGGCGGTACTTTTTTTGCTGGGTTGTTATGGCGGGCATCTTAATCCCCAAACATGGTGGCCCCTGGGTTTTCTTGCACTGGGCGCATTTTATCTGCTGGTAGTACTGGCATTGTTTATTGTATTCTGGCTTTTTGTAAAAATCCGCTGGACTTCGCTTTCTATCATTACTATTTTGATTGCGTATAAACCCGTCACCCAAATTATTCCGCCCAGGCTCTCCTCTTCGTTTACAGTTAAACGTGATAAAAATGATATCCGCATCATGAGCTGGAACGTGGAGCATTTTGACATACTGCAACACAAAACACACCCGGAAGTAAAAGCACAAATGATGGAGCTGATCCAGACCTATCAGCCGGATATTGCCTGCTTCCAGGAAATGGTGGGCAGCGACAGTTTTCCCCAGGCTATCAATTACCTGCCAGACATGATGCAGCAACTGCAACTGCCGTACTGTAATTATTCTTATAACCCTAAAGTGGATTTTGATGGTCAGCATCATTTTGGCATTTTAACCTTATCCAAATATCCCATCATCAACAAACAAAGCATTGGTGAATACCCGTACGATTACAATTCCATCTTTCAATACACCGATATTGTGAGGGATTACGATACCATAAGAGTGTTCAATATTCATTTGCAGTCATTGAAATTCAGTAATACCAATCTAAAATTTATAGATGCGCCTGAACTTAAAAACGAACAGGATGTACGACAGTCAAAAAGTGTGATCTATAAATTAAAGATTGGGTTTTTAAAGCGGATGAAACAATCGGGACGCATCCGGGAAGAAATTAAGAAAAGCCCTTACCCCGTGGTAGTGTGCGGCGATTTTAATGATGTGCCCAACAGCTATGCTTATAATACCATTGGTAATGGTTTGCAAAATACGTTTGCCGAAAAGGGCGCAGGCATTGGCAGAACATTCAGTGATATTTCCCCCACCCTGAGGATAGATAATATTTTTGTAAGCAACAATTTTACAGTGCAGCAATACACCTGCATCAACAAAAGGCTGAGCGATCATTTTCCCATACTGGCAGATGTACAAGCCGGAAAATAATTGTACTTTTGTCGCACAAATGAAAATCTCACCATCATATTATTTTTTGTGTTGCCCTTGCGGCATGTAATAATATCTTTGTGCTTCAGCACTTACGAAGCAAATATCAAAACCCGGATCAAAAAAGTTTTTCAGCCCGGAAAGTATTCTTCCAGGCACAAATAAAAAATTATGGCATTACATATTTATAACACCCTTACCAGGGAAAAAGAACTGTTTACACCCATAACACCCGGCCATGTGGGCATGTATGTTTGCGGCCCCACTGTGTATAACGATGTGCACCTGGGCAACTGCCGCACTTTTATTTCGTTTGATATTATTTACCGCTACCTGATGTACCTGGGCTATAAAGTACGGTACGTACGCAACATTACCGATGCCGGCCACCTGGAAGGCGACCGTGATGAAGGCGATGATAAATTCAGTAAAATGGCTAAGCTGCAGCAGGTGGAACCGATGGAGATTGTACAGAAATATACTTTGGGCTTCAGGCGGGTGATGCAGTTGCTCAACAACCTGCCGCCATCCATAGAACCAACAGCTACCGGTCATATTTCTGAACAGATTGAAATGACCAAACAATTATTGGCCAACGGCTATGCTTATGAAGTGAATGGCACTATTTATTTTGACGTAGAGAAATACAGTAAAGAAGAAAACTACGGCATATTGACCAACCGCAAACTGGAAGACTTGTTAGAAGGAACCAGGGAACTGGGTGGGCAGGATGAAAAACACGGCCGGCTGGACTTTGCACTTTGGATAAAAGCCAAGCCAGAACACCTGATGCAGTGGCCCAGCCCGTGGGGAATGGGTTTTCCCGGCTGGCATATTGAATGCTCTGCAATGAGCAATAAATACCTGGGCAAACAATTTGATATACATGGCGGCGGTATGGATTTGGCGGCCACACACCATACCAACGAAATTGCGCAAAGCAAAGGCTGTTATCATGTAAGCCCGGCCAATTACTGGATGCACACCAATATGCTAACGGTGAATGGTGCCCGTATGAGTAAAAGCCTTGGCAATGGTTTTTTGCCGGATGAATTGTTTACCGGCAATCACCCATTACTGGAAAAAGCGTATGCGCCCATGACGGTACGCTTCTTCATGCTGCAAACGCATTACAGAAGCACACTCGATTTTAGTAATGAAGCTTTGCAGGGCAGTGAAAAAGGATTGAGAAGATTATGGGAAGCCTTTGAAACGCTGAACAAATTTGCACCGGTAAACGAACAGGCGTCAGAAGCAGAACTGGATGCAAAAGTGAAAAAATTAGTGGAAGGTTTTGATGAAAGTATGAACGATGATTTTAACACCGCCAAAGTATTGGCCAACATGTTTGAACTGGTGCCCATCATCAATTCAATAAAAGATGGTTTGATTGCGGCAAACGCACTGGCTTCATCTACAGTAACCCTGCTGCAAAATAAATTTAAAGCATACCTGGAAGATATATTTGGTTTAACCAACAGCGCAACGGGTAATAACGAAGTGCTGGGAGATGTGGTGCAATTGCTGATAGACATTCGCAAAGAAGCAAAATCTAAAAAAGATTTTGCCACCAGCGATAAGATCAGGAACCAGCTGGCGGCAATGGGTATTGCATTGAAAGATGAAAAAGATGGCAATGCTTCATGGAGTTTGTAAAAAGGTGCTGTAAAGTGCAAATAAAGAAAAGCCTGTCTGTGACAGGCTTTTTTGCTTGGAGATGGTTTGGATTTTGTTAGCGTTGCTTATTGCTTCATGAATGAGGTGGTTTGTTTACCATCATTGTTTTCAATAGTAATGCGGTACAAGCCCGCAGGGAAATAACTTACCGGAATACTGGTGGCGTTATTGCCTGCGTTCAAAATAATCTCTTTGGTGTACACTATTTTTCCGGATGCATCAGTAATATAAAGATGTGTGAGTTGTTTTTGCTGAGCAGGTAATTGCAACTGCAGCAGGTCGGCAACCGGATTGGGGAACACTTCAATCTTAATGTCCGTTGTATTGTTTTTGATCACCACAATACGACTGTAGGTTAAGCGGCCATCAATATCCACCATTTTCAACCGGTAGTAATTGGTACCGGTGTAAGGTTGTGCATCGGTAAAGCTGTAGGTTTTACTGTTGCTGGAAAATCCGCTGGCATTAACCTTGCCGATGCTGTTGAATTCAATACCATTACTGCTGTGTTCAATATCAAAATAAGCCGTGTTCGCTTCATTCAGGGTTTGCCAGTTCAATACAATGCCGGATGATTGTTTGCTGGCGTAAAAGTCACCCAGGTTCAATGGCAAAGACGCACCAACTAAAGAAGTAATTTCTGCACCGTTCAATGCCCGGTTGTAAAAACGCAGTTCATCAATTTTAGAGCCATTGCCCAAAGGATTATAATTGCCGCCTGTACCGAAGTAATACATTTGCCCCAATACAGGTGAATAAGGGTAACCTGTTGCCATTGAACCTTCAGCAGCTGAGGCCGCAAGTACACCGTTAACGTACAGGTATAAGGTGCCCGAACTTCTCATGGCACAAACAGCTTTCCACTGGCCGGCAGGTAAAAGGTTGCTGCCCACTGTTCCGTTTTTGAAATTAAGCCGGAGGGTATTGTCGGCAGAAAAGTACCAGACTCCGTACCCGCCGTAATTCAGCCCGCAATCAACAAAGCCCTGGCTGACTGAAGAACTGGCAAGGTAAACGCCAAAGGTTACACTGAAATCACCACTGAAACCGAGGTTGCCATTATCTGCAACAGATACGTAAGAAGAAGTGCTGCCTGCAAACTGTATAGCTTTATTGGCTGCACCCGCAGCATTGGTGGTATAGCTGGTATTAGATGTTGTAGCGGTAATACTGCCCGAACCGGAATTGGTAACATTACCGTCGAACTTAAAATAACCAATTAAGCCGGATGTGGGTTGTGCATACAGAAAAATGTGTGACCCGCGGAGCATTACCAAAAACAGGAAAGCCCGAAGAATAGAAGAATTAAGTTTCATGCCCGAAGATTTAGGTTTGTTATGCTGAACAGTTTAAGGGGGGAACAGGGTTTTCAGCACAGGCATTGATATTAACAGGGTAAAATTAGTACCGGGAGTAGAAACTGTTCTACAGGTAAAAACGGTATTCACCCCCGTGAAAACACGGTTTTTGAATATTGTGAGCGAAAAGATTTTGCGCAATGAATAAAGTAATTTAAATGCTGCGATAAAAATTTACAGGGCTTTGACTATATTTGCAGCCTCAAAATCATTGAGCAAACAGTTCTTATCAGAAAATAATTACCGGATTTTTTATCATACATCTTTTCTTTAGCAATAAAGAGAGGGCCTATAGCTCAGCCGGTTAGAGCACCTGACTCATAATCAGGGGGTCCCTGGTTCGAGCCCAGGTGGGCCCACAAAGCGCCCCGGCATAATTCCGGGGCGTTTTATTTACAGCAATGGCAACAATAAAAAATATCATTTTCGACCTCGGCGGTGTACTGCTGGATATTGACGTTAAAAAAACACACCAGGCTTTTGAACAATTAGGGATACCCGATTTCAGCGGTAATTTTTATACCCTGCACCACCTCAATACCCTATTCGAAGACCTTGAAACAGGAAAGATATCCAACGGGGAATTTTATGACCAGTTCAGGCACTCCTCTGCCACTCATTTATCCAACGAGCAAATCAGGGATGCCTGGAATGCATTATTACTCGGTTTCAGGGAAAGCAGCCTCAACTTTATGGAACAATTAGCTGGCCAGTACCACCTTTATTTATTAAGCAATACCAACAGCATCCACCACGATTATTTCAGTGATCAATACCGGGCGCTAACCCGCAGGGAAAAGTTTGAAAATCATTTTACAAAAGCCTATTATTCTCACCAAGTGAAGTTGCGTAAGCCTAATGCCGATATTTATGAATATGTATTGGCAGATGCCGGAATCAATGCCGGGGAATCATTATTTATAGATGACCTTGCAAAAAATGTTGATGCAGCCAATGCGTTGGGCATTCAAACCCACCAGCTGCTGCCGGGCGAAAGAATAGAAACACTGTCGCGTTTAAAGATTATTTGACTTCTTCAAAATCAATATAATCATCCTTGGCTGCTTTAGCAGAACCGGACGCAGTTGATGTAGTAGAATAGGTATTGCGTTGCTGGCTGGCCTGCTGTTCGTTAATGTTCCGCTGAATTTCATTCACTTTTTGTTTTACCTGTTTGGTGGTTTGGTAAATGGGAATGATAAAATCAAAAATCACTTTGTACAGCAGGTACAGTACAAACAATTCAAATAAAGCTCTTAACATAATAACACAAAGGTATTAAACGGGGCAATGCGGGGCTGTTAAAATTATTTTGGCGGCAATCATTGTACAGGAAGCTTCTTTAGCCCATCAAAAAGATGGTTGATCACTGCCTGAAAAAAGAATACCGGCTTTGGCTGTTGGCAGTTACAATATCATTACTTATATTTGCAACGGAAAAATGAAGCAAATGAAGGGAACGGTACCGTTCCCTTCTTCTTTTACCATGACAGCCGATACAGCAATACAAACAATAGAAAACCTGGTTACGCCTTTACTGGACAGCGATATTTTCCTGGTGGGCATTAAAATAAAACCTACCAATAACTTTAAAGTGTACCTGGATGCAGACAGCGGACTGGCTATTGAAAAATGCATCAAAATCAACAGGGCGTTGTACAAAAAGATAGAGGAAACGGGTTTGTATCCTGATGGTGATTTTTCTTTAGAAGTATCCAGCCCCGGCGTGGATGAACCGTTGAAGTTATTGAGGCAGTATAAAAAGAATACCGGCAGGAACGTTGAGATCACTATGCTTGATGACTCCCATAAAGAAGGTATTTTAAAAGATGTAACTGAAGACACTATAACACTGGAGCAAACAACAGGAAAAGGGAAAAAAGCAGTAACAGCAAACCCTGTGATCGCTTTCAGCGATATTAAACAAACCAAAGTGTTGATTAAATTTTAATTAAATAAACAAAACCCCATACCGGCTGGGTCGAAACAAGTAAGCCGGTGAGGAATATGGCAAGTATAAATCTGATCGACTCTTTCCAGGAGTTCAAAGATGCAGAAAACATTGATCGTCCTACGTTGATGAAAGTAATGGAAGATGTGTTTAAAACACTCATCCGTAAGAAATACGGCAGCGACGAATGCTTTGACGTTATCGTAAACGACCAGAAAGGTGACCTTGAGATCTTCCGTCGCCGTACCATTGTAGAAGACGATGATTTGTACAATACACTCACCGAAATTGAATATAAAGACGCCATTAAAATAGAACCCGATTACCAGGTGGGTGAAGAGTTGTACGAGGAAGTGGACATCCAGAAGGAATTTGGCCGCCGCGCCATCCTTGCCGGTAAACAAACCCTCGCCGCACGTATCAACGACCTGAAGAAAAATATTCTTATTAAGAAATACGAAGACCGTGTGGGTGAAATTGTAAGCGGAGAAGTATACCAGGTATGGAAAAAAGAAGTGCTGCTGCTGGATGAAGAAGGCAACGAAATGCTGCTGCCCAAATCTGAACAAATACCCAGCGATTATTTCAAAAAAGGAGAAACTGTAAGAGGCGTAGTAAAAAAGGTTGAACTGAAGAATAACCAGGCCGTGATCATCATTTCAAGAACCAGCCCATCCTTCCTGGAAAAATTACTGGAAATAGAAGTACCGGAAATATTTGATGGTTTGATTGTAGTGAAGAAAATAGTACGTGACCCGGGAGAAAGAGCAAAAGTGGCCGTTGAAAGTTACGATGACAGGATCGATCCGGTGGGCGCCTGCGTGGGTATGAAAGGAAGCCGCATTCATGGTATTGTAAGAGAGTTGAAGAACGAAAATATTGACGTAATTAACTGGACGGCTAATACACAACTGCTTATTCAGCGTTCATTAACCCCCGCAAAAATCACCAGCATGGATGTGGATATGGAAGGTAAACACGCCAACGTGTACCTGAAACCAGACCAGGTTTCCCTGGCTATTGGAAGAAGGGGTGTAAATATTAAACTGGCCTGCGAATTAACAGGATTTGAAATAGATGTATTCCGCGATAACGAAGGCGAAGAAGAAGAATTTGATATTGACCTGGATGAATTTGCGGATGAAATTGAACCATGGATCATTGACGCGTTCAAAAAGATCGGTTGTGATACAGCCCGTTCTGTTCTGGACCTGAGCCCTGAAGAACTGGAAAGAAGAACAGACCTTGAAAAAGAAACGATAACAGATGTAAGAAGGATATTAAAAGAAGAATTCAGTAAAGAATAAACAGTTGATGGTTTATTGTTCATAGCTGATGGTTCATAGCAGTGGCGCTACAGCCAAATCTGCCGCATGTTAACCATGAACTATGAACCAACAGCCATGAGCGGTGAAAAAAAAGCAGAATAAAACAAACTAATGTCAGAATTAAATACACCAAGGTTGATGGCTGCGGCCAAAGAGTTTAACATAGGTACGTCTACCCTGGTAGATTTTCTTATGTCCAAAGGGTTTAGTAGCGATGAATTAAAGCCTACTTCTAAACTTACGGAACCCATGTACCGTGTGCTGCAATCAGAATTCCAGCAGGATAAAGCGGCCAAACAAAAAGCTGAGCAGGTGGAATTGACCAAAGGATCGGCTGAATTAAAGAAGAAAAAAGATGAAGAGGATTTGTCGTTCAAGAAAAAAGAAACAGCAAAACCCAAGGAAGAAAAACCGGCAGAACCGGTTAAACCAGTTGAACCCGTGGTAGTGACTCCCCCGGCGCCGGTTGAAAAACCGGAAGAACCACAGGCCGCTTCATCAGTAACAAAAATTGAAGCACCGGAAATTGAAGCACCCAAAGTACTGCATAAGATAGACCTGGATGCCATAGACTCATCAACCAGGCCAAAGAAAACAGCCAAGAAAAAAGAAACCGAAGCACCAAAAGAAGAAGCAGCCGAAGCACCAGCACCCAAAAAAGATAAAAAACCAACAGCACCCGTTGAACCGGTAAAAGAAATACCACCTGTTGCACAGGCACCGGAAGTGCCGGCAGAAGCCGCACCGCCGGTAATTGAAAATATACAGGCAGATAAACTGACCGGCCCTAAAATTCTTGGAAAAATTGAATTACCTGTTGACAGCGATACCAGGCCCAAAAGAGACCTGGATGATAAACGCAAACGCAAGCGTATTCCTATTGATAAAAAAGGATCGCCGCAGCAACAACAGGGGCAGGGTACCGGCACCGGGCAACCGCAGCAACGCGGTCCTCAACAGGGCGGAGGCCAACATGGCAATAACCAGAACCGCAGGCCGCAGCAGGGCCAGGGCGGAGGCGGGCATCATCAGCATAACAGGGGCCACCATCACAAAGGCGGCGCAAGGGATAACCGCGATACCCGCAGGGAAGAAAAAGTAATAGACGCTAAAGAAATTCAGGATAAACTGAGAGAAACACAGGCCAAACTGGCCGGTGCCGGCGGCAGGGGCAAAAGCCTTAAAGCCAAATACAGGAAAGCAAAAAGAGATGAACAGGCAGAACACAGCGGAAATGCAGAAGAATCCAACAAACTGCAGGTTACTGAATTTGTATCGGTAAGTGAACTGGCCAACCTGATGGATGTGAGCTTTGCAGATGTGATCAGCAAATGTATGAGCCTCGGCATCATGGTATCCATCAACCAGCGTTTAGAGGCTGATGTTATTGAACTGGTGGCCAGCGAATTTGGTTATGATGTGGAATTTATAGGCGTAGATGATGCCGCTGAACTGGAAACAGAAGAAGAAGTGGATCTTGAAGATGACTTAAAACCAAGGGCGCCAATTGTGACCATCATGGGCCACGTAGACCATGGTAAAACATCGTTGCTGGACTATATCCGCAATACCAACGTAATTGCGGGTGAAGCCGGTGGTATCACCCAACATATAGGTGCATACGAAGTTACCTTACCCAATGGCCGCAACATCACTTTCCTGGATACACCCGGTCACGAAGCATTTACTGCGATGAGGGCCCGCGGTGCCAAAGTAACCGATATTGCGGTAATTGTTGTAGCGGCAGATGATGCGGTGATGCCCCAAACAAAAGAAGCCATCTCCCATGCACAGGCAGCCAATGTACCAATGATCTTTGCCATCAATAAAATTGATAAAGACGGTGCCAATCCTGAAAAAATTAAGGAGCAACTGGCCGGCATGAATATATTAGTAGAAAGCTGGGGCGGTAAATACCAAAGCCAGGAGATCAGTGCTAAAAAAGGATTGAATGTTGACCTGCTACTGGAAAAAATATTGCTCGAAACAGATATACTGGAATTAAAAGCCAACCCGGATAAAGGCGGCAGCGGCACAGTCATTGAAGCATCGCTGGATAAAGGCCGTGGATATGTGGCCACCATACTGGTACAAAACGGAACCCTGCAACAGGGCGACATGATCGTATCCGGACAGTACTTTGGTAAAGTAAAAGCCATGTATAACGAACGTAACCAGCGCAGTGAAACCGCACCACCATCAACCCCGGTATTAATATTAGGGTTGAACGGTGCGCCACAAGCCGGTGAAACGTTTAAAGTATTTTACGATGAGGCCGAAGCAAGGGAAATTGCGTACAAACGCGGGCAGATTTTACGTGAACAGGGTATACGTGCGAAGAAACACATTACACTGGATGAAATTGGCCGTCGTTTGGCATTAGGAAACTTTAAAGAACTGAACGTGATCATTAAAGGTGATGTGGATGGTTCAGTGGAAGCGTTGAGCGACAGCTTACAAAAATTAAGTACTGAGGAAATTGTGGTAAGGGTGATCCATAAAGGCGTGGGTGCCATCAGCGAAAGCGATGTTACCCTGGCCAACGCATCAGATGCTATCATCATTGGCTTTAATGTGCGCCCATCCATGCAGGCAGCTCGCCTTGCCGAAAGCGAAGCCATCCAGATCAAACTGTACTCTATTATTTATAACGCTATTGAAGAAATCAAGAGCGCTATGGAAGGTATGCTTGAACCCACTGTGGAAGAAAAAATATTGGCCAACGTGGAAATCAGGGAAACCTATCGTTTTGATAAAGCCACCGTTGCGGGATGTTATGTACTGGAAGGAAAAATTGCCCGCAACAGCAGGATACGCCTCATCCGCGATGGCATTGTAATCTTTACCGGCGAACTGCAGAGCCTGAAACGCTTCAGGGATGATGCCAAAGAAGTAACCAGTAATATGGAGTGTGGTTTAACTATTAAAAACTACAACGATATTAAAGTGGGCGACATTGTGGAAGCCTTTGAAGAGGTTGAAGTAAAACGAACCCTTTAATGAAAAGCAGCCAGCTGACTGCTTTCAGCCTGTTCGAACAAACATTTGTTAAATAAAACGCACTAAGGAGCCTGATTTTAAAAGGCTCCTTACTTTTGAAGATATAATGAGACTTATGAAGAAAAACTACGCTATTCTCATCGCATTCATCTTTATACTTACAGCAGCAACAGCGCAACCACCGGCAGGTGGGGCAAAAAGGGTTATTGCTGATAAGATCATTGGGGTGGTAGGCGATAAGATTGTATTGAAAAGCGATATTGAAAACAGTATTGCCGATATGCAGCGCCAGGGAGTGGAAGTGCCCCCTAATGCTTTTTGCCTCACTTTTGAACAAGCCATGGGCATTAAAGCATTGGTATTACAGGCAGAAAAAGACTCATTGCCTATAACAGATGATGAAATTGAAACGGATATTGATAACCGCATCCGTAACTACATCAACCAGTTTGGTTCAAAAGATGAACTGGAAAGAATAGCCGGCAAATCAGTGTACCAGTTAAAAGAAGATTTTAAGCAGGGCATCCGGGAACAGAAATTATCCCAGGCCATGCGTAATAAAATTGTAGAAGACATCCGCATCACACCAAAAGAAGTACAGGAATATTTCAATAAAATACCTACCGACAGTTTACCCTTATACGAAACAGAAGTGGAAGTAGGGCAAATTGTAATTTACCCCAAAGCCAGTCGCGAAGCAGAAGAATATGCACAGGAGCAACTGAAAGAATATAAAGAACAGATTGAAACGAAAAAGAAAGATTTCTGTTTACTTGCTGCCAATAATTCTGAAGATCCCGGAAGTAAGGATAAATGCGGGCAGTACGAGATCAACCGCAGCCAAAAGAATTTAGATCCCACCTGGTTGTCTAAAGCATTTTCTTTAAAAGAAGGACAGATATCTGCACCATTCAAATCCAAATTTGGGTATCATATTATACAAATGGTAAGCCGCTCCGGCGATGATGCTATTGTAAGGCATATTCTTAAAATTCCGCAGGTAACTAAAATTGAGATCAAAGAAACCCAGGACAGGCTTGACTCTGTAAGGTCAAAGTTAATGGCTGGTACCATGCAGTTTGGTGAAGCGGTAAGCCGGTACAGCAACGATGATGAAAGCAAATTTACCGGTGGTATGAAGCAGGGCCCTAACGGCAGTTTCCTCACCATCGATCAACTGGATAAAGATTTAGTGGTGATGCTGAAAGACCTTAAGGTAGGCCAGTATTCTCAACCCGTTGAGTTTACAGATGAAAGCGGCAAGCAGGGCGTGCGTATAGTGTACCTGAAAAGTAAAACAGAGCCACACCGCGAAAACATGAAAGATGATTACAACAGGATAGCCACCCGTGCACTGGAAGATAAAAAGAATGATGCGCTGGATGTTTGGTTTGCCAAAAAAATCCCCACTTATTACATCATGATCGATAAAGATTATATGGGTTGCCCCGAATTAAAAAAATGGGCAGAATCGTCAGCTACAGCATCTGCTCCCGCTAAAAACTAAAAAAAGATAAACTGAATAAGAAGCGTCTTGCCAGTGCAGGACGCTTTATTTTTGCAGTAACTGAATCAACCTAAAAAAGCGATTTTGTTTCAGTTAAAACCGTTACAACAATGAAAATTGTCTGCCTGGGTTTAGTGAAGGCGGGTTATTTTTTGACAGGCCGGTTTCGATAAATTTAACCTGACAGTTTTCTAAATGGAGACATTGCTCAAAAAATAAAAGACATCAATTTTGATAGAAAAAAAACAATTATTCACACAGGAAGAACACGCCGTTTTAGTAGGGTTGGTATACAAAGAACAAACCGAAATACAGGTGAATGAATACCTGGATGAACTGGCTTTTTTAGCAGAAACAGCCGGCGCAAAAGCAGTGAAACGCTTTACGCAAAAACTGCCGCACCCTGACAGTAAAACATTTGTAGGCAAAGGAAAACTGGAAGAGATCAAGCAATATATTGGCTTGAAGGGAAATATTAATGTAGTGATTTTTGATGATGAACTCACCGGGTCTCAAATACAAAATATAGAAAAAGAACTGCAGGTTAAAACCATCGACCGCAGCGATTTGATACTGGATATTTTTGCAGGCCGGGCCAAAACCGCACAGGCCAAAACGCAGGTGGAGCTGGCACAATACCAATACATTCTTCCACGGCTGAAAGGAATGTGGAAACACCTGGAACGCCAGGGCGGCGGTGTGGGTACAAGAGGGCCCGGTGAAACAGAAATTGAAACCGACAGGCGTATCGTGAAAGACAAAATCAGCCTATTACGTAAACGGCTAACCGAAATTGATAAACAGGCTTTTACACAGCGTAAAGACCGTGGTGAATTTATAAGGGTAGCGCTGGTGGGATATACCAACGTAGGAAAATCCACCCTGATGACATTACTGAGCAAAAGCGAAGTGTTTGCAGAAAATAAATTGTTTGCCACACTGGACACCACAACACGCAAAGTGGTATTTGAACAAACCCCGTTTTTATTGAGTGATACAGTGGGGTTCATCCGGAAATTACCACATCACCTGGTGGAAAGTTTTAAAAGTACACTGGACGAAGTACGGGAAGCAGATGTACTGCTGCATGTGGTGGACCTTTCGCACCCGCAATATGAAGAACAGATTGCCGTGGTAAACCATACATTAGCCGAATTGAAGGCCGGGGATAAACCCACCATTACTGTATTCAACAAAACAGATAAATACGAAACTGAAGCTTTTGATCAATGGCTGGAAGATGAGGTAAAAAAAGAAATTATGGATGATTTAAAGCAACGCTGGCAAAATGAAACCAAGGGCAACTGTGTATTTGTATCTGCCACAGAAAAAATGAATATCGACAACCTGCGGCAAACCATATTAAATGCAGTACGGGACGCTTACCGTATCCGCTATCCATACAAAGTGGAATTCTTTTATTAACCCGGCTTATGGAAGCAAATAAAAAATACACCTGGCATAAAATTGCCGACAGCCCTGAAGCAATAGCCTTTGGCGAAAATGGCCTGGCTGAAGTTACAGTGCATGGCAAAACTATTTGTTTGGCCATGCATCAGCAACAACTACGCGCCTGCGCACAAAAATGCCCGCATGCCGGGGCACCAATGGTAAATGGTTATGTAGACCCGCTGGGTAATATTGTTTGCCACCTGCACCGCTATAAATTCAGCCTGCAAAATGGTCGCAATACCAGCGGAGAAGGGTACTATTTAAAAACCTTCCCAATAGAAATAAGGGCCGACGGTATTTTCGTTGGTTTTGCTGAAAATAATTGGCTAAGCTGGTTGAAATAGTTGCGCTAATTTTTTTTCCAAAACCTAAAATGCCTTACTTTTGCCCTCCCTAAAAAGGGAAACCGCCTTCGTTAAAACTATGACGGTTAAAATTCCTCCTTAGCTCAGTTGGTTTGCACATCCCGACTGATAGTCGGGAGGGACGCTGGTTCAAACAGGGAAAAAATTGAAAGATATATTCCTCCTTAGCTCAGTTGGTTAGAGCATCTGACTGTTAATCAGAGGGTCGCTGGTTCAAGTCCAGCAGGGGGAGCAAGATAGACAAGGGTTTCAGAGGATTACTTCTGAAACCCTTTTTCATTTGCACGCAATTTGCACGTCAGTTCATGTGAAAGGTTGAAAATTCTTGCCTCTATCCTATACTATAAGTACAATTAATTGAGGAAAATAATGGCAAAACTCTCTTATAATGAGACTAAAACTACAGAACAATTCCTAGAAATGGGAGGTGGATATGTACTTAGCTTCTCAGATAGGACGATTGCGAATTTTGTCGGGGATGCGGTTAATTTAGATATTAATGACGAAAAATATAAAACCCAAGGGACGTCAAAAGCAAACCGTTTAAGGCAATTTATCAAGATTGAATCTGACTATACCGTCGGAAAACTTTTCAAAAGTCTTTATGAATTGAATTTAAGTGAACACGCACGAACAGAACGGAGTATTAATACCCAGCTTTTTGAAGAATTTCACAAGATCTCAGAACGTTTACTAAGTGAGAGTATAGTACCGCATATAGATGCCATACAAGCTAACAACGAGGACAAAGATTTTCATCAGTTAGCCAAACTTATAAAGGAGAGTATTGAAAAAAATGAACCGGAAGCTGCTTTGGATAGGCTTCATGTTTTCGCCATCAAATTCCTAAAGGAATTATGCGATAGCCATAGTGTGAATTATTCTAAAGAAGAGACAGTGAATGCCTTATACGGGAAGTATATTAAAGAAATAAAGAACAAAGGATTTATTGAATCTGAAATGGCTGAAAAAATAATTCAATACTCGTTTCAAGTAATTCAAGCATTTAATGATATTCGTAATAATAAAAGTTTCGCCCACGACAATCCTGTTTTGAATTATGATGAGAGTGTATTAATTTTTACCAATATGACAGCGACAATTAAATTTCTACAATTATTGGAAGCCAAACATAAAAATGCTGCAATCGCAGAAGCTAAACCTGATTGGGGTATTTTCCAATCATGAAAAAGATCATGGAATCTAAATTAGAAGATCGTCATAAGAAATTTTTAGACCAAAAATTTAAGAATAGTGCAAAGCACAGGCTGGGCACACTTATCAATTCTATTAAAGCTAATAGCACTATTCCAAAAGGAACCTTAGTGATAATGGCCTCTGGTGATTCTCAGTTGCGGTTAAAAATATTAGATAAGGATACACCTAATAAAGGATTTTCAACTCCGCTGCCACTAAATGAATTTGCAATCGACCTTGGAATATCACCTAATTATCTGCATTGGTTTTTAGGTTTGGAAGAAACAAAAGAATACCTGGCAAGTTTTGCAGTAGGAGCCGTTTTTCTACGGATACCGAGAATAATAATAAACTCTCTAGACATTCCCGTTCCTTCGCATGGAAATAAAATTCCAAAGGTCACAGAAACAGTGATCAAAAAGGAAAATTCTCTTTTCAAAAATCTTATAGGGGAATTTTATAAGGACTATCTACACAATGTAAAAAACGAAAGTTATAACACTGCTATAATTTTAGCAGGAGCTATTTCTGAAGTTATTTTATATCAAGTGCTCTTAGAACAAGATATTGATAAAAAAATTCTTGATGATGATAGAACTCTGGGACTTGGGAAAATGATTACTTATTTGAAGCTATTAAAGCTTGATAGGACATTTAATTTTCCTATGACACATTTAATTGACTTACAAAAGAAAAGAAATGCAGCTATCCATGTTGGATTGGCGGTTAAAAAACAACAACAGTTTACTAAAGTAGACCTAGAGTGTTTTAATCAAATTATTAAGCATTTTGGAATTTAGATTATAGATATTTTAAAAGGATACTTTCTCTTTCAGCGGGAATATTTAAAACCTCATTTTCTAATTTCTCAATCTCATTTTCTAATTTCTCAATTTGAGAAATTATTTTTTCCTGTTCTTCAATTGACGGAGCATATACTTTAATATCTTTTAGAATCTCAACCGAGGCGACATTTTTTAGCCCAGAACCATGACTGTTTTCTTCAAATTTATCGGTTATATATGATAAGCAAACTTTTAAATATTTAGATGTTGTTATTTTTGATTTAGGTCTAAATCTGAGGAGGGCTTGATTAATAATACCTTTCTGTGCTGTGCTGGGAAATACCGCTATTTTTCCTATAGTTCCAGAACAACTCATAATCAAATCACCTGGTAATAATTCAAAAGTTTTCATTTCAGCAAATTTTTCTTCGCTTATAAAATATCTACCAACGGTAAAATCATTTGCAATGGCATGCTTTTGTTCATAAACCTTATAACCAGAATCGGTAAATATTTCTTTTTTCAAGGACCCTCCAAACGGACCTCTTTTAAAATCGGCGATTTCACTTAACCGTTTAATTTCTTTATTTGAATTAAAATATCGCTGTATGATTTCATCCTTTTTACTCTTCAACTCTTTGAGAGATTTTTTAAGTGTGTCAATTTTCAGATCAACTTTCGAAATTTCACTACTAATTTTTTCTTGTACTTTTAGTGGAGGTAAGGGGATTTTGATATTTTGAATTGTTGTAAGCGATAACTCAATTTGACCGCTTTGCCCCATGGCCATAGCCTCAATATTTTTAAATCCAATACAAGCTAAACACTGTAATATATAATCGGGAATGATTTTAAGTTTATCGGCCCTTAAAAGTGTAATATGGCTGTCTGTTACAAATGTACCATCCAATTCAAATAAGGTAACTCTACCAGCGGTTCCGACACCTGAAGAGTTAATTAAAACATCTCCTTTTTTTAATTGTCTTTCATCAAGCTGGTAATTAGCATCAGTATAATATTTTTCTGAAAAATTAAATTCTTTATAGCCCCGTGCTTGGCCTGATTTAATTACTTGTATTTTTGAATTCCCATATTTGGCTGATTTCCCTCTTAAAAGTAAAACTGAAACGTCCTCTAATTTTGTTTGAGGCCATTTACTTTCGAGCTTTACTTTTTTTTTTCCAATGAGGGATATATTTTTTTCAAATTCTATCCTGTCATAAGTTAACATATCAACCAATTGTAGACGGGAAATATTCTTTTCAAGAGTTGGATGAATCTTACTAAAAAAATCTCCTTGAAAGGCTTTATAAATATAGGTACTTGCTTTTTCGGAGTTTTCAAAAACCTCGGGATCAAAGAGTTTAGTGCACTCATCTATACTTTTTCCTCTTTGTATCGGGTGTATTCCTTCACTTCCTCTGCGATTGCTAAACTCGTATCCTAAAAAATCTTTTTCATCATTTTTTTCGCCACTATTAATTAAAACAACTTTTTGAGGATAAGCTAATACAAAATAGAAAACTTTTTCTTCTTCTAATTCGAGAACAGCATTCCAAAATTCAGTATCGCTTTTTGCTTTTATTTTTTTGCTATACTCTTTGTAAATTTCATGCTGTTTGACTAAATCATTAGGTTGTTGTTGTAAAAGGGTTACGTAATCTTTATAAGTAATGCCTTGCCAAACATGATCAACATATTTACTAAGCGGCTTTTCAATAGCGTTTATTGTAACATCTTTGAAATCTGCCAGGCTTTTTTTAACAAGTGCCCGAATATTAACGCTGAAATAATTATTTCTTCTTCGCAAAAAAAGAGTAACTGTACTTGTATTAGTTGCCATGAATGTGTTGCCACCTAATTCTGCAATGCCAACAATATCAAAATATTGTAAAATAATTTCACGGGCTTTTGTATAGATTCCAGTATTACTAAGTATACTGCTGGGTAGAATTATTCCAGCTATGCCACCATCTTTAAGAAGTTGCTTAGTTCGCTCAATAAATAAGCATTCTATTTCGCTACTTTGATCAGTTAGTTTTTCATAGATTTCAAAGTCATCTTCTGTGTAGAATTTTCGAGCATTATTTTTAAATGCAGAGACTGAATACGGAGGATTTGAAACAACAATATCGAACTGCTTATTTTCTTTCGGAAAATCCTTATCAAACTTTCGTAACAAGCCTTTATACTCTTCCGTTTTAGAGAAATTGCCAAGACCATCACTATGTACAATTTGTGCTAAGCCGTCGCCATGAAGGTAGCAACCAACTTTACCAACCTTCACTAGTCTATAATCTTTTTCAATCCCGTAGATGTATTGGAATGCCCAATCAAAATGATCCGTCTTCCAAGATGAAATTTTCTTACCCGTACCATCAACAAAATCATCTGGGTTTGTTTTATCAATTATCCTTTGAACCTCGTGCATACTTTCGGTAATAAAATGTCCACTGCCAGCTGCGTAATCAATGATAGTTGGCAGCAAATTATCCTTTTCACCTTTCTCAAGTTTATCCGCCACAATTTTATCAAGCGGAATACTTTTTATAATAAATTGCGCAATAGGTACTGGTGTAAAAAACTGTCCAGATTCTTGTTTTAAGCCAGTTGTAAGTAGTAATTCAAAAAAATCACTTAGGTATTGCTGTTTTTTTGTGTAACGAATTTTATAACCTTGCAAAAGCTCAACAACTTCTTTAACTACCTTTGCATTTTCGATAAAAGAATCATCATTAAAAACTTCTTTTATAGCAAATTCATTATTTTTTTTCAGACGTATTTCAGTAAACTCATCTAAAATCTGTTTCTTGGTAACAGCATCAAGCTTTCCGTACTTTTTTTCAAAATCTGCATCAGAAATATCTGTAACTGATTTGTCTAAAAATTCTTTCATCCCCTTTTTGTAAAGATCAGTTAACCTTTTTTGGAATGAAATATTGTCATCTGGTGGGTAGCTTATGCCCTCGTATTCATACGGAGTATAGAACCATTGAAAAGCCAGTTCATTAGTAGGCTTAGTAACCTTTTCATCGTATATTTTGCACAGAAAAAGCGTGAATATTTTATTGAAAGCATTTGGTTTGTCTGACACAACATTGTGTCTTAGTATTTCCAAGAATTGGTTAAAAATAAAGCTACTATCTTCTTGTTTTATATCCTTCAAATTTTTAGGCGTTAGAGCTTTACTTTGAAAATCATAAGCTTTAACCCAGCTATCAAATACCCCATTGTTTTTGGGTAACTTATTCCATCTATCGTAAAAATCTTTTACATTGCCTGTTTGGCGATAATCTTCTTCGATTTTTACTATCTCGTTCCGGTATATTAATTTTCCTTTATCCAAATGCGATGCATACAGCATAAGGATATCAGCATTTTTGTCTTGCTGAAAATAGGTGAATAACTGACCTCCATCCTTCAAGACCTTTTTGAACTCTTTGTCAAATTCAGCCCCATAAGTTTTGCATTCGATCATTAAATATGCAGTACCGTTATCATGCGTAACTAATATATCTAACCGCCCACTCGTGCCGTGCCCTGTTGCCCAAGTCTTTTCTAAGTGAATATTTTTAGGTTTATACCCTTTTTCCAAGAGTCGATTGACGCACTCTAAAACAACTAGGTTTTCGGCAGCTTTAAAATTTGAGGTGGTTTTTCCTACAACAGTAATTTGCTTACCATAATCAATTGTTTCAGATGTCAGATCTACCTTAATTTTATAGTTGCTATGATTGGCAAAAGATTTTAACCAAACCCCGTCTTTCCCCTCTTCAAGAGAAAATCCTAAAACTTTTAGCAAGGCCTTGATGTCGATTGTCGGGGTCATTTGAAGTTTAAGCTGCTTTGTTTAATGTTCTTATTTTTGAGAAGGTTAATTTTTGTCGCCGCAATTGACAGTACTTCTTCTGAGCAATGGTTGTCAAATAGGATTTTTGCTACTGTTTCACTATAAAATTCATTTTTTAAGGTCCTTTCATCCAAAGAGAATATTTCAGATAAAGTCCCTAATAATTTTGCGTCAAAATTTTTCTTATTAGTTTCAATTTTACTCAAAGCACTTGAATCAATTCCCAGTTTAGCGGCTAATTGAGTTAGAGTGTACCCATGGCCGTTTCTTAAGTTTCTAATGTATTCGCCGAAACTTTCTGCCATAGTCTTGCTGTTGAAATCTTGACAATTTTTGCAAAAATAGCCTTTGTTTTCTAAATTTAGAGAAAAATACGTAAATTAACCTACTAAAAGTCAACGTTTTGTCAAGAATTTTTAAAAAATGGAAGTAATCTGCCTGGAAGACCGAGCATTCTTTATCTTGATTGATCGGGTGATCGGCCATTTAAAAGATAAGCAGGGTTTTAAAGAAGACAAATGGATTTCCGGTGATGAAGCCATGCAAAAGCTACGCATTACGAGCAAAACCACCTTACAAAAAATGCGTGATGAAGGAAAAATAAAGTTCAGCCAACCAGAGAAAAAAATAATCCTTTACGATACGGATTCAATTAATGAGTATTTAGAAAAACATTCAAAAAATACTTTTTGAGTATGGAAGATCAGGACAAGCAATATATAAAAGGATTTAATGCCGGATATTTATTAAGTCAGCATGAGCCTGAATTATTAAAGCAGCTTCTTAAAACAAAAGAAGCAAACGAATATTTTAAAGGATTAAAATCAGGCAAGAAGCAACACGATAGAGAGCTACTTCTTGCCCAACTTAAAACCAGCACCAATTCAAAAGACAAGGGAATGGGAAGATAAATCCAATTCTCACCTTACTTTGTTTTATAGCTTTTAATCATAGTAACAGCCGTTGTAATTGCATCCAGCACCGGAGCCTGAGACAACCGGGCGTATATGGCCGTTGAAATCTGGCTCTTATGATTCAGGGCTTTTCCGATGATCGGTAAACTGGCTCCGTTTATAGCCATGTAGCTACCTAATGTTCTACGCAAATCGTGCATTCTAAAATCCATAACCCCCATACGTTTTCTAACTCTTTCAAATGCTCTTTTTGGGTCAGCTAAATAGCCTCCTTCTCCTTCGCCTGGAAAAACATATAAAGAGGGTTCAGCTAAGGCGTTATTTTTCTCTAATCGTTGCTTCAAGATTTCAATAGCTGGCTCACACAATGGAATAACATTGACTTCTCCGTTTTTTGTTTCGGATTCAGCAATCCGCCAACGATTAATCTGAAAATCGAGGTCAACCCATTTCATTGATAAAACATTTGATTTTCTTGCGCCAGTATACAAAAGCATCAAAAAGAAATGCTTAAACAAATCTTCTTCTTTTTGTACAGCATCAAAAAATTTGTTTAACTCCTCTGGACTTAAAAACCTGTCGCGGCTTTTCGTGCGAAACTTCTGTATAGCTACACATGGATTAGTCCCATTATAATACGAATGCTTAATACAAAAATTGAAAACAGGAGAAATAATTGCAACAACCCGGTTTGCCGTACTTTTAGAACTGTTCTCTGCAATTTTAAAATGTAGCTTTCTTAACTTTTCACCAGTTAATTCACTTCCTCGCAAATTACCCAATACAGGCAAAACATGAAGCTCCATAGTTTGTCGATTTGCTTTTGGGCGTTTGGTATAATGCAAAGCATGTTGACAGTAATAAAACTCATAAAGTTCTCTAAAAGTCAGTTCTTTTCGAGCAGCCTGCTTTTCTGCATAGGGATTACCACCCAATGCTATCAATGAATTCAGACGCAGAGCTTCTTTTCTTGCTTCCTCAACTGTCAGATCAGTTGTCCGGCCAATTTTCATTCTCAGCCAAATACCATTAACCTTCCGGCATAGCATGAATGTTTTTATTCCCGAAGGGTAAACAGTTATTCTTAGGTGAGGCGTCTTTATATCAAAGACGGAGTAAGTTTTGGTTTGTATTGGTAATGCTTGTATTGCATCTTTTTTGAAGTTTATTGTAGATGACATAGCTTCTCCATTGCGCCTCTATTGCGCCCTAAGGGGTGAAAACAGGTGAATTTATGGAAACTATGGGTGTATCAGAATCCGATTATATTTCAAATAATAATCGGTTTTATATATGCATATAAACATACCATAATAAGCCATAAATCCAATTGACATGGGAGAGGTCACAGGTTCAATCCCTGTTGCGCCCACCAATTTCAACTACTTAATATATTGTCAGGTGATACGTAAATGTCAATGCGCCTCTATTGCGCCCTGGCAGATAAATTCACCACAATTCCGATTCGTTAATTTAATCTTTCTCACCCAATCACCAGCCTCGCCAATTGGGTTACATACGGAGGTAAGTAAATCTTATTAATTTACATATATCTGTATTTGCAGAATCAAATTCACTTGTAAAAAACAAGGCGAATCATTTATCACCATTCACAATTTAGAAGGGCATGTTTCTGCATAGACATCCTTTCACAGAAACTTTTTGAAAATCGTATGAGGCCGAAATGAATAAGAACAAAACTGATTCAAAATCCAATGCCGATAATGAAGATGAATTACTCGACCGTGTTGCCGCAGCAAAATACTTAGGCGGTTTAAAGCCTGCAACCCTTGCCGTTTGGGATTGTACCAAACGCTATGATCTGCAGCCGATAAAAATCGGGAAAAAGTTGGTGCGCTACAGGCGTTCAGTTCTCGATAAATTTTTAGAGGATCGGATGAAACCCTAATCCCTAAAACAAGAGAGGAAAGCTGTATCAGAGCTTCCCCCTCCCACCGTCCGACCTAAACCACCATTCCCCCCGACTAAGGAGCAACGATGAACATCGAGCAGGCTAAATCCATACCTATTTCCGTAATTCTTGACAAGCTTAATCTTGCGCCGCAACGCACAAGCGGCCACCGGGTCTTGTATTTCTCGCCTTTCCGTAGGGAGAAAACGCCGAGCCTATGGGTAGATACCAAAAACAATCTCTGGCGAGACTTCGGCGATAGTAAATGGATAGGTGGAGACATTATTCACCTGGTACGTGGCTATTTAAACAACGAAAACGAGAACTGCGAAGTTACCGACGCTTTGCGTTGGCTTCGGAATATGACCGGCTTTATTCCCGATATAAAACCGGTGATTGATCCTGACGAAGTTTCAGCAGAAAAAACACTTGTATTAAGAGAAGTCAATAAGATTAAACAAGTGAAGCTAATCGAATACGGGAATAACCGAGGTATTCCTGAAAGCATCCTGAGAACATATTTTGTGGAAGCGGCAGTATTCAATACCAAAACACAAAAGAAATTCTACTCGCTTTGTATGCGGAATGATCTTAAAGGTTACGAACTGCGTAATCCTTATTTCAAGGGCTGCATAGGTAAGAAATATATTACGTTTATCCGGGGCACCAAGCCGAAACCGGAAGGTATCAATATTTTTGAAGGAGCTTTTGATTTTGCTTCTGCAATCGCTCAACTCAATGGAAAACCTTTTGAAAATGACAGCCTGATTTTACATTCCCTGAGCAATTTAAAAAAGGCATCTGCTTATCTTAAAAACTATGGTTACCGATACGCTTATACGTGGATGGATAATGATGAACCCGGAATTGAGGCAACAAAATCATGGGAAGGTTTTTGCAAAACGGAAGAAAATCTCTTGCACGTCCCGATGAACGAAATCTATCTGCCTTACAAGGACGTTAATGCAGCTCATATGGCAAAACTTGAATTGTAACCGGGAGGAAAAGATGCGTAGTAAAGTTCAATCCATGTTTAGCGTTTCGGAAATAGAATTATTCTATCGTAACAAAGTAAACCCTGCCGATCGTCATAAGATTTTAAGCCCGGAAAATGCTTATGATGTGTTTTTGCAGATGTGGGATATGAATAAAATAGGAATGGTGGAGCAGTGTTACATGATGATGGTAGACCAGAGCCACAATTGCCTCGGCGTATCACATATCGCAACCGGCGGTATAGCTGTTTGTTTAATTGATCCAAGAGTTGTTTTCGCTACAGCCCTCCGGGTAAACTCATCCGCAATATTCCTGGCGCACAATCACCCTTCTGAAAATCTGAAGCCAAGCAAAGCGGATGATTGTATGACCGAAAATATTGTAAAAGCGGGGAAAATGTTAGGAATACAGGTTATGGATCATTTGATTATTTCACCACATAACTTTTATTCATATGCAAAGGAATGCCGTTACGTCAACTAAAATTTCCTATACAGGATAATATAATGGTGATGTTAATTTATTCATGGTTTTGTTTCCCTTTTGATTTTTAGGAGAATCATCAGTTATTTTTTTCGAAGAAACCTTTAGCAATTCGATAGCAGACATACGGGATCGTGGTTTCGTTACCTGATCGAACAAAGCCTGTTTATCGTCAGTATAAATGCTTACCGAGTTACGGCCACGGGAAACCGAAACATAAAACTGTTTCATATCTGTTGCAGGAAATGTTTCAGATGGCTGAAAGATTAGCACATTATCTACCGTCTTTCCCTGCGAAGCATGGGAAGTCATGCAATAAGCATGATTGATGTGTCCGAAGTCTTTAGGCAAAAGATATTCGGCTTTACTCTTTATATTTTGTAGACGAACAAGCTGTTTCTTATCAATACCAACAACTTTTAATTCCTGCCCGTTATTCAAACGGTTTTGTTTGGCATCAAAGCTGTTGCGGGTAATGCGAACTGTATCGCCTTTGGATAAAGGAAGATTCGTTTGCTGGAAAACATCGAAGTCCTTTTTTCTTTCAATGGGAAATTGTAAGGATAGCTTCTCTTTGTTCGTCAATTCGAGGAGATTATTTTTTATGCTTTCTACAACCCATCGGCTCCCACGTTTTATGCCGTTTGAATTTTGGCTGAATTGCAGGATATATCCGGGCGCATAGTTTCGGATGTCGTTTTTTTCCGCTTCCGTCAGGTTGAGGTTAACCATGCGTGAGGCGTTAATATCCGCTTTACCGATCTTGCCTGCTTTCTTTAATGCCTTACGGATTTCATTGCTGATAAGTTCGCCTTGTTTATGGGTTGGACAAACAATCAAAGCCGTTTTATCTTTTTGCATGGAAGCCATATAATCATTAACCAGCATTGCAGCAGGCTTTGCCTTATCAATTTCTTTTATTGAATTGATCGAATCAAGTTTCTTAAAGCCTTCTTCTATATCGCCATCGGAGATAGCCTGCACGGCCATTTTATAGACCTTGTGTTTTTGGCGATAGATTTTACTCACTTTAAAAGCTGAAAGGCCTGCAACCACTTCAAGCAACCTTAAAGCATCACCACGGGCGACACTTGCATGTTGGTTTGTATCACCTCCGAGGATCAGTCTTGCATTATTATCAACGGCAATTTGGAGCAGGGCCGCCATATCTTTCACACCGAGTAATCCGGCTTCATCCACCCACAATACCCCGTCTTTAAGTTTTGCCTGAAGGCTTTTATCGGAAATAAGCTTAGCTACCGTTTCCGCCTGCTCGAAGCCTTCCTCTTTTAAGACACTCCTTGCGGCCTGGGCTGTCGGAGCCACAGTCAAAACTTCTTTGCCCGTTTCTTCGATTAGCCGTACTGCCTCTTTCATAAGGGTTGTTTTGCCCGTACCCGCCCTTCCGGCAATGATGGAAACCTGATCTTTGGTTGTCAGGATGGCAAGAGCGGCTTCAGCCTGTTCTCCGTTGAGCTTAAGGGCAGGCGTTGAGATATAGAAGGGTTGAAACTTACCCTTGCCCTGGCAAGCCATGCTTACCATGCGCTGTTCTTCTTCCAAAACCTGGTGAGTCGTACAGAAAGTAAGATCATTATCCTTTACGTGGATAATACGGTTATCTTTTGTAAAAGCTTTATTGATGCTTTCAATAGATATGGCAGATGAACCCAAGCCATGACGATAGGCCGTTTCCAAAATACGCCTGTCCTGTAAAACCGACAACCTTTCAAAGCTGTGCTGCAAAGCATAGTCAATACATTGCTTAGAGGATAAGCGCAAAGTGTCTTTTACATTTGGATGTCGTATAATAGTACCGTTTGCTTCATTACCCTTCATACCCAACTCTCTAATTTGTTTGCGCCAGTCATTTTTAAGCTGGCTCATCGTCATGCCCTTTTGTTTTTTGGAGCGGGTACGGGCACCTAAGCCATCAAGTTCTTTTTTATCAGTGATATTGTTTGTTTTAGCGTAGAGGCCGATCTCATTCGTGCGCTTTGAAAAAAGATCAATCGCATTTTGCGGGACATTTTCAATCTCAAATGCTTTTCGTGTACGCTTAATGCGATAACCGAGTTTGATTAGATTATCGGCAAGTTGTTTATGAAACATAGCCTGATAGAAAGGCATATCCCTTTTGATGGAGCGGAATTGCCCGGCTTTGAATTGCTGCTCGGTTTTATCCCACGTCATGTTGAACGTAAAACAATGACAATGCAAATGCGGATCGGGTGCGACATCTTTCACAGGCCGTGCAGTCTGATGAATAAATTCAGCCCACAACAATTCGCCCGTAGAGCGGTTTTCATCACTCCCGTTTTTTCTAACTCTTGTCTGGCTATCCGCTTCAATGGCAAGCATCGTATCGGAAACGCTTTGCCTGAAAGCATCCAGAATATGATTGTCTTTTGACAAAACATGCAATACCGAAACCGATTTAGGGCAATGAAAATTTATATCGTAGCCGACTGTACGTTGCTTCGTATTTCTCTGTGTCAACTTAGTGCCGTTAGCGGGATGAATATTTTCGGTCAGGCATGCAAAATTTTCTTTTGTTACAGTTTTTTTCAAACGCAATCTATCAGCCAAACGACCATGAAAAGAACCAGCCAATTCCTGGTCGCTCACATAGTAATCTGACTTTTGAAGTGCATCGTTGAAATAAGACTTTGCCTGTGCGGCTGAAGTGCTTTGTATCATTCTGATCATGCCGCATCTTGTAGTTTATTGCGGCGGCATTTTCGAGCATTTCCGTTTTTGTATAAGCCCGTTAACCGTCAAACAGGCAATAGCAGCGTTTTGAAAAGTTGAAATCAATCCATATCATTCACTTGCATTGATGAAAACGGATTTTATGGTGCCGCATTTTCGAATCAGTATTTTCATTTCAGTGGGTTTTCCATGAGTGGGGATAAAGGTTTTATTCAGTTCGATTAACCGAAGCCACTCCCGACGCCAATTAAAATTTTCCTCTCACCATGTGATTCCCTGCCAAACAAAATTTCACCCGGCTTGGTCGCTGATGCTACGGTTTTTTGATCGTCTGTAACCATTACCCCTAACAGAAAGGCACTACAATGACATCCGTAAATACAACTGAAAAATGGACACCAATTTACAACCGAACCGATGTTCACCAGCAGGTCACTGATACAATTATCAAACAGCTCGAAGCTGGAACGATTCCCTGGCAACAATCATGGAACAGTTCTCAAGCAAGTTTAAAACTTCCGAAAAACGGAGTAACGCAAAACAGATACCGGGGAGTAAACATCTTGCTTCTCTGGGGTGCTGCATCGGAGAAGAAATTTACCTCCCAGGAATGGGCAAGTTTCAAACAGTGGAATTCCAAAAATGAAACTGTCAAGAAAGGTGAGAAAGGAAACTTGATTATCTATACCGACACTTTTGAAAAAGAAGTTGACGGCGAAATCAAAAAAATTCCTTTTCTGAAACATTCGATCGTTTTCAACCGCTGCCAGTTGGCAAGTTATGTTCCAACCGAAACGCAGCCGGAAGAAAATCCTCAGACGCTTGTTGAGAAAATTGATTCTGTTGAAAATTTTGTTGCCAATACTTTTGCAGACATAGATCATCACGACGGCGATGCGTATTACAGCCCCTTACAGGATAAAGTGTATATGCCGCTTGCTTCGTCCTTTATTGATACGAAAACCTGCAGTGCAACAGAAAATTACTATTCAGTTCTATTGCATGAATTGACACACTGGACAGGTAATTCAAAGCGGTTGAATCGTCAGATAAGAAATAAGTTCGGCGATCATGCCTATGCAGAAGAAGAATTGGTTGCAGAACTTGGTGCAGCCTTCTTAAATGCGGAATTTGAAATTACCTCACCTGAAAAACCAAACCATGCCAGTTATATTGCCAATTGGTTGAAAGTGCTTAAAGACAATAAAGACTTTATTATCTCCGCAGCCAGTGAGGCAAGTAAGGCTGTTGATTATATGCGTCATCTGCAACCTTTAAAACTCACTGTGTAAGTTCTTTAATTTCTTCAAAGCCCTGAATTGATTCGGGGCTTTGTTTTTTCTATATAAGTTATATAATCTTTTAACTTTACAAGGATCATGTCTCATTTAAATGACAAACAAGGTATAATGGAACCTAAAATACTCATAGAGCGACTGTGTGGATCAATTGCTGATTTTACGGCATCAAATCCTAAGATTTTGATTCAAGATGCTCACGAAGATGCTATTTCTGTAGAATTGATTGGATATTTTAAGAAGCATTTCCCTGATTTTCCCTACGACATTAACTTCAATTACGATAAACGTGTAGTAAATAACATTCTTGTGAAGAAAAGGACTATGTTCTTTCTTGATGAATTACCTGCTTCAAAAATACCTAAAGGAATAGATTTAAACGACCCTTTAGTAATGAAAGAAATATTACCGGATATTATCTTTCATGACCTGAATTCACAGGATCATAATTTTTTGATAGTAGAAGTGAAGAAAAGCACAAATAAGAATCAGGATGATAGGGCTATGGATATTCTCAAACTTGAAGCGGCGACATCATGTGATCTTAATTATGAATTTGGTGCGTTTATAGATTTTCAAACCGGCGATGATTATTCCGAGGAAGCCCCATACAAGATCAAAATCTATTCGGATGGTGAGATTATTTATGAGCAATAAATTATAGCTCTCTAAATTGCCATAACATCAAATATTGTGAGAAGTAAAACGCAAGAGCTATTAACTTCGAGCTTTAATTGTGCGGTCGCTCGCTTGTTATTTGCTTCAATAATGAATTTTGATAATTCATTGCCTACAAGCAATAAGGCTGTATCAGCAATTTCCTTCTTTTTTTGATCTGCAAATGTACCGGCAGAGAATACTTCAATGATTTCCTGCCTTGATTTGATTAACCCTTCCAAACTATTTGTAGTCAGGAATTCGTTTACTAATTTAGCTAAAGCCTCCTTGCGTTCAATCTTATTCATAATTTTTTGTTTTAAGGACTTACCAAGAAATACACATCAGACATCTTCCCTAAGCACAGCTTAGTAGGACTTTAACCATTAAATATCTGAAAAATAATGATTTGAAAAGAAGACTTTAGCTTAAAATTTCGACATTTTTTTGTAATTTTAATTGACTAATTATCAAAAACATAATAGCATAATGCCAATTATTAAGGCGCAAAAAAAGCAAGGGAGAATGGTTCTGAAACGTAAGGCGACAGACGCTGTATATGCTGTTGACTTCAGAGAAAATGTTCAGGTTGATAAGAGTGGAAATAAAAACAACTTGACCACTATAGAATTTCCCATACTTTTCAAAAATAAAAAAATAGTCGAATTTGCTAATAAAGTAAAGGGAAAAGAAGGAAATCTTATTACTGTTTCATTTACTTTTCAGGATAAAAAAATTGATAAGAATCTAATTTTTGAGTTATTGGAGAAGTTCATGAATGTTGATGATAAAGATAATTTTGATATAAATACAAGTGTTTCCAAGGAGGAAAAGGATCGT
The DNA here is from genome assembly GCA_018266775.1 of Bacteroidota bacterium. Taxonomy (GTDB): domain Bacteria; phylum Bacteroidota; class Bacteroidia; order Chitinophagales; family Chitinophagaceae; genus Ferruginibacter. Next base: position 213,959 of record JAFDZS010000001.1, on the reverse strand, counting down.
CGTCTTGAAAGAAGAAAATTGACACACAAGGCTTTTTTCCTTGCTGAAATGATGGGCGATAACTTCGATCCGGCAAAACTTCACGCAAAAGATGATCTAAAGTATTATGAGGAATTTAAGGATTTGGATGAGACAGAAAAACAAAAAACTTTGAAGACTCTTCAGAAAGCTGCATACGAGTTTAAGCTATAGCCCTTTTGTTTTTCTAATTTTCTTAAAATTTTTCATACTAATCGAATTAGGGGACAGATTGAACTCTCCCAGCCAATCCTTCCCATGCTCTATCCATAACTCCAATCCATCAGGAGTGTGAACTAATTCAAAAATTGACAATTCTTTGCGGTTCAATTCAATCATTTTTTCTTTAAAGAATTTTCGGTCTTTTGCAGATGACATTCTGAAACCATATTTTGCCCATACAAAGAATCCCGTATATTTTTTCTCAGCACCTTTTCCGCCATATGCGTCGAGGATAATTTTCTTAAATCCAAGTTTAACAGCATTCTCTACTAATGAAATCAAACTACGAAAAGTCAATTCTTTTTCTTTTCCGGTACTAATAAATTTTTCGATTTTAATATTTTTTTCACGGAGATCTATGCGAACTACGAATTCCTCCAACAGATCCGTCTCGAACTCTATGTTTACAATCTTACCCTCTATATCTGCTTGGCCATATTTTGCTGATAAAAGTTGTGCTTTATTATGGATTCCGAAAATGCCAGTCAAGGACAAGATTTCGTCAAAGGCGAATCCCGTTAGACGTTTACAATTCTTACTATTTAAGTAATCCATTATTGATAAATTAAAAAAGAGAGATAGCAAATTAATGATCTGCTATAATCTATACTTAGGTATTTTAATTCACATACGGGTTAGGATCAAACCTGCCAGGATAAACCCCATTATTAAAATAAGGAGTCTTTGAAATGCGGTATTTATCACCGTCGACCAGGAGAACAAATTCGTTATTTAGTTTACCTACTTCTTCAGGAGTTAACAAAGGCCTTTGAACTATTTGTTCTGATTGTCCCGCACTCTTTCCCGAATTACTGCCTGATCCAATGCTATTTGTTACATTAATAATATTGCTGGTTGACGTGCCACTGTTTGCATTAAATCCTGATTGTACTCCTTGATTAAAGACACTTGTAATTTCAGTTGTAGTACCAAGTAAATCAGACACAAATTTTTGAGTGTAGAGATCGTTCATCCCAAAGAATTGTCTGAGTTTCGCATTAGAAAGGAAAGTATTTAACCCATCTTCTCCATATATCTCTTTTAACTGTGAGAGGCTTTGAGCAAAAATCCAACACGAAATCTTTTGCCCACGTCCAAAACTATACGCACGTAGAAAGTCTTCCATTTTTCCAAGAATAGGAAATTCATCCAATAAGAAATTGACTCTGCGCTTTGCGATAAAATTGCAGAGCTTTAATGTAGTTCCAAATACAAGGCGTAGCCATGTTTTATGGGTGTTTAAATTTCGTTCAGGCAGTATCACATAAGCTGTAGTATTTTCTCTTTGCAACATCATGGGATCAAATCCAGATTCATCAGATTGTAGAGATTTTTTTATTAATGGCGATTCTAAGAATGCAGTTGCACGTCTTGCTTCTGAAAGGATGCCCAACCAGGTCTTTGCAGAACCTATAGCTAAAGAACGAATTTCGTTTACCAAAAATTCTGTTTGAGGATTAACGGCCATATTTACCCAAAGCTCTACTTCATTATTTTGATCGAGGCGAAGCCATTCGTATAGCTTTCCTAAATGCCTATCCTTACTTTCAATGTCTTTATCTGTGATTAGATGAAGAATATATCCTTTTAAAACATTCCTTGCACTATCAACCCAAAAACCATCGGCAGAACTGCTTTTGCCGGCTTCAGGGATAAACATTTCCGCCATCATTGCAGCGAAATCGCTCATTTCTTCATCAGGTAGATATTTTGCCACTACAAGTGGATTAAAACCGCATGAAGGAATATTATGTTTCGCCTCTATGAATCTTTGAACATCGAAAGGGTCGATTATAAATACCTTTTGACCGGACTCCTTTTGAAACCGTGCCGTAACGGCTGCATTTTCTCCTTTCACGTCAAGGACGATCCAGCTTTCATGTGGTTTTGTAAGAAGATTCGGAATTATCGCCGTCGTGCCTTTTCCCTGGCCAGCTCCTGCAATTGTAATCATGTGGGTATGATTGATATATTTTAATGCGTTGGGCATGATTACATACCCTCCGGTTTGTTCAAAATTCTCACGCATGATTGCATTACCCATTTTGTTATAACGTTCATTAAAAGTTGTTTTATCTAAAAACTCCGATGAACCGTGTAAGGTTTGTTTATCGTTTTTTTCTCTTATAGTAACATCGAGGGTTTCTTTTACAGGAATCGAAGTAATGCTGGAAGTAGGCGTAAAATTACTTCCCATTAAATCTATACTCGGGGCTTGAAACCCGATTTTGTTTACAAGATTTTTTGATAGATGAATTGCTCCGAAAATTATTACCAGGAGAATGCCGAATGCTTTTAACCGATCAAGGAATTCCCCGGTAAATATTACCGTTTTTAAGCTTACAGGCGACTGATAAACTGTAGCATTAATGATTTGCGTTAGAACTGCTAAGAGTGTTATTCCTGTAAATACATACAGTGCCCATTTCATAGTAGTAGTTATTCCACCCTGGCGAACAATACTTTGCTGAATTTTTCCAAATACGATACCATGAAAATAAAAAGAGAATAGGGCTGCGCCGATTATACCAACCCAAAAACTTATCTGAACGGATAGGCCAACAAATAATCCAATAAGTTCTATGAAAGGCCTGGCAATTACAAAAAAACCGGCAAACAGAATTACCCTTAGTAAAAAGTCATTCTTCAACATAAATAGAAGTTTTTAGGTGTTATTATCAGGGATTTTCTGTAGAGATATTGAGGAGTACTTAAACCGGAGTAGATATACCGAGATTGAATTTAAGGCTGGAAACCTGATTTTCAAAAAAATTATACTATTTCATATATAACTTAAGCCAATAGTTCTTCCTAATTTTTTCCGTCAATTTAATGAGTTAGCTAACGATTATATGCCAAAATTTGGCCACTCGTGATAGTCAATTCCCTCGTAACCTTTTTCAATCGTACTGTGGTCAAATTCGACATGAGTGAATCCGTAATCGTAAAGTGTCTTCTTGAATGCATTGTCAATATAGTTGCAGTCGTAGGGCACTTTATGAATTACTTTTTGCTCAACCCATTCTTTTACAAATTTTCGGAGCACTAATTCTTCAACCCAAGAAAAAGTTTCTGGATTATACAAATCGCCTAAATATTTGCTTATCATTCTTCGAACTATTCCTGCGTATCTCAATCCACTATCTTTAGGATCAGCCATTCTTTCATTCATATATTCTTCGGGATAATATTTCATTTTAGATGCTTCCTATTTTTTACTATGCTCGGTGCTTTGGCAATTCACCACGCATAACGCCATTATAGCCTTTATTGAGAATTTCATCATCATAAGTAAGAAAAGTATGCCCTTCATTGTATAATATGAAACGGAAAAAATTATCAATTAAAGGCCAATCATACGGTTCTTTATCGATAACTTTTAATTCCACGTAACTATGAATATAGAATCTAATCATAAACTCAAGTTCGCAATCCGTCGTTTCGGGATTGTATAGATCACCTAAATAATGATGAAATACTTTTCGTGCTAATCCGGCGTAGCGAGGAAAGGTTCGTTGCTGACGCATAAAATGTTCAATCTCTTCGTTTTTATAATAGAGCATCAGTTCACCCTCAATAAATAAACTTACTATATTGGAGTATCCATTCTCTCAATCCTCGAAAGCCGATCAACTCCATGCAAATGCAAAACATTGCATTCATAAGTACAATTATCTCTACTCACGCCCAATGCTTTGGCTGTTCGCCATGCGCTATGCCATTATAACCCTTGTCCAAAATTGATTGATCGTAATTTAGAAAAGTATACCCTTCGTGATATAATACCAGTTTGAAAAAATTATCAATGACTGGCCAATCATACGGCTCTTTGTTTATTACTTTCCTTTCAACAAATCCTTGGATATAAAACCTGAATTTAAACTCAATATCACATCCCATTGTTTCTGGGTTATATAAATCACCTAAATAATAATGAAAAACTTTTCGTGCTAACCCGGCATATCTCGGTAGCGTCCTTTGCTGGCGCATTACATGGTCAATTTCTTCGTTTTTATAATAGAGCATTATAAATCCAACTGATAAAACGCTATATTGCCATAACTAAAAACATTTGTCAAATGAATTCAGTGCAGGAAGTTATTGACCATTATATTAACCAATACATTAGTGAGGAATGTATCATTGAATTAAACAAGATTTTAAAAAATTTCAAACATGAAAGTGCGAAGATAGATACACCAGAACGGCGTATAGGTGATAGAACATATAAAACATTAATGAATAGAGAATCGCCTAACTCTGTTGATAGAGAGCTAAAAGCCTTAGAAGATAAATACAAAAATGAAATAACAAAAATCGCTACAAAACACGCAGAAAAGGAAGACGTAAAACTTATTGAATGGAAAGATAAAGAACCAGAAAAATCCGTAGCGGAAAAATCAGAGGAAAGTGAAAAAAATCTTGACGAAACGCAAGAGAGAATGATCGATAAAAGAGAAGCGTTCAAAGAAAAAATTCGTACCGAGCTAAAACAGCAATTGGCGGAACGAGATGATAATGAGCAGGAACAGGTTGATGAAAAATCTTCTGAGACAGATCCAAAAAAGGAAGTAAAAAAAGATGAATTGACACAGGAAGAAATAAAGGAAATTGCTCGCAGACAATTAATGTATGAACTTAAACAAAGAGATTCCAGGGAAACCGAAAGGGGACGATAATTTTTTTTAAAGATATTTTTATTCCATATCACACCATATAAACCCATATTGCTACAATCTTCTGTAATGTAATGCTGTAAAGGCTTTCAGCCATTTTTTATTTCAAAAATTTACTATAGTTTTATCGGGTATTGAGTACGCAAGACGTGGTTTGTCCGTACAAAAACTTTTGGTTTTTATCGTACACCCCATCTTGTAAGGGAGAAGTTTGTTGCACTCTCCCTTAACCCTCTTGCAAAAAAAATGCGAATCCATTTTTATGCCCAGGCCAATAAAAAGCATAACAGACCGCCGCACGAAACGTGTGGAAATTCGGCTCACGGCAGCCGAAGAAAACGCCCTTGAAGGACTGGCGGTTGATGCAGGGCTTTCGGTAAGCGATCACATCCGAAAAGCGGCCTTGGGCAGTAAGCCACGGATTCAAATGGCGACACCGGAACGGGCTGCATTTATAAAAGGGTTGGCCGAACTTGGTAAAGTTGGAAGCAACGTAAACCAAATTGCCAAAGCCCTTAATACGGATATTGTCACAAAACAAAATATCTCTGTTTCAGGTGCGGCAATTTCAGCCACCTTGTACGCCATTCAAACATTATCCCAAAACCTTCTAAAGCATCTTACCGATGGTCATCAGAGGTAAAATACGGGGCAATGGCAGCCAACTTGCCGGTTACCTGATGAAAGAAGCGGATAATGACAGTGTTCGCATTTTTGATATTCGGGGTACATCCCAACCGGGTAATCTCAAAGCTTCGTTGCTGGAAATGTCTTTAACCTCCGAACTTACCATGAGTGAGAAGGGGCTTTATCATGCCCAGATAAACCCTGCTTATGGCGAGGATAAAAAGATGCAGCCGGATGATTGGCATAGGGCTGCAAACATTTTGGAAAGCGAGTTAAAACTTAACGATCAAAAGCGGGTTATTGTTTTGCATGAAAAGAAAGGCCGTACCCATGCCCATATCGTATGGGAACGATACGATCATGAAAAGGAGATAATGGTATCTGATAGTTTTTCCAGGCTTGCCCAGGACAGGGCTCGTAAGATCATGGAAAAAGAATTGGAACAGCAACCAACCCCACATCGGAATGAAAAGCGACCGGAGATAAAAGCCACCCTTACCGATCTCTGGCAAAAAACCTTATCAGGAGCCGATTTTATAAAAGCCTCCGTTCAAAAAGGATATACGATTGCAAAAGGAGAATTACGCCGCCCTTTTATGGTGATTGATAACACCGGCAGAAGTTTTGATCTCGTGCGGCAATTAAATGGTATTAGATCAAAAGAAGTAAGGGAGCGGTTAAAAAAAGAAAAACTGCAAACCGAAAAAGAAGTTATCTCCTCGATACGTTCCAAACAACAAGAACAATCTGACATTAAGCCTGGCTATTGGGTAAAGCAGTTTGAACAAAGAAGCAAGAGCGATATTAAACAACATGAAGAAACCATAAGGGAAAGAATGATACGTGAACTGAAAGAACAACTTGAAAAGCAAAGAGAGAACGCTCAACACATGAGCCGAGGTCGATAAAAAACCGCCTTGCACATGCAAGACGGTTATAGAAATTATAATTGAACTATTAAGAACTGCTTTATTGGACTGTTATTCTAACAGGCAAACTTTGATCGCCTGCCGTTACAGCATCATAATCATTATACTGCCCTGCAACTTTTTGAACATTCGTTTTGAAGATGCCAATGTTCGATGAATTATACCCTGCATAGGCAGCCTGGCCGCTAAAATAAAATTTGGTAGCTGCGTCAAATTGTAATGTGATCTTTGAAAACGTAGGGTCGCTATTTAAAGTGATCGTAACCGTATTGGGTGTGGTTGCATTTATGATGCCGGCAGACATTCCGCCCGACGTTGCGATAAATGTACTGCTTGCTGAAACTATATCTACATTGGAAACCAGCACAGAGCCATTTATGCTGCTTGGCGTACTTACCCTGTTGATGATAACGTGTTTTTCTGCACCGTTATAATTGAAAACCGCTTCCGCAGAATTGGCTTCAACAGATGAAGGTAATGTTGTAAACTCCAAAGCCGTAGCTGTTGCCGTTACGGATACAGGCTGAGAGGAAGTTGTATCATTTGATTTTTTGCAGGCAGTTTGAAAGAGCATTACTAATGCAATGGGCATGATAGCAATGCTTCTGTTGATATTAAGTTGAGTTTTCATTTCTTTAAGTTTTAAGTGAGCTAATAATTACCAGCTAATGCTATCTATCTTTTGAAAAATCTGTATTGCAGTATCTTCCGAGATCTCGCTGGCAATGGTTTTTTCCGTGTTGCCGAACATGAAGCAGATTTTAAAATTCTTTTTCTGTATCGTACCTAATATGCTTATGTCATAATCTATTCCTTTGGTGCTCACCATTGTAGAAGTTCGCATGCCTTCCAAACCTGTAAGGGCAAAAAATCCCGTTTCGGTTCCGGGCAAAGCCAAACCTGCGTGGCGTTTGAAAGCACGGATATAAATGCTTTTTACTTGCGAATAAGGATAAGTAGTGCCGTTCAGTAATATGCCCTTCGAAGTAAGCGAGAATGATCCGGTATTTCGGAACAGGTTTAGAATCAAGAGCAGAGCTGCGGGAATCGCCAATGTAAAAAATGCCCAATAAAAAGCACCCGCCAGCAGCTTATTGAAAAACGTATCATATACTGTGGAGTTTGATTCAACTCTGTAAGCGATATAACCGCTTAATACTGCGCTTAACCACAAAAGCCTGATATATAGTTTCAGTCCGAGTTTTGCTTTTTTATAAGTGAAAAGATAACCGTCGTTTGTTTTTGTCGCATCCACCCGATAGGATGCCGTCGCTATGCCCATAATGATAATATTGAAGGATTATTTTGATATTGTTTCTGTGAAAGGGAATGTTGCTTACAGGACAACATCGGAGGCTAAAGACGCATTCAATATTCATAGCGTAAAGTTTGAAGGGTTAAAAAAAATCGCAGTTTTAAAAGAAGCAGGCAAATGTAGAGAGAAATTTATTTGTTCGTGTATAAACCAACGTTAGTATGTGAATGGAAATGAACGATTTAGGCTTGTTTTTGGGTTTTAAACATCAACTAAACCAACCACTTGAAAAATAGCTTTCCATGAAGTACATAGAAATTTGTTCAAAAATAATCGTTGGTTTATAGGTGAACGGAGTAATGCAGAACACATGAAAAAAGCAGTTGCTTATTACCGGGTTTCTACGGATCGCCAGGGCGAAAGTGGTTTGGGTTTAGAAGCCCAGGAAGAATCGGTACATGTTTATACGAAAGCAAGGAAAATAAAATTAATAAAAGAGTACACGGAGATCGAAAGCGGAAAGAAGAATAACAGACCCATACTACAGGAAGCTCTGCACTATTGTATAAAGAATAAAACTCTCCTGATTATTGCAAAGCTGGATCGCTTGGGAAGAAATGTAGCATTCATTTCGGCATTGATGGAGACAAATGTAGAATTTGTTGCAGTAGACAATCCTGAAGCAATACCTTTAATTCTTCATATCCTTGCCGCCTTTGCTCAACATGAAAGAATACAAGTAAGTCTCAGAACAAAATCAGCATTGCAAGCAGCAAAAAGACGTGGAGTCGAATTAGGGAAGTATGGTAAAACACTTGCATCTAAAAACAAAAAGGATTCAATTGCTTTTGCTAACAAAATGCGTCCTACTATAAATAAAATTAAAAAGGCAGGGTTTAAGACTGTCAGAGAAATCACAGGCGAATTGAACAGGCGCAAAGTTCCAACATTCCGTAATCAAGGAAATAGATGGCATGTAAGCACTGTATATAACTTGCTGAATAAATGTACTGCCCATAAAAAATAATTTTATCTTGGAAGAGTTTTCATAGGGTACGGATTAAAAAAGGGGCAACATTTTTATGTTTTGCCCCATTTTTAATTACTTGAATCTAAACCTCATTGTGATGTTTAGTTCTCTAATTATCAGACCATACTTTTTTTGCTTCATCATACAGAAAGGCAGCACGATTTTGAATATTTACTTCGCTCCAATCAGGCAATGAAAGATATTGACTGAACGTATCAAAGCCAGCAGCATACTGATTTAATCCAGGCTTGCCACTTTTCCCAAACCTTTTTACATCCCAATTGCCATCCCGGATCGATGTATTTAGAGAAACGGGAAGTATAGTGAGATTTCCAAGAGTCAAAAGAGTCCTATTACGATTTATTCTATCCTGGTCGTTTGATATTTTACCCCAATGATTTTCCCATTTTTTGGGCATTATGTGCTCTAAACTATAGCTATTTAAGCCAAGCAAAGCTGTCGAATGTTTTGCCCGGTTTCGTATTTTGGATTCTAAGAAATATAGAATACCTGCCGCCTGCTTATTGACCAATTTGGATTGAAGGAATCCTTCCTTTAATTCGGTATCGGAGGGCATATAGTTTACTTTATCGGAGCGGCTTTCTAAATATTTCTTCAATTCATCTTTTGTTAAAATGTTATTGGAAATAAATCTCTCTCCAAAAAGCTGATTATAATTTTTTGTATTAGCATGGCAAACCATTCTACGCATAATATATGATTCGAGGTACTCGAATATTTTAGCTTGCTCTTGCAGGTCCGTTACGTTCTTTAAAACGAATAAGACGTAAGGAATTAGCGTTGTATTTTCCAATCCAAAAATGATTGCATTAACTCTATCAATTGAATCTTTATCTGAAAGCTCTGACTCTATGACTTCAACATTAAAATTATCATAGAAAATATTGGCGTAACCCTTAATCTCATTAATTAATTCTGACTTATCAATATTGTACTTTTTTATAAATTTTTTATAGGAATCGAATAATCCTTCAACTTTTGAAAATTCATCTTTATCCTCAGAGGTTACATTAATCTTGCTATCCTGGATTTTGATTTGAAGAAATGAATAGAAGAATAAATCGATAAAATACCTGCGTAATCTTCCGGCGACTATTTCTGTATCCCAGAAGTCCTTTGTTTCCGCATCTTTTTCGAATATAGAAAGCCAGTGAGTTTTATAAAGCTGAATATCATTTCTTCCAAAGAAGAAATTCTTTAGTAATTCAGCAGTAGTGAGCTTTACGCCAAGAGAATTAATTGTATCAAATATCTGCTGCTCATCTTCATCAATTCCCAAGTCAATTCCGACAAACATAATATTTGTAAGTATGTTTTGAAAATTCAGTTTTGCGATGTCTATATTTTCCGAAAAATACCGATAGGCACTAGAGATATTATCGCTATCTGCAATGGTTGCTTCTGTTGCTAAGTCTAAAATTCTGTTATATGCAGCAACATCGTTGTGATTGTGGAGCAGGGCAATTTCATTTCCTTTCATCGGCAGCCTGAATATACTGGCCAGATAAGGATTGGCTGTTTTTAAACTTAGTACCTTGAAAAAGATTGTTAATGTTGTTAATCGTTGCTGCCCATCTATGACAGTCCTTTTATCACCTACACTTTGCTGAGAACTCGTCAACTGTTGTTTAAGTATTACAGAACCGAGGAAATGAGGTTTATTAACTAATGAGACATGCTCCATGTCAGATAGAAATCTTTCCCATTGTGGCGTATCCCAAACATAAGAACGCTGAAAAAAAGGAATTTCTAAAATCTTATTTCCGTTAAAAATGTCATTAATGCTTCTTTTTCCAGCCTCCATAAATGTTAGTTTTGTTAAAAATAATCAAATGCTAAAATATTGCAATTGTCATGGAAAGCTTTTTTGATTTTTATAATCTTCATAAATCAACAGATGATTTAACGGACAGTTATAGTAAAACACCGGCTACCAAAAAATGTCGCTTTTGCCAGAAAGCATACCCAGATGTCTTATTTGATAAAATTCCGCATGTTATACCCGAGTTTTTTGGCAGGAACAGTGTAACCTCAAATTTTGAGTGTGACGAATGCAATAAACTATTCCAGGCTTATGAAACAGACACAGCAACCATGATACAACATTATCTGGCTTTGCTGAATATCAAATCAAAAAAAGGAGTGCCTGTATTTCAGTCAAAAAAAGATCAGGGTTCTTATTCTACTACGCTTAACAATCGTAATTTATATTTTGGTACGAATGCTGAAGACTATCAATTTGATGATGAACAGAAAACCTTAACCGTGAATTTCAGGACAAAAAAATTCAGGCCATTCTCTGTTTATAAAATCTTTTTGAAAATGGGCATTTCACTTTTAACGGAAGAAGAACTGAATGAAAACAGCCATTATCTTTATTTTTTAAATTCAAAAGAGCCTATTGATAACGGCCTGCAGATATGGACAGCTCACAGGTACATGTTTAAAACAAAGTATTATCAGACTCCTAAAATAAATCTGTATAAAGCAAAACAGACGCTGATTGATAAGTCTGAATTCCCGGAGTTTGTTTTGCTCATTAATTTTGCAAATATTGTTATCCAGTTTTTTATGCCGATCTCAAAAAGAAATATGGAAGAACATAAATACGAACATCAATTACGCCTTGAACTATTCCCTGCTTTTGTTCTCGATGATATTACCCGGCTTAAACAAATTGACACATATTACTTTGACCTAATGGAAACAGAAAAGGTTTCTATTACAGACAAGGTTGTTCTGCATTATGATAGCCGCACTCGGGTTAATAAAAATGACAAAGATGGAGTTACTCAACCCGATTGCTGAAATGGATACGCCGGATTCAGGGTTAATAGTCTCACCTGAAAGAGCATATGAATTGAAAAAGAATGGTCATTCCTTTTTCTGCCCGGATTATAACTGCAAAGACCCTAACAGAATTCTCTTTGTAAAAAAGTCGTCTAAAGACACATTGTTTTTTTGCCATAAAAAAGGATGCGATCATCCAATATTACCGGAGACTCTATTGCACAAATCGGCAGTCAACTGGTTTTTAAAAAAATCTGAGTATGAAATACCTATAAATCATATTCAAGGGAAAGAAGGACTACAAAAGATTGATTGGGAAAAAACCAAACTTGAATTCCGTCAACTTGAAAAGCATATTCCTGATGTAAGGCTGATAACAATGGATGATTTTGAATTTGCAATAGAAATATTCGTTACAAACGACATCAGCAATGAAAAGGCAAAAATTATTAGTGAATTTGGTTTGCCGACATTGCGTGTAGATTTGTCTGACTTCTATAACGCTCATAGGACTGAGTGCAGAACCAATCTGGAATTCATACAACAACATTTAGATTTCTTAATGACAGATATTAATAGAAAAATGTGGGTTTTGCCGGAAGACAAAAATTCAATAAGCAGCAAACCTTATTCATCAACACTTCAGGACAATCAAGGATGTGTTTTTGCTTTTATTGTTCTCCTTTTTTGCTTCATCGTAAGATATTTTAAATACTGACTGCAAAAAAGACTTGATAGATAATCAAGGTAAAGTGAATGAGCAGTATTGTTTTGTATAGTTCTTTTTAAAAGAGAGTAGAAAACTTGTCTGACATTTTCAGTATTTTTAGATATGATTTATAACACAGGTAAATATCATGTAAGTCGAAAAGCGATTTTGATAGGCGCTCCTTCAAAAGGTGGTCGCCATTTGCCTGGTGTTAGTCAAGATTTGGCAGGTTTTCGCAGATACCTTAAATCAGATAAAGCTGGCAGATGGTTTGATAATGAAATTATCACATTACCACACCCCGATCTGCAAACAGCCATAAATCAAATTCATTCAACAGTTGTTGACTATTTGATCGTTTATTTTTCTGGTCATGGAGCAACAATAGAAGGAAATAAAAGAGTGCTTGAGTTTCGGGACGGTTTTATAACTGATACTGATTTTTTGAATGCCTGTCCAAGGCAAGTAGTTATTTGTGATGCTTGCAGTAATTATATCCAACCTGGTATATCAGGCATTCCTGAATACGGAGAAGAATATTTTCACTTTGATGGAATTTACAAAGCCAGAGAATTATTTGATCAGTATATTTTAAATTCTCCTTGCGGAAAGATTATCGTACACAGTACTCAGTTAGGTCAGCCTTCTTATGATAGTATTGATGGTGGATATTTCACTCAGGGGCTACTGAATGTGGCAACAAAATTGAAAACATTTCAGAATTATTATCCCTTGTCCATTGCTGATGTTTTGCGATATGTGCCTGGCTATCTGCAAAAAAGAGGCAACAATCAAATACCAACGATATATGCCGAAGGCAACTTAAACATTCCTTTTGCTTTCGGTTTTCAAAAGAGCAAACACCCCGGTCGCAAACTCCCGCCTCAAGGGCAAATTGCAAAGGCCAATGATGATTCTTCCAATAATGGGTTAGTGCTTTTAAGTTTGGGGCTGTTGGCATTAGCTGTTGTGGCAGCAAATAAGTAAATCATTGATTTTCAGTTACATTTTTTTCAAATCAAACCTTCAAGTGTGTGAATGAGCCGAATAATTTTGCTATTCGGCTCATATTTTTTATTATATTTGAGCCGAATATGTGATATAATCGGCTCATGGCAAAATATAACTGGCAATTAGACGGCTGGCCGCAGTTCCAATTTTCACTCGAACGGGTGGAGGATGAATTGCTGATCTTCTCTGAAAAAGTGGGAAGGGTATCGGGTATTCTGGAGGGTTTGCCGGAAGAAACACAGCAGGACGTTATTGTCGACATTATTCTTGCTGAAGCTATTAAGACATCCGAGATTGAAGGCGAATATCCAAGCCGAAAAGATGTCCTTTCCTCAATCAGAAAAAATCTTGGGCTTCATTATAATCCTGAACAGATCAAAGATAAATCGGCGGCAGGTTTAGGTGAGCTGATGATTGACGTTCGTAAGACATTCAAAGAACCTTTAACCGAAGAAAAACTCTTTAGTTGGCACAAGATGTTACTCGGAGAAAATAAAAGAATCGAAGTCGGCAAATGGCGTAGCCATGAAGAACCAATGCAGGTTGTTTCAGGAGCAATAGGGAAAGAAAAAGTACATTATGAAGCACCTCCTTCTTCCCAAGTTCCGAAAGAGATGAAACAGTTTATTGAATGGTTTAACGATACTGCACCGGGAGGTAAGTATGAAATCAAAAAGGCTCCTGTTCGTTCTGCTATTGCTCATTTATATTTCGAAACAATTCACCCTTTCGAAGATGGCAATGGAAGGATAGGCAGGGCTATTGCCGAAAAAGCTTTGTCGCAAACCATCGGACGACCAGTGATGTTAAGCTTATCCAGGACAATAGAGGCAAAGAAAAACGTGTATTATGATTCTTTAGAAAAAGCACAGCGTTCAAATGAAATCACTCCTTGGATGGAATATTTCATTAAAACATCATTGGACGCACAAACAGAAGCAGAAACACAGGTTGATTTTACATTGAAGAAAACACGGTTCTTTGATCGCTTCAAAGATCAATTTAATGAACGCCAGCTAACTGTTATAAAGCGTATGCTGGAAGAAGGAACAAAAGGTTTTGAAGGAGGAATGAATGCAAGAAAGTATATAGGAATTACGAAAACATCAAAAGCAACTGCTACCAGGGATATGCAGCAACTAGTGGAAATAGGCGCATTTGTTCTTGCTGGAAACGCTGGCGGCCGCAGTACAAGTTATCAAGTAAGCCTTTAGAAAATAGAGACTGCTGTTTAATCGGTTTAATCGGTTATATTCTTGTATCAATTAGATTTAAAGCATCTTGAACGCAATTTGCAAGTTCTGTAACGGTAATGGTTGTAGGATCGATACCAAGAACATTATAATCAGGAGTAGGCTCTCCGTGATGTGGTTTCGCAGATACTCCATTTAATAAACGCAATGCTCCTAAGACATCAGCTCTATTTGCATCTCTAAAATTAATTCCAGAATTATCAACATCTGTTATAATGCTACCTAGTGTTTTGCTATTCCCGTTAATTTGCCTATAAAAACGGAACCTTAAACAAGCTTCAAGTATATTTCTTATTTTCCCAAGAATTTCTTCCTTTTTTGTAATGTCGGGTGCGGTTAGGAATGTTTGGAGTTCGTCTAGATGTTTAAAATAATCTACCCGTACTAACGCATCAAGGTCCAGTTCTGCTATCGACGAAGCTTTCGTAGTGAAATTCTCAACTATATGCAGGGTCTTCTTTTCAGCAGCAGCAATTCCTTTGTATATCTCATGAAGAAAATGTTCGTTATGACTTAACACAACAACTTGCTTCACGCCCCTTAATAAATCAGTTAGAATCCTAACAGTGTATAGCCTTCTATTTCTATCAAAACTAGAAAGAGGGTCATCAAAAACAACAATTTTATCTGCTTTATTTGGGTCTACATCCAACTTAGCAAGGAAAAAGGCCAATGCTAATGTGCTTTTATCGCCATCACTTAGGCTATCTTTAGCATTGTGATTATCGGCAGGGTTGAAAGATATTTGTTGCCCATTGATCGTTAGTGTATATCCCATTCTGCTTTGCGTACCTCTTCCTAAAGGGGGGATGTGTACTACATTGTCAATTCTAAATGGGGTTTTAAAAATATTTGTGAGATAATGATTTATTGTATCTCTGTAAGTCGTAAAAAAAGTTGCAGCAGCAGCTTCTTGCTGCTGAACTAAAATTGGATACGCTGCATCCAAAGTTCTCAAATTCTGTTTTTCATTTTGATACTGTGTACACAGCGCAACGATTGCTGTATCAAATCGTTTTTCATTTCGCTTAAGTCTATCGACCTCGTTCTGGGCTTGGGGGATACCTTGTATAGCAGCCTTGAAAGAATTAATAGAAGTGTTATATAGATTAACTTCTGTATTATAGTCTGCAATATTAGAATTTACCGTTTGTCCTGAAGTTTGAAATTCGGTTAAAGGCAATGGATCAACTGGCAGAGAAGGGTTTTGTTGCTTTTGTCTAATAGCTTCAATGACAGCATTGAACTGGACATGAAGTTGTTGTGTGTTCGAAAAAATTACAGTTGAAGGAGTTTGAACAGTAGTAGGTAAATGTGTAGTCCATGCAGTGAATGCATCACTATTTGTTTGTAAAATGTTCTCGATGCTCTGTATTATGGCTTCTAAGTTAAACCCACTTACGGTTTCACTGTGATTTTGTAGTCTTGTTATTAATGCGTTGAGTTCGTCATTAAATTTCTGTATGTACGCTGTGAAGATGTCCGAATTTAGATCAAACTTTTCCTTACAAAATGGACAAGCTAATTCGGTGTCTGTTTCTTTTGATTTAATATAATTAAACCCTGTCCGCAACCAGTTCTCGGGATAACTTATGGCATTTTTAGATAAATCGCTACAATGGTCACGAAATAATTTTTCAAGAGCACTATCACTTATTGTTTGAGTTGTGTGTTGTAGGTCAGCAATAATTTGATCGAAATTTATCCCGGTATGAATTGTAGGGATTGTTCCAGGAAGTCTAAGAGCTTGTATAATATTATTCGCTCTTGCATTAGTAAGGTTTATTTCTGCATCTGTAATAGCTTGAGTAATATTTACGTTTTGTTGAAGTGCTAAAAATGCATTTAGCATTTCAGCAGTTAGGTTGTTTCCAACTTGTTGAACGATTTGGCCTACTATGTTATCAATTACTTGTCGTGTAGTTGTTTTTGCTTGCTTGTTTTGTTCTATTTGCTGTTGGATTGCAACACCTTGCGCTCCTATCACAAATTGATAAAGCTGTTTTTTGTGGTCTTCCGAAAAATCAAAGCCAGAAAAAATATTTTCACTTACAAAATGGGTATCGAAAATTTCAATGTGAGGGAAAGGGTTTGACCAGCCTGTCAGCCTAAAAGTATGGGTAGTATCAGCGCCGCTCACCCTTTGAACTATTCGTGCTGCTTGCTGTAATGTAGAGCCCGTAGTTTTCCTTCTACTAATAACATTTATATCGCCATTTGCCATTGAACGAATGACAGATGTCAAAGTAGTCTTACCTATTCCGTTATCGGCATAAAACAAAGTAAGCTTGTTAAAAGTAACATTTCCTGTAGCTGTATAGTCATGAAACTTTCCTATAGCAGCCAATCTTTCAATTTTGTGTATCATAAAAAGTTATCTTATAAATATCCTGAGTGAAGAAGTTCCTTTGTACCATAAAAATACGTCCTCATGTAACAGAATTTTTAAGAACTTTCGAATTATACTCATCAAGAATATTTGAAGGCAGGCTTTTCAAATAAACCTCCGTTGTTTTTAAACTGGAATGGCCAAGCATAGCACTGATCGCATTTACAGGAATATCCGATAACATTGCATTCGTTGCAAAAGAATGACGGCTCACATAGCTTGTCAAATTCTGCTCGATACCGCACATATCGGCGACTGTTTTCAGGTTCTCGTTATAATTTTTTCTCGCCCAGTGAATATCACGTTGTTGCATGATTGCACCCTCCCGTTTGATTACAGGAAAGACATATTTTGAATCGGGAGATTGTTGATTGTAGTGTGCAAGAATATCCCGAAGCCCTTCAGATATTTTGATGTCATAAAGCTTGCTTGTTTTACGTCGACGGTATTGTATACGCCCATTTGTAATATCAGCCTTTTGAAGATGAGCCATATCTGCGAAATTCATACCGTACATCATATAGCTTGCGATAAAATAGTTCCTTGCATTGAAGGCGGGATGATCTTTAGGAAGATCAAGGTTGATGATCTTGGTAAGATAACTGCTCTCAAGTGCCCTTTTTCTTGTCGGCGTTGTTTTGATTTTATAATCTGCAAAAGGGTATAATGACCTTTCGACCTGACCGGCCTTTATCGCCTGATTAAAAATTGATCTAATGCCACGCATGTAAACAGCCAGTCCGTTTAATTCATTGCCCATTCCAAGATGATAGCCCTCTAACTTCATCAGAAAGTTATAGTCTATTTCTTCAAACTTCAGATCGGAGGCATTCTCACGTTTAAATTTACTTTTGACCGGATTGCCACCTTTATTCTTTTCAAGCAGTTTACCCTTGTTATATGTTCTTAGAAATTTCAATGCGCCTGCATAAGATTGAGCTGTACCAATCCGGCCAGCTTTAAATAACTCTTTGATGAAATTATCGCCAAAGTCATAAAAGGAATTGCTGACGAAAGTCGGATCGATTTTTTGCTTCACATCCGACAGGGATAATGGTGCTCGTTTTGCTTTTTCGCCAAGCTGCAAAATTTTATCGAGGGCTTCTGCCTTCTTCTTTTGAATTTCATTATTCAGGCGTGTAACATTAATTGAACCTTTATAGGATTTCTTAACCTGGCAAGTATCTTCATCCCAATCATCTTTCTTAAGGTGGAAACCGGTTTTAATGGATGTTGTTTTACGGTTATGCGTCAGGCGAAGGATTAAAGGATATGTGCCGTCAGATTTAGAACGACGGGTATCAAGTGATACTTTTATGCTGGTAGATTTCATGCAAAGCCGCTTTCAGACTATAAAGTAACAAAAAAATTTGCACGCAATTTGCACGCAAAATGCCTATTTGTATGACACAATGTGATTTTATAAAAAATATAATCTGCTGTTATTCAAATAAATGAATACAAGTCAATTCATATCAAGCCATCTAAAGCAGAACTGTTAATCAGAGGGTCGCTGGTTCAAGTCCAGCAGGGGGAGCAGAAAATTGAGCCGCAATATGTGTTGCGGCTTTTGTTTTTGTATTTAGCCCTGTAGGTTATAGTCCCAACTGTACTGTGAGAATTAATCAGAGGGGCACTGGTTCAAGACCAGCAGGGGCCAATACTGAATGGGTTTCAGCAATGGAAGCATCTTTTATTAATAATATTCCGACTCTTTTCTATCGGCCTGGATTTCTTTTACAAAAGCAACTTCCTTTTTGCAATAAAACCAATTCTTTTTTTGCGATAGCCTGTAACCTTTTACAGGCAGTAAAATCTCTATAGGGTTTTAGTAGAATCTTTAGGCATGGCTCATCGGCTGTTGCTTATCTTTGTCGTCCCGTTTGTGTTATGTAACCATATACATAACCTCAATAAAAGTATCCATGCACAGTCATTTAATTGCTGAGTTCGAAAAGTCTGTATTCTTTAACAAAACCCCCGACCTGGTTTTTATTGCAGACAGGGCTGGGTATTTCAAAAAAATCAATCAGTCCGTTATCGATAAGCTGGGCTATACCGAAATAGAATTATTTTCCAGGCCCATTGCTTCTTTTATTCACCCCGAAGACAGGTTGATCACCCAGCAACTGCGAAACGATTTGCTGAACGGTAAAGTGCTGCGTAATTTCTGCAACCGTTACATTACAAAATCCGGTTCCTTCATCTGGCTGGACTGGACCTCCGTTTATTTTGAAGAAGAGCAGGTGGTTTTTGCTGTTGCCAAAGATGTTACCGAAAGAAAATTTTTGGAAGAGGAACACAGCAACCAAAAATACCTGGAGCTGAAAAACATGGCCACCCATTTTAAAAAGCGTATAGAAAAAGATAAACAGTATTTTGCTTATGAACTGCACGAAGAATTGGCACAACTGGTTGCCGCTATTAAGATAGACCTGGATTGGGTGGGGGCTAACCTGCCGGTTACCACATCATCAATTGTAAAAAGCCGTATAGATAATGCTGCCCTCATTTCTAAAATGCTCATCAAATCCATTCAGCGCATTTCTTTTTCCATCAGCCCCGGTATGCTGGATGAGTTGGGCCTTAATACTACTATAGATTGGTTGTGCAATGAATTTTCTATTCTTAACAACATTCCCTGCAATTATACTTGCCGCTTTAAAGAAGGTGGATTATCCCCTGAAATCAAGACAGACGTTTTTCGCATCTGCCAGGAGTCTTTAACCAATATCACTTATCATGCAGGGGCCAGTTCTGTCGCTGTTTTACTGGAAGATGTTGATAACTTACTGCAACTAACCATTACCGATAATGGCAAAGGTTTTGAGTCCGGTCAAACCAGCGATACTTCTGGCCTGGCCAATATGTATAAAAGGGCAGCATCGGTAAATGGCCAGCTCAACATCAGCAGCGAGCTGGGCCAGGGTACCACTATTATTTTTACCGTGCAGCGAAACAAAAATTAATGCCTGTTTTTTGTATTTTAGAATATGGTT
Organism: Bacteroidota bacterium; assembly: GCA_018266775.1. Classification (GTDB taxonomy): domain Bacteria; phylum Bacteroidota; class Bacteroidia; order Chitinophagales; family Chitinophagaceae; genus Ferruginibacter. The sequence continues at coordinate 194,030 of JAFDZS010000001.1, read as the reverse complement.
CTGCCGGAAAAACAGGAGTTGGATGTAATGCGCAGCTATATCTCCGCATTTGTTCCTTTAAATGATGATGACTGGCATTTGCTGGCCCCGCATCTTTGTATTAAAACCCTTTCAAAAAACCATTTTCTGCTTAAAGAAAATAAAACAGCAACCGAACTGGGTTTTGTGCTGGAAGGCATGTTGCGGCAATACTATACTAAAGACGGTGAAGAGAAAACCACTTACTTCTTTTTTGAGAACATGTTCATTGGTGGTTACATCAGTTGTATAACCGGCAAGCCATCATTGATCACTATTGAAGCATTAAGCAATACCCGGTACATTTCTATTCCCTATACAGTATTAAGTAATTTGTATGAAAGCAGCCTGGCCTGGCAAAAGTTTGGCCGTTTAATAGCCGAATATGCCACTGCAGGATTGGAAGAAAGAATGGTGGGCCTGTTAACCCTCAGCCCTGAGGAACGTTATATTGAATTATTGCAAAGCAATAAAAAGCGTATTATTGAAAGAATACCCCAACATTATATTGCCAATTACCTGGGCATAACACCAGTAAGCATGAGCCGCATCCGCAACCGGCTCATGAAAAAATAATCAGGCTTTTTTCTTTCCAATAAAACCCAGGTGTGTATGGGCAAAGCTGTCGTTGTATTTTAATCCGTAACCCATCATTCTGTCAAATGAGGAGTGGCCAAACAATAACACACCAATCGCAATCACCGGTTCGTTATGCAGTAAATATCCAGTTAAGGCAACAACAACCGCCAAACCTTTATGGTGAAAAAGATTATAAGTAAATGCGCCGGCGGCGGTATTCACTAAATACCCAAGCATGCCAATATCGGGTGTAAAAAATAACAGTACCCAAAGCCATACCGGTAAGCCCAGGTTATATTTTGTAAGCAGGTAAACAGCTACAGCAGTCATCGCCGCTTCTTCCTGTTGTAATAATATTTTCATTGTTCAATAATTTTAAACAAAGCTATTACTGCAACAGGGTTGTACCCATTAACAAAAGATAATAAAATTACCGGGAAAATATTTTTACAGCTTATTGCCTTCTTTAGGGAAACAAATACTCGGTTTAAAATTTTTGGCTTTTTCAAAATCCATAAGGGCGTAGGATATTACAATCACAACATCACCTTCAACACCCTTTCTTGCAGCCGGGCCATTCAGGCAAACAATACCGCTGCCTCTTTTGCCTTTAATGATATAGGTTTCCAGCCTTTCGCCATTATTAACATTCACCACCTGTATCTTTTCATGCTCTATTAAATTTGCAGCATCCATCAGATCTTCATCAAGTGTAAGGCTGCCCACATAATTCAAATTGGCTTCGGTGATCACCGCACGGTGAATCTTAGATTTCAGTACTTGTATTTGCATTCTGCAAAATTATAGACATTTTAATCGTTACCAGCAGGTTGTTTTATGGGCGGGTATCATGGTTTTTTCAATGGTTGCAACAGGTATTCCAGTCCATTAATTTTGATTTCGTACAATGTAGCAAGCAATACCCCCAGCTTACCTTTGGGAAATCCCTTACGGTGAAACCATTCCAGGTAGGAAACTGGTAATTGACTCAGTTGGGTACCTTCATATTTACCAAATGGCATTTTCATGGTAACCAACTGCAGCAGCAATTCTCCATTGGGAGTATTTTCATTACCTGTACTCATAAAATTATAGTGTAAACTTACGGTTTTGATTGATATGGTATGATCAGCAACCGTGGCAAGTTACAATGGTTGTTTATTTAAAGCAGTTGTTAATACTGTGGTTATTCACATTATTATGCATTTAATCCACTAACTTAACAATACGCTGTATTTATCTTTTTTATTCATCAATGTATTTATACATTTACTTAAATCAACAAAACATAACTAAAAGTTAATCCGGTATTAAACTTTTAATCGCTAAACCATTCAAATTCTCATGAACACAACTACTGTTACTAGCCCAAACCTGGAAGTGGTAAGCCGTCATGCGTTTGCAGATGTAATGCTGAATACTTCCACCCATCAAAAGTCATTACATGCCACTGTTGCCATTGAGCCGGGGTACGAAATCATTTCTTTTCATGCTGGTGTTACACAATCTTTTCCCACGTATTTGACTGTACAAACCGGGGAGCATACGCACATTACATTGCAACCTGAGTTTTTGCAGTACATCAACCACAGTTGCGAGCCCAATGTTTTTTTTGATACCACCACCATGCAGCTGGTTTGTTTAAGGCCATTGCTTCCGGGAGATGAACTTACATTCTTCTATCCCAGTACAGAATGGCACATGAGCCAGCCATTTGTTTGCAACTGCAAAACAGAAAGCTGCCTGCAACTCATCAACGGTGCTGCACACCTCGATACATCTACTTTGAATAAATACCGTTTAACAGATTTCATCAAGCAAAAAGCTGCCGGTAAATCATCCGTATAACGGTACCAAAATATTTATGTCTTCGCCTTCTTTTTTACCAATCATCCCCACAGAAAAACTTAAGGTTTGGGTACTGGCTCCTTACCTTCAAACCAACGACGCTAATATTGATTATTATTACGACTTCAGCCAGAGCATTGAAGAATACACCAAAACGTTTGCTGAATTAAATATTGCATGGCAATGGCAACCCGTTACCATGAATACTTATGCAGCCGTTATTGAAAGCATTGTTGCAGAAAAAAATGAAGGCGCATTTTTCCCTGTGGTTTTTAATATTTGTGATGGAGATGAAGTAAACGGTACACCCGGTATTTCTGTAGTAAAATTGTTGGAAGAAAAGGGGTTGGTATATACCGGCTCCGATGAATATTTTTACCATATCACCACATCAAAAATCCCAATGAAGGAAGCTTTTGATGCCCATGGAGTGCCCAACGCAAAATGGGAAGCTATAATGGTAAAGGATCAATACACCAATGGTATTTTCGACAGGCTTGGCTCGCCTATTATTGTAAAACCATCAGTAAGCGGCGGCAGTATGGGTGTGGGTATAAAAAATGTGGTGGAAACTAAAGATGAACTGAATCAACAGGTGGCCAAAATGTTTGATGGTTACCGTGGCTGGAACTTAGCTGCAGATGGTATTGTTGCCGAGTCTTTCATCACCGGGCCGGAGTTTACTGTATTGATTGCCGGTTCTTACAACCATCCGTTGCAGGCAAAAATTTATACACCGGTTGAACGCATCTTTCACCCATCCTTACCCGATAAAGAACGTTTCTTATCGTTCGACAGGTTGTGGGAAATTTATGAAGATGAAGCACCCATGCCCAATGAAGGTAATTTCTACGAATATGAAACACCCGACGAAACACTGATCGGCGATATAAAAAAAATAAGCTGGGATGCTTATGCCGCCTGCAAAGGAAAAGGGTATACCCGTGTAGATGTTAGAATGGATAGCGCTACAAAAAAATTATATGTGCTGGAGGTAAACGCACAATGCGGGTTAAGCGAAGATGAAAACTTTACATCAATAGGCGCTATCTTGCGGGTAAGTAATGCCAGCTTTACCGGCCTTGTGGTGGAAATTATCAACGATGCCTTTGCAAGGCATTATGAAACTGCTGTTTCAAGCATAAAATAATGGAAGAAGAAAAAACAACAAATGCTGCTGCGCTGAATAATGGCACAATGGGTGCTGCAAAACAATTACGCATTTGTGTGTTGCAGCCGGATTATTCCACCTCTGATGTTGACTATCAAAACTACGACCCTGCCAGGAACCTTGCTCACTTAATGCCCGGTGCTTATTTCGATCATGTGGCATTGAATAAACTCACCACTTATAAACAACTTAAGGAGTTAAAGAAAAAGAACTACGACATTTTTGTAAACCTATGTGAAGGCTACCTGGAATGGGAAGTACCCAGCATTGATGTCATCTATTCAATGGAATTATTGAACATGCCCTTTACCGGGCCCAGTTCTGTTTTATACGATCCGCCAAAAGAATTAATGAAATATGTGGCATACACGGAAGGTATTCACACTCCCGCGTATGCTTTGATTAATAGTGAAGAAGAAGTGGAAGCAGAATGCAAACACCTAAAGTATCCCTTGTTTGTAAAGCCGGCAAAGGCTGGTGATAGTTTGGGCGTGGATGATAAAAGCCTTGTACATAACCTGGCCGAACTGAAACAAAAAGTGCATGCCATTATTGATGAATACGGTCCTTTGTTGGTTGAAGAATATATCAGTGGCCGTGAGTTTACGGTAATGCTGGCCGCAAATGCAGATGGTAAAACCGCAACTGTTTTTAAACCCGTGGAATATATCTTTCCTGCAGGTAACCAGTTTAAAACTTATGCGCTTAAAACTTCGGAACTTCATCCTAATGCCAACATACCTTGTAATGATCCTGAACTGGAATTAAAATTAAAAGATGCTGCGCAACAAATCTTCCGCAGTTTTGGTGGTGTGGGTTATGCCCGGCTCGATTTCAGGGTGGATAATTATAACACCATTTTCTTTCTTGAAATCAATTTTACCTGTTCTGTTTTTTATAAAGATGGTTACGAAGGCAGTGCTGATTATATACTGAAACACGATGGTTTTGGCCAGGCTAATTTTCTGCAGCATATCGTTGCTGAGGGCATGGCCAGGCATGCACGCAAGCAGAAAAAATACCATATGAAAGGCAATTCCATTGCCGGTTATGGTATTTATGCTACTCAAAATATTTTAGCTAATGAGGTGATTTTCAGTGGAGAAGAGATGAATCACCGCATTGTAACCCGGCGTCATGTGGAGGGAAATTGGAATATTAAGGAAAAAGAAATTTTTTCAAAATACGCTTACCCTCTCAGCAATGAAGTATATTTGCTGTGGGATGATAACCCGAGCGGCTGGGCTCCGCAAAACCACAGTTGCAATGCCAACACCGGTTATACCGGCTTAAACGTAGTAGCCTTGAGAGACATCAAAAAAGGCGAAGAACTAACTCTTAACTATGCATCCTTCCTGGATGAAACCATGGAGCCCTTTCAATGCCACTGCGGTGCACCCAACTGCCGCGGCCTGATAACCGGAATCACTAACAATTCGGTTACCGAAAGAGAAAGACTGGCTGCGCTTTAAACTAACCCTGCATCTTTCGGTCTTACGCAACACATTAAATTCTGGCTACGGAACCAATGTTTCGTATTGGAAATTTATTTTATCAACGATTCAACCGATGAACCTATGTCACGCTTTCAGATATTAAAAAGTTTGATGAACAAGCACAGAAGCCAGCTGGTGCTTACTTATATACTATTTTCCCTCGAAATGCTGGGCGGTCTTTTACGTCCTTATTTTTTAGGGTTGGCCATTAATGATTTACTCAAACACAGTTACCAGGGTTTAATAGAGCTTTCAGCCGTTCACTTTATTACTTTGGCTGTTGGCACCATGCGGCATATGTACGATACCCGTACCTATTCTGCTATTTACGTTTCTTTGGTCACTAAATTTTTAAGCCGCAGAATTTACCAGTCAGATGTGAGTAAGCTCAGCGCACACTCAACTTTGGCAAGAGAGTTTGTAGATTTCCTGGAATTTGATCTGATCTATGTTATTGAAGCTGCATACAATATTTTAGGCTCCCTCATCATGATGTTTTTCTTTAACACATCAGTGGTGTTATTATGTTTGGTCATCTTAATACCAATTGTTTTGGTGGGCCATAAATATGGTACAAAAATGCACCGCCTGAATAAATTAAAAAATGATGAACTGGAACACCAGGTAGATGTGATCAGCCGCGGTAATACCAGAGAATTGAGGGATCATTATAACAGCCTGCGCCGCTGGCAGATCAATATTTCCGATAGGGAGGCATGGAATTTTGGGTTTATGGAAATGATGGTGCTGATTGTTTTTGGAGTAAGCATTTTGCTTACCTATAAAACTGCCGATGCAGCGGTATCAATTGGCAGTGGTATTGGTTTCTACGTTTATCTCAACAATTTTACCCGTGGTTTGGAAACCATTCCATACACCATTCAGCGTTTAAGTTCTTTAACCGATATTACAAGAAGGATTGAGCTGGAAGCAGATGACCTTCCGGAAGGCAATAACCCTCTACAGCCTGTGCGAAAGGAAAAGAAAAGAAAACTGGAAGAATTAGCTGCTTAATATTATTGATTCCCGCCCTTGGCGGGAATTTTTTTACGCACAACGATTCAATCAAAGGTTAATGATGTATCACAGTATTAACTCCAGCTCCTGTTGCAGGTTTTGTTTGGCCTGTTGTTCAAACAGGTTATAAAAATGGTCGGTTTTATAAATCCGCTCCATTTGTAAGAACTGGATGAGTACTTTTTTCCTGCCCGGTAAATAAATAACATCCGGGTATAGCTTATATTCTTTGCGGATGTTTTTAAAATAGGTTTCATAAACGGGCCATGGTTGCCCTAAAATAGAAAGATCAGCATCGGTGAAAAAATTGGTGTCAGCATCGCTATTTCCCGCATGTTTTTTGGTAGCCAGTATTTGCTGCACACAGCCATCAATTACTGGCTTTGGTATCATGAGGTTCTGCATTCTGTCGGCAGCAATTTCAGCGCTTTTTTCTTCATTGGTGGTTTTAAGTGCATTGTAAATGATATCATGATAATATAATGAAAACAGGATCGTATCCCACGACTTAATTTGTTCTTTTACATCATCAAGCCGTTGCATCATATCCTCCAGGTGCTGCAGGGTATGGTAATATCGCTTTGGTGAGGAATAATTGGTTTCTACCTCAGTCCAAAGCTGCTGCACCAGCCTTTCATCGCTGGTAGATTTTCTTATTAGTGCTATGAATGTTTCTTTAAGCAAATGTTGAGTTTAGTGATTCTCTTCTCTTTTCACAATTAAATACCAATCGTTTTCAAGGGGCAGATAACCATAATCATAACAGTAAAAATAAGTCTTTCCTGTTTTAGTAAGATACTGGTGCGTATGGTATTTAAGCTGAAACCCTTTTTCAATAAGCTTATCACGTGTTGTCTTAACCGTGGCTTCACCGTTTGGCAGCAGGCTTTCCAGTATGCGCCGGTTTTTACCAAGTGCGTGGTTTACGTTTCTTACAAAATTGTTAACGGCACTGTTAAGGTCATTATTATATGATGCTCGGCAATAATCGTCACAAAATTTTTTATCACTGCGGCCTTTTACGGGGTTTCCGCAACTTATGCAAAGTTTTTCTTCCTTTTGTTTAAACATAATGCCAGTCTGCCTTTTAATTAAAAGTGCTTTTTATAAAACCCATCTATATCCGTTTACAAACGGATATACAGGTAAATAAATGATTAAACTCCGGATAAGGCTGGTAGGTCGGTGCATCTTTGTGCTGTCAATCGGAAATGACGTCTGACCCGGTTGGTTGAAATAATTAATCACCGCACGGCTTTACAACATCAGCACGGCACAAATGTAAAAAAATGTACGCACTTAAAAACAAAGTTCAATTGATTGGTAACCTGGGCAACGCACCAGAAGTAAAAAACACAGAAAGCGGTAAAAAACTGGCAAGGTTCAGTGTAGCCACTAAAGAAACCTACCGTGGCCGCACAGGCGAAAAAGTTACAGAAACCACCTGGCACAATGTGGTAGCCTGGGGTAAAGTAGCGGAAATTGCAGAAAAATATCTTGCCAAAGGCGCAGAAATTGCAATAGAAGGAAAACTCATCAACCGCAGTTATACCGATAAAGATGGTATTAAGCGCTATGTTACCGAAATACAGGTAAATGAATTGTTGATGATGAATGATAAAGCGAGGGCATAATTTAATCTTTTGATGTAACATGAAGTTGTTCCGCAGTGTATAATCAACCCTGCGGAACATTCCTTACTAAAAGAATATTGTTTATTTCAATTAACTTTTGGTGCAGAAAATGTTTTCAGCAACTTAATTATTCACTCACTGATATTCGTACTTTCGGTATGTATAATTTGATATGAGCACAGCAATTGAACGCAACGAAATTTTTGATCTCGCCTTTCGCTTTGTCACTGAAACCAGCGAAAATATTTTTCTTACGGGTAAAGCGGGAACTGGCAAAACAACTTTTCTAAAATACCTTAAAGAACACACCACAAAAAATATGGTGGTGGCTGCGCCGACCGGTGTTGCTGCCATTAATGCTGGTGGTGTAACCCTGCACAGTTTATTTCAATTACCGCTGCACCCCTTTTTACCCACCAAACTGAATAAAGAAGAATTATTGGGCAAGTTGCGGTATAACAGGCAGCGGCAGCTATTATTGCGGAAAATGGAATTACTGGTTATAGATGAAATCAGTATGGTGCGCTGTGATGTACTGGATGCTGTTGATACGATACTCAGAAGCATCAGGCGCAATTTTGAAGCACCATTTGGTGGTGTACAGTTATTATGCATTGGTGACATGCACCAGTTGCCGCCAGTTGCACAGCAGCAGGAATGGTCCATCCTGCAGGAATATTATAGTTCTCCGTTCTTTTTCGATAGCCTTGCCATAAAAGAACAAACGCCACTCCTGATAGAGTTAACAACGATATACCGGCAAAAAGAAGGCTCTTTTGTACGACTGCTAAATAAGGTACGGAATAACTATATGGACGCCGATGATTTTGAAGATTTGAATATGCGGTACAACCCGTTATTCAGCCCGGTACCAGGTGAAAAATATATTACGCTTACATCGCACAATAAATTAGCCAATGAAATCAATCAGCAAAAGATTGAAAGTTTATTAACCCCAACACATAGTTACAAAGCGCTTATTGAGGGGGAATTTCCTGAAAATATTTACCCGGCAGAGGCAGATTTAGTATTAAAAGTTGGCGCACAGGTAATGTTCTTAAAGAATGATATTGTTTACAAAAAATATTTCAACGGTAAAATTGGTGTTATTACAACACTGGAAAAAGACAGGATTGTTGTGGAATGTGATGGTGAAGAAATTGAAGTTGGAAAAGAGAGCTGGGAAAACGCCCGCTATACATTAAACCGCAATGATGGTAAGCTGGAACAGGAAGTTTTGGGAACATTTTCACAATACCCTTTACGATTGGCCTGGGCCATTACAATTCATAAAAGCCAGGGGTTAACTTTTGATAAAGTAATGATTGATGCTGGTTCATCTTTCAGCCCGGGGCAGGTTTATGTTGCTTTAAGCAGGTGCACCAGCCTTGAGGGTATTGTGTTGTTATCAAAATTGTCTCCGGCGGTATTATACAGTAATGAAAATGTGATCCGTGGAGAACAATCATTGACGCATAAAGGTTCTTTACCTGATCGTTTTGCCGGTGCACGGTTTGTTTTTACGCAGCAATTGTTAGCTGATCTTTTTTCTTTTGCTCAGGCAGAAAAAGACATTGACACCTTATTGTTTTACGTTCATCAGCAAAAAGATAAACTGAATGAAGGATGTGTGGAATGGATTGAAAAAATTCGCCAGGAATTTGCAATAGATAAAGCGGTGGGTGTAAAATTTATTCGTGTTTTAGATGGAATATTAAAAGAAGAGTTGATCATAGAGAATAATATTGCTGCACAAAAAAGAATCAGCGATGCCGCGAATCATTTTGAACCGAAGCTTACTTTGTTGCTGAAAAGTATTCAAAATCATCCTTTGGTTACGGAACATAAAGAGACCGCCGGTATTATTAATGAGCAGCTGGTGCAGTTGTGTTTGTCTTTATATTCTGCAGTTTATTACCTGCAATATTGTAAACAGCCTTTTTCTGTAACCTCATTTTTGCAGCATAAATTAAATTTTTCCACACCAAAGTTCCAGGTTTCCTGCTATGGTGGCAGCACGCGGCAAAATGATAGCGATGTTCCTAATGCTCCCTTATTCGCAACACTAAAGAGATGGAGAGATATGATTCTTGAAGAAGAAGGGCAAGCTATTTATATGGTGGCCAATCTTTCCACACTCAAAGAAATTGCCACCTATTTACCGCTTAATAAAAAAGACTTACTGAAGATCTCTGGCTTTGGCAAGGCAAAGGTGGATAAATATGGAGATGCTATTATTGATGCTGTTGAAAGCTATTGCAATGAAAATGGGTTAAGCACGAATATTGATGCGCTTCCTGAAAAGCCGGGAAAAGCAGAAAAGCCAAAGAGTAGTGTTTCAAAAACTGATACAAAACTTGTTTCCTATAATTTATATAAAGAAGGTAAATCCATTGCGGAAATAGCACAGGAAAGAAAACTTACGATGAGTACTATCGAAGGCCATCTTGTTCCATTCATCAGCAGCAGGCAAATTAATATTAACGACCTGGTGGATGGTCAAAAGCAAAAACTCATTCTTGATGCGGTGGCCATTCATGGTGAGTTGAGCCATAAAACGCTTATTGAAAATCTACCTTCGGGTATTAGTTATGGTGAGTTGAAACTGGTGCTGGCGTCCAGGGGCTTTGAGCAAAAATAAATCCCGCAAAATTTGCGGGATGATATTGTCTTCTGGGAAATTTATTTGTATTACCGGCCAAAATCATCCTGTACCCTTACAATATCGCTTTCGTCGCTTGGGTTATTGGCATCAGTATGGCGCCATATCTCTGCAACTATTCCCCAGCCGTCTGTGCCGAGTAAGCGGTGGCGTTCGCCCTGCTTCAACTGGATGATATCCCCGAGTGACAAATGCTTTATTTCTTTTTCCTCATCTGTATCGCTGGTTACCACACCGGCTACGCCCCCTATTAATTTCCATATTTCCGCTCTGCGGTGGTGATACTGCCAGCTCAATCTTTTTTCTGGAGCCACAATCAAAATTTTAGGGCTTAGTTTTCCTGAAATGCTCAGTTCTGCTTTTGTAAGATGCGGAAAGTATAAGGCAATGAATTTCTCTGCCTCTGATTCATCAATTACAAAAAATCCACCCCAGGGCCTGGAATTATCCTGTGTGGCAATTTTCAGATTATTCTGTGCAAGGTATGCGGCAACATTTTCAAATACACTTTCTTTGGGTGCAGTCGCAGTAAAGTTTAATTCCATTATAAGAATTTTTATGTCTAACGAAGGTTTTGAATTTTTATTGAATTTACCGTCCCATAAAAACCATCAGCATTTGTACATCGCTTGGGTTTACTCCAGATATCCGCGATGCCTGACCTAATGTACGGGGTTTTATTTTTCGAAATTTCTGTTTGGCTTCTGTGCCTAAAGAAACCAGCTTTTCATAATCAAAGTTTTCAGGAATAACTAGATCTTCCAGCTGGCTCATTTTACTCACCAGTTCTTTTTCTTTGTTAATGTAGGTTTCATATTTGATCTGTATTTCTGCCTGTTCAAGGCTTTCACGATCAAACTGTTTTAATTTATCTTTTAAGCCGGGTATATGATCAATCATGTTTTGCAGATCAATCATCGGCCGTAATACAAGCTGGGCTGCCCTTTGCTTTGTTGCTAACGGTGCAGATTGTACGCAATTTAAAAAATCATTCGCATCATTGGGTTCTATTTGATATGCTGCAAGAATTGCTTTTATTGCTGTTACCTGTTCGTTTTTAACGCTCACCCTTTCCATTCTTTCCTGTGATGCCAAACCTAATTTATAGCTGAATTCGGTTAACCGGAGGTCGGCATTATCCTGCCTCAATAATGTTCTGTATTCTGCCCGGCTGGTAAACATCCTATAGGGTTCATCTGTCCCTTTGTTAATCAGGTCGTCAATCAATACGCCAATATAAGCCTCGCTTCTTTTCAAAACCACGGGCTCTTTTTCCCAGGCTTTTTGGTGGGCATTAATTCCGGCCATAAGTCCCTGGCATGCAGCTTCTTCGTACCCGGTAGTTCCATTAATTTGACCGGCAAAAAAAAGATTTTCAATCAGTTTGGTTTCCAGGCTGAACTTCAGCTGTGTAGGTGGGAAAAAATCATACTCTATGGCATATCCCGGGCGGAACATCCTGCAATTTTCAAAGCCCGGTACTGATCTTAACGCATTATACTGAACTTCTTCCGGAAGTGAGGAAGAAAATCCATTTACATAGATTTCTATAGTATTAAATCCTTCTGGTTCAACAAATAATTGGTGCCTGTCCCTGTCTGCAAAGCGGTTGATCTTATCTTCAATACTGGGGCAATATCTTGGTCCGGTTCCTTTAATCCTGCCCTGGAACATGGGACTTTTTTCAAATCCGGTCTTAAGAATATCATGCACTTCCGGGCTGGTATACGTAATCCAGCAACTACGCTGCTGTTCAGGTATTATTTTTTGTGTTTCCAGGAAACTAAAGCCGATAATTTCATCATCTCCTTTCTGTTCTTCCATTTTGGAATAATCCAGACTTCGGCCGTCTATCCTTGGTGGAGTTCCTGTTTTTAGACGGTCGCTTTCGAAACCCAGTGAAACCAGTTGTTCTGTTATGCCTGTTGCTGCTTTTTCTGCCATTCTACCGCCTCCCAGCCTTTTCTCTCCAATATGTATAATACCATTTAAAAAAGTGCCGTTGGTAAAAACAACCGATTTTGACCTTATTTCATGCCCTAAACCTGTTGTAACGCCGTAAACACGGCCATTTTTTATGAGCAGGCCCTGCACCATGTCCTGGTAAAAGTCAACATTGGGGGTCTTTTCCAGCATTTCCCTCCATTTTGAGGCAAAAAGCATTCTGTCACTTTGAGCCCTGGGGCTCCACATGGCGGGCCCTTTACTTCGGTTCAACATTCTGAACTGAATCATGCTCTCATCGGTAACAATCCCACTGTAGCCGCCCATGGCATCAATTTCCCTCACAATTTGGCCTTTAGCAATACCGCCCATTGCCGGGTTGCAGCTCATTTGGGCAATAGTTTGCATGTTCATAGTAACCAACAACACTTTGCTGCCCATATTGGCTGCTGCTGCTGCTGCTTCACAGCCAGCATGACCGGCTCCTACTACAATTACATCATAATTTGGAAACATTTGGCAAAGGTAGCCTACATCAAACTAATCATCCCCCAAACTTTCTAAGTATTTCCCGTTCTAATAAAATGTCCTTTAAGGGTGCTCCCAGGTTAAATTTTTCAAACTCTTCCCTGTTCAGTGTGGAGATGTTTTCAAGGTGTTCTTTATTTTTTATAATGAAGTTTTCAATGGCGGGGTAGCTTTCAATACTTGATACTTCTATTTGAGCAAGTTTATCTATCATTTTCAGGCAAAAGGAATAACCGGTTTTGTCATACAGGGTTTGGAAATACGGCTTTACGGCAAAAACATCAATCCTGTTCCCCCTGTTTTTATTCAATTCTAAGCGCTCCACCCTGATATTCATGAAATTCCAGCAAAGCCTAAGGTCTTGTTCATTATCAAAATCAAAATAAGTGACAGGTACAATGTGGTCGAATTGCCAGGCTTTTGCGAAATTCTCCCAATTCAAATCTTTTGTGAATTGTAACTCTATCCAACCCCTAAAACCATTTACATCCATTCCAAAATACGGTGCATAGGCCGTTGAAGGCTTTTTTTCCAGTATATACCTTCTTAACGCCAGTTGCCATTTTCGTTTCTCTCTAAACTTTAGTAATGTATCCGTTACCTCTGTCTGGGGTGTCCATTTTTTTCTTTCCATATCCAAAAGTAAATGTTTCCGCCAGAAACTGGGATTCGTGGAACAATTTGTTGGTGGCGTTTTTAAAAATGGGATTCGTGGAACATTACTTAAAATACAGTTTCAGGTTTCGGTCTTCTGCTTGTCTCATTGCAGATTGATCTGCTTTCGTTTTATCCTTATACCCACAAAGATGCAATGCACCATGAAAAATTACCCGGTGTAGTTCCTCCTTGATTGTTACCTTTAAAATCTTGGCATTATCTCTCACCCGATCGGTACTGATATAAATTTCACCGCTAATTTGCCCCGAAATTTCAGATAGTTCGAATGTGATAATGTCTGTGTAATAGTCGTGTCTTAGATGAGACCTGTTAATCTCCAGGAGATATTCATCAGAGCAAAAAACATAAGTCAGTTGGTGCAGCACCTTGTTTTCGGCTTTAAAGATCTGCTCAATAAAAGCCTTCAACTCCTTTCTTTTAGAAAGAGTAATGTTATGCTGAAGAAAAAAGAATTGAACCGGCATAGCTAATTTCTAAAATCGAAATTATTAAACAATTATGAATGAATACTTTTGCACTAAACAAATCAATTGGAATGGAGCGGAGATTATCCGAAATTGAAGTAGGAAAAACAGTAGTGATTAAGCACTTTGAAAACGATGATATTTTTCTGAAGCTTATGGAAATGGGCTGTGTACCTGGCGAACTGATTGTTGTTGAACAGGTTGCTCCCTTAGGTGATCCTATTTCTATTCTTGTGGCAGGATATATTCTAAGCCTCCGGCTCAATGAAGCTGAAAATATTTGGGTAGAGGAAATAAGTGTGACAGAGAACAAACATACCTAATTTACTTCATGCCTATGCTGAAAGTGGGATTATATTTTGGTTCCTTTAACCCTGTTCATGTTGGCCACCTCATTATTGCCAATCATTTTGTGAATTACACCAACCTTGACCAGGTATGGTTTGTTGTTTCTCCACAAAACCCATTTAAGCCAGCAACCTCTTTACTAAATGAATACCAACGCCTGCACATGGTGAATGTTGCCATTGATGGAGAAAACAAATTGAGGGCCAGCAATGTTGAATTCAAACTCCCCAAACCTTCCTATACTATTGATACACTTACATACTTAACGGAAAAATATCCTGATCACCAGTTTTCTATTCTGATGGGAAGTGATGGATTTCAAAATATCAATAAATGGAAAAACTTTGAAACACTTATCAGCAATTACAGTTTTTTCATTTATAAAAGACCGGACTTTGAAATTGAACAGGATTTTGGAGCCACTATTACAATTGTTGATGCGCCGCTGCTTGATATATCGAGTACGCGTATACGAAATATGATCAGGGATAAAAAATCGATACGCTTCCTGGTGCCGGACAGTGTAAAAAATGAAATAGAAAGTAATGGATATTACAGGAGTTAGCTAACTAAAAAATAAAGCCCAGTAACAGACAAAACAATACGATGAATGGTGCTGGAATTTTAGTAAGCTGCAATATCATGAATGTTCCCAGTATTACAGTAATATTAATTATACTTACAGTTGTAAAAGAAATAATTGAAACATCTTTTAACAGGTATAAAGTTGCTGCCCACATAATACCCACTACTACCGCGTTGATACCTTCAAGGGCACGGAATACCACCACATACTTTTTTAGATATTGCCAAACAGGGTAAAAGAATAAAACCAGCAGAGCGCTGGGCAGAAATATTCCGATTGAACCAATAATACAACCTAACAACTGCATTTTCGTTCCCTCTCCTTTTAATGCAATACCCCCGGTAAAGGAAGCTATCGAAAATACCGGGCCGGGTATTGCCCTCACCATTCCAGCGCCGGTAAGTAACTCTTCCCGTTCAATTCTGATAATATTCTGATCTCCTTTTTGTTTCATCCTGTCTGAATTAGGCCGGGCAACATATTGATCCAGCATCATAGGAATCAGTACATCCCCGCCACCAAATACAAAACTCCCGAACCGGTAGAAGTTTTCAAAAAGATTATATGCCTTCCGGTTTTCCCAGTTTTGCTTCCTGGCCGTTTCACTCAATGCACCTGCAATCAAAAAAATTAATAAGAACAACCAGATATTCGTCCAGCGGATTTGCTTTGGTTTTATCACTGTATTTTCAGGAATACGCTTGCTGCTAAAATTAGTAACGATGCCCCCGGTGGCAATAATTGCCGGGAAAATCCATGGTGTCTTAAACATAAAATATACAACAACCATTACTACAAGCATAATCACCTGGGTAATAAAATTATTGACAGATATTTTAAACGCCCTGAAACCGGCATAAGCCAAAAAACCAATGGCCATGGGTTGAATAAATTGGAAAATATTGGTGTTCAAATTATCCTTACCCATTTTTCCAACAAAGAAAGATAACAGACCCATTAAAGAACAGGCTGGCAAAATCCATATCAACAAAGTCAAAATTGCAAGCGGTACACCACCGCGTTTGTATCCAATTAAAGTAACTGTTTGTGTGGATGATGCCCCTGGCAAAAGCTGGCAAAAGGAAATATACTCCATCAATTCTTCCCTGGTAAGGTCTCTTCGTTTTTCAACAAAAGTCCGCATCATCATACCCACATGACCCTGCGGACCGCCGAAAGCAGTAACACTGTGCAGAAACACTGATTTTAAAAAAAGTGTATGCCGTAGAAGTTTCAATATTTTTAAAGTATACAGTTATACTGTACAGGTGTATATAAATATTATTTCTCCAAGCGGAAATTATTAGCTTTTGCAAATTTCCGCTGCTCCATTATAACCCTTTGATCTAATTTTTTTAAAACAGTTTTTAAACTATCAAATTGCTGGGCCAAACTAATCCCTCCGTCTTCATTATTTTGATTCTGATATATTTTAGCTTTCAATTCAATCGCATCTGCTAAACCATAAATATCATTAAGCATAGCTTCTTTAAAATCATCTCCTCCTTCCGGTGCTTTTAATGCTTTCATATCACTTATCCTCTGTTTTAAATAGTTATTAAAAAGTGCCCACTTTTCAACAGAATCCCGGCTAACTCCATTCATAGATTCTGCTTTTGTAATAACTTCTTTTTGAAGAGAAACGAGTTTTTGATTAAAGTCTAACGCCACTCTTGAATTACAGGAAACGAATAGTAACGAAAGACAAACCGTAATAAAAACAATCAATCTTTTCATACACTTATTTTTTCAGGCCAATTTCCCGTAAACGCTCATCCAGGTATTCTCCAGCTGTAGCATCTGCGTAAGCTTTTGGTTGTTCAGCTGAAATGCAACCATCCAGGCAACGCAGGCTCATGCTGCTTTTGGGGTGCAGAAAAAATGGAATTGAGAACCTTGAAGTATGCCACAATTCTCTTGGTGGATTCACCACCCTGTGTGTTGTGCTTCGTAATTTATTATTCGTAAGCCGCTGCAGCATATCACCAACATTAACTACAATTTGTTCAGGAAGTGATGTTACACCCACCCATTCACCCTGCTTTGTTAATATTTGCAAACCATCAGCCGAAGCGCCAACAAGTAAAGTAATCAGGTTGATATCTTCATGCTGTTCTGCCCGTATAGCACTTTTGGGTTCATGTGTAATTGGCGGATAATGAATGGACCTCAAAATGGAATTTCCATTATACACATAATCATCAAAATAATGTTCCTCCAAGCCCAGGTATAGTGCAATGGCCTGTAATAACGCTGTACCAGATTTTTCAAAAGCCCGGTAAGCATTTTCCATTGTGGGGTTAAATGTGCTTATTTCATTTACTTGTACGTTGGGAGGATAATCTTCCTCCTTAAAATTATCCCTTGGTATTTGTCCGTATTGAAAAAATTCTTTGAGATCCGGAGCCTCACTTCCTTTTGCATGCTCCTTACCAAAACTGGTATAACCCCTTTGCCCGGCCAATTCAGGAATTTCATATCTCTTTTTATGCTCAAGCGGAAGCGAGAAGAATTCCTGCACATATTTGTATAAATCAGCAATCAGTTGATCTGGAACACCATGATTTTTTACTGCAACAAAACCAACTTCTTCATACGCTTTACCCAATTGCTGCACAAACGACGCCTTTTTAACGCTGTCTCCACTTAAGAAATCAGCAAGGTCAACTGAAGGAATAGCCATATATTTATTCTTTAAGAGAGAGCGAATGTATAATTGTTTATGAAAAATTACAAAACTTATTCATTTCCAAAAAGTATATCAGCTTGTTTTTTGCTTTGCATAATTATTGTATTTTTTTCATGCAGTAAAAAGATACACAGTCAAAATACAACAGGTAGCGGTACTAACATGAGTATAATACCGGATTACAATAACTTGTACTATTGGGCAGCGCATCCGTGGAAAAAAGACGCCAGTGACAGCATTCCTAAAGAATTACGCATTAATTATCATCCCGACAGTACTGCTGATGTGTTTTTTATACATCCCACAACATTAACAGGTAAAAACGATTACCGCTGGAATGCGCCTGTAAATGATTCTGTCATTAACCGTAAAACAGACAAGTCTACAATACTTTACCAGGCCAGTGTATTTAATGAAAGCTGCAGGGTTTTTGCACCACGATACCGCCAAGCTAACCTTAAAGCATTTTTTATTAATCAAGATTCTGCTGCTCCTTATTTTGATACTGCATACACAGACATTAAGAATGCTTTTTTATTTTACCTTCAGCATTACAATAACGGCAGACCAATAATAATAGCCGCACACAGCCAGGGAACCAAACATGCCGCAAGGTTATTAAAAGAGTTCTTTGAAAACAAACCACTGCAGCAACAATTAGTTTGTGTATATCTTATTGGCTTGCCCGTTCCTGCTGATTATTTTACGTCGCTTACCTCCTGTAAAGATTCTCTTTCGACCGGCTGTATTATAAGCTGGCGTACCTTTAAAAGAGGGTACACTGAGCCTTATTTTGTAGCAAAGGAACAATTTAAGGCTATTGTGGTAAACCCATTAAGCTGGACAACAGATACTTTATTTGAACCAGCATCTAAAAACACAGGAGGCGTACTGCTGAAATTCAATAAAATTATACCACATGTTGTTAATGCCAACATACATGGTAATGTGTTATGGGTTAGTAAACCGAAGTTTTTCGGAAATATTTTTTTTACCAAAAAGAATTATCATATTGGAGATATTAACCTGTTTTATATGAACATCAGGCAAAATATTAAAGCCAGAATTGTTTCCTTTTTAAAGAAACAACAACAATTATAAACCATACTGAGCGCTGATTTGCAGCATACGGTCAATTGGCTTTTTTGCAGCAATGCGTAACTCTTCATTCATTGTTATTTCCGGAAGTTCATATTGCATGCACAGGTATAATTTTTCCAGTGTATTTAATTTCATGTGCGGGCAATCATTACAGGCACAACTGTTATTCGGGGGCGCCGGTATAAAAGTTTTTTGCGGATTATTCTTCTGCATCTGGTGTAATATTCCTGTTTCAGTAACCACAATATATTCCTGCGCATCATCTTTCTGGGTAAACTTTAATAAGCCCGTGGTACTGCCAATATAATCCGCTACAGCCAAAACGGGCGCTTCACATTCCGGGTGAGCGATCACTTTTGCCTTTGGGTGCCTGATCTTTAATTTGGTAATTTTTTCCAGACTAAAAATTTCATGCACCATACAAGCACCGTTCCACAACAGCATATCCCTGCCTGTTTGTTTATTGATGTAAGCCCCAAGATTTTTATCTGGTGCAAAAATGATCTTTTGATCAACCGGTAAACTTTCAATTATTTTTTGTGCGTTGGACGACGTGCAGATAATATCACTTAACGCTTTCATGCCGGCTGAACAGTTGATATAAGTTATCACGATATGGTCCGGGTGTTTATCCCTGAATTGCTTAAACAGTGCAGGCGGTGCACTATCGCTGAGTGAACAGCCGGCTTTTAAATCGGGTAATAAAACTTTTTTTGAGGGATTTAGAATTTTCGCCGTTTCGGCCATAAAATGTACACCAGCAAAAACAATAATGTCAGCGTCAGTTCTTTCAGCAGCCTGGGCAAGTCCTAAACTGTCACCAATAAAATCAGCCACATCCTGAATATCCGGCTCCTGGTAATAATGCGCCAGTATGATGGCGTTTTTTTCTTTTTTCAATCTTTCAATTTCTGCAAAAAGATCTTTTTCAGGATCTACATCAATATCGAGGAAACCCGCTTTTTCAAGATTCAATTTTGCGCTGTTAATATCTGCCATAATATCTATTAATATATATTATTTATATAACCACCTATTACTATTAGGGCTGTTAATAAGTGTAAAGAAAAATTTTCCTTTATAATGTAAAATTAAAACCTTTTGTTTATTCACTTTCATCCACACGTAATTAACATTTATATAATGCACTATATGCGGCTGAAAACCTTGCTATACCTCATTCATTGTTCAAGTATTCTATAATTATGAACACCGGTGAATAAAAAAACACGGGGAAAATAATATGATAGTTAACCAATGACAGCCATGTTGATAACGATGGCATAAACTGTCATCTTCCAACACAGCTAACCATCATTTTGTGATGCACTAATATTTTAGCCCAAACTTTTAAGATTTTTTGGATCAACCAGCATGGGCTTATACACATTAATACGGCTTTATACACACAGCATTGTGAACAAAATACCAGACCTGTAAATGTGTATAACATTTTTGAATGAAAACCGCCACACTCCCCCGAAATACCTGAAAATACTCAAGTTCTGGCTTTTTTAGCACGTAAAAATTAAGTGTTAATATCTGTTTTTTCCCCTATTTTTGCCGTCCATTTTAATTACAGGAAATTATGCAACTAATTCAAACAATCCGTGACAAAGGAGCTGCAGTTGTGATTGCAGTGATTGCTTTAAGTTTGATCGGCTTTCTGCTGATGGATGCCAAATCCGGCAACAAAGGAGCCGGTGGTTTTTTTAATTCATTATCAAGCAATGTAGGTAAAGTTGATGGTGACCCAATAGAAAAAGCCGATTTTGATAAAAGAGTGAATGATGCCTATGATATGGCAAAGCAGAACGGCAACAACAATGTTGATTATAATACCATAAGGGAACAGGTTTGGAACCAGGCAGTGGCAGAAAAAATATTTTATAAAGAAGCCGATAAACTGGGAATTGATTATACGTCCAAAGAATTGTCAGCCTTTTTAGCAAGCGATGAGCCCGGTAATCCATTATTACAACAACCCGATATGGTTGACCCTGCCACCGGAAAACTGGATCCTGTGAAAGTGGCTGCTGCTATTTCTAATATGAAAAAAGCAAAGGATAAACAAAAGGAGGCGATTGAAACACAAATTATAGAACCACAAAAACTCGGCAGCACTTCACAAAAATATTTTTCTCTGCTCAATGCAGCAGCTTATTATCCCACCTGGATGAAAGAAAGAGATAGTGCAAATACAAAAAGCTTTGCCAATATTTCATACGTTAATATACCATTTAATGTAATCAGCGACAGTACTATTAAAGTATCTGACGATGAGATTAATGACTATGTAGCCAAACATAAAGGGTTGTTTAAACAGGAAGCCGGCCGTGTTATTTCTTATGTAGCTTTCAGCCAAAAGCCAAACGGAAAAGATACAGCACTGGCAATGGAACAGGTAGCGGCACAAAAAGAAAAATTAGCAGCAGATTCCAGTCCCGCAGCATTCCTGGCAAGAAATGGATCGTCAAAGCAATTTGATAAAGATTTTGTTTGGAAAAGTAAAATGAAGGGCACTTACAAAGACAGTATTATAGCTTTACCAAAAGGTGGTGTTTTTGGCCCTTACCTTGAAGACGGAAGCTACAACATTGCAAAAGTTACAGATATCAAACAACTGGCCGACAGCGTAAAATGCCGTCACATACTGATCAAAATTGCAGACCTTAAAAATGGCCAGTTAGATAAAGAAATCAGGCCGGACAGTGTTGCTAAAAAATTAATTGACAGTATTGCTGCAGCTATAAAAGGCGGTGCGGATTTTAATGAAATGGTGCTGAAATATTCTGATGACCCCGGAAGTAAAGGCACTAAGGGTGAGTACAACTTTAATTATAATAATAACCTGGTGGACTCTTTTTACCGCACTGTATTTTATGAACCAGCCGGAACTAAAAAAGTAGTATTGGGTGTTGACAGAAACAATTACGTAGGTTACCACTACATAGAAGTGATGGAACAGTATAAATTTGAACCTGCTTACCAGGTAGCCTATTATTCAAAGGATATTACAGCGAGCCCGGCAACAATTGCAGCCTCCAACCTGGAAGCGACTAAATTATCAGCACAAAAAAATGGAAAAGAATTTGATGCTTATATCGCTAAAAATGGTTTACAAAAGATCAGCTGGCCGGCAGCATTAAAAGAAAACGATTTTTCAATAGGCCAGTTACCTGGTGCAAGATCAGTAGTAAAATGGGCTTTCGATGCAGATCCGGGAGATGTAAGTGAAGTATTTAATATAGAAGACCAGTTTATTGTGGCTACATTGGATAAAATACAAAAAGAAGGTGTACAGGATGCAAAAACAGCCAGAGCTTCAGTTGATGGCGTGATCAGGCAAAATAAAAAATCTGACATCATTATTAAAAACCTTGGTGATAACCCAACATTTGAAAAAGCAACCAGCACTTATAAACAGGAAGTAAAAACCGCCGGTGCAGATTCATCAATCGTATTTGGAAGCAACTTTATAAAAGACTTTGGAGATGAACCACGGGTAGTTGGTGCTGCATTTAATAAAGAAAACCAAACAAAGGTTTCCGCACCAATACAGGGAAATTCTGGTGTGGTATTGGTAAAAGTCAACAGCATTGGAACAAAACCAGCAGATACGCCAGAAGCAGCAGCATCAATAATCACCCAGAAAAAAGCCAGCCTCCGTAACCAGGTTTCTGCCGGTTGGTTTGATGGCTTAAAAAACCAGGCCACTATTAAAGACAACCGCAGTAAATATTATTAATTTTCTGCCCCGGAATATTTGTTTCAAAACAGCCACCGCTTGGGTGGCTGTTTTATTTTCGAGAAGAAGAAAATTTCAGCACCGCACCACCACCACATCAATATTGGTATAACTTTGCAATATGGAAGAGGCAATGACAAATAAGGTTGCAGAAAGCGGTATTGTTACGCTTGACCTGGAAGAATATTACCCAAAGGAAGAAACAGCCGTGTTTGACCTGAAGGATTTTTTATTCATGGGCCTTATACTTAAAGAAAAAGATTACAGGGAGGCGCTGAAGAATTTAGATATCACATCTTACACCGGAAAAAATGTAGCATTAACCTGCACAGCCGACGCCATTATACCCATGTGGGCCTATATGCTGGCCGCAAGTTATTTACAACCCGTTGCAGCTAATATTGTTTTTGGAGATGAAGAAGTGTTGAAGCAAACTATATTCCTTAAGAAAATCAATACCATTAACCCGGCAGATTATACCGATAAACGCGTAGTGATAAAAGGTTGCGGAGAATTACCCATTTCAGAATCTGCATACGTTGAAATTACCAACCTGCTGAGGCCGGTGGTAAAAAGCATTATGTACGGGGAACCCTGCAGCACAGTACCTATTTTTAAAAAGAAGCACTGAAATAACTACCAGGCATACACTATATTAAAACCAACCCCGTTTGCGGAAAATGCGCAGCATTACAATAGGAATAAATAACATCAACCCTACAGAAATAAAAAATCCCCAGTGATTATGTGTAAGGGGAATGATTTCGAAATTCATTCCGAAAATACCACCAATAACAGTTGCCGGCGCCAGCAAACAGGTAACCACTGCCATTACCTTCATCACTTCATTCATTTTTAAATTCACATTGCTGAGGTAAAGGTCATTCAGGTTCATCATCATATCACGATAGTTCTCTGCCAACTCATTTGCCTGTATGATGTGGTCATATACATCCTTAAAATATTTTTCTGTACGCTCCTGCACCAAATCGCTTTCGCTGCGCAAAATGCCGCTTACCATTTCCCTTACCGGTGCAATAGTTCTTTTTAATACAATCATTTCTTTACGCAGCATATTAATTTTTGCCAGGCTGCGGGTGTTGGCATTGTGTACAATGTCTTCTTCCAGCTCTTCAATTTTTTCACCCAGCTTTTCCATTACTACAAAGTAATTATCAACAATAAGGTCAATTAAATTATAAAATAAAAAATCCGCTTTATTCTGCCTTACCCTGCTGCCCGCAACTTTTAAACGTTCCCTTAACGGGTTAAACACATCTTTAGCTGCATCTTCCTGGAAGCTGATCACAAAATCCTTGCCCAGCACAATACTGATCTGTTCTGTTTCAACAGCAGATTCCTTTTCATTAAAGTACATCATGTTCAGCAGGCAAAAAACCAGGCCTTCAATTTCATCCATCTTGGCCCGCTGGCCAATACTTAAAATATCTTCAGTGATCAGGTAGTGTACACCAAAATGATTGCAGATGGTTTCCACATCGGTCTTGCGCAGGCCATCTACATTCAGCCATGTTGTTCTGGAAGAATGTAAAAATGAAAAACAATCCGGAACAGTATCCAGTTGCCTGATATCTGCATTGTTGATATCGTAATCAAAAACAAAAATTTTAATTTCATCAGGTTCCTTCCTTGATGGGGTAACGGTTGGGTTTACCTGTAATACCTTTTTGGTTCGCACCAGCTCCAGCGGATTCACCAGGTAAGAAAGATATTTTCTGCTTCGTTCAAACATATAGCCTATTTAAAAACTTAAGTTACACAATTTACAAGAACAAGAAAATGGAAAATAAAAAATCCCGCGGAAGCCACGGGATCTATTATCAAAAAGAATATTTATTTTTTCTTAAAGAGTAGTTTGGCCGATACCCAATCGTTTGCTGCGTCAGTAAAGGCAATAATTTTATCCCAGTTTTTGGCAGGCTCAAAATTATGCAGGTAGTGCTTTTTAAGTTTGATGGTTACTGTTTTATCTGTTGCAGATGCTTCGGCAGAAAAATACCCGGTTTCGTTTTCCACTTTTTTGTTTAATGCTGTTACACCTTCAGCGGTGTATCCGTCTGGTATATCGAGCTGTATATTATACTCAATACTTCTAGCATAGGGCATGTACACATCAATGTCCCGCTTGCGCTGTTCCTGTTTTATTACTAATGGCGTACCCTGGATTTTTCCAATTTCAACAATCAAATTATTCCCCGCCTTTTTCACCAACCCACTAAGATTAAAAGAAGAACTGTATACGAAATCAGGTGCAGTATGCCTGATGCCCAAGTTATCCGTTTTATACTCTTTTAGTTCTGTAACATCCTGCTCAAACCAGTCTTTTGCCTCTTTAACAAAAGCATCCTTTTGTTTTTTCCTGGCTTCGGCAAATGCACTTCTTACTTCATCTACATACTTCTTTCCTTTCTTACTGTCCTCAAGGTCATCCAGCAGGGACTTATCTTCATTGAATGCTTTTCTTTCTGCTTCATACAAATCTTCATACAATACCAGCTCCCGTTGCTCCTCCACTTTATAAAAACCTCTTAAAGTGGTAGAGCGCCGAACAGTAAGATTGTTTTTATCTGCAGTTAATGACAGTTGCAGGTTTTCAATATGCGCATTTTTATCTGATGTGGTAGTTGGAACATCCGGACCGGGATCTATATTGGTAAGGCCCATCATTTTTTTCATACCCATAATCATTGCCGGATGATCGAATGTAAAACTTTTGGTGCCGGTTAATCCTTCTATATTATCCGGTATACTAAAAGGAATATCATAAACAGAACGGATAGTAAAGAATTTTTTTGACTCTGGTAAATATGCCGCAGTGGTAAGATCGCCTGCACTCATGATTTCAGCCATGCGCAGACCATCTCTTTCCGGAGAAACTAAAATGGCAGGCTTTAAGCCAGATGCTTTAAAAGTACAAAAGAGCAGAAAAGCAAACCCGTTAAAACGGGCATTGCCAATATCTATTTTAGCCTTTAAAGCATTGATATCAAAATTGAGCAACTTAGTAAAGCGGAATGTATAATACAATTGTGCGGCCTTGTCTTCATCACTAAGATCCTTATAGGCAATGCCGGCATTTTTTGCCCTCTTTTTGGCATCACTTTCAATGGCATCAAATTGATCTTTTGCAGCTTTCATCCAGTAATTATTATAATAGTCTACAGAAAGGCTGCTGGCTTTATCATCAATAAATTCATCGCTGTCTGTATTTTTAGAAACCTCACCAGGCTTTTGTGTATCCATCCATTTACTTCCCATGCCTTTATAACCCAGGGAAATATTCATCCTGATAAAAGGAAGCTGTAAACCCGGTGCTACCCAAAGCGCTGTTTCAAAAGGCGGGATGTTTGTTTTTTCAAGATCAATGATAATGTCTTTATCTTCATTTTTGTTTACCTGCAACTCCGGTGCGCCGTTATAGCTGCGGTATTGTATGGCGTATTTTTTTCCCAGCTGTCCATGAAAAGAAAGACTTAAAATGGGCGCATCATCGAAGAGTAAAACACGGTAAGGTTTATTGCTGATATCGTTGGTAAGGTTTTGTTCTGTGGCAATAAAATAGTCGATAATATCACCGGGCTGAAGATCCGGAACAGCAATCTTTGCTTTTTTTTCTGCAGCTTCATCTTTAGTCAGTATAACATCATCTGCATTAATTTCTTTAATGGTGCCATTGGGTTTAATAACTCTTACGCCTACGTAAGATGTGGTTTTGTCTGTACTGAAAAAACCACTCGTTCTTTCAAACTGGGTAAAACTGAATTCAGAGAAATCGGTTACAGCACTCTTATCGTTTACTTTAACCATTTCCCGTGTTACTTCTGTTAGTGTAAGTTCTTTTTTAGGGCCAAAACCCAACCCATAAAAAGCAAACTTGGATTTACTGTCTGCAGTTAATTCAGTATGGTGCGCTATAATCACTTTTGATGCATTGGCGTATTGCTGTGGAATATCCCTTACCTTAAATTGTGGTTTATCCCATGCCCAAACAGTTTGCCGCATTTGTTCAGATTCTTTCCTGTATTTTTCAGCATCTTTGGATTGTGCATTTACAATATGCACTACCGATAAAAGCAGTGTAATGGTCAGAATGGCGTTTCTCATAAAAGGTTAAGTTTTTTGTGTGAGTACAATTTGCTGGTTATAATAGTTGGTGAGTTGTTCAATGTCTTTATTCCATTGCCGGAAGTCTTCCGGTTTCAATTCTGTTTGGTTCAGAATGATTTCGCTTGTGTAAATAATTTTTCCAGGCGCACTGGTATAAGAAACAGTAAAACTGTAGCCAGGTTGTTTGATGATTAGTTTAT
Source organism: Bacteroidota bacterium (assembly GCA_018266775.1). Classification (GTDB taxonomy): domain Bacteria; phylum Bacteroidota; class Bacteroidia; order Chitinophagales; family Chitinophagaceae; genus Ferruginibacter. The sequence goes on along the minus strand of JAFDZS010000001.1, from coordinate 167,191 downwards.
CTGGCAATGTTCCGGCAACCTTACCCGCGGGCAATTGAATTTCTGTTTCAAAGATCATGTGATTTTTAAAATCGAACCAGTAAGGAAGTTTTCTTTTAACAGAATCGATCTTGAAATTTTCATAGTTGCGGCGGTTATCGACATCCAGGTAAGTGTCTTTATCAAAAGAGCTGAGTACATCTTTCCACAATACATCATATTCCACTTTTAAATCGGCATTGTAATTAGAGAGGTTATCAATTTTCAGGTTACTGATTTCAAAATTCTGTTTGCCTTCGGTAAGATATTGTTTCAATGCGTTCTCCTGTTTATCCTGCTTAATGGAATTGAGTGCGGAAAGCAACCACTCTTTATTTTCTCCTTTCCATGTTTGTATTACATGGCCTTTCAGGTTATTGCCTTCAACAGTAAACGTTCTGCTTTCCTTTGCTGTATTTTGCTGGTAAGTGGCAGTGGGCACTCTTTCCAGCATGTATTGATTGCCATTTTCAATCAGCGTTTGCCTGCCCTGTATGCGTTCTGCAGTTTCGCCAAAGCCAATATATTTTTCCGTGGCATCCAAAAACACCAGTTTGCCTTTATTCATCCAGGCACAAATCATGTGATTGTCTACAGAAAGGGAAGGTGTGCTGTAATCGTAGGCAATATGTTTGGTGCCAATCCAGCAGCGGCGGGCATCAAGGTTAACAGACCGCAACATTACCGTAAGCAAATTGGCCATGCCTTTACAATCACCATATTTTTTACGCAGCACTTCCTGTGCTTTTTCAGGCTTAAAACCCGCAATGCCATTTTCAAAAGCAATGTAGCGGATATTATCCTGTACCCATTGATAGATCTTTTTTACCTTGTCTTCATCATTGGTTAAACCCTTAACAATCTCCTCTGTTTTTTCTTTAATAAAATTCTCATCGTTGCCAATTTGTACTACAAGCCCTTTATACCAGTCGTATTGCTCTTTAAGCGTATTGAAGTAAACATACTTATCATCTTTTGGCTGTGCCGACTTGCATAAGACCAGCAGGTGTGGCATAATATAAGTGGGGCCGGGTGCATCGTGTTCATTACTGTATGCCGGAAGGTTTTGCATGGTATAAGTGTACACGGTGGCATCACCATCTGCAGATACATTTTTTTTAATATTGTATTTGGCAAAATTGAATTCTTTGATTTCAATCTTCATCCATTCCGGAACAGTAATTTTTATTTCCTGTTCTGCAACGGGTTGTTCATCCATAAAATAAATACTGGTAAAATAACGGGGATCAACAGTTGTTTTTTTGAAGATGACTTCTGAAGTACTACCCTTCTTCAACAGCGGGAGGGAAAAATAACAAACGTGGGCATCAGAATAAAAAATACCATCCGAGCTGTAGTATTCATATTTGGGAACAATGCCGTTTTTCTTAGAATCGTTCACATAAATAGTTACATCATCAACACTTTCAATGTCGTTATAAAACTCAGCAACCTGTATATCGGTCCGGTAGTTGTTGCAGGTATATACTTTATCGGTTTCTTCTTTTACCTGTACAGGATGGCCGGCATCTCCTTTTACAAACTTATAAGCCTGGGTAGATTTTGTGATGACAACATTTTTATCATCATCTGAGTCGCTGGTTTGGGCAGATACAAATTTTAAAAAAACACAAAGAACGGACAGCAGTAGAATTTTTTTCATTGGTTTGCTTTACGGTGATAACGCAATATAATATAAAAACGTTACCGGGAAAAGCCCCTTACAGCTGGTCGTAAAGCGCCCTGAGCCTGTCTTTAGTCATTATTTTTTCCCAATCTTTCCCTAATGCATTTTCCCAAAGTGGTTTCATACCCAGCGAAACATTGATCATTTTATCAAAATCATCTTCACTTAAACCGGCGCAAATATGCTGTGGAATATCGATCTTATTTTTTTCCACCATCAGTTTAAACTCCTCCACACCTTCAGGATAATATTCCTGCAGTTTATCAAAAACAATACAGTTGCCCACACCATGTTTGGTGCCCAGCAAATAGCTGAGGCCATAACTAACGGCGTGTGCCACACCCACCTGGCTGTAAGCAATGCTCATACCACCGGCATAAGAAGCCATCATTAATTTATCGTCACTGTCTGCATCCCAACCCGTTTTATTTACATATACATCACGACACAGTTGAAGTGCTTTATCGCCATAACTTTTACTGAATTCATTTAAGTATGTACCGTTAAGGCTTTCAAAACAATGAATATAACAATCCATACCCGTATAAAAACGTTGGTTGGCCGGTGCATCAGCCGTTAATTCGGGATCCAAAACAATTTGGTCAAAAGGCGTAAAGTCAGAATTCATACCCAGCTTTTTTGTTGGGCCGGTAAGTACAGTGGTGCGGCTCACCTCAGCACCGGTACCGCTTAATGTAGGAATGCCCACTTTGTAAGCGCCGGGCAATTTTACAAGATCCCACCCCTGGTAATCGGCAGAAGAACCGGGGTTGTTCATCATCAGGGCAACCGCTTTGGCAAGATCCATTGTGGAGCCGCCACCAATGCCAATGATACCGCTTACTTTTCCGTAAGTCTCTTTAAGCTGGTTAGCCAAACGGTCAACATAAGTGGTTTTGGGTTCGTGGGTAACATCCGCAAAAATTACAGTGTCGTTACCGCGTAATGGGATGCGGTTGGGCAGCGTTTTGCCGGTAAAAAAATGATCTACCAAAAAAATCATGGGTGCGCCATCTTTACGGTGCGGAGCAATGATTTCATCTAACTGGTTAAAACTGCCACGGCCATAAATAACATAGCCCACCATTTTAAAATTTCTGAATGCCATATAAACATTGTTTAGCCGCGGCAAAATTACAGCAAATTTGACCAACAGGCGGCAGATAAAACCTTTTAAACAATACACTAAAAAATAAGTGGCAGCAGGTATTGTTAATCTGGATGAAAAAATTCAACTTGTTGAAAATTTTATTATGCCTAAACATCAACAACAGGAAACGGTAAGCGGAATGGACAAAGAAACCATTTTGGCAACAGCATTAGAAGCTTTCAAGAAATTAGGCTGGAGCGATATTTATGCAGGCGATGAAAAATTAGCTACACGAACACCACAAAAATGGAATAAGTACAGCATGCAGATTTTGCTTACCGCCGGTGATGGACAATATGAAATCAGCAGCGAAATGATACACGGCGAATCGTTTGACATGATGGGCAGAAATAAAAAAAATACTGATGCTTTCACTGCTGCATTCAACCAGTGCAAAAGCACTATGACAGCGGCAGAGCTGGATGCCAATAAAGCCATGCTTGCCGGCCTGCGGGAAAAAACCACCCGCCAGGTGGAACTGGATAACAAAGAAGCTGCAGAAGTAGATGAAGTAATGCATCAGTCAACAGGAAATATGTACCTCACTTACGGAATAATAGCTGTAAATATTATTGTTTTTGTTTTAATGGCGTTGGATGGTGCCGGTGTTTTTGAAGCAGATGGATTAACCCAAATTAAATGGGGCAGCAACTATACACCGTTAACATTAGGCGGCGACTGGTGGCGTTTAATCACCAATACATTTATTCACTTTGGCATTATTCATATTGCCATGAACATGTACGCCCTGTTTATGGTGGGGGTTTATCTTGAACCCATGCTGGGCAAAGTAAAATTTGGAACAGCATACCTGTGTACGGGTGTTTTAGCAAGCGTGGCCAGTTTATGGTGGCATAAAGAAGGGGTGAATGCAGCAGGAGCTTCCGGTGCCATATTTGGTATGTTTGGTGTTTTTCTTGCCCTGCTTACTTCCAACCTTATACCCAACAAGGTGCGGCAATCATTGCTTACGAATATTGCTATTTACGTGGGGTATAATATTTTTTACGGGCTTAGCCATAAAGGCATAGATAACTCAGCACATATTGGTGGCCTCATCAGTGGTTTTATCATTGGTTACATTTACGTAATGGCCATCAAAAAAGAAAAGCAGGAAATAAAAACAACGTGGGCGCTTCCGGCAGTAGTGTTGTTAACCATTGCCGGTGCGTATGGTTATCTGAATGCCAATAAAGTTTCAGCAAAAGAAAAAAACGCGGTGATGATCGATTTAAAGAACAGCAGTTATAAAGATGCCAATCAATTTAATGCAGTAATAGATGATATTTTTAAACTTGAAAATAATGCATTGGCGCCTCTTGAAGATACAACGCTGACAACAGAAGAGAGAAAAGAAAAAATCATCAGCGTAAGCTACCCTTCCTGGAATGAAGCCGAAACAAAATTACACACTATTGCCAATATGGATGTTTCGGACAATATGCATAAAAAAGCAGACAAATTACTCCAATATGTTCAGTTAAGAAAAGACGAATTAGATGTGCGTATTAAATACATTGATAAGGCAGATTCACCGGAGTTTATCCAGGAATCGAATACAATAACAGATAAAATTAATGCTGTTGTTGAAGCGCTGAAAGCATTACAACAATAATGCAGCACGCTCCAGGTCTTCCGGTGTATCAATTTCCACACCCATATATTTTGTGACCACCATTTTAAGCGGTACACCATATTCCAGGTAACGGAGGCATTCAATTTTTTCAGCCGCTTCTAATGGCGTCATAGGCCAATTGGTAAAATTGATCAATGCCTGCTTACGGAATGCATATACACCAATATGCTCATAGTAATTAGTGCTTACATTTTTATCCCTGGGATAAGGAATCACACTCCTGCTGAAAAAAAGCGCATTCATATTCCGGTCTACGGCAACTTTAACGTAATTGGGGTCGTTAATAAAACGTTCTTCTTTCAGTACCTGCATTAGTGATGCCACCTGTACAGATTCATCATTAAACACTGCCAGCAATTGATGCAAAGGTTCCTTTTGCACAAAGGGTTCATCGCCCTGCACATTCACCACAATATCCACATCCATATCAACCACCGCTTCAGCAATACGGTCACTGCCGCTTTCATGTTGCTTTATGCTCATTTTAGCCAAACCACCATGGCTGGTAATTTCATTGTAAATAATATCGCTGTCGGTAACCACCATCACTTCATCAAACAAACCGGTGGCCACGGTATTATCATACGTATGGCGGATGACGGTTTTATCTTTCAGCAATTGCATCAGCTTGGCAGGAAAACGGGTGGCGGCATAGCGGGCCGGTATCATGGCAATTTTCTTCATTCAAAAAAATTAAGGCATAAAAATACCAATAAAAATTTACCGTGCCGAATAGTCGCCGCAGGAACAATAAAAACTGCCCGAAAAAATTTCAGATAAAAACCGGCACAGTATCAAAAACAGGCTGAATTACTTATATTTGAATGCCATATATTTTTTTCGGTTGCGGGCCATTTATTAAAAACTATCTGTTATGCAAGCAAGCGAACTGGTGCAATCGTATTTGGTGGAGCCCAATACCTGGGACGAAATGTATAAGGATACATCCGTCCGTGAGCAATACAAAAAGGCCATCGAATTTTTACAGCGGCTTTCCATTGATGAGCTGAATAAAAAAGAAGAGCTGGCCAAACGCCTGTTTATGAGCCAGGGCATAACCTTTACCGTGTACAGCAGCGGCGAAGGCATAGAAAAAATATTTCCATTCGATATCATTCCCCGCATTATCACCGCATCAGAATGGGATTTTATTGAAAAAGGCATCAAGCAGCGCCTGCGGGCCCTCAATCTTTTTTTAAAAGATATTTACAGCAACCAGTTTATTATAAAAGATGGTGTGATACCGGCGCAGATGATTTACAGCTGTCCGCATTACCTGAGGGAAATGCACAATTTTCCTGTACCGTACGACATTTATGTGCATATTTCCGGCATCGACCTGATAAGGGACAGTGACGGTTCATTTTACATTCTGGAAGATAATCTGCGTACACCCAGCGGCGTTAGCTATATGCTGGAAAACCGGGAAATCACCAAACGCATTTTCCCCGACCTATTACCGAAGAATAATGTAAGAACAGTAACCGAATATCCCAATATCCTGCACCGCAACCTGGTGTCATTATCGCCCCGGCAAATCTATAATCCAACAATAGTATTGTTAACCCCGGGCATTTATAATTCTGCCTATTTTGAACATACCACGCTGGCCAGGCTGATGGGTGTTGAACTGGTGGAAGGCCGCGACCTGGTAGTGGATAATCATAAAGTGTATATGAAAACCACCGCAGGGCTGCAACAGGTGGATGTAATTTACCGCAGGGTGGATGATGATTATTTAGACCCGCTGATGTTTGACCCTAAAAGTATGCTGGGTGTATCGGGAATAATGAGTGCTTACCGCAAAGGCAATGTAGCCATAGTAAATGCAGTGGGCAATGGTGTGGCAGACGATAAAGCGATTTACACTTTTGTGCCCGCTATGATACGGTATTATTTAAACGAAGAACCGATTCTAAAAAATGTGCCCACCTATCAGCTGGGTAAAGACGATGAACGGGAATACGTGTTTAAGAACATTGAGCGCATGGTGATTAAAAAAACAAATGCCAGTGGCGGTTATGGCATGCTGATGGGCAACTCTGCCACAGAAAAAGAAATAGACGAGTATAAAAAAGAAGTACTGCACAATCCCAGGGAATTTATTGCACAACCCATCATCAGCTTATCCAGCAGCCCTTGCTACATGAACGGAAAATTACAGCCCCGCCGTGTGGACCTGAGGCCTTATGCCTTATGTGGCCCCGGCGGCATTGAAATTGTACCGGGTGGATTAACCCGTGTAGCACTGAAAGAAGGATCGCTGGTGGTGAATTCCTCACAGGGCGGTGGCAGTAAAGATACATGGGTACTGGCAGATCAATAATTGATAATTAATAAAGAAATAATTAATGCTAAGCAGAGTTGCTGATAGTTTATACTGGATGAGCCGCTACATGGAACGGGCGGATGGTATTTTAAGAATGCTGAAGATCAATTACGCATCATCGCAGGATGATATACAGGAGTTTTCCTGGAAGCCTGTACTGCGAATCTTTACTGCATTAACCGATGCAGAAGCTACAGCACTGGCCAACGACAACCGCGGCGTACTGCAGTTTATGGTTACCGATAAAGACAATCCCAATTCAGTACTGAATATTGTAACACAGGCCAGGGAAAATGGACGCAGTGTGCAGGACCATATCACCAAGGAAATGTGGCAATGCCTGAATGATTTTTACCACACTATACGCCAGCAAAAATTAGTGGAACTGCTGCAGCAGGAAGATCCTATTACAGTGCTTGACACTTTGATCAAACTGGGGTTATTATATTTTGGCACCACCGACGTAACCATGGCAAGAGGCGAAGGAAGCGCCTTCATCAACATCGGAAAATTTTTGGAACGGGCGATACAATCTGCCGATATTCTCGATATTAAATTCAGCGACTTGAATTATGAACTGGATAAACCGGCGGATACCACATATTGGAAATATCTGCTGATGTCCATTTCGGGCTATGAACTCTACCTGAAAACATACCGGAGCGGTTTTGGTGCCAAAAACGTAATGGAACAAATTATACTGAACGAAAATTTTCCCCGTTCGGTAGTGTATTCCATTAATCACCTGCACCATTATTTTGAAAGACTGAAAAACGAGAAAAATATTTCAGGCTTCAACCATTTAAATTTTATGATTGGTAAAGTGCAGAGCAAGATCAAATTTTCTACACCAGATGCTATCATTCACGAAGGCCTGCACCACTTTTTGGTGGAAACAAAATCATCATTATTCCAAATAGGCAATGCGCTGAACCAAAATTATTTTGCACACGGATAACATTAAGCGAAAGCGTACATTTGCACAACCATAAAGCAACAGGAAAAGAACACACAACATGCCCCGATTTATTATACATCACGTTACCAAATACACCTATCCGGAACCGGTAAGAGACAGCGCCAACCAGATCATGCTGTACCCCATAAAAGATGAATACCAGGAACTGCAAAGCCAGCGCATCTTCATCAGTGGCGAACCATTTCTTGAAGTATTTAAAGATTATTATGGCAACGAAGTGGGCACATTCATGCACACCGCACCGCATACTGAATTAAGAATTGATTCCACCATATCTGTAGTAACCAAGCCAAAAAACTTGCCCGCAGATGACAGGGAAACAGAAGTGCAATGGAGCCACCTGGATGATATTAAATACCAGCTGCCTTATCTTGATTTTTTAAAACAGGAAAACTTTAAAGACCTGGATGAAGTAAAAAAGATTGCAGACAACCACCACTTCAGAACATTAACGGTATTTACTGCAGTAAAAGAACTGAGTAAATATGTGTACAACAATTTCAAATACATTAAAGGCATTACCACAGTAGAAACAACGCTGGATGAAATATGGGATTTAAAAGCCGGCGTATGCCAGGACTTTGCACATATATTGCTGGTGATGCTGCGCTTGCTGGGTATACCTGCCCGTTATGTGAGTGGCTACGTTTGCCCGCACGACAGTAACCTGCGTGGCGAAGGCGCCACCCATGCATGGGTGGAAGCCTATATTCCATTTTATGGCTGGATGGGTATTGACCCCACCAACAACTGCGTGGTGAACGACCTGCACGTTCGGTTGGCCATTGGCCGCAATTTCAGCGATTGCTCGCCGGTAAGGGGAACGTATAAAGGAACGGCGAAACAAACACTGGAAGTGGGGGTATCGGTTTCTCATGAAGATGGACTGGTGGCACAGAAAGAAGCAGACATACTAACACCGCTTGTGGTAAATGAAAGCCTGGCCAATAATACAGAAGGCAGTAACTCTTACCGGCGGTATATGGAAATGATGCAGCAGCAGTAAAGAATCTGCTATTTTCTATCTCCCAAACTCATCATCTGTTTCAGCTGCATATTTTTCAAAACGTTTAATACGGGTAATATTTTTCTTCTCAATATCAGTAAGATCGCCCCGTACATCAACGGAGTGGGGAATGTACCAATCTTTATTTTCAAAAAGTTCCCTGGAGGCTTTTCTTTTAAAACAATAACCATGGCGGGCAAAAATTTCATTACGCATTTGTTCCAAATCACTCTTAAGCAGGTTGGAAACATCATCATCGGTAAGTAAACGCTCAGAAGCTTCGGGATAATAACCAACATCTTTTTTGTACACAAAACTCTTTCGGTCTAAAGAAAAATGCTTACCCTGAACGGTGGCATCATTGCGCATTGGCTGCCAGCTTCCGCTGATGGTATTACTGCTGGCTTCATCAAAACTCATATCGAAAACGCCATCATTTTTATCATCGCCTGGTTCTTTGGCATTCATACTGTATTTACCATCGCTGAATTGAATGGTACCAATAAAAGGACGATCATTACCACCCACAATTGTTCTGCCCTCAACCGTATCTTTTACCGCTTTTGAAATAAGCAGTGTGATTTTATTATCACCAAAGGTGCCCACGTAAGAACCGAGTAACTGTGCATAATGCACCACACCGGCGTCTTCATCTGTATTTTTTCCGTTTGTATTTTTTGATTTAGGTTTACAGGAGCTGAACAACAGTGCAGCTGCAGAAAGAACATAAATGATACGACGCATACAATTTTATTTTAACTAATATACAAACTTGATTGCAACACGCAAAAATATTATCTACTCATTATTGCTGCTGGTATTGGCATACACATCTTTCTTAATGCTGCGAATCATGTTTATTTATATTCCGGTAAATACCGAAGCGGGCTTTTTACAATTAAAACAGGATTATATTAATATTCCCGTATGGCGTTTTGCATTCTTCACCCATGTGTTTACCAGCATACTGGTGTTGCTGGCGGGTTTCACACAGTTTTCCGGTTATATTATGAAACACAATCCCACGCTGCACCGGTTTTTCGGGTATGTGTATGTGATAGATATTCTGTTGGTAACCGGGCCGGCCAGCCTGCTCATGTCGTTTTATGCCAACGGCGGTACCAGCAGCCGCATTGCTTTTGTGTTGCTGGCGGTATTATGGATGGGCAGTACTGCGGTAGCGTTATATCATGCTAAAAGAAAAAATTTTACTGCGCATCGTATTTATATGATCCGCAGTTTTGCCTTTACCTTATCGGCCATCACATTAAGAACATGGAAGGTATTGCTGGCGGAATTTACTAACATTCATCCAATGGACCGTTACCGAATGATTGCATGGCTGGGCTGGACGGTGAATATTTTGGTGGCGGAGATAATTATAAGAAAGTATTTCAGCAATAAATTACTCCACTCCCGGCAGGTCGTTCAGTAAACTGCCGCAATTGGTGCAGCGGTATTTTTTGGAGTACAGGCTGGTTTGCCCGTAAGCAACCTGGTTTTTTAATTTTCCCCAGAAGCCCGTGGGGGCATCAACTTTTTCTTCCACCGTTAATGTATGCTCATTACAATAAGGACAGGGAATCGTTTTTACATAATTAGTTTCTGCCTGTTTGATTAAATTTTGCGCCAGCTCAAACTCATCTTCCTGCACCATTAATTTAATGCCGCCAACAGCCGGACTTAAAAAGGGATCGATCGTAACAATGTTTTCATCTTTTAAATGACAGTTGATGCCATTTTCCTGCAGCAGGCCAAGCGTCATGTTGGCCAGCACATAATTATCGTAAGTGGTAATTTGCTTAAAGTTCATAACAAAGTTTGTGCTATCGAAATTACATACATTGAACAAAGATGTCAAAACAATAAAAAACCGAAGCATTGCTTCGGTTCATATATCAATAAAAGGTTAGCATTTAATTGTTCAGCATTAACGGCATTACCAGCATCAGCAGCTCTTCATTATCTGCCTGCTCGGTGGGTTTAATAATACCGGCCTTTGTAGGAGTGCTCAGCTCCATATTTACCTCGGTGGTGTCGGCACCATTCAGCATTTCAATTAAGAATTTGGCATTGAAGGCAATTTGTAAATCTTCCCCATCGTACTGGCAGGCCATACGTTCATTACCTTCAAAACTAAAGTCAACATCCTGTGCAGCCAGTTGCAGTTCGCTGCCACTGATACTTAATGCCACCTGGTTGGTGCTCTTATTACTGAACACACTTACGCGGCGCAGCGCATTTTGAAAATCACTTTTGCTGATGGTCATTTTATAAGGATTGTCTGCAGGAATGACCACTTTATAATCGGGAAAACGGGCATCAATCAAACGGCACACCAGTTCAGTACCGCCGTGTTTTACAAAAAGATGATTGCCGTTGTAGCTGATGTTCAGTTCATCTTCATTATCGGGCAAAGAACCTTTTAACAGGCTCAGGGGTTTTTTGGGAACAATGAAAGAATCCTTTTTAGGGCAGCTCACATCTGTACGGGTAAAACGTACCAGGCGGTGAGCGTCGGTGGCAACAAACGTGATACCTTTTTTATCCAGCTCAAAGAATACACCGGTCATAGCAGGCCTCAAATCATCATTGCTTACAGCGAAAATAGTTTTGTTAATAGCCGTAACCAAAGCGCCGGATGTCATGGTAAAACTGTTGGCATCATCAGCCGCAGGCTCTTTAGGAAAGTTATCGGGATTTTCGCCCATTACTTTATACTTACCATTGTCGCTGGTGATTTCCACACAAAAATTTTTATCGATGTTGAATGTCAGCGGTTGTTCAGGAATGTTCTTTAAAGAATCCATCAGGATTTTTGCGGGGATACAAACTTTACCACTGTCTTTGGCTTCAATATCCAGGTGCACTTTCATTACTGTTTCCAGGTCGGTGGCCACAACGGTGAGTTTGTTTTTTTCAATTTCAAACAAAAAATCTTCCAGTATGGGTAACACTGTATTGGCATTAATAACACCGCTGATCTGTTGCAGTTGTTTCAGCAAAGCCGAAGAAGAAACGATAAACTTCATAAATAATCTGAATTATAACGCCAAAGATAAAAGATTGCAGGTAATGATAAGAATAAAAATTGAACCGCTGTGCATAACTCCGGCTGATGTGGAAATAAGGCGCCGGTTTGATCAATCCCCTATAATTTTGCGTTGATGAAACCCGAGAAATTCACCCCGCAACAGGCTTTGCCCAAAGCAAAATATTACTGTGCTTACCAGGAGCGCAGCCACAGCGAGGTAAGAGATAAGCTGTATGGTTTTGGCCTCAATAAAACTGAAGTGGAAACCATCATCACCACGCTGATAGAAGATAATTACCTGAACGAGGAACGCTTTGCCATACAATATGCCGGTGGGCACTTCAGAACCAAACAATGGGGACGTATGAAAATCAGGCAGGCACTAAAGCAAAAACAGGTGTCTGATTACTGCATCAAAAAAGCATTGAAACAAATTAATGATGCAGATTACCGAAATACTTTACAAAAGTTGTTTGATGCCAAACTAAAAACACTCAAAAGCGAAAAGAACATTTTCATCAAGAAAAGAAAACTGCAGGACCATCTTTTACTGAAAGGATTTGAAATGGATTTAATCGCAACACTCATTGCATCAATATAAAAAACCGGGATGTATCATCCCGGTTGTATATCACGCTATACTTTTTACATCATAGCCATTTCATCGGCGCTGGGGCCATAAGGGCCGGGAATGGGAATGTTGAGCAGGCGCAAAAAAACACCTAACTGTGCACGGTGATGAATGATTTGCCCGAAACACATCCACAACACATCTGCCTTTGGTTCGCTGATGTATACCTGTTCACCATTGCGCATGGTCCAGGTTGTTGGGAGTGTGCTTTCTTTTGCGCTGGCTAAAGCAGCTGTGCCTTTGGCAAGGTCTTTTTCAAAAAGCGCCATCAGTTCTTCGGCAGAGTTGATATCATCCTGCTGATAAGGATTTTTGGCAAAGTCCAGTTCATCATGATTGATGACCATATCGAACCAGGCAAAAATATCGGCAATGTGGGTGGCCAATGTTTTAATGGTCATGCTTTTTTCATGGGGCTTCCAGCCAAATTTATCGGTGGGTACAATAGCCAGCATTTTGCGGGTAGCAATAGCTTCTCTTTGCAGGTGTTGCTGAAAAAGTGAAATAATTGTCATGGTATAAAATTTTTATACCACAAAGAAAATTAGGGGTAGTGACAGCCCTGTGTCAGCAGGAAAAAGAAAAAGTGAAAAATATTGAAGAAGAACGGGCGAACTACTGGTTTCTTTTTCCAACAGCATCCATCACTTCGTGCAACAAGGTCTTTAATTCTTTGGGATGAACAATATCAGCATAGTCGCCAAACATAAGAAAGAACCGCACAAACCCTTTGAGGGAGCCGGTAAGAAATGTCATTTCCATTTGCGCACCCGTATCTTTTTCAGACACAAAACCACTGTAATATTTTTGATTGCCTAAAAAGGGCAATACAGATTTATCTACCAACAACACCACTTTTTTCAACTCCCGTTCTTTAGTAACCTTGTTTAAAAAACTTTTTAAAGAGGGATGTTGCTGATGAAATTGTATTTCAGTAATAGCCAGTTTTTTTATACTGCTGCATTTAAAAGTGCGGTAATCGTTACGCAATTGGCAAAAGGCCACCATATACCAATGTTCGCCCTGGAAATAAATGCCTACCGGTTCCACCTTTCTGCTGCTGTGCTGGTGGTTATGGTTGGCAAAATAATCCATCTGTAATACTGTTTTATTACTAATACATTGTAAAATGTTTTGCAGGTGCGCCGTTTCACTGCTGCGGTTGGGCAGGTAAGGATTTTCCACCACTTCAATATGCTGCTCCATATTTTGCAGGTAATCTTTTTCGGCATGGCGCAGCACGGCCTTAACCTTAAGCATAGCCGAAGTGTATTGGTTTTTGGTGGAAACATCGGTGAGCTTTTCCACCAGTTTTTCTGCAGTTAAAAAAGCGGTGGCCTCTTCCCTGGTAAACATTATGGGTGGCAGGCGGTATCCTTCCATAATGGAATACCCCATGCCGGCTTCGCCAATTACAGGCACACCCGCTTCATCCAATGCTTTAACATCGCGGTATACCGTACGCAGGCTGATATTAAAGCGATCGGCAATTTCCTGTGCTTTCACCACACGTTTACTTTGTAACTGAACTAAAATGGCAGAGAGCCGGTCTATACGGTTCATCAGAAATCATTTCAACTTTTTTGAATATTCATCTAACTGTTCTTTTTCCTTTTTGGTCAAACTTTTCATTCCCCGTTTACTGATCTTTTCCAGGATGGCATCAATTTCTTGCTGCTGCAGGGTTCTTGCGGCGTTATATTGATGATCTATAGAATAATGACCAGGATTACTGCTACGGGATAAACCGGCAATAAGCAAAAAATGTGGCCGGCTGATAATTAAGTATATAAAAACGACTGAGGGAACAGCAATAAGTAATATGGTAATATAATTCTCTTTGAAAGCATAAGGATGCAACAGCAAAGCCAGTAACATACCACAAAGTGCACCCCCCAAATGCGCTTCGTGCCCGATATTATCTTTTTTAGAGCGTATACCCAGTATAGTTATGGCTACAAATAAAATTCCATACAGCCAACCCGGCAAATGCAAAAAAAACACGCTGATACCCATACCGGGAAATAATGCCACTGAAGCAAATATTACCCCGCAAACAGCGCCGGATGCACCAACGGCACAATAGTCACCATGATTTTTGTGAACCAGTAATGCAAACAGGTCTCCGGCAATAAGACTGGCAAAATATACCAATGAAAATTCAAGCGGCCCCAGGTACGATTCAACAGCTTCTCCAAAAAAATACAGGCTCATCATATTAAAAATCAGGTGTGACCAGTTTACATGCAAAAATCCTGAGGTGATGAAACGGTAGTATTGTTTTTGCACTAAAATGCTGTCTACCTGGAATTGATACTTTTCCATAAAGCCCTCACGGGTGAAACCCTGGTAAGAAATAATGATATTGATAACAATCAGCAGCAGGGTAAGTAATCCGGAATTATTCATGCTGTAATAATTTCTTAATACCCTAAATATAACGTGTTGCAGGATAAAATAAATCACCGGGCAATAAAAAACCGAAGCCCAGGCTTCGGTTAATCATTTCGGCTATCAAAAGAAAATTAAAACTCTGCACTTTTGGGATACCTTGGAAAAGGAATCACATCCCTGATGTTTCCCATACCGGTTACAAACTGCACCAATCTTTCAAAACCAAGGCCAAAGCCGGCATGCGGGCAACTGCCGAACCTGCGGGTATCTAAGTACCACCACAATTCTTCAGCAGGAATGTGCATTTCTTCCATACGTTTTAACAAACGCTCCATACGTTCTTCCCTTTGCGAGCCGCCCACAATTTCGCCAATGCCCGGGGCTAAAATATCCATTGCAGCAACGGTTTGCCTGCCTGGTTCGCAGTTCTCGTTTAAGCGCATATAAAAGGCTTTAATCTCCGCAGGGTAATCGGTAAGAATCACCGGTTTTTTAAAATGTTTTTCTACCAGGTAGCGTTCATGTTCACTCTGCAGGTCAACGCCCCATTTATCCACCAGGTATTGAAATTTCTTTTTCTTGTTATGGTTACTCTCACGTAAAATATCAATAGCTTCAGTATACGTCAGCCGTTGAAATTCGTTATTCACCACAAAATTCAACTTATCAATCAATCCCAGTTCACTTCTTTCTGCCTGCGGTTTTTGTTTTTCTTCTTCTTCCAGCCTTTGTGCTAAAAACTCCAGGTCTTCTTTATTGTTTTCCATCGCATGACGAATCACATACTTGATAAATTCCTCAGCAAGGTTCATATTATCTTCCAGGTCATTAAATGCCACTTCGGGTTCAATCATCCAGAATTCGGCAAGGTGCCTGGTGGTATTCGAATTTTCTGCACGGAAAGTGGGCCCGAAAGTATAAATATTACTGAAAGCCATAGCCGCCAGTTCTCCTTCTAACTGGCCACTAACAGTAAGGTTGGTACTGCGGCCAAAAAAATCTTCCTTAAAATTAATGGAGCCATCGTCGTTTTTAGGTGCAGTTCCGTCAACAGGCAGTGTGGTTACCCGAAACATTTCTCCTGCGCCTTCAGCATCACTTGCAGTAATGATGGGAGTATGCAGGTATACAAAACCTTTATCATTAAAAAATTTATGAATAGCAAAAGCAAGGCTGTGGCGTACACGAAACACGGCACCAAATGTATTGGTGCGGAAACGCAGGTGGGCCACTTCCCGCAAAAACTCGAGGCTGTGTTTTTTAGGTTGTAAAGGGAATTTTTCTGCATCACTATCACCCAAAATTTCAATAGCATCAGCTTTTAATTCTACTTTCTGGCCTTTCCCTAAAGACGGAATGACTTCGCCGGTGGCTTTAATGCAAGCCCCCGTGGTTAAGCGTTTCAGCAGGTTATCATCAAACTTGCCCAGCTCGGCCACTACCTGTATATTATTATTGGTACTTCCATCATTAAGGGCTATAAACTGGTTGTTACGGAAGGTTCTAACCCATCCCATAACGGTGGCCTGGTAATTGGTTTGTTCACTGGCCAGTAAATCTTTGATTGTAATCCTTTTATTAAACATAATCCTGATTTGAGGAGTGCAAAGATACACTACAATGCTATAGTACAGCGGCTTTGAGGGGTTGTAAAAAAAGAAATGCTTAAAATGATCAGCCATTTTGCCCCGCTAAAAAAAATTGCATTTTTATTAAAAACACCGTAATATTGCACCGGAATCCAACTGATAAGGTCTATCCAATCATTCGCTTCATCAGAGCACACGTTCCAATCAATTATAAAATTCTCAATTAGTTTTTCAAGATTGTAAGACTGGTTTTTTGAATACATTAGTTTCAAATTTTTATGTACGATATTTCACAACTGAACGAATTGCTCGTTCCTGAATTGCTTGATATTGCCGATCAATTGCACCTTGCCAATACTAAAAAATTAAACAAGCAGGATCTTATTACCCAGATCCTGGATAAACAGTCAAATATGACAGAAGAAAAAAAAGAAGAAAAACCAAAGCGTAAGCGCATCCCTAAAGCCGTTGCCAGCGCTATACCCGCAGCAGGTGAAGAAATGCCCGCAGAAGTGAAGAAAGAAATACCTGCGAAAGCCAAAAGACATGAACCGGAAAAAAAATTGGCTAAACGACATGCAGAGCCCGTAACGGCTGAAACGGAAGATGAAGAAGATTTACAACCCATCACCAGCGAACAGAGCACCATACCCGCAGCCATAGCACAAATGCTGCAACAGGAAGATGGCGATATTCAACTGCCCGATTTACCATTTGAAGAAGAAAAGCCTCAGCCAAACAAACCACAACAGCAAAAAAACGGATCTGCATTTAATATAGAGTTTGATGGTGTTATTTTAGGAGAAGGTGTACTGGAAATGATGCCTGATGGGTACGGTTTCCTGCGCAGCAGCGATTATAACTACCTTTCATCTCCCGATGATATTTATGTTTCTCCCTCGCAAATAAAATTATTTGGTTTAAAAACAGGCGATACGGTATACGGTAGTGTACGTCCGCCAAAAGAAGGGGAAAAATATTTTGCCCTGCTGAAAGTGGACACCATCAACGGAAAAAAACCAGAAGAAGTAAGAGACAGGGTTCCTTTCGACTACCTGACACCGTTATTCCCTTTCGAAAAATTAAACCTGTGTACCAAAGCAGATAATTACAGTACCAGGATCATGGATTTATTTACACCCATCGGTAAGGGCCAGCGCGGATTAATTGTTGCGCAACCCAAAACCGGTAAAACCATGCTGTTGAAAGAACTGGCCAATGCCATTGCAGAAAACCACCCGGAATGCTATTTAATGGTGGTGCTGGTGGATGAAAGGCCGGAAGAGGTTACCGATATGGAACGCAGCGTACGTGCAGAAGTGATTGCATCCACCTTTGATGAACCCGCAGAAAAACACGTTAAAGTAAGTACCATTGCTTTACAAAAAGCCAAAAGGCTGGTGGAGTGCGGACATGATGTGGTGATTTTGTTAGACAGTATTACCCGCCTTGCCCGTGCACATAATACCGTGGCACCCAGCAGTGGTAAAGTATTAAGTGGTGGTGTGGAAGCCAACGCCATGCAAAAACCCAAACAGTTTTTTGGTGCCGCACGTAAAATTGAAAATGGCGGATCGCTCACCATTATTGCCACTGCACTGGTAGATACCGGAAGTAAAATGGATGAAGTGATTTTTGAAGAATTTAAGGGAACCGGTAATATGGAGCTGCAGCTGGAACGCAAACTCAGCAACCGCAGGATCTATCCGGCTATCGATATTGTTTCATCATCTACAAGGCGTGACGATCTGTTGCTGGACCGCGATACTTTCCAGCGCATGTGGGTACTGCGCAAACATATTGCAGATATGAACCCCGAAGAAGCCATCAATACATTGCTGAAAAATATGAAAGGAACAAAAGACAATGCAGAGTTCCTCACCAGCATGAACGGATAATATGTACCTGGAAGCTCCGGCTTCCAGTAAAAGCTCATTGCAAAAATTGCAATGAGCTTTTTTATTTTTTACACCATCCTCCCTCAACAACCGCAAGTATAGATTGATTACAGAAATAAAAACGGTTTAGTTTCTTGTTTCTGTAACTTAGTTGTTTCAAAATGGCCATTCAAAAATTAACCATACAGGATTTTTTGCAGCTTGCTGCGCAATATCCCGTATTTGATGTGCGCAGCCCGGGAGAATACAGCCATGCACATATTCCTGGTGCCAACAGCCTGCCCCTGTTTTCCGATGAAGAAAGAAAAGTGGTGGGCACCGCATACAAACAGCAAAGCAAACAAAACGCCATAAAAATCGGCCTTGATTATTATGGCGTAAAAATGCGCAGCATGGTGGAAGAAGTGGAACAGCTGGTGAGGCAAAGAAATAAACAGTCAAATAACGCAGAACCAAACACAGTACTGGTACATTGCTGGCGTGGTGGTATGCGCAGCGCAGGCGTGGCCTGGCTGCTGGATTTATATGGTTTTAAAGTGTACACACTGGTCGGTGGTTATAAAGCTTACCGGAAATGGGTACTGGCACAATTTGAAAAAGAATACCACTTCAATATCATTGGCGGCTATACCGGCAGCGGTAAAACGCTGGTGCTGCAGCAATTGCAGGAACAACAGTTGCATACTATTAACCTGGAAGCACTGGCACACCATAAAGGCTCTGCATTTGGTGGCCTGGGAGAAACAGCCCCACCCAAACAGGAAATGTTTGAAAACCTTTTGGCGGAACAGTTAGCAGTTGTAAGTAATAAGTTGACAGCAGGACATGGATCTGCTAACAACGGTCATCTATCATCTGTCATCTACATTGAAGATGAAAGCCAGCGCATTGGCAACCTGCAAATACCCATGCCGCTGTGGTACACTATGCGCAAAAGCCTGGTATTTTTCCTGGATGTTCCTTTTGAAGAAAGGCTGGATTATATCACAGCCGAATATGGCGGGTTTGAAAAAGAAAAGCTCGTCAATGCCATCATCCGCATACAAAAAAGGCTGGGCGGATTGGAAACCAAGACAGCCATCAATTTCCTCCTGGAAGACAATCATAAGGCCTGTTTCCGTATTTTGCTCACTTATTACGATAAAGTGTACCAAAAAGCCCTTGAAAACAGGGAAAATCTGCACCAGTTGTTAAATAAAATACCCTGTTCAGGCGTTGATACAACTAACAATACTCAAAAATTACTGGAATGCAGTACAGAAACCACCTGACCTTATTGATTTGCCTCCTTATTGTATCATGTAAACTCAGTGCACAACAGGATATTACCGGCCTCTGGAAGGGCTTTATGTATAACGATACCACCCAGCTGAATTACCGCTATGAAATTGCCATCAGCGAAGAGAAAGGAAAATTGTACGGCTATACGCAAACTTATTTTATCATAGATGATAAAGAATATTATGGTGTAAAGAAGATCAAAATCAAACGGGATGGTAATGAAGTGGTAACAGAAGATGTGGATTTGATAGGAAATAATTATCCTGTAAAACCGCCGAAAGGCATCCGTATGCAAAACACACTGCGCTTAACTATTAAAGACAGCGTGATGATATTAAGTGGTTTGTTTGAAACAAACAGAACAAGAGATTTCAGCCATAATACCGGGTTTGTACATGTGGAAAGAAAAAGAGATTACCAACAAAGCTCGCTGGTACCCTACCTGCAGGAAAAAGGTTTATCACAGCAATTGTCTTTCATTAAAGAAGATAATAATGGCACCGGAGCAACAGAAACTTTAGCCGTACTTAAACCAATGCCGACGCCGGAGGAAGAACAGATGATAGTGATTAATGCAAAGAAACAACAAACCTCCAACACCATTCAGCCATCAACAACAGCAGCAATAAAAATACAAACACCTAAATTGCCTGAACCTGTTGCACCAAAACCAGAACCAGTTAAGCAGGCGCCGCCTGTTGTTGCCAAAGTAACCACAGTACCACCCAAAGAAACACCGGCGGCAAAACCTGTTGAAGCACCAAAGAAAACAGAAACGGTTGTGGTAAAACCTGCACCGGTGCCACCACCAGTGACTAAACCTGTGGAAACTGTTGTGGCAAAGCCTGCACCTGTTAAACAACCAGACCCCATTGACCCCACCGCCGCAGTGGATGCGGCAAAAAGAAAAGTGGAGAATATCCAGGCATTATATTTTAAGTCAGACAGCCTGCAGTTGATTTTGTATGATAATGGAGAAGTGGATGGCGATACTGTTAGTGTGATCATGAACGGCCAGGTGATTATGCCAAGAGTGGGCTTAACCACAAACGCTGTGAAGAAAACAATTGACACCCGGGATGTTGGCGACAGCATTCAATTGGTGATGTATGCAGAAACACTGGGAACACTACCGCCCAATACCGGATTGCTCATAGTATATGATGGCAACGACCGTTACGAAATACGCTTTAGCGGTGATATGCAAAAAAGCTCTGGCATTGTTTTTAGAAGACGAAAAGTTCAGTAAGCAAAAATAACCGGGCGTATTGCTACCTTAGCAATATGAATGGGATTAAACTTACACAATACTCTCATGGCGCAGGCTGCGGCTGTAAAATTGCACCCAAAGTTTTGGATGAAATACTCAGCAGCAATTTTGCAATGCCCGATAATGATAAATTGATTGTGGGCAACCACAGCAAAGATGATGCAGCCGTTTATGACCTGGACAATGGCACCGCATTAATATCCACGACAGACTTCTTTATGCCGATTGTGGATGATCCATTTGAATTTGGAAGAATTGCTTCTGCCAATGCCATCAGCGATGTTTATGCTATGGGCGGAAAACCTGTACTGGCCATCGCTATTTTAGGATGGCCCATTAACACACTCCCGCCATCCGTAGCTCAAAAAGTAATTGAAGGCAGCCGCAGTATTTGTAAAGAAGCAGGAATTCCTTTAGCTGGTGGGCATAGTATTGATTCACCCGAACCCATATTTGGTTTGGCGGTAAACGGACTGGTGCCCATAGAAAACATCAAACAAAATAACCAGGCAAAAGCCGGCAATGCATTGTTTTTAACCAAACCGCTGGGTGCGGGTATTTTAACCACCGCCGAAAAGAAAAATATTTTGCGTACCCAACACTATGGCATAGCCGCAAAACAAATGATGCAGTTAAATAAAGCAGGCGAAGCGCTGGGAAAATTAAAAGGTGTAACGGCCATGACAGATGTAACGGGCTTTGGTTTATTGGGCCACCTGGTGGAAATGGCTGAAGGCAGCGG
Source organism: Bacteroidota bacterium (assembly GCA_018266775.1). GTDB lineage: Bacteria > Bacteroidota > Bacteroidia > Chitinophagales > Chitinophagaceae > Ferruginibacter. The sequence goes on along the minus strand of JAFDZS010000001.1, from coordinate 145,547 downwards.
GTTAAGCGCAACAGTGCAAATGAAAAACATCCCTTTGATTATTGATGATTTGAAAGCATACCTCGAACAAAAATCTATACCGGGCGGCACGCACCGTAACTGGGATAGTTATGGGGAGAAGATTGGTGCAGTAACAGATGATCAAAAATTTATTCTTGCTGACCCACAAACCAGCGGCGGATTATTAATTGCTGCAGAAGAAAATGCAGTACCACAAGTGAGGGAAATTTTACAGCAATACGGATTGGGGGCTTTTACCAACCCAATAGGTAAACTGGTAACCAAACAGGAAAAAGCAGTTACGGTAATTGATTAGTGTAACGCATCAATTTTTTGGGCCAGCTTATGATCTTTATCAGTAACAATATCACCGGCATCATGTGTGCTTAACCAAATCTCCACGCGGTTATACACGTTTGTCCATAATGGATGATGGTTCATTTTTTCCGCTTCAATAGCCACTCTTGTCATAAAGGCAAAAGCTTCAGAAAAATTGTTGAACTCAAATTTTTTATACAGGCTGTTGTTTTCTTCTTTCCACATAAATAATAATTAATAATGAACAATTAATAATGGATAATATTCCAGGTTGCAACAGTCTTTACTATATGCAGTAATTATCCATTGTTCATTGGACAATTACCCATTAGAATATCAGGTGCTGTTTGTGTTTGATCTTTTCGTTTGTCATTTCGGTAACCAGCTGCACACCGGAAATAGAACGTATGGACTGCAGCAAAGCTTTTTGTTCTTCAGCGGGCAACAAATCTCCTTTGATCAACCATAAAAAATCAAGGTGCTTGAATTCCGGCAATAAATATTCGCCATCAAACTGGTTATTGTACAGGTAGTGCACCAATGCGGTTGCAGGTACTGCATATTCATAAATGGCAAAGAAATATTTGCGGTCTTTTTTGCTGAGTTGAATTTCAAAATCGTTATTCACCCTGAAGTTGAAACCCAGCACCTGGTTCAGTTGCCAGCAAAACTGGTAATCTTTAATGGGTGCAACAATGCCCAGCAATACGGAATCTTCAAAAAATTCCTGCGCTAAGGTTTCGTTATCAATTTTGAGTTTCATTTAAAAAACAATATCAAACACCAGTTCTTCATTGCCACGTTTTACTTTTACTTTAGTGGCATCGCCTTTATTGAATTTACTCAATGCACTCATATAACTTTGTACATCGGTAAATTTATAATCTCCCAACTGTACAATCACATCTCCGGCTTTAATACCTGCTTTCTGTGCAATCTTTCCATCGCTTACACCGTCTACCCTTACACCGCCGCCACTAAAAGTATAATCGGGCATAATACCCAGCGTTACTTTAAAACTGCTTTTACCGGTAGATGCTGCTTCGCGGGTTTTTAAAAATGCCAGCTTACCCATTTTATTGGCAGCATTTACAACGTTGAAAATATATTTCAGCACCTGCAGCTCGCCGTTATAATTGATCTTGTCTGCATCATCGGTAGGTTTGTGGTAATCGCTGTGCACACCGGTAAAAAAGAACAATACGGGAATATCTTTCCTGTAAAAAGAAGTATGATCGCTGGGGCCGGTGCCGCTGCTGTCGAGTTTAATAGTAAAGAATTTATCTTTCTCTGTAAGCAATTGCCCCCAAACGGGCGATGTACCGTAACCGCCAATAGTAAGTCCGTGTGTGCTGTCGTTTAAGCGGCCCACCATATCCATATTGATCATGTAATTGACATTGGAAAGATCGATGGAAGGATGATCGGTAAAATATTTGCTGCCAAACAAACCCAATTCCTCACCGGAGAAAGAAACAAAAAGATAGTTGTTGTTTTTCAACTTAGATGCCTTTAGCATTTTGGCCATTTCAATCAATGCAGCAGTACCGCTGGCATTATCATCTGCACCATTATGAATTTGCGGTGTGGTTCCGGTGTACAGTGAATTATGATCTTCCCCATAACCCAAATGATCATAATGTGCACCAATGATCACTGTTGTTGGTGCACCATTATCAATATAACCTATTACGTTATGACCGTTGCGCTTTTTATCAGTGATGTCTACTTTCAGTTTAATGTCAACAGTGGCTGTTTCATCATACAGGTATTTTTTCTTTACATTATTGGTAACATACAGCACAGGTATTTTTACCAACTCTGTTTTTGCTTTAGGTTCAAACTTTAATTCATCGGCAATGGAAGAGGTATTGTAAACAATCAAACCAGTTGCGCCCTTGCCGGCCACTTCATTGGCTTTGGCTTTAATAGCATCGGTGAGATCGAAGTGGGGGTTGTTTTTATTTTCCTCCAGTTTATCTTTTAAATCCCAGAACCAAACGGTACCGCTTTCTCTTAACGCCATAGATGGTGCAGCTTCAAGCGATGCATTGGGAGAAAAGATGAAAGGGAAATATTCTTTATCAAGATCTAAATCAAAACTGTTGATGATCAAATGCGAAGAGGGGCTTACCTGTTTACCCTCATTCACTTCAAACTCCTGGATAAAGGTTCCATTATCACCTTTTGCAGCAAGGCCTGCCTGCGTAAATTGTTTGCTGATGTATTCATACGCCAGCTTTTCACCGGCACTGCCGGTTCTGCGGCCTTCCAGCTTATCATCGGCCAGGTAACCAATATGCGATTGCAGGTTCGCAAGAATAACCTTATCGGCCTTTTTAAGTTTTTGGGCAAAAGCAAACTGAGTACTCAGAATAAGCAGGAACAATAAATATTTCATACCAGAAGTTATGTTGGGTGATGCAAAGGTAATTGAGTAAATGACTTTACGCCGGATAGTTGGTCAAATTTATTGCCAAATTAACCTTGTTTCTTATTTCGTAACGGTAAACCATTGAATGACGCTATTTTTGTGCCCGTTTATATCTTGAAGAAAAAGTTAAACATAGCGTTAGTAGGTAATCCCAATAGCGGAAAAACTTCACTTTTTAACGTATTGACCGGGCTGAACCAGAAAGTGGGCAATTTTCCTGGTGTAACGGTAGATAAAAAAACCGGCACCAGCACCATTGCTCCCAACCTTGATGTAAACATCATTGACTTACCCGGTACTTACAGCCTGTATCCCAAACGGGCAGATGAATGGGTGGCATATAAAGTATTAATGCTGCAGGATGAAACCGTACAGCCCGATATGGTTTTACTGGTGGCCGATGCCAGCAACCTGAAACGCAACCTGTTGTTTTGTTCACAGATCATCGATTTAAAAATTCCTGTTGTGGTGGCGCTTACCATGATGGACCTCGCTAATAAAAAAGGAACACAAATAGACATACCGGGTTTGGAAAGAGAATTGGGCGTACCAATAGTTGCCATTAATCCACGCAAGAATAAAGGCATTACCTCTTTAAAAAAAGCCATTGAGCTGGTGGCAGAAAAAACAGCACAGGCCGCTGCAAGGGATTTTATTGATATGACGGCTATTGCAGAGGCACCCATTGCAGCATTAAAAAAACATTTTCCCGATTTCAGCAGCTACCGGGCTGTTCACTATCTCATCAACCATGAAGCCTTTGAGCTGGATAGTGCGATGCAGCACACAATAGAAGATATTGAAAAGGAAAATCAGTTCAATCCTACACGCACACAGGCAGAAGAGATCATGCAGCGGTACGGGCGCATTAAACATATTATGCAGCAAACAGTAGTGGAAAGCGATCCCCTGCAGCGTACATTATTAACAGAAAAACTGGATAATATATTACTGCACCGTTATTGGGGCTATATCATTCTATTATCTGTTTTATTCCTGCTGTTCCAGAGTGTGTTTTGGGTTGCGCATTTCCCCATGGATGGTATTGAATGGACTTTTGGTGAGCTGGGCACCTGGCTTAATAAAACATTACCCGAAGCCTGGTGGAGTAACCTGTTCATTAATGGTATCGTTGCAGGCCTGAGCGGCATTTTGGTTTTTGTGCCACAGATCATGATCCTGTTTGGCCTGATCACTTTACTGGAAGATACAGGGTATATGGCCCGCATCAGTTTTCTCACAGATAAATTGATGCGCAAAGTAGGGCTGAATGGAAAAAGTGTAATGCCGATGATCAGCGGGTATGCCTGTGCGGTACCCGCTATTATGACGGCAAGAAATATTGAAAATAAAAAAGAACGGCTGCTTACCATCATGGTTACGCCATTGATGAGTTGCAGCGCCAGGCTGCCCGTGTATACTGTACTTATAGCGCTGATCATACCTTCTAAACTATACTTTGGCTTTTTAAGTCTGCAGGGCTTGGTGATGATGTGTTTGTATTTATTGGGCACAGTAATGGCATTGATTGTGGCGTGGGTACTCAAGTGGTTCATCAAATCTGCCGAACGCAGCTTTTTTATTTTGGAACTGCCGGTGTACCGCGGGCCCCGCTGGAAAAATGCATTGAGCACAATGGTGGAGAAAGCAAAAATATTTGTGTTTGATGCCGGTAAAGTAATTATGGTGATTAGCTTATTGCTTTGGGCGTTGAGCACTTACGGGCCAAAAAGAAAAATGGAGGCGGTAACGGAACAGTATGACCAATTAGTTAAAGACAATCCATCGCAGGAAAAAGAACTGAATAAACAACGTAAAACTGCATTACTGCAAAACTCCTATGCAGGTACATTAGGCAAATCTATTGAACCGGTGATCCGCCCGTTGGGTTACGACTGGAAGATTGGCATTGCATTGATTACTTCTTTTGCTGCACGAGAAGTGTTTGTAGGTACTATGGCAACATTGTACAGTGTGGGTGAAGATGCAGACGAAAACAACAGCACCCTGCGCCAAAAAATGGCAGCAGCAGTAAGGCCTGATGGCACTAAAGTGTACGACCTGGCAACGGGATTATCTTTATTGATATTTTATGTGCTGGCCATGCAGTGTATGAGTACACTCGCTATTGTAAAAAGAGAAACCCGAAGCTGGAAATGGCCCGCCATTCAATTAATATACATGACCGGGCTGGCGTATGTAATGAGCTGGCTGGTGTATATGCTGGTGAAGTAATGAAGGCATCAAGACAGTTACAAACCGTCAGATGCCTGGATATTATACTCAAGTGTTCAGGGTACTTATAGCGCCCCGGCCTACTAAATCGTATGCAATGCTGCAACCTTACCAATCCACCGCATAGCTGATCCTGTTTTTTACCTGCGGATAAATTTGCCGGTATAACTCACTCAATACTTCTTCTTTACGCGGCTCGTTATATCGGGTGTTGTTGATCAACACTAAATCATCGTTACTTAATGCCCGCCTGTCTCCGGTAAAGGTGGCATGGCTTTCTTCCCAATTATAGCTGTTGCTGTAGCTGTTGAAACTGATTGTTTTTCTTGTATTCACATCAACAATGTTTACATCCATCTGCGCACGGGCAACAAAATAACTTCTCTTAACAGTAATAGTGGCGTAAACAGTTTGATATATACTCTTGCCGGTACTGTCTTTATTATTTTCAATTTGCCTGCTCACATTACGGGTGGTAATTTCCATGCTCGGGCGGGGAATGTCCATATTGCGCAGTGTAAGGTCAACCACCCATTCCGGCTGAATATTTTCACCGCGGGCTTCCAGGTCTGTATAAAATTTAGCGGGGTATCGTGTGGCATAAATGCCACCTAATTCACGAACCAGGTTTTGCTGAAAATATTCATTGCTGTAACTGTAGCCGGTATTGCCCCAGCCTGCATTATAGAAAAACGAATTATCCACAACCGGGTTAATCACCACATTAATGATGGCGTTGCGGTAAGCCTCTTCCATTTGGGCTTTTGCATCTTTATAGCCGGGTACCAGCACATCAGATTTATTGAAATATTTATAGGATAGTTTAATATCATCTCTCCTGTTGCTTTGTAGTAAACCGGTTGCCTGTGTGTAATAGTCATCCGCTGCCTGCTGCCGAACATCATAAATATTATTTTGATAATTTACCGGTGTAACCAAACGGCTTGCACTACCCGAATTGGTAATGGCAATAAACATATCCTGCAGAATATTGTATTCGCCTAAAATTTTATCCCAGCGGGAAATTTCGCGGTACGATTCATAAGCAGCAATCTTGCGCAGGTGGTTTTCCCGTACCTGTTTATAAACAACGGGCAATGCAGCTGTGGCATTTTCATCGGTGCTGTGTTTGTTGAGTGTTTTAACAATGTCGAAGAGCGTTTTATCTTCATCACCGCGGGACAGATAGTCTTTGCTGGTTTTGCAGGCGGTAAATAAAACAGCAATGGTTGCAATAAGTAAAATTGGTTTCATAATATTTCCTACTTTAAGCTATACGTGCAAAGCGGGTGCCGCAGGTGTAGCAGGGGTTGGTGTTAGAAATACTTTAACAGATAACCCATTAATGGTTAAAATATTGCCATAACAGGGCAGATAATTTTTTGGCCAGCATCCAGGCTTCATTATTATCGCCCCAACTAATATCTTTATTATTTTTTGTGAAGATACTGAAGATATAAGGGCGCTTTGCCATAACCAGCAGCACTTCGCTTCTGCTGGCATCTACACAACCATTCTTACTGGCTACAAAAACATCCGCTGGTATTTGCGAAATGGCCTGTTCATCCCAATAATTACGGCCCAGCAGGCGGATCATCTTCTTTCCAGTACTATCACTGATAATTTTGCCTGTATAAATGGCCTCCATTAATGTTGCCATTTCAAAAGGTGTGGTTTGGCCCCAGCCATATTGTGTTCTGTTGGTTTCACGCCCGGGAGTTCTGGAATTTACCCTGGTATTGCCAAACCCTGCACTATCTAAAATTTGATTGATACGTGTACCCGTTCCAGCGAGTTGCTGCAACCAAAGGCTGGCGGTATTATCGCTGGTGGATAACATGAGTAAGATCAATTTGGCCAGTTCAATTTTTGCGGAGTCTTTCAGGTTGGTGGTTACATCGTAGCTGCTGTAAGCTAAAGAGTCGCGGTACATCATGATTTGGTGATAATCGAATTCCTTCTTTTCAATTTTATCCATAATACCAATAAGGATAGGAATTTTTACAATACTTGCAGTTGGAAAAACGTTACCGGCATTAATAGCAACCGTTTTATTGTTGCGCAGGCATTTAATATATACACCCGCATCTCCATGAAAGCTATCGAGAAGGGCTGCTACCTTTTTATACAATTTGCGGTCTGTTTGCTGAGCCCGGCACTGCAGGTGAAGCATGAAGGCAGCAAAAAAAATGAAAAGGGTTCTCATAAATGAAAGAAAATTTGCAATAATTGGCCTGGTGTTGTTCTAATCTTACCCAAAATGGTTTTAATTTCTTCAAAATTATAGCCATTCATCCTGTCATTTCTGCCATTTATCCAATCGGTGAAAAAATCTTTTTACCGCCAAATCGGCTGAAACCCGCTACAGTATTGATTTCTATGCAAAACAGGCTAATGGCCACGGCAAGCTACTGTAAAAAATATGGTAGTATGTGTTGCATAGTACTGAAAAGTCTATATCTTTGTGATGTGATAGGGATAAAACCGGTCAAAATCCTGCTCACAAAAAAGTATAGCCATGAATAAATTATTTTTCGCAAAGATCTTCACCCCGGAAACTGCTGCAGCAGTTTTTACAGGTGGGGTTAAAACATTGAAGCCATGAATATTGATAACACAGCAAGCCAAATGCGGAAAGGAGTACTGGAGTTCTGTATCCTTTCAGTAATTAAGCAGGGGGAAGCATATCCATCGGATATTATTGATAAGATGAAGGCTGCCAATTTCAATCTGCTGGAGGGCACCTTATACCCCCTGCTGACCCGGCTTAAAAACGCAGAATTCTTAACCTACCGCTGGGTGGAAAGCAACAGCGGGCCGCCAAGAAAATATTTTTCCCTTACTGAAAAAGGCGCAGCATTTTATAAAGAACTGGAAGCCACCTGGAATGAACTGGCCAACGCAGTAAAGGCTGTAACCACAACAGAAGAAACATCAACTGATCACAACAACTTCAACACTCAATAGAACAAAAAGTATAGCCATGTTTTGTTTTATAAGCCCAAACAACTAACGAAACAAAAATTAATTAGCCATGAAACAAGTAATCAATATTAATTTCCAGGGCCGGGTGGTACCAATAGAAACCACTGCTTTTGAAATTTTACAGAATTATACCGCAAGCCTTAACAGGCATTTTGCCAACGAAGAAGGAAAGGAAGAAATCATAAATGATATTGAAAGCCGCATTGGCGAACTGTTCCAGGAAAGATTAAACAAGGGCGCCACCTGCATTACAGACGATGACGTCAATGCTGTAATCAACAGCATTGGCCGCCCCGAAGATTTTGAACCCATGGAAGAAGGCCAGCCGGCTGCTGCTGAAAGTACTTCATCTGCATCAGGCCAGTCAACCGCAAATAACACATCAACAGGTTACAGAAAATTATACCGCAATGAAAACGATAAAGTATTGGGCGGTGTATGCAGTGGTTTGGCCAGCTATTTTAATATAGATGTAATTGTAGCCAGGATCATTTTTGTAGTCTTACTATTTTCCGGTGTTGGTTTCTTAACCTATATCATTATGTGGATTGCGGTGCCCAGCGCATCCAGCGCACAAATTGGCAGCACCCGTAAAAAATTATTCCGCGATCCGGATGAAAAAATGATTGCGGGTGTATGCAGTGGTATTGGCCATTACTTCGGCATCAACCCCTGGGTACCACGTGCATTATTCCTGCTGCCTTTCTTATCCTTCTTATCCCGCTGGGGCCATTGGGGTGGCTTTTGGGACTTTGGCGATATCGTTCGCTTTACCTTCAGCCCTACTTCATTAATTGTTTACGTGATTTTGTGGATCGTTATTCCTGAAGCATTCAGCACATCAGAAAAACTGGAAATGAAAGGAGAAAAAGTAGATATGAACTCTATTAAAAACTCTGTGATGGAAGAAATGAAAGGCGTGGGTAAAAGGGCCAGCAATTTTGGCAAGGAAGCATCGGGCATGATCAATGAAAAAGCAAAAGTGGTGGCAAAAGATATTCAGACTTTTAACAGGAGAAACAGCGGCGGAATAGGAAACGTGATTGCGATGATTGCAAAAATATTCGCCTACTTTATTATTGGTTGTGTGTGTATGGCCATATTGGGTATACTGATTGGTTTGATAGTAGGCGCTGTGAAACTGTATCCATTAAAAGATTATTTACTCGATGGTAACTGGCAAAATGTTTTTGCATGGGGCACACTGGTATTCTTCATCATCATTCCATTTGTAGGTATATTGATCTGGCTCATCAGAAAAGTGGTGAAGTCTGACAGTAACAGCAGGATGCTGCGCCTTACCTTCATCAGCCTGTGGATTATTGGCTGGGCCTGCATGGTATTGTTTATATCTTCTTTGGATAGGGAGTTTAAACGCAGCAGCAAACTGGACGAACAGGAAGTACAGCTGAGCAATCCTAAAGTAAATAAACTGGTGGTTACAACAATTTATCCCCGCGAAATACGCAATCACCGCTACCGCTGGAACCGTTTCGATTCATTCGAAGAATTTTTGGATGAGGATACACTAACTATTCAAAACATTAAAGTGGGTTTCCTTAAATCATCAGACTCCAGTTTCCATGTAAGTATTCAGAAAGAAGCCCGCGGCTATTCACTTGATAAAGCCAACAGCAACGCCAATAAAATCAACTTTCAGGTACACCAAAACGATAGCTTACTGATACTCGACGATGGTATTGCTATCAACAAATACGACAAGTTCAGGAATCAAACTGTGTATGTAACTATTTATGTACCGGTGGGCAAACAGGTAAGGGTTGATGGAGATTATTTCAGAAGGTTGTACTTCAATAATATTTTAAGCATCAATGATTACGACAGTTACGATGATAGCTACAGCGGTTTCAGGTGGCAGCGTGAAGTGGATTATATCATGAAGAATGATGGATTGTATACACTGGATGGCAGAAAGGCCGATGGCTGGCACGATAAAGACGCCAACTGGGACAATAATAACAAAAGAAAAAAAGGCTCTTACCGTTTCGATAAAATAGAAGATTCCATCAGGCGCAAACTGGATTCTATAAGGGAAAAAGATGAACAAAGGCTGGACTCAATAGAGAAAAAACACCAGCAAATCAAAGACTCATTAGATAAAAAAGAAGAACAACTGAGAGATAAAATTGAAAACGGCGGTAATGCAGCCATTTTAAACCTGGGCAATGAACCTGCAGTAGGCGGTGTAATGATACCAGTGGTGGAAGTCATTCCAAACATTTAAAAAAACTAAAGTATCAGCTTATGCGACTTCAGACAATTGTATTGGGCCTGGTTGCAGTAATTGTGATCATGGTTTCCTGCCACACTGTTTTTGACCGCTTTGCTAACCACAACGGTCTTTCCATTTCGGTAAATGAATCAGCACACAGCTACCAGCTATTTGCAAAATTCAACCGCAAAAGAACAAAAGACGTGCTGCAGTATATAGATGAATACGCCGGCAACAACAGCATCTTCCACTCAGGAAATGTTGAAATTGATGCCTGTACTTATCTTGAAGATCAAACAAGGGTGTACATCTACTCACACCCGGGAAGCCTGAAAATAAAATTTGATAAAGACGAAAACAGCGAAGAGTCTTACGAAAAAGTAAAAGAAATGTGCGAAGGAATTAAAGATGTATTGTCTCAAAATCAATAAAAATAGTTTCGATAGTTGAGTTGAAGTTGAAACACAAACGTCCTGCCATTTTTGGCAGGACTTTCTATTTTTGCATAAGTATTAAACGGGTTTTATGAAAGACAATTTTTCCAAACAGGCTAATGTATACGCACAATACAGGCCACAATACCCGCAGGAATTATTTGACTATATTCTTTCGTTTGTAAAGGAAAAAAATACGGCCTGGGATTGCGGCACTGGTAACGGGCAAAGCACAAGGATACTCAGCCAATATTTTAAAAAAGTATTGGCTACCGACATCAGCCAGCAGCAATTAGACAATGCTTACCGTGCTGGTAATATTGATTACTCACTGCAACGGGCAGAGAAAACAAATTTTAATGACAACAGCATTGATCTTGTAACCGTTTCCCAGGCATTGCACTGGTTCCACTTCACTGATTTTTATGCAGAAGTAAAGCGTGTGGCAAAACCAGGAGCAATCATAGCAGTGTGGACGTACAGTTTATTGCATATCAGCGATGCAATAGATGAAATCATACGGCACTATCATAACTATACATTGGGTGCTTATTGGGATGAGGAACGCAAGTATGTGGATGCAGGCTATAAAACCGTGCCTTTTCCATTTCCTGAAATTGCTGCACCACCATTCAGCATAAAATTATACTGGACATTGAAAGACCTGGAAGGATATTTACACACCTGGAGCGCCTTGCAAAAATATTTACAGCAACACCAAATCAATCCCGTTACCACTGTAATAAAAGGGATAGAAGAAGTTTGGGGCGGCGGCGAAAAAAGAGAAATCATATTTCCGTTACACCTGCGGTTGGGTACAATAAAATAACAGCTTACTTTTGTCATCTCACACACTAAACTAAAAAATATAATGAAGAACACTCCCTTTACTCCAATGCACATTGCACTGGGCGCAAAAATGGCTGAATTTGCCGGTTATAATATGCCGATATCTTACAGCGGTATTAATGATGAACATGCAACAGTGCGTAACAATGCCGGTGTTTTTGATGTAAGCCACATGGGAGAATTTATTTTAAAAGGATCCAATGCACTGGATTTGATACAGCGTGTTACAACAAACGATGCATCCAAACTTACCAATGGAAAAGCGCAATACAGTTGCCTTCCTAATAATGATGGTGGTATTGTAGATGATTTACTGGTGTATTGCATAGAAGAAAATAATGTGTACATGCTGGTGGTAAATGCCAGTAATATTGAAAAGGACTGGAACTGGATCAGCAGCTCTAATGATAAAGAAGTGGAGATGCACAACATTTCCGACAAAACATGTTTGCTTGCAGTACAGGGCCCCAATGCCACCAAAATTTTACAGCCATTAACTGAAATGGATATTATGAACCTGAAGTACTACACTTTTACAAAAGGTGTATTTGCAGGTGTGGATAATGTGCTCATCAGTGCAACCGGCTATACTGGTGCCGGTGGTGTGGAAATATATTTCGAAGACAAAGATGATAATGCAGAAAAAATATGGAACGCCATTTTTGAAGCAGGCAAAACAGCCGGAATAAAACCCATTGGCCTTGGGGCAAGAGATACACTGCGGCTGGAAATGGGCTTTTGTTTATACGGAAATGATATAGACGACACCACATCGCCACTGGAAGCAGGTTTGGGATGGATCACCAAATTCACCAAAGACTTTACCAACAGGCCGTTTTTTGAAAAACAAAAACAGGAAGGGGTAGGTAAAAAACTGGTAGGCTTCGAAATGCTGGAACGCGGAATAGCACGCCACGATCATGAAATAAAGGATTTTGAAGGAGCCGTAATAGGGAAAGTTACATCGGGAACACAATCTCCCTCGTTAGGAAAAGCTATTGGCATGGGATATGTAGCTATCAACCACGCGGCAATGGACAATACCATTTATATCAGCATCAGAAATACATTGTTGAAAGCAAAAGTGGTAAAAGTACCGTTTGTGTAATGGATAATTAAAACAATGCATAATGGATAGTTTAATAATTGAAAAATATACCAACGCTGAAAAATTGTCCATTATTAATTATCCATTGTTCATTCTATATTAATGATCATTTCTATGCCAGAAATCCACATCACCACATTTATTGCAGCGCCAGCGCAAAGGGTATTTGATTTAAGCCGCAGCATCAGCCTGCATAAAATATCAACAGCAGGCACAAACGAAGAAGCCGTTGCCGGTATTACCAGTGGCTTAATACAATTAAACGAAACGGTAACCTGGAAGGCAAAACATTTGTTTAAAACCCGTACCCATCAAACACTGATTTCTGCAATGGAAGCACCGGCACATTTTACCGATGAAATGCTGGCTGGCGATTTTAAAAGTTTTAAGCACGACCATTATTTTAAACCAACAGGTAATGGAACTATAATGATAGACAAACTCAGCTTTGAAAGCCCTTATGGTGCGCTGGGTAAAATGGCCAATACAATCTTCCTGAAAAGATATTTACAAAAATTTTTGCTAAAAAGAAACGCTGTGATCAAAGAATATGCAGAAACAGAAAAGTGGAAAGTAATATTACAGTAATTTTATCGCAATGCAAACCAACAAACCCACCCTCTATACCTGTATATCACCGGCACTGCTGCATTTGTACGATCTTAAAAATGCTGTAGTGGTGATCATCGATGTTTTCCGTGCCACATCCACCATTGCATCCGCATTAAAAAATGGCGCCAAATTTATTATACCGGTAGATACAGTACCCAAAGCCATTGAGATCAGTAAAAAGATTGATGCCATTGCAGCAGGCGAACGCGATGGACAAATTGCAGAAGGCTTACAGCACGGAAATTCTCCATTGGAATACACGCCAGAATTCATTGGCGGTAAAACACTGGTGTTAACCACCACCAATGGCACCAAGTTGTTGCAAATGGCGCTGGATAATAATGCAGATACAATCATCAGCGGGTCTTTTCCTAACCTTTCAGCTGTATGCAAATACCTGGTGGAGCAAAATAAAAATGTGGTACTGGGTTGCGCCGGCTGGAAAGACCGGTATAATATTGAAGACACTTTATTTGCCGGCGCTGTAATCAGCCGCATCAAAGAACATTTCAGTATTCATTGCGACAGTTCGCTCACAGCAGAACTGTTATATGAAAGCCATAAAGATGATATTATTGGTTTTGCTCCAAAGCTTACCCATTATCACCGCCTGGTGGATCGGTTTGGATTAATAGAAGACATTCGTTTCTGCCTTACACCAGATGCCGCCGATGTACTGGTGGTTTATAAAGATGGAAAACTGTTAGCAGGTTAAAGCTCGGGGCGCTATAAGCGACCAGAGTGTTTAAAAGCAAACGCGTCAAGACGGTTACAACCGTCAGACGCATTAATACAGATCGGAACGCTGTCAGCGACCTGAACAAAAGAACAAGCCTATTAACCAGTGTTAAATTTCTCCACAAACTTTCAAAAGCAACCCGAACACTCAGCTTTTTTCCTTTACTTTTGCAAATTGCCCTTTTCAGATTGAATTGTTGGAAAAATGCTGCCGCATATTCTTATGTCTGAAATCCTAAATCGGCAATCCAAAATTATACATGGCTTTATCCCACCTTATTAAATACGTGTACAACAATGGCTCTGATGAAGTAATCCGCCGTGGAAAAAAAATACAGGCAATGGGTTATGTGGAACTGGTGGAACACGACCAGTTAATGGGCAGTGTGGTATTTCGTGTTAAAGACGATAGTTACGCTACTTTTTATAAAGTGCATATTCAGAAATATGCCGATCCTAAAAGCATATCCGTACGCTGCAGTTGCCCCTATAACCTGGGCGATATCTGCCGCCACGAAGCAGCGTCTTTACTGCGCCTTCAGGAAATGGTGGATAAGAACATGCTCGGCAATGCAGCCATACAGTACAACCAGCGCCATACTATTGCAAAGATGAAAAATATTGATCTGAAAATGGTCAAACTGTTTTCATCGCCAAACATATATGAAAGGGCCGAACAAATATTAAGAACCAACAGGGCCACCATCAATAAAGCAGCAGATGAAAGAGTGGAAGCAGAACTGGAACTGGACGGGGAAACATTTCCGCTGGTGATTCAGAAAAATGATGAAAGAAATTTCGACACTTCCTGTAAATGCCATGAAACAGAACACCCGCTTTGCGAACATAAAACAGCGCTTTTTCTGCAATTATTAAACGCTTATGGCCCCAATTATTTTGACAGCATACGTAATTGGGATAAAGAGAAAAATAAGCTGCTGCAGATTTATGGTTACAGCCTGGATGATGATTTAACCGGAAAATTTGAATTTACCTATAAAGATGGAAAGCCCTTTTTAAAAGTACTGGACCCAACTATAAAGCGGGTAGCCGGAACAGTTACAACATTACCCAAACCACAAGTGGAAAAGGCACCTGTACCGGAACAGGTTGCAGCCATTGCAGCACCAACAGTGCAGGAACCCGAACCACAAGTGCAGCCGGATAAAAAACTGGGTGTGGTGTTTAATTTTAATGCCACCAGTTATCCCAACTTTTTGGTAGAATCCATACAGGGCGAAGCAGACGAAGCCAATACCCAATACCTGGGTAAGGTGGAAAAAATTGACCTTACCCGTTTTGTTAACGCTGAAATATTCAGCGAAGAAGACAAGCAACTGCTGCAGCAACTGCGCAAACTGCAGTTACCCGAAATCAATAAATACCTGGACCGTAATTCACCATTCAGTGGTATTTGGGAAAATATTATTCATACCGATGGAGATGAGCTGCCCGAAGAAACCAAAAGCCTGATTGCAGAATACCTGCAACCCAAACTGAAGAAGATATTTGAAGAGCAGGTAACCAGTCACTTTATTTTCAGCCTGCCTGAAAAGAAAACGTTTAAAACAGAAAACCTGCAGGATGTTGAGATCAGCGAACATTTTATAACGCCGTATTTTAAAGTACTGGCTAAAGACGATTATTTTGAGCTGACCTGCATGGCTAAAGCACAAAACAAAACCATACCGCTGACGGCAAACGAATGCAACAGCAGCCTGGTGTTTTTATATGAAAATGTTTTGTACCTGTGGGAAAAAGCGGAAGATGTAATGCAGGCAGAGCATTTTATGAAAAAAGGCAATACCCGGTTGAATAAAGAAAATTGGGCCGATAAAATGAGGCAGGTGATAATGCCACTTACCAAAGAATACCACGTGGAGTTTGATAAAAGCCTGATCAAAGAAGTAAAGAGCGGGGAGCCAGAGATTAAACTGCAACTACAGGAAAAAGGCGACTATCTTGTTTTTCAACCCATTTACAGTTACCAGGGTTATGAAACTCGTGCTACCGATAAAGAAACAATAACCATACCCGATGGTGATAAAATACTGGTGGTGCACCGCAACAAAGAAGCTGAAGACGCTTTTATTCAAAAACTGGAAGCATTGCATACCATGTTTATGCGCCCCGGCGATGGCAACAGCCTGGTGTTGAAAGGTGTGGATGTATTGCGCAATAACTGGTTTTTCCTGTTTATAGATGCAATGAAAGAAATGAAAGTGCCGGTGTATGGTTTTGAAGCATTGAAGAATTTCCGGTTTAACACTGCAAAACCCAGCACACATATCCATGTAAGCAGCGGTATGGACTGGTTTGATGCTAAAGTGGAAATAGAATTTGGTCAGCAACGTGTAGGAATAGACGATATTAAAAAAGCCCTCGTAAACAAGCAATCATTCGTTCAATTAAGCGACGGAAGCCTGGGTATATTACCGGAAGAATGGCTGAAAAGATATTCCCTGCTGTTTAAAGTGGGCGACGACCACAGCAATAAACTGCGCCTTTCCAAATATCACCTGAGTGTGATAGATGAACTGTATGAAAACCGCAACGAATCCGAACTGAGTTTTGAACTGGACGAAAAATTTGAACGGCTGAGGGAGTTTAAAAATATTCCTGAAATACCGGCACCGGGTAACCTGCAACCCATTTTGCGCCCCTACCAGTTATCCGGCTTTCAATGGCTTAGTTATTTGAACGATGTAAGCTGGGGCGGTATTTTGGCCGATGATATGGGTTTGGGTAAAACCATCCAGGCACTAACCATGCTGCAGCATTATAAAGAAGCAACAGGAAGTTTAAAAGCCATTGTGATATGCCCCACCACATTGATCTATAACTGGAAGAACGAGGTGGAGAAATTCACCCCCAAACTAACCTGGCATATTCATCACGGCAGTTTACGCACCCGCAATGCGGAAGACTTATTGAAATACAATATCATTATCACAACCTATGGCACATTAAGAAGCGATATACAATTGCTGCTGAAGTTAAAGTTTGACTACATTGTGCTGGATGAAAGCCAGGCCATCAAAAACCCCTCATCAAAAGTAACAAAAGCAGCCTGCCTGCTGGAAGCTAAAAACAGGTTGTGCATGAGCGGTACACCACTGCAGAATAACACCTTTGATATTTTTGCGCAGATGAATTTTTTGAACCCCGGCCTGCTGGGCAGTATGGAATTTTTCAGGAATGAATTTGCCACACCGATAGATAAATTTGGCGAACAGGAACAGAAAGACCACCTGCGGAAATTATTATATCCATTTATTTTACGCAGAACAAAGGAACAGGTGGCGAAAGACCTGCCGGATAAAATTGAAACCATTTTATTTTGCGAAATGGAAAAAGAACAGCGGGATATTTATGAAGCATACCGTGACTCTTACCGCAGTAAAATTTTGGGTGAAATTGATCAGCAGGGTATTGCAAAATCGCAATTGACCATTTTACAGGGCCTGATGAAACTGCGCCAGATCTGCGACAGCCCGGCCATTTTAAATGAAGAAGATAAGCACGCCAACCATTCCATAAAATTAGATGAGCTGGCCAGGGAAATTACCGAAAACATTGGCGAACATAAAGCGTTGATCTTTTCCCAATTTCTGGGTATGCTGGCGTTGATCAAACAAAAATTAACCGAACAGGAAATACCATTTGAATACTTTGATGGCAGCACATCGGCAACAGAACGGGAAAAAGCCATTCAGAATTTTCAGAACAACGAGAACTGCCGTGTGTTCCTGATTTCATTAAAAGCCGGTGGTGTGGGTTTGAACCTGACTGCAGCAGACTATGTATATATTGTTGATCCCTGGTGGAACCCTGCGGTTGAGCAGCAGGCTATTGACCGTACCCACCGTATTGGGCAAACGAAAAACATTTTTGCTTACCGTATGATCTGTATTGATACGATTGAAGATAAGATTCTGCAATTGCAGGAGCGCAAGCGCAAACTAGCCAGCGAACTGATTGCCGACGATGCCAGCTTTGTTAAAGCATTGTCAAAAGCAGATGTGGAATATTTGTTTAGCTAAAGCAAATCATTTTTACGAAGCAATAAAATTCTTCAGCCTTTTAAAGTCCCTGTTTTGGGAAGACTGGAAGAAACTGGTAAAAACAGTGTTCAACGATTTAAACAGCGCTGTTAAAAAAGTTGGTTGGGATGATTGGATTTTTTTCATGTTACTATCGGATTTAGAACTTAAAATTACAAATACAGAATGCTTGTGTCAAGCGGGTTTTTGCTGATTTATGGAGTCCGGTAATTTCCGAAACGAATACGTTATTTTACAAGCGGAACCTGCCATTTACGGCGGAATTGTTTTCCTTTCTTATAATACTTAATGGGGTAAATGTCGGGGTTTTGGCGAAGCTTTACAACAAAGCTCCTGAACAGTTGTAATAAAGGGTTGCTCATGGTATATTGGCTTTTAATGTATAGTATAAAAAACTACTTTTTATGTAACGGGTACAGCATAATATTATTGTACAGCTGTGCAATAATACATAAAACACCTTCTGCCGGGCCGGAAAAACCGTAACCCCGTATTAATTTTTTGTACTGAAAACCTGCACCGGGGCACTGTTCTTTAAGATCACCAGCTGATGATTGTCTTTCAGGTAGATCATTTTACGGCATTCCCCGCGTACTTTCATTCCATCATCGGCGTGAGACACAGCCGTAAATGAACCCGTACCATCGCCTTTTAATAACATGGCCGCATTGGCATCAATAATGCCCACCATTACAGCAGGGTCGTAATTATTGCCACAGATCAGGATGTCTTTATTACCATCCCCGTCAAAATCATCCACCACAATATCATTAATGTTAGACAGTTGCGCCATTTCCGGAAACTTTACAAAATGGAAATGGCCATTGCCTTCATTGATTAAAACGCCCGATTCAAAAAAGTTGGTTGTAAATATATCCATACCTTTTTTCTGCTCCGGGGTAAAAAGGTTATTCAATGTAGTGCCGGAATAATCTTTATAGCGAATGAATTTTTTGCGCATATAAGGCATCTGGTCAATCAATTGATCGCGGCTGAACAAGGGGTAACACTGGCCCTGGATGTAATAACCTAAAACCGCATCATAACTTCCATTGCCGTCAAAATCCTTTGCGTACATCGTACAGGGATTATAAAAATCTCCTTTAATAGAACAATTACTGCCGCGGTTGCCCACAATAATGTCCATTTTGCCGTCATTATTTACATCTTCTGCTTTAGCGCTGTACCACCAGCCGCTGAATAAGTCTAAACTGGTAGTGGTATCTTTTTGTGTGGCGGGAGAAGTGAACGTAACGGTTTGCGCCTGTTTTACAAACTTACCATCAGCAAGTTTGTACACACTAACCGGCATCCATTCGCCAGATACAACCAATTCATTTTTTCCATCACCATCAACATCTGTCCATAACACACAATTGATCAACCCGGCTTTCATTAATTCAGGGGCAACAGTTGCAGTAACATCAGTAAATATGCCTTTATTATTTTGAAGCAGCATACTGCGGTCAGGTTGTGGAAATTTGCCAGGTAACACATGCCCGCTGACAAAAAGATCCAGGTCACCATCACCATCATAATCCAGCGCTGTAACGCAGGAACCATTGAATGCTTCTGATGGCAATGCTTTTGCAGAACGTACAAAATTGCCTTTACCATCATTAATATACAGCCTGTCCTGGTATAGTTTACTGCCGGCATCAAATTCTGCACCGCCGCTCACCACATATAAGTCCAGGTCTTTATCGCCATCGGCATCAAAAAACAATGCGCCCATATCTTCAAAAGCTTTGTCTGCAGTAAAAGCCGGTAATTTTTTTTCTGTGAAAGAACCATCTGCGTTTTGCAGCATGAGTTTGCCGTCCACACCAGCGGCACCACCAATGTAAACATCAGCACGGCCATCGCCGTTCACATCGCCCGATGCATAGTAAGGCCCTTTGCGGCTGCATTTATAAGGGATCAAAGGTTCCCGTTTAAAGTCGATGTAATCATCTTCTTTTTGGGTATAACGGAACTTATTTTCTGCAGTGATTTCTTTAAACAATGCAGGCTTTTTTTCTGCCGGTGCCGGAGCGACTGATTGGGCATCAGACGCTGCAATAGTCAACACCTGGTCTGCATTAACATTTTCCAATATTATTTTTTTGAGAGAAGGGAAAGTGATTTCCACCCTTGGGATCACCGTTTCTGACCCAACACCAAAATGCAGTACATGCTCAGAAGAGGAGATAAAACCACGCTGCGGATTATAATGCTGCAATTGCACCTGCCCCTTACTGTTAGTTAACTTTACCACCACACCATACGGCTCATCTTTAGAAGTGGGGGATTGTACAAATTTAAAACGCAGGTAATGCGAATTGGATGGATCATCCCGGGAGTTGTTTTTAAAAATAAAAGGTTCATCATCCACATTATTAACAACAAGATCCAGGTCGCCATCATTATCCAGGTCAACAAATGCCGCACCGCTGGAAAAGGAAGCTGGTTCATCCATCCAGGTATCGGTATACTTTTCAAACTTTAATGAGCCGTTATTGTGATAGAGGTAATTTTTTGTTTTAACGGACGGAATGCTGTTTAACCAGCTGTTCAGGTCAACACCCTTACCCCGGTTCATGGCATTGATGATGGAATCCAGCACAAACACTTTATAATCCCAGTCGGTAATGTCACGCTTGATGCCGTTCGTAACATAAATATCTTTCCAGCCGTCATTGTCCATATCAGCAATCAATGGCGCCCAGCTCCATTCTGTTTCGGCAACGCCGGAATAATTGCCAATTTCATTAAAGGTGCCATCAGTATTGTTCAGCTGTAAACTATTGCGGGGGTATTGATAAAACAGGTTGAACTGCAGCATCAGCTGAAACTTATCGTAGTTCTGGTTTACGGCGAACAATTGTTTTTGCCTTTTGGGTTCTTCCACGGCCATATCCACCACATAAATATCTTCCAGCCCATCATTATTAATATCAGCAATATCCGATCCCATTGCAGAAAAACTGGTATGGTTCAGGTGTTCGGTGAGGGTATTGGTAAATGTGCCGTTTTTATTATTAATGAAGAAGAAATCCGGTTTGTTGAAATCGTTGGCCACATAAATATCAGGGTAGCCATCACCGTTATAATCAAAAACAGAAGCACTGAGGCCAAATGCGTGAGTGATGAGGCCGGCCTTCTTCGTAACATCCACAAATTTTCCTCCCCGGTTTTCAAAAAGCCTGTCGCTGGTATATTGCGTGGCGGTATCTTCAATGTAAACCAGTTTGCCATTTTCCATTTTTGCAGGAATGGTCATGGATTTTCCAAAATCGTCCTGGTGGTCTACAAAAAAAACGTCTTTATCTCCATCGTTATCATAATCGAAAAAGTAAGCCTGTATGGTATAACTGTGGTCATCTAATCCATATTCGGCAGAACGATCGGTGAATGTAAGGTTACCATTATTGATGTACAGCATTTTTTTACGCAGCTTCGGATCTTTAAAGCCAGATTTGCAAACAAAAATATCCAGCAGGCCATCGCCGTTTATGTCCACCATATTTACACCGGTGTGAATGCCTTCGCCTCCATCAACGCCGGCAGTTGCGGTAATATCCTGGAATTTAAAATTACCCAGGTTTAAGTATAATTTGTTTTTGCCCCTTGTGGAAGAAAAATAAATATCAGGCAATCCATCATTATTAATATCGCCAACAGCAACACCGCCGCCAATGTATAAATTTTCATACATGTACATAAACATGCTGGGGTCTTCGGTAATATCATTTCTGAAGTTTACACCAGTAACCGAAGAGGGCATGAGCGTAAACTTTTTAACCTGTGCGGTTGCAGAAAACATGAATAACAGAAAGAAAACAGATATGTAAAAGCGATTGCTGAATGTTGACATAAAAATTATTTGGTAGCCGCTTCGGGATACAGTAAACTGATAATGTGCCTGCCGATGGTTCGCCCCTGCTGAATGCTTATTCTTGCTGTTTCAGGATAATGAATGCCGCCATAAACCCGGCTCATTGACGATTGTTCTGAGGCTTCAAAAAACGAATTAAAATCCCGTGTGCCCTGGCCAAATGGAATTTCTGTTCTGTCTGTAAATTCAAAATGATCACCAATCAATAATGTCAATATTTGCGAAGCAGAATTGGAAACAACTGCATGCCCGCTGGTAAACTCAGGAAATGGTGGCGTTTGAATATACGGCACCCAGTCGCGATCTATAATACGGTTGATAATGGTAATAGGCCTGATGAGGTTTGTTTTATATTTTTCGTCCCAGCAGCAAATAAAGGCATCAAAAATTCCAATGGTTTCCAGTGCATACACCTGTGCAGCCTTAGTAACCGGCAAGCCTTTTTTTATACAGGCCTGTTGTGCAATAATTACCCAGTGGCCGCCGGGGGAAATTTTATGAATAAAATAATTCAGGTGGCCGATGTTTGCCGATACGTTGGGGTTATCATCCCAGTATAATGCAGTTGCTTTTTTTGCAGTATCCAGGTTTTTTACCAGGCCGTATACTTCCATCATTGTTTTATAGAACATGGAGTTTTTAGCTGTGCTGAAAACCAGTTTTTCTTTGGGAGAAAATTGCGCTGCCGAACGTAAGGTCATTGGCCTGATGGTATTCCAGTGCGGCTCCATACCAGGGGCATAATCTAACGGCGTGGGCTGCCAGTCGCCCGATTTTTTTCCTGTAACAAAGCGCAGCAGGCCACGGGATTGCAGGTAATTGTCTTTTTTTGTCCACGCAACAATACTGTCTGCAATAGTATGCCCGTATTGAATAGAAGCTTTAAGGCCCGCAGTATCGGGCAGGCGCATCAGTGAGTCTGTAAATGCATTGCGCCAGTTTTCAAGTTTATACTCTGTACCCACCAGCGATTGCGCTACATAACTGAAAGATACTGCTGCTGCAACAAAGTTATTTACCGGCACACCCGCAGGTACAGCAGGTAAAGATTTTAAACCATTCAGTTTACCGGTTAATGTTGGCAGAGAAGGATCATCTTTACGGATGCATTCGTAAAACGCAATATTGGGATACACATAAATGCGGCTGGCGATTGGAGGCGTGAACAGATCTTCCATAACAGTATTTACCAGCAGTGTATTTAATTCGTGCAGCACCTTTTCTTTTTGTTGTGCGGCTGCAGTAAGAGACATTGAAAACAATAATGCAAGAACAACCATTGTTCTTTGAACAACTTTGTGTAAGGTCATGAATAGTAAGTTTGGTAATGAGTAAACAAATGTAACTAAAAAATTGGTGTTTACCAGCCGTTCACCGTATGTTAACTATGATTATATAAAAAGAAAAACCGCCCTGTACAGGACGGTTTTTAAAAAAAAGATAATATCTTATTTCACCAGCTTCAATTCTTTAATAATATTGGATGCGCCACCGAGTTTATCTATACACCATAATACATAACGCACATCAACACAAATGGTGCGGTTAAGGTCTTTATCAAATGCAATTTTATGGCTTAATGCTTCATAATTACCATCAAATGCAAGGCCAATAAGGTTTCCGTTGGCATCCATTACCGGTGAACCGGAGTTACCACCGGTGATATCATTAGTAGTGATGAATGTTACCACCAAATCGTTTTTGGTTTTATCAATATACTGGCCAAAATCTCTTTTCTTCAGTAATTCAATTTGTTTGGTGGGCAAATCAAATTCATAATCTCCCGGTATATATTTTTCCAAAATGCCTTTTGAGGTACACACATAATCATAGTGTACGGCATCCCGTGGGTTATAACTTTTTACGTTGCCGTAGCTTACCCGCATGCTGAAGTTTGCATCAGGATACATTTTTTTAACTGCCGCAGGGTTCATTTCCATAATACCTTTCATGTATGCCCTGCCCAGTTCTGCATTTTTATTTACAAACGCACTGTAAATGGGCGAATATTTGATGGTGTAATTTTTTATAAATGCATTGGCATAAGCAAATGCAGGATCTTCCTCCAGGCCGGCTGCTGAAGGTTCTTTCAAAAATGCCGCCCACTTTACATCATCCAGCAGCATGGTTTTGGCAAACACATCTTTAGCCCAGTTTTTAAAGGTATTCTCATCCTTCAGGCTGCCGTAAGTGCCTTTCATGCTTTCGTAAAAACCAATGGGGTGCTGGTTCTTATCAATATCATTATAATACATCATGGCTACTGTACCCATAATCTTTTCATCGCTGGTTAAATCTTCTCCTTCAATGAAAGCTTTACGGTTTGCCGTTGCGGCATCTAATGCTTTTTTAATTTCGGCAGATGAAGTGCTTGGTTTTGCCAGTTTATCATCCAGCGAAATCAATGATGCAGCAAATGCTGCTAATGGGGAACCCATGACACCTTCGTTCAGGTACTGGCGCATTTTGCTGTACGGCGTCCAGGTGGCATAATTCTTGGCATAGTCGGCCATAATGTTTTCATATTCCGGTTTACCTTTTGCCCATGCGGTAAACTGGTTTTCATACGCTTCTTTTTGTTCCTGGGTATGAAACTTCAGCAGCTGTTTGGTTTCCCCATCATAAAACTTCCAGTAGTTGGCAATGCCGGCATAACTGCTGGCCAGCTTTAATTTTACTGCAGGGTCTTTGATCATTTGCGCATACATGTATTTCAGGCGCATATCACGCAGGGCCACTAAAGAAGGGTTCTCAATTTCATTTTTAAGTTTAATGCCATAGCTGGTTTCATAACGGTTGGTACCACCGGGGTAACCGTAGATCATTGCGTAATCACCATCTTTAAAACCTTTAATGCTTACCGGTAAAAAATGTTTGGGTTTTAAAGGCACATTCTCCATGCTGAAATCTGCTGGCTTGCCATCTTTGGTGCCGTAAACACGGAAAATGCTGAAATCACCAGTGTGGCGGGGCCACTCCCAGTTATCAGTATCGCCGCCAAATTTACCCACGCTTTCGGGGGGTGCGCCAACCAGGCGAACATCACGATAGGTTTTATACACATACATGATGTACTGGTTGCCCTTGAACATGCTGTAAACCCTGCCGGCGAGGCCATTGTCTTTATCAAATACTTTGTCGGTAATGGCTTTAAATACTTCGGGTAATTTTTTCACCCTGTCGTCCCAGCTCAGTCCTTTCACGCCGTCTTCCACTTCTTTGGTAACATCCACAATACGGTCGAGAAACTGAACGGTAATCTGGCTTTTAATTTCTGCATCTTTGGAATAGGCATAAAAACCGTCTCTTAAATAGTTATGTTCTACCGTGCTGGCACCGGCAATGGCCGCATAGCCGCAGTGGTGGTTGGTAAAAATCAAACCCTGGTCACTCACCACTTCGCCCGTACAGCCGCCACCAAAAATGAGAATGGCATCTTTTAAAGATGATTTGTTGATGGAATACAATTGTTCTTTGGATAGTTTCAGGCCTCTTTTCACCATATCATTATACACCTGCTCGCCCAGTAACATGGGCAGCCACATACCCTCATCGGCACTGGCTTTAAATAAAGAAAGCGTTAAAGCAACCGCTAAAAGAAATCTTTTCATATCGTTTTGTTTAGGGCAACAAACATAGGCAATATTTATTTACAGCGGGCTGCTGCCCGTCAGTAATCCTGTTGCCAAAAGAGGTAGTATCTTTGCAGACTATTGTTTATATTTGTTTTACTTAACCTTGCTCAAATTAAATGGCCTTAATAGAGATTAAATTGCCTGCCACCATTGCACGGGCGCTGAACCTGCCTGTGAGAGACCCCCGCCGGCAGCAATTAAAGGTGCTGAAAAAACTACTTCGCAAAGCAAGGTTTACTGAATTTGGACAACGCTACCGGTTTGATGAAGTTTTGCTGAGCCGCCACCCCGGTAAAAAATTTCAGCAATTAGTACCCACTTATAATTACAATAAAATTTACGATGCCTGGTGGCACAAAACCAAAGACGGCATACCTGATGTATGCTGGCCCGGCGTTATTAAATATTTTGCGCTCAGCAGCGGTACCAGCGATGCCACCAGCAAATACCTGCCCATAACGAAAGACCTTATACGCAGTAATGTACTTACCAGTATAAAGCAACTCATCAGCTTAACCAAATACCAGCACGTACCCAAAAGTGCAGTGGGTAAGGGCTGGCTGATGCTGGGCGGAAGCACGCAATTGCAAAAAGGCCCCACTTATTATGCCGGCGACCTCAGCGGTATTCAGCAAAAAAATATTCCCTTCTGGTTCCAGGGGCTGGGTTTGTATAAACCCGGCAAAAAAATTGCCCGGCAAAAAGACTGGGGCAAAAAGCTGGAAGAAATTGTGGAGAATGCGCCCAACTGGGATATTGGTTTTATTGTTGGCGTACCGGCCTGGTTGCAACTATGCATGGAAAAAATTATTGAAAGGTACAAGGTGAAAAACATTCATGAAATATGGCCCAACCTTTCTTTTTATGTGCATGGTGGCGTGGCCATGGAACCTTACCGGAAAGGATTTGAAAAGCTGCTGGGCAAGCCCATTACTTATATTGAAACCTATTTGGCCAGCGAAGGTTTCTTAGCTTATCAGAACAGGCAGGATGCCAAAGGCATGCACCTGGCACTGAACAACAATATCTTTTTTGAGTTTGTACCGTTCGATGATAATAATTTTGACAGCGAAGGCAATATGGTGGAAGACCCGGAAGCCTTCATGATTCATGAAATTGAAGAAAATAAAGATTACGCCATATTGATCAGCACCAATGCCGGAGCCTGGCGTTATGCCATTGGCGATACCATAAGGCTGGTAGATAAAGAACGCAGCGAGATCATCATTACCGGCCGCACCAAACACTTCCTGAGCCTTGTGGGCGAACACCTGAGCGTGGACAATATGAACAAAGCCATTGAAATGGTTAGTGAAGAACTGAACATTTCCATCCCTGAATTTACAGTTGCGGGTGTGCCTTATGGTAACTTTTTTGCACACCACTGGTTTGTGGCTACCGATGATAATGTGAATGCCACCACACTGGCTGCATTAATAGACCAAAAATTGAAGGAGCTGAACGATGATTATGAAGTGGAGCGCAGGCACGCTTTGAAAGATGTAGTAGTGGACGTGATGCCGGAAAAACGCTTTATGGACTTTATGATAGCCAAAGGCAAAGAAGGCGGGCAACATAAATTTCCCCGTGTGCTGAAAGGTAAAATGCTGGAAGACTGGCAGAAGTTTTTAAATGGCGAGCGGGTGACAACTCAAAGATAATTCATGAAGCATCACGACGGTTTCAAACTGTCAGACGCTTTAGAACCGTCAGATGCCCGGGAATCATCAGGCTCGTTTACAGGTAACTCCATCAATAATACAATAGCATTGTTAGATAAAGCCTCAAAGTCAATTTCCCCGGTATTCCACATTGCTAATCCATCACCCGCATGCAGTAAACGGTCCTGCACTTCAAAAGCACCATTGATTATAAAAACATACACACCATTATTGCTGCCCTGTATAGTATAACTCCCTTTTTTTCTGCCCTCAAACTGGCCAATGTTTATAAATGAGTTTTGATGTAAATCTGCAGGCTGAATAATGGTGCGTAGTTGATTGGTTTTACACAGGTCAAAATAAGCTTGTTTTAATTTGGGGATGAAAGGCGCTTCATTTTTGTTGAGCCATATTTGTAAAAAGCTCACCAGTATATCTTCTTCAAACGGATTACTCACTTCATAACGGCTAAGCGCAGGTGCAGAAAATAATTGCACTTGCCCTGTGCTCACATAGGTTTCATTTCCCCTGCCATCGCTGAAAAATATGGTGCCTGATAATGGAATGATCAGTACTTCCGTATCTTCTTCCACCAGCATGGCCAGGCTTTTGCCGGCAGCCAGTGTATCTTCATTAAATACCTGCAGGCTGCCAAAGGGTTCACGGTTTTCCGCTTTGTAATTACCAAAATTAAACGTCATGATGCTGCGCATCCATTCCCCTTCCAGGTGGCCACGCAAATTGCTGAGATGAATGATTGCTTTTTCCATGATGAATGATTTTACAGGCGGTTGACGGTTCTCAAGCGTCAAGACGGTTTATAACCATCAGCCGCCTGAACAGAGTAAATTCCCAACGCCCCGCTTTGCGGTATCAGTTCAGTAAGTATTTCTTTTCCATCAACCCACTCTCTGCTTTTATCGCCAATGGCAATTAAGAAATGGTGATTAAATGTATCAATGAGTGTAAGCGGTTCAGAAATAAAAGTGATATCCACTTTATGTTGCCGGCTGTCGATCATGTCAGACTGAACGATGTTAAACTGAAAATTTTTGAAAGGTATCAACGCTTTACCATGCACCGTCAATAATTCAGGTATAATGCCCTCCAGTTGCCTGATATAACCCAGTGCTGCAGTACTCACCATCTGGTGTAATTGGGCAGCACGTGGCTCATGTGCCAAAATGTTGGTGAATAGAGTGTCTTTTGTTTTTTGGTTGAAGTTGGCAGCCTGCATACGGTATTCCATCCAGGTGGCATCAAACACATACTTATCCCATAACGTTACAGGTTGTTCGCTGATTGTTTTTTGAAAACTGAACCGTATAATACCTTTTGTCATAATAAGAAATTTAAAAACAGGATGGGCCGCTTTGGACAAAGCCCCACCCTGTACTACCTAAAACCAACGCAAAAAATCTTTTTATGCTGCAACATTAATGGTTTGTGTAAGCACATACCCATCAGTAAGGCTGCCGGTAACTGCGGCAATTTCTGCACCGGTGTTGTCATCGCTGAAAACACTGTCTGCCGCATTATAAGTATAACCCGTCATTCCTTTGGTGTAACCATACGCAGTACCTCCGCTTCCATTTACTGTGGCCACCGCGCTGCTGCTGCCTTCAGGAAATGCAATTTGTGTAATGAGTAATGATGTGCCCGATGCATTATACACATGCACATGAATATGCGTGGCACGGCTTTGGTACCAGCCGGGGAAAATAGAAGTAAATGTAACCAGGCCGTTACTATCTGTAGTTTGGCGCCCTCTTAAAAAATGCACGGCAGTATAATCTACTGTTTGCATACTGGTGCCGCCATATTCAGAGTAATAACCATCTTTATCGCAATGCCAGATGTCTACAATGGCGCCGGATAAAGCTGAACAACTGTTGTTGGTATTTTTAATATAGATCTTAATGGTGAACGCTACACCGGTACGGTCTAAGCGTATATCAGAGCGCACTAAAGATGAAGGGGTGATAGTAGGAAATGGCCCCGCTGTTTCTGTTGGGCCAACTGTACAGGAGCTGCTGCCGCCACCACTGCCGGAGCCGGAACCGCTTCCACTGTCTGATGATGTAACTGTTTTTTTGCAGGCATTCATGAGTGGCGCTACTGTTACCAACCCTAATGCCGTAAGACTGTTTTTTAAAAAATGTTTACGTTCCATAGCTGTCTGTTTTTAGGTGATTAATGTGAATATGCAATTAAAAGCGCAAGGCCTTACTAAAACAGATAGCGGCTATGGACAAAACGTTGGGTGAATGAGGCTATAGTGCCGATGAATGCTGTACTTGTACCGATGAATGAAGCAGTGATCAAAACCTTGATCTTTCTTTGTATGATTTGATGACAGCAATAAAACTATTGCCCACCGGCACTAATATGCCGTTGGCAAGCTCAATATTTTTTTGTTGTATACTTTTTATTTTATCCAGCGCAACAATATAGCTGCGGTGTACCTGCTGAAACTTTGTTGCAGGCAAAAGCTCGCTGATCTTTTTTAAGGTTTGTAAAGTCATTACCGGCTTTTCATTTTGCAGGTGAATCCTGATATAATCCTGCATACTCTCTACAAATACAATGGCATTGAGGTCAATCTTCACTAATTTATATTCTGCATATACCATAATAAATGAATCATCATCGTGTTTATTTTTTCCTTTAGTAATGGTAACCGCCTTTTCGATTGCATTGTGAAAACGTTCTTCCTGTATGGGCTTTAATAAATAATCTACAGCATGTAAATCGAAAGCCTGTAAGGCAAATTTTTTATGTGCAGTAGTAAAAATAACGAGTGTTTTGCTGGGTAATGCAGATACGAATTCGATGCCGTTTTTATCAGGCATGTTAATATCAACCAATACAAGATCCGTTGGGTGTTGTGCCAGGAATTTTTCTGCGTCCAGCACGTTATCAAAACAATCTAATACATGCAGGTGCTCATTTTTCTGCGCATAATTCCTGATCACTTCCAGTGCAAGGGGTTCATCATCTATGGCAATACAGGAAAGTTTCATGTGTGAATGATCAAATGCACTTCAAAGATATTTTTATCAGTTTCAATTTGTAAAAAATGTTTTCCGGGATATACATTTTCCAGTCTTTTTTTAACATTGGCAATACCCGTTCCTTCCCGTTCACCAGCTTCCCCGGTTTTAAATATACGGTTGCCGGAATAAAAGATGATCTCGTTTTCCCTGGTGCCTATTTTAATATTGATGTTGCTGCTTTCATTATTGCTTACGCCGTGTTTAAACACATTTTCAACCAACGGCAATAACAGCAGCGGTGCTATTGATAAATGCCCATTCACCTGGTCGCCGTCAAACTGTACAGTTGTTTTACTGTTAAGCCGCAACTTCTGCAGTTCAATAAAATCACTGATACAACTGATCTCGTGCTGCAGCAACACCTCATCATTATGCACTTCATCTGTAACATACCGCATGATATTGGATAAGCGTAAGATGCTCTCTGCCGTTTTTTCGTTGCCGGTTAAAGACAGGGCATATAAATTATTGAGTGTATTAAACAAAAAATGCGGGTTGATCTGTGCTTTGAGTACTGCCAGTTCTGCATTGGCTTTATCTTTTTGCGCCACCACAAATTGCTCCTTGGTTTGCTGCCAAAGTTTAACCACAGGAATGATGGTGCCAAGGGCAATAGCCATGCCACATAAAAAAAGGCTTACAATATCAAAGGGCCTGCCGCCTGTTGGTGGTTTGTTACTGGCGGGCGGCGTAAAATTCCTGAAACCGTTGATCAAATGATCGAATGGCTGCAGATAATAAGTAATGACAAATAAAACAAGTACAGCAAGAATGTATAAGAAATACTGCCGCTGCAAATACAATTGAGGAAATAAAAAATAAGCGCTGAAGTAAAAGCCAGCAATAAAATATAAACTGAAAAACCAAAACCATGGATTGGTAACAATGTTTGTAATACCGGCATCATCCCGTCCGCCATTGAAAAAAATCACCGGCAGGCACACAAACAAAATGATGCCGGCAAGATGATAAAAAATAAATGGTTTAGCAAAACGGGCCATGCTACAAATTACGCATTCTTCGGCCATTCATAGTTGCAGTGCCGGTGAACAAATGAAATGAACAGATAAATGACGGAAGGTGTGGTTAATTACAACGGGTTTCTTACTTTTATTTAATGATTGATGCTTTTTTAAAAGGCGCCGCCATAAGTTTACTGCTGATCTTTTCAGTTGGCCCGGTGGTATTCTCCATCATCAAACAAAGCATAAACCATGGCCGCAGCGGCGGTTTTAGTTTTGTGGCAGGCGTATGGCTGAGCGACCTGATTTGGGTGATACTGAGCAACAGTTTCAGTGAGGCGGTTAAAGAACTGCTGAATTTTAAAGTGCCTATTGGTATTGCCGGTAGTGGGTTTTTGATGGGTATGGGTATTTATTATCTCTTTATTAAAAAAATCAAACCCCGGGCATTGCAGGAGCCTAAAGAAATAGCCGGCGATGTAATGACACCAGAAGGAAAAAAGACGAATTATTTTGCCATCTTCAGTTCCGGCTTTATCATTAATACACTTAACCCGGCTGTAATTTCTTTTTGGGTCATCATTGCAGCTTCGCTGGCATCGGTATATACATTTAACGACCGCATCATTATTTTTTCCACCTGCCTGGCCATAAATTTTCTTGCAGACAGCAGTAAAGTGCTGGGCGCCGGCGCCATTGGCAAAAAACTCAGCGATAAGAATATTCTTTTGATCAACCGCATATCCGGCCTGCTGTACCTGGTATTTGGCCTCGTAATTCTTTCCGGTATTATTTATACATTGGTTAAACATTAACACCCGTTTTACTTTTTTAAAGCAGCGCAAGTATTATTTTGTGGTATGAAGTGGATTGTACCTCTGCTGCTTATAATAACTCATACAGCTGCCGCACAAACAGCCGATTTTATTGTTCTGAAAAAACGCAACCACACCATTCAAACTTTTTTTGCAGGATCCAATATTCAATTTACCACCACCAGCGGCACCTATATCGATGCATTAATTAATGGTATTAAAGACGATACATTATACCTGCAGCAATTTGTTATTCAATACCTGCCCACCACTTTTGGTACATTAATGCGTGATACTGCCGGAAGTTATCATTATAAATTTCATTATAACCAGGTTGCTGCCATTGGCAAAACAGCAAAACGCGGGTTTGATACCAAGAGCAATGGAGCCATATTATTTGGTGGCGGCATATTGCTTACCGTGGCCAGTGGTGTGGTATATTTTGTTGACAGAAAACATTTCAGTGCCCCATTATTAATTGGTTCGGCAGCATTGGGAACAATCGGTTATTTTTTAGCAAAGGGTGGAAGTTCGGGCATGGCTATAGGGAAAAAATATCACCTGCAGTATGTAAACATGAGCAATAACACCCACTAAAATGTATCTTGCAGCACCATTAATTCACCAACTATCGTTATTGCTTTGAAAACCGCCTGGCCTTTAATTAAAAAGATCTTCCTTGTCATTTTTAGTATTCATATTTGCTGGTTCCTCTATTTTGTGTTTACTAATTTTTCAGATGCTGATGCGGTAAAAGAATTCCGCGGTATGCTGCTGGTGGTAATGGCTATTGTATTGGTGATCACCGTTGTTTATTTTTTTGCGCTGAGAAAAATTGCCGTCATCAAAAAAGCAGTACAGCTGGCATGGAAAATTATTTTTACCGGGTATATTTTCTTCTTCATTTATTTTTTGATCACCACTATTTTTAATCCGCCCATTACGCTTACACAACTAAGCAGTTTACTGCATGGTTATGGCCTTTCCCGTGATTATGTGAGTTATGATGATTTGGGCAGCAATATTAAGCTGGCTGTAATTGCCAGCGAAGACCAGCGTTTTCCCGATCATGATGGGTTTGATCTGAAAGCGATTAAACTGGCCATGAAGTACAATAAAAAACATCCTGAAAAGATCAGGGGCGGCAGCACCATCAGCCAGCAAACGGCAAAAAATATTTTCCTGTTCCAGGGCGGCGGCTTCATCAGGAAAGGGCCCGAGGTATTTTTTACGTTTACTATCGAAACCGTATGGACGAAAAGAATGATTTTAGAACGCTACCTGAATATTGCCGAAATGGGCCCCGGTATTTTTGGTGTGCAGGCAGCAGCAAAAAAATATTTTAATAAGAATGCCAAAGACCTTACCAGGGCTGAAGCTGCACAAATTGCAGCCTGTTTACCCAACCCCAAAATGTATACGGTAAAGCCGTTAAGCCGGTATGTTGCGGGAAGGTATGATGATATTATGCGCCAGATGAATAACCTGGATGGCGACCCGGATGTGCAGGCGATCATTAGGTAACTGAGATAGCCTTAATGAAATTTAGCTACCTGGTAAAAAAGAAACATGATGAACAATACAAGCGCAGTGTAAAATATCTGCGACCCTGTTTTTCTTGACTCAGCGTTGTATTTATAATATTGTTTCCCGGTGTATATACTCCTCACTTTAGAAAATGCATAATTATAACCAATAAACATACCCAGTAAGCCAAAAATTCCCAACCAGCCCAGTACAATGCCCGTAATGCTGGCTTCCTTTCCTTCGTTTAACACTTGTTCTTCTTCAGCAATTGACTCCTGCTTTCGTTGTGCAATATCGCCAGGAAGTATGCATCTCTCAGTAAGTTCAGCCTGTACTGCATCCAGCATTTCGGGGCTCCACTCATCAAACTGGTATACCATAGTAAGCAGCTCAGGGTTACTTTTTTGCTTAACGGCTTCACTAAATGTATTCATGATAGCGGGTTTACTTTTACAAAGGGTTAATTATTGTATTGATTGCTTCAATTGCCTTTTGCAAACGTTCATCGTATCCGCCACTGATATCCACCCATGGTACAGACTGATTAACGAGTAATTCTTTATAATGATGATACAGTTTTTTCCTTGTTTCAGGTTCGGGATATTCCCGCAATTCATCTTTTACCCAGGGCACATCTATATTGCAGAGCAAATACAAATCGTATTGCCGCTCTGCAATGCGGTTGAGAATCCAGTGATGGCATTTTCCAAAAA
Organism: Bacteroidota bacterium; assembly: GCA_018266775.1. Taxonomy (GTDB): domain Bacteria; phylum Bacteroidota; class Bacteroidia; order Chitinophagales; family Chitinophagaceae; genus Ferruginibacter. The sequence goes on along the minus strand of JAFDZS010000001.1, from coordinate 111,291 downwards.
CAAATTCACACCATACTTTCATTACCTGCATATCGGTATCCACTAAAATGAATGGCGGTTGCTGACCGGCAGCTTCAAGACGATTTACAGTATCGTCTTCTTTTTTTAACTGGCCTTTGGCCACATCTAATAATTGTTCAAAAGTATAATTGGTACCATGTTCCAGTAAATATTCCCGTGCATACTCCTCTACCCAAACCGTTTTAAAATGTGTTGCCAGCTTTTGGCATAAAGTAGATTTGCCGGTTGATTCTGGGCCAATGACAACAATTTTTTTCATAGGGTTATTTTTTCATTTGCCACATGGGTTTGGCCTTCAGTACTTTTTTATGAACAGGGCAATCGGCATCATGTGCGCCGGGCAAATAACCGGTACTCATTAAAAATTCATTGACAATTTCGCCGCCGGTAAACTTAAATGTTTGTTTGAAGAGTTTCATCCATTCTTCTTTTGTTTTGGGGTGATGATGATCGAGCCAGTTTTTAAACGAACCAAATTGTTTTTGCAGCAGCAAAATACTTTTCGCATTTTCTATTGCAGCATTCACCTTTAATTTATTGCGGATGATGCCGGCATCATTCAGCAAACGTTCAATATCTTTTTCTTTATAGGCCGCTACTTTTTTGATATTGAACTGGTGATAGGCTTTCCTGAAATTGTCCTGTTTATTTAAAATCGTACTCCAGCTTAAACCGGCCTGGTTGATTTCTAAAATGAGGCGGCAGAACAATTCATCATCATTGTGAATAGGAAAACCATAATGATCATCATGGTATACTTTGTGCACCAGCTGTTCGCCAGGTTGCAGGGATTGAATAAATGTGCAGTAACTCATACAGTTTTGGTGGTATTAACAGCCTCTTTTTTCCAGGATACGTATCCCATCCAGGCTAAAATCAAAAATAAAACATACATCAGTGTAAACAGCATAAATCCTTTATAAAAATTTAAAGGGATAGCTACAATATTGCTTACGATCCATGCTATCCAGTTTTCTACTTTTCTTTTCGCCATCCACCAAAATGCTGCAACTGCTGAGCCGGATACCAACGAATCCAGTAAGGGAGTATTGCTGTTGGTAAAGCCCTTTAGCACAAAAAATAAAATCAACCACGATGATGCAAAGAAACCAATACCGATAGACAAATCTTTTTTATTGCACCAGCTGATGGGGTATTCAAAAGCGTCATTTTTCTTTTTGGTCCAGTTGTACCAACCATACACACTCATAATAAAGTAGTAGATGTTCAGCGTGGCATCAGCATATAAAGGAGGAGCGGAAACATAAAAATACACGTAAGAAGCAAGTAAAACGCCTATAATACCCGTGGGGTAAACCAGTACATTATTTTTACGGGCATACCAAACGCTGGCCACCTGGGTAACTGTGCTTATCCATTCCTGCCAGTGGGTTGATTTGATATCTGTAACAAATTGCCGAAATAAATGCTGCCAATCCACAATAACAAATTGATGAAATACTAAGATAACAGTAAAAAATGATTATCCGGTTGTATCAAAAAAACAATCTTCAGAATTATATGATGTACTACAACAGCAGGAAAAAATCATCCATTACGGTATCGCTTTATTGGCTTAAGATACCGGATACCATTACTTGTTTTAAACCGTGTACCCACCTGTTGCCATTGGCCGTTTTTATTAAACCGCCAGGCAATAAAATGTAAATGCGGAAATAACGTGTAACCCGTTTTACCGCTCAGGGCAATAGGTTGACCAGCCTTAACACTGTCGCCAACTTTTACCATGGCGCTGTTGTACTGCAGGTGCCAGTAACCGGCTCTCGAACTGTCGCTGTGCTGAATAACAATAACGTTACCGAATGGGCGATATTTTTTATTCCAGCCGCCTTTATTACCATCCTGTTTAACACGAACCACTATACCGTCCCTTGCAGCACAAACAATGGTGCCGCGTTTCATTTTAAAATCCAGCGCTGCCCTTTCTTTATGGCCGAAGTGGCTGAAATAACCCTGTACCAGTAAGTGCACTGTATTTTTTTCATAAGGCAATTGATACACAAAACTGGTATCATCTTTAATAATGCCCTTTTGAAGCTGGCGTAAAATGGTTCGCTGCGGGTTATTGCTTACAGCGCATCCACTGATATGCACGATCAATAAAAGGAATACAACAGCAGGTAATAAACGCCCCATTGGATAATTTCTATAAAGATAAAGCTAAGCGTTTTGGCTGTAAATGTATCAGCACAATCCTTAACTAAAAAATCTTATAGGCAATGACTGCATTAAAATAAAACAGGTTACTGGCTTTTTCTGAAAGAGATGGATTATTAGCTACAGCAATAACATTTTGTGGAATTACATAAGCCGGGGTAATGTTTACTATAAAACGGTTGATGGAGTAAACACAGGAAAGGTTCACCTCATAACTTAACAGAGAAAATTGTTTATTGTTTTCGGTAACCAGCTGTTGCGAAGGAGGTAAAAATAGAAAGCTGGTTTTTTTATAATAACTGGTCGTAAAATTTTGTGTGCCTGCATTGGCTGCAACGGAAGGCGTGATCAAAAATAGTGAGGCACCTTTTTGCAACTTTACCTGGTGGTCCAGCGAAAGGGTTGAAAAATAATCCAAATTGCCGGATGAAAAAGCTGCACTGCTATTGGTATTGATGTTAGCGATGTTGTTTTTATAATTGAGTGTAAAGCCAGCCTGCCCCTGTTGCGCCCCCTGCACTAATTTATTACCGGTTTTATACAAAAACAGGTCTGAATAAATACTGCCGGTTATCCCTTTTGCTTTGCCCATTTCATAAGTGACATTTAAAACAGTAGCGACATAATTAAAAGAAACCTGGTTGTTATTAATAAAAATAAAGGATGGTGTTATTGAAAAATGATTTCCTGCCTGGAAGATTAAAGTGGGAATTAAAGCACTGCTTTTAAGGCTGTCTGTTCTGCCATAATAATGCAACCTGGAGGTATAAGCCGCGGCTGCTGTTAATTTAATAGCGGATGAACCTTTGCCTGAGGAATCTGTTTGGCTGGCTTGTGCATAGCAACCAGCAGCACCAATAAAAATAAAAATACACATGCAGCTGGTGGTTAAAAGTGTTCTTTTCATATTCGGGATTTAAAAACAAATGCAGCCGTTACGGCGACTGCATTTGTAAAGTATAGCCATTAATTTTTAGTGTCAGCACTAATCTTTGTATCCGATTCTGCTTTAACATCAGTTTTCACGCTGCCTTTTGCTTTTTTTGCAGCATCTGCCGAATGTTTTGCAGCACTTTTAGCTTCGGCTTTTACTTTAGCGCCTGTTGCAGTTGCTTTGGCGCTCGTTTTATCTGCCATGGCATTAACGGCGCTTCCGGCATTTTCTTTAACAGAAACATTTGCGTTGGCATTAGCATCAGCAGCTTCTTTACTGCCTGCAGAACCTGCTGTAGTGTTGGCGGTACTGTTAGCCTGAACACCAGCCTTTGCATTTACATTGGCATCCCCGGTGTTTGCAACAGCTGTTTTCGCTGCATTGGTAGTGGCTGCTCCGGCCTTTTTTGTTTTTGCCAGTGTGGCACGTGTGGTGTTTTTAGCCGCGGCTGTCGTGCTTTGTGTAGCAGCTTTAACCGCATTGGTACTGGCTGATGTGTTTACCACTGCTTTAGTGGTATTGCTGATGTTAGTACCAATTTGTGCTGTTGCAAAATTAAGTGCAAACAGCGCCGAAGCAAAGAATACAAATTTTAAATACGTTGTTTTCATAATAGTGATTTTAATTAAAGAAACATTTTCAATACAGTATTTTTCAAATACTATGCCAAAGGAAGATACCAGTAGCTTGTTAAATGCTGCCTTCCTGTACGAACAATATAATATTACCAGGATTTGTTACATGAAAGAATTGAACAATGATGCATCGGGAGTGGATTAAAAGAAAGACTGTTATGATATAAAAAGTATGCTATTGTTTTACCGAACGATACCATTTTCCCGGTCTTAAATAAATAATACCTTTTTTAGTGATAAACCTTGTTGCAATATCACTACCATTCTTATCCTGCACCTGAAAATGTAAGTGAGGAAACGCAGTGTAACCGGTATTGCCGCTGTAACCAATATGCTGGCCCTGTAATACAGTATCACCAACCTTAACCAGTACCCCATCTTTTTGTAAATGCCAGTACATGGCCCTGCTGCCATCATTATGCTGAATAATGATATGATTGCCCTGCGACAGATATTCATCTTTTAATCCACCTACATCACTATCTGCTTTAGTGGCTACAACAACACCCGCTCTTGCAGCACAAACTTTGCTGCCTTTATGCATTTTAAAATCCAGGCTCAGTTCATTTTTGTGGCTCATTTTACTGTTGTAAGCCTGTATTAATAAAAATTTACTGCCTTTAGCAAACGGTAAGGTGTACACGGGAGAGAAATCTGGTTTAACCCTGCCGCCTTTGAGGTCGCGGATTTGTGTGTCGGTGAGTTGAGAGAATGCCGAAACAAAACAGAATACCTGAAATAATATAATGAGACGAAATGCTTTCATACTTCAGACAGAATATGTATTAAAGAAAATTAATTTTCTTTCAAAAATCTTTTAATAACTAACCTTCCTGTTTTTTTCATAGAGTCTAATAACAAAGCATTTTTTCTGAAATCTTCATTGTAAGACCGAAATAAATCAGTCAAAACAATATCATCGTCATGAATATACGCAGTAACAGCATTTGCGGTGAAAGATGAAATAGGATTCCAAAAATAGCCTCCAAATATAAGACTGTCATTTATTACAATAGCAAACTTTAGCCCACAACATATAGAGATATCGCGGATGCTATTTATTTTATTACTTATAGAATGAGATAGATAAATAGTGTAAGTGTGGTCTCTTTTTTTGGCTTTATTTCTTTTTTCAATTGTATAGGATATAATCTCTTTATCTTTTATGAAAGGCGTATCCTGGAGATCTTCTTTTTTGGGATAAAACGAACCAGCAATTTTAAGGGCAGAATCAAATGCTTTTATTTTTTTGTTCAACAAGTAAATTTCAACCTTGCAAGTATTAGTTGCGTTTTGTTGGGCGGCCGCGTCTATTCCAACCACAATTAATAAACCTGCAAAAAAAATGCCTGTAATTATCACTTTCATATAATCATTTCTATAAAAATAGTCTAATAAATTATCAGAATTGTATTGGTATAAAAAAAGCAGCTCAAAAAAATTGAACTGCTTTTACTAATAAACTCTTAAACCAGTAAACTAATTACCTTACTCCGCTTCTGCCACCACTTCTTTCACTTCTGGAATCATTCTTTTCATCATACCCTCAATACCGGCTTTCAGTGTAATGGTGCTGGATGGGCAACCGCTGCAGCTGCCCTGCATGGCCAGGTTTACCACACCGTTTTCATAACTTTTGAATTGTATAGCGCCACCATCCATTTCAACGGCAGGCTTTACATAATTTTCAAGTAATTCTTTTATGCGTTTTACAACATCATCATCATCCGCATGTACTGTATTGCTGTTGGTGGATTTCATGGCAGCCACTTCTTCTTCAATCACCACCGGTTTGCCTTCTTCCAGGTAATCTTTTAAAAATTGTTTGATGGTGGGTATCACATCCTGCCAGTCTTCCATATCGCTGGTTTTAGTCAGTGTTACAAAATTGCTGGCAATAAACACTGCTTTGATAAAAGGAAAAGTAAACAACTGCTGCGCCAATGGTGATGGTGCGGCACTGGCTTCATCTGCAAAATCAATGCTTTTACCGGGGTATAATAATTTGTTGGCCACAAATTTCATGGTTTCCGGGTTGGGAGTCATTTCTGTATAAATGCTCACCAAAGTATTTCCTGTTTTAATCATAAAACATCCATTTAATTCGTGACAAAGGTAGCCAAAAATGTGCTGGATTGGGAGTAAACCACCCGGCCGGGGTATATTTTTACGGATTTCGAAAGAGCCGGAAACGGAGCAATAAAATAAATTGGGCCGCAGATGCGCAGGTGGTTGAGAGGGATGATCTTTTCAAATTGGTGAACCATTTCGAGAGGGTCTGGCGGCCAGGTCTGCCCTTGTTTACCATCTCGCTCATTCATTGAACTGTGCCTCCGTGCCGCTGTGAACAAAACTTAATTCATGCTTGGCCCTGACTTATAGAAAAATTCATCTGCGCATCTGCGGCTAATCTTCTTTTCTTCTTCATGGTCAGACGTGGACGTCAGACCATCACTCCACAATCCTCAGCTTCGCATAGTTCAGCATGATTTTCTTTTCTCCATTGGTGTCGAACTTTACTGTAGCAATAGGGTTATGTGCAGCGCCTTCCATCTTCAGTACTTCTCCAAAACCAAACTTCTGGTGTTCTACTTTTTGCCCGGCCTGCAGGTTGCTGGTATCACTGGCTGTAAAATCTTCCGAAGGCGTATGCTCCACTGTTTTATTGGCGGTCTTGGGTGCCAAATAAGATGGTGTGGAGGGTTTACCGGGTGGAGGGCCATATTGTTTTTCTGCTTTGGATGCTGAGGAAGATTTGCCGCCCCAAACTGTACCGCCGCCGCTGAAGCCACGGTTCATGCGTTCAAAAGCAGTACCCATATTATCGGTATTGCGTAAACCGCCACCGGCATAACTGCGGTCTAAATAAGTTTCAGGTATTTCTTCTAAAAACCTGCTGCTGTCATTTTGCTGTAACTGCCCAAAGCGGTAGCGTGCGTTCGCATACGTTAGCCACAGCTTTTGTTTGGCACGGGTGATGGCCACATAAAATAAACGGCGCTCTTCCTCCAGTTCTTCCCGGGTGTTAATACTTAATGCACTGGGGAAAAGCGTTTCTTCCAGTCCGCCTACAAACACTACGGGAAACTCCAATCCTTTCGCAGCATGAATGGTCATCAGTTTCACCACATCGCTGTCGGTTTTGTCATCATCATCGGCATCGGTTAACAGAACAATTTGTTGCAGGTAACCGCCCAGGCTTTTATCGCCCACTTCGCCATCTTCTTCATTCATCGGCGTTTCAGTAAACTCTTTAATGGAGTTCAGTAACTCCTGCACGTTTTCGTAGCGGGCCAGGCCTTCAGTGGTTTTATCGTTAAAGAGTTCTTTTACAATACCGGTATTCTTACCAACAAGAATAGAAAGGTCGTACGCATTTTTTTTGAGGAGCTCACTCTGGAACATCAGCACCATGGTAACAAAATTATCGATGGCTTCCAGCGTATTGCTTTTAAAACCATAGAGGGCCGCGTTACGCAAAATATCCCACAATGTAAGGTTATTGTCATTCGCTGCCAATACCGCTTTATCAATGGTGGTTTTGCCAATGCCGCGTACGGGATAATTGACAATACGTTTTAATGCTTCTTCATCTTTAGGGTTTACCACCACACGCAGGTAAGCAATAAAATCTTTTACTTCTTTACGTTGATAGAAACTCATACCGCCATAAATACGGTAAGGTATACCCATGCGGCGCAGGGCTTCTTCAAAGCTGCGGCTTTGTGCATTGGTACGGTAGAGGATGGCAAAATCTTTATTGTAATAATGGTTGCGCAGTTTTTGTTCCTGGATGGTATCGGCAACGGTTTTACCTTCATCATTATCCGTCATGGTGCGTACCAGGCGTATTTTTTCTCCCTGTTCATTATCGGTAAACAGTTTTTTCTCAATCTGGTTTTTGTTATTGCCGATTACTTCATTGGCCACGCCGAGTATGCTTTTAGTACTGCGGTAATTCTGTTCCAGCTTCACCAGTTTCACTTCATCATAATCTTTTTGAAACTGTAAAATGTTTTCAATAGTAGCGCCACGGAAACTGTAAATACTCTGTGCATCATCCCCCACTACGCAAACATTTTCGTGCATGGCGCCCAGTAACTTTACAATTTCGTACTGGGCGGGGTTGGTATCCTGGTATTCATCAATCATGATGTATTTGAACTTGCGCTGGTATTTGCTCAGACTGTCGGCATTATTTTTCAGCAGTAAGTACATTTTAAACAGGAGATCGTCAAAATCCATAGCGCCGTTTTTAAAACAGCGTTTGGCATACGCATCATAGATCTGGCCAATGGCGGGGCGGCCGGCACGGCTGTCTTCCTGCTGCAAAGCCCAGTCGTTAATATATTCAGCCGGGCCAACCAATGCATTTTTAGCGGCAGAAATACGGTTGTACACCATATTGGGTTTATAATGTTTGTCATCTAAATTCAATTCATTGATGACTGTTTTCACCACACTCTTTGCATCGTCGGTATCATAAATGGTAAAATTGTTGGGGTAGCCAATCTTCGGCGCTTCTGCCCTGAGTATTCTTGCAAACACACTGTGAAAAGTGCCGATGTATAAATTGCGGGCTTCGGTATTGCCCAATACTTTCTCCACACGTTCTTTCATTTCAGCAGCAGCTTTATTGGTAAACGTGAGGGCGAGTATATTAAATGCATCTACATGATGAAAACCCATGAGGTGGGCAATGCGTGTGGTGAGTACCTTGGTTTTACCACTGCCGGCACCGGCGATGATCATTATAGGACCATCTTTGTGTTCAACTGCTTCCCGCTGGGGGCCATTCAATTCGTCTAAATATCTGGGCATAGAGACAAAGTTACGAAAGCAGAATTTGGTGTAAAGGGATGTGAGGAAATAATATTATTATTCAGTGAAACAATGTAAAAGCCTACCACTGATGTAAAAGTCGTTGGCAGTATTGTGGCCGTGGTGTTAACTTAGTAAACAAAGTATAGTCCATTGCAACACATTGAGTTTTTTCATATCGATCATTTCGAGCACAACTACCATCGAGTCCCACCCGCTGCCGGCCTCGATGGATTTATTGATTTTTTCTGGGAAACAAAATTTGATGCGTTACTCAACGAAAACCCTAAAGGTTTTTCCGATGCATTATTTCCCAACATTGGTTATACATATCTTATCAACCTGGGTACACCATTTATTATGCAGGTGGGGGATAAAAAATTCAATATGAAAACGGATGGTTTTTTGCCAAGGAACAGGTCTATTGAATGTTTTCACAGAGAAGGAAATTGTTTGTTTGGTATTAAATTTAAAATCTCTCCAATCATCTTTACCACCAAGGTAAATTTTGCAGAATACAGGGAATATATTTATCCATTAAGCTACCTGATGGAACAAAAAATTATTGATGCGGTAAAAAAAGCAACAGCATTTGAAGACCGTGTGCATATTCTGAATGATTATTTTCATTCCATCATCAATACTTATGCAGGCTCGTGGGAACCCATCCGCATTGTATCAGAAATTTTGCAGCACTGCAGCACCAACAATGATTTTACCACGTCTATTGAAACTTTTGCAGCGCAATACAACATCTCTTCAAGAACACTGCACCGGTATTTTGAAACCACCACCAGCCTCAGCAGTAAAAAAGCATTGCAGGTATTGCGCATCCGTAAAGCCGTACAGCAACTGGCGATAAACCCATCTTCATTTAAATATGAAAACTATGGTTATTACGATTACAGCCATTTTTGCAAACACCTGAAGCAGTTTTTACAAAAAGATACGGTTGATAACCTGAAGCCACACCTGAAACTGCTGCAGCAATTAAAACAGTAAATAATGCTGTGTTGTTAATGTTGCTTCAGCCAATTGATTGTTGCTTCTGCAATAGCAAAATTAAAATTGCCTTTATTGTATTGCTGTGTATTGAAATTATCACGGGCTTCTTCCCAGTTTTTACTCTTCATCATAAAATGATCCAATTCGGGTATCACCTGCATAGTGGCATTGCCGGGATATTTTTCATTGACCGTTTTGGTAATCAGCATCGGTTCCACAATACTGCAAGATTCATAATCTGCTGCACCGTGTAAAACCAGCACCGGGCATTGAATAGCCTGCCAGCTCTGCGCCATGTTCAGAGAATCGATCTGCGGCCAGAATGCCCAGTGCCTTCCCCACATATCATTATTACCTTCTTTATAACCCAGTTCACTAATTACTAATTCCCGGTACTCAGGATTTTTCAGCAGTTCTTCTCTTGTTTTTTTCAGTACAAAAAATTCGTAATAGATTTTTTGAATGGTGCGCATGAAAGCTGCCGTTTGCTCATAGGTTTGATGTTCAAGCAAGGGTTTTTGCACCCAGTGCATCTCCAATAAAAATTCACTCCACGGCCTGAAGGTGGTGCCAAAAACCATTACACCTTTGGGCTGGTGGCGTTTGGCCACTTCCGGTGCAATAATGCCACCCATGGAATGGCCCCAGATGTAGAGTTTATTTTTATCAACAAACGGCAGTTGTTCCATGTATACATAGCCGGCATCAAAACTTTCAATATCTGTTTGCAGGTTTACTTCGCTGCATGGCACACAATTATAACTGTCACCCAAACCCGATTTTTCGATGGTAACCACTGCATAACCGGCCTTTAACCATTCGGTGATGATTTTACCATTATAACTGCTCATATAATTTTCCACGCTGCCACAACCATAACCCGGTATTAATAAGATACAGGGCAGGTTGGTTTTACCTTTTGGCTTGCGGGTGATGGCCCTTAAATAGCCCTGCCTGAATTTTACCCAGTCGTACTGCACATCGGCAATATCCGATTTTTCATAAGGCCGCATAACAGCAGTTGCCGATGCATTCATACTGGTATTATTGCGTGAAAATGTAACGACAACTTTATCCTCTGCTCTGATGGTTGCTATGCTTTTGGAATAACTTTCTGCAGAGGTAACAGCAGTGTTATTGATGCTGTTGATGATATCGCCTTTTTGAATATGCAGCGCATCAAAAGTACTGTTGGGCACAACACTGTCTACAATAACACCACCACTTACCGGTTTTATTAATGCGCCCATAATAGCTTTACGCGGAATATTTTGTGCAGCTGCTGAAAGAGAAAAAACGAACAGGCCAACGAATACTTTTTTCATAATAATACTTTTGCTTTATAATTTACTTTCATTACTGTTAGACCGTTACCCTGATTCCCAATACCTAATTCCTAATACCACACTAATTCCCCGCCCTTTGCCTTTCCTCTTCCGATGCAGTTGTTCTCCTCCTTGCCGCCTGTACTTTATTATTGCCAAAACGATAAGTAAAGCTGAGGTTCGCCACACGGGTTTCCCGGTAGGCATGCCATTTTTCAATGTAATTATTATACGTGATCACCGCTTTGGGCAGGTTGGTCCAGAAAATATCGGTAATGTTGAAACGCAGCGTGCCTTTGTTCTTCATTATTTGTTTTTGAACACCAGTAGCAAGCCCCCATTGAGGGTCCAGCACCATAAAACCATATTGGCCACCGGTATTGAGGTTGGCATTCAGTTCAGCAGCCCAGCCTTTTTTGAAGGTGAAGCTGTTATTCGTCCTGATGTCTGCCGCAGGCTTTCCGTTATTTAATGTAGTGCCACTGAATTGTCCATGATATTTTTCAAAATAGAAATTGGCATTGTTCACCATATTCCACCAGCGGGTAATTTTAAGCGGTGCAGAAACAGAGCAACCGAAATAATCTGATGAGGATAAATTGATGGGTATCTGTACAGTAACATTTTCATCGCTGGGAATATTGGGAAACACTTCTTTAAACCGGGCCAGCGTAATGTTCTGGTTATCTTTTGTGTGACTGTAACTGATGCCGATATTGAAATTCTTCAGCGTATAACTTACTTCGTACGACCAGGTGAGTTGCGGCAGTAAAGCCGGGTTGCCCGTTGCATAAGTGGTTACATCAATCAGGAATAAGAATGGGTTTAATTGTGCGTAACCGGGCCTGTCGATGCGACGGCTTACAGAAAGGCCAAGCGTTTGATCTTCTTTCAGTTTATAGTTGAAAAAAGCACTGGGAAATAATTGAAAATAACCGGAGTCGAAAGTAACGTTGCCCACTTTTTGTTCTGTATTGATTTTGGTTTGTTCCCCACGCAGCCCTAATTGAAAATCGAACTTTTTATACGCTTTATGAAAGTTGGCATACGCTGCATAATTATATTCTTTGTATAAAAAGTGATTGGTTTTATTGGGATCGTTTTGCGGAGTGCCGCTGCTGACATCAAAAAATTTAGCATCATTATCTGATGAAACATAACTGGTTTTAACGCCTGCTTCCCATTTACTTTCTTTGCCCAATGGGTTTACATAATCCACCTTGGCTGTTTTGAAAGACAGGTTACCATTTTGATCGCCATCCAGGATATAGGCAGGTTGTAATATACTGCCGTCTAATTTATAATAACTGGTAGCATTAACCGTTAGTGAACGGGAATTGTATTGGCCATAATCCACATCGGCAGTAATTTCTTTACCACTGCTGTCGAACCGGTGCTTAAAATTGATATTGCCCACAACATTATTTAAATGATCATTATTGGTGGCATTGGAATTAAATGTACTCGTGGCTTGTTTCGATGTATTTAATACAATTGAACTGTTATCATTATCCCTGGTAAAATGAGTAAAGTTGCCATTTACCACAAAACCAACAATGGTTTTTGCAGAAGGAAAAAAATCGGCACCCAGCCTCGCAGTATTGGAGTTTACAGGGGATTTGGAATAATTGTCTTTCAGATCACCACCATTATAATTGCCATTATCAAAAAAACTGCGGTCGAGTAATAAATGATTCAGGCCAATGCGGTAAGCATAATTATAATTGCCAAAAAGATTTACCTTTTTATTGCGGTAATTAAAAGTGGCACCGGTATTGGTTTTAGCATAAATACCCTGTCCGTAACCGGTAGTAAATGTTCCGTTCATGCCCAGGCGCTGGTCTTTCTTCATACGGATATCAATGATGCCTGAGTTTCCCGCCGCATCATATTTTGCAGAGGGGTTGGTGATAATGTCAATTCTTTCAATGGCAGCGGAAGGTAATCCTTTCAGGTAGTTGGCAAGGTCGCCACCAGTCATCGGTGTGGGTTTACCATCCACCATTACAATCACGCCGGCTTTTCCGCGTAGTGTAATATTATCATTCTGATCTACATTAACACCGGGCGACCGCTCCAGCACATCCATAGCGCTGCTGCCTGCACTTACAATACTGTTTTCAACATTTACCACAATACGGTCATTCAGTTTTTGAATAAAAGGTTTGCGGCCGGTTACTGTAACACCGGCAAGTTGCGTTTGTGCAGGCTGTAAATGTATAGCGGGTATGTTCAGTACCGGTTGTGCAGGCGAGAGTGTAAAAGACGAAATATACTGCGCTGCAAAATTGGCTGCAGTTACTTTAATGATATAACTGCCGAAAACAATGTTTTCAAACAACGCAGTACCACTTTTATCTGCCAGGGCAATTTTTACCAATGAAGAATCTGTAGCTTTTCTTAATTCAACGGTGGCGTTTTCCAGCACGGTTTGCTGATGGTCAAAAACGGTTACGGTAATCTTTCCATGATTGGCATCCTGTGCAAAAACATAACAGCAAATGCCTAATAAAACGGGGAGCAAAAATAATTTCATAGCTGAATACTTTAGCGCAAAAATGTCCCTAAAGCGAATGGCTTCGTAACAGTTTTATACCAGCAGCAGTGGCAAAAAGATGAACGGGTTAATGAATGTTTATTACTGTCTGCTTTTTACAAAAAAAATAAACACTGAAGATAAAATGCTGGTTTACAGTTGTTCATTAATCAATATTGTATTTCTCGAAATCTTTCGATATTAAAAAGACTGTACTACTACAATACACTACCCTTTTTTGTTAAATCTTTATTCAACCAATAGTCCAAAAATTACACCTATGAATAACTACTCCGAAATGTCGGATGAAAAGCTCATCCAGTTTTACCTCAGCGGCAACCCTGCAGCATTAGCCACACTTGTTGAATTGTATAAGGACAGGATCTATACTTCCATATTTACTATGGTGCAGGACAAATTTATTGCAGAAGAAATTTTCCGCGATGTATTCATTACTATTATCAACGACATGATGATTGGCAAAACCGCTGATAATGGCGACTTTCTGCAATGGGCGATACAGGTGGCGCACCGCCTTTGTATTGAACACACCCGTAAAACCAAAATGGCGATTGTGCTGGATGAAAAAGTGGAAAAAGAAAATACGGATACTGCTGTTGATTTTGGAATACCCGTAATTGCCAACAACACTCCTTTTTATGAAAGCCACGGCAAAATAAAAAGTATGATTGCCATGCTGCCCGATGAACAGCGGGAAGTACTGGCGTTGAATCATTATGCGGGATTAAGTTTTAAAGAAATTGCCGGCATTATGAAATGCAGCCTTACCGGCGCATTGGACACTATGAAAATTGGCCTGCACAACCTGCGTAAACTGATGAACGAAAAAGAAATTGTGTTGCGCTGATAAATCCAGTGAAAACCACATTTTCTTTTTAAAGCATAATGAGTATATTTAATATCATTAAATGTATTGTTATGCCATTCTTCGACTTTCATTGCCATCCTGGGTTGAAACCTCAGTTTTCAGACCCGGCAGAAAAACCCACCCCCTGGGTTTTTATTGATGCTAAGCTGGCACTGGCCAGGGATGTAAAACTCCGCATCAACAAACTGTTTAACGAAACCCTCAACTCACAATCCAACCTTTCGCAATTATTGCAAAATAATGTGCGGCTGATTGGGGTTATTCTTCATGCACCGGAACAAAAGATTGGTCAGGGCCTGAGCGAAAAAAAGATCGTCAACAAAGGGAAGATCAACCTGATTGATAAAAACCAACTGGCTTACCTTGCTTCCGGCGTACATAGTTTTGAACTGATCAATGAAGAGTTGCGCTGGTTGAAAGAAGCTGTACCCACCATTGCCAATGCACAATTTAAAGTAGTCAGCAAAACCACAGACTATAATGAAGCAGATAACAACACTGTATATGGCGCAATAATAGTAGAAGGACTGCATTGTTTTTTTGATGACCCACATGCGCCGGATGCCAAAGAAAAATTTCTCGGCAACTTTACTGCATTTACTGATGAACATACTGTTGTGGCCATCAATGTTTGCCACATGCAGCAGAACCCCTTCTGCAATCATGCGCATGGCATACAGTTTTTAAACCCGGCCTATTTTTATCCCACACAAATTGGTATTACCAAATGGGGCTGGGAAATTATTGAACTGATGATTGCCAAAAAAATATTGGTGGATATTAAACACATGAGCCTTAAATCACGCTGGGAACTGTACACCCGGTATAAAAGCGACCCCGGTGACGATGCAACATTTGTACAACCGCTGATATGCACGCATGCCGGCACAACCGGTATTTCTATTGCAGACAGGGTGAACTATCTACTCAACTCACCCATACACCGGGGACAGGTGTACGAAATTGATCATTTAAAACCTAAAAGTAAACACGATCCCGAATGTTATCATAATTGCAGCAGCATTAACCTGTATGATGAAGACATAAAAACAGTGTTGCTTTCCGGTGGCATCATTGGTCTCTCTTTCGACCAGCGCATACTGGGTTATGCCGATGAAATGGTATTGAAAGATGTAACTGTGCCGCATGATGTGGAATATATCAGCGATATGGAAGCGGCGTTCTTTTTTGGCCCTCCGGATCCCGCCACTATACCTCCGCGGCCCGATGATGATAAGGTATGGGCAGCAGAAGATTTTGCCGATCTGGATGATTCTTTGATTTCAACCATGCACCGCCGTTTTCTGATCAATAATATCATTCATATTTTATGGGTGGCCCATACCAGCGATGTGCTGGATGTAAATAAAGCTGCAAAACAGGTTTGTATAGGAACTGATTTTGACGGGCTGATCAATGCCATCGACTGCTGTAAAACAACCGACGGTTTACAACAACTGAAAGAAGATATGAAGGATGGGTTGATTGACCTCTTTATTAAAACAGGCATCACCACCATTGATGTGAACCAGTTTTTAGAAGACTTGTTTTATAATAATGGCAAGAATTTTATCATGGGAAGGATTACAGCAATGAAAGGCTGATGGGTGCCTGAAATAAAAAAGGAATATAACAGCGTGTACAAAACACTGTTATATTCCAATTTTATTAGCTGTGCTGGTTGTATTATTATTTGAACGGATCGGAAAACTTAATATCCGCTGTTATAGTATTGTCTGTAAGTGTTTGCATAAAAGCCAATAGTTTGGGCACATCCTGCGGAGCAACAGAGTGTGCCGGAACATTCGTAGGCGCACCCGGAGGGCCGCCGGCCAGCATTGCCTGTAAACTGGTAACAGAACCGTTGTGAAACAGTTTACCCCTGCCGAATATATTGCGTAACGTACCGTCTTTAAATCGGTTTTCATTATTGATGCCATGATCATTTGCATCGGCAAGGCCAAATGGCGGGGCAGCTGAATTCATAAACATTGGCGGTGTATGGCAGGTGGCACAGGAAGGCAACGGGCCACCACCGGGAGCCGTACCCGCAGGCGGAGTTAGAAAAAGTTGTTCCCCTGCAGCTTCATCAGGCGTAAATGCAGCAAAACCCTGTTTCACCTGGTCGTATTTGGAATTATAGCTGACAATAGCCCGTTCAAATTGAGCAATTGCTTTTGCAATTTTTACAGAGTCGATAGCCGTACTGCCAAAAGCTTTTTGAAAAAGAGGCGGATAATAACTCAACGCTTTCACCCTTGTTTCCAGTTCAGATAAAGTAAGCCCCATTTCAACAGAGCTTTGTATAGGCACCAGGGCCTGCTTTTCCACGCTGCTGGCCCTTTCGTCCCAAAACATTTTACCAGATTTATAAAAACGAAGATTTAATACTGCCATAGAATGCCTTGCAGTAAACGTACCCGCAAAACCCTTGCTGAGAGCACCAGTATCACTGAAAGAATATTCCTGTTTATGGCAACTGGCGCAACTGATGGTTTTATTTTGAGACAGGTTTTTATCATAAAACAAAACCCTTCCTAATGTTGCACCATCGTTGGTAATGGCATTATCAGCCGGGGTATTATCATTTTGGTTTAATACCGGTTGAATATATGCCGGTACAACAGCAATATAATTAAACGCTGTGGCAGGTAAATTGGGAGAAGTTACCACGGTACCGGTAGTAGTTGTTGTGGCAGCTGTGGTATCTTTTTTAGAACATTGCTGAAAAAGTAACAAAGCTGTAAAAAGCGATACCACTAAAATTGTTCTTCTGAATTGCATACATCAGGGTTTTAAGTTGGTGGGTAAAAGATGCAGGATAATTACATCCCGTCCGGTTAAGACGCTGTTTTGTCCCAAAGTCTGCGGTCAAAATCAACCTGTCATCATTAGAGAATTATCAAATATGAGCCGACTTTATTAAAAGTAAATACCATATCAATACAAAAATGCGTAGTTCCCGCACAAAAAATTACCACTTTGTGGTATTGTTTTGTTCCCTAAACTAAATTCTCTTTGTACCAGCTTGAAACAAACTTGACCCTTTACAAACTAAATATACATTTTGCGAAGGCCCGTATTTAAGCCTAACCTGAAAACTCGAGAAATTACATTAGTAGATTTTTCTCATGCTTGAACACAACCCGTCCCGGTTCCCCGGGATGGGTTTTTCGTTTTATGCCGGGGGCGTTTGCCTGCTTATAAACGGGCAAAAAATACCGGCTAAAAAAATTATCAAAAAAATGCTAAAATAATTAGTGTTGATAAAATAAAACAATTATCTTTGGTGCTGCAATTACATTTACAGCGTAAAACCAGATACATCACTTATAAAACAAAACACATGAGCACCACAGCAGACAAATTGGAAAAATCAGAAAAATTTAAGGCACTGAAATTAACGATTGATAAGATTGATAAAGATTTCGGTAAAGGCTCGGTAATGATGATGAACGAAAAGAACAACCTGGAAATTGATGTAATTTCCACAGGTTCTATCGGGTTGGATGTGGCATTAGGCATTGGTGGTTTACCCAAAGGAAGGGTGATTGAAATTTACGGACCGGAAAGCAGTGGTAAAACCACACTGGCTACTCACGTAATAGCAGAAGCGCAGAAAAAAGGCGGCATGTGTGCTATTATAGATGCTGAACATGCATTCGACAGTGTATATGCAAGAAAACTGGGTGTGGATATAGATAACTTATTAATATCACAACCAGATTATGGAGAACAGGCGTTGGAGATTGCCGACCGCCTGATTCTTTCAGGCGCATTGGATGTGGTGGTAATAGATTCAGTAGCAGCACTGGTTCCTAAAAGTGAACTGGAAGGAGAAATGGGCGACAGTAAAATGGGTTTACAGGCCAGGTTAATGAGCCAGGCATTAAGAAAATTGACCGCCACTATAAGTAAAACCAATTGCTGCTGCATTTTTATCAACCAGCTGAGAGAAAAAATAGGAATCATGTTTGGTAACCCTGAAACTACAACCGGTGGTAATGCCTTAAAATTCTATGCATCCGTTCGCCTTGATATACGCCGCATGACGCAAATTAAAGATGGCGAAGAAGCAGTAGGTAACCACGTAAAAGTAAAAGTGGTGAAAAACAAAGTAGCTCCACCGTTCCGCCAGGCAGAATTTGATATTATTTACGGAGAAGGGATTTCAAAAGCGGGCGAAATTATTGATATGGGTGTGGAACTGGGTATTGTACAAAAAAGCGGAAGCTGGTTCAGTTATAACAACGATAAATTGGGCCAGGGAAGAGAATCAGTAAAACAACTGATGATTGATAACCCTGAACTGGCAACAGAAATAGAAAACAAAATAAGAGATAAAGTAAAAGAAATGCAGGCCGTTTAATTTGCCTTTTCACTTATTGGGTTAGTAAGTAATAAGGTCATTATGAAAATATTCATGATGGCCTTTTTTATTTTTAATGGAGTGATAGCATAGAAAATATCAATGCAATATAATATCGCCAATTTATGAACAACAATGTGCAATCGAAACGCAGGTGAATGTACGGGCAAACAATTTAAATCAGGTGTTATAACCCTACCTTTGGCACATCAATATGTCAGTAACCACCAAAACAAAGGCGCACCTGGCACTGCTGTTTACCAATCTTTTCTTTGCTATTAACCTCAGTGCAGCAAAACATCTTACCAGCCAGCAACTGGCAAAACCATTTGGTATAAACGTTGTTCGGGTTGGGGTAACAGTATTATTATTCTGGTTGTTGTTTGCTTTTGGAAAAATCACACGGGAGCCGGTACAAAATAACACCATAGAAAAGAAAGACTGGATGCGTTTTGCCTGGTGTGCATTAACTGGTATAGCCATCAACCAATTATTATTTTTAAAGGGCTTGTCACTCACCTACCCTATTCATGCATCATTGCTGATGCTTACCACCCCCATTTTAATAGTGCTGAGTGCATCGCTGGTGTTAAAAGAAAAATTGGGTTGGTTTAAAATTGCAGGCTTGCTGCTGGGTATTTCCGGCGCATTAGTGCTCATTGGTAAAAAAGACAATAGCCCGGAAGGTTCAACAGCGTTATGGGGCGACCTGCTCATCATCATCAACGCAATATCATACACCATATATTTTGTATTGGTAAAGCCACTCATGCAACAGTATAATCCCGTTTTGATCATGCGGTGGATATTCACCATCGGCCTGGTAATGATTTTGCCATTCGGCTATACTGAATTTACTGCAATCAGGTGGAATGATTTTAATACCGTAGATTTTACCTGTATGGCGCTGGTGGCCATTTCAGGAACATTTCTTGCGTATCTGTTTAATGTGTACGGAATAAAAATATTAGGCGCTTCGGCGGCAGGTTTTTATATCTATACACAACCATTTTTTGCCACCGCCATCGCCATGATTTTTTTGCACGAACCATTGCAGTGGTATAAAATTTCAGCAGCAGTGTTAATATTTTCCGGGGTATACCTTGCCAACCGCCGGCTTAAATAATAAACCAAACATTACGGTTCAGTTATTTTTTGACATTCATCAAAATGAATCCAAAACAGTTTCTATAGGTTTGCCAAAATTTTGATTTCGGCATGATATTATCGAAAAAAGGACTGGTACTGGTATTGATATCCATTGCAGTATCGGCAACGCTTGCACTATTTTTATTTCCTCCCATAGAACAAAACCTGTCTTTTCACAATTTTGCTGATCAACGCAGTATTATCGGTATTCATAACTTTGCCAATGTAGTATCCAACCTGGCCTATTTTATGGCAGGTATTTTTGGATTATTGCTTCTTTTTCAAAACAAACTACAGGTTATACCACAGGTAAAAGCCGCATATTATATATTCTTTTTCTCGCTTGTATTTGTTGCAGCAGGCTCTGCTTACTATCATTGGCGGCCGGATAATTTTACGCTGGTTTGGGACCGACTGCCCATGACATTTGCTTTTATGTCGTTATTAAGTTTTACCCTGGCAGAATGTGTCACTATAGCATGGGGTAAAATCAGTTTGATACCGTTACTGTTAGCGGGTGCATTTTCCATTATATACTGGTATAATGGTTTATTGCACGGCGCCGGTGATTTACGGTGGTATGCATTGGTACAGTTTCTACCCACCATTCTGTTATTGGTAATGCTCATCTTCGCAAGATCTGTATATAACAGCCAATGGGGATATTGGTGTTTGTTGCTGGCTTATGTTGCAGCGAAGATTACTGAAAAGTACGATACGGGTATATTCAATACAACAGCCGGCATTACTTCAGGGCATACTTTAAAGCATTTAATTTCAGCCGCAGGCATATTTGTTTTCATTGCTTACCTGGAAAAACGCCGCCTGAACACAATTGAAGCTGATGATGCTATTTAATTTTGGGATAGAAAAAAATAAAGGAAATGGAAGTGATATTGGCAAAAACAGCAGCGGAATATGCGGCGGCAATACAACTTTTTAAAGAGTACGCCGCCTGGTTAAATATAGACCTCAGTTTTCAGCACTTTGATGAAGAACTGGCTAATCTTAAAAAAATGTACAATGCTGAAGATGGGGGAATATTGTTGTGCAAAGAAATCGATACATATATTGCCTGTGTGGCGGTACGGAAAAACGAACCCGGTATTGCAGAACTGAAACGCATGTATGTACAACCCCAGCACCAGCACAAGGGAATTGGAAAATTATTACTTGAAAAAGCCATTGAACTGGCAGTACAATGTAATTACACTGCAATAAAACTGGATACGTTAAACAACATGGCACCGGCAATTGCGCTTTACAAAAAATATGGCTTTATTGAAACACCACCTTACTATTTTAACCCACAATCCACCGCTGTATATTTTGAGAAAAAGTTAAGCAGTTAATAATTCTTAGGGTAATCAAAAAAAAGAAAATCCTTCTTTGCCTTTGCAAAATCCTTCCAGGAATTAGCATGTACACCAATGGCAAAAATGCCACAGGTGGGCATATCATCAATAGTAACGTCGTTCACCAGTTCGTTTACAAAATAAGTAATACCGGGGTTATGCGAAAAAAGGGCAACGGTATGATGTGCGTTGTTTAATAATTTGATGACTTCATAAAACTCCCGGCTGGGCGCATGATACAGCGAACTGATATAAACAATAGCTTCAGGATCTTTCTTCATGGCTTCTGCAAAAAGCATTGCCGTTTTTTTAGCCCGTAATGCGGGGCTGCTCACCAAAACATCCGGGTTAATATTTCTCACCATCACCCGTTTGGCCATTTCAGGAGCATCGCGTTTACCGCGATCATTCAGGGGGCGTTCAAAATCGTTACCCCAGAAGCTTTGGTCGCTCTTGGCGTGACGAATGATAAGGAGTGTTTTCACCTGTTGTGTTTGCATAAAAATAAAATTTTTTTCAGATAACCGGGTATTTAACAAAACTATTTGGTTCTTTTGCCAAATTTGTAAATAAAACAGAACAGCCCATGTCAAGATTTGCAGCCTTTTTGTTCATCTCATTTTTCACACTGTGTTCTTTTGTGCAGGCTCAAAAAAAAATCAGTCAGCCGGCAGCCAATATTAAATCAATAAAATTCCTGGGTGAATATGATATTCCTTACAACCTGAAATTTAAAAATACCACAGTGGGTGGATTGTCGGGCATTGATTATGATGCCAAACAAAATGTATATTATCTCATCAGCGACGACAGAAGCGAGATTAACCCGGCACGTTTTTATACAGCCAAAATAATTATTACATCCAAGGGAATTGACAGTGTACATTTTTTGGATGTACAGTTTATGAAACAACCGGATCAAACAGTTTATCCGGGAAAAAAACAGGACAGGTTTCATACACCCGACCCCGAAGCCATACGCTATAACCCCGTTGCAAAAAACCTGGTGTGGAGCAGTGAAGGAGAAAGAATTGTGAAGGAAAAAGATACTGTGCTGGAAAACCCCTCTGTAATTAAAATAGCCACCAACGGCAGTTTTAAAAAGGCCTTTGCATTGCCGGATAACCTGGTAATGCATGCCACAGAAAAAGGCCCGCGGCAAAATGGTGTGCTGGAGGGAATGAGTTTTGCAGATAATTATCAATCGCTGTATGTAAATGTTGAAGAACCTTTGTATGAAGATGGCCCCCGTGCAGATGTAACAGACACACTCACGTACATACGTATACTAAAATTTAATGCTGCAACAGGAACAAATACGGCGCAGTTTGCCTATAAGCTGGAACCGGTGGCGCACCCCGCTATACCGGCCAACGCATTTAAAATAAACGGTGTGCCGGATATTTTAAATATTGGCAAAGATAAATTCCTGGTTATTGAAAGATCGTTTTCCACCGGTAAGCTGGCCTGTACCATCAGGGTTTTTGAAACCGATTTAAGCAAAGCAACCAACATTAAAGACATTCCTTCGCTTAAAACAAATCATAATTTTACCCCGGCAGAAAAAAAATTGCTGATTAATATGGACGATCTTGGCATTTATATTGATAACATTGAAGGCGTTACTTTAGGCCCACGCTTACCCAACGGACATAAAACACTGGTGTTTATTGCAGATAATAATTTTGCCATGCTGGAAAAAGCACAAGTGTTATTATTTGAAATAATGGAATAAAAAGGCACATTATCTTTTTAACAATTATACCAACGGAAAACCCCCAATGCTATTAACCAATAACTTTGACCATAAATTTTGCATGATGAAAAATAAGCCGTTTAAAAGAATCATTGTTTTTTTTGTATTCCTGTACCTGCCGTATAGCAGTATGGCCTGGGGTTTGCTGGGCCACCGCATTGTGGGGCAGATTGCAGACAGTTACCTGACCAAAAAAGCAAAAAAAGCCATAGCCGCCATTCTTGGTGATGAATCTGTTGCGATGAGCAGCAACTGGCCTGATTTTATTAAGTCTGATCCATCATACAGTTATCTTTCCAGCTGGCACTATATTGATTTTAAACCCAACATGAGTGCCGACAGTATTAAAGCCTACCTGATCAACGACAGCGCTACAGATGCCTATACCAAAATGAATTTTTTGATTACACAATTAAAAAATAAAGATCTTGAACAGGAGAAAAAAGTGATGTACCTGCGGCTGCTGATTCATATTGTAGGTGATGTACACCAACCCCTGCATGTTGGCCATTCAGATGACCAGGGCGGTAATAAAATTAAAGTAATGTGGTTTGGCACTTCGTACAACCTGCACAGTATTTGGGATGCCCAACTTATCAACTTTCAGCAATTGAGTTATACTGAATATGCTGCGGCAATCAATCATACCACCAAAGAATACCGCAAGCAATTGCAGGATGCACCCATTGCAGATTGGTTAGTGGAATCCAATAAAATTGCAGAAAAAATTTATGGCGATATTAAAGAGCCCGATCAAAAGCTGGACTATGGTTATAATTTTAAATACTTAGATACATTAAACAGCCAGCTGCTGAAAGGCGGCGTTAGGCTGGCCGGAATTCTGAATGAAATTTTTGGGTAGTAACATGCCTGTGGCGTGTTCAAATTATAAGGGCGCCGCTTACGGCGCCCTTATAATTTTTTTAAATTTGAAACAGCACACGCCTGTGGCGTCTTCCTGCATATCAATACCCTCTCACATTCTTTCCTTCCATATAATTCATAAAAGCTTTGTTGCATACTTTATTACCACCGGGTGTGGGGTAATCGCCCGTGAAATACCAGTCGCCAAGGTTAGTGGGGCAGGCTTCGTGCAGGCTTTCGATGGTTTGATAGATAACCTGTATGGGAATATCAATTTCTTTTGGTGTAATCAATTCTGCAATTTTTTTAGAAACTTCTTTCAATGCAAAAGGCTTATAAATTTCCTGTACCAGGTTAACTGTGTGCAACTGGTTGTTGCGCTGCAGCTCTTTGCATTTAGCCAGTGTTTCAGTAAGGATGTGGGTTTGATTGGTATCTTGCAGTAATTCAATGGCCGCACGGAAGGCAATAAAATCGCCCAGCTTGCTCATATCTATACCATAACAGTCCGGGTAACGGATCTGCGGGGCAGATGATACGATAATAATTTTTTTAGGCTGCAGGCGGGCCAGCATACGTACAATACTTTCTTTCAGTGTAGTTCCCCTCACAATACTGTCATCAATCACCACCAGTGTATCTTCATTTTTTTTAACAGTGCCGTAAGTTATATCATATACGTGCTGCACCATTTCATTGCGGCTGGCATCTTCAGTAATAAAAGTACGCAGCTTAACATCTTTAATGGCAATTTTTTCAAACCGTATTTTACGGTTAATCATTTCCGTAAGTTGCTCTTCATCAAAATCTTTTCCCCAACTTGAAATACGTTCTACTTTAATTTTATTCAGGTAATCTTCAGCACCTTTCAACAAACCATAAAATGCAGTTTCTGCGGTGTTGGGTATAAAAGAGAAGATGGTGTTCTTTAAATCGTACTTTACTACTTTTAAAATCACGCTGCTGAGGTTGTAACCCAAAGCAATTCTTTCGCGGTAAATTTTCTCATCACTGCCGCGGCTGAAATATATACGTTCAAAACTGCAGGCCCTTCTTTCTTTTGGCGGCAAAATTTCTTCTATGCTGTAGCTGCCATCAGGTTTTACAATCAAAGCATTGCCGGGCATCAGCTCCTGCACTTCATTTTCACCCACATTAAAAGCTGTGCGTATAGCAGCCCGTTCGCTGGCGGCCACAATCACATCATCGTTGATATAATAATAAGATGGACGGATACCATGTGCATCACGCATTACAAAAGCATCGCCACTGCCCACCAAACCACTGAAGTTAAAGCCACCATCAAACAAGGGCACCGCCTTCTTTAAAACTCTTGCAATATCCAGCTGGCCGGGTGCGGCTTCATCTGCCTTCACTAAAAAATGATGTAATACTTCCATCATTGCAGCCAAATCGCTCTGGCGCTGAAAATCCCCGGGGTCAATGTTTACCAAACCAAATAACTCTTCTGTATTTACGAGGTTGAAGTTGCCCGCCAATGCTAAATTTCTTGCCGGTATAACATGGCGTTTGATGAAAGGATGGCAATACTCCACATTATTTTTTCCCTGAGTACCATACCGTAAATGGCCCAGTAATAATTCGCCTAAAAAGTCAGCATGCCCTTTCATTAAACCGGGATGGCTTTTAATATCAGGCTGGTATTTTTCCAGCTCACCAATCTGGTCGCCAATCTGGCTGAAAATATCTGCAATTGGCTGGTTAGCGCTGCTGCGCAGCCGGTGCATAAAGGGATACCCAGGTTCAGTATTCAACTTAACAGTGGCTACACCGGCACCATCCTGGCCGCGGTTGTGTTGCTTTTCCATCAGCAGGTACAGCTTGTTAAGGCCATACAAAACTGTTCCGTATTGTTGCTGAAAATAACTGAAAGGTTTGCGGAGGCGGATAAAGGCTAAACCGCACTCGTGTTTAATTGCGTCGCTCATGTTAAGGAGTGAGGCGCAAAGGTAATTGATTTAAAAGAAAAATCCCGGCAGCAGGCTGTCGGGATTGGGAAATATCGTAACAGTAATATTTTTAACTTACAAACCACTGAGGCTAATACCTATTTCAAATGGATGAATGACCGGGCCCACACCATCTTTCAACAACGCAGTAAACTGGTAACTGCCATACAATGAAATATTGCCGTAGCCAATACGTGCAGTTGCGGCAAGGCGAGTGGAATTGAAAAAACGTTTATCAGTAATCTTATCAGTATAACTGTTAATGGTACCACCACTTTTATTTTGCAACAGTTTGCCTTTGGTGTGTACATTCAGCAATGTGCCCACTTTAATACCAATGGCACCTTTCAGGCTTTTATTTTCATGCTCCGGATCTTTAATAAACCTTAATTCAACCGGTACTTCCAGGAAAGCGGTGCTGAGTTTGTATTTTTTAAAATGATCGGTGGAATCGAGCGCAGTGAAAGGCAATTTGGTATTGAGCGACTTTACATCCACATTCATGTTTTTGAAATACATATTAGTGGTTCCAACGCCAACGCCATAAGCCACACTTAACTGCGGGCTGTTTTTAAAAGGCTTATTGATCATCACATACATATTGAAGCCCCTGGATAAACCTTTTTTATGGCTGCTGATACTGTCTGGCGCACCGGCCCACTGATCGCTGTTGATCTGAATCATAAAATGATCACTGGCACCATTCACCAAAGCATTATATTGATCTTTCTTCTTTTTATCCTTTGCCGACTTACTGGCCGGGGCCTGGGCAAAAGCGGCTGTAAGCATTACCAATCCCGCAAAAACGAGTACTATTTTCTTCATAATTAATTTTGAGTTTGCAAAATAACGTCAAATAATCTAATGAACAGTTAAATATTTAGTGAATAAGCGGTTACGAAGAGTATTTATGGGCAGCCACTCCGGATAAAAATCATGTATTACAGAAAAAAACCAGAAATTACACGCCTCAACCATTAGCCATGCAACACCTTGAACATTTAAGTAAGGACAAAAAACTGCACAAAGTCATAACCGGGCAGCAACCCCACAAACTGGTAAAAAGAAAAAATATTCACCTGCACCTGTGCAACTCCATTATGAGCCAGCAGTTAAGCACTAAAGTAGCCGATGTTTTTCAACAACGGTTTATCAACCTTTATGGTGGTAAAACGCCTACGGCAGATCAGATTGCAGCCACACCATTTGAAACCCTGCGCAGCATTGGCCTCAGCAATGCCAAAGCCAACTATGTGCTTAATGTTTGTAATTTTTTTATAGCAGAAAAAATTACTGATGCCGGGCTGCATGCCATGACCAACGATGAACTCATTGCTTTTCTTACCAGAATTAAAGGCGTTGGCCGCTGGACGGTGGAAATGATATTGATGTTTACGCTGGGCAGGGAAGATGTATTTGCCGTTGACGACCTGGGCATTCAGCAGGCCATGTGCAAATTGTATAAAATAAATGCAGAGGATAAAAAAGCGATGAAAGATAGGATGCTTACCATCAGCAAAAAATGGAGCCCTTACCGCACGTATGCCTGCCGGTATTTATGGGGATGGAAAGACAATACGCCGGAAAATTAACATTCGGGTATCCGGTGTGGTTATTTGTTTACCTGGCCGGATAATGGTATTGCGGCAACAATTTGTTCCAGGTATTTTTGATCCGTTTCATCAAACTGGCTCAGCAACGCACTATCCACATCCAGCACACCAATAACTTCATTATTCCTTATAACCGGCACCACAATTTCTGACCGGGATAAGCTGCTGCAGGCAATATGGCCGGGAAACTGCTCTACATCGGGAACAATTAACGTGGCGGCATCACGCCATGCAGTACCGCATACACCACGGCCTTTGGCAATACGGGTACAGGCCACCGGGCCCTGGAAGGGGCCCAGCACCAGTTCATTATTTTTTACGAGGTAGAAACCTACCCAAAACCAGCCAAATTGCTCTTTTAATGCGGCAGCCACATTGGCCAGGTTAGCCACATCATCAGTTTCGCCTTCCAGCAAACCATTGATTTGCGGAATCAGTGAACTGTATGCGTCTTCTTTAGTGCCGGTTACGATAGTTAAATCTTCTGCCATTACAATTGAATTAATAATTGATCACCTGTTCCACAATGGCAGCAGGCATTGCCCTCCATTCATATTGCTGGTTGCGCAGTTGCGGTTCAAACCCCGCTTCGCGAATGGCGTGCTGAATGGTGGTGCTGGTAAAACGGTGTGGCGCACCCGCAGCACTTACTACATTTTCCTCAATCATGATACTGCCAAAATCGTTAGCGCCCGCATGTAAACAAATTTGCGCCACCTGTTTACCCACTGTTAACCAGCTGGCCTGTATGTTTTTCACATTGGGCAGCATGATACGGCTGAGGGCAATCATGCGGATATATTCTTCAGCTGTGGTTAAATTATGTACCCCGCGGATCTTTGCCAGCAGTGTATCCACATCCTGGAACGTCCATGGAATAAAGGCGAGGAAACCTTTGGCATCTTCAGGTTTGCGGCTTTGTACTTCTCTTATTTTTACCAAATGCTCAAAGCGTTCCTCCAGTGTTTCCACGTGGCCAAACATCATAGTGGCAGATGTGGTGATGTGCAGTTTATGTGCTTCATGCATAATATCCAGCCACTCCTGTGCACCACATTTCCCTTTACTGATGAGGCGGCGCACCCGGTCTGTTAGTATTTCGGCACCGGCACCGGGTAAACTGTCCATACCCGCTTCTTTCAATGCCATTAACACTTCGCGGTGGGTGCTTTTTTCAAGTTTTGTAATATGTGCTACTTCGGGTGGGCCTAAAGTATGCAGTTTGATGTTGGGGTATAGGCTTTTCAGTTGCTTAAATAAATCCACATAAAAACGCAAACCCAGTTCAGGGTGATGGCCACCCTGCAGCAATAACTGATCGCCACCGTATTTGATGGTTTCATCAATTTTCTTTTTATAAGTTTCAATGTCGGTAATATAAGCATCGGCATGGCCGGGCACACGGTAAAAATTGCAGAATTTACAATTGGCAATACAAACATTGGTGGTATTTACATTACGGTCAATTTGCCAGGTAACCTTACCATGAGGCACCTGTTGCTTACGCAATTCATTGGCCACATACATTAATTCAGTAAGTGGTGCGTGGTTAAATAAAAACATTCCCTCTTCAGCAGAAAGAAACTCAAAGCGCAGGGCTTTTTGATACAGTTCATTCAGTTCCATAACTTCCATTTGTGTAATAAAAAACAAAAGTACATCCATTAGGTTGTATATTTAACGAACTGCTGTCATGAAAACCTTTTTTTACATATTGCTGGGGCTTTTTTTATGCCTGACCGCAAACAGCCAGGAAATTTTATCGCAGCCGGATGCCAAACTCATCACCACCTTTCCCTTTAAACAGTATAGCGGCGGTGTAATGGTGATACAGGCCAAAGTAGCCAACGTTCCCGACTCGCTGAATTTTATACTGGATACAGGCAGTGGCGGTATTTCACTGGATTCTTCCACTTGCGAGGAATTCAAAATACACACCGTTGCCACTGATACCACCATTACCGGTATTGGCGGAATAAGGAAAGTGCCTTTTGTTTTTGACGAAACACTGCACCTTCCCGGCCTGGATGTGCACCACCTGAATTTTCATGTGAACAATTATGATGTACTTACCAGCGTGTATGGGGAGAAAGTGGATGGCATTATTGGATACAGTTTTTTCAGCCGGTACATTGTTGCTGTAAACTTCGACAGCGGCTATATACAGGTGTATCAACCCGGAAAAATAAAATACCCGCAGAATGGAACCATTTTGCATCCTGTATTTACGGCATTGCCTATACAATGGGCTACCATAAAAGACCGTAAAAAGATGGGGTATAATTTTTACCTGGATACCGGTGCAGGGCTTTGTGTACTGCTGAGTGAAGAGTTTGCGGAAGACAGCGCTGTGTTGCTCAGCCGGCGCAAACCCGTGATCACACAGGCACAGGGAATGGGTGGCCGCCTGCAGATGCGCCTTACACTGATGAAAGAAATTAAGATTGGTCCCTACCGTTTCCGGCAGGTGCCCACTTATTTATACAACGATAGTTATAATGTGACGTCATTCCCCTTTACCGGCGGCCTCATTGGCAACGACCTGATGCGGCGGTTTAACATGACCTTTAATTATCCCAAACGGGAAATACACATTTCCCCCAACGGTCATTTCAACGAAAAATTTGATTATGCTTACACCGGCCTCGGTTTGTATTACGAAAACGGGAAAATTATTATAGGAGATGTTATCCCCGGATCACCGGCAGATAAAGCCAAATTGAAATCCGGCGATGAACTGTTTGCAGTAGGCAATAACCTGTCGCACAACATCATGACATATAAGAATATTTTACAAACGCCCGACCAGGATTTAAAACTGATCATCAAAAGGGACGATAATTATCTCACCATAACCATGCATACAGGCCGTATCCGATAACACAAACTAGTGGCGGTTGCATGCATCTCCTCCTTACCTTTGCTGCATGATTCAATTTGAAAGATTTGTTTTAGCCAACGGGCTAACCGTACTGGTACATGAAGATAAAAGCACGCCGATGGCGGTGGTAAATGTTTTGTACGATGTGGGCGCAAGAGATGAAGACCCCAATAAAACCGGTTTTGCACACTTGTTCGAACACCTGATGTTTGGTGGCAGCATCAACATTCCCGTTTACGACGAACCATTACAGGTGGCAGGCGGAGAAAATAATGCTTATACCACCAACGACCTTACCAATTATTATTGCCAACTACCAGCAGAAAATATTGAAACCGCATTTTGGCTGGAAAGCGACAGGATGTTATCCCTGGCATTTGGTAAAAAAAGCCTGGATACACAACGCAAAGTAGTTTGTGAAGAATTTAAAGAGCATTACATCAATAAACCTTATGGCGATGTATGGAAAAGAATGCGGGAACTGGCCTATACCACACATCCTTACCGCTGGATGACCATTGGCAAAGAACTGAGCCATATTGAAAATGCCACGCTGGAAGATGTAAAAGCGTTCTTTCAAAAACATTATACCCCAAGCAATGCCGTATTGGTGGTGGCGGGAAATATTACCGTAAACCAGGTAAAAGAACTGGCAGAAAAATGGTTTGGCCCCATACCGGCGGGCAACAAATACGAACGCAACCTGCCGCAGGAACCTAAACAAATGGCGCCGCGTACAGCCGAAGTAAAGGCAAATGTACCATTAGATGCTTTGTACAAATGCTGGCATATTTATGCCCGTACCGATAAACGCTATTACATTGCCGACCTGGTAACGGAAATTTTAGGCGGCGGTGCATCATCAAGATTGTACCAGGCATTGGTAAAAGAGAAAAAATTATTCAGCAATATAGAATGTTATCATTTTGGCAGTACCGATGCCGGCCTGTTAGCCATAGAAGGTAAACTGGTAAAAGGTGTGGCAATGAAAGATGCCGAAGCTGCATTAAATGATGAGCTTTTTAAAATACAACAGGAAGGCATAACCGAAAAGGAACTGGAAAAAGTAAAAAATAAAACCGAAAGCATGATGGCATTTGAAGATATGAGCCTGATGAACCGTGCCGCCAGCATTGCGATGTATGAACTGCTGGGCGATGCCAGCCTCATTAATAAAGAACTTGACCTGTACAAAGCTGTAACCGCAAAAGACATCATTGGCGAAAGCCGGATCATCTTTGATATTAATAACACCAACACCTTATATTACTTTGCTAACTAAGCCGAATTTAAAGAGCAACATGCTAAACAGAACCATTGCACCACCCATAAAGGATGCTGTAGATTTTGACCTGCAATTAAAACCCTGCACTTATTTTGAACTGGATAACGGCGTGCCTGTTTATGCACTGGATGCGGGTACACAGGAAGTATTTCAACTGGAATTGGTTTTTTATGCCGGCAATGCATTCGAACAGCAGAAAACAGTGGCATCAGCCACCAATTTTTTATTAAAGAATGGCACCAGCACCAAAACCGCATTTGAAATAAACGAAGCATTTGAATATTACGGCGCCTATTGCAACAGGGCCTGTTATAATGAAACGGCGGTAATCAACCTTTCCTCGCTCAGCAAACACCTGGATCAGTTGTTGCCGGTGATCAAAGAAATGATCACGGATTCCATATTCTCAGAAGAAGAACTGGCTACCTATAAACAAAACAGTAAACAAAGGCTGAGCGTAAACCTGAAAAAAAGTGAATTTGTTGCCGGCCGGTTGATTGATGCGTATGTATATGGCGAGCAACACCCTTATGGCGTGTACACCAACCCGGAAGATATTGATGCATTGACAACAGCTGCCATCAAAACTTTTTTCAACGAGTATTATCTCAACGGAAAATGCATCATCTTTATCAGCGGTAAATTGCCGGATCAAATTCAAACCATACTCAATATCAATTTTGGCGGGTTAAGCATTGGCGCAAATAAGAATCCACTGCCTGTATCAACCATTCAGCCCGCAGAGCAAAAAAAATACAGGATCAGCAATGATGTTGATGGAGTGCAGGGCGCCATCAGGCTGGCAAGGGAATTCCCCAACAGGCGCCATCCAGACTTTATGAAAGTGATGGTGCTGAATACAGTATTTGGCGGCTATTTTGGATCAAGACTGATGAGCAATATCAGGGAAGATAAGGGATACACCTACGGCATTCACAGCTATATACAAAACCATTTGCAGCAAACCGCATGGATGATCAGTACCGAAGCAGGAAAGGATGTAAGCGAAGCTACCGTGGAAGAAGTGTATAAAGAGATGAAAATTTTGCAGGAAGAACTGGTGGATGAAGAAGAATTATTACTGGTAAGAAATTATTTAATTGGCACCATACTCGGCGACCTGGACGGCCCCTTTCAGTTAATGGGCCGCTGGAAAAATATTATACTCAACGGCCTCAGCGAAAATTATTTTTACGATTCTGTACAAACCATAAAAACAATCAGTGCAGAAGAATTAAGGGAGCTGGCAAAAAAATACCTGAATCCTGAAGATTTTTATGAATTAATCGTAATTTAATCATGCAGTTTATTGATACGGTGAGTCACCGCTTAGACGGTGACTCACCGTATCAGTAAAAATCAACAATTCAGCAACATGATCAAGTGGTTATTAAAAATAATGGTGTGCGCCGTAAATGCTTTTATACTGGCATACATTTTACCGGGCATTGAAATCAAAGATACTTTTACCGCTTTGATGGTGGCCGTGGTATTGTCGTTGCTGGATGCATTTGTAAAACCACTGCTGATCTTATTAACCCTGCCTGCCACGATACTCACACTGGGCATATTTATCTTTATCATCAACGCCTGCATCATTATGCTGGATGCTTATTTTGTACACGGCTTTAAAGTGCAAAGCTTCTGGCATGCATTGTTGTTCAGCATACTCTTATCGTTCTTTAATTCATTTGTACATAAAAGGGCTTTTCCGGAGGAGAAGAAAACACAACAGGATAATTAATTGCACCTAAATGTTACCCGGCTGGTTCACCGTTAAAGAAGAATTGTTCAGTAATGGTTTTGCAACAGTTCATCAAATATTTACAGTTGATGAACTTGAAAATATTGAAACATGTATTGCAAATTCCAGTACTGTATCTCGCCAAACCTTCAGGAAGTCTGCAGACTTATTTGCAATAAGACAATTATTAAAAGAAATACCTGCGCTTCAGCAAAAGGTATTTAATGACAAGATGAGGCAGTTGATCACAACTGTAATGGGCAAGGAATATTTTGTATCAAAATCAATTTACTTCGACAAACCGGCTGCATCTAATTGGTTTGTATCTTATCACCAGGATCTTACCATTTCCGTTGATAAAAAAATTGAAACAGAACATTATGGCCCGTGGACGAAAAAACAAAATCAATTTTCAGTACAACCTCCGCAGCATATTTTAGAAGATAACTTTACAATCCGTATTCACCTTGATGATACAGGGTTTAATAACGGTGCGCTGAGGGTTATACCAGGTTCGCACCAGAATGGTATTTGCCGTGCAGAAAATATTAATCGTACATCAGAAAAAATTTGCGATGTACCGGCAGGAGGTGTTATGATAATGAAACCTTTGTTATTTCATTCATCTGCAAAAACGGTGAATAATAAACCAAGAAGGGTAATACATATTGAATTCAGCCGGAAAGCATTGGCTGGCGAATTGAGGTGGGCGGAATATATAAATTTGGACAGGATTAAATAAACAAAAAATTTGTTCTGATAGCATACTGCAGTGTTCATTACCAAATACATCCATTACCTTCACACTCTCAAAAGAACTAAAACCGGTTGTATGCAGTTCCACAGGAGCAATCTCACCAATGATGCATTAATTCAGCTATATAAAAAAATCCTGCTTCCGCGAATGATCGAAGAGAAGATGCTGGTATTACTGCGACAGGGCAAAATAAGCAAATGGTTCAGCGGTATTGGGCAGGAAGCTATTGCAGTGGGCGCTACTGCGGCATTGCAGGATGATGAATGGATCATGCCACTGCATCGTAACCTCGGCGTTTTTACCGGAAGAAATATGCCACTCTCCAAACTTTTTATGCAATGGCAGGGCAATAAAGAAGGCTACAGCAAAGGCCGGGAAAGAAGTTTTCATTTTGGCAGCAGGGACCATCATATCTGCGGTATGATCTCTCACCTGGGCCCGCAACTGGCTATTGCCGATGGCGTGGCGCTGGCGCATAAATTGAAAGAAGAAAAAAAAGTTTCATTGGCATTTAGCGGCGATGGCGGTACCAGCGAAGGCGATTTTCATGAAGCACTGAACACTGCCGCAGTGTGGGACCTTCCCGTAATTTTTGTCATAGAAAATAATGGTTATGGATTAAGCACACCTGTACATGAACAGTACCGCAGCTTCAGTTTGGTGGATAAAGCCAAAGGTTACGGCATGGAAGGCGTGCGTATTGATGGTAACAATTTGCTTGAAGTTTATGATACCATTAAAGGTGTGCGTGAGTATTGCATCAACAATCAAAAGCCTTACCTCATTGAGTGCATGACGTTTCGAATGCGGGGGCATGAAGAAGCCAGCGGCGTAAAATATGTACCACCGGAATTATTTGAGTTGTGGGCAAAGAAGGACCCTGTAAAAAACTTCGAACAGTACTGTTTAGATGAAAATATACTTACTGCTGAAGATGTGGAGCAAATTAAAACAGGGATCAAAAATTATATTGAAACAGAATTACAACTGGCTGCTGCCGCACAATCATTCATTCCCAATACACAGGAAGAAGTGCAGGATATGTATGCGCCGGTAATAAAAAATCCTGCGCTGGAAATAAGAAACCAACAATCACCAGTACACGAAAAAAGATTCATAGACGGTATCAAAGAAGGCTTGCACCAATCCATGCAGCAGCATCCCAACCTGGTATTAATGGGCCAGGATATTGCGGAATATGGCGGCGCCTTTAAAATAACCGAAGGCTTTGTGCAGGAGTTTGGCAAGGCGAGAGTACGCAATACACCACTTTGCGAAAGCGCCATTGTGGGCGCCGCACTGGGGCTGAGTTTGGAAGGCTATAAAAGTACGATGGAAATGCAGTTTGCCGATTTTGTAACGGTGGGCTTTAACCAGATTGTAAACAACCTCGCCAAAATGCATTACCGCTGGGGGCAATATGCCGATGTGGTGATCCGCATGCCGGCAGGTGGTGGTGTGGGCGCCGGGCCATTTCATTCACAAAGTAATGAAGCATGGTTTGTGCACACACCAGGATTGAAAGTGGTATATCCGTCAACACCGGAAGATGCCAAAGGTTTATTGATTGCAGCCATCAACGATCCTAACCCGGTTTTATATTTTGAGCATAAAGCTTTATACCGCAGCATCAGCGGGCCGGTGCCGGAAGTGTATTATGAAATACCGATTGGCAAAGCAAGAATTGTAAGTGAAGGTGATGATATTACCATCATTACTTATGGCGCCGGCGTGCACTGGGCCATGGATTATGCAGAACGCCACACCAATATTTCCATATATATTTTAGACCTGCGTACTTTACTGCCATTAGATTATGATGCCATTGCAGAAGCGGTAGCCGCAACCGGTAAAGTATTACTGTTGCACGAAGACACGTTGACCGGGGGCATTGGCGGTGAAGTGGCCGCATGGATTGCAGAACATTGTTTTCAATATCTTGATGCACCCATTATGCGCTGTGCATCGCTGGATACTGCCATACCATTTAATATAGAACTGGAGAAAAATTTTATGGCATACTCAAGATTAGAAGAAAGTGTAAGTAAGCTGATGAATTATTAAAACACGTAGTCATCTTCAACATTCCTTCAAAATTTCTTACGTACTTTACCGCAAAATTCACCGGTGAAAGTTTTAATTATTGAAGATGAAAAGGCTTTAAGCGACAGCATCTGCACGTATTTAAAAGCGCAGGATTACATTTGTGAAACTGCTGCCGACTTTCATACTGCCATTTCCAAAACAGAAATTTTTGATTACGACTGCATATTGCTGGACATTACGTTGCCCGGCGGCAACGGCTTGTCTATATTAAAAGAACTGCGCCTAAATAATAAATCAGACGGTGTACTCATCATCTCTGCAAAAAATTCCATTGATGATAAAGTATCAGGGTTAATGCTGGGTGCAGATGATTATTTGGCCAAACCATTTCATTTGTCAGAATTGAATGCCCGTATTGCTGCCATCATACGCCGCAAACAATTCGGGGGCAGCAGTGTGATCAACTTTCATAACATTACCGTAGATACACAGGCAAAAACTGCAAAAGTAAACGGGCAGTCATTAGACCTTACTAAAAAAGAATTCGACCTGTTGCTGTATTTCATCAGCAATAAAGGAAGGGTAATTTCAAAAACCGCTATTGCTGAACATCTATGGGGAGATGAAATGGAAGGCAACCTGGATTTTATTTACACCCACATAAAAAACCTGCGCAAAAAATTGCAGGAGGCCGGGGATGCTGATTACATCAAATCTGTTTATGGCATGGGATATAAATTTACCGATCAATGAAACTGCTGGCCAAATATAACCGGTTAAATATTGCTGCCACTATACTGGTGCTGCTGGTGGCCAGCGGCTGCTATTATTTTGTGCTAACGTATGTTTTAATACATCAACTGGATAAAGACCTGCGGCTGGAAGAACAGGAAGTAAAAGATTATGTACAGCAAAACAATCACCTGCCTAACCCAGCCAATTATAAAGACCAAAAGACCGTTTTTGAATCCACAAATGAAACCGGTAAAAGAAAAATATTTAGTGTAACCCTTTATGATAGTACGGAACGGGAGGAGCAACCTGGCCGCAGGCTGGTGTTTTACATCAATAGCGGGGGTGCTGTTTATAAAGCAACCATCACCAAATCCCGGCAGGAAACGGAGGACCTGGTGAGGTTGATTGTACTGCTTACGGTTAGTATAGTGGTGTTGTTACTGGTGGTTCTTTTTATCATCAACCGTGTGGTGTTCAGAAGGCTTTGGCAACCGTTTAATAACACCTTACAGCAATTGAAACAATATAGCCCCGGTGGTGAGCAAACCATACAGGTGCAACCCACCACCATCACAGAATTTAAAGAATTGAATGATGCAGTAACGGGTATGACCAACAGGGTGGCGAAAGATTATGAAGCGCTGAAAAGTTTTACAGAAAATGCATCGCATGAAATACAAACACCGCTGGCAGTAATAAAATCGAAACTGGAATTACTGATGCAGGGAGAACATTATACAGAGGCACAGGTACATTACATACAACAGATAGAAGAAGAGATTAACCGGCTTTCTAAACTCAATCAATCATTATTGTTATTAACAAAAATTGAAAACCAACAATTTTCTGTTACTATTCCCATCAATATAAACGCACTCATTCATCAGCAACTGGATAAATTTGAAGAACTGCTCCACGCCAGGCAGATTCGTCTTTCTGCCAATATGAATAATGACTGTATTGTAGCAATGAATGAAGTGATGGCAGGCGTGTTGATCTCCAACCTGGTCACCAATGCCATCAAACACAATATTGATAAAGGCAGTATTAACATTGTACTTCAAAATAACCAGCTTATTATCAGCAATACAGGCGCTGCATTAAGCACAAATCCAGGTGAATTGTTTGAACGCTTTAAGAAAGATAAAGCCCATTCAGATTCGCTGGGTCTCGGTCTTTCTATTGTAAAAAAAATTTGCGAACAGAATCATTTCAACATTCACTATACCAGCGAAGGTAACAGGCATATTGTTACTCTATTGTTTTCTGCGTAATCAGGCTTGATTACAATTGCTTAACATAAAACTTCAAATTCACTACAGAATCTCAGTATAGGTTTGCACTTCATTCATCACCTTAAAAAATGGTAATATGAAAAAATTAACCACCACCTTGGCTTTATTCATTTTATTAGTTACTGCTGCACAGGCACAGCGTTTAAATGCATCAAAAGTTCCTGCGGCAGTAAAAGCCAGTTTCGAAAAAAAATATACCGGCATTGCCGCCAAATGGGAAAAAGAAGACGGTAATTATGAGGCTTCATTTACCCAAAACGGGAATAAACAATCAGCAACATTTAGCCCTGATGGAACATTTACAGAAGTTGAAACAGCTATAACAGAAAGCCAGTTGCCGGCAGGCGTAACCGCTTATGTAAAAGCGCACTACAGTGGAAAAACTATTAAAGAAGCCGCAAAGATTATCAAAGCAGACGGTACCGTAAATTATGAGGCGGAAGTTAATGGAAAAGATGTGATCTTTGATGCCGGCGGTAAGTTCATAAAAGAAATGAAAGACTAAATACAAACCAACCTTCACTCAAACTCTTGTTCAACATCATGAAAAAAACAGCACTCGCAGCGGTTCTTGCTTCAGCAATGTTAACTGCAGCACATGCACAAACCGGGTTACATATTATCAAAACCATTTCCATTGCCAGCACTGGCGGATGGGACTATTTAGAAGTTGGCCCGGTTAACGACTGGTTGTATGTAAGCCACGGCACGCAGGTAAATGTGGTGAATAAAAAAACCGGCGACTCTGTTGCAGTTATAGAAAATACCACCGGTGTACATGGTATTGCTTTTGATGTTGCGGAAAAAAAAGGATTCACCAGTAATGGCCGCCTCAATAATGTAACCGTGTTTGATATGAACACGAATAAAGTACTGGATCATATTGCAACAGGGCAAAACCCGGATGCTATTATGTATGAACCCTTTTCCAAAAAAATCATCACCTGCAACGGACGCAGTAAGAATTTAAGCATCATCGATCCCGTGCAGAATAAAACAATCGACAGTGTGGATGTAGGCGGCAAACCGGAAACTGCTGTAAGTGATGGCGCCGGTAAAATATTTGTGAACATTGAAGATAAGAGTGAGATTGTAGTGGTGGATGTCAAAACTTTCAAAGTCCTCAATCACTGGAGTATTGCACCCGCCGAAGGGCCAACCGGTTTAGCGTATGATAAGACGACCAAAAGGTTATTTGCAGGTTGCGATAAAAAATTAGCTGTGGTAGATGCCACTACCGGTAAAGTAATTGCCACACCGGAAATTGGGGATGGCTGCGATGGCGTGGCATTTGACCAGGATAAAAAAAATGTATACACCGCCAATGGAGAAGGAACAATAACTGTAGTGCACGAAGCATCGGCCGATAAATTCACTATTACAGAGAATGCAGTAACTAAAAAAGGCGCCCGTACCATTACTATTGATAAAACAACCGGGTTGTTATATTTGCCTACGGCAGAATTTGAACCCATGGAAGCAGGACAAAAAGGAAGGCCTAAAATGAAAGCGGGAACCTTCCAGATTATAGTAGTGGGAAAATAAACCTAACCGGATGGGTAGACAAATTGTAATTATATTTTTTCTTGTTGCAGGATGTGGTTTGTGCACAGCGCAAACCACATTTTTGCAACAGTACATTAACAATGGCCTGCGTAACAGCCCGCTGCTGAAAGAGTATCAAAACCAGGTGGCATTAAATAAATACGACAGCCTGCTGATTATTGCAACAACTAAACCACAGGTAACCGGCAGCAGCTTTAACTCGTATGCACCGGTTATAAAGGGATTTGGTTACGATGGCGCCATCACTAACGGTGCCAACATCATCACGTTGGTGGGGGTAAACAAATCGATACCCAATAAAAAATTACTCAACGCACAATTTGAAAACCTGCAACTGCAAAGCCAGGAGCGGATGAACACTTCAAAACTGACCGAACAGGATTTAAAGCGGGGTATCATAGCACAATATATTGCCGCTTATGGCAGCCTGCTGCAATTGAATTTTAATAAAGACATTGAAAACCTGCTGGCAAAGGAAGAAGTGGTTTTAAAAAAACTTACACAAACCAATGTGTATAAGCAAAGCGACTACCTTGCTTTTTTAGTTACCCTGCAGCAGCAGCAACTGCTGGTGAAACAAAGTACCATCCAGTATAAAAATGATTTTGCCACACTGAACTATTTGTGTGGTATTACAGATACAGCGACTACAGACCTGCAGGACCCCGGCATTACCTTACATACATTACCGGAAACGAAAACTTCTGTTTTCTTTAAACAATTTGAAATAGACAGTTTAAAAATCATTAATAATAAAACCTTGGTAACAGTAAGTTATAAACCAAAGATCAATGTCTTTGCAGATGCCGGCTACAATTCTTCCCTGGCATTCCAGGCCTATAAAAATTTTGGTACCAGTTTTGGTATCAGCGCATCGATACCTATTTACGATGGCCGCCAGAAAAAACTGCAATACAGTAAAATTGATGTGGAAGAAAAAACAAGGCAAAACTACCAGTCGTATTTTACCACACAATACCAGCAGCAGATAGCGCAACTTACACAACAACTGAAAGCAACAGAATCATTGATCAGCGATATCAACAGCCAGTTAAAATATACACAAAGCCTGATAGATGTAAATGGTAAATTATTAGAGACCGGCGAAGCAAGGATTACCGACTATGTGCTTGCGCTGAATAATTACATCAATGCCCAAAACCTTGTTACGCAAAATAATATTGCCCGGTTGCAAATTATCAATCAACTTAACTACTGGAACAGGTAACTATGATGAAACATTTATTTACATATAGTGTATTGCTGGTTTTACTGGCAGCCTGCCACAATAAAGAAGCGGCACCTGAGGAAGAACCTGCAGAAGCCAGGACGCCCGTTACGGTAACATCCATCAGCAACGAACCGATGGAGGATGATGTGGAGCTGAACGCCACCTCTGCCTTTTTGCAAAAATGGATTGTAAGAGCTAACGCTACCGGATACCTGCAATCTGCCGATGTGCGGCTGAATAAATATGTAAACAATGGCCAGGTATTGTACACCGTAAAAACCAAGGAGGCACAGAGTATAGGCAATACCATTAACGTGCTCGACTCCACATTTAAATTTACCGGGGTAAACAGCATCCGGGCCAATGGCGGCGGTTTTATTTCGCAGATTAACCATCAAAGCGGCGATTATGTTCAGGATGGTGATCAACTGGCAGTAATAACAGATACGAAGAGTTTTGTTTTTTTACTGGACCTTCCTTATGAACTGCGCCCGTTTATTCTCAATAAAAAAAGTCTGGACATGGTTTTGCCCGATGGTGAAAAACTTACTGGTATCATTGGCGGCAATATGCCATCGATGGATGCTGCATCACAAACACAAAATATTATTTTAAAAGTAAACGCCACTCATGCCCTGCCGGAAAACCTGATTGCTAAAGTAAAAGTGGTAAAATCTTTTAAAGGCAATACGGCATCATTGCCCAAAGCTGCGGTACTAACAGATGAAACCCAAACTGAATTTTGGGTAATGAAAATGTTCAATGACTCAGCCGCTGCAAAAGTGCCCGTTAAAAAAGGAATAGAGACCACTGACCGTGTTGAAATACTTTCACCCGCATTTACACCCACCGACCGGATACTGGTAACCGGCAACTATGGTTTGGCCGATACCGCAAAAGTTCAAATCATCAAAGAATAAGTACGGATGCATAAATTTTTTCAGTCGCATAAAAATCCTATTACCGTTGTGCTGGTATTAATCATACTCGGTGG
Organism: Bacteroidota bacterium; assembly: GCA_018266775.1. Lineage (GTDB taxonomy): Bacteria > Bacteroidota > Bacteroidia > Chitinophagales > Chitinophagaceae > Ferruginibacter. The sequence goes on along the minus strand of JAFDZS010000001.1, from coordinate 69,337 downwards.
TTTTTTTGCATATAGTAAAATGCAGTCGTCTTTATTTCCTGAAATAACATTTCCAAAAATAAAAATTATTGCAGATGGCGGTTTGCAGCCGGTAAATAAAATGATGGTAAGCGTAACCCGCCCTTTGGAAAATGCCATTAAACAAATTCCCGATTTAAAATCCATACGCAGCACCACCAGCAGGGGCAGTTGTGAAATATCTGCTTTTATAGACTGGAAGGCCGATGTTGACCTCAGCCAGCAACGCATTGAATCTAAAATAGCAGAGATACGCAATACATTGCCGGCAGATGTGTCTATTACAGTTGAGAAAATGAATCCTTCTATTTTGCCTGTAATGGGATATACATTAGAAAGCCATGATAAATCGCCGATTGAATTAAAACAACTGGCGGTTTACACCATAAAACCATTTTTAAGCCAGGTGGATGGCGTGGCTGAGATAAGGATCATTGGTGGTAAAACAAAAGAATACTGGTTGCAGCTGAATGCGCAAAGGATGAGTTCACTGGGTGTAACACCAGATGCTGTTACCAATGCATTAAATGCCACCAATTTTATCAGGAGCAATGGCTACCTCGCCGATTACCGGTATTTATATTTAACGGTAACCGATGCTACCGTACATTCAATAGAAGATTTACAAAATATTGTACTGAGTAATAACGGCAAAAGAATTATTTACTTAAAAGACGTAGCTGCCGTAGAGATTAAAGAAGCAGTGGAATACACCAAGATCAACGCCAATGGCCATGATGGTATTTTAGTAGCGGTGATAAAACAACCCAATGCCAACCTGGTGGCAATATCCACCGCTATGGAGCAACAAGTAGTTGCGTTAAAAAAAATATTGCCCAAAGGTGTCAGCATCAAACCTTATTACATACAAGCCGATTTTGTAAATGAATCCATCAAAAGTGTAAGTGACAGTTTATGGATAGGATTGTTGCTGGCTATTATTGTAGCCATAATATTTTTGCGCAGTGTAAAAGCCAGCGTTACAATACTAATAACAATACCGGTTACACTGGGGCTAACATTAATTGTACTGTACGCCATTGGTTACACCTTTAATATTATGACGCTTGGTGCTATTGCAGCTGCCATCGGGTTGATTATTGACGATGCCATTGTGGTGGTGGAACAAATTCACCGTACGCATGAAGAGCATCCGTTGGAAACCAACAGCACCCTGGTGCGTAAAGCATTACAATATCTTTTTCCGGCCATGGTGGGTTCATCCATCAGCACGATTGTGATATTTATACCTTTTATATTAATGAGCGGCGTGGCCGGCGCTTACTTCAAAGTGCTTACGGATACGATGATCATTACACTGGTGTGCTCTTTTTTTGTAACATGGATCGGGCTGCCGGTGGTATATTTATTATTGAGCAGGAAGAAGCGGGACTCAGCAAAACTGCAGCAACAACCTGCGGCACATACAGTTAAAAGCCAGCGCTGGGTGGCATTTTTTATTCATAAGCCGTACCTCAGTATGGTTATTGTGGCAGCACTGGCATGGTCTGTATATTTAATTTTGCCTAAACTGGAAACCGGGTTCTTACCGGAAATGGATGAAGGCAGCATTGTGCTGGATTACAGTTCTCCACCCGGCACATCGTTGGAAGAAACAGACCGCATGTTACGGGAGGCAGAAAAAATAATTACCGCAGTACCAGAGGTGGAAGCCTACAGCAGGCGTACCGGAACACAGATGGGTTTCTTTATAACTGAACCTAACCGGGGCGACTACCTGATTCAATTAAAAAAGAAACGGGATAAAACCACCGAGGAAGTTATTAACGACATCCGCAAACAAATTGAAGCAACGCAACCCGCATTACGTATAGAATTTGGCCAGGTAATTGGGGATATGCTGGGAGATCTGACCACATCAGTGGAACCGGTGGAAATAAAAATATTTGGTGACGATAATACAAAACTGCAAGAACTCTCTCACGAAGTGAGCGAAATAGTAAACGGTATAAAAGGTGCGGCAGATGTATTTGACGGTGTGGTGATTGCCGGCCCTTCAGTAAGCATTGAACCGGATTATACCAAACTGGCGCAGTTCGGGCTTACACCAGCCAACCTGCAATACCAGGTACAGACGTTTATGGAAGGAAATATTACGGGTTCTATTTTTGAAAAGGAACAGGTGAACACTGTCCGGATAGTGTATCCTGGAAGCAGGAAAATAAGTGTAGCTGATTTAAGCAGGCTCCAGATATTTTTACCCAATGGTAAATTGAAACCGATAACTGAACTGGCCACCGTAAAAGTAAATGCAGGCGATGCAGAGATTCAGCGCCAGGACCTGCAATCGATGGGCGTAATTACTGCAAGGCTGGATAACCGTGACCTAGGCAGCGCGATGAAAGACATCCAATCCGCCATACAGGCTAAAATAACTTTGCCAATAGGCTATCATATTGAGTACGGCGGAGCCTATGCAGACCAGCAACAATCGTTTAAAGAACTGCTGATGATTTTAATTACAGCCAGCATGCTGGTGTTTGGTGTAATATTATTCCTGTTCAAGGATTTTAAAGTGGCAATGCTCATTTTGTGTATAGCTGTATTGGGTATTTCAGGCAGCTATATGGCACTGTATTTTACCGGCACGCCATTGAATGTAGGCAGTTATACTGGCTTGATCATGATCGTTGGAATTATTGGAGAGAATGCCATCTTTACCTTCCTGCAATTTAAAGAATCGCTGGAGCATAAAACGGTGGATGAATCAATCATTTATTCCATCTCCACCCGGCTGCGCCCAAAACTGATGACAGCATTAGGCGCCATCATTGCATTGCTGCCATTGGCATTAGGCATTGGAACGGGAGCACAACTGCATCAGCCTTTAGCCATTGCCGTTATAGGAGGTTTTATAATAGCACTGCCTTTACTGCTGATAGTATTGCCCAGTTTCTTAAAACTATTGTACAAAAAACACCAGGCACTGGTCTTATAAATTATTGAATAAATGTGGTGGATCTATGCATTATTGTCGGCTTTGTTTGCGTCATTAACTGCTATTTTTGCAAAAGTGGGAATAGCTGGTGTAAACTCCAACCTGGCAACAGCAATACGCACAATTATAATCCTGCTGGTAGCCTGGGGCATTGTTTTTGCAAGAGGCGAAACCAGGGGTATAAATGCATTATCGAAGCAAAATCTTTTATTCCTCTTTATATCCGGCATCGCAACAGGGCTTTCGTGGATATTTTATTTTAAGGCCCTGCAAACAGGAAAGGTATCGCAGGTGGCGCCAGTGGATAAATTAAGTGTGGCACTAACCATAATTTTATCAGTAATATTTTTGGGCGAAGCACTTACATTCAAAACGGCCATAGGTGCAGTATTGATCATTGCCGGAACATTAGTAATCATTTTTTAAAATTTGTCAATCAACACCCTTGAAATTTAGCACCCTTTTTATTTTATTATTGACCAGTTTGGTTTCAAAGGCACAACACAATTTGAGTTGTTTGGTAAAAGACACTGATAGTAAGAAACCCCTGCAGGGTGTAACAGCAACTATTTCGGGAACAGCAGTGGCAGCGTCATCAGACAGCAGCGGAAAAGTGGTGTTTAATAATATAGCTGCAGGAAATATATCGATTGTATTTAGTTATGTGGGCTATAAAACACAAACTGTTAACTATCGTGTTCCCGGCACTGTTATAAATGTGCAAATGGAAAAAAATGAAGACAAGGCTGAAGAAGAAGTGATCGTAACATCATCCCGTACCAACAGCCGTATCGAAGACCTGCCCACGAAAGTGGAGGTATTGGGTAGCGAAGAAGTGGGTGAAGAGAACGGCATTAAGCCCGGCAATATTGCCAGCTTACTGGGCGATGTGGCGGGCATACAAATACAGCAGTCCAACGCCGCCACCGGCAATGCTGATGCAAGGGTGCAGGGCTTACCCGGTAAATACACACAAATATTGCGTGATGGATTACCGTTGTTTGGCGGATATTCGGGCAGTTTCAGCATATTGCAAATACCGCCATCAGACCTGAAGCAGATTGAAATTGTGAAAGGTGCCAGCTCCACTTTATATGGTGGCGGTGCTATAGCAGGGATGATCAACCTGGTATCCAAATCACCCAAACTCAACAGCCCGGAACGTTCTGTTACCATCAACCAAACATCATTAAAGGAATCCAATATCAACGCCTATTTTTCTGACCGGAATAAAAATGTTGGGTACACTTTTTTCAGTGGCTACACGTACCAGCGTGCGGTGGATGTAAATAAAGATGGCCTGAGCGATGTACCCGACCTGAACACATTTTTCTTTCACCCCAAACTGTTTATTTATCCCAACAAAAAACAACAGGTAACGTTGGGGTATAACCTGACCTTCGAAAACCGTAATGGAGGCGATATGCAGGTGTTGCATCATACAGCAGATGCCACCCATCAATTCTTTATCCGCAATAAATCCTTACGTAATACAGTAGATGCACTGTGGGAAAACAAGATCAGTACCTCAGACCAGTTAACAGTAAAAGGAACAGCCAGCTTTTTTAACCGGAACATCAGCACCAATGTATTTGGTATGAATGCCAACCAGCTTTCTTATTATACTGAAGCATCTTATTTTAAAAGATTACCCAACCACAACATTGTGGGGGGTATTAATGTAAACGGCGAAAACTTTACGAAGCAACAACCTGACTCTACGCAGTTTGTAAACTACCATCAAACCACACTGGGCGCATTTGTACAGGACGACTGGAAAATAGCGCAGCGTTTTACAGCACAGGCGGGCTTCAGGATAGACCACCATAACACTTACGGTAACTTTGCATTGCCCCGTTTATCACTGTTGTATAAAATCAGTAGTCATTTCACAACAAGGCTGGGTGGTGGATTGGGTTATAAAACACCCACTCAATTTGCCAATGATGTAGACGAACGCCAGTATGGAACAATTATTTACAACAATGCGCTGCAGGCAGAAAAATCGAGCGGCGCCAACTGGGATATTAATTATAAAGCAGTAACCAATGGCTGGCATTTAACGGTGAACCAGATGTTTTATGTAACAGCAATAAAGCAGCCAGTAGTGGATGTATTGCAAACCAATAACACCATTACTTTTTATAATGCCGGAAAGCCGCTTAACACCAAAGGTTTTGAAACCTATGTAGCTGCAACGCACAATGACCTCGAAATTTACCTGGGCTATACATACACATTGGCAAAACAATTGTTTGATCCCGCACATCCCAATGTGAGCCTGAGTGCAAGAAATAAATTTGCTTCAGTTATTGCATACGATTTCAGTAAAAACTTCAGGGGTGGCATAGAAGCTGCCTATACAGGAAAACAATACCTGGATGATAACAGCACCACTTCGCCGTATGTATTTGCGGCAGCCATGCTTCGTTACGACATTAAAAATATTTCGTTTGTACTTAACTGTGAAAATCTTTTTGACTACAGGCAAACCCGCCAGGAAACCATTTACTCCGGCAGCATCAGTAACCCGGTATTTAAACAGATATGGGCACCGCTGGATGGAAGGGTGGTGAATTTTTCTGTAAAGATCAATTGGTAGAAAAAGACCATTAATCTAAAAACGCTTTTATAAACCCGGGCACCACTCTTTTTTTAGAAGCCTGTTCATAGCAGTAAGCCGCAGCTAACAGTTGCGGTTCAGTATAAGCAGCGCCAAAAAAAGATAACCCAACGGGTAAACGATTGGCCATACCGCAGGGAACTGAAATATGCGGATAACCGGTCATGGCGGCAGGTTGGGTAAGAAAATCTTCGCCCCAACGGTCACCATACATAACATCAATACTGCAGGCCGGCCCCATTGTAATACCGGCTATGGCATCCAGTTTATTTTTGGCTATTACATCATCAATGATCTTGCGTGCAGCATCGCGGCCTTTGAGCAAGGCATCTTTATAAGCCGGTTCATTCAGCCCGTTTTTCTTTTCACAATTTTCCAGCTGCTCCTGTTTAAAATAGGGCATGGCTTTTTCTTCATTGGCAATATTATAAGCAATTACATCTTTTAGTGTTTTGATGCTGATATTGCCATTGGCGAGGTATTTATTTACACCATCTTTAAATTCACACTGCAAAATTTCAGTTTCGTATTTACCTAATTCATTAATAGCATGCAAATAATCTACTTCAATAATATTGGCGCCTTGTTGTTTTAATAAAGCAATGCTGTCGTCAAGTAATTGTTCAAGATGTTGGTTAGTACTTTTTCTTTTACGGTCTATACCAATATTTTTTCCTTTTAAACCGTCAGCTTTTAAAAAAGAAGTATAATCTGCTTGGGCCTTACCGCTGCTGTTTGCAGTAACAGGATCGGCAGTATCAACGCCGGTTAATGCACCTAATAATATGGCAGCATCAGTAACCGTTCTTGCCAATGGTCCTGCAGTGTCCTGCGTGGAAGAAATAGGAATGATGCCCGAGCGGCTGAGCAAACCCACTGTTGGTTTAATGCCCACCACGCCATTTACAGAGGCAGGGCAGGTTATTGAGCCATCCGTTTCTGTACCAATAGCCACGGCACATAAGTTGGCAGCAACGGCAACGCCGGAACCAGAGCTGGAGCCGCAGGGATTATGATCGAGAATATAAGGGCTTTTCGTTTGTCCCCCGCGGCTGCTCCAGCCGGAACACGAACTGGTGGAACGAAAATTAGCCCACTCACTCAAATTGGTTTTACCCAATAAAACGGCACCGGATATACGCAGTTTGTCAACAATAAAAGCATCTCTTTTGGCGATATTACCTTCCAGTGCCAAAGCGCCTGCAGTGGTTTGCATTTTATCAGCGGTGTCAATATTATCTTTTATTAAAACGGGAATGCCATGTAACGGCCCCCTGATTTTTCCTGCTTTTCTTTCTTTATCCATAGCATCGGCAATAGATAATGCATCTGGATTAATTTCAATTACCGCATTCAGTTTGGGTCCAGCCTTATCTATTTGCTGAATCCTGTCGAGGTATAATTGTGTGATGGCACGTGACGTATATTCACCGGATTGCATTTTATCCTGCAACGATGCAATGGTGATTTCATTCAGCGCAAAATCGTCTTTACTATCACCATTGTGTTCTCCACTAATGGTGTTTTTATTTTTTTCAGGGGTTGATGCGGTACAACCCGCAATGGAAAATGCTGCAACAGAAATACCGGCAACAGAACTACTCTTAATAAAATTTCTCCTGTTCATACAACAGTTTTAAGCAGTGTAAAGGAATAATGTATTTACTGTGTTAAGTTAGTTTTTTCTGCCGGCATTAGCAATACTGTTGAACAAAAGCGATTACCGCAGGTGGTTTTGTTAAAAACATTTGCATTTCATTACAATAAAGAAAAGCTATTAACAAGATATTAGCACTATGCCAACTGCTTATGGCAACATTGGTAACCTTTTTGATTTTAGGGTAACAGGTACAATTACTAATAAAAGATTTTAATTATGAAGAAAAACATTTTCACAACTGTTGCACTGTGTGTGTTTGCAGTAATGATGCTGAGCAGTTGTTACTATGAACGTTACTCCTACAGGCCCGATTACCATCATCACCATTACCGTGATTATGACGATCACCATCACTACGGCCACAGGCATTAAAAATGTTTATAACAGCAACGTATTCACATACCATTCAACAGAACAGCAATTTGTAAAATCTGTACACTTTAATTTTTTACATTGGTGATAAGCTGCCGGAAACGCCTTCGGGTGTTGCCAGGCGGCTTTTTTATCATCCCCGTCTCTGACGGGGATGATCTGGTTATACGTCTCCGACGTATTTATTGCGTCAGAAACGCAGGACCAATGCATCCCCGTCAGAGACGGGGACGAGGATCATTCACCCGGATGATAACTCCGCTCTGCATGTTTCAAAACATCATCTTTGTAAAACAACACGTCTTTAAAAACGCCATTGGCGTAATTCTTTCCCTGGTCGAAGAAATGTGAAGAGTTTTCGTTCCCGCTTTCACCACCGGCAAGCAAAGAGCGGGCGGTAACTTTTTTACCAGAAGAACCCTGCCGCCCGAATTCCACTGCACAAATAAAACTGTTGCCATTAACGACATAACGCAGTTGGGTACCCGGAAAAGTTTTACTGGCATAATAAGGTAACATGCCCCATTGAGAGGAAGTAAAACCAACCGGGATGCTGGGTTGCAGGCGTCTGACGGTTACAAACCGTCTTGACGCCTGGGATATAGTTAACCAATAGCTTCCTTTGCCGTGGGCATATCGATTTCTTTTTCCCATTTGGCAATGATGAATGTTGCTGCGGCATTGCCAATAATATTGGTCAACGCCCTGCCTTCGCTCATAAACCTGTCAATACCGAATATCAGTGCAATAGCCGCTACAGGAATATGGCCTACAGAAGGTAGTGTAGCCGCTAATGTTATAAAGCCGCTACCGGTAACTCCGGCCGCACCTTTAGAAGTCAGTAATAATACCAGTAATAAAGAAATTTGATGCGTGAGATCCAGCGGCGTATCCGTTGCCTGCGCAATAAATACAGCGGCCATGGTAAGGTAAATGCAGGTGCCATCTAAATTAAAAGAATATCCTGTTGGCACCACCAAACCCACTACCGGCTCCGAACAACCTGCTTTTTTCAGTTTGGCAATTAAACTCGGCAACGCCGGCTCCGATGATGAAGTGCCCAGCACCACCAGCAATTCTTCTTTAATATATTTTAATAAACGAAAAATATTAAAGCCTGCAGATTTTAATATGCCCCCCAGCACAACAACAATAAAAATGATACAGGTAATGTAAAAGGCAATCATCAACTGGCCTAAAGAACTCAATGCTTCCAAACCATATTTGCCTACGGTAAATGCCATAGCACCCAATGCACCCAATGGCGCTGCTTTCATAATAAATTTGATGATAGTAAATAATCCGTCTTCCAGCGATTGAATAACATTGAGTAAGGGAGTGGCTTTATCTTTTATTTTGGCTAATGCCAAACCAAGTAATACTGAAAAGAGCAGCACCTGTAAAATATTATTATTGGCCAGCGCATTCACAATATTTTCAGGAATGATGTTGAGGATAAAATCTGTTGCCGACTGGCTTTTACTTTGCGTGATATAACTTTCTACCTGTTTTGGATCTAATGCGGCAGCATTGACATGCATACCTGCACCGGGTTTTAATACATTGATCACCACCAGGCCTATGATAAGCGCAAGTGTTGTTACCACTTCAAAATAAACCAGCGCTTTTAAACCTACACGGCCCACTTTTTTTGTATCCTGCATGTGGGCAATACCGGTTACGATGGTGCAAAAGATAACCAGGCCAATCATCATTTTGATGAGCTTGATGAAACCATCGCCGAGCGGCTTGAGCCCAACTGCAAAGTCTGGCGCAAAATGGCCGAGGGTTGCACCAACTGCAATAGCGATCAATACCTGGACGTACAGGCTTTTAAAATACTTGAACATAAGTTTTTTGTGCCTTCAAGCTCCTGCCTGAAAGAGAATAATATGAAAATAACTATTAGTTCGCAATTGGGTCATTGACTGCAAGCCGGAGCTTGCAGATACAAAGCCGGTCAGTCCATCACTTCATAGATATTCATCGGCTGCGCCTTGTGCTTCAGTGTAACCTCTCCCACTTTGCGGCAATTGAATGATTCTTTTACTTTTTCATAAGCCCGTTCATTAATGATGATCTGGCTTTCTTTGGCTACTGATTGCAGGCGCTGGGCAGTGTTCACCGTATCACCAATAACAGTGTAGTCTAAACGCTTTAGATTGGCGGAACCGATATTTCCCGAAATCATTTCACCGCTGTTTACACCAATGGAAACTTTTGGAGAAAATGATGTGAGCGCTACAGGTAATTTTTCAATCTGCGCCCGTACTGCAAGGCAGGCATCAATAGCACGGTCCAGGTGAAAATCGCCACGGAACACGGCCATGATGGCATCGCCAATAAATTTATCTATATAGCCGCCCTGTGCAATGATCTCTTTCACCATCACATCAAAATAGTTGTTCAATAATTTAACAACAACATCTGGTGCTTCTTTTTCACTGATTGATGTAAAACTGCAAATGTCTATAAATACAACCGATGCTTCCACTGTTTCATTAGCCATTAATGAATTTTCAAATTCACGGCTGCCCATAAAATTCAGTACGGTTTCATCCACATACATTTTTAAAATATTATTTTCTTTCACTGCTTTCAATGTTTCCCTGACTTGTTCCACATGTTTCAGTGTTTTTTCCATGGTAACCGTAAGGTCTTCAAAATTGATGGGCTTGGTGATGAAGTCAAATGCACCACGGTTCATGGCAGTGCGGATGTTATCCATATCGCCATAAGCAGATACGATCACCGCTTTCACCAGCGGGTTACTTTCACTGAGCTTACTCAACAAAGTCAGTCCGTCCATTTCAGGCATATTGATGTCGCTCAGTACAATATCCACGTCCGGGTTTTCGGCCAGTTTATCCAGCGCATCCCTGCCATTGCTGGCAAAAACAAACTGGTATTGCTGTTCTCTTATCTTCTGGCGGAATTTCTGTTTGATGAGCATCTCGAGATCCGCTTCATCATCGGCCACTAAAATTTTTGCCATTATTGAATAGGTTTAAGTTTTTCTTTTAATAAGGTAAAGTCAACAGGTTTAGTTAAGAAGTCATCTGCGCCCAGCTTTTTGGCCAAGTTAAAATTTTCTTCATCACCATAAGCGGTGATCATCATTACCACTGGCGGGGGTTTATGATATTTAGCTTTGATATGCTCCAGCAATTCCAGCCCGCTCATGCCCGGCATATTAATGTCAGACAGAATCAGCACCGCTTCCTGCTCATGTGCATTCAGGTAGGTCAACGCTTCTTCACCGGAAAAAGCAAAAACAAAACTCATTTCCCCGCTGCGGATTTCTTTTCTGAAACGCTGTTCGAATAGAGTTTGAATATCCCTTTCATCATCTACAACTAGAACTTTCATATACCGGTTTTAGGTTTATACTGGTAATTTAATAATGAATGATGCACCTTCACCTTCCATTGTTTCCACATTCAGCTCGCCACCATGCGCTTTGATAATATCATAACTTAAACTTAAACCCAACCCGGTTCCTTCGCCGGTGGGCTTGGTGGTAAAGAAGGGTTGAAAAATTTTATCCAGCACCTGCTGCGGTATGCCATTACCATTATCCGTAACTGTTATGATACAACTTCCATTTTGCTTTTTTGTACTGATGGCAACGGTTGGTGCATAAGCCGGAGCGTTTGGTGTTGCGTTCAACAACCTCTGTTTGTCCTTTACTGCATAAAAAGCATTGGTGAGCAGGTTCAGTATTACCCGGCCCACATCCTGTGCTATGATATTTATTGTATCCATCGAGGAATCAAAATTGCTGTGCAGCGTGGCATTAAAACTTTTATCTTTTGCACGCAAACCATGATAACTCAGGCGCATGTATTCATCACAAAGTGCATTGATGTCTGTGGGTTCTTTGGTACCTGAACTGCTGCGGGAATGTTGCAGCATGCCTTTCACAATAGCATCGGCACGTTTACCGTGGTGGTTGATCTTGTCCAGGTTTTGTTTCAGGTCGCCCGCAATGGCTTTTACTTCTTCATTATCGCCTTTGGCAATGGCATCATTCATTTCATCAATCAGCTCCGCACTTACTTCACTAAAATTATTCACGAAGTTTAATGGGTTTTGAATTTCATGTGCAATGCCTGCAGTCAATTCACCCAGGGATGCCATCTTTTCTGACTGTACCAGTAATGCCTGTGCCGATTTTAATTCTTCGAGGGTATGTTCCAGCGCTTCTTTTTGTTTGGTAATTTCTGCGGTGCGTTCTTTTACCTGTACTTCCAGTTGCTCTTTTATTTTAGCGGTGATGCGGCTTTCTTTTTCAATTTGTTCTGCTTTGAGCCTTTCTTTTTCTAAAGCCTTGCGTTGCCTGTTGTTGATGATGAACATGGCCGCCAGCCAAATGATGCCAAATAATTTTGCGGTTTCGAAATAAGTGCCCCATTCATTGTGAAAGCTGCTGCTGATGAGCCGAACAATATCGCTGATGGAATAAATAATAATTACAGGTACATAGGCATACAAATTTGACTTAGCCCTGTTCAGTTCGTTTTTTGTATATACCAGCCATGCAGCGCCAAACAGTAATGCATCGCTCACGAGCGGTAAAATAAACTGTATATTTTTTGCAACCGAATAAAAAAACATGATGACAACAGCAATGCCGCTACCAATCTTGAATACTTTATCCCAATAGGGCAGCTGCTCTTTGGTTTGCAAAAACTTTCGTAATTGCTGAAAGATAATAAGCGCCAATATGGGTTGAATGATCATACGTAAGAAAATTGTATTTATACAGGCAATATAATAATAAACTTAGTACCATCGCCTTCTTTTGTTTCCACTTTTAGGGTTCCACCATGCCCTTTGGTGATGATGTCATAACTCAAACTTAAACCCAATCCGGTTCCCTGGCCGGTGGGTTTGGTGGTGAAGAAAGGTTGAAATATTTTGTTGATGATGTTTTCGGGAATACCGTTGCCATTATCAGCAACACTGATCATCACCTTCCCGTTTTCTTTTTTGGTGCTTACTGTTACAGCCGGTTCATAACTTCCTGCATTCTGCTTAGCATTTTTTGCTTTTTCGTTCACTGCAAAAAAAGCATTATTGATTAAGTTGAGAATGACCCTTCCTATTTCCTGCGGCATCACATTTATTTTTGCAATGCTGTTATCGAAGCTGGTTTCAAATTTGGCATTAAAAGATTTGTCTTTTGCACGAAGGCCATGATAAGATAAACGAACATATTCATCACATAAAGCATTGATATCGGTTGGTTCTTTTGCGCCACTGCTTGTCCGGCTATGTTGCAGCATTCCCTTTACAATGGCATCTGCTCTTTTGCCGTGGTGATTGATCTTTTCTTCGTTGCCTGTTATATCTTTTGCAATAGCTTTTACTTCTTCCCAATTTCCTTTTGTAATTTCTTCATTCATCTCTGCCAGTAATTCTTTATTTACTTCAGAAAAATTGTTGACGAAGTTTAAAGGATTTTGGATTTCGTGTGCAATGCCTGCTGTGAGTTCGCCAAGGCTTGCCATTTTTTCGGATTGGATGAGTTGATCCTGGGTGGATTTTAATTCACTTAGTGTTTCTTCTACCTTTTGCTTTTGTTCCAGCAACAGGATATTTGCATGATGCTTTTGCCGGTTGTTTCGATAAAGGAATATCCCGATTACAATGAAAAAAGACAAGCCGACTGCTAATATATATTCCTTCATTTGGTTTTTATAAGCCGTCTGCTCTTCCATTTCTTCAATATTGCGCAACCTTTCGCGGAAAGACAATGCCTGTAACCGGTTTATATTACCCTCGCTAAAAATAGCTGCGTTTATTTTCGACTCCTGCCTGGAATAATAATAGGCACTGTCTGTTTGATGCAGTGCATCAAATAACTGTTGCATGTGAACCACTGCCTTTAATCTGATTGCATTGCTGCCAGAGGTATTGCCCAGGTCAATAAATTGGTGGCACATAGCTTTAGCCTGCTCAAGCCGCGAACATTGAATTAAATATTTAATATAGCTATCGTAAAAGAGCGTCCTTAGAGAGCTCAATTTTACATTTGGCAGTATATTTAGTGCTTTTGTAAAAGCACTATCGGCGTTAGCGGTATCGTTGGCCAGGGCAAAAGCTGCTCCTGTAAAACAAATGGAGGCCATATCATACAAGCCTATACCAATCTTAGCAGAGGTTTCCATACCCAGCCTGGCGTAATGTAAAGCCGAGTCGGCGTTATTAATATCCAGGTAGTAACCACAGAGGTTATTCTGATATTGTATCAACATAAAATTATACAAGGGCGATGATTGATCAGGGAGATTTTCACCGCCTTTGATTGTATAATCGTACTCTGATTTATAGTTTTTTAAGTCAGCGTACACAATACTGATGTCAAAGTATAAGGAGCTGACCCGTCGCTTATCTTTTGCTTTTTCAGCCAAAGGAATGCCTTTAAAAAAATATTCCAGGCCAGAAATATTATCGCCTTTACTAAAGGCGAAATATGCACCGATCCAGTTATAACTGATGGCTAATAATGAATCGCTTTTTAAATGCTGTGCAATAGTGAGCAACTGAATGCACAATGAAGAATCAACATCGTTAGACGTATTGTTAGAATGTTCAAGCTCGGTCCTGATCAAATTAAACTTCTGTAGCGGCTCTGAAATGCCTGACAGCTTCAGACGAAAGCTGTCAGTATCAGTTTTTTGCGCCTGGCAATTCATCGCAGATGCGATGCAAAAAAATGTGGCCGTTACTATTTTTAGCATTTTATGCATTAAGCGGTAATTGAATAATAAATGTTGATCCTTCTCCAGGTGTTGTGTCCACTTTCAACGCACCACCATGTGCTTTTACAATATCATAGGCTAAGGATAACCCCAAGCCTGTTCCCTGGCCGGTAGGTTTGGTGGTGAAGAAGGGCTGAAATATTTTGTTGATGATATTATCAGGAATGCCATTGCCATTGTCCTTCACTGCAATTAAAGCTCTGGCCCCCCCGCCCCCCGAAGGGGAAAGCAATGCAGTACTCACGGTTACGGTTGGCTCATATTTTTCAACCTGTACACTTCCAATTCCCCCTTTGGGGGTTAGGGGGCTTTTAGCTTTTTCATCCACCACATAAAATGCATTCGTAATTAAATTCAAAACCACCCTGCCTATATCCTGCGGAACGATGTTGATATTGCCAATGCTTTCATCATAGCTGGTGTTGAGGGTAGCGTTGAAAGATTTATCTTTTGCCCTGAAGCCATGATAAGCGAGGCGGAAGTATTCATCGCAGAGTGCATTGATATTGGTAGACTCTTTGGTATTGCCTGATGTGCGGGCATGCTGGAGCATCCCCTTTACAATGGCATCGGCACGTTTACCGTGATGATTGATCTTTTCTTCGTTGTCTGTTATATCTTTTGCAATGGCTTTTACTTCTTCCAAATTTCCTTTTGTAATTTCTTCATTCATCTCTGCCAGTAATTCTTTATTTACTTCAGAAAAATTATTGACAAAGTTTAAAGGATTCTGAATTTCGTGTGCAATGCCTGCGGTGAGCTCACCAAGTGAAGCCATTTTTTCGGATTGAATGAGTTGTTTTTGTGTAGCCTGTAATTCAGTTAATGCTTCTTCTGCTTTTTGCTTGGCTTCTTTAATAGCTGCTAAATCCTGTTCGGCCTGCAGGGCGTGTGCTTCTGCCAGTTGCAAATCATTAAAGCGGGTGTAGGTGAGGTTGAATACGGAGGCAAAACGTTCCAGCAACTGGATGGTCTCAGCAGGTTGCACATCCGGCGACGCCATGCCTATCATTCCCTTCGAAAAATAGGCAATGGTTTGTACCCTTCTTTTTTGTGTATGGCCAATAGTAACCGGTGCACGCACCACTGTTGCCAGGTAGTTAATGTAGTTATGCAGTTCCTCGCCCTGCATGTCAATGATGATGGATTGCTGCTGTTTCCAGCCTTCGTACATTTTTGCAACAGAATTATTTTCAGCACCGCTGATAACAAACCTGGCGCTTACACGACCACCGGCTTCATCTGTTGCCCACGCTTCTATGGTGTTGTTCTTTTCCTGTATAATGCCAATGTACAAACGGTTGGGTTCTATACCCAATTCTATCAATTGCTTAAATAATACAGCAGCGGTTTCGGAGAGTTCATCACTTTTTTGCATGGCCAATGTACGGCTCCGTACCCTTTCCAGCGCCGCTTCTACTTTCGCTTCCCTGGCCAGAGCTTCAGCTTTCTGCAGATCCAGGAAGCGGGTATAGGTTTGTTCAAACACTTTCGCAATGCGTTTAAACAATTCATGCATGGCGGGAAGCGGCTCGTAGCTTACTACAAAGAGATAACCTTTTGAAAAAAACATGACGTGAAAAAACATCTGGTGATATTTTTTCTTCATCTCATCAATATTGATATTATGCACATGGCTGTATTTTTTTACAAAGGCCATGTGCTCCCAGAAGGCTTCGTTTTGTAAATGAATTACCAGGAACTTCTCGTTATTTTTCCATGCCGCATAAACAGTTTTATACGCAGGCGCTTCATCAAAACGTGCCGTAAATGGATCTGAAATAATATCTCCATTGATATCGCTGATCCATGTTTCCCCTTCCGGCTTATCTTCTTTAAATGTTACCACTCCGCAGGTTCTCAGCAATTCCGGTTGAATACCGAGGGTGAGCAATTGTTTAAAAAGGGTGGAGACTGTTTCGGCCAGTTCATCACTTTTCTGCATAGACATTGTTCGGGCACGAACTCTTTCCAATGCCAATTGTATTTGTGATTCTTTTGCCTGTGCTTCTGCTTTCTGCAGGTCGAGAAAGCGGGTATAGGTTTGTTGAAAGACTTTTGCGAAGCGTTTGAAAATATCATGCCCTATGGCCACATGCTCATAGGTGATAAACACAAGATACCCCTGAGAAAAGTAAGCGCAGTGTGTGATTTGAAATTTTGGCATTACAAAACCGGAGTTTTCCAGGTTACCGAATATTTCGCCTGAACCGGGAAGGGCAAACATATACCTGTATGTTTTTGCCAGTGATTCTCCTTCTGATTCCCATACTAACAGTTCATCATTACGTTTTCTGGCATCATAAATTTTTATAAAGAAAGGATCTTCAGTAAGTGGAGTTCTGAAAGGTGGGGAGATGCCTCCATCGGCCAGGCTCATGTATTGTGTGACTGTTTTTTCATCTTTATCAAAAATATTAAAGCCACAAGCCCATGGCTGCATACCAAGGGATTGAATCTGTTTGAACATATCAGCAGCTGCCTGGTTAAGATCTTCGCTCTTCTGCATGGCCATCGTTTTTGCTCTCACTCTTTCTAATGCCAATTGTATCTGAGCTTCCCTTGCCAGCGCCTCAGCTTTTTGCAAGTCGAGAAAACGTGTAAAGGTTTCATCAAATACTTTTACAAAGCGCTTCAGCAAAGTAACCGTATCAGTATGGGGTGTTGTACCGGATGAAACGGCAATGATGCCCCGTGAAAAAAATACGCTTTCCACATACCATGATTGCTGCAGCACTGCATCTGAATCATCCCAGCGTTTTGCCCCAACAAAATTGTTTCTCCACCTGTTATACTCCTGCAATTCCTTACCGGTAATCACTATCGATATTGCTTTCTTTTTTTGCAGAAAGGCAGCTTTTACCTTTTTCATTACAAACCCTTCTTTGTTCATTTCCATTACATACGAACGGTCGATCTTTTCCCCGTTAAGCGTAACATACATATCTCCGTTCTCAATGGCTTCATCAAAAATGCAGATGGAAACCTGTGTTGGTAACGTACGCAACTCTGTAAATTGTTGAAATAATACGAGGCAAGCGTCTGCAATTTCATGACTCTTTTGCATCGCCATTGTTTTGGCACGCACACGTTCCAGCGCCAATTGTATTTGTGCCTCATGCGCCTGCGCTTCTGCTTTCTGCAGGTCGAGAAAGCGGGTATAGGTTTGTTGAAAGACTTTGCCAAAGCGCATCAAAATTTTATTCTCTTCATCAGTATAGGGAATGGCGGAAAAGTTTTCGATATATAAACCCACATCATCTAACAATACTGTAGACACTGCAAGCCCCTTGCATTGCATATAAAAAGCTTTGGCTTCTTCAGGTACTTCAAATAATTTAAAAAGCGATTGATAGAATCTATTTTTTTCTTCAAAATCCAGCAGATCGGTATGAAAGCTTATGTCGTTGGCTTTGGCTTTTAAGAAGCTGTTCCATGTTGGTGTATCAAAATAAGGAATGGTGGCAAAGAATGGTTCAATGTTTGGGTCGGCCAGCCAGATGTGCATATCATCCTGCTTTTTGTAATCAATATAAAAACCTGCATGTTCTGCATTAATGTTGAGATGGATCAATTGATCAAGCACTACCCGGATCACTTCTTTCAGTTCATCACTCTTGTGCATGGCCAATGAACGGCTGCGTACTCTTTCCAATGCGGCTTCAATTTGCGCTTCTCGTGCCTGCATTGCAGCTTTTTCAATATCCAAATACCTGCGGTAAGACAGGTCGAATACTTTAAGAAAACGCTGGAACAATTGCAATGCTTCATCGCTTAATGGCAGGTAGGTGGAAATGCCCAGCGCCACCGGCCCCAGTGAATGCCAGTAATAATTGAGTGAGGTTGCCTTTTCCAGGAAAGTATCAATAAATACGTTGGTGGTTTTTTGATAAGCCAGCCAGTTTTTTACTTCATCGGCTTTAAATTGTGTAATGAACACTTCACCTTTTCCCCGGAACATTTGCTGCGCAAAAGCATTGGCCACTTCGTGATTGGTATAAAGGGTTTCGGTTACAAAAGTTCTGTCGTGCTTTGCATAATATTCATAATTCATGTATGAACCACGATCGGGATTGAAGATAGCTGTTTGCACATTACGTATATCAGGTACACCCAATGATTGTAATTGCAGGGCAATGGCTTTGCACACTTCCAGCATATCATCAGGCTTGTTCATGCCCATAGCTACTGACCTTACTCTTTCCAGCGATGATTCAATTTCCAGCTCCCGGTTCTGTTCTTCAATGGTTTTTCTTTTTTGTTCCAGCTCTTCAATGGTTTCTTGCAGCAGCATTGTGGTTATGCGTTTATCCTTGCCGGTACTGTCCAGTTTAAAATTGGTGATGACCCATTGCTTACCGGCATCATGAAGTGCACTAAGCAACCGTTGCTTTTCATTTTCCGGCAACGTTGTGTCCTGCAATAGTTTTTTTATGTTTTCCAGGTAACTGTTCATGAAAGTGTCTTAAAAGTAGCAATGATGTTTTGCACTTGTGTTTGGTGCCTGTTGATGTGAAAGACGAGAAACTCCAGCCGTTGGTGAAAATCCATATCGCCGGAAATGGGATGCGGATGTGCCAGCAGGCGCAGCTCTTCTTCTTTAATATCTTTTGCAAACTGATTCAAAATATGTTGCAGGCTGGATAATGCAGCACGCCAGAAGGCGATAGTACCGCCGAGCCTTGGCGCTGCAATTGCCGGCACCTGTTCTTTTTCCTTCCAGGTATGTTCCACTATTTTTTCAGCAGACCAGTTGCGGTGCGATGATGCATAAGTGCGTACGGCACTGCCATTGCGTATGGCGTATAATATCTTCCACATGCCAAACAAAGCGCCTTGCTCTGCCCAAAACAAATGTTCCGTATTGTCGATAATACTCCATTCGTTTTCCGATGGCTTATAGCTTGCCTGTTCTTCAGTGATGTGGCTGATGGAATGCAGATAACGGTTCCTGGCATCGGCAACTTGTTGCACCAGTTGTTCAACAGCGGGCATGATAAGGCTTTTAAAATGAAATATAACGGGAAGGACTACCTGTTACGATCTTTCAAAATACCAATGGATATTGGATGCTGTATATTCAGTTCAATCAATGCCTTATTGCAAACTGGCCAGGTAAGCCTGCTTCTGCGGTTCTTTTGTTTGCCTGCAATAACGGGTAAAATAATGGTGCTGCTGTAAAAACGCAATTTGTTTACTGTTCCATTCCTCTTTTGTTAAAGCAGGCTGCAATGATTGCAGTTCTTTAAACAGGGCAGTGGCTTTTTCTGCGGCACCCCCGGCGCCCAGGTATTCCAAATCGGCATCGGCAATCATTTCTTCCAGTTTGTTGTGTGGCTGCTGCGGTACTTTGGTGGCCATGATCATACTGCAGATGGTTTCTATATCAGCAGCCGTTACACCATATTGGGGTAAATATCTTTTTGCCAGCCTGCAGCTTTCTTCCTCGTGCCCGTTGTAGGTGTTGATGTAGCCGGTGTCGTGCCAGAGCGCAGCAAGGTGCAGCAATTGTTTTTCTTTGGGGGTGCACTGTTCGTGCGCAGCGATTTCAGCCACTTTTTCCATCACATACTGCGTGTGTGCGTAGTTGTGATAGTAGTAGTTTGCCGGAAGTTTTGTCTTCAGCAAATGCAGTACCAGTTCTTCAACAGGCAGATCACTTTGCATGGGCCTTTGCTTTTAAAATTCCGCCGCTGGCTTCTTTAATGCTTTGCACATAAATAAAAGCTTTGGGATCTATTTCCAGTATCGATTCCTGGATTTGCTTTATCTCCAAACGGGTTACTATGGTAACAATAATGTCGCTTGCTGTTCTGATTTCGAAACTGCCCGGCAGGTACCCTCTTTCGCCTTTATACACAGTGATACCTTTGCCCAGGTCGTTCACCAATAAACTTTTTACTTCTTCTGTTTGGGAGCAGATGATGTTCATGGCTGTGTATTCTTCTATACCATCCACCACGTAATTGGTGGCACGGGTGGCCGTAAAATAGGTGATGATGGAATACATGGCGGTTTCTATACCCAGCTGAAAGGCCGCCACGGCAAAGATGATGGTATTGATGAGCATGATGATCTCACTATTGGAGAAACCGGTTTTACGTTCAGTAAAAACAGCAATCACTTCTGCACCATCAATGACACCACCGCCGCGGATAACGAGGCCCACACCGGTGCCAATCAATATACCACCAAAGGTGGCGATGAGTAATTTATCGGTAGTGATGGGTTTGATGTGTACAAAAAGCAAACCAATGGACAGTAAGATCACTGCAATGGTGGTTTGCACGGCAAAGGTTTTGCCAATGCGTTTATAACCGAGGTACACAAAAAGTATGTTAAGCACAATAACGAGAAAGCTGATGTTGATGTGAAACAACTCGTACAGTAAAATAGAAATACCGGTAATGCCGCCATCCATAAAACTGTTGGGTATCATAAAACCTTTCATGGCCAGTACGGCCAGTGCAGTACCGAGAATTATCAACAGCAGATTTTTAGGGTCCCACACCTGTTTCCACTCCACCGCATCTGTTTTATGCTTTCCGATCATTGATTTATAGGTTTAGCTATCGGCTTGTAAGTTAGCATTCTCTTTTTATATTTTCTTTTTTCCCGCCCTGGTTTCCCCTTGGTTAACCATGCTTTACAAGTTCGTTATAAATAACTCAACCACCATTTTTCCCTGTGATTGGTTTTATAATTATCGTACCATTTGCACAATGGATATAATGCAATGACGACTGCAGCCCAAATGCCGTATACCACCCACAGGCTATAGCCTTCTCCGGGTACAGCAAACTTAAACGGCAGGCCTGGTACGCCTTTCATGCCTTCGGCTAAAGTATGGCCACGGCTGATGTAACAACAAATGTTGATGATATGCAGCAGGTAAAAATGCAGGATATAATAAAAGAAGGGCACCCTGCCATATACAATGATAATTTTAGCCAGTTTACTACTGGTATTTTTTACCAGTGCCATAAAAGTGATGGTAATACCCAGTGTGGCGCACATGTATAATAATGATGGGGGATATTTGGTTACGTTCATGAAAGAGAGAAATGTATACAAGGAATCTTTTTGTTGCGACCAGTGAAACGGATCGCCATACATATTGATAGCCCTGAGTATGATGAATACCAGTAAAGCGCCGATGCCGGTGAATAATACCAGGCGGTTTCTTTTTGCTTCATCATACGCTGTAAAAATTCTGCCAAAACAATAACCTACGATCATCAAACCCGTCCAGGGCAGAAAGGGATAAAATACACCCACCATATGATTACTCCAGTAAGGAAGCGGAAAAACAGTGGGTACATGAATGAAGTGCCAGAATAAATTTACATCCCCTTTTCGGGCTGCTTCTGCAAAATCCAAACTGTTATGTCCAAGAACAATGATGAGCCCTATAGCCAGTACTGCGGAAAAGGGCAACCAGATAACCAGCCCGAGGAACACCATACTGATGCCGATGGACCAGATGGTTTGCAGCACGAAAAAGCCATAGTGAATGTCGCCGGTGATGCCCAGTGTTACAATAAAGAGTTCCATAAACACCAGCCATAAACCACGGGTGATGAGAAACTGGCTCAGCGCTGCTTTGGTTTTGCGCTGGCTTTGCAGCCATGCGGAAACACCGGAGAGAAAAACAAACGTGGGTGCACACAAATGCGTGATCCACCTGGTGAAGTAGAGAAAAGGCGTAGTGGTGTTTACATCGAGCGGATCGCCGGTGAGTGCCTGGTTGTGAAAAAAATCACGGGTATGGTCCAGCGCCATAATGATCATGACGGCGCCACGCAACAGGTCGATAGACGCAATGCGGGATTTGTTGGGCAAGAGTGTGTTCATCAGTTACTGTTCTGTTGGAAAGGTGTGATAGCTGTAAAACCAGGCTGCTTTTCAAGGATGGTTGAAGGTAACGAATCTAATGGTTTTATTTCAAAACAGCAACAGCAAAACTGCAGGTGGCTGAATGGTGCATGTGCAACTGGAAAATATTGTAATTTGCCTTTCTTTTTACTAACTATGAAGCGATTATTATTTGTTTTACCGGTAGTATTATTGGCCTGCAACGGATCGGGCAGCGACAGCAATTCCTCAGCCAGCAATACACCCACCGTACAAAATGCGCCCAATGAAATACCCGGGGCGACAGATGCATTGCCCACCAAAATTGTGATTGATGGTACCACCATCAGCCTGGGTGGTGCGCTGCTGCAGCAAAAAGACACGAGCCATTTTCAACCGGGTGCTGACCACCTGGTATATTTTACCGCACCGGGCACTACGGAAAGTGTAACGCTGCTGCTGAATTTTGCCATGGCATTTAAACCCGGCGTATACCCGATTGTTAAGATGAACCTTACCAGAAAAGTAGGTACAAGAAAAGAAATATATGGTGCCGGCCCGAGAGATTTGCCCAAACTAACCAACTATACCATCAGGATCACTGAATGTAAAGACCTTGGCGCCAATGACCGCGGCGGCCACAAATGGCAGCTGAGCGGGCAGTTTGATGAACTGATTATTCCCGCCGATGAAGTGGCGCTGAAACACACCCCTAACCATCCTGCACAAATTAAAATTGAAAGGGGGAGTTTTAGTAATTTGAAGGTGGAGGATAATTAACAGCAATTATTCCTGCGCTGGTTGTAATAGCATGTACTTCAGCACCTGCTTTACGGGTGCATACTACAGGTTACAACGCCTGTACCTGCCATTTACTGCGGAGTTACCTGTCTTTTACTACGGCTTCATTATTCTGTACGTATTCTATAGCTTTTCTGCAGGTATTCTATACTTATACGTAAGATTTTCAAAAAATAATGCCGATGCGGCAACTTTTGACTGCAATCCAAAGTCATTTGGATACTATGAAAGCGAAAATACCACCCTGCCCTGACCCTGCCAGCTATGTACTGGTACACAGTACTGACGGCTATTACTGGCGGCGAAAAAGAGGCACCATTAAACCGGCTCAGCTTAACCCCACATTTAAAGCCAATGCACAATATGTAAAAGTTGTAAGCCCCGCAGCATCGAGAATGGCGCAACTGCTGCAGCCGTTTACCGAACGTATGGAGACCGGGCGAATGGTACAGCGGTTTATTGGCAGCTTAGTAAAAGCTTTGCATGCTGACGGCAATGCCCACTATAGAAACTTTACAGGAATGGAATTACAGCCTCACCATCCGCTGCGTGCGCTGCTTTTAAGCAACTACACCACAAACCAGGAAAATGATATGCTGAATGTGAGCATACCCATTGATGCCTACTGCATTTACCGGTTCAATACTTTAGTAACCGCATGTTGTTTTGAACTGGTGCTTTTAACCGGCAGGCCGGATACTATAGAACAGTTACGTATAGACGGTACCGTACCGGTTTATTATACATTGCCCTGCGAGATGCAAAGTCACTGCCTGTTAAGCATGCAGGTGCCAACTGATAAACCCTGGATAGCACTGTTAAGGGTTAGCTGCAGGGAGGGGAATGAGTGGACCTATAACTATAAAGGATATGGTATGCGGGTGGTGGCGGTGGGGTGATTAGTAAAAATAGTCTTACAAGGGGTAGTATTTATTTTCAGATTAATGAAGAGACTCCGTTTAAATTTACCCTTTTTTAAAAGTAAAAACCTCAGCTTATGTTTCTTATTGATGCAGTAATAGAAAGTTAAGAGAACCCCGGCTAATATAAAATAACGACCTTTACCTATTTTATACCTGTTAATATGCTATTGGGGAAATTAGCAGAATAATACACCCAAGCCAGCTTTATAATTCCTATCTTGAAGAGATTGTTTAATTTTCTATCTTTATCAATAGAAAACAATCAATCCATGCTCAGGGATTACCGATTATTAATTGGTATATAAGAAATCGCTTCAAATAATTCTGATTATGACTCAAAAATTCCGTCCAAGTATCTTTCTATTTTTTATTTCCTTAATCATTTTTGCCTGTACCAATCAAAAAGGGATCTACAGCAAAGTTCCGTTTAACAGGGTTACCCTCGTAAAAAGCGATACCCTTTTTCAATTCTATACCAAACCAGTTGATGTGAAGATGCTTTCAAAAATTTCAGATTCTAAATACTATACCTGGTTTAAGGCTGACAGTATTTTTGAAACAAGAGGCGCTTACAGCGGCAAACTGCTTGATGAGGACTACCTGGAACTATATCCGAACCGTGCATTAAAACAAAAAGGGCAATATGATTATGGTTTGAAAACAGGAAAATGGGAAACCTGGTATCAAAATGGCGAAAGGGAATCAGTAATAACGTGGGATAAAGGGTTAAAAGATGGAAAGTTTGAGTGGTATGACGCAAGTGGCAAACTGCTTAAAAGCGGTAATTACAAAGCTGGAAAAGAAGAAGGCATTTTTTCAGATATATTGCCAGGAGGCAGAACACACCAGATCACATACAAACAAGGAGCCATAATTAGTGATACCATCTTCAAGAAAATGTAATATTGTATTCATTATACTGATGCCGTGAAAATAATAAACGTACCAAGGCTTAAGGCGCATGTATTAATGAGCGTCCTGGTTATTTCAATAATTATTTCCATAATTATCAGTTCTCTATTATTGTTGCATTATCACAGCAATTTGCAATGGATCAAATATAAAGCCAGCGAAAGGCTGGAGCAAAACCTTCAGTCTGCCACCAACCTGGTAATCGGAGATACTCTGCATTTTAATGGTGAGGATTCACTGCAATTTGATTTATTTGAGGAGGGGAATGATTCTGTAAGTATAAAAAAGGAGTTATGGGGCATATTTAATGTAGTGGAAATTACATCACATGACCGAAACAAAAGATCTCATAAAAATTTCTTTTATGGAACAGAATTGAATGATACGCTCAATGCCTGCCTGTTCCTTGTTGATCATCACCGGCCATTGCAAATATCCGGTAGTACAAGATTAACAGGCAATGCTTACATTCCAGGAGCAAATATTAAGCCCGGCTATATAGATGGCAAAGGTTATGATGGGAAAGAACTTGTTGGAGGGAATATTTTAAAAAGTGACACCATTTTCCCTTCTGAAAATAAACACATGCTTGCTAAACTCTATGACGTTTTTAAGATAACGCATAACAAGGATTTCCAAAAAGCAAATGAAAAGCCACTGGAAGATTCTATATATAATTCATTTGAAAATGATATTCAGTATTATTATATCAACAGGCTCAACCCATTTATATCAAAAAGTATAAAAGGAAAAGCGGTGCTGTTTTCGGATTCAGTTATCCATATATCACGAAATACGGCAATTGAAGATGCCATCATTATTGCACCTGAAATAGATGTGGATGATCATTTTGAAGGGTCAGCACAGCTTATAGCAAGCCGTATAATAAAGATTGGAAAGCATTGTACCCTTAATTATCCGAGCGCAGTAATATTATTAAAAGATTCAGCAAGCAAAACACAGGGAACTATTGATGTGGGTGACAGTACAACAATTTCAGGGTTTCTTTTTGCCAATGCTTTTAAAAAGGATCAATTTAAAAACATTGTTACACTGCAAAAGGGTTCAGTATTTGAAGGCATTGTTTACGTTCATGGCTTTTTGCAGCCGGCAGGTGATATACATGGAACAGTAATAACTGATTATTTTTTGTACCGATCTGTAATTGCCACTTATGAAAACAGCCTGGTAGATGCTGTAATTGACCGGACAAAATTATCTCCTTACTTTATTGGCACTACTTTAGTGAAAATGCCAGGCAAATTAAAAGTAATCAAATGGTTAAAGTAAAGGCGGCGACTATTTTGGAAACAGTAATTGCAATGGTAATTATTCTTGCTGTTTTTTTGACTGCGGGCACTATTCTTTTAAACCTGTCAAAATCGGGTGTTTCTGAAAAAAATATCAGGGCTTATGAAGCGATAAACAATTATTACAAGCAAATACAAATTAAAGACATCCCATACGAGGATAAGCAGGAAGAAGATGGTTTTTTGATTAATGCTACTATCGAAAACTACAATGAAAAACCCGGTGTTGCAGTAGTGCATTGCTGGATAAATGACATCAATAACAATATCATTGCAGAAGAAAAGAGAATTGTACTAATAAATAATTGAGGTGCAAAAACTTAAAGCATTTACTATAGTTGAGCTGGTGGTGGTGATGATCATCAGCGCCATTACATTAGCTACTATTTATACCGTTTACCTGCTTGTGAAAAAACAGTATTTACGACAAACAGAAAAGGTAGAGCAATTGAATAGTTACCTGCAATTCAAAAATACTTTTTCAGCAGATTTTAACAGGGCTGACTCTGTAAAAAACAATACGGAAAAAAAATCAGTAATTTGTTATGTGGACTCTTCAAAAATCAGTTATGAATTTTCTGCAAAAGCAATTGTAAGGAGATATAATGCTTTCACAGATTCATTTTTAGTTTTTTCGTATGACCCGGATGTGAAGACGCAGGAAAATTCTGAACTGATCAATTATATTGCGTTTAAAATGGTGCCGTATAAGGATACTGTATTTTGGCAATTAACCAAACAATATGATGCTAACTGTTTGCAAAAAATAAAACCCTAATAACAACTATGCAGGGAATATCGTTAGAAAAAATCAATCAGCAACAAAAGCCTTCAAAGACAGAAGATAAAAAGCCGAAAGATTTTTTTAGCTTTTTAAATAAGGATATTCAGCTTTTTGGCAATGAGATTGGTGACAAAGTCAGGGAATCATTTTACCTGGAAATGAGCATGCTGCTTTCTGCCGGTATTGATATCCGCAATGTGCTTGAATTAATATTAAGCGAGAAACAGAAAAAAAATATTAAATCAGTATTTGAAAAAATCAAAGAAGATATTATAAAGGGCTCATCACTTTCAGAAGCACTAAGAAGCAGCAATAAGTTTTCCGAGTATGAATATTTTAGTGTTCAGATAGGTGAGGAAACGGGGAAGTTGAGTGAGGTACTGAAAGATTTATCGGTGTACTATACCAAAAAAATAAAACAACGGCGCCAGATCATTGCTGCATTAACATATCCTGCCATTGTATCTTCTTTTGCATTAATTGCAGTTTTGTTTATGCTCAACTTTGTGGTGCCCATGTTTGCAGATGTATTCAAACGTTTTGGGGGTGAACTGCCGGGTATCACAAAATTCATTTTAAGCCTGTCTGCATCAGTACAATCGGGCTTTTGGTATTTTGCTTTTATTGTGTTGATAGCTATAACCTTTTTTATCAGCCAGCGACGTAAAATATGGTTTCGGAGCTTGTCTGGAAAAGTACTGATTCATACCCCGGTTATAGGTAAACTGGTGCATAAAATCTATTTATCCCGTTTTTGTAATTCTATGCACTTGATGATTGCTTCAAAGGTGAGCATGCTGCGTGCAATCACTTTGATCCGGCAAATGATCAGCTTTTATCCTATTGAAAGCACATTGAAAAAAGTAGAAGAAGATATTATGCATGGCAAATCTTTACATGAAAGCTTGTCTTTGTTCACAATTTATCCACAGAAAATGACTGCCCTGATCAAAGCAGGAGAAGAGGTAAATAAGCTGGACTTCTTTTTTGAAAAATTATATCAGCAATACACAGACGAAACCGAGTACCAGAGCGCAGTTCTGGGAAATTTGCTTGAGCCGTTTATCATCATTTTTTTAGGGCTACTCGTTGGGGTTATATTGATTGCCATGTACCTGCCACTTTTCCAACTTGGCCAGCATTTTTAACGGTTACGTAATATTAGCAATTTGGATATATAAAAAAATCAAATTAGCATTGTGCTGCATTTGATGCCGTCCTAGATTGAAATTACTTTAAATCAATTCCCTTGAACGTGCGTACCAAATTAACCCCCTTTAATTTGATAACTGAAAGCTCCATTTCAGTCAATTGCCCCGTATCACCGTTATTCCCTAACAATTTTTACATAATAAACCCTTATGATGCAGTTTTCAAAACTACCCTTTGTAGCAGCGCTAACAATTTACATTTCTGCGGCAACAATTTTTATTCCCAGAATTTATGCGCAAAACATTGTCTCAGTTAATAATGTAACAGGTACTGCTGTTGCAACTGTTCCAATTTGTAATGTTTCTGTAGGCGATTTATCTGCTCCTGTTGCCCTAACCTATAGTGCCTCTGGATTAAAAGTGGAGGATTATGATAACTCCTTTGGTATGGGCTGGAGATTATTGGCCGGAGCCAGTATTAGGCGTGAAGTCAGGGGATTTCCAGACGATGTGGAATATCAAAGCGATCCCAGCTATAGTATAATCAAGGGCTGGTTAAGGTCTGGAAACAATGCGCCTCAATCAGTGCAAAGTTTTAGCCCAGCTAACACAACACCACCAAATTGTTCTGGCGAAATCACTGATGCAAATGCAATAGCTTCAAATTATAGTTATACGTTTGATACCGAACCAGATTATTTTACTATCAGTGCTCCCGGATTAAGCTGCAGTTTTGTTTTTGATGCAACATCTACTCACGTTATTAAAACTATCCCATATAAAGACTATCAAATATCTTATTCAACAGATACATATGGCCGTATTATTTCTTTTACTGTAACTAACGATAATGGGGTAAAATATTATTTTGACCAGGCCAATATGGTTGAACAGTCTGTAGATATTTTTAATCCGGGAACAACTGTAGCCATAGATCCCAATAACCTAGAGGTATTTAAAAGAGATTTTTTAATGTACAGGAATAAGGCTAATGTACCGGGTTACCCGCTTGGTTATCCTGTTAAGTATAATGATAATTGGGCTCTTTCTAAAATGGAGGACACGAAGGGCAACAGGATTTCTTTTACATATGAAAATTTTACAGTACCGAACCCAGAAATTTATAAAAGGTATAGTCAGAAAAAAGTAGAAATACTTGTACCGGACGGTAGCAGCAACATATCAAAAAAGTTATTGTACATCATTAATACAGTAAGAGTCGACCTTCATTTGCTTAGTATTTCAACTTATGCTCCTGGATTTGAAGCGGGTACAACCCAAACAGTTTGTCAGTTCGACTGGAATGGAAATGATGAAGGTACTGTTGACAAAACCAAATTAATGAAAATCACTTTACCTACTCAAAACCAAACATATGAGTTAGTTTATACTAACAAATTCCGTGGCAACTCCTCTGTATGGTCTGCCTGGGGCAGATATTTTTTAAAAGGACTAAAAACATATAAGTCAAATACAAACTGTACTAATGTCTTCAGTCAATATGACTTTACTTATTATGGTGTTGATTATCAGTCTGGATCTTGCTATTGTGTGCCACCAAAACCCGATGGAACTGGTACAATGGATACCATAGTTAATATCCAGGATTACTGGGGTTTTTATAATGGGAGTATAATAAACGGCGACCTAACACCCCAGATTTATGCTTATCCGGACAACCCGACAATAGAACTTTTCAAAATAAATACCGCTTCCTCAGGAACAGTATCGACAATTCCATCAAACTCAACAAGGAGTGTTAATACACAATTTACTTTAGAAAATGTTCCACAAGCGGGTAATGGTACCCTGAAGAAGATATATTATCCAACGGGTGCTAACACGACACTTGAATATGAACTGAATGATTATTATGATAAAGATGTAACAGGGAATGTTCCAGGAGGAGGAATCAGGATAAAGCGAATTACCAATAATGATGGTTTAAACAATACAGATGTTACAGAATACAACTATAACGATCCTTCCAACACATCAGCCACTACAGGTAGAGCTGTATCGGTACCAAAGTTTACCATTAACTTTCTCAGCAATACCAGTTTTTCAACCAGCACAGCAAAGGTCATTAATACCACATACCGAACTACCTATGACCTCAATACTGAATCTGAAGCCATTTTATACGGAAAGGTTACAGTTAAAAAAACATCTGCAAATGGGGGAATTGGAAAAACTGTTTTTGAGTATAACACTACCGGCACTTATGGAAGTACCCCACTCACTGATTGGCAGGAAACTACTGACTATATTTCCCGGACTAATTTGAGTTCGCCTACACCATGCAATGCAATTACCCCAACATATATCAACAACCGGGTGTTGCAATACCCCTTTGCGCCACACGCCAACTTTGATTTTGAAAGGGGGTTACCTACTAAAACTACAGTATACAATGAGGCTGGACAGGTTGTGGCAACAGAGGAATATACCTACGCCCGTTCACATAGTACTGTTTATAAAATTGCCGGTTTAAGGCTGGATGATATTGGCAATACTGCAACCGCTTATGGAAAATATGCACTCAACTCAGTAGTGGATAATTTTTTGGTAACAAAAAACTTCCAAACTCTATAATTCCAACAGCAGCACACCAATTATCACAACTGAAAATTATACTTACACACCTTCAAGTACAACGGCAGACCTTAGAGAATTAATTGCTACAAGTAAACAAAACAGTAACGGCATAACCCTTACAACAAAATATAAATATGCCAAGGATTATACACCAGGAACCGGCACAACAGATGAAATGAATAATGCTATAAATAATTTTGTTACAAAAAATCAAAATCAATTAATTGAAACTATTCTCACTTCCAATGATGGAACAGGAGAGAAAACAACTGGCGCAAATTTAACCTTGTTCAAAAAAGTTACAATTGGAGATGTGGTGAATGGGGGTACAACATTGGATGCCTATCTTGCTGATAAATCTTACCAGTTCATTAACCAGGCCGGGATTACCAGTTTTGTGCCTTCTTTTATAACAGGCAGCACATTTAGTTTTGATAACACGAGTTATCAAACAACAACAGCCACACCTTCAGCAATTGAGCAATATAATACCAGGGGGATACCTCAATTAATTACTGATAACAGCCGTATACCAAAAACAGTATTTAGTTCAGCAGCTGTCAACAGCGTTAAATATGCTGAGTTCACTAATGCACGGCCAGAAAATGTAGGCTATACCAATTTCGATTTAGATGCCACACAGGTACAAAACAATTTCACCATAGGTTCTGGAAATTCTATAGTCACTGGTGGAAGGTACAGTACATCATGCCTGAATTTTCAACCAAGTACTAATATTACGAGGTTGCTTACCAAACCGGCAACAGCAACTAATCTTATCATATCATTTTGGTTAAAGGATGCCAGTGCTGCAGGAACAATATATTTATGTGTTTCCTCTGTTGCACCGGGCCCGACAGGGTGTGCCACCACACCATTGGTCTCCTTTACCGCAGGCAGCACATGGAAGTATTACCAGGCTATAGTTCCATTTACCACCAAAAAAGGAGGCGTAACTTTTTACTATTCCCTGGGAACATCTGCTGCAGTGAAAATTGATGATGTACTAATGTATCCTGATAATACAGGAGTCTCAACATATAATTATACAACCAATTCAATTGGAACAAATTTGCTCACAGCAAAAACAGGCGTAAATGGTACCGGTGTTACTTATGAATATGATAATGCGGGCAGGCTTTGGATTACCCGCGACCAATTTGATAACATACTTGAGGTTAAAAAATATAAGATGACCAACCGGTACCAGCAACAGTTATCCTCGATCAATATCTATTATAGCTATACTCCTTATATTACAGGTCAGACCGCTTCTTTTTCTGCTGCACCTCCTCCAGATTACGAAAAAGGAGATTGTTCCGCACCATCAATTAGTTATGTTTGGGATTTTGGAGACGGAACCGGTACTTATAGCAACTTCCCAGTTGATAATAATGGTATGTGCTCGGCGTCACATGTTTACTCTAACCCCGGAACATACCAGGTAACGGTAACGGCCATGTCGCCGGGAATCAGCAATATTGTTGTACAAACTCCCGCTACCAGCTCAACTGTGCCACCTCCGGTAAGAGTGGCCAGCTCTTCAACCTGTTCTGCAGTAGGTACTCCGTTAATCTGTGCTTCGGGTATTACTCAATATACTTCTGCTGGCCAATGCATTCTTACCAGTTGCAGTTCATTACCTTCCCCAACCTGTAATAATACGGTATTTAAATTAACAGATATAACAGGAGGATCTTTGGCAAATGTTACAGCAGTAGAATGGCAGGTGGCTCCATTTGGAACAAACAACTGGAGTACCTGGCAGGCTGAAACAGCAATAAGCTCGGGTGGAGATATTACCAGCCAGGGTTTTAATTACCTGCGCACAAGCTCCTATATAATGCGGGCGAAGATCAGGTTTTGTGATAATTCAATAGCATATTCCAATGGTATTAATGTAAAAAACGGAGACTAACCCTTTAAATCCTGACAAATGAAAAGTACAATCAATATCAATACACTTATTGTAACCATACTTGCAATCATAACGTGTACCAATAAAATTGCTGCCCAGGTGACTATTACACAACCCCCGGCAGTAGAAAGTTATACAGTTAGAAAAGAAGGGGTTACAGATGCCAGTACGGTGCCCAATTTAACTAACGCTGAAAAAACAAGAACCATTAGTTATATGGATGGTTTTGGGCGACCACTGGAAGCCATAGCTGTTGCTACAAGCCCCAATGGTAAAGACATGATCAGCTTTCATAAGTATGATGAGTTTGGCCGCGAAATAAGATCATACCTTCCTTATGAAGCCACTACCAGTACCGGAGCTTATGTAGACATAGCCACCGCACAAACCAATCAACTCAATTTTTACAGTACATCCGTTGCCGTTGCCAATAAAGTTGCTGCGGATAACAGCCCTTTTTCAGATGTTAGTTATGAAGCCAGCCCCTTGCAACGTGTTATTAATATAGGTGGTGTTGGGGATGGCAATCAATTAACCCAACATTATAAAACCACCAGTTACCGCAATGGTACGGCAGCAGAAGGTATACGTAAATGGGTGTGGTCGGGCAGCAGCGCTTCTTCAACAGCTACTTATGGCGATAACGATTTGGTGGTTACTGAAGTGGTGGATGAAAATAATGTACACGGTTCTGTGTATAAAGATAAGTTTGGAAGAGTTATATTGAAACGGCAGGATGCACCATCTTCAGGTAATTATGACACGTATTATATCTACGATAATGTGGGTAATGTAGTTTGTATCATTCCGCCAAAAGCCATTGCGAAAATGGTATTGGCATTTACCTATAACCTAACAATTGCCCCAGAATTAATATACCAATTCTGGTACGATAGTAAAAACAGGGTTATACAAAAAAAGGTGCCCGGGGCAAAAGAAGTGTACCTGATCTACGATCCCTTAGACAGGGTGGTGCTTACCCAGGATGGCAATATGCGCAGCAGTGGCGGTACTAAATGGGCTTATGTAAAATATGATAACGCCAACCGTGTAGTGGTGGAGGGCATGTATACCCACAGCAGTGTATTAACCCAAAGCCAGATGCAATCTTATGTAAATGGGCTTATTTCTACCTATTACCAAACCGGGAGTACAACCTATTTTGAAGTTAAGCAATCAGGCAGCTCTTCCGGTTACAGCAACCAATGTTTCCCCGTGTCTGGTACGGAAGAAAGAGCATACAGCTATTATGATAATTATGACTTTAATGCGGATGGTACCCCTGATTATTCAAAACTGAACCAGGGCTTAACCAATGAAGCCACAGCTACCGATTTAACATTCGGGCTACTTACTGGTTCCAAAAAGAAAATTCTGGGCAGCGGCACACCCGGTACATGGATAACCCAAGTAAGCTTTTATGATAAATACTACCATGTAATACAGGTAAGGAGCAGTAACCAGATTGATAATGCAGTGAATGACCACACCACCAACGTGGTAAATTATACAGGAATGGCAACAGAAGCGAGGCAGTATAAAAGCCTTGGCAGTACCACTATAACAGTAGGCACCAAGTATGAATACGACGATATGGGGCGCCTGGTAAAAGTAAAGCAAACCAACCCCACGGGGGGAGAAGTAACTGTTGCCAAATATGAATATAACTCCCTTGGCCAACTGGTGGATAAAAAACTGCACAGCACTAACGGAGTGAATTACCTGCAGTCTGTTGATATGCGGTATAATATACATGGCCAGCTCACCAGCATTAACAACAGTGCCCGTACCAACGATGGCGGGGTTACCAACGATGAAAGCAATGATGTATTTGGAATGGAAATATTGTACGACAAGGTGGATGCCAGCCTGGGCAATACGGCCAGCTATACCGGCATGATTACTGGGGTGAAGTGGACCGCACAAACACCTGTAAACAGCAGCCCCGATGAAAGACGGTTCAGGTATACGTATGATAATGTAAACCGCCTTTCCACGGCTGTATACCAGTCTAAAGCCAATAGCAACGGGGCCATTACCACCGGGGGCTTTAATGAAAGCTTTACCTACGATGAGAATGGTAATATTAAAACACTGCAGCGTTATGCCATCCTCAGCGGAACCACATCCACATTAATAGATGATTTAACTTACACTTATGGCACCAGTGCAGCTGATAAGGATAACCAACTGGCCAATATCAGCGATGGGGTTAGTAATAACAGCGTTGGCTATGGCTTCAGGAATTTTGCCAGCAGCAGCAGTGGCTATACCTATGATGATAACGGCAACCTGAAAACAGATGCCAAAAAAGGTACCACCATTACTTATAACGAACTGAACAAACCCACGCAAATTATTAACAGCAGCGGCCAGTATATCACTTACCGGTACGATGCTTCGGGTAACCGCATCAGTAAATTTGTGTACATTAACAGCAGCACCACCAAAACAATAGAATATGTGGGCGGCTACGTGGTGGAAAATAACAGCCTCAGTTATTACAGTATGGCAGAAGGCAGGGTGGTACCCGGCCCCGGCCCCGGCAGCAGCACTATTTATACCCTGGAGTATTTTATTACCGACCACCAGGGCAATACCAGGGTAAGCTTTAAAGATGACGGCACCAATACCAATACCCCCACAGTGGTGCAGGAAAACAGTTACTATGCCTTTGGTATGGTAATGGCCGGAGGCTATACTTCCAGCCTGCCGAATAAAAAATTATACAATGCAGGCAGCGAACTGCAGGACGATATTGACGGCCTTTCTGATTACTACAGCACTTTTTACAGGGAATACGACGCTGTAATTGGCAGGTTTAACGGCGTTGACCCCATGAGTGAGAATTTTGAAAGCTGGACAACATATCATTATAGTTACGATAACCCCGTTAACTATAACGACCCAAATGGAGATATGTCTGTAGCAGAGTTTCAAAATGCGGTTGATGCATTAATTAGAAATGGTGGAGGTACTTACCATTCTTCAACCAGGGAATTTGAATTTGGAGAAAGTAAAGCCCTGTTTTATACGGTTGAAAATCTACTGGGCATTTTTTTCACAAATGGAGATGGGGGAACCGATGATAAAATGCAGAAAAAAGTATCTGACCTATGGACTCAAATCTTATTGGGATATAATTATCCACAGTCTAATAAAGATTACAAATTTAAAAATATTAGCTATACAGGCGCTGGATCATATGCCGAAGACCTTTTAGAAATAAGATCAAATCCCATAGGCGCATTTTTCCTTGCAATGATTGAAGCTTATGATGTAAAAGTTAAAGTAAATGATCTAATTTTGCCTTATGTAAAACAGCATGAAGGAGGAGTAACAACATTTGGAGACGTTAATGGAGAAACAACATGGAATAATTGGAATAGCAAAGATTATATTCAAATTAATTATTTTAATCGTAAAGCTAATATTCAAAAGGATGTAGCTTGGTCAATTTTACAAGGGGGGGAATTACATACTCGTGATGGATATGTTAATGAAGATATCTTACTTTTTCACGAATTTGCTCATGCGCTTGATTTGATATCTGACAAAACAGGATATCGAAACTATCTATGGGCCATAGATCATTCAGACCCGCAGTATAGCAATACTACGCTTTCAAAAACTCTGGGTGGACCAGATGCTGATGAACACAGAGCTTATTTTGAATTGCGGACAGTATATTTTGAAAATTTGTTCAGATCTTCTTCAACTCACAAATATCCTATACGAAAAACTTATAGCGGTGTAGAATTGGGGCCATACTATATAGGTATGCATCAACAGTGGATGAACCAACCATCTAAAATTATTAATGCTGCTCCCTATTAATAATAATAAAAACTATGCTTTGTATATAAAAATAATTATGAAAAATAACCTAATGTTAGTGCTTTGTTTAACGATGTTTGCTTGTCACAGATCTGGTAAAAATAACATTGAAACAAATAATTCAATTAATAACCCATCAATAAATTGGGATACAAATTCGATTGATTATTATAAACACCTCGTTGAACAAAAAATAGACATAAAACCAATAGATACTTCAACGACTGAAATAAGGGTTTGGATATATGGAAATTTATTATCACCTGAAGAGTTGTGGATATTTAAGCCAGATAACGAAAGCTTGCGATTTAACTCCTACAAAATAATTAGGAAAGATGAAAACAATAATTTAGTGGGTAAAGACAATTCAATAGCACAAGTAATTAAAAAATCTAATTATGAAAAACTACCAATACAGAGTAAACAGCTTAGTGATAAAGATAATTCTTTGCTTAAGAAATTAGATAGTTTTGCTATAGAAAAAATACAACCCCAAATTAATGTTACTCCCGAATTAAAACAAAAAGGTGGCATAATTGATGGTGGGTTATATTATTATATTGAAATTAAAAACAAAAATCAGCGAAATTCTATCTTCTATTTTTCTCCAGAGTACTTTGCATCAAAGGAAGAAAATAATGCGAAAGTATGGAGTTTCATAAAATTCTTACGTACACTGATTAATAATAATTAGGACATGTAACATTTTTTAGAATACTTTTATTTAATATTTAGGAGAACTTTGGTCGCAAACAATTGATAGCTTTTTTTTCAACTTGCTATTTAATGTGTACCAGGCAGCAAAATTGTTGTACCTTTTTTAGTAATCACTTTTCCAAAAACATCCACCGCCTGCACCATCCAAACAAATGCACCCTGTGGTTGTAGTTTACCCTGCAGGGCACCATCCCATCCTTCCCCTAATGCCTGTGTTGAGAATACCAGCTGGCCATAACGGTTAAATACTTTAAAATATACCAGGTGGTCAATACCTACAGGCAATGGTTTTAAAATATCATTCACGCCATCTCCATTAGGGGTAAAGGCAGCAGGTACATAAATATCAAAATTGGTAGCCACTTTTACGCTAATGTCATCGGTAGCCACACAGCCTTCGGTACTGGTGGTTTGCAGGGTAAATACCTGGTCTTTGGTTAAAATGGCAATGGGGTTGGCAATAGTAGCATTGTTTAAATAAGTGGCCGGGGCCCATAAATAACTGCCCCCACCGCTGCCGTTCAATTGCAGGGGCTGGTTATAGAGTACGATAGTGTCTCTGCCTGCATTGGCAAAAGTTTTCAGCACTACTACCGGTTGGCTCAATGTGGTAACACAACCATGTATGGAACTCACGGCAAGGGTTACTGTATAATTGGCTGCTGTGCTGTACTGGTGTATAGGGTTAATGGCGGTGGAATTACTGTTGTCCCCCAAACTCCAGGCATAAGTGATGGCACCAAATGCGTTAGAGGAATGGTTACTGAAGATAGTGGCTTTATCCAGGCAGGGATACTGGAAACTGAAATCAGCTACCGGTTTGGAATCGATAATTGCAGGATGGGTAACCGGCAATGCCTTGCATCCATGTGGAGAAGCAGCCTGCAACTGCACGGTATAGCTACCATAATTGGCATAGGTGTGCAAGGGGTTTTTAAGTACAGAAGAATCCCCATCCCCAAAATACCATTTCCATAGACCTACCCCGCTTATGGGATTAGTGCTGGCATCAGTAAACTGCAGGGCAGTATTCACACAACCATTTACCGGGCTGAAAACAGTGGTGGGCTGCGATTCGATGTACAGGGTTTTCACCATACTGTCTGCATTGCACACCCCGCTGGTGGAGATAAGCAATTTTACCGTGTACACGCCCACGTTACTATAAATATGCGCCGGGTTAATGGCATGCGATATGGGGGAGCCGTCCCCAAAATCCCAGGTGCGGTTGGTGATGCTTCCCACAGTAAGTACCGTGCTGTCGCTAAACTGCACCTGCTGGTTCACGCAGTTGTTATCAAAACCATAATCCACAGAAAAAACGGCGTTTACAGTTATGGGTTTTGTAATTACAAAACTATCTGACAGGGGCAGGCCACAAGCAGCAGAGGAGCTGATGACTTTTAGGGTTACATTATAAGTACCCACCTGTTTAAAGGAATGGGAAACATTTTGGCCTGTGGCGTTGGTGCCATCCCCAAAATCCCAATACCAGTTGACGTTACCCGAAAGAGTGGCTGAACCGTTGAAGGCTACATGGCAGTCCACAAAACTATAAGTAAAGTCAGCGTGATTGGTAATGTCGAAGAAGCTGGAGATATAGGCTGGTAAACCGCCACCAGTAGTTTTTCCTGCAAGATCTAAAGAGGCTAAAGAAAAGTTACAACCCGGGCCATAGATATCCGGATTGTTGATCACACTTAACTTTTTTTCTAAACCAGTTGCCAAAAAAACGCGTTTATCAGGTGTTACCTGCAGCCCGTTTGCAGTTAAAGGCGCTGTTGATATTACATACTTAGAAGCATTAATAGTGGCAGCATTGCCTGAACTGATATCATATTGATTAATGGTTTGGTCAAAAACAGTTGAGATATATAGTAGTTTACTGTTAGGAGAAAATTCTACGCCATAAATAAAACCTGCTGCCTGTGTATAGCCAGTTAAATCAATTGGATTTGTTATTTTTCCAGTGGTATTGTCAAAGTCAAATAATTGTGCTTTAGTAACCGGCCATGAAAGGGGTAAACATAGTTTTCTCCCATCCGGTGATACTTTCATTTGTCCACAACCGATATATTGAGTGGGGTCAAATGGCTCTACGGAGCCAACATCGGAAGTGACAGGAGTGAGGTTAATGCCATTGCAATCCACTTTATAAACTGAAAAACGGTTGCCGTTCAATCCTCTTGTGATCACCCAATAATCAATACCATTAGCTGCTTTTACAGCAGTTAATCTTTCAGTGGAAATCTTATATAAATTGATATTTTTCTGGTTGGGCATAATATCTCCAAGCCCTCCATTGAGCCTCATATCCACCACAGAGTAATTGTAGCCGTTGGCAAAAAAGTCTTCGTTACAATCAGCAGTAAAAATATAATACAGATTTGAATCTCCAGGATTAGGAATGATGATTCCTGATTGCGTAGTGGAACTGTTCCCGAGCAAGCCCGTTCCGTTGGGCATGATCTGATGATTACGGTTGTACACTGTAACACCGTCGGTATAAAACAATAATCCTCCCTGTTTATCAGCAATAGAGCAACACCCTTCAAGCGTATTCATAGCGCCGTTGGTTAATGGCTGTGGAGGAGAGAAGTTAAAATTTAAGCCTGCACCCAAACCAAAATACCAGATATTACTTTGCTGCGCTTTTAGGAAAAGCGGAAAAAGGATCATCAGTAAACTCAATGATTTCCTAAAACAAAGCATTAATTAAATACAATTTTGGTGAAAATATTACGCAGTAATTATGGTTATTCATTTAATTCTGAAACGAATAAAGACTGCATTAAATGGTTAATCCTAATTAATGAACTATTGAGTAGTGAACATGATTTCCTGGCCAAAGCCGTAGTAATTTTGCCCATTAGCTGCCCATGCACGAACATAATAAGTGGTATGTGGTAACAAAGCTGTCATAGTGCTGGCATAAGTGAAATTATACCCTGGTTCAACATTTTGAAAACAGTTTAAATAGGGAACATTTGGTGATGTTGCCCAACATACTCCCCTGGCAGTAACAGGTGTTCCACCTTCACTTACAATAGTACCCCCAGACACAGCACTTGTTGAGGTAATATTTGTTACGGAAGAAGTAGTGACTACAGGCGATGAATATGGAGAAGCTGGGTTTGTATCTGAACTTTTCTTGCATGATATGAACATCATAAAAAATAGTGGTAAGGAAAATAAATACGTTTTCATTTTATTGCCTTTTGGTTAAGAATTAGTATTCAAATATAGTGAAAATAAGTAATAAAAAAAGCAGAAAAGATTACTAAGTAATTATTACATTATTCAACTCATGATCAATGACTATAAAGTTAGTTTTGCATTTAGAACAAGTACCTTTAAGCATAAATGGTTATTGCCTTTTTATCCAGTATTTTTCATTTTGGTAAGTGAGCAGTATTTTCTCTTTTTCAATAATATTGATCCGGATATCATTGAGTTTGCTGTTTGCTTTTACAAATTCATCTTTACCATTGATGGAAAGGATAGCTGCTTTTTTGTGGGTGACAGAGTTAGAAATAATTCCTTTGTAGCGAATAAAGCTGATATCGGGTTTAACAACAGTAGCCTGCCCGCTGTAGCTGCCGGTATTTTGTAAAAATGTTGCAGTGGTTTTTAATAAAGAATCAGTGGAAGACTCCAGCGTTCTTTTCTCATCACCTGCGCCAAAGGGATCATCATAATTAGCCAGCAGTTCATAAGGCTGATAGCCTGTACTGTCTTTGGTTTTAAAAACAGTTTTGGGCGTAACCGGAATTACCGGTGTGTTGTTATTTACCCCGCTGAATACCCTGAAGATAACAGTGCCCCAAATAATAGCCACGCCTGCCAATAACAAATATTTAAGATTCTTTTGCTGCATGATATTACTGCACCGTGAGTGTTCTTGTAAGATAACTGGTTTGAGAACTATTATTCAATGCCCTTACCCGCCACTGGTATTTACCAGGCGTTAAAGTAAAACTAATTTGGTTCCTTGAAAATACAGAATCAGTTACAAACCGGGCAACTGAATCAAACTTTGGTGAGACAATTTGTAATTGATACGCAGTAGCGCCATCCAGCCCTTCCCATGCAAATGTATTCACCGCAGTAGTCGTTACCAGGCTGTCTTTGGGGGCAATAATGTATATTTGTTTGTCGCTAAGTATGGGTTCTGTAAGTTCTTTACAACCACTCATGCAAAATAAAAGCCCCGCTACCATCAGCGAACAGCCGTAATTGTATGCAGCTTTTTTCATATTATTTACGAATTAAGTTTTGTAAAAAAAAAGTACAGCTTAAAGTTATCTTTCCGCTGGAGGCATCTTCTGTACTTTTAAAAACAGCTGAGCACAGGCGCCCATAATTTTGATGATTTTCCATTTCAAACAATAACATCAGTAAACCTGTATAATCACCCTCTACTGTAATTTGCCTGGTGGCAATATTAAAGCTGCTGTTTTCAGTAACCTGTACGGGCTGATACTCCGTTAATTTTAAATGCTTGTTTTTACAGAAGGTAGTTACAAAGGCCAGGGTTTCTTTGGCATCATACAGTGTATCCGATAAATTATTTTTTATCAGGTCATTAATTCTTTTTTCCTCACTCTTAATCTCCGGCATCAAAATAGTATAATTTTCCAGTTGGTCGGTTCTTGTTTTATTTTCCTGGTACTCATTATAAACCGCCCAGGTATTTTTAAATCCGTACTGGTAACATAAAACCAGCATCGCCAGTGCTGCCACGCCAAGCAGTTTCAATTTTTGGTTGTATGATAGTAATTGCCATTTCATTTAATCAATACTTCAGCAGTGAAAATACCCGCATCACCCTGCTTTTTGAAATTATAACTGTTGATTTTTGACTGGTTGATGTTTTTAATACTCCTGATTTCTTTTACCCAGCTATCCAGTATTGTGGGGTCGCTGCATTTTCCGGTAATCAAAATGGTATCCTGCTGAAAAAACCATTGCTTAGATGCACCTGTATATCTTGATACAGCAGGATACAAATTCAGACTGGTTAATGTTACCGATTCGGGAACGGTGGCGGCAATCCTGTCAGCATAAAAACTAATCATCCTGGTATCGTTCATCCAGCCTGCACTGGCCAGGAATTGCTTTTTATTATTCAGGCTTTTTTTTAAGGTGTCATACTTAGCTGCCTGCTGCAATGAAAACTGGTAACCGGACAGCAGTTCATTGTTTTTGGAAAAATAATGACTGTAAATAAAAAAATTGACCAATAATAAACACAAGACAATACCGAGGAAACTTATTGCATATAATTTCAGCATAGTGGATTGCTGAAATTTCCTGCGGTTATCCAAAATGCTTTTTAATTCAATAGTATTGCCATCCTTAAAACCTCCTGCTAATAATTTTACTGCCGCCGCATATGCAATTAGAAAGTTGCTTCTGATATACTCATTGGCAATATTGATTTCCGGTTTTACCACATCCTCTTTCTCCTCGGTACTGGTTACATGATATTCCCGTATTTGCTGGTCTTTAATGTTTACACGATATTGAGTAGTAGTAATAACGGTACTATCCGTAATCAACCCTGCAACAAACTCCAGATCGTAAAAGGCCAGAGAGAGGGAAGTTGTAGAGATATTTACTGATGCCAATTCTGTAATAATTTTTTCCGCCACCGCTTTCCTGATAATTGACAGATCAGGTGATGGCAAGCCATCAAAATATTGAAACAGAAAATCA
Source organism: Bacteroidota bacterium (assembly GCA_018266775.1). Lineage (GTDB taxonomy): Bacteria > Bacteroidota > Bacteroidia > Chitinophagales > Chitinophagaceae > Ferruginibacter. The sequence goes on along the minus strand of JAFDZS010000001.1, from coordinate 26,415 downwards.
GACGGGTTTGTACCGGGAAAAATATCTGGAGGAAGTACATCACTAATTACTGCAGTTTTTTTGTGAATAAGCCCTTTTCCATTTAATACCAGTGCAACAGGAATTTGATTGGTAATTTTTCCCTTAAGGTCAACAATATTTTTTATGTTATAAAAGGTATCTGTTACAATAACTTTTTCTTTCCTGTTCTCTATTATAATGCAATTGATAACATACAAATTTTCTGACAGAAATGTCAGCTCAATACCGGCTACTTTTTTTAAAGCGAGCATTTTATTTTTAACCTGCTCAAGCATTTTAATAAATAATAGTTGGTTTAATAAATACTACCGATACTACTTTACTGTTAGTTTTTGAACGGCTGCTGAACAACCATTTTAATACCGGAACCCTTGAGAGGAACGGTACCCCGGAACCATCTTCGCTTTTTTCATTTCTTTCAATGCCGCCCAAAACGATCATTTCTTCACTATGAACCCTGATAATAGAACTGAACATACTTTTTGAAGTGGGTGGCGGTACATTTAAGGCAGTGGTACCAATGAAATCAGAAATGTTTACATCTATGTTCAGCGTAACCTGGTCATCGCTTGAAACGATGGGCTTAATATCGATAGCCAAGTTGGCCTCAACCGGAATAAATTGTTGTGTAACGACTGTTTGGGGGTTCAGTGAACCTAACACATTTTGCGTAGTTACTGCATAGTATCTTGTACTTCCAATACTGAGGGATGCTTTATGACCGTTTAAAGTGGATAGTTTTGGCGTTTGCCTGAGTTCAATATTACTGTTGTTTTCAAGCGCCTGCAGGTTTACATAAAAATTGGGTGCGACGTGGCCAATATTAAATACATTATTTATGCCAATCCGGTCAATAAAAGAATTGATTGAATTAGCTCCTGCCGTAAAATCGAGACCATTACCGCCAAGTATTGTTCCCCCGGTTTTTACAGAATCGGAAATCCCGGCTGTAATACCCGTTTTTACCGTTTTGGATTTTTTTACATCAAGCAAAATCACTTCAATCATAATCATGGGCACCAGCCTGTCAATATTCTTTACAAAAGATTCTATCTCGTTTATTTGGGGTGAAGAACCTGTGACCAAAAAACTATTTAACTCTTTAAATTCTTTGATGTCTACTCCTTTTTTGATCTCCTGTGGTATGAATGCGAGAATGGAATCCACAGAGCGGTATCTTAACTGAATGATTTTATTGGCTCTCAAACCTTCTTTCTCCCTTTCGCCAATCATGTACACATTATTATCCACCCGGTAAGTATAATCAGTGTTTTGTAGGATAAAGCTTAGTGCATTATCAAACTCCATGTTAGAAGCTGTTGCAGTAACATTGCCCTTAATATCACTGTATATGAAATAATTAATACCGGCCTGGGCAGAAATGTTTTTGATAACATCCAGTATGGGGGAGTTAACCGTATTGAGGTTAATTAATTTTTTACCATTTGTGCCATCAAATACTTCTGCTGAGCTGCTTTGGCCCGGATTGTTTTTGTTAACTTTTTTTATTGTTGTACTGGGATTATTTTGTACCGGGGGTTTTAATACCAGCTCTTCGTCGGGCGCTAAAGTGCCAATAACATAAACGTTGTCGTTAGTTTTTGAAAGTTTGAAATTATTACCAAGAGACAATTTCTCCAATGCATTATATATGGGCAGGTTTTGAACATAGCCCGTTACTGTTTTATAAAACGCATCCGGTAACACCACAACATTTTTATTGGTAAGCCGCGTAATTTTTTTTGCCACATCAATGAGGGTATCGTTATTCAAATCGAAAGAAATGGTTTCGTTGGGAGAGTTATAATCGACGAGTATTTCTTTAGGCTTTTTGGGAAGATTTCCAGCGGGATCCTTGTAGGGAGTAAAGGTCATTATACTTCCAACAAATTGTACATCGAGGTTGTATTGTTCAATCAAGTATAAAAGAATATTACTTACTTTTTCATTGGCAAAATAATTGGTTACCCGTTGGTTCAGTGAAGGGTCAACGTTGATATTCAAATTATGGGTAGAAGCAAGTCCACGTAAGAATTCCTGCAGGGACCCGCTGGAGATAGACAATTCTGCTGTTTGGTTCAGGCCTGGTACTGTTAAAGAAAGGTCTTTTAAACGTTGCTGAATCACAAGTAATCTTTCTTTTTGCGCCAGGGCATTAAATGAATATACCAGGAGGGTAGCGATAATTAAAAACTTTATTTTCATCAGGTAATATTAATTGCTTGTTTTATTAAGGGGTTAGTTGACTAATATCGGATAAATTTCGTCAATAGACGTATCTCCATTTTGAAAAATTTCAAAAGCATTTTCCGAAAGCGTTTTAATGTTTCTCTCTTTCAATAGCCCGTCTACTTTATAGTTAGCATTTTTTATTTCGAAAGCCAGTTCTTCATCAATCGCAATTACTTCAAAAATGGCTTTTCTGCCTTTGTACCCGGTATTATGGCATTTGCTGCATCCAACCGGTACGTAGTGAAATTCCAGCTCTTTTGGAGCTTTAAATTTTGGAGGATATAGAGATTTAGCGAAGACTTCCTTTCTTTTGCAGTTTGGGCAAAGCACTCTTATTAATCTTTGTGCTGCGGCAGTATTTAAAGTATTGGCTATTAAAAAAGGAGGTACACCCATATCGATTAACCTTGAAATAATGCCCCAGGCGGAATTTGTATGAATAGTGGAAAGAACCAAATGTCCTGTCAATGCTGCACGTATAGCCATATCAGCTGTTTCGCTATCCCTGATTTCGCCTACCATAATGATATCGGGGTCCTGCCTGAGAAAAGTTCTTAATGCAGCAGCAAATGTCAAGCCGATGCTATCTTTTAATTGTACCTGGTTGATTCCTTCCAGTGTGTATTCAATAGGGTCTTCTATGGTGAGGATATTCCTTGAATCTTTGTTTAATAATTTTAAGGTAGCGTAAAGTGTTGTTGTTTTGCCTGAACCTGTTGGGCCACATATTAGAACAATGCCATTTGGCCGCTTAATACCCTCCAGGTAATTAGCCATATCAACCTGGGTTAATCCGATTGAAGAGAGGTCAATCTTTGTAGCATCGTTGCTTAGTAACCTCAACACTACTTTTTCTCCATACAGGGTGGGTATTACTGAAACCCTGATGTCAATCTTGCTGCTGTCATTTTCGAACAATATTCTTCCATCCTGCGGTAATCTTTTTTCTGCAATATCAAGATGGGCGATAATCTTAATTTTATTTATCAGCGCAGGATACTGTTCTTTCTGTAGCAAATACCGCTGCAATAACATACCATCAATCCTGATTCTTACCCTGCAGAACTCCTCATAAGATTCGATATGAATATCACTGCTTTTCAGAGCCCGGGCTTCTTTTATCAGGTGTTGTAAAAAATCATCGGGGTTACCGGTATAAAAATTGTTTTGAGATCTGCTGTCTGAGCGGCTGTTGTTATAATGTTTTTCAAGAAATTGATTAACCAGCTCTGTTTTTACCCTTTCTATTTTCACCGGCATCCCAAGAATCATTTCCAGCTCTTCTTCAATATTATGATCGTTACTATTTTCGTCTATTCCCAGGGCAAGGATTTCGCCCATCTGCTTAATGGGGAATATGCGGTAATGCCATGCCTGCTCCGGACTAAGCGAAGTAATTAATGATTCATCGATAATATGGTTAACCGAGTCCAGCATAATTGAAAATTATTCCCAGCGTTACATCATCAGTATTAGGTTTCCAATTGGAGTCCTTTAAAAACATAAATATTAAAAGGCAGCTAAGAAAAATAGCCTGGAACCCTGCCAATGGAATTGTGACAAACCGGGAAGAAAAAAAAAGTTTTGCAAAAAGAGTAAACACTAATGTGAAGATGAGGCTAAATAACACAAAACATATAAAATTTACAGGACTAAACAAAAATGCAAGGGAAAGTAAGAAAGCTATGTCTCCAATGCCAAGGTGCTCTTTTCTTATATCAGTAATCTTTTTGTTTTTAAAAGAAAAGTAAAGTGTCAGGATTCCATAATTTAATATGATAATGCCAATATTGATTACCGTATTCATTATACTCACTGATGGTGGCATCCCTACTGAGAATTGTTGAATAACTGAAACTGCTATAACGCCTATAATCCACAACAATGAAATTTTCCTATGCATAAAATCCTCAATCGTAATTGGGGTAAGGATGATAATAAGCGGTACAAGTAGATAGCTTTGCATTAATCTTTAGTAACTTCTGTAAGTTTTTTATCCTGGTCAATTTCCCAAACATTAAAAATTCCATCTCCATCAAAATCAACTACAGAGGTGGCCCTGGCTTTAAACCCTGTTTCGTTAACTTCTATGATTTCGATTTTGTAATTCGCCTGCCCGCCTTCGGTGCTTAGTTTTTGTTGTTCAAAAGACAGTTCTGATAAATCTTTAGTGTATTTAGATTTTTCGAAAAAGTAGGACTTCTCCAGGGTATGAACATGTTCCAACTGAACCTTAGCCTCGGTGCTTTTTGCTTTTGTAATCAGTGGTAAAAGGTTGGGCAAAGCCAAAAGGACGAGAATACCAATAATGATGAGTACGACTAACACCTCTGTAAGGGTAAAAGCCGGATAACGCTTAATAGGGTTTTGCTGTTTCATATGAGGGAATTTCCAAAACTAAGATAGTTAAGTTATATTTAGCTGTAATGAATACCAGTAAAAATATTATTAACAATTGAGTAAGGTTGGATGAGGATAGTAGCGATGATAACCCAGTCTCACTCCTCCTTCCCACCCTTATCCCCCACAAACCAATGCTCTTTATTTTTGAACAGCACATTAAAAGTAGTGAGTGAGCCATAACAGCGGGTGATGTATTGCTGGATGTTTACCTTTTCTTCGTCGCTGAGTTTTTTGTTGCTGTTGATGTTTTGTTCCAATACCCGCAGGCGATCCCGCAGCATAACGATTTTGTGAAAGAAATCATCAATAGGAATTTCTTTGGGCTTGAGGGATTTATCGGCAGTTTGTAAACTCATGGTGCCGCCGATCCATTTATCGCCCAGCGGAACAATCTCTGACACGTCACTCCACTGGCGCAATATTTTCAGCAGGGAGCGTTCCACTGCTGAAACGGTTTCCACTTCAGTGGTTACATTTTCAGGAATGATCTCATCAAGGTGGGTATCTGTTTTATCTATTTCCTTAATACCATGATGAATAAACGAAATGAGGTACGTGGCATAGCGAACGCCAACGACTACACCGGGACCATATTGCGTGTGCTGCAACCGCGTGCCCACGCCTAAATGGAGTTGATTTTCTTCCATACAATATTACTGTAATGTTCAGGTGGAAAACTACAACAGTTTTGGAATAAAAAAGCAGTATTACAAGTCGAAATATTTTTAGAACTGCTGCGACTCCTTTATACAAATTTTTAAACAATAAAAATTTGGGGTTCTCAATATTGATGCTTATATTTTATTAATTTACCAGGGAACAACATATTGTAAGCATACGATATTGCTAATATCTGCTCCTACTTTTTTTGCGGAAAAAAAGTAAGCAAAAAAGCCGCCCGGGAATAAATACGGCCTATTCCCGGGCGGTTCCCTGATAGGGCCTTGGTGCTACTGTAACTTCAACTTCAGTAATTCTATTCTTAAAGTTGAATACTCAAAATTTCCTGCCGGAGTATTATATACCTAAGTTTTTTAACAACGATTTTAAACAAGGCAACCTGCAAGGTTGACTTCTTCGTGAGGGCATTCACATTTTGAAAAAATTATTTACTGGTACCCAGCTTTAATTGCTCTGCTTTGAATTGATACGAACAGTTTAAAATATACTGGTTAAAAGCCAATTCATCTGCCGTACTCACAAATTCATAACTGGGGCGGTAGCGGGTTATGAAAGTATCCAGCTGTGAGCCTTCAAGATGGGTGATGCGTTTGATGAGTACTTTATTAAAACGGTAGCTCACATATTTCTCCTGCTCATCTTTTTCCAACCGCATTTGAAATGTTTTCAGCCTTTTATTGCGCTGAAAGCGGAACATGTTGATGATCTCATCCACATCCGCACCGGCAACACCGCCCGGACTGATAGAGGTTTGAAAAGAAGGTTTCTGGTAATTAAACACTTTGGCATAGGTTTCCCGGTTTTCAATAGAATCTTCCTGGTAGCTTTTGCCAAATACCACCACTTCTTTTAACGTATGGTATTTGCCGCGGTAATTTACCCGCAGTGAAATATCAAAATGTGCAGGGTCGGGAACGGTATGAACAGAAAACTTCTGTGTGGATTTGCCGCCAAAGGTAAACGTAACGGAATCTTTATCGTTTACTGAAAGGGTGTACCTGCCTAATGAATCTGTTGTGGTGAATTTTCCGTCTTTAGTGGCAACAATAACGCCGGGAACAAAATTGATGTGCGATGAATCGTACACGGTACCGCTCAACTCCAGCTGCGCCCTGGTTTGGTGATGCAATATGAGTATGCCTACTACAGTTAGAAATATTTTACAAAATGATCGCAACAGATTTTTTTTAAAAGGCTAATATTACGGCAACAAATTTATTATAAACGCTGCAAGCGCTTCTTTTAACGGCAAATTCGCAATTTTTGGTGAAGGCTGAAGGATAATAAATCATTTTCATTCTGATTGGAGTTGGTTGATGTTAAATTACTGCGGTGGTCATACTTGCTGAATCTGGCTTAGAGCCATTCAGCCTAAACGCCTTTAGTGTTAGAAGGCTTTTATTCTTCAATCTTAAAGTGTGTCAGTCTGAGTTTAGCGAAGACGGCTGCATCAGCATAAACCGGTTTCGCCACGGCTCAACCAGGCATCCTTTTTAGTTGCTGAGAGACGACATGCAATTAGTTTGTTCATCAATTCTTCGTTAGCCAGGAATTTTTGTCCTAGTCACAAACTTGACGAACTGTATTAATTACCATAAGGTATGGGATAAAACACCATCTCAATTCATAAATCACGTAGCCAAAGGGTACCCTAAAACTTGTGCAATCACTTCAGCAAAATGCCGGTGCTCCAGCACCAATACTTTTTGGGCTACAGTTTCAGGCGTGTCACCGGGCGTAACCGGGCAACGGGCCTGAAAGATATGGGTACCATGGTCGTACTGCTCATCTACATAATGTATGGTAATACCGGTTTCTTTTTCGCCATTTTGAACCACCGCTTCGTGAACAAAATGGCCATACATGCCTTTGCCTCCATATTTCGGTAATAATGCAGGATGAATATTCACGATCTTATGCGGATAAGCCTGTATCAATCCTGCCGGGATCTTCCATAAAAAGCCGGCCAGTACAATAAAATCTGTCTGGTACTGCTGCAATTCCGGCAGGTAATGAGTGCCTTTAAAGAAGGCTTCTTTTTCTATTACTAAATAAGGGATATGATGGTCGGCGGCAATTTGCAGTACACCTGCACCGGGTTTGTTGCAAACGATCAATACAATTTTTAAATGGGGCGAACCGGCAAAGCGGTTAATGATCTGCAATGCATTGCTGCCACCACCGCTGGCAAAAATGGCAATACGAACCGGTTGCGTTTGCCGCCTTCCGCCGAAGCGGCCGATGATTTTTGCAATATATTTCCTGAAAAAAGTAAACTGCCCCAGGGGAATGCTCACCAATAAAACTGCCAGCGGCCATAATAATGTAATCAGCAGGATATAGATGATCACCCACAGCACACCCTTGTCAACGGGCAGCAATGCCATGATTTTTCTGCCGGCATAACCGCACAGGCTGCCGCCAATAGCAAAAGTGCAGATGATCAGCACCAGGCTGATACCACTTACTTTCCACCGGTTCTGAAGTTTTTGAAACATGGCGCAAAAGTGAATAAAAAAAGCTGAAATAGCTGCCGGGGGCTGAAAAAAATGTGCTTTCAAATATTGTTTACAAATATGTGACAATGCCCGTAGAAAATGTTGTACAATCGGCTGAAACCCACGCCCAATCAGCGAAAAAAAAATTTAACAATGTTGGGATAATGTCAATATACTGACTTAAATTTGCACCCGAAACCGGATATTTTTCCACATAGCCCCGTTATTAACTGTATGAGTCGGTATAGAAAAAACTTTAACAGAGTATTTGCATTAGTACTCTTTGTTGCACTGTTATCATTTACCAACAATATTTTTGCTCAAAACGGCGAAGCACTTTATAAAGCAAATTGTGCGTCCTGTCATAGGCCAGACAAAGATTTTACGGGGCCTATGCTGAAAGGCGCCAGGGACAGGGAGCCGGATAAAGAATGGGCATACAAGTGGGTGAACAATGTGAACACCATGATCACTTCAGATCCGTATGCGGCAGGACTTAAAGCAAAGTTTGGCTCACAAATGTCGCAGTTTAACCTGCCTAAAGCAGATATCAAAGCGATCTTAGACTGGGCTGATGCGTATACTGGTGACGTTAAAGTAATAGATAGTAAACAACCTCCTGCTGAAGACAACTCACTCCTCTTCGCTATTCTCACCTTAGTGTTAGCCTTAGTAGCCTTCATATTATTACAGGTAAACACCAACCTGCGTAAACTGACCGATGAAAAAGACGGCGTACGCAGGGGCGAACCGGTTCCTTTCTATAAAAACAAAACTTATTTAATGGCCGGTATCCTGGTGCTGTTCTGCATTTCAGGTTATTTCTTTACCGATGCCGCTATTGGTCTGGGCCGTATGAAACATTACCAGCCACAACAACCTATTTTCTACTCTCACCAGGTGCATGCCGGTACCAACCAGATCAGTTGTTTATACTGCCATGGTGGTGCACAGGACAGCAAACACGCCAACATACCCACTGTAAATGTTTGTATGAACTGCCACAAGGGAATTAATAAATATGAAGGGCCAGATAAATTAGTAAGGGAAGATGGTACGGCAGTAGATGGTACAGCAGAAATTCAAAAACTGTACGAATACGCAGGCTTTAACCCCACCACCAAAACGTATAACGAAGATAAAGATGGTGATGGCCGCCCCGATGGCGCACACGAAATCATCTGGACCAAAATACATAACCTGCCCGACCATGTATACTTTAACCACAGCCAGCACGTAAAAGTGGGCAAACAACAATGCCAAACCTGCCACGGCAACATACAGGAAATGCCTGAAGTATACCAGTTTGCCGACCTGAGCATGGGCTGGTGTATCAATTGCCACAGGGAAACCAAAGTAAACTTCTACAATAAGACAGACAGCACAACCAACAAATTTTACAGCATTTACCAGAAGTTCTATAACGATATGCATCCTGACAGCGTAAAAGATAAATACGGCAACAAAACGTATGTAGCACCTAAATTAGACAGTGTAACAGTAGAAAAGATTGGTGGTACAGAATGTCAGCGTTGTCACTATTAAAAATTGAATACAGTTGCAACTGTAAACATTTTTTAAGTTTTGAAAATAAAGCAATAACCATCTATAGAATAAGCAGAACTGCAAACCGCATTTTTGCACATTTATTGATACTATGAGTAACAAAAAGTACTGGCAAAGTTTCGGAGAACTCAATCAAACAGACAACTTCAAACAATCTGCTGAAAAAGAATTCAAAGAAGAGCTGCTGCCACTGGCGGACTTAGATGATAAAGGCATTCTGGATGCTAAAACACCCCGCAGGGATTTCTTAAAATACCTGGGTTTTAGTACTGCTGCGGCTGCAGTTGCTGCCAGTTGCGAAATGCCGGTACGCAAAGCGGTTCCCTACCTGCAAAGGCAGGACAATATCATTCCCGGTGTTGCTAATTATTATGCTTCTACTTATATCAATGGTGGCGATGCAATTTCCGTAGTAGTAAAACAACGCGATGGCCGCCCCATCAAAATTGAGGGTAATGAATTATCCAGCATTACCAAAGGGGGTACCAGCGCCCAGGCACAGGCATCTGTATTAGACCTGTACGATATGACCCGCCTGCGTTTTCCCAAACAAAAAGACGGTAAAGAATTTAAAGAAGTAACCACCTTTGATGCTTTTGATAAAATGGTGGGTGCAGCCATTACCGGCAAACCGGTGGTGATCCTTACTTCAACCATACATTCTCCTTCCACATTACAGATCATCAGCGAATTTTTAGCAAAATACCCCGGCAGCCGCCACGTGCAGTACGATGCGGTTAGCTACAACGGTTTATTACTGGCCAATGAAGCCACTTATGGCAAAAGGGCCATCCCTTCTTACCAGTTTGATGCTGCCAAAGTAATTGTAAGCCTTGGTGCAGATTTCTTAGGTACATGGTTAAGCCCGGTGGAATTTGCAAAACAATATTCTTCAGGCAGAAAAATTGCTGGCGAAAAGCCAGAAAGCAGCCAGCATATTCATTTTGAAAGCAGCTTAAGCCTTACCGGCAGTAATGCTGATGACAGGTATGTACATAAACCATCTGAAACCGGTGCAGTAGCTGTTGCTATACTAAACGCTTTAAATGGCACAGCATCTTCTTTCAGCGATGCAAGGCTGAACAGCGGTATCAAACTGGCTGCAGATAAATTAAAAGCTGCCGGTGGTAATGCACTGGTGGTAAGCGGCAGCAATGATGTAAATGTACAAATCATCGTAAACGCCATTAACGAAGCAATTGGCGCCAATGGTAAAACCATTAACTGGTCAGTAACCTCTAACTACCGCAAAGGCGCAGACGCTGATATGGAGCAACTGGTTGCCGACCTGAATGATAAAAAGGTAGGTGCTTTGTTAGTTTGGGGCGTAAACCCTGCGTATACTTACCGCGATAAAGAGAAATTCGCCGCAGGCATCAAAAATACTGTTGCCATTTCTTTCAACGGTACAATGGATGAAACCACAGAGCTGTGTAACTATGTAATTCCTGCGCACCACTGGCTGGAAAGCTGGGGCGATGCAGAACCTAAATCTGGCTATTACAGCCTGATGCAGCCTACTGTTAACCCGTTATTCAAGACAAGGTATTTTCAAACTTCTTTATTGAAATGGAGCGGCAGCACAACCGCTGATTACGAAACCTATTTTAAAAACTACTGGATGACCAAACTGGCATCGGTAGATAATTATGATAAAGCATTGCAGGATGGTGTGGTGGAACCCGCTGCTCCAGCCGCTGCTGCAGGTGCTGCTTTCAGCGCTGCAAAAGTGGAAGAAGCCAAATCTAAAATTGCTGCAGTAAAAGGTGGTGATGTTGAAGTGGTGCTGTACGAAAAATTATCCATCGGTGATGGCAGCCATGCCAATAACCCCTGGTTACAGGAATTGCCAGACCCTGTTACAAAAGTAACCTGGGACAACTATGCGATCATGGGCCCCGAAATGTATAAACAGTATTTCAAAAAAGATGTACTGACAGATAAAGGCGCTTCTGATGATTATGAAGTACACCCGGAAAAACCTGTGGTTAAAATCACAGTAAATAATAAATCAGTTGAATTGCCCGTATTACTGATACCCGGCATTCAAAAAAATACGGTAGCCATTGCAGTAGGTTACGGAAGGAAAAGTGCCGATGAAAACAAGACCGGTGATTACATAGGCTTATCTGCAAAGGATGCCGGACAAAATGCTTATCCATTAGTAACTTTTGATGGTGCCAGCAATGTATATTCAGCCGTTGCAGCAATAGCCGTTACCGATAAAACTTACCCGCTGGCACAAACGCAGGTGCATGGTTCCAACGAAAACCGCCCTGTTGTATACGAAACCAGCCTGGCGGCTTATGCAGCCAAACCAGAGGCATTGTTGGAAGAAATTACCAAAGAAAGACTGGAAATTACAGCCAACGAAAGTGAAGATTTCAGGAGCGATGCGACGATGTACCCCGATAACCTGAAAGAAAAGCCAGGCATCAAATGGGGTATGAGCATTGACCTGAGCACATGTACCGGTTGCAGTGCCTGCGTGGTAGCTTGTACAGCCGAAAATAACGTAGCCGTTGTAGGTAAAATGCAGGTACAGCGCTACCATGAAATGCACTGGCTGCGTATTGACCGTTATTTCACCGGCAGCATGGAAAATCCTGATGTGGTGTTCCAGCCGATGCTGTGCCAGCATTGCGATAACGCACCATGCGAAAACGTTTGTCCTGTTGCTGCCACCAACCACAGCAATGAAGGATTGAACCAGATGACCTATAACCGTTGTATTGGTACCAGGTATTGCGCCAACAACTGTCCTTATAAAGTACGCCGCTTCAACTGGCTGGATTATACCGGTGCAGACAGCTTCCCGGATAACCAGAACCCACTGATTGGTGTTGACCTGAATGAAACCACCATCCAGATGAATGATGACCTGACAAGGATGGTGCTGAACCCGGATGTAACCGTAAGGAGCCGCGGTGTGATTGAAAAATGTTCTTTCTGCGTACAGCGTTTACAGGAAACTAAGCTGAATGCTAAAAAAGCAGAAGACCCATCATTGATCCGCAATGTTAAAGTGGCCTGTATGCAGGCTTGTCCAACCAACGCCATCAGCTTCAGTAATGTGAACGATAAAGAAAGTGATGTATATAAAATCAGGAATGTAGAGCAGAAACACCGCAGCTTCTATGTAATGGAACAACTGCACGTACTGCCTAACGTAAGTTACTTAGCTAAGATCAGGAATACCGACAGGGAAGTGGCAGCAGTAACAGAAGGAAAAGAAGCAGAAAAGAAAGAAGAAAAAACACACGCCTGAGTCGGGTTCCTCTTCTCCCCCGAAAGGGAGGGAAATGGAGCAAAAAGTAACGAAGGAGTAATGTTTAAATACTAAGTTGAAATAAAAACAAGGCCGGGCCGCCTTCTCTGCAAGAGTAAATGACCGGGCCGCATTGAAACAGATATGTCATTATTAAAGTACGAATCGCAATTAAGGGAACCACTGGTGGATGGCGATAAGGATTATCACCAGGTAACGGAAGATATTGTACGCCCCATCGAAATGAAGCCGAGCCGCTTATGGTATATTGGTTTTTATATCAGCGTGGCACTGCTTTTATTTGGTGTATACAGTGTGTACCGCGAGGTTACCTACGGTATTGGTCAGTGGAACCTGAACAAAACTATCGGATGGGGTTGGGATATCACCAACTTCGTATGGTGGGTGGGTATCGGTCACGCCGGAACGCTGATCTCTGCGATCCTGTTACTGTTCCGCCAGGGATGGAGAACAGGGGTAAACCGTGCAGCAGAAGCGATGACCATTTTTGCGGTAATGTGTGCAGGCCAGTTCCCCATCTGGCACATGGGTCGTGTGTGGATGGCTTTCTTTGTAATGCCTTATCCCAACAGCCGTGGCCCATTATGGGTTAACTTTAACTCACCACTGCTTTGGGACGTATTTGCGATCTCTACTTATTTCACGGTATCATTATTATTCTGGTATTCTGGTTTATTGCCTGATTTGGCAACGGTTAGGGACAGGGCCAAAACCAAATTCCGTAAAATGTTTTATGGTGTGGCTTCGTTTGGATGGACCGGAAGTACCAAACACTGGCAAAGGCACGAATCATTATCACTGGTGCTGGCCGGTTTAAGTACGCCGCTGGTATTGTCTGTACATACCATCGTATCTTTTGACTTCGCCACTTCAGTTATTCCCGGATGGCATACCACCATCTTCCCCCCATATTTCGTAGCCGGTGCGGTATTCAGCGGTTTTGCCATGGTACAATCGTTAATGATTGTGGTACGGAAAGTATTGAACCTGCAGGATTATATCACCATGGGTCATATTGAGGCCATGAATAAAGTAATTGTATTAACCGGCAGTATTGTAGGTTGTGCGTACCTGACAGAATTGTTCATTGCATGGTATGGTCAAAACCAATATGAATGGTACGCATTCAGCCAGAACAGGGCCAACCTGTTCAGCCCGTATGGCTGGAGCTACTGGCTCATGATGTTCTGTAACGTGGTTTCACCACAGTTGTTCTGGAGCCGTAAATTAAGAAGAAACATTACTGTTACATTCTTTATGAGTGTGATCGTAAACATCGGTATGTGGTTCGAACGTTTTGTGATCATCGTAACTTCTGTGTACAGGGACTTCCTGCCTTCTTCATGGAGTACTTATTACAGCCCCAGTATTTATGAAATCGGGTTCTACCTTGGTACATTCGGTTTGTTCTTTACCTGCTTCTTCCTGTTTGCCAAATACTTCCCGGTAATTGCCATAGCAGAGATCAAGTCTGTACTGAAAACCAGTGGAGAAAATTATAAAGCGAAGATGACGGATATTGAAAAGCAGGATGCAGAAAAATTTTATATAGAAGAAGTGGCACACGCACACTAAGACATTACTAATTGATTCATTAATATTAATAATTGAATATGGCTGGAGGAATTAAAAAATTTGTTGTGGGTTGTTTCAGTGATGAAAAGGTATTATTCCCTGCGGTGAAAAATGTACGCCGCTCCGGGTATAAAATTCATGACGTGTATACACCTTTTCCCGTGCATGGTTTGGATCATGCTATGGGTTTAAGGGAAACAAGCCTGCACACTGCCGGTTTTATTTACGGTATTACCGGTACCACAACCGCATTAACCGGCATCAGCTATATTTTGGTGCACGACTGGCCGTTAAATATTGGTGGCAAGCCCCACTTTTCTTTGCCCGCCTGGATACCCATAACTTTCGAGCTTACAGTATTGTTTGCCGCAGTGGGTATGGTGCTTACATTTTGTTACCTGTGTAACCTGGCGCCATTTGTGAAAAAACACCATTTTCATCCCAGGGCTACTGACGATCTGTTTGTAATGGTAATAGAATGCACCGATAAAACCAACGATGCAGAAGTGCAGCAATTTTTACAAAATGCCGGCGCCACAGAAGTAAACGTACAGGAAGCAGAAACCGGCTGGTGGATTGGAAGATACCACAAAGAACAAAAACTGTATAAAGAAGAAAAGGGTTACTAAGCCAAACCATAAAACTGATTTCAAAGATTTTATTAGAACGAGATGAAAAAATTTGCAATTATATCCACACTTATAGTAACAACAGCGGTTGTTATTATCAGCTGCGACAGTAAGCGCCAGCCCGGTAAAGTGTATATGCCCGATATGGCATACAGCCGTGCGTATGAAACTTTTGCCTACCGCGACAGCCTGGTATTTTCATTGGATCCGCTGGAAGCTTATACCAACCACAAAATTTATTACAGCGGCCAGCCTGTACCGGGTACGATCAAACGCGGAGAGGAATTCCCTTTCCCGGTGGCACCTAATAACAACTTAGGTTTAGTAGACAGTAATGCATTGATTAACCTCAGCGCACAGGTAAAAAACCCGTTGGGCCCATTGAGTAAACCTGATAGCCTGGAAGCCGCCCGCTTGTTTAATATCAACTGTGCGGTTTGCCATGGTGCCAAAGCTGAAAATAATGGCCCGGTTGCCGGTAAAATTGGTGGTGTGAAGAGTATTGTTGCAGCATCGCCCAATTATCCTGATGGACGTTTGTTTTATGTGATGACTTATGGACAAAATAACATGGGCAGCTATGCTTCTCAGTTAGACAGGAAGCAACGCTGGATGATTGTTCAATACATCAGAACACTGGAGCCTAAAAAAGAAGCAACACCAGCAGCCGGTACAACCGCAACTGCAGCGCCTGCCAAGGCAGACAGTGCCACAGCAAAAAAATAAAAGTATTAACACAAAATAAAGTTTAGATGAACCATCAATTTGAATTGCCGGCTAATTATAAAAAGTGGACGTATGGCCTGATTGGCGCCGGTTTGTTAGCTTTAATATGGGGTATTGCCTTTTATCACCCTTTTACCGCACCTGTAGCCGGTGCTGAAGGCGAAGAAGCGGTAAACAGTACCCGCTTTTGGGCTGTATTATTACAGAACAGTGTGTTCTTTTTGTTGGTGGTGAATGCAGCTATGTTTTTTATTTGTGTTACAACTATGGCAATGGCGGGCTGGGTAATTGCTTTCCGCAGGGTTTCAGAAGCTATTTCCAGTATGGTACCCATTTTAGGTATTATCACTTTTGGTATATTAATGGCCCTGGTATTTGGTGGCCGCAGCGATATTTATCCATGGGTGGATAAAGCTGCCGTTGCAAAAGATCATATATTGTCAGGGAAAAGTGGATTTTTAAACCCTAAATTTTTTACGATTTGGTCAGCTATTGTAATTATCCTCTGGTATTTACTGGGCAAGAAAATGCGCAGCCTTTCATTAAAGAGCGATGAGAATGGACCAATGGATTATGAAACGGGAAAGAAATTTATCTGGGATAATACGGTATATGCTTCTTTATTCTGCGTAATATTCGCATTGAGCGTGGGCTCAACCATTCCCTGGTTATGGATCATGAGTATTGATGCACACTGGTACAGCACCATGTTCAGCTGGTACACATTTGCCAGTACCTTTGTTTCCGGCGTTTCTTTAATTGCCATTTTTGTGATCTTCTTAAAAAATCAGGGTCAACTGGAATATGCTACAGAAGAACACTTACACGATTTGGGTAAATTTATGTTTGCCTTCTCTATCTTCTGGACGTACCTGTGGTTCTCACAGTATATGTTGATCTGGTACAGTAACCAGCCGGAAGAAACCAAATATTTTGTACAAAGAATTGGTACAGCGGAAAAATCAGGCCCTTACCACGTACTGTTCTTTGTTAACCTGGCTATTAACTTTATTTGCCCATTATTGATATTGATGAAGAAAGGAGTTAAAAGAAACTGGACGATGGTTACTTTTATGGCTGTGTTGATCATTTTCGGCCAGTGGATCGATTTCTTCCAGATGGTGATGCCGGGCACCGTGCATGAACATTATCACCTGTATCCTTTTGAGTTTGGTGTGGCCTGTTTATTTATCGGTTTGATTATGTGGGGTGTGGGCAAATACCTGACCAAACACTCATTATTGGTAAAAAACCATCCTTTCCTTAAAGAAAGTATGATTCACCATACATAGTACAATCAAATAAGGTTGTATAAACGTATTTTAAAACAAGAATAACATTTACTGAAAATAACTTTTTATCATGAAGGAGTTTTTACTGGTAGCTTTAGGTGCATTGGTTTTCGTAGTCGTATTTCAGATTGCGAAGGCCAGTGAATATGTAAGCGTATTAAAAGGGGAAGAAAAAACACGCAGGCAAAATAACAGGATCAATGCATTCCTGCTGCTGGGTTTCCTGGTGTTTGGGTTAATTGGAGTTTGGTATTGCAATGACCTCTACTACGGAAAAACCCTATTGCCACAAGGTTCTGCTTCAGTTGAAGGTGAAGGATGGGATTGGATGTTTTACCTGACCATTATCTGTACCGGCCTTGTTTTTTTTATTACACAAATAGGATTGTTCTGGTTTTCTTACAAATACCAGGAACAAGACGGAAAGAAAGCTTATTATTTTGCACACAGCACTAAACTGGAACTATTATGGACAACAGTACCAGCCATAGTTTTGTGTGTGCTGGTGGCATTGGGTTTAAGGCATTGGTTTAAGGTTACCGGTGATGCACCTAAAGACGCCATTGTGGTAGAAGTTACCGGCCACCAGTTTGGTTGGGAATTCAGGTATCCTGGTGCTGACAAAGTATTAGGCAGAAAAGATTATAAACTGACCGGCGGCGCCAACAGCCTGGGTGTTGATTTTAATGACGAAGCCAGCCACGATGATATACACGTTTCTCAAACCATGCATATACCTGTAGGCGTTCCTGTTAAAATGGTGATTGGAGCACAGGATGTAATTCATGATGTGGGTTTACCTCATTTCAGGTTAAAAATGGATGCAGTGCCAGGCATTCCCACCACACAATGGTTTACGCCAAAATATACTACTGAAGAAATGAAAACCCGTACCGGTAACCCTGATTTTGAATATGAAATCAGCTGCGACCAGATGTGCGGTAAAGGACACTTTAGTATGCGGGGTGTGATCATTGTTGAAACAATGGCAGAATATAAAAAATGGCTGGCACAGCAAAAACCTGAGTATTATACCATTTACAAGGATAAAGATCCCGATAATCAAAAACCTGCAACTGGTGATACGACAGCAATGAAGATTTCGCAGGTTGTAAATGAAAAGAAATAAATCTAAAAAGACTCTAGAAAAAATACAAGAATATGAGCAGCGTAGCCACTTTACACGGAGCCGATGTACACACAGGACATGATGACGCACACCACGGGCATCATCATGAAACATTTATCTCCAAATACGTATTCAGCCAGGATCATAAAATGATCGCCAAGCAATTCCTGGTAACAGGGATTATCTGGGCTATTATTGGCGGTATGTTTTCAGTGATATTCCGTTTACAACTCGGTTACCCTGATGCAACTTTTCCTATCCTGGAAGATTTCTTTGGCCACTGGGCTAAAGGCGGCAGAATTGAACCTGAGTTTTATTATGCACTGGTGACCATGCACGGCACCATACTGGTATTCTTTGTATTAACAGCAGGTTTAAGTGGAACGTTCGCTAACTTCTTAATTCCTTTACAGGTTGGTGCAAGAGATATGGCTTCGCCCATGCTGAATATGCTGAGCTACTGGTTCTTCTTCACAGCATCAATAGTAATGTTCTCTTCTTTATTTGTGCAAACTGGCCCTGCAAGCGGTGGCTGGACCATTTATCCACCATTAAGTGCGCTGGGCGATGCATCATCTGGCAGTAAAATTGGTATGGATCTGTGGCTGGTAAGTATGGCCTTGTTTATTGTAAGTTCATTATTGGGTGGTTTGAATTATATCAGCACTATTTTAAACCTGCGTACAAAAGGTATGAGCATGACCCGCCTGCCATTAACAGTTTGGTCATTGTTCTTTACCGCAGTATTGGGTGTATTAAGTTTCCCTGTATTATTATCAGGCGCCATCCTTTTGTTGTTCGACAGAAACATGGGTACCAGTTTCTTCCTCAGCGATATTGTAATCAACGGTAAAATATTACCTAATGAAGGTGGTAGTGCCATCCTGTTCCAGCACCTGTTCTGGTTCCTTGGTCACCCTGAAGTTTATATCATCCTGTTGCCGGCAATGGGTATGAGTTCTGAAATTATCAGTGTAAACAGCCGCAAACCCATTTTCGGGTACATGGCCATGGTAGGTTCATTATTTGCTATTGCGATACTTGCTTTCCTGGTATGGGCGCACCATATGTTTGTCACGGGGCTAAATCCATTCCTCGGCTCGGTGTTCGTGTTGCTCACATTATTGATTGCGGTGCCATCGGCTATTAAAGTATTTAACTGGCTGACGACATTATGGAGGGGCAGTATCCGTTTTACACCGGGTATGTTGTTTGCCATTGGTTTTGTGAGCCTGTTCATCAGTGGTGGTTTAACTGGTATCTTCCTGGGTAACTCCGGGTTGGATCTTCACCTGCACGATACTTATTTTGTAATTGCCCACTTCCATATTGTAATGGGTGTGGCATCGTTCTTTGGTATGTTTGCCGGTGTATACCACTGGTACCCCAAAATGTTTGGCCGTTACCTGAACAATACTATGGCGTACATTCATTTCTGGGTAACCATCATTGGCGCTTACCTCATCTTCTGGCCAATGCACTACGAAGGTTTGGCTGGTATGCCACGCCGTTATTATGACTATTCCAACTGGCAATCCTTTAAGCAATTTGGCGGGTTGAACGAGTTCATCAGTTTTGTAGCGATGATTGTTTTTGCCACACAGTTATTATTTGTATTCAACTTCTTCTACAGCATGTTTAAGGGAAGAAAAGTTACCTCATCCAATCCCTGGGGTGCCAATACACTGGAATGGACAACGCCAATCAATCCCGGACACGGAAACTGGCCAGGCGAAATTCCTGAAGTGTACCGTGGTGCTTACGACTATGCGAAAGATGGCCGTGAATTTACACCACAAAACACGCCATTGGGTGAAAATGAATCAGGCGATCATCATTAAGATGTATACATATTGTAACCGCAAAATGCTGTTACAGTAAAACGAAGATTTTTGAAATATTAATTTGAATAAAGCGCAGGTATTGAAAAATACCTGCTCACAATAAAATGCCACAGAATGTTTCCATACCCAACTCTGCTTCGGTAAAGTTGGTGAGTAAAGTGAAAGATTATTTTCAACTGATCAAATTCACTTTAAGTTTTATGGTGGTATTCAGTACTGTGGTAAGTTTTTTAATTGGATATAAACCGCAGGTGTATTCCAATAAAATACTTGCAGTTCTTTTACTTTTTGCAGCAGGCATGCTGATAACCGGTGCAGCCAATGCGATCAACCAGGTATTGGAAAAAAATTCCGATGCTTTAATGAAACGTACGGCAAAACGCCCGGTAGCCAGTGGCCGCATGAGCGAAAATGAAGCCATTGCATTTGCCATTATTGCCGGTGCCGGTGGCGTGATACTGATGTGGGTGTTCTTTAACTTTCAAAGTGCGATGGTGAGTTTATTCAGCCTGTTTTTATATGGCTTTATATACACACCACTGAAGAAGGTGAATTCCATTTCGGTGCTGGTGGGTGCTATTCCCGGCGCTTTGCCTTGCCTGATAGGTTGGGTGGCAGCAACAGATGAATTTAGTCCGGGTGGCTGGATACTTTTTGCAATACAGTTTTTATGGCAGTTCCCTCATTTTTGGGCCATTGCCTGGCTGGCGCATAAAGATTATACCACCGCAGGTTTCAAACTGTTGCCTGCGGATAAAGGGCCAACCAGGTTTACAGCAGTACAGAGTATTGTTTACAGTACACTCATGCTGCCCGTTGGCTTTTTACCATTTTACTCTGGTATGGCGGGCTTAACCAGTATGTGGATTTTGCTGTGCTGTAACCTGTGGATGGTGTTAATGAGTGTGTTGTTGCTGATAAAGATGGATGCAAAAAGTGCCCGCAGGGTAATGTTCAGTTCTTATTTTTATTTAATGATCGTATTGCTGGCATTATTTGCCAACCGAACATAAGTAATTTAAACACCCGCAATAAGCGGATAAGTGGTATGATGAATACAGTGGTAATGGAACAAAGAAAAAAAATACATCCTCATAAATTTACTTTATGGGTGGGTATTGCAGGAATATTAATGATGTTTGCCGGTTTAACCAGCGCATTCATCGTAAAGCGTAACCAGGCAGACTGGAAGCCTTTTGTGTTACCGCTTACTTTTTGGTACAGCACTGCAGCAATAGTATTGAGCAGTTTAACATTGTTCCTTGCGGGCAGAGCCTATAA
Source organism: Bacteroidota bacterium (assembly GCA_018266775.1). Lineage (GTDB taxonomy): Bacteria > Bacteroidota > Bacteroidia > Chitinophagales > Chitinophagaceae > Ferruginibacter. The sequence goes on along the minus strand of JAFDZS010000001.1, from coordinate 5,249 downwards.
AGCAAGAGAAATGATGCGGTACCGGGGGTTGATGACGGCAACAATAATCCTGGGCGTTCTTTTTATATTATTACAGGTAGTGGCTTTTATGCAACTGTATGCTATAGGGGAGAAATTGCAATCCAGTGTTTCAATTTCATTCCTCTATGTAATAGTATTGTTGCATGGCGCACACGTAATTGGGGGCATTATTGCATTGATAGTGTTGTATGCCAAAGCCTTCAATTTGAAAACTAAAATATATAACAGTGTACCGGTGGAGGTTACCAGCACGTACTGGCACTTTGTAGATGTATTGTGGATTTACCTTTTACTCTTTTTGGTAATGATCAATTAAAAGAGTACCATTTTTAGAATAACAGTAGAACAATAAAAGTAAAATAGATGTCAACAACAGCAATGCCAACAAATACCAAATGGTGGAACGGTGGAAGAAGCCCGTTCAATATCAGTTATGGTAAAGTGATGATGTGGTACTTTTTGATGAGTGACGCCTTTACATTTGGTGCATTCTTGATCAGCTACGGTACATTACGTTTCAGCCAGAACCATTGGGTGGATCCTAACCATGTGTTCAACTCCTTCCCATTTGCGGGGCATTCCAACCTGCCATTGGCATTTGTGAGCTTGATGACATTCATCCTCATCTTCAGTTCTGTAACCATGGTGCTTGCAGTACATGAAGGGCACAACATGAATAAAAAGGGGGTTGAAAAATATATGATCCTTACCATTATTGGCGGGTTGGCGTTCTTAAGCTGCCAGGCATGGGAATGGACGCACTTATTAACCGGTGAACATGCGGTTTGGGTGAACGGACATGTTGAATACTGGAATACAACAGTATCACATAACCCTTTTGGTCCTGAAATTACCATAAACGGACAGGAATATGCAACACCAGGCCCCATTTCATTCGGAAGTTACTTTTTCGAAATCACCGGCTTTCACGGCTTCCACGTATTCAGTGGCGTGATTATTAATATCATTATGCTGATCAAAACCAGGATGGGCCATTTTGAACAGCGGGGCCATTACGAAATGATTGAAAAAGCGGGATTGTACTGGCACTTTGTGGATTTGGTTTGGGTATTTGTATTCCTGTGTTTCTATCTTATCTAACATTTATCAAAAAAGATATTTTAATTAATCAGAAAGTATTTTATGTCAGCACATACAGCATCAGCAGAAATCACATTTCACCCGGAACATGCAGAGGGCACCAAAAAAATTTGGAAAACCTTTTGGCTGCTATCCATCATTACCATCATTGAACTGGGTATTGGCCTGGCCATTTATAATATTCACAAAGGGAAAGACCCCAATGAAACTTTGGTTTTAATGTTTAAAGGCATGGTTTGCATTTTAACACTGGCCAAAGCGTACTATATCGTTTCTATCTTCATGCATTTGGGCGATGAGATCAGGAATATGATCATGACCATTGTGGTTCCGCTGAGTTTGTTTATCTGGTTCATCATTGCATTTTTATGGGATGGTAACAGCTGGAAAAATTTGAGGAATACCAATGCAGGTACAAAAGAATACAAAGTGGAAAAGGTTGAAAAACCTGCAGCAACTGAAAAAGGAGCAAAAGATTAATTTTTATTTTATGATATTACTACAGCCACCGCAACCATGCGGTGGCTTTTTTGTTAACAGTAAATACTGGAAACATAACCCAGAATTTGACGCTGCTTGATGTAACTTTGCACACTCATTGAACCGTGTATGAACAGGAAATCAATTTTGGCATTACTGCTGGCCATAATGCTGCCATTAGTAAGTTATTTACTGGTAAAACATTACAGTAAAGATGCCGTACACATGCCACGCCGGTATTATTTGCCCGATAGTGTGGTAACGAGGGAACAAAACGGAAAGATCGTTACTGACACGGTTTGGCACAGGGTAAGAAATATTCATTTTACCAATCAATTGGGTAAGCAGGTATCGCTTGATGATTTGCATGGTAAAATGCTGGTAATAGATTTTTTCTTTACCCGTTGTCCGTCCATTTGTCCGGGCCTGGCACGCAGTATGAAACGCCTGCAGGATGCATTTGTAAAAAATGACAGCCTTGTGCAGTTTATCTCCATCAGTATAGACCCTGAACATGATTCAGTACCACAATTAAGAAAATTTGCAGACCGGTATAATGTGAACCACGATACCTGGTGGATGGTTACCGGTGATAAAAAAGACATTTATGATTTTGCATTGCAGGAACTGAAAGCAAACGTTGCCGACCCAGGAGTAGATACTGCATTTATTCATACCGAGAATTTCTTTTTACTGGACACCAATCATATTGTACGCGGATTTTATAATGGCTTCGATTCCACCAAACAACAACAACTGGTTGAAGATATTCCGTTGCTGATGCTGGAAAAAGACAAAAAAGCCCCATCTGTACTCAGGGATTTTATACCCATATTGCCATTGATCTTTATCGGTATTGGTATGGTAACCATCATTACACTTATTTTAAACAGAAACAAAAATAAAAACTCCTGAATGCTGAAACCAAGTTTTCAAAAGAACGATAAAAAAGCAAGGCTGCTCATTTACACGGTGTCATTTGTAGTATTTGCCGCTGTGGTATTGTTAAGCCGTTACCAGTTAAAACTGGATTTGGGTTTTGATGTGCACCTGTTTGCATTGGCTAATGCAGTTATTAATTCTGCAGTAGCCATTTTATTGGTTGCCGGCTTAATGACGGCGAAAAGAAAAAATTACGCGGTACATAAAAGGATTATGCTTACAGCTATGGCATTATCCATACTGTTCCTGGTATCTTATATAGCGCATCATTTACTGGCCGGCGAAACGTTGTATGGCGATATCAACCATGATCATATTGTTTCAGAAGATGAGAAGGCAGCCACCGGAAGTTTGCGCTATGTATATTATTTTATTCTGGCCACACATATACCGCTTGCTGCAATCATACTGCCTTTTATACTTTTTACTGCTTACAGGGCTTTAATTGGCGAGTATGCACAACACAAAAAATTAACACGTATTACCTGGCCGGTTTGGTTTTATGTTGCCGTAACCGGTGTACTGGTATATATTTTGATCAGCCCATATTATAATTAACCAGGTAAAATGAAAACAACAGGGCCTTATGCTGTATTAAAAATCACGCACAATGTATTATTGGCGCTGCAGATCATGATCACAGCAGCACTGTTTTATTTTGGGTTTACCCGGTCACGTATAGCTACATTAAGCGATACCCTGTACATCAATTATCACATTGCAGTTTTTATTTTCGTTGCTATAGCACTTTGGTTCAGCGCATTTTTCTTTAAAAGAAAATTGATGCAGATTGCAAGAAATCCCGGATGGCCGCTGCAAAAAAAAACCGGGCAGTATAAAATGGGATCTTTTGTACAATGGATATTGCTGGACGCCGCGACTTTATTATGCGGAGTGAGTTATTATTATACCGTAAACATTATTTTCCTGGTTTTGGCAGTAGTACTCATGCTTTATTTTTTTCTGCTGGCTCCGGTAAAAACCAAAATGGTGTATTTATTGGGACTGAACCCTGCAGATATTGAAGAGATATAAATTTCAGGGTATTCAACATAGTTATAACCCCAGTTCAACAGCAGGATCCCAGAAGCGGGTTTTAAAATCCACTACAGTATCATTTTTCACCGTAACACCATCTTTTTTCAGCAGCTCTTCCATTGCAGTAGGTGTACCAAAGTGATGTTTACCAGACAACATTCCGTTTCTGTTCACCACTCGTTGTGCCGGTACTTTTGGTTTGGCAACGTGTGCCGCATTCATAGCCCAGCCCACCATACGTGCAGATAATTTTGTACCCAGGTAATTGGCAACAGCGCCATAAGATGTTACCCTGCCTTTGGGTATTTGCCTTACTACATCATACACATCCTGGAAAAAACTGTATTCTTTAACCGTTGGTTTAACTTCTGCTTTGGCAGCAATAACTTTTTTCCCGGCAACCTTCTTTTTCATACTGACAAGATAAACAATAATTGCTGTATTGATTATTCGGGATTGGAGCTGGTATCTCTCAACGTAATTGCAGCAATGAGATTACTGCGTTTAGGTTCCGGAACTTTTTCATAGTTATACGGGCAATGCCTGCAACCATTACCGCAACAAAAACCTTTGGCAAGATGGTATTGGGCGGTGAATACAACAAACCCCTGTTCATTAAAATAGTAATCTTCCCCTTCAATCAGCTGGTTCATTTTTAATCAATTCATTTAACTGGTCATCAAAATTTTTTATTTCAGCTGGTAATGAAAACTTCAGGTAGTGAATCGTATTACTTTGTGCAATATCCAGGCTTTCGTAATGTGTTTTGATTTTTAATTCTTCTTTAGTTGTGTTTTGCTGGTATAAGTTATCATAATCCTCAACAAGCCGCAGGCCGTAAAGTTCAATCACCTGTTTGGTAAATTGATACAGATCAGGGGAATCAGTTTTCAAATGTATATGGCCATCTGTTGTAAGAAACTGTTTGTACAAACGCAAAAAGCGTGGATGGGTCAATCTTTTTTTTGCTTTGGAAATTCTTAATTGCGGATCGGGAAAAGTGATCCAGATATCAGTTACTTCACCCGGGGCAAAATAATCAGCGATCTTTTCAATTTGTGTACGCAGGAAAGCTGCGTTAGTGATGTTTTCAGCCAGGCATTTTTTGGCGCCGATGAACATGCGGTTGCCTTTGATATCAACGCCAATGGTATTGATGTTGGGAAACAATTTTGCGAGGCCAACAGTATATTCTCCCTTACCACAAGCCAGTTCCAGCACAACGGGATTATTATTCTTAAAAAAGGAATGCCAGGTACCCGCTATATCTTTTGGGTACTCCAGTACATTGGGAAATGTTTTAATTGCTGCGAAGCGTTGTAATTTTTTTTGCGCCATTGGGCGCAAAGATAAATGCCGGAGAAGAAATTACAGCAAACGGCGTAATCAATTTGCAACCAGACATATCATTAGATGTATATAATACAGAAACTATAAGATTGATAAGAATGCAAGGGTTGGTGGAATTGAGGTTTCAATTTGAAACCTCAAAAGGATTTACATTATGTTTCAGCCATCAAGAGTAGTTCGATTCTTTAAGAATCAAAATAAAAAAGCCTTCGTTTCAAACGAAGGCTTTTAGTAAGCTGTAGGTGGAGGGATCGAACATCCACGAGTCAGTTAGCTAACGCACAAAGATCGATGGTCGACCCCGGTCGTTCCTGCAT
>JAFDZS010000019.1 GCA_018266775.1 Bacteroidota bacterium | reverse complement strand
TCAGAAAAATCACCACCGGCGTATGAGTTCTGGTAGTTGGGAAGAATATAAACATTATCAAACCTTGTTCCAAGGTTTAAGTCAATACCTACTGAGCTGGTAGCTCCTTTTTTTGCTTTTTTAGATGTTACCACCATAGCACCGTTTTGTCCATCAGGGCCAAACAACGCAGCGGCAGCAGGACCTAACAACAGGGAAACATCTTCAACATCATCCGGGTTGATATCATCTGCAGAAACCCTTGTACCATCCAGTACATATAATAAACCAGAGTTACCGCCCAGAGAAGTGGCACCGTGTAAACGGATACCACCAGTGCTGGTTAATTTAGCACCAGACTGGCCACGTAACTGGATACCGGATACTTTACCGGCCAAAGCTTCGTTGATGTTGGTGTTGCGAATGGTATTCAACTGCTCGCCGGTAACCACCTGGTTATTGGCACTGGCAGTTTTCAAACTTCTTTTAACACCATAGGCGCTGGAGATTACTACCTCTTTCAATTCTGAGTTAGTGTCCAGGATGGTGTTTAAAACTGATGATGTACCCACTGTAACTTCAGCAGCTTTAAAGCCTGAACCTGAAATTACCAGCACATCCCCTGTCTTAACTTTAATGGTATAGGCACCAGCTGCATCAGCAGACAAACCTGTGTTTGTCCCCTTTACTTTAACTGACGCAAAAGCTACCGGGTTACCATCTTTATCGGTAACCTTTCCGGACACCACCCGGGTTTGTGCAAATGCAAATACTCCACAGAGCATAAGCACTGTAAACAGTGTTAAAAATCTTCTCATGTGCGTTTAATTAAGTTTAATGATGTGTAAAAATAGGAATATTTCTGTAAAGTCAAAAAAATGTTAAATATTTAAGACTTCGCTATTTATGCGGACAAAACCTGTTCTGAAATAGCTGCTTCAGAGGCCAAAAAAAAGTTAAAATTTGTACAAGCACTCCAGCCTGATTTCGGCTTTTTTATTGCCCTGGATCGTTTCAAGGCCGCTGCCAATAAGGGTTTTATTTGAATATACGGTTTGTGAATATCTTGCCCACAAACTTAACCGCCTGGTAAAATCATAGTTTACATTTATATAATATCTTGACCCTTCGCCGTAAAATGAAGGAATTGAAAAACTATACAATACGTCGTTTTCATAAGCATATATCCGGCTGTTATAAGAATCGGTTTCAAAATAAGCCCAACGGCAGGTAAACATTAAATGACTCCGCGCCGGTTTAAACTTACATCCCAGGTAACTAAGGTAACCATGCTCTATAAAGCGGTTGGCATTTTTTAACCAAAGTAATTCTGTACGGAAGTTCAAGGCTAATGCTGCATTGATATTGCAGGTCACATCATTTCTCCAGGTTTGTTTCAATACCTGTTCAACAGGATTCAGGGGCGACAAATCCGTATTATAGTTACCTGCTTTCAATTCAGTATAATAGCGGCTCGTTACAGAAACTTTACGGTTTGGGGTAAACCCTGACTGTAACAGGTATTCCACACCATGCAATGGAGCATCCACTTCATATTTTAACCAGGGAAAAGAAAACCAATCTGTATAAGCATCCAGGTGCCAGGTATTACCCGGATGGATGGAGATTCCGGCGTACAGCCCCTTTTCATTAGACGGCAGGCTGTTTTCTGTAAACGCATTGCTGTATAAAGATTGATAGGCTTTTGAAACAGACCGGTATAATACGCTCATATCCACTTTAGGATTAATGCTGATCAGCATTCCCTGTGCCGCAGCATAATGCCCTCCCGGATTAACAGCATACTCGCCAAACCAATGCATGTTACGAAAGGATAAGCTGTAGTCGGCACTGTAATTTTTAAGCGAACTCCCTTTTAACGCATAAAGATTGTATGGTTCGTCCGGTTTATTGATGGGCTTACTGAAATAATGCTGTACAAAATTTAATCCCGCATGAAAACCATCTTTTTTAAACCGCAAATTCCCGCCTGCCGATAGTAAATGAAGTGATCCTTTATCCGCAATTTCTGTATTAGTTCTGTGATAACCCGAAGTTTGAAGCGAAGTAAAATAATCTATCTGTCCAGCAACTGAATCCTGTACCAGGTTTCCGTCCGTATTTTTTGAAGAAAGAAATACCGTCGTTTCATAATGCCCCTTTCCTATTGTAACTGCCGCACCCCTGTAAAAATTAATTTCTCCCGGCGAACGATAAGGATTTAAAACAGGGGCTTCTCTTTTAATATTCAAAACAGCAGCACTTTTGCCAAATGCAAGGTTCTGCCATTGTATCAACCCCTGCCCCAGGTTTACTGTATAATCGCCCAATGCCAGTGCTTTTACACAGCCCACATCCCGGATAAACAAATGGGCTGAATAAAAATCGAATCCAAACTTCTGTTTATTGCGGAAGAATGGTTCCCCGGCATCCTTATCGCCCACTATTCCGTAATACAAGCTTTTTTTATACTGGCCGGAATACCTGAACATCAATTTCAAGGGCCCGCCTTCATAATGCGAAGCCGCTGTATTTTGCTGGTAACCTTTAGCCAATGGAAACACTTCTGCCGCCCTGATGAGCAGGGTACGATCAGCACCGGATAAACGTTTTTTTATAGTTGTATACAATTCAGCATTATCCGTAACCGTAACATAAGGAAGTAAGCTTTTAATTACATCCAGGCTCCAGCCGGGAACAGCCTGCAGTTCATGAATATCCACCAGCTTACCCAGCAATTTCCGGTAGTGTAAAAACGACTGAACCTGTAGTGTATTCAATATGCCCAGCGATTCCAGTTCATCTTTTTCCGCCTGGTTTAAGTGAAGAGGATGCTGCCTGTAATAATTCAATTGCTGCAGGTAGGCATCATCATCTGTTTCTGTGTCATTATTTGCTGCGGTAACCTGCTCCAGTTGCTGCTCATTAAGCTCCTGGCTTTGGGCTGAAACAGATGTTGGTATTATTACTATCAAATAAAGTAACAGTAAAGCAGCAGGCATTTTACAATAAAAAACTATACGTGTCAGCATACAATTATTCATGAATTTTTCCGAAATCGGCCAGCATCATTGTAGCCGGAGAAACCCCTAACTGAGGATGATAGCCCGCTGCAACGTCTATTCGCAAACGTTTCCAGTACAACCCTGCCCCAAAAAATGGTGAAGAAGTGGCTGTTGTTAACCCCGCCCTCATAAAAAAGCGTTTTGAAAAATGATACTGAAACCCCGCTACAACCGTTACCGTCTTATTTTCCTCTTTCAAAAGTTCAATAACAGCGTAAAAGTTGTCTGAAGCATCATAACCAAAGCCTGCAGAAAATCTTTTTGCCAATTTTTCATCTTCGGTATTTTTTAAAGCAGATGGCACAGGATTATAAATATGAACCCCTCCGTACAACTGATCAGCTAATTTTACCAAAATACCACCTTCTGCATTTACAGTGAAGGCGCTGTAATACCCGGGAATCCGGTAAGTGTAATAATTGAATTGCACACCAAGCGCAACATTACTGCCCAACTTGCGTGCATAAGCAATTCCTGCCTGCATTTCATTAAAGTTTTTGAGACCGGAATAATTGATGTTAATACCAATATTTCCCAGCCGGGTAAGCATAGCCGCAGTTGCAGTGTATGTATTTAACCCATTCAGTAAATAGCGCTGTTCACCATAAACACCCAGGCTGGCGTGAGGCACAAAAGCCAGGGCAGCCTGGTTAGCAGTAAACGAAAGTGCATCAACCTGGTTTACAGAATAAGCCGTTAAACCCGGGTAAGGTGCGCTAACAGCATTTCGCAACGATTGCGAATGCACCGATTTGACTAAAAAGAATACACAGCAGAATAAAATGAAACAGGGGGTCGTTTTCATCACAAGCAGTTTTAAATGGTGCTTATAAGACTAAGCCTTTACACAATTGGTTGCTTTTTGTAAAGTGAAATCAAATAATTTCCGGGAAGGCATTTTAGATATGCCGGATAGCGATTTCTTATTTACTTTTGCAGCATGCAAATTCTTGATGGAAAAATTGTTTCCCAGTCTGTAAAAGACCAATTGAAAATAAAAACTGATTTCTTAAAAGCCGAAGGCAAAAAGCCGCCACACCTTGCAGCCATTCTTATTGGTAATAATGGCGCCAGCGAAACTTATGTAGCCAGCAAAGTAAAAACCTGCAATGAAATTGGGTTTAAAAGTACATTGATGCGTTTTGAAGAAAGTATTGCAGAACAGGAATTGATTGCTGCTATTGAACAGTTAAACAGCGATGCTGATGTGGACGGTATACTGGTGCAGTTACCTTTACCTGAACATATTGATGAGCAGAAGATCATCAGCCTGATTCACCCGGATAAAGATGTGGATGGTTTTCACCCCGTAAGCGTGGGCCGTTTGGTACAGGGTTTACCCGCATTTATCCCCGCCACGCCTTATGGTATCATGCTGATGCTGGAACATTATAAAATTGCAACTACTGGTAAACACGCCGTGGTGATTGGCAGAAGCAATATTGTTGGCAGGCCAATGAGCATATTGCTGAGCCAGAATACCAACCCCGGAAATTGTACAGTAACGCTGTGCCATAGCCGAACCGGCAACCTGAAAGAACTTTGCCTGCAGGCAGATATTATCGTGGCTGCATTGGGTAAACCCGGCTTCTTAACTGCAGATATGGTAAAAGAAAATGCCGTGGTGATTGATGTGGGCATCACCCGTGTTCCCGATGCTTCCAAAAAAAGCGGGTTCGCTATTAAGGGAGATGTGGATTTTGAACACGTTGCCCCTAAGTGCAGTTACATCACCCCTGTGCCTGGTGGCGTGGGGTTAATGACCATCGGCGCTTTAATGATGAACACTTATAATGCTGCACAACAGAAGAACAGATAAATGAGCACCAGCGCTGCAATAATCAACAACAGTTCAACCGTCATTGGCAATGATACTTTGCCGGTAATGGAACATTTTTATACCCTGCAGGGCGAAGGCTTTCACCAGGGCAGGGCAGCCTATTTTATAAGGCTTGGCGGTTGCGATGTGGGCTGTGTATGGTGCGATGTAAAAGAAAGCTGGGATGCAACCCACCACCCACGCTATACTATAGCACAATTGGTGGCATTCGTTAAACAAACACCCGCCCAATTGGTAGTCATTACCGGTGGCGAACCTTTAATGCATCCATTAAATGAATTGACTGCTGCATTACAAGCTGCCGGACTGGAAACGAACATAGAAACATCAGGCTCCCACCCCTTAAGCGGGCATTGGAACTGGATTTGCCTTTCTCCCAAAAAATTTAAAGCACCATTGCCCGGCATTTTACCTTTTGCCAGTGAATTAAAGGTGATCATCTTTAATAAATCAGATTTTGACTGGGCGGAACAATACGCCGCACAGGTTGCGGCTCATTGCAAATTATACCTGCAGCCGGAATGGGAAAAAGCTGCTGCCATGACGCCGTTAATTGTTGACTATATCAAAGCCCACCCGCAATGGGAATTGAGCTTACAGGTGCACAAATACATTCATGTGCCCTGACATTTGCGCATTCATTTTCACAAAATGTTATAATTACAAGGCTGTACTAAAATGAAACCCTTTTCGTTTTACCTTCATCAACTGAAATGAAAGTAATGCGTAATCCCCGTTATCATTTATTTACTATTCTATTTTCCATAACACTAAGCAGTTTCTCGTCTGTTTGTAAAGCGCAATGGTACGACCCTGATAAAGTGAATAAGAAAGCCGGTGCAGTGTACGGAAAAGCTTATGAAGAAGCCGTTGCCGGTAAGTACAGAAGTGCCATACAGCATATTGATGAAGCATTGGCAATAGATCCCAAATTGGTAGATGGCTATCTTTCCCGTGCAGGCATTTATGCTAATCTTAAAAAATATGATTCTTCCGTAATTGATTTTGAAAAGGCTTTTATACTCGATTCAGTATATTCATTAAATTACTTACTGCCTTACTCTATTTCATTGGCCGGTTGTGGCAAATTTCAACAGGCGCTGGATGCAGTGAATCACTTTCTTGCCAATGACAAACTGAACAGCCAAAGCATTAAAGCAGGCAACTACCGCAAATCCACATACGAATTTGCAGTGAATTACGAAAAAACACACCCGGTAAAGAATTACCAGTTTGCACCCGTTAATCTTGGCGACAGCATTAACTCTTCCGCGCTGGAATACTATCCGTCTTTAACAATCGATGGCTCAAAAATGGTTTTCACCCGGCGCATTAACAGCGATGAGGACTTTTATGAAAGTGATTTAATCAATGGTACCTGGAGTAAAGCTTACCCCCTGCCCGGCAAAGTGAATACTGTTTTTAATGAAGGCGCACAATGCATTTCACAGGATGGTACGTGGATCATTTTTGCAGGATGCAATTATCCTGATGGGCAGGGCAGTTGCGATTTATATATTTCATTCAAAACAAAAAATGGATGGAGCGAAGCAGAAAACCTTGGGCCTATCGTCAATACAGATTTTTGGGAATCGTCACCATCTTTATCTCCCGATAAAAGAGATTTGTATTTTGCCAGTGCAATGGGCGGCGGTTTCGGCGGCAGGGATATTTGGGTAACACACCGTTCCCCAACCGGCAAATGGAGCAGGCCTGAAAATCTCGGCGCAGCGGTAAACACCAGCGGGGATGAAGGCTCTCCCTTTATGCATGCCGATAACGAAACTTTATACTTCAACAGCAACGGCCGGCCGGGTTATGGCTCAACGGATTTATATTTTACTAAAAAAGTTACCGATACTTCCTGGCTGGAAGCGGAAAACCTTGGCTATCCCATCAACACCATCGATGACGAAGGCTCATTGATTGTTGCTGCAGACGGCAAAACGGCCTATTATGCCAGCGACCGCGGCGAGGGCAAAGGCGGGCTGGATCTTTATAGTTTTATTTTGCGGGAAGATATCCGCCCGTTAAAAACGTTGTGGGTAAAAGGCAAAGTGTTTGATAAAAAAACACAAGAAGGTTTACCCTGTACGGTTGAGTTGATAAACCTTAAAACCAGGCAAACTGTTAGCCGTTTAAAAACGGATGAAGACGGCAATTACCTGGTAACCTTGCCAGTGGGCAGGGATTATGCTTTTACTGTAAACCGAAAAGATTACTTGTTTTTCTCCGAACATTTTTCCCTGTCACAAAACCCTGCAGATTCTGTTTTTTATAAAGACATTCCTCTTCAACCCTTAGAAGCAGGTGCCGCCATTGTGCTGAACAACATCTTCTTTGACACTAAAAAAGCAGACTTAAAACCTGAATCTGTTGCGGAGCTGGATAAAGTGGTGATGCTGATGAACGATAACCCGAAATTAAAAATTGAGATCAGGGGGTATACTGACAATGTGGGACAAGCGAAAGATAACCTCACCCTTTCCATCAACCGGGCCAAAGCCGTGGTGGATTACCTGCAAAGCAAAAGCAACCTTACAGGAAGGATTACCTATAAAGGCTTTGGCGCCGATAAACCTGTTGCAGACAACACCACAGAAACAGGAAGAGCGCAAAACAGGCGTACAGAGCTTACCGTTATCAGCAACTAAAAAGCAATAAATACAAAACTTTGTTTTATTATTGCTTTTTAGCCATGAGTTCAGATTTGTTATACCAGATTGCCTTAACCCTTGTACCCAATATTGGAGACGTTCAGGCCAAAGCGTTAGTAAACCATTATGGTTCAGCAAAGGATATTTTTAAAGCCCGTAAAAAAGAGTTGGAAACTATTGAAGGCATTGGTGCAGTAAGGGCCAAAAGCATCAAAGAATTTGCAGATTTCAGCAGCAGCGAAGCTGAAATGGCTTTTATAGAACAATATAACATCACACCATTATTTCTTACCCACCCGGATTATCCCAGGCGTTTACTCAATTGTTACGACTGCCCCACATTATTGTATTATAAAGGCAATGCTAACCTGAACTCCGCACGGGTTATTTCTGTAGTGGGCACACGAAATCATTCAGAATATGGAAAGCATGTTGCAGAAAAACTGGTGACGGATCTTGCCGCTTATGGTGTACTTGTTGTAAGCGGGCTGGCATTTGGCATAGATACTATTGCACATAAAGCGGCATTAAAAAATAATTTATCTACTGTAGGCGTATTGGCACATGGTTTAGACAGGATGTATCCGCCGCAAAATAAAACGCTGGCTAAACAAATGACAGACCAGGGCGGCTTGCTCACTGATTATATCAGCAATACAGAACCGGGCAAACAAAACTTTCCCCGGCGCAACCGCATTGTAGCAGGCATGTGCGATGCACTGGTGGTGGTGGAAACAGCTGCGAAAGGTGGATCACTCATTACCGCAGAACTGGCCAATGGCTACAATAAAGATGTGTTTGCTTTTCCCGGCAAAACCACTGACTCTAAAAGTGAAGGCTGCAATCTTTTCATCAAACAAAACAAAGCATCATTGATTACCTGTGCCGCAGATATTGCCGAATTGATGAACTGGGATACTTCGGCTGCATCAACGCCCAAACAAAAGCAACTGTTTGTTGAATTAACCGCCGATGAAAAAATAATCACAGCATTGTTGCAACAACAACCTGTAATGCAGGTGGATGAACTCTATTTTAAATCTGGCCTCAGCAGCAGCGCCATGGCCCAGGCCTTACTCATGCTGGAAATGAATGGGATAATAACCACCATGCCTGGAAAAATGTATACCCTTAGTTAATAAGTACGGATATAATGGCTGTTTTGTATTTTCAAACCGCCACCCTATCTTTGCACATGGCAACAATAAATTACTCCTCCAGCAAATCATCCCGGTTTTTCGGCGAAGGCTTAACGTTTGACGACGTATTACTTATGCCCGCCTATTCACAGATTTTACCCCGTGAAGTGGAAATCAAAACCCAGCTCACCAAAAACATTACTTTAAACGTTCCGCTGCTGAGTGCGGCAATGGATACTGTTACAGAAGCCTCACTGGCCATTGCACTGGCCCGCGAAGGCGGGCTGGGTATTCTGCATAAAAACATGAGTATTGAAAAACAGGCCGACCAGGTGCGTAAAGTAAAACGCAGCGAAAGCGGGTTGATTGTTGACCCTGTAACCCTTACCCCCGATGCCACTATTGGCGAGGCATTACGCCTGATGAAAGAAAATAAAATTGGTGGAATACCCATTGTGGATGCCCAGTATAAACTCGTTGGCATACTCACCAACCGCGACCTGCGCTTTGAAACCAATTACAAAGCCAAAGTAAGCACAGCAATGACCAAAGAAAATTTGTTTATTGCGCCTGAAGGAACGGATATCAAAAAAGCAGAAGAGCTGTTTAAGAAAACCAAAGTAGAAAAATTACCCATTGTAAATAAACAGGGCAAACTGACCGGTTTATTTACGTACAGCGATATTTTAAAATTGAAATCCAACCCCAATGCTGTAAAAGATAATAAAGGCCGTTTGCTTGTGGGCGCTGGCGTAGGCATTACCAAAGACAGTATTGAACGGGTGGCCGCATTAAACAGTTATGGTGTGGATATTATTTGTTTAGACAGTGCCCATGGCCATACAAAAGGCGTCATCAGCACTTTAAAAGAGATTAAAAAAACATTTAAATATTTACAGGTTATTGCAGGCAATGTAGGTACAGCAGCAGGTGCAAAAGCATTGGCCGATGCTGGCGCAGATGCAGTGAAAGTGGGTATTGGCCCCGGCTCTATCTGCACCACCAGGATTGTTGCCGGTACCGGCGTACCGCAAATCACCGCAGTGATGGAAGCGGCAGCAGCTTTAAAGAATAGAAAAGTGGGCATCATCAGCGATGGTGGTATCCGATACACCGGAGACATGGTGAAGGCATTGGCCGCCGGCGCCAGTTGTGTAATGATGGGTAACATTTTTGCCGGCACGGAAGAAAGCCCCGGCGAAACCATCATTTATGAAGGAAGAAAATTCAAGCAATACCGCGGCATGGGTTCGCTGGGCGCAATGGCACAGGGCAGCAGCGACCGCTACTTCCAGGACGTGGAAGACGATATTAAAAAGTTTGTTCCGGAGGGTATTGAAGGCCGTGTAGCTTTTAAAGGCTACCTGCGTGAAGTGGTGCACCAGTTTACCGGTGGTTTAAGAGCAGGTATGGGCTATTGCGGTGCAAAAAATATTACTGAACTGCAGAAAGCCACTTTTGTTAAGATCACTAATGCGGGCATTAAAGAAAGCCATGCACATGATATTGAGATCACGAAAGAAGCGCCGAATTACAGCAGGTAATTATAGCGAATAAATTATTTAACATCCCTCTTCAACCGGGGGATGTTTTATTTTCTTTAAATCAAAGCAGTTTTGGCAGTATTCACATAAATTCGTGTATCAAGCACTTGTTGTGGATATGAGAAAAAAATCTTCCCGGTTTCTAAGCATTTTTCTGTTGATCATTTTGTTGTGCTGCGGCAACATGCTGCGGGCACAGGATTCTTCCCGCCTGCGCATTTCATTGCTCACCTGCACACCCGGAGATGAACTGTATTCCACCTTCGGCCATAGTGCCATCCGTGTGGTGGACAGCAACAGCGTTACCGATATAGTGTACAATTACGGTACATTCAATTTTGATGATGATGGTTTCTACATCAAATTTGCGAGGGGTAAATTATTGTACTTTGTTTCTGCCGCTTATTTTAAAGATTTCCTGTACGAATATCAATCTACCAACCGTGGCATTACAGAGCAGGTGCTCAATCTTACAGCAAATGAAAAACATGCAGTGCAGGATTTTCTCAATAATAATTTAAAAGAAGAAAACCGCTATTATCAATACGATTTCTTTTTTGATAACTGCACTACACGCTTACGCGATATTATTAAAAAGAACCTGGACAGTTCCTTTACACAAACACCTGTAATGCCCAAAGGCACTACATTCCGCCAGGCCATTCATCAATATTTAGATAAAAACAATAAGCAATGGAGCAAGCTGGGTATTGATATTTTACTGGGCAGGCGCTGCGACTCAGTAATGACACCCGAACAAATGCAGTTTTTGCCCGATAACCTGATGAAAAGCCTGGACACTGCCGGACACCAGTATGTTTTAAGCAGTCAAAATTTATACCCGCTGCCCCCGGCCGCAGAAAGCAATACTGTATTTACGCCGTTTGTAGTGTTCTGTTTATTACTGGTCACCATATCTGCACTCAGTTTCATAAAGCGGCCATTTATCAAAAGATTTGTTCTTGGTTTTGATGGTATGCTCTTCTTTCTTACCGGCGCATTAGGCATTATATTATTACTGATGTGGTTTTATACGGATCACAGTATGACGAAAAAGAATTTCAATATACTCTGGGCATGGCCCACCAATATCATCATTGCCTTCTTTGTAAACAGCAGCAAAAACTGGGTAAAAAGATATTTTGCCCTCACTTCCATTGCATGGGTGATGTTGCTGGTGGGCTGGTTCTTTCTTAAACAACAACTGAACGTAGCATTAATACCATTGGTGTTACTGATGATTTACCGCAGTGCTACAAAAGTTTTTTTTGAAGAAACGTAGTGATGCAAACAGGTTTTATCACATATCAATCTGCAAAAATTTTTTACCGCATAACCGGTAATGGTAAACCCGTTTTGCTGTTACATGGTTTTGGTGAAGATGGTGAAATCTGGAACCGGCAACCGGATGCATTGCACCAATATCAGCTTATCATCCCCGATCTGCCCGGCAGTGGGCAATCTGCATTCATTGCCGATATGAGCATTGAAGGAATGGCTACAGCAATGAAGGCACTTTTAGATGAAACAGGTTTTCAGCAGCCGGTAACCATCATCGGCCACAGCATGGGCGGTTATATTATGCTGGCATTAGCAGAAAAATATCCGCAGGCCATCAAAGCCATCGGCCTGTTCCATTCTTCTGCTTTTGCTGATAGTGAAGAAAAAAAAGCCGCCCGCCAAAAATCCATTGCTTTTATAGAGGAGCATGGTGCGTATGAATTCTTAAAGACTTCCATCCCCGGATTATTTTATAAAGGTGCAGATGGACAATCGCCATCTGATCCCGAAAGCATTGCCGCTTTAGTTGAAAAAGGCCGGCAATTCACGCCCGAAGCATTAGTGGCGTATTACCAGGCGATGATCAACCGGCCCGACAGGACTGCATTGCTGAAAACTATACCCTGCCCTGTTTTGTTTATCATTGGTGTTTTTGATATGGCTGTTCCCTTCACACAAAGTATGCAGCAATCTCATTTTCCCGAACTTTCGTATATAACCATATTGCGCCAAAGCGCACACATGGGTATGTGGGAAGAAACGGCAAAAGCCAATGCTGCCTTGCTGAACTTCCTGGAGGGGGCAACCCGCTGATTTTTTACCCCGATTTGTTGATGATATCTCAAACAACAGCAGACTAAAGTCTGCTGCAATTCATTACTCAATACCGGTGATGATGAAGAAGCTGTTGATATTGTTGTCTTTTTGGGTATCCGCCATTACTGCTGTTGCAGAACATACCAAGGGCGGCTGGATGTACTATACCTATCTGGGCCCGGGCAATGCACCCAATACAGCCGTGTACCGCATCACACTAAAAATTTACACCAAATGCATACTGGATAACCCGGCCCAATATTGTCCTACTGTAGTATTAAGCATTTTCAGCGGCGCCAATAATCTTTTACTGGAAAGAAATGTAGTGGGTGAACCGGATTCTATCAATTTTCATAATTGCCCCGATAAAGAATGCCACGAATGCATCAGCCCGTTACCTGCACCAATATGTTATAAGATCACGACATACGAATATGAAAAACAATTGCCCATCACGCCTTATGGGTATACTATTGCTTACCAGCGTTGCTGCCGTATTTCAGGCATTGTGAACCTGAAACCGCCCACATTTATTTTAGGAGATACATGGACAGTGAATATTCCAGGCAATGCGGTAAGCCCCCTATGCCCCATTAATTCCAGTGCCCGGTTCAGGCAGAACGATACGGCCATCATCTGCAAAGACAATTATTTCACTTTCGATTTTGGTGCTGTTGATCCCAACAACGATTCGCTCAGCTACCAGTTTACACCATCTTTTGATGGTACACCAGATGGGGTAACCGGCGGCAGTTGCGCCAATGAATTTGCTTTACCACCGCCTTATAATTCCGTCGCTTATGTGGATCCGTTTACAGGTAGCGAACCCCTTGGCCGCTCCGTACATATTGATCCCAGGACGGGCATTGTCAGCGGTGTGGCGCCGCCAATATCCGGGGTTTACGCTGTTACTGTTACTGTTACGGAATACATTCGCGGCACTACCATAAAACGCGGTGAGGTAAGAAAATCTTTGCATATTGAAGTAGCCGATTGTGTTTCTACAAAAGCATTGCTGGAACCCGGTTATATCAACTGTAAAGATTTCACCATGCAGTTTCAGAATTTAACTTCTGCCAATACGATATTGTATTACGATTGGGATTTTGGTGACCCTGCAAGCGGCAGCAACAACACATCCAAACTGCAATTTCCCACGCATACGTATTCCGGCCCCGGAGATTATATTTTGAAACTGGTGGTAAACAAAGGGCTTTCCTGTTCAGACTCCACCACCGCTATCGTTAAAGTGTACCCTGTTTTTGCACCAGACTTTTCTTCTACGGCATTATGCGCCCATGTACCGGTGCAGTTTACCGATCTCACCACAACAACCTATGGCATGGTTAATTACTGGTCGTGGAATTTTGGCGATTTCAATGCAATACCGGGCAATGATACCGCCAGCATTCCCAACCCGGTTCATCAATACAGCGCTGCAAATACTTACGATATTCATTTAATTGTTGCCAATAACAAAGGCTGCAGGGATACGGTACTGAAAACAGTTTTGGTGAATGAAGACCCCGGCCTCACTATCACACATGATACATTAATGTGCATCAGCGACACGCTTCAATTGAATGCCGGAGGCTCAGGCACTTTTGTGTGGACGCCCAATTATAATATCAGTAATACCACTATTAATAATCCATTGGTAAGCCCCGTTGTAACCACCACTTACAAAGTTGCCCTTACCGGTTTGCCCGGCTGCACAGTGACTGACTCAGTTAAAGTAAATGTGGTGAACCATGTTACGCAGTTTAAAGATTATGATACGGTCATTTGCAGAACAGATGCTATTACACTTCATGTATCGGGCAATGCGCTGCATTACCAATGGCAGCCTGCCAACGGCAGCTTGAATAATACGCACATTCAAAAACCTGTTGCCACACCACTGGCCACAACAGCATATACTGTCACCGGAAGCATTGGAAAATGCAGCGCTGTAAATAGTGTATACGTAACAGTAATTCCCTACCCTGCTGCCAATGCAGGCGGCAATCAAACCGTTTGCCTGGGTAATTCCATACAACTGCATGCCAGCGGTGGCAGCACATACAGCTGGAGCCCCGCAGCTTTTTTAAATGACCGTTTCAGTGCCAACCCTGTGGTGCAGCACCCAACCGCCAGCGTAAAATACGTTTTAAGTGTGACAGATACTTTGGGTTGCCCCAAAGCAGCGAGAGATACCATACTGCTTACCGTGGCCAACATAAAAGCAGATGCAGGGCCAGCCGATACAGCAGTGGTTTTGGGACAGCCATTACAGCTCAATGCAACAGGCAGCACTAATTATGCCTGGAGCCCGGCACAATGGCTGAGCAATGCGGCTGTCAGCAATCCTGTAGCACTACCCCAAAATGATATACTGTACAGCGTAAGGGTAAGTAATGCTGCCGGTTGTTTCGATACCGACACCATCCATGTTCATGTATTTACATTAGATGCGGGCATTTACCTGCCCAATGCATTTACGCCTAATGGAGATGGGGTGAATGACTATTTCCGGCCCATACTCATCGGCATGCAATCACTCAGCAGCTTTGCCGTGTACAACCGTTTGGGGCAATTGGTGTATAACAATACCGATACTAAAACAGGTTGGGATGGAATGTTTGGCGGCAAACCACAGGACAGTGGTACGTATGTATGGTTTGCCGAAGGTATTGATTATAAAAATCATAAAGTAAAGAAGAAGGGATATGTGGTTTTGATCAGGTGATCATACACAAGAATCGGCAAGCTTATTGCGGAGATGGTTGCAGAACATCCCAATATATTTTTATCTGTGCAATAATTTATAGTTAAAAACAGCGTTTTAGCTTAATTTCATGTCTGTTTTTGCTAATGTATTTACTGGTTTATGAAGAAACATCTCCTGCTAATTCTTTTACTGTCTGTTGTGGTTAAAATCAGCTTTGCCAATCATACCAAAGGCGGGTGGATGTATTACGAATACCTGGGCCCGGGAAGCACGGCAGGAACTTTAAAATACCGTATTGTTTTAAAAGTTTACACGGTATGTGAATTATCATCCGGACAGTTTAATCCTGATATTAATTTTTCTGTTTTTAATGCCGCCAGCAACCAGTTTCTATATGATATTCCTGTTTCTTATACAGACCAGCCCAATATTCAGAATTGTATCACACCGGAATGCCACCCCTGCATCAGCCCTATACCGAGTATATGTTATAAAATCATAACCTACCAAACAGTGCAGGATTTTCCTGTTACCACAACAGGTTTTACTATTGCTTACCAGCGCTGTTGCAGAATTACAGGGCTGGCCAACATTCAGGCGCCTTCTCAAAATATTGGTGAAACATGGACAGTAACAATACCCGGAACTGGTGTGGCACCGGGAGCAGAAACAAATTCCAGCGCTAAATTTTCACAAAACGACACCGCAATAATTTGTGCCCATAACTATTTCACATTCGATTTTAGCGCTGTAGATGGCAACAACGATTCATTATCGTATACATTTACATCAGCATACCAGGGCGGGGATAATGGGGCTAATTCCGCTCCGCCAACATCTTCCTCCCCACCTTTCAGCCCTGTGCCTTATTCTGCAGGTTTTTCTGGTTCGCAACCACTCGGAAGTGGCGTAAACATAGATCGGTTAACTGGTATAGTCTCCGGCATTGCACCAGCATCAGGCGAATATGTGGTTACGGTAACGTGCAGTGAGTATCGCCGGGGAACAACTGTAAAAATTTCAGAAGTGAGAAAATCCCTGCATATCAAAGTTGCAGACTGTAACCTCACACAGGCAAAGCTTAATCCCAGCTACATTAACTGCTCAGACTTTACTGTGAACTTTGCAAACAATGCCACCAGCAATAATATACAGACTTTTGATTGGGATTTTGGAGATGGTACCACTTCCACGTTACCATCACCGTCGCATACCTATGCTGCCGCCGGAAATTATACCGTTAAGCTGGTCGTAAACAGGAACATGCCCTGCTCAGATTCCACCACCTCACCGGTAAAAGTTTTCCCCGGCTTCTTCCCCGATTTTACCGTTACCGGGCAATGTAAGAACACACCCATTCAATTTAAAGATATTACTACAGCCACTTATGGCACTGTCAATGGCTGGCAATGGAATTTTGGAGACCTGTTCTCCCCTAACAATACAGCCAACACGAAAAATGCCTCACATACGTATGGCACATCCAACAACTACGATGTAACATTAATCGTGTCCACCAGTGTGGGCTGTATAGACACTCTGCTGAAAACCATCCTGGTTACGGATAAGCCGTCTTTGATCATGCCGCACGATACCCTCATTTGCAATATCGACACGCTCCAGCTTACTGCCATTGGGGAAGGCACATTCCTCTGGAGCCCAAATTATATGATCAGCGATGTGAACGTAAGTAACCCCCTGGTAAGCCCGGATGTTACCACCGTATATAAAGCACAACTTACCGACCCGTATGGTTGCGTGGGTACAGATTCTGTTAAGATTAGTGTGGTGGACCATGTAAACCTTGCCATGCCCAACGACTCCACTATTTGTAAAACAGATGGCGTGGTACTGAATGCCGTAAGTGATGGGCTTTATTATCAATGGACGGAAACGCCTGCGGGCAATACGCTCAGCAACCCCCGCATAAAAAACCCCGTTGCCACACCGGTTGCTGCCACCACCTACCACCTGGTTTCCAGCATTGGTAAATGTGTGGCACAGGGTAATACAATATTAAAGGTTGTGGCATATCCCAATGCCAATGCAGGGCCGGATCAAACAATATGTATAGGACAATCCACGCAACTGCACGCCACAGGTGGCAGCAGCTACTCATGGTCGCCCGCCGCATTCTTAAACAACCGCCTTATACCCGATCCGCTGGTACAAAATCCAACGGCCAGCGTCCGCTATGTAGTGACAGTTACGGATACACTGGGTTGCCCCAAACCGGGAAGGGATTCCATTTTTGTAATTGTTGCAAGAGTTATTGCGGATGCAGGCCCATCTGATACTTCTGTAGTACTGGGTCAACCTTTGTTGCTGCATGCCACCGGAGGAACACATTACCTGTGGAGCCCGGCACAGTGGTTAAATAATATCGGCAGCGCCACACCGGTTTCATTACCGCAGTCAGACATTACGTATTATGTACAGGTAAGTAACGATGCCGGTTGTACGGACAGGGACAGCATCCGCGTACATTTATTCAGGCTCGATGCCGGCATTTATGTGCCCAGCGCCTTTTCACCTAATGGTGATGGGGTGAATGATTATTTCAGGCCAATACTGATTGGAATGCAATCGCTGGATGTATTCAGGGTGTATGACCGCTGGGGCGTATTGCTGTACAGCGGTACTGATTATAAAACAGGTTGGGACGGCACGTATGGAGGCAAAGGACAAGATCCTGCTACCTATGTATGGTATGCAGAAGGAACAGACTACCGGAATCAAAAAATAAAGAAGAAGGGATACGTGGTATTGATAAGATAAAAATGCAATGTGCATAGATAAAAGCCCCGTCTGTTTTGAAAAGACGGGGCTTTTTAGTAGTTTTAACCCCATCGCAATGTTGATTGTGTTCTGATTATGAAGAAATTTGTTACCACCTGTTTCCTGTTGTTTTGTTTTTGGGATGCTTTTGCAACGCATATCATTGGAGGTGAGATGCGGTATGAATATATTGGCCCCGGCGTTGCACCGAATTCGAAACAATACAGAATAAGACTTTTGTTATTAAGAGGGCCAACTGGTGCGGCGTTCATAAATCAATATATTGTCGGAGTTTTCAACAATGATGATGGATCTAAAGTTATTGGCACTGCTGCTAATAACAATTGGGCAGCAGTAGAGGATTTTGCCGGAGCTCTTCCCGTGCCAATTCTTATTTCTCCTTGCATTCAACCACCCCCGGTATTAGATTATACTTATAAAACATACTCATTTGTAATTGAATTGCCGGATAACAATAATGGATATACAGTAGCTTTTCAAACTTTTAGCAGGCAAAACTCTAATAATGTAAATGCAAACCAGGGAGCAAACTATAGTTGCATTGTACCTGGTTTAAGTACATTGCCTAATCCCTTAACAGATAATTCGCCTGCATATAAACTTCCCATTTCAGCAATTTGCGCAAACTCTCCTTTTTCACTGGATTTTAGTGCCATAGATCAGGATGGAGATTCTCTCGTATATAATTTTTGTAATGCTTATGACGGAGGAGCCGCATCGCTTGCAGATTTTCAAAACCCAGCACCTCCCCCTTATAATTCTGTGATCTATACTCCTCCATATAACGCTTTACGCCCAATGGGAAACCAGGTGACGATTGATCCGCATACGGGTATCATTTCCGGAATTGCACCTTCTACAGGCAAATACGTTGTTTGTGTATGTGCTTCAGTTTATAAGAATGGAAATTTCATTACAGTACACCGTAAAGATTTAATTGTGGAAGTTTCTGCTTGTACACCACTGCAGGCCATCCCAAATTTTAATCCAATCACCTGCGATGGGTTTACAGTAACTTTCAACCAATCCAGTACAGGTAATCCCGATGCTTTCTATTGGGATTTTGGTGACCCTGCAAGCGGCATCAACAATACATCAACGATCGCCACCCCCACCCATACTTTTACTGCAGCCGGCGTTTTTAATGTTAAGCTCAGGGTTTCTATACAGGGGCAATGTGTGGATTCTATAATCAGGCCGCTTAGCGTCTTCCCCGGCTTCACACCCGGTTTCAAAATATCTTCCTTACTCTGTTCGGGCCAACCGGTACAGTTTACCGATACCTCACGTACGGCTTACGGTGTAGTGGACAGTTGGGCATGGGATTTTGGTGACCTTACTACATTGGCTGATACCAGCCACCTGCAAAACCCCGTGTACACTTACGCACCACCCGGCGCCACTTACAATGTAAAATTAGTGGTCACCAACAGTAAGGGTTGCAGGGATTCTGTCATTACACCCATCACCATTACCGATCCGCCTGCAGTTGCTGTGTTTCCTAAAGACACTACATTCTGCGGCAGAGATACCATTACTGTAACAGGAACGGGTACCGGTAGTTTTGTGTGGACACCCAATATCAATATTATCGGCGCTACTACAGCAACACCGCAGGTGTTCCCCTCTGTACCCACAAAATACTACGCCACCCTCACCAGCAGTTTTGGCTGCAGCAGTGTGGATTCACTTACGGTTACACCCAAACAGGATGTAACCAATAATTTTACCGGCCCGGCTAATATTTGTGAAGAAGATACTGTTACGCTTACAGGCACCAGTAACTATTCCACCAACGTCAGCTGGCAATGGACGCCAGTTGCCGGTATAGAATCCCCCACCAGCAGTACAACAAGGGCTTACCCTTCAGTAACTACAACGTATACCCTGTTTACAACCTGGGGCAAAAACTGTGTGGCACGCACCAGCAATACCATTACGGTTAAACCATTGGCCATTCCCAATGCAGGCCCCAGCAAAGTCATCTGCGGTAACGATCCGCCAGTTCAGCTCACTGCAAGTGGCGGCGATACTTATGTATGGACGCCGGCAACAAGCCTCAGCAACCCCAACATTGCCAACCCCATGGCATCGCCAACCACCACCACCATTTATTATGTGGCCGTTGGTGTAACCGGCTGTGCCAAAACCCGCAGCGATAGTTTGGTTGTGACTGTTCAACCGTTCCCCGCATTAAGTGTAATGGGAGATACATTGATCTGCAATATTGATACCCTCCAGGTTAACAGCACCGGTACCGGCAGCTTTACCTGGTCGCCCAATTATATGATCAGCAATATCAATGCACAAAATCCATTGGTCAGTCCTGATGTGCCCACCCGTTATTATGTTACCCTCAGCGATGTATACGGTTGCCAAACCCGCGATAGTATTTTTATTGATGTAAAGGACCATGTTACCGTTTATGCGGGCAACGATACCACCATTTGCCGCACCGATGGTATTTTGCTGGGCACCATAGGTGATGCTTTGCATTACAAATGGGTGCCTTCCACCTACCTGGATAATGATACATTGATGCACCCGCATGCCACACCATTAACCAGCATCACTTACCAGGTAATTGCCAATATTGGTAAATGCCAGAGCAGTGATGATATTGCCATTAAAGTAGTGCCTTATCCGCCAGCTAATGCAGGTTTGGATACGTCTGTTTGCCCGGGTTTTTCTGCACCCTTATTCGCTACAGGCGGCAGCAGTTATTTATGGACACCGGCTACCTTCCTTACCAACCGTAATATTCAGAACCCGGTTGCAGTAAGGCCCACCGCAAGCATTATGTATATAGTAGCGGTTACGGATACACTGGGTTGCCCCAAGCCGGTTAAAGATACGGTATGGGTAAATGTTTATCCCCCGCCAAAAGCTGATGCAGGGCCAAGGGATACCAGCGTGGTATTGGGAGAACCTTTACAACTGCACGGCACCGGTGGTGTGGATTATTTATGGGATCCGGCCACATGGCTGAACAACAGCGGTATTGCAAACCCAATTGCGTTGCCGCAGGACAATATTCAATACATACTCACCGCAACTACTGCTGGTGGTTGCGTAAGCAGGGATACAATAATGGTACACCTGTTTAAATTTGATCCTGATATTTATGTGCCCACTGCATTTACACCAAATAAAGATGGTGCTAATGACGTATTGCGTCCCATATTGATTGGCATGAAAGAATTGCATTACTTTAAAGTGTACAACCGTTTTGGTAATTTAATGTACAGCACTACTGAAATTGGCCAGGGATGGGATGGGATTTACAATGGCCGGCCGCAAGATCCTGCTACTTTTGTCTGGTATGCAGAAGGTATTACGTATAAAGGGGAATGCCGGTTTAAAAAAGGCTATGCCGTATTGATCAGGTAAACCCATATTGCGGCGGCGCTTTATATCCACCAGGCTATTGTTACATAATGTGCCCATTACAAAAATTTCAGCACCATGAAAAAGACATCAGTATTCATTTTAGTTATTGCCGCATCTTTTCTATCCGGCTTTGCACTCAAAGCAATAATTTCACCAAAAAATAATTCAACAATGAAAAAAGTAACAGGCATTGGAGGCGTTTTTTTCAAATGCAAAGACCCTAAAAAGATGACGGAATGGTATGAAAAGAACCTGGGGCTGAACATTAATCCCTATGGCGCAACTTTTGAATGGTACGAAAGTGCAGACAGCAGTAAAAAAGCGCAAACCCAGTGGACGCCTTTTCCTGAAAACACAAAATACTTTGAGCCTTCTTCAAAAGATTTTATGATCAACTACCGGGTGGAAAACCTTGAAGCATTGGTGGAAGAATTGAAAAAGGATGGTGTAACCATTGTAGACAAAATGGAAACCTACGACTTTGGCAAATTCATTCATATACTGGATGCAGAAGGCAACAAAATTGAATTGTGGGAACCGAAGGATTAGTCATGAAACGTTCGGGTCGCTCCAGGCGATCTGAACGATAAACACACTTCACATCGTCAGATGTGGGTGTCAGGTCGTATCAAGGTCGGGGCGCTCCAAGCGACCTGACCGATAATATGATGATTAACAGCAATTTTATATTTCTTCCAGTTGCTCCCTCGTTAATTCATTCGTAGCCGCATCACCGGTATTCAAAGTAGTTTCCGGTTCAATAAGCATTACATGCACTTCATCTATTGCTACCGGGCGGTGTTCAGTTCCCTTCGGAATAATGATAAAATCTCCTGCATTGATGGTGATAGATTGATCCCGGAGTTCCATTACAAATTGACCATTGACAACGTAAAACATTTCATCTTCGTTATCATGTTTATGCCATACAAATTCACCTTTAAATTTTACCAGCTTCACTAATTGCCCGTTCAATTTACCCGCGACCCTGGGGTTCCAGTAATCATTAAAACTGTCTAACTTGTTTTGAATTACTACTTTTTCTATACCCATGACAATGTAGTTTATTGTTTGTTAATGTAGAGATCAACCATGCAATAGCATATTGCGCTGATGAAATTAAGCATAAAAATGATAAGGCCATTTTGTTCAATATGCGCTCAATTCATTAATCTTTCCACCACCTTTTCGTAATTTGCAAACATGAATCCTATCGTTCTCATCACCGGCGCCACATCAGGAATTGGCAAAGCCTGCGCAGCAAAATTTGCTGCCCATAAATACAATGTAATCATCACAGGCAGGCGGCAAGACCGTTTGAAGGCCGTTGAGCAGGAACTGGAAACCAGGTATGGCGTTGCAGTCTTACCGCTGTGTTTTGATGTGCAGGATAAACAGGCGGTGTTCCAGCAATTGCAACAGTTGCCGGAGGAATGGCAGCATATAGATATTCTCATCAACAATGCCGGGCTGGCCCTTGGCCGCGATCATTTCGACCAGGCCAGTATGGACGATTGGGAAACCATGCTCAACACCAACGTACATGGTTTGCTGTATGTAAGCCGTGCGGTGCTGCCGGGGATGATTGCCCGAAAAAAAGGCCATATCGTCAACCTCGGTTCTGTTGCCGGTAAAGATGTGTATGAAAAAGGCAATACGTATTGCGCCAGCAAATTTGCCGTGGATGCATTGAGCAAGGCCATGCGTATTGATTTGTTGCAGCATAACATCAAAATCACCGCTATACACCCCGGTGCCGTGGAAACGGAGTTTTCCCTGGTTCGTTTTAAAGGTGATGCAGATACCGCAGCGTCTACTTATACCGGTATGACCCCGCTTACCGGTGCCGATATTGCCGATACTATTTTCTACTGCTGCAGCCTTCCCGCGCATGTATGCATTAACGACATTGTAATCACCCCAACACAACAGGCTAACGGAATCTACATCTATCGAAACCAATAAGTTAGGCTGAAATTGCTCATACAGTAATTTTACTTAGTAAATTTAACAGGCATAGCACAATATGGCGAACATTATTGCGTTCCTATGCTGTACAATCCGTATTACCCGCCGAAATATTATGAAATCTGGCTAATAATCCGTAATCTTGTACATCCAACTTATTCAAAGCGAAAGACCGATGAAAAATTTCCCTGCAGCACTAGCATTTTTCTCCCTGTTTCTTTTTGCGTCTACCCAGGTTCGGTCACAGGATGTGATCAAACAAAACCCCTGCTCCAACCCTTCAATCTTACACCAGGCCGACAGCATTAAACAGCTCTTAACCCAACAGGGTTTTATTGTTTTAAAAGAAGCTTCCATGCAAATGGAAAGTGAATATGAAATGCCCGTAATTGTACCGCTTAACGAAGGCAGCTGGTACCAGTTTGTTTTTATTGGCGATGTTACCTCTAAATTATATGAAGTAAGAATGTACGACTGGAATGAAAAACAGGTGGTGTACCAGAAAAAAATGTGGGGCGATGTAGATGGTAATGTGATCAGTTATTCTTACATCCCGCAATTTTCAGAATACCACATGATCAAACCTGTACAGGTAAATAAAAAGAAAAAACAATTGTGTGGTTATGTAATGCTGCTGAAGAAAGTAAAAACAGATAATAAATAATTCCCTGAGCTGAACAATAACCCTGTACCGTTGTTACAATGATGTGCAACCAGTAATTAAGAGCGTTGTTTTTGCTTGGTTATAATTAAAAAGAGTCCTTGTTCATACAGGGGCTCTTTTTATTTCCAGCGTTTATCTTTTCAAGAATCAAAGAAGGCTAATCAAGCCTTTTCATTTCAAAAGATGAGCTTTTCTGAAGAAGTCAACCTGCAAGGTTGCCTTCTTTAAGAAAGGCTCTTTACATTTCATTTTGAAATCTCTTTTTGAAGGAAGGCCACTTAATAAGCTGACTTCCTCACAAACGCTTTTCATTTCAAAGGATGAATGCTTCTGAAGAAGTCAACCCGCAAGGTTGCCTTCTTTAAGAAAGGCTCTTTACATTTCATTTTGAAGGAAGGCAATTTAATAAGTTGACTTCCTCACAAACACTTTTCATTTCAAAGGATGAACGCTTCTGAAGAAGTCAACCTTGCAGGTTGCCTTCTTTAAGAAAGGCTCTTTACATTTCATTTTTAAGCTTTCTTTTGAAGGAAGGCAACTTAATAAGTTGGCTTCCTCACAAACGCTTTTCATTTCAAAGGATGAATGCTTCTGAAGAAGTCTACCTGCAAGGTTGCCTTCTTTAAGAAAGGCTCTTTACATTTCATTTTGAAATCTCTTTTTGAAGGAAGGCCACTTAATAAGCTGACTTCCTCACAAACGCTTTTCATTTCAAAGGATGAATGCTTCTGAAGAAGTCAACCTGCAAGGTTGCCTCCTTTAAATAAAAGCTGTCCATCCAAAATTATAATACCGATGAACCTTCCACAAAGAAGGTCCATCGGTATTATTTAAGCAGAAAAAATAATTGTTACTGAGAAAGCGATACATTAACCTGTACGCCAGCCCTTGTATTCACCAACGGTGCACTGGACGAAATATAAGGCGTTACCCTTCGCTGATCGAAGTATAGTTTAATCTGAACGCGGTTGCTCAGGTAATAATCTATGGTAGGGTTAATGGTAATTTCTTTACTTCCTCCCGTGGCAAAATTGTTATCCTGGTCAAGCCTGCTGTTTGCCGTTACGTTATCACGCAGCGTAAAGTTCAGGTGGAAATTAATTTCGTTTTCCAGCTTACTCTTGCTTGCATTGGGATTTTTGCTCTGCAGGAATTTAGGCAGTGTTAAACCGCCAAGCAATTTCAACCCTCTTTTGCGGTAACCGGCGCCGAGTGTAAACTCAGTAGTGCGTACTTCACTCAATTGATAATCGATAAGGCTTAAACTTAACTGCCTTGATTTGGCAAATTCAATTTTAAACTGTGCCTGGTTGGTAAACATCATATCCAAACCTAATAATGGCTGGAACTGTTCGCCTATTGAAACATTCGGCACCAGGAAATAAGGAATAAAGTTTTTCGAAATGGTATCGTAGAAAGAAGGATAACCAAACCTTGAAATATCCTGGTACAATAATGCAGATGTAAATCCATTCATACTCAGGTTGCCGGTATAACCGTGAGAGATGGAGAAGTTGGTAAATATTTTATCCAGTCCTTTAACACGGCTCAGTCCGTTATAATCTACTTTCCAGTTCAATTTAGGCACAATGTCTTTAAATGGATTCGACTTGATATTGGCATTATTCTGCTTAATGAGTGAAACAGTGGTCGGATCTTTTCCGGTATACGCAGCAATAAATGCCGGCACCAATACATCCACTGCATACCTGCCATAACCATAACTGTAACCATCAGTACCAATGGGCTGCGTTTTACTGTAAGGATTCAACTGGCCTAAACGTTGCGATAATATCAACCGGTAATCCTGGAATTTTCTAAACGTTTCCGATACGCGGTTAGGATCAAACTTTCCGAACAAAGTTTTGTACGCAATAAAGCTGATATCGAAACCACCACCGGCATAAGGATTTAAGTGGCCAAATTTATAATTGGTACCACCACTGGTATCAGCAAAGCGGAAGGTTTCTGAATAGTTTTTGTTGAACGTCTTTTTGATGTTCAGCGTAATATTCAGGTCTTTTATCGGCGTTAATTGCGCAGAGGCGGTAATAGTTTGATTAAAGTTTTGCGTAAACAACGAATTGAAAGTCGTGTCTTTCGTGATCAATCCTTTTGCTGCTGCCCGGTTCAGCCACGAGGTATCCGGCTGTCGCCCCAACAGGAAATCTACACCCGGCGCCATACTGCTCCAGTTTTGCCCAAAATATTTCGTGCTGTCCATATAACCCGGCAGCCGTGTATTACCATTTTCCGATATGGTTGCGCTGGCCTGTTTAATGCTGGTTAATAATTTGCCTAATATTTTTGGAACACCACCAACATAAGGCATCGCCGTTTTATCAACAATCTTTCTTGTCTTAACAATTTTCTTTCCCGTTTTAGTGGTAACGGTATCTTTTACTTTAGTGATACGGCTGCGCCACTTCTCACGGTCTTCAATATTCGAAGGTTGTTCCAGTTGCCTTAACCATTTCGATTTTTGATACAGCCGGTTAAAGTCAAACTGTGCGGTGGCTTCACGTTGCTGGTTGTTCTCAATAATATTACCCAGGTTTACTGCCAGGCGGGATGCACCCACCCAGTCATAACCGGCCTGGTAAGTAAGGTTAACTGTCGTCCAGTCCAGCAATGGCAATTTATTGGTAGGCAGCGCATAAGTGAAATTAGCAGTATGCCTGTATACAGTGTTCCTGCCGCCTTTAAGGAAGTTGTTCCACATACTGTCTTTTTTCTGCCTGGTATCTAATCTTCCTGCAGGCTCATCAACCCTTGCATTATTGGATGCATTGAAATCGAAATTCAATGACTTGGTGAAATTCCAGCGCACGATATAATCACGCTGGAACGTAAAGTATTTGTCATAAGTTTCAGGAATAGCATATTTAGATGCTCCGATACTTCTTGGCCTGATGGCGCCAAACTGGCGGTTAATATCTGCCCTGAAACTTAATGTGGATGGTATCGGGTTAAAGTTGAAATCTTTCACCAGGTCAAACCAGTGCGTTTTTGTTTTCTTAAATATTTGTTTGAAGGGTGTTATATATTTTGGCTGCGGCGCAAACTGGTAGCCCAATGCGCCATGATGTTTGGTAACCTCGTTACTTTCAATCAACGGGTTGTGCCGTTTGGTATTCAGGTAAGAATAACTGAGGTCGAAATTCGAGAGATCGTAAATCTTCGGTTTCCTGGTACTCGTCCGGTTCTTGCGCACGTTTGTAAAGTTGATAGTAGTCGTGGAACTAAAATCAACGTTATCGTTCTTTATTGAATCTCTCTGCGCTTTTGTTTTAGCAGCACTCAGTTTATCTTTTAGTTTAACATCTTTATCTACAGCATCATATTCCGGTGTACTTACCGATTGGGAATAGCTTGCAAATAACGGTAATGATATTGCCGCTTTTTTGGGCAACAGTTTACCCAGCTCCAGGTTTGCAGACACATCAAACTGCGCAAAGTTATCGCGGTATCTTTCATTGATCCTTTGTTCCAGCGTACCAAAACCGGCGGTGTGTATATTGCCAGATAAGGAAATCGTACCAAGGTCAGACAGTGTTGCGTCCACTCTGCCAAGCGCTGCATAACCGCCTTTTTCGTCCAGCGATACCAAACGCAGTTCATTCACCCACATTTCGCCGCAGGCGCCGGAGGCTACGTTCGTATTTTCCACGCTGATCAAAATACCGCGTACTTCAGCAAAGTTGGGGCTGCCAATTACCGCGTACTCCTGCCCGTTAGCCTGCAGTTGCCGGTATATTTTTGTTTGTACCGCAGTGGGGTCTGCATCACGGGCTGTCTTGAGTTTGATCAGGCTTTGTATATCCACACCCAGTGAGTTGCCCGGTATCCATAGTGTATCGTTATACGCATCTGAATTGGGGTCCATATTACCGGCGCCCAATCCGGTGGGTGTAAGCGGTATCCGTATCTGGTAATAGTTGTTCACAAAGTCGGTACCAAAACGGATCACGGCAGTCAGGTCATTTGCTTTAAGTGTAGTGGCAGAAGTTACCGCCTGCTCAGCATGAATGTACATAGCAATGGTCTTATACTGCCGCAGGTCTTTACTGGGGAAGGTCTGAAATACACCTCTTGCATCACCTTTGGAAAGATTACAGAACTGCAGTGTCATACTCTGTTCATTCTGTAATAAGGTAACTCCGTTACTGCTGAGTGTTTGCTGGCGTTCAATATCTTTTGGCGTGCGGTAAGGCAGTGGTGTACGTTTATCGTTTTCTTCAATATTTACCGCTCCCACGCTGAATGTGGTGGCACCATTGGTGATCGGTGTATAAATTCCTGAAGTATCGATTTTATACTGGAAATTACGCCAGGTATTGCGGGTCAATTGCAGCTCGCCAAAACGGAGGGTTACACTGTCATCAAAACCGGTGAGATACATTCTTACAAAGCGGATGGATTTAAAATCCGGAATATTGCCCACCTTGCTGCTGTACTCATCCAGCGGTATGCGGAACTGGTACCAGGTTTCAGGCCTTGAAGTACCATCTGCAAGGCTTACAGTAACCACTTTCTTATCTACAATAAAGTTAGAACCAATGCTCATTACTGAAGCATTAGCGGGTTTAATATCCACACCGTATTCAAAATATTCTTCTGTCTGGTTTAAAGTATTATCCCTGTTCAGGTCTTCTGCATCCGGGTATAAAGTTGAGGCAGTGGTAAAGGTTGAATTGCCTGCTATCGGCGAGTTGCCCTGTGGCCCGTTGTAATTTTTATAACGGCCCAGGATACCCGTTCCGGCCTGGTCAAAATTATCGCCCCGGTAATTTTGATAATCATCATTGGAAGGATCTTTTATGGCATCAGTATAGGCCGTGGAGCCGGCACCAAACTGTGTTTTAACATTGTTCAGGTAAGTACTGAATTTATTCACCTCAGCGGTATCATCCAAACCGTCCAATCCCACATCCTGGTAAACCCGGTCATCAGGATTATTACTGAATGCATTGGTAACCTGTATGGGATTTTTAGGCACTCTGCCCCAGTTCGACTGGTCCATTGGTGCCGGAGCATTAGGTGTGGTAATGCCGTTTTCATAAAACCGTTTACCATCTTTCAAAATATCTTCAGATACGTTACCAAAATCGAAGAACAGTTTACCGCCATTGGAACTGGAGGCATTCAGCCTTTTCTTCGAATTAATATAAGGATCCTGCATCCAGAATTCAACAAACTCAATATTGGCTGTTTCAAAATCTGTTTGGTCCAGGCTCCGCATCAAACCGCCCCAGCGTAATGTAGGGTTGGCAAGTTTGCCATTAGCAGTAATATTTTGATCATCGAAGTTATACGGCCCTTTGTCGGTTGGATAATAAGAAATATCAAAAGTTTGCAGGTAACTTTCACCAAAACCGGTTGTACGCTGCGGAAATATTTCTTTTTGATATACCAACCGCACCCTTGGGTCACTCAATTCATCAGCATTATTTGCCAGGGGGTTATTTACACCTTTGTATTGCTGTAATGTTTGTTCAATCTGGTACCAGGCAATCTTCGCCCTGTTCTTACCATAATCCAGATTATCGTTTAATGCCGCTTCGGGAAAACTGCCCAAAGGCGTGGAAGCCAACGCCCAGTTATTTTGAGGAAAACGGAGATCGATACCCGATTTACTCGCTTCAAAATCATCTAAGTAAGAGGTTCCGTTTGAACCTTTACCAATTTGTGGTGCATGACCCGGCTTTAACGCAGCGCCTTCAGCAAAAAAGTTAATAGTAGATGGCGCCTTTGCTTCATAAAACGGTAACTTATCCAGCAGTTTGGTAAGGCGCGGCACGTCTTTGCGGTAGTTTACATCCAGGCCATACATGGTATTACGGATGGGGTCTTCTCCCAAAGTGGTTTTATTAAAGAAGGGCCGTTCACCCAAACGCACCAGTGTACCGCCAAAAGAAATTTGTTCTTTGGCTGTGTTCTTCAAATTATAATCAAACCGCAGCCCGGTATAGTTACGGGTTTGCAAACCATAACCGGCATTGTTTTCATAATTCACCTGCACGGGCAAGCCTGCATTGATGATAGCAGTATTGATGATCTTAATCGTACCCAGGTCGTAATTAATATCATAGTCCACCCCTTCAAGCAATGTTCTTCCACCCGCAGTAACAGTTACTGAACCACGGGGAATATTGTACCCAATACTGATATCAGAAGAACCGGATATTTTAGCCTGTCCTTTTAATTCAAACCGGTTCAGGTTGGGATATTGCTGCGCCACTGCTTTTATAGAATCGTACAATGCGTAATAGAGCGTATCCTTTATGGTGCCCAGGGTGGGGTTAGAATAAAGGGATTGTGCAAGATCCCGCCCGAATGGCTCCAGCACAGGGAACATGATACGGCTGTATTGCGAAAACACCGTATAGCCTTCCACATAGTCAAACACACCATCAGGCTGCGGATCCAGCTGATTATTCAACCGATCTAAGTTGATCAGTGAAATCAGTGGTTTGCCCTGGTTCATATCTCCAAAAGGAACATAAGGTTTTGTTCCTAATCCAGGTTCCGCATACAATACATTCAGTTGAAAATCTGTTGGGGTTAAAGAACCATACCCTATTGCATACACGTTTTTCAGCATCAGTTTCCAGATGGGCAGGTTCGGGCGCTGAGATGTGGCTTTTAACAGCTTTAAGAATAATATTTTTTGTGTGGCCGATGCACTGTCCGGCGGCAGGTCCTGAGAAAATTCACCCACCTGGAAAATCTTTCCGTTGTAAGAATATTGATATGCGACAGCGAGTACATCATCTGTTTGCAGCGGTTGGTTTAAAGAGATAAACCCTACTACAGGATTGAAGGTATATTGTGTGGAATCCAGCTTACGGGCATAGGTTTTTTCAAAATCCTGCACCGGCTGTAAACCCAAACCTAACAGGTTATTATACACTAAAGATGGATCGCGGTTACTGGCGTTGGCCACTATATTACCGTAAATATTATTGGATCCGTTGGTGGGAATACCGGGATTCAGCAGGTTACCATCTTCACCCAAATTGGCCAGGCCCACCACATCTCTTGTATCGGTTGTGGTACCATTCTTATTGGTCACCCACACTTCCATCCTTAAAATTTTAATGGGAGAAATAGGTGCCGGCAGGTTGGACATTACTTTATTGTAATTGGCCCTGAAATATTGTGCTGCAAGGAAGTGACGGTTTTCTTCATACTCATCTGCCTTTACCTCGAATAATTGAGTGGAACTGCCGCCCTGCAGGTTGGCTGTTTGCCGTTGCGATTTTTGGTTGGCAATTACTCCTGTAATGAATAATTTACCAAACTGCAATTGCGCTTTAACACCAAATAATTGTTGTGCACCCGGTATTAAAGTACTGCGGCTGGGAAAGTTTACATTACCCAGTTCAAACCGCTTTATAATTTCATCATCCAGGCCGGTATAGTCCAGCTTCAGTTGGTTATCCTGTCCAAAATTGGCCAGCGTGTTATAACTGATCGGGAATTTTAATTTACCGCCAATATCTGCGTTTACATTTAACTGCGACTGCATGTCAAAGTCGAAGCCGCCGTTTTTTCGTGCCCGTTCCGGCAAAGTGGGGTTTTTAATATTCTGTCCCTGGTAACCGGCAGTCACGCCCACATTACCCTGTGGTGTGATGTTGATCTTTCCGTTACCAAACAGGCGGTTAAATAAATTATCATAGATAGACAACTTGGGCTTTACCTTACCCCGGTTCAGGATGCTGGTGGTGTTCGCCCTTTTCATAAAATACTCCATCTCTGCCTGGCGGCCTCTTAGCTGCCAGTATTCATCAAAAGAATAAGTGGTGGGCGTGCGGTAATATTTGTTGCCTACTTTTTCATACACCACATAACGGTGTGTGGCGGGGTCGTATACCACGGAGTCCCTTGTTCCTTTAAGGTCGTATGGATTTTTACTAATATCAGATACGGGGTCGCCCCTGTGATCGCTGATGGGGAAATGCAGGGTGGTATCTGGTGGATTATTTTGCGCATGCAGGTTTTCAGGCAGGCACAGCGACAGTATTACTGACAGTACACCACAGCAGATTAGTTTCGGAAATAATTTTCTTATAAGCAACATCCGGTAAATCAATTAACGTAGAGTTCTGTCAAATGGCTTTTAAGGCTTTTTTTATTAAATCTTCTAAATTGGGTACAGATGGTTCAGCAAGGATAATTTTCTGGATGGATTGCTCGGCCAGCTGGCGGGAAATGCCCAGGGCTACTAAGGCATTTAACGCATCCTGCTCCAAACTATTGCCCATAGACGGGGAAATTGTTTCGGCAGTGTGCAGTTTACCCAACTTGTCTTTCAATTCCAGTACCAGTCTTTCGGCAGTTTTTTTACCAATACCTTTGACACTCTCCAGCAACTTAACGTTGCTTTGCACAATGGCACGGGTAACTTCTTCGGGTTTTAAAGAAGACAGCATCATCCTTGCCGTAGCTGCTCCTATTCCCGAAACACCGATCAGTAACAAAAAAATTTCCTTCTCCTTTTTCTCAAAAAAACCAAACAATGTGTGCCCATCTTCTTTAACCTGAAGATGTGTAAACAATTTTCCCTGTTCAAGGTGTTGAATGTGAGAATAGGTGTTAAGGCTGATATTGACTTCATACCCTACCCCATTTACATCAACGTAAACCTGGGCAGGCGTTTTTTCAGTAAACTTTCCTTGCAAATATGCGTACATTACTTCTTTACGGGTTACAATTTTCAGTATGGTTAAAGTAACACAGCAGTTTTACGCATTTAACACCACCCTTTACTTTTACATAGCGAAAATAGGAATAATTTGTCAGCATCGTTGTTAAAAAAACGAATACCTGAATTTACGTATTTTTACACTTCTAAAACTATCTAACTAAACAACGTTTTTGATTTCAATGCAAAAAATTACCGCAGCCATTACCGCCGTTGGCGGTTATGTACCCGAGTACAGGCTAACCAATAAAGAGCTGGAAACAATGGTGGATACCAACGATGAATGGATCAGAACCAGGACCGGTGTTGAAGAAAGAAGGATATTAAAAGGCGAAGGCCTTGGTACCAGCGATCTGGCTGTACCCGCAGTACAGGAATTATGCAGGAAAAGAGGCATTGACCCTGCTGAAATTGAATGTCTCATTTGCGCCACCGTTACGCCAGATATGGTTTTCCCCGCAACCGCAAATATTATCAGTGATAAAGTGGGTGCCGTAAACGCTTTTAGTTTCGACATTGGTGCGGCCTGCTCTGGATTTCTTTATGCGCTTACCACCGGTGCCAGCTTTGTGGAAAGCGGCCGTTATAAAAAAGTGGTGGTGGTGGGTGCTGACAAAATGAGCAGCATTATTGACTACAGCGACAGGGCTACCTGTATTATTTTTGGTGATGGCGCCGGTGCTGTTTTGCTGGAACCCAATACGGAAGGAAATGGTGTGCTGGACAGCATCTTAAGAAGTGATGGCAGCGGCCGTGCCTACCTGCACATGAAAGCAGGAGGTTCAGTTAAACCCGCCACCATGGAAACTGTGCTGGCCAAAGAACATTTTGTATACCAGGAAGGACAGGCTGTTTTTAAATTTGCCGTTAAAGGTATGGCCGATGTGAGTTATGAACTGATGGAACGCAATAACCTTTCTGCCAATGATGTGGCCTGGCTGGTACCGCACCAGGCTAACCTGCGCATCATTGATGCAACAGCCAACCGCATGGGCTTATCTAAAGAAAAAGTAATGATCAACATCCAAAAATATGGCAACACCACTGCGGGCACATTACCACTTTGCCTGTGGGATTGGGAAAAGCAATTGAAAAAAGGCGATAATATTATACTGGCAGCATTTGGAGGAGGCTTTACCTGGGGCGCCACCTGGTTAAAGTGGGCGTATTGAGTTTTCAATCAGCGTTACTTCAGCTTAATAATGTTACTGTTAAAACATCTGTTCTTTATAACAGGTGTTTTTTATTGTACCGGGGCGCCATGCCAATTTTGTGTCAACTTATTTTAGGACGGGAGAAAAAGAATAAAAAAGGCCTGCTGAAATCAGCAGGCCGTTGATGGTGTGCTTGGTTGAAAAAAAATTAATTGTATGGTATTGACAATGCAAGCCGCTTTCTTGCCCTGTGCAGTTGAGATTTACAGTTCGATTCGGAACAACCGAGTAACTGTGCAATTTCTGTATGCTGGTATCCATCTATACAATACAGCCTGACGATTTTTTTTCTGCCATCAGGAAGATTATGCTGAAGATGATTGATGATATCTTTTGCATATAACACATCCAGCGCATTGGGCATATCAGTATTTCTGTTTTCAAAAGACGCATCCGTTAAGCAGGTAATATCCCTGCCACGTAACCGGTAATGACTCATACAGCAATTTAAAAAAATCATCCGTACCCAGCCTTCGAATGAACCATCGCCCCTGTACGACCGGATATTTTTATACAAACGCACACAACCCTCCTGGAAACAATCTTCTGCATCCATGTGTCTGCCCTCCATCATCCTCAGGCAAAGCCTGAACATCTTGCCGGAAAAACTATCATAAATAATTTTAAAGGCCACATCATCACCACAGGCTATTCTGTCAATCAGTTGTTCAATGTCCGGATATTTATTATTAAACTTGACCATAAATTTGTTCTTAACTGGATAGTGCTGATGCATCCTGTTTTACATTTTGTTACCTCCATATCACCAGCTGAATTGCACATCGAAAACACTGCTGAAAGCCAATTGATCAGTCCAGCTTCCATAAAATTTGCAGGCAGGGTTTTCATATTTTCACCGGGTAAGCCTGGCGGCGGGTATTATTTTATCAAGCCCTGGGCGATATTGTATCTGCAAAATTGCACTTTTAATGCCGCCTAATCAATCCCGTAACAAGCCAATTTAACAAAGCAAACATTCTAATTAATGAATAGTGAATTTTATTAAACAAAGAGCAAATTCATCATGCCAACACTTCTTAACAACAGCTGCAAAACCCTTCATTTTTCTATTTATATTTGTAAGAACAGAAACAGGTATGCTAAAAAAATCAATTTTACTGGTATTGTATTGGATGATTACAGGCAGCTGTGCCACAGCGCAATCAACACGGTTTATTGTAACTTTTAAAAATAAAGGCGCCAACCCTTTTTCCATCAGCAATCCTTCAGCATATCTCAGCAACAGGGCTATACAGCGGCGCCAGCGGTATAACCTTGCTGTTGATTCATCAGACCTGCCCATAACTCCACGTTACATAGACAGTGTTCGGCTATCCGGTAACGTTACCATTTTAAATTCCTCCAAATGGCTGAACCAGGTTGCCATTCAAACTACAGATGCTGCCGCATTAGTCAAGATCAACAGCTTTTCCTTCGTTGCAGGCACTAATGCCATTGCTGCAAAGCCCGTTTCTGTTCATGCTGTTTCAAAAAAGCTGGATACCATCATAGCTCCGGCAGGGCCATCGCCGCAATCGCCTTTGGGTGATTACTTCAGTTACGGCCAGTCGTATGGACAAGTGCATATACATAATGGCGAGTTTTTGCATAACCGCGGCTTTCGTGGCCAGGGCATGCAACTGGCTTTGCTGGATGCCGGGTTTTACAACTACCTGACGCTGCCAACGTTTGACAGTGTACGCAATAATAACCAGATACTGGGCACCTGGGATTTTGTAGCCAACGAAGCCAGTGTAAATGAAGATCATCCGCACGGCATGGAATGCTTCAGCACCATTGCTGCAAATATGCCCGGAACTTTCACAGGTACCGCACCAAAAACATCTTTTTATTTATACCGCACAGAAGACGCAGCAACAGAATACCCAATAGAAGAACAGAATTGGGCAGCAGCAGCTGAACGGGCAGACAGCCTTGGTGTGGATGTCATTTCAACATCATTGGGCTACTCCACATTTGATGATCCATCTTTCAATCACACTTATGCAGATATGAATGGCAATACCACCATTGCTGCTAAAGCCGCAGACTTTGCTGCTAAGAAAGGAATGATTGTGGTGGTTGCAGCAGGAAACGAAGGCACCAGTTCCTGGCATTACATCACCACTCCTGCTGATGCAGACAGTGTGATGGCTGTTGGTGCGGTAAGTACAGCCGGTGCTGTGGCCAGCTTCAGCAGTTATGGACCCAGCAGCGACGGACAGGTTAAGCCCGCTGTTGCAGCCGTAGGCTTAAAT
The DNA here is from genome assembly GCA_018266775.1 of Bacteroidota bacterium. Classification (GTDB taxonomy): domain Bacteria; phylum Bacteroidota; class Bacteroidia; order Chitinophagales; family Chitinophagaceae; genus Ferruginibacter. The sequence goes on along the minus strand of JAFDZS010000019.1, from coordinate 13,952 downwards.
GCTGTTATTGCCAATCCGTCTACTGGCCAGCCTGCATTCGGCAGTGGTACCTCGTTTGCCTGCCCCAATATGGCTGGTTTAACCACTTGTTTATGGCAGGCTTTTCCTGAAGTGAACAATATAACGGTCATTAATACACTGCAACAGGCTGCCACCAGGGCCAACAACCCCGACAACAGGGTGGGCTATGGTATTCCTGATGTTAAAAAAGCGTTTGTGATGCTCATCAACCAACTGCATACCCAACAGGCTGTAGTGGCCCGTTGCAAAACCACGTTGCAATGGAATGTAAAAACTGACTCTGCATTTGTATTAACGGTGGAACGAAAACTGGTTACCGACAATAATTATGTTCCCATTTCTGTCACTGCAGGTTCAGGCGCTTTTGCTGCACGCAGTTTCACTTACGATGATGATCTTACCTCAATAACAAGTACTACTATTAAATACAGGCTCCGGGTAGACATCAGCACTGATACCAGTTTCTATCTTGATTCCGCAATGGTAAGTTTCACCCCCAGGCCCAATCTTGGCAGCGATCAGTCTGTTACCCGCTGCAGCGACAGTTCTATTAACTTAACCACGTATTTTAACACCACTGGTTTAACCACTGCATGGTCATTAAGTGGCGCAGCGGTGAGTAACCCTGCGGCAGTAAACGCTTCTGGTAACTACCAGTTAATTGCCACTAATATTTCCGGGTGTGCCGATACTGCTTTGGTAATGGCAACAGTTATTCCCAAACCCAATCTTGGTGCCGACAGGGCAGTTAGCAAATGCACAGACAGCAGTTATAACCTTCAGTCATTGTACACCACTACGGGCTTAACGGCCAACTGGACCTTAAACGGTTCTGCTGTCAGTACTCCTCAGGCAGCAACAGCAGCGGGCTCTTATCGCCTGGTGGCGTTCAATAGTTCAGGATGTTCGGATACTGCATTGGTTATGCTCAGCAATGATCCTCAATTGTGCCCGGCGGTAATTGAAAATATTTCCATCAGCCCCAACCCGGTTACCGATTATGTAACAGTAATTATTACCCGAAAAAATACAGTGGATGCCAAAATCGTCATTCATAACACTGCAGGGCAGGAAATGTACCGTAAAAGCAACCCGCAGCAGGCAGGAACATCAAATTATCCCATCAATATGAAATGGATGCCCGCGGGAGTATATTTCGTGAGTGTATGGGTAAATGGTGAACGGGTGAAAGTAAAAAAAGTGGTTAAGCGCTGATTATTTTTTAAGTACTGCAACAAACATAGAGTCTGCTTTCTTATCATAACCTTTCAGCAATTCCATGTGCAAAACCTGCAGGGTAAATTTTTGCTGCAGGTAATTGATCATGTCTTCATTTTCCTGCCTGAATACGGAGCAGGTTATGTACACCAGCAAGCCATCCTGTTGCAGAAATGGGATTACATTCGATACAATCTGCTGCTGGCGTTGTACAAACTGTTCAATGGCTGCCGTATCAAAATAATGCAGGTATTCAGGTGTGCGGCTCCAGGTGCCACTTCCGCTGCAGGGTACATCGCAAACAATCAGCTGATAATTATATAAAGGCAATACACCCTGCGTTCCCTTTGCAGTTAATGCAGGAAATGTAAAATCAGGTGTACTTAAATCACCCAAAAAATAATTGTAGTTTTTTATCCCTGCTTTTGCAAAACGCTGGTGCAGGTTCATTAAAATGGTCAGCCGGATATCCGAAACCGTAAGTTCCACTTTCCGTTTAAGCGTATCATACAACAGAATTGATTTTCCCCCGCTTGCGGCACAACAGTCCCATACCGTAACTGCATTTTTTCCAAAGGTGAAGGTGCGTAAAAAATTGAACACCTGCTGTGAATTATAATCCTGTATTACTGCTTCTTTATCGGGTTCAATAACACCTTCCAGTTTTGTGGCATTGGAAAGTGCAATACATTCTTCATCAACAAGCGCCAGAGGAATTTTTGCTTTTTGAATTTTCTGTACTACAATATTTTTTTTATGTGGCCTGATGCGCAGGAATAATTTGGGCTGTTTCAGAAACGATTCGCAGAAAGATAAATGGTTTACCGCAGCAGATAATGCTGATTTGAAAGGGAAAATATTTTTTACAGGAAAATCAACAAAGGCAATCTTATCTTTTAATGGCTTACCGATCCACTCATCCCAGTCCGGCTTGAAAAAGTGAATGATATCATTATAAATATTCTCACTTAAAAAAAGACCGGTTAAAATTTCCTGTTCTGTTGAACCGGTACCGGCAGCTTTACCTAACCTGAAATAAGCATAACAGAGCGATGAAATATACTTCCTGTCTTTAGAACCATACTTTTTATCTGATGCAAAGAATTTCTTTAAAAAGCTGGCCAGTGGTTCTTCTCCTTTATACAGTTCAAGGATTTTTTTGGCAGTATTTAAATAGGATTGGTAACGCATTTTTGCAAAAGTAAAGCCTGTTGCGGAACAACAGGCTAAAAAAACGTTGAAAACGCAGTAATATTATAACTCCAGCAAACTCTTTACAGGATCTTTTCCAAACAGCAATAATGCAGGATTTTCCAGCAGTTCTTTTACTCTTACCAGGAAGCTAACCGATTCTCTTCCATCTATAATGCGGTGGTCGTAACTCAGGGCCACATACATCATGGGGCGTATCACCACCTGGCCATTGACGGCCACCGGCCTTTGAATAATGTTGTGCATACCCAATATGGCAGATTGCGGAATGTTAATGATGGGTGTACTCATCATTGAGCCAAAGATTCCTCCATTCGTTATCGTAAATGTTCCACCGGTCATCTCTTCCATGGTAAGTTTATTATCTTTTGCCTTCGATGCCAGTTCCACCACTTTCATTTCAATTTCAGCCATGCTTAAACTTTCAGCATTACGTATTACCGGCACTACCAGGCCTTTGGGCGCACTAACAGCAATAGAAATATCGCAATACTGATGATAGATAATATTCTCCCCATCGATATACGCATTTACAGATGGCCATTCCATCAAAGCATAGGTACAGGCTTTGGTAAAGAAACTCATGAAGCCCAGGTTTACGCCGTGTGCTTCTTTAAACTTGTCTTTGAATTTACTCCTGGTTTCCATAATGGCGCTCATATCCACCTCATTAAAAGTGGTGAGCATGGCCGTGGTATTCTTCGCTTCCACCAGCCTGCGGCTGATGGTTTTGCGCAGGTTGCTCATTTTCTCCGGCTTATCTGTACGGCTGAACATTTCCGTGCCAGGCTTAACACCGGGGTTGTTCAATGCATCAAGTACATCCTGCTTTACTATTTTACCGTTGGAACCGGATGCAGTTACTTTCTTTACATCCACTTTTTTATCTGCAATCATCGCTGCGGCAACGGGTGTTGCCTTTACATCTGCAGCTACTGGTTTTGGGGCTTCTGCTTTTGATGCTGCAGGTGCAGCGGCGGCGGCTTTTACTTCAGGCGTGCCTTCTGGTTTCACAGCATCAGTATCTATGCGGCATACCACATCTCCAATTTTCAGTGTATCACCTTCTTTTGCAATAATAGTAATGCTTCCTGCCTGTTCAGCATTCAGTTCAAAAGTGGCTTTCTCGCTTTCCAGTTCTGCAATTACTTCATCCCGATTGGCATATTCGCCATCATTTTTAAGCCATTTTACTAAAGTTACTTCGCTGATACTTTCACCTACTGTTGGAACTTTTACATCAATTGCCATTTGCAAAATTTTATAAGTTGTGCAAATTTCGGGGAAAATGAAGGATTATTAAAATCGAATTGTGCAGGTATTGTTATTCCGGTAATGGGTATTGTTGGGGAAATTTATTTTTGTTGAATGACGGGGTGTACTATGATTATTTTGTGAGATGAAGGGAATGTGGGAATGAATGTTTTATGGGTCGCAGGGGCAGGCCCATGATTTTGTTGGATGCCGGAGCAGGCCAATTGTTTGTTTGGATGCTTATCTATTGGTTGGATGCTGGAGCATCCAATTACGTGCCGAGGTAAGTTTTGAGGATTTTACAGCGGGATGCAGTACGCAGTTTGGTAATGGCTTTATCCTTGATCTGGCGCACTCTTTCACGGGTGAGGTTGAAGTGTTCGCCGATATCTTCGAGGCTTAATGCATGATCGATGCCGATGCCGAAGAAATAACGGATCACATCTTTCTGCCTTTCAGACAATGTACTTAGTGAGCGTTCAATTTCTGTTTTTAAAGATGCTTTAAAAGCCAGTTCATTATCTGTACTGATGGCGTTGGGGTTAGCCATCACATCTATCAGCGTATTGTCTTCTCCCTCTGCAAGCGGCTGATCCATACTTACGTGGCGGATGCCTGCACCAAGTGTCGCTCTTACTTCATCAATATCCATTTCCAAAAAGCTCGCTAATTCTTCCGCACTGGGTTCTCTTTCAAATTCCTGCTCCAGTAAAGAATATGCTTTACTGATGCGGTTGGATAAACCCACTTTATTCAATGGCAAACGTACAATCCTGGATTGTTCAGCCAATGCCTGCAAAATGCTTTGGCGTATCCACCATACTGCGTAAGAAATAAATTTGAAACCTCTTGTTTCATCAAAACGTTGTGCTGCTTTTATAAGGCCGAGGTTGCCTTCATTAATAAGATCGGGGAGTGTTAAACCCTGGTTTTGGTATTGTTTGGCAACAGATACCACAAATCTTAAATTGGCTTTGGTTAATTTTTCCAGTGCCACCGGATCACCATTTTTTATTCTGATGGCAAGAGCAACTTCTTCTTCAGGAGAAATTAATTCCACTTTACCAATCTCCTGTAAATACTTCTCTAAACTCTGACTCTCACGATTGGTGATTGACTTGGTGATCTTTAGTTGGCGCATGCTCATAAGCGTGCTGTTTTAAAGGTTTAGTTTAGAAAATTTTTTGTTGCCTTACAGACACATACCGGGTTAAGAGTTTGTTAAAAAAATTACATAATTATTAACGTAATTTATATTATTTAAAGTATCCCACCAAAAAACTTTTTGTAAACTCCTGTTTTTCAGCCCGTTTAAAACCTGTTTTCAGTAATAAAAATGTTAATAAGTATGGGTAAAATAAATGACCAAATATTTTGCATCGCAGATTATTTTGCTATTATTGCAGGGTTGAAAGGATTTATAAAATAACAGAATGAGTAAGAAAGTTTTATTTACGTTAGAATACCCGGTTAGATGTTCGCCGACGATTTTGTATGAATTTTTAAGTACACCAGCAGGGCTGCAGGAATGGTTTGCCGACAAAGTGGATGAACGTGACGGCATTTTTAGTTTTTCATGGAATGGCACCACCGATAAAGCTGAGCTGATGGAGAAAGAAGAAGACAAATTTGTACGTTTTCACTGGATGCACATGCCAAAAGGCGAATATTTTGAATGGAGTATTGAGAAATCAGAAGTTACCAATCAAACAATATTGGTGATAAAAGACTTTGCCGAGAAAAAAGATATTAAGGATCAAAGCCAGTTATGGGAATACCAGATTAAAGATCTCTTCCATCGTATAGGCAGTTAATCATAAAAGCAGCTGAATCATTTCTGCGAATGCTTTTTCCAGCAATTGTTCCATCCGGTTCCATTCATCCAGCGGTAATACCACAGCAAGTTTTATAAATTGCTGCCGGGTTAATATGTCCAGAATTGTTTCTGAGGGAAGTTGTTTGCATGCAAGATAATTGCCTGCTTCAAAGTGATGCTCCCATGGATCCGTATTTACGCAGATAAAAACATCTTTTTCCTGCAGTAACGGTATTTTCTGCGCAATTATTTTTTCATTCTTTTCTTTATACTTCCCTGCCAGTTGCAAAGTGCAGCTGAAGCCATTACCCCACCAGAACATACTGCGCACAGCAAATACATCTGCTTTTCCAAAACAACGTGGATAATCCAGAATAACATAAGGCAACTGCCGGTAATTTTCCCCTTTAGAAATTTTAGGTGTGGATGCTGCAACCTCCGGCGGTAAACCAGCGTTTTTTAATACTGGTTCAACCGCTGCTGCAACAGCCCCCAGCAATTCCACCGCCGTTTCAATAATTTTCCTTTTCGTTAAAATCCATGCAGTATTGCGTACAAGCTGTAATTCACCATCAGAAAGCATTAATTTTGATTTGCCATTCATTATGGTACAATATACAGCTTAGTTTTAACAGCCGCAGGCAGTTGTAATCAACGTATGATAAAAAGACTCGACAAACTGATCATTAAAGCATTTCTTGGGCCATTCATTGCTACGTTTTTTATTACACTGTTTATTTTGCTGATGCAAACCCTGTGGAAGTACATTGATGACCTGGTGGGCAAAGGGCTCGATTTCTGGACCATCGGCAAATTCATCTGGTATATGAGCGCCACCCTGCTGATGCTCGCCATGCCCATCTCCATTTTACTTTCGTCCATTATGACCTTTGGCAACCTTGGCGAAAGTTTTGAACTGGTGGCCATTAAATCTTCAGGCATTTCCCTGTTGCGCTTTATGCGCCCGCTGTTATTCATTTCAGTGATTTTATGTGGTATTACTTTTGTTTTTGCCAATTACCTTATTCCCGTTGCTTATTTACGATCGACAGCTTTGTATAACGATATCGTGTACAAGAAACCGGCGCTCGACCTGAAGGAAGGTGTTTTTTATACACACATTCCCTCCTACGCCATTAAAGTGGGCAAAAAAGATGCAGATGGTAAAACCATTCACAATGTGCTTATTTATGAACAAACCAATGCCCTGCAGGATAATTGTATTATTGCAGAAAGCGGCACCATGCAAACATCGGCCGATAAAAGATTCCTGGAATTTAATTTGGTAAATGGTTACCGCTACCAGGAACGGGGTAATTTCACTGACAGTTCAACTGAATTCATCAGGCTGGGGTTTTCTTCATTTAAAAAATTATTTGACCTTAGTGCATTGCAGATGGGCAATACATCGGACACGATGTATAAGAATAATTTTAAAATGAAAAGTGTGCGCCTGCTGGATATTGGCATAGACTCGCTGAATAAACTGAAAGACACGCTGGAACAAAGAATGGGAAGGGAAATGGCCAGCTACATGCATTATATTACCATTAATGACAGCGTTTGGAAAAAAAATGTGTTTAAAGGCAAAGCAGACAGTTTAGATAATATCATCCCGGATTCTGCAAGAACAACTTCTTATGAAGCGGCCATCAATACCGCTACTTTCATGCGCAATTCCATACAAAATAACAGCGGTGAGATCACCAACAAGAAAAATGAAATCCGTTTTCATAAACTGGAATGGCACCGCAAATTCTCTTTATCACTGGCTTGCCTGGTTTTATTTTTTATTGGGGCACCACTTGGTTCTATCATACGCAAAGGTGGGCTGGGCATGCCTTTGGTGGTAGCCATTGTTTTCTTCCTCGTTTTTCATTTACTGAACATGTTTGGCGAAAAATTTGTTAAGGAAGATATTACATCGGCATTCACCGGAATGTGGCTTTCCATATTTGTTTTAATACCGATAGGCATATTTCTAACCTATAAAGCACTGAACGATTCACAATTATTCAACAAGGAATTTTATTACAGGCTTTTCAAAAGAATCAGGTCAATTTTAAGTACTTTTAGGAAGACAACGGACGCATCTCAAACTTCAAAATAAATAATCATGTCACGTGTAGTAAAAAGCCGCAGAAAGTTCATAACTGATTCTGCCAAAACTGCTATTGCAGTTACCGTAGGTTTAAGTGCAGCAGGCTCCATCATTCCGTCTGAAGCAAAAGCAACCTCAATGCCGGCGGGTTTACTGTTCACCAATTTTGATCAGCAACCACTGCCATATAAATATGATGCGCTGGAGAATGTTATTGATGCCATGACCATGGAAATTCATTACAGTAAACATGCGGCAGCTTATGCAAAAAATTTGAAAGAGGCTGCCACTGCTGAAAAAGTGGATATGAGTAAGCCGTTGGAAAATGTACTGATGAGCATCTCTAAATTCTCAGGCAAAATGCGTAACAATGGTGGCGGTCATTATAACCATGAAATGTTCTGGCAAAGCATGCGCCCAAAAATGAATGATAATAAACCCGGTGGTACACTTGCAGCAGCCATTGATAAAACATTTGGCTCCTTTACTGATTTTAAAAAACAATTTGGCGATGCAGGTAAAAACCGCTTTGGCAGCGGCTGGGCCTGGTTATATGCAGATGCAGGAAAAGCATTAAAAATTGGCAGTACACCCAACCAGGATAATCCTTTAATGGATATTTGCGACATTAAAGGCACACCATTGCTGGGCCTTGATGTTTGGGAGCATGCATACTACTTAAAATATCAAAACAAAAGAGCTGATTATATTGAAAACTGGTGGAATGTGGTGAACTGGGATTTTGTTCAGCAGCGTTTTGAAAAATTGTAACGCTTTAAAGTTGCAGTGATGAAACAACGGTTGCTGTTATTTTTTTTAGCGGGCACTTTGTTAATGATGTTCGTAATGTCAAAAACTGGTGCCCCGCTTAAAACAATTGATACTCCAAAAGGCATTATCAATCTTGAACTTGCTGGTACACTAACAGCTGTTCAAACAATATTATCTGCATGGTCTGCTGAAAATCCAGGCCATGTTGACCGGATTGCAGCAGCGCGGTTAAATACCTGGCTGGATTTTATTTTCATTTTTTTCTACGGTGGTTTCTTTTTCTTCCTTTCCAAAAAGCTGGGCCGCATTGGCCAGGGCTTATGGCTTGCTGCCGGTAAATGGTGTGCACGCTTTGCAATAGCTGCCGGTTTATTAGATATGCTTGAAAACACAGGCATGTTGACTTCCTTATACGGAAACGCCAGCGAAACTAATGCAGCATTTACTGCCACTGCATCTTCGTTAAAATGGGGCTTGGTTCTATTGATGATTTTATACTGCCTTGCAGGCCTGGTAAATGTTGTGTGGAAGGGAAAACTGAAATCACTGATGGCCTGAATTGGCTCAGCCTTTGCACAGCAGCACTCACCAATTAATGCGCTATGTCAAAGGCTGATAAATTGACAAACAATCTGGCGCAAATCTAAGTGCAAATCATAAACCGGCATGAACCATACACATAAAATTTTCTTAAAAGAATAAAAAGTTAGGTTTAGCTTTGAAACCATAAAATACGATCACCAATCAACCAATCAACCAATCAACCAATTAACCAATTAACGTATTAACCAATAAACACTATATGCAAGTTTGGAAAGATTACCAGCAGGAAAACAAAGACCGTTTTTTAAATGAATTACTCGACCTGTTACGCATCCCCAGCATCAGTGCCAAGAGCGAACATAAAGATGATATGCTGCGCTGTGCAGATGCTGTAAAAACAAGATTGCTTGAAGCAGGTGCAGACAAAGCAGAAATATACCCTACAGACGGGCATCCTGTGGTATATGCAGAAAAAATGATTGATCCGTCTAAACCAACAGTATTGGTATACGGACATTATGATGTACAACCTGCCGATCCGCTGAACCTCTGGCACAGCGGGCCGTTTGACCCCGTTATTAAAGATGGAAAAATATTTGCCCGTGGCAGTTGCGATGATAAAGGACAATTTTATATGCACGTAAAGGCATTGGAAACAATGGTAAGAACCAATTCATTAACCACCAATATTAAGTTCTGCATTGAAGGCGAAGAAGAAGTGGGCTCACCCAACCTTGGAAAATTTGTGGCAGCGCATACGGAATTATTAAAAGCAGATTGTATTTTAATCAGCGACAGTTCGATGATCAGTTTGGATACACCAAGTATTGATGTTGGTGTACGCGGTTTAAGTTATATTGAAGTGGAAGTAACCGGCCCCAACCGCGATTTGCACAGTGGTGTTTACGGCGGTGCTGTTGCCAACCCTGCCACAATATTAGCAAAGATGATTGCCAGTTGTCATGATGAAAATAATCATATTACCATTCCCGGTTTTTATGATGATGTGGTGGAGTCAACAGCTGCCGAACGCAAACTGATGGCACAAGCGCCTTATGATGAAAATGAATATAAAACAGACCTTGGTGTAAAAGAATTGTGGGGAGAAAAGGGATATTCCACCAATGAACGTACCGGCATCAGGCCCACTATTGAAGTGAATGGCATCTGGGGCGGCTACCAGGGCGAAGGCGCTAAAACCGTGTTACCCTCAAAAGCCACGGCAAAAATTTCTGCAAGGCTGGTACCCAATCAAAACAGTACGGTGATTACAGAAAAGCTGCTGAACTATTTCCGTTCCATTGCACCTGCATCTGTTACCGTAAATGCATTTGAGCACCATGGCGGTGAGCCTTATATGACACCTATTGACAGTAAAGCTTACCAGGCCGCAGCAAGAGCAATGGAAATAACTTTTGGAAAATCGCCTATCCCTGTACGTGGTGGTGGCAGTATTCCCATATGTGCATTATTTGAAAAAGAACTGGGCATTAAGATCGTGTTCATGGGTTTTGGCTTAGACAGCGATAACCTGCACAGCCCGAATGAAAAATTTAACATTGAGAACTTTTATAAAGGCATTGAAACCATTCCCTATTTCCATAAAAGTTTTGCGGAAATGAGTTAGCGCATCAGTATCATGATAAAAAATCCCGGCCATTCAGCCGGGATTTTTTTATAGGTAAGATATTACTGAATCACTAACTGTTGTACCCGTGTTCTGCCCAATGTTGTAATACCATATACAAGATAAGTACCCGGTAATAATATTTTTGTTTGAAGCGGAATTGCGTTATATCCAGAGATGATGGATACCTGCTGTACATTGATCAACCTTCCCGTAATATCAGTGATCACCACCTGCATCTTAGCCGGTTCTGCGGCGGTAATATTAAACAATGTAACACCTGTTATGGATGAAGGATTCGGTGTAATATTAATTACATCCAGCCCTGTGGCAGCACTGGTTAAAGCAACGATGGAAGTATACGTAATAAATCCGTTTTCATCAATCATCTTTAAACGGTAATAGTTAATGCCATTTAAAATTTTGGTATTGGAATAACTGAACGGTTGCAGCAATTGTGTTGCCGTAGCTTTCACAGAATAGATATCAGTAAAATGCCTGGCGTCTGCACTTTGCTGCAATACCAAAGTTCCATTCACATTACTTTCTGCAGATACTTTCCAGTTCAGTATATGTACATTGCCGTTTTTAATGCCGGTAAAATATTCATAGCGTATCGGCAGTATGCCAACAATGCCCGGGCAGGATACATCCTGTGCATAAGCAAGTGTTACGCCGAGCCTTGTCTCCTGCCAAACTGCAACACCAATATCGGCAGCAACAGAAAAATTGTAACGGCCTTTGGTATTGGATGAGCCGCCTAATATTAAACGAATATTGGGCCATAAAAAGCTTCCATTCAAATCCACTTTAGTGGCATAAATAAAATTATCAACATCGCTGTAATACATGAACATTAAACCTCCATCATTACAAATGCCCATGCTGGTGGGCCAGGTTTGTTCCCGGTTGGAAGATAAAGCAAATAATTGCTGGGCATTATCCGTAAGCAACCGTGTACCCGTTGCGCCATCAAAGCGTTGAAAATAGATGCCGTAAGTAATTTGATTAATGTCTGTATAACTTTCCACTGCCCACACTTCATTCATGGCAGCGTTATATACAATATTAATAACCATCTCGTAATTCACCTGCTCTGTAGAAAAATCGCTGCCGTTGATACCCCAGGGTAAGCTGCCATCGCCATCAACCCGCTGTACAAATCCATCAAAGCGGTTTTGAGCAGCAGGATTAGCGTAATAGCCGATATACGTTACATCACCCACAGACAATACGGAATAATAACGTACACTGGCCGTTACATAATTACTAAGTGCAGATGATGTCCACAAAATATTGCCGTCGCTGTCAAATTGTTCTTCATACAAAGTAGTCGGCGTGGGACTTCCCACCGTACCGTTGCGCTGCTGAAACACCATACCCCATTTACCACTGGAATGCGCCACCAGTTGCGGCCGCGATATGGTTCGCCCGGTAATAATAGGATTGATCTCCAGCGCTGCACCCCATGCCAGTGTACCCGCTGCTGTTACTTTCATGTAATCGATCTTATTGTTGTTTGTATTGTTCCATGCAAACACATAATCACCGTTGCTGAGCTGGCAGGGATATGGCGCCAGTCCAACACCCAGCAACAAACCATCGCCGGTGCCCGGTGTGGTTTCCCACAATGATTGTCCTGATGAATTGATTTTGTAAGCTACTGCTGAAAAGCTGGCCGAACGCTGATCCTGGAAGGCAACAATAAAATTATCCTGTGCATCCGTCATTACATTATATACATAAGTGGCACTGTTGGCCGGGTAACTGGTGAGTATAATACCATCTGCACCAAATTGTTTGTTGCCGTTCTTATCTAAGTATTGCACCACCATATCAAAATTACTTCCGTTGGGTTTATACATACTGATGTAAGTGCCGCCTGTGCTGGTAGGCGATGTTAAAATAACAGACGAAGTATAAGATGATGCAGCAAGATTAACAGAGGTATCAGATGTCCATTGTGCAAACGCAGTGCTGCATAAAAAACTGCATAAAAAAATAGTCAGTATTTTCTTCATTAAAAAAAGTTTAGGTATCCTTTGCCGACAAAGGATAAAAAATGGTCAATAACTATACAGCAAGCTGAATTCAGCGGGGGAAGGATAAATGAGCGCATACAATTTAAGCGCTTTGCTCCAATTAAAAAAATCGGAAACTGTTGTTAACAAAACAAGGCACTCCTGCAGCAATTATTGTTTCACCATTAAATTAATAATCAAACTAATGATTATGCAATTCCGGAAAAACAATTTATATTTAGAGATGCCCGGCTCATAAGGGCATGGCCATATTTTTTACTTTAAACCTTATACAGCAATGAGATTGTCTTCCATCTTTTTTATGGCAACAGCCATAACATTTTTATTTTTTACATCATGTAACAATGCAGCTGACAGTGCAAAAACAGCTGCAGCTTCAAAACCTGCCGGCGATGATATGGTAAAACGCGGTGAATACCTCGTATCCATTACCGGCTGCAATGATTGCCATTCGCCCAAAAAGCCCGGCGCACATGGCCCTGAATTGATTCCTGAGTTATTACTGTCGGGTTATGCCTCTGCCACACCCGTACCAAGGCAGGATACTGCCTTAACTAAAATGGGTATGGCCAGTTTTGCGCCAGACCTTACTGCATCATCCGGCCCATGGGGTATAACTTATGCGGCCAACTTAACACCAGACAGCACGAGCGGCATTGGTACATGGACAGAAGAACAATTTAAAAAAGCATTGACACAGGGAAAATTTATGGGGCAGGACGGAGGCCGTATGTTACTGCCGCCCATGCCCTGGCCCAACTACAGTAAAATGACTGACGATGATGTGAAGGCTATATTTGCTTACCTGAAAAGTATTAAGCCCGTAAAGAATTCGATTCCCGAACCTGTTGCTCCCGGTAAAATGTAACTGAAATAAAAAGCCCTGCAATTGCAGGGCTTTTTATTTCAGTAGTTATTAATTGAAGAAATATTTTTACGCATTATTATACACTTTAATTATTGGCTCTCTCAATACTGTTGCTGCTGCCGTGCAATGAAAATAAATGACATCTGCAATCGCTTCCGGTTTTACCCAATTATCGAAATGAGCATCAGGCATGGCTTTTCTATTGGGCGGCGTATCAATGGTACTGGGTACCACCACACTGGTAACTACATTGCTTCCTTTGGCTTCGCCATTCATTAACTCTGCCAGGCGAAAGATCAATGATTTACCCAATCCATAAGCTACCATACCTTTACCATGCGATGCACTCAACCCAGGTTTGGAGCCAATTAAAAAAATCCTCCCCGCCTTCTGCTGCATCATCTGTACAAATACCGGGCGGGCAACATGATAGGCTGTTTCAAAATTCAACTGGTATCACTATTGTCTCGTTTAGATTA
>JAFDZS010000018.1:14402-58617 GCA_018266775.1 Bacteroidota bacterium | reverse complement strand
CGACTACAGCAGCAGAAAGCCTTTCAAGCAATTGAAGGGCTTTGTTGTTTTTGGAAGAAATGTTTTTGATAGAAAAAGTGTAGCCCGATTATCGTGTCCCGCTTTAAGGCGGGAAGGTCGCCAATTCGAATCTTGCCATCCCGACTACAGCAGCAGAAAGCCTTTCAAGCAATTGAAGGGCTTTGTTGTTTTTGGAAGAAATGTTTTTGATAGAAAAAGTGTAGCCCGGTTATCGTGTCCCGCTTTAAGGCGGGAAGGTCGCCAATTTGAATCTTGCCATCCCGACTACTGAAGCAGGTGCTTTAAAAACCGTTATTATTAAGTGCCTTTACAAACAAAATGAGCCACTCCATTTTTTACGATTATATCCACGCTTATTTTTGAATGTTGTTTCAATCAGCTTCTATCAGCTTTACACGAAATTGTAATAACCAATTTTTAAAAGAAAGATAGTTTTTTCACAGTCTGACGTTCGAGGCTTGCTGCAGGGCTGGTATTTTATAACTGTCTGCCCGGCAACTGAAGCCGATTAAAAAACTGAAGTTAACAACTAAAAGCCAAATAGAATTCGGTCAAGCCCGATATTAGCTGATAGTAGTACAACTACCGATTGTTATTACGTCTGCCAGCCTTGCGGCAAACCTTTTGTTGGCGGTTCGTGCTTGTCCACCGAACTTATCAAACGTAAATTCTTGCACTTACAACTTCTTCAAACTTTATAATAGTTCCATCTTCACTTGTCCATTCGTTGTTGTCGTATGAGTGAGCAAATACTTTGAGCTTTGGTTTAGTCAAAGTTTCTGTCACAATGCAAAGCCTATAAAACTTTTTGTCTGCTTTTAGGTTTTTAAATTCGTTTGGTGTCAACTCCGTTGAAATACTTACACCTGAGAGTCCTTTTACTTCAAGTTTTAATTCTGTCTTGTTATTTTTAGCAGTCAAGTCCCAACCGACATTATCTTTTTCAAACGATTGGATTTCGTAGCCCAGCTTTTTATAGTAGTTAGTGACAAATAAAACTGCTTTCTTTTCAACCTCAATTCGCTTTAATGGGTCTGATTGCCTTGCACCGCTTTTTCCTTTTGAACCTCCTTTGACTTTGGATGGAATGATACCTTTGAAGATGTAATCCTTAACGACTTTTACAAATTCAGGATTGTTGTCTGCATACCACACATTGCTTTGACCCATCCAATTCTTTTTCTGTCGCTGAACTTGAACAATTCTTTCGTCTGTCGCCAAACGCTTTCCATCTTTATTTTTGGCTGTAACAAAATAGCCGAGTGAATTATTTTTATATCTTCTCTTTGAATTTTTTGGTGGGTCTTGGTAGTGTCTGTAAACCGTCGCATTTTTATACCAACCAATTATGTAAGTGCCTCCGTTGTCAGGGTCGGTTGCTGTCCACACAACTGTTACGCCAGATAAACTTTCGTCTGTTTCCGAAGCTCCTAATTTTTCAAGTTTAATCGTACTTGGGTTATTATACTTTCTGTCAATTTTAGGCTGAACGTAGCCATAAAGATTGTTGTCAAAACTTTTGAAGTTAAGCATTTCACCGCCCCAACCCACGCTGTCAACATACTTGCCACCGCCAACGATTGTGTCGTTTGTAAGACCTTTATAAAAATCCATCCAACCTGTATTGCAGAAGATTAATTTTTCACTCATTGTCTGTCTGTTAGTTTTGAAACGAGAAGTTGTTGTAGCATGACCGCCAACGAGCAGGTATTGCCGATGGTGGGGAAATAGAATTCCGTCCGCCGGAACTGCTGCCTCGCTTTTTGATAAAGTTAAATATTAAGAACTAAAGCTGGGCTTTATTCGTCGAGCCCCGAACCGCTGTACAGTAGAATTACCGCTGCTGATTGCTCAATGTCCAGCCCCACTATTGGCAATACCAATGTTGCCTGTAGTGTTTATTTGAGTCCACGTTTTTCAAAATTAATTTTAGTCTCTTTTGATTGTTTATTTTTTTTGAAAATATGGCTTATCTCTGTCTGAGTAAATGAAAAGAGGGAAATAATTGAAAAAACAGAACCAAGTCCAGTCAATGTAAAAAATGAAAAATAATTTTCAAGCTTACAAAAGTCAAAAGACAAATTTGTCCTGACGAAATCAACTATCATTAATAACCAAAATCCGATAAGTACAAGGTTTAGAACCTGATTAATTTTCGAAACACTGAATGGGAAAGGTGAAACAAGTTTGAAAAATTGTTTAGTAGTTCCGTAGTATTTCCTGTTGATAGTCGTTTTATAAAGCGGACCAATGATGTCATCCTCTATGGTGTCCAAGTGTTTTTCCCAATTCACCTGCCAATACTTGCTTCCACGATTTACAAAATACCATCCAATGGAAAATACAAGTCCGAGATTTGCAAGGCAAAAAAGTATTTTGAGGGAATTAATGCTACTGTCTAACTTAGAAAAGGCAAGAAAGTAGCCTGCAATAATTGCTCCGATAATTGTCCAAAAAAACGAGGTTCTTTTCCAGTAAAGCTCAATTTCGAATTTTCGTATGTCAAGAATTTGCTTGAGTACCTCTTGCTTATTCCCGTCATAATTGTCAAACAAAGAGATGTAAGTCTCCCTGTCCTCAATTGTCGAGTGTTCAAATTTGTTAGTTTGGTCTGTCATAACATTACAACCAACGAACAGGGCTTTATGCAGGTTGGGAATTAGTATTCCGTCTGCCGATAACCGCTGCTGATTGAAAATATAAAGTTCAATTTAAGAACTAATGTTGAAAGTTGTTTGTCCAGCCCGAACCACAGCCTGGATTTGCAATTAGCTGATATTTGCTGGTCACGCCCAACTTGCATAAAACCCAATGTTGTGTGCTGCTTTTTATCGTCTGGAATACCAAAACCAATTGCTTTCAAAATTCTTGTCAAAGTTTTCTTTGCTGTCAAAGACAAGAAAATTGGTGCCGGATTTAATGTAGTCAAACTCATCATACTTTTTAAGAATGTCAAAGTATTGCTGTGTTAGTATTTTTGTTGTACCGTCTACTTTGTAGTCTTCGATTTGTTTGTCTGTGTAAAAGAAGTATGTGGTTATTGCAAACTCCCGATAAATTTCCCACACATTTTTTGAACTTAACTCTTGTTTTAATTTGTCAATTTCTGCTTGATGAATTTTATGATTTACTTCTTCTCTTGCAATTGGTTCAAATGCTGTAAATATTATCAATAGTCTGTCTGTGTCAAATTGTGATGTGTTAGATTTTTTAAAAAGTCTGTCAAAAAAACTGCGGTTTGGAATTGATTTGCTTTTTAAAATTTGTCTGAACTGGTAAGCAATCAAATTTTGTTTTTCTGTGTCATAGTTACCGATTTGGTCTCTGAACTTTTCAACGCTTTGATAATATTCAAAAATGATGCTTATTCTTGGTCTGTTCTTGTCAACATCAATTTTGTCGTAATAAATATTGAGAACTTGTGTGTCAAACTTTTGATTTATCCAATTAGCAAGTTCTTGAAAAATAGGGTCAAGTTTTTTTACGCCTTGCTTAACAAGTTTAGTGTCTAAATAATCTGGGTCTGTCGAAACTATCATAAGTAGTAGGATGTCTCAATAAAGTTGCACACAACTCGAAAATAGACGCAATTGTTCAATTTTCAAAATAATTAATTATCAATCCAATGTGCTTTATGTATCAGGTAATTGTAAAAATAATGCGTAATGCGTATTGTGTATAAATTTCAAATTCGCGATGGTAATTTATTTATCTTGCGCTATACGCATTTTGTATATTTAAATTGCACATTATGGCAGAAGTTTCTTATTCATTTGGCACGCACAACAACAAAAATGTTATCTGGATCAGATACAATTATGATCGGGATTTGAATAAAGAAATGGCAGCGATCTCTGCCCGTTGGAGTGCCTCTCAGAAAGCCTGGTATGTGCCGGATAACGCACACTTCAGGCAGTTGTTTAAACTACCGTCACTACCGCCGGTGGGTAAGGCAGTATTTCAAAAGTTATCTTCCGAAAATGCAAAGGCATTGGAAGCGCTGCGCCAGACTTTGGTTTTAAAAGCCTATAGCCCAAGTACACAGAAAACCTATATGACGGAGTTTGCACAGTTGTTGTATATTCTGAAAGATGTTCCCGTGCAAAGCCTGGATGCAGTGAGGTTCAGGAGCTACTTCCTGTATTGTATTGAAAAACTGAAGATTTCTGAAAATCAATTGCACAGCCGAATTAATGCCATTAAGTTTTATTGGGAGCAGGTACTGAACCGGCCCAAAATCACCGCTGAAATTCCACGCCCAAAGAAACCCTCCAACCTGCCCAAAGTTTTGAGTAAAGAAGATATCCGTAAAATGCTGAATGCCCTTGAGAATCCCAAACACAGGCTGATGCTTGCGCTTTGCTATGGCATGGGGTTGCGTGTAAGCGAGGTGGTGAACATGAAAATAACGGATATAGACAGCAACCGTATGCAGGTACTTGTTGAAGCTGCCAAGGGAAAAAAAGACCGGTATGTAAATTTGCCGGAATCTATATTGAAGGACTTGCGTGAGTATTACAAATCCTTCAAACCTCAAAAATATTTGTTTGAAGGACAGCATGGTGGCCAATATGCCAAACGCAGTGTGCAGGCAGTTTTTAAACACGCTATGCAAAAAGCCAGGATCAATAAAGCTGTCGGTATTCATGCTTTGCGACACAGCTATGCCACCCATTTACATGAATATGGTACAGATATTACGCTTATTCAAAAACTGCTGGGCCATAACGATGTTAAAACCACACAACGTTATACCCATGTAAGCAATCGGGCATTGAGCCATATCAAAAGTCCGCTGGACAGGCACTAATTTGTTTGATTAAACAGTTGGCTTAATTTTTCAATTTCATTGATAAACTGGTTCGAAATCTGTCCAGTGGTACAGACTACTGAAGCAAAAGCCTTTCAAGAAATTGAAGGGCTTTGTTGTTTTTTATCATAGTAAATTAATTTATCACCTCACAAATAAACCCATTTTCATTTACCAATATCATTATTCGTGATACTTCCATTTGCTCTCCTTCAACCCTCAAAACTTTATCGCAATCAGAAAGATCAAAATTGATTTTGCACAAAGGAAATGCTGCGGATAAAATATCCAGCAGCATTTTACTTTGTGTCTTCTTAATAACATTTGTTTTAAAAATTTCAACCATTTTGATCTGTTTGCGTTGGTCACATTATTTGGGTTTTGCCCAACCATAAAATTTGTCAAGTTGTTTCATTTTGTCCTCACCGAATCTATTATTTAATAAGTCCCTGTGCGCTGCATAAATGCTTTTCTTCACCCACCTGGTAAATTGCGAGAATATCAGCTCATCATCTGAAAGATGTTCATAAAAAGAAACCCCTGCTGCATTCCATAGCTTCTGGTCTTTTTGCTGCGAACACCATTCTGCGTAATCGTAAATGCTTTTAATTCTTGCCAGGTCATTGTCGATATGAGCCTGTTTTAAAACAGACAAAAGCGTACTAAAAACATAGTAAGGTGACAGGTCTGGTTCCTGAAAATCTTTCTTTAATTCAGGCGCAATTTCAATTGCTTTTTGCCGCCATGTACTCATATAAAAAGCGTCTTACTTATAATATACTCTTAACTGGAAAAACTTTAACATGGTTTGTTTTACCCTTTATTATTGGGATCAAAATCCACCATCCATTCAATACCATATTTGTCCCTGAAACTTCCAAAATAAGTGCCCCAGGGGCTATCGCCTATTTCAAATTCAATTTGCCCGCCTGCTGAAAGGCCATGGAATAATTTGTTGGCTTCTTCCTTGCTTTCAGTATTAATAAATATTTTAGACCTGTTTTCATTTTCATTCGTTCTTCCCATAAATTCCGGAACATCATTGCCCATTAATGAACATTTGCCGATGGGCAAAGCAATATGCATGATCTTATTGGCTTCATGCTCCGGAATGGGAAATTCAGCGCTTGCCATGTCTTTAAAGCGCATCACTTTTGTGAATGCACCGCCAAAAACGGACTGGTAAAAATTGAATGCTTCCTGGGCATTTCCATTGAAGTTAACGTGAGGATTAATTGTTGCCATAATGTTTATTTTTTTAGTGAAGATTTTTTTTAAACTTATTTACGGGATGCCAATACATTTTCCAAATTAGCCAACGCCATTTTCATGCCTTGTGTAAAGCCTTCCAGCAGCCTTTCCATACGCTCGAATGATTCATTATAGATGGTAATGCTTACTTTGGTAATACCATTGGTTTCCGAAAATTGATGATCCCATTCCGAGCCGTGTGGTTCGGGGTTTTCATTTTCATCTGTGAAGACATTGAATATTTTAAAATTCGTTTTCGGGGTAATAGATGTATATCGCTGTAAGGCCCAGCGAGCCTGTCCGTCAGGACTAATCATTGCGTAAAATCTTTTACCACCCACTTTAAAATCCATGTACTTCGTTTTGGATGTAAATGGTGCGGGGGCCACCCATTGGTCCAGAATTTCTGCTTTGGTAAAAGCATCCCATACCAAATCAATCTCTGCGGCAAATTCCCTGGTAATAAATACTTTTTTAGCTGCTTTGTCGACAGTAAAATCAAATAGCAAGTTGTTTGTCATTTTTTTTGTTTTTTAAGTGTGGCTAAAACGTTATCGAGCTGGTTAAAGCGGGTTTCCCAGATTTTACGGAACTGGTCAATCCATTTATCGATCTCTTTCATTTTTTCAATTTGTAATGAGTAATAAATTTCCCTTCCCTGTTGTTCCTGCTTCACCAGTTCGCATTCTGTAAGTATGCGCAGGTGTTTGGATACGGCCTGCCTGGTAGTGTTGAAATTATCGGCAATGGCATTCGGCGTCATCGCATGTAACGCTATCAACGTAATAATGGCCCGCCTGGTAGGGTCTGCAATGGCCTGGAAAATATCCCTTCTCATGAATCGTAATTTATTTTATGAAACTGTTCGGTTGCAAATATACATGCAACTTTTTGGTTGCGCAAATTTTTCTTGATTTTTTTATTAAATAAAATGGCACCGGGTAAAAACCGTATAAATAAACAAGGCTGCCTTCTCAAGCAGCCTTGCAAAAAAAATATTTATGTTTTATTTATTGCAGCTTTGCCAGCCATAACGATGCATTCATAAACAAAGGAATATGGCTGAACGTTGTCCATCCATTAAATAAGGTATTGCCTGGTGCACCGGTGCCATCATCCATTGGCGAACTGTCGGTTACCATGTACACACGGCCAAGGCCATAGCCTGCAGCCGCAGACATTACTTTTGTATTACCCTGTGCAGCGCCGGTTTGCCAGATCAATCCCTGCACTGTACTATTGGCAGCGGGGTTTAAAGTAAGCGTGGCACCATTATGAAAATCCAGTTGCGTAACATTGCCCTGCGAGCCGTGTAAAATGGGGTTGGTGCTGTTGCCACTCAAAACATTGCTGGTGGTTTCAGTAATGTTGGTTAAGTCAACCGTAAAACCAAAGGGATTGGTTACGGTTCCATTATTATTCATCAGGTCGTTCCAGATAGCGGGAGAATCCCAGCCATCGTTATTCCTGTCTGAAACGGTATGGTCAGAGATCATAAACAAACCACCACCATTGTTTACAAAATTGAGGATGGCTGTTTTTTCTGCCGTAGTAAAACGGATATTGGGTTCGTCCACCACAAATACATCATATTTAGATAAGTCCTGTGCATTGGAAGTATTGCCATAAGTTATAGTACCGGTTGAAGGCAATGTTTCCACGCTTTGTCCTGCTTTTACCAAAGCGATGCCCCAGCTGGAAATAGCGCCGGTCCAGTATGTTTCAGCAGTACTGGATGTAATGGTGGATTGTGCCGGTGTGGGAAATTGCTGCGGGCTGCTGTCTTCATCAATCACCCAGTCTGCATTGCCTGCAGTTTCTGCTTTGGTGGCATCAAACAAAAATTTCTTTCCGGTGCCGCCGCCGCCGCCACTGCCGGAGCCATAATCGGTAAAGCTGATGTCATCAAAATTAATGCGGTTGGCACTGCCATCGGTTTTACGGATCTCGAAACGTATTGTGCCGGAAACATTTACAGTAAACGATGCCGTTTGCAATGTGGTGCTGCTGGTGGTGATGGTGCCGCCAGTTTGCGTGTAAGTACTGCCGTTATTGGTGCTGTACCACAACTGCCAGGTGCTGCTGGCATCGCTGCCGTATTTGGCATGCAGGATGGTTACGGTAGATGCCCCATTGCTTAAATTGAACTTCATGGTAAGCTTGCCGCTGTTGCGCACACGTGCAGACTGGCTGCCGTTTTTCCTGTCTGATGTGGTGTTGCCGATAAGGGCATCGTTCAGGTTCCATACGCCTGTGGTAAGGGTAACGTCGGCTGCCGCATAAGCAGCTTTGGTGCCGGTTTCAAAATTTTCAACGGTGGTGGTTAACGTTGCTGCTGTAAGGGTTACTGCCGGTGCAACGGTTGCAGGAGCTGTGGATGTAACGTCATTGACTGTTTGTTTTTTGCAGGAAAAAACAAATACCGCCAGTAATAATGGTAAGGTTGTTTTAAATGTTTTCATGAAAAAATGTTTAAGTTTTCCGTAAAATAAAAACGCAGGTATTAATTCATTGTAAACAAAATGATTGGTTATACACTTATTATACACCCGCAGTATTTTTACGGAAAGCAGTAAACGAAACGGGCTGGTTTACTTCGTGCAAATACTGCGAAACCTGCACCGGTACAGTATTTTCCCTGAAAAACATTTCTTTTTTTCAAATTTTTGATTTTACTTTATGCATCACCAAAACAAACGTACTATTATGAGGAAATTATTTTTATCAGTACTCTTTGGCTTTTTTTGCTCCACTGTTTTATTTGCAAAAGGAGATAAAGATTCTCTTGAAATTATTAAGGTTAAAGCACAGTTGCTGATGGATTCCATTGAGCATGCCATGAAATATTCCACCGGCAGTATAACACTGCCCAATGGTCATGCTAAATTAAATGTGCCTGCTGGTTTTA
Organism: Bacteroidota bacterium; assembly: GCA_018266775.1. Taxonomy (GTDB): domain Bacteria; phylum Bacteroidota; class Bacteroidia; order Chitinophagales; family Chitinophagaceae; genus Ferruginibacter. The sequence continues at coordinate 49,627 of JAFDZS010000018.1, read as the reverse complement.
AATATTTAAATGCTGAACAAAGTAATTATGTACTTACTGAAGTTTGGGGTAATCCTAAACAGGATGGCATACTGGGAATGATTTTTCCCGAAAATGGCAGCCCGGTTTCTGATGGGCCTTATGCATTTGTGATCAAGTATGAAGAGATTGGCTATGTAAAAGATGAAGATGCTGACAAGATCAATTATGACGACCTGCTGAAACAAATACAGAAAGATGAAGATGAAGCCAATAAAACCCGTAAAGCAGAGGGTTATCCTGCCATACACATGGTAGGTTGGGCATCACCACCATTTTACGATAAAACCAATAAAGTACTGCACTGGGCCAAGAATATCAGTTTTGAAGGCGAAGATGAAAATACGTTGAACTATGAAGTGCGGCTACTGGGCCGTAAAGGGGTCTTATCCATGAATGCTGTGGCTTCAATGAAAAACATCGATTCTGTTAAACGGGATATTAATACCATATTAGCCATGCCTTCATTTACCGATGGCAACACGTATAAGGATTTTGATTCCAAAACAGATAACGTGGCTGCGTGGACGATTGGCGGCCTTGTTGCCGGAAAGGTATTACTGAAAGTAGGGTTCTGGGCAGTACTGGGAAAATTTTTTATTGCCGCATGGAAATTTATTGTGCTGGGTGTGGCTGCAGTCTGGGGTGCCATTAAAAAATTCTTCGGCAGAAAGCCCATTGTGGAGGAAGATCATTCCATCAGTTAAGCAAACGGCGAATTTTTTACGAAACGGGATGGCAAGGCCATCCCGTTTCGTAAGTATGATTCAATTGAGGAGAATCAGCATTGTTCCAGTGCCTGCAGAATATCGGCGAGGATATCGTCAATATGTTCCAGCCCGGCGGAAATGCGTATAAGCCCTGGAGTTATATTTACCGCAGCCCGTTCAGCTTCTGTTAATTTAGCATGTGTGGTGCTGGCAGGGTGTGAGGCAATGCTGCGGGTATCGCCCAGGTTGGCCGTGAGCGATAACATTTTCAAATGGTTCAAAAATTTACGGCCGCTTTCCACGCCACCTTTTAAGTCAAACGATACCAATGCGCCGCCATTCTTCATTTGTTGTACGGCAATGGCATGTTGCGGATGGCTGGGCAGAAAAGGGTATTTCATCCAGCTGATCTTTTCATGTCCTTCCAATGTTTTGGCAATCTGCAGTGCATTGGCCGCATGGCGTTCCATACGTACATCCAGCGTTTCTAAACTCTTACTGAGTATCCATGCGTTAAACGGTGACAATGCAGGGCCAGTGCTTCTGCAGAATAAATAAATCTGGTGAATCAATTCTTTTTTACCCAATACAACGCCGCCCAGTACTCTGCCCTGCCCGTCAATCCATTTGGTGGCAGAATGTACCACCAGGTCAGCACCAAAATCTATGGGCCGCTGGTTTACCGGTGTGGCAAAACAATTATCTACATTTAATAACAGGTGGTGTTTTTTGGCCAATGCGCCGGCAAAAGCCAGATCGATAATATCTAAACCGGGATTGGTGGGTGTTTCCAGGTAAATCATTTTAGTATTGGGTTTGATAGCGGCTTCCCATGAAGCAGTATCTGCCGCACTCACATAACTCACTTCTATACCAAAATTGGGTAAGTATTTATTTAGAACAGTAATGGTACTGCCGAATAATGAATTGCAGGCCAGCAGGTGATCGCCTTTTTTCAGCAAAGCCATGAAGGAGGCAAATACTGCACTCATGCCTGTTGCTGTGGCATAACCGGCTTCAGCGCCTTCCAGCGCCACCATTTTATCGGTAAACTCCTGCACATTCGGATTGCTGAAGCGGCTGTAAATATTGTCATTGCTTTCATCAGCAAAGGCGGCACGCATTTCTTCAGCATTATCAAAACAAAAACTGCTGGTTAAAAATAAAGGCGTACTGTGCTCCATTTCGTTGGTGCGTTCCGTTTGTATGCGTATGGCTTGTGTTACAGGTTTCATGATAAATAGTTAACAGGTTGATGAGTTAACTGGTTAATTGGTATAGTGGTTACTTAGTGTAGTGGTGGGTTAGTTGGTTGAATGAAAGGTTCGTATGTTATTGGTTAATTGGGATGGAAAGGCGTATGTTTTATTCTTGCTGTGATAGTGATCTAACAGAAAAGTGTTTTACCGGTTCTATTGAAATTAATAGAGACGATTATCATCGTTATGCCAGAACAGAAGAACCCTTAATCACTCTTAAAACTCATCAACCATTTAACCAATAAACCATTTAACAAGTTAACCCACCATTTCATTCACCTCCACTTTCCATGTAAGGTTGGTACCGCTGCGTTTGAGTGTTTCGGCAACACTGCAATATTTATTCATGGACAGTTCGCAGGCACGTGCTGCTTTTTCGGGGTCAATATCTCCTTTCAGTTTAAATGTTACTGTTGCGTTCATCCACAAAGAAGGTTCTTTGCCTGCTTCTCTTTCTCCGGAAATGGAAATAGAAAAATCGTCAATGGTTTGGCGCTGCTTTTTTAAAATCATGACAATGTCAATAGCGCTGCATCCACCCAGGCCCATGAGCAGCATTTGCATGGGGCGTACACCAAAATTTTGCCCACCACTTTCATCGCTGCTGTCCATACGAACGATATGTCCATTGGCGTCAGTAGCTTCCATTCCAAAGTCGCCGGATACACGGCGCAGGTTAATTGCTATCATTTCAAAACTTTTTACAAATATAACTACAGCAAGCCTTTACTTTGCATTTCAGTTTTGAGGTTTTTCGTAAATGGTAAGGAGAGGGGTGAATGGTGAATAGTGAATGGTCAATAGCAGTATGTGGTTTGAAGGCATTATCCATTGTTCATTATCCACTATCCATCACTAATTTGTTTTAGAAAGCATGACAGTATTTACTTATAAAGATGGCTTTACGCTGGAGAATGGTTTTCATTTTCCCGAAACGGATATTGCTTACACTACTTATGGTGCGCTGAATGCTGACAAGAGCAATGTAGTTTGGATCTGCCATGCATTGACTGCCAACTCCGATGCGGCCGATTGGTGGAGCGGTGTGGTGGGGCCCGGCCACGTCATCGATCCTTCAAAATACTTTATTGTCTGCGCCAATATTATCGGTTCCTGTTATGGCAGTACCGGCCCATTAAGCATCAACCCACAAACGCAGCAGCCTTATTATGGTCAATTTCCTCAAATTACCATCAGGGATATGGTGCAGGCGCATGTATTATTGCGTAAACACCTGGGCATAGAAGAAATTTATTTACTGATGGGTGGCAGCATGGGCGGTTACCAGGCTATGGAATGGTGTGTGACTGAAAATGAATGCATCAAAAATCTGTTACTGCTGGCTACTTCCGCCAGCGAAAGTGCGTGGGGTATTGCCACACATACTGCCCAGCGGTTAAGTATTGAAGCTGATGGTACGTGGAATACACCATCACCCAAAGCGGCGGCAAAAGGATTGAAAGCGGCCCGTGCCATTGGCATGCTCACGTACCGCAATTACGGCATAATGGTGCAACAGCAAACTGATACCGATAGCGAAAAAACTGATGGCTTTAAAGCCTCTTCCTATATCAATTACCAGGGCGATAAACTGGTGCAGCGTTTTAATGCATACAGTTACTGGCACCTCACCAAAAGTATGGACAGTCACCATTTGGGCCGCGGCCGTGGTGGAAAGTTGGAGCCGGTGCTGGCGCAAATCAAACAAAGAACACTGATCATCGGCATCAGCAGCGATATTTTATGCCCGCTGGTGGAACAGCGTTTTTTAGCCGCACATATACCCCGCGCTGCCATGGTGGAAATAGATTCTGATTACGGGCATGATGGTTTTATGGTGGAATCGCAGAAGATATCGGCACACCTTACTGAGTGGTTAGCCAATGCCTGACGGAAGCGTTGTGCCCATTCACTATTTTATTTCCTTATCATTCAACAAAAAGTTTCGGTTGTATACGAAGCGGGCTAAATTCTTATCCACCACAAACGTTTGCAGATTTCAATGGCGATATGTTTTGTTTACATTTATGACAACGAACCAAACGATTGCTGATGAACATACCTAAGCCACACTTAAGTTTCTGGCAGATTATTAACATGAATGTAGGGTTCTTTGGAATCCAGTATAGCTTTGGGCTTCAGCAAAGCGCAGTCAATCCAATTTATGATTTTTTGGGAGCGAAACCAGATGAAATTCCCTGGTTAAACCTTGCAGGCCCATTAACCGGTTTGTTAATACAACCTGTCATTGGCGCATTGAGTGATAAAACCTGGATTCCCCGGTTTGGCAGAAGAAAGCCTTTCTTTTTTATTGGTGCGATGGTATGCAGTATAGCACTGTTTTTATTTCCCTTCAGCAGTTCATTATGGATGGCAGCAGGTTTGTTATGGATACTGGATGCCGGTAATAATACCGCAATGGAACCCTATCGTGCTTTTATTGCAGATAAGTTAGATGCATCACAACAGCCAATTGGTTTCCAGGCTCAAAGCTTTTTTACTGGTTTTGGACAAACCTTGGCAAACGTTTCTCTTTTTATTTTTCCGTTGATATTTATTGGTAAAACAGGAAAACTTCCCACCTGGGTTTTTGCTTCATTCATTCTTGGTTCTGTTTGTTCAATTGGTTCAGTCTGGTGGAGTTCAAGGACAACACCGGAAATACCACCAACAGACGAGGAGTTAAAAAAAATGAGAGCAGAACCACTAAGTGTTTTTTCTCCCTTTATCGATATTTTCAAAGCCATTAAATTTATGCCGGCTGTGATGTGGCAACTGGCTTTAGTGTATTTATTTCAGTGGTATGCATTGTTTTGTTACTGGCAAAATTCATCAAAGAGTATTGCATTGTCTGTATGGGATACAACTCCCCAAAAGGATGCTGCGTTGTATGAAAAAGCCGTAAGCTGGACAGGCTTAGTGAATGGCTGGTATAATATTGTTACCTTCTTAAGTGCATTTGCATTGGTGTGGTTTGCAAAAAAATATTCCCCAAAGTTAGTTCACTTTGGTTGCCTTGTTTTAGCAGGTATTGGCTTTCTTGCATTTCCTCATATCAGTAATAAGTTTTTATTATTTCCCGCCATTACCGGCTTTGGAATTGGTTGGGCAAGTATGATGGGAATACCATACCTGATGGTGGTAAGTAAAATTCCTAAAGAAAGATATGGTGTTTATATGGGCATCATTAATATGATGATTGTAATACCCATGTTTATACAAACCACAACATTCGGATATATACTAAAACATTTTTTGAATAACGACCCCAGAAATGCTATTGCGTTTGCGGGAGCATTTCTACTGATTGCGGCGCTGTTAACTTTATTAATGAAAGCTGGCAAACCATCAGAAGATACTATTATTCCCGCTGCAGGCGGCGGACATTAATACGATGAACAAAATACTTTGCATAGGAGAAGCTTTGATCGATATGATCTGCACGGACAAAGGCACATCATTATCGCACGGCCAGCATTTTTTAAAAAAAGCGGGCGGTGCACCCACGAATGTGGCCGCAGCCATTGCTGCTTTGGGCGGTAATGTGGAACTGGCTGCAAAAGTTGGTGTGGATCCCTTTGGTAAACATTTGATAGCAGTGATGCAGGAGTTTGGCGTATCCACCAAGTGGGTATTGCAGGATGAGTATTTCTTTACCACATTCGCTTTTGTATCACTGATGGAAAATGGGGAACGGGATTTTTATTTCAACCGTGGTGCGGATGGGCAATTAAACCGTCACGATGTAGACGCCATTAACCTGGAAGAATTTTCCATCATACATTTCGGGTCAGCAACAGGATTTTTGCCCGGCCCTTTGCAGGCTGCCTACCAGGGATTGCTGCATAAAGCGCTGCAGCAAAATATCTTCATCAGCTTCGACCCCAATTACAGGCATTTGCTGTTTCAGAATAATACGCAATCGTTCATCGATCAGTCGTGGAATTTTTTAAACTGCTGTCATTTTTTTAAAGTGAGTGATGAAGAGGCGATGCTGATCACCGGTGCTGCAACATTGCAGGATGCAGTGAAGCAGTTGCTGGAAAAAACAAAAAGCGTGTTTGCTATAACGTTAGGAAAAGAAGGCACGCTGCTGGGATTGAACGGACAAACCATGATGGTGCCGAGTATACCGGTAAACCCGGTAGATACCACCGGCGCCGGCGATGCATTTGTAGGCGCACTGTTATACCAGCTCAGCAGTAAATCATTACAGGATATCAAAACAATGACGACAGCACAATGGGAAAAAATGGTGGCAAACGCCAACAAGGCCGGTGCAAGAACCTGTGAATATTTGGGTGCAATGGAGGCGTTTAAACATTTGAATAGTTCAATTTTTGATTAGAAGCCCCCTCCGCCTCAGAAGGGAGACAAGCCCCCTCCGCCCCCGAAGGGGGAACCGGCGAAGAAATTAGCGGAGAATGAAACGGAGAATCCCGCAGGGACGGAAGAATCAAACATCAACCAATGAATAACAAATAAGCAATAACAAATAATCAATAATCAACGCTCAATTTTCAATAATTAAGTTTCTTAACTCAAGTGTACGACTCACAACTACATAACACCATCAGCAACAGGTTACGGAATCTCGACATAGATTTTGGGGATACGGACAATATGTTCTATACCCGCTTTGTAGCGAATGCAACGGCCATACAGTTCTTATATAATGAAATCTACCAGCATCACCCGGCAGGGGAACAATTATTTGATGCATTGATTGATACCATTGCGAAAGCCTACACCCAACGTCCCGCCACACTGAAAGAACGGGATGAAGAAAAGGAAAAGAAAGGCAACTGGTACCTCAGCAATGAAATTACCGGGATGAGTTTATATGTAGACCGTTTTTGCGGCGGATTGAAACAACTTACCGGTAAACTGGATTACTTTAAAAAACTCGGCGTAAACTTTTTGCACCTGATGCCGGTAATGGAAAGTCCCGAAGGAGAAAGCGACGGCGGCTATGCCGTTTCTGATTTCAGGAAAGTGGACAAACGGTTTGGCACACTCGAAGAATTAAAAAAACTCCAGCAGCAAATGAGTACGCAAAACATGTACCTTATGCTGGATATTGTGCTCAACCACACATCGCATAAACATGAGTGGGCAGTAAAAGCGGCCAAAGGAGAAAAGAAATACCAGGATTATTTTTACATGTACAACGACCGGGACATGCCGGACCAGTACGACCGTACGATGCCGGATATTTTTCCTGAATCTGCCCCCGGCAATTTTACTTACGTCAATGAATGTAATCAATGGGTGATGACCGTATTTCATCATTACCAGTGGGATTTGAATTATACCAATCCACAGGTTTTTATAGAAATGCTGGATACGATTTTCTTCTTTGCCAATTTAGGCGTGGATGTTTTACGCATTGACGCCCCCGCATTCATCTGGAAACAATTGGGCACCACCTGCCAGAATTTGCCGCAGGCACATACAATTTTAAGGCTCATCAAACAATGTGTGCAGGTGGCTGCACCGGGCATGGCCTTATTGGGCGAAGCCATTGTTGCACCCAAAGAAATTATGAAGTATTTCGGTACCGGTTTGTATGTTGCCAAAGAATGCGACTTTGCCTACAACGCCACGCACATGGCATTGCAATGGGATGCACTGGCTACCGGAGATACGAGAGTGATGCTGGCAGCTCAACATGAAATACTGCAAAAACCTTTTGGTACATCATGGATTACTTATACCCGTTGCCATGATGATATTGGTTTGGGGTATGATGATTATATGATTGAATATGCAGGTTATAATGCGTATGAACACCGTAAATTTTTACAGGAATATTATTCAGGCGTGCACCCCATGAGCACAGCCATCGGGGCATTATTTTCTGTAAATCCTAAAACGCAGGATGCACGCATCAGCGGCTCACTGGCATCCATGTGCGGTTTGGAAAGAGCCATCAGCAATAATGATGAAGGCGCTGTTGAATCATCGATCAAAAAAATTTTATTGATGCAGGCGCACAGTTTTTTCATTGGTGGAATACCGATGATTTTTTATGGCGATGAAGTGGGTTATACCAACGATTACAGTTATTTGAATGATGCCGGAAAAAGTTATGATAACCGCTGGATGCACCGCCCGGTAATTGACTGGGCTAAAAATGCCAGAGCAGATGAAGAAGGAACTATTGAACATAAAGTTTTTTCAGGTACACAAAAACTGATTGCCTTACGCAGGCAAATGGAAGTGGTAAGCGATTATAAAAATCTTACCTGGCTGCAGCCGCACAATATACATGTGGCAGGTTACCTGCGTACCTATAATGAAAAGAAATTGTATTGCCTGTATAATTTTAGTGGAAAGGAAGCCTTCTTAACCTGGTTTGCATTTAAGCAACATGGAAAGATTACAGCAAGATTATACGATCACTGGAAAGAACAGTATTATACTGTCGGTTTCGATCATGAATATTTTATACTGGAACCGTATGGGTTTTACCTGCTGGAACCGGTTGAATAAGTGTTTAGCAACTGAGGGTGATTACTCAGTGTTTTCATAGTGCAGTTAGTTTTGGTAAACGGCCTCCTGTTCACGGGAGGCCTTATTTTTTTGTCAGGTTGGAACATGATAGTTCGCCATGTAAATCCTGTACTTTTAATGTTTTGGAGCAGTTTCTTTTTTGGACTATTCAAATCGAAAAGTTGTCAGCCTGGGCATGTCGAAGGCGGCCATCAGCCAGGGTAACCTGTATCACAGGCTACACCGGCAATAGTTCAAATAAAGACATTACGCATCTTTAACCATTGCAGGTATGAAAAAAATGTTGTTGTTCTTTTTGGGTGTATGTATTTTCCATCTTCAGCATCATGCACAAAATTTATCTGTCACTCACCTGCAATGTAATTTTAAAAATGCACCTATTAGTATTGATGATGCACAGCCGCAATTGAGCTGGCAAATGCAATCCGCTCAGCATAATGTTCTGCAATGGTATTACCGCATTATTGTTTCAGATAAAAAAGCATTACTGAATGCTGGCAAGGGAAATATCTGGGATAGCAAAAAAATAAAAAGTGCAAACATTGTGGTGCCATATCGTGGTAAGCCATTGAAAAGTGCAACAACGTATTACTGGAAAGTACAGGTGTGGGATAATCACAATAATACCAACCGGAGCGAAACACAAACATTCAGCACCGGCTTGCTGGCAGCAAAAGACTGGGCCAATGCACAATGGATTGCCCTTGAAAATATGCCAGATTCATTAATCACAGTGCCCGGTGTGCACAGCCCAGATATTAAAAGAAAACTGGGGCCAGATAAATTAAAAAAACGTTCAGTGGTGCCGCAGTTTCAAAAAATATTTACAGCGGATAAAACTATTGATCGTGCAACAATATATATCACCGGTTTAGGGCAATATGAACTGCAGATCAACCAGCAAAAAATCGGCAACAGTTTTTTATCTCCCGGCTGGACGGATTATGATAAACGTGTATTGTATAATGTTTACGATGTAACCAATGCGGTGCAACAGGGATCAAATGTGATTGACGTAATAGTGGGCAATGGGTTCTATACTATCAGCAGGGAACGGTATACCAAATTCGTAACCGCATTTGGTTATCCCAAAATGATTTGCAGGCTTATGTTGGTTTATAAAGATGGTACGGTACAGAATATAGTGTCTGATCAAAGCTGGAAAGTGCAGCCGTCTGCCATAACTTTTTCCAGTATCTATGGAGGAGAAGATTATGATGCCACAAAAGAAACGGGCAACAATTGGCAGCCCGCAATAACAGCAACTGCACCAAAGGGAAAACTGGAAGCCGAAGCGGATTATCCCGTAACGGTGAAAGCAACGCTGTCTCCAATGCATATTCAAAAACCGGGCGATAGTGTGTATGTATATGATTTTGGGCAGAACCTTTCCGGCATTATGCAGCTGTCTGTAAAAGGGAAAAAAGGACAAGTAGTGAAAATGATTCCTGCGGAATTATTGCATGCTAACGGTACCGCCAATCAAAATGCCACGGGCAAAGCCTGTTATTATACTTACACACTCAAAGGCGATGGGATAGAAACCTGGCAACCCAAATTCTCGTACTATGGTTTCCGTTATGTTCAGGTGGAAGGCGCAGTGCCTGATACCGCATCGTCGGCAAATGGTCTCCCCGTTATTACTTCGTTGAAGGCATTGCATACCAGTAATGCATCTCCGGTAAATGGTACATTTACCTGTTCCGATACTTTATTCAACCGCATCAATCATCTGATTCAGTGGGCCATCAGCAGCAACCTGCAAAGCGTGGCAACCGATTGTCCGCACAGGGAAAAACTCAGCTGGCTGGAGCAGGATTATTTAATGGGCGGTTCCATCAATGCCAACACCAACATTCATTTGTTGTATACAAAACTGGTGCATGACATGATGGATGCGCAAACTGCTGAAGGATTGATACCCGACATTGCACCGGAATTTGTTTTTTTTGACGATCATGGATTTGGTTTTCGTGATTCACCGGAATGGGGAAGCGCAGCGGTGATACTGCCATGGATGCTGTATAAATGGTATGGCGATGAAACGGTGATGCAGGAAGCTTACCCCATGATGAAAAAATATGTGGCGTACCTGCAAAGCAAATCTGTAAACGGAATCATTGATTATGGTTTAGGTGATTGGTATGATTTGGGGCCACAACCACCCGGAGTGGCGCAGTTAACACCAAAAGCATTAACCGCTACTGCCATCTATTATTACGATGTACTGTTGCTGCAACAAATGGCACTGCTGCAGCAACATGCTGAAGATGCTGTTCAGTATAAACAGTTGGCAGCAAAAATAAAAACCGCGTTTAATACTAAGTTTTATAACCCATTTACAAAAGTATATGCCACCGGCAGCCAGACGGCGATGGCGATGCCTTTATGTTTGGGTTTGGTGGATGAAGAAGATAAAGCAGCCGTATTAAAGAACCTCACTGATTCCATCACTGCCAATGGAAAAAAATTAACTGCCGGTGATATTGGCTTTCACTTTTTAATACAGGCGTTGCAGGATGGAGGTGCTTCTTCTCTCATTTATGATATGAACAACAGGGACGATGTACCGGGTTATGGTTACCAGCTGCGTAAAGGCGCAACAGCATTAACAGAATCATGGGCAGCGTTGGCGGAAGTATCCAACAATCATTTAATGCTGGGGCATATCATGCAATGGTTTTATGAAGGCCTGGCAGGCATTCAGCAGGCAGATGATTCTTACGGCTATAAACATATTGTGATTAAACCGGAAATCGTGGGCAATCTTTCTGCTGTTACAGCCAATCACCAAACGATATACGGCAATATAGCATGCAGCTGGGAGAAAAAAGATGCACATATTGAATTGTCAGTTGAAATACCGGCCAACACTACTGCAACTATTTATTTGCCAGCCACAGAGAATGTTGGTATAAAAGTTAATGGTAAGCCTTTACCGGCAGCGGGTATGCAATCAGCAGGAACGGCAGATAATAAGTTGAAAGTACAAACAGGCTCTGGTACTTATCACTTTACAATACCATTGTCAAAATAATATTACCGGTTAACAAACAGTTTACATACCCGTTCAATGAAATTGGCCGTTAACTCATAATTTTGAAAGTATAATTGTTCAGGTAAACCAGCATGGGTACAAAAAGGAAACATATTTTTTTTAATATGGCTAAGGCAGCCATATTGTTTTTGTACCTCAGTGTTTTTATTGTGCAGGGTGTGTTCAGCCATGCAATACTCTATAATAAAAATACCAACCGCTATGAATATTGCAAGAAACCCTCACCAGATCAGCAAAATGGTTTCAGCAAAGCGCTGATCCAAAAGCATAACAGGTCAGCTGTAGTTCGTGTTAATAAAAGATTTCAGTTAGAAACCGCGCCTGCAGTTACGGTTTGGCAAACCATTCCTGAACAAATATTTACTGCACACGAAATCAGTATCGATTATCCCCGGCCATTTTTAGCAGTACAATACTGCGTGGTGGTGATATTGCGTGGCCCGCCAGTTGTTGCATAACGTTCTGTTATCAACATTTCTCATTTAAATATTTTACTTATGATCTCTTTCTGTAAAGGAAAGAAATATGTTGTATGCTGCATAATAATGCTGATACCGCAGTTTTCTTTACTTGCACAAACCAAAACCTTATCCCTGCAAAATGTAATTGACAGTGCATTGCGCTATCTCCCGGTATTGCACCAGAAGCAGGCACTCATTGATGCTGCACATGCAGGTATACAGGATGTACAGCATTCCTTTTTGCCACAAACCCGTTTTAGTGAACAACTGAACCTTGCATCGGCCAATTCATTGGCGGGTTCTTATTTTACATTTGGCGTTACACCTTCCACATCAGGAAGTATAAGAGCAACTAATAATGCACAGGTTGAAACGGGCAACGTTGCCGTGGTGTACAGTGAGTATGAGTTATATAATTTTGGATTGAACCATGCCAAACTAAATACTGCACATGCTTATGCAGACCTTATTGCCGCTGATGCAGAAAAAGAAAAATACCAGGTTACATTGCAGCTGGCACAACTGTACCTGAATATACTGCGTCAGCAATCTAAACTGGCTAACGACCAACAGAATGTACAACGGTACCAGGATATTTATACGGTGATCCGTGCATTAACATTGAGCGGCATTAAACCCGGCGGCGATTCATCACTGGCGCAGGCAGAATTATCCCGTGCAAAAATCAGTTACAATCAAACTGCAGGCACCATTAACCAGTTAAAAGAACAACTCTCTTATTATACCGGCATTGCCCCTTCAGCATTGCTGCTGGATACGCTGCATACCAGCAATGTTACCGCATCAAACAATTTGCTTTTCACAGATACGGTTCATCATCCACTGATCGATTATTATATCAAGCGCAAAGCGATTTATACCGCAAACGAATTGCTGATAAAAAAAACATACCTGCCTAAAATTATTTTAGCTGGCAGTGTTTGGGCAAGAGGTTCCAGTATACAGTACAACGATAAATACACTGCACTTACCAATGGCCTCGGTTACCAACGGTATAACTATGCCACCGCAGTAGCTTTTACTTATAATTTGTTCAATGGTATTTATAAAAAAGATAAACTGGCCATTAACCGGTATTTGTTGCAAGCCAGCGATGATGACCTGCAGCAACAAAAACTGTTTATCACCGCAGCAGACAGGCAGGCCGATGCCGCCATGCAAACCATTACCAATAATTTGAAAGAGTTGCCGGTGCAGCTGCAGTCAGCACAGGATACCTACAACCAAAAAACAGCGCAGTATAAAGCAGGTATTATTTCATTGATTGATTTAACCAATGCTGCATTTGTGTTATACCGTTCACAAACCGATTATATAGAAACGGTAACAGACTGGTACCAGGCGCAGTTGAATAAGGCTGCCGCTACCAATAACTTAATTCCATTCATTCAAACATTAAAATAAACAATATGGTACGTGCAGCGTTACGAAAACCTGTTACCACGCTGGTATTATTTGCAGGATTGCTGTTGTTTTCATGCATGGCCATACGCACTATACCGATAGATATTTTTCCAAGGCTGAATTTGCCCACGATATATGTGATCGAGTCGTATGGCGGTATGAGCCCGCAACAAATGGAAGGATTTTTTGCCACCCGTATGCAGGACCAGTTCCTGTATGTAAACGGGATAAAAAATATGGAGAGCAAAAACATCCAGGGGCTTACGTTAATCAAACTCTCTTTTTATGAAGGAACCGATATGGCTGAAGCATCGGCACAGGTGGCATTGCAGGTGAACCGCGCCTCCAAATTTTTTCCACCCGGCGCACTACCGCCACAGGTTATACGCTTTGATGCTTCATCATTACCCGTTGGCCAGTTGGTGTTCAGCAGTAAAACAAAATCACTGAAAGAAATTTACGACCTTGTGGCCACCCGTGTTCGCCCGATGTTTTCTACAGTGGCGGGTTTGTCAGCACCGCCACCCTTTGGTGCCAATTCAAGATCAGTAGTGGTGAGTGTGGATCCTGAAAAGTTAAGCCGGTTTAATATATCGCCCGACCAGGTGGTGGAAGCCATCACCAAAAATAACAGCATCACACCATCAGGAAATTTACGGGTGGACAGTATGATGTATGTAACCACCGTAAACTCATTGGAAAATAAAGTGCAGGAGTTTGAAGACATACCGATTGTTACCAACGGAAGTGCTACGGTATTTATACATGACATCGCCACGGTAAACGATGCCTCTGATGTAACTGTTGATTATGCACTGGTGAATGGAAAACGGTCTGTTTATGTACCGGTGGTAAAAACAGCAGATGCGTCCACATGGTCTGTGGTGCAATCGCTCAAAGCTAAATTACCGGAGATGCAGAGCCTGCTGCCGGAAGATGTAAACATCAGTTATGAATTTGACCAATCAGTATTTGTGATCAATGCTGTAAAAAGTTTATTGACAGAAGGGATACTGGGTGCTATACTTACCGGCCTGATGGTGTTATTATTTTTGAAAGACTGGCGCAGCAGCCTGGTGGTGGTGATCACCATTCCTGTAGCTATTATTAGTTGTGTACTGATGCTGAACTTAACAGGGCAAACCATCAACATCATGACACTGAGCGGCCTTGCTTTGGCCATTGGTGTACTGGTGGACCAGGCAACGGTGACGATAGAAAATATTCACCAGCATTTAGAAATGGGCAAAACAAAAAGAGAAGCGATACTGAATGCCTGCGAGGAAATTTCATTTCCCTTATTGCTGATACTGCTTTGTATACTCGCGGTGTTTGCGCCTTCATTTGTAATGAATGGCGTACCACGTGCCATGTTTCTTCCTTTGTCGTTATCCATTGGTTTTGCAATGATCATTTCATTTATTGCGGCGCAAACTTTAGTGCCGGTAATTGCAAACTGGTTGCTGAAAGAAGAAATGTTTCAGTACCACCACAAGCAACTGCATGCACATGCGGGATTGGCACTGGATGACAACGAAATCAAAGAAGTGAACCTGCATAATGCTGAAGATAAAAAGCATCCCGAAGAAAATGATTTTTTTCAGCGCATTAAAGTAAAACTGGCCTCATTGCTGGAGCGCTGGATGCCGAAACGGAAATGGATCACCATCGCTTATCTTTTAGGTTGCCTTGCTGCAGCAGCAATTTGTTTTGTGGTAATTGGAAAAGACCTGTTGCCTAAAACCAATAACGGGCAATTGCAGCTGCGCATTAAAGAACCCGATGGTACAAGGCTGGAGCAAACAGAACGGGTAACAAAAGGTGTACTCGATGTGATCAATCAAACTACCAATGGAAATGTTGCGATTACGAGTGCATACATTGGCTTAATACCCAGCAGTTACGGGTCCAGTAATTTATATATTTTTAACAGCGGTACACATGAAGCTCTGCTGCAGGTGAACCTGAAGGAAAACTATAAACCTAAACTGGACGATCTGAAAGATCAGTTGCGAAAAAATATCAGTGCAGCATACCCGCAATTGCATATTTCTTTTGAACCTATTGAGCTTACAGAAAAAATTATGGCCCAGGGGGCATCCACTCCGATTGAAGTGCGTGTGGCCGGAAAGAATTTTGATGAAATGAAATTATATGCAGAACACCTGGTGGATACTCTGAAGCGGGTTTCATTTTTACGTGATGTACAAATTGCACAACCACTGCATTTCCCCACCATTAAAATTACGGTAGACCGTTTTCGCCTGGCGCAAATGGGATTGAACCTGGCTGAAGTGGCCCGGAGTATTTCTGATGCTACATCATCCAGCCGCTTTACGGAAAAAATACAATGGCTGGATACAAGGGTAGCCTATACTTACCAGGTACAGGTGCAGGTGCCGGAATATCTTATGAACTCAATTGAAGAATTACAATCCATTCCATTGGTAAAGGGAAAACAAAGGCCGGTGTTATCAGACATTGCGCAGTTAACTGTAGATACGTTGCCGGGCGAGTATGACCGTTCCGGGCCAAGGCGTTTTCTTACCGTAAGTGCCAATATCTATAAAAAAGATTTAGGGGCGGCAACGGATGTGGTACAGAAGGCCATCGCTTCACTGGGTCAGCCACCACGGGGTTTGGTGGCAGAGATCAAAGGAATGTCTTCTTTGTTAACCGAAACACTCAGTGCATTGCAATCGGGCCTGCTGGCCGCTATTATTGTGATCCTGTTACTGCTGGCAGCCAATTACCAATCATTTAGTGTAGCCATTTCCGTTTTATCCACTGTTCCTGCTGTATTGCTGGGTGCATTGTTATTGCTGCTGGCAACGGGTGCCACGCTGAACCTGCAATCGTACATGGGCATCATCATGAGTACCGGCGTATCAGTGGCCAATGCGATTTTGATTGTAACGAATGCTGAAGCGTTGCGCCTGCAATACCGCGATCCCTTCAAAGCGGCAACAGTAGCAGCGAGCATCCGTCTGCGTCCGATATTAATGACCAGCCTGGCCATGATAGCCGGTATGATACCCATGGCAAGCGGGCTGGGAGAAGCCGGAGATCAATCTGCGCCATTGGGCCGTGCGGTGATCGGCGGTTTAATTGCTTCTACCTTTGCAGCACTGTTTATTGTACCCTTGGTGTATGGCTGGGTGCGGCAGAAAGCAAATTTCAAATCAGTATCACTATTACCTGAACAACAAAATATTTAATACCACTAATATGAAATATTTCATCCTTTCAATGGCAGTAATTACAGCAGTTGCATCCTGTACAACAAATGGTGCGGATAAAAAAATGACTGCCCCTGTGGCGGCAGCGCCGCAGTATCAACTGGCGCCGGTAGAAAAAGGCGGTGTGTCCACCAGCATCAAATTGCCTGCGCAATTAGCAGCTTACCAGGAGGTAAGTATTTTTCCTAAAGTGAATGGGTACGTAAAAACGGTTGCCGTGGATATTGGTGATAAAGTATCCAAAGGAAAATTATTGATGACACTGGACGCACCGGAACTATTGCAGGCAGCCATGCAAGCCAAAGAAAAATATGCCAGAACCAAAGTAGATTATTCTATTGATAAAGAAAGATACCAGCGTTTACTGGAAGCATCGAAAACTCCCGGCGCTATATCACCACTCGATCTTTCAACAGTAAAATCTAAAATGGAAGCTGACAGTATTTTATGCAATGCAGAAAAAGCGAACTGGCAGTTGCAGCAAACCATGCTGGAATATTTAAATGTTACCGCGCCATTTAACGGGGTGATTACAGAAAGAAATATTCATCCCGGTGCATTGGTGAATGCTGCCGCAAAAGATAAACCTATGCTTGAACTGAAACAAACTGATCATCTGCGTTTGCAGCTGGATATTCCCGAAGCTGTTGCAGCGCAGATTAAAAATAAAGACACCGTTTCATTTTATGTAAGTGCATTGCAGGGAAAAAAGTTGACCGGTTTCATCAACCGTTCTTCCAATAATATCAATCCAACCTTCCGTAATGAAAGAATGGAAGTGGATGTGCCGAATAAAGATGGCATATTAAGCCCGGGAATGTTTGCCAATGTGGTACTGTATTCAGCAGGCAATATTGAAGCGCTGTATGTACCTAAAACCGCAGTGGTTACTTCTACCGAAAGAAAATATGTATTGGTAATGAAAGATAAAACGGTTACGAAAGTGGATGTTACAACGGGTAATGCATCTGCAGATAAGATTGAGGTATATGGTGCATTGCAGCAGGGCGACCAGGTGATTGCTGTTGCCAATGACCAAATGTAACTGGAAGCTCCAGCTTCCAGCTTTTTCGGTTCGATGCTTCCGTTCAACGAGATTGGAAGCTGGAGCTTCCGGTTTTGGAGTTCGATGCTTTGATTCAAAATAATTGGAAGCTGGAGCTTCCAATTACAAGAAGCTGGAGCTTCCAATTACAAGAAGCTGGAGCTTCCGGTTTTGGAGTTCGATGTTTTGATTCAAAATAATTGGAAGCTGGAGCTTCCAATTACAATACTAAATTCTGGAAGAAGAATATTCTTGCACCGTCTATGTTTTTGTATTTGTTACCGGCAGACAGTTGCTGAAATACATTGGTATACCCAAACTGTACATTGCACTCATCGGTGAATTGATATTTCAATCCGAGGAAAAAACGGTTTTGATCGAAATAATTATTCACTACCTGTTTGCCAAAATTGATATGCACTTCATCGTTGGCAATGAATGACCATGATTTTGGCCCCGGTGCTTTTTTCTTAAATGGAATTTCGTACCAGAGGTTATAGCGCAATTTCCAGTTGAAGCTATAACTATTGGCCAGCATAGAATCATTCAGAATTTTGCGGCGGTATTTTTCTTCGAGTCTTATCCATTGCATCATTCTTTTATGGCCGTATTTGGTGTGCCATTGTATTTGCTGCCAGGGGCGGTGCTCAGGTTGAGTAATTTCTTTGTGATTATCTCCCGGGTAGTGTGATACATACGCATAACCTGCGGTAAGTTTTGCAGCATCGTTCACATAATAGGTGATGCCCAAACGCACGATGGTTTGATTTACATTCGTCACAAATTTTTCTTTGGTGCGTAAATGCAGATCGGCCCATGCGCCCCATTTTTTAGTAAACCGGGTTTGATTTAAATAGCCCACCCATACCTGGTTAAGCTGTTCTGTTTGCTTGGTTTGTGCATGTGCTGCATCCACATTAAAGAATAGTAAAAAAAGTACGGCATAAAAACAGCTGTTCAATACATGCTTCATGGTGTCTGATCATTTTCATCGCAAGATAATGGATGCCGTTTATATTTTGTTGCATGAGCAGCGCTGTACTAATTGATGAATAGCATGATTCAGTACAAAATCCCCAATGAAAAATGCCTGTAAAAGTGCTTTTATGGAAAGTAATTGCCAACTGAATTTTTAATCTCCTTTTAATTTGATGTGTAGCAAAAAATGGAAAGTTGTCAATTTTATAAGTTTGCACACATCAAATAATTTTTCTGCCAATCTGAGTTGAACAAAGACGGTTGTATTATTAGTTACCCGGTTTCGCCCCACAGGGTAAGCATGCTCAACCTGACAATTTTTTAATTTGCAGGTTCTCACTCTTCAAATGATTTTACTGTCAGTCTGAGTTTAGCGAAGACGGTTGTATTAGTACTTACCCGGTTTCGCCCCACAGTACAAACATCCTCAAACAGGCAGTTGATTTTTTTTGAACTCAACTTTTTTGTCGCCCTGCATGGAGTCGAACCATGCTCAGTGATGTATGAAATCACTTATCCCCACGGAACAGAGCAATGAAAGGGCATTCCCTGGAAAGGGATTGCCGTAACGATTGTTTGCTATGACCTGTAAATCGTTTTAGTTTAGTGATTCAGTAAACCATCAACAGTGATGGCTGCATAATACAATGCGCCAATAGTTGGGCCACCCGCATACTGGTAATGCCTGTTGTTGAAAATATTACTGCCACCCAGTTTGATGGTTGATTTTACTTTAGGTAAACGATACGTTACCTGCGCATCAACAGTATTGATCACGGGTACAGCACCAGTTACCAACGGACTTTCCCAAAGGAAACTGTCCTGCCATTTCCACACAATATTAAAACCAACATATTTTGTAACTGCCCTGTTGCCAAAAGAAATGTTGGATGTAAACTTCGGTGTATTAAAACCGGTTACAAAAAGATCAGTGGTGCTGTTGCTTTTTATTGCATTGTAGTTTACATTGCCTGAAACAGTAAACGTTTTATAAAAATTATACGTTACCCCCAATGATGAACCATAAGTAGTGTAGGTATTGGTGGCATTGGTATACACACGGTAACGGTCTTGCCCTTTGCTGGCAGCGTTTCCGCCGCTTGCTGTTGTGGCATCACGGTTCCTGTCTAACATGGCAATGACTGCTGCATCAGAACCTGTAGTTTCTCCAATGGGAACATACACCTGCACCTGGCCGAGGAAGCCATTGTAAATATTTACATACGCATCTGCATCTATAAATACCTTGTTGCTGAACAATACCGCTTTGTATCCTGCTTCAAAAGATTTTATTCCTTCGGGTCTGCCTTCAGGTAAGTTTGCTGCCTGCAATAAATTCCTGTTGGCTAAAGCGGCTCCATCGCTGTTGCCTGCTGCTTTTACTGCCGCATTAAATGCGGCAACTGATGTTTGTGTATAGCTGTTTTCCCTGAAGCCTAAGCCTTCATTGATGATGGGCAGTATGCCCACACGCCTTACCCTTCCATTATTGACGAATGATAATGCTTCAAATAAAGAAGGGAAACGATAACCCTGTTGAAAGGTGAAACGGAAATGATGTTTTTCATTCAATGTGTATACTGCTGCTAAACGTGGCGTAAGTTTAGTTTTAAATGCAGGATTATCGTCCACACGCAACGATCCCCACAGTTTCAATTTATCATCTAATACAGTTTTAGTTAACTGTGCAAAGCCCCCGAATTTTTTGTAGTATGTATTTTTTCCGAATGAACCATCTGGAAGAGGAGTGTTTCTTTCTGCAACCGGCCTGCTGAAATCAACAAAGTTGTTACCATCAGGAATTAATGCGTAGACTCTTGCATCGGCACCAATCAATACGTTGAAAATTTTTACTTTGTCAGTAAGGTCGTATTGCCCTTCTGCATGGTAGAGATCACTTTTTTGAATGAGTGCAGCACCACCTGTTACCGGCGCATTGGGTATAGTGCTGGATTTAATATCCCAGTTGTTGATCCTGATGATGGAATCTTTTACAATATTGAATCGTGCTGTACCAGGTTCCACACGGCCTAAGTCTGCCTGCTGCCTTGCATAAGCTGTGGCCGCAGCAAGATTCGCTGATGTTAAACTACCGCCATGATCTGTGGCATAGCCAAGCAATGCGTTTTTATATTTAGCAGACCATACTGAAGCACTGCCACCGGTATATAAATCCAGGTTATCTGCCAATGGTTTTACGTTGTAAGAATTACCGGTGTTTTCATGGCTGGTGTATGCTTTGAAGGTGAAGTGTTTTCCTTTCAGTTCCACCTGGTGGTTTTGCACCACTACATTATCCAATTTAATTTTATTACCGCGTTGAAACACGCCATCCATCTGGCCAATACGGTATGTATATGTCAATTGTGTGTTGCTGTTGAATTTATAAACGAGCGCAGCATCAAATTTTAAGTTGCTGACTTTCGGATCTACTAAATCTTTTTCCCAATATCCTGTACGGGATACTGTTAGTGTACGGTCAGTAACACCATCAATTGTTAAACCTGTAATGGAAACAGTGTTACTTCCTGCTAAAGCATCATCGCCATATTTATTCCATCCATCGAATGCTGCATTGCTTGCACCGTTTAGCGAAGGGTAAGCTGAATTTGCTGTGTTTTTTGAATTGGGATTTTGATCAGTTTGTGTGTTGGATATCCAGTCTGTTCCCTGTAAATAACTGGCGTTGATTTTAAAAGCAAATTTATTTTTGTATGCTTTTGCATAGCGAATGGCTGTTTCAGTTAAGCCAGATGGCGCATGATCTCTACCATCCACATGATTCACTCCTGTGCGCTGAAACACGCTTAAACCCTGTGACGTGAAAGGATTTTTGGTTATGAGATTGGCCATACCATTAATAGCGT
Organism: Bacteroidota bacterium; assembly: GCA_018266775.1. Taxonomy (GTDB): domain Bacteria; phylum Bacteroidota; class Bacteroidia; order Chitinophagales; family Chitinophagaceae; genus Ferruginibacter. The sequence goes on along the minus strand of JAFDZS010000018.1, from coordinate 28,051 downwards.
TCATGCCGTATAAAGCAGAAGCTGCACCGGGAGTGATTTCAATGCTTTGAATATCCAGTTCTGTAGGACCGATGGCATTGCCTAATGGCACACCGAGTGTGGATGCCTGCATATCAATGCCATCTACCAGTTGCATAAAGCGAAAATTGTTGGGAATATTAAAGCCTCTTGTATTCGGTACTTTAAATGTGATGGAAGATGTAGTTAACTGTACCCCTTTTACATTGGCCAATGCATCATAAAAAGATGCAGCAGGTGTTTCTTTCAACGCTTTCAGGTCGAGCTTTTCAACACTTACCGGGCTTTTTAATATTTTTTCAGAAGTACGGCTGGCGGTTACCACCACTTCATTGGCTAATAAAGTTTGGCTGGTTAACTGTATGGCAAGTTTGGTGTTATAATTTTTTACTTCCAGTTCCTGTGCCGTAAACCCTACAGAGGAAATGACAATGATAAACGGCGGTTTTTGATTAATCACTAAAGAAAAGTTTCCTGCTGAGTCGGATGATGTTCCAATAGGCGTACCTTTTATGGAAATGCTGGCACCGGAAACGCCTTCATGATTTTCTCCTACCACACGGCCACTCAATATCAATGTGCCATTTAATTGTGCAACGGTTAAAAGAGGAGACAGGGTAAGGAGTAATGCAAATACTTTTTTCATACTGTTGTTTTGATATACTTGAGATCTAAAGTCTATAAAAATAGTAGACTAATTGGATAAAAAATTTAGTGGGAATTATTTAGTGCAGCAACATCGCTGCATCATGGGAATTGAAGTAAAGCGCATTATCATCATATCAATTGACTTTAAGTTCAGAATGCAAAGATAAAGGCATTTATATTAGTCTACCAAAACTATAGACTAATATTTTTTAAAATATTTTTGAGAGGGAAAACCGGCTTTTAGCAAAGTTATTTAACGAGTTTGATGGCGTTATTCAGTCGCTGGGCAGCATTATCCCAGTTGATGACGTTGAAGACAGCATCCACAAAATCGGTACGTTTGTTACGGTATTTTAAATAATAAGCGTGTTCCCATACATCAATCACCAGCAAAGGGATGCAGCCCCACTGGGTCAGCTTTTCATGGTTTTCGCATTGCAGTACAACGAGGCTGTCGCTGAAAGGTTGATAGGCAAGTATACCCCAACCATTGCCATCTACATTTTTTGATGTGGCAGCTATCAGCGCTTTTAATTTATCATAACTGCCAAAGTTTTTTTCAATGCGTCTGAGTAATTCACCCTGCGGATCATTTTTTTTATTGGTGAGATTGGTCCAGAAGACAGAATGCAGCACATGTGAAGAGAAATGATAGGAAAGTTTTTTTGTCCAGTAATCTGCTGTTTGAAAGTTATTGTCATCCATGGCTTTTTTGATCATCTGCAAATCAGTGTTGGCACCTTTTACAGCACCACCATGATGAAAAGTATAATGCAGGTGCATGGTTTCAGCGTCCATATAAGGCTCTAAAAAATTTTCCGTGTAAGGTAATGGCTGTAATATGTAATTGCCATTGGCATCTACCAGTTTGTCAATATCATTGTCCACTAAATTTTGTGCAAAGGCATTGGGCGTGCTTATTAAAGTGGCTGCACCGGCAAGTGCACCTGCTTTGAGAAATTTTTTTCTGTCCATAAAAGTGAATGTTAAACAGGATGATGAAGCAAGTGTCAGGAAGGTAAGACTTTTTTTGTTGTAATAAAAGAAGTTACTGCCTGTTAACTTTTGTTTAATGAGATTATACAGGACTTGTGGAAAGGATAAGTTTTACTGGTCTGCTGGTTGATGGCAGTAAAGCAGTTGAAGTGTGCGACGCAACGATGCCGGGCTGTGTTACTGCTGCTTGTTTCATAATAGTAAATAAGTACGCAGTACTTATTGCATTACAAAAATGCTCTTACAATAGTGACCAAACCGCAAATGATCACCACCACGCCTACAGCAACAAACATTTTTTTGGTGGGCAGCTTAGAAGTGAGCATCGCAGAAAATGGCGCTGTGATGATGCCGCCAATCAACAAACCTGCAATAACATTCCATTGTTGTTCTTTAATGTGTACAAAGAACGTGGCTGCGCTGGCAATGGTCAATAAGCATTTGGCAAAAGTGGAACTGCCGATCACATACCTTGGTGTGCGGCCGTTTTTAATGAATGTTCCTGTTACCAGTGGCCCCCATCCGCCACCTCCAAATGAATCGATGAAGCCACCAATAAAACCCAGTACAGTAATATTGATTTGTTGTTTTTGCTTTTTAGGTTTCTTTTTTTTGAAGGCATTTTGCATGATCCGCAAGCCGAGGTAAATGGTGTATGCTGCAATTACTGGTTTTAATATTTTAGCATAAAGCGCTGTTGCGTGTGTTAATGAGATAGCGCCTAAAACAGCGCCGATGATAGCCGGTATGGCCAATGCCCACACTAATTTTTTATTGATGTTGCCCAATTGCCAATGGCTTACTGTTCCTGCTGCGCTGGTAAAGGCTTCAGCAGAATGTATACTGGCACTAACAATATTTGGAGGTACATTAAATATCAACAGGAGGGAAGTACAGATTACTCCGTAGCCCATGCCCATAGAACCCGCCACCAGTTCTGCACCAAAACCAACGAGCAACATCCAGTAAAATTTGTGGTGTTCTTTATTGAGTACATCCTGTAAGGCCAGTAATTGTTCCTGGCTTAAAAAGTAATAAGTAAATAATGCAGCAAGCAATATTACAGCAATTGCGGTAATATATTTGTTTACTACTTTTCTTCGTGAAGAATGCAGTTCGTGTGAAGTGGAAACAATTTCTTTGGATTGCGTGATCTCCTCAATGATTTGTTCTGGTGTATCTTCAGCCATCAGGATTTTTTTGTGGATAATGTTTTCGTGAGTTCGTTCAATTGTTTCACCTTTTCAGAAAAATCACCTTTTATATTGTTGCGGATGCTGTTCATCTGTTCCAGCAATTCATCCAGTTCATCGGGCAATACTTCGTTAAGCATTTCTTTAATACGCTTAGCTATTGTGGGTGATTGGCCATTGGTGCTGATGGCAATTTTAAGATGGCCTTTTTGTACCACTGAACTTAAATAGAAATCGCAGAGTTCAGGTTTGTCTGCCGCATTCACCCATATTTTTTTGGAACGGGCATCCAGTACAACTTGTTTGGTAATGGTGGCATCATTCAATGCTGATATCACAATATCATGACCATCAAGATCTGTGATGGAATAAAGTTTTTCTTTTAGTATAATGTTGTGGCACTGTGCTGCCAATTCTTTAATGCCAATACTGATTTCTTTCCCAATTACAGTAATAGTTGTTTCTGGTGCGTTGTTGAGAATAGCATTGAGTTTTTCCAAACCCACATTTCCTGCACCAACAACGAGCACACTCATTTGCTCCAGTTTTAAAAAAACGGGGAAGAGTTTGTTACCAGGATGGGAATATGCCATAATGATGTACCGCTTCATGCGGCTGGCAAAAATAAGCAATTCTCTACCAAATTAATGGACTAATTGCCTGTTTCTTTATTAGACGCTTATTTTAACAAAATCAGTTGGCATCAGGCTATTTCCCGGAGGCTTTTTGCGGTTTTTTCAATGGTTTCATCAAGGTCTGCATAGGTTAATGCATTGTTGAGGAACCAGCTTTCGAATGCCGATGGGGGAAGATAAATGCCTTTGCTGAGCATGGCATGAAAATATTTTTTAAACATTTCGTTATTGGCAGATGCTGCACTGGCAAAATCAGTTACCGGGTGATCGCTGAAATGCACACTGATCATGGAACCGAATTGGTTGATGATAAAAGGTTGCCCCCATGAAGTGAGTGCATTTTGCAATTCATTTTTAAGATAGACGGTTTTTTCTTCCAGTTCTTTATAAATAGCAGGATTATTTTTTAATTCAGTAAGTAAAGTAAAACCGGCAATCATGGCAATAGGGTTGCCACTTAATGTTCCGGCCTGGTACACATTGCCCAGCGGTGCAATGTGCTGCATAATTTCAGCTTTACCACCAAATGCGCCAACAGGCATTCCGGCGCCAATTACTTTTCCATAAGTAACTAAATCTGCCTGGATATTTAATTTTTCCTGTGCACCACCGGCAGCGAGGCGGAAGCCAGTCATCACTTCATCAAATATGAATACGATTTTTTCTTCTGTACAAATTGCTCTTAATGATTCTAAGAATCCAGGAGCAGGAAGTATACAGCCCATGTTGCCGGCCACCGGCTCAACGATGATGGCAGCAATTTCATTTTTATTTTCAGCAACCAGTTTTTTTACTGCTTGAATATCATTGTAAGGAGCTGTTAACGTATCATTACTAACACCACCGGTTACACCGGGTACTGTTTGTATGTTGAATGTGGCCACACCACTACCGGCTTTTACTAAGAATGGATCCGCATGCCCGTGATAATTGCCTTCAAATTTAATGATCTTATTGCGTTGGGTATATCCCCTGGCAAGACGTACAGCGCTCATACAGGCTTCGGTACCACTGCTCACCATCCTGATCAAATCCACATTGGGTACCATGCTGATGATGAGTTCTGCCATGTCAATTTCCAATGCTGTTGGCGCACCAAATGAAGTGGAGTATTGCACTTTTTCCTGTATGGCTTTCACCACTGGTTCATAAGCATGGCCCAGTATCATTGGCCCCCAGGAGGCGATATAGTCAATATATTTATTTCCATCTTCATCATATAAATAAGCGCCTTTTGCACTTTTCATAAATACGGGTGTGCCGCCTACACTTTTAAATGCTCTTACGGGAGAATTTACTCCACCGGGAATGGAACGTTGTGCTCTTTCGAATAGTTGTTGACTGCGGGTGTTCATGGTGGATGGGGAAAGTGTTTTAGGATTAGTTAGACTAATATTTAATTTATGTATAAAAGTATATAAGTAAATAAAGTACTTCTGAATTGAAGCGTATTCTGTAATTGGTGCAGGAACAAAAACCAGGGAGTATACTATTCACCATTGCCCATTGTCCATTCACAACATCCTCACCGCTTCCCTTGCAAAATATGTTGCGATCAAATCTGCGCCGGCACGTTTAAATGCGGTCAGTGTTTCCAGTATGGCTTTGTTCTCATCAATCCAGCCCGTTTTAGCCGCGGCTTTGATCATGGCATATTCCCCGCTGATATTATACACGCTAACCGGAACGTCTACACTGTTTTTAACTTCACGCACAATATCCAAATAAGGCAGGCCAGGTTTTACCATCACTATGTCTGCACCTTCTTCTACATCCATCTGTGCTTCTTTAACCGCTTCAATACGGTTGCTGTAATCCATCTGGTATGTTTTTTTATCGCCAAAACCAGGAGCGCTGTCTAATGCATCGCGGAAGGGGCCATAAAAGCAGGATGCATACTTGGCACTGTACGCCATGATGCCGGTATTGGTAAAATGATTTTCTTCCAATGCCTGGCGAATAGCACCAATGCGGCCATCCATCATGTCACTTGGTGCAACAAAGTCGGCACCAGCCTGCGCATGGCTTACACTCATTTGCGCCAGCACTTCAACGGTGGCGTCATTTACAATCTGTCCATTTTCAACAATACCATCGTGTCCATAAGAAGAATAAGGATCAAGTGCCACATCTGTCATTACCAGCATTTCAGGCACTGCATTTTTGATGGCTTTGATGCTGCGCTGCATTAATCCATCAGGATTAACAGCTTCCGTTCCCTTATTATCTTTTAATTCATCTTTCGATTTTACGAAGAGCAATACACATTTAATACCCATGCTCCACAATTCTTTTACTTCTTTTACTGTATTGTCTAAACTATAACGGAAATAATTCGGCATGGATGCAATTTCATCTTTTACATTTTCGCCTTCGCAAATAAATAACGGCACAATAAAATCATTCGGTGTCAATGATGTTTCGGCCACCATTGCACGTATGGCTGGTGATACTCTCAGGATGCGGTTCCTTCTTTGTAAGTACATAATACAAGATTTTGGATGTATGATGTTAGATGTCTGATTTTTTATTTCTGATTTTTGAAATTCAATTTATTGGTCTTGTCTGTAGCTGCAAAGATGGCTGTTAACTCATTGGCTTCAACAATTAACCTGTCTAACTCTTTCGTTACAACTAACCTCGCTTCTTTTACAACTTCCAGCCAATAATGACTTTCATCTGCTTCTTCTAAAACCACTTGTATCTTATAAATAAAATCGGCTTTCGATTTTGCTCTTACTGTTGCCCTGTAATTAGCGCCAACAGAACCTGCCGACCTGATTAATTGTTTTGCTGTTTCAAACCCTGCAGCATTTCTGGGAAAACCTTCACAAAACTTAATAATGTCTGCATAAAATTGTTTTGTCCTGTGCTGTAGTTCATTTCTTGTCATAAGATATTTTGAAATGAAGGTACAGTTTTCAATCAAATCCTAAATCCTAAATCAAACATCATACATCAACAACTATTCGCCCTCTTTGCCCACGCCGCTTTCTCCTCCTCACTATATTCCTGCAACCAGTCACGCGGATGCAAGCAGGCTTGCTGCAGTTTATCTTCTTCAGAACCTGGTTCAGGCTGGTAATTATATTCAAACCGAACGGTTGGTGGCAAACTCATTAAAATGCTTTCAATGCGGCCATTGGTTTTTAAACCAAAGATGGTACCCCTGTCATGCACAAGATTGAATTCCACATAACGCCCCCGTCTTATCTCCTGCCAGTGCTTATGCGCAGCATTATACGGCGTATGCTTTCTTTTTTCAACAATGGGAATGTATGCATCAATGAATGCATTGCCACATGTTGCAGCAAAGTTCATCCAGAAGTTTATATCTTTCACATCATCGGGGCGCTGGTGATCGTAAAATATGCCACCAATACCACGGCGTTCTGCATGGCGGTGCCAGTTTACAAAATAGTCATCACAAATTTTTTTAAACTGCAGGTAGAATGAAGGATCGTATTGGTCGCAGGCATCTTTATACGTTTGATGAAAATGACGGGCATCTTCTTCAAATAAATAATAAGGCGTTAAATCGGTACCTCCACCAAACCAACGATCCATCACTTCATCATTGGAATCGTACAATTCAAACATGCGGTAATTGCAATGCACGGTGGGTACAAAAGGATTCAATGGATGAATCACCAGGCTTAACCCACAGGCGAACCATTTATCGCCATTAATTTTTAATTGTGTACGCATAGCGTCTGTAACTTCGCCAAATACTACAGAAGTGTTCACGCCACCTTTTTCAAATACATTTCCATTGGCAATCACTCTTGTTTTACCTCCACCGCCTTCGGGCCGCTGCCAGGCATCTTCTGTAAAAACAGCTTTGCCATCACATACTTCCAGTGCGGCGCAGATTTTATCCTGCAACCCGTCAATGAAAGTGATCCAGTTTTGTTTGATGTTCATATTGTGAGTGGTGAATCGTGAAAGGTGCATGTGAATCGTGCCGTATTTGCAAAAATGTGAACGCCTCCTGACGATTCACGATTGACGATTCACGCTCCATATTCTTTTACTGCTTCAACAAATGCTTTTGCATGATCGACGGGAACGTTTGGTGTAATGCCATGTCCTAAGTTGGCAATGTACCGCTGTGTTCCAAATGCATCGATCATTTCTTTTACTGCTTTTTTTATTTCAGGAACCGGTGCCAGCAATTTTGCCGGGTCAAAGTTACCCTGTATGGTAATTTTATTTTGCGTAAATGTACGGGCCATCTGCGGGCTTACACACCAGTCTATACCCACACCAGCTGCGCTGCTGTTACTGATATCTTTTAATGCATACCAGCTTCCTTTCGGAAATAAGATTACCGGAGCATCATCTTTCAATGCATCGGCAATCTGGAATAAATAGGGTTGAGCAAAAGTTTTAAAATCTGCCGGGCTTAGTGAACCTGCCCAACTGTCAAATACCTGTACGGTATCTGCACCGGCCTTTACCTGTGCTTTCAAATAAGCAATAGTAATAGAAGTAATCTTTTGCAGCAATAAATGCGCTAATAACGGTTGAGTATAGGCGAATTGTTTGGCTTTGTCCCAGGTTTTGCTGCCTTTGCCTTCCACCATATAACATAAAATTGTCCAGGGTGCGCCGGCAAAGCCAATTAAAGGTACTCTTCCATTCAATTCTTTTTTGGTGAGTTGCAGGGCGCTCATCACGTAATGCAGGCTTTCTTCAGCACTGGTGGTAATCAATGCATCAATGTCAGCCTGTGTTTTAATAGTATGTGGCAAAAAAGGACCTTTGCCTTCTTCTAATGTTACTTCCAGCCCCATCGCCTGCGGTATCACTAAAATATCAGAGAAGATGATGGCTGCGTCCACGCCCACCTGGTCAACCGGTTGCAAAGTGATGGCGGTAGCCAGCTCCGGTGTTTGTACACGGGTGAAAAAATCATATTGTTCACGCAGTTTGATATAATCGGGCAGATAACGTCCTGCCTGGCGCATCATCCATACGGGTGGCCTTGAAACCTGTTCGCCACGAAGGGCCTTTAAGAGCAAATCATTTTTAAGCATAATTTTTATTTATGAAGTAGGATGTATGATCTCTGATTTTTAAAACAGACATCATCCATCATTAAATCAGCCATTACAAAAATACTCCACCACCAACTGCACTAAATTCTCTTTCCCCGGTTCTTTACTGATGATGATGGTATGGTTACTGTATTTTTTTATGGTTGATGCAGTGGTTTTACCGATAGCAAACAAAATAGTTTGCGCCTGCACTTTATTGTTTACAAAGAAACTATGTACCGCACTCGGACTAAAAAATAAAATTCCATTATAGTGTTTAGCAATCTTATGCGGCAGCGCTACAGTTTGATATACTATAATTTCATTCACCTCAATGCCATGTTCCTGTAATATTTCAGGCAATTCATCTCTCCGCTGATCGCCACAAAAAAAGATCACCTGGCCGGTTTCATTTTCTTCAACAATCAGTTCGGCCAGTTCGGCTGCTGTGTTGGCGGTTCCTGCAATACTTTCTGAACCAAAATGTTCCTCCACTAATTTTTTTGTTGCCGTTCCAATGCAATAAATATTCCAGTCAGGTTGCTGGTCGTCTTTCCATGCGGCAACTGCTTCCACTGCATTCATACTGGTAAACACAACACTGCCTGATAATAGATAGGCCTGTTCAATTTCCTGCTGCGCTTCAACCGTATCTACTGGTGTGGTTTCGATAAAGGATAAAATATCAGTTTGTATGCCTGCTGCCTGCAACTCATCTTCCAGTAACGTTGTTAATGGCCTGGTGCAAAGGATGTGAATGGTATTGCTGTTATTATTGTCCATTGCGGATGTCGTCGGCAATTTTTTGTCCGCCATTGGCTAAAATAAATTCTGCTGCCTGTTTGCCCAAACCTTCAGCTGCATTAACCGGTACTGTTTTTTCCACTTCCACTTTTTCTTTCCCGTTGATGGATAAAATATTTCCTTTAAAAATAACAGTATCATGTTCAATTTTTGCCAATGCACTGATGGGAGTGGAGCAACCACCGAGTAAAGTTCTTAAAAAGTCTCTTTCTATTTGTGTGCAGATGGCTGTGTTGCTATCATTAAAGTTATTGCATGCGCTAAGACAAAGATCATCTGCATCCCTGCATACCACCATGATGGCGCCCTGTGCCGGAGCCGGTAACATCCATTCCAGTTCAATGCTGTTTTGCGGACGTAAGTTGATTCTTTCCAAACCCGCTGCGGCAAAGATGGCCGCATTCCAGTTATTCTCTTCCAGCTTTCTTAATCGGGTATTAACGTTGCCCCGTAAATTTTCTAATTGATGATTGGGAAACCGGTTCAGCCATTGTGCCTTGCGGCGGATGCTGCTGGTGGCTATCGTGAACCGTGAATCGGGAATCGTGAATAAAGCTTCAAATACTTCAGGATCTCCATTCACCATTGCCCATTGCCCATTCACGCCTTTATACACCAGCAAATCTTTATACGATGCCCGCTCCAAAACTGCCGCAGGTACAATGCCCTTAGCTAATTGTGTAGGCACATCTTTCATGGAATGCACAGCAATGTCGATAGTATTGTTAAGCAAAGCAATGTCTAAGCTCTTGGTAAAAATGCCCTGTACACCCATTTCATACAAAGGTGTTTTAAGGTCAATATCACCTTCACTTTTGATGTACACCAGTTCTGATTCGTAATGAAATTGTGCTAATAATTCCTGCACTTTGGTAGCCTGCCAAACGGCCAGTTGGCTTTCCCTGGTACCAATGCGAATGCGTTTGCCCATGTTCAATTAGTTTGTGCCGGTTGCGATGAATTCGTTAATGGCAGCGATGTAATTGCAACCACGCTGGTTGTACTGGCGCATTTTTACGGCCATACCATTCACCACTTTCTGAATTTTTACATCCACATTGTTAGTGGTGGTGGTTGCATTTTGCCTGGCAATATAACTGATATACAAATCACAGTTATGCATGGCCTGCAATTTATTTTTTATGGATTTTAGAGCGGGAGCATTCTTACGCATTTCGTGCCATTCTAAAAACTCAAATACCTGTTCGTTGATGATGGCTTTGGCTTTGGGAACCTCTGCTTCTCTTTTATGTAAGGTGGCATCTTTAATTTTAGACAGGTCATCCACATTTACAAAAGTGGTGTTGTGCAATTCCTGCGCTGCAGTTTCCACGTTGCAGGGAATAGACATATCAATGATCACTTTATTACCCTGGTTACGCAGGTGCGATTCCAGTATTACTGGTTCCACACTGTTGGTGGCCACCAAAATAATATCTGCTGTAGCCAGTTGATCATCCAGTGCTTCAATCGGCGCATATTGTAACCCCAGTTCCTGGGCAAGTTCAGCAGCTTTCGTTTCAGTACGGTTAATTAAAGTGATGTTTTTCGTTTCTAAATAATCCACCACATTTTTACAGGTATTGCGGCCAATTTTTCCGGTGCCGATCAATACAATTTTTTTATTGGGGATATCCGCAACATGTTCTTTTATAAATTGAATGGCGGCAAACGATACAGATACTGTACCACCGCTTAATTCCGTATTGGTTTTGATTAATTTAGACGCCTGTAAAACGGTATTGATCATTCTTTCGAGATACACACCGATAAAACGTTGCTCCTTTGCAAATTTTACAGCCTGTTTTAACTGGCCTAAAATTTCATAATCGCCCAAAATTTGAGAATCCAGGCCGGCAGCCACATTAAATAAATGCAGGATCGCTTCTTTGCCGCTTTTGATATAGGCAATTTCCCTGAAAGTATCCAGTGTGCCTTCAGTTTGTGTGCAGATCAGTTCGCACATCGCATCGGCACTATCTGCAAAACCGTACATTTCAGTACGGTTACAGGTGGAAATAACAAATAATTCGTTGATTCCGTAAGATGGCGCTGCTGCAAGGATATTGGCATACTGACTGGTACTGATGGCAAACTGACCCCGTAAAGCCGCATCGGTTTTTTTGTAGTTGATGCCTGCTACGAAGAAAGTGTTGATGTCTTTTTGTTGTACCTGGTCAAACATTGGTGAAACATTAATTGTACAGCACAAAAATACTTTGGCATTCTCAGCTTATCTAATTTCTGTGTCATTGCATTGTCATTTTGCAACCTGATAGTAATCAGGTGGATATCTGAGTAAAATCAGTTGATAAAATACGTGTATGAATTGCATGCAACTGGTATTTTTGCGCCACAGATTATTTTGTTTACTATTGAACATAATCACCATACTGTGGTTATTGTAGAAACTATTTTAATACCATGAAAAGAGGAATTGTTTTAATGAACCTCGGTTCGCCTGATTCTACTTCTGTTAAAGATGTACGCCGTTATCTCAATGAGTTTTTAATGGATGGAAAAGTGATTGATATGCCTTACCTGTTGCGCATGCTGCTGGTGAAGGGAATCATTGTTCCATTCCGGGCACCAAAATCTGCCGAAGCGTATAAGACCATCTGGACTAAAGAAGGCTCTCCATTAATTGTATTGACGGAGCACTTGCAACAGCAATTACAACAATATGTAACAGAACCGGTGGAGATTGCCATGCGGTACGGCAACCCATCACCGAAAGTGGCTTTTGATAACCTGGAAAAAAAAGTACCGGGTTTGGAAGAAGTGATTGCAATACCCTTGTACCCGCATTATGCCATGGCATCGTACGAAACTGCGGTGGAATATGCAGCAGAGATTCATAAGAAATATAAATACCTTTTCAAACTCAGTTTTATAAAACCATTTTTTGATGAGGCGAATTATATTCATGCAATGGCGGAAAATATCAGGCCTTATTTAAATGAAGCATACGATCATATCCTGTTCAGTTATCATGGCATACCGGAAAGGCATTTAAAAAAAACAGACCCCACGCACCAGCATTGTATGATGGCGAATGACTGCTGTAATGTAAACTCGACAGCACACAGCAAATGTTACCGCCACCAGTGTTTTACCACCACAAAACTGGTAACGGATGCTTTGGGTATACCGAAAGAAAAATTCAGCATATCCTTTCAATCCAGGTTAGGAAAAGGATGGCTTACACCATTTACTGATGTACGTTTAGAAGCTATGCCCGGAGAAGGGATAAAAAAATTATTGGTTCTTTGCCCGGCATTCATCAGCGATTGCCTGGAAACGCTGGAAGAAATTGAAGAACGGGGAAAAGAATCTTTTATGCATGCAGGCGGAACAACTTATAAAATGATTCCCTGTTTAAATACACATCCATTGTGGGTGGATACGCTGACAGGATGGATGAAGGACATCAGTATGGGCGGGAGAAGTATGATTCTTTAAGGGATTAAGTATAAAGGTATAAAAGTATATAGGTAAATAAAGGATATAAAGTACGTTTGTATTGAAGTGTATGCGTAAATTGGCATAGTAAAAAATTCTAAGTACTTTTTTTCACGATTGACCATTCACGATTGACGATTCACCACTCACCATTCACGTTATGACTTACTACTACATCAAAGCACTGCACATCATCTTCATTGTAACCTGGTTTGCCGGTATGTTTTACATGGTACGGTTGTTTATTTATAATACCGAAGCCGGAGAAAAAGAGGAAACGGAAAAAGCCATTTTGCGGAAACAATTTTCCATCATGATCAAAAGATTGTGGCTGGGCATTACCTGGCCTTCGGCTATTCTGACGTTGATTTTTGGCGGATGGATGTTCAGTTATTATGCCACAGCAGTACCGCAATGGTTGTGGGTAAAACTGGGTTTTGTTATTGGTTTGTATGTATATCATTTCTCCCTGCAAAAAATTTATGCGCAGGAAATGAAAGGAATTTTTAAATACAGTTCCAATCAACTGCGCATATGGAATGAAGTAGCCACGATTTTTCTAATTGCCATCATTATGATTGTAACTGTGAAAGACAGCATGAGCTGGTTGTATGGAATTATTGGCCTGGCATTATTTACTGTTGCGTTGATGAGTGCGATAAAAGTTTATAAAATACTTCGTACTAAAAAAGAAAAGCAATAACCACGTTATTTTAATTTTTTTTGCTGCATTATCAAAGAAGGCAACCTTGCAGGTTGAATTCTTAGGTTGACTCCAATTATTTATCGATGTGAAAACTGCTTCCGGGGAAGTCAACCTGCAAGGTTGCCTTCCCTCAAAAAGGAATATTTCA
>JAFDZS010000018.1:0-14243 GCA_018266775.1 Bacteroidota bacterium | reverse complement strand
AAACATTTACTGTCACGTTGATGCATACAAAAAAACAATAATTAAGTTGTATTAATTTTTTAACGGCATTAATAAAGAAGGCAACCTTGCAGGTTGACTTCTTGCAGGAGACTCTAATTATTTATCGATATGAAAACTACTTCCGGGGAAGTCAACCTGCAAGGTTGCCTTCCCTCAAAAAAACTATCTCAACCCGGAGTTCTCTTATAAAACAAAAAATAATTAAATGGCTTTGCTGAAACGTGGTGCAGCTGCAGATTGCTGGTTGCGCAGTAAATGTAAGTCAAAAGCTTTGCAGATATTCCTGATGAAATGATTACCCAATGCGGTAACAGCAGCACCTTCTTCATTCCATTTCACCAAACCATCTGCTTCCAGTTTTTCCAGTTCAGGAAAACTGAATTCCCTTAATAATTCCAAATGCGTTGGGTGAAAAACAGTTTTGCCTTTACAACTCATGTCCAGGATATATTTTCTGAAAGCCACATCTTCATTACTTAAAAAACAACCACGCACTACGGGAATTTCATTACGGTCAATAGCGGCATAATAATCATGCAGCGTTTTTACATTCTGCGCAAAGGCCACACCGGCATCGCTGATGCTGGATACGCCGAGGCCTAATAATAATTTGGTATGCTGAGTGGTGTAACCCATAAAATTGCGGTGCAGCCTGCCTTCCAGCTTGGCAATGTATAAATCATCAGTAGGCAAAGCGAAGTGATCCATACCAATATCATGATACCCATTCTCTGTTAATAATTGTTTACCCAATTGATACAATTGCATTTTAGTTGCAGTGGAAGGCAAATCATTTTCATCAAAGAGGCGTTGGCCGCGGCTGGTCCAGGGCACATGTGCATAACTGTAAAACGCAATGCGGTCGGGCTGCATGGCAATAGTTTGTTCAATGGTTTTTTGCAGGCTTTCCAACGTTTGTTTGGGCAAGCCATAGATCAAATCAAAGTTGACAGATTTGAAACCCACTTCCCTTGCAGTTGCTGTGGCACGCAACACATTTTCAACAGGCTGAATGCGGTTGATGATGCGCTGCACTTCAGGGTCGTTATCCTGCACACCATAACTGATGCGGCGGAAGCCAATGTCGTACAATGCCAGTAAATGTTCTCTTGTAGTATTATTAGGATGCCCTTCGATACTGAATTCATGATCGGGTGCGATGACAGCTTTTTCAAAAATAATTTGCAGCAAACGGTTCAAATTTGCCGGAGAAAAAAATGTTGGTGTGCCACCGCCTAAATGCAGCTCACGGATCACGGGTTTTTCATTCATCAGTTGCAGGTACAGGCTCCATTCTTTGGTCAGTGCTTCCATGTACACTTCTTCCACACTGTGATTGGTGGTGATTTTTTTATTGCATCCGCAATAGGTACATAATGATTCGCAGAAGGGCAGGTGCAGGTACAAACTAATGCCTTCTTTACTGTTGCTTGCTGCAAACTGTTCACGGAAAACCGTTTGCCATTGGTTCACATCCAAATCATCTTTCCAGAAAGGTACAGTGGGATAACTGGTGTAGCGCGGCACCGGCACATTATACTTGTTGAGTAATGCAGATTCAATAGTCATAGTCGTCTTTTAACAACACAAAACTATTTTTTACAGGGAATTGGCTGCTGACTTTAATCAGTCTTGGTGTTGAAGATGGTCATTCTTTGAGATCGGGGCGCTTTAAGCGACCTGAACGATGAACGATTGAAATGAGAATTCTTGTTTCAAGGGCAAGCCGCTGTAAGCGACCTGACGGATGGAAGGTTCACTGAGATCGGGGTGCTGTAAGCGACCTGAACAATTGAAGTAAAAAATGGAAAGTTCTTTTTTACTGTCAGGTCGCTGCAGGCGGCCCGGCATAAAAAAAGCACCTATTAAAGGTGCTCTTCTGCTCAATGATAACAATGGCATTACACCAAAGCTGTGCGTATGGCGAAATCGCCAAAACTTTCTGAGGCTTGTTTGCTTTTTTGGTATAAACCGAACAATTGATCCAGTTCATGAAGTATTTGCGGCTCGTCTGCATTTTCTTTATACAATTTATTTAAACGTTGGCCCTCATTATCGCCACCCAAATGCAGGTTGTATTTACCTGCTGCAGTGCCGATGAAACCTATTTCTGCAGCCGTACTTCTTCCGCAACCATTCGGGCAACCCGTCATACGCAAAATAATATCCTGTTCATCCAGTTGATGTTTGGTTAACAGCGGTTCAATTTTATCTAATAAAGAAGGAAGATAACGTTGCGCTTCTGCCAATGCCAGCGGACAAGTGGGCAATGCCACGCAGGCAATCGCGTTTTTGCGTATTAACGAAGCTTTCTCATTATGTTCAATTAATTTAAATTTTTCCAGTAATGCATGAACTGCGGCTTTATCTTTTTCTTCCACATTGCTGATGATGATATTTTGTGATGCAGTAAATTGAAAATTGCAAGCTCCTGTTTTAGCAATCTCCAGCAAAGCTGTTTTTATTGCTGCCTGCTCATCATCCAGTACACGGCCATTTTCTACAAATAAAGTAAAATACCATTTGCCCTGTGCGCTTTGCTGCCAGCCATAGTAATCTTTTCTTGCAGTAAATGTATAAGGTCTTGCCGGTTCCAATGCAAACCCTGTACGTTTTTCCACTTCTGATTTATAACTGTCAATCCCTATTCGGTCAACCGTATATTTTAAGCGGGCCAGTTTACGGTCGCTGCGGTTACCAAAATCACGTTGTACGGTTACGATTTCATAAATTGTTTTTAATATTTTTTCTTCTGTATCAACAAAGCCAATTACGGTAGCGAGTCGTGGATACGTGTCTGCATTACCGTGAGTGGCTGATAAGCCACCGCCAATGGCCACATTAAAACCTTTGAATTCATTGTTTTCAATAATGGCAATCAGTGCCAGGTCATTAGTCAACACATCCACTTCATTATTGGGGGGAATGCCAATGCCAATTTTAAATTTTCGGGGCAGGTAACGGTCCTGGTACAGTGGATCTGTTTCATCTTTTTCTGCAATCTTTTCATCATCAATCCAGAGTTCATAATATGCCTGCGTTTTAGGAAACAGTAATGCACTGATTTTTTTGGCGTACCCAAATACTTCTGCATGCACAGGCGATTGTACAGGATGCGCTGCACAGGTCACATTGCGATTGATATCGCCACAGGTGGCAATAGAATCTAATTTTGCTTTATTGAAAGATTGAATGGTGGGTTTGATATTTGATTTGAGAATTCCATGCAATTGTATCGTTTGCCTTGTAGTGATTTTAATGGTGCCTGTTGAATAATCATTCGCCACTTCATTGGCTGCAATCCATTGTTCTGCACTGATGGCACCGCCGGGAAGGCGTAAGCGGATCATGAAAGAATATAAGCGTTCCAGTTTTTTTTCTGCCCGTTCTTCACGGCGGTCACGATCATCCTGCTGGTACATACCGTGGAATTTGATGAGGTTTTGATCATCCTCACTTACTGCACCAGTGATGTTATCGGCCAGGCTTTCTTTAATCGTTCCGCGTAAACCGTTGCTGCTTGTTTTTGTTTTTTCAACGGCCGACAATTGTTTTTTTTCAGACATGTGATTTGAATATGGAAATGTTTTTAATGATACTTGATGCTGGATTCTTGATTCTTGTTCCTTGATCCTTTCGTCCCTACGGGACTTAACCTTCAATCCGAAAATCTTCTACCAACCTGTTGTCTCTGCGGGATTATCCGCTTCATTCTCCGCTAATATCTTCGCTGCTTCCCCCTTTGGGGGCGGAGAGGGCTTCTAGTACACATCCTTCTCATACCTTCCTTCCAGCTCCATCTGGTGTAAAAATGCATGCGCTTCATCAGCAGTTTTGTTACCATATTGCTGAATGATTTGCAGTAATGCATTTTCAACATCGGTACTCATGGGATGCTTCTTACCACAAACAAAGAATGATGCACCGCCTTTTAACCATTCAAATAATTCAGCACCCTGTTCCAGCATACGATGCTGCACATAAATTTTTTCTTTTTGGTCACGACTGAATGCCAGGCTTACTTTATTGAGTACACCGGTATCATACCAGTTTTGTATTTCAGTTTGATATAAAAAATCTGTCGTGAAATGTTGCTCACCAAAAAACAACCAGTTTTTTCCGGCAGCACCAGTGGCATCACGGTCTGCAAGAAAAGAACGGAATGCTGCAATGCCCGTACCCGGACCGACCATGATCATATCTTTATCCGCAGCTGGTAAACGAAACCGTTTATTAGGCTGAACAAAAAAGTTTTGTGAACTGCTTACAGAAAGTTGGCTGATATAATCTGAACATAAGCCAAACTTCTTTTTGTCTTCCACATAAAAAGTATCTTTTACCACTACAACATGCACTTCACCTGAATGTGCATTGGGTGAGGAGGCAATGGTATATAATCGGGGAGAGATCGCATTTAATCCCACCAGTATACTTTCAAACTGCGCTACATCTTTAACCGGATATTTTTTCAGTAACTCAATCAAGTCTGCCCGCCCCGCAGGTATCTCATGGCCAGTAACGTCAGCATATTGTTTTACCAAACGTTCTGTCAAATGAACAATGTTGATTTTACGTTTTAATAATTCGTACAGGGTGAAAGTTTCTTTTTTAAATTCAATGCTTTTGTTTGCATCTGCTTTTACGATGTCAAAAATTGAAGCAACTAATTGTTCTTCATTTTCAGGAACAATACCTATAGAATCACCACACTGGTATTCCACTCCCGGTGCATCCAGTTCCACATGCCAGGTTTCTTTGCTGGAACCACGGTCGTTCAAATTTATTTTCGTCAGAACGGTACCGGTATAATTTTGTTTGCCTTTTTTAACTGCGGGTGCTGTTGCTGCAACAGGTTTTGCTGTAACAGTTGTTGGCGCAGCTGGTTGTATGGCGGTTAAATTATTAATTACACTACTGAACCATGCGTTCGCATCATCATCATATTCCACATCACATTTTTGCAGGGGAACAAAACGTTTGGCACCCAGTTTATTTAATTGCTGGTCTACATCTTCACCGGTTTTGCAGAATAATGGATAAGAAGTATCACCCAATGCCAGCACACCATACTGCAAGCCTTCCAGCTTAAATCCATTGTTATGAATATGATCGTAGAATTTTTTTGCTGCGGCAGGCGGCTCGCCTTCACCGTGCGTACTTACAACAGCCAGCAGATATTCTTCTTTGGTAAGATCTGTTAAACGGTATTGATCCATGCCCACCACTTTGGTTTGCAGTTGGTGCTGCCTGGCTTTTGCAGCAAAATCTGTAGCCAGGCGCTTGGAGTTACCTGTTTCAGTGCCGTACAGTATCGTAATTTTTTTAGCAGTTGTTGCAGTGGAAGATGCAGGTGTTGCAGGCAATTCTTTTTTATTGCTCACAATACCGTTCAAATATCCATTCATCCAGATCAGTTCTTCATGATTGGAATTTTTGATCAGTTCCTCCAGTACTTTCAGTTTAACATCTGCTAACATGAATGAATTGTTTTAAATAACAGGTTTAAAATATAATTGATGATAATTGCTTGTTTCGTGCCAGGCAAATTGCTCATGCAGTGCCACTACTTTTCCAATGATGACAAGTGAAGGCGATGCAAAAGTTTTGCCTTTGAGTTTTTGATCATAATCGTACAGGCTGCATACGGATACCTGCTGCATCGGTGTGGTGGCCTGTTCCACAACTGCTAATAATTTTGCAGCATCAATGTTGTGCTGTATCAATTGATGCACTACATTACCCACCGTTTCGCTGCTCATATAAAAAACGAGCGTATCCTTAGTTTCCGCCAGTTCTTTCCAGTACGCATCAGTTACTACATCTTTTTTGTAAGAAGTAAGAAAACGAACGGATGTGGCGTAGCCTCTTGCGGTTAATGGTATGCCGGCATACGCGGCAGCACCCGACGCGGCAGTAACACCCGGAATAATCTCAAATGGAACTTCATTTGCTGTTAATGTTTCCAATTCATCTAAAATATTGCTGAAGAAGGAAACGTCACCACCTTTCAACCGTACCACCAGTTTGTACTGGCTGGCATAAAACAACAGCATCTGGTTAATGCTTTGCTGCTGTATAGATGCACTGCGGTTGTACTGCTTGCCCACATGCACTACCGGAACACCTTCCCGCACATAAGTTTTCAGTATTGCTTCACTTACCAGCCTGTCAGTCAGCACCACATCAGCTTCCCGCAAAAAGCGTGCAGCCTTTACTGTTATCAATTCCGGGTCGCCACAACCAGCGGCAGCTAAAATGACTTTGCCATCGCAGCCCCGGTTAATTTTTACTTTTCCGGGAATAGCAGTTTTATGTGATGCAGTTTTTGCCAACAGTTGCTGTCTTATTGTTAATAGTTTAGTACAATCCTTCAATACTCAGGTATCTTTCACCAGTATCGTAGTTGAAGGTTAATATTTTTGAACCGGCAGGAAGGTCAGCCAGTTTTTTAGCTACGGCGGCTAATGAAGCGCCGGTGGAAATACCCACAAAAATGCCTTCTTCTTTTGCACTGCGCCTGGCAAACTCAAATGCTTCATCTTTTCCCACCTGTATAATGCCATCTAAAATTCCTGTATTCAAAATGGAAGGAACAAAACCTGCACCAATACCCTGCAATGGATGTGGCGAAGGGCTACCGCCACTTAATACTGGCGATAACTCTGGCTCCACTGCAAATACTTTCAGTTTGGGCCATTGTGCTTTTAGTATTTCTGCCACACCTGTAATATGGCCGCCGGTTCCTACGCCTGTAATCACGTAATCTAATCCTTCAGGAAAATCATTGCGTATTTCCTGTGCAGTTGTTTTGCGGTGAATCTCACTGTTTGCAGGGTTATCAAATTGTTGTGGTACCCATGCATTAGGTGTGGATGCTGCGAGTTCATTGGCTTTTTCAATGGCACCCTTCATACCTTTTTCTCTTGGCGTTAAAACAAATTCAGCACCATAAATGCTCATCAGTTTTCTTCTTTCCACGCTCATGCTTTCAGGCATTACCAAAATAATTTTATAGCCTTTTACTGCAGCCACCAATGCCAAACCAATGCCAGTGTTGCCACTGGTAGGTTCAATGATCACACTGTCTTTATGTAAAATGCCTTTTTGTTCGGCGTCTTCAATCATGGCTAAAGCAATGCGGTCTTTAATACTGGCGCCGGGATTACTTCTTTCTAATTTGATCCACACTTCATGATCAGTACCAAATAAACGGTTGATGCGTACATGCGGTGTATTACCGATTGTTTTCAATATGTTCTGCGCTTTCATCGCTGTTGTGTTTAAATAAAATAATTATATGGTTCAGTAAATGATTTTTTATCCTGTATGGAAACATCGTCCTGCTGGTACACGATAGAAAATGGCTGTACGGCTTTTGTTAACCACACATTACCACCAATCACACTGTCATGCCCCACTACTGTTTCACCACCCAATATTGTAGCATTGGAATAGATGACCACATTATCCTGGATGGTGGGATGGCGTTTTTCACTCGCCAGATCTTTTTGTACACTCAATGCACCTAATGTAACACCCTGGAATATTTTTACATGATTGCCGATGTTGGTGGTTTCACCAATCACAATACCGGTTCCATGATCAATGGCGAATGATTCACCAATGGTGGCACCGGGGTGAATGTCGATACCGGTTTTGCTATGTGCATATTCGCTGATGATGCGGGGAAGTAATGGAATTTTTTGCCTGCATAACTGGTGAGCAATACGGTGCGATGCAATAGCAAAAAAGCCCGGGTATGCCACCAATACTTCACCCACTGTTTTGGCAGCAGGATCTGCATTAAAAATGGCATCGGCATCCAGTAATATTTTCTGATACAGTGCAGGCAGTGCGTCAAAAAATTGAGCGGTTTGTTGCGTACTGGCTTCTTCCGAATGCAAAACAGGAAACAGTAATAATTGTAATTGGCGCTCCAGTTTTTTTAACTGCGATTGTATTTCAAAAGCATTATTATCACTTTCGTTTTTACAAATAAACAGTACTTCAAATAACCGGCGCACAAAACGCCTTGCCCTCGATGCGTCGGGCAAGGAACAACCCTGTTGTTTTTTAAAGTTTACTATCGATTGGTAAAAACTGTTTTCCATGATTATTACTATTGAAATAATACCGCTGCTACAGTGGCATTACTGGTTTCATCTATTAATATGGCAGCGCCATTGCTGCGGTTATCTTTATAGGCATCAAATACTAAAGGTGCTGCGGTTTTGATGGAAGCTTTCACAATTTCATTCAGCTTCACCTGCTCCACTTCTTCAATATGATCCAGTGTATTTACATCAATTTTATATGAAAGGTTTTTGATCACCGCTTTTACACTGCGGGTATTATGCTGCAGCAAATATTTATTTCCTTTCTGTAATGGTTTGTCGTCCAGCCAGCAAAACAATACTTCTGCTTCATTGGTGGGAGTAATGGCTTCTGCAGCTTTAATGATGGCATCACCACGGCTGATGTCAATATCATCCGATAATAACATGGTTACACTCTGCGGCGCAAATGCTTCTTCCACTTCTTTACCCGCAATTTCAATTTTGTCTATAGTGGTTTCAATACCTGCCGGTAATACTTTTACTGTATCTCCTTTTTTATAAATACCACTGGTGATCTTTCCTGCATAACCACGGTAGTCGTGCAGTTCAGCTGTTTGCGGACGAAGTACATACTGCACCTGGAAACGGCTGTCGGTTAAATTCACAACGTTATCAATTTCCACTGTTTCTAAATATTCCAGTAAAGGTTTACCATCAAACCACGGCGTGTTTACGGATGGCTCAACGATGTTATCACCATTCAATGCACTCATCGGGATGTAGGTGATATGCTGCAGGCCAAGTTTTTGTGCCAGCTTGCTGTATTCAATCACAATATTGTCGTACACATCTTCAGAGTAATTCACCAAATCAATTTTGTTGATGGCAACCACAATATGCTGAATGCCCAGCAACGATGTAATGATGCTGTGGCGGCGGGTTTGTTCCACCACACCATGGCGGGCATCAATCAAAACAATAGCAAGGTCAACATTGCTGGCACCGGTGATCATGTTACGGGTGTATTGTACGTGGCCGGGTGCATCGGCAATAATAAATTTTCTTTTGTCGGTACTGAAATAACGATACGCCACATCAATGGTAATGCCCTGTTCTCTTTCTGCACGCAGTCCATCTGTTAGTAACGCAAGGTCAATGGCGCCATTCTCTTTATTTTTGGTGCTTTTTTCAATGGCTTCCAGGTGGTCTGCCAAAATACTTTTACTGTCGTATAATAAACGGCCAATCAAAGTGCTTTTACCATCGTCAACACTGCCAGCAGTAATAAATCTTAAAATATCCATAACCACGTTCCCGAAGGAAATTTGTTTGTATCAGCATTGCCTGCTGATGATGAAAAATTATTTTGTTACCAACATTCGTTCTTTGTTCAGCATCGTTGTGTCACTCACTTCAACGGCATACCCTTATTGAACTTTATTGATGTTTACTCCTTTCGTCGCCACCAATCTTAAACCCCTCCGGGATTATCCATTTAATCTCCGCTAACATCTTCGCCGGTTCCCCTTTTGGGGGCGGAGGGGGCTTTTAAAAATACCCTCCCTTTTTCCTGTCTTCCATCGCCGCTTCAGTAACCTTATCGTCAATCCTGGTTTCGCCACGCTCACTGATACGGGTAACCGCAATTTCATTTACCACTTCTTCCAGCGTTGCAGCAAAACTTTCCACCGCTGCGGTACAGGTCATATCGCCTACAGTGCGGTAGCGCACCTGCTTTTTAATAATCACATCGCTTTCATCAATACGGATGAAAGGCGAAACGGCAATCAGTTGCCCTTCATGTTCTATCACATCACGCTCATGCGAAAAGTAAATAGAAGGCAGCGGAATATTTTCTGCACGGATATAATTCCACACATCCAGCTCTGTCCAGTTACTGATCGGAAACACACGAATATTTTCTCCCTTATGAATTTTACCGTTATAAATATTCCAAAGCTCGGGGCGCTGCAGCTTGGGGTCCCATTGCCCAAATTCATCACGTACAGAAAAAATGCGTTCCTTAGCACGGGCTTTTTCTTCGTCCCGGCGGGCACCGCCAATGCAGGCATCAAATTCAAATTCTTCAATGGTATCCAGCAGGGTATAAGTTTGCAGCCAGTTGCGGCTGGCAAACTTGCCTTTGGGTTCTGTGAGTTTTTTTTGTTTGATGGTGTCTTCAACCTTACGCACAATCAATGTGGCGCCCACTTCATTCGCCAGCCAGTCGCGGTATTCTAATGCTTCAGGAAAATTATGCCCGGTATCGATATGCACTAAGGGAAAAGGAATTTTTCCCGGCGCAAATGCTTTGCGTGCTAATTGCACCAGCGTGATAGAATCTTTGCCGCCGCTGAATAATAAAGCCGGCCTTTCAAACTGCGCCGCCACCTCACGAAAAATGTGAATGCTTTCCGCTTCTAACTGTTCCAGGTAATTCAAATGATATGTACTCATATTAATTAGTCTATTATTTTAGTAGACTGCTGTTTAAAAAATTTTTATGCCTGCTCTGTTGTTGTTTCATGTACATGAAGGCCGCATTCTTTTTTGCTGGCATCTTCCCACCACCAGCGGCCAGCCCTGAAATCTTCTCCGGGTTTGATGGCTCTTGTACACGGTGCACAACCAATACTTACAAAACCTTTATCATGCAAAGGATTATAAGGAATCTGGTTGTCGTTAATATATGCTCTGACTGCTTCAGTCGTCCAATGTAAAATGGGGTGGTATTTTATTATTTGATTGGTCTCATCCCATTCAATCATGGGCAGGTTGTGCCGGTTGGCAGAATGTTCAGCCCTTAAGCCAGTGATCCAGATTGCATTGCCGGCCAATGCTCTTTGTAAAGGCTCCACTTTACGAATGTGACAACAACTTTTCCTGTTTTCAACAGATTCATAAAAGGCATTGGGTCCATTGTGTTCAATGAAAGCCTGTAATGCTTCAGCCTGGGGATAGTAAGCTTTAATTTTAGCCTTGTATTTTTCATTGGTGCTGTTCCATACAGAATAAGTTTCTGCAAACAGCCTTCCCGTATCTAATGTGAATATGCTAACCGGCAGCTTTTGATTCAGAATTTCATGCGTGATCACCTGGTCTTCAAAACTGAAACTGGTAGAAAAAGTAACCTTGCCGGGAAATTTTTGTGTAATGAGTGATATAAAATCAGCCACGTTTAGTCTACCAGATTGATAGACTAATTCATTTATTTCATTTTTAAGTGTGTTGGTCATTTTTTGATTCTTGCTTTGGATTGTTTAAAAGTGAAGATGAGGTTCAACAACAAAGAACCATGCGTTTACGGCAAGTGCACATACACTTATGATGAGGAATATAGATCATAGCTTAAAAGTCTATATAAATGGTAGACAAAGATACAGGATAAGTTTTACAAATGCCTTTTTATTTGTCTTGCCATTATAATTTTAGATAAATATTAATAATTCTATTTAAAAATGGCAAAATCTCCAGCGCCTGCTTTTCGGAAACGTTGCCAATTTAATAATGCGCCTCATTTTTCTGCAGCTTATACCACACCTGCCAGCTCCAGGCTTCTTTTGCTGATCTTCCTGTACTCCACATCTTCAATAATCGCATTGGGATATAAGATCAGTGATACACCGGGTTGTTTCCACCAGTCGCTTTCAAATAATTTCCCTGCATGAATCACACCAGTCAGCCAGCTGAAGCGGAGTTCATTATGCCATTCTTCAATCCATTCAAAAGCGTCTTTATTCAGTTTGCTGATATCGTCCACACTTACAAAAACTTTCAGGTAAAAGTCATTGCTCAGTACGGTATCTGTTTGATGATGAATTTTTTTGTATTCATATTTATAATCGTACCGCAGGGCAGAAATATCACTCAATACTGCCGATGCTGTGGGAAATGCCCCGGCGCCTTTGCCTTTGAAAAAATGTTTATCTGAAAAAGTACTTTCGGTAGTCACAGCATTGAATTCATTTTTTACATGATAGAGATCGTCTGACGGCGCAACAAACTGTGGCAATACAAATGCTGCAAGTTTTCCATTGTTTAATTTTTGTGCATTAGCCACCAGCTTAACAGCAAATTGTTTTTCTTTAGCCACAGTAGCATCATTCAAAGAAATATTTTCTATACCATTAAAAAGAAATGCATTGGTTTTAGCTACTACGCCAAATGAATGCGCCAGCAGTATGGCTAATTTATTGGCCGCATCAAAACCCCCAATGTCCAGTTTGGGATTACTTTCTGCAAAGCCCAGTTGTTGCGCCTGCAGCAAGGCGGCATTAAATTCCAGTTGCTCATCAAAAATCTTACTTAAAATATAGTTGGTGGAACCGTTGATGATACCGCGTATGGACTGCAGCAGGTCGTTATCATAATATTCCTCCAGGTTGCGGATGATGGGCATACTGGCGCAGCAGGATGCTTCGTATAAAAAAGGTGTTTGATATTTTTCCTGCAATGCGAGCAATTCTTCAAAATGTTCAGCAATCATTTTTTTATTGGCACTTACTACTGCCTTGCCATTTTGCAAAGCTGTTCTCACAATGTCAAATGCCGCTACGGAATCATCAATCAATTCCACAATTACATTAATGTCATTATCATTTAACAGTTCCTGTGCATCGGTGGTAAAATGTGCTGCATCAATACTTCTTTTCTTTTCGGGGTTCTTAATGCAAATACGTTTAATGGTGGATTGCAGGGTGGGAGTGCTGTGCAGTACATCATACAAGCCTTTACCTACTACGCCAAAGCCAAATAAGCCAATGTTTAACTGATTCGTTGCCACAATAAAATATTTTTAGTTTTTAAAGATGAATAGTCTGTAAATATTTCTTACTAAGAAAGAAAGATGGAGGTACGATTTGGGAGCTGTGGAAAATAAAAAAGCTCACCGTAAATCAGATGAGCTTTGAATTATTTGAAGTAAATGATTGCATGCTTGGTCTGACTTATCTGTCCGCCAGCTGGCGGATGGAATTGGCACCTTTTTCCCGCTAAAAGCGGGACTGGTTGTCAAGGCTTCATCGGGCCATTACCCTCTGCCTTTCTTGATAAGAGAAGTTTAAAGAACTGCTGCAAAGATATACGCTTGAACAGGAAACTGCCAAATAAATACTGTCAAAAATTTGTCAACAGGCTCAAATGCTTTACTGGCACAGGTTTCAGCTTATTGCGCCGGAATATTTTTCCGCATCCACTCTTCCTGCGATAGTGCAGACTGCTCTACTGTTACCATTGCCGCCAGTTTATTTTGCCCTTTGGTGATGGATTGTGTTACATAAGAATGCTCGATGGCTTCGCTTTCTTTCATGCCCAGTAATTTAATTAATGGAATCATCTTCTCGCTGCCAAAATGCCGGAACAACGCTTCATCCATGGCGCTGTACACCACCAATTGCTGCGGTGGCCACTGTTCAATCAAAGCCAATTCTTTTTCATGCAGGGGATAATGTTCAGCAAAAATGGGCGTTTTATCTGCGAGCATACCGCTGTGAATATTCTTTGCATCAAAAATTCTGGCCTCATCTAAACCCTGTTGCTGAAAAGCAGCTTTAAAATGTTGCAGGGTCTCGGCAAACCAGCAAATGAAAATGGTTTGTGGCTGCTGCTGCGCCAGTTGCAGGCAGGCGCTCATTTTGGCTGCGGAAGTGATAAATGTTCTGTCGGTAAAAACACTGTGCGGTTCATCGTTCTTCTTGCCAAATAAATTGAATACCATAAAAACTATTGAGTGCGCAAGGTAGTAAAGAATGAGGATAGAGACGCGGATGACACGGATGCTGCGGATTGATTGCTGATTTTCTCTGCTGCTCTGCGTGCTATCAACCTCAACTCCGTGCCTTTGTGCCGCTGTAAGCAAAAACATAGCACACTGATTGAACTGATGACCGGATAACCGCTGATTTTCTCTGCGTCCTCTGCTGCTCTGCGTGCCATCAACCTCAACTCCGTGCCTTTGTGCCGCTGTGAACAAAAACATGGCACACTGATTGAACTGATGATTGGATAAGCGCTGACTTCCCCTGCGTCCACTGCTGCTCTGCGTGCTATCAACCTCAGCTCAGTGCCTTTGTGCCGCTGTGAGCAAAAACATTGCACACTGATTGAACTGATGACTTGATAAGCGCTGACTTCCCCTGCGTCCACTGCTGCTCTGCGTGCTATCAA
>JAFDZS010000017.1 GCA_018266775.1 Bacteroidota bacterium | reverse complement strand
AATGTACCTGCTCCGGCAGACATACTGCTTTGATCGTTTGTTACATCACCGCTGATGTATACACTGCCATTGTTGGTAAATGATGCACCCGATGCATTATTTAATGCTCCTTTTATATAGAAAACACCTGTTGCACTTGTGAAAGCAATACCATTATTTTGTACAGTTACTTGTGCCATCAGGCAAACATTTACCAGCAGCAACAAAAACAACACAAAGAATACTAAAATAAATGTTTTCATACTTTTGGTTTTAACTGGTTGATAAAACTGTTATTGTAACTTATCCGTTTGATAAAATAAACCAGCTTGTACCGTTGGATTGTATAGTAACTGTTTCATACTGCAGTGTCATAACTCTTGTACTCACCCCATCAATAGTTTCGGATGCATTGGGATCAATAGTGACGTTCAGTAATGCGCCGGAAATTTTCTTAATCACATATACCCTTCCGGAACAGCCGGATGCGGCAGGCAAATTCACAGTCATTGCACTGGAATTATTACAGATAATTGTATAGTCGCTGGCAGTTGCCGTATAGGTTGAAGTTTTAGTAACAACCGACAAAGCCAAACTTCCAGCCACCTGCAAAGTAGAAGCAGGATTGTTTGTACCGACACCCACATTACCATTACCATCTATCCGCATTCTTTCGTTGGTAGATTGTGTGGTACCTCCAGTCATAAACACTAAAGATTTAGCGGCAGTGCCCGTGCCTATTAACAGGTTTTGCCCTACATTATACAGGTAAGCATCATCCGCATTACCCATTACACCACTCGTGTTACCGCCACCGTTAATTCCCATATCTATATAGTTAGTGGTTTCATCTCCATTACTGGCAGTAGCCACAACATCCGAAGAAGCATTGGTGCCGGATGACTGGTTTTGGATATTTAACTGTAAATAGCTATTGATTGATCCTTTACCCACAATAGCATTCACTGAGGTTGTGGTGCCGGCATCAACGACCAATTTCTCAGGGTTAGAAGCATTGAAGGTTGTGGTGCCAATTCCAACTTTACCCGCATTGGTCAATGCAATGCCATTATTCCAGGTAATGGCAGAACCCTGCGTATTAATATTGGCATATTGCCAGTAATACATACCATTTTCTTTTCCGGTTACAAAGTTGCCACCAGTCGTTGTGGAGCTTTTCCAGGCGCCGTCATAATAAGCATCCCAGGTTTGGTACACATTGTCATGCTGCCAGTTTAAATGCTGCATTAATGGATAATTATCGGCTGATGTGGTGAATTGTAAATGCGGACCGCTTAACGAAGTGGTGGTACCTTCTAATGCAAATTTTGCTGCACCAACAGCACCCTTGGGAATTGCATTAGTACCAATACCTATTTTTCCATTGCCATCAATACGCATTCTTTCATTGGAAGATTGAGCAGTACCTCCTGTTAAAAATGCTAATGACTTGGATGCAGATCCTGTTCCGATCAATAAATTTTGTCCAACATTGTACAGGTATGCATCATTAGCTCCACCCATAACATTGCTGCTATTATTACCGCCGTTGATACCCATATCAACATAATTGGTTGTTTCGTCACCATTGTTTGCTGTAGCCACCACATCAGATGATGAATTGGCACCGGATGACTGGTTTTGTATGTTCAACTGCAGGTAACTGTTAATAGAACCTTTACCTACTATGGCATTTACGGAAGTGGTATTACCAGCATCCACCACCAATTTCTCCGGATAAGTGGCATTAAATGTTGACGTGCCAATACCAATGTTACCGGTATTGCTTAGACGCATTCTTTCGGTATTATTGGTAATGAATGGTAAAGCGTTGTTATTGATTGTTCCTATAGATTTCATTGAGGCTACGGAATTTCCATTCTGGCTCCAGCTTACGCCTGAACCACCCGGCAGACTTTGGGCAGAAACGTTCCAGTTGGCACCGTCACTAACGAGTGTGACCGTTTCATACGCCGAAGTCAGCGTCCAGGTCGAAGCACCATCAATAGTTTGAGATGCTGTTGTGGCAATAGTGAGTACAGGAGTTGGGCCCGTAGTACTGGCATTTTTGATCATGTAGCTCCGGCCATCGCAACCCACAGCAGCAGGCAACGTAACAGTTGCGGCACTGGTTCCTGTAAATACTAACAGGTGATCAGCTGATCCTGCCGATGTGCTTGCAGTAAACGATCTGTAATTAGTGGATATGGAGCCCCTTACATCCAGTGTGGAGTTGGGCGAGGTTGTTCCTACACCCACCTGGGCATAAGAAAGTATGGTAACACAGGTTACCACAATTGTGGCGAGCGGCTTTTTCATAATAATGGATGGATTGGTTTATTGGTTTGGTTTTTAATTGTAATGGTTACGTCATATCGTTTGTCTTGTTAAGTTTAAAAAATTTTACCACGCTGTATTGATTCCCACAATACAATTTCTTGCGGCATTAAACGGGTTAAAAATATATACCGGCACTGTAAATTTTCCAAACACAAAGCCCACCAGCAATCCGTATTCCTGCTGCAATGGCGCATGATATACCTTAGTCTGCTGCATACTTGCCCCGGTATACAACCACCGGGTGGATTGAAATGCCACTTCTGTCCAGTTAAAAAAGAAATTTTCATCAGCTGTTTTGCCATTTATAGTATATTGAGTTTGCATACTGGCAAACATTTTTCCACATGATGCATCCATATTGGCAGCCAGCGAAAATCCATTATAATTTCCCATCACAATGCCTGCCATTGGTGTTATTGCATACTCCCACTTTCGCTTACCCGAAAAACTTTTCCCCATATATACAGAACCAGTTCTTTCCGCCTCGTAATTGTACCGCAGTTCCGTGTACATACCTTTTTTACTGGTATGGTGCAGCACCGGCATCCACGCATAAGATTGTTTGCTGCCGAGGATACTGTAATTCTCCATACCACTTTTAGCCTGTGCTGCAGCATTAAGCTGCATCAGAATGCTCCATGTGATGATTAATAAGTTCTTCTTCGCTTTCAATGATATGGATTTTAGCTGTACGCATTTTTTCAAAAATCAGGATCTCTTTCAAATAAGGGTTCCAGTAAAATATCAACCGTTCAATAGGTTTCCAGAGTACCACCCAGCTGAATACGTCGATGGCATTACTGAACATGGAATGGATGCGGTGATCCTGCCCGAATAAATTGGGTAATACGCCCTGGCAAAACATTACCACCAGCACACTAAACAGCAGCAGTATATAATTCCTGCGCTTGAATTTCCTGAATTCATTTTCTTTTAAAGCTTTCTGCACCTGGTAATGGCGGCGTATGGTACGTATCAAAGGCTCCACCATAAAGCGCATGCTTCCGGTATCGGTACAAAAAACTTTATAATCAATGATGGTGTTTCTTCCTGCTGTGGCAATGGAAGTATCTAAGTAATCCTGGAAGTCGTGTGCCAGTTGCCGCCTGTCCAGGCGTGCAGGATCGTGTGGGTTAAAGAAATCCCTGATGCTGTTTTCATCTATGCGCAGATAGATGGAAATCTTGCGGGTTGCAGATTTATTCATTGTGGTTTAATTAACAGGATATTAGTACTGCCGGCCTCTTGAGTGCAGGCCGGTAGCATTGATACGGTAAAAATCTAAATAAAAATAATTTCCGATTGTAGCAAAAAGAGAAAAAGTGCTGTAGAATTTATTCTATTTACTGCATAGTAACATGGATACCGGGGCACCAGTTTTTTTGACAGCAGTTAAAGCTTTCCTCAATAAAAAATGAAGTTGACGAATTGGGTTTACCCGCCTGTTACAGGTTATAAGCGGTAGCCAGTTCTTTTAATTCCAGTATATTGGTGATACTTAGTTTTTCGAACAGCCTTGCTTTGTGTGTACCTACTGTTGAAGTTTGAATATTGAGTGCCTGTGAAATTTCACTTACAGTTTGGCCACGTAATAAAAGGGAAACAATCTCAAATTCCCGTGGAGATAATTTATTGAATGGATTATCGGACCGCCCTGCAAATGAATCTTCGGCAATTTTATAGGCCAGCGTTTCGCTGATGTATTTCCTGTCGTTAAGCACCAGGTTAATGGCTTTGATAATTTCTTCCAATGGCGCTTCCTTCGAGACGAAACCATAAGCGCCGGCTTTCATAAACCTTCTTGCGTACGTGTTTTCTGCACTTACAGAAAATACCAGCACCCTTACCTGCGGGTATTTAATGTGAATATATTCCATTAACCCAAATGAATCTGTTTTGGGCATCTGTATGTCCAGCATCACCAGGTCAAAATGATGTTCCTTTAATTTCTCAATGGCACTGTCGCCATCAGCTGCTTCATGTATCTCGGCCAGTTGATAGATCTCAGCCAGAAGGAATTTTATTCCGGATCGTACAATCACATGATCATCTACAATCAGAAATTTTTTCATTGTCAGATAGGATTTAATTTGATAAGGTTCAGGTAAAGATAGAATTATTTCTACAGAAAAGAATATTTATTCATAGTATATTACAACAGAAACTTTTAAAAAGGTTTAAAAACCTGAATAAAACCTGTTCCTGACAATATAAAACCAACTGCCTGTTTTTTTTATTACAATGCCTGTAAACATTCATGGGCTTTGATATAAATCAACCGGGCAGACGCCTGACCATTTTCATGAAACAACCCCACACCGGCTACCCCAATTATGCGGCTGATAATGGTATAGCACCTGCCAGTTACCATAAATTCAAAATTTTGGCAGATCACTCCGATTGTGCTTTTCTTGTTTTAGATGCCAATAATACTGTTACTGAATGTAATGCCGCAGCACTGGTTATGTTTGAATATACTGCTGCTGAATTTACTTCTGTAAAGAAGAAACAGATTATTGAACAGACCGCACCTGCTGTTGTTGCAGAAATCAACACCAAGCATAAAGGCCATCACACAGTTGCTGAAGTCACAGGTATAAAAAAGAATGGCCAGCGTTTTCCTGTAGAACTGTTCACTGCTTTCTTTATTGACAGTGATGGAACAAAAAAAAGCAGTTGCGTGATCCGCAATATTGGTGAAGAAAAAAAAGTACCGTATGAATTGCATGAAATGTTCAACAGCATCAAAGGTGGTTTTTTTACGGTGGACAGTTCATGGATCATTAAATTCTGGAATAAGGAAGCAGAAAAAATTACCGGTTTGCCTGCCGGCAAAACAGTAGGCAAAGAATTCTGGCAATTCTTATCGCTCAATAAATATTCTGTTTCCAGCGTGGAGCGATATAAAACAGCCATGGCTGAAAGAAAAAGGGATCAATATGAAATTTTGTTCGATCCCACCAACTGCTGGCTGGAAGTGAATATTTTTCCTTTTGACAATGGTTTATCTGTTTTCTTTAAAGATATTACTGAAACCCGCCGCCTGCGTATACTGGAACGCATTGAAAAGGAATTGCTGGAGAATAATACCCGTACCGGCAGTAATCTTCAAACTGCATTAAGTTATTACCTGCAGGAAATTGAACAGATTCATTCCGGTATGATCTGTTCGGTGCTGCAGCATAAAAACAATAAATTATACAATTGGGCATCACCGTCTTTGCCGGCCACTTATTGCGAAATAATAGAAGGAATTAATATTGGTGATAATGTGGGTTCGTGTGGTACCGCTGCTTTCAAAAAAGAAAAGGTAATTGTTTCAGATATTGAACATGATACCCGGTGGGCCGGTTTCAAAGATGCAGCTTTGGCCGCCGGCCTGCGTTCCTGCTGGTCATTTCCTGTATTGAATGTGCAACATGAAGTAATTGCCACTTTTGCCATCTATTACAAAGAAGTTAAAACACCAACAAAAGAAGAAGAACGTACTATAGAAAGGGCGAGAAATATACTAACAATAATTCTGGAGAAAAAAATTGCTGAAGAGCAACTACAAATCACGCTTGAAAGTTACCGCTCTTTGTTTAACAGCAACCCGTTGAGCATTATCATTTGGGATATGACTGCACTGAATATCCTTGAAGTCAATGAAGCTGCATCACGCTTATATGGATACCATCACGAAGAATTTATTGGCAGGCCCATTACTGATATTTATGAACCCGATGAGCTGGTGGTATTTGCTCAACTGGTAAAGCAATTGCGGAAAAACAAACCCAGTAAAAAAGCTATGCGCTGGCGGCATACCAGCAAAAGCAATGAACGCATTGTTACTGAAGTATCATTACATCAGATTATTTACGATGATAAAAAAGCAGTACTCACCTTATGCAATGATGTTACTGAAAAAGTGCTGCTTGAAAACAGTTTGATTGAAGAAAGAAAGATCAGGCAAAAACAAATTACCGATGCGGTAATTACCGGCCAGGAAAAAGAACGGGTGGAGATTGGACAGGAACTGCATGATAATATTAACCAGATACTGGCTACCAGTAAACTATACCTGGAATGTGCCATTGCACAAAATCATTTCAGGCCGCACCTGATTAATGAAAGCAAAGCCTTAACGGAAAAGGCGATGACAGAGATCAGGCGGTTATCCAAAAACCTTCTGCCACCATCGCTGGATGAAGTGGGCCTGATGGAAGCATTGAATGACCTGATAAAAAATATCCGTTCCGTAAATGCATTGAAGATATCAACGAACTGGAAAAATTTTGATGAAAGCCCGCTGAATGTAAAATTAAAGCTGACTATTTTCCGGATTGTACAGGAGCAACTCAACAATATCATTAAACATGCTCAGGCCAAACATACTGTCATCAGTATTGCAAAAACAGAAAATCAGTTATTGCTGAATATTAAAGATGATGGTGTGGGTTTTGATGCTGCGGGAAAAAGAAATGGTGTAGGGCTGAAAAACATAATAAGCAGATCAGAGGTAAACAATGGTAAGGTTTGTATACAATCTGCGCCGGGTAAGGGTTGCACCTTGTCTGTTTGTTTCGCAATATAATAACGGTGCTTCCAGCACCTACACCAATCTTTCCCAAACAATGTCGCCAACAATATCTCTGTCGTCATTCACAACAATATAAGCAACATAGGGCACTCTTTGCAGGCGCCTGGCCATGTCTGCAATGGCAAACCGGTCGGTACCGTTCAGCACTTTCCGTTCTGCCTGCCCGTCAAATGTATGTACCCGGATAAAGAGGTTCTCTACATTTCCATCGGCTTTAATTTCTGCTGAACCCGGTTGCCAGTAAGCCACTTCTATATTTGAGTACTCATTTTCCTGTAGCCAGGCTTCCGTATACATCACACCCACCTGCGCTATTTCGGTAAAGTCCGGATTCACCATAAATACGTTTGATTTATAGTCAAATATAAAGGTTAATTTTAAACTACCAAGTAATTTTACGCAAAAAATAGTAATTTCCGCAATAATTAATATTGGTAGATTTACGTGCAATTTACCGGGGAAAATACTATTGAGATAAATCAGGGTTGTAAGGAAGAATCGAAATGGTTTGATCAGCAGATCCGTGGTAATTGTTCCCCGGTTAAAAAGTTCAGCAGGCGTTTTCCGCCAATCCGGCTTTTCACCATTACTTTACCACTATGGTCTGTATGTACGTTGCCAATTACAGCAGCACCGCCACCATATGTTAACGTTTTAAGGGTGTGCAATATTTCTCCGGCGCTGTCTTTTTTTACAATAGCAATGAATATGCCTTCATTGGCTACATACAGCGGATCAAGCCCCAGCATTTCGCAGGCGCCTTCCACACCTTCTTCAACAGGCAGCAACGCCTGGTCAATGGTGAAACCTAAATGCGTAAGGCCGGCAATTTCATTCAGTACAGATGCCACTCCACCCCTTGTTGGATCTCTAAGGAATTTAATATCAGCTCCAAACTGGTCCAGTAATGCCATTACGGTATGATTAAGGTTTGCTGTATCGCTGGTAACAGCAGTTTCAAATTCCAGCCCGCTTCGTTTACTCATAACCGCTATACCATGTGCGGCAATATTACCGCTGACGATGATCACATCGCCATCTGCTATATGGCTGTGGTGTACTGCAGCCTTTGGGTGTATATTGCCAATACCGGATGTATTGATAAAAATTTGATCGCCTTTACCTTTCTCCACCACTTTTGTATCGCCTGTTACAATAGTTACACCAGCTTTATCGGCGGCTGTTTTTATACTTACCAAAATTTCCCAGAAAGCTTCCATGGTAAAACCTTCCTCTATAATAAAAGCCAATGAAAGGTATTTTGCCTGTGCGCCACACATGGCCAGATCATTTACTGTTCCATTTATGGCAAGGTCACCAATATTGCCGCCGGGAAAAAAAATGGGCGATACCACATAGCTGTCGGTACTGTATGCCACCGGTCCGTTCAGGTTTAATATAGCACCATCATGCTGCTGATCCAGCATATCATTCTTCAGCATATTAAAAACACCACTTTGCAACAGGCGGTGTGTAAGCAAACCGCCACTGCCATGACCCAGTGTAATTACATCAAAATCAAATTTGGGCATGGGGCATTGTAACTGCAATGTTATTGGTTCTGTCTTGTTCATAATTGATGCAGTTTAATAGTGTATTATTGTTTATACGGTCATTGCTACTGCGTCGTTGGCATAATGATAATAAGCAGCACAGGCGCCTTCGCTGCTTACCATTGGTGCACCCAGCGGATGCTCCGGTTTGCAAAGTGTTCCAAAATTGGGGCATTGCTTTGGTTTACTTAATCCCTTCATAATATCGCCACTGATGCAGGCAGTATTTTCCTGCGCTGCATTTAATTGCAGGTTGAATTTTATTCGTGCATTATATGTACTGTATTGCTCATTCACTTCATAGCCGCTTTGCGGTATTTCGCCAATACCCCTCCAAATTCTGTCGCTGATGCTGAATACTTCACGAATGGTTTGTTGCGCCAGCATATTTCCTTCCCGCTGTACATAGCGGGCATACTGGTTCTCCACTTTATATTCACCACGTTCCAGTTGCTGTACTGCCATTACAATACCCTGCAATAAATCCACTGGCTCAAACCCGGTAACTACTATGGGTGTACGATATTTTTCTGCCACCGGGTAATATTCCTCCATGCCCATAATGGTACATACATGGCCGGCGGCAAGAAATGCATTGATGGTGTTGGAAGGATCGCCCAGTATCGCTTCCATTGCCGGCGGCACCAGTACATGAGAAGCCAGAATGCTGTAATTATGTACCTCCAGCCTGTCGGCCTGTATCACACTTAACGCATTTGCCGGTGCAGTGGTTTCAAAACCCACAGCGAAAAACACCACTTCTTTACCGGGGTTCTGCTGTGCAATGGTAACGGCTTCCAAAGGTGAATATAAAATCCTGATATCTGCTCCGGCTGCTTTGGCTTCCAGTAAGCTGATACCGCTTCCGGGTACACGCAGCATATCCCCAAATGAACAAAGTATAACGTTGGGTTGCTGTGCCAGGTAAACTGCTTCATCAATCACACTGATGCTGGTAACACAAACCGGGCAACCGGGGCCATGCACCATTGTAATTTCAGGCGGCAGCATATCCAGTATACCATTCTTTACAAGACTATGTGTTTGCCCGCCACAGATTTCCATGATCGTCCATGGTTGTGTGGTGATACGGTGCAGTTCATTAATATAAGCTTCAGCC
The DNA here is from genome assembly GCA_018266775.1 of Bacteroidota bacterium. GTDB lineage: Bacteria > Bacteroidota > Bacteroidia > Chitinophagales > Chitinophagaceae > Ferruginibacter. Next base: position 16,913 of record JAFDZS010000017.1, on the reverse strand, counting down.
GTTGCGGCATCACGATATTCTGATAAATATTTCATATTGCAGCTGGTTGAACATTGTTTGCAGAGGGTTGCAGTTCCTCCACTTCGCCCATTTCTTTCAGGTAATGAAAAACTTTTTGCGCCTCTTCCTCATCCACAATACCAATAGCAACCCCCACATGCACCAATACATAATCATCCACTTTTGCCTGCGGCACCATACATAAATTTATTTCTTTGGTAATACCTCCAAAAGAAACTTTTCCAAACCTGAAAGTGTCATCCAGTTGTTGGGTGATGGAAATAATTTTACCTGGTATTGCTAAACACATATTGTATCAATATTATGCTGTGATTAATGAAATGGCTGCGCTTTTTTCGTTTTGCTTTTGCAGAACTTCTTTTTCAGCCTGCTCCAGCGCAAGGCAGGCCATTTGCCCAAATGCAATGCATTCATCGTTTGGACTTAAATGCCGGTGGAAATACAATTCATGTGTGGCACTCATTTGTTCAGTGATCAGATGCACCAATAATGCATTTTGAAAAACACCACCACTGAAGGCCAGTCTCTTTATATTAAAATGATGTGCTGCCTGTTTAATAGTGGTAAATAATGTAAACATTACTTTCCATGCTATAGCGGTAATATCTTTATGCTGCTGTACATCCAGCAATATACCAGCAACACATTCATTCCAGTTAATCCGGTTTTGCTGCAATGTAACCGGGTAAGCCTCCGGTACTTTATTCATGCAGTTTCGTGCCAGTACTTCCAGCTTTATGGCGGCTTCGCCTTCATAAGTATTTTTATGACAGATACCCAGTATTGCAGCCACAGCATCCAGGAAGCGGCCCATACTGCTGGTTAATAACTGTGCAGGCTGCCCGATCAATTGCTGGTAATACTTCCATTCCTGCAATGAAAAATGAGGTTGCAGTATTGACTGGTGTTGCGGAAAACTTTTGAGTAAACTGAGGGCAGCTAAACGCGGTTCCCGGCTCATTTTATCTCCCAACAATTGTGGAAAATAGTCCAGGTGTGCCACCCGTTCCATTTGGCGTTGATGGAATAAAAATACTTCCCCTCCCCACACCTGTCCGTCAGATCCGTAACCAGTACCATCCCAGATAAAACCCAATACCGGTTCTTCTGTTTCCAATAAATGATTCTCTGCCAGTACTGCACCAAAATGTGCTTTATGATGTTGTATAACGGTAACCGGTATCTGCGCCGCTGCGGCAATGTCCCTGCCATATTCAGATACAAAATAGCCGGGGTGTTGATCTACCAGAATATGGTCCGGTGTGATGCGTAATAGTTGTGTTAAGTGATCCAGTGTATTTTTATACGCCTGGTGCGATTCTGCAGCGCCTTGGGCACCGAGATACTGGCTTACATATACATGTTGTTCGTCTTTCAATGCAAAAGCACTTTTCAATTCAGCACCCATAGCCAAGATTGTTCCGCTCATTGCTGTAAAAGGATCCGGATGATAATTGGGTGCCAGTCCACGACTGCGGCGCAATATCATTTTTTGCCCGCTTGCAGTAAACTGCAGTACGCTGTCATCCTGCGGTGCCACAATATCCCTGTCGTATGTAAGAACAAAATCTGCCACTTCAAATAAATTCAGCAGCGCCTCTTTATCTTTATAAATTACAGGGGCACCGCTGATATTGCCGCTGGTGGCTACCAATGGTTTATTAAAATCGTGTGCCAGTAAAAATAATAATGGAGATGATGGCAGCATAATGCCCAGTGTATCCAAACCCGGTGCCACTTCATCCCTGCAAACTTCATTCTGCGAATGGCTTTTTATACGGCACAGCACAATGGGTGCAGCTTTATCGTGCAATGCATTGATCTCATAAGAATGCAGTACAACATCGCCATCCGCCATCTCCATATTGCTGTATAATAATGCCAGTGGTTTGGCCGGCCGTTGTTTGCGTACCCGTAAAGAATGTACAGCAGTTGCATTGGTGGCATCGCATAACAACAAATAACCGCCCACGCCTTTAACTGCTACAATACGGCCATCTTTCAATGCCTGCAGTGTTAATGCCAACACTTCTTCCGCACCGCTGCTGATACAGGTTTTGGAGCCGCTGTATAAATGCATGGCAACAGCGCAATCCGGGCAGGAATTGGTTTGGCTGTAATGACGGTGATCGTGTATGTTATGATATTCTGCATGGCAGGTGTGGCATTGCTCCAGGTAATCCATGGTGGTATGTTCCCTGTCGTAAGGCAGGGCTTTTATAATGGAATACCTTGGGCCGCAATTGAGGCAGGTGGTGAACGCATAACGGTACCGCCTGTCCGTTTCATCCAGTATTTCATGCCTGCAGCTGTCGCAAATTGCCATATCTGGTGTGAGCAGCATATCTGTTGAATGGCCTGCTGCTGCCTGCCTGATACCAAATGAGGCAAATATTTTAATAGGAATTTCTTCTTTTTGATGTGCTGTGATGAGCGCATTTCGTGGTGCTGATGCAATCACTTCTTTATAAAATTTTTCCGCCTGTTCAGGATGGGCGTTGTATTCAATATGCACTCCATCGCAGGTATTAGACACAAAGCCATTAATGCGGAATTTTTCTGCCATACGGCAAACCATAGGCCGGAAGCCCACACCCTGCACCATTCCTTTGATATGTATTTGATACGTATGCATGATCAAACAGTTTCCGGCTGCAGCACTTTCGATTGCAACCACTGGTACCAATCTGTCAGTCCCTGCCCGCCGGTGCAACTCAGTTCAATAATTTTTAATTGAGGATTTACTTGTAAAGCATTGGCCCTTACCTTTTCCACATCAAACGGTACATAAGGCAGCAAGTCAATTTTGTTGATGATACACAGTGTGGAAGAGTGAAACATATCCGGATACTTCAACGGTTTGTCGTCACCTTCCGTAACACTGATAATCACCACCCGTTCTTTTTCTCCCAAATCAAACATGGCCGGGCAAACCAGGTTCCCTACATTTTCTATAAAAAGCACACTGTCGTTTTTCAATTTCATTCCCTGCACGGCATGCAGCACCATATGGGCGTCCAGGTGACAACCTTTGCCTGTATTGATCTGCACCACTTTTGTACCGGTGGCGTGTATACGATCTGCATCGTTGGTGGTTTGCTGGTCACCTTCTATCACTGCCATTTCAATGGTGCCTTTCAGGTCAGTGAGGGTTTTTTCCAGCAGTGTGGTTTTACCTGAACCTGGGGAACTTACCAGGTTCATTGCCAAAATATTTTTAGCATCGAAATAACCACGGTTACGCTCGGCTAATAAATTATTTTCATGCAGCACATCTTTTTCCACTTCCACTATTTTTTGACGGTGCTGATGATCGTGTTCGTGATGATGGTGATGACCAGGTTCGTGCATGGTTAATGTTCCGTTGGCATCACATCCGCAAGTAGCGCACATATTGTTTCATTTAATAGTTTCCTGAATTAAGTGTCATGTTTCTATATAACCGCCTTCGCCAGGCTCAGGCTGACAGCTTGTATACTTTACCCCATTTATGACAGCAACAACGATTTCACCCGCAATTCCTTTCCCTGTGTAATGTGTATGAAATGACTGCCGCAATTGGGGCACGCTTCATACACCTGTTGTATTGCAAAAATGTTACCGCAATCACTGCAGGTGGCTTTACCATTAAGCCGGTTAATCTTTTTTGCTGCATGTTGTAAAATAGTTTGCTTAATACCCTGCTTCCAGGCCATTTCAAATGCGTCCATTTCAATCGTACTGAGGCAGCCAATATCCATCTCAATTTCATCCACTATAGAAGCTTGTGCTTTTTGTACTTCCTGCTGTGCAATAGCTACAATACTCATAACAATGGATAGTTCATGCATGGTGATATCTTAATTATTTCTTACTCTTCTTGTGCATAACCGCCTTCGTCCCACAGGGCAGACAAGCTCAGGCTGACAGTTATTAATCTTTTATCAGCATTTCATTAACTGCGTTGTTTCATCCTGCGCAGGCTGCGGTATAATAAAATGGTAACAACCAGTGCTCCAATTAATGGTATTGCATGCACCGGCTCTTTGATATAATGTATAATGGTAAAACCATCATCATCTCCATGACCAGGATGTGCTATTGTAAACAGCGGCAGCAAAAGGCTCAGCGCCAGGAACATTTTTTTCATATCGCAAAAATTTTAATCAGGTTAAAAGTAATCAGTGCTTTATAGCAGAATGCTGACGAACGTCATTGCATTTTCTGAAAAACATCATAAAATAAAGGAGCGCCGAAAAATAGCTTTATACCTGATACCTTATACCACTCACTCTAAATATACATTCATGATTAACGATGCTTCTGTACAACAACCTACTTACTACCAGGAGGTGGAAAGAAAGGGTTATTCACGCCGTGAGTTTTTAAGTTTTGTTACTATGATGGCGGCCTTTATGGGGCTGGAAAAATCTGCCATCGGCCAGGTCATCAAAGCAATGGAAACCCAACCGCGTGTACCGGTTATCTGGCTGCACTTCCAGGAATGCACCTGCTGCAGCGAAAGTTTTATCCGCTCATCCCATCCAATTGTAGCGGATATATTATTAGATAAGATCTCATTGGATTATACCGAAACCCTAATGGCTGCCTCCGGCTTCCAGGCTGAAGCAGCAATGAAGAGCACCATGGAAAAATACAAAGGTGAATACATTCTTTGTGTGGAAGGCAGTGTACCTACTGCTGCCGATGGTGTGTACTGTATGATTGGTGGTAAAACATCCATGCAGATCCTGGAAGAAGCATCCGCCAATGCCAAAGCGGTGATTGCATGGGGAAGCTGTGCCAGCAATGGTTGTGTGCAAAGCGCCAAACCCAACCCCACCAATGCCACACCCATTCACAAACTGCTGAGTGGTAATGTACCATTGATTAAAGTGCCCGGTTGCCCGCCAATTGGTGAAGTGATGGCCGGCGTGATTGTGCACTTAGTAACGTTTGGTAAAATTCCTGAACTGGACCGCCTGGGCAGGCCGAAAGCTTTTTACAGCAAACGTGTACATGACAGTTGTTACCGCCGCCCATTCTACGATGCCGGTTTATTTGTGGAAACCTTTGATGATGAGAGTGCCAAGAAAGGCTATTGCCTGTACAAAGTGGGTTGCAAAGGCCCATCCACCTATAATGCCTGCGGCGTAATGAAGTGGAATAACGGTACCAGCTACCCGATACAGTCTGGTCATGGATGCATTGGCTGCAGCGAAGCTAACTACTGGGATAATGGCAGGCTGTACGAAAGGGCTTCATCCTTTGCAGGCTTTGGTATTGAAGCCAATGCCGACACATTGGGCAAAGTAGCCCTTGCTGCCACCGGTGTTGCTGTTGCTGCACATGCTGTTGCCACTAATGTACGCAAGCACAATCTCATTTTCAACCTGGAAAAAGAAGGTAAACAAAGTGAGAAAGAACTGGAATCTTAAATCATAATCATTCAAACTTATTATATGAGTAAAAGAATTGTTGTTGACCCCATCACAAGAATTGAGGGTCACTTAAGGGTGGAGGCCGATATTGAAAACGGCCAGATCAAAGATGCTTTCAGCAGTGGTACGATGGTACGTTTGCTGGAAGAAATTCTGCGTGGCCGCGATCCGCGTGATGCATGGGCCTTTGTTGGCCGTGTATGCGGTGTATGCACATCTGTACATTCCCTCACTGCTGTACGTTGCGTGGAAGATGCGTTGGATATTACTATTCCACCCAATGCTGAACTGGTGCGTAACATCATGTTCTGTGCCCAGTATATGCATGATCACGTGGTTCACTTTTATCATTTACATGCCATGGACTGGGTGGATGTGGTGAATGCTTTAAAAGCTGATCCTCAAAAAACATCTGAACTGGCACAGAGTATTTCTCACTGGCCTAAAAGTTCGCCCGGTTATTTTAGCGATATTCAAACCCGCATCAAAAAATTTGTTGACAGTGGACAGCTCGGCATTTTTGCCAATGGTTACTGGGGGCACCCTGCATACAAATTACCTGCAGAGGTAAATCTCATCGGCCTTGCTCACTACCTTGAAGCTTTGGAATGGCAAAAAGAAATTGTAAAAATACATGCCATATTTGGCGGTAAAAATCCACACCCCAATTATTTAGTGGGTGGTATGGCCTGCGCCATCAGTATTGATGATGTTAGTGGTATTAATGCAGAACGGTTGGCTTATGTGGGCCAGTTATTGCAGGATGGTAAGAATTTTATTGAGCAGGTTTATATACCGGACCTGATGGCCATTGCCTCTTTCTATAAAGACTGGGGTGCCATTGGCGGCGGCCTGGGCAATTATTTAGTATATGGAGACTTACCTGCTAACGGATATAAAGACACTAAAAATTATAAATTCCCCGGTGGCGCCATATTAAACAAAGATGTAAGTAAAGTATATGATGTGGATGTGCGTAAAGACGATGAAGTGCAGGAATTCATCAGCCATTCCTGGTACGAATATAAAGAAGGTAAAGACGTTGGCCTGCATCCGTGGAAAGGCGAAAGCAAGATCAACTACACCGGGCCCAAACCACCATTCGAAAATTTAGATACCACACAAGCATACAGCTACCTGAAAACGCCCCGCTGGAAAGGCAATGCTATGGAAGTTGGCCCACTGGCACGGGTACTCGTAGGTTATGCCCGCGGCCGCGAAGATTTTAAAGCTGTTGTAGACAAAGCTTTGAAAGATTTGGATGTGCCCATCACCGCTTTGTTCTCCACTTTGGGAAGAACGGCTGCCCGTGGTTTAGAGAGTGTACTTGTGGCACAATGGGCACATGAATTTTATGATCAACTGCTCACCAATATAAAAAATGGTGATACCCGAATGGCAGAGATGAGCAAGTTTGATCCTGCCACCTGGCCAAAAACCGCACAGGGCGTGGGCCATACAGAAGCACCCCGTGGCGCACTGGCACACTGGATCAACATCAGCGATGAAAAAATTGCCAACTATCAATTAGTGGTGCCCACTACATGGAATGCATCACCGCGGGATAGTAAAGGCCAGTTGTCTGCCTATGAATCTGCGCTGTTGGGTACACCGGTAGCCAATGAACAACAGCCATTGGAAATCATCAGGACCATTCACAGTTTTGATCCCTGCATGGCCTGCAGTGTTCACATCTATGATGAAGAAGGCAAACACATCAGCCGTATCGGTATTTTAGAAAATTAAACACTAAAAAAAATTGTATGGCACAAAATACTGCACCAATACACCGGCTGCGCCGGGTGTATGTTTGGGAACAGCCGGTACGGATTTATCACTGGATCAATGCGCTGGTTTTATTAGCATTGATCGCCACCGGATTTTATATTGCCAGCCCGCTGGCGCTGCAAAGCCATAAAGAAGCCACTAATGCCTTTACCATGGGATGGATGCGCTATATTCATTTTGCAGCAGCTTATATTTTCTTCTTTAATTTTTTATTCCGCATTTACTGGGGCTTTGTAGGCAATAAATACGCCAACTGGCGCCAATTCATTCCCTTCTCTAAAAAATTTTTTAAAGAGATGTGGTATGTATTCCGCATGGATATACTGATGCTGAAAGGCCGTGAGCACATGAGCATTGGCCACAATGCAATGGCAGGCTTTATTTATTTCCTCACCTTCATTGCCTTTTTAGTGCAATGCCTGACCGGTTTTGGTTTGTATGCTTCCATGAGTTCATGGTGGTTCCCCAAACTGTTTGCCTGGGTGCCTGCACTGCTTGGTGGAGATATTCTTACCCGGCAGATTCATCACTGGAGCATGTGGTTCTTTATCCTGTTTGTAGTGATACATGTGTACTTAGTTTTTTATCATGATTATGTGGAAGGCCGCGGTGAGATGAGCAGTATGGGTGGTGGTTGGAAATTTATTGAAGAAGAAGTGTTTGAACGCAACCACCATCAAACCCCCAACCCCGAAAAGAAAACTGCAACTGAAAATAAAAAAGCATCATGATACAAAATGATAACAGCATTTTAGTAATGGGCCTGGGCAATTACCTGATGGGTGATGAGGGTCTGGGCGTACACGTAATAGATGTATTACTACAGGAACCACTGCCCGGAAATGTTGCCTTATTAGACGGCGGTACCGGTGGTTTTCACCTGCTGGGCCATTTAGAACAATACCATACGGTGATCGTTGTGGATGCCACACTGGACAACAATGCCCCAGGCACCATTCGTTTAATTCAACCCCGTTTTGCCAGCGATTTTCCGCGTGCTATGAGTACGCATGATATTGGTTTGAAAGACATGATCACTGCTTTACAGTTTTTAGATAAGATGCCGAAAGTGTTTTTGTTTGTGGTAAGCATAGAAAGTTTGCAACAGCAGGGCACGCAGCTTACCCCTGAAATTGAAGCGGCGATGCCGGAGTTATTATATAAGATACACCAGCAAATTGCTGCGCTGCAATACGAGCAGGCAAGGGAGTTGATGTTGGTAGAAAATTGAAGGTTGCCCGCAGGGCCCGGTGGGAAAGCTGATGGTTGATAGCCTTTAAATAATTGAACTGCCAGGTTAAGCCTGGAGAAACCGGGTAACATTGAAATAACCGTCTTCAGCAAGCTCAGACTGACAGTACAATAGTTTGAAGCGTGAATGTCTTCAAATAGTAGAAGTTGTCAGGTTGAGCCTGGCGAAACCGGGTTTACGCTGATGAGCTGCCTTAGACCTGCAGAGCAATCAAGCTAAGGCTGACAACCTTCCAATTTGTAGTTTTACCGTTTTAAAAAAAGAGATATCGCGTTTTAAATATTGTTTCTTTTCATTCAAGTGTTCCGGTTGCAACCAATCCGGAACTAAGCAAAAACAAAACAAACAGCTTCGGGTATCCGGGGCTGTTTTGCTATTGGGTGAGTCACCGTTTAAGCGGTGACTCACCCGGCAAGTTATTCGACATAATATCGTGACGGTTGCAGATGCATTGCGTTTGGTTTTGTTTTAGCCTTTTTGTTCCCTCTGCGCATTGTTTGCTCCTGTTTTAACCTGTTTGGCGTTATTTGTACCTGTTTATCCATTTTAAAAAAGGAGGCTTCCGGAGGAGTCACCGAGGTGTCAGGGAGGCGTTGCAGGGAGGTTAGATACTGGTGTCTTATACTTGTCATTGCAATATTTCACTTCTTCTAAAAGACCAATTGCCGCTATCAATATAATTCCCTTTCGCAATTCTGGTTGACATACTGTCACAGGCTATTGTTTACTGCTGCAAATACCTTATCTTCAATAACTACTTTAAACTGCACCCGCCATGCACAAGATCTTCTTATTTACCCTGTTCATTACAACGCTTCCAACAGTTTTTGCACAGCATCGGCCATCAAAAATTGACAGTCTAACCTCAAATGAAGCAGTAGAAAAACTGATCCGTTCCTTAGATAAGGATTATAAAGATTTTTCTTTAAAATCAATTACTGCATTTAATAGGAGTTATGGTGAAAACGATTTTTGTAAACGGATTGCAGACTCTTTACAGATCACAAAACCGTTTTATAAAGCCGATTTTGATCAGAATGGTTATACAGATCTACTTGTAATTGGAGACTTTAGTGAATTTGCTGTATTGGTTGTTCTGAATTATGGTGGGGATTCTTTACACATAAAATGGCTTACGAGGAGGAGCTTCCAGGAATGTACCTTTCCGAAAATCATTAACGACAGCATTACCAGGTATTACTATATGTCTGAACCTAATTGACGGGAAAAAGAGACTAAAAGACAGCTTTTATATAGCGACCTAACTTTTAAATTCGGAGATTTTATTGAATACAATCCAAAGCCTGAACAGTTATCCATTGAAAAAATTGAATACCGGACCACCATGTGCTTTGGTACCTGCCCGGAATTTACGCTCACTGTTAATAAAGACAGAAAGGCAGTTTTTACTGCCATTAAATATAATTGGGATCGCCAAACTCATTCAAAAGAATTTAAAGGAACATACAATACCATTCTAAAAAACGATTCATTTGAAGAAATTGTGCAATTGCTCAACTACATCAATTTTCCTGTATTAAAAGATCATTACGCCGTTGACTGGACAGATGATCAAACCTGTACTTTAACCGTTACCTATAATAATGGAAAAGTAAAAACCATTGAAGATTATGGACTAATTGGAACATATGGATTAAACAAGCTATACAACTTGTTATCCAGATTGAGGTTCAACCAGGATTGGAAATAAATACTTATGCGTACAATTTTATTTATTTTTGGTATCTTTTTATTGAAAGCAGCATGTTTTGCACAAGACAATCAACCCCAAAATATCACTTATGATTTTGACACCACATTAAAAGGTGGTTACAGCCTTTACTACAAGGTAAATGACAGCATGGAATATCTCTACCTCAAAAAAGGAAAAAAAATTATTACTGAGTTATCTTCTATGTCTGTCGGTTTGCCTCATCTCAACCCGGGTTATATTAGTGCTGATTTTACCAATTATTTTGTTTTAGTTCATTCTTTCGGAAATGGCAATCCCCATCATATTGAACTCTTCAAAAAATCTACTGGTGAAAATATTATTAAAAGCAGCGCAGTTTGGATTGATGTTGACGAAAAGAAACAATGTTTATTGTACTGCGAAGCGCACGTGCCCAATAAAAAAGATCAATTTATTTTGTTGAATGTACAAACCGGACGCAAAGAGAAGTTTTCCTTTCCTTCAGGGGTTTTCGGAGAACCTCAAGTGCTGAACAGGATACACCTTAAACAATTAACAACCACGCAACTTATTGTGCAATACGATACAGAAAAAGGTGAGCAAACAAAAGTATACTATCGCAAATAATAAAACATCATGGCCATCATTCTATTAAACAGCAGTATCTGTGCATTATGCGGTAAAATCTTAGCTGAAACCGATGAAGTTATTGGTTTACCTCCAGTTTCTTTCTCTGACCATCCATTATACAAATATTTTGATAGCGGGTTTCACAAACAATGTTACGATACCTGGAATGAGAAGGAAACTATTGAAGAATTAATTCGGCAGGAAAAAATAAATTTTAATCAATCAGATTATTATAAAGAAATGATGGCAAAGTATGGCAAGCCGTGACATGAAGCAGGTCAATAAAGCGATGCATATATTGCAAATACAATTTTGTATCGTTAAATTTTAGAAAGAAAAAAATTTTTTCTATCCATGTGTGAACATCTAAAAATATTAGAACATTATTTAAAAGGCAAAGCCATTCCTGAAACTTTTCGTGGTAAAACATGGTCTGACAATTGCAGGGAATGGATATATTTTGACTGTGTTTTAGATATTGCTTCTTTACAGGCAAAGTTTCATTTACCCAACTTCGTTGTTCAGCATGAAAATAGAGATCCCAGGTCGGGCACTGAATTGGGTTTAGTTTGTACTCTTTGTAAAGATGCTATTGTTGGGCTGCACCCAGATCACTTGCCAGTAATAAAGAAAATCATTGATTAAATAATATCGCCCGTACAGGGCTTCCTTCCCGCTCTTTCCTAACGCTGCCAAAATAGCGCTCCTACGGAGCTTTACCTGTACATAGTGGATTGCACAAAAATCGCTATCTTCAATCATCCGTTGCAACCAGCAATAGTCAGTCAACAGTAATGTTTACCCTGATTGGTTTTATGCAATGTGGTTTCCCATCTTAACTCTGTATTCATGGCCATTAATAAACGAAAGCTGTTAAAGAGAATACTATACTTTATATTATTCTTTTTCCTTCTCATCAACATCGTTGCCATTAACCAGGCGTATCACCTTACGCATTTTTATGAACATGGTACCGTTACTCCCGTTGAAGAACAAACCAAAGGTTTTTGGGGCGTTTTAGGTGTGGCACTTATTGGATTGAAGCAGGAAAAATTAGTGGGCGAACAACCCGACAGTGCTTATACTTCCATACAGTTAAAAACCAAAGACAGTTTAACTTTGGCAGGCTGGTATATCCGCGTGCCCAATGCAAAAGGTACCGTTGCGTTATTTCATGGGCATGGCAGTGAAAAATCGGCCAATCTTTCACAAAGCAATTTTTTTAATGAGCTGGGCTACTCCACATTGTTGATCGATTTCAGGGCGCATGGCCAAAGCCAGGGCAATACCTGCACTATTGGTTACCGTGAGGCAGAAGATGTTAAACTTGCCTATACCTATATAAAAAATCTGGGCGAACAACATATTATTTTATATGGCATTTCCCTCGGGGCCGCCACCGTTACCAAGGCTATTGCAGATTATCACCTCACGCCAGACAAAGTTATTCTTGAAATGCCTTTTGCTTCATTGAACGAAACGGCAGAGGGAAAAATGCGCCAGGCACATCTGCCTGCAGAACCTTTTGGTGCACTGCTTACTTTTTGGGGTGGTGCCATCAATGGCTTTTGGGCTTTTGATATGCAGCCGAAAGAATTTGTAAAACAAATTCATTGCCCGGTATTATTGCAATGGGGAAGAAAAGACCCGGGGGTTTCTGAAAGTGAGATCAAAACCATTTTTAATAATATACCTGCACCGAAAAAATTTGTTGTGTATGAAAACAGTGGCCATGAAAACTTGTATGATAATGAACCGGAAAAATGGGAAGCCAATGTGGAGGAATTTGTTTTAAGTGGTAACTGATACCCAATTCATCTACCTGTATGTAATAACAGAAGACAAGGTGTTTAACATTTTATGACATTTCAAACTTTACTTTCAAAATTGAATTGGCGCCTGATGCTGTTACATTGCGCAGCCTTCTGGTTTTTTTTAATGCCTTTGAAACGTTAAGCAGTTTGCATTTTATTAAGTTTATTGAAATTATAAGAAGTACCAGTACCGACAAGATTCCTGCCGCAATGGAGCAGAATGGCTTTTTAACATCAAGCCTTCTTTACTATATTTTATGGAGAGACTTATCAGCATCGGCTGGTTTGCTGATTGGGTTTTTTATTTCCCTCTTCATTGTTATCCGGCGGCGTTGGTTTTGGTTGAATTCACTTATTACATTCATCCTGTTTATTATATTGACCAGGTTCGGGCCACCCGTTTGGCAATATTCCAACCAAATTCTTTCTTATCCCGGAAAGTTATTCAATAATACTGTTGCAGAATTTTTAGTCACTGGTCTGCTGTTGCTGGGTATTGGATTGTTTTTATTTTTTTCCAGGCACACCACCCGTTTTGTTGACAGCAAATACAAAGTGTGACTATTCATCTAAAATAACATGCAGGATTGTTTGTTAGCTGCTGTAACAAACAATGAACACGCCACAGGCATGTTCCTACAATAACGTTGTGGGGCAAACGTAACTTGTTTTGGGCAACTTCGTTTCACACAAGGCCGTAAAGCCGCCCACCACATCTGTAATATTTTCCCAGCCCCTTTGTTTTAAAACAGATGCTGCAATCATGCTGCGGTAACCGCCGGCACAGTACAATACAACCGGTTTGTTTTTGGGGAATGCTGCGAGGTACTGGTTGATTTCGTTTAACGGAATATTTTCCGCGTCTTCCAAATGCTGGCTTTCGTATTCACTTCTTTTTCTTACATCAAACAATAAGGATGGTTGCTGCTTACGCTGCTCTTCAAGTTCGGCAGCAGTTATCCTGTTGATGGTATCATAAGGCCTTTGCGCATTTTTCCATGAAGTGAATCCACCTTCGAGATAACCAAGCGCATGATCATACCCCACTCTTGATAACCGGATAACCGTTTCTTCTTCCCTTCCCTTATCTGTAATAAGTAAAATGGGCTGCTTTACATCGGGAATCATTTCACCCACCCACTGTGCAAAATTTCCATCTATACCAATGTTGATGCTGTTGGGTATAAAGCCTTTTGCAAAATCATCTGCCTTCCTGGTATCCAGTAATAAAGCATCATTTTCGTTGGCCAACGCTTCAAACGCAGTTACACTTAATGGTGCATTACTGCGCTGCATTACCGTATCCAAACTTTCATAACCCTGTATATTCATTAATACATTCTGCGGAAAATATACTGGTGGTTTTGTTAAGCCCGTTAATATCAGTTTACAAAATTCATCTTTGGTTAATGATGTCTGCAACGCATAATTTACTTTTTTCTGGTGGCCGAGCGTATCGGTGGTTTCTTTACTCATCATTTTTCCGCATGCACTTCCTGCTCCATGATTGGGATATACAATCAGGTCATCATTCAGCGGCATAATTTTATTGCGCAGCGAATCATACAACATCCCTGCCAGCTTCTCCTGTGTCATTTCTGCTTTTACATATTGCACCAGGTCGGGGCGGCCCACATCTCCAATAAATAAAGTATCGCCGGTAATAATGCCATGTTCGCTTCCGTTTTCATCAATCAGTAAATAAGTGGTGCTCTCCAGGGTATGCCCCGGAGTGTGTAATACTTTTATTTTAACAGCTCCCACTTCAAATACCTGGTTATCGGAGGCAATAATGGCCGGGTATGCTGGTGCAGCAGTTGGCCCAAATACAATTTGTGCGCCGGCTTTCTTAACAAGATCCAGGTGGCCGCTCACAAAATCTGCGTGGAAATGCGTTTCAAAAACGTATTTGATCTTTGCGTTGTCTTTCACGGCCCTGTCAATATACGGTTGTACTTCTCTTAATGGATCAAAAATGGCAGCCTCGCCATTACTGCTTACATAATAGGCGGCATGTGCTATACAGCCGGTATAGATCTGTTCTACTTTCATAAATTAAAATGTTGTTTACTTCGCTAAAAACTGCGGCAAATCAATCTTAATATTAGGCTGAATGGAGAAAAAATGATATGATTACAGTCAGTAAAACCTCTGACAACAATCAGCTATCAATAAGGAATATACGTAATTATTTTATATGGTGCGCAAAAGGCTGGTTCTTAAAAAAAGGCCCTCTCCCAAAAGGGAAAAGGCGAAACTAACATAAAACTAATACTAAACCCGGTAATCAGGAGCGTGAGCTACCCTTTTACCTGTTTAATGCGTTGAGAAAATTTTTGGTAGCATTTCTCTGCTGTAAAATTACACTTTCAGTTTCCTTATACCAGTAAAATCTAAAAATTTTGATAAGTGGTTAATTTCGCTGGCAGGTGCACGGTTGTGTCATAAAATGCTGATGCATCCGCGTGTTGAATGTGATGATAAAAATCTGCCAATTGGCAATACAGGGTACCGCACAGGCTTATCATCTGTATAATCTTTTCTTTTACAGGGTTAAAGACATTTATTCATTTTTGTTTTGCAAGTATCGCGATGCTACTGATCTGACTGCCTTTTCAGTTGCAAAAGACAGTCGGTTTTTTACATTTTACTGATCATTGCTTACTGCTTTATTAATAAACAGCGTTTGTGTGGGGAATGCAAATTCAATACCTTCCTGCTCAAAATAAGTGAGCAGCTTTGTATTAATAAGCTGCTGGCTATCCATATAAGCGTTATAATCGGCAGAAAATAAAAAGTATACTACTTCAAAGTTGAGGCTGAAATCTCCAAACTCTTTAAAGTGCGCCCGGTCAAATTTTGTTCCTTCAAGTGACTCAACAATTTTTTTTATTGCAGCCGGTATAGCTGCCAGCTTTGCTGCGGGTGTATTGTAAGTAACGCCAAAAGAAAAGACGACCCTTCTTTCCTGCATTCTCTTGTAATTGTGTATCCGTGAGTTGGTGAGGTCTGCATTTGAAAAAACCAGTTGCTCCCCGCTTAGTGCCCGTATCCTTGTAGTTTTGATCCCGATGTATTCAACGGTTCCCATTTTATCATCTACAATAATGAAATCACCCA
This sequence comes from Bacteroidota bacterium, assembly GCA_018266775.1. Classification (GTDB taxonomy): domain Bacteria; phylum Bacteroidota; class Bacteroidia; order Chitinophagales; family Chitinophagaceae; genus Ferruginibacter. The sequence goes on along the minus strand of JAFDZS010000017.1, from coordinate 1,175 downwards.
CTTCAAAAGGTTTATCAAAAAAGATCACAAGGTAGCTGAACATATCACCTAAAATAGTTTGTGCGGCCAATGCAATAGCTATGCCGCCTATACCCAGCCCCGCAATAAGTGTGGTGATATTATAACCCAGGTTATTCAATAAAAACAATAAACCCAGCACCCACACCATTACTTTTATGATCAGCAGGATACCTCTGGATTGTTTTTCCCGTGTTTCATCCTTTTCATGTTTTGATAAGAATTGCCGGAATAGGTAAGCAATAAATGCATTAATCATTTTCAATACAAAAAAAGTATTCACCAGCAGGAATGCGATATGCTTTATCGCTTCAGCTTTTTCAGGAAAATCAAGGTAACCCAGCCCCGCATATATGGAAAGAATATACAGCAATGGCATTACAGAAGATTGTATAACCTCAACCACGAAATCATCAATTGTTGTTGCTGTTTTTAATGCTGCAGCTTTTAATTTCCCGGTGACTTTATGTTGTATAAAACGTAACAGGATTGATGATACTGCAATTATTGTAACTGCAATTGCCCAATCGCTAATGGGATTATTTAAAAAATGATGTTGCCAAAAATTATTCATGTGCAGATTTTAACAATGCTGTATTCTATCTGCAAAATTAATAACAGTTGCTACTAAAGTATTGGCGTTACTGCAATTCTAATTGGATTATAATTGAATTTTAATGATGATTATTAACAAAAAATTTTGTCTTCTGATATTGCTGTTATGGATATATTCAAACAACAATATCTTTCATTCTGAATTACAATTTTTTGTTTCACGTAATGTATTTTACCAGGATTACTCAAGCCATATCAAAAAAAGATACAGGATGAAAGACCTGGACCTGCATGTTGTTTTATTTTACATTTTCGTGTATTAGTAATAGTTAAAAAATTGCACTGTTAGCTAAAAATTTCAAAAATAAATAAAACAGATTCATTACGGTGAGCTTTCTTGCAGGAGCCTATCGGAGTCGAACCGACGACATTCCCGGCAGCAATGCCGGGACGATCTTACCAGCTGATGTTTTAGAAATAAAAATAACCATAGCATAGCTATGGTTATTGAATACTATTCCGCCGTTGCTGAAGCTATGGCGGTTAAAGTGGAGCCTATCGGAGTCGAACCGACGACCTTCCCGGCAGCAATGCCGGGACGA
>JAFDZS010000016.1 GCA_018266775.1 Bacteroidota bacterium | reverse complement strand
AGCTTGTCCTGTGAAGTCGGGATGGCAAGATTCGAACTTGCGACCTCCTGGTCCCAAACCAGGCGCGATAACCGGGCTACGCTACATCCCGAACGAAAAACATATTGGTTTGGGTTTATTGGGAACACCCGAACAATAAAAAATTTTTAAATAAGAACTTTTGCGGAGAGGGTGGGATTCGAACCCACGGTACAGTTTAACCCGTACGACGATTTAGCAAACCGTTCCTTTCGGCCACTCAGGCACCTCTCCTAACCTGCCCAGATTGTTTAGGGGTTGCAAAAATACAATTCCATGAGTTATTACCCAAAACTAAATACAGTTTTTAGGGTAAAATATTCATGACAAGGCTATAAAAACAAAACCCGGCGCAGGGCCGGGTTATAAATAAAATATCTTATCCAGGTTACATAGCAGCAAGCTGTACTTTCTGCTGCAGTTCCAGTACACTTTCTTTAAATAAACTATCCGTATCCATCAGGTCTTTCACCGTCTGGCAACTGTGTATTACAGTGGTATGATCCCTTCCACCAAAATGTTCACCAATTGTTTTCAATGAGTTTTTGGTAAAGGCTTTAGACAGGAACATAGTAATCTGCCTTGCCTGTACAATTTCCCTTTTGCGGGTTTTTTGCAGCAGTTTATCGTAAGGAACATCAAAATATTCACACACCATTTTTTGGATGGCATCGATAGTGATTTCCTTGCTGGACGATTTTACGAAGTTTCTTAATACTTTCTTAGCCAATTCGAGGTCTATTTCCCTTTTATTAAGCGAAGATTGTGCCAATAATGATATCAAAGCGCCTTCCAGTTCCCTTACATTACTATTGATATTGTAGGCGATATACTTAACTACTTCACGCGGCATATCAAGGCCATCGTTCTTCATTTTCTTTTCCAGTATTTCAATCTTGGTTTCGTAATCGGGTACCTGTAAATCAGCACTCAATCCCCAGCGGAAACGGCTCAGTAATCTTTCCTGTACACCTTCAAGATCTTTGGGTGGTTTATCGCTGGTTAAGATCAATTGCTTACCGCTTTGATGTAAATGGTTGAAAATCGCAAAGAACGCTTCCTGCGATTTTTCAGCACGGTTGAAAAATTGCACATCGTCAATAACCAAAACATCTATCAACTGATAGAAATGAATGAAATCATTGATGGCCTGGTTGCGGCTGTGATCTATAAACTGGTTGATGAATTTTTCTGAACTTACATACAGCACCACTTTGTTGGGGTGTAACCTCTTTACCTCGTTGCCTATGGCCTGCGCTAAGTGTGTTTTACCCAAACCTACACCGCCATAAATTACCAATGGGTTAAAAGATGTGGTACCTGGCTTTTCAGCAACAGTTTTCCCTGCCCTGCGTGCTACACGGTTACAATCACCCTCAATAAAAGCATCAAATGTATAAGCAGGATTAAGCTGCGGATCGATCTGCATCTTTTTTAATCCTGGAATTACAAATGGGTTTTTAACTGGGTTATTAATCACAAGCGGGAAATCCATTTCGTTGTTAGAATAAGATTTAAAACCATGCCCCGGCACGTCCATGGTGAGCGGTTTGTTCTTGCTGTTGCCACTGTCCACCATGATCCTGTATTCCAAACGTGCCTCCTTTCCCAATTCTCTCTTCAAAGTCTTTGCCAAAAGTGAAACATAGTGTTCCTCAAGATACTCATAAAAAAATTGACTGGGTACCTGGATCGTTAAAACTTTATCTTTTAATGCTACCGGTTTTATTGGTTCAAACCACGTTTTAAAATGCTGCCATTCAACAATGTCTTTGATGATCTCCAAACAATTAGCCCATACTTTTTCAAACGCTTTATCCATCAGTGCTTAAGCAATTTATAATTATGTTGAGAAAAGGTTAGTTTTTTTGGGGTATTTTCCTTATAAAATTCATCCTATTTTCAGTAATAAAATAAATTTTAGCAGGACAGCGAATATCGAATAAATTATTGAAAAAAAAATTTTTTATTCAATTGTTTTTTTCAATGTGATCACAGTATGGATTTTCCCGTTTCAGGGTTATCTTTTTCCCGTGTTTTTATCATTCTTTTTCTGGCCATTTTCTCCTACATTCCGCACCAGTTCTTCTCTGCAAAATTTTTCCTCCCGGTTGGTAACAGGTGGCGCAGCTATGGCAAAAATCTTGCCGGCATCAAACAAAAGTTCCTGTAAAAATTAAAACAGTGTTGAAGGCGTTTCGCAGTATTGGAAAATGAATAGCAGCAGTTATTTCTCGCAAAAAGGAAGATAGTTATTTTTTAACCAACAATAAAGAATTTAAGGCATAAAAATTTTATCAATAAATAGATTTACTTTTGGCATATTAAATTATCATTATGAGTTACGAATTAACCGGCAAACTGGTTGCCAAGTACGATATTGTTCAACGTACAGAAACTTTTAAAACAAGAGAATTTGCCGTAGAAAAAACGGATGACATCAATGGCCGGACCATTACCAATTATGTAAAATTTCAGTGTGTGCAGGATAAGACTGTCATTATTGACAGGGTAAACATTGGAGACGAGATCAAAGTATACTTTAACATTAAAGGAAGCAAGTGGGAAAAAGATGGCAAAGTAAATTATATCACCAACCTGGATGCCTGGAGGGTGGAACAAATTTTACAACCCGGTTCTGCTGCCAAAACAGATAATGAGTACCTGGAACCTTTGGATACATTCTCTGCAGCTCCGCCGGATGCCGTGGATGATCTTCCCTTCTGATCTTTGTTATTGAATGAAGTTCTTATAAAAGCTGCAGGCTTCATGATGAGGTGTTTCCTGCAGCTTTATTTTTTGTAACCTTTTCCGGCATAAAAAGCCGGCAGCAGTACAATATGCAACAGCAATTCTCATTCAGGCTGCAGCCTGCCGAAGCCGCCAGTGAAGCCGCTATCAAAAAACTCATTGCACAAGCTGCAGGGGTTAACCAAACCGCTGTAACCGGTTTTTATCCTGTAAAAAAGTCTATCGATGCCAGGGCCAAAACCATTTGGGTAAACCTTTCTGTTACTGCTTTTATTAACGAATCTTTTCTGCAACGGCAGTTAATACCTTTTCAATATAAAGATGTGCACGCTGCCAAACACAGTGTGGCAATCATTGGCGCCGGGCCGGCCGGTTTGTTTGCCGCACTGCAGTTAATAGAATCAGGCATTAAGCCAATAATAATTGAACGGGGAAAAGATGTGCGCTCCCGCAGAAGAGACCTGGCGAAATTGAACCGCGGTGGCGTCGTGGATAGCGACAGTAATTACTGTTTTGGGGAAGGTGGCGCAGGTACATACAGCGATGGAAAATTGTATACCCGCAGCAATAAGCGTGGCGATATTGACCGCATTTTAAATGGCTTTGTACATTTTGGTGCCGACGAAAAAATTTTATACGAATCGCACCCGCATATTGGTACCAATAAATTACCACACATCATCACTGCCATGCGGGAACAAATTGAGCAATGTGGTGGAACAATATTATTTGAAAAAAGAGTGTCCGGCTTTCAACTTTCGGGTAACCGTATTAAATCAGCAATTACTGCTGATGGTGAAAATATTGAAGCCGGTGATTTCATATTAGCCACAGGCCATAGTGCCAGGGATATTTTTGAATTATTGTACAGCAGTAACGTTCTTATCGAATCCAAACCTTTTGCATTGGGGGTAAGGGTGGAGCATCCGCAGTTACTGATCAACAATTGCCAGTATAAAAGCAATGCACAAAACAATTTTTTGCCGCCTGCATCCTACAGCCTGGTGCAGCAGGTAAATGAACGTGGTGTGTTTTCTTTCTGCATGTGCCCCGGTGGTATCATTGCTCCTGCCGCAACAAGCCCCGGCGAACTGGTGGTTAATGGCTGGAGCCCTTCTAAAAGAAATAATCCCTTTGCCAACAGCGGCATGGTGGTGGAAGTAAAGCTGGATGATGCCATGCAAACATTAAAAAAATATAAACACGACAGCAACCTGGAATGGTTCAGGAAACATAATGGTTTTACACAGTTGCATAATCATCCGCTGACATTAATGGCATTTCAAAAATTAGTGGAGCAGCATTGCTTTACTGCCGGTGGTGGAAGACTGGTGGCGCCTGCGCAGCGCATGGCAGATTTCAGTAACAATAAAACATCTGCATCGCTGCCCGAATGTTCTTACCAGCCCGGTTTGCAAAGTACGGCGTTAAAAGACGTGTTGCCGGATTTTGTATATCATGCCCTTGCCAAAGGTTTTATGGCTTTTGGGAAAAAGATGAACGGGTATTTTACCAATGATGCAGTGGTGGTGGCCACGGAAAGCCGCACTTCATCACCGGTGCGTATTCCCCGTGATGCACAAACACTGGCACATCCGCAGATTGTAAATCTTTATCCCTGCGGTGAAGGCGCCGGATATGCCGGTGGCATTGTAAGTGCGGCAATGGATGGAGAAAAAGTAGCCCGGCAGATTGCATTGGTTCATCAATAATTATATTGAACGGGCTTCACAACAGGCAGTTAATTGCCGTTTGTAAAAAAGTTGCCCGGCAAAAAATCATTTGAATTATTTTGTCAACAATTTACATTTACACAAAATTGCACGGATGAATATTTTAGAACTGCAACACCTGAAAAAATATTTTGCCACACAAAAAGCTGTGGATGACATCAGCATGGTTATTCCAAAAGGGAATATTTTTGGATTGCTTGGCCCTAACGGTGCCGGAAAAACGACATTGATCAGGATGATCACTGGCATTTTTTATCCTGACTCAGGAAGCATTACGCTTAAGGGCAAAGCCTTTGATCCGGAAAATGATGCCCGCCTGATTGGTTATATGCCCGAAGAACGCGGCCTGTATAAGAAAATGAAGATTGGCGAACAGGCTTTGTACCTGGCGCAATTAAAAGGGTTAAAAAAAGCCGAAGCCATTGTAAAGATCAGGGATTGGTTTAAGAGGCTGGAAATGGAAAGCTGGTGGAATAAAAAAGTGGAAGACCTGAGTAAGGGTATGGGCCAGAAATTACAGTTTGTAATTACCGTTTTGCACGAGCCTGATCTGATCATCCTGGATGAACCATTCAGCGGCCTTGACCCGGTAAATGCCAACCTCATAAAAGATGAAATTTACAGGCTGGCACAAAATGGCACCTCCATCATTTTCAGTACGCACCGTATGGAGCAGGTGGAAGAAATTTGTAACAATATTGTGCTGGTGAACAAAGGCAAAAAAATTCTGGATGGAAGTGTGGCAGAAGTAAAACAAGGCTTTAAAGAAAATCTTTTCAGCATACAAATAGAAAATATACCGGATCAGATTACGGCCAATATTTTTGATGTAGTGGAAAAAAAAGAGCAGCAGATCATTGTAAAAATCAGGGAGGGATATAAACCTAATGATGTGCTCAGTCATTTTATTAATAACGGCAGCAGTATTATTGCCTTTAACGAAATACTGCCCTCGCTGAATGATATTTTTATCAGGCTGGTGGAAGGCACGCCAACAGCAAGACAATTCGAAAAAACTACTCTTTAAATTCTCATTCCATGCATAAAATCATACTCATTATAAAAAGAGAATTTCTTACCCGTATAAGAAAAAGAACTTTTATTATCAGCACTATCTTATTTCCATTGTTATACCTGGGGTTGATTTTTGGGACCACATATATAGCAGAAAAAACAAAAGATAACCTGAAGATCGGCATTATCGACAGTTCTGGATTATTTAAGGCCGATATGATTGCAGTTGCCAATAATATGGACACCGCAAAGACCCTCACACTGGTTACAGAAAATAAGGAAAACTTCATGGCTCATTTCGATACACTGGGCTACGATGGCTATGTGGTTATTCCACAAAACTTCAGCTGGAAAAACGGTATCGACAGTGCCAATATCATCAGGCTGAATACCCGCAAAACATTTGGGATTGGAGCTATGGAACCGGCTCAAAAAAAACTAAATAAAATCTGGGAACAGATAAAAAAAGACAGCCTTGGTATTGATACCGTAAAACAGGCCATCATTAACAGAACAGTTTCGTTACGGCAAAGTAATGAAAAAAACAGGAATTCAAATGCTGAATCGGCAAGTGTGATCGGTTATGTGTCGGGCTTCTTAATGTACCTTATTTTAATTTTGTACGGCTCACAGGTAATGATGGGTGTAACAGAAGAAAAAACAAATCGTATAGCCGAGGTAGTGGTATCATCAGTAAAACCGTTTCAGCTCATGATCGGGAAAATCATTGGTATCGGGCTGGTGGCATTAACGCAATTCCTCATCTGGATCAGTTGCATTTTTATTATTTATAACGTGAGCAAAGCCCAGGGCGGCGCTGTTAATAACGCATCTTCAGTAGTGGGCAGCGTACAAAATGTGTTCACCAGCGTAAATATTCTGCTGGTGGTAAGCTGCTTTGTTTTTTATCTGCTGGCAGGCTTCTTCTTTTATTCGTCTTTATATGCAGCAATAGGAAGTGCTATTAACGAAGACATGCGTGAAGCGCAATCTTTGAGTTTTCCTATTACATTGCTGGTGATGTTTTCCATCTTTTTGATGGGGGCAGTTATCAAGGATCCTAACAGTCCACTGGCAGTGTGGGCAAGCATTATTCCATTCAGTTCGCCCATTATCATGATGGTACGTATTCCATTTGGTGTACCTAATACCGTACCCTACTGGCAATTGGGATTATCAATGCTGTTGCTGATTGGTGGATTTATGTTCACCACCTGGTTTGCCGGCAGAATTTACCGTACAGGAATTTTAATGTATGGTAAGAAACCAAGCTGGAAAGAAATGATCCGCTGGGCTTTTTCTAAATAGCTATTTAGCAAATCCTGGTCTCCAATAAAAAAGTCCTGCATTAATAATGATGCAGGACTTTTTTTATGCTGTAATTTCTTATGCCAGTGGTGCAGGAGTAGTGGGTTCTTCTTTTGGTTTGGATGCTTTTTCAATTGCTTTATTCAATTCAGCAGAAAGGAAGTTGCTGATCACTTTCCAGCTTGCCGCAATAGCTCCGATAAATCCGCCCAATATTATACCTAGTATCGCATAAACTTTGGTTGATTTTTTATCCATATCATAAGGGCCCTCCGGTTTATCCAGTGCTTCAATGATAGGCGTTTCCTTCTGCAGTTTATAAGCCGCCGATTCCCTGTTGTTTACGGCATAATAATATTGCGATTGCACTGTTTGCTTATCCTGATCGAGGTTTATTTTAGGAAGGTTGAAGCGTTTTAATTCCTGGTTAGTGAAGAAAGTACTTTCGTCAAGCTGGATGGCCTTATTATCCAGTTGCTGCAGCACTTTTAATAAAGAATCGGCTTTATTTACAGCAAACTCATAATCTATTTGCGCTTTCTTCTTTTTCAGTTCAATATAAAAATCAGATATTTTTTGAATGAACACGTAACTGATTGTTCGTACCAGTTTTTCATCGGTATTACTGAAGTATAATTCCAGAATACCGTTTTTATTAATCTTGGCTGAAAAGGCATTCTTTAAAATATTGCTGGCAATATTCACCATTCTTGCGGTATCATGCGGATCAGGTAATTCAATTTTTTCATTTTGCATGAACCCTGTATGTTTATTGTTTTCTGCTATCAGTAATTCTGCTATCAATTTATTATGATTGCTTGAGTCTGGTGTATAAGCAACGGCTTCCCTCGTCCGGCGGCTGGTAGCCAGTTCCACAATATTAATAGAAGCTTCCCCGCTAAAAGATTTTGGTGCATCGGCCAAACCCAGGATATTACTGATAGTTGATGAAGAGATATTATTATCGCTGGTACTGTTTAACGGGAACACTGTAGATTTTGAAGTATAAACCGGTAAACTGCGTTTCGCCATAAAGAAAAATAATGCACCAAATGCGAGGGCAATAATTGCAATCAACCAGCTTAATTTCTTAATCCTTTTAATTATTGCTTTTATAAGTTCAATATTATTCATTTGCTAATAATTGGGTTTGATCAATTACAGTTTAACCAGTATTTTGGCAATAATGGTGGCAGTAATAATGGGTATGGTGGAAATCACGATTTGTTTAACAGAGTCCGATACATCAGCACCTTCTGGCCTGAATGGCACATTAACTGTACTTCCCTCCGCTACCTTGGGATAAAAATGGAAGAAGAATAAATTCTTGGTGCGTTTGCTTTTACCATTTGCATATTGCACATATACACGGCTCTTCCATGGCCTTCTGCCATAGCCTCCCGCTTTGTCAATATAATACATCAGGCTCGTGTGTTCTTTATCGTAAGTAAGTTTTAATGGAGATTGTACTGTTCCTTTAACATTCACAAAAGGATTAATTTCCGGTATAAATACCACATCACCTTCCTGCAAAATCACATCGAATTTAGAATTCCGGTATTTCATAGCCCTGTACAAATCGATACTTACAGGTTCATTAGCCACTTCACTAATGGATGTTTTTACAGAATCCAGTTTATTAATGCCGCCTAAAGAATCGGTTAATGACGCTACATTATCTGTAACATTATCCCTGAAGTATTGAATTTTCTTACGGTAAAGAATAGCGCCGCTTAAGTCTGCATTTTCTTTTATCCCACCCGCCCTGTCGATATAGGATGACAGGCGTTCGTATTTGTTCAAACGGGGGTACGGGCCGGGGTATTTGATCAGCCCATTGATCTGCACCAGTTGCTGCAATTCAAATGTTGGGTTTTTGCGCACATATATCTGGTCGTAAGGTTTCAATATAATAGCGGCTGAAGCACTGTCAATATCAAGTGATGGATTAATCTTAATCGTCTTCAGCACCACATGGGTGGGTTGCTGTTCTCTTTTGGCAGAATCAATATCCAGTACACTGGCAATTTCTATCCGGCCATATTCAGCAGATTGTTTTAATCCCCCTGAGAGAAACAACAGATCCTGCAGAGTCATACCGCCATACTTGTTTACTTTGCCTTCTTTCCTTACTTCTCCAAATATTTCAACATATTGCCTGTCGGAAAAACTATTGGCATTGAATAATAACACCTGGTCATTAGGGTACAGTTCTACGTTATTTTTATTAATCCCCGAGTCTTTAGTGCTGGTCTGGGTGATTCCCGTCAGGTCAACATCAAGTCTGTTAGAATTGAGTTTAGTACTATCTCCACTGCCCCTGAAAATATATGCCCTCGGTAAATAGGTATTGCGGGTAATACCTCCTGCACGGTTTATGATGTCAAAAAGCTTGTCTCCGGCCCTGATCTCGTATTGCCCCGGATAGGATACTTCTCCTTTTACTTCCACTTTATTGATCAAGCCGGGATTTACCGCAATAACACGAACAATGTCACCATCCTGCAGGCCAAAATCTTCTTTATCCAGGCGTGCATCATGTGTAGGGTTAATTACCGCCGTTGCATTCACATCTTTAATGATTTGCTGTTCCAGTTCAGTACGAAAAACTTTTACACCACTTGAAAAGGCATCATTGGTTAACCCGCCGGAATATTTCAATAGCGCTTTTAACCCTTCGTCTTTTTTCAATTGGTAGTACATGGGCCGCTTAAATTTTCCTTCGGCCTTTACCTTTTTTTCAACAGTCTGCACAATCACAAAATCATTATTCTCAAGATAGATGTGTTTTCCAAAGTCGCCGGTAGTAAGATATTTATACACATCCAGTTCATCTATTACCTTTCCGTTACGTTTTATTTGTATGGCCCTTAAATTGGCCATATCAGTGGGGCCGCCTGCAAGTGCTATTACATTAAATGCATTCGTAAACGCAGATACAGTAACAGGCCCCTGTGTATTTACTTCCCCTGCTACATTAACAGAAATAGTGCGTGGTTCACCCAGAGATACTGCAATATTGGTGGTGGCAGGCACATACGATTTAAAGCGTTGAATAATCAATGCCCTTACCTGCTCAAAGGTTAAGCCCTGAACATAAATTTTTCCAAGCCCGGTGGGAAAAATTGATCCATCCCTTGCGACAGTATAATCTAATGTTGCTTCAGCGCCATTCCACAAGGAAACAATGATTTTATCATACACACCAATGGGATAGTCTAACGGTGGAGTAGATAATTCTGTAATAGAAGCTACTGCCCCACCACGAAACAACTGCATACCATAAGTGCTTTCTGTTGTTAAGGCTGATTGTGGCGTACTCTCTTTAACAAGGCTGTCAGTATTAATTTTTTTATTCAGAGAACCACTGGCATCACTACCAAGCGTTGATTTAGGATTTGATGCATTCTTATCCTGCAAAAAAGTTTTCAGGTCTGCAGGATTTAATAAAGTATTAGGAGGTAATTGAGGTAAATCAGTATTATTGGGATTTAAACCACCCCCTGCTGGTGGCTGGCTTTGTGCAGTAACAACAAATACTAACAATAGGGGTATAAATATTATTATTAGCTTTTTTATATACCTGCTTACATTTCCTGAACTTACTGACATTTTAAGGGGGTTGATTGTAAAAAAATTGGTGGCAAAGATACTATTTTATTTTAGTGGCTGTTTCATTGCATGGATAAACTCATTCCATATTTCCTCAACGATTGTTGCAGCGGGTTGTATATGATTGATCAAAGCGCATACCTGCCCTATTTCCAGTTCACCATTTGCCAAATCGCCTTCAAACATACCTTTTTTAGCCCGGCCTTTACCCAGTAATGCTTTCAATGTTTCAACCGTTGCACCTGCTGCTTCAGCCTTTTGCGCCTGTTCAAAAAAATCATTTTTTAACAACCTTACCGGTGTTAATTGTTTTAAAGATAGCTGGGTATCTCCTTCACCTGCTTTTACTACCGCTTCTTTAAAATGAATATGGGAAGAGGCTTCGTTACTGGCTACAAAACGGCTGCCGATCTGCACACCTTCCGCACCCAGCACCATAGACGCCATCATCTGCCTGCCGGTTGCAATGCCGCCTGCAGCAATTACGGGAATATGTACTGCATTGCATACTGCAGGTATTAAAACCATTGTGGTAGTTTCTTCTCTACCGTTATGCCCCCCTGCTTCAAAACCTTCCGCAACTATGGCATCACAACCGGCTTCCTGCGCTTTAAGCGCAAATTTGCTGCTGCTTACCACATGTACAACGGTAATACCATTTTCTTTTAACCGGGCCGTCCAGGTTTTGGGATTTCCGGCAGAAGTAAATACTATGGGAACTTTTTCTGCTATGATAATTTGTATATGCTGTTCTATATCCGGGTATAATAATGGCACATTTACGCCAAAAGGCTTATCAGTGGCGGCTTTACATTGGCGGATATGTTCCCTGAGTACTTCCGGGTACATACTGCCGCTGCCAATAAGGCCAAGGCCCCCTGCATTACTTACTGCACTTGCCAGCCGCCAGCCGCTTGCCCATATCATTCCGGCCTGGATGATGGGCAACGATATATTAAAAAGGCGGGTTATCCTGTTTTGCATATACTGGTTTTTTGCTTCAGTAATCAAATACTAAAAGTACTTTGAAACGCAAAGTAAACAGTTTTATTTTGTAAATCCAAGAGTTTTTGATGGTAAAAAACGGATGATTTCAGGCCTTGGTACCGCCGCCCCCAAGGTCTATTGCAGTATTATCACCAATATTGAGGCTGCGGCTTACACCCCTCACCTCCGCATCGCTGCCAATAAGGGAAGTGTTAAGTACAATTTCGTATAAGTTGGAATATGCACCAACGATGGAGTCTTTGATTATGGCATGGTTTAGCTTTGAATATTCCCCGATTGCTACGTTGGGGCCTACTACCGAGTTTTTAATGTCGCACCCTTCGCCAATGCTTACCGGTGGTATAATGATGGTGTTCTCAAATGAATGATTTTCTTCAATATTACCCCCAAATTTCCGCAGCAATGTGGCATTGGATTCCAGCAGGGTGTCTTTCTTTCCGCAATCAAACCAGTTCTGCACTTTGAAGGGTTGAAATTTTACACTGTTCTGTATCATACATTCCAGTGCATCGGTAAGGTTAAACTCATCGTAGCTTTTAATATTAGCGGCAATAATTTTTTCTATGCAGGAAAAAAGAAAATTGGTTTCTTTTATTTTATATACACCTACCAATGCCATATTGCTTTTGGGTATGGCTGGCTTTTCCACCACACGGCTGATAAACCCGTCTTCATCAATTTCAGTCACACCAAAATTTCGTGGGTCATCCACACGTTTCACTCCCAGCATCGAAAAAGGGGTATTGATGATTTCCTTCACATCATATTCTGCAATAGTATCGCCTAACACAATCAGTATTTCGTCATCGGCAATAATTTCTTTCGTTAAGTTGATGGCATGACCCGTACCGTGGCGTTCGTTTTGCTGCACAAAATGACTGGTAAGCTGCGGATATTTTTCTTTTACATAATCCTGTATCTTCTCGCCGAGGTATCCAACAATAAACACAAAATCGTTGATGCCTGCTTCCCGTAACTGATCAATAATTATACTCAGGATGGTTTTTCCGGCCAGGGGAATCAATGCTTTTGGTTGCGTGTATGTATGCGGACGAAGTTTGGTTCCAGCGCCTGCCACAGGTATAATAGCCTTCATGCTTTGAATGTTTGTGAAGCGGCCTTTTTAAAAGGGATGTGAAATTAGTGATTTTTTGATAAGCATGTGTATTTTTTACACTGCCGAAACTGAAAAAACCGGTATGCCCCTGGCGAGGAGAATGCTGCCATTCTATTATAAATATGCTTAATGAACCAGTAAATATAACACTGCCTGACCCGGTTGAATCTTTAAATGGTTGTGCACATCACGTGATTATGATATCTGTGTCAATTTAGGATTCATACATACAAGCCTTTATCTTTGCGCCAAATTTAATAACTAATGCAACGGGATACTGTTATTTTCGACCTCATCAACAAAGAACTGGAAAGGCAACGCAATGGCATTGAGCTGATTGCTTCTGAAAATTTTACCAGTCTGCAGGTAATGCAGGCCATGGGCACATCCTTAACCAATAAATATGCAGAAGGCTATCCCGGCCGCAGGTATTATGGTGGATGCGAAGTGGTGGACCAGGTGGAACAATTGGCTATTGACCGGCTGAAACTGATTTTTAATTGCGAATATGCCAACGTGCAACCCCACAGTGGCGCACAGGCTAATGCTGCTTTGTTATTGTCCATTTTACAACCCGGAGATAAAATATTAGGGCTCGATCTTAGCATGGGCGGTCACCTTACACATGGCAGTGCCGTTAACTTCAGTGGTAAATTATATGAACCACATTTTTATGGTGTTAAAAAAGAAACCGGCCTGATTGATTATGAAATGCTGGAAGAAAAAGCCCGTACAGTTCAACCTAAAGTGATTATTTGCGGTGCCAGTGCTTACAGCCGCGATATTGATTACGCCAGAATAAGAAAAGTGGCCGATGAAGTGGGCGCTTTTGTTTGGTGCGATATGGCTCACCCTGCGGGTTTAATTGCAAAAGGTTTGCTGACCTCGCCATTCGATCATTGCCATTTTGTTACCAGCACTACACACAAAACACTCCGCGGGCCCCGTGGTGGTGTGATCCTGATGAAAAAAGATTTTGAAAACCCTTTCGGATTAAAAGATGTAAAAGGAAATATCCGCATGATGAGCAACCTGATTGACATGGCAGTTTTTCCGGGTACACAAGGCGGGCCGCTGGAGCATGTTATTGCCGCCAAAGCCGTTGCTTTTGGCGAAATACTTACCGATGAATTTACCGTGTACGCAAAACAGGTAGTGGCCAATGCGCAGGCTATGGCCAGGGCTTTTGTAAGCCGTGGCTACCAGATCATCAGTGGTGGTACCGATAATCACCTGATGCTGATTGACCTGAGAAATAAAAACATCAGCGGTAAAAAAGCAGAACAGGTATTAGGCAAAGCTGATATTACGGTGAACAAAAACATGGTACCGTTTGATGACAAGAGTGCTTTTGTTACCAGCGGTATTCGTGTAGGCGTTCCCGCTATTACCACCAGGGGCATGAAAGAATTGCACATGGAAACAGTGGTTGGGTTTATCGATAAAGCATTGATGAATGCAGATGACGAAGCGGCACTGTCTGCAACTGCCGGCGAAGTAAAAGCATTTATGCAGCAATTTCCACTATACCCTGAACTCGGATAATTTTTAAATCATGATACAACGCATACAATCTGTTTGGTTACTGCTTGCTGCTGTATGCATAGCATTAACTTTTAAACTGCCGTTTTACAGCGGCACCAACGCAAAAGGTACAGCCTCTTACGAATTAAAGGCAACAGAAAGTTTTCCGCTGCTGGCAGTAACTATTATTGCAGTTATTTTGTCGGTGATAATTATTTTTCTTTTTAAACAGAGAGCAGTGCAGCTGCGGCTTTGTGTGCTGGCTATTGTGCTGGAAGCTTTATTGTTATTTTTGTATTACAGGGAAACCACCAGTTACAGTGTGGGCACGTATTCATTATGGTCTATACTGCATGGCATAGCGGTATTTTTGTTTTTTCTTGCAGCCCGCGCTATTAATAAAGATGAAAAACTGATGAGGGAAAGCGACAGGTTAAGATAGATTTATTACTAAATAACTTTTTTGCAGCCGGTTTTGCTAACTGGCTTTTTTATGCCATGCCCATGCTGAATCCTGCGCAGGTATACAGCACTTTCTGGCAAACTACTGCATTCTTTCGTTCATCCTTCGTTTATCCTTCAATCATCATACGTTCATCCAACCTTTTATTTTCAATCACGATAAAGAAAAAATTGACTGTTGCGGCCTCCCCCACCCTGCAAAAAAAGAAGCGCCTTATCAGGGGCGCTTCTGCTTATAGATTGATGTGCTAAGTTATTGCTTGATAAATTTCACCGTATTGGTTTGTCCATCACTGAATACTCCTTTGATCAGGTAGGTGCCTGCTGACAATCCTGATACATCCACACTCACCAGGCTCGATCCCTGCTGCAATGATACCGTAGTCCTTGACATCACTTTACCTTCTAATGAGATGATCGCTATGTCCACTTTATCTTTCTTAGAAGCTGTTACACTCAACTGTGCA
>JAFDZS010000015.1 GCA_018266775.1 Bacteroidota bacterium | reverse complement strand
TTAATCTAAACGAGACAATAGTGAGCATTAATTACTGATTATTCAATCTTCCACTTTTCCTTTATTACCATACACTTTTTTTACTTTTATACTTTACTCCCACCCGTAGGAAGATAGCACACATAGAATGCTCCGCATTTAATCTTGCACACAAAGGCACGGTGGCACAGAGCATACACTTCACCACTTTATATACCTACATACCATTCTACCTCCCCCCGCCCCAGCGCTCCACCACCATTTTTAAAGCTACAACTAATGCCACACCCGACAATGCCCATACCCACCACTTTCTTTTCACATGCAACGAATTTACAACGGCGAAGCTGAGTAATAAAATCGCGGAAACCACCACCACCTGCCCAACTTCAAGGCCAACATTAAATGCAAATAAGCTCCATCCAATGGTTTGATCTTCTGCCAGCATAAAGCGTATGGTATTGGCAAAGCCAAGGCCATGAATCAATCCAAAAAACAAAGCGAGAAAATAATTCAACCGTAATGACTTTAGTGTAAAATCTTTTTGAAAGAAATTAAACACAGCGGTTGCGATAATTGTGCAGGGAATTAATATCTCCACCACATTATCTTTAATAGAAACAATCTTGTATACACTTAATGCCAGCGTTAATGAATGCCCTATTGTAAATGCAGTTACCAATACCAATACCTGTTTCCAGTTTTTTAATAAATAAATAGCACTCAGCGCTAATATGAACAGGATATGATCGAGAGCATCCCAACTAATGATGTGTTGCCAGCCCATCTGAAAATAAAACTTAAAATCCTGCATGAACAACTGCTTGTTGGTAAGGTTTGTATTAGTTTTGCAATCAAATATCTTTAAACTAATTTTTATTACCTAATCTCTGTGCTAAATGGCATCAATTTTATATAAATGGCTGCTGGTTACGGCGCTATTTTACATCCCGTCAAAAAGCAGTGATACAGCGCATCCTATCTTTATGAGCGTTACTGAAATTGAGCACAATGCCAAAGATAAAACCCTTGAAATCAGCTGTAAGATTTTTACTGATGACTTTGAAAAAACCCTGCGCCAAACCTATACCGGCACGGTTGACCTTATTAACCCTAAGGATAAAGCTGCCATGGATAAATTAGTAAGCGGCTATGTTACCAAACATCTTACGATAAGTGTAGATGGCAAACCTGTAACCCTGCAGTATATTGGTTACGAACACCAGGAAGAAGGTATTTTAAGTTATTACCAGGTGAACAATGTGCCTGCCGTTAATAGAATTGATATCACCAATAATATACTGTACGATTATAAGAAAGAGCAAATCGGCATTATTCATGTTGTGGTTGGAGGAAACAGGAAAAGTACAAGATTGAATAACCCTGATGATAAGGCGGGTTTTGCTTTTTGACAGTTTATTGGTTAATTGGGATATTGGTTAATTGGGTGATCAGGCTCTACCTATCTACATTTTAAGAAAATCAATACCTGTTAAACCCGGAAACTAATAAACTATTAAACCAATTAACTAATTACCCAATATACCAATTCCCCTCACTCCTCCATCTCCTCCTTGATCTCTTCAGAAATTTTTACCAGCAATTTGTCTATACGCTGCCCATCCATATCGATGATTTCAAAATCGAAGCCCCGCCAGTCGAATTTTTCTCCTGTTTCAGGAATATGTTCCAGTTCATGCAGTACAAAACCTGCAAGCGTGTCAAAGTCATGTTTATCTTCATCTATCCAGTCGGTTTTATCAAAGCGGCTGAGAAAATCGTAAAAAGGAATTTGTGCATCCACTAAGTATGTACCATCATTACGTTCAATGATTTCATATTCATCCTGGCCGGTTTGCGGTACGTCACCCACAATCGCCTCCAGGATATCGTTGAGGGTAATCATACCTTCCAGCGTGCCGTATTCATTTACAATAAAACAACTGTGTATTTTGGTGTCTTTAAATTTCTCCAGCAGTTGGTACGCGGTATTATTCTCCGGTACAAACAATGCAGGTTGCGCTAAATCTTTCAACAAAGTTTGCGGGGTGGCTTTCAGCAGATCTTTAATATTGATGATGCCTTTGATATTGTCCACCGTTTCTTCGCAAACGGGATAACTGGAATAAATGACGGTATCTATCTTATCCTTTACCTGCTGCACAGTTTCTGCTGCATCAAACCATGCAATATCGGTGCGGTGCGTCATTAACGAAGTAATGTTACGGTCGCCGAGGTGAAACACCCTTTCAATAATTTCTTTTTCCTCTTCTTCAATCGTTCCATGCTCACTGCCTTCTGTGATCATTGCTTTTATTTCTTCTTCTGTTACTGCATTATCGTTAGATGTTTTTACGTTGATCAGTTTAAAAAACAGGTAAGATATTTTAGACAATAACCATACAATGGGATAAGTAGCTGACGACAAGGTGTTCATTGGCCCCGCCACTATCCGTGCAATCCGTTCTGCCTGCAGCATGCCTAAACGTTTTGGAATCAGTTCTCCAAAAATGATGGATAAGAAGGTAACAATGATTACAATAATTACGGTGGAAATTGTAGCTGCATAAGGTTTAAACAGCGCTATCTTTTCCACGTACGGTTCCAGGTAATGCCCAAATTTTTCGCCGGAATACACACCGGTTAAAATAGCAATTAGGGTGATGAAGATTTGTGCGGTGGATAAAAAACGTTCCGGGTCTTCGGCCAGTGCCAGTGCATTGGCTGCTTTCTTATCGCCTTTGTTTGCCATACCTTCCAGCCGTGCTTTGCGGGCACTTACCAGGGCAATTTCACTCATTACAAAAAGGCCATTAAAAATGATCAGTAAAGCCAGTATAAAAATTTCTGCCATATCTAATTTAAAGCTAAACTGAATTGATGGTTAAACAGTTTGCCGCACAAATATCCGATAAGTATTCCAATTAGTGCCCCGCAGGTTACATCCAGCGGGTAATGCACCCCCACATACACCTGCGCAAAAGAGATCATAAAAGCCCATAAATAAATCAGCAGCAGCTTTTTACCAAATGCATTTTTAAGCGTGGCGTATATAAAAACGGCCATAGCAAAATGATTGGTGGCATGCGATGACGTAAAACTGCTGCTTTGCGGCCGGTAACCCACCAAAACCCTTACCCAACCTGCAATGGAGGGATCGTTACAGGGGCGCAGGCGCAAAATGTGTTCTTTAATAATGGAGCTGCTGATAAAATTTGCGGTTGAAACGGTAAACACAAAAAACAATACCCACCACCATCCTTTTTTACCATAATTAATGGTTACAAATAACAGCAGGAAGAGGTAAAACGGGTACCACATTTCGGCATTCCGCATAAGCGGCATCAGCCAGTCGAAAAAAGAATTATGCCAGTCGTAGTTTACTACCCTGAACAATTGCTTATCTAATACCGGCCATTGATCCATTACTGTAAGATGCGTGTTAAATTACAACCCGCCAAAAATAATTCAAGTAATTTAGCGCCTGAAAATTACGCCACATGCTTTTTTTACAAAGAATCCCCAGGCTTTTACGCTGGATTTTTGCGGTTACCTTCATTTTTTTAGGAACGATGACCTTGTTCCGGTTTATTTTTTACTGGGTCTATAATCCCATTGGCAAACCATTTTCCGGCAGTGCATTTATCATGGGGTTGCGTTTTGACGCCCGTGTGGCCGCCGCTGTGGGGCTTTCTATATTGCTGCTTACCTTCATTCCCTACCTGAACCCCTTCAGGCGCAACGGCGCAAAAAAATTCTGGAATGTCATGATTCCTTTCACATTCGTGATCATGGTTTTAGTTTATGCCATAGATTTTTATCATTACGATTATTTACATCAACGCCTTAATGCCACTATTTTAAATTACCTGCAGGATGCCGGCATTTCCTTTAATATGATGTGGCAAACATATCCCCTGCTGCGGGCTTTGCTGCTGCTGATTGCAGTTGCCTTACTGGCCCGTTTTACTTTTGGCAAATTGCTGAACCGCTACCTGTACCAGGATAGTTTTTTCAAGCGCCGCGGTGTTTGGATGTATGTGATTGCTTTCTTACTGTTAGCGCAAACCATAGTGGGCAAGATTGTGGTTAAGCCGGGACAATTTCCTTTACGCTGGAGCGATGCTTTCACACTGTCAGATGATTTTAAAGCGAATCTTGCACTTAATCCATTTCAAAGCTTTTTCAGTACAGTGGTGTACCGGCATTCTACTTACGACATAAAAAAAGTAAAAGCCGATTATGGCGTGATGGCAAACTTTCTGGGCGTACAGCATCCCGACAGTGTGCAACTGAATTACAGCAGGTCTTTTCAACCCGCCGATTCCGCTGCCAATCATCCAAACATTGTACTGGTCATTTGTGAAAGTTTCAGTGCGTACAAAAGCAGCATGTATGGCAATCCGTTAAACACCACACCCTATTTTAAATCGCTTTGTGATAATGGTGTTTTCTTCGACCGTTGCTTTACACCCGCATATGGCACACCACGCGGCGTATGGGCTACTGTAACCGGCATTCCCGATGTGGAATCTCCCGGCACAGCCAGCCGCAATCCCAGTGCGGTGGATCAGCATACCATCATTAATGATTTCAGCAACTACAACCATTTTTATTTTTTAGGCGGAGATGCCACCTGGGCCAACATCCGCGGCGTACTCACCAACAACATCAATAACCTGCACCTGTACGAACAATATGATTTTAAAGCCAGCACGATTGATGTTTGGGGCATCAGCGATAAAAATTTATTCCTGGAAGCCAACAACCAGTTGAAACAACAGGATAAACCGTTCTTCGCCATTATTCAAACAGCAGATAACCATCGCCCCTACACGATACCCACTGAAGATGAAGCCGCATTCAAAAAAGTTAGTTATTCAAAAGATTCATTGCAGCGTTATGGATTTGAAAGCAATGAAGAACTGAATGCCTTCCGCTATACAGATTTTTGTTACCGGCAATTTATGCAGGCTGCCCAAAAAGAAAAGTACTTTGACAATACGATTTTTGTTTTTGTGGGTGATCATGGCATCCGGGGCAGTGCCGGTGATATGTTCCCCAAATGCTGGACAGAACAGGGCCTTACCTGCGAGCATGTGCCGCTGCTGTTTTATGCACCAAAATTATTAGCGCCCAAAAGAGTGCATGAAGTATGCAGCCAGGTAGACATATTACCGTCTATTGCAACACTGGCAAAAATTCCATACACCAATACCACCATCGGCAGGAATGTATTTGATTCGGTACCTGCAGCAGCACAATATCAAAACGTATCGCTGAACAACCGCTATGCATTTATTATTGATCATGATGTAAAATCAATCGGTTTAATTTCTGACCAGTATTATTATTTAATGAACCAGAAATCGGGTGTGGAAGCAATGTTCTCCATGACAGACAATGCACCCGTACCGCAAAACAACAGTACTGACAGCATCAAAAAAGAAATGGCAAAAATCACTAATGCCTGTTATGAAACCGCCCGTTATATGCTGCTGAACAATAAGAAAAAATAAATGCGATTAATGCGTCTGGCGGTTCAAAACCGCCCTCACGCATTAATCGCCGCCTTTATTGCCTATATTCGCACTCGTTTAAATCCGAATCACGCAGGCCAGCATGAGAAAATGGAAAATTTCTAAAACCATTCAGTGGATGATAAAATTGTTTATCATCTACCTGTGCATGTTTACTGCATTCCGTATTGGCACGGTAATTTTTTATAAGCCCGAAACGATTGGTGTATTTGAATTGCTGCCCTCATTCTGGCTGGGCTTAAAGTACGACCTCAGGTGGATTGCCATTGTATTGTCTCCTATTATTGTACTGTCAATCTTCAAACGCTTTTCTCCGTTTCATTCAGAAAGAAATAAAAAAATCTGGACGTATTACCTGGCGGTGATTACACTTGTAATTATGTTTTTTTACGGGGCAGATTATGGCAACTTCAGTTATAACCATACCCGCATTGCTGCCAGTGCACTGAATTTTAAAGATGATCCGCATGAAATGTTTGGTATGTTGTGGGAGTCTTATCCCATATTATGGATACTCTTTGCTTTGGCGGTTGCCGTATTCCTGGCTGCCAAACTGTTCAACCGCATTCACGGTTCAGTAGATGCCAATAATTACTGGCATAAGTTTGAATATAAACGCCGTTGGTACCTGCTGGCTTTACTGCTCATGTTTTGGTTCGTATATGGTTTTCTGCAATTGAAACCATTAACCCGTGGAGATGCCTATAAGCTGAACGATAATTTTAAAAGTTACCTTGCCCTCAACCCTTTTCAAAATTTCATTACTTCATTAAAACAACGCAAGCCCGATTTTAATACCAGCGGTGCATTTACGCATTACAGCACCATTGCCTCTTACCTGCAATTAGATGAAAGCACAAGCGGCAAACATACCTATGAAAGAACGGTATTGCCCAACAGCCGCGGCCTGGAAAGTAAACCTAATGTAGTACTGGTGCTGTGCGAAAGTTTCAGCATGTATAAAAGCAGCATGAGTGGTAATAAACTGAACAGTACGCCATACTTCAATGAAATGTGTAAGAACGGTATTTTTTTCGATCATTGTTTTACCCCAACTTTTGGTACAGCAAGAGGAATTTTTGCCACCATCACCGGAATTCCTGATGTGCAACTGGCCAAGTTCTCCACGCAAAATGCAGAAGCGGTGAACCAGCAAACCATCATCAATAATTTTGAAGGGTATAATAAATATTATTTTATCGGGGGAAGAAGCCAGTTCAATAATTTCCGCGGTTTAATGAGCAATGTGGATGGTATTGACATTTATGAAAAGGGACGTTATCATTCACCCGATATTAATGTTTGGGGCATCAGTGATAAAGACCTGTTTGCAGAAGCCAATAACGTACTGAAGGATCAAAACAAACCATTTTTTGCCATGATCCAAACGGCACATAATCACCGGCCGTTTATGATACCGCCAGACGAAAAAGAATTTACCTGCGATAAACCGGATAAAGAAACACTGAATAAAAACGGCTTTGAATCTTTTGAAGAATACCAGGCCTTTTGCTATACCGATTTCTGTTTTAAAAAATTTATTGAGGCCGCCCGGCAACAACCTTATTTCAACAATACTATTTTTGTTTTCATTGGCGATCATGGTGTGGAAGGCGAATCCAGCGCAGTATATCCCAAAGCCTGGAACTCCCAACGCCTGAGCGATGAACATGTGCCGCTGCTGTATTATGCACCATCATTATTACCACCGGCCACCTATCATTACACCGTTTCACAAATTGATGTATTACCTACACTGGCAGGCATGATTCATCAACCTTATACCAATACTACTTTAGGCAGAGACGTGATCAACCAGCAGGATATTTTACACGCAGCATTTATTATTCATCACGATGAGGGAAATATTGGTGTGATCACCGATGATTATTATTTTATCAAGAACATCAATATTACACAGGAAGAACTGGTACCCGTTAAAGACAACCTGCCGGCATTAACGCCCTATCAAACAGATTCTATTAAAAAGCAATTGTCTGAACTCACATCCGCTATTTTTGAAACCAGTAAGTGGATGCTGCTGAATAATAAAAAGAAGTGAATGGGCGATGGGCAACTGTCAATGGTGAATGGCAATGGTCAATAGATTAGAATAACGAACATATACTGAAAAATAAACAGCCCACCAATTAACCATCAACTTTCAACCATCAACTTTCCACCTTCAACCTCCGCCCCCTCACTTTTTCCTCGCAATCATAATCAACCGTGGCGTTTTACGCACATCATAGTTGGAAAAACTGTAGTCGCCAAACACTTCCTGTATCTGTAAACCCTGGTACGCAAACATTTCAGTAAAGTCGCCCAGAGAAAACTTGGCTACCTTTTCCGTAAACACGATAGGTTCTCCGTGCGCTTCATCTTCTACAATAATTTTTTTATAGAAGTGTGTTTCATCAAACCATTTGGTGATTAAAAAATTGACACCATCAATTTCTTTTTCAGACTGGTGCACCAAATGATCTTCAGCATAGTGAACATTCAGGTAATCCATTACAAAACAGCCCCCGGTATGCAGGGCCTGTGCAATGGTGCGTATGGCATTATCATGTTCGCGGCGGGTACGGAAGTAACCAAAGCTGGTAAAGAAATTAAAAGCGTAATCAAAATAATTGATCCGGAAAGGTAACCGCATATCGTGCCGGTAAAAATGCAGGTGTTCGTTTTCATGGTGCAGTGCTTCCTTTATGCTGTCTTCACTTAAATCAATACCCGTAACATCAAACCCTTTTTCAGATAAATGAATGGAGTGGCGGCCTTTACCGCAGGCAACATCCAGCATCGTGCTGCCTGGGGCGGGTTCCAGGTCAACAATCAGTTGATCAATAAATGCAGCAGCTTCTTTTTCATCCCTGTTAAAATACAGCTGATGATAATAGGGTGAATTGAACCAGTTTTTAAACCACGGTGACTGCATGGCACAAAGGTAAACGATTGTAAGAAAAAGTTACCTGAATAATGTTTGAACTTTAAAGTAGCAAAACATAATCCTTTGTCCAAACTAAGGCATCAGGGCAAAAAATTATTGTCCTAAACTGAAAATATGCTGTCATGCGGCAGTTTTGTATCTTTGCCCTCCCTAAAACATTGAAGCGAATGTCATTGATAAAAAGTATTTCCGGGATAAGAGGAACGATTGGCGGGAAAACAAATGAAAACCTTACACCAGTTGATGTGGTAAAATTTGCCGCCGCCTATGGCACCTGGCTAATGCAGCAAGGCAATAACAACAAAGTGGTAATTGGCCGCGACGGGCGTATCAGCGGCAGCATGGTAAGCAGCCTGGTAAGTAATACCCTGGTGGGTTTGGGTTTAGAGGTGGTTGACCTTGGGCTGAGCACAACGCCTACTGTTGAAATGGCTGTACAATTTGAAAAAGCGGCAGGTGGCATCATCCTCACCGCAAGCCATAACCCCAAAGAATGGAATGCATTAAAACTGCTGAACCATAAAGGTGAATTCATCAGCGGTGATGAAGGCAAATTAATATTGGATATTGCTGCGGCTGAAGATTTCAATTTCGCCGGGGTGGATAAACTGGGTACAGTAACCACAAACGAAACGGCACTGCAACAGCATATTGATGCCATTCTGAATTATGAATTGGTTGATGCAGCCGCTATTAAAAAAGCCAAATTTAAAATTGTGGTGGATGCTGTAAACAGTACCGGCGCCACTGCCGTACCGGCTTTGCTGAAAGCATTGGGTATAAAAGATATTACCGTTATTAATGAAGAAGTAAATGGAAAATTTGCGCACAATCCCGAACCGTTGCCCGAACATCTTACCGGGCTGAGCGCAGAAGTGATCAAACAAAATGCGCATTTAGGCATTGCCATCGATCCGGATGTGGACCGTTTATGTTTTGTATGTGAAGATGGCAGCATGTTTGGCGAAGAATACACACTGGTTGCCGTAGCAGATTATGTACTGAGCAAAAGAAAAGGCAATACGGTAAGTAATATGTCATCTACAAGGGCATTGAAAGATGTTACGGTAAAGCATGGCGGTGAATATTATCCCAGCGCCGTTGGTGAAGTGAACGTGGTAAATAAAATGAAAGCAGTAAATGCAGTTATTGGTGGCGAAGGTAATGGAGGTATCATTGTTCCCGATCTGCATTATGGCCGTGATGCATTAATTGGCATTGCGCTTTTCCTCACACACCTGGCCAACAGTAAAAAAAGCATTAAGCAACTGCGCAATACTTATCCTGATTATTTTATGAGCAAGAATAAGATTGCATTGCAGAATGGTATTGATGTGAAGGAAATTTTTGAGAAGATCAAACAGAAATATAAAAACCAGCCCATTAATACGGAAGATGGTTTGAAAATTGAATTTGATACCGACTGGGTACACCTGCGTACCAGCAATACAGAACCCATTGTGCGTATTTATGCAGAAAGTAATTTTGAAACCACGGCGGATAATATTGCCAGGCGTTTAATGCAGGATATCGGGCAGATGATGTAAGTGAGGTGAATGGTCAATGGTGAATAGTGAATTAGAAGAGCTTGGATGCTTATATGTCCCAGAGGGGACAAAAGGCTGGTAGAAAATAATTGTTCAAGGCTTGCCGAAAGTCCCATGGGGACGAAAGATAAAGATGGCCAGTTAATCTCTTCTGTCCAAAAGTGCAGCTATACTGTTTTAAAACAAACTAAACAACTAAAACATAGAGTTTCTCTCACAAAAAAACCATGAACCGTATTTATTTCGATAATGCTGCCACTACACCACTGGATGCACAGGTTTTGGAAACCATGATGCCATACCTGACAGAAAAATTTGGCAACCCCTCTTCTATCTATTCTTATGGAAGAGAAACCAGGATGGCCATTGAAGCGGCCCGTAAAACAGTAGCCAAGATCCTTAATGCACACCCCGCAGAAATTTTCTTTACCAGCGGTGGTACCGAAAGCAGTAATACGGCTATTACTGCTGCTGTAAGAGATTTAGGTTGCAGGCATATCATTACTTCTCCTGTTGAACACCATGCGGTTTCGCATACGGTTGAACATATTGACAACCTGGATGCAGCTAAAGTGAGTTATGTAAAACTGTTGCCCAATGGCCATGTAGATGTTGACGACCTGGAACGCCTGCTCGCTGCCAGCGAAGAAAAAACGCTGGTGTCATTAATGCATGCCAATAATGAAATTGGTAATATGCTGGACCTGCATGAAGTGGGCAACTTATGTAAATTATACAACGCCATTTTCCATAGCGACACCGTGCAAACGGTAGGTCATTTTCCATTTGATTTAAGAAATACACCGGTACATTTTATTACAGGCGCCTCGCATAAATTTCATGGGCCAAAAGGTGTGGGCATTTTGTATATTAATGAGAATGTGCGCATCAAACCATTTGTACACGGCGGCAGCCAGGAACGTAATATGCGTGCCGGCACAGAAAATTTATATGGCATAGTAGGTTTTGCCAAAGCTTTGGAAATGGCTACCGGTAATTATGAAGAAGACAGTGCACACATTGGCACATTGAAATACTACATGATGGACGAACTGAAAAAAAATATTCCCGGTGTGGGTTTCAACGGCGATCCGTTAGGAAGAAGTTTATATACAGTATTGAGTGTTAGTTTTCCCAAAACTGAAAAATCAGAAATGATTTTATTCAACCTTGATATCAATAATATTTGTGCCAGCGGCGGCAGCGCCTGCACCAGTGGTGCCGACCAGGGCAGTCATGTGATACGGGCCATCAATAACAATCCCAACCAGGTAACGGTGCGTTTCAGTTTCAGCAAACAAAATACAAAAGCTGAAGTGGATGCGGTAATCCAGAAATTAAAAGAATTGGTGTAGGAACACGCCTGTGGCATGTTCAATAAAAATCAAGCACCCCAGGTGTTTAATTTTTATTCAGATTAAAGAAAGAAGAATGCCAACCAAAGGTTGGCATTCTTCTTTGAACACACCAAAGGCGTGTTCCCACATGCAACCCCAAACACCATTATAACATCTTTGTATATTCGAAATATCCCGATGTACAAGAAACACAAGCAATACCGGTTATGGAATTATGATTATGCACAGGATGGATTGTATTATATTACTATCGTCACAAAAAACCGTACCCATCATTTTGGAGCAATTGAAAATGGGGTCATGCTTTATTCACCGGTTGGTCATTTTGTTAGCGAAAATATATTGCAATTTTGTCCCGGCGATCATTCAGAAAACCCCTATTTGCAGCACCCGCATTTTATCTCAGCAAGCAACACTATTGCAGCTATTATTTCATGGGCAATCCTGCCCAACCATATCCACCTTATTGTCCAATTGACTAACAGAAATGAAAAAGGATATTCATTTCCAAACGGTCTCGCCCCGCTCTCCAGCGGTTCTGTCAGTTCGTTCATCAATCATTTCAAAGTGCACATTAAGAAATGGTGCAACCAAAATGGCCATGCGGCATTTGCCTGGCAGGAAAGATTCTATGACCGTGTTATCAGGAACGCAGATGAATATCAAAACATCAGGAATTATATAGAAAATAATGTGCTGAACTGGAAGGAAGATGACTTGTAGGAACACGCCTGCGGCGTGTTCAAAATACAAACACCTATGGTGTTTGTATTTTACATTGACAGGAAAGAAATAAATCCGAACGGATTTATTTCTTTTGAACACGCCTGCGGCGTGTTCCTACACATATCCCAATTTTATCACCAGTTCCTGCGGCAATGAAGGCAATTTGTTTCTTTCAATTAAGAAACTATTCAGTTGCGCCAGTTCTTTAAAAATATAATGGGTATCCATAGCGGCTTTTAAATAACCGGCGCCGGTACTGCCGCCCGTACCAATACGGGTACCGATCATCCGCCTTACCATATTCATGTGGCGGTTGCGCCAGTTGCCTAATTGATTATCTATTTCCAGCAACACATTCAGTAACTGAAAAGGTAATTCCAGCATCGGGTAGCCGCGGTATAACATAATGAATAAAGCGGCACGGCAGGCTTTTGGTGTTAATGAACGGTTCGCATCAGCAGGTACGGCTTCAGCAAATACACTATTAAAAAATGTGGCATTATTTTTTTCGGCATCAGCAAGACTGTTTACATACACACCCTGGTAATGGTTCCAGAAATTGTCTGTAATAAAAGGCATTCTTTCCAGCCAGGCAGTAATGAGTTCTAAAACTGAGCGGCCATTTTCGGCGGCTTTAATTATGGCAATATCTTTTTCTTTTAATTGAGAAGTATAATAATCCTGTCCATACCGGTGTTGAAATTTTAAACCCAGTTTTGCTTCCAGTATTTTGAATTGGTAACTCTGGAAACCGGATGCCGGCCGCAGCATATCCCTGAAATCAAGAAAATCCATCGGCGTCATGGTTTCCATGATGTCGATCTGCTGCACCAAAACTTTCAAAATGGTTACTACCCTGTTCAGGCGGTGCACCACTGTTTGCATTTCCGGCGAATTGTCATTGAGTGTGGGTTGCGCCATAATGTCAATCACCGATTCCACTTCAAACAAGATTTGTTTAAACCATAATTCATACGCCTGGTGAATGATGATGAAAAGCATTTCATCATGTGCGGGTGTTTTTCCTTCCTTAAAACTTTCCGGTGCCTGTGCGCCGGTAATTTTTTCCAATTGCAGGTAATCGCCGTAATACACTCCTTTCTGTTCCATACAAGGTGGTTTTGGTGCCGCAAACATAAGAAATGTGCTGCGTAGAAAAATGAATTTCATGCTACAGTGCTTTTGTTAATGATTGGTCAACAAAAAACTCCTTTAACGTTTTCTTATCTGCCAAATGATGTTCTGGCATGTTATTCTAATAAGTACTACCAGGAGACAAGATAGAAGATTCAAAAACACGCTGACAGATAAAAATAATTTGTTGAAATCACAACACAACTTGCTACAGGATGTAGTTTTTAGATGGCTATACTTTCGGTTAACACGGTGTCCTTTCCAGGGCACCGTTTTTTATGACTCATCTAAAACAATCCTGCTTTTTATATGAACTAACCAGCAGCAATTTGAGCAAGGTTTTTCTTACATTTGCATCCCGAATATTTTAATCATCGCTAATAACTGATCACGTAATGGGACGCATTTTTGAAGTTAGAAAGAGTGCCATGTTTGCCCGCTGGGATAAAATGGCCAAGAATTTTACCCGTATTGGTAAAGAAATTGCCATAGCCGTAAAAGCCGGTGGCCCCGATCCCGAAAACAACCCCGCTTTAAGAAGGTGTTACCTTAATGCCAAAGCCTGCAACATGCCGAAAGACCGCGTGGAAGCAGCTATTAAAAGGGCCGTAGGCAAAGACAAAACCGACTACGAAGAAATTGTGTACGAAGGTTATGCCCCGCACGGTGTTGCCGTAATGGTGGAAACAGCCACCGATAACTCTACCCGTACTGTGGCCAACGTAAGGATGCATTTTACCAAGAGCAATGGCGCATTGGGAACCAGCGGCAGTGTGGCGTTTGGATTTAACCGTATGGGAGAATTTAAAGTGAAGAACAACGGCCAGAACCTGGAAGAACTGGAACTGGAACTGATTGATTATGGGCTGGAAGAAATTGGTGAAGACAGTGAAGGCAATATTATTATTCGTACCGCATACAATGAATTTGGCAATATGGCCAAAGCATTGGATGAAAAAGGCATTGAAGTGGTGACTGCAGAATTAACCCGCATCCCCACCACAACAGTTGAACTGGGAGAAGAAGAAGCGAATGATGTGCTGAAACTGGTTGACCGCCTTGAACAGGATGATGATGTTCAAAAAGTATATCACAACCTGAAATAAAATTTTCCTGAATTTTTCATCGCAAAGCCGGTCGTGACCGGCTTTTTTTATTTCATTTTCTGACACCACACCTTATATACAGCACTTAATAAACAGTATAACTAAAATGATGTAGCTTTGAGCCATATTTGAATTTTGCAAACTTATGCAGGTAATGAAAAAAATAAAAAGTACCACGCTTGATGAGTTTTACCAGGACGCCGCCCGGTTTATGGGTAAAGAAGTCAGCAGTCTTTTACCACCCGGCATCAACAAAGAAATCGGGCATTTCAATATTTTCGATATTGCCAAAACGATAGAAGAAGTAAAACGTAAATCCGTTATGCCCTACAACCGGCGCACGTATTATAAGATCAGTCTTATTAAAGGACACAGTACGGCTGAATATGCGGACAAAGTAATTGAAATAGAAAACAACGCACTGTTATTTGCCACACCCAGGGTGCCTTACAACTGGATACCCAAAGATGCTGGGTTGCAGGGCAGCTTCTGTATTTTTACCAGCGATTTTATGCTCAAAAGCAAGAGCGGGCTCGAGCTGGATGAACTGCCCATCTTTCAATCGGGCGGGTTTCCCGTATTCCTGATCAGCGATGAAGAGTGCAGGGAATTTGAGTATATCTTTAATAAAATGAAGAAAGAGATCGCTTCTGATTATACGTTCAAATACGATTTGCTCCGCAACTATGTTGCTGAGTTGATTCACCTGGGACAAAAACTGCAGCCGGCAGCGATAATGCCTGTTAGTACCAATGCGGCTGCAAGGGTAACTTCATTGTTTGTTGAATTACTGGAACGGCAGTTCCCGATAGAATCCCCGCAACAACAATTACAATTGCGTACCGCAAAAGATTATGCTGACAGGTTAGCCATTCACGTCAATCACCTCAACAAAGTACTAAAAGAAAGCATGGGGCAAACCACTACTTCCCTCATCAGCAGCCGCATTATACAGGAGGCAAAAATTCTGTTAAAGCAAACCGGCTGGAACATTTCTGAAATTGCCTACAGCCTGGGTTTTGAAGAAGTCGCTCACTTTTCTAACTTCTTTAAAAAGCAAACCCAATACAGCCCCGCTTCTTTCCGGGCTTAGTGCATCATTTGAATTTTGCAAATATTGGATTGAACAGCGCAAGCGATCATCCTTTACACTGTACCAACTTTGTGGTATAAAAAATTCATAACCATGAGTACAACAAACAAAGTAGCAGTAGTAACAGGCGGCAGCCGTGGCCTTGGAAAAAACATGGCATTGGCACTAGCCCACCAGGGCGTTGATGTAGTATTAACCTATCACAGCAACCAGCAGGAAGCCCAAATTACCATTGGTGAAATTGAAGCGCTGGGGCAAAAAGCATTTGCCTTTCAATTGGATACTGGCAATATCCCTTCATTTGAAAACTTCTTTGCACAGGTATCAACAACATTGCAACAGCAATACGGCCAACCACAATTTGATTTCCTGGTCAACAATGCCGGCATGGCTTTATATGCACCGTTTGCAGAAACCACTGAGGCGCAACTGGACAATATCTTCAATGTTCACTACAAAGGTGTTTTCTTTCTAACACAAAAGGCATTGCCGTTGATCAAGGATGGAGGGCGCATCATCAATATTTCGTCTGGCCTTGCCCGTTTTTCATATCCCGGCTCATCTGCCTATGGTTCCATGAAAGGCGCCATTGATGTATTGACAAGATATCTTGCCAAAGAACTGGGTGCCAGGAAGATTGGCGTAAACGTTGTTGCCCCCGGTGCCATTGAAACCGATTTTGGCGGCGGCCACGTAAGGGACAACAAAGAAATCAATAACCAGATTGCATCCATTACGGCGCTGGGGCGTGTGGGTTTGCCCGACGATATTGGTGGCGTGGTGGCTTTCCTGTGCAGCGAAGCCGGCCGCTGGATCAATGGGCAGCGGATCGAAGTATCGGGCGGTATCTTCCTGTAAAGTAACAGGCGTTATCAACAGCTGATTAAATCAGGTTATAAGAGGTCGTGAGTTAAACATAAAAATGGCAGCTGCTTAATAAGTCGCTGCCATTTTTTATACTGCTTTTTAAAAACCCTATTTAAAAGGATTAGAATATTTTACATCCGTAGTAACCGACCGGTCTGTCAGTGTTTTCAGGAAGGCAACAATATCAGTTTTTTCCTGGGCAGTAAATTTAAATCCACCAACGGGAATCTGGACACCCAGGTTGGGTGTTGTTTTTACGTTATCTGAGTAAAAATCCAAAACAGCCTCGAGGGTTGCAAAACGTCCATCATGCATATAAGGTGCTGTAAGCTCAATATTTCTTAACATGGGAATTTTGAATCCCCCATCCAATGCAGGATTATTGGTAACTGCACCAATCCCTTTATCTACAAAAGGAAATTCCAGCCCATTATTAGCTACCCCTGGCCCCATTGTAATATTTTGTGACGGCACAGAAACATTAATAAAGGCATTAAAAGCTGCCGCTGTATTTGATAACAAACCACCATGGCATTCAGTACACCTGCTCATAAAAAGTGTTTTACCATTATTCTCAGAAGCAGTAAAGTTGGCAAAGTTATTTCCCATACCATCATCGTACCGCGAATTAAAAGACGCAATAGAACGCACAAATTGTGAGAGGGCTTTGGAAATTCTATCGCTGGTAACATCGGTGGTACCGAAGGCATCTTTAAATAACGATGGATAATATGATAATTGCGCCAGTTTGGTTTCAAGGGAATGCAGGTCGGTTATACCCATTTCAATATGGTTTTGGATGGGCAACAATACCTGCGTTTCGATGTCAGCGGCACGCATATCCCAAAACATTTTCTTTTGTGCATAATGCCTCAGGTTTATAATACTCATCGAATTACGGGGAGTAAATTGCCCATC
This sequence comes from Bacteroidota bacterium, assembly GCA_018266775.1. Lineage (GTDB taxonomy): Bacteria > Bacteroidota > Bacteroidia > Chitinophagales > Chitinophagaceae > Ferruginibacter. The sequence continues at coordinate 353,215 of JAFDZS010000015.1, read as the reverse complement.
AAAACCTTTACTGAAGCTTAACCCATCTGAAAATGCTTTGGCCTGTAAGTGACAGGATGCACAGGCTGTGGTATTGTTTAATGATAATGCTTTATCATAAAACAAAACCCGCCCTAACGTTGCCCCGGTATTGGTAATGGGGTTGGTTGAAGGGGTATTATCAAAATCCGGTGATAATGCCTTAATATTTACAAGATAAGCCGGTAATACCTCTGTTGTATAATCAAAAGGTGTAGCCGGCAGGTTTAGCACATCACTGCCGGGTGTTGGTGTTACAGGTGAGCCGCTTACATCGGTGCTCTTTTTACAAGCTGCAATTACCCCTAAGCAGGTAAACAGCATAATTACATACGTGGATTTTTTAACTTTCATATGGAATTTTTAATTTTTAATTCGGGAAACGGAAGCGATTTATAGTATATACTACTGTAAAATTTAAAAAGGTTGGAAACGATGGATTTATTATTTCGTATCATCAACTTGCAGACCAATCATACTCCTGTTGCGATTAAACTATTTTTTTTCAATTGATAGTGACGCTGACCGAATGCCCCAGGGTTGCTCCGGGAATAATTTTTTGGGAAGATCACGCTAAAGGCTGGTCTTTGTGTTTCTTAGCCGGGCAAGATTTTGCTGCTGCCACCGTGCAGCATTGTGAGATTTACAATTGTCACTGTACATTAAACCTATTTCGTATGTTTCTGCGGGTTCTTTTCACTTTCAGTGTTGTACTGTTCATTATAGGATTTATTTCCTGTAAAAAATCAGATTTTAAAAGTGCAGAATCAGTCTTGAATACATCTGCCGGATTGGGCGATTCAACCGGTTCCCCCTCTGGCACTCCTTTCGTTCTGCCATCCGGCATTATATATTTCGAAGAGATAAAAACTATTACCAACCCCCTGTGTACTACAGATACCATGCGCTTTTTTGGCTGCGGAAAATTTGTTCGCCTGGCAGTTCATTTAAGAAACAATAACTTTACTGCGGTTACAGTAACCTTTCCAAAAGGATTGATATTAACGTCAAACGACCCTGCCTTCCAAAACGGAGCTTTATTACAAACTTTCGCTACCAATGTTCCTGCAAATGCAGACTGGTGTGTTAACCTTTACTTAGCTTGTTTAAACAAAAACAGGCATGAGCCGGCAAATGCAGCAACTTACGGCAACCCCGTAATTACTAACAATTCAAAATTGATTGAACTGACAGAATTGTTGTCATCAAAACAATTAATAAGAATTACTTCTTACGGATTACAATTTGCCGAAAATATTCAAAATGCGGTATGGGATATAACAGATAGTACCGGGTTGACTGCAAAAGATTATTCTTATTTGAATGCACTACCCTGATTTTAAGTCACAGCGCTTTCTTAAATAAAAGATGTAGCGCCTGATCATTATTATACTGGTTCCATTAGAACAAATTTCTGGTAATTTTAGCCTCGCTTCATTTCAGGATAATCAAAATAACAAAATTGCTTTTGGGCTGTAAATTAAATTACCCTGCAAATTGCAGGGGGATGGTTTTATAAAAGAAAAAGAATAACAGAAAAAAACATGGCTACTACAAATACCGCTGGCTGTTGCAGCAAACAGTTCGAAAAAGAAACGGGAATCAGACAAACCATCAGAATTATGATACTGTTTTTGTCAACTTGCTTAATTTCAGCACACGCCCATGCACAAGACATTACGATAAAAGAAGTGAAGTGTCTGCCGGACAGTCAATATTACAACGCAAAAGACAGTACGATAATGTACCCGGTAATCATCACAATCCGTCCCGCGGTTGACAGTATTATCAACAGCGCAATAAGAGCAGTGATTTTGGAGGAAGATGACAGCAGCAAATCATTAATAAGTGCGTTAAAAGATAAAACCAAAAGCGGGCTCATTAATCTTTCCTACGAAGTGACTTATTCCAGCAGCAGGCTGCTATCCCTTCATATCGATATGGAAGGATGCGGCGCACATTGCAGTACGTGGAGTGAATATTTCACTTTTGATTTAAATACAGGCAATCTTCTCACAATAAAAGATTTCATCAGTGGCCAATATCTTCCACCGTTCGGGAAAAAAGTAAAACAGGATAAACTGAATGCGCTGAGAAAATATTTAAATGAAGAAAAGAAAGATTACAGCAATAAAGAAATTGATGCCGATACATGGAGCATCATCAAAGATTTAACCGCTGAATGTATGAAAGAGATTTCGTTGGAACATTTTTCATTGTGGGGCAACAACCTTGAAATAATTGACCCTTGCGAATTTCCTTACGTAATCAGGACGTATTCACCGGGTTATCAACTCCATTATACTTATCAAACTATTCAAAACTGGTTAGCCCCGGCGTATAAGTCATTGTTACTGAAAAATGCTGTGAAGCAATAGCAGGTACTCATCTCATCCATAACGTACCATTAACAAAAAATAAAGCCCTGCTCTCAAATACAAATCAACAATTGGTTACATTTATTTTTATAAAAGCAACGTATGAAATCAGTTTTATTTTTTTTCCTTTCGGCTCTTTGTTTCCATTCAATGAAAGCACAAACCAGTTGGGCAGATCCACAACTTCCGGTGATACCCAAAAAATCATTTAACATCAATGCCTTTGGTGCGAAAGCAGATAATGCCACAGACAATACTGCTGCTATTCAAAATACCATCAATGCAGCCAATACGGCGGGTGGCGGAACTGTAATTGTTCCCGCTGGTGTTTATCTGAGTGGCCCCATTCAATTTTTCAGCAACCTTAATTTTCATATAGACTCAGGTGCCATTTTAAAATTGCTGCCTATTGACCAATATCCCGGCGGCACTACTACCGGTACAGATTTTATCAGTGGTTACAAACTGCACGATGTGGCCATCACCGGCAAAGGCACTATTGACGGGCAGGGCGCTCCCTGGTGGCCCTTCGCTAAAGATAAAGCAGCTAAGCGCCCCCGTATGATTGCTTTAAAAGAATGTGATAAACTGCTGATTGAAAATATTACTTTAATGAACTCCCCCATGTTTCATATTGCCATCAGCGGTAAATCATCCAATGTAACGGTTAGTGGTGTTATTGTGAGGGCGCCGGCATCTGACGATCCGGTAAACCCCAGCCACAATACAGATGCCTGTGATGTGGCAGGCAGAGATATTCTTATTAAAAATTGCGACATCAGCACCGGCGATGATGATTTTACCTGCGGCGGCAACACTACAAACGTACACATCACCAATTGCAAATACGGTTATGGCCATGGATTATCCATCGGCAGTTATACCAAAGGCGGTGTATCAAATTTTTTAATTGAAAATTGTATTTTTTCCAATACAGAATGCGGCATACGCATTAAATCTGACCGCGACCGCGGCGGACTGGTTCAAAACCTTACGTACCGTAATTTGCTCATGAACAATGTGGGCATTCCCATTTTAATCTACGCTGCGTACAATGCTAAAGAAAAAGAATACCGTAACCTGCAAAAAATAACACCGGATATTGCAGCAACTTATGCGGCTGCACCATTAAGCGAAACCACACCCATGTACAGTAATATTACTTTTGAAAACATTAAAGCCACTGTACAAAACGGGAAACGTGCCGGGCTCATCTGGGGTTTGCCGGAAGCTGTTGCAAAAGATATTGTGTTCAAAAATGTAAACATCACTGCAGCCAATCCATTCGGTGTGTTCTTTGCACAAAACATACGGTTTGATCATTGCAAAATTCTTACAAATGAAGGAGAAAATAAAATCAGCACAACTAATGCTGCTGTGTTGATTGATGGAAAATAATATGGTGCTGTGCAGATCAATTTTAAATAATTATTTTAACAGCAAATATAATTTTATGAAAACTGTTTTCTTTTCGCTGATCTGTACGTTGTTTGCCATAGTTGCTTTTGCCCAGCAACAAAAACAAATTCCTCCAAAGGCAGACACGCTCTATAAACACTTAATGGCTGCCGCAAGGCCTGCCGTAAAAACATGGGTGAAAACCACAGCAGCAAAATATGCTGGTAAAGACCTTTCACAAGAACAGGCAATGAACGAAGTAAAACAGGCAACAACACTGGGCAATCTTGGTGATGGTGATATTATGGCCATTGCTTTTTTGGTCATGATGGAAACTGCAAAAGCTGCACAGGAAGATTTGAAGTCTGTGATGGCTGGCGTAAAATCCATTAATGATGCCAAAGCCCGGCAAAGGCAGCAAATCAGCACTGTAAAAATGCAACCTGGCACGATAAAAGTTGATTCACCACACAACACCAAATTAAGTGATGCCACTAAAATGGCAGAACCAGATAAAAACAAAAAAGATGCATTGAGTGAAATGAGCGAAACCAATCAACTGCGTATGCAAATGTATATGGACCGCAGAAATAAAATGATTGATGCGCTCAGCAATATATTGAAAAAGGTTAGTGATACGGAACAGCAGGTGATTCAAAATTTGAAATGATAATGTATGCCCTTCAGGATATTTCGCATTTTCCATTCTTTTTTTCTTGATAAAAAAGAAAATAAAAATTATCTAGCTAAAACTCCAGCACCACCTCTTCTTCCTTCTTTGCCATTGTACAATCGGCAACAAAATCATCAATCTGTTCCCTGGTAACACCGGGCATGCAAATCAGGTGCGACCATTCTGCATCGCTGGCTAATTGCCATTTACTGCACAGCGTTTTGGATTGTTTTTCAAATACAACGGTCAGTGCATTTTCATTCTTCCAGGCTTCAATACCAACATTACGCAATTGTTCAATGGCATAATCGGCTAAGGCAATGCCCTGCAATGCCCGTTGCAATAAACCTTCTTTACCTAATTTGGAAATGGTGTACCACATAAACAGTGGTGCAATCGCATTCCTGGAACCGGCGATGGTGGCATCGTATGAACCGATATAAGAAACAGAACGGCTGATGCGGTCTTTATTCGATTTCTTTACCAGCACCACACCACACGGTATGGGTGAGCCGATAAATTTATGTCCGCTGATGGCAATACTGTCTGCCCCAAAACGAAAATCAAAATTATCATGATTCAGTAAAGCCAGGTATGGTCCGGCGAGCGCTGCATCACAATGTACGTAATGATCCCTGATGGCATACTTTTTCAGAATATTGGTGATCATCGGTACATGATCTTTGGCTTCTGTCATAGTGGTGCCGATGTTAGCGATGACAATAGCCGGTTTGTGCCGGTAATGCTGGATGATCTGTTCCAGGTCATCATAATCCATTTCACCGTTTTGCCGGCAGCGGATCACAATGCTGGGCATACCCAGCAGGTGAATATTTTTTTGCATGCTGTAATGGGTAGCTTCAGAATAATATACCATGGCACCTGGGTATAATTCTCTTGCCAAAAACAAACCGTATAAGTTGCCTTCGGTACCGCCATGCGTCATATAGCCCCACCAGTCGTTTTGCGGCGCATGAAACAGGCGGGCAAAAAATTGCAGCACATACTGTTCAAATTCCCGCGTGTGCATATCGCAATGCGATGTGGACATAGGGTCACCGATATTGTTCAGGTTGTAATGCAAAAAAGGGAACAGTTCTTCATAGTTGAAGTCTTTTGAAGCGGGGTAGCCGATGAAAGACCGGGAACGTTCTTCCACCCTGGCTAAAAAGGAGGATATGGTATCTTGTTCGTTGGGCATAGTGTAATGGTTGCCGTAATGACAGTAATACTGTACATGGTATCATTACGTATTGATGAAATAAAGAAAATGTAAAAAAAGTGCTTTTATCGGACATTATCGGTAGCGAGTGCCACGAGGAGGAAGATATAATTCAACCTCAGGTCAGGGAAAATTTTTCCGGGGTAATCAGGGCGCATAACGGTTTATTGATAACCAGAACTTACCTTAAAAGTATTGTTTCAATGAATAGCCGGGAAGGCAGTAAGGCGAAAGTTTCGAAAGCTTCAACCCTGGCGTCTTATCGGCTTACCTGCAAAAAAACTTTAAGATTTTGTTCGGTCATTATTGTAACGAAAGAACAGGAACAAAATTATTCAGGATGCCGCAAAAAGCAGGAAGAAAAGAGATGATTGTTATCAGTACAGATGGCAGTTTAACTGGCATTAAATGATTAATGCTCAATAATCAATGTTCAACGCTCAATATTCAACTTCCCCACACACAGCTCAGTTCACCATTGACCTTTCACCATCACCCCCCTGCCAACGCCTTAATATCTGCAATCTCCAAAATGTTTTTACTATAACCGGCTGTTGCGGCATTGATCATGGCAAGCCCCAGCTCATGCATGGTGATTACTTTTGATGGCGCAAATACTTTTATGATTTGCACTATGATTTTATATGCCGGCTTCCAGTTTTTTTGTCCTTCAAAAGGCAGCATACCACCCGGCCTGAAATTATATTCCGCTTTAAAGGGCAGTTTAGCCAAATCATTTTCTGTTTTGCCTTTTACCCTTGCCCACATAATGCGGCCCTGTTCACTACTGTCGGTATGACTGCCAGATACATAAGTGAAAACCATATTGGGATTTACTTTCAATAACGATTGTGCAAATGCCATCGTGGTATCATACGTAATGTACCGGTATTTATCTTCCTTCATACCCACAGAGCTGATGCCTGCACAAAAAAAGCAGGCCTGGTACCCGATGATACTTGCTGCATATTGATCTAACGAAAAAAAATCCGGCACCAGCAATTCTTTCAGTTTGTGGTGTTGCATATCATAATGCTTTCTGGAAACAATCAGCACTTCCTGCACATTGGGGTTTTGCAGGCACTCGAACAGTACACCTTCGCCTACCATACCGGTAGCACCTGTGATGATGACTTTGATGGGATTCATGATTGGGAATTTGAATAGCAAAGGTCGGGATAAAAATGAATTCCTACACTTTAACACATGCAAATGAATAATGTGATTACCGTACTTTAAATTTGTTTACTGCTGATCAATGATGTTTGAATCGGTGGACTTTTTGTTCAGGTCGTAGTTGTTGGTACGCCATCGCTCATATCCATCCCTTCGATACCGAACAACGGCGTTTGCGGGGCGTAGAGTGACTACCAACAAAGGCGAACAACTTTTTTATCTTGTAAGAACTATCCAGGCCTACACATTAATCTACAGGCTTTGAACTCATTGCAAATACTCTGCTAAATTGAGCAATCCTAATTTGGTCTTGATTAATTTAGTCTCTGATTTCATAATCTGACTTTTTGGAGTTAGTTAATTAAGTTTCGCTACTTAAAGTTAATCCCAACTGTCAGATAAAGTCTTGACTATTTCATGTAATAGTATTAAACAATCTCCATCAATTACATTTAGGAAAATTTAATTTTAGTATGAGGTCATTCATAAAGGTAAAGATAAATTAAGCATACACCTTTTTGTATGCATCCGTTTCTCAATAAAATGAATAGTTCACGGTTATAATTTCCTTCAATACTTTATTCCTAAATACCTCTTTTTTTTCTATTTGTCCATAACTATTATACGTATATTTGATTGTTTCTGTATTTCCAACATTGTCTATTTTTTCAATTGATGAAATGTTACGACTATTCGACTCAAAATTAAAACTCACTTTAATAGGATTAAATTTAATATCAGTAAACTCTATTGCATTATTTGCGACCTTTTTTTTAGATTTAATGATTTCTGTGTATCCTGTATCGTTATCTATCATATCATATTCATATGTTAAGACACTCCTGGGCACATTATTTGCATTAAAATCTTCTTCCTGTTTTATCACGTGTCCTATGGTGTCAAAAAATATTTTTCTAAAAATTGAAGAATCAAAACTTTTCTTGTACAGAAAAAGCTTATTTTCTGTTGCTTGTCGAATATGATACTTATAAATTGAATCTTGAGGGTATTTTATATCTTGTGTAAGCTCCCCATAAATTCGTTCCAATAAAAAGTATAATTTTTTCGTCGTAAGGTACGGGAATTAATTATGTTTTTTTAGCGCATTTATCACCTCAATTCTATCATTAATAATACGTAATAAGTCTTTATTATTCGAAAACTCTTGCAGCTTTTCTTTGAAATTCTGAAAATAAGAAAGGGTACTTGCTACTGTCTTGAAGTGAATATATTGATTTTGTTCTTTTGCCTGTCTCAAAATGGAAATTGTAGCAACATTCTCACCTTCTATATTTTCTTGGCTACTCAATATCGTAGAGTCGGACTTTAGAAAATAGTTTAGTATAGGAGAATAATCATTCGCTTTTGTTTCAGCGTAATTATATAGAACGATGCCAAACTTTCGATATTTCATCTGCAACAGTTCATCTATCATTATTGAGTCGGTTGCATCCGTCGCAATTATTACAGAGGAGAACGCTTTCCCCTCCAAATTAAAGGTTATTAATATTCCAGTGGTTTGACAATTCGAAAATTTTGAAAGTATAATTGATACTATTAAGACGATAAATTTTATTTTCATATGATTAATGAGTTAGTGAAAAATTGTCTAGTTTTTCTTGATGGGATTTTGCAGCCGCAGAATTTTTATCTCTTACTGGATTAAATTCCAAAGCATGTGTATATTGATCTCCGTTTGGATGTACAGTAAATCCATAAGTGAAAGTCGCTACTACGACATAATTTTTATTGACTTTTTTTACAATACTTAAAGTGCCGTTCCACCAAATGGTACCAGTAGAGGTTGGGGGTCGTTGTGGTTGATCCAATGTCGAAACTTTATTTGGATCAGAAGCTTTTTCTGAAAATACGAGTTTCAACTTATTAGCCATAGCGGCAGCTCTCATACCGCCATCAATGTCATTTCCCTCGTAGGGAGGGCTTACTAATGCCCTGTTGGGATCTCCTCCATTTGGATACTTCATTGTTGGAGGTCTTTGAACCGGATCATTTGTTTCATAGGTTTGAAACCATTTATAACTATCTTTCTCCTTTTCATCATTCGGGCATAAAGTAAGATAGATTTCGTTATTCTGATATCTAATAACTGACACAGTACCAACGTTATTAATATTAATAGGCGGTACCGCATCTGACATGGGACAAATACTTGGATCAGATAAATTTAGCGAATTGCCAACAACTAATGGCACTTTAGTTGATTTGATATTGTTCCATTTCATAAGGTCTTTAAGTTTTATTCCTGTTCTTTTAACTATACTTTTATAAGTATCCAATTTTTCAATTTTCCATTGCCATGAGTTGCTCCCACTCGCCAAGGTTGAATCAGCTCCATTATGATCCATTATGTATAACGGGCAATTTTCAAAAGTTGAACATGGACTTTCATAAGTTTTTATTACGGGATCAATATTCCATCTTCTTGCTATTCTTGTTTCGTATTCCCAAAATTCTGCAGTGATGATATTGTCATTAATTTCTTTTTCTTTCTCCTGTCCATTAAACCCATACTTATAGCCACTTCCAGCACTATACTTCCTGCCAGGCAGTACCATTCCGAATGGATAAAAATCAAAGAACTTTTTATTATTAAATATGCAAAAAGCCACCAGCTTTTAAACCGATGGTTTTACTATTTTTAATTTGTTACAACCTTTGTATAGCACAATGTTGTTGGTACAGCATCGCACTTTATCTGCCCTTCGATACACAACAACGGCTTTGGCTGGACGAAGAGTGGCTACCAACAAGGGCACCAGCAGTTCTTTCAGTTTATGGTGCTGCATATCATAATGCTTTCTGGAAACAATCAGCACTTCCTGCACATTGGGGTTTTGCAGGCACTCAAACAGTACACCTTCGCCTACCATACCGGTAGCGCCTGTGATGATGACTTTGATGGGATTCATGGTTTTTCTATTGAACCGTAAAGTTCGGAATAAAATATATTACCGTTAAAAAAGAATGTGCATCACCGTAAAGATGAGCGCTTTACAAGCCGGCCTATTCAGCAATTGGTTGCAAATACCGCGTTGCATAAAATAAAAAGACCGCTCTTATCAATAAAGCATACCTTTGCCGGGTGATCATAGTATTTTAAGCTTTCTCAGACAGTACAACTTTTACTCCAACGTAACACTTTACTCCTCTATAGTCCGCTTCATTCACTCTTATCACTGGTATTTTATTATTACATTTTATAAAAAAAAGAGTATGAAAATTTATGTTTCTAATTTAAGCTTTAACACAGGTGATACAGAGCTGAATGATTTATTTACACCCTTTGGAACAGTAGAATCTGCCAAAGTGGTTACCGACCGGGAAAGTGGCCGTTCACGCGGTTTTGGGTTTGTTGAAATGCCTTCAGAAGATGATGGCAACGATGCCATCAAAAAACTGAATGGTAAAGAGATTGAAGGCAGGGCTGTTTCAGTTTCCATTGCCCGCGAAAAAGCAGAAAGAAGCAATGGCTTCAGCAGCGGCGGTAACAAACGCTCCTTTGGTGGCGGTGGTTATGGCAACAGAAGGTATTAATTTCAATAGGTATACTTTTTCAAAGGCAGACAATCCTGTTTGTATTAAGTAAAAATTAGTACGGCAATATTGTTTGCCTGCGATAGCTATTTGAAGGCCGGTCAACAGGCATTGACACGGCCTTTATTTGTTTTTATACTGTTAACATGCACAACACCTGTTATGTTTACATGGCAATGGTATTTATGGAGATGGTAATTTATTGCTTTTTACGTACCTGTACTGCTTCCCAGCCTTTATCTGTTTTTCTGGTGTGATACATCACTTCATCTCCTTCCTGCACAGGTTGCAGAAGGTTATTGCTGTGTACAAATACCCGCTTTCCATTTTGGCTGTCGTTGATAAAGCCATACCCTTTTGCCGTATTAAAAAAACTGACTACTCCGGTGAACAATAAAGCTGCAGTATCCTTGATGTTGTAGCTTCTGTTTTCATAGGCTGGTTTTGCCGGCCTGGTGCCCGGTGGTGTATTACTCAGGTTGCCATTTTCATCCAGGTAAGCCATCATTTCTTCAATGGGCCTGCCCTTTTGCATAGTGGCTTTTCGTTCCCTCATTTTTTCTGCTTTCTCCTGTCTTTGTTGAATTTTCTTTTTTGGTTTTTCCTTTTTTGAAAACGATTCTGCCATAGTTATTTTGGTTAGATGAATGATATAAAATCCCCGAACACGTTTACGCAAATGATGTGTTGCGTTGTAACTGAATACCCATGTTACTGTTATCCATTTTCATGTACTGCAAGTGCATTACAAAATGGCGGCTGTAAAAGCGGTAACTGAAGTTGAGAAGAAATGAATCTCAACCGGTCCAGGTACAGCAAAGGCAGTTGCCTGCGTGGGGCTTAAAGGTAGGTGTATTTGATGGATATGTGAGAATTATTTGAGGCAGCGGTTTAAACTGTAAAGGCATTCAAACAATAAACCATGCCTGACTCATTATATTAAGTATGTAAGTTAATGAGGCATTAAGAACGATAACTCCATGGCTGATTCCTGATTTTTTTTATACCGCCGGCATTATCTACTAACCCAATGTTATAGTAAGTTAATTTCATTGACCAATTAAACTTGTCAGCAGAAATGATTTCAATAGGTTCAATTAAAGGGATACGGTACACGTCTGATTGTTTTGCACCACGGTAAAAATCGGGGGTAGATTTATTTTTGTACGAACTCACTACAGCAACAAAAAATACAAGAAGATAATTTATCGAATTTGTATACTTCATGCTGTACTCAGTTAAAATGCAAGTACCCTTGTTTGCTATAGTCGAATAAAAAAGCCCCGGTAAAACCAGGGCTTTTATTCAGTACTCGGGATGGGAGTTGAACCCACACTTGCATTGCTGCAAACAGGATTTTAAGTCCTGCGTGTCTACCAGTTCCACCACCCGAGTGACACAGTCTTTATTCACCGCTGTTTCCAGCAAGTGAAAAAAAATCCCGGAAGTCCGGGATGATTTTGGAGCGGAAGACCGGGCTCGAACCGGCCACCCCGACCTTGGCAAGGTCGTGCTCTACCAAATGAGCTACTTCCGCTTGTACCTGGAAGCTACAGCTTCCAGTGTTAAAGAACTTAATTTTTTCCTTTGAAGCTGGAGCTTCAAAGTACTGTACCGTTTTTTCGGACGGCAAAAATAAGGGTTGTAATCACTACAACAAAATAATTTTACTTGTATTTTGGATTGTACAGGGTATTTTCCGGTACATTCACTTCAGGATGTCCTTTGTAACGGTGAGTATACAAATTGTAGCACATTCCAATTACAAATGCAAGTGCTAAAAAAACCTGGCAAAACCAGATGAAACGTGAAGATGATACCCAGTTATGTGTAAAATCTTTATGTGAAGTTTCTATAATTTCCTGTTCCATATTTTTTATTTGCCCTGCAAAAATAAGGAGTAACTGCTGAAAAAACTTATTTGTTATCAACAATTTCTGAAAAGCGGCTTTTCTTTTTTACAAAATATTGCCAGATGATTGATCCATGATAATACCCCTGTAATGGCGCCCTTTTTTGCTGTGCCGGAAATACCGATTCTTTCTGATGCACCAATATCCATTCCATGAATTGAATATGCGCTTTCCCTATCGCCATAAAATATTTTACATCGCCGCCGAGCAATCCCCGCCAGGCCGCAACTGCATCCAGTGCAATACGTACCGGCAGTTTCAGTAACCGTTCTCCTGCACGGTAATTTTTAAACAACATGATGAGGTTATTCCTGAAGTTCAGTAATGTTTTGCGGGGATTGGTTTTTTGCAGTGTTCCCCCACCCACATGATACACGACCGATTGTGGCTGCACCATTACCTGGTAACCGGCCAGTTGCATACGCCAGCACAAATCAATTTCTTCCTGGTGGGCAAAAAAGTATTCATCCAGTCCGCCAACAGCATGATATGCGGCAGCCTTTACAAACAAAGCTGCACCACTGGCCCAAAAACAATATTGTGGTGTATCGTATTGCCCTTTATCTTCTTCACAAACATCAAACACACGCCCCCGCATAAACGGGTAGCCGTAACGGTCTATCCAGCCACCGCTGGCACCGGCATATTCAAATTCATTTTTTTTGTTCCATGCCAGCACCTTGGGTTGGCAGGCTGCGATAGCGGCATCGTTTTCCATTACTGTAATTACCGGCCCAATCCAGTTGGGTGTTACTTCCACATCGCTGTTCAGTAAAACATAATAATCGCTCTGCACCTGTTTTAAGGCGGTGTTATACCCTTTGGCAAAGCCTTCGTTGGTATTGTTCAGCAGTAACTCCACCTGCGGGTAATGTGTTCGAACAAATGAAACCGAATCATCAGTTGATCCATTATCTGCCACAATGATGCGCTTATTATCGTACAGCGATGCCATTACCGATGGAAGAAACTGTTCTAAAAATTTCCTTCCATTCCAGTTTAAAATTACAACGGCCACTGATGGTGATGTACTCATTAGGATGCAAACATAAAAGATTTTAGTTTTCAGATTTTAAATTTAGTTTTACAGCACATGATCAGGCAATTTTTTAACTGGCGTTCTGCGCTTGCTTTGGTGGCCATTGCAATTGTAACGGGCACCATTTTTTATTCCAATTACCTGGCAAAAAAAATTGCGGCAGATGAACGTAAAAAGGTAAACATCTGGGTGCAGGCGTTAAAAACACGGAGCACCGCACAGGAACAATCGGCCATTGAACTCACCAATATCATTACTGCTGAAAATAACGAGATCCCCATCATTGCCACCGATGAACATGATAACCCGCTTGGATTAAATGATTATGCCAACCTGGATTCCAATAAAGTAAAGGCAGATACCAATTACCTGCGCAGCCAGGTGGAGGTTTTTAAAAACGAACATGAACCCATTATTGTTGAACTGAGTAAAACACCGCTGTATGTCAACAAGTATTATTACGGCGACTCACAATTGCTGCAGGAGGTTCGGTATTATCCCATCATCCAGTTATTTATTGTGGCACTGTTCATCATCATCACGCTCATCACTATTTCCACACGCAATAAATCTACCCAAAACCAGGTTTGGGCAGGCATGGCTAAAGAAACAGCGCACCAGTTGGGCACACCGCTCTCCTCTTTACAGGGTTGGGTGGAAATGATGAAAGACGATCCGCACAACGCAAAAATGGCTGTTGAAATGGCTAAGGATGTTGACCGGCTGAAATTAGTGAGTGATCGTTTTGGTAAGATCGGCAGCACACCGCAACTGGAAGAAAATAATATTGTGGCGCTGGTGAATAATATGGTGGCGTACATTAAACGCAGGGCGCCCGAGAAAGTGCAGTTTGACGTGCATACCAACAACCAGGATGAAATTATTGGCATGGTGAACGGCCCTTTGTTTGACTGGGTGATTGAGAACCTGCTGAAGAACGCCCTCGATGCGATGGAAGGTAAAGGCAGCATCAGCATCAATATTAAAAACGAAACGGCCAACATTATTATTGATGTTACGGATACCGGCAAAGGCATCAGCAAACAAAATGTGGCGAATGTTTTTAAACCGGGTTTCACTACCAAAAAACGCGGCTGGGGTTTGGGATTAAGCTTATCCAAACGTATTATTGAACAATACCACAAAGGAGAATTGTTTGTAAAACATTCAGAGCCGGGTAAGGGCACTACGTTCAGGATTGTGCTGAAAAAATAAAAGGCTATTTCTTATTTAATGTTTTTTATTAAGGCGGGTATTGCAGTATCACAGTGTTCTAACTTCAGTTCTTAATGGCTTCAATTCGAATGATTGCAAACTTCAAATCATTTTACTGTCAGTTTGAGTTTGTTTATCCTGTGGATCGAAGACGGTTGCATCAGCATAAACCCGGTTTCGATAAACTCAGCCAGACAGCTTTTAATTATCCGAAGTTGAGTTTCCCGGTCAAAACATATTGAAGAATTTCTCTCAAAAAAAGCTTGCCCGTTTTGGGGCAAAAGCTATTAATCAACTACATTTGCTGTCCCAAAATGCCCGGGTGGCGAAATTGGTAGACGCACCACCTTGAGGTGGTGGCGCTGGAAACGGCGTGCTGGTTCGAATCCAGTCTCGGGCACAAAACCACTTTTTCAAGTGGTTTTGTCATTTATTACTCTTCCTTTTAACTGTTTTGGGAATATTGCTATTTTTTAATAATCCGACTAACAAACTCTAATAGTACTTTCAATTTATGAGATGACCATTTCAGTAAGATCAATTCGTTTTAAAAAAAGATCAATCGAGATATTATTAATCCTTCGAAAATGTTCGAAATAATTTAGAATTTGCGCTGATTCAAATTTTGTTTTAACTGTTAATTTTGATTTCATCTCATGATCCTTTTCCACCAATTCTGCATTAATATTCTCTTCTCGATAATAAGTTGAGTAAAATAGTAAGATCAAAGATTCGATTTCAATGAGTAATATCTTGATATTTGAATCAACAAATTCGAGAAGTACGTCTTCGATAGCATCGACTAAATCTTGGAGAGAATATTTTCTATTTTTAATATTTCTATAGATATCAGGCTTGTATTCTTTTAGATAAATTAGCAAATAATAAAGTTGTGGGAAAACATACTCTTGTTCACTAAACTGCTTTAAACCGATTCTTGAATGTATAAATAATTTTTCCTGTTGACGAAGATTTAAATGTGCTTTATTAAAAACAATTGCTGTAAATTCAATGAATTCTCTACCATCTCGTCTCAAAACTTCTATGCTAGTTCTAATCCGATTTGAGAAAAAATCATCAAATTTATAGTAACTATAAAGGTAATTGCTAAAATCAATCCCTTTGGGTGTTGGCAAGTTAAATTCCAAGTCAATAAATCTTCTCAGGTATTCAATACCATTTATACAATCACTTCCATAATAGCCTTTTATTGAGTTTGCAAATTGAATTTTGTCAATTGACAACACAAAAACTATTCCTTTAACGTCAAAAAAATGTTTAATCGTTTCAAGAACTTCTACAGCATAAGATGGTCGACATCTATCTAGTTCATCAATTATAAAAATAACAGGTTTATTTTCATAATTCTCTTGAATAAATAATCCTAGGTCTTCTCGAAATTCAGATATTCCCTTCTTCCTCGATGCATATTCATTGATTTCTTCTTGAAAAATCTCAAAAGCAGAATCTGAAATATTTTTTATTGACTCTGTAATTGTTGCTGTGTCTACATATTTTTCAAATACAGATTTAATTAGAGAAGGTATAACAGACTTAGAAACTAGTGCCGCTTTCTTAGCTAAAGATTTAAACTTAGTGTTATCTTTTACATTTAAAATTGCTTTAAACTCAGCCAAAATTGCGGCTAATGGATTTGTTTCAAAATCTGTTTCCCACGCATTAAAGTATAAAACCGTATTTTCTTGATTTTTTAGATATTGCCTCCACATTTGAATAAAAGTAGTTTTTCCAGTTCCCCATTCACTATTCAATGAAAGAACAAAACCATCAGAATAACCATAAATTATTTTTGTTAGTATTTCTGCATATTTAGCTCTACCCAGTTTGCAATACTTAAAAGGTTCATTTGGTTCAATTTGGATATTTGCGTGATTTAGCCGCATAAAATAAATTTATAGATACTAAATTGTAAAATTACTTAATTTATAGCTTGTCGCTAAAATGACGAATATCCTTACAAATAAATGATTAATAGCAATTTGAAGGTTGTTTATGTACAAATCAATGCCCCAATAAACTCACTCCTGCCTGCACGCACTGCCATTGCTTTTTTCTTTTCACAAATACATCGTATGAAAAATAAATATTGGAGAAAGGCTTTCCCTGGTCCACGCCTTTCTCTTTGGATTTACATAAAACAATTACCGTATTGTTAAAAAACCTGAATTCAAAATCGTACGGTTCGCAGTATTCATAAGTAGCACTGTCTTTACGGAAGTTCTGCAATGTTTGTGCTTTATTCAACCTGCCACCGGTGCGGCCAAGATTAATAAATTCCGGCGCAAGTATTCTTTGTAATATAGTACTGTCGTGCTTAATGTAAGCATGATGCCATTCCACTTCCAGTTGCTCAATAATTTTCCTGGTTTGCAAGGTATCTTGTGCATCAGCAGCATAACAGCCTGCAGCAAACAATATAGTGGTAATAGATTTTATCAGCAGTTGTTTATTCATGGCAATACGTTTTTAATAAATGCAGGCTTTTACTTTATTGATCTTTATACAATTTTATTTTCCGTACCAGGAAATTGAATGCGGCCTGCACTTTGCCTGGCGATGTAAGCGGCTGTAGTTGTTTATCCAGGAATTTTGCTTTGAACAGCAGCATACCGATTGTCTTTCCGGTTATCATAATGCATACAAGCCGGTAGCCCATCACAATAAGCAGGATGACGAGATAACGGAAAATAAATGCATACTGGTAGAAACTTTGCCTGCCCTCCCGCCCCAGCAAAAAATATACAGACACGAGTATAATACCTTCTATTATCCCATCCACCAGGTTGATGATATAACGTTGCCCGGAGGTAACTTCCGTTTCTTCTTTTTCAATATCACCCAGCAATGATTCATTTTCTTCCATAAGGTATAACTTTAGTTATTCTGTAATGATGCCATGATTTGAAGGTACAGCATTTTGTAAAGGAATACTCCAAATCGTGTATAAACATTGCCGGATGCCTGTCCGGTCATATTCCCAACATCTTCTTATCTTGTAAAAAAATTGTTGACATGGCTGCAGAGATCACCTGCCCCAATTGCGGGCACCAGTTTGAATTAAATGAAAGCCTGCGTGGGGAAGTGGAAAAAGAACTGCGCAGTAAAATGCAGGACTGGCTGAAAAAGAAAGAAGATGAATTCACACAACAATCTGCAAAGCTGGTTGCTGAAGCGCAGCAGAAAGCAACAGAGCAATCTGCCGCAAAACTAAAATCGCTGGAAGAAGAAACCCGTTTAAAAACACAACAACTGCAGGACCTTCAGAAGAAAGAACTCGACTTATTACGTGATAAAAACGCACTGGAAGAAAAGCAGAAAAATTTTGAACTGGAACTGGAACGCCGTTTATTAGCCCGCCGCAAGGAAATTGAAGATGCCACCATTAAACGGGAACAGGAAATGTTTGATATGAAGATGAAGGAAAAAGATACGGCGATGGAAAGCCTGAAAAAGACCATTGAGGAACTGAAGCGTAAAAGCGAACAGGGCAGCATGCAGTTGCAGGGCGAAGCACAGGAACTATTGCTGGAAGATATATTGAAAGAACATTTTCCTTTTGATGTAATTGAAGAAGTGGGCAAAGGCGTGGAGGGTGCAGACTGTATTCAAATGGTGCGTAATAACAGCGGTGTGGTTTGCGGTAAGATCATTTATGAAAGCAAACGTACCAAAGCCTGGAGCAACAACTGGATTGATAAACTGAAGAACGACATGCGCAGCAGCAACAGTGATGTGGCCATACTGGTATCGCAGGTATTTCCGAGGGATATGGAAAAATTTGGAGAAAAAGATGGCATCTGGATATGCAATTTCAGTGAGGTGGCCAGCGTTGCTTATTTGCTGCGTAATGGTATTATAAAGATTCATGAAGCACAGCGCAGCCAGGAAAATAAAGGCGATAAGATGCAGATGCTGTACGAATACCTTACCGGTAACGAATTCCGCGGACAAATGGAAGCCATCGTGGAAGGTTTTATGGCGATGAAACAATCCATTATGAAAGAGCGGATACAGATGGAAAAACTGTGGAAAGAACGGGAAAAGCAACTGGAAAAAGTACTGCTGAGCACGAGTGGTCTTTATGGCAGCATTAAAGGCATTGCCGGTGCATCCGTAAACGATATTCCATTGCTGGAAGGCGATTTTTCGGAGGATGAAGCAGTATAAAGTTATACATGCCCTTTGATACAACGTACCATATCATTACCAGTGCAAAAGATACACTGCTTTCCATACATCCTGGGGGCCAGGATACTGACATGTATTTAGACGTCAGCGGCCTTCCTAAAGATGTGCAGGAAGCCATTTCAAGCAATAATACCGTCATCGTCAGCAATAAATATATTGAACCCACACCCAGGGAAAAATTTATATCAGCCATCCCATTTCTCTTGATTTTTTTTGGCTTTATCGTGTACATGTTACTGAGAGTCCGGTGGAGGATCAGCGATACTGGTGGTATCGACAGCGATACCGGAAGTGATGCTGCTGCAGCTGAAACTACAGCAGCTCCCGGCCAGCTTACCTATTATGGCGATGAACTTACATTCACTGATTTGGAAATTGTTGCCGTTTTACACAAACGGTTTCCGTATTACAACAAACTCAGCAATGCAGATAAAACCCGCTTTACCAGCAGGCTGCAGCAGTTTATGGCAAGTAAAATTTTTAAAATACACGACAAGGCCGGCTATAAAGAAATGCCGATACTCATCAGCGCAGCAGCAGTACAACTCACTTTTGGGCTGGAAAAGTTTTTGCTGCCCAATTTCCGTTTCATTCATGTATTTCCGCAGGAGTTTATCAGGGCGCAGGAAGGATATAATTTTCTTGAAGGCAATGTATCCGGGCATGCCATCAATTTATCGTGGAAACATTTTTTAGAAGGCTACAGCATTGGTGATGATGGGCAAAATGTTGGCCTGCACGAACTGGCGCATGCATTATACTATCAAAACTTCATCACAGAAGAAAATGTGGACGCCAACTTCAGGGATACTTTTGATGCATTTAATAACTATGGCAATAAAGTATTTAACCAGGAATCGTTACCCGGAAATGATTTGTATTCTGATTACGCTTTAAAAAACTTCCAGGAATTTTGGGCAGAAAGTGCGGAGATCTTTTTTGAAAAACCAGTCGTACTGAAAAGTACTTACCCGGAATTGTATGAAAGCCTGAAAAATATTTTTAACCAGGATCCTGCTGCTAATGCTTAATGATCGCTCAACACCCAGGTAAGATAATTGCCGTTGAAAAAAATATACTGCACCTTCAACGGAATAGTATTGCGGAATGTACAATGCACCACACCCTGTTGCTCATTGCCAGCAACAGTATGAATAGGAATATCCCGGATAAAATCGGTGCCGCCTGTACCCTGCCATTTGTACACCGTTTCTTTCACACTCCAAAACAGCGTTGCCGTTTCTGCAATACCGTTAGTGGGCAGTAAAAGTTGCTCAGCCGCGCTTAAATATTTAGGAACGATGTTTTTAATTTTATGATTCACCATTTCAATATCCACGCCGGTACGGTATTCACGGCTAACTATCACGGCAGCATAATCCCTGCAATGCGATATGGAAAAGTGGTACGCATCATCTTCTAAAAAAGGTTTGCGGGTTGCGGCAATGCGGATCATTGCCAGGGGAAAATCAGGATACAGCACTTTTAGTAAAAACCGGCCGGCAAGATGCTGCAGCCGTTTATGCGGGTGGGTAATTTCTTTTTGCAGGGGAACCGAAGCAAAATAATGTTCTTCCTCGGCAATATGCCACACACCAATTTGTGTTACAGCGTTGATATTTTGTTGATAAACCAGCGGCATTACAACCCTTCTGTTATTGGTGATTTGATAATTGAATTTATTTTTACAAAGTAACAATTAATGTATTTAACAGCTCAACAATTATTTCGATAATGATCTTAAGCGATACCCGCATTTTACAGGAGATGAACAAAGGCACCATTATAATTCAGCCTTACGACAGGGAATGCCTCGGCAGCAACAGTTACGATGTGCATTTGGGAAAAGACCTTGCCCGTTATGTGAATAAAGAACTGGATGCAAAAAAACACAACACCATTGAACATTTTGAAATACCTGAAGAAGGCTATGTATTACAACCGCACGAATTTTATTTAGGCGTTACTCAGGAATATACGGAAACACATGCGCATGTGCCTTTTCTCGAAGGCAAATCCTCCACCGGCCGCCTGGGTATTGACATACATGCCACTGCCGGTAAAGGCGATGTTGGGTTTTGCGGTAACTGGACGCTGGAAATATCTGTTAAACAACCGGTACGGGTATATCGTGGCATGCCTATTGGCCAGCTGATTTATTTTCCTGTAGATGGTGAAATTGCCATCAAATACAACCAGAAGAAAAATGCCAAATACAGCGGCCAGATTAATAAACCTGTGGAGAGTATGATGTGGAAGAATAAGTTTTAAGGGACAAGGATCAAGGATCAAGAATCAAGGGACAAGTTTCAAAAATCAAGGAACAAGAAATTATCCATTGTTCATTATCAATTAATCATCATATCTTCCCAAACTTTCGGTAATACGCAATTAAAAAGCTGGTGACTTCATCATAACTCAAAACGCCCTGTGGTTGCTGGTTACTCTCTAAATACTTTCCATACATCCATCGTATAACCGGCTCAACAGGGTTTTTATGGCTGCGCAGAAATTGACGCCAAACTTGTAAATCGGCTTTTACTTCCGGTATTAATTGCTTAGCGTAATGGTGGGCACTTACCGTATCATAAGCGGCAAGATTACGGTTACTGTACAGGAATAAATCTAAGTAAACAGAATATTGAAATAAGGTATCGGCAGAATGGCTTGCTGCGAGATATCCAACAAAGTTCGCTTCCATTTCTTTGGCATAACCCAGTTGATGCGCCACTTCGTGGCAGGCAGTATAAGGCTGCAGAAATTTAGGTACCATTGTATTTACCTGTGCCTCGCCGGTAAAAGGATTATAATAACCGGTAAACCCTGCATAGTTGCCCAGCCACCCCCATAATGAAGGTTTCAGGCTGCGGTGATGATATTGCAGAAATGGATAGATACTGTCAACCGCTGCATAGCCTTGCTGCACCTGCTCAAATAAATCTGCCGAAGAGGGATATGGCCTTTGATTGTTTGCCAGGCTTTGTTTAGCCGCATTCACTTTTACCAGCAATAAACTGTTGATGGTATCCAGGTCTTGAACAGTATAAGGCTTCATCTCCAAACCCAATTGAAGGGCAATGCCCTGGCGGTTATAGTTAATACCCCATAATACATTGAAAAAAAGGTATATCAGTAACAATATGATCACAGATTTGCGCAGCCCGTTCAGGAACCCATCCTTTGTGGCCTTTCTCCGTATTGCAATCCGCACCAGTTGAATGCATTTGATCAGCAGGTACAAACCGGCAAGCCCGTATAAAATATCGCCAATGCTGAAGGGGAGCCAGCCAAAAATGGTCCTCAACACTGCAACAATGCTTCTGTACCAGCCATTGGAATAACTGGTCTCCACGCGGCTGGTATTGGCAGCGTACCACCTGGTAATGAGGGCTAAAAGCAATAAAATGCCGGGAAAAAGCCATTTCTTAGTACCTTTCATATCAGCCTTAAAAGTACTAAAACCACCTTAAACCGGCAGTGCACAATAATTCTGAAAATGGCGGCAAAAAATCAGAAATTTCTTCTTACCTTTGCCGTCCTTTAAACTATCCGTAATGGCGAATAAACGGGGATTTGAGATAGCTTTTGTGGGTTTAAAGCCCGGTATTCACGAGTTCAATTACGAGGTAGATGATAAGTTCTTTGCTG
This sequence comes from Bacteroidota bacterium, assembly GCA_018266775.1. GTDB lineage: Bacteria > Bacteroidota > Bacteroidia > Chitinophagales > Chitinophagaceae > Ferruginibacter. The sequence continues at coordinate 330,771 of JAFDZS010000015.1, read as the reverse complement.
AAAAAGGGGTTACAGATTTTACCAACTGTCACGCCACTGTTAAACTAAGCCTGGATAAGAAAAGCGGTTTCATGCTGCTGAAATTTGAAATTGGGGGTGCGGCAAAAGTTACCTGCGACCGTTGCGGTAACCCGATGCCAATGGATATCTGGGATGAGTTTAATATGCTGGTGAAATTGGTGGAAAACCCGGAAGAAATGAATGAACAGGAAGAAGATCCGGACGTGTTTTACATTTCAAGAACGGAAAGCCATATTAATGTAACCAACTGGATCTATGAATTTGTGCTGCTGAGTTTCCCTATTCAAAAAACCTGCAGCGACGAACAGTTTGGCGGTCCATTATGTAATAAAGAAGTGCTGGAGAAATTGAAATTAATGGAAGCACGCCAACAGGAAAGCGAAAGCAACCCCATCTGGAAAGGGCTGGAACAATTCAGGACCAAAAAGAAAACGAAAAAAGGCGAAAAGTAAAATATTAAATAATCAATAATTAATCATCAATATTAAATTATAAGTCATGCCAAATCCCAAAAGGCGCCATAGTCAGCAACGCAGTGCAAAAAGAAGGACTCACTACAAAGCAGAGGCAACTACATTAAGCGTGGATAAAACTACAGGCGAAACGCATGTACGCCACCGTGCGCATGTGAGCGAAGGTAAATTATTCTACAAAGGAAAGTTGGTGGCAGAAAAAGCGCCACTGAAAGCCTGATAATTTTTTTCAATTATTTGCACCTGCCTGAGGGCAGACAGGTTCTAAACACTAAATTCGTTAAGACTTTAGCGTTTAGAATTTTTTATTTATGGTAATGCTGCCTAACTTTAAAGCAGGGCTGCAATAAAAAAATAAAAGCAATTGAAATGAATATTGGACTTGATATGATGGGGGGCGATTTTGCCCCGCTTGAAGCAGTAAAAGGTGTGGAAGCGTATGTTACTTCGGGTAATGAAGCTGTGCACCTTACATTAATTGGCGATGAAGCGCAGATTAAATCCCATCTTGAAGCACATCCTGTAGCTGTAGGCAGGTACACTATCGTTCACACCACGCAGGTGATTGAAATGAACGAACACCCCACCAAAGCATTAAAAGAAAAGAAAGACTCTTCTATCGCCATAGGCTTTTATTTATTGGCAACCGGCAAAATTGATGCTTTTATCAGTGCCGGAAATACAGGCGCCATGATGGTGGGCTCACTATTCAGTATAAAAGCCATTGAAGGCGTATTGCGGCCCACTATTGGTGCGTACATGCCCAGGGAGAATGGCACATTGGCATTATTGCTCGATGTGGGCATTAACGCCGACTGCAAAGCTGAAAACCTGAACCAGTTTGCCATATTGGGGTCTTTATTTGCCAAATACATCCTCAATTTTGACAACCCGCGTGTGGGTCTCGTTAACCTGGGCGAAGAAGAAGGCAAAGGAAACCTGCTGGCACAGGCTGCCTATCCCTTGCTGAAAGAAAACTCCAGCATTAATTTTATTGGAAATGTTGAAGGGCGTGACCTGTTGATTGATAAGGCAGATGTGTATGTATGCGAAGGTTTTACCGGCAACGTAATTTTGAAAATGGCAGAAAGTGTATACGATATTGTAAAACGCCGTAACATCCATGATGAACATTTCGACCGTTTTAACTTTGAACAATATGGTGGAGTACCGGTGCTCGGCGTGTCTAAACCTGTTATCATCGGCCACGGCATTTCCCACGCTACGGCATTTAAAAATATGATCGCCATTGCACAGCGCATGATTGAAACAGAGCTGCTGAAGAAAATGCAGGAAAGTTTTGTGGTGCAGCCGTAATGGTTTTCACTTTCTATCCTAATCAGTGTTGATTGAGTATGGATTTATTCAGTTCCCATCATGACAGTACGATCAACCTGCTGCCCAAAGATGGCACGGTATATTACTATGGCACCATCTGGACACCGCAGCAATCCAACCACTATTATAACGAATTAATGCAGGGCATTGAATGGCGCAATGACGAGGCAATTATATTGGGCAAACATCTCGTCACCAAAAGAAAAGTGGCCTGGTATGGCGATCAGCCCTTTGATTATACTTATTCCAGTGTTACTAAAAAAGCATTACCGTGGACGCCTGCACTGCAGGAATTAAAACAAACTGCTGAGCATACAACCGGGGAAACCTATAATTCCTGCCTGTTGAATTTATACCACAGCGGCGATGAAGGTATGGCATGGCACAGCGATGGCGAAAAGGCTTTGAAAAAAGATGGCGCTATTGCTTCCATTAGTTTTGGGGCAGAAAGAAAATTTGCCTTTAAACATAAAGTATCTAAGGAAACTGTTGCCCGCATTCTCGAACACGGCAGCCTGTTGGTGATGAAAGGCACTACACAAACACACTGGCTGCATCGCTTACCTCCCACTAAACAGGTGCATGCACCCAGGATCAATCTCACTTTCAGAACGATTGTATTGTAATCATCCTGCATACCCTTTTATCAATTTTCATAGCTCATTCTCTCTCAACTCAAAAGGCTGTGCTGTAGAAACCCTTTGCGCCAATCTATATCTTATATACACAATATAAAAAATAAATTAAAAATCAAAATTTATTTACTTTTTTCTGTCATCTATTTATATAATTATTTTATTTTTAATTACTAAATAAAAATAATTTATATTAGCCTACCTGCATTTCGATTTCTTAACTACGTAAAACACCAAAACATGAAAAAAAGATTGACTATCCCCAAAATTTTATGGGTGATTTTGGCTTCATTTTGTTTATGGAGCTGTAAGAAAACAACAAGCACCGACATGGGTTCAATCCCGCCACCCAAATTAGTACCTCTTAGTGTTGCCAAACAAATTGCTGCTTCATTCAATGCTGCCAAGTTTCAAAATTCCAACCCTGTTCTGGATAATGCCCTGACAAAGCAAAACACACTCCTGGGCAGGAATGTAATTATCAGCGATGCCATAATAATAGACAAGAACAATCAGCCAGCATTATATGTATTCAACTTTGATAAGAACCAGGGGTTCATTATTGTTTCTGCAGACTACAATTTACGACCAGTTCTGGGTTACATTAACAATGGAGAATTTAGCTTTAAAAATATGCCAGATGGATTTAAAGACTGGGTGAACAGAACTGTAGAAAACGTTGAGGTAACGAGAGCAGGATTATACGATAACTCAAAAGAGGCTTCCCTTGCATGGAACAGGTACATGGAAGAAAACAAAATGGACTCGCTGATTTCTAATAAAGTACCCCCTATTGATCCAGACCCCTGCAACCCCATACCGCCACCGTATGTATATACTGTTGGCCCTTTGTTACCAGTAACATGGGGGCAAAGCTGTACTTACAACGACCTGTGTGCATTAAATCAAAACTTTAACTGTAATAACTGCAGTATTCGCCCACTTACAGGTTGTGTGGCCACATCAATGTCAATGTTATTCAGGTATCACCAGTTCCCCAATACTTATAACTGGGCAAATATGCCGGCAACTTTTGGCAATGCTTCAGTACAACAACTGATGAGCGATGCCGGCGTTAGTGTAAGCATGAGTTATGGGTGCAACTCATCAGGGGCACAGGGAAATGTAGTTGCCGGGGCAATTAAAAATAGTTTTGGTTATTCATCTGCCAATTACTGGAGCTACTCAGCCAGTTCCTATAACAATGGTTACGGAAGAGTAAAGGACAATATATTCCAGCACAACTGGCCGGTAATATTACAGGGTCAGGATCAGACTGCCGGGGGGCATCAATGGGTATGCGATGGTGCACAGGAAGTGACTTATTATATTTGCGAAGGAGGCATTATTTCCGAAACCTATTTATATTTTCATATGAACTGGGGCTGGCATGAAGACTGGATGAATGGAACCAATGCAACAGATTATAATGGCTGGTTTGCTTTTGACAATTGGTATATCCCCGGTTTAAATTGGAATTTCCAGTACAACAGGTACGCAATATCTGAAATACATCCCTGATCTATCCAGCGTAATTCATTCATACAAAAGGTTCTTCAAAAAAGAACCTTTTGTGATTCTGTTGTTCTTACAAATCCAGCAAAATATACTGGAGATGCCGGTACATTTTCCTGTCATTCTCTGTAGTAAATATTTTCCATTTATCGGAAAAGCAAATTTTTACATTACCATTTGTGCCAGTTTTTTTTATTATGCTGAAAAATTCAGCCCACATTAAATAGCACATGTATTTTAAAATACAATAAACAGTATTTTTAAGTATGATTATCCTTGGCAAAGAAATCAGCTTTCCACCGGTGGATAAAGCCGGTGCTGACGGATTATTAGCCATTGGTGGCGATTTAAGCACAGAACGATTGTTACTGGCTTATCGCGAAGGCATATTTCCCTGGTATAACGAAGATGAACCGGTATGCTGGTGGAGCCCCGACCCGAGGTTTGTTTTATTTCCGGCTGAATTAAAAGTGAGTAAAAGTATGCAGCGCATCATAAAAAATGGCCCGTTTCGTTTTACGATGAACGAAGCATTTGGTGAAGTAATAACCAGTTGCCGGAATATTAAACGTAAAGATCAACTGGGCACGTGGATACAACAGGATGTGATTGCAGCTTATACCACATTGCACCAACTGGGCTTTGCCATCAGCGCAGAAGCATGGCACGGCAATACTTTAGCCGGAGGTTTATATGGTGTATTAATGGGAAATATTTTCTTTGGCGAAAGCATGTTCAGCAATGAAAGCAACGCCAGCAAATTTGCATTTATACAACTGGTACATCACTTACAGCAAAAAGGTTTACAACTGATCGATTGCCAGGTGTATACTGCACATTTGGAAAGCCTTGGTGCACGAATGATCAACCGGAAACATTTTATTGAAATGCTGAAAGCTGCGTTATAAATTTAGCATCGTCTATTTTCCAAACTTTTGTTTTAACGCCGCCAGTGCATCGTTCAGCGGCATATCCGACATGTTTTTTTGATGCTGTTGCTTTTGCGGCACTTTCCCTTTAAACGATGGACGATTTCCCTGGTTTCTTTGCGGCGCTTCCATTGTTTGTTTAATGGACAAAGCAATACGCTTCCGCACAGTATCTACTTCAAGCACTTTTACATTCACTTTCTGGTTCAGTTTTAATGCTTCGTTAGGGTCTGTAATGTACGTGTGCGATATTTCTGATACATGCACCAGTCCGTCCTGTTTCACACCAATATCTACAAATGCGCCAAAGCGTGTGATGTTGGTTACCACACCGGGTACTTCCATTCCCACTTTCACATCATCAATGTTGTAAATATTGGCAAACTCAAATTGCTGCGCTTCGCTTCTCGGGTCGAGGCCTGGTTTCTTTAATTCATTGAGTATATCCCTTATAGTGAGTTCCCCGATTTGGTCAGTGGCATATTTTTTTGCTTCCACCGTTTTGAGTAAGTCTTCTTTACCAATAATAGCCATAACAGCAACACCTAAATCCTGTGCAATTTTTTCTACAACAGGATAAGCTTCCGGATGCACTGCACTCGAATCCAAAACCGCATCACCATCTTTAATCCGTAAAAATCCTGCGCATTGCTCAAACGCCTTTGCCCCCAGCCTTGGCACTTTCAACAGTTGCTGGCGGCTTTTGAAAGCCCCAATTTCGTTTCTGTATTTTACAATATTATCTGCTAATGTACCCCCGATGCCGCTTACATAACTCAGTAAATGTTTGCTGGCCGTATTCAGGTTTACCCCAACATTATTCACACAACTGATCACCGTGGCATCCAGTTTTTCTTTCAGGCGGAATTGGTTTACATCATGCTGGTACTGCCCCACACCAATACTTTTAGGATCAATCTTCACCAGTTCCGCCAGCGGATCCATCAGCCTGCGGCCAATACTAACGGCGCCGCGTACTGTAATATCTTCATTAGGAAACTCTTCTCTTGCCGTTTCAGATGCGGAGTAGATAGAAGCGCCATCTTCATTCACTAAAAATACCGGAAGACCAAGATTGAGTTTTTTAATGAATTGCTCTGTCTCTCTTCCTGCAGTACCATCACCAATGGCAAACACCTCTATATCATATTGCTGCACCAGGTTTTTGATTTTGATTTCTTCTGCCATTACCCGGTTACTTTCATGCGGAAAGATAAGGTCTGTTTTTTTCAGGTCGCCTTTTTCATCCAGGCAAACCACTTTGCAACCCGTTCTGTAACCGGGATCTATTGCCAGAATTCTTTTATTTCCTAATGGTGAACTTAATAACAACTGGCGCAGGTTTTCAGCAAAAACATTAATGGCTTCTTCATCAGCTTTTGTTTTTAATGCGGTGCGGAATTCAGTTTCCAGGCTGGGTTGCAGTAATCGTTTATAAGCATCTTTAACCGCTTTGCGTATTTGATCGCTGCAGTTGCTCATCCCTTTGATGTACAGGTCTTCTACCATTTCCAGTGCAGGTTCTTCTTCAGGCGTAATTTCAATTCTTAAAAAACCTTCCAGGAAACCACGCAACACTGCAAGGATACGGTGTGATGGAATGGTTGCAATCAATTCGCTGAAATCGAAATAGTCTTTATATTTGATGCCTTCTGTTTCTTTATCAGCAACTACTTTACTTTTCAGCATGGCAGATGTTTCAAACAGTTTGCGCATTCTGGCCCTAACCACCGCATCTTCGTTTACTGTTTCCGCAATGATATCCCGTGCGCCCTGCAAAGCCATATCCGCATCAATTATTTTTTCGTTGAAGTATTTTGCAGCTTCTGCCAGCAAGTCAATATCTTTTTGTTCTATAATGGTATTGGACAATGGCTCCAATCCATTTTCCCGTGCGGTTTGTGCTTTGGTTTTGCGCTTGGGTTTAAAGGGCAGGTATATATCTTCCAGCTCCGCAAGCGTTATGGCTTTATTCAGTTTTGCCTGCATATCATCGGTCATCTTTTCCTGTTCTGTAATCGCCTTTTCTATAAATGCTTTGCGCTCAGAAAATTCTTTCAGGTATTTTGCTTCTTCCTGTATATGCTGTATCTGCACTTCATCCAGTGCACCGGTTTTGTCTTTACGGTATCGGGCTATAAATGGTATAGTAGCGCCTTCTTCCAGCAATGATAAGACTGCTTCTACCTGTTGTATCTTAAAATTAAATTTCTGGGCTATGGGTTGGATAAATTCGTTCATACTTGATCCCGTGTTTTTAATTGGGGGTGCGAAAATAATATGGTGCGGTGAAAGAAAAAATTGGAAGAGTGACTATTATTAACTACAACAAAATCTTCTTCTCCGGGTTAGCTTCTGCAAAAGCATAAATGCTGTTGCGTATATAATCGTTATCTGCATAAGGCTGCAGCTTTTGCTTTAATTCAAGCAGTGAATATAATGATTCTTCCCGCGGAATATAGCCCATGCCCCAAAAACTTCCCCGTTCTATCAATAAACACAATTGTTCTTCGTCTTTAATACCATCGTCAATTACTGCAAAGCTGGGTAATTTTTCATCAAGCGCTTCCACTGCTTTTCTTATTTTTCCGTTATATATCGATGGAGGTTCTAAAAATTCATAGTCGGCAATAGTAATCGGTGTTTTATCAAGAAAGCAAAGTTTCGCATCCAGTTCAAACTCTTCCACCATTTTTTTCAGCATCACCAAACCTTCATGCAAAAGATTAAATACATACAGCGACTGCACATTTTTTTTCTTTTTGTCAATAGCCAGTCGTTGGTATCCCCGTGCATCTTCAAATAAATACAGTGCATATTTCTGCGTGGGTTGCTTCTGGCTGCGGTTATACAAAGGCCATATTCTTTTGATCTCTGTACTTTCCAGCACCAATGCTTCCAGTTCTGTAGCACAGGCACGATAAGTAACCTTGTGAATATTGCGTAAAAAGTTTTGCCGCTTGCGGTCAGGGTCGTTATGAGTAAAATGGCTGCTCACCCTTTTTTTAATATTGATGGCTTTGCCTACATACACAATTTTATTTTTATTGTTGTGGAAGTAATAAACTCCGGGTACAGAAGGTAATTTTTCAATTTCAGTTTTATCCAAATGCAGCGGCAGCCATTGATCTTTGGATGATTTTTTCAGCATCTCATTGATGTGTACTTCCCCGTTATTAGCCAGGTAATGTTCAAACAATGCCACTGTAGCTTTTGCATCGCCGCCTGCACGGTGCCGGCTTTCATTATTAATGTGCAATGTGCGGCACAAATTGCCCAGGCTGTAAGAGGGCATAACCGGAAAAATCTTTCTTCCCAGGCGAACGGTACATAATTTTTTTGCTGTTAGATTATAGCCGCTGTTTTTCAGTTGATGCTTTACAAAACTGTAGTCGAAGTTTACACTGTGGGCCACAAAAATATGTTCATTGAGCAGATCAAAAATCACATCGGCTATTGCATCAAATGTTGGCGCATCTTCCACCATCGTATCATCAATGCCGGTTAATGCAGTAATATACCGTGGAATTTTTTGTTCGGGATTAACCAGTGATTCAAAATGTTTAACCACCCGGGAGCCATCATGAATGAAGATGGCAATTTCGGTGATGCGGCTTGCTGCTGCATAACCTCCGGTTGTTTCTATATCAACAATGGCATACATGAATGCGGTGATGCGTTTGGAACAGGAAGCAAATTACTAATTTTTTTAGTTCCGCAATTGCAGAATGCATTTAATTGCGGGGATGTCGCCTTAACCGGGTTGATTAATGTGGTTGCAATAATCTTTCCAGGTAGTGAAATTGTATACCGAACAGTTGCTTTAATTCTTTCACAGCATCCAGGCTTTCTTTTTTTGCAGTATCACTTTTATTGGCTTTTGTGCCCACAATTAAAACATTCTTGGGCGTATGTTCGGTACTGATGAATTCAAACACTTTTGTTTTATAGCCCTGCGACTCCAGTAATAATGCCCTGATGGCATCTGTAAGTGTTTCGGCCTGCCGTTCTAATAATATGCCATGCCTGGTAATGGCTTTTAATGCATTTGCTGGCGCTGTCTGTTTGCGTATTTGTTTATGGCAGCACGGCGCACAAACAATCACTTTGGCATTGGCAGTGATGCCTTTAAAAATGGCATCGTCTGTCGCCGTATCGCAGGCATGCAGGGCGATGAGCATGTCAATGTTTTCTATGGATGCATCAGCAATGGTGCCTTCTTTAAAAACCAAATGATCGTACTGCGCCGCAGTGGCAATGGCATTACATTTGTTAACCAGGCCGGGGCGCATTTCAATACCCGTTACCGCAGCCTGTTTGTGTAATGTATTGGTAAGGTAATCGTATAAAGCAAAAGTAAGATACCCCTTGCCACTGCCCATATCTGCAACTGTTAATTCATTTCCAAAATCCACTTCTTTAATAATGCCTTCAATGATTTCCACATAGCGGTTGATCTGTTTGAATTTATCCTGCATATCTTTCTTCACTATGCCTTCTGCAGTTGTAATTCCAAGTTCTTTCAAATACACCGCTGTAGTGCTGTTAACGATCCTGTTTTTTACTTTATCATGCTGTCCCGCATCTTCTTTTATTGTTAAGCTGGCCGGGCGGATGATCAGTTTTGCCTGCTCCTTTTTGTCAATGGATAAATAATAGTCGTTAGCAGCGGTAAATAAATCCGCATTGCAGAAATCAGCCTGCAGCATTTTCTCCAGTAATATCAATGCATCTTTTACGGTATAGTTCTTCACCATATCCTGGGTAAGATGGCGATAGGTAAAAGATAATTGCTGAGCCTGTTTAATAATTACAGGTTTAACAAAAACATTTTTTAAGTCTGACTGTTTATTCCTTTTATTACCCAGCGTTAATTTAATGAATTGCTGTGCACTGAAGCTGCTGGAAATTTTTTCAAGAAATTGCTGAACCTGGTGCTGCATGCTTTATTTTTACAAAACACAAAGGTATACCAATCCGTTTTGAATAGCATTTTATACCAATAAATAAAACGATTAAACCTGTTGCAAATGAAGATTGACAAATTTCCTTTTACCATTATTGACTGGAAAGATATTGAGGTGATGGAGCGACCCGGCGTTACCGGAAAATGTATTTCCCAGGTATTTCACATGGGAAACATCAGGGTGCGCATGGTGGAATATTCTGCCGGTTATTTAGCAGATCACTGGTGCCATAAAGGCCACGTTATTTATTGCATTGAAGGTGAAATGGAAACACGCCTGGAAGATGGCCGCATTTTCAGGTTTGCCAAAGGCATGACTTATCATGTTGGTGATGATTGCGAAGCCCATCGTTCCTCCACTATCAATGGATGTAAATTGTTGATCGTTGATTAATACCAACGATCAACAACATCTTTATTTACCGTTCATCTGCCGAAGGGCCGTACATGCCCGGCACGGGCACATCGAGCAATCTTAAAAATACAGATAACTGGCCGCGGTGATGCACAATATGATTTAGTGACCAACTGCGGATGGCTACTTTTTTTGGCAGTTGCATCATAACAGTATCGCCCATTTTTACCGTCCATATTGTATCAAACTCCTCATCTGCGGCATTTTCAAGATCAGTTATGGCAGCAGCCAGTTTGGTATCAAAAATATGCAGCAACTCTTCAGAAGAAACCGCAGTATGTGGTGCAAATTTATTGGCAGCAAAATCAAATTCATCTGCCGTAAGGATGCGGGTTATCCACTGTGTGTTTTCTGCAATATGTGTGGCCAGCCTGCCCACTGTCATTGATTTTTCATGCGGCTTCCAGTCTTTTTTATCCAGCGGTACACGCTCCAGTATTTTCCGTGTCATGGAAGCTTCATGTTTCAGTTCTGCAATCAATCCGTCTTTTAAAGCCATAGTAATTGTTTTTATTGTTGATGATCAGTTTCCTTATGTTCAAATTTGGAGATGGCATCTTTATGCAGCAGCATTTTGATCAGTTGAATAACAGCAGTAACAGCAAATATGCCCCCAATCACCCAGTTTAAATATTGCTGACTGTTGGCAATGCGTTGTACCATCCATTTGCCACCAAAAATAAACACTGCGTTTCCCAATAAAGTTCCAATACCAATGCCTGTTATATAACTGTTATAATGATCATTTTTAGGTTCCAGTATTTTTTTGGTGAACAACACGGTGCTCCACCCAAACCAAAAAGGAATTTGTACCGGGTTTATGGCAGACATTACGGCACCCAGAAAAAAGCGGTGCATGTTATTTTCAAGCAATACATTTTTCGCCTGACCATTACCTTTTGCGGCTGCAATAAAACTGCCTGTTGCCAGTGCCACAATAATGGCCAGTGTAATCCATTCCATCAGCTTCATCAGCTTTTCCTGTTTACGCACCCAATCTATACCCACTAAAGAAATTCTTACATACACCATTTCCACCAATAATGAACCGAATGAAAAATACATGGCGTGCATAATGCTTTCCTGTATACCAATCTGCATGGCCGCAACATTAAGCGTACCCAATGGAAGCGAACCCAAAAAACTGATGACCAAACCCCAGGAAAATATTTTGAGCAAACGAATCATATACAGTAACAGACATGAATTTGAAGAAAGTGTTTCACTAATTAAAACGAATTACACGAATTAACCAATAAACTAATTAGCCAGTAAACCAATTCACCATCCCCCGCCCCTCACCCAATCCTCCTGTCCACTTCCCACATTTGCTTTTTTAACACTTTACTGTTTTGCAAAAAACGATGCCCTCTCATTAACGGCCATGGCTTTATTCCCCGCTTACTGTTATACCGGCAAATTTCATACAGGGCTTTCCAGTGTTTCAATATTTCTTTATAAGCGCCCATAAGCGTATAACCGGTGTCGTAAAAATGATTAGGCTCTGCACCACAACCATTGTATTCCAATATCATAAAGTTCTTACCGCTTTTCAGGTCGTCCACACAGTTGCACATAATATCGTAACGGCCATAAAAAAAATCATCAATATCCAGACTGATCTTGTCAAAAACCTGCACCAACTGATCATCAATATGATTTTTAAGGTCAACAAAATGTGCTCCACGGTTATGGTTAGCCGCATAACTCAGCATATATTTTTCACCAGATGGTATTACTGTGCTCCACTTGCTTTTATGCTTATGGTATAATTCTTCCACCCGTTTCTGCCCTTTGGCATGCTGCAAAATCAATTGCTCCAGTGTTTGCACACCATCTCCAATTACCTGCATGGGAATTTTATGCAAAAAACCGGTTACCATTCCTTTTTGTTCTTTGGGGTGCCGGATATAAAACACACTTACTTCCATCGGAAATTCCACCAGCGCCTGAATAATGTATTCAAAAGGCATCAGGGAATGATAATGCTGCAACTCCTGTTCTGTATCCAGTTTTCTGAACAGGATGCCCTGCCCGCCCACTTCAGGTTTTACAATTAATGGATACCGGATCCCATTTTGTTGTATTTTTTTTTGGATCTCATCAAACGCTTCACCCGGTAACACGTTAAATGTGGTGGGATAAAATGCTTTCGGCAGCAGTTGATACATTTCTTTTTTGGGCTCACCTTCCATACCACCAAAAGTGAGCTTGGGATTGCTGGGTGTAAAAAACCAAACGGCGCCGGATTTTATAGTGTACCAAAGCCATACAGGGGTGATAGGTGCATAAATCAACTTAAATGGCCAGGCTTCCCAATTCGTAATTTTCTGAATGATCTTTTTCAACTGCTTCAATATATTCGCCAAAAATAAACCCTAATCAGCAAACGGCAATCGTAAAACTATTAATTACATTTGCGGTACCAAATTGAAAAGTATGCATATACCAACAATGGCAGAATTCATGGCTGATGGTGAACATCCTGAAGTGTTGTTTTGGGTGGGTTGTGCCGGAAGTTTTGATCAGCGGGCACAAAAAATCACGAAAGCTTTTGCCACCATTTTAGATAAAGTGGGTATCAAATATGCAATTCTAGGTAAAGAAGAAATGTGCACCGGCGACCCTGCAAGGCGCAGCGGCAATGAGTTCATGTTCCAGATGATGGCCTATCAAAATATTCAAATTTTGAATGGTTATGGCATCAAGAAAATCGTAACCGCCTGCCCGCATTGCTTTAATACTTTAAAGAACGAATATCCTGAACTGGGCGGAACATACGAAGTCATTCATCACACTACTTTCATTCAGCAACTGATTGATGAAGGAAAAATAAAACTGAATGGTGGCGGTACTTTTAAAGGTAAAAAGATCACGTACCATGACAGTTGTTACCTGGGCCGTGCCAATAATATTTATGAAGCACCACGCAAAGTACTGGAAGCCTTGGATGCTGAATTGGTGGAAATGAAACGTTGCCGCAGCAATGGTTTGTGCTGTGGTGCAGGTGGTGCACAAATGTTTAAGGAAGAAGAAAAAGGAACTGTACGCATTAATTTAGACAGAACTGCTGAAGCCCTGCAAACAGGCGCCGGCGTTATTGCATCAGCCTGCCCGTTTTGCAATACAATGATGACAGACGGCGTAAAATCGAATGAGAAAGAAGATACGGTACAGGTGCTCGACATTGCTGAAATGATAGCCGCATCTTTATAAATATTAATTAGTGTTTTGAATTTTTATAGCATGAGTTTTGATTTAAAAGAACATATTCCGGAAGACTTTCACGATAGTTCCCGTGTGTGGATTTATCAGAGCAACCGTTTATTTTTTATCAGCGAAGCATTTGAGATTGAAGATATGCTGAAAGCTTTTGTTGATAACTGGAAAAGCCACGGCGACCCGGTGAAAGGCTATGCGAATTTATTTTTTGGAAGATTTATTGTTTTAATGGCCGATGAAACACAAAGCGGTGTAAGCGGTTGCAGTACTGACAGCTCTGTTCATTTGATTAAAGACATAGAAAAGAAATTTAACGTGGACATGTTCAACCGGCTGAACCTCGCTTTTTTGATTAAGGACAAAGTGGAAATGCTGCCCCTGTCACAATTAAACTATGCGGTGGAGAATAATTTCATCAATGCAGAAACCTTATATTTCAACAATACTGTTTTAACTAAAAAAGAATTGCTGGACAATTGGATCAGGCCGGTAAAAAACACCTGGCTGGCTCAAAAGTTACCGGCAAAAGCCTGAACCTCCAATGAACATTAAGCAAGTACTATTTTTCAGCGTATTATTTTTTTCTGTTGCAGCAGTTGCTCAAAAAAAAACTGTTACAACAAAGCCGCCAGCTAAATATCCCTTAAAAGTGGAATTGCAAAACCTGGATGAAGGCCAGCCGGATGAAGCCGGTAAACCGGTAAAACACATCAGCATCACCATAACCAATACTGCTGATACCACGTTTACCTTCTGGCTAATGTCCTGCTCATGGCACAGCTGCCTGCGTTTCGAACCTTCTATTGCCGCTATATACAACACTTCCACTTGCGATGATAACAAACCCCGCCAAATCAAACTGGCACCAAAAGAAACTTATGTAATGAAGCATGAATACATTTTTTCGTCTGCCTCTGTAAAAAGTCCGGCCCTGGTAAGTGTTGGGTTAAGGGTTATTAAACATGCATCCACCATGAGCATTGACGAGGCGCTGGCAAAACACATCTCCCCATTTGCCGTATTCTTCGACAGCGAAAAATTCACGCATAAAGATTTTCTTTGGAGTAAACCTGTAAAATTCAATTATTAAATAAGCATTGTCTAAATACGCCAGCTTCTTCACCTCAACAGATTTCAATACTCCCGGAAATTTTCTCATTAATTTTCCTGATTTAGCAAGCCTGCATTGCTGCCATACTGTCACAATTAAAGTGATTTAGCTATCTTTGCCCTCTTAAAAAAGGTGAAATGCTGGAAACATTGGCACATAAAGAACACGACGAAGCCAGGCAGGGTGAAGCCTATGCACCATTTGCCAACGAGGTGAACCACTATAAAAAACATTTTTATATAGAAAGTTATGGCTGCGCCATGAACTTTGCAGACAGTGAAGTGGTGGCTTCTATTTTAAATGAAAGAGGTTTTGGTGCTACACAAAATGTTGTTGATGCCAACCTGGTACTCATCAATACCTGCAGCATCCGCGACAAAGCTGAACAAACTATAAGGAAAAGGCTGAACGAAATTAAAATTTACAAACGTTCCAACCCTGGTATGCTGGTTGGCGTAATGGGCTGCATGGCCGAACGCCTTAAAGCACAATTACTGGAAGAAGAACAATTAGTGGACATCGTAGTTGGGCCTGATGCCTACCGCACTTTACCTGCACTGATTGAAGAAGCCGAAGGCGGACAAAAAGCTGTAAACGTTTTACTCAGCCGCGATGAAACCTATGCAGATATTGCACCCATACGCCTCAACAGCAATGGTGTGAACGCATTTGTAAGCATTATGCGGGGCTGCAATAATATGTGCAGTTTTTGTGTAGTGCCTTTCACCCGTGGCCGGGAAAGAAGCCGTGATGCAGCAAGTATTGTAAACGAATGCCGCGATCTTTTTGAAAAAGGTTATCGCGAAGTAACGTTGTTGGGACAAAATGTAGACAGTTATTACTTCACCCCATTTGATGCAACTGATCAAAGTAACGTGGTAACCTTTGCCATGCTGATGGAAAAAGTGGCACAGATATCTCCATTGCTGCGGGTGCGTTTCTCCACTTCACATCCCAAAGATATTACTGACGATGTACTGTACACGATGGCGAAATATGAAAACATTTGTAACTACATTCACCTGCCGGTACAAAGCGGCAGCACACGGATACTGCAATTGATGAACAGAACGTACAGCCGGGAATGGTATATTGCTAAAGTAAACCGCATTAAAGAAATCTTGCCTGATTGTGGTTTAAGTACGGATATGATTTCGGGTTTTTGCACAGAAACCGAAGAAGACCATCAAGAATCTTTAAGCCTGATGGAATACTGCCAGTACGATTTGGCTTACATGTATTTCTACAGCGAAAGGCCCGGAACCCTTGCCGCACGCCGGTTTAAAGATGATGTACCTGAAGAGGTAAAGAAGAGAAGATTACAGGAAATGATAGACCTGCACCGTGGCCATTCATTAGCCAGTATGCAGCGGGATGTGGGCAAAACATTTAAAATTTTGGTGGAAGGCCCCAGTAAAAAAAATACCAACGAATGGTATGGCCGTAATGACCAGAATAAAGTGATCATCTTCCCCAAAACGAACGAACAGAAGGGGGAATACATTCATGTAAAAGCAGACCGTTGTACTGCAGGTACTTTATTTGGCCAAAAAGTTGATGTATGATTGCTAACATAGTACAGAACAACCTGGGGCAGATCAAAGATGCCTGCGAAAGATACAACGTAATCTCATTATATCTTTTTGGCAGTGCAGTAACTGAAGATTTTAAACCGCAGAGCGACCTGGACTTTTTAGTGGAATATGCCAAAGACAAGGAAGGGTTACCATTATATCCGTTTGACTATTTTGATTTTTTATTTATGCTCGAGAAAATCACTGGCAGAAAAGTTGACCTGGTAGTTCAGGAAGCAGTCAGAAACAGCTATTTTAAAAAGTCACTTAATGAACAAAAGGTTTTAATATATGACAAAGGACATTAAAGCCTATTACGAGGATATAGAATTTTCAATTGAAAGAATTGAACAACATTTAGCAGGAATTACTTCTTTCGCTGCATTTAAAGCAGCAATTACTGTATATGATGCCGTGGAAAGAAGATTGGCCATAATTGGAGAAGCTTTATGGAAGATTGATAAACTGGAGAAATCAGCTCCCATTACAGACAAACAAAAAATCATAGGGTTAAGGCATATTCTTATCCATGATTATGACCTGGTGAGCCCGGAAATTATCTGGATGATTTTAGAAAAAACCTTCCGTTACTGAAGGAAGAAATCAATAAAATATTAGCAGAGTAATGGACTTACAATCAATAAAAAACAGGTTTGGGATCATTGGTAATTCACCAGCGCTGAACCATGCGTTGAGTATCGCTGTACAGGTTGCCAATACTGATCTTTCAGTTTTAATTAACGGAGAAAGCGGTGTGGGTAAGGAAGTTTTTTCACAGATCATACACGCATTATCTGCCCGCAAACACAATCCGTTTATTGCGGTAAACTGCGGCGCCATTCCTGAAGGAACGATAGACAGTGAATTGTTTGGCCATGAAAAAGGCAGTTTTACCGGTGCACTGGATAACCGCAAAGGTTATTTTGAAACGGTAAATGGCGGCACCATCTTTTTAGATGAAATTGGAGAAATGCCGCTGGGCACACAGGCCCGCCTGCTTCGTGTACTCGAAGCCGGTGAGTATATCCGCGTAGGTTCTTCCAAAGTACAAAAAACAGATGTACGTGTTATTGCAGCCACCAACAAAGACCTGCTGGAATATACACAGGTGGGCAAATTCAGGGAAGATTTATATTACCGGCTCAACACTGTGCCCATTCGTGTGCCCGCATTGCGTGACCGAAAAGAAGACATTCCGCTTTTGTTCAGAAAATTTGTAGCAGATTTTTCCGATAAATACAAAGCACCTGCGGTACAACTGGACGATGATGCAAGAAATACACTCATCAATTATTCATGGCCGGGCAATGTACGTGAACTGAAAAATATTGCTGAGCAGATTTCTGTACTCAGCCAAAATAAAAACGTTACTGCGTCTGAATTAAAATCGTTTTTACCTGAACATAATTATTCCCGCCTGCCGGTTTTATCGGGTGGCAACGGTAATGTAAGCCAGTCAGAATTTGCGAATGAAAGAGAAATACTGTACAAGTTATTCTTCGATATGAAGAAAGACGTGAATGAGCTGAAAAAGATGTTCTTCGATTTGCTGCAGAATCCTTCCATTGCAGGCACACACGCCGGCGTTCCGGTGTATAAGGATGATTTGAAGGAATATCCATCCAATGGAAATGTGCTTCCTGCAGCCAATCCGGGCCAGCCGGTGATTCTGCATCATGGCCCCGCCGATGATATCCATCATCACGAAGATGTGGAAGAATCGTTAAGCATTATGGATAAAGAAAAAGAACTCATCATTAAAGCACTTAAAAAGCATAAAGGCAAACGCAAAGATGCATCGCTCGATTTAGGCATCAGCGAAAGAACGCTGTACCGGAAGCTGAAGGAGTATGATATTGAAGAGTGATGACCATGTTTAATTTTCTGAACTTAATTAATTTTAACACCTTCCATTCAATATAAAATTTAACTTGCCTGCAATGAAGGTACAATGTAGATCATCCATTTCTCACAGTATTTTTCTCGTTCTGTCCTGCTGTTTCATCATGCTGGTATTTAATAATGCCAGTTGCAAATACGGCTTTAAAGATGTTGCCCCCATTCCGCCGGAAGTAAAAACATTCCGCGTAAATTATCTTACCAATAAAGCCCAGTATGTAAACCCGCAGTTAAGCCCGCAGTTAACAGAAAAGCTAAAGCAAAAAATCATCAACACCACAAGGTTGCGCCAAACCAACAGTGATGATGCCCATTATGATATCAGCGGTAGTGTAACCCAATATTATACCAGCACCACCGGCGTATCCGGCACCAATGCCACCACCAACCGGCTGAATGTTTCCTTTCACCTCGTATTCCGCAATACATTAGATGAAAAGAAAAATTTTGAAGCCGATGTAACCACTTATATTGATTTCCCGGCCACACAAAGTTTATCACAGGCCGAGGCCAGCAACAGCACCAAAATCGTCAGCAATATTGTTGATGAAATTTTTAATAAGATATTCTCCAACTGGTAAAAAACAATTTGCTGTTTGTACTTTGTGCTTTAGCTTTGAATTATGCAGCCTTTGCCATTACCAGATTTTTTTCAGCAGCAAAACAAAACAGGTTTGTCCCTGCCTGCTTTCCTGCAACAAGTGGCAACAGAACATCCTTATTTTACCCCGGCTCATTTTTTTGCATTACAGCAAATGGATGCTGTAAACAGTAATTATGTGGAACAGGCTGCAAAAACAGCCCTATTATTCAACAATCCTTACTGGCTGCAGTTTCAGCTGGAACATGCGGGTAAAGAAACAACAACTGAAATACTTCCGTTAATACCATCAGTTGCGGAAGTGCCCGAAAATTCAGATAATGATGATGACAGCAGCCCCGTTACCGTGGTGGCTATTGCAGAACAGGAACTACCAGTGACTGAAGAAACAACAACAGTGGTTGAAGAGCCCGGCATTTCTTACGCAGACAATACCGGGGATACAGAAGAAAATGTGGTGAACGATGATGATAACGCTGTAATGGTTAGTTCTGAACCTGTTGCCGCAGCAACTGCTGAAAATACTGAAACCGAAGACGATACAGCAATGAAGAAACAGAAAGAAGAAATAAAGATTCCCTTGCCCACATTGAAAAACACGCCGGTCTCCAACGCTTTGCCTGCATTTGAACCCATGCACCTGGTGGATTATTTTGCCTCACAGGGCATAAAACTGACCGATGACCTGCAGGGTGCCGATAAACTGGGTAAACAATTAAAAAGCTTTACAGAGTGGTTGAAAACCATGAAAAAATTGCATCCTGCTGATGGCGGTGCAAACGCCGGGGCTGCCGATATTGCGGTACAGGTACTGGCTGCCAAAAGCAATAAAGAGGACAGTATTATTACAGAAACCATGGCTGAAGTGCTTACCCAGCAGGGAAAGATAGCCAAGGCGGTTGAAATGTATGAAAAATTAAGTTTGCTCAATCCCGCTAAAAGCGCTTTCTTTGCAGCCAAAATTGAACAATTAAAAGGACTGTAACATGTTAATTTTATTCGGCATTTTAGTGATCATTGCTTCTGTGGTATTAGGGCTGATCGTTTTGATACAAAATCCCAAAGGTGGTGGTTTAAATGCCAGCCTGGGTGGTTTCAGCAACCAGTTAATGGGCGTTAAACAAACAACTGACGTGCTGGAAAAAGGAACCTGGATCTTCGCAGCAGTAGTAGGCGTTCTTTGCCTGGTGTCCCCTGCGTTTATTCCAAAAGATGCAGGCCGCTCATCTGCAAATGACAACCTCATCAAAAATGCAACAGCACCGTCACCTAAAGCAACTGCCCCTGTGACGCCAACTACAACAGCTCCATTACCAGGAACTGTACAACCGCAGGCAGATACAACGAAGCACTAACCAGTAATTAGAAAATATTTATCAACCCCGATGGACTCCACCGGGGTTTTTTATTTTATTTTGCTTCAATATTGAACCATGAAAAAGAAAACAATCCTTTCCATCCTTGCCCTGTTATTACTGTGTGCTGCATTTCCTGCCTGGAAAATTTTAGGGCCCACCGTGGCTGCCCCGGAAAAAAAATATTTTTTCATTACAACCGGTGAAACGTATGATGATGTAAAAAATCATCTTACCAGCGAAGGAATCATCAGCAGTTCATTCTGGTTTGAGCAGGTTGCCAACCGTTTGGATTATCCATCAAAAGTAAAAGCTGGCAGGTATGAAATTGCAAACGGTATGAGTGTGCTGAGCCTGGTACGCATGCTGCGGTCCGGAAAGCAGGCTGCGGTGAATTTAGTGATCACCAAACTGCGCACAAAAGAAAACCTGGCGCAAAAAATTGCTGCCAATTTTGAATGCGATTCAACAACTGTAATCAATTTTCTCAATAATCCTGATTCCTTACAGCAATTTCAACTGGACAGCAATACTGTAATGACTGCCGTTATTCCTAATACCTACAGCATTTTATGGAATACTTCGGCAGCCAAAATTTTCAGAAAATTATTTACTGACCAGGAAAAATTCTGGACTGATGAACGCAGGAAGAAAGCGGCCACACTGAACATGACCACACAGCAGGTATACACCATGGCCAGCATTGTGGAAGAAGAGACCAATAAAGATGAAGACAAAGGCAAAATTGCCAGCGTGTATATCAACCGTATAAAGCAAGGCCAGAAATTAGGTGCCGACCCCACCATAAAATTTGCCTTACGCAACTTTGGTTTAAAACGTATCAGGGAAGCGCATATTCTTGCCTGTAAAGAATCGCCTTACAACACTTATTTTCATGCCGGTTTACCGCCCGGCCCCATTTGCACACCTTCTGCCAAAACTATTGATGCAGTGCTGGACGCACCTGTTACCAACTACCTGTATTTTGTGGCCCGGCCAGACTGGTCTGGCCTTTCCAATTTTACAAATGATTACCAGGAGCATTTGAAGAATGCCAAAAACTACCAGCATTTTCTTGACAGTGTAAATATTAAATGAGAATAGTATCTTGTAACCGGTATGCTGAATATTGAACGTTTTATTGTTACCAGAACTCCAATTGAGTTTTTTCTGCGCAAAAGTAAACACTGGTATTTACCGGGTTTTGAAGGAGTACCATTATACGATGTGATCCGTTTTTTTTACAAGCAGGTTAAAACAGTGGGGCTTACTGAAAGGGCTTCGGCTATTTCATATAATTTCATTATGGCTATACCGCCATCATTCCTGTTCTTGTTTACGCTGATTCCCAACCTGCCTTTCATCTCCCGTAAAAGTTTGAAAGTGCAGTTACATGCCCTTATTACCGATATTGTACCGGCACAGGCTTATAATGGCAATATCATCAAGTTTGTAGATTCTTTCATTGACGGCAATAAAATTGGCCTCTTATCATTTGGATTAATCACCGCATGGTTTTTTGCTTCCAATGCTATGATGGGGCTCATGCGTTCATTCAACAAAAATTATATTGGATTTGAAAAAAGAAAAGGCCTGAACAACCGTTGGATAGCCATTCGTTTAACCACACTTATTTTTGGCCTCGTACTGGGTTGTTTGCTGATCCTGATCACACAGGGCGCTGTATTAAAATGGTTTGGTGTAAAAAGCGATTTCTGGAAAGATTTCATTTCTTACATCCGCTGGATCGTGATCATTGGTTTGGTTTTTTATTCCATCGCATTTATTTATAAATATGCCCCCGCCGTTCAAAAACCCTGGAAGCTCACTTCGCCGGGCACCATACTGGCGGCATTTTTAAGCTTGCTGGCCACATTGGGCTTTTCCGCATTTGTAAATAACTACGGCCGCTATTATATTTATGGATCCATTGGAACCATCATCATGCTGATGGCGCTGATCTTTATCAACTCGCTTGTACTGCTGATTGGGTTTGAACTGAACGTGAGCATCAAATCGTTAAAGTTAATTGCAGATCAGCGGGACGCGGAAGAACGGAAACGGGCTGTGGAGAAAAAAAATACATAAACGGCTTTTCTTCCGGCTGGCTGTTTTTTAATTTTATAAAAACCTTTTTTTATGAAAAAGATATATTGCATAGCCGTTGCCGCAGCCGTTAGCGCAATGCTGGCATTCACATACAACACATCGCTCCCCATTGGCAGCACCATGCCAAAAAGCGATGTAAAGCTGATGGATATTTCCGGGAAAGAAATCACACTTAAGGAAGTAAAAAATGATAACGGGATACTGGTAATGTTCAGCTGTAATAGCTGCCCTTATGTAATCAAAAACCAGGAGCGGACTATTGAAATGGCAAAATATGCCATCAGTCATAATATAGGTTTTATTGTACTGAACAGTAACGAAGGGCAACGCGGCGATGAGGATAGCTTTGAGGCGATGAAGCAATATGCCAGAGAACAGGGTTACCAGTGGAATTACGCAGTAGATAAAAATAATGTTTTGGCAGATGCGTTTGGCGCCAGCCGAACACCGGAATGTTTTTTATTTAATAAGGAACTGAAACTGGTGTACCACGGCGCTATTGATGATAATCCATCAGACCCTGATCATGTAAAACGCCACCACCTGAAAGAAGCCGTTGATGAAATGCTGGCGGGCAAAGAAGTAAGTTATAAAGAAAGCCGCAGCGTGGGTTGCGGAATAAAAAGGAAAGGGTAAAATTTTATGTGGTTGAAAGTTGAATGTTGATGGTTGAAAGTTGGAGCAATACCTGGAGCGGATACTTTCCTTTTCATAATTATTGTATACAAGTACATTTTTTTTAATAGAGAATCAAATGCAGTTAACCGAGGGACAAATTTTTGACACCAGCGATTTTGCCAAAACTCCCCTGCCGGTTGCGGAGTACGAAAACTGTACATTCAATCACTGTAATTTTTTTGACTGTGACATCAGTGGCATCATTTTTATTGATTGCACTTTTAACAGTTGCAATTTAAGTATGTGCAAACTGGAGAAAACAGCTTTGCGTGATATCATATTTACAGACTGCAAATTACTGGGTGTACATTTTGAAGATGCCAATCCACTCGGCCTGCTCATACGTTTTAAAAACTGCGCCATGCACAGCAGTTCATTTCATGGAGCAAAGATCAGGCATACTATTTTCGACAATTGTATTTTACATGAAGCAGATTTTACTGCCTGTGATGCCACCGGTGCATCATTCATTGCCTGCGATTTATTCAATGCCCATTTTGAAAATACCGTTTTAGATAAAGCAGATTTCAGTACTGCATTTCAATATACCATCAACCCGTTAAACAACAGTATCAGGAAAGCGTCGTTTGCTTACCCGGATGTTACATCTTTATTACAAACGTTCGACATCATCATCAAGAGTTAGCTTAATGCCGTAAAAGCAACAAAGTGACATCCCCACCCTGTTAATATTCCTCTAATTTATCAGTGCATAACAATACCGGAATCCTTTTTGTACTATACACAAAAACTTCCTGTATGAAACATTTATACTCCTGCGTGCTTTTATGCACAGCTTTAATTGCATTCTCTTCCTGCGCAAAATTAAATCCTGAAAGTAAAATCGTTGGCACCTGGAAACTGGATGACGTAGTGAAACGAAGGTTCCTCAGCAACTCTCACGTGGGGTCTGATTATACCGTTGGGCTATTTCGGTTTTATGATAATGGCACGGCAACGTATACCGATACTGTTACACTCAACGGCTATTGGTCCATGCATTACCAGTATGGTTACTTTTACGATGATTATGGTAACTATTCGCAAAGAAACTACCTGGTTTTGCGTATCAACCTGGCCAATTTTACTGCCAACCGTTTTATAGACTGGGTGTTTGATGAAGCATCGTTTAAGAGAAGCAGCGACAGGCTGGATGGCTTCATGTATTATGCCACATCGTCTTACCAGTATTCCTTCAGAAGGCAATAGGCTGAACATTTTTACTGTCGGGTACAGACAAAAATCCGCAGCAGCCAGCGATACCGGGCAGCAGATTTTATTTTGTACGTATCTGTTCCATGATCTGCGTCATCAACAGCAAAAATTTATGCTATGCCCAACCATCATATAAAAATTGTACTCTATCTTAGTAATAGAGTAAGAACACAACAAACTGACAAGTTGTTTGTTAAAGGCTTTAACAAATAATACAGGAAGTAATTGATGATAGCTGTATGAAGTAAACCAGCTATTACGTTAACCGGATGTAAAAAGAAAGACCGTTGTTTAAAAGATCAATATAAAAAGACCATTTTCGCCAACAGAAATACCGCACAGAAGATGATGTACAAGTCGTACCGATGTATTGTTTTTTTGCTGTTTATTACGGCGCAGGCTTTTACACAAAAGGCTTTTGCACAGGCGCAGGCTTGCCCACCCAATTTTAATTTTGGTTTCACTAATCTAACTAACTGGGGTGCATATACGGGAAATAACAAAAGCGGTAACGGGCCTTCAGCCATTTTAAGAACTTATAATACCACTTCGCCATTACCACTGGGTACATTAGGCGCAACCACTATTCCGGAATATGCCAACAATAACACAGGCATTAATGTTATTACTGCCAACGGACTCGATCCTTTTGGCTTTTTCCCCACTATTCCAACTATAAATGGTTATCAATATAATTACTCGGTCAAACTGGGCTCCACTTCTATTACGCAGGGCGGTGGCGGTGGTGCCGGAGGTGGTTATATCCGTGGCATTACGTATACCATAGATGTACCCACCAGTGCTGTAGTGCAACCTTACACTATCACTTATGCCTATGCCATGGTGCTGGAAAATGGTTCGCATATTACTTCACAACAACCGTTGATCACAGTAACCCTGAAAACCAGTGCCGGGATTATATCCTGCGCATCTCCGCAATACAACCTTCCAACCCTGGACGATGTTAATACCGGCGGGGGTGGCGCCACATTAGATACGGCAGCAGCAAGAAGGCAGGGTTTCACCCTCAGCGGTGTACCGACTCCTAACAATAACGGCAACCCGAATGAATCGGGTTACAGGGTTTATTATAAAGACTGGCGTGAAGTAACGCTTGACCTGGCACCCTACCGGGGACAAACGGTAACCTTAACTTTTGAAGCAGATAACTGTGTACCGGGTGGCCACTTCTCCTATGTGTATATCGCACTACGTAATATTTGTGCCGGTTTACAGATTTCAGGCAACAGCACTATTTGCGCCAACAGCACACAAACCTATTCCATACCCGCACTTGCCGGTGCCACTTATAACTGGACCATTCCTTCAGGATGGACAGTTGTTTCCGGCCAGGACTCCAACATTGTTGTGGTTAAACCCAACAACCAGAGCGGTTCAATAATTGCGCATGAACAAAACAGTTGTGCCGATTTATATGATACCTTGCAGGTAACGGTAAACACACCCGGCTCTCCCGGAACGGTCAATGGCGGCAGTACGGTTTGCGCTGCATCCAATTCCACCCTGCTGACGCTGACAGGTAATTCGGGCAATGTCGTATCATGGCTGTCGTCCACAAACAACGGCGCAAGCTGGCAAACAATAGCCAATACCAGCAACACTTATGCAGCAGGCAATCTCAACACGACTACTATGTTTAAGGCATTAGTGGTTACCAGCCCCACCTGCCCGGCAGACAGCAGTACAGCAGCTACTATAATAGTTGATCCAAAAAGTGCAGGCGGTGCCCTGAGCCCTGCCACATCAGATATCTGTTTAAGCCAAACCTCCAATACCATCCTTAATGTCATTGGCAGTACCGGCAATGTACTCAACTGGCAATCATCGCTTGACGGTGGAATTTCCTGGAATGGTTTTAACCCCGTTAAAACTGATTTATCTTATGCAATAAACGGCAGTAATGTAAACGCATCAGTTCAATACAGGGTGATAGTGAAGAGTGGAGTTTGCCCGGCAGATACCGGTGCAGCAGCAAAAATTACCTACTATAATGTACCCTTCCCACGGGCTACAATCGATCCCGCTGATACATCAATCTGTTACAGCACTGCTGCAAAATTAAATGCACTGATTACCACAGGTACCAGTTACAGCTGGATCCATTCTCAACCATTAACCGGAAGCAGCAGCGGAACAATAAGCACCTTGCCGGCAGCATTAACGGTAACGGCTACACCAAATGTTTCCAGTCTTTATATACTATCCATATCAAATGCAGGTTGCCCCAACACATTAAAAGATACATTCCGGGTTAAAGTATTGCCTGAAATTGCAGTAAATGCTGGCAATGACACAAGTGTTGTTATTGGCCAGCCATTGGTTTTGCAAGGCAGTGCAGATAATTCCATCACCAGTTATTTATGGTCGCCACCAACAGGGTTAAACAATACTACTATACTGCAACCAACAGCAGTTTTAACTGAAGAGATACTTAATGGCTATTACTACATTACGTATACCTTAACCGTTACCAATGCTATTGGTTGTTCAGCCTCTGATGATGTTGTGGTAAGAGTGTTTAAGACCGGGCCCAGTGTTTTTGTCCCCAACGCATTTACGCCGAACAATGATGGCGTGAATGATGTATTAAGGCCAATCCTTGCAGGAATAAAACAATTAGATTTTTTCCGGATTTATAACCGTTTTGGACAATTGATGTACCAGACGCAGCGGGCGGGCGAAGGCTGGGACGGCACATTCAAGGGGACGCCGCAGGACACCAACACCTTCGTATATACCTTACAGGCAGTAGACTACAAAGGTACCGTCTTCCAGCAAAAAGGAACTTTTATTTTGATCAGGTAAATGATTAGTTTTTGCCCAGCAGATAGGCTTTCAACACCTCATTCTCAGCTTTTATTACCGTGCTTTTCTTTTCCAGTTTTAATTGTTGCTGTACTGCATCCGGAATAGCTACGGACTGTTCAATAATGGGTTCCACTATATCGTAAAACTTTACCGGGTGTGCTGTTTCTAAAAAGATTCCCTTTTGTCCGGGATGTATTTCCAGGTAATCTTCCAGCACCCGAAAGGCTACCGCACCATGCGGATCGCAGAGGTATTGATATTTTTTAAAGACCGATAACAGCGTTTCTTTCGTTACAACATCAGTAACACCTGCGCTGCTTACTTTGGCAATGAGATTGCTGTATTGCTGCTGAAACAGTTCCATAATGCGTACAAAATTGCTGGGGTTGCCTACATCCATCGCATTACTGATAGTGGCCACAGCCTGCTTTGGTGCATAGTGTTGCGTGGCAAAATACTGCGGTACCACATCATTGGCATTGGTGGCAGCAATAAAACGCTCCACCGGTAAACCAGATGCGTTGGCCAAAAGCCCCGCACAGATATTTCCAAAGTTGCCGCTGGGCACACAAATTACCGGCGGCTGATCTTTTTCACGCCATTGCTTATACGCAAAAAAATAATAAAACTGTTGTGGCAGCCACCGGGCTACATTAATGGAATTGGCAGAGGTTAAGAATAAATGCTGATTCAAGTCTTCATCAAGAAATGCTGCTTTCACCATTTGCTGGCAATCATCAAAATTACCCTGCACTTCCAACGCATGAATATTTTTTCCCAGCGTTGTCAATTGCTTTTCCTGTACGCTGCTTACTTTCCCGGATGGATACAGGATCACTACTTCCACTCCTTCCACATCATAAAATCCGTTGGCAACTGCACCGCCCGTATCACCACTCGTAGCCACTAATACTGTAACTTTTTTATCACTGCCTTTAACAAAATACCCAAGACATCGGCTCATAAACCTTGCGCCAACATCTTTGAACGCCAGCGTTGGACCATGATATAATTCCAATGATGACATATTTTCATTTACCTGCACCAATGGTATGGGGAAATTAACCGTTTCTTTAACGATCTGGTATAAATCATCCGCTTTAATGGTATCGCCTACATAAGGCTTGATCACTTCATAAGCAATATCTTCATTGCTGATGTTGGCAATATTTGCTATCCATTCCTTCTTCAATTGCGGAATACGTTCTGGAAAATACAAGCCTTTATCTGGTGCCTGCCCATTAATGGTGGCATCTTTAAAATTAACGTTTGGCGATTTTTTATTCAGACTGTAAAATTGCATCCCTTGTTCATTTGTTAATTAGTTAATTAGTTTACCTGTCAATTTTATACTATCGTTTCAGCAAAACCCTATTCACCATTCCCGTTTCATACTTCCTTCACCCAAACCCCTTCTGTGTTCAGTGTGGTAACGTGCACATGATAGTCCACACCAATTTTATCATATACCGATTTCATAATTTGCTCCACTGCTCTTGCCGTTGTTTCTTCCTTACTCAGCATAAAAACAGAGGGACCGCTGCCGCTGATGCCACCGCCTAATGCGCCTGCTTCTTTGCATAACTTTTTTACATCATCAAAACCGGGAATCAGGATACTGCGGATTGGTTCAATAATCACATCTTCCAAACTGCGCCCGATCAATTCATAATCATTTTGAAGAAACCCGGCCACCAGCCCTGCAATATTCCCCCATTGTTTGATCGCATCTTTCAGTTGTACTTCTTTGCGCAATATTTGCCTTGCATCAGAAGTTTTTACTTCAATCTGCGGATGCACTACGGTTACATACATGGGCGGTGCAGATAATGACACAATATCCAGGGGAAAAATAGAACGGATCAATGTTACCCCACCGTAAATGCAGGGTGTGATATTATCCGCATGTTTAACACCGCTGGCTACCTTTTCACCATTCATGGCAAAACGCACCAAATCCATTTTACTGAAGTGGTTGTTCAGCAAATAATTTGCGCCCACTACTGCACCTGCAGAACTGGCGGCGCTGGAACCCAGGCCACTGCCGGGTTTGATGATTTTGTTGATCGTAAGATCAAATCCCAAACCTGCATCTCCATATTCTTCCATCAACGCAAGCAATGCAGCACCGGCAACATTTTTTGCCGGTTCAGTGGGCAAATTATACCTATCGGTATGTGTTATACGAAGCCCAGGCTCATTACTCACCTCCAGGTACATTTCATCCTGGGGGTGATTAATGGCCAAACCCAAAATATCAAACCCGCAAACCAGGTTGGCAATGGTGGCCGGTGCCAGTATCCGGATTTTTTTCTTTGTATTCATCTGTGCGATGATTTAATTTTCATTGGCTTTGCCAAAATATTTTATTGTACCACTATGCCGTCGCCCTGATGATGTCTGCAAACACGCCACTCGCGGTTACTTCTGCACCAGCACCTGCCCCCTTCACCACCAAAGGTTGTTCAGGATAACGGTTGGTGTAGAACAGCACAATGTTATCTTTTCCATATAAATGATAAAAATCGTGCTCAGGATTGATGTGCTGTAAACCAACAGCTGCTTTTCCATTTTCGTAAGCAGCCACAAATTTCAACTTGTTGCCTTTGGCTGCGGCGGCTTCATAAATTGCTTTAAAGTGTTCTTCCTGTTTTTCCATTTCTGCATAAAAATCTTCAACAGATCCCTGCATACAACTTTCAGGCATAAAGGAATTATTGGCAATGTCATCCATCTCTATTTGCTCACCGCTTTCCCTTGCCAGGATCATGATCTTGCGCATTACGTCTTTACCACTTAAATCCAGGCGTGGGTCGGGTTCAGTGTAACCTTCCTCCTGGGCCTGGCGTACCACAGAGGCAAAAGATTTTTTTCCATCATAATTATTGAATACAAAGTTGAGGGTGCCACTTAACACGGCCTGCATTTTATTGATCTTATCCCCGCTGCTGACCAGGTCATTCAGTGTACCGATAACCGGCAAACCTGCGCCCACATTGGTTTCGAACAAAAACTTTGCGTTAAATTCCCGTGCACTGTCTTTCAATTGATGATAATAACTGTAAGCTGATGAACACGCCACTTTATTACAGGCCACCACACCAATACTTTTTTGAAGCAATTGATTGTAACAGTTCGCCACCACATCACTTGCAGTAACATCTACAAAAATGGTGTTGCGCAAATTTTTATTGATGATATTGTTGATGTATTCACCCAGTGTTGATGCCGGTGCATCTGCAAGCAATGCTTTCCAATTACTCAAATCAATACCCTCATCACTCAGCAATGCCTTCTTACTATTAGCAAGCCCCACCACTCTTACATTCAGCCGCAAACTTTTTTTCAGGTAATCCAACTGCTGGTGCAGTTGCGCCAATAATTTACCACCTACATTACCCGCTCCTGCAATAAATAAATTCACCAGCTTGTACGTGGTTTCAAAAAATGCTTCATGCAATACATTCACTGCTTTGGTAACGTCTGCCACTGCAATCACAGCAGAAATATTTCTTTCTGAAGATCCCTGCGCAATGGCACGGATGTTCACGCCATTCTTTCCCATTGCGCTGAACATTTTTCCGGCAATACCGGTATGGCTCTTCATGTTATCACCCACCACTGCAACAATGGCCAGGTCATTCTCCACAAAAAGCGGCTCTACTTTTTTGGTTTCAATTTCATAAGCAAATGCACCGTCTACAGCTTTCTTAGCCTGTACCGCATTCACAGAATCTATTGCAACACAAATTGAATGTTCAGAAGAACTTTGTGTAATCAGGATCACATTAATTTTATAATTGGCCAGCGCTTCAAATAATCGTTTACTGAAGCCCGGTATGCCCACCATGCCGCTGCCTTCCAGGCTGATCAATGAAATTTTGCTGATGCTGGAAATGCCACGGATAGCATTACCGTTCTTCATCGCTTCATTTTGTATCACGGTGCCTTCATCCTCAGGCGCAAAGGTATTCTTCACCCACACCGGTATATTTTTGCTCATTACAGGCTGTATGGTTGGCGGATAAATTACTTTGGCGCCAAAGTGCGATAATTCCATTGCTTCCTGGTAAGATATTTTGGGAATCAATTTAATGTTTGTAACAATTCTCGGATCTGCAGTCATCATACCCGAAACATCTGTCCATATTTCCAGTACCGATGCATTTACTGCACCGGCAATGATAGCAGCAGTATAATCAGAACCACCCCTGCCCAATGTGGTTGTAATGCCATGAGCATCGGTTGCAATAAAACCAGGTAAAATAAAAAGCAAATGATTACTGCCTGAAAAATAGGCAGCGATATTGCTGTTTGTTACATTAAAATCAACCAGGGCTGCGCCAAAGTTGCTGTCGGTTTGTATCAGCTCACGCGAATCTTTCCATTGTACATCCAGTTCCGCAGCCTTAAACCTTGCTGCGATGATTTGTGAGGAAAGCAATTCGCCATAACTTACAATTTTATCTTTTGTGCGGTCAGATAATTCGCCCAGCAGGTAAATACCATTGCAGATATCTTCTATTTCGTTGCACATTTTTTTAACCGCACTCAGTACACTGCTTTGTTGAGTTACCGGCAATAATTCTTTTACTGTATTCAGGTGCCGGCTTTCAATTTCCTGCATGGTGTTTTTATATGCTTCGTTGCCTGTTGCAGCAAGATGGGCACATTGCAACAGGAGATCAGTAATGCCTCCTAATGCAGAAACGATAACAGCTAATTTTTCTGTACCGGATTTTTTTGTAACAATTTGTACTACTTTATTGATGTTCTCAGCAGATGCTACTGAACTGCCTCCGAATTTAATAACCTGCATGGTTTGATGTTTATAATAATAGAAAATAGATTTGCTTTTGTAAATCAGCCGAAGCCCAGGGGATAATATGAAAATGTTCAATCCGCTTAGCGGATTGTTGTGGTAATAATGGTAGTACCAAAGGCTGGATACCCTATCTTTGAAAGAGAAGCAATATGTGATTTACTGTATGCCATCTGAATGGATTGCAAAGATATAAAAAAAGATTGGATAATATCAAAACATTTTTCATCTTTGTTAACCGATTGCAGCTTTTTTGAACACTTTTTTGAAATTTAATATAGAAATACAATGGATCATCACAGTTCCCGGGGGCTGCACCAGTTTAATAACAACGTTGGCATCAAATTTCAACTGTATAACAGCCTTTTTTCTTCTCTCCCGTTTCACCGTATTGAAAAAACGGGCATTCTTTTATCTGTTTTACTGAACAATTGCGATGAGGGGTATAAAAAGAAAATGAACCCTGCTGATATTATTGAGGACTTTTTTCAAAAAAACACCACGGTTAAAAACGATAAGGACAAACTGGACGTGCTGTTTCGTTTTGTGCAGTATGTTGAACGGCAGGTAGTGCTGTTTGATGCATTGGAAGATGCGGCATTTACTTCTGTAAGGGATATGTCAGGTGCCGGTACACTAAGGCAACTGGAACTTGATGTGGTGAAAAATAATAAAGACAAAGAGCTGGAAAAAAAATTACAGGATTTTTCTGTGCACCTGGTGCTGACGGCACACCCCACCCAATTTTATCCCGGTCCGGTTTTGGGTATCATCAATGATTTATCCAAAGCACTGGCAGATAATGATACAGCTAAAATAAATATCTACCTGCAGCAGTTGGGCAAAACACCTTTTTTGCAAAAGCAACGGCCAACGCCTTATGATGAAGCCATCAGTTTAATTTGGTACCTGGAAAATGTATTTTATCCTGCAGCAGGCCGCATCGTTTCATTCATGAAAAACCAGTTCGATGATGCACTTTCTGCCAATAAACCCATCATCAATATGGGCTTTTGGCCTGGCGGCGACAGGGATGGGAACCCTTTTGTAACGGCAGACATTACACTAAAAGTAGCCCAGGCTTTGCGGGGCGGCATTATAAAATGCTATTATCTGGATATCAGGAAAATCAAGCGCAGGCTCACTTTTAAAGGAGTTGATGTGATATTGAACGGGTTAGAGAAACAGTTGTATGACAATATTTTCATCCCCGGTTATCAAACAGATATTACCAAAGAATATATACTAGACGAACTCCATAAAATAAAAGAGATCATCATTTACCAGCACAACGGGCTCTTCCTGCACCTCATCACCAACCTCATCAATAAAGTGAATGTGTTCGGGCTGCATTTTGCTTCGCTGGATATCAGGCAGGAAAGCAGCGTGCATAACAGTGTACTGGAAGCTGTTCACGGCGATGATTATGCGCAATTAAACACTGAACAAAAAATGGCTTTTTGCGTAAACGCCCCCGAAGTAATTGCTGAGAAAAATTATGCCGACTCCTTAGTTCAGGATACGGTAACCAATTTATACGGTATCAAAAAAATTCAGCAGCTGAATGGAGAATCTGGCTGTAACAGGTATATCATCAGCCAGTGCAACAGCGCTTTAAATGTACTGGAGGTTTTTGGTTTGTTCCTTAGTTGCGGATGGAAGCACGATGCATTGAATGTGGATATTGTACCGCTATTTGAGACTATTGATGATTTAAAACATGCATCGGACATTATGCAGGTACTGTATACCACACCTGCTTACAAAAAACATTTACAGCGGCGTGGCAATAAACAAACCATCATGCTGGGTTTTAGCGACGGTACTAAAGATGGTGGTTACCTGATGGCCAATTTCAGTATTTATAAAGCGAAGGAAGCGCTCACCAAAATTTCAAAAGCTTATCATATTGATGTAGTGTTCTTTGATGGCCGCGGAGGCCCGCCAGCCAGGGGTGGTGGTAAAACGCACCAGTTCTACGCCAGTATGGGAAAAAATATCAGCAACAAAGAAATTCAGCTTACGATACAGGGACAAACGGTGAGCTCCAATTTTGGCACTATTGATTCTGCACAATTTAATATTGAACAACTGATCAATGCAGGTATCAGTAACGACATATTCAGCACCAAAGCCACTACGCTGCAGGGTGCAGAGGAAGAATTGCTGGTGCAACTGGCGCAAATAAGTTTTGAATCATACAATGAATTGAAGAACCATCCGGACTTCATGGATTATCTGACGCATATCAGCCCGCTTAAATTTTACAGTGAAACCAATATTGCCAGCAGACCCACTAAAAGAAATAAAGGCAATAAACTAACGTTGAAAGATCTCCGGGCTATACCTTTCGTTGGTGCATGGTCGCAGTTAAAACAAAATGTTACCGGTTATTATGGTGTGGGAACAGCTTTGGCAGCATTGGAAAAAGAAGGGAAATTTTCAAAGATCAAAGAACTTTATTCCAATTCCCTATACTTCAGAACGTTAATGGATAACTGTGAAATGGCCATGAAAAAATGTTTTTTTCCACTTACTGAATATTTAAGTGATGATAAAAAATATGGTGAGATATGGAATAAAATTTACCATGAGTATGAACTCACAAAAAGATATGTGCTGCAACTCAGTAATAGTACAGACCTGATGAGCAATTACCCGGTTGACAGTATGTCGATTGCCATGCGGGAAAAAATTGTGATGCCGTTAGTGACCATTCAACAATATGCCATTCAGAAAATGCGTGAAATGGATGAGCAACTGGTGAGTACGCCGTTAAAAGAAACATTTGAAAAACTGGTCATCCGTTCATCGTTTGGTATCATTAATGCCGGTAGAAATTCTGCATAAAAGCTTACACAACTTATATGCTGTATGATGTTTCCGCTGCTTCTTTTGGAGCAGCATTTTTTTTTAAGAAATAGTGTGGCCATTTACCGGTTTTCCTCTCGGAAAAGCGTATATTTACAATAGATTTTTTCTCTCACAAAATCCCGCACTGCAGATGACTCAAGCACTTATTGTAGTATGTATACTCGCTTTGTTTTTTGCCTGTTACCTGCTGGCCAGAAAAGATGATAAGATCACCGACTTACAGCAGCGTGTTGAAATGCTGGAGCACAAAACTGCGAAAAAAATTGTCAGCCGTTTATTGTTTGTGGAATTAAAATCGGTGAACAGCGTTCTGGATACACTCAACAATTGTTTTTACCAGATTGATAAAAATGGGGATTATGATATTGACACGGAGTACCGCCTGAGTGATGTGAATGATGAATGGTGGGAATCACTTTCCAAAGAAGATCTTGAAGTGGTAAACAGGATCACGGTACATAATAAACCAGAAAAAGCCACCACTTAACGGGTTTAAAAATTCCAGGTTACATTTCCCTTTTTATAGTAAGTGAGCAGACACTGCACCTCCAAAAAAAATAGAGGCCCTTTATTGAAATAAAGGGCCTTAACGATTGCTTGCCATATGAAAAAAAGGTATCAATACATCATCAGGCAGGATGCAGGTGAAGATCCGGTTGATGACGTTTTAACTCTTTAGTATTTTTAATAGATTCAAAACCGATAAAATTAAAATACCCCATGCTGAGAATTGCTGATAATGACACGCTCAGTAATATCGCAACCTTCGCAATATCCCTTACGCTCTCATCGGTATAAGCAAGCATGGTGGTAAAGATGGACATAGTAAATCCAATGCCGGCCAAAGTTCCCATACCCAGCACCTGTTTCCATTTTATATTGGTGGGCAATTGTGCAAAACCAGTTGACACCAAAATGTAGCAGGCAATAAATATTCCAAGCGGTTTACCTATCACCAGGCCGGCCATAATACCCATACTAACGGTGGAGCCTAATGCGTCACCAAAATTTCCGGGTAAGAACAATGCAGTGTTGGCAATGGCAAACAGCGGCAGTATAAAAAAGTTAACAAAGTTGTGAATTGCTTTTTCAACACTCACTAATTTATGTACCGGAACAGTAAAAGCGAACAGCACCCCGGCAATACTGGCTTCTATACCAGATTGCAGAATGACAAACCACAAACATAAAGCCAGTATAATGTTGATGATACCAAACTTAATTTTAAAATAAGTGCAACCCAGCAGTGCACCAAAAATGAGGGCAGCAGCGCCAAGGTAGATCCATTGTATATGGCCGCCATAAAACAATGCAATTACCACAATAGCGCCAAGATCGTCTATGATAGCCAGTGCCATCAATAAAATTTTTAAATTGAGTGGCACTCTTTTTCCCAGCAATGATGCAACGCCTAAAGAAAAAGCAATATCCGTTGCAGTAGGAATGCCCCATCCGCTGAGGTGTGCAGTTTGAACATTTAAAGAAGTAAAGATTAATGCGGGTACCAGCATACCGCCAACTGCGGCGCCAAATGGCAGTACGGCTTTTTTAAATGAAGACAGTTCTCCTTCCACCAATTCTCTTTTAATTTCAGTGCCTGCCATTAAAAAGAAAATACCCATTCCGAAATTGTTGATCCATTCCAGTAAATTGGCAGGCAGGTGCAATGATTCAGCAAAATGGAATTCATTATGCCAGAAATGTAAATACGTATTTCCCCATGAGGAATTGGCGAGAATGACAGATATAACAGTACTTACTATAAGGATCACTCCCACAGCACGGCTATCATTAATAAAATAGCGTATGGGTGAAAAAAGCCTGTTAAAAAATAACCTCATAGTGAAACATTGTTTAATGAAGGAAGGTGAAAGATATCTTGCAATATCTTCACCTTCCTTTTCTCTCTGCGCAGTTTAGTTTTGGTTTAATATAATCAGTCTACATAACCGTGAACACCGGTTTCAGGTATATCAAGGCCTGCAATTTCATCTTCTGGTTTGCTTCTTAACGGAACAATTTTATTCAGCAGTTTAAAGAAGAAGTACATTACAAAATATACAAACACAAAGCAGGTAAGTGTTCCTATAAGCTGTGCTACAAACTGGCTGCCATCACCGTAAAATAAACCTTTTACATTTCCGGCTACACCGTTCCAGCCATCACCGTAAGTACCATCTGCAAATAACCCTAATGACAATACACCCCATGCACCATTAGCACCGTGTACTGCAAAAGCACCAACGGGGTCATCAATTTTCAGTTTCCTGTCTACAAAGTTGTATACAAAAATTACCAGTAAACCTGCAATTGCACCAATGATTACAGCAGAAAATGCGTTAACGAATGCGCAGGGAGCAGTGATAGCGACCAAGCCTGCCAGCATACCGTTTACCACCATTCCCGGATCAGCTTTCTGACCACGGATGTACATGTACAGTAATGCTGCAAATGCACCTGCTGCACTGGCCAGCATGGTATTTACTGCAACAATACTTACCCGCAGATCACCACCTGCTAATGTTGAACCAGGGTTGAAACCAAACCAACCGAATGCCAAAATAAATGTACCGATGATAGCCATTGGTATATTGTGACCAGGTATCGTGTTTACTTCTCCGTTAGGTCCATACTTGCCAATCCTTGGGCCAATCACTTTGGCACCTGCCAGGGCAGCCACGCCACCCACCATGTGTACAACAGAAGAGCCGGCAAAGTCAACATGACCGTGACCGAGGTGGAAGTTTGCACCCAGTGCAGACAACCATCCACCGCCCCATACCCAGTTTCCGTACAAAGGATACACGAACATAGAGATGAAGAAGCCATAAATAATAAACGATTTCAGTGTCCATCTTTCTGCCATTGAACCGGTAGGAATGGTGGCAGTGGTATCCATAAACACCATCTGGAAGAGGAATAAAGTAAATACACCTACATCATAATATTTGCTGCTGAGGAAAGCACCCGCAGCGCCTGAAATACCAAAATCATGTCCAAAAAGACTTACTGTAATTTCATGCCCAACAACACCTGGTGCACCACCGAGTGTAGCAGGATTCAAAGCACCGCCAAACATAATAGCGAAACCACAAATCCAGAAACCGAGCATACCAATACCGTAGATCAAAAAGTTCATCAGCATGGTATGTGCCACGTTTTTCTTTTGTGTAAAACCTGTTTCCACCATTGCAAAACCTGCCTGCATAAACATTACCAAAAAGCCGGTAATCAGCGTCCACATAATGTTGATGGCAATTTTATTATGTCCATCTGCAGCACCGATAGCGTTTACATTAGTGATCACTTTATTTAAAACAGTATCCTTTGATGCAGCCAGTGTATCTATACCAAGGTCTTTAATAGTACCGGTGGCTGTACCGGAAGGATCTTGTGCCATTGTAAAAAATGGCAGCAGCAACAACAACAGTGATATACTCACTGCAACGTAAGCTGCAAAACGATGTTTCTTTAATTTCTCCAAAGTTGTTGACATCATGATGTAAGGTTTTGATGATAAAAAAGTTTTATGTTAGTTTCAAACGGTGGAATATCAGAACTTATACACTGCAGCAACCAATGCTGTTGCAGTTGATTTTGTACCATTGCCATCACTTTTTACATAGTAATTGGTATTGGCTGATTCAAACCTTAATTCAGGAATAATAGTAAGTGGGCCTACTTTGCAATTCACAGAAAGGGTGTTGGCCAAAATGCTTTTTGTTCCATAATAAATGACCTTACTGTCAGAGATCAGTTCACTTCTTAAAGTAAGCCCGGTTTTTTCGGTTGGGTCGAAGTTGAGGTAAATGGCATTGCCCACCCAGCTTCCGCCGCTGCCGGTTGTTGGTTTTCTCGATTGTATGGTACCGTTATACCCTACGTTAAATTTGGAACTAACTGTACCGGTAAACACCCAGTCCACCTGGTTTAAAGATTTTAATCCTGTTGGATTCAGTCCCAGTGTGGAACCACCCCAGCCAGAATAATTAATATAGAATTTGATTTTACCATTTTTACTTCCGCCACTGAATTGAGCAATAAAGTTTTTGGTAGAAGTGGTGGATGTCGTTTCATCGGTGAAATTGGTAAGACCCACCATGAAAGCAACCGGGCCTACAGTAATGTCTGTTTTTATACCGGTATGAAAGAATGGCCCGTTGGTGAACATGTAACTCATACTGTAGTTCCTGTTCAGCGGAGCATCCAGTAATTCATAACCCACATGTGTGGCAAATTTACCCACCGTAAATTTTACTTTAGATGATGGCGCATAAGTAA
This sequence comes from Bacteroidota bacterium, assembly GCA_018266775.1. GTDB lineage: Bacteria > Bacteroidota > Bacteroidia > Chitinophagales > Chitinophagaceae > Ferruginibacter. The sequence goes on along the minus strand of JAFDZS010000015.1, from coordinate 291,909 downwards.
CGAAAGCCTGCTTAATGGCAGAAAGGGTTAAGAAACCATTTTTACCAGATGTAGTTGCACCGTCGTTGTAAGAAAATTCCTCTGCCCTGCGGCCAAAACCTAAATCGACAGTAGCACCCACTTTACCAGACAAAGAAGTGGCATCAGCCCTCAGCGAAGCCATACCTAATTCAAACGAATTTTGAGAGTTGGTAAAACTGGTGTAATTATTGGGTTTTCCGGAAAAATTATAGCGATAGTAACCGTCTACAGAACCTGAAAAAGTTAAACTTTTAGTGGAATCCTGGGCATTTACAGCTTGAAATACCAATGCAGCTATTGCTGCAAGAGAAATTTTTCTTAACATTGTAATTGGTTTTAATTATTAAATAAGAGGTACAACCGATGAACTTTGTCCAGAAGCGCATCAAAAGGTTGTACCTTTTTTATTACTAGTGTTCTATAATCGTCTCTTTTATTTCACCATCGGTATGTACCAATAACGTTCCCTGTGTATATTTTTCATCATGCTGAGATTCATCCAAACCTAATAATTCATCTTCCTGGCTTACACGAATCGGCAATATGAAATTGATGAATTTAAAAATAGCAAATGACACTGTAAAGCTGTACGCCACTACAATGGCCAATCCTTTTAATTGTGTTAAGAAGAAAGCACCACCACCATATAGCAATCCATCTGCCCCACCCGGGTTTACAGATTTTGTTGCGAACACACCGGTAAGCACCATGCCCACCATACCACCTAAACCGTGGCAGGGAAAAACATCGAGTGTATCATCCAGTTTTGATTTTGATTTATAGTATACCGCAACGTTAGAAATAATGGCGGCAACAAATCCAATGAAAATACTTTGAGGAATGGCAACAAAACCTGCCGCAGGTGTAATAGCCACCAGGCCAACCACGGCGCCAATACAGAAACCCAGTACTGAAGGTTTTTTTCCTTTCAGCACATCAAAGAACATCCAGCTTAATCCTGCTGCAGCAGCGGCGGTATTGGTTGTTGCAAAAGCAGAAACTGATAAAGCATTAGCACCTAATGCTGAACCTGCATTGAACCCAAACCAGCCAAACCATAACAAACCGGTGCCAATCAGTACATAAGGAATATTGGCTGGCGGAATTTCTTTCTGCTCAATATGTACCTGCCTTCTTTTTAAAACCAATGCACCAGCCAATGCGGCACAACCTGCAGAGATATGAACCACAGTACCACCGGCAAAATCCAATACACCCCATTTATAAAGAAAACCTTTGGGATGCCAGGTCCAGTGTGCCAGTGGCGCATACACTAACAATCCAAATAAAACAATGAATAAAATATATGCAGTGAACTTGATACGTTCTGCCACAGCACCTACCACCAAACCGGGTGTTATAATGGCAAACATGAGTTGAAACAATGCAAACAACAATAATGGAATGGTCATTACCTGGCCCCCATCTAATACAGGTTTGCCGGAAGCCACCCCTTTAAAAAATAAATGGGTCATGGGGTTGCCAATAAAACCACCAATATCATCACCAAAACATAAACTGTACCCAACGGTTACCCAAAGTACGCTAACCACACCCGCAGCCACCACACTTTTAATCATGGTGCTGATCACATTTTTGCGGTGTACCATACCACCATAAAAGAAGGCCAAACCCGGCGTCATTAAAAATACAAGGGCTGTGGCAACAATGATCCATGCTATATCTGCAGCGTTAAATTTTCCGTCATCGAAATTAGAAAGAGAAGGGATAAAAATAGCAGCAACAGCAACAACCGTTAAAATCAAAAAAGGAGCTAACCTGGAAATGCTCAAATTCTTCATGTTCAATAGAAATATTAATTTTAAAAATATATTTACTTATCTAAACAAATATACCTCTTATTAATGCAACAATACTCATTTAGTAACCTCATTTTTTAAAAAAATAGAAAAAAATTAATTCATAGAAGTATTTTTCAATAATTTTTAAGGAATTTACTTTAAAAATAATCATATAGATTTAAATTGCATATATAGGTTTAAGCAATAAAAAACCTTGCCGTTTCCACGACAAGGTTTTATTTAATATGTATTTGCCAGATTGTTATTTTAATGAACTGTCTTTTGCCTCCAACAGTGAAGAACCCATCAGGAATTCGTCTACTTTCCGGGCGCATTCACGTCCTTCACTTATTGCCCAAACCACTAACGACTGCCCTCTTCTCATATCACCAGCAGTAAAGATTTTCGGGATATTGGTTTGGTATTCCTTTTCTGTTGCTTTTACATTACCCCGCTCATCCAGATCAATTTCCAGTTGTTGCACCAATCCTTCATGTTGCGGATGTACAAAACCCATTGCCAGCAAAGCCAGTTCGCAGGGTATGATCCTTTCACTGTCTGCACGCTCCACAAATTTGGCTGGTTTGCCATCTTCTGTAATGGCCCATTCCAGGTCAACAACCTTTAATGCTTTCAGGTTGCCATTCTCATCGCCAATAAATTCTTTGGTAGCAATAGCCCACTTTCTGTCTGCACCCTCATCATGAGATGAAGAAGTTTTCAATGTCATCGGGTATGTTGGCCAGGGCATAAATGGTGTACGGCTTTCAGGAGGTTTCGGCAACAATTCAAATTGTGTTACTGAAATTGCTTTTTGCCTGTTGGAAGTTCCTACACAATCACTTCCGGTATCTCCACCTCCAATTACTACTACGTTCTTTCCGGTGGCCATTATATCTTCCACCGCCACTTCCCTGCCGGATACTCTTTTATTTTGCTGCTTTAAAAAATCCATTGCAAAATGAACACCTTTTAAATCACGGCCCGGAATACCCAGGTTACGGGGAATGGTGGAGCCGCCTGCCAGTACAATTACATTGAATTCACGCAGCAACTCATTGATGTTAACATCTACTCCCACATTCGCATTGCACCTGAAAACGATACCTTCTTCTTCCATCAGTTTTATCCGGCGGTCAATTACCCATTTTTCCAGCTTAAAATCGGGTATGCCATAGCGTAGTAAGCCACCCGGTGCATCATCTCTTTCAAACACCATTACATAATGCCCTGCTGCATTTAACTGCGCAGCCGCAGCAAGGCCGGAAGGGCCGCTGCCTACAACTGCTACTTTTTTACCGGTGCGGATAATTGATTTTTGGGCTTGCACAAACCCTTTGTCAAATGCGATCTCGATAATGTGCTTTTCAATTTCTTCGATGGTTACGGCAGGCTGGTTAATACCCAGTACACAAGCTGACTCACACGGTGCAGGACAAATTCTTCCTGTAAACTCCGGAAAGTTATTGGTGGAAGAAAGAATATCATACGCTTCTTTCCATTCGCCACGATAGACCGCATCGTTAAATTCCGGAATCACATTCCCCAGCGGGCAACCACTATGGCAAAACGGCACACCACAGTTCATACAACGGCCTGATTGCTCATTCAGCTTCTCATCTGAAAAACGCTGAACAAATTCGTTGTAATCATTCAGGCGCTCCTCCACTTTTCTTTTAGCAGGAAGCTCTCTTGTAAATTCTAAAAAACCTGTTGTTTTACCCATTGGTATTTTATTAATGGTTAATTGGTTTGCTTGTTAATTTGTTTATTGGGCTATTGGTTAATTGGTTTAGTTGTCCGCTATTCTATAGTTAGAAAATTTTTTTAACCACTTTTACTAATTACCTGGTTAACTAATAAACTAATTACCCAATGCCTTTTACTTCCCCACTTCCACTTTTTCCTTCCTTCCGGCCAGTACTTTTTTATAATCTCTTGGGAAAACTTTTACAAAGTTTTTTAGCTGATTTTCCCAATCGTTCAATACAAATTTTGCGACAGTGCTGTTAGTAAGTTCAAAATGCTTTTGTATCATCTTTTGCAGGAAAGGAGCATCATCATCCGCCACCGGGTCAAGGTCTGCCATTTCCATATTACACTGGCTGGCAAAATGATGCTGCACATCGTATATGTAAGCAACACCACCACTCATTCCTGCTGCAAAATTTCTTCCTGTTGCACCGAGAATAATTACGTTACCTCCTGTCATGTATTCGCAACCGTGATCTCCCACACCTTCCACCACCACATTCGCTCCGCTGTTGCGTACACCAAACCTTTCACCGGCTTTACCACGTATGAATGCCTCGCCATCGGTGGCACCATAAAATGCCACATTACCAATGATGCTGTTTTCTTCAGGCACAAAGCCTGCATCTTTTGATGGATAGGCAATCAGTTTTGCACCACTTAATCCTTTTCCAAAATAATCATTGGCATCACCTTCCAGTTCAAGTGTTACGCCTTTGGTATTGAAGGCACCAAAACTTTGTCCCGCAGTGCCGGTAAATTTGAAATGAATACTTTCTTCCGGCAAACCTTCCCCTTTATACATTTTAGTGATCTCGTTCGATAAGATTGTACCCGTTGTACGGTCGGTATTCTTAATATCGAATGAGGCCTGAACTTTCTGTTGCTGGTCCAGTGCAGGTTTTGCAGCTTCCAGTAATTTCCAGTCCAGCACATTGGTCAATTCATGATCCTGTTCTTCCATATTATACAAACCGGTGTATGCTGATGCAGGTTCTTTGTACAATATTGGAGACAAGTCGAGATCGTTATATTTCCAGTGTGAAATATTTTCCCGTTGTTCCAGGCATTCTGCCTGCCCCACCATTTCATTAATGCTCCTGAAACCGAGTTCAGCCATGATCTCCCTTAATTCTTCGGTAAGAAATTTGAAGAAATTCACCACATGATCAGCATTACCGCTGAAACGTTTTCTTAATTCAGGATCCTGGGTAGCCACGCCAACAGGACAAGTATTCAAATGACATTTGCGCATCATGATACAACCTTCCACTACTAACGCAGCAGTAGCAACGCCCCATTCTTCTGCACCCAGTAATGTTGCTATGGCAATATCACGTGCAGTTTTCATCTGCCCGTCTGCCTGCAACACGATACGGCTGCGCAGTTTATTGCGTACCAATGTTTGATGCGCTTCTGCCAAACCTAACTCCCACGGTAACCCGGCGTGTTTAATTGAACTGATGGGAGATGCGCCGGTACCACCATCAAAACCAGCTATCAAAATCACATCTGCTTTTGCTTTTGCCACACCAGCAGCAATAGTACCTACGCCTGCTTTACTGACTAATTTCACATTAATGCGTGCTGCCCGATTAGCATTTTTTAAATCGAAAATTAATTGTGCTAAATCTTCGATGGAATAAATATCGTGATGCGGTGGTGGAGAAATCAATCCCACGCCCGGAGTAGAGTGACGCACTTTACCAATCCATTCGTCAACTTTATGCCCCGGCAATTGTCCGCCTTCACCAGGTTTTGCCCCCTGCGCCATTTTGATTTGTAATTCGTCTGCTTCAGTTAAATATTGACTGGTTACTCCAAAACGTGCAGATGCGACCTGTTTGATAGCCGAACGCATTGAATCTCCATTCGCCAATTTTTCATAGCGGCGTTGATCTTCGCCCCCTTCGCCGGTATTGCTTTTACCGCCAAGGCGGTTCATGGCAATAGCCAGTGTGGTATGCGCTTCCCAACTGATAGAACCAAAACTCATAGCGCCAGTCGCAAAACGTTTGTAGATATTTTCAGCAGGCTCCACTTCATCAATTGAAATGGATGGCCTGTTCTTTTTGAATTCAAATAAACTCCTCAGCGTAGCGGCCTTTTCACTTTGATCATTTACAAATTTGGTATACTTCTTAAACGTATTGTAATCATTCATCCTGGTGGAATACTGCAGCAGGTGAATGGATGTGGGATTGAACAAATGAAATTCTCCTTTACGTTTCCACTGATATATACCGCCAACGGGCAAACGATCCACAGGAATATTTTTCCTGCTGAAAGCAATATGGTGTTTGGCTAACGCTTCTTTCGCAATTCCATCCAGTGTTAAACCGTCTATACGGCTTACTGCACCGGTGAAATATTTATCCACCACTTCACGGTGTAACCCTAAAATTTCAAATATCTGAGCACCCTGGTACGACTGAAAAGTGGAGATACCCATTTTTGAAAATACTTTCAACAACCCATCGCACACCGCTTTGATATAATTTTTGCGCAACACATCCCATTCCAGTTCTGTTTTCAATGAGCCATTCACTTTCATATTGCGGATGGTTGCCAATGCCAAATACGGATTGATGGCAGTTGCACCAAATCCTATCAGACATGCAAAATGATGCACTTCCCACACATCACCTGCTTCCACCACAATGCCCACCTGGCCACGCAATCCTTTACGTATTAAATGGTGATGTACTGCGGCTGTTGCCAGTAATGACGGTATGGCAACGTGTTCACTGTCCACCGCACGGTCGCAGAGAATCAATACTTCAAAACCATCATGTACTGCATCTTCTGCATAACGGCACAAACGCTCTAAACCTTTTTGTAAAGAACCGGGGTTACCATCTGCCCTGAAATAAGTTTGCAGTGTTTTTGCCTGGAAAATTCCGGTATCGATACTTCTTAATTTTTCTAATTCAGTACTGGTTAATATAGGTTGTTTTAATGCCACCGTATGGCAATGCTGCGGACTTTCATCGAGCAGGTTACCGTTATTACCCACAAATGTTGCCAGGCTCATCACCAAACGTTCCCTGATAGGATCGATGGGCGGGTTAGTTACCTGTGCAAATAATTGTTTGAAATAAGAACTTAAATGTTGTGGCTGATCACTTAATACCGCCAGTGGAATATCAGTGCCCATTGAACCCACCGGTTCTTTGCCATCAACAGCCATTGGCTTCAGTATGGTTTCAATATCTTCGGTAGAATAACCAAATGCTTTCTGGTATTTCAGAATAGAATTATCTGACAAATGCGTGAAAGACACCCTTGGTTCTTCCAGTTCTTCCAAACGGATCTTATATTGATTGAGATAATCTCCATAGGGTTTCTGGCTGCAAATACTTTGCTTCACTTCTTCATCACTGATGATACGCCCCTGTTCCAGGTCCACAACAAACATTTTACCGGGTTGCAACCTCCCTTTCTCTTTGATCAGTTTTTGATCTACCGGCAATGCACCGGTTTCGCTCGCCATGATTACACGGTCATCTGTAGTAACGCAATAGCGGGACGGGCGAAGACCATTTCTGTCTAAAGTTGCACCAATAATTTTTCCATCAGTAAATGAAATGGAAGCGGGCCCATCCCATGGTTCCATGATGGAGGCATAAAATTCATAGAATGCTTTTTTAACGGGGTCCATCGCGTCATTACCATCCCACGCTTCCGGTATCAGCATCATCATTACATGTGGCAAACTTCTGCCACACAGCAATAACAATTCAATCATGTTATCTAAACAGGCCGAATCTGATTGCTGGCTCGTCACTACCGGCAACAGCATTTCCATTTCTTCTCTTGAGAAATAAGAGGAAGTAAATTCATGTTCGCCTGCCTTCAGCCAGTTCAGGTTTCCCTGTAAAGTATTGATCTCACCATTGTGTGCAATGTAACGGAATGGTTGCGCCAGTTTCCACGAAGGAAATGTGTTGGTGGCAAAACGTGAATGTACTAAACCAAAAGCACTCACCACTCTTTTGTTAGATAAGTCAGGGAAATAATTTCGTACCTGCGTACTGGTTAGCTGGCCTTTGTATACTATTGTTTTGTAAGAAAGCGAAGCGATATAAAACCCAATAGGATCTTTCTTAACCGTGCTGTTGATAGTATGAGATGCATAATTGCGCAGCACAAATAACTTGCGTTCAAATTCTTCGGTATTCTTCACATTATCAGGGCAGGCAATGAACACTTGTTCCATTTCCGGTTCCACACTTAATGCGGTTGCCCCAATGTTTTCAGGATTTACAGGCACTTTACGATACGCCAGAATTTCCATGCCCAGTTTTTCTGCAGCCCTGTTGAATACGGAGCGGCATTCTTCACGCAGGCGGATTTCCCTCGGAAAAAACACAACACCAACACCATATTTCCCAAATGGCGGCAGGTGCACACCCAGTTTAATACACTCATCAAAAAAGAATTCATGTGGCATCTGGATCATGATGCCTGCACCATCGCCGGAATTGTTTTCGCAACCACAGGCTCCACGGTGTTCCATGTTTTCCAAAACGGTAAGGGCATCGGCTATATGCTGGTGCGATTTATTGCCTTTAATATTGGCAACAAAACCGATACCGCAGGCATCATGCTCGAACCGTTGATCGTACAATCCTTGTGTTGGGGCGTTCTTTTTCAACATGTTTGTTAGTTTTTGAATGCTCATTGAAGAGCCATTGTTTAATGTCCAAAAAAATTAACAGCGGGCAATCGTTAGCTGAACTGCTTCGTCATTCAGTTCATAGTATTTCATGGGAATGGGAAAATTAATTATACCAGGTATCCAAAAGCATTGTCTTCGCTTTTTAGTTCAGTATAATTAATATGATATTTTTTCAAATTGTTCATCAATACTTCGTAATCTTCTTTTGTCTGCAATTCAATACCCACCAAAGCCGGGCCCGTTTCTTTATTGTGCTTCTGGAAGTATTCGAAGCGGGTGATGTCGTCATGCTCTCCCAAAACACGATTCACAAATTCTTTTAAAGCACCAGGGCGCTGTGCAAAACGGATGAGGAAATAATGTTTCAATCCTTCATATTGCAGGCTGCGTTCCTTAATTTCCTGCATACGGTCAATATCATTATTGCTTCCGCTCACCACACACACAATGGTTTTGCCTTTAATCTCATTGGCAAAATCATCTAATGCTGCTATGCTCAGCGCTCCTGCAGGCTCCACTACTATCGCATCTTCATTATATAATTTCAAAATAGTGCTGCATACTTTTCCTTCGGGCACCAGGCGCATATCGTCCAGTACTTCTTTAGCAATTTTGAAAGTAATATCTCCCACTCTTTTTACCGCTGCGCCGTCAACGAATCTTTCGATAGTATCTAACGTTACCGGTTGCCCTGCTTTTAATGCTTCATACATACTGGGTGCACCTTCCGGTTCCAGGCCAATAATTTTGGTTTTGGGAGAAAATGTTTTGAAATAACTTCCAACACCTGCGCTCAAGCCACCGCCACCGACAGGAACGAAAAGATAATCGCACGTATAAGCACTGCCATCATCTTCATTCAATTGCTCTACTATTTCCACACCAACTGTAGCCTGTCCCTCAATAATTTTATAATGATCGAACGGAGGTATAAAGACCATTCCATTTTCCTCCGTATATTTTTTTGCTGCAATAGCACAATCATCAAATGTATCCCCCACCAGTTTTACAGTGATATTATCCTCTCCAAACATTTTCGTTTGGGTGATCTTTTGATTGGGCGTAATCACCGGCATAAATACCACTCCTTTTGTATTGAGCTTTTTACAACTGTAAGCAAAGCCCTGTGCATGGTTTCCGGCACTGGCGCATACCACACCACGCTGCAATTGTGCTGCAGGCAGGCTGCTCATCATATTATATGCTCCACGGATTTTGTATGAACGCACCACCTGTAAATCTTCCCGTTTCAAAAACACGTTACATTGGTATTTCTTTGAAAGATTTAAATTATAAGTCAGCGGTGTTCTGTTCACCACGTTTTTTAAACGCTGTGCCGCTGCGGCAAAATCCAATATCGTATCCGATGTTGTATTCATAAACTTATGCGTTGGTGCTGATGGCTTTCATGCTGGTCATGGCTTCTCTTAATACAGCTCCGATATGTTCAACCTGGTGATCGCGGATTACTTTATTCACTGCAATTAAAGTTCTGTTGTCCACTCCACCATCCTTGCCTGTATTGTAGTTGTTGCCAATAACATCCGCTTCTATTTTGCTCATAAAATCTTTCAGCAATGGTTTGCACGCATGATCAAATAAGTAACAACCGTATTCTGCTGTATCAGATATTACCCGGTTCATTTCGTATAATTTTTTACGGGCAATCGTATTGGCAATCAATGGCGTTTCGTGCAATGATTCGTAGTAGGCAGATTCCGGTTTGATGCCTGCTTCCACCATGGTTTCAAAAGCCAGTTCCACACCAGCCCGGATCATCGCTACTAACAAGGTAGCATGATCGAAATACTCCTGTTCCGCAATTTTCATATCACCGGCAGGTGTTTTTTCAAATGCTGTTTCTGCGGTTGCCGCTCTCCAACCCAATAATTTCTTATCACCATTGGCCCAGTCTTCCATCATTGTTTTACTGAACTCGCCACTCATGATATCATCCTGGTGTTTTTGAAACAGCGGGCGCATAATGGTTTTTAATTCTTCTGATAATTCAAATGCCTTAATTTTTGCGGGATTCGACAATCGGTCCATCATTGCAGTAATGCCACCTTGTTTCAATGCTTCTGTTACCACTTCAACACCATACTGCACCAGTTTCGAAGCGTAATCTTTATCAACACCCTTCTCCACCATTTTATCAAAACAAAGAATAGAACCCGTCTGCAACAAGCCACAAAGAATGGTTTGTTCACCCATCAAATCAGATTTTACTTCTGCCACAAAAGATGAACGCAACACACCGGCCCTGTGACCGCCTGTACCGGCAGCATAAGCTTTTGCCAGTTCCAAACCTTTTCCTTCAGGATCATTTTCAGGATGCACTGCAATTAATGTGGGCACACCAAAACCACGCTGGTATTCTGCACGTACTTCAGAGCCGGGGCATTTGGGCGCCACCATGATCACGGTAATATCTTTACGGATCTGCATACCTTCTTCAACAATATTAAATCCGTGTGAGTAAGAAAGTGTTGCCCCTTTTTTCATCAATGGCATGATAGCATTGATTACTGAAGTATGTTGTTTATCTGGTGTTAAATTCAATACCAGGTCAGCTGAAGGAATCAATTCTTCGTAAGTGCCTACTGTAAAATTATTTTCTGTTGCATTTTTCCACGATTGCCTTTTTTCTGCAATAGCTTCTTTGCGCAGTGCATACGATACATCCAGCCCACTATCACGTAAGTTTAAACCCTGGTTCAATCCCTGTGCACCACAACCCACCACAACGAGTTTTTTCCCTTTCAATGCATTTACGCCGTTTGAAAATTCGCTGATGCTCATAAACTCACATACGCCCAATTGCTTTAACTGTTCTCTTAGCGGCAATGTGTTGAAATAATTTCCCATTTCTTTGTGTTGGTTTTTTATGATTTTATTTAATGACAATTTTATTTACATAGAGAAAACTTCTTCGTTATGGCTGAGGTATTCATTTTCGATGGTTTCCTCTCCCGGTTCACGGTACTCGAATTCTTTTAATTTTTTATGGAAGCCTTCGCTGTTTTTGATAATGGCCACTCTTGCACTACGCACAAATTCTATCAATCCGAACGGCTCCAGTACCTTGATTAAGTTATCTGTTTCTTCTCTTTGGCCTGCCACTTCAAATACGATATAATCTTTGCGGATCACTACAGCTTTGGCACCATGCTGACTTAACAGGCGCTCCACTTTTACTTCAGCGGCTATAATATCTGCGGGTACTTTGTACAAGGCCAGCTCCTGCCAGATGATCTCTTCATTATTGTTGTAGTATACCTTCAATACTTCCACTTGTTTTTCTATTTGCCGGCACACTTTACGTACTACTTCTTCTGTTTCGTTGATAACAATGGTAAAACGGTGCACACTATCTATTTCACTGGGAGAAGTATTTAAACTCTCAACATTGATCTTCCTGCGTGAAAAGATGATCGCAATACGGTTCAGTAACCCGATTTGATTTTCGGTGTAAACAGTGATGGTATATTCCGGCTTGTCGGAAGCTGTTGTACCAGTTGTTGTATTATTTTTATTCGGCATAGCGAATGTTTTTAGTCTTAAAATTTAATTTATTTCATTTGCACCCGGGAAATGTTTCACGCAGAGGCGCAGAGAAAAACCCGTGTTTATCCGTCACATCTGCGTCATCAGCATTCCCATCATATCTCATCTTTACTCAACACAATTTCTGCAACACCTCTTCCCTGTGGCACCATCGGGAATACATTGTTCTCTTTGCCCACAATCACTTCCAGCAAATAACTTCCCTTATGGTTCAGCATCGTTTCCAATGCTGCTTTCAGTTGTGAACGTTCACTTACTTTTTGTCCTTCGATATGATACCCTTTGGCCACCTGAACAAAATCAGGGCTCTGAATATCTACAAACGAATAGCGTTTTTCATGAAATAATTGCTGCCACTGGCGTACCATACCAAGGAAGTTGTTATTCAGAATTAAAATTTTTACATCTGGCTGAAACTGCATGATGGTTCCTAATTCCTGGATGGTCATCTGAATACCGCCATCGCCTGCAATGGCAACAATGGTTTTATCCGGCGCCCCGTATTTGGCTCCAATGGCAGTTGGTAATGCAAAACCCATCGTACCCAAACCACCGCTGGTGATATTGCTTTTGGAATGATTGTATTTTGCATACCGGCAGGCCACCATCTGGTGCTGGCCCACATCAGTTACAATTACTGCATCGCCTTTGGTAAGTTCATTCAACAATTGAATCACTTCTCCCATCGTCATTTCATCACCAGCGGGATTAAGTTCAGCTGCAATACATTTCTCTTCCTCCTTTTTTCGATATTCATGAAATTTATTCAACCATGCTGTATGTATTTTTCGTGTAACCAATGCTGTAAGTAATGGTAATGTTTCTTTACAATCGCCCCAAACCGGAACTGTTGTCTTAACATTTTTATCAATTTCTGATGGATCAATGTCAAGATGAATGACTTTAGCCTGCTTGGCATATTTGTCCAGCCTTCCGGTTACACGGTCGTCAAACCGCATACCCACGGCAATGAGTACATCGCATTCATTGGTTAATACATTGGGGCCATAATTGCCATGCATGCCCAGCATACCCACACCCAGCGGATGATCGGTTGGTATGGCGCTCATGCCCATGATCGTCCACGCACTGGGGATTCCTGCTTTTTCAATAAAGGCTTTAAACTCTTCTTCTGCCTTTCCCAATATCACACCTTGCCCGAATACCACAAACGGACGTTCTGCTGCATTAATAAGCGCTGCTGCCTGTTCAACAAATTCTTTCCGTACAATTGGTTTTGGCCTGTAGCTGCGGATGTGTTCGCATTTTTGATAGCCTTCGTAATTGAATAACTGCAGTTGTGCATTTTTGGTAATGTCAATTAACACCGGCCCTGGCCTGCCGCTGCCGGCAATGTAAAATGCTTTGGCCAATACATGTGGAATTTCTGTAGCATCGGTTACCTGGTAATTCCATTTGGTAACGGGTGTGGTAATGTTGATGACATCTGTTTCCTGGAAAGCATCGGTGCCGAGCAAGTGCGCAAATACCTGGCCGGTGATACACACCACAGGAGTGCTGTCAATCATCGCATCTGCCAAACCTGTAACTAAGTTTGTAGCGCCCGGACCACTTGTGGCAAACACCACGCCTGTTCTTCCACTTACACGGGCAAAGCCCTGCGCTGCATGTATCGCACCTTGTTCATGACGAACCAGGATGTGTTTGAGTTTGTCGTTATAATCATACAATGCATCGTAGATGGGCATGATAGCACCACCCGGATAGCCAAATACCGTATCCACACCTTCATGCAGCAAGGCTTCCAAAACAGCCTGACTACCATTGATAGGAGCGGTTTTTGCTGCAGCAGTTTTTTCTTCCAGTATTTCTAATGTTTGCATATTGAAATATTTTAGGCCTCATCGGTTACACATCCCTGTGAGGCATCTTTTACATATTTTGCGTACTTGAATAAAATTCCGTTGGTGGCTTTTAATGGTGGCTGCTGCCATGCGGCTTTGCGTTTGGCAATTTCATCTTCACTTACTTTGAGTGTGATCGCTTTTTTAGAAACACTGATCTCGATAATATCATCATCATGCACCATCGCCATTAAACCTCCATCATAAGCTTCAGGCGTGATATGCCCCACTACAAAACCATGTGTGCCACCACTAAAACGGCCGTCAGTAATCAGTGCAACGCTTTTACCAAGCCCTGCGCCAATGATCGCAGATGTGGGTTTCAGCATTTCAGGCATTCCGGGTCCGCCACGTGGCCCCACATACCTGATCACGACGACATCGCCTGGTTTTATTTTTCCGGTATTGATGCCATCAATCAATTCTTTTTCGCCATCAAACACTCTTGCGGGACCTTCAAACAGTTCACCTTCTTTTCCTGAAATTTTTGCCACACTTCCTTTTTCCGCCAAATTACCAAACAGGATTTGCAGGTGCCCCGTAGCTTTAATTGGACGTTCAACAGGAGCAATAATTTTTTGAACATCAAATTCCAACCCGGTTACACCTGCTAAGTTCTCAGCCAGCGTTTTTCCTGTTACAGTCAAGCAATTGCCGTGAAGCAGCCCTTTGTCCAGTAAATATTTCATTACCGTGGGCACTCCCCCGATGTTATGCAGATCTTCCATAAGATATTTTCCACTTGGTTTTAAATCCGCCAGTACAGGGATGCGGTCACTGATGCGCTGAAAATCGTCTTGTGTTATGTCAACCTGTACACTTTTTGCAATGGCGATCAAATGCAATACGGCATTGGTGCTTCCACCCAAAACCATAATCAGCGTGATGGCATTTTCAAATGCTTCACGGGTCATGATGTCTTTGGGTTTAATATCTTTTTCCAGCAGCAAACGAATAGCTTTTGCTGCGGCTACGCATTCCTGTTGTTTGGCGTCACTTAATGCTGGGTTAGAAGACGAGTAGGGTAAACTCATGCCCAATGCTTCTATTGCACTGCTCATCGTGTTTGCAGTATACATACCGCCGCATGCGCCGGCGCCGGGGCAACTGTGTTTTACGATTCCTTTAAAGTCGGCTTCATCCAGCGTTCCGGCAATTTTCCTTCCCAATGCTTCAAATGCACTTACAATGTTTAAGTCCTCTCCTTTATAATGACCAGGCGCAATGGTTCCGCCATACACCATTATCGCTGGGCGGTTTAAACGGCCCATTGCGATTAACGAACCGGGCATATTTTTATCACAACCGGGTATAGCAATTAATCCATCGTAATATTGTGCGCCGCATACGGCTTCAATAGAATCTGCAATAATATCGCGGCTTACCAAACTGTAGCGCATACCGTCTGTACCGTTACTCATTCCATCACTTACGCCGATTGTATTAAAGATCAGTCCCACCAATTCATTATCCCACACTGCCTGCTTTACCGTTTTTGCCAGGTCGTTCAGGTGCATGTTGCAGGTGTTACCATCATAGCCCATACTGGCAATGCCCACCTGCGCTTTTTTTAAATCTTCTTCTGTTAATC
Source organism: Bacteroidota bacterium (assembly GCA_018266775.1). GTDB lineage: Bacteria > Bacteroidota > Bacteroidia > Chitinophagales > Chitinophagaceae > Ferruginibacter. Next base: position 276,630 of record JAFDZS010000015.1, on the reverse strand, counting down.
CAATGCCATAAAACATCGCCTGCGCTGCAGGTTGTGTTACATCTTGCGTGATCGTCTTGCTGTATTTGTTCAATTCCATTTGTATAAAACGCCTTGCGGCGGTTGTTTTAATTTTTGTAATCAACTATAGCGCTTTATTCATCTTCATTGGCGTCGCACTCTTCAACAGCATACCTCTGTTGATCTTATTAAAATATTGCCCCTGCAGGGCTTCTTTATGATTCAATTTGTGCCACCAATCTGTTATCTCTATCGGAAAATATTACCCGTCCACGTTTCGCTATAATCTTCGTATCTATCTTCTCCATTTCCTCCCCCTTCGGGGGAGATAGAGGGGGCTAAAAAAAAGCCCGTCTCTTTCGGAGGCGGGCTGCTATTTCTTATGCGTTATGTTTAGCCGATACCACCTCCATGCAGTGCAGGAATAATAATGACAACCACAATAATAATTGCGATATTTTTTATTACATTATTTATTCCGTTGTTCAACATGAAGGATGTTTGATAAACAAATATACCCCCTCCAATAGTAAAAAACAAAGAACTTGTTCAATTTTTTCAGGCCAAACTTTGTTTTTATATAGCAAGCAACCGTTAGTTACAGAAAATCTCATTGCCTGTAACCGCAAAATCTCTTTATTTCTCAAGACAGTCAGATTGAGCTTGTCGAAACCGGGTTTATTTAAAATAACCGCCTTCGATATACTCAGGCTGACAACTTCTGTTATTGAAAACTAATAGACATCATTCATCGTCAATTTATATTATAGTTGATTTTCTCAACTCAATATTTTCTTTATTCAACCTGCCCGGAATTTTATTCCCGATATAATCACTGATCAATTCACCAATCGTGCTGGTAAAGTAAAAATTGATGGGCTCAATATCTTTAGTTACAAATTGATTGGCTAATGTCCACTCCACTGCTTCTCTTATCAATGCCGCTTCTTCCCGCAATTCAAAATAATCCAGCAGCATGGCTGCAGACAAAATAGAACCGATTGGATTCGCAATATCTTTTCCTGCTGCCTGCGGATAAGAACCATGTATCGGTTCGAACAATGCCGTTTTATTACCTACAGATGCTGAAGGCAACAATCCCAGTGAGCCACTGATTACACTGGCTTCATCACTGATAATATCGCCAAACATATTTTCAGTGAGCACCACATCAAATTGTTTGGGGTTGAGTATGATCTGCATCGCTGCATTATCTACAAATAGAAAATCCAATGTCACATCCGGGTATTGCGTTGCAAGGTCTTTCACCACTTTGCGCCACAGGCGGGAGGTTTCCAATACATTGGCCTTGTCTACCAATGTTAATTTTTTCTTCCTGGTTTGTGCAGCTTTAAATGCCAGATGCGTCACTCTTTCAATTTCTTCTTTCGTGTATACGCAATCGTCAGATGCTACTGTTTGTTCTGCATTCACTTCCTTCTTACCAAAATAAATACCGCCTGTAAGCTCACGGAAGATGATAAAATCAACACCTTCCAGGTTTTTTGTTTTCAGCGGTGCCAGGTGATGCAAGGCTGAATACGTATTGACCGGGCGGATGTTGGCATATAATTGTAATGCTTTGCGAATGCCCAGCAAACCCTGCTCCGGACGTACTTTCGCCGTAGGGTCATTATCGTATTTGGGATGGCCGATGGCGCCAAATAAAATGGCATCACTGTCCAAACAAATGTCGATGGTTTCTGTGGGCAGTGGTGTACCGGTTTTATCGATGGCATCGGCGCCCAGCAAACAATACTGGTATGTAAATTCATGACCAAACTGTTCTGCAATGGCATTCAGTACTTTTACTGATTGCCTTGTTACTTCGGGACCAATTCCATCCCCTTCAATGACTGCTATTTTTTTCTTCAGGCTCATAAAATGTTTTATACGGATTGTTGTTCAAATTGTTCTATTTCCTTAATACTGCTCAACAGGTAATCAATATCATCATACCCGTTCATGAGGCAGGTTTTTTTGTAGGCGTTGATATCAAAAGATGCTGATGCACCCGTAGCATCAATGGTAATGCTTTGTTGTTCCAGGTTTACCGTAAGTGTTTGATCTTCTCCGAGAGCAAAGACCTGTTGCAGAAAATCTTCTGAAATGGTTACGGGCAGCAATCCATTGTTGAGGGCATTGTTTTTAAAGATATCTGCAAAGAAACTGCTTACCACCACTTTAAATCCATAATCGGCAATGGCCCAGGCCGCATGTTCACGGGAAGACCCGCAACCGAAATTTTTTCCGGCTACCAGTATAGTTCCTTTGTATTGCGGCTGGTTAAGTACAAAATCATTTTTAGGTTGTTGCTCATCGTCATTTTCATAACACCAGTCACGAAACAGGTTTTTACCAAAACCCGCCCTCGTAGTAGCTTTTAAAAACCTTGCTGGAATAATCTGGTCGGTATCCACGTTTTCTATGTGGAGTGGGACAAACGTACTGGTAAAAGCCCCCTGGCCCCCAAAGGGGGAATTCGTCTCTGCACTATTGTTAGTTATTTTCTGATTCGTCATAAACTTATTCAAACTACATTTAAAATCTCTTTAAATAATTGGTCTCTAAAGCCCCTCCTTCGGAGGGGTTTGGGGAGGCCGCTACAACTCCCTCACATCTGCTATATAACCTGTTACTGCTGCAGCTGCGGCAGAAAGCGGACTCGCCAATAAAGTCCTTGCGCCTGCACCCTGCCGGCCTTCAAAATTCCTGTTGCTGGTGCTGATGCAATATTTGCCTGCCGGTATTTTATCTTCATTCATTCCCAAACAGGCGGAACAGCCGGGTTGCCTTAACTGAAAACCTGCTGCTTCAAATACTTTATCTATGCCTTCGGCAATGGCTTGCTTTTCCACTTGTTTACTTCCGGGCACAATCCATACTTCAACACCTGCTGCTTTTTGTTTGCCTTTTACAAACGAAGCCACCATTCTTAAATCTTCTATTCGTGAATTGGTACAACTGCCGATAAATACATAATCAATTTTTTGTCCTTTGATGGGATGGCCCTGCTTCAATCCCATATACGCTAACGATTTCTCCAAACCAGATTTATCATTTTCATTTACTTCTGCCAGCGTGGGAATTTTTTCATTTACACCAATGCCCATGCCCGGGTTGGTGCCGTAGGTGATCATGGGTGTAATGTCTGCTGCATCTAAAGTGATCTCTTTATCAAACTGCGCATTGGCGTCGGTAAATAATGTTTCCCAGTATGCCAGTGCTTTGTCCCACTCGCTTCCTTTTGGTGCAAACTCACGGCCATTAATATATGCAAATGTGGTTTCATCCGGTGCAATCATTCCGCAGCGGGCGCCCATTTCAATGCTCATATTACAGATGGTCATCCTGGCCTCCATACTTAACTTACGGATAGCACTACCCGCAAATTCCACCGCATAACCGGTGGCACCACTGGCTGTAATTTTAGAAAGAATGTAGAGTACAATATCTTTGGACACTACGCCTTCTTTTAAATCACCTTCTATATTGATGCGCATTAATTTGGGCTTGCTTTGCAGTAAACATTGTGTTGCTAAAACCATTTCCACTTCACTGGTACCAATACCAAATGCAATGGCACCAAATGCGCCGTGGGTGCTGGTATGAGAATCTCCACATACAATGGTATTGCCGGGTTGTGTAATACCCAGTTCAGGCCCAATCACATGCACAATACCCTGGAAGGGATGCCCCAGGCCGTATAATTCAACGCCGTGTTCTGCGCAGTTTTTTATTAATGCTTCCACCTGCAGGCGGCTGAGTTCTTCTTTAATGGGTAAATGCTGGTTGAGTGTAGGTACGTTATGATCGGCAGTGGCAATGGTTTGTTCGGGGCGAAATACTTTGATACCTCTTTTATTTAACCCTGTAAATGCCTGCGGACTGGTTACTTCATGAATAAAATGTTTATCTATGTACAGTACCGAAGGCCCGCCTTCAATATTTTTTACAACGTGTTTGTTCCAGATCTTATCGAATAATGTTAGTGCCATGTTTCTTTTTTAAAAGAGGTGGAGGCCAAGCCCCCACCATTAAACTAAAACTAAACTAAAACGCATGAGAAAGATTTAAGCAGTAGCCAATGCTTTTTTTTGATGCTGAAAGGCAAGCTCAGTTAAATCGCTGTCTTCAACTTCTTTTTTGCTGTCTGCTACTCTTAAAAATTGTTCGTACAGAATATCAATATCGTTCCTGTCGAATTCAAAATTCAGTTTCCTGAAACGGTGCGCCAGCGCACTGCGTCCACTCCTTGCTGTAAGAACGATCTTACTGCTGTCTGCACCCACTTCTTCCGGTGCAATAATTTCGTAGGTGGTCGTATCTTTTAAGAACCCATCCTGGTGAATACCGGAGGAATGAGAGAAGGCATTGGAACCAACAATGGCTTTGTTGGGCTGTACCGGCATGCGCATGGTTTCACTAACCAGGCGGCTCATTGGATTTAAAAGCATGGCGTTGATATCTGTATATAAACCTAATTCTTTATGTTGCTTAATCACCATCACCACTTCTTCCAGTGAGGTGTTGCCAGCTCTTTCGCCCAAACCATTAATGGTACATTCAATCTGCCGGGCACCGGCAATGGCTCCGGCAATGCTGTTGGCGGTGGCCAAACCTAAATCATTATGGCAATGGCAGCTGAGTATGGCTTTGTCAATGTTGGGTACATGGTTCATTAAAAAAGCAATCTTTTCACCATATTGGTGCGGCAGGCAATAACCGGTAGTATCGGGTATATTCACCACCGTTGCACCGGCTTTAATAACTGCTTCCACCACCCTTGCCAAATAATCATTATCAGTTCTTCCGGCATCTTCTGCATAAAACTCCACATCATCAGTATAGGCTTTTGCCCATTTTACTGCCTGGATGGCTCTTTCCAAAATTTCTTCCCTGGTGGCGTTGAACTTGGCTTTGATATGAGAATCGGATGTACCAATACCCGTATGGATACGGGAACGTTTAGCCAATTTGATGGCCTCTCCGGCGGCTTCAATATCTTTTTGCACTGCACGGCTTAATGCACAAACAGTGGCTTTGGTAATAAGTTTGGAAATTTCCGTTACCGAGGCAAAGTCGCCGGGGCTGCTGATCGGGAAACCCGCTTCAATGATATCCACACCCAGTTCTTCCAGTTTCAAAGCCAGTGTAAGCTTTTCATTGGTGACCAGTTTACAACCCGGCACCTGTTCCCCATCGCGGAGGGTGGTATCAAAAATGTGAATTTTTTCTCCTGCCATAGCAAATAATTTTCATTTATCGTTCGAAGGAGTATGTTTCGAAACTGATAAAAATTCCTGTTTAGTTTAGTTTAATAGTTTTCTTGCCATAAATTTACTTTGCAGGCACGGGCAATTCAAATCAAAACCATGGGTTTTGTACGCTGTATAAGCCCTCCTATTTTGGCTGAAACCCTTACCTGTATTGATTTTTAACTTTGCAGAATTACGATGCCCAACCGCAGTACCGATCCTTTATTTCAGTTGATCAAATCGCTTGGAAAGAGTGAAAAACGCAACTTTAAACTGTATACCACCCGCAACAGCGGATCGGAAGAACTGAAAATTGTACAACTTTTTGATGCCTTAGACAAAATGGATGATTACGACGAAACTGTTTTGCTGAAGAAAAACAAGAGCATTACCAAACAGCAGCTATCCAACCTTAAAGCACACCTGTACAAACAAGTATTGTCCAGCCTCCGCCTGATCAATGATGAGAATAATATCGACATCCAGCTGCACGAATCTATGGACCAGGCCCGCATCCTGTATAATAAAGGTTTGTACCTGCAAAGCCTGAAAGTGCTGGATAAAATGAAGGAAACAGCACGCAGTTACAACCAGCTTACCTACCTGCAGCAGGCGCTTTTTTTTGAAAAGAAGATTGAAGGCCTGCACATCACCCGCAGTTTAAAGAACCGCGCCGAGGAATTAAGTAAGGAAGCCGATGAAGTCAGTTGTACTTTATCCAACATTTCCACCCTCAGCAACCTGGCACTGCAATTGTACGGCTGGTATATTAAATACGGTTTTGCAAGAAATGAAGCGGAGGAAGAAGCGGTAAGAAGTTTTTTGATTGATAACCTGCCTGCCAAAGCGCACCAGCTAACAGGTTTTTATGAAAGGCTGTATCTCTATCAATCATATTGCTGGAAAGCATTCATCCGCCAGGATTTTTTAATGTACTACCGGTATACGCAAAAATGGGTGGATATTTTTCATGAATCGCCGTTTATGATTGCCCTCGAAAGCGGCCATTATATTAAAGGCATGCACAACCTGATGGGTTCATATTTCAACCTGGGCAATCATCAAAAACTCAGTGATACACTGGATCAGTTTGAACAGTTCTGTAACAGTAAAACAGTGCTGCAAAATCAAAACAATACTATACAATGTTTCATTTATCACACCATATCATTACTGAATAAACATTTTTTAAGTGGTGATTTTTCCGGTGGATTAATATTGGTAAAAGGCATAGAAGAAAAATTAAAAGAGTACGATTTGTACTTAGACCGGCACCGCATTTTAGTGATCTACTATAAAATTGCCTGCATGTATTTTGGCGCCGGTGATTTTGAAACCACTATTGATTACCTGAATAAAATTATCAACTGGAAAGTTGAACTGCGTAACGATCTGCAATGTTATGCCCGCCTGCTGCACCTGATTGCGCATTATGAACTGGGCAATTTGCAATTACTGGAATATTTAGCCAAATCTGTTTACCGTTTTATGGCCAAGATGCATAACCTGAGTGTGGTGGAAGAAGAAATGTTTAAGTTTTTGCGCAAAGCACTAACGTTAAGCGCCAATAAATTGAAACCGGAATTTGAAAAACTGCTGGACAAATTAAAACAGTTTGAAAACCGCCGTTTTGAAACCCGTGCGTTCATGTACCTCGATGTAATTTCCTGGCTGGAAAGTAAGATCAATGGGGTGGCAGTGGAAATTATTACCCAGCAAAAATTCCAGGCTAAAAAAATAAAACCCGCCGTTTAAATCAACTGCGTTGAAAGCTGTTGTACTGAATATTACCCGTGAGTTTCTGGTGTATGCTGTTTTGTGTTTGGGCACATTCGGTATGCTGCTGACCATTATGCAATATGCCAGCTTTAGTACTACGGTTGGCTTTTTGGCTTTTAAACAGGATTATATCAACATCACTGTTTGGAAGATGGCTTTTTATACGCACGTGTTTTCCAGTATTTTGGTGTTGTGCGCAGGCTTTACCCAATTCTCCAATTATGTATTGAAGCATCACCGCAACCTGCACCGCATCATGGGCAAGGTTTATGCGTATGATATTCTCTTCATTAATTTTCCCGCTGGCATGATCATGGCGGTGTATGCCAATGGTTTGCTGCCCACCAAAATTGCATTTGTTATTTTAGACAGTTTGTGGTTTTTATTTACGCTGAAAGCGGTATCAGCAATCAGAAAGGGTAACGTGAAGGCACACAAGCAATTTATGATCCGCAGTTTTGCCCTCTCCTGCTCCGCAGTAACCTTACGCTGGTGGAAGATTGTGTTATCGCACAGTTTTCATTTTGACCCCCTCACCTTGTACATGATTGATGCCTGGATGGGTTTTGTACCCAACCTGTTATTTGCCGAGTGGCTGATCAGGAGAAAACAACGTTAGCGGGTAAACTTGATTTGGCTGATGATGAGGAACCACTCCAGCGCAAATAAAGCAGCCGCTATTACCAAAAAAACAATGACCTGGTTAAGGCGGGCATACTCACTGCCCTGCGCAGACAGTTTACGGTACACTCTCTTACCAAAAAAATAACCCAGCCAAATTGGAATGGGCAGGGTAACCAGTAAAGCTAAAAATATTAAACCCATAGAATGTGTATTGGTGGTTGATGGTTTTATGGTTTAAATGTAAGCAAAGTGGATTGCATTATTATCAGTGGTAGTGGGTATTAGAAATTTTCGTTTACAAATCTAATTCCGGTAACCGTTACTGACATTTAGCAATCACATCTCCGGCTTTTTTGCTACAGCAACCAAATTCACATCCACCAACGCTAAAGATTGCACCATATCTTTCACGGTTTCTTTATATTTCTTAAAATGTGCAGTGGTGATATGGTGCTGATACGCCGCAGTATCAGCATAAATATCCAGGATGGTAATATTTGAGGAATCCGCTTTATCTGCCACCGCATAATAAGTCAGCACACCGGGTTCATTGGTGATAGCTGCATTCATTTGTTCTTTTAATGCTGCAGTATACACTGCAAGCTGTGCAGGGTCTACTTTTATTTTTGCCAGCCTTACCATTTGTTGTGTTTGTTGTGCCATGAGGTGATGGTTGGGTATCAATATTACTATCAAAATACTTAATAAAGCTGTTTTAAAAACAAAACACATTGATTTAATTGATTGCATGGTCATTTCGTTTGTTGGAAATTACAAAAAATTTGCCGCTGAGTAGTAGTGTTGTGATTGCTTTTCAAAAGGAAGGCAACCTTGCAGGTTGACTTCCTCAGTTACAGTCCACATCCTGAAAGAATTGAAGTTTGGGGAAGAAGTCAACCTGCAGGGTTGCCTTCTTTGGTCAGGTTCTACTGATCGATTTTGTGAACTTCATATCTATACTTCGAAGTATCTCCTTTATTTCTTACATTCTTTTCAGGATCCACCTTTTCCCAATATACTTCATCAATAAACATACCCTGCCTGTAAGTAAGCTTGTGCCTGAAGGTTTCACTTTCGAAAGTATAAGTAACGTATTCGCGACTAAGACTGTCCTTAAAATTGAGCGTAGTCAGGTCTGCGGAAAATAAATGCTTCCATTTTGTTTAAAAATTAAACTGCCTGTACTTCCGTTACAGGTATCTTTTACTTGTTCGTTTTCTGTGGTAATTAATTCTTTAAAAAAGTTTATCTCAGCAGTATCAATGGTTTTGTATGCAAATGTATCTTTTGAGAAATAAACAATGTTCAGTTCATCGCACGGGGTGAGTAATGTATTAAGCTTATTAATTCTTTGATGCCTTATTGTACAGGAAGCAAATAATATAAAGGCTGATATAATTGCTGCAGGGAATTTCATATTATTTTATTATTGAAGAAATTTTCAAGTATATTCAGTTTATTGAATTTTCAGGTCAAGCAAAAAAAACATTCAAAATAAAATGGATAATCTCATGGTCAACAAATGTAACTTTAATCGCAGATGGTTAAAAAGGGGTTGTCTGGAGGAATACAATCATCTTAATGATAATATTTCAGGAGAACATTCTCGATGGCGGATCGTGAAATTTTCTGTTTGAAGCCTGATCATTTCATTGTTAACATTATAATACAAATCAACAGTGGGAATTTTATTCTCCAAATCGAATGCAGCGTAACCCAGCAATTGATTTTTTGAAACACGATCTCCTTTTTTTACTATTGAATTTCCCAGGTTTGAATACGTGTAATACTGGTTATTATTTTCAATAATTAACGCTTTAAAATCCTCTATATTGGCAATGGTATCAACTATGCCACCATCAATTGCATACACACTGCTATCAAAAGATTGAAAAGTTACACACAACGATGGCTCACATATAGTCATTCCATTAACAGTCATATAGTCTCTTACTTCAGCTTCAACCATCGGGCTTACAAAACTTAAGGAATCAGTTTTTGTCTTTATTTTTTTGGGGGCGATGAATAAATGTAGTTCTTTCGTAAAACTTTTTTCATCCAGCTCCTGTTCAAAAAACTTTTTCTCCCCCGTCTTTGCATTTACAAAAATGGTGGCTGGTATGGAGCCGCTCCAGCTTTTATCTATCATCGGGCAAAACACGTCGGCATTGGTTTCATCCAGCCAGGCAATATTGGTATTGAAATGATTTTTGGTGGCAAAGTCGGCAATTTTTTTGGGGTAGAAAGACGGCAGGTCTAAACTCACCAGCAATAATTTTATTTTAGGGTTGTGCAGGTTGTTGACCGTTTTAATAAAATGCGGAATCTCCCCCACGCAGGGTTTACAAAATGTTGCCCAAAAGTTGATCACATAAATAGTATCGCTTTTTTGACTGAACCTTTCGACCAGGTCGGCCATTTTATAAGTGGGAATTTGCTGGGCAGAAGCTATGGCGATACAACAACTCAGCAAGAAGGAGGATAATAATTTCATACCTCATAAAAGTAACCATTATTCCTGCTTGAAAAACGGCTCATACTGTTAAAATCGGGTTGAGACACTTCAAACTAAAAACTGTCAGGTTGAGCGTGTTTATCCTGTGGGGCGAAACCGGGTAAGTCATAATACAACCGCCTTCGATAGACTCGGGCTGACGGTATAAACCTTTGAGGCGATATTTGCGGCCTGGTTCAACATAACTTTTGTGCTCAGCCAGCGGGAAATTCGCTTTTGGCTAATCACCCATTTACAACTAATTTTGCTGCGCATTTTAAATCTTTCAATCATACATCCAAAATCATAAATCATTCTTATGGCGTACGACGTAATTGTTTTGGGCAGTGGCCCCGGCGGTTATCCCGCAGCAATCAGGGCCAGCCAGCTTGGTAAAAAAGTGGCAATTGTAGAAAAAGAAAGCCTGGGCGGTATTTGCCTCAACTGGGGTTGCATTCCCACCAAAGCGCTGCTGAAAAGTGCTTCGGTTTTTGAATATGCCAAACATGCTAAAGATTATGGTATCACTATCGCCAATCCTGCTGCTGATTTTGGCGGCGTGATCACCCGCAGCCGCGGTGTGGCCGATAAAATGAGCAAGGGCATCCAGTTCTTAATGAAGAAAAATAAAATTGATGTGATCATGGGCTTTGGTAAACTGGTTGCCCCGGGCAAACTGGAAATTACTGCTGCCGATGGAACCAAACGAGTGGAGGAAGCCAAAAACATTATCGTTGCTACAGGTGGCCGTGCCAGGGCATTACCCAGCCTGCCCATTGATGGCACAAAAATTATTGAATACCGCAAAGCCATGAGCCTGCCCACGCAACCAAAAAGCATGATCATTTGTGGCAGCGGCGCTATCGGCTCTGAGTTTGCTTATTTCTACAACAGCATGGGTACAAAGGTTACCATTGTTGAATTTATGCCGCGTATTGTACCGGTTGAAGACGAAGACATCAGCAAAGAACTGGAAAAGCAATTTAAAAAACAGGGCATGACCATCATGACCAACAGCGAAGTGCTGAGCGTGGATACCAGCGGCGATGGCGTTAAAGCCAAAGTAAAAACGCCAACAGGTGAAGTCGTGCTGGAAGCAGATATTTTGTTAAGTGCAGTTGGCGTAGTTGCCAACATTGAAAATATTGGGCTGGAAGCTTTGGGCATCAAAACTGAAAAAGGAAAAATTATTGTTGATGCCAACCAGCAAACTAATGTAAAAGGTATTTATGCCATTGGTGATTGCACACCCGGCCAGGCATTGGCACACGTGGCCAGCAAAGAAGGGATTAATGCCGCAGAACATTTGGCCGGGCATCATCCTGAAGCCATAGACTACAACAATGTTCCCGGTTGTACTTATTGCACACCTGAAATTGCCAGTGTGGGGTATACCGAAAAAGCGGCTAAAGATGCAGGTTATGAAATAAAAGTGGGCAAGTTTCCCTTTATTGCCAGCGGAAAAGCTGTAGCTTCAGGTGCCACTGATGGTTTTGTAAAAGTGATCTTTGATGCAAAATATGGTGAGTTCCTTGGTTGCCACATGATTGGCATGAATGTAACCGATATGATTGCTGAAGCTGTGGTAGCCCGCAAGCTGGAAACCACCGGTCATGAAATACTGAATGCCATTCACCCGCACCCCACTATGAGCGAGGCATTAAAAGAAGCTACTGCTGCTGCTTATGGAGAAGCAATAGATATTTAATCACGAGATTCGACCACAACAGATAAATGAAAGGGCCGCAGTGATGCGGCCTTTTTATTGCGCCTGCAAAAAATCTATCGTAAACAACAACAGCGTTTCGTTGTTTTCATAAATTTCTTTTTCAAACTGCAGCCCCAGTTTTTGGAGCAATGCAATGGAACGCACGTTTGTTTTCATGGTGATGGCCTGGATGCGGGGATGATTGCCGGACCGTTCCAACTCACCTAAAACTTTTTTACTGGCCTCATAAGAATAACCCATGCCTGAATATTCGGGCAGCATGGCAAAGCCAATATCCGGGTATTCCAGGTAATCTCTTTTGATGACTGTTACCACACCGACAGGAGAGCCGGTTTCTTTCAATTTAAAAACAAGGTAAGTATATGCAGGATTGTTTTGTATTTTTTGAATGTATTGTTCAGCATCAGCAATGCTGCGTACATTACGGTCGCCGATGAATTGTATCCATCCATCAGTATTCACTAATTCCAATACAAAAGCGCTGTCACCTGGTGTAATCCTTTCGATGGTCAGGCGGTCGGTTGTTAAAGATAAGGTCATGAAATAGCAGTTGATTGGCAAATCCGGAAGCGAATTTAATTATTCGGTTTGCTATTACCAACTCCGTCAGCTGTTTTATGTTGAACGGTCACCTTTTAATAAGCCGGTCACGCACAATATTTTCTTACTGTTTCACATAATTCTCCGGGGAAATGCAGTCGGGCATTATTTACATTCAAAAGATGCCATGCTATTCAGCGTTGAAATTTTTGATTAAATCTTTTAGCTCTTTGTGAGAAATAGCAGCGGCTTCTGACTTGTCATAAATTGTAACCAGGTTTACGGTGATCTCTTCATCAGCAATTTTTTCAGTTATTCCAATAACTGTTGTTTCCACGAGCGTAATTACCCTCGCTCCTCCACTTTTACCTTTTCCTTTGCTGGTTATTTTTAAGCGGATCTTAAATGAATCATTTCCTAACGGAGTTCCCAATCGTGCGTTTCAATAAGTGCTTTTTCAAGCTTAAGCAGATCTGAGGAAATAGAATGATATTTTTTCAGAAGCGGTTTGACGGCAACCTTAAACGACCTGGTAATTCTAACGGTTACTTTCACGTAAAAAATCTTTAAGGGTTTGAAGTTTCTTACCAGACTTTCTTGACGCCTTAATTTCTTTAATCCCGTTTTTAATACTTGTGAGAACCCTTAATTTATGTTGCAGTGTCATATACTCCCTGTTAATTCTTTCCCATGTTTTTAATGGTATTAAAACAGATGTTTTATCACCTTTTTCATCAACCATATATTTTAATGCGCCAGCCATAAAGATGTTTTTCCAAAATTAAATAATTTCTTAGATTAAAAATCTTTGGGAACGCAGGCAAAACCTGATTGATCAGCTGATCACCTTTTAATAAGCCGGTCACGCACAATATTGTCCATCACGCTGTCAAATAAGCTTTGGCTGATGGTCAATTTTTCCTGCCCTACATGAAGGCAATGGCCTTCTATCGCCCTGATCTTATTTTTATTTACAATGGTTGACTTGTGTATTTTTAAAAAATTATCCGCAGGTAATTGCGCCTCTACTCCTTTTATGGTTAGATATACCACCATTTTTTTATGTTCAGTACGCAGCACCACATAATTCTGCATTGCTTCTATATACAGCAATTCATTGTACAATACTTTTTCTATGATGCCATCGCATTTCACAAAAAAATATTCCTGCGTTGCTGGTGTTGCAGTATTTAATGATTGTTTTTTTAATTCAATAAATTCCCTGGCACGGGTACAAGCCTTTAAAAAACGTGCCGGCGAAAACGGTTTGACCAAGTAATCCAGCACATCCAGTTCAAAACCGTCAACAGCATATTCGATATAAGCAGTGGTTAAAATCGTAGGTGGCACAGTCGGTACATGTTTTAAGAAATCAATGCCGGTCATGCCCGGCATATTAATGTCGAGAAACACCAGGTCAACAGGAAATTGCTCCAGCAACGCCATGGCTTTATGTGGATTTTCTGCTTTACCACAAAGCGTTAAAAAATCAATATCCTCAATATATTCCTCCAGCACTTTTCTTGCTATGGGTTCGTCATCTACAATTATGCAATTCAGTTTCATACTATGATTTTTTTATGGATTGAGTTGCAAAGTCAACTGCACTACATACAATTCTTCATCTTCCCTGATACACAACTCATGTGTACCCGGATATAATAATGCCAGCCGTTTTTTTGTATTGGCGATTCCAATACCACTATGCGTAATACTGTTATTCACTCCTGCACCAATTGTGTTGACGCAGCTAAACCACAGCATATTTTCCTTTTTACCGAATGTAATGGAAACACTATTATCTTTATCGCAGCTATTGCCCACATATTTAAACGCATTTTCTATAAAAGCAATAAACAACAATGGTGCAATAGAGAAACCACCCACATTATCGGCAACCTGCAACTTTACCATCAATGAATCTTCTTTACGGCTTTGCTGCAGCGATACATAATTACTGATGTATTTCATTTCCTTATCTACATCCACCATATCGGTATTACATTCATACAACTGGTAACGCAGCATTTCTGAAAATGTGAGCAGCATATTCCTGGCACCGGTATTCTTTTTATCAATATGGCCGTAAATAGAATTAATGGAATTGAATAAGAAATGCGGATTCAGTTGTGCATTCAGAAAATCAAGCTCCGCTTTATTTTTTTGCATCGTGATCTCATCCACATAACGCTGAAACCGGAAGCGGTCTATCACCAGTTTGGCGGCAACGATACCTACCACCCAGATAAAAATATTCAGCAGGGAATTCATGAATATTTTTTGAAATCCGGGTTGATCTTCTCCCGGCATAAAATAATGTTCATTCAGATACATGGCTAACGGTACACGGAGTAGCGCTGTAATAACCACACCCGCAATAAATAACAAACCAAATAAGAAATACCGCTTTGGATACAAAAAACGCGGAATCAATAATAAGCTGTTGAAATAATAATTGGCTGCAATGAACAGCAGGTAACAAAACTCCACCGTAGCCGTACGGGAAAATGCAAATGCTCTTTTTTGAAAAACCAGCACCCAGAATATATACAGGAACAACCATGCCGGCAAGGCCAGCCATTTTTGTGTTTTGGAAATTCCTGTTATTGCTTTCACGCTACAAACTTACAACCCTTTTGTGCGGACAAAAGTATTTTACACGACAGCTGCAAAAACCTTGATGAAAGGGGCGATCATCAAGAAAACAATATTGCAGGTGTAAAAAATTATGCCGCCGGCTGCAGGCTTTGTTTTTTTGACTTCTAAATTAATTATGTATGAACGACAACAATGTAACAGAACAACACCATAATGATGATGGTATTGACAGGGCTGGCTTTATTAAATGCATGGCCTGGGCAGGCACCGGCGTACTTTGGCTGATGAGCGGCGGCAGCATGAAAGCTTTTGGTATGAGCCAGTTGATTGACAAGCATACCGGCCGCATAAAGGACAATATTGTTTTACCAAAAAATGATTTCAGTTTTGTGCAGATCAGCGACAGCCATATTGGTTTTACCAAACCCGCAAACACGGATGTTACCGGTACGTTGAGAGCGGCTATTGCCAAGATCAATGCCATGAGTACCAAGCCTGCATTTGTACTGCATACCGGCGACCTTTCTCACCTGGCGCAGCCCGAAGAGTTTGATACTTTAGACCAGGAACTGAAAAGTGTAAAAGCCGGAAAAATCTTTTATGTACCCGGCGAACACGATGTGTTGGGCGATAATGGCAAAGGCTACCTGGAACGATATGGTAAAGATACCAAGGGCAATGGCTGGTACAGCTATAATTACAACGATGTGCATTTTATTGGCTTGGTAAATGTGCTGAACATTGCTGAAGGTGGTTTGGGTATGCTGGGGCAGGATCAATTGAATTGGTTAAAAGATGATTTGAAAGGTTTATCATCCAGTACGCCCATTGTAATCTTTGCACACATTCCATTGTGGTCTGTCTATCCAACCTGGGGTTGGGGAACCAGGGACAGTGAAGAAGCATTGAGTTATTTAAAAAGATTTGGTTCTGTATCGGTATTGAATGGGCATATTCACCAGAACATGCTTAAGGTGGAAGGGAATATTACATTTCATTCTGCAGCATCCACGGCATTTCCGCAACCAGCACCGGGTACTGCACCTGCACCCGGGCCAATGAAAGTGCCTGCAGAAAAATTAAAATCGGTATTAGGTTTAACAAGCGTACAGTACATGGAGCATAAACATAGTTTGGCGATTACTGACATTCCATTACAGGATGCCGCACCCGAACCGCAGAAAACGCAATAACAATTCATCCCTTTCAAAAACGATTTGTTAAATAATAGCAACACTGTTGCTGAAATGAGGGTAAATACTTCTTTTTGCAATGTGTGCAGTTGTTTTACTGCTGCATGATATTAAACAACATTAATGGTATACAGAAACTATTATATGAAGGCATTGAGTAAACGGACCGTGGTTATTGGAGCGCTGGTGGCGGCAGTTTTCGGCGCCACCGCCTTCACGCGGCCGGCCAATGAATTTAAAAACCTGAAAGTGCTGCCGAAAGACATCAGTGATAAACAACTGAAGAAAATTATGGTGGATGATTTTAATGATGGACTGGGCGTTTCCTGTACTTTTTGCCATGCAGAAAATAAAGACACGCATGAACCTGATTATGCCAGCGACACGAACCCCGAAAAAGACCGGGCCAGGGAAATGATGCGCATGGCGCTGGACATCAACAAAAATTATTTTAGTGTACCCAATCCAGTTATAGGCGACTCGTCACTTATTGTAACCTGCATCACCTGCCACAAGGGAAAAGTGTACCCGGATAACCAGTAAACATTAATGCACCAGCAGCGTTGACGCCTCTTTTCCATCCAGTATCACATCTTTCAACCTTGTTGCCGGCTGAACATTTAGCTGAACAAGCCTGCCTTTCTTCCAGTTTACTTCTACCGTTGTATTGCCGGTAGCGTGCAGTTTAAAATGTATATCCATTTGTTTAGGCCATGAGGGCAAGATGAGGATTTGCTTTTCATTTTCCTGCAGCAACATTTCCTGTAAACCAATCATGCCGCTGCCGCCCCAGTTGTGATCGGGCGTCCAGTCGAAGCCCGGCCCCCAGAATGCCGGGAAGCGCCTTCCTGAGTTTTGTAATTTTTGTGACGTAAGTTCCCACGCATCTTTGGTTAAACCCAAACAGGCCGCCCAAATATTATCCTGTTTCCAGCCTATGTAACTCCTGAATTTGATTACACTCGTATCATAGTTCCAGGTGTTGAGTGCAGTATCCAAACCCGGTTTACCCACGCCATATATTCTCCAGGGAAAAACGGGATACAGTTGCGGAGATTCAGTATTGTTGATGCGTTCCCAACTTTTTGCTGGGGCGATAGTAATGTTGCCCTGGAAATTCCTGTATTCCAGCGGTGGTATGCTGCGATATATTGATTCTGCAGTATTGAAACTGGCAGCGATATTGGTATCAGCATGTTCTGCCAGTAACTTATCACTGTAATATTTAACCAACTTAAATGAAACTGTTTCTAATGCTGCAATTGTACTTGATGCATTGTATGCTCTCTTAAAAGTTTCTGCACCGCTGCCGGGAAATAATTTCAGGTGTCCCGCTGAATCCAATGGCGCTTCTCCCCTTTGTTTGGCCAGGTATTGATAATGTTCATCAAAAAACTGCAAGCAACTTTTAATAAAAGGAATTTTATCATCAATATTTTTACCTGTATAATAATATTCATCCAGCATCATGGAACAAAATTCCAAAACGGTATCCCATAAATATTCCAGCCAGTTATTGTACTCCACGCCTTTGTCAAAATCTGCGGGACGTTTGGTACCGTATTCCGCAAAATCGGGCAGGCCATAATTTTCCATTTGCTCAGTAAAACATGCACCCCCATGATTCCAATATACTTTACTGCGCAGTTCTGCATTTTTTAATATGCGCAGGTAAAAATCAAACTGTGGTTGCATCAAATCCCAGTCGCCATTTTTAATCATGGGATAATAGACCAGTCGTTGGTTTTGCATGGTATGCAAGCCACCACCCCAATTGCGAAAATCTGGCGTGAATGTTTTGGTGGTATCGGTAAACACCGGATCTACCGTAAACAAACCACCATTGAATTTTGTTGGCCATGCACTGTGTGCGTTACAAGCCAGCATATAGCGGAAGAGTTGATAATTGCGGGCTACTTCCCAACCCTTGCTTGCTGTATCATTATTATTGATCTCAATAAAACTCCTGTTCCAGAAATTGGCCCACCATTGCTTTGTTGCAGTAAAAGATTTTGCAGCAGTTGCCCCTGCTTTATTTTGTAATGAATCCAGTGCCTGTTTCCACTGTGCAATATCTTCCACTTGCGCATTATGCAAATACAACTGCAATGCCTGATGCGTGGATGCCTTTTTTGTTTTCAGTTGCCAGCCTTTATAATCGGTATTTTCATAAAAGCCCAATGAATTACCGGAGGGAAGAAAATTTTGCCCATAAAAAAAACCTCCAAATGCTAAATGGCGTAATGGATTGTAGAGGTCCTTCTTAACAACATCCAATCCCTGTTCAATAACGGTAGTATCAAAAATGGTTTTCTCACTGTTGTAGTGATAAAACAAAACACCATTTCGGTCAAAGTCTGTAATATCTCTTTTATATACATTATTTTTTGGCGCAGCCCACTTCCATGAGTTACCAAAATTCTCTCTCGGTTTCATCACCCTGTCCTGGAAACGCCAGCTTTCATAAGTGGCCGTAACATCAATTTTTTTACTGGCGCTGATATCAAAATGTGCTACAGGTTTAAACACATCTGCCCAAATCGTAACGGTTGCTTTCACTCCATTACTTATGCCTTCAACCGTTACATAACCTTCTTTCAGATGCAGTTGCTGTTTAAAACTTTTCCCGGTAAATGGATTGGGTGATAACTGCAACCGGATACGGCCTGTTTTCATCAATGCATTGTTCTCATCAAAATTGCCGCTGCGTGCCACATAAATCAACAGATCACCATTTTCCACCCACACGTTCATTCCAATATCGCCGCCGCCGCAGGGCATGGATGCGCCTGCATTTTGCGAGGGACTGTTCCAAACAATATCGTATTTGCCCGATGCAGTTTGTGCATTTGAATGCAGCAATAACAGCAACAATGCAATAAAGCATGCCGTCTTTTTTATTGCCCGAAATGTTGTTGATATGAATAGTTTCATCATTCGCTTTTCTTCATCGCCCTGTATTTTTTGGGCGATACACCGATGATGGTTTTAAAACGTTTGGAAAAATAATACGGATCATCGAAGCCCATACCAAAGGCGATCATTTTAATGGAATCGTTTGTAAAGTCCAGCTGCTGGCAGGCTTTCTGCATCTTCATCTGTAAAAAATAATCAATGGGCGCATAACCGGTTTTCTGCCTGAACAAATTACTGAAACGGGATACGGAGTAATTGTATTTACTGCTGAGTTCATTGAGTGAAAAATTTTTATCCAGGTGCTGCTGCATGTGCAGGATGGCACTGTCCACACAATCATGTTTTTCTGTATCGATCATTTCATTATGCCTGTCGTTATAAATAAACATGGTGAGAAAATGGCTCAGGCTCATGTTGGCAAACAGCAAATTGTCGATACTGTATCCCAATTCAAGCGCTTTATAAATTTTATTGAAGATGGAAATAAATGCTGCATTGCTTTTAATATGCTGCGGCTTAAAATGTTTTTGCACCGCCAGTGTATCATTCAAGGCCGGCAATGCATCGCCACCAAAATGGATCCAGTAAATACTCCAGGGATGATCGGGATCGTTACCGTAAGCATGTTCTGTATTTTGTGGCAGAATGAAAAATTCATTCGGGCCCACTTCATATTTTTGATCACCAAGCTGGTACCAGCCATGTCCATCCACACAATAAAAAATAAAATTTTCCGGCAATCCTTTTTTGCGGTAGGTGTAATGATCTTTCGCTTTTGGATAATACCCAATGGAACAAATATGCAGGTGTTTTAATAATAAATTATTATGCACCCTCGATTTAAGGATGGTTTTAGGTATTTCAATACGTTGCCGGCCGAGGCCATACCACACGTTTTTATGAGATCCTTCTTTATTGTCTTTAGTTTCTTTCATATCAAGCCAGTGCAAGCTTTCTGCATGAAAATTACATAAATATTTTGTAGGAACACGCCTTTAGCGTGTTCTTCTTAGCGGCAAATTGCGGTGACTCACCGTTTAAGCGGTGAGTCACCGCAATTTGCAAACAGCACAAGACAGTTAAAACCTGCCGGTGCCTTATTTTGCTGTCAATAAAAATTAATGCTATGCTTGCTGCAAAAAAATGGTTTGTATTGCTTTCTGCTGTTATTATCCTTCCTGCTGTTGTTATTGCCAAACCTGTGCTGCCTTCTTTTTTCAGCGATGGTATGATACTGCAACAGCAAACCAATGCTGCATTGTGGGGTTGGGCTAAAGCCAATGGCAAAGTGATGGTAAATACATCATGGAATAAAAAATCGTACAATGCTATTGCAGATGCCCATGGCAAATGGAATATAAAAGTGGCCACACCGGCGGCAGGCGGGCCATACAGTATTACTGTTTCAGATGGTGAAACAGTAACTATCAAAAATATTTTAATTGGTGAAGTGTGGTTGTGCAGCGGGCAAAGCAATATGGAAATGCCGATGAAAGGTTTTAAAGACCAACCGATTTACAGCAGCAACGATGCGATTTTCAACAGCACGAATGAACAGATCCGCATCTATACCGTTCCCCGTGCGGTGGAAAGACAGACTAAAGACACGACCAAAAGCTCCTCCTGGAAAATGTGTACGCCGGAAAACATCAGTAACTTTTCTGCCACAGCATATTATTTTGGAAGGCTGTTGCAACAGCAATTAAAAATTCCTGTTGCGTTGATATTAAACAGTTACAGTGGTTCCCCTGCAGAAGCTTTTATGAGTGCCGCATCTTTGCAGGCTTTTCCTGAAATTAATATTCCTGCTGCAAACGGTACGGAGAAATTAAATAATAAGAATGCCACCACTTTATACAATGGTATGATTCACCCTTTTGCCGGTTATACCATTAAAGGCTGCATCTGGTACCAGGGAGAAAGTAATTATGACCGGCCTGATCAATATGAAAAATTATTTCCTGCAATGGTGCAGTTATGGCGGCAGGAATGGGGACAGGGCGATTTTCCTTTTTATTTTGCACAGATTGCCCCTTATGCCTACAGCAGTTTGCCATCAAATAACCGCAGTGAAAAATTAAACTCTGCTTACCTGCGTGATGCACAGCGTAAAGCAGTAAAAGCCATTCCCAACAGCGGCATGGTGGTATTGCTGGATGCCGGCGATGAAAAAACCATTCATCCTTTTAATAAAGAAATTGCGGGCAAACGTTTTGCGTATATGGCTTTGGGTGAGTTATACCAGTTTAAAGGTTTTGCTTACCAAAGCCCGTTGTTCGATACAATGCGTGTGAGCGGCAATGTGGCCACGATAAGTTTTAAAAACGCACCTAACGGCCTTACCAGTTATACCAAACCGCTTACGCAATTTGAAATTGCCGGCGCAGATAAAAATTTTTATCCTGCACAGGCCATCATCTCCAAAGGAACTGTTTTAGTTTCCTCTCCGCAGGTGCCTGCGCCGGTTGCAGTACGCTATGCGTTTCGTGATTTTATTGTGGGCGAATTATTCAGTGTGGAAGGTTATCCTGTTTCTTCTTTCAGAACGGATGAGTGGTAATGATGTCGTTTATAATTTTATGTGACGGAAGAATTATTTTCAATCCTTTTTATAATATTCTTCTTCAAGATTAACCATTCCAATAATTCCTGCCGGAGCCAACGCTTTTCCTTCCAGCCGGAATGGCGCCGTAGTAAATGTTTTTCGCTCCGCAGCAGGAAATAATGCATCACCGATCAGCCGGTTGTGCCAGGTATTGGTAACTGTAATTTCAATCGTATTGGCTCCTTCCTTTAAATGATTCATAACATTGACCCTGTATGGCTTAGTCCAGATGCTACCGCAATCCGTTCCATTTATCTTTACTGATGCGATGTTACAAACGGAATCGAATTCCAGGTACATTGACATGACACTATCCATCCTTTTTTTATACGTATAAGTGGTTTTATATTTAACGGAGCCAGCATAATATTTGATCGCCTGTTCATCAAATGTTGTCCAGCTTTTTAAAGCTTCCGCAGGTAGAATTTTCGTGATCGTTTTTTCTGACAACGGAAAACTTAGTGTCCAGTCGTTTGGCAAAGGGTGTATTGTTTTTAGCAGGTGCATCATTTCGTCTTCATGCCCTTTCATTGAAAATGGAATTCCCTTTTTTTCAAAGATTATGAATTTAGATTCGTATGGCTCAAAGCTTTCAAAAAAAGTAAGCTGCCCTTTATCGGTTTCGGTGGAATAAGGTCTTGAAATATTGCCGGTCACGGGATCATAGATTTCAGGCAGTAACCCATTATCTCTGAAATTAAAATTCAAAGTCTGGTATTGATTATTTTGATTCGTAATGAAGTAAATATCTTTATTTCTCCATTGCCGGTGTTGAATACCATAATTTAAAGGAAGAAGACTACTCATTTCAATGGTTGCTGCTAATGGATTAACAGAAACGTCATGTGGTAATCCCAATTTTGCAAAATCATCTTCCCTATAAGGCGCTGCCACAAATTTTCCTTTTCCCCAATTTGCTATCCTCTCTTTAAAAGAAAGTGAGACATCCTGTTGTGCTACAGCATTAAGGTAAACACTGTCCATTAAAATTGTAGCGCCGTCATTTACGAGACTAATTATTTTTTTTACAGAAGCAGTACTTATCCAGTTTGCAGGATTCATTTTCATGTTACCCGGTATCACCAATATTTTATACGATGCTCCGCCGGGTAAAACCACTGCCCCATCTTTTACCTGCATCAGTTGCAATGCATCAGGATTGAATGAATCGAACGAATATCCGTTTAACGGGTTTACCCAATCACCGGCATCATACATATTGGCAGCATTGCTTACCCCATCAGGAATTTGCCGCATGGGTTGACCATTATTCTCCAAACGTTTTTTCTCTGCAGCAACTTTCTCTGCACCAAAAATTCCCGGCAAAGTATTTATTAACCTGTCTGGTAATACGGCACGCCGTGGCACTTCTTCACCGGCAAAAACAGCAATATCCATTACCGGGTGCCCCAATTGCAATAATGCCTGGCAGCGGGTTAAATATTCTATCCATGCTTTACTTTGCTTAAACCAGGTTTGGTCTCTTTGATAATATAACCCTACACCATCTAAAGTCATACCGGGCTTTTTATCCATCCATGGGTTATGTGTAAACACGTGCAGCACCAGCCTGTTGGCGCCTAATGCAAAATTTCTGTCTCCTAAAAATTTTATATTGCCGGAGTGCTCATTCCAATCCATCCGCACAGTAGTAAAAGCTTCAGCCTGTATAATATTTTTTCCGTAGAGGTGTGCGCCGCTGATGGCATCCAGCATGTCATTGGGTTTATCATGTGTGGGACTGTTCAGCCAGAACTCACCCATCGGTATATCTGTATTTTTAAAATGCAGCATACCGTCGCTCACCATTGTTGGCGCCACGCTTTCGGCGCTGAAGCTGCAGCCTTTTTGATGCGCCAGTTTCTGTAATGATGCAAAGAAGATATCGTTCAGCATTTCTGCAATGGTGGTTCTGACATCATGTAAAATATTTTCTGAGGTTGCTGCATCATTAATGGGAACGCCGGTCAATGTTATAAGGTATGGTTTTAAATCATATCCCCTTCTTCTTTTAAATTCAGTAAGAAAATTATCACTCCAGTTTTGGCTGCCACATTCCCAACTATCCGTATGAAAAATTTTCAGCACATCTTTGATGACGGGAGTTTTACAGTTTTCAAATGTCTTACCAAACCAATTGTCAAATTGCAGTTGTATAGCAGCAGTATTAAATTTATCGCATTCCAATCCTTTTGCACCGCCACCTGTTGCATTGGTTGAACCGGTTGATGTATGCCCCATACGCACCACTATCCATTGCCCTGAAACCGGCTGCCAGTGCAGCTTTCCATCGGCATCCATTTTTTGGGTGATGTCTTGTATTGCATTGAAAGGCACACAATCCAGCTGGGTAATTTCTGATTCAGCCGTTGCTGAAGCGATACGCCACACGCTGCCATTCTTTCCTTCATATTGATTGATCATTGGTTCCCGAGACAAATAGATGCCCATCACTTTCAATGAGGGTTTCCATTTTGCCTGCTCCAGATCTTCAGCGCCGGGTTCTGTTCCTTCTTTTCTATAAACAAAGCGAAAATATTTTGCAGTGGTTTCAGGTATTGAATAGGTATAATCTTCTGTACCATCCTGCCAGCCATGGCGTGGCGCCTGTAATTGTTTAACCGAAACAAAACGTGTTCCATCATCACTGGTTTGTAGTTGCAAACGCAGGGCTTCAAAATTATTGCCACCGGTATGTATGGTTACAGCGTGACAGGTAAATGGTTGCGCATAAGCATACTGAATCCACGCTGCGCTGTCTGCTTTAAAACTTTGCTTATTATTCCTGTCACGTACACACAGGAATTGCGGTGTGGTGCCATTACTTGCAGTAATAACGGGCACCACTTCTTTTACCGGAATAGAATAATTTACGGGGTATGCAAATACAGCAACATCTTTATAATAATTTTCTGTTGCTTCAGGTTGTGGCAAACTGATATCTTTATCTGTTGTGGTGACAATTGTTTTGGTCCATACTAATTTTTGCATCGATAATGCTGGTGTAATCCAGGGCCCGCCACCCAATGAAAATCCATCACTAAAGTGCATACCTAATTGCAAATGCAACCGCTTTGCTTCCTGCATGGCAAAACGCACCATCTCCCACCATTCGGGTGTTAACTGCCTTACCTGCGGTTGAAAGGGAATGCTTGCCGAAGTGTCTTTGATCGTCATCAGGTAAGCACCACCGATACCCACTTCTTTCATCGCTTCAAGGTCGGCAGTGATGCCTGCTTTGGAAACTGCACCATGCATCCAGTACCAGAATACCCAGGGCTTTGCACTTTCGGGCGGATGCTTAAAGGTTTCTTCAACAGCAGTATTCAACTTTTGCTGCGCAATAAGCTGCTGCATTGCTGCTGCCAGGAAAACAATAAATAAACAAATTTGCTTCATGCAGAATAAATCAATTACTTAACAAAGTTAATGACACTCTTACCCAAATCTTTCGATGTGGCCACAGCAATTCCACGATGGTCCTTTGCATCCACGGCACAATAAAAATGATACACCACACCTTTATATTTTATCACAAAACTTTTATGCGCATATTTGGCATCATAAGGTTCTGATGATTTGATAAGGTCATCACCAGACCAGTCTGTCCAGTGCACCAGATCATAACTGCAGGCAAAGCGGTTGAAGGTTTCATTTTTTCTTCCTTCCCAAAATGCGCCGAAATAAAACATCACCCAAACATCGTTGATCTTTTGTATCACTGCATCGCCGGTAATACCCATCTTATGCCCCATTACAGGGTCCACTCCGTAACGCTGCCAGTTGATCATGTCATCACTCACCGCCATACCAATGCGTTCAAACCAGCGCCATTTGGGTGTGTTATGGCTGGTATCTCCATTGGCATTATAATACATCACAAAAGGATGGCCGAGTGTTTTTTGTTTGTCCCATATCACCGTACTCTTAAATAATTTTTTATTTTCCCACCAGCGCACATCTATGTCTGTGTTTGACAGAACGGCATCATCAATGCGATCCCATTCATGTGCAACATTAATATTGCCGGAAGTATATGCGATACCAATACTCAGTTTGCCTGCTTCATAACCGGTTTCTTTACCGCCGATATAACTCATCCAGTATTTTTTATCATAAGGCTGCAAGGCATAACTGCCGCCAAAAGTATAGTCCTGCAGGGCAATGTAACCGGCACTTTGATTGGCATCCCAGTTTGTTCTCATTGCATCACTGGTATCACGAAAACTGAGTATGCGGCCCTGCGTTGTCCAATGCATCAGGTCTTTACTTTTTGACAGCCAGGTTTCATAACCGCGGCCATCAAACTGTATATAGGTCATGTACCAAAGTTTTCCCTTGCGAAATACAGAAGGGCAATCAATTTTTTTGGTATTCGAATCCGGCACTACCACCAATCCATATTTAAATGGTGTTTTTACCTGTTCATAAATTTGCTGCATTACCTGCTGTGGCACTTCTTTCACCTGTGCCTGTATTGCAGTTCCGCATGTCGTCAACAGTACTGCTAAAAAAAGTGCTTTATTAAAAACGGATATGTTTTGCTTTTTCATTCGGTGTGTCTGCTTCATTAATATATGGCACAATGTAAAACGTATAGTGATACGGTTGTGCTTTTATTTGGTATTGTTCCAGTGGTGCTGCCACATCGCTCCAGCTGTCGTTGCCTCCAACACCCATCTGAACGAGATCAATATTGAGTGTTACCGCTCCGGTATCTTTTAATGCGTTGGTATGTTTCGCATTCAGGATATTTGCTTCACTGTAAGGCCACGCACTCATGCTTAATAAACTGTCTGCAACAATCAGCAACCCGTCACTTTTTTTATTGGAGATAAGCATCCAGCGCACGCCGGTGCGGTTGCCATTTTCCTGCGGTACCACATAATTTTCCATAAAATCATGTATTGATAAATGATACCTGCCTTCATCTGCGCCAAAACATTTGTCAATATAATTTTCTTTTTCGCCCTTACCAAACCATTCAATCGTATTTAGATTTTTATTAACCCCTGTTTGCATGCCCACTTTCGGTATATTAGGTAAACCGGGTTTTACATTTAACTGGTACGCTACTTTTATGACACCATCATTTGCAACAGTGTACATCATTTTTACCTGTGCGCTGTCATTAATCAAACTGTACCATGCCGTGTATGTGAAACTGTAGTTTGTCTTTTTAATCACTGTTTTTACCAGTTTCAATTCAGGATCGTACCATTGTTTTAATTTTTTTTGTGGCTTCCATCCCCGTTTATCATTGTCTGTTAATGGCCGCGTAAAATGCGGCAACAAAGGTTCAGTAATTAATGTATTGCCATTGTATTGATAATTCACCAGTCCGCCTTTTCCTGCTTTGCTGAATACTGCGCTGTAATTTTTTCCTGTTACAGTAACCTGCGCAGTTGTTTCATTTACAGAAAGGGTTGCTGTTTCATCAATGGAAGCTGATATTTTTTTTGCTGGCTTTATTTGAAACTGGTTGGATGCCACTTCAAACCCCTGTGTAGCCCATGCTTCATCCTGCTTTAAATCGAAGCTGATGGCCACATGATATTCTGCATCTGCTTTCATTGTTGGCAGATAAGAAGCAATATTGATGATGCTGTCTTTCCCCGGTTGTATATTTAATGCAGGCAATGTAACGGCCTGCTGCACCACTCCGTCTTCCTTGATCAATAACATTACCGAATAATAATTAACGTTTTTTACAGTACTGCGGTTGATGATTTTGATTAACCCTTTGGCTGCATCCACCAGTTCACATTGTACCGGTTGAAAAACCCGCCTGCATTCCTGCATCACACCTTTGGGTGTACCGTCTGCATTAACGATTCCTTTAATGGTAAAGTTGTCAAAATATTTTTCACCAAAATCTCCGCCATAAGCATAATAAGTTTGCCCGGCAGAATCAGTCTTTAGTAAAGCCTGGTCTTTAAATTCCCAGATGCAACCACCAATAATGCGTGGCGTATTTCTCCATTGATCCCAGAATTCTTTGATGTTGCCGCCGCTGTTGCCCATGGCATGCGCATATTCACAAAAGAAAATCGGCCTATGGTCACCGTTAGGTTGATTAGCCAGCAGTGGCGCCGTGTACAGGGCAGGATACATACGGCTGACCACATCCACATAATATTGGTCCACCGGGTTTTGTATGCGGTGCGAATGATCATTACTTTTTAAATACCGCGGATCTGACGGATCGATATAGCCTTCTTCTTTCGGGCTGCCCATGGCAGGTTCATAATGTACCGGCCGTGTAATATCATAATCATGCACCCATGCAGACATTGCTGCGTGATTGGGGCCGCTGCCTGCTTCATTGCCCAGGCTCCAGAAAATAATTGCCGGATGATTTTTATCTCTCAGCACCATGCGGCTCACACGGTCTAAATATGCGCCCGTCCAGCGGTTATCATGATCCAGCTTTCCACCCAAACCATGTGTTTCCAAATTGGCTTCATCAATTACCATAATGCCAAACTGGTCGCAGAGATCGAGCAAATAAGGATCGCTGGGATAATGACTGAGGCGGATGCAATTGAAATTATATTGTTTAAGCGTGGTGATATCTCTTAAAATAATTTCTCTTGTCAACGCCTTTCCTTTGATGGGATCATGATCGGGATGATTGACGCCAAACAAATACGTTACCTTTCCATTGATGAGCAGTTTGCTGTCGCTCTTACGAAATTCAATAGAACGAAAACCCACTTTGCAGGTTTTTACTTCCAGGATGTTTCCGGTACTGTCTTTAAGTGTGAGTACGAGTTTATATAAATTCGGTTCTTCAGTACTCCATTTTTTGGGATTGCTGATGGTGGTTTCCATCAAACCAAATTTCACCTGGTCTAACCGCGGATGAATTTCATTGATGATCTCATCTGTTGGTTTTATTAACGGTTGTTTCAGTACCGGTTGATCATCCGCATCATATAACTGTGCTTCTAATTGATATCCGGGCACTTCTTTGCCCGTTAAATTTTCTATGCGTGGACGAATGCTGAGCACTGCATTGGTATATTGCTTATCTAATTTTGTTTGATAAAAGAAATCAGCAATACGCAGTTTAGGTTCGGCCATCAAATACACTTCACGGTGTATACCGCTGAGGCGCCATCCATCCTGGTCTTCTAAAAAACTGCCATCGCTCCAGCGGATGACCCAAACAGAAACAATATTTTCTCCATCAATCAAATAAGGAGTGATATTGAATTCACTTGACATAAAACTATCTTCTGCATAACCCAAAAATTTTCCATTCACCCAAACTTTATAGGCAGACGCCACACCACCAAAATGCAACGTGATGTTTTTATCTTTCCATGATGATGAGATGGTAAAACTTCTTTGATAGCAGCCCACACCATTGTAATCTTTCGGTACAAATGGCGGATTTACCGGGCGGAATGGATACACTGCACTTTTATAAATGGGTTTATCATAGGCTTCCATTTCCCAGTTTGAAGGCACAGTAATTTTTTTCCAGCCCTGCACTTTATTTTTATAAAAATCTTTGGGCTCATCACCTGGTTTTAATGCAAAAGCAAAATCCCATTCACCATTTAATGATACATACCTTCCGCTGTTTTCACGGTTATCATCCAGGGCATCTTTCACTGTTGCATAAGAATATGCAGTAGCCCTTGAAGCATCGCGATTGATGCCGCTGATCAACGGATCTTCGTAAGGTTCTGTATTGTAAATGGAAGGTGCGTTGGGAATGGCAGCAGGTGTTTTATCTACCAACTGGGCATAACAGCCTCCCCAAACCCCTCCCAAGGAGGGGCTTATAAAGAGTAAGAATATGGTTAGTCTTTTTTTCATTTTAAATAATGCTTTACATTTCTATTGCTCCAAACTTCTCCCTTTGGGGGATTGAGGGGGCCTTTTTCTCCAGTAATTGGCCAATATACTGCCGCTGATATTCATCCACGGACTAAACACTGCAGCCGGTAAACCCACGGTGCCCAACTTGCCCATACTGCCAGCGAGGCCGCTTGCCATGCCTCCATTTTGCAAGCCCACTTCAAATGCCACTGTTCGTGCTGAATTTTTATCCAGCTTAAACAAACGGCTGAGCCAGTAACCAAAAAAATATCCGGCGCCATTATGTATCACTGATGCTATGAATAATAAGAATCCAACTTTCATTAAGTTATCATGCCCCGCTGCGGTGGTTACGGTTGTAAAATAAATAATACCAAACATGGAGCAGTACGGCATAACAGCATCCAGCTTTGGAAATATTTTTTGCAGGCGGTGATATAATACACCAACAATAATTGCCCCTGCAAAAAATCCTGATAACGTGATGCTGATAGTTCCCGGTGTTCCTTCAGTTTGACCGGAGATAAGATAGATAACAATACCCAGCCATAGTATTGCCGCAGCAAAAAAGCTGTACACCGTTCTTGTTTGTTTTACAGCAGCATGTTTTAAATAATCATGCAGCAATGCAGCAAATATGGGTACGATCACCATCTTAATGATCTCCAGCATCATGTTTAGAAAATCAATCTTTATTAAAGTTCCTGCCAGTAATTTCATCAGCAATGGTGTAAAAAATGGCGCCAGCATAGTAGCCATTGCTGTTACTATAACGCTCAATACCAGGTTGGCCCTTGCTAAATACACCATTACATTTGATGCCAAACCACTGCTGCAACTGCCTATTAAAATAATCCCCGCTGCAATCTCCGGTTCAAAATGAAAAATTTTTGTGAGCAGCAAACCCATTAAAGGCATCACTGAAAAATGGCATAGCAAACCAATTGCTACACCTTTCCCTGTTTGTGCAATGCCCGAAAAATCTTTGATGCTCATTTGTATGCCCATTCCAAACATTACTATTTGAATGATGAGCAAGATCGTTGTTTTGTTTCTCAATTCAAATGAGCCCCATTTACTGAATGCAGCAGGATACAACATCCCGGCAACTACTGCTGCAATGATCCACGCGGTATATTGATACCCTTTTAATGATGGTACTGCCCCCAGGCCAATGGCTGCACATATTGCTGTTGCTATTGCAAACGGTTTGTACATATCTTCCTGCTGCAGTACAATACCAATCAGTAACACCGTTGCTGCAACGCCGCTACAAATCAAAAATATTTTATTAAGCCTGTTCATTTTGTTGCCACAAAATTTTATGAATGCCTATATCAGTAGCTTCTTTTAATTGATAATGGTTGCTACATGTTGAATGGCTATTGCGGGGCTGGCCAGTATTGGAATTTTTTTATCCGCTTCATCCAAACTATCCACCACCCTGCCCATTGATGCCTGTGCCAATACAATTACATCCACTTCCTGAACCAATTGCTTTAATGCATCGCCTACTTTTTTATCGTGTGTCGTTGCATCGCCATTCATCAATGCTTCAAATGCACCTTCGCATAACACGGCTTTTAATTCAATGTCTTTTCCCGCAGCTATGGCCCTTCTTCTTACCAAATCACTGGTTGGTTCTAATGTGGTGGAAAGTGTTGCGATCACGCCAATTTTTTTCCCTGATTGCACGGCCTGATCCGCCATTGGTTGATCCACCCGCAATACCGGTACACCGCTCAATGTTGCGGCAGTTTCCACTGCGTGGCCAATTGATGAACACGTGTACAAAATAAAATCTGCTCCTGCTTCTTCAGCTGATGCGGCATAGTTTACCACACGCTTTGCTGTTGATGGCGTTAACCCGCCACAGGCAATAGTATTACTAATCAAACTATCATCCACAATGTTAAACGTTTTTACACCGGGCAAATATTTTGCACAGAGTTCTGCAAATACCGGAACGAGTGTTGCCGAGGTGTGAATTAATCCTAAAGTTTTTTGTGCCATTTTTGTTTGCGTTTTTATGCATGATCTGGCGTCCACGCCTGATTATGCTTTTTTGAACAAGCTTTTGTGCTGCTATGAATCTTCATTGGCGACGCTCCGTTCAACAATAGTAATTCCATTGAGCTTTAATTATGTTTTGCAGGAAGTACCTGTCGTCCCTAAGGGACTTAGATACAATACCATTATTATTTTCACCAACCTTATGTCCCTGCGGGACAAGTGTACAGTAAATAAATCTTACTTTGCAAACCGCACCATTCACTATTCACTATTCACTATTCACCATTTACCATCACTACAAAATAATCTTCGCCTCCAACCTGACCGCCTTTGAAGTTTACTTCAACTCCATGCATCCATTTATTTTTTGACATCACTTTACACAAAGGCGCACCAATGATCAATGGCGCTATCATTTCCACCGCTTCTATATCCATTGCTCTTGCTGCGTAGCTGCTCGTATCTCCACCAGCAACAACAATTCTTTTTGCCAATGATTGCGCTGCCGCGGTTTTTGCAATATACCCCAATGCAGTACCCAGTTTTTCAGCAGACAAATTATTGATTTGCTTTTCGCCGGTATGCACGATTACATTTTTTTGCTGCTGCAACAAATGATTCACCGCATCAAAAACCGCTTGCTCTATTACATCATCAGTACAAATTTTTTCTGCATCAATAATTACTTCTTCAAAACCGTTTGTTTTTGCATAAGCAATCTGCGCTGCTGTTACAGGCGAACAACTGCCTGATATCACTAATAATGAATTCGTCTTTTCAACTGCCGGCCATTCTGCTTTTTGTTTCAACAAATCTTTTTCATTCCAGTATTTCCCCAATGCCAATTCTATGCCTGATGAGCCTACGCAAAATTGCACCTGGTCCTTTGCCTGCAACGCTATCCATTCGCCAATTTTTAATAAGTGCTGTTCATTTAGTGCGTCTATTAAAACAACGGATTCATCTTTATTAATTTCTTCAACGTTTTTTTTTAAGTCAATGATATCTATTAACCCGATCTGTTTATTGGTTTGTTTACCAAGATGTATTCTTAAATCACTTTCATCTGCAGGCGTAACAGGATGTTTGCTCATGGAGGGATGCCTGTCTAACCGGTATATTTTTCCTTCACTGCCAATACCCATTTTAGCAAACAAATTTCCAAATACACAAAAGCGGCCCAATGCAGGCATGCCGCCCAGCACCGGAATGGTTGTATTGTTAAAAACTGTTGCTCCGCAATCAATTGCTTTTCCAATACTGCCAATGGTTGGTGAAGAATCGAATGTGGAACAAACTTTATAATGCACATACCTTGCTCCACTTGCCTTCATTTGTTCAAATGCGGGCAATAATATTTTTTCCATTTCCACTGGTGGCAGCGCTCTTGTTTTACCAGCCACACCATACGCATCCAAATCGGGGTGCATGCGCAATTGTTCCGCTGTTGGCGGTTCAATAAACAAAATAGCTTTTGCACCTGCACGGCAAATAAATTCCAATGCATCTGTGCTGCCGGTAAAATCATCGCCATAAAATGCGAGTACTATTTTTTTATTTGCTGCCAAACTTTTCTACTGATTTTTTAAACCCGGGATATTGTTTTGCTGCTGCTTCCAAACTCAATCCATCCACCGCCGCTTTCCATGCCTGCTGCAATGCGGTTACTCCAGCAGCAGCACCCATAGGATGCGCCATGATTCCGCCGCCAGCCATGTATAACAAGTCTACCGTTTTCGTTCTGCGGTAGGTTTCAAAAGCCTGTCCGCCCCATTGCCCTGATGACACTACGGGAAGCACTGTGTTATGATGATACATTGGCGCCAGGCATGCTTCAATTGAACGCACCACACTATCATCGCTTTCCCAAAATTTATTTTGAATACCATTCACATGCAATTGGTCCACACCCGCAAGGCGCCATAATTTTTGATAAGCTTTAAAATCTATTCCTAATAACGGATGCCGTGTTAACATGCCCCAGCCATTTCTGTGTCCATGAATGGCTAATTGCTTTTGATCGCCTATTTTTTTTACAGCCGATAAGCCCACACTGTTAATGCTTACCATAGCACAGGTGCCACCGCTTTGTACAATTTTATCATAGCGATGCAGCATCTCGTCAACTTCACCACTCAGGTTAAATGCGTACATTACTTTCTTGCCGGTTGCATCAGCGTGTGCATTGATGACTTTCATCACCGCATCAACACGGTCATTAAAATTGGAGTTGGCAGAAGACGATAACAGCTCATCATCTTTTATAAAATCAATCCCTGCTTCAGCCAATGTTTTCACGATGCCTGCAGTTTGCTCCACCGATAAGCCAATGGAAGGTTTAATAATCGTACCAATCAATGGACGGTCATTCACATTGGTTAATCTTCGGCAACCTTCAATACCAAAAGCCGGGCCGCTGTAATGATTACCAAACGATACAGGCAAATCGATCTCCATTAATTTTAAACCGGTGAATTGTTTGATCTCGTATAAATTTCCCTGCAATGTTGAAATTAATACCGGTAAGTTATACCCGAAGTTTTCAATGCTCCAGCTTACTTTTACTATTGCACGGTGATATTTCCCTGTTGCACTTGTTGCTCCCGGAATTGCAGGAGTGTCAACCGTTTCCAATGCCTCCACACTTTCCACTCTTGCTGCAAAACGTTGTTTTAACTCTTCTGTTTCACCAGGCACGGCTACAAATGTTCCTGAAGATTGCTCTCCTGCCAATACCTCCGCAGCTTTTGCCGGAGCAAAAGCTGTTTCAATAAAATAGGTGGCCGTTATTCTTTCCATTTTTTTTTACCGCTGTATTATCAAACTAATCAACTAATTAACAAATTACCTAATTAACTATTTAACCAATAAACTCATCACCGCATCACCGGCATCCAAACCGTCATATCGCTCTGGCCGCGGTTGGCCCATGCATAATAGGGTATCAACCGGATTGTTTTTGGTTTTATTTCCGTATTCAATTTTTGATATAACCGGTCATTCCAGTCTTCTTTTGTTTTTACCATTGCGGTTGTTTGCAATGCCATCACTTTGCCGCCAGCAATGGTTGTTGGCACTGTTTGCCATTTTGCATTTGCCGGCAGCATTACATCAAATACATTTGTGCCGGGTACATCATTCGATTCCAGGCAATATACAACAGGGCCACATTTAACGGCAACCTGGTTACGGGTCTCTTCCACCAAAGGATTACTCTCCAATAATGTAACCGGCATCACCAGGTCAAGTGTTAATTGATCTCCTGTTTTCCATTTTTCAATAACAGCTACATACCCCTTACCAGTACTTCCATACGTTTCTACATATTCTCCGTTAATCTTTAGTGAAAGCCTTGTTGTTCCAGATGGTATACGCAAAAAGACCTGCACCTTTTTGCTGGTAGCCTGTTTAAAAGTAATTGTAATTTTTCCATCCCAGGGATAGTTCGTTGTCTGTTCAAGTACAATTGGCGTTCCGTCTGATAATGTAGTATGCAGTTCATTACTGCCATATAAATTCACATACAAACCTTCCTGGCCAACACTGTACATATAATCACTCACTTCTGCAATGGTGCGTATGGCATTGGGCGGACAACAATTACTTTTTGAAATATAAGATTGTCTTCCGCCACTCCATCTTAAATCATACGGATACTCTTTTGAGGCAGCCAGCGGATTCGTATAAAAATATTTTGTTCCGTCCATACTGATGCCGGACAAAATACTGTTGTATAATTCCAGCTCCATTACATCTGCATAACGGCTATCGCCTGTAAGCTGCAGCATGCGCCAGTTCCACAACAGGTTGCCGATATTGGCACAGGTTTCATTATGCGCAGTAATGTTTGGCAACTGGTAGGCTTTACCATAAGCCTGCTGTATTTTTTGTATGGAATCGGGCTTGTAAGAAATTCCCTCCATCGATAACCCATCATACAAAGCACCACATCCACCGGTGACATACATTTTATGTTTCACTACATCATCCCACATGATTTTTAGTGTATGCATTAATGTGGTGTCACCGATTTCTGCGTACAGATCAGCAACTCCTGCAAACAGGTAATTTGCCCTTACTGCATGGCCATTTACACTGGTCATTTCACGAAAAGGCAAACGGTCAGAATTGTCATCTGTTCCTTCTGTGGTTCCCCGGATGTCGACCAGTTTTTTTGCAAGGTCGAGGTATTTTTTTTCTCCCGTTGTTCTGTATAATTCCACAATACCCATATAGTGCGATGGACAAATGGCATTACGTGCCTGCTCTGGTGTGGCCATGTTATAAAAACCAATTAAAAAGTCAGCCGCTTTCTTTGCTACATCAAGTAACGAAGTTTTACCTGTTGCCCGGTAATGCACACATGCCGCTGTCATCAGGTGGCCGAAATTATAGGCTTCAAAACTTAGTTTGTCATCAAACATTTTGGCCTTACCATTCTTCTGTTGTTCTATAATGGATTTGGTATAGATGTACCCATCTTCTTTTTGTGCTTTGGCAATTACTGCAATGGCTTCATCCATTTCTGTATCCAGCTTTTTATCTTTGGTAGCTGCAAACATCGCTGCCATCGCTTCCAGTGTTTTGTAAAAATCGCCATCGTGAAAAGAAGGTCCGCGGAATTTCCCTGTATCCAATCCTGCTGCAATGCGGAAGTTCTCGAAGGCATAACAAAAATCTTTGCTGGTATATGTATTCCATAACTGCGGTACCATGGCGTCGCGGCAAACAGCAAAACGCTCTGCCCAAAAACCTGTTGTAAAGCGCACCTCTCCCATGTTCACACTTTTCAATGGTGCAAAGGGGCTTGCGGATGTGTTGGTAATTCCTTTTTGTGCTGATGTGATATTCATCAGCAACAGGGAGAGTATAAATAATCGAAGTTTTTTCATTTTTATTTTTTCTCCCTGGCCTGAAGGCCAGGGCAATTCAGAAGGCCAGAGCTACTCAAATGCTTTATAATCTACAATATATTCTGTACCTGGTTTGATGGCGACTTCATACCAATCATTGCCAGATGTATTTACGATACAATTTTTTCCTGTTGGTTTTATTTTGCTCTTAATCCTGAGTGTTCCTGTACCGGCAGCACCTTTAATTTTTATTTGTTTGGTGCTGCAATAGATTTCTATATCGTCATTGGGTGTGGGCACTTTACCCTGCATCCATTGCAGTCCGCCCAGTTGCGGTTGTATGGTATAAGTGGCGTAGCCGGCAGTGGTTGGCTGCACACCGAGATAATATTTTCCCAATAAATAAATAGGACTTGCACCCCATGCATGACATAAACTTTTTCCAAACTTTCTTCCGTACATCGCATAATGTTCTGCACCTTTCTTTCCGGGATTGTATTCTTCCCAGAATGATGTTGCCCCCAGGTCCAGCATGCCGCCCCAGTATGCCTTCATCTGCTCCAGTACATATTTTTGCTCACCCAGGGCGCACAACGATTCCAGCTCATAAAAGCGCATATACGGTGTCGTTATTTTTGGCACTGAATCGTTCATTAATACATTACGTTTTACAGCCTGCTTCTGCCCATCGTTCAGGTAATTAAAAAAGATGGCAAACATATTGGCGTAGCGGGTTACATTGGTGGTGGATGTCCCGTTGATACGGCTGTGCACCAATGCCTGTTTCTGGTTACTCCAATAATATTCTGAAACTTTCTCTTTAATATTTTCCGCTAAATTTTTATAGATGTTGATATAGCTTTTATCTTCTGCAATAGTTGCACATACAGACATCGCTTCGAGGCTGCGGGCAAATAATATTTGTTCAAAACTGATCTCGCCTTTTTTACTCAGGCCTGCTGCCCAGTCAATAAAAGTCCAGTCACCTGCCAAACCTTCTATCAATCCATCCCTGTTTCGCCTGCTTAAACAAAACTCCATCATGCTTTGCATGCGTGGATACATTTGTTTAATGAATGCACTGTCGCCGGTATACAAATAATATTCATAAATGCTGATGAACCAGTAAAAGGTATAATCCACAATCGTGTTGATGTGGCTGGTTACAGGATCTTTTCCCCGCAACGCCATCATCGTCCTGGTCACTGTTGCATTGTCAAATGCAGAATAATAATTCATCAGGTAGCTTTGATAAGCATCGCCGCTCCACACCCAACGGTCCCGTTTAATACCATCAATGAAAAACTCCCGCGTGTTAAGCTCAAGTGTATATTCAGATACCTCGTAAATTTTATTGATCCTGTCATCAGAACAAGTAAAATTGCCTCTTTGCGGTACCGGCGCATATTCATATAACATACTGGCAGAATCGATGCTGATGCTGTTATCGCAAACAATATTTACATAGCGGAATGCTTTTGATAATGGCATCGTGGAATCCGCTTGCACTTGATTGGTAAAATGCAGCCGGTCTAATGTCATTGCATCATCAGTTGATAAAGCTTCTTCTTTAGATTCCCCATAATATAAACTGATATGCCCCTTACCTTTTATGCCATGCAGCCGCACAAATCCAAAAGTTTCTTTTCCAAAATCCACAAGGAAAGTATTCCCGGTTTTAGTTGTTGTTGCTGCAGATAAAGGACGTGTGGGTAAATGAAATTGTGAAGGCATTATGGAAGGGTCGTTCAAATTCCAGCTTCCTGCATTCATCCATTTGGTGGCAGAGATGTCTGAGGTCTTACCCGTTTCATCAATCCATTCTTTATCTTCAAAGGTTACCAGCCATGATGTATCGCTTACAATAGTTATTCCTTTTACAAAAATGGCTGGCGGTGCAGATTGATTCCACACTTTCATATTGATGCGGTGTTTGCCTGCTGGTACGGACAATTGATTCACGCCGGTTTCAACAGCAGCGCCATCCAGCTTCAGGTTATACATTCCCTCTGCGTATACGGTGATGGTTTCTGGTTCTTTTAATTCCACATCCTTATGAAAATCCACCAGCACATAATGCGTATCCATTTTCCAGAACGGCGGAAAGAATGTATTGCGGTCGGTGCGGCGGTTCTGCATTTTATTGGCCAGGTTGATTTCGAAATCGCCAGGATACCATATCCATGTTTGCGCATACGTGCCTGCACTCCATGTTACAAGCATACAAAAGAGCAACACTTTAATTATTCGATTCATTTTTTGTACACAGTAATTCATTATTCAACTTTAATGCCCGTTAAAAATTATATATAAGGTTACAATTACTACGCCCAACGCCGCAAACAACCATTTCACTTTTTTACTGGTAGCAGGTAAGGAATTTACTGGTGTTAAATAAGTCTTTGGATTTTTATCCAGCAATGAAATACATACCGCTGCAATAAAAAGAACTGCAAAAATGTAAAAAGACAATAACAGGAAATGTGGCCAGGCTTTATACTGGTCTGCCGGAAAAACCCAAAGGTACAACACGCCCACTGACAAACTGAATAATGAACCCCAGGATAAAATGGCATTCACCGCTGTTTGAGTGGTACGTTTCCAAAATACACTTAATAAAAATACAACTGATAATGATGGCGCCAAAAAGCCCAATACTGCCTGGAATATATTAAACAGGTTTTGTCCTTTTATATTGTCAATAGCGACAGCCATGCCCACAGCAAATAAACACCCCACTGTTACGGTTATACGCCCCATCCGGATTTGCTGTGCTACAGTAGCTTCAGGGTTCATCTTCTTTACATAAATATCATTGGTGAACACTGTACTTAGTGCATTGAGTGAAGAACCGATGGTACCCACCAAAACCGCAATGAGTACACAAATCACCAGGCCATTCATCCCGCTGGGGAAAAGGTTGGTCACCATGGTCATGTATGCCAGGTCTGACTTTTCTAAATGCGGAAATAAAATATAACACAGAATACCCGGCAGAATAAAAAGCGGCAGTGCCAGCACTTTTAACCAGCCGATAAAATTTACCCCCAGTTGCCCCTGTTGTAAATTTTTTGCGCCCAGCACACTTTGCACCATCGACTGGTCGGTACAGAAGAATGCCACTGCAGCAACCGGGTAGCCCAGCAACATGGCCGGCCAGGGATAAGAACCATCGTTTGCGGGTTTGATCAAATTCCAGAAATGCGATGGTGTGTTTGCTGCCAGTGCACCGAAGCCGCCAATCTTTTTCAATCCCAAATAAGATAATGTGAGTGATACGATAATGAGTAAGATCATCTGGAATACATTTACTTTGGCAATTGCTTTCAACCCTCCCGCAAAAGTGAAGATGCCTGCAAACAATACCAGTACAGTTGCGCTTTGCCACATGGGTATACCCAATATCTGCCTTACTAAAATACCGCCGCTGAACAGGCCGAGCGATAACCAGCTTACCAATATTTTCACCAGTGCATACCATGCTAAAATGTTTTGCGTACTGTCTCCATAACGTTTACCCATATACTCCGGCATCGTACTTACTTTGGCCGCAATATAACGTGGTGCAAATACCATTGCCAGCAGCAACAAAAACAAAAATGCATACCACTCAAAATTACCTGCTACAATGCCCGTTGCATAACCGATGCTTGCAAATGCCAGTAATGATGATGGCCCCACATTCGTGCCCCACATATTGAAACCGATATTATACCAGTTCAGTGAATTGCCTGCCATGAATAATGTTTCCTCCTTCTTTTTATTCCTGAAGCTGGCCACATAGCCTATCACCAGCAATGCTATTAAATACAGCGCTACAATGCTGAAGTCGAGTGTGGTGAGTTTATTGTAAATGGTGTTCATTGTGAATGGTGAATGGTCAATGGTGAATAGTCCGTTGTCTGTTGTCTTGCATCTGTTGTCTGTCGTCCGATGTCTACTCCAGCCCAAACTCCCGTAAAACTTCTTTCACTTTCACCGGCACTCCTGTTTGCAAACTTCTGTCCATTGCCTGCAATAAAGCCACTGTTCCAATGCCTTCTTTTAAATCAGGGTAAGCGGTAAAATTTTGTTCTATTGAATCCACGAAATACTCTATATAATTTTGATATTCTCCTGCATGATGGCTCTGCCCTTCAAAACGGAAATAATGTTTTAATGTGGCATCGCCCCAGGTAATAATGCGTTCTTCCCCTGTTGTATCTGTAATGGCATAACGCAGTTCGTGATAATCGGCCTGGCTTGCACCCAATGTGCCTCGTAAAATACAGGTCATTCCACTATCACGTTGCACCGGTTGTGTTGGGCCGGTATAACTTCCGCTCACTCTTGCAATACGTCCATCGGTTGATTTAAAAATAAAATGCATCGTGTCTTCATTTTTCAATCCTGCTGCTTTACCATTGGCACTGATCATTCCATATCCCATCACTTCTTCGATGTCAGGCAAATAATAACGGATGAAATCCACGGGGTGGCTTAAACCGCCATATAACCATTTGAAAGATTTTTCAAGCGCCCATTTTTTTTCTAAAAACCACCGGTGGTCAGCATTGTAATGACTTTCTATGGTGATTAACCCGCCAATCATCCCTGCTTCATAATCTTTGCGCTGGCGTTTATAGGGTTCAAAAAAACGGGAGCTTTGCCCTACAAAAACTTTTTTACCTGTTTGTTGCTGCAGCGTTATTAATTCTTTAGCACGGCCAAGATCGTCAATAAATGGTTTGGTGCAGATGACGTGCTTTCCATGCTGCAGTGCCATCTTAATATGATCTGCATGTAAATGATCAGGCGTGTAAATGGCAATGATGTCAATGGATGCATCTTCCAGCATTTCCTTATAACTGGTAGTGTATTCATACATTTTAAATTCATCGGCACGCTGCACACACAAATCTTTATTGGCATCGCAAATCATTTTCAGGTGCACTTTCTTACTCTGTAATGCTGCTGATATGGTACTGCGTCCCTCGCCTAATCCTAGTATTCCGATGTTAAGCATGGTTGATTCATTAATTGGTTTAATCGTTAATTAGTTTATTGGTTTATTAGTTAATGAGTTTGCTGGTTTACCAGTACACGTTCTTCAATACAATAAGATCCAGTTCAAAAGCAAAATCTTCTGCCTCACCTTACCCTATTTACTTTATATACTTTATTTACTTTTCTACTTATATACTTCCTCCCTTCACACTTTCTTCAGCAACACCCACACTTCCCCCTTCTTTGTTCCTTCAATGCCTTCCTGGTACTGGCCCATCAATTTATTCCAGTCATTAACCCTTGGATTATTTTCTGTTGTTTTGGGATTAAGATGATCCAGCGTTTCCCCTTTTGGAATACTGATCACCAGGATCAGCTGTCTTCCATTTTTAAAAATCAGCAGTTGCTGAAAATCCGCATTACAGAAACCTTTCGAAATTTCCGGCCATTGCTGAAATTGTGTAGCGTGATATTGCAAATACTCTTTTTGCTTTTTTTCATCAGCCACCAAATTGCATGTGAGGATTACGTGATCCCATTCCCTGGCAGTTACAGTATCGCTGCAATATTTCCTGCTGAAATGATAGAATAAATCCGGGTACCATTTTACCTGTACACCGGGAAACGCTTTTTTCAATTTCCCTTTCAGCACCAGCACATCTTTTACTGTATCAAAAATCACGTAATGGTTTTGCCATTGGTATACGGCGCCAGAATCCATTTGTTGTTCAACCAACAATGCTTTCAATTCGGTAATGTTTACCGTTGCTGTTTGTGATGCAACCAATTCTATCACTTCAGCATGTTCGTAATTAATGGGCTGATGAATGTATGGTGAAGTTCTTTGCAATGATAATTGATCGAACCCCTGTTCCAATCCCGCTGCATCTTTTATGGTTCTGTTTACAGCTGCACCATTGTTTGCCCACACATTGTTTGGGCCATTGGCATTCTGCAAATATTTTTCACTCGGTGTCCAGTTATCATGCACCCTAAAACCAGACGAGCCTTCATCTGCATACAGATAAAACCAATGCGAAAGCAAGTGTGCATAGGGCGCTTTATAAATACTGTCCACCACATTATAAGCAATCTCACTGCCAGGCTGTGCGCTTAAAGTGTAAATACCACTGCAATCATAATTATGTTTGCCATAATGATGAATATAGTTGGCAAGAATACGGTTGTTGTGCATTGCCCCCACAACATCATTCCAGCCCCAGCCCATGCTGATGCCGGTGTAAGAAACATTTTCCACTTCATTATGCGTAACTAAACTGTTGCGGGTGTATCCCAAACCAATACCCACACAACTCCAGTCTTCGTTGGTGGCATTGGTAATAAAATTATTGCTGATGATAAGGCTGTCGCATACTTCCCTTTCATCTTTGGGCTGATAGGGCAAATGAATTTCTGTTGCAGCATCTGAATACGGGCCAGCTAAAATTGCCGTTCCCCCAATATCTGAAAACACGTTCCCTTTGATCACCGTATAATGCGTTCCTTTGGCTGCATCTAATGCCGTTGATGCCAGGTGTGTAAAACGGCAATTTAAAAAAGCCGTATTATCTGCATAATTCAACAATACTGCAGCTGCCGGGCGCCCAACCCATGCCTGGTTATCCAGTGTTTTTTTCAATGGCGTTCCGGGCGGATTTAGTGTATACGCTTCCGTCATATACATTCCTGCCTGGTGTGGTACGTGCCCTTTTTGTGATGGACGCAGCCAACCTGTATAACTAAATTCAATGCCGCTGACAAAAAGATGATGCACCGGGTGGTCGGCTGTTCCTTTCACTTCAATCAATGTTTCTAAAACCGGTGCTGTTACTGTTGCAGTAACCATGTCTTCCCCCTTTCCTGGCCAGTAATATATTTTATGCGCCGTTTCATCTATATACCATTCACCCGGCTCATCTAAAAACGGTAATGCATTGGTAAGATAAAAAGCAGAGTTGCCCGTTTCTTTACTCAGC
Organism: Bacteroidota bacterium; assembly: GCA_018266775.1. GTDB lineage: Bacteria > Bacteroidota > Bacteroidia > Chitinophagales > Chitinophagaceae > Ferruginibacter. Next base: position 233,233 of record JAFDZS010000015.1, on the reverse strand, counting down.
CAGGGTGCCGGCCAGGGATGCTCGTTTTGTATCGTACTTTCCGGTTCCTTAAAAAATAATTGAGTACTGTCGCCATGTACCACCATTTGTTTAATGCGCAGTATGGCAATGGCCCACCACTGGTGAATGAACATTTCCATTTTTTGCTGCTGTTGCAGTGCTGCAAATTGCGGCGTGGGAATCCAGCAGCTGGCTGTTGCTTTATCCCAATTGAGTATGCGCTGCATGCTATCGCCGTTGCTGCTTTTTGCACAGACGGCTTTTTCACCATTCACCCACAATTCCCTTACAGGCGGAATTGTGCCCGGCCAATCAGACATGTATACATGTCCGTTAGCTGCCGGCGATAAACCCTGCACCTTAGTTTCTAATTTTTTCCATTGGGAAATTTTAATACCACCGCTGATCACGGGGTGTGCCCCCGGTGCGGCTTCAATAAAAGTTGGACTTAAAGCGGAACCTGCATCTTCCGGACGGATCACAATAGTTTGCTGTAAAACATACAACCCGTTTTGTAAAATGATATGAATACCTCCGGAAAGATCAATGTTATTCAAACGCCGCATCGTTCTTGCTTTACGTAAAGCGGCAGAAATTGTAGCTAATGGTTGATTGACGCTGCCTTCATTTGCATCAGAGCCATGGGGAGAAACGTAAATATCCACTGCCCATAAAGAAGGGCTGATACATAACAGCAACACCAGCAGGGTGAATGGCAATCGTTTCATTATTCCGTAGCGCTTAATTGGTACTATCTCACTGATAGCTGGCTCAAATTACTCCTGATTTTATACGGGAACAAGGTAGGGATTTACTGAAAAGATGGAAGATATTACTATTGGAATGTGATGGCCGCTGCCTGCGTGGTGTAGTGTTAAACAAGACAGGAAATGCAATGATCAATATTCAATGCTCAATGTTCATTTATCAAAGGCACCATATAATGGCAGCGTCGCCAATTAGGTATATTACACCTTTATCCCTCATTTCTTTTTACCAAAAAAGATTATTTTAATCAGCAGCAGTGGAAGCAATATCACCAGTACCATTATTCCGCCTATCAGAATTGGAGAATATTCCTGCGTATCAAACAGTTTACAATAATATTGAATTACATAAGTAGCCGGTGGCTGTTCAAAGAATACTGTGAGAAATACACTGATGATAATGACCACTGTCAGTATTTCAAAAAATTTTTCTCCAGCAGTTTTATTTTGTTGTTTTTCTGATTCTTCCTGTTTTACTTTTTCCTTTTTTTCTTCCCATTGCTGAAGCAACTGTAATGCCGATGCATATTTATCTTCAGTCTGCATGCTTTTTACTTCCTGCAATGTTAACCATTTTGAACCGGGGTTTCGGAACGGATTCGGTGAAAGTGCGTTGTTTAATATTTTGGCTTCATTGAAAGTTACCGGCATTCCAAGCTTCCATCTGCAATAGCAATAACTGCCTAATGTGCGGAAGAAAACGATATAAATGCTAACGCTGATACCTATTGTTATCAAAGCAATAACAGGAGTACCTAAATCGTACAAAGGGAGTAATTGCAGAATCACTGCGGTAATAGCAAGGCTCAACAGCTTTGCCAGTAAATCATAAATGTGCGTCCACACCATATAGCTCCAAATATATTATTTTATGCAGAAGATGATGCTGTGAAATATTCGGTGCTTAACTATTTGCTGCATCCCACAATGCTTTTGCGCCAGTAAAGGTTGGCTGCTGATCTTCTTTTTCGCCGTCCATTCCGTGGTCATTATCCAGCCGCCAGCTAAACATACCGCCGAGCCCGTTTTGCATGGCCCACTGTGTCCATGAGGTAACATCAGTCAACGGTGTTTGTACATTACTGTTTTCAGTACAGATACCGCCTATCAGCAATGATGGTTTAATGCCAGCCTGAATCCATACAGCAGCATCTTCCGGAGTGCCATCACTCGAATAATCCTGCAGCTCAATAGCACTTGCGTACTGGTTAAAAACCGCAACGGCATCACTGCCATATAAACTCTCCGGCCCGATGATGGGCCACGGTGCTGAAACAGCTATACCCAAACCCTTCGCCTGGAAGCCGGGGCCAATCTGTTTAATAAAGGCCAGTACAGAACTCTTGCCTCCTTCTTCCGCATCAATGGAAATGCCGTTAAAACCATTGTTCAGCAACCATTGTATGATATTGCCGGTGGAGCGGTTATTGTTTTGATTATTATCTGCTACAGTTTCGGGCAGGCCATCATCACCCAAACCAGCATAAATGCGTGCACCCGGTGCCTGTGTTTGAATTTGTGTTTTAACATCTGCTGCAAATTTACCGGGAAATACTATCGTGTATCCTTCACTGTCATTAATCTGTTCCAGGGAGGCAAACGCCAGATTATACCGGGTGGCATATTGTAAAGGAACCTGTTTGGTGAGTAAATTGTTGTAACCTGTGGCATTCCAGGTATCGTACCAGGAAGTAATTTCAAAAGTAGTGTTCGTCATGCTGTTTAGTTTTTACATGCAGTATTGAATAAGTTTTACCGGCAATAAACATAGCCCAAATGCCTTTAAAATTACTGCGTATAAATACCTGTTTTGAGAATCAGGGGAAATGGAGACTTTCATGAAGTATTACCAGTAAATGTGCATTTTGAGACAGCTTAACAAATTTTTCAGATTTAAAGCAGTAACTACACGGTAAATTATTCGCAATATGCACACTTACAAGTCACCCAACTGCTGCTTTTGGGCATTTTGTATTCTGCTATTCAGTTGTTCCAACACTCGAAAACAGGATCATTTTACCGCCAATGTACTGGATTTGTCAGCACAAAAAATCCTTGCAGAAACCAACTTCAATCTGGAAGAAATGCAAGGCCTCCTTCACTCTTCATCACAGCCTGAGAGAGCGATGATTTATCAACCCATTGCTCAAATTATTCATGAATACACCGGGAATGCCCTGCAAAGTTTAGACAGCATCTTTGCTCATACATCAGAAGACGACAATAATGTAATCGACAAAAAAGCTTCGGAAAAAATTTTCGAGATTATCCATCATTACCGTGATGAGATCTTACGCTGTAATAAGAATCATTTATTGCAGACGAACGGAAACTATATCATCAACAAACTTTGTTTTGATACCGCTGACTACACGGCACAGAATTTTTATACGAAAGTTTTTGCCAATCAAACAGCAACTGACTATATGGAAATAAAAAGAAATATCAGGAATAGCATTTTACTTGCGGAAAATGAATTAATTAAACAATGCTTATTGAATAGTAAATATTACCGGGATTTGGTCTTCGAAAAGTATTCCGCGATTGTAGCCCAAAGCAGTACTATTGTAAAACCTGGGGAAAACCTTGTCATCAATGCTGGCATTGGTGCTTTCTCAAACAATAGCAGTCCCCATTATACCATTAATGGCCACAATATTACTCCTGATGAAAGTGGAATAGCCACTTACACTATTAAAAGCAGCATTATTCCAGGTAACTATACAATCCCTGTCCGCATTTCTTTTACCAGGGAAAATGGTGAAATCAGCAAGATGATTAAGTCCATAAGCTTTACTGTTAAAGAATAATGTGCTAAATGATTTTGCTTATTTTTTAAAGGCGGCCGCTAGTCTTTCTATTGCTTCATTCGAAATTGTTGTTGAACCATTATCCACCACAATCCTGTACCTGAACGTCACCTTCTCCCCCTTCTTTAATTGCAGGTTCTTTTGTGATTTTCCATTGGTGAATATTTTTTCTCCAAGCGGATTGGCGGCAAATAAACCATATCCCCTCGCATGCCAGAAAGTGGGATAGTTTGGATTTTGCGGATGATCAATAATGACCACACTTACAGTATCATTACCCATTTTACCAAAGGCTTTGCACCAGCGGCCACGGGTGCTCCACACACTGTCGCCCATTTTTCCTTCACTGCTGAGGTAAGTGCCATTGGGAATTTTATCGGCACCGCCTTTCACTATTGTTACATTGCCTTTATCGTCGGTAAATTTTTGGTCTTTATCTGTTGGAATTTGTAAAGCATGTGCCATACGGAAACCCAGTAATCCATCTTTGGCATCAGTAAACGTAAGCAATGTATCTGCAGTAATGGTCGTAATGCGGTCGATGATACGCATCCTGCTGTTGCCACTGAATTCAAAGCGGGTGTCTTCCTCCGCAAGTACAGTATTTTGTTGATTGGTCCAGTTGGCATGGTAACGCAAAACTCCTTTCGTTCCGCTTTTCTTTTCAACAATACGGTCCGTTTTGATCCATCCATACTGAGATTTTTTTTCTGCGGGGATGGCATAAGAATTATTCCAGAAATCCAGCCCGTTTACATTTTCATAATTCAGCCATAAACCAATGTGATGTGGATGATCCGTTGGGTCGCCGGGCTGCGGATTTAAAGGAAAGCCACGGGTTACCGCAGTACCGCCTGCTGTTATTACCGGATACAGCACCGGCTTCTCTAAAGTATCCGGAAATAAAAATGAGGTGAATGGTTTACCCCCGATTGCAATATCAATTTTTGATTGGGAGATTTGGGTAATAGTGACGGGCAGTTGTGCCATAACTAAATGTTGTAACAGCAATACGGCAATGCCGATGGTGATCTTTTTTTTCATAGCAGGCTAAATGTTTATTGAAAAACTTTTTTCAAATATGCAGTATTTGCGCCATAATTGTACTTAGTATCCGAAGGTTTTTTTGCATCGCGGCTTCTTTCTATCACCAGCCAGCCACGGTAGCCCATATCATCAAGGCATTTTTTTACCTTGTACATATCTATCTGCGGATCGTTCTGCAGCCAAACACTGTCTTTGTTTGTGGCATGAATCATGCAGATGCGGTCCTTTCCCAAAATTTTTAATTCACTGATCAAATCCCTTCCTTCTTTTAACGGGTTACTGAAATTGAAATAAATTTTTATTGCAGGTGAATTGATTTCTTTTAACAACTGCACTTCTTCCTTTGCAGACAATGCGGTTTCAATACCAATCACCACGCCGGCATCGTGCGCCATTTTACCCGCCACTTTTAATCTTGCCACTACGGAATCCCTTACTGATGGTGTTTTCTTTAAATCACATTGTACACCCAATGGAAGAAATGCTGTTGTAACGTTCATCAGTTTCATAGTGCGGATGCAATCTTCAATACTTCTTTTATATGCTTCACGGCCGCAAAATGATTGTGCATAGTAGCCTGTCATGGCTAAAGAAAATATTTTCACGTTATTTTCCGCAGCTGTTTTTAAAAATATATTTCTTATGGAATCATTCAGCAATTGATTATCGAAAGTAGGCCGGTTACCAAATCCGCCCATATCCACTTCCACTCCATCTGCTTTTAATTGTGCGGTTAAAGTAATGGCACCCGGTTTCTGGCGTTTCAGTAACATTAAATCAATCAATCCAATTTTGTATCGTTGATTTTGCTGCGCTTTAATACATTCTGTTTTAAATAAATGATCGATGTTTTCAAAACCATGTACGGCATTGGCAGGTAATTTTTCCCCATGATCACCAAAAACATAAAAAGCATTTTCCGGCTCAACTGTGATAGCAGTATCCACAATATTTCCAGCAGCATCCTGCACTGCTTTTATATCCAGTTGCAGTTGCTGTGCCATAAACGCATACAATGGCTTGCGTTTGTTGAAACCGAAATCGTGTTTATCGTTGGGCAAATGCACATTCATTACATTACCGGGTTTGCCATACCAGTCGTATATTTTTTCCAGGTACAAAAAATCATGTTCAGGCATGTGATCGGTCCAGTCGCCGCCATCGCTCACCACCAGCATTGGCCGCGGAGCCGCCATGGCCGCCAGTTCCAGGTTATCAGTTCTGCCGCCGCAACTGTGAATGTTCATACCGCTTTCGCAGGGGCAGCCGCCATAAAAATAAGACGACAAGCTAACTATCGGTGCACATACTTTTATGCGGTCATCTATTGCTGTCATCAAAACGGTATAGGTTCCGCCACCGCTACCACCGGTTATGGCTACACGAGATGTATCTGCATTTTTTAAAGATGATAAATAATCCAGTATACGGATGCTGCTCAAAATTTGCAGGCTCATGGCACGGCTGGTACGGTGGTCTTCAAACTTTACCTGCAACTGGCTTTCGCCATAACCAAACATATCCCAGCTAAAAATCATGGCGCCCATTTTTGCCAATGCAGCGCTGGTATACTGGCAATCTGCACGGTACCGGTGTTTATCCCAATGCCCCTGCGGATGCAGGATCACCGGAATCTTTCCTTTGCTCTTTGCCGGTTTGTATAAAGAACCATTCACATAAAACCCGGGCATTACTTCAATAGCTATATTCTGAACAGTATAGCCCGGAAATCTTCTTTCCGGCGTTACAATGGCCGGTGTGCCCGGTGATGCAGGCAGATGCGACAACTCCATCGCTTCCAGCAAAGCCGGCTTGAGTATGGCTTTTCTTTTTTCCCATTCATCAATATTTTTATATTGTACTGCAATGCGGTCTAACTCTGCCCAGCCATCCTGTACATTCCAGCGGTAATATTCATAAGCGCTGAGTTTATATTGCTTGTCTTTTTCTTTTTTCACTTTCATTTCCAGCGGCCGCAATACGTTATCCAATGTTACCTCCACATCAGTGCGGTATTTCCAATCTGCATACGTTACTGTTTTATTCGCCACCATGCTGTCAGCATATTTGATGGTTACGCCGTAACGTTTCTGAATTTCATTCAGCACTTCTTTTAATGGTTTGCTGAATTGGTTTTCTACATTCAGTTGTGCACTTGCCTGTGACAGCATCACTGAAAAAAAGATAGTGATTAAAAAAATTATCCGCATAATAAAATTATATGTGTGTTATTGATAGCAACGCTGATGACACGGATACAACTGATTATAACTGATCTGTGCTCATCTGCGTTATCCTTGTTCCATTCTTTTCCTCCATCCACGGAACAGCAAGTTACTGTCCAGTTCCGGTTTGGGAAAGAAGAGACTGGCAATATAGCCCACCACCATCACAATTAAATGGCTGTACACCCCCAGCATCAATGTATGATGCGTGAAATTATATGCACCCAGATCCAGCCATAATTTTTTATCTGCCCCCGTGCCGATTTTGGTGGAAGTTAAAAATGCATACGCTGTAAACAAAATACAGGTAATGATGCCAATGGTAACGCCCTGCCGGTTTGCCCTTGAACTAAAAATACCCAACAAAAATATACCGGCAATGCCACCGGAAAAAATGGCATACAGGTTAAATACAATTCCTAATACACCTTCATCGCCGGCGGATAAATACAATGCGGCAATACTTAATGTACCCACACCCGCAACAATCACCAACCACTTGCCTGCTTTTAAATATTGCGCATCTGATTTTGCAGGATAGATTTTTTTATAATAATCTTCCACACCCACTGCTGCCAGACAATTCAAATCGGCACCTAAACTGCAAATGGCTGCGGAAACCAACGATGCAATGATCAAACCCACTACACCTTCCGGCAACTCATTGGCAATAAAATAAGGAAACACTGCATCGGGCCGCATAGCGGGCAACGTATGTTGCTGGTAGAATGCAAATAACGCTGTACCGATGAGCATAAACAACGTCCACACCGGCACCAGCATGAACACGCCCATTAGTGACGCTTTAATGGCAGACCGGTCTGTCTTTGCCGTAAGATACCGTTGCACAATTGTTTGATCTGTGCCATATTTCTGAATGCCATAAAATATGCCGTTGATGGCCATTACAAAAAAAGTAAGTTTTTTAAAAGTAAAATCATAAGGGCCAAAGCCCGTGCGGTGATTGGCAGATGCGATATGCCATACTTCTGCAGGGCCACCTTTCACCGAAAATAAAATGATGAGTAAACAGGCTATACCACAACCAAACAACATGAAGCCCTGTATCACATCCAGCCAGATTACAGCTTCTATACCACCCAATAATGCCAGCAATATGAGTACAGAGCCAATCACGATCATAATGGCAAATGTATTTCCACCCGTCATGTTCGCTAATGCAAGTGACAGTAAGAATAAGATGGTGCCCATCTTTGAAAAATGCGTGAGTATAAAACCGAGTGAACTGTAATAGCGTGCAAAAAGCCCAAAGCGTTTTTGAAAATATTCATACGTACTTAATCCAATCATCTTCCGGTACAATGGTACAATAAACCATATCATTGCAAGCAAAACAATGGGTACCATTAAACCCTGCACCAGCAGTATCCAGTTGCTGGAAAAACCCTGCCCCGGGTAAGCTAAAAATGTAATGCTGCTGATCAGTGTCGACAAGATGGACATACCGATTGCCCAGGAAGGAATTTTTCCTTTGGCCCGAAAATAACTGTCGGTACTTTTTTGCCTGCCGGCAAAACGCAACCCAAAATAAACGGAGATGCCAAGGAAGAGCAGTATGATACAATAGTCAATGATGTGCAGATGATTCATATAGCTGTAGCCCGTTATTAAGATGATGAGTTTTTATATAACTGTTGTATTAGTTGCGGAAGCGCATAACTTCCAGGTTTTACAGTAATGAATAATGAGCCGGCTTTCATACGCACCACACCGCGTTGCCATTCGTTCACTGGCTCTAATTGTTGTATCCCTAAAGCCTGCAGCAATGCCGCAGCGGTTGAACCACCTTCTATAAATATTTCTTTTATTGCCGCACGGACGATCAGTTGTTGTGCAGCCTCCGCCATTGTTTGCCGCAATACAACAGCATCTTCTGTTGTTTCGTTAATAGCAAGAATTAATTTTTTGTACCGGCTTAATTTTTCTGTTGTTGCTGTTATCCACTTTTCAGTTATTGCTTCTGGCAGGTATTCCACGAAATCTGTATTGCTCCTGATGTGCCTTATAAATGTTTTTCTTTCTGAAAATGCGGTACCGCATACATACAAGTGTGGCAACTGTAACTCAAATGTGCCCTGATCTTTTTCTGCGAATTGCTGATGTAACAATGCTGCATAAAAATCTCCTGCACCAATTTTCACCCAGTCGTTGGTGATAACCCTTGCCCATGCTTCAACATTGGCAGTTGATGTTGCTTCTCCCACCACAATGCCTGCACCAGGCAAAATGGATTGAAGTTTAATAACCTTCACTGCCGTATCATTCAAAATCTTGTTGATATGAGAACTATGAACGGGAAATTCGGGATCCTGAGCAAAACCGGTTTCAGCAATTTTTTTTCCGTTGATAAAATATTCCCCATCCTCAATCGTGCGCTGCAATGATGGATTAGCCGGAAGAATGAATGCTTTTGTTTTTTCGCACAATTCCATTTGTACTTTAGCTTCATCCATTACATAGCCACGCAATACCGAGTCAATTTTTTTATAGATCCATTGCGGGTGTTGCTGCAACATGGCTTCCACTGCATTACCTGTGCAATGCACTGCAACTGCTTTATTCATAGAGCGGCTGTCGGTACATACTATCACCACATCAAAATCTGCAGGTACTGTTGTGTTCAATGTTACACACACTTTCAATCCATAGCGTAATGATATCCCCGCCAGTTCGGCAGCACCGGTAAAATCATCTGCTATTACTCCTATCATGATGTGAATGGGGAATTGGGAATGGTCAATGGTGAATGGTGAATGGTGAATGGTGAATGGGGAATGGTCAATGGTCAATGGTCAATGGTGAGTGCTGATATACTTTTCACAATTCACCATTCACCATTCACAACTCACCTTTTTTATATTTACTCAACTGCACCGCACTTTCAATAGCCAGTATCATGGCATCGGCGCTGGCAATACCTTTGCCCGCAATTTCAAATGCAGTGCCATGATCCACCGAGGTGCGGATGATGGGCAAGCCCATTGTAATGTTCACCCCTTTCACACTGTCCATTTGTTTTTTTTCGGCATTCCATTTAAAGCCTGCTAACTTAAAAGGAATATGTCCCTGGTCATGATACATAGCCACCACACCTCCGTAATATCCTGTTGCAGCTTTGGCAAACATCGTATCTGGTGGTACCGGCCCTTCCACATCATACCCCATTTTGCGGGCCGCTTCTACGGCGGGCAAAATTTCTTCGGTGTCTTCTGTTCCAAATAAACCGCTATCGCCTGCATGCGGATTTAATCCTGCAATACCAATTTTTAAATTCTGTTCACCCAGGCTGATCATGCCGTTATACAGCAGTTGCGTTACTTCCAGTATTCTTTCTTTCTTTACCAGATCACAAGCCTGGCGCAAGGATACATGGGTGCTGACATGGATCACTTTCATTTTATCTTCCACCAGCAGCATGGCATATTTTTTTGTGTTGGTGAAATGTGCATAGATCTCTGTATGTCCTGCAAAATGATGCCCTGCATCATTAATAGATTTTTTATTGATGGGCCCGGTCACCGTAGCGTCAATCTTTTTTTCCAGCGCCAGCTCAATTACTTTTTTTACTGATTGAAAGGCGGCTTCGCCACACATGGCGCTGATTTCCCCAAATACCAATTGGCCGATATTCACCAACGATAAATCATACACATCAATAACGCCGTATTGAAACTGCGCTTCTTCCACCGCATGGATCTTATTGATAGTTACTGGTAAAGACAGCTTTTGTATGATGTGCTGCAATACACCTGCGTCTCCCACAAGTAAGGGTTTACACATGCTGTATATTTTTTTATCCAGCAATGCTTTGATGGCAATCTCCGGGCCAATGCTGGCAGGGTCGCCCATCGTGATACCGATAACAGGCAAACTTTCTGGTGTTGAAGTTTTCAGCTGTACCGGCGTTTGTGTTTCCTGAATGTTCATTGTTTTATTTTGAAACCACTTCCAGTTTGTTGAGTAAAATATTTTCTGCTTCGGCGGTCATGGGCTGCAATGGCGGCATTACCACTGTATCGCATATACGTAATTGTTTCATCAGCACTTTTAAAGCCCACAAACTTTCTCCCAATGTTTTGCCGTCCTGGTATATTTCGCCGTACTGATCACTTTTCACCTGCATGGCATATACTTCTTTAAAATCATTTTGAAGAAATGCCTTCCACATGCGGGAGTAGATCCAGGGCGCTGCATTACCGGTGCTCGGTATTAAGCCGTCGCTGCCGCCAATTAATGCAATGGCCGATTTTGCCGCCCAGCCGAGAAAATGCCCAAAGTCACGCCGGTCTTTCCACAGCTCCAGCGACTTCATTAATCTTTCTTCACTCCGTTCAGAATCTTTTATGGCTACGATGTTGGGATGCATGCTTAGCTCATCCACCACTTCAAGCGGAATGCTCATGTGCGTGGTGGAAGGAATATTGTAAATGATCAACGGCAGCGGAATGGCATCTGCAAGGTCTTCAAAATAATGCTGCATCTGCGCATTGGTCAAAGTATAATAAGAAGGCAATGTTGCAGCGACTGCATCCACCTGATGATCGGCACAAAACTTCGCCAGCTCAATGGATTCCAATAATACATTCGAAGCAATGCCTGCATACAAAACCGTTCCCGGCTTTTTATTTTTTTCTGCCGCTTTGATGTACGCTTCTTTTACTTCATTGGGCAATGAAGCGGCTTCTCCAGTTGTTCCGAGTATAAACGGCGCTATATCATGTTCATAAAATTGCTGAAACATTTTTGTTACAGCACCTTCATCCAACTGGTACGTTTCGGTAAGCGGCGTTACTGCCGGCACAATAATTCCTTTATATTTTTTTTCCTGATACATCAGTAAGCTGTTGAATAAATGAAGATCGCATCCTGTTCAGTAATTGCTCTTGGATTATTTTTTAAGAGCCGTTGTATTTTCATGGCATCTGCGGCCATTTGTGGTATAGCAGATTCCGGCACGTTTACTTCCTGCAGTGTTGATGGAATACCGCATGCTGCAATCAGTTCCCGTATTTTTTGTACACCCGCATAAGCAGTGGCCGTATCATTTTCCTGTTTGGTACAACCCAGCGCCACTGCAACATCTGCATACCGATGCACAGCGGATGGGATGTTAAACTGCATGACATAAGGCAATAACAATGCATTCGATAAACCATGCGGTAAATGAAACATACTGCCCAATGGATAGGATAATGCATGCACTCCTGCAGTATTCACCGGCCCCAAACAAAAGCCGCCGAGCAAACTGCCCATCGCCACTTTTTCCCGTGCCTCAACATTTGTTCCATCATTGACTGCGGTTACAATGTTAGCTGCAATCAACCGCATCCCTTCATAGGCAAACATATCTATGAACGGTTGCGAAAATTTATTGGTGTATGCTTCCAGGCAATGTGTCAATGCATCCAGCCCTGTTGCAGCAGTAATGGCCGGCGGAACTGAAATGGTTAGCAATGGATCTGCGTAAATAATATCAGGCACTAAATACGGACTGATGATGCCTTTCTTTTGATGATCGCTGTCATCAACCAAAATGGCGTTGGGCGATGCTTCGCTTCCTGTTCCACTTGTTGCCGGTACAACAATCAATTTTTTCTTTCTTCCTTTCAGCAAACCTATTCCAACATAATCTTTTAATTCCTGCTCATTATCTAATTGTGCTGCCACTAACTTAGCAACGTCCAGCACACTGCCGCCTCCAATACCAATAATAATATCCGGATTAAAGGGTGTTACTTTTTTCATCAACTGATGAAAGTCAGCAAAGGTTGGTTCCTGCACTATGGAAGTATCTGTCAATACCTCAATGTTGTTTTGCTCCAGTGTTTGCACTGCTGTTTCAATTGCAGGCAGCAATGGCGTTATTGTTGCAACGAAAACTTTTGCTGGTTGCAATGCAATGACTTCCTCAGGCAACTGCGCCAATACACCATTACCAAAAACTAATTTTCCGGGGAAGATTATTTGCAATCGTTCCTTCATTTTTTTATTTTTTTCCCCGGGACTAAAGTCCCGGGTAATTCATATTGCTGCATCCAGCGGATATTTCGGCAGCATCAACTGTTCAATATCCACCGGTTTTATATTTAATTGTGTGCACCAGTTTTCGAAACTGGTATGAATTTCATCCAGTGTTCTTTTTTGTTCGGGTGTTAATTCCAATGCAGTGGCACGGCTGATAGTTCTTACCGGCAATCCACGCTTGCGCAAAAAATATTTAGCGCTCATCGGATAAGCAATGTGGATCAATGGATCAACACGACTGATTTCCGCCTGCAACCATTTTACCTGTTCCTGTTTGGTGGGGTCGCTGGCATTGTTCACCATCCACACCAATATTTCAGGATAAAAATTTCCGCTGATAGATGACATGCCCTTCGCCCCCATTTGTATACTGTACATGGCATTGGGTGAATGAGCATCGTAAAACTCCAGCTTATTCGATGTGCTTTTTAAAATATCCAGTTTGGCTTTTACCTTTTCCAGGTCAATAGAAGTGTCTTTATGATACACCATCCTGTTGGCGGATAACAACTGTTTGAATACATCTGTGCCAAGAATACGTTTGTAAGGCGCCGGGCATTCGTACATGCCTAAGGGTATGTTGCCTGTCAGCGCAAACATACGGTCGAAATTTTTCAGCAGTACTTCATCACTGTCTTCCACATTGGCATAATGCCCGGTAATGAGAATGACAGCATCAATACCGGTATCATAAATCTTTTTAGTAAACTCTGCTTTATCATACACCGTTAAGCCGAAAGAACCTGTGGCCACCACCGGCACACGCCCATTCACATAACGCATAATATGCTGTGTCAGTTGCAGCCGTTCATCTTCAGTAATACTGTACATTTCACTGCTGAGGCAATTGGCAAAAAAACCTTTTACGCCTGCAGCCAGGTAAAAATCCACCAGGTGGCTCACCACATCCAGGTCAACCTTTGCTTTCAGGTTGAAAGGAGTGATCATTACCGGAACAAATTTTTTCATATCCATAGTTCGTACACTTTTATTCAACAATATTCACCAATGTGCCGATGTGATCTATTGTTATCGTGATCACATCTTTGCTTTGCAATGTAAAATCATTGCCTGGTACAAGGCAGGTGCCTGTCATCAAATACGCACCATCAGGAAAAGAATATTCCCGGAATAAAAACGACACCAATTCTGTATGTGATCTTTTCATCTGGTCAATCGTTGTGGAAGCTTTGTACACTTCTTTTTGATTCCTTTCAATGGTGATGGCAATGCCTGTACTGGATGGAATTTCCTTTGCTGTAACTAAAACACAAGGCCCCAAACCGGCACTTTTATCATATACTTTTGCCTGTGGCAGGTACAGCGGATTTTCCCCCTCAATACTACGACTACTCATGTCGTTCCCAATGGTATATCCTACTATTTTGCTGGAAGAATTTACTACCAGTGTCAGCTCCGGTTCGGGCACATTCCATATACTGTCTTTACGGATGCGCACATAATCATTGGTGCCTACAGCCCGTTGCGCAGTGGCTTTAAAAAATAATTCAGGACGTTCGGCGTCATACACTTTATCATAAAATGTAGCGCCGCCGCTTTGTTCACTTTCTTCCATACGGGCCACTTTGCTGCGCAGGTAAGTTACCCCTGCCGCCCAAATTTCCTGCGAACCAACCGGAGCAAGGATATGCAATTGATTTAACCAGTTGCTGTCTCCCACCGGTTCCGTTGTTTTCACCTGTTGCAAAAGATAAGCAAACAGGTTATCGTGGTTAATAAGTGTGTCCCAGTTTTGTTCTGCAGACAGGTAATATTGGCTTTCATGTTCAAGCACAATTCCCGTATTGGTTTTATAGATTTTCATGTAAGAGAAATTAGTATCCAAAAATACTTGTAATATCAATGGCATCAATCCTGTCCATTGCTGTTTTTATTGCTGAGCGGAGCGATCATCATACCAGCCAAAAAGATAGACAGCGTACCGATTACTATGATCATATTGCTGTGCAGGCTGCTTTTTAACCAGGCATAATCATTACTGATATTGTCACTGAATGTCATCCATAATATCACCAGCACACCAATAATGGTTGCGGTGACTGCAGCAGGACTTTTTGCTTTTTTGCTGATCAGCCCCAGTAAAAACAATCCTAACATGCCGCCCGCAAAAATGCCCGATAATTTCCACCACGTATCCAGTAAGCTTTTGGCGCCAATCATGGCCAGCCCGGCGCTTAACCCAATTAACCCAAAAACCACAGTTGCTATATGCAATGTTTTTAATTGGGAAGATGGTGTGATTGCTGTTCGGAAATATTTTTTATAAATATCCATCGTAAACACCGTGGCACTCGCATTCATATTACTGCTGATGGTGCTCATAGCCGCGGAAAGAATGGCCGCCACAATTAAACCCAGTAAACCTTTGGGTACATGATGCACCATAAAATAAGGCAATACTTTATCCGCATAATCAGCCGGTGTAAATGTTGCTGCCAGTTGCTGCAATTGTTGCGGTGTGGCTGCTGCACCTAATTTTTCGGCGGCCAATTGTAATTTCACCGGATCAATGGCACCGGGCTGTGTTTGATAATAAGCATACAGCGATGTTCCAATCAGCACGAACAACAACGACACCGGCACATACATCGCCACGCATAACCAAACTGATTTTGCAGCCTGTTGCGGTGTGGCTGCCGTATGATACCGCTGAATATAATTCTGGTCCATTCCAAAATTATTCAGGTTGATGAAGAAGCCATACAAGAACACCACCCAAAATGTGGGTGCTGTAAAATCCAGCGCCATACTGCCCAAACTGGTTTTATGATCGGCCTTTGCCACTGCGATGATTTGTTGTACACCACCCGGCACCTGGTGACATACCAAATACAAAATTAAAACAGCACCTGCGGTTTTAATGATGCCCTGTGCCACTTCTGTCCATATCACTGCCGACATTCCTCCCAGTACCGTATACACGATAATGCAAACACCCATCACAATCATAATGCTTTGCATGCTGAACCCGGTGAGCGCCTGTAAGCTTAATGCCATACCAAAAAAGATGGTGCCCATGCGTGCAAACTGTGTGAGTAAAAAACAAACCACGGCATAAGTTCTTGCCCACGGACCAAAACGTTTTTCCAAATGGGTATACGCAGAAATTTCTCCTGTCTTCCTGTAAAAGGGTACAAAATATTTTGCAGCCACCCATGCTGCTAACGGCATGGAAATACTGAACACAAATACATTCCAGTTACCGCCAAATGCTTTACCGGGGTTACCTAAAAATGTATTGCTGCTTAGAAATGTTGCGTAGATGGATAAACCAATCGCCCAGCCCGGAATTTTTCCGGATGCACGGGTAAACGTTTCTGCATTGTTATTGCGCCTGGAAAAATACCAGCCGATGGCCAGCATTGCAAAGAGGTAGGCAATGATGATAATGATATCTATAATGGGCAAGCTGTTCATCGTTAATAGTCACAACCCCCTCTATCTCCCCCTAAGGGGGAAGATATGGAGAAGATCGTTGCGAATTAGGCCCCACCTATCCTCCCCAAAGGGGAGGAAAATGGAGGCGATTGTTGCGAATTTATTTTTATGGTACGAGCCACATCACCATACTCATCTTCAGTGGCGTCGCACACTTGTACATAAAATCTTTATTGGTCTTTAAATACATTATTCGTCTTTCGCCCCTACGGGGCTTCATGTTTCTATATTAATATCATCGTCTACCAACCTTCTGTCCCTACGGGACTAAATGCGTTTTATTTTATTGTTCCAACAAGTTTTCATCCTTGGGTAGCATTCGAATCAATCTCCGCATATATCATCGCTTCTGTCTTCGCTGATTCCCTCATCGAGTGTAGGAGGCTTTTTCTCCGCTTCATTCTTCTACTTTTCCTTCCCCTTTGGGAAAGATAGATGGGGCTCCCGGCCATTGCCCATCCTTTATTTTTTTCAGCTTTAATTTCTTCGGATCAATTTGTACATACTTGATGCGTTCCCGTCTCCAGGTATACACAATATGCACCATGCCATCTTTGCTTTGTATCACCGACGGATATGAGTATTGGCTGATGGGTGAATCTTCCAGCACCAATGCAGCATACCACGTTTTTCCATCTTTGCTTATGGCCACATTCAATGGTGTTCTGGCCCCTTTTCCGTTCGGTAAACTGTCTGCGGGTTTTACATGGTTATACACCAGCAACTGCCTGCCATCTTTCAGCGTTACTGCATCAGTTCCGGAATTGTTATTGGGTAATTCACTTGCTGTCATCGCACTCCACGTCAATCCGCCGTCATTGCTCCAGCTTTCATTAATGCTTCTGTTCTTGCTGCGGCAGAGTATTTGCAGCCGCCCATCTTTATACGTTAAAAAACTTGGCTGTATGGCTGAAACAATTTTTCCATCATTAATATCTGCGGACTTCGTCCATGTTTTTCCCCAATCCGCCGTGGTTTCAATATGCACTTTCCAGCCGTCTTTTTCCGTGCTGCTGCCGCATAATAATTTTCCGTCCAGCAGCAGCGGTTTGTTTTTTATCGGTCCCAAAAACCCTGCGGGTAAGGCTTCCCGTTGGCTCCAGGTATGCCCGTTATCTTTGCTGCGTTTCATCCAGCCTGTCCAGCCTGCTACATTCGGCCCAATCTTATAAAACAATAATAAATCGCCGCCCGGCTCCTGGTATAGTACAGGATTATAACAGGCATACCGCAATGTATCATTCATCACACCATCTGCAGCCATTTCAGGTGCTGTCCATTTACCGTTCACCAGGTGGCTTGTCCAGATGCACACATCTTTATAGCCTTCCCTTGTTCCGCCAAACCACGCTGCTATTAAACCTTCCGGTGTTTCTGCAATAGTGCTGGCATGGCTTTGCGGGAAGGATGCTTTTTCAAAAATAAATTCATCCACCAAAATACCCTTCTTCCATTTTTGTTGTGCTGCGGCTGAAGCAACAACACTCAACAGCAACCAACAGCAAAATATTTTTTTCATGTGCATTATTGTTTTTGTGCGGCTGCTTTTTCAGCTTTGATTTTATCGGCATAGGCTTTATACAATTGCCGCCAGTTGCGCCCATTATTATTCAAATACTGTTCACATTTGGTTTTATAGATTTCAAAGATCACTACAATCTCTTTCATGCTTTTATAATCGATGGCTTGCGCTCTCGCCTGTTGCAGGTTTTTCAATATCGCTGCTGTTTCTGCTGGGGTCAAATCAGGAACTATGGCCTGGTATCCTTTCAATGTAAATGCTACTTTACCCACTGTGTATTGATCGAGTATTTGATCTACCTGTGCAGAATCCAAATCTGCACGCAGTGCCTTCATCAAATTTTCATGAATGGATTGGGGTTGTGCTGAACAAAGGATCACCTGTTTATCTATATCAGATAATCTATTTCCCGTTGCCGGGTTGATACCATCTGGAATTAATGTTGTGGGATGGGTGTTGTGCCAGTCACGCACTGCGGTAAGTTGCTCCGCAACAGCAGCTTTCACTCTTACCGCTTTCGCCTCATCAGCTAAATGCAATGCGCCCACCCACTTAGAAGCTTTTGCAGCCAATGAAGTATCCTGTTGCGCTTTCAATTGCTGCGTGCAACATAAGGCCAGGGTTATTATTATTGTTATTTTTCTCATCATGGTAATATAGTTTTAAACTGGTAATGCCCGCTGGCAACCTGCAACACTGCATAGCCTTTTTCCCATTTCAATATTTTTATATTGCTGCTGTTATCTACTTTGTTTCCCGATTCCAAAACTTTATCTGCTGCTGCGGCTGGCAAATAAATTGTTGCTGAAGTATTTGCCGGTATGGTTACCTGCCATTCAAAAATGCCTTTGTCTTTTTTCCAGTTGCTGATGATCTTTCCATAATAACTTTTATACGATGCATTTACAAACGATAATGAATCGGGCAATGTTGGTTTCAATATGATTTTTTTAAAGCCCGTTTCTTTTTTATCACTGCGTATGCCCGCCAGGTTTTCGTAATACCAGATGAGTAAATCGCCCAGCAGCATTACGTGGTTCTGGCTGTTCATGCTGGGGTCTGCAGTATTGCCATTCCACAATTCCCATATGGTGGTGGCACCATTGGCCACCATATAACCCCAGCCTGGATAAGTGGTGGTAGTGGTTAATGCATACGCTATATTCGTTTGTCCCATATCACTCAGGCCACGCATAATAAATTGTGTGCCGATTAAACCCGTGGCAATATGGTCTTTATTCTCATTGTGAATCTTATCAATAATTTTTGTTGCAATAATTGCCCTCAATGAATCAGGGCAAATACCAAAATACAGTGGTAATAAATTGGCTGTAATGGTATTGTTGTCATAACACTGTTCATCAGCTTTGTAATAATTTTTTTGAAAGGCCTGTTGAATATCTTTCGACAGTGATGCATACGCTGCAACATCGGAGTCGTTGCCGCTTAGTTGTGCAAAGCGCTGCATATAACCCAACAGTTTATAAAAATAGGCTGTGGCAATAAGTTTGCCATCGGTAATTAATTTATCGTCTTTTGCATGAATGAGCTTTAACGCTTCCGGCGGCACACACCAATCGCCATATTTATCTCTCGTCATAATATTTCGCACCAAATATTTTTCTTTCATATACCAGATCCATTTCTTCATAGAAGCGTAATGCTTTTGAATAGGGCGGATATCTCCATATTGATTGTATAAATTATTGGTGACGGTGATATATGCTGCCGGCCAGGTTACATTATCTGAATAATAATTCCAGTAAGGCGGTGCCACATCAGGTATCACACCCTGTTCTGTTTGTGCCTGTTCAATATCATCCATCCATTTGGCATATAATTTTTCATTGTCGAATACAAAACTTTCTCCCTGTTCACCAACAGTTCTGTCGCCCAGCCAGGGTTGCCTTTCGTTACGTTGCGGACAATCCAGCGGCATGCCTTTATAGTTGGATGCAATACCCCACCATGCATTTTTATAAATACTGTTGATGATGTTGCTGGATGTTTCGAAAGACCCGGTTGTTTCCAATGCATCATAAATAAATTTGCCGGAAAAGTTATCAAGTGCAGGCGTACCGGGAAAGCCGGTTACTTCAACATAACGAAAACCATGATAAACGAATGATGGCTGCCAGCTTTCATTCCCTTTTCCGTTGAGGGTGTATTTGTCGGTTACTTTTGCATCTCTTAAATTTGCCGTGTATAAAGTTCCATCCGGTTGCAGGCTTTCTGCAAAGCGCAGTGTAATGATATCGCCTCTCTTTCCATTTACATGCAGCAACTGTAACCAACCGGAAAAGTTTTGCCCCATATCTAAAATGTACCTGCCATCGCTTAGTGTGCTGATTGTTTTTGGTGCGATGGTCTGCATCACTTTCACTGGCTCCGATGGTTGTGCGGTAATGAAACCTGCGGGCGCTGCCACCAATTCTGGGGTCATCCATTTACTGTCATCAAATGCTGTTTTATTCCAGCCGGTAAATTCTTTAGTGGCGTCGTATTCTTCCCCGTCATATTCATTATTGGTGCGTATGGGTCCGTCAACATTCAGCTTCCATGTGCTGTCGCTGGTGATGATTTTTTTTGAACCGTCGGCATACTCCAATTCCAGCTGTAATAATAATTTCGGGTAACCAAATGTGTTATGTTTTTGCGTTTTGTAGTTTTGACGCATGGTAAAGAAACGGCCATTACCTAAGACCACGCCTATTGCGTTATTGCCTTTCTTTAATTCATCTGTAACATCAAAGCTGTTGTAAAAAACAGATTTACGATAGTCGGTTGCGTTGGGCGCCAGCACCTGGTCGCCGATTTTATTTCCATTCAGGTACAATTCATAGCGCCCAAGTCCGCTGATGTACACCATGGCACGGTGAACAGTTTTTCCTGTTTCAAATTCTTTGCGGAGGTATCTGGCAGAGAGGCGTGACCATTGCGTGATATTATCCCACGGCGATGCTTTATCATATCCTATCCATTGTCCTTTCCAGTCCGTCGATTGTAATAAACCAGTAGAGAAAGAAGCAGTTTCGTTATTGGTTGCTGCTCCTTTATTGGTGATTACCTTAACCGTCCAGTAATATGCTGCGCCAGATTGCAATGTTTTGCCAATGTAATTAATGTACAAAGAGGCTGAACTTTGAATCACACCCGAATTCCACATATCACCATCACCGTCATTTAATTTTTGTGCACTGCTGCTCACCAGTATTTGATACGATTGCTGCACTACATTTCGTTCATCGCTCTGCAACTCCCAACTGAAGCGGGGTTGCGCTGTTCCTATTCCCACAGGGTTATGCAGCAATTCGCAACGCAGATTATGTACCGTAACCTGTGCATGTGCGGCAAACGCAATAAAAAACAATAGTATGGTGTATTTTATTTTCATCAATAATCATTATTAAAATCAAATTGTATACTGATATGCAAAGCCCTTGACGGATCTTTTTCATAATCATAAAATATATTCTTCATCCCCATTGGCCCGGTGGTTTCATTGCGTTGGGTTTTGGTACCAATACTGCTGATACCCTGTAAAAAAGATATATCTCCCGATGGAAACAACGGTTCGTAATTATGCCACTGATCTGTTTTCCATGCGGGAGTAAACAGGCGCAGGTACAAATTATCTGTTGCTGACCGCATTGAAAAATGTTGCGTGGTTGTTTCAAATGTACACCAGTGCACATCTTTATAAAACCCTTTAAACTCAGGATAATTCCAGCTTTCGCCGGTTTCTGTATTGTTATAATTCTTTTTCCAAACACCGTATGTTCCACCAGCCAGCCTGTTCTTCCAAACACGGTAAGGGCCATAACCAAAATAAGTAACGCTTTTAATTTCTTTTTCAGGGAAAGAAAAATTAATGCCTGCGAAATTGGTGTAGTAAGCCCCGGGGAAATAATTCACTTCCAGTTTTACATCTCCTCTTAAACTAATAGTCCACTTTAATGTATTGTAATGTTCTTTCCTGTCGTACAGTGTGGTAATCTCAACTTCCCCTGTTGTGCTGTTTACGATTGCGGTGGCGGGTCCAAAATTATTCACTCCTTCTGCCAGCACCGGGCCATTGCTTAATGGCAATACACCTTTTGAAGTAAGCACCGAAACCAGTAACCCGTTATGTTTATTAAACTGCAATGTGCTGTGATGATTTTTTACCATATAGAAACTGTCTGTTTCTTTCAACTGAATGGAATCATGGAATATGGCCACCTGGACTAGTTCGTACTTCTGACTGGCCTCATGCATGGGAAAACTCTTGGTGAGCAGCAATTTTCCCTTTTGATCCCGTACATAAATATTGAGTACATCAGATTGTGGATATCCATCAGGAAGTATCACATGTAATTTTCCCTTTTGCCCGGGAACAATATCAGGCGAACTGATTTTTATTTCAGGCTCTTTTTTTGTTACATTGTTATCCGTTAACAACCGGTACGTGAAGCTGCATGATTTTAAATTCGTAAAAGAAAACCTGTTCTCAATATCAAAATAAAATGACCCGCTCAATTGTGGTGCAATTTTCTTCTGTATGAAATGCACCGGGCACCAAATTTCTTTTATAGCATAATAACTTCCTTCTTTTTCAAAATGCGGCCCCATGATGCCGTCGGCTGCATGAAATTTATCTGTATCGAGTGTATCGTTTTTATCTTTCCGCATAATGCCCTGGTCAACAAAATCCCAGAGAAAACCTCCGGCGCTCAATGGATTATTCCACATGCGTTCCCAATAATCTTCCAGCCCTGCACCATGACCACCATCAAACTGCCCGTGCAAAAATTCTGTAGGCATAACAATCTCATTGCCATTTTCATAATTGCCGATGCCATAATTATATTCCCGGTAATGCTGTGCGTCAATACCGTTGAATAATTGCCAGGGATGAATCACCGGACGTTTCTGTACATCATATTGCGTGAACAAAGAATCCAGTTCCAGGTTATGCCCGCCTTCATTACCATTGCTCCACATGATGATGCTGGGATGGTTGGCATCATGATCCATCATTTCTTTTAATAACTTTGTTCCTGTTGGTGTATCGTAATGCCAATGCCATCCGCAGAGTTCATCCATAACAAACAAACCGAGTGAATCACAAGCATCTAAAAAATGATCATCTGGCGGATAATGACTGCAGCGCACTGCATTCATGTTCATGTCTTTCATCAGCAACACATCTTCTATACTTTGCGCTTTGCTCAATGTTCTTCCTGTTTCAGGTCTGAACGGACTGCGGTTGACTCCACGCATTTTTACTTTTACGCCATTTACGTATATGCCATCACGTTGCTTTAATTCCACTGTTCTGAAACCAAATTGTTTGGTTATAGAATGAATGGTTGTTCCGTTTTTTACAAGTGAAAAGACTACTTTATATAAATTGGGAAACTCCGGTGACCATAACAGCGGCGATGGAATTTTTTTATTTAACATGAAAAAATTCCATGCATTTACATTCATATTCATACCGTTAACATTGGCAACTAATTTTCCCAAATTGTTATAGATAGATGCATGTACTGTAAAATCTCCCTGGCCATCTGTTGTTGAAATAAATGCATTGAAATTTCCGTCTGCTGTAGCATTTACAACTGCTGATGTGATATGAATCTGCGGTAACACCTCCAGATATACTGGTCTGTAAATACCTCCAAAAATCCAGAAGTCTGCTTTGCGTTCTGCATTGTTCACACTTTCATTGGCAGAATGTTTGGCAACAGTTACTTCAAGCAGGTTAGCTTTTCCAAATTGCAACAGTTTTGTAATATCATATTTGAATGCATAATAAGCACCCTGGTGTACCAGCCCGGCAACCTGTCCATTTACTTTCACTTCTGCATCTGTCATCACACCTTCAAAAACAATATTGATGATTTTATTTTTCCATGATGATGGTACATCAAAAGTTTTTTTATACAAACCTTTTTCTTTGCCGCGTACCGAATCTTTATCAAAACCATAATTGTATTTACCAAAACCCTGTTGTTCCCAGCAGGAAGGTACTTTTATCGTTGTCCATTTGCCACTGTTCATACCCCCGGTGCAAAAGAAATCCCATGCCACAGCATCATCCGGCCCTTTGCCGGATAAATATTGCCTGATGGTTTCCTGTGCATTTGTCCGTGGAGGCATCAGCAACAACAAAAAGATTATTTTAAAACAAAGCTTCAACCTATTTTATTTAAATTTTCCCTGCAGGGGATTATCGGTTCTGAATGGTATTGCAGGCAACCCATCTTTATTATACAAGTTAGCATGATCTCCTTCGTTCCATGCAAAACGTACTGCTTCTGGATGGGTAATACCTTTTGCAGAAACATCCACGGTATTTTTTTTTATGATTGCATTGGCGTCAACATACCCTCCCTTACCATCTGCAATTTCAAAATTTTGGAGTGGCGTTCCATCTTTGCTCATCAACCCTTTTCCACAATGATCAAAATACAAAATGATATGATCTCCGGCAATTTTCATAGAACGGTATTGCGGCCCCATAAATTCATTGCCTTTTTTATAATTGTTTGCCAATGCACATAAAGCCAGCCTTTTTCCAATCTCCCATTTAAAATGCGGATGCAGGTTATCCAAATCAAAATTTAAATCTGTGGTGGTGATCATTGCGGTGTGCGGAATTTGCAAAGCTGTTGTTTGTGCTTCCCAAAATTCCGGCAGACTTTGTTCCGTGTACGGCACCTGGCCTTTTTGTTTGGAATAATCATAAGGTGCAATCTGCACATAGTAAAACGGCAGTGCATTGTTGTGCCAGATATTGCGCCACTGGTTGATGAGTGCTTTCATTTTATAGGCATACTGCAACCGTTCTCCCAAAAAACAATTGGATTCTCCCTGGTACCATAAAAATCCTTTTAATGCAAAGGGTGCCAAAGGTGCAATCATGCTGCTGTAAAATTTTCCGGGTTCGCCGTCAATTTTATGTATGGTGTCTGTTTGGTCGCGGAAGAAGGGCAACGCAGTAAATGCTTCCCTCGGCATCCATGGTTCAATACGGCTGCCGGGTATGGCTGATTCAATAACGCCTATGGGCACATGTAATTCTTCATATAATTTTTTGGCGAAGAAGTAACCTGCTGCAGAAAAGGCACGCAACGCAGAATCTTTGGCCACAGACCAGCCGGAGTGCGTACTGTCGGGTTTCATCTTCTTCCTGTCTACCAAAAAAATACGAATGTTATTGTTGTGTGCCGTTGCCACTTCATTTACCGGCCAATTGGTTTCTCCCGCTGGCACTATTACTTTATCATTCTTGCGCATGCTGTATTCCATGTTCGACTGACCGGAACACAACCATACTTCGCCCACTAAAATATTATGCAGGATAATTTTTTGTGATGCAGATGTAATCGTTAGTTCAGAGGGCGTTGCGGATACCGGCATGGCATCCAATTGCAGCATCCAGTTTCCGTTTTGATCAGCAGTTGTTTTTTTGCTTTGTGTGTGAAAACTTGCGCTGATCACTTCACCCGGTTTTGCAGTGCCCCAAACAGGAACAGGCTGGCCGTTTTGCAATACCATATCGTTACCAATGATTTTTGGTAGACTAAGTTGTGCGGTTGCTTTTATACAAAATACTAATATAATTACCGCACCATAAAGTCTCTTTCCTTTTCTTCGTCCGACCATATATTTCCTGTAATTTTTTTTAACTGGCTGGATGATGCCACCTTTTTCCCATTCATCCATAAACTTAAACCTTTTCCTTTATGATATTTTGTTCCTGTTTTATCCCAAATAATGGTGATAATTTTACCATGATACAAAACATTGTCCAGGCAAAACCAATCCCATGTTTTAGCAGGTAATAGAGGATTGACGGTCAGGAAACGTCCATGGTCTGGCCTTAACCCCACCAAGCCCGTTATGATCAGATCATTAAAAGTAGAATGATTATAATACCGGCTGCGTTCTTCTCCTTTCAGCCATACACCAGTTTTCTCATCGAGGTATTCACCAATGTACGGCTTGCCATTTACGTATTGTGATTTCACCAGCGTTTGTAATTGAGCGAAATAATCTTTCTTTGTTACATACTTTTCTTTTGTCCTGTTTATCAAGTTTGCCATTGCAGTTAATGTTTGCGAAGTGGCAAAGGGCCACACTGCACCGTCCCACTCACATTTGCAACAACCATGCGTACGGAATAGCGGATGGCTGCGGTCTGCAGTAGTGATACCATAAGGCGCACAAAATGTTTTAACGTTGGTAAGACTTTTCCAGGCAATATCTTTATCGCCCCAGCTTCCGTCAAAGTACCAGGGAATAAATCCAATTTCTTCTCTTACGTTTGATAAGGTATCACCCTGCTCCTTTCTTACTTCAAAAAATTGTTGTTTATTATTCCACAGATTTTCGTTCATTAACTTTTTCAGCTTGATTGCTGAAATTCCAATTGAATCACTAATTGAATCCGGCACTCCTGCAAAGATTTGCAACATCCTTAATGCCTGTGCATTTCCATACATATACGCATTGATGCTCGGCCTCGCATTTTTTTCTTTTCTTCCGCCGCTGATGGTTTCTTCCATCGCATCCCGTACATCATATTGCCAGTATAATCCGTTAGGTAATTGTTTCTCCTGTTGCCATGCTCTAAAATCTGCTTCCAAATCGGGCAGCATATCTTTAATGAATGCCGTATCACCATTCACCAAAAACCTGTTGTAAATGGCATCTATATTCCAACTGCTGTAGAAACGTAATTTCTTTAATGGCTTGCCATCATTGCCGCGGTACCAGATGTGCAGGTTATCATCCATATATTTTTTATCGTGCAGCCAGCGGGATTCGTAAATGTGATGGCCGAGTGCACTGGAGATAAGATTATATTTATCAGCATACGTCCTGGGTACTAAAAATTCTGTAATGGCATAACCCTGCGGCGTTTGCTCAATATGTTTCCTGAACGTCCACCAGCGGTAGTAAAACAATTCTTCAAAATCTTTTTGCGGGCACTCGAATAAAGGAATATTGGCTTTCATCCAATCCCATGCGCTGTCATTTGGAATGGCCTGCTTCACATTTTCATCTTCCATGGTATTGAAGCGTTCTACATAATGTTTGTAATCATCTGCCTTCAATATCAACGGCTGATCATTTTGTGCCTGCACCACCTGTGAAAGCAAAATATAAAAACATATCGCAACTATTTTCCGCATAGGTTTATTGACTGCTGGTTTGTAATGAAACAATATAATACACCGCATCTTTTTCTTTTGCATTGGGGTTGGGCAAATCATAATCCTGGTCGGTAGGTGTGTCTGCATTGGGAAAACGGCGCACATCTCCCGTGCGGAATACAATGCGGTTCACGGCATCCACCGGCGCAAAACATAAATTGGAAGATGGTTTAGCATTGTTGATGGTTACCGTATAAAATCGTGTAGCAGTATTTATCTCTATATTGAAATGCAATGTTTCGCCTGCATTGTATTTACCAAGCGATTTATTGCGGTATCCCTGTTTGGTTAAAATGGCACCGGTTGAATCTAAATAAATTCTTAAACATGGTGTGCCTTTAGTATCTGTACATTCAATTTGTATGTTGCCGAAATTATTTTGCTGTGGCGTAATGGTGAAAGCAATGGTTACTTTTTTACTTTCTGGAAATAACCTTTCTGCTTTGGCATAATCAAAAGGATCACTATCGTGCATAGCCAGCACTTTAGTGCCATTGTTATTTTCAATTTGTGTGCGGCACCAAACAGGGCTGAACAAATTCCAGCGTTTCAACTCTTCTCCATCTTTCATGCTGTTAAACACTTCATTCACTGCTGCCGTTTCTTTATCCTGCACGGGAACAGGAATGGTGGCCACCCAAATATCTTCTTTGTTCATACTGTAGCCCACCCAAACGTTTTTATCCGGCGGTGTACCATTCATTTCCTGTATGCCACGCACATATTGCGGGCCGTAACTTTTGTAGGCACCGCCATAACGCAGTGAAGTAATTTCCCCATTTACCAATAATAAATTTTTATAACGCAGCCCATCATCACTTACACTCAATGCCAGCGGCCAGCGAAATTCGGATGGATTGTACACCGTGATGTATTTGTTATCGGAAGTTTTTTGTCCCCATATTTTTGCATTGGCATTTACAAAACCCGGCGCCCTCAATGGATTATATTGCCATGTTTTGCCTTCATTTTTTGTGATACTGGTTAACGCATATTTCCATAAGCCCACCACATTTCCATTGGGCAAATGATAATAATTAAATGCTTTAAAGTCTTTTTTCAATGGTATCAGCGGATCATTACGGTCTGCTTCTTCCACCATTTGCTGCATAAGTAATGGTGTACTTAAAATTTCTTCGCAGGCTTTTACCAGCTCTTTATCTTTTGCCGTTTTATAAAAAGGGAATGCAGTATTTTTTTCATTAAACGCATGATTGTATCGCAAAAAATAAATTGGCCCGAATGTTCCGTCCGCTTTGATCTCCCGTATCACCCGGCCAATACCATTGCCATCGTTGGGATCATCTTTCTGCCCCAGCACAATACCATAATACGCCAGCGCAAATAATTTTTTACTTTTTGATGTATAGAAACCGATACGCTGATGCATTACTGCATACGTGTTTTTGGCAGAATCTTTTCTGCCTTCTTTCACCGTTCCATCGGGAATTTTATAAGTAGGAAAGATCACTACCGGTGTACTCCAGTGGTAACCATCGGGAGAGGTTTGCAATACTGTTCTTCCCGGCGGCACATGTTCGCCAACAGGATTGCTCAGGTATTCCAAATAAAAAGTATTGTTCCAGTAAGCCAGCATGGGCTGGTGATTGTACGTCCAGCCGGTAGTGCCCGTGTCTGCACGGTTTGCACGCATGGTTTGAATATTGTGTACACCTATTGCCAATGGCAATTGCCCATTATGATAATCCACATTAGCTAATGTTGTACCCACGTAACGAACGGTATCCTGTGCAACAGCAGTCATACTGTTCAATAAAAATAATATACTGAATACTTTTTTCATTCCCTGTTTCAATGTTGTACTGCTTTCAACAAGCGTTGCACTGTTTTCTTTTTTACCACTACAATCGTACCATGTTTATGGCCTTCCGGTACAGCAATTTTATTGTTGATGTTTTCAAAATGAATAAAATCCTTTGTGGCTGCTGCTTCGTACGTTTTTTTACGGTAAGAATCAAAATAGATCAACCACTGGCCTTTTACCTTCACCACTGTTGGCCCTTCTGTAAAATGATCACTGAAGGGCGCTGATACATTCTTGTATGGCCCCAGCGGATCATTGGCAAATGCCACTTTGATATCCCGTTCCGGCCTCGTATTATCTTTTACCACTAAAACAAAATCGTTGACAGCTTTTTGTACAATCACTGCATCAATGGAACTGAAGCCGCCATCAAAAAACAGTTTACTTGCTGCAAATGTTTTAAAATCTTTTGTGGTGGTTACATACATGCGGTGGTTGTTACTGTCTTCTTCCAAGCCTTTTTCAAAACGGCCCGGTATGCAGCTTGCCCAAATGATCACAAATTGTTTTTGCTGATGATCATAAAACAATTCCGGTGCCCATACATTTACCGTGGTGGGTTCGTTCTGCATCACTGGTATAAATTGTTCTTCACTCCAGTGTATTAAATCTTTGCTGGATGCATAGCCGAAACCTTTGTCGCCCCGCCAGCTGCTCGTCCACACCAAATGAAAAGTGCCATCGGGGCCTTGCACCATACTGGGGTCACGCATTACTTTTTGCTGGCCTACCTGCGGTTTCAGCAATACCGTATCCAAATCTTTCCAATGATAGCCATCGTAACTGTACAGCATGCGCAAACCTGCATCCGCAGGTTCATGAAAAGATGTAAAGAGATAAGCCCTGCGTGAACAGGAAAAGAATGTTGTGCATACAACTGCTATCGTAAACCAGCGTCTCATTTATCGCTCCAGTATTAATACCCAGTCGTTGCCTGCTTTCTTTTCTCCTGGTGGTGAAAAGGTTTGTACCGGTGTGTATTTAAAATTTTTTATGGCGATCACCTGGCTGTCAGCCGGGCTGAACCATGTGGCTTTTGCGGGCTTGAAGTTTACTTTGTTCAATGCCAGCTTTACATCTCTTGCATTATACGTGTATACGTAAACGTAACTACTGCCCTTTGCGGCTATTATTTTGTCATAACGTGTTCCATCGTTGAGCACTATTTCCTGTGCCGGCCGGCGACTGAAATAATCATGACTCAGCATGAGTTGTTTTAAATATTGTATTTGCGCTGCACCGGGTGCATTCAGTTCCTCTTCCCAATTGGCGTTGGCACCAAAGCTGGATTCTTTATCGCCTTTGTGATAAAACTGCATCACTGAATTATTACCATAAGTAAATCCTGCCCCGCCAGCAAGCACTTCCCAATAGGCATAGCGGCGGATATCATCAGCAGTCCATCTTTTTTCCAATGAATCGTGCAGACCATGCGGAATGTTTTCGTAAGAGGGCTCTCCATCCAATGTTGGTTTTACCGGCTGCAGTTTGTAATCATCAACAATGTATTTCCAGTTGTCTTCACCATAATGCAGCTTTTCAGTTGAAACCGTATCCTGTGCATAATCTTTATGCCCGCTCTGAATCATATTAAAATCCAGCCAGGGTTGCTGATGAAACCATGCGGATGATGAATTTCTGCCGCGTGGATGAAAACTGATGAGATGATTTTTATCTATTGAACGGATGGTATTGCCGATGGCATTCCATTGTGCTAATCCATCTGTGCCTTTAATATCGCCGCCATTAAGCCAGATGATATTGGTTTTGTTTTTATACCGGTTGGCTAAAAATGCAGCATACACTTTTGCCTGTGCTTCTGTTACATGCTTGATGTTGCCGCCCCACACCGGTACCAGTGCCATATAGATACCACGTTTGGCTGCTTCATCTATAACGTAATCCACATGATCCCAGTAATCATATTCGGCTGCGTTGTAAAAATTATTGCCGGGTGTGGTGACCGGTTGTGCAAGATTTTTATTTTGTATGGCGGAGTCACCGTATAGATTCACCGCTTTGTTAATGTCATGTACCAGCATTACCTGTATTACATTATATCCTTTCTGTTGGCGATCGTCTAAATATTTCACAGCCTCTTCCCTTGTGCATTTAATGAAGAGCAGCCAGCCGGTATCTCCCTGCCAGAAAAATGGTTTGCCATCTTTGGTTTGAAAGAAACGGTGGTTGGATGAAATTTGCAGGGGTTGAATTTGAGCATACGCAATATTGAATAAGAAAAATATTGTTGCGATCTTTTTCATGCGATGTGTTAATTGTGGATGGCAATCGTGAATTAACCTTTTGCCGCCAACCTTTCGTCCCTACAGGACGTAATTACATTTATTGTTGTTCTTCTACCGGGCTTATAGTCCTACGGACTAAAAAGTTGTCAACAAAATACTCAATAATCAATGTTCAATAATCAATGATTAACTACCTAGCTTCAAATTTTTTAGTTGCTGTATTATACACAATGCTCTTCTTCCCATCACTCAGTACATATTCATTTTTGTTGGTTGACGCAACGGGTTTCATGGTTGATGCTAACTTCACCAGGTTACTATCAATATTTTCCGGCAACTCTGCCAGACTTCCGCCGGCCATAAATGCAGCAATGCCAAATTCAGGATAACTATCACCCGAATAACTTACTGCTTTGGTGGGATATTTTTCCCTGTATTCTTTAACCGCACGATATACCTGTTCAAATGATGTTTTCTTTGGTTTCAATAATCTTGCATGCTGGCGTGGCGCTAAGTTTTGCCCGCCTTTGGGTTCGTAAGTGGTGCCATCTGCCTGGTAATGCCAGTAACGGATGTCGATCAAATCCACTACGGATGCATATTTCGGGTTGTTCATAATGGCATCCTGCACATCTTTGGTTACGCATAATCCAATGATGGGATGTTTGCCCGTTTCTTTTTCCCAGTCGCTCACTACATCTAACCAAAATTGTACAAAGTGCAGCGGCCCTGTAAATTCTTCCCCGATGAATTGTATTACGCTGTTATTATCTTTAAAATTATTTAAACACTGGCGGATGAATTTGATATGCAATTCACGTCTAACCGGGTTCGTTATGTCGTAAAATTGTTCAGCCATGAAGATGCGTTTGTCCCCGGCAAATGGCGGTGGTTCCGGAAAACCGGTGTTGTTGATATTGTTAGCGGTTCTCCAGGGAAAATCCACCCAGTGTGCGCCTGCTTCAATAATGTTATGCTGAAAATAATTTTGATGCACTAAAACCAAACCTTTCTGATCTGCCAGGTCTGCAAATTGTTTTAAGCGGCTCCAGTAAAATAAATTGTATTTGGTGAGATCGTATTTGCTTAATCCATCCCACGCTAAACCTTTACCACTTCTTGCAAAAGGCAATTCATAGAATGGCGGCCACACTTCTCCATCCATTCTTCTTACCCGTTCATGGTCATCACGGCGCAGGTCGTACCACAAACCATAATTGTGTTCCATTGCAATGATGTGTTTGTTCACCATCTCATCAGCCACTTCACCCAAATCATCCGTTAACCCTTTTCCTGATCTGCCGGGTACAAAACGGGTGATGTGTGGTTTGGCATTTGCAATATCTGCATACTGCACACCTCCATTCCACCACGGAACAATGTTGCGGCTGCCGGTGAGAATTTGATCACCACGTACCAGCCAGCCATGCTTCACTTCCATCTTTGGTGCAAGTACTGGTGTTGCAGGTTTTTTTATTCCCACTACATCAATTGAAATAACATTATTGGATGATGTGGTCATACTGTTTCGCTGGCACGCATTCCTGATCCATTCATTCAATTGCATGCGTGGCTTAACAGAAGCTTTGATCAATTGAGCCGCCACTTCCACAGATGGACTGCTGGATGCATCTGTTGGCACGAATAAAATCTGTGCCTGGTCATCAACATTTTTATTAAGGCGCTGTGCCAGCTGTGCATAAAATAAACTTCTTGGGTTGATGCTGTTGTTGGATTCTGTCCAGTACCCATCACCACTGAATTGCGCCCAGCTGCCGAAGGAATAATTTTGTGCGGTTGGTGGTTGGTAACAATCAATTCTTGCTGCGGTGCAATTCCAGAATACGCTGTTTGCTGCCGCCCAGCCTGCACCATTCGCATCCTGCCCGCGGTTGCCATAACGCAATGCATTGCCATCAATATTCACCACATCGAATAAAATGCCGGAACTCCAGCTGTCGATAGCGCCACTGAAATTATTGGTTTCGTGCGCTTCGCATTGTACAAATGCGTTGGGGCCGGGAACGCAATAGCCGGTGGCAAAATCATGATATCCATTTTCTGAATAACAACGTTGAAATAATGTTTGCTGACCGGTGGTTAAAAATGTGTAGCGCCGTTGCCCGCCGATTTCAGATACAGGATGTGTGGATATACAATCCTGCACCGTAATTCTTTTTGAAGTTTCCAGTATGCTCACCGCTGAACCTGCAAAATTTTCCACTGCCACCTGCCGCACCCATGCATCTTCTGCGCATTCAATGTTGATGGCATTCCAGCGGTGGTCTTCATCTTTTTCATTGTCTTTATTAAATACGGAAACACAACGCAGGTTTTCCACGCCGCAATTGCTGATGCGGCCATTCCAGCTGTAAAATGTCAGGTAACCTCCACCGTAAGTTGTGTCCAGGGCTGTTGTTATTGGCGCATCAATATAAATTTTATTGCCTTCTATTCTGGTGATCGTTCTGTCGAAAGTCAAATCATGGTCACCGGGTTTCCAGCCGAGTGCAGATATACCGCCACCAAAAATATCACAGCCCAGTTTAGCGATCCAGTTTTTGGTGGATGGACGATGAATGATAATATGCTGGTTCAGCTCTTTATCCGTCAGTACGGTATTGATGTTGAACGACATGGCATTCACGGGTACATACGCATCAGTGATTTGTACTGTGCCTGCCTGCACCTGCACCATATCTTTTTTGCCAATGATCTTAATCAAAGCCAGCCTTCCTGTTCCGGCGCCAATGATTGTTGTTCCATTGGCATCCATGCCGCTGCCCCGCAATATTACACCTGATGCTTTTATCTGCAATTGCCCCAACACTTCATAACTTCCTTTTTCCAATAACACTGCACCACGGATGCCCTTGGCATCTGGCTGCAGCGTAGCCACATAATCCAATGCAGATTGTATACGTAATGTTGCATCGCCTTTGCTTACATGCACCACTACTTTTACCGGTGCATTGGGAATGGATTGCTCTGATGCTTTATACCCGCAATAAGAAAAATCCACTATCCGGTTATTGAGCGAATCGGGAGTGTACAGCAGTTTGCCTTTTTCAGCAAATAAAGGAGCAGGCTTCGTGGTTTTTTGGGCCAATGAAGCCTGCGGTAAACTAAAAACTACTGCTGATATGAGAAAGCGTTGGATACATTTTCGGAAAAAATTGCTGTGCAATTTCCTGTTTGAAAAAATGCTGCAGATTTTTTGAATACGCCGGAGGCATGTTCCTACAGGCATGATACAAGAATTTTGATATGCTTGTGTCCTTATCACAATGATTACATTTGATTTGATGAAGGTTGTGCTTTCATCAAATGTTTTGAGAATGGCTGGAAGCCGGAGCTTCCAGGTACAAACCAGTTAGTGCTTCCGGTTACAGCGAAGGCCTCACCTGGTTAATATTCACTATGCTGTTTAAATATACTTCAATATTGCTGTATCCGCCTGGGGTAATTTTTACGGCATCACCGGCATCTTTAGGATTTAAGTGATGTTTGATCTCATATTCATCCGGCATACCATCATGGTCACTGTCTTTATAAGGTGTTCCTTTGTATTCGGGATAACCGCCCACCTGGCTGATGTCTGAAATTATACCCTCTTTATAAGAATCTGCCGGCAAACGGCGCTTTACAAATTTAGCGGTATAAGGTTGTGCATTTTTATCGCAGATAATTTTTCCGGTACGCACTTCTTCCACCACTCTTGTATCCACTGCATCACGTTTGGGCAGCGTAGCACCGGCATTATCCAAAACATAGTTGTACGATTGTCTGGCAGTCATCATGGTTATGGGCGCCATGGGAAAGGGTTCATTCACCCGAATGGCATCGGTATACTTTCCGGCATCCGGTAATTCCTGCACCTGCACACCGCCAGCCCAGTTATCATTGGTTACCTTTTCATTGCCTTCCACAATATTTCCATTCACATAGGCTTTACCAAAAATAAGTGTGTCTTTATGTGAGCGGCCTGATTCCGGTTTTAAAATACGGTAACTGATGGGCTTATCTTTTGGCGTGATGGGCCCCGGTTTATAATAATTATTCATGAAATTAAAGAAAGACTTATCATCCCCACCATCGGCACTTCGGTTCCACCAGTTAAATACTACGTTATTGGCAAATCCAAAATCGCCATCCATTCCCACAGAAGGATTGCGGGCCACATTGTTCGCCCAAAGGTTACGCATAAACGTAGAATTTCTTCCGCCGATGGTACTGCCGAATGCATGATTATACGTATCCAGCCCTTCAGCAAAAATGCTGTTCTGTATGGTTACGTTAACGGTGGGTAGTTTTTCTCCTTTGCCATCATTCTTCCTGTCGTACACATGACGGTAGATAGACATGTTTTCATCTAACCCCCAACTGCCTGATACATGATCCAGGATGATGTTGCCGACAGGATTACCACCCAGTGCATCATCTCTCCTCGTTACTGCTGTTTGCCCGCGGCGGAAACGCATAAAACGAATAATGACATCATGCGTATCAATCAGCACTGACTCACCAGCAATGCATACACCATCACCAGGTGCAGATTGCCCTTCAATAGTAATATATGGCACACGGATATTGATGGGGCTTTTTAAATGTATAATGCCCGCCACGTTAAATACAATGATTCTTGCCCCACCCTGTTCGCATGCCCAACGGAATGTGCCGGGCCCACGATCTTCCAAACTGGTAACAACAAATACCTTACCGCCACGCCCACCCGAAGTATAAGCGCCGCCACCTTCCGCGCCAGGAAAGGCTGGAATTTTTGACTGGGGCAGATCGGAAGATTTTGATGCGCCGGGGTTAAACACTTTTCCATTTTGTTCATCCCGCTGCACTATTGGCCATGCCAGCTCCCAAGCTTTATCTGATGAATCCTGGAAACGCTTCATTTCTTTTCCTGCAGAATCTTCCATTGCAGGTGGAATGGTGGGGTATTGTGCAGCAGCGTTGACTGCCATGCCCATTACCAGGCTGATTAAAAATATTTTTACTTGCACTATTTCGTTTTTTTAACAGCAACTGCTGCCGGTGTTACATTTTTAATATCCACCACACTGTTCAGGTACACTTCAATATTGCTGTAGCCGCTTTTGGTAATTTTTGCAGCATCGCCGGCATCGTTGGGGTTTAAGCCGTGAGCAATTTCCCATGCATCAGGTATGCCGTCGCTGTCGCTGTCTTTGTATGCCGTTCCCTTATAATCCGGGTAACCGCCCACCTGTGTTATATCTGTAATGATACCGATCTTGTAAGAATCCAGCGGCAGGCGGCGGTGTTTAAATTGTGTTGTGGGTGCCACTACATTATCTGATACAACAATTTTACCCGTTCTAACCTGTTCGGTTACCCGTTTATCTACTGCATCACG
Organism: Bacteroidota bacterium; assembly: GCA_018266775.1. Classification (GTDB taxonomy): domain Bacteria; phylum Bacteroidota; class Bacteroidia; order Chitinophagales; family Chitinophagaceae; genus Ferruginibacter. The sequence goes on along the minus strand of JAFDZS010000015.1, from coordinate 196,695 downwards.
TACTGGCAAAGTAGCACCGGCATTATCCAGTACATATTTTTTTGCTTCCACTGCACCAATGATGGTGAATGCAGGCATCGGAAGAGGCCTGTTCCATTTTATATTCGCCGTGTATTCGCCGGTATTCGCTTCTTCTTCCACCTGTACACCGCCATTCCAGTTATCTTTGGTTATTTCCGGATAACCTTCCATAATGTTACCATTCACATACGCCCTGCCATAAAATTTTTCTTTGAGTTTGCTTCTGCCGCTTTCCGGTTTTAAGATGCGGTGGCCCACATTATTTTTGGGTGTGGCCGGACCCGGCTGAAAATAATTATTAATGATATTGAACTGTGCCCGGTAATCGCCACCATCTATTGAACGGTGTACCCAGTTGAACACTACGTTGTTTGCAAAGTTGAAAACGCCATTCCAGCCCACTGATGGATTACGGCCAGTGTTATCAGCCCAAAGGTTACGGATAAACGAACAATTTTCTCCACCCAGTGTACTGCCAAATGCATGATTCCATGTATCGAGCGATTCGCTGAAGATGGAGTTTTGAATGGTGATATTTACCGTTGGAAATTTATCTTCAATTTTTCCTGTGCTGTCGTTATACATGTGACGGTACATACTCATGTTCTCATCCAAACCCCAGCTTGCGCTGACATGATCGATCATGATATTACCGATGGGATTTCCTCCAATCGCATCATCTCTTCTGCCCACCCATGTTTCACCACGGCGGAAGCGCATATAACGGATGATCACATCATGTGTATTGATCCAAACGGTTTCACCAGCAATGCAAATACCATTGCCCGGTGCAGTCTGGCCTTCAATAGTTACATAAGGAGCTCTTACAATTACCGGCGTTTTTAAATGTATAATACCTGCAACATTGAATACAATCACCCTTGCGCCACCCTGCTCGCATGCCCAGCGAAAACTGCCGGGGCCATCATCGTTCAGGTTGGTTACCACAATCACTCTTCCGCCACGGCCACCAAAGGAGAAACGTCCGCCACCTTCTGCGCCGGGAAATGCAGGAATAGCTGCCTGCGGCAATTCATCCACACGGGAAGCCCAGGGAATAAAAGGTTTGCCTTCTTTGGCTTCTTTGGCAATGATGGGCCATGCTACATTCCACGCACTGTCTGAATGTTTGTTGGCTGCTTCAATTAATGAATCGGAAGATTTTTTTACATCAGCAGGGATGTCGGGATACTGGGCTTTTGCATTTTGAGCAAACACAATAATCATTGCTCCTAATATCCACTTTTTTGTCGCACTATTCATTGTACAATTGTTTGAAACTATTAGACGATTGATAATAAAATTTCTGTTGAATACTACTTTGTTTTTTTCAGAAAAACATTTTCTTTCTCCGCAATAAAAAAGGGAAAGTGCATGCACTTTCCCTTTTAACGTGTGCTGCTATATGATTCTTCTAACTCTTGTTGTTAATAACTACGCTTCTCATACAGTTTCGGTTTAAACAATTACACTGTTCATCTTTCTGCTGAATTAGTTTTTTCAGCAGCCAGTATTTTTTATTCAGTTGAATTGAATGTTCCTGCACCACCACTATAATCCTGCCAGCCGATATTTTGTTTCAGCCATGGATTTAATGACAGTACTGTTGCTGATAAACCGGATAAATAATAATTCGGCCTGTATAAGATATTTACCGGTGTGGTACCATCACGATCCAAAGCCTGGTCTAAAGGCGTCATCACCAGTTTTGTTTTGTACAAAGTTTTTAATGCCGCAATTTGTGTGGTAAAGTTAGCCGCATCCGGATCGATGATGATGCTCTTATCTGCTGCTGTTAATGGATCTGAACTGGTGTAGTTAATGGATTGCCAGTAATAACCGGTTCTGTTGGAACCATTGATGGGTGCAATACCGAGTTTAGAGCAGGTATTGGCTGATGTATTGGTGGCGGATGAACCATCATACAACAACCACCTTTGTATATCCCAGTATCGTTTGCCTTCGTAGGCCAGTTCCACACGGCGTTCATACAGGCAGGCTTCTATTGCTGCATATTTGGTTGCCAGTGTACCAATGCCATAATTGTTGGCACTGGATATACCTACACGTGCACGTATTTTTCCAAGGTATACCAGGCAATTGGCAATATCGCCTTTTGCTGCATAACATTCTGCAATATTGAGCAGTAATTCTGCATAGCGGTATTCTATAATATCCGTACCGGAATAAGTAAATGCAGAACTGTCTGCCGCAGGGTTAGCCATTTTCTTCACCACTGCAGGACTGGTTGTCTGGTTATTGCCGGAATAAGTTATCGTGCCGGTTGCACTTGGCCTCCACCTGTAAAAGAAAGAAGTTCTGTTGGCATTGGTTTTAATTCCCCATTTAGAACCGGAGAAAGCAAAAGTGCGGTAGAAACGCGGGTCCCTGTTTTCGAAGAAAAACGTGTCTACGTATCCGTTAGCCGTTGTTGGGCGTGCGCCGTTGGCCAGCGGAAACAGGTCCAGCATTCCTTTTGGCACAGATATACCGCCGCTGCCATTTTGGTCTTTTGGCCTGATGGAGTTTTCCCACGCACTGTTATAACCGGCAGAACTGGTGGTATTGGTGGAAAGCAGTATGGTAAAGATGGCTTCTTTATTATACGGCGTTGTGGTATTGGTGATGGATGCGTTGTCTTTTGCAGTAAACATATCTGCCCAGTCTTTTGCTGTGCTGCCATATAATCCATAACCGGCGGCAGTTAATGCAGTTTCAGCCTGCAAACCTGCATCCAGTGCAGCCTGCCATTTGGGGCTTGATGTATTGTCCCAATCGCTGTTAAACAACGGGCTTGCCGCAGTTAATAATACACGGCTTTTCATAGCCAGCGCCGCTGCACTGGTAAACCTGCCGTAGTCTGTTGTTTGTGTGGGCCATACTGCGGGCAATAATGCGGCTGCCGAATCAAAGTCTTTTACAATTTGTGTAAAGCATTGTGATGCGGTGGCTCTTGGTATCCTGATCGATGCATCGGTGCTGCTTGCATTTTGCACAGTCAATACCAATGGCACACCACCATAGGCACGTACCAGGTAATAATATTGCAAGGCACGGAAATAATACATCTGGCCTTTAGCCCTGTCCCTGAATGCAGGAGACAATGCTGTACCCACTTCATCTATTTTCTCCAGTAAAAAGTTAGCCAAACGGATACGTGTATACGGCGTATTGGAAATACTTGCTGTAAGTGCTCCGCCATAATAGTTATCAGCATCTGTTGCCAGCATCAGGTTCCTGTTTGGGTTGATGTAGTTGCTTACTGTACCTCCTATTTCTTCAGTATTCTTTGTTTTAGAATCATCGTAAGAACCCAACGTGGTTTCTGCCTGCGTGGGGCTTTTGTAGTTTACAAAGAAGTAGTTATACAGCCTGTCGATATAGTATCCGGTAAGCACTTCATTGGTAAAGGCGCTTTCATCATACTTATCATAGCTCTTCAGGTCTTCCAGGAAACTTTTTTTACAGCCCGCTGCGCCAACAACCATTGCGGTAAACGCGATGAGATATAATATTTTATTTTTCATTTTTTTATTTTTATTGGTTTTGCCGGGAAAGACGTCCTGTTGAATGGCAGTGGGTCTTTTCTGGCTCATTTCATATAGAATTAACTGATCTGGTTTTGGTTATTGTCAGAATCCAACGTTCAATCCCAGCGACCATGTCCGCAATGTTGGATAGTTTACGTTTGGTGCATCGTACATATTCCTGTATTTACCGGGATATGGGTTGTACAGATCCCAAAGGTTATAACCAGATAATACCAATTTTGCGTTTGACATATGCAGTTTTGATATCCATTCTTTCGGTATAGTATACCCGATACTCAGCGAACGGATCACACACCTGAAAGTAGGCAACGTCCAGAAATCGGATGTTTTAAACGCATTGTCATAGAACGCCATATTGGGATATTTACCCAATGGGTTATCAGTTGAATCATACATGTCGTTCAGGTAAGCTGCCTGAGACCATCCGGCATTGGTGCTGGAGGTACCCTGCTTGATCCTGTCCATACTGTTGTAACCGCCCCAGCTGGTACCAATCTGTGCCTGCATGGTTAGAGAATTCCATGATGCACTTAAGTTGGTGGTAAAGCCGTAAGACCTGTTTCTTTTTACTAACTGTACATAATCCTGGTCGTCGTTAATTTGTCCGTTAGGTCCGGCAATGCTTTGGTTATTGGCATCCAGTGCACCGGCAACATCCTGGTAAGCCATCATACCTTTTTTCATACCTGCCCTTGTAGAAATATTGGCACCGCCTGCATTGTATAACGGAGTGGTACCGGCTTTTGCAGCAAGGTCACTAAGATATGTCCAGTATGCATCAAGGTCGGCATCGGTTCTGAGGATGCCATCACCTGTTGAAGTTTGCTTCCAGGTTCTGTAACCCCAAACCGGGCCAATGAGTGAATAGCCTTCACGCTGTGCACCTGCATATTGAGAAGGATATTTGAAAGGCTGATCGAGATATTTGACTACGCTGTTATCAGATAATCCAAAGTTTACACCTACAGAATAATTTACTTTCTTGCCTGCATGGCCATTCCAGGTTGCTGTAATTTCAGTGCCCCAGAAATTCACCGCACCATAGTTTTGTTCTGCAAATGCACCACCTACAGATATGGGTACATTAATAGCACCTGTCATTGATGTAAGCAGATCGGTAGAGGAGTTATAATATCCATCCCAGCTAAATGATAAACGGTTTTTCAGCACCACCGCATCAAATCCAAGGTTGCGCTGGATGGTTTTGTCCCATTTAATATTCCTGTTGGGTGTGGGGTCTGGTGTAATACCATAAGTATAGTTACCACCGCTTGTACCAAAGGCCATACCTTTATCTAATGCCAGTGTATACAGCTGCATCCATTTCCACGCTTTCACATTATCATTACCGGTTCTGCCCACTGACGCACGCACTTTCAGGTAATTTACCCAGGGAACACGCTGCCTGAAAAACTCTTCGTCAGACATTACCCAACCCAAAGAAACACTTGGGAAGAAGCCCCAATAGTTTTCAGGTGCAAATTTGCTGGAGGCATCGCTGCGGAATAAGAATTGTGCAAAGTACCTGTTCTTATATCCATAACTTACACGGCCGAGGTAAGACATTGTTCCCCCTTCTGACCTGTAGGTAATGGTGTTGGAACTGTTCAATGTTCCGGCAGAAACTGAAGTGCCGTTATAAACACCCGGTAATGGGTTGTCATAAATCTGGTAACGGTCTTCTGAACTTACTTTGGAGCGTTCGCCAGAAAATACTGCTGATATGCTGTGATCTCCAAATGTGTGATCGTAATTAGCAAAGAAGTTGATCTGCTCCAGTGTTCCTACAGTGTTATCATACGTAACCCTGGAATTGGATTTATTGGTGGTTGGATTATTCCAGGTTGTGGTGGAGGTAAATAAGTGATTATTTGCTGTGTTGATGTTTTTAGCCTGGGAAATAATCAGCGGCATCATAATCTGCTCTGTATTGCTTGAAGTAGAGCCTACAGAATAATTACCTCTTACTGATAAACCCTGGATAAACGGAATATCATATTGTAAAGAGAAGTTGGCATTATAACTGAACGCCTTATTGGTTGTTTTTGAACCATTGTTCAGCAATGCATAATAATTCCAGTTGGATAATGAGTTGTTACCAGAAGCTGAACCCAGTTTGTTAGGGCCGAGCACCGGTGATATATAACTGTCTACCCCGTTAATATTATATTGCCAGGGGATGTATTTGGGCATGTGCAGTAAAACACTGTAATCATTTTGTTCACCACCATTTGCATATCCATCAGAGAAATTGATTTTGGTAAATGATTTTTCCAGGCTGGAATTGTTGGCAGAAAGTGTGGCAGATAATTTTACACTATTGGCCACTTTAACATCTGTACCGGAGCGGAACGTCCAGCGGTCAAAATCCTGCGAACCCAGGTTAGCACCCTGTTTATAGTATGAACCACCGGTGAAATAAGTTGCCCTGTCTGAACCGCCGCTTACATTAATTGAATGCTGCATAGCGTTGGCTGCATTCCAGTCGTTTCTTAACCAATCGTAATTAAGGCTGTCCATGCTGGCCAGCTCAGCATCGGAGAAGAAGTTATTGGGGTTGCCGGTTGGCGTATTTCCTAAACCACGGTTAAGCCTGTTCGAAAAAATACCGTATTCTTTTGCACTCATCACTTTGCCATGGCTTACCGCATCGTTGGTTTCAAACTTGCTGGAATAAGTAATTTTGGGCAGGCCTGCCTTACCGCGTTTTGTTTTAACCACAATAGCACCCTGCGAGGCACGGGCTCCATAGATAGCAGCACTGGCATCGCGTAATACCGTGATGCTTTCCACTTCAGACAGATCGAGCAAATTGAATTTATCCAGTGTGGGTAAATTGGTGGCAGGGTCAATCTGCACCACATCGTCAATAATAATTAAAGGAATGGTTCCACCACCATCTTTACCCCAGTTGAATTGCTGGCGGATGCTTACGGAAGCCATAATACCCGGACGCTGGCTGCCGCCTGAAACGTTTACACCCGGCACCTGGCCCCTCAGCATTTCGGTAAGTGATGCAACAGGAAGGTCTTCCATTTTTTTGGTATCCACAGTTGCAATGGAGCCGGTAACAGCTTTTGCCTTTTGTGTACCATATCCAATCACCACCACATCATCCAGTTGCTTGGTGTCTTTTAGCATGGTAATGTTTATGGTAGTGCGGTTGCCTACAACCAATTCCTGGTAAAGAAATGTGGCGCTTGATATTTTAAGCACCGATTCGTTTGCAGGAACCGTGATAGTAAATGTACCGGCGGCATCGGTTGTAGTTGTAACCGTGCTGCCTTTGATGCTGATGGTTACACCCGGTACAGGTTTGCCATCAGTATCCACTATTTTTCCGGTAACTTTTTTTTGCTGTGCAAATACTATGCAACTGAGCAACAGGAAAAATTGAAGGAATAAGGCCTTCTTCAGTTGGAGTTTTATCATATAGCTTAGTTTTGAAAAAATTGAAAATTATTCTGGTTGATTTTGGTTTGGTTGCTTTTCTTTTTCTGCCTGTTTTCTTTTTGCCCAATCTTCTCCTTCTTTCTTCATATCATAACCCTGGGATGATAAATAATTATTGATGCGGCCTTTGTACTTTCCAAACACCGCATGTTTGGCATCGCTTGTTCCTTCATCCATAGCCAGTTCACGGGCTTCCACCAGCCAGGTATACATGGTATCTTTTTGCTGTTGCGTAAGTTTGGGCAACATATCCAGGTAAGCTGCCCATGTAATGGGTAATACCCTGTATGTCATACCATCTTTTATTTTTTCCACCTGGTCGTCTGTCAAAGAAGTTTTTAAAGCGGCAATGAATTTGTTGTGGAGGTCTTTTAACGCAATCGCTTTTTTATCGTTCGCATTTTTGATGGCGGCATCAGCTGCAGCTTTGTCCTGCTGTTGTGCCTTAATATTTGTAATGGCAGCTTTGGTATCGTTTTGTATAGCATTTAATGCAATGTATTGGTTAACCAACTGCTGCTGTACTTTATTATACAGGCCGGCGTCTTTAATATCCAGTGTGTTTACAATTTTTGCAGTACGGTCTTTCAATACCTTTTCATAACCGGTATCAACTGCTGCATTGGTTTGCTGCGCATGCACAGTGGTGCTGCAAATAAAAATTACTGCTGTTATTAAGTGCTTCATGTTAAATATGCCTGAACAAAAGGAAAAGAAAAATGCAAAAGGAGAAGGCTGTTGCACAGCTATCATCGGCGTAAAATCATTCATGATAACAAGCCCCTGCTTTTTCATATAGCTTCATTTAAAAACCGTTAATAAAAATGAACTTCAATCCTGTTCATTTTACGAGCTAAAGGTACTTGTGGCTATAGGGCAGAACAATGTGAAGTTTTATTATAAAGATGTACAATTTTACTATTTGCAGAGAAATTTTCTTTATTTAAGAGTGAGAAAATAAGGGCTTATTCCGCTATTTTTAATGCAATCGTTCCCGGAATTAACCCGGGCGCCGATACCGTTAATGTACTATTTCCCTTTTTTGCGGCTGGGCGAACAATACCTAATGCAAGCCCCTTCCACGCCCTTCGCTGAGGGCTGGTGAATGCTGTGGTATCTGCTTCATATCCATTATCGGTTGCTGCCAACGTTGCGTTGCCTGTAACAGAAAATTGCAGTTCATTATTGGCATACGGAACAGGTATTCCTTTTTGATCAACAATGGTTGCAGTTATAAAAGCCATGTCTTTACCATCCGCTTTTATTGTTGTGCGGCCCGACGATAGTTTGATGGCATAAGGTGCGCCTGCTGTGCGGATTATTTTTTCCATTACCTTCTTTCCATGCATTGTTGAAACCACTTTCAATTCACCCGGCACATAAGGCACCCGCCACTGTACATGCAGTACTGAATCATTTTTTGTTTTGCTGCCGAATGATGTTCCATTCACAAACAATTCCACTTTATCTGCATGATTATAATACGTCCAAACATCAACCGTATCTCCCACTTTCCAGTTCCAGTGCGGGAATACATGCAATACAGGTTTATTACTCCATTCACTTTGATACATGTAGTACACATCTTTTGGAAAACCGGCAAGGTCAACAATACCGAAATAAGAACTGCGTGCCGGCCATGGATAAGGTGTGGGCTCTCCCAGGTAATCAAAACCTGTCCACACAAACATGCCGGAGAGAAAAGCATATTTTTTGATAATGGCCCATGTTTCTTCATGCGTACTGCCCCAGCCTGCTTTTACATGATCATATGCTGAAACTGTCCAGTCGCCATTTACATTTTCTATTTCTTTTTTCCCTTTAGGTGGCCAGGCCCTTACACTGTCTGATGGAAAATCATAATGGCCACGTGTTGCCAATGCAGACGTGGTTTCTGATGCAATAAATATTTTACCGGGATAGCGTTTTAAAAAATCAGGAAAGTATTGCTGGTTATAATTCCAGCCGGTTACATCCAATGCATCAGCACGATAAATAAAGTTTTTAGTGGTATCCGTTTCTGTTAAGGCAGAAGTTACCGGCCTTGTAGCATCAAGTTGTTTTACCGTTGCCACCAATTCTTTGGTTAAAGCAATTCCTGTACTGTCAAACTGCTCCCTGATTTCATTGCCAATGCTCCACATAAAAATACAGGGATGGTTGCGGTCTCTTTTGATCATGTCCTGCAGATCCTGCTTGTGCCATGCTTTAAAATCAAGCGCATAATCAAATTTATTTTTTTTCTTTTGCCACATATCAAATGCTTCGTCCATTACTAAAAAGCCCATTTGATCACACAGGTCTAAAAACTCAGGCGCTGGTGGATTGTGTGATGTGCGGATGGCATTGCAACCCATATCCTTTAAAATCTGCAATTGCCTTTTTGCTGCGGCAACATTAAATGCAGCACCCAATGCGCCAAGATCATGATGCAGGCAAACCCCTTTTATTTTGAGCGGTTGATTATTGAGGAAGAATCCTTTTTCCCTGTCGAAATGGATTTGCCGTATACCCAGTTTTGTAACCACTTCATCTGTCTTAATACCATCAACAAGCAAGCTGGCTTTAAGTGTATATAAGTAAGGTTTGTCAACTGACCATAACACGGGGTTCTTAAAACTGTAAGTAAAGAAGTGCTGGGTTTCATTTCCCTGCAGATTATAGATCATGAGGGTATGATAAGATGCATCTTTGATCGGCTTACCTGTTGCATCAAATAATTCATACTTAATAGTAAAAAGCGCATTACTTTTTTCGGGAGCCTGTATCGTTGTTTGAATATTCAGCGTGGCTTCAGCTCCTGTTGTTTCAGGAATTATATAAAGCCCATTTTTTTGGAAAAATATTTTATTGGTTATTGCTAATCTAACATTCCTGTAAATGCCACTACCACTGTACCACCTTGAATTGGGTTGTTGTGCATTATCCACTTTAACGGCAATTACATTTTTTTCAGTTCCAAATTTTAAATATGGTGTAAGGTTATACTGGAAAGAAATATATCCATTCGGCCGCTTGCCCAAATAATGCCCATTGATCCACACTTCACTGTTGCGGTACACCCCATCAAATTCAATAAAAGTGAGTTTATTTTTGGAAGATGCCGGAAGTGTAAAAGTTTTCCTGTACCATCCAATACCACCGGGTAATGCACCGCCCTGGTTGGTGGCAGGATTGTCTTTGGAGAAGTTACCTTCAATACTCCAGTCGTGCGGTAAGTTGAGTGTTCGCCATGAAACATCATTATAGTTTTCATTGACAGCATTACTGTCATTACCCAAATAAAATTTCCAGTCATTATTGAAGTCGATTGTTCGGCGAACTTGCGCATGCAAACCACTTAGCAACATCAGCCCGATTATAAGAAGGTATTTCTTTTTCATTTTCCTTTATTAGAAATGGAACACATCTTACGTACCTACGGCACGTGATTCAGCGCTGTTTGACTTTATACTACCAACGTCTTGTGCCGATGGCACAACAAAGCGAAATTATTTTACCACAAATGATGTACTGATGGTTTAATATATCTTTCATAAACTTCCTTCACAGCAGTTATTTGTTCCGGTGTTAAAGCGGGAATGTTTAATGCGCTCAGATTGGAATCAATTTGCCCGGCATTGGATGCGCCGGGAATGATACAGCTTACCGCATCAAACTGCAATATCCATTGTAATGCAACGGGTGCTAAATTGTCCTGGCCGGGGAATATTTTTTTCAATGCTTCCACTGCGGATAACCCTGTAGCATAATCGATACCGGAAAACGTTTCGCCTTTATCAAATGCTGCTCCATCACGATTAAACTGGCGGTGATCCCCTTCCGTAAATTGCGATGCAGCAGAAAATTTCCCCGTGAGTAATCCACTTGCTAAAGGCACACGTACAATAATGCCGATGTTTTTTTTCTTTGCTTCTTCAAAAAATAATTGTGCCGGCCGCTGGCGAAACATATTGAAGATGATTTGCACAGTCGTTACATTATCATATTCAATCGCTTTCAAGGCTTCTTCCACTTTCTCCACACTCACACCCATATGTTGTATTTTGCCTTCCTTCTTCAGGTCGTCAAACAAAGCAAATATTTCCGGCCGGTAATATACCTGTGTTGGTGGACAATGCAATTGTATTAAATCCAATGTTTCTAATTGCATATTTTTTAAACTGGCTTCCACAAATTTCCGCAGCACTTTCACCTGGTAGGCTTCATTCACATGCGGCTGTAACTGGCGACCACATTTTGTAGCCACATAAATTTTTTCTTTCCTGTTCTTTACTGCACGACCCACCGCTTTTTCACTTTCGCCATCGCCATACACATCTGCAGTATCAATAAAGTTGATGCCGCTGTCGATGGCTTTGTTTAAAATATGATCGGCATTATCATGGCTGAACGCATCGCCCCATTTACCGCCTACCTGCCAGGTGCCTAAACTGATGGCTGAAATGTTGTACCCTGTTTTTCCTAATGTTCTGTATTGCATAATTTTTATTTTTATTTCCATTGGCTGAAGCCAATGGCTATTCACCAATGGCTACTCACCAATGGGTATTCATTATTGTATATCCACGCCTGAAATACTTACACCAATAGCATCATCAGCGATGATCCGTACTATATAATTTCCGGCATTCACCATAGTTCTGGTATTCGTGGTAAAATAATTCCACTTCCCTTTTTCACTGGTGGTAAAGATAATTTTTTCTTCTTTCATTATGGTTCCATCTGCCATTATCCATTGCATTTTCCCGGATAGTGATTTACCGGTTTCATTACTGTATCTCAAGTTGATGGAATAGATGTCTGCTGCACCAATATTTACCTTCCATTCAATTGCAGTATTATTCTGTTTGTACCTGATACTTTCTTTTCCGTTGACAATTTCTTTTGTTGCATTCGTGTTATTAAAATTTGCCGCATTGGGGCGATAAGACTGCGTAGGTTTTAAATCATAAGCGGGTTGCATATTATTAACTGGTTGATATAATAATAACATACTGGAATCTAACACAACACGCAATGTGTCTCCTTTGTTACATCTCTTCTTATATACTTCATAAATTTTGCCGCCATTCTCACTGGTGACAATTGTTTCATTGATTTTGGCGAATCCTTTAATCACTTCAGCATTTGCTTTGCCTGCAATAGCAAGGTAGATATCCAGCGTATCATACAACGCATGGTCAATTATTTTTGTGTCGGTTGGGCTTTTCAATTGCATCCAGTGTGCACCAAATAATTCTGAAGGAATGGAATGAAACTGGTAGCGTAAATTGGCAAATATTTTGTCGCCAATATCCAACCATGATTTCCAATTCCATGAACCGGAAGGTCTTTTATATGCTGTTCTAACCGGGAGCGCATTTTTCTTTTTTGCCACCACAAGTCCTGAAATGATTGCCTGGCCTGCGTTGGAAGACGGAAATGAAATACTGATTTTCCCATCAACCGGTTTTACTGTAAATACTTTTTTCAGAACAGTGTTGCTGCCCGCTTCTTTCCAGATGTCTAAATTTTTAATTACAGTATTCCCGTTGATGGCCACATCAAACAACCGCATGCCTGCAGCATTTTCACCGGCTGTACCCAGCCAGGGTTCTATAAAGTATAATTCCACCCGGTACATTTCATCATCATTAACATCAAAATCATACCGTAATTTATTTTTGCCATAGCGGAAACTTTGAAATATTTTCCAGTCGGCAGTGTTTTTTATGGGAGCAAATGTTCTGCGCTGGCTGGCAAAATTTTTTGGCATTCCGGAAAAATTACTGGTCCATGAGTCTGAGTAATAATCATCAGCATCCCATTGCTGTTGAAAGACATCCGTATACTCCGGCCCGCCGCAGTTAACGCGGTATACATCCTGGTAACCTTCTTTTCCCCTGGTTACATTCTTATCTCCAGTGAACAATTGATTGTAATGCGGCGCCTCCGGCAAATGAAATAATACCACCGTATCTCCTGCAACCGCTTTTCCATTTACATAACCCACAGCATATAACACGTTGTATTGAATCGTTACTTTGTTCCATTGAAAATGCGTACCGATGCCATTTCGTTTTTGTTTACCCAACGATAACCCATTAACATCATTGAACAATTCCACTTCATCACAATTAGAAAATACATTGATGCTGTCTTTTATTCCCGGCGTTATCCAGCGGTTGGGCCAGGTATGCGAATCAATATGCACCATCGGTTGTTTTGCGGCAGCAACATAATTGCTGCGGAACATATAGTACGCTTCCATCGGTTCTTCCCAGGGCGTCAGCATACCTTTATAATTCACCGGCCCAACCCTGTCCATTTCACGCAGCCCTTCACCGCCCTGCACACGGCCCGGGTTATCGTGCGAAGTAAGCAGCCAGAAAAACTGTCCTGCACAACTGTCTTTAACGGATTCGGCTAAACGAATTTTTTGCTCCATTAATAAGGCCATACGTTCTTCACTTAACGGCCCGTTTTGCTGAAACCCGCCTTCGGTATGCAGGCCAAGGGTACGCCATGCGCCGTATTCTCCCACTAAAATTTGTTTTTTTATATCCTGTGCATAAGTGGCAGGATCGCCGCCGTAAGTGCCCGTCCAGTTTTGTGGCACATCCCAATCGGTGCCTTCACCACCATTGCAGGTAGTTACCAATCGTTGTGTGGATGCTGTGGGATCGAGCGAACGGATGAGCGCTGTACATTCTTCCGCAAAATCTTTGGGGAGTTTGCTTTCATTTTGTAAACCCCATAAAATTAATGAAGGTTCGTTTCTTCTTTCAATTACCCATTCCCGCAGCAATGTTTTAAAGTTTTTTCTGAATTCAGGTGTATCGTACCAGATATGGGCGCTGAATTGTGTCCACCATAACAAACCCCGTTCATCGCATAATTTTCCATATAACAAATTATGTGGCTGATGTGCATCACGCAATGCATTAAAGCCCGCATTTTGTATCCAGTTCATTCGTGCTATAATTTCTTCATTGCTGAATGCATGGCTGCCGCCAAGCAAATGTTCATATTCTGCAATACCATTGATGAAAACCGGTTTGCCATTTAATAAAAACTGATGCGATGCCGTTTTCCAGTTGATGGTTCTGAAACCAAATGCAGTTTCAGTTCTGTCGACGATCAAATTATTTTCCTTTATGGTAGTAATAATTTTATACAGGTATGGATGCGCTGTGCTCCACAATATCGGATCATCCACTGCTATATCATTCTGTAAAACGGTTATGGAGTCGTTTGGCATCAATGCCTGCTGTATGGCAACTTCTTTCACTATTGTATTTGTTGCATCTGCCAACTGATTGATGATGGTCACATTCCTTTTTTGTGCAGCATAATTTTTTAGCGTGGTATTAACTGATAAAGCAGCAGTATTATCTTTTATATCAGCCCATGCATGCACACCAAATGGTGCTACTTTTATATCATTGGTAACAATTAAATGCACCGGCCTGAAAATACCCATTGGTTGCGAACCTTCAGAGAAACCACGTTCATCACTGCAACCGCCGCAAACCCAGGGAAGGTCTTTAATAAAAGCAGGATGAGCTACTTTAACCAGTATGGTATTCTCTGCCTTTATATATGAAGTAATGTTAACCGTAAAGGTCGTTCTCCCGCCTGCATGGCTACCTGTTAAAATGCCATTCACATATACCTGCGCATAAGAACTCACCCCTTCAAAAAAAAGAAAGTATTGTTTGCCCCGAATTTTTTTTATACTGATACTTCTGCTGTAAATTAAATTGCCATGAAGATTACCATGCAGCAGGCGCCTGTATCCAAAATAGTCATCAGCATTGTGAGGTAATGTGACTTTATTCCAACTGTATGCACTTTTTTGAATTGCTGACTGTTCACCATTGACAATTGCATACTTCCATCCGTTATTAATAACCTGGTCTGTTCTTTGTGCAATTGAAGTTGCAGTAAATAACAGGAAAAGGGAAATCTGTAAAATGGTTTTATAATAATACCGGTTATGTTTTCTACTGCTGTCCATACTTACAATTCCTGTAACATTCCATTAAAATGATAAAATGAATTTTTAACCGTACTGACCTTTTTTATTACACCATTATACCGTAATAGTATCGGCTGACCTGCCTTCGAAAATATTTGCACAGCTGTTAATTTTCCATTGCTCCATTTCATGTTTAATAAGAATCCACCACGCACTGCAATACCTTTCACTTCACCTGATGATAGAGCTGTTGGCAGTGCAGGCAATAAATCAACATACTTCGTGTGGCTTTGTACCAGCATTTCACCAATACCTGCAGCGCCACCAAAGTTGCCATCAATCTGGAATGGCGGATGTGCATCGAACAAATTATTATAACTGCCCGCTGCCGTACCTGCCGGTGTTAACAGCATTTGCAACAATTTATAGGCATGATCGCCTTCTTTAAATCTTGCCCAGCAATTTAATTTCCATCCCAGGCTCCAGCCGGTGGCAGCATCGCCACGGTACAATAAAGATTGTCTTGCTGCCTTCATTAATTCCGGTGTTTCATCCCAGTTGATTTCATTACCCGGATACATAGCCCATAAATGAGAAATGTGGCGGTGTTTATTGCTGGTATCATCTATATCCTGCATCCATTCTTTTAATTGACCATAACGGCCAACAGAAGCGGGTGCAATTTGTTTGTACTGCTGCTGTAACAATGTACTGAAGGCAGCATCAACATGCAATAACGCTGAAGCCGCAATTACATTTTTATATAATGCCCGGATAATCTCATGATCCATACTTGGCCCGGCCACTAAGCCGCCCTGCTCCGGTGAATTGGATGGTGCGCTGATCAAATATCCTGTTGCCGGATCTTTTACTAAATAATGTGAAAAGAATTCCGCCGCTGCACGCATGATTGGATAAGCCCTGTTTCGAAGAAAATTTATGTCCTGCGTAAATAAATAATGCTCCCATAAATGCTGGCACAACCATGCCCCGCCCGTTACCCAAATTCCATGATTGGATGCATTGATAGGTGCTGTACCCCGCCACAGATCAGTATTGTGATGCAGTACCCAACCCGGCGCATTGTAATATTCTTTTGCAGTAACGGAACCGGTTACACTTAAATCATGTATCATGCTGAATAAGGCTTCGTGCATGGGCGATAAATTCAGCAGCTCTGCCGGCCAGTAATTCATTTCCACATTGATATTAGTGGTGTATTTGCTGCCCCATGGCGGCGATAATTGTTCATTCCAGATGCCCTGCAAATTGGCCGGGCCACCGCCTGGCCTTGAAGAAGAGATAAGCAGGTATCTTCCATATTGCTGATAAAGTGCAACAAAGGATGGATCCCCCATTGCAGCAAACTGCTGCAGCCGTTCATTGGTGGGCAATGCGGCTTTGGCTGCTGCATTGGGATTGTCAAACTGTATACTGTATGTGTCGAAATATTTTTTATAGTCAGCAATATGTTCTTTCAGTATGCTGCTGTATGTTTTTCCTTTCAGCGATGCGATTACTTTTGCTGTACGTTTTCCCGGATCGGCGGATACATCGTGATAGTTTACAAAATTTGTGGCAGCTGCCAGGTAAAGTGTGGCCTCATTACTACCTGTCACGGCTACCCTGCCTTTATCAATATTAATCCTGCCGCCTTTTATCTCAATAAGCATAGCAGCCGTTCCATGGAGTGCGCCATTGCGAACCCCCACTTCCATCAAAAGGATGTTATTACCTAATTGCTGCAGTGTATAATTCTTATGCGGACTGGTTAACCACGCATTAAAACTGATAGCAGATTGTGCTGATGCCTCCAGATGCAGCACCAGCACTTGTTGCGGTGCTGACACAAAACAGGTTCTTGTATACCGGATGCCCTTCGCCGTATATTTTGTTGTGGCCGTCGCATTCGAAATATCGAGTTCCCTTCTGTATTGTGCAGCACCGTCGGTGCCGTCAAAATGCAGCATTAAATCGCCGAAGGGTTGATAACTGGCCTGGTATGCACCTGTAGGTGGCGGATTGTCATTTTGAATATCATATTTCCACTTACCGTTTAGTGAAATTTTTTCATTTTCCTCCGCTGATGGATAGATGCTGATATGTTTGGTGGTGTCTTTATACCCTGCAACACCGCCTTTGTCAGTATAATTCAGCACCTGGATGGAAAGTGTATTTTTTCCGTTGTGCAGCAGCTTACCTTCTACAGCATATTTTCTTGGCTCAGTATTTTGCTGTGTGCCCACTAAATTTCCGTTTATATAAGTAAGATCATAATCCCTGATGCGGTTCAGGTCTAATACAAACGTCTTAGATAAATCCCATGTTGCAGGTACATCAAATTGTGTTCGCAACCAAACTGCGCCATCAAGATCAGGCAAGCCCACCGCTTCCCATCCATCATAAGAAGGAACAGTAATTGTTTTCCATTTCGAATCGTCGTAATCTTCTTTCGCAGGATTGCCTTTCATATCTTTTAACGACAACATATTCTTTGTCCACCCTGCTTTATCTCCTTCATTACTTTTTAATCCCATGAATTCTTTTTCAGCCAGCGCCTCTGCTTCTTTTTGTTTACCGGCAAATAATAAATGCCTGATGCTGTCTAAGTAATGCCAGGCGCCTTTGCGGTTATAATCTCTTGGTGCGCCTGTCCATAATGTTGCTTCATTAAACTGTATACGTTCATTCTCCACACCACCGAATATCATGGCGCCAATACGTCCATTGCCAATTGGCAAAGCATCTGTCCATAATTTTGCCGGTTGATTGTACCAGAGTTTGAGATCTTGTGCGTGTGCCATACACAGGAAGCATAATGACAGTAGTGCAAGTATTATTTTTTTCATTTTGCAGAAACACACTATTGTGTGCTTGGTTTTTATTTTTTTGAATTAATAAATCACTGGTGATGATTTATTAATTGAACACGCCACAGGCATGTTCCTACTCAAACAACCAGTCCGGCTTCCACTGCATATCTTCCCTGGCTTTCACCATTTCATTGCAAGGCCGTTTCAATTTGTTTGATTAAAGTTTCTTTCTCCGAAAGTGACGCCGTTAATTCAAAGCTTCCATCTTTATGTATGAGAACATAAGTTGGAAATCCAGTTACATTTACTTCTTTCATTATACTACTTTTCAATTCCTTTGAAGCAATAATATGATGCCCTTCAAGATTAAATAATGTGACCAGGCTCCTCCACACACTTCCATTTTCTTCATCATCGATGGCGATGTATAAATAATCCAGTCCTCTATTTTGAAAATACTTTTTAAGTGGCGTTGTGTTATTTCGTAATTCTTCCCTGCACGGACCACACCATGTGCCCCATAAGTCTACGAATACTGTTTTACCTTTACATATATCTAATACTTCAGACCATGTATTGATTTTTCCGTTTTCAATAATGATATTTTTATTTGATAGTTGATTTAAAGATGCAAATACTTCCGCAACGGGTTTATCATATATTTTTTTATACGGGCTATTAGGATATTCTTTAGAAAAGTCTGTATAAATAACTTCAATATTATCCGTTTTTCCGCTTTCTAACGCCATTTTAAAAAGATGTGCATAGAGATATTCTTTTACTTTACCGGTAAACTTCCTCTCTATAATTTTTTGATTGGGTATGTTGTTTGGGTCTTTCTCAAAACTTCTGCTACCTGTATCCCGTATTGAAGAATACCACTCCTGCATAAATCTATTTTTATCTGTCCCGGCCTCGTATTCAAATTCAGCTTTATTAAAAATAAGGTACATCTTTAATAATAAGCGGTAGGATGAACTGTACAAAGCTGCTTCATTCATTAATGGTGCCTCCTTCAATAATTGATCCAATTTTTCATTCCATTTATTGATATTCCTGTAATAAGCCTGCCTGACATAATATTTCCTTTGTTTAGAGTAAACATAATATACTCTCACAGGAGTATATTGCAATTCAGTATTCCAGCTTTGCACAAAATCCGCGGAAGGTGCATTCTTTGTGATATAATCTTTTAAAGCGTCTTTATTGTCTGTCGCAATTTTCTGAAGATCTGAAACGATTCGGTCAGGCAGTGTGTCTTTTGGATAATTTTTAAAATCAATATTTCCCTGCATTGTCCAGGGTTGATTATCCTTTGCCCCCCTGCCTGTGCATGTAAGTTGAATATTTCCATTGATTGATTTTACAAACACATGAATGGCATAACCGCTTTTTAAAAAAAGAGGTTGACGAAACTCGACAGTATCATTTACGTAAGAGGTGAGATACATTATTTCCGGGTGATTCAGTACCAGCTTCATCGAAAACATGCCTTTGTTAAGGGGTATCAGCTGGGTATCAATTTCGCTGGGAAATTGTGTCAAATTAAACGGCCTTGATAGAGAAAGCGTTCTTTTCTCACCTGCATTTTCGAAATGACCCAACAAAGTTGCTGTTTGTGAAAACGCATTGAACCACAATAAGAATGCTATTAAACTAACTGTTGTTTTCATTCACTATTAATTTTTTTACCCAAACTTAATAATTGAACTCTTAATAAATTATTAATTGAACACGCCACAGGCGTGTTCCTACTCAAACAACCAGTCCAGTTCTTTGGTGATGCCATTCTTTGTCAACCCTGCATCGTATACCGGAATATTTTCTTTATCATTAATTATTCCTAATACCAAACATACTCCCTTTGGTAATGTAAGTGTTTGCTGACCTGCAGCAAAACTGTACGTGTGTATATTTACCGGTGGCAATCCTTTTATCACCAGCGCATGGGCAATTTTAATTTCTGCCTGGCCATAATCATTAGCGCTGGCATTGGTTTCCAGTTCCGGTTCTTTTGCAAATACAGTGTCTTTAGAAAATGCTGCACGCTGTGGTTTGAAATAGCCCACCAGTATTTTTACCGGTTCATTGCAGGTAAAATGTATGACCGTTTCTTCTTTTACCTGTTGTTGATATGATAAACGAACCCCCTGCACTCCTTTTAATTCATTGGCAAAGTTTTCTACGATAAAAGCTGAATCAGAAAATACCGTTGCCCCTTTCTCAATTACGTAATGTGCATTCCCCTCAATTGAGCAGGCTGCATTTTGAAATGGTTTTGTTTCATTCACCACTATATGTTGTACACTTTTTAATGAATCCACCTTATGGCGAAATAGGTTGAATTCATTTTCATATACGGGCAATAATTCCGTCCAGTGTTTGAATGTGGCATTGGCCCCACGCATGGGAATTTTCCTTTGCTGTGTTTGCATGCTGTTGGCATAGCGGTAAGTGGCTGCTGTTAACGCAGTTAATTCCTTATAATCGTTCACACTTTGCTGCAACAGCGGAATGGCTTTTTCTAAATCAGGTACAGCGTCAGAATATTTGTAACGCAATACCTGTAACGCTGCAGCGGCTTTATCAGCGTAGTGGTATGCCAGCGCTTTATAGCAGCGCATATCGTTCACCAGCCTTGCAAATTCTTCCCGGTTTTTGGTTACTGATTTTATTTTGCTAATGGCCTTTAATGCTGCATCGCCATCCTGCTTCACTTCATTGATAATTTGTACCGGTGTTTCGCCAATATGTTTTTCTCCTTTCCATTCCTTTTCCGCATACTGCGTCAGCATTTCTCCTTCCGGGCTTTCACTGTCATACAACAACGTAAACAAACCGAAACGATATGGATTGATGAGTTGCGTCATCAGCATACCCAATGTCAATGTTTGCCGGTTGCCATCCGTAATACCAAAGCGGCGCAATAGTTTTGGTGCAATTTGCCCGGAGGCATCGTAAGCTTCCATTATTCCTTTTCCATCTTCCCTGCTGCAGCCAAAGTGCTGCGCCAATAACTGTGACCAATACACTATTTCCTCATCCCTGCTGCGGTTTGCTTTCCACGCATACCGGCTCCATGCTTTATACCATATCCAGTCTCTTTCTATCTGTAATAATTTTTTTCCCTTCACACTGTCTGCGCTGTACGGCCAGTCCCAATACGATGCCTGGGGATATAAGTGCAAGCCATTTCCTCCCATTACTTCGTGCATACCTATTACCGACTGCTGAATAAAATCAGGCGAACCATAACGAAATGGTTCCAGGTTGGCCATGATGTGTACATTTTCAATTTGCACACTACCCAAACGACTGAGCGTTTGATGCAGTTTTGCCCATTCTCCCCTTGGCCTGGGATCTGTCAATGCTTCTCCATTAAACTTTGCTTCTGTATATAAATTTTTATACAGTGGCAATGCGGCTTCCATTACAGCAGGGGCATCTGTATCATGCGCCCGTAATACAATGGGGGGCTCTTCATTTTTTCCCAATGCTTTCAGTCCATCCTTTACACCGGGGATAATGGTTTTGGTAAACCATTCAATATCATCTTTACCCACACCTTCCATCGCTTCGCCTAAACATACCATTAAGCCAACGTTGGGATATTTCTCTACAAATGCAGCAATGGATTTTCTTGTATAATCGGCAATTACCGGAATGATATGCCGCTCCCTGTCCTGTGTTTTTATATGATGGTACTCAGCAAAAGGTTTTGATACGATGATGTTGTAAAACATTTGTATCACCCAAATACCACGTTTGTCTGCTTCTGTTGTAATGAAACGATAGATATCTTCATTTTTTTTAAACGTACTGTCATCCACTTCCACGGCATAAGGATAATCTTTCAGTTTTACGAGTGAAGCAAACGGATGACCGTTCCAGAGATATAAAGAATTCATACGGTTGGTCAGCATCGAATCCAGTACCTGTACCCATAATTTTTTATCGTAGAACCAGGGAAAGGTTTCCGGTGTATATGGATATTCATACACATTTCTGCCGGGGAGATAGGTTGATTTTTGTAAGCCGATGCATTCGCCACGGAGAACCATTTCGGGCGCATCTGTAATATCAATTTTCCGTGGAAGTTTGCCGGTTGTATTGATTATGTCTGCCAGTTTGATACATCCATATAATATACCTGTTGCATCAGTTCCTTCAATTTTAATATTATCAACAGCAGATGTAATGTGATAAGCTTCTTTTGAAACCGACTGGCTTTTGTTTACTTCATTTCCCTTTTTATTTATGCTTATAAAAATGGAGGTATGAGTAAAATCTTCCGAAGAATTTTCATTGATAACAACATCATATCCTTTTTGGGAAAGGGTTTGCTGCAATTTTTCTATTCCAAATTTTACCCTTGCTGATTGTTGCGGGAGCGTTTGTATATAAATTATTTCCCTTTTTGTTTGGGCCGATGATCCAAATCCAATAAAAAATATTGCTGCAGCTAAAAAAAATATCCGGAGTCTTTTTTTCATGGATAAGTTATTACAAAACGTCACTCAATTTAATACCGCCTTTTTCGCTGGATAAATACGCCGCCTCCATACAGGCCATCGTATCAATCGCATCTTCCACACTGTTATCGGGTTGTTCAATTTTTCCTTCTGCGGCCATAATCACCTGCTGCATACTGCCGATGAATGCATGCGGAAACCAACTGCCTTCAATGGCCATCGTCTTCCATTCCGGTTCTTTGCCTTCTTCCAGTAAAACGTATTCAAAACTATCGGCTGCACCACGCGGATAATTGATGAGTGCCCCAAAGTTTATCACCACCGCACCTTTACTGCCTTCTATCTTGATGTAAGATTGTTGTTTTGGTATACCGTAATTATGACAATGATTAGTAAGAATATTGGCCCTTATCATATCACCATAGTTCATGATGATGTTGCTGCGTACCGATGCCAGTTGCGGCATGGAAGGATGTTTGGTGGTTTTGGCGTAAACCGATTGCGGATTACCCAGCAGATTCCTGACCAGGTCAATATAATGGATACTGTGATACAGTATTTCCACACGGTTGGATTTCATCAAAAAGTCCCAGATATTCCACGGCGTGTATACGTTTACGTTTACCTCCACATCATTCAGTTCGCCTAACTGGTTTTTTGCTATGAGTTCCTTTGCCGCCAAAATATATGGCGCATACCGCAGTTGAAAATTGATGGCTGCGTGCATGTTCTTTGTCCGGGTAAGGTTCAGTATCTGCTTCGCTTCAGCATACGATTCGCCCATTGGCTTTTGTAACAATACAAACGAACCTTCGGGCAACTGTTGTAATAGCGGGATGGTCTGCGAACCTGGCACTGCAATATCATAAATTACTTTTCCGGTTACCTGTTTCATCATTTCTTCCACGCTGGAAAATACTTTAGGGATACCGAATTTTTCAGCAGTGTTTTCTGCTTTGGCCATATCAATATCGGTAATACCCTGTACATTAAAGCCTGCGATTTGATATGCCGGTAAATGAGCAGCATTCACAATACCTCCTGCACCGATGATATATATGGGGATGTTTGATGCCATTTATTTGATTTACGAATAATATCTTTACCACGAATTATTTCGAATTACACGACTTGAGTTCATCAAATCCGAAATACGCTTCTTACTTTATTTACCTTATATACTTTTATACTATTTAGCTTCTCCCAAATAATTTCCATACGTCAGCATCAGTACCGCAATCACCAGCACGGTTAAAGCCAGCATCAACACACGAATTGTCTTGCTGCTGCACTTATTCCATTCCTTCATCACCAGGCCTGCAATTGTACTAAAGAGTACGAGCATGATCATGTGTATGGCCCAACTGGTGAATTTGTAATTGCCCATGCGTACATGGCCCAGCCCGTAAAAGAAAAATTGTCCGTACCACATCAGCCCGGTTAACGCTGCCATTAAATAGTTCAGCCGCAAAGCACTTTTTGCAGCAGTGCGATACTCATGCAACGTATTTTCCTTTTGATGCAGGTATAAACAATACAATGCCGTAGTTACAAATGCACCTGAATTAGAGAAAATATAAATCACATTTCCCTGGAAATTTCCTGCGCCGTAACGGTTGGCTATATCCGCAATAGGTTGCCCCTGATCCAACGAAAAACCATAGAGTGCCGACAATACCCCTGCCAGTAAACATAAAGGCAAACCTTTAGCCAATGAAAAAATTCCGGCCTGCTCCTGTTGCCTTTCAATATCCTTTTCTTTTTTTCTTCCGGCTATTCCGCATAGTCCAATGCCTGCTGCACCCAAAATTATTCCTGTACTTAAATAAGCGGCCCCATTACTTCGCAGCATATCTCCCAACGTTCCATGCACTAATGGTGGCAACAATGTACCCAACACACAACTGATGCCTACAGCAATGGCATATGTTAATGAAAATCCCACATAGCGTATAGCAATGCCAAATGCCGTACCCCCGATGCCATACGCCATGCCCAGCAAAAAAGATTTGATCATTGCTGATGCCGGCGCTTCATGCAACACATTAGTCAAATGCGGAATGGTAATGAATGCCATTACGACAGGCAGAATGAGCCAGCATACTGCAGCCTGCGCCAGCCAGTAAGTTTGCCAGCTCCAGCCGTGTACTTGTTTTTGCGGGGTATAACATAACGCAGCGCTGGAAGCTCCTGTGGCATGAAATAATACTCCATTGATCAGTTCCATGATACTGCTGCGTTGTTTTTAAAGTTGGTAAAATTGTTTGGCGTTATGATAAAACACCTGCTCACTTTCTTCCTGGTTCAACAAACTGTTTATTACTTCACCATATATCGTCCATGCTTTACGGTAAGTTCCAGCCAGTAAAGAAACAGGCCAATCGCCGCCGCAAAAACAACGGCCTGCACCAAAATATTCCAGTGCAAATTCAATATAAGGTTTCACGTCACCGGCGCTCCATTCTGTCCAGTTACCGGATGCAGTCCCCAACCCGGATATCTTTGCGTAAAAATTTTTATGTTGTGCTGCGGCTTTCATTAATTCGCCCCATCTTCCAAATTGTTCTTTTGTTTTTATGGGTGGCTGACTTAAATGATCAAATACCATTTTCAAATCGGGTAATTGTTCTGCCACCTTCAATGCGGTTTCGATATGTTCCGGTACAACGGCCACCACATCAAAGGGAATGTTGTTTTGTTCCAGTATCGCGAGGCTGTCTATCACTGCGGGTTGTAATAACCATTTTGTATCCGGCTCGTCATGTACCTGGTGCCGCACACCTTTGAACAATGGTTCTTTCTGCAATTGTATATCCAGTATTTCCATTGCAGCATTGGGATTCATTAAAGGCAGCCACGCTACAATACCTTTTATCCATGATGCCTGTTGTGCAGTTTCGAACATCAACGCGGTATCTTCCATATTACCACTGGCCTGTACTAATATACCGTAATCAATTCCCGCTGCAACCCGTTCTTCTTCGAGCTGTTCAATTTTCCAGGTTTGTTTAAGTATGGAAGTATCATTATCCAGCCATGGATATCCGGCCTTTTTCAGGTCCCAAACATGAACATGTGTGTCGATGATTTGTGGCATGATCAATCTTAAATATAATGCAGCTGCTTATTTTTCCTGGTATATTTTTTCCAGTTGAAATTGTTGTTCTATTGCTGCATTATGTTCACCTAACTGCGGCGCTCCTTTCTGTGAAACTAATTTTTTTCCGTCTACCCGTATCGGGCATCTTGTAGTGGTTACATCCAGCCCGTTACTGGTATGCACCACAATTTCCATTTCCAGTACTTTATAACCATCCTGCTGTACCAGTTCATCATAATTCATTACCGGTGCACACCAAATATCAGCCGATTCCAGTATCCTCAACCAGTAGTATGTACTGTTGGTCAATAAGTGATTGGCCAGTATATACTTGATCTCATCTCTTTTACTAAACCAATCATTGCTGTTACCATATTGTTGCAGGGGTTCGCATTGCAGCAACCTGGACAAAGTTAAAATATCGCTCATTGCCAAAGCCAAATACCCATCGTTTGTTTTGTAAATGCCATAAGGCGCAGCAATATAAGCATGGGCACTGTTTACTGCACCACGCATAGGCAACTGGTTGCCATCATTGTAGTAAGATGTTAGTACTTCAAACTGAAAATCTAAAATACTTTCAAACATGCTCACCTGTACCAATGCACCTTCGCCGGTAATAGTTCTTTTATATAATGTTGCCAGAATTCCCTGTGCGATGTGTGTGCCCGCCATTATATCCACCACCGCAACACCCATTGGCGTGGGGCTTTCATTGTGGTTATTGCTGAGCCATGTTAAACCAGATACGGCCTGAAGCAACAAGTCCTGTCCCGGCAAGTCTTTCCATTCGCCTTCATTACCATAGCCACTTACTTCTGCATAAATAATGGATGGATTAATTTGTTTTACTGTTTCATAATCCAGTCCGATACGTTCCATTACACCGGGGCGAAAGTTGTGCATCATCACATCTGCATGCGTAAGCAGTTGTTTCACTTTGGCAAGATCATCAGGGTTTTTTAAATCGGCTGCATAACTTTGTTTATTACGGTTGATGGCATGAAAGATGGTGGATTCACCTTCTATCATTACGTCTGAAACATACAACTGGCGACAGATATCACCGGTGCCCGGCCGTTCAATTTTGATGACCTGTGCGCCAAGATCAGCAAGGCGCAATGCAGCCGAAGGGCCAGATAAAAACTGGCTGAAATCGATCACCACAATATCTTTTAATAGGTTCATGTTATTTATTCTGCTGCTGCAAAATCGTTAGTAATTTTTTCATTGTGTTCTCCCAATTGCGGCGCTGCGTTTCCTGTGTATAATATTTTTCCATTGATGCGTATCGGGCAACGTGTGGTTATGATTTCTTTTGTTGCTGCAACAATCTTTTGTTCCATTGATAATACTTTATATGCTTCCTGCTGCATCATTTGTTCCCAATCCAATACAGGCATGGCCCATAAGCCTTCATTATGCAATAAAGATAACCAGTGTTGCGTGTTTTGCGTTACTAAAAAATCAGCTAACACCTGTTTGATCATATCCCTTTTGGAAAAAGCTTCCTCCTGTTCAAAAGCCAGTAATGCTTTGCAACCAATTGCTTTGCCCAATACTGCTATTTCCATCATGGCTATCGCAATAAATCCATCTGTGGTTTCATATATTCCATAAGGTGCACTTAACAAAGGTTGGCCATTGCTTACTTTGCTGCGTTGTGGTTGCTGGTGATTAGTGTAGTAAGTGGTCAGCAGTTCAAACTGAAAATCGAGAAGGGATTCCATCAGGCTTACTTCTATTAATGCCCCTGTATTTTTTTTCTGCCGCCTGATCAATGCTGCCAGTATGCCCTGCACCAATTGTGCACCGCATAAAATGTCTGCAATAGAAATACCAAATGGTACCGGACCGTTTGGTCCGTTGCCGGTTGTATAAGCAAGGCCCGTTATGGATTGCAGCAAAAGGTCCTGGCCGGGCTTATCTTTCCACGGCCCTTCTTTTCCATAACCTGATATTACTGCGTATATAATTTTGGGATTGATCAGTTTTACCGCTTCAAAACCCAGCCCGGTTTTTTCCATCACGCCGGGGCGAAAGTTATGAATGAGTACATCTGCCTTTGCGATTATTTTTTTCACCGCATTAAAGTCTGCTTCGTTTTTCAGGTCGGCTGTATAACTTTCTTTATTACGGTTGATGGTATGAAATAATAAAGAGTTATCATCCACCCATAAATTTTTTATGGCCAGTTTCCTGCCGGCATCCCCTGTGCCGGGGCGTTCTATTTTTATCACCCTTGCGCCAAGGTCGGCAAAGCGCAACCCCGCTGAGGGCCCTGCTAAATACTGGCTGAATTCCAGCACCACCAATCCTTTCAATGGCAGGTTCATCATACGGCTGCAATATTTTTATGGTGAAGAAAGCTGGCTCGGTATACCGCATTCATTTCGTGTAATGCTTTCTGTGATGATGTATTGTTCATTATACAATGATGCAGTGGTGCTCCGGCATGATCCTGGAAGTGCAGGTAACCATTGTACCGCGGCCGTATATAGCCATTCTCCATAATGGGGAGAACGGAAGTAAAGTAATCGTTGGTCAGTGTATTGGCTTCAGCATCTTTCCATGCAGCAAGATAGCCGGGCTGACCGCCATGCTGTACATACAAGGTTGATTGTATATTGCCCGAAACTATCCATTGTGCAAAATCCAGTGCAATTGTTTTATGTGCAGATGTTGCTGATACTGCAAGACCGGTGCCACCAATAGTAGTTTGCATTTTTTTCCCGCTGATGGTTATCACATCTGTATAATGCAAAATATTATCAGCATATCCTTTACGGGAGTAATTAGAATAACCATACGCAAATGGGCAATACCAGTAATCATCAGTTGCTGTCATCATTTCGGCAACAGCAATGGGATTGTATTGAAACATTTTTTTATCAACATGTCCGTATAATGCCTTCATCATTTCTATAGCTGTAATGCCTGTCGCTTCATCAATTACTTCTTCTTTATTACTGAACGGTGTGTTGCCGCAGGCAATACAAAAACTGTAAAAGTTCATAAGCATGTCGATGGGTATGGCAGGAACCGCAACCTTCCCTTTTTGCGCAAGCGCTGTTACTTCTTCCCACCTTTGGGGTATGGCAATATTATGATGTTGCAAAAGGTCTTTCCGGTAACTGGCGGCAGGCGTGGCGGCATCTATGGCTAATGCCCATTGGTGCCCGCCATATTGATAGCTCAAATGCGAGTAACCAACACTGTTATTAAGCTGGTCTTCTAAATATATTTCAGGCAGATATTCCTCCAGCGGCAATACACAATTGGTGGCTGCAGCACAACCCACCCAGGGATGATCAATAATCAGCAGGTCATAATGATGAGTCAGTTCTTCTATGGGGAAATCTGCAAATTCCTGCAGGGTTCTTTTCTTCCATTGTATTTCTATACCGGGGTGCAGTTCGCCATAACGCTGCGATGCGGCCTGCAAAGGTGTGATGCCCCTGCTGTGCCCCCATGTGATCCCTTTTAATACTATATCAGGCATCTGTTACCCTTCTTTTTTATGCACCAGTAAAATATGTTCGCACACCATTACCAGTTCATTATGCTGGTTAAAGGTTTCCACCAGTTCTGTTACCAGGCCAAAGCCAGGTTTTTTATGGTCTTTTTTTTCTTTTATGGTTACGGTTACTTTAATGGTATCGTTAATAAAAACCGGTTTTACAAAACGCAGGCGCTCGTATCCGTACGTCATGGATACTTCGTTGATGACATCTGCGGTAAGCCCTACCGCAATGGTGAACACCAGCGTACCGTGTGCAATGCGTTTTTTAAACGGCTGTGTTTTGCACCATTCTTCATCCATGTGATGGGGGAAGAAATCACCGGACTGCCCGGCATGGATCACAATATCGGATTCGGTTACCGTTCGCCCAAAGGTTTGGCGTACTGCATTCAATTCAAATTCTTCAAAATATTTTTTTACAAACATAAGCCTGCTGCCCTGCGGTTCATTTTTGCTGGTGGTTCCAAAACTGTACAAAATTGTTATTGGGGAAAGAGAAACCGGTAGTGATACTTATCAGCTCATACAGCAATTCCAGATTCCTGTTATAACCATTCTGCAATCGTTGGCCAGCAAGGTTTTAGCGTGCATAAAACACCTGCAAAACAGGGTTACAAATTATAACGCATTACATCGTAATCCAATGTAAGGTTTTACTGTAATGATGGCAGATTTTACTATTGAGTTAGCTACAACAAAGCAGAAATAGCGCAGCAGAAAATTCTTTAAGGCAGCTTAGTGCTCCATTAATATTGTTACCGGTAAGATAATATCATCAACGATAATGAATGCTTTCATACACTACTCTTACTGGTATATAAAAAGTATAAACCCTAATTCATACTTACTTTACAATAAAAAAGAGAACAGCTAAAAGCCATTCTCTTTTTACGTGCACCCAACTGTACAATTCTCGAACCACTTTATACCTGATTTGACAAGACTTGCGAATCTTATGATTGCATAAGAATTCCGCAGGTCTTTTTTATTGGCTGATTTCAAGCACTTTAATAACGCCAAAATTGAAAATCATGAATATTGATAAAAAATATACTGAATTTATACAGTCTATCAAACAGCAGATTGTACAAAGCCGGTATGTGGCAGCCAGGCTGGCTAACCGGGAGCAGCTTATGTTATACTTTAAGACCGGGTTGATGATTTCGGAAAAGATAAAAGTCCAAAAATGGGGTGCCAAAGTGCTTGACCAGATTTCGGCAGACCTGCAAAAGGAACTCCCCGGATTGAAGGGTTTTTCGCCGGGAAACCTGAAGAAAATAAGGCTGTTTGCGGAAGCTTATTCGCCCCACCTGGTAATTGGTTCGACGTCGTCGAACCAAATTGGGGAGGCCGGTTTTGGGGAGGGGTTTTCAATAAGTTCGGCACTGTCGAACCTAATTGAAAATAAGGCCTTTTATGAGGCTTTTACCGGCATCAGCTTCTCCCATCATTTTACCATTCTAACCAAAATAAAGGGCTGGGAAGCCCGGATTTTCTATATCCAGTCTGCGGCTGCTAATTTCTGGTCGCTGACGGTGCTGGAGCATCATATTGAAAACGACCTGTTTGGCAAGGAAGGCAAGCTGCCTAACAATTTTGACGGCACTTTGGCTGCCACCTTAAAACCATCAGCACTAAAAGTATTTAAAGATGAGTATCTGCTTGACTTTATTGCCGGTGATGAGCTGGATGATGAACGCCATATTGAACAGCAGGTGGTTCTAAACATCCGCAATTTTATTTTGCAAATGGGTAAAGGCTTTTGCTTTATTGGCAACCAATACCGGCTTGAAGTGGATGGGGACGAATTTTTTATTGACCTGCTCTTTTTTAACCGCTACCTGCAGTGCCTGGTGGCTTTTGAACTGAAGAAAGGCAAATTTAAACCAGCCGATGCCGGGCAGCTTAACTTTTACCTGAATGTGCTGGATGAAAAAGTAAAACTGCAGCAGGAAAACAGCAGTATTGGGATTGTGCTTTGTAAAGAGAAAAATAATACCGTAGTTGAGTTTGCTATTAAAAGTTTTGATAAGGCGATGGGTGTAGCCACTTATAAAACCAGCAAACAAACGCCTGTGCAAATGAAAGGGATATTACCTGATACGGATGAGTTGGGGAAATTACTTGAATAAAATATACAAACTAAACTGTTTCAATTTCTTCTTTTTCAAACCAACCATTATTAATGGCATTTTGCTTTAATGCAGTAGGGTTATCGGTATATGCAACTATTGCCAAGCTGTTTTTAGCCCTGCTACAAGCTACATAAAACAATCTACGGGTTCTGTCAATACCTGTTTCTCTACCTTCATTGATGTTCTTTCTGTCTCCGTCTGTAAGTCCCTTAGTTCCAAATAACTTATCGTAACTAAATAGAAAACCTTTTGCTTCCTCATCGTCAATAATTACCATTACTCTTTCATACTCCAAGCCTTTCACGCCCTGATGCGTTCCGAATTTTGATTTTTCGGAAAGGTATTCGCTATACTTCTTTAACTGTGAAAATGGAACTTCTAATGCCTGACGCCAGGCAGCCGTTATTTCATCACTGTTTTGCTCCAGCGTTTCTGTATCATCGCTATTATTAGAAGCCGCACCAGCAATCACTGGCAATAATGATTCTGGTATTGCAAATAGTTTGGAACTATATACATTCAATAGTATATCTTTTAGCAAAGGGTCATGACCGCTTTCCCATAAATGCAAAAAATTATCCAGCATTTCTTTTGCCTTTTTTACATTCTCAAGCTGTTCCTGGCTTTGCATTAATTGTTCCTTTCTTAATATTTCTGCATTAGCTTTTACAATCCTTGTTATTTCAAACTGGTCACCTCTGATATGTGCTTCTGTTAAAGGCAAAATAATTTTTAGGAATAACCTGAGAGCAGGCAAGGTGCCATCCAATAATCCTGTGCGAAGTTTATCCTGCTCATACAAAGGGGCAAAAAAATCAAAAAAGCCCATGCGCCTTGCTGCCATGTGATGTTCCAGTATAAGTATCTTTACATCTTTGTTTTCATTCCCATACCAGAGGTAATCTTTTGCAATATCCTTCATTCGTTCACATACTTTTTCCTCTTCATTCTGCTTATCAACATTTCTTTGCACAATAAATAATCTTACAAAGCCGTCTTCTTTATCGGTTCTTGGCTGCTGTTCCTGGCCATCAATCCCCTTTCTTATATCGTTGATTAGCCTTATTATCCTTTTCCCAGAACGATGGTTCATCTTCTTTGCAGGTGTTACCCATTCCTTCGGCAGATTTCGACCTAAGTTTTCTTTTCCGTCCACGTAAATACGTTGCATTGTATCCCCAAACAATCCCAGTGAAAACATTTCATTCTTTTGTTGCTGAAGACGAAAAAAAGCATCAATCAGTTCCTTCTTTGTATCCTGGCTCTCGTCAATTAGTATTACCGGGAAACGGCTTATTACAATATCCTGCATCAATGGTAGATTAGTAATAAAATAAGCAGCAATACTTATTACTTCAGTATGGGTTAGTGAATCTCTTGTAATGTTATCACCATTAGGATTATAAGTAAATTTAAGTATTGTATCAAGTGAGTCTAATCTCTTAGTTTTAGATTTAATTTTTGCTGCTCTTTCCATAGAAGTTTTATTGCCTAAATCCCTGCTTTTACTTTGGTCAGCAGCAAGGCCTGTAATTTCTTCAGAAAGATTTTTTCTTAGCCATTCTCTGATGTCAGATGTATAATGTTTAATACATTCCCATGCAAAACTGTGTATAGTACTTACTGAAAATATAGAATCAAACTCAAGCCGCCTGATTATTTCATCACTTGCAGCATTCGTATATGTAATGATGGCAATCTTCTTTCTATGAAGCCGAAATTGCTTTCCGTATTCAGTTTTGAACCGTTGCAAAACATTTACAAGTGAACGGGTTTTCCCTGAACCGGCTCCAGCAAAAAGAAAAAAACTTTTAGGGCTGTCTTGGTTAAGACAGGCATAGATTTCATCATCTACATTATCATCTATCACATTTTGAACTACTGCCATGTTTATTTTTTTGATTTTGGAGCAACTGGCTTTACATCTTTTTTCTTCGGCTTTAATTTTTCTTCAAGCCAATCTAAACCTTCTTTTATGTAGATAGGCGCAAGAAGTATGTTTGGCTCGTTAAAATAAAATAACTCTAAAGCAAACTCTGCCTTTTTTGCACCTTTATCTGTAATAGCATCATACATTTCCTTTGCTGCTTTTTTAACATCTGTTTCTTTTGCCGCATTAATCATTTTTTTTAGCAGCCCTGTTCCACTTGTAAGTGCTTCAAAAATGCTTTTATTAGTAAGTACCAGCGAATCCTCAAATGTATATGGGTACACTTCAATTTCTTTAGTCACCTCCTTCAGTTTAATCGTAGTTTGATAAGCGACTCTCACTGGAAAATCGGCATCTTGTTTTTTTACAAAATCCAGTTCAAGCAATTTATCGAGCTCATCTTCTGCGGGAAGCCACTTCTTCAACGTGTCATTTCCAGTTTTATAGCCTTTGCTTTTATCAGGTTGTACTTTACTATTATTTGTTGCCGGATTTACTGCATCAAGGTCAGTAATAAGTAAGGTTATAATACCAAGGCTTTCAATAAGAGGTTTTAATGTGTGGGCATGACTGCCACCGATTTCAAATATAGAAATGTATGCGTTATTCAAATCAGTGTGATGCTTAATGAAATAAGGAACCAGCATCCTTTCAGCAGGCCCTTCCACTAATATGACTGCATCTACAAAAAATAAATCGCAATGTGTAGTTCGTAAATAACGAACAGCAAATTTGGTAGTATCATCGGTGTTGCCGAAAGTGGTTGACAAATTTATCACTTTTGATGTGCCGATAGCTTGTCCGGAAGACTGCTCCCGTTTGAAGTACCGCAGGCTGGTAAAATCTATTTCATGTGCAATATGATTGGAGTGAGTGCTTATTACAAGCTGTGTTGTAAATTTATCACCCGATAGATTCTTATTATTCCGTAATACCCGGTATGCCTCACGAATAAATACCTGTTGTACTTGTGCATGTAAATGTGCTTCAGGTTCTTCAATCAATACCAAATGTAAAGGTTCAAATTCAGGTGCATCAGACGATATGCTGCTGGGTTTGTAGCTTTTGCCCACTTGCATCCACTCATCTCTGAAACGGATAAGTTTAAAAATCATCGAGATTAGATTTTGATACCCCAGTCCATTATATTTTTCTGGCAGGCTTAATTCCGTCCCCTCATCACCAAGACTGTATCTTACTGATGATTCATGTTTCAGGCTTTCAGCTGTACTGATATTGCTTGCCAAACTAATTGTTGGGTTACCAAAACCAGGGTAGTTAAGGCCCTCCAGTTCACCAATTGCTGACTTAAAACTTTCTTTCAGGTTTTCTTCAAATAGTTTCTTAGCATCTTCCATAGCCCTCAATGCATCCACATCTTTTTCTGTAGTATTCAACTCAGGATTCAGATGCTTTTCATAATAACTCCGTAACTGATTAGAAAGGTTTTTTTGTGGACTTGTAGTTTCACCTCCCTCGGTGTTTACATCTGTAAAACCACGTTGAGCGTTAATAATATCCACTTTTATTAATCCCTTTAAAGCATCCGTTTCTAACGGTAAACTGTTTGGGGGTAATGTTTGAACTGTAGCTTTACCGGTTGGGTCAAGCAAATACGCTTTGATTGTAAAAAAATCATTCAGCCGCCTCTCTAAAAAATCCCACAAATCTTTTGGCCACAAACTGAAATTAGTTGTGCCTTTCTTTTTTTCGGCAGACATTTTACGGGCATTACCGCATATGCTATAAAATTCTTTATAAAGCACCGTCATATCATTTGGCTCAAAACGCAGTCTTATGCCCAAGTAGCCTCCAGCCCAACTAAGGGTTGGTATCAGATGGCTTACATAATGTACCTCTGTGTGCTTTACAGAAAGCCATAAGTCAATTGCAGGCAAATGCTCCTCCCATTTGTCAATCTTCAAATCAATCTTAGCTGTATCGCTTTCTTTAAGCCATTCTTC
This sequence comes from Bacteroidota bacterium, assembly GCA_018266775.1. Lineage (GTDB taxonomy): Bacteria > Bacteroidota > Bacteroidia > Chitinophagales > Chitinophagaceae > Ferruginibacter. The sequence continues at coordinate 161,770 of JAFDZS010000015.1, read as the reverse complement.
GCAAATGGCATTCAGATGTTTCCAGTTAGAAAGGGTGAAGTCCCTGGTTGTAAACTTTTTTGTCTTAAAGAAAGCCATTAAGGCATCCATAGCAGTGGTTTTTCCGCTGTTGTTTGGGCCAACGAAAACTGTTTCTTTATCTGAAAAGTATATCCTGCAATTTTTTAATCTCCTGAAATTTTGTACGTCTGTAAAATCAATTCTCATAGCTTAGTTTAAGGGATTGTAAGGTTTAATTTGATAAAATTGTATAATTATAAAGTTAACCATTTAATGGAATATGTGTTTTATTTAGTACTTAAAAGTGTGTGGGTCAATATTATTTTGACACGCCTAATTTTAAGCATTTTGTTTCAACCTCCTCACTTCCTCCCCAATCAGCCTTTTAATATCCATCTTCACCTGGTAATAATTATCCAACACCTGCTGTTGGGTAACATTTGAGACCGCTGGAATATCCCGGTAATTACTCATTTCTGCATTAAGCTTATCATGGTCGTTGATGATTTGGGAATGAAACATTTTTAGTTTTATTTTTTCTAATGGGTCGTCAGCAACCATACCAACAAACTCACCTGAAGAAAGGGCGGCAATTTTACTCGCAGGTATGGCGGCATCCAATTGTTTGCTGTGGCTAATGGAAGTATCCATGCGGTTTACGGAAACACTCTGCCGGTCCTGCATAATTTTTCCGAAACGTTCCGATAGGAGTTTTGAAGTTTCACCCATTACCTGTCCGCTAATAATATTACCGGTAATGTTTACAATTACATCTGCCTGCTCCTTACCATAGTCTTTTTTTAGTTGACTAAAATCCTGCATTGCTAATGTGGTGGCAACTTTGTTACTTCTTGCAGTTGCAATCAGGCTGTCAATATTATTGAAATAAATAGTTGGGAATTCATCAAACACCAAACTGCATTTATGCATCCCTTTTTTATTTACCTGGCGTACCAATCTTGAAATATATAATGATAATACAGCGCCATAAACTTGTTGCTTCTCCGGGTTGTTGCCCACACAAATAATTTTAGGATGTTTGGGATTATTAATATCGAGTGTAAAATCATTTCCACTTAATACCCAATACAACTGCGGCGAAGCTAAACGAGCCATGCCAATTTTTGCAGATGCAACCTGACCTTCTAATTGCTCCATTGCATCGTTTTGATAAGCTGTGATGAACGGATTCACCAATACTTCAATCTCCGGCTGTGTATTCAACACAGGAAACAGTTCATCATATTCAGACTGCATCAATTCTATTACATGCGGCAGGGTACAATATTTTCCGTCAGCATATTTTCTCAAAAACCAAATGATGGCTGTAACAAAGTTGATAGGCGATTCTACAAAGAAATCGCCTTGCTTATTTATCCATTCCCTATTCAATCCTAATAAGATTGTTCTTGCACTTTCTGTTGCGTCTGTAATATCATTCATCGTTGATGGGTCAAGCGGATTGCAGCGATGTGATACGGAAAGCTTGTCAAAATTGATAACATAGAAAGATGGCTTCACAGCATAGTGGTGTTTGTTTTGCTGCAGCCAGTTGTAAACAATCCGGCTCAAATCATCATACTTAAAGTCGTACACAAACATGGCAAACCCTTTTTCAATATGCTGCTTGATGACATGCTGAATAACGAACCAGCTTTTGCCGGCACCAGGGCTGCCAATAACTAACAAGCCCCGGAATGGATTGATGATGTTAATCCAACTCTTCCTTATTTGTCGTTTGAGATTATACTTTGCAGGCAGATTAATTGAGTATTCATTAGTAAGCAATCTTTCTTCCTGCGGAAAGGTTTCGTTAAGTGAATTGAACACATCATCAGAAAGGTTTAGTTTTATTAATCGGCTTAGTAAATTTCCTCCAGCAAGAATTAATAAGAAACCAATGCCTGCAACAGTCATATAAACCACAGCAACTATTTCAATCGTTTCATTCAATTGAAAGAACCAACTGCTTCCCAGGAAAAGTAAGAATCCTATCAGTAAGTAAGCAGCAATACTCCGCTTGTTTATCTTTTCATCTTTCTTTCCTTGTGCCCCAAGCAAAGAAATGATAAGCAACCCCACGGCAATTAGCTTTGAAGTAAGTACTCCGTTAAATAATCCAGTCTGGCTGATATTTTTCATCAGCCTGTCTGTAATAGTGCTGGTGATTTCCCATTGCTCAAAAGCCCGGTAACAGAAATAATAAAAATGCAGCAGCAAAATAAAGATGCTGGCAAACCTGGTGAGGTCAATTATTTTCCGCAGCCCCTGTTCATTTTCCCCCGTAACTGACATACACTAATCTTTAAATTATGAATTTGGATTCTTACGTTTTTTCTTTCGTTTCTTTTTTAATAATGAGTAAGGTGTATTTCCGAATTGTTCTTTTGCTGTAAGCAGCACATCTAAAATATTTTCTTTGGAACCACCTTGTAATAAATTCTTTTCCTTGTCTTTTGCAATAATCATTTCTTTACCAATACCACCTGATGAATAATCACCTTCCTTATCATCTTGCTTGATAGTTTTATCAACTAATGGATTTGAAAGCCTGCTTTGAATTGATGCCACACTATAGCCCTTACCTAAGTCGCTGCCATTAAATACAATTTTGTTTTGATTGTCAACAAACGTAATTCCGTACAATCTTCCTTCAGCATTTTGGCGTAAAACTGTATAAATGCTTTTCTGTTTTAAATGCTCCATCAATTCCTTCATAGTTGATGGTGATTTAGAAAAGCAGTCATCCAGCTTTGCTTTTACAAATGTTTTAAGATTTTCTTTTGCAGTTTCACTCACAGCAAACTTCTTCTCCAGGTTATCCAAAGTTGGTTTGCATGAAATGGAACTTGCTTTGATAGGAACACCTACTTTATTTCCTGCTGCATCCAGCACCCGATAAACCAATCCACGGTTCTTGTAAATTCTGCCTTCTTCTTTTCCCCGGTCAGCAACTACATTGAATTTTTTGAGTGCAGCATTAAATTCAGGCAATGAAGCAAACTTGTATTGGCCGAAAACTACACTCACCACATTTGAAATGCTTCGCTTTGTTTCATCTTTTCCATAAATCACTTTTTCTGTATTAACAGGTTTAATGCCGGGGTTTCTTAATTGTGATTGTTTTTCTGCTTTAATTAAACCATAAGTTTGCTCAATTTCCTTTCTTGCTTTCTCCGATTGGTTTCTGCCGATGTTGTGGGTGTTAATTCTGCTGCCATCTGCTTTAATAGTGGTGCTTACAATGTGAATGTGCGGATGACCGGCATCTTCATGTTTGTAAACGAGATAAGGTTGTCCACCAAAACCAATCTTCTGCATATAGTCATTAGCTATTTGCTGCAATTTGCTTTCTGATATTTTTTCTGAAGGGTCAAAGTTGAGTGATACATGCAGGGTTTTAGTGGTAGCCCTTTCATTCAAACTATTCAACCTTTCAAAGCCAGCCAGCTTTTGATAAATGTTCATTTGTTTTGCTTCTTTCAAATAGTTCGCTGCATAGAGGCAAACAGCATTCCCTTTCTGCACTTTCTTTTCGTTGTAGTTGAGTGCAGCTTCAATACTTTTCGGTGTGGTTATTTTTGCAACCATTGCTCATAGAGTTGATTCATTCGTAATTTTATTTCTTCCACTTTGCTGATTAATACTTTTTGCAAACCATCATACTGCTGCACCCAAATCCTGAACTCCGGTATCTTGTCAAGTATGTGAAGTTTGTGTACCGCCTGGTTAAAATTGTTACCGATGGCATTCAATTCTTTTTTCAGGTTCAGCATGTCCAATAAAAAATCATCGGCACTTTCGTTTCTGTACTTCACTGTAACTGGTTTTTGCAGGGCAACTTTTCGCAGGTAACTGCTGGTGTCTTTTTCGGTGGTTTTTTGTTGAAATTTTCCGAGCTCATTGAACTCTGTTTCATTCATCCTTACCACCACCATTTTTCGCCTCACTTCACTTTCTAACTTCTTCATGGTTTTAAGTTTTCTGTTTCAATACCCCGAAACGACTTCGGAGTGAAGGGCAAGATGACCCAAACGTATAACGTTTGTACATCTTGCCATGCGAAAGATTGGGCGCATTAAGCCCTTGTAAAATCTATCCTTCAAGAATATTTTTGACCTTTGCAAAATCATAGTAAGACAGGTGTAAAATCTGTACCAGTATTGCTGCTTGCGTGGCTAATATTTAGTCAGGCGCAACTATTTTTTGTTTATACTTGCAGTATGAGAGATGCTTTAAAGAATGTATTTGGAAAGGAACTAATACTTGATAATGGAAACTGTTATTTATACACTATTCAGTCTTATGAAATGAAGAATGTTTTAGGCGCTCTAGTAGCACTTTTGGATGAATATTCATTTACCAAAAAAGGCACATCGGAAACCTTTAAATTGTACCGTACTAAGGAAGGCAATTGGTATAATTTAGGCGAAATTACAGACACTGCACAAACCCAATTATTTCTTGAAATAAAAACTGCTATAAGTATTTTTGAGGAGCAGTTATAAAAACTAAATCTCCCGGTAATACTCTTCGTTTATTATCTTTTTTAAGCCCCGTTCTTGGGTTTTGGCATGATTAATAATATAGCCTTTATACCCGGACATTTTCATAAGAATCATATTTAAAAGCGTTAAGAGCCGCATAGAAATCTCAAAGCTATCCATCGCATATTTTTTCTTTCCTTTCCTTACGTTTAAATTAATATTCCCATGCAGAAAGTCGTTTCGATATTCAATTACTTCTTCATCAACAGGGGTTAATAAAATATTCAAAACCGTAAAAGGGCTTTTAAGCTTTTCCCTGTTTGTAGGCGAATTGATATTTGTAATTTTTGAAAGCATAATTTCATAACCACTAAAGCCTTCCATTTCTTTATATTTCTCAAGGATTGTAGTAAGTTCTTTTTTAAATGAAGATGCCAAGCCTGCGTCTTTTATTGGCTTTATGGTTTTCATGTTTTTCGACCAAAAAAACTCCGATAAACCTTCAAGTGCTACTGATAAACCTGCTGGCATTAATAACAAAGAGCGGCTTATACTTTCCGTAATAAGCAGTACTATTGCCCTAATATCATCTTCCTTATGAATCAGATTACAAAGTGTTGAAAGTTGAACCGGCGTTACTTCTGTAATCTTGCCATAGTAAAAGTTGGCAGTTTTATTTCTTTTTACCCATGCGTATGGGTTTGCATTTACAGGGGTATAAAATGATTTAATACTATCCCTGCTCTGTGAATATTCATAATTAACCAGCCTTCTGTGCTGTTTGGTTAGGTAATAAAAAGTATATTCTTCATCCTGCAACAGATGCCCTGTAAGATAGCCAAGTGCAACAGAAACAGACCAGGTTATTTCTGAAAAATCGTCAATAGTAAGTTTGTCCAGGCAATCCATAACAAGGTATATTTTCTTGTTATGTTCTACTTCAAATACATGGAAGCTTTTTAAGCAAACTTCTAGCTGCACAAGCCCTCTTGTGCTTACACCGCCATCATGTTCGTATGATTGGTCGGATATAATACTATGAAAATGGAATGATGTTTTTATTGGTATAACCTTTCTGAAATAATACGCTGCTTTGAAACGGCTGCTCTTACTTTTAAAATCATGTATTTTAATCTTGATGTCATGATTGCGGTTGGTTGGTGTAAATGAAGCACCTTTATTGGATATAAAAGCATCAGTAACTTTAAACTTTATGTTTTTTCCTGAAACTGCTGGCTTTACATGGTCTCCAGTATCTAAATGCAAATAATCAAATGATGAAACTTCCAGAACAAAGCCTTTGGGTTTAAGCTTCTTTAAATAGCCGGTTTTCTCCTTCGTTTTTTTGTCAAAAGCTATCCTTACTTTCCTTGTCTTTGCAAGGCTCTCAATTAGCTGAAGTTCCTGTATGATATGTTTAAATATTTCAGGCATTTAAAGCAACTGCATTTTCAATAGTTCAGATTGTATATACTCTTGTGTTATTCTTTCTTGCTCCAGCCTGATATTATTTGATTGAAGATATTCATACATATTTACCTCAGATTCTAAAAGATTATTAAGTTTTATTTTTCTGTAAACAGAATGTTCGCTAAACTGGCTAAATGTTTCATACACATTTTTGTCCATCAACAAGCTTTTTGCAGTTGGATAATACTGGCGGATAATGTTCAGCATTTCAAAGCCTGCTGCATCCATATCAAACCAGCAATAGAGCTCTGCAGTTGAAAGCCATGTAATGTGTTTTGTAACCCTGCTTTTAAAGCCTTCTCCAAAGATTGCGATAGCATTTTTTACTTTTGGAAATGAAAGAAAACAAGCTTTATTTTCAATGAGAAAAACTGTTTTTGGCTGCCAGGTTAGCAATGCGGAGTCATCAATTGAAAGTGCTACTTCATTAAAACCAACTGCTGGCTTTAAACTTTCATCTAAAATTCTGATTTGTGCAAAAACATTTGGTCTTTTAATATAGTATCGGTTAGTAAAAACCGTTTCACTATTGTCAATCCATTCTGGCGGCAACAGTTTATCAAGCAGCTTTCGTAAAGCTGCGTAATTGTCTTCAATAAATTTTGAATGAACGCTGATGGGCAGTTCCCTCAAATACAGATTATGTGGTGGTTTATTTTCCTTGAAGTATGTACAAACTCTAATTAACCCAGGTATATTTTCTGCCTGTAGCTGTACGAAAGAAATATTATCTATAGCCCACTCCCTTAATTGCGGAAATACTGTAATTAATGCCTGGAAAGACTCCAATAAAGTCGAATACTCAATTTGCTTTCTTGTGTAAGAAAGATAATCGTCAAGCGTTTCAAAGTATATTTTGGAAGGAATTTTTTGCTTTGTTCCTTCAATTGTTTTTTCTTTCCACTCAATTGAATAACCATTGCCCTTAACTTGTTTGCTTTGCTGATATAAAGGAACAATGGCTGTTTTCAATTCGCTGTAGTTAGTACCAGCTAATTGTTTATTTGCAGGAATCAACAGTGGGAAAATATTCTCCTGTTTTAATGCTGCCGTTGCAACTTTCTTAAAAAGCTTTTCTGATTTATCAAGAAGTTCTTTTGGTGTTATCATTCCCTTGTTTCTGCTAATTGTTTAAAGCTCTCTTTCTTTTCATAATACTGTTCCATAGTCAGATTATACAGAACAGAACTTTTCTTGTTTTTAATCTCAACAAAATGCACAGCATTAATATAAGGTTCTGCAATATTGATTTTATCAAGCGGGGTTACCACCAATATCTGTAAGCTTAATTGGTCGCAAAACTTCATCAGGAACTGGCTTTTCTCCGGGTCAAGTTTACTAAACGCTTCATCAACCGTAATAAATCGAAGGCTTTTGTGTTGTTTTCCTTGCTGAAATATTCCGAACTGATGAGCAATGGCCGCACCCAAAATTGCGTAGGTAAATTGTGCTTTTTGTCCACCAGAATAACTGGCGGTATTATCATGATACTGGCCGGGTTTATTGTCAACTACAGAATGTTCTCTGGCGCTGAATAAAAGCCAGTTTCTTACATCTGTAACTTTCTTTCGCCAGTTTTCTTCTTTGTGCAGTTCAGTAATAAGTTCTTTTATTTTATAAAATACCTGCTCCCTGTAGCTATCATCTTTTTGTACCGCAAAATCCAAGGCACCTGGTATAGCAGCATTTAACTGATTTCTAAAGATATTTATTTCGTTTTCTCCCCTCAAACTTCTGCATTCCAACTGTAAATAAGTATCAGGATTTGAGTTAAAGGTTATCTTCTTCAGCGGCACATTTAGTTCCTCAATCATATCTTCAATCTTACTCAATTCATTATTCAGCCATGCCCTGTAACTGGTTAATGCGTCCAGCATACTTTTGTCCATATAATCCCTGAACCTGCGTTTGTGTTCAACTAACCTTTGTGTTTGTATTGTTTTATGCAAATCTTCAAGGTCGCCAAGTCCGGTCAGGTCAGCCCTTATATTCATTACATCACCACTCCAGTTGGGGAATTCAGTTGTTATTTTTTCACCTGGATGAACAAAGGCTGCAATTAAAACAATAGTGTCTTTTTCTAAAGTAACAACAGCATTTCCGGCCGATTTTTGCTTTGCAGTTAAACTTATTCCTGCTTTTTTATAGGTATCTTCAAATTGCTGAAGTGTTTGAATAGCATCAACAGAAATTTCAATTTCAGCAAGAAACTGCTTAATTGCTTTTTCACCTGCCTCATTCAGTTCTTCAAAGCTAATGTCTAGTTTCTTCAGGTTTTTAGCATTGTACTCATCTTCCAGCTTGCTTAGTTTAATACCCAATTTTTCTTTTTTTTCTTTTTCCGGTTCTAACTGGTTTTCTATTTCCTTTAGCTGAGTTACTATCAATTCATACTTATCTGATGACTTTTTCAAATCGGCTATTTGCTTGTTCAAATTATTAATCCGCTCAGCATGTAGCTGCCAGTTAATATCGTCATAAGATTTTATTGCAATCAATTTTGCAACAGTTTGTTCTTTTAATTTTATGGTTGCAATAAGCGGTGTAATGTTTTTGATTTCTTCGGCAAGTTTTGCGTACTGTTTTTCCTCATCATATTTCTGCTGCTGAAGATATTGTACTACTGCTTTGTTATCCCACCCGAGCCGGTACTTTCCTTTATTCCATCTGCCGGGGCGGTCGTCTTTTTCATGGCGGTTCACATTACGCATCAAACCATTTGATGTAATGGCTTTTTGTGAACCATAAAACACTTCAAGGTCATCAGTGCAATAATAATTATACCTGTCAAGTAATGTTGCTTCAAGCCAGTTTTTATGAATGGATTCTTTAAACTCAAGTTTATTCACCATTGCATCATCATCAGCCGTCCAGCGAAGGCTGTTAGACGGTCTGCGGTCTATTTTATGATACACCAGTTTAGCCTGCATGTCATTGTTATAAATAAACTGGTTGGCTGCTTTACTGAATTTTTCCGGCACTAACAATTGCATGGAAAAGTTATGAAGCAGTTTTTCAATGGCATCTTCCCACAACCGCTCAGTTGATTTTACTTTTATCAATTCCCCCACAAACGGTATTTCGTCCTCCGTAGTTTCAAGAATATCAATCAATCTTTTCCGGGCATTAATTAGCTCATCTGGTATGCGGTTGGTTCTTGATAAGTAAGAAGTAATTTGCTGCTGCAAATTATTTCTTCGCTTTTCAGTTGCATACTGCTCAATTTTTAACCCATACCTTTTCTCTGTTAATTTTTCCGCTTCAACAGGAATCGAATTATTAAGTTGATATATCTTTGCAAGGTTGTTCCTGAATACAGTTTCATCTGCATCGCTATCAAGATTTAAGCCAGTACACAGTTTACTGTAATCGTCTGCAGTAGTTTTTTTTACTACCCTTTTTTCAGTTTCACTGTCAATATCTTTATTCAGCAATAAAATCTGGCTGTCTATATTCAACGCTGCCCGTTGAGTTATCAGTTGCTCTTTGTCTTTTTCCAGCCGGTCAACCAATTTTACCTGCAGCTCTTTATCCTTTTTTGTTGTTTCCATTTCAATATCTAACCTTTCTACATTTTTATCTAACAATCCATACTCAATTTTTGAAAGAAAAAATGGCATTTGCTCCTCAACAAAATCAAGCTGTTGTTTGGTGTTACGTAGTTCATCCAGCTTATTTTTACTCGTCATTACGGGTTGCAGCAATTCAAGCTGCTTTTCATCTTTTTGTATTGCTTTATGGCTAATAAGCAAATCGCTGTAATGGTCATAAAGGCTTTTAAATTGTTCTTCTGCATCTGCTTCTTCCAGCATTTCCTGACGGATAAAATTGGTTAAATCTCCCAATACTTTAATACCTACAGTTTGGCTAAAAAGCGAAAGGGCTTTATCTCTTAATCCGAATAATTCACTGAACCTTGCAGCATATTCTTTAAAGCTGTTATAGATTTCAGTTTTAGCATACTGCTTCATCAGTTTCTTTTTCCAATCCCCTCTATGGTCAAAATGGTCTTTCCCAAAATGTTCATCCACATTAAGGGGGTAAGGAGAAACAATAAATACTTTTTGTAAACCATTATTTGCATACCACCGAACCTGCGCCAATGTAATAGTATGTTGTGTCCCTGAATTTTGAAAACAAGCAAGTAAAACAGAGTAAGGATTTTCTGCTTTTGTTCTCAACTGTTCCGTCTTGGATTTTTCTTCCAGTTCTGAAAATATTTTGCCATAATGGCCCCAGAAGTAAGAATTTTCATCTCTTTCCTTTTTTGACTCTGCACCTGATGATTGATTGTAAAACCGTTTATTGGTAGGAACTAAGATTGTTAATAAGGCATCAATCAAAGTAGTTTTTCCGCTTCCGTTAGCACCTGTAAGCAGGGAGGTGCGGCCATCTGGCTGCAGCCTGTATGGTTTGCCATTAAAAGTGCCCCAGTTAAACACTTCAAGATATCGTAACCGGTAACCATTATCTGTATTATTGTTGCTGAACAGGGTTGACATAATTGCTTAACTTATTTTTTATTTCTTCCAGCTTTTCATTACTGATAAATGCTTTTATTATCCGCTTTACCTCATACTTATTATTATCCTTATTGGTCGCATCTTCCCGGTTTAATTTCAAAATTCCAATGGTTAACAAACTTGATATGGGTTTTGATAAATCTTTCCAGAGTTTGCTTTTATTTGGCTGTTCTTTATAAAACAATTCTATACGTTCTTTTATTTCTTTCTGTGTTAAGTAAAATTTATTACCGTCGCTTTTTATATCAAACTCCTCAAGCCCCTCCCGGAGGATGACAGCCAGCAAGGTTGCCTCGTAATTCAATGTTTGTCTTTTCATCAAACGGGGCAAAGGATTGTCGTCATGTTCATCGGCTTCGGGCTGCAGCACTCTTGCAAAGCCGTCTTGTTCATTAATTACTAACTCTATTCCGATTTTTCCAAAATATTCCTGCACGGCTGATTGCCATTGCATCAATTCTCGCCAGGCATTTTTATCGTCTGCATATACGGGACCCTGCAATAACTTAATTATTACAGCAGCAAACGGAGCCCTTGCAATTTTTATTTCCATAAACCCTGTTTAAGACTTAATATAAATTACCAATGGGACTTTTACAACCCTGTTCTCAATTATGATTGATTCCTGAGTTCCCTCTATTATTTGGTGAGATCCGGATGCACCAATAGAAAAATATCCTACTATCTCACTCAACCCATTTTCTAAACCATATTCATCTACAATTTCTTTTAGCGTTACTTGTCCTTTTGCCTCAAGCATCGTATCAATACGTTGCTGCAATTTCTTTTTATCAATGGTAAACTGGTCAAAAAGAAGTTTAAAGTCGCCGGTTTCGTCTTCTATACTTCCATCAGGAAATAAAATATTAGCGATGGTATCTTTTTCATCGCCAGGTTCCCATCTGTCAAAAAGATTGATATAAGGTTCGTCTTCTATACTTATAAAATCATCTTCTTTAATTCTGGCATCAATAAGGCTGTATGCCATTTGCCGTATTTCGCCTATCAGTTCCATTGCCCTTCTTCGTTCCAGCATATTTTTTTCAGAAAGCACTCGGCTTATCTTTTCGCTCAATTTTCTGTTAGAGTCAATCACTTTCCTGCCTGATACATGCAGGTAGCGTTTCAAATGTTTTAAAAATCGGTCGTTATTGTAGTCAATGTTGTGTTCATTCAAAATTTGATAAAGCCTGTCCGTAAGCTGTGTAAATTCCTGCTGTCTTTTCTCGTCCATTAAAAACTCCCAAAAAGCCTTAAAGCTTTTGCCCTGTGGTTTCTGGTCAATTTCATCCAATGCATCTAATGCAAAAACAAGCAACGTTCCTTTAGCTACATCTTTCTCGGTATATTTTCGCTGAATATCTTTTCTTATCTGTTCAAAGTTTTGCTCCACCTCACTAAAGTCTGACAAAAGCTCCCTTGACATTTTATTCAAATCATAGAACTGTTCTTTGATTTCAGTTTCATCAAACATGGTTGGCTTTTTGCCATTTTTCAGCAGGTTGATTTCATTTTCAATCTCCCATTTCTTTTTATTCAGTTCTTCAATCCTTGCTTCTACGTTTTCATTTGTCTGCTCTATCATTTTCTGCAGCTTGAAGAAAATATCCCTGAATTTGCTGTTAGTACCTACATGGTCCCTTTTACCTAAATCAGCCAGCCAGTTTAACACCTTCTTTGTATCAAAAGTTAATTCATGAAGGTCTTCACCATCGTCATTAGGGTATTTAGTAAGAAAACCTGTATTACTCCATTTTTCAATATACTGAGCTGCTTTTGTTGAGTAATCATCAAACAGCGTTTCTGCCTCCAGTTCATCATCCTTTTCTTCATAGGATAACTCTTCCATGTAGCCCTCCAGCTTACTCCTTAATTCACTGTTGGAGATAGTGGTAACATTGGCATCAGAAAAAACCTTGTAAAAAAAGGAAATAATAAATGGGGCATTTTTAGCCCTTATTAGTTGTAAGGGTTTTGCCGTTCTAAAATGTAAAAGTATTTCCTCAAAGGTCATACCTCTAAAATAAGAAATATAAGCTAAAGAAATGAAATATAATGATTTATAAGGGGTTATAAAAGCCCCTCATCTGCAAAGCTGTAATAGGCTTCGCTGGTAACAATTACATGGTCTAACACCTGGATGTCTAAAAGCCTTCCAGCTTCTTTAATTTTTCTTGTCAGTTCTTCATCTGGCCGGCTTGGTTTTAAGTTGCCGCTTGGGTGATTATGACTGATTATAATTCCACAGGCACTTGCTTTTAATGCAGCCATAAAAATCAGTTTAGGGTCTGCCACTGTGCCCGTAATACCGCCTGATGAAACTTCAAAAATACCCAGCACTTTGTTTGACCTATTTAAAAGCATCACTTTAAATTGCTCCTGCAATTCTATCTTATCCATATCCCAACATTGCAGCAATAAATTGTAACTGTCTCTTGAAGATGTAATCTTTGGCCGTTCAGAAGCTTTTACTTTTGTTTTGTAAACTAATTCTACTTCAGCTACTCTTGTCCATTCTGGCAAATTCAATGCTAACTGTTCCATAACTCATTTTTTTAACGTTTAAAAATTAATTACAGAACATGCCCCGCCTTTTGGCAATAAAAGCCATGAAGCAACGGAATAAATAGTATCTCAAACTTTAATGGAACAGTTTTCTTTATGCCGGAATTTCATGGCCGCTACAGCAGCCAAAAGGCGATATTTGTGGGAGGAATTAATGAAGAAAAAACATTTGACTTATGAATGAAAAATTTTGGCAAAAATTATTAAGAAAGTGGCGGGAAGAAGGGCGGGACGGATTTAGTATCCCTTATATTATCGGGAGCCAGCAATATTTGCCAGCAAATCACAATTCACAAGATATACATGACCTCATTACTGACATTATTGAGACAGGTGATGAGACAATTCTATTGCGGTACTGTTTCAATATTGGTGATTTGATTTTGGAAATAACCGGTGGCATGGGGGAAAACAAATTCCATCGCTTTCCATCACTTTATGGTTCTTCTCAATCAATACTTAAAGTATCCAATTTCATGGATGATTTAGGAAATACTACGGAAGATTTAATTGAAATATTAACGGAGAGATACGAACCATTTATTAATGCTGGATTATTTTCAATTAATGAAGGCGAAAGAGGCGATTATACTCCTACAGAAAAAATATTTATCAGAACTTGCTATGAAGATTACTTCTCTTCATAAAAAATATACATTTTTATTTTGCAACAATCCCCAAGCTGCCCCGCCATTTTGCCAACTCTGTCACCATGTTGCGGGGCAGCTTTCCGAAGAAAAAAAGGGGCATTTTGCAATGCCCCAAAACTTTAATTGATAATAAATTCCCCTAAGCCATGCTTTGCAAAACTCTCACACAACTGAAAAGCCTTTTGTGTTCTTAACTGTGCTGTGCCGCCATATAACAATGATTTCATTTTGGCTTCATCATCTTTGTAATTCCTTACGTTTTGAAAGTAACCTGTAATTGCGTTATATGCGCCAAACACTGTGCCTTTTGTTGTTTCTAAAAACTGTGAGGGGCTGCTCATTTGATATTCATACACATCATCACACATATTTTTAAAGCAGGTGCTTAATTCATCCAGTTCGCCTTTCTGAATGTTCTGCAATACTTCTTTGTTCGGAACCATTGCAAGTTGTATTAATTTCTGAACTTCCTTATCTGTAATGCGAACTTTTGCCCATTGGTTAAAAATGCCTTCTAACTGTAGAGAAAGCTGGTTGGATATTCCCATCACTTTATGTGCCTGTTCCAAACGTTCTTTTACATTAGCAGTGTGGCGAATTTTTATTGCGTTTGTACAGTTTCTCAAAGCGGCATTCAGCGTATTGTTGCAAACAATTCTCACAGGTGTAAATGTTGCCATAATGCTGCCAAAGCCATCATGCGAAGTTGTAAGAAATAAATACTTTTCAATCATATCATCATCGCCTACTTTAATATAGCCTGGAAGTTTGGCGGTAATGAAAATCTTTTCGCCTTTACCCAATGCCCCTGCCGTTTCGTATTGTATGCCATCGCCTTCAACAATTGCGTCAAAGAAACTGAAAGCATCTGCATTTTGTACCACTTCATAATCTTTGCCCAAACGGTCGCCTAAAATTGCTCCGGCATCAGGGCGGTAAGTGTAGAATGAACTTTTGGAAACTACTTCTGTACCATCATCCAATTTATGTGTATTGGGTCTTTTCAATACTTCAAAATCAAGCCCTGCAAATAGCAATGCTTCTCTGCTGTTGGGATAGTCCTGCACTATCTGCCCCAAACCATGCCATGCTTTCTCTTTTACTGAAAAGAAACTGTGTTTATTTGTTTGCTCATTGAAATTAATATTGTGTGCCATAGTTGTAAATTTTTGTTTGTTAAAAAAATGAAAGCATCCCGCCGTTGTGACGGGATGCCATAAAAACTAAAACGGTAAGTCGTCTGCAACTTCTACCAGTGCTGCCGGTGCTGTTGTCATTGGAACAACAGGTGCAGGTGTATTGCTGCCGCCATTTGGTTTGCCATGCAGTTTAATGCTGTTTACATGAAACGTAAGGCTGGCTTTTACCTCACCGTCTTTACTGGTGTAAGCATTTACGCCAATCCTGCCAGCACACTCCACCAAACTGCCTTTGGTTAAATACGGGGCAATGCCTGCATTAATCCAGTAAGCACAGTTTACATAGGTTACAATCTTCTGTACTTCTTTGCTCTCTTTTGTTTTGTAAGTGTCATTAATAGCAATAGAAAAGTTCACTACTTTTTTCCCTGCTTTTGTTTCGTTTACTGTCGCATCTGCCGTAATTCTGCCGATGATTTCCATAACATGAAATTTTAGTGTTTTAAAAAATGTTTCTTAAATAAATTCAGCTTCGCTTCATTCATTTACCCTTAGCGACCAGCCATTAGGACTGCGGCGGAGAAACAAGGTTTTTCAAATAAAATACTACCCCGTGTGGAGTAGCTTTGAAGTATCTGGTGGAGATTTTTTTGAAAACCGGAGGCGATTGACGGCTCTTTATAATGTGGGACGAAGACCTTGTTTCGCACAGAGCAGGACAATAATTTTGCGGCAGGGTTAGTTGAATGAGCAGTAGTACAATTTCAGCTTTATAACATCTGCTTTGCAGTTTCTGGAATTGTGTTTGGCAGGATAGTTTTTTAATCTTGCAAATAGCCAATCTCAATTCCCAATACCCTTATCCGGTGCAATGGTTTCGCCGTTTCGTTATGACGAAGAAGTAACGATAGAATAAACGGTGAAAGGATTGCGCCGGGTCTTTGATGATAGAAGAACAGAAAGCTGAACGGAGCGTCGCAACGGAAGATGCACAAAGGTTTAATAGCCGGTAAAAAGAGAAATTATTTGGCCTATAAAATTGTTACCTGGCAAGTTGATTTATACTGAGTTTTGAATATAGCATCAGAAGAAACCCCTAATTTGGCTCTGTTTGATCTACTTTAGTTTGCTTAAAGAATTATGAAAATGCACTGTAGTAATACCTATACAATTAATACAACTGTTCCTGTAATAATCAATAATGCGCCAATAGCAGTTTTTATTGTTAACGCTTCACCCAAAAAAATAACAGACAAAACTATTGTAAGCGCCACACTTAGTTTATCAACCGGTGCTACTTGCGATACTTTACCAATCTGCAAAGCTTTAAAATAAAATATCCATGACAGGCCGGTGGCAATGCCCGAGATAATCAGGAAGACGATGTTTTGTTTTGACAATGCAGTTATTCCATTCGTTTCGTCTCTTGCCAATACAATACCCCAGGCCACTATTAAAATAATTACAGTGCGGATGGCTGTTGCCAAGTTTGAGTTGACCCCTGCAATACCAACTTTAGCGAAGATGGCTGTTAGGGCTGCAAACAAAGCCGATAGTAAAGCATAAAACCACCACATAAATATGAATGTTTAGTTTTTCAATTAAAGTCCAGTTGCTTCATCCGGGACATTTTTTTTGTTTTTATAGCCAACATGCATCATGCTGGGCAACACAATCAGTAACAATGGCAGCGCAACTATAAAACCGCCTATTACAGCTATTGCCAGCGGCTGGTGCAATTGTGCACCAGTACCAATCCCCAATGCAATAGGCATAAGGGCTATGATTGCTCCGAGTGCTGTCATTAATTTTGGCCGTAACCTTGTAGAGATGGAATAGATTATGGCCTTGTCAACATTTTTTGTTTGTAATAAAGAATCCCTGAACTGCAGAAATGTGAAGATCGCATTTTCACCAATGATACCCACAATCATAATAAGGCCGGTATAGCTGCCAACATTTAACGGTGTGTTAGTAAGGTACAAACCCATATAGCTGCCGCTTATGCCTAACACTGCAATCAGCAAAATCATAAAGGCGACTTTAAAGTCACGGAACAGAAAAAGGATAACACAAAATACCAGCAGGCTGCTGGTGATTAAGATCATCAGCAATTCGCTGAATGACTTTTGTTGGTCGGCATAAGCGCCACCATACACAATATGATAGCCTTTGGGTAACACAACTTTTGCTACCACTTCTTTTTGAATATCTTTCATCACACTACCCAGGTCCCTGTTGTCAAGCCTGCCCGTTACCACTCCCATTGATTGTAAATCTTCCCGTTCAATTTCCGCATCTCCAGGGTTTAATCTGATATGTGCCAGGTCTGTAATAGGCTTAAGCTTACCGTTTGGTAAAAATATTTGCATTCGCTTTATATCCTCCACACTCAGGTTTCTGTTACCGGGATAAACTACTCTCAACGAAGAAAGTTGTTGTTTGTCAAATACAGTACCCACAATGTTTCCTTCCAATGCAGTTTGCAACTGGTACTGAAGGCTTGCAGGTGTTATGCCATATTGCGCCAAGGTTACAGCATCCGGCTCAATAGAAATAGAAGGGCCAGCTATAACGATACCGTCAAATACATCAGCAGTACCCTTAACATTGGTAACAACTTCACTAACCTGCTTTGATAACTCCTGTAATTTTTTCTGGTCGTTGCCAAATATTTTTATTTCAATAGGTTGTACCGATGTCATTAAATCCCCCAGCATGTCTCCAATTACTTGTCCAAAGTCTATCCGTAATGCTGGCTGTGTGGCTTCTATTTTAGCCCGTATTTCATCAATTACCTCGTTTGAATTTCTTTTTCTTTTTTTCTTTAGCTGGATAAGATAATCGCCCCGGTTTGGTTCTGTAATAAAAAAACCCATCTGTGTTCCCGTACGCCTTGAGTAAGTTTCTACTTCTGGAATTTTAGTAATTATTTTTTCCGCTTCTTTTAACATCCGGTCAGTTTCTTCCAATGAAGTTCCCGGGGGAGAACTGTAATCCAGTACAATGCTTCCTTCATCCATCTCAGGTAAAAATCCTGTTTGCAGTTTTGGCAGCACATAATAAATACTTGCTGCAAGTAATAGCATAAACAATACACTGATGTAGGACCGTGTGATGAAAAAGCCTACCCATTTTTGGTTGTGAACAGAATGTGCAGGTTGTTTATACTCTTTCAATCGCTTTAAACGTTGCTTCGCATTCAGCGGTTTTGGTTTAGTTCTGCTAAGCAGTAAATACACAACCGGCAACCCAATCCAGCTTACAAAAAATGAACATACCAGTGTAATAATCATGGTATCTGTCATTACTTTAAAATAAGCGCCAGCTACACCAGTCATTAAAACAAAGGGAACGAATATTACAATGGTACTGAGCGATGAACCCACCATTGCAGGCAACAGGTATTTAATGGCTTTTTGTAAAAGGCTGGTGGTAGGCTCTTCAGGATGTTCTTCGTGAGTGCGGTGTATTTGTTCTACTACCACAATTGCATCATCTATAATTAACCCGATGGCCGCAGCAATAGCACCAAGTGTCATTATATTAAACGTTTGCCCCGTAGCATACAGCACAATTAATGTAAGCAAAAGTGTAAGTGGTATGGTAATTAAAATAACCATACTTGCTTTCAAAGAGCGTAAAAAAATAATTGCAACAATTATTGCAAGGGCTAAGCCAATCCATAAACTATCAGTAACGCTTTTAATACTTTCTTTTACAAAATCAGCTTGCACATAAAAAGGTTGTATAGTAACCCCTTTTGGCAATACCTTACGGAGTTCTTCTACTTTCTTATGCATTTTATCCGACAAATCAACCAGGTTGGCATTGGGTTGCTTTATCACAGCCAATAAAATAGCTGAGTGGCCATTGGCATTTATTTTTACATATTCTTTTGCTTCCTGTATATCTATGGCTGCAATATCCTGTAATGTAACAATGCGTTTGCCATTATTACTGATAACCAGGTTTTCCAGTTCTGTTTTGGTATCTACCACAGCATCAGTAACTGTCAGATACATTTGGCGGTAATCTGATAAATATCCGTTTGACTTAATGAAGTTGGTAGCATTTAGCGCTACTGTAATAGCATCTGGCGTTATACCGAGAGAACTCATTTTGCCAGTATTGAGTGTAAGCCAGTATTCTTTTGTTTTACCACCAATTACCCTTATTTCACTCACACCTTCCACCTGCGATAAGAAAGGTTTGATGGTGTACATTGCCAGCAGTCTTTCTTCAATCGGTGTCATGCCAGGCGCTTCCAGTGTATAACCCATAACAGGTAATATGGAAGGATTCATTCTTTCCACTGTAATTTGCACATCGGGCGGCAACAAATTTCTTATCTGGCTAATCTTAGACTCAATACGCTGCTGGCTCACATCAATATTGGCATTCCAGTCCATATAGGCACTTATTTCGCAACTGCCACGGCTGGTTGTGCTCCTCAGCATTTTTAAATCGGGAACCTGCTTTACCGCATTTTCCAGTTCACGGGTTACAGTAATAGTCATTTTATTTACTGGCTGCTGGCCTGCATCTGCAATGATTTTTATTTTGGGAAAAGTTATTTCTGGAAAAAGGGCTGTCTGTAGTTTGCTATACGCAAAAAGGCCACCTAAAATAATAATGGTTAGTACAACAGTAACTGGGTTTTTATGTGATACAAAGAAGTTTTTCATTTTGTTATTGTTGAATTACTGCCACTTTTGCTGTATCTGTTAATCCATAATTTCCTGTAAGCAGAATCTTATCATTTATTGAAAAAGCAGGTGATAGAATTTCAACATTGCTCTTATTTTCCAGGCCTTTTTTTACTGGTACTTTTACTGCCGTAACGCTGTCAATTAATTTCATCACCCAAAACTCTCCCTGTACTTCATCTGTCAGCACTGCTTCTTTTGGCAGTGACACAGCGGTTGATTTTGACTTTTTAATCAGTGTTACTTTTGCTATTAACCCTTCGGGTATTTGTTGATTGCTGTTAATTTTTATTACAATACCCTGCGTTTGCGAAACAGCATCAACTGTGGGCATTAATGAGGCGATATAACCATTAAGCTGTGTGCCATCAGGTAATTTTATAATCACATTTTTATTGCCGGCTAAAAAAGGTTTTAGCTCATAGGGCAGGTCAAGCAAAAAAACAAAACTATTCCTGTCACTAATAACTGCCAGTTGTTCACCATCCTGAACATAATCACCGGCTCTGTAATTAAGTGTAGTAACGTAACCGCTGCCCGGGGATTTAATAGGCACCATACCTGAAAACCGAAATGAGGAGTCCAGCACATTAACAGTATTGCCCAAGGCTTCAGCTTCTTTTGTTTTAATTACGAAAACCTGCTGGCCTGTATTGATATAACTGCCCAACTGTGCATTTACTAATTGCAAATATCCGGTAGCATTGGCCTTGATAAATGTTTTTAATTGAAAGGCAGAAGTAGCGTTCAATTCGATGCTTTCAGTAAGCGGGCCAACAGAAATGTTGGTTACAGTTACAGGTATGCCTGCATCGGGATTTGGCTCCGATGTAGCTGCTGAATCAGCACCGCAACCAACCAAAAACGTCAGTACAACAAAAACTAAAAAATAATTGAATAATTTTATCATAGTAGTTTACAGCTTTCTGTTCCAGTAGTTAATCTGGTTAATAATTTGCAATTTATTAATGGTATTAAGTGTAATGCTGTTTTTTGCATTCAGGTAGTTACCGATGGCGATAATATAATCCGCAATTCTTACGTCGCCGGTAACTAATTGCTGCCGCTGAGCAGTAATCAGTCCTTCAGCATATTTTACCTGTGTAGCGGTCTCTTCAATTATTTGTTGGGTAAGCAACAACTGTTGGCTTAGCTGGGCAATTTGCTGGCTGTATTGTGTACTGTAGAACTCCAGATAGTTTTTACGGTTTTGCTCCGCAATGGCATTTTTTTGATGCTGCATCCTGCGTTGTTTGCCATCATATATAGGTACAGTAAGCGCTACCCCGGCACTTAATCCAAAGTTTTTATAAGGAGTGATGGCAAAAGAAGAATTGTAGCCACCATCAGCAAAAAGACTTACCCTTGGCTTATAGTTGTAATCAATTTGTTTATCATTGTTTTTAATTTTAAAACTGTCAATTACAAACTGGTTATAAAAAACTGTTTCATTCAATGCCGGTAATTCTTCAGGTGATACCAGTGGTATTTCAAGCTGTGTAAATGCTGTATCTCTTACGCCTGTAATATAATTAAGTGTGGCATAGTCATTTTGGTACTGAATATGGAGTTGCTTTATAAGCAATTCCTGTTGCTGTATATTTACCAGAAAAGATAAAAAATCAGTTTGCTTATATACCCCTTTTTCTGTCAGTTTTTTCAAGATTGCCTCTTCGTTTTTAAGCAGGGTAATTATTTCTTCGTTGAAGTTAATTTGAAGCAAATCACCATAAGCGGTAATGTATTGCTGGGTAATACTTCGTTTTAGATCCTGCTCCGATATTTTACCCTGGTTTTGCAAACCAAGGTTCTGTAGCTGAAAAGAGAGGTATTGATTATTCAAATTGTCTTTACCAACTATTACTCTTGAAACACCAATGAGTGCATTATAAGTATGCAGGTTTGTAATTGCTCCATCATATCCCCATCCTTTTACTACCGGCGAATAGGAACCCGTAGTATTACCTGTTACTTGTGGCCCAAAACTCGCCTTTAATCTCTGGCTGTCAATCTTATTACCCTGCACCTGAAACTGGTAATCCTTTAATAAAGGGCTGTTTTGCAAACCCTGGCTCAAAAAATAGTCAAGGCTTTTTTGCTGCGCTTTTCCATGTAAGCCGGCAATTACAAACAGGTATATTAAGCATTTTTTCATAACCAATTTATCCATCAAATAATTCCTCTTATTTCAGATTTTTTATAATTACAATTTATCTAAACAGTAATTGTAAATTAATACTTTAAAGAAGAACATTCTTATCCAATAATACTCTGCATAAAGAACATTCTCCGTTTTAAAACCAGTTAACTAAATTATGTTGTATTTTTTTATATGTTAATCCAATTTAACCAGTACGATGCCATGTATCATATACTGGAAGATTAAAATAGCTCCGGATAAATACCATTTATCTAAAACCTATACACCACCCCCACTGCAAGACTTCCATTTTGATAAGAAGGTATTACTATTGTATTCATTGGTTTATGCTTAAATAATTTATGCTGAATTTTGGGATAAAGCCAATATGCCAACTTGGTTGATATTATTCCCACACCTGCACCAGCCACCACATCACTAAGCCAGTGTTTATTGTTATACATTCTTAAATACCCTGTTGTAAAGGCCATTGCATAACCTGCAACACCATACCACGGAGAAACATCTTTATACTCCTGCCTTAAAAATTCAGCATTCGCAAATGCTTCAGCTGTATGCCCGGAGGGAAAGGATGTATAACCCGATCCATCTGGCCGCATTTGATGCGAAAGCGTTTTAATTGAATGAACCGACACATTCACAATAATATTCGACATCAGAAAAAGCATTGTCCGGTCCCTGAAATTATGTTTGGCTTTTACACCAGCGGCATCCAATCCATAAACCATAGCAGCAGGCGCAAACTGCAGGTAATTATCTAACGGGAATTTCCTGTGCGGATTTTCAGCATACATTTCATCCTTTAATTCTGTATTCAGGCGCTGCAGGCCATCATTTTTTATAGCAGTAAAACCGTAAGCCACCATAAGACCCGGTACTATATATGATTTTAGATTAAAAGCTTTTTTGTATGGCGGCAATTGCCATGATATATTTTTTTTGAGTGTGGTATCCTGCAAAGAAATATTGCCTGATGCTGAATCAATGACCTGTGCATTAACCCTTGCAACAGAAGAAAACAACAAGATGATTGAAGCAATAATTGATTTAAAATAGTGCATGTCTTTTAAATTGAGTGTAAACCTAATTTTGAATTCTGAATAAAAACTGAATAAGGGCTGGCAGTTAACAAAAAGGGGATGTATAAAACATACACCCCCTGCCATTCACCCTTGCTCTTAGTCTATGAAAAAACCTGGTCAAGAAAAATCAATCTTTAACTTCTTTTATAAATTTTCCGCTGGCGTCAAAAATCAGGTCTTTACCATCCACTTCCGCTTCATAATTTACTGTTCCGTCAGCCTTTGTAATTTTTGCTCCTTCTTTGATATTTTTTCCCTTGTAGTGTTCCTTCACATAACTCTGGACATTTGCAGGCAGATCTGCTACTTTAATATCCATTTCACTCTCAGTCATCGTGCCATTGCTTTCATACAAGACAGACATATCAAAACCGTTTTGCTTAAACCCGGCTTCATACTTGCCATCTTCTAATTCCCATTTAGCATTAATACCCGGATATTGCTTTGCGAATGCAGCTTTAACCGCAGCAGGAACTTTGGCTGCATCTAATTTTTGGGCACAGGCAGAAAAGGTAATTGCGGTTATCGCCAGTGCAGACATCAATACTTTTTTCATACATTTTATTTTTTATTTTTAAATAATAGTTCAAAATTGAATATTGAATCTGTAGACATCCTGAAAAAAATAACTTTTATAAAATTTCTTTAGGCATATTAACTTTCTTTTTGTGCCTCCATGTAGTTATTTTTCCTGATAAATAACCTACTGCAATTGCCAGTGGATAGTCTCCCGCCCAATGCACTTCCGTATTCATCATAGCCCATCCCGACAACAACATTAAAGTATATCCCACCGGTTTGATCCATTTTTTTTCAGGATAATTTGAAGACAATACCGTTATTGTTGCCATTAAAGTAGCCAGGTGTCCCGAAGGAAATGCATCATAGGCGCTGGTGTTTTGCTGGTAAGCCGAAAATGAAGGGAAGGCTGTCCACCGGCCTCCTGCCGCAGTAGCCATAAAAGGGCTTTCCCTTCCGGTAACCCTCTTTAATATTTGCGTGGTAAGGCCCATTGTTATAAATGTTTCAGCTAAATCATTTGCTGTATTAATGGCCCGCCAGTCATGCTTTATTTTACCGTAAATCCATAAGCCTCCCGCAAGCATCATACTGGTTCCACCTTCACCTAACTGATATAATCCGGTATTTAGGTTTTTGGGGATTTTTATAATTTTTGTTGTTCCTGCTTTCAATGCAATGTTATAATCAGTTTCCGGGTGCAATCCTATTCCATCGCTTGTTCGTCTTACCCATTTAATTATGTTCTGGTCTTTTGAAATAAATACTGCAGTAGTTGCGGCTACAACAGACAACCCAATCAAGTTCTTCTTTCTAAACGGGGCCTTTGTAATCTGCCACATATCTGAGGGAACTTGGCTGATATTATTGAGCATTGCCGGCTTTGCAAAAAAAAGGGTATCGGTCTTGTATATATACTGCTTAAACTTAATTGTCTTTTTAACCTCATTCAGTGATTGCGAATATGCAGTTGGCAGATTTGTAACCAGTAATATCAAAATCGAAATAGGTGAATATTTCATTAAAGAGATAGAAGGCTTTTGATTATTTAACAGCAAATGAATGAATCAGTGTAAAGCCAATTGTTTTATTTTGATAAGAAGGCATTGCAATAGTATTCATCGGTTTGTTTTTAAAAAACTTTCGTTTAACAGATGGGTAAATCCAATATGCCAGTTTGGTGGAAATTATGCCGATACCAGCTCCCGGAGCCAAATCCCGAAACCAATGCTTGTTATTGTACATTCTAAGATATGCGGTAGTTGTGGCCATTGCATAGCCTGCAATTCCATACCACGGCGATATATCTTTATATTCCTGGTGCAGAAACTCTGCCGCTACAAATGCTGTTGCGGTGTGGCCGGAAGGGAAAGCATTAGTCCCGAAACCATCTGGCCTTTGTATCCTTGTTATGGCTTTTAAAGACTGCACAGTAATACCCATTACTGCATTTGATAAGAGGTAAATCATTGTCCTGTCCCTGAAATTATTCTTCCCTTTTATACCTGCTGCATTAAGGCCATACACCGCCGCTGCAGGTACATATTGCAGGTAATTATCAATAGTAATTTGCCTGTGAGGATGTTCTGTCCAGATTTCTTCCTTAATACGATTATCTAAATTTTTTAACCCGTCATTTTCCAACGCAATAAATCCATAAGTAATCATACCTGCCGGAATTAGCAAAGATTTTATCCGTTTTGCCTTTTCATTCATTTCTTCAATACTTGTTTTTAACGAGGCAAAGGGTTTTTCCGCAGCTGTTGAACTTTTGGTTCCAATGCTGTCTGCAACCTGGGCACATAATGATGCAGCGAAAAGCAGTGTGCTGAATAGTATGATAATTTTCCGGTGCATAAATAATGGCTTACTATTCTGGGTATATAAAAGCCGCAGCATTACTTTTAACCATTGCAGAAAAATAACCAATAGCCTTACTTCCAAACTGTCCGTCTCTCAAAAAAACCGGCTCAATAAATGGATTGAATTGTGAAAGCTTCTGCTTATCTAACTGATCAAAAAAGTCATAAGCGTTTTTGTCAATTGACTGAATACGGATATATCCCTTTGTGCCCGGGCTATGTGAATAGGCGGGTTCAATAACAATTTTTAGTTGCTGACCGTCCTGCCCAACGTCATTAAAAACAGACCGGCCCAGTTCCTGTACCTGCACACTATCTCTGCCGAGGCATGGGCTAACAATTTTTACTTCCGCTTTTTTAGTAGCAGTATCAATAAACCGGTCCATTTCATACCGGTAATAGTTTTCCTGTGCAGGCACATCTCTGAAATAGATAATCACACCTTCATGTTCGCCATATAAATCTTTATAATTGGCGGTGTAAGCAGTACTGTCAATAGTTGATTTAGAAAGGCTATTGGTACTGCATGATGCTGTGTAAGTATCAGAGCCATTTAAAATGGTAAGAGTATAGGTTTTGTTCATTTGAATAGGCACTGTGCCTTTGTAGTAATAATTATATTCGCAATAAACTTTGTCGAAAACACTGTCTAATTGCAGCACATCAATAGTTGTGCCGCTGGTAATTTTAATATTGGCATTTCGTATTACCAGGTCTGCAAAGTTGATTTTTGAATCGAAGTACGGTACCGTTTTATTAAAATAAACAATGGGGATGCTATCCGGCTCCAGCATGCTTTGAATACTTACCTTACCAACATACGGAGGCGGTGTAATGGTTATTACTTTTTCGCATGATAAAAACAACAAGCTGGCGGCGGTTATTATCAGGATGCTGTAAATAAATTTATTCATTGTACAATTAATTAGAATTTAAAGTTGAAACTGACACTTGGAATTATTGGCAACAATGAAACCTGCCGTGCTTCAGGTTGTTTTGTGTCTGCATTTGTAGTGAGATAAACAAAATAAGGGTTAAGCCTGCTGTATAAATTATAAGCGCCAAATACCCACTCCCGTTCATATTTTTTACCCCATAGCTTTACTGTTTTTTTATTAGAAAAGCTTACATCGAGGCGATGGTAGCTTTTAAGCCTTGCATTATTACGGCTGCTGTAGTCATAATAAACCCCATCATACAATGAAGCATTTACAGGCACAGTTATCCTGCCCGTTGGCAACGTAAATGCCCTGCCGGTATAGAAAACAAAGTCGGCTGAAAACGTCCAGTGTTTACTTAATTCATAACTGCCGGCCAGTGAAAAATTATGCCGTCTGTCGAATGCTGCAGGAAACGAAGCTCCCCGGTTGAGTTCAGCAAATTGCTGGGTTGTCTTGCTCCATGTATAGCTGAGCCAGCCCGTTAATCTTCCAACATTTTTCCTTATCAGTAACTCAACACCATAAGAGTTTCCTTTTCCAAAAGTGAGAATACTGTCGAGATTTGTGTTCAGCACCACCTGTGCGCCTTCTTTAAAAAGCACCTGGTTATCCATCGTTTTATAATACGCTTCTACACTTGTTTCAATGGCATTGTCATTGAAATTCTTAAATAAGCCCAATGCCACCTGCGAACTCTTTTGCGGTTTTATAAGGCTGCTGCTGCTTAACCAGGTATCTGTTGGCAATGAGGCAGTGCTATTGGGGACCGCATGCAAAAATTGGTTCATCAATGTCCATGAAGCTTTTATTGATGTTGTTGGATTGAGCGACACCTTAGTTGTTATGCGGGGCTCGATGCCTCCGTAAGAAGCGCCGCCCCCGGTAAAATACGGAATGCGGATGCCATAGTTAACTGAGATTGTTTTTGAAATATCATAATCATCGCTAAGATAAAAAGCAAGTTCATTTGAAAACCTTGTGGCAATACTGTCTTTATTGATTGTTATCTGGTTGCCCCTTCTTGGTACTTTTGAAGATACTGAAGAAGGATATAATGTATGATAGGTATAAGTGAAACCGGCTTTAATTTTGTGTTTTTCGCCGGGAGTAAAAGTAAAATCGGTTTTTGCATTTATATCTTTAATCCCTGTATATAAAACTTCGTAGTAGTTATTTTGTGTGGAGCCTAATCCCAAATGATAGTCGTTATAAATAAATGATGTGTTGGAAAAGATTTTGCTTCCAAACAAATGATTCCATCTGAATGTACCGGTTGTATTTCCAAAATCAGTTGCATAATTCAGGCTGTTTGCTCCTGTATAACCGGCGTTATCATTGCCTTTGAAAAAGCTCATGAAAATATGATCTTTCTTTCCAAGCTCATAATTCATTTTAGCATTGATGTCGTAGAAAGAATAACTGGTACTTTTAGAGCTGGCAGGTTGAAGCAACAGATTGATATGGCTTTTCCTTGCGGAAATAATAAATGATGATTTATTTTTTTGAATAGGGCCTTGGAAAGTGAGATTTGTACTTAGTAACCCAATACCACCTTCTGTTTGATACTTGGTTTTATTTCCTTCCTTCATGGTTATATTTAAAATAGAACTTAATCTGCCCCCATACTCCGCAGGAAAACCGCCTTTAATCAACTGTACATGATTTATGGAATTAACATTGAATGTGCTGAACAGGCCAAACAGGTGATTGGGATTATACACAGTTGCTTCATCCAGCTGCACCAGGTTTTGATCCAGGTTGCCGCCCCGTACATAAAAGCCAGCCGTACCTTCCTGGCCTGCCTGCACACCGGGCAGCAACTGGATAATTTTTAATACATCTCTTTCACCCATCAGTACAGGAAAACTCTTTATTGCTTTTAGCGGCACATCTATTACACCCATCTGAGCTTTTTGCACATTCCTGTTATTTCTTGCCGAACTAACAACTACTTCACCCAGGCTGCCGGTATTGTTTTCCAGTAATACATTCAGCTGAATATCGTTTTTTGCAGCAATTTTTTTGGCATTGATTTTATATCCCTGGTAGCTAATGATTAATTCAATGGTATCAGCTGCATTTGCTGTTAAACTGAAAAAACCATATTGATTGGTGCTGGTTCCGCTTTTAGTGTTTGCATTTACAACCGAGGCGCCAATTAATGCTTCTTTTGAAGCAGCGTCTTTTACATAACCGCTGATGGTAATTTTTTGTGCGTAAAGTAAGTTGGCCGAAAGAATCATCATCCCGGCAAGTAAGTATTTTATCATTGAAAATTTATTGTGTAATGCAAACGGTTTTAAATAAGCTCCCGGAAGAACCGGGAGCTTTACCCTCAAGTTCTAGTGTGCTAAAGAAAAACTAATTTTCCTCTGGTATTTCACATTCACAAACCCCGGGGACTTTGGGATTGGAATTGCCTGTTGAATCTTCAAAATTTCCATCGTGGTCTATATCTATTTCTTCAGCAATAAAAAGACCACTAACAGAAAACTCAGCCAGTTTCTTTTGGTTTACCGGTTGAATGAAATAAGCGCAATAGCCAACACTGTCTTTCTGAAACCAGGTGTTCACAGTCATGGAAGGATAATGCGCAGCAAAAGAATCTTTCACCGCCTGCGGCACAGCTGACGCTGCTATCACGGGGCAATGATTTTCATTTCCATCTTTCTTTCCTTCTTTTGAACAGGATGTAAAGGGGATACTGAAAATTAAAACAACCGCAAGTAAAATAAAGAGCAGGGCTATCGTGTTAAATGTCCTGGTTCTAAGCGTCATAGTATTTTGTTTTAAATTTTAAAAAATAATTTTTGCAAGCTTACTATTGTTTTACAATTACCGGTTTATAGAAAATGACATCTGCATTGAGCGCAATTAATTGTTTTGTTATTAATTCAGCATATTGATTTGGTTCAGTGTTAGTGAAGATTAAAAACATTTTTTTACAGGGTCTGATATTGTTTTCGGTAAAATAGGTTAAGTCAGTAAGCAATGCCATTTCATATCCCAATGCTGTTAATACAGCAACGTCTTTTCTCAATTCTAATTCACTGAGTTCAGTAATTTCTCCTGTAAGCATCTTTAACTTCAGATAAATTAAGACGGAGTTTTTTTTCTCTTCCTTTTTTAACGGCCATAACCTTATAAGTGCAACTAAGCAAATAAATCCAACGAACAAAATCAATAAAACAGTCAACTGCTCATTGTCTATCATTTGTTATTTAATTTGCTGCAACCGGTATTTCCTTATTTGTAATTTTTACATCATTAAGACAACAGCCTAACAAAAAAGGGTTGGCTCATTTAAAATTTAAACGTTAAACCGGCGCCTATTCCAAAGCTGTACGGAAACGTTTTTACTACATTATTTTTTGTTATGGGGCTTAATGCGTATTTAAAAGAAGGAAGCACATTCAATGCAAGTTTATTGTTTAGGTTGTATTGAAAATTTATATCTGTAACAAAGCTTATATAAAACCGCTTCATTCCATCAAGACCCGTGATATTGACTGTTTCTTTATTCAGGGCATCTGATACTTCTGTTTTTACTTTGGCGCTGGTAATAAAGTTTGCAGCTACTCCTGCTGATGGAATGACAGAAAATTTCTTTTTATCTATGCGATATGAAACAGATAAAGGAATAGAAACCACCTGTAAATTATGCTGTGCTTCGGCTGACCTTAAACTGTCCCCAACGGCAGGTGGTAAACCAAAACCCGGTTTAATAAGCCCGTAACCAGAGGATGTAATATATTTATACGCAACCTGGCCGTTTTGCTGAACTGCATATATTTCCTCCGGCGAAATTGCGATTGCGGTATTAGAGAAAACAACCCCTGTTTTAATGCCGATATGTTTTGACAACTGCCTTGTAGTAGTTATGCCTGCCGAATAAGATGATTCATGCCGTTCCCTTTTACTTACGGCTTCTTTTTCGTTCTGATTATTTCCTGTGTTATCCTGCACGTCATTGTCAAGCTGGTACATGCCCCAGTCATTAGAAGCAAATGGCGTAACCGTCCAATAAGGTTTGAATTTTTTATTTTGCGGTTTGGAAGGGTTCTTTTCTGCATTCACTATAAGTAAAGGCAGTGCAGGTTTAGACAGCATGCCTGGCGTTATCGTAATAGCTTTTGTTTCAGTTGACGCCAGCTTTATTTTTTCAGGCAATACCCGCCGCAGCATTTTTGTTTTTAGTATTTCATCTTTCTCACCCGGTTGTTTCTGTGAGTTAGTGTTTTTAGTGTCTGCAACCGTTTCATCCGGTGTTACATTATTCAGTTCATCCTCCTGAGCTGGAGCAGTTGACCTGATGCTGATTTTTGTTTTTTGCTTTTTATAAATCTTGTTTTTTCCAATAACACTAAAACTCTCATCCGGGGAATAGATGACAGAATCAATATGGGTACTTTTCGGTGAAAAAAGGTTTTTCATTTGGCTATCAGGATTTATCCTTGTGGCAAATTCAGTTCTTTCTTCATCATGGCTCTTGTTTTTTCCAAGATTATCATTACTGTTATTCAGTGGGATAGAATTTGGCTTCACAAAGGAATTATTTGAAGAGGACGAAGTTGAAGTACCTGCATTTTGATTAGTTCCGTGATATGTTTTTACAATACCCGTTTCATAAATAATGAACCCGCTGAGCAGCAGGAAAAGCAAAATGGCAACTCGTTTCCAGCCTATAAACCGGCGCTTATATTTATCTGCATCCTTTTTATCAAGCCCTGCCTGTAGTTTTTCCCACCCATCAGCTGGCGCCTGCTCCACAAACCGCTCGTGAGCATCGCTGAAAACTTCATCTATATTGTGTAAATTTTTTTCCATAAGCGCATTATTTTACATTGTTGCCACCTTTTTTTTTACTGTAAGTGATGCCTGTAATATCCGCCTGGCATCAGCAAGATTACTTTTAGATGTACCCTTTGAAATACCTAATGCTTCTGCAATTTCCCGGTGGTTATACCCCTCAAAAACATGCAGGTTAAAAACCATGCGGTATGCCGGTGGAAGTAGCTGAACCAATTTCATCAACTCCCTTTCATCGTAATTGGAAACAAAACTGGCTTCTTCTGTACTATCATGTATGTCGGTATTATATTCTGTAACCACATACATCTTTGAGGATTTATTCCGGTATTTAAACAAAGCAGCATTCACCATAATTTTTCTTATCCAGCCATCAAACGAGCCTTCTCCGGTAAATTTATGCAGGTAGGTAAACACTCTCATAAAGCCATCCTGCAGCACTTCTTCCGCTTCTTCGCGGTTACGGGCATACCACATACATACGCTCATCATCCTGTCAGCATATAAATGATACAATTTTGCCTGCGAGGCTCTTTCGCCTGCAAGGCAGCCTTTTAATATAAGCTGAAATTCGTCTGGCAATAGGTAGTTGGTTTGCTCCATAGATATACAATGAAAGAAAAGGGGTTGGCTATTCTGCCTCTTTTTTGGAAATTAATTTTGGCAAGTATACTTGTCAAGTCTGAATAAATCCTGAATTCTCATACAACTAGGGGGAGTGCGGCTGTTTTACAGAAAAAATATTCCGAGCCGTTTTCGTTTAACGGATATTTAACCCAACCCCTTGCAGCGCCTGCGTTATCTATTATGCAGAATTCATTTTCTCATCTAAAATCATAATTAATATGAAAACTAAAAAAGGTGTTTTAATCGCAGTGCTGACAGGTACAATGATAGCCGCAGGAATTTTTTCCTGCAAAAAAGAAACGTCTTCAACGAATACTGCGCCAGCAGGAAAACAAAGCGTTCAGGTGTACCTGAATGATGACCCCGTGCCCAACCTGCTGAAAGTGCTGGTTGACATCAGGTATATTGAAGTAAAGGTTGATACTTCTGGTAATAACCATAATGACGATTATTATAACAACGACCACGATGGAGATAATGATCACCATGACCATGACCAGTATGGCAAGTGGGATACACTGAGCATAACACCAAGGGTGTATGATTTGCTGAAGCTGAAAAACGGGGTTGATACGCTTATTGCAAACAGTTATGCATTGGCTGGTAAAATAACTAAAATAAGAATTACGCTTGGCGCCAATAATGTGTTATGGACAGACAGCACCCATAGCTACCCGCTGCCAATTTGTGATAACAAGCCATACATATACATAAGGGTGACAACAAATACTATTGAAACGCTTGCCAGCGGGCAAATAAGATTGAGGATAGATTTTGATGTGGCAAAATCAGTTGAACTGGATAATGGTGTTTATTGTCTTGAACCAAAAATGAAATGTTACAGTGAAAGCAACACAGGAAGAATTGAAGGCATTGTAAAACCACTGGCAGCCCATGCGAAAATAATGGCGTACAATGCAACCGACACAGCTTACGCTATCCCCGAAGAAGATGGTGAATTTAAAATACGTGGTTTAAGCCCGGCAACCTACAACGTTCTCTACAAAGCTGTGTTGCCTTACAGGGACACATTAATTAACAACATACAGGTAACGGCAGGGCAGAAAGTTTCAATGCCTTTAGTTACACTGCATCAGTAAAAATAAAAGGTGAAGGTGGCTTTGGTTTTCTTAATACCGGTTGCGAAACCGCAGCCGGTATTTTTTTATCAATAAAAAAAAACAATAGAATTATCCGTAAATAAAATACTGTTAAAGCTTTTTCATGAAACTGATAATTCAGAATGTTTTCAGCATTACCCAGTCGGTTTGTACAATACAATCAACACTATGACCAGAAATCTCTTACTACTATTCTTTGTGCTGATAAATGCAACAGCTTTTTCTCAAAACGGATTTGTTATATCTGGAAAAGTTACAGAGGCTGGCAATAATAAATCAATGGCAAACGCCACTGTGCATTTAAAGGGAAGCCAATACAGTACATTATCAAAAACAGACGGGTCTTTCCGACTGCATGTAACAGAGTGGTATGATAGTTTGGAAATTACTTCCGTAGGTTTTGAGCATTTTACCATTGCATTGCAGAAAGGCAATACTTCCGGTATTGTAGTAAATATGAAAGCCAAAGCAAACGCTATGCAGGAAGTAGTTATAAGTGCTGCAAAAAAGCCGGGCAAAAGCTTTATGGAAAAAGTAATTGATCATAAAGCCAATAATAATCCTTCCCGCTTTAGAAGCTATAGTTACCTGCGCTACACAAGAAATGAACTGGATATTGACCATATTGATTATGAAAAAGCAAAAGGCAGCGGATTAAAAAGCCTGATGCTGAAAACCTACAGCAACCTTGACAGTAATGCAAAAGATGATAAAGAACTGCCGATTTATTTTGCTGAACGTCTCGCCAACAATTATCATTCTGTTTCGCCAAATATTGAAAGGGAAAATATTATCGCCAAGAAAAATCTTGGCTTGAAAACAGATAACCTGTTAAGCAAATTAGATAAGTTCTATTTCTTCTTCAATGTTTATGACGACTGGCTTCCCATATTTGACCAGACTTATGTAAGCCCTCTAAATTCCAATGCCTTCTCTTACTATAAATTTTTTGAGGGCAGTACTATGCAATCTGACAATGGCGATACGCTGCAGCAAATCCGGTTTACACCATTGCATGAATATGAACGTGCATTCAGCGGTATATTATGGATAAACACCAAAACACTGGCGGTGGAAACAGTAAATATGCACCTTAGCAAAACAGCTAACCTCAATTTTGTAAACGATATAAACTATAGCCAGGATTATAAACAGGTATATGACAGTACCAATGATAAGCTGGTTTACATGCCTTACAAATTTACCAGTGAGGTAAAATTTGAAAGTGGTTTGGCATTGCTTGGCATTCCCGTGCCGGAAGATAAAAACAGCATGAAGTTTATTATTAAGAATACAACCGTTACTGATAAGATAAAACTAAATACCGGTGAACCGTCAGCCGTTGTATTGGGGCTGGTTAAAAAAGAACAAACCACCAATTGGGAAAAGCCCGAATCTTTCTGGGTGCAAAACA
The DNA here is from genome assembly GCA_018266775.1 of Bacteroidota bacterium. Classification (GTDB taxonomy): domain Bacteria; phylum Bacteroidota; class Bacteroidia; order Chitinophagales; family Chitinophagaceae; genus Ferruginibacter. The sequence continues at coordinate 127,691 of JAFDZS010000015.1, read as the reverse complement.
GGCCAGACTCTTTAACCATCCACGAAATAAATATTTATAAAATGGTGGACTCTTTAAAAGAGAACAATCGTTTTCAACGGGATGTAAAACTGATAGCTTTTGCAGGCACCGGCTATTGGGATTTTGGCAAGTATGTACGCATTGGCCCTTATTCTTCTTTTGTTAGCCGCAACCCAATTGAAGGGTGGCGTTTTCGTACAGGTTTTTGGACAATGCCCGGCATCAGTAAAAAAATAAACCTGTATGGGTATGGCGCTTATGGTACAAAAGACCAAAAACTAAAAGGAATGCTGGGGTTAAAATATGTTTGGAATGAAGCCAAATGGGCGAAAACATCTTTTTCTTATGGCAGTGATTATGATTTTATTATTGACCAGGATGATGAACTGGATAAAGACAATATCGTCAATTCATTATTCAGGAAAAATATTCCGTTTACAAGAATGTATATTAAGCAGGCATTGCTTAAACATGAGCAATACATTTCTCCCAACTTTACAGCGAAAGGTTCATTAACGTATAAGGAATTGAACCCCGTATTTGATTTTAAATACCGTCCCATTAACCCGGCAATAGATAAGCCTTATGATAGTGTCTTTGTAAAAAGACTGCCCGTGGCAGAAGCATCAATAGGTATTCGTTATGCCCATAAGGAACGTACTACAATACTTAATTACGATAATATTAAACTCGGAACGTTTTCTCCCATTCTGTATGCAAATTATACTTTTGGATTTGAACAGGGCAAAGCACAGTTTGAATATCACAAAATAAATATCGGCATGGAGCAGCGGTTAAGGCTGCCGCCAAAAATGATGCTGTATTATAAACTTGAAGCTGGAAAAGTATTTGGCACTATTCCTTATTTGTTACTCAACATACCGGCGGGCAATGAATATTATGTAGCCAGCAAATACCAGTTTAATACAATGTCGCCCTACGAGTTTGCATCCGATAAATATGTGAGCCTGCACACAAGGTTTTACCTCGGAGGTTCTTTGCTTGACAAAATTCCATTGCTGAAAAAACTTGGATGGCGGGAACGGTTTTCATTTAATTCTTATTGGGGTAATATGAGTCAGGCGAATATTGACTACAATAAGAGCTCAAATTTTAATCTCATTGGCAAAGCACCCTTCATGGAAGCCAGCGTGGGCATCGAAAACATTTTTCATGTAATGAGTATTGAGTATTACCGCAGGTTGAATTACCTGACTAACCCTTATGCTAAACGTGATGGTGTTTATGTTGGCGTAACCCTTGTGTTTTAAACCGGATAAATTATTTGTTATGAAATACGTTGCTTTTGCTGCCATCATTATTTCGATGGCATCGTTTAAAAAATCAGATAGTAATGGTGCAGACAATATAGTTGGCAAATGGATTGCAAGTGATGACAAAAATTTGATAGTACAGGTATATAAGGCCGGCAATGAATATAAAGCAAGTATTGTTTGGTTTGATGACAGCGATGATAAAACAAAACCAATGGCGGCAAGATGCGATACCAAAAATCCGGATAAAAATTTACGTACCAGGAAGCTGATTGGGCTTGATGTGTTGAGGGGGCTTACTTATAATCCCGATGATGATGAATGGCAGGACGGGCATATTTACGACCCATCCAGCGGCAAAGAGTATTGTGCAAAAGCATGGCTTACCAGCGATGGAAACCTGAAAGTAAGAGGATACTGGCACTTTGAAATGTTTGGACAGAATATGCTTTTTTCTAAAACCAATTAAACCAGGCAATGAATCAACTCACACATTTTATAACAGATAACGGGCACCAGTTGCAGCTATGGATTTTTATTGTTCTGTTTGTAGTAACATGGAATATAGAAAATCTTGCCGGTGTGCTGTTCAATTATAAAAAATGGAAACATGCGTTTACAAATGCGCCGTTTATTTTCACAAGTATTCCTGGCCAGTTGCTGCTGGGTTTGGCATTCATTAAAACCATTGAATGGACAGTCCAGCATCAATTTGGCATTTTATACCTGTTGCCAAAGAATACAAATTCGTCATCGCTCTTTCTTGCATCTTTTGTTTTACTTGACCTGGGCGAATACGGGTATCATATCATAATGCACAAGGTAAAAAGGCTCTGGATGTTTCACGCAGTGCATCACAGCGATAGCGTGGTTGATGTTTCAACTACTTTACGGGAACATCCCGGAGAAAATATAGTAAGGTTATCATTTACCCTTTTGTGGGTGTTTATTACCGGTACTGCTTTCTGGATGCTGATGCTGCGGCAAATTATACAGGCAATTACCACTTTGTTTGCACACATGAATTACCGGCTGCCGGAAAAAATAGATACACTTGTTGGTTTTATTTTCATCACACCCAACCTGCACCAGGTACACCATCATTATAAACAACCATATACCGATTGCAATTATGGGGATGTGCTGAGTATATGGGACAGGATGTTTGGCACATTGAAACGAATGCCTGCTGACCAATTGGTATTTGGAGTGGACACCTATATGAATAAAAAAGAAACTACTCACTTTATATCGTTGGTAAAAATCCCGTTTGGTAAATATCAAAAAGCAAATACAGATGAAAATAGTATTACTCCAACTTGTTAAAATGAAACATATACAATTTATTATGCCGCTATTTACACCGGATATTATGGAATATATTACCGGTAGGGATGTTGTTTGCCGGTTGGTATTAGAGGAATGTAAATTAAAATCTGCTCCGGTTACGGATAGCATTTTACCCAGCAACAGGTTGTTTGCCGACCTGCGTTTTACAATGGGAGAAATAACCGAAATAATCTCGGCAGTAGCAAAGCAGCTGATCATCAAAATCCCTTACACTATTTTACTGAGGTTAGAAAAACATTCAACAATAGAAGATCTGGCAACACAATTATGGAAGTATATGTGCAGGGTGGTAAAATGCAATTAGGTTATCCTGCTGAAACTAATGTGTTTGGAAAATTAAGCAAGGATGTCCTTGACTAAATACAATATCCCTGAGAAGAAGGATATTCACCAAAACGGGAAAAATAGTATTTCATAAACATAAACCCACATTGTATTTTTATGCCTTTTCTTATTGTGTCTTTGTCCATTCAGCGTCTTTACCACGATTGTTATAAGTGACGATTTTAAAAACGTTGTTAGTGTCTTTTACAAATTCAAACCTCAATGGTGCTTCTTTCATATAAAATTCACTTTCGCTTTTAGCATACAAAAGGACTTTAGGTAATCTGTCGTCTGGATTAAAAGCTTCAATGAATAGCCTTCCGTCAGTGAAGGTTACAATCAGTTTATGATTGACATTGTTTAAAGTCACTTCATAAGTGCCAACGTAAGATTTTAAAATAGTATCTTTTACGTTGAAAGTGTTGTTTATAGTTTTTCCAATAGCAAGCCGTGCAATGTCATTAGTCAACAACTGCCAATCCATATCTGCTTCGTAACAATTAAACAATGTAACAATAAAAACGCCTTCGTTTGGCAAATAAATTTCGTCTGACTGAAATCCATCTGTTGAACCACTATGCTCAATTGTCTTGCTCCCATCAATATTTTTTATAAACCAACCATATCCGTATTCAGAAAAAGTATTGTCAGGAAATTGAAAAGGTGTAGTTGCTTTATCTAATGTTTCCTTTTTTACTAATTGCTGGTTATATAGTGCCTGATGCCATTTGTAAATATCATCTGCATTACTAATTAATGCTCCTGCCGAATACAGTATCGTTACTTCTTGTAATGTTGCTTTTTCAATTTTGCCGTCAAACTTTGAATAGCCTTGAGGCATATTAGGAATATTATTTTCAGAATGGATATAAAAAGTATTTTTCAAATCTGCTTTGTCTAAAACATTTTCCTTTAAATAGCTTTCAAACGTCTTGCCTGTAACTGTTTCAATAATGTATCCCAATAAATAATAGTTAGAGTTACTATAACGATATTCACTGCCGGGTTTGAAATTAAGTGGCTCGTCTTTTATATAATCAACTCCGTCTTTTGGTGTGTAGGTTTCTTTTTGTTTGGAAGGATTGGAAATTTCCGATAAATAGTCTTTAATCCCCGAAGTATTGGTCAATAAGTTTTCAATAGTAATTGTATAGCCTTTTGCCGGAAAGTCTTTGATATATTTTTGAACGCTGTCCTGCAAACCAATTTTACCTTGCTCTACTAATTGCAAAACCGCAATAGCGGTATATTGTTTCCCCATCGAGCCTGTCCTAAAAAGCATATTTGGTTGCATAGGAATGTTGAGTTCTGTGTTAGCCAACCCAAATGCTTTCTTGTAAACAACTTTATCATCTTTTACAATCATGACTACACAGCCGGGTGCAATCTCGGTCAACCGTTTAGGAATTAGTTCATCAAGATTTTTTGATAGTTTTTTGGCTTGCTTACTTTGTCCATAGGAATTTGTCAGCAACAAAAGAGAAATAATGAATAAGTAAAGTGATTTAATCATTCTTGAATTTTATCGAGTGTCCAATGGTATAACACACAACTAGTATATTGCGGCAACTTTTGCTATTAAACATACGCCAATACTACTAAGATAAGCCCTATTTGTGAAAGCACATAGAGGACCTTGCAACACAACTATGGATATATGTTTGCCGGGTTGTTAAGAATAATTAATCAGTACTTATCGGATATATTTTAATTCTTAGGCATTGTTAAAATTTATAGTAAACCCATGCATATTATCCGTAAACCAATATGAAATAGTGTAATGATTAATATTACAAACTTTTTTTACCATTTCAAGCCCAAGGCCGGTACTGTTAGCATCAGCGCTCTCCTTGTGAAAGCGCTGAAATATCTTGTCTTCGTTTAATGCTGTTAGTCTGCCTGTATTTTGAATACGCAAACTATCTTTATACAGTTGTATAATTATGTGGCCACCGATATAATTATGCCGGATAGCATTTCCGATTAAATTGCTGATTAAAATTTCAATCAATGCATTATTTGCACACAGCACTACATCTTCATCCATTTTGCTTTCAATAACAACCTGTTTTTCTTTTATCTGTGCCTGATAAAGGAGTATGAATTTTTCAACACAGTGTTTCACTGATACCGTCTCTTTCTCAGCAAACTGGCTGTTTTCGATGCTGGTGAGTAACACCAGGCTTTTATTCAGCTTTGCCATTCGGTTACCTGCGTCGTAAAGTTCCCCTATCAGCTGCGCCTGCTGTTCTGTAATTGGTACTGTCTGCATTAGCAGTTCCAGTTTGCCTTGCAGTACAGCTACAGGTGTCTGCATTTCATGTGCTGCGTTCTCGGTAAATTCTTTCTGGTTAAGGTAAGATTTGTGAGTACGGTCTGTTAACTCCTGAAGTGAAGCATTAAGGTCATTAAACTCTGTAATAGAGGATTTTGATAACGACAATGGTTCATGCTTCTCTACTTTGTAATTGCGCAATTTTTGAAGAGTTATATAAAACGGCATCCATACTTTTTTTGATAAATTCCGGTTAATGACAAACAGCCCGGTCAGTAACAAAATCAATAAAATCACCTGCACTTTTACAATGCTTTCAATAAGGTCGTCATTGTCAACCAGCGAAATTTTTATCCTTAATACATAAAGTTTTCCGTCAATAGCAAAATGAGAAGTCAGCAACCTGTAAGGCACCAACTCTTTTGCAATAGTGTCAAAAATTTCAACCGTTGTAAGCGTATCAAACTCCCTTACCGATGAGGATGCTGATACAGAAATATCATTGTCAAAAAACTTTAGCTGGTCAACTGTATTGTTTAGGAGCGCCTCCTTTATTTTAGGCTTAAACAGTTCCTTTTTATTCAGCAAATTCTCATCAATATCTTCTCTTACTATACCCTGAATCACAAAATAAAAAACAGGTATTGCCACCAGTAAAATAACCACTGAGTATATAAAATAACTTCGGATTGTTTTTTGCAAAAGTTTCATCAGATTGTAAACTTATATCCCATTCCGTAAATTGACTTAATATAATCTTCGCAGCCTGCCGCCGTTAGTTTCTTTTTCAGATTTTTCATATGGGCATAAATAAAATCATAATTATCATATAAATCAGCGCCTTCTCCGGATATACTTTCAGCAATAGCATTTTTAGAAATGACCCTGTTTTTATTTGAAACAAGGTACAGGAATAAGTCGTATTCCTTGCGGGTTAAATCAAGACCTACATGATGTATTGCGACCATTTTGGCGACAGTATCAATTGTTATTTCATTTAAAACTATAATCTTATTACCATCAAAACGGCGTCTGCGTATCACGGCAGAAATCCTTGCACTTAATTCAGACAAATGAAATGGTTTGGCCAAATAGTCGTCGGCTCCAAGGTTTAACCCGGCAATTCTGTCATCAATAGAATTCTTAGCAGAAATGATAATAACACCATCGGTCTTATTATTTGCCTTAAGTTCTTTTAAAACATTTAAACCATTGCCATCTGGCAAGCTAATATCAAGTAATATACAATCGTAATCGAATGACTCCGTTTTATCTATTGCTGTTTTAAAATCCGGTGCTATTTCGCACAAATAGTTTTCCTGCTTCAGGTAGGTTGCTATGCTCTTACTTAGTTCCTTTTCATCTTCCACAACTAATAATTTCATCAGAATCGGTTTTCATAAAATAAAATTACAATTCTGAACGAATTCTGAATTTATTTCCATGGCCTCGGAAGCAGATACTAGAAACCAATGAAATTCAAATCATTCGGGACTACATTAAGAAAATTTTCAAAGGGTTTCAACAAGCAAAACGACTATTATGTGAAGAAAAAGCGGTATAAAATTTGAGTCTAAAATATTTATACACAACCACTTGCGCCATGGTAAAGGCAGTTTTAAATGATAGGGAATTGGTGACAGATATTCTGACACATTCTTTTATTGATAATAAAAGTGTCAATTACATAGTTAAACAGGATAAAAAAAAAGTGAAGCGAATAAAAAGCTTGATGAAATATTCTTTTGATATATGTTATTTATACGGTGATGTTTTTTTATCAGATGACAGAAAAGGTTGTGCTCTGATTCTTAGGCCAGATAGAAAAAAAACGACATTAAGGTCAATTTTACTCGACCTGAAACTTGTTGTTTGTGTTGCAGGTTTTTCAAATATAAAAAGAGCAATTAGCCGTGAATCGGCTATCAGTAACGTACATCCAGGAAAAAATATTTACTATTTATGGTTTATAGGTGTTGAATCGTCACAGCAGGGACAGGGCGTGGGTAGCCATTTACTAGGAGAAATTATTCAAAAAGGTTCATCGGAAAACAGAGCCATTTGTCTTGAGACCTCTACTCTTAAAAATATTCCCTGGTATGAGAGATATGGCTTTAGAATTTATAAGGAACTTAATTTTGGTTACCGGCTTTTTTGTATGAAATGGGAAAGATAGAGTTATGTTATTGCCCGGCACACAGATGCATGTTATTACATTTCTATTTATTTGCATAGAAATAGTTATCCTTTTATACCTTGTTATTGACCGCCTTGCCAGGCCCGATGACAGAAATACATGGCTAAATATTATTCTTATTGCTGTATTATTGCTCTATAACATTACGGGTGGTTTGCTTCCTGATGATAGTCTTCCAGGGTCATTTTATTTGCAGGAATCTATCGCATACTTCACCGGTTTTATGACTCCTTGCTATTTTCCATATTACGTTTACCATGCTTTTTATTTGGAGAAAATGAGGTTTCATGCATACAGGGGTGTTATATTTTTCCTTGTAGTTCCCTACCTGATTTTTGTTTTACTTTTTGTTGTTTCAGGCAACCTGGATGTGGCAAAAAATCTGCTTATTATTCCTGTACTTTACGCTGTATGGGTTATTATTACTTTAGCCATCGCCGTAAAGTTTAAGTATCAAAATAACTTTAAAACAAAGGCCGCAAAAGAAGAAGTTGCAGTTCTCTTCCTGAGCCTTACACCATGGGTAGGGTTGCCCATAATTGACTATTTTAATTTCGGGCAGGCCGTTGAAGCAACTACTACAAATGCTGGTTTTTTATTGTTGCTTGCATTACAGTTAAAACAACATATTACACTGGTAAAAGCAGAACATCAGCGGTTAATTGAATCGGAAGAACAACTGCTAAGATGGAATGAGCAATTACAGGAAGAGGTGAGCAAAAGAACGCAGGAACTGGAAAGAATAAGCAGGGAAGAACGGTTGGCACAAAATTGTAAACTCTACAGCTTTACAACCCGTGAAATTGAAATTGCAATACTGGTATATAAAGGTTACTCCCATAAGCAAATTGGCGAAATGCTATTTATAGCTGAAAGAACCGTGGCCAAACATGTGCAGAATATCTTTGAAAAGGCACAGGTTTCTAATCGCTTAGAACTCAGCAGAAAACTGGATATGGTATGAAATGCGTAGCTGGATGAAATGGCATAAAATAGTCAATTTTACGCAGGGAAATAGTAAGTTTTGCGTACAGCAAAAGGCTTGCTATTTGATAATTATTTGGTATTCGTAATACCAAATTAAACATCATGTCAAAAAGAGAGAACGGCATTGCTTCTGTTACAGAAGCAACAGAGAAAATGGAGTTGACATCTGCCACGGAAATACTTCATCAATGGAATTTATCACTTGCAGGCAGTTTTGCTGATGCGGATAGCAATACTGTTATGCCGAATACCGGCATTTTTGTTGAGCTATTGAATAAGTGGAGTAATACCGCAGAAAATCTGCAGCGATTGATTTTAGATGAAATGATTGGCAGGCACCATGCAAAAGATAAAGAAGAATTCATCCGGATGGTGCAATTAATGCTGACAAAATTATTAGACAAGGTTTCTTTAGTCCGCTCCTCAGTTTCTATAAACGATAAACAACCCGGTTTGTTAACACAGGAGTTGTTAAAGGCATTTCATTTTATACAGGAATACTTTGGAACTTATTTTGATAGAAATGAAAGAGTGCCGGATGTACTAATATCTTTTTACAAAAAAGAAATTAATACCTTATCTGAAGCCATCCAGCTAAACTTTTCACAATCAGAACTGGTGGAGCCATTACTTACGGAAACACTGCTCAGTCATTTTTCTGGCTCGTTTGAAAGTAATGACATGCCGGTTAGTTATCGCCTGCATTTTTATAAAAAGGAATTACTACGGGAACTTTCAAAAGAAGTGAATCCTGCAACCGACAGTATTAGAAAGCTATTGTACTACTATAACTTTAATTCTTCGGCGTTCGTTATATATGAGTTTGACAGGTTGGTTAATATGGTATCAGCTATTTCATCCAAATCTGAGAAAGTATTAATGCTTCGTTCCGAATTTAAAAGTATAAATCAATTACCGGTACGGGTAAACTATTACTTCGATGAGAATATGCCTGCGCTAAAAGAACAGGTGAGTACCTGGATTACAGAAGAAATAAAATACTGTGAGGCAGGTCATTTTACGCAGGCAGCAAATTCAGCCGTAACTGAGCCGGAAAACAAAATCAACACAACCTTGTCTGTAGCCAAGTTAGGCTTGCTCATCCGGCTTTTAGTGGTTGATAAAATTATTATCAACCGCACCGTGGCGCCGATGTTGCGTACTGTTGCCAAAACTTTCACCACATTGCAACGGGAAGAAATTTCATTTGGCAGTTTAGAAACAAAGTATCATGCGCCAGACAAAGCTACAATTGATGTGATGAAGGATATGCTCCATAAATGGATTCATATTTTGAGCAAATTGTAAAACACCACATGGCCTGGCACATCGAAGAATCAAATCAATATTTCAATAGACTCACAAGATTATTCTTATCAAGATACTTCCACAGTTCCTGATAATAGTGGTATGTAAAACCATCTAATTTTAACAAGTGACTTACCGGCCAATTTAGTATTTGACCAATATTCTTAAAACAACGGTACTCACACATTTCTTGAAATCCTGGGGTAAAAGGATTATTTGAAAGAGGAGTAGTCATAAATAATTCTTCATTCATTGCTAAAACTTATAGGTAATTATCAACTGCGGTCTTATTAGACCGCAATTATTATGCCTGATTAGGTCAAATTGCCAACTCATTGTTTAACATGATTCGGCAAAGCGACAAAGGCAATTTAAAAAAGCTGGGTGCAAATATTAAAAAGCTCAGGGAGGCGAAAAATTTAAGTCTCCGGGAACTGTCGTATGCTTGTGATATTGATAACAGCAAGATTTCTAAAATTGAAAAGGGCCAAATAAACATAACCTTTACTACAATTTTACAATTAGCAAAAGCTTTGGAAATTTCTCCATCCGAACTGCTCATGACGGAATATGATTGATTCCGCTTTCAGGCCGTTTTCTTCCTTCAGGTAGTCCTACTGTACCTATCTCAAATTCGCAGTTTTTGGAAATGTTTTTGTATTCCTGTTAATGGTACAAATTCATAACTAAAGATTAACCGTATTATGTTACAATCAATATCATGGAGTCAATACATCACAGGGATGGTTCTGGTTTTAATTTGTTATTACGGGTATGTTGCATTAAAATATTTTCGATGGGAACTACTTTCTCTGATTGGAATAAAAAGAATAGAAGAAAAAGGTACACAAATTCCTTTGGCTGAAATAAAAAAACAATTTACAGCAAGTAATCATTCAGATTTTTTACCAAAAGAACCGCTTGGGGAAATAAATGGTAAACTACAACCATTTTGGGATGAAGTAAATGCTTATCTCAGTGAAATAAAGCCACAAGCCCCGAAAGAGGAAGTTTGTTTTGCAATTGAGAAAATATTGGAAACGCATCCGGAGTTAAACAGTACAGAATATAAAACTGAAGTAGAAGCTATGGTTTGCGGATTACTCAATCAATACTTTCCTGAAAAGTTTACAGCAGCAGATATTCAAAATATCTGGCATTGAAAAGTAATGCTTCATTATCTGCGGGCAGGAAAATCAAGTGCGATGGGTTAGTATAATGAAGCATTCTTTTTTTATTCATTTCTCAAAAATAATGTGTGTATGAAAAAAGTGATTGAAAGAAGAAAATTGATTAGTGGCACAATCTGCTTTGTATTGGTGTTCCTTACTGTTTCAGCTATTGCGCAAGATGGCAACGCCGGTATAAATGAAGCCAACACGAAAGTAAGAAGCTACTTTGCCGCTGGGGTAAATCTTATGTATGCAGTAGGCGCCATTGTAGGTTTGATTGGAGCCGTGAAGGTTTATCAAAAGTGGAACAGTGGTGACCATGATACCGGAAAAGTGGCAGCGGCCTGGTTTGGTAGTTGCGTATTCCTGGTAATTGTAGCTACCGTTATCCGTTCATTCTTTGGTGTATAAAGACCTTTGCGTATGAAAGAAATCTTAATTGGCAAATTACTGGAGTATATCAGGGATAACAATCCTGATATACTCATTGCTTTGGAAGCAGAAGACAAACTCCGTGTCTGGCTTTATGACAAGGTAAGTACTGCCGGGTCACTAATAAAGCAATTGAAGAATAGCAGCCAGCCAGAATATATCATTGTAGAAACCTGCCTTGAAGAAATTACTAAAGAGCTTCGACCATCAAGGTTCAATTACATACTGAATATCCTGGAAACTGAATTTGAAACTGAGTATAAACTGCTTTTTCAATCGGGATTGCTTCAGCATGAAGTTGTCAATATGATTAACTATTGCAACTCCACTTTTGATGATTTGCGAATCTCAGAAGAAAACGAGGATAACCAATTTATCCGCTATGCCATAACCGGCGCAGTGAGTGAATACCTGGAAAGTAACCGTGTGAATGAAAATGTGAGCAATGAGTTACAACAGTCAGCAGAAAATTAAAGACAATATTGAGGCTATTCGTATTGCCTTAAACTGGTCAGCAGAAAAACAATTAACTGCTGACCAGCTTTCTGTTTTAAAAAAATATTCCGGTTTTGGAGGACTAAAAGCCGTGCTGTTTCCCAATTCCTCTAAAGAAGAATGGAAAAAACAAAATGCCTCCAAAGAAGATTTAAAACTTCATCCGCAGATAATAGAACTTCATCAGTTATTACAACAGCAACTTACCGAAAAGGAATACAAAGAGGCTATTGATTCTATTCGCAACAGCATCCTTACTGCCTTTTATACTCCCGAAATAATTCCACAATCCCTGTTTGCTGTTCTTAAGGAACGTGGTATTGAACCTGCTGCTATATATGAACCAAGCAGTGGTGCAGGTGTGTTTGTAACAGAAGCTGTTGCCGCATTTCCATCCCTGCAACAAATTAGTGTTGTTGAGAAAGATTTTCTTACCGGTAAAGTATTAACAGCACTAAACAGTTCGTTACCCTTTCCTGCATCGGTTCAAATAAAAGGCTTTGAAGACGCTCCCAATTCGGAGAATGGGAAATATGATTTGGTCGTCAGCAATATTCCTTTCGGCAATTTTAAAGTTTATGACGAAAGCATACAAGAAAAAGGATTAACAGATAAGATTCACAATTACTTTTTTGCAAAAGGGCTTGATAAATTAAAGGACGGTGGCTTGTTAGCTTACATTGCTACTGATGCCTTTCTCAACAGCCCTTCAAATCAGTTTGCCAGGGAATATCTTTTTAATAATGCTGATTTCATTAGTTTGAATGTAATGCCGGATAACCTGATGAAAGATACAGGCAATACCGAAGCATCAAGTCATTTGCTGATTGTTCAAAAACATCAGACTAAACAATCTCTTTCGGAAGAAGAAAAAAAGTTAATTAAAACAATTGAACAACATAACGAATTTGGCGCCTATCACCATAATCAATACATCGTTCTTCATTCTGAAATTATTCTCGGCAATCAGATAAAACCCGGCAAAGACCAATACGGGAAAGCACATGAAGTTATCTGGCAGACTGGCGACATAAAACTTATTGCACCGAAACTGGCTGAAGCAGTTGCAAAAGGGATTGATGCAAGATTTAATAAAGAGGCCTTCAGGCAACAGATAAAACAAGTTCCAAAGCAAACAGGTACACAACTTACCTATACGGATATTCCGGAAAATAAACCCGACAATTCTTCTGTGCAATTAGGTTTGTTTGATACAGGCTCTTCTAATACCATCAACCGGGCTGCGGCTTACGTTAATCCGGCTGATGCTTCAGTAGTAGATAAAAAGACGGCAAGGATTCTAAACATCATCCGTACTAAAGACAAACCGGAGCATGAGTTAATTGTATTGATGACGGCTAAATCAACTGCCTTCAAACAATATGTCTATAAACTTTATTCCAATGCCGAAGAATTGCAGTTTTCTGCTAATTGGATGAATGCAGCTTTACTGCAACATGAATTGGCTGGTATAACAAATACGCTGAAAAAATATGAGCAGCAATTTTATAATGACGGTGAGGTAGTGTTTCATATTTCATTGGGCGATGATGATAAATTGGAAACACTAAAGGACTTCAATCCACTCCACAAAGAAGGAACACTGATTGTACACAATAGCCGGGTTGGTTTTGTTTCCTACCTGGCATCAGATGATGGCAAGCCGGTGTTTATGCCAAGCTTGCATGACAAGAAGGACCTGAGTTTTTATCAGCAATACACTGCGGTAAGAGATATGTATTTCTATTTGTTTGAAAAAGAAACAACCGAACAAACAGAGCATACTGATTTACGAAAAGAACTGAATGAAGCCTACGAATCATTAACAAAAGGATATGGTCTTTTGAACTTACCCATCAACCGGCAACGGGTTTTAAAAGATGAAGCTTTTGGGTTAACCATGCTTTCCTCATTGGAAAGAAAAGAAGGCGAACAATTTGTAAAGGCAGATATACTCACTCATTCTTTAGTACCAAAGCAGGAAGTATTTACAACGGATAATCCTTTAGAGGCATTGGCAAAAAGCCTGAACGATAAAGGCAAGGTAGATATTGAATTTATAGCGGCTGCTACTGATAATACCGAAGCTGAAACAGTTGAAGCATTGGGCAGTCATATTTATCTTAATCCTTCAACATTGCAATGGGAAACTGCCGACCAATTGTTAAGCGGCAATGTGGTATTCAAACTAAAAACAGCTACAGAAGTAGTTGAGAAAAACCCTGACAATGTTCAGCTCCTTAAAAGTCTCACCGCATTAAAAAAAGTACAGCCCGAAAAAATACCGTTTGAATTACTTGATTTTAACTTGGGTGAAAGATGGATACCGCTTGACTATTACAGCCGCTTCGCCTCACACTTGTTTGAACTGAATACTGAGGTAAATTATTTTCCCTCTTTAGATACCTTTAAAGTAAAAGCAAGACTTACCAACGCAAAAATCAACCAGGAATATGCTGTTACCACAAAGGGCGGTCGCCCCACTTATGGCGATGCGTTATTAGAATATGCGCTGGAAAATACCACACCATTTTATACTTATGAAATAGAAGTAGGTGGCAAAAGCATCCGTGTGCCGGATAGTGAAGCTATACAATTGGCGCATCAAAAAATAGAATCTATTCGAAGTAGTTTTGTTGACTGGCTGAAAGAATTACCGGATAGTGGTAAGAGAGAATTAGAAACCCTATACAATGATACTTTCAATTGTTATGTACTAAGGGAATACGATGGCAAACATTTACAGTTTCCGGGATTGGATAAAAGAAGATTGGGTATTGATGATTTATATAGTTCTCAAAAGAATTCTGTTTGGCGCATTGTACAAAACCGTGGTGCATTGATAGACCATGAAGTAGGTCTCGGAAAAACATTGACGATGGTAGTTGCCGCCAATGAAATGAAGCGGCTGCACATTACCAATAAACCCATGATACTGGCATTGAAAGCAAATGTGCGGCAGATTGCAGAAACTTACAGAAAAGCATACCCCAACGCAAGGATACTGGCACCGGATGAAAATGATTTTACTCCTGCAAAACGGATGCGGTTGTTCAATGAAATCAAAAATAATAATTGGGATTGCATTATACTCACCCATGACCAGTTTGGTAAAATTCCGCAAAGCCCTGAAATACAAAAACAAATCATAGGAGCCGAACTGGATAATGTAGAAAGGGATTTACATACCATAAAAGATATGGGTGGCGAAATCTCCCGGCGTATGCTGAAAGGGTTGGAAATACGCAAAACAAATCTGGGTGTTAAGCTGCAGGAAATAAGAAAGAATATTGAAGAGAAGAAAGATGCCGGCATCAACTTCCGGGCTTTAGGTGTTGACCACTTATTTGTGGATGAAGCCCACAAATTTAAGAACCTGACTTTCACTACGAGGCATGATAGAGTGGCTGGTTTGGGAAATAAGGAAGGCAGCCAGAAAGCATTGAATATGCTGTTTGCCGTTCGGGAACTGCAAACAAGATTTAATAGTGATTTATGTGTAACTTTTTTGTCAGGCACACCAATCAGTAATAGCCTTACTGAAATGTACCTGCTGTTTAAATACCTGCGGCCAAAGGAAATGGAACGGCAGCGTATTGAAAACTTTGATGCCTGGGCAGCAGTCTTCGCTAAGAAAACCACTGACTTTGAATTTTCTGTAACCAATGAAATAATTGCGAAGGAACGTTTCCGGCATTTTATTAAAGTACCCGAACTGGCTTTGTTTTACAATGAGATTACCGATTATAAAACAGCTAAGCATATTAATCTGGATAAGCCGGAGATTGATGAGCAGTTAGTCAATATTCCACCTACACCGGAACAACAGGAATTTACAAAGCTATTGATGCAGTTTGCCAAAACAGGTGACGGTGAACTAATCGGCAGACCAAGATTAACAGACGAAGAAGATAAAGGTCGGATGTTGATTGCCACCAACTATGCTAAAAAAATGGCGGCAGATATGCGGCTGATTGATAGTAGTAAGTACAGCGACCATCCAAATAATAAAGTAAATGTTTGTGCCAGAAAAGTAGCGGAGATATATAAGCAAAGCAAAGAACATAAAGGCACTCAAATTGTCTTTTGTGATATTGGCACACCAAAGCCCAATGAGTTTAATATTTACGATGCGTTGAAAACAAAGCTCATCAATGACTTTAAAATCCCAGCCCGCTATATCACCTTTATACATGACTGGACGGATAAGCAAAGACCAGAACTGTTCCGTAAGATGAATAATGGTGAGATATGCATTATGCTGGGCAGCACAGAAAAAGCAGGCACAGGATTAAATGTGCAGGCAAAGATTGTTGCTATGCACCATCTGGATATTCCCTGGAAACCATCTGAACTGGAACAAAGGGATGGCCGTGGCGCAAGACAGGGAAACATTGTTGCTAAAGAGTTTTACAATAACAAAGTGAAGAATTTTATTTATGCAGTTGAGCAATCATTGGACAACTACAAATTCAATCTGCTGAAGAATAAGCAAACCTTCATCAGCCAGATGAAGAATTGTGAACTGAATGTAAGAACGATTGATGAAGGCAGCATTGATGAAAAAAGCGGAATGAGTTTTTCCGAATACATAGCCATATTGTCCGGTGATACTACATTGCTGGAAAAATCAAAAACGGAAAAGAAGATTGCTGTGTTGGAAAGCCTGCGTAATGCACATCATAAAGAAGTATTCCGGTCGAGGTTCAAATTAGAAAACCTACAGGAAGAAAAAGGTAAAACGTTGCAAACATTCGAGAAGCTGAGTATTGATGAGCAACAATACAAAAGCCAGTTGCAGTGTGATAAAGAAGGGGTAAAAATTAACCCTATTCACCTTGAAGGCCTGAGCAGCACAGATGCTGAAGCAATAGGCAACCATTTAATACGCCTTTACACAGCATGGAAACCTGGCATTGGCGAAGATGACAACAAAAGAATCGGGGAACTCTATGGCTTTGATTTATACATCCGCAGGCAGAAAGAAACTTACGAGGAGAGAGGCATGTTTGAATATAAATACAGCAATGTGTTTTATGCAGAAAGCAAGGAAAGCAGCATTAAATACTCCTGGAACCAGGGGCATATTAATATTGATAATCCCAAACTGGCAGCCCGCTACTTTTTAAATGCTATTGACCGGGTAGAAAGCCTGAAAGAGAAATATCAAAAGACATTGCAGGAACTGGACTATAATATACCGATGCTGGAGAAAATTGTAGCCAAGCTATTTGATAAAGAGGATGAATTGGCACAGTTAAAGAAAGACGTTTCAAGATTGGAAAGGGAGATTACGCTGAAGATACAGGCTAACCAGATTAAGCAGCATGATACGAATGAAATAACTCTTGAAGCCCCGGTTGTAAAAATGGAACCTGACACACCAAAAAATGGCAAAAGCCTATTGCCTAAGAAAAAAGCTGAAGAGACAAAAGTAAAGGGAATGAGGATTTGATATGCCGTAGTCCTACCTTACCTACCTGCATAAATTACATCTTGGAAAGCTATTTGCTGCATTTGTTCTTTAAATAGTCATGTCCAGCTCCGTCTATCAAATCAACAAAGGCATTAATCGCAGCATTGAGTTTAAAGGGCTCAAAGCCCAATACATCTGGTACCTGGGCGGTGGGTTAGTAGTGTTGCTGATACTTTTTGCAATACTCTACATCAGTGGCCTGGGAATCTTCTTTTGTCTGCCGTTTATTGCTGTGCTTACTACCGCCTTGTTTATGCGTATCTACAAATTGAGCCGCACTTATGGCGAACATGGCATGATGAAAAAAATAGCCCGGCGTTCGGTCCCTGATGTGATAAAGAGTTATTCGAAAGTGAGATTGAAAAAGCAGCTACTGAATGAAAAATATGAATGAGATACTGCCGGTCTATTCTATTGAAAATAACGCCATCCTTTCTAAGATGGGTGATATTACAGTTGTGTTTGAAGTACAGTTGCCTGAGTTGTTTACCCTGAGCAATGATGAATACGAAGCCTTTCATCATGCATGGATTAAAGCCATAAAGGTTTTACCAGTGAATAGTGTATTGCATAAGCAGGATTGGTTCACCGAGACAAAATATAAACCTTCATTTATTCAGGAAGACAATAGTTTCCTTACCAGAAGCAGCGACCGTTTCTTTAACGAACGGCCTTACCTGGACCATCGCTGTTATATTATGCTTACAAAAAGGCCTGCAAACCGAAAATCAGGCTCTTCTATTTTTAGCAGCCTGCTTCGGCGAACAATTGTACCCGAAGAAACATTGCAGCCAAAGCACTTTCATGATTTTATGAACCATGTTGGGCAGTTTCAAAAGATACTTTCCGATAGTGGTTTTGTAACAATGAAAATGCTGCCGGATGAATTACTGACAGATTTTGTTCTGCATTATTTAAATCTTGGTGATGATGGTATTATTCTCCGGGATATTGAATTTAAACCTGAGTGGAAGATTGGAGAAAACCATTGTCAGCTTTATACAATGGCAGATGCTGAATTTGTTCCTGCTTTATGCGGCTCAAGAATAAACTATGATAAATATTCAACAGATAAAACAAAGTTCAGTGTAGGCTTTGCTTCACCTATCGGCCAGTTGCTTTCCTGCAATCATATCTACAACCAGTATGTGTTTATTGAAGATGTACAAAAAACGATGCAAAAGCTGGAAAGTAAAAGATTGCGGCTGCAATCACTTTCTGCATACAGCAGGGAAAATGCCATCAGCAAGCAAGCAACAGATGACTTTCTGAACGAAGCAATCAGTGAACAAAGGTTGCCGGTTAAAGCCCATTTTAATTTACTGGCATGGACAGATAACAAAGAAGAATTGAAGAACATCAGAAACCTGTGTTCATCGGCACTTACACAAATGGATGCTACACCAAAATTAGAAACCGAAGGTGCTGCGCAAATATTCTGGGCGGGTATTCCGGGCAATGCCGCCGACTTTCCAATGAATGATACGTTTGATACTTTCAGCCCCCAGGCATGTTGTTTTTTTAATTTGGAAACCAACTATCGTTCCTCTGTCAGCCCCATCGGCATCCGTTTGGGCGACCGTCTTTCAGGAAGACCCATTCATGTGGATATTTCCGATGAGCCAATGGCTAAAGGTATCTGTACCAATAGAAACAAATTCATTCTGGGGCCTTCAGGTAGTGGAAAATCCTTTTTTACCAACCACATGGTGCGTAGCTACTACGAAAAAGGCACACATATTGTGCTGGTAGATGTGGGCCATAGCTATAAAGGTCTGTGCGATATGGTAGGTGGCTACTATTTTACTTATTCGGAAACCAAACCTATCAAGTTTAACCCGTTTTACATTGGTAAAGGTGATGTACTGGATACGGAGAAAAAGGAAAGTATTAAAACCCTATTGTTGGCCTTGTGGAAGAAAGACAATGAAACTTTCAACCGTAGTGAATATGTAGCTCTTTCAAATGCGTTACAATTATATTTTGAGAAAGTTGAGAATGATAAAAGCATTTTTCCCTGCTTTGATAGCTTTTATGATTTTTTGAAAGATGATTTTATAATTGTGCTGAAAGGCGATAATGTAAAGGACAAGGATTTTGATGTATCTAATTTTATGTATGTGCTGCGGCCATATTATAAAGGGGGTGAATTTGATTATTTGTTAAACGCAAAAGAAAACCTGGATTTACTGCAGCAGCGGTTTATTGTATTTGAACTGGATAATATTAAAGACCACCCGATTCTGTTCCCGGTTGTAACTATTATCATTATGGAAGTGTTTATTTCCAAAATGAGAAAGCTGAAAGGCATCCGTAAAATGATACTAATTGAAGAGGCATGGAAAGCAATTGCTAAAGAAGGAATGGCTGAATACATCAAGTACTTGTTTAAAACTGTAAGAAAGTTTTTTGGCGAGGCAATTGTGGTAACACAGGAAGTGGAAGATATTATCTCATCACCGGTGGTAAAGCAGGCAATCATTAATAACAGTGATTGCAAAATATTATTAGACCAAAGCAAGTACCAGAACAAATTCGACCAGATACAGGAATTGCTTGGTCTGACAGAAAAAGAAAAGGCATTGGTATTATCAATCAATAAAGCCAATGACCCGACAAAAAAATATAAAGAGGTCTTTATTTCTTTGGGTGGGGTGTTGAGCAAAGTTTATCGTACAGAAGTATCGCCGGAAGAATACCTGGCATATACTACAGAGGAAAAAGAAAAAGTGAAAGTACAGGCTTATGCTGCAAGGTTTGGTGGAGATATTGAAAAAGGGATTAAGGCTTTAGCCGATGAGATTATTCACTCCAAAAACTAATAGTATGAAAAAAGTATTGCTCATTCTTCTTATTGCACTCTCTATTGCCGGATGCGGTACAAATGGCAATGATGAAATCATTGAATTTATTCCCGGCACTTATGTCCGCACTGCACAAACAGAATTTGGTAAAGCCTTTGATACATTGGTTATCACTTTGCAAAACAAATCCGCCAATGAATACAAAATACAAAGGCGATGGAAATACGACCGGGTGCTTGATGGCAAACCGCAGGGGCCAGAATATAAAGTAACCGAAACATCCGGGTTATTTGACACAGAAAAGAACCTGTTGCAGGAAACTGAAACATTGGAGTTTTTCAGTTTTGATACAAAGAATAAACTAATGTTCAACGGTGCAAATAAATTCACTAAAATAAAATGATATGAAAAAGTTATTGGCAGTTGCGGGATTGAGTATGTGCTGTATGTTTTTGCCAATGCAGGAAACAAAAGCACAAATACCCATTGTGGACATTATCAAGGCTGCGGTTAAAAAAGTTATCAAAGCCCTCGACCTCCAGATGCAGCGGCTGCAAAACAAAACTATCTGGTTGCAGAATGCACAGGAGACTTTGGAAAATAAAATGAGCCAGTTGAAGCTCAATGAAATTAAAGACTGGGTGGAAAAACAACGAAAGCTTTACGATGATTATTTTCAGGAATTATGGAAAGTAAAAGCCGCCCTTGCATATTACAAACGGGTAAAGGATATTATAGAACGGCAGGTACAAATGGTAAATGAGTACAAAGGCGCCTGGGCAATATTCAGGCAGGATAAAAATTTTACCGCTGAAGAATTGGACTACATCTATAATATCTATTCTGGCATGATGGATGAAAGCCTGAAAAGCATTGACCAGTTATTTTTAGTAGTGAATGCCTTTGCCACACAAATGAGTGATGCAAAGCGGCTGGAGATTATCAATACTGTTTCTCATAACCTGGAGCGGCAATATGCTGATTTGAAAGACTTCAATAATCAAAATAAGATGTTGAGTATCCAGCGGGCCAGTGAACGGGGTGAGATTGAATATGTAAGAAGACTGTATGATATCAGCCGTTAGATAGAACAATATTGTGAAGAACGAAAATGTGAAGTATGAAAAGAATATTGCTATTGGCAACAGCAGGCTTGTTTGCCTTTCACTTATCAAATGCCCAAACCACAGATGAATGGCTCAATCAAAAAGCTACACAAAAGAAATACCTGTTGCAACAAATTGCGGCATTGCAGGTTTATCTTGGTTATGCCAAAAAGGGATATAATATTTCAACCAGCGGAATTAATACTATCCGCAACATAAAAAACGGGGACTTTAACCTGCACCGGGATTTCTTTAACCGGCTCAAAAATGTAAACCCTGCTATCCGTCGCTATGCTAAAGTGGCGGATATAATTGCGTACCAGATTAAAATCATCAGGCAAACGAAAGTTACACTCCAACAAATCAGGGAAACAAAACAGTTTACAGAAGCTGAGCTGGATTATTGTAACAAGGTATTTGATAACCTTATGGATGAATGCATAAAGACAGTGGAAGAATTAATTCTGGTGACCACATCAGGCGAATTGGAAATGACGGATGATGAAAGGCTGAAACGGATTGACGGGTTATATGCGGATATACAGGATAAATATTCATTTACCTGTTCCTTTAGCGAAGACATGGGACTGCTGGCTGTACAACGTTTGGGAGAACTGATGGAAATAAATCGTTCTAAACTTATAAATGGAATAAAATGAAAAAGCTGATAGTGATTTTGATTATGTGCAGTATGAGTTTTCATTTAAAGGCGCAAAGCGAAGAAGTGCAGCAACTGATGCTCAACATTGAAAAGCTGGCACAGTTTAAAAAGATATTGAAAAACATGAAGGAAGGTTATCAGATTATCTCCAAAGGATATACAGCAGTAAAAGATATATCGCAGGGAAACTTTAACCTGCACAAAACATTTTTAGATGGCTTGATGCAGGTAAGCCCTGTGGTAAAAAAATATAAACGTATTGCCGATATTATCAGTTATCAGCTTCGTATAGCTAAAGAATATAAACTGGCATTTAACCGCTTTAAAGAAGAAAAGCAGTTTACTGCTGAAGAAATTGATTACGTCGGTAAAGTGTATAGCAACCTGTTTAATGAGAGTTTAAAAAATCTGGATGAACTATCTATGGTCATTACATCAGGAAAGCTGCGAATGAGTGACGATGAAAGGTTGCAGGCAATTGATAAAATATACCTGGCTGTAGAAGAGGAGTATTCCTTCCTGAAAGATTTTACCAACAATACAAATATGCTTTCCCTTCAACGTAAATCAGAGCAGGCGCAAATTGAAATGTCCCGAAGACTATACGGATTGAAGAAATAGAATTTATTCCACTTATAAAGTTGTGTGTATGAAAATGTGTGTAAGAGTTGTTTGTATAGCAATCGTAGTATTGCTGATTCCTCATTTAGCCGAAGCCCAGGGAATGGCTAACCGTATCCGCAGCCTGCATGAAGTGCTGGAGAAGTTGTATGATGATATGATGCCACTATGCAGCAGGTTGATTGGTGTTGGCAGGGGGATTGCAGGGTTTGCAGCCACCTGGTATATCGCTTCAAGGGTGTGGGGACATATTGCAAGGGCCGAGCCGGTTGATTTTTATCCATTATTCCGGCCATTTGTGTTAGGTTTTGCTGTGTTGATATTTCCGTCTGTTATTGCCATGATTAACGGAGTAATGAAACCAACGGTTACAGCTACTGCAGCAATGGTAACTGACAGCGATAAAGCAGTAGCTCAATTGCTGACCATGAAGGAAGAAGCCATAAAGAAAACGGCGTATTGGCAAATGTATGTTGGCCCATCGGGCGGTGGTGACCGGGAGAAGTGGTACAAATATTACTATGAGGATAAAAAAGAGGGTTGGTTAAAAAGTATTGGCAATGATATTAAGTTCGCCTTCGCAAAGTTTTCTTACAACTTCCGAAATTCAATTAAGCAGTGGATGGCCGAAGTGCTGAAAGTTTTATTTGAGGCTGCTGCACTCTGTATCAATACCATTCGTACATTTTATTTGATTGTGCTGGCAATACTCGGGCCTTTGGTATTTGGTATTGCTGTGTTCGATGGCTTTCAGCATACCTTAACCGTTTGGATTGCCCGTTACCTCAACATTTTTCTGTGGTTGCCAGTTGCAAACATATTCGGCGGTATCATGGGAAAAATTCAGGAAAATATGCTGAAGGAAGATTTGCAGCAGATTGCTACCAATGGCGATACTTTCTTTAGCTCAACTGACACAGCTTACCTGATATTTATGATTATCGGCATCATTGGTTATTTCACCGTTCCCTCTGTTGCCAATTATATCATTCATGCAGGTGGTGGCAATACCTTGCTTTATAAAGTAACAAATATGATGAGCACTTCCACCCGTACTGTAGCTGCAGGCGGCGCTTCTATGACAAGAGATGCACTTGGTGGTGGGTATAATAAAATTGCTAACAGTATGGCTGATGCAGGCGCATCACAAGGATACTTTAAAGAAGGTAATAATGGTGGTGGAAGTAATTATATGAGGGAAAAACTGAGTGGAAAAACGTAGGGTAATGTAATTGATATTTCTTTTACAAACATTAAGGTTTTCTCTTTAAAAGAATACCTTTTTCAATCATCCGTTGCACATGACTGTCCCATGATTTTTCCAAAATTTCAGTGTTTCCCTGATTATTTGTGTGCCAAAAATTATACAGAGTGTTAACTACAGATTCTAAATTTGGGTTATCCGATAGTATTTTTTGTAACTCTTTGCTTTCATCTTCATTGCTCTCACCAGAAAGGTGCTTTGCCAATAACATCCATTTACAATTTGATGACTTTCTCATATTTAATCTACTCTTCTTTTTTCATCATCCGCAGCATTATCATCATGCCTTCTTTTACGGGCAAAGATGTCTTTGCCAAAGTTGTAATTGAATGAAAGCCCAACTCTTCTTGTGTCAGAGATATTGTCTTTGTAAGATGTAGCCCCATTTATACTTATTGTGGTTTCATTTTGTTTCCACGAATGAAGAATATCATCAAAAGATAATTTTAGGCTTCCTTTGTCTTTCAGAATTTTTACTTTAACTGCAATGTCAAAGCGGTATTTGGATTCATAAATGACCTGTCCGGCTATCAATCTGCTTAGATAAAGCCCATACAACTCGCCACTCCAGGTCTTACTGAGCTTAAATTCGTTAAATGCGTCAACCCCGATGTGATTTATTATTTGGTTTAAATTTTCTGAGCCAACTTTTCCTTTATTTATCACATGGGCATAGAACATCCACGGATTAAAATTCCACCATTTAAAAGGTGATATTGAACCATTCGCAGATAGTCCTATGAATTGTCCGTTGGCAATATTTGCCGGCTTGCTGGTAAATATATTGCCAGTTGATTCTGTTGTTTGAAACACAATATCTGTTACATGGTCATATTGAACGCCTATCCCAAAATATTGCTGATAGCGGTAATTTAATTCAAGGTGATAATTATGTGCAGGGTTTAAGCCAGGGTTGCCTGTTGTGTATGAATATTTATCCCTGTAAAAGACAAATGGATTAAGTTGTTGATAGTTGGGTCGCTGAAGCCTTTTTGCATAGCTTGCCGTTATAGTATGTTTATCAAGGCTGTCAATTTGATAACTAAAAAATGCCGTGGGAAACAGGTTAGTATAATTTATTCTAAATGAAGACTCCTGCGTAACAATATTTCCCAACTGATGACCATAAGTAGCCGTATTTTCTAACCTTAATCCAATTTGAAGACCAATCCTTTTCCAATTTTTTCTACCGCTAATATAGGCGGCATTAATATTTTCGTCGTACAAAAAATGATTTGATTTGCTGTAGTCAGGGGTATTACTGTTACCAACTACAGTATAATAGGAAGATTCATTGTTATTTTTTACCAAGCTTAATTTAACACCTGTCTCTATACTTGCATTTTTAGCTAATGGATGCACATAGTCGGCTTTTGCAGAATAAATATTTACTGAAGATGGTACTGTAAATAAAAAGGTGTTGGTGCTTATTATATTTCCATTTGGTGCATACACAACATTTGGCAACAACTGGTTGCCATTGTTAGTGTAATTGATATAGTTTAAATCTGCACTTAATTCCTTTCCATTTTCATTAAGCTTATGTGTTACATTCAAATTTATACCTGTATTAGTCCATTTATATTTGCAGTCTGTATTTCCAATAGTAAGTGAATCTAACATGCCAATTGCGTTAAAGTTATTGGCGGTATAATCAGTTTTTTCTTTTCTTGGACGATTATTTATTGTAAAAACAAACCCCACTGTGGTTTTGTGTGATAAAGTGTAATCCATGCCTATTCTTCCATTAACACTGTTGCTATTGCTTATTGAATGGGTATTTAGCTGCAGTGATGAGCTTTTTACGCCAGTTCCTGTATAAAATCCTCTGTCGTATATATCCTTACCATCATTTGCATCTCTGCCATGAGTAATAGTGCCAAAAGTTGTTAGTTTTTTCCCGCCAAAACTCAGGTTTAGTGCCTCGTATGTTCTTGCTGTTAATCCCTGATTATAGCTTGCCGATACATTGCCGTTAAACCCTTTTGACCTGCTTTTTTTAAGCCGTATGTTAATTATGGAGCCACCAGCGGCATCATATTTTGAGGAGGGATTGGTTATTAATTCAATTTTATCTAAAACGACACCGGGTAATGATTTTAAGTAAGCAGCTAAATCTTGTGCCGACATATAGGTGTTTCGTCCATCAATTAATATAAGCACACCTGCTTTTCCATTCAATATTACATCGCCATCCGTATTTACTACTACGCCTGGAGATTTTTGTAATACTTCCAGGGCACTACTTGTGGCACTGCTAATCATTGCTTCTACATTGATAATTGTTTTATCTATGTCCTGTTGAATCAGGGGTTTGCTTGATGTAACCATAACTTCTTTCAATTCTTTTGCCAACGGGCTAAGAACAACCGGTGGCAAAGTAATAGATGAATTCTCTTTACCAATCTTTATAAGAGAGCTTTTATAGGCAGTGTTTCCAACCGACGAAACAGAAATAGTGTATGTACTTTCCGGCAGATTAGGAAATTTGAATTTGCCATTATTCAGCGTCAAAATAGTTTTATACGGTATCGTATCAATGTTTAAAAATAAAGACACCGTGGCTCCTGCAATTGGCTCACTGTTAACATTGCGTACAATGCCAGAAATTGAGTTACTGCTTTGTGCATTTGTTATACATGGAGAATTAAGTACTACAAGTATTATAAATAAATATTTCATCTGCCTCTACATTTAATCGTTAATAAAAGCAAATGTGAAATGAGTTATTAGTTGCTTAAAATAAATATGTTGAACAAAGCCAAAATGATGACAGAAAGTAATTTTGCACTAATGGACTGTTCAAAGCCCTGTATGGCTGGTTCAACATCAACTAACAGGGTTTTGTCATATTCGGGTTATTTAATTAATATAGTTTGCGACATTTGTAAACAAGTGATAAAATAAACAAAATGCGGCAGCAAATAAAAAGGTTATCTGGTAGCAAAATCATTGTACATGCAGTGTTTATATTAGCTGCTTGGGCGGTCTTGATGCTTTTGTTTAAGTATTATTTCGGGAATGTAGGTAATGGAATTGCAAGAGAGGAATGTATATCCATTCTATACTTTCTTATTTGTGTTTACGCCGGACGATGGATTTGTAAAACATGGTTCATAAAAAGCAAATTCGTCACATTTACAGTATTCTGTATAATTGGGTTTATTGTTTTATTGTATGCAGGTAAATTTATTTTAAATGAGCTTCTTACACTAAATCAAAAGAATATTGATGAGTTTTTCTTTGCTATAACACCCTTATTCATTGCAGGAATGTTGGCAGGGATTTTTGTACCAATGATAAAAGAACTACTTCACAGGCAAATACTGGACTCAAAAAAAATAGCAGAACAAAAACAAGGAGAATTAAATTTACTTTTATCACAACTTAGTCCGCATTTTCTTTTTAATACATTGAATAATTTATACGGCATCTCTCTTACGCAGCATGAAAAAATACCCAATCTTTTATTAAAACTATCTGAACTACTAAGGTATTCAGTTTATGAAACCAGTCAACCATTTATTCCAGTAAGAGAAGAAGTAAAATACATCAACAACTATATTTCATTTGAAAAAATAAGAATTGGAGAAAGGCTTAATTTAAAAACTGACGTTGGAGAGGCAGATGGGAATGAAATAAAAATCGCACCAATGCTATTGATAGTTTTTATTGAAAATGCTTTTAAGCATTCAAAAAATTCGTTTGACAAGAATATTTTCATAGACATAAGGTTGAAAATAATTGATGAAAATATTATGTTCACAGTATCTAACTCTTATAACAGTTTGAAGGAAGATAATAATATAACTAAAGATGGTGGGTTAGGTCTTGAAAATGTAAAAAAAAGACTGGAATTATTATACACAGATGAATACTCTTTGAATGAGGAAAGTTCAAACAATCTTTATTCAGTAACACTTCAACTTAAAGCAAAATAGTTATGTACAATTGTTTGATAGTAGATGATGAGCCGGTAGCAAGGGAGATAATTGAAAACTATTGCAATCATTTACCCTTATTGAAAGTAATAAAAAGTTGCGACAATGCACTGGACGCAAAAGCAGAGCTGCAGAAACAAGAAATAGACATCATATTTTTAGACATTAATATGCCGGTATTGAATGGTATTGCTTTTTTAAAAACACTTACAAAACCTCCCTTAATTATTTTCACCACCGCCTACAAAGAATATGCACTTAATGCTTTTGACTTAGCCGCTTGTGATTATTTGCTAAAACCTTTTTCCCTTGAACGGTTTATTATTGCTGTAGATAAAGCAATAGAACGAATTTCAAAAAAACAACCTGACCCGGAAAATCCTTCTGATAAAGTAGAAGATTTTTTCTTTATAAAGACAAATGGAAAAATTATCAGGATTAAACACGATGAGTTTCTATTTGCCGAAGCACAAGGTAACTATGTAAAAATTGTTTCTTCAAATTCCACAACAATTGCTAATATGACTTTTGCAGGCTTTGAGGAACTCCTTCCTGCAAATACTTTTACCCGGGTTCATCGCTCTTTCATCATTAATAAGTCTAAAATATCCTACATTGAAGGTAACACCGTATTTATTGAGAAAACTGAAATTCCGATTGGGAGTAATTACAAAAACAGTCTTTTGAAAGATCTCAGGTTATAGTTAAATGATATGCATTTTTTAATCAATCCAATCTTTTTAATTTGTATGACAAAGGGACGCATTGGGTGGTGCCGCTAATAAAATGCATAATAGTATGGCTGATGCAGGCGCATCACAAGGATACTTTAAAGAAGATAATAATGGTGGCGGAAGTAATTATATGAAAGATAAACTGAGTGGCAAAACATAACTACAACTTTCCAATATTCGCCTGAATGATACTCATTATTTCATCAAAAGCCATCTGGCCTTTGTAGTAAAGCTTGTTTGTTTTTTCATATCGCTTCTTAAATGCGTCCCGTAGTGCAGCATCTGATAAAAGAAAAGCCTGGTTTTCTGCAACCGGTATTGCAAAATCTTTTGCAGGAAACCTTTTCTTTTTATGGACTTTGTATTCTTCTGTGTCAATAAACTGCTGCACCAGTTCATTTTTTAACAGGCAGGCTACATCATAGTACTGCCGCATATAATTGGGCCGTTCTGTGTTGTCTTCCTGTTCCTGGCGAAATTTGGTAGCAATAGTTTGCAACTTCTCTACAAAAGTATAACCGGGGTGGTAGCATGTAATGCCCACCGCACGGTTATCATTAATTTTTATGCTGCTATTACCGGCAGCTTCATCATAAGCCCAGGAACTTATAGTGAGGTTGCTGTTGGGAGTAACGGTATCAAAACCTGCTTCCAGTAATATTCCTTCTTTCACACCCTCAATACTTTCTGTTCTGCTTTCATACAAAAGCCTTATGCCGCCACTACGATAATATGCTTCATCATCAAACGCAGTATCTCTCTTTACAGAAACAACACCATCAATTTTTATATTCTGCGCAAGCCAGTCATAATATTTCTTTCTCGATTCAATATGACTGGGTTTTGTTTTAGCCGGGTTTTCTTCAACACCTAATGCCGCCGGTGGCTTTATATGAATATCAATGTCCTCCGAAAATCGGTCTATTATTTTATATCCTTTTGATAAAGATGTTCCGCCCTTCAGTTCAAAATCCAATCCCTGTTTCTTTAGTCCATACAGTACGTGCATAATCCAGTAATCCTTTTCAATAAGCCCCGGCAGGATGTTGTTTTTATCTGCCAGTATATTCAGCAGGTCAGAAAAATCTTTATGGTTATGCAGGTAGCTTTCAGCCATATTAAAGTGTATGAGGTTGTAATAAGGGAGCAAACAATTTCTTTGCTTTTACACTGCCATATTCAACTACTGACTGTTTCAGTTTTTTTTTATCCATCACTTCCACTTTGCCGGCCACTTTCTTCAATACTTCGCTTTTATCCTCTGCCAGTGATGCAAGATTATTTACTAAATCAACCAATAAAAATTCAGGTGTTAATTTTTTAGGAAAGTGGGGCTTTATTTTAAACTGAAATGTTTTATTGCCCAATTTAAACTCACCGTGCCGTTTGTGGTTATACACCGTTCTCTCATTGTACAACTGGGTGGTACCTACACCCAGGCTGTTATATACATTTGGTGTGGTAAGCAAAAAGCGATGGTCTTTTAAAAAACTTTCAACCAGCATATTTTCATCAGGTGGTGTTTTGCCAAAAGCACTTTCTTTTGGGTAATAGTACAGCCCTTGAGACAGTTTTTGCAATGTCCCATCCTGCACCAATTCATCCAGGTGCCGGTCAACCGACTTAGACCAGTTGGCCAGTTCGGTACGGCGATAAACCTCACCGGGTTTTAATTGACTTTTTAGTTGCTGTAACCTGCTCATGTATTGTTATTTACTAACCAAAAGTACAATAAGTTTTTGAAAATAACTGTTTTTTAATTTAAAATTCATGCAAATAATATATTAGTATATTGATAATCAGCAGTATTTATAAGTTGTTTCCATATTGTCAAACCGTGTTGGCGGTTAGTTGCTCTTTGCCTGTAATGCCTTATCTATTTCGCTTTTTAATTCGTCAGAATTATGTGGCGGGTTAATACTTAGAATTTCCCCGTCTCTTCCAATAAGGAATGTTGTTGGGTATTCTGTTACGCCATAAGATTTAGTAATCGGATGCTCTCTGAATTTATTTTCGGTATAAACATGATATCCCTCAATATTGAATTTATTTATTGCCTTTTCCCAAACATCTCTGCTATCAATTGAAACAATCAGGAAAACAATATTACTGTCAAGTTTGAAATACTCCCTGGCAGGTTTGGTTTCTTCAAATAATTTATGGCAGGGTGTACAGGCTGCAAACCAAAAATCCAAGTAGATAACTTTCCCTTTGAGCGAAGTAAGGCTGACTTTACTTCCTGCCAAATCTTCTACTGAAAAATTGGGGGCTTTTGAACCAGGTTTCAACTTTTGGGATGCATCAAGAATGCTTGCAATAGCTGCTTTATATTTACTATCATTTGAAAGCGGGAAGCATTGTTGTATAATAGGCTCAATTGTGGCACTAGTAGTACTTCTGATTTCATTTTTAAGGGATAGAAAAAGCACAGGTGCTTTAAGGTTTTTCGAAAGCATTTTGTTTAAGTACGCATATTTATCCGTTAGGCCGTTGTTTGAACTTGTTGGCAAAATATTATTGTCATAATGCATAGAAAGCAAATTATACACAGCTTTAATATAAAAGAATGAGTTGGAATACTGGTCATTAAACTTTAGAAGATTCTGAAGACTTTTTTTTGTAGCAGCAGAAAGTTTTGTTTGTTGGTTTAAAAGAATGTTGTTGTAAGAATCCTCAAAAATGCTTTGCAATCCAGAATATTTTGCCGACAAAACAGTTGATGCCAGATAGCCATTCAACTGTTCAAGACTTTCAACATTCATAAAGGATTTTGATGACAGTATCTCCCTTGATATTTTTTTTTGAATACTGTCAATTTTAGAAAATAAATAATCAACAGGGAAAGATTCATTCTTGGCGATAGAAATTTCAGTATTTAGGTCACTTTTAATTTTGTTAATGGTGGATACAATTTTAAATTTTTCGTTTCCTTTCCCTTTAAATGATAACGTATTAATAAAGTCGGATGTATCGTATGAAATTACAATGCTATCGCCTGACTGAATAAAGCCTGCATAATAATTTTGTCCTTCCGCAAAGCTGAGAAAAACAGTTTTGGTGATGTTTAACTCGTATTTAAATGTGCCCTCTGTTACAGGTATTACAATTGCTGAAATATCTTCTAAAATATTTTTTGGTATAAAACTACACTTAATGCTGTGTCTGCCCGGCAAGTTTTTAATATTGCCGCTTATTAATGTTTTCTGTCCATAGGAAACGGTTAAGAAACAAAAAAGGATGAGAAATGAAAATGCTTGTTTTGTCATGATATATAATGTGTCTAAGGGTCTGTTTGCAATTACCGCCAACTCGATGATTACCGTATCCACTTGTTTAGTTTATAATTGATAATCAAGGAATAAATATACAAATAAATTGCAGTTAGCCCTACCTCACTTACTACACAATTCGCCTTCTTGGTAACATAATTGCAGAATATACAATTGTGGGTTTAGAAAAATGTGAGTGATGTTTCAAAAAACAAAAAATATAGATACCGCTTTCAGGTACATCCGGCTATTCAGTGTGGCGTTCCTAGTTGCCTGTGTTATCATATCCCTTTTTATTGCTTACAAAAGCTACCAGCTTTCATCCCAATCTCAGAATAAAGTTTTTATACTGGCAAACGGCAAAGCATTAGAAGCTTATGCAGCCGACAGAAAGGATAATATTCCGGTAGAAGCTAAAGACCACGTAAAAATGTTTCATCATTTTTTCTTTTCTCTCGACCCTGATGATAAGGTCATTCAGGCAAATATCACAAAGGCATTATACCTGGCAGATAATTCAGCAAAGCAACAATACGATAACCTGAAAGAGAATGGTTATTACTCAAACCTCATATCGGGCAACATCAGCCAGGAAATCACAATGGATAGCATCATTATTAATACCGATGTGTATCCATTTTATTTCAGGTATAAAGGGGTGCAGAAAATTATCCGCCCCACCACCATTGTAACCAGGAATCTTATTACCGAAGGTTACCTGAGAAATGTTTCCCGTAGTGATAATAATTCACATGGCTTTTTAATAGAAAAATGGCGGACGCTGGAGAATACTGACATCAACATTCAAAACAGGTAGTATGTGGTTGTTCAAAAAGAAAAAGAAAGAGGTTCAGTCAGATGATAAAACTACCGTGTCTGATAAAGTGGCTGGCAAAATTGCAGGAATCGGCATTAAAGCACAACAGCTATTTGCCGAAAAAATGAACAAGGCATTTATGAAAACAGATTTTAAACGACTAAAGCTAATACTGATTTTCTTCTGTGTTTCCACAGGTGGCTACAGTATTTATCTTATTGTAAACAGTGTTTTCAGCCCTGAAAGAAAGCAGAAAGCCTTAGAGATACAGCAAATGGATATTCCAAAGCACTTTAATAAATCGGGAGATGAAACCATAATGCCGGAGGCAGCTATAGATGAACAAACTTATTTACAAATACAGGATTTTAGAAAATACATGGATAGTTTAAAATTGAACAGAGCGAATGAATACGACAGCATTCTGCAAGCCCGGCCGGGTTTGATGGATACTGTGCAGGTGCTGGAACAAATTTATATATCACAAAAACAAAAATGAAGTGTATGAGCAGTGTGCAAAGGTCGCAGGCCTTCCTGCGGAAACGAAAAATGATGCTGGTGTTACCGTTGCTGGTGATACCATTTCTCACTATGGCCTTTTGGGCATTAGGGGGAGGAAAAGGTAATGAACCCGTTGCTGCAAACGAGCAAAAGGGCTTGAATTTAAATCTTCCTGATGCTAAAATGAAAGATGAAAACCTTACTGATAAACTTAGTTTTTATGATAAGGCCGACAAGGATTCAGCTGAGTTAGAAGAGTGGATGCGGACTGACCCGTATTATCAACAGAAAGGAGATACAAGCTTAAGCCCTGTTAACGAATTAGAAGTACTAACACAAAACTCGGCTTCAAAATACAACCAGCGGCTCAATCCATCTCCTTATGAAACATCTTCAAATAATCCTGAACAAAAGCTAATGCAAAAATTAGCATTACTGCAAAAAGAAATCAGTAAGCAACCGGATACAGAAGACACATATAATCATGGCGTTTCATTGCCCGATCAGGGTGATGAATTTTCAAATGAAGTGGACAGGCTTGAAAACATGATGTTAACTATGGATAAAACTAATACCGGCGACCCTGAAATGCAGCAGCTAAACGGAACTTTGGAGAAAATATTAGACATACAGCATCCGCAACGGGTAAAGGATAAACTTAAAGAAAAATCATTGCAGCAAAAGCAGGTCGTATTTGCTGTCACCACTTCACCCAAATTGGCAAACGTATCCTTGATTGATACAATGAAGATAAAGTCAAACACCAGCAATCAATTCTTCGGAGTAACAAAAGAGGGTGAAGAAGTTACTGAAGGATTTGCAATTGAAGCGGTGGTGCATAGTAATCAGTCATTAGTAAACGGCGCTGTTATTCAGTTACGGCTTTCTACAGATGTTTTTATAAATGGAGTACTCATTCCAAAAGGAACTCCTGTTAACGGAATTGCATCTTTAAACAATGAACGGCTGGAAGCTGAAATTAATTCTGTTCGTTATAAAAATCAATTGTTCCCGGTAAAGTTAGAGATGTACGATTTGGACGGATTGCCCGGTATTTATATTCCTGGCTCCATCAGCCGGGATGTAGCTAAAAATTCTGCTGATAACGGTCTCCAATTAATGGAATTAACCACTCTCGACCCATCATTAAAAGCACAAGCAGCGGCTGCCGGAATCAACACGGTAAAAAGTTTGATGAGCCGTAAAGTAAAACAGGTTAAAGTGATGATAAAAGAAGGATATAAAGTTCTGCTGAAAGATAAAAATATTGAAACTGATTAATGAATATTAAATAGTAAAGCAATGAAAAGAATTGTGAGTATGATTTGTGGGTGCTCTATAGTAATATTTAGTCTTGCACAAACAAAACTGAACATAACAACTGATAAAACCACCAGCCTTGTATTTCCTTTCGCCATTAAGCATGTTGACAGGGGCACAAGCTCTGTACTGGCGCAACAGGTAAAAGAAGCCCCTGAAATATTATTGGTAAAAGCGGCTGAAAAAGACTTTGCAGAAACAAATTTGAGTGTGGTAACGGATGATGGCAGCGTATATGCTTTTACAGTTAGTTATGATAGCAAACCTGCCGTATGGGTACTTTATCTGCCAGTAAACAGGACTGCCACAATCAGTTCTTACGCCAATATGATATTGGATAATGAAAAGACTGTAAGAAAAATAAAGGATAAAAAATACAACATGCAGTCAGGCATAAGGGGGATTTACATTAAAGATAATATCATTTACTATCAGCTATACATCAGAAATGATGGCACGGTTGATTACGATGTGGACCTGCTTCGATTTTTTATTAAAGATAAAAAACGAAGTAAAAGAACGGCAGTACAGGAAGTGGAACAAAAGCCTGTTCACATAACAGGTAATTACAGCAAAATAAAAGGAAACAGCAACACCGTTTTTGTAGTAGCACTGGACAAATTTACTATACCTGACAAAAAGTATTTGGCCGTTCAAATAACCGAGAAGAACGGCGGCAGGCATTTTATGTTAAAGGTGAGCAATAAAGACATTATGCAGGCAAAGGTCTTGCCTGACTTAAAATGATATAATGCCTGTCAGTGATAACATAGCGTTGGAGGAACAGTTGAAGCAACTTGGTTTTAAAAGTCTTGTGAGGGAGGTAAAAATGTACATTAAGGCTGGAAGCTTTGAATTAATGATTCCACAAAGCAAGAAAATAAAAGACGATTCATTGTTTTATTTACTGGAATTTGAAAATTCGGGTAAGGACACAAGGCTAAAACAATATAGTCTCACACTTCAATCGGTCAAGGTTCTAAAAGCTGTTATCAACGGCATCAATACAGCTAAGCTTGAAAAGCGCCTTATAAAAGCTGATACGTTTTACAATGATTATTATTTGAAAGATAAACCGGCTACTAAGGAAGAAACTGAAATAATAGAATCGGGCAAGAGAGATTTGAAGGTATTATATGAATCAGGTGGTTTAGCGAAAGAAATTTCACAGCTACTGATGTTTAAATACTGGCCTGAAAGCAATTACAAAGAATTTATCCCTGATGCTTCAAGATTAAAAGAAAACTACCAAGCTGAAATAACAATAGAATGGAATAATGGCAAAATGCTCACTGCAGATGAAGCATATAACAAAGTGAAAGAAATTTTCAATGCATCCAAATCTAAAGAAATGAAGGAAGAGTATCCCATATCAGATGAAGTAATTGAAATGGTGACTATTGCTTTATCAAAGGGAGAACATTTTATGGCCTACAATAACAGCCTTTACTTTATTGACAAAGCTGATGTTCACTTTTTTAAGAATAGAGATGATGCAAATCGATTTGCGGAAAATAATATCAGCGACCGGGACAGGTACGCTGTTCTTCATTTCAATTCAGTAAAAGATATTTTAAATCAAATTCCATACGGGAAAGAACTCCAACGCCAGCTAAATCCTGACCCTGATGCAAACGGTCTGTATAACAAAGATGGCAATGATTTTACAGACGCATTGATTGACCATTTTGAATCACAGCAATTATCATTATTCAATAAACAATTAAAAACAAATATTATGAACAACGACAATCTTCAGTATTTGAAAGACAACATCAAATACATGGGCTTTGGTAAAAGCATGTACCGGGAACTGGAACGGAACCTCGGTGAAGGTAAGGCAGAATTCCAGCTACGTTTTGTCGCCGAAATTAATAAGAAGCCTTTTGAGGCAACTCTTAATTTCCGCAAGTCTGATTCCACGGACATGTATTTTTTCAACAATTACAATGCTTCATTGGAGAAAAGCAACGGCGAAAAAAATGAGCAAACATTTTACCTGAACAAAGGGAAAGGTGTAACAGCAAAAGAAGCTTACAACCTGCTCGATGGCCGGGCTGTTCACAAAGACCTTACCACCAAAGAAGGCCAGCCATATAAAGCCTGGATACAGCTTGACTTTGAAAACAAAGACAAGAACAACAATTTTGAGGTGAAGCAATTCCATGAAAACTATGGCTATGATTTGAAAGCTGCTGTTGAAAAATTTGCACTAGCAGAATTGAATGACCCGGAAAAGGCAAAGGCGCTGATGCAATCATTGGAAAAAGGAAATGTGCAATCGGTAACCATTGAAAAGGATGGCAGCAGCCATAAAATGTTTATGGAAGCTGACCCACAGTATAAAAAAGTTACCTTGTACGATTCAAACATGAAGATGGTTGCCAAAGAATCGCTGGAGCAATACAAATCCGGCATTGACAAAGGCAGCAAAGAAGTAAAGGCAGGCCAGGAAAATGATAAAAAAAAAGAATTGAAACAAGAGCCTAAAGCTGAAAAAGAAAAACTGGAGAAAAAGAACGGACAAAGCCTGCTGCCTAAAAAAAGGGAAAGCAAAGGTAAAGGTTTAGGGGTGTCATAGTGCATCCCTGAACCATTTTAGTAATTATAAAATGCTGTGCAATGAATATCCAGAATATAGCAGAGCTGAGTAAGCAGTTAGAGATGCTTGGCTTTCATGATGCAGGTGGCTTGCTGCTAAAACGAATCTGTTTTAAACCGGCTGATTTTTATTTGCCTCAAAGAGTGATTAAAGAAAAGGATGTAATGCTTTTCAGTTTATATTTTGAACGGATACAAAAAACTGATAACTATCAGCTGCAATACTATGATGTAACGCTGCAAAAAGCAAACGGTGGTTTAGCCTTGCCTGTTGATGGAGTAAACCCTGCAGAATTAGAAAAACAGATGGCGGGCATTGACTGGAAAAAAGCATTCAGCCTTGATGATAAAATGTCATGGAACGCTGAAGACAAATCAACATGGGAAACAGAATTGAGAATTTCGTGTGTAATTGAAAGTCTTTCCATACTTGAAAAATCTGAACCGGGGAAAGTTATTGCAGTCGCATTGAAACAAAAGTTTTGGGCAGGCACTTTGCATCAGGAAATAATTGGCTCAATCCCACTTGTTAAGAACAAAGCAGATGTTAGCCAGCGGTTTTACATAGCTGAAGATGGGAGTGGAATTACAACAGATGAAGCGTATCGCTTTCTACAAAATAAATACATGGAAAAACAATTGCAGCTTAAAAGAAAGCAATCGGATAATGGTGATGAATCAATTCCAGAAGAATCTAATGGTACATCAAGCAGTGGGCTACTTAAGAAAAAGCGAATTGCAGGCAAAGGAAAACGAAATAGAATTAACCAGGATTAACCAGTATGGACATCTTTCCACCACTATCAGGCTTTTATGCCGCAATAGCCGCCGATACCCGCATCGGTGCTTCGCATATCAGCATCTACATGGCGTTACTGCAGCAATGGAATATTACTGGTGGAAATAATCCAATAAAAATTGAGAGAGCTTTAATAATGAAGGCCGCCAAAATAAATGCCCGGCAAACCTACAACAAATGTATAAACCAGCTACAGGAATATGGTTATATAATTTATGAACCTTGTTCCAATCAGTTTGAGGCAAGTGTAATTCACTTGAAAAATATAGAAATGAAAACATAATAATTAAACAATTTCAATAAGGGAGGTGTGATATGGCAAGTGTGAAACCGGAACAGGTAGTTGAAATTTTAAAGAGGCATAATGTGCATATCTCATTGGAGCAGGCTGTACTGATACTGGACTTTATGTTTAAATTTGCTAAGTTATCATTAACGCAAAACAGGGGCACATGACAGCAGATTTATACATCCGTGTGAGTACAGATGAACAGGCTGACAAAGGGTACTCACAGCGGGACCAGGAGGAACGTTTAAGGAAGTATTGTGAAAACAACCAGATAAAAGTCAGGCAAGTAATTTTTGAAGACCATTCTGCAAAGACGTTCAACCGTCCTAAGTGGAATGGTTTGTTATTTGATTTAAAGAAGAAGAAAAATTTGGTTGATTTCGTTTTGTTTTCTAAATGGGATAGGTTTAGCCGTAATGCCGGCGATGCTTACCAGATGATAAATATTCTGCGTAAGCTCGGTGTGGAGCCGCAGGCAATCGAACAACCATTGGACTTATCCGTTCCTGAAAATAAATTGATGCTTGCTTTTTATTTGGCTGCGCCAGAGGTTGAAAACGACCGCAGGGCTTTGAATGTGCTGCTTGGTATGCGTAAAGCAAAAAAAGAAGGCAGGTGGATGGGTGTTGCACCTGTTGGATATGCGAATAAAATAACTGAAGATGGCAAAAAATATATTGCACCAGTAGAGCCTGAAGCAAATATCATGAAATGGGTTTTTGAAACTTTGGCAGAGGGTCAGTTGAATGTTGAACAAATAATGAAACAAGCTTTTGCAAAAGGAGTAAAATGTTGCAAAGCTAATTTCTGGAATCTATTAAGAAATCCTGTTTATTGCGGGCGAATTTATTTATCTGGTTATAAAGAAGAAGAAGCAAGGCATGTACAGGGTTTACATAAGCCTATAATTTCAGAAGCTTTGTTTTATGATGTGCAGGATTATTTAGATGGGAAGAAAAGGACTTACAGGGCTAAAGTTGGAAGCATGGATGAACTGCAATTGAGAGGTTATTTGATTTGCCCTAAATGCGGCAAGATATTAACAGGCAGTGCATCAAAAGGGCGAAACGGCAGATACTATTACTATCATTGCACATCATCCTGTGGAGCAAGGTTTAAAGCAGAAAATGCAAATCAATTGTTTTCAGGCGAACTTAAAAAGTTGGTTCCAAAGCCCGGCATGGCTGAAGTTTACAAAATGGTTTTGCAGGAAGAATTTAAAGCCCAAACAAAGGCACAACGGGAAGATTTGAAGCAAGTAAAGGATGCGTTGGAAAAGGCAAATACAGAGCTTGCAAATGCCCGTAAATTGCTTTTATCAAATGAAATTGAGCCCTCGGAATACCGTTCTATAAAATCAGAGTACGAAAAGAAAATAACAGGGCTTGAATCAAGGCTCATTGAATTATCACAGGAAGGAAAAAGCATAGAACCCTTGCTGAATAAGGCTTTAACAAACCTTACCTGCCTGGATAACCTCTATGAAAAAGCTGATAATAAAGCCAAAAGAGAAATCATTGGTTCGATATTCCCCGAAAAACTCGTTTTTGACGGATTCCATTATCGAACCGCCAGAATGAATGAAGCCGTTTCGCTAATATACAGTCTGGGCAATGGTATCAGCGAAAATAAAAATGGACAAACCGAGTCAAATTTCGATTTGTCCACTTTGGTGCCCAGAACTGGATTCGAACCAGCACACCCTTGCGAGCGCTGCGACCTGAACACAGTGCGTCTACCAATTTCGCCATCTGGGCATCAAACGGTAATCCGTAATTCAGGGCTGCAAATGTAAGGCGAAAAAAAGAAACGGCGAAAAAGTTCAGCAATTTATTGTCAATTCTTTTCCTTCGGCTTCCAGCCAATGATGAGTACGCCCATAACAATCAGCAGGGTGCCAAATAGTTGCTCTTTTGATACCGGTTCACCCAGGATAAAATGCGCCTGCAATATGGTGGAAACCGGCCCAATAGTGGAAATGATGGCCACATTGTTGGCGCCAATCTTTTTGGTACCGGTAGCTATCAGCCAACTGGGTATTACGGTGGCTATAATGGCAATTAACAATCCATAGCCAATAAAACTGGTGCCGCTGTTTAATATGCTGTAATGCCCGGCAATAATAAAATGTATGAAAATGCCCGCTGTTGAAAACAGCATGGCATAAGCAGTAAATTTTGTGGCGCCTACTTCCGGTATTACGCGGCCACTGCCCACAATATAAATAGCAAAAGTGATGGCGCATAAGAAGATAAGCAGGCTGCCCACGATAAACTGTGGATTGTTGCGCTCAAAATCCACTTCATGCACATACGCCAGTACAATACCGGTGTATGTCATCATCACTGCAAGCCATTGTGTGCGGTTGATCTTCTCTTTAAATAAAAATGCATTGATGAGCAGTACAAAAGTGGGATACAGAAATAATATCAACCTTTCTATTCCGGCAGAAATATATTGCAGTCCCCAAAAATCAAACAGGCTGCTGAGGTAATAACCGAATAGCCCCAATAAAATAATGGCCAGCCATTGCTTGCGGGTGAATTTTTGATTGTTTGCATTGCGTGATGCCAGCCACGCCATCACTATATAAAAAGGTAAAGAAAACAGCATGCGCAAAGCCAGCAACGGCACCACATCCACACCCGTATGCCGGAACGCATATTTTACAATAACTGCTTTCGTAGAAAAGAATAATGAGCCCACCAGCGTAATGAGTATGCCTGCCCAGGAAATGGTATTGACTGTTTTCTTTTCCATCGTAAAAAACAGAACCCCGGTACATTGATGTTACCAGGGTTTCTGAAGAATGTGTGTATGATTGATTTACACGCTTACATTGAAATCCCTGAGTGCATCATTCAGGCTGGTCTTGAGGTCGGTGCTGGGTTTACGCTGGCCAATGATCAAAGCACAGCCTACACCAAATTCACCGGCAGGGAATTTTTTAGTATAACTACCAGGAATCACCACGCTGCGTGCAGGAATGCGGCCTTTCATTTCCACCGGTTCACTGCCGCTTACATCAATGATCTTGGTAGATTGTGTAAGCACAACGTTGGCGCCTAATACAGCTTCTTTTTCTACTATCACACCTTCCACCACAATACATCGGCTGCCTACAAAACAACCATCCTCCACAATCACGGGGCTGGCCTGTAAAGGCTCCAGCACACCGCCAATGCCCACACCACCACTCAGGTGCACGCCCTTGCCAATTTGTGCGCAACTGCCCACAGTTGCCCATGTATCCACCATAGTGCCTTCATCTACATAAGCACCTATGTTTACATAACTGGGCATCAGCACCACGTTTTTTGCAATGTATGCACCATAACGGGCCACCGCATGCGGCACAGCACGCACACCTAATGAAGCGTAATCGCTTTTCAGTTTCATCTTATCATAAAATTCAAACGGAGGTAAAGTAAATGTTTCCATTTGTTGTATGCCAAAGTACATGAGGATGGCTTGTTTCACCCATTCATTTACCATCCAGCCGTTTTCAGATGGCGAGGCTGTGCGCAAGCGGCCTTTATCCACTTCTTCAATCACGGCACGTACCGCATCAGCATATTTTTTGTCTTTTAATAATTCCCTGTTGCCCCAGGCTTCTAATATCAGTTCTTTCATTGAAAAAATTTTTGCAAACATAATAAATAAAAAGGTTGATTTTTGCACGTGCTGTAAATAGATACTGAGGTGTCAGGATGGTTGCAGCCATCAGAAGCCTTTGCATCTTTGCAACTGCAATTATTACTTAATTATCATTAATTATTTTCACTGCTTTGAAACCTGTCACCAACATACTTGTACGCTTACCCAACTGGTTGGGTGATATGGTGATGAGCACAGCGTTCATAAAAGCATTGCAGCAACAATATCCCGATGCGGCAATTGATGTAATTGCCAAAAAAGGAATTGACTTTTTATTGGACTATTTTCCTGCACACCGCAACCATTTTATTTTCGACAAACAGGTACATAAAGGATTACGCGGGGCTTATCGTTTTGGCAAAACATTACGGGATAATCATTACGATCTTTTCTTCTGCCTGCCCGATTCTTTTTCTTCAGCAGTTATGGCATGGGGCACCGGTGCAAAACAGCGCATTGGTTATAAAAAAGAATTGCGTTCTTTTTTTCTCAGCAAATCTTACCGTAAGAAAAAAGATTTGCACCGTGTTGATGAATATGTTGATCTATTGCAACAATTTACAAATGCATTATACCAACATACACAAGTTTCATTATTGCACCCAGCAGCAGTTAAAAAAAATGCGGTTGTTATCAATATCAATTCAGAAGCGGATTCAAGAAGGCTGCCGGTGGAGAAAGCTGTTACTATAATTGAAGCCGTTCAAAAAAATATCGCCCAGGAAATTATTTTGATCGGCAGCAATAAAGAAAAGGATCATGTGGATGCAGTATTCAACGGACTAAGCAATATTCATAACATCAGCAACCTTGCAGGCAAAACATCATTGCGTGAATTAACTGATGTACTTGCATCTGCACAATTGATGCTCACCACAGACAGTGGGCCTGCGCATGTTGCCAACGCATCAGGCACACCGGTGGTGGTGTTATTTGGCGCAGGCAATGAAAATAATACGGCTCCATACAACGCAGTGAACCGCACTATCATCAGGCTGGGGCAGCTGCCCTGCGAGCCTTGTGTTAGCAATACCTGTAAAGTATTTGGCACACCGCAATGTTTACTGCAATTAGATGAACAAAAAATTGTTGACGCTGTTACCGCATTACTCCATCAGTCATCATGAATTTTGAAAACGATATACAACTATCATTAGCTGCTTTGCAGGAAGGGAAAACGATGCTCTACCCTACTGATACCATTTGGGGCATTGGTTGTGATGCCACCAATGAAAGCGCAGTGGCCAAAATTTACAAATTAAAAAAACGTGCTGATGAAAAGAGTATGATCATATTGCTGGCCGATGAAGAAGAAATCACATCTTATGTGCAGCATCCATCAGCAGAAATTATTGATTACCTGAAACAGGTAACCAAGCCCACTACTGTAATTTATGATGGGGCAAAAAATCTCGCTTCCAATTTAATCAACCAGGATGGCAGTATTGCTATCCGTATTGTGAATGATCCTTTTTGCCGTGCATTGATCAGGCTTTTTAATAAACCCATTGTTTCAACATCCGCAAATATTTCCGGTCATCCATCCCCAAAAATTTTTAACGATATAGAACCGCAAATAAAAAGCGGTGTTGACTATATTGTTCAACACCGCCAGCATGAAACCAATCCATCAAATCCTTCTGCCATCATCAGGTGGAATGCTGATGGTACGATACACATCATCCGCCCCTGAACTGATGCAGCAATTATTTTATAAGGTAAGCCCTACTCCTAACTGGATGCTTTGGCTTTTCCATTTGTCCTGGTTATCTATATCATTCAGGTTATTCAGCCCAACAAGGTAACGGCCATAAATTTTGAAATGAGAAATATTCAGTTGTACCCCACCAATCATACTGAAGTCGCCGTTTTTAAATGCATCCTTTCCATTTTGTACTAAAGTTTTACTCTTATTCATCAGCACACCAAACTGCGGGCCGGCCTGCAATGTGATCAGTTTACCAACAGCATTGTAATTCAGTAATAGTGGAATAGTCAGGTATTTTAATTGTACGGAATTGAGTTTATTAAAATGATAGATATCGCTGAATTTATTGGAAGTATCTACATTAACCTGGTTAAACATCACTTCCGGCTGAATGGCAAATTTCTTTCCCAATCCAACTGAAACGAAACCGCCGAGGTGATAACCATAAGTAAACTGGTCTTTAAAAGTTTGCCCGGTAAGTTTATTCATGGTGGCACCACCTTTGGCACCAACTTGTATTTTTTGTGCAAATGCACCCGTGCATGAAAGGCAGATTATGGCTGCGAATAAGAGTTTTGTTTTCATAAATAAAATTATTTGTTTTGTTCAACTCTTAATTTCAAGTTATGTGCCAACCATCAGCGGCCGTGGCTAATGTTTTGTTAAGACAATGCGTTGATATTAAAATGAAAAGCCTACAGAGACGTTGAAAATTGCAGTCAGTCTTTTAGTTGTTGTACTGGGCAAATAATAGTCGAGGTACAGATTAGGTTGCAGGAAAAATTTACCGGTATTATACGTACAATCAAAAGAGGCTGCTACAGATTGTGCTTCAAACTGATTGGTTGGTGTAACTTTTTTTCTCCTTGCCAATAACTTTTTTACAAGTGGCCGGTTAATGGTATTGGTATGAGTTTGATTCAGGTCATCTTTGCCCACATTCAGCATTAATGAAGGTGTGAAATCTAATTCATCATCTTTAGAAAAGATTTTTTTAAACACAAAATCATGTTCCACACTCGCAGTGATTGAATAATAAGTGGTTTTATTATCGGTAGAATCGATGCCCGTAATAATAGTGTCGCCGCGTGGGTTAAGCGGCCTTCTCAACAGTACAGATGCCATGTCTGCTTCTTTAAATTTACCATTGTCAAAACCAAAA
Organism: Bacteroidota bacterium; assembly: GCA_018266775.1. GTDB lineage: Bacteria > Bacteroidota > Bacteroidia > Chitinophagales > Chitinophagaceae > Ferruginibacter. The sequence goes on along the minus strand of JAFDZS010000015.1, from coordinate 83,147 downwards.
GCGATACCGGGTTGTATGGCACCTTTTGCTTTTTTTACAAAGGCATACACATCGTTTTGATAAATGGATTTGTTATTATACTTGTTCATATCACTTAAAAAACGCGTATACGTGATACCGGTTGATACTTCTTTGCCATCATATTCATAACCTGCCATTAAACCGGTTTGATATAATTCCGTACCCGTTGCAGAGTCGCTTGTAAAAAAGCCGGTGGCACCAAAACTGAACCCATTTTTGGTATGATACACCACTGACGGGGTATAGATGAGTTTATTATCCACTCCTGTGGCATTGGCGGCGTTATTATGTGAGCTAAAAGATCCGTTGCCTATTCCTGCACTGATATCCACTGAACCTTTTGCGGGTTGCTGAGCCAGTTTCAAAAATTCGTCATTGGCCATCATAGAATCCAGCATCGCCTTATCCTTTTGAGAAAGGGAATCAATGTTTTGCGCATGGGCAAAGGGTAAAATGGCGAACATTGCTGCTATGATGAGCAGGACAACTTTTTGCATACGGTTTCGTTGAGTTTGCTTTGACTTGAGGGTTCTGGCGTGGTTTAACCACGCATTAAAATTAAATTAAAACGCAAATCTCGTAATTAAAATTGTAATCCCCGGCAAAAGCATTACCTTTGCGCCGGTTTTTAATTTATATAACTGAGAATTACATGACATGCTCAGTTGCTGTTGAAAGAGGATAACCGCAAGTTCACTTTTCTCCTTTTATTTATAACCACTGCCCGGGGCAGGGGTTCTCCAACGGCCGAAGCATGAAATACCGGCGGGGTGTGCCGGTTCAGGCATGTGGCTATCACAAAACATTTTTATTTTACATGAATGCATTTGAAGCTTTAGGCTTAAACGAACAATTGGTACAAGCTGTTACCGACCTGGGTTTTGAAACCCCTTCTGAAATACAGCAAAAGGCTATTCCTATTCTCCTTTCAGGAACCACAGATTTTATTGGTTTAGCACAAACCGGCACGGGTAAAACTGCCGCTTTTGGTTTACCCTTATTACAATTGATTGATCCATCTCAAAGGCATGCGCAAGCCCTGGTGGTTTGCCCTACAAGGGAATTGTGCCTGCAGATCACCAACGACCTGGAAAAATTTAAAAAATACAGTAAGAACATTTTTACCGAAGCGGTATACGGTGGCGCTTCTATCACTATGCAAATACGCAACCTTAAAAAAGGCGTGCAGATTGTTGTGGCCACTCCCGGCAGGTTGATTGATTTAATTGAAAGAAAAGCTATTGACCTGCAGCAGGTGAAATATGTGGTACTGGATGAAGCAGATGAAATGCTGAACATGGGCTTCCGCGATGATATTGATTTTGTTTTAAAAAATACTATCAACCGCGAAAGCACCTGGCTGTTCAGCGCCACTATGCCACCGGAAGTGAGGGCGATTTCCAAAAATTACATGGATTCTCCCAAGGAAGTAACCGTGGGCAAGAAGAACAGTGGTAATGCCAATATCGATCACCAGTATTTTGTGGTAGCACAGCAGCACCGTTTTGAGGCACTGAAACGCCTGATCGATTTTAATCCGGGTATGTATGGTATTATTTTCACCCGCACCAAGGCAGACGCTCAGGAAATCAGTGAACGCCTTGCTAAATCGGGTTATGAGATTGAGGCGCTGCATGGTGACCTTACTCAGCAACAGCGTGATAAAGTAATGGGGCGTTTCCGTACCAAAAACCTGCAATTGCTGATTGCAACTGATGTTGCTGCAAGGGGTATTGATGTGGATGGCGTTACCCACGTAATCAATTACGAATTACCGGACGACATGGAAGTGTATACCCACCGCAGTGGCCGTACCGGCAGGGCTGGTAAAACAGGTATTTGTTTATCTATCTGCCATAGCAAAGAGATATACAAGATCAAATCGCTGGAGCGTATGATTAATGCCAAATTTCATAAAGTGGATGTACCATCAGGCAAAGAAGTTTGCCGCAAACAATTCTTCCATTTTATGGATACTTTAATGCAGGCAGATGTTAGCCATGGCGATTACGAAACTTTCCTTCCTGACCTGATGGAAAAATTTGCAGACGTAAGCAAAGAAGAAGTATTGCAACGTGTGGCTGCACTGGAATTTAACCAGTTCTTAAAATATTATGAAAATGCTGAAGACCTGAACCGCAATGAAATGCGGGGAGACAGGAGGCAACTTAATGCAAAGGACACACGAAATACCGGCCGCACAGAACGCAGCGATTTCCGCCGCCGTGACAATGGTTATACCAGGCTGTTCATCAACCTGGGTACTAAAGACGGTTTTTACAAAGCCAGTTTTTTACAGTTTATTCTGGATGAAAGTAATTTAAAAAAAGAAGTACTGGGCAAAATTGATATGCGTGAAATGAACAGCTGGGTGGAAATTGATAAAGCAGAGGCCGGTCGCATGATCAATGCCATCGACGGTAAACGCTATAATAACCGCACCATCCGTATGAACGAAGCTGATGGCGGTTACAGGCGCCCTGCCGATGATAATGGTTCAAGAGACAGAAAGAAATCTTTTGCTCCGAGAGAAAGAAGAAGTTTTAGTTAATAAAGACAGTAACATTGTAACATCCCTCCCTACATACGGAGGGATTTTTTATTTCTGCCTGCTGCACTAATTGCTGAGGCGGCTATAATACTGTACACTACGGCGCCTACGATGGCAATAATAACATCTTCAATGCTCTGCCCTTTAAAATACAGATAGAAGCGCACCAGCAGAATGAGCAGGAAGAAACCCAAAACTGTTAACCAGTAAAAAAATAAAGATGCAGGTTGAGCTGCTTTTACAGGTTTCAGGCGGGAGATAAACCATAAGATATATATTGCGCCAATCAACGAACCGGCAAACTGTAAAATATCATACACCGGCAATTTGTGTTTACCAAAATAAACATCATAATAAAAAAAGTTGGCCAGGCGTGTAATGGCGCCTTTATTATGTGTCATCGCATCCAGGAAAATATGCGATGCAATACCAATAACTATTGATATAAGCACTTGCAGAAAACGGGTACTGCAACATTCTTTCCAGTCAAAATTGGTAAATGCGGTTAACCGTTCCCGGAACCATTTGGGCGAATTTGCTATTAGTGGATCGCGGATGATGTAATGATAGAGGAATGTTAACAACAATGCTAATGGCACATTAAATACCAATACCCAGGGCCAGTCATGCGCAAAATTGTTCGTTTCTTTTAACCGCAAAAGAAACTCCATATCGGGCACAACACTTCCTGCTATCAGCCCTGTCAGCGATATACGTTTCTCCTTTGAAAAAGGTAATACTATTGCGGGGTGAGAAAATGTGAAGGGCATGGATAAGGTTTGTGTTTTACTTTCCTATACAAAACTGGCCAAAGATCAAATCCAGTACATTTTCGTTGGTAATATCTCCGGTGATTTCAGAAATATAATGCAGGCACATCCTGATGTCAAGCGCCAGCAGGTCGCCGGGTAAATGATTATCCATACCATTTTTGATTGCTGTTAACGATTGTTGTACCTGTTGAAGCGCTTCATAATGCCGTGCATTGGTAACCACAGTATTTTCTGTGTGCACTTTTTCTTTAATGATATTGTTCACCAGTTGTTGTTTCAGCAAGTGGATATGTTCTTTTTCTTTTGCAGAAATAAACAACACCGGTGCTCCGGCAAATTTTGTTGATGCAGCCGCTGTACCCAAAATATCTGCCTTGTTTCCGACGAGGATACAGTGTTTATTCTTTTCTGCTATCAATGCTGCAGCGGCCTGCAATTCACCGGGTGTTTCTGTATTTACATCGAAGATGTACAATACTTCGTCAGATGCCGTGATCTTCTCATAACTTTTTTCAATACCTATCAGTTCTATCACATCATTGCTGTGCTCTCTTATGCCGGCTGTATCAATCAACCTGAACAATATACCGTCAATATTCAGCACTTCTTCAATTGTATCTCTTGTAGTGCCTGCAATATCGCTTACTATCGCCCTGTTTTCGTTTAAAAGCGTATTCAGTAAAGTAGACTTACCGGCATTGGGCTTACCCACAATCGCCACGCTAACGCCGTTCTTAATAACATTACCCAACTGAAATGATTGCAACAGATCGTCCGTTACTTTTCCGGCATTATTTACCAGCTCGTATAATCTTGTACGGTCTGCAAACTCCACATCTTCCTGGCTGAAGTCCAGTTCCAGTTCAATCAATGCAGAGAACTGCAGCAATTCCTCTCTTAACTTTTTTAATATATTACTGAAACCCCCGCGTATATTATGCAACGCTGCCTGCTGGGATGCTGTGGTGTTGCTCGCAATCAGGTCAGCAACAGCCTCTGCCTGTGTAAGGTCGAGCTTGCCATTTAAAAAAGCCCGTTGGGTAAATTCGCCTGCACGGGCCAGCCTTGCCCCTTTGCGCATGCATGCCTGCATCACCTGCTGCAGAACAAATGCGCTGCCGTGGCAGCTTATTTCCACAACATCTTCGCCTGTATAACTTTTAGGATTTTTGAATAAGCCCACCACCACTTCGTCAACCAGCTTACCGTCTTCTTTTATCCCCCCTACATGAAGCGTATGTGTTGGCTGCTGCTCAAGGTTTTTGGAAGGGAAAAGCGTATTAACGATGCTGATGGCCTTACTGCCACTTAACCTGATGACTCCAATGGCTCCGGGGCCATGCGGTGTGGCAATGGCAACGATGGTATCATCCCAACCGGAAAGCTTTTGCATCATGCCGCAAAGATAGCGGCAAACCATTGCATTTGAAAATAGCCCGAACAGCACCCACCGCTACTCTTTGATCAAGAGCTTTTCTCTGGCAGTAAGCTGGTCGAGAAAATACAATTTTACATCATCAATAGCAACTTCGTCCAGGATACCCACGAAATTTTTATAATTACAATCATCTGCGGGTTTGATGATGAGTTTCATTTCATCTTTACCAAATTGGGCTATAACCGCCTTCTTCTTTGCAAGGATGATTGACCGGATGCCTGCAGTTCCATTGTTGGTAAGTTGTGGTTTTTGCCCGCTATTCAGTTCCCCTGCGTAGTAATATACCCGGTTGTCATGAGCGGGTATTACTGTTAACACTTTCGATCTTGCTATATCGCTGGATGGGCCGTCGGCTTTCGGCATTACCATTTTCATTGCTGCGGGCCTGGTCATTGCGGTGGTAAAAACAAAAAAGGTAATCAGCAAAAAACCAAGGTCAACCATTGGGGTAAGGTCAACCTTTGTACTTTTTTTAGTGCATTGCTTACCGGTCTTATGCCGGTTTGTTGTTGATGCGTTATTGATTTCGGCCATAGTTGTAGTTTGCTAATTAGACAACCTGGCAGCGTTTTTCCATACTGCAGCGTTTGAATTTTATTTCGTGTATACTTAATTGTTATTAACCATCAGGAATAAAAAAATCCCTCCGTTTCCGGAGGGATTAACTATACGTTTAAACTGATTTTTATTGCGCAGCTACCACAAATGTGATGGGCTGACGGCGGTATGCATTTACATTACGCCCGTTCTGAATAGCGGGTGTCCAGTTCTTGGTTTTTTTCAATACCCTCATTGCTTCTGCACATGTGCCATAACCAGGATCCTGCTCGCAACTGATGTCACTCAGGCTACCATCTTTACTTACAATGAACCGCACCATTACTGTATAAGTTCCTTCAGGTGCATTGTTATCTGTAGGTACATCAGGGTTCAGGTTTTTCCTCAGGTAATTTGCCCAGGCTGCTGGTCCGCCGGGAAATTCAGCTTCCACTTCCACCTTGGTAAATACTTTATTCTCATCATCTTCTTTTTTAGGTACTTCCACAACACCTGTACCTTTCACTTCTTCAGGCTTGGCCACAACTTCTTCTTTAACACCTTCCTGCGATTTTACGTCAATTTTCACATCTTCTTTTACTTCCTTAATTTCTTCTTTCACTTTTTCATCTTCCACGATCTTGGGAGGAGTAAACTGAACCGTTTCCACTTTTGGTGGTGGCGGTGTGGGTGGCGGTGGTGGCGGTGGTGGTGGCGGTGGCGGTGGCGGCTCGTTATTTTTTACTGAGGCCAATTCAACATCTTTGGATACTTCCAGTACTTCAGTCTTCTTAGAAAATGCTTTAAACGCTAAGCTGCTGATGAAGATCAAAAGGCAGGCGCCCAGTGTTATGAGCAACGCCCTTGTCATCCGCCTGGCATAGGTTTTACGCAAATCATAAGCTCCGTACTGTTTATTCTTTCCTTCGAAAAGAATATCCAGGAAGTCGGCACTTAAAATTTTATTGATTTCCATAATAGTTACTTTTTATTGAGATGCATGGCTGTCAAAAGTCCATACAAATCCTTTATTTAATTCCGTTACTTTGTTCGGTCACGTGAACCAGTTTATTCTCATCGGGTGTAATCTTATCCAGTGCAAAGTGTCCGCCTTTTACATCGTTAATAGTCATTTCGTCAAAAATGTCCACCACGTTTTTAAAAGTGGCATCTTCATTGGGTTTAATTACAATCATGAGGTCACCGGGAGGGGTACTTTTCTTTTTATTTAAAATTTCCGCCCTTATTTTAGTGAAGTTGGTCGCCTTGAACTGCTCCGTTGGGTTAGTGAGCTGACCATAGTAATAGTACACCTGGTCTCCTTTACCCAACAGGATGGTCATGGCTCCTGATTGTTTTACTTCCGTCTTATTATCCTGGTTATCCTTTGGCACTGCCATTTTCATTGCAGTTGGTTGCTGCATAGTTGTGGTAAATACAAAGAATGTAATCAGCAGGAAACCCAAATCCACCATTGGAGTAAGGTCTACACGGGTAGATTTTTTTGTTGGCTTTTTGACGCCGGGGCCTTTTTTATGACCACCACCCGACGAGGTATCCATTTCTGCCATGGTACAATTATTTTATTGATTTAATTATTTTGTTAATTACAACTACTCTTTTTCATCTGTTTTATTCAACACATGATTGATGTAATATTCAGAACCGTGAGGCAAGTCTTCCGGATTAGTTACCAGTTTAAACCTCAGCAAGTCATTAGACTGGAATGCATCGATAATGTTTTTGAAAGCGGGATATTTGGCGAGGTTATCACCTTTTACCAGCAATTCAAAATCTGATTTTTTAGTGCCGATGTAAGCATTGTTTACAACCCTCATCCAGTCTTTCAATTCATTATTGGTGGAATCGCTTGGAATTCCCGACATCTGGTCTGCTTTGATATCATTATCAAGTGCAGATTTCAGCTGGGCAAACGAAGTACCAATATATTCTGCAGCTTTTAATTTCGTCATTTCTGCAGGGCTAAGGTTCAGTTGCTTAAATGTGTTAATCTCATCCAGGATTTCGTCCTTTTTCGTTTTATCCCCCAACATCAGGAACACCCGGCCTTCTTTATTTAAAGTTACCAGGATGGCTTTTTCCTTTGCCACTTCAGTACTGATCGAACTGGGCGTTTGCACAGTGATCGCCTCGGGTGGCTTTTGTTTGGTTGCCAGGATAAAGAAAGATAACAGCAAAAACGCAACATCGCACATAGCCGTCATGTCTATCGTGGTGCTTTTGCGTGGTATTTTAACTTTTGGCATGATTTAATTTTTTTGATTTACTGTTTAGATTCAAAATTGCTTTTCTTCCACAAATTATTATTTGTACAGGGAAGCAAAACTTTGAGTCAGCGTAAATCCTGATTCATCAATACCATAAGTAATACCATCAATTTTTGTAGTAAAGATGTTATACATAATGATAGAGATTGCTGATGTACCGATACCCAGGGCGGTATTATACAACGCTTCTGAGATACCTACAGACAGTTCACGTGCAGCATCGCCACCACCTTGTTCGCCCAGGTTAGAGAATGAACGGATCATACCCAACACCGTACCTAACAGCCCTAACAGGGTAGCTACTGATGCGATAGTGGAAAGGAACACGAGGTTTTTTTCCAGCATAGGCAGTTCCAGTGATGTGGCTTCTTCCACTTCTTTCTGAATGGCCATTACTTTTTGATCGGTGCTTAATTCAGTATTAGTGGTCATTTCTTTGTAGCGGTGTAAACCAGCTTTCATTACATTACCCACACTACCTTTTTGTTTGTCGCATTCTGCAATAGCAGCGTCAACATTTTTATTGGCCAGGTGGTACTGCACTTTGCGGATGAAATCTGCATTGCTGGATGTACCGGATGCTTTTAAGATAGTAAGCAAACGTTCAACACAGAATGTTACAACAGTTAAAAAACAACCAATAAGGATTGGCACGATGATACCACCGAGGTACATTTTGTTCAGTGCATTTTTAGGACCTTCATAAGTTGGCCAGAACCATCCTGGTTCTTTTAACTTATCAAATCCTGAGGGATTGCCCAATACAAACCTCCAAACCACGTAACCTACTACAATGCAGATTATTGGTGCTAAATAAGAAATTGCATTACTCGATTTTTTTACCTGCACTGCTGTTGCTGGTTTCGCTGATGGATTCGTTACTGCCATGACATTCAATTTTTAGTTAGTGAAAAAGTTAATTTTGATTTTTAATTTGTTAAGTTTTGACTGCACAATTCTACTAAAAAATATAATCAAACAATCAATTTTTATACACATTTTTAAAAGTGGAGCACACAAGTTAATAAAATATTCGAAAGCAACAACCCGGCGTTATTTTTTTTTTAATTTTTTAATGATGATGCAGGAATATATTTTTTACATAAAATGAAACCCAGCACTGGCGGGCATTTCGTTTACCACTTATCCATTATTTCCACTGTTTTAAATTGGTTTTAATATTTTCGTTTACATATCTTTATCATTCAACATAAACCATTCATCATGAATTTCAAGTTTTGCAACAGGAAGTTATTTCTTGCTCTGCTGGCGCAATCGTTTGCAGTTTTTGTGACGGCGCAGGATAAGCCTGCCGTACCTGCTAACGGAGGCCCGGGAGCCCCGCCGGCCGCCGCCAAACCCGGCCCCAAACCTTACAAAGATGTTATCACCGACAAAGCCAAAACCACTAAAGGATTATTTACCATTCACAAGGTAGAAGATAAATACTACTTTGAAATTCCGCCAAAATTACTCGGCAGAGATATTCTTGTTATTAACCGGGTATCCAAATCATCAATCGAAACCAACAAAGGATTCTACGGATATGCCGGTGATAAAATTGGTGAAAATGTAATCCGCTTTGAGAAAGGCCCCAACAATAAAATCTTCCTGAAAAATATTTCTTTCAATGTATATCCAGACAGTACCAAACCGATGTACCGCTCTGTGGAGAACAGTAATTTGCAGCCTATCGCCCTCGCATATGATGTTAAAACTTACGCTTCGGACAGCCTGGGCGGCGGTATTGTAATTGATGTTACCGACAACATTACTGCCGACAATGAAATTTATGGCTTTGCCACTCCATTGAAATCTGCTTTCCAGGCCGGTACATTCCAATCGGATAAATCTTATATTGTGAGTGTAAGGCCTTACCCCACCAATATTGAAATTACTACTGTAAAAACATTTTCAAAAAGTGCCGGCCAGCCAATGCCGGGTATGCCACCTGCCCCACCCAGCCAGGCAACCGTTACCCTTGAAATGAACTGCTCTATGCTGCTGCTTCCCGAAACGCCTATGAAGCCCCGTTACGAAGACGGCCGGGTAGGATATTTCAGTACTGGGTACACCGACTTTGATATGAACCCGCAAGGTGTAAAAGACATCAATATGATTGCCAGGTGGAGACTGGAACCCAAGCCTGAAGACATGGAAAAATACAAACGTGGTGAATTGGTGGAACCAGCCAAGCCCATTGTATATTATATTGATCCTGCAACCCCCAAAAAATGGGTGCCCTATCTCATACAGGGTGTAAATGACTGGCAGGTGGCTTTTGAAAAAGCCGGATTTAAGAATGCCATTTATGCAAGGGTTGCCCCTACAAAGGAAGAAGACAGTACCTGGAGCCTTGAAGATGCCCGCCACAGTGCTATTGTATATAAGCCATCTGACGTGCTGAATGCTTACGGCCCTTCAGAAGTTGACCCCCGCAGCGGTGAGATCATGGAAAGCCATATTGGCTGGTTCCATAATGTAATGAAACTGCTGCACGAGTGGTACATGATTCAGGCTGGTGCTATTGACCCAAGGGCGCAAAAAATGGAATTTGATGATGAACTTATGGGACAGTTGATCCGCTTTGTATCCTCGCACGAAGTTGGCCATACATTAGGCCTGCCGCATAACTTTGGTTCATCTTCAGGCGTGCCGGTGGAAAACCTGCGTAACAAAGCCTGGGTTGAAGCTAATGGGCATACGCCCAGCATAATGGATTATGCACGTTTTAACTACGTGGCACAACCGGAAGATAACATTGGGCCCGCAGGCATTTACCCCCGTATTGGCGATTATGACAAGTGGGCTATTGAATGGGGATATAAACTAATTCCTGAAGCGGCTACCGCCGAAGCTGAAGTGCCCATCCTGGATAAATGGATTGAAGCAAAAGCTGACGACAAACGTTTTTATTTTGGCCGCCAGGGACAACCTGATGATCCGCGTGACCAGAGCGAATGTATTGGCGATAATGCCATGAAAGCATCTGCCTATGGCATTAAGAACCTGCAGCGTATTTTGCCCAACCTTATTAACTGGACCAAAATGCCTAATGAGGATTACAGCGGGTTAAGTGAAATGTATGGCGAATTGGTTACACAATTCCGCCGTTACATCGGGCATGTATGTTACAACTTTGGTGGCATATATGAAACACTTAAAAAGAACAACCAACAGGGTAATGTATACGAATTTGTAAGCAAAGCCACTCAAAAAGAAGCGTTTGATTTTATCAGCAAACAGGTATTTACCACTCCAACATGGCTGATCAATAAAGATGTGGTATATAAAACTGCCAATAACCCAACTGCCACTATTTTGTCTTTGCAGGAATCTGCTTTAGCCAGGATGCTGAGTACTTACACTATGGGTAAACTGGTGGTGGCAGAATCTCAATTGGGTAATGATGCTTACACCGTAAATGATCTGTTGACTGATCTGAAGCAAAGTGTATTCACTGAATTGACCACTAAAAAGCCTATTGACATGTACAGGCGCAACCTGCAAAAATCTTATGTAGAAAGATTGGGTGCTTTAATTAACCCTCCTGCACAATCACCGGGTACCATTACCATTTCGTTTGGCGGTACCACACAATTGATCGATACTAAAAAAGGCGATATTATTTCTTACCTGAAAGGTAATGCCCGTGAGTTAAAATCAATGGTTGATGCTGCTGCAATATCTGCTTCGGATAAAGCCACTAAATTCCATTTACAGGATTTGAGTGACCGACTGAAAAAGATACTCGATCCTAAATAATTATTGTTTTGATTATAGAGAAAGCCGTTCCGTTTGGGACGGCTTTTTATTTGTGGTAAATGAAAGATAAAATGGAAAAATGGCATATCGTCGTCCTCTGACCATAATAGACTTGATTGAGAACTGAAATGAGAGAATACAAATTGAAGAATGATTGTACTGCAGAGGCGCAGATAGCGCAGTAATGGTCTGACGTCTCCGTGTGACCATGTGAGAAGGCAGCACGCAGAAGCGGAGCTATTAGTCCATTATTTTCCTGGAAATTGAATTGAACGGTGTAACTGTGAAAATAAGTTCAACCAGCGTCATCTGCGTTTCATCATTATTCATACCGCAACGCATCTATAGGGTTCAGTTTACTGGCTTTAACTGCGGGGTATAACCCAGCGGCCAGTCCCACCAACGAACAAACCATAATTCCCCCTATGATCCATCCCCAAAGTAATACCAGCCCGGATTTTATCAGCATGGCAATGAGATTGCCGAGAATGATGCCTACAACAATACCGGCTACAGCGCCGAGTAAACTGATTAAAATAGATTCCCAGAGAAATTGATTGCGGATATCTTTTTTAGTACCGCCAATCGCTTTGATCAACCCAATCTCCTTGGTTCTTTCGTTAACGGCTACCAGCATAATATTCATCAGGCCGATAGATGAAGCCAGCAATGTGATCAATGCCACCGCAATAATTCCTTTTTCCAGGAAGCCCAGGTTATTCATGAGCGATTCTGCAATACTGTCACTTTTATCAATGAGGAAATTATCGTCTTCCTTTACATCCAGCTTGCGTATGGGCCTGAAAGTACCTTTCGCTTCACCAATGGCTACATCCATAAGGTTTAAATCAGTAACCATCACCACTATTGCAAAAGATGAATTTTGTGTGGAATACATCCGGCGGATATTATTATAAGATGTAATGACCACTTTACCGGAACTGAAAAATGCGCTGGATTCCTTTTCTTCCAAAACTGCCAGTACGCGGTATGGAATGTGATCTACATTGATGATCTGGTCAATGGCTTTTGACGGATTTTCCGGATATAATTTATCGGCAACAGTACTGCCGATAATGCAGACATTACGGCCAGATTCCACATCTGTTGGAGTAAAGTTCCGGCCATAAGCAATTTTATACCCATTCAGTTCCAGGTAATTTTCATCCCCCCCGGTAAAGTTGATATCAGGGTTGGTTTTTTTGGTGCTGTTATTCACCACAATTCCTCCTGCGCCCCTTACCGCAATCCCCACTTTGGCCGCAGGAAATGAATAGCGCTCCTTAAAAGCCTTTGCTTCTTCATAAGTAATAATTTTACCGATGCTGGAGTTCCGTTGTTTTAAAGAGGATTTGCTCGTTTTCATCACACTGCGGTTGGCACCGCCACCAAAACGGATATTCCTGTCTTTATAACGGATGCTGAATGCATTGGCACCCATTGTAGAGAAACTGGACGTAAGGCTGTTGCTGGCTGCCCGTAATGAAGTGAGAAACCAGATGAGCGCACATATACCCAAAGCGATAATGGCAACAGTAATGCCCGTGCGTAAACGGTTGCTGCTGATGTTGCGCCAGGAAAGTTTTAATGTATCACCAAAGGTCATGAAAAAAGATTGCACCTAAAGGTAACTACTGAAGCAGATATGCAGAAAAAACTTTTATGAGTGGTGTTTAATACCAGAGCCAGTCGATCAATAACTGGTTGGGGAATATGCCCAGCAAAATAATGATACCCACCAGTACCAACAATAATATTTTGAATGATGGTGTAACATCCCATTCCTGCTGTGCAGTAACCTCGTTATTTTCTTTGAAGTACATGGCCTGGATGACACGGAAATAATAATAAGCACTAATGGCTGCGCATAAAACAGCTAACACCACCAGCCAGATATTATTCCCTCTATCCACAGCAGCCATCAGCATATAGAATTTTGCCATAAAGCCCGCAGTTAAGGGAATACCGGTTAACGATAACAGGAAGATGGTTGCCGCAAATGCCAGTACCGGTTGCTTTTTAGCCAACCCGTTAAAACCGTCAATGGTATAATCATTCATTTTGATGAGTACTGCAAATATGCCAATGGTGGCCAGGCTGTATGCCGTTCCATACAACACCAGGCCTTCTTTCGCCTTTCCATTCATGGCGAACAATGCAAACAGCATAAAGCCTGCCTGTGCAATACTGGAATACGCCAGCATACGCTTTACACTCTGCTGAAATACGGCAGTTAGGTTGCCAATAAGCAATGTTGCTGCAGTAATTAATACAATCAGTTTTTGCCATTGCACCTGCATGGTGCCGAAAGCATTGTCGAACAACCGAGCAAAAGCAAAGAAACTGGCTGCCTTTACAATGGTTGACATGAATGATGTAAATACTGTTGGTGCGCCATCGTACACGTCCGGTGTCCAGAAATGAAACGGCGCTGCAGAAACTTTAAAGGATAATGATATCATTAATAATACCAGGCCGATAGTAGTTAATACCGACATATTGCCTGTGCCCAGATTAATTTTATCCAGGAAGAAGGAACCACTTTCATTTCCGCCATAAATAAAGGCAATACCCATCAGCATAATGCCGGTGGAAAAAGCGCCCATTAAAAAGTATTTCAGTCCTGCTTCGTTACTTTTCAGATTACGTTTATCGGCTCCTGTTAGTATGTACAATGGAATAGAAATAATTTCAATACCAATGAACAGCATTAAAAGTGTATTGAAACTTGCCACTATACCCACACCGCACAGTATAAAAAATATCAGCGCAAAATATTCAGATACATTGTTGCCCACTTTTTCAATATCCCTTCCATTAAGCAGGAAATAGAACAATGTACATACCAGCATCGCCACCAGGAAAGTTAAATGGAAAGACACATCCCTTTCCACATTCAGCATGCCTTTTACATCAATATCAAATATTAACTGCTGATAATACAGTTCCCTGCATGTAGCAAAGATGGTAATCAGTAAGCCGCCAATGGCAATATATTTGGGTATGCTTTTGTTCTTTACAAATGCACCCGCCAGCATCATTACAATACCCCAAACTGCTGTTAATAATATTTCGTTCATGTGCCTGATCCGCCCAAAGCGGAGAATGGTTATGTTTTGTTACTAATTATTTTCCTTTTGTTGCAAACAACGTTACTGCTTCTTTTGTTAAATCAAATATTGGTTGCGGATAAACACCTACAATAAAAATAATAATCACCACCACAGCCAGTACTAATTTTTCATTCCAGTTAATATCTTTTATAGTTGCAGTAAGTGTATTGGTTTCTCCGTAAAACACTTTCTGCACCATATTTAATGTATACACTGCACCGAGTATAATACTGATACCAGCTACCGCCGCATACCAGATATTCGCCTGCGATAACCCGTTAAACATCATAAATTCCCCGATAAATGCATTGGTTAACGGCAACGCAATATTGGCAAAAGCAATCACTACAAGCATAATGGTGAGTACCGGCGCTTTATGCGCCACACCGCCCAATTGTGATATTTTTCTCACGCCCGTTTGCCTTTCCAGTAATTCCACCACAATCCACATTCCGATGATGTTGATACCGTGACTGAACATTTGTATCATCACTCCCTGTACTCCATTGGCTGTACTGGTGAAAATGGCCGCACACATTAAACCAATATGTGCAATGGAAGAATAGGCCACCAGGCGTTTAATATCATCCTGCTTCATCGCAATCAAACTGGCGTATAACATTCCGATAACTGAAAGCCAGATGATGATGGAACGGTATTTATCCATTGCTTCGGGGAAGTATGGAACCAGCCAGCGCAATAATGCAAACACACCCATCTTCACCATAATGCCACTCATGACCATCGTAACCGCTGTAGGCGCCTGTTCATACGCATCGGGCTGCCAGGTATGAAATGGAAACACAGGCATCTTGATAGCAAAGGCTACAAAGAACAACCAGAATAACCAATATTGCTGCTGGAACGATAAATGCAATGAATAAAATGCGTTAATAGAAAACGAGTGCATTGCGGCTTGTGTTGCCGGTGTTTGAAGATAGATATAAATAATACCCACCAGCATCAGCAATGAGCCTGCAAATGTGTATACAAAGAATTTAAATGTTGCCTGTATCCGCCTTTCCCCACCCCAGCGGCTGCTGAGAAAATAAACCGGTATCAGTGCCAGCTCCCAGAAGAAATAAAATACCAATGCATCCATAGCCATGAATACACCCAGCAAACCAGTCTGAGACAATAACATTAAACCGTAGAAAGAACTGGCATTTTTATATTCCGTTTTTGACGTGGCAATAAAAATGATGGGAAATGATAATGCGGTTAAAAACGTAAGGAGGTGCCCCATACCATCTAAGCCGATACTAAAACTGGAACCAATATAAGGTAACCAAACATAACTGTCTTTTAAACCACTCAACTGCTTGTCGTTGGCATAAAATAATGTTGCGATTGAAATGGCTAACGTGATCAAAGATGAACCCAAAGCTACATTTCTGGATTGCTTATCGTTGCGCAGGATAAAGCAAAGCAAACCGGCAATCAGCGGAGACCATAATAAAATTTCAGGGAAACGTAACCCAAGTGTTTGCATATCTGTAACTTCTTATTTCAAAAACAATTGTACTATGAATAATATTAAAATTCCAATCACCATCATCAACACATAATTGCCTACATGGCCGCTTTGCAGCAAGCGTACCTGGCGGCTGCTGTAATTTACTGCCCTGCCAACGCCGTTTACAAAACCGTCAATCAGTTTTTTCTCTATCACATTATTGAAAAATGATGCCAGCGATTGCAGTGGTTTTACAATGATCTTGTCATACAGTTCATCCACATACCATTTATTGGCCAGCACTTTACCCAGGCCAGTTTCTTCTGCATCCGTTTTTTGGTATTTGCTGAATTTATTCCAGGCGTATAGCAATGAGAATAATGCTCCGATTACGGAAGCAGCCATTAAACCTAATTCTTTTGTATGGTTCAAAACATTTATTGACTCATGGGCTCTTACATAGTCGTTGCTTGATTTAAATACCGGTTCTAAAAATGCTTCCAGCCTGTGACCGCCCTGCATGATCACATCGGGTATACCGATCCATCCGCCTACAACCGCTAATAATGCCAGTATTATTAAAGGCACTGTTATTGCAGCTGGGCTTTCATGCAAATGATGTTCCTGTTCATGCGTGCCACGGAATTGCCCAAGGAAAGTCATCGCGTATAAACGGAACATATAGAATGCAGTCATCAATGCACCCAGCCAGCCGATCGCCCAATACACGGGATTCTTTTCAAATGCAGCAGCCAGTATTTCATCTTTACTGAAGAAACCGGAGAACGGCGGCATACCTGCAATGGCCAAACATCCCAATAAGAAAGTGATGTGCGTGGTGCTCATGTATTTTTTTAATCCACCCATATTACGCATATCCTGTTCGCCACCCATGGCATGTATCACACTACCTGCACCGAGGAACAACAACGCTTTGAAGAAAGCATGTGTCATTACATGGAATACAGCGCCGGTGTATGCACCCACGCCCAAACCCAAAAACATATAACCCAGCTGACTAACGGTTGAGTATGCCAGCACTTTCTTAATATCGTTTTGTTTTAATGCAATGGTTGCAGCTAACACAGCTGTTGCCAAACCAACAACAGCTACCACAGTTTGTGTGGCAGGCGCCATAGTGTACAAAATGTTGCTGCGGGCAATCATGTAAATACCTGCAGTTACCATGGTGGCTGCGTGGATCAGGGCACTCACGGGTGTCGGGCCCGCCATCGCATCGGGCAGCCAGGTATATAAAGGGATTTGTGCACTTTTACCTGTAGCACCAACAAATAATAATAAGGTGATGCCGGTAATGTCTGCTGCTGTTAGTTTTGATTTGGCTTCTGTTGCTGCACTGAATACCGAGTGATAATCTACCGTGCCCAGTTTATTTAATATCCAGAAAATGGCGAGGAGAAAACCAAGGTCGCCAATACGGTTCATCACAAATGCTTTTTTTGCAGCATTATTGTAATTGGTATTCTTAAACCAGAAACCAATGAGTAAATAAGAACAAAGCCCTACGCCTTCCCAACCTATAAACATGATTACATAGTTGGCGCCCATTACCAGCAACAGCATAGAAAACACAAACAGGTTCAGGTATGCAAAATATTTTGCAAAATCTTTACTGTCTTCTTCATGCATGTAAGAAGTGGAATACACATGAATGAGAAAACCGACACCAGTAATAATCAGCAGGAATATAGATGATAACTGGTCGATTTGAAAATCGAAACCAATGTTCAGCGATTCCGTATTGATAAAATTGAAATAGTGCGCTACATGTGTATTGCCTGACTTTACATTGAAGAATACATAAAGGCTTACCAGGAATGCGCCCAGAATGACACCACTGCCAATAATGCCGGTTAGTGTTTTGGATAATTGTTTCCGGCCAAGCCCGTTGATCAAAAAACCTATTAATGGCAGTACCGGTATCAGCCAGACTATTTGTAAAACGTTGTTCATATTTTAGTATGGACGATGACGACTGTTAACAGACAGGCTATAACCAGCGTCTGCATGCTGTCGCTATCGTCAGTTCTTTAATCTGTTTAAAAAGTTTACATCCACTGAGTGCACATTCCTGTACATCATTACAATAATGGCCAACCCTACTGCCACTTCAGCAGCTGCCACCACCATTATAAAGAACACAAATATTTGCGCATCTGCTACTACAGTTGGTGCAGCTTTACCTGCTGCAATTGCGGTGGCATGCATTTTAGAAAATGCCACCAGCAATAAATTGGCTGCATTCAGCATCAGTTCCACACAAATAAAAATGATGATGGCATTGCGGCGTATGAGCACACCAATTACGCCAATGCTGAACAAGGCCACAGCTAATTCTATATACCATTTAATATCCATACAGGTTAATGTTCTTTTTTACTGATTACTACTGCACCAATCATGGCACTTAAAAATAATACACTGCTGATCTCGAACGGTACTACATAATTATTAAACAATGTCATACCAAGGTTTTTGATCAACCCATAATCACCAGTGCCCATTTCCATATTTCCACCTGCACTGTTTTTTGCCTGTACCAATGCGGCAAGTATGACTAAAAATAAACTTCCTCCAGATATGACCCCGGCCAGTTGCAGCATCCTGTTCTTCTGCGGT
Organism: Bacteroidota bacterium; assembly: GCA_018266775.1. Taxonomy (GTDB): domain Bacteria; phylum Bacteroidota; class Bacteroidia; order Chitinophagales; family Chitinophagaceae; genus Ferruginibacter. The sequence continues at coordinate 64,565 of JAFDZS010000015.1, read as the reverse complement.
TCCACATCCATGTTCAGGTTCATCAACATCACTACAAAAAGGAATAACACCATGATGGCCCCTGCGTAAACGATGATATTTACAATGGCAAGAAACTGTGCGTTCATTAGAATATAATGCCCGGAAATGGCAAAGAATGTTACCACCAGGTACAACACACTATGTACCGGGTTCTTCCTGGTGATGACCATTAAGGCACTTCCTAATGCCATAACTGATAACACCCAAAATAATATTTGTGTAAGCCCCATTGTTTTTATGAATTACTTTTTTTAGCCCTGTTTCCTAATGCCTGCTGATATGCATCCGGTTCGTTTACCGGGTGTGGTATCAACAGATCTTTCTTGCCATAAATGAATTGCTTACGCTGATAGTCTGATGGTGCAAAAGTTTCACTGAGATAAATCGCATCTTTCGGACAAGCTTCTTCGCACAAACCACAGAAGATACAGCGCAGCATATTGATTTCATATTTTGCTGCATATTTTTCTTCGCGGTACAAATTTTCTTCGCCTGGTAATCTTTCTGCGGCTTCCATAGTAATCGCTTCTGCAGGGCAGGCCACTGCACATAAACCACAGGCTGTGCAATTCTCTCTTCCTTCTGCATCACGGTTCAGAATATGCAATCCCCTGAATACGGGGCTGAATGGCCTTGTCTTTTCAGGATAATTAATGGTTGGGCGTTTCTTAAAGATATGCGTGAACGTGATGAACATACCTTTAAATACTGCAGGAAGATACAGGCGCTCCGTAAAACTCATCGGGCTCCTGTCTACCGCTTTTGCCCTGTTGGTTAATGCTTGCATATTGTATATTACCTTTTCAGGTTAAGAATTAATTATGGTTTAAAAATAACAACACACCGCCTGTTGCCAGCATATTGGCCAGCGCCAGCGGCAATAATACTTTCCATCCCAGGTTCATCAACTGGTCATAGCGGAAACGCGGAATAGTCCAGCGCACCCACATGAACAGGAACAGGAAGAACACCACTTTTGCCATCAACGCACCAATACCAATCAATGCCGCAATATTAGGTGTAAAATTGGCTTCGTTCACAAACGGGCAGTCATAACCACCGAAAAATAATGTGCTCATGACCACACTGCTGATGAACATATTGATATATTCTGAGAATAAATAAAAGCCCAGCTTCATGGAAGAATATTCTGTATGGTAACCGCCAATCAGTTCATTTTCTGCTTCAGGTAAATCGAACGGCGTTCGGTTACATTCTGCAAAAGCACAAATTAAAAAGATGAGGAAACCCAGCGGCTGATAAATAACATTCCAATGGCCGGACTGCTGTTGCAATACCATTTCTTTCAGGCCTAAATTACCGGTCACCATTATCAATGCAATCATGGAAATACCCATCGCCAGTTCATAACTGATGATTTGCGATGCTGCCCTTAAACCTCCCATCAAAGAGAATTTATTGTTACTGGCCCAGCTTCCTATCATGATACCGTACACGCCAAGGCTTACCACACCAAACACATATAAGATACCAACGTTCACATCAGCAATCTGCAAAGAAATATCCCTGTCGAAGAAATGTACTTTATCGCCCCAGGGTATTACTGCGCTGGTCATGATGGCGGTTAACATGGCCATTGACGGGCCGAGAATAAATAAAAATTTTGAGGAGAAATTGGGGATGATCTCTTCTTTAAAAAACAATTTTAAACCATCCGCCAATGGTTGAAAAATTCCAAACGGGCCGGCACGGTTAGGGCCTCTCCTGTCCTGCAGAATGGCCGCCACTTTACGCTCTGCAAATGTGGTGTACATCGCAATACCCAATGAACCCAACACCACCACCAGTATCAGTACCAGTTTTTCTATTATTATTGCCGTATCTATCGTTAAAAGCATAAGCCTTTTTAGTTTTTATTTGTTGCTGTTGATTGCATTCATCAATCGTTTAGGGCACTGCGTTGAAATCATCGCTGTGTGCCGGCCTGTTCATATCGCTCAGGTGTATACCCGGTTTGTTTACACCGCTGATATCATGAATATCCATCAGTAACTTAGGCGCCCTGCCATTCATTACTTTCTGCACAGTTTCCTGTGGTTTCACCATATTTACATAATGCCCCTGTGATATTACTGAATGACGGCTCACTTGTGTTGGCCCTTCTATCACCCAATCACTGGTTTTCTTTTTATCAAAGCGGCAGGTATTGCAGATCCATCCTGTTTTGCCCTCAAAGCTTTGTACCTCACCCCATTCGTCTTTACGTGCTGTTACACGGAACACTTCATCACCACGTAACCATAAAGTAGTTTTGCCGCAGCATTTGGGATTATCGCAATCGCGGTGAGCATCTACCGGTTTGGTAAACCAAACCCTGTTCTTAAACCGGAAAGTTTTATCTGTTAATGCGCCTACCGGGCAAACATCAATCATATTGCCGCTGAAATCATTATCAATTGCTTTGGAAATGTAGGTTGATATTTCTGCGTGATCGCCCCTGTCGCAAACACCATGTACTCTTTTATCAGTGATCTGGTCGGCAACGTAAGTACAGCGGTAACACAAAATGCACCTGGTCATGTGGAGTTGAATATACGGACCGATGTCTTCTTTTACAAATGTTCTGCGATTGAATTCATAACGGGTGCCTTCTTTACCATGTTCATAACCCAAATCTTGCAAATGGCATTCGCCGGCCTGGTCGCAGATGGGGCAATCCAGCGGATGGTTTAATAATAAAAACTCCACTACGCCTGCACGGGCATCCTGTACTTTATCGCTGGTAATATTTTTTACGATCATGCCATCCATTACTGTAGTTCTGCAACTGGCAACCAGTTTGGGCATTGGCCTTGGGTCGGCGGTGGAGCCTGCGGCCACTTCCACCAGGCAGGTACGGCATTTACCGCCGCTACCCTGCAATTTGCTGTAATAGCACATAGCCGGTGGCGTTACATCGCCACCGATTTGCCTTGCGGCATTCAGTATAGTTGTACCGGGCGCCACATCGATAGTGATATTATCAATGGTTACTTTAAAAGTTGCCGGTGGTGTTGGTTTTGTTTCTTCAGCCATTTATCAAATCATTTATATCTGCCGAATAATTTTTATTTCGTAATGTTGACACCCAGTGCTTTAACTTTCTGACTTTAACATTACCGTTTTTCAAATTAATCTCATTAAACAGTTTTATCAATTTTGGGTCATTCAATTTTACAATAGATTTAGTATATCTTTTTAACTCTTCCAAATTCCCCTCTCCAAAATCAGCCAGGCTTACACCCTCTTCTTTACAAATCGTCAAAATAAATACTTCCAAAGCCGGACATATCTGAATAATCCAATGATGCTTTTGGTTATTCTTATGTCTCCATAATTTCAAACTTTCATATACAGTTTCTTTACACTCAAATTCGTCCAGGTAAGCAATTGTTTTTTTATCCCTGTCTATAATTCCAACGGCAAAGCTATCCAATCTTTTCATTGCTGTCTCTACTTTAAAACAACTGTGCTGGTGGTTATACCCCTTGTTGGTTGGCACTAATGTTTCTATAAGCAAAGTATCTGCATAACACTCAGGAATTATTGACTTGTCCATGCTTCAAATAACTTTCTATATTAAAAAACAAATCCACTCCGTATTGTCTTACTTCCTTTAAATCGTCACTGCTTAAATGATGAATAATTGTTTCTCCATTTTGATAATCTACCAAATAAACTGCCAAATCATCCCCTGCATCCAGTATCAATTCATCCAATACATACGGACTATGCGTGGCTAAGAAGAATTGATTGGTTTTATCAGTGATAATATCAGTGGTTAATTTTTTGATATAGGGTGGAAACATGTGTGCTTCAGGTTCTTCAAAAAGCAGCACGGCATTTTCATTCGACTCAATCGCTGCTTTATGAAAAATTAGTCTTTGCAATGTATCAGCTATCTGAGACATAGAAAACTGAAACGCAGTGAATTCATCAAGCTGCTTTTGAATGACGATCTTATCATTCTTATCAAAAATTAACTGCAACTTGTATTCTGACAGAAGAGCACCACATTCTTTTCTTAGTTTCTGATTATGGCGCACAATTAAAGCCAAATTTGATCCATAAGGCATTTCCAAAATAACTGCATCTCCTTTGGAATCAAATGCATTTTCAGAAAATTGATACTTTTTAACATTAGTATATCTAATAGATTCAATCGTGTCTGAAACCGTACTGAAATATCCCCCTACTGATGCTCTCAAATTCAGAATTGTATTATCTACTCTTAGTGGTTGTTGATCGATTTCCCTAACAACATAATCTAAAGAACTACTATCTATATATTTGAGGATATATTGAAACTTATCCGTATTAATTTCAATTGCTTCTTTTCTGTTTCCATCAAAAAAAACATTTAAAAGTATATCATAACGGCAAATGCTTTTAAGATTAAGAAATCTTTGATTTGCTATACACATCAAACTCAACGCCTCCAAAATATTACTCTTGCCTACATTAGGATAGCCAATAAACACATTAATCTTCCTGCACCCTTCAATTTTTTGATGGCGGATAGATTTAAAGTTTTTAATCTCTATGTTTTCTATAAAACTCATTCTGTAGTTTACGCCGTTACCGGCACATGAATCGGGTCGGCATAATGTGCCAATCCATAATTCTTTTGCAAACATTCCTGCGGGTTCAGCACATGCCATTCAAATTCATCACGGAAATGCCTGATGGCTGCTGCAACCGGCCATGCGGCCGCATCGCCCAAGGGGCAAATCGTGTTCCCTTCTATCTTGCGCTGAATATCCCACAACAGGTCAATATCCTTCATCTCTCCTTTACCACTATCAATCTTCTTTAATATTTTTTCCATCCAGCCGGTTCCCTCACGGCAAGGGCTGCACTGCCCGCAGCTTTCATGGCGGTAGAACCTTGCTAATGTATATGTATGTTTCACCACGCACTGGTCTTCATCCAGCACAATAAATCCACCACTGCCCATCATTGATCCTGTTGCAAAACCCCCATCGCTGAGGCTTTCATAATTCATCAAACGCTTTTCACCTTTAGCTGTAGTGAGCAATAAATTAGCAGGCAGAATGGGCACAGATGATCCACCAGGAATACAGGCTTTCAACCTTTTTCCATTGGGGATACCGCCACAATATTCATCGCTGAAAATAAATTCCTCCACACTGATGGTCATGTCAATTTCATACACACCGGGCTTGTTGATATTGCCGCAGGCGGAAATCAGTTTGGTTCCGGTTGATTTTCCGATCCCGATTTTTGCATATGCTTCTCCACCGTCATTGATGATCGGCACCACTGCGGCAATGGTTTCCACGTTGTTCACCACCGTTGGCCTTTCCCACAAACCTTTTACAGCAGGAAATGGGGGTTTGATCCTTGGGTTACCCCGTTTACCTTCCAGCGATTCAATCAGTGCCGTTTCTTCTCCGCAGATATAAGCACCAGCCCCACGTTGTACATAGATTTCACAATCGAAGCCACTGCCTAAAATATTTTTTCCCAGAAACCCATGTTGTCTGGCTTCTGCAATGGCGGCTTCCAATATGTCCGGTATCCAGGCATATTCACCACGGATATAAATATAACTTACATTACTACCTAACGCAAACGAAGACACGATCATTCCTTCAATCAAATAATGCGGAATGAATTCCATCAAATACCGGTCTTTAAACGTTCCGGGTTCGCTTTCATCTGCATTCACCACTAAATGGCGGGGAACGCCTTCGGGTTTGGCAATAAAACTCCATTTCATGCCGGTTGGAAAACCTGCGCCACCACGCCCACGTAACCCGCTTTTCTTCACTTCTTCCACAATTTCTGCCGGCTGCATTTTCAATGCTTTTTCCACGCTGCGGTACCCACCTTCGCGGCGATACACTTCAAAACCGCGTATACCCGGCACATGCGCATTTGCTAATAATAATTTTTTGCTCATTTATAACTTAAGCTTTCAATTTTATTGATTTAGTTTCGCCATTAACATCCGCATTGGATGCAACGTTCTTGTAAATGGATTCAATACTAATCCCAGCGACTCTAATGTTGTTGCCCCAAGTAATGGCTCATCTCCTTCTTCTCCATAAACAACAGGTGCAGGTCCTCCTTCTCCTTCAAATTCAAAGTATGCGCTGCAAACCCTCCTTTTTAATATCGTGCCATCAGCTAAAGAAAAACTCATTTCTTTATACGGTTCAATATCCAATGCATCCAGTATCTTTCCGGGCACTAAACTATACACCGCACCGCTGTCAACTAAAAAATTTACTTCCGCAACTTTCTCTGATTTGCGATGCTCCTTAACTTTTAATATTGCGTTGGTAATTCCCATAAAATTTTATTCTTTCTATCCCCTCACTGCCTGTCTTCCCAATAACAACCATTTTTTATTTCTCCATATCCACACTTCCAATACTTTCAAATGAAATGTTGATGCATTACTCTTCAATGTTGCTGCCACATTTACCACATACCTTACGTTGGCAGCATCTCCACTAATTGCTACAGTCATGCTGTCTGTATCGTAACCCTGGTAACTGATGAGTCCGCTGGCAAAGTCGGCTACAATGGTTGTCTTATTTTGAATCCATCCATTGCTGTGCCCATAACTCAGCGCATTATCTGTACACTGCTTAATCGCATTCGTATCCTGCTTCAGCATCGCCAGGTGAAACTTTTTTATTGTTTGTTCCAGTTGCGGTTTACCCTTTTGGGCTACTGCCAACAGGCTGATGAAAACGAATACTGTTGTTAAAGAACTTTTCATTGTTTACACAATGTTTATTGAATGCTTACTGCCTGCCTGCCCATCACTTTCCATGCTTTCTTTTCCTTGATGAATACCAGCATCATACTGAAATTCAAATCTGTTACTGTATTATCTTTCTTGTGTTCCTTCGCTTTAAATAAATACCGTACAATAGCTGTTTTATCCTGGATCAATATTTTGATGTTCGATACCGCTGTATCTGTATAATAAGATTGATTGTGTGTTACACCTTTGATCATCTCTTCCCTGCTTTGCAGGTTACCGTGCGAATGGCCGTACGTTACCGTTTTAGCTAACAGCTTTTCTAAAGTAGCACTGTCTTTTGAGCCAAACACCGTATGACTGAGCAGGTAAGTTTTCTCTGTCAGTTCGGCCTCATCTTTGGTTTGCGCTTTTGCTGCAATGCAACTAAACAGTAAAACGATGGCAATAAATGGTTTCATGGTTTAATTATTTGTTGCAGCGTTTCTTCTGCATTCTTCTATAATAGCATCCACTTTTTCTTTCGTCAGGTGTTCTTTGTAAAATTTACCCATTTGCATCATGGGTGCGTAACCACAGGCACCCAGGCATTCTGCCGTTTTCAAGGTAAACATTCCATCTGCGGTGGTTTCTCCAGGGCCAATGCCTAATTTCTCTTTGATGTATGTAATGATATCATCACTGCCATTCAGCATACAAGGCCCCGTCCAGCACACTTCAAAAACATATTTGCCCACCGGTTTCAAATTATACATGGTATAAAAACTCGCCACTTCATAAACTTCGATGGGTTCCAGTTGTAATAATGAGGCAACATAATCCATCACCGGCACATCCAGCCATCCGCCAAATTCTTCCTGCGCCAAATGCAATACCGGCAGCAGCGCACTCTTTTGTTTGCCTTCAGGATAACGGGTAATAATCTCCGCAACCTGTTTTAATTTTTCTTCTGAAAATTGTATCATTTTCACCAGTTTATTTTCCTTAGAATAACAAATGCTCTTCCTCAGAAAACATTATTAATTATCAATTATACATTATTCATTGCTTACGCATCCAACTCCCCCGCAATCAAATTCAAACTGCTCATCGTTATCACCGCATCACTCACCATTCCACCTTTGATTAATTCAGGGTAGGCCTGGTAATAAATAAAACAGGGCCTGCGGAAATGCAGCCTGTACGGTGTTCTTCCCCCATCGCTGATGAGATAATACCCCAATTCACCATTCGCTCCTTCCACACTGTTATATACTTCACCTGCCGGAATTTCTGTTTCCCCCATAATAATTTTGAAGTGATAAATGAGCGCTTCCATCTTGGTGTACACATCTTTCTTTTCGGGCAGGTAATAAGCCGGTGCATCAGCATGGTATACTTCTGCTTCCTTACCTTTAAATTCCTGCACTTTCTGGTATGCCTGTTCGATGATGCTCAGGCTCTGCCACATTTCTTCATTACGCACCAGGAAACGGTCGTAACAATCGCCGGTAGAGCCAACAGGAACCGTAAAGTCAAAATCTTCGTAACTGCTGTAGGGTGAATGCACACGCACATCGTAGTCCACACCCGCAGCACGCAGGTTAGGGCCGGTGAAACCATAATTCAATGCCCGTTCTGCACTAATCGGGCCACAACCTGTTGTACGGTCTACAAAGATTCGGTTACGTGTAAACAGGTTTTCAAATTCCTTTAACTGTTTGGGATATTCGTGTAAGAATTTTTCTAATTTTTCAAATGCAGTATTCGTAAAGTTTCTTTCGAAACCACCAATACGGCCAATGTTGGTGGTAAGACGGGAGCCGCATACTTCTTCATAAATTTCATAGATCAGCTCTCGGTACTGCATTAAATATAAGAAGCCGGAATAGGCGCCACTATCAACCCCTACAATTGAGTTGCAAATGAGGTGGTCGCTGATGCGGGCCAGTTCCATAATGATAATGCGCAGGTAATCTACACGCTTGGGTGTTTTTACATTCAGTAATTTTTCACAGGTCAGGTGCCAGCCCATATTGTTGATGGGTGATGAGCAATAGTTCAACCGGTCAGTAATAGGTGTGATTTGAAACAGCGGCCTTCTTTCCGCCAGTTTTTCAAATGCCCTGTGAATATACCCTACAGTGGATACTGCAGATAAAATTCTTTCCCCATCCAGTTCCAGCACATTCTGGAATACACCGTGTGTGGCAGGGTGTGTTGGCCCCAGGTTAAGCGTGGTGGTTTGTTTTTCTATCGATCCTTCCGGCAGTAAAATGTGATCCTGGTGAGACATCTACAATCTTTTTTGATTTTTTCGGCTACTCTTAAAAAGTAACCGGCTTTCAAATATTAAAAATCAACGTTTCTTTTTATTTCAAATTACCTTCCAAACATTTCATCATCTTTATCAATCCTGGTCTGGTCTTCCAGCGGAAATTCTTTCCGCATCGGGAAATAATCCATTTCGTCCACATTAAGAATACGCACCAGGTTGGGATGGCCGATAAAATTCACCCCAAAGAAATCGTAGGTTTCCCTTTCCATAAAGTTAGCCGATTGGTATAATGATGTTGCAGTAAACACATCGGGTTTATTTACATCGGTAAATACCTTCAAGCGTATACGCACATTGTCTGCAAGATTATGAAGATGATACACCACAGCCAGTTCTTCTCCTGTTTTTCCAGGATAGTGAACAGCCTGTAAATCGGTTAAAAACTGGAAACGCAATTGGGGCTCATCGTACAAAAACTGCAGTACTTTAATATTCAGGTCTTTTGGTGCCGTGAAGGTGAGCATACCGTATGGTTCTTCCCAGTTGGTAAGCTGGTCGCCAAATTTCTCTGTCAGTTTTTGTTTTATAGTATCGTTGGTTAAAGACATTTGCTATGCTGCTTGCTTTATATTTTTTCAATCATTACAGTTCCTGCCACCAAATCATGAATCGCTCTTCTTTCTTTATTCATCCCTATTGTTAAAAAAGAAATCCACCCTAATAAGACTTTAACGATAAACCTTACGTAAGCCTGAAAAATAGAGATCCGTTTGTTGGTATCGCTGTATTTTCTTACTCTGATTCCAATCAGGTAATTACCTAATGTAGCCCCCGATATCATGCAAACAGGTTCATAAACTCCCCATATACATGCAAACGTTATGGCCTTGATCACCCCTTCCTGTTCTTCATCCATTTTCATATTACCCATAACCCATGCAGCAATAAACATCAATATCACCATCAAGATACCATCAATCAGCATTGACTGGATTCTTTTTATAAGGCTTGGGTATTTTATCTCCATTCTATAGTTGCCTTTTATTGAATGCCGTAACCGGCCAATAATTCTTTATACTGGTCGCTGTGCCTTCTTCTCAAACCTTCCTGGTTCACTAATTTCTGAATATTCATAAAACCATCAAGTATTGCTTCTGGCCTGGGCGGGCATCCCGGTACATATACATCTACCGGAATAACCTGGTCGATACCCTGTAAAACAGAATAAGTATCAAATATACCTCCCGAACTGGCGCAGGCGCCTACAGACAATACCCAGCGTGGTTCTGCCATTTGCAGATATACCTGGCGCAATACCGGACCCATTTTTTTGGAGATGGTTCCCATTACCATTAATAAATCGCACTGACGCGGAGAAAAGCCTACACGTTCACTACCAAACCTGGCCAGGTCGTAATGGCTGGCCATGGTAGCCATAAATTCAATTCCGCAGCAACTGGTGGCAAATGGTAAAGGCCAGATGGAGTTTTTACGGGCAAGGCTCACTACTTTTTCAAAGTTAGTTGCCATGAATCCTTCGCCCATGTATCCTTCGGGGATACCTTCAAATTTGATATGATTGTTATATTGAACCGGACGACTCATATAATTTATCAATTTGTAAATGTTCCAATGTGCAGTTGAGACATTTATTTGAATATTGATCGCTTTCATTATTTGCAAATCAGCACATTTGCAAACGCTCACATTGAGCCTATTCTTCCCAATCGAGTGCCCCTTTTTTTATAATGTAAATAAAGCCGGCTAAAAACAATCCTACAAACATAGCCACGGCAATAAATCCTTCTTTGCCCAATGCTTTAAAATTTACTGCATAGGGATAAAAAAAGATCACTTCCACATCAAATAAAACAAAGAGGATAGCAACAAGAAAATATTTGATCGCCATTGGCTGGCGGGCATTGCCTTTAATTTCAACTCCGCTTTCAAAATTCTGGAGTTTATCATCTGTTTTCCTTTTGGGGCCAAGGAAATTGGATACCACCATTATCACTGCAACAAGGCCAATTGCAAAAATCAGTTGCAATGCAATAGGTAAATAATTGGTGGCTGTATTGGTATTCACCACCTGGAGGAAAAAATACTGCATGCGGATATACTGTTAAATTGTTCGCAAAAATAAGACAGCGTGAGCAATAATCCATATTAAACAAACAAAAAACCCCGCTGATGGTTGCTGCGGGGTTCTATAATTTTTATTTACCTGACTTTACTTTTTTTTTGCAGGCGTTTTAGTGCCTCCTCCTGTTGCCGGTTTGGTAGTGGTGGCTGTTCCTTTTGCAGGCTTAGTGCCTCCTGAAGACTTTGCCGGTGCAGCAGGTTTAGCTGGTGGTGCAGGTTTGGCTGCCATCGCATCAAAAGCGTCTTTATACTTCTGCACTTCTGCATCTGTGGGATCTTTGGCCAAATACCTTGCACACCATTCTGACGCCGCCTTTGGATCATGCTGACCATTGTAGGTGTATTGTATAAAGAACTTATAGGCATTCATTAAATGTGATTTCACTTTTACAGAATCTGTAGCCCACTGTGCTTCACCCAAATCAACCACTTTTTGATAATTAGGCACTGCAAGGCCTAATGTAAAGCTGGTATCAATTTTATTTTGCGCAATGGCAGTCATATAATAACCAAAAATATCATCAGGATAGTTGGTCAGGTATCCACTCCATCCTGTAACTGCCTCTTCGTATTTTCCGCCGCGGTAATAATTATAGGCAGCGTTATAGTAATCTGTTTTTGAAGGCGCTTTTTTAATAGCCAGTACTTTACTGTACCAGTATCCCGCGTCTGTGTAACTCTTCAGGTCTTCAAAACCAGCGCCGATTTCTTTTATGGTATTGATCTTACTGGTTTCTACTGTATCAGCAGCTACCGCTTTTTCAAAGTATTGCGTAGCCTGTGCTTCATTACCCGGGGTTTTTTGTAAAATCTTCCCGTAAGTCAGGTAATCTGTGGGGCCAATCTTTTCCGGTTTTTGTAGCTGGAAGAATTTTTCGAATGCTGTTTTAGCATTTGCCGTATCATTCAATTTTAAATAAGCATAAGCTTTTAAACCATACAAACGTGGATCAGGATTAGCACCACCTGATGCAATACAAGCATCTGCCTGTGTAATGGATTCTGCAAACAGGCCCTGTGCAAATTTTATTGTTGCCCTGTAATAACAGGCCTGTGGTTCATCCTGCCCCATCAGTGACAGGTATTTTTCAAGGTATTCGCCAGATTTATTTACGTTGGTATTGTACAGTAAAAGATATAACTGATAATAAACAGGTGTATAGTTGGCATCCATTGCAATGGCGTCATTGTAATACCGCATATAAATATCTTCCTGCTCTTTTCCTTGTGTTTGATAAATATTACCGATACGGAACTTTGCTCTTGCATAGTTTGATGCCACACCCAATGCACTTTCGTAAGATTTTTGTGCATTACCGCCATCGGTCAGCCTGCGGTAAGCATCTCCCATCAGGCAATAGGTTTCAGGGTCTTTAAATCCTTTTAATGTAGTTGCCTGTTTTAATTTTTCTATGGCATAATTGGCATCTCCATTTTTAATATCATAATCTGCATTGGCAGCGCCAATTGCATTGAGCACAGCAATGTTTTTACCCTGGCTTAAAGAGATGGCTGTTTCAAAACGGTTGCGGGCATCCTGTGTTTTGCCTTCCAAGAGTTCAATATGGCCCATACCTGCGGTAAGTAACGCATTATTACTGTTTGCTTCCAGTGTTTTACGGTACAACTCTTTTGCTGCCGGTATATCTTTATTATCTCCTGAAATCAAACATTGGCCCAGCCAGTAAGCGGCATCAGTATTATTAGGATTTGCTGCCAGTAGCTGTTCAAATACTTTTTTGGCACTGATGTATTTTTCATAATACATAAACTTCTTCCCATCTTCAATCGATTGAGCCTTCAACATATTAGCCGCAACAACCGTTACCAGGAAAAGTACCACTGCTTTAATCTTGTTCATTTTTTTGCTGTTTAATACTTTACAATAATATTGATTTTATAAATAACCGTTTGATTTTACCAGGTAAAGTTTCTATAATTTTTTACAGGTCAATAATCCTTCTTGAGAAATCCATCACCGGCCCCAGGTATGCTCTTCTGAATAACAATTGCCCTCTTTCAACATTGAGGAAACCAACAAAGCCTGAACCCAGCCCGGAGAAATTCTCTTTTACTATGCAATACAAACCACGTACCAAAGGGTACCGTTTGGTGATGATGCCTGACTGTGTGGGTTTTACATAAGGCATACTGTCGCAACGGTTGCATTGCACATAAGCCATTTTTACTTTTTTTAACATGTTCACCTGTGCGGTATCTTCGGGGTTGCCAATCCAGCTGATGCCAACAAAACCCACCGCATCTTTATGATCTGCCACATAATTCAATACTTCATTGCTGCTTGGTACTGCCTGCACCACACTGGTATCAAAACTGCCGCCATGCAAAATACTGTCCAGTGCAAAATGAACAGTACTGGTAGCCGTTAAACCATCAAATACCACTTTGGTTGATTTTCCCAATTTTCCCTGCAGCAATTGTTGTAAACGCTGCAGTGTATACAATGTATCAGTACTTTCTTTGTTGACTACAACGGTAACAGCATCCCATGCCACCAGGTTTACAGGCGGCCTGTAGCCGAGTGAATCGGTAAAATAGCGGCTTTCATTGCTGTTGAGCGCACGGGTTACAATAACCAACCTGTTGGATGTATCCGAATACAGGTCTTTAAAACACTCCGATTCTGTTTTATAATGTGCAATAATTTTTGTTCCGGGGTTAGAACCTTCATATACCTCTATGGCCTGTTCAATCACCGGTTTAAAACTTTCATCCACACTGATGTTTATAGTACCATTCTTCGGAGTGTCTGTAAAATAGTTCTTTTTTGCCTTATTATTGCAGGCCGGGGCAATCAAACAGCAAACAATACACGAAAATACAACAGCCTTTAAATATCTGAACATGATTAATTTCTGTAAAAATTTTTACTATAGCCCCGGTACAGGCGAAACACACCGTACAGCCAGCATATTACTGCAAAGATTTTAATGATCGTTGGATCGTACTGGTTTACAAAACGGGCTGTTAAGCGTGTGGGGAACATAAAGAAAAAGCCCATGGCAATGAAGAACACCCCCATGGTGTAGTTCGTTATCCTGCGCATCAACAGGGCATTTTTCTCCCTGTTATTCAGTTGTTCCTTTTCAAATTCTTCCAGGGCCATAAATAAACATTGTTTAAACAATAACTGTAAGGTTGTTAATACCTTACAGTTTTAAATAATACGGGCTGCCAAAATACAAATTTATCGTGTAAAATCAGTTACCGGCCACAAACTTTACGGGCAGCGTGTAATATACCGATACATTTTGGCCACTGGTTTTTCCGGGTGTCCAGTCGGGCATTTTCTTTAATACCCTGATCACTTCTTTATTAAAATCTTCGCCACCATTCTGCACCGTTTCAAAACTCTTCAGCTTACCATCATAACCTACCACAAAACGTATTTTTACACTAACCACTTCATTTTCCTCCATATCGCGTGGATTACTGAGATTTCTCTGCAGGAATTTTTTTAATGCTTCCACACCACCGGGAAATTCGGGCATTACATCTGCTGTAGCTGACGGGATGTTGGGATTGATTTCCGGCTTTGCTGGCGCCGGAGTTACACCTTTACCCCCATCACCCTTATCTGCCGGCCGAATGATGTCACTGCCTTTATCATCAGGAATAATATTTGTTATGTCGCTAATGGTGATGTCTGGCTTATCTTCAGGCAGTGTATCAACAGGATGTTCTGTCATCACAATACGTGAAGGCAGCTTTAATGTGCTTATTGGTTTAGGTGGTTCAACGGGTGGTTCGGGTGGCTCTGGTGGTACAATTTTATTTTCTTTTGGCGGTAGCACAATCGTGTCTGATGCAGAAATGATCAATTTATTATTACCCGGTCCGTTTTTGTGCAGAAAAGTAAATGCCGATAACAACAGCACTGCAGATACTGTTATAACAATTGATTTCAGCAACCTGCTTTGGTATAATTTCCGGAGTGAATATGCTCCATAATCTTTGTTACGGTTTTCAAAAATGATGTCGAGTATGTCGCTTTTCAAAATTAAATCTGTTTTCATGATTGATGAATTTGCCCGGCAGTAATGCGGGAGATGAACAAATATTTTGAAACAAGCGCCTGTTCAATATTGAGATGACTTAGTGAAGAGATTCCATAAATACGGATTGCTCTGGCACGAATTAAAAAATGGTTGCACCAATTAAAACGAATTGCACGAATCACACCAATTAACGAATTACCTGATTAACCCAATAACTAATTGACCATTCTGCATTCGCAATTCCCCATTCACCGCTTATCTTTGCGGCATGAAAATTTTGATGGTATGCCTGGGCAATATTTGCAGGAGCCCGCTGGCAGAAGGCATTTTACAGCAGAAGGCAAACCAGGCAGGATTGAACTGGAGTGTGGAAAGCGCCGGAACCAATGGCTACCATACCGGTGAGCCACCGCATCACCTCAGCATTAAAGTAGCCAAACTCAATAATATAGATATCAGCCATCAACGTAGCAGAAAGTTTATAGCGGGAGATTTTCAAAAGTATGATATGCTCTACGCCATGGCTGATGATGTGCTGTATGATATGAAGCGGATCGCCGGGCAGCAATACAATCCACAGAAAACAGACTTGTTGCTGAATGCGCTGTACCCCGGTAAAAATAAAGACGTACCCGACCCCTGGTACGGAACTGAAAATGGATACCATGAAGTATTTGCATTGTTAGAACAGGCTTGTGATCGAATCATCGCTAACGCATTGGCTGCAACTGAAAAAAATTAAATACCTATTGTAACTGTATAAAAAAATAATGAGCACCAAACCATCTATACCGCAGGGCACAAGAGATTTTTCTGCTGATGTGGTTCGTAAACGTAACTATATTCTAACCACCATTAAATCGGTTTTTGAACTGTATGGCTTTCAACCGCTGGAAACCCCCGCAATGGAAAACATTGAAACCTTAATGGGGAAATATGGTGAGGAGGGTGATAAACTGATTTTTAAAATTCTCAATAACGGGCTTAACGACCCTAAAAATATCGATAAAGCCAAAGCAGGCTTTGCCAAAGTGCTGGAAGGTAAAAATAGTGCAGCCCTTACCGAAAGGGCTTTGAAATACGATCTTACCATTCCATTTGCCCGTTATGTAGCCATGAACCACAACCAACTGACCTTTCCTTTCCGCAGGTACCAGGTGCAACCGGTATGGCGGGCAGACAGGCCGCAGAAAGGCCGCTACCGTGAGTTTACACAATGCGATGCTGATGTGGTGGGCAGTTATTCTTTAATGAATGATGTGGAGTTTGCATTGATCTATGATGAAGTGTTTAATAAGTTAGGCTTAACTGGTTATGAACTGCGCATCAACAGCCGCAAAATATTATCCGCTTTGGCACAGGCCTGCAATGCACCCGAACTATTAGTTGCCATCACCACTGCCATTGACAAACTGGATAAAATCAGTTTGGATAAAGTAAAGGAAGAACTGGAATCAAAAGGATTAACAGCCGGGCAGATCGCAATCATTGAAAATTATGTTACCATCAATGGAACCAATGAAGAAAAAATAAATCAACTGAATGTGTTGATTGGTCATATTGAAGATGCAGCTAAAGGCATCGAAGAAATCAATATGATTCTTGAACACACCAAAGGCAAAAATGTTACAGTTGATTTTACATTGGCCCGCGGCCTGAATTATTATACCGGTATTATTTACGAAGCCAAAGCACCGGCAGAGGTATCAATCGGCAGCATTGGCGGCGGTGGCCGTTACGATGACCTTACCGGTTTATTTGGAGTGCCGGGCATCCCGGGCGTGGGTATCAGCTTTGGCGTTGACCGTATTTATGATGTACTGGAAGCGCTGCAACTGTTTCCTGCCAACCTGAACATCAGCACTAAAGTATTGTTTTTTAATATGGGCGAAGCTGAAAGCAGGTATGCCTTTGGTATTATGCAGCAGTTGCGCAGTGCCGGTATTGCCTGCGAACTATACCACAAAACCGAAACAAAAATTGGCAGGCAATTCAACTTTGCTGAAAAAAAGAACATACCTTACGCTGTAATTATTGGCAGTGAAGAAATGAAGCAACAGGCCTGCCAGGTAAAAGACCTTGCAACAGGCAAACAGGAAACTATGGATATTGATTCGTTGATCCACTTTTTCACCCATCAATAACGGTTATAAAAATCATTTCAAAGTATAAACCCAAAAACAACTATTTATGCAAGTACGTTTTCGTATCCTTATTATCAGTGCGGTGGCTATGGTACTGTTCGCTTCCTGTAACAAAAGCAATAAACAGGGCCGTTACATTCCCAAAGATGCTGCAGTAGCCATTCACATCAACAGTTCTTCCCTTGCTTCAAAAATCACCTGGGATGAGATCAAGCAGAATGCGCTTTTTAAAGAACTTTTATCAGACAGCAGTTTACCACCATTTGTAAGAAAAGTTCTGGACAACCCGGACAATAGTGGTGTTGACACAAAGGCCGACATTGCTTTTTTTATGAAGAAAGACAGCCTGGGCACATTCACCGGCTTTACCGGCTTTGTAAAAGATATGGACAAGTTTAAATCGTTCAGCATCGATTTTAGTGAAGGTGGCAGCCTGTCTGAGAAGTCGGGCATCAACTATATCAGCAAGGCTCCCGTTTGTATTGCCTGGAATAAAGAACGTTTCCTCATAACTTATAACATCAATAACTACACTTACAATTCATCAGGAAATTTCAGCGTTAAGGCAAGAGATATTCTTACCAATACAAAAGATGTATTTGAAATTGCCGAAGGCAATTCACTGGCCGAAAATTCAAAATTCACCAGGCTGGTGAATGAAACAGGCGATATTCATTTCTGGATCAATACAGAAAGCCTGACAAACGACCTCTTTAAAAATGGCGGCAATTTTGGAATTGGTTTAACCAACCTGGATAAACTGTACAAAGGTTCTGCGGCTGCAGCAACACTGAATTTTGATAATGGTAAGATATCAGTAAATGCCACTTCTTATTCTGGTAAAGAATTAGGCGACCTGTATAAAAAATACAGTGCATCTAACATCAACGAGGCGATGATAAAAAGACTGCCTTCTAAAGATGTTGCCGGTTTATTTACTTTTAGTTTTAAACCCGAAGGCATCAGGGAATTTCTAAAATTACTGGGCGTGGAAGGATTTGCGAATATGGGCCTTGCAAAACTGGGCTTTTCCCTTGATGATTTTATTAAAGCCAATAAAGGAGACATCCTGTTTGCAGTTACTGACCTTAAAGCGGAAAAGGATTCTGAAAGCATCAAAGATGCAAATGGCAATGAAATAGGAAAAACAAGGACCAAAGGATCTGCTCATTTTATTTTTGCCACTTCTGTTGGTGATAAAGAAGCTTTTAATACGCTGATAAAAGCAGGTGAAAGAATGGGTGAGCCATACCGGAATGACTCCCTGATCATGGGGCCATTCTTCAATAAAATTGCGTACAATAATAATGGCCAGTATTTTGCCATTGGAAACGATAAAACCAGTGTGGACGAATTTGTAAATGGCAGCACTACCAATAATTTCGATTTTTTAAGTAAGATCAGCGGAGGCCCATCCGGAGCATATGTGAATTTGCAATTAATTTTAAAGGTTTTTGACAGTGAAGTTAAAGACAGCGATGACAGGCTTACTTATGAAGCTTCAGTGAAGATGTGGGACAATGTGTGTGTAAAAAGTTCACCTTACAGTGATGGCATGATGAAATCTTCTTTCGAAATTAATTTGATGGATAAAAACACCAACAGCCTGAAACAACTGAACCAGTATGCAGGTGTTATTGGACAGGCAGAAATGAACAGGAAAAAGAAAATGGAAAGCATGATGAATGATGATATTAAAGCACCGGTCATTGATTCAGTACACATCGGCAAATAAATTATTAAACACAAAAGCCTGCAATGTTATGTTGCAGGCTTTTATTTTTACTTATGCGCATTCAGCTGCAACAGGTTGTTCCCACTTATATTGAGGCAGAAAAAATTGAACGTTCCCAGCTATGGAATAATACGGTTGTATTTGAACCCGGCAGGAAAATACAAATTGTTGCACCCAGCGGAAGCGGCAAAACATCACTCATTCATTTTTTATACGGCCTACGAAAAGATTATAACGGGAAGATCATTTTCGATAACGCATCCATTGCTGATTTTACAGCTGATAACGTTGCTGTGTACCGGCAGAATAACATCAGCATTGTATTCCAGGACCTGCGCCTGTTTGCAGAACAAACCGTACTGCAAAACCTGGAAGTGAAAAGACAACTGAATCCCTATCACAACAACAGTAAAATAAGTGACATGGCCGGCCAGTTAGGTATTGGCAATAAGCTGGAAAAGCCCTGCAAAACCTGTAGCTATGGCGAACAGCAACGGGTGGCCATCATCAGGGCACTGCAACAACCTTTTCAATTTTTATTACTGGATGAACCTTTCAGCCACCTGGATGAAACCAACCGTAAAAAAGCAATGGCTTTAATTGAAGAAGAAGCTGCTGCACGGAACGCCAGCATCATCCTGGCCGATTTAAAACCGATAGAATATTTTAACCCCGATCAAACCCTGTACCTCTGATAATAAAATGGCTTTATCATTTAAACATATTGCCCCGTTTCTTCACAAAGAAAATAATAAAGCAAGCCGCCTATTAAGTTATTTCGGGTTGGGCATTGGTGTATTGTTATTGCTTTGCGCCGTGCAGTTATACATCAACATTAATGTGCTGCTGAAAAATAAAAGCCCCAAAAAAGAAGGCTACGATTTTATTGCCGTAACAAAAGATATTACAGACGATAACATTGCCGGTGACCATACTTTTTCTGCTGAAGATCTTGCAGGTTTGAAACAGCAACCTTTTATTGATGGCATGGCTCCATTGATCGGCAATAAATTCATGATTGATGCCAACGGGGGGAAAATGCTTCCCTTCAGTACCGATTTTTTTACGGAGGCTATAGACAATTCTTTTTTAGATACACTGCCGCCATCCTTTCAATGGAAACCCGGCGATGCGGTGATCCCCATTATTGTATCGTCAGATTATTTTGAAATTTACAATACATTATTTGCGCCCAGCCGCGACCTGCCGCAGTTTTCAGAAAGCACCATTTCTTCTGTATTTATTCAGCTGGATTGTTATGGCAATGGCTTTAAGGACTCCTATAAAGGCCAGGTTGTGGCTTTAAGCGACAGGATCAATACTGTTTTGGTGCCTGAAGATTTTTTGGAATGGGCGAATAAAAAGTATGGCAATGTCAGCGTCTTCAATCCATCAAGAGTGTATATCAAAACAAAGGATGCCAACAACCCCGACTTATTACAATACCTTGGTCAGCATCACTTTCATGTAAATAAGGATAAAACAAAGTTTGGAAGGGTAAAACAGGTATTGCAGGCCATCGTAAGCGGACTGGCAGGTTTTGGTGTACTCGTTATTGTACTGGCAATGGTGCTGTTCTCATTTTATTTACAACTGATGATTGCCAAAAGCAGGGAAAATTTACAATTAATGCTGATGCTGGGTTACGCACCACAATGGCTCAGTAAAACTGTGATTAAAAACTGGATACCTGTTTATGTTACCATTGTGGCGGTTGCAGTAGCCGTCACCGCTGCTTTGCAATGGAGTTTTAAGGAAATGGTCATGAAAGGAAAAGATGAATTATCATCAATGATTGACTGGTCGGTTTTTGCAATAGCGGCTTTGCTGCTAGTCATTTCAGTTTGGATCAATTACCGCCTGGTAAAAAAATTATTGTACCGTTTATAAGCCTTCGTAAATTACTGCTGCACCCTGTCCAACACCAATGCACATTGTGGCCAAACCATATTTCCCTTTTCTTCTTTTTAATTCATGCAATAGTGTGGTGGAAATTCTTACCCCACTGCAACCCAGCGGATGGCCGAGTGCAATAGCGCCACCGTTTACATTTACTTTTTCAAGGTCTAAACCCAGGTCATAAATACAGGCAATGGATTGAGAAGCGAATGCTTCGTTAAGTTCCACCAGGTCAAGGTCAGCAACAGTCAACCCTGCCCTGTCCAATGCTTTTTTAGTAGCAGGCACCGGCCCCACGCCCATAATAGATGGATCAACTCCTGCCACTGCCATAGCAACTATTTTAGCAGTGGGTATCAATCCGTATCTTTTTACTGCATCTTCACTGGCTAACAGCATGGCAGCTGCCCCGTCATTAATGCCTGATGAATTGCCTGCAGTTACCGTACCATCTTTAGCAAAAGCTGGCTTCAATTGCGCCAGTTTTTCCATACTGGTCAAACGCGGGTGTTCATCTTTCTCAAAATCAAAAACATCTTTACCCACCTGCACCTGGATGGGAATAATTTCGTCTGTCCATTTCTGTTGGTTCAAAGCCTGGGTATATTTTTTCTGGCTTTCGAGGGCAAATTCATCCTGTGCATTGCGGCTGATGTTCCATTGCCGGGCCACATTCTCTGCAGTTTCGCCCATACTGAATGGGTAATACATTTCAGACAGTTTCCTGTTTACAAAGCGCCATCCCAATGTGGTATCAAAAACCTGGTTTTCTCTCGAAAAAGCGCTGGTGGCTTTTGGCATTACAAAGGGTGCACGGCTCATACTTTCCACACCGCAGGCAATAATCAAATCCCCATCCCCGCAGGCAATAGCCCTTGCACCATCCATCACCGCCTGCAGTCCGCTGGCGCATAAACGGTTCACTGTATTCCCGGCAACACTAACGGGAAGGCCTGCCAGTAAAGCAGCCATACGGGCAACATTGCGGTTATCTTCCCCGCTTTGATTGGCCGCTCCCGCAATTACATCTTCAATAGCATTCACATCAATGCTGTCGTTCCGCTTTACTAACGCTTTGATGATATAAGCCAGCAGATCATCGGGCCGGGTATTACTTAAAGCACCGCCATATTTACCAATGGGTGTTCTGATGGCGTCTATCACATAAACAGGTTGCATACTTGAGTTTTACATTTCCCGGTTCAATTTGAAAACCGGCATATTTTGATACAAATAACGGAAATACGCTGAAATTACCGAAAAACTGGTATTTATAGTGGAGTGTGTACCTTTGCAGCATGGAAACATTGACCAATATACGTACACTGACGCTGCCTGAACTGAAAGCTTATTTTGAATCCATCGGCGATAAAAAATTCCGGGCCATTCAAACCTATGAATGGATATGGAAAAAAAATGCCGGCAGTTTTGACGATATGAGCAACCTGAGCAAAGAGTTACGTATCAAACTGGCCGAACATTTCAGCCTTCCGGCCATCACCACCGATGCCACGCAGGTAAGCAGTGATGGTACGCTGAAATCCCGCTTTAAAACTTTTGATGGCCATTTTATTGAAGGGGTGCTGATTCCCACTGAAAACAGGAATACGGCCTGTGTGTCCTCACAGATTGGTTGCAGCCTCACCTGCTCCTTTTGTGCTACGGGCAAAATGGAACGCAAACGCAACCTGAACTTTGATGAGATCTACGACCAGGTGGCACAATTGAATGCACAATCAGAAAAAGTGTACAATAAAAAACTCAGCAATGTGGTATTTATGGGCATGGGTGAACCATTACTGAACTATAGTAATGTTTTACAGGCTATTGATAAAATCACCAGTAATGACGGACTGGCCATGAGCCCCAAAAGAATCACCGTTTCTACCGCAGGCGTAGCCAAAATGATCAAAAAACTGGGGGACGATAAAGTGCGTTTTAACCTGGCGCTTTCTCTGCATGCGGCGAATGATGCCAAGCGGGATTCCATTATGCCCATCAATGAAAGCAACAATATTGAAGTGCTGGTGGAAGCACTGAATTATTTCTACGAGCAAACAAAAAATGACATCACACTGGAATATATTTTACTGAAAGATGTGAATGACACTTTACAGGATGCCGCAGACCTGGTAAAGATTTACCGTAAAATACCCACACATTTGGTCAACGTGATTGAATATAATCCTATTGCCGGGGCTTCTTTTATCAAACCGGATGAAGACACTACCCAACAGTTTACTGATTACCTGGTACACCATAAAGTAAATGTACGGGTACGCCGCAGCCGCGGTAAAGATATTGATGCTGCCTGCGGCCAATTAGCTAATAAGGGTTGATGCAAAAGTCGGGGCGCTTCAAGCCACCTGAATATATTTCCCTATTGAGTTTTGAACTATTTTGGCTTCAAGCTGGAGCTTGAAGGTACAGCAAAGGTTGATGCAGAAATCGGGGCGCTGCAGGCGACCCGAATGATCATTTACGCTTTGTACTTGTTACTATTTTGGGCTCCGGCTGGAGTTTGAAGGTTCGTCATGGTCAGACGTGGACGTCAGACCATCTGCGCATCTGCGGCAAATTAACCAATATACCTTGATGCATCATTCAGGTCGCTTCAAGCGACCTGAATATACCCCCCTATTGAGTTTCGAACTATTTCGGCTACAAGCTGGAGCTTGAAGGTACAGCAAACGTTAATGCAGAAGTCGGGGCGCTGCAGGCGACCCGACTGATACTCCTTATTGAGTTTTGAACTATTTTGGCTTCAAGCTGGAGCTTGAAGGTACAACAACCGTTGATGCAGAAGTCGGGGCGCTGCAGGCGACCTGACTGATCATTTACGCTTTGGACTTGCTATTATTTTGGCTTCAAGCTGGAGCTTGAAGGTACAGCATCATAAAACACGAACATCAGAGCCTGTACACACACCTTTAAACCTTTCCGGCAATTGCTGGTCTATAGGATAAGCAGTGCATTTACATGATCAAATTTTTTATTACGGCTGGTGTATTTACATTGCCGGCAATTAATGTATTTTCACAAAGAACATTCAGAAAACCAATTTCGCCTTCAGTGAACAACCAGGAACAACATGCGGCACAGGCTTTGCGGAAACAAAAAAGGCACCGGGCAAATTTATTTTTAAAGGAACAACACAGGCAGAAAAGAACAACACCAATCATTCAAAATCAACAACAAGTATCCGATTCTACTCACAAATAAAAAAATACCATGAAAAGATTATTGATGGCATTAACAGCATTATTCATGATTTCGTATGCTGCCGATGCACAAACCGCACCCCCACCAGCAGGTACACGTCATCAACCCGGCGAGATCAGGAGAAACCCCGGTAAAAATCAACGTCACCGTAAGATCAGAAGGTTTCACCGCCGCCACCGCAGGCGTGCAGTAACGGAACAACTCCACTTTTCCGATCAGCAAAATGCACAGGCTAAAGTGTACCGCCAGGATTTCCGCAGTAAAATGAAAGCCCTCAATAATAAAGAGGATATTACCGTAAAAGAACAAAGAGACGAAAGAGCAGCTTTACTGAAAGAGCAAAAATCAAAGATGCAAAGTTTGCTGACGGCTGACCAGAAAAAAAACCTGGCTGCAATGCAGGCCAACCGCAAGGCGAAAATGGAACGGCACTATCAAACGCACCTCAACACCATGAAAGCCAAACTGGATCTTTCTGATCAACAGGTAACGGCATTACAATCACAAAGAACAGCGATGATGGAAAAGGCAAAGGCCATTAAAGAAAATGACCAGTTAAACAGGCATGCAAAAAAAGAACAACTGATGGCATTAAAGAACGACATGAAAGCATCACGTGAAAAAATTTTCTCTGAAGATCAGTTGAAAAAAATTGAGGCCATTAAACAGGCACATACACAAAAAGAGGCTGTTAAGTAAGGCGTCATATACACCTTTACGGGGCGGACCAAAAATGGTCCGCTTTTTTATTGCCGCCTGCAATGCAAGCGTGATGCAGGTTTCGAGCTATAATCAACATTTAATGCTTATCTTTGCGGCTCATCCTGTTGTAAAACAGTAAATCACTTCAATCATGAGCCAGTCTCCCTTTCAAAAATTTGTCAATAAGAAAAAGAACAGTGTAGTTAAAGAAGAACTCCGCCAGGAACGTAAAGCGGTTAAAAAAGAACGTGCTGCATTCTTTGAAAAGAAAAAAGCCGAAGAATACCAGGCCCGTATGGCAAAACGCAATGCCGAAGCTGCACCAATACAGGATAACAGAAAAACAGCAGGCGGAAAGCAATTCAGCAAAGCTGCTGAAAAAGTTTCATCAACCGGCAATGCAAAAACTAAAACTCCTGCAGCACCTGTAACTATGCAGGCTGCGCCAACGGGTGCCATGCCCCTGAATAAATTTTTAGCGCATTGCGGTATTTGTTCCAGAAGAGATGCGGTATCATTAATTGCAGATGGCAAAGTGAAAGTAAACAAAGCCATTGTTACAGAGCCAGGTTTTAAAGTGAGCAGCACCGATGAAATTTTCTTCAATGGAAAAAAATTATTCATCACTAAAAATCTTATTTACATCTTACTGAATAAACCCAAAGATTACATCACCACTACTGATGATCCGCAGGGAAGAAAAACAGTATTGCAACTGATTCAACAGGCCACTACAGAAAGAGTATACCCCATTGGGCGTTTGGACAGAAATACTTCTGGTGTATTATTATTGACGAATGATGGCGACCTTACGCAAAAACTTTCTCACCCCAGTTATGAAATCAAAAAGATCTATGAAGCTAAATTAGATAAGCCGTTAGCTAAAGCAGATTTTGATAAGATCATTAAAGGATTAAGACTGGAAGATGGTATAATTCATGTGGATAGTCTTGCTTATGCTGATGCAAAAGATAAATCCATTATTGGTATAGAAATTCACAGTGGGCGCAACCGCATTGTACGCCGCATATTTGAACACCTTGGTTATGATGTGAAAGGTTTGGACAGGGTAATGTATGCCAACTTAACCAAGAAGAATGTGGAACGTGGCAAATGGCGGTACCTCAGCGAAAAAGAAATCCGTTTATTGAAATACATGAATGCGTCGAAAAAGAAATCATTGAACTGATGAACGCAGAAACATCCGGCAGCAATCACACTGTTTATACATTTAAAAAACTCGAAGCAAATATCATTTTCGGGAATGAACATTTTATTGCTATCAATAAACCGGCTGGTCTATTATCTATTCCCGACAGGGCACAGAGCGAACCTTCGCTGAAAGAAATTTTACAACAGCACTTCGGTGCTATTTTTACGGTGCACCGTATTGATAAAGACACCAGCGGCATCATTATTTTTGCGAAAGATGAAGCCACGCACAAATTTCTTTCCCGTGCGTTTGAAGAAAGAAGAGTGGAGAAATTTTACCAGGGCATTGTTACCGGCGCACCGGAAAAACAATACGGTATAATTGAAGCCCCAATTAGTGAACATCCCATTCATAAAGGTTTGATGGTGGTGCACCGCAACGGAAAACCATCTGTTACTGAATACAAAGTAATTGAATCGTATAACAGTTATTCTTTGTTGCAGTTTCAGCTGCACACCGGACGTACACACCAGATTCGGGTACATTGTAAAAATATGGGGCATCCTTTAGCCTGTGATGAATTGTATGGTGATGGTAAACCTGTTTTATTATCTGCCTTAAAAAGAAAATTTAAACTGAGCAAACACGAAGAGAACGAAAGGCCTATGCTGAACCGTTTGGCGTTACATTCTTACAAATTACAGTTTAATGATGCTAAAGGAAATGAACATCAATTGGAAGCGCCTTTACCAAAAGACATGAGGGCACTACTGCAGCAGCTTAAAAAAATTTCCTACCCTTAACAACATCAGTAATCTTATATCATCAATCATATATCATATATCTTCACATCAGCCATCACAAATAAAAAAAGCCGCTTTTACAAGCGGCCAAACTAAAAAATACAAGAAAAAAGTATTAGTCCAGATTGGGTTGCGGAGTATAACGCAAATACGGTTTAATAATCTCCAGTCCTTTAGGAAATTTTTTCAACGCATCTTCTGTACTCACTGCTGGTACTACTATCACACGCTCGCCTTCTTTCCAGTTTGCAGGAGTAGCAACACTATAGTTGGCTGTCAATTGCAAAGAATCCACCACCCGCAGTACTTCAACAAAATTTCTTCCGGTGGATGCAGGATAAGTTATCATTAATTTCACCGCTTTATCAGGCCCGATGATTACAAGCGAACGCACCGTTGCTGTTGCTGATGCATTGGGGTGTATGAAATCATACATTTCAGAAACCTTACGGTCATCGTCAGCAATGATAGGAAAATCAACAGAACAATGTTGTGTTTCGTTGATATCATTGATCCATCCCAGGTGCTTATCAACCGGGTCAACACTTAATGCCAAAACTTTCACATTGCGTTTGGCAAATTCATCTTTCAATGCAGCAGTGCGCCCCAGCTCAGTGGTGCAAACGGGTGTATAATCTGCCGGGTGAGAAAATAAAATTCCCCATGAATTACCGAGGTATTCATAAAAATCTATTTCACCCAGGGAAGATTTGGCTTTGAAATTGGGAGCTGTATCCCCTAACCGTAAACTCATAATGATAAAATTTAGAACACAAATATAATACTCTACTAATTAAATAGACTACTATTTTTATTTATTTTTTTAACTTTGCACTATATTTGTTTACATGCTGTCGAAAAAAACACAATATGGCCTGAAGGCGTTGGGTTACCTTGCATCAAGGTATGGCCAGGGCCCTGTATTGATTTCTGAAATTGCCAAGAAGAAAAAGATTCCCATCAAATTCCTGGAAAGTATTCTTTTACAACTGAAGAATAAAGGTGTGCTGGACAGTAAAAAAGGTAAAGGCGGCGGTTATTTCCTTGCCAATTCTCCCAAAAAAACAACGCTGGCTGCAGCCATCAGGATTGTTGATGGCCCCATTGCCATGATTCCTTGCGTGAGCCTTAATTTTTATCAAAAATGTAAAGACTGCGATGAAGCCACCTGCGGCCTCAACAAAGCGATGGCGTATACCAGGGATGCCACCCTTAAAATTTTAGAAAAGAAAACCTTGTACGATTTGATAGACACGGAAGGGTGAAGAAGATACTGGATTCTTGATCCTTGATTCTTGATTCGTGAAGTTAGTTAGACGATGCCCGCTTTACCGAAGCCTTCCCAAATCTTTCTTTTACGTTATCAATTGCTTTATATAAACCTGCTTTGCGGTGTACATCGTTGAAGAGATTGGTTTGCACTGCATCGTTCGTGAGCTCACTTAACCGAACACCCATCAAACGTATTGGCGTTCCCTTCTTCCATAATTTTTTAAACAATTCCTTAGCAACCGGAATGATTTCATCATCAGCGCAGGTGTACGGTATAGTAGTTTGGCGGGACGTCGTTTCAAAATCAGGGTAACGGATTTTCACCGCCACACAGCCAGCCACTTTTTCATCCTGCCTTAATTCATAAGCAATTCGTTCCACCATACGCACCAGTTCGCTCATCAAAAAATCCACATCGGTTTTGTTTTCATCAAACGTGTTTTCGGTTGATACCGATTTCGCTTCATGATACTGGCTTACTTCGCTGCTATGTATACCATGACTTTTATTCCATAAGTCTGCACCCCATTTTCCCAATCTTTCTTCCAGTTCTTCAATGGTTCTTTCTGAAATATGTTTGATGGTGTAAATGCCCATTGATTTCAGTACTTCATAAGTCTGGTCGCCCACACCCGGAATTTTATTCACCGCAAGCGGTGCTAAAAATTCTTTTTCTTTACCAAACGGCACTTGTAAATAGCCATTGGGTTTGGCTTCGTTAGTAGCAATTTTCGCCACCATTTTATTGCTGGACATGCCAAACGATATGGGGAGTTTGGTTTCCTCAATAATCTCTTTCCGCAGGTCGATTGTCCATTGCAGTGGATTAAAAAATTTATCCATGCCGGTAAGATCGATATAAAATTCATCAATGGAAGCTTTTTCAAACAATGGTGCTTTATTGGCAATGATTCGTGTTACCCAACGGCTGTACCGGCTGTATTCGCCCCTGCTGCTGTTGGCTACAATCAAATCCGGACAAAGCTGAAAAGCTTTTTTAGAAGGCATGCCGGAATGGATACCAAATTTTCTTGCAGCATAACTGCAAGCCGCCACTACGCCGCGTTCACGGCCACCAACAATCACTGGTTTATCTTTCAACGAGGGGTTGTTCAGTATTTCTACCGAAACAAAAAAAGAGTCCAGGTCAAAATGCGCTATGATACGTTGCGGCTGCATGATATGTTTTACACTTTAAAATTACAATTTATTCCCTGCTGTTTCAGTTTCGTTAAAATAATTTACTTGTAAGAAAATTGCGCTTTCATTTACTGTCATTGTAAAAAATTATCGGGTATTTTGTGCTCTGAAAAAGTATATGAATAAGTTTCTGCTGTTGATGATGATATTCTGCTGTATAAAAACTGCTGTACATGCGCAGTATACTAAAAAAGCTCCGCCACCGCATCCATTGGCAGACAGTGTTGTACATACAATGTGCAGTTGTATGATGGACCGTGATGACAGCATCAGCAACATCAACGCATTTTATGATGCCATCAATCAATGCCTGGCACAAAATGCCACACCGGTTATGGATCGTTTATTGAAAGAAGATGGTTTTGTGCAGCAGGACGACCGGGCTTCAAGAGCAGAGGCAGTTAGAGCCATTGGCAGAAAACTGGGGCAGCGCCTCGTATATGAATGTGATGGTTTTAAAAAACTGCGGGATGCATTGGTACAGCAGGAAACAACTAAAAAAGAGTTGCATTAATTTAATACCAGCACTTATCCATAAATATCCAGCAACCCTTCGGGCAGCACTACAAATACTTTCCTGTTCTTAGCGTCAATTTTTTCCAGGCTGTATTCATGTATGGGTACTAAAGCTTCTTTGCCTTTATATTGAATAGTGCATAATACCTGGTGGGGTTGTTCAATCACTTCTTCTATCACACCAATTGCTTCTCCTTCGTTTACCATGGTAAAACCGAGTAATGAAATGGGTGAAGATTTAGCTGCAAACTTTTTAAAATGCTCTTCAGTAATCCAGACTTCTTTTGGAGTCAGTTTTCTTGCGGCTTCCACAATGTCAATCCCTTCCAGTTTGATCACTGTTTCATGTTCAGATCTTATTTTGGCAGATTGCAGAAAGTAAGGGAGAAAGCTATTTTTCTTATCTTCCAGGAAGATGGCATCGAGTCCTTTAAAGGATGTTTTTTTTCCAAGATTATGCTGCAGCACCAGTTCACCTTTTAAACCGGTGCTGGCAGCGAGTTTCCCTATTTTGAAATATTCTGTCATGGTATTTTACAAAGATAATTCTGTGATCATTGGCGGGCATAAAAAAAGTTCCGTTACCAAATAACGGAACTTTAATGAATTCACGTAACAGAGGGTTATTTATTCTTCTGTTTTGGTTCCTTCTGAGCTGGCCGGTGCTTCGGCAACTTTTCTTACTACGGGTTGGTTACGTTTGTCCATGCGTGCTTTTTTATGGGCACTCTGGCGTTTTGCAATATGAGCTTCATGCTCACTGCTCCACTTCGTAAATTTCTCCATAGCTGCTGCTTCGTCGAACAGGCCCAGGCCTACACCACGCAGTAAATGTTTCAGGTACAATACACCTTTGAAAGACAGGATGCGGCGTACAGTATCGGTGGGTTGAGCACCTTTTTGCAGCCAGTCCAATGCCTTCTGACGGTCTACCTGGATTGTAGCAGGAACTGTCAGTGGATTGTACGTACCTAATTTTTGAATGAATTTACCGTCACGTGGACTTCTGCCGTCTGCGACTACGATGAAGTAGAATGGTCTCTTCTTTGAGCCATGTCTTTGCAGTCTCATTTTTACAGCCATAAAATAGAAATTTTTGGTTGTTACTAAATAGGGTTTCTTTCTCCTTAAACAAGGAACAGCGAAGATAAATACGAAAGATTTATCAGCCAAAATATTTTAATAAATCGTATTATAAAGGATTGTGAAAGATGGACGGGGCTTATCTTCCCATGCCCGGCATTCTGCCCATGGGCATTTTGTTCATCATTTTCATCATACTCTTCATCTGTTCAAACTGTTTTAAGAAGGCATTTACTTCTGCAATATCTTTTCCTGCACCTTTGGCAATACGGGTTTTACGGCTGGGATTGATGAGATCCGGGTTTCTTCTTTCTTCCAGCGTCATACTGTTGATGATGGCTTCAATGCCTTTAAAAGAATCATTGTTGATATCAACATCTTTAATCTGTTTGCCTACCCCGGGTATCATGCCCATCAAATCTTTCAGGTTACCCATTTTTTTGATCTGCTGCAATTGGGTTTTAAAATCTTCAAAATCGAACTGATTTTTGCGGATTTTCTTTTCCAGTTTTCTTGCTTCAGCCTCATCAAATTGTTCCTGTGCTTTTTCCACCAGGCTCACAATATCACCCATGCCCAAAATACGCTGCGCCATACGGTCGGGGTAAAACACATCAAGCGTATCCATTTTTTCGCCGCTGCTGGCAAATTTGATGGGTTTGTTCACAGTGTATTTGATAGATAGTGCCGCACCACCACGTGTATCACCATCCAGTTTGGTCAATACCACACCACTAAAATCCAGCCTGTCGTTAAATGCCTTCGCAGTGTTCACCGCATCCTGGCCGGTCATGCTGTCCACCACAAATAAAATTTCCTGCGGGCTGATGGCATTTTTAATATTCGCCACTTCGGTCATCATTACTTCGTCCACCGCCAAACGGCCGGCAGTATCTACAATAATTACGTTTTTATTTTTGCTGCGGGCTTCTTTCAACGCATTTTGTACAATGGAAACAGCATCTTTATTTTCTCTTTCTGCATACACATCCACACCAATTTGTCCACCTAATACTTCTAATTGGTCAATCGCCGCAGGTCGGTAAATATCACCTGCTACAAGCAGGGGTGATTTGCCCTTTTTAGTTTTGAGGTAATTCGCCAGTTTACCGCTGAAAGTGGTTTTACCACTACCCTGCAACCCTGCGATCAAAATAATGGCAGGACTGCCGGAGACATTAAATTCAGACGCTTCTCCACCCATCAGTTCTGTCAGTTCATCCTGCACAATCTTTACCATTTGTTGCCCGGGATTTACTGCCAGCAATACTTTGGAACCCAGGGCTTTTTCTTTCACCTTATCGGTAAACTCTTTGGCAATTTTATAGTTCACATCGGCATCTACCAATGCACGGCGGATATCTTTTACCGTATTAGCCACATTCAGGTCGGTGATACGGCCCTGGCCTTTAAGGTTCTTAAACGCACTTTCTAATTTCTCACTTAATGAATTGAACATAGTACTTGCTTTATTGAAACGGCTGCAAATTTACAGAAAGGTTTGGATAGATAATGTTTTGTATTTTTACATGAAAAATAAATTTATGGGTTTAGTTTATGCTGATATAGAATTAATTAATGGGTATGATCTGCAAAGTGCCCGAAGAAAAATTATTGGGGAAGATGAAGTGAAAAGAATGCATGTGAATATTTTGGTTGATACCGGAGCATACTACTTGTGCATTAATGAAACTATACAGGAACAACTCGACCTGCAGTTTATAGAAAAAAGAAAAGGTCAATTGGCTGATGGTTCAGTGGTTGAATATGATGTGGTTGGACCAGTTGAAATCAAATTCAAAAACCGCCGTTGCAATGTTGACGCAATGGTACTTAAAGGCGATGCCGAACCTTTGCTGGGCGCAATACCTTTAGAAGATATGGATGTGCTCATTCATCCGCTGCGCCAGGAATTAATTGTAAACCCGGAGCATCCTTACTACGCTCAAATGAAATTAAAATAGGCGTTTTATAAATTCTCCCTTTATATTGAAATGCTATCTGTAATTTGCCCTAATGAAAGGGGCAAATTCTCCGGGACATCGTGTGATTATTGACTGGCTTGCGCAAACCGGCCGCTTGCCATTTGACTTCCAGGCACAAACCTGGCAGCATATCATCAACAATAAAAATGGTTTGGTGAATGCCCCAACAGGTTGTGGTAAAACCTATTCTGTTTTTTTGGGCAGTATTATCCAATTCATCAACCAGCATCCGCAACAATATTTGACCAAAAAGAATAATGGCTTGCAATTGCTGTGGATTACGCCGCTAAGAGCACTGGCCAAAGATATTGCCCGTGCCATGACAGAAGTGATTGAATCCCTGGGTATGGCATGGAAAGTAGGGATCCGCAACGGCGACACAGAATTAAAAGAACGGGCGCAACAAAAAAAACAAATGCCGGAAGTGCTCATCATTACTCCTGAGAGTTTGCATTTATTATTGGCGCAAAAAAATTACCCTGATATTTTTAAATCATTACGCATTATTGCGGTAGATGAATGGCATGAACTGATGGGCAGCAAACGGGGTGTGCAAACTGAGCTGGCCATTGCAAGAGTGGTGAATGCACAATTTCAGTTAACTGGTAAATGGAGCCTGGTTTGGGGCATCTCTGCCACCATTGGTAATTTGGAAGAAGCAAAAGAAGTGTTACTACACCCTTTAAAAAGATTGTACACACTTCGCAACAATACTGATGCAGGTAATGATCACAGTGTTATCGTAAAAGCCAACCTGCATAAACAAACGCAAATTGAATCGATATTTCCTGATGAAATAGAAAAATACCCTTGGGCTGGCCACCTTGGCATTAAGCTGGTGGAAAAAGTTTTGCCTATCATTTACAACAGCCGCACCACGCTGGTGTTCATCAATACAAGGGGTATGACGGAATTGTGGTACCAATCCATATTGGCTGCGGCGCCAGATTTAGCGGGCGCTGTAGCACTGCATCATGGAAGCATTGAGCAGGAGTTGCGTTTGTGGGTGGAGGAAAATTTGCATACCGGCAGATTAAAATGCGTGGTATGCACCGCAAGCCTTGACCTTGGCGTAGATTTTCGGCCAGTGGAAACCGTTATACAGGTAGGTTCTCCAAAAGGTGTGGCCCGTT
This sequence comes from Bacteroidota bacterium, assembly GCA_018266775.1. Lineage (GTDB taxonomy): Bacteria > Bacteroidota > Bacteroidia > Chitinophagales > Chitinophagaceae > Ferruginibacter. The sequence continues at coordinate 30,540 of JAFDZS010000015.1, read as the reverse complement.
TTCTGCAGCGTGCAGGCAGAAGTGGCCACAGCCCGGATGCGGTAAGTAAAATTTATTTTCTGCCCACACACAGTTTGGAACTGGTGGAAGCTGCCGCTTTGAAACAGGCCGTGGAAGAAAATTTTATCGAGAGCAAACCGCCCATGATTTTATGTTTTGATGTACTGATTCAATACCTGTGCACCATTGCCATTTCAGATGGGTTTTACGCAGACAGTACGTTTGAGGAAGTATGCTCCACCTTCTGTTTTGCTGCCATGCAGCGGGAAGAATTTGAAGGAATTTTATCGCACATTACCGCCGGTGGCAAAGCATTGCACCAGTATGATGAATATAAAAAAGTGGAGATCATGGATGGTGACTTATTTAAAATCAACAGCCGCCGCATTGCCATGCAGCACCGCATGCATATTGGCACCATTGTGAGCGATGCGATGCTGAAAGTGAAATTTATGAGTGGCGGCTATATTGGTGTGATTGAAGAATGGTTTATTTCCCGGTTAGAGCCAGGCGACTCCTTCACTATTGCAGGAAGAAATTTAGAGTTGGTGATGATTAAAGACATGACGGTATTGGTAAAGAAATCTACTGCAAAAAAAAGCATCATTCCCAGCTGGCAGGGCGGCCGTATGAGCCTCAGCAGCAACATGGGTAAAAAATTGCGGGCAGCGTTATCATTAAGCCATAAAAAGAACAATATACCTGAACTGAATATATTGAAGCCGCTGTTCAAGTTACAAAACCTTTTATCGCATGTGCCAAAAGAAGATGAACTGTTGATTGAACATATTGAAACCAAAGATGGTTTTCATTTATTTGTTTATCCTTTTGAAGGGCGGCTGGTGCATGAAGCCATGGCGGCGATTTTGGCATGGCGCATCAGCCAGATTACCCCTATTACTTTTTCTTTCGCCATGAATGATTATGGGTTTGAATTGCTCAGCGATCAACCCATACCGCTGGATGACTCCAATGTATATGAATTATTTTCTGAAGAACATTTGTTTGAAGATATACAGCGGAGCGTTAATAGTACGGAAATGGCTAAACGCAAATTTCGTGATATTGCTGTTATCGGTGGATTGATCTTCCAGGGCTATCCGGGTGAATATAAAAAAGCCCGCCACCTGCAATCATCCGCATCGTTGTTATTTAAAGTTTTTGAGGAGTATGAACCGAATAATATTTTATTGAAACAAGCTTACCGTGAAGTATTTGACCAGCAAATGGAAGAAACCCGGCTGCGGGATATGCTGCAACGCATCCAGCGCAGTAAAGTAGTCATTACCGTTCCGCAACAACTAACGCCTTTTTGTTTCCCATTGAAAGTGGACAGTATGCGGGAGAATGTGTCTTCTGAAAAGCTGGAAGACAGGGTTAAGCGGATGCAGCAGCAATTAAAAGATTGATTGTTGCCTGTAAAAAATATTGATTGAGTAATCGTAACACGCTTAAACCGCCAAAAAGGATTCTCAAAAGGAAGGCAACTGTGCCAGTTGACTTCCCCCGCAAAGCTTTTCAAATCGAACCGTTATTGAAATCTTGCAGGAAGAAGTCAACCTGAAAGGTTGCCTTCTTTAAAAAAACTTCTTTGAAATTCATTTTTTAACGAAGGAAGAAAAAATTTAAGTTTGCAGTTTCAGCCATGGCCAGTTTTATTCAGCATACCATTCTTCAAAACGATTTTATTTTACACCACAACCGTACCGTTTTTTGGGAGCAGGAAAAACTATTAATACTGTCTGACCTGCATTTAGGTAAAACCGGGCACTTCCGTAAAAGCGGTATTGCTGTACCTGCTGCCATTATGAAAGAAGATATGCAACGTTTCATTGCTGCCATACAATTTTTCAAACCGCAGGAAGTAGTAATTGTTGGCGATTTATTTCACAGTGTGGAAAATAAAGAACATGAATTGTTTTTGAAATGGCGTAATGACCTGAAATATGTTCCTATGCGGCTGGTGAAAGGCAATCATGATATTGTTCCGGATAAGTGGTATAAAAAAGCAGGTATTATCATTGAAGAAAAACAATGGACACACCATCAGTTTCATTTCGTACACCAGCCGGAACATATACCTGAGAATATTGATGATGCAGATGCATATTATTTCAGCGGGCACCTTCATCCTGCTATCAGTATAAAAGGATTAGGTAAACAGTCGCTTCGCTTTCCCTGTTTTTATTTTACAGGGCAATACTGCGTATTGCCTGCATTTGGAAAATTTACGGGCACATACCGTGTGGAGCCTTTAAAAAACGAACAGGCCTTTGCGATAGTTGAGAACAGCGTCATACCCTGCTCATAAACAAAGAACCGGCATTACTGCCGGCTCTTTAGTTTCGGGTTTCATCAAACTTCCATCACCAATCAATTTTTCTTCAGGCTCAAACTTCTGTTAATGGTAAAACCAAATGCGAAATTACCATCTTTAATACTGCTGGTATTTTTTGCCAGCTGATCTACGTTAGATGCACTGGTTGTGCTTCCCACAAAGAATTGGAATAAGTGACCACCTGTATTGATCTCGATACCTGCAGCAAGCAGGTTGGGATAATAATTCAGGATGGCACCATTTTTAGTAATGATATTTTCATACATATTGAGTTGCCTTGAATATTCCAGTGTAAGATTCATTTTTGGTTTGGCTTTGTATTTGGCGCCAAACCCTACTGAAAATACTTCGTTGCTGTTGTTGATACCATAAGGAACTATATTGAAGTGTACCCAGGTTGGTATCAGTTCCACTGATAATTTGGGAGAAAATTTACGGGCAATCAGCAATTGGTTTACAAAAGACAGGCGGTTTCCTGCAAATGTAATATCCGGGTCTTTAGCCACATTAATGTTACCCATAGAATATAAGCTTACAGATACCGGAATGTTTCTTAACCCGGTTTGCTGGCGCACCAGCCTGAATTTTAGCCAGCCTTCGTATTTTGAACTACCGGCAGCGGCTACCCCAACATTCAGCCAATCCAACGGAGAATAGGCAAATGACATGTAAGTATGTGCCACACCGGAATTCAGTCCGAATAACTGGCCCACATTTTCAGATCCTGCACCTTTGTTCCAGATATTGCTGAAGTGGTGGGAGATCATGAATTCCAATGCACCTTTACTTACAATTTCAGTGCTTTGCATGTTAATGATGCGGGTGGAATTGAAAGTAGCCCTTGCATATTTGGGAGTGGGCGCTTCTTTAGTTTCAACTGCTGCTGAATCCTGCGCCACAGCATAACTGCACAAGGCGAAGGCGAACAGGGTTAATGATACTATCTTTTTCATAATGTCTTTATTTTAATGGTATGAAGATCGGTTGACGGTTCGTTTATTTAGGCTGACCCTGGTTCAGCCATTCAGTAAATGTATTTACGGTACAGGTACTCAAACTTAATGCGCCGCCCGGGTGACCATTACCGCCTGTACTCATCATAGTGCTGATCTTTGCTTTATCAGCTACCATAGTAGTGTAGTCCAGTGTGATGGCAATACCGCCATGGCAGGTTGCACCTTTACAAGTGGTAAGGTATAACGGGCTAATGTTGTTGGTGAAAGTAATGGCACCGGTAACTGTACAGCCGCCGCCATCATCTTTTGCACCTTCAGCAATCCATTGTTTAATGATCACTTTTTCGTTGGGTTTAAAATCGATGATACCACCACCGGGGTGTGAACCACCGTTTACCCAAGCATCAAACAGGGCTGACCTTGATAAAATGGCATCGTAGAAAATAGTATCGCCGTGTGCAAATGCAACTGCATTGGATGTTTTACCGTTAATATGGCAACCACAACCGCCTGATGCTATGATAGGAACTACATCTCCCCTGAAAGAAACGGTGGGTAATGCCAGAATATCTTCTTTGTTTTTATAGCAGGATGGTAAAATATAGGCCAGCAATGAAGTGATTACCGCTGCTATTATAATTCTCTGTTTCATATATCTGAAATTTTAGAATGATTAATGTTTGATGATGATGTTGCCAGTTTTCCTGTATTTGAAAATACCTACATTGTTTGTTCCGTATTTCCATACATCAGGAATGTTGGGATCAGCAAAATACCAGGCTTTGATTAATGCAACTTCATTGGGTTTTAAACCACCATCCCCGTATGCCATATCACCCTGTTGTGATGTTGCAAACACATTGGTAAATGGATTAGCAAGTAATAAAGTTGAATCTGTTCTTGATACCAGTGAACTGGTTGCATTCAGCGGGTTACCTTTACAGTAATACTGCACTGTTGTTACCGGATCAGTGTAAACAACGGAGGAGTTGCTCCTTACACTTTTTGGATTCATGATATCCAGTAAGATGTCATCATAAGTTTGCAGTGGTCCCCTGGTGCTTAATGCAGAACGCGGGGTGGTAAAAGTTTTCCACGGCCTGTAGCTTGCATAAGCAACGGTATCACTAAAGAATTTTCTAACACTGTCTTTATATGCATTCCAAACCTGGTCACGTATTGTTTTGTTAGACAATAAACAATATACTGTTACAGAGCCGGTAGATTGATTGGTAAATGTAAATTGTGTGGTATCTGAAGCAGTTAAACCAGCAATCAAACCTTTTCTTGCCCATCCACCAGTAGCGGTCGCTTCGTTATGACAGTTGGCGGAACCGCAACCATTATTGATGAGTGCAATAGCAGCAGGCCTGAAATCTTTAAGATCTGGCTTTTCTTTAGCGCCATTGATGATCCAGTTATAAATTAAAGTTTTGTCGGTAACATCCATTTCGTGGTTGGAGTTAACAGGAGGCATTGCCTTATCAAAATTATTTGTGGTGAGGTATTCCCATAATTTACTGCCGGAAGGATTACCTGCAGATACATACTGCATTACCTGCGCATAAGTATCAAATTTAGGGCTGATGGGGCCACCATGGCAATTGGATGTAGCACAGTATTCATGAAGCACAGTTTGCACACCCCTGAACTTTACTACATCATTTGCATCGGGAGTGGCATCGGCAGTAGCGATCGTGTTACTTTCATAAAAAGCAGCATAGGCAGTTGTGTCTGCAGTTCCTTTAAATGATCTGTCTAAACCTTTTACAATGTCGCCGGTTTTTTTACATTGGAAAAGAGACGCTGAAACGAGCATGACAGTAAAGAAAGCTGCGGTCGCTTTGATGATTGAATTTGTTTTCATAACAATTATTTTACTTATTGAGAATTGTTGCTTTTTTTGACTTTGTGCAACCACGCACTTCAAAAACGCGGATCAAAAATATCCCTGCGTGTTTTACAGTTCCATGACAATGGAGGGATGTTTATATGACCTTCATCATACCTTCTTCTGCCCTTCGTCACAAAGAAAACTGTACTGATATTTCTCACTTTACCCCTTGATGAATGTCATATAGGAATAGCATGCATACCAATAAATTGCGGTCACTTTTTTATTTCTAAAAAGTTTAAACACAAAAAATTATGGGACACGAATCATCAAACAGCAGTAAATCCCGCAGGTCGTTTTTATCTGCCTTTACAGGACAGGCCGAAAAAAACACCACACCGGGTAAAGTAAAAATGCTTACAGCTGATGGTAAAATTGTCGAGGTAGACCAGGCAGTACTGGATGCTGCTTCCAAAAAACAAAAAGCCACTAACCAGGAAATTTATGATTGGATGAATAACCCATCCAAACCAAATAATATTTAAAACCCAACTCAATCAAACAACATGAAACAGGAAGATGAATTATTTGACAGCAGCAGAAGGGGTTTTATCAAAACTGCTGCAGTTGCTACAGCCGCGGTTGCGGCATGCGGCAGTTTAACCTGTTCCTGCTCTTCCAAAAACACAACAGCAGCAGCAGGCCAAAAAGTAAAACTGCTTTCTCCTGATGGAGAATTGGTGGAAATTGATTCCGCTTACCTGAACCACCAGGAGCATATTGCTATTCTTTCCAAACTGGAAGCACGTGAAGGTATTGCAGGTAAAAAATTTGTGATGGTGGTTGACCTTGCCCGCTGTAAGAACGCACGCAAGTGCATTGCAGCCTGCCAAAAACACCACTACCGCGCGGAAGAAACAGAATGGCTCACTGTAAAACTGATGAAAGACAATGAAAAATCTGCCCCTTACTGGTTTCCCAAACAATGTTTTCACTGCGATAATCCGCCATGTGTAAAGGTTTGCCCTGTTGATGCCACTTTCAAAAGGCAGGATGGTTTAGTGCTGATTGACAATGAAAGATGCATTGGTTGTAAATTCTGCATGGCTGCATGCCCTTACTCAACAAGGGTATTCAATTGGGCAGAACCTGAAATGCCTGCTGCAATCAGGAATCTGGAATACAATCCTGAAACCGGTATTCCTGCAAAAGTGGGTACTGTTGAAAAATGTGATTTCTGCCCGGACAGGTCAAGAGAAGGATTATTACCACCTTGTGTGGAAGCCTGCCCCAATGGTGTGTTTTATTTTGGTGACGAGAATGAAGATACTGTTACGAACGGAGATGAAACACTCAGCTTCACCCAATTGATCAAAGACCGTGCAGCATACCGTTTCATGGAAGAACTGGGCACCAAACCAAGAGTATATTATCTGCCACCTAAAGACAGGCAATTCCCTGTAGAAAGGGGATACGAAAACCTGCCCGATAAATTAAAGGCACGTTTTAAAGATATTATGGAAGGTGAAAAGAAAAATTCCTGACCGTAACTGATCATTCATTATCAAACAACTCATTTTATGGAACTCAATACATATCAACAGGAAGCCTTCAGATACCTGAGAAGTCATATTGAAAAATTCAATAAAAAAACTTTGATATGGTCCATCTTCTTTTTGCTGTGGATCATGGTGGGAGGCTATGCATTGTATTTACAAATCTCTAAAGGCCACATTGTAACGGGCATGCGTGACAATGTGGTGTGGGGTTTGTTTATTGTAAATTTTATTTTCTTTATCGGGCTCAGTTATGCCGGCGCTATCATTGCTGGCTTGCTGCACCTTTTTAAAGTACCCTGGGGTAAACCTATTATAAGGCTGGCACAAATGATGACGGTAATTTCTGTAATTGTTGGCCCCATCTTTATTTTATTGTGTGTGGGCCGCTTCGACAGAATTTATCACCTGTTCCTCTATCCACGTATTCAATCACCCATGACATGGGATGTACTGGCCATCATGACGTACTTTGTTGGAAGCGTGTTATTTCTTTACATGGCATTGATTAAGGATTTTGCTGTGTACCGTGATGCCAACCTCAACATTCCAAAATGGAAACAAAAATTATATAAAATACTGGCCATTGGCTACCGCGGTGCAGCCAGCCAGAAAAGGCACCTGATCATTTCTCAAAACTTACTCGCCATCATAATAATTCCTTTATCCATTATCGTTAGTTCAATTCTTTCCTGGATATTTGGTATGACGCTAAGGCCGGGATGGCACAGCACCATATTTGGCCCCTACTTTGTACTGGGTGCATTATACTCAGGTTGTGCCGTATTGATTGTAGCCATGTGGGTATACCGTAAAATGTACCACCTGGAAAATTATTTTACTGAAAGGCATTTTAAAAACTTAGGGTATGCCTTAATGGTGTTAGCATCCGGCTATGGCTACTTTACCTTTTCTGAATATTTTACCAGCTGGTTTGGATCAGAAAAATGGGATAGCGAAGTCATTGATAAATTATTCAACCCCAAACAATATGGCTGGTGGACATTATTTGCGAATGTAGTGGGTATTATACTTCCCATCCTGATTGTAGCTGTTCCGAAAACAAGAAAGATTAACTGGATATCCCTCGTATCGTTTTTTACAATAATTGCACTATGGGTAAAACGTTATCTCATCATTGTACCAACGCTGGAAACCCCGGCTTTACCAATGGAAGATACACGAGTGGCTTATGTTAAATACACTGCCACCTGGCCTGAATGGGCTTTGACATTTGCAGGCATTGCCACATTCTTTTTATTTTTTACACTGATGGCAAGTTTTGTAACCGTGGTGCCTGTTTCCGGTTTGGAAGAACCACATGAACCACATCATCATGTACATAATAACGAAAATACACCGGCAACGAACGAACAACTGTTAACCGCCTAAAACACAGTATCATGAAAAAGTTTTCAATATATAAAAATGGATTTACCGGCAGCAGGCGTTTGGTAACCTCAGCTTGTGCCTTGTTGTTATTTATAACTCCACTGTTGGTTCATGCACAAGCAGACAGCGTTGCAAAAGATGCTCCAGAAAAACTATCTCCTTCTATTGAATTTACGGCTACCCAAAAAACCGGCGACAGTGTTGGTTTTAAAGCAGTGCTGAAAGCCAAATTCAAGGGTGCTTTCATCAAATTACCATTGATGAAAATCAGTTTTTCACAAACCGGGGACAGTGCTGCTAAAGATTTAGGTTTTGCCATTACCAATGATGATGGTGTAGCCACTTTCACCAGTAAAATCAATCCAGTTGCAGATAAAGAAGGAAAAGTTCATTTTAAAGCCAGTTTTGCAGGCAATAAAGCGATGGAAAGTGCAGAAGAAGAAGCCAGCGCCAAAAGAGCAAGGCTGAGTATCATGCTGGAAAAAGCAGATTCAACTTTGTCTGCAAAGGTAAAATTAGTAGATTTATCTACCGGAACTGAACAGCCCGTTAAAGAAACTGTAGTGGGTGTTTATGTAAACCGCTACTTCAGTCCGCTTAAAATTGGAGAAGGCACCACCGATGAAAATGGAGAAGCCGTAATAGATGTACCCAATAACTTACCTGGCAACGCCAAAGGAGATATTACCTTACTGGCAAAGATAGACGAAAATGAAAACTACGGCTACCTCGAAGCTGCGGCAACACAAAAATGGGGCACCCCTGTTTCTGATAAAATAGAACAGCAGCCCAGGGCATTGTGGAGCTCACACCCGCCGCTGTGGATGCTGATCACATTTATTATCCTGATGGGTATTGTTTGGGGGCACTATATTGTGATCGTGGTACAGTTATTCCGTTTACGTAAAGAAGAACCGCACAATCAACCCGCTTAAATATTTAATAACTTAAACACTCTAAAAATCAAAGAACATGAAAAAGACAATTCCTGCACTTGTTTGCGCAATTGCATTCGGACTGTTTGCATTCGTTCCTGGAAAAACCTTTCAGAAAGATTGGCCAGTACCCGATGCTTACAAAACAAAAGTGAACCCGCTGAAAGGCGATGCCGGATCTGTTGCTACTGGTAAAGACCTGTACAACACACACTGTAAATCTTGCCATGGTACAAAAGGTAAAGGCGATGGCCCTAAAGCATCTCAATTAGATACTGAATGTGGTGACTTCACTAAAGCCGCCTTCCAGTCTCAAACTGATGGCGCTTTGTTTTACAAAACCTCAGAAGGCCGTAAAGACATGCCATCTTTCAAGAAAAAAATCACTGATGCCAATGGCATTTGGGCAGTGATCAATTATATGAGGACTTTTAAATAAAAGGTCTGCTGTTTAACTTTAAAGGTGAAAAGGTAACGGGGTTGGCTATGCCAACCCCGTTACCTTTAAAGTATATTTGTACATTAAATGTTAAATGCAGTATCAACAATCTGCGCCTGCTCCTTTGCATGCACTTTAGCATAACCACTGGCTGTAGCTGCGCTGGCCTGGCGGCTGATGATATAGAAATTGATATTTTTAAGATTCATGCGTAAAAATGTTGCAGCACCCATATTCAATGGTTCTTCCTGTACCCAATACCAAATAGCTTTACCATATTTTTTATACAGTTCGTCTAATTGTTTTTGTGGTAAAGGATGAATTTGTTCCAGCCTGATGATAGCCACATCATTCCTGTTATCTCTCTGTTTTCTCTCCAGCAGATCGAAATAAATTTTACCGCTGCATAACAGTACTTTGGTTACAACAGCAGCATCCTGCACATGCGCATCATCAATCACTTCTTTAAAACCACCTGTTGTAAATTCCTGTACAGGACTGTAAGAACCCGGATGCCTCAGGTTTGCTTTGGGTGAGAAATTAATAAGCGGTTTACGGAATGGCCATGTCAACTGCCTCCTTAATACATGGAAGAGGTTAGCGGCTGTGGTTACATTGGTTACCACCATGTTCAGCTCCGCACATTGTTGTAAGAACCTTTCCATTCTTGCACTGCTGTGTTCAGGCCCCTGCCCTTCATAACCATGCGGCAATAACATCACCAGGCCATTCATGCGCTGCCATTTGGTTTCTGATGCAGCAATAAACTGATCAATCATGGTTTGTGCGCCGTTACAAAAATCTCCAAACTGGGCTTCCCATAAAACCAGTGCATTGGGGTTGGCCATAGCATAACCATATTCAAAACCCAATACGCCATATTCACTCAGTAACGAGTTAAAAATGCGCATAGGTTTTTGTGTGCCGGTAAAATGATCCAGCCTGTTATAACCGGTGTTATTGGTTTCATCATAAATCACCGCATGCCTGTGACTGAATGTGCCGCGTTTTACATCCTGGCCACTCATACGCACATCTTTCCCCTCCACCAATAAACTGCCGTAAGCAATGAGTTCACCAGTCGCCCAGTCCACTTTTTTTTCGTCGTTGTATAATTTTATTTTATCCTGTATCAGTTTCTCCACTTTGCGCAAAGGCTTAAAGCCTTCAGGCCATTTCATCAATCCATCAAACAGCATATTAAAAATATCTTCTTTAATTGCCGTTACGGGTGAAGCATCAAAATCTTCTGCTCTCGCCCTGCGCAGGCTCTTCCAGTCCAGCTCAGGTTGCTGATAATGATAAGGCAGCGGGTTCTGTTTTACTTCGTCCAAACGTTCCTGTAAGTCTGCCAAAAATTTGCGTTCCATTTCCTTGGCTAAGTCTCTTGCATCTGCTTCTCCTTCTTCTATCAGGTATTGTGTATAAACTTCTCTTGGATTTAAATGCTTTTCAATTACTGCATACAATTGTGGCTGTGTAAATTTGGGTTCGTCACCTTCATTATGGCCATGGCGGCGGTAGCACACCATATCTATAAAAATATCGCTGTTGAATTCCTGGCGGTATAATGTTGCTATTTCGGAGGCTTTTACCACGGCTTCCGGATCATCGCCATTTACATGTAAAACAGGCGCCTGCACCATTGCGGCAACAGAAGTACAATAATCTGCTGAACGGGCATCATCAAAATCTGTAGTAAAACCAATTTGGTTATTGATCACAAAGTGAATAGTTCCGCCTGTATAATAACCCGCAAGCCCGCTCATCTGCAACACTTCGTATACGATACCCTGGCCTGCCACTGAAGCATCGCCATGTATGAGAATGGGCAATATTTTATCGTAATCACTTTTATATAAAATGTCTGCTTTGCTTCTTGCAAACCCCACCACCACCGGGTCAACTGCTTCAAGGTGTGATGGATTGGGGCAAAGTTTGAGGTGCACATTTTTGTCATGTGCTGTGGTTATCTCGCTGCTAAAACCGAGGTGATATTTTACATCTCCGCTGCCCATTGTTGTATCCGGTGTGGTGGCGGCTTCAAATTCACTAAATATCTGCTCGTATGTTTTACCCATAATATTGGCCAATACATTCAGCCTGCCGCGGTGTGCCATTCCTATCACCACTTCCTGCACATAATTGTCTGCCGCAGTGGTAATGATCGCATCCAGCGCCGCAATGGTGGTTTCCCCCCCTTCAAGGCTAAATCTTTTCTGCCCTACATATTTGGTATGCAGAAATTTTTCAAACATTACGCCTTCATTCAGTTTTTGGAGGATACGTTTTTTTTGTTGTAGCGGTACAGGCTGCAGCATGGTTTTTTCCACAGCATTGGTAAGCCAGTCTATCTTTGTTTGATTACTGATGTATTTAAACTCAATACCAAGATGGCCGGCATAACATTTTTCAAGATGAGCAACAATATTACGCAGCGAAGTTGTTCCCAAACCAATCAATGATCCGGCATGAAATGATTTATCAAGGTCTGCTTCTGTAAAACCATAAAAATCCAGTTCGATATTGGCACCGCGGTCTTTTCGTTTACGGATGGGGTTGGTATCTGCCAATAAATGGCCCTTGTTCCGGTAACCAAGTATCATCCGGTACACCCTGATCTCATTCATCCAGTCAATACTTTCTGTACCTGCCGCCACTGTTGCTGCAGGCGCAGCTGTTCCATTTACCTTTACGCCGTTGCTTACGGCAAAATCAAAACCTTCAAAAAATTTTCTCAGGTCTGCATCCACACTGGATGGATCTTTTACAAAATCCTGATATAAACCTTCGATATAACCGGGATGAGAATTGGTGATGTATTGAAAATCCTTCATAGTAAATGTATTGTTGCGGTTGGGCCCGGCTGTTTTGCGGGATAACTGTATATTGAAGTGGGGCATCACAGCTGTCAGTATACAATTATGGAGAATGTCCAAAGCCAGTTTCCGGGCTGCAAATATCGTGATTTATGCGTTAGTTGGCGCAGCCTTTTTAAGCAATTTCCCTAAAAGCATGCTAATCACATTGCCCAGGATTACATAAGCGGAAAAATAATAAAAACCTGGCTCCAGCGCAGCCCCGGTATTTTGCATGGCACTGGCACCAAGAAAGGCTACAAAAATGCCGACTGCAAATACATCTGCCATGGCCCATTTACTGATGGCATTTACAAAACCATACCAACCGGGTTGCGGCTTTTTTGCCCACAATAAATAAAAAATGACTGCCGATTTAACCAGGGGTATTACAATGCCAAAGAAAAAAATAAGCAGGAAAGGCCAAAAATTACCCGTTTTCCACAAAGTCTGGAGTGTGCCGATCACACTGCGGTCTTCATTAAACAGGTTCAGGTCGAAAATAAAATGGGCATTTACTTCAATATGGAGCATATTGGTAAACCAGCCAAAGCCCAGCAACACCAACGATAAAACGTGTAAAACCAGTAAGGAAAGCCTGTTCATGACCATAATTTAACCGGAAAATAGGTAAATAATGGTGTTGGTAAAAAAATTAAACAGTATTTTTTATAAGTTCCGGCGAATCTCCTTATCTTTGCAGCCCAAAATTTGAATTAAATGGCAAACCATTCAGCTACTAAAAAAGATGTGCGTCAGAGTGCTACCCGTAACGAACGTAACCGTTACTATGGCAAAACAACCCGTAATGCAATCCGTGATCTAAAAGCCAGCGACAAAGCTGCTGCTGCAGATCAATTGCCTAAAGTGGTGTCTATGATTGACAAACTGGCTAAACGTGGCACTATCCATAAAAATAAAGCTGCTAACCTGAAAAGCAAGCTGGCTAAAAGAATGAATGCATTGGCTAAATAAGCCGGTAATCTATACTTTCATATTATTTGCCCGTTACCTGGTAACGGGTTTTTTATTTTACAAGAATTTTACCCGTACGCATTGGTGTTTAAAGCGGGCAGGCGCATCGTTATTTTTTGCTGAACACCTTTCAATACAGTGTCACAACCGGCCATATTAAGGCGGTGTTCTGCCTGTTCAGACCCCTCTTATGCTTTTCTTAACCTTGGTTAACCACAAGTTAACCACCAGGCTAAATAAACTTTTGATTTTGGTAATTGATAAATTGCTGTATTATTAAAATAAAAATTACCATCATGAAAAAATTAGTTTTATCAGCCCTGGCGGTTTTAGGTTTTACCGCTTTTTCGATTGCTCAAACCGCACCTGCAAAACCTGCCACTGACGCTTCCAAATCTAAAATGACTGCAGCTAAAAAAGATGCTGCTGCCCCGGCAAAAGTGGTTAAAATGGAAAAAGATAAAAAAGCAGCTCCGGCCGCCGCTCCTGCTACTGCCGCAAAACCTGCAACACCCGCTGCTGCCGGCCCAACGAAGAAAGATGGCACTCCGGATAAAAGATATAAAGCAAATAAAGCTGGTGCTGCTCCTGCTGCCGGACCAACCAAAAAAGATGGTACACCTGACATGAGGTATAAAGCCAATAAAAAAAGTTAAGCTTTGATACATGCGTAAAAAGGCCACCAGCAATGGTGGCTTTTTTATTGCATAGAAGTTGTTATTTATGATCGTGGTAAGGCGTTAACCTCAGGCTATGTTAGTTAATATAGAATATACATTATTGGTCATCCGAATGGTTTTGTGAGAAATCATAGCCGGATTTATTTTCCCCTTTTAACCATTATAAAACCACAACCTGTTTAATCACATATTCAATGCAGATTAAACAGGTTGTACATGGTCAATGCTTATGTATTTGGTTTTTCCACTTTACTTACTAAGCCCGCTTTACTCAGCAGCTTCCTGTTTGCCCGTTTATGGGTGAGTTTATATTCCAGCGAATAAATTACCGGCAGTATCAGCAGCGTGAGTATGGTTGAAGTAACCAACCCGCCAATCACCACAACGGCTAAAGGCTTTTGTGTTTCACTTCCGATTCCGGTACTGATTGCTGCAGGCATCAATCCAATCATAGCCATCAATGCGGTCATCACCACAGGCCTTACCCTTGATATTACACCCTGCTTTATGGCATCATCCAGTTGCATGCCAGCATCCAGGTTCTTCCGGAATACCGATATTAGTATCACCCCATTTTGAATACACACGCCAAACAACGCAATGAAACCAATACCTGCACTGATGCTGAAATTGATACCGGTGATATGCAACGCCAGTATACCACCAATCAAAGCAAAGGGAACATTCATGATAGTAAGCACTGCATCTTTTACGTTACCATACGTCATAAATAAAATCAGGAAGATGACCAGCAAACAAATAGGCACCACCCTGGCCAGTGTTTTAGACGCCCGTTGCTGGTTTTCAAATTCGCCATTCCATGTGGCAGTGTAGCCATCTGGCAATTGCACTTCTGCATTTACTTTTTGCTGCGCTTCTGCAATGGTGCTGCCCAGGTCGCGGCCACGCACTGAAAACTTTACTGCTATATGCCTTGTATTATTGTCCCTGTAAATAAATGCCGGGCCTGTAAGGGTTTGAAAACTGGCAATTTCTTTCAATGGTACTTTTGAACCATCATTGGTAGGAATCATCAGCTTTTCAATTTCTTCCTGCGTGCTTCTGTATTCTTTTTGATAGCGGAGGCGGATATCAAATTTTCTTTCCCCTTCATACAATTCCGTTGCGGCTTTACCACCAATAGCCATCTCAATTACAGCGTTCGCATCTGCAGTATTCACTCCGTACAAAGCCATCTTTTGCTGATCCAGTGCAATTCTGAATTCAGGTTGTCCAAGATTACGCAGCAATCCCAAATCATCAATTCCTTTTACCGTACGCAGCACTTCCAGTATTTTCTTTGCCGTACTGTCGAGTGTATTGAAATCTGGACCGAATATCTTTACTGCCAACGCTGCGTTGACACCTGCTACGGCTTCTTCCACATTGTCCCGTATTGGTTGTGAATAGTTGAATACTATGCCCGGAATTTTATTCAGTTGCTCGTCCATTTCATCAATCAGTTTCTCCTCGCTGATGTCCCGCTTCCATTGTTTTTTGGGTTTCAGGTCTACCTGTATCTGCACGTTAAAAAATCCCTTCGGGTCTGTGCCATCGTTAGTACGCCCTACCTGTGACAATGTTTGCTGCACCTCGGGGAAATTGGACAATATCTGTATCATTTTCTGCGATACCGAATCTGCTTCTGAAAGCGAAACGCTCATCGGCAATTCCGCTTCCACCCATAACGCACCTTCATTCAGTTCGGGTAAAAATTCTGTTCCCAAAAATTTTGCAGAAAAGAAACAAACGATCATCGCGGCAACCGCAACCAACACACTTTTCTTCTGGTTACGATATACAACGTTGAAAAGAAATGTTACTCCTTTTTCAAAAAACGTTACTACAGGATTATGTTTTTCCCGAACGTTTTTGCGGAGCAAAATACTTGACAGTGCTGGTACAAGTGTAAGCGTAAACAGTAATGCGCCCAATAATGCAAAACCCAATGTATACGCCAGCGGCGAGAACATTTTTCCTTCCACTTTCTGAAAAGCAAAAATGGGTACGAGGCAGGTAAGAATGATTATTTTAGAAAAGAAAATAGCTTTGCCCATTTCCGTCCCTGTACTTTTAAACAAACCTAACTTGGCCAGTTTATTGAATTTCTCCATGCCCACTTCTCTTGCCCGGTGATCCATTGCTACAAACAAACCTTCCACCATTACGACTGCGCCATCTATGATAATACCAAAATCAATAGCACCCATACTCAGCAAATTCGCACTCATCCCTTTAATGCGCATGCAAATGAATGCAAACAATAAAGACAATGGAATGATGATGGCAACTGTTACCGTAGTTTTCCAGTTAGCCATAAACAATAACACAATGATGGTTACGAGTAAAATTCCTTCAATAAGGTTGTGTATCACCGTTTCCTGCGCATAATCCATCAGCACAGTACGGTCATAAAATGTATCTATCTTAACATCTTTGGGCAAAATTTTCGTATTGAGTTCTTTTACTTTTTCGTTTACACGATCCAAAACTTCTGACGGATTTTCTCCTTTGCGCATTACCACAATACCTTCAATCACATCAGCCTGTTTATCTCTTGATACTTTGCCCAACCTTGGTTTCCCGGCTTCCACCACCTGCGCTACATTTCGCACCAGCAACGGCACACCATTCACTTTACTGATGATGATATTCTGTATCTCATCAATGCTGTTCAGCAAACCAATGCCACGTACAATATAGGCCTGCCCGTTTTTTTCAATTGCATCACCACCAACGTTGACGTTACTTTTTGAAATGGCATTGTATACATCCAGCGATGTAAGGTTATACTTGATGAGCATATCAGGGTTTACACTCACTTCAAAAGCTTTTTCTTCGCCACCAAAACTGTTTACATCTGCCACACCGGGTATAGATTTAAACTGCCTGTCTAAAACCCAATCCTGGATAGTAGTTAAATCGCGTATAGATTTAGTGCTGCTCTTTAATGTGTACCGGAAAATTTCTCCTGTTGGCCCATACGGTGGCTGCACATCCGGCTTTACGCCATCGGGTAAATCTGCTCCGCCCAACCGGCTCAGCACTTGCTGCCGGGCAAAAGCATCGTCCACATCATCATCAAAAATGATACGGATATAACTTAGCCCAAATGCAGAGGTGGAACGCAGGTTTGATTTTTTCTGTACAGAATTCAGCACTGTTTCCAGTGGAATGGTGATGAACTTCTCCACTTCTTCGGCACTTCTTCCCGGCCATTGTGCAATGATGATGATCTGCGTATTGGTTACATCGGGAAAAGTTTCTACAGGCGTTTCTTTATAAGCCCAGATGCCCAGTGCCACTAATATAGCGGTCATAAAGAAAACAAAATACCGGTGCCTTAACGAGAAATGGATGATTCGTTTAATGAACTTGTTCATGGTGGTTTTGCGGACTGCAGTCCATTTTAATGATAGTTACTGAATATGGTTGCGTCAATCATTTCATAAAAGATGATCTACGTTTTCTTTTCGGCCTTACTCATTTTTCCTTTTGTTTTTTACTACCTCAAAAGCCAAATGCCATTATAAAAATGGCAGGCTTTCATTAATTACATCACGTGTTTGATGCATTAATGATATAGCAGGAGGCAATATGTTTTTAAATGTTATTTCCTTATTGTAATCAAAATTTTATTGGTTATTTTTTTCTATTTTACTTACTAACCCCGCTTTACGTAATAACTTCCTGTTGGACCTGTTGTGCGTCAATTTGTATTCCAGTGCATAAATTACCGGTAGTATCAGTAATGTAAGGATGGTCGAAGTGATCAGCCCGCCGATAACTACTACCGCCAAAGGTTTTTGTGTTTCGCTGCCTATGCCATGGCTGATTGCCGCCGGCAATAAACCAATCATCGCCATTAAAGCTGTCATCACAACCGGGCGTACCCGCGAAATCACACCCTGCCGTATCGCATCATTGAAATTCATTTTTTCCTCCAGGTTTTTTTTGAACACCGAAATCAATATCACACCATTCTGAATACACACACCGAACAATGCTATGAAACCAATACCGGCGCTGATGCTGAAGTTGATGCCGGTAATGTGCAACGCCAGTATACCACCGATCAATGCAAAAGGAACATTCATGATAGTGAGCAATGCATCTTTAGCATTGCCAAACGTTACAAACAAAATCAAAAAGATGACGAGTAAACAAACCGGCACTACCTGTTCCAGTGTTTTGGTAGCCCTTTGCTGATTCTCAAATTCTCCATTCCATGTGGTTGAATAGCCATGAGGCAATTTGATTGCTGCATCTACTTTTTGTTGCGCTTCTGCAATGGTGCTGCCAAGGTCTCTGCCACGTACTGAAAATTTTACAGTGATATAACGGGCATTATTATCGCGGTAGATAAATGCCGGGCCTGTAAGCGTAACAATATCTGCAATTTCTTTTAACGGAACTTTTACGCCGTCCAGTGTGGGTATCATTAAATTTTCAATGGCATCCTGTGTGGCCCGGTAGGCTTCCTGGTAACGGATGCGGATGTCAAACTTTCTTTCTCCTTCATATAATTCTGTTGCTGCTTTACCGCCAATGGCCATTTCAATTACTGCATTTGCATCAGCAGTACTGATACCATAACGGGCCATTTTCTCCTGGTTCAGTTCAATACGAAATTCTGGTTGCCCGAGGTTGCGTATCACACCCAGGTCTTCAACACCTTTTATGCCTTTAAGCACATCGTAAATTTTATTGGCGTTTGAATCCAGTACATTAAAATCTTTTCCAAATATTTTCACCGCCAGTGCGGCGGGTACGCCTGCCACAGCTTCTGCCACATTATCCCTGATGGGTTGCGAGTAGTTGAATACTATGCCCGGATATACGTTCAGCTTTTCATCTATCTCATTCACGAGGTCATCATAACTTAATTTATTTTTCCATTCTTTTTGTGGCGCAAGATCAACTGCCACCTGCACGTTAAAAAAACCTTTTGGATCAGTACCATCATTGGTTCGTCCCACTTGCGTTAATGCATGCCTTACTTCGGGAAAAGTTCTGATGGTGCTTTCTATTTTTGCCGAAATACTGTCTGCCTCATCCAGCGATACACTTCTTGGCAATTCCGCTGTTACCCATAATGCACCTTCATTTAATTGCGGCAAAAATTCCGATCCTAAAAATTTAAAAGAAAGAAAAGACAGCAGCATTATGATGAATGCAATGATGACACTTTTCTTTTGGTTACGGTAGACCATATTAAAAAGTTTCGCCACGCCCTTTTCAAAAAAACTAACCACAGGGTTATGTTTCTCCCTTACGTTCCTGCGCAGTAAAATACTCGACAATGCAGGCACCAATGTTAATGTAAGCAATAAAGCACCCAGCAACGCAAAACCTAATGTATATGCAAGCGGGGAGAACATTTTACCTTCCACTTTGCGGAAAGCAAAAATGGGAATAAGGCAGGTAATGATGATCAGTTTTGAAAAGAAGATGGCTTTACCCATTTCTGCCCCTTTCGTCTTAAACAAGCCGAGTTTTGCCAGCTTATTGAATTTCTCCATACCCACCTCCCTTGCCCGGTGATCTAATGCAACAAACAATCCTTCCACCATCACTACGGCACCGTCTATAATAATACCAAAGTCTACTGCACCCATGCTCAGCAGGTTAGCATTCATTCCTTTTATACGCATGCAGATAAAAGCAAACAGCAGAGACAATGGAATGATAATACTAACTGTTAATGTTGTACGCCAATCGGCCATGAACATAAAAACGATTACCGTAACCAGGATAATGCCTTCCAGTAAATTGTGGATCACTGTTTCTGTGGCATAATCCATTAAAACAGTCCGGTCGTAAAATGGAACAATCTTTACATCTTTAGGCAAAATATTGGTATTAAGGTCTTCCACTTTTTGATGCAGCAGGTCAAGCACTTCAGATGGATTTTCTCCTTTACGCATCACGACAATCCCTTCCACCTGGTTAGGCTGCCCATCCAGTGAAACGGTACCCAGTTTGGGTTTGGCACTCTCTACAACAGTTGCCACATTTTGTACCAGTATGGGAACGCCATTGATTTTATTAACAATAACATTATTGATCTCATCAATGCTGTTCAGTAAACCAATACCACGTACCACATAAGCTTCTCCACTTCTTTTTATAACATCGCCGCCTACATTCACATTGCTTCTTGAAATGGCATTGAACACATCCAGTGATGAAAGATTGTATTTCACCAGTAAGTCTGGATTCACGCTTACTTCAAAGGTTTTCTCCTCACCGCCAAATGTGTTCACATCGGCCACACCCGGCACACTTTTAAATTGCCTGTCTAAAACCCAATCCTGGATGGCAGTTAATTCACGGATGTTTACTGTTTTGCTTTGCAAAGTATAGCGGTAAATTTCTCCTGTTGGCCCATAAGGCGGTTGCACTTCAGGCTTCACTCCGTCAGGCAAATCTGCATTAATGATACGGCTCATTACCTGCTGCCTTGCAAATGCATCATCCACATCATCATCAAAGATGAGTGTTACATAACTTAAACCGAAAGATGAATTGGTACGCAGGTTAATTTTTTTCTGCACACTGTTCAACTCAGTTTCCAGTGGTATAGTAATGAATTTCTCCACTTCTTCTGCACTTCTTCCCGGCCATTGGGTAATGATGATGATCTGTGTATTGGTCACATCAGGAAAGGTTTCTATCGCTGTTTCCTTATATGCCCAAATACCCAATGCAACCAGCACTGCTGTCATAAAAAATATGAAGTAGCGGTGCCGCAGCGAAAAGTAGATGATTTGCCTGATAAACTTATTCATATTGATTTACTGTACGGAATTTTCCGGCGACAGTATTAGTTCTGCTGATCCTGTAATGCTTTGTAAAAAAGAATCTGGTTAGAGCCTAAAACTTTATCGCCGTCAGCTAAGCCTGATTTAATAAATGTATTATCGTCTATTGTTTTAAGAATTTGTATCTCCCTTATTTTTAAATCACAATTGGAATTATACAGCACAACAAAATTCTTTGCGCCATCGGGAAGTACCGCTTCTTTGGGTATGCACAATTCTTTTTCCCCTTTAGGATTGGTAATGGAGATGTTGGCAAACATTTCCGGCTTTAGTTCCTGGTTTTTATTCTCCAGCCTGATCTTTATTTTCATCACTTTGGTTACAGGATCCAGTACGTTATATACTTCATCCACTTTACCGTGAAACACTTTGTCGGGATAAGCGAGTGTGGTGATGGCAGCATCGTAACCTTCTTTTACTTTGGCGATATCTGTTTCATATACATTCGCCCATACCCATACTTCACTGATGTCGCCAATGGTAAACAGGTTATCGCTGGCATCGCTGCGGATGAATCCTCCCTCACTGATCTTTTTCTCCACCACATAACCGGTTTGTGGCGCAGTAATTACATAGGTTCCGTTTTCAGAAGTACGGCCACCACCATTGATAGTGATCTGCGATTTTATTTTTGCTGCCGATGTTACCGCACGCTGGTAATTTTCTTTTGCTTCTATATATTCTCTTTCGCTGGCAATGCCATTTTTGTATAAAGACTCGGTGTTATCCAACGCTTTTTTTGCAATGGCCACATCATTGCCGGCTGTAGAAAGGTCGCTGTAGTTTCCGGCAATGTCTGCACTTTTTATAATAGCCAGCACCTGCCCGCGTGATACTTTATCACCAACGGAAACATTTACTTTAATCACCTGGCCACTGCTGAAGGCAAAAACTTTAGTTACTTTTTTATCATCGAAATTGATCTCGCCACTGAGCTTTAATTCATCGCTCATACTGTTTATAGTGGCTGTATCTATTTTAGTGCTTTTCGACATGGTGTCGCTGATGCACACTTTTTTAGGTGCTGTATTTTCAGGTTCCTTGTCTTTACAGGAAAATAACAGTACAGAAAATATGATAGTGGCTATGCTGTATAATTTGAATTGATTGGTCATAAGGGTTATTTTACATCAATGATGGTGGAGTTAATCGTATAGTTTAAATCAAGCGCCGATTTTACCAGGCTGTTGTGCTGGTCTGTCAATTTCAGCTTACTGTCTTTATAGGCATCAATAAAATCAATCAGGTCAAGCAGGTTCAATTGCCTGTCACGGTAACTTTTGATCATATTGTTGAATAGGGTGTCGTACTGTTGAGAGAATGTCAGTTGCTCAGGGTCATTCACTTTTTGATAGTAAAGAAATTTTTGTACAGCACTGCTCACTTCACTTTGAATTTTTAAGGTCTGCTGATCTTTAATCACAGCCTGCTGCTTAACGGCAAATTGTGCCGATTTAATATTCCCCTGGTTCTTATTAAAAATATTTAATGGCAACGATACGGCAAGGCCTACATAGTTTGGTGCATAACTGCTGCGCTGGTCAAACTCCGTGCCCACAGTAACATCAGGTTTTGCCAATGCTTTTTGATATACCAGGTTATGATTTTGAAAATCGAGTTGGGTCTGCGCCATTTTAGCATCAGGCCTTGAAGCAATAGCCCGTGCAACCAGGCTGTCCAGCGGATCGAGCTTGTAATTAATAATGGCCGGCAACTGGTAATCAAACTGTGGTTCGATAAAAGTGGTGGAACTATCCTGCAATAAAAAATGTACTTCGGTTTGCAAAGGCATTAATTGTGCCTGCACATTCACCAGTTCATTTTTAAGGCTGAATAAAAGTGCTTTCAGCCGCATGTTATCTTTAAGGGAGATATTCCCGGCTTTGTACTCTTCATTCACTCCGTAAACGAGATGTTCCATTTCTGCAATCTCGCCATCGTAAACTTTTTTAGTTTTCATAAGATGGCTCAGTTCCAGGAAATCACTTTGCAGCGTGTACCTGAGGCTTCGCATCACATCATCAAACTGCTCCTTTGCCAGTTGTGTATTATCAACGGCAAGTTGTGCCAGTTTGGTTCTTTTACCTGCTGTACGGATCAATTGTTGCACCTGCACGTATACCTGTCCATTATCGGCATTATGGGCAAAGAATTTGCCGCTATTGTCGTAAATGTTTTGATCAGTGGCCAATACCGGGTTGTCCCAAAGCTTTGCCTGTTTGATCAGTGCTTCATTGATGTTTACGTTGTACTGTGCAGCAAGAAGGGATAAGTTCTTTTGCAGAAAAATTTTTTCGGCCTGTTGCATATCCATCTGCAATGTATCTGCATTGGATTGTGCACGGGAAGTACAT
Organism: Bacteroidota bacterium; assembly: GCA_018266775.1. Lineage (GTDB taxonomy): Bacteria > Bacteroidota > Bacteroidia > Chitinophagales > Chitinophagaceae > Ferruginibacter. The sequence goes on along the minus strand of JAFDZS010000015.1, from coordinate 7,399 downwards.
GCGGCCGCAAGAAAAAAGAATAATAAAAAACAGCGGTTCATTTGAAAAAAATTTTGGTGGTTAAAGGCAAAATTGCACCAGTAGTTTGTTAAGTGCGATTAATTTTAGTTAAGTGCAGGTTAACCCAAAAAAAATAAAGGGTATTTGGAAAAATACCCTTTAAACCATACTGAAAAACCACCAAAAATTTTCAGTTACTATCAACACAAACTTAGAATCGTATTTTGTTAAGCCCAATTAATTTTGGTTAAGGCAGGGTTAAGTAGATGTTAACGCAAACATCACTTTTGAGGAATAGTAAAACGGAAGCCCATACCATGTATAGTTTCCAATACAATATCAGGATCTGCTTTCAGCAGTTTTCTGATTTTGGTCATAAACACATCCATACTTCTGCCCAGGAAATAATCATCTTTTCCCCATACGGCGGTAAGTATTTCTTCACGCTTTAAAATCCTGTTCGGGTGCAGGCAAAGGAACTTTAGCAATTCAGCTTCTTTTTGTGTGATGGTGATTGTTCCTTCAGGCGTTGTCATTTTTAAATTCGTAAACTGGAAATGAATTTTTCCTGCGGTATATTCCTGGAGGTTATCTGCAAATAATTTTTTGGTACGGCGCAGGAACACTTCCATTTTCAATAACAGTTCCTGCATTTGAAAGGGTTTTACAATATAATCATCCGCTCCTTTTTGATAGCCTTCTATTTTATCTTCCAGCAATGCTTTTGTACTGATAAAAATAACCGGTATTACATCAGACTGCTGCCGGATTTTTTTGGCAACTGTAAAACCATCTTTTACCGGCATCATTACATCAAGGAGGCAGATGTCAAATTTATCTTTATCAAAAAAATCAATAGCCTGCTGGCCATCGGTACAATGCAAAACGGAATAACCCTCGTCTTCAAGTGTATCTTTCATTACATCACCCAGATGTAAATCATCTTCTGCTAATAATACTCTTCCTTTATGCTCCATTGTGTTTAATTGACTGGTATAATAATTTTAAATTCTGTTCCAATACCTTCCACACTGTTCACTTCAATGTGGCCCTTGTGCAACTCAATAATTTTTTTCACAAAGTATAAGCCCAGGCCCAATCCTTTTGCATTGTGAATATTTCCATTCTGTGCCCGGTAAAACTTCTTAAATATTCTTTTTTGTTCCGTCGCGGCAATACCTACACCATTATCTTTTACACTTACAAAATACTTCATATTATGCGCCCCACATGCGATGATTATTTTTGGCGTTTCAGCATATTTTACTGCATTATTAATAATATTGAAGATGGCAAGGTACAAATTATCTCCATCCGCAATAATAGGTTCATTAGCCTCATCCTGCTCAAAAATAATACGCCCGTTCTTTTGTGCCACTATAGGTTCCAATTGCATGATGGCTCTTTTGATCAATTCGTTGGGATAAACAGGAGATTTACTTAGTGTTAAATGATAGGACTCTGTTACAACAGTTTTTACCAGGTTCTGAATATGCTTTTTAAGGTATTCGTTCTGGTACCGGATCGAGGCTACATACTTATTGTACTTTTCAGGATTGCTGGCGATGCCTGGTTTTTCCAGCGCATCAGTTGAAAGGTCAATCACAGTAAGTGGCGTGCTGAATTCATGCGTAACGTTATTGATAAAATCTTTCTGAATATCATTAAGAAATTTTTGCCTGTAAAGGTAATAAATGCTGGCGCCGAGGCCAATCAACAATACCAACAACAATACGCTGGTAAATATCCAGCTGCTCATATTGCTGATGATGTATTGATTCCTGTTTGGGAAATTAAGGTAGATATAATCATAATTCACTTTCTGCAGCGGCGCATCAATGGCAACCGGGTCGGAGTGAAAAGATGCTGCATTGGGAATATATTCCTCATAAATGTATTTCCTGACACTATCTTCATAAACAGCCACTTTACAACCGGTGTATACTTTAAAATCATCAAACTCGCCAATCAGGGCTTTCATCAGGGAATCTTTGGCGGGGGCATCATCTACTTTAAAAATAAAGATATCATCTGCAGGATGTACAATAAGATTATTAAACTGAAAACCGGTTTCATCAGAAAGATTCAGGTCTTCATACAAGCCCCGGATACTTTTAAGTACGGCTGTATTAAACTCGTTTTTTTCAAACGCATAGGTCTTGTTCAACCAATGCAATTGCAGGCCAATAATAACCGCAATTAATATGGTGGTGATCAGAATGAGCAGCCTTGTTGCTGATGAACGCATAGAACACTTTAAGATACAATGCAAAATTGAAAATTAAATGATATTGGCGTTTTTGTTTAAAGTTAAACTATGGTTAATGGGCAGCGGATCTCCCGGTTTCATTTTTATGAATGGAAATACGGAAACAAAAAAATCATTGTAGCTTCACCAAAACTTATTTCTGCAATGAGAAACTTTCTGCTGCTGTTATCAGCCTCGATATTTTGCATCCCAGTCTTCGCTCAACAATCCCGTTTCGAAAAAACAAATGGAGAAGAAAGCGCCACATATTTTGAAGCTGTTAACTGGTACAAAAATCTCGATCAGCAATCTGCACAGGTATTGGTAAAACAAATGGGCATGACAGATGCCGGATATCCATTACATCTTGTTTTAGTAAGTAAAGATGGAAAATTTGATATCGCAAAATGGCATCAGCAGAATAAAGTGGTGGTAATGATTAACAACGGAATTCATCCCGGAGAACCTGATGGAATTGATGCCAGTATGATGCTGGTTAGAGATATTGTACTCCGGAAGTTCCAGCTTCCGGATAATGTTGCTCTGGCTTTCATACCGGTGTATAATATTGGTGGTTGTTTAAACCGTGGCGCTTATTCAAGGGCCAATCAAAATGGGCCAAAAGAATACGGTTTCAGAGGCAGTGCACAAAATCTTGACCTTAACAGGGATTTTACAAAATGTGACAGCAAGGAAGCTAAAGCATTTGCAGAAATCTTTCATTTACTTGATCCGGATATTCTTATAGATAATCATGTCAGTGATGGAGCAGATTATCAACACACCATGACCATGCTTACTACGCAATACGATAAATTAGGAGCAGGTTTAGGCAACTGGTTGAGAGATGATTTTGAACCCCAGCTGTTCAAATCGATGAGTGAAAAAAAATGGGATATGGTGCCTTACGTGGATTTTGAAGCAGATGATATAAACAAAGGCATGGTGATGTTTTACGACCCGCCACGGTATTCATCCGGTTATGCCGCACTGTTTCAAACCATCGGGTTTGTACCGGAAACACACATGCTGAAACCTTTTAAAGACAGGGTGCTGTCCACCTATGCTTTCATGCAAACTGTCATTGAAAAATCTTCTGTTAACGCAACAGCCTTGCATCGTGAAAGAGCAAAAGCTAAAGCCGCCCTTTTAAAACAAGCTGAATGGCCATTAAGCTGGAACCTTGATACTGCGCATTACACTTCCATTACTTTTAAAGGCTATGAAAAGGCTTATAAAACCAGCGATGCCACCGGGTTACAACGTATGTATTATGACCGGTCGAAACCTTTTACCAAACAAGTTCGTTTTTACAATACATTCAGTCCATCCAATATCATCATGGCACCGAAAGCCTACATTATTCCACATGGCTGGAATGCAATAGTGGATTTGATGAAGTTGAATAGAGTTGCAGTAAAGGAATTGGCAAACGATACCACAATAACAGTGGAAGTGTATCATATTGACGATTATAAAAGTTTACCGAGGCCTTATGAAAAACATCATAAGAATAGCGGGGTGAAAACATCCGTAACCAGGAAGGCCATTCATTTTTTGAAAGGAGATTATTATATTTCAACAGATCAACCATCAAAAAGATATATTATAGAAATGCTGGAGCCCACAGGTGATGATAGTTTTTTTGCATGGAATTATTTTGATGCCATCCTGCAGCAAAAAGAAGGTTATAGTGCTTACCGTTGGGAAGATATTGCCGCAGAAGTACTGAGGAATAATCCCGAGCTGAAAGCAAAACTGGAAGAAAAGAAAAAGGCGGATGAAAAGTTTGCTGCCAACGGGTCAGCCCAGTTGGATTTTATCTATAAAAATTCGCCTTACTACGAGCCTGCACATAACCGCTATCCAGTTTTCAGGGCAATGGAATAGTTTTTCAAAATACTGAAAATCAATTTATTAACTATCCTTCAATGGCTCAGCTTTTACTTTTTTTAAGAAGGAGTAAATGATCTCGACAAAGGGCTTTGGGTCAATAAAATTATCCATTACCCATTCTTAAATTATCCACTATTTTCCCTACCTTTGCTGCCCGTTTAAAACGGACAAAAAACATTTATTAATTAACAAAAAAAGGGAAATGAAAAATTACGAATTGATGGTGATTTTTACTCCTGTGCTGTCTGACGACGAATTCAAAGCCGCCCAAAAAAAATACGCCGACCTGGTTGTAGAAAATGGTGGTGAAATTATCAACAGCAATCCCTGGGGATTAAAATCACTGGCCTATCCCATTGCCAAAAAAACCACTGGTTTATATTGGGTAATGGAGTATACAGCGCCATCCAGCTTCAATGAAAAGTTGAAAATTCAGCTTTTGCGTGACGAGAGCCAAATGCGTCACATGTACACTGCACTCGACAAGTACGCCGTTGAGTACAATGCCAAAAAGAAAAGTGGCGGACGTTTTACTAACGAAAAAACCGAAGCTTAATTTATGGCAAAGAATGAAATCAAATATTTGACTGCGATTAAGCAGGAAAAGCGTCCAAAAAAATACTGCCGTTTCAGGAAGATGGGTATCCACTATATCGACTATAAGGATGCTGAATTCTTAAAGAAATTCATCAATGAACAGGGTAAGTTATTACCCCGCCGTATTACCGGAAACTCATTGAAGTTTCAACGCAAGGTAGGTGAAGCAGTAAAAAAAGCCCGTCAAATGGCCATTCTTCCTTACGTAACTGATTTATTAAAATAATATTTTTTCACCACCCTAATCCTGATGAGTTATCCGGAGAAAGCTCTGAGCTTGACGAAGAGTTGGGTAAAAATGCAAAATTATGCAGGTAATATTGATCCAGGATGTAAATAATTTAGGTGGCGCCAATGAACTGGTAACAGTAAAAAATGGTTATGGCCGCAATTATCTTATTCCGCAGAAAATGGCTGTAGAAGCCAGCCCTTCCAACATTAAGATGATGGAAGAAAAGAAAAAGCAACAAGCTAAAAAAGAAGCTAAATTACTGGCTGAATTAAATAGTGTAATTGCTGTATTAAAAGATGGCGTACTGAAACTTGGCGCTAAAACAGGTACCAGCGGTAAGATCTTCGGCAGTGTAACTTCTGTTCAGGTTGCAAGAGCAATCAAAGAGCAAAAAGGCTACGAAATTGACCGCCGCCGTATTTCAATTGTTGATGAAGTAAAAGAATTAGGAACTTATAAGGCGAAAATTGATTTTGGTAACGGAAACGAAACTGAAGTTGAGTTTGAAGTAGTAGCCGAATAATTGATTCCAAATATATTTTTTACAGGATCCGTCCCTGCCGGGACGGATTTTTTATTTTAAAATATTCTGCACAGGGTACTGTGTATTATTGATTTTCAATACAAAAGGTAATTTTGATATATTTTTTAGCCTTTTTTTATGATATATTAGCAAAACCCCTATCTTTATAAGGAATTAATGGTTTTAGTTTTTCGCTTTTGGCTGAAGTAGCTTGTTTAAGTTTGGTTCAGTTCATTGTAACAACTAAGTCATTATAATATTAATTATTTAAAAGTTTTTACAATGAACATCTATGTTGGAAATCTTAGTTGGACAATGACCGACGATGATTTAAGAAATCTGTTTGCTGAACACGGCAACGTATCCAGTGCTAAAATTTTAAAAGACAAAATGAATGGCCGCAGTAAAGGCTTTGGTTTTGTTGAAATGGAAAGTGATGAAGCAGCAAAAGCTGCTATCGCTGCATTAAACGAAACAGAAGTTATGGGCCGTAAGCTCATCGTTAATGAATCTCAACCGCGTCCTGAAGGTGGCGGTGGCGGATACAAGAAAAGCGGTGGCTATGGTGGAGGCGGTGGCCGTGGTGGCGGTGGCCGTGGTGGATATGGTGGTGGTGGCAATCGCGGAGGCGGTGGCTACGGTGGTGGCGGCCGCGGTGGTTATAATAAAGATTATTAATCTTCTTTGTATACCGTATTATAATCCTTTCAGTAAAACTGAAAGGATTTTTTATTGACTGAAAATTTTAGATCCCATGGGAAAAGGCAGGCTGGAAGCATTTAGCGATGGCGTTATTGCCATTATTATAACCATTATGGTATTGGAGATGAAAGTGCCGCATGGCGGCGACCTTTCAGCTTTATCCTCATTATTGCCCGTATTTTTAACTTATGTACTCAGTTTTATCAACGTCGGCATTTATTGGAACAACCATCACCACATGCTGCATGCTGCACATCGTGTAACCGGTGGCGTTTTGTGGATGAATATTCACTTGCTATTCTGGCTTTCCTTATTTCCTTTTGCCACCGCCTGGATGGGAGAAAATCATTTCAGTACATGGCCTGTTGCTGTTTACGGAATGGTTTCATTAATGGCCGGTATCGCTTATTATATCTTGGCGCAATGCCTGGTGCATGTTCATGGCAAAGACTCAACGCTTGCAAAAGCATTAGGGAAAGACTGGAAAGGCCTGGCATCAGTTATTATTTATGCAGCAGGTATTGCGTTAACATTTTTGCATACCTGGTTTGGCTTAGCCAGTTATATTATTGTTGCCTGTATCTGGCTAATTCCTGACCGAAGAATTGAAAAGAAGATCACTTCTTAAATGTTTTTAATAGCCTGTTCCCGTATTCACGCAGTATTGAAACAAATATCATACGGCCATAATAAGGAGGGAAGTATGCAAAATAAAAAAGCCTTTCAATAAATTGAAAGGCTTTTAAATGAATATGGCAGCTACCTACTCTCCCACATTGTTGTGTAGTACCATCGGCCATGAGGGGCTTAACTTCTCTGTTCGGAATGGGAAGAGGTGAACACCCTCGGCAAAACCACCATAAGACGGTTATACCAGAAAGATTGCATGATCAATCGGTATCAATAAGATAACATATCAGGATAAATTGTAAAAACAAGTAATTATGATTTTATTTAATTAAAAATAAAATTAAAGCTAACGGGCAATTAGTACTACTCGGCTTTGATGTTACCACCTTTACACCTGTAGCCTATCAACGTCGTAGTCTTCGACGACCCTTAAAAGTAAACTCATCTTGAGGAAGGTTTCACGCTTAGATGCTTTCAGCGTTTATCCTGGCCGTTCATAGCTACTCTGCATTGCACCTGGCGGCACAACAGATACACCAGCGGAACGTACGACCCGGTCCTCTCGTACTAA
>JAFDZS010000014.1 GCA_018266775.1 Bacteroidota bacterium | reverse complement strand
TAGTTTAAACGAGACGCTAATGATCAACTTTCAATAATCATTTTTCTCTTTTAATTCATAACTTTATCAGTCCCGGGTATCCGGGACTGATTTTTAAATTTGCTATATGGCAACAGCTTTAGAACAACTCGTTATTGGTATTGATATTGGTGGTACCGGCACCAAATTCGGTATTGTAGACCGCGATGGTAATGTTTTATTCAGCAGCGAGATATCCACCAAAAAACATCCTACAGTAGAAAGTTTTATCGACGATTTATATATCGCCCTTTCGGAACTGATTGAACGTTCCGGCGGCCGTGGCCGCATTAAAGGCATTGGCGTGGGCGCCCCTAACGGTAACTACTACACGGGAACCATTGAATACGCTCCTAACCTGCCCTGGAAAGGTATTATCCCACTGGCAGAATTGCTGGAAGCCAAATTTAAACTGCCGGTTACTTTAACCAACGACGCCAATGCGGCTGCTATTGGGGAAATGATGTACGGTGCCGCCAAAGGCATGCGTGATTTTATTATGATCACATTGGGCACCGGTGTGGGCAGCGGTATTGTTGCCAACGGGCAACTCATTTATGGGCACGATGGTTTTGCCGGTGAACTCGGCCATACGATTGTAATACCTGATGGCCGTTATCATAAAGGCACTGGTAAAAAAGGCCCGCTGGAAGCGTATGCATCTGCCACCGGCGTACGTTTAACAGCCATAGAAATTTTGGAGAAAACAGATGCCCCCAGTTTATTAAGGAATGTACCGGAAGATGAGCTGGACTCCAAAGCCGTTTACGAAGCCGCTATACAGGGCGATAAAGTGGCATTGGATATCTTTGAATTCACAGGTAAAATTTTAGGCCTTTCATTGGCCAATGCCATCATGTTCAGCAGCCCTGAGGCCATTATATTATTTGGCGGATTAACCAAAGCAGGCGATTTCATTTTAAAACCGACCAAACAGCACATGGAAGAAAACCTGATCCAGGTATTCCAGAATAAAGTGAAGATACTGGTGAGCCATTTGAAAGAGTCTGATGCCGCGATATTGGGAGCGAGTGCATTATCCTGGGAGAAGTAATGTACCAATTCAAAAGATACTATCGAAGAAGTCAACTTTGCCATTATACCTTAAACGCCTTAAAGGAACTGCGGCAAAGTTGCCTTCTTTCAAAAAATATCTTCAATACTGTTATCTAAAACCGCATTAAAGAAGACAACCCTGCAGGTCAACTTCTTTGCAAACGCTTTTCATGTTGCAGATTATTTAGTGGCTTTTATCACAAATACCACCGGCGCTGCCCTTGCTCCTTCTTTATCACTGGGTTTGATGGTTTCTTTGCCTTTAATAAGCATACAACTGCTTCCGCCTCCATCTAAATTCAAAGCCTCCACACAGCCAAGGCTTTGTAACAGCCTTGCTTCCTGCTGTAATGTTGCGCCTTCAGCAATTCCGGGAAAGCGGCCCTGAATCACCATAATGATCAATTTGCCATCTGCAGTATAACCCATACAGGTTCGGGGATGTTTATCTGCTATGGCTTTGCCTGCAAAACGTTTTTCTTCATTATTAGTAATGTTGATTTGCCCGTTTTGCAATAGCACCGGTCCGCCACCAACAGCAGCTTGCATTCTCCATTGGTGAAATGGCGGCTTTAACTTATGCAAATCAATATGCCCATCATAAGGCAAATTATGAGCAGCTTTTGCAGAAATGATGCTGTTAAAATCAACCGACCAAGAGGAATCTTTAAAAGCATCCATTACAGATTGTGATGCATATGCGAAATGTTTTGTTGAATCTGTAACCAACCAGGCCACATCTGCTTTTCTTTTTTTAGAAATGCCAATGGCACTGCCCAGCGGATGCCAGTATGTAAACGTATCTTTTCCCTTCAGCGGGATGCTATGTGTATTGAATGCCACCAGCTTCCCATCTTTTATTACAGCATTCAAACTTTTATTGGTTTCGTAACTGAAGAAACAGGCGTTCACCACTAGTAAAGGGTTGTTCCCTCTTTCATAAAATTGAATGGGTTTTAATCGCCTGCCTTTGGAAGTATCTACTGAAAAATGTAAATGTTTGTCATTCAAATCAGCTGCTGCATACCAGGCAATGAAGGGCTTACCATCAAGGCTGTCGGTAGATTTAAATACATGAAACCCATTGGGTAATTTTCCAAAGGCTGTATCCATATTGGTCCATTTTACCTGCGCCCGCAGCGCAGCAACAAACAGCAATAATGAAAAGAACAGGGATGTTTTTTTAAAACGCATCGGTTATGATTATTTAATGCCTTCGCTTTTGCTGCTTCACTCCATTTTTTCTTCAACTCACTCCAATTGCCTTGAAGGCTTGCTGCAGGAGTAATAGTCTTGCACCTAAAATTACCAACAACTATTCTATTCACACTTAAAAATTACAGTCATGAAATTAACTGCAACAGTATTGGCCGCAACATTTTTATTTACCACTCCGGTGCTGGCACAAAACACCATTCCTGAAGGGTATACCAAAGCCACCATTACATTGGCTGATGGCAGTACAAAAACCGGTTTTATTAAAGACGATATCCGCAAATCTGCCGCCATCACTTTTACCGATGGCAACAGTGCAAAAAAAGTGTACCAGGGCATCGACATTAATGGTGTTACTATTGATGCTGCCACTTACCTGTGCATCAATGGCGATTTTTTTAAAGTCATCAGCAATGGCAAAATGAGTTTTTTGCAAAAAGCCAGCAATGCTTCAGGTAACGCATCGTACAACGGCAGCGAGGCGGTATTCAGCAGCGGTACTGAAGGTAAAATAGGCGACTATTTTATTTATGCGGATAAAAAATTACAACTCATCAATAAAAAAACAGTGAATGCTTTCATCAATGCAGATTTAGCCAGTTGCACCCCTGCTGCTGAAAAAGCCAAAACGATCAATGGCGATATTGCCAAACTGCAGGAAGCTGTGGATATCTACAATCAATCCGCTCATTAAACCAAAACAAAGTATAGCATGAAAAACATTATCATATTCATATTGGCATTGTTGTATGTTCTTAACAGCAAAGCACAAACTACGGTGTTTACTCAAACGGTGAAAGGCATTGTTACAGACGAACAATCGGGCCATACACTTGCCGGTGTAACCGTTATGTTGGAAAACAGTGCACCAGCTATAACTGCTGTGAGTGATGCCAACGGAACCTTTCATTTAAACCATGTGCCCATTGGCAGGCAAAATATCATTGTTACCGCAAGCGGTTATGACCACGCCTATCTTGCCAATATTGAAGTAACATCGTCTAAAGAAGTGGTGCTGGATATTAAACTCAAAGAACAGGTAAAGAAATTAGATGAAGTGAGGATCACATCCGGCAAATCGAAACTGAAAGCACTGAATGAAGCGGCTATTGTGAGTGCGAGGCAATTAAGTACCGATGAAGCCTTCCGTTATTCAGGCACACGCAACGACCCCAGCCGCATGGCACAAAACTTTGCCGGCGTCAGCGGTACCAATGATGGCAGAAATGATATCATCATCCGCGGCAATTCACCCGCAGGCGTATTATGGCGCATGGATGGCATTGATATTCCCAACCCCAATCACTTTAGTACACTGGGTGCAACCGGCGGGCCCGTAAGTATTTTGAATATTAATACGTTGAAGAATTCAGATTTTTTAACCAGCGCTTTTCCTTCGCAATATGGCAATGCGGTTGCAGGCGTATTCGATTTAAAATTGCGCAACGGCAATAATGAGAAACCCGAATTTTTAGGCGAGATGGGTTTTAATGGTTTTGAATTTGGTGCAGAAGGCCCCATCAACAAACAAACAAAATCATCGTATATGGTGGACTATCGATATTCTATGGTGGCTACACTGCAAAACTTAGGTTTTAGTTTTGGCACCGGTTCCGCCACACCGTATTACCAGGATGGCACGTTCAAGATCAACCTGCCCACAAAAAAGTCAGGTACCTTCAGCATTTTTGGTTTGGGTGGCGAAAGCCATATTCATTTTTCGCCGGAAAGCCAGGGCAAGGATAATTTATATTCCACAAACGATGGCAGTGTACGTGACAGGAATTTTAAATCGTTAACTGGTGTAATTGGTGCATCACATACTTATTTTTTCAATACTACAGCATCAGGTAAATTTATTTTTGCAGTGTCAGGGCTTTCTTCAAAATATACTGAAGCTATTGTAAATTCCGGCGAACCCAACAAACCAGCCTATTATAAAAATAACCAGCAGGTAAAATATACTGCAGGCTACAGCATCAATAAAAAATTCAATGCACAGGATCAGCTTACTGCAGGCATTACAGCGGATTTTAATGTACTTAGTTTAAGACAGGATTATATTAAAGACGGCGATTCTGTTTTAAGCACACTGACTAATAACACCCAAAATGCCACATTGTTAAAAGCATACATTAACCTTGGGCACCGGTTCAATGATTTATTTTCGTCTAACCTTGGTATTTATGCGCAGGATTTCACACTCAACAATCACACCAGCATTGAACCACGGTGGAATATCAAATACCAGTTCAAACCCAACCAGTCATTCTCTTTTGGCGCCGGGTTGCACAGCCAAACGCAACCGCTGGAAGTATATTTCTATCAAACAAAAGACAATAATGGCAACGTTACATATACTAATCATGATCTTGATTTTGTGAAGAGTGTACATACTGTTCTCGGTTATGATATTAATTTCTCCAAAGTGTTCCGCTTAAAATCCGAAATATATGCACAGTACCTGTACAACGCAGCAGTTGAAAAAACAGCCAGCAGTTTCAGTATGCTCAATTCCGGTGCTGATTTTTATTTTCCTGATAAAACCAATTTGATCAATGATGGCAAAGGCTATAATTATGGCGCTGAATTAACAGTCGAACATTTTCTGCATAAAGGCTTATATTATTTGATCACCATTTCTGTATTCGAATCGAAGTACAAAGGCAGTGACAATGTTTGGCGCAATACCGCATTCAACAGTAATTATGTGCTCAATGCATTGGGTGGAAAGGAATTTCACCTCAACAACAAAACCAGTTTTGGCATTGATACCAAACTGACGGTAACCGGTGGTCAGCGGTACACACCATTTGATATTACAGCATCGCAGGCGGCGGGTTATGTAATTTACCAGGACGATAAAGCGTACAGCCTGCAACACAGTGATTACCTGCGCTGGGATTTAAAATTTTCTTACACCCGCAACTTAAAAAGGGTAACACAGAAATGGTATGTTGACCTGCAAAACCTTACTGACAGAAAAAATATTTACATCCAGACACTGAACCCTAAAACCGGGGCCGTGAGCCAGATCAACCAGATGGGCTTCTTCCCCAATATCAATTACCAGATCACTTTTTGATTTTTATTATCTTTACTGCATGCGCAAATACCATTGCCAGATAGGATTTAACGACGGGATGCTGATGGCTATCGGCATTCCGTTATTAAGTTTTATCATCCCGATTGTTTTTATGGGTTGCCGCTTTAACCGTATTCCTTATTTCACCTGGGAAAAATTTTGGGTAATGCTCGTCATTACTACCGCGATCTGGCTCGGCAACCGGTATATTATGATTCACAGCAGAAAGCGGTTTCCTTTATTTAATGAAGTTCGCAAACGCATCTGGTATCAATCGGTATTGATGTTTGTGTTTACAGTTGCCACCAATATACTGCTTGGCCAGGTAACACAACCCATTTTTAATAAAGAAGGTGCCAATCTTTCTTTGGCAGATATACTGATCCATTCCAATTCGGCGGCATTATTCTGCACCATCATGATCATTGCCATTTATGAAAGCATTTATTTCATGAATGAACTGCGCCGCTCTGTGGAAGAAACGGAACACCTGAAAAGAGAAAGCCTTGCCGCACAATTGAATGCTTTACGTACGCAGGTCAATCCGCATTTTTTATTCAACAACCTGAACACGCTGGTATCATTAATACCGGAAGATCCAAAACATGCGGTGGCATTTGTACAGCAGTTATCCAAAGTATACCGGCATATACTGGAAGTGAAAGATGAAAAAAGTATTTCATTAAAAGATGAACTGGAAGTATTGAATGCATATACGTTTTTATTGAAAACACGGTTTGACCGGAACCTGGAAGTGAATATTGACATCCCGTCGGAAAAAATGCGGCAGCATATTGTTCCCTTGTCTTTACAAATATTAATGGAGAATGCCATTAAGCACAATATTGTATCCGCAGACAAACCTTTGCATATTGATGTATTTACAGACAATGGCAGCCTGGTGGTGAGCAATAACCTGCAGGTAAAAAACCAGGTGAATGAATCCACGGGAATTGGGTTAGACAATATACGTAACCGGTATAAGCTGCTCAGCGAAAAGCTAGTGCATGTATCCAGTAACGGCAGCAACTTTACCGTTGCCATTCCTTTAATTGAACCTGTAGCATGAAAGTAGCCATCATTGAAGATGAAACGCCTGCTGCCAACCGACTGGCCAAATTATTGCTGCACTGCAGTGATACTATAGAAATTATTTTTAAAGCAGACAGTATTGAATCCAGCGTAAAGTTTTTTGCTGCTGCACCTGCGGTTGATTTGGTATTTATGGATATTCAGCTTGCTGATGGTATCAGCTTCGATATTTTTGAACAGGTAAAATTAACCACGCCTGTAATTTTCACCACGGCATTTGATCAGTACACATTGAAGGCATTTAAAGTAAACAGTGTGGATTATCTTTTAAAACCTATTGATGAAACCGAACTGCACCTGGCAATTCAGAAATTCAGGGATATACATGCCGTTGCTAAAGAACAATTTCCCGGAAAGATTTTACAACTGATGCAGGATCTGAATGCGGTGAAATATAAAGAACGCCTGCTCATTAAACGCGGCCAGCAAATGAGTTATTTAAAAACTGCGCAAACGGCCTATTGTTTTGCAGATGGTAAATTGTGTTACGCAGTAGATTTTAACGGCAATAAATTCTTACTCGAAAATAATTTATCACAATTAGAAGAGCAATTGCAACCTGATCATTTTTACAGGATCAACCGTCATTTATTAGTCAACATTGAAGCAGTAAAGAAAGTGCATACCTGGCTCGGCGGCCGTTTAAAAGTAGAAGTATTTCCTGTAACCGATGCAGAAACAGTGGTAAGCCGGGAAAGAGTGAATGGGTTTAAGGAGTGGCTGGGGAGGTGAGATGGTGAATGGTGAATGGATAATTAATAATGGACAATGGATAATGTTCTCGGGTTAAAAAACTTTGCCTAAATAAAAGTCTGTAAAAAATATATCAATTATCCCACAGGGCCCTGCGGGCAATTACCAATTATCAATTATCAATTAAAAAATAATCTGCTTTGACGATTGACAATTAACCTTTCATCTCCTTCTCTTCTTCCCACCTGCTTTTTCCCCATCCGGGAATGACATGTTTTTCACTGTGGTAAGAGGAACGTACCAGCGGCCCGCTTTCAACATAATCAAAACCGAGATGGTAACCAATTTCGCGGTATTCAGCAAATTCACTGGGATGCACAAAACGGGCAACGGGTAAATGTTTTTGGGTAGGTTGTAAATATTGACCAATGGTTACCACATCCACATTGCTTGCTTTAAGGTCTTTTAAAGTTTGAATTACTTCTTCCTTTTCTTCACCCAACCCCAGCATGATACCGCTTTTGGTACGCATACCGCCCGCCTTCAATGCTTTCAATGTTTCCATACTTTGCCAGTACTTGGCCTGCACACGCACCTGGCGGGTCAGCCGTTCAGTAGTTTCAATATTATGGCTCACCACTTCAGGTGCAGCATCAATAATGCGCTGAATATTTTCTTTATTGGCTTTAAAGTCTGGTATCAGTGTTTCTAATGTGGTGTCCGGGTTTAATGCTTTTACCGCTTTAATGGTATTGTACCAGATGATGCTGCCGCCATCTTTCAGCTCATCACGGTCAACAGAAGTGATCACTGCATGCTTTACCTTCATCAGGTGAATGGCTTCTGCCACACGCTGCGGTTCATCCCAATCCACTTCCAGCGGCCTGCCGGTGGCTACATTGCAAAAGCCACAGCTGCGGGTACAAATATTTCCCAAAATCATAAATGTGGCTGTGCCTTCTCCCCAGCATTCGCCCATATTGGGGCAATTGCCACTTTCACAAATGGTATGCAGTTTATGGGTGTCTACAAGGTTGCGTACATGTTTGTATTCGGCGCCAATGGGAAGGCGTACTCTTAACCAATCGGGTTTTTTAGGCCTTTGCTCTGCGGTGCTGCTCACTACGGGTAACTCTGTCATGCGCTTACTGTTTTAAATGCAATGTTTGCAATTATGAGGTGATAACAAACATTAAAAACTGCAAATTGTTTTGAAGGGGCAAAGTTAAGGACTATCGCATGAATAAATGCACAATGCCGGTAAGCCCGGCATTGTAAATAAGTTGAAAGATGTTGATACTGCCAGGCAGTAAAATTTATTTCCTTCGCCCAAACATCAGGGCAAAATATGCAGAAAAGAAAAACTGTTTTTCTTTGTTATACAGCATTTGAGGAATTTTTTTAGAATAGTATTCTGCCGACACGCCCACTTCAATAGCGCTCACCAGTTCATTCAGCTTTCCATAATCGAAACGTACAGCGGGTTTAACATATAAACCAGGCGTTACACTCAGGTACTTCCATCCTGTGCCCAATCCCGGGCCTGAAGCGGTATTATCATGATACGCACCAATGAAATATGAACTGTCAGGCGAATCATAGCGTACATAGGTGCGGGCACCATTTTTATCCACCTCAATCATATATGGCCTTAATAAACCCAAACTGAGGCCGCCACCAATATTACCGGTGACTGTAACACCATTCTTATTGCTTTTATTCCCAAACAAATATTGTTGCTGAACGCCCAATTTTACGGGGTAGAAATAATTGATTTTTCCATAAATATAAGGAGCAGAGAAATTGGCGAGGCTGGTGGTTTTCTCTTCTTTCTGGTGTTTGCGTTCACTGATTTCAAATTGGTACAGCATTGATTTTTTGACAGATTTTGCCCTGCCCACTTCTGCAAAAAAACCATATCCATCGCTGATCAGTTTTAATCCATAAACGGTTTGCCGCTTATAAGCAATCACTCCTTCTTCTTCCTGTTTAACCAGGGCATCAATGCGTTTGCGCTTTTCTTCTTTTTTGGCCTTCTTGCTATTGGGTTTATCCTGCGCCACAACCCCTGCAGCACAACTTAATGCCAAAACCAGTACGAGTATTTTTTTCATGTCAATGATTTACTTACGTAAATTTATGCAAAAATAGTTTGCAGTTGTAAACAATGATAGTTTTAACGTATTTACTGCTGCATGATTCTTAAAAATTAACGCAATTATTATGACAGCATCTGTTGTATACAAAGGACAGCTCCGTTGCGAATGCACGCACCTGCAAAGCGGCACCGTTATTGAAACCGACGCCCCTACCGATAACCGTGGTAAAGGGGAACGTTTTTCTCCCACCGATACCGTTTGTGTGGCACTGGCCACCTGCATCGTTACCACCATGGGCATGAAAGCAATGGATATGAATATCGATCTTACCGGCACCAATATCAGCATTACAAAATATATGCTGGCCGACCCCAGGAGGATTGGCAAGATCGATGTGATTCTTCAATTTCCAACAACATTGGCACTGGATGAAAAAGATAAAACCATCCTGGAAAGAACTGGCAATAACTGCCCGGTTGCCAAAAGCCTGCATCCTGATGTTGTGCAGCATATTGAATACCATTGGCAGTAATTTGTTTTATAACTGCTGTTACTTTTAAAAAGATACATTCACCACATCAAAGGTTGGCTTGATGCAGGTAATTATTTATCGTAAAAATAATTGCATGCGTTGCCTTATCCGCATACCGAAATCTTGTGTGTTAAGCTGCAGATGATTAAAAATATTTGTCCAGTTTTTGCAGCCACGGAAAGTATGTTTTCAATTCCTTATAGCAATAAGAAATAAAGAAATAACCAATGTGGTATGAAACGAACAGTGGAATAAATCCCAGAATATTATAAAAAAGAAAAGACGTTGCCGGAAAAACTTCTTTATTGAAGCCACGGAACATAAAAAAAATCACATCAGCAATGCCGGGAATGATCAACAAAAAAAGCAATAGTGTTTTGGTACCCGAAAACGTAGGCCTGATTGCTGAAAGGTATTTTAAAAAAGCCTGCCACATTATGGTTTATCTTCAGGCACTACCTGTAACTCATCCCAGGGCGTAGTACCATCCTTTTCTCTTTTAAAGATAAATTCATTACTGCTGAGTAAAACAATTTCTGCTGTGGTATAAATAATATTTCCCTCCAGCAGATGTCCACCAATGGTTTTACCCGTACTGTCGCTGACGCAGATATGAATGTGTGAACCATTTACTGAAACGGTTCCTGTTAAACTTACCATTTCAAAATGGCCCGTATCACTGCTGCCGTTGGGCTGATTGGCAAAACGGATATTGTATTGCGTAAGACTGCCCACACAGGTGCTGATCCACCCGGCATTAATCTGCTTTTCTTTCACCACTGCTTCAATTTCCTTTTTCAGGTCCTGCCCCGGCTTTAGCCGGAAGGCATACGTTTGTATAGCTGACATAGCAGGTTCTTTTTTAGTTTGACAGGATTGCAGCATAGCCAGGATGCCGCAACAAAATACAAAGCATCCGGCAATACTGTTGTGTGGCATTCTTTTTAATTTTATAAAATTCATGTGTATTACTAATGCAGTTGTTAAACTTATTTAAACGCCGGTTGTTTACCAAACTAAGGTTGATAACTTTGCGTATATTATTTCAAATATAACATAATGCTGAAAGCTTTCATTATATCAGTACTGAGTTTTGCAGGATTAACTGCTGCAGCACAAAATAAAACAACAAAAAAGGAGCAACATAACATGACAAATGCAAGGTTAGACACGGCTACATTCGGCACAGGATGTTTTTGGTGTACAGAGGCGATTTTTCAACAACTGGAAGGTGTAAAAAGCGTTACCAGCGGCTACAGTGGTGGTACAGTGGCCAACCCCACTTACGAGGAAGTGTGCAGTAAAAACACCGGCCATGCTGAATGTTTGAATATAGTGTATGATTCTTCAAAAATATCTTTTGATGAGTTGCTGGAAATTTTCTGGCAGGTGCACGACCCCACTACTTTAAACAGGCAGGGTGCCGATGTGGGCCCGCAATACCGCAGCGTGATCTTTTACCACAACGAGGAACAAAAAGCCAAAGCGGAACATTATAAAACTGAGTTAGATAAAAGTGGTGCATGGGATAAACCCATTGTTACTACACTGGAAAAATTCAATGTTTTTTATCCAGCAGAGGCGTATCATCAAAACTATTACAACAATCATCCCAACCAGGGATATTGCCAAATCGTGATCAGGCCGAAAGTGGAGAAGTTTCAAAAAGTATTTAAAGCGAAGTTGAAGAAGGGGAATTAGGATGTTGGATTTACGAAGACTTCACATGGTCTGACGTCCACGTCTGACCATGAAAAGAATCTTTACATTGAAAGTAAAAAAGGAAATTAGAAATTCACATTATGGTCAGGTCACTGGCAGCACCCCAACTGAACACATGGTCTGACGTCAACATCTGACCATAAAGAGCAATTAAGGAAAGCTTCATTAAGGTGAAGCTGAAGGGAGAAGCAGGAATGGCCTCCCTTTTTTTATTGGGGTTATGTATCAGCAACAATGGCATGATCAATTATACAGAAAATACCACCCTTCTTCCAGTTGTATAACATTGGCCTGGTTCTGCACATAAATGCTTTTCCGGGCAGCATTTTCAGTGTACACCAATAATGGATTCCTGCGGTTAATGCGTGATTCTTTAGAGAGGTAAAATAAATAAGAGCAGGCGGTATCACGCGAATAGTCTTCTAATTTATATACCATTTGTTCGCAGGGATCCTGCAAATGAATACTGTCTGGAATGATGTACGCCACACCCGATTTATTCAGTTGCAATTGATTTGCTTTCATCAGCCGTACCACCGTTTTAAAATCTTTTTCATGCCGATGCCAGGGTTCAACCCATTCTGGAGTTTGATTTTGTTCGATACAGGAATACAACAAAACCACTGATAAGATAAAGGCAATTCGATTCATAGAAAACATTTTATTAAGTCATTTTTTCAGCTTCGGCCTGTTCAATTACTGTAAGATTGCTTGACTGATTTATCTTTTTATGAGGGTATCCAATTTACATGAATCATCTCCATGATACACACAACAAACAATATGGTCTGTATCATTGCCATCAATAATTTTCAATGAATCACCAGTATAAAAATCTGCTGAAGTTGGCTTTAGTACATATAGCTTCTTAAATAAACCAATTTTATTTTCCGAAAGAAAAACAGGTGGCGGCCCCAAAAATTGGTCATATACTTCCACTTGTGAATTTGCATTCACTGCAACAACATACTTTGGAGACTGAAATAGCAATCCTGCTAAGATAAATGGAAGCAACAATGCATTGGGTGTAAAGAATAACAACAATTCAAACAAAATTGAAAGCAGAACAAAAAGACCAGAATAAAACCTCAGGAAAATATTTTTGGTACAGCCGAATAACAGAATACTGGTAACAAGAAACGATACTGCAAAGAACGTGTTGGTATACGCTCCCGCAAATTTATATCCATTCATCAATAGAATAACTGCAGCCAGAGTAAGCAGGAAGAATAATAAATGCAAGTACGTCAGCAGTGGCCGAATCAATTTTATTGCCGGCTTTTTCCACATTAACACTGAAGTGATGAGTAATGCAGCAAAAAGAAGTATTCTTATGGTGAGCATAATGTATGGTTATGTTCCGGTCGGTTAGCTACATCGGACCAATTAAAAAATGCCTGTTACTTTGTGCCTTCTTGGGCAACAACTTTTATTCGTGGTCAGACGTGGCCGTCAGACCATATAGCGCATTCTATTCGCCGGCAACACCCCGACCATAAAGCACAAATTCGTGTAATCCGATTTAATTCGTGTTCCAGGTATTCAATAATGCTTCTTACTCCATCTTCGTCCACCGCAGCTCCAGCAAATTTAAACTGTTGGCAGTAAAGTTTTTGATATTGGTATGCACCAGGTGTATGGCCATATCATACCAAAGTGGTACCACCGGCGCATCATTCATCACCAATTGATCCATTTTTCTGTACAACACATAACGCAAACTGTCATTTTTTTCTGCCAGTGCATCTTCATACAACTCATCAAAAGCAGGATTTTTGTACCGGGTGTAATTAGGGGGCGCAGGATTCTTACTGTAAAACACACTCAAATAATTTTCTGCATCGGGATAATCAGCAATCCAGCTGCCGCGGAAAAATGGCGCCTGCGATTTGGAGGTTTGTTCCATCAATAAACTTTTTTGCACCACTTCCACTTCTATATTAATGCCGATCTGCCGCAGTTCATTGGCAATATAAGAACCGAGATCACCATAGATCGGAATAGTAAGTAAATGTATCGCCGGCATTCCTTTGCCACCGGGAAAACCAGCGTCAATCAATAACTGACGGGCTTTGGCAGGATTGTAGTTATAGCCTTTTACCAACACAGAATCAAATGATGGTAAACCGCAGGGAACAAAACCGCTTTCTGCCGGTATGCCAATGCTGTTGCGCAGGTACAGCATCATCTTCCTTCTGTCGAACCCATAATTAATGGCCTGCCGTATTTTTTGCAAACGCAGCGGCGATTGCTTCACCAGGCTGTTACTGCTGTCTACCAATATGCCCAGGTATTCAATATTCAGGTAAGGTTGTTTTTGTAAGATGATTTTACCTGCCCAGGCTTTTTTT
The DNA here is from genome assembly GCA_018266775.1 of Bacteroidota bacterium. Lineage (GTDB taxonomy): Bacteria > Bacteroidota > Bacteroidia > Chitinophagales > Chitinophagaceae > Ferruginibacter. The sequence continues at coordinate 141,292 of JAFDZS010000014.1, read as the reverse complement.
AGTGTACCCGTTTTAGTAAGTATTTCATCTTTAAAGGAAGGATCGATATCATCAATAAAATCCAGCCGGTTCTGTTGAAACTCTAAAAACTCTGTTGCTTTACTGTCGTAGAAAGACACTTTTATACCATCGATATAAGGCAAGCGGTTACCGGCACTGTCTTTCTCAAAATATTCCGCATTTTTTTTCAGCACCAGTGCCTGCCCTTCTTCCCAGGCAACAAATTGAAAAGGCCCGCTGCCTACAGGATGCCTTCTGAAATCGTTGCCATATTGCTCCACCGCTTCATGTGGTACAATAGAACAATACTGCATACTGAGTATGCCCAGCATGGATTGAAAAGGATGCAGCAACTTTAACTGGAAAGTAGTATCGTTGATGGCTTTAAAACCATTTACACTATCCACACGGTTATTAAAAATCCATGCGCCAGGGCTGGCAGTATTTTTATCCATGATCCTTTTAAAACTGTATTCCACATCACCAGCCGTGAGTTTGCGGCCAAGGCCACCACTAAAACAGGCGTCGTTTGTAAAATAAACATCGTTGCGCAGGTAAAAAGTAAAGGTTAGGTTATCGGGAGCAACCGTCCAGCTTTTGGCCAGCGATGGAGCTAATTGCATGTGGTCATCAATTTCAACCAAAGTATTGTACAACTGGTGAACCGCCCACATCACCTGTTTGTTTTTAGCAAAGGCGGGATCAAGTGAAGCCAGTCCGCTGCTTTCGTTATAATGAAAAATGTGTTTGCCGGGGTGCTGGTGTGTAGTGCAGGAGAATAAAATAATGGATAATGTGATAATGGATAATGAATAATGAATAATGGAGCCAATTCCTCTCTTTCCTGTTGAAATGATGTATGATGAGCGGTGGAATTTTAAAGGCATAGTTCAATATATTCGTCATAAATTTAGGCAATCAATAACAAACCTGTTCAAGATGCGGCACATAAAAAAAATCACACCATTTGTTTTCACCTTATTCATTACCTCATTATCCTTTATTCATTCCTATGCACAACCGCTCAAACCGGCGCATCCCTTTACACATGCGGATACTTTGCGGGGTACTTATGGTCCATCGAGAGACTGGTGGGATGTATTGAAATATGATTTGCATGTAACGTTTAATATTGCTGACAGTACCATCAGCGGAATTAATGTGATTAGTTTTAAGCCACTCAAAAAAGGCAAACTCATGCAGATTGATCTGCAGGAGCCAATGATATTAGACAGTATTTATATTTCAACCAAGAATATTTTTCAAAGCACAACAAATACAGGTGTTGTGTATGGCTATAAAAAGATGCCATTCACCAAAGATGGTAACGCTTACTTTATTGATTTCAGTAACGAGCACATCAAAAATGGAGATGATCATAATATTGTCAGTGTATTTTACCACGGCAAACCCCGCATTGCCCGCCGCCCACCATGGGACGGTGGATTGATCTGGAAGAAAAGCAAAGACGGCAGCCCCTGGGTGAGTATTGCCTGCCAGGGATTGGGCGCCAGCGTTTGGTATCCCTGCAAAGATCACCAGGCCGATGAGCCCGACAGCGCTGAAATGCACATCACTTGCCCTGACAGTTTAATGTGCGTGGGCAATGGCCGCTTCCGTGGTAAAACGGTAAATGGCGATGGCACTGCAACTTATGACTGGGCTGTTGTGGAACCGATCAATAACTACTGCATCATTCCCTATATTGGTAAATACGTGCATTTTGGAGAAGTGTGCAAAGGAGAAAAAGGTGATGTGGATATGGATTACTGGGTGTTGGATTACAATTTAGATAAAGCCAAAGAACAGTTTAAAGATGCCCCCCGTATGATGAAAGCTTTTGAATACTGGTTTGGCCCCTATCCTTTTGCTGCTGATGGATATAAGTTGGTGGAAGCGCCACATCTGGGCATGGAACACCAGAGTGCCACGGCTTACGGTAACGGCTACCGTAATGGATATGCCGGCCGCGATTTAAGCGGTACCGGCTGGGGATTGAAATGGGATTTTATTATTGTGCATGAAAGCGGCCATGAATGGTTTGCCAATAACATTACCAGTAAAGATATTGCCGATATGTGGATACATGAAGGTTTTACCAACTACAGCGAAACTTTATTTACCGATTACTGGTATGGTAAAGAAGCCGGCAATGCGTATGTACAGGGAACAAGAAGACTCATCAGTAACGACATGCCCATCATTGGTCCTTACAATGTAAACCAGGAAGGCAGCGGCGATATGTATTATAAAGGCGGCAATATGCTGCACACCATTCGCCAGGTAATTGATAATGATGAAAGCTTCCGCCAGATTTTACGGGGATTAAACAGCACTTTTTACCACAAAACAGTAACGAGTAAAGAAGTGGAAGCCTACATTAGCAAACAGGCGCATTTCAATTTCAGTAAAGTGTTCGACCAGTATTTGCGTACCACGCAAATACCTGTGCTGGAATATAAAATTGACGGCTGGAAAGTTTCCTTCCGTTATGACAGTTGCGTGGCTGGTTTTAATTTGCCCCTGAAAGTTTCTTTTGGCAAAGAAGATAAGAGCGAACAATGGATCAAACCTACCGCTAAATGGCAAACGCTACAGTTGGCTGACTGGTTTGATGGAAAAACATTTGTAGTAAATAGCAACTTTTATATCAAGAGCAGAAAGGTGGAGTAGAAAGCGTGATGATTTGCTCAAATGCTCAATAATCAATGTTCAATGCTCAATACTCAAATTAAGGAAGCACTTTGGTACTTACAGAGATTTTACAACTTGAACATTGATTATTGATAGTTGAAAATTGAGCATTGATTTTAGATAACAAAGTTAATCTCCACATCAAAAATAATTCTTAAATAAAAAGAGCGCCATCAGGCGCTCTCTTCATTTTCATAGCAAATGTTTTTATCATTGTTTTTGCTGAACGGGTCGTCCGGCACCAATAAATTTACGGTTGTAATAATCTTCACTAAGACTGCTGATGGTTACTCCACCATGCACGCTGCTGTGTACAAAATACCCATTAGTTAAATAAACGCCTACATGGCTTACTCCGCCACGGGTATTAAAAAACACCAGGTCTCCTTCCTGGAGATTGCTGTAATCAACCTTTTCACAGGCATCATACTGATCTCTTGCCGTGCGGGGAAGATTGATATTGTATACTGCACTGATGAGTGTTAATGCAAATGCGCTGCAGTCAATACCTTTTTTGGTGGTGCCACCGTAGTGATAGCGGGTGCCCCACCAGTCATCTATAACAGCAAACAATTTGGTATTGGAAAGCAATTCCACTTCAACGTCCATGATCTGCGCATATTTAAATTGCAGTGTTGTACACGTTTCAATGGTTGATTCAGTTGTATTTGCCTTGATAACTTTTTTTGTGGTAACTGCTGCTGCAGCAGGTGCCGGCTTTGCAGTCCATACGTCAGCATCGGCGGTGGTTTTTCCATCACGTTTAATTTCGATGCCTTCTATGAATTGTACGGAGCGCTTTTGAGGTACATTGAATTTTACTGCATCAACTGCGGTTTGTGCCTCAACGGATATTGATGTTCCTGAAAAGATGCCAACTGCAACAGAAACAAAAAATAAATTTTTCATACGTAAACTTTGGGTTTAAGCGTATGTACAACTTAATCTTGTGTTCTTTGGTCGTCTGATCGTCCTTGAGTTAAACTATCGTTCTATTCTCGTCTGATAACCTTGTCCTACAAACTGTGGTTACTAAAATAATTGTTCTAATGCCCGGCAAAGGTACGGCCCATTGCCGGTAAATGCAAGCTTTTGGTGTGCTTTTTATTCTATGTAACGTATTGGCAGTAAAATAATTGTATAACAAAGCCCTTTCGTTTTGTTAAAGGCGGCTTGCAGTAATGGTTAAATGATTAACAGATGCTGATTGAATTCAACGCTTTAATGCAGCTTATCCACACCAATACTCACTTTCAGCAAATGCGTTTCTGTAGCATCAAACTGAAAATAGATGTACAGGCCGTTGTATGAAAGCCGGTGGCTGTGTTCAATGTAGCTGTCTTTTTCAGTATATTTTTTTAGCCCTTTTTTTAACGCTTCGTATGTAAGATTATTACTGATACTGAGTTTTTCAATTTTTATTTTCCCCGTAAATAATCCAGTGGGTCTTATATTGGTGGAATCGGGCTGACCGGTATAAAACTGTATTTCTGAAATTTCTCCCGATGCTTTTTTATCAGGTGCACGTTCAAATAAAACAATTCCCAATTGATCGTAGGTATGGGTAACATTATAGCCTGGCCTTATCCTTTCTGCTTTGCCCAGGTTTGCCTGGCCATCGGCCACACTCCAGTTTGGGGTAACAGCAAATTTGTTAATCGTAAATTTTCCCTCTTTAATTTTTACATTGATTTTTTCAGGTGCTTGCTGCGCCATTGCCAACGCAGCAAAAAGAATATACTGAATGAACAGCAAAACTGGTTTCATAAATTAATTATTTTAGTAAATGTAAGTTTATCGATGGCTACGGCAATACCCTGCTGCTGGTATATTGGGGTAAGAGATATGAGATAAGGAATAAGGGACAAGGGCGAAGCATATTATTTTAGAATGTACACTTGGCTTGCCGTTACGAAAGACAGTTGTTGAATGGCGGGAAGTGTTTTGCTATATATGCTTGTCATTTGTTTATTGCATCCTGTACCTTTAATATTCTGGAGCGAAGCTGGAGCTTCATTGTACATACTTGTCCCCTGAGCCTTGAAGCTTTCTTAACTAAAACTGGAGCTTCACTGTACTTGTGGAAAAACTCAACCGATTAAACGCCCTTAAAAAACGATATTTGCAGTTACAAGCACAATATGAAATTCTCCCACTTACACGTACATACACAATACTCTTTGCTCGATGGTGCAGCATCTATTAAAAATCTGTACAAAAAAGCCATTGCCGATGGTATGCCTGCATTGGCCATCAGCGATCATGGCAATATGTTCGGCGTTTTTGAATTTGTAAAAGAAGCTTACAATCATAAAAACGATGATGGTTCACTGAAAGTAAAACCAGTGGTGGGCTGTGAATTTTATATTACAGCCGACAGGCACCGGAAAAATTTCAGTAAAGAAGAAAAAGATCCCCGCCATCACCAGATTTTGCTGGCCAAAAATGATACAGGTTATAAGAACCTGGTAAAGTTGACGTCGTTAGGATATATAGAAGGGATGTACAGTAAATATCCCCGTATTGACAAAGAACTCATTCATAAATACCATGAAGGCCTGATTGCCACCACCTGTTGCCTGGGTGCTTTGGTGCCGCAAACCATCATTCGTAAAGGCGAAGCAGAAGGTGAGAATGAATTTAAATGGTGGCTCAATATTTTTCAGCAGGACTATTATATTGAACTGCAGCGCCACGGTATACCTGAACAGGAAAAAGTAAATGCAGTATTGCTGAAGTTTGCCAAAAAATATAATGTAAAAGTTATTGCCAGTAACGACAGCCATTATGTGGATCAAACTGATTTTAATGCACATGATATTTTACTCTGCATCAATACCGGTGAAAAACAGGCCACACCAGCCAACCGGGAATTCAGTGATGATGATGTAGCTATAAAAAACAAACGCTTCGGTTTCCCCAACGATCAGTTTTATTTTAAGAAGACGAATGAAATGATCAAAGTGTTTGAAGATTTGCCCGAAGCCATTGACAACACCAATGAAATTGTTGACAAGGTTTCTATACTTGATTTAAAGAGAGATATCCTGCTGCCCAATTTTGTTGTGCCCGCTAATTTTAAATCGCAGGATGAATACCTGGAAAGTTTAACCTGGGCAGGCGCAAAAGATAAATATAAAATTCTTACACCAGAAGCTGAAGAGCGCATCAAGTTTGAACTGGGCGTGATCAGGCAGATGGGTTTTGCCGGTTACTTTTTAATTGTAAGCGATTTCATCCGTGCCGGCAGGGATATGGGCGTGTTTGTCGGGCCGGGCCGTGGTTCGGCTGCAGGCTCTGTGGTGGCGTACTGCATTGGCATCACTAATATCGACCCCATTAAATACAATTTACTGTTTGAGCGTTTCCTGAACCCAGACCGTAAGAGCATGCCCGATATTGATACTGATTTTGATGATGAAGGCCGTCAGCGTGTAATCGACTACGTGGTGCAGAAATATGGGAAAAACCAGGTGGCACAAATTATCACTTATGGTACGATGGCTGCCAAGATGAGTATTAAAGATGTGGCCCGTGTGATGGATCTGCCCCTGCCCGACAGCAATGCATTGGCGAAGCTGGTACCGGAACGGCCGGGCATCAGTTTAAAAAGATTATTACATGCGCCGCTGAACAGCAAAGAAGCCAAAGACGGAGAAAAATCACTGGAAGATAAAGAAGGCATTGTGGCTGATGATCTGGAAAATGTAAAACGCTTGCGGGAAGTTTACAACAGCCAAACTTTGCAGGGCACCGTATTGCATGAAGCGGAAATCCTGGAAGGTTCTGTACGCAATACCGGTATTCATGCCGCGGGCATCATCATAGCGCCAAAAGATTTGACTGATTTGATTCCTGTTGCCACTGCAAAAGATTCTGATTTGTGGGTGACGCAGATTGAAGGGGGTGTAATTGAAGAGGCCGGTGTTATCAAGATGGACTTTTTGGGATTAAAAACCCTGAGTATTATTAAAACAGCGTTGGCACTCATCAAACAAAATCATGGTGTGGAAATTGACATTGATTACATACCGTTAGATGATGAAAAAACATACCAGTTGTATCAGCGCGGCGACACAAATGGTACGTTTCAGTTTGAAAGTCCGGGCATGCAAAAATATTTACGTGAACTGAAGCCCGATAAATTTGATGATCTTATTGCCATGAACGCATTGTACCGCCCCGGCCCAATGAGTTATATACCCGATTATGTTGACCGTAAACATGGCAAAAAACAGGTGCAGTACGATTTGCCGGATATGGAAGAGCACCTGAAAGAAACCTATGGCATTACCGTTTACCAGGAGCAGGTGATGCTGCTGAGTCAAAAGCTGGCAGGCTTTAGTAAAGGTGATGCGGATGTGTTGCGTAAAGCCATGGGTAAAAAACAAATTGCGGTATTGAATAAAATGAAGGCGCAGTTTATGAGTGGTGCAACAGCGAAAAATCACCCGGCAGATAAACTGGAAAAAATCTGGACAGACTGGGAAGCCTTTGCGCAATATGCCTTCAATAAATCGCACAGTACCTGTTATGCATTTGTGGCGTATCAAACGGCATATTTAAAAGCCCACTACCCCAGTGAATACATGGCCGCAGTATTAAACCATGCGGGCAGTATAGAAAAGATCACGTTCTTCATGGAAGAATGTAAGCGAATGGGACTAAAAGTTTTAGGGCCTGATATTAACGAAAGCCAGAGCGGTTTTGCCGTTAATAAAAAAGGTGAGATCCGGTTTGGTTTCAGCGGTTTAAAAGGTGTGGGTGAAAAAGCTATTGAAGATATTATTCATGAGCGGGACAAGCATGGGCCATTCAAAAATATTTTTGACCTCGCTAAAAGATGCAATCAAAAATCAGTCAATAAAAAATCAATGGAGTGCCTGGCCTATGCCGGTGCATTTGATTGTTTTACCGATTTTTCAAGGGCACAATATTTTTATCAGCCGCCGGGAGATGTTACCGGGCTGGAAAAGATCATCAAATTCGGGCAGGTGTTTCAATCACAATCGGCCAACACCACCAATACATTATTTGGAGATTTGGCGATGCCGGAAATTCTGCCCCCCAAATTACCTTTATGCGAACCCTGGCCTTTAGTGCAGCAATTAGATTTTGAAAAAGATGTAACAGGAATGTACATCAGCGGCCACCCGCTGGACAACTATAAATTTGAGTTGCGGCATTATAATATTACACCGCTTGCAGATTTTGTTGAATTTAAAAATACGGTAAACAGCAACCCCAACCCTGCCAAGCAGTTCAGGATGGCCGGGCTGGTGATTGATGCACAACACCGCTTAACCAAAACGGGGAAGAACTTTGGGATTCTTACCATTGAAGATTTTTCCGGCAAAGCAGAATTTATGATGTGGAGCGAAGATTATGTGAAGTACCAGAATTATTTGGAAAAAGGCATGATCGTTTTGGTGGAAGGTGGTTTCCGCCAACGGTATAACAGTAACGAATACCAGTTTTCTTTAAGTAAGATTCATTTACTGGAAACAGTAAAGACTGCATTAACCAAACAGGTGATCATTGATGTGCAACCGCAGTTCATCAATAGCGATTTCATTAATTTTATTGATCAGAATATTAAAGCCAATCCAGGTAAAACATCCATTAAATTCAATGTAAAAGATCCCCGCAATAATTTTAAGGTGGGCTTATACAGCCTTGAAAAAGGGTTTACCATGAATGATGAAATGGCTGTTTTTCTCAACAACAATATTGATGTGGAAGTAAGCGTAGTAACGGGTTAAAGCCATAATATTTAAAACTATAAGGGACAAGCAGGCAGGTTACAGCATTATGCTTCTCCCTTATAGTTTGAAGCTTATTCATCACTCAATCAAAAAGATCTCCCGCTTCCCTCCTTCCACACAATCCATATAACCTTTCATGATATCTTTCAGTTCATCACTCATGGTGGCGCTGCGCATGTTGCTGAAAAAAGAACCAATATTGTCTGTTTCCGATTCCACCACCACCGTCCAGTACGTGCTAACTGCATCAGTCATTACTTTCATGCCTTTCATTTCACCCATTTTTTCAAAATGCGGTGCTGCCAGTTTAAACATTTTAACCAGGTCCTTGGCCTTTCCCGGCCTTGCCTGGAATACTTCTCTGATTAAATACATAACATTTGATTTAGCTGATAAAAATAATGGCTAAAATGGTCAAATGCAAGACAATTCTTCCAAGGCGACAGGCGGTTACAAACCGTTAGACGCCCGAAAACATTTTCGAGATCAGAAATTTATTGATGCCGTAGTGACATTTACCGCTTGCAGAATGGCACATTAACATCATGTGGATATGTCATAACAACACATTAACCTTATTGGACTTAAATTTGCCCTCTTCCATTACAAATAAAACAATTCATATTATGGCACAAGAATTCACAGATGCGAACTTTAAAACAAACGTTTTAGATTCTGATAAATTAACTGTTATTGACTTTTGGGCAGAATGGTGCGGCCCCTGCCGTGCAATTGGACCCGTTATTGAAGAACTGAGCAAGGAATATGCTGGTAAAGTAAATGTGGGTAAAGTAAATGTTGACCACAATCCCCAAGTATCCATGAATTATGGAATCACCAGTATTCCTGCAATTTTATTCGTAAAAAATGGCCAGGTAGTTGACAAACTGGTTGGTGCACAACCAAAAGCCAACTTCGTTAAAAAGATAGAAGCTTTAAAGTAATTGCAACAGTTGTTGTAAATAAAAAATCCCGGAGTAACATCCGGGATTTTTTATTTAGTGAGATATTACTTCAAGGTCTTTTGGATTGTGTTTATGTCTGAAGAAAATACCAAACAATACCGCAACCACCAACGCATAAATTGCAAATGACAACCATATTGGCGACCATTGCCTTAGAAAGACTGGTGACTGAAGTGTACCATCTGCCAAAACTTTATTGAATTGCAAGACTTCTTTTGCAGCAGGATTGTCCACATCAGTTTTCAAATAATTAAGCAGGCTTGCGATATCAGTAAATTTAAGTGTATAAAATTTATCAATCACCAATCCGCTCACTTTGCTCCCTAAAAATGCACCTACGCCATTAGTCATCATCATAAATAATCCCTGAGCACTGGAGCGGATTTTAGAATCAGTTGTTGTTTCTACAAACAAAGAACCAGAGATATTAAAAAAGTCAAATGCCATTCCATAAACAATACAGGAAAGAATAATCATCCATAAATAACCCGCTGGATCGCCGAAAGAAAAAAGGCCAAAACGAACCACCCATGCCAACATTGATATGAGCATGACTTTTTTTATTCCAAAACGTTTGAGAAAAAATGGTATTGCCAGTATAAAAACTGTTTCAGAAACCTGGGAAATAGATAAGATGATGGTGGAATATTTTATTACGAAGGAATCATGGTATGCAGGCACTTTTTTAAAGTCGTCTAAAAAAGTATCTCCATACATATTGGTTAATTGCAATGCTGCACCCAGGAACATGGAAAAAATAAAAAAAGCAGCCATCTTGTAAGTCGAAAACAATTTAAATGCTTTTAAACCCAATTGCTCAAATATAGAAGCATCCTTAGCAATTGACCGTTGTGGTGGGCATTTGGGCAATGTAAAAGAAAAAAGTCCCAAAGCGACTGCAGCAACCGCTGCTATGATAAACTGGTTTGAATTTGCCTTGCTTCCGGTCAGGTTTGTAGTCCACATTGCAGCGATAAAACCAATTGTACCCCATACCCGTATTGGAGGAAATACCTTAATAACATCGTAATTATTATTTTTTAAAATGGTATATGCAATAGAGTTAGACAGTGAAATTGTAGGCATATAACAAATCATTGCAGCGAAAATCACATAATACAATGTATCAGCATCTTTTACCTGCGGCACATAAAATAAAACTGCACCATAAAGAATGTGCAACAATCCATATAATCTTTCTGCATTTACCCACTTATCTGCAATGATACCCGTAAGTGCAGGCATAAATAATGATGAAAGTGCCAGTGTCGAAAAAATGGCTCCAAACTGGACCCCGGTTCCCATTTTATTTCCAAAGAAATATGTTGCAATTGTAATTAACCATGCCCCCCAAACAAAGAACTGTAAAAAACTCATCACAGTCAGCCTGATTTTCAAATTCATATGCGAATGCTTTTGATTTATGTTGGAAGATATACATTTATTCCCAAATAAAATCCAACACACCGCTGCCCCGGTGTCATACTATCTTACTCATAAAAAAAGTCCAGAGTCTTATTCTTTCGCTGCAATTCAATTACGTAACTCCCTAACTTTGCAGAAACAAAATAAGATGAGTACTTCTATAGATGTTTTGATCAGCACCGCACCCAACACTGCCCTTCAGCAAATAGCACAAAAAGTAAAAGATAACCAGAGAATAACCGACCGGGAATGCCTCACCCTTTTTGAAGAAGGCAGCCTTTCATTCGTTGGCGCACTGGCTAATTTCATCAGGGAAAGATTGCATGGCGATACCACTTATTTCAACCGTAATTTTCATATCGAACCCACTAACGTTTGTGTGTTCAGTTGTAAATTCTGCAGCTACAGCCGCCTGTATGCACATAAAGAAGATGGTTGGGAACTGAGTATTGACCAGATGCTGGACATTGTGAAAAGTTATGATGGCAAACCGATCACGGAAGTACATATCGTGGGCGGCGTTCACCCCAAAATGAATATGGATTACTTTATTGAACTGATGCAGAAGATCAAAGCACACCGGCCGGAACTGCATGTAAAAGCTTTTACGGCGGTGGAACTGGATTATATGTTCCGCAAAGCCAAACTGAGTGTTGCTGAAGGCATGAAGAAATTGCACGAAGCAGGATTAGACAGTCTGCCTGGCGGCGGTGCCGAAATTTTCCATCCGGATATCAGGCAGGAAATATGTGCCGATAAAGTGGACGCGGATGGCTGGCTGCAAATACACGAAGAAGCACACAAGCTTGGTATGCACAGCAACGCCACCATGCTGTATGGCCATATTGAAAAATACGAACACCGCATCGACCACATGCGCAGGTTGCGGGATCTGCAGGATAAAACAAAAGGCTTCAACACTTTTATTCCTTTAAAATTCCGCAACTATGACAATGAAATGAGCCATGTACCGGAAAGCAATATCACTGAAGATATGCGCCTCTATGCCATTGCGAGGATCTATTTGGATAACTTTCCCCACCTGAAAGCTTACTGGCCCATGCTGGGCAGGCAGAACGCACAATTAAGCCTGAGTTTTGGCGTGAACGATATTGATGGCACCATTGATGACAGTACCAAAATTTACAGCATGGCAGGCAGTGAGGAGCAAACACCCAAAATGAGTACTGCAGAACTGGTTACCCTTATTAAGCAGGTAAAACGCCAGCCGGTAGAACGGGATACTTTGTACAAAGTAATCAAAGATTACAGCGATGTGGTTTTTAATGACGCCGAAAGCCTGGCCCATCTTAATTAAAAAATGAGCTAACGGATACCAATAAACGTGTTAAAATTAAAAACGCACAAACAGAATGGTGATCAGGGTAAATACTACGATAAACATGACCAAACAGGCAACGACTAAAAAGGATATTGCTCTCATAAAGTTGGATTTTACCATTTAATTAACCAAAATCATACCAAGGGCCGTATTTGTTGATAAATCCGGCCCTGTTTTTATACGTTATCCACAGGGAATTTACGATTTGGGAATACGCATTAGAAAGCCGCCATAACAGGCGGCCTTTTTAATAAACATGCAATGGTTGCTGAACTATTTTAGATGTTCCTTAATAGAACAATGGGCATTTTACTTTACTGGCTGTAGTGTTGTAATGGTTATTAAATGCTTTGTAAGATAATGTAAGTTCAAAGGCTCCGCGGTATTGCGATGCTGTTTTCAGTTTACTGGAGTTTACATCGTAACACAGGCCTACGCTGTAATCATAATAATCCAGCTTTACCACCGGCATCAATGCATCCTTCCAGCGATAGAACATACCGCCTGATATGCCGATCTTCTGGTTCTCGTCATACTGAATAAAATCATGGTTGATCATAAATCCTCCCTGCCCCTGCCGGCTGCCGCCCTGCATAAAGTAGTCAAAGTACATGATCAAACGGTTTTCATCGCTTAATGGTGCGGCAAAGCCACCGTTCACCACCCATTTTTTATTCAGGATAATATCATATTGCTTTTGAAATGCCACTTTAGGTTCTGTAAAATGAAAGAGTCCCACACCAATGTAATAATGCGTTCCTTCACCAGCCACACTGCTGAAACATAATCCTGCAGCGCCATCCCAATATGTCATTTTACTGTTGGTAAAAACCTGTTTGGTGGGATTAGTGGGGCTGTATGCGCCATTTTGATACTGATCATCAAAATACAATTTTGTTGGATCGAAACGCTGCATTACCGGGCCACCCATCATGCCTGCTGATAAATAGGTATTCTTATCTCCGCCCAAAGATTTATGATAGTTAAACACCGGGAAAATCTGTGTGCGGCTTAGCCTTGAGTCGCCGGCAATATCATTGGTAAGCTGCAGGCCATAAGTAAAATAATCATCTGAATTTTCGCTTACCGGTTTCTTAAATTCCCCACCCAAACCAAATGTGCGGTAGGGCACAGTAACACTCTGCCATTGATTGCGGTATGCTGATGTAACCCTTACATCACCCTGGAACAAACCCGCCAGCGAAGGGTTTCTTAACAGCGGCAGATCGTAAAATTGAGAGAAGTTGATATCCTGAGCCGCAGCTTGTGAAACAAGCAGCACCACTGCGGCAGCCAGGAGTAATGTTTTAATCGGTTTCATGTGGCATTGGTTTTATCGATCACATGATTTGTGTATGATGATTTCTTCCATTGCATACACATTTCACAGGTTATTGTTTTATTTCAAAAGCGTTACGTTGCCCTTATACGTGTATGGTATACCGTTATCACAGAATATTTCCGCGGTGTATACAAACACATCAGGCGTTGCGGGCACACCCCTCACCTTTCCATCCCACCCAAACTTTGGATCATTGGGCTGGAAATTTTCTTTCTCAAACACCAGTTCTCCCCAGCGGTTAAATATCCGGAATGATTTTACAGTAATGCCACTACCCCGCACCATCATGATGTCGTTCAACCCATCACCATCAGGTGTAAAGGCATTGGGAATATACACCTGCGAGCTTTTGCAAATGGGGTTAATGATCAACGTATCAGATGCCACGCATCCCCATGCATTCGTAACCTGTACAGTGTATACGGAGTTATTTTTTACCACTGTTGATGGCGCAGGACAATTACTGCAACTGAGTTCCTGTGCAGGCGTCCACATCCATTTAATGATTGGCCCGTTGGTGGTTACCGCAGTCAGGTTAATTGGCGTGCCCGTTGCCAGTGTTCTGTCAGAACCGAGGTTTACGGTAGGCCTTGGGCCAACGGTTACCAGCACATAAGCCGTATCGGTAAAGCAATTCTGGCCATCAAAACCAACCACGCGGTATTTGGTGGTAACAGAAGGTTTCACAGTAGGTGTGGCAGTATTAGCCCCGGTAACACTTACGGTTGGTGTCCACACATAACTTTGTGCATCAAAAGCAGCTAACTGGGTTTGTTCACCAATACACAAAGTATCTCCGGGTGCAACACGCATCCGGAATGGTTTCACCACGTTCAATACTACTGAATCGAAAGCGATACAACCAAAGCTGCTGGTACCTTTTACCTTGTACACAATGGTATCAACCGGTTGTGCAACCGGATTTGCGCAGGTATTGCAGGAAAGATGGTCAATGGGCGTCCAGCTGTATGTTGCCGCACCCGTTGCATTTAATTGTTTGGTATTGCCTAAACATATTTTTGCATCATTCTGTGCCACCACTGCCGGTGCAGGGTGAATAGCCAATGTAAACAGTTTTGGCGCACCGGAACAATTTGCCGTTGATGGCATAACAGTTATGGTTGCACTAATATCAGTTTGTGTATGGTTTATTGCTGTAAAAGAAGGGATATTTCCCGTACCGGAAGCAGCAAGCCCGATGGCGGTATTGCTGTTTACCCAATTATAATCTGCACCAGGTACATTGCCGCTGAAGCTGGTAGTGTTGATCACTGCGCCATCGCACACGGCCTGGCTTACAGGCTGGTTCACTGCGGGCACCGGATTTATGGTATAGGTAAATGATTTTACCGGGCCATTACATCCATTGGCAGTTGCTTTCACTGTAATGGTGGCCACCGATATGGCGCCATTGCCCAATGCCTGGAACGCCGGGATGTTTCCTGTTCCGCTGGCAGCCAAACCAATGGTTGGTGCAGTGTTCGTCCAGGTATAAACTGTTCCGGCCACAGAACCGGAGAAGTTCACAGCATTGGTGAATGTATGGTCGCATATTTTTTGATCCGCAGGTTGAACCATATCCGGTACAGGATTTACTGTAATGGTAAATATTTTTGGCGTGCCTGAACACGAACCGATGACAGGTGTTACCGTTATTGTTGCAGTATTTACAACTGAACCGTTACTGCTGGCTGCAAAGGAAGGAATATTGCCTGTACCGCTTGCAGCAAGGCCAATGGAAGGATTACTGTTTGTCCAGTTATAAGTGGCGCCAGGTATCGTTCCGGTAAAATTGATGGGTGCAGTATTGCTGTTATCGCATAATGTTTGATCCGTTGGTTGCGCAACATCAGGTGTTGGATTAACCGCAATGGTAAACGATTTTGGTACTGCTGTACAACCATTGGCAGATGCAGTAACAGTAATGGTTGCCGTTGCCGGGCTGTTACCATTTGCAGCAGCCTGGAATGATGGAATATTTCCTGTTCCGCTGGCAGCAAGGCCAATGACGGGCGCATTGTTTGACCAACTATATATTGTACCTGCTACCGGGCCGCTGAAATTTACTGGAGCGGTAAAGCTGCCGGCACACAATGATTGGTCTGCAGGCTGCACCACATCCGGCATTGGCTTCACAGTAATGGTAAATGTTTTTGGCGTGCCGGTGCAACCGTTGATGGTTGGTGTTACTGTAATGGTGGCCGTATTCGTTGTATTGCCATTGCTGCTGGCAGTAAATGCAGGAATATTCCCTGTACCACTTGCCGCAAGGCCAATGGTCGTATTACTGTTCGTCCAGTTGTAAATGGTATTTGTTACGGCTCCGCTGAAATTAATTGGCGCAGTGGTACTGTTATCACATAATGTTTGATCCGTTGGTTGTGCCACATCCGGTGTAGGGTTCACCGTTATAGTAAATGATTTCGGCGCAGCTGTACAACCGTTCAGTGATGGCGTTACGGTTATCATTGCCGTTGCAGTAGTATTAGCATTACTATTTGCCTGGAAGGATGCGATGTTTCCAGTTCCGCTGGCAGCCAAACCTATAACAGTATTGTTGTTCGTCCAGTTGTAAACAGTACCGCTTACCAGGCCGGTAAAGTTAACGGCGCTGGTAAAGTTTCCTGCACACAAAGCCTGGTCTGCAGGTTGCACCACGCCGGGCATTGGATTTACCGTAATCGTAAATGTCTTGGGGGTACCGGTACAACCATTGAATGTTGGTATAACGGTAATGATAGCAGTATTAATAGTATTGCCATTACTGCTGGCAGTAAATGCAGGAATATTTCCTGTACCACTTATTGCAAGGCCAATAGAAGGATTATTATTTGTCCAGTTGTATGTTGCACCACTAACAGCACCGCTGAAATTAACAGGTGCGGTTGTACTGTTATCACATAAAGATTGATCCGTTGGTTGCGCTACCGCAGGTACCGGGTTAACGGTAATGGTAAATGATTTTGGATTGGCAGTACATCCATTCAGTGAAGGCGTAACAGTAATGGTGGCGGTGGCAATAGAATTACCATTTGCGGTTGCTGTAAATGGCGCAATATTACCGGTACCATTTGCTGCAAGGCCAATAACCGGCGCAGTATTGGTCCAGTTGTACACCGTGCCCGGTACCGGGCCTGTAAAGTTGATGGCTGCTGTGGTACTGCCGCTGCACAATAACTGGTCTGCTGGTTGCAGCACCCCTGGCGTTGGCTTTACGGTAATAACAAATGTTTTTGAGGGGCCGGGGCATCCGTTCAGTGTAGGTGTTACTGTTATGGTTGCCGTGTTCACTGCGGTACCGTTACTGCTTGCCGTGAATGCAGGAATATTTCCCGATCCACTGGCGGCAAGTCCTATACTGGTATTGTTATTCGTCCATGTATAAGCCGTACCAGCAATAGTTCCACTAAAAGTAATGGGTGCTGTATTGCTGTTATCACAAAGTGTTTGATCTGCAGGTTGTGCCACATTGGGTGTGGGATGCACGGTTATCGTAAATGATTTTGGTGTGCCCAAACATCCATTGGCAGATGGCCTTACGGTTATTGTGGCAGTAGCCAGTGAATTACCATTGGCGGATGCCTGGAAGGAAGCAATATCCCCCGTACCGCTTGCTGCCAAACCTATTACCGGTGCAGTATTCGTCCAGCTGTACACTGTACCGGGTACTGTGCCATTAAAAATAGTTGCCGCAGCAAAATCGCCATTACACAACACCTGGCTGGGTGGTTGCACCACATTGGGTGTAGGGTTAATAGTTATAGATTGTGTTGCAGTGTCTTTACACCCGTTCACAGTTGTCACTATTAAACGGATGGTATAGGTTCCTGCTACAGGGAAAGTAACGGTGAAATTGGTGGTTGAAGCACTCGCTCCGCTTGTTGACGTCCAGGCATAAGAGCTGATGGGATCAACGGAAGTTACATTACTGGTAAAGGTAACAGGCACATTCTGGCAATCGGTGATATTACCGGTGAATGCGGCAACAGGAATGCTGTTTACGGTAACAGTAAAAGGTTTGATTACGGTGTCTTTGCATCCTGTTACACCCGTTACGATAAGGCGTACATTATAAGTCCCCGATGTGGTATAGGTATGGCTTACATTTGCTCCACTGCCGGTAGCGCCATCTCCAAAATTCCAGTCGCGGCTGCTGATACCAAAGTAAGCTGTTGAAGTATCTGTAAAATTTAAAGTTGTGCTGCCGCAAATCTTCACCTGGGTATTTTTATACCCGGCATTGAGTACTTCAATTTTAATTGTATCTGTTGCGGGTATGGGTGTTTCACATCCGCCCAATGCTTTTATGATCAATGACGGGATAAATATGCCTGCAGTAGTATAGGTATGTGATACTGTTGTAGATTTTGTGTTCAGCGTGGTGCCATCTCCAAAATTCCAGAATAAGCTGTCGGCGTTAGAAACGGAAGCATTAAATTGCACTGTCTGACTGCCGCAATAACTGCCACCAGTAAACGAAAAATTACCCGCCGGCTGTACCACGGAAACTACTTTTATGGTATTGCCCACGCAGCCACCCTGCATGATCACATTCATTTTGACCAGGTAACTGCCGGGTAAAGCATACGTATGTGTCACCGTATCTCCCGTTGCAGTAGTGCCATCACCAAAATCCCAAATTGTGGATATTGATGGCAGGTTATGATTATAGAAGGTAAAAGTATGTGGCGCACATAAACCTAATGTGTCTGACATGCCAAAGTCTGCGGTAAATTCACCGGTAATCCTTACCGGAATGGTATCTAAGCAACCAAAATTGTTGAAAGGAATCATCTCCAGCCAGATCGTGGTATTTACCGAAGGTCCCGGATTTAATATCACCTGCTGACCAGTGCCCAGCAAATTGGCAAAAGCAGAATCCCACCAATTATAGATCTGGAATCCCGGAGGTGCTGTTAATGTAGTTACATGCGGAGAATCGCATTCATACTGCATTTCAACAGACTGGCCGCAGGGCTTTTCTACATCGATATAACCATAACCCCAGTGCCCTCTTCTTACACAATCAGCATTGGTAAATTCCAGTATCATGGTTTTACCGGCATAACCGCGTAAACTTAAAAATACGGTGGACCAGGGTTTATAAATAACAGAGGTATCCACAGTGGATACCGCAAAGCCGGGAAGATTAGCTGTAGATACATACTCGAATGAAGCACAATCTACATATTGATTCGCCGCGGAGTCGAACACTTTTACCTGGAAACGGGGTTGTGCCCAGGGTGTGTGATTGGGGTTTTGAAACACCACCGCATAATCATATTTAATAGAGAAGTTAGAATCGTTTGCGGGCACATGAATCGTGTACTTCACACCTTCCGCTTCTGCACCAATTTGCGTGTTACCCAATTTTAATGCGAAATTGCTGCCATCGGGTGGATTGATCGGGAATAAACCAAAAGGATCAATCGGCGAAGGCAGCACCCTGCTGTATAAAGTATGCCGGTTGGGTGTTGGCGGAGATGGTGTTAATGTTATAACATTTGTTGTACCAATGGAATCCACGTGGCCGGTATAACAATTCCAGTTGGTAAAATTACCAAATTCAAAATCAATATTATCCGGGCAAACGGTTATAGAGTTGGCGCTTTGTGTATTATTTGGATGATAAGGTATTTGTTTTGTCTGCGGAGCTATTGCAGCAGTACCTGTAAAAGTGATTACACCCTGTGCATTCATAATTCCTGTTCTGCCGTTTTTCTCCACTTTTGCCACACCATTTTTAAATCCGTAGAAGGCATTAATGTCGAGTGCTTTTACCACTGCACCATTAGTATTGATCAACCACCAGCGGTAATTGATGTACACGGCAGTAAGTGCTTCGTTGAAATCATACGCAATATCATATTTCAGCGGAACAACAATTTTTCCTTTTTCATCAATAAAGCCCCATTTATTATTTTGCTGTACGGCGGCTAAATGGTTCACAAAATTTCTTGCCCCATCAAATTGTACCGGGCTGATCAGTTGACCGGCCTTATTAATATACGAAAATTGATTGTGCTGCAAAACCCTTGCAAAACCGTTTACATAAGGTTCCTGTTCATCCCATTGCTGTGAAGATGATGACTGTACTTTAAGCGTGGCCGTTTCCTGGGCTGATGTAGTTAAAGTGAGCAGTAAGCTGAAAAAAAGTACAAGTTTACTCATAGGCTTTTGGCTTAATTACAACTAATTATAATGCCGGATGAGGATTTTAAGGTAATCGGATAACGCTGTATTGATGTTTTTATTTTTGTGAGGGGTTGATATTTTTTAACACCATGTGGAAAAGGGGTTTATGTGTGCGGGGGGTAGTAAAATTACGGGAGGACACGATCTGACGGCCACGTCTGATCGTGAATTTGAATGAAATAATTTTTTATTGGCCGCAGATGCGCAGATGGGAACAATCTGACGGCCCCGTCTGATCGTGAATTTGGATGAAATAATTTTTTTGATTGGCCACAGATGCACAGATGGGAACGATCTGACGGCCCCGTCTGATCGTGAATTTGAATGAAATATTTTTTTTGATTGGCCGCAGATGCGCAGATGGGAACGATCTGACGGCCCCGTCTGATCGTGAATGAGAATGAAATAATTTTTTTGATTGGCCGCAGATGCGCAGATGGGAACGATCTGGCGGCCCCGTCTGATCGTGAATTTGAATGAAATAATTTTTTTGATTGGCCGCAGATGCGCAGATCAGGGTCTGATGTTGTTGGCTGATCCTGAATAGAAAGTGTGTTATGATTCAGGTCGCCGTAGCGTCCCGACCCATAACACAACACCCTGCCAAAAGGCAGGGTGCTGTTAGTTGAAGTTGAAACACCGTCAGGTGTTACAGCAACAATATTACTCAAATAATTCTGTTTGTGCGGTATTGCCGTCATCGTGCGGACGCTCCCACTCCATTTCAACTGATTTAGAATATTCAGTGAGTTTAGCTCCAACTGCTTTCCAGCCCATCACTTCCACCAGTTTCACCACTTTGAATTTGGCTTTGCGAACCATTTGTCCGCGGCCGCTTTGCACTACCAATATTGGTTCCGGGTCGGTGCACACGGTTTCCAGGCGGTTGTCTTTTCCTTCTTTAATAAAAAAGAATTTAGTTTGCAGTGTGGTGGTTTCAATTTTAAACCGTTTGATGTTGTACTGCAATTTGTCATTATCTAAATACACTGCAGTGATGATCTTTTCCGGGTTGAATTTCTCTATCAGCATTACTTTTTCCGGGTCAAAACGCTGCGTCAACTCCTGGTCGGTAATTTCGTAATTGCCATCGTTAAAAATAACCAGCAACCGGTCTTCTGCTTCAAACTTACCAAGGTATTCTCCTTTCTCTTCAATGTTCAGCCTTCCGAATTTATTATCAAACCAGAGCTTCTTGGCATCCAATGTTGATTTTCCGGCTTCTTTAAACTTCACTGATTTAACAGGATACTTGGTTACAATATTCCCGATACTTCCCCTGCCTTTAATTTCCTGTTCTTCAAAATAAAAATCAAATTCTTTAATGCGTGCATTGCAATTGGGGCTTAGCACCACTTTCACCACTTCCGCTTCGCCATTGGCGTTGGCAGTAAAATAGTGTACGCGGCTGCGTTCTGAACCTTTGGTTAAATCATATTCCTTATCTCGGGTAACACCAGATACATTAAAGCGCTTGGCAAAACTTACACTGGTTTTCCCATCTACATAAATCATGTTGTAAGTGGTGCGTTCATCGTTTTTCTGAAAAACGGCCACGTGGAGGATGTCTTTACCAATAAACACTTTGTCTGATACTTTCACAATTTTCATTACACCGCTTTTGGTAAAAGCAATGATATCATCCAGATCGCTAACATCAGCTACAAATTCATCTTTCTTTAAACCTGAGCCAATAAAACCATCAGCACGGTTTACATACAGTTTGGTGTTGGCAATGGCCACCTGCTTTACCTGTATCGTATCAAATTCACGTATTTCAGTTTTACGTTCCCGTCCCTTGCCATATTTTTTCAGCAGGTTTTCATAATACGCCACTGCAAAATCAGTAATGTTGGCTATATCATGTTTTACCTGTTTGATCTCTGCTTCCAGCCCTTTGATCTGCTCATTCAGTTCATCAATATCCAGGCGGTAAATGCGGCGCACCGGCTTTTCCGTCAGCTTGATGATATCTTCCCTGGTGATGTCACGCTTCAGTTGCTTTTTGAAAGGCTCAAATGCTTTATCAATAGCCAGCAATACCTTATCCCAGGTTTCATGCTTCTTCTCCAGTTCTTTATAGATCTTTTCTTCAAAGAAGATTTTTTCTAACGACGTGTAATGCCATTTTTCCTGCAGTTCTCCCAGCTTGATCTGCAGTTCTTTCAATAACAATTCACGGGTATTATCGGTAGCAATTTGCAATAACTCCTTTGCTCCTAAAAAAACAGGTTTGTCTTTTACAATTACACAGGCATTGGGGGAAATGCTTACTTCACAATCCGTAAATGCATAGAGTGCATCAATGGTAATATCGGGAGAAATGCCTGCCGCCAGTTCAATAATGATCTCTACATTCGCAGCCGTATGATCGGTTACTTTTTTAATCTTGATCTTTCCCGCATCATTAGCCTTCACAATACTTTCCATCAATTGTGTGGTGGTAACGCCAAAGGGTACACTTTTTATGACCAGTGTTTTCTTATCCTGCTCTTCAATAATGGCCCTTACCCTTACCTTGCCGCCACGTTTGCCATCATTATAATTGCTGGCATCCATGGTGCCGCCGGTTTGAAAATCGGGCAAAATTTCAAAACGTTTGCCCCTTAAATATTTTATTGATGCTTCTATGAGTTCGCAAAAATTATGCGGTAAAATCTTTGTAGCCAAACCTACTGCAATACCTTCTGCACCCTGTGCCAATAACAGGGGAAATTTCATGGGTAATGTCACCGGTTCATTTTTCCTGCCATCGTAACTTAAAGCCCATTCAGTGGTTTTATTATTGAAGGCTACTTCCAATGCAAACTTGCTCAATCTTGCTTCAATATACCGTGGTGCTGCGGCTTCATCGCCGGTACGTACATCGCCCCAGTTTCCCTGTGTTTCGATGAGTAAATCTTTTTGTCCAAGATTTACTAATGCATCGCCAATGCTGGCATCGCCATGCGGATGGTATTGCATACTCTGCCCGATGATGTTGGCAACTTTATTAAAGCGGCCATCATCCATTTCCTTCATGGCATGCAGTATGCGGCGCTGCACTGGTTTCAGTCCATCTTCAATTGCCGGCACCGCACGCTCCAGTATAACATAACTGGCATAATCCAGGAACCAGGTTTTATACTGCCCGCCAATACCGGTGTCTGTGTGGGAATACTCTTCTTTATTTGCCTTAGCCATAATTCTTAATACAAATGTTCAACAATCAATTTTCAATGTTCAATACTCAGGTTTTTGCAGCCTTATTCTTCTTGGCTGTTGCTATACTTTTAGCAATAATGGCAATCAACTCTTCTGTTTCAGTGCAGATATCAATTAATTTCGAAACAGTTTTAATTAATTCTTTTTTTCGAATAATCTTTAATGCAATTCTGCACTCTTTTAATTCCTTTAAAACTATACCCAGTTTATGAATGAAATCGTTTCTGCTTTCTGCTGCCTGGGTTTCTCCATAATTAAAAGCAGGTGAATGGCAACATCTTATCAATTGTCCCGCAATATAATTACCGCTTCTTGTATCCGGCAAAGCCTCTACCACATCAATCATTCTGCATGTAAATTCAACCAGCCTGTCTTCTAAATCATATTTCTTTTCATTCATTTATCATTTGGTCAATCAGGTTACAATAAGGTTCATTATTAATAAATGTATATACACTTGAAAATCGAACATTGAAAATTGATTATTGAGCATTAGATTTTAATTTCACTTCAAAGTCTTTCATCGCCGCCACTTTTCCCTGCACATCAAATTGTCCGTCTGCTATCATCAATTTCAAACGCCACAATAAATACATATCACCAGTCGTGTGTTTTGCTTTGGATAAAAACTGGTGAATGATTTTCGATGCTTTCTGCCAATCGGGTGTGACAAATTTTTTCAGTTCGGCATCATAGAAATCATAGTCAGCCTGCGCCAGTTTTTTGCCGCCTTCCAATATACGAACGCCTTTACTTTCGGCACATATTTTATTCCATTCATCAGGGTCCACTTCAAACTCGCTTAATGTAATTTCCCTGGCCAGTTTTTTGGCTTTTAAAAATTCTTTTGCAGGTATTTCACTTAACCAGTTGGGATAAAATATATTTCCCTTTTCATTGATGAAGGGCAGGTTATTCAGATAGAGAATAAACACCCTTCCCTGGAATTCTTTCATATAATTCAGCAACCAGTAATAACCACTTACATCGTGTTTGTTTTGTGCCGCCCATATCCAGATGGTTTCTTCTTCATTGCGGCGCATCGTGCCCACCAGTTCTGCAGCGGTTTTATAATCATCCACTTCACCAGTGTCAACTTTGCCATCTAAATCCCCGCCTGCCAGTACTTCCCGCTGCCATTGTTTGCGGGCTTCTATTCCTTCCCCGATGTAAATATTATTGAGCGGACCAACAGCGTAATCATCTTTTATCTGTATCACTTCTCCCTGTAAACTTTCGTCGAGCGCTATAGCATTTTGTAATACTGTTACGTCTGCCTCGTTAAAAACTATATGTATCATGTTGTGTTTTGATGGTTGTGCTGCACCACGTTGTGCAATTGTTATTTTAATTCTCTTCCACCCTGTCCAGTTCTACCTGCAGGTTGTCAATAATGAATTCCTGCCTTGATGGTGTGTTCTTGCCCATATAATATTCCAGCAATTGCTGAATATGTGTTTCTGGTAATAACATCACCGGTTGCAGGCGAATATCTTTTCCAATGAAGTTGGCAAATTCATCAGGACTGATTTCACCCAATCCTTTAAAGCGGGTGATCTCAGGCTTGGCGCCCAGTTTTTTCATTGCGGCCTGTTTTTCCGTTTCATCATAGCAGTAAATTGTTTCCTGTTTATTACGAACGCGGAACAATGGCGTTTCTAAAATATATACGTGGCCATTCTTCACCAGGTCGGGAAAAAACTGCAGGAAGAATGTCATCAATAGTAAACGGATGTGCATGCCATCCACATCGGCATCGGTGGCAATGATGATATTGTTATAACGCAGCCCATCGTAACCTTCTTCAATGTTCAGCGCATGCTGCAGTAAGTTGAACTCTTCGTTTTCATACACCACTTTTTTCGTTAACCCGAAACAGTTTAATGGTTTACCACGCAAACTGAATACCGCCTGCGTTTCCACTTCCCGTGCTTTGGTGATGCTACCACTGGCACTATCACCTTCAGTAATGAAAATGGTACTTTCTTTTTGTTTTTCTATGATGCTGTCTTTTTCTTTACCCGATGGTTCATCGTTATAATGAAACTTACAGTCACGCAGTTTTTTATTGTGCAGGTTGGCCTTCTTTGCCCTTTCGTTGGCCAGCTTACGAATGCCGGATAACTCTTTCCGTTCCCTTTCACTTTGTTCAATGCGTTTTTTTAATGCATCGGCGGTGGAAGGATTGCGGTGTAAATAATTATCCAGTTCTTTAGCCAGGAAATCCCCAACGAAGTTACGCATGCTCGGTCCGCCTTCATACACGTTCAACGAACCAAGTTTTGTTTTGGTTTGGCTTTCAAACACCGGCTCCTGTACACGTACGCTGATGGCTGCACAAATGCTGCCGCGGATATCGGCCGCATCATAATCCTTCTTAAAAAATTCCCGGATGGTTTTAATGTATCCTTCACGGAATGCCGCCAAATGCGTTCCGCCCTGCGTGGTGAACTGTCCGTTTACAAAACTGTAATAATCTTCCCCATAACTGTTTTGATGCGTGATGGCTACCTCAATATCCTCGCCCTTGAGGTGAATGATGGGATAACGGTTTTCATCTGCATTGGTTTTTCGCTCCAGCAAATCCAGCAGGCCGTTCTTGCTCACATATTTTTTCCCGTTCAGGTTCATCACCAAACCTGCATTCAGGTAACAATAATTCCAGAACTGGTTATCGAGGTATTCCTGTACAAAATGAAAATTTTTGAAGATGCTGTCATCAGGAATGAAAGACACCAGCGTGCCGTTATCTTCTTTAGTGGCAGCTTCTTTAAATTCTTTTTTCAAGGTGCCGCGTTCAAACTCCGCCGTCTTCTCTTTACCTTCCCGGAAAGCTGTGACTTTAAAATAAGTACTGAGTGCATTTACCGCTTTGGTACCCACTCCATTCAGTCCCACACTTTTTTGAAAGGCTTTACTGTCGTATTTAGCCCCGGTGTTGATCTTGCTCACCACATCCACCACTTTACCCAGCGGAATGCCGCGGCCGTAGTCACGCACGGTAATGGTTTTTCCATCTATAGTAACATCCACATGTTTACCATACCCCATGGTATGTTCGTCAATACAGTTGTCAATCACTTCTTTCAGCAAAACATAAATGCCGTCATCGGCGCTGCTGCCATCGCCCAGCTTACCAATGTACATACCGGGGCGCAGGCGGATATGCTCTTTCCAGTCGAGGCTTTTGATCGAATCTTCGGTGTAATCAAATAAATTTTTTTCTGCCATTTAACACTATTTCAGCCTGCGAATATAGCGGAATAGGTGCAAAGCCGGGTGTGATGAATTATCCACATTAAACCAATAAATGTGAGAAAAATTAAACTAATTTAGTCCCCTCATAAATACTTTCCATGAATCTTGACCTGAGCGGAAAAACAGCCCTTGTTTGCGGCAGTACACAAGGCCTTGGTTATGCCAGTGCTGCCGAGCTGGCATTACTGGGCTGCAACGTGGTACTGATGGCACGCAACGAAGAAAAATTAAAGGAAGTTGTACAAACTTTAAGCAGAAATGCGAAGCAGCACCATCAATACCTGGTGGCAGACTTTAACGATACGGTGGTGGTAAAAAAAGTAATTGATGCGTTTGTGCGGGAACATACGGTTCATATTTTAATAAACAATACCGGTGGCCCCGCAGGCGGGCCTGCTTTAACAGCAACAGCTGAAGCATTTTTACAGGCGTTTAATAATCATCTCATCAATAACCATCATTTGGTGCAGGCGGTGGTGCCGGGTATGAAAGCAGCAGGTTTTGGCCGTATAGTGAATATCATTTCCACTTCGGTAAAAGTGCCTATTCCGGGTTTGGGTGTAAGCAATACCACCAGGGGCGCTGTAGCCAGTTGGGCCAAAACGCTGGCTACTGAGCTGGCACCGTTTGGCATTACGGTAAATAATGTATTGCCTGGCTTTACACAAACCAGCCGCGCTGATTATGTGATTCAGAAAAAAGCAACAGATACCGGCAGCACCGCAGCAGCAGTGCTGGAAGAACTGGTGGCAGAAATTCCTGCAGGACGAATTGGACAACCCGGAGAATTTGGTGCTGCTGTGGCTTTTTTATGCAGCCCTGCTGCAGCATACATTACGGGAATTAATTTACCGGTAGATGGAGGCAGATTAGGTTGCCTGTAATTTTTTTAAAATCATGCAACCTGTTATTTAAAAGTTAAGTCTGAAGAACTGGAAAAATTCATGCACCTTCTTATTGTGCCGGGATTTAATTTTCCTTTTCTTTGAATATAATTCTTAAACTAAAAAACAACTACAATGAAACTTACAAAAGTTATGACAGGTGTTGTTGTGGCCGCTGCATTATCCTTTGCAAGCTGCAAACCCAAAGATGCTGACATTAAAGAAAAAGTGGACGCTGCTATTAAAGCCAACCCCATGATGAGCGGGGCTGTTGCTGATGTAAAAGATGGTGTGGTAACCATTACAGGTGAAATGAAAGACAGTGCGTGCAAGGCATTATGCAATGATGCCTTTAAAGACATTAAAGGCATTGACCACGTAGTGAACAATGCAACCGTTACGCCCCCACCTCCACCACCCGTTCCAGCTTCTGTAACCAGTACACTGGACGATGCTGCCATGCAAAAAGTAAAAGATGGCCTGAAAGATTTTACCGGTGTTACCGTTACATTTGAAGGTGATAAAGCGGTGCTTGCCGGAGAAGTAACCGCTAAGCAAAGAATGACCATCATGCAAATGCTGGCTTCAGCAAAAGTAAAATCAGACGTTACCAAACTGGTTGATAAAAAATAATCCTCATCACACTAAACTTTAAGACAATGGCATTACAGGATAAATATGCAGAATTAATTCAAACTGCAAACACATTGGGCGTAGCGGACCTGGCAGTGGCTGAAAAAGATGGCATGCTGCACATCAGCGGGGTTGCTAAAAGTTCAGCAGACTACGATTCATTATGGGCTTTATATGCAAAGATTGACCCCAACATGGCCAGCGGCGACCTGATGATGAATATTGATGTAAAAGCTGATGCAGGTGCACAGTTGAAAGTTACTACAGAATCAACCAACCTGAACA
This sequence comes from Bacteroidota bacterium, assembly GCA_018266775.1. Classification (GTDB taxonomy): domain Bacteria; phylum Bacteroidota; class Bacteroidia; order Chitinophagales; family Chitinophagaceae; genus Ferruginibacter. The sequence continues at coordinate 113,300 of JAFDZS010000014.1, read as the reverse complement.
TCAGGAGTACACCCAGCACAGAAGGCGCTATTGTGGGCAAAGCTGCGCATAATGAAATTGTAACACTGGTGGAAAAAACGGATGACAGCTGGTGGAAAATTAAAACTGCCGATGGTGAAGAAGGTTATGCGTATGCACAATACCTGTCTCCAATGTAACTTATGTTACAAATCACGCTAAATAATAAGACCATCTCCACGGAGGTGGTTTTTTATTTGGTATTTTTGTAAAAACATTGAAAAGCTTTTTTAAATAACGGATAAAAGATAAAATCTAAGGGCCGGTTGTATTGATCATCCGGTTCCGCCCAGCTCAACCTGACAACTTTTAATTTTGAAACATTGTTCAGGTTGGTATACTGTCAGCCTGAGTTTACGGAAGACGGCTATCAAAATGAGTTTTATAAATTATTATCATCAAATAAGAATAAAATGAAAAAACTGTTACGTGCTTTTGTTTACTTGCTGCCTGCTTTTATTGTGTTCAGCTGTACAGGACAAAATAAAACAGTATTGACTGCGGATGAATTTGAAACAGCTGTTACCAAAGATTCTGTACAGTTGCTGGATGTGCGGACACCGGGGGAATATGCCTCCGGCCATATCAAAAAAACATTGCTGGCCAACTGGAACGATGCGAATGAATTTGATCGCCGTATTGCATTTGTAGATAAAAATAAACCTGTGTATGTATATTGCCTGGCTGGTGGCAGAAGTGCCGCAGCAGCTGCAAAAATGCGCTCAATGGGTTTTAAAGAAGTGTATGAACTGAAAGGCGGTATTAATGCCTGGAAGGCTGCGGGTAAAAGCCTTGAAGGAAAAGCTGCCGCAGCAAACCCGATGACGCTGGAGGCATTCAACAATACCATTAAAGGATCCCAAACCGTTTTGGTTGATTTTGGTGCGGAATGGTGCCCGCCCTGCAAAACCATGGAACCGGTATTACAACAACTGGAAAAAGATTATGCAGGTAAATTCACATTACTGAAAGTGGATGGCGCTAGTGATGAAGCAGTTTTAAATGAATATCATGTTACCCAATTACCGGTATTCATTGTTTTTAAAAACGGCAAAACCGTTTGGCGTAAAGATGGTGTTGCAGACGAGAAAGAAATTGCCGCACATTTTTAATCATTCCGTATTGGCTTTAATAAAATCAGCTACCAGGTAAGCAATCAGTTTGCCGGTGCTGTCATCCTTCTGCCCATCTTCCAACTGTGTGGCGCCTTCACAAATATGCAGGTAAGCCACTTTAGCATCTGTAGCTGTAAAATTAATATACTGCCTGGCCTGCAATGCAGTAATACCACAGGGAGAAGCAGCGCTGCTGAGCACATATTCCACGGCATCGAGGTCCAGTTCAATTCCGGTAAATGTATCCTCCGTAAAACCGGTGGCATGTGCAACCGCCTGTATGAAATTCCTCCGTTCATCAATAAATATTTCCTCGTAAGTAATATAATCAATGAATGGGTTATTGTGAATATCCGTCAATACATTTTGAGATAAATTATTTTCGTGTACGCCTACAATGCAGTACTTACCCAGGTAGCCATCTTCTTCTGCATAACGGAATGGATTGCCGCTGTGGCGGCCTTCAACCGGACCATAGTCTGCATGTGCATCCAGGTTGATGCAGTTGATCTGCGCCAGCGCAACAGCCCCTGTTTTATGCAACCCTTTTGCCACACCTTTTATGATGGGATAAGCATTATTATGTCCGCCCCCGATCACCACCGGTATTTTATTACAGACTGCAATTACCTTAATCATATTTTCCACTTCTTCATCAATAATGTTCACAGCGTGGCGGTAAGCATCCACCAGTTCATCAGGATTATAGGCATTACTGTCGATAAGAAATTTAATATCGCCAAAATCAAAATGGCCCAGCAGCAGCATATTTTCTCCAGAGAAAAAATCATTGCTTTTGGTATTGAGGAAAGCAGATAAAAAGGGGATCCATGCGGTAGTGGCACCACCTTTTCCTTTATTCGCCCTAACGCCAATATCTTCAGGAATACCCAGTAATACATATTTTGCCGGCGCCTGCTGTAAAGCCGTCATCCAGTCACTTTCATTTTTGATTACCTGCAACTGTTCGCCGATACGGGTTTCAAAACGCCGTGTGCTGGTGAGGGATAAGATGTCTTCCTTGGAATAAAACTTGAAGTGCTTCATTAAGGGAAGATAAACAAATTTGTATTAAAAGGTTCATAAATTCGTTCACCATGTAACACAGATTTAATTTCCTGCGGCGCTGAAAAAAATGTAGTTTCATACAAAATTCAGTTATGAAATTTTTGAAAGGCCTGCTGTATGTTATCGGTGTGCTCATCATCGTTTATCTTTTTGGCCCCCGGCCCGATACGCCCAAATATTCTGCTGTATTGCCCGACGTTCCTGCTGCTGCGCAACTGGACCAGTATGTTGCAGCCAATGAGGCGCAACATCATTTAAAACCCGATAATGAAGCACGGATTGTTTGGGCTAATGACAGTGCTCATCAGCCTACACCTTATTCTATTGTTTACCTGCATGGTTTTTCTGCATCGCAGGGCGAAGGCGATCCTGTACACCGCAATATTGCCAAAGCCTTTGGCTGCAATTTATATTTATCAAGACTGGCAGAACATGGTATTGATACTACTGAACAACTGATCAATCTTACAGCAGACAATTATTGGGAAAGTGCCAAGCAGGCATTGGCTATTGGAAAAAAGTTAGGGCAAAAAGTAATTCTTATGGGCACCAGTACCGGTGGTACACAGGCTTTGCAACTGGCTGCCACGTATCCCAACGATGTTGCCGCCATCATCATGTATTCGCCCAATATTGCCATTAACGATTCCAAAGCATGGATACTGAATAACCACTGGGGTTTGCAAATTGCAAGATTAGTAAAGAAAAGTAATTACAATGATCCTGATGATGACCGGCTCATTTATAAACAATACTGGAATAAACCTTACCGGCTGGAAGCTGTAGTAGCGTTACAGGAAATGCTGGAAACAACGATGAAGAAGAGCACCTTTGAAAAAGTACACCAGCCTGCTTTAATGCTGTATTATTACAAAGATGACATACACCAGGACAGCATTGTAAAAGTCAGTGCCATGAAAGAAATGTTTGCGCAATTAAGTACAGACAGTTTGCATAAGCGTGCGGTTGCCATACCAAATGCAGGGCATCATGTATTGGCATCTCCAATAAAATCGCACGATGTGGAATCCGTGGAAAAAGAAACCCGTAAATTTTTTGAAGAAGTATTGCAGCTTCAGCCGGTTCATTGATATTTGCGTTTTAAAAAATATCATTGCACGAGTAACCGCACATGAAGAAAGCATTGAAATACCTGTTGCAGCAATTGCATATCCTGGAGGCAGTACGCTATGGTATTTTAGGCAGATGGTATACTGTTCTTTTCAAAAAAGAAATTGTTGCACAACAGAAAAAAGAACTGCGTTTCTATCAATCCTTTTTATCACCCTGTACGTTGATTTTTGATATTGGTGCCAATGATGGGCATAAAACAATCGTGTTTGCCCAACTTGCCGATAAAGTGGTAGCCTGCGACCCTGATCCCACCAATCAAAAAATATTAGGGTATCGTTTTAAGAACAATAAAAATGTGTTTACCCGGCCTGATGCAGTGTCAGATAAAAATGGCACCACATTGTTTTATATTGACAAATTGGGTTCGCCACTGAATACTATCAATCCGCAATGGAAAAACATACTGGAAAAAAACAACCATAACCGATGGCCTGAAGCCGTGCATTTTTCCGGCGACAGTATTACTGTTACTACGGTTACGCTTGATGCGCTCATTAAAGAATATGGCAAACCGGATTTCATTAAGATAGATGTGGAAGGTAATGAAAAGAATGTGCTGATGGGACTTACTCAACCTGTCAATGCTGTTTCATTTGAAGTATTATTGCCGGAGTTTTTAGATGATGCTGTAACTTGTATTGATCACCTGGTGCAATTAAATCCTGCATATCTTTTTAATTATGCAGTGGAAGAAACATTACAACTGAAGGCATTCATTACTGCCACTGAAATAAAAACGCTGCTGCAACAGCTTGACATACCGCACCTGGAAATCATTGGAAGGATAAGTAACATCTAAGTTTAATCTGCGTATCTGCGGCCAATCATTTTCATTTTTATTCACGCAGAGGCGCAGAGAGCGCAGAGCATTGATGAGGAATTTTATCTTTATTGAGAAAAGATAATCTGCGTATCTGCGGCCAATCATTCTTATTTATGGCTAAACCACAACCGCGTAAATACATTAGTAAACCCCAGCCTGCGGTATACAAAGAAAGATAACAGCGCATTATATCCCAGCATACTCAACCACGAAACCATTACTGCACCATTTAAACCATATAAAGGGATGCAGATACTGTTGGCAACTGCTTCAGGAATCAGAACGATAAAAAGTGCGTAAAAAGAAAACCTTTCATTGCCTGAAGTTTTCAGTGCCACGTTGCAAGTGCCGAAAAAGGAACTCAGCACCGGCGCACTGCATAACAACAGCAACAACCCATACATTTTTACAGATGCCACTCCAAAACTTTGCAAATACCAGTATCCTACCATTGCTGTGCCTGCCCAACATAATAATTGCAAGAGAAATATGGTACGGGATGCGTTGCTGAATAACAGTTTTGCCTCTTCATTTTTTTTATGGGCAAAATGCGTAGAGAATTGCTGTGGTAAAAAATAATTGAACAACACATCCGGCAGAAAAACCAAATCGGAAATGCGCAGCAATATCTGGTATTGTGCCGCGGCTTCATTTTGTTCAAAATAACCAAGGAACAACAATTCCATCCGGGTAAAAATGCTGTAGCCCAGGTAAATGCACATAAAGTAAAAACATTTCCTGATCCAGCCGTTGGCCATACCATTATCGGTACCTGCAGTAAATTTCTTTTTAATAGTGAATAGTGCTGTAATCAATAAACCCAGAGCCACAACACCAAAAACCAATGTGTTCACTTCGTATAATCGCAGTAAGTATAAATTAGTTTTGCTTTTATAATATCCAAAGATTACAGCAAACAACAACAGCGGTTTCATAATATCTTCCACCAGCTGCACCATTACCACTCTATTGAAAAAACGCAGAAAAGAACGGAGCAGCAATAATATTGCGAAAAGGAGATTCAGTAACAAAAAAAGGATCAGTGCACGGACTGTTGGAAAGCCCGTGAGTTGAATACCGGCCGCTTTAAACAACAACATTACTACCAGCAGAATAGTCCATAATAACAGGATGGTGAATACTGCTTTATAAATAACTGAGTATCCCTGTATTTTTCCTTCTTTATGTACAGGCAATTGTGGTAATACCTGGATGATATATCCATCCCATCCAAAAGCCAAAATAGTGCTGATGAGTGACACCCAGCTGAAGAAAACGGTGTATTTACCATATTCCTCCAGGCCAATAATGCGGATCAAAAAGATATTGGTAATATACACCAGCAGAACACTACCTGTCCAAACAAAAAATGTTTTACTTAGTTTTGATAACGGAACTGTGTTATCGAAAAATTTTTTACTGATGGCATTTAATAATTGTATCATCTTTATTACCGCAGGAAATTAAAATTAATGAAACTGCTACCCATAAAAAAAAGAAAGATTGCGGTATTGTTTACTGCCGGTTTGGGCGATGCATTATTATTTGTGCCGCTTTTAAAAGCATTAAAACAAAAACAGTTTATCATAACAGGTATTTTTTATTCCCGCTTTGATAATGACTGCATATATGACAACTCGTTGCTGGATGAAAAAATCCACATTAAATCGAAGGTTCAATTGCTCCTTTACAGCATCGCACATTTCAAAAAGTTTGAAAATGTGTATCACAACCATATGGGTATTGGAAAACTGACAGCCTTTTCAATAAAGGCATGCAGTAAACGGTTCACATCAACCAATAACAAAGGGGGTAAAAGGAACCGCACAATCGTTGATGATCTTACAGATGCGGAGCAAAACCTTCACCTTCTGTTCAGCACCGGCAATTCATATATACGTTCCGTGGATGCTTTTTGTTTGCCACAAACATTTCTACAGCCATCTATTATAAAAAAATTTGTACCCCCCGGAATGCCGTATGTTGTAATCCAAATATCAGCAGGGAACAATGCTACACCATATAAAAACTGGTCGGCTGAACGCTGGGTAAACCTGGTCGCAAAACTGTGCCAAAATTATCCGTCAATTAATTTTGTTATTTCAGGAGATCATACAGAAACGAGGTACAATAGGCATTTCAGTACCTTTCCTTTTAACAACTGTATTGAATTAATTGGTAAAACAACAGTGGAAGAAATATTTAACCTGGTTGCAGGAAGTACAGGATATATAGGATTAGACAGTGGCCTGATGCATATTGCTGTTACGTTGCAAAAGAAGACCGTAACCATATTTGGCGCCAGTAATGAAAAACTTTATGGGTATGCAATGCTGGATTCAAAAAATCATGCAGTCATTGCTGCGTCTCTTTCCTGCAGGCCTTGCTCCAGCTGGAAAGCGCCTAATACAACAAGGGTGACAGATCCCCTGTTATGCCCCGATTTTGCCTGTATGAAAGCGATTGGTGTTTACCAGGTTTATACAACCATTACCAATCATTTTAACTGGTAGCCAGTGGGTATTTTTCTTCGGGGGGTTCTGCATAACGGGAAAACCAAAGGCACCCAAGGAAAGCTGTCCAGGCAAAGTAATTAATACGCATCAGGAAGAAATCCATGATCACAAAAAGTATAAATAAAATGATCAGGAGTCTGTCGTAACGTTTTGTAAAAATTCCTATTGCAAAAACCAATTCTAATAAAGTGGCAGCTAAATAAAACAGGTAAGCGAATACTTTATGGTTGGCCATAAAATATACAAAACCGGTGAACCAGTTATTGGGTGCTTCTGTAATGTACGGTGCATGCTGGCGTATGAGTATGGCGCCCATCTGTTCTATATTAAACAGCCCTCCACCCCTGATCTTCCAAACACCGGTTGAAAAAAACAACAGCAGAAAAACATACCGCATGCAATGCAGAACATAATAAAATCCTTTCTCTGTACGAAAGGCAAATAGTATGGGCAAAATAATCCAGCCGGTAAAACCTTCCACACTTAACATAGAGAGTGATGACAATAACAACGCATACATCCAATTGAATAATACCATTGCCCAGGCAATATAATAATGCCAGCGTTTGTTATCGTAGCTCATGTACCACAACAGTAATGGCAAAATGTAATAGACAAGATCTAATATCCATTGCAGCGTATAACTGTTCATCACAGCCTGGTGTAAACCCGTTGCCATTAATACGTTTAATGAAAAATCAAGCCGGTTAACAAAGAATACCGGCTTCAGCTGGTGCAGCAGTAATCCATGAAACAGTAACCAGCAATAGCTTACAGTAAAGCAAAACAAATAGAATCCGATATACTTTTTTCTATGGATATTAATGGACAACAATGAAGGGAAGTTTTGTTGGTTTATCAATAGGTTTCAGTTCATTATTCTGCCATATAAAATGTTGCTGATAAACAACCATTGCCCCACCGGCTATACCAGCAATATCATTTACTTTCGACTGGTACCATTGAGTAAATAACGTATCGCTTACATGTGGCACAAACTTTTCTTCGGTTGCCATAGCAGATAAACCAACAAACCCGAGGTATTTTTTCATGGTACTGTAAGCATTTTGATTGATTTCCTTTTGATGGATAAACCGGTCTGCATAAATCTGAAGTATATCCCTGTCAGTAAATGAAACAGATGCGTTATTAATACCCCTGCCATCAGCTTCAACAATATACACGGTTTGCGTATCAGCATAATGAAACTTACCCGCAAACATACCATACTCCAGCACTGGTGTGGCCACCATACCCCACTTGTAATTAATGTATAAAAATGTCAGAATAAAAATGATAAAACCCAGGAAGAGCGCTTTATTGTAGTGGTATAACTTTTTTATGAACATGCATCGGGCTTCAATGGTCAACCAGATAAAGGTACTATTTATTCAGGGCAACAACATGTTTACAGCAATCAAAATATTGAGTAATTTAGAAGCATTAAAGACAGGTTATGGCATTACTGCGCAAATTGAACACCAGGGCTAAAAGCGAGATCAATACCGGTTTTGGCGTTAATACCGCTGATTATGGTGGCCGTTTTATCAATAAAGATGGTAAAGCCAATCTTGAAAAACGTGGGGTAAGTTTTTTGGAACGGACCAGTTGGTTTCATACCATGCTTGACATGTCACGCTGGAAATTTCTTTTAACGATACTGATTGTTTATATACTCGTCAATATTGTATTTGCCATTGTCTATTATCTCATCGGTGTGCAGCACCTGGCGGGCATGAATACCAATTCAGAACTGGAAAAATTTGGCGAAGCTTTTTTCTTCAGTACGCAAACCTACACTACTGTTGGTTATGGCAGGGTTAGCCCAACCGGTTTTTTATCCAGTGCAGTTGCGGCATTTGAAGCATTGCTGGGTTTATTAAGTTTTGCACTGGCCACTGGTTTAATGTATGCACGCTTCAGCAGGCCTACTGCATATATTAAATTTTCAGAGAACGCCGTGATTGCCCCTTTCAAAGATGGCATTGCACTGATGCTGCGGATTGTACCTTTTAAAAACACTTCCTTAACGGATGTGGAAGCAAAGATCACTTTAGGTTTGGTAACAGAAGAAGACGGCAGAAACACGAACAGGTTTTACTCGCTTGAATTAGAATACAGCACTGTAAATACTTTGCCGTTGAGCTGGACGATTGTTCATCCTATTACCGAAAACAGTCCGCTATATGATTTTACAAAAGAAGATTTTGCTTCCTGCAGAGGTGAACTTTTTGTTTTCATCAAAGCTTTTGATGACATGTACAGCAACACTGTGGTAACAAGAAGTTCCTACACATTTGGAGAAATTGTGTATGGTGCAAAATTCAATCCCATGTATCACCGCAGTGCAGAGGCCAGCAGTACCGTGCTGGATATTCAAAAGCTCAACAGCTTTACCAGTTACGACCTTTCAGACAGAATGATCGTTACCAGTAAAGCTGCAGAAAACTAATCCGTAACAGTATATTATTTCAGGCTATCGATAATCGTTGCAAATTCAGCCGCAATTAAAGAGGCGCCACCTACAAGGCCGCCATCTACATCAGCCTTTCCAAATATTTCTTTAGCGTTGGATGCTTTTACGCTGCCACCATACAAAATAGAAATGGTGTCAGCCACATCATTTCCATATTGGGTAGCAAACACGTTCCTGATGTGTGCGTGCATTTCCTGTGCCTGGTCACTGGTGGCAGTTTTACCTGTACCAATAGCCCAAATAGGTTCATAAGCAATGATGAATCCCTTTAACTGGTCTGCGGTTAAATGAAATAAACTTTCTTTTAACTGTGTTTCCACAAAGCTGTTTTGTGAACCTGCTTCACGAATGCTTAATGGTTCGCCGCAACAGAAAATCGGTTTGATGCCATATTCAAAAGCGATATTTACTTTTTCCCCCAGCATCGCGTTGGTTTCATTAAAGTATTCCCGGCGTTCACTATGACCAAGCACAACATATTCAATACCGATACTTTTAAGCATCTCAGCGCTTACTTCACCTGTATAAGCTCCGTTTTTTTTATGGTAACAGTTTTGTGCGGCAACAAAAATATTCTGTTTACCGGCCAGTTTATTTTTTACTGTAATCAAATAAGGAAAAGGCACTGCAAAAATGGCCAATTGATCTGCATTAACAGAATGGGGTGTTTGCAATAGTTCATCTACCAGGGCTTCTGCCTGCTGAAGGGTTAAATTCATTTTCCAGTTGGCTGCTGCAATTTGTGTACGCATGTGTGTCTTTAATTTTTTTTGTAAATATCTGTCAAAATTCTTGTTTCCCTTTCAGTTATTGTTTGGCCCTTCAGTTTTTTCCATGCATCAATATCCTGCAGTGCTTCTTTTAACCGGTATTTGGTAATGCCATCGCAACCCCATGAAAAATGCGGGATGTATTTGGGCGTTAAACCCTGTGCAAAAACATTGCAGCTTATTCCCACTATGGTTCCGGTATTAAATGAAGTGTTGATGGCTGCTTTGGAATAATCTCCCATCAGCAATCCGCCTTTTATTCCTGCGCTGATTTCTTTCTTATCTCCCGCTACCCAATATTTTACTTCCCCGCAATTATTTTTGATATTACTGTTGCTGGTACCCGCCCCCAAATTGCACCACTCGCCTATTACGCTATCGCCCAAATAACCATCGTGTGCTTTATTGCTGTAAGCAAACATAACCGTGTTTTTAATTTCGCCACCAGCCAGGCAATATGGGCCTATAGATGTGGCGCCATAAATTTTACTGCCCATTTTTACCAGGCTTCCTTCCCCCAATGCAAAAGGGCCACGCACCATACAACCTTCCATCAGCTCTGCATTTTTGCCTATATAAATGGGCCCTGCAGATGCATTCAGTACACAGTGCTCCACTTTTGCACCGGGTTCAATAAAAATTTGTGATGGATTAATTACAGTATTGGTTTTAGGAATGGGTTTGGATTTTCGGCGTGCAGTGATCAATTCAAAATCCTGCCTGATGGCCCAGTCATTGAGTTGAAATATTTGCCAGGGGTAATGCAGTACTTTTAAGCTTTCATCATATTCAATTGATTTTTTGATCCTGATTTTATGCAGCCCCATTACTTCCTTTTCAGAAAATTTATAGGCAATACCTCCCTCTTCTGTTACTGAAAGAAATTCGCCGTGCTGTAATTTTTTAATTGCATTGATGATATTTTTTGTGGGCAGTACATTGGCATGCACCATCAGGTAAACATCTTTGCCAATGTTACGGTCAATTTTAACGGACCTGTCATCGTCAAGATAATAGCCTTCCCATTTATCATAGGATGGCAGCTTTAGCATACGTTCCCATTTTTCCCTGATGGTTAAAATGCCTATCCGTATATCCTGTATATGTCTTGTAAGTGTGAAGGGATGCAGGTTTTGGGGCTTGCAGTATTCTTCGGTAAAGATGATCTTTTGCATGCTGTAAATCTACTAAGAAGGGCGCAAAAATGAGCTTTTTACACTGCTGACATTCATCAGGAATGGATGCATAAAAAAATCCCCCCGGAGAACCAGAGGGACTTAAAGTATAGCCATGAAAAACAAACTTCTGGATAAAGATAATGATCTATACCAATTATTTAACTTTTTTTTCGTAACGTTTTTTGAATTTATCAATACGTCCTGCAGTATCCACCAATACATTTTTACCGGTATAGAAGGGATGAGAAGTGTTTGAAATTTCCAGTTTGATTACCGGATATTCATTACCGTCTTCCCATTTAACGGTTTCTTTGCTGGCTGCAGTGGAGCGGCTTAAAAATGAGTACCCATTGCTCATATCTTTGAAAACTACTGTTCTGTAACTTTCGGGGTGAACACCTTTTTTCATATTTGTTTGTTTTGATACACGGATTTTGCCGTGTAAGTTTTTACTAAGGTGCGAAATTAAGACAAAAAAACAAAAAATCCGGTTTCTGTTTAAAAAATCAGTGTTGCAACAATTAAAAAGTGTTACAAATCAACGCAAAACAATCCGTTTCTTTCAGAATATATCGGCTTAATCTACCTGTTGCTCAGCTCTTCATATTCACTGCCTGTAAGGCTATTCCCAGGTTCCAGCCTTTACTGGCCTGTATAACCTCCTGTAAATCATCTATTTTCTTTCCTGTAATTCTTATAATATCATCCATGATGGCTGCCTGTACCTTTAAACCACTATCTTTAATCAGCTTTACGATCTTTTTAGCATCTTCCTGTTTAATTCCGTTACGCACCACTACTTCCTGCTTCATTACTTTACCACTTTGATAAGGTTCTTTTGAAAAATCATAGATTTCAGCAGCCAACCCCTGTTTCATACTGCGGCTGATCATTACATCCCTGATCTGCGCCAGCTTCATATCGCTCTCCGCCTCAAGGCTTACTTTAAAATCCTTTTTATTCAATTCAATCAAAACGTGACTGCCCTTAAAATCAAAACGGTTGGTGATCTCTTTGTTAACGGTGTTGATGGCATTATCCAATGTCTGCAAATCTACTTTGCTGGAAAAATCGAAGGAAGGCATAGCAATTTTTTTTCAAAAATAACTATAATAGTTGAAGGTTAGAAGTTGAATGTTGAAGGTTGCGGATGCCTGACTTTCAACATTCAACTTTCAACCTTTACCATTGGAATTAGTTACCGCCTTTCACCCTGTTCTGTTCGCTTCCCGCTCCCCCGGTTTTTCTCTTCTGTAACCCCTTTATAGGTTTACCAAAACGATAGCTGAAACTCAGTGTGGCCACCCTGTTATCACTGTGCTGCGTAAACTGCGCTTCTGTATTCTGGAAGTTGATGTTACCGTGAGGATTTCTTGTATTCAGAATATCATTCACACTCAATTTGATTGTTCCTTTATTCTTCAGCACTTGTTTTTGAACGCCTGTATTCAATTGCCCCAGTGATTTGATTTTGATCTGCCCTTCAATACCTTTTGTTCTGTACCAGCCGGAAACTTCGCCACTCCATCCTTTACCCAACTTCAATTGATTGTTTACATTCACCAGGTACATGGTTGCACTTACATTCACATCATCACCATACAATATTCCTTTAAACTGCTGGTATCTTGCCTCGGTATAAATATTGGTGTTTAACCATTTTGCAACCGGAACCTGGGCATTTACTGAAACACTGGCATCCTGCATAGAACCGTAATTACCCTGACTTACAATGGTGGCAAAATCTTTTTGCCTGAAGGTTTCGCTGAACAGGTCTTTCGTATAACTGTAACTGAGTGTAGTAGTCAGGAATTGTTTGTAGGTATGCGATGCTTCCAATACATGTGAATACATGGGTTTCAGGAACGGGTTGCCTGCACCATAAGTATATTTATCCAGGAAAAAAAGGAATGGATTCAGGTCTTCATAATCCGGCCTGTTGATCCTTCTTCCATAAGAAAAACTGAACTGGTTTTTTTCTGTAGGATTATAACCTACAAATAAAGTTGGGAACAAGCTGGTATAACTATTTTTAAATGAGGAATCCGTTTTGGTGGGATTACCAAATTGATGGCCCTGGTAATTGGTATTTTCCAGGCGCAAACCGGTTTGGATACTCCATTTCTTCATTTCTTTATTATAGTTCACATAGGCAGCATTGATGTTTTCTTTATAATCAAACCGGTTGGTTTTATCATAATCAGGTGTTTTGGAGTTGCCTACTACATTGTAATAACCAGCGGTATTATCTGTTTCAACAAAGCTTGCTTTTAACCCGGCTTCCAGCTTAGCGCCTTTATTTAACGGTTGCGTATAATCGGTTTTTGCTGAATAAATGCTGATCCTTGAAGGCAGGTCGCCCAATAAATGATCACCATCTTTAAACAACCAGTCAGGTGTATAACTGTTGTTATAAAAGTTTTGATCTTTAGTGGCATTGTACCGCAGGTAATCTGCGTCAAATGTGATTTCCTTTCCGGTGGAATCAAACTGGTGACGCAGGTTGAAATTCACCGCACCATTTTTCCATTTATTATGTTCACTGCTGATTGCCTGTACAATGGAGTCAATAGTACCGGTACTGCCTTTCAGGTAACTGGTGTTATCTCCACTTTCTACCTGCGGGTTAGTAACGCCGCTTAATACAATACCCAATGTGGTTTTATTGCTTACATAATAGTCTGCACCCACTTTTGCACTGTAATTGCCACCATGCCTTGAGCGGAAACTGTTTTGTTCAAATATAGCTTTGGTGCTGTTATCAGGATTGGTGTATCTGCGGTAAATATCCAGGTCCTGGTAGCCATTACGATAGTTGCCACTTAGTGTACTGAACAGGTTTACTTTTCCGCTTTTATAATTCAGGTTCAAACTGTTGCTTGTCCTGGAATAAACACCCTGTGTGTACGCCGTTGATGCGCTGCCATTAAACCCTTTTTGTTTATTCTTTTTTGTTTTGATGTTGATGATGCCCGCCCTTCCGGAGGCATCGTATTTTGCAGAGGGGTTGGTCATAATTTCGATCTGGTCCAGTTGATTGCTGCTCATATTGCGCAGCATATTGGTCAGTTCAGCACTGGATAAATAAGTCGGTTTACCATCCACCATAATCAATACGCCCTGTTTTCCTTTCAGGCTGATGTTACCATCTTTATCAACCGTAACACCTGGTGCTTTTTCCAACACCTCCAATGCGGTACTACCGGTACTGCTGATGGATGACTCCACATTCAATACCGTTTTATCTGCCTTTCTTTCAATAAATGGCTTTTTGGAAGAAGTAACGGTTACACCGGCCAGGCTTTTTTCAGCGGGTATCAATTGCAATACTCCAACGTTAACTTCTGGCTGGGATGCGGAAACAGTAAAAGTGTTACTGTACGTTTTCATGTGCCCAACTGAAGTGGCTAATACCAAATAACTTCCCTCTTTTACGTTTTCGATAACGAAGTTGCCGTCTTTATCAGTAATGGCTACTTTTACCAGGCCGGAATCTTTGGCCTTAAGAAGGGAAACTGAAGCGGCATCGATAATTTTCTGCTGACCGCCATCTTTAATACTTCCGGTTACTTTACCGGAAGTGTTGGTTTGTGCCTGGCTGCATAATGCAAGGCTGCCTGCAACCAGCAGGTTGAACATTTTTTTCATGACTATACTTTGTTTTTGTTTCCGTTGGCTAAACGGAATGGCTATAAATAAGTGCAGTTATATACTTTAATAACTACTTCACAAAAGTAGGTACTTTGTTTTGCATAGTACATTGTTTAGTACTGAATGGCAAAATAACGTTATGAATGGTGAAGTCTTTATTCAGGCAATTGCTGCAATGGAGATACGTTGTTGCATCCTATTATGTTACACCTCAGGAAAAAATAGCATTGGCAGAATCAGGAGTTAATCAGCGTCGGGCAATTATCAATGCTGTAGTTTATTCTAATAGCATTATCGTACTGGTATCGAGTATTGACTCAGGATTTGCCCAATATAAAAGCAGGCGGAACTATGCTGACCGTATGCTTACCTGTAAGTGAGCAATTATATGTTGGCCAATCTCATTAATTAATTGATATAACCAATATAAAATATTGAAGATAAGTTAATTACTTTTAGTAAATTTTCTTTGATACAGCACTAAAATGATACCTGAAACAAATAGCAGGAATGAAATAATCTCTGCCTGGGTGGGGTGATACCCAAATAAGGTATAGGTGGTGTTTACCCGAATTTTTTCTACAAAAAAACGCTCTAACCCATTTAATATCAAATAAATACCAAAAATTACACCTGGTGTTTTTATCCGTTTACGAATTAACCACAGGAAAAGAAACAATAGTAAACAGGCAACTGTTTCGTAAAACGGTGTAGGGAATACAGGCGTTGGTAATACACGGTTATGCTGATCGTTATCGCCGGGAATAAGGACGCCATCAGCATTCACATTTTTAGGATATGAATACGCAAACATCCAGTTGGGAAGCCAGGACGGACCTTTAAAATAAATATGAGGTACATGCGCTAAATCCTTGGAAGTACGGCCATTATATTCCATCACATCTGGTAATTTTCCATTAATAAAATAGGTAGAGTCTTTTTGTAATACACGGTTAAAATCCCCCTCATTTGCCAGGCGCACTTTCACAGGATTGGCTTCGTCATTTACATAAGCACTGTTGTAAACGCCCCAGTCTCCGTCTCCTGCCACCTGGCAACCAATGCGCCCGACAGCATAAGCTATCATTAGTGCCGGGGCCGCAGAATCCACGAGGTGAATTATTTTGATGCCTCTTTTTGCTGCATACCAGCAAATAACCACAGCTGCAGTAATGAGTCCTCCATAAAATGTCAGTCCGCTTTGGGAGAATAATCTGCCAATAGGATCTTTTACAAACTCATCCCAGTTTTCCAAACCATCAAAAACCTTTGCACCAAGAATACCAAACAACAAACCCAGAATGACAAGGTCTCCCACCCTGTCGTGCGGCCAAATTCTTACATTACGCCTTTCTGGTTCTTTTAGTTTTTGTTTATTTTTTTCGTACCATTTGTAACCTGCCAGCAGGGCTGCTAAGGCAAGCCCTCCCAATAAATTTCCTTCCCGTGAAAAAATATAGGATTGCGGATCCATATCATCCGGCCGGTTCATGAGCAAACCAATCACTTTAAAACCAAAGATGAATCCAATCAAAGCATTGATCAATAACTCGGATAAAGCTGCGGGCTTACCTACTGTAATCACTTCTTCCCGTGGTGATAATAATCCCATTTTTTCCCTGCGCTTCAATTCAGCAGTTAATACAACAGCAGCTATAATAAATGATACTGCCACCATTAAACCAAACATGTGTAAAATGCTCAGCGATTTCCATTCCACACCAAACCAATCTTTGAAAACGTAATATAAATCGGGATACATATTGAGGACTTAGCTTTTAAAAAGTGCTGCAATATATTCAATTAATTCAAGCCCTCATCAGGAAATAAAAATCCCCCCGCATGGCAGGGGGTTTATTCACTAACCCATCTGAATAACTTGATTGAACCTTAATTGCAATATTGATCAAATGCGCCGATGAGATTTTCGGCAATCATCTGTGCGCTTCTGCCTTCTATCATGTGCCTTTCAATAAAATGCACTAACTGGCCGTTTTTAAATAATGCAATTGATGGCGATGAAGGAGGATAAGGCAACAGGTGTTCCCTTATTTTCTTAACGGCATCAACATCAAAACCTGCAAAGCTGGTAGTTAACTGATCGGGCTTTTTTTCGCTATGCTGAACGGCCAGTAATACACCTGGCCTTGCAGTACCGGCACTGCAGCCGCATACAGAATTAATTACCACCAGTGTGGTGCCTTGAGTTTTTAATGCTTCTTCCACTTCATCTGACGTAAGCATTTCTGAAAAGCCATTGTCTGTAAGCTCTTCTTTCATTGGTATTACAATTTCTTCCGGATACATGTGTTATCTTTTTTGAGGTACAAAATTACTTAGTTATACCATTCATTCTCCATTTTCATTACGGATGTGTTTACCAAATCTGGAATTTGTAATACAATCAGCAATTATGTCATATGCGGTTGACTAAAAGCGACATTATGGCTTAGTTGATTTAAAAAAATGGTTATTAAGTCATAAAAAATGGCATGGAATACTATTTGATTTGTTATCAGCAAATAAACAATTTTAAAAACTAAAAAAATAGTACAGCTATGACATTTGTAAAAGCTAACAACGGACTGGTTAAATCCTTTGACGGATTAATGAACGATTTCTTCAATGAATTGCCTTCTTTTGGCAAGGCCATCAGGCAGGATGTTTTTGCATTTCCTCCTGTAAACATTGTAGAGAAAAATGATCACTATCATTTGCAGGTATCAGCACCAGGTTTTGAAAAAACTGATTTCAACGTAAAATTAGATGGTAACATTCTTACCATCACCGGTGAAAAGAAAGAAGAAACCAAATCTGAAACTGATAAAGTGATCCGCAACGAATTCAGTGCCAAATCATTTAAACGCAGCTTTACGCTGGATGATAAGATTGACGCAGCCAAGATTGCTGCCAAATACGAAAACGGCATTTTGCATATTGGTTTGCCTAAGAAAGAAGAAGAAAAAGCAGTTGCTCAGCAAATCAGCATTCAGTAATTAAATAAAAGTTTTTCATAAGCATACAGTTGGTTTTGATTCATCCCTGCCAGTCCTGGCGGGGATTTTTTTATGCCGGATATTTATACATCATTGTGTAATTATACATCATTGTGTAAGCGCCTTCTTTTCTCCATCCAGTCTTCTTCTTTTTTGGTAGTGAATGCCTGCACAATAGCAATAATAAATATAGTGGCAACATTACCGGCTGCATAAGTAAGGCTGCAGCTCCAGTAATCTTCAATTGCCCTGCTGTTTGTAGCTACAAATTTACTGAACGATGCCACAATCACTGCGACACTGATCAACAAAGCTGCAATAAAAATAATACGGGAAATTATTTTTACTATACTGGATGGATGTGATGCGGTTCTTTTATAAAACACTGTATATATCGCTATAAATACCGCAGGTAAAAAAGAAACAATAAACGAAGCATACACCAGGTCGCCGGGTTTGGATAATATCAGTTTACCAAAACCCCAGAACGCAAAAAATACTACAGCTATACCTGTTACTATACTTAAAAAAAGTATGAACAGCAGCACATACAGTTGGGAATATCGTACAAACCGGTTTTCCATAATTTTATTTCTTTGAGAGCGAATCCAATAAAGTTTTATTCAATGAATCGATCTGGTGATTGGATACTTTTAAACTACTGTCCAGCGTTCTGAATTCCTGCAAAATCCGGTCTGATTCTTTCCTGTTTTCGTCTGCTTGTTTCTTTTCAGTCAATAATAAAATTATACCAGCACCGGCCAATAACATCATAATGGTTATGTATATCCATTTTGACATAACATATTTTAGAAATAGCTCAAATTCGTTTTCGGCGTCAGTGTAAGTAATGTTTCATACATCAATTTAATGGTATGCTCCACATCATCTTTATGCAGCATTTCAACGGTTGTGTGCATATAGCGCAAGGGAATTGAAATCAAAACAGAGGGGCATCCATCATTGGCATACGCAAATGAATCTGTATCAGTACCGGTGCTTCTGCTTACAGTGCGTAATTGCACAGGAATTTTATTTTTTTCGGCTACCGTTTGCACCAGGTTCAGCAGTTTATTATGAACAGCCGGGCCATACGCTAACGAAGGGCCTTTACCACAGGCACAATCACCTTCTATCATTTTGTTGATCATGGGCGTGGTGGTATCGTGTGTAACATCGGTAATAACAGCCACGTCAGGTTTAATCCTGCGGGCAATCATCTCTGCACCACGCAAACCAATTTCTTCCTGTACCGCATTTACCACGTACAAACCAAAGGGCAGTTTATTTTTATTCGCCTTTAACATTCTTGCCACTTCAGCAATCATAAAGCCGCCAATGCGATTGTCAAACGCACGGGCAATTAAATAATCGTAAGCCAGTTCATCGTAGCCTTCTTCATAAGTGGCCACTGCGCCAATATGTATGCCCAGTTCTTCCACTTCTTTTTTACTGCGGGCACCACAATCCAAAAACAGGTTATCTACTTTGGGCGCTGTTTCTTTACCATCGGTATTATTGATACGGGTATGAATGGCCGGCCAGCCAAATACTGCTTTTACTGCTCCTTTTTTGCCATGAATCAATACCCTTTTTGCAGGTGCAATCTGGTGGTCCACTCCCCCGTTACGCTTTAAATAAATCAATCCTTCATTTGAAATATAATTCACAAACCAGCTGATTTCATCTGCATGCGCTTCTATCACTACTTTAAACGGCGCCTCAGGATTAATCACCCCCACAGCTGTTCCATAAGGATCAGTAAAATGACTGTCAACAAATGGCTTCACATAATCTAACCACAGTTTTTGTCCACTGCTTTCAAAACCAGTTGGTGATGGGGTATTGATATAATTTTTAAGAAATGTCCAGGATTGTTCTGTCAAAATATGTTTCTTTTGCTTTGCTTTTGCCATTGTAGTGTATTTAGAACAGCAAAATTACTTAAATACTTGCCACATAAGTAGCCAGGGCAGAAAATAACATCATACCATCCACAACAAAGTAGTAAAAGTAATAGCCTTGTTTTTTCAGGGAAAAGAAATACACCATAGCCGTTACCACACCTGTTATAAGCAGGGCAATGATCTGCAGTTGTTCATGATAATACATTCTTAAAGCAATACCGTTTAAAAGAAATGCAGCAAATATGCCGTACATGATATACTGCACTGTTTTGGCACTGATGATTGTGGTAAGACTTTGCAGGCCGCGGATCTGGTCAACTTTTGTATCCCTTGCATCGAAGATGATACATAACATCAACATAAATAAAAACCGGTTATTGAACAGCATGAAGAGGGTGATCGTGTTGCCTGTTGGCTGTTGCTGGTAAGGGATGAGCACAGTTACAAAAGCCCATGTAAATGCTAATAAGAAAGTTTTTATCAACCCGTACCTGCGTGCAGTTTGTAATATTTTTACAGGCAATAAAGGAATGGTGTACAATATGGTGAGCACTGACCCAATGGCAATAACGCCCCATAAATGAACCAATTGAGGCAAAGTAATGAGCATACCGGCACCACCGGCAAGCAAAGCGATTACGTTAGAAAAAAACTTTCGTAAAAAATCGTAAATAGATTGCCGGGAAAAAACAAAGCCACTCAGCAGCCAGTAAAAATTATAACTGGTGATGGTTGAAAAGAAAATAAAAGCATACAGCCATGGTGTAAGCGTTACCTGCAATAAAACTGCCGTTTGATAACAAAGTGCTGCGGCACAAATGGCAATAAAAATAGAATGGGATAAGATAAACTTCAGCCACTTCATTACGGGTAGTACAGAATAGGCTTATCAGTGGTGATTTCGTTGCTTTTATTTTTTGCGAAGTCCTTAACGTATACTTTATAGTAAATGGTATCTTTTACTGCAAAGTTGGGAACACCAAGAAATTGTTTCATATTGATAGCCACATCTGCTTTAAAATTTTTCTGTGTTGCCGTTCCAATATCCGGCAATGCAATCGAATCAAATTTATTGGTACGCAGGTTCAGCAGGTAAACAAATGACGTGTCTTTACCGGATTTAAAACCCAAATCACCCTCTGCATCGGTAACATGTATAGTAAGTACTGGCAGAGCCGCCGGATCAACAGTACCCTGAAAATATTCCTGTGGATTAAAAGAAACAAAACTGATTTGCGGAGCCGTGGTGAACTTATCTTTGCTGCAGGCAACCAAAAAACAAACCAGCACTATTAATAAAGTATATCGCATTTTTGTGTATTGTTAATTCAAATTTACAAATAGATATTGAAACATCCCGTTAAAAATATTGACCTTGAAAAAAGAGTTTTTGCTGCTTCATCCAATAACTTTACTGAACTGGTACTGGAGGTGTTTCTTTTTCAATATGAACATAACGAGGTGTACCGTACCTATTGCGACCTCATAAAAGTGCAGCCGCATGCGGTAAAAAATATTCGCCAGGTTCCCTTTCTGCCCATTTCATTTTTTAAAACACACCAGGTAATTTGTAACAATACAGAACCTGAAGCAGAAGAACCTTTGATTTTTGAAAGCAGCGGCACCACGGCTACCGGTAACAGCAGGCATTATATAAATGATATTTCCATTTACCGCGAAAGTTTTATCCGGTGTTTTCAACGTTTTTATGGCCCCGCAGCCAACCGCTGCATATTGGGATTGTTACCGTCTTACCTGGAACGCAACAATTCTTCGCTGGTATTTATGGTAAATGATTTAATTGAACAAAGCGATCATAAACTCAGTGGTTTTTACCTGTACGACTTTGATAAACTGCATACCACTATTTTACATAACGAAATTTTGCAACAACGTACCCTGCTTATTGGGGTTACTTATGCCCTGCTGGATTTTGCAGAACAATTTCCTATGCAGTTAAAACATACTACCGTTATGGAGACCGGGGGAATGAAAGGAAGACGGGAAGAAATTACACGACAGGAAGTACACCGGTTATTACAGGAAAACCTGGGCATCACTTCTGTTCATTCAGAATATGGAATGACGGAATTATTATCGCAGGCTTATTCCCGTGGTGAAGGCATTTTTCATTGCCCCGGCTGGATGAAAATTTTAATCCGCGAAGAAGATGACCCGTTTGCGTTGTACACTGCAGATGATGTGAAAGTAAAACCCATCAATGGCGCCATCAACGTTATTGACCTGGCCAATATTTACAGTTGCAGTTTTATTGCCACCAGCGACCTGGGAAAACTATACAGCAATCAAACCTTTGAAGTGTTGGGGCGGTTGGACAATAGCGATATCAGGGGTTGCAGTTTGCTGGCATTGTAATATCAAAATGTAAAAAAGATAATGAATGAAAAAATCGTATCAAAATTAGCCCTTGATATTTTCTGACACTATACTTAATTCCATCAGTTTCAGTATAAAAAGAAAGAGGTTTTCATTACTGAAAACCTCTTTCTTTTTGTGATCCCGCTGGGACTCGAACCCAGGGCCCATACATTAAAAGTGTATTGCTCTACCAACTGAGCTACGGAATCTGCCGTACCGTTTTAAAACGGGAGTGCAAAAATAGGGTAAAATCACTTTGTGTCAAACTTTTTTTGAAAAGTTTTTCAACATCTGCACATGATTTTCAACATTTTGTTTGTGAACAGCCATCGAACTCACTTATTTTTGCTAATAATATTTTTATGAGTACATTTTTTCAAAATAAAGTGGTAGCCGTAACTGGTGGCAGCGAAGGCATTGGTAAAGCATTGGTGGATGTATTAATTGCCAAAGGTGCAAAGGTGGCCACCTGCGGCCGCAACCAGGATAAGCTGTACGACCTGCAGGTTAAATATTCTGCCATGCCATTGCACACCGTTGTGGCAGATGTAAGTAATTACAATGATTGCAGAAATTTTATCGATTCCACCATCAGCACTTTTGGTGGTATAGATATATTGATCAACAATGCCGGTATATCCATGCGTTCGTTATTAAAAGACCTTGATGTGGATGTGTTAAAAAAGGTAATGGATATTAATTTTTTCGGCACCGTATATTGTACCAAACTGGCCTTACAGTCCATCATTGAAAGACAGGGTACTATTGTAGGTGTTTCTTCTATAGCCGGCTACCGCGGCCTGCCGGGCAGAAGCGGTTATTCGGCCAGTAAATTTGCTGTAAACGGCTGGCTTGAAGCATTGCGTACCGAACTGTTAGACGAAGGCGTAAATGTAATGTGGGTTTGCCCCGGCTTTACCACATCCAATATACGCAATGCCGCATTAAACAGTAAAGGTGAAAAACAGGGAGAAAGTCCGCTGGATGAAGGAAAACTGATGACTGCAGAAGCATGTGCCGCACATATTCTTACTGCTGTTGAAAAAAAGAAGCGAACACTGGTGCTTACCTTCAACGGAAAAAGAACTATTTTTTTAAACAGGTTTTTCCCTGCGCTTACAGACAGGCTGGTAAAGAATTTCTTTTTCAAAAAGGGAGAACTGGTACGGTAATGATAATCATTTCCATTAAAGTTATTTCAATAAACCCATTTTTTCAACGCATCCAACGCAATGCCTTTACTAACCCTTACATCTGATATTGGCCAGCAGGATTTTCTTGTTGGTGCAGTAAAGGGGCAGTTATTACAGGCCAACAGCCAGTTCAGCATTGTAGATATTACCCACCAGCTATCTCCATTCAATTATCCACAGGCATCTTATGTATGCCGCAATGCCATCAAAAATTTTCCGGAAGGCACTTTCCATCTTGTACTGGTAAACCTTTTTGATGAGCGGCCTGAACATTTACTGATTGCAGAACATCATGGGCAGTATATTGCGTGTGCAGATAACGGATTACTCACCATGATACTGGAAGAAATACCACAAAAAGTAGTGGCACTGCAACTGGAAAAAACAGCGCAAAAAAATACGCTTTATTGTACTACTGTTTTTGGTGCCGCCATTAATGCTATTACAGCGGGAAAAACGCTGGAAGAAGTGGGAGATGCATCAGTGTCCATCCATGTAAAAAATCCGTTGAAACCGTTATTGGGCAATAACTGGATAGAAGGCCAAATCATCTTTATTGATAATTTTGAAAATGTGATCGTCAACATTACAAGGGAAGATTTTGAAGAACAGCGTAAAGGCAGAAGCTTTAAAATTGTTTTTAAAAGAGATGAAGTGATTGACCGCATCAGCGAAACTTATGCGGATGTGAACGAAGGGGAAAAGCTGGCATTATTCAACTCTGCCGGCTATCTTGAAATTGCCATTAACAAAGGCAATGCTGCCGGGCTTTTCGGGTTGCAGGGCTATTCAGAAAAACAACAGCAGCACCAGTATTTAAGCAACCGCATTTTTTATCAAACTGTAAAAATTTATTTTGAGTAAGGCGGGGCCATGCATCGTTTTACCTTCAGCAATTGACTAAGTATAGAACAGATTGCCATCGTTTTCAACCAGTTGACATTTATAAAAAACATATCGCCAAACCCGGTTTCAGACAAGGAACTGATAGCAGCTTTTAAAGAAAGCGGCGATGGCGCACACCTGAGCACACTCTACCAACGTTATATGGATCTTGTATTTGGTGTTTGCCTGAAATATTTTAAGGACAGTGAACGCTGCAAAGATGCTGTAATGGATATTTATGAAGAACTGCATACCAAACTCCGCAACCACGAGGTGGATAATTTTAAAGGCTGGCTGCATGTACTTACCCGCAACCATTGTTTGATGCAGTTAAGAAGCCCCAGGAACCTGAAAACCACCGAGTTTAAAGGAGATTTTATGCAAACTGCAGAAAATGCGCATCTGAATGGTGAAATTCTGGAAAAAGAAAGCAATTTTGCCAGGCTGGAGCAGTGCATTGAAACACTGACCACGGAACAAAAGCGCAGTGTGGAGTTATTCTATCTTCAGCATAAATGTTATAACGAGATTGCTGAAATAACCGGGTACGAATGGAATAAAGTACGCAGTTATATTCAAAACGGGAAGAGAAATCTTAAAATGTGTATGGAGGAAAAAGGAATTAAAGTGGAAAGTTTATAAAAAAGTGAAGTACTAATTCATTATACAATGAGCGAAAAGCAGCACGATATTATGTATACTGCCAGGGATATTGAACAATACCTGGCGGGAAAACTATCTCCTGCGCAAATGTACGCCCTTGAGAAGGCAGCATTGGATGATCCATTTCTTGCTGAAGCCATTGAAGGTTATGAAACTGTACCACCCGAAGAATGGCGCAATCAGTTGACCGCATTAAAAGAACAGGTTGAAAGTAAAACTTTGGGCGCTAAAGTGGTGCCGATGAGCCCGAAGAAAAATGGTTGGTGGAAAGTGGCTGCAGCTGCCATCCTGATATTTGGCGGTGCCACTACCAGCTACCTGTTGCTGAATAAAAAAGATACGACTACTGTTGCCCATACTATTCCGCAAAATAAAGAAACAACCACTATTGCCAGCGCAGACAGCAATAAGCAACCTGCGGTTGGCGAAGATAAATCAGCAACTGCATCTGCATCAGAAGAAAATAAAACCGTTACTGCCGGCAACGAAAAAAAGAAACATGCTGACGTTGCAGCGGCGCCATCATCTGCAAAAACAAATGCAGAAAAAATTGCTGACAAAAATAATAATGGCGATCTAAGTATTGCTGAAGCGGCTCCAGCTACCGCTGGTAAAAGAGACAACCCAGGTTATAACAGAAAGAAAGAAGAAGCTGTACAAAATGCAGATGCAGGTTTAAATAAGCAGCTAAAAGTTGAACCGGAAAAAATTGCCAAAGCCAACAATGATGCTGATGACAAAAAAGATGTTGCTTCAAACAATAAAGAATTACCCCTCAACAAAAATTTCAGTGCGCTTGTGGTTGGGCCAGATAATTCACCCCTGCCCTTTGCCAATGTAACCATTAAGAGTGAAAGTTTTGGTACTTATGCTGATGTGAAGGGAAATTTCAGGTTGATCTCATCTGATTCTATATTGACTGTGGAAGTGAAAGCTGCGGGCTACCAACCCAAAACCGTGGTGTTAAAAAGTTTTGTTCCACAAAACAAAATCATGCTTTCTGAAGATGCTGCGGTAACACAGTATAAACCCATTGCTGCGCCATCTGCAATGGCAAAAGCAAAAGTGTCCAGGAGGGCTTCATTGGTGAAGGATTCTCTCATTAATGTTGAACCTGCAGATGGCTGGGAAAATTACAATATGTATGTAAGAAACAACATACAGATACCTGACGATATAGAAGACAAGAACATCCATGGCCGCGTGGAATTATCTTTTGAAGTGGAAGCCAATGGAACGATCAGTAATATCAAAGTAGATAAATCCCTCTGCAATAACTGCGATGAAGCCGCTAAAAAATTAATTGAACAGGGCCCGCAGTGGAAAGTAAAAAAAGGCAAAAAAGCCAGGGGTAAGATCACCGTTGAATTTTGATTTTTATTTCTTTAACCATTGGCTGTCCATATTAGCCTTGTTGCAGCATAGTCTGCATATGTTTTAACCCTGTCATCAATTTCCCCTTATTTTTGTGGCTCAAAAAATCACCATCATGAAGAAAACCTTATTTCTTTTACTATCGCTTGTAACCATTTCTGCAGTATCCACTGCACAAATTAAAATGCCCCAACCCTCCTCCACACAAACCATTAAACAGGATTTTGGTATGGGCAGCATTGAATTAACGTACAGCCGCCCGAATACGAAGGGACGTAAAATTTTCGGCGACCTTGTCCCCTACAACAAATTATGGCGTACAGGTGCCAACGCCGCTACAAAAATTATTTTTACGGATGCCGTTGAATTAGGCGGCAAAAAACTGGATACCGGAACTTATGTTTTGTATACCGTTCCGGGTGTTGACAGCTGGGAAATTGTGTTGAATAAAGGATTGAACAACTGGGGTATTGACGGGTATAAAGAAAGTGAAGACGTGATCCGGTTTAAAGTGGAACCCATTAAAACGAAAACTGCTGTAGAAACTTTTACCATGCAGTTTACAGACATTAAACCGGAAAGCTGCACACTGCAATTGCTGTGGGCAAAAACTGCAGTGAATATTCCTGTAACCACCAATATTAAAGACAGGCTGAAGGCACAAATTGATGCAGCTTTGCAAACAGATAAAAAACCTTATTGGCAGGCTGCCCAATTTTATAAGGAGTATGAAAATAATTTAGCCAGGGCGCTGGATTATTGCACCAAAGCCATTGATGCCGCTAACAAACCTTACTGGATGTGGTTGTATAAAGCCAAAATACAACAGGAAATGGGCGATAAAGCCGGTGCAAAAGCAAGCGCACAAAAATCTTTAGCGCTGGCTAAAGAAGCAAAGAATGATGATTATGTAAAGATGGATGAAGAATTACTGAGAAAATTAAAATAAACACATCTCAAATTATTATTGCCATCAGCGTTGCATTACTGCAACGCTTTTTGTTTGAATAAAGATTGAAGCAATACACTGAGTATAATCACCAGCAGTGCGCCAATTACATTCAGCCATAAAAAAGAAATGATATCGATCTTGTATAAAGCAATCACCAGTATTTCTGCGATGATGGCCGCATAGAATACAGCATGGCCTCTCACAAATTTTATCCAGAAAGCCACCAGGAAAACGCCCAGTATCACCCCATAAAATAATGAGCCGATGATGTTCACCGCTTCAATTAAGCTGTTGCCGATGTTATAGGCAAACATGGAAATCACAATAGAAAACAAACCCCATCCCAGTGTGTACCATTGTGATATTTTATAATCGGTATAGTCTGTTTCTTTTTTTACAAAGAATTTTTTATGAAAGTCAATTACAGAACAGGCGGCCAGCGAATTCAATGCAGCTGCAATGCTGCCCCAGGATGCAAGGAAAATGATGGCAAGAATTAAGCCCGTTAACCCAACGGGCAACTTGTTTTTTACAAACCAAAGAAAAATATAGTTGGTGTCTTTCGGGTCCTGGCCGGGCAATGCCCTTTTGATCACTGCGCTGTAATTTTTGCGAAGCTCATTGGCAGCCTTGATATCACCTGCAGCAAATGCTGCGTTATATTGTGCTTCCAGTAAATTAAGGGAATCGTTTTTTACTGTTTGTTTGGCTTGCTGCACTGTAATTTCATCAAAATACACCGGCCCTTTATTGTATTGGTAAAAGGAAAAGATCAATATGCCCAGCAATAAAATAAAAAACTGCATCGGCACTTTCACCAGTCCGTTCATCAACAATCCTTTCCTGCTTTCTTTACCATCTTTGGCTGTTAGATAACGACCCACCTGGCTGTGATCCGTTCCAAAATAACTCAATGCCAAAAAGAAGCCGCCGATCAATCCACTCCAGATATTGTATTTGTCTTTCCAGTCAAACCCCTTTGCAGTAAAGCCTGTGGTGATGATATTCATTTTTCCATTTTCCCCACCAACACGTAAGGCATCGGCAAAGCCCGCATGCCCGGGCAATAATTTTACTGCAAGATAACCAGTGAGAAACAATGCGATAAATACAATGATCATTTGCAGTTTTTGCGTGTAGGCCACCGCTTTAGCCCCACCGCTCATGGTGTAAATAATGAGCAGGCCGCCCATAATAAGATTGGTGAAATAAATATTCCAGCCCATGAGAGCACTTAACACAAGAGAGGGCGCAAAGATGCTGATGCCTGTACTTAATCCACGCGATAAGAGAAATAAAGCTGAAGTAAATGTTCTTGTTTTTACATCAAAGCGTTGCTCTAAAAATTCATATGCGGTAAATACTTTCAGTTTACTGAAAACGGGAACAAAGAAAATGCTGATCACGATCATGGCCAGTGGCAGTCCAAAATAATATTGTACAAACCGCATCCCGTCAGTGAATGCCTGGCCCGGCCCGGTAAGAAAGGTAATGGCACTGGCCTGTGTACCCATAATGCTTAACAGCACAAGGTACCAGGGCATACTCCTGTTGCTGAGAAAATAACCTTCCAGGTTTTTTGTGGTACGGCTTTTATAGATACCGTAAACAATAATCCCTGCAAGGGTGGCAATTAATATGAACCAGTCTAATACATTCATTTACCGTTGTGCCGGGTGGCAGATTGGTGAGCAATGCATCCTGTGAAATGAATTGTTATTCATAGCAGCAATATTTCAGTTAAAATACTTGGTGATGAAATAAAAAATGGCGATCTGCACTGCCAGTAACAGCGCTACTGCAATGTACCAATTGCGCCAGTATGCTTTTTCATCTTTCATTTTTTTAACAGCTATTTACAGCTTTCTTTGATCATAAAATTATTTGATGTACCGTTCTCTCTTATTCGCAATCAGGTTGGCAAACAACCTGTATGCACCGGGTACACCCGCGGGCAATTCGCGGAAGAATACCAAACCACTGTACACAAACCTTCCTTTTCCATAATTTGCAATAATTACGCTGCCATCCTGTTCGTTTTCTCCGGGGTCTTTCATGCTGATGATTTTTTTATATGCCGTATCGGTATTTTCTGCATTGTAAATACTGCGTTCCTGTATCCAGCCTTCAAAATCCTGTGCTGTAATTACGTTGGGATAATTTAATGCCCTATGATCAGGTAAAAGAAAATTTACTTTAGCATCTTCATCAGTAATGCGGTTGCGGGTAATGGTAAAGGGATAAGGAGCAATTTTTGCCCGTACCGGCCCAATCTGGTTGCTGGTATTATACTGTACAAACAATACTCCGCCATCTTTTACATACTGCATCAGGGCATCATACACATTGTTCATCCATTCATTGGTATTGTATGCCCGCACGCCGGTAATGATTACATCAAACTGTTTCAGGTTTTCAGGGGTGATGTCTGCTTCTTTTAATGTAACCACTTTATATCCCATTTGCTCCAATGCTTCCGGAATTTTATCACCGGCGCCCGGAATATAACCGGCAAAATTGCCTTCGGTTTTCAAATCGAGATTAACCAGTTTTACAGGATCAACACGATGGTACACAATATCAGGAATATGGTCGTACGATATTCTTGTTTGCCCCAGTAATTGTTTCTGACCGATGCCTTTTACATTCACCACACCATTCAATTGTGCCACTTCATTTTCTGCCAGGCCACTGTTGGTAACTGTTATATTATACGCCCGCTTTTCCCCTTTCGTCATATTTGCCGCAACACTGCCCGCCTGTACGGTTTGATCGCTTTTGTTGTAAGACAATTGCACACTGTCGTTAATGTTCTTATTAGCCTGCAACACCAGCTTCACTGTTTTTTGTTGCCCTTTTACTGCGCTGCTGAACAATACCAGCGAAGGTGCAGTGCCAACAAACACGGGAGTGATAACACTCACAGGTTCGTACAATTCCCCTTTTACAGGATCGGTATATTTATACCAAACAGGTTTGCGGAAAGTGAACTCCCTGCCATCTATCAATACACTAAAGGTTACACTCAAAGGATCGCTTTCGGCCTTGCCGATTTTTTGCTGATCTTCCACATTAAAACTTCCTTTTTCTTTCTGGCTTTCCAACCAGTAGGGCTGACTCAAAGTTGCATCCGGTGCCACATTCCAGGTATAAGTTTTAATACGGTTCACATTTTTTTGCAATTGGTCGAAGATGACATAAGTGGAATCAATCTGTACATCTGCATTTAAAATATTTGCACCACTGCGGTTATTAACTGTAAGCGTGATCTTCATACTGTCGCCCTGCGCCACAAACTGCGTATTGGAAACCGCTTCCATAAACAGCCCGCTGCACTGTTCCAGTATTTTTTTTATTTCTGCCTGCTTCAGTTCTTTCCAGTAACCATCTTCCACTTTATCCAGTTCTCCATATAATTTCACTAAAGCTGATAAAGATTTTTCCGGATGTTCCACATCATATTCTTTCAATATGCTGTTGATTTTTTTTGTGATATTGTCTTTGTTCACCCTGTCCCACGTCAGATCAACACCATCCATCAAATCGTTTACCGGTGCATCTCCTTTTATGGTTTTAAAATATTCGATTACGCTGCCACGTTGTGCGGGCACGCCAAAGCCCTGGCTCTTGTGCATGCTGCGGCTGGAGGCGGCAATTTCTCCATAACTCTTTCCCAGCACAGCGTTATAATCCCCGCATTCCACTTTAAACTGGTCTTCCCGTTGTGTATTGGTGGAGCCAAAGTTGAAGGTATTCCATAACAGACGTTTTGCTTTCCACACGCTAACGTACTTCAACTGTTCAGGGAATTTTGCAGGGTCGGCAGCAGCATCGAATGCTTCACCGGCTAAAATTGCTGATGCGGTATGATGTCCATGCCCGCCTTCTCCGGTTGTAGGAAAACGGGTAATGATCACATCGGGTTTAAACTTCCTGATCACCCAAACCACATCACTTAAAATTTTATCGTGCCCCCAGATGCGTAAGGCTTCTTCCGGGCTTTTACTGAAACCAAAATCAAATGCCCGGCTGAAGAATTGTTCTGCACCGTCCACCCTTCTTGCTGCAAGCAATTCCTGCGTGCGGATCAAGCCCAGATCCAATCCCTGTTCATCACCAATCAAATTTTGCCCACCATCTCCCCTTGTTAAACTTAAATACCCGGTGCGGTATAATTTTTCATTGGCCAGCCAGGCCAGCAAACGGGTATTCTCATCATCGGGATGTGCAGCGATGTACAACACTGATCCAAGCACATTCAATTTTTTCAGTTGTAATAATATTTCTGATGAGGTATATGTTTTGGGTGTTTGTGCCTGTGTTTGATTTGCCACTAACACCATACCACATACAATAACAAATGTTTTTATACTGCTGCAAATTCTCCGCAGCACAATAGTTCCTGTAATCATTGTCTATTATCTTTTATTCCTGGTTTTTACTTCCTGTTAAAAAAACAGCATTGGCGAAAAGCAGTTTCCCATTTTCCCAAAAATTCCTGAATAATGGATCTTCTGCAAAATATATGATGCTGCCACGGCCCATATCTACCTGGCCAATCACTGTTCCGTCTTTAATTTTTTCTTTAAGATGGCTGCCTACAAAACCTGCCACCTGCGCATCCTGTTTAATCACTCCAACATTCCACCCTTCTTTCATAAACTCATATACATCGCCATTTTGTTTCAATGTAAAATAATAATTGGGGTAACCAAATGCCAGCGGATGTGAATCATCCAACTGCACCTTATAAATTGAGCCGGGTATAAAATCGGCAATGCCTTCTCTTTCGCGGTCTTCATAACGTTTTACTGCTGCATAGGTATTCTTATCGTCTTTCTTTTCCTCATCATCTGATTTTTTTAATTTGATGCCCCAATCCGCTTTTGCCAGTTGATTTGTAGCGCCTTCAATGGTGATGATCCTGCCGCCCTGCATGATCCATGATTTAAAATCTGCAGCCGCATCCTTATCAGTAAAAAGTTTATAGTTGCCATCAGGAATCACCAGTACATCAAACCCTTTCAATGTAACTGCATTTACTTCGTCGCTGTTGATTACGGTGGCGGGATAATTTAATTGCTGATCAAACAAAAACCATGCTTCACCCATCGATCCCGCTGAAACGTCTTTGCCTGCCAGTATTGCCACCCGTGGCTTTTTGATGAAGTGCACTTTATCACTGCCAAAATCAAAACCGCTTTCCATAAAACCGCCGCTTACTTCAGCAATTGTACCATTATATTGTTTTACTAAAGAAAGCATTTGTGCAATTTTATTTTCGTTGCCATTCCTGAGTACAATCAACGTTCCTTTTTTATAAGTGGTTGCGTTACAGGTAAAATCTTTTTCAGCAAATCTTGTTTTTACACCTGAATTCAGCAATGCCGCCAGCAGGCGGGCATCATCAAAACTATTGTAACCGATAAGATAACCATACGCACTGGTACCCGCATAACTTTTTGAAACCGGTGCAGTGTATGCCGATACGGCGAGTTTTTCTTTTACCGCATAAGTTTGCACGCCATATACGTAAGGCAGGCTCCATGCGGTAATATCATACGTTACAGAATCAACCAATTTTGAATGCGGCTCAAACATTACTTTTACCAATGTGGCCTGCGGCTGGTAACTGCTTACCGCCAAACTGTTATTAGCCGTAAAGGTTTCTTCTTTACCGGTGATGTAATTATACCCTTTAACAGCGGTACCGCTTACACTTCCGTATTGAATCCCATTGTTATCAAAGAATTGTTGCAGGGCTTTTATCTTGGCAGTATTAGTTGTGGTGATCACGTAAGTTTTATATTCCCCCACTCCATTATTACGGGCATCGTCAAAAAACTTCCGGTATTCTTCCAGCAATTTTTTATTATACTGCGATGCCATTTCCACCGTACTCATTCCGGTAGTAAAATGATGCGCTATACGGTCTTTCAGCGTCAATATCTCACCATCATCTTTTATTATGGCCACGCCGCTGGATGAATTCCCTGCCTGTTCGTAGGTCATGCCAATGGCACCGTTATACAGCGGGTAGGTGTCGCCGTAAGCAGGATAAAAAAGATCAAAAATCTCTTTGGTAAAATACAGCCAGCCTTTGGCATCAAAATAGCGGGCATGATTGCGGCCAATGATGTTTTGAAAACTTCTTTGCCATCCCGTGATCACTTCATGAAAAGGTTCTGCCGCCGGGGCAAAATAATATGGGCTGTTGATGCCCTGTTCATGATAGTCGCAATGGATCTGCGGCATCCATTCATGGTATTTTTTTAAACGGGCCTGTGTTTCCCTTTGCGTTTGCCAAACCCAGTCGCGGTTCAAATCAAAATAATAATGGTTCACCCTGCCGCCCGGCCAGGGTTCACTGTGTTCCCGTGCTGCAGGATTATCATCAGGCATTTTTCCGGCCACACTGTTTTGCCAGTTTACATACCTGTCGCGGCCATCGGGGTTTAAACAGGGATCGATAATGACTACCGTATTCTTCAACCAGTCCTGCGTTTGTGTTGATGATGGCTGCAATAACTCATACAACATTTTCATTGCCGCTTCCGATGAACTGGCTTCGTTGCCATGCACATTATAACTCAGCCACACAATGGTTGGGGCATTAACATCGCCGGGTTTATCTTTCAATAATCCGGATAAGCGCAGGTTATTTTTCCTGATGTCTTCCAGGTTTTGTATATGCTCTGCCGAGGAAATAAAAGCCAGCAACAGTGGCCGTCCTTCGTTGGTAACGCCATACTGTTCCAGTTTCATCACGGAAGGTTTTTGTTTTGCCGCTTCATTAAAGTAAGCGGCAATTTTATAATGCGGCGTATATTTATCGCCTAATTGATAACCGAGGAATTGATCCGGGCTTTGTAATTGTGCAAATGTTGTATAAACTGAAAACAGCAGGATAAAAAAAGCAATAAGGTTTTTCTTCATAAAATTCACAATTTTGCCGGACCGGTCTTTAAACAAAAAATTTGAAATGATTAAGCCAGGGAATGTTTTCTTAGCCATTGTTGCAATATGCATTACTGTACAAAGTAAGGCACAAATTAATCCTTATAATTACCACTCACAAAAAAAAATCACCTGTAAAAAAGGTGCTGTAATATCTGCACATCCATTAGCCAGCCAGGCAGGTGTACAGGTATTGAAAGAGGGAGGTAATGCTGTTGATGCGGCCATTGCCACACAGTTAGCACTTGCGGTGGTGTATCCGGGTGCCGGCAATATTGGTGGTGGTGGCTTTATGGTGGCACATTTGAAAACAGGGAAAAATGTTTCTATTGATTACAGGGAAATGGCGCCGTCGAAAGCCAGCAGGGACATGTATCTCGATGCTGGTGATAACCCGCAAATGGATCTTTCACAAAACGGACATTTATCATCTGGTGTACCGGGTACCATTGCCGGACTTTTTGCTTCTCACCAATATGGCAAACTGCCTTTTGAGCAATTGATTCAGCCAGCTATTGATCTTGCAGAAAACGGTTTTGTGATCACAGCAGCAGAGGCATCATCGCTGAACCACAACCGTGATGAATTTATTAAATTAAATACGCAAACACCGGCGTTTGTAAAAACCATTCCATGGAAAGCCGGTGATACGCTGATACAAAATGATCTAGCCAATACATTAAAAAGAATCCGTGATAATGGCGCCAAAGGTTTTTATACCGGCGAAACTGCACGTTTGATAGTGGAAGAAATGCAACGGGGCAAAGGATTGATCAGTTATGAAGACCTTGTGAATTATAAAGCAGCAGAAAGAACTCCCCTCATTTTTCCATATAAAGGATTTTCTGTTGTAACGATGCCTTTGCCCAGCAGTGGCGGCATTATCTTACAACAGGCATTGGGCATGCTGGAAAACAGGAATATCGGCAAAATGAAATTTCAAACTGCAGCGAGCGTGCAATTAATGACAGAAGTGGAACGCAGAGCATATGCCGACCGAGCAGAATTTTTAGGAGATCCGGACTTTGTAAAAGTGCCGGTGAAAACCATCACCAGTAAAAAATACCTTACTGACAGGATGAAAGATTATATACCCAATAAAGCGGGCAGCAGCACACAAACCAGTCATGGTATTGTAACCGAAAGTGATGAAACCACGCACTTAAGTGTAATTGACGGAGATGGTAATGCCGTTGCCGTAACCACTACACTTAATGGCGGTTACGGCAGCCACACTGTTGTGGGTGGTGCTGGGTTTCTTTTAAATAATGAAATGGATGACTTTAGTGTAAAACCCGGCGTGCCCAATATGTATGGCGCTGTGGGCAACGAAAATAATGCCATTGCACCAGGCAAAAGAATGCTGAGCAGTATGACACCCACGATTGTTTTAAAGAACAACCAACCGTATTTGGTAACGGGAACTCCGGGCGGCACCACTATACCCACCAGCGTGTTGCAAACTATTGTAAACGTAATTGATTTTGGTATGAATGCAGATGATGCGGTGAACAAACCCAAGTTCCATCATCAATGGCTGCCCGATGTAATTGAAGTGGAAAACAATTTTGACCCCTTAGTTGTTCAGCAATTAAAAGCTATGGGTTATACGGTGAAGCAGAGAGGCAGGATTGGCCGCACAGAATTGATCATGGTTAAAAATAAAAACATCGTTGCTGTTGGTGACAGCCGCGGTGAAGATGATGCCGAAGGATTTTAAAAATAATTATTATGAGCGAAGATTTAATATCCAGCAATTTTGCTGAAAATATTGAGCAAAGTTTAATTTCAAAAAACCTGATTTTAGTCAAAGCTGCCGGGTATCTTGTAGTTATTTATGCCATTTTAAATATACTGGATTGGTATGTGGCTGTTGAAAAATCATTTGCTTATGAATTGCGCACTCCTCATTCTTTCTATACTTACAGGATACAACCTTTTGTTTCGGTTGCACTGACAGTAATGGGCGTTTTTATTATCGTCTATATCAAAAAGGGAAACGCCTTAATAAAAAATTCATTTGAAGAAAAAGATGCTGACATTTTTAATCAGGGTTATGTTTACTTCGGCAAATCTTCTGCATTAAATGTTATTGCACATGTAATCGGTATATTAAGCATCTGCATCAGATTATTTTTAAAACAATAGCCATGACTACAGAATCTATTTTCCTTTCCTCTGCCATTAAAAGATTACAATCTTACAAAGACCTTGCTGACAAAACGTTTGCGCAATTAACTGATGCAGACTTTCATTATCAACCCAATGAAGGCAGCAATAGCATCGCCATCATCATTCAGCATGTAGCAGGCAATATGCTGAGCCGCTGGACGGATTTCTTAACCAGTGATGGAGAAAAAGACTGGCGTAACCGCGATACAGAATTTGAGGAGCAGCATTGGGATAAAGCCGCACTGATTGCCTATTGGGAAAAAGGCTGGGCCTGTTGCTTAGATGCCATTGCGGCATTAACCCCTGAAGATCTTTTAAAAACCATCACCATACGCGGAGAAGGATTGATAGTAATAGATGCCATCAACCGGCAACTGGCACATTATCCCAGTCATGTGGGACAAATTGTATATATCGGTAAGATGATTACAGGCAGCCAATGGAAGAGCCTTTCTATACCTAAAGGACAGTCGCAGCAGTTTAACGACCAGATGCACAAAAAGGGATAAGATATTATTAAAACTGTACATTTGCAGCCAATCAAAAATCGCATGAAAAAAATTGGTATTGGTGTATTAGCAACGTTGTTTATTCATTTAGTTCAGGCACAGGTAAAGCTGGCTGCAAAAGCAGGATGGACCATGTCGACCGCAAGGGCAATGTACAATGGCATTAAGCAGCCAACGGATTATGTGGTGGGTTTCAGTGCCGGAGCAATGGCCAAAATACCCTTTGATGGCGTGTTGCATTTCTCCCCTTCCGTAACCATCAATAAACGGGGCTTTGTGGTTAAACCCATTAACGGCCCCAATGCAAAAGAACAATACACCATTACGTACCTCGATCTTGTTCCTTCCCTCAGTTTCGATTTTCCCAATAAAGAAAACAGCTTTGTGATCAGCTTCGGCCCCGATTTTGGGTTTACCAATTTTGGCCACAGCAAGATCACTGATGCGGGCGGAATGACATCTTCTCAAAAAATGACTTTTGGTTTTACTAATTGGGGCTGGTTCGACCTTGGGCTTACAGCCGGTGCAGGTTACCACATGAAAAAAATATTTATTGAAGCCGGATACCTTCATGGCCTGGCCAGCATCAATAACAATGAAGAAAACGATCAGCGTAATATCCGCAACAGGATGTTTTCTGTAAGTATTGGCTACTATTTCCGGTAAGCCTGCAGTGCTTAAACTCAACCTAAATAAAATGTAAAGTTTGGTATCGAATTTGCCTGTAACAGGCGAAACATTATTTTTGTAATAATAGTATAATACCCTGCGTAAAAGCCTTAACATATTAAAATGGATCAGTCTTACGCTCCTGTTCTGGTTATCGCTCGGGGTGCTGTGTTTCTTTGTTTATGGATACAGCAGATGGCTGTTCTGGCTGTTGCTGTTTGCCTGGGCCGGTACATGGGCCTGGGTTTATCATCAATCCAAACACAAGATCGTTTTTTTTCTTTCCCTCTTCAGTTTCCTTCTTCTATTCTGGTTTACCATCAATTACACACCGGTACAAAATTTTTTGGTAAGAAAAGTAACTGCTGTGCTTTCAGAAAACCTGCACACGAAAGTGGAAGTGAAGCATGTTGATTTTTCGCTGTTCAACAAAATGCTGATTGAAGGGGTTATGGTGGAAGACCTTAAAAAAGACACGCTGTTATATGCCGGCGCTGCAAAAGTCAATATCACTGATTGGTTTTTTATTAAAGACAAAATCACACTTCAGTATGTTGGGTTAAAAGATGCTGTGGTCAATCTTAACCGGTCCGATTCAGTATGGAACTATCAATTCCTCGTGAATTATTTTTCCTCTCCCGATACATCAAAGTCTGGCAACAGCAACAATGTGGCGCTGGACTGTAAAAAAGTTGAACTGGAAAACATCCGTTTCAAACAAATTGATGGATGGGTGGGTAAAGACATGCTGATATCCATCAAAAGTTTTAAGGCAGATATTGACAGCATAAGCATCCCCAAAAAAATTGCCTCTATAAAAAATATCAGGATTGACGGAGCCGCGTTTGCACAGAATGATTATACCGGCAAAAGACCAGAAACGAATTCTGTTGCTGAAACCAGTGTAACCATTAAACCACCTTCACCTTATCAATGGAACCCCGGCGGATGGTTGTGCAGCGTTGGCAATATTGAATTATCCAACAGCAGTTTTCAAAATGACAAAGAAACCGACCGTGCACCTTATACTGATAAATTCGACGGGCAGCATTTATTGTTTGGCCATATCAATGGCAACCTGAAGAATGTGCTTTTTTATCATGATACTTTAAGCGCCAATATCAATCTTTCCACACGGGAAAAATGTGGTTTTGAAGTAAAGAAGATTGAAGCAGCCATGAAATTCACACCGGAAAAAATGGAATTCAATCACCTTGATCTGGAAACTGCCAAAAGCAGGCTGGGCAATTATTATTCCATGAGTTATGAAGGCTTCAACGAAAGCATGGGCGATTTCATTCACAGTGTAACGCTGGAAGGCAAGTTTGACAACAGCCATGTACACAGCGATGATATTGCTTATTTTGCACCGGAGCTTAAACCCTGGAGCCGTTCTTTCGAAATCAAGGGTACTGCAAAGGGGCCAATTGATAACCTTATAGCCAAAAACATTTTAATAAAAAGCGGCGCAACCACCATTGATGGCGATATTGCGTTGCGGGGTTTACCGAACCTGAAGAATACCTTTATCGATTTTAAATCGAATATGCTGGTCACTAATTACAATGATATTGTGGCCATCATTCCGCCATTGAAAAATATTACGCAGCCACAGCTGCCGCGTTTAGGCAACATTACTTTTAAAGGCAATTTCACTGGTTTTATCAATGACTTTGTAACGTATGGTTTTATCACCACCGGTTTGGGCAATGTTATTGCAGACATTAACATGAAACTGCCCGATAATAAACCACCCACTTATTCCGGTAAAATTTCATCGGGCGGATTTAACCTGGGTGCATTTGTTGACAATAAATCGCTGGGCAAAGTAGCGCTCGATGGAAATGTTGTGGGTGCCGGCTTTACACTGAAAGACCTGAATGCTTCGTTCAAAGGCAATGTTCACCGCCTGGATTTTTCAGGCTATAGTTACAGTAACATTACGCTTGATGGAACATTTCAGCAGCAGGTGTTTACCGGGCATGGTGCTGTAGATGATCCTAATTTAAAGATCGACAATTTTGATGGTACGGTAAGCCTTGCCGGTAAAGAAGCCATTTTTGATTTTAATGCAGACCTGAAAAAATCTAATTTTAAAGCGCTTGGTTATACTTTGGATGATTTTGCACTTGATGGCCACTTTGCTCTCAACTTTACCGGAAATGATATTGATAAATTCTTAGGCAGAGCGACAGTGAATCATGCCACTTTGCTGCACAACAATACGCGGTTATCTTTCGATTCATTGACCCTGCGATCGTACGTATTGAATGATAAAAAATATCTTTCCGTACAATCCAATGAAATGAATGGCAGTATAACAGGCAACTTCAAAATACTGGAGTTGCCAGATGCGTTTAAGTTCTTTCTTAACCGGTATTATCCGGCATACATTGAAAAACCATCTGCCAAACTCAGCAACCAGGATTTCAGTTTTCTTATCAATACCAAAGAAGTAGATGAATATGTACAGTTAATTGATAAAAGACTGAAGGGTTTTAACAACAGTACTTTCAGCGGCAACCTGAACCTGGCCACCAATGAAATGAATATTACTGCAGATGTGCCGCAATTTGAGTATGATAAAAAAATATTCAACTCACTTCACCTTGAAGGGAAAGGTAACGATAATGTGCTTGACACAAAGATCACTACAGGCGATGTTATCTTAAACGACAGCCTGCATTTTCCGGGCGCAGAATTGTCTGTTCAATCTAAAAATGATGTATCAACATTACATTTAAAAACCAGTGCCAGCAAAACCTTAAGCCAGGCCGACCTTAATGCAACAGTACAAACATTAAAAGATGGGGTGAACATTCATTTCTCGCCATCATCATTTATACTGAATGATAAAAAATGGAAACTGGAAAAAGACGGCGAACTGACCATACGTAAAGCATTTATTGATGCCAGCGAAGTAAAGTTCACACAGGATAACCAGGAGATCACCTTATCAACCGTTCCCGCAGAAGATGGAACGGACAATACGGATATTGTTGCCACACTTAAAAAAGTAAACATTGATGATTTTGCACCCTTCTTTGTAAAAAAACCAAGGCTTGAAGGCATACTCACAGGAACGATTACCCTTAAAGACCCTTTTGGCAAGCCAAGGGTGGAATATGACGCATTGGCGGAAAAGCTTACTGTAGACAATAAAGAAATCGGCAATACCACGTTGCATGGCGATGTGAATACCAATACGGGATTAATCACCATGAAAGCCAGTGCTGACAACCCCCATTACAAATTCCAGGTGGATGGCACTTACAATTACAAAGATTCCACTGCCAAACAGATGGATATCAACCTGGCCGCTGAACATTTCGACATCAGCCTGCTGGACAATTATCTCGGCAGTGTATTCACCAATATGCAGGGCGATGCAGTGAGTAATTTAAAGATCAGTGGCCAGGGAGACAAACCAAAATTTTCAGGTAGTGTAACCGTAACCGGTGGTTCACTAAAAGTGATTTACACGCAATGCACGTACAACTTTGGCAATGAAACGATCCTGTTTAATCCCGGTGAGCTGGATTTGGGTACCATACAATTGACGGATACATATAAAAACACCGGCACTGCAAGCGGCAAACTATACTTCGATGGCATGTTTGAAGACATGGTGTTTGATAACATGCGCTTTGAAACGGGTAAAATGCTGTTGCTGAATACAACGGAAAAAGACAATTCAGATTTTTATGGCAAAGTAATTGGGCGGGCAAGGATGAGCCTTAACGGCCCCATATCTGACATGAAACTGAAAATATCCGGCGAGCCGTCTATACTGGACTCCAGCCATATTTTTCTGCCCACCGGAACCAGCAGGGAAAACAGCACCATTGACTATATTGACTTTGTTCAGTTTGGT
This sequence comes from Bacteroidota bacterium, assembly GCA_018266775.1. Lineage (GTDB taxonomy): Bacteria > Bacteroidota > Bacteroidia > Chitinophagales > Chitinophagaceae > Ferruginibacter. The sequence continues at coordinate 72,021 of JAFDZS010000014.1, read as the reverse complement.
AAAAAGATGGAAGATATTCAAACCAAACAGGGCACAAACATTTCTGTGGATATGGATATTACGGCCAACCCGGCCTGCCAGGTGGATGTAATACTGGATGAAACGACAGGAGATATTATCAGGGGAAATGGCACCGGCAAATTAAATATTAAGGCGGGCACCAGGGAGAACCTGGATATACATGGCCGTTATGATATTACAAGCGGCGATTACAAATTCAATTTTCAAACGTTTATTAAAAGAGGTTTCACTATTAACCAGGGATCATTCCTTGTATGGAATGGTAACCCTTATCTTGCAAACATTAATATTGATGCCAAATACAGTGCTAAAAACGTTGATATGAGCAGCCTGGTGAGCAGTTCGGGTAAACTTACACAAAAATCCGACATTGATATCATTGCCCACCTTACCAATACCCTGCAAAATCCTAAGATTGATTTTGATTTTGTGATCCCGAAAATTAATGAAAACGATAAAAATACTGATCCCGTTGTGCTGGAAAGTTTAAAGAAATTTAAGCAGGATGAAAATGAAATGAACCGTCAGGTGGCTTCATTACTGCTGTTTAATTCATTCATCAGCGATGATAATGGTGGTCTTGCTGGTTCCACCCGTTCATTTATTTATGGCACCGTTGGCCAGGTTATTTCCGGTTTCCTGAACAACCAGTTGACCCGTTTCTTTCAAAAAGTATTTAAAGACCCTACCCTTACACCGTATTTATCTTTTAACTCCAATTACAACCTTACCAGTAAGGATCTGATCAATGCCCTTGCCGCATCAGGTAACTTTGGTTTTAAGAAAGAGTATTTTGACGGCAGGCTCATTGTTGCTTTAGGCGGCAACATTGACTACAACAATCCTTACATTTTACAGGCAAGAAATACCAACGTATTGCTTACGCCGGATATCACCATTGAATACATTCTTACCAAAGATAAAAAACTGCGTATTGTTGGTTTTAACCGAACCAGCGTAGACGTAACGTTAGGCCAAAGAAACCGCACTGGTGTGCGCCTTTCTTATCAAAAAGAATTTGACAAACAGCCCAGGCGTAAGGAGAAACCTCCGGCAATCAAAACCAATCCGGCTCCGGATTTCAACTGATTATCCATTGAGGATATTATGCCCCAGTTTTTCTTTTTTAGTTTGCAGGTATTTTTCGTTGTGTGGGTTTGATTTGATCTCAATAGGAACGGTATCCACAATTTCCAAACCATAGCCCAATAAGCCGGCACGTTTACGTGGATTATTGCTGATGAGGCGCATTTTACTTACTCCTAAATGCCGCAGTATTTGTGCACCTACGCCATAATCCCTTTCGTCCATACCAAAACCCAGTTCCAGGTTAGCTTCAACAGTGTCCCTGCCCTGCTCCTGCAGTTTATAGGCTTTTAATTTATTCAGCAAGCCAATGCCGCGGCCTTCCTGGTTCATGTAAAGAATAAGCCCTTTACCTTCTTTTTCAATCATCTTCATGGCCTGGTGCAATTGATCACCGCAATCACAACGTAATGACCCCAGTATATCACCTGTCATGCAACTGCTGTGCACCCGAACCATGATGGGTTCGTCTTTTTCCCAATGGCCTTTTTTTAACGCCATGTGAATCTCTCCCGTGTTCAGTTGTTTGAACGCCACCAGTTCAAAAGCGCCGTATTTGGTAGGCATTTGAACATTGACTTCTTCTGTGATCAGTGTTTCTTTTTGTAAACGGTATTCGATCAGGTCTTTGATCGAAATGAGTTTCATATTGAATTTTTTGGCGATCTCCATCAGTTGGGGCAACCTTGCCATGGTACCATCTTCATTCATAATTTCAACCAAAACACCGGCGGGATAAAAGCCTGCCAGCTGCGCCATATCAATCGTGGCTTCGGTATGCCCTGCCCTTCTCAACACGCCACCTTTTTTGGCTTTCAGTGGAAAGATATGACCGGGGCGGCCAAGATCATCCGGTTTGGTTTCAGGATCAACCAATGCTTTCACTGTTTTGGCCCTGTCATGTGCAGAGATACCGGTGGTGCAACCATGCCCTAAAAGGTCGACACTTACGGTAAAGGCAGTTTCGTGGAGGGAAGTATTGTCCACCACCATTGGCGGTAAATGCAGTGCATTACAACGTTCTTCGGTAAGCGGGGTGCAGATCAAACCGCGGCCATAGGTACTCATAAAATTGATCATTTCCGGCGTAACAGCCGCTGCGGCACCAATAAAATCGCCTTCATTCTCCCTGTCTTCATCATCCACCACAATGATCAGTTTACCATTCTTAATATCTTCAATGGCACTTTCTATACTGTCTAACATAAAACATAATTTATTCCTGCAAAGGTAACGAGGTTTAGTATGAAGCGGGTTGCCCGGGCATTTTGAAATCGGGAATATTTTATTTTTTCCGGAACACAGGCCATATGGTTGCAGGTTTAATAAAAATTATTAATTAAGAGGCCTGAAAGCAGCAAAAAGTACCTGCCTGCTGCCTAAGAATTTGTTAATAAAAGTTGGCCTAATTAGCCAATTATTTAGTTTCTTTGCCACCGTAAAAACAAACTATTATGAGAATTAAAAACATTGTGCGTTTGCTAACGATACTGTTAGTTTTTCCTTTTGCAGTGAATGCCCAGGTTACTACCAGTACCATTACCGGAACGGTAAAATCTGACAAGGGTGATGCGTTGGAAGGAGCTACTGTAAAAGCCACTCATACCCCCACCGGTTCCATTTACACGACCATTACAAAAAAAGGCGGTACTTATACGCTCCCTAACCTCAGGGTTGGCGGGCCTTATGTAATTGAAGTGGATTATGTAGGACATAAACCCCAGGTGGTACAGGATGTGAATCTTTCCTTGGGAGAACCATACTACCTCAACATTGTTTTAGCGAATAATACCAAAGAACTGACCAATATTGTGGTGGTGTCTCAAACCCGCGGCAGAAACCTGGAGAAAGATAAGACGGGTGCCTCCACTAATATCAATTCAAGGATGATTGCGGCATTACCCACCATCTCCAGGAGTATTACAGACTTTACAAGGCTGACACCGCAATCTAATGGTAACAGCTTTGGTGGCCGCGATGGCCGTTATAATAATGTGCAGATTGATGGTGCCAACCTGAATAACAACTTTGGTTTATCAACTGATCCATTACCGGGTGGTGGCAGCAACCCTATTTCGCTTGATGCCATTGAAGAAATTTCAGTTAACCTTGCTCCCTACGATGTTAGGCAGGCCAACTTTACCGGCGCCGGAATCAGTGCAGTAACTAAAAGTGGTACCAATACATTTAAAGGAACTGTTTATGGTTATTACAGGAACCAGAGTTATATCGGTACACATGTGGCCGATGTGAAATTACCGGCCCTGCAAAACTCTTACAACAAAACTTATGGTGGAAGTGTTGGCGGGCCCATTATCAAGAATAAATTATTCTTTTTTGTAAATGGTGAATATGAAGAAAGGTCTGCTGTACTGAACTACTACACACCAACTGGCGGAAGCGGAACCGGAAATATTTCCGCAGTACCCATTGACTCTCTGAGAAAATTATCTGATTACCTGAAGACAAAATATAATTATGATGCTGGTGCTTATGATAATTTCCAGAGTAATGTACCGGTTAAAAACCATAAAATTTTAGGTAAAATAGACTGGAACATCAGCAAGTCGCACAAACTGACTTTAAAGTACAGCGACTTTTCCAATACGAGCACAAGTTTACCCAGTCAGAGCGGTGGCATCAATGGTGCCAGCAGCCAGAGCAGTATTGTGGTGTATGGGCCTAAATTCTCACCCACCGCAATGGCATTCGGAAACACCGTGTACAACCAGATTGACAAAGTGCGTTCCGGAAGCCTGGAGTTGAACAGCAACTTCCGTGGTAAATTCTCTAACCAGTTATTAGCAACCATTACCAAGATCAATACGGATAAAGAACATCCGGGAGCGCAATTCCCCTTTGTTGATATCCTTGGTTTAACACCGGGCAGTAAAAACAACTACATGAGTTTTGGTAACGAACCATTTAACGGTAATTACAACGTTGTGGTAAACGATGTATATACAGTAACTGATAACTTCTCGTACTATGCAGGTAAACATACTTTAACTGCAGGTGCATCTTATGAGTACCAAAGAGTAGGTAACGGATTTATGCCCGGCAGCCAGGGTTATTATGTTTATGGGTCATTAGACGATTTTATGAATAACAGGGCGCCAAAATTATTCTCCCTCACCTATTCATTAATTCCCGGCCAGGATGGTGTGATTTCTGCAGAATTGAAAATTGGCCAGTTAGGCGCTTATGTTCAGGATGAGATTAATGTATCCGACAGGCTGAAACTGACTATGGGCTTAAGGATTGACAAGCCTGTTTATCCGCAACAACCTTTAGGTAACACGGCCATCGCCAACCTGCCTTTGTATGACAAGAATAACAACCTTACCAACTACAGTACAGGTGCATGGCCTAAGAGCACCATTTACTGGTCTCCAAGAGCAGGTTTCCGCTGGAGTGTGCCCGATGAAAAACTCACCATCAGGGGTGGTACAGGTTTGTTTACCGGCCGTATTCCATTTGTATATTTAACCAATATGCCAACAGGAAGTGGCCCATACCAGTTTGGTACTTTGATCACATCAAGCGCCCAGTTATCAGGTTTCCTGTTTAACCCTGATCCGCATGCTTACAATCCATTCTACAATACGTCTTTGCCTGCATCACAGTTCCCAACAACCGGTGGTACAGTTGTACCAACGGGTGCTTATGCAATCATCGACAAGAACTTCAAGTTTCCGCAGATCTGGCGTACAGATTTAGCTATTGATAAACAATTAGGCAACAGGTGGGGCTTAACAGTAGAAGCTATCTATTCAAAAGATATCAATGCCGTATACATGTTCAATGCCAACCAGGCTATACCTAATACCACAATAACATTAGGTTCTTCCAGCAGGCCGGCATTTACCAGCAGTGCAGCAAGAAAACTGAATGCTTCAAGTGGTAATGCCATTGTATTAACCAATACCAAGAAAGGTGGATCATTCAGCTTCACCACACAGGTAACAAAAGGGTTCAGCAAACATTTCTTCGGTTCACTGGCCTATACTTATACTGCAGCATTTGATGTAACGGCCAACCCTGGAAGCCAGGCTACATCAGTATGGTCTGCAAATGCAACTTCAACTACTCAAAACGTGACTGAACTGGCATATTCTGCTTTTGCGGTTCCGCACAGGATCGTGGGTAGTGTTTCTTACCGTTTTGAATACCTGAAGCATCTTGCAACCACCGTTTCTATGTATTACGAAGGTGCTGCACAAGGTTCCTATACTTATCAGTACAACGGCGATATCAACAATGATGGCAACTCTGCCGACCTGATGTATATTCCTAAAAATGCATCGGAAATCAATTTTGTTGCCATTCCTGCCTCTGGTAATAACCCGGGCTTTACGGCACAGCAACAATCAGACGCCTTCTTCAAATACATTGCACAGGATAAATATTTATCTAAACACATGGGCCAGGTATCTGAAAGAAACGGTGTAAATTATCCATTCTACCACAGAGTGGATATGAAATTTGCCCAGGATATCTTCACCAACTTCGGTGGCAGAAAAAATACTTTACAGTTTACCTGTGATGTATTGAATGCACTGAACTTGTTTAACAAAGACTGGGGTGTTAAGAAATTCTATATTGTAAACAACCCGCTGAAAGTAGTAAGTGCCGGTGTGGCCAATTTCCAAATGGCTACTTATTTACCCGCAGGTGCAACAAAACAGGTTTTGGTTGACAGAACTTATATCAACAACAACTCCACCTCCAGCACATGGAGTATGCAGTTAGGCTTGCGTTATATTTTCTAATCCAAGCCATTTATACGTAATTAAAAGGGCCATCTCTGCGAGATGGCCCTTTTAATTACTAATTACGCTGCTTATTTAAGATAATTTTACTCTTCCACTTCCCTGTTGACACTTTCCTCAATGCCCCAGCCCCATTTTAAGAAATCAGGAAAAGCTTTTGCCCAGGTGGGCACATCGTGTTTACCATCTTCCAGTTCAAGATATTTGATTTCAGTGTCGCGGTTATATCCTTTATCCACGAGGTCACCAATCAGGCTCAATGCATCATCAATAGAATCAATAACGCCATTATTATTTCTGTCTGCTGTTTCATCCTGTGTACCCACTTCAAAAAAGAAACGCAGCCAGGGCGCATAGTTCCCTTCCCTGATCTGCCGGTGCATAATGCGGTCAGTATCTTCATTAAAATCCGCATCGTCCTGGTCTTTATCCCGCCACCATAAAGAGCCGCTGAATACACCCACCTTATAAAACTCCTGCGGGTTGTTCCAAACAATATCGAGTGCGCTTAGCCCTCCCAGTGAAAAACCGGCATAAGATTTTTCCAGGAAAGTAGGTGCATGAAATGTTATACGTATAAATGGCAACAGTTCTTCAAAAACAAATTTTGTGTAGAGGGCAGCTTTTGCCCCTCTCCCTTTATAGTCAAGAATTTTTGCCGTACCGTATTCATTCTTCCTGTCGGTGGAACAATGAATGCCCACACAGAGTAACGGGGCAATAGCGTCAGCATCATACAATTCCTGCAAAATATTTTCAAACTGCATGGTAACCAGGTCCTGCCCGTCATTCACCAGCAATAAACTCATTAAAGCAGTATCTGTAATATAGGGTGGAAAGTAAGTATCAATCTTTACATCCCTTTTCAGCAACGCCGATTTGAGTACATGATGTTCCACCACCACAGTAGTTGCTTGTTGTTTATCCATAGTTTCAAAATTAAGAAAAGTACACCAAATGGCTTTGCTGTAAGCACATCCAAAGTACAGGAATGATAAATTGAAACATTTTTTGTTTTATTGGGCATGAAAAAATATATTTGATTACGCTTGAATACAGCGGCAACATTCATTCAATCATAAAAATCAACTGTTATGAAGAAAATAGGTATGCTCTTCGGAAAAGAAAGGAGTTTCCCCATGGCTTTTATTGAAAGGGTAAACAGTAAAAATATTGACGGCATTGTTGCCGAACCGGTACGGATAGACAAAGTGATGCAGGGCGAGTCCAGCGGATATGCAGTGATCTTCGACAGGATCAGCCAGGATGTTCCGTTTTACAGGGCGTTCCTGAAAAACGCAGCGTTGTGCGGCACCACAGTGATCAATAATCCCTTTTGGTGGAGTGCCGATGAAAAGTTCTTCAACAATTGCCTGGCCACAAAAATTGGAGTGCCTGTACCCAAAACCGTTATACTGCCCAGTAAAGACTTGCCGGATGACACTTCCGATGAATCATTCAGTAACCTGGCTTATCCGCTGGATTGGGAAGGCATCTTTAATTATATTGGTTTTCCTGCCTACATGAAACCTTTTGCCGGCGGTGGATGGAAAAATGTGTACCAGCTCAACAGTATGGAAGAATTTTTTGAAAAGCATGCAGAAACGGGCCAGTTGGTAATGTTACTGCAGGAAGAAATTAAATTTGATGAATATTACCGCTGTTATTGTATTGGCCGTAAGCATGTACGTATCATGCCTTATGAGCCACGCAATCCGCATCACCTGCGTTACGTGGCCAACTTCTCTCCTTCACCAGAAAGATACAAACTGATGGAAGATATCGTGCTGCGCATCTGCAATTACCTGGGCTACGATTTTAACACCGTTGAACTGGCCTTACGGGATGGTGTACCCTATGCTATTGATTTTTGCAACCCCGCTCCTGATGCAGATGTAGCCAGTGTAGGCCAGGCCAATTTTGACTGGGTGGTGGAAACCGCTGCCAATTATGCCATAGAAAAAGCAATGGAACATAAAGATAATGCTGACAACCTGAGCTGGGGCGAATACATCAGCCGCAGCGCAGCCAAAAAACCATTGATCTGATTGGAAAAAAATTATTTGACCATACAGAACGAAGACCTGAGTGAACAGTTGGTTGAAGAACCACAGAGTCCGTATGGTTTTACTTATGCCGATTACCTTACCTGGCATTTTAAAGAACGGATAGAACTGATCAGGGGCAGGATTTTTAAAATGAGCCCTGCACCTGGTTTTACACACCAGAGAATATCGCTCAAAATCCTGTTATCGTTCCATCAATTTCTAAAAGATAAGCCTTGTCTTGGACTTGCTGCCCCGGTTGACGTAAAACTAAAAGGCAAACCTTTTAGAAAAAGAAAATTAAGGGATGATGAAATTCAGACCGTAGTTCAGCCTGACATTATCGTGGTTTGTGATGAAGAAAAATTAAGAGATGACAGATGTGTAGATGGTGCCCCTGAACTGGTTGTCGAAATATTAAGTCCCGGCAACACCAAAACAGAAACCAAATACAAGTTTGATCTGTACGAAGAAAATGGTGTATTGGAATATTGGGTGGTTTATCCTGAGTACAAACAAATTTATGTGTACCTGCTGAATGAAGCAACGGAGCGTTTTGAACGTCCGGTATTGTATGAGGCAGGCGAAATGATCCATTCAACAGTGCTAAAAGGCTTTCAGTTTCCTATGGACGATTTTTTTCAAATAAAATAATTTTCAAACGCAATAACATCATTACATGGCAAATCTTTCATACAAGCATTTTACGCTGGGGGTTGAAGAAGAATATATGGTGATTGACCCTGAAACAAGGGAATTGAAAAGCCATCAGCAAAAAATAGTTCAGGAGGGGCAAAAAGTAATTAAGGATAAGGTTAAAGCAGAAATGCACCAGGCCGTGGTGGAAGTGGGTACAGATATCTGCACCGATGTGGATGAAGCCTTTGTGGACGTAAGTACATTGCGGAAAACCATCAGCAATATTGCCGGTGAACTGGGGCTTTGGGTGGGTGCATCCGGCACACACCCGTTCAGCCATTGGGAAAGCCAGCTGATAACCGAACATGCCCGCTATGATGAAATTGTAAATGAACTGCAGGAAGCTGCACGAAGCAACCTCATCTTCGGGCTGCATGTGCATGTGGGTATGGAAAGCCGCGAAATGGCCATTCATATTGCCAACAGTGCCCGTTACTTTCTGCCGCATATTTATGCGCTCAGTACCAATTCTCCATTCTGGGAAGGAAGGCTTACCGGGTACAAATCCTTCCGCACAAAAGTATTTGATAAGTTTCCCCGTACAGGTATTCCCGATTTTTTTGAAAGTATTGAAGCCTACGATAACTATGTAAAGCTGCTCATCAAAACCAATTGTATCGACAACGCTAAAAAAATTTGGTGGGACCTCCGGGTACATCCTTTCTTTAACACAGTGGAATTCCGTATTTGCGATATTCCGATGACGGTGCATGAAACGATTTCTATTGCAGCCCTGTTCCAGGCTATTTGCGCCAAATTGTACAAACTGCGTATGCAGAACCTGAATTTTATGATGTATTCACGGGCATTGCTGAATGAAAATAAATGGCGGGCCAGCCGTTATGGTATCGACAGCAGCCTGATTGATTTTGGTAAAGAATCAGAAGTGAATACCAGGGTGTTGTTGTATGAGCTACTGGATTTTGTAGATGATGTCATTCCCCACCTCGGAAGCCGCCACGCCATCAATCATGTGCACAAGATGATTGAGGCAGGCACAGGCGCAGACCGGCAGTTAAAAACCTATGAAGAAACCCAAAACCTTGTAAAGGTGGTGGATTATATTCACGACAGTTTTCTTTCCGGCATTTAAGTTTGGCAGGGAAAAAATATTGGGCTATATTTGCAGCCCGAAATAATTACGACGTTGAAAAACCAATGCCGGATATTATTAAAATGGATTGGCTGCGTAGCTGAACTGAATAGCGCACCCCGACTAAAGGTCGGGGAGGTTTCAGAAAATAACTTAGCCAATTAACGAATGGCTGCGTAGCTCAACTGAATAGAGCATCTGACTACGGATCAGAAGGTTTCAGGTTTGAATCCTGACGCGGTCACAAAAACTCAAGAGATTACTTCATCGTAATCTCTTTTTTATTATGATCTTTTGAATGTGGCTCAACTGAATAGCGCACCCCGACTAAAGGTCGGGGAGGTTTCCCGTTTGAATCCTGACGCGGTCACAAAAACTCAAGAGATTACTTTATGGTAATCTCTTTTTTATTAAATGATGTTTACCGTCTATATTTTATTTTCTGAACAAATTAATCGCTATTATATCGGCTTTACTGGTGAGAGTGCTCAGCACAGATTACAAAAACATCTTGCTAACCATACCGGTTTCACCAGCAAAGCAAATGATTGGAAAATTGTGTACACTGAAATCTTCAATGATAAACTACAAGCTATGCAACGGGAAAGGCAATTAAAGGCTTGGAAAAACAGGGTCAAAATTGAGGAGCTTATTAAACGTAACTCAACTGAATAGCGCTCCCCGACTAAAGGTCGGGGAGGTTTCCCGTTTGAATCCTGACGCGGTCACAAAAACTCAAGAGATTACTTTATGGTAATCTCATTTTTATTATGCTCTGTTCAAACCATTTCATAAAAGCCGGGAAGGGTGTTTACTGCCAATACCGGCGGAATAGAATATTTTTGAATCCTGTTTCCACGCAGTGAAGAAAATAAACCCGGCATCATCGTTTGCGCTCCGGGATTCAATATAACAAGGTCAACAAATTTCTGTATGGCAAAATCATATACTTCCTTTGCCACATTTTCGCCATTCACAAATACTGTCTCAATTGCAAAATCATCCATATCCAAAATCAGTTCCTGCGATCTTTTAACGTAATACCTCACTTTATCTTCTGTTATTCCGTTCATTATACCCAATAAAATAATGGTGCTGTGATATTCTTTTGCAAGATAAACAGCATAGATCAACTTTCTGACAGGTAAAAAATCTGTAACCGGTATCACAATAGAATGTAAACCCACTAACTTCCTGTCTTCCGGTACAATAACAACAGGAATATTTGCTGCTGCGGCAATCTTATCCGGGTTCAGGTTTAATTTCCGCTTTCCTCCAATAAAAGCGTTTGCACCAATTAATACCAAATCAATTTTATTTTGAATGATACAGTCATCAATAGCTTTATGCCACGCTCCGGTTAAAAAAACATTTTTCACAGGTATGGTTTCTCCTGTCAACTCCATGATGTATTTGGAAAAATGATTAGGTTCAATTCCTGGTTCAACATGACCAGGAACATTTTGTTCACCAGAATTATTTGCTGCAGTAATGTTTTTGGATGAAAAAAAAGGCGCTGCATTTACATGCAGTAAATAAATTTCACATTGATAAAGTTTGGCGATATCAACCGCTTTGTTAATTACCTCATGAAAAGGTGCTGAAAAATTAACCGGTATAAGGATATTGTTAAATAGTTTCTTCATTGACTGAGCGATAAAGCCAAAGGTATTTTCTATTCCACCACGAACGGATTAAGGAACAATTAAAATACCATTAAAACAAGCTCACGGGAAAAGAGTAAGCAAAGCCAGGTTGTAACTTTATTGCCTCTTACTATCTCTCTGAATAGCTGCACAAAACAGCACATACAATTGTACTTCAACATGTCTTTTTTAAAAAATAAAATATTAACAGGTTATGAAAACATTTGAAGAACTCAAAGAAGATGAAAAAAGCGCCTTATTAAAATTTCCCGCTTATATTACCCTGCTTGCACTAAACAACGAAAAACACCTCGACAAATCGGAGAAAAAGGAGATCATCAAATTTGTACATATCAAAACCTATTCCTGCAATCCCCTGCTGTCTGGCTTTTATCATGCGGCTGATAAGGTATTTGCTTCCAATATTACAGAACTGGAGCAGCATTTACCTGAAGACAAAACTGAAAGAGAACAGGTAATTAAACACGAATTGACACTGATTGAAAAGATACTGCATCAATTAGGCAATACATATGCAGCCGCCATGCACAGGAGTATGAATTCATTTAAGGACCATGTTTCCAAAGCACATAGAAACGTACTTGAAGATTTTATTTTTCCTGTACCAATCAAGGGCATTAATGGATAATTTGCTGAATGATCTAGTTCGTTTCTTCCTGGCTTGCATATTCTTCCTTGTGCATCGGCAGGGTATTTAAAACAGCGTTTTGCAGCGACACTGCTGATGAACAGGCGTAGATACCAATGTTCCTGCCGGAAAAAGTATAATCCATCAATGTAAGCTGCACATAACCGTCAATAGAAAGTTCTATATAGTTGCCATAACGGATTAAGCGGAAAAAAATACCGCCCGTTTTCGCCACTGAAAACAGGCCTGATTGAATATCATTAAAAACAAAATTCTGGCGGGTATCTTTATCATTAAACCCCCACGACCTGATGTCTGCTATGCCGTTAGATAAATCGAAAGAAATAAAATAGCCGCTGGCATTATCATCCATATCACTCACCAATCCAAATTTTCCCATTCCTTCAACGGCAATAAAACCTTCCCATATAAAATTGGCAGCCGGTTTTTCAAAAGCAAATATTTCATAACCGCTTTTTGATTTGCAGGTCCACTCCTGTTCACTTACGGAAAATGAAGCAGTCGGGTTATTGAGCAAACAACTTAACTGGTGAAAATCCTGCTGATGAATCGTTTTCACTGTCATCATCTTCCACCGGTAATAACTTTTAAGATGCAGTTTTCCATCTTTATCGGTCACCAATTCTTTTGGTGGTGGCAATACACGAAGGGCATCAATCTTTCCATACGCATAAAAAAAGTTGTACAGCAACAAATGCTCACCATCCTGTGCAGTGCGTGCTGCATAATTACCGCGGGGCAGCAAAACATCTGCACTAAAAGACTGGTAGGCTCCAAAAAAATCATTGGCAAACCAATACCGCACCTGTATATCTTCCCGTATTGATCCTAAAAGATAATACCACCCGTTGATCTCGAAAATGCACGGGCATTCAACATCATCGTAAACACCGGGATGCAGCAAAGGAGGTAAAAGATCATAGCTGTCGTTGGTAATTTTTACCAACCCCACACAACCCCTTCTTGAAACCGGCCCGGTAAGGGTGCGTGTGGCAACAAGCAGGTACACATCATTTTTATAGTCAAAACGGAATGGGTCACGAAAGCTGAGCCAGGTCCGGGGATTTGTTTGATGCGTTTCATAATACACACCACGGGGTTCAATAGGGAAAATATTTTTTTTATTTTTCGTCCAGTCGATCAGGTTAGTTGATTCTGCAAAACCAATACGGGAAATAATGCCCCTGTCTTTACGCTGCAAACCGGTGTAATACATTTCAAACTTTTCTTCCACTTCAACCACATGCATGGTCCACAACATATCATCATCCCATTCACCGGGGTGGCCAACAAACAATGCATTATTCACTCTTTTCCAGGAAATACCATCATCAGAAACTGCATGCGCAATATAGTCGTGATTGGGAATGATCAGGTGAAACAAATGATAAACGCCATTGTGAATAATGACTGTAATATCTCCAATTTCCCAGTCGCTAAAGCCAGATCCTGAGTACATAAATTCGCTATACTTTTAATCGTTTTTTAAGCAATAAAAGTAGCCTATTTAAGCCGTATTGAGTAATTTTAACTATTGTTAAGCAAATGTAAATGTGCGAAGATGAGTGGATATTACATACAGTTATTCAGCCCCCATGGATTAATAAGATTTACTGAACCTGAAATTGGAAGAGACAGGGATACAGGGGGGCAGGTAAAGTATGTACTGGAATTATTAGACAGTTTATCCAAACATCCCGGCGTTAGAAAAGTGGATCTTTTTACAAGAAGGATCAACGACAAACGTGTATCCAATGCTTACGATAAAGAAATTGAAGTGGTCAATGATAAAGCACGGATCATAAGGATGGTTTGTGGTGGCAGTGCATACCGGCCAAAGGAAACTTTATGGGATCATTTAGATGAGTTTATTGATAAAACGATCCGCTTCATTGATGACGAAGCAGATTTTCCTGATGTGGTGCACGGGCACTATGCAGATGGTAATTATCTTGCCGGCCAGATCAGTGAAATTTTTGGTATCCCCTTTATAGCCACCGGCCACTCGCTGGGAAGAAATAAGCAAAACGTATTATTGCAGGAAGGACTTTCGCCTGAAAAAATTGAAGAGCGCTTCAACATGAAACAGCGTATAGCCGTTGAAGAAAGCTTGCTGCTTACCGCAGATATCATTGTGGTAAGCACACAAAATATCATCAATACGCAATACGCTTTATACCAGAATGTACAATCAGGAAGATTTAAAGTAATTCCTCCCGGTGTAAACCCTGAAGTATATTATCCTTTTTACAGGCAGGATATGCCTTCCTTCAAAATGCCTATTGAACAGGAACAGGCATTATACCGCGTGAATTCCGATATTGACCGCTTCTTATTCAACCCGGCAAAACCTTTAATACTTTCCATTGGCCGGGCAGACAAAAGAAAAAATTTCGAAACCATTATACAGGCATTTGGCCAGGATAAAGAATTGCAGGCAATGGCCAATCTTGCCATATTCGCCGGCGTAAGAAAAGACATCAGCCAAATGCCTGATGAAGAAAAAGACATTTTGACGAACCTGTTGCTGCTGATGGATAAATATGACCTGTATGGTAAAATGGCCATCCCCAAAAAGAATGACCCGAAACTTGATGTACCAGAAATTTACAGGATCGCAGCACGAAAGAAAGGGGTGTTTGTAAATGCCACACCCGGTGAGAACTTTGGGTTAACACTGGTTGAAGCTTCAGCATGCGGTTTACCCGTTATTGCCTCACCAACAGGCGGGCCAAAAGAGATTTTACAGCAATGCGAAAACGGCATTTTAACTGATGTTGAAAACCCTGCTGCTATTGCAGATGCGATTAAAAAAATTATTGCTGACCAGGCATTATGGGAAAAATATTCCGGCAATGGCGTTATTGCCACTAACCAGTTATATTCATGGACATCATTCGCCAACAAGTATGTGCAACTGATAGATGAGTTGTTTAAACAAAAAGATAATAAGGAACTGAACTTTGTAAACAAGATGGCATTCGGTAAAAAATTATCCAATGCAAAACTGTTCATCATTTCCGATCTTGATGACACTTTGGTGGACGGCAACAATACCAGGGGCTTAAAAGAATTTACACAATGGATCAATGCACATGCTGATGAAGTGGTGTTTGGTGTGGCCAGCGGCAGAAACAGGGAGATCACTGAAGCGGCATTTACACAATACGATCTGCCCAAACCTGATATTTTGATTTGTTCAGCCGGGTCTGAAATTTATTATACCAATAAATTCATTGCCGATAAAGGCTGGGAAAACCACATCGATTACCAATGGAAACGTGATGAGCTGATGACAGAGTTATCCAAATTTCCCGGCATTAGTTTACAGGAAGATGATGCACAATGGCAGTTTAAATTAAGTTATTATGTACAGGAAGATTTTACTGAAGACGACCTGGCAGACCTGTATAAATTTCTTGACGACCGAAAATTAAGGGCACGCGTGATGCTTACAGAAAATAAATACCTGGATGTACTCCCCTTTCGTGCCAGCAAAGGAAGTGCAGTGCGGTACCTGAGTTATAAATGGAAGATGCCGCTTGAACATTTTATTACGGCAGGTAACAGTGGCAATGATAAAGATATGCTCAGCGGAAAATCAAAAGCCATTGTAGTTGCCAATTACAGCAATGAACTGGAAGTACTGAAAAAAAACAAATCCATCTACTTCACCAAACATCCAATGGCTTCAGGAGTTTTGGAAGGCATCAATCACTATTTACCACAAACTAATATTACCCGACATCAATAAATTTATTATTTGCATGAACAACCGGTGAAATGATTGACTATTGAGCACATAAAGTCAATAATATTCCTGGTTTGATAAGCAACACTGGAGCAGCAACTGATTTTCTTCAATAAGAAGCAAAATTACTACCTTCACCTCTGCCGCATTTTTGCTATAGGAATGCAATTTTGCTCAAAATAAAATTTCATGCAATCATTACTTAATACGCTTTTCAATCTTCACAATGGAGAAGATGACAGGAATAAAACACTGGAGAATATTAAGAATAATATTTCTTTCACCGGGGCTAACCTCTGGATATTAGCCTGTGCCATACTCATTGCCTCCGTTGGATTGAATGTAAATTCAACCGCAGTGATCATCGGCGCCATGCTGATCTCTCCATTAATGGGGCCGATTGTGGCATCGGGTTTTGCTTTAGGCATTTATGATTTTGATCTTTTAAAACGCTCACTCCGTAACCTGTTCATTGCAACGGCAACCAGTTTGCTGGTATCAGGTATTTATTTTTACCTGAGCCCGTTTAAAGAAGTACAGTCTGAATTACTGGCGAGAACATCTCCCAATATTTACGACATCTTTATTGCTTTTTTTGGCGGGCTTGTGGGAGTAATTGCAGTAACCAGGGTGGAAAAAGGTAATCCCGTACCGGGTGTTGCCATTGCAACAGCATTGATGCCGCCATTATGCACTGCAGGCTATGGACTTGCCACTGGTAACTTTAAATTCTTTTTTGGAGCAATATTCCTGTATTGCATCAATTGTGTTTTTATATGCATTGCTACATACAGCATTGTAAAATTTTTAAAATATCCTGCCATACAGGAAGTAGATAAGAAACACCAAAAACAGGTTCGGTATGGCATCAGTATTCTTGTGGTATTAATGCTTGTACCCAGCGTTTTTTTTGCTTACCGGTTGTTTAAGGAACAGCAGTACCGGCAGGCTGTAAATAAATTCATTGATGATGAATTCACCGCAAAAGGAAATACAGTTGTGTATAAAAAAACAGATTACAGCGGCGACCCCAAAACCATTGAACTGGCATTCCTGTCAAGACATTTTTCAAAAAGTGAAGTGGAAAGCCTGAACCAGAAATTAGTGGCCAGCAATATTACCGGTACCCGCTTAATTATTAAACAGGACAGTGCTGACCGGATACAGTTATTGAGAAACAGTATCCTGAATGAGATTAAAGACAAAGATGTTATTGTTGATGAGAAAGATCAAAAAATTGCAGCATTGAAAGCGGAAATTGCGAAAAACACTTTCGACACTAAAGAGCTTTTGAAAGAAACCAAAGTTTTTTTACCGGATATTCAATCGCTGAGTGTGGCCAATAATCAATTTTATTACAGCAATGACAGCACCAGTACCATTACGGTGATCCTTTACCAATCCGCTAACAACCTGAACAAAAATGATGAGCTGAAGTTTAAAAATTTTTTGAAGCAACGGCTTGCGTTAACTAATATCGAACTTATAAAGCATTAAACCTTGAGCAGCTATTTAATATTAACGGTTATAATTTGTATCTCTGCATGTTTCGCCTATATCAATCACCGGTATATTAAAATGCCGTTTGTTATTGGTTTGTTTTTTTTATCAACAGTAGTATCACTGGTCATTTTCACCAGCAGGTTCTGGTTTCCCCGGCCATACGATGATTTAAAGGTAATTGTTAAGCAGGCGAATATCAGCAAATTCATTTTGGAGATCATGCTTGGGTATTTGCTTTTTGCAGGCTCACTGCATACACATTGGAATGACATTAAAAAATACATCAAACAAATAACACTTTTTGCAGTAGGCGGTGTTTTGGTTTCAACAATCATCATAGCCGCACTGATTCATCTTGCATGTCATCTTCTGCAAATAGAAATTGAATTTATTTATTGTTTGCTTTTTGGTGCATTAATATCTCCAACAGACCCGATTGCCGTATTGGGTATTTTAACCAAGGCCAATGTGCCGAAAAAAATTGAATCCATCATAGTTGGGGAATCTTTATTTAATGATGGCATTGGCGTGGTGGTTTTTTTAGCTTTGCTGGAAACGCTTGAAACAGGAAGCACCACAGTTAATTACGCACACTTTGGTACACTTTTTTTGCAGGAAGCCGCCGGTGGTGTTGCTGCTGGTTTGGTATTTGGATTTTCATTGCACAAACTTTTAAAGTCAATTGATCATTATGAAACAGAAGTATTGCTTACCATTGCTTTTGTAATGGCGGGATACAGCTTCTGCCTCTTCTTTCATCTTTCCGGTGCGTTGGCAGTTGTAGTGATGGGTTTATTAGTGGGCAATTATAAACAGGAACTGGCGATGAGCGACCGTACACAGGAATACGTTCACAAGTTTTGGGAACTGGTGGACATTATTCTCAATGCGATTTTATTTATTGTGATTGCGCTGGTGTTAGTGGTAATTGATTTCAAAACACAATACCTGATACTGGGAGTGGTATCTGTTATCGTAGTATTGTTATCCAGGTTAATTGTGGTGTATGTACCGGGGCTTATTGCACCTAAAAAAATTGACCTGAACAAAAAAGAAAGCAGGCTGATTGTTTGGGGCGGCCTGAGAGGCGGGCTTTCCGTGGCACTGGTTTTATCATTACCGGATAGTGAAGCGAGAAATATTTTACTGGTGGCAACTTATGCCTGTGTTTTGTTCAGTATACTGGTACAGGGTTTAACCATTGAAAAACTGGCTAAGCGCTGAACGGGTATCCATCAGCGTTATTTATTTTTTATTTTAAGTGACTGGATATACTCCCTGATTTTATCCACCGAGTTACCCACCTTTTCAATTGCGGCCAGTAATTTTTCCGGCCCCACTCCCAGGTGTGCATTCCACCAAAGAAATTCACTGAGGTTGTTCGTGTTTACTTTGCTCAGATCAGAAGGCATTTTCATTTCTAATACTTTGCTCATATAAAAAAAATTATGCTTTCAAAAAAGTGTAAACCGGTACAATATACATAAAACTGCCATCAAAAGAAATGATATCTTTAATGGCAGTTTTTCAGTAATCAAACACCTTTGCTGTTCATTATTTTATAGCTAATTGGTTGCCCCTTTCCCTTCTGCAATCCACTGTGTCAGCAATTTCGCATTTTTATCTGCAGAGTTATCACCGGGATCAAGTGCCAGTATTTTGTCATAATAATTTAATGAAGAAACATAGTTTTTCGTTATCGTGGCCTCATAAGCGCCAAGGTATTGATAGGCCCGCAATAACAGCGACCTGTTCTTAACGGTGTCTTTCGATGCAATCTCAATAACTTTCAGGTAATGCGGCACGGCAAGTCCTTTTTCCATAGACGTATCGATCAGTGCATTTACCCTTGCCCTCCATAAGTAGCCATAAATCTGGTCAGGATATTTATCCTGGTATAAAGCAAACACACTGTCGGCCAGTTCATATTCTTTTGCACCGTACAATGCAACACCCCAGTTATAAATATCCAGGTTAGATGGTGTTTCTTTAGTTTTGAAGATATGTCCTCTCCATACGGCTTCACGTTCATGATTGCCAAGATCCTGCTGCAATTGTGCCAATGTAGTCATATAACTCAAACGGTCGTCCCTGTTTTTATTCGCCGCAAGGGCTTTTTTATACCATGTTATGGCATTGCCTTTATCATGGCCCTGCTGTTCTTCCAAAATGGCCATCAGCTCATAATCTTTGGCAAGATAACCGGCAGTATCCTGCTTTTCAAAATAGGTGGTCATATAATTCAATGCGGTAACAGAATCTTTTAATGCCGCATAACTGTAGGCAATCAACTTGTACAATCTTGGTAAGGCATTGGTTTTTTCCTCTGTTAAAATTTGTTTGGCACCATCAATCACACCCCTGTAATTTTTTGCCATGTATTGCAGGTCGGTGATCATGTATGCGTGAGATGGATCTGGATCTGAATGGCGGATATAAGCCTGTAAAAACTGGCCGGCTTTTGCAGGATCCCTGAAAAAATAATATCCGTACAATTCATATAAAGCGGGGGTATAAGCACTATCTGCAGCATAAGCCCTGGTAAATTTTTCCAGGTAAACTTCTGTATTGTTTTGTGTTTTATAAATCAAACCTTCTTTGTATAACGGCTCCGCATACGAAGGATCAATTTTCAACGCTTTTTCATAATTGGCAATGGCATTTGCACCATCAATCAGTTTGCGGTAAGCCTCACCATATTCAAGATAGAGTTCAGCGTTCTTCCTGCTTTTCTTTTCCGCTTTACCCAGCAGTTCCAAAGCCCATTGCAAATCACCATTCTTGCTTTCTATATTCGCTTTAGCAGCAGCAATCAATGCATCAGGGTCTTTATATTTGCTCTCTTCTAAAACTTCTGTCATCATGCTCCTGGCTTTATCTTTCAAACCCGAGTCTAACAGTGCGTGCGCCATGCCAATAAAAACCAAAGGATTTTTCTTTTTTGAAATTTGCTGTGCAGTAAGTTTTTCCATAGCATCACTCAATACCTCGTTGGCCATCTGCACATCGTGCTGTTTCAAATACACTTCACCCAACCAGTACCAGGCATCAGGTGCCTGGTCATTTTTTTGAGTAATGGTTTGCAGTATTTCTTTTGCAGACTGGTATCTTTCATAGTACAAATCTTTTTTTGCATCTTCAATAGTTTGGGATTTTGCGAAAACAACAGTCAGGACTATTGCCGTACTCAGTAACATTCTTTTCATATTTTCAAATTGATGTTTAGTTAAAAAATTAAACCGGGCTCACCGTCAGCACCGGTGGCACGGTGTACTTTTGTAAAATGTTGCCAAAAAGCGAGGACAGCAAACCGGGCATGCGGGTTTGTGTTCCGGGGTTAACAATCACAAGGTCTGCAGATTCATGTATAGCAAAATGATTAACGGCATCAGCAACATTTTCACTAATCACCGTTTCACATTCCACACGCACTTCACAATTATCAAGGATCAGTTTTTTTGCTTTAAAAAGATAATACTGTACTTTATCTTTTGTGCTTTCATTGGCTATACCCAGTAATTTGATAGTGGCTTCAAAATTCAATGCCATGTATACACCATACATTAATTTCCGCACGGGTAAAAAATCAGTGATGGGAATTACGATGGAATACAATCGTGTCAATCTCCTGTTGGACGGAACGGTGATCACGGGGATATTTGTTTTTTCTGCAATAAGGTCAGGGTTTAAGATCATGCTTCTTTTGCGGAGCATACTTACTTTCTGCCCAATTAAAACCAGGTCTATTTCATTATCGTTCACAAAATCAATAATACCCTGGTTCCACGTGCCGCAAATAATATTATAGCCGGCATGAATTTTATTTTCTGAAAGCGAAATAATACGGCTGCACAATTCCTCTAATTTTTGTTTTCTTCCTGCGGTATATCCAGGAAAATCTGAAGGCATAAAAGCCGCAGGGCCGGCAACAGGTATGGCGGCAAACGGCGAAATGATAACCACATTTAAAAAATGGATGCTGCAATCATATTTTTTGGCAATCTCGAATGCCTTGTCAGTTGCATCTGCAGCACTTGCGGAAAAATCAACCGGCACTAATATTTTATTAAACAATTTCTGCATAATGAATGAATTACAATTTCATATAGTATCCAAATCAAATAATAATACTTGTTTTACACTTTTGCTGAATGGTTTTAATAAAAATTTTTTGCTGGTAATAATTAAAGTAAATGGGCAAGCGCCGGCAGCGAATCAAAACTTAATGTATCAATCACCTCATCGGCAGCTAAACCTAAACCGGGGTTCCTGGGCCGGTATGCTATTCCATAACCTGCCTCGCTGATGATACAATGATTTTTTTCTGTTGCACCCACTGCAATAGTATTATGCCACGGAACGCCATAATTTTGGGCTGCATAAATGAGTGCATTGGTTTTACAAAAGCCATGGTTGCACAGTTGTACCTGGTGGTAAAAAAAATAAGCGGGCACGGTAACTGCACCGGTTGCCACACCGCTTTCAAATTCCAGCCTGTTACCTATAGCAAAATCAAGATTTAATAATTGCTTCAGGTAATCGGCGGCAAACTGGTAACTGTTGGTGATGATACCCGTGATATAACCATGCTGCCGTAATTGTTTTATCATTTCCCGGGCACCGTCTGCCAGTTCCATTTGAGCAATTAGTAACAACAGCTGTTCTTTAGTTAAACCGGAAAATAATTTTGCAATGGCTTTCAATAATACCAACGGATCTTTAATTGTTTTTTTAAGCCGTACCAGTTCCTGGTCAAACACAAATTTATCGGCACAGGTTAAAATAAAATTCCCTTTTAACAAGGTATTATCCATACCAAAAACAATCATTTTTTTCTTACTTAATTCCTGCTCTTCTGTTACAGCATTTTCTGAAAATAATAGCATTGCCAATTGTTTTACTGAATCAATAATAGTAAAGGTTATACGCCTTCAGCATATTACTAAATTAGCCTGCAGTAATTAAAGAATGATTAAACCGTGGTTAAAAATCAATGCATTAATTTTTAGAAAACGCATTGGGAAGTGAGATAATAAATACCGTATTTTTATCAGGCGCAGATTCCACTGTAATAGCGCCCTTATGCAGAAATAAAATCCGTTTTGTTAAGGTAAGGCCAAGGCCAAAACCCCGTTTGCTGTGCACCGTATCGCACCTGAAGAATGGCTGAAAAATATTTTGTATATCTGCTTCTGCAATTACATCGCCTTTGTTGGATACTTTAACATCAATCTTTTTTTCATCAAACACTACAGTAATGTAAGATTCGCCATTATCAGAATATTTGCATCCGTTTTCAATTACATTTTTCAATGCAATGTACAGCAGGTTGGCATTACCAAATACAGTAAATAATTTTTCATCATCAGGAAAATTTTCCAAACCCAGTATGGCTTTAAAACCGGGGTTTTGTTTTTGCACATCGGTAACTACTTTGTATAAAATTTCATCTAACCGCACTTCGTTTAAATCAATACTGCCGTGCGATCCTGTTTTAGCAATATCCAGCAGGCTGTGTGTCAGTAAATGCAGTTCCCTGATATCTTCGTACACACTGTCCAGCACTTCGCGGTATTCTTCTGCACTCCTTGTATTTTGCCTGGCCACTTCCAATTGGCTGGAAATGGATGTGAGCGGGGTTGACAGTTCATGCGATGCATTTGAAATAAAGCGGCGCTGTGTGTCGAAAGATTCCTGCAACCGGTCGATAAAGCTGTTAAAAGTTACTGCAAGTTGTGCCAGTTCGTCTTTCGATTTTTTGATCTTGATGCGTTGTGAAAAATTATTTGTGGTAATCAGGTTTACTTCACCCATTATTTTTTTTATCGGGCGCACCAGGCTTTTTGCAAAAATGATACCGCCGAAAAACGACAATACCACAGCCATCACTAAAACAATCAGCAATATTTCTTTCAATTGCTGCAGGTATTCTGATCCGTCTACATCTGTTGCTGCAACAGCAATAATAAAACGATTGTTATCGTCTGCATGATAAGCCGCAAATGCACTTTTGTGATTATACGTGAAGTAATATTCGTCGTTATCTTTGGTTTTGTCAATAATGTTGGCCGGCAGGGATAAGGAATCTCCTGCTTTATCTGAGAATGAATAAATATCAGTATAATTATTGCCAATAATGGATATGCTTTTATTATACAGCGAAGCCACTGCGGCCTGGTCCATTTTTTTCAGAATAGAAAAATCGGAATCTTTTATTGTGGTGTACACTGCCGCAGTACTGAGTGCCCTGTTTTTCAACCTGGTGTTAAAGAGCTTTTGCCGTTCTATAGAGCTGAAAAAATATATGGAAAAACTGCTGAACGCAAAAACGGCTGTAACCAGTAATGCAAACAATAAAGCAATTTTATATTTAATGCTCATTTATTTCTCTTTTATCATGTAGCCCATTCCAGCATGTGTGTGAATTAATTTAGGCTCAAAATCTTTATCTACTTTTTTTCTTAAAAAATTAATGTATACATCAATGATATTGGTACGGGTATCAAAATCAAGGTCCCACACTTTCTCTACAATATCTGCCCGTGATAATACCCTGTTACGGTTGCGCATCAAATATTCAAGCAACATAAACTCTTTTGCACTCAGCGTAATTTCCACGCCTGCCCTTGTTACTTCCTTACTGTCAACATTCAGTTCCAGGTCGGCAACTTTTAAGATGTTGCCTGTAGGCAGTTGTTGTGTTACAGAACGTTTCAGCAAAGCCCTTACCCTTACAATCAGTTCCCTGAACTCAAATGGTTTTACAAGATAATCATCAGCCCCGGAATTAAAGCCCTCAATTTTGTCGTCCGTTGCGCTAAATGAAGTGAGCATGAGGATGGGAATATGCTCATTATATTTCCGGATCGTTTTACACAAAGTGTACCCGTTTATTCCCGGCAGGTTAATATCTGTTATGACCAGGTTGAACCGTTTGTTTTCAAATAACCTGAGGCCGATAGTTCCATCATAAGCAGTTTCTACATGATAGTTCAATTCACTAAGGCCTTTTGCAAGTGTGTCTGCAATTTTTTTTTCATCTTCCACCAGCAATATCTTAATTTCTTCCATAACCTGATCGTTTTATCTGAAACTGATGCGGGCATTTAAAGATACCCATTAATATTTATTTTTTTTATAGCCAGATATGCAATGTTATCTAAACATTTAATGTGCCTTTAACCATCCTTTAATTTAAACGCCGGTACTTTAACTCACGAATCATTATCACTGAAATCACAAGACCTGTTTTGCCTGGCAACACAGTAGTAAAGAAGATACTTTTATTCTCATTTGCTATTTGAGGGTTGTTTTAATTCGATTCGTAGCAAGGGCAGCCAACAGGCTGCCTTTTTTCTTCACCAGTATGCAGTTAATTACCCCCGGGCATTACGGCAGCAACCGGATTTTCCTGAACCACTCCGGCCCCGCGGATAAACGAAGTTACTGCCCTTTTTGATTTCTCCTCTGCGTTTATACTGCTCCGGAAGGTTAGTACAGGAACTGGTGACTGATGAACCAGCTGGCGTGCAAAAGCAGACAAACAGAATTGCATCCACTTATATTCCAATGCGGAGTGTATGACGATAAGATCCGGCTGCAATGAAGCACTTACCTCAATCACTTTTGCCGCAATGTTTTTAGCCTGGTAAAAAGTTGTTCTGCAGCAAATATTCTTTTCTTTCAGCGTTGCAAAAAGATCTGTATGTTCATCCACCACCTCCTCCTGTTTGCCTTCATCTTTTACTAAAGAAAAAATGCCAACCTGAATGGTATCTACAGTGTTATTGAATATAGGTTGCAGCAATGTAAATTTTTCCTTTATATCCTGCCCCGGCCGCAGGGGAATAAAAATATTTTTGAACACGGCACCGGAAAAATCTGCCGGTATGGTAAGCACCGGTTTCACCGAATATTTGGTTACGTTATAAGCGGTGCTTCCCGGATAATGGCTTTTAATACCTGCCGTTCCCGATTTTCCAATCACCACCAGGTCAATAGGCATTTCGCAGGCGGCTTTACAAATCTCATCAAAAGGTATCCCTTCCGGCATGTGTACCTGTACTGCAATACCATGCGTTCTCAAAATGGCTTCATAAATTTCATTAAGCCTGTCCCTTGCCTCCTGGTTAATATCTTTAACGATTGCCGAAACCAGTGTGCCTGATTTATCATCGCTTAAAATATACCTGCTTTCTGCTACATGAATAAGATGCAGAACAGCATCATGCTGTTTACAGATTTCAATTGCAGTATCGATTACGTTGTTGCTGGTGGTGGAAAAATCAGTAGCAGCAAGAATATTATTGATAGTAGGTTTCATGCCCCAATTTTTGGTAAAATTGGCAGGCATAAATACTAACCGGATTAAAAGAGAATTAAAAAAAAATTAAAAAACCGGCGCTTTGATTTTACACTAAATGATCAACTGCCTTTCAGCAAGCTGAGAAGGCTTACTAAATAATAGAAAAAAAATTATGTAGTCTTTTCGTACTGTGCATCCGGCAAAAAGCGGTGCGGTTGCGGTAAAACAGCCATTCATCAATTAAAGTACAGGAATTGGAATGGTTATATTTATTTTGACTGCACACACAGCCGTTATCGCCTGAAATATTATACCATAAAACGAACTGTTATGCAGTACACAACTAAATTTCCCTTTGCCAAAATCATTATTGCAGGACTTATTGTGGGCACATTGGATATTACCGGCGCTTGTATAGATGCCTGGTTCAGTGCGGCCACTCCTGTTCCGCCACAGAACATTTTGTATTTTATTGCTAAAGGATTAATTGGAGACAATGCGGCTGCTGGCGGATTTTTTATTGGCCTGCTGGGGCTTTGCATTCATTATTGCATAGCGGTGAGTTTTACACTATTTTTCTATATCATTTACCGGTATATGAAGCAAGTACTGGTTTATCCCCTGCTGATGGGCTTTTGCTACGGCATTTTCATATGGGCAACCATGCGTTATCTTGTACTTCCGTTCACTCATATCAAAGTGGCGCCATTCGATTTCAAAAAAGCTGCTAAAGCTGCATTGATACTGGTTGCAGCCATTGGTGTACCGTTGAGTTTTTTGATGCCCTGGGTCAGGAAGAAGGATTAGGCGTTGGGAATTTGGAATTTGGATATAGGATGTAAGATTTAGGATTTTAGATTTATTCGCCCATAGCTTTTAAGAACAGGGGCTTTTTTCTTTTAGAAACATCCAGCACTGTTCCGTTGTTCATCACTACCTGTCCGCCTTCACCACGAATATACGATTCAACAAAGTTTTTATTAACGACTGTTGAATTATGAATGCGTACAAACGTTGCGGTGTCAAGTACATCTTCCACATCCTTTAATGTACGGCTGAGGGTATATTTTTTTCCGCCATTCATAAAAATATGGGTATAGTTCACACTGGCCTCAAGGTAAATGATATCACTTGTTTTAATGAATTTAATACCTTCTGCTGCGGGTAATGCCAAACGGTTAAAATTGCTGCGGAAGGGTGTAATGTTTTCCAGCAACAACTCCATTTGCTTGGCAGCCTGATGTTGCCTTTTTTTATCCCCGGCCCTTTGTACTGCAGCTTTGAGGTCATCAATTTCAACCGGCTTTACCAGGTAGTCTAAAGCACTAAAACGAATAGCTTTAATGGCATAATGATCATAAGCAGTAACAAATACCAGCGCAAAATTTTTATACTCTAATTGTTGCAGCATCACAAAGCCATTCATCACCGGCATTTCAATATCAAGAAAAACGAGATCAGGCTGTAAAGATTCAATTGCAACTATTCCTTTTTCTGCGGTATCGCAGGTGGCCACAATCTCTGCTTCGGGGCAATATTTACCCAGTTTCAGTTGCAGCGAACTGATATTCCCCTGTTCATCATCAATTAAAATTGTTTTCAACATTTCCTGTTCCCTTTTTAAGATTCACTGCATATTATGCGCACCATTACTTGTGTACCGGATGGCTGGCCGTGTTCCTGCAGGTCTGTGATCTCAATATTATGCTCCTCTGTTTTATTGAACAACTGCAATCTTTCCCTGCTGATACGTATTCCTTCCGACTGATGTTCCGGCTTATTCAGCAGTTTGATCTCCATCGCTTTTTCCCTGCCCACTCCATTATCAATTATCGTGTACACTATATTGTCATACTCAAGCTTTGCAGTAATTTTTAATTTCCTTTCTCCTTCCTGTTTGTTCAGCAAACCATGTATGATGGCATTTTCAACAAACGGTTGAATGACCATTGCAGGTATTTTAAAATCGCTGTGCATCAGTTCATCATCAGCCTGCAATAAGTATGTAAATTTATCATTACTGCGGAATTGTTCCATCTGCAGGTACAACTGCAGCATTTCAAAATCCCTTTGAAAAGGTATCACATTTTGTTTGGTACCATCCAATACGGAACGAATCAGGCGGGCAAACCGGGCCAGGTAAGTGGTAGCTTTTTCTCCCTGGTTGGTTTGAATCAGGTTATCAATTGCATTTAAACAATTAAAAATAAAGTGCGGATTCATTTGTGCCTGCAGTGCCGCCATTTCTGTTGCCACGATTTTTTGTTTCAGCTCTGCCCGGTATTTAATACTCCTGATCCTGTTTTGAATTAACCAGAACACCAACCCAATAGTAACAACGCTGCACAACAGCCAGAACCACCAGGTTTCCCAAAACTCGGGCTTGATTACCACCATAAGACTTTCATTCACCGTACCCCAATCACCATTATGTTTTTTAGCCTTCGCCATAAAATGATAAGCACCGGGCGACAAATTTTTATACGCTATCGACCGTGCATTATCTGTTATTGTCCATCCTTTATCAAAACCCTGCAGCATGTAAGCAAAACTTATCAGGGCTTCATCTTCTAAGCTTGATGCTGCCAGTGACAGGCTAAAACTACTTTCACTATGATTTAATTCCAGTACACCACCAGGTGTATAGTTAATATCTGCCTGCTGCAATGAAACCACGTCTTCAATATCAACAACTATTTTTCCGGTGTCCACCTTTGGAAAATCATTCGTGGTAAACATTATTTTATCACTCACAGGATATAATATTTCATCAGTTTTTCCGCTGTAAAATTGGTAATATAACCTGCTCCAGTTTCTTTCGGCATTGGTAAAAATATGCGTTTGAATATCCCTGTTTGTTTTATCATAATAGTTGATGCCGCTGGAGTTTAACAGCATCAGGTTTCCCCTCTGGTCTTTTTCGATAGAACTGATATTATCGGACAACAAACCATTTTTATGATCAATATATTCAATTTTGTCTGTTGCATAGTTATACTTTACCAAACCGGTTCCGGGATAAAATGCGAGCCAAATGATATGCCCTGTATCTGAAACAAAATCAGCTACACCATTCCCATTAAACAACACATAATTCGCTGAACCTCTATATGGAAATGCTTCCCATTGCTTTGTGCTGCTGTGATAACATAAAAAACCGCCTTTTACATCCGATGTCATCCACACATTGCCATCAGCATCAGTTTTAATTGCGGTGATTTTGTAGTCTTTATTAAAACAGGAAACACCGTTTACGATATAATCCCTGTAGTAATGAAACTCATGCGATTGTCTGTCGTAATAAGAAATGGCATTGGGATCTGTTGTGGCAATCCATTGATTACCGGCCTGGTCATTCGCCATTGCACTTATATCCAGTTTCTTCACAAAATCTGGCAATTCAGCAGGTACTGAAACTTTCTTATCCTGCATATTAAAGGTGTAAATACCCAGGCCGGTGCCGATCCAGAAATTGTTACTATCTATACGGCATAAACGAAATGCATCAACACGATTGCCTCCGGGTGATGCAATATGATGCTGCATAACCGTACCTTTCTTAATATCACATTCCATTACACCATCCAGGTTATACGCCATGTACACAACATTCCCTTTTTGTATTGCGTCTGTACAGTTGGGATAATAACCCTGCAGCATATTGCTGGCAGGTAATGACAAATATTGTAATACGGGTGCTGTAGCCGGAATTTCCAGCAGGCCAAAAGAAAATGTTCCTATCCAGCAATTACCAATATGATCAGTATATGCAGTGCCGCTGGTATAATAATCCGGCATTACCTGTTTACCATTGGTTTGATTTATAACCTGGTAATCCAGGCTGGAAGTATCCACTGTGTATACAGCTTTACCTCCTGCACAAAGCAGTCTTCCATTTTTCAATAATGTAATAGCGTTGATGCATCCTGCATCGGTACTGAGTGAAAGATTGAAATGCTGCATCCTTGTTTTTTGCGCAGTAAAATCATATACCTGCAAACCCTTTCCCCATAAGCCATAATAAAATTTTCCATGCGCTTCATCCAGCAGCATACTGCGTACTGCTCCCTTTGACATAAAGGGATAATGTGCCGGATTATTCCCATAATATTCCACCAGATGTTTTTCTTCATTAATAATACAAACACCCATATTATCTGTTGCTGCCCATACCCTTCCCTTGCCGTCTGTGATACATGATTCGTAATATATTTTTATTCCCTGCAATGCTGCGGCCCAGGCCTGGTCTGTAAGGTTATATAAAAAATGATACGATTCATCAAACACTGCAATTTTTCCGTTGTAATTGATCCAGATGTGATGGTGCTGATCTTTAAATAAATTACTGATGACCATTCCATGCCCTCTTTGCAAAAGGGTATCATTAAAATGTATGGGCAGAAAAGTATTGGTAAAAGTATTCAGCACAGCAAGCCCGTTATTGGTGGCAATGAATAATTCACCCGGCTTCACTTCCAGCAGGTCAAGGATAAAATTTCCGCTGAGTGAATTCGGATCGGTTCTGTCTGCATAAAAACTCCTGAATTGTCTTCCATCAAAACGGTTTAATCCTTCAGCAGTACCCACCCATAAATAACCCCTGGAATCGTTCAGTACACAATTGACCTGGCCATTGCTTAATCCATCCTGCGTTGAATACACGGCAAGCCTTGTGGTTTTGTCCTGTGCACACACCCGGAACATTATCATCAAAAAGAATAAAACGATACCCAAACGCATGATTCAAAAGTAAGGGGAAATGGCCTGCATTACAAAAAGGTATTTAACAACAATTTGACAACCCACTTTCCAGTCACCGGCTTTCACAAAAACACAATTCAAAGTGAAGGGGCATTTTGATTTACAAAAAAGCGAATTACATTTTCCGGCCAGTTATCCAAATGGCTTTTGAACCCGTTTTTGAGTGAGATATAATTGAAATTATGTTTGCCCGCCATAATAACTATGGGCCCGGCGTCGCTGATCTTATCTGCAGTAATTATTTTAGGCATTACCAACGCTGCGTGGCCGGGTTTAGTGGCATCCGGATTTTTACAAACAGCCACAATCACATTACCCGCATTAGCCAATTGCTGTACCTGTTCATATAATGCATTGCGGTTATTGTTTGTAATTTCTTTCCAGCCGCTTTTTGCAGCCTCACTGGTTTGCAGCCAGTCGTACTGTGCATTGGCCAATAATAATTGCCCATGTTGCGGCGGACGTAAAATATAGATGCCCGTTTTTTTGCAGGCCGCCGCTACAAATGCACTGCAATGGGTATGATTGCCTGCAGTTGCATCTGGGTGATCCGCCACACCCGTCTCCCAGTCTACGTGGCTTCCTGCTATCCAGCCCTGCTCTACATTCATGCCCAGGTAAAATTGTTGCAACGCCTGCCCTCTGGCAGATAAGTTATTTAATGATCCACTTCCAGGGTACGGGTTTACGGTAGTAATTTGTTTAGGCTGGTTGGTTTTGATAAATTGTATTTGCCTTGTATCCACATACATGGGCACTACCTGGCGCCGGTACTTAATACCGCCATCTGTAATCCTGATCTTTACTGCACAACCAGCATCGTAATAAACAGTACTGCTGACATAATCCGGGCAGGGACGGGAACGTTCAAATACCAATTGATACAACAGCGTATCGTGGTACCGGTATTGGTCAATGCGTAACAGTTTATCGCTGCCCTCGCAGGAGTTTTGCTGATGCATGGCAGCCACTTTCTTTGCTTCCGTGTCAAGGCATGACGGATAGTCCTGTGCTTTTGCATGCAATGAAAAGCACAGGACAACCACACCGCTTAACATTTTGAAATGGTAAATCATTATAGTCCCTGGAAGTTTGCATCAAAATAAATGGTCTTATCAGCAGGGTCAGGATGCCCGTTACCAGATGTTATCCGGAAAGCATTGCTCCAATTGACGACTTTTGTTAGCTGGGTCCCTTTCTGACTAGTGAAATTGAGGGTAAGTTGTGTTGAACCAACATCCCAATCATCACCGGTTCGGAATGCTACAACACCATAGCTGAGCCTGAGCGTAACAGAACCACCGTTATTAAAATCATCCAGTGTAAACCCGTGTGGATGATCTTGTGGCGTTACATCTACAAAATTTGTGAATTTTACAGTATGGCTGCTGCCTGATTTATATTCATCGCCATCCTGTTCAGCAACAAATGCAATCATACTGTTGGATCCATTCAGCATATATTCCAAAAATGAGTCTCCATTTTTATTATCGCTTCCTGTTACAGTTTTGATGTATGCTGACTGGAGCATAAAATATTCATTCGCCGGCGTACAATTTCTTACCGGAAATTTATCGGTCATACTTTCCACACCCAGGTAATTCCCATCCATATCTGTTAATGCATATTGTATGGGTACAGCATTGGTATAATTACTTTGCGAGAAAATATTATTGAGCTGCTGTTCAAAATTCTGCAGTGTGGTGATGATCCCTGTACTTGCCGGCACACCTACCATATAAGCATTGATCTTGTAAGTAATACTGGCATCATGTGTTAGTGCATCTACATTTACAAATCCATTTGCGGCAATGGCGTTATACGCAAACTGAAACTTGTTCATATCAGTTTTGGAAGTGATGGTGATATCTATGTTGGCCAGCAGCCTTGCGCCATAGGTTACATCCTGTACCATTACCAATGCAGAATTGGCTGCAGGTATTTGCCCATTGATAAAATATCCATTGGCCGGCCGTTGGGCACTGATGGTATATAAAGATTTCATCGCATCCAGCGTAATGTAAATATGGTGCTCTAACTGGTTATGATTGAAATTATCGGCGCCACTGTAACCATCATAAGCGCCCCCGGCAGAAATGGCAATGGCCATGTCTGACTGGTTGTCTGAATACAAAGTTTGTTGTAAAATAGCAGCACCACCCTGTTGCGGGCTGAATTGCCGAACAATATTTGAAATTGCCTGGTGAATTGAGGAGCCTGTTGGATTATCGACTGTAAAACTATTATTCCCCACGCTCGTACTCGTATAAATTTGCATTGGGTTCAAATTATTTTCAATTACCCGGAACGTGCCGGCCGCATAATCATCATAAGAATAAATAGCACCAGGATATAAATGCTGGCCCTGTTCGTTCTTGCTGGCATTCATAAACGATGTGCTTTGTGCATTTACAGTTTCTACTGTCGTAGTGCAGTTCCATGATGGATCACTATTATCATTCGATGGTGTATTGCCTTTGATCACATAAGAAGGATTTACCGTCCATCCGTTGGTTTGCGTGGTTAAAACAAAAGACGCTTTATGCCCGTCTGCATATTTCCTGGTGTTTACACCCAGTGTGGTCATTTCTTCGTACATGTAGCCCTTGGTCATCTGGCTGGATACATTGCTGCTGCCGGTATTTTTGGGAGGCATAGACAGCGCAGTGGAAGCGGCCGGTTTCGACATGCCGGCTGAATACACTTTTCCTGCAATGGAATTAGATAATGTTCTTTCTGAACGGAGGTTCAGCTCCCTTGCTTTGGAAAAGAATTGTATTTTTTTGGGCATAGGCCTTCCCATCAGTTGTTGTATACGGTTATTGTCTTTCATCTTGTCTGTTGCAGTTCCGGCCGGTGGGTTATTGTTTACCGGCTGCGTCATATTTTTTATCGAAGTTTGATTTTGCACCGGCCGGTTCATTTTATTAATTTGTGCATGGCTTTGCACCACTATCAGCAGTATAGCAACTGCTATGCATAAACGAATCATTAATTTCTGCATAACTATTAATTTGAAATTAAATAAGAAGAATATTTATTGGCGGAGATAAGCACCTGCATTGATCTGGCCGTTCTGGGCACCAGACAATCCCTGCGCTTTGATTTTTATTTTAAGATAGCCGCTGCTGCCATCAGTACCTACTTGCCTCACTACAGCTATAAGCCCGTAAACAGTCCTGTCCTCCAGCTCAGCTTTAACTGCAAATACTTTGCCGTCCAGCTTGTCTAATTCTGTAATACCGGATGCATAATCCTGTGCATTACGCACCGCATTTAATATCTGGCTGTTATTTTGTATCTGGTCGAATTGACCGAGCGTAATTTTTGTTTCTGCAATTTCTGTTTCATTGGCATCTGTCCAGCGCATGGCCGTTTCATGTGTGCTGCGGCTGGTATATTCAGCGGCTACTTCATTGCGGGCATAGTTGGGTGTCCATAATTGATAGCTTTGGTTGGCAGCAACAAATATCACATCAACATTTTTTGGGCTGGCTTCTGCTTCGCCTGCTCCCATCACAGTACCTGTAAGTACATCAAGATAATTACCATACAAACCATTATTCTGGTTGCCCCAGTTACCCGTACCGTCATTGTTTATGGTTGCAGGATTGTTTACCGGTAATGTTTGGCCGGTAAGGTAATTCTGCGGGCCCTGGTTGTACCCGCCATTATTTTGATACCCGTTGTTATTTTGGTTATTGTACTGGCTGTTGTTATACCCGTTATTATTCTGGTTGTTCGACTGGTTATTGCTTTGATTGTTGTTGTATGAATTGGTATACCCGCCATTATCCTGCGTATTGCCACCCTGGTTGTTATTAGAATTACTATTACCAGCATTACTGTTGCCTGAGTTGCCGGAGTTACCTGAATTATACTGGCTGTTATTATAGCCGCCGTTATTATTATTGTTGTTGTTATTATTATCAGTATACCCAGTATTATTAGTATAGCCGTTATTATTGGTGTTATTGCCATTTTTACCAAAAGCCGTTTTGGACGATTGCTTTACATCGTTACCCAGTTGTTTGGCATCATAAAATAATTGTCTTGCCTTTAAAAGATAAGGCTGAAATACAGCCAGTATATTGTTCACCTTATTAACAGCATTGTTTGCTTTGGCGAACGCATCAGTTTTTCCGTTTTGTTGTGATGAAGCCGGCAGTGAAAGCAGTAAACATGCGGGCAGCAGCAGGAGGTACCACTTTTTCATGTTGTGATAAGATTAGGTGTAGAATGAATTCATCACTAAATTCATTTTTTATAACACCATTATCAACGGGAATTGATTAAGTGGGCGGAAATTCCGATTATCTGAAATGTTTTAGAAAGAAACCATCGCCTTGATAACACCTGTTGCAGGGTTAAGCCAGGATTCAAAATTGCTTTTCACTTCATCGAAATGAACGCGATGGGTGATATAGTTAGCGGGATTCACCAATCTATTTTTCATAGAAGCGATCACGTGTTCAAAATCCTGCCGGGTGGCATTGCGGCTGCTCATGAGTGTGGCTTCACGTTTATGAAATTCAGGATGGCTGAAACTAATATCTGCTTTTTGTAAACCAATCAACACATACCTGCCGCCATGGCCCATATATTGAAATGCATTGTTGATGGCTTTTAAATTGCCGGTAGCATCAATTACGACCGTGGGCATATCGCCATTGGTAATGGCCTGCAATTTTTCAGTGGCATTTTCCGTTGCAGGATTTATGGTATCGTGTACTTTTAAATTTGTATGGCAGAAATCCAGCCTTGCATCATTAATATCCATTGCAATTACTTTCGCTCCGGCTATGCGTGCAAATTCCATGGTACCTAAACCTATCGGGCCGGCGCCAATCACCAGCACAAATTCATCCTGCGTTACTACTGCCCTGCGGATGCCATGTGCACCAATGGCCAACGGTTCCACCAATGCCAGCTCCTCCACGCTCAATCCTTCACCATGCACCAATGCATAAGAAGGCACAATAAGATATTCCCGCATTCCGCCATCAACATGAACACCGCATACTTTGATGGCCGTACAGCAATTGGGTTTTCCATTCCTGCAGGCAATACAGGTTCCGCAATTAAAATAAGGGATGAATGTAACAATGTCGCCTGTACTAAAACCAGCAGCATCAGTGGTTACAATGGTTGCTGCCAATTCATGACCCAATATCCGCGGATAAGAAAAATAAGGTTGTGTACCTTCATAAGCATGCAAATCTGTACCACATATACCAATACGTTCTATTTTCAATAAAGTTTCTCCCGGCCCGGCAACGGGAACCGGTGTATCAGCATAATCAAATTGATGTGGCGTTGTGCAGATGAGGGTTTTCATGAGTTTATTGGTTAAGTAGTTAAATGGTTAATTCGTGTATTGGTTAATTCGTGTAATTCGTTTTGATCCGTGAAACTTAGTCAATCCGTGTTTACAAATTATAAAAATCAACTGCGTTTTGCCCAAATACTTTTTCCTGCTCAGCCCCGCTGTATGATTTAAAATAATCTTTTACAATTTTGAGCATTTGTGTATAAGTTGCCGCTGCAAGACATACCGGCCAGTCGCTGCCAAACATAATACGGTTAGTGCCAAATGCTTCAACAACAACATCAAGGTAAGGCGTAAAATCTCCAGGTTTCCATTCTTTATAATCAGCTTCAGTTACCATGCCGCTTATTTTACAATACACGTTGGGAAATTGAGCGATAGCACGCATAGCCTGTTTCCATTCACCTATCAATCCTTTTTTGATATATGGTTTTGCAATATGATCTATAACAAACCGCTGTTGTGGAAATTGATGCACCAGTGTTACCGCCGCCGCCAGTTGATGGGGAAAGATGAGGATATCATAAGTAAATTCAAATTCTTTCAGCGCTGCAATGCCACCCAGGAAATTTTGTTGCAGCATAAACTCCGGCGCTTCTGCCTGCAACACGTGTCGAAATCCTTTTACAGCAGGAAAAGTTTTATAATGGGCTAACCGTTCCTTGATATTTGCGGCACGAAGATCAACCCATCCCACCACTCCTTTAATGAAATCGGTTTCTTTTTGCAGTTGCAATAAAAAATCGGTTTCCATCTCCGTTTGATCCGCCTGTACTGCAACACATCCATCAATATCATTTTTTTGCAAAACGGGCTGAAGCTGTGCCGGTAAAAAATCTTTCCGGATCACAGCCATTTCATCATTAATCCAGCTGTGCCGTTCCGGGTGATATTGCCAAAAATGCTGGTGACTATCTATTTTCATACGCCCTGCAAATTTGTTTACTGCTGCCGAGTCCATCAATACCCAGTTCCACCACATCGCCGTCTTTTAAATATACCGGTGGATTAAATCCTAATCCCACTCCTGCTGGTGTGCCGGTTGATACAATATCTCCCGGCAATAAAGTCATAAACTGGCTGATGTAAGAAACGAGATAAGGAATATTAAAAATCAAATCATCGGTATTACTATCCTGCATCATTTTGCCATTCAGCTTCAACCACAACCGCAGGTTATGCGGATCAGTAATTTCATCTTTGGTAACCAGCCAGGGGCCGATGGGTGCAAATGTATCGCAACCTTTCCCTTTATCCCATGTACCCCCACGCTCCAGCTGAAATTCCCTTTCGCTGACATCATTGTGCAGTGCATAACCTGCCACATAATCCATGGCATCTTCCACCTCCACATAACTGGCCCTCTTTTCAATTACAAAAGCCAGTTCCACTTCCCAATCTGTTTTCATTGATTTTTTTGGAATGATAATATTATCGTACGCCCCTTGCAGTGAGGTAGTGGATTTGAAAAAGATAATCGGTTCTTTAGGAATTGGCGCATTGGTTTCTTTGGCATGTTTGGCATAGTTTAAACCTATGCATACAATCTTTGAAGGCCGTGCCACAGGGCTTCCCAACCGGATACCATCGGGTATGGGGCGCAGCATATCTTTATGCTGATGCAGCATCCAGGCCAGGTGCGGCAAACCGCCATTACCAAAAAACTCTTCATTAAAATCATGAATGAAACCACTTACATCATAGTTTCTTCCATCAATGTGTACACCGGGTTTTTCTTTCCCCTGTTCTCCGTAACGGATCAATTTCATATTGTTATTTTTGTGTTGATAACCGGTGCGGTGACTCTCCCCCTAATGGGTGAGTCACCGCACCGCTAAACAACAGTATTAATTATTCAATTTAATAAACCCACCATCAATGGGATAATCATTTCCTGTAATGAACCCGGCTGCATCACTGCAAAGGTATAAAGCCAGTTGGGCAATCTCTTCCACCGTTCCCATTCTGCCAATGGGCTGGCTTTTCGATAACTTCTCGAACATTTCTTTTTCTTTACCGGGATAATTTTTTGCAATAAAACCATCTACAAATGGTGTATGCACTCTTGCCGGAGAAATGGAATTACAGCGTATTCCATCCTGCAGATAATCTTTTGCCACACTCAGGGTCATTGCAAATACTGCGCCTTTGCTCATACTGTACGCAAAACGATCGGGTATGCCCACAAGAGCGGCAATGGATGCAACATTCAGTATTACCCCGCCACCAGCAGATTTCATCACAGGAATGGTTTCATGCAGGCAGTTATAAGTACCTTTTACATTTACATTAAACACCCGTGTAAAATCTTCTTCAGCAGTGGTATCCGCTTTGCCCACATGCGCAATACCGGCGCAATTCACGAGTATTTGAATGGAACCAATGGCGGAGATCATATCCTTTACTTCGCCCTGGCTGCTTACATCACAGGCAAAAGCAGCAGCTTTTCCGCCCGCTGCAGTTATTTCGTGTACACATTGCTGTGCGTTGCTATCATTTAAGTCAACCACCTGCACGCGGGCGCCCTGCTGTGCAAATAATTGTGCAATGGCTTTTCCTATCCCGCTGCCCGCCCCGGTTACCACAGCCGTTTTATTTTTTAAAGAAAACATGTTTTTTACTTTACGGCAAGTTAAAAATTTTATCCATCAGCACCCATTTTTCGCCTGGCTTTGCCCAGGGCAAAGCCAATTGATACTTCCACATCAGTTGTTCCCATTCCTGCACTTTGGCATTGGCGGCATCCGCTGCTGATTTTCCTGCAAAGCTAAAATGATCCGTTGTTTCCATTATCATGAACAGTCTGTTGCCGGTACGGTATATTTCCATTTGCGCAATACCCGCATCAGCAATGCTTTTTTTGATCTCCGGCCAGGCATTTTCAGCTTTATGCCAGTGTTCATATTCTGCAATTAAAGCGGGATCGTCAACGAGATCGAGTGCCAGGCAATATCTTTTCATGATTACAGTATTAGTCAATATTTTTTATTTTATACCCGGCTAAGCCATACCACGCCACTACGATAAAGCAAAGTAATGGAACAACATAACCATATTGAATATTGGTAACATCTGCTATCCTGCCTAATATGGCAGGCAAGATTGCACCGCCAACAATAGCCATAATAATTAAACTGGAACCCATTTTTGTATTAACAGGATTAAGATCCTTAATTCCCAACGCAAATATA
This sequence comes from Bacteroidota bacterium, assembly GCA_018266775.1. Classification (GTDB taxonomy): domain Bacteria; phylum Bacteroidota; class Bacteroidia; order Chitinophagales; family Chitinophagaceae; genus Ferruginibacter. The sequence continues at coordinate 33,149 of JAFDZS010000014.1, read as the reverse complement.
GTGGGGAACATAATTGACATAAAGAATGCAATTGCAATCAACGCAATTACCACCACCATACCATGAGAGAATATTACAAATGCTGACAAAAATATGTTTACGAATGCAAACACTGACAACAACCTTTGCGGTGTAACATATTTCATTAAGAAAGTTCCGATGAAACGGCCAGCTACAAATGCAGAGCCATAACCAATTCCTAAATAATCTTTTGCTGTTTTTTCATCCATGCCAACAGCCTGTCTTACTACATTTATGAAATAACTTGCTACGCAAACTTGGGCGCCAACATAAAAAAACTGTGCGATTACAGCTCCCCTTAAATGAACAATGCGTAATATTTTTCTGAACCCGCCAGCGGAACCACTGCTTTCATCTTTACTTTCCGGCAATTTGGTAAGCAAGAAAAGTATTGCAATAAGCAATATTGCAACTCCTAAAATTGTATAGGGTAATTTTACACGGTCTGCCTCGGATTGCAGATACATAGCGAGATCATGTGCCGGCATCGCATCCATTTGTTCTTTAGTAAATTCCTTACCAGATAAAATCATCCTTCCGCCTATATAAGGTGCAACCACTACCGCCAGCCCGTTAAACGACTGCGCAAAATTTAATCTTTGTGTGGCTGTTTTAGGATCCCCCAAAATTGTCGCATAAGGGTTGGCTGCCGTTTCCAATAATGTCAAACCACAGGCAACGATGAAAAGTGCTACTAAAAAAAATGGATAAACTACTGTATTGGCCGCAGGAACAAATAAAAAGCAGCCAATAGCAAATAACAACAGACCTATAATAATACCGGCTTTAAAACCATATCTTCTTATAATAAAACCTCCAGGTAATGCCATAAAAAAATAGCCGAAAAAAACACTCGTATCAACAAGCGAAGTTTGCAGATAATTCAGTCGAAATGTTTTTTTCAGATGAGGCATCAATACCGGATCCAGGTTGTGAACGAACCCCCAGAAAAAAAACAAACTGGTAACCAGTATAAATGGAAATAAATAATTCTTTTTTGCATTTGGATTTGCCATCGTTGCGCTGGATGCAGGTAGTGCCATAATATGTTGTATTAACCCGGTTTTTTTATAACAGAAAAGGTTGCTTGCTGCGGCCTTAAAGATATTCTTTATTTCTTCTTCCAGATATTCATTTGCTGAAATTCTTCCGCTTATTTCAATCTTTCTTCATTAGCCTGCCCGTTTACTTTTGCAGGTGGCGCCGCTTTGTCCACACTCAATACAAAATTATTGTATTTCCATCCTTCCGTATACTCCAGCGACCCCAATGCTGCTGCTGAAACGATGCTGTTGCTGAATACAAAGTTTTTTAAAGTGGATTGTTGATAGCCCACCGCATCAAAGGCCACAGCCGCATGCGTGGCTTTGATATTGCTGATGTAAAAATTTCTTGCAGATGGGATTCCTTTTTCCGCGGGTGTTACTTTTTGCAGCATAGACTTCCAGTGCGCCGGAATGGAATCATAACTATAGCCTTTCGGCAATGCTGAATAACTGTATGCAGGATACCAGTTCATATTAAACTGGAATACATTTCTTACAGAATCCAGCACACAGTTCTGAAAATAAATATCTTCCACCATACCGCCACGGGTAAACGCAGATTTTACACGGAGGCCATTGTCCGTATGTTTGGCATACAGGTCTGTAGCCAAAATATGATGGATGCCGCCGGAGGTTTCACTACCCAGCGTTACCAACCCTGCCCCTTTCCTGGCCACACATTTGCGGATGACAACGTAAGCTGTGGGCTTATTCACCCGCAGGCCATCCCAGTCACGACCGGCTTTTAAACAAAAGTTATCATCATTACAATCAATATCGCAGTTTTGCACCAATATCCAGGTGGAAGAATCAATATCCACCCCATCTGTACTCGGCCCGCTGCCGTCTTCATTATTTTTAATCACAATGCCATCAACAGTAATTTGTTTGCTGTACAGCAATTGCACTGTCCAGAAACCGGCATTCTTAAAGGTGACGTTTTTCACCGTAACATTTTCTGAACGCTGCACCAAAACGGTACGCACCCTTTTCACATCATAATCCACGATCCAGCGCAGGCCTTTGGCATCATATTCTTTGCGCATCTGCCAGTATTTATCCCAGCAAAATTTACCTCTTGCATTTACCACACCCTTACCGGTTACTGCGGCATTTTGTACATCAATACAATTGATCAATGCTGCAGGCCAAACCATTTCCAGCCCCGCAACACGGGTGTTGATATCAGGATAATCGTTGAAATGTTGAGAGCCGAGCAACAACACTTCTTTATCTATTTGCAATACCACGTTGGATTTTACAAAGATGCTGCCGGTTACATACGTGCCCGGCTTGAATGAAACTATACCACCGCCACTGGCCGCACAGGCGTCAATAGTTTTTTGAATGGCTGTTGTGTTGATAGTTACGGTATCGCTCACTGCGCCATAATCGTTAACGCTGAATACTTTTTTGGAAGCAGGAAAAGATTTGGCCCCGACTTTACCCGCCCAATCTATTTTGGGCATTTGTGCTGCCGCATAAAGCGGGATGATACAACTGAAGAACAAGACTGTCTTTCTGAACCATTTTTCATACTTCATAGCAATGCAATTACATCTGTAAAGTACATTAAGCAGTGTCCAGCAGCGTCCTGCTGCATCCTGAATGACAGTAATAATCTGCAATTAGCCTTTATCTTTAAAAAATATTGAGTAATGCTATATGAATTTTAGAGATACTGTATTCTTACAATTTACTAAATGTATACTAAAGTACAGTTTGCAGTTGCTTATTGTTTGCTATACTTTTCCTGCGGCGGCACAGCAGAAAAAATTATTGTTTGCCGATGATTTCTCCCAACCTTTTTTAGATTCCAACTGGATAGTGGAAACCACGCCGGTAAAAGGCTCTGCCATTTATACCAGCAATGGAAAATTAATTATGGATACGGAAAACGGCGTTACCCTCTGGTACAAACAACCACTGAGCGGCAATATTCAAATTGAATTTAACCGTACGGTAATTATGGACAGCGGCCGCAACGACAGGCTCAGTGACCTGAACCAGTTCTGGATGGCTACTGACCCGCAACAAAAAATGTTTACCCGCAAAGGCGGTTTTAAAGAATATGATTCCCTGCAAATGTATTATGTCGGCATGGGCGGCAATTACAACAGCACCACCCGCATGCGGCGCTACAGCGGCACCGAATTAAAAATTGTTGGTGAATTTAAGGACAGTGTTCATTTGCTGCAACCCAACAAAACTTACCATATAAAAATTGTGGTGCAAAATGGCGTAAGCCGTTTTTTTGTGGATGGCCAATTATTTTTTGACTATAAAGATGATCATCCTTTTACCAGCGGATGGTTTGCATTACGCAGCACCAAAAGCCGCCAGGAAGTGGATGATATAAAGATCTGGCAATTGCAATAACAAACATATTCAGGAGCTTTTCCTCATAATTCTTTTACGGTGCTGCGTGCCCCAATTTCTCAATTCTTCAATTACTTTATCCAGCGAATGGCCGTAATCGGTTAGGGAATATTCCACTTTCACCGGAACGGTATCGTACACGGTGCGCTTTACCAACTGGTTCTGCTCCAGGTCACGCAATTCCTTCGATAACATTTTATCAGTAATACCTTCTATCTCCGACGCCAGTTCTTTAAAACGCCGGTTACCAAACGACAATGCAATGATGATGGGTATTTTCCATTTGCCATTTAAAAACTCCAGTGAATCTCTTACCGGCAGCAACATCTTCTGGCACATTTTAGGATCGTGCGTGGCTTTGTGAACGATGGGCATGATACATTTTTTTATTGAACATTATTTGTCGCTATGCTGAAGCATAGCGCTATTCAGAAGCATAGCGCAATTCAGAAGCATAACGCAATTCAAAAGCATAGCGCTATCCACGAGTAAAGCGCTATCCAGGAGTATAGTGCTTTACTAAAGTATAGTACTATATAAAGTATAGCAAATGTAAATAAGTTTGCGGTCTAAAACAAATAAAATGAAAAAGAATAGTATTATCTACTGGTCTGTTACCGGGCTGTTCAGCGTTATGATGTTATTCAGCGCTTACAATTACTTTACCAACCCACAAATGGCCGGCGCCTTTACACATCTTGGCTTTCCGCCTTATTTCAGGATTGAATTAGCCATTGCCAAAATTGCCGGTGCAATTGTGTTGCTATTGCCCCAGGTTCCTGCCCGGTTAAAAGAATGGACCTATGCCGGTTTTAGCATCACATTAGTTTCTGCGGCTGTTGCACATTTCAGCAGTGGCGATCCTGCTTCTGTAGCCATCATGCCCGTAATCTTTTTTGCAGTGCTCATGGTTTCTTATTGGTTGCTGCATAAAAGGCAACAGGCTTCTGCTGCATCAAACGCTAAACCCTCATTTGCATAATTCATTTATAAAATAAACAAGCTCATGCAACTTATTGAACATTTAAACTGGCGCTATGCAGTAAAAAGAATGACCGGCGCTAAAGTACCCGAAGAAAAAGTACAGCACATCCTGGAAGCTACCAGGCTTTCTGCCTCCTCTGTTGGTTTGCAACCATATAAAATCATTGTCGTGTCAGATGAAGAAACCAAACGAAAACTGTCGCCACTTGGTATGAACCAGCCGCAACTGCTGGAAAGCTCACACATACTGGTGTTTGCTGCGCAGGAAAACATCACTGCACAACATATTGAAGATTATATTGCCTTACAAATGAAAATTAAAAATGCTCCTGCAGAAAATTTCCAGGCGTATAAAGAAACGATATCGAATCATTTACTCTCCCGTACTGCTGACGCTAATTTTAACTGGGCGGCAAGACAGGCGTATATTGCTCTGGGTACTGCTATCATTGCCGCAGCAGAACAAAAGGTTGATGCCACACCAATGGAAGGCTTTAATCCCGCAGGTTTTGATGAAATACTTGGGTTACACCAACTGGGGTTGAAAAGCGTTGCACTATTGGTATTAGGCTACCGCGATGAAGCCAACGATTTTTTAGCCAACGCCCCAAAAGTGAGAAAAGATTTGAAAGATTTGATTGTAAGGTTTGATGCAGCGTGAAGGGAGAATGGTGAATGGTCAAATTGTGAATGCTGAATGGTCAATGGTGAATGAAGTAATGAAGTGTTCACTTGAACATTGTGCATTGAACATTGAATATTGAGCATTATTACAATAATTAATTTTCAATGTTCAACGCTCAATATTCAATGTTCAACTATAAGGAGTTTAATTATTTGTTCTTCTCTTTAGTACCAAAGTCCTGGTTGCTGAAGGTGGAAACATCAGGAATTTTTACCACGTTGAATTCAAACTCAGCAGCACGGTGACAACTGTTGCAGGTATTGGTTAACTGGATGAAACTGTTTTTAAACTGTGCGTCATTTTTTTGCTCAATGGCTTTGTTTACACTGTCCAGTGCAGGTTTGATCATGTTCACTAATTTAGATTCCTTTCGTTCTGTTTCGTATTGTTCAATACCATCAAAGGCTTCCATGATCTCGTGTATTTCAAAATCGCACAGCTTCCAGTTATGATTTTGCCCGGCAAACCACAGCTTGGCGTGATGTGATTGTATGCTGCTCATGAATTCGCCAAAGCCTGGCTTATAAGTGTTGGCTACTTGTTTTTGCAAACTGTCTATACGACTTTGCAGTTCCTGCTCTTTGTTGGTTGAAGTGTTGCAGGAGAAAATCATTGCTGCAACAATAATACAGAGTAGATATTTCATACAACAAATGTATTCATCCTGCTGCTGTTTTGCAACGGGATGGATGCAATTCTATTGTTAACAACGCCGCTTATAAAGCAGGATACATCTTTTTGGTATGTGCGATGGATTTTTTTACCATCGTCACCAGTACTTTAGTGTCAATATCTTCCAGTTTCTTAATATAGATACAACCCTTGCCTGTTTTATGTTTGCCAAATTTTTTCAGCAATTCATCACGGCCTTCAAAACTGCCGGACACATATAATGAAATGGCCGCCGCCCTTGGCGAAAGGCCCACCAGGCACATATCTCCTTCCCTGCCGCTATCGTATTGATAATGATAACTGCCAAAACCAATAATGGCCGTTCCCCACATTTTTGGTTCATAGCCGGTGTTCTTCTCAATCAATTCAATCATGGCCGCACAATCTTTACGCTGCTGTTCATCTTTTACTTTTTTAAGAAAAGCAGTTACGCTGTTATTAGTCTCGGTTGTTTTATTAGCTTTGGTTGCCATAGCGTTTTTATTTTCTGTTGATTGTTTGATACTGTTACCATTTGCAGTACCCCTGTTAAGATACTGCTTTTCCATTTCTTTTTCTACAGGTTTCTTTTTACTAATAATGCAGCAATCCATCCTGCATACGTATCCCGGCATGGTCATAAATTTATTTAATAAACGGAGTTCATCTCATGCTGATATAAAAGTAAACCTGCCGGTACAATACCATACAGCTGGGTGCTGCAGTAATTCCTTTACAAAGATGTTGTATATGCCGTTTTTGAATGAGTACTAAAATAAAAATAAATCCCGATGGAGAATTAAAAGTTTTACCTACTGCCAAATTTACATTTTACAGCACAACCGTACTTTTATGTTTCGCCTATTCACCACCAACAAATTTATTTATCTTTGTGTCAATTGTACACAAGTATTGAGTTCCACCGTTGTCATACCGGCTCACCACAGTAAACTGCAGGTTCGTCTTGCAGTCTCCATGTTCTTTTTTTGCCAGGGTGTATGTTTTGCCAGTTGGGCAAGCCGTATTCCTGATATCAAATCAGCTTTGCATTTAAGCGAAGCCGCTTTGGGTACTATTCTACTTGGGCTGCCCATTGGCCAATTGGTTACCATGCCATTCAGCGGCCGTGCCGTTACCCGCTTTGGCAGCAAAAATATTTTGCGTTTTGCCATTATTGGATATGCCCTTACACTTACCTGCATTGGTTTGGTGAAAGCGCCGTGGCAACTGGCAGTATGCCTTTTTATTTTTGGCGTATTTGGTAACATGTGTAATATATCAGTGAATACACAGGGCGTAAATGCTGAAGCTTTGTTTAGCCGCCCCATTATGGCCAGCTTTCATGGTGTGTGGAGTTCTGCCGGTGTTACCGGTGCGTTAACGGGTTTGGGTATGGTTAACTGGCATGTTATTCCGTACATTCATTTTTGTATTGTTGCTGCATTTGTAATACTGCTGTCGTTTATTTTCGTCCCTTATTTATTACATACACCGGTTAGTAAATCGGCCACTTCATTTAAAGGATTTCAAAAACCAGCGGGATTATTATTGCAACTGGGCATTATTGGTTTTTGCTGTTTAAGCTGCGAGGGTTGTATGTTCGACTGGAGCGGCGTTTATTTTAAACAGGTGGTAAAAGTAAATGGCCCGCTGGTAACGCTGGGTTATGTTTTTTTTATGGCCACGATGGCCACTGGCCGTTTCCTCAGCCATAAACTCGGTGAACATTTCAGCAGAAGAAAATTAGTACAGGTAAGTGGCGTCACTATTTTCAGCGGTATGCTGATTGCGGTTGCCTTACCGTATTTAGTAAGTGCATCCATTGGGTTTTTGATGGTGGGCTTAGGCGTAAGCACCATTGTGCCGATGTTATACAGTACTGTTGGTAAAGCTGATTTAAAAGTAAGTAAAGGCATGGCTATTGCAACAGTGAGCAGTATTGGATTTTTAGGTTTTGTTTTAGGGCCTCCCTTTATTGGTTATGTTGCACAGGCTGCAGGGTTACAATATTCATTTATGACGATTGCCTTTTTAGGTTTAGGCGTAAGTTTTTTAGTGAGCCGCGTAAAAGAAATACAGTAAACATTTTTTGATATTTTAATAAAGAAGGCAACCTTGCAGGTTGACTTATCTAGAAGCATCCTCAACAAGAAGTCTACTTTGCCATAATACTTTTCTTTTCAAAAAACATTTGCAGGCAAAGTTGCCTTCTTTCAATACAACTGTTCAAGCATTATTATTGAAAAGATCTTTTGTAAAGAAGGCAACCCTGCAGGTTGACTTCTTCGGAAGTATTTTCGACAAGAAGTCAACTTTGCATAATACTTTTCTTGTAAAAAAACACTGGCAGGCAAAGTTGCCTTCTTTCAATACAGCTGTTCAAGCATTATTATTGAAAAGATCTTTTGTAAAGAAGGCAACCCTGCAGGTTGACTTCTTCAGAAGTATTTTCGACAAGAAGTCTACTTTGCCATAATATTTTTCTTGTCAAAAAACCCTGACAGGCAAAGTTGCCTTCTTTCAATGCAACTATTCAAATCTTATTATTGAAAAGATTTTTTGGAAAGAAGGCAACCCTGCAGCTTGACTTCTTCAGAAGCGCCTTCGACAAGAAGTCAACTTTGCCATAATACTTTTCTTTTCAAAAAAACATTTGCAGGCAAAGTTGCCTTCTTTCAATACAACTATTCAAATCTTATTATTGAAAAGATTTTTTGGAAAGAAGGCAACCCTGCAGGTTGACTTCTTCAGAAGCGTTCACAATTGCAGCAGCCGCTGCAACTCTTCTTCTGTTACTTTAAAAATACTGCCGTGGCGAATGCCTTTGGGTAAACTGATGGTGTCAGAAATATCCGTCCAGGTTTTTAAATCAGTGGATTGTACCGCACCGTATTTATGCTCGGTGTATTTGTCAAAATAAACGATCCATGTTCCGTTATGGTATAATGTTGTTGGCCCTTCGGCCCAATATTTTCCTGTTATGGGAGAAGAGGGAACAGTAAATCCATGTGTCAATTTTTTACTCGTGGCAATGCGGATATTTTTTTGCGGCGGATTGCGGGTTTCATCTTTTAAAAACATCAGGTACTGTTTACCGTTGGGAACAATGGTGGCGTCAATTACATTAAACCCTTTATCGTACAACAGTTTTGTTTTGCTATAGTGAACAAAATCTTTTGTGGTCACATAATATAACCTGTGATTATATCCATTTTCCACTTTCGGATCAACGGGGTATTTACCTGCAATGGTGGTTGCCCAGTAGATCATGTACCGTTTCTTCCTTTTATCAAAAGTAATTTCAGGCGCCCAGCAATTTCTTGCGCTGTCTTCTTTTGCCATTACAGGAATAAATTGCTGATCGCTCCAGTGAATCAGGTCCTTGCTGCTGGCATATCCAATGCCTTTGTCGTTCCAGCTCACCGTCCACACCATGTGGAATTGGTTATCTGCACCGCGGATGATGCACGGGTCTCTCATCAGTTTATCATTGGCTACGGTGGGTTTTAACACTGAACTGTCGTGGTTTAATGCGGTCCAATGCAAACCATCATTACTGTAAGCCAGGTGCAACCCATCTTTTCCATTATTATTGAAATAGCAAAACACAAAAGCGGAATCTTTTTGTGCATGCAGCAGCATTACATTTGTGAGGAGCAAAAAAAGCAGTGCCCATTGTTTATATTTCATCTCCGCTATTTTCGGTACCATTATTATAAAAATTTCAGAATGCTTTCTTTTCCATTGCTTCATAATAATCACGCAGCACATAAAAGGCTTTTTTCTTTTTCCCGCTTTGATCAATCAAACCCTTCCGGTTCCAGCCTTCCTGGTACACAGGATTATTTCTTCGCGGCGAGCGGAAGTCAACCAGCAACCAGGGCGAAAGACCGGTGTAATTGGATGGCATGCGTTTCATCATCGCTATCGTTTCTTTAAAGTACCATGCCTGGTATTCTTCGCTGAACCGTGTGAGTGAATCAGCATGAAAACCACCTTTGGCGCCTGCTCCTGTTTCACTAAAGAATAAAGGTTTATTAAATACCGTTTTCCATTGGGCAGTGCGGCAGTTATCGGGCAAACCGCCATACCAGCCGAGGTATTCATTTACAGCTACAATATCGGTGTAGTTTCCCAACTGGTCATCAATTGTGTTCATATCTTTATTGTAATGTACTTCCAGTGCGGCAGATATCAATCTTGTACTGTCGGTACGCTTTGCGGTTTGTGCAAGATCGCTCATAAATTTAAGGCGTGGTTCACTCAATGGCGTTTCATTACCCACCGACCAGATGATGATGGACGCACGGTTTTTATCTCTTGCAATCATATCAGCCAATTGTTGTTTGGCTTTTACCAATACTTCAGGATTGGAAAACTGAATGGTCCAGTACACCGGTATTTCAGACCATACCAATAAACCCAATGAATCCGCCATCCGGGTCATGTATTCATTATGCGGATAATGCGCCAGCCGCAACATATTGCAATGCAGTTCTTTTGCCCAGCCCAATAATTTTTTTGCATCAGCACTATTCACGGCCCTTCTTATTTCAGGTGCCATTTCTTCATGTATGGAAATGCCTCTTAAAAATACCGGTTTACCATTCAGTACTATTTTCTGGCCTATTACCTGTATGGTGCGAAAACCAATGTTGTCTTTTATTTGTTCAGTTCCGGTTGCCACAGTTACTGCATACAGTTTTGGTTTTTCGGGTGACCATAGCTGTAAGTTTTTTACAGGAAAAGAAAAATGTACTGTATTTCCATCAGGTACAGCATCATAATGCCATTGTATTTCAGGAATAGTTACAGTAACTTTTTGTGTTGTGGATTGACTGAGCTGCACTGAACCTTCAATGATCATATTATTGGCATCAAATGCTTCACCTGCTGCAGGTGGATGCAGTTGTATGGTATACGCTTTTATAAATACAGGCGGTTCTTCCACCAGCAATACATCTCTTGTGATGCCACCATAATTCCACCAGTCTGTATTCAATGTGGGCACTTCATCTGCATAACGTTTATTATCTGCCTTTACTACTAAGAAATTAGCTTTGGGTTGTAATATACTGTCTGGTATTTCAAACTGGAATGGTGTGAAGCCGCCTTTATGTGCGCCTAATTTTTTTCCGTTGAGATACACATCTGCTTTATAATTTACCGCACCAAAATAAATGAAGAGGTGATTGTCTTTTTGTTGTTTCTGATAGTCGAATGTGCGTTGATACCACAGTGTGCCTTCATAATATACAAATTTGGCATCCTGCGAATTCCAGTCCCCCGGCACTTTAATGGAATACTTATCATTGTAACCATGTTCTTTTCTGTCTGAACGGTCTTTTTGTACCGGATTGTTCCAGTAGGCTTCGGGGTCAGATGGGTTCCTTTCTTTAAAACGGTAATCATAAAAACCGGTTTCGTACTGGTCAACTATATAATGCCATTTACCATTGAGTGAGGTTATTTTTCTTCCCATTACATTTGTTAGTATATCCTGCGCACCGGCAGTTGTAACACACAAGATTAAAATTGCAGGCAAGAGTTGTTTATTGAACATTGAATATTGATTATTGATTATTGATTATTTAGAGATTATTATTTACGCAAGCTAATGGATGAGGGACGACAGACAACAGACGACGGTTAATGGACGACGGACGACAGCACATTCACCACTCCAGCGCATGATCTGCCGGCACGTCCTGTCCGCTCCAGATTTTTACTGCTGTCCAGGGAACATCGGGTTTTGTCCAAAAATCATCCAAAGGTGATAAACCTAAGGGCAAAAAAATGGCGGTGCACAAATACACACTTCCGGTGTTGATGTACCCTTCTGCCAAACCTGGTTGCGATCCATACAATCCAATATTCAGCCAGCCTTTTTCATTGAATGTATTGGGTGCGTCTATTGTTTTCTTCATTACTGCGGTTAATGCACAACGGATTTGAGCAGGCGGTAAATCTGCAGGCAACGCATGTTGCAAAGCCATATTGGCCAAATGCTGAAATGCACCACCACGATAACAAATTGAACGTCCGGTTACAGGAAAGCTGCCATCTGCATTGATCATTCTTTCCTGTATCACTGCATACCGTTTGTTGATCTTATCCAGTTTGGGTGCAAAGGTTTTGTACGTACTGTCTTTTGCATTGATTACTGAAAGTATGGTTTGCAGGTAAGGCTGTATTACGTAACTGTTATAATTATCCACGTGAAAATTATTGCCATCAGCGAATAAACCATCGCCTGTATACCAATGATTGGAAAACTCTTTTACTGCAAAATCAATCCGCACTTTATCATAAGGCAAATGATACTGGCAGAAAAAAGTTTCAATCATAGCCGTAAACAATAACCAGTTGCTGTACACCGGTATGGTATTGCGGGTTTGTAAAAAAGCAGTTTGAATATGGTGTTGTGTGGCAGTATCTGCATGCTCCCACAACCAGGGGCAGCGCACCAACGCCAGTGCAAGAAATGATGCATCCACCAATGGTTGCCCACCATTCCACTGCATATAATCTTTTGCTGACGGATCAGTGGCATGCTGCAATGCTTTTACTGACCACTGCCGGTATTCATTACGTAGTTTTATTTCTGCGGCGTCACCTTCTTCCTGCTGCAGCCACGGTGCAATGCCAGATAATGTTCTTGCAAATGCTTCCAGGTAAGCCACTTTGCTGCGCACTTCTTTATTGTCTACATGTGGAGATAATACCAATGGCATGTTTTGTTTTAATGCATCGTTGGCAAGATTGCTGAGCACCGGCCTTGCAATTTTATCCATATAGCCAAGCCATTGCTGCCTTGTGGATGCCGTTTTGTTTTGTGCCCCAACAATACTGACTGCTGCAAGCAGTACTGTTACTAAATATGTTTTGATTTTCATTGCCCTTTATTTTTCCGCCTGTAAATGGCTCAGTATGGGTTGATCACTGCTGTGCAAAATACTTTGTTCCGGCTTGATCAGTTCCAGCACCTGTATGGTATTTGTTCCTGTCTTCAACCATTCTGCCGGTACATAAATGGTTTGTTGCGGACCAATACTCCAGTAGCGGCCAAGGTTATGGCCGTTGATCCATACCACACCTTTTCCCCATGTGGTCATATCCAGATAAGTATCGGCTGTTTTGGTTAAACTGAATGTTCCGGAATGAATGACCGGTTGGCCTTCCATTAATTTTGTATCAATCACTTTTATTTTTGAAATATCATCAAACGGCAGTGCATACATACTCCAACCTTTCAGTTCTTTACCATCCAGCAACACTTTTTCTGTTATGCCTTTTGTATTCTTTAATAAATAAGGACCAAAGTTGATGCGGCCAAGATTTTCCACCAGTATATCTATCACCATTGTTCCCGAATGAGACGGCACATCAACACTTTCCTGTTTCAACCTTCTGTCCAGCACACCGGCACGTTTGCCGTCAATGAAAACGATGGCATAGTCACGCAGGTCTTTTATCATTAATGCTTTTATTCCATCAGGTGCATTTTTTACTGTTGTTCTGTATAACACAAAACCATAAGCCTGCTGTAATGCTTCGAATGTAAGCGGTGTGGCATTATTAACTGGCTTAGGCAGTACGGCGTTGATGTTACAGCTTTTACTGAAGGTAATACCGGGCAAGGCCATCGAAGGCCGTGGTGCCGGTACTTCAGGCAAAACCGTTCCTGCCGGTAAATGTTTTTCTATCACTTTTCTGAATGCCATGAATTTGGGTGTGGCGTTTCCTGCCTCATCTAACGGTGCTTCGTAATCGTAACTGCTGATCTGTGGTTCATAAGGATTTTTATCGTTGTAGTTGGCGCCATTCATAAACCCTCTCGTGGTGCCACCATGAAACATGTACATATTGATAGAAATGCCTGCTGAGAGAACACTATCCAAACCCGGTGTATATTTTTCAGCAGGAACGGTATGATGTTTTGTTCCCCACCAGTCGAACCAGGCTGGGTACCATTCTGCTACGTAATATGGCCCTTTGCCATCGTGATTATTTTGCACCAGCGATTTTATTTGTGATGGCTTATCACTGCCGTTGACCGCGGGCAACAAACCATCCAGGTGGCCATTCTTTACGTCATGCACCGGATCGCAGGTGTAGAGTAATCCGTCAAAACCTGCATCAATAAACATTTTGCGGTTGATGTTGAGATAGTTTTTATCACTGCCGTAACTGCCGTATTCATTTTCCACCTGCACCATGAGTATATTTCCGCCGTGGTTAATTTGTAACGGTGCCAGTATTTTTCCCAGCGCATTGATGTATTTTTTATACTCTGCCAAATATTGCGGTTCTGTACTGCGTACAATCAACCCCTTTTCATTTTGTAACCACCACGGGTAACCGCCAAACTCCCACTCAGCACATACATACGGGCTGGGACGCAGCACCACCCACAACCCTTCTTCCTGCGCCATTTTTACAAATGCAGCAATGTCATTATTGCCGGAGAAATCAAATACATCTTTTTTAGGTTCATGTATATTCCAGAATACATACGTACCAATCGTATTCAGCCCCATTGCTTTTGCCATCTGCATGCGCTGCCGCCATACTTCACGCGGTACACGGGGATAATGCATTTCGCCGGAGATCATCTGGAAAGGCTTTCCATCCAGTAAAAAAACAGAATCGCCCAGTGCAAAACTGTGCATTGGTTTTTGCGCATTTGCTGTAAAGCCAAAAGAGAAAAATAAAACCAATAATAAGAAATTCCTGGTCATGTGTGATGAATGTGTTTAGGTATATGTTTACTTGCCTGTTAATTTTTTATAGCGTATCATCGCCTCCACAAAATAATAATCACCGTAGGTTAATGGCACATCTACTTCAGTTTTGTTGGGCATGTGCCCCACGCCATGCTGCAGAATAAACCCTCCGTTGCTGCCGGCTGCTGCTTTATAAGTTGACGTAGATAATGTTTTCAATATTTTTTCCGCGGTTTTAAAATATAGTGCTGCATTTTTTTTATCTGCATACGTACACAGTTCCAGCAAGGCCGATGCCATGATGGCCGCGGCTGATGCATCACGCAATGCATGCGGAATATCCGGTGCATTATAATCCCAGTACGGTACACCATCTGCGGGAAGATGAGGGTTCTTCAAAATAAATTGTGCAATATGATTGGCCTGTGCCAAATATTTTTTGTCTTTGGTTTCCCGGTATACTTCTGTATAACCATACAAACCCCATGCCTGCCCCCTTGCCCATGCAGATTCATTGGCATAACCCTGCGCCGTTTTCTTTTCTATTACAGCACCTGTTGCGGCATTATAATTTAATACGTGGTAAGAACTATAATCCTTACGGAAATGATTTTGCATTGTGGTGTTGGCATGCTGCACCGCAATTTTGTAATACGATGAATCACCACTTGTTTTGGTGGCCCAGAATAATAATTCCAGGTTCATCATATTATCAATGATTACCAAATACTCACCGGGTTTACCATCCCATGATTTGATACACCCCACTGTTGGGCTAAACCTGGTGGATAATGATTTGGCGCTGTTCAGCAAAATCTGCTGGTCTGTTGCAGAAGATTGTATACTGTTATCCGTTCCGAAACTGCAATACATCATAAACCCTAAATCATGCGTGGTGGTATTGTATTGTTCTTTCTTTAATAATTGCAGCATGCGTTGTGCTTCGTTATACAGCACGGTATCTTTGGTTTGTGTGTACAGCTTCAGCAATGTGCCCGGATAAAACCCGCTGCACCACCAACCGGAACCGCTCCATTCATATTTTCCTGTGGTGGGGAAATAGGTTTTGGGGAATTTCCCTTCAGGTAATTGCTGCTTTAATAGTTTGTATTGTGCCGCTGCGTCGGTAAAATTGTTATTGATGGTGGCAAGCAGGGATTTTTCTGCAGCAAATTTGTTTTGAGCAGACAATGATATTATACTGTGAAGTAAAATGATGGCAGTAATTATTTTTTTCATGTTCTTGATTCTTGATGCTTGATGCTTGATACTTGATGCTTGATACTTGATACTTGATGCTTGATGCTTGATGCTTGATGCTTGATGCTTTCGTCCCTACGGGACTTAACCTTCAATTTGAAAATCTTCCACCAGGCTTATATCCCTGCGGGATAGTTAACTTTCAACTTTCAACCTTCAACTTTCAACCTTGTTCCTTTCGTCCCTGCGGGACTTAACCTTCAATTTGAAAATCTTCTACCAGGCTTATATCCCTGCGGGATAGTTAACTTTCAACCTTCAACTTTCAACCATCAACTTTCAACCTTCAACTTTCAACCTTCAACTTTAAACCTTGTCTCTTTCGTCCCTGCGGGATTACCTGCTTTTATTTTTGCCGGTTCCCCCTTTGCGGGCGAAGGGTGCATTCCATTACCTGCACAGGTTGTGGTGCCGTACTGGTGGTTGTTTCTGCATCGCCCTGTTCAGTGTATTGCACCAACAGGTGCAATTGCTTTTTTTGTTTCCACAATTCTGTATCATACATCGGCTCCCAGGAACCGGCTTTGTTTGGTGATAAATCTTTGATCTCCCAATGATTCGTTTTGATGTTATCACAAACTGCTGCTGAAACTTTGCTGCCCCTTTCTTCATCTCTGAATAACAATATTACGGCAGTTTGTCCTTTTACAGCATAACTCACCAATTGCGGCCTCGATATGGGTATCCTTCTCGTTCCCATTCCGCTTAATGTAAAAGGCGTTTTCCTGAATGCCGTATTCAGCACCTGCCAGCTGCCGCCGGTTTTATATACAATATGATATTGCGGAATACTATCGCCCTGTTCTTTCCAGTACGTTGCAATGAAAGGATGCCCGGCATCATCGGCACACATACTGGTTTGGTTCATCAGTTCGCTGTGTTGCGGTATGCGGCACACATATTCTGCTGTAGTGGCATTGATGGGCAACTGATATACTTCGTTCTTTGAATTGGTCCAGGTAATACCGCCATCGGTTGAGCGTGCATAACACAGGTCATGATTGCTGGCCACATCAGGGCTTTCCCGCCATACCCAGGAAATATGTATGGTGCCTTTTACGTCCACAAATGCCTGCCAGTAGGCGTTCCGTTTACCTTCGCCATCAATTAAATTTTGATGCAGTTGTGTCCATTGTTGTATATTGATATTATACCGGTTAATGACGAGGTTGCCCTTACCGGATTGACCATCGCGGTATAAAAACAATAAACCGCCATTGGGTAAAGTATAAAACTCCGGGTAAGTAACATTGGTTTCTGCACTGCCCGTCATAGGCAATTCTTTTGTAAGCACCAGCGATTCCGGCGCTATGCTTTTAGCGTAGTGTAATATATTGCCATGATGATTCCATGATACGTGCAAATACCCTTTACCATCTGCAATAATACTGATGCTGCGGTGTGCATCTTTAATATTTCCGGTATATGGTGTTTCAGTTATGCTCCAGTGTGTGGATGATAGTTTACGCTTTGCCAGCACCACATTGCCTTTGCTGTTATAGTAAGCAACAAACTGTGTTTGATGATACGTGCAGATGGCATTTTTACGAAAGATAACAGTGTTCACTGCATTGCCGGCCCAACCGGTATCTACCGGAATGATCTTTACACTTTGTATGGTTTGTGCGGAAAGGCTTTGCATTACCAGCACAGAAAATATCGTACTTAAAAATCGCATGTTCTAAATTAAGCATAAAAGGTAAAAGGCCGGTAAGCCTTCTTAACCGGCCTTATTACCAACTGCTGCTATATGAGAAAAGTGTACGGAATATTTTAATACCCGGGGTTTTGTTCCAGTACTGCGTCTTTATTCAAATCAATTTCTGATTTGGGTATGGGCATCAGCAAATTTTTGGATGTTAAACCCACAACAGGATTTATCGTTTGCGTATTGTACAATGCAGTACGGGTTACCAATGTTCCCGTACGCATTAATGTCATACGCCTGTTTTCCTCTGCCAGTAATTCCCTTGCCCTTTCATCAAGGATGAAATTTAATGTTACCTGCGCAGCAGTAACTGCCGTTGCATTGGAACGGGCACGCAGTGTTGTAAGTGTTGCTGCAGCTTCCGGCAGTTTACCCTGCTTAAACTGTGCTTCGGCCAGTAATAAATATGTTTCTCCCAGGCGCATCAATATAAAATCTTTGATCATCGCAAAACCAAATACATCGTTGGGATCGTACTGGTACCATTTGGTGGTATGTGGTGCAATTTTGAAAATGGTATCTGCACCTGTGTATGGCACCTGCTGCCCGTAGTTGGCAGCAGTTGGTGTATTGATATAGAATTTCCTGCGCAGGTTGTAGGATGAATTGCGCATATCCGCAGCATCATACAAACCATACACCACCCAGTCGGTAAGGCGCATGCGTGCAATGCCCCTGCCACCGAGTGAATCACAAATGGTCATACCGGTGATCTGGTAATATGCAGCACCCCAGTTGCGGCGTTGTTGCGGGTTGTTGGTAATACCACCGGTTACCGTACTGGGGTTTTCCTGTTCCATTACCCAAATGGCTTCTTTATTGCCCTGCGATCTTCTTTCATTACCATAGATGAACATATCACTGAACGGATCACCGGCCTGTGCTGCACGTATGCCATACCGTGTGTTTACCAAACTAAACTTACCACTGTTGATGATGGCCAGGCATTGCTGCTCTGCCAGGTCTGGTTTGTTGGCACGCAGGTATACTTCTGCCAGCAGTTGCATGGCCATATATTTATTGGGCCTTGCAATGGGCTTGCCATTGGCATTGGTTTTAGATCCTACTGCGCCTATTTCGGTAAGGTTGTTTACACCAAACGTAAGGTCGGCTATGATTTGATTGTTCACACTGTCCAGCGATGCCCGTACAAAATCTGTTTTGGGTGCGGTGAGCGGTGCGGTTACCAATGGCACTTTACCAAATAAGGTGGCCAGTGTATTATACGCATAAGCCCTGAAAAACATGGCTTCTGCTTTCACACTGTTCTTGTTGGTTTGCGTCATGCCGGTGGATAAATTATCTACATTGCTGTTAATGATATTGGCATTGTTGATGAGTTTGTAAGCCCAGCTCCAGCTATATGATGCGGCACCATCTGTTGAGATCAACTGCGTATAGTCATAGTAAGGCACTTCTATGCCCTGCTTTTGTGATGGTGGTACAAAAGCAATATCTGTACCGGCGTGCCATACACTGGGCCACCCCTGCTGATCTGAATAGCTGAAGAATGTGCTGAACTGGTTATGCAACCCCACAATGGAAGCTTCCAGGCCCAATGAATCGGCCAGCGTTTCCGGTGCGTAAGAAGAATAGACTTCTTCTTTCAAAAATGTTTTTTTGCACGAAGTGAATATTTGCAGCAGTGCAAATATTCCTGCGTATATGATGAGATTCTTTTTCATGTATCAATAAGTTTTATGTTCTGTTAACGTAACGTGATATTGGCGCCAAATACAATGGAGCGTGTGAGCGGATAGTTATTGGTCCAGTCTCCGGAACCCCTGAAGGAATAGTTATTTTCAGGATCCCATCCTATCCAGTTGGTGAACGTGTGCAGGTTTCTTCCGCTGGCATACAATGTTACGCTGCCCAATTTTGCTTTTTCCATAATACTTTGCGGAAAGGTATAACTGAGGGTTACGTCTTTAATGCGGGTATAACTGTTGTCTGATGGATAACCGTAGCCCTTGGTGTTGGTATAAGCCAGTGAAGGACGGCTGTTATTGCCATTTGTTGCCGTCCAGTACTTCGTGTCGGCGGGTATATTCATACGGCCTGCTTCATCAGCATAAGTAAGGGTTACATTATTTTTCATTGCACCCTGTACAGTTTGTATAAATATACTGAGGTGGAAATTTTTATAATGTAAGGTATTGGTTAGGCCACCAATCCATTTGGGTGCGGTTTGCCCTAAGATCATTTTATCATCTGCCGTGATCTTTTTATCGCCATTGATATCAGCAAATTTCAGGTCGCCATCTTTAGCGCTGGGATCCCATTGTGAACGGTCTTCACCAGGTTGCCAAACCCCCACCATCTTGTAATCATAAATTACACCAATGGGCTGACCAATGAACCAGCGGTTACCCAGGTCATCTTTTTTATCGCCGTACAAATCCACAATTTTATTTTTATTGGCAGAAAACGCAATGCCGGTTTGCCATTTAAAATCACCAATGGTAAGGTTGGTGGAGTTCAGTGTTATTTCCACACCATTGTTTTGCGTTACACCCAGGTTATCCAGCACATAACTGTATCCTGTAATGATGGGCAGGTTGCGGCGCAGCAATAACCCTTCTGTTTTGGTTCTGTAAATATCTATTGATCCATTAATGCGGTTACTCAGCACCGTAAAATCAACCCCTGCATTAAACGTTTTTGATTGTTCCCACTGCAGGTTGGCATTGCCCAGGTTGCTGGCCAGTACACCAATAGTACTGGTACCGCCAAATGGAAAGCGCACAGAGCCATCTGTAGTGATGGTACCATACACCGGTATGGCTTCATTACCCGCTTTACCATAAGAAGTGCGCAGTTTTAAACTGTTGATGACAGTGATCTTGCGCATAAAATCTTCATTAGTAATATTCCATGCCAGTGCAAAGGATGGGAACAAACCATATTTATTGGTGTTGCCGCCCATTACTGATGAACCATCACGCCGTGCGGTTACGGTTAACAGGTACTTGTTGTTGTAACCATAATTGATACGGCCCATTTGAGACACCAAACTGTATTTATCCCTGTAGGAGCTGGCCGTTTGTGTGGCACCTGCACCCAGGTTATTCAATGACAATTCATCGTTGATGAAACCTGTTGCTGCTGCACCAAACGTAAAATAGTTGCGTTGTTGTGCACTGTACAGGCCGGTAAAATCAAAATGATGCAGCCCAATATTTTTTTCGTAAGTCAAAATATTTTCTGCCACCCAGTTATTGGTTTCTGAACTGGATGAACTGGCAGAACCAATGGTATTATTGGCATCCCTGCCGGTATAGCTGCCCTGCCTTGTGGTTACGTAGGTATATCCTGTATTAAAGCGGTATTTCAAACCACTCAGTATGCCTTTGAATTTAATTTCGGCATAGGTGTTGGCGGTTAAGTTATTGCTGCGGTCTGTACGGTCGGTATTTAAACCCAGCATGGGATTTGTGTACAACAGTTCAGGATTCATGGGATAAATTTCATAGCCGCCAGCTGAATTGTATTCTGTTCCGTAAGGACTCATGGCTGCTGCCAGGTAAAAGTTTACCCGGCCGCCATCATAGTTATTGCTGGCATAAGCAAGGGATGAACCAACGGTTAAGTAATCGGTTAAATTAATATCCAGGTTGGTTCTTACACTCGCCCTGTGGTATTGATAGCCTTTTACAGGGCCCAGTTGTTTCAGGTAATCGCCGGAGATATAATATTTCACGTCTTTAGTACCACCGGATATGCTGAGGTTATGATCCTGTATTTTTCCCTGTTGTGTAGCTTCCTTGATCCAGTCTGTTGTTTTACCGGCATTATAGTTGGCTATTTCATACGCATTCTGCAGAATGGTGGGTTGTGTTTGTGTTGGGTTAACCTGTTTCCACCAGTCGGCATATTTCTGTACATAATCGGCCGGGCTTAATGGTTTCAGCATGTGTGCAATGTTATCGAAACCGGTATACGCATTATACCGGATAATGGGCTTACCTGTTCCTCCTCTTTTTGTAGTGATCAGAATAACACCATTAGCACCATTCACGCCATAAATAGCAGTGGCAGATGCATCTTTCAGCACCTGTATAGATTCAATATCGTTGGGATTAATATCATTGGTTACACCGCCCGATTTGCTGAAGGGCACACCATCCACCACAATAAACGGACCCGTGCCTGCGGTAATAGAGTTTTGCCCCCTTACCAATACGCTGGCCGAACTGCCGGGCACAGACGATGTTTGTGTAATGTTTACCCCTGCTACTGACCCTTCAATAGCATGCAGTACATTGGTTACCGGTATTTGCGATAATCTTTCTTTGGGTACTGATGATACAGCGCCGGTAATATCGCTGCGGCGTTTGGAACCATACCCCACCACCACCACTTCATCAATGGCACGTTTATCTTCTTCCAACAGTACTGTAATATTGTTACGGCCTTTCAGCGCCACTTCCTGCTGGCGGTAACCTACATAACTGATCACCATCACTGCATCTTTATTGGAAACGGATAAAGAAAAACTTCCATCTTCTTTGGTAGTGGTTCCGTTGGTTGTTCCCTTTTCCACCACGCTTACCCTAACCATGGGCTGGCCCGATGCATTCATGACCTTACCGGTAATAATTACATCCTGCTGGTTACTGGTTGCTGCGGTGTTGGTTTCATCTGATATCACCACCAGGTTATCGCCCACTACTTTATATACGAGTGCTGTTTTTTGTAAGATGCGGGCCACCACGGTTACCACGCTTTCATTTTGTGCATGCACATTTACTTTTTCTGTATTGCTGAGCACATCATCTTTATACACAAAACGAAATGAGGACTGGCCTTCAATTATTTTAAAAACTTTTTTGAGTGAGATGTTTTCAAGGTTAAGGGAAATTTTGTCCTGCGAATACAAATTGCCGCCAAAAGTTTGCAAAGTAAATACACAGGTGAAGAGAATAGTCAATTTCATAATAAGCAACGATTTGGCAAGTGGAGACGCTGCATACAGGTGTATGCCGCTTCGGTTTTTTTTCATACCTTAGTTTTGAATTTGTTAGGAAATGTGCTCCTGCAAGAGCATGTGCTGACTTGTTTACAACGGGGAATGCTGCAACATTCTCCGTTTTCATTTTTATCCCGGAGATTTTTTCATAAGCAGTGTAGTTGAGTTTTGCAAACGTTAAAAAGTATTTAGGTTTTAAATATGTTCTTTGGGAACAATGGTCTTCATTTTATTGCTGTCTGCAATCATAAAGCAGGCTCAGACTAACAGACTTTCGAATTGAAGAATGTGCGCCTTCAAATGATAAGCCCTGCCAGGTTGAACCGTTTACCCCGTGGGACGTAACCGGGTCACATCTGCAACAGCCGTCTTCGACAAGCTCAGACTGACAGAACAATAATTTGTCAGTTTATAAGCTTACTGCATCAAAACACCGTTACCTTATTCCCCTTTACCTGGTAATGCAGGTGCGATGACAGGCACAATGCTTCCAGCACATCCGTCAATGGTTTATTTTCAAACACACCTGTAAAATGTACCTCTTTTGCATTGTCATTATTCAGTTGTATCTCCACATTATACCAGCGTTCTGTTTCTGCCAAAATCTTTTCCAGTGGCTCATTATCAAAGGCGAGTTTGTTTTTCACCCACATGGTTTCTGTAATATCATTCTGCTCCCTGTTTACATTTACTTTTTTCATCTTCACCATTTCTTTTCCTGCACTGTCGCCTGTATTGTTTTGATCTGCCGTTTCTGCAGCGGTGATATTATTATTCAGCACCAGCTTATCATTGGGTTTCAGGTAATATTTTTTTTCAGGATTACTGCGTAAAGATATTTCCACCGCTCCCCTGATAAGTGCTGTTTCTGTAGTGGGTTCATCGGGGTAAGAACGTACATTGAATGCGGTACCGGTTACTTTTACATCCATTTGCGCTGTGTGGATGATGAATGGTTTTTCCTTATTCTTCACTACATCAAAAAAGGCTTCTCCGGTTAATTTTACTTCCCGCAGTTTTACATTAAAGTTTTCGTTGTATTCTAACTTACTGTCTGCATTCAGCCACACTTCCGTACCATCCGGCAACTGCACTTTTGATTTTGATCCTGGTTTAGTGCTTACTGTATTCTCCGCAGGTTTTGCCTGTTTACTGGTTTTATTATTATCGAAAAAGAAAAAAGACAATACCACTGCGGCAATTGATGCTGCTGCCACCCAATACCATTTGCGGTTGCTGCGTACCGGTATTATTTTGGCGGGCTGCTGTTCCGCCACTGCTTCATATTGCAATGCGGGTGCAGACAGTTGATTGCTCAACCGCTGTAAATGACGGTTGAACGATTGTGCACCGGCTGCATCTTCCTGCTGCTGCGGTTGATGCTGCCATAACGCTGTTATTGCCTGGCTTTTGGCCGCTATGCCCGGATGTTCCTTTAGTATGGCTTCCAGTTCGGCCAGTTCAGCCACAGTGGCCTCGCCAGACAGTTTCAGGCTGAGCAACAGCCATATTCTTTCTTCATTCATAAATTGTACTGATGATAATAAGACAAGACTGCCCCGGAGAAAGTACCAAAGCGTTGTAAAGCTTTTCTAAAAAAAACCAGGATTTGATTTTATTGAAGATGGGAAAACGTCTTTGACCCACAGGGTAAACAGGCTCAGGCTGACAATAAAATTGTTTGAAGCGTTACTGTTATTAAAGAATAAAAGTTGCCAGGTTAAGCATGTTTACGCTGACAGTAAAATAATTTGAGAAGAAAGTGTGTGCAAAATTAAAAGCTGCCGGCTTGCGCTTGTTTGTTCAGTGGGGTCAATACCGGACTACACCAATACCATCACCTCTTTAGCATTAACTTA
This sequence comes from Bacteroidota bacterium, assembly GCA_018266775.1. Lineage (GTDB taxonomy): Bacteria > Bacteroidota > Bacteroidia > Chitinophagales > Chitinophagaceae > Ferruginibacter. The sequence continues at coordinate 8,861 of JAFDZS010000014.1, read as the reverse complement.
TCATCAGCGGCAAAGATGTAAGCAGGCAGCAACTCTGCTATTTTTTTGGTGGCGATGAATACCTGGTTGCGTACGGTAAGCACCGAGATGTTGAGGTGCTCCGCCACTTCTTTATACGAAAAACCATCTTCCTTCACCATCTGGAAGATGATGCGGCATTGTGATGGCAACAGGCGTATGCGCTGCCTGATTTGCTCCACCAGGTCGGCAGAGATGCATAATTCTTCCGGCGTGCCAAAGCTGAGTACAGGTTCAAAGTCGAGTGTATCTAAGCTGGTGGCAGGATGTTTGAAGTTCTTTGTAATATAATTGAGTGAGCAATTTCTTGCTATGGTGTACAGGTACATTTTAAGATTGCTGATGTCGGTAAGCTTATTGCGTATCTGCCATATTTTGATGAAAACGTCCGATACCAGTTCCTCTGCCGCTTCAGCTGATTTTACATAGGAGAAACAATAATTTTTGAGCTTTTGATAAAACATTCCGTACAACGATTGATAGGCTTTCATATCATCGTACAAAGCAATGCGTGATTGCAGTTCAGCTATCGTTTCTTTCTGAAGCAGACTATTAGTTTATGTTGTTTCGGCAAAGCAATAGTAATACTTTAAAAAATATTTTTTATAATTTTTTTTCAACAATGCGTAATTAATACACTTACCATCTTACTCATAACGGTTATTATCTGTATTGTGTTGCTTAGCTATCTTATAGCGGTGTATATTTATCATCAATTCATTTTGCCATTCTTTTTTCCTGGTAAAAAAGATTTGAAAAATCAAGGCAAAACAATTGCGCCGCTGTTTTGCCGGCCAGCACTTCAGGAAGCGTTTACGGCATTACCATTAATCAGCAGCGAATGATTAAAAGTATTGTGCCCGGCATCTGCGGCCGAGGTCAAATATCATCATTAACATACTCACCGCTGTAATCTTTTTAGCTTTTAAAAGCATAACATTTTTATAATACCGGTTGTGTTTTATTATGCTCAAATTTGCGGGATGAAAAAATATTTGGTGGTGCTGTTACTTTGCATGGGCTGCAAAAAAAGCACGGATACACCTGTAAACCCACCGTGTGATACTGACCCCAGTTATAGCACCCAGGTAAAATCTATTTTTATTTCAAATTGCACCGCCTCCGGTTGCCACGATGGCGTTGACCTGCCCTCATTGGGAGATTATACTGTTGCCAGGGATGCAGCACAACAAATACGGGATGCTGTTTCAAGAGGCATCATGCCCAAAAATGCCACATTAACCGCTGCTGATAAAGCAGCCATTTTATGCTGGATTGATAACGGTGCAAAAAATAATTAATGGCAACTGCTGCGCATGTTCAATGAATGGGGAGAATAGTTTGCTTTGAATTCTTTACAATACAAGTAACGTTCATTATCGACTATACCAATAGCCATTCCCGCGGTGAGTCACCTCTTAAAAGGTGACTCACCGCGGGAATGAAGCGGTTCACAACAACTTATACACTTCCACACTACTGATCACCAAATTTTTATTGTGCAGTTCAATCGTCAATGTGGTATTACCATCAGCTTTTACCGTATGAATCGTTTTACCCAGCGAATAACCCCGCAATACGTTTTCTTTCCATGCTGATGATTCAGCCTCAGCATTTACATCAGCCGTTTGCGTATCACCGTTACCGAGTGTAACTGTGTATGATAATATTCTTTCTTTTTCCATGGCAAATGTGGGCAGGCATTTTACTTCCACAGCGTATAAACCCGCATGCAGATTCAACGGATACTGCACCACTGCTTTTGTTGCGCCGGGTTTGGGTGTAATGGCCGCTGTGCCGACGCCAATGCCCGGCAGCAAATCGCATCCTCTGCCGCCTTTCCCAAACAATGGTGCTGCGGTAATAATTTGCACCCGCTGCGCTTCATGCGCAATACGATCCATTTGTACGGAGTCTGTTTTAATACTGTCTGCCGGTGGTGGCGCAGCAAATACTTTCTGGTCACGCGGATGCATGCTCATCATACCATTCCATTTACCCGCTGCAATAAAACGGTTGTAATGTTCAGTCATTGCTCCTATGATGTCATAAGCTTGCTTGGACAGTTGCATATCCATTTGCACCTCTGCCACATTTTGTTGCGCCTGTGCATTGGCCGCCAATTGCTGGTACAATATTTTCCTGTTCTGTAATACTGCTGCTTCAGTGGGGTATTTCACCAGTTCATAAAACGCATCTGTCAATCGTGGATCAATCCTGCCAGACACTTCATCCACTGCCGCTTCCAGCTCAGTACATAGTTCCAAACGTTCATTGATTTCCTTCGGTGTAAAATGAAGGTGGTTCAAATGTTCGGGTTTACCACTTTGTGATAGCAGGTAATATTTAGCTTTAATATTTGCCAGTGCTGCTCCGTTTGTAATACCAAAATTTTCCACCATAAACTGCGACACATACCTCATTGGTTCAGCAGCCTCGTAAATATTGATGTCATACGCCATGTCCATCGCAAACTGTGTTTCCAGTTCCGCCGGTTTCAGGTCACCCACATTAAACACCCATAATTTTTTTGCATTATAGTTCCACGCTTTCTTCATTTCATAGCCAATCAATGCAGGTGAAGTAGTGCATAACCACAAATAATCTGCCGGGCTGCCCCAATAGGAAACGTGGTAATACACGCCATTGCCGCCGCTCCGTTTTTGTTCTGCATCGTCGGGCAACTGGCGGATGTAGCCATAATTATCATCGGGCCAGATGATGGTAATATCATCCGGCAACTGCAAACCCCTGCGGTATAAACTCAGCACTTCTTTATACGGTACAAATATTTGCGGCAACAGGTTTGGGTTTTTATTGAAATTATTTTGCAGTATCTGCCGCTGATCAGTAATGACTTTTTCCAGCAACTTTACTTTTTCATCAGGGTCTTTTGGCCCCGGCATGCTGCCATCATGCACCCCACGCATGCCCACCGTGTACACCGATTCATAGTTTACCGATTCTTTAATCCGGTCGTTCCAGTAAGTATAAATTTCATCGTGGTTCACATCATAGCGCCATTCGCCGGGTTTCTTTTTGTATTCTTCTTCATAGGTTTCCGCCCACTCGCAAACGTTATTGCGCAGCATGGGTTCGCAGTGACTGCCACCCACAACAATGGCATAATCATCGGCCACTTTGGGGTTTTGTTTGTAATAATAAAATGCTTTGGTGCAGGGGTGCATAGCAGGCCAGATGTAATTGGCTTTTAAGCGCAACAACAATTCGAATATGCGGGCATAGGTTTTTGGGCCGATGTCTTTAATATCCGTATCCATTTTTTTGGCCGCCCAGGGCTGCATGCCCCAGTCTTCATCATTAATGAAAATGCCGCGGTACTGCACCGACGGTTCTTTGGAAACATACCTACCGCTTACATACAATTCAGTTTTCTTTTCCGGCAATACATCTGCCCACCACACCCACGGCGATACCCCCATTGCCCGTGACAAATGAAAAACACCAAAGGCCGTTCCCCGCCTGTCGCTGCCTGCAATGACCAGTGTATGGTTGTTAATGACTTTAATAATAAAACATTCCCATTTGTTTTTTATAGTGCTGACATCGAGTTGTTTGTTTTGAATAACTGCATCAACAAATTTGGAGTGGCCAATGGTGCCCACAATGATAGTGTTGATGGAAGGTGTTTGATTAATTTTATTTTTATCCTGGTTACGCAGTAATGCCAAATCACCAGCCAATGCATCAGCAGCAATGCCCACCACTTTTGCATCAGCACTGTCCCACTGAATGGAAGCTGCACCCGTTGGCGTAAATAATGCAAAGGCGTTGGCATTATCGCTGCTGTTCACCTGTAAGCCTTTATCGCCCTGGGCGCATACACCAACAGGCAGCATAAGGAGAAGCATACACGATAATAAACTTTTACGCATCCGGAATGTTTGCATGGTACACTGTTTACAATAAATGACTGCCGGTTATTTTTACACAATATGCATGTGCGCAGGGTTTTTGCTGAGGGAAAATAATTTTCAATCCTTCTCCATCCCTGCTGAAGTGTAATTTACCGCCTCCCAATAATTCCACGCCGGTAATCTCCCCTGTTTGTTGTGCACTGTTTAAGCCAAGTGGTGCAATCACCACGGGTTTATCATCCGGCCATCCCATAATGAAGGCGTAGAGCACACCGTTTTTCGTGGTAAAACGTACATCCTGGTAAGAAAAATCTTTGCGGCTGTTTTCATTAAACTGCAATGCAGAGTTCACTTCCTTTTCATTTTTGCTGATGGCCGTTAGCGGGCCATCTCCAAAAATTTTCCATGGCCTTGTGGCATAAATACCTTCGCTGTTCACCTTCATCCATTGGGTAATTTCTTCCAGCACGTGCAATTCATCAACATCGGGCATACCGCTGGCAGGCAAAGGAATGTTCAGCATTAAATTACCGTTGCGGCTCACAATATCCACCAGCATATCAATAACGGTTTTGGCGGTTTTATATTTCCCCACCCTGCTTTTGTTATAATGCCAGTCGCCAATGCAGGTATCGGTTTGCCAGGGCTGCGGCCAAATGCTGTCTACCACACCCCGCTCCACATCATACACACAAATGCCTGTTTTTTCTGCAGAATCCTCGGGGCGTTTGCTGGTGTACACCGCCTGTGTAATGCCATTATTTTTTGCAGCGCTGGTATTGTACAGATGCGCCAGCAGCGAAAGCCCAAACTCTTCAAACGGCATGTGCCCGTCGCAATACAATAAATCGGGCTGGTATTGATTCACCAGGTCCATCATACGGTTGTACCAGTGCTGGCGCCAGGTTTGTGGTATCCAGTTTTCATTCCAGTCCAGTTTATGGTTGAACACCTGTTCGCATTTTCCGTACAGGTCAAAAAACTTCGGGTTGGCGCCATCGTAAGGTATGCCCGCCAGCGGGCCGGTGCTGTCGCTGCCCTTGCTGGTGCTGAACCATTTGTACGATATCCATAAATGATCGCTGACGCCGAACTTCAGCCCGTGTTTGTCGGCAGCTTTTTTAAACAGCCCCACAATATCTTTTTTCGGCCCCATGTTTACCGCATTCCATGCGTTGTGTTTAGAATTCCAGAGGTCGAAATTATCATGGTGCACGCCCATGCTCATAAAATATTTGGCACCGGCATTTTTATACAGGCCGAGTAAATAATCAGCATCAAAGGCCTCGGCCTTCCAGCGGGGAATCGTGTCTTTGTAGCCAAACTGAGAAGGATGGCCGTAGGTTTTTACATGATAGTCGTATTGCCTGCTGCCCTGCATATACATATTGCGGGCATACCAGTCGCCGGCTTCAATGGCCGACTGCGGGCCCCAATGCGCCCAGATGCCGAACTTGGCATCGCGGAACCAACCGGGCACCGTGTACTGCCGCAGCGATGCACGGGTGGCTTCAAAATTGCCGGTAACATGTGGTGGTGTGGCCGCCGGAGTATTGCCCATGGCCGCCCACACTTTGGCCGGCTGCAGTTGCAAAGCGGGAATACCAAGGGCTAATTGTTTCAATACGTTTCGCCTGGTGAATGTCATGTGTAAGGTTTTAAGTAATCGTTAAAAGCAAGTTATGCTGAAACCGGTATATGGCACAATAATAAAGCAGTTTTTTACGCAAACGATTTCGGCGGTGGGCAGGGTTTGTGTTGCGGCCCCATGCGGGGGTTGGGTTGCGGCCATTATTGCCACTTACGGTTACCCGTAAAGGCAGTTGTGATTATATGCCGATATTGGTGCGCCGTTGGCAGCCGGCAGCGATACAACTTATTGCCACTGGCTTACCGCCTTACCGGCACCCTTTTATCCACAGCGGTGAAAAAACAGGTAGAAATACGGTTGCGGAGATGGAGGGTTATTGGTAGGTTTGGTGGGTGAATTTTTGGAGGAGGATTTGCTCACAGAAGTGTAAGTAAGGGAGAGTGAAGTTGTAGGGAGATTGGGTGGTGAAAAGTATTGGATTTGAAATTTGAGGGAATGGGATTGTGGTGTATATTTAAGTGTTGTGAAAAACTTATTTAAAAACTCGACAATATGGAAGAAATGGAACTCGACAATGAAAATATACCGGAGACTATTCCTGAAGAGAACAATGACAGTTATGTCAATGACGATTTGTATAATATTAGTTCCTGGGGAGCGGACTATTCATTCAGAGAATTAGTTTCTCTATATGACGAAGACGATTTAGTTAAACCAGAACTTCAAAGAAAATATGTTTGGGAAAAACCTGAAGCAAGTCGGTTTATAGATTCTATTCTTTTAGGACTGCCAATACCAAGTATCTTTTTGGCAAAAACGGAAGAGAATAAAATGCTAATTATAGATGGTTATCAAAGATTGATGACAGTGAATGATTATGTCAAAGGAATATGGTCGGGGGATAACAGCGTTTTTACTCTTTCAAATATTCCAGGCAAAATTAATCACCGTTGGAAAGGGAAAGCTTATAATCAACTTTCAGAATCCGAACAAAGAAAAATTAAAACAACAACTATTCATGCTATTATATTTGAACAAAAGCAACCTAAAGACGATGACACAAGTTTGTATCAAATATTTGAACGTATAAATACAAGTGGTAAATCTTTAATGCCTCAAGAAATTAGAAACTGTGTTTATCAAGGTAATTTCAACACTTTATTATTCCAGTTAAATAATGATGTCAATTGGCGACTATTATACGGAAATCCTAAAGAAGATTCACGAATGCGAGACCTTGAATTTATACTTAGATTTTTTGCTTTAAAGAGTAACGAAGTTAAAGATTCAAAGAAAGGGAGTATTTCTTTAAAAAAGTTATTGAATGAATTTATGGGTGCTAAAGGAAATAATTATCCGCGAGCAGTTTTGAACTTTGGTCAAGAGTTTACCAGCTCAATTTTGGCAGTTAAAAATCAATTCGGAGAAAATGCTTTTTTTAATGTGCAATCCAACGATCTAACGACAATAAGGAAAAGATTTTATCCAACAGTCTATGATTCCATTATGATTGCAACAGCTATTGCTTTAGAAAAAGGAGTAAACACCAGCAAGTCAAATGAAACAAATCGCTTAGCATTACTACGAGATGATAAGTTCAGAGAATATTCAACACAAGGAACAATGCAGGTTGAACACATAAATGGAAGAATTGAATTAGCACTAAAGCATTTATATAATTTACAAAGATGAACAATCAAACAGCACTAAATAGCCTGAATGATTGTTCAACTGAACTAATAAAACTTCAACAAATAATTGATGTTTTTGGGCAATCGCACTCTATAGTCCCCTTCTTAACAAACTATGCAGTAATTAAATGTTGCGGAACAATTGAGAATTGCTTTAAAATAATAATTTCAGATTTTCATAACTCACTACCACCTCAAGCAAAAAATTATATTGAAAATACGTTCCTTTATAGCTCCATGAACCCCAGCAAAGATAATATTTGTAAGAGTCTGATAAAATTTGACGAGCAATGGAACAATAATTTCAAGACTAAACTTTCAATTGAGCCAGATAAAAATCGAATTGAGTCTTCATTAAGTTCATTGAATGAAGCAAGAAATGCGTTTGCTCATGGCGGAAATCCTGGAGTTAGTTTTTCTAGTGTCGTAACTTATTTTACCGATTCAAAAAGAGTAATAGAAATTTTAGATCAAGTAGTCGTATAAAAAATTATGCCCAAGGTCTGTCGCCAATCGGGGAAATTGACATTGAAACAATAAATTTGGCTGATTCAGCTGTACAGTCTTTCGTTGCATGGCAAATGAGACTCATCTTCACTTAGTAATGCTTAAATAAATGCCAGACTACAATTTCAAACGAATTATATAACATTGTATAACATAGGCAAAACTTTTCCAGCGTAAGCAATTAAAAATCCAACATCATGGAAGAACTTTTTCACATAAACTTCGATGGATACAAAACAGATTCTGAATATGTTTCAGTCTCGAAGGTGAGACTTTGGCCAAGAATAATCGCTACAATCAACTGGATTTCGAAAAATAGCATTCCAGGAAACAATCTAATACTTGAAGGCACAGGCATAATTATTATTAATAACCTATCAATAGCATTAGAGGGTTTCGTTGCAGATATGGTTGTGCAGAAAATCGCCAATCACCAAGAAATTAAGCCCAAGGAAATAGTTCATATTGAATCATCAGCAAACTGGAATGATAAATACAAATATTTCAATCAATATTTTGAAAAAAAAATATTCGATTATCCAGAATTTAAGTCAATAGACATATTATTCACATTACGGGACAATTTACTTCATGGTCTCACACACTCGGAAGAAACAAGAGTAAATATCGCGACAGGTGTCCGAACTAATATCAAGAGCATAAATCAAAAATATCAACGTGCCCGAAAATTCTTCGTCGAAAAGGGCTTCTTAAAAAACACTGACGAATCATCTAACATAAACATGGTTTGGAAGCTACAAATAGTAAGTTATCTATATTCTGAAACACGAAAATTTATGGTTTCGGTCTTAGAAGATAATAATACCCCAGTTTTCACTGGAATTTCAAATGAATTAAAAGCTGCCCTTGTGTAGGTGTTAATACATTCACTACTCTACGCAATCCTTATTTGCCTTTGCCGGTACATACCACATCATCCCCGAAGCCCACTCCCGCCGCCATTACGTAACGAAGGCCTTGCATGCAGCGTGGCTGCACCAACAACTTAACGTACCAGTGTAGTTGTAAAAAGTTTTTATTGCAGTAATGGTATCCATGCGTAGTTGCGGGTACCTCCACACCCTTACCCTGCCCTTCGATACCAGCAACGGCGTATGCGTGAGGAAGGGTTAGCAAATGCCTGCTGGAAACACCAACCATGGAAAGAAAGAAACG
>JAFDZS010000013.1 GCA_018266775.1 Bacteroidota bacterium | reverse complement strand
GTCATCAGCGATTCTATATTATTTCAAATTCAGCTTAATCTGCAGTTCATCAAACTGTTTATCATCAATAGCGCTGGGCGCATCTATCATCACATCTCTTCCACTGTTGTTTTTGGGGAAGGCAATAAAATCACGGATGCTTTCGCTGCCACCAATAATAGAACACAAACGGTCGAAGCCGAAGGCAATACCACCATGCGGCGGCGCACCATATTCAAATGCACCTAAAAGGAAACCAAATTTATGTTGTTGTTCTTCCTTATCCATTCCTAATGCTGCAAACATTTTTTCCTGCAACTCCCGCTGGAAAATACGGATGGAACCACCGCCAATTTCATTTCCGTTCAACACCATATCATACGCATTGGCTTTAATGCTGGCATAAGGATGTTTTAAATATTCCGCAGCATTTTCAATAACAGGATTGTTGTTGATCATGTCTGCAATTTGAGAAGGTTTGGGACTGGTGAACGGATGATGCCTGGCCACCCAGCGGTTACCTTCTTCATCATATTCAAACAGCGGAAAGTCGAGCACCCACAGCAATTTAAATTCATCCGGTTTGCGAAAGCCCAGTCTGCTGGCCATTTCAAGCCGCAGTTCGCTGGTGGCTTTGCGGGTACGCTCTTCAGCACCGGCTAACAGCAGCACAAGGTCACCGGCTTTTGCACCGGCGGCATTGGCAATGGCTTTTAATTTGTCTTCAGTATAAAATTTATCTACACTGCTTTTATAAGTACCGTCTGCATTACATTTAATAAACACCAAACCCTTCATGCCTATTTGCGGCCGTTTCACCCATTCTGTCAATTCATCTGTTTGTTTGCGTGTATATTCTGAGCAACCCGGCGCAGCAACAGCAATCACCGTTTCGGCATCATTGAACACAGCAAACTCACCTGCAATGAGCGAAGAGATGTCTGGCCGCCCCGGAAAAGTGTGTGCAGGAAATTTCAGGTTGCACAGTTTCATGTCAAAGCGAATGTCCGGCTTATCGTTACCGTAAGTCCACATCGCCTCTTCCCATGTCATGCGGGGTAAAGTTTCCGTATAGTCAATACCTTTTACATCTTTAAAAATACGTTTCACCAAACCTTCAAACATATTTAAAATATCTTCCTGCTCCACAAAACACATTTCACAATCTATTTGTGTAAACTCGGGCTGGCGGTCGGCACGCAGGTCTTCATCACGAAAACATTTTACAATTTGATAGTAACGGTCATAACCGCTCACCATCAGCAATTGTTTAAACGTTTGCGGGCTTTGTGGTAAAGCATAAAATTGTCCGGGGTTCATGCGGGATGGCACCACAAAGTCGCGGGCACCTTCCGGTGTACTTTTAATAAGAAATGGCGTTTCAATATCCAGAAAATTATTTTCGTGCAGGTAGTTCCTGGCGCTGCGGCTAACGGCATAACGCAGTTGCAGGTTTTTCCGTACTGCATTCCTGCGCAGGTCCAGAAAACGGTATTTCATGCGCAGGTCATCGCCGCCATCAGTATCATCCTGGATGGTAAAAGGCGGTACTGCACTTTTATTCAAAATGGTGAAAGCGGTTACCGTAATTTCAATATCACCTGTGGGGATGTTGGCGTTTTTACTGCTGCGTTCATTCACGGTGCCGGTAGCCTGCAAAACAAATTCCCTGCCCAGCGGAGTTTCGTTGAGCTGGTTAATGATATCGCCTGAAAAATTCAATTGCGTAATACCATAGCGGTCACGCAGGTCCACAAATGCCAAAGCGTTGCTGATGCGGCGTTCGGTTTGTACCCATCCGGCCAGGGTTACGGTTTTACTAACGTCAGTAAGTCTTAATTCGCCACAGGTGTGAGTTCTGTACATTATTTTCTGGTTATGCTGAATTTTTAAAAATTGGCTGCAAAGATACAAATTTATGGCAGTGCCTGAAACTTAAAAACCCTAACGAATGATGGACAGAAAGCCGCATCCATCCTATTATTTTCGGGTTCCGTTAGTTTATTTCAAACATAAACCCCTAATTTGTGTTGCAAAAAATTCAACTCAATGAGAATTCTCCTGATTACCCTTTATTTAGCCCTTCCCGCATTTATCGTTGCCCAAACTTCAAATTACGAAGCTGCCTGGCAGTCGCTCAACAAAAACGACCGGAAAAAAGCACAGGAATATTTAACTGCTGCCATAGCCGAAGGTAAAAATGCGCAGGACGCATACATCACCAATTTATATTTGAGTGATTACAATTCTTCCACCAACACCATTACAGATTTTGGTGATGCCTTCTATGGGAAATATGATAACACCTATCCTTACATTTATTCCTTATGGTTTAATGAAGCTGTAGCCGGTACTTATGGTAAAAAGAAACCGTACCAGCTTGCATTGCTGAATAAACTGCTTACCGATGATAAAGCACCCGGAACGATTGTTGGCGGCGCCAATTACCAAATGGGCATGAACGCCATTTATTCCAACGAAATAGACAAGTCCGGTGCGTACTACGATAAGATCAATAACATCAGGAACTGGCAATACGTTGGGCCGTTTGAAAATTTATCCAAAAGCGGTTATTTTAAAAGTTACGGACCATTGGAAAAACCGGAAGGCGATGCAGTATTTAAATCACTTTCCAATGCCGATGTAAAATGGTTTACACCTGCCACCGAAATTAAAGACGGATGGACGCCGGCAATTTACCAGTTCAACCGCGGCACAGCGGTTATTTATGCACAAAGTTTTGTGTCGTCGGCATCAGACCAAACTGTTTACTGTAATGTGGGTTTCAGCGGTTCAATTAAAGTGTGGATTAATGATGAACAGGTGCTGGGTGAATCAGAAGAAAGAGTAACGGAAATGGATGGTTATACGGTAAAAGTAAATTTAAAAAAAGGAACCAACAGGGTATTGGTGCAACTGGGTTTTTCCCGGCTGGACTATCCTAATTTCAATATCCGTTTTACAGATGAACGAAACAGGCCATTGCCCGACATCAAAGGCTCCGCCACTTATGCGCCATATCCCAAAGTAACAGCTCCTCAAAAATATACCGTACTGCCACATTTTGCAGAAGCATTCTTTGCAAACAAGATCAGTAAAGAGCCGGAAAACCTGGTGAATTATTTACTGCTTACCGATGCGTATATACGCAGTAAAAAAATAAAAGAGGCAAGGGAAACCATTACCGCTGCACTGGCCAAAGCAAAAGATAATTCGCTGCTGAGGTCGAAATTGCTCGAAGTGCTCATCAAAGAAAATAACCGTACGTTGATGCTGGAAGAAGTGGAAGAAATCAAAAAAGCCGACCCCGAAAGCTTAATGGTGCTGGAATTAAAGATCAAAGAATTATTTGAGGCAGAAAAGTATGAAGAAGTGGCCGAAGTGCTGCAAAAAAGGGTTGCGCTGTATGGCGAAGATGAAACCACATCTGCTTACGATATTTTATTATTGGTTAAGGAGAAAAAGTTTGACTCACTGGTAACAGAAGCGGAAAGGATGTTTAAAAAATATCCCGCCAATCCCAAGCTGCTTACTATGATGTACACCATAAAAAAAGAAGTGTATAAAGACCAGAAAGGAGCCTTGAAAGTTTACGAGGATTTTCTGAAATCGAATTACGATTACAGTGTATCTACTGAATATGCAGATGCATTGTCTGATATGGGCAATACCAAAAAAGCGTTAGACATCAGGCAGAAGCTGGCAGATAATTTTCCTTACGATCCATCCGGCTTTTATAACCTCTCCAAATATTATTACGGTGTGAAGGATTATGATAATGCCCGCAACGCAGTAAAAAAATGCCTGGCATTATCGCCCTATAATGAAAGATACTGGGAACAACTGGGGGATATAGAAACCGAAAAAAAGAATACTGCAGAAGCGATGGTGGCGTACAATAATTCCCTGCAGTACGATCCCAACCAGTACACACTCATTAATAAACTGCGCAAACTGGAAGGCAAACCTGAAGTGTATAAACTGTTCACGGAAACAGATCCGTATAAACTTATTGCGGCTGATAATGCTGCCGAAGCAAAAAGCACTGACTATGGATATTATTATATACTGGATGAGAAAAATGCAGTGCTGTATCCCGGTGGTGCAACAGAAGAATATTGCACGCTCATCATAAAAATTGTGAATGAAAAAGGGGTGGATGCTTACAAAGAATCTTCTATAGGCTATAACAGCAACCAAGACCTGTTGATTGATAAAGCCGAAGTGGTTAAAAAGAATAACTCAAAAATTGAAGGGGAACGCAACGATAATCAAATTGTATTTACCAACCTTGAAGTGGGAGATGTGGTGGTGTATAAATACCGTTTGCAAACCTATGCGTATGGCCGTTTTCAAAAAGATTTTTGGGATAAGTATTACCTGAACGGGCGCATTTACTCCGCATGGACCAACTATAATATTCTTGTACCCAAAGATGAAAACCTGCACTACTTAGTAACCAGCACAGATAATAAACCGGTGGTAACAGATGTGGAAAATTTTAAAAAATACAGCTGGAGCCTGTTAAAGCAGGAACCATTAAAAGATGAACCTTTAATGCCGGTAACTGCCGACATTGGCAGCGTACTGCATTTAACTACGGTAGGAAGCTGGAATGAAATTGCCAACTGGTACAGCGACATCACCAATAACAAAGCAGAAGATGATTATGAAGTGCAGCAGGTGTATAAAAAAATATTTACAGAGGCAGATAGCAAGCTAAGCGAATTTGAAAAAGCAAAAAAGATATACAATTATATAGAAGCCAATATCAGTTACAGTTCAGTGTCTTTCAGGCAAAGCAATTATGTGCCGCAAAGGCCATCAGTAACTTTAACAACAAGGCTCGGCGATTGTAAAGACCTGTCAAGCCTTTTTGTAACCTTGTCACAAATGGCGGGCATCAAATCTCAAATGGTATTGGTGGATACAAGAGACAATGGACAGAAAGACATTTTGCTGCCCAGTATAGAATTTAATCATTGCATTACAAAAGCCACGCTGGATGGTAAACCTTATTATATTGAGCTAACGGATAATCATTTGCCTTTTATCAGCATGCCAAACAATTTGATTGGTGCGATCATTTTGGAAATTCCTTACCGCTCAGTAACCAGCAACGCGGAAATTAAATTATTAAAACCTGAAAACAGGACAAAGGATGTGGTGAAAAGATTTATTGATATTAAAACAGAAGATGACAACCTGCAGGTGGCAGTAAAAACAATTAAATACGGAAGGCTTTCTTCAGCAACAAGAGGTTACTACAGCACACTGGATAATGACAAACAAATCATCGAGCTGGAAAAATCAGTGGCAAGCGGTTATAAAACCAATGTAAAACTGTCCCGTGCACAATTTTATGATCTTGATAAACTGATCGACTCTGTAGTGTATGAATACAACTATAAAGTGAAAGATGGTATTGATGAAATTGGCAGTTTAAAAACCTTCAAACTTTCTTACCCGGATGCGGTGGCATCGCTGGATAATTTTTCTTCTGATAAAAGAAATTATCCCATTGAATACTGGTCGTATGAAGATACTGATGCGTATGAAACCACGGTAAATATTACTGCACCAGCCGGAAAGAAATTTGCTGAATTGCCACAAAGCGAATCTTTCAGTTTCAGGGATATGAAGTTCAGCATCAAGTACACGTTAAAGGCGCCGGATAAACTGATGGTGGTAAGAACATTTAGCGGCAACAGGCAAAATATAGATGCCGGTGAATATGCTGCATTCAAAGCTTTTTTTGAAAAAATTGTAAAGGCCGAACAAAAATTTATTGCCTTTAAATAAGCGATCTGCATAACGCTGTTAATATTGGCAACAGCATGCAAGGGAACGGTAATGGGTGATTAACCCGTTACCGTTTTTGTTTCAGCACTAAATGTTGTAAATTTCTGTCCGGATTAAACCACAAGTGTCTGGTATGAAAATGTATAACCGCATAACTGGTATTGCTATTTTGTTGTGTTGTTTATTACGCCCCTTCGGTGCAATGGCTCAGCATACTAATGCAGACTCCCTTGCTGTTTTTCATGCCATAGATATTGCCGAGGAATTTTTCACCAACAGTAATTACGATTCTGCATTGTGGTATTGTGCCAAAGCAGAAGAAATGAGCCGGCAGAAAAACTACAAAAAAGGCCAGGCTTTTGCATTGATAGAAGCAACAGATATTTACATAGATAAAGATGACCTGGTTAAAGCAGAAGCCACCGCTTCCACAGTAAATAAAATGGGTTTGCAAATGAAAGACTCATTGGTTGCAGCCGTGGCATGGATGCAGATGGCACAGGTAAAAATGTATGGCGATCATTTTGATGCCGCCATTCCTTTGTTTGAAAAAAGCCTGCAATTTTATTTGGCAAAATATCCCACAAAATATTCCGCACTTGCTTATAATGATTTGGGTTATACCTGGGGCCGCAAAGGAGAATTAAGTAAACAGGCAGAAAACCTGGTACAGTCCATCCGCATTTATGAAACCTATTTTCCCGGTAAAGTGGGCGAACTGGCCATTGCATTAAGCAATCTTTCAACAGTATATTATGGCTTAAACCAAAAAGAAAAGGCAATTGAGTATGCGAAAAAATCGTTGGCATACCGGGAAAAAACCGGCGATATACCAAGGCTTTCACTGGGTTGCTGTAATCTCAGCCAGTATTATATTGGCGTGGATAATGAAGAAGCAGAAAAATATTTACAACTATGCATTAAATATGCATTGCAGAGCAAACAGGAGGCAAGGATTGTACATTCTTATGTAACTGCAGCACAATTGTATAACATCAACAAAAAACCGGCACAGGCACTGGAGTATGAAGAGAAAGCCATTGCGATAATGGAGAAGAGTAAAAAAGATTCGGCAATGCTGGCCAGGCGTTATATGGCTGCCGGAACATTAAGCCGTACGTTGAAAAAAGATACCGCAACCATCAATGCATATTATGACAAATCGCTGGCCATATTAAAGCTGCAACCCGATAAGATCAACCTGCGTGATTTTTATTATCAACTGGCTGAATACAATAAAGAGACAGGCAATTATACCGCCGCATATAATTTTTACCGTCAATATATTTTGTATAAAGATAGTTTGGTGTCTGCCAATACACAAGCATCCATTGCTGAAATAGCCACCAAGTATGAAACGGAAAAGAAAGACCATGAAATATCCACGCTGCAGGTAAATGAAAAATTACGGCAATTGGAAATTGAAAAACAAAAAGCGGTGATTGCGGGCAATATGCTGGAGGCGCAGAAAAAGCAGAACGAAATTTTGGTGTTATCTCAACAGAAAGAATTGCAGGATGCTGCATTGAAGCAACAAACACAGGAACTGGAAAAACAAAAACTGGTATCAAAAAATGATCAGCAGCAATTGCAGTTATCACAGCAGGAACAGCAACTGAAAGAAAAGGAAGTGCAGGTGCAGAAGCAGATCCGCAATTTCATCATTGCAGGCGCTTTGTTGCTGCTGTTATTTGGGGCATTTATTTTTAACCGCTATCAGCTGAAGAAAAAGCTGGAACAGCAAAAGCAGTTGCTGGATGTCCGCAATAATATCGCAAGGGATTTGCATGATGAAATTGGATCAACATTAACCAGCATCAGGATATTGTCTGAAGTGTCAAAAAATAATATAACTAAAGATGCTGAACGGTCATCTGTGTTGTTAACGCAGATTGCAGAACAGTCGGAACAAATGCAGCAGGGCATGAGTGATATTGTTTGGGCAATAAAGCCCGACAATGATAAAATGGAGAATATTGTGGTACGTATGCGGGAATATACCAGCCATGCACTGGAGCCCAAAAACATCCGCACACAATTTAATATCGATGAACCATTGCTTGCCGGTACGTTGACGATGGAACAACGCCGTGATTTATTTTTGATTTTTAAGGAAGCGGTAAATAATGCCGCAAAATATGCCGATGCCACACTCGTTACCATTACACTGAAACAAACCGGCAACAGTATTTTGATGCAGGTGGCAGATAATGGAAAAGGATTTGAAGCCAAAACTTCCACTTCTTCCAACGGGTTAAAAAATATGCAGGCAAGGGCGCAGGCATTGGGGGGAACAGCGGGTATTCAATCAGAAAAGAATAAAGGAACCACTGTTACCATCAACATTCCCGCTACATGATGATGTAGTTGGTAACAGCACTACCACCATTAATTTTGATACCAGCTTATGGCAACCAAAGTTTTGATATATGATGATAACATAGCCCTGCGCAACAGCATGCAGGTGTTGCTGCATGATATGCCGGGGCTGGAAGTGGTGGCAGCCATGCCCAATGCCAGCACCGTTGCAGAAGACCTCCGCACCTTTTCACCTGATGTAGTGCTGATGGATATTGATATGCCGGAAGTAAATGGTGTGGAGGCGGTGAAGATCATCCGTAAGATCAACAGCCAACTACCTGTAATTATGCTTACGGTGTTTGATGACAATGAAAATATTTTTGCAGCCATCTGTGCCGGTGCATCCGGGTATATTTTAAAAAGATATGCGGCAGAAGAAATTCCATCGGCCATACAAAACGTACTCACCGGCGGCGCACCTATGACAGGAACGGTTGCCCGAAAAGTACTGCAAATGGTGCCGCAGGCAAAAACTGAGCTGCAGGAAAAAGCCGATCTGTCCACCAAAGAAACGGCCATACTGCAATACCTGGTTAACGGGTACAGTTATAAAATGATTGCTGCTGAAATTGGCATCAGCATTGATACGGTGCGCTTCCACATCAAAAAAATCTACGACAAACTGCACGTACATTCCGCCACTGAAGCGGTTTCCAAAGCACTGAAGGACAGGCTGCTTTCTTTGTTTTTCTAAGCAGTATTACTGCTGTATACTATTTATTTTAAAAGACATACATGATTATTGATTAATAATTATTAATTATTTCTTGCCCGGTATGCTTTTGAATCTAATATATAAGCCTTGAGATAAAAACTCTCCCAATAATCAATAGTTAGTAATCAATAATCAACTGGTCTACATGATGATGTAGTTGACCGGCTTTGCACAACGCAATACATTTGACGGGTAAAGTTTGAACAATGAAACAAATGCTTACCGTATGGATGTTAGGTATTTGCACTGCTGTTGCTGCGCAAACACCATCAGTTCCAAAAAACTTACCGTTGCCTTCTAAAGGCGGCAATTTACCCACACCAAAACCAGTATTAGCTAAACCCGATTTGCAGGTGGTAAGTGTGCAGGTTATTGCAGTAGAACCACAGACCGACCCCAATTTAGTCAGGATAAGACTTTCGGTTACCTGTAAAAATGCGGGCGGAACAAGTACCGGAGGAACATTTGATTTGGAACTGCTGGGCTTTCGTGCCGCACTCACTGGTGGTGCAACAAGTATTGAAAGTTATCAACTGGCTTTAAATAACGGCAGAGCTGCATTGGCTGCCGGCCAGGTAAAAACAGAAGAATGGGCTTTTATTAAAGATAAAACACGGATGCCTGCTGGTGGTAATCAATGTATGCTCATTATTGATTACAACAACAAAATAGCGGAATCAAATGAAACAAATAATAAGTCGGCTTTATTTACCATTACCATACCACATTAAACTTGTATTCACTCTTTTAACTGATAAATTAACTACAATGAAAAAGATTGCACTGTTTATATTAAGCTGCATTTGCAGCAGCATAGCTGTAACAGCACAAACACCATCAGTACCGAAAAATTTGCCATTGCCTTCTAAAGGCGGCAATCTGCCCACACCAAAAATTGTATTGCCCAAGCCGGATCTGCAGTTTGTGAGCGCCAACGTAATTGCTGTGGATGAATTGACGGATCAGCACATGGTACGCATTAAATTATCTATCACCTACAAAAATGCGGGTAAAGGTAATGCGGATAAAAATTTCAGCCTGGATTTGCAAACTTTCTACGGCGATCGTGGTGGCACCAATCACATGCCCATTGGTGTTCCCTGCAGTTTGCACCCGCTTGCCGCAGGGCAAAGCCGCACAGAAGAATGGTGGTTTCTTAAAGATGTAACTGCTTTGGGCAAAGGCCACCATCAATGTGTGGTGCGTATAGACTGCACCAACCGCATTGAAGAATCTGATGAAACCAATAATAATTCACCCCAGTTCGACATTAATGTACAGTAATCACTACATGATGATGTAGTTGAATTATGCATGCCTGTTGAATACTTTTAACTCAAAATACATAATATGAAATCCCGGATTCTCCTATTCGTAACCTGTATATGTTTAGTACAACTGCTTGCTGCCCAAACATTGGGTAAGCGGGTTAAAGACAGGGCTGTAAACAATGCCAACAATAAAGTAGATCAAAAAGTGGATAATTCTGTTGACAGTGTTTTCAGCAAAACAGACAAAGCCGTTAAAAAAATTTTTAAAAAGAAAGATAAAACGGCAAAAGGAACCACGGCAGAGAATAATACCGGCAGCACACCTGCAAACGGCAATACCGGAACAACTGGCAGCACAACAATAAACAATGATACAAATGCCGCCGCCGGTACAGGTAATAACGGTTATATTCAAACGCAATATTTCTCCGATTTTATGCCGGGAACAAATGTCATCTTCCAGGATGATTTCAGTAAAGATGCTATTGGAGATTTTCCTGCACAATGGAATACCAACGGCAGCGGTAAAGTGGTAACGGTAGACGGACAAAGCGGCCGCTGGCTGGAAGTGGTGCACAATTCCATCATTAACCCGGTAATGGATAAAGCACTGCCGGAAAACTGCACCATACAATTTGATTTATTGCTGCAGGCAGATGGTCAGCATACCACACCTTACATACAGTTTGGAATTACCAATGTGAAAGACATTCTGAAAGAAGATATGTTTTATAAAGACCGTTTCTTCATGAACATCAGCCGGTATACTGAAACAGATGGCAAGACAGTTGAATATGGATTAAAGAATGATGTGGTGGGCAATAAAAGTGATTTCCCTATTACCAACTATGCCAATAAAGTATTGCATGTTTCCATTGCATTGAATAAAACACGCATCCGCATTTATTTTGATGAGCAGAAACTGATTGACCTGCCAAGGGCGATTACAGCAGCTATGCGCAACAACTTTTTCCTGAATAATAATTATGTGGTGCCCGCATCAGAACTGGGCATGCTGGTGGGCAATGTGCGTATTGCCAGTGCAGATGTGGATGCACGCAGCCTGTTGATCAAACAGTTGATGGAAGATGGCAAGGCCGTAACCAATGATATTTTGTTTGATGTCAACAGTGATGTGATTAAAACGTCATCCTATTCCATCATCAACCAGTTTGGTGATGCATTAAAAAATAATCCATCATTGAACATCCGCATCACCGGCCATACAGACAGTGATGGCAGTGCAGCCAGCAATCTTGATTTATCTAAAAGAAGAGCCGCTGCGGTAAAAAAATATTTACTCGATAATTACGGTATTGCAGACAGCCGTATACAAACAGATGGAAAAGGCGCCACTGTGCCTGTAGCTGATAATAAATCCGCTGAAGGAAAAGCGAAGAACCGCAGAGTGGAATTTGTAAAATTGTAAATATTCTCCCACAATGAAAAAGAAAGTAATAACGATATTGGCCTGTTTGCTTTTTGTGATCATACTAAAAGCACAACCCCCACGGGATACCACTCACCGTGATACCACCATGCTCGGTTTTACGAATGCATCCACAGAACTGATGCGTGCGCCGGTGTTGAGAAGAACCAGTAATGATGACATCCGCATTGTACCCAACCGCCAGCAGTTTTGTTTTGATGCACTGATGGAAATTGAACTGCATTACGGTGGCCGGTACAGTTTGGAAACCTGCCTTTTCATCAATACCACTGACGGTTATATTGGATACACCACGCCATCACGTGGCGGTGCAATCAATATGCTGTTTCCGGAAATTGAACATTTCCGTTTTACCATCATCAGTTTTAAACTGGGTAATGTGTTTACATACTTCAATCAAAAATCCAATCATGATGTCATTGCACATTATGTAACCACTTCCAATACCGATACACATGAATACCAGATGAACAACCTGCTCACTACTGCGCCATTAACCCGAAAGAGTGACAGGCGAACGTATTGCGATGGCAATTCAGAAGCATTGGCCTACAAACGTTCTGATGAGCCGACCGCCTGGTATTTATTTGGCAGCCGTTATCCTGCAACGATTCAGGCACAAAAATTTCTGGGTGCATTTGGTGTGGGTGTAGTGCAAACCGATGCAGGGCCGTATATCGTTATGGAAAGAACGGCAGGCGCAACGTACACTGTGGTAAAGCATATCGAAAAAGCGCACATCTGCTTTGATCCCTCCGGGTTTAAAATGCAGGAAGCTGATTTTTATGCCAAACGCACTGCAGATCTGCAGGCAGAAAGCACACGTATTGATGAAGCTGAAGCAGCTGCCCAGCGTGCCAGTTGCTGTGTACCGGAACGGATGGCAGAAATTGCATACAGGAGGCAACAGTTACAGGTAAACGAAGAAAACCTGCGCAGGGCGCAGCAGGGAAATTTGTTGCAGGACAGAACGGCGCAAAAGGGAATCATTGATATGATGGATCCGTTGGTGGCAGTGCGTGGTTCAATACTGAGCATTAAAACCAGTATTTGTACTGCGGAAGATGATAAGTCAAAAAATCCATCGCACACTTTAAGCGCTAACCAACGGATAAGCTGCCTTAACCAGCAACTCAGCGCTTTACAAACTGCTGAAACACAAATGCAGGCAGCAGAAACAAGATATGCTGCCAATCCTGCACAGGCGAATGCAGAAAAATCGAGAATCTACATGACCGTAATGCGGCAGTCAGGCGGCTGCGATTAATACTATTACCCAACCGGCATCCCAACAACATTTAGTAACCACTAAAACAAATGGTATGATGTCTTTAAAAAAATATGGCTTTTTGTTTATCCTGTTGTGTTGTTTATATGCAGGCTTTGCACAAATCACACCGGCCAATAATATTAAGCCGTTAAACATTGCCACACGTATCCTTACAGTAGATGAATTGTATTTAAGCCAGGGCTCGTTTATAATCCGTACCAATAAATCTTACCAGTATTTATCAGTGAATACTGCAACCGGTGCACCGGGTGTGGGTTCAGATGTGTACTTAACCAATTACAATTTTAATGATGCCGCACAAACCTGGAAATTTATTCCTAAAGACGGTGGCTTTTTTAAGATTCAATCCGCATCCGGTTTTTTTCTTACCCAAAAGAAAATTTTGTTACCCAGTTTAGATGCAGAAACCAACGATGATAACCAGCTGTGGAAACTGGTGGAATTGCCTGAAGGTTTTTATACCATCATGAACAAACTGAACAAATATGTAATTGTTACTGATCATAAATACCGCGATGGCTATACCGTATCTTTTCAAAACACGGTAACCGACCAGGATAATCAAAAATGGCAATTGATCAAATGGAATAATGATGGAAGAAAAGCAACACGGTTTGATCCTGTAATCAATGGCTTTCAATTTGCCAATACATTTTATGGTGTGGATGCCAGCTTCCGTTACGGCGGTTTATGCGGTGGCATGGTGTACAGTGCAATGGATTATTTCAGGGCAGGAAAAAGAATTCCACCGCAAACGTATAAACCTGCTAACCGCACGCCATTGCAATCTTTCATTTATGAACGGCAGCATAATGCCGCAATGGAAAATCAACTGGATAAATGGACAGAACTGCGCATGAACCCATTTGGCTGGCGTGATTCAGAATTTTTTGAATGGGGGCTGGAAGGAAATAACGGCGGCCGCTGGCAGGAACTGAAGCAACTGATCGATGCCGGTAATCCTGCACCATTGGGTTTGTATGAAGGCGGCACCACAAACTTTGCAGGAGAAAAAAGTGGTGATCACCAGGTATTGGCTGTTGCTTATTTTGGTGGCAGGTATAAAGGCGATAAAGGTGCACACCGCCAGGATATAAAAATTTTAATTTACAATCCCAATTATCCCGGTATGGTGCAAACACTGGTGCCTGATGTATCCCGCAAATGTTTTTTCACTGTTGAAGCCAGCCAAACGTGGCGTACGTATTTTGTAGATAGAAAATATTCCCCCAAAGCGCCGCCGGATATAACAGCATTGGCTGCTAATGAACCAGATGGCAGCATCAGGCATGTGTATGCCACCTTTATGACCGGTGGCGATGATTTACGTGGCGGCAGTGATAATGTACACCTCACTATAAATTATACTGACGGTACTTCACAAACCTTTCAAAATGTAAATGGTTTGGCAAGATGGGTGGACAATAATGATGAAACAGTGCCGCTTACACTAAACAGGGCCATATCAAAAGCTATGATCAAAAATATTACCCTTACCACAACATTTGGCGGTGGCATTGGAGGCGATAACTGGAACCTGGATTGGTTTGTGTTATCCAACGGCGGTAATTTTGAACTGGTGAATGTGAATACCCGTTCCAGCGATCCCAAACCGTTGTTCCGTTTTACCGGCGATCAAAAAGTATTGGTAATACCCGTTCATTAAACAACACCTGCATTAATTTATTTCTAAAATGAAAAAAATAGTATTCGCCTGCATTGCCCTGGTATTACTGCAGCTTGCGGTGGTGGCGCAGGGCAGTTATGCAGGCATTCAAAAAAAGTTGCTGAATAAAACTTTTGGTAACGACAGAAAGATTCCCGGCCTTACCGGTTATATCCATACCGAAGGAGAATTGATTACTGAAGCAGGTGGCGAAGAATCACAATATTTAGATGTGTACAGCAATGGCAAATCTGCAGTGGTGGTGTATAATGTTTGTACAGATACTGCGAAGAAAATATTTAAAGTGCTGGATGTAATTTATTTTCCAAAAGTATTGCCCGGCTGGCAGGTAAAAATTGTGGGTTGTACAGAAGGAGCTACAGAAGAAGAAATTTTAATTACGTTGGTAAAGCCCGGCAACGGGCAGTATGCCACCACTGTGCAAAAAGCCTGGTTGTGTGAACGTGACCGCTTGAAAATAGAAGCGATTGGTGTGAAGAACGTAAAATGTTTAAATGAAGGATATGGACAATAGTGCCTTGAAGTTTTATCCTGAAGCCAAATATATTTTACATGGTTTCTGCAACATTCTTATGTCTCGGCCTCCAGATCAAATAAAAATACATCAGAAAAAGTAACCCGATACAAAAGGGAATCATCGCCGTTTGTTTACCGGTTAAACCAAACAATAATATTTTTTCATCGAACTTAAAAAACTCACTGATCATCCAGAAGCTGTTGGCGCTGATCCAGAATACGATGGCAAAATTGTGGCATACTTCGCTTACAAAATCTTTATTCTTAAAAGCGATCCACACGGCCACTACTAAAGTTGGAATGATCATGATGATGCCCAATGGACGCCACACCATGCACCAGCTGATGTCTTTAAACAACCAGAAAACAATGTGCAGGTTCTCCAGTTTACGAAACTTTAGCGGAATGGAATAGTGTTGCTCTTCTGCCATAATAATTTTTTGAACCGCCAAATTAAGGAATTGCCGGAAATAAACTATAAAAGGCGTCCAACGGTTATCAACTGTAAGACGCCTTTTATTTTCAAGTTATAATACTGTCAGGTTGAGCTTGTCGAAACCGGTATTAACTAAAACAATCGCCTTCGATAAACTCAGGCTGACAGATTATTCATTTGAAGAACGGGAAATTTTTTTATAAACCTTATTCCACACTCACCCTTATCCCTTCGCTATGTGCATTAAACTCCGGTGCATACATGCTTTCAATAGTGGTGATGCCATTGCTGAAGTTGCCTGCATGTGTTACAAATAAAGTGTATTCAAAAACATAAGTACCGCGGTTCAGCCAGTTAAAAAAGAAATGGGTGCCGGCATCTTTGGTGCTTTCATAATAGCCCAATCCATCCTGCCATTTGTATTCGCTTAATACATTTACCGGTTCCATACAGGCGGCACGCATATCTTTCATGTGTACATATTCCATATCCCGGTCCACTTTCAGTTCAATACGCACTTTTACTTTATCGCCCACTTTTAGTGCACCTTCATCAGCAATGGCCTCCAGCACAGGGCCTTTATCCGTATTCCGTTCAACAAATAATTGTTTTTTCAGTTGCAATGGGGTCGCAGCCGGAGTGATCTTATCCAGGTCTTCAAAATATTGCCAGTACACAGCACCATAACTTCCGGCAGCCGCAGGGTTATTTTTATTTAGAGTATTGGTAACAGTAATATTCCCCATTTCAGGTGTAATATCTTTCCCTTCAATACGTTTCTTAATATAACCGGTTCCCGCTTCGGCAGATGCATCATTTGTTTTAATGATAGTATTGCCCAACTGAATTTCGATTGGGTTTGTAGCACTCAAATCAGCAGAGCCTATTCCCCCTTTGGGGGTTAGGGGGCTTATCAGCAACGCATAGCAGGCTTCTGCCGTGGCTTTAGTCGTTTTCCAGCTTTGTGTTTGTTTTTGTTTCAGCAGCCAGGTTTTTAAATCGCTGATGGTGCTGGTGTTTTTATCAATATCCGTGAAAGCTTCTATCATCAATGCCTGGCTTTCCACCGGTGCCTGGTACCAGAAATAACCGCCTTCATTCCAACCTTTCCCCGCAGGGGCCTGCGGCCAGTACATGCCCAATTCATTATTGTTGATGGCATTTTCTTTTAATGAAGCAAGAATCGCTTTTGGAGTAACAGCATCACCATTACGGAATAATGCCAGGGCAATCATAGCCTGCATGTATTTACTTTGTTTCAACCAGTATTGTTTGGCCTGGCGGGTAAAGTAATCAACAGCGGGTTGTGCCGCTTTATCTGTTTTATATTCTTTAAAGAAGCTGCGCATGTAGAGATACTGGATGGCGTTATATGAAAGATTGTTGTTGGCCAGTTTCACTTTGTTTTTTTCCAGGTTATCATATTCTTCTTTTATTTTTTTATCGAGATAGGGCAAAGCATTGTTGGCAATGCGTTTCAGGTCATTGTTGTTGTTGAGGTTAATTACACCCAATTTTTTTAAATGGCCAATACTGGTAACAATGTATTGCGTGATGTACCTGTCATCGGGCCCGCCTTTAAACCAGGTGAAACCTCCGTTACTGCTTTGCATATCGGCTACTGTATTCAACGCTTTTTGCTGTTCATTGCTCATACGCACTAAATCGAACAACAGTGCAATATTTTTTCTTTGCTGGGTTTCGTTCTGTGCGTCCAAAACCCAGGGTGTTTCTTCCAGCAATACTGCTTTCAGTTCAGGATTTTTTTCCAGGTTGCTTTGTAAAGCTGAGGTGTCGGTGGACTTCCATTTCTCAAACACAGTTTTGATTTTTGGATTGCTGTTGCTGATGTATGCTGCCAATGCATTGGCGTAATAACGGTTGAACGTTTGTTCCGCACATTCATGCGGGAATTCCATCAAGTAGGGCAGCGATTGAATGGCGGTCCAGATTGGGTTGCTGGTGTATTCAACAGTAAGGGCCTCCCCAAACCCCTCCGAAGGAGGGGATTTTAAGAGTTTGCTGAATTGAAAGGTCTTTTTGCTTTCGCCTGCTTTTAAGTGTAAAGGAAGGCTTTCTGTAACGAGTGTACGATTAGTTAATACCGGAATCGCCATTTCTTCACCATCGCTGAAGTTGCCTGCTTTGGCTACAATGCGGTAACTCATGCTGCTGTTGAAATTGAACGGCACTTCCATAGGGAATTTCACTGCGGCACTTTGCCCGGCGGCCACGGTAAAATACTGATTGGGAAAAACATTTTTAAACCAGCCGTCAACCGGAGTATTGGTGGCGGCATCAATTAATTCTAATTGTGCAATGCCGGTAATCTCACTGTCGCTGAGGTTTACAATTTTTGCGCTGAATTCCATACGGTCACCTTCCCGTAAAAACCGTGGTGCATTGGGTTGCACCATTAATGGCTTTTGCGTCACTATTTTTTTTTCTGTATAACCGCTGGCCAGTGCTTTAGTATGCGCAAAAGTCATCAGCTTCCATTGGGTTAATGCTTCGGGTACAGTGTATTCAAAACTAATGTTGCCATCGGCATCAGTTTTTAAATCAGGAAAGAAGAAGGCGGTTTCGTTGAAGTTTTTGCGGGGCGAAGCAGATTGATTGCCCTGCGCTGGATTAGAAGAATCTCCAATGCTGAGAAATGGGACAGCGCTGGTAACTGTACCGTTTGCATCATACCGCAATGCTGTTGCTCCAACATCGTATGATAAATAATCATAACTGCCACTTTTCCCGGCTCTTTCTTCCAAATTTCCAATTCTTGAACTTTTTTGGTTAGTGAGTATAGCCGTTACACTAAGCCTTCCATAATTGGGCTTTTTATTCACTGCAAATAACTGTTGAGCCAAGACAAGATTTGAAACTCGTTTGCTTCCAGTTCCTGAATTATACCTGATATCCGGGTTCAAATCATGCTGAAGTCCATAATAACCTTCTCTTATTGGATCATACAATGCCAGGTTATCATATAATTTCGGGTATTCTTTAGGGTGGTCATTGCCTGTTTGATCATATTGTTCGGCCTCAACACTTTTGAAATTTGATTCTTTTTCCCAATTGGTATAATTATTTAGTGATGGCCACAGGTAATCTAAACCGGGCCAGATATGTGGCTTAAACTGGTCTAAAGAGGCATCGTACATAGCTGCAACAGCCTCTGCCATTACTTTTTCACCTTTATTTCCGGAAACTGTCATGGTGATTTTTTCTTTGCTTCCAGGCAATAATTTGTCACGGAATGTACCATAAGTAATGTTCAAGTCTTTATTGTTCCAGGGAACACTCACCTGTTCACTGCCGCTGTATACCCTGTTGTGCTGAACGAATGCATAGTTAAGGCTGATGCCGCCGCGGTCTTGCTCTGTTATCAATAAACTATTACTATACTGGTGTTGTGTAACCGGAACCACTGTTGTACTGTTGTTTTCATCCATCCTGCTGATAACATGTATCAGCCAGGTAGTATCGAATCCTGTAGTAATTGAATAGGGAACCGTTTGCCCCGGTGCTGAAACGGCTTCGGGAATATTAATGTTCACTGCTTCTGATACAGACGGTGTGGAGCCGGTAAGCTGAATATATTTTTCTGCTTTCACCGTTTCGCCATCTTTATCTGTTGTGGTAGCTTCTATTTTATACCAACCTGCGGAAAACTTTGTTTTGCCCGTGCTGTATAAATTATCTTCTCTTGTAGTGTCTGTTGTATTCAATACCTGTTCTGCCAGCGGCCAGCTTTTCGTTTCATCTTCATTGCTGTAAATATCATAAGGAAATGTATTGCTGTATTCGGCTGCTGTCATGGTAAAAACATCCGGACGGTCCCAATACCGTTCCCTGTAAATTTTGGTTGGTGATGTCAATTTTGTAACAGCAACTTTTACCCGTGATGATTCAAAAATATCATTCATGTTGGTACTGGATATATGCAGGTTATTCAAGCTGTCTGCCGGCATCTTTTCGGGCAGGTTAATACTAAGTTGTAAAGATTGATAACCTACGGCCACGTAAGTTTGCCCGCTTCTTGTTTCGCCATTCAAATCAGTAACGTCTGCGTTCACTTCATAAGTAAAAACAGGCTGTGCCTTTTTATCAACGCTTTCATCCGGCAGTGCTGCAAAGTTGATATGAAATTCCCCTTTGGCATCGGTGGTGGTTTCGCCCTGCGTTATTTCCTGTTGATTATTTCTTCCATATACATTGCGGCGGCTGAAACCCCAATTCCACCAAACAGGATATTGTACTTTACGAACCACCGTATATTTCACTTTTGCGCCGTCAATAGTATTACCGGCATACGCTTTTGCAGTACCGGTTACTGTAATGGTATCATTTATCCGGTAAGTGCCTTTAGGTTTTTCAATGGTGGTACTGAATTTGGGTCGCTTATATTCTTCAACACTAATATAGGCAGACGAATTGGTGATGGTATCAATTATTGAAAAATAGCCATTCAGTGCATTGGAAGGCAATACAAAACTGCCATGGAAACTACCATAGTCATTGCTGGTTACATTCACGTCTGCAATTTTTTTATCATTGGCATCCCGCAAACGAATGGTGGTACTGAAGCCCGCTTTAACTGCAGACTTACTGGCGTCTTTATCTCGCTGAACCACGATGCCCTTAAAATACACTGTTTGACCCGGCCTGTACAAACTGCGGTCTGTTACAATAAAAGTTCCGGGTTTATATTCCTGTTCATTGTAACTGTTATAAGGAACGTATACCTCATCGTTGTTCAGGAACAATTCATCAGCATTGTATTTAATCTGCAGCAGAAAGCTGCGGGAGCTTTTTTGACCGGGAACAGTAAATGAACCGTTGTTGTTGCTGGTATACTTTTCTTTTTTTGCCAATTCATATTTACTGGTTGCATAATTATAATTGTTTTCCCAAAGTTGAACGGCAGCATTGTTTAATGGTTGGCCGGTATTGCGGTCCAGCACAAAAAAGGTATTTTGGTTGTAGCTGATATAGCTGATATTACTTACATAAATTTTTTGAGCAGTAATAATATTTTTATCGAGAGCAAAATTGGGATCAATACTGCATAATACCAGGTACAAACCGCCGGGTAACCCATCTGCTTTAATTTCTGCGGAATGCTGCTGGTAATCTTTCTGATCGGGTAAGGTAACATTCCAGCTTTTGATAGCTTTCATTGCAGTATAACTCTTCCATAATTCGTCATAATCTTTTTTGTTTATTTTTTCCAGTTCATCTGAATTGGTTTTGATGATGCGTACATATACTTGCGGCACATTGGTGTATTGTACCAGCATCCTGAATGGGTCATTAATGGTATTCACTTTTTCTGCTTCAACCGATAATGTGGGTTTGATGATGTCATTCACCAGGTTTGCTGCTTCGTATGATGCTTCGCTTTCCGGAAATTTTTTTATGACGACTTCACACATTTCTTTCGCCTTACGTTTTTCAAACTGGTGGGTGGTTTTATTAAATGGATCATAGTCGCTGCCATTTTCATTATAAAATTTAGCAAGCAGATATGTGGCACGTCCGGATATGGGATTGTTGCTGTAAGCTTTTTCCAGTTGTTGCAACACTGCTTCGTACTGCTGGTCTTTATCCTTCAGTACACTGTGTTCATGTACAAATTTGATGCGGCTGATGTCTGCATCCACCAACGCATCGGGCTGTGCATCGGTAAGGTGAAAGCGAAGTATTTCCTGGTATAATAATAAAGCTTTGTGCTGTAACGAACTGCTGTCTGCTGTGGTAAATGCCGCCTTTACAAATTGCGCCGCAGGCGCCGAAGCCTCTGCCTGGTTGATTGTAAATTGGTAAGCCGGTTGTGTAATGTTGTTTTCATCAGTAGTAAAAAAATCCAATGCCCGCTGTGCTAAAAAATCATACAGTGTTGGGCGCAGCTGGCGGGTGTTGATGCCTTTTACAATGACTGCATCAAACGTTTCCAGTTTGGTACTTTTTAATATCGTTTCATTTTGAAGAGATGCCTGGTATAGTTTGGAAATAGTTTGTATTAATTGATCGATACTCCAGGTGCTGAGGTCTTTGCTTACTTCGTTTTTAAGGATAGTTCTGCCATATATCTGCCAGCGGTGATCCTGCAAATACCTCCAGTACATTTCTGCCTGCATACTTATAAGAATATTTTTTGCAGGGGCTTTAGCTTTTGTAATTAAAGTGTCTGCAAAAAAAACATTGTAACGATCTGCGTCTTCTTCAATTTTAGCGCGGTAATAAATTTGAAAAATAGCGCTCCTGATTTGTTGTGCATCATTATTGTCTTTGACTGCAAGCGAATAAATATTCGTTACTTCTTTCAATGCAGACTTTGGTAAGCCTTTCTTCTCCAGCGCTTCCACTTTCTTCCAGTTTTCTGCATAATCTTTTTTTGTTTGAGACATAACGGTTAGGGTTAACGCGGTACACAGTACCAGCAGGAGTTGTTTTAGAAACATAAGGAACTTATTTTAATAACAAGATACAATATGTTCCCTGAAAGCAAAACCAATAATTAATAATGAATAATTAATAATGGATAATTCGTGTGCACTTCAGCCAGCACGAACCTTCAACTTTCAACCCGTAATGCTGATTTGCGCTTTAACGTTTTCTTAAGTCTCCCTTTGGCACATGGCACAGCGTTTGGATATTACAGGGTAAGCAGGCTGAAAATAAAATCTGCGAACAGTATTGATCACTTTTAAATTTTATTATTATGAAAAAGATTTTTACACTTTTAGTTTCTTTAGCTGCCGTTAGTGCTTCATTTGCACAATTTCGTGATGGTGACCGCCGTGATGTTAAATACGATAATTATGGCAGCAGCTTCCGTGGAAGCACTGTATTCATCAATGCTTTTACTGAAAAACGTTTCACCGTTATGATCGATAACGTTGCCTACACTGTAAATGGTTTTTACAACAGCAGGCACGATAATTTCATCAACGTTGGTGCCATGGCGCCCGGTAAACATACCATTACAGTGTATGAAACACGCAGTAACTTCTGGGGCCGTTCCAAACAATACGATGTGTATTGCAGTGCCCTGTTCTTAAAACCTGGTATGGCAACCACACTTAACCTCAACAATTTTGGACAGGTGAGTATTTCTGAAAAACCTTCTTATGGTTATGGTTATGGCAACGACCGCGATGACCGCAGGAGGGATGATGACCATGACAACAGAGGTGGTGGCTGGAGACATTAATTTTCCCCTTGACTACTACATACACAACAACGCCCCGCCGGTTTCATCCTGGCGGGGCGTTGTTTATTTTATCACAACAATGAAATTATTTTTTTAAGGCTTCAGCCATTGTTTTACCAATGTCTGCCGGGCTGGCCACAACATGGATACCACATTCCTCCATAATTTTCATTTTTGCAGCAGCGGTATCATCTGCACCACCAACAATAGCACCGGCATGGCCCATGCGGCGGCCGGGAGGCGCTGTTTGTCCGGCAATGAAACCCACCACTGGTTTTTTATTTCCTGTGCTTTGAATATAACGGGCGGCTTCAGCTTCCATACCGCCACCAATTTCACCAATCATTACAATGGCGTCGGTTTCAGGATCGTTCATAAATAATTCCACAGCTTCTTTAGTGGTGGTGCCAATGATTGGGTCGCCGCCAATACCAATGGCCGTTGAAATACCCAAACCGGCTTTGGTCACCTGGTCTGCTGCTTCGTATGTTAAGGTTCCTGATTTTGACACAATACCCACCCTTCCTTTTTTAAAGATGAAACCTGGCATGATGCCCACTTTACATTCTTCCGCAGTGATGACACCGGGGCAGTTAGGGCCAATTAAACGGGTGTCCTTACCCAATAAATAATTTTTCACTTTCACCATATCCTGTACGGGAATACCTTCTGTAATACAAACCACCAGTCCAATACCGGCGTCTGCAGCTTCCATAATCGCGTCAGCAGCAAATGCAGGCGGTACAAAAATGATACTTACGTCAGCCCCGGTGGTCTTAACCGCATCGGCAACCGTATTAAAAACGGGTTTATCCAAATGGGTGCTGCCGCCTTTGCCCGGCGTTACGCCGCCCACTACATTAGTACCGTATTCGATCATTTGTGTGGCATGAAAAGTGCCTTCCGTACCGGTAAAGCCCTGTACAATTATTTTAGAGCTTTTGTTTACAAGAACTGACATGGTTCAATTAAGAGTTGGTTGGTTAGAAATGTGGCGCAAAGATAGGGCAGATGGGTTAGTATTGGAAGGATTTTTTGCCGGAGAAAGATTGATGCCATGCAATCGTTGCCGGTGGAATATTTGTAATAAAACCGTATTATCTTTAATGGAATGCATTTTTGAAAAAAAACTGTTATCTCAACTTTTTCAGCATGTACCCCGGATTGTTTAATATACCGCAATGATACTTGTACTAAAAATACTCCGCATTATTTTACTGCTGGCCACTTTATTATTAGGCATACCGGTAATTATCTGGCTGTATAAAAATGAACCGGCAACTTTTGGCGATTACCTGAATTTTTATGCGCTGTATTTACTGCTGTGTACAGGCATTATTCTTTTTTTAATTGAAAGATATTTCTTCATACAGCACAAAAGGCTTACCCGGTTTAGTTGTACAGGATTAAGTGTATTGCTTTGGATAGTTATTGTGGTGCCGCTACTGCAAAAATCATTGACTGATGAAGCAACGACAAAAATAAAAGCAGGTGGCGCCACTTCTTTTGGGCGGGTGTTGTTTGATTTTAAAACAAATAACCGGTTCAGGCTTATTGAGGGAAATGGCCTTGAAGCAAAATTGTATTATGGATCTTACACAATGAAAACTGATACCGTCTGTATAAGCTGCCCGGTGTTTATGAAAGAACACAGCACATTTCCTGAATATGGAGTGTTGAAAGGTGATTCATTGTTCTGGAAAAACGGCGATGTAATGACAATCGATACAGCCCGGTGAAATTATTTCAGCAACTCATCCATATTCCTGTCGTTATCAATTTTACCTTTGGCTTCCAGCATGCGCATGTCTTTAGCATCCTGCAAAAATTCTGAAGCAAAGATGAATTCGTTCAGCCTTTTATTTTTAGAGAAGATGATCTCTTTATTATTGCCGCTCCATTCTTTCTGCCCCTGGTACATATATAAAATGTTTTCACCAATTTCCATAACACTGTTCATGTCGTGGGTGTTGATCACAGTGGTCATGTTGAATTCTTTGGTGATTTCGTAAATCAGTTTATCAATCACCATACTGGTTTGCGGGTCGAGGCCGGAGTTAGGCTCATCGCAAAATAAATATTTTGGATTAAGTACTATGGCACGGGCAATGCCCACCCGCTTTTTCATACCACCACTGATCTCGGCAGGATATTTATTGTTCGCATCTTTTAAATTTACCCTGGCCAGCACTTCATTCACCCGTTTTAATTTATCTGTGGGCGACATATCAGAAAACATATCCAGCGGAAACATCACATTTTGTTCCACCGTCATACTGTCGAATAATGCAGAACCCTGGAACAGCATTCCAATCTGCTGGCGTAACTCTTTCTTTTCTTCATTGGTCATGCTGTTGAAACTGCGGTCATCATAATTGATCTCGCCTTCATCGGTATCGAGCAAACCCACCAGGCATTTTTGCAATACTGTTTTACCGCTGCCACTGGTGCCAATAATGAGGTTGCACATGCCGGTTTGCATTACATGGCTCACATCATTCAGCACCACTTTATCGCCGAAGGCTTTTTTTATGTTTTTAAATTCAATCATGCAGGAAAGTTATAAGATACAAGGTTCAGGTAACAAGTTTGAATCTTGCAGCTTCATATCAATGCAAGGTAATTAAAAAGAAGGAAAGAAATGAGTTGGTGGTTTTACACCCGAAACCTGGTGCTTGATGCTTGATCCTTAATTCTTGATCCTTGTGCCCTAAAGAAAAATCATAGCGAGGATATAATCTGCAAATAAAATCATCACGCAACTTACCACAACACTTTTAGTACTGCTGCGGCCAATTTCTAATGCGCCGCCTTTTACAAAATAACCATAATAGGCAGAAATGCTGCTGATGATAAAAGAGAAAGTAATGGCTTTATAGATACCGAAACGTACATTGAAGGGCATGAAACTTTCAATCAGTCCACGGTCATAAGTATCTGCAGAAAGTATGCCTGAGGCCACGCCTGCCACACGGCCACCTACAATACCTAATGCCATTGCAAGAATAACCAATAAAGGAATGGTAATTAATGAAGCGGCAATTTTTGGAAGGATTAAATAGGCTTTGGTATTAATGCCCATGATCTCTAAGGCATCAATTTGTTCACTCACCCGCATGTTACCCAATTCACTGGCAATTTTACTGCCGATAACACCAGCCAGTACAATACAAACTAATGTAGGTGCAAACTCGAGTATTACCGTATCTCTGACAATCTGTGCAATGGTGGATTTTGGAATGATGGGACTTACCAACTGGTAAGCGGTTTGTACCGCACTCACCGCACCCATAAAAACAGAAATGATCACCACAATACCCAACGCACCAATACCAATTTCCACGCACTGGTGCATAAATTCTTTCCAGTACATGCGCATGTTTTCCGGTTTGGTAAACATGCCTTTCAGCATCAGCAGGTATCGTCCAAAATGAGTGAAAAAAATCATGTATCGTTTCCTGTTTGCGGTTATGGTGTAAACATGTTCACAACGAAGATAACCCGCATTTGAATGTTTTTGCTAAATATTTATTTTGATATTACAATGATATCCTGTGAGGCTTTCATCACAAAGTGATAATTACTTACCTGGAAATTGAATATTGAAAGCTGAACATTGAGCATTTTTAAGTTTAATTTTCAATATTCAATGTTCAATGTTCAACAATTACAACTCATGGCTCGTTTTCCTGAACCTTTTCCACCATTTACTTTTTTTAATGGCTTCCTGTGTGTTGGTTTTACATTTCAACTGCGCATCCACCACAGCAATTAATACCATATTTAAAATTGACCGGATGGAACTGCCTAATTGCAACACATGCACTGGTTTTTTCAAGCCTAACAATACGGGGCCAATAGAATCTGCACCGCCCACTTCCTGCAATAAATTATACGCAATATTTCCTGCTGCAAGGTTAGGGAAGATGAGAATATTCGTATCGCCATTCACCAGTTCAGTAAAGGGATAATTTTCTTTCAGTATATCTTTATTAAAAGCCAGTATGCCCTGTATCTCTCCATCGCAAACCAGTGTGGGATCTTTTTCTTTTACAATTTCCCTTGCCCGGCGTACCATCTTGGCCTCGTCACCTGTACTGCTGCCAAAGTTGGAATAAGACAGCATGGCCACCCTGGGTTTTATGTTGAACTGGCGTACTTCTTTTGCTACTAATAAAGTAATCTCTGCAAGTTCTTCTGCAGTAGGGTTAAAGTTAATAGTGGTATCGGCAAGGAACAGCGGCCCACGTTTCGTAAACATGATGTACATGCCGGCAATTTTTTTCACACCTTCTTCTGTACCCATTACTTCAAGTGCAGGCCTGATGGTATCAGGATAATTTCTGCTGAGGCCACTGATCATACAATCCGCTTCACCAGTTTCCACCAGCATGCAACCAAAATAGTTGCGGTCTTTCATCACTTTGTACGCTTCGTATTTATTTACCCCGCGGCGCTGGCGTTTTTGAAAGAAAAGTTCACCCATTTTTTTACGCAATTCTTCCTGGCTGTCATCTTTCGGGTTAATAACAGGCATGCCTTCCAGGTCAATACCGTTATCTGCCGCCAGTTGATTGATCTTATTTACATCGCCCAATAAAATAGGATAGGCTACACCTTCTTCCTGCGCCAGTTGCGCTACTTTCAGAATCTTTAAATTCTCTGCATCTGCAAATACAACACGTTTGGGGTCTTTCCTGGCTTTATTACCAATAGCCCTGCTCAACTGGTTATCCAGTCCCAAACGCTGGTTTAATTGTAATTCATAAGCATTCCAATCGGTAATGGGGTATTTTGCCACACCGCTTTCAATAGCAGCTTTGGCAACAGCTGGCGCTACGGTTGAAAGCAGGCGTGGATCCACCGGCTTGGGTATAATATAATCCGGGCCAAAGGTGATGGTCTTTTCATTATAGGCCATATTCACAATATCGGGCACCGGTGTTTTGGTCAGTTCTGCCAAAGCTTTAACTGCAGCCAGTTTCATGGCTTCGTTAATGGTGGTGGCCCTTACATCAAGCGCACCACGGAAAATGTAAGGGAAGCCGAGTACATTGTTTACCTGGTTGGGGTAATCGCTGCGGCCGGTTGCCATAATAATATCCCTTCGTGCAGCAATGGCATCTTCATAAGAAATTTCCGGGTCAGGGTTAGCCATTGCAAATACAATAGGGTTTTTGGCCATACCCTTCACCATATCCTGGCTAACGGTATTGCCTGCACTAAGACCAATGAAAACGTCAGCATCTTTCATTGCCCGTGCCAGGTCATAATCCTTATACTTTTCACTCACCGCAAACTTTGCCTTCTGTTCATCCACATCATGCCTGCCTTTATACAAAATACCTTTACGGTCGAACAGCATAAAATTATCATGCCTG
This sequence comes from Bacteroidota bacterium, assembly GCA_018266775.1. Classification (GTDB taxonomy): domain Bacteria; phylum Bacteroidota; class Bacteroidia; order Chitinophagales; family Chitinophagaceae; genus Ferruginibacter. Next base: position 160,629 of record JAFDZS010000013.1, on the reverse strand, counting down.
GCGCCCAGTGATTCATATAATTTAATACAGGCCATCGCGGCGGCTCCGGCGCCGTTCACCACAAAACGCACTTTTTCAATTTTCTTTTTCTGGAGTTCCAGTGCATTGAGTAAAGCAGCAGCGCTGATGATGGCGGTGCCATGCTGGTCATCATGCATGATGGGAATCTTGCAGCGCTTTTTCAGCTCCTGTTCAATATAAAAACATTCGGGCGCTTTAATATCTTCCAGGTTGATGCCACCGAAAGTGGGTTCCAGCGCCTGAACAATCTGAACAAATTTTTCAGGATCGGTTTCATTAATTTCAATATCGAAAACATCAATATCTGCAAATATTTTAAACAACACGCCTTTACCTTCCATTACCGGTTTGCCTGCTTCCGGGCCGATGTTGCCTAAGCCTAATACCGCAGTGCCATTGCTGATTACACCCACCAAATTCCCTTTGGCGGTATATTTATACACATCTTCGGGATTGGCAGCAATTTCAAGGCAGGGCGCTGCAACGCCGGGCGAATAAGCTAAGGAAAGATCTCTTTGTGTTTTGGCTTCTTTGGTAGGGATGACTTCAATTTTACCCGGGCGGCCTTTGGCGTGGTATTCGAGGGCCTGCTGTTTACGTAATTCTTCTTTGTTCATAATAATAGGTTAATGGTTTTTAGAGTGATGCAATGATTGTATTGCATCTGCATTACCATTTGGCATTCGCCAAACCATCCGGGCAATTTGCTGGCAGCAAACGGGCCACGTTTTGAGGGTGCAATTTAAGGAAATCGCTTAAAAATGGCCATTTATGGTCAGTAACTTTCTAAGCTCAGATAAGATAATGGGTGTAAAGCAAAAAATGCGTTATTGCTGGAACAAATAACGCATTTTAATTACAAAATCAGAAAACCTGGATTAAGCTAATCATATCGATACCTGATGACGATATAACCTTTGCTTTTTCTTTTTTGGTAGAAATCAACGCAAAAAGAATTTGTTCTGGACCATGTCTCTGGGTCATCGTTATAATTTATGATGCCAGATCCATTTTTATCATCAACTCTTAAATAAGTAAATTTTCCTGTATAGCCTGGAAAAAGAATGCCATACCCCAATCCAATTGTATCTGTACATGTGTTTTCTATTATTTCAATTTGCCTGTACGCATTTCTGAATTGAGTTTTTTGCATGCCGGAATCTTTCAGAAAACTACAACTATCAGATGCAACCGAAAGTTTGATAATTCCATATTCCGATGGTTTTGGTTTGCAAGACACAAATATTAATAAAAAAGCAAGAAAGTATTGGTTCATGTTATTAATTATTGGTTAGTCCATACCAGTATTGTATTTAATAATATCCCATCAAGACAGGTAGGACAATCTTGAATTTTATCATGGTTCGCATCATAGGCTTTCGATGCATTAAAATCAAGTGGCTTTAAATATTTTAATTCTCCATTATTCAGCTTTTGTTCAATGTCTTCAGCAACGGTTGAATTCGATGTAAAAATGGGAAACCAGTAAGAACTTCCAACATTAATTCCTATAGAATTATTGTAAAGATCCATTTCTTTTTCTAAATGTAATGCTTGAGGGTCTTCAGATTCATGAGCATCACCAAACTTTTTTGCGATACTTGATAAATTTGAGGGATCTTTTCCACAATCTCTTTCATTCATAGCCATCCAAAATGCATGTCGAAAAGCATCTCCTTTTCCATTTAACAGTTGACTGGGAGAATAACGCAGTTTTGATTCATCTAAAGCTACCTGAACATTTTTTTTAATTTCATATGCAGCCATTGGATATATCTTAACGAGGGCTTTTTCAGCTTGTGTCAATTCATCATATTGGTTACCAAGTTCATCAATATCAAGGTTGAAGTTAACCGAATTATTCAACCAGGTATCATCTTCCCACCAAACAATTCCGGAAGCTGTCGTTTGTGCATGATTGAGAACAAAAGTTAGATAATTGTTATCGTTAATCATTTTATCAATATGCTGCTTAGAAATATTCTTGGCAGTTTCCAATTCAGTTGATGTCGTCTGTAAATAGTATAATAATTCATTTGCCCGATCAGGATTGACTTGAAGAAAGTCAGCTTGTGTACCATTTAAGCCTGCAACATTCATTAAGGCTGCTACCGTATTGGAATAGACTCCACCTCCTATATTTGAGAAGCTACCTCCATCATCAAACCACCAATTTACTGTACCAGTTGAACTTCCACCACCCCAAAAAATATACCATTGGGTTTCGCATTCATAGCCACCTATTGTTACGGAAGATGTATTTGAAACTCCTCCAATTCTGTAACAGATTTGAACAGATTCAACACTAAACATTGAAATACCAGCACCAAGCTGATTCATAAAACTTATTTTAGTATCAGATATTTTTTTCTTGATTGTGCCCCTAAACGAAACATTACTAATATTGTTTATGTCGTTTTCAAAATAGCTGAAAATACTTAGGTATGTTTCAATTTGTCTGGCTGTAAATGACGGAGTAGGGTTTATTATTGAAAGAAAACTTTTTTTATAAAGATGGTAGGTATAGCCAGTCTTTTGTTTAAGGCAAAAAATGTAAGCCGTAATTTCATTTCCATTGGCTGCTTTTACAGGGATAAAGGCAACTGTAGTATCTGAAACTTTCGCATTACCATTTAAGTTAAGAAGACTTTTATCCCAGATTGGGTAGCCATTATGTTTAATAAAAGCTGCTACAAATTTTGACGTTTGATTTTGCCTTCGAATATCATTGACAATAAACTTAATTTCAGGATTACACGTATCAGATACAACAAAGAATCTATTAATGATACCTTCATTATTTATCGATGAGATAGTGCTATCAGATAAAGTTTGTAGTAATTTTCTATCGTTTTTTATAGAATTCTCTTTTTTGCAACTGTAAATACAAAGTAACACAGATAGTAATAGTAAAAATTTCCTTTGAGTTTTCTTTTCCATTAGTTAAATTTTAAAATTTTTTCAGGCGGCTTCAAGAATATTACATATTGAAAACCATCAAATTTGATTTGAATTTCGGTATAACTAAGATGGATAGATTAATAAATTCTTGTACAGGAATTTACAGCCAGAAGATTATTATTAATAATAGGGTATTTCTTACTGTTAGACGGAGATAAAATTAATCTCTTAATAAAAAAATATTTTTAATGAACTCTTGCTTTAAAACTCCAAGTCACTTCAAACTCCGCTACTTTTTCCCCTGCTGCATTTACACCAACACTTTTTGCACTGATGGTTTTTCCTTCACCACTGCTGATAGCATCTTCAATGGTTTGTTTGATGCGTGCTCCATCAACACAGGTAAAAGTAGTTTTGCCCACCGCTTTTTTAAAAAAACTGCCGCTGATGTTTACCACCAGCATGCTTACAGCGGGGGTTCTTTTGTAAATGTGCGCCATCCCTAAAATGCCGGTACTCATTTCAGCCGCCATACTCAGGCAGGCGAAGTAAGTACTTTTAAAAGGATTTTGACTGAGCCATTTAAATGGTACGGTTACCACACATTGTTCTTCATTGGCAGCCCTTACCCTGACGCCGCAGAAAAAAGCGCTCGGTAATTTCAGTAATAAAAATATTCTGAACCGAAACCAGCTGTTGACGAGTTGTAAAAATGAAGAAGGCATTGCGGAGTTGAAAGTTGATGGTTTAATGTTGAATGTTAGTCGCCGTACATTTTGGGATTGAGTGCATGCGGGCTCCACATTTCTAAAAAGGCCTGCACTTTATTGCGGTTATAACTGTTCTTTCCATCTTCCAGGTATTCGCTGTTTTGTGTGTGGATACGGTTTCCGTTTTCATCTAAAATGATGAACACAGGAAAACCAAACCGCTGTGGGTAACCGTATTTGGCAAAGATGGCTTTGTTCTCATTTTCTTTACTCCAGTTTAAATGATACCAGATGAATGATGCATTGATCACGGAATCAATGTTGGGGTCTGCCTTGCAAAAGCGTGCAAACTCCAGGCACCAGTGGCACCAGTTGCCGCCACCCTGCAGCAAAACATATTTGTGTGCTGCTTTCGCTTTTTTTATGGCTGCATCAATGTCTTTGGCAGCATCGGCAGAAGGGTTATAGAGTTTGGTATCCTGGGCTTTTGCTGTAGAAAATAATATTCCTGCAGCAGCAACCCCAACAAGAAGAACACAACGTATTTTTTTCATAATAATTCTTTAAGTTTTCGTTGTAATAATCTTTTATCTGGCAGATAAAGCTGGTATTTGGATACAAATATTTTTGAACTGATACCTCTTAGTGCATACTCAACAGTAATGTCATCTTTTTGTTTTGTTAATATGATGCCAATGGGAGCATTATCTCCCTCTACGTTCAACTCTGTTTCAAAATAATTCAGGTATAGATTCATTTGTCCTACATCCTGGTGTTTGATGTCTTTTACTTTTAAGTCGATGAGCACAAAGCATTTTAAAATACGGTGATAAAAAACAAGATCGATATAATAATGCTTATTATTCAGCGTAGCCCTGTATTGCCGGCCAATGAATGCAAATCCTTTGCCTAATTCAAGAATAAATTGTTGCAGGTTGTCAATTATTTTTTGCTCCAGGTAACGCTCACTTAATTTGTGATTTTCCGGGATATCTAAAAACTCCAGTATGTATGGGCTTTTAATAAGGTCGTTATTTTTATGTGCGGTTTTGCCTTTTTTTACCAGTTGCATTACCTCTTTTGCATTTTTGCTTAAAGCAATTCTTTCAAATAAGGCTGAATCGATTTGCCTCCTTAATTCACGCACAGACCAATTTTCTTTTATAGCGCTTTGCTGATAAAAGCCAATTTCTAAATCAGTGTTACACTTTAACAGCTCATAATAATGAGACCAGCTTAATAATACAGATACTGTTGCTTTGCTTTTTCCCCTCTGTCCTGACAGTGTCAGGACAGTTTTATTTGTCTTTATTCCCTTCTGTCCTGACACTGTCAGGACAGTTTTTAAAACCTTCTTGTCTAATGAAAACCGAAGGTGAAAATTCCGCATCGCAAATAGATTCGAACGTGAAAAACCTTTGCCAAGAGATACAGTTAACTGTTTCGAAATAGCTGTAATGAAGGTATTCAGTGAAACTTCATCCATCTTTTCACTATGTTCTTTCTGCACCAGTAATTGCCCAACCTGCCAATAAGTGTACAATAATTGTGTATTAATATTAGAAGCAATATGGTTTCTTGCTTCGGTTGCCAATAGCCTTATTGATGTTATCAGGTAGTCTGTTTTGATTTTCGCCGGTCTTGTTTTCATACTATTGCTTATCAATTTCCACCACGCAACCCACTACATCTTTCTGCTCTGTAGCATCTGCTTTAAAATAAATATTTCCTGTACTGCTGTTAGAAAATTTTACATTGCTGATGGCCATACTGCCTATAGCTTCATTCAGTTTGCCCTGGTAAGTGGGCTGGCTGCTTTTATTGATGGCGGCATTCAGTGCATTATAATCTAAAGGTTTTTTACTAACCACAATCGCCATGAAATCTTTATTGCCTGTACTGTCTGCCATCAATGATTCTTTTCTTGGAAATAAACGATAACCCGTTACGCCAAAATAGGGGGAGTGAATAGGTTTGTAAGGAAACAATACGTAACTGCTGTTATTGGTTTCCATACCAAAAATATAAGCGTAGCATTCCACCGCATTTTTCAATTCCAGCTTAAAGCGGGTTCCTTTAACGATGGGAGAAGCTGTTGTAAAAATATTGCCGGAACCGACTCTTAAAGGAATGTATTGTTTGCTGCTGTTATTCACCAGGCCTATGTTGCATTCAAAATCCACGTTCAGTGCAGCGCCGGTTTTGGGTAATGGGTCAAGGCCGTACGCTTCTCTCACAAATCTTCTGAAATCGCCATAACGCACGTATGCGGTGCCGTTATCACCCCATTTTTCGCCCCAGCTGTTCATGATTTGGAAAGCACCGCCTTCAATACGGTCGTCGTAACCAATTACACACATGGCATGGCCGCCAAAACCCTGCATATAATAATCTTCCTGGGAAGGGTGCCAGATGCGTTGCCCCATCATATCCTGCATGAAGGTGCCGCCCACCATCATACCTATCACTACGGGTGCATCTTTGGCCAAATGTTCTTTAATGGCACGGAAATTCAATGCCGATACACCATCATCATCAGTTAAACGGGTGAAGCCATGAATTTTAAAATTACCTGCTTCTGCAAACTGGCCTTGCGATGCCTGGCGGTTACAATCGTTTTCGTCGTAAGGAAATTCCTGCAATGACAATGCTCCTTTTTGCTGCATAAACTGCATAGCCCGTAAAATGTATGAGCCCTGGCAATCGCCTTCGCCAATGCCAATATTGTTGTATAAAAATGATGGGCTGAATGCAATGCTGTTGGGATCCTGGTGTGTGCTGATGCTTTGTAAAATAGTACGGGCGCCATACGCACTGCTCCATGCCACACAACTGCCCTGGTGCCCCTGGTCGCCACGGCTTGGCGCATATTTTATTAACGATACCGCTTCTGGTAATGGGTTTTTAATGCTGTCGTTGGATAGCCCTTCGTAAACACTCGCTTTTCTGAATTCATTAGGATCCAGTTTGCCGCCAGTAGCAAATTGCGATACCGCATTGGTTAAAGTAGAGCCGCAACTCTGGTTACGCAACAGGAAAAACGCACCTGCTGCCACTACCAGTAATAAAATGATTTTTCTGCCACCGCCACCACCGCTGAATAAACTTAATATTAATGGCAGAAAATTCAGCAGGCCGCCTCCACCGCCACCGCCGGGATTAAAGCCACCGCCACCACCACCGGTGTTATCATTCTGTTCATTATAGTCACTTTGATTGTCATTGTCATCAACCATTCTGATTGGCATAAGCGTAATTTTTTGTAATTAAAAGTAAGGAGATTTTTCAGAAACAAAAATCACTGTGGATTTGTTTTTCTAAAGCTGACAGTACTGACCCTTTACAGCTTACTGATGATCTTTTTCAAGTATCTCAAACTGGCGGCTGACGCTTACACCACTTTCATCTACCAACGTAAGAATATGCACACCTGGTGATGGGTTCAATGCTATTTGATGAAAGTTTTGCGTGGTACCCACATAATTATCATCCAGGCTCCAGAATATTTTAGCACCATTCTTGCGGTGTGCCGCAGTAAATATAGTTTTTCCCCGCTCTCCATTTACTTCCAGCGGTACATATATTTTTGCATCGGCCTGCGGATAAATGATCTCCATTACTTTACCCGTTTCAGCAAATTCGCAACCTGGTTTAAACGGTGGTAATGGCAGATAATCTGCATTTTTTTGCTTGTAATAATATTCCATTGCGGGGCTGAGGATGAACCAGCTTTTATGCTGCATGGAAGAAGGGCTTTCGCATTGTTCGGTAACCCGGTAAGTGCCTGTTGCATCCAGGTGAATCATTTTATGGTAAGGGCACAGCGGAGATTTTACACCATTCACCGGCATGAATAATGTATCCACATCATCGCAATCTGTATTCGCCCTGAACCCACTTTTGCGGCAAACCGGTATATAACTGTAATTATATTTTGGTTTTTCAAACCAACTCACGTTTTTTAGTAGACGAAAAATGTCAAATAAAATGGGAGCGGCAGTGTGTACTCCAATCAACCCCGGTCTGCCTTCGCCATCTGTATTGCCCACCCAAACGGCCACCACATTTTTAGGCGTAACACCAACAGCCCATCCATCGCGGAAACCAAAGCTGGTGCCGGTTTTCCATGCAATTTTTTGGGAAGAAGTAAACTGTTGCCATAACCCTTCTTCTCCCGGCCGCATCACTTCCTGCATGGCCTGGAAGGTGAAATAAATAGCTGTGGCATCTAATGGAATGGGAGTGGAGTAATTTGATGCAGGAATATTTTTTCCTTTGATATATTTGGGTGAATGAAAATCCTTTTCATCCATCTTTCCCTGGTTTTTATTTTCATGATTAAGTGAACGGGCCATGCTGGCATAAACGCCTGCAAGATCCCAAGGGGTAACTTCGCAACCACCAAGGATCAGGCTCAGACCATACGTATCTGCACTGCGGTTTAATGTACTGATACCGCAACGCTGCAGTGTTTCATAAAATCGCTGGTATTTGTATTGCTGTAAAATTTTTACTGCCGGTATATTTAAACTCCTGGCCAATGCTTTAGCTGCCGGTACTGCACCGTCATAACTTAAATCAAAATTTTGTGGTGCATAACTGCCTATTTGTGTGGGAATATCAGGAACAATGGCATTGGGCAACATTCCGCCATCACTCAGCATCGCAGCGTATAAAATGGGTTTTAATGCGCTGCCCGGACTGCGTGGTGCTGCAATTACATCCACATCGCTTTCCATTTCTTTATTCAACGGATCGCTGATGTTACCCACATAAGCCAATGTATTGCCCGTTTCAACATCCAGTACCAGTGCACAGGCATTGTTGATGCCATTGCCTTTTAATACAGACTGATGCTGCTGCACTATAGCGGCCACTGTTTTTTGCAGGTTGCCATCGAGCGTGGTTTGTATTTTAGTGGTGCCATTGCTGCTTTTATTTTCCTTAATAAAACGTTGCAGAAGGTGTGGAGCATATTGCGGCAGTGGTAGTGGTGCGCCAGGTAAGTTTTCTAATTTGGCCAGTGCGCAGCTGCCTGCATCCATTTTTCCGGCGGTCTGTAATGCATCAAGCAGTGCATTTCTTTTTTTTAATAATACCTCCCTGTTTTTTCCGGGGTGCACCAATGCCGGTGCATTGGGCAATACAGCAAGTGTTGCCATTTCTCCCCAGCTTAATTTATCTGCACTGCGGCCATAATAACGCCATGCAGCAGCATCCAGACCAACCACGTTGCTGCCGAAGGGTGCATTGCTGGCATATAATGCCAGTATTTCTTTTTTAGAATACGATAATTCCAGCCGTACCGCCAGTATGCTTTCTTTTATTTTATTCCAGATGCTGCGCTTTTCATCATCATTCGCCATACGGATTACCTGCATACTCAGGGTGCTGCCGCCCTGTACCACGCCATTATTTTTTACATTCTTTATTGCTGCCCTGCAAATTGCCACAGGATCAATGCCGGGGTGTTTAAAAAATCGTTTGTCCTCAAACGTTGTGATGCAGTCAATGAATTTCTGCGGTACATTTTTATTGTAGGGGAATCGCCATTGCCCATCTGCAGCAATGGTGGCATTAAGCAGGTTGCCTTCTGCATCTTCAATAACATAACTGGTGGGGGCGTTAAAGAGTCTTTTGGGAAGGGAGAAGTAAAACCATAATAGCAGAATAACCAATAAAGAAAGGATGATCTTGTTCCGGTTACCGGTTGGTTTTAATGGGCGAATAATATATTTATTAAAAGGATTCACAATTAAAGGTAATGAGCAAATTTTTCAAGCAGGCCTGACCGCGTTAAAATGTTGGATAAATTCATTTGAGGTGAATGTATTTATTTCTGGAATTGTCATTGATGACTAATTTACTGTTATTCTTTCGTCCCTACGGGACTTAACAAACTAATTTTTTTGTTCTACCAAGCTTAGATGCCTACGGCATTAGGAGGCTCTTTTATTCTTAGGTGATTCTTGTACTTTTTAAAGATAATTTTACGTTTTCACCTCAAACTATCCCATAGGGATTTAAGCTTGGTAAAAGAGTCAGTATGATATAATGATCCCATAGGGATCAAAGACAAATAATTGTATTCTTTCGTTTCTACGGGACTTAACAAACTAATTTTTTTGTTCTACCAAGCTTAGATGCCTACGGCATTAGGAGGCTTTTTTATTCTTAGGTGATTCTTGTACTTTTTAAAGATAATTTTACGTTTTCACCTCAAACTATCCCATAGGGATTTAAGCTTGGTAAAAGAGTCAGCATGATATAATGATCCCGTAGGGATCAAAGACAGCGATGATTTATTCGACTGGTTTAAAAATATATTGCTCATCATAGTCGACTGCAAAGGCTTCAAGGAAAGCACGATACTCTTCCAAAAAAGTCTTTTTACGATGGTGCTCCTTTTGGTTATTGACATATCGTATCAGGTTCGGTAAAGACGATTTATTATAAGAAAATGCTCCATATCCTTCCTGCCATCGAAATTTACCCGGCACTAATTTATTCTCATTGATCCATTTTGAGGACTGCATCTTAATATCCTGCATTAAATCTGACAAGGATTGCACAGGCCGCATACCAATTACCAGGTGGACATGATCTGGCATGCCATTAATTGCAATCGTTTTATGCGTATTCTTTCTGACAATGCCTGAAATGTACTGATACAATCTTTCTGACCAGGATTCATCTATTAATGAAAGTCTGTTTTGCACTGTGAATACGAGATGAAGGTGTATTTGAGTATATGTGTTTGACAAAGCCGGAAATTTATCCGGCAAATATAAAGTTAAAAACAATTATTCGCTCCCGTTATTAAAACGGGAGCGAATAATTTATTGCACCACTTCCACCCACTTTCCACTCACGCCGGCGCTGATGGTATTATCATACATTGCTTCGCAGAAAGTGCCTGGCATAAAGTAACGGCCAAGATAAGAAGCGTTGAGTTGTACATAATACGTTACTGTTTCTCCGGCGCTGATGTTGAAATACGTATACACCCTGTCATCACGAATATCCTGATAAGTGGAGTTAGATGATTTGAAAGCACCTTCGCCACCCAGCATGCGGGCATTCATTATTTCCCATCCACTGGGGAAAATTTGTGATAAAGCCATCTGTGTATAATATCCGCGATTGCCGGGATTTTTAATCGTCACCTTTGCAACAAAATCACTGCCCTGTGATAATTTGGAAATGTCTAAAGCTTTACCATCCTGCGAAAGATAATTTACGCTCATCACTAAAGCGGAAGGATTGTTATTCACTTTCAAACTATCGCCGGCCAAAGGCTGTCCTTTTGTGATTAAACGAAGGTAAAGTGTATTGCTGCCTTTATTGGTGACTACTACATTACTTGCGTTCTGATCTTTAAATACAACAGGCAATTGCCTGATATAGGCTGCTGAGTTGATATCTGTGGCTTTGCCATTTACATTTGCTGCAGCAATGATCTTGGAGCCGCTTGGGTTCTTACCACAATATTTCGCTATCGCAATTAAACTATAAGCAGTTGTTTGTGTACTGTACCACCTGTCCTGCGACAGGTCCGCTGCAATCATTGTCAGCAAATCTTTCGTTTTTTGTTTTTGCCCCTGGCCCATAATGGTGAGTGTTTCCAACACCATTGCTTCGTCTCTTACATCGGAGCCGAAAGTATAACCGGGGTTGCTTCTAACGGGAAAGGTTGTACTTAAACCACTGATGAGATCAAGTGCGGTATTACCCTGGCCGATTAATTGATAAGCGGCAGCTAAACGCCATTTGGCTTCCGGCGATAAATATTTGAATTCCTTCAACCGGTTCATAGCACCCAATTCAGGCGATTTGACCAATGCCAGTGTGTATAAGCGATAAGACTGTATCAAATCGGTGCCATAAAAATTAGTAGTACTTGGCGACCAGCTATTGGCTTTACCCCGCTGGAAGTTCTTCCATTGCTGCAGCATATAATCACTTACAAAATAACCAGCAGCCTGAGCTTCCACTAAAAAGTGTCCGGCATAATTACTGCCCCATTCATCGCTTTCATTTAAGCCAATCCAGTAACTGAAGCCACCATCGGGCCGTTGAAAATTCTGCAGGCGTGCAATTCCGGCTTTCACATTTTTATCAACCTGTGCTTTTTTATAATCATCCAGGTCAGTCAATTGATTTAATACCAATTGAGGGAACACGGCAGAGGTAGTTTGTTCAATACAACCATGTGGATACGCTATCAAATAATCCAAACGTTTTTCTAAATTCATAGAAGGAACACTTGAAATCTCCACTGTTGCAGAACTGGTTGCTGCCACACCAATGGGTGATGCGGCAATTTTCCATTGCTGCCCCGGTGCTAACGTCATTTCATTGATACTGGTAACAGGCGGATTAGGATTTCTGATATCCAGCTCAACATCATAATCTGCCTTCTCACCACCCGATGATGCCATGAGTTTTACCTTACCAATTCCGGTGTTGGGTTTAACTCTCACATCAAAATACGCCATCTGTTCACCCGGTTGTGAAAAGCTGATGGTTTGTGCGCTGTTACCCACCACTTCCAGGTATGGATTAGCCTGCAGGGAGAGTGAAACATTTTTAATAGTATTCTCCATTACAAAAACAGTAACGGGCAGTTTGATGGTTTCCCCGGGGCCTAATACCCGTGGCATTGTGGCCAACAACATCAATGGTTTTTTAACGGCAATGGTTTTTTCTGTAGCGCCATAGCTGCCGGCATGCGCAGCCACCACCATCGCCCTTACGGAACCGATGTATTGCGGAAGCGTAAAACTTTGTTTTTGTGTTTCACCACTCTTTAAACGGAATGGCCCTAAATATTTTACCACCGGCTTAAAGCGGTTGGCATTTTTTTGTTTGCCGGGTGCAGCATCCGCATCACCACCAATGGTGAGGATGCGTTCCAGATCGCCACCCCATGCGCCAATCACATAATCGTACAGGTCAAAACTTTTTACACCCAGTGCTTCCCTTGCATAAAATGCTTCGTGGGGATCAGGGGTTTTAAACCGGGTGAGGTCCAGCAGGCCTTCATCAACAACAGCAACACAGTACGTCATTTCTTTTCCATTCTGTTCACTAACGGTAAAGGATACGTTTTGTTCCGGCCGGATTGTGCCGGCAATATTCAGCACAGGTTTCAGCACAGTATTTTTATCTTCCACAAAAATGGGTACAGCGCCATACATGCGTATCGGCAGGTCGTTAATGGTTTGTGCATGCGGTTGCAATAAACTTACAGTGGCATACACATTTGGCGACATGCTTTTGTCTGCCTTGAATTTTACTATGGTTTGCCCCTGTACTGTTTCCTGGAAGAAACTTTTCAATACTTTACTGCCATTTTCAATGCTTACCAACACCCTGCCGCCTTTGCTGCTTGGAATTTCCAACGACACTTCATCACCCACTTCATATTTTTCTTTATTGGTTTTGAAGACGAGCATGGATGCTGCAGTTTGATTTTCATCGTTACCGCCACGGCTTTGCCAGCCCGGTTCATCAATGTAAAATGCCTTGCCGGATGTGTGGCCGCTCTTAATATCTTTCACTAATACTAAATACCTGCCCCATTCTTCATCGGCTGTACCAAAAGTCCATTGTCCACGGCCGTTAGTTAAGTGAACGGTTTCTTTCTTCAGTAATTTATTGTATTCATCCTGTGTAAAATTGCTCAGGTTATCACCATTATCATCCCACCACCAGCGCCATTGAATGCGGTAAAATTCCACTTCCACATCGTTGCTTCCGGTAAGTAGGTTTCCTTTATTATCTACGTTTACAATTTGTACAGTATGCGATTTGCCTGCCAGCAAATAATCAAAAGGTTTTTCACCATCCGGCATTTTTAAGCCTACATAACTTTTGTAAGGGCTGTAAGGAATCACCATATTATCAATACTGAAAGCGCCGCCGGGCTCAAACACTTTTGTTACCAGGCTTGCACTCAACATGCCGGGTGCATTGCCATCCACCTGGAAGTCGGGTTTCAATGTGGCATTCCCTGATCCATCCAATGCGCCATCGAAAATGGTTTTTTGTAAGGTGGAATAATTTGCAGTGGGGTTATCAAAATCAAAACCTGCAAATTTGGGGAATACCGTAGGTTTTGCGTATAACGATGCTTCAATTTTTGCTTTTAAGTTTTTACCCGGTGCGCCAAACAGCCATTGCGCATTGATACTGCCTGATGTGGTATTGCCTTCTCCCAGCACTGCATCTTTTCCAAAATCAATATTTATTTTTAAGCGGTTAGGCATCACCGTTTCCACTTTCACATTTTTTTCAAAACTGGCACCGCCTACTTTTACTTTGGCTAACCAGTTGCCTGTGGGCGAGCTGGCATCGGTATTGGTTTTAAACAGATAAAAACCATCGTCTGCATTGTTCTGAACAGTATGCTTATACAATTGTCCGGTAGGCGTGTATAAATTAAATTCAACCGGGAAGTCTTTGGGCAACTTTTGTTCCCTGTCTTCCACAATAAAATTCAAGTACATCGTATCGCCAGGACGCCACACACCACGTTCGCCAAAGATGAAACCTTTAATACCATTCTTAACTTCTTCGCCACTCACATCAAAACGGCTGAGCGGGAGCGAACTGCCATCATCTAATTTTAAATAACCACGTTCATCACCCTTTTTGGCCACCAGTAAATAAGGCTTGCGTTTCATATCAATAGTGGCAAAGCCATCGCTGCCGCTTTTTCCTCTACTGATGATGGTTTGCTGGTAATCCATTATTTCCAGTTCCACATCGCCCATTGGTTCTGTAGTTAAAATATTGGTTACGGCTACAGTGAGGCTGTTATCATTACCGCGTTTTGCGGTAAGGCCAATGTTGCTGGCTAAAATATTTCTTGTAGCCCAGCGGTCTTTATTATAATAGGATTTACTTGCAGGGTCATCTCTTCTTTCCCAATTATATCCATAAGGATAATACTGATCATAGCGGTCCCAGAATGCATCATCATCATCTACACCATTATTACTTCTGTCCACATAATCCTCATCGGCTTCTTCATTGTCATTACTTTCTTTATTCTTTGCAGTATCCACGCCCTGGTACAATGAATATTCAGGACGGAAGCCGATAGTGACACGGTAAATGGCACCGGGTTCTGTTTTCAAAAACTTATCAATGTCTAATGAAAAGCGTTGTTTTTTATGCAGGTCAAGTGTTTTATCATCATCCAGCCGTAATGTTTTTTGAACAATTGGTTTGGCTACTCTTCTCAGTTCATTATCCCCACTCAAACTGTTTTCCTGTAAAAACTGTGGTACATTGTTTTCAAAAATTTTAATAATGCTGATGTCAACGGCATTGAGGTTGACGGCATCAAATGGCAATACCAACCTGCCGCTATTGGGCAGAATATTACCATGGCCATGAATTTTTACAGATGGCAGATGGTTTTCGAAATTGATGTTGGCTGTAAAACCTTTAGGTAAAACATCGCCCCAGGAATTTTTGATTCCGGTATTAACATTCACTGTGTAATTGCCGTCCAGCTTGCCATTGGCAAAAACTTTTACCTCGCTGCCGGCGATGGTGTAGGAAACGTCTGATTGTCCGCTGATATTGATTAACCCGGTTAAATCCTGGCCAATGGAAATTGGGTCGCTGAATTGTACCGAAGCATATTGCTGTGCATCATTAACCGCAACAATATTCAGTACTTTAAACTCACCCAGCGCAGGTACGGCGAGATTTTCTTCTCCCTTAACATCAATCTGCATCGGGCTGCCATTCCAGCTCAGCAGTAAGTTGCTTACATTTTTGCTGCGTTGTATATCTGCTACAGTGAAAAGGTGAGCTTTGGCAGCATCATTATGCTGCCAGTTTATTTTTAATGACTGGCCATTGATACTGGCCGTAAGTAATTTTTCCACGTCAGCACCCTTTTCCACGTCTGCCATTTCGATAGTGCCGGAAAGACTCATTTTGTCTTTTACGCCGGTGCTGCGTAAACCATCACTGTTAACGGTAAACGAAGGTTTCACCGTTTGCATGCTGAATACAAAATTTTTAAATTGATCCGGCACCCGGGTCACCTTGCCCAGTTTAAAATGTACCGTGTACAACTGGTTCGGTGTTAGCCATTGATCAGGTTTAAACTCAATGGTACGGGCATCCAGCCAGTAGGCTTTGCCTTTTACAGCTGGTTCCAGTTCAAAGAGTTCTTCGGCAACAGCATCGCCAACTGTATGCGTGGTGTTGGCTTCGGCGGCCAGTTGAATTCTTACGGTACTTGTTTTGGAAATGACTCCTGTTGTATAGGCGTCAATGTATTTGCTGAAAGCGGGGTCTACATTGACCCATTCCTGTTTTTTACTGCAGGAAGAAAAAAGGACAATCATTACTGTTAGGTAAAACAGGTGGCTGAAAGCTGCATTGAACTTTGCAGAGCGGGGAGCACAGTCGTGTTCCATAAACGTGGTGTTGATTTTTTGGTGTTCAGTAAAACCAGGACGATCTTACTGTTTTGTTTTGACAACGTAAATGTTGTAAGAAATTCTGGAATGAGCAAGAGCTGATAAAAATATTTTTAGTTAAAAGATTTGTAAATGGAATTGAAGCGAAAAAAAATACCCGGACAAAAACTTTATCCGGGCTTGTTATTGCTGGTTAAAAAACTGCAGGATTAAAATATCCATCCAAAACCAACCTGTGTACTGCCCTGCTTAACATAACCACTCCCGTTTTTTACGGTATTGGTAGATGGAAGATCAGTTGCCACATACGCTTCGAAATGCTGTTTCAATGCAACTTTTGTCATTAGCCTCGGGCCAATTTCAAACCGGTTGCTGTTGCTGAATGTGGCATTGCTGCTGCTTCCATTTTCATCAATCACTTTTCCGCTGATGGCATAACTGCCATAGGCGCCGGCACCAAGGCTGATCCTGATGGGCAATTCTTCTGGATAATTTACAATGTGTACCAGCAGCATTGCAGGAACAGAAAGAGTGGTGCTTTTATTGTATTGCGAACTGAGTGTGGTGGTATTGGTATACTCATAACCTTTGGTAACTTTTTGAACACCGGTTTCAAACTCTAATGCTTTTGTGATGGCGCAATTGAGGTGAACACCCAAATGAAAATTAAATCCACCATGGGCAATGGGTAAAATGCTGATGTTGGAATAATCAGATTTTTCAGCGGCAAATCCAGCACCGAGATAGATACCGGCACTGAATTTTTTTTGTGCAATAACAGAAAGGCTGAGTACGGCGAACAAAACGGGCAATAATATTTTTTTCATTTTCCTTTTTGATCAAAGAAAATAAAAAACTAAGGTAGCTGTTATCCGTACTGATGGGTATTTATAAAACCTGGTTACGAAGGATATCGTCAAATGTATCTCTCTTCCTGATGAGTGTGGCCTGGCCATCTTTCACCATCACTTCTGCAGGTTTGTAGCGGCTGTTGAAGTTGCTGCTCATTTCAAAACCATAAGCGCCGGTATTATAAAACACGAGCAGATCACCTTCACGTATCGCATGAATTTTCCTGTCCCACGCAAAAGTGTCTGTTTCACAAATATTGCCAACCACGCTGTACAGTTTTTCTTCACCGGTTGGGTTGCTGAGGTTTTCTATCTGGTGATAGGCATCGTAAAACATGGGCCGTATTAAATGATTGAACCCGGAATTCACCCCTGCGAAAGTAGTGCCGTTATTCTCTTTCAGCACATTTACTGCTGTAATAAGATAGCCGGAGGCGCTTACTAAAAATTTACCCGGCTCAAACCAAACCTGCAAGGGTTTTCCATTGGGATTGGGATGGTTGGCAAATGCTTCGCTCACTTTTTGTGCCAGCAATGGAATATCAGTTTCTGCATCGCCTTTTTTATAGGGCACTTTAAAACCTCCACCTAAATCTATTGAAGTTAATTCTTTAAAATGCGGAATAATATCGAACAATACTTCAATGCCTTTTACAAAAACATCCACATCTTTAATATCGCTGCCGGTATGAATGTGCAGGTTTTGGATCCAGATATTATGTTCGTTTACCAGTGCCAAAATTTTATCTAACTGGTCAACCGGAATACCGAATTTACTTTTATCATGGCCCGTAGAAATTTTAATATTGCCGCCCGCCATGATGTTGGGCCGCAGGCGAATACCAACCGGGTAACTGTGCTGGAATTGTTGCCCAAATTTTTCCAGGTTGCTCAGGCTGTCAATATTGATATTTACACCAAGGCTTTGCGCTTCTTCAATTTCACTGAAGTGAATACCGTTGGAAGTATATAAAACATTTTTGGGATCGAAACCGGCCAGTAATGCCAGCTTTACTTCGTTAATGCTGCTGCAGTCCACATTGCAACCAATACTTTTAATGTGCTTTAAAATATTTACGTTGGTTAATGCCTTGCAGGCATAAAAAAAATGGGTATCGGTAGATGCAAAAGCACTGGTGAGGCGTTTATATTGTGCAGTGATGTGATCTGCATCATACACATAAAGCGGCGTACCGTATTCTTTTGCCAGGGCAATTAAAAGTTCATTGGATAGATGTTGCTGCATTCTGCGAATTTACGAAGGATCGGGCATTCCCTTCCAGAACTTAGCAGGAAATCGAATGCAGGTTAAAGAAAAAACGATTTGTTTTTTATTCCGGGGAAATTTCAACAGAGCGGTTATTCGAGTAATAAGGTGTTCAAATCAGGCTTCAGGCTGGTCACTGTCTTCCTGATCTTTTTCTTCTTCCGTATTGTTTTGCTCGTCCTCAACAATTTGTCCATCAACATTGATAGATAAACCGGCATTGTATTCCTCAGTAATTTCAATTACTGTTTCTTCTGTTGTTACAACAACTTCCTGGTTTTCTTCTTCAGCTAATTGCTGCATTTCCTGTTGTGCCTGTATTACGTTGGTGGCATTCACCAGTTCTTCCAGCATAATTTCATTGATCTTCGGTAAATCATCCGGGCTGTTAATGCCAAAATAATCCATGAAAGATTTTGAAGTGGAGTAGAGCAGGGGTTGGCCAACAGCTTCTTCCCTTCGGCCAGAGATGATGACTAAATCTTTTTCAAGCAATTTCTGTACGGCGTAATCGCAGTTTACTCCGCGTATGGATTCCATTTCACTTTTAGTGATGGGCTGTTTATAAGCAATAATAGCTAATGTTTCCAATGCAGCGGTGGAGAGGCGTTTTAAAAATTTATCGCCGTTGAGCAGGGCTACTGTTTTATAATATTCTTTTTTGGTTAAGAATTGTAGGCCACCACCAATTTCCCTCAATTCAAAAGCATAAAATTCAGCACTGTACTTTTCCCTGATAGCGTCAATGGCAGCATCCACCTGTTCGGGTGTGGCACGGTCTTCAATGAAGCCCAGTGCGGTGTTCACCAGTTCAGTTACTTCAAGCCGGGTTAACGGTTTATCGCTGGCAAATACCAAGGCTTCTATATGCGGAATAATTTGAGAAAGCTCCATAATAATGTCTGATGTAAGATTTAGGATGTTTGCTATACGATTTCTGATGTATTGCACATCAGCCATCAGCACATCATAAATCCTGCATTGTTTTTTATCCGTTTAATGCAGCGGCACCGCTTACAATTTCTGTCAATTCTGTAGTGATGGCGGCCTGCCTTGCACGGTTGTAACTGATCTTTAAAGATTTTAATAATTCGTTGGCGTTATCACTGGCTTTATCCATCGCAGTCATCCTGGCGCCATGTTCGCTGGCATTGCCGTCCAGTACTGCTTTGTATAATTGGGTGTTCAAAATTTTTGGCATCAGTTCCGCAATCAGCACTTCTTTACCGGGTTCAAAAATAAAATCGGCATTTTTTTGGCCTGCAGACTTCTGAACTTTCAGTACAGGTAAAAATTGTTCAGCAACGAAACGTTGTGTGGCGGCATTTTTAAATTCGCTGAACACCAGTTCCACCGCATCCACTTCTTTATTGGCAAAAACTTCCATGGCATATTTTGCTGCAGCCTGCACTTTTTCAAAACTCAGCCCGGTAAAAATTTCCCAGAACTGGTCCACCACCTTATAGCCATTCTTTACAAAATGCTCGTATCCTTTTTTACCGATCGGCAATACCTGTACATTACCTTTTGCCTGCTGCGCAGTATATTTTTCCCTGATGATCTGTTTGGCCAGTTTAATCAGGTTACTGTTATATCCGCCGCAAAGCCCCCTGTCGCTGGTAACCACAATTATCAATACTTTTTCTACCTGCCTTTCTGCAGCAAGCGCAACTTTAACGTCACCATCGCTGTTGCTTACAATATTACTCAGCATTTCCTGCAGTTTTTGTGCGTAAGGGCGCATTTGTGTAATGGCATCCTGTGCACGGCGCAGCTTGGCAGCACTCACCATTTTCATGGCTTTGGTAATTTGCTGCGTGCTTTGAACACTCTTAATCCGGTTACGTACCTCTTTTAAAGCTCCTGACATATTGTTGGTATTAGAAAATGATAGCCTGGTTTTTGGGTGGCAAAGGTAGGGCAAAACAGGCAAAAACAAATGCTTTGGCAAATGAAAAAAGCCCGGCGTACCGGGCTCTTCTTTGGGTTTCGAAAGTAATTCATCAACTTTCTGTGTAATAGGAGAACGCAAAGGGATTTTAAGTATCCACCGGGCATTCCCCGTATTCGAATTCAGAGGGAAATCATATTCCAAATGCTTCTTTTTGTGGAAAAGAAGTGTATTACATAAGCTCATCCACTTCGCTGGGCAGGCAACTGAATTCTTTTTTAAATGCTGCCGAAAAATTGCTCATGTTTTGGTAACCCAGCATAGCCCCAACCTGCGAAACGCTGTGCTTACGGGATACCAGCAATTCTTTGGCCTTATGCATCCTGTTCTTTTGATAATATTGATAAATAGCCATGCCATACGCTTTTTTAAACAGCTTTTTCAGTTTGCTTTCACTCATGTAGGCTGTTTTAGCCAGCGATTCTATTGAGGGAAAATCAGCGCTGAAGTTTTTCAGCAGCAGGTGTTCCACTTTTACCAGCGCCTGGAAATCTTTGGGGTTGCTGAGCGGGGTAGAATGATGCAGGCCACGGGCGCAAACGCCGGTCAAAAATTGTTCAGTTAAACGCAACACCCGGCTTTTAATAAATAATTCCGGGAAGAAACTGTTACCTGCATTGTCAAGTATTTCATTAACCAGGTTGCGGTGTTTGGCATTAATGAAACCCGTTACACAATCTTTTTGCCTGATTGTTTCCAATTTGGCGGTGCTGAAATCCCTGGTATTTTCTTTCAGCCAGGCCTCGCTCAATTGCACCGACACACCTCTTACCGTAGTGCCTTTTTTTAATTGTAAGGATTGGCTAACGGTGCTATTGGTCATTAATGCAATGCTGTAATATTTATCATTGCTTTCGATGAGCGTATTGCCGGCTGTAAAGCTTACTTTTTCTTCAAAAAATAATTCATAGAAGTAAAGAATGATATGCAGTTCATTTGTTGGCTGGCGATGGTAGGCTACATCGAGGTTGAGCGTATATTGAACGGTGCGGTAAGATAAACCAGGTTCTATCACTTTTGCAGCAGCGTAACCGTCTGCAATATGTTTGGGGTATTCAATTTTGTTTTGAGTGGGGGTAATATCCAGGAATTGCCCGAATGTTGTTATCCATTGCTCATAATCTCCCTGCCGGTAATTGAAAACCAATGGATTGGCGTTTGCGGTCCTCATGTTCATAAATGTAAGGTTTGTAATGTGTGCTCATAAAGATGGCACACCACACAAATTGGTTGCAACAACAACCAACTAATTCAGACACGCCAATGCCCGAAAAAGACATTCGTTTTTTAACATTAGAAACCCATCCTGATCATTCCACCACCGGGGCGCATAGTACCACCACCCTGTACACCCTGCCCTGCAAAACGCTGAATACGGTAAGTGAACGACAACAGGAAATACCGGGTTAATTTATTGGTTCGGGTATCAATAATGGAGTTGGCACTTACTGAGCGGCTGATATTGGTGTTTTGTTTGAAGAGGTCATAAGCTGCAAAACGGATCACTCCATTTTTCTTTTTAAATAATTGCTGCTCCAGCGAGCCATTCATTAATACCGGGTTTTTACTTACACTGCTGGCCAGGCCATGGTTGATGGTATAATCAATATCATATTTCAATACCAGGCGCTTCGTTAAATCAATATTCATGCTTTCAGAAAAAGTCCAGGCATTGCTGGAGGTATTCTGGAACGATGTGGTAGTGGCAGCATCTGCATTTTTATATTTATTGTCATTCAGGCTGAAGGTAACGCCATTGTTCAGTTGCAGCCATTCTTTCAAATTCATTTCAAAAACAAAACCCTGGCTGAACACCCAGTTGCTGCCAATGATTTTTTGCAGGTTCAGATTCTGTTTTAATGAAGTACCCGCTAAAACAATACTGTCGGTCAGGTTGGCATTATGATTATAATTGGCAGAACCATTAAAGTTGAACACAAATTTCCTGTTTTTGATGGGCTTTGAAAAAGTATAAAAGCCGGTAACATTATAATAGCCATTTACATTTTCCGGCAATGAAATAGACGAACCACCATTGTTTAACCGTGCTGTTTTATTAACGATCTGGTTACGGATGGTATTAAAGCTGATGTTGGTGAATAATACTTTTCCGGTAATAAAATTAAAGTTGTTGAAAGAAGCATTAATGGTATGGCTGATAGATGGCTTTAAATCCGGGTTGCCAGCAGTAATACTTTGCGGATTACTTTGATCGATTACCGGTTGCAACTGGCTGAATGAGGGTTGGCTGGCATTACCAATATAACTCATGCTCAGCGATTTTGTCCTGCTGAAATTATACACCATTCTTGCAATGGGGAAAACATTTACCCTGTTGATGGGTTGGTAAGCACTGTCTTTCGTTAACGATTTACCTTTCAGGTTTACCGGTTGAAAACTTACCCCCAGAGTATAATTGTATTTTTTCATAGTGGTGCGTACGGAAATACCGGCACGGTCATTATAAAAATTATTCTCGTAGTCGTTGCTCAAATAATTATTCAGTGTTTTTACCTGTGTGGCAGAATCTACATTAAAATTCTTTTTATCATTTCGGGTATAATTCAGGCTATGCGATGCTGTTATATCCAGCGTACGGTATTTGGTCAGCGGTTCTGAATAGGTAAAACGAAGCCCATAGTTGCGGTTGTCGTTCTGCTGGTCTATATACTGAAAAGTATTCCTGTACCCGATGTACGGTGCCACATACTGGTAACTCAGGTTGGTCACATCCTGCGTACTGCCGCTGGTGGAGGTGCCCAGGTTTGCTGAAGCTGAAAAGTTTCTTCCCCTTTTACGGAAGCGGTGATTATACAGCATATTCATGCTGACATTGGGTGTATTGGAACCAGAGAGGGTTTTGGTGGTACCATCGCTGGTTTTGCCCACGCCCACCTGGTTATAATCAAAAAGGGTGTTGTTATCACCGTTGCTGTTACTGTAACTGAAGTTGGGCGTTACTTTTAGATAATTGAAAGTGTCTATCTGGTACTCCAAATTAAAAGTAGCCCGGTGGTTATCACCAATAGAAAGGGCCGCCACATTTTGATTGTTGATATAACTGTTGCTCTGGTAAAAATTCTGCGAAGAAGTGCTTTGCAGCTGACTGGTGTTGCGGTGAGTATAGGAATAACTGCCGTACACACTTACTTTCTTGCCCCATTGATCGCGGTAGTTGGTGCCGAAAGAATTGGTGCTGGTAATACCTGTT
Source organism: Bacteroidota bacterium (assembly GCA_018266775.1). Lineage (GTDB taxonomy): Bacteria > Bacteroidota > Bacteroidia > Chitinophagales > Chitinophagaceae > Ferruginibacter. The sequence goes on along the minus strand of JAFDZS010000013.1, from coordinate 137,268 downwards.
GCGCCGGTACCAAAAAGGCTGGCATCGCCAATCATATTTCTCAGGTTGCCGGCACCGCCTGCATCGGCTACCATACTTGCGCCTGAAGCCATCATACTGCTCATGCCACGGGCACCGCCGCCACTAAAATTAAATAAAGAAGTGTTGGTGTTGTTACTGTTGCCTACTAAAGACAATTGCGTATTGTTATTAAAATAGTTACCGTTGAAGGAGGCCTGGTAACGGTCTTCCGTACCTGCACCAACCGTGGCACGGCCAAAGAAGCCGTGATTTTTATCCTTCTTCAATTGAATGTTGATCACTTTATCCGGGTCACCATCTTTAATACCACTAATGGCTGCCTGGTCGCCATAATCATCAATCACCTGTATCTTATCAACAATGTTGGCAGGCAATTCTTTGGTGGCTGTTTTTACATCACCGCCAAAAAAATCTTTGCCGTTTACTTTAACACGGGTCACGCTTTTTCCCTGCGCTTTTACATTACCGTCTTTATCTACATCCACACCGGGCAGTTTTTTCAGCAGGTCTTCCACTACGGCGCCTTCTTTGGTTTTAAAAGCATCGGCTCGGTATTCCACCGTGTCTTCTTTTACTATTATTGGTGCAGTTTCCACCACCACTTCATCCAGCAACTTGTCACGTGTGGCTAAAATAACCGTACCCACAGCAATGGTTTTTTCCTGCTGGTGCACGGGTACAAATTTAGCTACCGGCGCATAGCCGATATTGGTGATAACAACAGAAAAATTGGAAGCAGGTACAGCATCAAAACTGAATTCCCCTTTTTCATTGGTGAAAGTGTAAGTGGTATCTTTCGTGTTGCTTTTGATGACCAGGCCAACAACGGCTTTGTCAATGGGTTTTTTGCTGGCAGAATCAATTACAGTACCTTTTACCTGGGCGTTGGCAAATACAGCACTGCTGCAGATTACAAGGAATAATAGTAACCTTCTCATAAAGGGAGTTGTTGGTTTTATACGAAAAAATTCGTGTAAAAGTAATACACCGGTTTTAACAAGTGGTATTTTTTTTACGAGTGGCAGATGCTTTACAAAATGATTAACAAAAAAATTTTACCGCGTTTTTTTCAATACAAGGACAAACAGTGTAATGAAGTGGACAGAGGAGGAACTGAACATTTATTTAAACAGGCACATCAGCTTTTAATGAATTTTTTTTATAGGCTGCAATGCCAACTTCAATTAATTCTGCAGCCCGGTGAAATTCAAACACGGTGCAGGTATTGCGGGGTATTTCAATTAAAAGATCGGGTGGATATAGTTCAATCATCAATGCTGTAAGCCTGTCCTGGGTAAGATCATAAGAATTAGACAACAGGTTAATGATAGAAAGCGATGGCTTTGCAGGATTACCGTCTTCATCAACAGCAACTGTACTGCCATTAATATTTACAGCAACAATTTTTTCGCCTTCTTTTTTGTGTACAATATTTAACGGAAGCGGATTGAGTACACCACCATCAACTAAAATATGCTGGCCATGTTCAACCGGCGTAAAAACACCCGGTATGCAAATGGATGCCCGCAATGCAGTAAATAAATTGCCACTGCTGAAATGCACTTCTTTTTTATGCACCATATCAGTAGCCACTGCAGTGAATGGAATGGGAAGTTTTTCTATTTCCTGGTCGCCGGCCAGTTCTTTCAGTTTATTCAGTACTTTATTGCCTTTTACAAAACCCTGCGTGGTTAAAGTAAAATCAAATAAACTAAATACACTGGTTTTGGTGAGTGTGCACAACCATTCTTTGTACAAAGGCAATGAGCCTGCACAAAACATGCCGCCTACAACAGCACCCATAGAGCAACCGGTGATGCTGGCAATGTCAAAACCATCAGCCAGCAGCATTTCAATAATGCCAATATGGGCAATACCCCTGGCACCACCGCTGCCCAATACCAAATGTACTTTGTTGCTCATGCAAAATGAAATGAAGTGTTATAACAGAAACGGTACAGTTGTTCAATACGCTCTTTTTTAAAGATACTGCTTTTATGCTGACAGACAACAACGTTATTGTTTCAACTAAAAAATACAGTTGCACATGCCAAACTATAGCAGTAGATTCACTTAAATATTGTTTGAAATGAAAAATATTCTGCTCGACCTGGTGCAGGAAACATGGTGGCAGCGCAATGAACGTGATGTTATCGTGCTGTCAATAATGGGAGTTGTTGCAGTTGCCGCGTTAGCAGCTATGGTTATCTGGGTGAGAAAAAGAAAACTGAAGCAATGATGCAGTTATTCGTATTGCTGGATGGAATACCGGAAAGTTTTGCTGCAGGCATAGGTATTGTGTTTTTCATCGTGCTGATTATTGCCGCAGTGGGATTGACTTACCTGGTTAATAAAATTACGAAAGGAAAAAATAAATGAACATCTGGTGGTACTTTGTTATTACACTTGCCATTGAGCTGCCGGTAATTGCAGTATTATTCAGGAAACAATTGAAAAACGCTATGGCTGCTGGATTTTTATTAAATTTATTTACCTGGCCGTTGCTGAATATTTTACTGTATTACACTTCCGCTAATGTAAACATTATGGAGCTGGGAGTGGCAGTAACCGAAAGTATTGGTTATTATGTTTTACTGCAGTGCAGTTTTAGAAAGGCATTGCTCGCAGGTTTTTTGGCGAACCTGTTAAGTTACGGTGCAGGTTTAATCATCAATCATTATTTGTAATGCAGCATACAGGCACAACTTCAAAAATTGCGCAACCCTTACTTTGGGGAATGGTTCATGGGCTGAACGATTTTTCAGCAGGCTTCATGCTGTCTTATTATGCACTCAGGCACAATCCGTCACAAAGTTTTTTATTGTTGATCATATATACCATCATTGGGTTTGGCGGGCAATTGCCCTGCGGATTTTGGATAGACCGTGCCAAAAACTTACGACCCTTTGCCCATTCATCTGCTGCATTTTTGCTGGCAGCCATACCATTATTTTACCTGCAGCCGGAGGCAGGCATCATCATGTCCGGTTTTGCATCTGCGTTGATTCATGTAACGGGTGGCGCTGTTTGTTTTTTGTCGCAACCGCAGGAACAAAAAATGAAAAGCACACCATTAGCCATATTTACTGCACCGGGAGTTTTGGGTTTAACATTGGGTGGATTAACAGGTAAACTTTATCCCGGTTTGTTATGGATGGCGCTGCCGATTGTGCTGTTGCTGTTTGTTTTAATATCACGTGAAAGATTACCCGAATTTATACAGGAACCACAAAAGCCAGCAGCACTGGATACGCACGATTACATAATGATGGGTTTGTTGCTGGTGATGTGTTTTCGTTCCTTTGTTTTTGATGTCATCAACCAGGTGGCATTGCAATATGAGTTTGGGGTTGTAATCATTGGGTTGAGCGCTTTTGCCGGCAAAATAATTGGCGGCCTGTTAGCAGACCGCATTGGGTATAAAAAATATGTGTACATCAGTCTGCCGCTGGCATTGCTGTTGTTTCAGTTAGGGAAAGATAACCTGTATGCGCTGGCTACCGGCATTGCCTTTCTGCAAAGCAGTGTACCCATTACTTTATTGCTGATGGGCAGAAGCCTTCCTTTACACCCGGCCACAGCATCGGCATTTAGTTTGGGCGCTTCTATTTTACTGGCGGGGTTACCGGTGTACGGCCTGGGCAATAGCGCAACTGTAATCAATGGTTTCCGCAATAATTATTATTCAATAGCCGTAATGATTGTACTGATGCTGGCCTGGATCATTTCAGAGAGGATGATGATGCGCAAAAAAATCAGCGGGCCAGTATAACTTTAAATGGTTTTAATTGGTAAGTGATGCTGATGCGGCCGCCCTCTGCAGTGCTTTCTTTAAGCGGTATAGTTTGATAAACTGTTGCGTCCAGTGTAAGCTCATTTCCTTTTTGCCTTTTCAATTCTTTTGCAGGAATAGTAACTGTATTCAGCTTGTCATCACTGCCGGATGTTACGGTAAAACTGCTGTCGGTACCACTGGTGCTGATTTCTATATAATCGCCGGCCTGTAATGGGGCGCCGTCAAAATGCAGCACCAGGTTTTGTTTTTTAGATACAGCGGGTGGCACTGCTGCCAGTTTAAAACTGCCGAAGCTGAAACTGTTGTCCAGTTTTTTATTATCTGTCGTAAAAAATGAAAGATGGTGGGTGCCGTAAAAAGCGTTGGCCGTTTTATAGGTTCTGTAAAAAGCGCCACTGCTGCCACTGCTGTCCACTGTAATTTTTTCTCCGTCTAACTGTACCTGGCTGGGACTGTTTAATACCAGGGTAGTGCCATTTTTACCGGCAAACCTGAACTGGCAAAACACTTCGGCCTGTGCATCGCCTTCGGAATAACTGATGTCGTAACCCTGGTAAATTTTATCCTGCGCAACATCTTTGCTGTCGCCAATTTCATTACTGGCACAGGCTGCTAAAATAATGGCAGCGGTACTGAGGCCAACGAAAGTTTTTACTGAAAGTTTCATTGCTGATTTTTTTATATAATACGCAGCAACCCGCAAAGGTTCGTTAATAAACTCATAAACCGGTAACCACAGGGATTTTTCACCTGGTTAACGGTAAACTTATATACCCAAACCCCAACTATTTGTTACCTTTGCCACCCCGAAAGGGTGCTTTGCTGTCAATTTGGCTTTAAACCGTTTTCAGCACCATATTTGACAACACAATAATCTTTATAATAAACTATTTACACAATACCCAACAACACTGAACTTTATGTTAGGCATTATTTCTAAACTATTTGGCGGCAGTAAAAGTGAGAAGGATGTTAAGAAGATATCACCGCAGGTAGAAAAAATCAACCAATACTTTACCCAATATCAATCGTTATCGAACGATGAACTGCGGAATAAAACTGCTGAGTTCAAACAACGTATTGCTGCACATCTTACAGCAATTGATCAAAACATTACAGCAAAAAAAGAAGCTGCTGAAGCGCTTCCTGTTTCAGAGATCAGCCAGCGTGATGTGATCTATAAAGAAATTGATGAACTGAAAAAGAAAAGAGACACCCAGATTGAAGAAATACTGGAAGAGATTTTACCCGAAGCATTTGCCGTGGTGAAAGAAACCGGCCGCCGCTTCAGGGATAATGAAACACTGATAAGCACAGCTACCGACCTGGACCGAGACCTGGCTGTAAAAAAAGACCACATTACTATTGACGGGGATAAATCCATTTATAAAAATACCTGGACTGCTGCTGGCGGCACCGTAACCTGGAACATGGTGCATTACGACGTACAGCTCATTGGTGGTACCGTACTGCACTCCGGTAAAATTGCCGAAATGGCAACCGGTGAAGGTAAAACGCTGGTGAGTACTTTACCCGCTTACCTGAACGCATTGGCTGGTGAAGGCGTGCACATTGTAACCGTGAACGATTACCTGGCTAAAAGGGATAGTGAATGGAACGGGCCCATTTTTGAATGGCTGGGCTTAAGAGTGGATTGTATAGACAAACATGAACCCAATACCGATGCCCGCCGCAATGCTTACAATGCTGATATTACTTACGGTACCAATAACGAATTTGGCTTCGATTACCTGAGGGATAACATGGTGCACTCACCCGATGAAATGGTACAGCGCAAACATCATTTTGCTATGGTGGATGAGGTGGATAGTGTATTGATTGATGATGCCCGTACACCTTTAATCATCAGCGGACCGGTGGGACACAGCGATAACACACAGCAATTTTTTGACCTGAAACCGAGAATTGAAAAACTGGTGGATGCACAGCGTAAAGCGGTAAACCAATTCTTAATAGAAGCCAAGAAAAAAATTGCAGAAGGAAACGATGATCCCAAAGATGGCGGACTTGCATTAATGCGTGCCCACCGTGGTTTGCCCAAGACAAGTGCATTGATCAAATTCCTGAGTGAACCAGGCAACAGGGTAAAACTCCAAAAAAGCGAAAACCATTACCTCGCCGATCAGCAAAAAGAAATGCATAAAGTAGATGCTGAATTATATTTCACCATCGATGAAAAAAATAACCAGGTAGACCTTACCGATAAAGGTATCCAGTTGATCACAAGGGCAGGGGAAGACCCTAACTTTTTTATCATTCCTGATATTTCCATCCGCCTTGCGGAAATTGAAAAATCAGATATTGATGCAGAAGAGAAACTGCATATCAAAGAATCCTTACTGAACGAGTATTCACTTAAAGTAGACAGGATACATACCGTACAGCAATTGCTGAAAGCATATACATTGTTTGATAAAGACGTGGAATATGTAATTATCGACGATGCTGTAAAAATTGTGGATGAACAAACCGGTCGTATCATGGAAGGCCGCCGTTATTCAGATGGTTTGCACCAGGCTTTAGAGGCAAAGGAGAATGTGAAGATTGAAGCCACCACGCAAACTTATGCCACTGTAACGCTGCAAAACTATTTCCGTATGTACCACAAGTTGTGCGGTATGACGGGTACTGCCGAAACAGAAGCAGCAGAGTTCTGGAGCATTTACAAATTAGATGTGGTGAATATTCCCACCAACGTAAAAGTAATTCGTAAAGATGAACAGGACCTGGTGTACAAAACCAAGCGTGAAAAATATAAAGCTGTAATTGATAATATTGAAGAACTGCGTACTGCAGGAAGGCCGTCGCTGGTGGGTACTACATCGGTGGAGGTGAGTGAATTGTTATCCAGGATGCTGAAACAAAAAAATATTCCACATAACGTACTTAATGCCAAACAGCATGCTAAGGAAGCACAGGTGGTAGCTGAAGCAGGCCTGGCCGGTGCAGTAACCATTGCAACGAATATGGCTGGCCGTGGTACGGATATTAAACTGGGACCCGGTGTAAAAGAAGCGGGAGGGTTAGCCATATTGGGTACAGAGCGCCATGAAAGCCGGCGTGTAGACAGGCAATTGCGTGGCCGTGCCGGTCGCCAGGGCGACCCCGGAAGCAGCCAGTTTTTTGTGAGCCTGGAAGATGACCTGATGCGTATGTTCGGTAGTGAACGTATTGCCGGGTTGATGGACCGCATGGGTTATAAAGAAGGAGAAGTGATACAGCACTCCATGATCTCCAAATCTATTGAACGGGCGCAGAAGAAAGTGGAAGAAAATAACTTCGGTATCCGTAAGCGTTTGCTGGAATATGATGACGTAATGAACAAGCAGCGTAACGTGGTATATGGAAAACGTAACCACGCATTGTTTGGAGAACGTTTGGCACTTGACTTAGATAATGCGTTCTATTCTGTTGCCAATGGTTTGATCAATTCCTTTAAAGAAGGGAATGATCATGACGGATTTAAACTGACAGTGATTGTAAACTTTGGTATTGATACTTCCATAACTGATGAAGAGTTGTTTAAGGGAGATGTCAATCAACTGTCTGACCGTTTATATACTGAAGCCGTTACACAATACCGTCGCAAAACGGATGCAATGATCGAGCAAACAATGCCGGTGATCAAAAACATCCGTAAAGAGCAGGGCAGCCATATAGAAAATGTTGCAGTACCCTTTACCGATGGTAAAAAAGGATTGCAGGCATTGGCTAACTTAGATAAATACCTGGCAACAGAAGGAAGGGAATTAAGCAATGCGCTGGAACGGGGAATTACGCTGGCATTAATTGATGATGCCTGGAAAGAACACCTGCGTGCAATGGACGATTTGCGCCACAGCGTACAAACTGCAGGGTATGAACAAAAGGATCCGCTGGTGATTTATAAAATAGAAGCCTTCAACGCCTTTAAGCAAATGGACGATGAGGTGAATAAAAATATCGTAAGCTTCTTATGCCATTGCGGAATACCGATGGAGCAACAACAACCGGCAAACCTGCGTGAAGGCCGTGAACAAAAAACGGACCTGAGTAAAATGCGGGTAAACAAAGCTGAGATTGATGCATCAGGTTCCGACTATGCTGCCAACGAAAGGGATTACTACGATCCTTCAGAAGGGGTGAAGCAGGCGCCGGTAAAAGTGGAAAAACTGCCGGGTCGCAACGAACCCTGTCCATGCGGCAGTGGAAAAAAATATAAAAACTGTCACGGTAAAGATGCCTGACAGCAGGATAACATTAACGGAGAGCCGCCCTTGCAGGGGCGGCTTTTTTGTCATTCAAATGTTATTTGTTCCGCAACAGGGTTACTTGTTTTTGAGCCTCAAATTATTTTATTAGTTTTACGCCCGCTTGCTCCCTTTTAAATCAAAACAATACAATTATGAGAAAATTGCTTTTGTCACTGACATTACTCTTCACCAGTTATCTTTTGTTTGCGCAGCAAACGGTAACCATTAAAGTAAAAGATTCAAAAACCGGCGAACCTGTTACCAGCGCATCGGTAGTGATACGCTCCACCAGTAAAGGTGCATCAACCAATAACGATGGGGTATTCACCATACAGGCAAAAGCCGGGGATGTGCTGGACATTACCTGCGTGGGGTACAAACCCAACATGCTGAAATTGAACGGCGCCACTGAATACACGGTACAGTTAGAAATGGCATCGCTGGAACTGGGTGATGTGGTGGTAATTGGAACCCGTGGTGCCGCAAGGGCCAAAACAGAAACCGCTGTTCCGGTAGATGTGATCAAAATCAACCAGGTGGGGGAGCCCACTGCAAAAATGGATCTCACTTCTATATTGAATATGACGGCGCCGTCTTTCAATTATAATAAACAAAGTGGTGCCGATGGTGCCGACCATATTGACCTGGGAACTTTGCGTGGCCTTGGCCCCGATCAAACATTGGTGCTCATCAATGGTAAACGCAGGCATGCCACCGCTTTTGTAGCCTTGTTTGGTACAAGAGGAAGAGGCGCATCAGGAACAGACATGAATGCTTTTCCTGAAAGTATAGTGGACAGGATTGAAATTCTTCGTGATGGTGCATCTGCACAATACGGTAGTGATGCAATGGCGGGTGTAATGAATATTATCCTGAAAAAAGATGTCAACCACTGGACGATCAGCACGGGCTGGGCTGGCTATTATGATAACAAATTCAATGCATCAAAATTCAATGCGGGCAATCAATATTATTCCGGCAATAAAATAGATGGAGGAACATATACTTTATCCGTGAATAACGGTTTTACACTCGGTAAAAGCGGAGGTTTCATCAACATGTCTTTCGATTACCTGCGCCAGGGTAAAACCTACCGCGAGGTAGATACCACCAACTGGCAAACGGATAAAAATGCATTGCCCTATATCAATAGTGGGCGCCGTGCATTCGGCGACGGCTCCGTAAACACTTATGGAAGTATGTATAATATGGAATTGCCCATTAAAGGCACGCATACCACCTTCTATTCTTTCGGAGGTGTAAATTCCAAAGCATCTGACGCTTATGCATATACGAGAAACCTGAGCGCCAAACCCAAACGTTTTCCTACAACTGCGAGCGGTTCGCCCATTTATGTTCCGGAAATTATGCGTATTTCCAACGATGGGGAAACATATTATAATCCGCATATCGGAACCAACATCAATGATGCATCCATTGCGTTTGGCTTCCGTGGTAAAAGCGTAAGAAACTGGAACTGGGATTTGAGTTTTACTGATGGTAAAAATAACTTCCAGTATTTCGGCGATAAAACTTTTAATGCTTCACTGCTGGGCAATACTACTAAAACTTATTTTGATGATGGTGGTTTCAGGTTCAGGCAGGCAACCATCAATCTCGATTTCAGTAAACCATTTGCATCAGTACTGCATGGTTTAAATATTGGTTATGGTGCAGAGTACCGCAACGAAAAATATACCATTAATAAAGGAGAAGAAGCTTCGTATGCAGGATATGCCAACAACTACGACCTGGCACCCGGTTCACAGGGTTTCCCCGGTTTCAGTCCATTGGATACAGTTACGGCTACACGCTACAGCTTCAGTGCCTATGGCGATGCTGAACTGAATGTGACCGATAAATGGTTGGTGGATGGTGCTACAAGGCTGGAAACGTATTCTGACTTTGGCTCTGTGGCAACGTTCAAATTTGCCACCCGTTACAAAGCGGCAGATAATTTTAACCTGCGTGGTTCTGTAAGTACAGGCTTCAGGGCACCATCGCTGGCGCAAATTTATTTCAGCAATACATTAACTTCTTTCAGTAATGGCCAGTTGGTGCAGTCACGCATTATCCGCAATACTGACCCTATTGCCAAAGCTGTGGGCATTCCCGAACTGAAACAGGAAACGTCTTTAAATGCCAGTGCAGGTTTTGCGTGGAAAGTAATGCCCGGCTTTACCATAACCCTGGATGGTTATATGGTAAAAGTTAAAGACCGCGTGGTGTTATCCGGTTTGTTCAGCCAGGGCGATCCCAGTTTACCACAAACATTTAATGACCAATTAGCTTCATTGGGTGTGGCAACTGCACAATTCTTTACCAATGCAGTAAATACCACCAACACCGGTTTGGATGTAGTGGCAGACTATACCAAAAAATGGAATGGCCACGCATTCAAAGCCATTTTAGCAGGGAATTTCCAGAATATTAAGCTGGATAAGATCAATGTACCGGCTGCATTAAGTACAACTACACTGAACAAAAATACTTTCTACAGCGACAGGGAAATTGCATTCCTAAAAGCTTCAGCGCCTAAAGAAAAATTTAACCTGAACCTGGAATATGACCTGCATAAATTTGGATTTGGAACACACCTTACTTATTATGGAGATGTAAAACTATTAGGCTTTGGAGATATGACTCCTGACAATCCATACAATGCAGGTATCAATCCGCAAGTTCCATCAGATGCCAATGGTACTTATGTGCCGGAAGTATTCGATTATAAGGGTAAACTGGTAACTGATGTTTTCGCTTCATATAAATTCTGCAACCAGGCCTCCATTTTTATTGGTGCCGATAACCTGCTGAATGTACACCCCAACCTTGGTGTAAATCCATTGGCGAAAGGATGGGCAGGAGATAATGAAAGCGGTGGCCCATGGGATAGTGTTCAGATGGGCTTCAACGGAAGGAAGATATTTGCTAAGTTGGTTTTGAATTTTTAAAATCAATTCAAAATAATAACGCACAGTGAAGACATCTTTCATGAAAGATGTCTTCACCTTTTTAAAATATTTTGACATGAAATATAAATTATGGTGTTTGCTGGTAAATACTTTATTGATCACATGCATGGCATCTGCCCAGAACAAAATCGTAGTCTTTCAATCCGATTTTGGTTTGAAAGATGGTGCAGTATCTGCCATGAAAGGAGTAAGCATGGGAGTGGACAGCAGTTTGAAACTATTCGATATTACCCATGAAATTCCTGCATACAACGTATGGGAAGCTGCATACCGGCTGGAGCAAACAGTTCCTTACTGGCCAAAGGGAACGGTGTTTGTTTCTGTTGTAGATCCCGGTGTGGGCACCAATCGTAAATCGGTAGTATTAAAAACAAAAGCCGGTCATTATATTGTAACGCCGGATAATGGAACACTTACTTTAATTGCAGCCTCAGAAGGTATTGAAGCGGTAAGGGAAATTGATGAAGCGGTGAACCGCCGCAAAGGCTCTGAACAATCATATACTTTTCATGGTCGTGACGTGTATGCGTATACGGGAGCAAGGCTGGCATCGGGTGCAATCAGTTTTGAGCAGGTGGGAAAAGCATTACCCGAAGAAGTGGTAACGGTTCCTTTTCAGCAAGCGGCCTGCGATGGTAAAATACTCAAAGGTGCCATTGCTATCCTGGATATTCAGTATGGAAATATCTGGACCAATATTCCATCAGCATTATTTAAAAAATTAAATGCCCAGCCGGGCGATAACATGCACGTAGTCATCTGGCAAAACAAAATAAAAAAATACGAAGGCGATATGCCTTACGAAGAAACTTTTGGCAGCGTAGCCAAGGGAAAACCATTACTGTATTTAAACAGTTTGCTGCAGGTGTCTTTTGCATTAAACCAGGGCAGTTTTTCTGCGGCGCATAAAGTGTACAGCGGAAGTGAATGGAGTGTGGAAGTGTCGGTAAAGACTTTAAAAAAATAATTCTGTACAAGTATCTTTTACTAATCATTGCTGCCAGCATTATTAATTACAGCGATGGAATGAGTCAATATCTTTTCCACCAGATTATACAACAAAAGGGGCTTATTGCCCCTTTTGTTGTATAATAATGCGATATTATTTTATGCAATTCTCCCGGGATATTCTTCCAGCGCTTTTTCCAAACAATCCATTGCCGCATTAATTGCAGTAGTGTTGAGTACATAAGCCAGCCGCACTTCCTGTTTGCCTAAACCTGGTGTACCATAAAAGCCTGTAGCAGGCGCCAGCATCACCGTTTGATTATTGTAAGAAAAAGATTCCAGCAGCCATTGGCAAAAAGCATCACTGTCATCAATGGGCAGTTTAGCCATGGCATAAAAAGCGCCACCGGGGTTGGGGCAAAATACACCCGGAATTTTATTGAGTCTTGATACAATTGTATCGCGGCGCAATTTGTATTCTGCTTTAGTGGTATCAAAATAATTATCAGGAAGATCAACTGCCGCTTCACCGAGAATTTGTGCAAAGGAAGGTGGGCTTAATCTTGCCTGTGCCAATTTCATTGCGGCATTCAGCAGCTCTTTATTTTTTGTAACAAATGCGCCAATGCGACCGCCGCAGGCGCTGTACCGTTTGCTGATGGTATCCATCAAAACCACATGATCATCCACACCAGTTAAATGCATGGCACTGGTATGCGTGCCCTCATAACAAAACTCACGGTAAGCCTCATCCGCAAATAAATATAAACTGTGTTTGAGAATGATCTGTTTCAGCACTTCCATTTCTGCAGCACTGTATAAATAACCTGTTGGGTTATTGGGGTTGCAGATCACAATGGCTTTGGTTTTAGGCGTAATCGCTTTTTCAAACTCTTCAATGGGCGGTAACGCAAAACCATTTTCAATGCTGGAAGTAATGGGTTTTACAATTACACCGGCTTCCACTGCAAAGCCGTTATAGTTGGCATAAAAGGGTTCCGGAATGATCACTTCATCACCAGCATCCATACAGGCCATAAACCCGAAGATGATAGCTTCACTTCCTCCCGTGGTAATAATAATTTGTTCTGGTGTTACATCGATGCCTACTTTTTTGTAATACTCCACTAATTTTTTGCGGTAGCTTTCATTGCCTGCACTGTGGCTGTATTCAAGCACTTTAAAATCGGCATGGCGCACGGCATCCAAACATTGTTTGGGCGTTTCAATATCCGGCTGGCCAATATTGAGGTGGTATACTTTGGTGCCTTTTTTCTTGGCCGCTTCGGCAAAAGGCACCAGTTTGCGAATGGGAGAGGCCGGCATCTGTATGCCGCGTTTACTGATCGTTAGCATGGTGCAAATATAAGGCCTATAGCGGATGTAGGATGTAGGATTTCTGATGGATGATTTTGGAATGGTGAATGGTCAATAGTGTTCAGTCGTAAAAGTTGACGGTAATTAAAATTACCAATCCCTAATTCCCAAATCCTAAATCCTAAATCCAAACCCTACCTTTGCCGCATGCAAATTTTCAGTACCAGCAGCCGCATCATTGTTACCTGCAGCAACCGTTTATCACCTTACCTGGAAAAAGAAGTGGTGGCATTGGGGTTTACTCCCGTGCGACTATTTAAAACAGGAGTGGAGTTGAAAGGAACGATGCAGGATTGTATTCAACTGAATGTACACCTGCGTTGCGCCAGCCAGGTTTTGTTTTCTGTGAAACAATTTACTGCGTACAATGCCGATGCTTTATACAAAACGCTGTTGCAGTTTGAATGGGAAAACATCATCCCTGCAGAAGGATATTTTTCCATTACCAGTAACGTTGATAATGAAACCATCAACAACCCTTTATTTGCCAATGTAAAAGTAAAGGATGCCATTGTAGACCGTTTCAGGGAAAAGACCGGCCAGCGCCCCAACAGCGGACCAGAATTAAACCGCACCGTAATTCATTTATACTGGAAAGAATCTGTTGCGGAAATTTTTATTGATACATCCGGAGAAACTTTATCCAAACACGGCTACCGGAAAATTCCGGGCAAAGCGCCAATGCTGGAAAGTTTAGCCGCGGCTACGTTGCTCGCAACAAACTGGAACAGGAAATCACCAGTTATCAACCCTATGTGTGGCTCAGGCACTATTGCCATTGAAGCCGCATTGCTGGCTACAAACAGGAAACCCGGCTTGCTGCGCAATAACTATGCGTTCATGCACCTGGTGGACTATGATCATGATGCGTATTTAAAAATATTTCATCAAATGGAAAAAGCAGTGATTGATGTTCCGGGGTTACAAATTGTTGCTACCGATATTAGTGAAGATGCTGTAAATATTTCAAGAATCAATGCAGGCATTGCCGGCGTGGAAGAATGGATACAATTTGAAGTATGCGATTTTGAACAAACACCCATCTTTGCCCAGCAACAGGGTATTGTTTACTTAAACCCGGAATATGGCGACAGGCTGGGTGTGGAGGCAGAACTGGAACTTACCTATAAACGCATCGGTGATTTTTTGAAAAAAAAATGCAAAGGCTATACCGGCTATATTTTTACCGGCAATTTGGAACTGGCAAAAAAAATTGGGTTAAAGCCAAAAAGAAGAATAGAATTTTATACCAGTAAGATTGATTGCCGTTTACTGGAGTATGAGTTGTACGATGGATCGAGAGAGAAATGATGTTTCTTTGTTGAGTGCAACAATAGCATTACACATTTTTATTGCGCTGCTGCCATTTGGCAATACCAACAAAAATTACCGACACTACAATAAACACCGCCGTAACGCCTGCGCTGTTGATCAATACTTGTGAAAACCCAAGGGTTTTTACGTTGAGAAACGGATAAGGATACCAGTTGTAGAAACTACCCCTCACCAACGAATAAACTAAATACAATAAAGGAAAGATGAGCCATGGTGTAATATGCTTCCAGGTTATTGATAGTTTGGGGACGAAAGTAAACCAGAAGATAAGGGTTAAAATGGGCATCAGCACATGAAGCATTTCGTCCGCCACCCTGTCCCAACCTTCGGGCGACCAGATGAACCTTAAAATAACATTGTAAATAATTCCTACTATGGTCATGTACACCGTAATTGCAGTAAAGGTTTGCGGCCGGGTAAAGAAACTATCTTTCTCTTTTGCTATATCTTTTTTTGCAATCATTGAAAAACTAACTGTTATAAAAATATTAGAGAGAATAGTGAAAAAACTGAAGTACCGTATTAATGTTTCTGCAAGGCTGGCCTGCCTGTTTTGTAAGATGAGAATACATTGCAACAGTAAAGCAAACCAACCGGCAATGGCTGCTGCCAGCGCAAATTTCCTGGTATTGTTCATATTAAAAGGTTTGTGTTTTGAAGGTACAGTAAATTGAACAGCGTTATTTTTTTGTTCAGCAATTTAACACTGTATACCTGCTCAAATTAATCAATGACTTGCAGCACTTCCATTTGTTCATTCATTACCACGAATGATGTTGCATAACCGGGAGCGATTTTTCCATACTGCTCATCCAGATGCATCACACGGGCAGGATAAAGGCTGCACATGCGCAGGGCTTCTCCCCAATCGATATTACAATGCTGCACCAGGTTTTGTACCGCTTTCGCCATTGTTAAAGCAGAACCACTCAGTATATTGTTGCTGTCATATTTATCGCCGGCAAAATGATGCGGATAATATCCTTCACTTGTTTCAGTCACAGCATCAGTAATCACAAACAAACGATCCTTCATCACTTGCTTTGCGATGCGTACTGCGGCATAATCAACATGATGTCCGTCGGGAATAATACTGCTCATTGCGGTTGAATGATCCAACACTGCCCCAACCATCCCGGTGCTGCGGTGTTGCAGCGGGCTCATGGCATTGAACAAATGTGTGGCAGTGGTAATGCCATGACTGAAACCTTGAGTGGCTTCTTCATAAGTGGCATTACTATGCCCTGCTGAAATAACAATGTTGTAAGAAAGAATTAAATCAATAACAGCTTTACTGCACACTTCAGGAGCTAAAGTGATTATTTTAATCACATCTTTACCATAATCTAATAAATATTTTACCTGTTGCATTGTGGGTTGATGAATACATGCTTCCACATGCGCACCACGTTTTGCAGGATTGATCCATGGCCCTTCAATGTGCAGGCCCAGTACACCAGTGCCACCATTATTCCAGTAATCGCGGATGGCATCAATGCATTGATAAAAAGTTTCGTAAGGATGTGTGGCAACTGTGGGCATACACCATGCAGCACCGCCGGCACGACAATACTGCACCAGTTTTTGCAATGCATCTTTTTCGGGATAAACAGCAAATAATTTTTCACCGGCACCATAAATCTGCAGGTCAATAAAGGCCGGCGCAATAAAGGCATTATGAAAAAAAGTGACTGCACCTGCGTCTGCAAGCGGAATCACTTTTTCAATTTTATTGTTTTGGATCACAATGGCCTGATCATACAGCCATTCTTTTCCTGTAAAAATTTTATCTGCAGCAATAATTTTCATTCAGCAAACATAAAATAAAACTGCTGATGAAAATAATGCCTTATAAATGCCTATAATTTTACAAAAGGCAGCGATTGATTACCCGCAACTGTGGTAAGTTTCAAAAAATAGAATCCGGATGGTAATAAAAAGGCATCACAGTTAATGAAAACTGAAGCAGATTCAATTTTTTTATTCAGTACTATTCTTCCTGTTTCATCGATGACCTGCAGGCTTTGTATGTAATTTGAATTACTGTTCACTATTGCGATGGTATTGGCTACAGGATTGTCCTTCAGGTAAAGCCCGCTGTTACTGCCGGTATTTTTTAGGCTGATGACTGCTGAATAAACAGGAGTTCCGGATCCGTCTGATTGTTTAATGCGGTAATAATTGATGCTGCCGGTTAAAGCAACTGTGTAATTGAAAGAGAGGGCATTGTTATTAGTAATACCTGCGGCAGAAGTTAAGTTGCCAATAGTGCTAAAATGAATGCCATCTGAAGATTGTTCAATATCAAACGTGGTGAACGTTGCAGGCGGAGTTACCATCCAGTTCAGCAATGCTGTGTTATTGTTTACTGCTCCATTAAACGAAATAAAATTTACTGCAAGTGGTACGCCAATTTCAGCATTATATAAATTGTTTACTTCTGTTGAGGTTAATACACGGTTGTACACGAGTATATCGTCGAGGCTTCCGGTAAAAGTGCCAGTTGATACAGCGCTGCTTCTTCCCAAACCAATTACCGCAGGTGCATTTAAAGCAGCGGTATTGATGCCGGTTGTGGTAGCAACCTGCACGCCGTCAACATATAAAAATATAGACCCTGCTGATTTATTTCTTGTAGCTGTAACAAAGTGCCAGATACCATCATTATATGTTGCGGTTGTGGATTTAATGGTGATGTCTGGATTACCCACACCGAAACAAACTTTACCTCCGTCTATAAGGCAAATACCCCAGTCGTTGGTAACGCCACCCACTTCTGCATCTATAAGGCTGTTACCACCGTACCATTGAGAACTGGATGATGCCGTCATGGAAGATTTAAACCAAAAGTTGATACTAAAATCATTTTGCGTTGCCGTAACCAATGCCACAGGCAACGTTCCTGATGAACTGCCGGAAGTAAATGCTGTAGCTGCACTTGCTGTACTGAATCTGTTGGTAGTTGCTGTTGTACTGGTTAATGTACCATTGTAGCCATTACCGCTGCCATCAAGGGCATTGTTATTAAGGGTGTATTTTGCAATAGAACCGGTTGGCATTTGTGCAAATAATGTGTTTACACTGCAAAATAAAAGTAGTGTTGGGAAAATGGTTTTTCTCATTGGAGTTATAAGATTTAGGTTTCGGTCTAAACGAAAGAACGCACATTACAATTATCCAAAATCTGGAATTGGAAAAAATTCTACATGGCGAAGCAATGAATAACTACAGTATTCATTGCCCGGGAAGTTAACCTCCGGGATTGCCTCCTTAATACCATAATAAACTATACTGATGCGGTTGTAGAATATTAATATAAAGAATGACTGTGTCAAGACAAAGGAGTATAACAAAATGGTAATGAAGTGCGCTCTCTTATTTATAAGCCATTGTTTTAAAGAAGGCAACCTGAAAGGTTGACTTCTTCATGAAGGCATCACATCTTTACAAAAAAAAGCATCCAGTAGTTGGATGCCTTTTTAATTATTCTTTGTTCATTGTCCATTATCACAATCCCATCTTCGCTTTCAGGTTGGTGTCAATGGCATCCAGGAATTCTTCCGTGTACAGGTAATGTTCTCCGTGATTTACTTTATTGCCATGGATACAAACCGCAAGGTCTTTCGTCATTTTACCGCTTTCTACGGTTTCAATACAAACTGCTTCCAGTGCATTACAGAAATCAATCAATGGTTGGTTGTTATCTAATTTACCGCGGAAGGCCAAACCTCTTGTCCATGCAAAGATAGACGCAATAGGGTTGGTTGATGTAGGCTTACCGGCCTGGTGATCACGATAGTGGCGGGTAACGGTGCCATGCGCCGCTTCGGCTTCCATCGTTTTTCCATCTGGCGTTACCAAAACAGATGTCATCAAACCTAATGAACCAAATCCCTGGGCAACAGTGTCGCTCTGCACATCGCCATCATAGTTTTTACAGGCCCAAACAAAGTTGCCATTCCATTTTAAGGCACTGGCCACCATGTCATCAATCAGGCGGTGTTCGTAAGTAATACCAGCAGCAGTAAATGCAGCTTTAAATTCATTCTGGTATACTTCTTCAAAAATATCTTTAAAACGGCCATCGTATTTTTTTAAGATGGTGTTTTTGGTGGAAAGGTATAAAGGCCATTTTTTGCTCAGTGCCATATTAAAGCAGCTTCTTGCAAAACCATAAATACTTTCATCGGTATTGTACATGGTCATGGCCACGCCATCGCCTTTATAGTTGTATACTTCAAAAACCTGTGGTTCACCACTACCTTCTGGTGTGAACGTCATGGTTAATTTTCCTTTGCCTTTGATGACCGTGTCAGTAGCACGGTATTGATCGCCGAAAGCATGACGGCCAACAATGATCGGCGCTGTCCAGTTGGTAACCAGCCTTGGTACGTTTTGCATTACGATGGGTTCGCGGAAAACCGTTCCATCTAAAATATTGCGGATGGTGCCATTGGGGCTCTTCCACATTTGTTTCAGGTTAAATTCTTTTACACGGGCTTCGTCTGGCGTAATGGTGGCGCATTTAATACCCACGCCACAGGCTTTGATGGCATTGGCAGCATCGATGGTCACCTGGTCATTGGTTTCATCGCGGTATTCCATACCCAGGTCAAAATATTGAATGGGCACATCTAAATAAGGCGTAATCAGTTTGTCTTTAATGAATTTCCAGATGATCCTTGTCATCTCATCGCCGTCCAGTTCTACCACCGGGTTGGCCACTTTTATTTTTGCCATTGTAATTTTTTTTTTGCAAATGTACATTAATCGGAAGATTCTGGATACTGGATTCTTGAAACTGGATGCAGGCAGCTTTCAGGTTTGAAATGCATTATGGCTTCGTTCAACGGCCTGTAAAAAATTATTCATTTTCTTGCCTAAAAGTTCGATTTTTTGATGGAGGGTGCTATACAGAATTTCATCTTTTAACGAGGCTGTTTCAAATAAAGTTTCAAGATGATCAATTGTTTCATCGTTGGATGAAATGGAGTAAATCAGAAATTTAATAAAATCGGCCTTATATCGTCTTCTGCCATAACCCTCCACGATACAACTTCTTACGGTTTTTGATGATCTCCTGATTTGTTGGGCTTCTTCAAACTGTTCAAACTTTGGAAGCGTCATGGTCATTTTATGAATTTCAATACTGAGTTCCCGCGCCAGTCCCCATATTTCTAATTTCTTGTAGCTCATTTGCAAACAATCTTAAAATCAATTATCCAGTTTCAGTTATCTAGTATCTAATATCCAGCATCCAGCATCCAGTATCCAGCATCCCCTCACAGCCCTGTACTCTTCTTCAACATAAAATCAACCGTCACCACACCCATATTTTCAATGATCTCATCTCCAAATTCGCTGGTTTTAAGTAAGGTGGCACCCTGCATTAAATTGTAGAAATCAATAGTAACCCTTTTGCGCATGATGGTGGCCTGCAACGCATCGGTAATTAATTGAGCCGCTTCTTTCCAGCCCATATAGTCCAGCATCATGCAGCCACTTAAAATTACCGAAGATGGATTCATACTGTTGGTGCCTGCAAATTTTGGTGCGGTACCATGCGTGGCTTCAAATACGGCGTAACCGGTTTTGTAATTGATGTTGGCGCCGGGGGCGATACCAATGCCGCCTACTTCGGCAGCGAGTGCATCGGAAATATAGTCGCCATTTAAATTTAGTGTAGCCACTACCGAAAAGTCTTTCGGTGCAATTAAAATTTGCTGCAAAAAGTTGTCTGCAATAATATCTTTTACCAGCAATTTGCCAGTGCTTAATGCCTGGCGCTGCATTTCATTGGCTTCGGCTTCGCCTTTTTCTTTTTTGATCTGGTCCCATTCATCCCAGGTAAACGTTTTATCTCCAAATTCATTTCTTGCCACTTCATACCCCCAGTTTTTAAAACCGCCTTCCGTAAACTTCATAATATTGCCTTTGTGAACCAGTGTTACGGAAGGCAAATGATTTTCCAGTGCGTATTCAATAGCAGCACGCACCAAACGTTTGGTGCCATCGCTGGATACTGGTTTTACACCATAAGAAGATGCGCCAGGGAAACGGATCTTCTTCACACCCATTTCTTCAATCAAAAATTTTTCAAATTTTTCTGCTTCGGGAGAACCAGCGGCCCATTCAATACCAGCATAAATATCTTCAGTGTTTTCGCGGAAGATTACCATGTCTACATTTTCAGGATGGGTTACGGGCGAAGGCACACCTTTAAACCATTTTACGGGGCGAACGCAGGCGTATAAATCCAGGTCCTGCCGCATGGCTACATTCAGCGAACGGATGCCTCCGCCAATGGGTGTGGTCAATGGGCCTTTGATAGAAATGATATAATCTTTGGCAACCTGTAATGTTTCTGCAGGCAGCCAGTTACCGGTTTGTTTAAACGCTTTTTCACCGGCCAGCATTTCTTTCCACTCAATTTTGCGGGTGCCGCCGTAGGCTTTTTGCACAGCGGTATCAAAAACTTTTTGTGCTACTGTCCATATTTCGGGGCCAATACCATCGCCTTCAATGTAGGGAACAACGGGATTATTGGGTACTTGGAGTTTGCCATCGGTACCCATGATAATTTTTTCTGCCATATAAAAAATGCTTTATTGAAATTTTAGAATGGTGCAAAAATAAAGCATCCGGCGAAGTAATGGATAAACAATAAAGCGATAAAATACGAATTGAATATTTTCCCAGTCAATACCTCTTTAACCTGAATTTTACAGCCATACTATGCGTTGTAAGTGGATTAACCAAATCGGAAAAAGTACCATTATAATTGCCGGCTATAAACTGGCCCGGAAGTCCAAATTCTGTTAGTTTGACATACACTGGTACAGGTGATGCTAGTAGCCTGAGATTGGGAACCTGTGAAACATATAATTCAACAATATTATGGCTGGTGCCCAAGGCCATTCCACTTCCATGAAACTGTAATGTTACATAATTATGTGCAGCATTACTTGATTTAGCAAATATCCATGCTTCTGGCCAGGATGGGTCTCCATTAAAACTTAAAGTGTCTTCCGGAATAGTCATTGTATAGTTTGTGCCATCTAAGTTGTAATAAAAAAATTCCTGGGCATTTATACTACAGGCAGTTAACGTACCTAAATTGTTATTTCCTGCCTGGATAGTATAATTGTTTTCGGGCGATTGCAGTAAATGAGTAATGTCTTCTGCAAATATGGTTAAACTGCCAGTGCTATTGCATAACCAGCGGTTGAAACTGAAACTGCCATTATTGAGCGGATAAATATTTAATAGGTTGTTTTCGTTTACATAAATCACCCCGTTTGTAACAGCTGCATTGGAGCAATCAGTTACATTTCCTGTTATTACAGCCATTGAAGAATTTTGGCTCATCATAATATTGCCAAGAGAAATAGCGTTCGACCCGGTTTGAAATAGCTGCGAATAACCTGGAGTTGTACAATTTGCCGAAGGAAATACTTCTAAAAGCCAAAAGCTATTTGCAGGAACGAGGCCGGAAACGTATCCATCTGCATTGGCGAAACCAGTACGGACGTTAGCGGGGTTATTAACATCTGATATTTTTACCAATGCATTGGATACAGGTATGCCGGCAGCACTTAGTACAGTACAATCAAACAAAACCGCCGGGCCCGAATAATCACAATTCCAGAATGAAAAATGGCTTACTTCTCCTATATAGTTATTTCCTGTTTTTCCGGCCTTTCCATCTTCTATCCAAAACCCACTTGATTCATCAAAATACCACATTGGAATAGTAACAGGCGCTTCAGCCGACATTGAAGGAGGGACAGGAATGGTAAGTATGGCTTTTTTGTTATTGGCGATTTGCAATAGCTCTCCTGAGCTTCCTGTAAGTTCAACAGCAGCCATACCATAAGTAGTTAATAATTGAACGTATTGCTGGTGATTGATGCCCCTTAAATTTCCTGGCATTTTGCTGTTTATTTCAGCATCTCCTGCACTGATCAGTTGAGCGGATACCGTGACAGTTCCTGAATATACGTTGCGGGTAGCCGCATCGATTACCGAAGCCGGGGGCAAACTTACGCTTAACCCATTTGAAGTGGTGACTGTTCCTCCTGTTGCAGCATTAAAACTTCCCGTAACTGTCTTAGGTAATAATTTGATTCTAAAAAAAACGGGTTTTCCATTTGCAATGAATGATTTAACCGTGTTAAAATACCCGGGTTTGGTAACAGTTACTGTTGCTGCATCCTGCAACACTGTCGCATTGTTGATTTCAAAATAACCATACCGGTTAGTGGTTGCTGTACTACTTCCTGCTTTTACAGAGACATGATAAGCTGGCAAATCATTTTCATCAGTTATAAAACCATATATCTTGCTTTGTTCTATTGTAGTTGCGAAATCTGGCCGAACGGTATTGATCGTATTGATTTCAGTTTTTTTACAGGATGCTAAAAACACTGTTGTAATAAAAATACCAGCCAGGCGAAACAATGGAAAATTCCTCATTTGCATAAATAGTTGTTAAGGGTAAATTTGGTGTTATACTTGCAGGAAACAAACAAAGGCAATATTGATACCTTTTAAAAATGCCATATCGAATATAGGATTTCAAGCACATATAAAACGCTGCATGTACTTTTGGAATGAAAGTATTTATTTCAAAAATTAATACTGCAATTCACCCACTCGCCATCAAACTGAACCCCCGGTAGTTTTTTATAAAAGTTTATGGCCGGTTCATTCCAGTCCAGCACCTGCCACATCATGCCACTGAACTGTTGCGCTTTGCATTCTTCAATCAAAGCATCAAACAATAATTTGCCTATACCATGTCCACGCATTTTTTCTGTTACCAATAAATCTTCCAGGTACATCCTTTGGCCTTTCCAGGTGGAGTAGCGAATATACCATAAAGCAAATCCTTCCACTTTGCCATCCACTTCCGCAACAAATGCCCACCATACGGGGTCATCACCAAAGCCGCTGTTTACAAAGTGATCAAAATTTACAGTTACCTGTTCGGGCGCTTTTTCATATACGGCTAATTCATGAATCAGTTCCATCATCCGGGTACAGTCTTCAGGTAACGCTTTTCTTATAATAATGTTCATGGTTTAAAATTTAATTATTGCAAACACAACGGTTAGTTGCAAATTGATCGCAATGGCAAGACAAATGATCCATCCCCAAAACCAACGATACGACAACTGCAATTTTTGTATATGCATAAAATATAAAACGATCATAGTAAGTACTGCAATAAGCAGTGAACCGACAAAGAACGAACCGTCATTCATCTTTGTCCATGTGGCCAGTATAGC
Organism: Bacteroidota bacterium; assembly: GCA_018266775.1. GTDB lineage: Bacteria > Bacteroidota > Bacteroidia > Chitinophagales > Chitinophagaceae > Ferruginibacter. The sequence goes on along the minus strand of JAFDZS010000013.1, from coordinate 113,276 downwards.
ATAAGGCAATAGAATTACCGAACCCACCAGACAGGTACTGCCAATATTTTTAATGAAATCCCATTTCTTTACCGGCATAAAAAAATATGCCGCCGCTATTTGCAAACTCCATTTTGCTCCTGCAATACCGGTAGACAATAATTTTTGCTGCAGGCTGGAATATAAAGGGCATACATCTACAAACCACCAGGTGATAACGGTAGATAAAGCAAAATATATTAATGCAGTAATAATTATCCTTGATGTACGCATGCGTTTATCGTAAAGCCTGTTCCAGATCTCCAATAATATCCTGTATATTTTCAATGCCCACACTCATGCGTATAAGCCCGTCTGTTATACCGTACAGTTCACGCTTTTCTTTGGGTACACTGTAGTGCGTCATGCTGGCGGGGTGGCACAACAAGGTATCACAAGTACCGAGAGAAACTGCACGGATGCACATCTTCAACTGGTCGATACATTTTTTTGCAGCTTCCAGCCCGTCTTTCATCTCAAAACTGAGCATGGCACCAGGATGGCGCATTTGTCTTAATGCAGTATGATGATCAGGGTGAGCAGAAAGCCCCAGGTAATTTACTTTACTGATGGCAGGATGCACTTCTAAAAAATTAGCTACCTCCATGGCATTATGACAATGTTTGTCCATACGCACTTCCAGTGTTTTCATGCCCAGGCTCAGCAAAAAGGCATCGAAAGGATTACTGTTACCACCCAATAAGCGGTGTACTTTAGTGATGTGGCCACTCATCCGCTCCATATCTTTTCCCACTAAAACGCCGCCAATGGCGGTGCCATGGCCATTTAAAAATTTGGTGGTGCTGTGCATCACATAATCTACTCCAAACCTGAAGGGTTGTTGCAGATAGGGTGTGGCAAAAGTATTATCGCACGATACAATGATGTTATACCGGTGCGCCAAATAAGTAAGCGATTCAATATCCACACAATTTAATGTAGGATTAGCGGGCGTCTCCAGGTGCAGTAACTTGATGGCTGGATTAGATTTGATGATGCTTTCTGCAATGGTAAGATCAAGTAAATCTGCAAGTACAGGTTCAATGCCCAATGGAGGTAAAACTTTTTCCACCAGTTCCTGTGTACCACCGTATAAAGAAAAATGGGTGAGCACCTGGTCGCCCTTCTGCAGGTTGCTGATCATTAATGTACTCAATGCAGCCATGCCGCTGGAATGCAGGATGGCTTTCAGTTGCAGCGGCTGGCCTTTGTCATCGGTAACACCAAAACTTTCTAATGCAGCAATTTTATCTTCCGCCTCGGCAATAGAGGGGTTTCCCCAGCGGCTGTAAATATATCCTTTCTCCTGCCCGCTGAAACGGCGCATGCCCTGTTCCGCTTCATCAAAAACATACGTGCTGCTGGCATAAATGGGAGTGAGGTGTGCATAGTTGGGATCAATAGTGTGGCCTGCATGTACAGCAGCTGAACCAAAACCAGCGTATTGAAAATCGTTGCCCTGCATAAAATGAAATTATTGTAATGGTGGTGAAAAAAAGCACGGGCATTTTTTTTGCCGATACTGTATTTTTGTTGTGCCAACAAATGTAAAACTAAAAATGAAAGAACAACTGCAGCAATATGCCGCTTATAATATCTGGGCTAATAAAGTATTGCTGGAAAGAATTGCCAAATTGCCGGAAGAAAAAATAATGCAGGAAATCCCCAGCAGTTTTCCTTCTGTGTATAAAACGTTACTGCACATGTGGCAGGCAGAAGATATTTGGTATAAACGTATGAAACTGGAGGAAAACATTACGCCTTTAAGTGAAACTTTTACCGGAACCTTTGCAGAAGCAGTAAATGGTTTTGCAAAGCAAAACCAAACCTGGAAAGAATGGGTGGACAATGCCAATGATATTCAGCTCACGCATGTATTTGCTTTTGTACGCAATAAGGAACAATATAAAACACGGGTGAACGATATGCTGCTGCATGTATTTAATCATGGTACTTACCACCGCGGGCAATTGGTAACGATGTTAAGGCAATTGGGAGAGACGGATAAAATTCCATCCACAGATTTTGTGACCTGGGTTAGGTTGAAAAAATAATTTTATTATATGCGTCAAGACGCTTACAACCGTCAGATACACAATAAAAAAGCTGCAGTGTGAACTGCAGCTTTTGCTTTTAAAATAGTTGATGTCTAATTATGATCGATCATTTTCATGGTTACGCCATAAGAGGCATCTGAATACGAACCATTGGCATTACCCTTGTTCCAGTATAAAAAATTACGGTATACCAAGCCGATGCCTTTTGCATATTTCGCTTCGCTGAAAGTGCGGTCAATAGCCGTTTGGTCGTCAATTTCTGCCACTTTAATGGTACTGTCAACTGTAATGGCGCCGATAGTTGCGGGTACATTAAGGCTGTCGTACGTATAATCCCAGTCGTCATAAAATTTCAGGTAAGGCGTAACAGAGTTGGTATTGATGTATGAATTGCCTTTCCAGGTGCCGTCTTGTTTTATTGGGCTTTTCAGTTTAATAAAGCGCAGGTTGTTTTCTACAAATTCCAAACTGGTACCCGTATTGGTAGCCATAAAAGTATTATCGGCCATCCACGGGTCGGTTGGCGTATTGCGGATGTATCTTAAAATACGGTAAGACGGCCTGCCCAGGTTATCTGTTATTTGTGCATCCACCACCATTTTTACCTGGTAACTATGCACCACTGCGGAAGTACCAAAGTTGGTATAATACACAGTGGAATCTAAACTGTAAGTGATGTATTTGCCCACGGTGAGCGGAAAGAAATCGCTGATGGGCTGATCCTGGAATTGTTCCGTAGTTTTTTTACAGGCGCTTGCCAGCACCAGCAGGGAAATGATTGTAAAGAAGAGTATCTTTCTCATAAGTTATACTGTTACAGATGCCACTGTTAAATAAAAAGTTGCTCAGTGCGCTGTATAATTCCACCCCCGATCACGTCATCTCCTTCATAAAAAACTGCACTTTGCCCCGGGGCAATACCCCTGACATCGTCATAAAAACGAACCATTACATCATTTTCGTATGTGTACAGGGTAGAAAGTGCACCTTTATCTTTATAACGGATCTTGGTAAGCGCCTCCATACCGTCGGTAATACCATCGTATTTGATCCAGTTGATCTTGCCCACTTTCATTTCAGCAGCATTCAAATCGCTTTCATCGCCCAGCACCACAGTGTTGGTTTCGGGGATGATTTGAGTTACAAATGCCGGCTTGCCCAAAGCAATATCCAAACCTTTTCTTTGTCCCACGGTATAAAAAGGATAGCCTTTATGTTTACCCAGAATTTTGCCGGTTTTGTCAGTAAAATTACCGCCATCTACCTTTTCTTCCAGCCCATCCACTTTGCGTTTTAAAAAGCCGCGATAGTCATTATCGGGCACAAAGCAAATTTCATAGCTCTCGCTTTTTTTAGCCAGTTCGGGGTAACCAAAATCATGCGCCATCTGGCGGATTTCTTTTTTGTGATACGTACCCAGCGGTAATAATGTTCTGCTCAGCAAATCCTGTTGCAGCCCCCATAATACATAGCTCTGGTCCTTGGTTTCATCAATGCCTTTGCGGATAAAGTAACGGCCATTGCTGTGCTGGTGAATTTGCGCATAATGCCCGGTGGCAATAAAATCACAACCCAGGGCGTCAGCCCTTTTCAGCAGTGCCCGCCATTTGATGTGGGTGTTGCACATCACGCAGGGATTGGGGGTACGGCCAGCCAGGTATTCTTCCACAAAATTCTCAATAACAAAATCGCCAAACTCCTCCCGTATATCTAAAATAAAATGCGGGAAACCATGTTGCACCGCAGCCTGGCGGGCATCGTTAAAACTATCCAGGTTGCAGCAGCCGGTTTCTTTTTTGCCGGTGGTACCCACGCTGGTGGCATAGTCCCATGTTTTCATAGTAATGCCCACTACATCATAACCTTCTTTATGCAGCATTAAAGCCGCAACGGTACTGTCAATACCGCCGCTCATAGCCATTAATACTTTTCCTTTACTGCTCATATTATAAATTTCCGCTGGCAAAGATACGGGTTAGACAACGGACATCTGTAATTGGACGACAGCCACAGTTTTCGATATCAGAAGTTTTTAGGTTCTTGATAACTTTCAACTTTCAACGTTCAACTTTTCATTTACTTTGCAACCATGCAGCAATACCTTGATCTTGTTAAACATATTATTGAAACCGGGGCCGATAAAAGCGACCGCACCGGAACCGGCACCCGCAGTGTATTTGGTTATCAAATGCGTTTCGACCTCAGCAAAGGATTTCCTTTGGTAACCACAAAAAAAACACACCTGAAGAGTATTATTTATGAACTGCTGTGGTTTTTAAAGGGCGAAACCAATATTGCTTATTTGAAAGAACATAAAGTAAGCATCTGGGATGAATGGGCCGATGAAAACGGTAACCTCGGCCCTGTATATGGTAAACAATGGCGCAGTTGGGAGGGTGCCGATGGTGTGGTGGTGGACCAGGTGAAAGATGTGATTCAGCAAATCAAAAATAATCCGGACAGCAGGCGCATGATCATCAGCGCATGGAATGTGGCCGACCTGCCCAAAATGAAACTGATGCCCTGCCATTGCCTGTTTCAATTTTATGTGGCCAATGGAAAACTCAGTTGCCAGTTGTACCAGCGCAGTGCGGATGTGTTTTTAGGCGTGCCTTTCAACATTGCATCTTACGCATTATTGACCCTGATGATTGCACAGGTGTGCAACCTGGAACCCGGCGATTTTGTACACAGTTTTGGCGATGTACATTTATACAACAATCATTTTGAGCAGGCTCAATTGCAGCTGAGCCGTACGCCTTTCCCTTTACCGCAAATGAAAATTAATCCTTCAGTAAAAGATATTTTCGATTTTCAATTCGAAGATTTTGAACTGGTAAATTACCAGAGCCACCCGGCAATCAAAGCGCCGGTGGCGGTGTAGTATATTCAATTATTGCCAGCGGAATCTGCCTTTTTTAATATAGATTCCGCTGGCAATATTTTTTTATTCCGGTGGGGTGTTGATTTTTTCTGCCGGTTTTTCTCCTGTTTCTTTATCTTAGTAAAAATTATTACCAGCGGAATCTGCCTTTTTTGACATAGATTCCGCTGGCAATAAATATTTTAAAAATGACAAACAGGATAATCATCGGGCGGAACGAAGAACGGCAGGCGCTTGCAGAAATGGAAGCAGCGAATGGTGCTGATATGCTTGCGATAACAGGAAGAAGGCGAGTAGGGAAAACCTATCTTGTACGAACATATTTTGGCAGGCGGTTGCATTTTGAGTTCAGTGGTGTACTTAATGCAGACAATGGGCAGCAGTTACAGGGTTTTTCGATTGCGCTTACCCGTTTTAGTGGTAAAAGGAAGGCAATGGCTGTGCCGGGAAACTGGATGGATGCATTTCATGCCTTGACGGAATACCTGGACAGTCTTAAAAAGGAAAAGAAGCTGGTAGTGTTTATAGATGAACTGCCGTGGCTGGATACCCACAAATCGAAATTTTTACCTGCACTGGATTGGTTTTGGAATAGCTGGGCGGTTAAAAAAAATATATTGGTGATCATTTGTGGTTCGGCTGCATCCTGGATGGCGAATAAAATTATCAACAATAAAGGCGGGCTGCATAACCGGGTAACCCGGCGTATACATCTGAAGCCATTTACACTTTCAGAAACAGAAGCTTTCCTGAAGCATAATGGTGTTACCTTATCCCGCTATCATATCCTGCAATTGTATATGACACTGGGTGGTGTGCCGCATTATCTTAAAGAAGTTAAAAAGGGGCAAAGTGCTGCGCAAAACATCAGCAGAATTTGTTTTGAAAAAAACGGGCTGCTGGTAAACGAATTTCAAAATTTATATCACGCTTTATATAAAAATGCCGATCAGCACATCCGTATTATAAAAGCACTGGCATCAAAACAAAAAGGGTTATCGCGGTCTGAAATTTTAAAAGCCACAAAGCTTAAAGACGGGGGCACTTTCGGTAAATTTTTAGAAGAACTGGAGCAGGCAGACTTTATTGCATCTTATCAACCTTTTGGCAGGGTAAAAAAAGATATGTTGTATCGTTTAATTGACGAATATTCACTGTTTTATTTAAAGTTTATGTACAATAGAAAAAACATAAACTGGATGCAACTGGCAGCTTTGCCCGTTTATAAAAGCTGGAGCGGGTATGCCTTTGAAAATGTTTGCAGTAAACACATTAATAAAATAAAAGCCGCACTGGGTATTGCCGCTGTTTATACTGAAGAATACAGTTTTCTTTCTAAAGGGAGTAATGCCAATGACGGTGCACAAATTGATTTATTGATTGACAGGAATGATAATGCCATCAATATTTGCGAAGTGAAATGCTATGATACACCCTTTACTATTTCAAAAACTTACGCCGCCGACCTGAAAAGAAAACTGATGGTGTTCCAGGAAAAAACACAAACCAAAAAATCGCTTTTTGTTATTCTGATTGCTGCCTATGGCATCGTTCCCAATACATACAGCAATGAAATATTGCAGCAGGTAATTACAATGGAAAGTTTATTTTAATAAGGATACTAATTTCCTGTTTTTTACGTTCTGACCTGGTTAACTGTATTCTCCTATGAAGAAAACCTTTACACTTATTGCCGGTGTATTTTATTGTATAGTAACAGCTGCCCAACCCACGGTAGACACCACGCTCAAGGAACAAAAAGAAAACATCATTAAGGAAAGCACCATTGTGCAGGTGGAGAACCTGGGGCCACTGATCAATACCGATAACCCGGAAATGCGGCCCACCATTTCTGCCGATGGTAACCTGTTGTTCTTCATACGTCAAAACGACCCCAATAACGAACAATATTCCACCGTTCCCAATTCGCAGGATATCTGGTATTCCACCCGCGACACGGCAGGCAAATGGAGCCGTGCCCGTCACCTCAGTGCCAGAGTGAACGCATCGCAATACAATGCGGTGTACTGGATTTCTCCCGACCTGAATACGATTTTACTGAAAGGCGCTTTTATAGATGGCCAATACCTTGGCATGGGGGTGAGCATGATTCATAAAAGAAGTGATGGCAGCTGGACGAATGCAGAACGGTTACGCATCCGCAATTTTGAAAAATTCAGTATGACACCGCAAATCGGTGCATCGATGGGGCACGATGGAAAAACAATGCTGTTTTACATGACGGATAAAAAAGGCAGCTTTGACAACGATATCTATGTATCTTTTTTAGAAGGCGGCGATATTTGGACGGCACCAAAAAGTTTGGGAAAGAAAATCAATTTGCCTGATTATAACGAAATGAGCCCGTTTATTGCAGCCGATGGGGTAACACTGTATTTTGCCAGCGACAGGCCCGGCGGTATTGGAGAAATGGACATCTGGATGAGTAAACGTTTAGATGACAGCTGGACCAAATGGAGCGACCCGGTAAACCTGGGTAAACCAATTAACACAGAAGGCTCAGAAGCATTTTTTACTTTGGATGCCGGTGGCGAATATGCGTACATGACATCCAGCGAAGGTGCTTTCGGCGCCAGCGATATTGTACGCATTAAATTATTAGAGAAAGAAAAACCCAACCCTGTGGTATTGGTGAGCGGCAATGTATACAATGCCAAAACAAAAGAACCGCTTACGGCTGCATTACTGTATCAAACTTTACCGGATGGAACCGAAGTGGGCAACGGCGTGAGCAGCCCTGTTGATGGTTCATTCAAAATTGTATTGCCGTACGATAAGAATTACAGCATCCGTGCATCGGCAGATAAATTCTTTGCCATATCAGAAAACCTCAACCTTGATTCACTGGTGAAAGCGGGGTATAAAGAAATTCATAAAGATTTATACTTAGCCCCCATTGAAATTGGCCAGGTGTTCAGGCTGAATAATGTGTTCTTTGATTTTGATAAATATAATTTACGGCCTGAATCTTATGTGGAACTGGACCGCGTGGTGAAATTCCTGAATGATTATCCGAATGTGGAAATTGAAATGAGTGCGCATACAGATAGCCGTGGTAGTGATCAGTATAATTTTACATTAAGTGATAACAGGGCCAAATCAGTACGGGAATATATTTTATCGAAAGGCATTGCACCATCCCGTATTATTTCACAAGGTTATGGAGAAACAAGGCCCGTTGCTACTAACGATACAGACGAAGGCCGCCAGCTGAACCGCCGTGTGGAGTTTAAGATTTTGAAAAATTAACAGCTACCCTCATTACGAAGTATAAAAGACGACGGACGACAGACGACGGACCACGGTCGACCGTCGTCTGTCGTCCATCATTCATTCCGGAATCCTTACTTTTGCTGCATGATCTCACTAATAGTAGCCGCTTCAGAAAACAATGCCATTGGCAGGGAAGGAGAATTGTTATGGAACCTCCCCAACGATATGAAATTTTTTAAAAACACCACCTGGGGTATGCCTGTAATTATGGGCAGGAAAACCTATGCGAGTGTGAACAAACCGTTTCCAGGGCGGTACAATTTTGTAATAACAAGGCAGGCCGGCTGGAAAGCAGATGGTGTTACTGTTGCTTCAGATATTAATGATGCATTACAAAAAGCAAAAGCCACTAACTGCAAAGAATTCTTCATCATCGGTGGTGGCGAAATCTATAAACAAAGTATGGATATTGCCGACCGTATTTACATTACCCGTGTGCATCATTCCTTTGCAGATGCCGATGCGTTTTTTCCGGAGATAGATGAAACGAAATGGAAACTGGTATCCAACGAAGATTTTGAGTTTGATTTGAAACATGCGTATCCGTATTCTTTTCAAATCTGGGAGAAGAAATAATTGTATCTTTAAAAGAAAAAAATGTCAAAATTGAAAGGTATAAAAGTGGTTCGGAATAAACGGGGTAAAGCCAGGCTACTGGTTGTGGATATTGAGAAGAACTATGACGTGGTGGAAAATCTTGTTGATGTACTCGAAAGCGAAAAACGACTTGATGAACCCGGCAAACCGGCTAAGGAAGTATTTAAAGAACTGGAATTGTTACATAGCAAAAAGAAAAAAGGTAAATGAATTATACGATCATCATTCAGCAATCAGCACAAAAAGAATTAAAAAAATTACCTTATACCGAACTAAAGAAAATCCAAAAACTGATTCTGTCACTTGCAAAAAATCCATTCCCCAAAGGCAGCCTTAAATTAGAAGGAACAAATGAAAAATTATATCGCGTAAGAAAAGGAGATTACAGGATAATTTATACGGTTGATCATCATATCGTTACAATTACAATTTTAAAAATTGCTCACCGGAGGGATGTTTACAGGTTTTGATGATTTTATTAATCAATAAAAAATATAAGAAGATTGATGTGTTAATTATCTGCTTGATGATTGATTAGTCAAATACTATTTTCATAAACCATGTACAGTTCCTTTCAACTCGCAAAAAAATACCTGCATTACTATTTTACTGCAGCCAATGGAAAGGGGCATGGCGTTCACTCGCCGTTTGTTTTTGACTTTATTGCGCATGTACTAAACGATAAAAAAAAATATGATTGTTATCAGGCAGTTGAAGAGAGAAGAAAACAATTGTTGAAAGAGTATACCATTATTGAAGTGGAAGATTTTGGTGCCGGCTCATCGGTGATCAAAACAAAACAAAGGGTGGTGAAGGATATCGCAGCTTCATCTTTAAAATCTAAAAAATTCGGGCAGTTACTGTTCAGGATGGTACAGCATTATCAACCGAAAACTATTATTGAACTCGGTACATCGTTCGGCATTACTACATCATATCTGGCAAAAGGAAATGGTAATGCTGCAGTTCATACCTGTGAAGGTTCCTCAGCCATTGCAGCAATTGCAACACAAACGTTTCATTTGTTGAAGGCATCAAACATCAACCTCACAACGGGCGATTTTTCTTCAACATTGCGGCCATTATTATCATCCATTTCAAAAGTTGATTTTGCTTTTATCGATGGTAATCACCGTAAAGCATCCACACTGGAATATTTTGAAGCGCTGCTGCAGCATGCACATGAAAACACACTCCTCATCTTCGACGATATTCACTGGAGTGCAGATATGGAAGCAGCATGGAGCGCCATACAGCAACATCCTGCAGTAACACTTACCATCGATTTATTTTTTATCGGTATCGTTTCCATTAACCCCGGCGTAAAAGCCAGGCAGCATTTCTCCATACGGTTTTAAATGATTATGATCATATCACGTGGCAGGTGAAAAATGAAAAGGGCTTTTTTGTATCTTTAGCCAACAAATCTGCTTATGACCATAGGTGTTTTAAAAGAACCAACCACTGAAACCAGGGTATCGCTTTTACCGGAACATATCGCCACTTTTAAAAAATGGAATGTCAATATAAGTATTGAAACAGGCGCAGGTGCAACAGCATTCGCCAACGACGATGCGTATATTGCCGCAGGTGCAACGGTATTACCGAAAGAAGAAGTACTGCGCAGCTGCGATGTGATTCTTTCCATCAATATTCCATCACAGGATGTGATTGATCAGTTGCCCAACAAAATACTGCTGGGCGTTTATCAACCATTATTTAATGCATCCGTTATAAAAGACTGGGCTGCAAAAGGCATTACTGTTTTCAGTATGGATATGCTGCCCCGTACCACCCGTGCACAAAGTATGGATGTACTCAGCAGCCAGGCAAACATTGCAGGCTACAAAGCAGTGTTGCAGGCAGCAAATTTATTTCCGCATTATTTTCCCATGTTTATGACAGCAGCAGGCAGTGTGCCGCCAGCAAAAATGCTGATACTTGGTGCAGGTGTGGCCGGCTTGCAGGCCATTGCAACAGCAAGAAGATTAGGCGCAGTGGTGGAAGTATTTGACACCCGCCCGGCAGTAAAAGAAGAAGTGCAAAGCCTCGGCGCAAAATTTGTTGAAGTGGAAGGTGCAGCAGACGCAAGCAAAGCAGGCGGTTATGCAGTAGAACAGTCAGCAGAATTTCAGCAACGGCAAAAGGCAAAAATTGCTGAGAGTGTTGCGAAGGCTGATATTATTATCACCACAGCGCAAATACCAGGACGAAATGCGCCGGTATTAATTACCACGGCAATGATTGAATCGATGAAAAATGGTTCGGTGATCATTGATATTGCAGCAGCAACAGGCGGCAATACAGAAAAGACACAAAACAATACTGCTGTTGTTCATCACGGTGTTACCATCGTGGGTAATTCTTATTTACCTGCAACGATGCCGGCAGATGCGAGTAAATTATATGGAAAGAATATGATCAACTTCCTGCAACTGGTTATTGATAAAGAAGGAAAACTCAACCTGAACTTTGAAGACGACCTTGTAAAAGGCACTTGTATGGCGCATGGCGGAGAAGTAGTGAACGAAAGGGTGAAAGGAATTTGAGAATACGAATAGATAATACACGAATTAAAACGAATTACACTAATTACACCAATTAACTAATTAACCAAAAAAATGGAAAATATACTGCAATGGATATCCGCTAACCAGGAAACAATTTACATTGTGATACTGATGATTTTTGTAGGTATTGAAGTGATTGGCCGTGTGCCCAGTGTTTTACATACGCCATTGATGAGCGGTGCCAATGCCATACACGGAGTAGTGATCATAGGCGCTATTATTGTAATGGGCAAGGCTGAAAGCGATAATTACTTTGCTCTTGGCTTAGGTTTTCTTGCTGTAGTATTAGGCACACTGAATGTTGTAGGCGGATTTGTGGTTACCGACAGGATGCTGGAAATGTTTAAGAAAAAGAAATAAAGAATGCAAATAGAAAAGACACGAATTAAAACGAATTACAAGAGCTGCACGAATAAGACTAATTACACGAATTACACCAATTAACTAATACACCAATAACCTAATTAACCAGTTAACCAATCAACTAATCAAAGATAAATGGAACTTCACATACTCACGCTCTGTTACATTATTGCCTCTGTAACTTTCATCATCGGCCTGAAAATGTTATCCAGTCCTGCTACTGCACGCAGGGGAAATTTAGTGGCTGCAGCGGGCATGACCATTGCCATCTTTGCCACTATATTTTTATTCCGGGAGGATGATGGAAAAAAACTGCACAACTATGTGTGGATTTTTGCAGGCCTGATCATTGGCACTATTGCCGGTACATTGGCCGCAAAAAAAGTGAAGATGACTGCAATGCCTGAAATGGTGAGTTTGTTCAACGGTATGGGTGGCGCCTGTGCGGCATTAATTTCAGCAGCAGAGTTTTATCATACATATAAAATAAACCAGGGCGCTGTTGATACCCCATTTTCCAGTTTAGTTGGGGTTGGCCAATATATCACTATTGCAGCAGGCGCTATCATTGGTACCATTTCATATACCGGCAGTATCATTGCATGGGGTAAACTGAATGGCCGCATTAAAGATTTTTCTTTCAAAGGGCAGCATATTGTAAACATGATTATTTTGGTGTTGGTTATTGGTGCGGCGGTGTGGGCTTATCAATCTGCCATGGGTAATATTTATCTGCCTTTTATATTGATTGGTTTCTTTGCATTCATCTATGGAATATTGTTCGTAATGCCCATTGGTGGTGCAGATATGCCTGTTGTGATTTCTCTGCTCAATTCATTTACCGGCGTGGCTGCAGCATGCGGCGGTTTTTTGTATAATAATAAGGCTATGCTTACGGGCGGCATTTTAGTGGGTGCCGCAGGAACATTATTGACCATACTCATGTGCAAGGCCATGAACCGTTCATTAACCAACGTACTCATTGGTTCATTTGGCGGAGGGGCAACAGCGGCAAAAGGTGAAGGTGGCACCAAAACACAGGGCGCTTATAAAGAAATCAGTTTGGCAGATGCTGCAATGGTGATGGGTTATGCCAATAAAGTAATGATCGTTCCCGGTTATGGTTTGGCGGTGGCCCAGGCGCAACATACCTGTCATGAACTGGAAAAAATATTAGGGGAAAAAGGGGTGGAAGTAAAATATGCTATTCACCCGGTGGCAGGCCGTATGCCCGGCCACATGAATGTATTATTGGCAGAAGCTGATGTGAGTTACGATAAACTGCTGGAAATGGAATATGCCAACGATGAATTTGCCACAACAGATGTGGTGCTGGTACTGGGTGCCAATGATGTGGTGAACCCTGCTGCAAAGAACGATCCGGCCAGTCCGATATATGGAATGCCCATTTTGGAAGTTGAACAGGCCAAAACAGTGATTGTAAATAAACGCAGCATGAAACCCGGTTATGCCGGAATTGAAAATGATTTATTCTTTCAGCCAAAAACGAGTATGCTTTTCGGTGATGCCAAAAAAGTTTTACAGGAATTATGTGCTGAAGTAAAAAATATTTAACCTGTTGGTTCCACTATTTGTTCTTTTCAGATTAACATCCGTTTAACCAGTAAATTTCTGCTCTCTTTTTTAAGAAGAATAAAAAATATTTTTTCAATTTCCCCAATGAAAAAATATAAAAATGCTGCAGGCATTCAATTGCTTATAGCATTATGTCAGTATGCTTTTAATACCGCACTAATCAAACTTTAATTTCGTTTTAATACAGTAATGATAGTTTGTACCCAACCAAATAAAATATTGCTGCATCATTTTATTATGCATTAAACGTTCTGAAAAAATAAGAGTCACTACATCTTATCAAAACCAAACCACCATGATCATACAATTCTGCGGCATGTCCGGCGCCGGAAAAACTACATTGGCCAGGGCAGCACAAAAAGAACTGCAACGAAGAGGGATAGCCGTTGAAATTATTGATGGCGATGAGTACAGGGCCAGTTTATGCAAAGGACTGGGGTTTTCAAAACAGGACAGGATGGAAAATATGAGGCGTATGGCATTTGTTGCCCATCAATTGTCCAGGTATGGTATAGTAAGTATTATCTGCGCCATTAATCCGTACGAAGAAATGCGGAAAGAAATAAGGGATATATATCCCAATGTTTCTACTGCGCACCTTGACTGTTCGGTGGAAGTTTTGAAAATCAGGGACACTAAAGGCTTGTACCAAAAAGCATTTCTCTCAGCAGATAATCCCAATAAAATAACAAATCTTACAGGTATAAACGATCCGTTTGAAGTACCGAAAGAGCCCGATCTCTATATTAATACAGATACTGATACCATCGTTAAATGTGTAAACAAACTGGTACAATTCATTATCGGTAAAATAAAATCAGCACAACCGTTACAGATGCCTGTACGGCATCATGCAGCAAATACATTGTACAAACCTTACATGAATTTATGAATACAAAAGTTATAGTAATAGCAGGTATGCACCGTTCAGGTACCTCAGTCGTGGCGCAATGGCTGCAGCGCTGCGGTCTTTCGATTGGTACCAAACTGGAAGGCCCCGGTATTGGAAACGAACAGGGCCATTTTGAAGACGCAGATTTTCTGCACCTGCATCAAAAATTATTATCCAGAAGAAGTTTATCTGAAACCGGTTTTGTAAGCAAGCCTATGACCACGGTAACAGAACTGGAAAAAATGGAGATGAGTGATCTTATTGAACTTAAGAACAGAAAAAATAAAGAGTGGGGATGGAAAGATCCGAGAACGTGCCTGTTCCTGGATATGTATAGTGAACTGTTGCCCGAAGCGTATTATATTGTTGTGGTAAGAGATTTTAATGCCACCGTAAGCTCTATGATTACGAGGGAGTTTAAAATGCTGGAAAAAAGATACCACACCAAAAAAGGATTTTCGAAACTGAAATGGAAATTGTTCAAGCGTAAATCAATGGAACAATTATGTGAGAAGTATGCAGACCGTTACCTTAAAGTATGGATACACTACTACGAAAAGCTTTTATCTTTTATTTCCACATTGCCTGAAAACCGTTTTACGTTTGTAAGCTATAAAGAACTGCTGCGTAATGACGGTGCAGTTTTTGCAACATTGAAAAAAGACAGGCTGGAATCTTTTTATTATGTACCATTTACAAGCGTATATAAAAAAGAATTACTGAGCGATGTAACAGATGTAATGCCTTTTGTAAAAGATAAAGCACTCATCAGGAAAGCCATTGCTATACAACAGCAGGTGCATTTATATTACCTGCCGTTTGAAAATACCACAGCTTTGCAGGAAGTAACCGGCGCTGCGGTATAAACTATATTAAGTAAATTGCTGAAAAAAAATGCGCCTGGATGATAAGGTGAAATTTTTATCAGCAATTTTTTTATGCGCAGTAACCACTACTGCAAAAGCACAGAACCTTTTTGCCAATCCCGGTTTTGAAGACATTAATACCTGTACAGAGTTTAAGTCGCCATGTGCACCCGAAGCATGGTTTAATATACCCGCAACAAACCTGGTGGTAACACCCAAATATGCGCCACGCCCAATGCTGGGCCACATGGTACTGGCAGTACCCGTGGGCAATGTAATGGATAACTTCAATATTCCCCGCTATGTTTATACCGCATTGTGCTGCCCCTTGAAGCCCGGTGAAAAATATACACTTTCATTCTATCTGAATACAGGCAGACAAGTGTTTGCAGGATTAGAATTTTATTTTACACACAGAGAACCACAGTTGTTCAATACGGAAACGTTAACACAAGCTCCCGGCTTTATTTTGAATAACTCGCATATTGATGCCGATATGAAAGAAGGGTGGAAACATGTGCAATATGAATATACGGCAAACGGCAGCGAAAAATTTTTCATCATCACCACAAAACATTTACCGGTACAGGAATTTACCATGAAAGATGCCTGTAACAAGAGTGGTGATATCTTGTATTTTATAGATGAAATAAAATTGCAGTCAACAGCCAACATACCACTATGCAGTAACTACCAGGAAAATAGTAAAAAGGTTTACGACTATGATTACAGGCATACGAACAATGTGCCCATTTTTCCTGATACCCCGGAAGTACAGCACAAACCCCGTTTCACCAACGACACATTAGTATTACCCGATTTACTTTTTGATATTGGCAAAGCCACAATAAAAGCCAATGCTAAAAATTTGCTGGACAGTTTGTGTACTGCACTGCAGAACAAAAAATTTCTGGTGGTAAATATCACCGGGCATACCGACAGTACCGGTAATGCAGATGCCAACCAAATATTATCTGTAGCAAGGGCAACAGCTATTCAGCAATATTTGCTGCTGAAGTTGCCGCAGTTTGCAGATAAATTTAAAGCAACAGGTAAAGGCCAGAGCATGCCTGTAGTAAGCAATGCAACAGCAGCAGGCCGGCAAAAAAACCGAAGGGTGGAAATTGTAGTAACTTATTTTGAATTGCAAAAGCAGGAATAAACAAAATGACTTTATACTGTATCAGCGGGTTGGGTGCAGATGCACGTGCATTTCAATACCTTATTTTTCCTGAAGGTATAAAAGTGGTGCATTTGCAATGGATACCGCCAGCGCCATCAGATACAATGAAAACTTATGCCGCAAAAATGATGGCATTAATTGATACATCAACACCCTATGCATTGCTTGGTTTATCATTTGGCGGTATGCTGGCAACAGAAATGCTGGACCATATCCGGCCACAAAAAACAATTTTATTATCCAGCATCGCCTGCAAAAAAGAATTGCCTTTGTTATACAGGTTTTCAGGAATGTTGAAATTAAATAAATTGCTACCGAAAAAAAATATCCGCAAAAGCAATGTATTCACCAACTGGTTGTTCAGTATTGATGCCAAAAATGATGGCATCCTGCTGCAGGAAATATTAATGGCATCCAACCCTTCATTTACACACTGGGCCATCAACGCAATTGTAAACTGGCAAAGGGAAGAAGCACCAGCACACATCATCCGTATTCATGGAACAAAAGACCATGTATTGCCCATAAAAAATTTTAAGCCAGTGTACACCATAGAAAAAGGCGGGCATTTTATGGTAGCCAACCGGGCCGGTGAAATTTCTGCTATCATCAAAACAGTTTTATGTAATTAATTACAACAGGTTTGTTAATTAATATACAATAAGCCAGCCCGCGTTTCCAGTTGTCAAAGTTTTATTGCATTTTTAAAACAGTAATCCATCAACTGTAATGAGAGTAATTCAACTATTAATAACTTGCGTTATTCCTTTTTCAGCATTTTGTCAGTCTTATACTTTACACGGCACTATCACCAATGCCAAACTGGAGCCATTGGCATTTGCAAGTATTCAGGTGAAAGACAGTAAAATGGGTACCACAACAAAAGAAGACGGAACCTATGAACTGGAACTGGATGCAGGCAAATACGATCTCATCATAACATTAGTTGGTTATAAACCATTGGTAACCGCGGTGGTGGTGCAAAAGGAAAACAGGGAACATCATTTTATTTTAGAAATAGCAGACGCACCCAATCTTTCTGAAGTGGTGGTAAAAACAAAAAACCGCGACAGGGGAGAAGAATATGTACGCAATGTAATCCGGCATAAAGACGAAATTGTTGCAGCGGCAGGAGATTATTCCTGTAAAGTATATATTAAAGCAGTGCAGCAGGATTCATCTTCACCAAAGGAGAATAAAAAACCCATCAGCGATTCTTTATTGAAAATGCAACAGCGTGCCGCAGCAATGAATGCGATGGCAATGGCAGAAATTGTGCTTGAACTGGATAAAGGTGCCGGAAAAAAAATTAAGGAAGAACGTACGGGCATAAAGAAGCGGGGAAATACTGCTGATCTTTTCTATCTCTCCACAACAGAAGGCGATTTTAGTTTTTACAATAATCTTATTTCCATACGCAGCATTGCGGAAACGCCCTTTGTGTCGCCAATAAGTTACAGCGGGTTGCTGGCATACCGGTTTAAATTATTGCGAACAGATACAGTGAATGGCAGGAAACAATTTGTAATTGCCGTAAAGCCCCGACAGCTCAGCAATGCAACGGTGGAAGGAGAAGTGACCATTGCCGACAGCAGTTGGGTGCTGCTGCATACACAATTAAAGTTGCCAAAATATCATTTGGCTGCGTATGATTTTTTTGAAGTGGAACAGCAATATGATTACATCAATGATACCGCATGGATGCTGGTACGCCAGCAATTTACTTATTCAGCCACAGCAGCAAAAAGAAAAGCATCCGGCATAACAACAGTTACGTATAACAATTATGCACTGAATAAAACTTTTGATAAAAAATATTTTGGTGTGGAGGTAAGTGCAGCAACTGCAGCAGCATACAAACGTGACTCGATTTTCTGGAACCAAAACCGGACAGAACCATTGACCGAAAAGGAAATTCGTTTTATTTATTATAAAGACAGTGTGTACAATGCCACACATACCAAAGCTTATTTAGACTCACTGGATAAAAAGATTAACACCGTCACCTGGCAAAAACTATTGTACAAAGGGCAGGAGTTTAATGATCATGAAAAACGACGGCATTGGATGCTGCCAGCCATACCCGCATTATACCAGCCATTTCAATTTGGTGGCACAAGAATACAACCCAATGTAAACTATGCTAAAACCTGGGCATCAAGAAAAAATATTGATGTGTTTGCAGAAGCCAGTTATGGCTTACGCAATAAAGACATCAACGGCAGCGTAAGGGTAACAAGAATGTATAATCCCTTCAACCGGGGGTTTTATTCCCTGCGCCTGCAAAAGAATTTTGAATTCATTTTCAGTGGCGATGCATGGATCAATATGATCAGCCGGAATAATTTATACCTCAATAAAGGCCTCGGTGTTGGTCATGGACTGGAGCTGCTGAATGGCTTATATTTTTTTACAGATGTAGACATTGCTTTCCGACGTTCATTAACGGGTTATAAAACCAATGATAAAGTAGACAGCCTGTTTGGCAACCTGCTCGACAGTAATCATGCTGTTGCATTTGAGCCGTACAATGCCTTATACACATCGTTGCGGTTGGAGTATACGCCACACCAGCATTATATCAGGGAACCCAAAGAAAAAATTATACTCGGCTCAACCTGGCCCACCTTTTATGCACTCTGGAGAAAAGGAACACCACATCTTTTTAACAGCGCCATTAATTTCGATTACCTGGAATTGGGCATCAAACAAACCATGCATTTAGGAACTTTGGGCAATTCATCTTACACCATAAAAACCGGATCGTTCCTCAATACTGCAGACCTGCGCCTGGTGGATTATAAACGGGAACGGCGTGGCGACCCGATTTTATTCTCCAATCCAAATGAAGCCTTTCAATCGCTCGATTCCACCTTCCCGGTATTCAAACGTTTTTATGAAGGTCATTATGTACATGAATTCAACGGAGCACTGCTGAATAAAATTCCGGTATTAAAAAATATTGGGCTGCGTGAAATTGCCGGTGCTGGTTTTTTAATTGCACCTGAACGCAATAACCTGCGTTATATAGAAGTGTTCACCGGTATAGAACGCGTTTTCAAAATACCCTTCAACCAGCTCGGTAAATTTAAACTGGGCGTGTATGCCTGCGGCTCTGCGGCCAATAATTTTCACAATCCTGTACAATTTAAAATCGGCATTACATCCTGGGACAGGAAGAATGGAAAATGGTTCTGATCGCACTTTTTTAGCATAACAGCAAAGCACCAGGGATTTCGCCATTTCAGGTGAACGTGGCAAATAAAGTAACCATAACATTCAGCATACAACACTTCAAATAGCCTGAAAATAAAAATGCCCCGCAGCGAATTTCACTACAGGGCACCTGCTTGAACAAGGCATGGTTATCAATAATAACATTTACATTTTCATTTTCATGCCTTTATCTTTATCCATTTTGCCGGATGCGGTCATCTTTGCACAATACTTGCGTGTCATTTGTACAGTGGCGCCATTGCAGGTGGGGCATTTGCCTGCTTTTGCTCCGGTGCCCTTCATACATTTAGGGCAAAAGTAAGTGCCCAATTGTACTTTATCCATTTTACACATTTCGCATTGTCCTGCACCTTTAGTGATGTGGTAACATTTCGGGCAGGCATAAGCTGCAGGATTCTGTACCTGTTTTTTTACAGCGGTTTTTGTTGCATCCGCTGTGGTGGTTTGCGCTTTAACACCTGTTGCAGCCAGCATCAACAGGGCAGCAAATACAATCAATACTTTTTTCATGATAGCAAATTTTTGATTTAATATACCCAAGGTAGAAAAAGAATATTCCATTGCCTAATTTCATTTTCCGGTTAACGGTTGATTAACGGCACATAAAAAATAAAAGGGCAGTTAGAAAACTGCCCACGGTGTATATGAATAGAGAGAAAAGCCGTTAATATTTTTTTACCACTGTAAAATAAAAGAAAGTGGGTGGCCCAACCACACCAGCAGCAGTCATTTTATCTTTCAGGTCTTTAGATGCGGAAAAGGCTTTTGCCTTTGCCATATCCTGTATAGCAAAAACCAGCCTCACCTGATGATCATCGCCCAACGCATGGGCAACAATTCTTTGCATTAAACCGGCGTCTGTGCGGGCCTGTGCATGTTCGTCATACGCTTTTTTCCAGGCAGTCCAGTCTTTTACTGTATGGCTGATCATCACCCGTGGCATGTTGTTGGGAACGGTGGTGGTATCTACAATAACATTTTCTGAGAAGGTAATCTCAGGCATTCCTTCAACACCGCCAGCCTTCATTTTGGCTTTCAGCGCATCGGAAGCAATAAAAGCTTTAGCTTTCGCAGTATCTGCCATGTGCATAGAAACCAAAATCATATTGGAATCTTTATCCAAGCCACGGCATATCACATAGCTGGTTAATCCGTTAGCTTTTCTTGCAGAATCATCAGATTCATACAAAGGCAGCCACTTTTCAAAATTGCCCACTTTATGCATGACTACCAAATAATTCCCCGGCCCGTTAGTAACAGTGGCCGGTGCGGTGGTGGTGGCAGGTTTGGATGTGTCTGCACCAGATGCAGGTGCAGTCTTTTTTTCATCGGTACTGTTATTACAGGCGGTAAGAAACAGTACAGCAAGAACCGTTAATGCGGAAATGAATTTGTTTTGCTTCATTTGTTCAGGTTTTAAATGTTAGGTAAAACAGTAACATGAAGTACGGCAGATCGTTTGTAAGGTGGGGATTTCGAAAAATAGAAGTAATATTTCAAAACTGCAAGCAAATCGAAAATAAAAATTGAAAAGATAGATCACTGCGGCTATTTTTGTTGCCATAAATCAATTCAATATGGCTGCAGCATTTGTACATCATGTTTTTTTCTGGTTAAAAGAACCCGGCAATACCGTCCATCGCCAACTGTTAGTGGAGGGGTTGCAAAAACTGTCACGGGTAACCACAATACAATCTTTTCATATAGGTGTGCCTGCCGGCACCAGCAGGCCGGTGATTGACAGTACTTATGCGGTTTCCTGGCTGCTTACGTTTAATAGTGCTGCAGACCAGGATAGTTATCAAACTGATCCCATCCACCTGGATTTTATAAAAGAATGCTCCGGCCTGTGGGATAAAGTAGTGGTGTATGATACCATTCCTGTTTAGTGTATACGGTATAGTTATTTATCAAACAATTTATGTTGAATACTGCATTACCTGTTGAATTACTGCAATCCTTAAAGGGTGTGCCGGGTTTTAATGAAGAGGCGTTTACCGGTGTGCATGCATCGGGGCAGCAGGTAGTGTCTGTACGGGTGAACCCGGCAAAGATGAAAGAAAGTGCCGGGGAATTATTTCCGGGTATTGATGTAAAAATTCCCTGGAGCAGTGATGGATGGTATTTAAAAGAGCGGCCATTGTTTACAACAGATCCCTGCTTTCATGCCGGTGCTTATTATGTACAGGAAGCCAGCAGCATGTTCCTGGAGCAGGCTTTGCGGCAAACGGCCAATCTGTCGCAACCATTGCAGGTGCTTGACTTGTGTGCAGCACCGGGAGGAAAGTCAACACTGCTGCAATCACTTATCAGTAATGAAAGTGTGCTGGTGAGTAATGAAGTGATCAAAACAAGAGTAACTATTCTTTCAGAAAATATAGCGAAGTGGGGCGCTGCAAATGTGATTGTAACGAATAATGATCCTAAGGATTTTCAAAGGTTGCCTTCTTTTTTTGATGTGATGGTGGTGGATGCACCCTGCAGCGGCAGCGGATTGTTCCGCAGAGATGCGGATGCTGTACAAGAATGGAGTTTGAATAATGTACAGCTGTGCAGCCAGCGGCAGCAAAGGATATTGGCAGATGCATTACCGGCATTAAAAGAAAATGGGATACTGATTTATTCCACCTGTTCATACAGTGCAGCAGAAGATGAAGAAATATGCGATTGGTTATGCGGGCATTTCGAAATGGAACCGGTACGCCTGCAATTACAGGAAGAATGGAATATTACTGCAACCGTTTCAAAAAAAGCAGCTGCGCATGGCTATCGTTTTTACCCGGATCAGGTAAGAGGTGAAGGATTCTTTATTGCGGCATTCAGAAAAAAAACCGGCAGCAACAGTACACCTGCAAAAAAAATAAAATCAGCCATTAATAAAGCCACTAAAAATGAAATACAGGCAGTGCAGACCTGGTTGCAAAGCCCGGAAAGATTTTCATTTATTCAGCAGGATGATCATGTGCTGGCCATACCTGTATTCATGATGCCTGTACTGGAAACCGTACAGCAATCATTGTATGTAAAGAAATCAGGTATACGCCTTGGTGCAGTAATCCGTAATGAAATGATACCTCATCATGAACTGGCCATGAGTACGCTTATGCATGAAGCCATACCGCATATTGACACCAGCCTGGAAACAGCATTGCAATACCTGCGCCGCAACGATATTCAACTTACTGAAGCAACAAAAGGATGGTCGTTATTGCAATACAGGCAGTTGCCGTTGGGCTGGATCAAAGTGTTACCCAACCGGATCAATAATTATTATCCCAAAGAGTGGCGCATTCTGCATAAATAAAGAATCAATCTTTATAAAATTTTCTTGTTCCATAACTACAGATTGTTAACAACTTGCCCGACCCGTAAACCAACAAATTGTTGCATATTTGCGGTACAATATTTTACAAGATGAAGAAATTATGCACCCTGTTGATGATGATACCTTTTTGGGCTATGGCGCAGAAAGTGATCACGCATACTGTGGGCCCCAAAGAAAGTTTAACCAGTATTGGCCGCTTGTACAATATTAACGGAAGGGAACTGGCTAATTTTAATAAGATTGATTATAATAAAGGACTCACCATTGGCCAGGTGTTGAAGATACCGGTTAAAAAAGGTGTGGTGATTCCTCCTTCTGCAAAGACAGCACCATCCACAAAAGAAACTGCCCCTGCTAAAACAGCAAATAAAGAAAATGGAGCGCCCATTTATCATACCGTTGGTAAGAAGGAAACCCTTTACCATATTTCAACTATCTATCACACCACTGTAGCGGATATAAAAAAATGGAATAACCTTACCACTGATGGTGTAAACGAAGGGGCACAACTTATTGTGGGGTATAACGCAGGCAAAGCAACAATAAAAACACAGCCTGATATCAAACCTGCCAAACCGGTTGAAGCGCCGCCAGCACCACCCAAAACAGAAGAGGCTGCACCGCAAACAAAACCTGTTCAACCACCAGCGCCTGAGAAAAAAGACCTTCCCCCATTATCAAAACCTGCACAAGAGGAAGCAACTGCTTCTGTTCCGGCTAAAGCAACCGATTTTAATGGCGGTTATTTTAAAACGTTGTATGATGAACAGGTAAGAGGGCACAAAGTGGCGAAGGATGATGGGGCAGCAGGCATTTTTAAAAGTACCAGTGGTTGGGAAGATGGAAAATACTATTGCCTGTATAACGATGCTGCACCGGGTACCATTTTGCAGGTTACCAATACTGCCAATGGAAAAGTGGTGTATGTAAAAGTGCTCGATATGATTTCAGATATCAAACAAAATAATGGCCTGGTGATCCGCATCAGCAATGCTGCAGCAGATATACTGGGTGTTACCGATACCAAATTCGGGTGTACTATTAATTACTCAAAATAAATGTTATGAAGAAAATTGTTCTGTTAGCTGTAGTTGCGTTTTTTGCTGCAAAGGGTTTTGCACAAACAGATGGAGAAATAGCTAATCCCGGTGCCGTAAAACCAAAAGACACCACCAATAAGAAAGCAACGGGGATAGCTAAAACTATCCAGGAAAATTTTTCCCTGGAAAAATCTATTCCCGCCACCAGTGTTAAGGACCAGGGTATGACGGGAACCTGCTGGTGCTTCTCTTCCACTTCTATGATTGAAAGCCAGTGTATGAAAAACAACTTTGGTAATCTTGACCTCAGTGAAATGTTTACGGTACGCAATACTTACTTAGAAAAAGCAAAAAATTATTTGCTGCGCCAGGGGCATGCACAATTTGGTGAAGGCGGTTTGGGCCACGATCTTATCCGTTCCATTGCCACTTATGGTATCGTTCCGGAGTCAGAATACAGCGGGCTGTTAAACGGCCAGAAAGTACACAATCATGAAAAACTGGTGGAAGCATTGAAAAAATATTTAGACAGTGTATTGCACATCGTTCCACTGCCAAAGGAATGGATGGCAGGTTATGTGCATATTCTTGACTCCTCATTGGGAACACCTCCGGAAAAATTCAATTATAACGGAAAACAATACACGCCAAAATCATTCGCATCTGAAGTGCTGCATTTTAATGCCAATGATTATGTAAACATCACTTCTTTTACACACCATCCTTATTACCTTCCGTTTGTAATTGAAGTACCCGACAATTTCAGCAGCGGTGAATATTACAACCTGCCGCTGAATGAAATGATACAGGTGGCTAAAGAAACGTTGAATAAAGGGTACTCTGTATTGTGGGATGCTGATGTAAGCAATAACGGCTTTCAGCAAAAAATTGGTTCAGCCATTAATATGTATCAACTGCCGGGCGGTTTAAAAACAAAAGAAAGCCTTATTACCGGTGAAGTACAGGAAGCAAAAGTAGATGCAGCCACGAGGCAGATGCTGTATGAAAATTTGACCACACAGGATGATCACCTGATGCATATTGTGGGATTGGAAAAAGCAAAATCGGGCCGCGAGTTTTTCTATGTAAAAAATTCATGGGGCGATGTTGGGCCACTGCATGGTTACATCAATGTATCTGAAGGATACTTTGCGATGAACACCATCAGCATTATTGTTCCCAAAGCTGCATTAAGCAAAGAGTTGCTGGAAAAGCTGAAGATTAAATAAGCCAGTTTTTCTTAAATACAACAAAGGCGTCTTAACGTTTTACAACGGTTGGACGCCTTTGTTGTGTTTAACGGTGAAAATCAACTGTATTAATTTATGAAAACCGGTACCCCCTTAAAAAATCTTCCACCAGCATGCGTTTCTTGCCTTCCAGCTGCAATTCTTTCACGCTGACAGCACCATCCGCACAGGTAAAGTGCAGGTAAGTTTTGTGATCGGTTATGAAAGATGATGAACTGCCAGAACGGGTATCAACTTTTTCTGTTTTAAATATCTTCAGCACTTTTCCATCCAGCATTGTAAATGCGCCGGGATAAGGAGAGAGGCCCCGGATTAAATTATGCACTTCAGCCACAGTTTTGCTGAAATCAATTTTACAGGTATCAGTAAAAATTTTGGGTGCATGTTTCAATGTACTGGTATCAAATGAAGTTTGTGGTGTTTCCTGTAATGATCCATCGGCCAAACCCTGCACAGTTTTCACCAGCAGTTGGGCGCCGATATCTTTCATACGGTCATGTACATCTCCTGCCGTATCATTTTCTCCAATAGGAAAACGATCCTGCAATAAAATATTACCGGTATCAATTTCATGTTTCAGTTTAAACGTGGTAACACCGGTTTCCTTTTCCCCATTGATAACAGCCCAGTTAATCGGCGCTGCACCGCGGTATTGCGGCAATAAACTGCCATGCAGGTTTACTGAACCCATGGGCGGCATATTCCACACCACTTCTGGCAACATACGAAACGCTACAACAAGCTGCAGATCTGCCTGTAATGATTGGAGGGCTGAGAGAAATTCAGGTTGTTTTAATTTTTCAGGTTGTAATACATGAAGATTATGCTCTACAGCATATTTTTTTACGGCACTCTGCTGCAGCTGCATACCGCGGCCGGCAGGTTTATCCGGTGCAGTGATGACACCAACAATAGTGCACCCGGCCTGCACTAACGCATCAAGTGAAGCCACCGCAAAGTCGGGTGTGCCCATAAAAGCAATTCGCAAATCTTTAAATGCTTTCATCATCTTGCTGCGAAAGTACAACAAGTTTAATATGTGGTTGACGCTTTAAAAAGTATTGATAAAGTGCAGGACTACAAAGTGCAGAAAACAGGGTATAATAAAACCTGGATGTTGATTATTTTTTCAACTCAATATTCCTGCTTTCAAACCATTCCTGGTATTCTTTTCCGTATTCACCGCCGTAGTTAATGCAAATTTCTTTTCCTGCGGGAATATCTTCCAGTGCATAATAAGTCATGGTTTGTTGTTCCTGGTCTAAACTGTAGGCCGCGTTGGAAAATACAGCATGATTATACAACGAGCCAAAACCCAGGGCCAATGCCAGTGTGCCTTCTTCTTTATTAAAATTGAAAAAATAATCCACTAACCGGGAAGTTTTTAATGCTTCCTGGTCTGGCGCATGGGTAACCAATACGGGGCACACTTCAATCACTTCATCTTTTTTAATGAGCGTGGTGCAGCATACCCCGCGGCCTTTGCCTGAAATGTTTTTAATGTATAGTATCCGTTTCATGAAGGTGAATCAGCATCGGGAAAATAAACAGGTGCATCATCATCCGGGGTGCCATTATAGTTCAAAGTAATTTCATCACCGGGTAAAATATTTTTACAGGCTTTAATAGTAATGGATGCTTTTGCTATTGAAATAGAATATACTGCGTTGGCTTTATTACTGTGGTTATACAATGACGTGTACCCAAGCCCCAATGCTACCGGGTATTTTGCATGGCCCACTACAAAATAATAATGAAAGAGTGTGGTGGCAGAAAGTTGTTCTTTATCTTCTGCATGCATTAAAATAACAGGAGCCGTTTCAATCACGGCTCCCGGAGTAAATTTTTTTTCTGCAAATACACCTCTGCCGTGCAGCGGGCTGGGTTGAACAATAATACCTTCAGGCTGGCATATTTTCCCTGCTGTTTGTGTAAACCAACGCAGCATTAATATTTAACAGCTTTGTCTGTTTTTTTCAGTTGTGGCGTTTCTTTCATGGCAGCGCTGGTTTGCTTCAACTGTGCGTTTTGCTTGTAAGCTTTATCAGTGATTTTTAATTTGGTGGATGCTGCTGTTGCTTTCGCTGTATCTGTAACAGCTTTAACGGTTGTTGCAGGCTTGGTGGTTTCTTTTTTTACCGTTGTGGTTTGTGCCTTTACACCGGCAAACACCAGCAACGAACTGAATAAAGCGATGAATTTTTTCATGTTGATTTTTTTATTTTATGAATGTAGTTTTTTTCTTCTGAATATAAAAATTTGTTCATTGCCTGCTTTATTTCGCCAAACCATAACGTGTATAACTGCCACTGCCGGGATATACTGCATCAAGCAGATTTAATACCCGTGCTCCTTTAATGCACGACCAGAATGCATGGAATGTTTTTGGACCCTTTTCAATTTTAGAACAATACAGCTGCCAGTTGTTGGGTACACTGAATGTACCTTTTGATTCAGCTTTATTGAATTGCGAACTTCCCGCCATACCACTGACCACCTGTAATTTCCAGGAATAGGTATTGCCACTAAATATAAAATATTCATTGCTCTGATTAACATGCATGCCTGCGTAAGCGCCTGTATATACATTATACATCTGCTGAATGCCGGAAAAATCGCTTGTCCATTTACCATTAAAATCAGCAGCCGCTATTGCAAACTTGTTATAGCCGGGCATTTTTTCAAGCAACGCAAACAGGCTGATCTCTGAATCCCATCGGATGGTTTCAGGATCAAATTTAAATTCCTGTATGAAGGCATTTTTGTCCGGTGTTACAATTTCAATCCAGCCGGAGGATCCCCGCCGGAAGAGTACGGCATAAACATTTTTTCCGCTTGTGGCTTCATCAACAGTTCCACTACCAATATACACCATATTATAGTCGTTCACATAGGCGGTATGGAAATTTTGAAGGTTGCGGTAATGTGGTGCCACTAAAATATTCCAGGCATTGACTACTTCAGGTCCTGGATCTGCCGGAATGATGGTACCATCTTTTGGATAATGCAGTAACACTTTTACATTGCCTTTTGTTACTTCCACCCAGTCTTCCTGCACGGTACTCGTCCAGCCATCATCAAAATTCGTAGTGTTAAATGCAAATGAAGAATTAATGGCGGGTGTACTGTTGTTGGTATTATTTCCCTGTGTGTTATTACCCTGGGCCGGTGGTGGGTTGTTATCCTGTGTAACCGTATTGGTTTGTTGGGTGTTATTGTTTGTTGTGTTGGTGACGGTTGTAGTATTGCTGGTTGTTCCACCACCATTGAGCGATGGCGGTTGTGTACAGGCAGCGGTATAAATTTCTCCCTGCGATTTTTTTGATGCGAAGTAAGCCAGCAAATATTTTCCATTCTGCTCCAGCCAGTATGCATGCTGATCAGTATTGTCAGCCGTTACATTCCAGCCGGCAGTTTTTACAGCGGTTAAAAATGAATCTATGGTAAATGATGGTGGCGTGTATAAGATTTCTGTAGTTTGTATTGCGGCATTGCTTTTTTTAGCAATATCATTCAGCATAACGTTTGATGAAACGGTCATCAGCAAACGTTTGTCCTGCTTTGTGCCATCAGGCACTGCTATACCACTTACACCAGATTGTTTTACAGGGAATACTTTTTGTGCATGAATGGTGCTGCTGCATAATAAAAATAAACCCAGTGCTATACAAAATGGTACTGTTCTTTTATTAACTGAAGGAATACGATGCATCATATTGGAAAATTTGTATCCAAATATAAGTGAGGGTTGCCGGCAGGCGCATCCTGTAAAAACAGTATTTTATAAACGGGTAATGTTGAAGTTGCTGAAATAATATTGCTGTGTATCACCGTCGCTGCTGGCATGGGAAATTTGCAGCCACCTGAATACAGTATTACCTGGAAATGCTTTGCTGAAAACATGTAACGATACACCATTCGATAATACTTCAAAAGATGATCCTTTTTTTCTCAGTGTAACAGCAACTTTATTAACGGAAAGGTTATTGGAAAAACCAGGTACATCATAATACATTTTATCGCCTTCAAAAAAGCCATTGCCAAAATTGGGTACAATATTTATTTCTCCAGGCCTTCCGCTAAAGCCTGCCCGTAAGCGGATATTCACACCCTTGCCATTCGTTACAAAATGATCATCTGTGCCTAAGTAAAATTCAAAAGCTTTCGCTCCCCAGGGAATATCTTTTGGCACCGCCACATCAAAACTGATTTCGAAATTTTCCGGTAATGGTTTTTTAAGATTATCAGGGATTATTCCACTGTGCCCTTTTATTTCCAGCCATTTTCCATCAAGGCCGGCAACCGTTACCACTTTAGTTTTATTGCCCAGCAGGTTAATACGTGAATACCAGTTGGCAGGGCTTTGTTCAACAGCATTGCCTGAAAAATCTTCAAAGAAAAAAACAGTTGGGTCTGTTGCGGCTTTTCTTGCATTGGCTGATTTTTGAGTAACCACTTCAGCTTCTTTTGCCGCCGGGTTATGCAATGGCTTGTACGGTATACCTTTTATTTTTTCAGGTGCAAATAAAAAGTCATAGAGATAATCGAAATTGAAATTGTTGATAATGGCTTCATGCATGTGTTTCATGCGTGCGTCTGCAAGGCTCCAGTTCCATGTTACCCTTACCCATAATGGCTTATCCTGTTTGGCCATTTCCATTGTGCCTGGCGCAAGTTTATAAACAGGATAGCGGGAAGGAAGAACGTTGCCTTCTTTTTCTGTTAACAATATCCTGGTAAAAATATCCTGGTTGTTACTAAAATCTGTGTAGTCAAAAGTCCGTGCAATCATAGCTGGTTCAGCAAAGCTATTTTTGTATTTTTCTTTGTGCCGTGACAATGCAGCCAACGCCTTTTTAAACTTTTCATTTTCATAACCTGAGTAATAGTCTATACTTTTCTGATTGCCTTTGTTTTTTTCATTGATGTCTTTCTGTGCATCTTCGTGCGATTGCTGAATCATTTTTTCTGCCTTATTCAAAAGATCACCAACAGTAACCTGTATAAACGGAAGTTTATTATTGCTGCATAATAAAACGGCATCAACAAAACCAGCGTTCCTGTCGTAGCGGGAAGCTGTGCTGTGCAGCGGATAAAACTTGCTGAACTGTGGTAACGTTTTGATGTTGTACTGGTCAACAACAGGCTGCGGCGTTCCGGCATCAAACGGATTTTTTTCTTCCATAAAAAAATAATAGTCGCCACCGGTACATAAATCAGTTAATGTATTGCCCGGTATTTCATTAGCAGTAATACCCCAGGGAATTTCGGTTTCCTGTATGGGAGTGGGTTTGCCCTCTTTCATATACAGGCTCCAGGTGTAAGAAGTGGTGCCATAAAACTGCGGTGCATATCTAACCCAGGGATTGTACAGGCCCAGTTTGGGGCCAATTACTTTCCTGATATCTCCAATACAACCTTTGGGAACATAGCTTGCCTGCATCCAGTTTCCAAAACTATCGCATAGTGAAAGTTGGGCAGCACTGAATACTTTATCGTCAACTGTACGGGTGTTTTTCTGCCCCTGGTAATGATAGATTTTCATCCAGCCGAAACTGCTGTCGGCAATAATTTGTTCATTTGATTTTTGTGCTGCAGCAAAAAAAGGCACCAATAAAAAAAACGATACTATTGTTTTGATGGACAGGCATTGCATGGGCTTAATATGGTTAAGGTATGTATTGCAAAGCAACACAGGTGATACTGTTAGGCTAAGTTATTATCCTGTCATGCTCACGGCCTCCTCTAAAACAGGGATTTTATTCCTTCGTGATCTTAATGTTGCTGACGAACACTTTGGCATCGCGGTTAATGTTTTTAAAAGAAAGATAATTAAAGACCATATTGGCAGGAATGCTGCAGTCGGTGCAGTTGCCGCCATACTGCAGTTTCAAATCTTTTAAAGAGGCGATGGCTTTATTATTCACTGCCAGTTTTGCTGTACCATCTTTCACTGTAATGGCTGCATGAATTTTGTTGTTGCGGTTGTTGAACTCCCGAAACTCGTAAGTAAAAAACGCACCGCCTGAAAAATTCTGTTCATTCACTTCCGGTTTTTTGCGCAGCTCAATTTTTGCCTGGCCGGAATAATTGTTGTTATTAAAATCGTTGGTGTTGCCTGCCTGTAATTTAAATGTCAGCGTGGTAAAATTGCTGCTGTAACTGATGCCACCTTTTGCATTGGGTTTATCTGTGCTGAGAAAAACTTCAAGGCTTCCGCCATAACGGCCCGGGAAATCGGCTGTGATTAAATCAAACTCCAGCGTAAAATTTTGGGGAAAAGGTTTTTTCAGCAAAGCCGGTGTGGTGAGGTTACCATAGCCCAGCTGTAACCATTTACCGGGATTATTTTTTACTTCAACTACGGCATCATGTTCATCAAATTTATTAAAGTACCAGTTGAGCGGATCACCGTTCAATTCACTGCTTTCAAAATTTTCCTGGAAGTGTACGTTAGGCGCCCAGCCTGCAGTGTTGGTACTGGCGTTGATATTATCGGTATTTCTTTTACGGAATTGATCAAGCCTTGTTTTAAATTGATCTTCGTTTGCTGGTGTATAAGGTTTGCCTTTGATTTTTTCTGGATCAAAAAAATAATTATAAATGTACCCGTAATTGAGATTTTGCGAAAGGGCCGTATACATTTCATATAATTGCGTACCGCGGCGCTTGTTTTCAAATGGAAATGCCACTGCCACCCAAAGCGGTTGCTCACCCTGCATTTTTTCAATGGTGGATTTATCTATTTTATATACAGGATAAAAATGTTTCAGCTTTTGGGCAACCGGACCGGCGGTAAAAATATCAGGGTCGGTTTCAAAAGAATACATGCTGAGCTGGTAATCTCTTACATAAGCCGGTTCATTCAAACTGTTTTTATACCGTTCACGCAATTGCCTGATCTTATTTCGGTATTGATCCACTGTTTTCTTTTCATATTCCATAGCATCATCCTGAGCTTTAGTATTGCCCGGCCAGAAGCGTTCTTTTTCTTCCCGTTTTTCTTTCAGTACTTTATCAAGGTTTTTTTCTGCAAGGTCAAGCAATGTACCACGGGTTACCGGAATCAATGGCAGTTTATTGTTAGGTGCAAGGTAAACCGTACACCATTCATTGATGGTAGTGATGAATGGATAAGCATTGGGATGAATACGTGGATCGCTGCCGTCCCTTGCCGTCATAAACTGGTCACTCTCTGCATATCCATCGGGTTCCATAGTAACATACCATTCATCATTGCTGCTCAGGAATGAACAATCCCATGCGCCGTATAATTTGTTGGTTACAATATTGAACTTCGTATTTTCTTCGGGGATGGGTTTAAAATTTCCTTTCTCATCTGTCCACATTTTTTCATGACTTACATTCCACACCAGCCCATTTACACCAAAACTGTATTTTCCAACGTAACGGCTTGTGGTGCCCAGTCCGCCAACGGGGATGTAGCTTTTCTTTAAAAAATCCACCAGTTTATTCACGTGCGCTTCTTTCTTTTTTCCAATGGCGTCGGTTTGGGGTTGTAAATGATCGTACCGGTTGTTACTCCACCATCCAATAACGCTGTCCTGTATGCGCTGTTCTGCACTAAGCTGTGCCGTGGCTGTTGAAGTAGTGATGCAACAAATGATTGCAGCTGCAAAAAAGTTTTTATTCATGTGTATTTTTTTATAGAAACCAGTTGCCATCTTTTAAAAAAGGGATATTTTATTTTTTACTGAAGATGCCTGTGCCACTCATCGAACTGGCACCGCTGATCAAACTGATCTGGCCTTCAACACCGGCTTTTACACCTGCTGCACCTGCATCAACGGCACCAATAATATAAACATCCTTTACACCACTGCGGTCAATTTCAACGCCTACACCAGCTTCTGCACCAATACCCACCTGTACAGGCCCCACATTGGCATGTGCGCCCGCACTGGCTTTTACTTCCACCGTGCAGCTCATAAACTGGTCTTCAAAAGTTTTTTGATCCATATCCTGCTTTAAACCCATTTTAATAAAACCGGCATCCAGGGTGGTGGTTTCCCTGCTGCAATCGCTTTGTATGGTCATGGGGCCCAAGGAAAGTGTGCTGTGGTATTGGCACGCTACATCATCAAACTCAGATAATTTGCCATCTTTTCCACGCTTGGGTTGGGCACATCTGTAAATGGTAATGGATTCAAAGGGGAAAGGGCCGCATTCACTGATGGCACCCAGCCAATTGGCTTTAAGTGTTAGTAATGTTACGGCATAATCTTCCTCCCACTGCGCATACTCATACAGGTAAGCCATTTCATTATACTGTTGTTTGTATAAGGCCAGGTTTTCATCCACCATTTTTTGCAGTGCACCATTATAACTGCTTAAGAATTGGTCAGAAGCTGCTTTTTTTTCCGGGCAATAACTTTTGTTGGCCAGGCCTTCACCTGTTTGATCATCTTCAATCTTATCCAGCTTTTCAATTGTTTTTCTGTATGCTGTCTTCAACTTTAAGCCATCGCCCTGCGCAAAGGCAACAAATTGCTGCTGTAGTTCATTAATACGTTTTTGTAAACCGGTTTTTGGATCTGCTAATTCTGTCAGTTTTTCCTGCGCAGGAATAATGTATAACGGCACGGGATTGATTGCGCCCTGCATGCGGCCCATTGCCAAACTGTTTTTTACTGTGCCGAGGTCTTTATTGATTCTTGCCGTCTGTGCCTGCTCTGCAATTTTTTTTGCCGCTTCCAGTTGCTTTTTTAATTTCTGCACTTCTGCTTCTGCATTTTCCCTGAAAGCTTTCCATACAGGCTCCAGTGTAATGGACTCATCAACAGATTTTGGAAAATCAGGATGCTCAAACCGGTCAAGGCCAAGATAATCACCACGCACTTTAGGCGGCAGCCGCAGTTCACTACCTTTAAGTTTACCACCGAGTTTTCTTAAACGGGCAGCTTTTTCATCCGTGTATCCGTTCCTGATAGCCTGCCTGATCAGCTCTGCTGCCTGGTCTTTACTGCCTTTGCTTTCTTCAATAGCGGCTTTACTTACCGCCGCCTGCGGATGGCCGGGAAATAATTTTAATGTGCTGTCGAAATATTTATCTGCTTTATCCAATTCGCCCAAACCAAACCAGGCTTGTCCCAGGTTATTGAGTATGGTGGAGTTTTTCGGGTAGCGGCTGTTGAGAAAATCCAAAAGCGGTATAGCCAGTTGCTCGCCGTTATTCATACTCAGCATAGCCGCATAATTATTCAGGTTGTCGGTGCCGGAAGGATCATCGGCGCAGGCTTTTCCCATCAGGTAAATAGCGGGTTCATTTCTGCCGGCCATCCATAAACCGGCGGCAATGTTACCAATACTTTTAGTGCCGTATTTAGTTTTACAGGCTGCATACAGATCATCTCCTAATTTTTTTGATGCAGGTTCAAGCACCGCTGCCACTTTATTTTGCAATGCAGCGATATATGCATTCATTGTGGCTGTATTGAGTGGTGCAGATGGGATAGAACCAATTCTTGCCGCATCTTTTTTGGGTACTATGCGGTTTTCATTTTCATAAGCCTCTGCTAATTTTTTATCACCCACCTGAGGCACATTATTAAACGAAGGCATTTTAATACCCATGCTGTCCATCATTTTTTTATCTTCAGGGCTCATCTGGTCTATCATACCCTGCGCCTGTTTCATCATGTCTTCCATTTCTTTTTGCGTAGGCGGTTTTTCTTTCTCTGTTTTCTTTCCCTGTTGTGCATATAATTGAAATGATATCAATAATACTGTTGCAAGAATGAAATATTTTTTCATATCGTTTTTATTGAGGCGGAAAATTGCAATCATAAACCTTCAATTGCTATCCCTTAAAAAAGGGATATTCGGCCAGCGGGTAAAAAATCATGGAAAAAGGGGAGCCTGCTTTTTTGGAATAGGCAATTAATTTGTACACTCACTTATGTATCAAAGAATTCTTTTCGCACTGTGTATTTTGCTGTATTGCAGCCGTGGCAATGCACAGGTACGCATGAACAGGGATAGTTTGATGCAGTTATTACCAGCCGCAAAAGACGACAGTACCAAAGTGTTGCTGCTGATCAATATCGGCCAGCAGTTTGAAGATCAAAACCCTGCATTGGCCAAATTTTATTACCAGTCTGCAGGAGCATTGAGCAGGAAGATTAATTACACTTTGGGGGTGATTAAATTCATAGCCAATTATACGTATGTACTGAATGGAGAGGGTGCTTATGATTCATCGCTGCAACTGAACCTGGAATCCGTTGCGCTGTCAAGAAAAATCAACGACTCAGGGTATATCGCTAAAACATTATTCAATACAGGAACTTCTTATAATTTCAAAAACGACTACGAACGTGCAGTAGCTTTTTATACAGAGGCGCAGGCTATATTTAAAAAAGAAGGAAACGAAGCGATAGAAGCTGAAGCGAATGAAATATTGCAGGTGTTATATTTTAATATGCATCAAAATGCAAAAGGAATTGAATGCGGGAAGAAGGCCATAGCTTATGCACGAAAAAACGGCGATTCAATATTACTGAGCCAGGCGCTGATGAACCTGGGTGTGAATCTTTCTGCTGCATCTTTCGATAGTGAAGCCTTGCAGCAATTTAAAGAATCCATGCAGATTGGAAAACGCATTGGCAATGACCGCGTGGTAATGACTGCTTTACTGAATATTGGCGATAATTACCTGCAGCGCGGGGAATATGCAGCAATGAAAGATTGTTTTATACAATCGTTACACTACGCCAAACAAATGAATAGCGATATAGATAAAATGCTGTCGTATAAAGGCCTTGCCTTTTACTATTTTTCCATTAAAGATTATACCCGTGCAAAACAATATGGCGATTCGTCCCTTGCGCTTACACAACAAAACCATTACCGGGATGATGAAGCCAAGCTGTACACTTTTTTCTCCAACCTTGCTTATGCGCAGCAGGATATGCGGCTGGGCGAGCAGTTTGCACGCAGATCAAGATTACTTGCAGACAGTTTACTGAATGAATCCATTGCCCATAAAACGCAGGAGATGGAAACCAAACTGGAAACACGCATCAAACAAAATAAAATTGATGAACTGGAAAGTGCGAAGAAAGTACAGCAACTGACTATAGAACGGAAGAATATTTTTAATGGGGTGCTCATTGGTACAGCCATTTTGATGCTGCTGATGGGTTTACTGTTATTCAGAAACTTCAGGCAAAAACAAAAATTACAACAGCAACGCATCAATGAACTGGAAACAGAAAAAAAACTTACCGCTACTGAAGCAGTATTGAAAGGAGAAGAGCAGGAACGTACCCGGCTGGCCAAAGACCTGCACGATAGCCTGGGCGGCATGCTCAGCGGTATTAAATATTCCATGAACAGTATGAAAGGCAATTTAATTTTAACACCTGAAACAGCGCAGGCATTTGAACGCAGTATGGATATGCTGGACAGTTCTATCAAAGAAATGCGCCGTGTGGCACATAATATGATGCCCGAAGCATTGGTGAAATTTGGTTTGGATACTGCATTGAAAGATTTTTGCAACGACATCAATCAAAGCGGGGCATTAAAAGTTACTTACCAGTCTATAGGTGTTAGTAATACTGCAATTGACCAAACTGCCGCCATTACCATTTACCGGATTGTGCAGGAGCTGATCAATAATACCATGAAACATGCTGCAGCAAAATCTGCCATAGTGCAGGTTTCAAAAACCAACGGACAAATATCAGTAACGGTGGAAGATGATGGAAAAGGATTTGATCCTGTAATTTTACAAAGTGCAAAAGGGATTGGCTGGACGAATATCCAAAGCCGCATAGATTTTTTGAAAGGCACGCTGGATGTACAATCGGCACCCGGTAAAGGCACTTCCGTTCACATTGAATTAAACGCATAATGGCAGTTAAAGTTTTTATAGTAGATGATCATTACATGGTAATTGAGGGCATCCGTTCTCTTTTACAGCATGAGCGTGGTATTGATTGGGTGGGGCATGCTTCCAGCGCAGCATCCTGCATTGCTTTCTTAAAACAGCAACAGCCCGATGTGATATTGATGGATATCAATCTTCCCGACAAAAACGGCATTGATTTATGCAAAGAAGTACGGGAGCATTACCCCGGTGTGTATATCATTGGGCTGAGTACATTTAACCAGCAAAGTTTTATACAAAAAATGATGGAGCATGGAGCTTCCGGTTATGTGCTAAAAAACGCTACACAGGATGAACTGATGGAAGCCATTGAAACTGTTGCAAAAGGTAAAACATTTTTAAGTGATGAAGCTGCACAGTCACTGCGTAAAAATAATAATGGAGAAGTGCCGGTGCTTACACGAAGGGAAAAAGAAGTGCTGGAGCTGATTGCCGATGGCATGACCAATAACGAAATTGCTGAAAAATTATTCATCAGTGTAACCACAGTGGATACACACCGCAAAAACCTGCTGGCAAAATTTGAAGCCCGCAATATTGCCGCATTGATCAAACTGGCGGTGCAGATGCACTTGATATAACAATGGAACGCTGGTAACACGGATTTAGCTGATGAACACTGAACTTAGCTGTGCAAATAAATACAATCAGTATCATCTGCGTTTTGTATACATTATGTACAAGGTATCTCCACCAATACAGAAGTGCCGTTGCCCGGTGCAGTTTGAAAATCTAATTTTCCCTTTAATATTTTTACACGGGTTTCAATATTTTTCAAACCCATTCCATTTTTTTTCTTAACCGTTTCCATATCAAATCCATTGCCATTATCTTCAACGGCAACATACAGGCGTTGTTCATTATAACTCAGCTGAACGATGGCTTCAGTGGCGTGTGCATGTCTGATTACATTCTGAATCAATTCCTGCACAATACGAAAGATATGATAGGTTTGTTCTTCCGTCAAATGCAGTTGTTCAATATGTAAAGCAGTAAAAGCTACATGAACATTACCCGGCTCGCTCATGTTACGGCAAAAATCGTTTAATGAATTTTCAAGCCCGTATTTCAATAAACTTTCCGATGCCATGCTGTGCGAAATATTCCGCAGCTCTTTAATGGATTCATTTAGTTTGTCAATGGTGTGATGAAATTTATTGTTAAGCTGATCATCCAGGTGCAGCTCATTTTTGATGGCAGCAAATGAATGTTTAATACCACTGAGCATACTGCCCAGCCCGTCGTGCAGCTCACGTGACATTCTTGTACGTTCCTGTTCAATAGCCAGTTCTTTCTCCAGCACTATTTTTTGTTTATTCAGCTGGCGCTGGAAGTATGCCCGGATGATTATGAAAATTCCTGCAACAGAAAGGATGATGCATAGCGTAATAAACCACCATTGTTTCCAGAACGGCGGCCTGATCACAAAATCATATTCCAGTTGCTGGTCGGGATAAACTTTACCGGAGAATTTTATCGTGATCACAAGCTGATATTTGCCCGGCAAAAGATGGTTGATGGCAAAGTCGGCAGCAGCAGTATTTTGTTCCCAATGTTCACTATTGCCCGTTAGGGAAAAATGAAACCGCGTATTTCTGTTATCAAGAAAAGACGGAGCAGTGGCACTGAAAATAAAGTTGTTGCTGGTATAACTGAAATCATGCTGAATTGCGGCATCAATAACTTCATTGTTGACCATAATTTTTTTTATGGCAACAGAAGGCGAAAAATGAACCGGTAATGAATCTGGCGTGTCTAAAAGAAATAACTGCCCGTCTAAAGTTTGACAATACACTGTACTGTCCATTCCCATCACCAATTTAATAAAAGAAGAGAAAATAGTGTTACGGCTGGAGAGGTTTTCAATAACAGTATCCCTTGTATTCAGCATCAGTTGGTCTAAGCCCGTAGCAGTTCCGGCCAGTAGTGTGTTGTTTTCTTTTTTCAACAGTACATTTACAAAATTGTTGGAAAGCCCTTTTGCTTTGTCAATTGTGCCGGTAAAAATGAAATCATCGTTTTTCCATTGCATCAGTTTTAAACCATCCAGCCTGGTGGCAACAATAAAAGTGCGGTTGTTCCATTTAATGGCATAACGCGGGTTTAAACCAGGAAAATGTTTATAGTAAGTAACAGTGAAATTGTTGTTGCGCAGTTCCAGCCTGGTAATAAAACTGCTTCTTAAAAAGCACCAGTACACATCATTGCTGTCAATAACAACATTATCGCAGAAGTAAGGCAGTTTGTAATAATTAATGGTGAAATCTTTATTCAGTATAAGCAGTGTTTTACCCGCAATAACCATTCTGCCTTTACTGTCAGGATAAGTATATGAAGGCTGAAAATCTAACAGGTCATATTGAGGAATGATTTTGTCAAGATGAATAACAGTACCATTACTGCCTGTAATGGTTTTATAATCGGTATACTTCCAGGTTTGATGTTGCCAGTAAAAAGTATTGCGGTCACCAATCATTGTATGGCCAAGCGTTTTGTTGTTGAGGAAAGGCCCTGCAGAAGTGTTGATGAAACATTCCTTGTTTTCAGTGCCGGTAATTCCCAATACAAAACTCAGTTCTGTATTATCAATATTACTGATCCTGCTTAATGGAGAATGCTGAAGTTTTTGTATGCCGCGGCCTGAAGCTGCAAACCAGAAATTTTTTTCCGCATCTTCAAACATAAAAATGGTGTTATTCAAAACACCTTGTGTTGTGGGGTAATATTGAACAGCTTTTGTTGCCAGATTAATTCTGCAATACCCTTTTTCAGGATTGGTGATCCATAAGTCGTTGCCGGAATCAAATTGTATATTAAATACCGTAAAATTTTTTGGTATCCACAAAGCGAAATAAGCAGGTTCCATTTTCAACCGCCCTGAATCCAGTGCTGCAGCATTAAACTGTTTCCAGCTATTGGCATATACAAACAAATTTCCTTTCTTATCTGCAGCAGTTAGGTACATACTGGAATTCTCCAGCGAATCAGTAAGCGTATGGGTAACATAGTTATACACATAAGTGGTGGGTAATTTGGCATTGACGAAAATGGAGAAGATCAGGTATTGCTTATAAACAATGGCATTTTCAATATTAAAATATTCCGCCCTGGCTTTATGTACCGGCAATTTTTCTATGCGGTTATCTTTTTCGTGCAGTAAAAAATAATTCGTCAGTATCAGTTTTTCATCGTTGCCAATGTCAAAAACTTTATTGGTTTCACTAAATAGTTTTTTTTGAGTGCTGTCTATAAAAACGGAATTGTTTTTTATGGTATATAAAACACCGCCAAAACTGAAGAGCTTAACGCTGCCATCTTGATATTCTGTAATGTCGTTAAAGATGTCAGATTTTTGATTTTCATCAGCGCCATAATTATCAAAGTGCTGACCATCAAAAATGCTGAAGCCTTCGCGGGTAAGAAAATACATTCGGCCTTTGCTGTCCTGGAAAATTTTACCCACACGGGCATCTGCTAAACCATTGGCCGGAGTATAAGTTTCCAGTGGCAATTGTTGCGCATGCAGCAAAACGGAAAATAAAAAAGCAATAAAAAAACATGCAGGTTTAGGCATGTTTAAAATTAAGGATTATGATGCAATGTTGCTAATGGGCAGCTTACTCGAAATCGGTATACAGTAAATACTTTTTTCTTATGGCTTTAAAAGCTGTGAGCCCCGGTTGCCAGCTTTCCCTGATCTGCGCTGCTGTTTTTCCATCTTTAATTTGCTGCTGCAATTGATCATTGCCCGCCAGTTTGTTAATGTAATTGGTTTTTAAAAAGAAACTATCCTTACCGGGAAAAAGTGTATAGGCGTCTATTAAAAAGCGCAGTTGAATTTTATTGTCCACAATTTTCAGTATTTGTTCATTGGTGCCGTCAATCTTCCATCCATAACATTGCTGGTAAAAGCATTTGCTGCTTTTGGCGCCTGCATTGGGTTGGGGGGTAAAGGCAAATAAATTTTTTGGCAAGGAAGGATGGCCAAAAATTT
The DNA here is from genome assembly GCA_018266775.1 of Bacteroidota bacterium. Lineage (GTDB taxonomy): Bacteria > Bacteroidota > Bacteroidia > Chitinophagales > Chitinophagaceae > Ferruginibacter. The sequence goes on along the minus strand of JAFDZS010000013.1, from coordinate 72,196 downwards.
GAAAGGGCTGATCGGTGCCGCGGCCTTCGCTTAATACTGTACCTTCAAAAAAGCAGGTGCTGGGATAAAGGTAAATGCTCTGCATGGTTTTTAAATTGGGCGATGGCATCACCGGCAGTACATACTTGCTTTTATGTGTATAATTCTGGCATTTGATCACTAAAAAATGAAACGGCGTATCTGTTGTGGGTTGCGTGGTGATATTATAAGCATTAATGTCTGATGCTTCTTTCGATACCCATTTTTCTCCCAGCAACATCATGGCATATTCTCCCATTGTCATACCATAAACCACTGGAATGGGCTGGCGGCCCACACCGCTTTTAAATTTCAAATCAAGGATGGGCCCATCTACATAGAACCCATTGGGATTGGGCCTGTCCAGCAATAATAATGGTTTATGGTTTTCCAGTGCAGCTTCTAAAAAATCCTGCATGGAGTTGATATAGGTATAAAAGCGGCAGCCCACATCCTGCAGGTCAAAAACCAACACGTCCACATCTTTCAAATCCGCTGCAGAAGGTTTGTGGTGTGCCCCGTATAAACTAACCACGGGAATGCCTGTTTTATGGTCTTTGGCATCATTCACTTCTTCACCCGCATCGGCATCGCCACGAAAGCCATGTTCTGGCCCGAATATCTTTACAATCTTAACACCGAGGTGCAGCAGTGTATCCACCAAATGTGTTTTACCCACCGTGCTGGTGGGATTGGCAAAAACCGCTACAGCTTTGCCTTTCAGAAAAGGCAGGTACACGTTAATACGCTCAGCGCCAGGAATAATGGCATTGGTGGTAACAGTTGATGTTATCATTTTACTGGTGCTTTTTTGTGCACAGGCGGAAGCGCAGCAAATCAGCAGGCAGCAAACAAATATGGTTGATTTTTTCATGTACTAAAATTGATGAAAACTTTTTAAAAGCGGTATACCATTTATGGATAAATTTGTGGTTTCAATTTTGTCCGCACAGGATGGTAAAGTGACCAAAGGCCGATAACCACTGCACTTCACGATCGCCGTTCAGGCAAATTCATCACAAAAAATAATATCATGCAAGCAAAAAATGGAGATAATGTAAAGGTACATTATACCGGGAAACTGGTTAGCGGTGAACAATTTGATTCTTCGGCAGGACGGGAACCATTGGCATTTACAGTAGGCGCCGGGCAAATGATCAAAGGTTTTGATGCCGCCATTCCGGGAATGAAAGTAGGCGATAAAAAAACAATCAATATTGCACCAGCCGATGGATACGGTGAAAAAAATCCGGAAGCCATCATTGAATTTCCTAAAGAACAGGTACCGCCGGATATTAAGCTGGAACCCGGTATGCCATTAACTTTACAGGACAATTATGGTAACCCCGTGCCTGTAGTGGTGGTGGAAATAAAAGATGATGCGATTGTTTTAGACGCCAATCATTTTCTTGCCGGGCAGGAATTGGTTTTTGATATCGAACTGGTGGAAATCGGGTAGTCATAGACCATATAATTTTTTAAGGGCAGTTGATTCTTCAGCTGCTTTTTTCTTTATAAAATAATTGATAATTGATAATTGATAATTTTCATTATTAACTCATTGTTCATTGTTCATTATTAATTATCCATTATCCATTCACCATTATCCCCTAATTTTATCTCATGATACAAATCAGCCAGGACAATATTGCCGAACGCTTTATGCGTTATGTACAAATTGATACGCAAAGCGACCCCACCAGTACATCACATCCCACATCTGCCAAACAAAAAAACCTGAGTGTACTGCTGCACCGGGAATTGCTGGGCCTTGGTATTACTAATGCAGTTACCGATGAATTTGGTTACGTATATGCCACCATACCAGCAAACAGTGATAAAAAAAATATTCCGGCAATTTGTTTTTGTGCGCATGTAGATACAGCGCCCGATTGCAGCGGCACCAATGTAAAACCCATTCTGCATAAATATTATGAAGGCAATGACATTGTACTGCCCGATGATGCAACACAAGTGTTAACTACCCGCAATTCACCCTATCTGAAAGAACACATTGGCAGTAATATCATTACTGCCAGCGGACAAACTTTGCTGGGTGCAGATGATAAAAGCGGTGTGGCAGCCATTATGGAAGCCGCCGTGTTCTTTGTTCAAAATCCATCTATAAAACATGGCGATATAAAAATTTTATTTACGCCAGATGAAGAAGTGGGGCAGGGTACAGCCAAAGTAAATATGCAGCAGTTAGGCGCACAATATGGTTATACGTTAGATGGCGGCGAAGCGGGCAGCCTGGAAGATGAAACTTTTAGTGCAGATGGCGCCGTGATCACCATCAACGGTGTGATCGTTCATCCAGGTTATGCAAAAGATAAATTGGTGAATGCTTTAAAAATTGCGGGTGCAGTTTTAGCGGCATTGCCCCAAAATGAGTGGAGCCCTGAAACAACGGAAAATAAAGAAGGTTTTGTGCACCCAACATCCTGTAACGGTATTGCTGAAAAAGCGACGCTGCAATTTATTGTGCGTGATTTTACGAGAGAAGGTTTAGCGGCGCATCATAAGCGGTTGAAAGCATTGGCCGAAGCAGTGGTGGCGCAATTTCCCGGAGCTACTATGGAATACAATGCGGTGGAACAATACCGGAACATGAAGGAAGTGCTTGACCAGCATCCGCAGGTGGTTGCATTTGCCAAAGAAGCGATTGAGCGTACAGGCCTTTCCGTTAAAATGGAAAGCATCCGCGGCGGTACAGATGGCAGCCGCTTCAGTTATATGGGCATGCCCTGCCCGAATATTTTTACCGGTATGCAGAATATACACAGCAAGCTGGAATGGATTGGCACAAAAGATATGGCCAAAGCTGCTGAAACTATTGTGCACCTGTGCATGATATGGGAAGAAAAAAGCTAAGTATCATTGCTTGTTTTCTTTGCCGGGTAATAGCCATTTTTTCAATACTTTATTGATGCGGCTGTCGACCACATCGGTATACCACACACTGAACAGTGTAATGCCCACCACTAATACAATCGGCAAGGCAACACTCCAGGGAAAAGAATTGCTGCCGAAACGGTTAATGATAAGTATGGCAATATGTTCATGAATGAGATATAAAAAGTAAGAAGCCACACCAATTTTCAAAATCCATTTCCTTTCCAGGAAAGATAACAGGTTGGGATAATAAATAAAGCTGAGGAACAAAGCCACCATCAATACAAAGATGATGCGCTCCTGCATTTTTACACCGGAATAAATCAAAAACGCAAACAGAATTACAAAGCAGATCTTTACAAATAAAGATGTGGGAACATTGTCTCTTTTATTTTTAAACAGCAGGTAATAGATTACCCCTAAAGCAAAACCATGTAAGTATTTAAACAGGTTAAAGATGGTTTTGATCCACACCACATAAAAATTCGCCACGCTGCCGGGAATATGAATATTGAGTCTGTTGCCGCCGGTAATGCTCAGCATGGCAAAATTGACGGCACATAAAATAATGGACAGCACTAAAAAATTCCGTACAAATTGTTGTTTGTTCCAGAAGTATAACAGGCTTACAAAAAAGTAAAACTGTATTTCCGTCCACAAACTCCAGTAAACCCCGTTGATGTAAGCGAAGTAGTGTTCCTTACCGGTAATAGTGTTAAAAAATTCAGGCGTAATAAAAGTAAAACTGGGAATTAAATTCCTGGCCTGGTGTGCAACCGGGATCACATTATTGGTATCGAACAACAGGAATATGATGTAAGTGATAATCGTTACCACAATGATAGATGGCCACAGCCGGATCAGCCTTTTTTTCCAGAACAAACCCATGGCTGCGGTTGTTTCCAGTGTATAAAAAATAACAAACCCGCTGATCATAAAAAAGAATTCCACGCCGAGGTAACCATATTTAAAATAATTGGTGTACTGCGTGCCATAAGGATACAAAGTTTCAGGATTGTTAGGTGGTGCCCAGCGGGTAAAATAATGAAACAGCAGCACGGCTATGATAGCAATAGCCCTGAAGCCGTCTAATATTCCGATTCTTGATTTTGCCATGCAATGGTGGGTTAGTAAGCAGTATTATTTGATCCGCTGCAAAAGCAAAGCCGGCAGCAGTGTTTGATAGTAGTTGGTTTTAATGAACAGCGCATACAGCAACACTAAGGAAAAGGAAATTACTGGATTAAAATTAATACATTAGGTGAAAACCAGTATAAAAAAATGATTATTCTTATTGCAAACGTATTGCAAACAGATCCGGTACCAAACAAACCGGGAATACATTTTAGTACAGGGCAGCAACAGGTGCAGAAAGAATTTCGCACAAAACAAAAATTATCTACCTTCATTCAAAATTGAATCATTATGGATTACATTATGCAACACTGGGAACTGATCTTCGGCGCATTCATCGCTTTGATCATTCTCAATTCATTTGTTACTATCAACCAGGGTTTGGTGGGTGTGGTAACACAGTTTGGCCGGTATAAAAGAGTAATGCGGCCCGGGCTGAATTTTAAAGTGCCGGTACTGGAACAGATCTATAAAAAAGTAAGTATACAGAACCGTTCTGTGGAACTGGAATTCCAGGCCGTAACGGTAGACCAGGCCAACGTATATTTTAAAAGTATGCTGCTGTATTCCGTCATTAATGTGGATGAAGAAACGATCAAAAACGTAGCGTTTAAATTCATCAGCGATAAAGATCTTATGCAGGCATTGATCAGAACGGTGGAAGGAAGTATCCGTGCTTTTGTGGCTACCAAAAAACAATCAGAAATTTTATCGGTAAGAAGGGATATTGTGGAGAATGTGAAAGAACAGGTGGACATGACGCTGGAAACATGGGGCTATCATTTGCAGGATCTTCAGATCAACGATATTACTTTTGACGAAGCCATCATGAACAGTATGAGCAAAGTGGTGGCCTCGAACAACCTGAAAGCTGCTGCTGAAAACGAAGGGCAGGCATTGCTTATCACCAAAACAAAAGCGGCAGAAGCAGAAGGTAATGCGATTAAAATTGCTGCAGAAGCAGAACGCCAGGCGGCACAATTACGCGGACAGGGCGTGGCTTTATTCCGGGAAGAAGTTGCAAAAGGGATGAGCCAGGCTGCAGAACAAATGAAACAGGCCAATCTTGATACGAATGTAATTTTGTTCAGTATGTGGACAGAAGCGATTAAGAATTTTGCTGAGATTGGAAAAGGCAACGTGATCTTCCTCGATGGCAGCAGCGAAGGCATGGAAAAAACCATGCGCCAGATTATGGCCATGCAGCAGATGGACGGGAAGAAATAAGCAGGTGAGATGATCTGACGTCCCCGTCTGATCATGAAATGAAATCAATGAAATGGTCAGACGATGCCATCGAACCATAATACCAACAATTGCAATATTTATTGCTGATAAGGTGAAACTACAAAAACTAAAAAGCGTGCCGTATCTTACGGCACGTTTAATTTTATAACATGCCGTATTATAAACAAGACAAACCTTTTGTGGTGCCAACCAATGATGGTAAGCTTATTGAAGAACATTTTGGTTACACCACCAACGAAAAAGCGTTAAGCATTGCACACATGATAGCGCCGCCGGGCTGGAGCGAGCCATACCAAACACCCGAATTTGATGAATATACTTTGGTAAGCAAAGGCACCAAAAAAATTGAAGCAGATCGAGATGAAATCATATTAACTGCAGGACAAAGCATATTGATAAAAAAGGGAACCAGGGTGCGGTACAGTAATCCGTTTAATGAACCCTGCGAATACTGGAGTGTATGTTTACCGGCATTTACTATTGATACGGTGCACAGGGAAGATTAACAATTCTTTAAGCTGCATTTGAAGCAGCAATGCGTTTAGCCAATGATATTGCCAACGATTGGCACAATTATAGTGTACAGGAAAATAATTAAAATTTAAACAATTACTTTTGTTCCTAAATCAGCTTAACTATGTTTGATATTTTTCTCCAGGCAGATACTACTGCAAAAACAATTGAAACAGCAAAAGGATTTGAATCAGTTGGCGGCACTTTGGTACAGGGTGGCTGGCTGATGTTACCATTAGGATTATTATTTGTAATAGCGTTGTTTTTCTTCTTCGAAAGATTTATTTTATTACAGAAATTTGGAAAAATTGAAGATAATTTCATGAACATCATTCGTGATAATATCGTAACCGGCAATATTACTGCCGCACGCAGCCTGGCCAAGAATACACCCAACCCTGTGGCAAGAATGATTGATAAAGGGATACAGCGCATTGGTAAGCCCATTGAAGCCATTGAGAAAAGTATGGAAAATGTAGGCGTGCTGGAAATGTATAAAATGGAAAAAAACCTCAACATCCTGAATGTGATTGTACGTATTGCGCCTTTATTTGGCTTCCTCGGAACTATTATCGGTATGCTGAGCTTATTCGACAGTATCAATAAAAGTTCAGATTACAGTCCGCAAACACTGGCCGGCGGTATTTATGTAAAGATGATCACCTCAGCAAGTGGTTTAATCATTGGTATTATAACTTATTTGGGATACAGTTTACTGCAAACCAAGATCAAAAAAATTGAAAATAAAATGGAAGCAGCCAGCGCAGAATTTATAGATATTCTGCAGGAACCAACAAGGTAGCAGCGGCTGAAAGCTTAAAGCAGCATGCTAAACGCTGACGTTTCACCATTGACCATTCACCATTTACGATTAACAACACATGAGCATAAGAAAAAAATTTTCAGAAGAACACAGCGAAGTGGATACCGGCCCGCTGAATGATATCCTGTTTATCCTGATGTTCTTTTTCCTTATCATTTCCACATTGGCTAACCCGAACGTAGTGAAGGTGACCAATCCCAAATACAAAACACAAACCAAGGCCAAGCAAAGCATCATCATCAGTATTAAATCTGATGGCAGAACGTATATAGGTCAGAAAGAAGTACCATTCGATTCATTATATGCAGAACTGAGTAAAAGAATTGATATCAAAGACACCACCAATAAACAATCTGTTGTGATCAACGCAGATACTGCATTATCGTACAATAAAGTGGTAATGGCAATGGCAGCTGCAAAACAGGCCGGTGCAGCAACGCAAAGCCTGGGTGTGGATGCAAAATAAAATTACAGTGTGGCAATCACCATCCTTTCTTTTCCAAACATATCTTTTTTCACCAGCACCTGCTGATACTGTTGTGCAAAAAGTTGTGCCACCTGCTGCGAATAATCTTCGTGTGTTTCTAAAAATATTTTGCCATTGTAATTGAGATGGCTTTTGCCGAATTTGGCAATCTTCTCGTAAAAAAGTAAGGGCTGGTTATCTGGAACAAACAATGCCGTATGCGGCTCATAATTCACTACATTTTGAGCCATATTATTTTTTTCGTTGGCTGGAATATAGGGTGGGTTGCTCACGATCACATCAAACAGCATCAACTCCGGCCAGCGGCTTTCATCCAAAAAATCGAACAGCGTACATTGAATATTGGTTTTATTGGTGATGGCGTTTGCCCTCGCTGTTTCCAAAGCACCTTCGCTGATGTCAAGCGCAATCACTTTTGTAGAAGGTAAATTTTTTTTAATGGCCACAGCAATACAACCGCTGCCGGTACCAATATCCAGTACGCTCACCTGTTTTTGTTCAAAACGGTAGCTGTTTACAATCAAATGCGTCAGTTCTTCAGTTTCAGGGCGTGGAATCAGCACAGTATCATTTACCTGGAACTGCAAATTATAGAAAGTGGTATTGCCCATTACATATTGCACCGGTTTATGCTGCAGCAGTTCTTCCTGTTTGGCAGCCAGTTTTTGCAATACGGGAACGGGAATTTGCTGCATGGGGTTTTTAATCAGATCAGTTTTCCTGATATGAGCAATATTTTCAAACACCCAGTCAGTGATGGCCGTAGCCTCGTTAAGATCGTAAACAGATTGTAATTCCACCAGAAAATTGCGGTATAGCTGCTTCCCCGTCATTTTGCAAACATAAATTATTTTTTGATGCGTATTTTTGCCGTCTTGACCAAACAGGAAAAATATATGCACCGTTGCCTGCAACTGGCCCGTTTGGGTGCCGGTAATACAGCGCCTAATCCAATGGTGGGTGCAGTATTGGTGTATAACGATGTTATTATTGGAGAAGGCTATCATGAACATTACGGACAGGCGCATGCAGAAGTCAATTGCATTAACAGCGTAAAGGAAGAGGACAGGCAACTGATAGAGAAGAGTACCATGTATGTATCGCTGGAGCCCTGCGCACATTATGGTAAAACGCCGCCCTGTGCCGACCTTATCATTAAACACCGGATTCCGGAAGTGGTTATCGGCTGCCGCGACAGTTTTGACCAGGTGGATGGCAAAGGCATTGCCCGGTTGCAGGCATCCGGATTGCGGATAACCGTTGGCGTAATGGAGCAGGAGGCATTGCAGCTGAACAGGCGCTTCTTTACATTTCATCAATATCACAGGCCATATATTATTGTAAAGTGGGCACAAAGCAACCCTGCAAATGGTGCATATATAGCAGGTGCGAATGGAAAACGGGTGCTTATCAGCAATGAATACAGTAACCGCTTGGTGCATCAATGGCGCAGCGAAGAGGCGGCTATAATGGTGGGTACAAAAACTGCACTGCTGGATGATCCGGCATTAACAACAAGATTATACCCCGGCAAAAACCCGGTACGTATTGTGATTGATAAAAAATTGCAATTGCCCGGAAATGTGCAGTTGCTCAATACCGCAGCAACAACTATTGTGTTTAATTCAACAAAGGAAGCAATGCAGGCCAATATTATTTTCAAAAAAATAAAAGACGGTGCTGCATTCTTGTCCTCCATGCTTCATGCTTTATATGAACTGCAGGTACAATCAGTGATAGTGGAAGGTGGTGCCACGTTACTGCAATCATTCATTAATGAAAATATGTGGGATGAAGCCCGTGTAATTACGAATCATTCTTTAACTATTGAAGAAGGCATTGCAGCGCCTGTACTGCACCATGCCCAACAGCTGCATTCAACAACCATACTAACAGACACTATTGCTTTTTATACAAACACACATTTATGATTTATCTGCTTGCCAGCATTGTTCTCAATTCTTATCTCACCTTATCATTTAAAGTTTTGCAGCGGTTGCACATTAATACATTGCAGGCAATTGTATTTAATTATGTTGCCTGTGTGGCTACCGGCTCTGTATTTAATGGCGCTTACCCGGTAAACAGCACAAATATTGGTGCACCCTGGATGATATGGGCCGTGGTAATGGGTGCCATGTTCATCAGCATATTTAATGTGATTGGTGCAACAGCGCAAAAGATTGGTGTTGCGGTTGCGTCGGTTGCCAATAAGCTATCGCTGGTGATACCATTTATTTTTTCATTGTATTTATATCATGAAACCAATACATTTTTAAAAACAACGGGTATTATTGTAGCATTAACAGCAGTTGTATTTACCTGTTTGCCTGCTGAAAAAAATAATAACAGCGTTACCGGGAACAGCAGGCAGTTACTATTATTACTGCCCGTAGTTTTGTTTATCAGCAGCGGCTTACTGGATACGCTGATTGTGTATGTAAAAAATATTTTTTTCAATAACCCGGCAGATAATTTTAATGATTTTCTCATCACCGCATTTTCAGTGGCAGCCTGCATTGGTTTGTTGCTGATGGGCATACAATTGATTACCGGTAAACAACAGTTTTCCATGAAAGCTTTACTGGCAGGCATTATCATTGGCATACCCAATTATTTTTCTATCTGGGCGTTGGGCAAAGTAATCAGTTTGTACCATGGCAATTCATCTGCTATTATACCGGTAAATAATATGGGTGTGGTATTGTTCAGTGCTGTGATGGCATGGATTTTATTCCGCGAAAAATTATCTTTGATCAATTGGCTGGGCATTGGGCTGGCCATTGCTGCCATTGCTTTGATAGCGTATGGATAAGGGATAATGAATAATTAATAATGGAGAATGTTTCAGGAGGTAATATCCTGAGTAAATAAAAGAATATAAAGCAATGAGATTTGAACATGACCGAACAAGGATTTTATAATACTATTCTGCAGCATTCCACGGCTGAGTTTAAAGACAGGGGCAGCAAGTTCCTTGCTTATGCTTTTCCAATTGAAACAGCAGATGATTTTAAACTGCAATTACAACTACTGAAGAAGGAACATCCAAAAGCAGTACATCATTGTTTTGCTTACCGCATTGGTACCGATGGAAATAATTTCCGCAGCAGCGATGATGGTGAACCATCGGGCTCAGCAGGCAAACCCATTTTGGGCCAGATAGACAGTAAAGGGCTCACCAACGTTGCAGTAATTGTTGTTCGGTACTGGGGCGGTACTTTGCTGGGTGTGCCGGGTTTAATCAATGCTTATAAAACCAGTGCCGCATTGGCATTGCAGGTAACGCCGGTAGTACAAAAACAGGTAGAAATAAAATACAGTATTGAGTTTGATTATACGCAGATGAATGAAGTAATGATGGTATTAAAGCAATACAATTGTACAGTGCTGGCGCAGGAAATGCAGCTGTTCTGTCTCATCACTGCAGGTGTGCCGCAAAACCGCCGGCAGGAAGTGTTGTATAAGCTGAACGATTTACAAAATGTAACGGTAAAACAAAGCGGGTGAGCACCGCTTAAACGGTAACTCACCCGCTTTGTTTACACAAAAACCGTAACTTTAGTGAAAGACTATTGCTATGGCTGCTGAAAAAAAATATACTTCTTTCCGGAGTTTTTATCCTTACTATTTAACAGAACATGGTGATGTTGCCAATCGTACGCTGCACTTTATTGGCACTGCAGGTTTACTCATTATTCTTGTTGCAGCAATTGCATTACAGAAATGGTGGATGCTTGCATTGATTCCTGTTTGCGGGTATGGATTTGCGTGGGTGGGGCACTTCTTTATTGAAAAAAATAAGCCGGCCACCTTTACGTATCCTTTATACAGTTTGGGCAGCGACTTTGTAATGTTCTGGCATATACTTACCGGCCAGATCAATAAAAAACTGGAAGAAGCGAAAAAGATTATCAACGGATAAACTGTTTGCAGTGAATATTGAAACGCTGAGAGAATATGTATTGCAATTACCGGATGTTGCCGAAGGGTTCCCTTTTGGAGAAGATACGTTGGTATTTAAAGTGAAGGGAAAAATTTTCCTGCTTACAGGTTTAGACCGCCAGCCATTGCAGTTTAATGTGAAATGTAATCCTGAAAGGGCAATAGAATTGCGGGAGGAATATCCCGGCAGCATTATACCTGGTTACCACATGAATAAAAAACACTGGAACACGGTGATCGTTGATGGTGCCGTTCCCAATAAATTACTTAAAGAAATGATTGAGCATTCTTATCAATTGGTGGCAGGCAAGAAAAAATAAAATTACTTCTTCATATATTTCCAGTTACGGCTTTTCCCTTCTGCAATCATTTCAATGGCTGAAGCCATACGTTTTTCACGGGTGGCGTCAGTTTTTGCTTCAGTGATCCATTCCACATATTCTTTTTTATGCGAGTAAGAAAAGGCTTCAAAGATTTGCCATACCGATTTATTTTTCTTCAGCGCTTTGATAAAATAATCAGGCACCACAATTTCTTTCTTCTCTGTTGATTTAGGCTTTGCCGGCATTTTAATGCCCAGGTCATTCAATGCCATCGCTTCTTTGATCCAGGAAATAATTTTTTTATCGCTGGGTAAATCCTTTAAAGAGGTGAGCCTGCCCACATGCCCCATCGACGACTCGGCTTTTGCATTTTCCAGCAACACAGGATCTTTCATCAGTGCTGCTTTCCAAAAACCAAATACAGCGTGTTGCTTAAAGGCAGCCATGCTGCACATCATCTGCCCTTTATAATCAAAATGCGGAAAGCCCCACTTTATTTTTTCCTCCACATCAGGACAAGTCATGTGTACCAGCTCCCTGATATGGTTTAATACAGGCTGGGCAAATGCGGCAGATTTTGCGATATAGGCATCAATCTTCTTTTCTTTTACAGGCATGGCGTAGTTTTTATTAAAAATAGAAATCTTTTGAAATAATGTACTGCCGTTCCCGTAAATGTTTTACCCAGCCCGGAGGTTCGGGGAAATTTCCGGCAGCATTGATTGCATAAGGAGCCAAAAATCCACTGGTTATGCGGCTTTTAGCCGATTGAAATGGATGAACAGCTGGTATGGCATCATTTTTTAAAAAAATAAATCCACTCTTTAATGATCAAAATCGATTGTTTATTATAAAAAAATGAGTCTTTGTTAAACAGGCCCGCTTCAAGACGCCGCAACCCTTTGTTATTTCGAAGTTTATTCAAAACTTTACATCGTGAAACAAACGTTACGGTATACAAAAACAAACGAAATAAGATCACAGGTTCAGCATTGTTTTCCCCGTATAGTTTAAATTTTTGGTTGTGCTGAAAATGCCGGCAGCAGAAACAGTAAACAGACTAAGGCAGCATTACCGCAAGTATCAACAGTAATCAGATTCCAGGCCGGGTAATATCATTGGTGTTCATCCAGGTTTCCAATATCCATAAAACCAAGATGTACAATCCAATTTTCTTTAAAAAATCAATCTGGGTAATGCCAGTGATATTTATCCAGGCCTTCAATATCCAAAAAACCAAAATGTACAATCCAATTTTCTTTAAAAATCAACCTGGGTAATGCCAATGATATTCATCCAGGTTTCCAATATCCAAAAAACCAAAATGTAAAATCCAATATTCCAAAACACTCAGGGAGTGTTATCCATCAGTTGTTGCACTCCTTTTTTCTATTCCTTTTGTGCAGTTCAGGCTGCTTCACTATATCCTTCGTCCCTTTGCAAAACATATCTGATCGTTTGTTTTTACACTGTTGTAAATATTCCTTATCAAATTAATCTAAAAGCACATCAAATATGAAAAACCCAAACAACGCCCCCTCCGCAATTGCCACTTACGCAGCAATGAATGCAACTGTTCCATTGCAGCAACCTGTAAAAGAAGCAAGCCATAAAACGGCGCAGCAACGTAGGATACTGCGGGCAATATTGACTGCTAAAGAAAATGAACGCCGCCATATTGGTGCAGAGTTGCATGATAACATCAACCAATTACTTTCCGGCACTAAATTATATTTGTCGATTGCCTGCAAAACCAAACCGGAATTAAAACAGGTGCTGGATTATCCTGTAAAACTGATTGAGGATACCATGCAGGAAATAAGAATGCTGACACATAAAAGTGTTACGCCGGTACAAAATATTAACCTGAAAGAACTGCTGGAAAAGTTGTGCCATACCATGTTTGCCGGAACCAACATTGCCTGTAATTTAATGTATGCAGAAGATGAACTGTTATACGATGATGAACTGAAACTGAATGTATACCGTATTATACAGGAGCAAAGCAATAATATTCTTAAATATGCCGATGCTGAAAATGTATCTGTGGCGGTATGTATTCAATACCAGGTGATCCGTTTTGTTATTAAAGACGATGGCCGCGGATTTGATACCAGCAAAAAGAGCAACGGTATTGGCTTCAATAATATCAAAAACCGTGTAACCGCCTTTGATGGAGATATGCAGCTGGAAAGCAGCCCCGGCAACGGTTGCAGCCTGTGTATTACTATTCCTTTTTGAGTTTTTGTAAGTACTGCGGGCGGATGCGGCCACACTATTTCAGGTATTCATTTACTTTTTCTGCGATGCTCTTTTTTACAGATTCCCAGGTTTGCCCTTTTAAACTAACGGGGTCTTCACTTTCTTCAGCGTCAGCGAAATAAGTGAGTGCTTGTGGAATTGATATTAATAAATGTTGAGAAGGATATTTCTTTTCATAACAATCAATAATTTCTTTAACGGTGTATTCTGAAAGTAATTCTGCAATATCCCAAAAATCTTTTTTTCTCCCCCTGCCCAATATCGCCTGCACTTTCATTGCTGCTATATCATTACTTGCATACATCCTAATTCCGTCTGCTACTATATCTGGTGAAATTTTTGGATGGCGGTAGTAGTTAATAATATCAACCTTGATATTCCTGATAAAACAAAAAATACCCCAGGTTGATTGTTTTTCTTCAAACTGGAAGTCATTACCAAATGTCTCTTTCAATGATTCAACTATGGCACCATAATCATATCCATCACTGCAAAAAAGATCGATATCTATAGAAGTTCTATGACCATACTGTAATGATAATGCTGTACCGCCAACTAATGAAAATGTTCCCAGCTCAGAAATTTCCATCAATTGTTTCAATAGGGATAACGTTCCGGGTTCAACTGTCTCAATATGTAGCATCTAAATGCATTTAAGGGTTTACTAAAAATTGCGCTGACCAGGTATAACTTTATTTCCGGAAGATATTTTGTATTAGTAAGCACATGAAGTATCCTCTCATCTCCGTAAAACCTCCTGCATTGTCTGATGTCTTCCACATCGCCTCTTTCAAATACCCTTTCTATAATAAACGTTGCCCGTTTGTCATAATCAAGACGGGTATGGTCCACATCCCAAAAAATTCTTGGATTATCGTAAGGTTTGGCTGTTGGCATGAATTTAAAATTACAGCAAATTATTTAAACCGGCTGCTCACCACCAACTCCTTACTGCCCGGTGTATACATGTAAAATCCTTCTCCATTTTTTGCACCCAGTTTACCTGCGGTAACCATGTTTACCAATAAAGGACAAGGTGCATATTTAGGGTTGCCAAAGCCATCATGCAATACTTTTAATATGGCCAGGCAAACATCCAGCCCAATAAAATCGGCTAACTGCAGCGGCCCCATCGGGTGTGCCATACCCAGTTTCATAACGGTATCAATTTCTTCCACACCGGCCACGCCTTCATACAAACTGTAAATAGCTTCATTGATCATGGGCATTAAAATACGGTTGGCAATAAAACCAGGATAGTCATTCACCACACAGGGAATTTTGCCCAGTTGTTTGCTTAACTCCACAATAGTTTGGGTTACTTCTTTACTGGTGGCATAACCATCAATCACTTCCACTAATTTCATAACGGGCACGGGGTTCATAAAGTGCATGCCCACCACTTTATCGGCCCGGTTGGTTTTGGCTGCAATTTTTGTAATGGAGATAGATGACGTGTTGGTTGCCAAAATACAATGTGGCGGCGCTCCTAAATCCATCAGGCGGAATATCTCCAGTTTCAAATCAATATTTTCTGTGGCAGCTTCCACTACAAGGTCTGCATCTTTTACACCTTCACTTACATCGGGTAAAATGGAGATGTTGTCTAAAGTGGCTTTCTTCTGTTCTTCAGTAAGTGTGCCTTTGGCAACCTGCCTGTCAAGATTCTTACCAATGGTAGCCATCGCCCTTTGCAATTGTGTGGGGTTAACATCAATAAGGTTTACCTTAAATCCATATTGTGCAAACACATGTGCAATACCATTACCCATGGTACCGGCTCCTATAACGCTTATATTTTTGATCATGATAAATTATTTATGGGCTAAAGCCCGGTAAAGATTTTTTGTTTTTTTCTGGCTGAAGCCAGAAGCTACTCATGAAGCCAGAAGCTACTCACCAGAAACATTCTTAAACAAAAATAAATTTCAAATAGAATAAAAAGGCTGATGTGCATCAGGTTGAATTGAATGGCCTGAGTTGCACTGGCCTTCAGGCCAGTGCCTTATTTAAATGCATTAAACCCGGTAACATCCATACCGGTAATCAGCAAATGAATATCATGGGTGCCTTCATAAGTGATCACACTCTCCAGGTTCATCATGTGTCTCATAACTGGATATTCGCCAGTAATACCCATGCCGCCCAGCATCTGGCGGGCATCGCGGCAAATATTCGTGGCGGTGAAGCAGGCATTTCTTTTTGCCATACTTACCTGTTGCGGGGTAACTTTTCCTTCATTCATTAACACACCCATACGCCAGTTCAGTAATTGAGCTTTGGTAATTTCAGTAACCATCTCTGCTAATTTTTTTTGCTGCAACTGAAAACCGCCAATGGGCTTACCAAATTGTATTCTTTCTTTGCTGTATTCCAATGCAGTATGGTAGCAATCCATTGCTGCACCAATGGCACCCCAGGCAATACCATAACGGGCTTTGGTTAAACAACCGAGCGGCCCTTTCAATCCTTTTACATTGGGCAGAATATTTTCTTTCGGTACTTTAACATGATCAAACACCAGCTCACCGGTGGCGCTTGCACGAAGACTCCATTTGCCATGCGTGGTGGGTGTGGTAAAACCTTCCATGCCGCGTTCCACAATCAATCCCTGTATTTCGTTTTGTTCATTTTTTGCCCAAACCACTGCAACTTGTGAAAAAGGCGCATTGCTGATCCACATTTTAGAGCCATTTAATATTACATGGTCTCCGGCATCTTTAATATTGGTAAGCATGCTGCTGGGGTCGCTGCCGTGGTTGGGCTCTGTTAAACCAAAACAACCCAGCCATTCGCCACTGGCTAACTTGGGCAAAAATTTATTACGCTGTGCTTCGCTGCCATATTGGTAGATGGGATACATTACCAGGCTGCCCTGCACACTGGCGGTGGAGCGAACACCACTGTCACCACGTTCCAGTTCCTGCATCATCAAACCATAGCTGATGTAATCCAGTCCGCCGCCGCCATATTGTTCGGGAATGGTGGGGCCAAAGCAGCCGAGTTCACCCATTTGTTGTACGATCTGTTGGGGAAACTCAGCACGCTGTGCATAATCTTCAATAATAGGAGAGATTTCTTTTTTTACATAATTGCGAACACTGTCCCTGACCAGTTTATGTTCTTCGGTAAGCAATTCATCTACATTAAAATAATCAGGACTTTGAAAATTGTCTGTTTTGGCTGCCATGTAATCGTTGTTAGTTTAGTGTGATAGTTAATTAGTTTATTGGTTGATTAGTTAATTGGTTTACTAGTTTATTGGTGTAATTGGTAGAATTTGTGCAATTCGTGTTTTTAGTTTGTGTTTGTTTATACAGCAATCGGTAAATGCAGGTAGAAACGCTGATGAAACCGATGCTCCAGATTTATACTGATTTTATCCGTTTTGATCAGCCTGGTCAGCGTATTCCGCGTCTCCATTCACAAAGATAATAGCAAGTTTTTACCTTTGATGCAACATTGCCGAAAACCTCTTGTCTCTATTATTAAAACTGATTTTTTGGAACTGATGGTATTGCCACACCAGGATGAATGGGTAGAGCGCTGCAAACGTGGCGAAGCCTCCGGATACAGGGAACTGTACCAGCGGTATGCAAGGGCTATGTTCAATACCTGCCTGAGGATACTGAATAATGTTACCGAAGCAGAAGATGTGCTGCAGGAAAGTTTTACCGAGGCATTTAAAAGTTTGCATTTATTTGAATACCGCACCAGTTTTGGCGGTTGGCTGAAACAGATCTGCATTAACCGCAGTATTAACCAGCTGAAAAAAAGAAAAGTGAACTGGGTGGATATTGAAGCAACAGGAGTAACAGAATGGGAAGATGAAACGGTGGTGGATGAAAACGAAATACGGATGCAGGTGGAAACGATAAAAAAAGCCATCATGACTTTGCCCGATGGTTACAGAACAGTGCTGACATTGTATTTGCTGGAAGGCTACGACCATGAGGAAATTGCTGAGATATTGCAGGTGGCCACATCCACCACACGCACGCAATATATACGGGCCAAACAAAAATTATTACAATTGTTAAAAGAAGGAGTATGAGCAGGAAACTGGAAAAATTTATTGGCGACCACCGCAACGAATTTGATGATGCCATGCCATCAGGCAAAGTATGGGATAGCATTAACGCAGGTTTACAAGGAGACCATCAAAAGAAAAAAGCAATACTGGCTCCGCTATATAAATGGAGCATTGCCGCGGCTGTTGTCATCATTGCAGGCATCAGTATATTCCTCGCCATGCAACAAAACAAAACCACAACCCCTCCCGGTTTTACCCAAAATGGAAGCGGCAGTGATGATACTACAGGCATCAATGCAATAGCAGTGGAAAGTGAACCTGAAGTAAACCAGTTTGCCCAACTGGTATTGATGAAACAGGAAGAATTAAAAGCGCTGGCACCTGCACAACCTGAATTGTACCGGCAATTCACCACAGATATTAACCAATTGGACAGTTCCTATAAATCCCTGAAAAGCCAACTCAGCACTTCGCCCAACCGTGAAGTACTGATACAGGCCATGATTCAAAACCTGCAGCTGCAGCTGAATGTGCTGAATCAGCAATTAACTATCATCAATCAAATTAAACAATCAAAAAATGACAGCCATGAAAAGGGTGAAAAATTTATGTAAAATGGTCGTGTTGCTGCTGGCATTACAACAAAATGTATTTGCACAGGACAATGATAATAAAAACGACAACGGCAACGTAAACGACAGCCGTAAAAAATATGAGTTTGTAAAAACAAAAGCCATCAACAAATCGTACAGCGTATCCGCATCTGACAAACTGAATATTAAAAATTCATTTGGCAAAGTGGAAGTGCATACCTGGAATAAAAACGAGATCAAAGTGGATGTGAACATTGAAGTTTCTGCCAATACCGAAGCACTGGCACAGAAGATCATTGATAAAATAAAAGTGGATGAAGGCAGGAGTGGTGGCGACATTTCTTTCAAAACCATTATTGACAACATCAATAATACTAAGGATGAAAAAAGCACTATGCACATCGACTACGATATTTCAATGCCTGCCGGAAATCCTTTACGTGTTATGAATGAATTTGGAAAAACGGTGTTGCCTGATATGAAAGGGGAGGTGGAAGTGAGCAGTAAGTTTGGTTCATTAAATGCCGGTACACTTTCCAACGCAAAATCAGTGAATGTGGAATTTGGCCATGCCGATATTGAAAGCGTAACCAATGGGCCGGTGTCTATCAAATATTCATCTGCCGATATTGGTAAACTGGCCGGCAATATCAAACTGAATTTAGAATTCAGCAGCGCTACAAAAATCAATATTGATAACAGCCTGACAGGTTTGGATGCCAACGTATCTTACTCCACTATCAATTTGAAGCCCACGGCAGATGTTCAGGCATCGTACAAAATCACCACCAGTTTTGGCAGTTTTAAAAACCGCACCAATATAAAGTTTGATGGCGAAGGTGATGATGACGATGATAAACATGGGCCTAATTTCGATCATAGTTATTCGGGCAAATCTGGCAGCGGTGCTGTACCGGTAAAAATAAAGTCCAGCTTTGGAAAAGTGATTTTGGGAGAGCCAGCGGCGGATGATATGAAATCGAAAAATAAAAACAAAACAAAAACTACTTAAATAAACCAACTGTATAGCCATAATAAAAGGTCTGCAATAATTTGCAGACCTTTTGTATATTAGGACAAATATTTGTTATGAGAAGAATATTTTGCACACTGTCCGTTACAGTTAGTTTAGTCTGCACCGTAAATTCCGCAAAGGCACAAAATACTATTGTAAAAGATACGATAGTAAAAAAACTTGCTGTTGATCAGATCAGGCAATACTGGTTTGTCATGTTACTGGCCGGGCCAAACCGTACCCAGGATGCTGTTACCGCTGCAAAAATTCAGGAAGGGCATATGGCAAATATTAAACGCTTATATAATGAAGGAAAAATAAAGGTGGCAGGGCCGTTTGGTGATGATGGAAAATGGCGGGGCATTTTTATTTTCGACTGTAATACTAAAGAAGAAGTGGAAGCGTTATTGAAAACTGATCCTGCTGTAGCTGCAGGGCGACTGGCTTTTGATATTCATCCCTGGTGGACGGCTCCCATTGGTAGTTTTACGCCCGGCAAACCACAACAAACTGAATAAAGCCACCAAAATAAAAGCAGTAAACCAAACTAATCAATGACCAATTTTACTTACCTCGCTTTAGGTGACAGTTATACCATTGGAGAACAGGTTTTGCCGGAACAAAATTTTCCGCACCAAACAGTCACATTACTGAATAAAAAGCATCATGATAAATTTATTATTGCACCGCCGCAGATTATTGCTACTACAGGATGGACAACCGATGAATTGAATGCGGGAATTGATGCCGCTAATGTTTCCGGAATTTTTGATGTGGTAACATTGCTCATCGGCGTGAACAATCAATACCGCGGCAGGCCGGTGAGCAATTTTTCAGCTGAATTTGATGCACTGCTGAAGCGTGCTATTGCATTTGCCGGCGGTTATCCCAAACGTGTAGTGGTATTGAGTATTCCCGATTGGGGGGTAACACCATTTGCAGAAGGCCGCGACAGGATTAAAATTGCCGCAGAAATTGATGCATACAATGCAGTATGTGCAGCTATGGCAGCCAAACATCATACCCGTTTTATTGATATTACAGAAGCGCAGCGTATGGACGGCAATAAAACGGAATTTCTTACCGGTGATTTATTGCATCCATCAGGCAAAGAATATGCAAAATGGGCCGGGCAATTAAGTTTAGTAATCGATAATATGCTTGTATAATCATGTATTCATTTTCAGAAGTACAACGGTTCAGGATCAGGTGGGCTTGGCTGGGGATTATTATATTGAACGGATTTTTTTTATACATCATTACCATGCAACTGGTCATGGGCAAACCTGTGGGGAGCAGGCCAGCTCCAACCTGGGTATTGGTTGCAGCGGAAACATTCCTTATGCTGCTGTTTCTTTTTGTTAGTTCCATCAGGCTGCAAACTACATTTAATTTATCGGGTATTCAATACCGGTATTTTCCATTTCAGATCAAACCACGTGTAATAGAATGGGAACAATTAACCGATGCTTACCTGCGGGATTACCAATCTTTTAAAGAATTTGGTGGTTGGGGAATACGTTCTGGTTCAGCTGCATCAGGAAGATTGTTAAATACCAATGAATCGGGTAAAGCAGGGCTGCAATTGCGGTTTAAAAATGGCAAATTGTTGTTGATCGGTACAAAAAACCCGGCAGCTGTTCAAAAGGTGCTGGATGTTGTAATTGCTTCAGGAAAAATCAACCGCATCATCTGAAAAAAAAGCCCGGCAAAATCTCGCCGGGCATTTGATGAATTAATTTGGATATTTTTTAATGCTGCTGTGGCGCAGGTTTATTTTCTTTAAAACGTTTCGCAATTGTATCCAGTTCATTTTGTTGTAATGTTGAAGTCTTCTTCAGAATTTTAATGAAGGCAGCCACTTCATCATCGCTTGCGGGGCAACCAATATTATCTCCGGCTTGATTTGCACCAACACCTTCTTTACGAATAAAACTGTCTGCCAGTAAATTGCCATCAGCATCCAGCACTACCCAAAATGGTAAGCCTGCTTCTTTAGCATGATAACTGCTTTTTAATTCTTCTGCACCGGGATTTTCCTGATCTTTCTTGTCCTTACTTTCTTCAACAGTTAAATGTATAGTGACATAATGGTCATCAAAAAATTTCTTACAGGCTGCATCCTGCATTGATGCATCCATTTTTTTACACCAGCCGCACCAGCTGGCATGAAAAATAAGAATCACTTTTTTATTTTCTCTTTTGGCCTGTTCAAACGCCCTGTTCATAATGTCTTTTGAAGAAGGAACATGATTTTGTGCATGCACCTGCATACTCAGTACACAGGCTGCAATGAAAACAAGAAATTTCATACAAGATTTTTTTGATGATATAAATAATTAAAGCGTAATAGCTGAAAGATACTGACTCATTTCCTGCTGGTACTGCAACGCAATGGCTCTTGCTTCCGCAGCAAAATCTTCTTTTTCGCTGGCAAAAATGATGGCACGGCTTGCATTCACCAGCAAACCACAATCTTTATTCATTCCATATTGGCTCACTTCCTCCAGGCTGCCACCCTGGAAACCCACACCCGGCACCAATAAAAAATGATGGGGGATAATAGTGCGGATGTGCTGCAGGTCGCTGGCTTTAGTAGCACCCACCACAAACATCAGGTTCGATGGATTGCCCCAGGTACTTACTTTTTTTAGAACCTGCTCATATAAAAAATCATCCCCCAGTTTTTGCTGCTCAAAATCTTTACTGCCGCTGTTGCTGGTTAAACCTAAAACAATGGTCCATTTATTTTCGTATTCCAGGAAAGGCTTCACACTGTCTTCGCCCATATATGGTGCAACAGTGATGGCATCAAATGGAAGCGCTTCAAAAAATGCTTTGGCATATTGAGAAGATGTGTTGCCAATATCTCCACGCTTGGCATCGGCAATTTTAAAATGTTCTTTGGGAATATATTGCACCGTTTCTTCCATTGCCTGCCAGCCTTTCAGTCCCTGTGCTTCATAAAATGCGGTGTTGATTTTATAACTCACACACAGATCTTTTGTCGCATCAATAATAGCTTTATTAAATTCAAAAACTGCGTTGGGATGCGACCGAAGGTGTTTGGGTATTTTAGTAATGTCCGTATCTAAACCAACGGTGAGATAAGATTTTTTCTGCTGAATATGATCAACGAGTTGTTTTCTTGTCATAATGTAAAGGTAAAAAAATAGGCTGATGATTTTATTCAGTCAATCGTAACTCCATTTCATGTGCTACAGCTATAGATTGTGCATCGCCTCTTTTCCGCAGTTCTTTGATAATATTTTTTTGAGAAGCGATATCCCTGTTCTGGCTTAATTTAAAAGTATTTTCAATGCTTTGCACCTCAATCCTGAAGCCAACGATGGCTTTTACCATGTGATCAATATATTCAGTTGAAAGCTGATCAAATGAAGCAGCAGAACCGGTGCCTGTATACGTATCGCTTAATGCTTTTACGGCAAGCCGGGTGTTTGCTTCATCAAGAAAGTGAATTATCCCTTTTGCCTGAACAGTCATGTAATTCCAGGTGGAGCCGATAGACGGGTTTGTATACCAATTGGCATTTACATAACAATGCGGGCCGGTAAACATTACCAGCACCTGATTATTTTTTTCAAAGGCCAATTGATGATCTGTTTTTCTCATAATATGGCCTTCTAAAAATAATTGCCCGCCCTGTTCAATAATGGTAACCGGAACTTGTGTGGCAACAGGGCCATTGTTACCAATCCCGGTGATCATGGCAAAAGCATGTTGCTTCATAAATGCAATCACTTTTTGGTGATCGGGTTCAGTGTAATAAGGAAATGAATACATGGCTGTCTAATAATTGTTCAGAAAATAAATGTACAATTTTTTACTGCGGAGCAATAAGGTCTAATATCATTTGTTCAATTGCAGTACTTTGCCAGGTTTGTTCAATGTTTTCTGATGCCATTATTTTTTGCATAATAGCCTCTTGTTTAATGCTGTTCTTTAATGCATCACTGTATCTTATCTGCGGGCTGAACGTTACCTGAGTGTAAGCAGGGATCCATTTACCGGGGTATTTTTTACTGAAAGCAGCTTCAATTTTCTTCTGCAATAAAAATTTGGGGTCGGCCACTTTATCCCGCATTTCAATAAAATTATTCAGCGCCATTTCTGCAATCGCATCGGCATCTGGTTTTCTTTGCTGCTGGTAAGCGGCTAAAATATTTACCCAGTTGTTTTGATGTTCATCAATCAACCCGTTTAAAATGCGGCAATCTTCAAAGCCACAATTCATGCCCTGGCCAAAAAAGGGAACAACGCCATGCGCTGCATCTCCAATTAATGCAAAGTGATCATCACGTACCCAGGGATAACAACGAATGGTTACTAAAGAAGAAGTGGGATTGCTGAAAAAATCTTCCGTTAAGGTGGGCATTACTGCCGCCGCATCAGCAAAGGTGGCAGCAAAAAAGTCCTGCACTTTTTCTTTGGTATTGAGTGTGCTGAAAGATGGCTCACCATCAAAAGGAAAAAATAAAGTACAGGTGAAGCTGCCGTCAATATTGGGCAATGCAATCAGCATATAATTGCCGCGGGGCCAAATGTGCAGCGCATTTTTCTCCAGTAAAAAAGAATTGTTTGATCCGGGCGGAATGGTTAATTCTTTATAACCAAAATCAATATAGTATTGCTGGTATTGAAAACGGTCGTGCTGCAGTTGGTGCGTTAACCGTGCGGCAGAATAAGCGCCGTCGCTGCCAAACGCCAGTTGATAAGTAATTTCTTTTTGTTGATGAGTTGCTGTATCCTGGAATGTGATTTTTTGTGCAGCAAAGTCAATATGCTCACATTTATGGTTAAACGAAATTGTTACACCATTTTGTTCTGCAAGGCTCATTAGTTTTTTATTCAGTTCACCTCTGGAAACAGAATTGATGTATTGCCCTTCTGCACCATAAGGTTGAAAGGCTGTTGAGCCATCTGCATTATGGATATAACGGCCATGCATGGGAATGGCAATGGGTTTGATGTCATCCATAATACCCACTTCTTCCAACGCTTTAATGCCACGATCGCTTAATGCCAGGTTAATAGAACGGCCAGCACTCATGCTTTCTTTACGCATATCCGGCCTGCGTTCGAATAACTGCACTTTATGTCCACGCCTGCTTAAATAAATAGACAGTAATGAACCAACTAATCCTGCGCCGATGATAACTGTTTCTTTTTTCTCCATCATTATTGATTGATGATGTCTTTAATAATTTGTCCAAAAGTATAAATGTCAGTAAACGTATTGTACAAAGGAACCGGTGCCACACGTATTACATTGGGTTCACGCCAGTCGGAGAGTACACCGTTTTGTAATAACGCTTCAAATACAGCTTTACCTTTTTGCAGCATCAATATACTTATCTGGCAACCTTTGTCGGCATCCATTCTTGGAGTAATAACTTCAATAACTTTTTCTTTTGCATTTGCATTGATATCATCCAGCACAAACAATAAATAATTACTGAGCAGTGTTGCTTTGGTAAAAAGAAGTTCCATGCCTGCGGCATCAAAAATGTCCAGCGATGCTTTATGCGCTGCCATGGAAAGAATCGGCGCATTGCTCAGTTGCCAGCCTTCTGCGGTGGGAATGGGTTCAAAGCCTTTTTCCATTTTAAAACGGGTGGCTTTGGTATAGCCCCACCAACCGGCAAAGCGTGGAATAGACGCATCAGCAATATGTTTTTGATGAATGAATACACCCGATACACCGCCCGGCCCGCTGTTTAAATATTTATAACTGCACCAGGTGGCGCAATCCACCTGCCAGTTGTGTAACTGTAATGGAATATTCCCTGCTGCATGCGCTAAATCAAAACAGGCATAAGCGCCGGCTTCGTGTGCTGCGGCAGTAATTTGTTTTAGGTTAAAGAATTGTCCGGTGTAATAATTTACGCCACCAAATAAAACGAGTGCCACGCTATCGCGATGTTGTTTGATGGTGTTGATAATATCTTCAGTACGCAAAGTGTGTTCGCCTTCACGCGGTTCAATTTCTATCACCGCATCTTCATACGCAAAGCCATGATATTGTACCTGCGATTCCATGGCATATTGATCAGAAGGAAATGCTTTGGCCTCACAAATAATTTTATACCGCTGTGGCGTGGGGCGATAAAAACTCACCATCAACAAGTGCAGGTTTACCGTAAGCTGGTTCATCACCACTACTTCCTCAGGCAACGTGCCGAGTATTTTTGACAATTGCTGCGGAAAAATTTCATGGTAGGGCATCCAGGGATTACGTGCATGAAAATGTCCTTCCACTCCGTAATTGGCCCAGTCTTCCAGTTCATTCAAAACATAATCTTGCGTGGTTTTGGGTTGTAAACCTAAAGAGTTGCCGGTGAAATAAATACTTTCTTTACCATTGATGATGGGAATATAGAATTGTTCCCTGAAATGTTTTAATGCATCCTGTTCATCAAGTGTTTTAGCAAAAGCTAATGTATTCTCAAATTGCATAAATATATTTTGGGCTAAAGTCCCTGCATTTATTTTTAATTCCCAATCCCCAGCCTTCAGGCTGGGGCAATTCAATCTATTGTTGCGATCACTTTTAATTCAATCGCAATTGGTGTGGGCAAACTTTTTACTTCAACAGTGGTGCGGCATGCCTGTACACTGCTGAAATATTCACCATAGATTTTATTGTACAGCGGAAAATCTTTTTTCATATTGGTTAGAAAAACGGTTACATCAACAATCTTATCCCAACTGCTGCCGCTGGCTTCCAGAACTGCTTTCACATTGGCAAAACACTGGCGGCACTCTGCTTCAATATCATATTGAAGAATGTTTCCTTCCGCATCCTGTTGTAAACCGGGTATCGTATTGTCTGCTGCATTACGGCTTCCAATACCCGAAAGGAAAAGCAGGTTGCCCACACGCCTTGCATGTGGATAGGCACCTAAGGGTTTAGCTGCATTTGGTGTATTTGTAATGTTGTTCATTTATGTTTTATCTGGTTTTTGGCCTGAATTTATCTATGGCCNNGGCCATAGATAAATTCAGGCCAAAGCAATACAAATATTTTTAGGCTCAGTAAAAAAGCGCAGGGCTTCCCATCCACCTTCTCTACCCACACCACTGTTTTTTACGCCACCGAAAGGAGTGCGTAAATCTCTTACCAACCAGCAGTTCACCCAAATAATGCCCGATTGCACTTGTGCTGAAATGGTATGCGCTTTGTTGATATCCTGTGTCCAGATAGTGGTGGCAAGACCATATTGCGTAGCATTGGCTAATTGCAGGGCTTCTTCAACAGTATCGAATGGTTGTAGGGTTACTACAGGGCCAAAAATTTCTTCCTGGTTGGTTTGTGTTGCAGGGCCAAGGTTTTCTATCACAGTGGGCGTAATAAAATATCCATTGGCATTTTTTCCTGTTAATGTAATAGCCGTGCCACCACATAGAATAGTACCGCCTTCCTGTTTTGCCGTTTCAATACAGCGCATAATTTTTTCAAAATGCACTTTACTTACAATGGCGCCCTGCCTGTTGTTATCATTCATGGGATCACCGACGGTTAGCTGCTGCACTTTTTCTGCAAATGCCGTTTTGAATTTATCGTAAATCGTTCTTTCAATCAACAACCTGCTGGTGCATAAACAAATTTGTCCCTGGTTGGTAAAAGATGAACGGATGGTTTCTTTCAGCATTAATTCCCAGTTACAATCTGAAAAAATAATGGCTGGATTTTTTCCGCCCAATTCCAATGATAATTTTTTAAACATTGGTGCTGCAACGCTGGCTATTTGTGCACCAGCCCTTGTGCTGCCGGTAAATGAAATGGCTTTAATGCCCGGATGTTTTACTATCGCTTCGCCGCAATTTGGCCCATCGCCATGTACAATATTCAATACCCCATCGGGCAGGCCTGCTTCTTTACAAATTTTAGCCAATAAAAATGCCGTTACCGGTGTTACTTCGCTGGGTTTTGCAATTACGCAATTGCCCGCTGCCAATGCAGGCGCAATCTTCCAGGTAAATAAGTATAAAGGCAGGTTCCAGGGAGAAATGCAGCCCACTACGCCAATGGGTTGCCGTAAAGTATAATTGATAGCCGTATCTTCCATTGCATGGCTATCAGTTGCAAAATGCATCAGCCCTGTTGCAAAAAAGCGAAAGTTGGAGGATGCCCTCGGCATATCCATCACTTTACTTAGCCATAAGGGTTTGCCATTATCAATCGTTTCTGCTTCGGCCAGTTCGTTCAAATGTGTATCAATCAAATCAGCAATGGAATTTAAAATAGTAAAACGTTTTTCAGCTGGTGTTACACTCCAGGCAGGAAATGCTTTTTGTGCCGCTGCAACTGCCTGTTCCACATCTTTATCATTGCTGTTGGGAATTTGTCCATACACTTCACCCGTAGCGGGATTCACATTGTTTAAAAACATACCGCTGAGTGGTGCGGTAAAATTGCCGCCAATAAAATTTTCCAGTTGGTATGGAATGGTTAAATTCATGCTCCAAAGTAATCAAAATTGTTGAGATAATTTTTTGAGTTCAATGCGTAATTCAATTAATTATTGCCGTCAATTGCAAATCATAAAAACAACATGCTATGCCAGTTTCAGCACCATTCAATTTAAAAAAGTGGATCGATGAACACCGCGATCTGCTGAAGCCACCAGTGGGCAATCAATGTGTATATAAAGATGCCGAGAATTTTATTGTGATGGTGGTGGGCGGGCCCAATGCACGCAAAGATTATCACTTTAATGAAAGCGAAGAACTGTATTACCAGGTGGAAGGCAATATTGTGCTGAAGATTATAGACGATGGCATACCCAAAGATATTCCCATTAATGAAGGCGACATGTTTTTATTACCACCCAAAACGCCGCACTCGCCACAACGTGGACCCAACACAGTAGGACTGGTAATAGAAAAAATAAGAGAAGAAGAGAAAGATGGTTTTTTATGGTACTGCGAAAACTGCGGCAATAAATTATATGAAGAATACGAGCTGGTGACTGATATTGTTAAACAGTTGCCGCCCATCATGGAACGTTTTTATAATGATGAACACAAACGCACCTGCAGTAAGTGTGGCAGTGTAATGGCGCCACCGGTACGCAAAGGATAATACCAGGTTTTATTTCAAATCATGAAGATCGATATTCACACCCATATCATGCCCGATACCATGCCCAACTGGGTAAAAAAATTCGGGTACGGCGAATTTATTCACCTGGAGCACCGCAACTGTAAAGCCTGCATGATGAAAGGTGATACCCTGTTTCGTGAAGTGGACAACAATTGTTTTGATGTGGCTGTAAGATTGAAAGAAATGGATGATACAGATGTTACCATACAGGTGCTATCCACCATTCCTGTTTTATTTAATTACTGGGCAAAGCCCAATGATGGTTGGGAAACGGCCCGTTTTTTTAATGATCATATTGCTGAAACTGTTGCCCAACATCCAAAGCGTTTTATTGGTATTGGCACAGTGCCATTGCAGGATGTGGATTTAGCCATTAAAGAAATGGAACGCTGTGTTACTGAACTCAACATGCCCGGATTGGAAATTGGCAGTAATATCAATGGACTGAATTTATCGGATAAAACATTCTTTCCTTTTTATCAACGTGCAGCAGAGCTGGGCTGCGCCATCTTCATTCATCCGTGGGAGATGATGGGTGAACAACAGATGCAGCGTTACTGGCTGCCCTGGCTGGTAGGCATGCCGGCTGAAACTTCACGTGCCATTTGCTCCATGATCTTTGGTGGGGTGATGGAACAGTTTCCCCAACTGCGGCTGGCTTTTGCACATGGCGGCGGCAGCTTTCCATTAACGATTGGCAGAATAGAACATGGCTTTGCTGTGCGGCCAGATTTAGTGGCCGTTGATAATACCGTTAACCCAAGGGATTATCTTGGTAAATTCTGGATAGACAGTTTGGTGCATGATGAAAAAGCGCTGCATTTCATTATTGACGTGATGGGGAAAGATAAAATTTGTTTAGGAAGCGACTATCCTTTTCCGTTAGGTGAGCACCATCCCGGGAAACTGGTGGAAATGGCTATTGCTGAAAAAGAACTAAAAGAAAAATTATTATTCCGTAATGCACAGGAGTGGCTGGGAATTACTTTGTAGCCCGGCGGTCAACCAGCAGTAAAACAAATACCAGGGGAAGCAGTAATGCCACTGCAAGATCAACAGTATTTATTTTATACTCCTTTAATAATTGCAAAGCATGGCTGCCATGGCTGTATAATTGCTGTACGGTTAGTGCGCCAAAAAACCATATAAACCACTTCGGTCTTTTCAATAAACCGTAAATACAAACCGTACTTACCCCTACAAAGATTACATGGTGCCATGCCGGTGAATCATCAATAGTTTGTACCGTTCCTGCAACATGATACAGTAAAACCACAACGGATAATGCAGCAAAGATTTTAAAAACTATATCCCTTGTTTTATTATTCATTGAAGAGGTTAGGATAATCGGAAATGATACCATCCACCCCCATTGTTTTTAAATGGTCAATATCTTTTTTATCATCTACCGTCCAGGGAATGACTTTAATATTTTGCTGATGGCATGCAGTAATTAATTCAGCGGTAACCAATGATTGTTCGGGACTGTAAATCGTAGGCAGAAAACCCAGTGCATCCAGTTGTTCTTTTAATGAACGCTTATCATAATCTTCAATCAGCATGGCTGTTTTCATTGCAGGATAATGCAGGTGCAGGTATTGCAGTGTTCTGAAATCGAATGACTGAATGATCACATAACGCTCCATTTTTTTTGCTTTGATCACCTGCATCAATAACTCAACAAACTCTGCAGGTGCCGGGTGAAAAGTGTTATCAGTAGCAGCGTTGGTTTTGGTTTCGATATTAAAAAAAGGAAAAGGCCGCTTGTGTTGTTTCATGTAATGGGAAACGGCATCAAATACATCTGCCAGCAAAGGTTTTACTGCTTTCAGTTTTTGCTGCTGCGGAAAACGCGGATGCGGCTTCATGCCCACATCAAAATGGGTAATATCGCTGTAGTTCAGTTCAAACAGTTTATAGTTCTTCTCGTCTTTTTCTTCAATAAAACTGCCGTCGGGCGTGGTGGTAATTTCGTGGTTAAAAAAAGGTTCGTGGGAAAGCAGTGCTTTTTTGTCTTTACTAAAGCAAATATCCATTTCCAGTGTGGTAACGCCCAGGTCAAGTGCTTTGAGCATGGCAGGAATGGTATTTTCCGGCATCAGGCCGCGGCAGCCGCGGTGCCCTTCTTTATCAAATGCAGGCAAAGTCATATTGGCTTGATGTTGCGATGAATTGCACGAAGCCATCGCTGTAATAACAGCGGTCAGTAGCAATAGTTTTTTCATCACCTGTATAATAATGTTGAATGTTCAATGCAATTACACCACTTCCTGCACCTGTGTGGGTGCAAGGTTAGCATTGCGTTTGGCGATGGCCCTTACTGCATTGCCTGCAAACCCTTCAAAAGCTTTGCGGCTTACAGCATCGTCACTCACCATTACGGGTACCCCCAAATCCCCGCCTTCACGAATACTTTGCACCAGCGGAATTTGCCCCAGCAGTTCCAGGTCAAATTCATCGGCTAAGTTTTTACCACCGTCTTTACCAAAAATAAAATATTTGTTATCGGGCAGTTCAGCAGGAGTGAAGTAGCTCATATTTTCCACCAAACCAATAACAGGAACTTTTAGTTGCGCCTGGCTGAACATGGCGACACCTTTTTTAGCATCGGCCAGCGCTACTAATTGCGGTGTGGTTACAACAATTACGCCGGTAACAGGAATGGTTTGTACAACCGTTAAATGAATATCGCCGGTGCCGGGTGGCATATCAATTACCAAATAATCCAGTTCGCCCCAGTCTACATCACTTACAAACTGGCGGATGGCACTGCTCACCATTGGCCCGCGCCAGATCACCGCTTGTTTTTCATCAATCAATAATCCAATGCTCATAACTTTTATTCCGTAGCGTTCAATAGGTACAATCATGCCTTTGCCGGTGCCGTCATCTTTCATCATCGGCCTTTCACCACGTATGCCAAACATAATGTGCTGGCTGGGCCCGTAAATGTCTGCATCCATTAAACCCACTTTAGCACCACCTGCCGCTAAAGCCAGCGCAAGGTTGGCGCTTACAGTACTTTTGCCCACACCGCCTTTACCACTTACAACGGCAATAATATTTTTTACCCCCTGTAAAACGGTTTTGGCATCCTGCCGGTTACTGCTGGTGTTGGAAGTAAAGTTTACCGTAACCACTGCCTGTTTATTAACCAGCAGTTTCACCGCATTTTCACTGGCCGTACGCATCATGTCTTTCATGGGGCATGCAGGTGTGGTGAGTACGATGGTGAAGGCAACATTGTTGCCGTCAATAGTAATATCTTTCACCATATTTAAGGTAACAAGGTCTTTGCCCAAATCCGGCTCCTGCACGTTGCTCAGGGCTTTCAATATATCTTCCTGTGTCATAAATACTTCAGGCAGCGGCGGCAGTTTTAATGGCCTGGTAAGCCAGCCGTTTTAACGGCACTGCAGCGCACTCAATTAATTGTTAAAAGATGTGTTGTGGTGCAAAATTAATCCCTGAAGCCTTTACTTTGTTTATTAATTAAGGAATGTTGTTAATTTTGAGAAAAGACACAGCCTGTTGCTGAAAATAGATCATTCCAAAACAACATTACCATATTTTAAAAACCATAGATGCGCCAATTTTTACCCATACTTTTTGCCTGTTTATTTTTAAAGCCCGTACAAACCAAAGCACAGTTTGAATCATTCAAAGATTCTGTAGTGCAGCTTTATGGTTTGGTGATGACTGCCGATAGCTTAAAAGGACTGGAGAGTGTGAGCGTGGTGGTAAAAGGGCAGAACAGGGGTACGGTTACCAACGATAAAGGCGTATTCAGCATTGTGGTTTTAAAAGGCGATGAGATTGAATTCAGCAGTGTGGGATATAAACCTAAAACCATTTCAATATCCAAAAGCCTTGAAGGCAACCAGCAAAGTGTGATTCAATTAATGGTGAATGATACGGTGTACCTGCCTGCAACCATTATTAAAGCCAGGCCAACAAGGGAACAGTTTGAACGGGACTTTTTGAATAACCCTGTTGCGGATGATGATATTGCCATTGCAAGAAAAAATACCGATGTGGCCACACGCAGGTTACTCCTTGCCAATATGCCGGTAGATGGCCGTGAAGCCAGTGCACAATACCTGCGCCAGATCAGCAATAAAGCATATTATGCAGGCCAGGCGCCTCCACAAAATATTTTTAACCCTTTTGCCTGGGCAGAATTTATTAAGGCCTGGAAACGCGGCGACTTTAAAAAGAAAGATACTTACCGCCCGTCATCGTCCACCAATACCACCAATTCATCCACCACACCCACGCCCAACGATATTTATAAACCCAAGCATTAATCCTCACATTAACTGTACGGCTTTGTTTTCCTTAATCAAGATGTTTTAAACCGCTGTATTTTCGTGCAAAGAAAAATTGTACAGGGTACATTTATATGAAGCTATTTTTGATTGGATTTATGGGCGCAGGTAAAACCTATTGGGGCAGGCAATGGGCCGCAACATCGGGCCTGCCTTTTGCAGACCTGGATGAAGTGATTGAAACGGCAGAAAACAAATCTGTCGCAGCCATCTTTGAACAAAATGGGGAAGCTTATTTCAGGGCCAAAGAAACGGAAACATTGCAGCAACTGGTGCAACAGGAAAACATCATCATTGCCTGCGGTGGCGGCACGCCCTGTTTTAATAATAATATGGCATGGATGAATGCACATGGTATAACCGTATACCTTTCCGCCACACCGGAAGAGATATTTGAACGGGTGATTGCCGAACAGCAAAAGCGGCCATTGCTGCATCACCACACACCGGAAAGTTTACAAAAGTTTATTGAGCAGAAACTGGAAGAGCGGCTGCCTGTTTACAGTAAAGCCAGGTTTACCTTTGCAACAAACGAACTTTCAACCCAAACCATTCTTTACTTATTGACACATCAACATGAATAAAAAATTTATTGCAGCAGGTGCGTTATTGGGTGCACTGGCTGTTATCCTTGGCGCCTTCGGCGCTCATTATTTAAAAGAAAAACTGGAGCCGGCAGCCCTGCAAACTTTTGAAACGGCGGTGCGTTACCAGATGTACCATGCACTGGCGTTACTTGCTGCCGGCATTTTGTATAAAGACTTCCCCAATGGGTTATTGAAATGGTCGGGTAACTTATTTATGCTGGGTATGGTTTTCTTTTCGGGCTCATTGTACGTATTATGTGCCGATGCCACACAACGCTGGGCTGGGCCGGTTACTCCATTGGGCGGGCTGTGTTTTATATGCGGCTGGTTATTGCTGGCTGCAGGTGTTATGAAAAAGCATTAAAATTTTCCACTACACGGTGCAGTGTAATAAGCGTGCCATTTTGATTTTGTATAGAGAAACGGACGTTGATATCATCCATGCGCTTTTTCATATTCTTCAATCCATTGCCAAACTGCCGCAGTTTTTCAAAATCAATACCCCTGCCATTGTCATGAATAAAGAGTTTAAGTCCATCTGTCACTCTTTCCAGGGTAATGGTAACTTCTGTGGCGCCGGAATGTTTGAGGATATTATTCAGTGCTTCTTTCACCACTAAAAAAACATTTCTTCTTATTTCCCCACTCACCACAATATTGGGTAAGTTTTCCGGGATGGTGATGCGGCAATTGATGCCTGAATTTTCAAAATATTCCAGCGAATAACTGCGGATGTAGGCAATCATATTATGCAAAGAATCGTTGCTGCTGCTCATACTCCAGATGATGGCGTTCATCTTATTCAGCAACTCATTGGCAGAGGAAGATATTTTTTCAATTTCAGGAATGTTTTTATCGCCAATACGGCTTTTCGCCAGCTCGCTGTACAGGCGTATGGTGGTCATACCGGCACCAAGGTCGTCGTGCATGTCTGCGCTGATGCGGTTTCTTTCTTCCTGTTGTGCTTTGATGATGGCTAATTGTTTTTCGAAATCCTTTTTTTCTATATCCAGTTTCATGGCTTCCTGTTCCTGGATGTTTTCCACCAGTTCACGCCGGTTTTTATAAGTTAATCCCAGAAGGAAAAATGCCAGGGCAAATACAAGACCAATATCATGATAAAATAAGGCATGCAGGAAAATGCTCTTTGGAATTACATTTAATAAAATCAAAGCGAGGGAAATACTGCTGAAGAAAATGGCAAAAGCACTGCCCAGGGCCAGGTAAACAATCAGCCTGTCTTTTTGTTTAAAGGCAATAACGATAAACACAATACCCATCACCAGCACAAAAACTTTCATCAGGTTTTCCAAAAAGCTTTCCACTACGTACCATTCAGTAAAATAATGAATGAAAGTAAAGGCAAATAATAACAGCAATAAAAACCATTCTTCCACTTTAAAAACCTGGTCCAGTATTTTATAATTCACCTTTGTATTCAGGAAATGACGGCAGAACGCGAGGTAAAACACAGTACTCAGTATCAGCAAAAACACATCGAAATAGCCATTATGAAAACTGGCAAAACTGCCCCATGTTCCGGCGGTGAAGGCATAGAGGAATATGAGCAGGAAAGTAAACAACGAATAACCGAGGTAATATAAAAATTCCTTTTTGCGGGTGAGAATGTAATTTACCGCCACAAACAAAATCATCAAAAACAGCATGCCGCTGAGTAAGAAACCCACATACCTGATATTGGTGATACTGTTGCGGTAAATGGAGATATAGGTTTCAAGATAATTACTCCTGATAATCTGCGGCCTGATGTAGTTAAAGTTGTGCCGGCATAAATCGAGTTTGATGAGAATAAGTTTTTTTTCATGGGGGGCCAAAGCTTGCCGGTAATAGCCAGATTTGCTGCCATCGCCTTCATACACCAATTGGTTGCCGTTTACAACGGAATATACCAGTATATTATCGAACATTGAACCGGGAAACACGTATACAGAATCTGAAAAGTTGCTGCTGTTGATTAGGCCAATCTGCAAATAAAAAAGTTTGGATACCAGTTTGGGCCGGATCAGTTTTTTATACGGGAATGTTTTATAGGGTACAAAGTGCTGCTGCAGTACAGTATTGGTAGCAGACACGTCATTACTGTCGATAAAAACCCAGGTTTTATTGGCTACCATCACCGCATCGGGTACAGATGCAATATCCACATAATTGCTGTCGGGCAGCAACTGGGCGGATGCATCACAGCATAACAATGCTGAGCAAATGATAAGGAATAGTTTTTTCAACGACGGGTAGTTTGTTTTCAAACCTACAATTTTTTTTAATATAAATAACGGTTTACGGTTATGGTACGGTGCTTGCAGTAATGGATTTCTTTATCTTTGTTATCAATGGCAACCAAATCTAAATCAGTTAAATCAAAAGCTGCAAAACCTGAACAACTGAAGCAGGAGAAGGAAGAAACAGTTGAGGTAAAGCAACTGCTGCAGGACGAACGTACCCATAAAATCACCGGCAGTATTTTATTGCTCATCGCTGTTTTGTTATTCACCGCCTTTACTTCTTATTTATTTACATGGGCAGAAGACCAGGATAAGTTCAGCTACCGCATGTTGCTGGCCAACGATATTAAAGTACAAAACCTGCTGGGTACTTTTGGCGCATTCATTTCAGAAATTTTTGTCCGCAGGGGTTTTGGTATAGCAAGCTATTTATTCTGCACCCTGTTTTTTGTATTGGGCGTGAATTTATTTTTTGGAAAAAAAGTTTTTTCTGTTGCCAGGAATATCAAATACCTGGTGGTGGGGCTGCCGGTATTGAGCGTGGCGGCTGCAGTAATATCGAAAGTTTTTGTGAAAGAAGGTTTTCCCTGGGGCGGCGCAGCCGGTGATATGGTAAGGGACTGGATGTATACTACTGTTGGGCAAATTGGAACCATCGGTATACTGGCAGTAGCCGTATTGTCCTATATTATCTGGCGGTTTAACCCCGTATTCAGTTTACCATCTGTACGTAAAATAACAGGGCAGGAAACGGAAACAATAGCAGAGGAGGAACAGGTGGCAGCACCGGTTGAATTACCTGTTGATGCTGTTACTGATTCGACAACAGGCAAAAACATAATTCCATCAGCAAATAAAAATAACAGTTTGAAAGGCGACCAGGCTGTGCTGGTAACGCCACCGCCTGCAAACAATGCCATTGTGCACGACCTGCAATTAGTGGAAAAAGAAGAAACGCTTAATGACGATGATGAAGATGATGAGGAGGAAACAGAAGATGAAGAACCTGAAGTGTACGTGGAAGAAGTAAAGCCCGCAGCTATTGCACCCAAACCAAAAATTATTGTACCGGCCGACCCTATAGAACTGGAAATAAAAACCACACCTGAAAAAGCGGAAGAAGCAGAAGCTGCTGTAGCAGTGCATCCCAAACTGCAGCAAACAAAACCTTACGATCCGGTGCTGGACCTGCGGGATTATAAATATCCCACGCTCGACCTGCTGGAAAACCATGGCAGTGATAAAATTGTACAGGATAATAATGAACTGGAGAATAATAAAAACCAGATCATCAATACACTTAAAAACTACGATATACAGATACAGCGCATTTCTGCAACCGTGGGGCCAACAGTAACGTTGTATGAAATTATCCCTGCCGCCGGTGTGCGCATATCAAGAATCAAAAACCTTGAAGATGACATTGCGTTAAGCCTTGCGGCATTGGGTATTCGCATTATTGCGCCGATACCCGGTAAAGGCACCATCGGTATTGAAGTGCCGAATGCCAAGAAATCGGTGGTAAGTATGCGTACGTTATTATCATCAGAAAAATTTCAGAAAAATAATTTTTCATTACCCATCGGCATCGGCAAAAAAATTGATAATGAAAATTTTATTGTAGACCTTACCAGTATGCCGCACCTGTTGATGGCGGGTGCAACGGGACAGGGTAAATCCGTTGGGCTGAATGCAATACTGGTATCATTGTTATATAAAAAACATCCTTCGCAACTGAAGTTTGTATTGGTGGATCCGAAGAAAGTGGAGCTGAGTATTTATAAGATGATTGAAAAACATTTCCTGGCTAAATTGCCCGGCGAGGAAGATGCCATCATTACCGATACTAAAAAAGTAGTGCATACCCTTAATGCGTTGTGCATTGAAATGGATAACCGTTACGATTTACTGAAAGAAGCCGGTTGCCGCAACATCAGGGAATACAATGAAAAATTTGCTGCACGAAAACTGAACCCTGAAAAAGGGCACCAGTTTTTACCTTTTATAGTGCTGGTGGTGGATGAGTTTGCTGACCTGATTATGACGGCAGGTAAAGAAGTGGAAATGCCGATTGCCCGTTTGGCACAGCTGGCCCGTGCGGTGGGTATTCATTTGATTATTGCCACACAAAGACCATCAGTAAATATTATTACCGGTACCATTAAGGCCAACTTTCCTGCACGTATTGCATTTAAAGTGAGCAGCAAGATAGACAGCCGTACCATTTTAGATGCCGGCGGCGCTGAGCAATTGATTGGTAAAGGCGATATGCTCATCAGTTATAATGGAGAGCTGGTGCGTTTGCAATGTGCATTTGTAGATACGCCTGAGGTGGACAGGATTGTTGAATTTATCGGCGACCAACGCGGTTATCCGCAGGCCTTCCTGCTGCCGGAATACGTAGATGAAAAAGAACTGGAATCCAAAGGCACAGATCTTACCGACAGGGATTCACTATTTGAAGATGCTGCACGATTGATTGTGGCCAGCCAGGTAGGCAGTACATCATTGTTGCAACGCCGGATGAAACTGGGTTATAACCGTGCCGGAAGATTGATGGACCAATTAGAAGCCGCCGGTGTAGTGGGTATGAACCAGGGCAGCAAGGCAAGAGATGTATTGATTAAAACAGAAGCAGAATTGCAGCAGATTCTGGATACACTGGTGTGAGAATCGTGAATCGTGAATCGTGAATCGTGAAGCGTGAAGCGTGAATCGTGAAGCGTGAATCGTGAAGCGTGAATCGTGAAGCGTGAATCGTGAAGCGTGAATCGTGAATTATTATTACAAATAAATTGATTTTTAAATAATGCTAACCCCTGATAAACGCTATGTTTTTAAATTTAGCTCACACCAAACTTGATGTGTTTGTTGTTGGAAAAAATTTTGTTTTGTCGTGCTATAAGATATCGAAACTGCTGCCTCAGGATGAAAAGTTTAATATGACCCGGCAGTTAAGGCGTGCAGCGCTTTCCGTGCAGTTAAATATTGCAGAAGGAAGCTCAAGAAAATCCGCAATTGAACGGAGAAGGTTTTTTGAAATATCCAGGGGGTCATTAATTGAAATTGACACTATTTTTGATATCGCAGTTGAACTCGGTTATTTCAAAAAAGAAGAGATTGATGCAGCAGGTGTTTTAATGGTAAAGACTTTTCAAATGCTTAGTAAAATGATTGTTTACCAAAAGGAAAATTAAAGTCACCAATGCAGCATAGAGACTTTAAAGATTTATTACTCGCAATTCACGACTCACGATTCACGACTTACCATGTCTAAATTCCTCATCACCGGCCTCGGCAATATCGGCAGTGAATATGCCAACACCCGGCACAATATAGGGTTTGATGTAGTGCATGCCTTTGTAAAAAAACACGGCGGCGATTTTATCAACGGCCGGTTGGCCTATGTGGCAGAAATAAAGTACAGGGGTAAGCAGGTGGTTTGTATTTGCCCCACCACGTATATGAATTTAAGCGGCAAAGCGGTTAAGTATTGGGTAGATAAAGAAAAGATTGCCCTGGACCATTCGCTTACCATTTTAGATGAAGTGGCATTGCCGATAGAAAAAGTGCGGCTGCGGCCGGGAGGCAGTGCGGGGGGGCACAATGGCTTAAAAAGTATACAGGAAATGCTGGGTACCGATCAATATCCCAAACTGCGTTTTGGCATCGGTAATAATTATCCGAAAGGAATGCAGGCCGATTTTGTATTGGGAAAATGGAATAAGGCAGAAGAGCCGCTGGTATTGAAAAAGATTGCTCTTTGTGTTGATATTATAGAAAGTTTTATTGCAAATGGAATCAATAATGCCATGAATGCATTTAATAATATTTCGGTAGAATAATCCTTCCGGTGTCATTGTTACACATTGTTGTTTTTTATATGCTATTTGCATATATTCGCTCCTGAAACCTGGCCCCTCTAAAAAAGCACTAAATGAAAATAATTTGTGTAGGCCGCAATTATGCGGATCATGCCAAAGAGCTTGGCAACGACATACCAGACGAACCGGTAATATTTATGAAACCGAAGAGCGCATTGCTGCAAAGTCATACGCCTTTTTATTACCCCGAGTTCAGCAACGAATTGCATTATGAATGTGAGTTGGTGCTGCGTGTTTGCAAAAATGGCAAATATATACAGGAAAGGCATGCCGCTAACTATTACAACGGGGTAACAGTGGGTATTGATTTTACGGCAAGAGATATACAGGATGAACTGAAGAAAAAAGGTTTACCCTGGGAAAAAGCCAAAGCATTCGATAACTCGGCTGCGGTGGGTAAATTCATTGATGTTACCCCTGCATTAAACAGGAAAAACATCAACTTCTCTTTTTATAAAAACAAAGAAAAAGTGCAGGAAGGTAATTCCGGCAATATGATTTTCAGTTTCGATTCATTGATAGCACATATATCCAATTACTTTTCACTCAACATCGGCGACCTGATCTTTACCGGAACACCTGCCGGCGTGGGAGAGTGTGTAGTAGGCGATGTACTGGAAGCATATCTTGAAAAAGATAATTTACTTACGGTAGAAGTAAAATAACTGCATCGTAATAATTCATTGAAGCGGGGTTGTCTGATAAAGACAACCCCTTATCTTTTTCCCCCATTAATCATTTACTTTTGGGCAATGATTGCAACAGAAACCTTATTAAAAGCATATCAACTGATGTGCACGGCCAAAACAATGGCCGGGACTTATGAACAAAACCGCCCTGTTTGTAAATATGTGCACTCCACTTCACGCGGGCATGAGGCCATTCAATTAGCCACAGCGTTTCAACTGCTTCCGTGCGATTATGTAAGCCCTTACTACCGGGATGAAAGCATGTTACTGGGGCTGGGTTTTACGCCTTATCAATTAATGTTGCAATTGCTTGCCAAAGGCAATGATATTTTTACCGGCGGCAGGGAATATTATTCGCACCCCAATTACCGGGGCAATGACAAGCCCACCATCATTCATCAAAGCAGTGCCACCGGCATGCAGGCGATACCCACAACAGGTGTGGCACAGGGGATAAAATACAGGGAACGGATAGCGGACGATGGACAACAGGTGACAAACAACCAACACTCTTTTCTGTCGTCTGTTGTCCATCGTCCTGTTGTTATTTGTTCATTAGGCGATGCCTCCGTAACAGAAGGTGAAGTGAGTGAAGCTTTCCAGTTTGCCGCGTTGCATCAATTGCCCATTATCTATTTAGTGCAGGATAATAA
Source organism: Bacteroidota bacterium (assembly GCA_018266775.1). Classification (GTDB taxonomy): domain Bacteria; phylum Bacteroidota; class Bacteroidia; order Chitinophagales; family Chitinophagaceae; genus Ferruginibacter. The sequence continues at coordinate 31,396 of JAFDZS010000013.1, read as the reverse complement.
CTGGGGCATCAGCGTTACTGCAGACGAAGCCCGTACCACGAATGCCAGTGAAATGGTGAAAGGCTTGCGTAATATCAGCCGCATCAGTATTGACGGCAGCGATTTTTTTCAAAGCTATGAAGTGATGAAAAATGTGGTGGAGGAAGTGCGCAGGGAAAGGCACCCCTTTTTAGTGCACGCAAAAGTACCTTTGCTGGGCCATCATACCAGTGGTGTAAGAAAAGAATTTTACCGTACCGAAGAAGACCTGGCGAAACACGCAGCGGACGACCCGGGGCCAAAATTACGGCAACGGCTACTCGACTTGGGTATTACAGAAATGGAACTGCAGCGCATAGCTTCAGCAGCAGCAGAAGACGTAGCAAAAGATTTTGCCGCAGCAACCGCAGCTCCTGAGCCAGACCCTTACACCATTACCGATTTTGTTTTTGCACCCACACCGGTAACCACTGAAAAAGGCGAACGCTGCCCCGCAGGAAATGAAAAAATATTAATGGTGGATGCAGGATTATTTGCCATACGGGAGATTATGGAACAATATCCTGAAGCTGTATTGTATGGGCAGGATGTGGGCCGCAGGCTGGGAGGCGTGTTTCGTGAAGCAGCCACACTGGCTGAACAGTTTGGCGATCATCGTGTATTCAACACCGCTATACAGGAGGCGTATATCATCGGCAGTACGGCAGGGATGAGTGCTGTTGGCTTGAAACCCATAGTGGAAGTGCAATTTGCAGATTATATCTATCCGGGGTTTAATCAATTAGTAACGGAGTTGAGCAAGAGCTGTTATTTAAGCTGCGGCAAATTTCCGGTACAAACTGTAATTCGTGTGCCTGTTGGTGCGTATGGTGGTGGTGGCCCCTATCACAGTGGTTCGGTGGAATCCACTTTGTTAACTATTAAAGGCATTAAAGTAGTGTATCCCTCCAATGCGGCTGATATGAAAGGATTGATGAAAGCGGCCTTCCTGGATCCTAATCCTGTAGTGATGCTGGAGCATAAAGGTTTATACTGGAGCAAAGTGCCCGGCACTGAAGACGCCAAAACAATAGAGCCCGATGCAGATTATATCATTCCATTGGGTAAGGCGCGGTTGGTTTTACCTGCCAGCGAAGACCATATTAAAAACGGTGAAAGCTGTTGTGTGATAACTTATGGCATGGGGGTGTATTGGGCAAAAGCTGCTGCAAAAACATTGAGCGGCCGGGTGGAAGTGGTGGACCTGCGCTGCCTTTTTCCGCTGGATGAAGCGTTGGTATTTGAAACCGTAAAAAAGCATGGCAAGTGTTTGGTGCTTACAGAAGAACAGCAAAATAACTCTTTTGCAGAAGCGCTGGCAGGGCGCATCAGTAAAACCTGTTTTCAGTATTTGGATGCACCGGTGGAAGTATTGGGTGCGCTGAATGTGCCTGCTGTGCCTATGAATGTGGCATTGGAACAGGCCATGCTTCCGAATGCAGAGAAGGTTTTGCAGCGGTTACAAGAACTTTTAAGCCATTAGCGCTCTCCCTTTAGTCAAAATCGCCTATATTTGCAGCCCGAAAACGGGATGCCGGGGTAGCTCAGCTGGTTAGAGCATCGGATTCATAACCCGAAGGTCGGCAGTTCAAGTCTGCTCTCCGGTACAGGACGGGAGTTTTCAATAAAATTTTGAAAACTCCCTTTTTTATTTGCCTCATAACAAGATGAAATAGAAGCTACTAACTCAATAAACTGATTTGTTTTCCTGGTTAGATATTCGTGTTTTTGAGCATTAAAGAAAATCCCTTCAGGAAACAGTGTTTTATGCATTGAACGCTTTTGTTCAAGATCGCTGGACCCCCATATTTTACTGAGGTTTTCAAGCTTTTTTAATGATTTGGAAAGCAATTCTTCCAGGTTAGATATTTTGACTTTTCCGTTGTTCAATTCTTTGCTGATTTCGAGCAGTTTTTCGTTCAAATGCTCCAGTGTGACCTCATAAGTTTCTTTATCAATCTGCCCAATCCCGTACCTTATTTTTAGTTGTTTTAATTGTTCCTGAACCGTCGAATATTGATTTTCTATTTGTCTATCTGATTCCATAGTACTGCTGTTGTAATGGTAAAACAATTTTGTTAGTTGCAACTCTATTAAAGGTCTTATTGAATCTGAGACCTGATACCGCTGGAGCAATTCAATAAACAACTGCTCCGCATCTTTCTTTTTTGTTTTTGGTCTTGGTTTAGCTGAAAGACTAACCCCATTACATTTTAAGCACCTGTAATAATGGAGGTTCTTTTGATTATTCCTATAGCCCACCATGAAACTATCACAGGAATCACAACGCAATAACCTTGTCAGGGGTCTTTCATCCACTTCCTTTTTATGCTGGTAACCGGAAGGATTTTTTTCCAATAATTCCTGCACTTTCATGAAGTCGTTGATGGAAATAAGTGGTTCCCATTTTCCTTTGACAGGTTCACCTGCCAATTTATTTTTATTCACTCCACAATAAAATGGGTTACGCCACATGGAACTGATCTTTTTTGCATCTAATATAACACCCCTGGTATTTAATTTGGCAAGAATTTGCACATCACTGTACAAGCCTGATAATTTCCATTGCCACGCTTCCTGCAAAATCTTTCCTGTTTCGTTGACAACGATCTTTTGTTTTTGCTTAAGAAATTTTCCATCTTTTACTCTTGGGCCATAATGATCATAACCAATCGGTGCTTTTGAAAACCAATTACCTTCCTTTACAAATGCCGTCATGCTTGGAATAATAATTTCCTTTCTTTCCATGTTTTCTTTAAAAGCATGAAACAGGCTTTCCCAAATTGCAGCTTTTCCTCTTTCTGTTGTCGAGTTTTGACCAGTACTTACTTCAATTAAATGCACTTTTAATTCATCTACAAGACGGCTTACTAATCCGATTGCATTACCTCCCGATCTCGAAAAGCGACTCATCTTATACACCAATATTGCGTAGGGTTTCCTTTTACTTTTCTCAACCTCTTCTATTAATCTGGTAAATTCTTTCCTGGTAAAATCTGATTTAGCACTTTCGTAAGTGCCTCCAAATTCTTTTACTATTGTGAATCCACCCGTTGCGGCAAAGGCACGGTTTGCCTCTTTTTGCCTTTCTACACTTGAATTATGTTCAAATTGTTCTTTTGAGCTTACACGGGTATAAGACCAAACTTCAAAATTTGCATTACCCTTTTGAACATCAGTTGAGATAAATTTTTTAAAATAATCAAGCTGCCCCATTGTAATATGATTTAAATAGAATTAATGATAATTGATAAACGAATTGGCTTAATTCATCCAGAATCTGTTCATCAAAATTATTAAAAGCAGGAAATTGCTTTATTTCTTCAGTAGTTATTTTACAGTCATTATTAACCTTAATGTTTTCATTTTTAATATTTGAGTTTAACATCTGTTTTCAATTGGAGTATTGCTGTTTCAAACAGATAACACCCAGTGAAGTAGCAGAGCCGTTTCAAACGGAATCTTTAAAAGAATTTTTTTTCAGTATAGGTAAAGGATAATGTTTTATTATCTCTGGTATTCAATTCAATACTTGAATAATTTTTAATCGCCAATATTTCCATGATCTGTTTTGCTTTATCGCCATTAATAATGCCTTTTTTGTCAGATTCAATTTTTTCAATATTATGTTCTGCATCAAATAATATCCTGATAGTTTTTACATTATGGTTTCTGATTTCCCGAATTACCCTGTATTCATCTTCAGAAAGTAAACCAATCTTGACAAGGAATTGTTGCTTTTCCTCTTCGGCGATAAAATCAAGAATAAAACTAGAAATAGGAATATAAATATGGGGAGATAGTTTTTTTAATATTAATTCTTTTAAATCTAAATGTGGAGCATCTAAAAATTTCATGAAAGTTCCATCCTCAAAAATAATAATCCCCGCTTCTGTTTTATTTTTTAGACATTCAAGAACTAATTGGTAAAAATAACTGATCTCATTCCTCATTGAAACATTCAGGATTGGATATTTGAGATTGTATTCAATAAGGTCCAGAGTCTTTGATTCCTCTGCTGTGAGTGCTCTAAGCTTTAAAAGTTTCTTATAATAATCGTGAGCAGATTTTAAATTTTTGTCTGCAAGATTTTCTTTAAACGCTTTAGTAAATAAATCATCATAAATTGCTTTCATTAGTTTCACTGAGCATCCAAACTTCCGCATTGTTTCTAAAGTTTTCAACCATAAATAATCAACAAAACTCAGGCGAGCCCATTTCCCCCGTTCAATAAAATCAACCAGGCCTTTTGCTTTCCAAACATGAAAAATTTTGGAATCTATTCCCGCATCTTTAATAGAAAAGATTTTTTCAGTAAGCAAACGTCCCTTCAAAGTAATTCCTTCTAAAGTTTCTTCATTTATTTTATTTAGACTGAGTTTGGCCATTTGCCTTGAAATAATGATTATTTAAAATTACTAATTAATTAGTAATTATTAAAATAAACCCAGCAAGGAAATTAATTTTAAAATACTAAATAATTTAGTATTTTTATCCTCTGCCTTACATTATGAGTGAAACAAAAGCCGATATCATAAATCGATTGCAAAAGGAAATCTTATCCCTGCAGGATTTTAAATCTGCAATTCTTCCATCATCAATTGATCATGCTTTGGGGCAAATAAAAAATGCTTTTCCTAATAAAATTTTTCCTTTGGGAGCCATCCATGAATTTATTTATAATAACCCGAATGAAGCGGCTGCAACAACGGGATTTGTATCAGTTATTATGGCCGCAATGATGCAATCAAATGGAATTGCAGTTTGGATATGTGCTAAAAGAACAATATTCCCACCCGCATTAAAACAATTTGGAATTGAACCTGATAAAATCATTTTTATTGAATTAAAAAAAGAAATCCAAATGCTTTGGGCTTTGGAAGAAGCACTGAAATGCGAAGGTTTATGTGCAGTGATAGGTGAAATCAATGCGTTAAGTTTTAATCATTCAAGAAGATTGCAGTTAGCAGTGGAGCAAAGCAAAGTCACTGGATTTATTTTAAGAAACCAAATTCAACATTTAAACACAACAGCATGTGTTGCCAGGTGGAGAATTTCTTCTTTAAAAAGCGATATCAAAAATAATTTTCCTGGTGTTGGATTTCCAAAATGGAATATTGAATTATTAAAAGTGAGAAATGGTAAACCGGGAATCTGGCAGGTAGAATGTATTGCAGGACGTTTACATGATTTAATTAAATCAGTACCTGATTTTAATGAATTACAATTAAAAACAGGGTGATATGTCAAAGCGGTTTGTGTGTATTTGGTTCCGTTATTTAAAAGCGGATTGGATGGTACGTAAACATCCAGAATTAAAAAATATTCCTTTTGTATTCACTGCCCCAGATCATGGAAGAATTAAAATTATAAATGCAAACATCATCGCCGAAAGCGAGGGAATTATTCCAGGAATGGTTTTAGCAGATGCAAAAGTTATTATTTCTTCATTACTTCATTTTGAAGACGATCCTGAAAGAAATGAAAAATTAATAAAAGGATTAGGTGAGTGGATGATTCGTTTTACTCCCATAATTGCCATTGATTTACCGGACGGATTAATTTTAGATGCCACTGGTTGTGCTCATCTTTGGGGAGGAGAACAAAATTATTTATACCAAATTAAAAAAAAGCTGAATGATTTTGGGTATCATATAAAAATTGCAATAGCAGATACGATTGGAGCAGCGTGGGCCGCTGTTCATTTTGGAAATAATAATTCAATCATTATTAAAAGTGGAAATCAATTCAATGATTTAGCATTATTACCCCCTGCAGCACTCAGAATTGATTTAATAATAACAGAGCGGTTAGAAAAACTGGGTTTGCGAAAAATTCAATCTTTTATAAACATGCCAAGAGCATCTTTACAAAGGAGATTTGGAAAAATGCTTTTAAAAAGAATTGACCAGGCTTTAGGAAATGAAGAAGAATTTATTATTCCATTGCATCCGGTTGAACAGTTTTATGAACGATTACCTTGTTTAGAACCTATAATAACCGCAACAGGAATTGAAATAGCTTTAAAGAGATTATTAGAATTATTATGCGGACGATTAAAAAATGAAGAACAAGGGGTTCGAAAATTATTATTTAAATGTTTCAGGATTGATGGTAAAATAGAAATAATTGCAATTGGAACAAACAGGCCAACGATAAATATCAAACATTTATTCAAACTGTTTGAAGAAAAAATCAATTTAATTGAACCTGCATTTGGAATTGAATTATTTGTTTTAGAAGCCCCGGTTGTGGAAGATTATTCTGCAACACAGGAAAAACTATGGCAAAATAATAATGGACTCGATAATATTGCTATAAATGAATTTATAGACCGGATAGAAAGCAAATTTGGAAAAGGTTTGATTTATCGTTATTTACCAGCAGATCATTATTGGCCTGAAAGATCATTTAAAAGAGCAGTTTCCATTAATGAAGATTTTCAAAATAAATGGAAAAATGAAAAAATACGACCGGTGCATTTATTGCAGCAGCCCCAGTTAATTGAAGTGACTGCGCCGGTTCCTGATTATCCACCCATGAATTTCAGGTATAAAGGAAAATTACATAAAATAATAAAAGCTGATGGCCCGGAAAGAATTGAACAGGAATGGTGGCTTCAGGAAGGACAGCACAGGGATTATTATTATGTAGAAGATGATGAAGGGAAAAGATATTGGTTATTTCGATCCGGACATTATGATGTCAATAAAACTTATCAATGGTTTATTCATGGTTTTTTTGCTTGAAAAAGGGAAAACTAAAATTCATTGGAAATTAAAGTAATAGTATTTGCTTTTTGAATATTAATTAAAAAATGTAAAACTTAATTATTGAGAGAATAATTAGTTATTAATTAAAACACAAAATCAAAGCCACAAAATCATTTTTAAGTGAAAATTTCAAAATTGGAAAAATTAAAGAATTGGGTTTAATAATTAAACTCATAAATAATAAAGATTATTCCAGCTGAATTTAAAATCTATTAAAAACAAATAAAAATTCATAATTAAAGATTGGATTATTCTGAATTACAGGTAACATCAAATTTTAGCTTTTTACGTGGAGCTTCTCATCCGGAAGAATTGGTTGAGCAGGCGTCTCAATTAGGATATAAGAGAATTGCTATTACTGACCGAAATAGTTTTGCGGGAATTGTAAGGGCACATGCAGCAGCAAAGAAAAATAATATCCGGATTATTCCGGGATGCCGTCTTGATCTTAAAGACGGCGATTCATTATTAGCTTATCCTGTTTCTTTAAAAGGGTATTCCCAATTAACCAATTTACTTACATTAGGAAATCTGCGAGCAGAAAAAGGCGAATGTCATTTATATAAAGCTGATGTATATCAACATGCGCATGATGTACAATTTATCGTCATTCCTCCCGGTCAGTTAAATGAACATGTTGAATTTGACCATGCATTTATCTCATCGTTAAAAGATTATTGTGATCATTTAAATGGAAAATTATATTTAGCTGCAAGCCGGCGTTATAATGGCGATGATCATAAATTTTTATTCCGGATTAAAGAATTGGCATTAAAATTTAATATTCCGATGAGTGCTGTAAATGATGTGCATTATCATCATCCCTCGAGAAGACAATTACAGGATATTATTACATGTGTAAGAGAAAAATGCACGATTCAGAATGCCGGTTTTTTGTTACATCCCAATGCTGAACGTTATTTAAAATCCGCCCAGGAAATGCACCGGTTATTCCGTCAATATCCTGAAGCTATTCAACATGCCAATGCATTTGCTGATTCATGCACCTTTTCGTTGAATGAATTAAAATATGAATACCCTGTTGAGATAACTACTGAAGGAAGAACTCCAATGGAGGAAATAACACTATTGGCATGGGAAGGTGCGAAAGAACATTTTGGGGAACAAATTCCTGAAAAAATAATCAATGCCATCCATTATGAATTGACATTTATTCAGCAAATGAATTATGCTTCTTATTTTTTGACTGTGTATGATATTGTTCGTTTTGCAAGAAGCAAGGGCATACTTTGCCAGGGCCGTGGTTCTGCCGCCAATTCAACCATTTGCTTTTGTTTGGGCATTACATCAGTCAATCCCACCAAATTTGATTTATTATTTGAACGTTTTATTTCAGCCTCAAGAAATGAGCCACCCGATATTGATGTGGATTTTGAACATGAACGGAGAGAAGAAGTGATGCAATATGTGTTTAATAAATATGGAAGAGACCGGGCTGCCATAGTGGCCACTGTTACCCAACAACACCAAAAGGGGGCGATAAGGGATGTTGGAAAAGCCATGGGATTATCCAATGATACCATTACCAGGTTGTCTGCTTCTATTTGGGAATTTACAGATGAATGGTTTGAAGGCAAACGTTTAAAAGAACAGGGTTTAAATGAAGGAGATTTGCATCTGCAAAAGGTATTGCAATTAACCCGTGCATACATGGGTTTTCCGAGGCAACTGGGGCAACATACCGGCGGATTTGTAATTACAAATGGAAAATTATCTGATCTCTGTCCAATCTTAAATGCACGCATGATTGATCGCACCTGTATAGAATGGAATAAAGACGATATTGATGCATTGGGTTTTATGAAAATAGATGTGCTGGCATTGGGTATGCTTACCTGCATCCGTAAAGCATTCGATTTGATTCAACAACATTATGGACTACAATTCACACTGGCCAATATTCCGCAGGATGATCCAGCCGTGTATGAAATGATTTGCCATGCAGATACGATCGGTGTTTTTCAAATTGAAAGCCGGGCACAACAATCCATGTTACCGCGGTTAAAACCCAGAACGTTTTATGACCTGGTGATTGAAGTGGCTATTGTACGGCCCGGACCTATACAGGGAGATATGGTGCATCCCTATTTGAAACGACGCAACGGGGAAGAGAAAGTGGAATACCCATCCAAAGAACTGGAAGAAATTTTAAGCCGCACATTGGGTGTTCCATTATTCCAGGAACAGGCCATGAAAATTGCCATAGTGGCTGCAGGATTTACTCCTGCAGAAGCTGATGGTTTAAGAAGAAGTATGGCTACCTTTAAAGTGCAAGGAATGGTGACCCAATATGAAAGAAAACTGATTGACGGGATGATTAAAAACGGGTACACACTGGAGTATGCCCAGCGGGTATTTAAACAACTGGAAGGTTTTGGCAGTTATGGCTTTCCGGAAAGCCATGCGGCCAGTTTTGCATCATTGGTGTATGTGTCATCGTGGATTAAATGGTATTACCCGGAAGTATTTGCGTGTGCATTATTAAACAGTCAGCCGATGGGTTTTTATCAGCCTGCACAAATTATTATTGATGCACAAAAACATGGAGTGGAAGTGTTGCCTATTGATATTAATTATTCTGATTGGGATAACAGGCTCGAAGAAAAAGCAGGAAAATATTATACCCTTCGTTTAGGCTTCCGGCAAATAAAAGGGTTTAAACAACCGGATACTGACATTTTGATTTCCAGCAGAAAAAATAAGTATACTTCTATCAATGAATTGCGTGATATACTTTTACCGGAAGCCACGCTTGAAAAATTAGTTGATGCGGATGCATTCCGCTCCATTCATCTCGACCGGCGGCAGGCATTATGGGAGGTAACCACGAAAGACAAGCCCATTGCATTATTTTCAGGGCAAATAGCTCCTGATGCAAAGGGAGAACATATTGCATTACCTGTGATGCCCACTTCGGAACATGTGGTGCAGGACTATGCGGCGACTTCCCTATCATTGAAAGCACACCCGGTAAGTTTTTTAAGATCGAAACTGGATCAATTGAACATTATTCCTGCAAAAGATTTGTGCCATCTCAAAGATGGAGATACTATAAAAATTGCCGGACTGGTGTTAGTAAGGCAAAGACCGGGCACTGCAGCCGGTGTTTGTTTTATGACCATTGAAGATGAAACCGGTTACGCCAATTTGGTCATTTGGGAAAGCCTTTTTGAAAAATTCCGAAAAGAAATATTGCAATCCAAATTGATCATGGCAGAAGGCAAAGTGCAAATTGAAGGTAAAGTGATCCATGTGATTGTACAAAGATGTTTTAATTTCTCTTCACTTTTAAGACAACTTACGCCAACACATTATGACCCGCAAGTGTTGACACTGTCTTTTGCCGATGAAACTTCTATTCCAGCTCATCTTCAAAAAATAAATACAACAATACATGAAAATGAGGAAGGGAAGGTATTTTATGGAGGCCGGAATTTTAGGTGAGATTATTTGGATGCATTATTACAAAACGGAAATTCAAATTATCGAACTCGAAAAATTGAATTTCCGATTAGTGTGAGATTTTTAATAAATCTTTTTGCAGATTAATCCCAGTCAAGCAATTTTTGGATGGGTATGTCTAAAAGCTTTGCAATTTGATTAAGAGTTCCAATTGTGACATTTGTTTTTCCTTTTTCCAAGCGATTTAAGTTTTGTTTGTCTTTGTCTAGCATATAAGCAAAGTCAACCTGTGAAAGTTTCTTCTGCTTCCGAAGTTTGGCAATCTGTTTACCTATTTTAACTTGAAGTTCCTTTTGTTGCATGACAATTACAGTCTGCAAGCTGGCTAAATGAAAATTATTTTGGTAAACATATATGTTTACTTATATTTGATTTGCAAAAGCCTTTTTTATGTACTGCCAATTAGCTGGAGTTCCCTATTGGATGCAGAAGACTAAACGAATTGTATTAATTGCTTCGCTTTCTATTTTTTCCTGCAAATGCTTTTCACAATTGGTTTTAAAAAACAAATTATTAGTGCCTATTGAAGTATGTATAGGTTGGAATCAAGATATCGGCAAATGGAGAGGTTACGAAACAAAAGGTTGGTTTACTATTTATCCTGGTCAGACGATAAGGCCTGGATTAACATTTACTTCAAACCATGACTTTTTTCTTTACTATGCCAGGACAACCACCGGGGTCTTCAATGAGGTTACCAAGGGAATTACCTTATTGGTTAATCCGACAAGTTCATTTGATATAAAAAATGCCGACACAGAAAATCCTAAGAAACAAAATCCGAATTATCAATGGAAGGCATTTAAAACGCGGCGGGTGAGTTTTAAAAAAGGCCAAAAAAGGAAATATATTTTCGAGATCACGATTTTGAATATCATAAGTAATACTTAAAATCCATCAAAATAAAGGAACCAGAATGAAAAAGGAACGGTTTACTTATCTTTTCTTAGTTTCAATTATAGCAATATGTTGCAAGGGAAAGTCTTCAAACCAACCTGTTGTATCAGCTCAGAAGGAAGAAGTTCAACACAAAGGCTTGGAGTTCCCTTACATTGGCAAAACAAAGCCAGAAGATTTTCATGTAACTGCAAAATGTAACCATTTCGAAAGAACCGACTCAGGGTTACAGGTTAAATTGATTGTCTCTAATCCAGATACAATCAATTATCCTGCAATTTACATTTCAGTAATAGGTATTAATAAAAAAGGTGCAACCGAAAAAATAACTAAGCTCATACTTACTAATGTTAAAGCAAAGTCTACGGTGATAAATACAGTTCAATTTCCTGCAAAGGTATCCACAGTTGAGTGTCCAATAACAGGTTATGATTAGATTCTGGTTCCATTATACTAAAAGCAAGTCACAAAATAAATTTAATAATACCCTGGCTTGGAATCCAATAAAATATCAGCTTATAAAATGTCGTAATTGAAGCTAAAGTTGCCGTGTAGAAAGAAATCTAAAAATTTTACAATAGCTGCAGGAGCAATACCTTCCCTTTTCAGAAATCTGCGACTATTGCCTAAGAGAAAATAACATTTTTTTTAAAACACGAAGCTTGGAAGTTGTAGACAGATATCTACGAAATTGTAGAAAATAAATACCCATAACAATCAGGATTACACGGAAAATAGGTTAAAGCTAAAAAAAATATTTGCAAATTTCATTTTTGGATTTTACATTTATTCAGCAATACGATTTTTGTATTTCCGTAATTCAAATTCGTATCAACCTTCTCAAGCATAATTTAATAATTCCTTCAGGCATGCTGCTGAAAAGCAGTCAGGAAATCTACTATTAGCTTTCTGTTCAGAAGCTACATGACCTTTGCTCGCTTAAGAAAATCAACGGCGCAGGTACTGCAGCATTTGGCTGTGTGTACCTGAACAGTAATATTTAACAGCGTGTGATTACGCTGTTGCAGCTACTGCTTTGCTCAAAAAAATGTAAGACTATATACCTGTAGATAAAACATAAACCGATTAAAACTTTTAATACAATAATATTGATTACCCTAATGGCCATTTCCACTTCATCTGTAAGAGGGCAAGTACAGTTGCAAAAAAGCTGGAAAGAATTGCATCCTGGCCCGACAGCAAAGAGAGATAGCCTTGTACTGATTAAATCAGCATGTAAGAATTTTTTCATGACACTATTCAGATTCGATGATGCACAGGATAGCGCAAATGCAGTGCTGTCAACAGTGTCAAAAAAAGCCCCCTTCGTGAGTATTCATGGCAATGTGTTGTATAGTTTTTCCTACAGAAGTTATATAGACACTCCTTTTGCACAAAATGATCTTGTTCAGCAGTTGGTGCAAACGAGATTCGATATTTTACTCGACCAAAAATATCCACTTCGGGTCACCGTTTCAGGCCGAAGCAGCAATTCCCCTTATTTTAAAGATGCTGCTGATGTGAATGTGGAATTTAACAGGCAGCAAATGATCGGCTTAATTCGTGCTGACCTTAATAAAAAAATACCAGGGATGATTACCCGTAATCAACTACTGGCAGATGAGAAATTATGTGCAGTTAAATTGGCAGAAGTAAAGCAATTGCAAAGCTGGTTGACAAGCCCGGCGAGATTACAGGAGCAGGTGGAAGAAAGAGAACGGCTATTAAGAGGTACAGTTAGTCAAGAGCCGATGAAGTCTTACAATAATCAGCTGGTATCTAACGATGGAAGTACAGCTTTGGATAAATGGTTTTCCGGCGAACATAAAAATATGCCCGGAGCCGGACTGTCATTTTTCCCTTCTGCAAATACTTTTTCAGATACACAACACCCAGGCGCAATGTTGAAAGATAGCCTGGCTGCAACGGAAGCAAAGCAAACGAAAAACCAGGATACGACTGTATTACAACAAATGAACAGCAAAAGAAAAGAACTTGCTGAATTAATCCGGGACCTGAAGCAGCAGGAAGCTAAGGTAAACAGCGATAAGAAGAATATACAGGATTCAGTAGCAAAGTTGAAACAGCAAATCAACGCCTTGAAATCAGGGGATGAAGTCTATGCATTAATGAAGCAATATGGCATGAGCAGGGACAGTTTGACTAAGTGGCAAAAAATATTATTGTCGGTAAATAAAATTGGTATTGGCAGAAGTTGGGTGGATTACTCCGACCTGACTGTTAAAAATATTTCATTAACAGGCGTTAATGCTGAGCTTACCCCCGGTTCATTTTACGTAGCCATAGCTGCAGGTAAATTAAACTATCGGTACAGGGATTTTATTTTGAAAGATAACATCAGCACAGCTCACCAATCCCTTTTTCTTGTAAGAGCAGGAATCGGCAAAAAGGAAAAGAATAATTTGATTTTTACTTTTTATTCAGGCAGAAAGCAATTGAATAACTATACGCTTTTCGGAAATGGTACGGAAGTGCAACCTATTTTGGGTTTCGCTGCAGAAACAAGGCTGTCTGTGGATGCGAATAATTACATCATCGCTGAAGTAGCAAAATCTTCGTATGTTAATGCCAGTTATAATCCATCTGATACCAGTTCGCTGCTGAGCAAGGCTACTAACTGGAAAACAAGGAGCAATGAGGCCTATACTATTAAGCTGTTCAGTTATTATCCGCAAACAAATACCCGTATTACTGCATGGTACAGGAAGATGGGTGAGTTATTTCAATCATTCAGTCTTTATCCCGCTAATACCAACCAGGAAGCGTGGATGGCAAGAGTTAACCAGTCGCTATGGAAGAAAAGGGTTGTATTGGATGGCGCAGTCAGGAAGAATGATTTCCAGAGTCCTGTTGCCTTACCATCATATTCAGGAAGTACCATATTTAAATCACTGCAGGCAACTGTGCGTTTTCCGCGTTATCCATTTATTTCGGTAGGATATTACCCCACTTCACAGTTGTCTTTGGCAAATAATAATGTATTGGCAGAAAGCCAGTACAATACATTAAACGCATTGATGGGATACAGTTATGGTAAGCGGCGTGTTTTTATGTCAACCAATGCTGTGTATACCCGGTTTTATAATAGTAGCGCAGATACGGCATTCCTTTATTACAATGCTGTTTCATTATCCCTTAATCAATCGTTCACATGGTCAAGGTTCATTGTACAAAGTACAGCAAGCATCAGTGATCAGCGTGGATTGCATTTGTTTACCGCAGAACAGATGTTGGGTTATGAAATTAAAAATGCGATTTCGGTAAGAGGCAGCCTGAAATGGAACAGGCTTAACAGCAACGAAAACCTGTTTGGTGCAATGGGGGCTGTGAGTATTTATGTAAAGAAGCTGGGTAGTTTTCAATTGAATTATGATAAGACATACCTGCCTTCTTATGACAGGCAGTTGAAGGCAGTGGATATGGGAAGGATGACTTTTTACAGGGAGTTTTAAAGTGTAAATAAAAAGAAGTAAGCAAAAAATAAAAATTGTACATGAAAAAATTATCAGCGATGGTCATGGGTATTTGGCTCACAGCACCAGTTCTGGCACAGGTTACACTACAGCCCAATTTGCCGGTTGCAGGGATGATTCAAAAAAGCCAGTTATGGAATATCATGACCGTAAATAATTCGAATAAGCAATATGAATGTGTATTGGATATGGTGCTGCGTGACAGGAATACGGGAACGGAATTGATGACTGCTGCCACAAGTATGTTTACTTTATCACCTGGTGCCAGGCAACTTAGTACCAACGTGCTGAATCCCATTCAATATAATTATATTCTTACTGGCTTCAGCACAAAACTGCAGGACCTTTTACCGGCAGGTAATTATACCGTTTGTTATTCACTTTCAGTTTTTACTAACAAAACAGAAAGGCTTGCAGAGGAGTGTGTGCAGTTTGACGCAGAGCCGTTGAGCCCACCTATGCTTATATTTCCTGCGGACAGTTCCGTACTGGAAAGTAATCCGCAACAATTGACCTGGACAGCACCGATGCCTGAGGCTATGTTTGATCAGTTGCAATATGATATTGTGATAGCTGAAGTACAGGAAGGACAAAAAGCAGACGAAGCCATTCAGCAGAATCTGGCTTTCTATTCTGACGGCGCAGTGTATAACAACGTGCTGAACTATTCATCGGCCTATCCCGCTTTTAGTAAAGACAAATGGTATGCCTGGCAGGTGGTGGCACATGATGGAAGAAATTACGCTGGTAAAAGCGAGGTGTGGGTATTTAAAGTGGGAGCAACAACAGGCAAGGCCAGTCCTGGATCGGATATATACCTGTTGATGAAAGACAATCTGACGGGTACTTACGAAATTAACAGTACCCAGCTTCATATCAAATACGCTTCATCCAAACCTGCATATAATGGAACAGTCACTTTCAGGGATGAACGGGGAAATATAGTGAAGACATTTTCAAAGACCGTAAATCCCGGTGACAATTATCTCGACTTTTCATTGGGCAGCCAGTTTCATCCAAATATTACTTATAGTGTTTCCCTTACAGATAGTGATAAAAAAGATCACCTGATCACCTTCACCATTTCAAAAAATTAACCGCTACAACGATGATACTATTTTCTTCAGTCAAATACAGCAGGCATATCGCTTATCCATTGTTTGTATTGTTTTATTTACAAACTATTATTCTTCCCCTGCACGCAGCTATTCATGCTCCGGTAATAGCGGAACATCCATATCGGAAGGCCGGTAATTATTTACGTGTAAATAATGCCGGGGCAAAACCTCACCGGCAACCCATTCAAACAACTGGAGTTGGTTTTAATAAACCTGGCTTTCATGGTGTGTCCACCAATACTTTTCCTTCGCATGAAAGTAATCCATTGAAGACAGATATTGGTGGGCCGAATTCTCCTGAAGCTTCGGCTTTTAAGGCAGTGGGGTCTGATAACCTGGTGAATTTATTTACCGGCGATTTTTCCTATAGTATTCCATTACTGGATGTGGGTGGTTATCCTGTAAACCTGTTTTATAGTGGCGGAATTACAATGGAACAGGAAGCAAGTTGGGTGGGATTGGGTTGGAATATCAATCCCGGTACGGTAAACAGAAATATGCGTGGTGTGCCTGATGATTTTAATGGAGATGATAAATTGATTCAAACACAAAACGTAAAACCAAATAGAACATGGGGAGGAGAAGTTGGTGTTGACGCAGAAGTATTGGGAATCAAAGCGCCTCCACGATTAAATTTTTCTCTTGGCTTTTCTTATAATAATTACCTCGGTCCAGCCTTGGATTTAGGAGCTGGCGTGTCACTCTCCATTCCAATGGGTGAAAGTGTAAAAGCGGAAAAAGAAGCTCCTAAGACGGATTCAGCAAGTGGGGGAGCAGGGATATCAGCAGACTTGAAGCTTAATGCAAAATTGAGTTCCCGATCAGGGCTAACATTAGCACCTTCACTCAACGCCTCATTGCCTTTAAAAAGCAAAAAGGATAATATCGGTGTTGGGATCAGTACCAGTTACAATTCCCGCCAGGGCATCAGGGAATTGAATCTTTCCATGAGTACTACCCATACATACAAGTCTGACAAGGATTTAAAGGAAAAAAGGGACGGGAACACTACCTATGGCTCATTACTAAGTTCCTCTATTACTTTTGCCAGGCCCTCTTACATGCCTACACTAAGAATGCCCATGCAGTATTCCAACTATAGTGGACAGATCGAACTGGGTGCCGGTATGTTTGGAATCAGGGGCGCTGCACATGCGCAGGGCTATTATTCAGAATCTAAAGTCCCGGTAGAATCAAGAGTGATGTACAAACCTCTGGTGGGATACCTGTATTCCGAAAAAGCAATGGGAGATAAAAATGCAGTGATGGATTTGAACCGGGTGAATGATGCAGAAGTTACACCAAACACACCTGTAATTTCTGCCCCACAATATACTTATGATATTTTTTCAATTCAGGGCGAGGGAACCGGGGGTTCTATCCGCGCTTTTCGTGGCGATCTGGGGTATATGCGGGATAATGAAACAGTTTCAAAGGATAACAATATTTCGTTAGGATTTGATATGGCTCCATCCGGACATTTTGGAGGCAACTGGAATATTATTAGTACACCCACCAGGGTGGGAGGATGGGAAGATGCCAACAACTCCCTTGCCTATTCGATTCCCTTTAAAACAAAGAAAGACAACTCGGTTTTTGAGAACGTTTATTTCAGGAATCCCGGTGAGGCTACAGTGTCGGATTCTCAAATGATTGCCAGGATGGGCGGCGATAACCTGGTGCGCTTTAAATTATCAGGTTCTACCGTTAATCCAATTGTTGAATCAAAGCTGGAACAATTTAATAAGGTTACCCTGTCAGGGAAAGGGCAATTATCAATTGCCGACACATCTCAGCGCAAGAGAGACAAGCGTACCCAGGTGACTACTTTTTTAACAGCTAATGATGCTTCGCTTGTGGGGCTGGACAAGTCGATAAAAAATTACAGCGGCAGTTTTAACAGCGATACAACCATAGCTTATGCTTCAATTAACCGGGTAGGGGATTTCCGCAAGGCTCACCATATATCTGAAATTGATGTGCTGGAACAAAGCGGCATGCGTTACGTGTATGGATTACCGGTATATAATATTCGTCAGCGGGAATACACTTTTTCGGTAGATAATATAGGTGATCCCGCAACAGGAATTGTGGATTATTATGGTGATGAAGCCACCATCGACTCCAGGCATATGGGGAATAAAGATAAACTTGACGGGTATATGATGAGCCAGGAGACACCAGCTTATGCTTCATCTTTCTTATTGACCGGGTTATTGTCACCGGATTATGTAGATGTAACAGGAGATGGTATCACTGAAGATGACCAGGGTAATGCAGTTAAATTTAACTACACCCGTTCGGATAGTTTGTACCGCTGGCGCACACCACGGGATAATTCCACCGCGATGACTGCCCATTTCAATGAAGGGCTGAAGTCTGAGAAAAAAGATAATAAGGCTAATATCACTTATGGTGAAAGGGAGATCTGGTACCTGAATTCCATTGAGTCTAAAAATATGATCGCCATTTTTAAAACAGAATGGAGGGATGATGCAAAGGGCGTTAAATCGGATATGGATGGCAGGATCAATACGGCAGAGAATGCCAACAAAAGGCTCAAGCAAATCGACCTCTATACAAAGGCGGAGATCAGGGCAAAGGGTATCGCAGCTGCTGTTCCTGTAAAAACAGTGTATTTCACCTATGGGTATACGTTATGTAAAGGGACGCCGGACAATATCAGCGGTCAGGGAAAACTGACCTTAAAGTCAGTGTACTTCTCTTATAATGGCCAGGCGAAACTGAATAAAGAACGCTATGTATTTAACTATGGTGATACCACTGTGACAAAAGATAATCCCACTTATGCATATAATGCTTCAGACAAATGGGGTACCTATAAAAACCCTTCGGCAACTGATTCATCGGTAAACCCTGCTGGTCTTACTAATGCAGAATTCCCGTTCACCTCAAAATATAAATCTGCAAATGATGATTACGCTGCAGCCTGGAGTTTGAAAAAAATATTGTTGCCCAGTGGAGGCCAGATGGAAATTCAGTATGAAGGCGATGATTATGCTTATGTACAGGATCGCCGGGCCTGTGATATGTATAACCTGTATGGCTTGGGCAATACAACTTCAGCAATAGTGGACAGCAGCTTGTATAGAAAGGGCGTGGTTTCTGTTGGCAGTACCACCACTGATAATTTCTACGTCTATATTAAAGTACCGGTTCCACTTACCGCTACAACAACTGCTGCTCAGAAGCAGGAAATTAAGGAACGTTATCTCCAGAGTTTAAATCAGCTGGCATTTAAGATACAGGTGGAAATGCCCAAGGGCCCTGAACCGCTAACGGTTTATGCAGGATATGACGACTATGGGGTCTGTCCAAATGCCGCAAATAAAGATATTATTTATGTGAAGCTGACTGCGGTGGATGGAGCCAGTCCGTTGGCAAAAAGTGCAATTGGCTTTATTACAGAGAGCTTACCAGGCCAGGCATTTGAGGGGTATGATGTGGAGGTGGATGGCGTGCGTGCGTTTTTGGCTATGGCCGGCGGTATGCTGAATGGTTTAAAAAATGCTTTCAAAAACGTAGACGAGCAGATGCGCAGTGCCGATCCACCGAAAGCCAGGACAATTGTATTGAGTAAGTCATTCATAAGATTGACCAATCCGTATAAAACGAAATATGGAGGCGGAATCAGGGTAAAGAAAATTATTGTGAAGGATAACTGGCAAAAAATGCTGAACCCTTCCGGCGGAACAACCTACGGGTATACTTCAACGTATGGCCAGGAATATGACTATACCACGCATGAAACCATTAATGGCAAGGATACGGTGATCAGCAGTGGTGTGGCTTCCTATGAGCCTGGATTGGGTAGCGAAGAAAACCCATTTCGGGAAATTCTCTCATTCAGTAATAAAATGCCATTGGCTTCGGCGCAATATGGTGCGGTGGAAATGCCCATACTGGAATCGTTTTTCCCGGCACCCGGTGTGGGGTATAGTAAAGTAACGGTACGTTCTATACACCGTAAAGGAACGCATGGAGATTCTGCTTTAAGGTCTGCAATTGGTAAACAGGTAACGGAATATTTTACAGCAAGGGATTATCCTGCTTATGCATCCTATACCCCGATGTCTGACCTGACCTATCATTACGCCAGCCTGTACCCGATTTTATATAAAGAGCTAAAAGACAGGAAAACTGTTTCCCAGGGATTCCTGGTGGAAACCAATGACATGCATGGCAAGATGAAATCGCAGATTGCTTACAGCGCAAGCGATGAGAATACGCCTTTATCTTATTCTTATCATTATTACAAAAATACAGGGAAAAACGGGTTGAACGATAAGGTGGATTTTGTGTATAATGACAGGGGTGGTGCCATCATGCCGGGAAATATGGGTGTTGACATGGAACTAATGACCGACGTAAGGGAATTTAAAGTGCAGGCCAATGGCTTCAACGGTCAGATTCAAACCGACTTTTTCACATTTGTGCCCTTCCCGGTTTTTGTTATTCCCATGCTACCGATCAAGAGTTATACTGAAAACAGGTACAGGGCAGTAACCTGTACCAAACTGATCAATTATCATGCAATTGAAGATAGTGTAGTAGTGATGGACAAGGGCAGTGTGATTACTACCAAGACGATTGTTTATGATGCGGAAACGGGTTTGCCTGTAGTAACCAAAACGGGTAATGAATTTAATGATGCGATATACAATACCAGTTATCCCGCTTATTGGGCATATTCATCAATGGGGCTGGCTTATAAAAACATAGACAGGCAATTTAAGGGGGTAAACTTTTCTGATGGATTAATAACTGGCACTTCAATAGACCAGGCTGCAGTTTTTGAAAGTGGAGATGAAGTTTATATCACTGACCCCGGATCAGGATCAGGCTGCATACCTGCTTCATCGGATACCATTTATAAGATATGGGCATATGACACAGGTGCACATCATTTTATTTTCATGGATAAAGATGGAAACCGGTACAACCGCAGTGGAGTAAGTTGCAGAATTATAAGAAGTGGCAAGCGAAATAATTTAGGGTTGACTGCGGGAAATATTACGTCTATGAAAACTCCTGTGCAAATGGGTAAACTCTCCGATATTGATATAAATCCTGTCGCTGCAGGTGCCACAGAATATAAGCAGAGATGGCAAGCTGATAATGACCTGTTTTTGAGAAAGACCTACTATTATGATTGTACAGCGTTGATGGAACTGGATAGCATAGATTGTGGGGGGATTTTGCAAAAAAATATTAATCCTTATGTGAAAGGATTGCTTGGAAATACAAAACCTTACCGAACCTATGTTTATTATGACTACCGGAAAGAAAAGAGCACGGATACGGCTACAGCTATACGCAGAAATGGGTACTTGGCCAACTTTAGTAATTTTTGGTATTTTGATACACTGACCAGCATTTTAATGCCAGACCATGGTAATTCTAAATGGGTTTGGAATAGCGAACTCACCAAGGTAAATAGTAAAGGCCAGGAATTAGAAACAAGAGATCCCCTTAATAGATATACTTCAGCTCAATATGGATTTACTAAGAATTTGCCAGTAGCGATGATTCAAAATGCTCGATATGGCGAAAGTTTTGATGAAGCCTTTGAAGATTATTTTTATAAAGAAGCCCTAAATCCTAACGGCAAAAATTCATGTACGCAGCAATACATCGATTTTAATGGTATAGCTAATGCACAGGTAATAAATGCTAATGATTCGGGCTTTAATGCACATACAGGACAAAATGTTTTGCGGGTTGCAGCTAATTCGTATGCTTCAAAATCTATGTCCATTCGAAACTCAATTACAGACAGTTTTAATCTGCCTTTCAGCACAGGGATAATTTTGGGTGCAACAGGAGCTTACGGCACATCCAGTAAAACCAGTTCGGTGCCAAGTACAGAGCCAGATGCGGGAACTGTCAGCTTTAACTATGGCAGCTCTTTGGGGCTCGATTATAAAATTGAAACGGTAACGCATCATCATAGTCCTTATCTTGACGTTAATCCAACTACCCAAATTGGAAATTTTAACGCATTCTATAAAACGGTACAATACTTTAAAGTCACTTCTTCAGGTACTTATACTTTTTCGTTAAACGCTACACAGGACATTTGGCCAGACCATTTAGTCCCTATCGGTTCCACACCACCCCCAAATTTCAGTCGAACGGCGGTTTCAATTGAAATCTATAAAGCTAATGGTGAATATTTGTATAATCATTCTCTCTATAGTGATAGCGGATATTCCAGTCCTGCTTGGTATACTACCAGTGCTACTTCAGTAGCATATTATTTGCCTTGTGGTGATTATATGATTGAAACTTATACCTCAGGTGATGTTACCGCAGACATGAGTACACTTAGTATACCAAGTACATCAGGTTTTTATTACTTCAGATCGCAAGCGGGTTATTCTGTAAGTCCTTCTGTATATGCTTATGACCCGTCTTGTACCTACACTAAACCAATTCCAGCCGATTCAGCTATGCTGAATGAAACTTTCGGGTTGGTGCAAAATAAAAAAATGCAGTTTAGTGCTTGGATAAAAGAAGTACATGCTGCAAGTCCGGATACTGCGACTGATTTTGCGCTTAGTAACGTACAAATTTTGGCTAATGGAACAGCACTCTCTAATCCCGATTGTAATATAAAACGTAGCGGTGCTATCATTGATGGTTGGCAAAAAATCGAAGGGGTGTTTACCATTCCTCCCGGTACCACCACAACAGCAATCAAATTCATCAACAATAATACAGCGGCACCTATGTACGTGGATGATATCCGCATACATCCATTCAACGCCAATATGAAGAGCTATGTGTATGACCCCCGAACGTTGAGGTTATTGGCTGAACTGGATGAAAATAATTATGCCAGCATGTATGAATATGATGAAGAAGGGCAATTGATCCGGGTTAAAAAAGAAACTAGCCAGGGAGTAAAAACAATCAATGAAACCCGTTCGGCGAAACAAAGATTAATCACAGACTTACAATAATCAGATATGTTCAACTCAAAGAATATAAAAGCAAAGATCATCTTAAGCATTGTATTTTTTTCGCTCAGCGCTTTGAAAACAGCAACGGCCCAGGATACTGCTGCCATGATACATGATTTTAATAAAGTGATGTCTTTTGCCGTGTCTCCATACCTGTACTATCATTCCAGTACTTCGGTTAAAGCCACACCAGTTATGCAAAAAGAAGATACCATGAATTTGCAGGGGGTGTTTTATAAGTATGATAACGACCTCTGTTTTAAAAATGGTAAAGAAGAAATGTACCTGGAAGATAGTTTTTATATACAGGTGAATCATGAAAATAAAACGATCAATGTGAGTAAAGTGGATGTTTCCACCAAGGATAAAATGAACGTGTTGCCTTTGAGCAATAAAAACCTGCAGGCATTATTCCGGAAGAAATTTTTGATCAGCCGTGAAAAACCGGACGGTGATTATGAGCAATTAAATTTTGAGTCCCGGCAGTATTTTGACAGCTTATCAATGGTGCTGGTGGACATCGCTTTGAGGTATTCCGGTTCCACTTATCTGCCAGACTTGTTGCAGATGAATATAACCATGAAACAACCACTGAGCGATGCGGACATTGCGGTGACTCCTGAAAATATGAAAAACGCGGTAGAGACAATTAATGGTTTCCGTTATATCACCCGCAAACAATCAGTAACCATTGCGTTTAATGATATTTCTAAAAGCAAAGAAAAAGCCCGTGCAATTCCATCCTGGAAGGAGTTGCTTGGCTATGACGAGGTCAGGCATGTATTCGTTGGAAAAGGCCTGTATAGTAATTACGAAATCTCAACAACATTCTGATCATTAATAACCGCTGGCATAAACTTATATCCATTTTATGATTCACAAAAACATTTACCGGATAATCAGCATCGTGGCAGTTTTATTTATACTGTGGTCGCCTGCCCACGCCCAGTTTCAGGAAGGCACAGTGATGCCTGCTATAGGTGGCTACCCTGAACTGGACAGCAGCAGTCTTGTAAACGGAGCGTATAGTACAGTATCATACACACCTTTTGCCTCTAACGATAAGATAGTGAACGTGATTACGCTAAAAATTGATGAGGGCAAGTCTGTTTACTTTGCCAGCAGCTTTACTGCACGGGTAAGTCTTACACTGGATTGTACCGACTACAGCGGTGCTGTAACAACGGTAAGCAACATCAAGTTACAGGTGAATTATGATTCAACTACCGGTGCAAAATACACGACAAGTGATTATAAAACTTATAAAGGATATAAAACGCTGAAGGTTACAGTTGATACCATTACCATAACAGGCTATTCAGGATGGAACCCAAGGGATGTACTGGAAGTAACTAACGAGATCAGGGCCATCAGGTATTATAGTCTGTCTTCCAGCTCCGGCGACCTTGCTCCAACATTGAGTACATCACAACCCACTACGGATGTGTTGCTGTTGAGTTGGTATTATCCTTCTGCTGCCCGTGAAAACATGACGCAACTGGAATGGGCTTATGTGGAAAAAGATATGCTGCCTTACTATAACGGCGATAATAATTTATTGTTCAACACCAACAGTGCCCGTGTAGACCTGGATCAAAAGGATACCACAGGAGGTTCTTTGGCATACCACTTTAAAATTCCCTTGCTGTTTCCTGATACAGGAAGATTGTATTACAGAACAAGAGCAGTGCAGCGCAAAGCCAACGGTACATTGATTGCAGGGCCATGGGCACTGGATTCATTTGCCATAGCAGACGGACATCAACCTAATCTGAACTGGCAATATAATACCACGTTTGCAGAACAGGGGAAATATAAAACGGTGATACAGTATTTTGATGGTTCACTTCGTGGACGGCAAACCGTTACCAAGGACAATACCACTGATAATACCATTGTTGGAGAAACTATTTACGATTTACAGGGAAGGCCTAACCTGCAAATTTTGCCCACCCCAACAATTGATAATACCATTCAGTATTTTACCAACTTCAACCGTTTTAATGGTATGGCGGCAAATGATGATCCCGCAAAATATTTTGATCTTACACCCGAAGCAGTGAAGTGTGATACTGTGCATGCACTGAATACCAATTACGGCAATGGCCGTTACTATTCAGCAATGAATGATTGGTTATCTACAGAATCAAAATCGAAATATATACCGGATGCGAACGGATTTGCATTCACGGAGACCCGCTATACAGATGATGCCACCCAGCGGGTAAAAATCCAGGGAGGAGTAGGGCTGGATCACCAGATTGGGATGGGGCATGAAACCAAATATTTTTATGGAAAGCCCTCACAGAACGAACTGGATGCATTATTCGGTACAGAAGTGGGTGATGCCAGCCATTATTCCAAGAACATGGTACAGGATGCTAACGGTCAGTTAAGTGTAAGCTATGTGGATACGCATGGCCGCACCATTGCCACAGCACTTGCAGGTGACCCTACACCAGGCATAGACTCTATTATTAATACAACAGATTACCCGCTGCCCGACACATTGCAAAATGATTTACTAACACCTGCAACAAATATCATCCAGGGTAAATCAATAGTGTCTGTGAGTACAATACTGGTAAGTGCCGGTAATACGTATAAGTTTACCTATAAACTAACGCCAGACATTCTGCAACTGCAAAATTGTAATGCCCAGAACGTATGCTTTGATTGTAAATACGACCTGGAGATTTCCATAAAGGGAGAAACCTGCGGTAATGACTCTCCTAAAGTGCGCCACTATAATAACCTGCAACTGGTTACTTCCAGCCAGTGCAGTAATTCAATGGGTTTTACCGGTGAAGGTATCACCACACCGGTAACACAAATTGATTTTAATGAATTGCTTTTGCCCGGTTCTTATGTAATACGCAAAACACTTACTATTAATGACTCTATGTTCCAGGTACGCAGAGACAGTGCGCTGAAAGCATTTCTGTGTAAAACCCAAACAGATATTTATAACCACATTTATGATTCCCTTTCAGTGGTATCCGGATGTGGCGCTGCTCCGCTCACAGCCTGTGACAGTTGCAATGCAAAACTGGGAACCTTTACCACCTACAAAACCAATTACCTGGCAGCCATTGCTCCCGAAACTGTTGCAGATTCCATTATTCACCTGCAGTATAGCCAGGACTCAGTAGAATGTGCCAATGCCTGCGGCGGTAATCTTGATCCTGTATTTTCCACCTTGAAATCATTGCACGACCAGATGTTAAGGGATATGATTCCCTTTTCAGGTCAATACGCAACAGATACCATCAAGACAACCAGCGGTGGATTACCCGACTCTACCAGCCTGGATGCAAAGTATAACATCTTTACCCCGCGGTATTATGTAGGGATGACTGCTGATTCCACCGATAAACCATACTACAAATATCCAGAAACAGAAACCGGCATTAATTATTATTTAACTGATGAGGGTTTGGTGGACAGTACCATACATGCACACGTCAATACGTACCAAACAATACTGGATACGATAACAGTGAATGCTTCCTTTGCAGGTATCTTCCAAAACAGTTGGGCAGAAAGTTTAGTAAAAAGACACCCGGAATACAGTAAATGGCATTACGCTGATTCGGCTATGCATGCCAGTTACGACTGGCTGGATAGTGTGCAGGCATGCAGCACTTACGCCCAGGCCTATACCAATGGATACATAGTGCCGGTGAAGATCAGTACCAGCACCATTAACGATCCTTATTTCCTGTTAGCCAGCACTTCGGCAGATATGGACACGATCAATCATAAATTATATGATGGCATGATGGATAGTGTAAACGGATCTGGTGTACATTTCCCCATCTGGCGGGGGCCAACCATGTGGCAGATGGCCAACGCATCCGTACTGTGTGCTGCAATTGACAGTGCACATAAAATGGATTGTGTAATAGCGACAGCGGCAGGCGGGTTAGATCCTGCTATAACCAGTACGGGGGATAAGGACAAGGTTTGGAATTATTTCAAATCCATCTACCTGAATGTGAGAAATGAAATGGTATTACGATACCTTACCCAGCATGCACCGGGGGCGCTCTCGCAGGCAGACATGGACGAACTCACCAAACATGAAGGCAAACAACTTGTATTTGCCGGTGCAGGTGATATTGCCAATCAATATGGATGGAGTTGGTGGCAAGGAATTACCAATCCGCACCTGACAGACACCACTGGTATGGCACATTATATTGATTCTGTGCAAATCAATAATTGCGATGGGCAAAGGCCGTTCTGGAGAGCACGTTTGCTGCAATGCGATTCACTTCAGCATTTATTACTTAATGAAACATCCGCTGACAGCCTGAAAGTGGATACGATCATCAACAAGATACTGGACAGTATGGTAATGATCTGCCATAATTCCATTACCAGTTTGCAGCCTTATGGCGCTTCTAATGTTAATCCTTCTTATGTGGGCAACCCACGTACCTTTGAAAGCGTAATTAATAATGTTTTCAATCAATACGGTATCGACACCAGCCATCATTTTTATTTCTGCAACCCGTACACGATTGATTTTCCCAAACCGTTTGGGTCAAATCCACCGGTTGCCACCAATTATGTCAACAAGCTGGATAGCTGTAATTGCAGCCGGTTCTCTTCCATATTAACCGATGCTGCATCGCTTGGGTATAACCCATTTAATATCAGAAGTATCAACCAGTATTTAAACTTAAATTATAATGATACGCTCACACAGGTAATGTGGGATGGCCTGCAGAAATGCCGTTATAGTTACCTGGATACCTGTTGTACACCCCCTTCTATATTAGCAACCACTTTGGTATATGGTGACAGCGGCACTTATTATATCAACGTAGCCTATAATACACTTATTGGAAGTGACTCCTGTAAAATCTACATGTATAACACCTCAAATGTGCTGGTAGATTCTCTAACGGATATCTGCGGTACTTCCAACAGCCTGTTCCAGGTAACAGACGAATGCACCAGTTACAGGTTTTTAATCAAATGTTATAACACCAAATGCGGGCTTTTGCTGTCGGATACGGCTACATACTCCTGTCTGTATTTGAGATCAAACGGGCCTGCCGGCGGATTAAACGGTAAAGGTTGTGAATATCCTTCCATCAGTTCTGCAGTGAGTTACTCTTTTGGTAAATCAAAGGGCATCCTGGTTTCTTACACTTTGCCATCTTCATGCGATTCCTGCGTTCTGTATGTGTACAATAAATTTACTTCGCTAATCTTAACAGTGAATGGTATTTGTGGTACCACCAGTGAACTGCTTACTTCTCTGGATACTTGTGGTCACTATAAATTCCTGATTAAATGCTACAATACAGCATGCGGTACAGTGTCCAGCGATACCGCATATTATGATAAAGATTGTGGCGGAGACAGCGGTTGCGGTTATCCCAGCATAACATCTGTACTGCATAGTGACACAACATATAAAATCCATGTTACTTATACATTGCCCAGTGGCTGCGATTCCTGTAAAATTTATATGTTTAGCCCCTCAGGTACCCAGCTTGCGGTGTACAGTGGTATATGCGGAACCACCGATACAGCATTTGTGGTGTCCGATACCTGCGTAAAATATAAATTCCTGGTATCGTGCACCAGCGATTCGTGTGGTACGTTATCAAGTGATACAGTCGCTTATGAAGGTTGCCATATTTCCTGCGAGCTGCCTTATTTTACGGCCATTGCACTGGAAAAACGGGCTGGCGGAAATTATTATGTGCACTTGAATTACGCCCTTACGACATACTGTGATTCCTGCCGTATTTATATGTACAATGAAGCGGGGGCGCTGATCAATCAGTACAATTACGTCTGTAACACTACCGATACCACCTTCCAGATTTATGATACCTGCGCCATCTACCAGTTCCTGATCAAGTGTGATAACCCGGTCTGTGGTACACGTGTATCCGATACCGTATATTATTACCGGCCATGCGGTATCACCAACCCCTGTTTGATCTTCAGGCCGGTTTATTTACCCAGTTACGAACCTTTACCTGCGTTCCTCAATTGCGGGTATGTGAAACCCTGTATCACCTGCAGCCAGTTGGTGGATGTGCTAACGCCGGAGTTCAGGACAATTTTCTCAGCATACAGCGGCGTGCCTTACCTGGATAGTACAGCAACAGATGCACAATCTAAACAAAATGCACTGTGGGCAAGGTTCCTTAATTACCGAACCGGGTTTACCAAAACCACGATGGAATACCTGACAGCATACAGAAATTGTACATTGGATACACCGAGCATTACCATGCTTTGTGCATCAGACAAGCCATTGAATGATCCATCAGACGTTGCGCCGAAAGATACCATACCTTGCAAAAATGTGATTACACAGGCACAGTTCATTACAGACCTGATCATGAGTAAAATGAAGGATTCGCTGCTGGCAAATTTCGACAGCCTGTACCTGGCTAAATGCCTGGGAGCACAAAGTAATGAGCAGTTTTATGTGAAGTATATACCAAAGGAATATCACTATACATTGTATTATTACGACCAGGCAGGAAATTTGGTGAAGACCATCCCTCCGGCTGGTGTAAAACCCAATTTCAATAAAACATTCCTGGATAGTGTGCAGGCCGCCCGTGCCGCTGCAACAGATTTGGTGAACTACCGAAACAATACCTACCTGGTAACCCAATACCGGTATAATTCACTGAACCAGGTGGTGGCACAGCGTACACCCGATGCCGGTACCAGCCACTTCTGGTACGACAGGCTGGGCAGATTGGTGATTAGCCAGAACAGTAAACAGCAGCCGGATAATAAATACAGTTACACATTGTACGACGCGTTGGGAAGAATAACACAGGTGGGAGAGAAACAGCAAACACAAACCATGAGCCAGGATACCACGCAAAATGATGTGGCCCTGCAGCGCTGGCTGGATGATGTGACCAGTGGTGGCAGTTTGAAAGAACAGATTACCCGAACAGTGTATGATGTGCCTTACTATAATGATGACAGTACCCTGTACCCGGAATTAGTACAGCAGAACCTGCGCAACAGGGTAAGTTACAGCCAGGTGATTGACCAGGAACCGGCAGACTTTGCCACCAATCCAAAACCATTCATGGCCATACAGGCTGCGGCTACTTATTATAGTTATGATATTCATGGCAATGTGGATACACTCGTACAGGATTTTAAAGCTGCAATGAGCGGAACAGATTCCGGTAACCGCTATAAAAAGATGGTGTATGATTATGATTTGGTGAGCGGCAAAGTAAACCGTGTGGCTTACCAGCCCGGCTATACCGATCAGTTCTATCATGTATACAGCTACGATGCGGAAAACCGGATTATATCAGTAAGTACCAGCCACGACAGTATCTATTGGGAAAGTGAAGCCAGTTATGAGTACTACCGGCACGGCCCACTGAGCCGTGTAGTGCTGGGTAATAACTGGGTACAGGGCCTCGATTACGCCTACACGATACAAGGCTGGTTGAAAGGTGTAAATGCAACAGCCCTCAGCAGCGGCGTGTACGACATGGGTAAAGACGGTGCGCCAACCGGTAATGGTGTGGCCAGGGATGCTTATGGTTACAGCCTGAATTATTTCTATGGAGATTATGCTCCCATTGGTACCGGAACCGGAGGATTTGTCAATCCCTTTGTAAGTATCACCAACAGCCTCGCCACCGCATCAGACGGGGTGGCATTGGGTAAAGATTTGTTTAACGGCAACATCAGGGCCATGATGGTGAATGTGCCCAAGTTGGGTGAAGCTAAATTGTACGGCTACCGCTACGACCAATTGAACCGGATCAAAGCTATGAACAGTTTTAATGGATTTAATAACAGCACCAACCTGTTCAGTGGCGGCAATGCACCGACAGTTACCGAAGATTACAGGGAACGGGTAAACTACGACCCGAACGGAAATATTTTAAAATACGTAAGACATGGAGCAACCGCATTAAGCGGCGGGATAACTATGGACAGCCTGAGTTATGGTTATAATTTTGATGGCAATGGATTATTGATGAATAATAAACTGCGCCATGTAAAAGACCCCGTAAGTAGTGGTAATTATACAGACGATATAGACAACCAGTCAGATGATAATTATACCTACGATTCCATTGGCAACATGATCAGTGATGCGCAAAGTAATATCACGGCTGTGACCTGGACGGTATATGGCAAGATTAAAAAAATAACAAAATCCAGCGGCGACAGCGTGGTGTACAGTTACGATGCTACCGGAAACCGCATCAGCAAAATAGTATACGTAAGCGGCGTTGCCACCAAAACTGTATATGTACGGGATGCCAGCGGCAATGTAATGAGCTTATATGCCAAAGATGCCACTATTAACAGTGGCACCCTGAGCCAGACTGAAGTAAGTATGTACGGCAGCAGCCGGCTGGGGGTATGGAACCTGAACCGGAAGGTGGATGTTAGCTCTCTGGTGACCATTGATTATTCAGCATATAGTGGTACATTTATAAGAGGAAACAAGCTCTTTGAGTTAAGCAACCATTTGGGCAATGTATTGGCCACTATTAGTGATAAACACGTGGGTGTGGACAGCAATAGTAATGGGTATGTGGACTACTACGTGGCAGAGGTAGTAACCGCAAATGACTATTATCCATTCGGAATGG
>JAFDZS010000012.1 GCA_018266775.1 Bacteroidota bacterium | reverse complement strand
CAACGACATCAGCAAATGGAAGAAATTTGCAGCTTCACTGCGTGCCATGATGGCGATCCAGTTAACCAAGAGGTACCCCGGTACTTCAGACTATCCTGCAGTGGAATTCCGTGCAGCGATTGCTGATGGTGTAATTGAAAGCAATGCAGATAACGTAGCATTAAACTTCCCCGGAGGTTCATTCAAGAATCCCTACTGGAGCGATTTTGATGGCCAGCGTGATAATGGTGAAAGCACCACGATCTACAACCTGCTGTCAAGCCTTGGCGATGGAAGGCATGCTGCATTTGGAACTTCCAGTACACCGGTTCCATTTGGTTTGAAAGAAGCCTCCATCAACGACTGGATTAAGAATAATGTAACCTGGTCTCACCTGATGGCTGCAAACAACAGGCTTGAAACAAGCCCTGTGTATATGTTAACCGCATCACAGTTATATGCAGTACGTGCAGAAGCTGCAGTACGTGGCTGGACAACAGATGACAAAACTGCTATGATCAATGCATCTATTAATGCATCGTTCACGCAATGGGGATTGTCTCTGCCTGCTGCTTCTTATTACACTCAATCAGGAGTAATCTTAGATGGTACCAATGAAATTCAGAAAGTGGCCATCCAGGAATTCATTGCGGGTTTCCCCAATGGCCGCGCCGGCTGGAATGTATACAGGAGAACAGGTTTCCCTGCTTTAACTGCTGCACCAGATCCGCTGAATGCTGCACATACCACTATTCCAAGAAGGTACATTTTTACGCCTGCAACTGTTTCTACATTCTCTGAATACAGTTTAAATGCTGCGAATGTAGCTGCTGCAGTTGGAAGGTTAGTGCCTGCAACCGATCAGCCTGAATCAAGAATCTGGTGGGATCAATAAAAAATTTGTTGAAAGTAACCCGGACAGACAGCGCCGGGTTACTTTATAACATCTTCTGAATACAATAACTAAAACATATACCAAAATGAAATATTTACAAATAAGCAAACAAATAGCCGCTTTGGGATTGGCTGCTTTTATGTTTTCTTCCTGCGATAAGGCAACTGTAACTGCACCGCTGGGAGATGCCGGCCAAAACCTGGTAACCATCCTCCAGGGTGGTACACCGGCAACTATTATTAAAGATCCGGTAGACTTTGTTCCCACACCAACCACGCTTACCAAAGGCGTTATCGACATCCGCAGGGAAGTGCCAACAGCAGCAGCATTAGCACAAACTATGACAGTAACCATTAAAGATGATACAGCTGCAGTAAGGGCTGCCAATGCAGCTTATGTACAATTCCCTACAAACCTGTATACATTAACATTGTCTGACGGTGTTACTAAAGTAGGTGGACAGGGTGGTACTTTTACCGTAGTATTCAAACCAGGTGAATTTGCAAAGCAGATTTATATCAATATTCCCGATGCCACACAACTTGATCCGAGTTCATTATATGCACTGGGCTTCACCATTACAACAGCTGATGCAGGTGGTAAAATTGCCACTGCTAAATCAGTAATTGTTGAAGTGGGTGCAAAAAATCCATGGGATGGTTCTTATGCGGTAACTGGCCCAATGGTTGATGCAGTTAGCCCCGGACTTGTACAATGGAATAACAGCCTGGCTGCTATTACCGATCCTTTCTGCGATGCACATGGCGGTGCCTGGAATTTGTACCTGATCACTACTGGTGCCACACAGTGCGTAATGTACGACAACACCATCTGGGGTGATTTCTTCCACCCTATCTGGGCTTCACCAGGAAACTCCGGATACGGAAGTTTTGCCCTGGTAGTAAACTTCAATGCATCTAACAATACCATCAGCAATGTAGTAAACTATTATGGACAGCCTTCCGGTAACACCCGCTCGGCACAGTTAGATCCCAGTGGTGCAAATGCGGTACAGGCGAATAAAGATATTCTGATTAAATACTTCATGATTCAAACCAACCAGGCCACGGGAAGCAACCCAAGGACGACGTTTGATGAGAAATGGGAGTATGTTGGTTCAAGATAATTGCAATAAAAAATTTTCTGTTACAAAGAGCCCCAAATCGGGGCTCTTTTTTATGTATCAGGACATCTGTATAACAGTAACGAATAACTTTAAATGCTGCTGATTAAGTTTTACAGGTTGTTTATTAGGCCAAAGTAGTATTTATTAATTGGTGGAGAAATGCCGATTATTATATGGCGTAAAAAATTAACTTTGCCTGTACTGTGGAAATTAACCAGGTCCTTATATTGCAATCTCCGCATTACCCCACCTATTAACCTTTTCATTTCAAAATTGCGCTTGTGGCGCACTACCTGATGTGGCATTTTTTCCCGACAGAGGAATGATGAATATTGGTATTAACCACTAAAAACATATACAAATGAAAAGGAATTTTATTATCAAATATGCGGCTGCATTGGGAATGACCGCATTTTTATTTTCATCCTGCGACAAAGCAGAAGTAACACCACCACTCGGAGACGCAGGGCAAACCTGGGTAAAAATATTGCAGGGCGGAACACCTGCTGCAATTATTAAAGACCCGATTGATTTTGTTGCAATTCCAAAAACACTTACAAAAGGGGTAATAGATATCAGGCGGGATGTACCAACAAACGCTGCGCTAAATACCACAATGACGGTGATCATTAAAGATGATACTGCTGCAGTAACTGCGGCCAATAACAATTATGTAAAATTCCCCACCAGTTTATATACGCTGACCTTATCTGATGGTGTTACAAAAGTGGGCGGCGAAGGAGGAACTTTTACCGTTGTTTTTAAGCCTGGTGAATTTGCCAAACAGATTTATATCAATGTGCCAGATCCAACTGCTTTAGACCCGAGCGCATTATATGGTTTAGGATTTACAATAACTGCTGCAGACGACGGCGCCAAAATTGCGAATGCCAAATCCGTAATTGTTGAAGTGGGTGCAAAAAATCCGTGGGATGGGGAATATGCTGTAACCGGCCCAATGGTAGATGCTGTAAACCCCGCATTGGTGCAATGGAATGGGCAGGCAGATGCAACTGATTTTTCAAATGCACATGGAGGTGCGTGGCAGATGCATTTAATCACCATCGGGGCTACCCAATGTGCCTGCTTTCAACCTGATTTATATGGGGATTATTACCACCCCATTTATACAGGCACGGGTACAAGCGCTTATGGCGGATTTGCGTTGGTGGTCAATTTTGATGCGGCAAATAACAGTATCGCAAACGTTGTGAACTATTATGGGCAACCATCGTCTAACACCCGGTCTGCACAATTAGATCCTTCCGGGATTAATGCAGTACAGGGTAATAAAGATATCCTGATCAAGTATTTTATGATTCAGACCAATCAGCCAACAGGAAATAATCCCCGCACTATGTTCGATGAAAAATGGGAATATGTAGGGCCAAGATAAATTTTGGTATATGTTTTAACTAAGAGAGCGCCATTCCTGGCGCTTTCGCTTTTTAATATTGATCCAAGCCAGGCGAATAAGCATTTATTATACTTTTTTAAACGCCTGTTCCATATCATTAATTAAATAATCCGCATCTTCCAAACCCACATACAGGCGCAGCATGCGATGCTCACGGTTGCTGGCATCAAACTCTGCGGGGTTAATACCGGAACATTTTGGAATGATCAAACTTTCATGGCCGCCCCAGCTTACAGCCATAAAAAAATGTTGCAGGCTTTCACAGAAAGTTTCAATTTGCTGCATACGGTCTGCTTTGATAATAAAGGTAAGCAGGCCGCAGGCGCCTTTCATTTGCTGTTTCGCCAATGTATATTGCGGAAAACTCTCATCGAAAGGAAAAATTACTGACTCCACTTTGGGATGCTGTTTTAAATACGCCACTACTTTTTGTGTGCTCGCAGTAATGCGGTCGAGCCTTGCAGGCAAAGTTCTTAAACCTCTTATCAACAACCATGCATTAAAAGGTTGGATACCGCTTCCGATATTCATATACTCACTGTTGAAAATGCGTTCAATCATTTCTTTTTTACCACTGAGCACACCGCCTAACGTATCACTGTGTCCGCTGATGTATTTAGTAGCTGTTTGCATAGCAAGATCAATCCCCATTTCAATAGGTTTTTGATAAATGGGCGTGCAATAACTATTATCGATAATGGTTACAATATTTTCTGATTGGGCTAATGCTGCCACGGCTTTCAAATCCTGCAATTGATACTCCCAGCTGTTGGGGCTTTCCAGGTAAATCAATGAAGTATTGGGAAGAATGGCCCGTTCAAAATTTTCAATTTTTGTGCCGTCAATATATGTAGTGCTGACATTAAAACGGGGCAAAATATCGTTGCATAATTTTTGTGTCCAGGTATAGGGCTTGTTCACACAAACAATATGGTCGCCGCTTTTCACATTGGCCAATACTGCCGCGAATGTTGCCGCAGCACCGTTGTTGAATACCAAGCAATCTTCAGCACCATCCAAAGCAGCCAGTTTGGTTCTTAAAATATCAACGGTTGGGTTGCGGCCACGACTGTAGAGGTAAGTACTGTATTCATCGGCAAATGCTTTACGCATTTCATCCACCGTTTTAAATGCAAAATTGCTCGACTGCATAATGGGCGGGGCAATGGCATTAAAATATTGTTCCCTGTCTTCTGCCAGTTCGTTGATGATGTATGAGAGATCCATTAGGAGTGATTGAGTAGTTTTTTGTCAACATTATTTTTGATCGCTTCTGCAACAAACTGGTTTAGGGAAATGCCTTTTTTTAGAGCAGTATAAATTGCAGAATAATGCAGCTTTGGTTCAATACGGATATTAAAAGAACCCTTTACTGATTTATAAGGCTCTTTTTTCAGTTCTTTACATAATTCTAAATAGTCTTCCACAGCATCTTTAAAGGCTTTTTTCAATTCTTTTACCGAAACTCCTTCAAAAGTAACAAGATCGTTGATTCCTTCAATCTTTCCATAAAAACATTCATCTTCATCGCTGTAATTAACTGAACCAATAAATTCTTTATATTCTACAATATTCGTTGTCATAACTTATGCTGATTTTTTAATTCTTCAATGATAAAACGCAGTGCATATTGTTTAATGATATTTTTGGGATGCGGTTTATGAATTCTCAAAATGTGGCTGGTAGCTGAATGGATAAATGCAACCCTGGAACCTGATGTTTTTCCCTTGTTTGATTCAACATAACCCATTCCGGACAGTAGCGTTTTTAACTCTTCATAAGTAAAATCCCTGGGTTCTTTTAGTATCCTTTCCTTAAGTTTATCAAATTTAGACATAGTTTTTTAGTTGTGCAACTATTTTTCAGTTGCAAATATAACCTCACCTGCTTTTCTTCAGCTGAGCCAACACAAAATACAGGCCTGTAAATACAGCCATTACAGCAATGCCGGTTAATGCGGCATAATCATTCTTTTTATAATCAAGCGTGATGCTGATGGCTACAAATATATAGGCAGCAATAAACACCACCGGTAACACGGGAAACATTTTCATTTGATAAATGCCTGAACCATCCAGGTGTTTCGTTTTCTTTCGTAAAATAAAAATAGTAGCTGCTGAAAGCACCATGCCCGAACAATCTAAAAAAATGGTGAAGCTTAAAATTTTATCAAACTCCTTAGCCCAAAATATAATGATGATGCAAATGGCTGCAAATACTGACAATGAAACAGTAAGTACATCTGTTTTGGGATTACGCCTTTTAAACACTGGCGGCAAAATATCATCTTCACTCATGGCATACATTACCCTTGGATTGCTCATGAGCAATACGTTTACATATGCCAGTACGCTTAAAAAAAGAAAGCCCGATAAAACCCTTTCTGCATTGACACCAAAAATTTTTGACGCCATTATTGCGGCAATATTTTTGGTTTCAGGCTGATGCAGTGTATCAAACCCAATTACTTTAATATAAGCATAATTGATAGTCAGGTATAAGGTTACTATAATTGTGATGCCAAAGAAGATACCACGCGGAACATTTTTAGGGGCGCTCTCCACCTCAGCCCCGAAGTTGATGGTTTGCTGATAACCACCGTAAGTAAAACTTACGGCAACAAGGCCAATGCCGAATGCCTTGATGTATTCCATAAAAGTTGGTGAAAGAGCGGGTTGATTA
The DNA here is from genome assembly GCA_018266775.1 of Bacteroidota bacterium. GTDB lineage: Bacteria > Bacteroidota > Bacteroidia > Chitinophagales > Chitinophagaceae > Ferruginibacter. The sequence goes on along the minus strand of JAFDZS010000012.1, from coordinate 68,649 downwards.
ACGATTTGGCTTGCAGACTGATGGTCAGTAAAAAAAAGTGGCGTGATCAGCAGTAAGATTAAAACGATCTTGATTACCGTTAAAACATTTTGTGTTTTAGCACTCATTTTTAAACCGGCCAAATTAACGCCATAAAAAATAATGATGGCTGCAATGGCAATAACAATATGTATGGTTTGAATGTAACTGGCATTAGCAGCCACTTTCATCCATTCCGTATCTTTTGAGAGGGGAATAAAAATGCCTGTAATGTATTCGCCACCTACTAACGCCACAGCAGCCAATGATGCTGCATTGCTTACCAGTATTACGCAATTAATGGCAAATGCAATGGAGGGATGATAAGCATAAGAGAAGACTTTATAGTAACCGCCGGTAACCGGCAACCGGCTGCCGATTTCAGCATACGTAAGTGCACCGCACAGTGCCACCACACCACCAGCCACCCATGCTGCAAAAAATAAGAAGGTATCGGGAGAAGCTTTAGCAACATTGGCAGGCGTACGAAAGATACCCATACCAATAACCAGGCTTACCACTATCATGGTAAAATCGAAAAGGTTGAGCTTGTTGGTTTTAGCTGTCATGCTTTGAAGATACTGATATTTTATACGCCATCAGCACCATAAAAAATAAACCAGGATGTCATTTTACGGATAAGTACAATAATTTTTTACACTACCTTTGCCACCATCTTGAAATCATTATCTGCCATCATACTCATTGCTGCTTTTGCTGCGCAAAGCTTTAGCGGTGGTTTTATTATGCTGGATTATTACAGCCATACTGCAGCCTTTGCCAAAAACTGCGAAAATAAAGCCCGGCCGCAAATGCATTGTAATGGCAGATGCCAGATGATGAAAAAATTAAAGGCAGAAGAAAAGAAAGATGAACAAAACCCGGAAAGAAAAGCTGATAATAAAACCGTGGTACTGTCATCCAAATCATTTTTTTGTTCAGTGATTACTGCAATTATACCCGCATTCAGTAAACCGTCAGCAGGAAGTAACACTTTCTCATTGCAGGATATGGAGTATGCGTTCTTTCATCCGCCACAGGCCTGATTCCTTCTTTATCATTTTATTATTTACACTTTTATAGTAATTGCAACGCATTACTATATCCATGTTATATTTCAACAAACAACAGTACAGTTGGCTGCAATGGCGTAATTGTACACTACCAAAACTTATTTACAATGAAAAAGATATTCATTACCATAATCATTATACTTTCATTTACTGCTGCACAGGCCTGCGAAATTTGCGGCTGCGGTTTGGGCAATTATTATATTGGTTTATTACCACAGTTTCACAGTAAGTTTATTGGCATCAGGTACCAGTACAGGAGTTTTAAAACTGTAATGGCAGATGATCCCACACAATTCAGCAATGACCATTACAGAACCGCAGAATTATGGGCTGGCTGGAACCTGGGAAAAAAATGGCAACTGCTGGCTATACTGCCTTACAATTTTGTACACCAGGTATCAGACGATGGCGTTACCAATAATAACGGGCTTGGAGATATTGCTGTAATGGCCAATTATAAAGTGTTTGATAAAAACAGTACAGGAACACACGGCAGTGCAGTGTCGCAACAATTATGGATTGGCGGAGGCATAAAATTGCCCACCGGTAAATTTGATATTGATGCTACAGACCCTGCACTGGTGGCTATTGCCAATACACAAACCGGAACTGCCAGTACCGATTTTATGCTGAATGCCATGTACAATGTGCACTTCAATAATAAATGGGGCATCACAACCGGAGCATCGTATAAAATCAATGCTGCCAACCGTGATCAATATCTTTTTGGTAACCGCTTTTCAGCAAACTCGTTTGTATCTTATGCTATAAAAGCTGGTAAGCATACCATTATTCCCAATGCAGGCATTTTATATGAAACCACCGCTGCAAACAAACTGGATAAAGTAACTATTGCACAAACCGGTGGCCACCTGCTTAGCACATCAGCGGGTTTGGAAATTAACCTGAAACCGGTAACCATTGGTGCTAATGTACAATTACCGGTAGCACAAAATTTTTCTGCGGGGCAAACTGCATTAAAAGTACGCGGAATGATGCATGTAAGTTTTTCCTTTTAAAATGTATCTTTTGATATTGTATTGCCGGTTTTAATTTTTTTGAAACCGGCAATTTTTAACAGGTGAAACTTTAGTAAACCGGGCAATGGCATACACTTATTGCTTATTTTTGCGTTTCAAATTATTATACATGAAAAAGATCATCGGAATAATTTTAATTGCTGCCGCTATAAGCTGCAACAACCAGTCAAAAACAGAACCTGCTGCTGCAGATAAGAAGATGGACAACATGCCCTCCAAAACAGACACCACTAATAAATTTGCCGGCTTAACTTTTGATTCGCCCAAAGATTTATCCTGCGGGATGCCGGTAACAGCTGGTGTGGAAGACACAGCGCATTATAAAGGAAAAGTATACGGTTTTTGTTCAGCAGAATGTAAAGCAGATTTTATGAAAGATCCGGAAGCGCATCTCGCTGCAAAATAATTTACCGTACATTTGCACTCCTGAATAAATAAAGACTCCTTAGCTCAGTTGGTTAGAGCTACTGACTCTTAATCAGTAGGTCCAGGGTTCGAGCCCCTGAGGGGTCACGAAAAATAAAGGTTCATTGCCCGATAGTATAACGGTAGTACCGCAGATTCTGATTCTGCTTGTCTTGGTTCGAATCCAGGTCGGGTAACACTTCCATAGAAACACTGATAACGCAGAGGTTACGGATTTTCACAGATTGATTGTATTGATTCATCATACGTCTGTAAAAAGTCATTCCCCATTAGAGATAACCAATCGTAATACATTCACTTATTCATCTGCGCATCTGCGGCAAAGTACTTTCTTTTTTTGATTGGCAACATTGCGGTTAGCCCTGCCTCCAAATTTTAATAACCACAAATGTGCACAATTCATTTGTATACACTACACCAATCCCATTACATTTGCACCAGATTCGGTTCCCGGCTTCAACCCGGGATTAAAAGGGAATCCCGTTCAATCCGGGAGCTATCCCCGTAGCTGTAAAGGCCTTTCTGCAAAGAAAGATATACTTCAAACCACTGTTCGTGATAAACGGATGGGAAGGTAAAGCCTGAGCCAGAAGACCTGCCACGTCTAACAACAATCATTCAAAGCTTTCGGGTGAAAGGCATGGAATGTAAAAGCCGTAAGGCATTTATATTTCTTTCTCTTTTAAAAAAATTCCGGAAGCAGTCACAACAAAAATGTTTCAGTAATGAAAACAACAATTTTTTTTGCGGCTGCTGTATGTTTCAGCATCACCGCAGCGGCACAACAGGTGGTCGCAGACACTTCTAAAACCTTAAAAGAAGTAACTATTGAAACCGGCGTTAAATTCCCGGTAAAACAAACCCAAACCGGTAAAGTGGTTACCGTAATTACCAAAGAACAGATTGAAAAAAGCAATGGCAAAACAGTGGCACAATTGCTGAATGAACAGGCAGGTGTGATCATTAACGGTGCGTACAATGCACCCGGTACCGTGCAAACCGTGTACATGCGTGGCGCATCATCCGGCAGGGCATTGATATTGCTGGATGGTATACCCGTCAGCGATCCCTCCATGATCAATAATGAATTTGACCTGAATTTGTTTTCTATCAATGATGTGGAAAGAATTGAGATCTGCAAAGGTGCACAATCAACATTATATGGCAGCGATGCCATTGCAGGCGTTATCAATATCATCACTGTAAAGAAAGAGGTAAACAAAGCTTTTAACGTTAAAGCCACTGCAGGTTTTGGTAATAAAAATACCACCCGCAATGCGTTGCAACTATTTGGCAAAGCAGGTAAGTTTACCTACACCACACGGTTTGCACAATTAAAAACAGATGGTTTTTCTGCTGCTTACGACAGTACCGGCAAAGGCAATTTTGATAACGATGGCTATAAAGGCAACGTCATCAGCGCAGCAGTACAATACCAGGCAACAAATGCATTATTGATCAAATCATTCATTATGCACAGCCAGTACAAAGCGGGTATTGATGCTGGGGTTTTTGCAGATGAAAAAGATTATACCATTAACAACACCAGCCTGTCGTCTGGCGCAGGCGTGCAGTACAAAAAAGGTAAAGTAAATATTGTAGCCAATTATCAATACGGCGAACTGACGAGGCAATACCTGAACGATAGTTTATTTGTACGCCCCTTCGGAACAAAATTTGAAAATAACCAATACGGCGGCCGCACACAGTTTGCAGAATTGTATGGCAATGTTACTGCCACAACCTGGCTGAATATTATTGCCGGAACGGATTACCGCTGGGCCAATATGCACCAGGATTATTTTTCACTCAGCAGCTTTGGCCCGTATAGCAGCAGTTTTCCTGATACTGCATTGCATCAAACTTCTTACTATGCTTCCTTATTTTTTACTGCACTAAAAAAGAAAGCGCACCTGGAACTGGGGGGAAGAATTAATCATCACTCCAAATATGGCAGTAATAACACTTACACCGTTAACCCATCTTACAACATCAACGGTCACTGGCGTGTAACCGGCAGTATTGCCACCGGGTTTAAAGCACCGTCTATTTTTCAATTGCTGGATGTGTACAGCGGCAATCCCGGCCTGCAACCGGAAAAATCCACCAACTATGAAGTGGGTGTACAACAAACGCATGAACGCATCAGTACAAGGGCAGTTTACTTCTACCGAAATATTAAAAATGGTATTGATTACGATTATATCAACTTTACCTATTTCAATTTTGTACAGCAAAAAGTGCAGGGTGCTGAATTGGAGCTTACTGCAGAGCCGGTAAAAAATCTCAGTGTTACTGCCAACTATACCTTATTAACAGGAGAAGAAAAAACACAGAGCCGCAAAAATGTTCATGATACAACGTATGATTATTTATTACGCAGGCCAAAGCATACCATCAACATAAATATCGGGTACAATTTCGGGCACAACATTTACGCCGGCATCAGTGGAAGAACAGTAAGTAAAAGATACGATGTTGGCGGCTATCGCAAAGAAGATGTGCTGCTGAACAGTTATGCGCTGCTGAATGCGTATGCATCATGGCAATACCAGCAGCATGTAAAATTCTTTTTGGATATGCAGAATATTACCAATAAAAAATTCTTCGACATCAGGGGATATAATTCCATACCGTTTTTAATTAACGGCGGTGTAACCTTTAACTGGTAAGTATGAGTAACCATGAAACAACTTATTGCCCGCGCTGCAGCAAAACTTTTGAATGCAGGGCGGGCAATATTACCCAATGCCAATGTTACGGCGTACAGCTTACTGTTGAAGAACGGGCTTATGTAGAAACATTATACAATGACTGCCTTTGCCGTACCTGTTTGCTGCAAATGAAAAATGATTATATACACTTCAAAAACCAGTTCATCTTCCGGGCAAAAAAGCACCGGTAATGCAGGCAGATAAATGTTTCCTGTACTGCTGCCCAAACTATATCTTTGCACAAATTTTCGGGCTATGGATTTAAGCCAGTTTAATTTTAGACAATTACTCTCGGTTACGTTCACCTTGTTTGCCGTAATTGACGTGGTAGGTTCAATACCCGTTTTGGCTGCGTTAAGGGCCAAGATGGGCGGGCATATTAAATCCACACAGGCCACATTGGTAAGTGGGGGATTAATGATCCTCTTCCTGTTTGTGGGCAACCAGTTCTTACAAATATTAGGGTTAGATGTAAAGAGTTTTGCTGTGGCGGGCAGTATCGTGATCTTCATCCTGGGGCTTGAAATGGTTTTGGGTATGGAATTTTTTAAACCCGACAGCAGCAACGCCAAAAGCAGCAGCGTGGTGCCTATTGCATTTCCATTAATTGCCGGCAGCGGCACTTTAACTACAGTAATGAGTTTAAAAGCCAATTATGATGATATTAATATTCTCATTGGCATACTCATCAATTGCGTGGTTATTTATGTGGTGCTGAAAGCATTAAAATGGATTGAACATGTATTAGGCCCCAATGGAATGGCAGTGGTAAGAAAATTTTTTGGCGTGATATTACTCGCTATTGCTGTAAAGATATTTGGTAGTAATATTGTACAGTTTGAAAAGTGAGAGGTGATTAGTTAAATAGTTAATTAGTTAATTGGTGTGGAGCATTAAATTCAAAAAGTTTTATAGTTTTCGCATCCCATACTAATTAACCAGTTTACCAGTTTACCAGTTAACCCGTAAACCGAACAGGCCTTGTAGTACAATGGATAGTATAAGAGTTTCCGAAGCTCCAGATCCAGGTTCGATTCCTGGCGAGGCCACACATGTTTGAAGTACAATTTGTAAAGGGCAACGATTTTGACCAGGTGGTATTAAGAGATACTGCAACTGATACGTCTGCCATGATCGTGCCTTCCTGCGGCGCTATCCTCAACGCATTTAATGTTGAACATGATGGCCGCACCATCAACGTAATACATGGCTATGACAATGCGGAAGATTTTGCTGCACATGCTGAAAGCAAAGGGTTCAGAAGTTGCAAATTATCACCTTTTGCCTGCCGCATAAAAGATGCCCAATATAATTTTGGCGATAAAAGTTTCACCATTGAAAAATTTATCCTCAACGGCAGTGCTTTACATGGGCTGCTGTATAATGTACCCTTTACCGTGGTGAACAGCCAGGCAGATGAATACAGCGCAACGATAACCTTGCAGCATGAATATAAAGCCACTGATAAAGGGTATCCTTTTGAATATACCTGTACTGTAATGTATACATTGAAAGCAGGAAATAATTTAACCCTGACCACTGAAATAACCAATAACGATAAAGGACTTATCCCCATGCACGATGGCTGGCATCCTTACTTTACTTTTGGTGGCAGCATTAATGATTTACAGCTGGAGTTTCAAAGTAAAAATATTGTTGATTTTGATGCGGCATTAATTCCAACAGGTAATACGCAACCTTATCAAACCTTTGCTGCATTAAGGCCATTGGGCGAAACGGAATTTGACAACTGCTTTACATTGAATTTTGCAGAATGCCAGCCTTTGTGTGTACTGCGTGACCCACAGCAACAGCTGCAACTGGAGATCAGGTCGGGTAACAGCTACCCATACCTGCAAATTTATACACCGCCGCACCGCACCAGCATTGCCATTGAAAACCTGAGTGCCATACCGGATGCATTTAACAATGGTGTGGGATTGCGGGTATTATCTCCCGGGGAAACCGCCACCTATACCACTACTTATACCATCACCTCATTACTGTAAAGAAATGAACGCCATTGCCACTAACGTACTGAATATTTTTACCGGTAAATTTTCATCAGCACCACGTGTTTACTATTCCCCGGGGCGTATCAATTTAATTGGTGAGCACATTGATTATAACGATGGCTTTGTAATGCCCGCCGCTATCAATAAAGGTATTTATTATGCAGTGGCACCAAATAATAACAGTACCATTAATTTTTATGCGGCAGATTTCAATGAAATTTATACTGTAGCAGTAACTGCTGTTACAAAAAACCTTGGCTGGAAAAATTATGTACTGAGTGTGGTGAATGAGTTTTTGTTACTGAACAAAACGGTAAAAGGTTTTGATTGCGTATTTGGCGGCGATATTCCGCGTGGCTCCGGCATGAGTTCTTCCGCAGCCGTAGAAGGCGGGCTGGCCTTTGCCATCAATGATTTGTTTGGTTTTGGTATGACCCGGGTGGAACTGGCTTTATTGTGCCAGCGTGCAGAACATAATTTTCCTGGTGTACAATGCGGCATCATGGATATGTATGCCAACCTTAACGGAAAACAGGGTCATGTAATTTTACTGGATTGCAAAAATATTACACATGAATATTTTCCATTACCATTAGAGGGGTATAAAATTGTTTTACTGAACAGTAAAGTGCATCATTCATTAACCAACGGTGAATATAATGTGCGCCGTAAAAATTGTGAGGCCGGTTTAGCGGTATTAAAGGAAGCGCTGCATATCAATTCCTTCAGGGAAATCAGCAGCGCAGATGATGTAACCCTGCATAAAGACAAGATGACTGAAGAAGTATATCAGTGCTGCAAATATGTAGTGGAGGAAATTGGGCGTACACGTAAGGCTGGTGCATTGCTGCAGCAAAATGATCTTGCAGGATTTGGCCAGTTGATGTTTGCCACACATAATGGCTTAAGTACATTATACCATGTTAGCTGTAAAGAACTTGATTTTTTAGTGGAGCAGGCTGCCCATAATAAAAATGTTGTTGGGGCAAGATTGATGGGAGGCGGTTTTGGTGGCTGCACTATCAATATCGTTAAAGACGAAGCGGTTGATGATTTTGTAACCACTGTGAGCGCAGCCTACCTGCAACAATTTAAATTTTCGCCCGAAGCTTATGTAATGGAACTGAGCGATGGTACCTGCTGCATTAATTAATCACTTTGCCGCTTTCATTTCAACAGGGTCTACTGTATAACCCATTTGCTGTAATTGCTTCACCAGCCCGCATTGATTGCACAGGTGACCAAACCCCACTGCTATAAAACAATTATTTTGCTGTAACAGCGATGGTAATTGTCTTAACCAGTTTTCATTACGTTCTTTTATAAACGCATCGTTGCTGATGGCTTTGCTCTCAATAAAATTGCAGGCCGAATTAAATTTGTACTCCATCTTCAGCGAAGCGTATTGATTGATCTGCCAGCATAATAAGTTATTCGGATGCCGGAACCAGTTCAGTACAATGGGCGCATTTCTTTTAAAAAAACTCCAGGTATAATAGTTGGTTCCTGTATCCAGCAGGTGCAGCTGAAAAGTATCGGTTTCAAAATAATACAGTTGTTTATTATTTTTCTTTCCCAGCAACTGTATATACTCATCCATTTTGTATTGATTGTTTTTATTAATGACTGAACAGATACTGTATATGCAGGCGATCTGAAGTTTCAGGTACAATTCACCCGGTGTTAATCTTTTTATGTAGGATACATTTTTTTTAAAGATATCATTCATCAGTGTGGCATCATCCTGCGAGAGTACCATATATGCAGAGTCAGATTCCGGTTTGTCTTTATAAATCGAATCAATATTTTTCCTGTTCATCGCAGTTTCTGTGATTACCATATCCGAAGCCTGGATTTTTTCCCGGATAACCGGAAATGAATCCACAAAACTTTCTCCAAACAAATGATTGGTGCCTAACAGGTAAGAAGTATGTTCCGTGTTTGTATTAGTAATCTTCCAGAGAATGGTGTTTTGACTGAAGGCTGTTGTAAATAACAACAGGAAAAAGAAAAGTGCGGGTACTTTCAGCATAGTATTTTTTTAGAAACTCAATATTAAAACAAGTATTCATTTCCGCCTTATTTAATTTATTACTGAAGCGGGATATGAACAGTGATTGAAGTGCCATTGCCGGGGCTGGTTACCAGGCTGAACTGTCCATTTAAAGCAGCCACCCTTTCCTTCATACCCAAAATGCCAAATGATTTTTTTTGTTTCAGTAATTCCACATCAAAACCAACGCCATCATCTTTAACTGTAAAAGTGATTTGATCTTCATCGTATTGAACAGTACACACTGCATTTCTGGCTGCAGCATATTTCGAAATATTATTCAGTGCTTCCTGGAAAATCCTGAAGATGCAGGTGGCCACCGCATCACTCACATTTAATACATCGCCGCTGTAATGCAGTGACAGTGGAATATCTGTTGTGTCGGTAAATTGTTTACCCTGCCATTCCAATGCTTCTGTCAATCCATAATTGTCAAGAATATCGGTACGCAGTTCATTAAGGATTTTTCTTACCGAAACATGGCTGGCATCCAGCATGGCAGTAATACTATCCAGCCGCGATTTTACAGCGGTATTATCTGTTGGCATTTGCTTGTTAATCCACACCACACCCATTTTCATAGCTGTTAATTGCTGCCCAAGATCATCATGAATTTCCCTTGCAATTCTTTTGCGTTCTTCTTCACGGATGTTTTGCAGGTGCCGCGTTAATTGCCGCAATTGTTCATTCATCAGCTCCACTTCCAGCGCTGCACGTTTGCGTTGTGTTATATCAATGCCCGTGCCCAGCAGGCATGGCGCTCCTTCATATTCCACCCTGATGCCTGTAAAAAGGTAGGGTATTTTTTTGCCTGTTCTGGTTACAAAATCCGATTCAAATTCCGATTGTCCATCCAGCATCACTCTGGAAAAATTTTCCTGCACCAGTTTTCTGCCTTCTCCTTCATAAAAATCAATCGGTTTAACTTTTGTTATTTCTTCGGCGGAATATTCAGAAACAATTTCAAAATTCCTGTTCCAGCGTAACAGTTTGCGGTCAGCATCAAACAGGTAAAAAATTCCGGGCAGGCTGTTGATGATAGAATCGGATAAATCTTTTTCTTTCCTGATCTGCTCTTCTGCTTTTTTACGTTGTGTAACATCCCTTGACACACCGAGCAGGGAAACAATTTTTCCTTCCGCATTTTTCAATGGTACGGCATGCATTTCCATATAACGGTGCGTGCCTTTAAGCCCCATAATTTCATACTCAAATGTACCGGGTTCACCATCTTCAAACACCCTCCTGGCCAGTTCCTTCCAGGGGGCAACATATTCGGGTAATAATATGCCCACCAGCGATTTGTTTTTAAGGACGTCAATATTATCCGCTTCCACTATAGTTAAACCGGCGGGATTGATGTCGTATACTTCGCCATTGGGGCCAAGTTGCTTGATGCATTCCGGTTCATTTTCCAGTATGGTGCGCAGGTGTTCTTCCCTTTCCCGAAGGGCTTTCTCGGCATTTTTTTGTTCAGAAATATCCATCATACTGCCCAGCATGCGCAGTGGCTTTCCCTTTTCATCACGAACTATATAACAACGGTCGTAAATGTAGTGATATGTATTGTCGTGTAATCGTAAACGGTATTCTGTAATAAAAACATTTTCTCCTGATGCCAGGCTTTGTTCCTGCTGTGCCACCACAGCTGCCCTGTCTTCCGGGTGCATTCTTTCCACCCATTCGCTTTCAGCTGGTACGGGATCATTTTTTGTTAAGCCAAATAATTGCTGATGGGTGTCATTGCCCCACAGTTCCCCGGTTTCCATATTCCATTCCCACAAAGCATCGTTGGTGGCACGGCTGATGAGTTCGAACCTTTCATTAGAATGCCGCAAAGCATCTTCCGCTTTTTTCCTGCCGGTAATATCCCTGCTGAAAAAGGATAACCCTTCAGGAGAAGGGTACAAATGATTTTCCACCCATCTGCCCCTTTTTTCATAGCGGGTTTCAACATACATATATTGCTGCTGTTCCATGGCCTGCAGGCAGGCAGCATAAAATTTTGGATCTGCAGCGTGCTTAAAATCTTCCCAAATATTTTTGCCGATAACCTGTTGCGGATCGCGGTCCATCAATTCGCCGGCTTTTGCATTCATGTACGTATAACACCAGTTAATATCCAGTGCTACAAACGCATCAGTAATGCGGTTTAAAGTGAGCCGGTAATTTTTTTCACTCTGCTGCAGTAATGTTGTCTTTTCTTCCACCAATTGTTTCAGACGTGAAGGCTGACTGGCCGTGAACCAGGCAAAGAGGCCGGCCATTACAGATAATGCCAAACCCAGTAAGCCAATGAAAAGTACAGAGGAGTAATTAAAAGTTTTATCCGAATACACATACAGTTTCCATTCACCATTGGGCAGTTCTACCGGAACGGAATATTCTTTACTGAATGTATTTTTACCGGGAAAAAAATACTCTTCCTGCCGGGTATGTGTATTGATTTTCGCCAGCTGGTACGAAAAATTATTACCGCCAGCTGTATCAATACTTGCAGCATGCATGAGCGTAGATAGTTTTATAAGCACTGCGGAAAAACCCCAGAACTGATCGTCTTTAAAAATGGGAATGCGGCTGATGAAACCCACACCGCCCTGCACCAGGTTGATTGGCCCGGAAATAAAGAAATCCTTTTTCTGCATGGCAACAATGGCGCCGCTGCGTCTTGCAGAGTCGAGCAGGATGTTATGACCCAGTGCAGGTTCATTACCCTGCATGGGATAAATGTGTGTGATCACACCACCTTTTACCAGTTCAACGGCATCAATATATTTATTAGCGCTTAATAATTGTTTGGCCACACTGTCAAAATCCTGCGGCTCGCCATAACGTTCAACAAAAAGAGCCAACGTTTGTGTGGAAGAAAAACTGTAGCTGATAATGGTTTGCAGCCGTTCTTTGGTCCAGCTGGCCTGCTTGCTGATCTCTTTCTGCCGGGCTTCTTTCATTAAAAGATAGCGCTGGTAAGAAAGTAATTGAGTGGTGAGCAATGCTGTAGCGCATACAACAATGCCACTGAGGACAGGCCTTCTGATCCAGTATGAAAGGAACCGGTTGATCATACAACATAATGATTCCACCACTGCTTTATCACAAGGAGCAAAGCAGTACAACAGCGGATACCAATATTATTTTTACCGGCTGTTTGAATGAAAGTCAACAATGCCGGATAAGGTTTAACGTTTAATACCGTGCAAAATTAGCAGGTTTTAGCGTCTGCCAATTGTAATAAAAATGTGGTCAATAGTTCGAAAAACAGCTCTTTCGATAAGGGCAGATAATGATGAAACGAGACGGTACTTAAATATAATTAATAATCGGGAGAAATTAAAATATTGTTTAATGGTAGTGGCGAATGGGCGGCTGTTATGCGGACTTTATTTTTTCGCTTCGCCACAATCGCATCTTTTGGGTTTTAATGAGTCGAGTGCTTTAATTTGTTCATCCACTTTTTTCAGATCCCTGCCCGTTTCTGTTTCTTTAATCTCAATGTTAATGTTACTGGTACTGATGGTGCTGATGGCTGCTGTGAATTGTTCTTTTGTTACCACTTCAGGATTAATATCGAACGATTGATTTTTACTGACGGTGAATTCTTTTTTGGCAAACAGTATGTTGCCATCCGCTTCACCCATGGCCACAATGTATGCTTTGGCATTCAGCGGCAGCGGAATTCTTCCATCTTTGGTATAAAAGCCATACACATCATCGCTGCCGGTTAATTTTCCACCTTCTAAAAAAGTATTGATCTGTGGTACTTCAAGGTGCACACTTACTTTGGTGTGGTATGCGCCAATAAGCCGTACCCGCAGTTCGGTTGCTGTTTTACCATCAAAACTGTTCAGTAATGCATCAATATTATACCAACCGGTAACATCAATGGTGAACTGGTAGTATAAAGATTGATGGTCTTCAGGGCTTACACCGTTTTCTGGATAAACGGGAGGTTGACCAGTGGGCTGGTAATCTGCCGGGGGAGCAAAGTTTTCAATATTTTGCGGCACAGTATTCTTAACCAATTGATTCCTTATTGAATAAAGTTTTTCTGCTTTTTTCAGGTAAACGATCATGCTGTCCAAACAGCTGGTTACTGAAGCTTTATTCAGAAGCGGCACATGCAGGCGTTCAGTTTCATTTTGTACATACCGGTATAATAATTCCAGTGACGTGTTCGGTAGTAAAAATGGAGCACCCCTGCTCATAAATTGATGCTCCAGGCAGTTAGTATAAATTGCGTCCCAATAAGCATCCATATTTGAATTGATGTCAGCCGCAACTGTTGGGGCAGTGCGGATCAAATTTGTATTATCGCTTTCGCTGACCAATGGAGTGGGTTTAGCACTATCGGTGGTGGCGTATACACCATGGCTCCTGGAGAAATTATAAGTCCATGTTTTTCCTTTTCTCTTAATGACGTTTGCCAGCATTGGACCAACAAAATCCATGTCAATTTTGTGGCAACTGCGGCAATTGTCTTTAAAAAGTATTTCTCCTGCATCTATTTGTTGTACCACCGGATTTTCTTTTAATGTTTTCGGTTGTATCCAGTTAATACGTCCGTCTTTTTCTTCCCCTTTATACAGCTGCATGTTTTTATCGATGAATTTTGTGGGCACTGCAACACGTATGGGTTTAGTGATGGTAATTTTTTGCCCGGCCCTTGCATTAAAATACAACATGCCGCCACTGCGTAATGGTTCGCCGTTGCTTTGGGTGATAAGCCCCGCTTTGATGATGGCAGCCGCATCATACGCTTCTTTAATGTCCAGTTGTACCAATGAATCTGTTGAAGTGATGGAACCTTTGGGAATATCCAGGAAAGCGCCGCCGGAAGTTTTTAATACCGTATCCCTGTTGATGTTGATAGCAAAACTTTGTGCAGTAAGCTGATCGGTGTTAATTAAAGATGAAGCTGGATTGGGATTAGTACACGAGAATAAAAACAGTACAACGAACAGGTACAGGAAGATGCTTTTCATAAACAGTATTTATAGTAAACAGATGCAGGATGAAATCATTTTCACAAAAAGACCATCATACTTTGATGTAAATCTTTTTCTTATCTAACATCCACGCAAAAAACCACATCATGCCAATAAAACACAAGGCATACAGCAAAGAACCAATATTGGGTTGCGATGGAAAAACGGGTTTGCATGCATGTTCGTAAAACCAACTGAGCGGGGTAAGAAATTTTGGTTTACCTGCATCGTCAAAGCCATTCGCAATCCTGATCAAACCCATAGTGCGTGGAATAATGCCGCTCATGGCAAAAATGAACAAAGCATTTTTACCAAACACATCGAAGAAACGGCTCCATATACCGGTACGTTGCTTAAACTCCACCAGGTAAATGAACATTGATAAAACTAATAACGCCAAACCGGTGGTGTACACGGTGTAACTGCTGGTCCATATTTTTTTATTGATGGGGAACACCATATCCCAGCAAAAGCCGGCAAAAATGAAAACGCATGCTGCTACAAATAAACTGTTGAGCATTTCCGGTGTCTTTCCTTTCTGAATAATATAATTGCCCACGAGGTAACCAAAAATCACTTCCACTATTGCAGCAAAAGTGTTCATCAATCCTTCAGGGTCGAAGGCGATGCCTTCACCATGGTACATGTGGTTTGCTCCAATTATGCTTTTATCCACCGCAGTGCCAAACCAACCGCTGATGCTGAATGGATCTGATGGATTTGCCGCCACACATAAAAACCAGTACAACAATAAAATTGTGGCGCCAACAATAAATGCACCCCGCACTTTGAAAAAATGAATGATCACTGATGCGAAAAAATAACTGAGTGCAATGCGCTGCAATACGCCAAATAACCGTACACCAATTTCTGTTCCGTTATTTAATAAGAAGGCGTGGTTCCATGTTCTTAGTACCAATACATTATTTTCATAAAAGCAGAAGGGAAACCAGTTGAGGAATAAGCCAATTAAAAATATTAATGCCGTACGGCGGAGGGTTTTTTTCCAGAATGCACTTTCACCCGCCGCATCCAAACGCGGCATTACAAATGCCATGGCATTACCAACAGCAAATAAAAAGAACGGAAATACCAGATCGGTTGGTGTGCACCCGTGCCAGCTGGCATGATCGAGCGGAGCATAAATATGCGACCAGCTTCCGGGATTATTAACGAGTATCATCAGCGCAACCGTGGCGCCACGGAAAACATCAAGCGAATGGAATCTTTGGTTCATGGAAAATGCTTAAGCGCAATGCAGTACAATGTAGTGAATTATGGGGAATGGGCAAAATGGGGGGGATAGTTGATGGTTGAAAGTTGATAGTTGACAGACGAAACTTCCATCCAAAAAAGTTATCCATTGACCATTGACCATTCACCATTGACCATTCACCATTCACATCCTTTCACTCAATTCCAGCCAGCGCATTTCTTTTTCATCAATCAATGTTGCCAGTTCACCAATGCGGGCAGCGGCTTTCTGTAAATCTTCGTAATGTAAGGTGCCATTGTTGAGCTGTTCTTCCAGCGAAGCTTTTTCTTTTTGCAGCTGGGGAATTTCTTTTTCTATGCTTTCAAATTCATGCTTCTCTTTAAAGGATAATTTTTTTACTGCTGTATTTTCTGTTTTCACCACCACTTCAGTTTTTTCAGCCACTATTGCCTTTACCGTTTCAACAGCGGCCTGTTCATTGGCCTGTGCCTGGCGGTATTGAGAATAGTTGCCGGGGAAATCTTTTATAATGCCATCGCCTTCAAAAGCAAATAAATGATCCACCATGCGGTCCATAAAATAACGGTCGTGGCTTACAATTAAAATACAACCAGGGAACTCTAATAGAAATTCTTCGAGTACACGTAATGTTTGTAAGTCCAGGTCATTGGTAGGTTCATCCAACACTAAAAAATTAGGATTTAGAAAGAGCACGCTTAGTAAATGCAGCCTTCTTTTTTCGCCACCACTGAGTTTACTTAACGGTGTGTATTGCTGTTCGGCTGTAAAGCCAAATTTTTCCATAAACTGTGCGGCAGATATTTTGCTGCCATCGGCCAACGGAAAAAACTCCGCCATACTTTTTACATATTCAATAGCCCGTTTATCTTCTTTGTATTGCAAACCATCCTGGCTGAAATTACCAAACACCACCGTTTCTCCATGGTTCACCTTTCCGCTGTCCGGTGCTTCCTGCTGTAATGCAATTTTTAAAAAGGTGGATTTGCCCACACCATTCTTGCCCACAATACCCACCCGTTCGCCTTTTTTAAAAGTATAGTCAAACGCTTTGATGAGCATTTTGTCACCATAACTTTTGTACACTTTTTTCATCTCCAAAACTTTTCCGCCCAGCCGTGTCATCTTTACCTGTAAAGAAACATCGGCCTCTTCTTTTCTTTGTTTTACTCTTTCTTCCACATCTGTAAAAGCATCCTGCCGGCTTTTGCTTTTGGTGGTGCGTGCCTTGGGTTGCTTGCGCATCCATTCCAGTTCTTTACGGTAAATATTTTTATCTTTTTGTAATTCGCTGGCCTGTACTTCCTGGCGTAAACTTTTTTGTTCTAAAAAATAATCGTAGTTGCCTTTGTAAGTGTAAATTTTTTCATCATCCATTTCCAGTATTTCATTGCACACCGCATCTAAAAAATAGCGGTCGTGCGTAACCAGCAGCAGGGTAACTTTTTGTGCGCTTAAATAATCTTCCAGCCATTCAATCATACCCACATCAAGATGGTTGGTGGGTTCATCCAGTATTAATAAGCAACGGCCCTGGTGCAGTTGCATTTCAATCAATGATTGCGCCAACGCTACTCTTTTACGTTGCCCGCCGCTTAAGTTTTTCACTGGCTCGTTCAGGTGGTGCAGGTTCAGCTTGCCGAGTATTTGCTTCAGTTCGCTTTCAAAATTCCAGGCATTATGTTCTTCCACTGCAGCCATCAGTTGGGTAAGCCGTTCAATATTTTGTGCATCTTCTTCCAGGCATTGTTCATACGCTTTAACTGCTTTCACTACAGGGTTATCCATGCGCAGCACATTATCCCAAATGGTTTTTTCTTCATCAAAAGCAGTTTCCTGCTGCAGCATGATCACTTTAATATCTTTATGTACCCAAATGGTTCCGCTGTCGGATGTATCAAGGCCGGCAATAATTTTTAATAAGGTGGATTTACCGCTTCCGTTGCGGGCCACAAAAGCAATTTTGTCGCCTTCTTCCACATAAAAACTGATGTTTGTAAATAAAGTACGGATGCCAAATGATTTACTGATATTTTCTATTGAAGCGTAATGCATAGGCGGCAAAGGTACAGCAGTATTACAGTAAACGGATTAGTGTTTTACCTGTGCAGGAAGTATTTTTGCGGCACTGCTTTTTCTTAACAGTTGATGAGCAGCATGATGTTATGGCAATACAACAGTTGTTGCAGGAATGGTATATTAAGTTCATGCGTTATGCATTGGGCAGAAAATTTTTGCCGGTGATGGATGGCCCGCTGAAGGGATATGCCTGGCCAACGGACAGAAGTTATGCTTACCTCACCAGCAATTATGAATCAGTTGAAACCATACAACAGTTTTGTGCTTTGTGTAAACCCGATACTGTTTTTTACGACCTGGGCAGTAATATTGGTTATTTTTCTTTTATTGCCAACACGCTTATCAGCAATGGAAAAATTTATGCAGTGGAACCATTGCCGATGAATTATGATGTGTTTAAACAACTGCTGGTATTGAATGATAAAAGAATGCAGCACCACAATATTCAGTTGCTGCCGATGGGTATTGCCGATGCTGAAAAGGAATTACTGTTTACGAATGATGCAGCAAGGGCAGAAGGGAACAATTACCTGCACTATAAAAAAGCAAATTCCGCCAATACCATTACAGTACCTTGCGATAGTATAGATGGACTGGTGGCAAAAGGATATACACCACCCACATTCATCAAAATAGATGTGGAAGGTGCGGAACTGGATGTATTAAAAGGTGCAGAACAAACATTGAAAAAATATCAACCTTATTTGTTGGTAGCTACGCACGATTGCGTGGTGCCGGGCATCAAACAAGAATGCATCAACTATTTGGAACAGCTGGGGTATACATTGCAGCATACGGGAAATCATAATAAAATGATTGAAGGGTTAGATGATTACTTTGCCGTTCCAAATTCACATTAATAAGAACACTGACACAATACTTAAAGCGTGAACGATAATTCTTCCCACAACAAAATTACGCTGCTGGTACTCACCCCAACGCTGGAATGCGGTGGATCGGAACGGTATGTATCGCTTTTATGCAATTATATTAATACTGATTTATTTAATGTGGTGCTGGGTGTATTAAATAATGAACAACCATTTTATACCATCACGAATGCAGCAGTTACTGTTGTGGATTTAAAAGTGAAACATGTACGCAGTTCATTTTTTGCCATCAGGCATTTGATAAAACAGTATCAACCCGCTATTGTATATTCCACTTCCAATCATCTGAATCTTTACCTGGCGGTATTCAGGAATCTTTTTTCAAAAGAAATTGTTTTTGCTGCAAGAGAATCCAGCGTGGTGAGCGAAAATACCAAAAATGCCAAATGGCCCTGGATGTATCACCGGCTTATTAAAAAATTTTATCACCGGCTGGATCATGTCATCTGCCAGTCGGAGTTTATGCAGCAAGACCTTGTGGAGCGGTATCTATTACCAAAAGATAAAACCATTATCATCAACAACCCTGTTGAAGTGATGGGTGAACCCGGTGCAGCGCCTGGCCAGTACACTTTTATTACCGTTGCAAGATTATCTAAAGAGAAAGGCATTGAGCGGTTATTGCAGGCACTTGCGCTGCTGGATATTCCTTTCCAATATTTCATAATTGGCGATGGGCCATTGATGCAATCACTGCAGCAATCTGCAAAGCAATTACAATTACTTGACAAGGTTGTTTTTTGCGGCCAGGTTAAACAGCCATTCATCAACACGAATGCAACTTTGTATTTAATGGGTTCTTATTACGAAGGCTTTCCCAACAGTGTACTGGAAGCGCAAAGCCATGGCATTCCCGTGTTGGCTTATGATGTTCCGGGTGGCATAGCAGCTATTATTGAAGATGGTGTGAATGGATTGCTGGTAAAGGAATCGACTGCACAGGGCATGTCTGAAGCTATTGAAAAAGCCCTGCATCTTAATTTTAACCGCATTTTAATACAGCAGCAAACCCGGCAGCGGTACGGTGCAAATACAATAGTGCAACGTACAGAAACATTTTTTCGTCAATGCATTATGCAGGAAAAGAGCGGCTGAAACATAAAAGGCTTTTCAGTAAATAAAAAAATTAGTTCATATTTGCGCTTCCCTGTGGCCGATTAAAAGGAAATCAATGAATGGGATCAAACCAAAGCTGTTAATATCTATCAATACCCTGCAAAGTGGTGGCGCTGAAAGAGTGGTATCGCTGTTACTGGAACATTTACAGGATGACTTTGAGATTCACCTCGCCCTTTACACCAACATCATCGATTATACCATTCCTGCATCGGTAAAAATGCTGGACCTCAAACAACCCTTACAGGAAAATAAGTTATTGCGGTTTTTAAAAATGCCGCGGCAGTCGTATAAAGTGTACCGGTATTGTAAAAAGAACCAGATAAAAATATCGGTGGCCTTTCTTTACCGCCCCTGTTATATCAATGCATTGATGAAAAGCATCTGGGGTTATACCGGTAAAGTGATCATGTGTGAGAGAACACATCAAACCACGATGCAGCAAAGCCATTCGGCCATCTACCGCATGTTCAGCAAGTTTATGGTGATGTTTTCTTACAAACGTGCAGATTTGGTGCTGGCCAATTCTTACGCCATGCAAACGGACCTGGTGGAAAATTTTAAGATCCGCACCCCGGTAAAAGTAATTTATAATCCTGTTGACCTTGCATTTATCCGTAATCACATCAACGAAACGCCGGATTTTGTTTTTGAAAAAGATACTTTTTATTTCATCAGTGTAGGGGGATTCAGAAAAGAAAAAAATCATTTGCTGTTGCTGCAGGCATTTTTTATCCTCAAACATTTGCCGTGTAAATTATTGATTGTGGGAGGCGGAGTGCTGGAAGATGAATTGAAACAAAAAGTGCATGATTTTGGGATGAGCAATAAAGTGATCTTTTGTGGCTGGGAGAATAACCCGTTTAAATATGTGAGTCGCTCGCATTGTTTTGTACTCAGTTCTGATGTGGAGGGTTTTCCCAATGTATTGATAGAAGCATTGGCCTGTGGCCGTGCAGTGATTTCCACCGACTGCAGCTCTGGCCCCAGGGAATTACTGGCGCCCAATACTGATTTACACCATAAAGCCATCACCAATTATGAAATAGGGGAATATGGTATACTAACGCCGGTGAATGATGTAACCGCACTGGCAGGTGCCATGAAAAAAATGTACGAAGATCATGCCCTGCGTACCAGCTACGAACAAAAAGCCAAAGGCCGTGCCCAGCAGTTTGATGTGGATGAGATCAAACAATATTTTCATGTTGCGTTTACGGCGTTATAATACGCACTTTTGCTCGGGTTGGTTTTAAGACTTCGTCAATTCATTTCTCCAACATTTGTGTACGTCACCTGCCTGGCCATGCCCTTTACAGGTAAAATAAGTAAATTTGAAAAATAAATGTATACTATATGACAGCAGTAGCCATCCGGAAAAAATTAGTCAATTATTTACAGGTAGCAGACGAAAAAAAAGTAAAAGCTATTTACGCTCTTTTAGAAGAAGACATAGAGCAGGAAGGCCGGATTAATGTTGAACAATACAATAAAGAATTAGAAGAAGCAGAATCAGAATTTGCAAAAGGCGATTATATCAGCAATGCGGCAATGAAAAAGAGAATAAAGCAATGGTGAAAAATCAATTGGTTTGGACAAAACGTTCTCAGCTGCATTTAAGGGCTTTGTACAAATATATTGCTGAAGACTCTCCCCAAAATGCTGCAAAAGTGGTAAATGATATTATAAAAGCTGCTGAAAAGGCAATAAACAACCCGCAATACTATAATCCTGATAGATTTAAGATGAACAACGACGGAAGTTACAGGGCATTTGAAAAACACCGCTACAGGGTTGTGTACCGGTATCAAAAAAATATGATCAGGATACTCAGGATAAAGCATACAAAAATGGAGCCTAAGCCTTATTAAACAAGGTTTTATAATATCCTGTTGTTCATCCGTTACTTTGCCTAATATTGTATATTTTTGCCACCTATTTTAAAGAACAATGCATTCAATTCTATTAACAGGGGGCGCAGGTTTTATTGGGTCGCACCTTACCCGCCTATTCGTAAACAAATACCCCAACTATAAGATCGTTAACCTGGATAAACTCACTTATGCCGGTAACCTTGAAAACCTTACAGACATTGAACATCTACCCAACTATACTTTTGTAAAAGGAGATATTACCGACCTGGAATTGCTGCGCAAACTATTTAAAGAGCACCAGTTTACCGCAGTATTACATTGTGCTGCGGAAAGCCATGTGGACCGTTCTATTACCGACCCGCTGGCCTTTGTAACCACCAATGTTTTAGGTACATCCTCATTACTGTTGGCGGCAAAAGAATACTGGGCCGGTAAGTATGAAGGGAAAATATTCTATCATATTTCCACCGATGAAGTGTATGGCTCATTAGGCGAAGAAGGTTTTTTTACAGAAGATACTGCTTATGACCCCCGCAGTCCATACTCGGCATCCAAAGCCTCGTCGGATCACATGGTGAGGGCATTTTACCATACTTATCAAATGCCGGTGAAGCTGAGCAATTGCAGTAACAATTACGGGCCTTATCATTTTCCGGAAAAATTAATTCCCCTCTGTATTCATAATATCATTAACAATAAACCGCTGCCTATTTATGGCAAAGGTGAAAATGTACGTGACTGGTTATTTGTAGAAGATCATGCACGGGCAATTGATGTAATATTTCATAAAGGCAAGATTGGCGAAACGTACAATATCGGCGGCCATAATGAATGGACCAATATTGCATTAGTAAAAGAATTGTGCAGGCAGATGGATGAAAAACTCGGCAGGGAAGAAGGCACTTCTGAAAAACTGATCACCTATGTGAAAGACCGGGCCGGACACGACTTACGGTACGCTATAGACGCTACTAAATTGAAAGATGAACTGGGCTGGATGCCATCCCTGCAATTTGAAGAAGGAATAAGTAAAACGATAGACTGGTACCTGCAGAATAAAAAATGGTTGGATGATGTAACAAGCGGGAATTATCAGAAGTATTATGAGGCGCAGTATGAGAAGAGGTGAGGGGGGCGGAAGTTTAGGGTTTAGGGGTTTAGAGGTTTAGGAGTTTAGTTTTAAAATTTAATAGCTATGAAAATATATTCTTTTGAAAAGCTGGAATGCTGGCAACATGCCAGGCAATTGGCCGTTTGGATGTATAGGGTAACACAAGGATTTCCGCAGGAAGAAAAATTTGGGATGGTATCTCAAATGCGGCGGGCGGCCATTTCAGTGGCATCGAATATTGCAGAAGGAACATCAAGGAAAACTGCTAAGGATCAATCACATTTTAGTGTAATAGCCTACAGCAGCACCATTGAATTATTAAACGATCTGATTATTGCCAAAGACTTATTCTATCTTACTGAAGAAAAGTACAAGCAAGGGAGAATGATGATAGAAAAGCAAACATTATTAATAGCAAGTTTAAGAAAGTCGCAACAAAGAGTGAAGTTCTTGTCATTTCTAAACTTTTTTAACTTCTAAACTTCTTACTAAATGAAAGGAATCATTCTTGCAGGCGGCTCCGGAACACGTTTATACCCCATCACAATGGGTATCAGCAAACAATTAATGCCTATTTACGATAAACCTATGATCTATTATCCGTTGAGTACATTGATGCTTGCGGGTATCAGGGAAGTATTGGTGATTACCACGCCGGATGATCAACCTCAGTTTAAAAGATTATTGGGCGATGGCAAGCAGTGGGGCTGTGATATTCAATACGCCATACAGGAAGTTCCGAATGGGTTGGCGCAGGCATTTGTAATTGGCGAAAAATTTATTGGTAAAGACAGTGTGGCACTGGTATTGGGCGACAATATTTTTTATGGCAGCGGCTTCAGTAAATTGCTGCAGGCCAGTACTGACCCAGCGGGTGCAGTTATTTTTGCTTACCCCGTAAGCGACCCTGAACGGTATGGGGTAGTGCAATTTGATGAAAATAATAATGCCATCAGCATAGAAGAAAAACCTGCGCAACCCAAAAGTAATTTTGCGGTACCGGGATTATATTTTTATAACAATGAAGTGGTGGAGATTGCCAAAAACATTCAGCCCAGTGCAAGGGGAGAATATGAAATCACGACAGTGAATGAGATCTACCTGAAAAAAGGAAAATTAAAAGTGGGCGTATTGGACCGGGGTTTTGCATGGCTGGATACCGGCACCTTTGAATCGCTCAGCGATGCCAGCGAATACGTACGGGTAATAGAAAAAAGACAAGGCCTGAAAGTAGGTTGCCCCGAAGAAATTGCCTGGCGCATGAAGTTTATTAATACCAATCAGCTGATGCAGTTGGCAGAGGGCTTGAAGAAAAGCGGATATGGCGAATACCTGAAAAAAATCATTGCTTCATAAAACAAATCAACCAAAACCAGCAGTAATGAGTACTGAACAACCAGTTGCAAGCTCAGGGAACAAAACACCGGAGTATTTTGCCCATACCACTGCGGTAATTGATGAAGGCTGCAGTATAGGAGATGGTACTAAAATCTGGCATTTCTCCCATATTATGACTGGCGCAGTAATTGGCCAGCACTGCAACCTGGGGCAGAACGTGGTGGTATCTCCCAAAGTGGTATTGGGTAATAATGTGCGGGTGCAGAATAATGTTAGTATTTATGAAGGGGTGGTTTGTGAAGATGATGTTTTTTTAGGCCCCAGCATGGTACTCACGAATGTAATCAATCCACGCAGTGCCATCAGCCGGAAAAATGAATTCAAATCAACCTTAATTAAAAAAGGAGCGTCTATAGGGGCGAATGCCACTATCGTTTGCGGCAATACTATTGGCAGCTATGCTTTTATTGGCGCGGGTGCAGTGGTAACCAAAGATGTTCCGGATTATGCATTGATTGTGGGCAACCCCGGAAGGCAAACAGGTTGGATGAGTGAATACGGGCATAAGTTGCATTTTAATAATAATGGCATTGCAGTATGTGAAGAAAGTGGGCAGGAATACCAGCTTGCAGGGAATATGGTAAAGAGGATACAATGAATTTTGCCGGAAAATGCCATGTTTGAATTTCACAGTTACGACGGCCTTGATACGGAGTAAAGGAGAAGTTACTGGGGAGTCACTGAGGCGTTTCAGGGATGTCATTCTAGCCTGGACAGAGGTACAAGACTATAACGCAATCATACACTAAAACCATCTAAACCCTTATTACTACTCGGCATGAAAAATTTTGCATTAATTGGTGCCGGCGGCTACATTGCCCCGAGGCACATGAAAGCAATAAAGGATACCGGCAATAACCTGCTGGCAGCACTGGATAAACACGATTCAGTAGGCATTTTAGACAGTTATTTTCCGGAAGCGGATTTTTTTACAGAGTTTGAACGTTTTGACCGTCACCTGGAAAAGCAAAAACGCCTGGGCCGTAAAACAGATTTTGTGAGTGTATGCAGCCCGAATTACCTGCACGATGCACACATCCGTTTTGGCTTACGTATAGGGGCCGACGTGATTTGTGAAAAACCGGTGGTATTAAACCCCTGGAACATTGATGCACTGCTGGAAATGGAAAAAGAAACCGGTAAAAGCATTTATACCATATTGCAATTGCGCCTGCACCCGGCCATTATTGCATTGAAAGAAAAAATTGATGCAGCTCCGCCAGATAAAAGATACGCCATCAACCTGCAGTATATTACCAGCCGTGGGCATTGGTACCATACCAGCTGGAAGGGCGACATTCAAAAAAGCGGCGGCATTGCCACCAATATTGGCGTGCATTTTTTTGATATGCTGTTGTGGATATTTGGTGCAGTGAAAGAGAATTCGGTTACCATGCATACTGCAGAAACCGCTTCGGGCAACCTGGTACTGGAAAAAGCCAACATCAACTGGATGCTGAGTATTGATGCTAATAAATTACCAGCGGATGTAAAGGCAGCGGGCAAACGCACTTACCGCATCTTAAGCATCGATGGCGACACCTTTGAATTCAGTGAAGGGTTTACGGAACTGCATACGAGAAGTTACGAGGAGATTTTGAAAGGAAATGGTTTCCCGATTGGGGAAACAAAGGCTGCGATAGAGTTGGTGCATGAGATAAGGAAGAAATGATATTATAAATCATGTCATGTAATTTTGTTGCATGGCAATTGGCAAGCCCCTATACTTTATTGGAATAGAAAGATAGATATTGCCAACATTTAAGCATAGAAAGTTATGGGGCTGCTAAAGTCATTCAGTATATATACTTTTTCAGGGGTTTTAAACCGGGGCATATCGTTTTTATTACTACCGTTTTTTACGCATCACTTAACACAAAGTGATTATGGAGTGATAGCAATATTTTCAAATTCAATTTATTTTATTATCCCTTTTATGAGTATGGGGGTGGGAGAAACGTTAACGGTGGAATATACCAACTTACCTAAGGGTGAACTGAAGAAATTTATAAGTACCTCACTGCTTTTTCCTGTGAGTGTTTTCTTAGCAGCATTATTATTGGTTGCAATTGCAGGCCATTTTTTTTCTTCAGTAACTGGTTTAAGCATTTATCTTCTTTTCCTGGTATGTTTGTTGAGCCTCTTCAATTTTTTGTCTGAGTATTTGTTCGCTATACTAAGAAATCAAAATAAGCCTGTTTTATATGCTGCTTTGAGTATTGGAAAAACTATAGTTGAACTGACTTTAGCGGTTTATTTTATCAGTAATCTTAACCAGGGGTATATGGGCCGGGTGAATAGTATAATTATCAGCACTGCTGTTATGGTTATTATAGCTGTGTTTTATTTTTATAAAAGTGATTTGCTTGCAACCAAAATATCAGGTGAGTGGCTTAATGTAATATTTAGAAGAGGGCTGCCATCGGTACCCTTTTTTGTAATGTTGTTTGTACTAAATAATACGGATAATTATTTCATCAATTATTTTCATGGCAAAGGAAGTTTAGGACCCTATGCGCTGGCCTGCCAGGTTGCAATGATAATTAATTTAGTGGCAACATCTTTTGTAACACCTTTTTACCCTTTTCTTTATCAAAACCTTCAAAATAAGGAATATCTGAAAATTGGGAAGGTTCTCCTGGTATACCTGGTATTACTTGTGGCTGCCGTTATGTTTTTGACCCTGTTATCTCCATTATTATTTAAAATTTTTATTGCAGCTGATTTTTCACTGTCATTGAAATATATATTTTTACTCTCGACCGGCCAGATGTGCTGGGGTATATTTATTATTTTTTTGGGATATTTGTATTTCAAAAAAGAAAACAACAAATTGTATTATATAGCTGCTGCAACTATTTCCTTTACACTTTGCGCTGATTATTTTATTATTAAAGAGCATTACCTCTTCAATTGGGCCTGGGCAAATATGCTGTCATTTCTTTTCTGCCTGTTATCAATCGGCTTTTTGTACAGAAGGCGTATTACCGGGGTTTATAGGTATATCATGGTTAACAGGAATAAACTAAACCCAATCTCCAGGAAAAATAATATTTCCCGGGGCAGTAAATGAAATAATAAAAATCTATCCCGGTTGCCGGGGCAGCAATTAAAAAAAAACGAATGAAAAATTTTATCAGAAAGATCTTTACAAAAAAGCCGTTTGAAAATCTGCTGATTTTTCTTCTGGGCAAGTTTCCAAATAATTACTTTCTGATTGGAATAAGGCCGTCTAATCAACTTTATCATTCCCCTTCTGTGAGGGTTTGTAAACGATATGGAATAAATTACAGGCTGGACATAAGTGATTATCAAAACTGGTTGCTTTATTACTTCTGTAAAGCCGATAGTTCGTTTGGTGTTGTTAACTATGTACAACAGGGAGATACCATTCTTGATATTGGCGGTAATATTGGGCAAACCGCTATGATGATAGCTTCTAAAACCGGGTTAAAGGGTAAAGTATATTCATTCGAGCCATTTCCATCAACCTTCCAAAAATTTTCAACTAACCTGACTTTAAATCCGCCATTACAATCCATTATTACTGTTACTAATTGTGCATTGGGAGATGTGCCCGCTTCGTTAAAAATGTATCGGGATTGTGATACCAATAGCGGGAGTAACAGAATGGTCAATAGTAATGATCAGGCAGAAACGGAATTAATTGAAGTACCAGTTTCTACAGTTGATGCTTTTGTGGCAACAAATGCCTTAAGCAAGGTTAATTTCATTAAAATAGATGTGGAAGGGTTTGAAATGAATGTATTGAAAGGAGCTGAAGAAACATTGAAAAAATTTTCGCCTTCTTTATTTATTGAGTTAAATGATCAAAGCCTGAAATACCAGGGAAGCAGTGCAAACGAGTTAATCACATTTTTGAAGAACCTTGGATATAGAATTTTTGAAGATGGCAAGGAAGAAGAGTTAAATGAAAGCGATTTGGCCAGACATATTGATATTATTTGCAAAGGAAAAAAAGTATGAAGAATATCCTGATTTATTTCCCTTATAACCAACGAACAGTTGAACAGCAAAGTGTGATGGAAATGCTGGTGCAAAAAGGAAATAAAGTGCACCTGCTTACATTATCAAAGGAAAATGCTTTGCATCAAATTGTAAGAAAAATGGGTGTTGCAGCATCTGCCTCACCAGTTCCAGGTGATGGCAGCTTTAAGCACTTATTTGCCAATGCCAGCCATCTGGTAAAATATTGTAAGGAAAATCAAATCGACGTGGTATTGGCGCACCAGCAGTTGTGCGCCCTCCCTCTTATTTTTGCATCGCCCAGATTGAAAACGGTAAATTATTATATAAGACATAATACCGACGAAGATTATAAACAAAATCGTTTTAAAGCATACTTGTTAAACAGATTTATTAATTTTTGGGTTAAAAATATTATAGCACCCAGCCAGGCTGTTTATGAATTTATGATTCATAAAGAGCATGTAAACCCGGTTAAAATAAGAAGAATAAATTATGGGTATAACTTTAACCAGTACCCTAAACCGGACCCTGGAATGGTGGATTTAATCAGAAATAAATTTACCTGTAAACTATTGATCTTATCTATTGCCCGGCTGGCACCACCAAAGAGGCATTATCTCATGTTTGAAGCAGTGAAACAACTCATTTCAAACGGGGTGGATGTCAAGATGGTTTGCCTGGGAGGCGGACCTTTAAAAAATGAACTTGCTGAATGGGTGGAAGCAAATAAATTGGGACAGAACATTTTTTTTGAAGGAGTGCAGCCAAACGTAATGGATTATTTGGCAGCCGCCGATTTATTGTTGCATTTAAGCGAAACGGAGGCGAGTAACAGTGTTGTTAAGGAATCCGGTTTAGCGAAATTGCCAGTAATTGTATGCAACGATGTAGGGGACTTTAGTGATTATATAATTGATGGAGAAAATGGATTTATTGTAAATAAAGAAAACCCGGTTACACGATCCGTAGAAATATTGTTGTCCTGCAAGGATAGAAAAGATGAATTAAAAAAATCAGGCAATAATTTATTTAACACGGTTACAACGGGTTTTGATATCAATAATGTGGCAGGTTTATATGATGAAATTCTCTGTAATTCAAAGTTATAAAATAAATTTCTATACAATGGGAAGCTGGTATAAATGGTATTTCATATTCAGCCTGTCAATAATAATAAACAATTCTTATGCACAACAGATTGCATTTAATGGCAGGACTTACCCGGCAGAACCTGATGCACTTCAATTAAGCAAAATGGGTTCAATTATTGAAAATCAGAGTCCAATTGATACTTCAAAAAACGGAACCATCCATGTTATGGATAGTGTGCAATATTTTGCCAGATATAATGGCGATAAACAACTGGTATTTGTAAAAGACTCTTTAAGGGGGGGACTTTTTTTTAAATATAATGGTATAAAGCAGGTTGATAATGGAATAGTATTTAAAGATCAACTGGGTCAAAAATGGCACCGGTATTTAACGGGTGGCTCAATCAATGTTTGCTGGTATGGATTAAAAGCTGATGAAGAAAAATTTGACAATTATAATAATTGGTTGTTAATGATGGAGTCTTTTAGGAAGATCAGGATCAACGAATTTGAAAGTGCATATTCATGGAAGTCGGAAATTATCTTTCCGCCGAGTGAAAAAGCTTACTTCTTTAGCCATACACTGACAATAGATTATAATATGGTGATAAGCGGGGGAACAGGAGTTCAGAAATACCACCAGTTCTCCAAGTTAAAATTTCCACCCAATACAACAGGTATTAACCTGAGGTTCCATTCTGGAGATATCACAGGGGTAAGTGGCACTTTAATTAAGGATCTGTTTATTACCACACAAAAGATTGAAACAAATTTAGACACAACTAAGCATGGTATTAATAGCGATGCCCCGGTTTATATCGAAAATGTAACGGTGTGTAATTTTTCCGGCCACGGAATAAATCTTGAAGCACCTCAAAAAGGGAAAAATAGTGGGTCTACAGATTTAAGTAGTGTTAAAGACTGTTTTCTTGTATATAATTATGACGGGTTGCATATAGAAGGAGGAGAAAGTAATGCTTGTTTAATAGAAGGCTGCAATTTTTCATTGAACAGAAGATGGGGTGTAAACGATTTAAGTTTTCTCGGTAACACCTATATTGCTAATCATGCTGCAAGCAATTGCAGTGTACCGGGTCAAAGAACGTTAGTTTGCCAGGATGGCCATACTTTTGCAGCCTTAAGACCCGGGGCAGATCTGAAAAATCCGGGCATAGATAAAGGATGGGAATCAGACTGGTTTGATTTTGGCAAAATCGGTTGTGTGTGGGGTGGGGCTAAAAGCTATACAAAGGGTTATTATTACGAAGCCGGTGGCGCTTATTCAATAGACAACAGGTCTTTAGGCAATCAAAATCAGAGAACGGTGCTATTAGGTTGTTACGCTGAAACAGACCAGCCCCCCAGTTTTCTTGGTAATAAATCTTTAAGCATAGGCGGTATCAATGGAGTTGGATTTAACACATCAAGCCCAACAATTGTTGCCGATGGCAATATTATTTATGTGAATAAATATGGTATTCGTACTGCACCGGGTGATAACAAGATTTTTGGCATATTAAATCAACTCGGTGTAACTGTACAAAGAGAAAATGGAGAAGGGTTAAGAATGACATACGACACACTCTTAAAAATGGGCAAATTTCTGGATCAGTCTACAGGTGAATCAAATACCCTCATTACATCTGGTTACTCATATAAGCCATTAACAGGAAGAGCATCCATGCTTCCGGGAAGAATTTTTAATGTGCGTGGTGTTTATTTTGCACACGGTGCCGAGAGAAGTAATGTTAAGCTATTTGATATCATCAATAAAAAGCCATCAACAACTACAGGATCAGAAATTGGGGATATATCACTGGCAACTGCCTCCGGGATAAATGATTTGAGTGCACCTGATGACATACTTTATAAGGTGACCGGTACGCCGGGAAAAGCTGAGTCTAAGGAATGGACTGCGGTTAAAGGCGA
This sequence comes from Bacteroidota bacterium, assembly GCA_018266775.1. Classification (GTDB taxonomy): domain Bacteria; phylum Bacteroidota; class Bacteroidia; order Chitinophagales; family Chitinophagaceae; genus Ferruginibacter. The sequence continues at coordinate 37,613 of JAFDZS010000012.1, read as the reverse complement.
ATCAGAGCATCTTAAAACAACAACCGATACCACTTTAACTGTGATAGAAACGACGTTTGATGTAAAAAGATTTTTGAAATTATATGTGAGTGGAAATTGTACCGACCGCAATGGCAACTACTATACATTCAAAAAACTTTTCAGAGTTATTAACAGGGATAATGTGTGTTCCCTGATTGGATATGAAAACTTAGAAACCGAAGTTAAAAGCAGGGCATTTGCCAATGCGGGAATCGAAATCAAATTAAATGGTAATAATGTTACAACAGCTGTACATGGCGCAGTGGGAGACTGGCAACTTTTTATTACCCGGGAAAAGCAATAATGTAATTACCAAACTAAAGTTATTATTAAAGATCCGGAAAAAATCATTATTCGATATTTTCATAATGATTTTGTAAAAACAAAATATGGAGAAGAACAGCGATATACTTTTTTCAATTGTAATCCCAACTTTCAACAGGGCGAACTTAATTGTTGAAACGCTGGATTCAGTACTAACGCAGACGTATAAAAATTACGAAATAATAATTGTTGATAATTGCAGCACTGATAATACAAAAGAAGTATTGCAAAAATATATTGATCAAAAGCAGATTATTTACATCTGTAATGAAAAGAATTTTGAACGGGCTTATTCAAGAAACGTTGGAATGAAGCATGCTAAGGGCGATTTTTTGACGTTATTAGATTCCGATGATTTTATGTATCCCAATTGCCTGGAGGATGCTGCACAGTTTATTCAAAATAACCCCTGGTGCTATGTTTTCCATAACAAATTTGAGGTGTTGAATAATTCAAGGGAAGTAATTTATAAAACACCTTATACTTCACTTAATAATCAATATAAAGCGTTGTGCAGCGGAAATTTTTTATCTGCAATTGGGGGCTTTATACATAAAGATATATATACAAAATTCAGGTTTAGTCTCGATCCTAAAATGATAGGTGCGGAAGACTATGAATTTTGGTTTCAAATATTGGCAAGGTATGAACTTGGGCGGATTGATAAATATAATTCTGGTTTAAGGGAACATCCAGCCCGTTCGGTGAATATTGATGCATACAACCAATTGCATTATCAATGCAATATGATGGTTGATTTAATAAAAGGAGATGTGATATTAAGTTCAAAATTTGGTAAGTACACCGGAAGGTTAAAGGCTGCATATAAACTACAGGAAATTATTGTTAACAGGAAAACATTTTCATTTTCTAAAAAAGCCGCGCTTTTAATCAAAGCCGCGAAGGATGATCTTAGTGTGCTTTTTACTAAAAGATATTTTGCTGTATTAATCAATTTATTCAGAAGCTAATGAAAACAGTGTTAATTATAGGCGGTTCAGGACATATTGGGAGCCATATTGCTCAAATTTTACGGGGGGAAAAATTTAAACTTATCTGCACGTATAGTTCCCAAAAAAATAATTTGCCCGGGATAAGCTTATGTAAACTGGATATTACAGACAGAAAAAAAGTTTTTACAGTGTTTAAAAAATATAAACCAGGTATTGTAATTCACTGTGCCGCATTGAAAAATATTGCCGATGCGGAAATAAGGTATGACGAAACAATAGCAGTTAATATTCAGGGTGTTCAAAATATTGCCGATGCCGCTATCCAAATGAAAAGTGAAGTTGTTATTGGCCTATCTTCGTTTAAGGCCGCAAGGCCGGAAGTTTCAATATATGCCCTGTCCAAATGTTTAATGGAACGACTGTTTTACCAATATGATATGTTAGGAAACACATCTTTTATTGCATTAAGAATAGGAAGTGTTCTATGGGCGCCTGCAACTGTTTTAAGAAGTTGGGAAAGGATGGTAAACGAATCCGGAATGATTAAAGTAACGGGCTTTAATATGGTTAGGTTTTTTAATACCATTGAAAATATTACAGACCAGGTGCGTATAATAATAAGTCATCATACTATTTTAAGGGGACAAACCATTGCTCAAATGATCAGACCCGTAAGGCTGAAAGATCTGTTAGAGGTATTCGTCAGTAAATATGGGGGTAAATACACTAAAACCAAGGAAAAAGATACTGAAACAAGTGACGAATTTTTGTTTTCTGATTTAGAACTTAATTTCGCGGTTAAAAAATCAATACAGAGGAAAATATTCTATTGCCGGGGTTTTCATAAAACCAACAAACGTAAGCTAAAGTTATTCTCTTCTGACACAATAAAACCTATGAATAAAACCCAAATAAAAAAAATAATAGCATCAAAATGAAAGTAATGATACTTGCCGGTGGAATGGGAACCAGGCTCAGCGAAGAAACATCTATCAGACCTAAACCAATGGTTGAGATTGGGGGTAAACCGATTCTGTGGCATATAATGAAAATATATTCCCATTTCGGCTTTAACGATTTTGTAATACTCTCTGGTTATATGGGTTATTATATAAAGGAATATTTCGCTACTTATTATCTTCATAACACAGATGTTAGTTTTGACTTAGCGAGCAACTCTATGACGATTTTGAAAAGTAATACTGAAAATTGGAAAGTAACAGTACTGGATACTGGAATTAATACTATGACAGGAGGGCGCATTAAAAAAGCTAAAGAATACATTGATGGCACGTTTATGTTAACTTACGGTGATGGTGTTGCAAACATAGATATCAACGAGTTGCTGAAGTTTCATAAAGAACATAAATGTGCGATCACTATGACAACAGCACAACCCGAAGGACGATTTGGATCCGTTGATATTGATCAAAGCAGCAGGGTACTATCCTTCCAGGAAAAACCCAAGGGGGATGAAAAATGGATTAATGGTGGCTTTTTTGTTTGCGAACCTGAAGTATTTGATTATATAGATGGAGATGAAACAATTTTTGAAAAGAAGCCATTAGAAACGCTTGCTTCCGAAAACAAAATGTATACATACAAACATAAGGGCTTTTGGAAATGTATGGATACATTAAGTGATAAACAGGCCTTAAATAAAATGTGGGAGAATAATACCGCTTTGTGGAAAATATGGGAATAAACTAACTATTATGTTCAAATCAGTATATAAAAATAAAAAGGTAATAATAACTGGCAGCACCGGTTTTAAAGGTGCGTGGCTATCTTTATGGTTAAATAAAATGGGAGCAAAGGTTATTGGTATTGCTGATGAGAAATCAATATCTGCGCCATCTTTGTATGATCTTATTGAACAGGATAAACATGAAAAATTTTACCAGGTCAATATCAATCAGTTCAGCGAAATTAAAAGTATACTTGAAAAAGAAAAACCCGATTTCGTGTTTCACCTGGCTGCTCAGCCTATTGTAAGTAAATCATATAGTGATCCACTCGAAACATTTCAAACAAACATAATCGGCACAGCCAATATTTTAGAAGGGTTAAGGGGATTAAAAAATAAGTGTGTGGCTATTATGATAACCAGCGATAAAGCGTACGATAATAAGGAATGGATATGGGGGTATAAAGAAAATGATTCACTGGGTGGTAAAGATCCATACAGCGCTTCAAAAGGTGCCGCTGATATTATTATTCAATCCTATTATCATTCCTTCTATTATCACGATAACGCTGCTGTTAGAATTGGAATTGGCAGAGCAGGAAATGTAATTGGAGGAGGCGATTTTGCAATTAATCGCATAGTTCCGGATTGTTACAAAGCGTGGTATACTGGTAGCAGTGTATCACTCAGGAATCCCGAGTCTGTAAGGCCCTGGCAACATGTTTTGGAACCTTTATCAGGATATTTAAGAATGGGGCAAATGATGTACGAGGGAAAAATAAAAAGCGGGGAAGCTTATAATTTTGGGCCCGGCATTGAACAAAATTGTAGTGTACTAAAATTAGTTACCGGTTTATCAAAACAAAGATCAGCACCGAAATTAAAGAAACACATTTCTATTTTAAAAAATAATTCAATTAAGGAGTCTGGCATCCTGAAATTAAATTGTGAAAAAGCTTTTGCCCAATTGGAATGGAAGCCTCTATTGAATTTTGAACAGACGCTTAAATTTACCTCCGAATGGTTTAACGCATTTTACTCCGAAAAAAATGTAAGGAAATTTACACTTAACCAACTGGGTGCGTATGAAAAATTAATTGCACAGATAAACCCGGAATTATTGTAAGAATTGCTATATAATCTATCTTAAAATAACTAATAAGTAAAAGGACTTTCATGCCAATAAAATATATTGACCCTGCTGATAAAACAGAACTTGAGCTGTACGACGACAAATTAGGCGGTGCGGAAACAAAAAATTATCAACGAATTAATGGAGCCTATAGAATATCTGCAGATGCTGGGTATACGGAGAATTTTGGATACCAGTGGAATAAATTTATTAAAACACAAATTGATACCCAAAATATGGATATCAGTAAAATAAGATTTTTTGCTGAGACAAATTGGGATAAAGAAGACCTGTCTGGTAAAAATGTATTGGAAGTGGGAAGCGGAGCTGGCCGATTTTCTGAAGTTATTTTAAATAACACAAAAGCAAACTTATTTAGTGTTGATTATAGCAATGCAGTTGAAGCTAACTATGCCAATAACGGTCATCACGGCAACCGGTTAAAACTTTTTCAGGCCAGTATATACGAAATGCCTTTTGCACCTCAGCAATTTGATAAAGTGGTTTGTGTTGGTGTACTTCAACATACTCCTGATTTCAAAAGGTCAATAAACAGCCTGGCAGAACAGGTTAAGCGGGGTGGGGAACTTGTAGTTGATTTTTATCCTATTAACGGCTGGTGGACAAAACTCTGTGCGAAGTATATGCTGCGCCCTTTTACAAAAAAAATGAACCACGATAAATTACTCAAGTTGATTGAGAGAAATATAAACTGGATGATCAATCTATATTTTTTTCTTCACAGAATTAAACTGGGGGTACTTTGCAGGTTTATCCCAATATGTGACATTAAGGGTTGTTTTCCCTATCAAAATTTAACCCGGCAACAATTAAAGGAGTGGTGTGTGCTGGATACCTTCGATATGTTTTCACCAGAACATGATCACCCGCAAACGGTTAAAACAGTTGAGAAATGGGTTAAAGCATCTGGATTACAAGTAACATTTGCAGGTTATGTAACTTTCGGAAATGAAGGATACAAGGCTGCAGTAGTAAAAGGGATAAGAAGTTCAATTTAATTCGTGATTTTTTAGCAAAAACAAGCAATTAGCTTTGTGTTTTCTTGCTAACCCGGTTTCTTATTTTCGAGAATTTTTTTATTTCTTTCATAATTAATAATAACAAGGCCGATAATAAAAAATGGCGTACAGGGGATTTTGTATCTTACCAGGCTGCCGAAGTTAAAAGTAGTAACACCTATAAACGCAGCAAAGACCAATGAGAACACAAGGCAATAAAATACAAGTGGATTAAAAAAGAACTGCTTGAAGAAAGTCACAAGCCCCCTTTTTTTCAAAAAAATACTGATTGTAAAAAGCAGGAGTAGCATTGACTCAATAGAAGACAATAACATAATTAAATTCCGGGATTCCCAAAGAAAGGGTCGGAAAAATGTTGTGGCAATAGCTATTGGCGCCATCTTAATTAAACCGGTAATACTTCCATTGAACTCTCCCAAAGAAAAAAATGCACCATCAAAACTATTGGACTGATTGGAAAAGGCGTTTTGTGTTTTAGATACTGAATCTAAAATTTTTTCTGATGAATAATCCTGGAAAAGAATCTCACTGTTTTGAATTACAAAAATTGCAATAATTATCAGGGAGAGGGGAATAAAAATTCTGAATAGTAATTTCAGTAAATCGTTCTGGGTAACTTTAATTGCGTGCATACCCAGGAAGAATAAAAACGGCGGCAGGTAGCTGATGATAATATACGATTTTATTGAATAAATCAGGTAGATGGCAAATACAGAAATAATGAAGTTTAATAACACTCTTTTTTTCTCAATCAAAATATCAAAAAGAGCTTTTGAAAGAAATCCAAGGCTTGCCATGCAAATAGTGTCTTTACCAATTCCTGAACTCCAGAATAATACGGTTGGAATGCAGAGACATGCAATGGCCAGATGCTTGTGTATGGCGGGGTAAAGCTTAAGAAAAAGAAGATATAATTGCCAACTGCCTAAAAAAGCAATAAACCCTATTATTAAATTAATGACCAGGAAACTTGAAAAGGTAAAAAAGCACAATACTATTGCCACTTTTACTACCATATAATTATTCTCCATCGCCAGGTAACCTTTTTCGCCCTCACTTGCCAGGTTATCTATGTATTTTCCTCCAAGCCTGAATAATAAACTCAGGTCTTCGTTACCATTAAGTATTAAGTTTTTAAAATGAACACCTTCTCCAAAGTATAAATCCACTGCATCTCCCCGGATCACAAAATTCGCCAGCAATGTATAAATTATTATCATGGCAATTTTGATCCTGAATCCCCAGGTGAAATAAAAATACAGCGTTTCGTTATCCTTATATCTTTCTCTTAACTTTTTGAAAACTAATATTACGAGGATTAGATAAAAGGGGAATAATATGTAATCATATAGTGTTAATCCAATCATTGAAGTGGGGTGGGGTAAAAGAGAGAAATGAAATCGGGTGCAGTGGCAGTAACAGAATATTTTTCAATTATTTTTTTCTGTGCATTACTGCCTGTTGAAATTCTCAGGTCTGTATTAAGCAACAATGTTTCCAGGCAATGGTACCATTCTGCTTCATTATCTGCCCAAAAACCATCCCTGCCATCAGCCACCACCTGGCAATTAGCGCCAATAGGTGTTACTACTGCCGGAATACCAAGTGCCATATACTGAATAGCTTTAAAAGCACATTTACCTAACTGCACATCTGTTTTAATCAGTGGCATAATGCCAATATTCATGCGCAACAGATCATCTATTTCAGTTTCCAGTTTCCAGGGCATAAATTGGTATCTTATTCCTTCAGGTTGAGGATCCTTATCGGCAATGATAATAAAATTAAAATTATATTTTTCCTGTAATCTTTTTATAGCAGGTATTGCCAATGGAAGATGTAAAAAATTAGTAAAAGTTCCTGTCCAGCCTACAGTAACTGGAACATCATTTTGATTCTTGGTTCGGTTATGCTGATGAACAGTATCAACAACTGTCGGGATGATTCTTACATCCCTGCTGTATTGAGATGCATAAGCGGCAAGGAAATCATTGCCTGCGGAAACGATATGGCTCCACTTGCAAATTTTGGCTACTTTCCAGGTGCATTTTATTTTTTTTGCAATCGGGTTGGCATCTGATGAAAGAGGAATCCAAATGGCATCATCAAAATCATAGATGATCTTTTTCCTGAACACTTTTGCTATTAACCACTCAATAAGTGGTGGCCCCAATAATGCAGCCTCACGATGAATATATACGAAATCAAATTTTTTTAAACTGAACAGGAGGGCGAACCGGTTCGCAAAACCTTTTGCAATAATCAGGAATTTTTTAAATATCCTGCCCTGTTGAAACATGACTTTATAATCATTAGCTTCAACAAATGTTTTATATGTATACCTGATGTTCAGCTTATCAAACTCAGGCAGATAATGCTCGAACCGGAATCGCTGTGAGGGTGCTATGGTTTTGGGGTATGGTGCTATAAACAAAACGTTCATACAACTAACGGGTTCTTTTTAATATCAACATCTTAAAACCTCCAGGCTATATTGTACTGGCATTGATATATGCTGTAAAATTATTGGCTTTAATTGGTTTGGCAAAACCCGAATTAAGGGTTTTATCAGGCTTAGTAGAGCTGCCATTTTTATGTGTGTATACATATCTTCTTCCGGAAAAAGGATTTTCATTGCTGATTGTTTAAGCTGTAATAATCATTATTTTTATCTTATGGATACAATTGTAGTTACAGGTTGCGCAGGTTTCATAGGGAGCCATGTTTGCGAATTGCTTCTTGCCAAAGGATATAAAGTTATAGGGGTAGATAATTTTGATCCTTTTTATAACCGGTCAGTTAAAGAGAATAACCTGAAAAATTTCCTGGCACATCCCGGCTTTTCATTTTATGAAGCAGATTTGTGCAATGGAATGGAGTTTATTAAAGAAAATGATATCCACGCAGTTATTCACCTGGCTGCAAAAGCAGGTGTACGGCCCAGTTTAGAAGATCCGGAAGGATATATCAGGGCAAATATTACGGGTACTCAGAAGGTACATGAATTCATGCTGAAAAAAGGGATAAAAAAGCTGGTTTTTGCATCATCCTCTTCTGTTTATGGTAACAATAAAAAAATTCCATTCAGCGAAACGGATAATGTAGACAATCCTATATCCCCTTATGCTTTTACAAAAAAAGCCGGGGAGTTGATGAATTATACTTTTCACCATCTTTATGATAAAGATGTAGTTAACCTGCGTTTTTTTACGGTGTACGGACCCAGGCAACGGCCCGACCTGGCCATACATAAATTTGTAAATAAGATTGATAAAAATGAGCCAATTACCTTGTTTGGCGATGGCAGTACATCAAGAGATTATACTTATGTTGAGGATACGGTAGATGGTATTCTTAAAGCGTTGCAGTATTGTATAAATAACCCGGGGGTATATACGACTGTTAACCTGGGCAATAATAATCCTGTTACTTTAAAAGACCTGGTCAATACTATCTATTCGGGTATGAATAAACAACCCAATCTTATCTACGAACCCATGCAACCGGGAGATGTAGATATTACATTTGCTGATATTTCCAAAGCAATCAGCCTTTTTGATTATCATCCCGCCACAAAAATTGAAGAAGGCATATCTAAATTCATTAGCTGGCATAAAAGTAAACAGTAGTTTTACCCCCATAAATACGCCCATACCGTTGGCTGGTAATACATTGCCCCTTTTTCAGCATGCGGTTTAACTGAAAGAGTACCGTTCATTACCTGTTGCAATACATCTTTCAAAGCAGCAATACCCACCGCCACCTGCAAAACAGGATAAGTGGTGAAATTATCTTTTGGGGAAGGCGACACAAATGCCTGTTGCAAAACCCCACCTGTATCCACTCCTGCATCCACCAAATGAATGGTGGTGCCAAAATTTTTGATATCCTTATTTTTAACCGCCCAATAGCCGCCATGGCTGCCGCGGTACCAGGGCGTAATGCCTACATGCATGTTAATGAAAAGCGCAGGGGTACACTGCAATATTTTTTTGCTGATGATACGGGTGCCGTTTACCACTACAATATCGGGTTGTATTTGTTGCAGCAATTGCATACATGCAGCATCGTTAACAGAAGAAACCCTGTGGATGGTTGATTCATTAAAAGCAGTACCATCCAGCTGATATTGCTTGATCAGTTCGAGTTTTCTTACCATACCTTTTCTGCGCAGGATGGGTACAACCAGTACAGAAAACAGTACCTGCCCCATCACTTTAAAAAAACCAATTCTTTTTAACCTGCCCTTAAACAATACTTTTTTAGAAATGGGTTGTTCAATAATGGCTGCACCAATCTCAAACTCCTTACTAAGGGCATTATATACCCACCGGGAAGATTCACCATCTGATGCCAGGAAAACAATTTTTTTGGATTGCATGTACGCTTACTGATTCTTACGTTGAAGGGCAAAGATAATCTTATACAGAATTATAAATTTCCTGCTTCCTTCATGGTGTAATTGGCAAAGCCATATTTTTGCTGCAATAGTTTATAATGCTCCAGTATTTTAGCCAGGTTGTTCATATTGGCTTCAGTGTGCATACCAAAATTATGCGGGTGCCACCATAAATGATACATCTCCTTTTGTTGTGCCGCCCGGGTCATTTCATTCAAAATACGGCTGAGTTTTAATTTTTCCAACCAGGCCATTTTAGGATTGTACGGTTTTAAAAAACGGCTGGCAGGTATGTTTACCGGTTCTCCTTCTTCTTTACCTATTTTATGGGTATTATAACCGGATATCGGCAGGTATACATCCAGCAGCCTGCATAACCTGATGAACGGAACCTCTGCCGCATATTTCCGGGGCTTGTAAATCCACGAAGTAGGGTTGCCCCTGTAAATACGAATTCCTTTTTGGTACAACATGGGCAGATACTCTTCATTAACCTGGTTGCGGGGAAAAACTATGGAAGACAACGAAATGTTATTGGCAGCCGCAATTCGTATAGCGGCAGCAGTATCAGCTTCAAACTCATCAGCAGTCTGCCCTTCTTCCAGGCAATAATAATGAGAAAAGGTATGGGTACAGATCTCGTGCGGTGTGGCTTTCAGCATTTCCAGCAGGCTGAAACCAAAATGATAAGGGTCGTCTATTTCGTTATGGCCAATATTGGGTACTTCGCGATGGTATACATTATAACTATCGTTGGAGTAAGAGGGAATATTACCCGGGCAATATTTCATTAGTTCCTCTTTATCTTTTGCAAATAAAAAGCCTACAGTGGCAAAAGTAGCTTTGCAATCGTAACGGGCAAAAAGATCAATCAAACCCGGCATTACTTTCTTCACGCCCAAAATATGATCGCCATACCGCTCTTTGGTGGTCACATCCCATACCCCCCAGAATAATTCAAAATCTAAAGAAATAATCAATGCCCCTTTGTCGTTAGTTGTATTCATTGCAGTGCAGCCCGTCGGGCAGATACTGTGAAATTAAATGTTTTATTTTAAATGGATTAGAATACAGAGCAACGTTTGGTAACTAAACCGGTCTTAACTTTGTACAGTAATATTTACCCCCAAAATTAATTGCCCATGTGTGGTATTTCCGGCTTTGCCGATTTTAACCGAAAGACAGACAACAGCATTTTAGAAAAAATGAACCGTACGATGGTGCACCGTGGTCCCGACGGTGAAGGGTATGGCTTTTACGATGCCGCAACTGCCAGGGTTGGGCTGGGCCACCGCCGCCTCAGTATTATCGATCTGTCATCTGCCGGAAGCCAGCCGCAAACCTATCAATCGTGCCATATTACATTTAACGGGGAAGTATATAACTATGCTGAAATAAAAGCTGAGCTGGAAGCCAAAGGCCACCAGTTTAACGGACACAGCGATACAGAAGTGATCCTGCATTCATACGCAGAATGGGGCAGCGCCGCACTGCAGAAATTCATTGGCATGTTTGCTTTTGTCATTTATGATGAACAAAAGCAAAAACTGTTTGCCTGTCGCGACAGGGCAGGCGTAAAACCATTTTTTTATTACTGGAAAGATGGGTTGCTATTATTTGCATCGGAATTGAAAGCCATTATGCAGCACCCATCTTTTGTAAAAGATATTAATACCGATGCAGCTGCAGCCTACATGCAATACGGTTATGTACCCACACCGCATTGCATTTTCAATCATACCTACAAATTAAAGCCAGGGCATTTTCTTGAGCTGGATATACCAACCAGGCAACTGCAGGATACACAATACTGGAATGTATATGATGCCTACAACAAACCCACATTAAAAATTGATTTGCCGGATGCCATTGCAGAAACAGAAAAACTGCTCACCAGCGCCTTTCAATACCGTATGGTAAGTGATGTGCCGGTTGGCGTTTTTTTAAGCAGCGGGTACGACAGCAGTTGTGTAACCGCACTGCTGCAACGCAACAATACGGAGAAAATAAAAACCTTTACTATTGGTGTGCCCGATGCGGGTTTGAATGAAGCGCCCTATGCAAAAGATATTGCTGCACATTTGGGTACCGACCATACAGAGTATTACTGCACTGAAAAAGAGGCGCTGGAAATTGTACCTGATTTGCCTTTTTATTACGATGAACCCTTTGCCGACAGCAGTGCCATACCCACAACGCTGGTAAGCCGCATTGCACGCAAAAGGGTTACCGTAGCCTTATCTGCCGATGCAGGTGACGAAATATTTGCCGGCTATAACCGCTACGATTATGTAACCAAATATGGCAAAAAAATCCAGGCCATACCAGGGTTATTCCGTAAAACGGCTGCGGGCATTATGGATATTGTGCCGGCCAATTCCATCCCGGTGCTGAATAAAAAATACCTTTTTCACAGCCGATATGAAAAATTAAAGATGCTGCTGAAGAATCCTTCAGAGAAAAATATACTGATGAGCCTGACCCAGCAAATGGATGACAACGCCATCAGGGAACTGTTTAAAGGAAAAATAGATGAACTGGCAACAGCTTTCGACAGCAAGGAACTGGGTAAAAATAATTACTCCATTCTTTCTTATATGATGGCGGTGGATTACCAAACGTATTTGCTGGATGATATTCTGCAAAAGGTAGACCGTGCCGGTATGTGCGTGAGCCTGGAAGGAAGGGAACCCTTCCTTGATCATCGTGTAATTGAATGGGCCGCTCAGTTGCCGATGGAGTATAAATACAATAATGGCAATAAAAAGTTCATTGTCAAGGAAATAGTACATAAATACATACCCAAAGAAATGATGGACAGGCCGAAAATGGGCTTTGGTATCCCCATCTCATCCTGGTTGCAAAACGAACTAAAACCATTTGTTGACCGCTATTTTGATGAAAGTTTCATTCAAAAGCAGGATATTTTCAATAATGACATAATACAAAGGATAAAAAAATCGTTCTACCAGGGTAAAATTGAAAGGGCGGAAAAGATCTGGTATCTCTTAATGTTCCAGATGTGGTATGATAAGTGGATCAATAACAATTAAACACTTCCACCTTTCCTATTAAAAACCAAAGCACTAAACAACTATGTCATTCGCCAGCCAGATCAGGTTTGGGCTAAAAAATCCGGCACTAAAGTCGGTAGGGGTGTATACATTCACCAATTTTTTTGCCAAAGGCGTTTCGTTCATCCTTATTCCCATTTTTACCAACCCCAAATTTTTATCACCGGCAGATAATGGTATGCTCAGCATTTTTTCCAGTAATATGGCATTGCTGGCGCCGTTTGTATCGCTAGGTATGATACAATCTTCCACCGCAGATTTCTATAAAAAACCAAAAGATGAATTTGCGGCTTCCTTTACCAGCAGTTTCATTCTATCGTTCATCATCTCCATCATTGCCGGTATCGTATTCTTTTTATTCCGCGATACGCTGGAACATAAATTCGGCTTTCAAACTTCATTTATTTATATTATTCCTGCACTGGCATTTTTAGTTTTTTCAGGCGAGCAATTGGTGGCATTAATCAGAAACCGCAATGAAGTCAACCGTTTTGCAGCCGTGGGCATGTCACGTTCGGTAACAGAATATGCCGTTTCTGTGGTGCTGATCGTTTTCTTTTTATCTGGCTGGACGGGCAGGGTTTGGGGCATCGGGATTTCGCTGCTGGGCGTAAACCTGTTTGCATTGTCGTACTACATCAAAAATAAATACATCAATTTCCAGTTCAGGAAATCGCATTTTATTGAAGAACTAAAATATGGTGTCCCCATTTTAGTATTCCAGTTATGCGTATTTATGCTGGGCAATTCCAATAAGTTATTCCTGGCTATGTTCGATGTAGATAAACATCGGCTGGGTATTTATTCCATAGCATGTGTATTGGGTTCCATGATTGGTGTGGTATCGCAAAGCGTGTTGTTATACGCACAGCCCAATTTGTACCAGTCTATCAGCAGTGGCAGGGCCACCATTCAAACAGTAAAAAAAGATTTCTTCAGGTATTTTTTATTACTCACCGGGTTATCAATGGCCTGTGTGCTGGTGGTATTAATAGCGTACAATTTTGCAATAGATAAAGTGTACCTGGGCGGTGTAAAATATTTCCTCATTACTGCATCTGCATCTTATTTATGGGGATTGAATTATTTCATCTTCCTGTTTTTATTATACCATAAAGAAAAAAGAAAGATTCTTACCATTGCACTCATATCGCTGATTTGTTCTGCAACGGTGAACCTGCTGATGGTAAAATATTTCAGCATACTGGGCGATGCATTGTCGAGCCTTATCAATACTGTAATCTTCAGCGCACTCATTATTATATTTGCCCGGAAATTGATTATAAAAACATTAACCCCTGAAAACATGACCTGACCAGAACAAATAAACCTATCTTAAAACCACCTAAAACCTTACACAATCTTGAAAACCTTAGCTCCCATCGCATTCTTTGCGTATAACCGGCCTGAGCATACCCGCCAGGCACTGGAATCGCTTAGCAAAAATCAATTAGCCGATCAATCATCCCTTTTTATTTTTATAGATGGCCCCAAACCGGGTGCCAGCGCAACCACTATTGCGGCCATAGAAGAAGTGCGGAAAATTGCAGCCGAAAAACAATGGTGTAAAGAAGTTACTATCTATGCATCTGAAAAAAACAAAGGCATGTTCAAAGCCAATATTGACGGCATTACCCAAATTGTAAACCAGTTTGGAAAAATTATTGCACTGGAAGATGACGGTATACTTTCTACGGGATTTTTAAAGTATATGAATGATGCACTGGATCTTTATGAAGACAATGAACGGGTAATGCATGTAAGCGCTTACACCCGGCCCGACCTGCAAACAGCAGTAGATAAAGTGCCGTCCTCCACTTACTTTTTTTATCATACCACCACATGGGGCTGGGGCACCTGGAAGCGGGCCTGGGATAAATATACCACCGATGCATTAGCCGTAAAAAAAGCCATTGCTGCAAAAGGCAATATCAAGAAACTGAATATGGATGGTACGTTTGAATTTTTCTGGGGTCTGAAGGCGGTGGCCAAAAAACAATTCAGCTGGAATACGATATGGCATTCCATTGTGTTTTTGAACGACGGGTTGTGCCTTTACCCAAAAAAATCTTTGGTGGATAATATTGGCCACGATGGCAGCGGCACCAACTGCAGGCCCGATGAGCGCTTTACAAGAGAAGAACCATTGGCCGAAAGCATTGCAGTAACGGCGATACCATTAAAAGAAGATGAAGGTGTAAGAAAATATTTTGTTGGTTTACATTCCTTAACCTACCGCATCAAATTTGCAGTAAAACATTATCTGCGTTACCTGATGCAGTACATGCCGAAAGACAGGCTGCCATTTTCAATCAATTAATTTTTTGATTGTGCAATTTTGATTTTCATCAAGCGTTTTAGCATAACTTTAGAACATTCTTTTTACTAAAAGCACCCCCAAACTAATGAAAGAACTTGTTTACAAGATCATAGACCTGTTTACGCTGGGCACAGGGCTGAAGAAAAAATTTAACGGCTTCCCTGTAAAAATTCCCACACGTTTTATCAATTATTTTCCATCAGACTATGAGAAAGAAAATTATGCTTTTTTAAAAGCACAAACCAAACAGGGCGGAGTAGTGTTGGATATTGGTGCACATATTGGTTTGTTCAGTGTGATCTCATCTCAAATTACAGGAGATACTGGAAAAGTATTTGCGTTTGAACCTTCACCCACCACAACGGAAATGCTGCAGAAAACCATCCGCATCAATCACAAAGGAAATGTGATTGAACCGGTACAGCAGGCCATGTCTAACGAAGTGGGCAAGATCACTTTTTATGTTTCTGAAGATAAAATTGATAACAGCAACAGCCTGGTGGAATACCTGGATGACCGTAAGCTGAAAGGCATTGAGGTAGACATGAATACCATTGATAATTTTGTAGCACAAAAAAAATTAACTGCTGTAAATTTTATAAAGATTGATGTGGAAGGTGCAGAGTACGATACGTTACGCGGAGGCACCAACACCTTTTTGAATTTAAAACCTGCATGCATACTCGCCATTCACCCCACACCGATAAAAGCAAAAGGTGATAAGCTGGAAGATATTTACGATTATATCCTGAAACTGAATTACAGCATCAGCTATAATGATGCACCCATTTCAAAAGACGCATTTTGTGCCAATACTGAATTAATAGACCTGCATATTGTGCCTGCATAACAGGCTGCTTTTCTAACACACAACAGGAAAAGTTGAAAAAGAAAATCATCCATTTTATTTATGATTTGGGCCGTGGCGGTGCAGAAACCATGCTGGTACGGACGATCAAAGAATTGCCGGAGTATGAGCATGTGTTGGTCACACTGTTTCCCCTGCATCTTTTTAAAGATGAGTTACAGTGCGATAAATATATCTGCTTCAACTTTACTTCTATCTTTCAAATACCACTGGGCATTTTTAAATTCCGTAAACTGGTAAAAAAAGAAAAGCCTGATTTGGTACATACGCATTTATTCTGGCCAACCGTATTGGCAAGATTATCTGTACCAAGCCGCATACCCTTACTTACCACCATACATATTTTTGTAAATACCGCTGTTGAGTACACGTACTGGTACATCAGGCTGATTGATAAGTGGACTTACCGGTTCAGGAAAAGTATTATTATAGTAGTGGCCAAAGGTGCTATGGATGAGTACTTTGCTTTTTTGAAGCAAAAACCGTGGAAGGCTTATGTATTATACACTTTTGTTGATGTGGCCCGGTTCAATACTGTTGCTACGGTTGCAAAAGAACCTTCTTCCGTTTTCCGGCTGATTACTGTTGGTGCATTGCGGGAACAAAAAAATCACCAGTATTTGATCCATGCATTTGCATTATTAAAAGGCCAGCCTTTTGAACTGCATATTTATGGCGAAGGAGATAAGCGGCCATTGCTGGAAGAACAAATTAAAAGTACCGGCGCTAATGTTATACTAAAAGGCAATGTTGCTGATATAGAAAAACGCATACCACAATACAACCTTTTTGTAATGGCATCTTTATTTGAAGGTTTTTCGCTGAGTGTGCTGGAAGCGATGGCAATGGGCATACCCATGTTGTTGAGCGATATACAATCTTTCAGGGAAGAATGTGCCGATACGGCCCGTTATTTCAGCTTGAAAGATCCCGCTGATTTTGTAACACAATTACAGCAACTGGCTGCAGACACGGTACAACTGCAAAATAATGCAGTCGCTGCAAAAGAAAGAGTACTGCAAAATTTTACATTAACACATAATATCCGCAATTTGCGCCAGATTTATCTTGACGCATTAAATTCATAACGGTGAGCAACAAACATGTACTTTTTATTTCTTACGATGGTATGACTGACCCGCTGGGGCAGAGCCAGGTAATACCCTATCTTGCCGGGCTCACCAAAAGCGGGTACACATTTACTATACTAAGCTGTGATAAGCCAGCCAAGTATGCTACCCATAAAGAATATGTGCAGCAATTAATAGCACCTTACCCCATAACATGGGTGTCAATTCCCTATCATAAAAATCCGCCGGTATTGTCTTCCATGTATGATTATTACATGCTGAAACAAACGGCAAAAAAATTGCACCGCAACAATCCATTTGCCATGGTGCATACAAGGCCGGGTTTGCCACAACTGGTGGCATTGTACTTAAAAAAGAAACTGGGCATAAAGTTCATGAACGACATCCGTGGTTTTTGGGCAGATGAAAGAGTGGATGGTGGTATGTGGAACCTGGATAATTTTTTATACAAAAGGGTCTATCATTTTTTCAGGAAAAAGGAAGACGAATGTGTCCGCATTGCAGATTATAATACCTGCTTAACCTATCGTGGTAAAGAAGAAATATTGAAATGGAAAACGGTGCCACAACCGGTAAAAATAGATGTAGTGCCCTGCAGTGTGGACCTTGAATTATTTAACCCGGCACATATCAATCCTGCATTAAAAAATACATTTAAAAGCGAACTGGGCCTCTCGGACAATGATTTTGTTATCAGTTATCTCGGCTCTATCGGCGGTTGGTATTTAACCAGGGAAATGATGCAGTTTTGCAAAGTGCTGCTGGATAAAAAACCCGAAGCAAAATTTTTATTCATCTCCAATAACAACCACGAGGATATTATTAATGCGGCCAATGAATTTGGTATACCACCGGAAAAAATTATAGTGAAGTTTGGCAAGCGGCATGAGGTTCCTGTGTTGTTGTCATTCAGTACTTATTCGTTATTTTTTATAAAACCCTGCTATTCCAAATTATCTTCGTCACCCACCAAACATGGGGAGATTATGGCTTTGGGTATACCGGTAATTGCCAACAGCGGTGTGGGTGATGTAAAGGAAATTGTTGAAAAATATAAGGCAGGTTTTGTACTGGATACCTTTGATGTGGCGGCAATGAATGTAGTGGTGGATAAAATGCTGGATCCCGCTACTGTATTTAACACAGCAGCAATCAGGGAAGGGGCGAAAGATTTTTATGACCTGGATAAAACAGTAGCTACATACGCAGCGGTATATCAAAAAGTATTGGGCTGATATGGAAACAAGTTGCAATGCAATTTTTACTTTCAATTTTAAGCGTTAAAAAATTGTATTTTATCGACATCAAATTTTTATGGTATTCATTTTAAAAAAAGGGGCTTCAAAAAAAGAGATGAGAATACTTGAGAATAAGCTTAAAGCTAAGAGTGGCGTAAATGTAATGAAATACTGTGGCTCAATTAAGCTTAAAAAAGATGCGATCGATATTCAAGTGGAAATGAGAAATAAATGGGAGTAGATTTATTTCACTCCGTTTTTTTGCTGAATAAGATGAGGGGAAGGCCATTTATCTAATTAAAAAATTTAAGTAAATCGGTAAATTAAAAATGAGTAAAAAGTATTTAATAGTTGGAGCAGGATTTTCAGGCGCCGTACTGGCGCATCAACTATGCAAACTGGTAGATTGCACCGTTGAAATATGGGACGAACGTAACCATATTGGCGGTAACTGCCACACTAAAAGAGATGCTGAAACCGGCGTAATGGTGCATGAATACGGCCCGCATATTTTTAATACCGATAAAAAAGAGATCTGGGATTTTGTAAACAGTTTTGTGGAGTTTAAGCCATTTATTAACCGCGTAAAAGCCAACCACAAAGGCGCCATTTATTCATTGCCGGTAAACCTGCACACCATTAACCAGTTTTTTAATAAAAGTTTTGGCCCTGCAGAAGCGAAGGCCTTTATAGAAGGCCAGGCCGATAAAAGCATTGACGAACCTAAATCTTTTGAAGAGCAGGCTATGAAATTTATCGGGAAAGATTTATATAAAGCTTTCTTTTACGGATATACGAAAAAACAATGGGGCTGCGAACCATCTGAACTGCCGGCATCCATTTTAAAAAGATTGCCCGTACGCTTCAATTATGATGATAATTATTACAACAATCCTTACCAGGGCATACCGGTAAACGGTTATACCGAACTGGTGGAAAAACTGCTGGGCAGTTACAGCATCATGGTATCGCTGAATACAAAATTTGAGTTTAGCCCGGATCTGTTCAATACGTACGATCATATTTTTTACACCGGCCCCATTGATGCTTTTTTTAATTATAAATTTGGCCGCCTGGGTTACCGCACAGTAACTTTTGAAAAACATGTAGCTAATGGTGATTACCAGGGAAACCCGGTGATCAATTACTGCGATGATACAGTGCCTTACACCCGGGTGCACGAGCACAAACATTTTGCACCGTGGGAAAAGCATGAGCAAACTGTTTATTTCAAAGAATTCAGTAAAGAAACAGAACCCACCGATATACCTTATTACCCCAAAAGACTTGAGCAGGATAAAGCGATACTATTGCAATACCGTAATGAAGCCACACAATCTGAAAAAATATCTTTCCTTGGCCGCCTGGCCACTTACCGTTATATGGATATGCACCATGTAATTGGCGAAGCGCTTGATTTTGCCAATGCTTTTGCAGCAGCTGAAACAGCGGGCACACCATTGCCTGTTTTTCCCAATGTGGAAGGCTGATAAAAGAAATAATATGATGCAGCCTGCAAAAACCTGCAAAGCAGCTTCGTAATGATGCTGTTTTTTCGGTTTTATCGTAGAAGTACGTGGTAAAACAACGTAGCGAAATCTCTATAACAACTCGATAAAATTCAAGTAGTTAGATTTTTTTGTAGGCACACAATAATTCGTTTTTGCACCCCGTTATATCATTGTCCATTTCTATTTAAAACCAAATAACCCTTTTCCTATGGAAAAAGTTATTGCTGTGGTTGTTACTTACAACCGTCAGGCACTGCTTTCTGAATGCATTACAGCACTGCGCAACCAAACCCGTAAACCAGATGCTATCCTTGTAGTAAACAATGGCAGCACCGATGGTACACAACAGTGGTTACAAAATCAACCCGACATTATTGCGGTTCATCAAAAAAATATTGGCGGAGCCGGTGGCTTCAGCACAGCTATCCAGGAAGGCTTTAAAAAAGGTTATGAATGGATCTGGTGTATGGATGATGACGGCGCACCAAAAGAAAATGCATTGGCTGAATTACTTGCTGTAGACAGTAACGATTTAAAATTGCTGAACTGTGCGGTGATCAATAAAGATGATAAAGATTCATTTGTATGGAATACCGGTGGTTTCAAAAAACTGAGCGAAGTGCCGGGCAATATTATCGAAGGTATTGGCCATCCGTTCAACGGAACATTCATCAACAGGCGCATCATTGAAAGAGTGGGTGTACCCAAAGCACAATTCTTTTTATGGGGCGATGAAACAGAATATTATTACAGGATCGTTAAGCAAAATAATATTCCTGTTTGCACAGTAGCCAGCAGTATCCACTACCATCCGGCGGCAACATTCTCTTTTAAACAAGACTGGGATTTTAAAAGTGCCTGGAAGATGTATTACTACATCCGCAACAGGTTCCATATTCACAAAGCAAAATTCAGCAACAATATTTTAGCTGCGGTTCATTACCTGGGCTTTTTAATGGCTATGGCAGGTGTGGTGGTTGTGTATCAAAAAACAAACAAACTCAAAAAACTGGGCTTCATCATCTGGCCTGCGGTAGATGCAGTGGTAAATAATTTTAATGCCACGCCGTCATTTATACTGGAAAGATTAAAAATAAAATCAGAAACAACTTTCAACACCAACTTTGTTGAAAAAATTAAAAATATTGGCGCATTATTATTCACCCCGTCATCAATGGTGAAGAAACTGCAAACCAGGTAATATTTATCCCTCTGAAACTACACAACAGCCTGCTTATTTTTAAGCAGGTTTTCTTTTTTCTGCAAGGCTGTATCCTGTATCAGGAACAATGCAATAACATAAAATGGCATGCAGGGAATTTTATAACGGCACAGTGTACCAAAGTTTAATGTAGTGGCACCAACAAACAATGCAAAGATGAGTGCAAACAAAAAACAGTATAAAGCAAGCGGATTTTTGGTAAGCGTTTGAAAAACGGTTTTAAATCCCGCATTAAATAAAACAATGACCGTAAATATCATTAACGTTAAACCTTCAAGCGAAGATAACAGCGTGGATATTTTTTTAGACTCCCATAAAAACGGCCTGAAAAAAGTGGTGCCAATAAAAATGGGCGACATCTTGGCCATCTGGCCAATACTGCCATCCAGCTCCACACCATAACTGAATGCCGCACTGTTTTCATTAGCCTGGTTTTCATAAGCCGCATTCAGGCTTTTCATATTTTTAGTGATACTGTCAGCAGCATACTGTCCCATTTCTTCCTTAAGGTTACTCATGATTTTTGTAAAAGCTAGCATGCTGCCAATAATTAAAAGTGGCGCCAGCACTATTTTTACCAGCTTGCTGTTTACCATGTTCACATTTTTTAAAATAATATAGAGAAAGAAAAACGGAACATACGAAATGAGAATGTATGGTTTAATGATCCATAAAAAATAACCGAATATCAGCAGCAATATGGTACTCTTCAAAAAATCTCTTTTTCGCACCAGCAACTGGTATAACGAGTAAGTGATCCACCCGATAGAAGCAATACAAATACTGTCCTTCAGTACACCCGAACTCCAGAATACAAATGTGGGCAGGTACAAAATAGCAATGGCAAGTTTGCGGTGCAGGTGCGGATATTGCTCGTAAAAGAACAGGAACAATTTCCATGCGCCGGTGAAAGCCAGCAAAGAAAAAACAAGATTGGTGATGACATACTTGCCCAGCGTAAAAAAAGAAAATATAGTTACAAAACGCACCACCATAAAATTAGATTCACCCAGCAGGTAGCCTTTATTCCATGGATCGGCAAGCAGCGATTCATCAAAGTCTGAGCCGGGCATCAGCAGCCATTTAATGTTGGATGAATTATGCAGGATCAGCTCGTAAAGATTTTTTCCTTCCCGCTGGTATAAAACAAATGAATCACCCAACGAAAGTTTGGCATTGAACACCGCGAAGGCCAGTACGACCAGCGCTTTTACCCAAAATCCCTGTGCATGGTAATACTGAAGAATGGGATCGTTGTATTTGCTGCGGATGAATTTGAAGACGAAATAAAAGAATGCCAGGTAAAACGGGTATAAAATAAAATCTAAAATGCCCATGTAGATAAATGTTAGGTATGTAATAAACCGCCCCTGTACTTAAAACAGCACTTGCATGCTTAACGGTTCAAATTTATCTCAAATTCTAATTTTTCTTTCAATAATATGGGTTTATTTTTGGACACCATTACAAACACTGGCCACAGTTTATAATTGATATTACATTGACAGCTGCAACTCCCCATAAAAAATTAATACGCATTACAACTGTACCCATGGCATTGCGCTACCTGTTGCCGGGCCAAATGCAGTTTATGCAGCAGCACGGTTTTGATGTACTCATGATCAGTGCCAATGGGCCGGAATTAAATGATGTGGTACAAAATGAGCAGTGCAGGCACATCATCGTTCCGATGACACGGAAGATCACGCCCTGGCAAGACCTGAAATGCCTCTGGCAGTTGATACGCATTTTCAAAAAAGAAAAACCGGATATAGTACACAGTCATACACCCAAAGCAGGTTTGCTGGGTATGCTGGCGGCAAAATTATCTGGTGTTAAAGTACGCATACACACTGTTGCCGGTATGCCGTTAATGGTGGAAAAAGGATTTAAACTGCGGTTGCTTTCTTTCATTGAAAAATTAACTTATTGGGCAGCTAAAGAAGTGTGGCCCAACAGCCAGTCGTTATACAACTATATTACTGAACATCGTTTTACCTCCACGCAAAAACTGCGCATCATAGCCAAAGGTTCCACCAATGGCATTAATACGCAGCGGTTTAATACTGCAGCACTGCAGCCAGGAATAATAGAAGCCGTAAAACAAAGTATGCAGTATGATGCAGCAAATACGTATTTACTGTGCATTGGCAGGCTGGTAAAAGATAAAGGCATTGTGGAACTGGTACATGTATTTACCCAGTTGCAGCCGCACAACCCTTTATTAAAACTGGTGCTGGTAGGTGATTTTGAAAGCGACCTGGACCCGTTGCCCGATGATGTGCTGCAACAGATCAATCAACACACGGCAATCATTCATATTAAATGGACGCAGCAGGTGGAATACTTCATGCACCTGGCGCAGTATTTTATTTTTCCATCGCACCGCGAAGGGTTCCCCAATGTATTGCTGCAGGCCGGCGCCATGCAGTTGCCCATCATCTGCAGCCGCATTGCAGGCAATGTAGATATTGTTACGCATCAGCAAACAGGGCTTATATTTGATACGGCAAATGAAGCGCAGATGCAGGAGCAAATTGAATTTGCCCTTACACATCCCGGTGAGATGAAGCAAATGGCGGTAACTTTACAGCAAACAGTGCAGCAGGATTACCAGCGGGAACACATCTGGCAAACGATATGGACAACTTATCAATCATTACTATAAAACAACAGGCATTATGATTCTCATCGGATATTCTGGTCACGCCTTTGTTGTATATGGCATTTTAACCGCTGCCGGAAAAAAAGTTACCGGCTATTGCGACAGGGAAGAAAAATCATACAATCCATTTTCGCTTACTTATTACGGTACTGAAAGCAGTGATGCCGGGCTGGCAGTATTGCAACACAATGGATTTTTTATTGCAGTGGGGGATAATGGTATTCGTGAAAAAATATTTCAATCGCTGGCAACAAAAAAAATCTTTCCGTTAAATGCCATACATCCTTCAGCAGTAATAGATGTTTCAGCAACTATTGCAGCGCAGGGTGTGATGATAGCGGCAAGGGCCGTTATCAACCCGTTGGCACAAATTGGTACAGGCGCTATCTGCAATACCGGCAGCATCATAGAACATGAATGTGTGGTGGGCAATTTTGCTCACATTGCACCCGGAGCGGTATTGTGCGGTAATGTAAAAGTGGGCCATAACAGTTTTGTTGGTGCTAACGCTGTAATAAAACAGGGCGTTACCATTGGCAATAATGTGATGATTGGCGCCGGAGCCGTAGTGCTGAAAGATGTACCGGATAATACGACCGTGGTGGGAGTGCCCGCCCAAACAAAATAAAGCAAACCGATTATCGTTAATATGCAGCTAACTGCAAAGTGTTACCTTTGCCCGCATAAAAAATACATTTACTTATGAAAGTTTTAGTTACAGGAGGAGCCGGATATATTGGTTCCGTATTAGTTCGCCAGTTATTGAGTAAAGGATACCAGGTTCGTGCATTAGACAACCTGAATTTTGGTGGTGAAGCATTATACGATGTAATGCTGAACCCGAATTTTGAATTTCAAAAAGGCGATGTAAGAACAAAGGAAGATGTGGCCAAAGCCATTGATGGCGTTGATGCCATTGCACACCTTGCAGCAATTGTTGGCGACCCTGCCTGTAAAAAATTCAGCGATGATGCCCGTTCCACCAATTGGGATGGCAGCGTGGAATTATTTGAAGCAGCAGAGAAAGCAGGCATCAAACGTTTTGTATTTGCCAGCACCTGCAGCAACTATGGCAAAATGCCCGACCCTAACTCTTTTGTTACAGAAACATCAGAACTGAACCCCGTAAGTTTATATGCAGAACTGAAAGTGAAATTTGAAAACTACATCATGCACGACCGTAAGGATACCAAAATGTGCAGCACTGCATTACGCTTCAGTACCGTGTATGGTTTTTCCCCAAGAATACGTTTTGATCTTACTGTAAATGAATTTACACGCAACGCAGCCATAAAAGGGGAACAGGAAATTTGGGGTGCACAGTTCTGGAGGCCTTATTGCCATGTGGATGATTTGGCCCGTGCAGTGGTATTGGTGATAGAAAGCCCGGAAGCTAAAGTAAAATCAAATGTATTCAACGTTGGAAGCACCGAAGAAAATTATAACAAAGGAATGATCATTGAAGAAGTATGCAAAGTAGTGCCCAACGTTACAGTAAATTATGTTGAGATGAATGAAGACCCCCGTGACTACAGGGTAAACTTCGATAAAATAAAAAATGAACTGGGCTTTACCATTACCAAAACAGTTCCGGATGGTATCAAAGAAATTTATACGCTCATTAAAACCGGCATCATCAACGATGCTTACGGGCCCAAGTTCAGGAACATCTGATCATTATTATTCAACAAAATAATACCGCGCTCATACACCAGTAATGAAGCCTGCACTGCCCAATATCAAATACCTGCATATTGTACGTGGTTTGGCTGCATTACTGGTGGTGGCTTTTCATGCCAAATATATTTTTTGGGTAGGCGGCACCATTTACAATAAAGAAATTGGGCTGCATGGCATTGGCGGTTACGCTATGTTTGCTGCAGATATGCTTTCCTCCTGCGGTAAAGAATGTGTGGTGATCTTTTTTATTTTATCTGCATTTGTCATCAAACATTCTTTCTCCGGCCATCATTATACCTGGAAAAATTTTTACACCATCAGGCTGATAAGAATTTATTGGCCTTTTTTGTGTTCACTGTTCTTATCAATATTGGCAGTGGTGATTTGCATCCGCTATATCAATCCTGCTATTTATACCACATCGTTACGGGAGTACAATACACGCTTAAGTACATCTTACAACGAACTATCATTTTTGCAGGTACTCAAAACCATTTGTTTTATTGATAAGGGAGAGTTTGCCGGTTTCAATTATGCCTACTGGTCGCTGGGGCACGAACTGTTGTTTTATATTTTATTTCCATTCTATAATAAACTGAATAAATACAGCACCATGATTGCGGTAGCTGCTGCGTATATTATTTTATTCCTGGTTACACACCATACTATTTTCTACTATCAAATATTTTTTATTGCAGGGTTGATGTTATATCAATATTTCTTCAACCACTCCAAGCAACCGGTTATAAAAAATAAAATATTGTACCAGGTGGTACTGGTATTCTTTTTTATTGCCGTCAATCTTGCCAACAAGGCTGTTTCAGAAAAATGTTCCGATATTGTTACGCTGGTATATGCGTTTTTTATTTTCGATTACATCATCTATTTCATTGCACATAAAAATAAATGGGGCATGAAGCTGGGCGACATTAGTTACAGTTTATACCTGAACCACCTGCCCATTTTATTGTTTTACTATTCTGTGCTTACTTTATTTACGGGGCAGTTGGTTTTTTACAGTCGGGTGCCCTATTATACAGGAGTAATCATTGCTGTGTTGTTTACAATTCCGTTGTACTGGATCACAGAAAAACCTTCAGTGGCTTTCCTGAAAAGATTCAGGAAGTAAGCTGTACGGCGTCAGGACGGTTATCAACCGTCAAACGCTTTTGTACTTCAAATAACAAAAGTTGTCAGGTTGAGCCCCGTCGAAACCCGGTAATGAAATAGCCGCCTTCGTCCCACAGGGTAAACACGCTCAGGCTGACAGAATAATTCTTTATAGCATGACTTTATCCGAAAGTAAGTTCTGTTAGCAATTACAATAACGCCTACATTTGGGTAATCATTTTTTCATGAACAGGATTTTAATTGTAGACGATGAGGAAAAATTGCGGACGCTGATGGCCCGAATTATTGGGCTGGAAGGGTTTGATGTGCTGCAGGCAGCAGATATTAAATCTGCATGGAAAAGATTAGACCAATCTGAAATAGATGTGATTTTATGCGATGTAAAATTACCTGATGGTAACGGAGTAGACTTTGCGAAACAAGTGAAAGCAAAGTTTCCGTTGGCGGAAATTATTTTGCTCACTGCTTATGGTAACATACCGGATGGCGTAATGGCAATAAAGAATGGCGCTTTTGATTACATCACCAAAGGCGACGATAATAATAAGATCATTCCATTGTTGTATCGTGCAGCAGAAAAAGTGCAATTAGCCAAAAGGGTGCAGCACCTGGAAAAACAACTCTCCCATAAATATTCTTTCGATTCTATTAGCGGCAAATCAAAAGCCATACAGGCTGCTGTGGAACTGGCAAAGAAAGTAGCTGCAACCGATGCAGCCGTATTATTAACTGGGGAAACCGGCACAGGCAAAGAAGTATTTGCACAAGCCATACACCAGGCCAGTAACCGCAGCAATAAAAATTTTATTGCGGTTAATTGTGCAGCCATCAGCAGAGATTTATTGGAGAGTGAATTGTTTGGGCATAAGGCAGGTGCATTTACCGGTGCAACAAAAGATACTAAAGGCATTTTTGAAGAAGCGAATAACGGTACAGTCTTCTTAGATGAAATTGGAGAAATGCCACTGGAATTGCAGGCCAAATTATTGCGTGTACTTGAATCGGGTGAATTAATGAAAGTGGGCGAAAGCAAACCCATTAAAGTAAATGTGAGAGTAATAGCAGCTACTAATAGAGATTTGCAAAAAGAAATTGATGCGGGGCATTTCAGGCAGGATTTGTTTTATCGTATTGCTGTATTCCAGGTTGCGCTGCCGCCATTGAGAGAACGGTTGATGGATATAGAAGCATTAGCCAATCATTTTGCAGTGCTGGCAGGCATTAAGATCAATAAACAAATTCAGCCCATTTCAAAAGCATTTGGTGCAGCATTAATGCAGCATACATGGAACGGTAACATCCGCGAATTAAAAAATGTAATTGAACGGGCTGCAATACTTGCACCAGCAGATGAACTGGAAGTGGCACATTTGCCTTTCGAAATACAACATGCTGCTGCAGGCCAAAAACAATTATCCGCATTCGATTTAGCAAGTGCAGAAAAAATACACATACAAAAAGTACTCAACTATACCAATGGTAATAAAACAGAAACTGCCCGCCTGCTGAATATTGCCCTCACTACTTTGTACCGTAAGCTGGAAGAATATAAACTGTAGGAGCACGCCTGTGGCGTATTCGTTATTTATTTATCGCAGAAAAATAAATAATCAAAAATCTCTTAAGCTAATATCATCCATAATGGATTTGGACAAAACCCAAACACATTATGCAAAGAAATTCTAAAGCATTCGTTAATGCACTCAGTTATGAATTAGTAGGCGCTGCAATTGAAGTGCACCGCCAGCTTGGTCCGGGATTATTGGAAAGCATTTACAAACAATGCATGAAAATTGAACTGGGCTACCTCGAAATTCCTTTTATCAGTGAAAGAATTATTCCCATTCAATATCGGAACAAAGAAATTGATGGATTATTGCGTTGTGATATTTTCGCAGACGAATTAGTGGTCATAGAAATCAAATCGGTACAATCTCTTTTGCCCATTCACGAAGCGCAGTTGCTCACTTACATGAAATTGCTTGAAGCACCCAAAGGGATACTCATCAATTTTAATGTCACCCATATTTTTAAAGAAGGACAAAAAACATTTGTGAATGAATATTATCGTTCACTGCCGGATGGTAAGTAAAATTTGGGTGACCACTTAAGCACATAGTACACAATAGATAATGCACACCATTGGCGTGCCTGGCATTTCTATGTGATTTTCTATGTGTCCTATGTGCCTATGTGGTCATAGTACCTGCAACATCATCACCCCTTTCAAAACGATAGGGTGCACCCTTTCAAAATGAAAGGGTTTTTTAATGCCCCAAAAAGAACATTCCCCTAAAACCCTTACTGATCAAAGCTTCTATTGAAATCACTCCAACAGGCACGGCAATTGAAAACAGTATGCCATACTAAAATCTAAATACCATGCTACTGGCAATACTCATCATCGGCGGACTAATGTTATTCGCACTTTTTTATCAAACCATTCAATATTTCGAAAAAATATAAACCATGATCGCACTATTCATCATTTCACTGGCCGTGTTTGGGTACATGTGCTATGTGCTTGTTAAACCAGAAAAGTTTTAAAACATGAACACCGAAATCACAGGCGTAATTGCCATGTTTATTTTATTACTGCTGCTGGCTATTCCATTGGGCCGCTACATTGGCAAAATATTTACTAACGAAAAAACATGGGCCGACAAAATTTTTACCCCGCTCGACAATCTTTTTTACAAACTCAGTGGCATCAACAGTTCCACACAAATGAACTGGAAACAACACCTGCTGGCACTGCTTACCATCAACATCGTTTGGTTCTTACTTTCCATGTTAGTACTAACGAACATGAGCTGGCTGCCACTCAACCCTGATGGTAATCCGTCAATGAGTGCAGACCTTGCCTTTAATACCACAGTAAGTTTTATCAGCAATACCAACCTGCAGCATTACTCAGGTGAAACCGGTATGTCTTATTTAGGTCAACTGGTATTAATGCTGTTTCAGTTCATCAGCGCAGGTTGTGGAATGGCAGCATGTGCTGTTGTATTTGTTGCCATGAAAGAAAGAACAACAGATCAGCTCGGCAACTTCTATTTTTATTTTGTAAGAAGCTGTACAAGAATTTTATTGCCGTTATCACTGGTGTTGGCCATCATCTTTTTATTTAATGGTACACCCATGACCTTTGAAGGAAAAGATACCACCACTACATTACAAGGCGATACGGTGCAGGTAAGCCGCGGCCCCGTTGCAGCTTTTGTAGCAATAAAACAATTGGGCACAAACGGTGGCGGGTTTTATGGGCCCAACTCCACGCATCCATTGGAAAACCCGAATTACTTTACCAACACCGTTGAAACTGTGGCCATACTGCTGATACCTGTTGCTATGGTATTTGCCCTGGGTTATATCCTTAAAAGGAAAAAATTGGCCTGGGTAATATTCGGTGTGATGTTACTTGGCTTCCTGTTGCTGCTGGTGCCATCGATAATAACTGAGGTTAAAGGTAATCCTGCAATAACTACACTGGGTATTCGGCAACCAATGGGAAGTATGGAAGGGAAAGAAGTACGTTTTGGTGCAGCAGCATCTGCTTATTGGGCTATCAATACCACCTGTACCAGTAATGGTTCAGTAAATGCCATGCACGATAGTATGACACCTGCAACAGGAATGTTTGCCATGCTGGGCATGATGGTGAATGCATTTTTTGGTGGAGTGGGTGTAGGCTTTTTAAACTTTTACATCTTCATCATACTGGCAGTTTTTATTAGTGGGTTGATGGTGGGCCGCACACCGGAATTCTTAGGAAAGAAGATTGAAGCGAAAGAAATGAAAATCGCGATGATTATTGCATTGCTGCATCCATTTTTAATACTCGTGGGCACAGCAATCGCCAGTCATATCTATGCACATAATCCAACTGCATACGCAGCATGGCTCAACAACCCCGGCTATCACGGCTTTAGTGAAATGCTGTATGAATACACTTCATCCAGCGCTAATAACGGCAGCGGTTTTGAAGGGCTGGGAGATAATACACCTTTCTGGAATATCTCCTGCGGTATTGTGATACTCATTGGCCGTTACCTGCCCATCATTGGCCCGGTGGCCATTGCAGGAATGCTTGCCAATAAAAAATTTGTACCTGAAAGTGCAGGCACATTAAAAACAGATACGGGCACATTTGGTTTGATGGTATTTGCAGTAATCGCCATTGTTGCAGCATTATCATTCTTTCCTGCATTGGCATTGGGACCAATAGCAGAACACTTTTCCCTGAAATAAAATCATTACATCATGTCAAAAAAAACAACACATACAAAATTATTCGAAAGCAGTTTGGTGAAAGAAGCATTGAAAGAATCTTTCATTAAACTCAGCCCTTCAAAAATGTTCCGCAATCCTGTAATGTTTACCGTGTGGATTGGTACCATTGTAATGGCAGGTGTTTGCATCTGGATTGCCCAGGGCGAAAAAAACCAGGGAAGCCTCGCCTATAACATCACTGTTACAGCAGTACTGCTGATCACATTATTGTTTGCCAACTTTGCAGAAGCCATTGCTGAAGCAAGAGGCAAAGCACAGGCAGACAGTTTAAGAAAAACCAGGGAAGACACGCCGGCCAAACTCATCCAGGTCATTGGAGAAATGTATGTGAATGAAATTAAAATAGTGCCATCCTCTCAATTAAATAAAGGTGATTTATTTCTCTGCGAAGCAGGAGATATTATTCCATCTGACGGAGAAATTATTGAAGGGTTGGCTACAATAGATGAAAGTGCCATTACAGGTGAAAGTGCACCGGTGATTCGTGAAGCGGGCGGCGATAAATCATCCGTAACCGGTGGTACAAAAGTATTGAGCGATGCAATTAAAGTGAAAGTGACCACAGACCCCGGCGAGAGTTTTTTGGATAAAATGATTGCCTTGGTGGAAGGCGCCAGCAGGCAAAAAACACCCAATGAAATTGCATTGACCATTTTATTAGCGGGATTTACATTAGTGTTCATCATTGTAACCGTAACATTAAAACCCTTTGCTGATTATGCCACTACACCTATCACCATAGCAGCATTCATTTCGTTATTTGTATGCCTCATTCCCACCACCATTGGCGGATTACTCTCTGCCATTGGTATTGCAGGTATGGACAGGGCGCTGCGTGCCAATGTGATTACCAAAAGTGGTAAAGCAGTAGAAACTGCAGGGGATGTGGATGTGTTACTGCTGGATAAAACGGGTACTATTACTATTGGCAACCGTAAAGCCACACACTTTCATGTGGCGCCGGGTGTGGATGCACTGCATTTTACCCAATGTGCGGTACTCAGTTCCATGGCCGATGAAACGCCGGAAGGAAAATCTATCATCGAACTGGCCGGTGTAAATCCATCGACATATACGGTTAACCATCCACGTTATATTAAGTTTACTGCAGAAACACGGTCATCGGGTATTGACTTTGACCACACCCGCATCCGCAAAGGTGCATCAGATGCTATAACCAAACTGGTAACCAGTGCAGGAAATGCAGTACCACCACAGGTAGATGATGCTGTCAAAAAAATTTCCAGCAATGGTGGTACACCGCTGGTGGTATCAGAAAACGAAAAAGTGCTGGGTGTGATTGAACTGCAGGATATCATTAAACCCGGCATCAGCGAACGTTTTGAACGGTTAAGGAAGATGGGCATAAAAACGGTAATGGTAACCGGCGATAATCCTTTAACCGCAAAATTCATTGCCGAAAAAGCAGGCGTGGATGATTTTATTGCTGAAGCCAAACCGGAAGATAAAATGAATTACATCCGTAAAGAACAAACAAGCGGCAGGCTGGTAGCGATGATGGGAGATGGAACGAATGATGCGCCAGCTCTTGCACAGGCAGATGTTGGTGTGGCAATGAACAGCGGAACACAGGCTGCAAAAGAAGCGGGCAATATGGTTGATCTGGATAATGATCCCACCAAACTGATAGAAGTAGTGGAGATCGGTAAACAATTACTGATGACAAGGGGAACATTAACCACGTTCAGTATTGCCAATGATGTGGCCAAATATTTTGCCATAGTGCCGGCTTTATTTATTACTTCAATCCCTGCATTGCAAAGTATCAACATCATGAAGCTGCACAGTCCTGAAAGTGCCATTCTTTCTGCAGTAATTTTTAATGCCATCATCATACCATTATTAATTCCGCTGGCATTGCGTGGTGTGGCGTATAAACCCATTGGTGCATCGGCTTTGCTAAGAAGAAATTTATTGATCTATGGTTTGGGTGGTGTGCTGGTACCATTTATCGGAATAAAAATTATTGACCTCGTTATACAATCGTTCCTGTAGGAACACGCCTCTGGCGTGTTCAATCCGCCACAGGCGGATTCAGGTTACGAACAAAACAATTTATCATTTAAAACCAAACACGCCAAAGGCGTGTTCCCACAAACATGAAACAACATCTTCTCCCCGCAATAAGGCTCACCATAGTGTGTATTATTGTATTCATTGTAATTTATCCTGCTGTTGTTTGGGGCATCGCACAACTTACACCCAATAAAGGGCAGGCGGCAACCATTACGGTAAATGGAAAAAAATATTACACCAATATTGCACAAAGATTTACGGCGGATAAATATTTTTGGTCACGCCCTTCAGCCGCAGCATACAATGCAGCCAGTGCCGGCGGCAGTAATAAAGGCCCCACCAATCCTGGTTATTTAAAAGAAGTACAATTAAGAATTGATACCTTCCTGGTACACAATCCCGGCATATCAAAAAACGAAATACCTTCTGATGTAATTACTGCAAGCGGCAGCGGACTGGATCCGGATATTTCTGTGCCTGCAGCTATGGTACAGGTAAAACGCATTGCCAAAACAAGAAACCTTAGTGAAGCAACAGTGCAACAACTCGTACAGCAATATATTCAGCAACCCTTATTAGGAATGATGGGCACGCAAAGAATAAATGTATTGCAATTAAATCTTGCCCTGGATAACATAAAATAAAAGGTAATGAAAAAGATGTTATGGCTGGCTGCAGTGTTGATGAGTGTTGAATATGCAGCAGCACAACAATCAGATTCAGCAAAAGACAATCACAAAATAATCATCACGGGTTCGGTGGATGGATACTACCGGTATAATTTCAATAACCCTAAAACTGCACCCTATAACAGCGCCACCAGCTTTACGCAGAGTCAAAATTCATTTGAATTGGGTATGGCATCGCTCAGGGCAGATCATAGTTTTGGAAAAGTAAGTGCCACCATTGATGTTGGTTTTGGCAAAAGGGCAGAAGAGTTTGCATACAACGATGCAAATACAATGCTGGCCATTAAACAGGCTTATGTAACTTATGCGCCTTCATCTGCAATAAAATTTACAATGGGTACATGGGCTACACATGTGGGTTATGAAATGCTGGATGCATACCTCAACCGCAACTACAGCATGAGTTATTTATTTACTAATGGCCCATTTTCTCATACTGGAATCAGGGCAGATGTTACATTGAAAGGAAAAAGCGCATTTATGATTGGTATTTCCAACCCTACAGATTACCGCAGTGCAGCAACAAAACCAAAATCTGTAATTGCTCAATTTAGTACCGCAACAAAAGATGATGCGCTGAAATGGTATATTAATTTTGTGGGAGGAAAACAATCTGCTTTCAAAACAACCATGCAGGAAGATGTGGTGGCCAGCTATACCATAACGCAACAGTTTTCGCTGGGCTTTAATGCCACCACACAACACGTGCAACTGAAAGACAGTACTGGCAAAGCAACAAACTATAACTGGAGTGGTGCAGCATTGTATATTAATTATGATCTGGTAAAATGGCTGGGGCTAACTGTGCGTGGTGAATACATTGCAGATCATGACCAATACCTTGGATTAAAAAATGTTTTTACACCAACATTGTCGGCAAATTTTAAAATAGATAATTTGATAATCATTTCGGAATTCAGGCTGGACCATACAGGGGATAAAATTTTTTACAGGAAAGATGCTGCCACAACCAATACAACTGGCAGTTTTATTCTTGCGGCAGTATATCATTTTTAGGAAATAAATTAGTTTGTAGTTTTTGTTAATCATTGAAGTGTCAGCCTGAGTTTATCGAAGGCGGATTTACAGAAGTAGCCCGGCTTCGACAAGCTCAGCCTGACAACTTCTCGAATTGATGCATCAAATGTTTTAGAACATCAATAAGCAGTGCATGGAAGGCAACAAAGAAAATAATGTGCAGCATTTTCTCAACCTGATTAAAAAATCGCGGCGGGGAAAATTTAAAATTTACATTGGCATGAGTGCCGGTGTGGGTAAAACCTATCGTATGCTGCAGGAAGCCCGTTCATTATTGCGCAATGGCATTGATGTTAAAATTGGTTATATAGAAACGCACAACCGTAAAGAAACGCACGAGCTGCTGGAAGGTTTGCCTGTTGTACCAAGGCGTAAATTGTTTTATAAAGGCAAAGAGCTGGATGAATTGGATGTGCAGGCCGTAATTGCATTACGACCAGAAGTGGTGGTGGTGGATGAGCTGGCGCATACCAATATTGAAGGCAGTAAAAATGAAAAGCGCTGGCAGGATGTGATGGAAATTCTTGAAGCTGGCATTAATGTGATCAGCGCAGTAAATATTCAGCATATTGAAAGTTTGAATGAAGAAATAAAACGCATTACCGGTGTGGAAGTGAAAGAACGCATACCGGACAGTGTGCTGGCACAGGCTGATGAAGTAGTAAATATTGACCTGACCGCAGATGAACTCATCACCCGGTTAAAAGAAGGAAAGATTTATACGCAGGAAAAAATTGCCACTGCACTCAATAACTTTTTTAAGAACGATCATATTTTGCAATTGCGTGAACTGGCTTTGAAAGAAGTAGCCAGCCAGGTGGAGCGTAAAGTGGAAACCGAAGTTACCCGGGGTCAGGCATTGAAGCACGAAAAATTTTTAGCCTGTATCAGTTCCAATGAGCACACTGCAAAAACGGTGATCCGCATAACAGCAAGGCTGGCGAATTATTATCACAGTAAATGGTATGTGCTGTATGTGCAAACTCCACCGGAACATCCTGATAAAATTGCATTGGATAAACAACGCCACCTCATCAATAATTTTAAACTGGCAACAGAACTGGGCGCAGAGATTATTAAAGTGGAAAGCGGACATGTAGCCAAAGCCATTATTGAACAATGTGAACAACGGAACATTACCACTATCTGCATCGGTAAACCACATTTAAGTTTAATGAAAGTAATATTAGCCACCAATGTATTTAATGAATTGCTGAGAAAACTTTCGTTAAACGATATTGACCTTGTAATTTTAAGCTGATCAAACTTTGATGAACAGGATAAATTTTTAGACTATGAAGATAAAAGCAAAATTATTACTGGGCATGGGGCTGCTGTTTGTAATGATTGTATTACTGACAGCACTGGGCAGTATGTACATCAATAAACTCTCTGCCGATACCAAAAATATACTGGTGGCCAATTACAACACACTCGATTACTCCAGGCAGATGCTGATTGCACTAAACGAAGATGGTTTGACCAATACAAGTATTGCAAAATTTGAAACCAATTTAAACCGCCAGCGGCATAATATTACTGAAGCCGGGGAAAAAGAATTAACCGATGAGCTCACTTCAAATTTTGAAAAGCTGAAACTACAGCCCGGCGATACCACATTACAATCAAAAATACATAATAACCTTACGGATATTATGCTGCTGAATATGCAGGCCATTGAACATAAAAGCAGTATTGCGGAAAAAACTGCTGACAGTGCGGCTTTGTGGATTGCTGTTACAGGTGTGGTGTGCTTTCTTATTGCATTTACGATGTTGCTGAACCTGCCGGGCAATATTGCCAACCCTATAAAAGAATTAACCGCAAGCATAAAAGAAATTGCAGCACACAATTATTCCAAACGGATTCATTTTGAAGAACACAATGAATTTGGTGAACTGGCCAATGCATTCAACAGCATGGCACAAAAACTGGAAGAGTATAAAAACAGCAGCCTCGATAAACTGATGATGGAAAAGAAACGTATTGAAACACTCATCAATAATATCAATAATCCTGTAGTTGGTTTGGATGCCAAAAAGCAGGTATTGTTTATGAATGATGTGGCATTGAAGATATCTGGTTTAAAAGCTGAACAAACTATTGGCAAACCAGTACAGGATATTGCTGTTCACAACGACCTGGTGCGTTCACTTGTACAGGAATTGTTTGATGAAAACACCGCTGCAAAAGAAAAACAAGAACCAGTTAAGATTTATGCAGACAATAAAGAAAGTTATTTTGAAAAGCAGGTGATTCCCATCAACATCACACCAACCGGGGAAAAAGAATCATTGTTTATTGGCAATGTAATACTGCTGCAAAATATAACACCGTTTAAAGAACTGGATTTTGCCAAGACCAATTTCATTGCCACCGTTTCGCATGAATTAAAAACACCGATTTCCTCTATAAAAATGAGTGTGCAATTATTGGAAAACGAACAGATCGGTAATATCAATGACGAACAAAAAAATTTATTACACAGTATAAAAGATGATGCGAACCGCTTACTGAAAATTACCGGCGAATTGCTGAACATGACACAGGTGGAAAGCGGCAATATTCAAATTACAGTAAAACCATCTTCTGTATCAGACATTGTGCAGCATGCACTGCTGGCTACTAAAACAGCAGCAGAACAAAAAAATATAACCCTGCAGGTAAATTTGCCAGAGCCTTTGCCAAT
This sequence comes from Bacteroidota bacterium, assembly GCA_018266775.1. Lineage (GTDB taxonomy): Bacteria > Bacteroidota > Bacteroidia > Chitinophagales > Chitinophagaceae > Ferruginibacter. The sequence continues at coordinate 511 of JAFDZS010000012.1, read as the reverse complement.
GGTGATGGCAGATGAAGAAAAAACATCTTGGGTGTTAATTAACCTGATCACTAATGCCATCCGTTATTCTTACGATGATGCCGCTATTAACATCAGCGTAAAAACAAATCATCACCAGGTGGAGTTTTCGGTAACTGATACCGGCCAGGGCATTGCGCCGCAGTACAAAGACAAAATCTTCGACCGGTATTTTCGTGTGCCCGGTACCCAAAAAGAAGGCACCGGCCTGGGCCTTGCCATCAGTAAAGAATTTATAGAAGCACAGGGCGGTACCATAAAAGTAAACAGCGACTTTGGTGCAGGCAGTACATTTACAGTGGTGCTGAATGAAGCATGATTGCGGCTGCTTTTTTAATGCTTGTTGAATTGAGTAAGAACTGCAATTTTTTTCAGTTCATTCCGTCTAAAATTAAGGACTGTCAGGCTGAGCTTGTCGAAGACGACTGCATAAGCCGAACCCGCCTTCGACAAGCTCAGGCTGACAGCCGTTATTATTTGAAGGCGCTTATTC
>JAFDZS010000011.1:131244-595403 GCA_018266775.1 Bacteroidota bacterium | reverse complement strand
TTGTGCCGCTGCGAGCAAACTTCTTCTCTGCACCTCTGCGTGCAACCCTTTTCTCATGGTTAGACGAGGCCGTCAGACCATCTCCCTGCGCCTCTGCGTGCAACCCGTAAAAAAGCCGTCCCAAATGGAACGGCTCCTCTTATCAATAAAACATTCATCAACTTAATTACCACCCACACCCATACCACCATTACTTTGCTGAGAACGTTTATTCTCATCTTCAATGGCTTCTTTACGCTGGCGGGCAGCCTTTACCTGGCTGTTACCAAACCGGTAACTGAAGTTCAGTTTAAACTGGCGGCTTTCCCAGTGTGCCAGTACATCACTATGCTGACCTGCAAAATCAATGGAGCCTTTAAAGCGCAGCAGTTTAAACATATCACTGCACGATGCTTTGATGTTGCCCTTACCTTTCCACAATGTTTTTTGTACACCACCATCAATACTGTACAATGCCTGTGCTTTTATGGTGCCCTGGAAAACAGTTGGGGAGTTATAAAAGCCACTCAGCTCAGCTTTATAGCCTTTGCCCAAATTAAAAGTGTTTTGCATGAAGAAATTCATGGCCGCAACATTTAAGTTGATGTTACGGTTACCACCACCAAAGTTGGCTTTGTACATAGAATAGTTGCCGCCGATGTTAGCAAAAAAGCTGTACCATTTTTTCTGGAACGGGTAGCTGATGTTGATGCTCACAATATCCTGTGTAGCTAAGTTCTTTTTAGTTAAGAAACTTTTTGAACCCAGCGTGTCCGGTATCTGCGCAAAAATATCTTTCACATGGCTGTAGTTAAGCGAAGTGTTCAAACGGTATTTGTACGTATGCGTAAAGCCAATGCTGTTAGTATACTGCGGCCGCAGCTGCGTATTACCTTTCATATACGTGTAATCATTGATCTTAAATTCAAACGGGTTCAGATCCTGGTAGGCAGGCCTGTCTATACGCCGGCTGAAAGTAACACCAAAAATACTCATCGGGTTTTTGTTGAACGTAATGGCAGCACTGGGAAACAAATCAGTATAACTTCTTTTTACAGTAGTATCTAAGTCTGCATAAACCGCGGGGTTACCCAGGGCCGCAATATTTTTCAAGCCGGTGGTATGCCCGTCAGAATTGGTGTTTTCCAAACGCAGCCCAGCCTGTACCATAACACCTTTGTATGCCCTGTTATAATTCAGGTATGCAGCATTGATATTTTCTTTATACCTGAAACGGTTGCTGGCATCGTTATCATACACATCCGCATTGTTGATCACATTCCATCTTGCAAAATCATTATCGGTATTTACATAACCAATCTTACCACCATAACCCAAACGGCCTTTCTTAAAGTTTTGTTCATAGTCAGCCTTCAACGCAAAAATGCCAATATCGGTGGGAGATATAGTTCTGTATGTATTGTTGGCAATCTTCACATTGCTGGTGCCTGCATAATAATCATTAGGCTGAAACTGATGCGTACGCAGGTTATAAAAACCATAATCAGCATCAATGTTTAATTCAGAACCGCCGGTAACAGCATACCGGTAGTTCAGGTTAAAGTTAACGTTGGAACGTGTGGTGAGGTTGTCGCCGGTTGCAATCAGCGTTCGGTCGATAGTATTGCTGGGACTGTAAATAATATACATCGGGCCTGAGGTATAAATGTCACTCTTTGAAATATTGCCATTCACCACTGCTCCAAAAGTGCTTTTCTTGTTAATAAAGAAATCAACACCGGCTTTAAAATTATGGGCATCTTTATTACGTTGCAGGATTCGACTCTTCTGGTCAAAAATACTATCAGGCTGCACGCGGTATAAACTGAAATTACTTTCGTTGATGCCCGTACTGAAATTATAGTTGCCGAAAATATTGGTTTTGGCATTGCGGTTATTCAATGCAATGCCTGCGTTATACTTGGCATACGTGCCAATATTATAACCAGCGTTTACGTTACCGTTAGTGCCCAGGTTTTTATTCTTTTTCAGTTTGATGTTGATGATGCCCGCATTACCCGCCGCTTCATATTTGGCAGAGGGATTGGTGATGAGTTCTATCGCTTCAATCTGCGAAGACTGCAGCGATTTTAAATAAGCCGCCAGATCAGCGCCGGAAAGCGGGCTGGGTTTACCATCTATATATACCTGCACACCATTTTTTCCGGCAAGGCTCAGGTTATCATCTTTGTCAATCATCACACCGGGAGATTTGCGCAGCAATTCCAGCGCATCATTGCCCACGGCATTAATAGTGCCTTCTACATTTACAATCATTTTATCGGCCTTTACTTCCACAATGGGTTTTTGGCTGGTAACCGTAACGCCCTGTAAATTTTTAGTGGCAGTTTGCAGTACAAGTGCCGGTACGGTAAATGTTTCATTTTCCTTCACCTCAAAAGCGGCAGAACTGTTTTTTTGCAGGCCGGTACCGGTGGCGCTTACAAAATACCTGCCCGGTTTAATACTAACCAACTGGTAATTACCTGTGGCATTGGAAATGGCAGTTTTTACCAGGCCACTGTCTTTAGCCCGCTGCAGCATGATAGTGGCGGTGGCAATCGGGTTACCCGCTGCGTCTTTAACCTGCCCGTTTACGGTTGAAGGAGAAGTTTGTGCCCTCAGGGAAAGGGATAGTGATAGCGTTACGGCTGCAATAAGCAGTAGTTTTTGTTTCATGGCGTTTTACTTTGTTTTTCGGGCACAAAAGTAAAATCCGGCGGTCACAAATAAATTAATTTTATTCATGAACTGTACAAATTCAATGATGAATGGTTTGATGGAATAATGTTCTGCATTGGATACTTTGCTGCTAAAAGTTACCAGCATGAATTTGTTTGTTGGGTGCAACGAAGAGGATCGTTTCTTGAGTAACACCATTTTGGTCAACTCAACCCGGTAACTTTAATTATTTGGAGCGCCTCCACAGGCGTCTGACGGTTATAAACCGTTTTGACGCCTGTGCAGCATGGCAACCTGTCGTTTGTAAAGCTGCATTTCTGTACCTTTGCCCTCATTATTTATGAAGACAAAAACACTTAAAAAAGATAAAGTCAATATCATCACACTGGGCTGCAGTAAAAACATGGTGGACAGTGAAGTGCTCAGCGGGCAGTTACAGGCAAATGATATCGACGTGGTGCATGAGAATACGAAGAAAGACCACAATATTGTAATTATTAATACCTGCGGTTTTATTGAAAAAGCAAAAGAAGAAAGCATCAATACCATATTAGACCAGGTGGAGCTGAAACGCCGCGGTAAACTGGATAAAGTGTATGTAACAGGATGCCTGAGCGAACGCTATAAGAATAATTTAGAAGAAGAGATACCGGAAGTGGATGCCTATTTTGGTACAATGGAACTGCAGGGCATGCTGAAGAAATTTGATGCAGACTATAAAGCTGATTTAATTGGCGAACGTTTATTGTACACGCCTCAACACTATGCGTACATGAAAATCAGCGAAGGTTGTAACCGCACCTGTTCATTTTGTGCCATACCATTAATGCGTGGCCAGCATGTGAGCAGGCCCATTGAATCGCTGGTGGATGAAGCCAAGAAACTGGTTGACCGCGGTGTGAAAGAAGTAATGTTGATTGCGCAGGAACTCACGTACTACGGTTTGGATATTTATAAAAAAAGAGAATTACCCAAATTACTGCATGCACTGGCAGATGTAAAAGGTTTGGAATGGATACGCCTGCATTATGCTTATCCATCAAAATTTCCATTAGAAATTATTGATGCGATGAAAGAAAGGGAGAACATCTGCAACTACCTGGATATGCCATTGCAGCATGCTTCCAACAATATGCTCAAAGCCATGAAGCGTCAGATTACCCGTGAAGAAATGGAAGATTTGATACATGCCATCAGGGAAAAAATTCCCGGTATATGTTTGCGTACTACATTGATTGCCGGTTATCCCGGTGAAACAAGAGAAGATGTGGAAGAACTGAAAACCTTTTTACAAAAAATGCGTTTTGACAGGGTGGGCACTTTTACCTACAGCCACGAAGAAGGAACCAGTGCATTTGATGTGGAAGACAATATTTCCGCAGAAGAAAAAGAAGAACGGGCACAGGAGATTATGGATGTGCAGCAGGAAATTTCTTTGGAGAAGAATATGGAAAAAGTAGGGCAAACGTTTAAAGTGATCATCGATAAAAAAGAAGCCGGCCGTTATTTAGGCAGAACAGAATTTGACAGTGTGGAAGTGGATAATGAAGTGATCATCACATCTGCAAAAAAATTAACCATCGGCGAATTTGCACAAGTAAAAATAACAAAAGCGTATGACTATGATATTGAAGGGGAGATTGTATAATGGATAATTAATAATGGATAATGAATACTTTCCCCCGGTTTGAAAATTATCCATTGTTCATTGACCATTATCCATTGACAATTCACCATTGCCTATTCACGATTCACGCCATGACCTTTTCCGCACAACATACCAGCTATTCATCCACAGGGTTTTTCAGTAAGCTTGTGGCAGATTATTTGCAACAGGAACCGGCATTGCTGCCTTTTATTGCACATGCACCAACAACAGACGGCGTTAAAGCAGCTATTGCCAACAGGAAAAAATATCCAACCAACCGGAAAGCGTTAGTGGAGGTGTTGCGTAAGCAATACGCACAATTAACCCCTTCAGCAGCAGTGGAAAACAACATCAACAAACTGCTGGATGAAAATACGTTTACCATTACCACGGCGCATCAACCCAATATACTCACCGGGCCTTTGTATTTTATTTATAAGATTCTGCATGCCGTAAAATTAGCAGCAACATTAACGGAACAATTACCCGGCAATTATTTTGTACCCGTGTATTACATGGGCAGTGAAGATGCAGACCTGGATGAGTTAGGTCACATCTACCTTAACGGGGAAAAATATGAATGGCAAACCAAACAAACCGGCGCCGTGGGCAGAATGAAAGTGGATAAAGCGTTAGTGCAGTTGATTGATACCGTATCCGGACAGATTGTAGTACATCCCCACGGTAGTGAAATCATCAGCATAATGAAAGATTGTTACAAAGAAGGTGTAACAATTGAACAGGCCACACTGCAACTGGTGCACCAGCTCTTTAATCAATATGGATTGCTGGTGTTATTACCCGATGATGCAGCGTTAAAACAATTATATATTCCTGTTATAGCAAAAGAATTAACCACACAATTCTCTCAGCATTGTGTAGCAGAAACGGTAAAAGCATTTCCTGCTGCTTACAAAATACAGGCCAGCGGAAGGGAGATCAATTTATTTTATTTACATGGCGACCGCCGCGACAGGATTGAATTGGATAATGGCCAATACATTGTTCATGGCACTACCATAACTTTTTCAAAGGAAGCCATACTGGATCAATTGCAACAGCACCCGGAATGCTTCAGCCCAAACGTGATCTTGCGCCCTGCATTCCAGGAAACTGTTCTTCCCAATGTGGCCTTTATTGGCGGCGGGGGTGAACTGGCATACTGGATGGAATTGAAAAAAGTTTTTGAAGCTGTTGACGTACCTTATCCTGCATTGGTGTTACGCAATTCATATATGTTGCTGGAAGAAGCACAGCAGCAAAAAATAAAGCAAATGGGTTTTGATGCTGCAGACCTGTTTAAAACAGAAACAGAACTCATCAACCGTTTTGTAAAAAGAGAAAGCCAGTTGCAGTTGAGTTTAACGAAAGAAAAAGAGGCATTGCAGGAAATATATCAATCGTTGAAAAATATTTCCGGTGCGGTGGATGTTACGCTGGTAAAACACACTGAAGCGCTGCAGGCAAAAGCATTGCAGCGTATTGCCATATTAGAAAAGAAAATGCTGAAGGCAGAGAAAAAGAAATTTGAAGCGCAGCAAAGACAGTTATACAAATTAAAGGCCGCACTCTTCCCCAACAATAACCTCCAGGAACGCGTAGAAAATATGATGCCATATTATGCCAAATGGGGCGCTGCATTTATTAATGTTTTGTACCAGCATGCATTAGCGCTGGAACAGGAAATGGTATTACTGTTACAGCAATAACAGCATACCACGCCATTTAACATTTTATTGCACCTGTAGTAAAACCCTGCCCCATGCTTTTTTGTACATACAGTTAAATTTCAAATGATGAAACAAGTATTGGTCATCGCAGCTGCCTGTTTGCTGGCATCCTGCGCACAATCGCAGGCAAGTAAACAAAAAATACAACCGGGAATAGTAAAAAAAGATACCACCGCCGTCAATAAAAATGAAGCGGTAGCCACTTTTGGTGAAGGCTGTTTCTGGCATGCTGAAATTGTATTTCAAAGTTTGTTGGGCGTAAGGGATGCGGTGTCCGGCTATGCTGGTGGTACCGTTGCCAACCCTGATTATGAAACGGTATGTACAGGAACAACGGGGCATGCGGAAGTGGTGCAGGTGTATTACGACTCCACAAAAATTTCTTACGCAACATTAGTGGATGCTTTCTTTGCCAGTATGGACCCTACCGAACTGGACAGGCAGGGCAATGATGAAGGCACACAATACCGCTCCATCGCTTTCTACCGCAATGAAAAAGAAAAACAAATTTTAGATGCAGCCATCAAACGCATCAACGATTCCAAACAATACAGCAGTAACGTGGTGACAGCGGTGGAACCCTTTACTGCATTTTATCCTGCGGAAGCATATCACCAAGAGTATATTTTAAATCATCCCGGAAATCCTTACGTGCAAAATGTATCCATTCCTGATTTTGAACATTTCAAAAAAACGTTCAAAGGGCCATTTAAAAATTAAAAACAACTGCCATGAAATATCTTTTAATATTATCAATGATGCTGGCAGCGTGCGGCAATACAACAGCGCCATCATCAATAGTGGTAAAAAATAAAAACACCGCTGCAGGTTTTGAGCCGGTGGCGGTGATAGAATTATTTACATCGCAGGGTTGTTCCAGTTGTCCGCCGGCAGATGCTTTGCTGGAACAAACGATCAATGATACAGGTAATAAAAACATTTTCGCTTTATCATTTCATGTGGATTACTGGAACCGTTTGGGCTGGACAGATCCGTTCAGCAGTGCAGCTTATTCTCAACGGCAGTCAGATTATGTAAGCATCATGCACTTGGATGGTGCGTATACACCGCAAATGGTGGTAAATGGCACCACAGAATTTGTGGGTTCCAACGGAAGTAAATTAAAACAGGCGCTTTCCAAAGCTTTATCAACCAATACCAGCGTACACTTCTCTGCTTTGCAGGCCACATACAATACAGATCATTCAGTAAATGTGCAGTATAATACGGAAGGTGCATTAAAAGGGCAAACGATACAGTTTGCATTGGTGTCATTACATGAAACCACCGCAGTAAAGCGTGGAGAAAATGGCGGGGCTACATTACAAAGCAGTAACGTGGTGCGCCAGATGAAGAGCAGTACTTCTTCTTCAGGAAATATTATTTTTTCTGCTGCACCGGCAAAAGAAAATACTGCGCTGATTGCGTTTGTACAGGATGAAAAAACAATGATGATCAGCGGTGCTGCAAAAGCGGTTTGGCAATAATGCCAATCAATGCTTTGAAAGACAGGGGTAGCCAATTCATGTCTGAATTAGCTCAACGCATCAATAAATTGAACTACCAGGTTGAGTATGTTTACCCTGTGGGTTGAAACCGTCTTCACAATGAGATAGCCGTCTTCGCCAGGCTCAGACTGACAGCAAAATGATTTAAAGTGTGGGCGCTTACGAATTAAAAACACTTACATTACTGACAGACTATAAAGTTAAAGAGATAAAATTTTCAATGATAAAAGCTGCCAGGTTGAGTATGTTTACCCTGTGGTTCGAAACCGTCTTCACAATGAACTAGCCGTCTTCGCCAGGCTCAGACTGACAGCAAAATGATTTAAAGTATGAGCGCTTACGAATTAAGAAATACTTACATTACTGACATGCGCTAAAGTTGAAGAGAGGAAATTTTCAGTGATAAAAGCTGCCAGGTTGAGTGTGTTTACCCTGTGGGTTGAAACTGGGTTAATAATGAGATAGCCGTCTTCGCCAGGCTCAGACTGACAGCAAAATGATTTAAAGTGTGAGTGCTTACGAATTAAAAACACTTACATTACTGACAGACTTAGTAATTGAAGAGCAATGTGTTTATTATTGCAGATAAAACAAAACCTGGCTGTAAAAAATTAAGACAGGTATGATGAGATGATGTATTCTTTTACAACCATTCTTTACTCCTCTTCATACAAATCCACCTGCGAAGAAAGGATTTCCCTGTATTTATTAAAGAGTTTGGTTTTGGATATAAAGCCAATGAATTTACCATCTCTGGAAAGAACGGGCAGGTACCAGCTTTGGGTGTGATCGAATTTTTCCATCACGTAATGCATGTCCTGGTCGTTATACAGTAAAGCGGGGGGCTTTTTCATCAACGATTTTACCGTTATTTTATCAAACAGTTCAGGCTGAAAAAGTTTTTGCTTCACATCATTCAGTTCAATAAAACCTTCAAAGCGGTCATTCCGGTCAGTTACGGCAAAAATATTTTTTTCACTTTTTTTGATCACTTCAACAAGTTGCCCCAGTTTTTTATCAATGCTGATGCTGTCGTAAGTATCCTGCAGCATTTCATCCAGTTTGATAGAAGTAAGAATGTTTTTTTCTTTTTTCTGGGTGAAGATTTGTCCTTCCAATGCAAGCTGTTTCGTTTCCATTGAAAAAGGTTCGTACGATTTCACAATGAAAAATGAAATGGCGGATACGATCATTAACGGAATAAACAATTCATATCCATTGGTGATCTCTGCAATTAAGAAGATGGCTGTTAACGGGCAATACATAACGCCGCTGAGTACACCGGCCATACCCACCAAACTGAAATTGCCCACCGGAATTTTAAGCCAGGGCATATTGTTTAAAAGCTTGGAAAAAAAGAACCCCAGGTAAGCACCGCTGAAAAGGGAAGGGGCGAAGTTACCGCCATTGCCGCCACTGCCAATGGTAATACCAGCAGCAATGGGTTTAAATAAGAAGATAAGTGCAGTAAATGCAATGATGCCCCAGTTGCTGCCTAACCGGGCCAGCAACGAAGTATTATCAGTAAAAGTACTCAATGAGCCATCCGCCACAGTTTTTACACTGCCATAACCTTCACCAAATAATGGGGGCAGTACAAAATAAATGGCCAGCAGTAAACAACCACCAATGATCGCTTTGATGTAAGCATTCATCTTCCAGTGATGAATTTTCTTTTCTGTGGCTTTGTATACCCTTGCATAATATAATGACACAAAACCAGCCAGTATGCCAAGTAAAATATAATACGGTACATTCCTGTAATCGAATGTTTGCTTCAAAGCAAAATTGAACAGGAAGTTTTCGTGCAGGATGATTTTTGAACACAGTACGCCGGCAACAGATGAAATCATGAGCGGGATAAAATAACTCACCACCGTTTCTGTCAGCAATACTTCAACTGCAAATATTACCCCGGCAATGGGGGCATTAAACACGGCAGCAATACCGGCAGCAGCGCCGCAGGCAATGAGGAGCGTTCTCTCCTGGTAATTAAGGTCGCTGACGCGGGCAAGGTTAGAACCAACAGCGGAACCTGTGGCAACAATCGGTGCTTCCAAACCAACAGAACCACCAAGCCCAACCGTAATGGAGCTGGTGATCATGTGCAGGTAAGTATGGTTTAAAGGAATGTAGGAACTTTTGCGTGCAATGGCCCTCAGCACCATGGCAATTCCTTTTTCAATATGGCGCTTAAAGAACAGGTTGATGATAAGAACGGCAAGAAATAATCCGATGGCGGGGAATAATAAAAAGGCAAATTCAGATACCTGTTTTTCTTTGATCCAGTGCTGCAGGTAATGCACCATGATTTTCAATAACACCGCCAGTAAGCCCGATGCAAAACCGGTAAGCGTTGCAATCACCATGATATACTGCACTTTGCTGAGCTGGTGCCTCAACAGCGAGGTGATGCTTACGTATAAATGCTTGAAACTTTTCAAATCAAATTCAAATGTGTTGAAGGTGGTTAGTTAAAAGTTGAATGTTAGGAGGTTGGTTGATTGGTTAATTAGTTTACTGGCTAAATAGTTAATTGGTTAACTGGTGCAAGAGTTATTCACCATTGCCCATCTTATCTGTCAAATTCATTCCTGTAGCCCAGGCTTCTTACATTTTTTACACTTTCCATAACAATATCATCCTGGTATTCTTTATAGGCTTCTAATTTCCCTGCAATAGACGTATCGTGCAGGGCCAGTATTTGTGCTGCAAGAATACCGGCATTTTTTCCGGCATTGAGGGCTACTGTAGCCACAGGCACACCATAAGGCATTTGTAAAATAGATAATACAGAATCCCAGCCGTCGATACTGTTGCTGGATTTCACCGGCACGCCAATCACCGGTAAAATAGTATTGGCGGCCACCATACCTGGCAAATGCGCTGCTCCACCGGCTCCGGCAATGATCACTTTAATACCACGGCCTTTAGCCGAATGGGCATATTCCCTCAGGCGTTCCGGTGTGCGGTGTGCAGAAACGATGGTCAATTCAGGCTCTACTTCAAACTGGCGCAGCATTTCTGCGGCACCTTTCATAATATCCAGGTCGCTTTCGCTGCCCATAATAATACCCACCAATGGATTCCCATTGTGTGCTATGGGATTATTGTTAGAATCCGTCATGATAAACAATTTTATATATCAATTTCGCTTAATTCAGGGCGCTAAGTTAGTAAAATTATTACGGAATGAAGCGGGTTGATGAAAACAAAAGCCGTCTTGGGGCAGACGGCTCTAAACAAAATATTATAACGTTATTGGTTACCCTATTTTACCAAATCGCCTTTTAACCGCATCAATTCCGTTTCTGCCACTTTGGTATTATACCGTGCTGCAATGAGCCGGCTGTAGGCATCAGATAAAGTTTGCTGTGTGGTTCTCAATTCCAGCGTATTGGATAAACCCAGCTTAAAACGTTCCATCGCAATGTATACGTTTTCTTTGGCCAAAGCAATATTCGACTCTTCAAGCGCCAGTGTTTTCTTCTGCAATTCGTAAGTTTTAAAAGCATTGGTTACCGCAATAGCGTTGGACGCTTTTAACTGTTCATATTGCAGTTTACTGTAATCAACGCTCAGTTGTGCCTGTTGTACCAGGCGTTTGGCATTATATGCGTTAAAAATGGGAATACTTGCCGAAATGCCATAATTGAAACCAAGATTACGGTTGTATAACGGAGTGAAATTATTCAGTACCGTTTTGTTATCCACCTTGCCAAAATTGTAAGCCGAATTGAGGCTTACCACAGGAAAACGGTCGCCTTTTCTTTCCTTTAAAGTATAATTGGCGATGGTGATATTTTGTTTGGCCACCTGTAACGCCGCATTATTGCTGTCGGCAGCATTCAGGATATCAGTAACTACAAGATCGTTGTTAATGGGAATGGAATCTGTAACATCATAATCAGCAGTAACAGCTGCAGCCATTAACTGGTTCAGCTGTTGTTTCAATTGCTCAATGGTGGTTTGTTGCTGCAGTATAGCTGCTTTTTGTGCGTTGATATCCGTTTGCGCCAGTAATACATCAGGCTTTGCACCCAGGCCCACACTCAGTTTTTTATCGGCCTGTTTCAAACGTTCTTCATTCAGTGCCATTTGTTCTTCAATGGCTTTCATTTGTTGCTTCTGCCGTACAATATTGTAATAGTTGGTTGTTACGGCCGCAACTGTGTTCACCACCTGGTTCTTAATATTCAGCTGACCGAGTTTTACAAACTCCGCCAGTTTATCTTTAGTGGCAAACATTTTTAACCCATTAAAAATGGTCCAGTTTAATGCTACAGATGCAGTAAGATTGCTGGAGCGTAAACCATTCTGCTGCCTTAATGATCCATCGGCCAAACGTTGTTTCTGGTTGTTATTGTTGAATAACAAACCGGTACTGCCATTCAGCTGCGGAAGAAAAGCCGCTTTGGCATAAGAATTATCCAGCGCAAATGAAGCAGAATCATTGCGCAGCAGCTGAATATCGTAATTGTTTTTTAATGCGCTGGCAACAGCATCTTCAACAGTAAGCACGGGTAGTGCAGTACTGCTTTGTGCGTTGCTCAGCGTTGCAAAAATTAAACCTGTTATTATTAAGAAACATTGCTTCATTAAACCAAATGATTTTATACTGATAAACTTGCCTGGTCATCCTCTTCTTCCAGCTCACTTTTTTTCTTTTTAGTGGAGATATAAGAATACATGGCAGGTATTACAAACAAAGTAAGCATTAACGAGAACATGATTCCACCTACAATTACCACACCCAACGGTATGCGGCTGGTGGATGCATCACCCAATGATAATGCCAATGGTAGTGCGCCCAATGACATTGCCAAACTGGTCATCAAAATAGGGCGGAACCTTGCTACGGCAGCCTCCACCGCGGCAACTGATTTATTGGCACCACTCAATTGCTTCTGGTTGGCAAACTCAACAATCAGGATACCGTTTTTCGTTACCAAACCAATCAGCATGATCATACCAATTTGAGAAAAGATGTTGAGCGTTTGGCCGAACAACTGCAGCGACAATAATGCGCCTGCAATAGCCAGTGGTACGGTAAGCATGATGATGAGCGGATCGATAAAACTTTCAAACTGCGCTGCCAGTACCAGGAAGATGAGTACTAACGCTAACAGGAACGCGAAGCTGGTGTTGCTGCCGCTTTCTGCATAATCGCGTGATGAACCGGTAAGTGCAGTGGTGAAAGTATTATCCAGTAATTTTTTTGCAATCTCATCCATTACTTTTAAACCATCGCCTATGGTTTTGCCCGGTGCAAGCCCCGCTGAAACTGTTGCCGATTTATACCGGTTAAAATGATAAATGGTGGGTGGCGTGGTTTCTTCCACTAAAGTAACCAGGTTATCCAGCGAAATGGATTCTCCCTTGCTGCTGCGGACGTACAAATTTTTCAGGTCAGAGGGATCATCACGGTCATTACGGGTTACCTGGCCCAATACCTGGTATTGTTTACCATCACGCGTAAAATAACCCAGCCTGCGGTTACTCAGCGCCAATTGTAATGTTTCAGAAATATCCTGGATACTCACGCCAAGATCACTTGCTTTTAAACGGTCAATCACCACACGCAGTTCCGGTTTATTAAATTTCAGGTCCACATCCACACCCTGGAATACCGGGTTCTTGTTACACTCTTCTAAAAATTTCGGCAGCACTTCTTTGATCTTGTCAAAGTTGATGTTTTGAATAACAAACTGCACCGGCAAACCACCACGGCGGTTTACGGAGATGGTTTGTTCCTGTATGGCAAATATTTTTCCTTCGTTGAATTTATTCACGTTGCGGTTGATCATATTCACCACATCCTGTTGCGACCGGTTACGGTCTTTTGGATCGGTCATCAAAGCACGTACCATACCGGTATTTACAGAACCAGAACCGGTAAAGCCCGGTGCAGTAATACTGATGAGTACTGTTTTTTCCGGCACAGAATCTTCAATGAACTGAGAAATGCGGTCAACATACCGGTCCATATAATCGTATGATGTGCCTTCTGGTGCAGTTACAGACAAACGGAACTGGCTTCTGTCTTCCATGGGCGCCAATTCTGATGGGATGCCTTTTCCAATAAAATAGATAATACCGAAACAAACCAATATCATCACAATGGCCAGCCACTTCACTTTCATAAAAGCCTGCAGTAAATGGCGGTAGCCATTTTCCATGCCACGGAAGAAGGGTTCAGAGAATGTGTAGAACCAGGAATGTTTTTGCACTCTTCGGGTAAGCTTAACATTAAGTACCGGCGTTAAGGTAAGCGATACAAATGCAGAGATCAATACTGCACCTGCCACCACAATACCAAACTCGCGGAACAGTCGGCCCACAAAACCCTGCAGGAAGATGATGGGCAGGAATACGATGGCGAGTGTAATGGAAGTGGCAATTACAGCAAAGTAAATTTCTTTGGAACCTTCTTTTGCGGCCTGCCACTTGTTCATACCATGTTCCATCTTTTTAAAGATGTTTTCCGTGACCACAATACCGTCATCCACCACCAAACCTGTGGCCAGCACAATCGCCAGCAATGTTAATACATTGATGGTAAACCCGGCAAGGTACATAATGAAGAAAGCACCGATGAGTGATACAGGAATATCTATCAAAGGACGTATGGCAATGATCCAGTCGCGGAAGAATAAATAGATGATCAGCACCACCAATACAATCGCTACAATCAATGTTTCTTTTACCTCAGATATAGACCGTTTGATGAACTTGGTTTGGTCCAGCGCAATATCCAGTTCAATATCTTTGGGTACATCTTTTTTAATTTGCTCCAGGCGTTTATAAAATTCATCTGCAATGGCCACATAGTTGGAGCCGGGTTGCGGTACCAGTGCCAGTGCAATCATCGGCACACCACTTTCTTTCAAAACAGATTCTTCATTTTCCGGACCCAGTACTGCATCTGCCACATCTTTCAGTTTAATGTCGGCACCATTTACATTCTTTACAATTACATTACCGAATTCTTCTTCCGTATTAATTTTTCCAAAGGTGCGTACAGAAAGTTCAGTAGCATTACCGGCAATTTTGCCCGAAGGCAATTCAACGTTTTGATTGATGAGTGCAGTTTGAATGTCAGAAGGTGTGATGCCATAGCCACTCATCTTATCCAGTTTGAACCAGATGCGCATGGCATATTTTTTTTCGCCCCAAACCTGTATGCCGCTCACACCGGGAATGGTTTGCAAACGTTCCAGCAAATTATTTTCGGCATATTCAGTTACCTGCAACTGGTTGCGGGTATTGCTCTGTACCGTCATGGAAAGAATGGCATCGCTGCTGGCATCGGCCTTGGTTACAACCGGAGGAACATCAAGATCGGAGGGAAGGGAGCGGGTGGCCTGCGATACTTTATCACGTACATCATTAGCCGCACTTTCCAGGTCGCTGCCCAGTTCAAACTCCACGTTAATATTACTGGTACCCTGGCTGTTGCTGCTGGTAATATTTTTTACACCGGCAATACCATTGATAGCAGACTCCAGTGGTTCTGTGATCTGCGATTCAATAATATCGGCATTGGCACCAGCATACGATGTACGCACGGAAATATTCGGTGGGTCAATAGCGGGGTAATCCCTTATCCCCAGGAATTTAAAACCGATTAATCCAAACAGCACAATGATGATGTTCACCACTATGGCGAGTACGGGCCGGCGTAAACTTAATTCAGATATATTCACAGATACTCCTGTTTATTTATTAAAAACTTGGTTCAATGCTACTTTGGTGCCGGGCTTGGTGGCCAGCAAGCCGGTAATTAAAACGGTATCACCCGCTTTAAGTCCGCTGGTAATTTCTACGTTGGCAGAATCACGGATACCTGTGGTCACTGTTTCCAGCGATGCGATTCCGTTGCGTACCGCCAGCACTTTTTTATCTCTTGTTTGCGGTATCACTGCCTGGGTGGGAATCATCAACGCATCATTATTTTCCGATAATGGAATCTGCACTTTGGCAAATACACCTGCCAGTAATTGTGAAGAGGGATTTTCCACAATAGCTTTTACCGTAAGGCTGCGGCTGTCAGACGCTACTGTATTTTCCGTGGCAGAAATTTTGGCCAGGAATGTTTTAGGATTATTTTCTATCCTAAACTGAACAGTGCTGCCCGGTTTCATACTGGAAATATATTTTTCCGGTACCATGAACTGCAGTTTCAACTGGCTTACTTTACGTAAAGTGGCCACAGCAGTGGTGGGGGATAAGTATGCGCCGGGTGCAATGGTGGTGATACCCATTTTACCGCTGAAGGGTGCACGCAGTGATGTTTTGGTGATGCTGGTTTTGGTGATATCAATATCTGCTTTGATATTATTTACTGCCAGTACATTCAGGTCGTATTCCTGCTGGCTTACGCCATTGATCTTTAACAGCGCGGCATAACGGTCAGCTGTCTGTTCTGCAGATTTTAACTGCACCTGCAATTTTTGCAATTGTGCCACCAGGTCACCATCGTATAATTTAATCAGTAATGCGCCCTGCTGAACAAAGCTGCCTTCTTTGAAATATACGCCGGTTACACGGCCGGCAGCTTCTGTGTGTAATTCCACTTCTTCGTAAGCAGCAAGGCTGCCCGGTACTTCAATATCCTGCGATAATTTGCGTGGGCTCACCACGTAAGCATCTACCTTTAATGCCTGTCCTTTATTGTTGGCAGCGGGCTTCTTATCTTCTTTGGCTGACGACTGGCAACTGCAAACTGTTATTGCCAAAGCCAATGCTGCGGTACTGATGATGAACTTTTCCAAGACGTTATTTTGTGATTTAATGTTTAGACTGCAAATTTTGTAAAAACTGTCGTTGTGTGGTGGTGTAAATAGGATAAATGGTACTCAGGACACAATTTTTAATGTGCTTTTAATTCTGTTGGCCTGGTGGATGAGTTCCTGCTTCTCTTTACTCAGGATGGTTACATGCCCCATCTTTCTTCCGGGCTTGGTTTCGGCTTTGCCATAAAT
Organism: Bacteroidota bacterium; assembly: GCA_018266775.1. GTDB lineage: Bacteria > Bacteroidota > Bacteroidia > Chitinophagales > Chitinophagaceae > Ferruginibacter. Next base: position 578,872 of record JAFDZS010000011.1, on the reverse strand, counting down.
GTGAACAAACACATTTTCAATTTTCAGTACTTCTTCCAAACCTTCATATTTTGCCTGGCCTGAATAACCTGGTGCACCCAGCAAATTTACTATGGCGGCAGGCAAGATGTGATCGGTATTTCCTAACGGGTAGTTAAGCATTACCCGCCATAACATATCAAACTGGCTGCTGTAGTTGGCTTCAATAGTGTGGTGGCCGCTGTTATGCACACGTGGTGCAGTTTCATTCACCAAAACATTGTCGTTATGATCAACAAACAATTCAACGGCAAACAGGCCGGGGCTTTTCAATTGTTTCACTACTTTCAATGCCACTGCTTCAGCTTTCCACAACACTTTTTCCGGTAAATCCGCAGGGCTGATCTGGTAATCCAAAAGGTTCAGACGCATATCAAACACCATATCCACCGGTGGATAAATGGCAGTATCGCCTTTTTCATTTACCGCAATGATAACAGCGATTTCTTTCTTTATGTTCACCAGTTTTTCTAAAACCGCGGGGGCATCAAAAGCCCTGTGGGTATCTTCACTGCTGTGCAACAGTTCCACTCCGCGGCCATCATAACCGCCCATTCCAATTTTATGTGCCGCAGGTAGAAAGCCCAGGTGCATTTCCAGTTGCCCTTTATTTTCAGTGATTACAAAATCACTGGTGGGAATTTCATTGTCTTTATAAAATTGTTTCTGCAGAATTTTATTCTTGATTGTTTTTAAAGCTGAAGGTTTGGGATAAATTTTTACACCTTCGGCTTCTAATTGTTCCAATGCCGCTTCATTCACGCTTTCAATTTCAATAGTAAGTGCATCCAATCCCTTACCGAAGCGGTATACATCATCATAACTTTTGATATCGCCCAGGGTGAAATGATGGCACAGGTGTGCAGCGGGGCAATGCACATCGTTTTCCATTACAAAGGTTTCAACGGGGTAATTGGCAGCAGCCTGCAACAGCATCCTGCCCAATTGCCCGCCGCCGAGTATGCCCACCCTGTGGGTGCCTACCCTGCGGGGAGTAGTCGTTTGGTTCATTGGGCAAATATAAATGCTAATGCTGGTAAGGGAGATTAAGTTTCTATAAAAATGTGGGATAAGAGGCATAAGAAATTCCACGCAGAGGCGCAGAGGACGCAGGGAGAAATGAATCAACTGTTTCATTGGGGTTTGTGCAGTGCCTTTGTGCCGCTGTGAGCAATTATATCCATTCATGGTCAGCCGGGATGGCGAACCATTTCCACTGCACCTCTGCATGCCATTCCCTTTTCTTCATCTGCGCATCTGGGGCTAAATATTCCTACATGGTCAGACGGGACGTCAGACCATTTTCTCTGCGCCTTTGCGGCCTCATTTCCTCATCTCAAAAAACTTTCTATCTTTGTAGTCTCTCATGACTCCCGATTATCCACATAAGCTTTTTGCCGACAAACGCAGCAACTACTCCCTGTTGATGCTGACGCTTGCCATGGATTCGGTACACTAAACCTCGTTTACCCGCTTTAAAATATACGGACAATAAAGTGTTGTCCATAGCCTCACCCGCAACAATATCCTGATTGCTCATTTAAAACATGCCACATGTCAACAGCAACATTACAACAACCTGTTACAGACAGTAACCCCGTTACCGATTTTTTACCATTGCAGGGTACCGACTACGTAGAGTTTTACGTGGGCAACGCCAAACAGGCTGCTCACTTTTACAAAACCGCATTTGGCTTTCAAAGCCTCGCTTATGCGGGCCCGGAAACCGGTATGAAGGATAAAGTGAGTTACGCCATTCGCCAGAACAAACTCACCTTTGTATTAACCACACCGCTGAAAACCAACAATGTCATTGCCGATCATATCTATAAACATGGCGATGGCGTTAAAGTACTCGCCTTACGTGTTGATGATGCCACCAGCGCATGGAAAGAAACCACCTCACGCGGTGGCCGCTCTTATATGGAACCCACCACGCTGAAAGACGAACAGGGCGAACTGGTTATGAGCGGTATTCATACTTATGGCGACACCGTTCATCTTTTCATTGAACGCAACCATTATCATGGCGTTTTTATGCCCGGCTTTAAAGAATGGAAAAGTAATTACAATCCATCCTCTACCGGTTTATTATACGTTGATCACTGCGTGGGCAATGTAGACTGGAACCAGATGAACCCCTGGGTAAAATTTTATGAAGACGTAATGGGCTTCAGGAATATTTTAAGTTTTGATGATAAAGATATTTCCACTGAATATTCTGCCTTGATGAGTAAGGTAATGAGTAACGGAAACGGATACGTTAAATTCCCCATCAACGAACCGGCAGAAGGCAAGAAGAAAAGCCAGGTGGAAGAGTTCCTGGATTTTTATAACGGGGAAGGTGTGCAGCATGTGGCCATTGCCACCAATGACATCATTACTACAGTAAGTGAATTACAAAAACGCGGCGTGGAGTTTTTAACCATACCATCCAACTATTATGAAACGGTGCTGGACCGTGTGGGAAAAATTGATGAAGACCTGGCACCTTTACAAAAGCTGGGTATATTGATTGACCGGGATGATGAAGGCTATTTGTTACAAATATTCAGCAAACCGCTGGAAGACAGGCCCACATTATTCTTCGAGATCATACAGCGCAAAGGGGCAAAAAGCTTTGGCAAAGGCAATTTTAAAGCCCTGTTTGAAGCACTGGAAAGGGAGCAGGATGCAAGGGGAAACCTGTAAGCATTGACTGCCAATGTAATAAAAAAGACAGGGTTTTCCACACTATGCTGATAATTTTTTAATGAAAAAAGCCCGGTTTTTTTATTAATTTCAGGTTGTTAATGAAAACTCCCCTGGTGTTCATGAAGCATTTTTTTGTAAAAACAATTGTGGCGTCCGTATCCTTATGCATTGCATGCAGTATGGTATGCGCCCAAAACTCCTTTTCAGACTTTCAGAAAAGTTCCACCAAAGTGGCCGGCATCTTTAACAGTATGGAAGATTCGGTGATCAAACAGTTTGATGAAAAGAAACTGACCTGGCCACCGCAGGCGATGTACATCCGCTCTTTTAAATACGACCGCCAGCTGGAAGTATGGGTGAAGAATTCTGCAAAGGAACCGTATAAATTATTCAAGACCTATAAAGTGTGTATGCAAAGCGGTACTATGGGGCCCAAGCGTATGGAAGGCGATTACCAGGTGCCCGAAGGGTTTTATTACATCAACGAGTTTAACCCCAACAGCAATTACCACCTGGCGCTGGGCTTAAACTATCCCAATGCCAGTGATAAAATTCTCAGCGATTCCATCCACCCCGGCAATGCCATTTATATACACGGCAATTGTGTAAGTACGGGTTGTATCCCCATCAGCGATGTGCCCATTGAAGAAGTGTACATCATCGCCAGCCGTGTAAAAGCCAACGGGCAGGATTTTATTCCGGTGCACGTGTTCCCTGTAAAGTATAATGTAAAAAAATCTGCCGAATACCTGAACGAAGCACTGCGTACCAAACCCAATTTAGTGGAGTTTAGTACCGAGCTCAAAGAAGCCTATAATTATTTTGAAGAAAAGAAACAACTGCCCGTTATTATGATAGATAAAAAAGGCGGTTATATTATTGAATAGTAAGTACCATATTCAAGGTGCAGCGGCTGGTGATGAACCGGCCGTTTTTTTGTGCATTAACTTCTGTAATTAATGATAAACAATACAACATACAGCATGAAAGAAGTATACTGCACAAAATATCCTGGCATATAATTTAATGGGATCTTTTACCGGGTCTTAATTTGAAAGGCTCAGCAGGTTCATCGTAAGTATCGTAAGGTGGTGGAGTAACCAGTTCAAAATCGGGTGTAAAATGCCATATTTTTCCAATAGGTTTATGCAATTGTAAATGGGCTGTTCTGTAATGGCTTTCATTAAAATCATCCCGGTTAAATTGTATAGAACCAAAGAATTGTTTTGAGGTATTATTGAACGGGCCGGTGTTTTGCTGAAGAGAATAAAAAGCGTAGCATTTATTATTGGCCACCGTCAAAAAGCAGAATAGTTGCTTATACTGTTCGTTAATATCAATCGTATATCCCGATATGAAAAGCCCATTTACTTTGTTTATGGTTGTATCGGTAACATTGAAATCGTATCGTACATATTTTCGCCCGGAAAAACTGGCCACAACATAACCTCTCAGGGCCATGGCAAAATCGTTTGCATTCCTGATGCCAATTTCAACCGTATCTAAATAAACGAAATCAAGCAATGCTTCGGAGCCTTCATAAAAAAAATCATGGTAGAAGCCGTCCACACTTGCCAGTGCTGTATCGGGGAAATGCACATTACGCAAATCGCCAATGGAAATATCCTGCTTTGGGTTGTTCTTTTTGCGGGTGCACGAGAATTGCAGTACGGAGCTTAGTAACAAAATCAATATAATTGAAAATGGTATCCGGATCATTAAGATAGTGTTTTATCCAGGTTGCGGTATGCTTATGAATTTGTTGTGCAACACAAGATAAGCCGAAATCAGCGATGTGAAAAGCGGGGCCAATATTTTCCGCTGAAATGAGAACATCATCGCGGATTTATTGGTTTGCCGGTTAATAAAATAAACTTGTATGGATGAATAATTTTCCACTATAAACACTTCCGGTTCTTAAATCAAAAAAAATACTTAATGTGCAAACAAGGGAGAAAGTGTAAATAACGTAATTAAATGTTACCAGCTTTGTTTTTTGTTTATACCACCGGCTGAATTACTTTTATGCTGAACTAATCGTTCTGTACAATGAATATCATTATTATCATTCTGCTTGTTTTGGCAGGTTTTGTAACCTTGCTGCTTACAATTGCCCTGTTCATGCGTAAGGAACATTATGTAAAACGTTCTATTGTTATCAATGTGCCATTGCAAAAAGCATTCGATTTTTTACGCCTGCTGAAAAACCAGGAAGCCTTTAATAAATGGGCAAAGGCAGATGAAGACCGGGTAGTAACGCATAAAGGAACAGATGGAACCATAGGCTATATCTATGCATGGAGCGGGAATAAAAATGTGGGCGAAGGGGAGAAGGAAATTAAAAACATTATTGAAGGAAAGCGCATTGAAACAGAAATACGTTTTGTAAAACCAATGCGTATATCCGCTTCTGTTATTATGGAAACTGAACCTGTCAGCCCTGAACAAACAAAAGTCAGCCTCGTTAATTCGGGGTTATTGAAATTCCCAATGAATATCGTGATTCCTTTTTTTGAAAAGAATTTTGCGAAGGATATGGATGTTAGCTTGGGGACTTTGAAAGAGATTTTGGAGCGGTAAAATTGTTTGTTCAATCTTTTTAAATGATTCGGCCATGAAATTCACCAAACTCATTCCTAATATTTTTTATGAAAACATCAACGATGGCCTGGCATTATTTGTAGATTGTTTAGAATTTGAGATCGGGTTTGATGATTTGAAATCGGCACACCCCTGCTGTGTAGTGCGCAAAGATATGCTGGCGGTTTTTTTGATCCAGGATAAAGCGTTTGCTGATAAAGACCGGCCCGAGATCAGGCTGCATACCGATAATATTGATGAAGTGTTTGCTAAAGTGGCTGCAACACACCCGCAATTTCTGCACCCGAATTTAAAAGCCGTAACACTAAGACCCTGGGGTGCCAAAGAATTTGCGATTAAAGATGCTACCAATGTGTGTGTGGTGATACAACAATGGTAAACCAAAACAACAATGAGTTATCTTTCGTATAAAAAAGAATTTGACGCTGCATTGCATGCAATTGATAAAAAAGTTGCAGCACAGCAACATCTGCAATTATTTGTGTGTGAAGTACTGGATGCAATAGCCTTTAAAGCATACAAAACTGAATGGAGCAGTGACCACAACAATCCCATGCATGCTGAAGGCCGGATATTTTTTTCTGTTTGGGTAACAGATAAAACCATTGCAGAAAACAAATTGTACTACAATATTCAGGCACTCAAACTCCGGAAGTTTAAAAACTATGTGCTCACCAGTCGTGATTTTGCGCTGCAATTCCGCCAGCAATTTGCAAAACATCAAAAGCATTGGCCGAATGTAAGTGTGCATTTTGGGCCGGCCACGTTGATGCAGGGGTGGATTCCGCTCAACGAAAAAACAATGGGTAACGATATCGTTGAATTATTGGGGGCATTCACAACAATCAGCCCGGTTTTAGATGATCTGTTAGCTAAGCATAATATACTGCACAAACGATAGTGTTAAATTACATAACGATCAAAAATTTGCCGTAACTTTATTTTGAAAGGATATCAAACTGGAACATCAATATTATCATTTCTGCCCTGATTAAATTTATTGCCTGGTATGATAACAACATCTGCAATCCGTAAAGCTGCAATACTTGCTCTTAGTTTGTGTATACTCCTTGTATTTTTTGCCTGTAAACATCCTAAAGAGAAAAAAACAGATTCAGTTGATGCTTTGCTGAAAAGGAAACCTATGCCACCGGTTAATCTTAATCAGCAGGTAAATCAAAATATATCTGCCTATACAATTGTAGATGACATTGCATTAGATAATAGCTTTGATTGCGCTGGAGTTGGAATTGGAGGTATTAAAACGGATCAATACTGGCGGTATGAATGGTTATTAAAACATAGTGATAATAACGATTTACGAAAGCTGACTTTCCACGCAAATCCTGTTGTAAGAGCATATGCATTTGCCGCACTAAATGAACATCACTATGATAGTTTAGAAGATGTTTTGGATCTGCATATCCAGGATACAGCATCATTCCGGTCAATGTGTGGTTGCATAGCCGATTTTAGCAATGTTAATATAAGCTTCCTGTATAGTATGAAGAATCAGTTGGATAAAAATAAATGGAAACAATACAGGGCAAAAGTGGAACGGACGTATCCTCCTAAAAAATGGAAAACGATCATGCTGATGTATAGATATTTTGAAAAATGAGCACTTTTTTATGTCGAAAAAAATCTTTTTTACGTTTTTGATGTTCTTATTTTTCGCTTCCACAAAAGCACAAACCTGGGCAAAGGGGAAACAATTTTTCTGCGAAGATCAATGGTGCAGCTTGATTGGCATAACAGACGATTATTACTGCATGGATTGTAAAGACGATTCAACTGTTGAATTACTCATTTACCATACCAGTTTTGAAGATCGGTATCAATCTGTAACGGAGGAAAAACTTACAGGGGTGTATGTTGTACATGGCGATTCGATCCAGGTTTTATCAAAAACCAGTATTTACACTTATAAGACGAAAAACACAGGGATTAATAAAAGCCGGGTAAGTGTGAAGCCTGATTCAGTTCACAATGCAGAACTATTATTAACTCAAACGCTCACTTTCATATACAGTAACGGAAAATTAGTGGAAATGAACGAAGCCTGGCCACCACTTGATTTATTAGTAGTGGATAAAATCAGTATTTTGAAAAATGAATTTGATCAGTGGGATAAACCTTCTTCAGGCAGCAAAGCTATATTTGGATTGTAAATGAAAATGGAATTGATAGTTGCTTTTATTTTGTTAGCCCTTTATTCAAACACATTATCCGTGGTCAACGTGGATATCAGACCATACCAGCCAATCCTAAATCATACATCCTAAATTTACTTTCTCTTCCATGCAAACACATCATCCATGGTCAGACGCGGACGTCAGACCATACCAGCCAATCCTAAATCATACATCCTGAATTTATTTTCATCTTCGATACAAACACATCATCCATGGTCAGACGCGGACGTCAGACCATACCAGCAAATCCTAAATCATACATCCTGAATTTACTTTCTCTTCCATGCAAACACATCATCCATGGTCAGACGCGGACGTCAGACCATACCAGCAAATCCTAAATCATACATCCTGAATTTATTTTCATCTTCGATACAAACACATCATCCATGGTCAGACGCGGACGTCAGACCATACCAGCAAATCCTAAATCATACATCCTAAATTTACTTTCTCTTCCATGCAAACACATCATCCATGGTCAGACGCGGACGTCAGACCATGTGCCCAATTCATAAATCCTAAATCCTAAATCCTAAATCCCTCACACCTCCATCAATGCCTGCACCGTTTCCTGTGTCCGCTGTGTCAGTAAAATCGTTTTACCAGCAGTGAGCTCATCAAACTTTTCCCTGCTATAATGGCGAATAGTGAGTAATGATAACCCCCGCTTTACCTGTACATCAAAAAAATCAGAAGCAGCAAAAGCCAGCTGTTCAATTTTTTCGGTGCGGTCATCTAAACAGCATAATAAACTGATAGCGCCGTTCTGCATCAGGTTGGGGCGTATTTTGATCTTCCCAAATAACCCGTACAGTTTACTAACAAACGCATCACCCACAAAAGAAAAATCTTTGGAACTGAGTTCTAATAAAACCTGGTTGTCTTTAATAACAATGATGGGTGGCAAATGATGCACGGGTGTATTGCTGATAACGGTGCCCGGCAGTTCAGGATTCAAAAAACAACGCACGTGCAACGGAATGCTTTTATTCTGTAACGGTTTAATGGTTTTCGGGTGAATTACCTGTGCGCCATAGTAGGCCATTTCAATTACTTCATGATAACTGAGTGCGCTGATATATTGTGCATCGGCAAATTGTTTAGGGTCGGCATTCATCACGCCTTCCACATCTTTCCAGATGGTTTGGCTTTCAGCATTCAGCAGGTTGGCAAAAATGGCAGCGCTGAAATCACTGCCTTCACGCCCCAGCGTGGTGCTTTCATTTTCATCGGTGGCGCCAATAAAACCTTGTGTAATGATAATATCGTGCTGTTGAAATAAAGGCAAAATAATTTGATTAACTTTTTCAGCAGTAACCGGCCAGTTGATGATGGCATCACGGAAATTATCATCCGTGCGGATAATATCCCGAACATCAACCCATTGATTGGGCACATCAGCTTCGTTCAGGTAATCGCTTACCATGGCAGTACTGAGTAATTCACCACAGCAAACCAATTGATCGTAATAATAATCATATTCCCTTACTGCTTTATCATGCAGCAGCCATTCGGCTTCAGTAAAAAAATCTTTCAGGTGATCTTCAGCAGTTTTCCAGTGCAATGTGGTTAAATATTTCAGCATACTTAAATGCTGCTCTTTTACCTGTGCAAAAAGAGCGAGTGCATCGGCATTGCGGCCGTCAAAAAACGCTTCGGTAACTTTTTCAAGGGCGTTGGTGGTTTTGCCCATGGCAGAAATGATGACCAGTATTTTTTCACCGGGATACATTTGTAAAATGCGCCGTACATTCTGTATTCTTTCCACACTGTTGATGCTGGCGCCCCCAAATTTAAAAACCTTCATTTATTGGTAGTTGATTAAGTTAATTCTGTAATTTAGCCCCGTTAAGCGGATTTGCAAAAATCGTATAATAAGTTTAAAGTGAACGGGATTTCAGCTGATGAAATGTTGGAAAGGCGTCAGGACGGTTCATAACCGTCAGACGCCTTTGAAGGCACCTCAAATATTCAAAGCAGTCAGGTTGAGCTTGATTTCCCTGCGGGTCGAAACCGGCTGATTATTGAAAGTGGTTCAAATAACAACCTTATAATTATTTTGCAATTACACTTAACTGCTGCCAAATCTAAACCGTTGTAGCAATACAACACCAACCCATGCTATTATGAGTATCAACCGCAGAGTGCAAACACTGGATGAGTTTACCATCCAGCAATTGCGTGACTTTCCAAAAGCAACCGGTGAATTATCCAGTTTATTAAGAGATATTGGCCTTGCCGCAAAAAGAGTAAATGTGGAAGTAAACAAAGCCGGCCTGGTAGACATCCTCGGCGATGCCGGCACCATGAATGTGCAGGGAGAAGAAGTGAAAAAGTTAGACGTATTTGCCAATAACCAGTTCATGGGCGTATTGCGCCACGGTATCAGTTGCGCAGGCATTGGCAGTGAAGAACTGGATGATGTGGTGATCTTTGATGATGAAGTAAGTAATGCCAGCAAATATGTTTGCCTCTTCGATCCGCTCGATGGCAGCAGTAACATAGATGTGAATGTTTCTATCGGTACCATCTTCAGTGTGTACCGCCGCGTAAGCGAATTGGGTAAGCCTGCAACACAAGAAGATTTTCTGCAACCCGGCGTTAAGCAGGTAGCCGCTGGTTATGTCATTTATGGTTCATCCACCATGATGGTGTATGCCACACGCCGCGGCGTGAATGGATTTACGTTAGATCAGTCAATTGGAGAATTTACTTTAAGTCATCCCGATATCAAATGCCCCGAAACAGGAAAATTTTACTCCGTAAACCACGGCAATTTTTTCCAGTACGAAGAGAATGTGCGGAAATACATCAACGAATGTCAGCGTAAAACAAAAGAGAATGGCGGGCCGTATACACAGCGGTATATCGGCAGCATGGTGGCTGATATACACCGTAATCTCATCAAAGGCGGTATCTTTATGTATCCTGCAGTAATGGATAAACCCAAAGGAAAACTAAGGGTGATGTATGAATGCAATCCCTGTGCATTTATTATTGAAGTGGCAGGGGGAAAGGCAACCAATGGAAAGCAACGTATGCTGGAAGTGCAGCCAACAGGATTACACCAGCGTACACCATTTTTTGCAGGCAGTAAATTAATGATGGAAGAACTGGAAACATTTATGAAAGCTGAAAAATAAAAATGATTGCCGTAATACCATACGAAACAAAATACCAGCCTGATTTTTACAGGCTCAATATTGTTTGGCTGGATCAGTATAACTTAACAGAAAGCCACGATTTGGAGATACTCAATCACCCACAACAAAATATAATTGACCGCGGAGGATTTATATGGTTAGCGAAAGACGGTGAAACAATTGTAGGTTCTGCAGCCATCATGAAAGAAGAACATGGCGTGTATGAACTGGCAAAGATGGCAGTGGATGAAACATATAAGGGCAGGGGCATCAGTAAATTGCTGATAGAAACCTGCATTGCGAAAGCAAAAGACATTGGTGTAACCAAACTGGAATTGTTTTCCAACCATCAACTCACCACTGCATTAAACCTGTATAAAAAATATGGGTTTGAACACGTGGAAGTCACCAACTCACCATTTGAAACAGCAGATGTGAAAATGGAGTTGATGTTGTAAGGCGTCAAGACGGTTACAAACCGTCAGACGCCTGGTGGAAGCGATTAAACCAATTAACTAATTAACCAGTTAACCAAATGCCAAAGAAAGTAACAGCACATGAATACTATCATATCGGTAAAAGATTTAAAAAAGAATTACGGCAATTTTGAAGCCGTAAAAGGCATCTCGTTCGAAGTGTATGAAGGCGAAATTTTTGGTTTACTTGGGCCGAATGGTGCCGGTAAATCCACCACGCTGGAAATTATTGAAACGCTGCGGGACAAATCCAGCGGCGAAGTAATCGTAAACGGTTTCAACCTGGATAAACAACCGGGAGAAATTAAAAAGATCATTGGAGTACAATTACAAACATCAGGTTTTTATCCCGGTTTATCATTAGTGGAACTCATCAATCTCTTCAGTGGTTTGTATAACGAACCCGTGGATGCAATGGAATTATTACAACGGGTAAACCTGGTGGATAAAGCAAAGAATAAATTTAAAGACATGAGCGGTGGGCAGAAGCAACGTTTTTCCATTGCCACCACGCTTATCAATAAACCTAAAATTATTTTTTTGGATGAACCCACAACAGGTCTCGATCCGCAGGCAAGAAGAAACTTGTGGGATTTGATTGTTGACATCCGATCAAAAGGCACTACCGTAATTTTAACCACGCATTATATGGATGAAGCCGAGCAATTGTGCGACCGTATTGCCATTATGGATGAAGGCCGCATCATTAAACTCGACTCACCGGATAAAATGATTGACGAATTGGTTGCCTCCGGTTTTGAAAGAACCAAACAGGTTAAAGCCGCCAACCTGGAAGATGTGTTTATCCATTTAACAGGAAAGGATTTGAGAGAAGAATAAATTATTTGTGCTGGCTATTCGCTGGTTATGATCTTTGAGTTTAAAATAAATGCTTCAACTTTCAAATCAGGGAAATGAAGTTGATGTACAGTAGTACGAAAGTTACATCAGGGTTGTACCGGCAATGGCTGTAATTATTGCCGGGGCTCTTTTTTGTTTCTTTTTGGAGAAGCAAAAAGAAAAAATAAAAAAAAGTATCGGTTATAGTATAAAAGACATAAATAACTATGGAACAAGATCCCCGTTATCCCATTGGTAAATACGAACCACTACCGTATTCGGAACAACAAAAAGAAGCCTGGCTGGCCGACATTAAATTTCTGCCGCAACTGCTGGAAAATGCGGTGAACAATTTAGATGCTGCACAATTAGATACACCTTACCGCGATGGTGGCTGGATGGTGAAACAGGTGGTACATCATGTGGCCGACAGCCATTTAAATGCTTACACCAGGTTTAAGCTCGGTATGTCTGAAGAATTACCTTCCATCAAACCTTATGATGAAGTGCAATGGGCTGAAATGAAAGACTCATTGGAATTGCCCATCAATATTTCACTAACGCTGCTGCATGCACTGCATACCCGCTGGTATTATTTTTTAACGGGGCTTACCGAAGCTGACTACCAACGTAAAGTATTTCATCCTGAACATAAAAAAGAAATGACGCTCTGGCATTTGCTTGGCATGTATGCCTGGCATGGCCGCCATCACGTAGCGCATATTACGGCGTTAAGAGAAAAGATGAAATGGTAATTTTGATTTGTAATTGATAATTGATAATTGCCCACCGGGCCCTGCGGGATAATTGATTTATTTTTTAAAGACCTAAATCAAAAGAAAAAAACCTGGATCCGAAAAAATTATTCATTGTCCATTGTTCATTATCCATTCACCATTGACCATCGACCATTCACCATTCACAACCCCCATTCACAACTCAACATTTATGAACTGGAAGCTACTTTCCTCCACTTACCTCAGCGATCATATTTATTTTAAAGCAAGAAGAGATGTTTGCGAAAGGCCGGACGGCCATATTGTTGATCCATACTTTGTAGTGGAGATGCCACCCAGCGCCTGCGCTATGGCCATTACTGAAGACAACCAGGTGGTATTAGTTCGTCAATACCGCCACGCCATTGGAGAAACTATATTGGAAATACCGGGAGGATTTATTGATGCAGGGGAAGATATTCAAAAAGCCATTGCAAGGGAATTAATGGAAGAAACCGGTTATGAGTTTGCAACGTACGATTGTGTGGGTAAGATTGCAGCCAACCCCGGTTTATTAAATAACTATACGTATTTATTTTTAGCAACGGGGGGTAGGAAGGTAGCCAGCCAGCAATTGGATCATAACGAAGATTTAACTATTGAACTGATGCCGGTGGAGGATTACCGCAAGATGTTACTGAACAATGAAATTGTACAGTCGCTGCACATGGCTTGTGTGTATTATGCGTTCAATAAGTGGGATGCGGAGTATAGGAAATAAGACATTCTTCTTGCGGGAAATTTTAATAAAGAAGGCAACCTTGCAGGTTGACTTCTTTGGGCAGATTTCAATGAATCGCCAGCCTAAAAAGCCTTTCTAAGGAAGTCAACCTGCAAGGTTGCCTTCCTTCATAATGCATTTTCAATACAAGGAGATTACATTTTGCTCTTTAAGAATCGAAAAGTTGCTGAAAATGGTTCTGTAAAACTTACGTCACCCATTCACGCAGGTTGGCTTTTTTGGGCAGACTTCAATGAATCGCCAGCCTAAAAAGCGTTTCCGAGGAAGTCAACCTGCAAGGTTGCCTTCCTTCATAATGTACTTCCAACATTGAGGAAATTTCGTTTTGCTCTTTAAGAATCGAAGCAGTTGTTGAAAAGGATGCTGTAAAACTTACGTCACACATTCACTTCACCCACTAAAAATACACTGCCGCAAATCACCACCACATCACCGGCAGCAGCTTTATTTCTTGCAAATTGAATTGCGGCATTCACATCATCATAAACAGCGCCCTGTAAATGATAGCCTTTTGCTTTCAACAATAATTGTTCAGCAGATAATGCTCTCGGTATATGCGCATGCGTAAAATAATAATTGGCGTTGGAAGGCAACAGGGAAAGCACTTTGTTAATATCCTTATCTTTTACCATGCCAATTACAAAATGCGTTTGTTCCGGCGCAATGCCATTGAATTGCAGTTGCTGTAATACCTGTTTAATGCCATCTTCATTGTGGGCAACGTCCATCACGGTAACCGGGTTCTCAGCAATCACTTCCCAGCGGCCATGCAATCCTGTTAGTGACTTCACGTGTGCGCAGGCATATTTTTCTGCGTCGTTATTAATCTTAAAACCGTTTTCCATCAATATACCTTCAGCCTGTAAAACCGTGCACAGGTTTTTGGTTTGGTAGAGGCCGTTCAGGTCAAGTGTAAAATCTTCAGTGATGCCGCAGGTGGTATCGGTAACTTTACAATGCAGGGCATGAATATCAGTATGGATGTCAGACACCGCATACGTATCCGAAGCAAAATAAATAGGGGCATTGCATGCCTTTGCTTTCTCTAAGAAAATAGTTTTTGTTTCCGGTAAATATTCACCAATCACCACGGGCACATGCGGTTTGATGATGCCTGCTTTTTCTCCCGCAATTTCCTGCAGCGTATTACCCAGTAAATTCATGTGGTCGTAACCAATATTGGTGATGATGGAAAGAACTGGGGTGACCACATTCGTACTGTCTAACCTGCCGCCGAGGCCGGTTTCAATAACGGCAATGTCTACCTGCTGTTGGGCAAAGTATTCAAAAGCCATTACTACGGTCAGTTCAAAAAAGGAAGGTTCAATTTGTGCAGTAATGTCACGGGTGCGTTCCACAAAATCAACCACAAAGTTCTCTTCAATCATGTCACCATTGATCTTAATGCGCTCACGGAAATCTTTTAAATGCGGGGAAGTGTACAACCCGGTTTTGTAACCAGCCTGCTGCAAAAGCGCGGCAAGCATGTGGCTGGTGCTGCCCTTGCCGTTAGTACCGGCAATATGAATGCTCTTGAATTTTTTATGTGGATTGTCCAGTGCCCCGCAAAGCGCTACTGTATTGTGCAGGTCTTTCTTATACGCAGCAGCACCAATACGGCTGAACATGGGCAATTGCTGGTACAGGTAATCAATGGTTTGTTGGTAGTTCATTAATGGTGGAATGAACTGCAAATGTATATAAACCTTTCAGGCCTGCGCAACAAAAATTATTGCATCACTTTAAAGTTGAACGGAACGGTAACCATCGATTCATGGTCTGCCGTGTTAAACTTAATGTTGGGTAAGTAAGTCCTGATTGCGGTGGCATAACGGCTGTCGTTACTGGTAGAACCTTTATCAAAACCAATAAATGTGCCTCTTCCGTCTGGAGCAACTTTGATGAGTGCATTGATGATAGCCCTCGGTAAATCGCCCTGGAAAATATAATTGTTTACAATGGTTCTGTCGCCTTTACTTACCCTCAAACCACTTCCCCCGGTTTTACCGCCGGGTGTATTACCATAACTATCCGGTTTACCATTGGGATCACCAGCATCGCCTTTACCACCCGGTTTGTTACCCTGGTAACGATACCCATTATCTTCATTGGCACCGTTGCCCGTTCCGTTTTTCGGTCCATCATAACCCGCAATTTTTGGTTTTTGCGGTTTAGGTGCAGGTGTAACAACAGGCGCAGGATTTTTTACCGGCGTTGTTTCCGGTTTGGTTACCGGTGCTGGTTTATTAACTGTTTTCTTTTCAGTTTTATTCACTTCAGCAGCATCTTCATCTTTATTATTTTCATCTGCCTGTGTATTGTCCGGTGCCGGGGGCGGCGGTGGCGGCGCAGCAGCATGCCTCGGAGCTTCTCCAGGCTCATCGCCTGGGGCTTTTTCTCCTTTAATTAAAGGTTGTACCTGTCCAAAACCTTCGCCTAAATTACCAAGGTTTACTTCAAAAAGGTCTTCTGCAATGGGCTTGGGGGGGTCAGGTATTTGCCATCTCCAGAAAATGGCAATCAGCAATAATGCGGTCACTATTGCGGCAGTATATAAAAATGCCCGTTGATTTTTTTGTGCTTCAAATTCAGACATGGTAATGGTATAGTGCATGGTAAAGGTATTCAATTTTCAATAACGATGCAAAACCATACCAAACTCAACAATCAATGTTAAAGATTTAACAAAATGTTTTCGTGTAAAAATAAAAAAGCATGGCTTTCGCCATGCGCATTTCAAAAACTAAAAAGAATTATTTTAAGTTAAGGTTGTATTAGTTTAACCACCTTCTCATCATGGTAGCAGTGGTTCTGTGTTGTTTCTGCACATGCCACAAATCTGCCACGCTGAAAATACGCTTGTTGTTTACATCAACAGCAACGGTTTCTTTTGTTTCTTTCAATAGTTCTTTCATGTCTTCTTTGTTGATAGGGGCGCCAATGCCCATGACATCACTTTTCATATATCTCTTGTTTTAGTTTACTTAATAATGGGATCTGCTCAAGGCGGGGATGAATGAATCTCTGTCTGGGCGGATCGTTTATAACAACTGCGGAGTTGTGTGGACCAGTTAATAACGCAGTATTTACTGAATTGCGGTGCAAAGGTACACCACTTGCAAATGGTTTGTATTTCAATTAATGCTTCAATTTATTATGCCAACGCTGGTGTATTTATGCTGAAAGCCTTTATTATCAACTGCTTTGGTATTTCCCATTTGTTATATCCAAATAGTTCGCCACCTTTCATCAGGCCATGTTACCGTTGCTATGCACCGTCAGTGTAAAAAAATCATAGTATCATTGTTGTAAAGAATGTTGATATGAAAACAATCGGGCTTATTGGCGGTATCACCTGGCACTCAACGGCTGATTATTACAGGCAGATCAATGCAATGGTGCAACATCAATTAGGTGGGGTGCATTCTGCGGAAATACTGATTCGCTCAGTAGATTTTGACCGCATCAAAGCCCTTACTTTTGCCAACGACTGGAACGGGCTTGCACATGAAATGATACAAGCTGCGCAGGCTTTGCAAAAAGGCGGTGCCGGTTGCATACTCATCTGCGCCAATACCATGCACAATATTGCACCTGCCGTACAGGATGCTATTCAAATTCCGCTTATACATATTGGCAAAGCCACTGCGTTGGCAGTACTGGAAAAGGGTATAAAAAAAGTGGCGCTGCTTGGTACAAAGTATACCATGCAAATGGATTTTTATACAGCACAATTAAAAGCACTGGGTATAGAAACCATCATTCCTTCTGCGGATGATATTGCTTACATCAATCATGCCATTTATGAAGAATTTGGCTGCGGCATTTTTTTGCCTGAAACTAAAACGGGCTTTTTACAAATCATAGAGCAGTTAGTAAAGGATGGAGCAGAAGGTGTTATTTTGGGGTGCACAGAAATTCCAATATTGATTCAGCAGAAAGATTGCAGCGTACCAGTATTTGATACTACTTTAATACATGTGTCGGCTGCCGTGGAATTTGCTTTATCATAAACATTAATGCACCGCGGTAACATTCACTTTTTGAATACCGTTTAGGTGCAGTTCAATATGCTTGTCATGCGCTTTATTGGCATATTCGCTAATGATTTCGAGTATATCGTAATCAATAAAATTACAGTTACTGCCATCTATGGTGAGTACACTGTATTCCGGTATTTTGTCTAATGTTTTTTTAAGATTCACTTTATTAAGAAAAGTTACATCACTGTTTAGCGTAATCGTGTACACCGTGGTTTCATGCTGCCTGGATGCAACCATTTTATACTCCGCTTTAAAATTATTGCGGATGATGAAGTAAATGGAAATGAGCAAACCAATGCTTACGCCAATCAATAAATCGGTATATAAAATCACGAGTATGGTAAAGATGAAAGGCAGAAACTGTTTCCAGCCCAGGCTCCACATATTGCGGTAGAGTTTGGGCTTGGTTAAATTATAACCGGTAATAAGCAGTATGGCTGCAAGCGATGCCAACGGAATCTGGTTCAGTGCAAAGGGTAAAAATAAAACGGCGAGCAATAAAAAAATACCATGGGTAAAGGCAGATAATTTTGTTCTGGCACCGGCATCCACATTGGCCGCACCCCTTACCACCACCGCTGTCATGGGTATGGCGCCGAACAATCCGCATAACATATTACCACAACCCTGTGCCACTAACTCACGGTTAACGGGTGTAATGCGGTTATGCTTATCTAATTTGTCGATGGCTTCCACACATAACAACGTTTCCAGCGATGCCAGTAAACCAATCAGGATACCATCTTTCCATATTTGGGTATGTTTAAATAACTGGCTGAAATCAGGGAATTGTATGCTGCTTAAAAAACGGTCGGGCATGCGTACCAACTGTGCATGGCGTAAACCATATTTTTCTGAAAATGTTGTGAAAGCCATATTAAGCACAATACCCACCACCACCACCAGCAATGGCGCCGGTAATACTTTTAATTTTTGGGCAAAGGGTTGTTGTAATACCACCATTACGGCAATGGAAACAATTGTGATGATGATGGTAACCATCGTTACCTCATGATTAAAGTTTTTGATATTGCTCAGAAAGTTTCCGGGCTCAAACAAATGCAGAAAACGGGCGGTCCAGAAATCCTGCTTATCATACCCCAACGCATAAGGAATTTCTTTCCCAATTAATAAAATACCAATAGCGGCCAGCATGCCTTTAATAACTGCTGAAGGAAAATAGTTGGCAATAACACCCAGTTTGGCAATGCCTAATAATAACTGGAATGCACCTGCAACAATAACGGTTAACAAGAAAATCCTGTAATCGCCGAACGAAGCAATAGATGCAGCGACTAAAGAAGTTAAGCCCGCTGCGGGGCCGGATACACCCAACGAAGAACCACTGATGAGCGCTACCACCAAACCGCCGATGATGCCCGATAACAACCCGGCATACAAGGGTGCATGCGAAACCTGGGCAATGCCCAGGCATAGTGGCAATGCCACTAAAAAAACAGAAAGCCCTGCCGGCAGGTCATGTCTCATCCACATTAACCTGTAGTATTTGATCGTCCTTTTCAATGAACCAATTTTGGCCGAAGGTACGAATAAATAAAAAAGTTACCGGGCTGATGTTCGTCAGGAGTATTTATTAACGGCTACCAGTTACTGTTGTTCAGCACGAATTTTCTCCATGCTTTTATTGATGACGGCTTTGTCTGCGGCAGTTTTCGCTAACTGTACTGCAATTTGAAAATGTGCGGTGGCTTTATTGGTATCAACACCCGTATACAAATTGCCCAGCAATACATGATACAGGTGATTGTCTTTTAATTGTTGTAACTTTTCTGCTTCAGTAATGGCTGCTGCTTTGCCATTGGCTTTGGATAAAGCATACGTCCGGTTCAGCGCAGCAATGGGAGAGTAGTGGGTTTGCAATAAACGGTTATACAGTTGCAGTATATTTTCCCATTTTTCTTCGGTATCTTTTTTTTGTGTATGCCAGAAGGCAATAGCGGCTTCCAGGTGATACCTGCTTACCTGTTGTCCATGTGAAGACTGGCTGAGATAAAATTTCCCTTTGTCGATCAACTCGGTATTCCATAAATTTTCGTCCTGGTCTTCGTATAAAATGATATCTCCATTGCTGTTGAGTCGTGCATCAAAACGGGAGGCATGAAAACACATCAATGATAATAAGGCATTGGCTGCAGGTGTATTGGTAGGGCCATTGTCAACCAGCATCAACGTTAAACGCATGGCTTCCACGCAAAGGTCTTTGCGCAGCGTGGTATTTTGTGAAGAGGAATAATATCCTTCACTGAATAATAAGTATAACGTAGTGAGCACAGCATTCATGCGATTATTGATCTCGTGCGGTGGGGGCAATTCAATAGCCACTTTTTCGGTACGTAATTTTTCTTTGGCCCGCTGTAACCGTTTATAAATGGTTTCTTTATTGCTAAGAAAGGCATCTGCAATTTCTTCTGCGCCAAAGCCGCACAAAATATTTAATGAGAGACCAATCTGCGCTTCAGTGGTGATGGAGGGATGGCAGATGGCAAACATCATCTGCAACTGGCTATCCTGTATGTTTTGTGCAGATAAGTTGATGATGGTATTATCTTCTGCCGATGCAGCATCGTTTTTTATGTGCGGTTCAATCTTTTCTTTATACAACTGATGCCGGCGCAAAAAATCAATGGCTTTATTCCGCGATACTTTGTACAGCCATGCAGTGGGATTTTCGGGCAGTCCTTTCAATCCCCATGTTTCCGCTGCAATTAAAAAAGTATCGCTGGCAATATCTTCTGCAACACTCATATAGCCGATACCAAACAGCTTGCACAATACAGCAACAATCTTACTGTATTCTGTGCGGAACAAATGTGGTATCAATTCTTTTTCCTGCATAAAAAATAATGCCTCCGTAAAATTAAGGAGGCATTTGTTACGAAAACGTTTTGTATTACATGGCAATGATCGTTCTTACTTCCACGCTGCCGCCTACCATCAGTATCGGGCAACCTTTAGATAATTCGGTAGCTTCTTCCAAACTTTCTGCTTTGATAATGGAATAGCCACCGATGGCTTCCTTAATTTCTACATAAGGGCCATTGGTGATCACATTATTGGGGCGGATTACGTTGCCTTCGTGAGCGAGACGATTTCCTGCAGCCACTAACTTGTTTTGTGCAGCAATACTGCCCAGCCAGTCCTGCCAGGGTTTCATCATGGCCTGTAATTGTTCTGGCGATAATACCGATTGCGGACCGGTGTGTTCCCTTCTGAAGATTAATAAAAAGTCTTGCATGAAAAATGATTTTTGTTGGTAATTGTTATTTAAATGTTTTGCTCTTCAATCTTAAAGTATGTCAGTCTGAGCCTGGCGAAGACGGTTAGTTCATTGTGAACCCGGTTTCGCTCCACAGGACAAACGCACTCAACCTGACAGCTGTTATGAGTGAAAGGTTTTCACTTCTCAACCCTAAAGTCTGTCAGTCTGAGCTTGTCGAAGACGGCTGCTTTAGTATTAACCGGGTTTTGTCACACTCCTGGCAGTATTTGATTGTTAACTAAAAGACATTGACAAAGTTGAACGAATTATTTACCCGAGTGTAATGCCACCGTATTGCCTTCTGTATCGCTGAAGAAAGCCATGTAACCAATCTCATCGGAGATTTTTGTTTTAGGCATCAATACTTTTCCACCGGCTGCTTCCACTTTGGATAAAGCATTACTTAAATCAGGGTTGCCGTTCAGGTAAACTTTAGTACCATCGGCACTGGGTTTATGCATCGGGCCCTGTACCAACCCTCCTGAAACTTTTCCGTTCATATCTTCATAAGGAAAGAAAGCCATTTTCATGCCCATCATCTCCTGCTGGTTGAGGGTGATGCCAAAAATGGTTTCATAAAATTTGCTTGCACGGTTGATATCTGATACAGATATTTCAAACCAGTTGAGTGCGTTTTCTGTTGCTGTCATGGTAATTTTTTTTAATTGTGTAATGAATTATTACCATCATGTCGAACAGCATTTTATTTATTGGACAAGTTCAGGAATATTTTTTTTAATGATCTTCAATTAGAAATATCTTCTGAAGAAGTCAACCTGCAAGGTTGCCTTCTTTAAAATAGCAGCATCAATTGATTTGTATGCTATTATTACCAGCTATTAATTTTTAGGCGTTTCAAAATGATACGTACCTGAACCCACTTCAACTATAACATAACCATTTTCTGTACCCATCACTTTACAATCTTTTGAAGCCGTTAAAGCTGTGCCGCTTTCGGTAATCGCTGATGCAGCTGCAGACGGTATAAAAATGGTTGCCGTTGCATTGGCGGGAATAGTAACGTCCATTGCAAGTTTTCCATCAGTAATCAACCAACTGCTGGTAACAGCGCCGTAATAAGTTTGCAACGTGGCCGATGCTTTAGTGAATCCACCACCAATATGCGGTTGTATTTTGATGTGTTTATAACCGGGGCCATCATCATACGTATCTAATCCTGCCATTACGCGGTACATCCAGTCGCCAATGGCGCCGTAAGAATAATGGTTGAAAGAATTCATTGACGGTACTTCAAAGCTGCCATCGGGTTTAATGCCATCCCAACGTTCCCATATGGTGGTGGCGCCCATTTTTACAGGGTACAACCATGAGGGGTAGGTTTCCTGTAGTAATAATTTATATGCAATATCATCATGCCCAAAACGGCTGAGCACATGGCAGAGATAAGGCGTGCCTAAAAAACCAGTAGTTAAATGATTGCCATAACTTTTTACGTTCTCCACCAGGCGGTCTGCTGTTGGCTGACGTAAATTTTCCGGCAGCATATCAAAATGCAAAGCGAGTACATAAGCAGTTTGCGTGCTGGATAACAAACGACCATTAGGGGTTACATATTCTTTCAGAAAAGCATCTTTAACCTGTTGCAGCAATTGCGTATAATAAGTAATGTCGTCTGTTTTCTGTAATACCTTCGCTGTATTCAGCACCATTTGTGTGGACCATGCAAAAAGGCATTGGGCAATGTAATATTTATCTGTTACAGCAGAGCGGCCATCGTTATCATCAAATGGGCGGTAAAATAACCAGTCGCCAAAATGGAAACCGGTATTCCATAAATGGTTTTTACTGTTCTTTTCCATATAACCCACCCAGGCTTTCATGCTGTTGTACTGGTTGACCAAAATCTGCGTGTCGCCGTAAGCGGTATATACATTCCAGGGTATAATGGTGCTTACATCTGCCCAGCCGGTGGAGCCACCTGAATTGGGGCCTAATACATTGGGAATTACAAAGGGCACACTGCCACTGGGTTGCTGATCGGCGGCCACATCTTTCATCCATTTGGCAAAGAAATTGTTGACGTTGAAATTAAATGTAGCGGTTCTGGAGAATACCTGTGCATCACCGGTCCAGCCCAATCTTTCATCCCGCTGAGGGCAATCTGTGGGTACATCTAAAAAATTGCCTCTTTGTCCCCATTGAATATTATGCTGCAGCTGATTGATGAGCGGATTGGATGTAGTAAATGTGCCCGTTGGTTTCATATCAGAATACAAAGCCACTGCGGTAATATTATCTGCTTGTAATGTTCCGGGGAAGCCTTCAATTTTGATATAGCGAAAACCCTGGAACGTAAAATGCGGTTCAAATGATTCTGCTGCACCGCTTTTCAGGATGTAAATATTTTCTTCTTTTGCGACACGTAAGTTGTCAGTATAAAAATTGCCTTCTTTCGTCAGCACTTCTGCATGAAAAATTTTAATGCTGTCGCCGCTGTTGCCTTTTACTTTCAGTTGCACCCAGCCCACGAGGTTCTGTCCAAAATCCGCCACCAGCTCGCCTTTGGGCGTGGTGAAGATTTTTATAGGTTTAAATGTTTCATGTTTTTTGATGGGTTCGTTTTGCGTGGCAATCAATGGTGCCGGATCGGGTGCGCCCATTTTTACAGCACTCCATGAGGCATCGTTAAAACCGGCATCAGCCCAACCGCTTTGTTCTTTCCTGGCATCATACGTTTCACCATTATAAATTTCTGCATAACGGACAGGGCCATAAGATGATTTCCATGATCCATCAGAAATTACCGTTTCAGTTGAACCATCTGAGTACACAATATTGAGTTGAAACAATACACCCGTCTTCTTACCATAAATATTTTTATTATCATTCCATGCCAGGTAACCGCGGTACCAACCCATGCCAATTGCAACACCTACTGCGTTGTTGCCATTGCGCAACATGCTGGTAACATCATACACCTGGTATTGCAGGCGATGGTTATAACTCGTCCAGCCGGGTGTAAGGTAGGCATCACCTATGCGTTGTCCATTCAGTTGTGCTTCATACATGCCATGCGCTGTGATGTACGCATAAGCAGATTGTATTTTTTTACGTAATGCAAACCCGTGCCTGAAATATTGCGCCGGACGGTTGATGCTGTCTTCTGCAAAACCTGCTTCTATCCATTGTGCTTTCCAATCATTGGGGTTCAGCATGCCGGTATGGAATGTTGCTTTTGCCCAGGGAGAAACGGCGCCACTGTTATCCCACACCCGTACCATCCACTCGTATGCCGTGCCCGATTGCAATGGAGCGCCGGCATAATGCACCATTACTGATTGTGATGAATAGACTTTACCGCTTGCCCATACTACTTTTTTACCCTGCATCACTTTGCACTCATACGCAGTTTGCAAAACTTTTCTTTTATCGCTCTGTAATTGCCAGCTGAAGCGTGGTGCAGCCGCATCCACACTGATGGGACTGGTTAAATTTTCTGTAAGCAATGCTGTGAGGGAAACCTGTGCGGTGATGGTGCTGTGTATCAATACAATTGCCAATACCCATGCAAATAATCGTTTCATGAAAAGTGGTGGTTGAAATGAGTAAATGAGGGATTAAATGTAAGGGATTTTTTGGGGATGGGGAAGGGTTTTTGCGGGAGGGGTGATAGTATCATTTGATAGTATCAGTATTGCAGGGAGGGTTGATATTTTTTTACGAAGATTATTATAATAGTAATTCTTAGGAAAGAATGCTAATATTTTTTATCATGTTATGTGTTTTCGATAATGAAGCCAACCAAGAAGCAGGCAGAAAAATGTAAAATACCAACAGATAGGATATAACCATCAAGCAATCTGTTTCCTTCATATTTTTCATGAAAATCCGATTGACCAGTGAAATTTAAGATTTCTTCATAAATGACAAGTGCACAAACTATAGTTGGCAATAACATCCAGCACACCATACTTAGTATTGGGTTTTTTCTTACGGAAGCCAATTGATTAAGCAATAAAGTAAGAGACAATAATGAAATAAAAATAGACAGCAGGATTGTTAATCCAACGGAAAAAACAAAGCCGTCATCGGTAAACCACTCACTTTGATATCTACTGCCATCATGCGTTAAATTCAAAATTATGCCTGAAATGAATACGACACCAAATGGTAGGATAGCAGAGCGTTTATAATATTTGGAAAGAGAAAGCATAAGGTTTATTGAGTTGGGGGACGAAGTTTAATTTTTATTTGCCATTAATAATATAACTGCCCTAATCTTTTTTAAATATTAGTGGCTTGTAAACAGTTTAATAATGGTCTTCCTGTATTCCGAATCTTTCTCTCTTAATTCAATCCAATGTTCTTCATCGTTGATGTTTAGATAGAGCTCGGCATAGTCATCTTCATTCTTACCTTGGAAAAAAAGTTTACAATAATGTGTAGAGGTATAAACCCCTTTTGCTTGCTGATTCAGGCTATCTATGTAATCTCCCATATACATACAGTCAACAAAAGTTTCATTATTGAACCTGCTCAAGGTATCGGGTTTAGATAAATATAATTGCTTAAAAAATTGAATAAACCTATCACTGCTAATACCTCTGCTTCGAAACGCCAAATGCAGGTGACCTTTGACAGGCACACTTAGTATAAATCCTATATTTCGATTTTTGTAAATTGAATTTACGTCATAGACAATCGATGTGTCAGTACAGGTTTTGTTAATAAATGAAAGTCTTACATCTGCTCCCCAGCCTTCATCCTGACTAGTATCTACAAATACTTCTGTAGCTGGCAAAGAGTCAATAACAGGAGGGTTATTTACTTTCTTTGTATTTTGATTTTCAGTACAACTACAGAGTGCCAACAAAAAACATAGGGGGATAATTTTGTTCATTATATGGTTTGTATGTTTATACACAAACAATTTAACAAGGAAAGTCGGCCTGACCAAAAGTTTCTTAATCAGTTTATGATGATGATAATGCTCAATTTTCTTTCTTCCAAAAATCCTGCAACTCCACCAACCCAATTCTTTCTTACCTTTAACTACAACTATTGACACATGAAAACAGAATATGAACAACTGGCGCTGGTGAAGAATGACCACCTGCACCGCTTTGAAATGATGGTGGGAGACAGCCGGGTCATTATTGTTTTTGAACAGGATAATTTTACCATCAAACTGCTGCATACCGAAGTGCCGCCCGAACTGGAAGGCAAAGGCGCTGCAACCGCCATCATTGAAAAAACACTGGAGTATATTGAACACAACCACCTGCGGCTGATTCCGCTTTGCCCCTTTGTGATCGCATACATCAAAAGGCACCCGCAATGGAAAATGCTGCTGGATGCCAGCGTAACCCATCTTTGATCAATAATCTTAACAGCCAAACAGCATTGTTATGCAATACCAGTTAGAACAACCGGTACACGGTACCATAGAGAAAGCACATTACCACTGCACCATTCAATGGCGCAGTGGAACTTTGATTGCCGATGAACCGGTGAAAGGCGGCGGTGCAGATACCGGCCCGGATCCATATACATTGTTGTTATCTTCATTGGCTTCCTGCACGCTCATCACGCTGCGCATGTATATCGACCGCAAAGGTTGGGAGATACCACAGGTAACAGTAAACGCCAATCTCTTTCAATCTAAACAGGGAGAAGCGATAACAACATTTATCGACAGGGACATTGATTTTCCCGGTGCACAACTGGAACCCGAACAAAGAAACCGGCTTAGTGAAATTGCACAGGCCTGCCCGATATCAAAAATTCTGCAGGGAGAAATTAAAGTACGCACTTTTGTATATCATAACGAAGACGTGGAAAAGAAGATCAAATACAGTAATGATGATATTACTGTGGTTTGGAAACCAGAACTGTGTAAACATTCCGGCCGCTGCGTAACGCAGTTGCCCAAAGTATTTGATTTGAAAGCGCATCCCTGGGTGAATATTAATGGCGCCGATAAACAGGCCATCATTGACCAGGTGGCGAAGTGCCCGACTGGTGCGTTATCTGTTCAGGTAAAAAATGAACCTGTGTTTTAAGACTGATAAAAATTCATTGTACTGCCCATTAAAATAACCGTCTTCGACAGGCTCAGCCTGACAGTAAAACAAGTTGAAGAATAAAAGCCTGCAAATTTATAAGCTGTCAGGTTGAGCCTGGCGAAACCGGTTGATAGTTTTCCAAGGCGTCAAGACGGTTTGTAACCGTCAGGCGCCTGTTGACTTTGGTACCTGCTAATATGAATTTTCCTTAATCCGCAATAAAAACTTATCCATTAATTCTTTTACTGCAGAAAGCGTATGTGCGTCTGTGATAGTTCCATCAGCAGCAATTTTTGTTTGCACAAACTGGATGAGCAACTGCAACGAAGACACATGGCCTGCTTCAATTGTTTTCAAAGTCTCCAATAATGATTCATGCCCAAACCGGCCATCGGTGGACGCGGTAATCAGTGCAGTGGGCTTCTGCGAAAATTCGTTGGTGGAAACCGTCCAGTCAATGGCGTTCTTCAAAGCGCCGGGCACACCATGCGCATATTCAGGGGTGCAGAGGAGTACGCCATCTGCAGCAGCAATCATGCTTCGCCATTGCATTACTTCAGCAATGGGAGCATCGGTATCGTCCGGGTTAAAGGGGGGCAATGCGGCTAACCCTTCAAAAAATATCATATTGACGGATGCGGTATACATAGTTGCAATAGCTTTCAGCAACCGATGATTAGATGATTGTTTGCGGGTACTGCCCGAAACGGCCAGGATGTTGATTTTTTTTGTCATGACGATACTGTGGTATGATATTGGTAATAGTAAACCGGAGCGCAAATGTAAAATGAATACTGCCTGGTAAAACCGTTATCTTTAATTAGTTTTTAACCGATCGTTAGCATAAATGTGGATACTTTTGTCGTCTGATACCAATAAAATCTCAATATGAAAAAATGTACCTTTTTGTTATGCTGTGCTTTAGCCGTATCCAGTCTTCATGCACAGGGCCTTTTAAACAAACTGAAAAAAGCCACATCGAAAGACAGCAGCGGTAATATTTTAAAAACAATTTCTTCCGGTAAATCCAGCCTGAGCAATGATGATATTGTAAACGGGTTAAAAGAAGCGCTGAGTATTGGTACTGACAGTGCTGCAGGCCGCCTGCATAAAGTGGATGGCTTCTTTGCCAACGCTGCATTAAAGATATTGATGCCGCCTGAAGCGCAAAAGGTGGAAGCCACATTGCGTAAAGCAGGTTTGGGATCGCTGGCAGATAAAGCCATTCTTTCCATGAACCGTGCAGCAGAAGATGCCGCAGGTAGTATTGCTCCCATCTTTATTGATGCCATTAAACACATGACCTTAACAGACGGGCTGAAGATATTAAACGGTGGTAATAATGCAGCTACGGAATATTTGAAAGGACAAACAACAGCAGCGTTAACTGCCAAAATGAAACCTATCATTGAAGCATCGCTTAGTAAAGTGAATGCCACACAATACTGGAAAGATGCTTTTACTGCCTATAACAAAATTCCTTTTACAAAAGCACCGGTGAATACAGATTTAACTGCTTATGTAACGGATAAAGCATTAAACGGTGTATTCCTTTCCATTGCAGATGAAGAAAAGAAGATCAGGACGAACCCTGCAGCGCAGGTAACATCGTTGCTGAAAAAAGTGTTTGGTAAATAAATATTGCTTCAATTAATGAACTTCATCAGGCGTCTGACGATTGCAAACCGTCTTGACGCCTTGGGAAGATTAACCGGTTTCGACCCGCAGGGAAATCAAGCTCAACCTGACAGTTTTAATAATTTGATGGTACTCACGTGGCAAAGCAAAAGTCTGTCCGTCTTAGTTTATTAAAGGTGGTTATTTCAGTTTTAGCCGGTTTCGCCAAGCTCAACCTGACAGCTTTTATAATTTGATAGTACTCAAGTGGCAAAGCAAAAGTCTGTCCGTCTGAGTTTATTTACCCTGTGGGGCGAAGACGGTAATCTCAGCAGTAGCCAGTTTTATCTCACCCAACCTGACATTCTTCTAATTGGAAAAATTACTGTGTAATCCGGTACAACTGCACCGGATTTTTTCTTGCGTACTAATACGGTGCATAACTCATACTTGCAATTGCCGGTTAAAATGCTTACATTTAATTAGCTCTTTATTGCTCACGCTAAATTTATGTATATGAATTATCTCCATCGCTTAGAGCTTTGGGGTGAAAGTCATCACTCCAAATGGCTTGACATCATACGTGTGGCACTCGGACTTTTCCTCTGCTACAAGGGCATCAGTTTTCTTTTCGACATGAGTGTACTGATCGGTTATCTCAACAACAGTAATATGGGTGCTGGTTCATTTGCACTGGTATTGCTTGGGCAGGTGATTGTGGTATTACACCTGCTGGGGGGCTTTTTTATTGCCATCGGTTTGCATACCCGGCTGGCCTGTATTTCGCAAATGCCGATTCTTATTGGTGCCATCATCCTGTTGCGCTTTACCGAAAACGGTAGTGTGGCACCACAGGAATTAACCACTTCAATAGTGGTGCTGTTATTATTGATATTGTTCCTGGTGTTGGGTAATGGCCCGTGGTCTTACGATAAAATGTATAAAGAAAATAAAGAGTAGGAAAACGCCTGCGGCGTGTTCTTTTCAATTTGCACTATACGTGCAATTGACTTTTCTTTGAATGAAAAAAGGGAAACATCTTTGATGTTTCCCTTTTTTGAACACGCCGCAGGCGTGTTCCTACAATTTCCATCTCCATCCGGCATATAACATACGGCCGGTAACGGGCCCCCAAACCAATGAAGCATCAAAATATGGCCCAAAGGGTTGATTGGCAGCAATGATGGCATCATGCTGAATATAATTGGTAATATTTTCTGAACCCACATATATTTCAAAAGGATGTTTTCTGCCCAGTGATTTACTGACCTGCGCATTCATCAGCACGTAAGCGGGCGACTGAACTGGCCGCTGGTAGGCGGCAGGGTTAGTAATCGTTGAAGGAATTCTTTTCTCACCGGTATAATTGATGGTGTAATCAAATTTGAAACCATGTATGGCGTAGGCCAGGTTGGCAAATGCACGGTTGGCGGCAGTTAACGGCCTTTGTAATAAAGTATTGCCATAAGCGGTTTTTACGTCAAAATAACGGTAAGCCAAACGCACATCCAGTGCTGTGACAGGTGTAAAAGATATTTCTGCCTGTGTACTGTTGGAATAGGATTTACCCTGCAGGTTATACAGTTTTACATAACGGGGATCTTCCAGGTCCACCACCACCTGGTGTGTAAAATCGTTCCGGAAAAAATCCAGGCTGATCATTGCGTCATGCTGAAATAATTTCATTTTCTGGTCAATACTGATTCCTTTGTTCCATGCTTTTTCTGCATTCAATCCATAAGGTTTACCGCTTTCAGGATTACTGATGATCAACTGCCTTGCACTGACCAATGTACTCATATTTTCTGCAAAAATGTTAGCCGTACGCTGTCCGCTTCCGGCGCTGATGCGGATAGTGGTACCTTTTACCGGTTCATACCGTAAGTGAATGCGTGGTGTGGCAAAAAATCCATACAGGTTATGATAGTCACCCCGCAAACCCGCAATCACACTGAATTTGGTGGATGGGGTGTAGGTATATTCAAAAAATGCACCGGGCACTTTTTCTGTACGTAAGTACCGGTTACTGTTTACTGCTTCATTGTAATGGTCATACAAAAAACTCAACCCCGTTCTGAATTTATGCTGTGTGTTGTTAATGATGGATTGATAAATCAAATTGGCATACACATTTTGTTCCTCAGCATTGTATGTGGTTAATCCAAAATAAGAATCCTGGTTGTGATTGATAACTGATAACTGCAGGCCGAAGCTTTTATATTTTTGCTGCGGAAATACATAACCCAGTTTTCCAAAAGCTTCATAGCGGTTGGTGTTAATGCCTAACCCGTATAAGTTGGTGGTGTTTTTGTCTTTCGCTTCATTAAAGTTTACATCGCCGCCAACTCTTTTATCAGTCAATACTTTTATTCCCAACTGCGCCAGCCATCCTTTTCCATCATCATATTTCCAGCGGTTGATGAAATTAAATTGGTTGCCGGTGGGCAAATCGCGGAAGCCATCATTATTGGCATCCATTTTTTTGTTGGTCAGAAAATCATCATGCAGCAATAAACCGGTACTCCATTTCTTCCCCACTTTTTTAAACAGGTTAAGGTTCAGATCTGTTTTGCCAAAATCATTTACATACGCATTGGCAAACATTTTTTCATTCCCTTCCGGCTTCTTCAATTCTATGTTGATTTGCCCTGCAATACTTTCATAGCCATTGGCAACAGAGCCAATGCCTTTGGTCAACTGAATGGATTCCACCCACGGACCGGCAATGGAATTTAATCCCAACGGTGTGGCAATACCCCTCGGTCCTGGTAAATTCTCTACAGTAAGCTGTGTATAGTTGCCGCTTAAACCCAGCTGTTGAATTTGTTTGGAGCCGGTAACCGCATCGTTATAAGAAACATCCACTGAGGGATTGGTTTCAAAACTTTCGCTGAGGTTACAGCATGCTGCTTTAAACAATTCTTTTTCCGTCATTACCTGTGTGCGTATGGGGTTCATGTTGGCAATGTAAGTAGAACGTTGTTTAGACGTAACGGTAACTTCTTTCAGTTGTTTATTACTTGCCAAAATGATCTTCAGGTCAGTGGTGTTGAACACAGCAATGGTATCGGGCTGGTAACCGGCATAACTGATCACCAGTCTTGCTCCACTATTGCTTAATGGAATTTCAAACACACCAGTACTGTCAGTTGCAACGCCCTGTTTGCTGTGCAGCCATATTACACTGGCACCATATAGTGGAGCGAATGTTCCTTTAGTATTACTTTCCAGCACCACACCTTTGATAAATGCGGTATTATTATGCGTTGTATTCATAACCGTATTAGAGTCTGCATGTACAACAGGAAGGTTTGCTTTGGCGATACTGTCGGTAACAGCCTCATTTAAAGCGGCATCAATTTCCCTGTAATGACAGCACGAAGGCAGTTGCTGGTAGCTGTTATCTTTCGCTTTTTTATTTTCCAGGTCATGACCTGCGCCAACTATTTTATTTTCAATTTTTTCCAGCGAAATAACAGCGGGGTTATAAGTAAGGGATAACATTTTACTGTCGATATCCCATACTGCTTTTTTAACACCTCTTCCTTTAACAGCAGTTTCAATGCGTTGTTTGCATTGTTCACACACGCCAAAAACTTTAAAACTGATACTGGTGTCTTTAGCGGGTGATAATTTATTTTGAGCGCTTGTTATACCTGCTGCAAGTAATAACAATGCTGTGAAAATTGTTTTCATCGTCATAAAAAATTAAATGTTGTGCTGATGTTTTTTGCATCAGCACAACAATGGGTTACATTTTGTCTTTTGCTTCTGCGTTTTTCGCCTTTACCACTTTTTTTAAATCCATGCCGCATTTGGAGCATTTACCGGGTTTGTCACTTTTTTCATCAGGGTGCATGGGGCATACGTACATTTTCATGGCATCCATTTTCATTCCTTCCTTTTTAGATTTCATGACGGTAAGATCCATGCCGCATTTGGAGCATTTGCCGGGCTTATTACTAACCACATCAGGATGCATGGGGCAGGTGTACATTTTTGCTGCATCCATTTTCATTTGATGTTTTTTGCTTAATACAAGGTCCATACCGCATTTGGTGCATTTACCGGGTTTATCGCTGGTAACATCCGGGTGCATGGGGCAGATGTATTTGGCTTTAATTACCACAGCAGTATCTGCTTTCTGCATTTTATCTTTTTGTGCAAAAGAACTCAGTGCTGTAACCACAGCAACGATGAATAGCATTGACTTTTTCATTGTATTTATTTTTTATGATGATAAAATCGTTAAATCAAAAAACACAGCGTTAATTGAACGCAGCGTCATTGAAAATATATTTCTGTAAAATTGATGAAGTGTGTTGCACACTAAAACAACAGGAAATGTTGTTGCGGGAAGGAAATCAAATGCGGTAAACGCAATATAAAATATTCAGGGATACAGGCAGTAGCGGGGGAGGTGCTTTGCTGTAATTGCCGGTGAGCATGTGCTGCACTGCTAATACAGGTGCCTGTAAATTAACTTCAGGCAATGATATTGCAGTAAATACTTTGTTGAGTACAAATGTATTTGAACTGCCGACATGGCTGTCTTTTACCTTAAAGTTTTTGAAAGTGGTTTTACAGCAGCCGGTCATGGAGCCTTTGCTGGCGCATTTTTCTTTATCCTCCTGAACCAGGGTAATGGTGGTGGATTTTAATTTACCACAGCAATAAAACTGCCTGATACCTATGCCCATGGTGGACAAGGAGTAAATCATCAGTAATAGTATGGCCGCGGCTTTTTTCATTTCAGCTGTAAAATTACGATTTCACCGGATTTTAGTGTTATGATTTTTGTAAAAGTTTTACATGATTGCTATCATGGCATATTCTTTCGCTGCCTGAACGCCAAGCATCGGCTCATAACTTATTGTTTTTCGAAATATTTACCTGTGAACCTGTAACGGATGAATTTAGAGGTGACTTTGCCTTCTTCTGTTACGACTGGTATGCGGAGTGTTTTTGTGGTCTTATCAAAGAATACCAGTTTAACCGGCCTTTCAGGATGATCTGCTACAGAGAAAAAATCGTATTCGAAACTCAGCGAACTGTGTAGCCCGGTTTTTGTTTTGATGATTTTAGCGGCATCGTTTAGTGAATCCTTTCCTATTTCAAAAGCATCAACTGATTGTGCTGCATCTTTGGTAGATAGTATAGCGTGACTTACTGCGAGATAATAAGTGTGTGATGTGTTCTTGATTGTAAATATTTCTGCACAAAATGCCCCTGCATCTCCTTCTTCTTCCATATATCCAGGTGTTTTAGAAAATATTTTTCCATTGATTTTATATTGGTACACGGTATAAAAAACATGCATGGTACCGCCTGTGTATGTATCCCAGGAATATACTCTAAATAAACTATCTGCAGATGTAGCGACAGTTAATCCTGCTTTCTGAAGTTTTTTGAAAGAATAATTGATCGTTCTTTTTTCTGTTGCAGTATATTTTAATAACAGCTCAAGAAATGCCTGGTTCACATTTTCAATGGAATCATAGGAATTAATTTTATCTGACAATTCCTGGTGTGTCAGCCAGTAATCAATTTGATTGAAAGGTTTAAGCAATTCCTGTTCAATCTTTTTCTCATCTTGTGCGTAACAACAATGGTATAACAGTAAAGGCAGCAGTAACAATAATTTTTTCATTTGGTGGTATGAGTTTTTCTATCCTAAAATTCTTGCAATAAAATCTGAATGCAGGCCGATCTTAAAAAATGCCGCCAACCCTAAAATAAAACCCAGTAAACTTACGCCGGTGGAGAAATAGAGCAGCCATCTTTTTTGTGTGAGTGATGCGATACCAAACATGGCAATGGAAATGGTGAGCAATGCTTCGGTCATATCAAACTGATCATCGAATAAATTAATAGCATCATATTCTTTTTCAAATCCTTCTGCTTGTGCTTTAATTTCAGCTTTCTGTTTTTCATATTTGGCAACTTCCTCTTTGAATTTGCTGATAGTTGCGGTATCAGCATTCTTGCCCTGTGCTTCCAATAGTTCCAATGAGTTTTCTGCAACGGCTTGCCGGGTGCTTTTGGCCTGGTAGTATGACCATGCGTCCAGCCCATGCGCCTGTGCCTGCTGCATGGATTGTACAATGTTGCCATCCTTCACATTACAAATAGCCATGAATGTGGCGGTAAGCGCAACAAATAAAGCCACACGTGAATTGATATTGCTTTTACCCGCTTTTTCCAGCGGCTCCTGGATGGTTTCGGCTATTTCAGACATGAAGATGTTTTTGTAAAAATAATACAGATTGAATGATACTTAAACTGTCTGCAATACTATAACAAGCAGTTTACAAATTATTTTACCATAACCGCTCATGCTTTTTTTCTGGTGGTCGGTTTGGATTTCATGGTCTTCACATAATTGTACGATGCTTCAAAAAATGATTGCAGTTCTTTTGTTTTTTTCAACAGGCTGTCAGGCACCTGTACGTATCCCTTCTGCACAATACCATAAGCGGTCATCAGCGATGTTTTATATTTCTTAAGAAAAGCTTCCCGCTTTTTTTCGGGTAGCCGTAAAGCTAAGGTTTCTTTTTGGGCAAGTAAGAAAACATGTGCCCGTTGAGGGAAGTGTAAGGGTTGTTATCGCCCTTTAGATCTATTCCGGGTATAGTAGCAACTAATTGTTGAAACCAAATTTCTTTTTGGGTGAGCGTTTTTACAGCTTTTTTTGTTGCCATGATGGATAGCATCTCGTTATTTAAAGATACATTCCAAAATAATGAAAAGCAAGCTATACGGTGAGTCACCCTTTAATGGGTGACTCACCGTATAGCTTGCCGGCATTGGGTATAAAAACAATATCTTTGCAGGCTATCAGCCGGGTTATCGCTTCCTGTATTGCAGGGGGAGGAAAGTCCGGACAGCACAGGGCAACACACCGGTTAACGGCCGGTCCCCACACTTGTTGTGGGGGAGAAAGTGCCACAGAAAATTACCACCCCGCAGTAATGCAGGGGCCAGGGTGAAAACGTGAGGTAAGAGCTCACGGTTGCGGCAGGTAACTGCCATAACGGGTAAACCTTGTGTGCTGTAATGCCACGTAAATCAGTGTTGAGGGCGGCCCGTCCGATCTCCACAGTAATGTGGGGGACATTGAAGGGTAGGCAGCAAGATTGCAGCAGTAATGCTGCAGCCAGATAAATGATAACTCTTCCGGGCAACCGGGAGACAGAATCCGGCTTACAGGCTGATAGTTTTTAAAAAAGATTAACCCCGCAATTTGCGGGGTTTTATTTACCACGTACCAGGTAATGTTCCTTTATCTTTTTTCATATCCTGTACTTCATAAGTGTCATTCAATGCAGGCGGATGTTGAATGCAGTATACCAGTGTGCGGATCATTTGACCGATGGTGACCGTATCCAGGTTTTGCGCCGTTGTGCGGCTTGATGGAAATAATTTCATAACCCAGTAGACCGGTTTCAGCAGCAATGGCCACCAATGCCCCGGCCCCAGTACATACCAGGGACGAATAAACGAAGCAGCAAAATTTTGTTGTAATAATATGGCTTCTCCTGCTGCCCGTACTGCCTGGAAATCTTTCATAATACGGGTGGGATGCATGGCCACACTCAGGTAAACAAAATGTTGTATGCCTGCTGTTACAGCTGCTTTAGCCGCCGCACGTATGGAAATCAAATCGATGGTTTTGAATTGTTCTTTCTTTGATGGTGAAGGATGCGCCACACCAACCAGGTGTACAAAAGTTGTTGCAGGGGCAATCAATTGCTCATAAGTGGATGCGTCTAATGCATCACCATAAATTACTTCAACGCCGGCAGGTAATTTATTTTCTGACCCCTTGCGAACGAGCGTCCTGATATGGTATTGCCCTTCCTGCTGTAAAGCTTTGATCAACCTTGTACCAATATATCCTGTACCACCAGTGATGAAGACGGTTTGCATAAAATTTACTTCATTTTATTTTGGAATAAGGCCAGTCTTTTTGCATAACAGGGATAATGCTGAGATAACCGTCTTCGCCCCACAGGGTAAATCAACTCATACTGACAGTAAAATGAATCGACAACTTATAAATAATAAAAGCTGTCAGGTTGAGCTTGTCGAAACCGGTCAATACACATGTAAGCTCCCTTGAAAAACTCAAAGCAACATCGATTTGTAAAATCAAATTTCAATGAATGTCAAGCTTACATTTTCCCTGCATCCACATCTTTAATAAAACTGATGAGGCCAGGGAAATAATGTTTCTGATCATCGTACATATCCATGTGGCTCCCTTCGGGGCATAATACAAAACGGCCGTGCTGCACCTGTGTGCTCATCCATTTCATGTGTTCGGGGTCCATCGTATCAAAAGTGCCGCCGATGGTTAATACAGGCACTTTTATTTGGGGTAATTGTTTTTTAATATCCCAGTTGGCCAGGTTGCCACCAATACCAAATTCGCTGGGGCCCTGCATAGTTACATACAGCGACTGGTTCATTTTTCCAAACGAACGGGTTACCGGTTCCGGCCATTGCTCCACAGGCATGCGCAAAATATGTTTAGCATAAAAATTTGGATACAGCAATTCCATGTATTTTGGATTTTCAAAATCGCCTTTCTTTTCTATCTGCCTGATGCTGTCTAAAATTTTGGGATCAAATTGCGGGGCCAGTACATCCTGTGCGTACTTGCCATAATCCGGGCAACTGCTCATCATATTACTGATGATCAACCCTTTTAAATTGTCCTGGTATTTCAATGCATATTGCATGGCCAGTATGCCGCCCCAGCTATGCCCGAGCAGGTAAAAATTGTCTTTAGTAAGATGTAAAGCTTTACGCACCTGTTCCACTTCTTCAACAAAGCGGCTGAGGTTCCACATGCTGGTGTCTTTTGGGTTATCAGATAACCCACAACCTAATTGATCGTAATAAATAAATTCAAATCCTTCCTGTGGTAAAAAACTTTCAAAGCATTCAAAATATTCATGAGTGGCACCGGGGCCGCCGTTGAGCAATAATATTTTTATTTTAGGATTGTTACCCACACGTTTGGTCCAGATGTTGAATTTGCCTTTCGGTGTTTCTATGGGAATGATTTGAATGCCTCCCGTCTGCACTTCTTTATAAAGGCCGTCGTTGCTGTTTGATGTCGCATTGGCAGCAGGTGCTTCAGCGGAATTGTTGCACGAAAGCAGAAACAGTAAGCTGCAAATAGAAAGAATGAATTTCATGTAAATTTATTTAGTGTATACGATATGGTTATTTATAGGCTACAGCAGCGCTTGTTGGTCCTGTAAGAGAAATAAATTCTGTTTTTTTGAAACCAGCTGCCATTGCCCAGGCGTTAAAGTCGGCAGCCGTGTAGTCGAATGCCGGCCCGTTTTCAATCAGCATATTCAGGCTCATCAGCAAGCCAAAGGTGTTTTTATTCCGGGTGTCGTCAATAATATTTTCAATGGTCATGAATACACCGTTTTCAGGTAATGTATCATACACTTTTTTAATGATAGCTTTTTTATGTTCTTCATCCATTCCGTGAATAATATTACCCATGGTAATAACGTCTGCAGCAGGCAATGGTTCGTTGAAGAAGTCTCCGCCGATTGCAGTAATGCGGCTGGTTAATCCAAATTGAGCAATCTTCTTTTTCGCCAATGGTTCTACCGGCGGTAAATCAAAAGTAGTACACTGTATATTGGGGTGATGCTGTGCTACAATAATGCTGAGCCAGCCATCTGCGCCACCAACATCTGCCATCGTCTTATAATTGCTGAAGTTAAACTGCTGTGCCAGCGTCATAAAATTACCGGTTTGAATACCCTGCATGGCATGCATAAACTCTTCCAGTTTATCTTGATCTTTATACAGCTCAGTAAAGAAATTCATATTACTGCTGTGTTTCGATTCATTTTGTGGTAAACCGGTAAGCAATGCCTCTTCCAGGTCTGCCCAATACCTGTACAAACGGTTATTGCCCATTTCTAAAATGCCACCGATGTATGAAGGTTTATTGGTATCCAGGAAAAGTTCTGTATCCGGGGCATTGTAATACAGCCCGTTTTCGAGCACACCATCGCGTTGCAGCAAACCGAGTGATACTAAAGCATCCAGCCAGTCATACACATGCCGGTCTGTTGTTTGCAATTGTAACATACTTTTTATTTCGGCGGCAGATTTTTTTGTTCCTGACAGATGTGTAAACAGTTTGAATTTAACTGCTGCTAACAATGTTTTAGACGCCCAGAAGCCCATACCAATTTGCATGATATGCGCCGGCGTGTTTGGAGAAGTTTGATTGCTCATGGTATAAAGTTTAAAAAAGATTAATCATTTCCCTGGTTTTAATTCTGAGTGATAAAAACAGGATGCCTGCTTATCCAAAGGAAAAACAATATAGCTTGCAAGGGGAAACAGGACCCAGTTACTGCTGTAACAGGCGTACTTACATTTAAAACTAATAAATGGATTTAAGAATTCATAAATTCTTTAAAGAATTTTTGCTTCGTTTCATTCCATTCTTCTGCAATGAAACTGAAGTAAATGGCATCCCGTACCAATCCGTCTTCATTTATGCTGAAACGGCGCAGGCGGCCTTCTTCAACAGCGCCAATATTTTTCATGGCTTTTTGTGAGATGAGGTTCAGGTGACTGGTTTTTAATTCCACGCGGTTCAGTTGCAGTACATCAAAACCATAGGAGAGCAGCAGGTATTTGCAGTGGCGGTTGAAACCGCTGCCGTGTAATTTGGGGTGAAGCCATGTCCACCCAATTTCCAGTTTTTTATTAGAAAAATCTATGTTGGCATAACGGGTGCAGCCCACATATTCCTGCAACTGTTTGTGGTAATAAACGAAGGGGTAAGATTTTTTTGTTTTTCTTTCCTGTAGTGCCGTTTCAAAATACCTTTTATAATCTGCTTCGGTATACACTTTTGCGCCGGTGTACAACCATAACTGCGGGTGCATGGCTACAGGCAATAAAGCATCATAATGTTTTTCTTCTAATGGTTCAAGGCGCACCAATTCATCTTCGAGGATGATGGTGTTGTCAAAAAAATGGTTGTAATTCATGCTAAACTTTTTGTTTCAGCAAATTTGCAACTATTTTATCAATGGGAAGTGTAACAGTTTCGCCTGAAAATTCATGCCAGTTGATAAAACGGAAGGTTTCCGTTTCGCCGGTTTCATTGTATACCCGCATCTGCTGTTCATCAAAATCAAATGGAGTGGTGCGTAATGGCGCCTGTATCGGTTCCAGTGCTTTGGCAAAATAATAAATGGAGATAATCTGTTTGCTGTTATCAAAAGCGCTCATCTGGAAATAGTCGGTAGTGTAAATGTGTTCGCCCACTTCCACATTCAACTGCATTTCTTCCATAAATTCTCTTTTAAGGCAATCTCTTGTGCCTTCTCCAAATTCCAGTCCTCCGCCGGGAAATTTAGTGATATACATACCGCGGATGTATTCATCACTTACTAAAACCTGTTGCTGTTCGTTAACAAGAATGCCGTAAACTCTTATACTAAACATAGCTGTACTTTAAAACCATTTTTTCTTCATGAAATAAGCGCTGATGATGACTGATATAGCCAGCGATAAAATCAAAGGTACATAAAAGGAGTGGGGCCAGTTTTGCCCCGGTATGGGAACGTTCATGCCATAAATACTCGTAACCAAAGCAGGTAATGACAAGATGATGGTGATAGAAGTCAGCCGCTTCATTACATTGTTCAGGTTATTGGAGATGATGCTGGCAAAGGCATCTAATGAGCTGCTGAGAATGTTAGTATACGTGTTGGCCATTTCCAACGCCTGGCTGGTTTCTACAATTAAATCATCTAAAAATTCTTTCTCTTCTTCATTCAGTTGCAAAACATTGGTGCGTGACATTTTCATCATCAGCAGTTCATTGCTGCGTAAAGCAGTAATAAAATACACCAGGCTTTTTTGTATGCGTACCAGTTCCAGTAATTCGGCATTGCGGTTACTGTCGTATAATTTTTGCTCCAGTAAATTACGGCGCTGGTTGATCTCTTTCAGGTATTCCTGGAAGTTGGTGGTGATCTTTTCAAATATCTTCAGCACCATCATATTCTTTTTATCCGGTTGCCGTTTTTGAAAAGTGTTCAGGAATTTTTTGATGGCTTCGTTTTCAAATGAATTTACGGTAACGATCTGGTTATGGGTTAAGATGATACAGATAGGGATGGTGATGTAATACGCATCACTTTCGTTGAAAGAATTATTTTCAGTGGGTGTTTTGATCACCACCAGTTTTACGGTATCATCAATTTCATAACGGCTTCTCTCATCAATATCCAAAGAATCTTTCAGGAAGTCGAGCGGAATATGCAGGGATTCACTGAGTTCAGAAAACTCTTCCTGCTTTAATGGTGGCAACACGTTTACCCATGCATCGGTTTCAGGTTTATCAATTTCCAGCGTTTGCTGATCTACAATTTTAAAATACTGGATCATGGGTTATTGCAGCGGGGCTGCCGGTTAAGGTTTAATAATCAGTCTGCCACTTCAATTTCGCCCTGGTAAACAAAGTCTGCGGGGCCGCAAAGCCAGATGTTTTCAAAATGGGCTTCATTCATTTTTTCAAATTCAACACTTAAATGGCCACCGGGTGTATGTACTTCCACCCGGTTAAACCCTTTTTCATTGTGAGCGCTCATTAATGCCGATGCAGTAACACCGGTTCCGCAACTGAGGGTTTCATCTTCCACACCCCGTTCGTAAGTGCGTACATAAATGCCATCTTCATCTACTGTTTCTACAAAATTTACATTGATGCCTTCTTTTTTAAAAGCGTTGCTGTATCGGATCTCACGGCCGGTTTCCACCACATCTATCTCTTTTACATGCGTGGCAAATTTTACAAAATGGGGCGAGCCGGTATTTAATATGGCATACGATGCATGTTCATCCACTTCAGTAACATCTTTCATTTTCAACCTTACGGTACCGTTAGGATCAATTTCTGCAAAATGTTCACCATCTATTGCTGTAAAATGATACATGTTTTTATGAATACCCCTGTGGTAGGCAAATTTTACCAGGCAGCGGCCACCATTGCCGCACATGCTGCTTTCGTTGCCGTCTGCATTATAATAAATCATGTCAAAATCGTATCCATCTTTTTTGCACAGCAACATTAATCCATCTGCACCAATACCAAACCTGCGGTTGCAAATATGGTGAATCTGCTTTACCGTTATGCCGGAATATTGGTTATCCCTGTTATCCAGGATCACAAAATCATTGCCTGTGCCCTGGTATTTAAAAAAGGCTATTTTCATTACAGAATGTGGGTTGAAATTATTTGTAAAGCCTGCTGAATCAGGTTTTCCACTGTAGCTGCACCGTCTTTGCTGAACTCTTTTGCAATGCGGTTGGCCACAATGGCACTGATGGAAAGGCAATGATGCCCCAGCAGTTTACCCAAACCATAGATAGCGGCGGTTTCCATCTCAAAGTTAGTGATTCGGTAGGCACCAAAATTAAATTGGGTAAGATTATCTATTAATGCCGGGTTGGCCAGGCCTAAACGCAATACTCTTCCCTGCGGGCCATAAAAACCGGGGCAGGTTACCGTAATGCCATGATGAAAACCTTCAACAAAATGTTTAATGAGCGATGCGCCTGCACCGGCAATACACGGATGGGCAAAATTATTATGCAGTTGCGTTTGGGTGATGAACGACTGCACCAGTTCTTTTTCTTCTTCATTATTATTTTGCCGGTAGAAGTTCAGCAGGTTATCAATACCCAAACCATGTGTGCTTACCACAAAACTGTCTACCGGAATATCCAGTTGTAATGAACCAGACGTGCCCAGGCGGATGATGTTTAAAGCGGTGAGTTTCTCTTTTATGGTTCTTGTATCAAAATCAATGTTCACCAATGCATCCAGTTCGTTCAGCACAATATCAATATTATCGGTACCAATACCGGTGCTTACTACAGAAATTCTTTTTTTATTCAGCCACCCGGTGTGGGTTACAAATTCACGATGTTGGTTTTTTACTTCTACTGAATCGAAATGTTTACTCACTGCTTCAACACGGTCGGGATCGCCAACAGTAATAATGGTGGATGCAATTTCTTCGGGCCTGCAATCGAGATGATAAACAGCGCCGCGGCTGTTGATAATTAATTCTGATGGAGCAATCTGACTCATAATATTTTTTTTGATAACTGTTTGCACAGTCAGCATAATTTTGCCTAAAAATACCCTATTTTTGCAACACTAAAAAAGTGACGTTTATCAGTGGATTGATTACCAGTTACCGAGATGCATTGTTTTTTTAGTATTTGAAAATTGGTCCTTTGGCCGAGTGGTTAGGCAGAGCTCTGCAAAAGCTCGTACAGCGGTTCGAATCCGCTAGGGACCTCCAACAACAATCGCCCCGTAAACCCGGGGCGATTTTAATTCATTCCTGTTATGAAATTGAGTGCATTAACCTGGTTGGGCGTAGCAGCATGTATCTTGCTGATGATAGCCTGTTTTATGCCCTGGGCTTATTTTGCTGACAGTAATATACCCAGCGAAGCAGAGCGGACTTTTACAGGTTTTTATTCTTTTAAAAACAATTATGGAAGGCCGGGTTATTACTTAGAAGGTGTTGCCATAATTTCACTGGTGTTGTTAGTGGTACGCAGCACAACAGCAAAAATGGTCAACCTTTTCCTGGCGGCTTTCACCTTCGCTTACGCGATAAAAACGTATACCTTATTTATATCCTGCTACAATGCGTATTGCCCCGAAAAAAAGCCCGGCATTTTTTTAATGCTTGCTGCAACATTGCTGATCCTGATCGCTTCTGTTTTTCAGAAAACAAAAGTGAAACCGCCGCAAGAAGAAGCTGATGCTAAATAAAAATGCTCCCGTTGCAAACAGGAGCAAAAAACTTTTTCCAATTATTTTTGAGATCATTGCCGCATCAATCAATGCTAATAGCGTTTGGCTTCTTTCACCCAGGTATCTTTTAAAGTAACGGTGCGGTTGAACACCGGTTTATCGGCAGTACTGTCTTTATCTACACAAAAATATCCTTTACGAAGGAATTGGTAACGGTGATCCGGTGTTGCAGTAGTGAGCGATGGTTCCAGTTTGGCATCGGTGATTATATGCAGTGAATCAGGATTGATGTGCTCTTTAAAATCACCTTCTTCCGCAGCAGGATTTTCTGATTTAAACAAACGGTCGTACAATCTTACTTCTGCATTCACCGCATGTGCTGCACTTACCCAATGAATAGTCCCTTTTACATGAATGCCACTGGTATCGGCACCGCTGCGGCTTTCGGGTAAATAGGTACAATGTATGGCAGTAATATGGCCCGCAGCATCTTTATC
Organism: Bacteroidota bacterium; assembly: GCA_018266775.1. GTDB lineage: Bacteria > Bacteroidota > Bacteroidia > Chitinophagales > Chitinophagaceae > Ferruginibacter. The sequence continues at coordinate 535,079 of JAFDZS010000011.1, read as the reverse complement.
AAAGCTTTCGCATTTTACAATGTAAGCACTTTTTAAGCGCACCATTGCACCCGGCGCAAGGCGAAACCATTTCTTCACCGGTACTTCCATGAAGTCTTCTTTTTCTATCCACAGTTCTTTACTGAACGGTACTTCACGGGTGCCCATACTTTCATCAGGGCCGTTCTCGCTGATCATGATCTCCGTTTTACCCGCTTCATAATTATCTATGATGAGTTTTACCGGTTCCAGCACGGCCATTACCCGCAGTGCAGATGCATTCAGTTCTTCCCGCAGGCAAAATTCCAGCAGGCTGATGTCGATCATATTTTCACGCTTGGCCACGCCAATCTTATCACAAAAATTACGAATGCTGCCCGGCGTGTATCCTTTTCTTCTGAAGCCGCTGAGTGTGGGCATGCGGGGATCGTCCCAGCCGCTCACAAAATTTTCATTTACCAGTTGCAGTAATTTCCGCTTGCTCATTACCGTGTACGTCATGTTCAACCGGGCAAATTCGTATTGATGCGATGGAAATATTTCCAGGTTTTCAATACACCAGTCATATAACTCACGGTGCGGCACAAACTCTAATGTGCAAATGCTGTGGGTGATGTGTTCAATGCTGTCGCTTTGCCCATGTGCAAAATCGTACATCGGGTAAATGCACCAGGCATCGCCGGTGCGGTGATGATGTGCATGCTTAATGCGGTAAATAATAGGATCCCGCATCAGCATATTTACATGCGCCATATTTATTTTGGCACGTAATACTTTTTCGCCATCCTTATACTTACCTTCTTTCATGGCTGTAAACAGCGTAAGATTTTCCTCCACGCTTCTGTTGCGGTAAGGACTGTCTTTACCAGGTTCAGTGGGGGTTCCTTTTAAATGTGCTATTTCTTCAGAAGTTAAATCATCTACATAAGCCAAACCTTTTTTGATGAGTACAAGGGCATATTCATACAGGTTACTGAAATAATCAGACGCATAAAATTCATTCGCCCATTCAAAACCCAACCAGCGGATGTCATCTTTAATGCTTTCCACGTATTCGGTTTCTTCTGTCACCGGGTTGGTATCATCAAAACGCAAATTGGTTTTGCCGCCATATTTGATGCCCAAACCAAAATTCAGGCAAATGGATTTGGCATGGCCGATGTGCAGATAGCCATTAGGCTCTGGTGGAAAACGGGTAAGGATAGATTGGTATTTACCAGCCTTCAGATCATCTTCTATTATTTCTTCCAGAAAATGTAAACTCTTTTCTTCGCTCATCTTAAAAAGGTATATTCAGCAAATTTAAGGAATCGGGCTTTAATCTGTTCACTTCAACGAACAGTTGCGAAGCATTGTTATGCTTTATTATTTTTCATTTCCTCCAGCAACAGCATAATTTTTTCCAGCTTATCATTTTCAATTTTGCTTAACTGTGTTTGCAGGGCTTCAATTTCCTGTTTGGCTTTGATGTTGGTATCATAATCGTTCTGAGCCTGCAGCCGGTCGCGGTCCGACTGGCGGTTTTGTGCCATCATGATGATGGGCGCTGCATAAGCGGCCTGCGTGGAAAAGATCAGGTTGAGTAAAATGAAAGGGTAGGCGTCCCAATGACGAACAAAGCCCACTACATTAAGGATCATCCAGATGGCAACAAAAATGCTTTGCCAGATGATGAAATTCCATGAGCCCATACCGTTGGCTACGGCATCCGCAATTCTGTCGCCCATTGAAAGAGAGGATTCGTGCTGTTCATGCCAGGTTTGTTTTTTCATTGTTTTTAGGTTTTAACAGTAAAGTTATGAAAACAAAAAAACGGGTTTTTAGTACCCGTTTATCATTAAAAAAGTTAACAGCGTGTTATTCGTACTATACCCTGCCCATTCTTTTCAGGTGCATGGTATGCGAAACGAGCGCATGGCGCATCTTCCTGAATTCAATGTAACGGATGCCATATTCCTGGCAAACTTCTTTTATGATCTTGCTGATAGCGGGATAATGTACGTGTGATATTTTTGGAAACAGGTGATGTTCTATCTGGAAATTCAAACCACCAATCAACCAGCTGATCAGTTTATTGCGGGTGGCAAAATTAGCTGTGGTTTGTACCTGGTGTATCGCCCATTCGTTTTCTATTTTACCGCCTGTTTCAACAGGGAAAGTGGTTTCTTCCACTGTATGTGCCAGTTGAAAGACAATGCTGAGGATTAGTCCTGCAGTCATGGTGATCATTAAAAAACCCAGTAACCATTCCACAAATCCTAAAAGAATGATGGGCAATACAATCATCATAAAAATGTAACCCAGTTTGGCGACCCAGAAAGCGATATGCTCCAGCACACTCATTTTTTTAATGGGCACTATACCAACCTTGCGGGTAAAATAACGGTTATAGTCTGCTGCAAATATCCATACAATCAGCAACTGCGTATACAGCAACCAGGCATAAATATGCTGGTATTTGTGTATGAAATATTTTTTTTGCGTTTTACACATACGCAGCATGGGTTTGATCTCGATATCATCATCAACACCATCAATATTGGTGTAGGTGTGGTGTACAATATTGTGTTTGTTGTTCCACATTATTGCGCTGGCGCCTAACGCATTTACTGAAAAAGCGGCCATTTTATTCCAGAATTTTCTTTTGCTGAAACTGCCGTGGCATCCATCGTGCATCACATTAAACCCAATGGCTGCTGTTAAGCCACCCATTAAAAAACATTCCGGTATGGCCAGCCAAACGGGTGGTGTAAAAAATACCACGTGGATGTACAAAAAGATGTAGGAAGACCAGAACAGTGCAGCTTTAAAATACAGGCTGATGTTACCAGTTGCGGCCTTATCGGCCTGGTTAAAGTAATCGTTCACTCTTTTCTTTAACTCCTGGTGGAAACTGGATTTTGATACGTTCAAAAATTTTGGGGTAGTCATCGTATTGAAATAGACAGGTTAAGTAATGTGTTGAATGAAGGCATCAAAATTGTTGAAGCCAATCATTTTTTCTGTTATAAATCCTTCGGCATATTTTACGCCGATCATTTTGCCAAACCATTTATGCCTGTAAATCACACTGTCTAAAAAGTCAGGTGTGGAAATGTAGGTTTGTGGTTCGTTGCTGGACGTATTATCCGCAGGCTGCTGTGCATGAAACTGTGTGCCATAAGCTTTGATGGCTTCCAGTTTTTGGTCAAACACAGCTGTAATATCCATTACAAAATCGGGCTGCAAAAAACGGTCCTGTATATAATGGAATACATATTTGGGGCGCCATGCTTCCTGTACATTTCCATTATCGAAGGTTTCGATTTTTTTTAAGCCGGAAAGAAATGCAGCATCCGATACCAGTTTGGCTGAACGCCCGTGATCGGGATGGCGGTCAGAGGGCGCATTACACAAAATGATTTCGGGCTGGTATTTTCGAAGAACTGTAATGATTTGCTTTTGGTGAATTTCATCGTTCTGAAAGAAGCCATCTGCCATACCGAGGTTTCCCCTTACATCCACTTCCAGAATTTTTGCTGCGGCCGCTGCTTCGGTTTTCCTGGTTTCGGCCGTGCCCCTGGTGCCTAGTTCACCGCGTGTTAAATCCACAATACCGGTTTTTTTGCCGTTCTTTTTTTCCACCAATAAAACGCCGGCACAGCTCAATTCCACATCATCCGGGTGTACACCAAAGGCTAAAAGGTCAAGCTTCATTCTTTATGATAAAATTTCAGCCCGCAAGCTACGGTTTTTTGCGGAGCTTTCCAGTAGTATTATTAACCAGTTTGTTGTAGATATGTAAATTTTTGGGAGGGGGATGGTGAATGGTCAATAGTCAATTGCTAAAACCATGGACTATCAACTATGAACCATCAACTTTCAACCTAATACCCATACATCCGCTGTACTTCCTGTACAATTTTTTCCATTTCGGCATCATCGCCGGTGGCATCGTAAGGTTGCTTCAAATTACTGTCAAAGAAAAAAGCTACTGTTTGATACACCCTGGCCACCAGTCCGCCTTTATATTCTTTAATGATTTCGTAACAGTTGTTACCTGTTTCGCGGTTGATGAGTTTCATTAATACTTTGCCCTGGTATACGGAAAGATTGGTAAGCGGTGTGGTGAATTCTTTACGGAGGTCTTTTTCCCGCGATTGAATATATTTCTTGCGGTCAGCTTCATTGGCAACACCCACCAGTTTTCGATTGATGTCATTCAGTACTGCACCTGCCCTGCGTGCATACGGATAGGTTACATATACAGCATTTCTTAAACGGGTCCATTCTGCACGCCTTGCACGCTGCGCCGCGGTGATATAGCCCAGCACATCTACCTGCAGCAGGGTTTTTGCTTCTATTGTATCGCCATTGTATACCACTGCCCCAACAGTAAGCGTGTCGTTACTGCCATGAACGGCCTGTGCATGTGCCGGCAGAGCAGCAATGCAACTGCAAATAATTGAAATGATGATTATAGCTGATGGCCTGAATTGCATCCGGATTAAAGTTACACGGTCTTAATGGTATTCATACCAAAAGAGGCCGGAAGTAACCGCTTTGTTTACCGGGAAGGCATATTTTTTAACAAAAACGTTGCAGGGAAAGAAAAAATCAACCGGCAGGTTGGTATTGTTGCAGTATACTGGAGAGCTTTTTTACTTCATCGCCGTCTACCATGACGCTTTTAAGGTCTTCATTCATTTGGGGAGAAACGTATTCCATACGGGTATCAATAAAAATGCGGGCAGAAGTATGAAATGCTGTTGCGCCGGTAATTTTTGCTACGTCTAAAACATTGGCTGAACGGAGGCCGCTGCCGGGCATGATGCTGATGCGGCTATCAGCCTGCTGAATTAATTGTGCAATCAATGGTGCACCATCAAGGCAGTTGGGCTCCAATCCACTGGTAAGAATGCGGTCGCACCCGGTACTGATCACGTCTTCCAGTGCACTAAAAGGATCTTTCACCCTGTCAAAAGCTCTTTGAAAGGTTACGCTCATAGGGTAAGCCAGTTCCACCAATTTTTTGCTGCGGGCAACATCAACAGTACCGTTACGGTGTAATAATCCAATCACCACACCATCGCAGCCCAGTTTTTTGGCCATCCGCACATCAGATTGCATGATGGCGAAATCATGGTCATCATAAAAAAAATCACCACCCCTTGGCCTGATCATACAATACAACTGGATATGTAATGCCGCCCTTGCCGCTTCAATGTAACCATAAGAAGGAGTAGTACCACCATCGGATGGGTCCACACATAATTCAATTCTTGTTGCTCCATTGGCCTGGGCAATGCGGCAACTTTCAATATTAAAAGCGATGATTTCCAGTTCGTGTTTCATGGTTGATAGAACCGTTCAGAATAGTATAACAATTATGGATATACTAAATTAAGAATTTAGATGCATAAGTTGTGGTTTCCGATCCGCTTTTAATGGAATATTCAAATCCCTTTTGTACAGCATATGCACCGTGCTGGCCTTTTTTGTTGAGCGCCAGAAAGCCTACCTGTAATGTTTTTGCCTTAACCGGATCTCTTTTAACAATTCTTTCCACAGCTTTTTTACAGGCATTTTCAGGGCTGTAACCCTGGCGCATGAATTCCACTACCAGGTGCGTACCGCAGATGCGGATGACTTCTTCCCCCAAACCGCTGCTGGTGGCAGCGCCCACTTCATTATCTACGTATAAGCCGGCACCAATGATAGGCGAATCACCCACGCGGCCATGCACTTTAAAAGCCATACCGCTGGTAGTAACCGCACCACTTAAATTGCCTGATGCATCTAATGCCACAAGGCCCATCGTGTCGTGGTTGGGGCTGCCGTCATCAAAAAACTGTGGCGCAAAGGGGCCATTCCCTTTTCCATTTTCAATATTAATAACCGGTTTGTATTCGCTTTTCTTTAACCAGTCTGCATAGGCTTTTTTGGCACTTTCAGAAAGTTCACCGCTTTCCAGCGGAAAACCATTTTGTACTGCAAACTCCTGTGCCCCGGCACCCACCAAAATTACATGTGGTGTAAGTTCCATTACTTTTCTTGCAACAGATACAGGGTGCTTTATTCTTTCAATGCCGGCTACTGCACCGCAGTTGGCATGTTCATCCATAATGCAACTGTCGAGCGTTACAATGCCGTCCCTGTCTGGATAACCGCCCAGCCCCACACAGCAATCAATGGTATCTTCCATATAACGGGCGCCGGCTTCCACTGCGTCGAGTGCCCTGCCATTGGCTGACAATATTTTCCAGGCCGCTTCATTTACGGGCAAACCAGATTTCCAGGTAGATACTACAATGGGTTTGGTACTGGCTTCCATGCCCGACGCAAATGATTTTTTTACAGCAAGCAATGGTGCTGTGAGTGCAGATAAATGCAGGAATTTTCTTCTGTTAATCATACCGAATATTGAATGAGTGTTTTAGTTTGAGTGGTTGCTGTTGATTTAATAGTCATCGTTCAATGCAAAGATTTGTTTCTTCGTTTTCCATTTTCCACGGGTAAAATCCGGTATATCCTGTACCTGCCCGCCTTCCATAATAGATTTTTCGCTCAGTGGTGTTATGCTGTACCAGGTTGCGTAATCATACACATCCAATGGAAACTCAGTACCGCGTTTGATGCATTCAATAAAAGCATGGTCTACAAAAAAATCCATACCACCATGTCCTGCGCCTTCTGCACTGGTTCCATATTTTTTCCAGAGCGGGTGGTCATAATCGGTCAGCCATTTTTCTGTATCATCCCAGCGGTGGCTGTGGTTCATTTGTTTTTGAAAATAGATGTGGCCCTGTTTCAAACCGCCACTGCCGAAATCCTGCCACAACCCTTCGGTACCCTGTACCCGAAAACCTAAATTATAAGGCCGGGGTGAGGAAACGTCGTGCGTTAATAGTATCGTTTCGCCATTTGCACACTGTATTTGTGTATTTACAATATCACCACATTTAAAAGTCACTTTTGCATTAGGATGGTTGGGGCCACCTTTGGGGTGCTCCACTATATATTTATGTAACCCTCTTGCTTTAGTGGCAATTGATGAAAGCCTGGTTAATCGGTTGCCTTTATTCACATTCAGCATAACTGCCACCGGCCCTAAACCATGCGTGGGATAAAGTTCCCCATTGCGGGTTCTGTTATGTTCTGTACGCCATTGTGCTTCGCTGTAAGCGTTTTTGCCAAACTCCACACCGCTGTCATAAGGTGTAACGCCATCATTGAATAATACACCACGCAGGTCATGCTCATAACCGCCCTGTGCGTGCAGTAATTCACCAAACAAACCCTGGCGCACCATGTTCAGCACCGCCATAATATCGCGGCGGTAGCAAACATTTTCCATCATCATCATTGGTACTTTTGTTTTTTCGCAGGTGTTCACCACATCCCAGCATTCCTGCAGTTTTATAGCGCCGCAAACTTCCACGCCGGCAATTTTTCCGGCATTCATGGCGTCAATGGCCTGTATGCTGTGCCATTGCCAGGGGCTGCAGATCATCACGGCATCCACATCATCCCGCTTTAATAAATTTTTATAGTCATGATCGCCATTTTTATAAATGGCAGGCTCCGGACGGTTATATTGTTTGAAGACTTTTAAAGCTTCGTCTATACTGCGCTGTTGGGGGTCGGCAATGGCGGTGATGGCGACATCATCCCGCTGTAAAAAATTGCCCATGTGTTCGTGGGAGCGCAAGCCCGTACCAATAATTCCAATTCTGACTTTGTCTTTTTTTACAGGGGCAAAGGCCCTGATGGTTTCGTTTAGTGTTAATGCTGCACCTGTGAGTGCTGAAGTTTTAATAAAATTTCTACGGTTGAAGTCAGCTGGCATAAGCAATGGTTTTAGTTATTTGAATGCAGGTTATCCTTAATGATGTATCGTTAGTTTTTTCAGTAATTCCGTAGAAATATCTGCTGCATATATACCAAATGCACTGATGAGTGTTCCTTTACGGTCGCCCTCTTTTGCGGCAATGGCATACACCACTTCTTCATCAGCGGGGTTAGTATTGCCCTCAAAGCGGTAAACCTCCACTATTTCAAACTCATTCGGATTTAATACGGTTGTATTGCTGGTGCAAACCAGTTTATCAAATGCAATATTGAAGTCAATGGTGAATCCTCTTTGCTTAAGATCATTTAATGCATCGGTTAAAGTATCGTATGAAGGCATAATTTTTCTTTAAAATTAGGTAAACATTATAAGATTATCCCCTGCTTTGTATTTCAATATTTTTATACGTGGATAAATAAAGAATGACAAGCAATGTTACTGCAGCTGTAATTAAAAAGGTTACCGTTCCTCCAAATGTATACCATAATACACCACAAATACTGCTGGCGAGCAATGCGGCCAAACTTTGCAAGCCTGTAAATGTTCCGATGGCGGTTGCAGTATCGGACTGCGCTGCAATACTGCTGATCCATGCTTTTGAAATACCATCTGTTGCAGCAGCGTAAAATCCATACAATGCAAAAAGCAGCATAAATAAAACCAGGCTGTGGCAAAAGGCGAACCCGGCATATACCAACGCAAATACAAATAAACCCAGCAGGAATATTTTTTTTATTCCTAATTTATCTGCCACAATACCGGCAGGGTAGGCCAGCAGGGCAAACACCAGGTTGTAAAAAATATATACGCCAATCACTGCAGTATCGCTGATGCCGGTTTCTTTGATCTTCAGCAATAAAAAAACATCGCTGCTGTTGAATAATGCAAATGCAATTAACCCAATAACCAGTTTTTTATATCGCGGGCTGCTTTTCTTCCAATAGGAAAGGAATGCAAACAAACGCGGTCTGGATGTGCTATTGGTTATTACTTTCTTTTTCTCTTTTATCAATGCCGTACAAACTATTGCCAGCACACCGGGTATCAATGCTATGATAAATAATGTGCGGTACTGCAGCGGATGATAATACAAATACCAAAGCGCAATGGCAGGCCCAAATACTGCGCCCAGTGTATCCATACTGCGGTGAAAACCGAATACAGTGGCCTTGGTGGCGGGTGCAGATGCATCGCTCAGCAGTGCATCCCTTGCACCGGTGCGTATACCTTTGCCAAGCCTGTCCAGCGTGCGTGCAAAAAATATCCATAACGGATAAATAAAAATTGCCATTAAAGGTTTGCTGATGGCACTTAAACCGTAACCCAATTGTACAAAGGGCAAACGTTTACCTAACGTGTCGCTCCATTTACCAAAGTAAGGTTTGCTTAAACCTGCAACAGCTTCTGCAATACCTTCCAGCACACCAATGAAAATAACGGTAAAGCCAATCTGTTTAAGAAATAATGGCATAACGGGATATAACATTTCACTGGCAACATCGGTAAACATACTTACCAGCGAAAGAATCCAGATCGTTCTTGTAATGATGCGTTGCGGAGATGAAGGAACTGGTTGCAATACTGTACCCATTTGTTCGAATGTAGCAATTTGTTGCTACATTGCAGTAAAATTATGCAGAACTATAATATAATGATTGCATAACTGCTATGTATTCATTGATCATCAAATCATCATCTGCAACATTTCAATATTGAAATGGTTATGATGAAGCAACATGACAGCACGAAGCATTTTATGAGTAAGAAAAAAGCATCCAAACATTCCTCTTCTATCAATACAGCAACTGGTAAACTGGATATTTCCCGTGGGGGACTTGGTTTTGTAATGGTGGAAGGTATGGAGAAAGATATTTTGGTAAAACCCAATGATTTTAACCGGGCTTTACATGGCGATACTGTTAAAGTACAATTTTCCAAACACGTAATGCCCGGCAAACGTATTGAAGGAAAAATTGTTGAAGTACTGGAAAGAAAGCAAACAGAATTTATTGGCAACCTGCACCTGAATAAAACTGTGGCTTTTTTTGAACCTGATTCAGAAAAGCCAATCCCTGATTTTTTTATTCCGGCAGATAAAATCAACGGTGCTGTTGATAAAGACCGCGTGGTGGCCCGCTTAGTGAAATGGGACAAGGACGACCGTAAACCTGAAGGTGAAATTGTAACGGTATTGCAAGCAGATGACCTGAATGATCTTGCCATGAAAGAATTGCTGATTGATGCCGGTTTCCCGATTGGCTTCAGTGAGGAAGTGATGGAAAATGCACACCGCCTTTCTGAAGAAATTACAGCGGCAGAATTAAAGAAACGCCGGGACTGCAGGGACATTCTCACGTTTACCATCGATCCTGTGGATGCCAAAGATTTTGATGATGCTATTTCTATACGCAATGGGGCAGAAGAAGGCGTGTATGAAATTGGTGTACATATTGCCGATGTAAGTCATTTTGTACAGCCCGGTTCAGTGCTGGATGAAGCCGCTTATGAAAGGGCAACCAGTGTATATTTACCCGATCGTGTAAACCCGATGTTACCCGAAAGAATTTCAAACGAATTATGTTCGCTGCGACCGCATGAAGATAAATATACCTTCTCCACCATTTTTCATATCAACCAGAAGGGAGAGATTAAGCACAGCTGGATCGGACGAACCGTTATTCACAGCAACCATCGCTTTACTTATGAAGAAGTGCAGGACATTATTGAAAAAAAAGAAGGCCTGCACAGTAAACCCATTTTACTGCTGAATGAACTGGCACAACGCTTCCGTAAACAGCGTTTTAAAAATGGAGCCATCAATTTTTCATCGCAGGAAGTGCGTTTTCAACTGGACGAACACGCCAAGCCGATTGGCATTGTTGTAAAAGAAAGCAAGGAAGCACACCAGCTGATAGAAGAATTTATGCTGCTGTCTAACAGAACGGTGGCAGAATATGTGTCTAAGATAAAAGTAAACAAGCAACCGGTGCCCTTTCCCTACCGCATACACGATACGCCTGATGATGAAAAATTGAAACCATTTGCGGCATTCGCCAAAAAATTCGGGTACATTTTCAATCTGCATGATGAAGCCGCTGTTGCAGCCTCTTTCAATAAAATGCTGAAAGAGGTAAACGGTAAACCAGAGCAGCATGTACTGGAGCAACTGGGTATACGCACTATGGCAAAGGCCGTGTACACATCTGAAAATATTGGCCACTATGGTTTGGGGTTTGAGCATTATTGCCATTTTACTTCACCCATACGCCGTTATCCGGATGTGATGGTGCACCGCATTGTACAGGAATGCCTGGACAAGCATGTAAAAACAGACAGGAAGATGGAAGAGAAATGCCGCCATTGCAGTGAGCGGGAACGCAAGGCGATGGAAACAGAACGGGCATCCAACAAATACAAACAGGTGGAGTTTATGCAGCAATACCTGGGCGAGGAGTTTGAAGGTATTATCAGCGGTGTGGCTTCGTTTGGTTTTTTTGTAGAAACGGTGTTACATAAATGCGAAGGCATGGTTACCGTTCGTGATTTGAGCGAGTATGATGATTTCAGGCTGGATGAAGCTGATTATGCATTGGTGGGTTTAAGAACCAAAAGAAAATTCCGGATGGGAGACAAGGTAACCATAAAAGTAATGGCTGCCAATTTAAGCAGGCGCCAGCTGGATTATCAATGGGTGCCCGGCAATATTAAAACAGCCAAACCTGTCACAAAAAAAACTGCAGTAAAAAAGGCCGCTTCTAAAAAGAAAAAGTAGTTCATGCATTCATTCGCAGCGTTATCTAAAATATTTGAAGAAAAATTTGCCACCCGTCATTTTCCGGAGCACACTAAAACATTGTACGATCCGGCACAATATATTTTGGGCATTGGGGGAAAAAGAATCCGCCCGGTATGTGTTTTATTAGCCAATGAATTGTTTGATGATATTACCCCTGATGCATATTACGCAGCGGCTGCCATAGAATTGTTTCATAATTTTTCATTGATACACGATGATATTATGGATAAAGCCCCGGTTCGCCGTGGCATGGCAACAGTACATACGAAGTATGGCGAATCCACTGCTTTATTAGCCGGTGATGTAATGCTGGTAAAAGCGTATGAATACCTGAATAAAGTTGATGCTGCTCATCTGCATAAAGTATTACAGTTGTTTAACACCACGGCAGCAGAAGTATGCGAAGGCCAGCAACTGGATATGGATTTTGAACACAGAGAAACTGTTAGCCTTGAAGAATACCTGGAGATGATTGCTTTAAAAACTTCCGTGCTGGTTGCAGCCAGTATGAAGATGGGCGCCATTTTAGGCGGAGCGGGTGAGGGAAGCCAGAATCATTTGTACGAAATGGGAAAAAATTTGGGCATCGCCTTCCAGGTGCAGGATGATTATTTAGATGCATTTGGCGACCCTGAAAAATTTGGTAAACAGGTGGGCGGTGATATTCTTGCGAACAAAAAAACATTTTTGTTGATACAGGCATTACAAACTGCATCTGCAGAAGATAAAAAAGTGCTGCAGCAATTACTTCAGTCAAATCCTGCCAATAAAGTACAGGAAGTGCTCCATATTTTTAAACGTTGCAAAGTAGATGAATGGGCAACACAATTGCAGGAACAGTACTATCAAAAGGCCATGCAGCATTTGGAAGATACGCCGGTGGTTTCTGCACGCAAACAACCCTTGAAGGAGCTGGCGGATTATTTGATGACACGTCAAAGTTAATCAGTCCATTTACGGTACAATTGCAGGCGGTCGTGCAGGGCAAAAAACATTGTAATTACAAATTCCCAATTGGGATTTTCTGGTAAAGTAAAATGACCATGAATCTCTTTGAAAGCAACGCTTTGGAACCATCCTTTTTTTTCAATTTTATTTACGGCAATACTTATGATCGTATTGCTTTTACCGGTATAAATATCGAATACCATATCATTTCCATTGGTCGCTTGAAATTGTTCTTTTAATTTGATGTAAGTTTTTAGTTTCATGTTCCGGTATATAAAAACAGGGCTCAAAATTCCAATCTGCTCACTTTGATCTTTATTGTATATTACCAACGACTTTACTGATTGATAAGTTTCACTTCTTATGATCAATTCAATATCCCTGAACCGTCCATAACCAACGATGGTTTTATAATGCGGATCAAAATCAGCGTCGTTATAAGTTACATATCCTGTTTCATCATTGCATTTGAAAATATATTTCCTTCCTTCAAGATTTCGTAACCTTAAATCTATACTCAACTTTTCGATAATTTTTTCACTATACCATTCAACGGTGTGCATCTGTCAAATTTTATTTTCCATCTCAATATTATTAATTATTTTGTTGAATAAACCATCAAACTAAAACTGCATGAGCAATTCTTTATTCCGCACAAAAAAAATTGAAAATATTCTTGCTGAAGGAAGTGATGATCCGCATGGAGGTGGTGGCTTAAAAAGAGTACTCACCCTGCGGGATCTGACCTTTTTTGGAATTGCCGCTATATTGGGCGCAGGCAGCTTCAGCAGTTTAGGCGGTGCAGTATTTCATGGCGGCCCCGGCGTGGTGATTTTGTTTATTATTACCGCGGTGGCCTGCGGTTTCACTGCATTTTGTTATAGTGAATTTGCCAGCCGTATTCCTGTTGCAGGCAGTGCATACACTTATGCATACGCCAGCTTTGGTGAATTATTTGCGTGGATCATTGGTTGGGCATTGATCATGGAATACTCCATCGGCAATATTTATGTAGCATTCAGCTGGAGTGATTATTTTACTTCGTTCCTCGATAAATTGGGCGACACAATGCATATTAACCTGCATGTGCCTGATTATTTCAGCAACAGTTATTCAGAAGTTAAACATGCGATTGCTGACGGAAGTAAAGACCCTGAAATTCTTTATGCATGGAATAACGCACCGGTAATTGCGGGTGTTAAAATGATTTTGGATATTCCTGCCATCGTTATCAACTTACTCATAACATATTTAGTTTTCCGCGGGGTGAAGGAAAGCCGCAACTTCAGCAATATCATGGTAATACTGAAGTTGTTTGTAGTGGCGATGATCATCGTTGTGGGCGGCTATATGGTGTTTTCCAGCGGCACCACACATAACTGGTTACCCGAAAACGATGCCGGTGTAAAAAGTTTTATGCCCAATGGTTTTGGCGGAGTAATGGCTGCGGTAAGCGGGGTGTTCTTTGCTTATATTGGTTTTGATGCAGTGAGTGTACTGGCAGAGGAAAGTAAAAATCCACAGCGTGATTTACCAAGGGGAATGATATTGTCGTTAGTGATTTGCACCATCGTGTATATTCTGCTTACATTAGTATTAACCGGTGCAGTAAACTACAGGAAATTTGATGGCGTGGGAGACCCGCTGGCATTTATATTTGAGAAAGATAATCTCAATGTAGGCTGGATGCAGTTCTTCGTATCTATTGCAGCCGTAGTGGCTATGACGAGTGTTTTATTAGTATTCCAGATGGGTCAGCCCCGCATCTGGATGAGCATGAGCCGCGACGGATTGATACCGCCGGTGTTCCAAAAAATTCATCCTAAATTTAAGACGCCATCATTCTCTACCATTGTTACCGGTTTGGTGGTGGGCGTGCCTATCTTATTTACTGATAAAACTTTTGTGTTGGACTTTACCAGCATCGCTACTTTATTTGCCTTCGTTTTAGTGTGCGGTGGTGTGTTGCTCATTCCCCGTAAAGAAAAACAGGCAGGAAGATTCCAGATTCCTTATGTAAATGGGCAATTTATTTTTCCATTAATTGTGCTCATCTCTTTTGTATTGGCAGCTGTATTGTATAAAGGTTATTTTGCCGGAATGTTTAATTTTGACTTCAGCAATAATCCTGACTATGTAAGTGGAAAAATTACTTTTATGGATGCCGCTACACCCAATTTATCACTAATCATTTTCTGGTTAAGCGCTATCGCACTAAGTGTATTGGCTTTCATAAAAAAATATTCACTTATTCCGTTGATGGGTCTTATAACATGTATGTACCTGCTTACCGGCATGACAAAAAGCAACTGGGCCTGGTTCCTGAGTTGGTTAGCCATTGGTTTAGTGGTGTATTTTTTATATGGATACAAGAAAAGCCGCCTTGCTAATAATCCTTCTTGATCACGAACTAATACACATGACTTTGATACGGAAGCCCAAAGCTTCCGTATTTTTGTATGATGAAATACGAAGTTGGCGATAATATTGTGGTGCTCCTTACCAATGAAGATGGTAAAGTGGTGGAGATACTGAACGAAAACATGGTAATGGTGGAAGTGCGTGGCGTGCGTTTCCCTGCCTATAACGATCAAATTGATTTTCCCTATTTTAAAATGTTTACGCAAAAAAAGGCGCCTGAAAAAAAGAAAGTGTATATCGACCAGGTGCGCAGGGAAAAGGCCGTAGCGCAACCAAAGGAAGGCGAAGGCGTGATATTAACCTTTCTCCCCATATTCAGCAAAGATGTTTTTGATGATGATGTGGTGGAGCGTTTTAAAATTCACCTGCTTAATCACACCAATACTGCATTCACTTTCACGTACGATTTAATGGTTGGCGGCAGAAGTGCCTTTCAGTTAAAAAATACCATTGAACCGGGTTCTGATTTTTATGTGCACGATGTAGATTTTGAAGATTTGAGCGACAGTCCCCGTTTTGATTTTGAATTTGCATTAAAAGATCCTGATAAAAAGAAAGCGCCTTACTACGAAGTATCATTAAAATTAAAGGGCAAACAAATCTTTAAAAAGATAGAAGAAATTCAATTGAAAAATGAAGCCACGTTTGGGTATAAATTATTTGATACTTATCCCGATAAGGAAGAAGAGGAAAAAGTAGACCTGAGTAAGCTGGGCAATGCAGGCTACAGGGTGTACGATGCATCCAGGGTAAGGGAACACCTGGAAACGCCAAGAACGGTGGTGGACCTGCATATAGAAAAACTAACCGATAACTGGAAACAACTCAGCAATTTTGAAATACTTACGCTGCAGTTAAAAACCTTTGAAAAGTATTACGACCTGGCTATTGCCCACCGTCAACCGGCGTTGACCATCATTCATGGAGTGGGCACGGGTAAGCTCAGGGATGAAATTCATGACCTGCTTCGCCTTAAAAAAGAAGTGAAATCATTTGTAAACCAATACCATCCACAATTTGGATATGGCGCTACAGAAATATATTTTCAGTATTAAACGGATAAGCGGTTATTACATTTAGCGCAAAAATTACTTGACGGAAAACTATGTGGTTGTTGAAGAATTGCCTATTTTCGTCATACAAATATTAGCCGCAGCCAGGTTAAATTTCGTACCCCCCACTGAAGATTGCCTCCATAAAACACATGTAGTACTAAACAAGTTCAGTTAATACTGAAGCTATACGCTTAAACCAGTTTTGTTTTGAAAAGACTGCTACTATTTATTTGCTTACTCTCATACAGTCTCCGCTCCACAGCGCAGGATAATGCCGTGCTGGATGTTGCTGATCTTGCCGCAGCGGGCAAACAAAAAGCGGAAAGCTATATCGCTAAAAAGGGTTTTGCATTTACCGGTACCGATTATAAAACAGATACGGTACAAAGAGATTATGAATTCAGGTCTAAAATAAAAATCGATAGTTTCCCTGTTCAACGTTCCATCACCAGTTTTTCCACCAAAGAAGATTTTTCATTGGCATATCATACCACTTCCACACCGGAATACAGGAAGATACTCAGTACATTAAAATCGCAGGGTTTTTTCTGCAATACAGAAAAAGATTCATTAAGTGCCACACCGCGTTTATTTCAGCATAACGATCTTACGGTTTGCATCAGCAGGAAACCCATTGATGATTCCACGGCAGATTACACTTTTGTATTGCATAAACAGGAATTGCCCAAGCCCAAACAAATTTCTTTTGCAGAAGATTTATCAGCATTCAATTCTCATGAATGTTTACGTTTTTATTTCGGCGATAAGAATGTGAAGAAGGATGTATATTATTTGTCTGATATGAAACTGGGTAAATGTTCCATTCTTTTTCCCAATACCAGCAGGCAGGCAGTTTTTTTGTGGGGCGATGAAGTGAATAACTGCAATCTTTCTAAAATTTATATTGGTGGCGAATTAATGGCAGAAACCAATATGACTTACGAAAATAATATTCCCGAAAATGAATGGCGCCTGCGCAGTGGCGTGCATCCTGGTATGAGCCTGTACCAGTTGCGGATGCTGAACGATGCTGCATTTGAAATCAGCGGCGGCAATTCGCCAACAACCGGTTTGGTGGCAGCAGACAGTACCGGAAAAATTAATTTCAAAATGGCAGGGGTGATACTCGGTTGTATGAACTGTACAGATCCCGCATTTTCAAGAATGAAAACAATCAACTCCGATGTGGCGATTCAGGAAGAACGGATTTTGTTTGTACATACCATTATTCTAGACCCCCGCATAAAGCCCGAAGAAAAACCTGAAGGCAAATAACCCCGTTATTCTTTTTTAGTTTTTATTTTTTTGCTGAACTTTAATGCAGATTCTCCGTTTAATTGTTTAAATTAATTATCATGAAGTCCATTCATTTGATCATCGGCGCAGCAATATTGTTCAGTGCCTGCAATAACAGCACAGAAAGTGCATCAACAGAAAAAAATATGAGTAAAGCAGTTGCCATCAAAACCGAAGCGGTGAGTTATGGAACAGACAGTACCAAGCTAACCGGTTATGTTGCGTATGATTCTGCTTCAACAGCTAAACGCCCTGTGGTGCTGATTGTACATGAATGGTGGGGGCTGAATGATTACTCCAAATCGAGAGCAAAACAATTGGCAGATTCAGGTTACCTGGCCATGTGTGTGGATATGTATGGCGATGGAAAAATGGGCAACAACCCTGCTGAAGCACAGGCATTGGCCATGCCATTGTATCAAAATCCTGCATTGGCAAAAAGCCGTTTTGATGCAGCATTGGCAAAAATAAAAACTTATCCGCAGGCAGATACTACAAAAATTGCCGCCATTGGGTATTGCTTCGGCGGTGCAATGGTGTTAAATATGGCAAGGCTGGGAGAACCACTGAATGGAGTGGTAAGTTTTCATGGCAATCTTGCAGGTGTGCCCGCCAATAAAGATTTGCTGAAAGCAAAAGTGCTGGCCTGTCACGGTGCGGATGATAAGTTTGTGTTACCTGCGGAAGTGGCCACCTTTAAAAAACAAATGGATTCAATACATGCTGATTATACATTTAAAGAATATGCCGGTGCCACACATGCATTCACAAACCCTGCAGCAACAGAGAATGGGAAGAAATTTAATTTACCCATTGCTTATAATGCAGCAGCAGATACTGCATCGTGGAAAGATATGACGGAATTTTTTGCAAAAATATTTAAGTAGGAACACACCTTGGGCGTGTTCAATAAAAACGGTTCAGCTTTAGCTGAACCATTTTTATTGGTAAATCATTTTAATGAACACGCCGCAGGCATGTTCCTACATCTCTTCTATAACCTGTTGAAAATTGGATTCGTTTTCAAGAATCCAGATGGGCAGTTGTGACTGCGCAATTTTCCAGCCGCTGTCATATTTCTGCATTTCAAAAATGATGCGGTTGCCCCTGTCGTCAGTTACATTAACTGAACAAACATTATTGCGCATATCATTCAGGTGTTTTCTGAAATTGAATTCTCTTAATCTGCCTTCGGCCTTGATAAGTTTGGTGAACTGCACATTTTTAAAAAATTCCAGTTTCATAAAAAAAAGTTTAAGGTGATGGGTACTTACTAAAAGCAATTTAAGTGCCACAGGGCGGAAAAAAAATGGGGTGCGGTTAAATGTGCAAAAAATTTAACAAGTTTTATGAAAACTACCCGGAATAGGGTATATGCAAAAGGCGAAAGAAATCGGTTGCATGCATTTCTTTTACCTGGCCGGGTTCCATATTGCCCAATTGCAGGTCTTCGATACTTACCCGGATCAATCGTTTTACTTTGTGATGAATGGCGCCGATCATTTTCCGAACCTGGTGATATTTGCCTTCGGTTAAGGCGATCAGCAGCCAGGTGTAAGGCGGATGAATGATTTTTACCGGTGCAATCATGCAATACTGTTCAGGAGTACTGACCAACTCAACAGCACAATG
Source organism: Bacteroidota bacterium (assembly GCA_018266775.1). Lineage (GTDB taxonomy): Bacteria > Bacteroidota > Bacteroidia > Chitinophagales > Chitinophagaceae > Ferruginibacter. Next base: position 516,121 of record JAFDZS010000011.1, on the reverse strand, counting down.
AGAAGTGGTGTACCATTCACCATTTTTAATTTTGAAAGCAACACCATTGCGCAAACGTTCAAGATTGTCAGTGCTAAGACGATTATTGATTTGGACAAGGTACGTACGCTGGTGAGGTTCGGTGCTTAGAAATAAACGGCGGGTTACCGTTTTATCGGTGGTGAGAATCAGCAGTCCTTCAGAATGATTGTCGAGCCTCCCCACAGCATGCGTTCCCTCAGGGAAATCAAAATCCAGGTCGCCGAGTAAACCCACTTTATGCGGACTGACAAATTGTGATACCATATTGAATGGTTTGTACACAATAAAATATCGTTTTGTTGTATTGCTCATACCGAAAGAAACGCAATATCGTATTTTAAGCATTCATTAGTAGCGCTTTGGCGCAGTAATTGCAAAACAATTGACAGGGCTGAACGAAGAAAAAGTTAAAGATGTTGAAAAAATGACAGCGAATTTCAATAATTAATGTTTAAACATTGTATATTTGCTTTAATATATTAAACTGGTAGACTTATGGCAGAAGCTCAGAAAAAAAGGAAACCCTGGTTAAAATGGATACTGATAACCGGTGGTGTTGGTTTGATAGCGGCGGTTGTTATTATATACTACCTGTTTACTTTAAAATATGATGATACTGCTGATACAAAATCTGATTACACTGTAAGTGCAATGGATTTTTTAAACGAGTTTAAAAAAAATGACAGCCTGGCCAATAAAAAATATACCGAGAAGATCATTACTGTTCGCGGAAGGATAACTGAATTGCAACCAGCTGATACAACGATCAACATTCAAATGACCGATACTACCAGTGGCTCATATGTAATTTTTGCTTTTCAGCAGCAACACCTTGCGGAAGCCAGACAATTAAAAGTGGGGGATAGTGTAGCAATAAAAGGCTCGTGCAGTGGTGGTACATACAGCGAAATACTGGATGCAGAAAAAGTGGAATTCAAACGCAGTGCTGTAGTAAAATAAACCGCATTACTTTCTTAAAACAATAAAATCAAACAAATGAAAAAAACAATTCTTTTCCTTTCCCTGGTTGTAATGGCTGGTGCAACTTTTGCCCAAAAGAAAAAAACAACCACATCGGCTACCATCAGCTTCGATGCAACAACTAAATTAGATGCATTGCCAAAAGGTGATAACAAAACAGTAGTGGCCAGCATCGACCCAAAATCTGGTGCCGTGGCATTTGAAGCACAGGTAAAAAGTTTTTCTTTTGCCAACCCAAAAATGCAGGAACATTTTAACAGCAGCACCTGGATGGACAGCGATAAATTTCCAACAGCAACCTTTAAGGGCAAGATCAGCAACCTCAGCGAAGTAAAACTTGGAACTGATGGTGCTTATACTGCAACCATAACCGGCGACTTAACACTGCATGGTGTGACAAAACCATTAAGCACAACTGCAAAAATTACCGTAGCAGGCGGCGTAATTACAACTGCAGCAGATTTCAGCATTAAGCTGGCTGACTATGGCGTAGCTGGCCCGGCAATTGGCGCTGGTAAAGTAAATACCGATCCTAATATCACCGTTGCGGCATCTTTCAAATAAACAACCTTTACTTATATACAATCCTGCTGGCTCCACCAGCGGGATTTTTTTTGAGTGAATCCTTAATCGTGAGTCGTGAGGCGTGAGTCGGGAATCGTGAGGCGTGAATCGTGAGTCGTGAATCGGGGATCGTCAACGGTGAATCGTGAATGGTCAATTTCCATAGAGGGTTTCCGACTCACGCTTCACGCCTCACGATTCACGCCTCACGTCTAACGCCTCACACTTCACCATTCCCCTCAACTTTCCCCGTTTAAAAAACCTTTCGTACTTTCGCGGCATGACTACAGAACAGATTAAGGCTCTGAGAGACCGCACAACGGTTTTGAAGAGATTTCTTTGACGTCGATAACCGAGAAGCAAAGATCGCTAACGACAAACAATTATCACTTTCCCCCGGATTTTGGGACGATAATGTCCGTGCCACTTCCATTCTGAAAGAAATTAAAGTAAATGAATACTGGACTGATCTCTACCAGCAGGTAAATGCTGCCGTGGAAGATTTTGCCGTATTATTCGATTTTTGGAAAGCTGGGGATGCCATCGAAGAGGAAACCAAGGTTGCTTATGATGATGCTATCAATAAAATTGAAGAGGCAGAATTCAAAAGTACATTGAATGAACCTGAAGATGAATTGCCTGCCATGATGCAGATCAACAGCGGTGCAGGCGGCACCGAAAGCCAGGACTGGGCAGAAATGCTGGCCCGTATGTACCGCATGTATGGCGAAAAGCAGGGCTGGACGGTGACCGAGATGGACTGGCAATGGGGCGATGGTGCAGGCATTAAAACCTGTACCTATAAATTTGAAGGCCCGTTTGCTTACGGCTTTCTGAAAAGTGAAAGCGGGGTGCACCGGCTGGTACGCATCTCTCCATTCGATAGTAACGCAAGAAGACACACTTCATTTGTTTCCGTGTATGTTTACCCGTTAGTGGATGATACTATCAATATTGAGATCAATCCTGCAGATGTAAAAATGGAAACATCACGCAGTGGTGGCTCCGGCGGGCAGAATGTAAACAAAGTAGAAACTAAAGTACAGTTGACACACATCCCAACAGGTATTGTAGTGGTGTGTCAGCAAGACCGCAGCCAGCTCGGCAACCGTGAACTGGCTATGCAGATGCTGAAAAGCCGCCTGTATGAAATGGAATTACAGAAGCGGAATGCCATTAAAGATGCCGCCAACAGTAAAAAGAAAAAAATTGAATGGGGCAGTCAGATCCGCAGTTATGTATTTCATCCCTACAAAATGATCAAAGACCACCGCACCGATTTTGAAGTGGGCAATATTGGCCCGGTCATGGATGGTGAACTGGATGGTTTTATCAAAGCCTATTTAATGAGCGAAAAGGAAGACGAAAGTTAGTCTTCCTTTTTTATGTCAACTATTTTTTTAAGCATCAAAACAAAACGGCTGCTGGTTCGTCTGCATTGAAAACACAATGCTGCAATGCGGTCTCCATTTTTAATTGCACAGGAAACAGGCTGGTATCCACAATTGCTGCAGCCTGTAATTGATGAAATTCCTTATAATAAAGCAACAGTAGATGTTCTGGACGTGGGTACCGGGCCGGGGAAACTGGCAGCACTGATAATAGAACAAAAACTGGATATCGCTTTTACTGGTATCGATATTAATGAAAACTATATTGCTTTGGCAAATCAAAAGGCAAAGCACGAAGGCTTTACATTCCAGTTGCAAAAGCCAAATGAATCATTGGTATTCGCTAATGCCAGTTTTGATGTGGTTACAATCTGTTCCCTTTTATTTTTGCTGGATACGCCGGCACGTAATTATTTGCTGGATGAAATGCTGCGGGTTTTAAAACCAGGCGGGAAACTTATCGTGCTCACACCTTCAGGAAAAAAGAATAGTATTACCGCATTTTGGGAAGTATGGCGTTATCCCTTTAATCCAGGCAACTGGACTTTTATTTTGTGGAAATTATTTACCAGTGCACGGGCAAGACAATGGAATAAAGAAAGTTGGCTTGAAAAGCAGTCGGAAAACCTAAACCTGGACTATGCTATTAAAACCGTGTTTAATGATAATGCCAATCTCGCTACACTATTGAAAACATAAAATAAAATGGGTGGTAATTATCAGCGCCCTAAAAACAGCGGTGTTTTCAAAAATTACTCACTTATGTTCAATATAAATTTTTGACGAGGCTGCAGCAGTATAAGTTATTTTGTAGTTGCGGTATAAAAAAATGTGAGCAGTTTGCTTATTTTTTGGTTAATGACCGAAGAATAAAGCTTTATGGTCGCTGTTCATAAGGCCAATGTCATTCAGTAAATCTAAGTAAAAAATATGCAATGGCTGAATTTGTTCAGGTAGTTGATTTACCGGATGGTAACCGGTATTCTATTATGCAACATTTCCAGTCAATCTAAATTCAGCTATCTTTGCATCCAATTAAACTACTAAACTCAACGATATGCAATTCGGAGATTTTTACTATCCCTTGCCAGCCAATGAGCCAGTATTAAATTATACTCCGGGCTCCAAAGAAAAATCAGCATTAAAAGCGGTGTTGAAAGAATTAAAAAATTCCACCATTGATGTACCGATGTACATTGGTGCAGAAGAAGTGCGTACGAATAAGAAAGTAGCCATCAGGCCACCACATGAACACAAACATGTACTCGGGTATTTTAATGAAGGCGATGCCAGCCACGTTAAAAAAGCCATTGCAGCCGCATTAAAAGCAAAAGACAAATGGGCGGCCATGAGTTGGGAAAACCGGGCGAATATATTCTTAAAAGCTGCCGATCTTATTGCCACCAAATACCGCCCTTATATGAATGGTACTACCATGCTGGGGCAAAGTAAAAATGTTTTCCAGGCAGAAATTGACAGTGCCTGTGAGATCATCGATTTTCTCCGTTTCAACGTTCATTTTCTCAGCGAAATTTATCGTCAGCAACCAATCAGCGGTCCGGGTATGTACAACCGGCTTGAGTACCGCCCATTGGAAGGATTTGTGTTTGCATTAACGCCATTCAACTTTACCGCCATTGGCGGCAACCTGCCAACTTCAGCCGCAATGTGTGGTAATACTGTGGTGTGGAAATGTGCCAACACGCAAGTGTTCAGTGCACAAATGTTCATGCGTATTTTAAAAGAAGCAGGCTTGCCTGATGGTGTGATTAATTTAGTTTTTGTTGACGGGCCAACAGCGGGCAGTGTGATCTTTAATCATCCTGATTTTGCCGGCATTCATTTTACTGGAAGCACAGGTGTATTCAATTATATGTGGAAAACGATTGGCGCCAACATGAGTATGTACCGTTCTTACCCAAGAATAGTGGGTGAGACTGGTGGTAAAGATTTTGTACTCGCACATAAATCTGCCGATCCTGATGTAGTTGTAACTGCATTAGCACGTGGTGCTTTTGAATACCAGGGGCAAAAATGCAGCGCAGCATCAAGAGCATACATTCCTTCTAATATCGCAACAGAAGTAAAGAAGAAATTGATTGCTGCAATGGCAACAATGAAGATGGGCACTGTGGAAGATTTTACCAATTTTATTAATGCAGTGATAGATGAAAAAAGCTTTGACAAACTGGAAGCGTATATCAATGCTGCAAAGAAAAGAGGCAGTGGTGCAAAAATTATTGCCGGCGGCAACTGCGATAAATCCAAAGGGTACTTTATTGAACCCACGGTGATAGAAGCTGCCGATCCCAAATATGTAACCATGTGCGAAGAACTGTTTGGCCCGGTATTAACTATTTACGTTTATGATGCCGATAAATTTGAAGATACATTAAAACTGGTTGACAGTACTTCTCCTTACGCACTCACCGGCGCTGTAATTGCCCATGACCGTTACGCAGTGGAATTGGCCACCAATAAATTACGCAACAGTGCAGGTAATTTTTATATTAATGATAAACCAACAGGTGCAGTTGTAGGCCAACAACCATTTGGCGGTGCAAGAGCGAGCGGTACTAACGATAAAGCCGGTTCAATACTGAATTTATACCGCTGGTTAAGTGCCAGAACGATTAAAGAAACATTTAATCCGCCAACAGATTACAGGTATCCTTTCTTACAGGAAAAATAACTTAAAGAGTCCTGCTGCAAAGCAGGACTTTTTTTATTAAGCAATATCAGATAAATTCGCCTTGAAAATTTTTGCATTTTGAAAATCATTTTAGACAAACAGCAATTACAGCTTACCCTGCAACGGTTATCGCATCAACTGCTGGAGAACGAACCCGATTTAAATCAAACTGTTTTTATCGGACTGCAGCCACGTGGTGTAAAAGTGAGCGATAAGATCATTGAAACAATAAGGCAGTTAAACCCGGAGGATAAAGTACAATACGGTGTGCTCGACATCACTTTTTACCGCGACGATATCCGTAATGAATTACACGTAGCCAATAAAACAGATATCACATTTTCTATTGAAGGCAAAAAAGTGGTATTAATTGATGATGTTTTATACACCGGAAGAACCATCCGTGCTGCATTGGATGCATTGCAGGATTTTGGCCGCCCCCAAAAAGTGGAACTATGTGTTTTAGTCGACCGGCGTTTTAACCGGGAACTGCCTATTCAACCGGATTATTGCGGCAAAGCGATTGACACCATTACTTCACAAAAGGTGAAAGTAGAGTGGGAAAGGGAAGAAGTGGTTTTGTATTAATGGACAATTGATAGTGAACAATGGATAATTGATCAGGTGTAGTTTTTGAAGCATTTTCCGAAATAAGAATAACTTTTATGTATGTGGAGAGTAGCTATTGACCATTCACCATTGCCCATTCACATCCACCACAATTTTTTGCGTAATCTGGTTCAAACCTTTAACTTCGCAGCTTAATGCAACTCTCGACAAAACATCTGCTCGGCATTAAAGATCTCACTCCTCAGGACATTTCCACTATTTTATCTACCGCAACTGAATTTAAAGGGGTATTACAAAGACAAATCAAAAAGGTTCCGTCGCTAAGGGACATCACCATTGTAAACCTGTTTTATGAAAACAGCACCCGTACAAGAATATCTTTTGAACTGGCGGAAAAGAGATTAAGTGCAGACACCATCAATTTCACAGCATCAGGTTCATCTGCTGCAAAAGGAGAAACTTTGCTGGATACGGTAAATAATATCCTGAGCATGAAAGTGGATATGGTGGTAATGCGGCACAGCGCCAGCGGTGCCCCACACTTCCTGGCCAAACATATACCGGCAGCAATAGTAAATGCAGGAGACGGCATTAATGAACATCCCACACAGGCCTTGCTGGATGCATTTTCTATCAAAGAGTCATTAGGTACTTTGGAAGGAAAGAAAGTAGTATTGATTGGAGACATTATGCATTCCCGTGTGGCACTCAGTAATATTTACCTGTTGAATAAAATGGGCGCAGAAGTAATGGTGGCTGGCCCTCCAACGCTTATTCCCAAATATATTGCAGAAGCATTGAACGTAAAAGTAGAATACAACCTGAAAAAAGCATTGCAATGGTGCGATGTGGCCAATGTATTACGTATTCAGTTGGAAAGACAGAACCAGGTATTATTTTCTTCACTTCGTGAATATAACCTGGCTTATGGTGTCAGTAAAAAATTACTGGATAGTTTGAACAAAGAGATTGTTGTTATGCACCCCGGACCAATTAACCGTGGCGTGGAGCTGGATAGCGATGTGGCCGATGGAACGCATTCCATCATTCTGCAGCAGGTGGAAAATGGCGTGGCAGTCCGAATGGCAGTCTTATATTTGTTGTCCGGTGCAAAACCAACGGCTAATTAATGAAAATACCGTTCTTGTTCATCATTGACAATTGACGATTCACGATTGATCATTTACCATAAACCAATCATCCCATAATATGTCACGCATCTGTTTATTTCCCGGCACATTCGATCCTGTAACATTAGGGCATATTGACATTATCGACAGGGCATTGCCTTTGTTTGATAAACTGGTGGTGGGCATTGGCCGGAACGTGAACAAAGCACCCATGTTCTCCGAAGAACAAAGAGTAAAATGGCTACGGGAAATTTATAAAGGCAATCCTAAAGTGGAGGCAGTGGTGTACGATGGGTTAACAGTGGAATGCTGCAAAACGGTTGGCGCAAACTTCATCCTCAGGGGTATCCGCTACGTGAACGACTTTGAATATGAAAAAGCGATTGCAGATATGAACCGCAGCCTTGACGGGCATGTGGAAACAATATTTTTAACCTGTTTACCCCAATTTACATCAGTAGCTTCTACATTGGTGAGGGATGTATTGAGAAATGGCGGAGATGTATCGCAATTCCTTCCCGAACCCGTAAACAGCTCCATTAAAACGGCAATACACTAATGGCAATCTGGTTTAACCCATCACTTTCAATTACTGAAATGGTGCCGCTTGGCCCCGGAACGATGGGCGAACACCTGGGTATGGAATGGGTGGCCGTTGGTGAAGATTACCTGAAGATGCGTATGCCGGTAGATCATCGTACCAAACAACCCTATGGTTTATTGCATGGTGGTGCCAGTTGTGCATTGGCCGAAACGATTGGCAGCATAGCATCACATTATGTGATAGACACTTCCGCTTTTCTTTGTGTTGGCCTTGAAATAAATGCTAATCATGTACGTGGTGTCCGCGAAGGAAATGTAATAGCTACCTGTACTCCATTACACCTCGGCAGTTCTACACATGTGTGGGATATTAAAATTCATGATGAAAAAGAAAAATTGGTTTGTGTAAGCAGGTTAACGGTGGCGATCCTGAAAAAATAACAAGCTTCTGTCTGCTAAAAATACAGATTGATGATGAACACGCCTTTGGCGTGTTTCTACGGTGCATCAAAAAAAGTAGCAAGAATATCTTTAATAGAAGGATAGGTATTGGCAACAGGCTCTTTAATATCTTTTGTGGCAATCCATTTCACAGCGCTGATGTTTTCTTCTGTTTGCGGAACCAATTGTTGGGCGGCAGGGCAGGTCATATAAAACCAATAAGTAATCTTCAGAATATGCTTGCCAAAATCATCATAGGTATGATAAGTCTCGCCAACCTTCTTTTTTAATTTCAGTTGTTTTACACCTGTTTCTTCCTCCACTTCCCTTATGGCGCAGGCATCAGCCTTTTCTTTTTTTTCCATTTTTCCCTTGGGTAAATCCCATTTGCCCAGGCGGTGAATAAAGAGCAATTCCTTTTTACTGTTTTGTACTACTCCGCCTGCAGCTTCTATAATGGTGAAATGTTTAAAGAAAGATTTTTTCAGCGCCTCAAGATCTGTATTAAGGATAACGCCTGCATGAAAATCGGGCTTCTTTATTTCGTGCAATAGTGAATTAATGGCTGGTGTTGAAAATTCATCAATAAAAACAGCATCGGGATGATGCAAAATTTCATTTAGCTCTTTCGTAATGGTATCGCAGAGGTACACCGGTTTATCGTCAAAATATATCTTGATGTGCATAATAATATTTCAAATTTCAGAATTCTGAATTCATTTTTGCAGCATGACAAACGAAAAAGCTGTTGCTGAAAAGCTCTTACAAATTAACGCAATAAAATTAAGTCCGCAACAACCATTTACATGGGCCAGCGGTTGGAAAAGCCCCATCTACTGTGATAACCGGAAAGTGTTATCTTATCCTTTCATCAGGGATTTTATTAAAAGCGAAATGTGCAGTGTTCTGTTCGAACAATTTCCTGAAGCAGATGTGCTGGCAGGGGTGGCCACTGCGGGAATTGCCTGGGGCGCCATGGCTGCCGACCAGTTAAAGCTGCCTTATGTATATGTGCGCCCAAAACCCAAAGAACATGGATTGGGTAACCAGGTGGAAGGCAATCTTGAAAAAGGGCAGAAGGTAGTGGTTATTGAAGACCTGATCTCTACCGGTAAAAGCAGTTTACAGGTTTGTGATGTGCTGAAAGCTGTTGGAGTGGAAGTAACAGGAATGGTATCTATTTTTACGTATGGTTTTCCTGTTGCTGACCAGGCGTTTCAGTCTGCAGGCATTCCATACCGGTCGTTAACCAATTACCCAACATTAATATCATTAGCCATCGAAAAGGGCATTGTGACACAGGAACAGCAAAAAACCTTGTTAAATTGGAGTACCGATCCTGCGAATTGGACAGGGAATGAATAACTTTAAAACAAAATCTATACAATGAAACAACTATTTACCATTGCCGCTTTTGTTTTGGTGGCAGCAAACGGTATAAAGGCGCAGGCCAAAACAGCGGATAAGGCAGTGATCACGCTCCCTACGCTGCAAAACTGCGATAAGTGTAAGGATCAGATTGAATTTTTCATGAGCAAAACGGAAGGCGTTACGTCCATTAAAGTGGACCTGAAAAGAAAAACGGCTACCGTAACCTGGCTGACCGACCGCACCGATAAAGAAACAATTAAGACGGCGATAGCTAATTTAGGCTTTGATGCAGACGATATTGAAGCAGAAGAATATGCTTATAAGCGACTGCCACCCTGTTGTAAGAAACCTGCCGCCACCCCGGCACCGCCCAAAAAGGATGATAAAAAAGAGTAAACCTGATAAAAAAAGCACCGATTGAACCGGTGCTTTTTTATGCCGTTTTGTAAATACAAACATTAAAATCAAAGGGAAAATTTCTGCATACCCTGGTAATTTACATTAAAGCTTTTATATACATTAGCCTTTCCCACCTTCACTTTCCCGATTACTTTTACCAAAACCTCCTTACCTAAAAGGGCAGGCATGGCGTTTTTATACGCATTTTTCATATCCACATCAATGCTCAGGGGTATCGTAAATTCCCCTTTTCGGGGTATCGTAATCTGGAATTCCTGGGTGGTATGCCCTAAATAATTACTGTCGATATAAATATCTAAGTCAGTTCTGCGGAGCTGCAAACCAAAATTGTTGGGGTTAAAATAAACCAGGTCAACCGTAAAAGTGGAGGTGGAGAAGCCCAATTTTGGAACACTCAGATTTTTGAAATCCCGGTATTCCAATTCTTTGGGTTCCTGACAGGATGACGCAATAATACAAAATCCAAAAAAGACGAAAAGGAGCGGGGAGAATTTAATGGGCATTGATGAAAAATAAGCGGTAAATAATGTGGGTACAAAATAAGGTAAAATTTGGGATATAATTACCTGAACCCGGTACTAAAATTATGCTAATGATTTTAGGAAAGTTATGATTTAATGGCGAAATGATTGTGTCGTAAATGAACTATATTTTTTAGGAATATAAAATTATTGTTTAATATTGATAATAAGTGTTTTATGTTGATTATTTATTTTATTAATTAAGGCAAAAAGTTTGAAAAATAGACTCAAATTACTGAAAGTACAGGATTAGTCATTTTTAGAGTAATGATATAAATTAATAGTTTCATAATTAGTGTTTTATATTATTTATATCAATATAAATTTCGTATAAAAGCTCCCTTGCAGCCTTTTCTTTATATTTCTGGACACAAAAATGAAATAATTCGATTAAGCGCATAGGTCAACGTCCTGGGAAAAATAAGAACTGGTCAAAACCGGGTTTTTATAATAACATCGGTTGCTTGGTTGGGTGTTTAAAGATAGTGAAATAATGGCAGATTTCTGCAACCGAATTAAATAACCATTTCCTTAATATGATAAATGTGATTTTCCAGCCTGCATTTCTGCTGGCTGTTTTTCAACAAGTGAAAAAACGCCATATGTCGTAAAAGCACTTTTGAGTCCCCTTATTTTAAGGAGGTATTTTTGCTGTGCTAAAACGCATGATAAAAAACTGCAGTATCTCACAAGTAATCTAAGAAAACAGTATAAATTAAAAGTTTTCGAAAATTTTATGGTTCAAATATTGAATTTTCTTCAATACTCTATGCTTAAATAGGTAGAAATTCTTAAACAAAATGCCCAAAAACGTATTTATCCTCAAATGCCCGTAAATTTACGGTTCGTAAAACTTGCGGTTTCCGAAAAAGCTTTCTATGTTTGTGATGAAATTATAAATGACCACGCTACCTCGGTTATTTGTTTTTTCTGATCCGAAGCCCAATGCTCCTCTTAAGAACCATCCCAGGTTCAGGCAGTAAAAAGTAACTGTCTACTCTTGGAAAGTAAATCTCTGAAACACTCAAACTCAAGAAAAATGAAAACTAATTTTACATCACTGTGTAAAGTATTGGCTTGCGCTTCGGCCTTCACTTTAATTTCTCTTTTTACTTCAGCACAATGTATTGCTCCTGCTATGGTTTGGCAACATCCCGTATTGGTTAGTGGCGCTGCCAACCAGGTTAATGCGCAATACAAATTTGCTAACGTTACTTCCGGGGTAGATGCCTTTGTAACCATTACAGGTACTACCGGTGGTGCCACACTTACTAATATTGATGATAGTACTATGGGTTATAATGGTGCCTGGCAACCTATTGTTAAAACGCCTACTACGATGGGCGCTTCTACATCTTATATGAGTTTTAAGGTTGATTTTAAAAACACTGATGGCTCCAGCCATTCGTTCAATTGTTTTCAATTGTCATTTATAGATGTTGATGGCGATGGCGCACACGTAAGGGAAATGGTTGCTGCTAAAAATTCCAACGCAGTTACAGTAGGACCTTTGAGCGTATTGACAGTGCAATCTACAAGCGGCAACTTTGTTCAGGCTACTGCACCCTATACTAACTTCCCTAACATCGATACCTCGGCATGGAAAACGAATATCAACTTTGGATATGCCAATTCAAATTCAGTAAATGAAATAAGGATCGGATGTATCACCGATAATAACTTTACCGTTCAGGAAAGATATGCTTGTGGTTTTTTCCAGCAGATTACCATGCCAACTATTCCCATCCTCCCTGTAAACTATGTTTCTTTTGATGCGAATGCCATTGATAAAAATGTGATCCTTAAATGGACTACAGAAAATGAAATCAACAATAATCATTTTGAAGTGGAAAGGTCTTTTGATGGTACTCATTTCTCCACTGTAGGGTTAGTACTGGACGGTTTTGCCAATGGTACACAAAAGAACTACATGTTTAAAGATAATGGTAAGGAATTGCTGGCCAACAATACCGTTTACTACAGGTTAAAACAAGTGGATAATAACGACAAATTTACTTATACCAACACACTGGTGGTTAAACTGGGCGCAATTGCTGAAACAAAAATGCAGGTTAGCCCTAACCCATTTGTTGAAACACTAACTGCTGGTTTTATTGCTAATACTTCAGGAATTGCTGAAATGAAAATTGTAAGCATCACCGGCCAGGTGGTATGTGCCAAGCAGGTTAGTGTAAGTAAAGGATATAACAGCGTACAGGTTGGAGGTTTGGCTAAACTGGCTCCGGGAATGTACGTTGCCCGCCTCACATTGGACAATGCTGAAGTAAGCACACAAAAAATCATTAAGAACTAATTATAACCAAGCACAAAGAAAGGTTTACAGGAGTTGCTGGTTACTTACCCTGGCCGGCAACCTCCTTCTACCTGGACTAACTGCATTTTTTAAAAATCCGGCTCCGTATTTTGAAACAGGCAACGATTCACGCTGATCGGCCATCTTAATAAAGAGCCACCCAAATAGATTGTTTTATTCATCAATTAAAAAACAACCCATGAAAGCGAAATTAAAATCTGTAAAACAACTGGTGGCGCACATTCAGTTTGTATTTAATGGTAAAAAAAGTTTACAGTATAATTACTTGCCTGTTGCAAACAGGTCAATAATTCCCGGAGAATCAGGTTCAGCAAATAATAAACAGGTGGTAATAAAGAATATCGTGCAGCAGGAATATTGAAACTGATTGATATATCAGGAAGAAAAAATTTTAACAAAATTTAACACCAGGCAAAATAAAAGTTACACCTAAGCGTTTAATTATCACCCCAAAAGACAGTAAACGTTGTTAGTGCTTGGTTTACGATGTTTTCTTTGGGGGTTACAGAATCGAAAGATTCTTAACAAAGGCCGCATTTCTATGTGGCTTTTTTGTTTTTTGCACCTTATCCGTCTGACGGTTTGGAACCGACTTGACGCATAAGGTGCAAAAAAGCGCCAGCAAAACCGGGTTTGCATGGCGCTTTTGAAGATGTTGTACAGGTCAGATCTGTTTCACCACCGTTTCGGTGATTGCTTTCAGTTGCTGGATGGGCAGGATGGAAATGACATCGGTAATGGTTTTGCCCGGTTCCTCTTTTACTAACTTCTGGAGAGGGAAATTGGTTGGATATTGGACTTTAGGATCCGGCGTCCAAACGAACAGGTCGCTGGGCTCGCAGATTAATATTTGACATAATAATTCTACATGGCTGAGGCGCATCACACTGATCTGGTCATTCGCAATCCGTGTGGCAACGTTGGGGGTAAAGCCCGACTGTACTAAAAAATGATACGGCCTTTCAATACCCCTTAGTTTTAATAATGCTGTTACGTTTAATGATAACATGTGTAATTGGATTGTAAAGCGGTCCTTAATAGAGGGGGTTGATTTTTGGTCATTTTCCCTCTCTATTGCACAACAAAGTTATAACGGAAATATGCCGTTTGCATCATTTTGAAAGGCGGGGAAGGGGCGTATCTAACAAAAACGCATTTGAGTAAATGAATAAAAGAATTGATTGTATGAATACTTAAAATAGTTTCATTAAAATGATGCAAAAACAGGTTCGAGTGTAAAACAAATCCTCAAAAACTTAAAATAACTGGTGTAAAACATAAAACAAAATGCCTGAAGAATGAAATCTGCCTTGATGTCAAATTGATAAGTACGGAAAATGGAAGTGCAAGTATGCTGTAGAATAAAACAAGTTGGTTACAGCATAAAATAAGCCTGTTACAGTATAGCATAATTGTTGGATTGCATCTGTTAAACTTGTTGCAGTAATTTTTTGGTAAGCTTTTCGCAGGCGTCAAGACGGTTCTCAACTGTCAGACGCCTTATCCAGCAGTTTTCAAATTTGATGTATTGCTTTTGCAAGAATTAAGATAGCTGCAGATATGGTCAAACGGGACGTCAGACCATGAAGAAGACCTTACATGGTCTGACATCTTACCGTCTTTCCGGCGACTTTAATAGAAAGGTAGAGAAAAGGTTTAGCCGGTAAGTTGTGAAGGCGTTTTGTTTTCACAGGCGTCAAGACGGTTCTCAACCGTCAGACGCCTTATGCAGGAGCTTTCAAATTTGTTGTATTGGCTTTGTTGAAACCAACTTTGCCTGAATGAGAGAGGGGAGAACGTTTCGCTGTTAGTGATAAAGTTATAAATGGTCTTTAAACTAAAAAGCTGTCAGGTTGAGCTTGTCGAAACCGGTTAATGCTGAGATAGCCGTCTTCGCCCCACAGGGCAAGCGGGCTCAGACTGACAGTAAAATACTTTGGTGTTACTGTCTTCAAATCATAAAAGCTGTCAGGTTGAGCTTGTCGAAACCGGGTTAATGCTGAGGTAGCCGTCTTCGTCCCACAGGGCAAGCGAGTTCAAGACTGACAGTAAAATACTTTGGTGTTACTGTCTTCAAATCATAAAAGCTGTCAGGTTGAGCTTGTCGAAACCGGTTAGTGCTGAGATAGCCGTCTTCGCCCCACAGGGCAAGCGGGCTCAGACTGACAGTACAATGGTTTGAGGTGTTAATGTCTTCAAATAATAAAAGCTGTTAGGTTGAGCTTGTCGAAGCCGGGCTTAAATTGATACTACTCCTTCAACATGTTTACCACTGGTTGTAAAGTAATTGGAAGTTATCAGGTTAAGTACTGCCAGTTTAGTTTTACCTCTTCATTACAAATCAGGTAGAAATACTTGGAATAAATTTATTAAAATAGTGTACGTTTGACTGGTATAATACATAAATTTATTGTTAACCTTTTAACCCCGTTACAACTATGGAGGAACTTAAAAAGCCAGAATTTCCTGCAATTAGAGTAATGATTTTTGCTGCAGCATTTTTCATTATCCTGTTTACTGTACTGCTGAAAATAAAATAGCAGTACTGCCTTAAACCAGAACCGTACAACCTGCCTTAACCATTTTAATAACCTTTCCTCTGGCAACCATCATTGGTTATTTAACCAAAGCCTTTTCTGAACGTTTAACCGCCCGGTTTATGTGACATAATATTTCACATACAGCCGATATATTTCTTAGTAATCTAATAAAACTCTAAAAATGAAAAAACAAGTATTTCAATTTTGTATTGTCGTGCTGTTAATTGCACTGTACAATCCGGTTGTTGCGCAAAAAGGTGGTACACCTGTTAACCCCGAACCTGGTAGTTTTTTTATCCGCAATGCTACTGATGGCAGACGGGTATCTGTAAAAAAAGAACCGCCATTACCCATTCAGCAATCGATACCATTACCAATAAACAAAACTTCCGGTATTTTACTTACAGATGTGCTGGATACCAGGGTACTGCCTACACTTAATATGCAGGCTACAGTAACCATAGCAATAAATAAACAAAACCCCAACAATTTAGTAGCTACAAGTGAAACTTACAGCACAACAGCATCGGGGAATAAAGGATATTATTATTCAAATGATGGTGGATTGACATGGACAGGAAATGAGCAGGTACCAAGTACCCTGATAGGGCTTTATGCTGATAAACCTACTACTGATTTTAATAATCATAACGGGGCATTTATTGCCAGCGAAATAGATGATGTTTCAGGAACTTTTTTATCGGTTAATTACAGCAGTAATGGAGGTGCAAACTGGAACAATGGCAGTTATGCTTATGGCAGTATTGTAGATTGGCCGCTAAATAATTGCATTGCCACAGATACGCGTACCACAGGTACTTATTCTGGCAATGTGTACATGAGTTGCAATTTCCAAAATAAAACCACGCTATTACCCACTGGGGTAATGCTGGCAACAAGTATTGACAATGGGGTTACTTTTATGCCTCCTGTAACCTTGAAGAGCGGCCCCGGTACAGGCTCAACTGTACAAACAGGACCTGATGGCGAAGTATATGCCTGCTGGCTGGACAGAAATATAACTGAACCTAATTTTCCCTTCTCAGGCACTGGCTTTTGCCGTTCGGTTGACGGGGGAAACACTTTTACCCCTTACAGCAGAGTATTCAGTTATACTGGTATAAAAAATGCCAATGCACCAGACCCATTATTTAATAATATTAAAGTATTGGGATTACCCAGTATGGCAGTTGATAAATCGTACCAAAGCACGAGGGGCAGAATTTATATTGCCAACAACATTAAAGAAAATGGTAACGGTAAAGCTATTATACAGGTAGGTTATTCAGATGATAAAGGAAGTACATGGAGTACGCCTGTAACCGTTAGTATACCCACAGGAAGGCAAAACTGGGATACCCGTATTGCGGTGGATGACTGCAGTGGAGAAGTGTGGGTGATTTACTACAGCCTTGATACCCCCAGTGGTTTTACCACCAATACTTATGTGGCACACTCTACGGATGGGGGTGTAACCTGGGATAACCTTAAAGTAAGCGACCAGGGGCATATTACTGCGCCTATTAACTTGCCCGGCATTGCTGCCGGTTATGCAGGCTGGCGCCTGGGCATTGCGGCTTTTGGTGGTAAAGCTTATCCTATATGGAGCGATGACAGAACAGGTAACTGGCAATTGTATTGCTCGCCGGTTACGAGTACACCGTGTAATATTAATTGTCCTTCTATTAGTCCATTCGGGAATATTGAATATTATTATTGGAATGGAGAATTTACAAAGACATTGCAGTTTAATTCATCATTATCAACAGGGAATCAATGGTACTTAGACGGTGTACTTGTCACTGGAGAAACCGGACAATCTTTTAATTATACGTGGACAACCTCCAGTGGGCAAACTGAAACGCACACTATAACTGTTCAGGCAAATGGTTGTATGTCAACTCCCGTAAACGTACAGTTTATTTATTATCCAACATGTGCGTGGTTGCAGCCTAATATGAATCATTGTTTCCCAAGTCAGGTAAATACACCAGTTGGGTATTGTGAAAATTCAAATTCGTATATGAGAGCTTACGATGTTGGGGCTTCTGGAACTTATTCATGGCAGTTTTTTGATACGCAAGGGCAGCCCAGTAATTCAATTTCAATTTTAAGTCAGTCTCAAAATCAGGCAAACATTCATTTAGGCTCTGCCAGCACGAATTCAACGGCGTATATAACAATTATTTCAAAGTCACAATTTAATAATGATACCAAGTACTTTGAATATTTATGCAATATTTACCCTGCATCAGCATGGACAAATACTTCTTCCTGTTATGATCCGGCTTCAGATAAGTTTAGTTTTGAAACACAGGGCTCAAATTTCGACAATGAATTCTATGACTTTGGAAATGGTGATGTAGTCAGTGTTACACCAACTCCTGTTACCCCGTATTATGTGACTCAACATACTGTTTATATAAGTGGTACTTTTACAAATACACCCAGAAAAATAATTGTAAAAAGAAATGGTATCTCTCAATATAATACCAGTTTTACTAATAATGGTTTTGATGATTGCAATATAGAGGTGCATAACTTAAACTTTCTTACAAATTGTACACTTCGTCCTGTATTAGCAAACGAAGTACAATTATTAAATCCCTTTACTGTTATTGTTACTCCAAGTCCAGCAACTGGCAATTCAATAAAGCTAAACATTAAAGAGGGAGATAAACCCAGCACCAAAAATTATGCTGTGGTAGTCAGCAATTTTATGGGTGCGCCGGTGCTGAAGATTGATCGTTATGTATCTAATACCAACATCAACATCAGCAGGCTGGATAAGGGAACTTATTTTGCTGAAGTGGTGAATGAGAAGGGGGAGAAGGTGTCACGGTCGGTGATAAAATTGTAAATGGTATTCAAACTAAAAACCTGTCAGGTTGAGCTTGTCGAAACCGGTTAGCGCTGAGATAGCCGTCTTCGCCCCACAGGGCAAGCGGGCTCAGACTGACAGTACAATGGTTTGAGGTGTTAATGTCTTCAAATAATAAAAGCTGTCAGGTTGAGCTTGTCGAAACCGGGTTAATGCTGAGGTAGCCGTCTTCGCCGGGCTCAGACTGACAGTAAAATACTTTGGTGTTACTGTCTTCAAATAATAAAAGCTGTCAGGTTGAGCTTGTCGAAACCGGTTAATGCTGAGATAGCCGTCTTCGCCCCACAGGGCAAGCGGGCTCAGACTGACAGTAAAATAATTTGGAAAGCTATAAACACTTGCAAACTATTAAAACCTGCCCTTATTTTTTTTATTAATCTTCAGCAGAAGCTGCGGCTTAACAATAATTGTATAGCTCTGCATTACCTCTATTAGATGAATTAATATTTCCATCCAGGGTAATATGAGATGTATACACCAGTGGTGCTTATTTTTTTGTGTAAAAGCCCTGTAATTGCAGGGCTTTTACATTTTTTTAACTATATTTATGGCGTCCTTAACTCTGTGTAAAAGCCCACCATTCCTACTTATCCTAAATTGGCAATGCCGCACCCCATAACAGAGGACAGAAACCCGTTTGTTTTATTAACCAGGATAACCGCTCAATACCAACAAGCATGAGAAAAATTGTACTGTTTTTAGTCATTTCTATTTCATTTTTTAAAGGCTTCGGCCAGGATTATAGTAATAAAGGAAAAGATTTTTGGTTTTGTTATCCCTCTCACCAGGCGGGGACGGGATCGAGGTTGGCTATATACTTAACCTCCGAGGTTAACGCATCCGGTACTGTTTCTTTCGGCAATAATACTATTCCTTTTACTGTTGCAGCCAATCAAACTGCCATCGTAAGAATTGGGAATGCCACAGTACCATCCAACGCAACATGCTATATCAGTTCTAATAATTTTGTTGAAAAGAACAAAGCAATTCATATTCAGTCAGACAACCCAGTTGCTGCTTACGCACATATATTAAATGCAGCGGTGTCTGGGTCTACCTTATTATTACCGGTACCCGTTCTTGGTAAAGAATATGTAGTGTCTTCATACGTCCCTCAGGGTACTACAGCAAATACTGAAAAATGTGAGTTTGATATTGTTGGTGTTGAGGATAATACCACTGTTGAGATTACTCCTGTTAATGCGGATATTTCCGGCGCCCATCCTCCTTTTGTTCCTTTTCAGATTGTAATCAATAAAGGGGATGTTTACCAGTATCAATCGCTCGGCGAGTTATCCGGTACAACAGTAAAATCAATTGCTAGCGGAACGAACGTTTGTCAGCGTATTGTTGTTATTGGAGCAACCACCAGAAGTGCGATTGGATGCAATGGTGCCAGTTCAGGTGATAATTTGTTTCAGCAACTCACTCCTAAAAGTTCCTGGGGAAGAAGGTATTTAACCTCGCCCTTTACGTTAAAGAACCATGATATTATCAGAATTTATGCAAGCGTTCCCGCAACGCCTGTAATTGTAAATGGTGTTGCTTTACCGTTGGTAAACATTATCAATAACTCTTACTATGAAATAACTGCAAGTACACCGCAGGATATTTCTTCTGATGATCCGATAGCAGTTTTTCAGTACATTATTACTCAAAACTGCGATAACGTATCAAGTGATCCCGAGATGATCTTTATAAATCCTGTTGAACAAACACTGAAAGATATTACTTTTGTTTCCGCCCATAACCAATTAACACCACCCAATACCAATATTACTAATCACTACCTGAATTTGATTCTCAAAAACAGCGGCACCTCAATCAGCAGCCTTACTGTTGATGGCGCTCCACCTGCTGTGACTTTTACTCCAATTGGCGCAACAGGGTATTCATATGCTACCATTAATCTTACTGCAACCACAACGTTAGCTTCACCTAGCCACAGGGTGATTAATGATTCCGGCTTTATTGCGATTGCTTACGGTTATGGTAATGTGGAAAGTTATGGATACAATGCGGGTACAAATGTGAAAGACCTTACACAGCAATTAGAACTGGGCACAACGTACGGTACTGAGAATACCCCAACTTTGTGTATTGGAGAAAATTTCCAATTCAAAGCTTATTTTCCTATTCCCAATACTCCAACAAATAATTTCGATTCTCTAAGATGGACTTGTACAAGTACTGCCTTAGTGCCAAATAATTTACCCATATTGGAAACGGGGCCTTTAGGTCCGCCGATTGATTCCACTAATATCCGAAATGGGAAATTAGTGAACTGGTATTCTTTACCCGGTTTGTATTCGTTTAATGCACCCGGTACTTATACGGTTACGCTTACAGTCTACAAAAGTACGAACGAAGGCTGCGGTAACGAGCAGGATTATGATTTCACCATTACTGTAGTTAACCCGCCAACACCAAGCTTTACATATTCTGCCCCCGGTTGCTACCTGGAACCTGTATCATTTACAGAAACCACCCCACAATTACCCAAACCCACTTACGCCTGGTACTGGAACTTTGGCGATAACACAACATCTAACCAGCGCAACCCAACGCATACCTATGCGGCAGCGGGAACTTATACTGTAAAATATGTGGGTATTACCACTACGGGTTGTGTCAGCGACACAGTCACCCAGCAGGTAACCGTTCCTGATGTACCCAATGCCACCATCAGTGCATCGGCAACGTCAGCCTGTATCAATGCTGCAGTGCAACCACAGGTAACGTTTACCATCAGCGGCGGCACAGCGCCTTATTTGGTGGATTACAGCTTTAACGGTACGCCCCAGCCCACCATCAACACAGGGCTCAACATTATTACCATACCTGTTTCCACGGCTGTGGCAGGTGTATTTACTTATAAGCTGGATAGTGTTAAGAACCAGGGTTCCACACTTTGCAAATCGGTTATCAGTAACCAGTCAGTAACGGTAACGATCAACCCTAATGTGGTGATGAGTTATGTAAATACATCGGGTGCTCAAAACCAGACCGTTTGTATCAATACGCCTATTTCTGATATTCAATATACCCTTACCACCGGCGGTACGGGCGGCAACCTGGTGTTTACTTCGGGTACGCCTGCGGGCATTACCGGCAGTTATAATGCGGGCACACAAACGTATACCATTGCGGGTACGCCTGCTGTTGCGGGTACCTATCCATTTACGGTAAGTCCTGTTGCAACCTGTACAGATCCTGCCAATGTGTTTAACGGTGTATTGACTGTTTCGGCCAATGCTACGCTAAGTTTACAATCGGCTTCGCCAGACAGAACGGTTTGCGTTAACAATGCCATTGCGCTTCCGATAGATTATCTTACCGGTGGGGGAGCCACTGGTGCAACGGTTACGTTTACCCCGGCGCTGCCAGGTGTAACGGGTACGTATAATGCGGCCACTCATGTATTTTCTATTTCAGGCACGCCCAGCATTTCAGGCACATTTTCATATACTGTTAATACGGTAAGTACCTGCGTAAACGCACCGCCATTGTCCGGTACTATTACGGTTAATGCCAATGCCGGCATCAACTTAACTTCCTTACCTGCCACCACCAACCAAACGGTTTGTGTAAATACACCGGTGGCTGGTATTGCTTATGATATTATTGGTACGGTTACCAGCGTTACAGTTACAGGTCTGCCTGCGGGTGTTACCTATGTTTATACACCGGGTGTACTGCCTGCCAATGGTTCATTAACCATTAACGGCACACCAACAGTCAGCAATACCATTCCTTATACCTATACTATAACAGTGAACGGGCCCTGCCAGGTTCCCACACCCATGAATGGAACGATATTGGTGAATCCCGATGCGGGCATCAGTTTAAATGCCGGCTCCAATGCCAACCCAACAGTTTGTGTCAATACACCGGTTTCGATCAGCTATACAGTAACAGGCACCGTGAGCAGTGTGGTGGTTACCGGTACTTTGCCGCCGGGGGTTACCAGCGTATACACACCTGGTGTAGGTGGTGGACCGGGAACACTCACCATTTCGGGTACACCCACTTCAAGCGCAGGCAGCCCGTATAATTATACCGTTAAAGTGACTGGCCCCTGCCAGACACCGGCTGACCAGCTTGGTGCCATTACGGTAACCCCGGATGCCACGATTTCATTAAACAGTCCGCAGAATTATAAAAACCAAAGTCTTTGTGTCAATCATGCCATCCTGACCACAATATGGGATATTGGAGGCAGTGCCACCAATGCAACGGTTACCTTTACCCCACCTTTACCCGGTGTAACCGGCGTATATAATGCAGGTACCAAGCAGGTCACCATTTCGGGTACACCTACTGCTGTTGCTTCAACCCCGGTTACTTATACTTACCATGTTTCCACATCAGGGCCATGCGCAGCACCGGATTCTATTGGCAGTATTACTGTTTATCCTGACCATACTTTAAGTATATCAGGCAATGGTGCACAAACCGTTTGTATCAATACCTTTATTACACCAATTGTGTACACCTGGGGCGCCGGTGCCACTGGTATCGTTTTACCGTTGACACTGCCACCGGGATTAACGTACACCGTAGATAATATTGCACAAACAGTAACCATTACGGGTGCACCTTCCGCATCCGGTACCTGGACCATTACCACTGTTGGTAACGGATGTTTGCCTGCACAACGAAGCGGGCAGATCACCGTTACACCTGATGGTACAGTGGGATTGGTTTCTGCACAATCCACCAAAAACCAAACGGTTTGTGTAAATAACCCGATTGTACCAATAACGTGGACAGCAGGGGGTAGTGCCACCTCTGTTGTGGTTACCGGGTTGCCTGTAGGTGTGGTTGCTAACGTAACTGGTTTAAGCGTAACGATTACCGGTACACCAACTACGGTTTCATTGAACCAGCAGGTATTCTTATATTATGTTCAGGCAGATGGCCCGTGCAGGCCCATTGATTCTACAGGTACCATTATTGTAAATCCGGATCATGTACTTACACTCACCAGCGGTAATCCTAATCAAACTGTATGTGTGGGTACGCCAATCAGTACAGTAAGTTATCACTTTGATGGCGGCGCCACCGGTGTTACATTTACCGGCCCTCCGGGATTAACATATACTGTAGGCGCAGGCAATACCGTTACTGTTCAGGGGTCACCTGCGGCTTCGGGCACTTATACGATAACAACAACAGGAAATGGTTGTGTTACTGCCAGCAGAACCGGTACAATCACAGTAAATCCTTTACCTGCTGCCGGCTTTAACTTTACCACACCATCCTGCGATACAAGGGTGATCACATTTACCGATAACTCAACACCTAATGCTACCTCTATAACAGGCTGGGTTTGGGATTTTGGTGATGGCAGCCCAACGGCTACCGGTAACCCGGTGAGCCATGTTTATCCTGCCGTGGGCACTTATGTGGCCAAATTAACGGTCACTAACAGTAACGGTTGCAGTAATGCGGTACCATTTACAAGAAATGTAGTGATTACTGCAAGGCCGCACAGCGACTTTACTGTACCTTCTGCCTGTATCAGCGATAATGCATTATTTACAGATAACAGTACTGGTGGTACAGGTGTTGCTGCAGATTATAAGTGGGATTTTGGCGACCCGGCCAGTGGTGCTGCCAATACCCAGTTTGCAGTTAACGGCACGCATACCTTTTCTGCCGCAGGCACATTTACGGTTACGCATATTGTGTTCAGTGCTGCGGGTTGTACGGATACCATCACCCATAATATTTTAATCAGCAGCAGCCCTGTAGCTAACTTCAGCGTGGCTAATGCAGCAGCATTATGTGTGAATGATTCTGTTTCCATAACCGATCTTTCTTCTATTGCAGTAGGTGCCATCAGTAAAATTGAAATTTATTGGGATAATGCTGGGGCACCGGGTGTGTTCTCTGCCTACAATAACCCTGTTGTAAATACGGTGTACAAACATAAATATCCCAACTTCCAGAACCCGCTTACGCAATCATACACCATCAAATTGCGGGTGTATACCGCAGGTTCCTGCTTTACAGATAAATTAGTTACCATTACATTGAACGCAGTACCTAAAGTACAGTTCAATGCGATGCCTGATGTGTGTTATGATGCTGCACCATTCCAGATAACTCAGGCCAGTGAAATTGGTGGTGTGCCGGGTAACGGGGTATATTCCGGACCAGGGGTAAGCCCAACCGGTATCTTTAGCCCGGCTGTTGCTGGTGTTGGTACGTTTACCATTAAATATACCTTTACATCATCTGCTGCAGGTTGTGTGGACAGTATGAGCAACACTATCAGGGTACTGGATACTGCACACGCACAATTTACCTACGCCACCCCGTTATGTGATGGCACGGCGGCTTCGTTCACTGAATTATCAACCGCACCGGCTGGAGTAACCTTAAACAATACATTGTGGAATTTTGGTGACGGTTCACCCGTACAATCTCATGCGCCGGGTTCAACCTTTACCCATACCTACAGTACGTGGGGCAGTTATACCGTTACCATGTATAACACTTCCGCAGCAGGTTGTACCAGCACTACGTTTACCAAACAGGTGGTGGTGAACCCAGTTCCGCAGCCTGCTTTCAGCTTTAAAGAAACCAGTGTTTGTTTGCCGGATGCGGCTGTTTCAGTGGTCAACGCCTCTTCCATTGCCAACAGTACAGCAATGACGTATGCATGGAATTTTGGCGATGGCAGTAATATTTCTACAGCGCAAACACCACCACCGCATGTATACACCGGTGTTGGCCCTTATACTGTTACTTTAACAGCAAAGAGTGACAGTGGCTGTACCAAATCTGTAACTAACGTAGTGAACTTTATTCACCCGCAACCCATTGCTGCTTTTAATATGAGCAAACCGGAGGTTTGTATTGGTGGCGATGTAATTGTTACGGATAAGACAGACGGGCTGGATGGTACGGTACTGCAATGGCACTGGGGTTTTGGCGATGGAACTTTTGCCACCACCAAACAGGTGCAGCACATTTATACCACAGCGCAGTCTTACAATATAGAACTGTACGTGATAAACAGCCAGGGTTGTACCAGTACGGTGGCTGCACAAACATTCAGGGTAAACCCTTATCCTGTGATCAGTGCAGGGCCTGATGCGATCGTACTGCAGGGAGGTTCTTACACCATGCAGCCCACAGTAAGCGGCAGCACCAGTTACCAATATTTGTGGAGCCCGGCCACTTACCTTACCAGTACAACAGATGCCACGCCTACTGCCGCTAACATTCAGGCAGATATTACGTACACGCTGACCGTTACCGGTTCTGGCGGTTGTACCGCACCGAGCGACCAGGTATTTATTAAAGTATTGCTGGCGCCAAAAGTGCCCAATACGTTTACCCCTAACGGTGATGGTATTAATGAAACCTGGAAGATCGATTACCTGGATACTTATCCTAACTGTAAAGTACAGGTATTTACCCGTACCGGACAGCTGGTCTTTGAATCAAGGGGATACAAAACACCATGGGATGGTAAACTGAATGGTAAAGCATTGCCATTTGATACGTATTATTACATTATTGAACCCGGCAACGGCAGGGCACCGATAACAGGTTATGTAACGATAGTGAAGTAAACCGGGCAATTGCATACCTGCTGTGTGAAACATGTAACGGATATATACACGATAAGTGACAAGCAGGATGATTTAATTTCCTTACTTTTGAAAATCAATTTTGAACCAGTGTTAAAATAGCATCATGAGAAAATTAGTGTTAACGTTTGCGGGAAGTTTGATGTGTGTGGCAATTTTCGGTCAGGCTAAGCCGTCATATACGCAATACATTTTAAACAATTATATACTGAACCCTGCGGTAACGGGAATTGAGAATTATACAGAAATGAAACTGAGTGCAAGGAACCAGTGGACGGGAATAAACGGATCGCCGGTTACCAATTATTTCAGTATTCACGCACCTATTGGCAAAACCGATTTGCGTACCAATGCCAATTCATTCCAGGTACCGGGGGAGAACCCCCGTGGTAAAAGGTTATGGGAAGAATACACGCCACCAGACCCGCATCACGGTATTGGCATGATGGCTGTGAATGATAAGGCGGGTTATATCAACCGCTGGACGATTACCGGCACTTACGCTTATCACAAACCGTTAGGCGTTAAAACCACTTTATCTGCAGGGTTCAGTGCTGGTATCAGCAGTGTTAACCTGGACCGTTCCAAAATTGAATGGGGCAACCTTGATCCCAACGATCCGGCTATTGGCATCAGCAGCGGTGAGCTGAAGAAGATCAAGCCGGAAATAGGGGCCGGGCTGTGGTTGTATTCTGCACAATATTTTTTAGGCGTTTCTGTGTTGAACATCATTCCGGGCAAAGCAAAATTTGTTACCAACGATAAGTATGGTACTTTTTATTCCCCTAACTATTTTGTTACGGCGGGTTACCGTTTTTCATTGTCTGATGACGTGATGATGATGCCCTCTGTAATGTTCCAGTACTGGCAGCCACAGTTGGGTGGGTTGCATACTAACGTGAAATTCCAGTACCAGGATTTACTGTGGGTGGGGGCGGGCTATCGTTTTTCCAACCTGATCTCCGGGTATTCGGCCATGACCGGTATTCATATTTCCAATACATTCAATGTAAGTTATTCTTATGAAGTGGCCACCACTTCACGCCTGCGTAATTACACAGGCAATACGCATGAGCTGATGCTGGGCTTTATTTTTGGCAATAAATACAGCCAGAAGTGCCCGAGATGTTATTAAGTAAACCCAGCGGAATAGAAACCTGCTTACAGCTTCTTATAAAACTCAAAACTACATTAACCCGCCTGACAGCTTTGGCTGTTTCGGCGGGTTGTTTTTTTTACCAATATTAACCGCCTGTTAAAGGCAGTTAATCATTGCATTTTCTTCAGCTTTTGTATATTTTTAGATGTTCAAATACCTCATGAAAAAACAGGGACAATTAAAATGCCCGCCCAGCCAACGTTTTCCTCCGGGAAAGCATCCTTAAAATGGATCAATGATCTATTTGTTCACCGCCTTATACCAGCATACCAACATGAGAAAAACCCTGCTTGTTATAACCCTGCTTTTTAGCATAACCTTTCTGCATGCCCAGGATTTCAGTAATAAAGGAAAAGATTTTTGGGTGGGATACGGAAGCCATGTTTCCATGTATAATACTAATAATGGTACTTTAATTGCCAGTGGCGGCAGCCAGGAAATGGTACTGTATTTTACATCAGATGTATTGGCACATGTAACCATTACTATTCCTGCAACGGGCTGGACAAAAAATTACACGATTACTCCGCCACCTGCAGGAACCGGGTTAGTGGAGTCTGATCCCATTCCTAAAACAGGAACAGACGATGCGAGACTGGGGGCTGAACAGAAGTACCTTAAAAAGGGAATTCATATTACAAGCGACAAGCCTATTGTGGCCTATGCTCATATTTACAATGGCAGTATTTCCGGGGCTACCTTACTTTTTCCCACCAATACATTAGGTAAAGAATATTATTCATTAAACTATACGCAAAAGTCAAACAGTGTTTATTCGTACCCGTATACGTTTGTAATTGCAACTGAAGACAGTACTATTATTCAAACAACAACAACAGCAAATACACAAACCCGTACAGGAGGGGTTACTGTAACGGATACTTTAATGCAGGGAGATATGCTAAACCTTCTTGGCCAAATTACAAATGCTGGAAGTACTTCAACAGGTGTTGAATTAACGGGTACAAAAGTAAAATCAATAGCATCTTCAACAGGCCAATGCAAAAAAATTGCAGTATTCTCCGGCTCAGGTAAAATTGATATTACTTGCCCGGCAGGAACCTCAGGCAGTGCCGACAATTATATTCAGCAATGTTTTCCTTCTACAGCATGGGGTAAAAAATATTATACTGTACCTACTAAGGATTTGCCGTTTAATTATTTCCGTGTAATGGTAAAAGACCCTGCAACTGTGGTAAAGCTTAATGGGGTAATTCAAAGCGGAATCATTAATAATACTTACTACGATTTATCTTTAACCAACGTTCCTAATTTAATTGAAGCGGATCAACCAATAATGGTAGCCCAGATGATCACTACGCAGGGTGCATGCGGTAATGGGTCTCCCGGCGACCCGGAAATGATCTATTTAAGTTCTATAGAACAAACAATTGATAAAGTTACACTCAATTCAACCATACATGCTGCAATTACAAAACATTATATCAACGTAATAATCAAAGCGTCAGCAGCTTCTTCATTCAGGCTTGATAATGCGGTTCCGGCAACTGCTTTCACGCCACATCCGCAAGATCCCACGTATGTATATGCACAGTTTACGGTAAATGCAGGTGTACATCAACTACAGGCAGACAGTGGTTTTTCTGCTATTGCTTACGGCTATGGCAGCGCTGAATCTTATGGTTATAATGCCGGTACCAATATCAGGGATCTGTACACATTCATTACCCCCATTAATATCTTAAATATTTCCGGTTTAAATACTGCCTGCAGCGGCACGCCCTTTTATTATTCGGTTACTTATCCGTTTGAGCCTTTATCGCTGGCATGGAATTTTTATGGTGCTATGGGATATCCAAACGTAACCGTTAGTAACCCTGCAAGCATCAACGATTCCACTTATTTTGTTAACGGAAGACAGGTGTGGAGGTACAAACTTTCCACTCCATATACATACACTCCTGCAGGAGTATACCCTGTAAGTATTACAGCAGAAACATCCGGTTCAGATGGTTGCGGCAATTACCAGGTAAGAGACGATTCTTTATATGTGTTTGACCCCGGTGCAGCTGCGTTCACTTACCAGTCAACAGGCTGTGCAGCAGATTCAGTTTCATTTGCAGATGTAACACAATACCCTGCAGGTTCAGGTATTTATAATTACAACTGGCACTGGGACTTTGGCGATCCTGCGAGTGGTACGGCAGATTCTGCAGCAACAAAATATCCCAAACATAAATTTTCTGCTCCGGGCACTTATACTGTTACCTTTACTGCGCTGGATGATATTGGTTGTTACACATCACCTGTAACACAAACTGTAACTGTCACTGCTACACCAATAGCCAAATTCGGACTCTCATCACCAATATGTTCAGGATTGCCCGTCACATTCAGTGATACTTCAAGTCTTGCACCTCCGGGAAATATAGTGCGCTGGCATTGGGATTTTGGGGATGGATTTAAGATTGTCCGTACAACAGGCAATGATACCACGCATCTGTACAGCCCCTGGAACCCTGCAATAACCGATACATTGTGGACAGAAAGTAATACCGGTTGCATGAGTCTGCCGTTTACCAAAACATTTAAAGTGAATCCTGTACCGGTTTCTGATTTTACAGTTCCGGTTGCAGTTTGCCTGCCATGGGATTCTGCTCATTTTGTTGCCACTCCCTCAATTGCTGATAATACCACGCCGTTTACATATTTGTGGGATTTTGGTGACCCTGGAAGTATACCCAATAATGCTTCAACGCTGCCCAACCCGGCGCACTGGTATAGTACAGCCGGTTCGTACAGTATCAAATTAACGACAACGAGTGCAGCCGGTTGCATGCATGATACTACCAAAGTACTGAGCAATATTTACCCGCATGCGATTGCTTCTTTTATTGTTAATGCAGAGAATTGTTTTAATACTCCGACTGCCTTTACCAGTACCAGTAACGGCAGCGGAAGTACGATAGTGGAATATCATTGGGATTTTGGAGATGCCACTACAGGTTTGGGAGCCAGCATTGCACATACGTATGCAACACCTGGCATCAAAACCATCAAACACTGGATCGTGACTGATAAAGGTTGTTACAGTGATACTGCAACACTTACTGTAATCATCAATGCTTTGCCAACCGCAGACTTCACCTTTAGTGCCCCGGATTGTGAAACCAGGAATACCAGTTTTACCGATGCGTCTGTTGCCAATTCAGGTACACTCAGTACATGGCAATGGGATTTCGGTGACGGCTCCCCGTTAGATAATACACAAAGCCCTTCACATATATATGCTGCTGCCGGAACGTATACTGTTACATTAACAGTTACTAATTCTAAAGGTTGTATCAGTGCTCCCATCGCAAGCAAAACAGTTGTAGTAAATGCAAGGCCGCAGGCAGGATTCATAATACCCGCCGTTTGTTTGAGCGATACCTATGCACAATTTGTTGATACCAGCAAAGTAGCTTTTCCTGGAAATATTACAGCATGGGAATGGAATTTTGGTGATGGGTCGCCGTTAAATTTTACAGCCAATCCACAACACAGTTATACTGCTGTTGGATTGTACAACGTTCGTTTGGTGGTAACCAGCTCATTGGGCTGTAAGGATACAATCACGCAGGTAGTTTCTGTGAATGGCAGTTTTCCGCAGGCAAATTTTACAGTGAATAATGCAGCAGCACTTTGTGCCAACGATTCTGTTGCGATTGTGGAAGCATCTACTGTTTTCCCCGGCAACATCACCAAAGTAGAAATCTATTGGGACAATGTAAATTTTCCTGCAGGCCCGCCGCAAATAGATAACATTCCATTTACGGGCAAAGTGTATAAACATTTGTACCCCAATTTTCAAACTCCGCTAACAAAGAACTTTTCCATACGTTACCGGGCTTATTCAGGGGGTGTTTGTGTAAACGATAAATTTACCACGATAACGGTCAATGCAGCACCCAAAGTACAGTTTAATCCCATACCGGATATTTGTTATGATGCAGCACCCTATCAAATTACCCAGGCCGGCGAAATGGGTGGTGTTCCCGGAACAGGCGTGTATTCGGGACCGGGAGTAAGCCCTTCAGGCTTGTTCAATCCGGTAGCAGCGGGAGTAGGTATTCATACTATAAAATATATGTACAGCTCAACTGCTGCAGGGTGTGTGGATAGCATTACACAGGTAATTAAAGTGCTGGATACCGCCAGCGCAAAATTCAGTTTTATTGGTCCCGTTTGTGAAGGTGATCCGGCAACATTTAAAGAAGTATCTACAGCACCTGCAGGTGTGGTATTGAGCAATTCTGTTTGGGATTTTGGAGATGGCTCCCCGCAGGAAAGTCATGCGCCGGGAAGTACGTTTACACATTTATTCCCAACATGGGGCAACTATACTGTTACCATGCATAATACTTCTGCTTATGGCTGTAACAGCAAAAACATAACACAATCTGTGTACATCAGCCCGTTACCCAACGCTGTATTTTCATTTAATGAAACCAGTGTTTGTATTCCCAACGCATTGATCTCGTTTAATAACACATCTTCAATTCCTGACGGTACCAACAACCAGTTAACCTATGCGTGGGATCTTGGTGACCTTGCTTTGTCCAATGCCAAAACGCCTGCACCGCATTTATATGCAGGAACCGGCCCTTATACTGTATTGCTTACGGTTACCAGCGGCAGCAATTGTGTAAAACAGGTTTCCCATATCATCAACTTTATTCACCCGCACCCCAAAGCGGCATTTACGTTCAGCAAACCGGAGGTATGTGTGGGTGATTTTGTGATTGCCATAGATCAAACTGATGGTTTGGATGGCAGTGTGGTAAAATGGTACTGGAATTTTGGAGATGGCGGAATAGGTTCAACACCGCAGGTGCCGCATTTGTACGCCACAGCGCAAACCTACAATGTATCGTTATATATCACCAACAGCAATGGTTGTAACAGCGATACGCTGACGAAACCATTCACCGTACATCCTTATCCGGTAGTGGATGCAGGGCCAGACAGGGTTGTGCTGCAGGGCGGTGCCATCACCATCCTGTCCAATGTTACAGGCAACGACCTGCAGTATTTATGGTCGCCCGCCACTTACCTGGACAATACAGCAATAGCCACGCCTACAGCCAGTAACATGCAGGATGATATTACCTATACACTAACGGTTACCGCAAGGGGAGGATGCAAAGCTGCTGACAATATGTTTGTAAAAGTGCTGAAAGCGCCACGCATACCCAATACGTTTACACCCAATGGTGACGGTATCAACGACACCTGGATCATTCAATACCTGGATACTTATCCAAACAATAAGGTGCAGGTGTTCACCCGTAACGGACAACTGGTATTTGAATCGAGAGGCTATAAAACCCCGTGGGATGGAACATATAACGGCAAAGCATTACCATTTGATACTTACTATTATATCATTGAACCCGGTAATGGCAGGGCACCAATAACAGGGTATGTAACGATAGTGAAATGATGGATAAAGTGAAGACAGTGATAAATGCCTGGGCTTATTACGTTATTTCGGAATAGTGCGTTTAGGGGTGCAATAATCAATGCACAATGTTCAATGTTCAGGTAATGAACAGTGTTTGTTTTTATGAGCTGATATAGAAGGAAAAAAGAGAAATTATTCCTGGGGTTCATCAGGAGCAGTGCTGTCGATCAAAAGGTGTAAAGAATCTGCCGCTATTTCTTTAGCACTCAATACCCATTGCGGTACCACTACCCATTGGCCATTAATGAGCGTAACATTATATACTTTTAATACAGCATTTTTTGAACCCGACTGTTCTTCTTTTACAATGATTTGCCGTACCGGCAAAGTATTATCTTTCTGTACTACCGGTACAGCCCACCCGGTTTCCATTTGTTTGGATAAATCTTCTGCCTTATCCTGTATGGTCTTAATCAGGGGTTGCAGCTGCTGCAATTGTTTTTCAATAACCGGTTCCTGTTTTTCCACTGCGGAAACAATTTTTTTCAGGTTATCATCAGTAAACGTAGTGGTAAAATGGCGCACCAATTCTGGAATGGCTGCAATGGGATTTTCCGTTGCAGGTAGTACAGTCATTATAGGATTACCCGACACCGGTTGAACCATTGCAGCAGCGGCTGGCTTATTTTTTCCACTGATATGTGCCTGTAAAGCGATTGCAGCAAAAAGTACCAGTGCAAAAATGCAGCTCAGGACAGGTAATATGAACCGGTTGCGGCGGGTATAATGAACCGGTGCAGCCTGCGTAAAAAATAAAATGCGTTGCAGCAATTGCTTTTTGCCGGTAACCGCCGCCAACTGGCGCAGGGAAATATGTTTTTGAACCTGCTGTGTTTTCAGTAAGGCTTCAGCATATAATAGCGGAGTGTAGTTGAAGGCAATAACAGTACTGTCGCAATATTTCTCTCTTTCTAAACGAATCTTTTTGCATAAACCCATCACAAAAGGGTTAAAAAAGAAAATATGTTCCGCAGCCAATAGTGCCCTGTTTAAAAGATAATCATTGGCTTTGATATGTGACAGTTCGTGCAGGATCAACGTTTCTGCCTGTTGTAAACTGATCTGGTTCACCAATGCAACCGGCAATACGATAACGGGCTTCAGGAAACCAAATGTAAGGGGCACGTCAATGGTGGTGCTGAACCACAACTGGATTTTTCTTTTGATCCCGAATTGTTCCGCCTTAAGCATAGTAAACAATTTCAGGTCGATGACAGGCTTTTCCAAACCGGTATAAAAACTGGTTTTAAAAACCTTCCACTGGTACCACGCCCTGGTGAAACGGTAAACAATGATAACAATATAAGCACCAAAAATCCATGGGGCAAATGTTGCCAGTGTATCGGCAGGTACCGCTTCAGTAATACGATGCAGTAATATGCTGCTGTCTGCACCAGTGTCAATTCCGGAATAATAAATGAAAAAAGTAACAGTGAATAAAAGCAGTTGCGATAATACCAGGATGTATAACCAGTTTCTTTTTTGCAGGGGAGAAAGGCGGTGTTGAAATAAAACAGCTGGCACAAGATATGCCAGGTATAATATCCCTGCCTGCCACAAACTGTGCAGCATACTCATACAAAAACTGTAAGAAAAGTGTGCCATGTTGCGTTAGTTACCGGCTGTTACTGTTTATTATCCTTTTTAAGCTGGTTGATCAGGTTCTGTATTTGTTGTAATTCCTCATCGCTGGTATTGTGCCCGCCCAATGCCTGCAATACAAGGTCGGCAGAAGAACCTGCAAATAATGTATCAATCATTTTATTCAGGAATTGCTTTTGTGTTTTTTCCCGGCTTACTGCCGCCTGGTAAATATGTGTTTTGCTGCTGTCGTTACGGGTTACCAGGCCTTTCTCAAACATGATCTGCATGAGTTTAAGGGTGGTGGTATAACCGCTGTCTTTTGTTTTGCTTAATGCTTCATGAACAGTCCTTACTGTTGCAGCTTTTTCATTCCATAAAACCTGCAATATTTCCAGCTCGCTCTCTGTCGGCTTCAGGTTTTTAGTTGTATTCATAATACGATTGTTTTCGTAAGCAAATTACGATTTTAGCCGTAATGAACAAATCCCCTCATATAAATTTTATCAACAATTAACATTTGGGAAAGAAAGAGACATAAAAAAAGCCCCGATGTGGAAACATCCGGACTTCTTGGTTATAATGGTTCTGATTAGATAAATTGTTATAAACCGGTAATGGTATATTTCTTCTAATAGTTGAATTTTACAGTTCAACCGTTGCACCAGTTGCCAATATTTTTATTAAGGCTTAATGGAAGAAATATAAGCAGTATTGCTGCTGCCGGCTTTTGTAACGGTATTCGTTTGCTGTTGTACAGGAGCAGGTGTTTTCGCTTCTTCTTTTTTACTGCTGATGGAGGCTAATGTTGGCGCAATGACCAACGAAACAATACTCATCAGTTTGATCAGGATATTCATTGACGGGCCAGAAGTATCTTTAAAAGGATCACCTACGGTATCGCCGGTTACTGATGCTTTGTGCGGATCAGATTTTTTATAATACATTTCTCCGTTGATCTCAACGCCTTTTTCGAATGATTTCTTCGCATTATCCCACGCACCACCTGCATTGTTCTGGAACATACCCATCAGCACACCGCTAACCGTTGCACCAGCCAGGAAACCACCTAATGCTTCGGGCCCTAACAGGAAACCAATAACAAGTGGAGAGATTACGGTAATGGCACCAGGCAATAACATTTTTCTGATAGAAGCCTGTGTGGAAATCGCCACACATTTATCGTATTCCGGGCGTCCGGTGCCTTCCATAATTCCTGGAATAGTGCGGAACTGCCTGCGTACTTCCTCCACCATACTCATAGCTGCCTGGCCTACGGCACGGATAGCTAACGAGGAAAACAGGAAGGGAATCATTCCTCCAACAAATAAAGAAGCAAGCACATCGGCTTTATAAATATCAATATGCTGATTTTCCGGCATCGCCACACCAACAAAAGCAGCAAACAATGCCAGGGCGGTTAATGCAGCTGAGGCAATCGCAAACCCTTTACCTGTTGCAGCTGTGGTGTTGCCCACAGCATCCAGTACATCTGTTTTTTCTCGCACATCGCCGGGCAGTTCACTCATTTCAGCAATACCGCCTGCATTGTCAGCAATGGGACCAAAGGCATCAATGGCTAATTGCATGGCAGTGGTGGCCATCATACCGGCTGCGGCAATGGCCACGCCATATAAACCTGCACAGGCATAACTTCCCCATATACCACCAGCCAAAACTAAAATCGGCAGAAAAGTAGATTCCATACCAATAGCCAAACCGCCAATTACATTAGTGGCATGCCCGGTTGATGATTGACGGATGATAGATAATACCGGGCGTTTACCCATTGCAGTATAATATTCTGTAATGATACTCATTAAAGCACCCACAGCTAAACCCACACCAATGGCGCCCAGTACACCCCATTTGGTAAATAAATGATGGCGCAGTTCCATCTGCTCGGGTAATAACACATTCACTAAAACAGCAGAGGCAACAGCAGTTAGAATAATAGAACCCCAGTTGCCCATATTCAGAGCCTTCTGTACTGTTGCAGTGTTTATACCAGCAGTTTCACTGATGCGTACAAACCATGTTCCTATAATAGAAAAGATGATACCGGTGCCTGCAATAAGCATAGGTAATACAATGGGAGAGAAGCCGCCCAACGCATCTGTGCCGCTGGTAATAATAGTTTGCTGACCCAAAACGATGGTGGCCAAAACAGTGGCTACATAAGAACCAAACAAATCCGCACCCATACCGGCAACATCACCTACGTTATCACCCACATTATCTGCAATCGTTGCAGGGTTACGTGGATCATCTTCAGGAATACCTGCTTCCACCTTGCCCACCAGGTCGGCACCAACGTCTGCAGCTTTAGTATAAATACCGCCACCCACACGGGCAAATAATGCTATAGATTCTGCACCCAATGAAAACCCGGTTAATACTTCTATGGTCCTTACCATTTCTTCGGAATTAATGGCACTGTCGGGGGCAAAAAAATGTTTTAATACGATGTATAATCCGCCTAAACCAAATACCGCAAGGCCTGCAACACCCACACCCATTACTGCACCGCCCGTGAATGATACATTCAAAGCTTTAGCTAAACTGGTACGGGCTGCGTGTGCAGTACGTACGTTAGCTTTTGTAGCGGCCCTCATACCAATATATCCGGCAGTGGCACTTAACACGGCGCCAATTACAAAAGCCACTGCAATACTCCAGTGGCTGTTCGGGTTGGCTTTTGCCATTACTGCAAGCAATAAAGCTACAATAACAACAAAATAGCCTAAAACTTTCCATTCTGCTTTTAAAAAGGCCATAGCGCCTTCAGCAATATAGGTACTGATTTCTTTCATGCGGTCGTTGCCGGCGTCCTGTTTACTCACCCAGTTGAATTTTAGGAGGGTATAAAGCAATCCTACAATACCCATGGCCGGAACGGCGTAGATCAAATTATTCATAATAGTTGTTCTGAAATTTGGACGGCAAAAATAGGGGAATTAGAGGAAAAAAAGGCATAAACCCCATGTTTGTTAGTAATTAGAATAATTGCTGCAAAACGCAGAATGGCAGCACTTTTTACATAACATACAGGCTTTTTATTCCATACTCAATACTGCAATCGGTTGTGGTGGAAAACATCATGAATGTGATACGCCGTTAATTGCCTGGTAGGCCTTGCCTAAAAATGCAATAATATCCCCGGCAATCATGGCTTCCTGTGAAATGGCCCTGGCGGCCATATCGCCTGCAAGGCCATGCAGATAAACCCCCAAAACACACGCAGCTTCTGGCGAATAACCCTGCGCCATCAATCCTGTTAAGATGCCTGTCAATACATCGCCGCTGCCACCTGTGGCCATACCCGCATTTCCTGTACTATTGAAAAACCCTTTGCCGTTTGGTGCCGCTATAAAGGTATAATGGCCTTTTAAAATAATATAGATTTGATATTTTTTGGCCTGTGCTGTTGCCAAAGCTATCCGGTCAAAATCATTTGATGCTGTGCCAAACAGGCGCTCAAATTCTTTTGGGTGCGGGGTAAGGATAGAATGCTGAGGGATCAGCGATAATAGTGAGGGTTCAGTTGAGATGACATTTAATGCATCTGCATCCACTGCCATTGGTTTTTGAAATGCGGTGAAAACTTTATTCAGCAGGACAATATGTGATGCAATATTCCCCAATCCCGGGCCAATACCAATACTGCTGAAGAATTGCAGGCCATCAGCATCGCTGATGTATTCATCTCCGCATACCTTGCACATGGCTTCAGGCGCTCCCGTTTGCATAATATTGTATCCACATGCCGGAACATAACAGGTAACCTTACCTGCACCACTCCTGAGGCAGGCAAGAGTACTCAGTAATGATGCGCCCATCATACCATAACTGCCTGCAATAATGGCGGCATGGCCGAAATTTCCTTTATGTGCAAAAGGCGACCGGGGCCGATATATTTTTCTTATAGCTTCAGCATCTGTGTATTCAAAAGCAGCCGTAGTTTCTTTTTCAAATTGCCGGTCAAGCCCGATGGGCAACAGGTGTATCTCACCACAATATTTTTCATTTTCCGGCAATAAAAACGAAAGTTTATAGCTCTGGAAACTGAGCG
Source organism: Bacteroidota bacterium (assembly GCA_018266775.1). GTDB lineage: Bacteria > Bacteroidota > Bacteroidia > Chitinophagales > Chitinophagaceae > Ferruginibacter. The sequence goes on along the minus strand of JAFDZS010000011.1, from coordinate 477,834 downwards.
TATGCGATGCATGAACAACAAGGTTGCCCACCGATGTATGGTCAGCAAATAAACCGCTTGGCAGATCAATTGACAGAACCGGAACACTGAGCGTATTAATGTGTGCCACCAATGCAGCGCTGATTCCTGTCAGAGGCTTATTTAAACCTGTACCGAAGAGGGCATCAATGATCAATTCATCGGGATGTTCTATGGAAGGAAAGAAATCTGCCGACTGCAGGAAATGGATATGTGTAGTAATTTCGTGCAGGCGTTCCAGGTTGATCTGGAAATCTTCTGAACCTTTATGGCCAAATTCAAGTATGTATGTGGTGGCAATATAACCTTTTTGCAGCAGCATCCTGGCAATGGCTAAACCATCGCCGCCATTATTGCCTTTGCCACAAAAAATATGAAAATGAACAATGTTGGTATAATGCTGCAATATCCATTCGGTGCATTTACCAGCCGCTCTTTCCATTAAATCAACAGATGCGATGGGTTCATTGGCCATTGTGGCTGCATCCCATTGTTTGATCTGCGCTGCGGAAAAGATTTTCATACCATAAAGTTAACAATCTCCTTACAAGCAAATGGTGTTAATTCATAATTGTAAGTTGACAGATGATAGTTGACCGCGGTCAGCAATCAATCGTTTATCGTCCATCGTCCATTGTCCATCGTCTGTTATCCAACTCCACTCAACCCCAACAGCTTTTCGTGCAATGCAGTCACCTGCGGAATCAACAGTTCCCGTTCATCGTTCGTAATCACAAAATCACACAACATCATTTTTATATTTTCATCAATTTGCTTATTCATCCTTGCCTGTACTTCTTCCCTGGAAATATTGTCGCGGTGCATGGTGCGCTGTATGCGTAATGGAGTGGGGGCAAAAACGCCAATCACATAATCAAGAAATTCCTGTGCCCCACTTTCAAACATGATGGCCGCTTCTTTAATGGCGTATGGAGTGTGCTGCTGCTGCATCCACGCTTCAGCATGGCGAATAGTGGCGGGGTGTACCAATGCATTTAATTGCTGTAATTTGGCCGGGTCGTTAAATACTATGGCGGCAAGCGCTTTCCTGTTCAGTAATCCATCCGTATAGATTTCTTTGCCAAATGCATCCTTTACCTGTTGCTTCAGCAGGGCATCTTCATTCATCAGGTTTTTGGCAGCTTCATCGGCAGAGTAAACAGGTATGCCCAATACCGAAAATAGTTTCGATACAGTGCTTTTTCCACTTCCAATACCGCCTGTGATACCTACTCTTATCATAATTCCTGTACAATAAAAATGCGATTTCAGATTGCCGGATATCATTGATACATCCAATGTAAATCTAAAATCGCAAAGAGAAAATTACGTGTGATTATTTCTTATCTGAAGCGCTGGCCTGGGCTTTGCTCCATTCCATGCTGATGGCACTGCGTTCAATTTTTAAATAACTGCCAGGGCTGATCTCCATGTCTACAGTATTATCATCATTCAGTTTGTACACTTTACCGTGTATGCCGGCAATGGTTACAATTTTATCGCCTTTCTGAAGGTCATTCACAAACTTCTTCTGGTCCTTTGCCTTTTTAGCCTGCGGACGAATCATAAAGAAATACATCACCAGGATCATGGGAACCAAAAAATACAGCATACCCATACCACTTGGTTTTCCCTGTGGGTCCGCCATTAAAAAAATACTCAAGAATTGCATATTGATTGTTTTGTTTGATTGTGTAAGGTTTATTTTTCATTAATTTCTCCCACCAGTTTCAAAGTAGTAAAACCCGGTACTGCATTAGAGTTTACCGTTACTTCTTTTTCTGTATGGCCTTTCTTGCCTGCACTGTTGAATACTACTTTTAAAAATCCTTCTTCATTGGGGGCAATGGGTTTTTCAGGTATTTCCGGCACTGTACAGCCGCAGCTGCCGTGGGCATTAAAAATAACCAGCGGGTTAGTGCCGGTATTTTTAAACCTGAAACTGAATTGTACTTTTTCTCCTTCTGTTATGGTACCGAAATTATACACGCTGTCAATAATCGCAACCGTTGTACTTTTCTTCATAGCCTCTTCCTGTTCCTGTGCCTGTTTGGCTGCTTTAATGGAATCTTCAATATGCCTTTGCACCATCGTCAAAGAATCTGTTTTGGAATCATCACCAATCTTATCTTTCCTTCTCACATCGCAGGAAAGCAACAGGACGGGTACTGCAATCAGCAAAAAGTATTTTGTCATCAGTATAATTTTATTCAAAGATATTATCACGCATTGTTTTTATGGCTCTTCTTATGAATTTTATTTTGAGCGGTCAGTTCCTTGTGTATATTATCCAGCAGACCGTTTACAAACTGGCCACTTTGAACGGTGCTGTATTCTTTGGCCAGGTCGATATATTCATTGATGGTAACCTTGGTGGGAATGGTTTCGAAATATAAAAATTCGCACACGCCCATTTGCAGAATGATCATATCCAGTGCTGCAATCCTGTCTGCATCCCAGTTTTTCAGTTTTGGTTTGATCAGTTCCAGGCTCACTTCAGTTTTATCCAGCGTGGTTTGCAGTAAGCTTTTGGCAAATTCCTGTTTTTCTTTGCTCAATATCGGACCAAAGTCATAACCGGAAGGTTTTTGCAAATACTGTATCACTAATTGCTGCATCATTTCTGCATCATCATCCCAATTGATAAAAAATTCTTCAATATGTGAGGTAAATTCTTCCGAAGGCAGCATGAGTGTACTGAAAATATATTCCAGTATTTCTCTTTCTCCGTTCTTATTTCTTGAAGGCGTTTCAATGTATTCTTTGTACTCAGCAGCATCTGCCAGTTGCAGGTATATTTTTCTCAGCAGTTCGGCATCAAGAATATGTTTCAGTTTGTATTCAGCAACAGCACTGATAAAACCAGGTTGTTCAACTATTTTCCACAGCAACTCATTGCCTGCAATTTTTGTATTTACGGAAAGGTCTTCGGCTGTAGGCAGATTTTTAGACGCTCTTTGTTTGGCAACTGTTTCTGCGTAACGGGCCACTTCAGTAATAAAGTAAACCAAATAAGTAAACAGGTTACGGGTGGCATCCAGTTTTTTATTAAGAATGGTAAGCGGTTCGCCGGGTTTCACTTCTCCACTCATACTGTCGATGGTGTATAGTGTTTGCATCACTTTCACCCTTATATTTCTTCTGCTGATCATAATAGGCGGCAAAGGTAATCAGTAATTTGGTAACAGGGATTAGGAATTTGATGGTAGCACGGAATGCTGAAATGTGACAAAAATTCCTGCAAAGAAATAAATGATACTGCCGAATTTACCCGAATCACTAATTATCAATTCCGAATTCCCTGCAAAAACTGCCATCTTGGATTAAATTTTGAATGGCATGAAATTAGCTTAGCTTTGCCGTCCGAAATTTTCAACCAAATCAAAAACAATTTGAATTATGGCAACCAAGAAGTTAAACATTACCCCATTACATGACAGGGTGATTGTGAAACCAGCCGCTGCTGAAGAGAAATCTGCAGGGGGTATTATTATTCCAGATACAGCAAAAGAAAAGCCACAGCGTGGCGTGGTACTGGCTGCTGGCCCCGGTAAAAAAGACGAACCGGTTACTGTTAAAGCAGGCAATACCGTATTATATGGCAAATACGCCGGTACAGAAATCAGCATTGAAGGTGAAGATTACCTCATTATGAGAGAAAGCGATATTCTGGCAATTATCTAAGAGATACTGGATACGAGATACTGGATGCTGGATCAAGGATCAAGTATCAAGCATCCAGACCCAACCAATCAAAATTAATCAATCAAAAAATCTAAAATAGAGTTTATGGCAAAACTGATATACTTCGACATCGAAGCCAGAAATAAGATGAAGAAAGGCGTTGACACTTTGGCTAACGCTGTAAAAGTAACCCTTGGCCCCAAAGGCCGTAACGTGGTTATCGAGAAAAAATTTGGTGCACCACAAGTAACTAAAGATGGTGTTACCGTAGCTAAAGAAATTGAACTGGAAGATGCCATTGAAAATATGGGTGCCCAGATGGTGAAAGAAGTAGCCAGCAAAACGGCTGATATTGCAGGTGATGGTACCACCACCGCAACAGTACTGGCCCAGGCTATCATCAGCGAAGGTTTGAAAATGGTGGCTGCAGGCGCTAACCCCATGGACCTGAAAAGGGGTATTGACAAAGCAGTAAGCATTGTGGTGGAAAACCTGAAAGGCCAATCACAAACGGTGGGTAACGACAGCAAAAAAATTCAGCAGGTGGCCACCATCTCTGCCAATAACGATGAAACCATCGGTAAACTGATTGCAGAAGCCTTTGGTAAAGTGGGTAAAGAAGGCGTGATCACTGTTGAAGAAGCAAAAGGTACAGACACTACTGTTGATATCGTTGAAGGTATGCAGTTTGACAGGGGATATATTTCTCCTTACTTCGTTACCAACAGCGAAAAAATGGAAGCTGAATTGCAGAATCCTTTCATCCTGATCTACGATAAAAAGATCTCGGCGATGAAAGACATCCTGCACATTTTGGAAAAAGTAGCACAAAGCGGCCGCCCGCTGTTGATCATTGCTGAAGACCTGGAAGGTGAAGCGCTGGCAACACTGGTGGTAAACAAATTACGCGGTACTATTAAAGTGGCTGCCGTAAAAGCTCCGGGCTTTGGTGACAGGAGAAAAGAAATGCTGACTGATATTGCTATTCTTACTTCAGGTATGGTAATCAGTGAAGAACTGGGCCACAAACTGGAAGGTGCTGACCTGTCTTCTTTAGGCCAGGCTGCTTCAGTAACCATTGATAAAGACAATACTACCATTGTTGGTGGTAAAGGCAAAAAAGTGGATATCACTGCACGTGTAAACCAGATCAAAGCACAGATTGAAACCACAACTTCAGACTACGATAAAGAAAAATTACAGGAACGCCTGGCTAAACTGGCCGGCGGTGTGGCAGTATTATATGTAGGCGCTGCTACTGAAGTGGAAATGAAAGAAAAGAAAGACAGGGTGGATGATGCATTGCATGCAACCCGTGCCGCTGTTGAAGAAGGTATTGTGCCCGGTGGTGGTGTGGCGTACATCCGTGCCATTGAAGCACTGGAACCTAAAGTAAAAGGCCAGGTGGCAGACGAACAAACCGGTATGGCTATTGTTCGCCGTGCGCTGGAAGAACCCATCCGTACTTTAACTGCGAATGCAGGTATTGATGGTTCTATCGTGGTGCAAAAAATCAAAGAAGGTAAAGCAGACTTTGGTTTCAATGCAAGAACAGAAAACTACGAAAACCTTTTCAAAGCTGGTGTAATCGATCCTACTAAAGTGAGCCGTGTTGCGTTGGAAAATGCAGCTTCAATTGCGGGCATGCTGTTAACTACCGAAGCGGTAATTGCAGACAAACCTAAAGAGGAAGCACCACACAGCCACGGTGCACCTGATATGGGTGGTATGGGATATTAATGAATGGATAATTGTTCAATTCATAATGTACAATTATCGAAAGTATAATTTTGAAACAGCCTTCTGTCAAAAGCAGAAGGCTGTTTTGTTTTTAGAGGAATAAATTTTGATGATAAAACGGGCAATGGATAATTAATAGTGAACAATGGATAATTCATCGGGTTGCGACCCTGTACGTTTTGTTTTACCCTTCTAACACATTATCCATTGTTAATTATCCATTGTTCATTTTTGTTTTTTTCTTAAAATTTCCTTAATCACACTTTGTTCTTTATGTAATTGGGTTTTACTTTTAATCCTGCTCCATAAACTATAAAACAACAACCAAATTATGAAAATGAAACATTTGCTGCCTGTATTGCTCCTTAGCAGTATCGTAGCCAAAGCACAGACAGTCCCTTCCTGTAACCCTTTTCCCAAGACAATTTCAGTAAGCGGCAGTGCAGAAATGGAAATTGTACCCGACCAGATTTATGTTCAGGTTGATCTGCAGGAATACAAAAAGAAAGGGGAGAACAAAGTTGACATAGAGAAAATCAAAACTGATTTTCTGAATAAATGTAAACAGGTTGGGTTGCCTGATTCAGTCATCAGTATTGCTTCTTATGGTGGTTCCAACTATAATTCATGGTATTGGAAAAAAAGAAAAAAAGACCCGGATCTGTATGCTTCCATATCATACCAGGTAATCTTTAAAGAAAGTAAAAAGATGGATGAACTGGTGGATATACTGGATGATGATGCCACGGCTAATTTCCAGATTGTAAAATTATACCACAGCAAAATGCCGGAATTCAGAAAGCAGTTAAAAATACAGGCAGTAAAAGCAGCAAAGGATAAAGGTGTTTACCTTACTGAAGCTGTAAACGAAAAATTAGGCGAAGCAATCACTATCCAGGAACCCGAAGAAGATGCTGCAAGTAATAACAATAACGGAAGGTATTACAACATGGCTAACGCCGTCTCGCAAATGCGTATGAAAGAAGAAAAATTTGGTGATAATGAAAGTGGGGGCGTGTCATTTAAGAAAATTAAGCTGCGGTATGAAGTGAATGTGGTGTTTGCATTGAAATAACTGTGTCTTAAAAGGATAGAAGAAATTATATTTTAACTATTTCTCATTCCAGCCTTGTATAATCGCATTTTTTTGTTTTTATTTGAGCCATTATCTTAATAAAACTTCAACTCGTATGGCAATTATTTTAATTTTCTATTTTGCGTTTATCATTTTTATTATCGCAAGTATCTGGAAGACATTTGAAAAAGCCGGTCAACCAGGTTGGGCCAGTATAGTGCCTTTTTACAATTACTATATCATGGCTAAAATGGGTGGTGTAAAAAATTGGTGGCTTATATTTATCCCGCTGATAAACATCTACATCATTATTGTAATTTTTCACGGTATCTCCAAATCATTTGGAAAAGATGCAGGTTTTACAGTCGGGCTGATACTGCTGGGCTTTATTTTCTGGCCCATACTTGGTTTTGGCAGTGCCAAATATATTGGCCCAAATGGTGTAAATGAAATGCAGGATGATATTGATGCAATTGGAAAAAAATAAATTCATTAACTACTTTAAAAGTCCCCGGAATAAAACTCCGGGGATTTTTTATTCTTCTCCGTCAACAATCTCCCCATAATCAATCACCAGTTCTTCACCGGCTTTGATAGCACTTATCGCTTCAAAATAATCGCCATCGTTAATGGATATGATATTGGGCTGGTCAGAATGATTCAGGAATAAAGCCAGGTCTAATTTTTTAAAACCGTCCGCAGGGAGAAAATACTGTTCTTCGTCAAATAAACAATAATTGCCCACCAGGAATTGTGCATGTGCGGGCAATGCATTCACTTCTTCTCTGGAAACAGTGATCCATTCTTCTGCAGCGCCCGGTTTGCTGAACATACCTCTGCAGCCTTTGGGAATATCCCTGATGGCAAATACACCCACTCCTTCAATGGGCGATGGTTTCAGCATCACATAAGTATTGTTGCTTAATTCTGACAGTAATTCAGACTTTGTCATTGGCACGATGTTTTAAATAACCGGTTACAATGCAGTATTGCGCTGCACAATACGTGAGCATGATCAGCACACCGGCAGCAAAAAATGGTTGATAAAATTTATTCAGGGCAAGTAAGGAGTCGGATAAAACAAATAATGCAGCACCGGCCATATACCATGTATTGGCAGGATGGTTTACTTTTAAAAAAACATGCAGGCTGCATAACAACATCGTGCATATCACAGCAGCATACACGATTACGGGTACGGTTAACGCTCCCAAATGCGGGAATAAAAATGTTACCAGTGCAATGCCATAAGCGGCAACCACTACGGCAAGTACAGGTTGTTTTTTTAAAAGAGAAACATCTTGTGATTTTATACGTAAGAAATAGATAATGTAAAAAATATGGGTGGTAAGAAAACAGATCAACCCGAAAATAAAGAAGTTGGGGTTTTTGTTTTCCAGCATCAGCAATACATCTCCTGCCCAGGAAAAAACTAACCCGGTTACTAATAGTTTTTTATTGGGTGCGGCAGAATACTGCAATAAAATATACAGGACTGTGGGAATCAGCAGCGGTTTGGTAATATATCCTGCCCATGCGCTTCCGGCAGCTCCGGCAACGCAATTGGCCACCGTCAAAACAACGTAAATAATTGTTGGTATGCTGATCTTACCAGTATTCATGCACTAATACTGTGTTATTTGAGTTCAATATAAGGGTGCCCGCCAAACAATACGGTACGCACAGAATCCAGTACATAAGTACTGTCTCTTAAAGGAAGTTTTATGGGCAGCGCTACTTTATACGTTACTGAATCGTTTGTGTACAGCAGCAATTTATGACCGTAGCTGGTTAACCTGTCATATGCCTGTTTTGCTGGGTTATAAGAGGGATAATTTTTAATCACCACCCTGAATGTATATTCGCCTGCAACTGGTGCAGGTGCCATGGCCTGTACACTATCAGGCTTGTGCGACATTGAAGTGGTGTCAATATGGGTAGTATCTTTTGTTTCGGGGGTAGCAGTTGGTGTTTCAGTTGTATTTTGAGCTGTGGTTACAGGTTCTTTTTTGTGCATCAGGAAATACCAGGCACCCAAACCCAATGCTGCCAGTATCAACACCCCAATTGCTGCAGACCTTATGGTATTATTGCTGCCGGAAGAAGGTGCATCAGCTGCATAAGAAGCACCAGTATCTATCTTATCTTTTACTACAGCCTCAGGGTCTTCAATTTTTGTATTGACATAATCGCCCTGGTAAAAACGGAATTCGCCCGACTGGCTTTTTTCCAGCACGCCGATGCCTTCAATTTTAAATGGTTTGCCAATATTAACGAACTGGCTGGCCAGCATAAAATATGATTCAAGATCAGAAACAGCCAATGGCCTGATCTTCCGGGTTTGTTTCACAATGTAATCAACAAGGGGTTCATCAAGCGGAGTTTTAGGATTGTATTCAAATGAAATGGCATTTTCCGGAATGGAGACATCTTTATCATTCTCGCCCGGTAAAATTACATCAGGTGAAAGACTAAAGCTCCCAATGCCCTCTAAACCTACTTTTTTGGCAAGGTAGAAATGCTGTACCAGCAGTTGTTCAATCTTCATTCTTAGTGGTTGATGATAATGGACTACAAGATATTCAAAATATGGCAAACTTGGAGCCCGTTTACGTAGTTTTGCAGTATGCTGTCAGAAAAAGAACAACGTTTTATAGCCCGGTGGGAAAAAGTAAGGGAAGCAGAAGGAACTTTTCGTTTTAAGTTACTTTCCGGCTTGCCGATGGCGCTTTTATTCAGTGCACCGGTGTTGATTTTTTTCCTGGTGGTAAAAGTTTTTTTGCCTTCCTGGTACACTACTGCCACATACCGGGAAACTAAAATTGTAGTGCCTGACATGACTGCCAAATTTATGCAGGTATCGGCAGGGGATATTATCACTGTTTTTATAGCCGTTCTGGTAATTGCATTATTTTTTTCCTATTTCCGTATGCACCACCGCTGGGAAACCAACGAACAACAATACCAGGAGTTGCTGCACATGCAAAAAAAGTAGCCGGTTACTGCTGCATAAGCCGATTTACCTGTAACTTTAAGGCAAAATTTTTATCATAATCAACACTAATGAAGAAACATTTTTTATTACTGGTTGCAGCGGCAGCCTTTTTTGTATCCTGTAAAAAATCATCGGGCAGCAGTTGCCCTTACACTGAATCCTCTTTTGTTGCACCTGCATCAGAACAGGCCACATTGCAGGCTTATATCAATGCCAATCACCCCGGTGCCATACAGCATTCCAGTGGTTTATATTATGAAATCACCACACCGGGCAGCGGTACAGTTACGCCTGGTGTTTGTTCAACAGTTTTGGTACAATATATAGGCAAACTGACTGACGGTACTGTTTTCGATTCTAATACTACCGGGGTATCTTTTACTTTAGGACAATTGATACTGGGTTGGCAGAAAGGAATTCCATTAATTAAAAAAGGCGGAATCATTACCCTTTATCTTCCCCCATCATTGGGTTACGGGGCAAACCAGGTGGGTTCTATTCCGGCCAATTCAATACTGATCTTTAATATCCAGTTGATGGATGTATTATAATCTGCAATTAAACAAACTTTAGCAGGTGAGCCACGAAGCCATTTCAGTTTTTGACATGTTCAAAATAGGTGTCGGGCCTTCCAGCAGCCATACCCTGGGGCCATGGCGTGCCGCACAACGTTTTACAAAAGCTTTGGCAGATAAGAACCTGTTGCAACAGGTATGCAGTATGGAAGTACTGCTGTACGGCTCACTGGCAAAAACCGGTGTGGGGCATGGTACTGATGTTGCCGTTCAATTGGGCTTAAGCGGCGATGACCCGGTAACATTTGAAGTGGAAAATATCAGTGCCAAAATTGCTGATATTAAAAACATGAAGAAGCTGGTGCTGGCCGGCTTGCACGAAATTGATTTTGACCCTGAAGAAGATATTGAGTTTTTATTTGGAGAAAGCCTGCCTTATCACCCTAATGCGCTCACCTTTTTAGTAAAGCTCAGCAACGAAGATACGTTTGCAGAAACGTATTATTCCATTGGTGGGGGATTTGTGGTTAAAGAAGGAGAATCAGGTAGTAAAAAGGACGAAGTGTTATTGCCTTTTCCCATCAACACGGCCGATGAGTTATTGCATTGGTGTATGAAAACAGGGCTAAACATCAGTGATGTGGTTTTGGAAAATGAAAGCAGCTGGAGAACAGAAGCTGCAACGAGGGCAGGGGTACTGCAAATATGGAAGACGATGAAAGATTGTATTTACCGCGGTTGCCACGCAGAAGGTATGCTGCCCGGTGGATTGAATGTAAAACGGCGTGGTGCAGGGTTGAATAAAAAGTTGATGAATGGTCGTGGGTATACAGATTACGATAGCTGGCTGGCCACCATCCGCCAGGGCGGCAGCGATTTTAAATATATCCTGGATTGGGTAAGCTGTTTTGCATTGGCGGTGAATGAAGAAAATGCCAGTTTTGGCCGGGTGGTAACTGCACCTACTAACGGTGCCGCAGGAGTGATTCCTGCAGTGTTGCAATACTACGTGGCGTTCTGCAATGGTAATACGGATGAAAAGATCATACAGTTTTTATTAACAGCATCAGAAATTGGCAGCATATTTAAAAAAGGTGCTACCATTTCTGCTGCAATGGGTGGTTGCCAGGCAGAAATTGGCGTAAGCAGTGCAATGGCCGCCGCAGCATTAACAGAATGTATGGGCGGAACACAACGGCAAACACTTATGGCTGCTGAAATTGCAATGGAACATCACCTGGGCCTTACCTGCGACCCTATTGGCGGCCTGGTACAAATACCCTGTATTGAACGGAATACCATGGGCGCCATCAAAGCAATTACTGCATGCCAATTAGCATTGCAAAGTACTCCTGATTATGCCAAAGTAAGTTTAGACGGCGTGATTAAAACGATGTGGGATACTGCGCTTGATATGAACAGTAAATACAAAGAAACTGCTGATGGCGGCTTAGCCGTGAATGTGCCGATTAGTTTGAGCGAGTGTTAGGGGGAATGGTGAATTGTGAATTGTCAATGGTGAATAGAGCTATTGGTATATTAGTTAACTGGTTAATTAGTTAATTCGTGTAATTCGTAAAAATTCGTGTTATCCCAATCCCTAAATCCTACATCAGACATCCTACATCAGACATCCCCACATCACAACCCATACTTCCGCTTTACATCCCTGTCAGCATCCCGTGCTTTAATAGTATCGCGTTTGTCGTAGTTTTTCTTTCCTTTACCCAGTCCTATTTCCAGTTTAAACCATCCTTTATCAGTAAGAAATAATTTTAGCGGTATGATGGAGTAGCCTTTCTCTTTGATCTTCGATTCCAGTTTGCGCAATTCTTTTTTATTCAGCAGCAATTTTCTTTCCTGCATTGGTTCGTGATTGGTGTAGGTGCCAAAAGCGTATTCTGAAATATGCAGGCTCTTTACAAATAATTCTCCCCGGTTAAAAATACAATAGCTGTCGTTAAAACTGGCTTTGCCTGCACGAAGGCTCTTGATCTCAGTGCCGGATAATACAATGCCTGCCACATAAGTAGCGTCAAAAAAATAATCGTGGTATGCCTTTCTGTTACTGATTTCCAAACGTCAAATTTTCGGCAAAGGTAACTCAGTTGTTTATTTGTAGCTGTTTCAGCAATACTAAAATTGCAGCTGACATTCAGATGTGTTGCTGAATAATCCAGTCGTGCCCGAATGGATCCCTGATATTGCCCTGCCGTAAACCATAAAAATGGTCTTCTGCAGGAATGATCAATGTGGCACCTGCTGCAAGTGCTGCTGCCATCACTGCATGAACATCTTCAACAAACAACGCAATGGTAACGGTGGTATGGTTGGCTTTACCCGGTTCAATAAAATATTTACCGGGGTTATTCACTTCGTGCACATAAAAGCACTGGTCATGAATGGTGAATTCAACCACATGAATGCTTCCATCATCATTGCTGAACCGGCGGATTTCTTTTGCGCCGAAAGCATTGGTATAAAAGCTAACATCTGTAATTCCGGCAGGTATCCATAATTGGGGAGCGAAGCCTGAACTTTGTTGCATGGTTGTTAATGTTGATGTGGGTGATGATTGCTTTTACTAAAGTAAATATTTTTTGTGTGGTGGTGAAGTACTTGTCCTCGTCTCTGACGAGGACAAGTTGGTGGTGAGACTCTGTCTCACTTAAATGCATTCTTACGTCGAGCTGGAGCTCAACGGTACAAAAAAACCCGGAATTGCTTCCGGGTGTGTATACATACAATTGGTTTAGCTTTTAAAGAGCAGCAGCAGTGTGGCTAATTTTTCTTTTAGTTCCTTCCTGGGAATAATAAAATCCAGGAAGCCGTGTTCCAAAAGAAATTCGCTGCGCTGAAAACCTTCGGGCAGGTCTTTCTTTATCGTTTCTTTAATTACCCTTGGTCCTGCAAAACCAATCAATGCCCCCGGTTCGCCACAAATTACATCACCCAGCATGGCAAATGATGCTGTGGTTCCGCCAAATGTAGGATCGGTGCACAGGGAAATATATGGTATATGCGCATCGCTGAGTTGTGATAACTTGCCCGATGTTTTGGCCAGCTGCATTAATGAAAATGCACTTTCCATCATTCTGGCGCCGCCACTTTTATTAATGATCATAAAGGGAATGCGGTGCTGAAGGCAATAATCGCAGGCCCTGCAGATCTTTTCACCCATCACACTGCCTAAACTTCCACCAATAAATTCAAAATCCATACACGCAATCACCAGGTCATGTGTATTTACTTTTCCGTGGGCAACGGTGATGGAATCATGAATGTCGGTTTTGGAATACGTTTCATCCAGCCGTTTGTGATAAGGCTTTAAATCAGTAAAGCCCAGCATATCTTTCGACCGGATGTTGGCAAACAGTTCAGTGTACTGGTTGTCGTCAAAAATGATCTCAAAATAAGCTTCACTGCCTATGCGGTGATGATGATCGCATTTGGGGCAAACAAATTTATTCTCCCTTAATTCAGATACCGTACAGGTGTATTTGCAATTCGGGCATTTACTCCATAATCCTTCAGGAGCATCTTTTTTATCTTTGGTGGAAGTAAGGATTCCTTTTTTAATCCGCTTGAACCAGCTCGATTTCGTTTCCTCCGATTCTCCTTCTTCGCCGGTGAGGTTAAGGTCGAAATCCTCGTCTTTCTTTTGGCTCATTTTATTTAGGTTTAAATGAACATCGTTAATGGGTCAGCCTGCAATTTAATACATTGTATTATGCATTCCTGTTAATGCAGTTCAAATCGGTAAAGGCTTCCTCAAGCCTTTTGCAAAAACTTTCCTCGCCTTTACGTAACCATACCCTTGGGTCGTAATATTTTTTGTTTGGAGAATCTGGCCCTTCAGGGTTGCCCAGCTGACCCTGCAGGTAAGCTTCATTCTTTTTATAATTATTCAATACGCCTTCCCAGAATGCCCACTGCAAATCAGTATCAATATTCATTTTTATAGCCCCGTAACCAATGGCTTCCCTGATCTGGCTTTGCGGCGAACCGCTGCCACCATGGAACACGAAGTAAACGGGTTTAGGGCCTGTTTTCAATTCTTTTTCAATATACACCTGGCTGTTGTGCAATATTTCCGGTCTCAGTTGTACGTTGCCTGGTTTATATACGCCATGCACATTTCCAAATGCAGCAGCCACTGTAAACATAGGGCCAACTTTACCTAATTGTTCATACGCATACGCTACGTGAGCGGGTTGAGTATACAGTTTATCATTATCCACATCGCTGTTATCCACACCATCTTCTTCACCGCCGGTAACACCCAGTTCAATTTCAATACTCATACCTAACGGTGCCATGCGTTTGTAAAATTCAACTGAAGTGGCAATGTTTTCTTCAATCGGTTCTTCTGACAGATCCAGCATGTGGGAGCTGAATAAAGGCTGGCCTTTTTCTTTAAAATACTGTTCGCCGGCATCCAGCAAACCACTGATCCAGGGCAACCATTTTTTTGCAGCATGATCCGTGTGTAAAACAACAGGAACGCCGTAATATTTGGCTACATTGTGAATATGCAAAGCACCGGAAACACCACCGGAAATATTACCCTGTAACTTATCGTTGGGCATACCTTTACCGGCAATGAACTGTGCACCACCATTACTGAATTGTATGATCACCGGGGAATTTACTTTAGCAGCTGTTTCCAGTACTGCATTAATTGTATTTGTACCGATAGTGTTAACTGCAGGCAAAGCAAAGTTGTTATTTTTTGCATCATTGTACAGTGCCTGTAATTCAGCACCAAATAAAACGCCCGAACTGTATTTACTCATAAGTGATATGTTTTTTGCAAATGTAAGGAATGGTTGGGAAATGCATACGGGATGGATGATTTAGGATTTGGGAATCAGGATGCAGGAATTGGGATAACACGAATTAATTTTTAAACTAATTAACCAATATACCAGTTAACGTTTTCACCATTGACGATTCACGATTCACGATTCATCATTGCCCATTCACTGTTTACCTTCTTCATATATTCGGGCAGCAACAGCATACGGCTTCCATACCAGCTGAACAATTCGCCATCTGCGAGCTGAATATTTACCCCCGGCAAATTTTTTTGTAATATGTCGATATGTTTTTGTTTGAAAGGGTAGGGCTCGCTGGAAAGCAAAATCAGCGCACAGTTTTTTTCTTTCAGTATTTCGGGGGTAATAACAGGGTATCTTTTTTCATCTGCAAAAACATTGATCAACCCGCAATGCTGCATCATATCACTGATAAAAGTGTCTCCGCCAATGGTCATATACGGTTCATTCCAGATTAAATAGGCAGCAGGCAAAAGAGGCGTAAATTTTTTCATTGTGGCAAAGCGGTTTCTTATATCATCTGTGAGTTGTGTTGCTGTAATTGATTTGCCTGTAATGTTTCCAATATGGAGTATGGTTTGCAACGCGGTTTCACAGTCATTCA
The DNA here is from genome assembly GCA_018266775.1 of Bacteroidota bacterium. Classification (GTDB taxonomy): domain Bacteria; phylum Bacteroidota; class Bacteroidia; order Chitinophagales; family Chitinophagaceae; genus Ferruginibacter. The sequence goes on along the minus strand of JAFDZS010000011.1, from coordinate 462,365 downwards.
CATCAGTGAGTAATACGGGATACTCTTTTGCCAGCGTTTCCACCTGTTCTTTTACATTTTCTTCCTTATTGGCAATGATCAGTTGCGGATTGGCACGCTTTACAGCGCCTGTATGTACACTTTTGGTTCCACCCATTCGTGGTTTGGTGCGAAACCATTCTTTAGGGTGAACACAGAATTTAGTAATGCCCACCGTTTCTTCGTTCAAACCTAAAGTATACAGTAATTCAGTAACAGAAGGTACCAGGGATACGATACGTTGAGGATAAAGTGGCAATAACTGATCTTCTTTCAAAAACATAAGTAAATGTAGTGCATAAAAAAACTTCCATAATCGTTTGCCAAAACAAACTACTATGGAAGTAAATTTTTGTGACCAACCAAGCACTAGTCGGTGTTTACATGGGTTCCGGGATTGTTACCAATTATTCGGTCAGAATAATTTAAATAATGTAATCCGGTGTTTCAGTGGTCTTTTCATTTCGGCCATCATCGCTTTTAAGGGCATAGGCCTGGGATATTGGATAACGCTCTTCGGTTTTTCAGCCTTTTTACAGGCAGGATATTGGTCTTCTTTGGTTTTTCGTTGCCATCATTGCTTTTTACAGCATAACAGCAGGATATTAATTCGTCTCGGTTTTTTACAGGTTTTAGAACATATACTGTGTGGTGTTATATAATCTAAAAAGAAGTTGACTGATATTGGATTGTTTTAAGGTCTTTTCAAAAATATTGGATAGATTTCATTCAGCTTTTTCAAGGTATTGGATAAGATTGATATTAATTCCTATCAATCAACTTCTGGTACAAAGATGCAACAGAATATATTGGTGTACAAGAGCGTTATTGCTCTTTTTTCGGGTTAAAGTATTTACTGTTGAAATCGTAAATGATGCGTTGATTACGGTAGGGGACTTACGAAAAAAGCTATCGTAGTTTTACGAATGCGAAATGAAAAGCAAGCAATTACATAAATAAAAAACTTCCATAAACATTTGACGGATCAAATACTTATGGAAGTAACTTTTTGTGAACCAACCAAGCACTAGTCGGTTTTAAACAGGAATGTTTTGGATCAGTTTCCTAAGCGCTGACCAGGTAAGGTTGCATCGCTTAAATAATGTAATCCGGTTTCAAAGGTCTTTTCTTTTTCAGCCATCATCGCTTGTTACGGCATAGGCTAGGATATTGGTTTGGTTTGGTTTTTGGCGCCGTCTTCGTTGGTACAAATCAGGCATTGGATATTGGTTTTCTCTGGTCTTTCGGCCATCATCGCTTTTTACAGCATAGGCTCAGGATATTGGTTTCTTCGTTTTCTATAGGAATCAGATCAGTTTTCTTTGGTTTTTCTTTGGACGTTACAGTTTTTAACAGGTTCGAATTTTTTATTTAGGTTTTAATTCTTTGTGTAAAAATAGAAGTTGACTGATACTGGATTATTTTGGTTATTCACAAACATTGGATTGAGTTCTTTTGGCTTCTTCAGGATTTTTGGATAATGATTGATATTTAATTCCTATCAATCAACTTCTGACACAAAGATGCAACAGATTGCAATGGTGTACAAGAGCGGTATTGCTCTTTTTTCAGGTTATTGTATTTACTGTGCAAATCGTAATACCTGCGTTTTTGCGATAGGAGACCTACGAAAAAAAGTATCGTAGTTTTACGATGCCGGCATGGAAAATCCTGCTAATATAAAAAGTGCTGCATCGTTCAAATGCAGCACTGACGGGCTTTTTAGCCAATCGTAAAAAAACGTTTCCTGTTTATTTGGTCAGGCTTTGAATAATGTCGTATTTGGTTACAATGTGATATGAACCACTTTCATCGCGGCTTAAAACAGCGCCATTCTCTTTGGTAATATAGGCACTCAAACGTTCAACAGGTGTATCGAAAGCCACTTCGGGGTATGGTTTTTCCATTACAGATTCCACAGTTTGGTTTTTGATCTCTGCATTGTTCAGTATTTTATTGAATAAACCGCCCTCGGAAATAGAACCGGCATTATTTTCTCCTTCCATCACCGGGATATTTTCAATATCATACTTCTTCATGAGTTCAATTGCTTCCTGTACGGTTTGGTTACCGGTAACGGTTACCAGCTTTTTGGTGCCGCGGCCACTGACAAGGTCTTTAAAAGTTTTTACTTCCAGAAAACCTCTTTCCATCATCCACTGGTCGTTATATATTTTGGCTACGTAACGGCTGCCATGGTCGTGAAAGATCAATACCACCACATCATCTTTTTTCAGTTCGTTTTTCATCTGCATTAAACCCTGCAAACAACTGCCGGCGCTGTAACCGCAAAACATGCCTTCTTCTTTTGCAATACGGCGGGCCATAATGGCGCCGTCTTTATCAGTTACTTTGGTGAACGCATCAATCACACGCATATCATAATTGGCGGGCACAAAGTCTTCACCAAAACCTTCGCTGATGTACGGGTACACTTCCTTGTGATCAATCTCTCCGGTGTCAAAATATTTTTTCAGCAGCGAACCATAGGTATCAATGGCCCATACTTTTATGTTCGGATTTTTTTCTTTCAGGTATTGCGCCGTTCCTACAATAGTACCGCCGGTACCGGCTGCCACAACAAGGTGTGTTATTTTTCCTTCGGTTTGTTCCCATATCTCCGGGCCGGTTTGTTCATAATGTGCCAGCCTGTTGGCCAGGTTATCATATTGGTTTACGTACCAGCTGTTGGGCACTTCAGTGGCCAGCCTTTTACTTACGGAATAATAACTGCGTGGATCGTCCGGGTCCACATTGGTGGGGCATACAATCACTTCAGCGCCTACGGCTTTCAGTATATCGGCCTTTTCTTTGGATTGTTTGTCGGTAGTGGTAAAAATGCATTTGTATCCTTTTACACAGGCCGCTAATGCCAGGCCCATGCCGGTATTGCCGCTGGTACCCTCAATGATGGTGCCTCCTGGTTTGATCTTGCCTTCCTGTTCTGCCACTTCCAGCATTTTCAAAGCCATGCGGTCTTTAATACTGTTGCCGGGGTTAAAGTATTCCACTTTGGCCAACACAGTACAAGGTAAATTTTCAGTGATTTTATTCAGTTTAATAAGCGGCGTATGGCCGATCGTTTCCAGAATATTGTTAAGCCACATAATCGTTAATATTTATTGAATCGTTTTAGTTTCGGCAAAGGTAATTTTTTAATTGAACTGATGCCTGTTAGTTTAATGATTGTAAAGAATGCAATGGAATGCAGTATTATCGCAGAAATACTACACGGAATTGATTTCAACTGCTACTGCTGATAATAAAAAAGGTGAAGATATTTGTACTGCCAATTATCCTGACAAAAAGATCAATTCCCGTTCACTTGAAAACAGATTGCCTCTGCGTTTTAAGTAACTGCAAGATTTTTAAAAGACAATACTTTTAAAACTTTTCAAGCCTTCTTTTTAAAGAGGGCTTTTTTATTTCAGTATTTCTAATGCCTTTTTGATGGCATTATCATCAGTGTTCAATACTTCCACCAAACCTTCCCTTTGCCATAACTGCTGCGCCAGTAAGGCTTTGACCTGGTCAACGATCGCTGTTTTTTCTTTCTCATTCACTTTGTTTACCGAAACAGAATCTTTTGTTGCTGCAGCAATCAATGCTTCCCAATTGGCATCAGTAAACGTAAACCTTTTAATGAAATCAGCAGGGTTTTTAAAGGCTTTTAAAGCCTGCTGATTGTCTAAGTAATAATGATAAACAAAACCGGGTGTTGTGCCTTTGGTATATAAGCGTGCAGTAGTGAAGCTGTAACCGGTAGTGTCTGCCGGTATAAAATAATCCGGTGTGATGCCACCACCGCCATAAACAATTTTACCGCCTGGTGTTTTATATACTTTGGTGGTATCGTTATGCATAGAATCGGCAGACTGTGTTTCTCCATCATGAAAACGGTTGCTGACCTCATCGTAATACGCTTTCCTGCCATTGCTGTATGGCCGCTGAATACTTCTGCCAATTGGGGTATAATATCTTGCAATGGTTAAACGCAGCGCACTGTGATCACTTAAATCAAATTGCTCCTGTACCAGCCCTTTTCCAAAGCTGCGCCTGCCAATGATGGTGGCCCGGTCCCAATCCTGCAAAGCACCAATCAATACTTCGCTGGCGCTGGCGGTGCCTTCATCTGCCAATACAACAAGTGCGCCTTCTTCATACTGGCCCTGGCGGCGGCAACGGTATTCTTTTTTATCTACGTGTTTGCCTTCGGTATACGTAATTAATTTATCGCCCGATAAAAATTCATCTGCAATATCCACTGCTTCATCCAGTACACCACCGCCATTACCCCGCAGGTCGAGGATCAGTTTTTTTAAGCCTTGTTTTTTAAGTCCCATTAAAGCTTCCATAAAATCATGGTACGTTTGCTGGGAGAATAAACGCAGTTTGATATAGCCCACACTGTCGGCAATCATGTAGCTGGCATCCACACTGTTTACGGTAATCGCATCACGGGTAACTGAAATCTTCACCTGTTCTTTGCCGCGGAGAATGGTGATGGAAACGGGAGTGCCTTTATCTCCACGGAGTAATTTATGAATACGGTCATCATTAATTTTTTTGCCTGCCACCACACTGTCATTCACTGCAATGAATTTATCGCCTGTTTGAATGCCCGCTTTAAAACTGGGGCCGTCTTTTGTAACATTGACCACGTTAATGGTATCATTAAAAATGTTGAACTCTATGCCAATACCATAAAACGAACCGGCCAGTTCTTCATTAATGCCGTCTAATTTTTCGGCAGGTATAAAAACAGAGTGAGGGTCCAGCTTGTACAACATGGCCTGGATAGCGGTATCGGTGAGGTCGTCCATTTTCACATCATCCACATAGCGGTTTTGTATCAGGTCCATAATTTCCTGTACGGGTCTGCGCTTTTCGGTGTAAAAAAAACTTTTACCCGGCATATTGTCTCTCATCTTATAACCAAAGAACATGCCCGCAATCATGGTAATACTGAATAGCAAAGGCAGCCAAACCTGTTTTTTTCTGTTGTTCATGCCGCGAAGATAGGAAGAAGCAGGTACAGTGAAGCTCCGGCTTCGCTCCATTACTTGATAAGTAACAAGAACCAAGTATCAAGCATCGGGGATCAAGCATCGGGTATCAAGCATCGGGTATCAAGCATCAAGTATCAAGCATCATTAGCACAACTTCCCCTTAACTGTTTGTCCCGTTAATCTTAATCCTTCAACTTTTAACCATCAACCTTCTCCCTTGCCCATTATCTAAAATATCCTACCTTCATTGCTGCATTCAACTACCTAAAATGGCTATTAAACTTATAGCAGACAGCGGATCAACTAAAGCGGAATGGTGCCTGCTCAACGGAAAAAGCAAGAAGATTGTTTATACACAGGGGCTCAGCCCTTATTTCTTAAATACCCGGCAAATACAGGAAATACTGGAAAAAGAATTGCTGCCCAAAATAAAAAAAGCAACGCCTGCAGAAATTTACTTTTATGGTACTGGTTGCGCCAGCCCAGCCAACAGGCAAATTGTAAAAAAAGCCCTCAAAAATATTTTTCCCGCTGCTGCAATTGAAGTGGACCATGACCTTATGGGAGCCGCCAAAGCATTATGCGGTAAAGAAAAAGGCATTGCGTGTATTCTCGGTACCGGTTCCAATTCCTGCTATTATAACGGAAAGAAAATTGTGAAAAACAGTCCGGGTCTCGGTTATGTTTTGGGAGATGAAGGCAGCGGTGCTTACCTGGGTAAGAAAGTGATTCAATATTTTTTATACAATACTTTTGATGCTGACCTGATGGACCGTTTTACGGCAAGATTTCAAACCAGCAGTTACGAAATCTTAGAAGCCGTATACAAAAAACCATTACCTAACCGCTATCTCGCCAACTTCGCTATCTTTTTGGCAGAAAACAGGGGACATTATATGGTGGAAAATATTATTGAAGATGGGTTCAATGATTTTTTCTTCAATCATCTATATAAATACCGGGAAACCTGGACGATGCCCATTAATTTTATCGGTAGTGTAGCGTATGGCTTCAGGGATGTACTGGCAGAGATGTGCAACAGCTACGAACTGCAATTGGGCAAGGTGCTGAAAAAACCAATGGACGGATTAATCAAATATCACAGCTAAACAGCAACGAACCGGAAAATATTATTATGGCGTTTGAAAAGATCACCGAGTCAGATTCAAAATACAGGCACCTGGAACAGATGAGTGTGCCGGAATTATTACAGCACATTAACAACGAAGATCAACAAGTGCCTGCTGCTGTTGCCAAAGCATTACCGAATATAGATGCACTGGTAAATGCTGCGGTGGATAAAATGCTTACCGGCGGCCGGTTATTTTATATTGGTGCCGGCACCAGTGGCCGGCTGGGTATACTGGATGCGAGCGAATGTCCGCCCACTTATGGCGTTCCCAAAGGCCTCGTTATTGGCATTATTGCCGGTGGCAGCAAAGCCATTACCGAAGCAGTGGAATATGCAGAAGATGATACGGAACAGGGCTGGATAGACCTGCAGGCATTTCAGATTACCAGTAATGATGTGGTGATTGGCATTGCCGCCAGTGGCACCACACCTTACGTCATCGGGGCATTGGAGCAATGCAGGGCACACCAGATCGTTACCGGCAGTATCAGCTGCAACCCGGATTCCCCGTTAAGTGCCGCTGCAGACTATCCTATTGAAGTGGTGGTAGGCCCTGAATTTGTTACAGGCAGTACGAGAATGAAAAGCGGTACGGCACAAAAACTGGTGCTGAACATGATCTCCACATCCATCATGATCCAATTGGGCAGGGTGGAAGACAACAAAATGGTAAACATGCAGCTTACCAATGAAAAACTGGTGGACAGGGGTGTGAAAATGCTGATGAATAAACTAAGCATTTCAGATTATGAGAAAGCAAAATCCCTTTTGCTGGAAAAAGGAAGTGTTAAAAAAGCAATAGAATCTGTCCGTTCATAAAAAAGGGTGGCAGATAATATGAATTTTTATTAACTTAGGTATCTAATATCAAAACGACTCATATGAATATCAAAACTCTACTTTCAACCTCATTTATTGCTTTCAGTTTTTCTGCCGCCGCCCAAAATGCGGTTACGTATGCTATAACCGGCGATGGTGCAGGAAATTTCAGCTGGTCCAATATCCGCAAAGTGGATATCGGTACAGGAAAAATCACAGCCAATGTTTTTGAAAGAGACAAGACCCCCTTTGTGCTGGCTGATGCAGCAACCAAAGCTCCATCCACCACGCAGACATTGAAGTTTGAAAACAATGGCGCCACTTCCCTCGTACAACTTAAAGATGCCCCAACGGTTACCATGGTGGCGGCTGCAGCGTACGACAAAAAGCATGATAAACTTTTCTTCACGCCAATGCGAATTGGCGAATTGCGCTGGCTCGATTTAAGCGCAAAAGGCACTACACCTACTTTTTATGCAGAAAAAGCACAGTTACTGAATAAGGCCGATTTGATGGATGAAGCCAATCACATTACCCGTATGGATATTGCCGCTGACGGCAATGGCTATGCGATAACCAACGATGGCAACCACCTGATCCGCTTTACCACAGGTAAGAAAACCATTGTAACCGACCTTGGTAATTTGATAGATGATGAAAAAAATCCTGCCGGCGTTTCCATTCATAACCGTTGCACCAGCTGGGGTGGCGATATGGTGGCAGATGCTTACGGAAAATTATACGTGATCTCGGCCAATCACATGGTGTTTAAAGTAGATGTAGATTCAAGAATTGCTTCTTACATCGGAGCAATCACCGGTTTACCTGCCACTTATACTACAAATGGCGCAGCAGTGGATGATGACGACAATATCATCGTAAGCAGTGCCAACAGTTTTGAAGGATTCTTTAAATTTAAAATGGCAGATTTGGCTGCAACAAAAATTGAAGGTTCAGATAATACATTCAGTGCATCAGACCTTGCCAATGGCAACCTGTTGTACCAGAAAGAAGCCGATGCTAAAAAAACATTTGATGTGCCTTCCATTGCACCGGCAGCACCGATTAATACAGATGCCCGCATTTTCCCGAACCCCGTAACAGCAGGTGAGTTCAGGATATTGTTCGACGGACAAAAAGCAGGTAAATACCATGTAGCCATTACTGATCTTTCAGGCAGGGCAATCATGGCAAAAGATGTTACCATTACCGTTAAACTGCAAAATGAAACAGTACGCATAGGTAATACCATTGCAAAAGGAATGTACCTGGTAAAAGTAACTGATGATACCAACCAACTGGTATTCACCGAACGTATCGTGGTGCAATAAAGATATTATGGTTTTTAAGTACAGAGGTTGCCTTTTGGCAACCTCTTTTTTTTCCCTGTAAGGAAAGAATAAAAATTTTTTGTCCGGAAGTATTTATTAAAATCCATTTACTGAACTTTGCAGCCTTACTATAAACAGTGCAGGATATTGAACCATATTATAACTGGCGCCACCTGTATGCCGCAGAAGAAGATGAGCTTTCACCTTTTTATGGCCGCACATACAGCGAATTTGAGTTTTCCTCCACTGTTTACAACTACTACATTCACCCGCAATGGGATGATTTCGGCAGCCGTACTTTGTATATGAAAATCCTTTTTGCCGATTATGAAATGGGTTATGTGATCATTGAACTGATTGGGGAATGGAATGATGCTATAGAGAATGACATTATGACCCTGCGCAGAGATGTTACAGATATTTTATATTCGGGTGGCATCAATAAATATATCCTCATTACCGAAAACGTGCTGAATTTCCACAGCAGCGATGACCTGTATTATGAAGAATGGCGGGAGCAGATTGCCGATGACGGCGGCTGGGTGGCCATAGTAAATATGCCGCAGCAAAGCCAGTATGATTTTAAAAGAGCAAGGTTAACCAATTATATTGCCCTTGTGGATTTACCACAGTGGCGTACCATGAAGCCGGAACTGGTGTTTCACCAAATTGACAACTGGATGCTGAAGCTGCTGGAATAAAATTGGTATCGTTTGCATAAAAACATTTAACAAAACATTTTTTTGTTTGATTGTGGCGTAAATTTGCTCACCAAATTTCACTATTAACTTTTGCTCACATGACCTTTAAACAGCTTTTTACTTCTTCCATAGGCAAGAAGTTTACAATGGGGCTTACCGGATTGTTTCTGATTTCATTTTTGATTGTACACTGCGGCATTAATGCCATGATCTTTTTTAATGATGGGGGAGACACATTTAACCACTGGGCTCATTTTATGGGCAGTAACCTTATCGTGCGTACAATGGAAATTGGATTATTTCTCTTTCTGATTATACATATTGTACAGGGCTTAATGTTATGGAGCCAGAACAGTGCAGCCAGGCCGGTAAAATATGCAGTTAGCGGTGCATCAACCAACAGTAAATGGTACAGCCGTGGTATGGGTTTATTGGGTACGCTGATCCTGCTTTTCCTGGTTTTACACCTCTATCATTTCTGGACACCTTCAAGATTAGGTGGCATTGCCGGTATTCATTCATTGGAAGAAACAAACCTGAGTGCAGAATACAACAGCATGACCGTTCATAATTTATATGCAGAAATGCTCCTGGTATTCCAGGGAAATTTATGGGTGGTAATTGTTTATGTACTGGGTGTGATTTCTCTTTTCTGGCATCTGCTGCATGGATTCCAAAGTGCATTTCAAACATTTGGGCTCAATCATAAAAAATATACTCCAATCATTAAAGGGGCAGGATTTGTCTATTCATTTATTGTATGCCTGCTTTTTGCTTCCATGCCTGTTGCAATGTACGCAGGCTGGGTGCAATAACTTTTTCATGAATACTGATTATAACCTCATTCAAAATTTCTAATTCATACATAACGATATGGCGCTAAATTCTAAAATACCTGCCGGGGAGATGAATCAAAAGTGGGAAGATTACAAAGGACATGTAAAACTCGTTAACCCCGCTAATAAAAGAAAGATTGAGATCATTGTAGTGGGAACTGGACTTGCCGGTGCATCTGCTGCTGCTGCACTGGGCGAATTAGGCTATAAAGTAAAAGCATTCTGCTTCCAGGATAGTCCGCGCCGTGCACACAGCATTGCAGCGCAGGGCGGCATCAATGCAGCCAAAAATTACCAGAACGATGGAGACTCAGTTTTCCGTTTGTTTTATGATACTGTAAAGGGCGGCGACTACCGTGCCCGCGAAGCCAACGTACACCGTTTGGCAGAAGTGAGTGCCAACATCATCGACCAATGTGTGGCACAGGGTGTTCCTTTTGCAAGGGAATACGGCGGCTTGCTCAGCAACAGGAGTTTTGGCGGCACGCAGGTACAGCGTACATTTTATGCTGCAGGCCAAACTGGCCAGCAGTTATTGTTAGGCGCTTACAGTGCTTTAGAAAGACAAGTTGCGCTGGGTACTGTAACGCAATACAGCCGGCACGAAATGCTGGAAGTGGTGATCATTGACGGAAAGGCGAGGGGAATTATTGCCAAAAACCTGGTGACGGGTGAAATAGAACGCCATTTCGGGCATGCGGTATTGTTATGCAGCGGCGGTTATGGCAATGTGTTTTATTTAAGCACCAATGCCATGGGCAGTAACGTAACAGCAGCATGGAAAGCACATAAAAAAGGCGCCTTCTTCGGTAATCCCTGCTTTACTCAAATTCATCCCACATGTATTCCGGTAAGTGGCGACTATCAAAGTAAATTAACACTCATGAGTGAAAGTTTACGTAATGATGGCCGCATCTGGGTGCCTAAAGCAAAAGACGACAATCGCAGACCAACAGATATTCCTGAAGAAGAAAGAGATTATTATTTAGAAAGAAGGTACCCTGCCTTTGGTAACCTGGTGCCACGTGACGTAGCGTCAAGGGCTGCGAAAGAAAGATGTGATGAAGGTTATGGTGTAGGTACCACCAAGCTGGCCGTTTACCTGGATTTTGCAGACGCTATTAAACGTTACGGCCGCATTGAAGCCGGTAAACAGGGCAATCATAATGCAGATGATGCCACTGTGATTACATTGGGTAAAGAAGTAGTGAAAGAAAAATACGGCAACCTGTTCGATATGTACGCAAAGATCACGGGTGAAAATCCTTACGAAACTCCCATGCGTATTTATCCTGCTGTGCACTATACCATGGGCGGCTTGTGGGTGGATTATGAATTGCAGACCACCATTCCCGGTTTATATGCGTTGGGAGAAGCCAACTTCAGCGACCACGGTGCCAACCGTCTCGGAGCATCTGCATTGATGCAGGGTTTGGCCGATGGTTATTTTGTTATCCCATACACAGTGGGTAATTATCTGGCAGATGAAATCCGCACACCGGCAATACCCACCACGCATCCGGCATTTGAAGAAGCAGAAAAAGCAGTGAAAGACAGGCTCAGTACGCTGATGAATATTAAAGGCAACAAAACGGTAGAAAGTTTTCATAAACGTTTGGGCAAGATCATGTGGGATAAATGCGGTATGGCCCGTAATGCACAGGGCTTACAGGAAGCCATAACCGAAATTCAGCAATTGAAAAAAGAATTCTGGAGCGATGTAAGAATCCCCGGTGAGATTGGCGGTATGAATCCTGAACTGGATAAAGCCGGCCGTGTGGCAGACTTTATTGAACTGGGTGAACTGATGTGCCTTGATGCGCTGAACCGCAATGAAAGTTGTGGTGGCCACTTCCGCGAAGAAAGCCAGACTGAAGACGGTGAAGCAAAACGTGATGATGCCAACTATAGTTATGTGGCAGCGTGGGAATTCAAAGGAGAAAGCCAGTGGGAAGTAAACAAAGAAGCATTGAATTTTGAAATTGTGAAACCAACCCAGCGCAGCTATAAATAAACTGCGGTGGTTGCGGAAATTGCATTGAAATAAATATTATCACAACAGGGCACAACCATGAAAGTATCAGGGTTTACTTTTATCAAAAACGCTGTTAAGTATGGTTACCCGGTGGTGGAATCGATACAATCAATTTTGCCGGTGGTGGATGAAATGGTGGTGTGCCTGGGTGATTCAACAGATGATACGAACGCGTTGATTGCCTCCATCGGTTCAGACAAAATAAAAACCATTCATTCCGTTTGGGATGATAGTTTGAGGGAAGGCGGAAGAGTGCTGGCTGTGGAAACAGATAAAGCATTGGCTGCAACGGCAGCCGACAGCGACTGGCTCTTTTACATACAGGGAGACGAAGTGATGCATGAGCAATACCACAAAACGATTGTTGATGCCATGATGAAATATAAAGATGATCCAACAGTGGAAGGCTTGTTATTTCATTACCATCACTTTTACGGCAGTTATAAATATATTGGCGATGGAAGAAGCTGGTACAGTAAAGAAATCCGTATCATCAAAAATTATCCACGGGATGCTGCGCATAAGCATATTAAAAGCTACCGTGATGCACAGGGCTTCCGGTGGGATGATGGACGAAAGCTGAAAGTAAAACTGATTGATGCGTATGTATATCATTACGGCTGGGTACGCAACCCGCTGGTGATGTACCAGAAAACAGAAGGCTTTGGAAAATTATGGGCAGGGGAGGAAGGAAGAAAAAGCGGGAATGAATTTGAAAAAAAGCAAGTTGCTTTTGATTATTCAAAGATAGATTCGGTAACCTTGTTTGAAGGCACGCATCCGGCAGTGATGAAAGCGCTGGTGGCAAAAGAGGACTGGAGTTTTGAAATGGATATCAGCAAAAAGAATTTTAAAAATTTCAAACACCGTGTTTTATATTTTTTATGGAGAACATTTGGAATACGGCCGTTTGAATACAGCAATTATATCAGAATTTAATTAACACAGTTAAGTTATATTACAATGGAACATTACAAAATGAACCTCACCCTTAAAGTGTGGAAACAAAAAGACAGCAGCGACAAAGGAGGATTTGAAACCTACCAGGTGAAAGATATTTCATCCGAAATGTCGTTCCTGGAAATGTTTGATGTATTGAATGAACAGTTGATCACTGAGGGAAAGGATGCCATTGCATTCGATCATGATTGCCGCGAAGGCATTTGTGGTATGTGCAGTATGTACATCAATGGTAAACCGCATGGCCCATGGGAACAAAATACCACCTGCCAGTTGCACATGCGGGCATTTAAAGATGGTGATACCATTGTGGTGGAACCCTGGCGCAGCAAGGCTTTCCCCGTGCTGAAAGATTTAATGGTGGACCGTACTGCATTCGACCGCATCATCCAGGCTGGTGGATATATTTCTGTAAACACCGGTAATGCTGTTGATGCCAACGCCATTCCCATCGATAAAAAAGATGCTGACGATGCGTTTGCAGCAGCTGCATGCATTGGTTGTGGCGCCTGTGTGGCCGCCTGCAAAAACAGCAGTGCCATGTTGTTTGTAAGTGCCAAAGTATCTCAACTGGCGTTATTGCCGCAAGGTTTGCCCGAAAGAAAAACCCGTGTGCTGAGCATGGTGGCACAAATGGATAAAGAAGGTTTTGGAAACTGCACCAACACATATGCCTGTGAAGCAGAGTGCCCGAAAGGAATATCTGTAACCAACATTGCAAGAATGAACAGGGAGTATTTAAATGCAGGATTGAGCTCAGAATAATTCACATCTTACTTATAAAAGGCAAGCCGCCCTTACCAGGGGCGGCCTTTTTGTAGCCTAACCTTAAACCCTATCATCTTTTCTTCAACCGGCTTTTACTTTTATTGGAGATGGTAAACACCCTGGAAACATTAAATCCAAAATGAATATCGCCTTTGAAAAAATCACCGGTTGTTTCTGTAATAAAACTTCGTTCAGTCATTCCCGTTGAGTTGGTAAAATGAAGCTGAAAAACGTGCCCGCCGGTTTCGATATCGAAACCTACAGCGAGCGAATTATGTGTGCCTGGTAACATATAGTTCTTTCCTGCTACGGGAGAAATGGGCAGTACGTGATAGTATTCTGCATTAAAACTTAAACGTTTACTCAGTTTGATACGCCCGCCTGCACCCAGTGCAAAAATATCATTGGGGTCAGTAAGATTTTGTGCCAGGTTAAAGTGAACGAAGGATGGCATGATTTGTAAAGACAATCCTTCACTGAATTTTCGGGCAATAATCAATTGGTGAGCGTAAGATATACGGGAGGTGTAATAATTTTGAATTTTAGGGTCATCCCATTTTAAAGTTTTCAGCATTATTGTTGACACCGCACTGATGGAAACAGGAGAGGAGCCCCTGCCACCTGATGATTGCCGCAGAATCTTGAATTTACCAAATGCATCGTATTGTTTTTGAAAAGTGCTGCGGCCAATTCCAATCATTAATCTTTTGGAAATACCATAGTCGAGGCCAATGCGCATGGTTGCCTGGTCTAACCCAAATAATTCATAGCTTCCTTTATTCACCATGCCAAAACGGTGCGATATTTTAAGGTCCAGTACACCCGGCGCTGCATTTTCAATCGAGTGTCCGTTAATCAGCCTCGATGTTTTGAATGTGGCAGTAGTATAATCCTTTTTCTTTTCTTTCTTACTTTCATCATCCAGCATCTTCATCAGGTCGTCCTGCGCCAGCAATTTACCGCTGAAGCAAAGCAACAAAACAGGAAGCAATAATTTTTTCATCTGTCAGAGTTTATGGTTTAACTTTTGGGTTCATATTTACAATCGACAGTAACATCAATGTCTTCAGAAATTTTATCCGCCACCAGGGAAGGGATGCTGATATTATAATCTTTTAACTTTACCTGCAGCTTTGCCGATGCAGCAATTTTACCGCCCTTCACAGTTACTGACCCCGGGGCACTTACTTTTTGCGTCACCCCATGAATTGTCAGCTCGCCATCTACCGTTGCGGGGTAAACGCCATCTTTAGTAAAATTAATGGTGGACAGGTTGGTGATCTTTCCCTTGAATGTAGATTTAGGATACTTGCTGCTTTCCAAATAATTTTCATTGAAATGCTCTTCCATTAATGCACTTTCAAAGTGAAAACCTTTAATGAGTACAGAGAATGCCAGTTCACCATTTTGCGGGTTCAGCATACTCAGCACTTCATTATTATCAGCTTCAACCTTATCAATAGATTTAGCTCTTGAATAAAAGGAAATTTTACCTGTCTTGGTCATTTGCATGTTTTGCGCATGAGCAGCGGTAATGCTGAATGCAGCGGCAAAAAGAAATACTGTTTTTTTCATGATTTGAATTTTTAGTTTGATTATGGCAGCGCACCGGCATTGATCCATTGCTGAATACGGGTGATGATGCAGCTGTTTAATTTATTAGCGCCCTGTGGCATGGGTGAATATGCGCCTGTTTGATTGATGGAACCCATTAAACGGCCGCTGCTTACCTGTGCTTTTACACCATTGTAAGTATCCAGTATCACTCCGCCGGAGGCAGATGCAGTGTTATGGCAACCACTGAGGTTACAGTTGGCATTCATTACAGGCATTACATCAAGCGTAAACGTGGCAGCGGTACTGGTATCGCAGGTCGCATTACTGTTGGGGTAGAGCAATGCCGCGTTATCGTAATAACAACCCTGTGAGAATGATAGCGCAAGCACTAATGAAAAAATCAGCAAAATGGGTTTCATATTGAAATGTTATTTTAAAAGATGGTTGTAATTAATTGTTCAGGGCACCTGCATTGATCCATTTTTTTATTTGCGTAATGCGGCAATCGGATAACATGCTGCCACCCTGAGGCATAGCAATATAACCGCTGGCATGGGTGATGCTGCCCAACAGTTTTCCATTACCGGCAATAGTTTGTACACCGGCATAAGTACTCAGGTCAATACCGCCGCCTAAAGAAGTGGGATTATGGCAACCTTTACAATAAGTATTGATAATGGGAACGATAGATGCGTTGTAAGTGAATGCAGTAGTATCGCAATCATTACATGCATTGTTTTTTGCACCCTGCAGTATCCATTTATAAATGATGTCTTTCTGGGCAGCAGTAAAGGCTGCGGCAGGGGGTGGTGGCATTCTTTCACTGCCGGTTTTGATAATGGCCTTATATAATTTACTGCCGGATGGATTTCCCGGTACAATGCCGCCTGTGGCCATGATGCGTTCATAAGTGGAAAGATTAATTCCCTCCTTCCTTGTAACAGCATCGTGGCAACCGCTCATGGCACAGCTGGAGTTGAGCAAGGGCAATACTTTATTCTGAAAATAAACAGTATCGGCACTGCAGGTTTGTTCACCCCCTGCAACGGGTACAGGCACATCAGGAATTTCTGGTATTTCATGCTTACAGGATAGTATACCCGAAAAAAGTATAACAATTCCGGCATACAGAAATTTTCGGAACAGGTTTTTCATTTATAAGTTTAAGGTGTTTTTTTAGAAATGGTTTTTCAATCAAGCATTGCAATTTCAGCTGAGGTTTCAGTTCGTTGCCAGCACACAGTGTACCAGTACCACATCAGCAAGATACCCGGTACAAATTCCTTTAGCCACAACGGTACTGCCATTTGCAGGAACTGCAGTTGCAGGCGCTTCCACAGTACAGATGATGCTGCTCATATCAGAACCTTTTAAAGTAACCACAGTTTCGTTCTTTTGATTTTTATTGATGCCGGTAACCGTACCGGTCACTTCAAGTATCTTATCCAGGTAACGGGTATTGGCATCGGGTTCGTTGGTTTCGTAAGCATTGGCCAGTTGTGTTGCTGTAACCATTATGCCTTTGGCTTCCTGCACGTTCCGGTGAGGTTTGGTGTACATTTTATAACCAATGAAACCGGCTGTAACTATAACTATCAAAACAGAGAACAGGATGGTTTTAATGATTTTCTTTTTACCTGTTGTCATAGTAATTTTTTTAATGAACTGGCTAAAATGAAGCCAATATGATTTTGTTACCGTGTCAATTTCGCTGAACCTGCACCTGGTCATGCTGAACCTGTATCACTCTTTTCATACAGGCCAGCACGCCTGGTGGAGTCCTATCTATAAAAACTAAACCTGTAATCAATTGCCATATCCATGGCCTGCATTCACCCAATTGGTTATGATTGCCTTTTCCGCAGCAGTAAATAAAGCCTGGGGGCTTTTGGGCATTTTAACCCTGCCCGGTGTGTACAACACAGTAACCTGGTTAATATCATTCCATTTGGCAACAATGTTACAATCGGGGTCAAAATTGTACCCGGCTGCATTACCGCCGTTGATATGGCAACCACTGCCGCTGCACCTGTTGGTGATTAATGTTCTTACTTGTGCAAATAAAGGGCCTGATGCCACTGCAGTTACAGCAACAGATAATGTTTGGGTACATCCATTCGCATCTTTTGCTCCCATAACATAAGTACCGTTATTCAGGTTGGGGAAAATATTGCTGCTTTGATATGCGCCACCATTCAGGTTATAAGTAAAGCCGGTTGAACCTGTGGCCGTTAATGCAATACTTCCATTGTTGGCAGGTGTTACGCATGGAGTGGTATTGGTTACGGCAGAAGTTAAACCAATGGTTACACCTGTACATGGGCTGGTAGCCGTTAAAGTGACCGATTTGCTGCCGAGACAGCCATTTGAATTTTTTGCATTCACTGTATACGTGCCCGCTGCAAGATTGCTGAAAGTACCACTGGCCTGGTATGCACCATTATTTAAACTGTAAGTAAAACCGCTGCCGCCTGTTGCAGAGGCAGTGATGGAACCGTTGCTTTGCCCTGCAGTTGGGTTGACTGTTGTTGCAGTAACAGTTACGGTTACACCGGAACAGGGATTGGAGGAACCTAATGCCACCGTAGTTACACCGGTACAGCCATTGGAATTTTTGGCAGTAATAGTATAGTTGCCCGCAGCAAGGCTGCTGAATGTACCATTGGCCTGAAATGTGCCATTATTTAAACTGTAAGTAAAGCCTGAACCGCCGGTTGCGGTTGCTGTAATTGATCCATTACTTTGGCCAGTACCCGGCTGCACCACTGTCGTGGCAACAGTTACCGTTACGCCCGAACATGGATTGAATGTGCCTATAACAACCTGGTTGGTACCCACACAACCGGCCGCACTTTTTGCAGCAATAACATATGTACCTGCGGCTAAACCTGTAAATGAGTTACTGGCCTGGAACGGGCCACCGTTGATGCTGTAGGTAAAACCTGACCCACCAGTTGCTGTAGCAGTGATCCTGCCGTTATTCTGATTCACCGTTGCATCTGTCTTTGTTAAACTAACAGTAATGGTTACACCCTGGCAGGGGTCGATGGTGCCGATTTGAAGTGCCAGGGTATCTGTACACCCCAATGAATTTCGGCCTACAAGGTTATAATTTTTAAAAGGTTCAAGGCCGGTAAAATAACCACTGTCCTGGAATGCACCACCATTTAAACTGTACTGGAAATTGGAACCGCCACTGGCTGTGGCGTTGATAGCACCATTATTCTGCCCCACTGTGGCAGAAGTGGTGGTGGCTGAAATTTTGAAATAACTGCCGTTGCAGCTTGCCGGCGGTAACTCATGTTTACAGGCAGACTGTAGTGCAGCAATAAAAATAACCATGATTGCAGTTGCGATAATTGTATACCCTTTTTTCATAGTATTGGGTTGGTTTATGATGAATGTATGTTGCGATTCAACAGCGAACGGACTGTTTTGCGGAAAGGGTATCAGGAAAGGTTGCAGATATAAATCGAAAAATCACGCCAAAGCGTATATAGTTGCTGAACATAAATGCTGAACCTGCACATGGCGGTGCTGAAGCTGTAGCGGGAAAAATTACGTAGTGAAAATGCGGTGGCTATTCTGCGAGCCAGTTACGGAAATCCTGCGCACGGTCGAGTGCCACAATCGTATCCAGGCGTGATGGCGGTGTGAGTTTTACGATTATACGGGAACGGGTGTGCGCTTTCATTTCTTCAATGGCATGGTGGCCAATGATGAACTGCCGGTTGATGCGGAAAAAGTTTTTCGGATTCAGCATTTGTTCGGTCTGATCCAGGTTATAATCTATGGGTAAACGCCTTCCGTCTTTGGTGCAAAGAAAATTGGTTTTACTTTCTGTAAAAAAATAAGCAATTTCTGAAACAGAAATGGACTTTATGGTATCCCCGATTTTGATAACAAACCGGTCTTTATATTTTTTTTGGGGTTGCTGAATGGTTTGTAAAATGGAGGCATAATCAGCCACAACAAACCTGGTGTTCTGCAGTAACTTTAACTTATCCAGTGCTCTTTGAACATCGGCCTTATCAATTGGTTTTAAAAGATAATCCACACTGTTTACCTTAAATGCCTCCAGGGCATAGTTTTCATACGCCGTGGTAAATATTACAGGGCAATGGATGGTAACATAGTTGAATATTTTAAAACTGTTGCCATCAGCCAGTTGAATATCCATAAAAATAAGGTCGGGCATTGGATTGCTCCGGAACCAAAGCAGTGCCTCTTCAATACTTGCAATGGATGAAACAAAAATTACATCGGGTAAAATGTCGGTGATGATCTTCTTTAGCCTTTTCAGCGCCAGTTCTTCATCTTCCAGGATAAGTATTTTCATTTTTTATTGGTTTGGTAATATAGGTAGTTTAACAATAAACTGACTTGCACTGATTTCCAGCAACACCGGTTTGCCGGTTAAAATAGCATAGCGGTTTTTGATATTCTGTATACCCACACCTTCACTTTCTTCTTTCTCTAATTTAGTATTGATGTTGTTTTGCACAATAATGTTGGCTCCCGTGCTGAAAATATTTATGTGCAATGGCCTCAGTTTGCTTACGGTGTTGTGCTTTACTGCATTCTCTGCCAGTAATTGCAATACCAGTGGTGGTATAACGCTGTGTTCTTCCAGCATTGGATTGATATTGATGCTGATCTGCAGCGCTTCGCCAAAGCGCACCTGCTGTATGTATAAATAAGAACGCAATAAATCCAGCTCTTCAGAAAGTGTAATGAGTTCCTTCTGACTGTAAGCCGTCATCTTCCTGTAAAACTGCGATAAGTGTTTCAGCAGCGGAGCTGCAGCTGAAGGATCTTCTTCCACAATATTCATCAATGCATTAAAACTGTTAAACAGGAAATGCGGGTTCACCTGGTTCTTTAATGCATCATATTGCAGGCGGAACCGTTCTCGTTCCACCTGGTCTTTTCTCCTGATGGCAAGGATACGCCTGCGCATGATCAAAACAATCATCAATGCAAACAGTACCAATGCTGCGGACCAGAACCATACGGTATTCCAGAAAGCTTTTGAAATAGAAAATGTATATGTTGCAACCGGCGATGCATCAAAATTTTCACTGGCAGAGGCCCTGATCTTCATCATATAAGTGCCCGGATGCAGCTGCGGAAAATTGATAGTACGGTCAGCGGTGGTTTCCCATTTTTTACTGTATCCATCCAGCCAATATTGAAAACGGATTTTTTCCGGCGCTTTGTAATATGCTGCTTCAAATTTGAAAGTAAAATTATTTTGATCTGCCGTGAATTGATGGTCGGTAATGATGTTAACCGGATTGTTGAACAATAAAACACTTTCAAATACTGCAGTTGGCGTGTAAACCGAAAACAGGGGTAAACTGGTATAGCGGACAATTCCCCTTTCGGTACCAATCCAGATATTTCCTGCTTCATCTTTTGCAATGGAATTCAGGTTGGGTTGTACGGCGGTAAAACCAGACTCGGCACCAAAATGCTGCACTATTTTTTTTTCAGGATTCAAAACATCAATCCCTTTTCTGTTTACGGCAATGATATTACCAAAATCATCCGCAGCAATTGAAGTAAAAGCAATGTCAGTTAAACCATCCTTAACACCGTATTGAATAAATTGCTGCTGGTTATATTCAAATAACCCATCCGTATACGTGCTTATCCGAATGTGGTGTTTAATATCTTCTGTAATGGAATACGTTACCCGTGACGGGAATTTTCCCTGTGCCGCAAAATTGGTGAACGTATTATTTTCGTAAAGTGTAATGCCGGCACCATCTGTGGCAAACCATACCCGGTTTCGGGAGTCGATAAAAATGTAGTAAATATAATCGCTGCCCAATCCGTCTTTCTTACTGTAATTGGTAAATGCAATTTTTTCATCCAGATCGTAATTGCTGGCATTCAGTGTAAACTTTGCCACGCCATTGAGCGTTGAAATCCATACCTGGTCATCTTTACCTGCTATATTTAAAATATTGCCGCTGGCAGAAATACTGTCTTCCAGGATTCGCCGCCATTTACCGGTGTAGGTATTCAGCCTGAATAATCCTGCACCCATTGTTCCCGCCCAGGTGTACCCATATTTATCTTTATACAGGCAGGTAATGTCTATATGGTCTTTGGGTGGTGTGATATCAAAACTCCGTGGGCGCACTTTGCTTAATTGATCAATATTGCTTTCATACAACCTCAGGTCTGGAGTAAACCATAGTTTATTTTCATCATCTGCAAGTATAATGTGTACTTTAAGAAAAGGAATATTTCCTGCAGAATAAAAATAGCGCAGGTATTCCCCTGTAAAACTGATGAGCTTATTTTCAGCAACTGCCCAGATATTGCCTTCATTATCCTGTTGCAGATCCTCTACACGTCTCGGTAAAGAAGAGTCGTGATCGATACAGGACCTGGTGGCTTTACTTTTTTTATTAATGCAGATGATGCCATCTTCTTCTGTAGCGAAAATGGTTTCATTTTTCAATTCAATAATATCATTGATCTGGCCGTATTGCCAGGGTGCGGCATCGCCGGAATCAACAATTTGTTCCACCTTATAATTGAACAGCAAAAAACCTTTTGATTGTGTGCCTACCCATATGGTGTTGGCCATATGGCAGGGCGCCATACTGCGTACAATATTATCGGGTAGTCCGTTGCGTGAGCTGAAGAAATGAATGTGTTGCTGTGACCCGGTAAGGTCAATAAAAGAAAGCCCACGGTCTGTACCGGCAATAATATGTTTTTTATCCGGTGTAAAAAGGCAATTGATGTTATCATCGCCCAGGCCATCTGCAGTGGTGACATGCCGCAGGTGTGTACCATCAAAAACATACAGCCCTTCTCCGGCTGTGGCAAACCAGGTATGCTGTTTTTCATCTTCCAGTATTGCTGTTACAGCAACGCCTGGCAGCAATTCTTTTGGCGGTAAAGTTTTCGGAATATGGTTGGTAACAGAAAATATAAACCCGTTCCTGCATCCTGCCCAGATGGTGCCTGTTGCATCCTGGTATAAAGCGGTAATAAATAAAGCATCACCGAAGGGAAGTGAAATTTTTTCAGGCACCGCTGCACTGTATTTAAACAAACCTTCAGAAGTGCCCACCCATAAAAAACCATTATTGTCTTTCAGCAGCACATTGCCTTTAATATTGGTATTCTCGTCCTGGATATCTATTTTTTTTGAAAAGGGAAACTGCGCATTTGTACAGGTCACACTGCATAACAGCATGAAAAAAATAATATGGTGACGAATGTATTTCATTGGGCAGCAAATTCTGCATATACAATTACATTGATTTCTGAAGCCAGTTTTTCATATACAATACGCGGTATTTTAATACCATGGTCTGCAAGTGAAACCGTAAACACACAATTGAGTTTAATAACACCGTTCTTTACTACAAGATCCCCCTGTATAATCCTTTCCTGTTCCACGCCGTGTATGGTAAACTTGCCTTTTGCCCTGATGCTGTACACACCGTCTTTGGTAAAATCATCTTCTTCAATAATATGACCGCTGAATGAAGCGTTGGGGTACTTATCACTTTCCATATAATTCTCGTTGAAATGCTCCTTTTGCAGAGGGCTGTTAAACCCTTCAAAGCTTTTGATGGCAACGGAAAAAGCAAATGTGCGTTTATTCGGGTCGATAAGTCCTTTTAACTGTGTAGAGGTTGCCTTGATCAGTTCCAGTTTGGTGTTGGAATGAAAGGTGACCAGGTTTTTTTTAACGGTAAAAATTGGCGCAGGAGTTTGTGCACCTGCGGGTAACGGGCCTGCAAGCCAAATCATCAGGACGATTGGAATAAACCTCGGTTTAGGTAACATGAATGAATAGCAATTAAATGTAAGCATAATGCATGCCTGAACCTTGCATTATGAATATTTGAGCCCAAGATGTGCATAAAATACTGCCCAGTCTGTAACTTTTGTTACTGAAGCTGCGTCAGCCGTTTCAGACATTGTGCTGTTTATATTACCTTTGCCGTATTGAAGCGCATTTCAGCCATATTGCTTTTAGCCATCACCGTATTGGCGCAGACAGAACTGCACCAGGTGTTCAAGCTGCAATCCTTTGTAGCGCATTTTGCTGAGCACAAGGCAGAAAATAAAGACATGTCGCTGATGGGATTTATTGTACTGCATTACTTTAGCGGCAACATTAAAGACAAAGATTATGATAAGGACATGCAGCTGCCTTTTAAAACATCAGAATGCGCAGTAAGCAGTACCATAAGCATTGTACCCGAAACCGTTTTCATTTTGAACACACCTGAATTCTTTTTTAGCAAAGAATATCCTTCACTTCGCAACAGTTCAGTAAGGTATCGCCAAACGGCAGATATCTGGCAACCTCCGCGGCTTTCCTGATCAGCATCAACAATTAAAATTTTATTTCACTGGCAACTTTGCCGGTGATGTGGTGCATTATTTTATTTCAGCAATAAAAATTAATTGATCAAGACAGAAAGCATATGCTTAACAAAATCATTACATTTTCTATCCGCAATAAATTGATTGTGGGTATAATGGTGCTGGCATTGATTGCCTATGGCCTGTACAGCACTACCAAACTGCCTGTGGATGCGGTGCCAGACATTACCAATAACCAGGTGCTTGTTATTACTTCATCTCCTTCATTAGGCGCAGCCGATATTGAAAGGCTGATCACATTTCCGGTAGAACAGGCTACCATCAACATTCCGGGAATAATTGAACAGCGTTCTTTTTCCAGGTTTGGTTTATCGCTCGTCACAATTGTATTTAACGACAATACGGATGTATACTGGGCACGGCAACAGGTAAGTGAGCGGTTGCTGCAGGTACAAAGCCAGGTGCCGCCATCATTGGGTATACCAACACTGGGCCCGGTTACCACTGGCCTCGGCGAAATTTTTCAATACGTGGTTAAAGCAAAGCCGGGTTACGAAGGAAAATACGACGCTATGGAACTGCGTACCATACAGGACTGGATTGTAAGGCGGCAACTGCTTACTACCAAAGGCGTGGCAGATGTAAGCAGCTTTGGCGGTAAACTGAAACAGTACGAAATAGGTGTGAACACCGATAAGCTGAAATTGAACAACCTCACCATCAGTGATATTTTTTCAGCACTGGAAAAAAATAATCAGAATACCGGTGGCGCATATATTGAAAAGGGACCAACCGTGCTGTTTATCAGAAGTGAGGGATTGGTAAAACGTATGGAAGATATTGCTTCCATCATGATCAAAACTTTGCCTGATGGCACACCCGTAACCATACAGGATGTTGCCGATGTAAAATTGGGAGAAGCCACCCGGTACGGCGCTATGTGTTATAACGATAAAGGCGAAGTGGCCGGCGCAGTGGTCATGATGCTGAAAGGCGCCAATTCATCTGAAGTGGTAAAGGCCGTGAAGGAAAAAATTACAACCATTGAAAAGCAACTACCCGAAGGCGTTACCATTGAGCCGTTTCTGGACCGTACTAAAATGGTGAACAATGCCATCGGCACTGTGGAGAAAAATTTAATAGAAGGCGCACTAATCGTGATACTGGTACTGGTGATCTTCCTCGGCAACCTGCGGGCTGGCCTGCTGGTGGCCTCTGTAATTCCACTGGCCATGTTATTTGCCATTATTATGATGAACCTTTTGGGTGTCAGCGGCAACCTGATGAGTTTGGGAGCGCTGGATTTTGGGTTGATCATCGATGGCGCGGTAATCATTGTAGAGGCCGTGATGCACCGGTTACACCAGAACAAACAATTCCAGGGAATGCTGCAGATCAGTCAGCAGGATATGAACGAAGAAGTAAGTCATTCTGCAGGAAAAATGATGAATGCGGCTGTGTTCGGGCAGATCATTATTCTTATCGTTTACCTGCCCATATTGTCATTGCAGGGTATAGAAGGAAAAATGTTTAAACCCATGGCGCAAACAGTGGCATTTGCCATATTGGGCGCTTTCCTTTTATCGCTGACTTATGTGCCGATGATGAGTGCATTAGTACTGAGCAAAAAAATAAGCAATAAAAAAAACATAGCAGACAGGATGATGATCATCCTTGAAAGCATCTATAAAAGATTGCTGGAAACTGTAATGCGTATACCCAAAACCGTTGTATATACATCGGTGTTGATGTTTGCTGCAGCGATAACCATCTTGCTATCATTGGGCGGTGAATTCATTCCCAAGCTGGAAGAAGGGGATTTTGCAGTGGATACCCGTGTGCTCACCGGCAGTTCGCTTCCCACTACAATAAAGTCCACACAACAGGCATCGCATATCTTATTGCATCGCTTTCCCGAAGTGGAGAAAGTGGTTACTAAAATTGGCAGCGGCGAAATACCCACCGATCCTATGCCCATAGAAGCATCGGATATGATGGTGGTGTTAAAACCAAAGTCTCAGTGGACGTCAGCAAAATCATTTGATGAACTGGCAGAAAAAATGAGCGCAGCGCTGAATGATGTACCCGGAATAACAGCAGGCTTTCAGTTTCCTGTACAAATGCGCTTTAATGAATTGATGACAGGCGGACGGCAGGATGTGGTGTGCAAAATATTTGGAGAAGATATTGATACGCTTGCTGCTTATGCCGAAAAATTGGGTGGCATTGTGGCAACAGTGAATGGTGCTAAAGATATTTATATAGAAACGGTAACAGGCCTGCCACAAATTGTGATCAATTATAACCGTGCTGCATTGGCACAATATGGATTGACTGTTGGGGAAGTGAACAATACCGTTCAATCGGCCTTTGCAGGTGCAGTAAGCGGACAGGTTTTTGAAAATGAACGCCGCTTTGATTTAGTGGTGCGCCTTAATAATTACAACAGGCGGGATATTGCTGATGTGCAAAACCTGCTGATTGCCACACCCCGTGGCGACCAGATTCCATTGCAGCAGGTGGCCAGCGTTGAAATTAAAGTTGGACCCAATCAAATACAACGTGAAAATGCACAGCGCCGCATAACTGTTGGGTTCAATGTGCGGGGCAGGGATGTGCAAACTATTGTAAAAGAATTGCAGCAAAAGGTTAATGAACATATCAAAATGCCCACGGCGTATTACATTACTTATGGTGGACAATTTGAAAACCTTGTTGCAGCAAAAAACAGGCTTGCAATAGCGGTACCTGTTTCTTTACTGCTCATCTTTTTAATGCTGTATTTCGCATTCAATTCCATTCAGCAGGGCCTGCTTATTTTTTCTGCTATTCCTTTATCGGCCATTGGCGGTGTGTTTGCCTTGTGGAGCCGCGGTATGCCATTCAGCATTTCGGCAGGCATTGGTTTTATTGCGCTGTTTGGTGTAGCAGTATTAAATGGTATTGTTTTGATCACTGAGTTCAATCAATTAAAACAGTCAGGCGTAATGAACGTAAGGGAACGGATATTAAAAGGAACCCGCATCCGGTTAAGACCCGTACTGATGACGGCGGCAGTAGCATCGCTTGGTTTTATGCCTATGGCTTTAAGCCACGGGGCAGGGGCAGAAGTGCAGCGTCCACTCGCTACTGTTGTAATTGGTGGTTTACTATCTGCAACAATACTCACCCTGCTGGTATTGCCAGTTTTGTATTTATGGTTCGAAAAAAATGAACGCAAAACTTCGCCTTCACGAACACTGGCCAGGCGCAGGCTGCGTAAACACAAAAACAAAAAAAATAATAACCGTATGAAATTCTTTTTGCTCCTGGTGTTGTTTGCATTGCCGGGTTTGGCAGCAACCGCACAAAACGTCATCAGCTTGCAGGCTGCATTAGATTCCGCTTTAAATCAAAATCCTGAAATACTGTCTGCAGCATTCAAAACCCGCGCTGCAAAAGCATTTGAACAGTCAGCTTATGATGTTCCGTTAACTACTGCTGCTGCAGAATATGGTGGCATTAACAGTGCCTTTAATGATACCAAATTCAGTTTTGCACAAACCACCTCTTTTCCTGTGGTATATAAAAGGCAGCAGGAATGGCTACAGGCACAAACAACAGTTGCCGCAGGCAACGAAATATGGATGAAGGCTGAGGTTAAAAAGCAGGTGACATTACTGTACTACGAACTTCTTGTACTGCAGCAGCGTAAACAACTATTGCTGTATGCAGACAGTCTGTACCACATCTTCGCACAAAAACAACAGCAGCGCTTTAAGGCAGGAGATGCCAATATGCTGGAGCAAACAACAGCAGAAACGCAACTGATGCAGGTGAACCAGCAGCTTAAACAATTGCAGGTGGATTTTACCATTGTACAAACACAACTGAGCCGGTGGATGCATAGTTCAACATTATTTATGCCGGAAGCTGAGGATTGTAAAATTCCTGCACCCGTTACAGGTTCCACCGTTTCTGCTGCTGATAATCCGGCAGTGCAAATAAAAGCCCGCCTGCAGCAGATGGCGCAAAAAGAAATTGCCGTACATCAAAGCAGGAACCTGCCGCAACTGAGTGTGGGGTATAACAATCAATCCATTATTGGCATTCAAAACATTAATGGTGCAGACAAATATTATCCATCTTCGCAACGCTTCTCGTCTGTTTGGCTGGGTTTAAATTTTCCGTTATTCAATAAAGCTAATAAAGCACGCATTGCAGCATCTAAATTAAATTATTCTGCGGCAGTTAAAGATTATGAAGGTGCCGCCAGCCAATATGAAAACATGTACCGCCAGCTGATGCTGCGTAAAGAAAACAGTGCTGGCCAGTTACAGTATTTTGAACAGGCGGCATTACCGCAGGCAGCAGCCATTACGGAACATGCCAACCTGCAATTTGCCAATGGCGCAATCAATTACCTGGAATGGATCATGCTTATCAACCAGGCCATCACCATCCGTTCCGGTTATCTTAACGCCATCACCGATTGGAACAACACTATTATTGAAATCAATGCCATTCAAAACAAATAAACATGAACATTATGAAGTATAACATAATTTTTTTAACCTCCTTATTGTTTGTTATTTCCTGTACCAATAATGAACAAAAAAGCGATAACGCCGCTGCAAATGCGGCAAACGAATCAATAGTTTCTTTAACTGAGGCACAGCTGAAAAATGCAGGCATTGCCCTTGGAAAACCTGAACTGGGAAACATCAGCACCACACTAAAAGTGAATGGATTGGTGGATGTGCCGCCGCAGAATATGGTATCGGTAAGTTTTCCGTTGGGCGGCTATTTAAAAAGTACACATTTGTTACCGGGAATGAAAGTAAGTAAAGGGCAAATCATAGCAGTAATGGAAGACCAGGCATTGATTCAGCTGCAACAAGATTTTCTTGTAGCAAAATCCAAAACATTTTTTTTACAAAAAGAATATGAACGGCAGAAAGCGTTGAATGAAACCAAAACGGCCAGTGATAAAGTATTTGAACAGGTTGCTTCTGAATATGAAGTGGAAAAAGTGGTGCTGAACAGCCTCAAAGAAAAATTGCTGATGATCGGCCTCAACCCGGCTACACTGGATGAAAATAAGATCAGCCGTTCTATCAATATATATGCGCCCATTAATGGTTATGTATCTTCAGTAAAAGTAAATATTGGCAAATACGTCAACCCATCAGAAATATTGTTTGAACTGGTGAACCCCGAGGATCTTCATCTTGCCTTAAAAGTGTTTGAAAAGGATCTGCCATATATCAAAATTGGCCAGAAAATAAAGGCTCATCTGGTAAATGATACTTCAAAAACCTACGATGCAGAAGTGATACTGATAAGCCAGAACCTTGATGCAGACAGGAGTGCGATGGTGCATTGCCATTTTGAGAATAATACGCATAATTTGCTGCCGGGCATGTTTCTTAATGCAGCCATAGTGCTGGAACAGGCCGCTTCTGTACTGGTACCTGAAGAAGCAGTGGTTCGGTTTGGCGACAAACAATATATTTTTCTTCAGCGGGGCAGTAATCATTTTGAAATGAAAGCAGTACAGACCGGTACAACAGCAAATGGTGTAACCGCGATAGTTACTGATTTGCCGAACATCACCACCACCAGCATAGTTGTAAAAAATGCTTATGCGGTATTGATGAAAATGCAGAATAAGGAAGAATAATAACAGGATTTTACCAGCCGGGGCTGCTTTAACAGGCAACGCAGGATTCATTTTATCCATCTTGAACAATAATTGGTAATTTTAAGCATTACTAATCTAAAAACTGTTGAAGCACCCCCGGATATACCTGTTCGCTGCATTATTATTACTCGTGCAAAGCCTGTTTGCACAAAAGCCGTCAGCATTATCCAACCTGCGCAAAAAATTAGTGCCTGTAAACAGTACGGTTGTCAGGCTGGACTCTGTCAGCATCATTCCCAATTCAGTTGTTGTGGAAAATGTACCTGCATCAGACTACAGGATTGATGAAGTGAATGCCACTTTAACGTGGATCAAAAAACCGGCTGTGCCTGCTGTAACCATAACCTACCGCGTTTTTCCATTCCGGCTGAATGCTGTGGTGAAACGGTATAATTATGACAGCATCCGTTATAATTTTATCAACAGCAATCCCGTTACTTTTCGTTTAAACAACCAGCAACAGGGCAACCCTTTGTTTGATTTTGGTAATGTAAAATCTGAAGGAAGTTTTGGCCGCGGCATATCATTTGGTAACAGCCAGGATGCGGTGGTCAGCTCCAGTTTAAACCTGCAACTGAGCGGTTATATTGGCGATAGTTTATTGCTGACAGCAGCGATTACGGATAATAACATTCCTATACAACCGGATGGCAATACGCAAGACCTCCGCGACTTTGATAAAATTTATCTGCAGGTAAGAAAGAAAGGCTGGCAGGCCAATTTTGGCGATATTGATATCAGGCAGAGTAAAAATTATTTTCTCAATTTTTATAAACGGCTGCAGGGCGTATCGTTTATTACAGAAAACAAGATCAATAAACAACTCAGCAATTCATTGCTGGTAAGCGGCGCTGTGGCAAAAGGAAAATTTACCCGTAATATTTTAACACCGGTAGAAGGTAACCAGGGGCCATACCGTTTGCAGGGTGCCAATAACGAAGTATACTTTGTAATACTGGCCGGAACGGAAAGAGTATTTATTGACGGGCAACTGATGCAACGCGGCGAAGACCAGGATTATGTCATCAACTATAACACAGCTGAATTAACGTTTACACAAAAGAATTTAATTACAAAAGATAAAAGGATACAGGTTGAATTTGAATACGCCGACCGCAATTATCTTAATGCACAGTTTTATGGAAATGATGAGTTGAACTTTAATAACAAATTCATTTTAACGGTTGGTGCATTCAGCAACCAGGATTCAAAAAATACGTCCATCAACCAGGTGCTGGACATTAAACAAAAACAATTTCTGGCAAATATTGGTGATGGTGTGGATACCGCTTTTTATCAAAATGCTGTAAGAGATACTTTTGCCACCGATAAAATTTTATACAAAAAGATTGACACATTGTATAACGGAACACTGCATGATTCCATTTATGTGTTCTCTGTAAACCCAACAGATACTTTATACAATTTATCGTTCACTTATGTTGGCCCCGGAAAAGGAAATTATATGCCTTTGCAGAACGCCGTGAATGGTAAAGTGTATTACTGGGTTGCACCCAATACAGCCGGAGTAAAACAAGGCGAATGGGCGCCGGTGATTCTTTTGGTTGCACCAAAAAAGCAGCAGGTTATTTCTGTTGGCGGTGAATATTTATTTTCTGCCAATACCAAACTGAAGGTGGAAACGGCCATGAGTAATTACGACGTGAACTTATTCTCCACTAAAGATAAAGGCAATGATAAAGGCTATGCAGCAAAGCTGCAGTTTGAAACTAAAGACAGGAAAGTGGAATTATTTAATAAACCGATGACATTGCAAACCAATTTGGGTTTTGAATATGTGCAGGCATTATTTAAACCACTGGAACGGCTGCGTGATGTGGAATACCTGCGTAACTGGGGATTGCCTTTTGTTGTAGATGCGGCAGATGAACAACTCGCCAATGCTTCAGTAAAAGTTGCGGATAAGAAAAATAACTACTACGCATATGAAATTGCGAATTATAAACGCAGCGATCATTACAGCGGCATCAGGCAACAGGTAAGTAATTACACTGCTGTAAAAAACTGGAAGTTTACCAACAGCATCAGTCTTACCAATACCAGTACGCAAACTGATAAAGGCATTTACCTGCGGCCAACCATTGATGTTGCTAAAGAACTGGTGCAATTAAAGAAGATGCAGTTTGGTATCAACTATACCGGTGAATTTAATACACAGCGTAACGCTGCAACTGATACACTCAATGCGTTAAGTTTTGCATTCAGCACCTGGCAATTGTATTTAAAATCAGACCAGCAGAAACAAAACAAATGGGGTGTATCTTATTTTACACGCACAGACCGCCTGCCGGTACAAACCAAATTACAACAGGCTGATAAGAGTGATAATTTCAATTTCACCACTGAAGTGATGAGGAATGAAAACCGCCAGTTGAGAATGAATATCACTTACCGCAAACTGCATATCATCAATGCCGCCATCAGTTCGCAAAAAGCAGATGAGAGTTTACTGGGCCGTACTGAATATAATTTTAAAGAATGGAAAGGATTATTGAATGGATCTGTGTTGTATGAACTGGGTGCAGGGCAGGAGCAGAAGCGGGAATATACTTTTTTTGAAGTGCCGGCTGGGCAGGGGGAATATACCTGGATCGACTATAACAATAACGGCATTAAAGAACTGAATGAATTCGAAATTGCTTTGTATCCTGATCAGCGTACTTATATTAAACTCTTCACACCAACCAATCAATACGTAAAAGCCAATTATGTTCAGTTTAATTACAATCTTGATATTGTACCTAAGCTGGCCATGCATGCACATAACCTTCATGGGCTGAACAAGTTGTTGTATCGCTCCAACACCAGTTCAGCATTGCAGATCAACAAAAAAAATATTGCCAATGGCAATTTCCAGTTTAATCCTTTTACCCGTAAACTGGTGGATACTACATTGCTTTCCCTTAATTCATTTTTAAGCAACAGTTATTATTATAACCGCAACAGCACCAAATGGGGTTTTGATGTTACGCACTCACTCAGCAATAATAAAGCATTATTGTCTTATGGTTTTGAAAGCCGCAAGCAGCGTAACTTGTCGGGTAAAGTA
Source organism: Bacteroidota bacterium (assembly GCA_018266775.1). Lineage (GTDB taxonomy): Bacteria > Bacteroidota > Bacteroidia > Chitinophagales > Chitinophagaceae > Ferruginibacter. Next base: position 430,079 of record JAFDZS010000011.1, on the reverse strand, counting down.
AGATGGAACCTGAACAGGAATTTTTCAACCAATATCGGTTTTCGCCAGGGCATCAACGAGCTCAATACAAGCGGAGTAAAATTCAATAACCGCAATTATCATGTGGAACAAAACAGTATAGATCCGTCACTGGTGTATTCTTATAAATCAACATTTCGGGTAAGCATTACCTATAGCTTGCAGAACAAACGCAACACCATCGACTCAATGGAAAAAGCCACCGCCAATGCATTGATTGCAGAAATGCTGTACAGTATACTCAATAACAGCACACTCAATGCAAAATTCACACTGAACCAGATTAATTTTACGGCTTATCCCGGTGCGGCAAATACAACAGTGGGTTACGTATTACTGGATGGTCTATTGCCTGGTAAAAACTATCTGTGGAATGTCGATTATACCCGGAAGCTGGCCGGAAATTTTGAAGTGAACATTCAGTACGAAGGCCGTAAACCCGGCGATGGAAGAATTATTCATACGGGGCGGGCGGCTATCAGGGCGATTTTGTAGTTGGGGGTTAAGTATAAAAGTAAATAAAGTATATAGGTATATAAAGTGATGAAGGGTTTTCTTTCTGTCTTACCGTCTTTCCGGCAAAAAAAATGCGAAGCATTCTATATTTCTCTGGCCTTTGTGCCGCTGTGAGCAAAAATTTATGCGTAGCATCATCTGCGCATCTGCGGCAATAGAACAGAACACAGGCGACATTGATTACACTTATCTTCCCTGATTTCATTGTGCCGTAGTGCGTGGTGAGTAACAAGCAAAAAAAATCACACCTGGTAAGAGTGTGATTTCATATATAGAACGAGCGTAGTATCTATCCAAATAATCCGCCTTTCTTAAAACTTCTTACACCTTCACCAATTTTAAAGCCATTGTTGTACACTTCAATTTTATAATCGCCGGTTTCAAAATTGCTGTTTTGTTTCCAGTCAACATTAACAGTTTGGCGCTGGCCTTGTGTATAGTTGATCTCTACTTTTTGTGTAAAGAATTTATTTTCACCTTCCCTGGTTGTAAACGTACCGGAACCCAATGCTTCAACCGTTACAGGGTTTCCTTTAGGATCGGTGATGCAGATGAATAAAGTTTTACTGCCGGATTGTGTAATGCGGTTTTCATCAACGTCAAACGAAATGCGGATCTTATCAACACGTTTGGCGGTGGAAGTGGTTTTTTCTTTACCATTTTTCCTTTCATTGATACCAACGATATTAAAATTGCTGGCGTGTAAAGTAGAGCCAATGTCAATTACATCTTCTTTCTGTTTAATTACTTCTTTCGCATCATCTGTTTCTTTTCTTGCCTGGTCACGTTCTTTGGTCACCTGTTCTTTTTCCTGGGTCAGTACCAGTTTCTCGCCCTGCAGGGTTTCAATCTGTGTTTTATATCCTTCAATATCGGTATTTAAAGACGAGATCAAAGTTTTGGCTTGTGCCAGTTCTTCTTTCGTAGCATTTACCTTGGTAAGCAACTGCTGAATCTTTAACCGTTTTTCAGCAATGTCCCTGTCACGTTGTGTGATCACACTGTCTTTGGAGTGAGACATGTCAGCACTTTGCGTTTTGATCATGTCGTACCGCATAGTAGCGTCATCCAGTTCTTTACGCAATTGGTCACGGTCGCTGGAGGTGGTAGCCAGTTGAGTGTCTTTCTGCTGAATCGTTTCTTTGGTTTTATTCTTATCATAAATGATATAGCCCCAGGTGCCTAACAAGGCCAACAGTAAACCGCCGGTAAGCAGGTTGCGCATGTTGTTTTTTTGGGGAGCCGGAGCAGGGGTTTGTGGGGTGTCTGATCCGGGAAAATTTTCATATGCCATAGTCAATAGGTTTTTTAAGTAAAACAAAAGTATTCATTCACTGAGTTAAAAAGAATGTAAAAGCAAGACAGTGTGAATATGTTGATAAATTGGTTTTGGGCATGAGTTGAGCCTGTAACGGCGAAAATTATGCCAGTTTTACATTTAAGCGCAGTCTTACAGGTGATGCAAAACTTTTATCTTTGAACCATGAGTGCAGAAAAGATCATCAACGACTGGAAAAAGAAAAATTTTAAGCCCATTTACTGGCTGGAAGGTGAGGAGGATTACTACATTGACATGGTGGTCAATTATGCCGAACACCAGATATTGGATGAATCAGAAGCGGGTTTCAACCTCACTGTTTTTTATGGCCGTGATGCAGAATGGTCTGCCGTGGTAAATGCCTGCAAGCGTTACCCGATGTTTGCTGAACGCCAGGTGGTAGTGCTGAAAGAAGCGCAACAGATGAAAGACATTGAAAAGCTGGAAAGCTATGTGGAGCATCCGCTGGCATCCACCATTTTTGTGGTGGCGTATAAAACCAAAAACCTTGACAAGCGCACCAAACTTTCCAAGCTGCTGAAGCAGCATGCTGAAGTACTTACTTCAGAAAAAATCAAAGACTTTAAAATACAGGAATGGATAAAAGAGATGGTGACCACGAAAGAGTATACCATCAGTTCCAAAGCTATGGTGCTGCTGGAAGAGCATATTGGTAACGACCTCAGCCGCATGGCTAATGAAATTGATAAGTTATCGGTAAACCTGAAAGGGCGTAAAGAAATTACAGAAGACGATATTGAAGAATTCATTGGCATCAGCAAAGAATACAATGTATTCGAATTGCAGGCGGCTATTGCTAAAAAAGATTTGTCGAAAGCCATTACCATCATCCAGTATTTTGATGGAAACCCCAAAGCCGGCCCCATACAAATGGTGCTGCCGGCATTGTACGCCAGCTTCAGTAAAATTTATACTGTTTTTGGTATGAATGATAAAAGCGAAGCTGGTTTAAAACCACATTTCTATTACAACGCCACAGCAGTAAAAAATGCTTTGGATACCATACGCAATTATGGATATGAAGGCATTGAAAGAATTTTGTTGCTGCTGCATCAATACAATTTAAAATCGTTGGGTGTGGGCGATACAGGTACACCCGATGCGTCGCTGATGAAAGAAATGGTGGTGAAGATGATCGCATGAAATGGTCGGGATGCTGCAGCGGCCTGACCATGATGACAGATTAGCCCATACATCTCTGCGTGCTTAAAACCATATATCACTACATTTGCCAGTGAAAAAGCCGAAAGTTACCGAAGATCAAAAGCAAACACTTAATTCGTATAATCGGAATTTCCCATTATATGGAATGTTGGTTTGCGGATCAATTATATTCTTAGCAGGGTTATATTTATTTATTACAGGAATTTATGTGGGGGGCTATGCTAAACCAAGACGTGGAGCAGGAGGTTATGTAACCATCACCGGTCCGGGGGCAATGGCTCTGGGGTTCATGTTCATATTAATTGCTGCAATCTTTTTGATTAATCAGAAAAATAAAAAGAGAAAATACAAAGAGAAATAATCTTAATGGTCAGACGGGACGTCAGACCATATCCCTGCGCCCTCTGCATCTCTGCGTGCAACCTAATTCTTTAACTCCGTGTTTTTGTGAGAAAAAAAATCCACGCATGGGCAGACTGGACGTCAGACCATATCCCTGCGCCCTCTGCATCTCTGCGTGTAACCACACTCTTCGACTCCGTGCCTTTGTGTCTTTGTGAGAAAAAAAACCACGCATGGTCAGACGGGACGTCAGACCATATCTCACTCCAAACAGTTCAAACTATCCACTTTATCCTGGTGCAATTGTTGTTTCAATGCATCCAAACCATCAAACTTTACTTCGCTGCGTAAGTACTGCACCACATATACACGAACGGTGCTGTCATAAATCTCTTCATTAAAATCAAAAACATTCACTTCAGTCACCCGTTGTTTACCATTCACTGTTGGCCTGAAACCAATACTCATCATGCCCTTATACTTTGTGCCGTTTACCTCCGTGTACACCGCATAGATACCATCGCCCAACACAATTTTTTCGTCATCGGTGCTGGCCAGGTTGGCCGTAGGGTAACCAATGGTGCGGCCAATTTTATCGCCATGCACCACTTTACCTTCAAAGAAAAAAGAATAGCCCAGTAATTTATTGGCTTCTTCAATATGCCCCTGCAGAATAGCCTGGCGGATGTGGCTGCTGCTCACTTTTACCGCATCCATGAGATGTTCGGGAATTTCCTTCAATTGGTAATTGTACAGGGGCGCCTTTTCTTCCAGCAAATGATAATCACCGCTGCGCTCTTTGCCAAAGCGGTGGTCATAACCGATGATAATAGTATGAGGATGAAATTTGTTTACCAGGAAATCACTGATATATTCTTCGGCAGTTTGATGGGCAAAATAAGCAGTGAAAGGCACTACCACAAGGTGATCCACACCAGCTTTAACCATCAGCTCAATTCTTTCCGGCAATGTATTGATGAGCCGGATACCTGTTACAACAGACGATACCACTTTACGCGGGTGCGGATGAAAAGTAATGATCACTGATTCACCGTCAGCGGCAGCAGCGGCCTGTTTCAGCGTGTGAATAATTTGCTGGTGCCCCAAATGCACACCATCAAAAGTGCCGATGGTGATTACTGCATTGCGGAATTGAGGCAGTTGGTTGATATCGTAATGAACTTGCATAAAATGAGGTGCAAAGCTAATTGATAATGGAGAATCAATAATGGATAATTTGTTAATGGAGAATGCCGGAATCGGTTGTAAATTGCGCCCAAAATGAAACTGAACAGGAATTGGGCTAACACGAATTATTACGAATTACACTAATTACACCAATCAACTAATTAACCAATTAACCTGTTCACCATTCACCATTCACACTATGTCACTATACGCCAAACGCGGGGTTTCTGCCCAAAAAGAAGAAGTTCATGCAGCAGTGCAGCATCTCGACCAGGGATTGTTTCCCTACGCATTCTGCAAGGTATATCCTGATTATTTAGGTGGTGATGACGCCTTCGTAAATATTATGCATGCCGATGGTGCAGGTACAAAAAGTATTTTGGCATATTTATACTGGAAAGAAACCGGCGATGCAAGTGTGTGGAAGGGAATTGCACAGGATGCCATTGTAATGAATCTTGATGACTTGTTGTGCGTGGGCATTTATGATCATATTGTTTTCAATTCTACTATCGATAGAAATAAGCATTTGATACCCGGAGAAGTGCTGCAGCAAATCATCAGCGGATCGCAGGAATTGTTTGACACATTACAACAATACGGTGTAAACATTCATTACCTCGGTGGCGAAACTGCAGATGTGGGAGATGTGGTGCGTTCGGTTGCTGTTAATGGTACCATGACCTGCCGCTGGCCGAAAAACAAAATCATCAGCAATGAAAAAATAAAAGCAGGTGATGTAATTGTAGGATTAGCGAGCTACGGGCAAGCCCGGTATGAAACGGAATATAACAGCGGTATTGGCAGCAACGGGTTAACCAGTGCAAGGCATGATGTACTCAGCAAATATTATGCGCAGGAATTCAAACAAAGTTTTGATACGAATTTACCTGATGATGTAGTGTATATTGGCAAACACCGGTTAACCGACACTGTTACATTAAGCCAAACCGGTAACGGTCAGCAAACCACTATCGGTAAATTATTGCTGAGCCCAACAAGAACTTTTGCCCCGGTTTTAAAACCCTTACTGGAGGAGCATTATGACAAGATTCATGGTTTGATCCATTGCAGTGGTGGCGGGCAAACGAAGTGTATGAAATATTTACCAGTCCATGTGTCAGACGGTTCTAAAACCTCAGGCGCATCAGGAAATAACCTCCGTGTAATAAAAGACAATCTTTTTGCTGCACCCGAAATTTTTTCCATCATACAACAAAACAGCGGCAGCAATAATAAAGAAATGTACGAGGTATTTAACATGGGCTGCCGTATGGAAATATACTGTAGTGAAAAAGATGCACCACTCATGATTGATGCAGCAAAAAGCCTCGGCATCGGCGCACAGGTGATTGGCAGGGTGGAAGCCGCAGCAAAAAAAGAATTATTGCTGCAGGCAAATGGTGAAACTATCAGGTATTAAAAATATAGGCAGTTAGTTTTGTTTTATCATTATTTCAGCTTCGGGAGCTGAACAGGGTAACTCCATATTTTCCTTTTTCCCCAAAAAATATTTTGCCCTATGTGGCATCATACGTTTCAATTGAAGATATGATATTTGGGCTGATATGTTTTGGTTCATCAATCAATTTACCATTCAGGTAATACAACATGTTGGGCTGGGTTTCAAATTGCCCATTACTTGCTACAGTATACGTTTCAACTTTGCCATCCATAAATAGATGTGCTTTTAAAGGAACGCGGTAGAGTAGTGATGATTTTTTGTCTTCGTAAATAACAAAAGTAATGGGTTGCCTGCGGTAGGCATTTACTTTACGGCCATTTTGAACAGCCGGTATCCAGTGCTCACTTTTCCTGATCAGTTCAATACAATGTGCAGCGGTTTTTGAGTCTTTAAAATTAAGTGCGGTAATATCACTCAGGCTGCCATCTTCATGCACAATAAACTGAACTACGATCGTGTAAGTACCCGGTTTCCATCCTTCATCAACAGGAATGGTGGGATCCAGGTTTTTCTGCATAAATTTTTTCCATTCATCATTTCCGCCGGGGTAAGAAGGACTAATTTCCGTACGGGTAAAGATTTTATTTGCAGTTCTTGCAGAGTCACTTAATGCATAACCCACAACAGTCACTTCCTGTAATCCATTCGCAGGTTTTGTTGTGGCAGTTGACGGTGCTGCGAGGTAGCCATCAACTTTAACTTCGTCCATTTCTTTTTTTGCATCTGCGGGTTTTAATTGCAGTGAAGGATAGCCGGTAACAGTTATTGCTTTTACATCCTGTTTTACAGTAGCGGTGGGTTTCAATTGTAAGGAGGGGTAACCGGTTACTGTTACTTCTTTCAGGTTGGTCAGTTGTATAGTCTTTGCTTTGTAATTAAAACGCTGCAATACTTTATCCGTTCCTTTTTTGGATATGGAGATGGTAACATCACCTGGTGCAGTTACCCTTGCTATATACTTTCCGTTGGCGCCGGTAATCGTTCCGTTTGAAATAGTAACCTGCAGGTCTTTCGGTGCAACGCTTGTAGCTACAGCAGTAATCGGGTTGTCTATACCAATGTACAATACCTTTTCATTGTCGAGCGAAACGGTGGCTTCAGCAGCAACATTGTTTTCTATTTCGCACATTACCACACCTTCACCGGATTTGGTAGTGATTTCTATCACACCATTTTTCCCTTTTTCTCCATATTTCTTAACTGCGCTTTCATTTTTCAGCACATCTATCCTTTCAATGCTGGATGGTGCAATGGCGTTTAAAGAAAATTTGCCTTCCACCACTGCATTGTCAATGACATAAAGTGGGTCGCTGTTTTTTACCGCTGCAGTTTGAAAACCAGTAACAGTTATTGGTGTTAAATCTTTTGATTTCAGTGTAACATTGATCACTGCTTTTTTACCTTTTGCATCGGTAATATCATCCAGGTGATCCCCTTTTAATACACTAACAGAACTGATGGTATTGGGATCGATCTTGTTTAATTCACCGGCGCTTACTTTTTTCCCGTCAACATAAATAATGGTATTGGCCGGGTCATCAATTTTACCAGCTATCTTGGTGCCCTTGCCGGTTACCTCAATGGTATTCTTGCTTTGATCAAAGCGAATAGAATCGGCAGTGAGCATTACCGCATCTTTCTGCGTTAATTTGATCACACCATATTTTCCTTTCGGGCCAAAGCGCTTCATGGCTTCTTCAGGATTAAACACCACGATGGTACTGAATACGGAATTGCTTTTTTCAACATAATCCATACCCAGGTTGCCGATTTCTTTTCCATCAACTATAATCAGGGCTTTACTTTTATATGCAGTTGTTTTCAGGTAATTGGTATCGCTGTATTGCATGTTAACGAAACTGCTGTAAGAAAGATTGGGTGACAGCTGGAGCGTCCTGGCTTCTGTTCCATTCTGCATATTCAGCGCAGCATATTTTTCTATTCCTGCAAGAATATTTTTTGCCACTGTTGTTTGTCCGTTGGATGATTTCAGGTACTGCACATCTGCAGTATTGGTTAAAATACCCGTTTCAATAAATAAGCTGGGGCAGGTGTTGTTGGTAAAGGTGTACAAGGAACGGTTTTCAATTAATTCAGGTGTTACAGGCAACCCATAATTATTGGCAAATTCATTTAACACTGCCGCACCAAACCATTTGCTTTGTTCTCCCGAAGGGGCATCACTTGTTGGTATTACAACGGTAATGCCGGTTTTGTTACTTGCTGCACTGCCCAGGTTATATTCTATTTGCTCTGGGGTGGGGTATGCACCGGTGTGTATGGTGATGTACATGTCGGCATTGTTTTTATTAACGAGCTCCACCTTTTCTTTTTTATCAAGATATACATCATTGTCTTTGGTAAGAATAATTTCAATATCCTTATTGGTATTCAATGATTGTATTTCTTTCGCAATGGCCAGTGTAATTTCTTTTTCCGTTGTACCGTCTGCAGCCACAGCACCTTTGTCCTTTCCACCATGCCCTGCATCCACCACCACCACAATTTTTTTGCCGTGGTATAAATGCGGCACACCGGTTGTTTTAAAAGTGAATGCGGCAAATATTAATGCAGCTAATGGCAAAACCATAATTCTGCCGATATAATTTACTTTTGGATTTTGATTTTTAATGAGCATTTGCAAACGGCGCTTAACCGGTGAATAGAAAAAATTATTGGTAAGCTGAAAACGGTGCTGCGGATAGGTGGCCTGTAATATCATCGCGGCAAATGCAGCAGTATCACTGTCTTCCACTGCCTTTTGATCGGCAATGAATTCATGTATCATATTCAGTTCTCTTCTGTATAACCAGAAGAATGGATTGCACCAGAAAAAAACCAGCACGATGTTGATGAATAATTTATCGTACGAATGTTTTTCTTCCACATGCGCCAGTTCATGTTTGAAAATTTGCTGGCCGGTTGGGGTTTCAATATCAATATGATGGTTCCAGAAAATATAATTAAAGAAAGAAAATGGGGTGCTTTTAGCATCGGTGTTGATGAAGGAAATGGAATCAATGACTTTTTTCGGGTATCGTTTCAGTAAAACAACAATGCGGTAAAAAGTATATGCCAGCGTGAGGAAGAATAAAGCTGAGATCAGTACATACGCATAGGGAATCAATTGTGTAACATCGAAGGTTGCATTCCGCTGCGAGGTTACAATGATATTGTCCATATAAGCATCGCCCTGGCTTACCGCCTGCAATACATGAATCATACTGTTTTGCTGTTGCTGGTCCTGCTGCCAGAAGCTGATCTTGATCAGCGGCAGGCATAATGATAAAATAATGGCCGCAACAATATAAAACCGGTTATAGCGGTGAAATACTTTATTGCGGAGCAAAAACCAGTAATAACCAAATAAAATGCCGGAGCAAATCATTACTTTCAGCAGGTAGTATGCAACGGAAAGCATGTGTTGTAGTTTTAAATGTGGTAATATTATTTATACCAGTTTCAACGCAGACATTCTTTGATGCAGCATGCAGAATATGTATGTGCAGAACTGGATAGCCTTGTTTAAAAATTATTTTTTCTTCAGTTGTTTCAGTAATAACTCCAGTTCTTCTAAGCTGATGTTATTTTCTTTAACCATAAAAGAAACCGCATTGCTGAAGCTGCCTTCAAAATAACCTTTCACCAAACTCTTCATTGAACTTTTGCTATAGGTTTCCTTGCTGATCAATGGGTAATATTGGTGTGTTCTGCCAAAAACAGTAATGCCCACAAATTCTTTTTCCACCAAAATTTTTATAATGGTGGCAACCGTATTGCTGTGCGGTTTGGGGGCAGGCAGTTCGTCTAATATCTCCCGTAAAAATGCTTTATCCAGTTTCCAGATCACCTGCATGATCTGTTCTTCTGCCTTGGTTAATTGTTTCATCTGCATAAAATTTAATGCGCTGACGTAAACTTAAAACTATTTATTTAGTTGTACAACTATTTTTTTAGTTATTCACAGTTTTTAACAAATGGTGAGCAAAATTTATTTTAACAGGGCAGTATGAACAACTAATTTTGCAACACTGCGCCGTTGAGTTGGTAATATGTAGATAAGAAAAGCAGTGCGGATGAATATACCCCGGTTTATTTTTCGCTGCCATTAAACCAAAGCACTAACCTAAATTAAGAACAGCATGTCTCAGTCAATTGTAGAATTAAAGAATGTAAACATATACCAGGGCGGAAACCTCATCCTCAGCGATGTAAACATTTCCATTGACAAGGGTGAATTTGTTTACCTGGTGGGCAAAACCGGTACAGGCAAAAGCAGTTTGCTGAAAACCCTTTATGGCGATTTACAATTGACCAATGGTGAAGGCTGGGTAGTAGGCCACAACCTGAAAGACATGAACTGGAAAACGGTTCCTTTTTTAAGGCGTAACCTCGGCGTGGTGTTCCAGGATTTTCAATTGCTTACAGACAGGAATGTAAACGAAAACCTGAAGTTTGTACTGAAAGCTACTGGCTGGAAGGATGAAAAACTGATGGCAGAAAAAATTGCAGACGTGCTGGATAAAGTGGGATTGAAAACAAAAGGTTTCAAAATGCCTTTTGAACTGAGTGGTGGCGAACAGCAGCGTGTGGATATTGCCCGTGCATTGCTGAACTCTCCCAAATTGATTCTTGCCGATGAACCTACTGGTAACCTTGACCCCGAAACGACTGATGAGATCATGCAATTGCTGTTCCATATCTGTAAAGATTATAACACTACTATTGTAATGGCCACACACGATTATATCGTATTAAAAAAATTCCCCGCCCGCATGTTAAAAACAGAGCGTGGTAAAGTGTGGGATAACGCCAGTGTTGAGGTGTAGTTACTGCAGATCCGCCGTTGCAGCATTATCTTTCCGGATCAATTCGATTAGCATTTCAGCATTGCGGTCAGCATTAAATATTTGATGCAGCAGCCCCTGTCTTTGCTCTCTTTCTTCTTCGGTAAAAGGCTGTTCATATAATTTTCTGATGGCGTGAATAAAAGCGTCCGCATCCTCCGCAATATGGCATGCAGATTCCAGTCCGCTGCCCTCCACACCGGCTGCATTTACCAGGCAATGCCTTCCATTAAATAATGCGTTGATCAGTTTCAGTTTTATCCCGGTATTATTGAAAGACGGCAGTACATGAATGTGTGCTTTGCCGATCATATCCTGCATTTCTTTTTCTGATGGGTTGGCAACAATACAGGTATGCTTGCATTGATGCGCAGCCTGCAGCAGTTGCGGCGATGGATCTTTACCCGCTATTACAAAAGGTACGGTTAATTTACTGAACACCTGCTGTAATAACCATAACGCTGCTTTTTCATTTTCATTTACAGATAAATTGCCATGATAAAAGCAGAAACAGCCTTTCCCTTCCTTACCCACAGCAAGCGTATAAGGAATAAAAACCGGCAGGTATTCAATATTGACTGCATCAAATAATTGCTGGTATACGGTAACGTCATGCCGGCTTACTGAAATAAAAGCTGCTTTGTTGGCAATTTTCTTTTCATAGTGGTACAGCAGCCTGCTTTCAGTTAGATAGTATAATTTCTTCAGCCAGTTTTTTTCCTGTACGGCCAGTTGTTTGTAATATTCAAACTCTGCGTTGTGCAGCCGCACCATTACTTTCCTGTTAATTAATGCACCGTTATACAGGTAGTAAGTGCAGTGTATGCCTTCCAGCAAAACAGGATAGTCGTCTTTGTTTAAATTAGCAATGAGTGCATCACTTTTGCGGCTGCTTACAATGTACGGAATGCGCAATGATACACTGCTGATGTTTTTTTTTCGCGGATAATAATTGACCTCCACGCAGTATTTATTCAATTCATCCTGAGGTGAACGGCCACTGGTAAAACAGTGCAGGTGAATTTTTATACCGAGTTGATGCAGGGCTTTCAGTTTATAAAATAAATCCACCACGCCGCCATAATCAGCAGGCCAGGGCACATCCAGTGTTACGATATGTAAATGTTTATCCAAATAATGTTTGATAAAAAGCAATCAGTTTTTTTTCTTCTTCCTGCCAGTTCAGGTATTTTCTTGCCATAAGGCAGTTTTGCTGCAACTGCTGGTATTCAAACTCATTGCCGAGCAAATTGTTCAGTAAAAGCGCAATATTTTTTTCGCTGATATCATCAGTCAATACAGCAATATGGTATTGCTCATTAATTTCTTTGTAAACGGGATAGTTTACACATAATTGCGGTATGCCTGCATGTAAGTAATCAAAAAAGCGGTTGGCTAATGAGTAATAATTGCTCAACCCGGTGTCATCAAACAAGGTTACACCAATCCAGGCCTGCCGGGTGATGGTTCTCAATTCATCTGGTGGTATTTTGCCTTTAAAGATCACTTTATCTTCCAGCTGATGATCTTTTACTAATTGTTTGGCCTGCTGCATAAAATTACCATCGCCGCAGATGACCAGTGGTACATCAACAAACTGCATGGCGGGAATCAGTGTTTCAAAACTTCTGCCTTCGTTTACGGCTCCCTGGTATAAAATATATTTGTTGGGTTTTGTTACCGGTTCAATCGGCCGCAGCAACGCAATATTCCTGATCACTGCGTAGTCAACACCGTACATCTTTTTAAATTCGGCTGCAATGGGTTGGTTTACAGTATAGCCATAATTAAAGCGGGGTACACAAAAGCGTTCTATCCGTTTCCACATGTTATAAATGGCAGGCCTTGTGGCCACTTCTTTCATTTCGCAAAACAATTCATGTGCATCGTACAAGCGTTTTTTGTTTTTCAGTTTAGATACAAAATAGCAGGGTAGAATCGTATCCAGGTCAATAGCACCAATAAGATCCATCTTCGTAAACAACAAAAAAAAGAACAGGCGCAAATTATATTCTGCATAAAACAATTTACCGGTATGAAAAAAGCAGCGCAATCTTTTTTGCTGAAAAGCTTGTTGCGTAAGTGGTAAAGAAGAAGGCAATTTTCTGCCCACCAATGTAACAGCATACCCTGCATTGGCCAGTGAAGTACAAATGCGGATCATGCGCTGATCAAAAGTCAGATCAGTGGTTACGGTAAATACCAGTTTTTTACCATTGGGATCCGGTTGTTGTGTATGGGTTGTTGAAGGCATTCGGTGCAGACTGTAAGTTAAATGATGGATGCTTTATCCTTTTCTGATGCGGCGGCATAAATGCGCTCTATAATTTCAACGGTTTTTAAACCTTCAGCAGCGCTGGCAAACGCATGATCATCGTTTTGCAATGCCTGCACCAGGTTTTGATATACTTTATCATGGTTGCTCATGCTGCCCTGGTAAAATCCATACCCATTGGCCGGGTTGCCCATCGGCAGTTCCGGTGCAGTAATGCCATCCACCATGCAATACTCCAGTTCGTTCAGGTATTGCCCGCCAATCTTCACTGTTCCTTTTTCTGCCAATATGGTTAAGGAGCCTTCCATATTTTTTTGAAAACTGTTTACAGAATAATTCAACGTTCCGATGGCACCATTTTGCATCTGCAGCACCACCGCACCGCTGTCTTCAAAAGCAATGGCGGGGTGGGCAAAGTTTTGGGTGATGGCCTGAACGGTGTTCACATCTCCCAGCAGCCAATACAATAAATCAATAAAATGACTGAACTGGGTGAATAAAGTGCCACCGTCAAGGTCGCGGCTTCCCTTCCAGTCGGTATAATAAGCAGGCGGCCGGTTCCAGAAACAATTCAGTTGAAAGCTATAAATTTTGCCCAGCTTTCCCTCATTCAGCAGGTTTTTTAGAAACTCAACCGGCGGGTTGTAGCGGTTCTGTTTTACTACAAACAGCTTTCTGCCTGCAGTTTCTGCTGCTGCCATCATTTCCCGGCCATCGGCACTGTTGATGCACAAAGGTTTTTCGCATAGTACATGGCAACCGGCTTCCAGTGCTTTAATGGCGTGTTGGGCATGCCACCCGTTTGGGGTGCAGATGCTTACCACAAAGGGTTTGTTATCAGCAGTAAGCAAAGATTCGATAGAATAGAAAGGGCGGGTTTGATATTGCTGGGCAAGCGCATCTGCCTTAGCCGGAACAATATCGCAAACAGCGGCCAGTTGCCCCACTTTTAAGATTTGTTCAGCATGCCTGGCGCCAATGCGGCCACATCCAACTATTGCAAATGAGGGTTCCATATATTGGCAATATTCAAAAAAAATCCGCAATCCACCACGGAAAAACCGTTTTTTTATGTACTTTTGCGCCGATAAAAAAAGAAACTATAACAAAGACGTTATTAAAAAACAAAGAGATGCCTTATTTAACAATCGAAAAAAAAGCGAACATTTTTGCAACGTTTGGTGGAAAAACCACTAACACAGGTTCTATCGAGGGCCAGATCGCTTTACTCACAGAACGTATCAATTCTATTTCAGACCACTTAAAGTCTAACAAAAAAGATTTCTCGTCCCAGAGAGGTTTGATGAAAATGGTTGGCCAGCGCAAACGCCTGTTAACCTACCTCAGCAAACATGACCTTACCGGTTACAGGGCTTTAATTGAAAAATTAGGACTGCGTAAATAAATTATTCCAATCATGTAATTATAGCTTAATTCCCAACTGTATAGTTTCAGTTGGGAATTATTGCATTGGTTACACATTACTTCATCGGTGATTGCGGCTATTGAATAAAACCTGCCAGTAATCACTTCATACCTTATTAATATGTCAGTATTACAACCAAAATCAGTTACGTTCGACATAGGCGGAGGCCGGATGGTTACTATTGAAACCGGCAAATTAGCCCGCCAGGCCGATGGTGCAGTTACCGTGCGCCAGGGCAACAATATTATTTTGGCAACAGTGGTTGCCAATAAAGAACCCAAAGAAGGGCAAAGCTTTTTCCCGCTGTCTGTAGATTACCAGGAAAAATTTGCTTCTGCAGGCCGCATTCCAGGTTCATTCTTTAAAAGGGAAGCCCGCCTGAATGATTATGAAATTTTAACCTCACGTTTGATCGACAGGGCACTGAGGCCTTTATTTCCGGAAGATTATTTCTGCGATGTACAGGTGTTGGTTACCCTCATTTCTTCTGATGCCGAAGTGCTGCCGGATTCTTTAGCATGTTTGGCCGCATCTGCTGCACTCGCCGTTTCTGATATTCCCATTATGGAGATCATTTCGGAAGTGCGTATTGCCCGTAAAAATGGCGAATACATTATCAACCCCACCCGCTCACAATTAGATGGCGCAGAGCTTGAATTTGTGATTGCCGCCACTGAAAAAAATATCATGATGGTGGAAGGTGAGGCCAAAGAATGCCAGGAAGAAGATTTGGTGAAAGCTTTGGAAATTGCCCATGATGCCATCCGCATCCAGATCAAAGCACAGGCAGAGCTGCGGGATAAAGCAGGCATCACAGCAAAAAGAGAATACACTAAACCATACCGCAATGAAGAACTGAACGAAAAGATCGTTGCGTTTGCAAAAGATAAAATGTATGCCATTGCGGCTTCTGCATCAGCAAAACATGAAAGGTCAGCAGCATTCGATGCATTAAAAACAGAATTAAAAACATTTTTGGGAGAAGAATTACCGGATGAAGATAAAGGCCTGATTGGCCATTATTATGGCGAACTGCAATACAATGTGGTTCGTGATATGATCCTGAACGACCGTAAAAGGCTTGATGGCCGCGGACTGGAAGATATCCGTCCGTTGTCAATGGAAACAGATTTGTTACCAACCCCGCACGGTTCATCCTTATTCACCAGGGGCGAAACACAATCGCTTACCACGGTAACCTTCGGTACACCACTGGATGAACTGCTTACTGAAACCGCTTTCAAATCTGATTATGCCAAATTCATCCTTCACTATAATTTCCCACCATTCTCTACCGGTGAAGTGAAAATGATGCGGGGTGTTGGCCGCCGCGAAGTGGGCCACGGTAACCTGGCCATGCGTTCATTAAAACAAATGATGCCGGGTAAAGAATATGCCTATACAGTACGTGTGGTGAGTGACATTTTGGAAAGTAATGGTTCTTCGTCTATGGCTACTGTTTGTGCCGGCTCGCTGGCGCTGATGGATGCAGGCGTACCCATTCCCAAACACGTAAGTGGTGTGGCTATGGGATTGATCACCAAAGAAGGGAAGTTTGCCGTGTTAACAGATATATTAGGTGATGAAGATCACCTGGGTGATATGGACTTTAAAGTAACCGGTACCCGCGATGGTATTTGCGGTGTGCAAATGGATATTAAAGTCGATGGTTTAAGTATGGATATTATGCGCCAGGCATTGGCCCAGGCACGTGCCGGCCGCCTGCATATACTGGATGCGATGTACAACTGTATTGAAGCACCAAGGCCGGATGTGAAACCACATGCACCACGTATGGTGAAGATCACTATCGATAAAGAGTACATTGGTGCCGTGATTGGGCCTGGCGGTAAAGTGATACAGGAAATTCAGCGTGAAACCGGAACCACCATCAATATTGAAGAAGTGGATAATGTGGGTGAAGTGAGCATCTTCTCTGCACAAAAAGAAGGTATGGAAAAAGCACTGGCCTGGATCAAAGGGCTGGTAGCCGTACCCGTTATTGGTGAAACTTATGAAGGAACGGTGAAGAGCATTAAAGAATTTGGTGCTTTTGTAGAGTTCCTGCCAAAGAAAGAAGGTTTGCTGCACATCAGTGAGATCAGCTGGAAGCGCCTGGAAACCATGAACGGCATATTTAAAGAAGGCGATAAGGTAAAAGTGAAACTGCTGGATATTGATGCCAAAACCGGCAAATTCAAACTCAGCCGTAAAGCTTTACTGCCTAAACCTGAACAACAGCCAAGGCCGCAACAGGGAGGAGAATAATAAGCTTAATATATCTTATCAACAATAATCAATACCGCAGGTTAAGCTTGCGGTATTTTTATTTGTACGGGAAAAATATTGCTGCGAATCCATATTTTTGCCACCTCAACCAGCGGAACCTATGTTTTTTGATTACCCGTATATCTATTACATTACTATCGGACTCCAGGTTATTTGTGCTATTCATTGTATCAGGAAAGGCAGTCAGTACAACTGGTTATGGTTGATCATTTTTTTCCCGGTAGTGGGATGCCTGATTTACATTTTCAGCGAGATGTTTACGGGCAATGAAATGGGCAGGGTACAGTCAGGAATAGGTACTGTGTTTAACCAGTCAGGAAGTATCCGGAAGCTGGAAGAACAACTGCGTTTTGCCGATACATTTAAAAACAAAGTGGCCCTTGCCGATGCTTTGCTGAATGCCGGGCAAACTGAACGGGCCATTGGTTTATATGAAGAATGTCTGAAAGGTAATTTTACCACACATGAACATGTGATCATGCAATTGATACAGGCTTATGCAACGGTAAACCGGTTTAATGATATTCTTCCCCTGGCCAAAGAAGTGTACGGGTTGCCGCAGTTCAGCCGTTCCCGTGCCCATACCATTTATGCCATTGCCCTTTCTTATACCGGCCATATTGATGCCGCGGAAAATGAATTCAAACAACTGAACGGTCGTTTTTCCAATTATGAAAGCCGGTATCATTATGGGCAGATGATGATCCGCCTGCGCCGTACAGAGGAAGCCAGGAGATTTTACCGGGACATTTTAAGCGAATACGCACACCTGGAAGGCGTGCAAAAACGCAACAGCAAGGTTTGGTTTGGTATGGTAAGAGAAGCGCTGAAAAAATTAGATGCTCCGGCTGTATAAAAAATAATCTATTGAAAGAATTTAAAAAGGAAGGCAACCATTGGGTTGCCTCCTTTGTAACACTGCTATTGGTATTGAGAAAACTAAAACAGAAATAACCGCTCCCTGCCACCTACTTTTTTTGCTGCACTGCCATAAGGCCTTACATTATATGTGGCAGTAAGCATAAAATACTGCGGCAACGTATTGGTTTGATTAATGGAGATCATGTTCCTGTATGCATTGGCAGTTTGCTTGCGGTCAGGTTACCTTTAATAGCGCCTTGAGGAAAAGCGGTGCAGTAAGGCACAGGCTGACTGCATTTGTGTGCAAAAAAGTGTTTCATGAAAAAAAATATGGCTATACTTTAATGAATTGGGCTTATTGAAAACGCACTGAACAAAATTGACAATCAATATCCACTTTCGTATACTTTTTATTGATATCTCCGGCTTTCGCTTCAAATACACTTGCATTGATCTTACTGGATTGATTGCCGTTTGCAATTCCACCAGGTTGTTTTGAAACGGCCTGCGTTAAGCCTGCAGCAGTTTTGGTATTACTGGTTTGGGCATAAGCAGCAGTGGCTTTGTCCACATCCGTATAACTTCCGGCATAACGGATGGAATAGTTGGGAAGTGTGTAAACAGGCAACTGCATGTCGGCAAATTTATTATTAATGCTGATCAAAGGCGCATTGCTGGTGATGCTGTTGATCTGCATATCTGCATTTACACCTGTTAATATCAATTGTTCTTTCAGTTGGTTAATGGTAAGCATCCCGAATTTTTTGTTGCCCGAAACACGAACGACATTGTCCACCATAAACTTATCGTTGGAACTTTTAAGCTGCATGGCCACGCAACCATCTGCTTTGAAAGTGGAGGCGTCTGATGTTATCGAAAGGGTATCAATATTTCCTGCCTTAAAATGGCTGCCGGATAAATCGATTGTGGCTAACTTAATATCACCAGCGCTGATGGTACTGTATCTGGATGTGATGAATAAGGAGTCTGCATTTTTGATCAACAAATCGCCATTATCCAAATCTGCTTTTAATTGCACTATGGGATTTTCAACCGTGCTTTTGGCAAAATGATTCTGTATTTGCAACCGGGCATTTTCTGGTATTTCTACTGTGAGGGCAGCGCAGGGGCTTCCCAATAAACGTCCATCCACAGATTTTTTTCCATTACTGTTGATGGCTATGCTGTTTTTGGCAATGGCTACTTCCACACCATTGTTTTCGAGTACCCGTGCATCATTTAAGCCAGGGATGTCGTCCTCTGCCGCCAAATTCAGGTTGCATTTTTGTCCGGCAATAGTTTTCACAATTACTTCCCGGTAATAATTCCTGATGACAACAGGTGTTCCATCCGGGCAGGGAACAGATAATGTAACCATCCGGGTTTTTAACTTCTTTAATGGTTTAAGTGTGTCTCTTTGCAGTCTTTGCAATTGCAATGCCTTTTTTTGAAGCAATAATGTCTTCAGGCGCAGACTGTCCTGCCTGATCATCAGCACATACTGCAACTTTTTTAAAGAGTCATAGCGGTGCACTGCCAATATCCGCTTATTTAGTGTAAGCGTGTCAGTTAAAATCGCCTTCATTCGTGGGAGCGATCGGAACAATTCATATTGCTGGCGGGAAAGCCCCACTTTTTTCCGCAGTGCATTTACCATTCTCAATTGCTGCCCGTATAATTTTCTTGCAGAGTCCCATTTCTGGTTTTGCACATCATACCAAATACGTGTGGAATCGTTATAAGTTTTGTATTTCGATTGATAAGATTGAAATAATTGGGAAGAGAGGCTGTCATAACTACGATTCTTCACCGCTCTTAGTTTGTTCATTTGTGTTCTTAATGAATCCAGCTGGTACAGGGATTGTTTGTTTTGGAGCCTTGACAATGAATCTGACACCGTGTTCAGTTTACGCATCACTTTGTACAGGCTATCCCGCTTTGTAATTAAAAAAGAGTCGTTGTTTTTGTATACATCATAGCTTGTTTTGTAATTACTGCTGTCTATTCTTTTTAATGAATCCAGCAGCAGTACATTTCTTCTTTTCCGCGTACGTTGCATCGAGTCAATATCAAACCTGAGTTTGAGCATCTTTTTTTCAATCGTATCCAGTTTCAACCTGACTGAATCATTGTGCCTGACCTGGTCTGCTGACAATGCAATTTTACGTGGTTGAACTGTTTTGTGTTTTACAGAATCAATGGACATAACCTGTGCTGCAATAGGCAAAGCAATGAACAATGAACAAATGATTATGATAGTTTTTTTCATGACAATAATTAAATGTTGATGTAATGCGCCACCAGCGAGTCGCCGGGCTGCTTAAACTCTTTTGCTTTGGAATTGATCTTGTTGATCTCCCGTTGCAAATCTTTCAACAGGTTGATCTTTTGCTGGTACACGGCAATCAATTGCTGCAGCAATTGATCATTAAGACCGTGGTCACGGATGCTGAACCTGATGGACTGTTCGTTGAGTGCTGATTGTTGAAGCGCCGATTTAAAATCAGTAAAATAATCTGCAGTTTCGGTGTACACCGGCGTATTGCGTATATGCTGCAGCTGCAGGTTTACCAGCTCGTTATAATTATGCGAGAAGGATTGTACCAACTGTTCTGTTTCCGCAGCAAAAGTGGCGCTTTGTTTTACTGTAATATTGGGTGTTGCCGCAATGCTTTCACTTGTGCCAGGCTTTATAGCCACGAACGGCTTTTGGGCCGGAACCTGAAATGATGGAACAGCAGCTACAGGCCGTACTGCACTGGCAGATTCCTGGTGATTTCCCATCCACCAGAACAATCCAGCTGCGGCAATGCATGCTGCTGCCGCAACACGGTACAACAGGCGCAGTGTACCGGTTTTTTTAACCTGCTTAGATTGCTGTAAAACCTGTTGCAGCACTTTTGCTGATGGCGTATCTTCTTCCATCTTTTGGCGGTGTTGCTGCAGGTATTTTTTCAATTCATCCATTACTGATCAGTTGTGCGGTTATTTTTTCTCTTAATATTTTTCTTGCACGGTGATACTGGCTTTTACTCGTGCCTTCAGTGATGCCCAGGTGCGCAGCAATATCTCGGTGTGTATACTCTTCCATGGCATACAGTACAAAAACCTGGCGGCATCCATCGGGTAATTGTTTGATTTCCCTGTGCAGGTCGGCAAGGCTGATATGCTGCCACCATGCTTCCTGTTCATCAATGCTATCTTCATGATCTTCTGCCACCCATTCTTCCCACTGCACCTTTTTTTTATACTGCTGTATGCAGGTGTGTATTACAATCTGCTTCAGCCATCCTCCAAATGCTTCGGGTTGCTTTAGCTGATGCAGGTTTTTAAAAGCAGTTATAAATGCCTCCTGCAACAAGTCTTCAGCATAAGCATGGTTACCAGTAAACCGGATGCAGATATTGAACATTGCTTTACTAAACTGCACATACAGCCATGTTTGGGCATCGGCATCACCGCCGGCGGCACGTTGTACGAGTGCAGTTGGTATTTGTGTTGTAGCTGTCAATCCGGTGTTACAGTATTAAGAGTAACCAATGATAAAAAGGTTGGAAAGAGTATGCAAGTTTTTTTTGGGGAATTATGATGAGTGGGGTAAAAGAAGAGCCGATAATCAATCCTCAATAATCAATGTTCAATAATCAATAATCAATGATCAATAATGACTGGAGGATATAACATGATCTGATCACTATTTCCTCATACCTTCGCGGCATGAACAACTATGTACAGGTAGTATTTACACCCCGGTCACCGGAACAAAAGGAAGTATGGATTGCCGTGCTGAACGATTTGGGGTATGAAGGTTTTGAAGAACAGGGCGCAGAGCTTTA
The DNA here is from genome assembly GCA_018266775.1 of Bacteroidota bacterium. Taxonomy (GTDB): domain Bacteria; phylum Bacteroidota; class Bacteroidia; order Chitinophagales; family Chitinophagaceae; genus Ferruginibacter. The sequence continues at coordinate 408,513 of JAFDZS010000011.1, read as the reverse complement.
TGCTTATATACCCGAAAACTTATTTGATAAAGTTGCATTGGATGCACTTTTTTTTCGCAGTGGTATGCAGTATAACACTACGTTGATTGCCCCGCAAAACTGGAACGCAGTATGGGAAAGCAGTTTTGAACCGGTGCGTATTGGGGATTTTGCTGCCATAAGGGCCGGCTTTCATCAACCGGTGGTGGATGTGCAGTATGAAATTGAAATTACCCCAAAAATGAGTTTTGGCACCGGTCACCATGCTACCACTTACCTGGTGGTGGAACAGATGCGTGCATTAAATTTCCAAAGAAAATCTGTTTTGGATTTTGGTACCGGTACAGGCGTGCTGGCTATTTTGGCAGAAAAAATGGGAGCAGAAAAAATACTGGCTATTGATAACGATGATTGGAGTATTGAAAATGCAACTGAAAATGTTTTAACCAATAACGCGGTAAAAATTGAGTTAAAAAAAGCCAATTCATTGGAGGGATTGGGTGAATATGATATCATCATTGCGAATATCAACCTCAACGTGTTATTGCAAAATATGGCATCCATTGCTGCATCAGTGAAGAAAGGTGGCCATATTATCCTAAGTGGATTTTTATCATGCGATAAGGCTGCTATGACGGATGCGCTTAAAGCGAATGGATTGCGCTTTACAGCAGTCACTCAAAAGCTGGACTGGATCTGCATATTGGCGGTAAAGCTATGAGCACCAGTCTGTTAAGAAATTGTTAACCAATTTTGGTTAAAATAATTGAAGTGGAGCCAAAATTCATTATTTTTGTTTTGTTCAACTCAACTCAAGCACAGCATGAAGGAATTATTTTTCATTATCCTGGCATATCTAATTGGTTCTATCCCTTCGGCATTAATCATCAGCAAAAGGTTTTTTGGTGTGGACATCCGCGACTATGGTAGCGGCAATATGGGTGCCACCAATACATTCAGGGTTCTGGGTTCTAAATATGGCACCATTGTAATGATCCTGGATATTTTAAAAGGAGCTGTAGCCGTTGGACTGTATAATTTTCTTCCTTATTATTTTAATACCGATGCGGAGTTGCAGCGCACCAATTTTATGATTGGCCTGGGGTTGGCAGCGGTGGTAGGTCATATCTTTCCCATTTATGCAAATTTCAAAGGCGGTAAAGGCGTAGCCACACTTTTTGGAATGATACTCGCTTTGCAGCCTGTTGTAGCCATCAGTTGCGTAGGCGTTTTTCTGCTGGTATTATATTTTACCCGTTATGTATCGCTCAGTTCCATTTTTGCAGCGTTGTTTTTACCCATTGGTGTATTATGGATCTGGAATGAACATGAATTTTTATACCGCCTGTTTGCATTGATCGTTGCAGCACTGGTAGTGTTTACCCATCAAAAAAATATTATCCGTTTATTACGTGGTGTGGAAAGCCGTGTACCCATTCTCAAATACCGGGACAAGCGAAAATCACGCCGCCGTGGTGAATAATATATGCTTCTTTTATCACTGCAAACCTTTCCCTGAAAAATTCCGTCTTACGTTAAAATTACAAGTTGTAATTTGGCTGGCACCAAATTGGTACAGCAATTGTTTGTTACTATCAAAACCTGAACAATCATGAAAAAAGTTTTATTTTTTGCACTTACTGCAATAGTATTTTCTTCCTGTCATCGCAATCCTGTAACAAACCGCCCACAACTGGCATTGTTTCCGGAATCATCCCTGCAGCAAATGGCGGTAACAGAATACAAATCATTTTTGTCTCAAAACCAGGTAATGAGCGAAACCACCAATAAAGATGCGGAGATGGTGAGAAGGGTAGGTACAAGAATTGCAAAAGCAATCAATGACTATTACACTCAAAAGGGCAATCAAAAGGTGTTAAAAGATCTGGCTACTTATAAATGGGAATTTAATCTTGTTAATAACAAAGAAGTGAATGCATGGTGTATGCCCGGAGGTAAAGTAGTTGTGTATACAGGACTCTTGCCTGTAAGCCAGAACGAAGCTGCACTGGCGGTAGTGCTGGGCCATGAAATTACTCATGCAATTGCACATCACGGAAATGAGCGGATGAGCCAGGGAGCAGTTGCCCAGGGTATCCAGGTCATCGGGGATATTGCAACATCCAAAGATGCCAAATATAATGCCCTTTTCAACAGTGCATTTGCTCCGGGAGCCCAGGTTGCGTTTTTATTACCAAACAACCGCAACCAGGAATATGAAGCCGACCATTATGGGTTGATCTTTGCCGCTATGGCGGGTTATAATCCCCGGGAAGCTATACCATTCTGGCAGCGGATGGCACAGGCAGCCGGCGGCCAAAAACCACCTGAGTTTTTATCCACGCACCCATCAGATGAAAACAGGATTGCTAAATTGCAGGGGTATATGGACGAGGCGCTGAGCTACTACAAGCCAGTTGGTTCGGGTAAATAATTTCCAGCAAAACCAATACAATATTGAAAAAAACTCCGCAATTTGCGGAGTTTTTTTGTGGAATCCTTTTATCTACCAAACATTATGTTTAAATTTACACCCCGAAACGTCCGTATCCATTGTTAAGCTTTAAACCTTCCGGAAGAAATCTATAAAAACCACCCCGGGGCTCCGGCAAATGCTGAGGCAAAGGGTTTAACTAAAACTATCATAAACAACTGTTGTTTCGCCTATGTCTTCACAATCGCTGTTAGAAAAATTACAATTGGGTGATGAAAAAAACCTTTTGTTGCAGGGTTTGCCACTTTCAATTGAAAAGCAATTTGTAAAGTTTTCTTTTTCAAAAAACGTTACACCTTTATTAAAGAATAAAAAGATCGATTTTGCATTGGTTTTTGCATTCAGTCAAAAACAACTCAAGGAAATACTGCGGGAGGTGATACCTGCATTGCATGCGGACGCTAAATTCTGGATCGCCTATCCCAAAACCACTTCTAAAATTGCCAGCGACCTGTGCAGGGATTGCAGTTGGGATTTTATTGCTGAACATGATTATGAAACTGCCGGCATGATTGCAGTTGATAACCTCTGGAATGCAGTAAGGTTTACCAAGCTGGTGGTTGAAGCACCAAAAAAGAAACTGGCTGCTTTTTCAACGCCTAAAGTGGCGAGGGCAAGTATGGTGTAATATTTCAAACAAAGATTTAGAGAGATTAAATCTTGAAGCTCAAATTAAACTTCTTGAGTTGGTTGTGAATTTACGTTAAGAACGCCTTTAACTAAGAATAAGATTTCACTTCGTCTTTAGAGTTATAAGAACATACTAAAAAGGATAATAAACAATACCTCTACTTCTGCCTAGAGTCATTTGCATTTCTTTTAAATGGAGGTGAGTTTGTTTTATCAATAACAATTCATTGATCTTATCCGAGGTTTTTAGTTCGTCTTCATTTTTTAATATTAGCCTCTTAATCTTTTTCAATTTAAGATAAACTAAGACTATTTCAACTTCATTCTTATAACTCTCATCAAATTCATGATAGTAAACGTTTTCTCCGCTTTCTGGGTTGTCTAATATTTCGTTCATGAAATCTTCATAACTCAGCCGTTGAATTCTGTTAATAATTTTGCTTTTTTGCTCATCCTCGAACCACCTTGGGCTCAATTCATAAGGATGGTTCGTTGTTTCAATTACAAGGCTTACTAAATCAGAATCTTGAGAATATGTAAAGTCGTTTATTGAGGGAACTTTTCCTGTATCGATCCAATGCTTGTAGGTAGTGAATACATTTGCAATTTGTTTATTGTCAAATATATCGTAGACGGTGTTTTTAAAATCATCAAAAAAAATATTGGGATCTTCAGTTAGTTCATCAAAAATATGTTGAGAAACTAATTTACTTGTATTCCATGGCCTATCTCCATATTTTAATAAAATACCTGCTATTGCTTTCTCCTGTAATTCATCCTGAAATAGTACACTAAATGCTTCGTTGCTCCAGTCATTTCTTGTAGTGGGAGGTATATCTTCTGCTTTTCTTATATCAATTTCATTTTTATTTTCAATTCTGGAAATTTCTTTGTTGAGCTTTTCTCTAATGAATTTATTTACCAGTGAGTATAAACCGGATTCACTAATTTGAAGCATTTCGGAGCATTGCTTTATATAGTCCTGTTGCTTAGTGAAATCTTCTGCTTTATTTATTTTCGAGATAGTTTCGGCGATTTGATTTACAATTTCTGATTTCTTAGTGCTATCGTTACCTACATCTTTTAGGGCTATTTCCAATTGGAATAAAATAATATCTTTCTTGTGAGTTGAAATAAATTCAGAAAAGGATTTAGGGCCTACTTTATTGACATAACTATCAGGATCTTCTTTATCAGGTATTAGTACCAGTTTTACATTCAGACTTTCTTCCAGTGCAAGGTCAAGGCCGCGTAATGCGGCTTTAATACCGGCATTATCGCCATCGTAAATGATGGTAAGATTATTGGTGTATTTTTTTATCAGCCTTAACTGGTCGGGTGTAAGTGATGTACCACCGCTGGCCACCACATTTTCAATACCGGCCTGGTGCAGGCTGATGACGTCTGTATAACCTTCCACCAGCAGGCATTCATCGGCTTTATCGATTGCCTGGCGTGCAAAGTAAGAGCCGTAGAGAATTTTGCTTTTTACATAAATTTCATTTTCCGGTGTATTGATATACTTAGGCGCTCGATCATTTTTCTTAATAATTCTTGCACCAAAACCAAGTATTTTACCGCTTTGATTATGAATAGGAAATATAATTCTACCTCTGTAATTATCCAAAGGATTTCCATCTCTAAGCGTTATTAGTCCCGTTTTCTGTAAAAGATCTATGCTAAACTTTGAATGAATAGCTGCGTTAGAAAATGCGTCTTTTGCATCAGGATTGAAACCAATTTGAAATTTTCGAATTATATCTTCACTGAAACCTCTTTGTTTTAAATAACTAAGGCCTATATCTCTACCATCTTCAGTATTCAACAGAAAATTCGTAAAAAACTTTTGTGCAAAGTTGTTGATGATGTATAAACTTTCCGCTACCTGTTGCTGTTGCTTAACTTCCGGGCTGGTTTCCGTCTCTTCAATTTCCACATTATATTTTGCAGCCAGCCAGCGCAAAGCTTCCACATAACTGTATTTTTCAGCTTCCATTAAAAAGCTGATGGTATTGCCACTGCGGCCACAACCAAAACACTTGTATATTTCTTTAGTGGGAGAAACGGTAAAAGACGGTGTTTTTTCATTGTGAAAAGGGCAGAGGCCAAGATAATTGGTGCCTCTTTTCTTCAGCTTGATAAATGAACCCACAATTTCCACAATGTCTATGCGGCTGAGTATTTGCTGTATGGTATTCTGGCTGATCACAATAAAAAACGAAACTGCAATTTACCTTTTTTTAGCAGTTTCATTCAGTATAATTTAAAGTAAAATTGAATGTGGCACGGTTTATGAAAAAATCAGGAAAATGTCATCTTCTTACCCGATAAAATATAATATCTTTAACGCCTAAAAATTAATTCAATGAAGATCTATTGTTTTTTAACGATGCTGCTGCTTGCAGGATTTGCAGCAAAAAGTCAGAACCTCGATGATATCAAGAAACTGGTATACCTGAACCAAAATGCAAAAGCTAAAGATGCGATAGAAAAATTTCTTGGTGAAACCAAAAATCAATCAAAGGCAGATGTTTACTATTACAAAGGAAGAGTGTTAAATAATTTATCCCGCGATTCTGGTGTCAGCACTGCAGATGCAATGAAATTAAAAAATGAATCATTGGAAGCATTTAAAAAATACCAGTCGCTGGATGCTAAAGAACCTTTGCTTTCCGGGGATAAATATGCGCATTTCTTCGACCTGTATAATGGATATTTTGATATTGGTGCAAAAGAGTTTAGCGCAAAAGATTATAAAGCTTCTTTTGATGCTTTTAAAGCTGCGCTGGATGTGGAAGATTATGTACGCAGTAAAAACTATGATTACAATGGTTTCAAATTTCCCCCGCTGGATACTTCTCTTGTAATGAATACGGCAATAGTTGCCAATAATGCCAAAGATGAAGCTTCTGCCGCATTGTATTACAGCAAACTTACAGATGCCAACCTGAAGGCACCACAATACCTGAGTGTGTACCAGTTTTTGGCCGACTATTACCTGAGAACAAAAGATGAAGCTAAAATGAGTGCCATACTGGATAAAGGCAGAACCCTTTATCCTGAAGAAGATTGGTGGAATGACTTTGAGCTGGACAGAGTGGAAAAAACCGGCGATAAGGCTGCATTGAAAGCAAAGTATGAAGAATTCATGAAACGCTTTCCCGATAAATATGTGTACCCTTATAATTATGCAGTAATGTTATATAATGAATTGTACACAGCAGATGAAAAGCCAGCCAATGCCGAAGCGGTAAAGGCTAAATTGTCTGAAGTGTTGAAAACAGCCATTAACCTGGACAAAGGTGTGGATGCCAAGATGCTGATGGTGCGCCACCTGTATAATTATGCTTTTGACTACCAGGATTCATCTAAAAAAGTTAAAGGGGTAAAACCAGAAGATATTAAAAAGAAAAACCAGTTTAAAGATATGTTCCTTAAAAAAATAGACGAATGTATTCCTTACGCTGATGGTGCTGTAGATTACTTTGCCGCATTGCCAACTTTAAAAACTATTCAAAAAGCCAACTATAAAGATGTGCTGGATATTTTAAGCCAGTTCTATAACGCAAAAGGCGACACGAAAAAGGCTGCTGAATATGACAAGAAGAGGGATGATTTGGGTAAGTTGTAGTGGGATAAAGTAAGTAGGTTTATAAAGTAAATAAGTATATAAAGGAAGAGGCTGATTTACTCAGCCTCTTTTATTTTTATGCATGTAAATGATTTTTTCTTTTTTAGTATGCCTTGATATTATTGGAAAGAGATTGTGAAGAAGTCAACTTGCAAAGTTGCCTTTTTTTGGAAAAGTGTTGGCAATAATACAATTTCAAAGACACCATTTCAAAGAATATGGTGATTGAGACAAAAAAAATCAGGCAACCACTAAAGGATGCCTGACCATAATAAAATGATGTATTAAGTTTTTACTGGCCGGGGCCGCCACCCATACGGAACTGGAAGCCGCCATTACCATTTTGCATATCTTTCATTGCTTTTACTTCAACATCTTTCGGTATTTCAAATTCCTTATCAGCCACTTCTTTTTCAGTGTTGATCTTGGTGACCTCAACCATCATTTTTCTGCCGCGGCCCATGTTCATTTCATAATACATCGGAAATCCGTTCAGGTCATTTAATCCGCTCAGCGTGGTGATACGCCCAAAATTGCCACCAAAACCGCCACCGCCAAAACCGCCGGTGGATACAATGCCTTTCAATTTAAAGTCGGGGCAATACCAAACCAGGCTGGTATCTTTATTCCCGTTTTGCCTGTTGGTAACCAGTAATGCTTTTTTGCAAACGAGGCCGGCAATTTTTTTAGTATCTTCAAAATAGCTGATGGTGGCCCCCACAACAGTGTTATTATTTCTGAATACATTATTGTTATCATTATTCTGCCTGCGGCTCTGCATCAAACTGTCCATACGTTTCTGCATTTGCACCTGGTCAGAATCGGTTACATAAAAGGCAGTTTTCTTTCCCATCACTTCCAGCATAGTGGTGGTGATTTTTTTATCGTTATCACGAATAGTGGTGGAACGGCTCATATCTGTTTCTGTAAACGTTTTGATGAGACTGCCTTTAAGGGTAGTGGTGGATTTAGTTTCTCCATCACCACCAAACCTGAACATTACCCTTTGTTCGCCATCACCACCGGGAGGGGGCGTTGGGGCATTTTCGTCTGCTCCTTCGGGTGATACAATCGTTGTTTTAGTGGTGATCACTGCATGATCATAGAGTTTGGTTTGTGCTTTTACTGCCACTGCGGCCAACACTAACAAAGGAGTAATAACTTTTTTCATATTATAAATTGTCGGCCAAAAATACGAATCGGTTCGTAATATTGGACAAACGCCATTGCTTTTAATTGATTTTAACATTCGTCACATTACAGCATTAGGCATGTAAAATAAAAGGACGCTGTTAACAGCGTCCTTTTATTTATTTTTTTCAAATAAGTTTATTGTGAACAGGAGCAATAACTGAATTTCATACCCCAGTTACCGCTGCCAAGATTAATCTGCGTACCGCTGCCCCAGCCGGTTTGTGTTTCAATAACCTGTCCGGATGCATTTAATTTAACCACCACACAATGAGCCGCTATACAACCACAGCCACCTGCAGGTATTGCCGAAATGGGAACCTGGTAAGTATAGGTGGTGATATTGCTATGCGGACTGCTATAGGGGAACTGGCCAGGAATGGGGTTTCCCGGATTATTTACCGGAATGCCGGCACAATCGCCAACATACAAATGGGTTTGTGTTAAAACATAACCATTAGCAGTAGTGTAGGTAACATAAATGAAATCTGCATCGTTGGTAACAGTGATAGAACCGGCATTGATTGTTTGTCCGGCCATGAGATTTACTGTAGTGGTTGGGCAACTGCCTTCATTGCCAATGGGAACCAGCCCGGAATCGGGTTGCTTGGTTTCCTGGTTGGGTACAATTTCTTTTTTACAGGCAGAAAAAGATAAAGCCATCAGTAAAACGCTTAAAACAGGTAATAGTTTTTTCATAAGGTTACATTTGATTAGGTTAAAACATTGTTTTCCATATTGTGGAACGAATCCCATTTTAGTATATTGTAAATCCGGGCGGCAGGTTTTAAAATCAGCGGTATTGCGTGTTTAGCATGGTAGATGTACGTCGTTTTATTACTTGTTTGTATGGCTTTTTAATCAGGGATCCACCGGTGAATTAGCCTGGCAGTTTTTGTGTAAATAATTCAATTTTTCCGCCCTTTCTTTTTGCTGGAATTCCATTTATACAACAGGCAACCCGGCAATTGAAAACATCGTTGATAAAAGGGCAAACAATGTCTTGAACAAAAAATCAAACCCAAACCTTAGCCTTTTGGGTGGTTTCAGGTTTAAGCCTTCCTGTCAACGCCAATTGGCAGGGAGGCTTTTTTAGTCATCATTCCTTGTAAATGCAAATGCAATGTGCTGGTTGTATTGAGGGAGGTATCTACGCTCTACTGGCAATGGGTTGCACTTGCAGGTTTTAAGGGCATTTATTGCAGCTTCGTCACAACCATAACCCACACTTTTCTCTACCCTGATATTGTTAATATGCCCAAGACTGTCAGTGTCAAAAATTAATGCTACAGTTCCGGTAATATTGTTGTTGTCAGCGGCTTTGGGATAGGCAATACGGCCGGTACAATACAACCTGATTGCAGTATCAGTAAGGTTTTGCGCTTGTGTAGTTATACATGAAACCAGGAAAAAGCAATGCGGAATAAAAAACTTCATGCTGTAGAGATGCAGTTCCTGCCCATCTCCATATCCATTTAAATTGTAATCAGTGGTATGTCATTTTTGTAAAAAGCAAGGCAAAAAATGAATACCTTTTTCTCCATTCAAAAACTGTTAGCAAGCTGTGAATAACTCTGCATAACTGGTGTAAACAATCAAAAATTTCTTTTCGCCCATTCCATTATATTTGCCGTCTGACAAAAAACCGAAATCGTGCGATTAAAGAGCCTAGAAATTAAAGGATTTAAAAGTTTTGCCGACAAAACCGTACTCCATTTTGATGAAGGAATCACCGGTGTAATTGGACCCAATGGTTGCGGCAAAAGCAATATTGTGGACAGTATCCGTTGGGTGATTGGGGAACACAAGATCAGCAACCTGCGCAGTGAAAACCTGGAAAGCCTGGTATTTAACGGTTCCAAAACCCGCAGTGCCAGCGGCCTTGCAGAAGTGAGCCTTACTTTTGAAAATACCAAAAACCTTTTACCAACTGAATTCAACACTGTAACTGTAACCCGTAAATACTACAAGAACGGGGAAAGCGAATACCGCCTGAATGATGTAGCCTGCCGCCTGAAAGACATCCATAACCTGTTTATGGATACGGGTGTAAGCACCGATAGCTATGCCATCATTGAGTTGGGTATGGTGGATGACATCATTAAGGATAAAGAAAACAGCCGCCGAAAAATGCTGGAACAGGCAGCAGGCATCACCATCTACAAAACAAGAAAGAAAGAAGCCAAATTAAAACTGGATGCTACTGAACAGGATCTGGCACGTATTGAAGATTTGTTGTTCGAGATCAACAACCAGCTGAAAAGCCTCGAAAGCCAGGCGAAGAAAGCAGAGAAATATTTTGAGATCAAGAAGGAATATAAAGAGATCAGTATTGAACTGGCCAAAGCCGCACTGGAAGGTTTCAACATCACTTACCGCGATCTGAACCACCAGCAACAGGCTGAAGTGGATAAACGTATTGAACTGGAAACGGCCATTGCAAAAGAAGAAGCTGCACTGGAAGCAGAGAAATTATCTTTCATTGAACAGGAAAAAGCATTACAGCACATGCAGCATGCATTTAATGATATGCTGGATGAACTGCGTAATAAAGAAAGCGAAAAGAACCTAGCTGCGCAACGGCTGCAATACCTGAAAGAAAGAGAAAATAATTTAAACGATTTTTTACAAAAAGCAGGCGGTCAACTGAAAGGCCTGGAAGAAAGCATTGAATTTACCAGCCTGCAGATTAAAGACGATGAAGCCAAACTGGAAGAATTTGAAGGCAAACTGGATGAACTGAAAAATGCCGTTGAAGATAAACGTAAAGTATTTGATGAAAAACGCAGCAGCATTGACACATTAAGAAGAGAAAACCAGGCGATACAACGCAACCAGTTTGAAGCGGAAAAGAAGGTAGCCGTTGCCGATACTTCCATTCAAAACCTGCACCGTACTATTGTACAACTGCAGGAAGAAAAAGCACAACGCCAGCAACAATTGCAGCAACTGGAAGCCGACAGGAAAGATAGAGAAGAGGAACTGCAGCAAAAGAAAACTGACCTGCAGCAATTACAGGATCATCATGAATTTACCAAAGAACAAATACTGGCCACACAAAATGTACTGGAAGGTTTGCGTGTGGAACTGGCAGAAGAAAACAGGAAGTTAGACAGCAAGAAAAATGAATATGCGCTGTTGAAAAGCCTGATAGATTCGATGGAAGGATATCCTGAAAGCGTAAAATTCTTACACAACAACGCCGGATGGAACCACAGTGCGCCATTATTGTCAGACATTATTTATGTGAAAGAAGAATACCGTGCCGCAGTGGAAAATGTGCTGGAACCATACCTGAACTATTACGTGGTAAATAATCTGGAAGAAGGTTTGCAGGCGATACATTTACTGGACGAAAATAAAAAAGGTAAAGCCAACTTCTTTTTACAGGATAAATTTACATCATTTGAAGAGCAACACCAGCCCGATGGAACCATACCCGCATTAAGCGTGGTGGAGATTGATGGTAAATATGCAAATCTGGCCAAACATTTACTGGGCAATGTTTTCATTGCTGAAAGCGAAGATGCCTTACGCAACAGTAACGGCGCAGTGGTACTGGAAAAAAGCGGTAAATATGTAAAAGGCAAATACTCCTTAACCGGTGGCAGCGTGGGTTTGTTTGAAGGCAAGAAAATTGGCCGTGCTAAAAACCTGGAGAAACTGGCAGAAGAAATTACTGCGCAGGAAACAGTGGTACAGCAATTAAAAGAAACGATCCAGAGCCGCCATAATGAAGTGATTGCATTTAATGAGCAATTGAAGGAAAATGCCATTAAACAAACACAGCAGGATATTAATACTTTGACTAACCAGGTATTTGCACTGCAAAATAAAGTGGAGAATTTACACCACCAGGAAGAAACCAGCAGCAGGCGGATAGATGACCTGGAGCAGCAACTGCAATCTAATCACGATGCCATTGCCAGCACGCGGGAAGAACTGGAAAAGTTCAATACGCAATTAGATGAACTGAATGAAAGAATGCAGTTGATTGAACAGGATTATGCATCTGCCGAACAGGAATATAATTTTGCAACGGCAAGTTTTAACGACAGCAACCTGCAGTTTACCAAACAACAAAGCAAGGTAGTTTCTTTAAAACAGGAATTTGAATTTAAGAGTAACCAGCTGCGTGACTTACAGGCACAAATTGAAAACAGCAATGTGCAGTTGAAAGAAGCGGCATCCAGCATTGGGGAAACTGCTGCTGCACTACAATCAGTAGAAGCATTGCTGGTGACCATGCTGCAGAATAAAGAAGCAGAAGAACGTAAACTGAACGAAGCAGACCAGGCTTATTATAATCTTAGAAATGCTTTGGCAGAAAAAGAAAGTGAACTGCGCCACAAGCAAAAATCCAAAGAAGGTATTGATACGTTACTGAATGAAATAAAAGACAAACTCACCGAACTGAAACTGCAATTGGCGGGTATGAAGGAAAGGCTGAGTGTGGAATTTAAAGTAGACCTGGACGCCATCATTGATGAACCCCGTACAGGAGATACACTGCTGGAAGACCTGCAGGAAAAAAGTGAACGCATGCGCAAGCGTTTAGAAAACATCGGGGAGATTAACCCTACAGCGATTGAAGCGTTCACTGAAATGAAAAAGCGTTACGAGTTTATCCTGGATCAAAAGAATGATTTGGTAACGGCAAAAGACAGTTTGATGCTGACCATCCAGGAAGTGGAAGCTACCGCCAACCAGCAATTCCTGGATACGTTTAACCAGGTAAGGGATAACTTCCAGAAAGTATTTAAAGCATTGTTTACTGAAGATGATACGGCAGATATGGTTTTGGTAAATCCTGAAAATCTTGCAGAAACGGGCATTGATATTGTGGCAAAACCAAAAGGCAAACGTCCATCATCTATCGGACAATTAAGCGGAGGAGAAAAAACGTTAACTGCAACTGCTTTACTGTTCGCCATCTACTTAATTAAACCTGCCCCGTTTTGTATTTTAGATGAGGTGGATGCGCCGCTGGATGATGCCAACGTAGGCAAGTTTACCAATATGATCAAAAGGTTCAGCGAGAACTCACAGTTCATCATTGTAACCCATAATAAACAAACCATGAGTGCGGTAGATGTGATTTATGGTGTAACCATGCAGGAAGCCGGTGTAAGCAAACTGGTGCCGGTGGATTTCAGAAGTTTGAATTGATGACCATTTGCAGCAACAAATTTTATAGCCGCTATAACATGCGGCTTTTTTTGTGCCCTGATTTTTTAATTACTTTTATGATGACTTATTTTTTTGATTGCGCTGCAAAACCTGCTTCATCTAAGCAAATAAGTATACATTATCAATTAAATGGCATCATATGAAAACACACCACCTGCTGATTACGCTGATTATTCTATCTGGCTGTACCACCAATTCCAGGTTTGGTAATGATTTACAATATCAATCCGGGCCATCATTAGCTGCAATAAAACCGATATCAATTGAGGGATTTATGGAAAGATGGATGCAGAACTATACTGTTAAGCCGGGTACATTTAACAGCAATATCACTGAATTGAGCCGTGATTCAGCGTATACCTATTTTTACAGGAACACCCTTAAAACCCCTTTGTATTTTAAAGTGCTGACTGCCGAACTGAACAACACGGATTATACTACGGTAGATGGTGCATGGATTTTTGCAAAATTCCGTGAGGAAATTATTCCAGCGGAAGATATTGCGTTGGTGAAAAATATTACCGGAAAGTCATTTGAAGAATCCAACAGAAAATACAATTGGCAATACAACAAAGAAAAGAAAGAAATGAATATTACCTGTATATGGAAAGAACACTGGGGATTTAGTAAGATACTGGATAAAAAGTATACCGCCGTATACAGTATTGATCAAAAAACATTTCTTAAATAGTATGCCTTTTCTGATCCTGAAATAAATTTAAACATAAATTGACTGTATGAATTACATTTGTCTGAATAGACAGCTGTAATATCAACCAAACAGGTGCAGGTTTTAAAAAATATAGTTAGACAGAATATGTACAGAACCATCCTTCTCCTCGCCACTTCCAACATCTTTATGACTTTTGCATGGTATGGCCGTTTGAAAGATACGCAAATGCCTTTATGGAAAGCTATACTGATCAGCTGGGGTATTGCTTTTTTTGAATATTGCCTGATGGTTCCGGCAAACAGGGCCGGGTTCATGAATGGATTCAATGGCTTTCAGCTGAAAATCACGCAGGAGGTAATTACACTGGTAGTGTTTGCCGTTTTTGCCATTCTTTACCTTAAAGAACCTTTTCACTGGAAATACCTGGTCAGCTTTGCCCTTGTACTGGGCGCAGTGTACTTCGCGTTTAAAAAATAAATTTCCTTTCTTAAAATTGAAAAACTGAAGCCGCCCGGGGTTCATGATGAACCTGCCCGAAGGCTGTATGCACTATGCAGGTTATCCGAAGTTATTGTTACTCAAAAAAATAGCTGAAAATTTTTAATGCAGGCAATGCAGGCATCTCTGCCGGTGAATTTTTCGTTTGGTATAGGAAAGTAACAACAAATTCAATTCAATCTTCAAAAAAGAAAGGGTGATACATGCTTGCTGATAGGTTGGGTAGAATAATTATGCATTCAGCCCAACTGTAAACCCGTTTCTGCCATCAATATTATTCCAATGCTTATGGTGACAACACAGCGTTGGACACAATTGTTTTGCATAGGTAGTTCTTATAAGTATCCACTTAGGGCCGGTGATTCTTCACCGGCTTTTATTTACCGTGCATATACCAGCTTGCCAATCTTTCCATTGCCGGCAAAGAAAACAGCATCTCCTTTTTTGGCTTTCCTGCATACATGAAAACCGGTATTGCTGATGAGTTTCCAGGTTACCCCATCATCAGTACTGTAATCCACACCATTCAATCCGCAGGTGATCCAGGATGATTTTTTAAGATAAGTTACGCAACTGCGGTAACCATGCGGCGCTTCTTTAGGTGCGGTAAATGTAGCGCCATCATCATTGGTAATGCAGCAGTTTTGTGTAGTGGAATCTGCTGTAGTAAAATCGCCGCCCACGACAATAATGGTATGTTTCTTTTTTACTTTTTTAACGGCCACAGAATTAGCGCCGGTGGTTTCTTTACCCTGTATAATAGGCAAATCAATTTTTTTATCACGAATGAACAATCTTGATTTGGTACCGCCGGTAACAAACACCGCTTCACTTAAAGAAAGTGGTGCAACATTGGTACCGCTGGATGCAAAGCAGGCTTCGCCTTTCTCAACAACAGGTAAATTGCCATCGGGAATCGTTCTCCATGTTTTACCGCCGTCAAAAGTTCTGCCGATAAACATTTTATCATTGATGGGATCGCCCACAACAATGCCGCTCATTTCATTCCAGAAAGCCATTGCATCAAGGAACATGCCTTTAGTTTCGTTTTCAAAAACTTTGGTCCAGCTTTGTCCGCCATCGGTAGTGCGTAAAATATAAGCAGGTTCAGCAATGCCCATGATGATGGCCGTTTTTGCATCAAAAGCTTCAATGTCGCGGAAGTCAGTTTTCTCGTAACCTTTCACCGTCATCCAAGTCCAGTTAGTGCCGCCATCAATACTTTTTCCTACAGTGCCGTTGCTTCCGCTAACCCAAACAATTTTATTGCTTACCACGCTGAGGCCACGCATGGATATTTTTTTATCTGAAACCAACACCTGTACGGAAACCTGTGCATACAATGATGACAACAGTATAAAGGAAGCGATAACCAGTACATATTTTTTCATAACATTAAAAAAGAGAATTGTCCTGTTGGGTAATACTATCCACACCACTCATAAAAGCTTTGGAGATGGCTTGTTTTTTCCTGATGGCTTTTTTGGATAAGCGGATGGCGATGATAAAAGAAACAAGGGCACCTGCAATATGCAGTAAGGTATCTGCCTTAAACAAAAAGAAATCGAAAGTGCCATGAAATACTACAGGCCAGAAAATAGCGAGGAAGAAATGCATCCCTCTTCTTGCGGGGTCAAATTTAGCAAGGCCGATATGATAGCCCATTAAAATAGCAAAAGTGGCATGTGCCGGTACAGACAAAAACATTCGTACAATGCCGGTGGCCACACCATGTTCCATCACGTAACCAATATTTTCCAGTGTGGCAAAACCCATGCTCACCATTACAGAATATACAATGCCATCAAAGGGATCATCGAATGCTTTGCGCGGATAACAGAACAACCGCACCATCAAAAACTTTGAACCCTCTTCGCTTACTGCCACCACTGCATAAGCAAAAACGGCCAGCGAAACAGCAGAAGCGGTGGTCATTTCGTTTTGTGAGAGGCCGAAAGCTTTTTCCAGCATCAAAGCAGGGATAATACTGCACATGCCCAAAACAAAACTGAACAGTAGTAAACCCAGCGGCTCCCTGTTGTATTTATCTTTCAAATAAATGAAAATGCAGATGGCAATACCCGGTGCAACAGCCAGTGCTAATAAGCCCATAATGGGATAGGTTTTTTAATTACTTTTGAACAAGTTAAACTAAAAAAACGATTAGCCAAAAAATTGCCAGTACATGAGTTATAACTATTTGCCGTTAGATAAAACGCCTTTGAATTTTAAGCAGGTAAAGAATTTACTAACATTCGATCAGTTGGTTTCCATCACTTTTGATGCCCATTTCCGCATTACAGCATGCCGCAATTATTTAGATCAAAAAATAAACAGCGGGGAAGGATTGTATTATGGAATCAATACCGGCTTTGGTTATTTGCAAAATGTAAAGATTGACAATGCACAACTGGAACAATTGCAAAGCAACCTGATACAATCACATGCCTGTGGTATGGGAGAAGAAGTACCCAAAGACATTGTAAAACTGATGGTGGCGCTGAAAATAAAATCATTAAGCTACGGTCATTCTGGTGTGCAGATTGATACGGTGAAACGGTTGATGGATATGTACAACAACGATGTGTTTCCTGTAATTTATACACAAGGTTCATTGGGCGCTTCAGGCGACCTTGCGCCATTATCCCATTTAAGTTTGCCACTGATTGGATTGGGAGAAGTGATGCATGAAGGAAAGAAACATGCCTCGGCAGCAATACTGCGCAAGTTTAATTGGGAGCCCATTCAACTGCAAAGCAAGGAAGGGTTGGCGCTGATCAATGGTACACAGTTTATGAGTGCATATGGAATGTATAACCTGATGCAGTCTGAGCGTTTGCTGCAATGGGCAGATGTGATTGCGGCCATTTCCTTTGATGCGTTTGATTGCGTGATGGAACCTTTACATCCCAATATTCATTCCATACGGCCGCACGAAGGCCAGGCGAATACTGCGGCACAATTAACTGCACTGTTACAGGGTAGCGCCATTGCTGCACAACAAAAACAGCAGGTGCAGGATCCATACAGTTTCCGTTGTATACCGCAGGTACACGGCGCCACAAAAGATACGTTTGGTTATGTGCTCAGTGTGTTTTTGAAAGAGATCAATTCGGTAACCGACAACCCTAATATTTTTCCGGAAGATGACCTGGTGGTAAGCGGTGGAAATTTTCACGGTCAACCGTTGGCGTTATGCCTTGATTTTTTGAGTATTGCGATGAGCGAACTGGCCAACATCAGCGAACGCCGTACTTACCAGCTTATCAGCGGACAAAGAAACCTGCCTTTATTTTTAGTGAAAGATGCCGGGCTGAACAGCGGCTTTATGATTCCCCAATATACCGCCGCGGGCATTGTGAGTGAAAATAAACAATTGTGTACACCGGCGAGCGTGGATTCCATTTCTTCCAGTAACAACCAGGAAGATCATGTAAGCATGGGCGCCAATGCAGCAACCAAATGCAAACGGGTGGTGGATAACGTGGAGAAAGTGCTGGCGATAGAATTACTCACCGCAGTACAGGCACTGGAATTCAGGCGGCCACTGCAAACTTCAGCAAAGCTGGAAAAAATTGTCAAAGCATTTCGGGAGCAAATCAGTTTTAACGATGCAGACCGTGTATTGCATGATGATATGATGAAATCTATTCAGTTTATGCAGGATTTTAGTTTGGATAAGGTTTAAGTATAAAAGTAAATAAAGTAAATAGGTATATAAAGTGTTGATGCATTTTCTTTCTGTCTTATCGTCTTTCCGGCAAAAAAAATGCGAAGCATTCTATGTTCCCTGTGTGCCTATGTGGTCGGGGTTAGGGGAAAAGTAAATAAAGTATATAGGTATATAAAGTAACGTGAAGTATTTGCTGTGCCTTAGTGCCTTTGTGAGCAATGTAAGTAAAAAGTAAATAGGTATATAAAGTGATGAAGCGTTTTCTTTCTGTCTTACCGGCAGACAAAATGCACAGCATTATCAGCGTTTTTGCGACAATCTTTTTAATCAACATATCTAAACCTTGCTATGATGAATTGCTCTTTAAAAAAAACATTTTTATTACTGGTGTTGTCTGCAATAGTATACAGTACCACTGCACAACAAAAAATATGGTCGGCAGCGCAAGCCAATGCATGGTATAAAAAACAGGGCTGGCTGGTGGGGGCAGATTTTTTGCCGAGTACAGCCATCAATCAACTGGAAATGTGGCAGGCAGCAACATTCGATGCATCTACTATTGATAAAGAACTGGGTTGGGCAGAAAAAATCGGCATGAATGTAATGCGTGTGTACCTGCACGACCTTGCATGGAAAACGGATGCCACAGGTTTTAAAAAGAGAATGAACCTCTTTCTTGACATTGCATCCAAACACCACATCAAAATTTTGTTTTGTATACTGGATGATTGCTGGAACCCCGATCCCAAGCCCGGACTACAACCTGCGCCCAAACCGGGTGTACACAATTCAGGCTGGGTAAGAAGCCCCGGCGAAACAGTGCATAACGATTCCACGCAATGGGGATACCTGAAACAATATGTCACCGATGTGCTCACTACATTCAAAAACGACAAACGTATTTTAATGTGGGATCTGTATAATGAACCTGCAAACAGTGGTTATGGCTTGAAGTCGCTTCCGTTACTGAAAAAAGTATTTGAATGGGCGTGGGCAGTTCGTCCTTCCCAACCATTAACAGCAGGCGTGTGGTTTATGGAGTACCCGGAACTAAATGCATATCAATTGGAACATTCCGATGTGATCACTTTTCATAACTATGAGGATACCAATTCTATGAAAAAAGCCATCGATACCTTACAAAAAAGAGGACGGCCGGTGATTTGTACAGAGTATATGGCAAGAAAAAACAACAGCCGTTTTGAAACACATCTGCCTATTTTAAAACGCTGTCATGTGGGTGCCATCAACTGGGGATTGGTAAGCGGAAAAAGCAATACGATATTTCCCTGGGGCAGTAAGGAAGGCAGCCCTGAACCCAATCCCTGGTTTCATGATATCTTTCGTAAAGACGGAACACCTTATGATGTAAAGGAAACGGAGTTGATTCGGCGGTTAACGCTGGGGAGGTAGTTAAGTATGTAAGTAAACAAAGTATATAGGTATATAAAGTGACGAAGCGTATGCTCTGTGCCTAAGTGCCTCTGTGAGCGAAGTAAGTATATAAAGTAAATAAGTATATAGAGTAATGAAGTGCATGCGCTGTACCTTCATGTCTCTGTGAGCAAGAGTGAAATGCGAAGCATTCTATGTTTCCTATGTGCCTATGTGGTCAGGATATGTATAAAAGTAAATAAAGTATATAGGTATATAAAGTGTTGAAGCGCATTCTTTCTGCCTTACCGTCTTTCCGGCAGAAAGAATGCGAAGCATACTATGTGTCCTATGTGCCTATGTGGTCGGATTAAATATAAATGTATATAAGTAAATAAAGTAAGCGATGCATCACCTGCAGCAATAATTTTTTTAATTATGCTCTTATGTGCAGATTAAACTAAACCTCCTTCTGTAACTCAATTTTTATCATCTTTGCATCAACTAAAACGAAAAATATGATTGCGCCGGTAAAACGTTACGATCCCGTGAAATACAAAACACCCACAGGAACTAAACTCAATTGTAAAGGATGGGTGCAGGAAGCGGCTTTACGTATGCTGCTGAACAACCTGAACCCCGAAGTGGCAGAACGTCCCGATGATTTGATTGTATATGGTGGCAGGGGAAAAGCCGCACGCAATTTCGAGGCACTGGATAATATCATCGCCGCATTAAAAGTGGTGGAAGATGATGAAAGCTTATTAATACAAAGCGGCAAACCTGTTGGCATATTAAAAACACATCAGGATGCACCGCGTGTGCTCATCAGCAATTCTCAACTGGTACCCAACTGGGCCAACTGGAAACATTTTGATGAACTGGAAAAAAAAGGGTTGATGATGTACGGCCAGATGACTGCCGGAAGCTGGATCTATATCGGCAGCCAGGGCATTGTACAGGGCACTTACGAAACTTATGCCGCAGCGGCAGATAAACATTTCGGCGGAACATTAAAAGGAACACTGAATGTTACAGCAGGCCTCGGCGGTATGGGTGGTGCACAACCATTGGCCATTACAATGAATGAAGGGGTGGCACTGATAGCAGAAGTGGAAGAATGGCGTATTGATAAAAGAATAGAAACCCGTTATCTCGACGAAAAACATACCAACATCGACGATGCCATAAATGCAGCTATGCACTACCGTAAGGAAGGTGAGGCCAAAAGCATCGGCGTGCTTTGCAATGCGGTGCACCTGCTGGATCGTTTATTGCAAAGAGACATTATTCCCGATACACTGACTGATCAAACCAGTGCACATGACCCGCTTATTGGTTACATACCGCATACATTAACGAACGAAGAAGCGAATGTATTAAGGCAGGAGAATCCACAGCATTATACCGATCTGAGTTATGAAAGCATGCACCTGCATGTGCAGCTGATGCTGCAATTGATGGATAAAGGCGCCATCACTTTTGATTATGGCAACAACATCCGTGCAAGAGCACAGGAATACAGGGAAAAGCATCCCGGCGCTGGTGTACTCACCAAACATTCACCATTCGATTTTCCGGGATTTGTACCGGCATATATCCGCCCTTTATTTTGCGAGGGCAAAGGGCCATTCCGCTGGGCGGCATTAAGTGGCGACCCTGCAGACATTGCGGTAACTGACGAACTCATCATGAACATGTTTCCCAATAACACCGGCATGCTGCGCTGGATGAATATGGCCAAAGAAAAAATTGCCTTCCAGGGGTTACCGGCACGCATCTGCTGGCTGGGCCAGGGCGAACGTGAAAAAGCAGGATTGGCTTTTAATGAACTGGTAAGAACAGGAAAAGTAAAAGCACCCATTGTCATTGGCCGCGATCATTTAGATACCGGCAGTGTGGCCAGCCCCAACCGCGAAACTGAAGGCATGATGGATGGCAGCGATGCTGTTGCAGACTGGCCGTTGCTGAACGCATTGGTGAACACCGCAGGCGGTGCCAGTTGGGTATCGTTACATCATGGCGGTGGTGTGGGCATGGGGTACAGCATTCATGCAGGAATGGTGATAGTGGCAGATGGTACCGATGCTGCTGCAGCACGCCTCAGCCGTGTATTGCGCAACGATCCGGGTATGGGTGTGATACGCCATGCAGATGCGGGATATGAAATTGCTAAGGAAACATTAGCCAAGAATCATTTAGATTATAAAGAACGGATTTAATTGAACATACTTTCACGAATTAGGTTGACTCTTGTTTTACCAGGTTAACCGCTTGTAAAATATTGCATCATTTATCGAAAAGTGTTGCGGTTTTATGAATGCTGATTACTTTTGTTTCCCTTATTCACTTGATCAACTTTAACGAATATATCGCCGCCAATCCTGCGCATTTCAGGCAACTCACCTGCGGAGAAACTTTGTTTACCGTGTACAATTGCGGGCTTGCAGAAAAATTTGTTCAGCTCTGGAGCCATAACAATTATATTGTTTATGTTGCTTCAGGCAGAAAGATCTGGCATACAGCAGAGGGTTCGTTTGAATTAAAGGCGGGTGATTGCAAGTTCATTAAACGCGGCGCTGCAATAGTGGAGCAATTCTTTGAAAAGGAATTTTGCTTTTATCTTTTTTTTGTACCCGATACGTTTATTTGCGATGTGTTGAAAACCAAATCGACCCCGATTGAAAAAGGTGAAAGAAATTTCACCCCGGTAATTAATATCGAAAGCAGCGATACGGTACATGCGTTTTTCACCTCAATGCTTCCCTATTATAATGCACCAACACCACCAGACCAGGCATTGCTGCAACTCAAATTTTCAGAACTTATTTTAACTATTGCCGATAATACTGCCAACAGGGAATTGCTGTGTTATTTTTGTACGTTATTGCACATGCCGCAGGCCATTTCCCTACAGCATATCATGGAAGAAAACTATTGCTATAATCTGAAACTGGAAGATTATGCACGCCTCAGTTACCGCAGCCTTTCCGCATTCAAAAGAGACTTTGAACAGTTATACCACACCACGCCTGGCAAATGGTTGATGGAAAAAAAATTGAACCGGGCCAGGCAATTGATCACAGTTGCCGGCAAAACAGTGAGCGATGCCGCATTCGAAAGTGGTTTTGAAAGTATTGCACATTTCAGCAGGGCATTCAGCAGGCAGTTTGGAATGCCACCATCAGCAACCAGGAAAATGTTATCATTGAACTGATGGGTCAACCTTTTGAACTTTTAAGTAAAGCTGCCATTCCGCCGGCAAAGTAATTTTGCGTTATCAAATCAAAACAGACAAAAACTATGAACGCAAACAAAATGCTTTGGGAAAAAGGCGACTTTACCAAAATTGCTCAAACCATGCGGGAGAGCGGAAAAACATTAGTATCTCAACTGGGCATCAATAAAAATCAGTACATACTTGACCTGGGTTGTGGAGATGGAACCACGGCCATACCCGAGGCGCAACTGGGTGCAACAGTATTGGGTGTGGATATTGCCAGCAACCTGGTGCAGGCGGGTAATAAAAGGGCTGCAGCAGAAAATTTATCCAACTGCACATTTACAGAAGGCGATGCCTGTGCATTGGTGAATTGTGAAGATAACAGCTTTGATATGGTCATCAGCATCTTTGGTGCCATGTTTGCACCCAAACCGGATGATGTGGCCAAAGAAATGGTTCGTGTAGCCAAGCCCGGTGGAAAAATCATAATGGGAAACTGGATCCCCGGCGACCCAACATTGGTGGCGCAGATATTAAAAACCTGTTCTGCTTATACAACGCCACCACCAGAAGGCTTTATCAGCCCGATGTTGTGGGGCGTACCCGAACAGGTTAATCAACGTTTTGTACAGGCAGGTATAGCCATGGAAAACATTACCTGTACAAAAGAAGATTTTACCTTTCACGCCCCGTATTCACCGGCAGAATATGTAAGTGTATTCAGGCATTATTATGGCCCAACAATGAATGCTTTTGATGCCGCAGAAAAAAATGGAAAAGCTGAAAACCTGCAACAGGAACTGGAAACATTATTCACCAGCCAGAACAAAAGCGGTGATGATAACCGCACGATGATCACTGCAACTTACCTGAAAGTGGTGGTAACAAAATAAGCAATGACCCAATAATCGCTTCGTTCACCGGCATTGTGCAATACACCGTGCCGGTTTTTCTGCATAACAGAATATCATTTCAACCTTTCCAGCACACCTTTCCGCTTTACAATATTTTTATAATCCCATTGAATGGTTTTGGATTTTTTCAGCCAGCGTTTCAAATCTTTTATATTGATGTCAGCAGCATTTTTATAGCGCATCTCAGCCGCTTTAAAACTGCCTTCGGGCGCAAGCCCGGGTTCATCAAAAGATTGTCCGCTCCAGAATAACAGGCGGATGCAATCTTTCAGCTTACTGTACCCCGCAACAGGGTTTCCGTCTAAAAACCATACCGGGTGCCGGTGCCAGATTTTATGTTCTGCCTCAGGCAATGCTGCGCAAATAGTTTCGTATAAAGTATCGCAGATGGTTTTATCTGCAGCAGTAAGTGTTTTATGATAGGCGAGAATATCTTTTTGCATAGTACCCCGGTTTAAACGGAAACTGAAGATAATTAAATGTATCCCGATTTGCAAACAGGCCAAAATGAAAATCCGTAATAAAAAATGTACGCATGATTTCACCAACATTATTTTTATCTGCTTAAATAAATCAATACATTAGTAGTACCAAAATGCAAACTGTACAATGGGGCATCATTGGCTGCGGTGATGTTACCGAAGTAAAAAGCGGCCCGGCGCTGAATAAAGTGCCCAACTCAACCTTAGTGGCAGTGATGCGCCGCGATGGTGCTAAGGCTGCAGATTATGCACAACGCCATCATGTACCCAAATGGTACAGTGATGCAAATGCGCTCATCAACGATCCTGAAGTAAATGCCATTTATGTTGCCACGCCGCCTGATACACATGAACTGTATGCATTGCAGGCCATACAATCCGGCAAGCCGGTTTATTTGGAAAAGCCGATGGCATTGTCTTTTGCCGCTGCACAACGCATAGCCGCAGCAGTAAAAGAACGTAACAGCAAACTGGTGGTGGCACATTACCGGCGGGAACAGCCGTTATTTAAAAAAATACAGCAATTGATGGAAGAAGGCGCTGTTGGAACTATTCGCCTTGCGAGAATGGAATTGTATAAAGCACCACTTTCTGCTGCAGAACTTCAGCAGCCACAACAGGCATGGCGGGTTAACCCTGCAATTGCAGGTGGTGGTTTATTTCACGATTTGGCTCCGCACCAGCTGGACCTGATGTATCATTACTTTGGCAATGTAAAAACAGTTAAAGGCATCGCCATCAACCAGGGTGGATTATATGCAGCAGATGACCTGGTAACCGGCAGCATCTTATTTGACAATGGCATAGCATTCAGCGGCAGCTGGTGTTTTAATGCAGCAGCCACAACAGATCATTGTGAGATTGTTGGCAGTTCAGGTTCCATTCATTTCAGCATTTTTGGCGGCAATACGGTAACCGTTATTGCAAAAGGAATCACCTCTTCATATTCTTTCGAAATGTTGCAGCATGTACAGCAACCTATGATAGAAAAAGTGGTGCAGTATTTCCGGGGAGAAACCCATAATCCCTGTGCAGCCTCTGAGGGTGCAGAAGTAATGCGGTTGATGGAAGCGTTTACCAGCTAAGAGTACACAGTACCTTATTCACCAAGCCAGAACCGTAATTCACACAGTCTGCCGATTCTTCAGCATATCCTGTTTTATTTTCAATGCCTAAAATTTTCTTTATGAGAAATTGGATGGCATTCTTCAGCTTGTTTTTAACAACAACGTTAAGTTCCCGTGCACAAATGCAGGAAAATCCTGCTGATACCCTTTCAGAAAAAAAACCAAAAATGCAGGTGGTCTTTGCGTTGGATGCCACCGGCAGTATGAGTGGTTTAATCAAAGCGGCCAAAGAAAAAATCTGGAGCATCGTCGGCAGTCTTTCCCAAACACAAACCACACCTGATATTGAAGTGGGTTTGATCTTTTACCGCGACAGGGGCGACCAGTTTATTACTAAAAGAATTCCGCTTACGGATAGTATTGACCTCGTATACAGCGAACTCATGAAAATTCAGGCCGCAGGCGGCGGCGATGGCCCCGAAAGTGTGAACCAGGGTTTGAATGAAGCGGTGGAATTATTTACCTGGGATAAAGATACCAGCACCTATAAATCTGTTTTTCTTGTAGGCGATTATGAACCCCACATGGATTACAAAAACGATGTGCCTTATTACGTAACCTGCGGTATTGCCAAACAAAAAGATATTATACTCAACACCATTTTAATGGGCAACAATCCCGTTGCAGCAAAAGTTTGGAAAGAAATTGCACAGTGCAATGAAGGCGCTTATGTAAATGTAGATATGCAGGCCAATAACCTTTCCATCAATACGCCTTATGATGCAGACATTGCATCACTCAATGACCGGCTGGACGACCTGCGGTATTATTATGGAAAAGGATCGGTAAAAATGTCTGGCAATACGTTAAAGATGAAAGGGAAAGCGCTGGCGCAAACTTCATCAGCATCTGTAAAGGCACAACGTGCCGAATACAATGCCTATTATTACAACAAGAAAGCAACGGTAAAACAGAACGAACTGCTCAGCGATTTTGCATCCAAAAATATTTTGCTGGACAGTGTGAAGAAGGAAGAATTGCCCGATGAGTTTAAAGCCATCAGTAAAGATTCATTGGCAATTGTCATCAAACAAAAGCTGCAACTGCGTGACAGCCTGACCAAACAACTCACGCAAAAAGTGGCACAACGTAATGCTTATATCGAATCAGAACTATCCAAACGGGATAAAAAAGAAGTGGAAGGCAGTTTCAATAACGTGATTTACTCCAATATTCAAAAGCAAACACAAAAGAAAAAGATTGTATTGAAAGGCAAAACAAAATACTGATCAGCGCCATTTAAAAGCAAAATAACTGCAGGGTTTATCAGCCGCATTGCCCAGCATGTGCAGGCTGCCGCTGGCCGCAATAAAGAAATCGCCTGCAGTGCCATTGAAATGCTGGCCATCAACGGTCATTTCTGCATCGCCTTCTATCACCAGCACAATTTCAGTCTCCAGGTGTGTATGGGGAGCATGGCTTGGGCCTTTGGCATGTAAAGAAGTGATGTGCATTTCCATATTATTGCACATGGTGGTGGGGCGGTCGAAGTATTTGATGGAACTTTTGGTAGCAGAGGTATTAGTTTTCAGCGTATCGGAATTGATCAACAAGGTGCCGCCCGCAAGACGGCTTCTTTCTATATTCATTTTTTTAGAACGGAACTGGAAAACATAATAGGTGAGTGGTTCATCACCGGCGTTTTGAAACTGTTGTTCTTCTCCCGGTGGAACTAATAAAATGCTCCTCTTCCCCAGCACGGCAGTTTTATTACCGATCGTACATTTAAGTTTTCCTTCTTTAATGATGATCAGTTCTTCAATATCTTTTTGTGCGTGCGATGGTCTGGGCGCTGCACCCTTCTGCTGCGTGGTTACATGAACAGACAGAAATTCCAGGTCGCTGGTAGTGCCTGTTACCATACTGCGGCTCTCCCTTAACCCGTCTTTTTTTACCGGTGCATCGGCAATGTGAAATACGCCTGAAGCAATGGGTTTCAATTGTGCGGAACAGCACAAAACTGGTAACAAAAAAATTAAGAGATAAAGTACTTTCATGGTATGCTGGTTAAAAAAAATATTCAAATTTCAACCGGAAATACAGTTGAAATTTGAATATTGAAGATAACTATAAATAAAATTACAAGTGCTTAACTTTTTCCTCGTCTCAGCCACCAGCCCAGCCATAAACCAGTACCGCCCCAGCTTATGAGTGCATCAATCAAATGGGCATTCAGGTCAAAACTGCCATACCAGATGTGCATGGTATATGGTATATTAAAGAACACGATAAGGCCGGTAAAAACACTGCCAAGGAAAACGGTACCGAAGGAAGGCGATGGAATTTTTACAAGAAGCCAGCACAACAGGGCCACTACTAAAAAATCTATTACATAACTGCGGCCCATATTCATAAACATGGCATCCATACCAGGCATACTTTTATGATACACCACCTGTGCCCAGGGTTTGCCTTCGCAGGCTTTCATTTGTGCCTCCATGTCTTTGCTGGAAGTGCCGGGCGCTACAGTGGGCATCATATAGGCACCGTCTTCAGTAAACTGTGTTTTCAGGTAAGCCAGTATACTATCCTGTTTGGGTGTGTACCGTTGCTGGGCTTCATGCAAATTCAATGCACCCCAGGTAAGGAATTGCCAGATGAAAAGAATTACGCCGCCAACCAGGGCGCCAACAATTGTTTTTTTCATATCAGTTATTTTTAGTTAAGGTTATCAAAATAAAAAATTAATGGCAGAAACGGAAATGTTATTTTATCAATAATGAACCGCATCAATTATTATGAACCGTTAAAAAGTTTATAAAAAGGTATAACCGTTATGTTCAGGAATAATAATTGATTTTCTTTGTGTATGTCCACTCTGTACCGGTTTATCATTGCCATTACATTTTTTGTTGCCACTGCTTCTGTTAAAGCACAGGATAACGCCAACAGGCTTAACCGTGAAATACTGCAACAAACTAATACATTCAGAAAAGAAAAAGGATTACCGCCACTCATCATCAATAATAATTTAAACAGTATTGCACAACAGCACAGCGAAAACATGGCGGAAGGGAAAGTGGCTTTTGGGCATGATGGATTTGGGCAGCGCAATGAAATGGCAAAAGCTTCCATTAGCAGTGTCACTACTTACGGCGAGAATGTAGCTTATGGCGCCACCACTGCAAAAGATGTGGTTACACTATGGAAGAATTCACCCGGCCACCGCCGCAACCTGCTGGGCAGGTTTACTTACATTGGAATTGGTATTGCAAAAGATAAGGAGGGAAGAATGTATTACACCCAGTTTTTTGCTGGTTAGGGTGTATGCATTTGGTAGAAAAGAAAATTTTATCTTCGGTACAATCCCGTTATCTATAATACCGTTTAATCACTGATATTTGCATTATTGTTCTTCGCCTTGCATAACAACCATTGAAACTTATTGGACAGTGTAAAAAATCACTGTCACACTTTATGAAAAAAATATACCCCCTTCTGCTGATGCTGCCTATTGCCGGTGGCATTTGTATTTCAGCCTGTAATGATCACAGCAACGCCACCAGCAAATCATCAACCACATCAAAAGACACAACTGCTGCAAAAGCAACCGCTCCGCCTGTAACTAAAATTGATGCTGCAGATTTTGCCAAACGTTTACTGGCGAACAGTAATCATGATACTACCGGTAAATGGCCGGCGCAAATGCCCACGCCTTTAGATGGTGCACTGTTGCCTTATAACAGGATTGTGGCTTTTTACGGGAACATGTATTCCAAAAAAATGGGCATTCTTGGTGAAATTCCCAAAGACAGTATGCTGGCCAAACTGAAAGAAGAGCTGGCCAAATGGCAGGCGGCAGACCCCCAAATGCCCACCATTCCTGCATTGCATTACATTGCAGTAACAGCACAGGGTGCCGCAGGTAAAGACGGCAAACACCGTTTTCGCATGCCCTTCCATCAAATTGATACCATCATGAACTGGGCGAAAGAAATCAACGCACAGGTATTTTTAGACATACAGGTTGGGCACAGCCTGGTAAAAGACGAAGCGCCATTACTGGAACCTTACCTGAAATTGCCGAACGTACATTTGGGCATTGATCCGGAATTCTCTATGAAACATGGGGAAACACCGGGCTCAAAAATTGGTACTATGAGTTATGAAGATATCAACGATGCCGTAGACCTGCTGGCGGATATTGTTCGTAAAAATCATCTTGCGCCTAAAATTTTAATTGTACACCGCTTTACACAGGGAATGGTAACCGGCTATGATAAGATCAAGAAAGTACCTGAAGTGCAGATTGTGATGGATATGGATGGCTTTGGAGATAAATACCTGAAACGCTCCACTTACCTGCGGTATATTTATAAAGAACCGGTAGAGTTCACCGGCTTTAAATTGTTTTATAAAAACGATACCAAACCAGGAACGGCGGGTATGTTCACACCCGGAGAGTTGCTGAAATTTGTACCGCAACCCCTCTACATTCAATACCAGTAATTCAGTTAAAAGAAATTGCCCAAAATGAAAAAGATATTGTTCATCAGTACAGCTGTTGTACTGTTGTATGCCTGCAATAATGCAGCAGAAAAAAATGAGCCTGTAAAAAAAGACAGTGCTTCTCCCAATGCCGGAAAACCCGGTGCAGCAAATACATCCGGCCAGCCAATGGCCAGCCTTGCCGAGATTTTATCGAAGCGGGAAGTGCCGGTGTTGTGTTACCACCACATCAGGGCTATCAGCCCTTCTGAAAGCGAAACAATGAAAAGTTACTCGGTAACGCCTGGTGCTTTTGCGGAACAAATGAAAACATTGTACGACAGCGGGTATCATACCATCTTACCCGACCAGTTGTATGAATACCTGGTGCATAACGGTTCATTGCCTTCCAAGCCCATTATGCTCACTTTTGATGATACAGACGAAGAGCAATACAGTATCGGTGCAAAAGAAATGAATAAATATGGTTTTAAAGGCGTGTACTTTGTTATGACTATTTCCATTAACCGTCCCCGTTATATGAGCAAAGAGCAGTTGAAAGAATTGGCAGACAGCGGGCATGTTATTGCTGCTCACACATGGGACCATCACATGGTAACCAAATACACCGGCAATGACTGGGATGTTCAATTGGTAAAGCCACGCAAACAATTAGAAGCTATCACCGGTAAATCCATTGACTATTTTGCGTATCCATTCGGGCTGTGGAACCAGGCGGCTATTCCTGAACTGAAAAGCAGGAATTATAAACTGGCCTTTATCTTATCCACCAAAAGAGATTCTACCGAACCTTTATATACCGTACGCCGTATGATTGTGCCCGGTACGTGGAGCACCCAGGGCATGCTGAAGGCAATGAATGCAACATTTAATAAGAAGCAATAACAACATACGGCAGTGTTGACCAGCAGTATCGTATCATTACCATACTTATGTAACAAAGGTTACCGCCAATGCAGTAAAGTGTGACGAACTTGTTTTCAAAAAATAACAGTGGATACTACAGGAATGATCATATTTGGCATCGTTATGCTGCACCTGTTGATTGGTTTTGGCTATGTTATTTATAAAATGAGCGGCAGCAAAAATCAAAAAACGGATAATTAACATTACACATCTTTTTCATCAAAGCTCAATTCTAATTTTTTGATTTGGGCTTTTACTTTACGGTACCGCACACCCGCTTTATCCAGCATAAATTTAGATGCTTTGAATACGTCTGTGCCTTCATATTTATCCGATAAATAAATGACTTCTGTAATACCTGATTGAATGATGGCTTTGGCACATTCATTACAGGGAAAAAGTGCAGTATAGATTTTACAACCCTGCAGATCCATACCAATATTATTTAAAATGGCATTCAGTTCGGCATGGCAGATGTAAGGGTACTTGGTGGAAAGAAATTCACCCTGTTTTTCCCAGGGAAATTCATCATCGCTGCAGCCGGTGGGCAAGCCGTTATACCCGGCACCAACAATTTTATTTTTTTCATTTACAATACAGGCGCCCACCTGGGTATTGGGGTCTTTACTCCGGCAGGCACTCAATAACGCCACACCCATAAAATATTCGTCCCACGAAATATAGTCCTGTCTTTTTTTCAAATGAGTCATAAATCAAAAATTAATCAATGCAATGATACGAAAATACAGGTTCTGCATTAGCCTTGCCAAAAACAAAAATGCCGGCACATGGCCGGCACTTTTTATATATGTGGAGTTACTAAAGCTTTTTAAAAACGAGTGTACCATTTCTGCCAACAGTAGTGGTGAGAGTAATATTGGTACTATTGCTGGTTGAAATCTGCCATTGCCGGTTCATGAACGTAAGCGAACTGTTGGAGCCGGAAGGAAAAGCAAAAGTGATATTGAGATAAGCGGCATCGGTGCCCCAGGTGCCAAAAATTGTTCTTACCAGGTTAGCTGCACCAATAGAGCCGCCAACGGCAGAGGTATCAGTAAGGTGGAAAGTGTAACCCACATAATCAGCACTGATGTCTGTGGTATCATCTTTGGCCATAACCACAGCAAGGTCACGGTTCAATAAGTTGGCGGTAAAAAAATCATGTGCGGTGGAAGATGCAGTGCCGCTGTTCTTGGAACAACCGCTGTACGCAACAGCGCTTAAAAAAATAGCTACCAGTATGGGTATGTTCAATAATCTTTTCAGCATGGTCTTTATTTTAACGGTTACACAATAAAGGCTGCAATCAGTGCAGGTGCTCAACAGTACAGTAATACTTCCAAATGTTGTGCCAGTTCGTAATTGAAAAAGATGAATGTTTGCTAATCAACTGCTAATGTGTGCAAAATAAATCAGCCCACTGTCGCAAAGCACCCGCATGAATTTCGCTTTTGCACAGCAGCTGATTGATTTTTAAGGCAGATATTTGTATTGAAATTATTGTACACCAAATAAAAAATGATCATGGAAAACATGCCATCAACTACAGTAACAATTGAAGCCACCATCCAGGCGCCGGTGGAAAAAGTCTGGAATTACTGGACACAGCCTGAACACATCACCCAATGGAATTATGCGATACCGGAATGGCATACGCCCTGGGCAAAGAACGATTTAAGGGAAGGTGGTTCGTTCTCCTTCCGTATGGAAGCACGGGACGGCAGCATGGGTTTTGAATTTGGAGGCGTGTATGATACCGTAAAACTGCACGAGCAAATTGCCACTACACTGGGAGACGGACGCAAAACCAATACGGTGTTTACTGCAATGGGCGACAGTACCAAAGTAGTGGAAAGCTTTGAAACCGAAACCATGAACCCCGTTGAAATGCAGCGTGCAGGGTGGCAGTCCATTTTGAATAATTTTAAACAATACACAGAAACACACTAACTGCGCCACTGTTGTTGCTCAACCATGTAAAAAACTGGTTAAAGCAACAATAATATGACAAAAAAATTGGTTACAAAGTATACATTTGAGCAGCACTGCCATCCGCAGGCTGCTCATTTTCATTTAAACTGCTGCTCCAATTGTATGATGGGTTTTATTAACAGTAAGATGGTGGTGATCTTCAGCATTCCGTTCACCTTTTTACTGGTTTGTATTGAACTGTACATTGGCCACCGCCAGCAAAAAAAATATTATTCGGTTACCGATACAAAACACAATGTATTACTGGGCGTTTTGTTTGCGGGTGTGGAAGCATTGCTGGGCGGTGCATGCTTATTAATGCTCATTACTATTTACGATCATGGCTTCCGCCGGGCGCCAGCCAATATTTATGTATACTGGATCAGTTTATACCTGCTGGAAGATTTGATTTATTACACCATGCACTATCTTGATCATCACATCCGCATTCTGTGGGCAGGGCATATTACACATCACAATTCCGATGAGTTCAATTTCTCGGTAGGCGTAAGGGCTGCCATTTTTGAACCTGTGGAAAAATTTTTCTTTTTTATTCCATTAGCATTGGTGGGTTTCAGGCCTGTTGATATTTTACTTATTTACATTATTTCACAAACTTATGGTACGCTGGCGCATACCCGGCTCATCAACAGAATGGGTTTCCTGGAATATGTTCTCATTACCCCTTCGCACCACAGGGTGCACCATGCCAAAAACATTGTGTATTTAGATAAGAATTTTGGAATGACAATCGTGTTATGGGATAAACTCTTTGGTACCTTTCAAAAAGAAATGGAAGCAACACCGGTGGAATTTGGAGTAAGAAAGGCAGCGCCGTATAAAAATTTTGCCGATGTGGTAACTAATGAGATCAAGTCTATCATTAATGATACCCGAAAACCGGTTACAATGAAACAAAAGCTCCGTTACCTTTTTGGCCCACCCGGCTATAGCCACGATGGCAGCAGGCTTACCACCAAAGAATTGAGGAAAAAAGAACAATCCGGGCAGGAGTTGCAGCGTTAGTGAATCATGAAAAAGCGTAATTTCACACCATAATCTGATGATATGAAAAAAATCTTGTTGCTGCTTGCAGTATCATTGCTTACAACGTATAATTATGCGCAGTCATTAAGCCAGGTTTCTTTATCAGGCGGTGGTATTGCTTTATCTTCATTTTCCTTTACAACTGATCAGCAGGCTATCATAAGAATTTCTCCCGATGGCAATATCATTGATTGGGGTATGGCATTGGAACCCACCCGCATAGGTTATTACCAGGGAAAATTGCAGCCTTTTATGGGCCGTGTGGATTATTATGGCCAGGAAGCAGATGAAGCGTACCGGGGAAAAGTGAAAAGTATCGGCACGTGTAACATTACTTACTATGGCGCCTCACAACCTGCAACTCAAAAAGGAAAAGTAAAAAGCATCGGCAGTGTGCAACTGGATTATTACATGGAATATGATAATGATGCCTTTCGCGGTAAACTAAAATCTATCAACGGATCAGCAGTGGAGTATTATGCATCGTACGATAATGAATCTTTCCGCGGAAAATTAAAATCCGTAACCGGAACAGCACTCACTTATTATTCTCAATTGGATGACCGGCTGAATAAAGGAAAGATCAAAAGCATCGGTACTGTTTCCTATTCATGGTACGGCGAATTTGACCGTAAAGAATACCAGGGTTCAATGAAATCGGGCAGCACGATACAGAAAATTAATGGTATTACTTTCAGTATCTGGTAAGCTTGTGCATTTTTTCTTGAGTTGGTTTTACAAGTAATATCTTTCATTTAGAAAAAGACAAATCTGTATGATACAACAACGCCGGCATTACAGCCGGCATTTGTTTATTGTTTTATCACTAACTAAAAAAATTGCACTTAACCAATAATACAGTTCCATTCATGCACATCTGGTGCCAATCCACTGCGGATCAATTCTAATCGATCTTTCAAACGGTTATGTAAGCTGTAGCTATCGTAATCGGGTAAGCGATAATCAATTCCATTGATATTGATCATGGCAATAGGCGCTACCACAGCTGCGGTGCCTGCACCAAATGCAGCACTAATGGTTTTTTGTTTGAATGCTGTTTCTAATTCCGCAATACTTACAGGGCGTTCTTCCGTTGTATAGCCCATATCCCGTGCAAGAGTGAGCAGCGAATCTCTTGTAACACCATCTAAAATAGAATCAGATAAAGGCGGCGTTACTAATGTATCATTGATCACAAACATCGCATTCATCATACCGGATTCTTCAATATATTCATGATTGTCGCCGCCAGTCCACAACACCTGGTCATAACCTTCCTGTTTGGCCAATTGTGTAGGGTAGAAGGCACCGCCATAATTACCGCCGCATTTGGCAAAGCCGGTACCGCCCCTTGCAGCACGGATATAATCTCTTTCCACTTTAACTTTAATGGGATTTGCAAACAGCCCGGGCACCGGGCCGGAGAAAATGATAAAACGATATTCATCAGAAACCTTCACGCCAAAGCGGGCTTCGCTGGCATACATAAACGGGCGAATGTACAACGCACTGCCAGGTTGTTTGGGCACCCAGTTTTTATCTGCAGCAATCAACTGCATCAATCCTTCCACAAAAATATCTTTGGGCACAGGCGCCATACACATGCGCAGTAAGGATTTGGTGAAGCGTTCATAATGTTTTTCCATGCGGAAAATATTAATGCGGCCATCATGCATGGTGAATGCTTTCATGCCTTCAAAAACCGTTTGGCCATAGTGCAGCGCCAAAGCAGTGGGACTTAAAGATAGATTGGCAAAAGGCACAATTTGCGGGCTGCGCCATTCGCCTTTGGCAAAATCACAAATAAGCATGTGGTCGCTTACATATTTGCCAAATTCAAGGTGGTTAAAATCCACTTCATGCAATTTTGAAAAAGTGGTTTTGCGTACGGGTATTGCAGCAGTCATTTCCATAAAATGTATTTAAAATGAACAAACGTTTTGTTTAAGCATCCAGTAATCTCCTGTGATAATTAATTTGCCCAAGGTGATAGTTGAGATGCGTTGATAAATGAATTAGCGTATAAGCCATGCTGGTTGGCTGCTCCCATATTACGATGGGAAAATCCTGTTCCAGTTGAGCATCCGATATTGCCCCCAAACCTTTTTCCACTATGGCCTGTAAATTCTCTATCTGATTGATGAGTTCTTTACGGGAAATATTTTTTAGTGAAAATTCCAAATCACGGTGGCGAATATAATTGGTTTGTGCAAATGTGGCGCCAATAAAAGCATTGAGGTTGCCTAATAAATGCAAACACAAATTACCGGCAGAGTTGGCAATGTTTTTTTCAATAATCCAGATTTTATTTTCATCCTGGTACAAGTTTATTTCTTTTTTCAGCCGGTCTAAATCTCTTTTAAATAATTGCTGTAAGGTTTCAATGATCATACTGTTTGTATTAATAATGGTGTATAAATAGTACTGTATTTTTTTCCCGGGTCAATAGCCATTTTCATTTTCACATTGGCTCTTTCATACACGCCTTGTTCAACAGGGATATGTTCAAACCCAATTTTTTCATATAACTTGATGGCAGCAGCATTTTTAGTGTTGCTGTATAAAATCACAGTTGCAGCGCCCAGGGATTTTGCTTTTTCAAAACTGGCATAGCTTAGCGCTTCTGCAATGCCTTTGCGGCGAAAATTTTCACCCACTGCCATCTTGGTAAATTCATACGTGTGGGCATTCACTTTTTTTAATCCAACAGTTCCTGCAACGGCATCATTATACAAAGCCATCAGTATGGCACCACCTTCATTCAGTATCGCTTCTTCCGGGTGGGTGAGCACGTATTCATCTATTGGTTCCATAGTGAACCATGCTTCAATCCACCGCCGGTTGAATTGTTCAAAGAAGGGTTGATGTGCAGTTTCATAATCCACTACTGCAATTTTGTTCATGGCTGTACTTTTTAAAAATAATTTGAACGTAATGCAAAATTTGTACTTTTACGTGATTTAAAACAGATGCAGATTCGTTGTTTTTGACTGTATCAGATTTAATGACAAGTTGATTGGAGATGATCGCTGGGATAATTCGCACATGGTCTGACGCCCTCGTCTGACCATGAAAAAAAATTGCCGCAGATGCGCAGTTGTGTTGACAATAGCAAAAAAAATTGCTCATGGCGGCACAAAGGCACGGAGAAAAATCATTGAACATAAGTTCAATTGGCGTCATCAGCGTTCTATGTTATTGCCGCAGATGCGCAGATAAATGGTGCATTGATTTAAAATGGCTCACGGTGGCACAAAGGCACAGAGAAAAATCATTGAATATAAGTTCAATTGGCGTCATCAGCGTTCTATATTATTGCCGCAGATGCGCAGATAAATGGTGATTGATTTAAAATGGCTCATGGTGGCACAAAGGCACGGATCAATATCATTGAATATAAGTTCAATCAGTGTCATCAGTGTTCTATCTGATTGCCGCAG
Organism: Bacteroidota bacterium; assembly: GCA_018266775.1. GTDB lineage: Bacteria > Bacteroidota > Bacteroidia > Chitinophagales > Chitinophagaceae > Ferruginibacter. Next base: position 371,621 of record JAFDZS010000011.1, on the reverse strand, counting down.
ATGCGCAGATAAATGGTGCATTGATTTAAAATGGCTCATGGCGGCACAAAGACGCAGATAAAAATAAAAGTATAGCTCATGAAAAAAAACAGTTTTAATGCAGACGATCACTTGTATTTACAGGTGGCAGATGGTTTGGAAAAAATGATTGCTGATGAAGTACTGCGTATTGGCGATAAACTGCCATCAGTAAGGGTACTCAGCAATGAATACGGTATCAGCATGGGTACCGCTTTCCAGGCTTATTATCATTTGGAGGGGAGGGGATTGATCGAATCCCGGCCAAAATCCGGTTACTATGTTCGTTTCAATCACAACCGTTTTCCGCAGTTGCCCGACCAGGTGAAGCCGGATACACTGTCTCACGAAGTAAGTGTGAAGGAAATGATCGCATCCATCTATTCAGATATTGCATCTAAAGACGTGATCAATTTTGCATTGGGTGTGCCCGATACTTCATTATTGCCCGCAGCCAAACTGAATAAGTCGGTCGTTCATGCCTTACGTAATCATAAAGATCATTGTATCAGTTACGAACACACGCAGGGAAATCCTGAGTTGCGCCAGCAAATTGCCAAACTTTCTTTTAACTGGGGCGGAAAAGTAAAACCTGCAGATGTGATTGTAAGCAACGGATGCCTGGAAGCAGTGATGATGTGCTTACGTGCCGTTACCAATCACGGCGATACAGTAGCAGTGGAATGCCCCACGTACTTCGGTATTTATCAATCCATAGAAAATTTAGGATTGAAAGTGGTGGAGATTCCATCTGATCCTGCTGAAGGTTTGGATTTAATCAGCCTGCAAAAAGCGATTAAAAAATATCCCATCAAAGCCTGCGTGGCGGTGCCCAATTTTAATAATCCCCTGGGCACCTGCATGAGTGATGACAATAAAAAGAAACTGGTGGAGATAGTAACGCAGCATAAAATTCCATTGATTGAAGACGATACGTATGGTGAATTGTATTTTGGAAAGAACCGCCCTAAAGCCTGCAAATTTTTTGACCGGGAAGGTTGGGTGATGTATTGCGGATCAGTATCCAAATCATTGGCGCCGGGTTACCGCATTGGCTGGGCCATACCAGGAAAATATTTTGAAAAAGTGCGGCAGATCAAGCGTGTGCAGAACATCAGCAGCCCATCCTTAACACAGGCAGCAGTGGCACATTATCTAAAGAATGGCCGTTATGAATATCACCTGAAACATTTACGCAAAGCCCTGCACACACAAAGCCTGCGTTACATGCAGGGCATTATACAATATTTCCCTGCCGATACAAAAATATCCAGGCCAACGGGTGGTTTTACATTTTGGATAGAACTGAATCCAAAAGTAGATTCCTTTAAACTGCGTACCGAAGCAATGAAGCAAAACATTTCCATTGTGCCGGGAAAGATATTTGCTGCCAGTATTGATTTCTCCAATTATATCCGCATCAGTTTTGGTAAACCCTGGTCGGATGATGCTGATTACGGGTTGATGATGCTGGGAAGATTGATCAAAAAAATGATCGGTTAAAAAAAACGGGAATTTTCACCGACAAACCAGTGCCGTTCACCGACGTTTTGCGTATAACAACCTAATGTGCTTTTGCATGGTGGTATTGCCGCCATACATTTGTTCTATCAAAACAACGAACAATGGACGACAATTTGAAAAGCAGACATAATCCTGAATCAAGGATCATTGCAGGGTTAATTTTAGTAGGCGTGGGGGCAGCCCTTTTATTGCGCAACTCTGGTTTTCCCTTACCATACTGGTTATTCAGCTGGCCCATGATCTTAATACTGGTGGGTATTTACAGTGGGGCAAAACATAATTTCCGTAACAACACCTGGCTGATATTAATTGCCATTGGCGGTTTCTTTATGGTTGACCGTTTTGCACCAGAAATAAAACTGGCGGCCAACTTCTGGCCGGCCATTATTATTGGAGTGGGCATATTGTTTATCCTGCGGCCAGACCGCAGGCGATGGATCCATATCGGCGACAACGAAAAAAAAAATGACGATTTAGGCTTAGGGCAAAAAACCACTTACCAGGCAGGCAGCAGCAGTTACACCACAGACGCGAGTGATTTTTTAAAAACATCATCCATCTTCAGCGGGGTGCAACGCAATATTGTTTCCAAAAATTTCCAGGGTGGCCGCATCAGTTGTGTGTTTGGTGGTGCAGATATTGACCTGACGCAGGCAGATATACAGGGTACCAAAGAAATCAGGCTGGAAGTAATCTTTGGCGGAGTAAAAATAATTGTGCCTCCACACTGGACGGTGCACAATGAAACCGATGGTGTATTTCATGGTGTGGAAGATAAAAGAAAATTCAGGGGCGATGCCACAACATCAGACAAGATATTAGTATTGCGTGGTTCAGTGATTTTCGGTGGCGTGGAAATTAAAAGTTATTGATTGTGTTTAACCACAATTAAGTGTGGTTACCTGAAGCACCGAAAGCAAATTGTCATTGAGATAACCGTCTTCGATAAACTCAGACTGACAGTTAAATGAATTGAAGAGTAAAAGCTTTCACAATAAAAAGCTGTCAGCCTGAGCCTGTCGAAGGCGGGTTGACGATGAAACACAACAAGATTGAATATCATTCAACTCAACATCAAAACCAAAACAATGAACTGGTATATGGCCAAACTGGTGTTTCAATTTATCTGCGGCAGCGGTACACATACGCCACAGTTTAATGAACAGTTGCGGTTGATTGTGGCAGAAGATGCATTGCATGCATTTTACAAAGCAAGGCTGCTGGGCGAAAGGGAAACGCTGGATATTATCAAAGACGGGATGAATATTAAATGGAAGTTCATTGATGTAACAGAAATTTTACCGGTAAATCAATTGGCAGACGGGGCGGAACTATGGTCATGCACCAGCGAAGATGCCAATGCAGAGTTGTACATTCGCAACACACAACTGCAGGCCAATCGGTTACTGGAACAGGGTATGCATGAATTCACATTTGCGTAATGCCGGAACAAATCATTAAAAAAGAAGATAAAAAAAGAATCGCCATCATCTTTATTGTTTGGTGGCTGGTGTGGGGTAGTATCCACACAGGGGTATTGCAATTTTTCAATATAACGTATAGCCATGCATTGACAGATGCTGCAGTAAGCTGTTCCATGCTTGCTGCAGCCTGTCTTTTTATCATTAACAATATGCGGTATTATCTTCCCAAAAAAGAAAAATACCTGTATGTCATCGTGATCTCGTTTGCATTAACTGCCATCTGGCTGGCGTTAGACAGGGGCATACTGCGTTCTATTTATAAACGTGATGAAGCCTACCTGCAATTTCTCAATCAATCATTGGTGATACGGTACATGATCGCATTCCTGATGATGGCCTGCAATACCTTATTAAGTTTAACCTGGTACACACAAAAAGAACAGGCTGAAGAAAGCGAGCGCCGGGCAGATACAGAACGGCTGGCACGGGAAGCAGAACTGAATAAACTGCGCCAGCAACTGCAACCCCATTTTTTATTCAACAGTTTAAATTCCATCAGTGCGTTAACCGGCCAGCAACCGGAGAAGGCAAGGCACATGATACAGCAGTTGTCTGATTTCCTTCGCGGCACTTTACGCAATGAAGGGCAGCAATGGGCAACGCTGCAAAGTGAGATCGATCATTTGCAGTTGTATCTTGATATAGAAAAAGTACGCTTTGGGTACCGGCTGCAATCGGTGATACGGTGCGATGAAAATGCATGGCAACTGCAATTGCCCGCTATGTTATTACAACCACTGGTGGAGAATGCCATTAAATTTGGTTTGTATGATACCATTGGCGAAGTGGAAATACTGATTGCGGCAAAAAGGGTGGAAGAAATGCTGGAAGTAACAGTACAGAACCCTTATGATGAATCCACTGCCATGCAGATCAAAGGAACAGGATTTGGATTAGCGTCTATCCGGCGCCGGTTGTTTCTTCTTTTTGGCCGGCAGGACCTGCTGCAAATTAATAAAGCTGCAGAAAAATTTATGGTAACACTGCATGTGCCGCAACGCACAACAGGCAACAATAAACAGTAAAGTGAAAACAGTTTAGTATGATGAAAGCGATTATTATTGATGATGAACCATTAGCAAGGTCAATTATAAAAGAATACCTGCAACCTTATACTGCAATAGAACTGGTGGAGGAATGCAATGACGGATTTGAAGGATTAAAAGCGATTCAGCAACACCAGCCGGATTTGATTTTTTTAGATATACAAATGCCCAAGATCAATGGGTTTGAAATGCTGGAGCTGGTGGACAATCCGCCGCTGGTAATTTTTACCACTGCTTTTGAAGAATATGCTATTAAAGCCTTTGATGCGCATGCCGCTGATTATTTACTGAAACCATTCAGTAAGGAACGTTTTGATAAAGCTATGCAGAAAATGATGCTGCATAAAGCCAACATGGCACAGGCAGTAACCACCACAGCTTTGGAAACCAGTGCACCTGCCAACCGCATTGTGGTGAAAGATAATGGCAAGATCAGGATTATACCATTGCCGCAGGTACAGTATGTGGAAGCGGCAGATGATTATGTAAAAATTGTTACTGCTGATGGGCATTACCTGAAAAAGAAAACCATGCAGTTTTTTGAAGACAGCCTGCCGCAGCAGGAGTTCATCCGTATTCACCGCAGTTATATTGTGAATGCACAACTCATCACCCGTATTACCCCTTATGAAAAAGACAGCCATCTGGCTTTATTGACTAACGGTGCACAATTACCGGTGAGCAAAACGGGTTATATAAAATTGAAAACAATATTAGGGATATAGTTTGCATCTTACTTTTTTTGCGGGAAAAAGTAAAGAAGTTTTTCTGCCGGGAAGGAGGAAAGATGTTTTATGAAAAATATAACTCACATTCACCCAGGGGCAGGCAATTCCCTGGTGTAAATCAGAAACAGGCCTTTGTTTTGCACTACTGTGACTTCAATTTCAGTAACTCTACTCTTAGAATAAAGTAGTTCATGTTGCTTAGACAGCTTTAATGCTGTAAAGAATAAAACAGCCACTTCAACGGGTTCCATAAAATCTTCAGATACGGTACATTACTTTCCTGGTCTTGCATTAAGAAGCATGCAGTGATTCCTCTGTTTAATTGATCTTACAAAACAAAGAGCAACCTGGTTTTATTTTTCAACTTGAAAAGTGCTTTGGATGCAATAAACTCTTCATGCAGGGCTGGCCGGCAAAACAGCGGAGCAATTGTTTTGCCTTGATTTTTTTGCTTCTTTTTTTATTAAGAAAAAAAGAAGGGTAAATGTCAAAATACAAAGATTTAATTATACGCAAAATCCATTACCTTCATAACGCAAAAACCTAAATGTTATATGAAAATATTCAAGCCACTTTTCCTTGTTATACTTGCACTCAACGTAAGCACTGCCATCACTGCACAGCAAAAACAGTTTAAAGCATTACTGGTTACCACAACCCGTGGCTGGCACCATGAGTCGCTGCATTATGGCGTAGTGGCGTTGAAAGAAATGGGTGTCAAAAATTATTTTGATGTAGTGTTATGGGAAAATCCCAATGGTTTTACCGATGATTACGTGAAGCAATTCCAGGTGATCATCTTCCTCAACACCACCGGTGATATTTTTGATTCTGCACAACAAAAAGTAATGGAACGCTTCATACAATCGGGTAAAGGCTATGTGGGCATTCACAGTGCATCAGACACTGAATATGACTGGGACTGGTACACGAAACTTGTAGGAAGAATGTTTTATATTCACCCGGTAATACAGACCGCCAAAGTAAACATACTGGACGATAAATTTCCCGGGCTGCAGGGTTTTGCCAACAATAAATTATGGACAGACGAATGGTATGAATTCGGGCCAGAAAAAATATCCGGGCTGAATTATATTTTAAGCGTGGATGAATCCTCATACAATCCCAAGGCAGACTGGGGTGCTAAAAAAGGAGAAGGCATGGGTAAATTCCATCCCATTTCCTGGTATCATAATTACGATGGCGGGCGGGCTTTTTATACTGCATTAGGGCACCTGCCCACCAACTTCAGCGACCCTGTTTTTCTGAACCATCTTTATGCAGGAATCTATTGGGCGGCAACCGGAAGAAAATAGTTGAAGTGATTGTGTAATTTGTACACAACATTGAATACTTTTACAGCAAAATAATTTTTTATGATGCTGAAAAGATTGCTTGCTGCCATAAGCACTTTCGTGTTTATGGTTACCGGTTTTGCGCAAAACAAAACAACGGTTACTTCTCCTGATAATAATATTGTGGTGCATTTCTGGCTCGATGCCAACGGCGCACCGATGTATGATGTTGCTTATAAAAATAAACCGATAATGCTGCCTTCGGCATTGGGTTTGGACATTAAAGAAACGATGACAGATAAGCCATTGCCATCGTTGGGTAAAAATCTTACTGTTGTTTCCACAATACCATCATCATCCAACACAACATGGAAACCCGTTTGGGGAGATGTAAATGTGATCCGTGATAATCATAATGAAATGATCATTAAACTATCACAAAAAGGACAGGACGCCATTATCTTCAATATCGTCTTTAGAGTATTTAATGATGGCGTGGGCTTCCGCTATGAATTTCCCGAACAACAAAACCTGAAACATTTTATTGTTGCAGAAGAAAATACTTCTTTTCATTTAACGGGAGATCATAAAGCATTCTGGATTCCCGGTGATTATGACAGTAACGAGTTTAGTCCGAATGTGACCAATTTATCCGAAGTAAATGCGATGGATCCCAAATATGCGGCGGCCATTTTTGCCCACCAGTTTTTTGACAGTAATGCTGTACAAACGCCGCTGATGCTGAAATCTGCCGAAGGATTATACATCAACCTGCACGAAGCGGCGCTGGTGAATTACCCGGCCATGGATCTGCATATTGATAAATCAAATTTCAATTTATCTGCCCGTTTGGTGCCGGATGCGCTGGGTAATAAAGCGTACCTGGAAACACCTGCAAAAACGCCGTGGCGCACCATTATCGTATCAGATAAGGCAACAGACATCATTGCTTCACATACTATTTTAAATTTAAACGATCCTTCTGTGATCAAAGATGTAAGCTGGATCAAACCGACTAAATATGTTGGTGTGTGGTGGGAGATGCATGTAGGCAAATCCACCTGGGATTATGCGGGCAGCCAGAATGCCAGCAGCTTTGACCCGAAAGGTTTAAAACCAACCGGTAAACACGGCGCTACAACGGCTAACGTTAAACGCTATATCGATTTTGCTTCCAAACATGGTTTTGATGGCGTATTGGTGGAAGGCTGGAATGTGGGCTGGGAAGATTGGTTTGGACAGTATAAAGAAAATGTGTTTGATTTTGTAACGCCTTATCCAGATTTTGATGTGAAGGAATTGCACCACTATGCAGCATCCAAACATGTAAAATTAATTATGCATCACGAAACATCAGGTTCTGCCACTAATTATGAACGGCAGATGGATACCGCCTATCGCTTCATGAAAGCCAATGGCTACGATGCTGTGAAGACGGGTTATGTAGGCCACATTATCCCCCGTGGCGAACATCATGACGGGCAATGGATGGTGAACCACTATGTACGGGTGGCGCAAAAAACAGCTTCTTATAAAATTATGCTGGATGCACATGAACCCGTTCGCCCTACAGGGTTATGCCGCACCTATCCAAACTGGCTGGCCTGTGAAGCTGCCCGCGGTATGGAATTCAACGCCTGGAGCGAAGGCAATAAACCAAGGCATGAAACCATTTTCCCCTTCACCCGTTTTATGGGCGGGCCGATGGATTATACACCAGGTATTTTTCAATTAGAATTGAATTATTGGGATAAGAACAAAAAAGAAACCATTCATACCACATTAGCCAAACAACTGGCATTGTATGTTACCATTTGCAGCCCGCTGCAAATGGCAGCAGACTTACCGGAGAGTTATGAAAAAAGATTAGATGCCTTTCAGTTTATTAAAGATGTGGCTGTGGATTGGGATGACAGTAAATATTTAGAAGCAGAACCTGGCGAATACATTACAGAAGCCCGCAAAGCAAAAGGCACCCATAAATGGTTTGTGGGCGCCATCACCAATGAAAATGCACGCACTGCAACGGTAAACCTTGACTTTTTGGATGCCGGTAAAAAATACACTGCTACTATCTACGCTGATGCAGCGGATGCAGATTATGAAAAAAATCCTGAAGCGTATAAGATCACTAAACAAACAGTGGACAGTAAAACGGTGTTAAGTTTGCAACTGGCAAGGGGCGGTGGTTGTGCAGTGAGTATTGTGCCGGTGAAGTAGGGCATGATCTGACGTCCGCGTCTGATCATGCAGGAAATTGATGGTACGCAGAGGAGCAGACAACGCAGGGAAAATAGTCTGATATCACGTCTGATCATTGCCTGTTAAACAAAAGGTTATTGCCACATAAAAAAACAAAATCAAGATGCCGCTCCATTTAATGAAGCGGCATCTTGGCTTTATAGCAAAATCGATGTTTGTTTAATCTCTTATCGATAACGCAACAAAACAAGTACAACAAAAGTATTTTCAATAATCACTATTGTTTAAGAATCCTTACTGTATTATTTCCACTTTTAATGAAGTAAATGCCATCGGCAATGGATTGTATATTATTCACGCCAGGCAGCAGGCGGGCAATACTTGCACCATTGGCATTGTATAATAAAATAGGATCAGTACCTGCATTATCAATGGTGATAATACCATTTGTCAATGTGGGGTATACCATCATCTGTTTACTTTCAGTGTTACGCAAAACAATGATATCACTTAAAGTATATTGGCCATCGAGGTCAACCTGTTTCAACCGGTAATAATTCAAACCTGTTACGGGATGGTTGTCAGTAAAGTTATAAGTAAGGTTTGTAGATGATGTTCCGTTACTGCTCACCTGGCCGATCGAACTAAAATGAACACCATCAATACTGTGCTCAACAGTAAAATAAGCGGTATTGTATTCCTGTGCGGTAACCCATGTTAAAAATGATTTGCCTGTTGAAATATTTCCCAGGAACGAGAGCAGTTTCAGCGGCAATATATTGGCGCTGTTTCCACCGATCGTAAATTGCGAGAAACCCGCCATATTATTTCTAATTACAACAGGAATGGCATTGCTGCCGGTATTGGTTCCAGCAACACCATCCAATACCCAGGGCCCGCCGGAAGAAGGCCTTTTGATAATTCTTAGCGAAGTATAATCAGTTACGCTTGTAATACCTTCTGCTGTTAAAGACAGTGTGTAAGCTCCGCCGCTTAAACCAGCAACAGCATCGGCCTGCCAGTATATGGGAGCGGTATTTACAAGGGTAACACTTCCATCAATCAATGGAAAACCGCTTTGATTGGCTGCGTTGCTGTTGAAATGTTGCACACTTAAAACGCCGGCTGCAGTGGGCGCAGTGGTATAATTAATACTGAAGAAACGATTGCCGCCATTTTCATCTTTACCAAAGGGAAATAAGCGCAAACCTGTTGAAGTACCAATGCTCCTGTTTATCTTTCCTGTTACCCATCCATTCACCTGGTTAATCGCGGGGTCAACGCCTGCACCTCCGTTGTTGTTTGTAATGTTTACCGCAAAGCCCGCTGTAATCAGCGGACCGTTTTGTAAACTGAGTGTATTGTTTACTGTTATATCGGCAGCAAGTACAATTCCGGAAATATCATTAATGGTGAGGTTACCGAGTACGCCGGTTGCCACTGGCATTTCAAACCCGGTAGTATCTTTTAAAATATCATTATACACCAGGTCAACTGTGCCCAGGAAAGTGGGTGCATTGCTGATGATTCCGGCGGTGCGGACAATGGTTGTGCTGTTGTTCATATTCAGCGTGCCGCCACTGTTAATGATAAGTGTGTCGGTCAGCAGCGAAAGAGAATCTGTTACTGTAACGGTGCCGTTAATTTGTTTTAGCCCGTTGCCAAACCCAGAAATGGCCAGCCTGTAATAGGTGAGCGGCGCTACTGATTGATTGCTGCCGGGAATGCCGAGGTACAAAACTTTGCCAGTGCCTGCAACAAAACTGGATTGAAAAGGAATGGTGATCAATCCTGCCAGCGTAAGCAAGCCCGAACCGGAGAAATTGATTTTGGAATTGGTGGTGGTGGTAGCTAAAGAACCAGCAATATTTACAGAACTGTTTCCTATGCGAAGTTCACTAAGGCGGCTGGTGTTGGCCAGGCTGGTAAGTGTAACACCACCAGCGCAACTGAATGCACCACCGGCAATATTGAGTAAAGATGTTCCTGAAGAGGGAACAGTGGACGCTGTAGGAGCTGTTACAAATACTAATCCGAGTACGTTAATAAGCCCCTGGTTTTGTGTTATGGAAGATGCTGCGTTAACAGTCATGTTGCCGGTAACGGTAAGTACGCCTGCATCCATTGACAGCAGCGATGCACCTGTTATTAATAATTGATTAGACACAGTGAGTATACTGCTTGCAGTACTTACATTAAACAGCAGGGAAGAATTATCCTGTATGGTTACGCTTTTTACCTGTGAAGGAACATTTACTGAAACGGAATTGCCATTTAAGATCACCACTGAATCTCCGGCGGAAGGATAAGTATTGGCCGGCGTACCTGATATGATCGTCCAGGTGGAAGGGTTATCCCAGTCGCCGCTTGCAGCGCTGTTGAATACAGCTTGCGCATGTGCTTTTGCTGATATCAGAAAGGTAAAGAATAGTAAATGAAATCTCATCAGTTTGGTGGAGGTCATTGAGCTGATTTTGCCGCTTTAGACTTATGCACTTGCAGATGGTTTAACTGATGAAGATTTTTCTTTCGTTACTATTAAGGAAAGAAAGTTTGACAATATAAGAGCAGACGATATGGTTTGACTTCTTCGTCTGGCCCTGGGAGAAAATGATTGTATTGATCATATTTTTATTTCCAATCCTGGTTAAATCTTAAATCAAAAAATAAGTTATACAATCTTCGTAAGCCGTAATTCTCTGCTGATCCATCATCTTCTATGGTCTTGATTTTTCCGTTGTCATAAGTAATGATTGTTGTCCTGGTGGAGCTGTGCTCGTTGTATCCGGGATAGTAATCATTCAACCCGGGAAAATTAATATACTGCAACAAGCCGGTTACTGTGGAGTAAGCGCTATCAGTAATGGTTGTTTTGAATGTTCCTTTTAATTCAGTGCTATTAAATTCCCGGAAGTTAAACTGTATTGCTTTAAGAACGGATTGCCTGCCTGAATCAATGGTAAGTGAAAATTCAGGGCATAATCCATAACATAAACCAGCCTTGAATTCAATTTTGCTGATGGCATATTTTTTATCCAGGCGATCCTGTTCTATAAATCCTCCATATTGATACACGAGGTCTTTATATTGTAAACTTTTATGCCAGTCGGGATTTTGATAATGCGGGTCAGGGATAAAAAAATACCTGATCACCGTATCGTTAAGCATTTTTGGAAAAGCGCAATCAATATGACCGTTACCCGTCAGCCAGCAAAGGTTAAATGAATCTTTTCCAAAACTCATGACAACAAAAACCTGTAAACCAAAACATTCTCCTGTAACCAGCAAATCAGTATAACCATTATGATCAAAATCAGATTTATAATAAGATTTGGTAACGCCCAATGAATCAGCCAATTTTTTAAAAGCGGTTTTCAGTTTTTTATCTTTCACAACTTCGGCAACAGGCTTCAGAGTAAAACTTTTGTTCATGGCGGTGAATGAACGGATCAGTTTTTCAATATCTGTCCTGGAATGCAAACTGTCTAATTTGGAAAGATTTTTTTGTGCAGGCAACAAATGGCAAACAGTCAATAATAGCAGAAGAAGTAATGCCTGTTTCATTTGAAAGCACATTTTATTCATCTCCATTCTTTTTATAAATAAAGAAAAGACTGTAAAAACAAGAATGCCATAGAACAACTGCTTGTTGATTGCAGATAATAAATGCCGTAGCTAAACTTTACTTTATCTTATGAAAAAAGATATTTTATGTGGTAGATTTTATTCCTTCGTCGCCAGATAATTATAATCTTCCAGCAATTTTTCCAAAAACTGGTCGGGGTACATGTTGGTATTGATCTTTAAAACATCTTTTACCTTCATGGCTACACGGTTGCACATATCATAATTCCGGCTTTTTGCGGCTTGTGACACCACGCCTTTAATGGTATTGATATCCCGGTCGCTTAAACGCATCACGGAGGGGAACATCACTTTATAATCGGAGGTATTGATGTTCATAAAAATGGTATCATCAATAGTCAGTTTGGTACGGGTGTTCACTACAACAGTGCCTGCGGCAAGGTCGCCCAGGCGCTGGCTGCGGGCGGTAACGGCAATTACAATAATACACACCACGCCACCCAGCATAAATATCAGGGTACCCACACCTTCCCGAAAAAATATCCAGAATATGATAGCGCCCCATTCATAAAAGCGGAAAAATGCCCGCAGCAAATACTGGCCCAGCGTGGGTTCGCCGCCATCCAGGCTGACCACTTTGATGCGTAAGATTTTTTTGCCAATAGTTTGCCCGTTAAAAAACAACTCTGTTAGCAGGGTGTACAGCAGCATGGGTGGTATAATAAGGGCCAGGGTGGCATAGAATTCTGAGATATCTACATCAAAGCCATCGAACAAAAGCGTAAACATGGCGAACATATACATGAACAGGATCACAAAATCGATGATATACGCCAGTAAGCGTTTATGAAATTCGGCCTGCTCAAACTCAATATCAATATTGAAAGGGGTGGATATTTGTATAATCGACATGGTATTTCAAATATCGTAATAAAAATATTCTCTTTTTCACCCGAACAATTTTTTTATTCAAATAAAAAGTAAGAATTTCAATAATTCGAATTTTCATTTAATTTTAGCCTATGAGAGAGGCCATGTTCATTAAGAAGAATGCCGAAAAGTGGAAAGAGTACCAGCATTCATCCACCGATAACCCTGATGAGACAGCAGAACGCTTTATCACCCTTATCGATGATCTTTCCTATGCCAAAACTTTTTACCCCAAAAGCAAGGTAACCCGGTGGATCAATGGCATTGCAGCCAGCATTTACCAAAGCATCTACCAGAATAAAAAAGAAAAGTACACCCGCATTTTTACTTTCTGGCGGTATGAACTGCCTTTGCTGTTCAAAAAATACCACCGTATATTATTTTTCACTTTTGTGCTGGAAGTATTTATTACAGCAATTGGTGTTTGGGGTTCCATGACCAACGATGAAGTAATGAGGAGTGCACTTCCTTACGGTTATGTGGAAAAAACTGAAGACAATATTGCGAAAGGAGACCCTTTTGGCGTTTATAAAGATAATAACCCGTTCAACATGTTTATAGCAATAGCTATGAACAATACATTTGTAGCGTTGCTGATGGTGATTGGCGGCGTTGCACTAAGCTTATGGACATTAATTTCCGTCTGGCAAAACGATATTATGCTCGGCGCCTTCCAGTACATGTTTTTTAAACATAACCTGGGCTGGCAATCTATATTGGTGATCTGGATACACGGCACGCTGGAGATTCTTTCTTTTATCATAGCTGCAACAGCAGGTTTCATCATTACCTGTTCATACTTATTTCCCGGCACTTACTCCCGTATGGAAAGTTTTAAACGGGGCTTTAAAGATGCAATGAAGATCATGATTATACTCGTGCCATTATTTATTGTGGCGGCTTTTTTAGAAACCTACGTTACCCACCTGATGAGCCAGTCGTTCGATAAAGAAAAGAATTTTGGCCTGCCGGTATGGGCATCGGTATTAATTTTAGCCGCCTCGCTCAGTTTCCTGGTATGGTATTTCATTATCTTGCCCATCCGGTTGCATAAAAAAGGATATTATATACAGAACGATGGCATTGTTAACCGGATTAATCAAGCACATGCGTAAAAGCTTCCTTGTAATGATGATGGTTTTTTGCGGGTTTTGGGCAACAGCCCAAAGTGCAGACTCCGTGTACGTGGATTCTGCGTATAACGATGCGCCCAAAGCAGACGAAGAAGAAAAAGTAACTTTTACTGCTAACGATACACTCTATATCGATACCTCATTGCAGTACCGCATGCCCGCAATGGACAAAGATTCCATTGCGTATTGGAGAAACATGAAAGGGTTTGCTTATACGCATTATCTTGACAGTTTATTAAAGGCAGAACAAAACAAAAAAAATAAAGAAGATAAACCACAGGAACAACAATCATCATCGGGCAGTAACTGGCTGATTGACCTGTTGAGCAGCCGTGCTTTCCAGGTAATATTATGGATACTGGCCGGCGGATTTATTTTATTTGTGCTGTTCCGGTTATTCCTTTCAGATGGTGTATTCAGGCGCAATACAAAATCGGCAGTGGTGGTAACTGAACAGCCGGATGAAGAAAAAGTAACTGATAAAACAAACCTCAGTGCATTGATACAACAAGCCGCAAAAGAAGGTAATTACCGGCTGGCCATACGGTATCAATATTTGCAAACATTGTACAAACTGGCAGCAAAAAACCTGGTGCAGCTGGCGGCAGATAAAACCAATTACCAGTATGTAAGGGAGATCAGCAATTATCAAATGCAAAATGAATTCTCTGCCCTTACATTAAATTATGAATACGTGTGGTATGGGGAATTTGCGATAGATGATGCCATCTATCAGAAACTGGTTCCATCATTCACACAATTTAACAGTAAACTGTAAACGCTTTTGACCAAACGAATCTTTCATATCATTATTGGCTGCATGGCGCTGGGGTTGCTGGCATCCTGTTCGGGCACTGAAAATAAAAGGCCCAGGCCCGACCTGCGGGAAACTTATGCCAAAAACGACCAGATTCCTTTTGGCGGTTATGTGGCGTATCACCAGTTGGAGAATATGTTCAGCCGCAACGATGTTCGTACCAAAAATCAGCCTTTCGACAATACATGGAGCCAGTTGTCAGATACCGGGTCTTTATACGTATGCATTTCAAAATTTGTTTTTTTAAGTGATGAAGAAGCCAAAGCCATGCTGGATTATGTATATGCAGGCAACACCCTTTTTATTTCCGCCAATTATATTGATACATCACTGCTGAACCAGGTTAAATGCAAAGAAAACTTCAACGAATTTTTTTACGGGCTGAACTGGAACATAGACACGATGATGCAAACCGGCGCTAAAACACGCGACAGCCTTTATTCGTACTTCTATTATCCATTTCAAAATAATTTTATTGTAAAAGATACTGTGTATACCAAAGTGCTGGGGCATGATGAACACATGAATACCAATTTCCTGGTATACTTTCATGGCAAGGGAAAATTGTTTTTGCACTGCGAGCCCAAAGCATTCAGTAATTATTTTTTGCTGAAAGATGACAACTACAAATATCTTCAAAATGCAATGGCTTATACCAACCTGAGCCCGGATCATTTATATTGGGATGATTATTACCGGCGGTTTACCGCAAGAAGGGGAAGCAGGGGAGCACTGGGGGAAATTCTGTCGCACCCACCATTGGCAGCAGCCTTTTATCTCATCCTGGCTTTAATGATATTGTACGCATTGTTTGCCAGCAAAAGAAAGCAGCGTATTGTTGAGCAAATAAAACCCAACGTCAACACCACATTGGCTTTTACAGAAACCATTGGAAGGTTATACCTGCAAAAGAAGGACAACAGGAATATTGCCGAGAAAATGATCACCTATTTTAATGAGCATGTACGCAACACTTATTTCCTTAACACCAATGTTGTTGATGAGGAATTTATTACCACGTTAAGCCGTAAAAGCGGTGTACAGCAGGAGCGTGTGGAATCGTTGTACAGGGCCATCACCCACGTTTACCAGAGTGTGCAGGTGGATGACTATCAATTATTATCTTTAAACGAGCAAATACAAAAATTTTATTCAAAATAATCTTAGTAAATGATGGAAGAAAATATATTCGAACAACGGATTGACCTCAGCGGCCTGAACCGTGCTGTATATGATATCAGGAACGAAATTGGAAGAGTAATCATAGGCCAGCATCAGATGGTGGACCTGTTGCTGATTGGTTTGCTTTGCGATGGGCACATTCTTATTGAAGGTGTACCGGGAGTGGCTAAAACCCTCACCGCAAAGCTGATGGCAAGAATCATTGACGTGGATTTTTCACGCCTGCAGTTTACGCCCGACCTGATGCCCAGTGATGTGGTGGGTACATCTGTATTCAATCCCAAAGAAGGCGATTTCCGTTTTAAATCAGGCCCCATATTCAGCAATATTGTACTGATTGATGAGATCAACCGTGCCCCGGCAAAAACACAGGCGGCACTGTTTGAAGTAATGGAAGAACGGCAGGTTACCGTAGACGGGTACACGCATATTATGCGGGCACCATTTATTGTACTGGCTACACAAAACCCCATTGAGCAGGAGGGAACCTACCGGTTGCCCGAAGCACAGCTGGACCGCTTCCTGTTTAAGATTGATGTAAAATATCCTGCATTAAATGAAGAAGTAAAAATATTAACCAGCCAGCAGGCTAAAACACAGGGGCAGATGCTGGAAGAGATACGGAAAATTTTATCACCGGCAGATATTCAGCATTACCGCAGCCTCATACAATCCATCATTGTTGAGCCCAAACTGATTGAATTTATTGCACGTATTGTAAATGAAACAAGAAATAACCCGGCATTATATCTCGGTGCATCGCCGAGGGCTTCGCTGGCCATATTGAAATCGGCTAAGGCCAACGCAGCCGTTAAAGGAAGAGATTTTGTAACCCCTGAAGATATTGTTGAAATGGCACCGCATGTGCTCAGGCACCGCATTATTCTTACACCCGAAAAGGAAATGGAAGGGGTAACGGCAGATGACCTGATTGATAATATTTTAAAAGCAATAGAAATTCCCCGTTAAAAACCAGGCCTCAGCTGTGCATGACATCAACACGAAAATATATCGGCAACCTGTACCTGGCACCCCGGTTGTACCTGGCACTTATCATTTGCGTTGTGCTGTACATCGTATCATTCTTTGTGCCGCCGCTGCAGCAAATACCGGGTATTGTATTGCTGATCACTGTTGCGCTTACACTAATTGATTATGCTTTTCTTTTTGTGATTGGCAAAAGCCCGCTGGCCAAAAGAATAACGGCAGACAGGCTGAGTAATGGAGACGACAACAGGGTGGAACTGCAGGTGACCAATACACTATCGTTCAGGGTGAGTATGGAAATCATTGATGAACTGCCGGTACAGTTCCAGGTACGTGACTGGTCACTGGCTCAGGTTTTTGCACCGGGGGAACAAAAAGTTTTTGAATACAAATTGCGGCCGGTAAACCGTGGTGAATATCATTTCGGTAATATCATTTTATACGTAAAATCCCTGCTGGGTTTTTTAATACGCCGGCATGATGTGGATGCTGCCGTAACCATTCCGGTGTATCCCTCATTTTTGCAGATGCGTAAATATGAATTGCTGTCGCAAACCACTATACAAACTGAACACGGCAATAAACGCATGCGCAAAATTGGCCACAGCATGGAGTTTGAACAGATCAAGGAATATGTGCGGGGAGACGATATCCGCACTATTAACTGGAAAGCCACTGCACGCAAAGGCAGCTTGATGGTGAACAATTATACTGATGAGCGCTCTCAGCAGGTATATTGCATTATCGATAAAGGCCGGTTAATGAAAATGCCTTTTAATAATCTTACCCTGCTGGATTATGCCATCAACAGCACGCTGGTGATGAGTAATGTATGCCTGCAAAAGCAAGACCGTGTGGGTGTAATGACGTTTGCCAATAAAATGGGTTCGCTTATTGCGGCCGACCGCAAGCCCATACAAAGAGAAAGCATACTGGAGTTACTGTACAACCAGGAAACAGCTTTTCTTGAAAGCGATTTTGAAATGCTGTACCTGCAGATACGCGGCCGTATCAAACACCGCAGCCTGCTGATATTATATACCAACTTCGAATCATTATCCGGCCTTAAACGCCAGCTGCCTTACCTGCGCAGCATTGCCCGGCACCATTTGCTGATGGTGGTGTTTTTTGAAAATACAGAACTGCACCAGCTATCTCATGTGCAGGCTAAAAATATAGAAGACATCTACATTAAAACCATCGCAGAAAAATTTGAGTTTGAAAAAAGGCTCATTGTAAAGGAACTGCAGAACCACGGCATACTGGCTGTGTTAACACCACCGGAAAAACTTACAGTGAATGCAGTAAACAAATACCTGGAGGTAAAAGCAAGGCAGGCAATATAATTGCACTACGCATTAAAACGCTAAGTTTGCAGCAAAACTGGAATAGTTGTGGCAAGAAAAAATACTTACCGGGCAAAACGTGAACAGCAACTGGCGGCTGAAGGTGTAACAGCAGAGCGTAAAGAACGCATCAAACATCCACCCATCGATCCGGCCATACAACAACAATACCTGGAAGGAAAAATACTGCTGGTGGATAAACCCCTGCACTGGACTTCATTTGATGTGATCAGGAAACTGCGTGGAATGCTGCAGATCAAAAAAATCGGGCATGCAGGCACGCTCGATCCATTGGCGACCGGGTTGCTGCTGGTTTGTACAGGTAAATTCACCAAAAAGATCAACGGCCTCATGGCTGCGGAAAAAGAATATACCGGCACCATTACATTGGGTGCAGTAACACCCACTTACGACCTGGAAAGTTTACCAGCGCAACATAAAGACTATTCGTTTGTTTCTGAGGCATTATTGAAAGAGGCCGCACTTAAATTCACCGGTACTATTTTACAGAAACCGCCTGTTTATTCTGCCATAAAAAAAGATGGCGTGGCATTGTACGAACTGGCAAGGCGGGGAGAAGAAGTGGACCTGCAACCGCGGCCGGTGACCATATTCGCATTTGATATTACGGGAATTGAATTGCCGCAGGTTCATTTCAAAGTTACCTGTTCTACTGGAACGTATATACGCAGTTTGGCGCATGATTTTGGCGCTGCATTGGGTTGCGGCGGATACCTTAGTGCTTTGCGCCGTACCAAAGTGGGGGAACATGTAATAGAACAATCGCAGACGATTGAACAGGTGGAAGCAGCATTATTACCTGCATCAAACACAGCGGGCGGCAATCAGAATGAGAATGGATAGTTGATACCAATAGTGAAATTAAAATTTTCATACCGCCATCTCCGGTATTCATCATTGGGGCCACGTGCAAATACTTTCTTTAATACATCATCAAAGCCCAGCGCAGGAACCTTCCAGCCATCGTTTACATAAGCCAGTTCAGGACGTTTCAGCCTGAAGCCAAAATCGAAACGAACGATGAAGTAGTTAAAATCAAAACGTAATCCTGGGCCAATATTTATGCCAAGATCGCGGTACATATTACCGAACTGGAATTGGGCACTGTCTGTTCCGCCGCCGGGTTTGGAGTTACGCAGGTTCCAGATATTGCCGGCGTCTGCAAAAAACGCACCCCTCAGTTGCAATGTATTCGGAATGATGCGGGCAATATTGAAACGGTATTCACCATTCAATTCAAAGCGGATGTCGCCGGTACGGTCGTTAAACTGGTTGGTGCCAAAAGGCGCCAGTGGTTGAGAACCGCGGCCGATGCCACGGATGGGCCAGCCCCGCATGCTGTTACTGCCACCGCCAAAATATTGTTTAAAGAAGGGTAGGGTGGTATCGCTTTTAGAAGCTATACCAACGCCGGCGAATGCACGAAATACAAATGCCGATTTGGGTTTACTGCGGGAATGGGTGTACTCCACATCAAACTTGCCATACCGCCGTAAATATTTATGCAACACATTGATTTGCCAATACGGGAAACCCGATTCCTCTGCATTTATTTTAAGACTTGATTGCCTGCCGGGATGTTTAGGGTTGGTTTTGGTGAGTGAATAACCAATGCTGGCACCGGCAACCAATGCTGTATTGAAAGAATAGCGCAGGAAAGGATTTTCATCCAGCGTTTTCTTAAAGCTGTCTGTTGAATTATATAAACGTGTAAATTCAAAATTGAGCAGTTTTACCACCAGCTGGGCCTTGTTTTTAAGCAGGAAATTCCAACCTGAATTGAAGGTAATAGATTGCAGGTTGAAGAGATTGATACGGTTAGTATAAGAGAGATTGGTATTGACAAAGGTTTCGGTTTGAAGAATGTGTTTACAACTGTCGAATTTCTTAAACGGAAAAGCCCTTGGGAAAAAAATGCTGTTTGATAAGGTTACATCATTGGAGTTGATGATGTTTTTGGTATTGCTGCTGTCGGGCCTGATGTTGAGTTCCACACCTGCACGCAGCCCTGTGGTCATACGGATGCCTTCTTTCAGCCAGTTGCGGTTGGTAATGGAAACATTGCCGGATAAGCCCAGCAGGTTACCCGCATTGGCCGCAGTAACACTATTGGTATTGCTGTTGGCAGAATAACTGGTTTCGATTGCTGTTTCAAACGCAAATTGTGGTGAACGCAATAACTGGATGATGAGGTCGATTTTATTGCTGGTGCTGTCTTTTACTTCGCGGATGTCGATATTCACGCTTTGCCATACGCCTGTACGGGAAAAACTGTTCAGCGTTTCATAATAATGTTGCTGGCTGTATAATTCACCGCTTTTCAATGTCAGCTTTCTTAATAAAAAGCCGGTGCGGAAAAATTTATTATGAAAACGGATGATGATGTGCTTGTCTTTCCTGGTGATGCGGTCTGTAAGCGTGGGGTCGTTCAATGAATCGCCGGGATGGTAATCGGGTAAAATATAAATATTGTTGATGTAATATTGTTTTAACCGGTTGGTATCAGTGGGGTTCAATACCAACGCCAGTTTAATTTTCGGGGAATCTCTTTTCTGCTGTGCTTCGGCCAGCTGCTGAATTTGCTCAAACGGATCATCGCTGATGTTGGTTAAGATGCTGAGCGAAGTATCGCCCTGCATACGCAATTCTTCAGAAGTAAATTTATAATACCCGTTATTGCGGTAAAGGTCCACCAACCGGCTGATCTCGCCCAGCACGGCCGCTTTGGTAACGGGTTTTCCCTGTTCTATAATCGTATTGTCATGGTTGGAGAGGGCAATTTGCTGCAGGCTGCTGTCGCTGATATTATAACTGAACGTATCAATAATGGTGGGTTTGCCGGGTGTAAGTTCGTAAGTGACATTTATACCTGTTTTGTGTTTGGGTAAATGGACTGTGTCAACTTTATAATCCACTGCTGATTTATAGTAACCAAGGTGCAGCATGGAACCCTGTATGTTGCGGGCCGATTTGCCTACATACGCCGTATCAAATACAGGGGGATGGTCATACACATGAAAAAAGAAAAATTTATCCACCCGGTTTACTTTGGCGCTGTCATCCAGTTGTAAACTCATTCTTGATTTTAAATTCAATATTTCGTCTTTGGAAAAATTTCCCCCTTTAGTTATAACTTCGAATTTATTGGCAACAATAAAAGGCTTGTCGCCCTGGTAATGACGGGTGGAAATACAGGAAGAAAGCATTGCCATCAATAAAAAGAACAGGCCTGAACGCCGGTGAAAGGGGCTTTTTAAATAACGGGTGCTTATCGACATAAAACAATTTCGTGACTGATGCTTAACAAAACACATACCAAATATATCCAAAGTTTACACCATAAAAAATTCAGGGATGAAAATGGTGTTTTTATTGCTGAAACACCTAAAGTGGTTTTTGAATTAATGGCCAGTGGCGCATTTGTTTGCAGAGAAGTTTTTGCTACAGAAGAATGGATCAATGAACACACTGCATTGCTCCGTAAACAGCATGATGTTGTTGTAACGGGAGTAAAAGATTTTGAGCTGGAAAAATTATCATTGCTCACCACACCCAACCAGGTGCTGGCATTGTTTGAAAAGAAAACAGCACCTGTGCAGATTACTGTAGCGAATACTATTACATTGGTATTGGATACGATCCAGGATCCTGGCAATTTGGGTACCATCATCCGCACGGCAGACTGGTTTGGTATTCAGCAAATCGTATGTTCCCCTCATTGCGCAGATATGTATAACCCAAAAGTAGTACAAAGTACCATGGGCAGTTTGGCAAGGGTAAATATTTTATATACCAGCCTGGAGGAATGGCTGCATCAAAACAATAATGTAAAGCGGTATGCCGCAGCGTTAGATGGTACCGGTATTAAAAAGATGGGCACACTGAAAGAAGGCATTGTCATCATTGGTAATGAAGGCAAGGGCATCAGCGATGCAGTGATGCGTATGGCAGATGAGAAGATTACTATTGAAAGGATTGGGCATGCTGAATCGCTTAATGCTGCTGTGGCAACGGGGATAATATTGGCTGGGGTGGTGGGAGATTGTTAATTGGTTAATTTGTCAATTGGTTGATTGGTTGGTTTGGGTGTATGGAGGGTTATTTTGTGTTAGAAATTTGGATTTAATTTTCAGTTGAATTATTTAGGGTTGTGTTTATTGGAATTTGAAATAAACTTTATGCAGGCATTAAGCTTTATCAGTATTTTCTCGGATTCGGCAATTAGTTTTTCTGCCAAATCATCAGCAATAACTTTTCTTCTTTTACATTTTATCAACCAGGATTTTGTCTCCAGTAATGATGCCCTGGAGTAATAATAAAATTGTTTGCTTTCTTTATAAAAAAATCTTCCATATCCTTCAGCAATATTTACAGATACTGAATCTGCCGATCGAACAATTTGTTTTCCAATAGTGCCTTTTTGAAAATAATTCCATCCTTCTACCAGGTACCATATTGTATCAGAAAATGTTTCGGAAAGTTGGTACACATCCAGTTTCTCTAAAGTGTATTCCATGTCGCTTACTTGTTTATATCTAAAACGGATAAACGAAATATTCTGCAAATAAAAAAACAAACTAGTACAGCAGTTAAATATATGAGAGGCCGGTAACTGAGAATAAGCAAATTGCAGGCATAATTAACCAATTAACTAATTGACCAATCACCCAGTTAACCATTCTACCTGAACTGTATCGCCTTCACCGGCTGTATTTTCCTGATGAGTAAAGTGGGGATGAGCAACGTGGCCATGCAAATGGCGAGTGTGCCGCCGCAAACCATCAACACCTGCCACCATACCACATCAACATGCGCACGGCTCATATAATAGGCTTCTTCATCTAATTTAATAAAACCGGTGCTTTCCTGCAGCCAGCAAAGGAATAGCCCGAAGGCAGCACCAATAATAATACCGGTGATGGCAATGAAGCCAGTGTTGTATAAAAAGATTTGTTGCAAAGTCCAGTTGCCGGAGCCAACGGCTTTTAAAATGCCCGTCATACGGGTTCTTTCCAATACTAAAATTAACAGGCAGGTAATGAGGTTAACCACTGCAATCACAACCATGATGCCCAACAAAATATTTTTATTTTTTTCCTGTAATTCCAGCCAGTCAAAAATGCCGGGGTTGATCTCTTTGATCGTTTTGCTGTACCATTCCTGTGGCAATACGCTTACATCATAAATGGCTGCGTTCACAGCGTCCATTTTTTTATAATCTTTTAAATAGATTTCATAACCGCCAATCCAGTTGCTTTCCCAATTGTTGAGGCGGCGGATGAGGTTGATATCACAAATGGCAAAACGCTTGTCGTAATCTTCAATAGAAGTTTTATAGATACCGGTGAGTACACATTTTCTTTGCCGTGTCATAGCGCTGGATAAATCAGCACCAGTAATGAAAGTAACGAGGAAGGTGTCATTAATATTTAAGTTCAGCTGGTTGGCCGTAAATTCAGACAATACGATTTCCTGGCTGTAACTGCTGTCGGTACGATGAATCCATCTGCCTTTTTTTAAAAGGCTGTTCATGCGGGTGTAATCAAAACTGGAGTCAATGCCTTTCAGTATCACACTTTCTATATCTGAACCATGGCGCAGCATCGCTGTTTTGGTGGCAAAACGCTCCACACTTTTAATTTCAGGAACCTTGCGCAGGTTTCTTTCAACTGTATCATTTTGCGTAATGGGATATTCTTCTCCAATATTGCCTTTATTATCCCTGTCCTGCTGTACCCGGATGTGCCCCCAGAAACTGAACACTTTATCGCTGATTACATTTTCAAAACCGTTTACAAAACTTATGGCCACAATCATTACAGCAACGCTGATGGCGGTAGCGGTTACTGCAAGGCGTATGATAAAGCGGGAAAAAGTTTTTTCCCTGTTAAAAGCTATTCGTTTCGCTATAAAAACAGATACGTTCAAATGGCATACTTTTGGTATCTTACAAATGTATTTATTTAATTGTAACGAACAGTCGCCACATGCTAAAAGTTAATGCCTGCAAACCTGCAACTCATTTTTATTACAACCGTTTTACCATTTTATTATTGATTGTTTCCTGTTTGCTGACAGGCATGCCGCATGTGCATGCGCAGGAGCCTGAAATGATTTATAAAAACAATATCAAGTGTGTGCGGCTGAATGTGTATGGCGACCAGTTTTCGCTGCCCGTACTGAACCTGAACAGCAGCGACCAATTAGAACTGGATTTTGATGACCTGGATGCGAATATCAAATCTTATTATTATACTTTTCAACTCTGCGATTACAACTGGAAACCGGTTGACCTGAACCCTTTCATGTACCTGAAAGGGTTTACGCAGCAAATGATTACCACCAACCGTTATTCATCCATTGCTTATACCCGCTATACGCACTACCAGGCCATGATACCGGATAAAAGCACCACGATTACATTATCCGGAAACTACATGCTGAAAGTGTATTTAAATGGGGATACCTCGCTACTGGCTTTTACAAGGCGTGTGCTGGTGGTGGATTCCAAAGCTGCCATTGCAGCAAAAGTGGTGCAGCCGTTTGCACCGCAGTATTTCAATACGCATCAAAAAATTCAGTTCACTGCAAACATTACCGGCACCAATGCTTTTAGCGCAGCGCAGCAGGTGAAAGCGGTGATACTCCAAAATAACCGCTGGGATAATGCTTTAAGAGATATTGCGCCAACATTTGTACGCGGCAATTCGCTGGAATACAGTTCAGAAAATAATTGCCTGTTTCCCGCAGGTAAAGAATGGCGCTGGTTAGACCTGCGGGATTTCAGACTGCAAAGCGACAGGGTAGACAGTGCACACTATGGCAAAACAGCCACCGATGTGTATGTAAAACCCGATCATGACCGCAGTGCTGAACGGTATATTTATTACCGCGACCTGGATGGCATGTTTTCAATAGAAACGTATAACAACATCAACCCTTACTGGCAGGGCGATTTTGCCACGGTGCATTTTACCTTTGTTACACCAGATGGCAAACCAATGCCGGGCAAAGATATTTATTTAGCCGGCCAGTTAACTGATTATGCGTTTAATGATAAAACAAGAATGGTGTTTAATGCGGCAAAAGGCGTTTATGAAGGCACTGCTTTTTTAAAGCAGGGGTATTACAATTACACTTATATTGCTGTAGATAAAAACGACCCAACGCAACGAACAGACCTTGAAGGCAATTACTGGGAAACACAGAACACCTACACTATACTCATGTATTATAAAGGATTTACCGACCGCAGTGATCAATTGATTGGCGTGTCGAGGATCAGCTCACGTGTAGCTACTGCAGGGGTAAGTTTTTAACAGTAACAGATTTGTTGCAGCAAAACCTCACATTATTACATGCAATATTGCAGTATGTTGATGCAATTTTTTTACAACCTATATTTTTGAATTCCGTATGGAATATTGATGAAACCGTCTTACATTTGCGGCGGCAAGTCTTATACGGCCAGCTCCTGCTGAACTCCCCCAGGGCCGGAAGGCAGCAAGGGTAGGTGGTTGAGCGGTGCGATGTAAGTAACTTGCCTTTTTTATTTTTTTCCTTCACTAAATATATTGTCTGCAATGAAATTTTTTATAGACACGGCTAACCTGGCACAAATCAAGGAAGCCAACGATTTAGGTATCCTGGATGGTGTTACCACCAATCCTTCATTAATGGCTAAAGAAGGAATTAAAGGTGCGGAAGCGGTAATGGCGCATTACAAAGCCATTTGTGAAATGGTGGATGGCGATATCAGTGCTGAAGTGGTAGCTACCGATTTTGATGGTATTGTGGAAGAAGGTAAAAAACTGGCTGCTATACATCCCAATATTGTGGTGAAAGTGCCGATGATTAAAGATGGTATTAAAGCCATCAAATGGTTTTCTGACAATGGCATCAGGACCAACTGCACATTAATTTTCTCTGCCGGGCAGGCTATTCTTGCGGCAAAAGCCGGGGCCACTTATGTATCTCCTTTTATTGGACGAATTGATGATACGGGTTGGGATGGTATGGATCTGATTCATCAATTGCGCCAGATATTCAGTATACAGGGTTATAAAACAGAAATCCTTGCTGCTTCTATCCGTAACCCTAATCACATTATTAAATGTGCTGAAGCGGGTGCTGATGTTTGCACCTGTCCGTTAGCATCTATCTTAGGTTTACTGAAACATCCGTTAACGGATAATGGGTTGGCGCAGTTTTTAGAAGATGCGAAGAAATTTGCATAAGGTAAAAACAAATTAATTTTTCTCGATAATGATAATGCCGGAAATATTTTCCGGCATTGTTATTTATATAGTTTAATATATCTGTGCAAATAAATTCAATCAGTGTTATCTGTGTTCTATTGCCGCAGATGATGCTGCGCATAAATTTTTGCTCACAGCGGCACAAAGGCACAGAGAAACATAGAATGCTTCGCATTTTTTTCTGCCGGGAAGATGGTAAGACGGAAAGCAAGCGCTTCAATGCTTTATATACTTATATACCTATATGCTTTATTTACTTTTATACTTGCGGAATCACGAATTACAAAATCAATTACACGAATTAGCCAATTAATCTGGCAGCACGAATTTTTACGAATTACACTAATTAACCAATTAACTAAACTAATCCAAGATCCTATCCACCTTTTCTTTTCCCCCGAGGTGCAGGCTGGCTCATGATTTCTTCAACAGATTTCAGGTTTTCGTCATCGGCTTTTTTCTTAATATACATCACAAATTCTTTGTACAATGCAGGATTGGCTTTCAGTACCACTTTGATGTTTACTTTTTCCTCTGCAAAATTTTTATCAATGAATAGTGTATTGCCATAGAATTTTCCTGCTGATGCGCTGAACTGTATTTGCGAACTGTCTAACGGAAGGTAACGGCCATTGCTGAGCAAGCCATCAATATTGATATAATTGTACGTGCCTTTTTTCAGGCTGTCGGTATATAAATGCACGTAGATACTGTCTACATGCTGTGCTTTTACTGTAAAGCTGAAGATGGTAAGCAACAGGAGTAAAAATGTTTTCAAATCAAACTGTTTACAGCAAAGATGGAAAAAATTATGCCAGCGTTGCAAACGGAGTTGAGCTGATTTGTTAAAATGGTTGAATCGCTTACCGGGTTTCCCAAGTCTTCAAAGGCATCTGACGGTTATGAACCGTCTTAACGCCTGCACAGGCTTACCAAACCGGGTGCAGTTGCAGGTATTGCAGCAGCATAATGGTTTTGGCATCTTCAATAATACCTGATTCCATCATAGCGACTGCCTCTTTAAAAGGTAATTCCAGCAGTTCAATATCTTCCTGCTCATCTGCCACGCCGCCCCCGGCCTGGGTTTTCATTGAATGGTCGTATGCTGCAATAAAAAAATACAGTTTCTCTGTAACCGAACCGGGCGACATATACGCTTCAAAAACTTTTTGTACCTCAGTAATCGTATAGCCCGTTTCTTCTTCAGTTTCTCTTTTAATGCAATCTTCAGGATTGTCTTTATCCAGTAATCCTGCACAGACTTCAACCAGCATACCGTTATTGTTGCCATTAATAAAAGTGGGCAAACGAAACTGTTGGGTAAGTATAACTGTTTGTGCGGATTTATGGTACAACAATATGGCTGCACCATTACCGCGATCATACGCTTCCCGGCTATGGGTTTGCCATTGCCCGTTTTGTTTCAGGTAATCGAAAGTTACTTTATAGAGTTTGTACCAGTTGCCGGAAAGCATATCGGTACGCATATTTTTTATACGGTCATTCTGCATGGGGCACATCTTCTATACGATAATAAACTTTTAAGCCGAGCGATGTGGCGATGCGTACGTCTTCATCAGCACCTTTGGAAGCGCCTTCCAAACGCAATACGGCGTCGCATTTGCGCAATAACCGGTGTGCGGTGGGGTAGAGAATTGCTTCATAAGCGGCATCGCCGGGTTGTGGCGAGCCTGCTAATTTCAATAAAGGCAGGGCGAGCCATTCGCCAATTACGGGTACATGCCCCAGGCGGAACAAAGGCAATGCAACCGCTTCCAGCCTGTCGAGGTTTTGTTTCATCAATACAGGATCATCATTAGTGCCACTGCGGTAAGGGCCGGCAATCAATACAAGCATAATAATTTTTTTTACAAAGAAAAGTGATGAGGCCGGAGAAATACTTAAGGTAGGTTAAGAAATTTATTTTTTAGCCCGTGCCGCCCTGATGCTGCTTAAAAATTCCGGCGTAATGCCAAGGTAAGAAGCAATTTGTTTTTGTGTAACCTGCTGTACAATTTGCGGATATTTGGCCACGAACTGATCATAGCGTTCCTCTGCACTCAGCGAGAGATTCTGTATCACTCTCAGTTGTTCCCTCGTATAAGCATTCTGCATGATGATACGGAAGAACCGCTCAAATTTGGGAATACGTGAACAAAGCGCATCAAAACCATCACGTGACAGTTGTTGAATACTGGCTGATTCCAGCGTTTCAATATGCAGCATGGCAGGCAGGCGGTTGATGAAGCAATACATATCCGTGATCCACCAATCATTTACTGCAAACATGATCGTAGATTCTTTACCATTCCTGTCCAGGTAATATGCCCGCAGCGTTCCGGATTCAACAAAATACAATTGGTTACAGGCGCATCCTTCTTTCAATAAAAAATGTTTTTTAGGAACCACCTGTTGGTGTAATAAGGATAGAAAATACATCACCTCATCTTCAGTCAGTTGAATATGTTTGTTTACGTTTTGTAATACTGGTGATGATTGCATACAACCTAAAAAATTATTTCAATGAAATGCAGTTAAGAATTTTAAGTACTGTTCCTGTACTGGCTGAAATCATACTATAACCCGGCTTCGACGGGCTCAGCCTGACAGCTTTTTAATTTGAAGATGATCAATCAGCAAATTACTTTTTATTGATAAACCATTAATGAAATTTAGTTAAGCGTTTTAAGTACTGTTCCTGTACTGGCTGTAATCATATTATAACCCGGCTTCGACTGGCTCAGCCTGACAGCTTTTTAATTTGAAGACTATTACGCCCAAATTACTGCATACCGATGAACTATTTCTTTTTCATCTGCCCATCCAGTGCAGCCGCTTCTTTTAATATTTTGATCAATGGCTGTTCTTCAATGTCATCCGCACTATAAAATATTTTATAATAGATTTGTTTGTTGGTGCCGTGCATTAAATAACCGTCTTTATCTTTCAAACGGTTACCATACCAAAAGCCCAGCAATACGCCTTTTTTAATACCGCCACGCGGCACGGAGGCAGGCCAGACCAAACAAATGCTTCTGTTGCCATAAAAGAAAGGCACGTTGTAAGAAATTTTTTCTTTACAATAAGGAGGAAGTGTATCAGTAATAATTTGCCGCAATACATCGGTAATAATGCGCTCTTCATCCGGCAGCATTTCATACAACTGCAACAGGTTTTTTATTTTCATGGCTTTACTACTGCTGGCTTTATATGCAATGTAAAAATAATTTACCGGGCTTACTATAATTTTTTGGTGATGCCTTTCATTATTTTAAAAGCTGTCAAGAATGACAAACTTCAGGGTTGAAGATTGATGGTCTTCAAATAATAAAAGTTGTCAGCCTGAGTTTAGCGAAGGCGGGTATTGCAATGATCAACCCGGTTTCGCCTCACAGGATAAACACGCTCAACCCGGCATCTTTTATTCTTATAAAGTTTCAAATCAGGATACTGCTATTTTTTTTGATGCCGTTCATTCTGATGATTAGTACCTAATTTTGCCACTCATTTTACATTCATTCTAACACTTCCTTATCATTCACTATGTATTGTAATTTCCGGAAAATCGTTTTGGTGTTAATCTTCATAAACACAGCCACTGTTTACGCACAGCAATTGCCTAACCTTATTCAATATGCAAAACCAATTATTGGTACTGCCAAAATGGGCCATACTTTTCCTGGTGCCACAGTGCCATTTGGTGCTGTACAGCTAAGCCCGGATACTGATACTATTCCCTATGAATTCAATGGTAAATACAATCCCGCAGTGTATCAATACTGCGCCGGTTATCAATACAGCGATAAAACGATTGCAGGTTTCAGCCATACACATTTCAGCGGTACCGGGCATTCAGACCTTGGTGATTTTTTGATCATGCCCACAACAGGTGCATTGCAATTAAATCCCGGTACGGCAGATCATCCTGAAAACGGTTTCCGCTCAACGTTTTCTCACGATAATGAAATTGCAGAACCCGGTTATTACAAAGTAAAATTAGATGAACCGAATGTGACTGCAGAACTGACTGCCACAACACGAACCGGTTTTCATCAATATACTTTCCCGCAAACTGACCAGGCGCATATCATTCTTGATATGATGTCGGGCATTTATAATTATGATGATAAAGATGTGTGGACTTTTGTTCGGGTGGAAAATGATACGCTGGTTACCGGCTATCGCCAAACGAACGGATGGGGCAGAACCCGTACGGTTTATTTTGCGATGGCTTTTTCAAAACCTTTCATCAATTATGGTTGTAAAGATTTTTCCAAAAGGCAGCCGTACCGCGGCTTCTGGGGCAAGTTCAATCAATCTAAAAATTTTCCGGACCTGGCAGGCAAACAACTGCGGTTATATTTTGATTTTAAAACGGCTGAAAATGAAAAGATCAAAATCAAGTTTGCATTATCACCTGTAAGTACGGCGAATGCGCTGGAAAATATGAGCACTGAAATTCCGCACTGGGATTTTGAACGCACCAAAAATGAAGCGCAACAGGCATGGAATAAAGAGCTGAACAAGATCAGCATTACCGCAGGAAGTGAAGAAGACATGATCAACTTTTATACCTCCATGTATCACGCTGCATTAATGCCTACTGTGTATATGGATGTAAACGGTGAATACAAAGGGCTGGATCAGAATGTGCATCATGCAGATGGATTTACCAACTATACTTCATTTTCTTTATGGGATACGTACCGTGCCTTTCATCCGTTGCAGAATATCATTCATCCCACACGCAACGCAGACATGGTGCGTTCGATGTTAGCGCATTTCGATCAGAGTGTATTG
This sequence comes from Bacteroidota bacterium, assembly GCA_018266775.1. Taxonomy (GTDB): domain Bacteria; phylum Bacteroidota; class Bacteroidia; order Chitinophagales; family Chitinophagaceae; genus Ferruginibacter. Next base: position 340,265 of record JAFDZS010000011.1, on the reverse strand, counting down.
CACATGCTGCCCATCTGGTCGCATTATGCCAACGACAACTGGTGCATGAGTGGTTACCACAGCGCATCGGTGATTGCAGAAGCTTTTATAAAAGGCACCATGCCTGTGGCAGAAGCAGAAAAAGCATTGCAGGCATGCGTTACCACGGCAAGGCAACGCAGTTATGAAGGCATCGGTTTGTATATTGACAAAGGATATATTCCGCAGGATAAAAATGGTGTTTCCGTTTCCACCACTTTGGAATATGCGTATGATGACTGGGCGATTGCACAGTTGGCTCAGCATCTCGGCAAAAAAGATATTTATGATGAATTCATCAAACGTTCGCAAAACTGGAAAAATGTTTTTGACCCATCCATTGGCTTTATGCGTCCGCGATTGAGCGATGGTACATTCAAAAAAGAATTTGATGTACTGAAAACAGACGGACAGGGTTTTATTGAAGGCAATGCCTGGAACTTCAGTTTGTTTGTACCGCATGATCCTGCAGCGATGATTGAAGCCATGGGCGGCAAGAAAAAATTTACGGCACACCTCGATTCTTTATTTACGATGCAATTACCTGATGAATTTTTTGCCGAAACGGAAGACATTACCCGTGACGGCATCATTGGTAATTATGTACATGGCAATGAACCTGCACATCATGTGGCTTATTTATACAACTGGACAGATGCACCATGGAAAACACAGGAACGGGTACGGATGATCTTAAAAAATCAATACCATAGTGGTGCTGCCGGTTTGGGTGGTAATGATGATTGCGGGCAGATGAGCGCCTGGTATATTTTCAGTGCGCTGGGTTTTTATCCTGTGGCACCGGCATCTGATCAATATTGGCTGGGAAGCCCGGCGGTTAAAACCGCAACGGTGCAACTGGAAAATGGAAAAACATTTTCAGTGGAAGCCATTGATCAAAGCGATAAAAATGTGTACGTAAAAAAAGTATTGCTGAATGGCCAGCCATTGAACAGGCGTTACATTACGCATGAAGAAATTATGAATGGCGGAAAGCTGGTGTTTTATATGTCGGCAAGGCCCAATACAAAATAGTTTAAGATGGTTTTATAAGACGTCTGGCGGTTATGAACCGTTCTGACGTCTTTGGATCGTCGGGCGCCTTACATTGATAAACGGGTTGGACGCATAAGCTGCTTTCGACAGGCTCAGGCTGACAGCTTTTATAATTGCAGGTTTCAGACAGCAATCAATTACATTCCCAATGAAAAAATAAAAACATGCTGGCCTTCCCAGGTTTTCAGTACTGCATTATTTTTTCCCTGCATTTCAGAAAAAGCAGTTAACCCTTTTTCTTTTAATTGCTGAATATGTGTTGCGGTATGCAAACCAAAATACGTGATGGCAGGATAATCAAAATTTTTTGTTTGATGCAGGCCAATAATCATATTGCCATCGCTGAGTATGGCATAAGGGTAAGGCGTTTGTGTGAGGGATTTGGAAATAAAACCCAACTTCTTCCAAAAATTAATGGAAGCAGTAAGGTCTTTCACCGGTTGTGCAAACTCACCGAAAGCACCGCAAAGTTTATTGGGAAATTTTTCTTCTTTGGAGAAATCTGCCGGTTGCATTGTGAGTAATGTGGGGCCATGCGGCGCTTTAAAGCCCCCAATATTAGCGGCCAGCATGATATTGAAACCATCGGGGCTTTTAAAATAATACCGTTTAATTAAATCACCTGCCTTTGGTTTTTGTGTGAAAACGATACTGTCTTTTTCCAGTTGTTCCGCTACGGCTTCAATATCATCCACATAATAGGTTAACCCGATATACGGTGTATCATCTTTACGCATCATGATCATTACACTGCCATCGCTCACCTGCACCCATGGACTGGGAAATGTATTGGAAGCCGTTTTGCTGAAACCCAGTTTTTCATATACGGCAACAGATGAATCCAGGTTGGTGGTAGTGATGTATACACAACTTACTTCACTGGGTTTAACCTGCGCTGATATTGCTGAAGTGATAAACAGAACAGCGATGGGAAGCAATTTTTTCATGGCATGCGTTTTAGGTGCAGACAAGATAATTAATATTTATATCCAAAACAATCACACCATTCTTCATTGCATAACAACTGATGGAGAAGCGGATGTTTGAGTATATCCATATAATCCATTTTTTTGCCATCAACAATAATTGTTCTGTACACCAGGCGAATGCCGTGGCTATAATCTGCATACCAGTTTACATGCCCGGTATATAAAGGCTGAATGGGTTTACCATCCGGCTGATGCCAGCCATAAATGGCTACGCGGTTGGGCTTGGCATCTCTTGAAATTTTTCCGGAGATGACCACATCTTTTTTGATTCCTGCGATCAGGCCTTTTCGTCCTTTGCGCTGTCCTTCAATGATGAGGTGGTGCTGCCACATGGTAACACTGCTGTCGCGGAACGCATACATAGGCACCGGTGCCAGTTTTACTTTTGCCTGTTGATAGATTGCGTCCACCATAAATTTTGTTGGTAAGAAACAACTGAAGCTGTCAGCAATTTTTTGTGCCGCCATAGGGGTGAGGGGAATTCTTGCCCAATCGTCATTGGTGCCGATGCAAAGATAGTCGGGTGTTACATAAAAGGTAGCGTGATGTGTTTGTCCGGTACTGTCTGTAAAACTGGTTTCCACCGGTGCAAATTTTTTCATGAAACCAGGTATATTGCCTTTCAGTATTTCTTCCACTGCAAAAGAATCCCTGGCTTTCCATTGCCATGAAGCTACGGTTTGGTAAAAGTTGCTGCCGGTTATACGCAGTGCATTTTCATCACTGCAGTGAATCACCGTTTTGTAAGAAGACCGGCAGGCAATAAAAGCTAACACAATCAATGCAGGAATGAAGTATCTTTTCACCACTACGATTTTAACTGGTAACAAATGGTAAAGTTTGCTGATTAAATGTAAAGAATATTTTTTCAAAACGGAGGGAGGCACGCAAAGGAGCAGAGGAATTTTCTCACAGTGGCACAAAGGCACGGAGGGATATTTCAGTGCTCACAAGTGTTATCAGTGTCATCTGTGTTCTATTTTGTTGCACGCAGAGGGGCAGAGGCCGCAGAGGGATTTTCTCACAGTGGCACAAAGGCATGGAGGGATAGTTCTGTACCTATCCGTCGCATCAGCGTCATCTGTGTTTCCATCATCTTAAAGAAATTTCATCAACAAAATGAAGTAATTTTATCATCTTAAATAAACCCGGATGCTGCCCGCCCTGAAATGGACTTTTGCTTTGCTGCTGATTGTTTTTGCACCTGCAATAACGATGGCGCAATTATGCAATGGCAGCTTAGGCGATCCCGTGGTAAACATCACATTTGGCAGCGGTGCCAGCAATGGTGGTTTTGCAACTGACGCTTATACTTACACCAGTTCCACCTGCCCCAACGATGGTTACTATACTATTACCAATCAGACTGCGGGATGTTTTGGTAACCACTGGCATACCATTACCGCAGACCATACCGGCAATGGCGGCAATTTTATGCTGGTGAATGCATCCTTAACGCCGGGAGATTTTGTGAAAACAAACGTTGATAATCTTTGCCCCAACACAACGTATGAGTTTGCAGCATGGATCATGAATGTGCTCAACTTCAGCGGTATCAGGCCGAATATTACTTTTACCATCGAAACATCAACAGGAACGGTACTGCAGCAGTATTCCACCGGCGATATACTGGAAACACCCACACCCATCTGGCGGCAATACGGCTTTTTCTTTACCACACCGGCAACCAATACCCCCATTGTACTGCGTATGACCAATAACGCACCCGGCGGTAATGGTAATGACCTTGCCCTGGATGATATTACCTTCCGGCCATGCGGCTCCATTAAACTGACTTCTTCCATACAAAACAATACTGATACTGTCAATATTTGTGAAGGAATTACTACAACGTATACACTAAATACAGCTGTAACAGGCGGTACTTATGCGAGCCCGGCTTATCAATGGCAGGTAAGTACAGATTCCGGTGCAACATGGAAGGATATTGCCGGTGCTACAACCTTTACTTATATTAGGGCATCTACCGGCGCCGGCGCATATTGGTACCGTTTAACGGTTGCAGAACAGTCAGCACTGGGCATTGCCGCCTGCCGTATCGGTTCCAATATTGTGGCTATTAATGTGCATGGCAAACCACTGGTGGATGCAGGTACTAACCGGGTGCTGTATGCAGGAAAGACCATTACATTGAATGGCAGTGTGAGTGGGGAACAACCCACGTATTACTGGGATCCCCCGGCATACCTCAGCGATTATCATTTACTCAATGCAGTAGCCACACCACCTGTAGATATTACGTATGCACTAAATGCAGAGTCGGCTTATGGTTGTACAGCAAGCGATGTAATGAGCATAAAAGTAGTGGCGGGTATTTTTGTGCCCAATGCATTTACACCCAATAATGATGGGAAAAATGACCACTGGCGCATTCCTTTCCTGGATCCCGGGTTAGACGCAGCTGTTAGTGTGTACGACCGGTGGGGCAGGCTGGTGTACTACAACCGTGGCGGTACCGTTGACTGGGACGGTACTTATAAAAATGAACCTGCCGAAGCAGGCACTTATGTATATTCCATACATTTTAATATACCAGACTTTGCCGATATGAAAGGCACGCTGGTCCTCATCCGGTAATTTACATCTGTTAACCGGGGGTTAATCCATTTTCATCAGCCAACGATTTCCACATCAACAGTATCATGTGTATAAAAGGTTATGCACATTTTTTTAGGTTGGCACTTTTTTTGAAAACAACAAATAAAATCCTCACTATAGAAGAATTATACTTTTTCTTATTATTAAAATCAATCACTGTAAAAAAGAAAAGTTATGAAACCAAATTCAGGATCCCTGTGGCTGGGCGGCATTGCTGTTGTTGCAATCTGCCTGTTTTTTTATTCGTGCCAGAAAGAAACCTCTGCTGCAGGTGATAACATTCCGGCAGGCCAGCAAAAAGTATCGGTTTACCTGGCGGATGGCCCTACCGATTATCAACAAGTACTGATTGATATTCAACAAATAGCTGTGAAAGTGGATACCTGTCATCGTAATGGAGATGACGATCACGACCAACCCGGTTGCGATGATGATCATGATCAACACCACAGCAATTGCGAAATTTGGGATACGCTCAACATTAATCCCGGTGTTTACGACCTGCTGAAACTGCGTAATGGTTTAGATACTTTACTGGCCAGTGGTTTCACTATTAACGGTAAAATTTTACGTATCAAATTAACACTGGGCACCAATAACAGCGTAATGGCAGACAGTGTAATTCATCCGCTGCACCTGATCAATAACCAGAACTTTGTGTATGTGAATATTCTCCGTCAGCACCTGGACTCATTAACTTCCAACAACTTCCAGTTATATCTCGATTTCGATTTACAACATTCTATTTTTTATATCGGCGGACAGTACTGGCTGAAACCTGTACTGAAACCATTCAGTCTGCACAGTTTTGGCGAAATAGAAGGAAAGGTAAGGCCGGTGCACTCATTTGGTTTGATCCAGGCTTACAATGCAACAGATACCGGCTATGCGTTACCGTTCGACCAGGGAGAATTCAAGATCCGTGGTTTGAAAGCAGGAACCTACAGTGTACTGATAAAAGGAGCAAACGGATATAAAGACTCAACCATCAGCAACGTGACGGTTGTACAGCACCAGGATACACAAGTGGGCACAATTGTGCTGCATCAATAAGTGCTTAAGGCGTTTAGAAATATTTCTCATCCAACAAGCACAACAAAAAGAGGGATTCAACCATGGAATCCCTCTTTTGTTTTTTATTGCAAAATATTTTAGGAAATAATCAATGCCCAGTTACCATGTTCAATTGGAAATACCTACTCTTTCCCGTACAAATTCATTCTGTTTAATTTCAGCTAACATAAATAAAGCCAGATCCCCCGAATATATCACATTGTTATTGGGCTCAGGAAGATAATTGGCTTTGGTATGAAAAGAACCGGTGGCTTTATGAGCTTTAATTACGGGAGGGCACACAAAAGTCCAGTCCAGGCCGCTTTCTTTCAAATACCAATAAGCCTGTTCATGTTCTTTACTGACAGGTACAAATTCTTTGGGGAAATTTTCTGTATCTGCCAGCAAAGTATGTTCGCCTGCATTCAATACACCGGCACCGCCAACAGCAATAATTCTTTTTATACCGGCTTTTTTCATTTGCGCAATAATATTTTTTATACCGAGCGTACGGGTTTTATCCACACCATCAAACCCACCGCCTATTGCAGAAACCACCGCATCGGTACCTTTTAAAGCAGCCAGTACTTCGCCTTCGTCAAACAAAGCGCCTTTGATCAGTTCAAGGTTACTGGTTTTGGTATCAAATTCAGTAAACACATTTCTGCCAAATGCTTTAACGGAATCTCCGTTCAGCAAAGCCTGTTGTACCAGTTGTTTGCCCACCATACCAGTAGCGCCAAAAACAATAATATTCATGGGAAGATGATTTTATTAAAGGTACACCTGTAAAAAAATTTGCCCAATTAAAATTTTGACTCCATATTTGCACTACAAATGACAAAACATAGTTCATATAACAAAAATTGGTGGTGGAGCATAATCGGTTGATTGTGCCACATTGCTATTGTTATACGTTTATACATAGTTGAACCCGGCACAAGTTGCCGGGTTTTTTAATTTCATTATATGAAGCGCATTACAATCGAAACAACATTTAAAAAACTCCTTGCTGATGTGTACACACCGGTGGGCATTTACCTGCGGTTGCGTGACCGTTTCCGTGATACCATTCTGCTGGAGAGTACAGATTTTCACGCTGGAGAGAACAGCTATTCTTTTATTGGCATCAATGCTATTGCCGGTATAGAAATTTCCAATACGCAGTATATGGAATTTAAATTACCGGGAATGAAACCCGAACGGCAGGCCATTCAAAACACAGCTGCAGTACCGGCATTGTGCGGCGATTTCATGAATTACTTTGAAATAATACCTGCTGCAACAAAACAGGTGGCAATGGCACAGGCATTATTTGGTTATACTTCCTTTGATGCAGTACAGTTTTTCGATTCCATTACATTACATAAGGAACAGCCGGCTGCTAAAGAGGCTATACCGTTAATGCGTTACCGGTTGTATCAATACGTGATCGTTATTAATCATTTTAAAGATGAACTGTTCATTTGTGAGAATGTAATTAAAGGGATAGAAAGTGAATTGCCTGTGGTGGAAAGCCTCATCAGGAGCAGGGATGTACCGGCATTTCCTTTTAAAGCGGCAGGGGAAGAAACATCTAACCTTACCAACGAAGCGTATATGGAAATGGTAAGAAAAGGAATCAGCAGTTGTTTGCGTGGTGATGTATTCCAGATTGTATTAAGCCGCCGTTTTGAACAACGTTTCACTGGCGATGAGTTCAATGTGTACCGGGCATTGCGCAGCATCAACCCTTCGCCTTATTTATTTTATTTTGACTATGGAGATTATAAACTCATGGGCTCATCCCCGGAAAGCCAGTTAATTGTTCAGAACAATACAGCCATTGTACATCCCATAGCCGGAACCTTTAAAAGAACAGGAGATGATGAAACAGACCAGGCGCTTGCCAAAGCACTGGAAGCAGATGAAAAGGAAAATGCAGAGCATGTGATGCTGGTGGATCTTGCCCGCAATGATCTCAGCCGCATGTGCCACCATGTTGAAGTAACGCAATACAAAAAAATCAACTACTATAGTCATGTGATCCATTTGGTGAGCGAAGTAACAGGAACGGTTACACCGGAATCAAATCCATTTGGATTAATGGCCACTACATTCCCTGCCGGAACGTTAAGCGGCGCACCTAAATTCAAAGCCATGCAGCTGATAGATGCTTATGAACCCACGGCGCGGGGATATTACGGCGGGGCAATCGGGATCATTGGTTTTAACGGCACTGTAAATCATGCCATCATGATCAGAACCTTTTTAAGCCGGGATAATACATTGGTGTACCAGGCCGGGGCAGGAGTAGTGGCTGCAAGTAAACCCGAAAGTGAATTGCAGGAAGTGAACAATAAATTAAATGCATTAAAACAGGCCATTGTGCTGGCGCAGGAAATATAATGAGCTAAATGTTTACAGCTGAAGGTTGTAAGTTGATGGTTGAAAGTTCCGGGCTCTTTGCAAATAATCAATAATCAATAATCAATGTTCAATAATCAACGATAAGAACACATGAAAATATTAGTATTCGACAACTACGATTCTTTTACTTACAACCTGGTACACCTGGTGGAAAAGATCACCAATGAAAAAGTGGATGTATTCCGCAACGATGAAATTGCATTGGATGCGGTACAGGCGTATGATAAAATTATTTTATCACCCGGGCCGGGTATTCCATCGGAAGCAGGGTTGCTATTACCGTTGATCAAACAGTATGCTCCCACCAAATCTATACTGGGCGTATGTTTGGGGCACCAGGCCATTGGCGAGGCTTTTGGCGGTACATTAACCAACCTGAGTACTGTGTATCATGGTGTGGCTACCGGTATTGATATTGTTGCTTCGGAAAAATTAACGCATCAACCGCAATTGTTTGAGGGCTTAACTGGTAGTATTCCAGTTGGTCGTTACCACAGCTGGATAGTAAATAATAATGGTTTTCCTGGTGAATTGGAAGTGACAGCTACTGATGCCAACGGTTATATTATGGCGCTGCAGCATAAAACTTTTGATGTGCAGGGCGTGCAGTTTCATCCTGAAAGTGTGTTAACGCCGGATGGGGAGCAGATAATAAGGAATTGGTTAAATGGTTAACTGGTTAATTGGTCAATTCGTGTAATTCGTAAAAATTCGTGTTTACTGGTTAATTCGTGTAATTCGTTTTAATTCGTGATAAAAAAAATAGTTCTGACAGTACAATGAAAAAAATACTCCACTATCTCTTCGAACATAAAACACTTTCCCGTGCACAGGCAGAGGAAGTGCTGGTGAATATATCGAAGAATATGTATAATGAAAGTGAAATTGCGGCATTCATCACCGTGTTTCTCATGCGCAGCATCACTATTGATGAATTGCAGGGCTTTCGTGATGCACTACTGGAATTATGTGTGCGTGTTGACCTCAACGGTGGTGATGTAATTGATATTGTTGGCACCGGCGGCGATGGAAAAAACACGTTCAACATTTCCACACTCAGTTGTTTTATTGTGGCAGGTACGGGCAACAAAGTGGCCAAACATGGTAACTACGGGGCAACTTCTGTAAGCGGCAGCAGTAACGTGATGGAGCAATTGGGGTATCAATTTAAAAACGATACCGCCAAACTGCAACAGGAAATTGATGCAGCAGGAATTTGTTTTCTGCATGCGCCCATGTTTCACCCTGCACTAAAAGCAGTAGGTGCTATTCGTAAAAATTTGGGTGTACGTACATTTTTTAATATGCTGGGCCCAATGGTGAACCCTGCTTTTCCAAAATATCAATTGGTGGGCGTGTACAATTTGGAAATGGCAAGAATTTATAATTACCTGCTGCAGCACACAGGCAATGCGTTCACCATCATTCATGCATTGGATGGATACGATGAAATTTCTTTAACAGGCGATACTAAAGTCATTACCAATACCGGTGAAAAAATTTTCAGTGCTGAAACTTTAGGCAAACGCATGGTAAATGCAGAAGATATTTATGGCGGCAACACTGTTGAAGATGCAGCAAAAATATTTTTAAAGATATTGAAAGGTGAAGGCACCTGGGCGCAGAATGCAGTGGTACTCGCTAATTCCGCCATGGCATTGCAGTGTACCGGTAAATATAACAGTTACGAAAATTGTTATCATGCAGCGGTGGAGAGCCTGGAAAGTGGTAAGGCATATCAATCATTACAACAATTAATCAGCGTGCAGTCATGAACATTCTCGATACCATCATCGCACATAAACATAAAGAAGTAAGCGCTGCAAAAGCAGCGGTGCCGGAATCTTTACTGCTGCAGCAGGAAGGTTTTAAAAGAACCACCTTGTCTTTAAAACAATTTTTACTGGATGAAAATAAAACGGGCATTATTGCAGAATTTAAAAGACGCTCACCATCAAAAGGCATTATTAACGGAACAGCAGATGTGGTGCAGGTAACCGGTGCGTATACAAAACATGGCGCCAGTGGTTTATCAGTGCTTACTGATACCAACTTCTTTGGTGGCAGTACCGACGATCTGATCAAAGCACGGGTAAATAATATTCCCATTTTGCGCAAGGATTTTATTATTGATGAATACCAAATTACCGAGGCCCGTGCCATGGGTGCAGATGTGATTTTACTGATTGCCGCATGTTTAATGCCACAGCGGGTGGAAACGCTTGCCCGTTATGCACAAAGCCTGCAACTGGAGGTATTGCTGGAACTGCATACAGAAGATGAACTGGCACATATTTGTGACGCTGTTCATTTAGTGGGTATCAACAACAGGGATTTAAAGACGTTTACGGTAGATATCAACAGGTCGCTGGAATTGGGGAAAAAAATTCCGGCTGATAAAGTGAAAATAGCAGAGAGCGGTATTGACCATATTGATACAATTTGTACCTTCAGAAATGCGGGCTTCAAAGGTTTTTTAATTGGAGAAAACTTTATGAAACAACCCGACCCAACGATTGCATTTGCTGATTTTGTCACCCTGCTTAAACAGCAAACAACATGAGAGTAAAAGTATGCGGCATTACGCAGGAAGAACAGTTGCATCAATTGCCCGATGCGGGTGTGTCCTTTGCCGGTTTTATTTTTTATCCTAAATCGCCACGTTATGTATTGCGCCACATGACCACCAGCCAGATCAAAAAAGAAAACAAGCTGAACAAAGTGGGCGTGTTTGTAAATGCATCTGTGGATGAGATTTTGCAAATGGTGGATGAATGCCGCCTGCACATGGTTCAATTGCATGGTGATGAAACACCAAAGTTTTGTGAAAAGATTGCAGACTATATTTCGGTGGTAAAAGCATTTCGTTTCAGTGAGTCGGATAACATCGGGTGGCGCATACAGGAATACATGGATTATTGTGATATGTTCATGTTCGATACAGAAGGCGTGGGTTATGGTGGCACAGGAAAAAAGTTTAACATGGAAAAACTGCATGGTGTAGTGGTGGGTAAACCTTATTTTCTCAGCGGAATGATTGACCCCGGTGATGCAAAGCGTTTAAATGATTTTGTACAACTGCCCGAAGCAAAAGCATTGTTTGCAATTGACATCAGCACCCGGTTTGAAACGATGCCCGGCGTAAAAAATATAGAACTGATCAAACAATTTACCAGGCAACTGGTGTAACAATATTGTAAACAGGATATAGTAAGATAGATGATACTGGTGTAACACTGATTGAATCATCCATTATCCAAAATTAAAATGAAGTATGAATATTAAAGTTTGCGGTATTACGCAATTCAAACAACTGCAGCAGTTAGACGGCTTGCAAATCCCATTTGCGGGATTGATTTTTGTAAAAGATTCACCACGTTATGTTGGCGAACAATTAGACAAAGAAGCTGTGAAAAATGCTGACTTCGATTTGAAAAAAGTAGGCGTATTTAAAAATCCTGAAATGATTGATGTGCTGGATGCTATTGATGAATATGGATTGGATATTGTACAACTGCACGGCGATGAAAGCCCGGAGATGTGCGAAGACCTGAGCAACGAAGTGGAAGTGATCAAAGTATTTAATGTTGACGCAACCACTACTGATATTGATGAATTGGTGGCAGATTATGATGCAGTGTGTGATTATTATCTCTTTGATACGAAAACCACCGATGGCGCCACTGGCGGAACAGGACAAAAATTCGACTGGGCCATTCTAAAGAAAGCCAAAATTGAAAAGCCATTTTTCATCAGTGGTGGTATTGGAATGGATGATGCAAAACAACTGAAAAAATTCAGCCACCCGGATTATTACGGTGTAGACATCAACAGCCAGTTTGAGAAAGAACCCGGCGTAAAAGATATGGCAAAAGTACTGGCGTTTGTGCAGGCGATGAAATGAGGTTGAAAGTTGCCCGCAGGGTTCTGTGAAATGGTTGAATGTTGATGGTTGGGAGATGATAGATGACAGTTGATAGTTATTAAAGACCCATCGGGGCGACATTGGAAAATGATGCATAACGATTTAAAGTTGAAGAGTGCCCACAGGGTTCTGCGAACGATGCCAATGCAGTTCAATAGTATTATATGTGCTGGTTTCACAAAAAATAATTCCGCAGGGCGGGATAAAAAATAACAATGCAATACACAGTTAACGAACACGGTTATTACGGCAATTTTGGAGGCGCATACATTCCGGAGATGTTGTACCCGAATGTGCATCAGCTGCAGCAGGAATATTTGCGCATTATGCAGGATGAACAATTTCAAAAAGAATTTCATCAGCTGCTGCAGGATTATGTCGGTCGTCCCACACCGTTATTCTATGCCTCAAGATTGAGTGCCAAATATGGCGCTGCCATTTATTTAAAACGTGAAGATCTATGCCATACCGGTGCACATAAAATCAATAATACTATCGGGCAAATCTTATTGGCAGAACGGTTGGGCAAAAAGAGAATCATTGCAGAAACCGGCGCCGGCCAGCATGGAGTGGCCACCGCAACGGTTTGTGCACTGAAAGGTTTGCAGTGCATTGTGTATATGGGAGAAAAAGATATTGAACGGCAGGCACCAAACGTAGCCCGTATGAAAATGCTGGGCGCAACAGTAATACCTGCAACAAGCGGAAGCAAAACATTGAAAGATGCAACGAACGAAGCCATCCGCGACTGGATCAATAATCCTGTTGATACACACTATATCATTGGCAGCGTGGTGGGGCCGCATCCATACCCTGATATGGTGGCAAAATTTCAAAGTGTGATCAGTGAAGAAATAAAGAAACAATTATTGGAAAAAACCGGCCTTGAAAATCCAGGTTATGTATTTGCGTGTGTGGGTGGGGGTAGTAATGCGGCGGGGGCATTCTATCATTTTTTAGAAGCAGAAAGCGTTCGGTTGATTGCTGTTGAAGCAGCAGGTTGCGGCATCAACAGTGGTATGAGTGCAGCTACAACACAGTTAGGCAAGCCCGGTGTTTTACACGGCAGTAAAAGTTTGTTGATGCAAACGGCAGACGGACAGGTGGTGGAGCCGCACAGCATTTCCGCAGGACTGGATTATCCCGGCATTGGTCCGCTCCACGCTCATTTATTTGAAACCGGCCGCGGCACATTTTTAAGCGCAACAGATAAAGAAGCACTGGAAGCTGCTTTTGAATTAAGCAAACTGGAAGGCATTATTCCTGCATTGGAAAGTGCTCATGCTTTGTACGCACTCAATAAGATTACATTTAAAAAAGATGATGTGGTGGTGGTTTGTTTAAGTGGAAGGGGAGATAAGGACCTGGCAACGTATATGAAGGAGATGGAGTAGGGTGTTGGTTAATCAGTTAATTCGTGTTTCTAAGAAGTATACAAGTAAATAAAGTATATAAGTAAATAAAGTAACGAAGAATATTCTCTGTGCCGCTGTGCCTTTGTGAGCCAGATTTATGAAAGATTATCTGCGCAGCTGCGGTAATACAGATTATAGGATAGAACGCTGATAACACTGATTGAACTGGTGTTAAGGATCTAATAATAATCTTAAACAAGAATTACAATATGAAACAGCTATTTTTTATTGCACTGACTGTTACAGCAATGGGAATATGTTCCTGCAGTAATGCATTCATCAATCAATCTATGCAGGTGGAGAAAATGGGGCCTTGTACCGGTAATAAACCACCCATAAAAATGAACTCCAACATCAACGGGGAACGGTATGAGTTTATGTATTGCCTGGATGAAGATTTTGATTCCAAAGATTACACCATCACCCGCAATGGCGACAGCCTACTCGTGAATTTTAAAACACCCACAAAGCAAACAGCATTGTTCAAAATTACTTTGGACATTGATGCAAAACCCGCTTATCATCACATTAAACTCGGCGATCAAACAATAGCAATTGTTCCTACAGATAAATTTTAATCATGAACAGGTTAGATGCTTTATTCAGCAAAAAGAAACAACAGGTATTGAATATGTATTGTACCGCAGGCTTTCCGCAGGTACAATCCACTATGGAAGTATTGCAGGCTTTACAGAAAGGCGGTGCAGACATTATTGAAATTGGTATGCCGTACAGCGACCCGCTTGCTGATGGTGAAGTGATACAGCACAGCAGTTCTGTTGCCCTGCAAAATGGTATGACCATGCAGGTCTTGTTTCAGCAACTACAGCAACTGCGTAACAACATTGCAGAAGGTGGCATTGGCCATACATTGCCGGTATTGCTGATGGGTTATATGAATCCCGTATTGCAATATGGCATAGAACAATTTTGTGCCGATGCCGCTGCTGCCGGAGTGGATGGTGTTATTCTGCCCGACCTGCCGATGTTCGAGTATGAAACCATGTATAAAAAACTGTTTGAACAACATCACCTGCATTTCATTTTTTTAGTAACACCGGAAACCAGCGATGAAAGAATAAAAAAAATTGATCAGCTTTGCAGCGGATTTGTATACGCCGTTTCTTCTTCATCTACAACAGGAAAAAATAAAGCCATTGAAGCGCAGCAGGATTATTTTAAACGGCTGCAGCAACTGCAACTGCAAAATCCCATACTGGTTGGCTTTGGTATAAAGGATCATGCAACGTTTACAGCAGCCTGTGCACATACTAATGGTGCCATCATTGGCAGCGCCTACATTAAAGCACTGGAAAACAGCACTGATATTGCAGAAACCACTAATGCCTTCATTGCACAGGTTCGCGGATGAGGATTGCCCAAAATCCAGTAAATTGCATGGTCAAATAGAAACTATGAAAAGAGTATTCTTCGCAATATGTATGCTGCCTTTGTTTGCAGCAGCACAAACCACAAAAGCAAAACCCAAAACTGTTTCTGCACCCAAAGGCAAAACGAAAGCCACTATTACTCCAACAGTTGCTGATGGTTTTGTAATTAATGGTACTATCAAAGGTTTGCCCGATGGTATTTCTGTTGCGTTGCTGAATCCTCAAAGCGGTGCTACAGAAGAAGAGACCACCATCAGCCATGAAAAATTTACATTGAAAGGAAAACTGGCAGCGCCGGATTTTAAACTGCTCACCTTCTCCAAACAACCGCCTTACACGTATATTTTTTTAGACAACAGCGATGTTACCATTACCGGTAATAAAGACCAAATGGATCAATTGAACGTTACCGGTTCTGCATCTCATAACGATTACCAGGAATTTAATAACCTCGTTGCGCCTTATCAATCTGCATTTTCAGAAACGGCACCTTATGATTCTGTTACAAATGCCACAGCTATGTCGCTGTGTTACAACTTTGCAACGAAGCATAATACTTCTTTCATCAATCCCTTAGCAATTTACCGCTACTGCCAGCTTTCAGAAGATATGGCGCAAACAGAAAACCTGTACAACCAACTCAGTAACGATGTAAAGAATTCACCTATGGGTATTGCCGTATTGCAATTCATTGCACAAACAAAAAATGATTATGGCAGGTTATTGCCAGACTTTACGCAGGCAGATACATCAGGCAATCCTGTAACTTTATCTTCATTGCGTGGCAAATATGTGCTGGTGGATTTTTGGGCAAGCTGGTGCGGCCCCTGCCGGCAGGAAAACCCCAATGTGGTGGCAGCATACAACAAGTATAAAGACAAAAATTTTACGGTACTCGGTGTTTCATTAGACCGTACTAAAAATCCCTGGGTGGATGCGATAAAGATGGATGGTTTAACCTGGACGCATGTCAGCGACCTGCAAGGTTGGCAAAATGCCGTGGCACAGCAAAACAACATCACTTCAATTCCTCAAAACTTTTTGATTGACCCGCAGGGAAAAATTGTTGGGAAGAATCTGCGTGGTATAGCATTGGAGAAAAAACTGGAAAAGCTGCTACATTAATTGAATGCAAAACTGAATAGGAAATACTATCAGAACTTGTGAAAATTATTTCTTAGATTTTATTGAAATTACCAATCAACCGCCTTCGATAAACTCAGGCTGACAGGTGTTAAGGATGCAGAGTGAAAGCTTTTAAATAATAAAGACTGTCAGGTTGAGCGTGTTTACCCTGTGGGGCGAAACCGGTTGAAGTAAATTAAAACTCCATTGTGGTAACTCATTGTTCAACCTCGTTATACAGCAAAATACTGTATGTTGGAAGAACAATTTATTATTCCATATTGCCCTACTCATAATACAGTTTGAAGGTTTCATACTCCTGCGATTCCTTTACTTCAACAGACATATAAAAATAGTGGTTGCCTTTTTCCACCACCTGGTAAAAATATTTATCGCCGGGCTTGCTTAATTTGCTTCTGCTTTCGTTGGTGCTTTTTACAAATTCCAGTGCAAATGCACACTCACTGCTGAACTTTATTTTCAGTTGAGAATAAGTGCCATCATTGAAATGGTCTGTCCATAAACCGTTGCCAATGCTTACATGTACCGTATCCCCGTTTGGTTCAAGATAAGTAAAGCGCCCCGTCTTCATAAATGCCCGGCAGTCTGCAACACTTGCTTTGATAACCGGTTTTTCTTCCACTAATTGCCAGTCGCCCAGCATGGGCGTTAGCCTGGCCACCAAAGCATTAAATGTTTTGCATTGCCGTTGTGCCCTTACATAAACAATATCAATGGCACTGTCTGTAAGCGGCATATTCATCAGTTGCATATAGGGTAAGATGTGTTTGGCATATGCTTCGATGATCAATACAGAATCCGGTTGATTTTTTTCTTCCTCCAGCATCGAGCAAATGCGGTTGGCCAGCGAGTCAATAGATTTATTCGGTTGTGCTGAAACAACGGTAACCAATACAACTGCTGATAGTAACAGGGTGATTTTTTTCATACAGCAAGACACAGGGTTTTTATTGTAAACATCTTTTATATAGCTGAACAGTGTTCTCCAGTCCTAAATAAACGGCATCGCAAATCAACGCATGTCCAATAGAAACCTCCAGCAAACCGGGAATATGCTGCGCAAAATATTGCAGGTTGTGCAGGTCAAGATCGTGACCTGCATTAATACCTAAACCCAGTTCATTGGCTTTTTGTGCAGCGGCAGCATAAGCAGCAATGGCTTTCTCTTTATTACCCAGTGCAAATTCATGCGCAAAACCTTCCGTATACAATTCAATACGGTTGGTGCCGGTGGCTTTGGCGCCTTCCACCATTTCAATTACCGGGTCAACAAAAATAGATACCCTGATACCAGCAAGCTGAAAGGTAGTAACCATATCTTTTAAATAATCCCGGTGTTCAAGGGTATTCCATCCATGGTTGCTGGTGAGTTGCCCCACCGCATCGGGCACCAGCGTAACCTGGTCGGGTTTATTGGCCAACACCAGTTCAACAAAACTATGTTCAGCGCAATTGCCTTCAATATTAAATTCCGTGGTAATTATTTTTTTCAACGCATACACATCAGCATAACGGATATGCCTTTCATCAGGCCGCGGATGCACAGTGATGCCATCGGCGCCAAAGCGTTCAATATCTTTTGCAGCCTGTATGACATCAGGATTATTGCCGCCGCGGCTGTTGCGCAGCGTGGCGAGTTTATTAATGTTAACCGATAGTTTCGTCATGTTACTTTGCAGTAATTTTTATCAAAGTTACACCATGCGCAGGAACCCGTGTGGCAAACATATTGGTAAACGCACCAAGGTCTTGCTGGCGCCACAGGTCACGCACCTGCTGTGTTTTGGATACATTCAGTTCACTCCAGTAAAAGCGGATCACATCACTGTTGTCGCCCAAATTAAAAATGCCCACTGCTTTACTGCCATCGGCAAGGTCTTTGATCCACACCTGGTAAGTGCTGGTAACCCGTACCTGTTTCGCCTGTTTGCCCAGCACATCCTGGTTTACTGCTATTACATCATCATTGGTAAGCAGGTTCAAAGTAAAATCATCCAGTTTGCTCAGGTCGCAACCAATGAGTAATGGTGCGCTGAGTAAACTCCATAAACTAACATGCGTATATTGTTCATCGGGAGTAAGCCTGGTGTTATGCAGGTGTTCGCCCCAGCCCACTTGCCCAACTATCATCATATCAGGATCGTTCCATCTGCCCGGTTTGGCAAAAGGATATTGCTTGGTTTGGTTGAACCCAATACTGGTTAAACTCTTCCAGGTATCAGTAATATCGCCAGTCGTTCTCCAGCAATTACCATTTACTGTTTCACCCCATTCCCAAACATCTTTCATACCATATTGGCAAAGGCTGAAAACGATGTCTCTTTTTTGTTGTACCAATGCATCACGCATTACCTCGTAAGGTTTTTTGTATGATTCCAGTGTTTCATCTCCCTTAGTATGAATCTGATCATAACTGCACCAATCGTATTTCAGGTAATCAATACCCCAGCTGGCATAGGTGGAAGCATCCTGCATTTCGTGCTGGTAACTGCCCAGGTAACCGCCGCAGGTGCGTGGGCCGGGAGAGGAATAGATGCCAAACTTCAACCCGTTGCTGTGTAACCAGTCACCAAGTTTTTTCATGTCCGGGAATTTTTTGTTGGCAGCAATTTCACCATTGGCTTTTCGTTGTTCATCTTCCCAGCCATCATCAATATTCATGTATGCCCAACCGTGATCTATCAATCCTTTATCCATCATGGCTTTGGCAGATGCTTTTAGTTTTTCATCGCTCACGCTCAATCCCCAGCAATTCCAGCTGTTCCAGCCCATTGGTGGTGTCAACGCCAGCACATTACCACACTGTATGCTGAACGGTTTTTTCACAGTGCCTAAACTGTTCTTTACCACTAATGTGATTTTATATTCACCAGCCTGGGCAAGTTGACCGGTAATTACGCCGTTAAGCGGATTCACTTTAAAACCTGCGGGTAAATTTTCAGCGCTGTACCGCAATGGCTTTTTGCCTGTTGCAGGAATTTTATATAAGAAAGGAGAATTGATCCGTACACCGGAAACAGCTGCACCATTGATCTTAGGTTCAGGGCCAGGCTTTGGTGTCAGAATATAGGGTAACACCAGATGTGCAGTTAATGATTTTTTAGTACTGCTTTCCGTAAAGGTGCAGGTATAACTGATATGTGTTTTATTTTTTGGAAGCGGTACAGCAATTGCCTTGGATTCATTTATACCAAGTGAAATATTATTATCGGTTTTACTGATTACTGAAAGATCATCTTCATCCGTGCAGGTAATGCTGTAAGTCCCTTCAACCGGAGTATTTAAAGTATTCTTTACCTGGAAGGAATGTTTGCCATCCGCGGCGGTAACAGGATCTAATGTGATGGCATCAATTTTTTCTAACGAACTGATGTAAGGATATTCTTCAAACAGGCCGCCATTGCCACCGCCATCATATACCCGCACACTGATCAAATTCACTTCATTCCATTTGATATATTTACTGGTGGGGTCTATGCGGAATTCAAGCAGTTTATCCCATGTGGTTTTATAACCATCTTTATCAGTTGGAAAAGAACCCGATTTACCAATAAGCACCCCATTAAAAAAAACTTCACAGGCATCATCTGCCTTGCCTAATAAAAAACGAATGGGATTACCATTTTGAATAGTGGTGGGCATTACAATATGAAAGCGGTACCAGCCATAACCATCATACTGTGGATAACCCTGTTCTTCCCAATTGACATTGGTTTTTATTTCACTCCATTTACTGTCATCATAATTAAGCTGACTGTAAGCAGGATTATCGCCAATGGAAAAACGGGCCGTACGCAATTCAAATTTTTGTGCATGAACGGTACTTACAGCAAGCACCAGCAATAAGGCGAGCAAAGGTTTCATACTTGAAGTTTTAATCAAAAATAGGGATAAATGCAGATAGGTATAAAAGTAAATAAAGTATATAAAGTGTTGAAGGGTTTTCTTTCCGTCTTAGCGTCTTCCCGGCAGAAAAATGCGAAGCATTGTAAGTGTCCTGTGTTCCTGTGTGGCCGGAGTAAGTATAAAAGTAAATAAAGTATATAGGTATATAAAGTGTTGAAGTGTTTTCTTTCCGTTTTACCATCTTCCCGGCAGAAAAATGCGAAGCATTGTAAGTGTCCTGTGTTCCTGTGTGGCCGGAGTAAGTATAAAAGTAAATAAAGTATATAGGTATATAAAGTGTTGAAGTGTTTTCTTTCCGTCTTAACGCCTTCCCGGCAAAAAAATGCGAAGCATTCTGTGTGTCCTTCCTTCCTGTGTGGCCGGAGTAAGTATAAAAGTAAATAAAGTATATAGGTAAATAAAGCAGTGAAGTGTAAACTCTGTGCCTTAGCACCTCTGTAAACGAAACAACATGCAAAGCATTCTCTGCAAGGAACAATCTTTCATTCAATAAACCGATAATCATTATATTTATTGATGCAATCACCTGAATCAGCATTAAAGCGGGAGATAGGCCCAGCCGGCCTTGCACTTAATGCCATGAACCTTACCATTGGTTCAGGTATCATTGGCCTGCCTGCTATTGCGGCTGCAGCAATGGGTGGAGCAGCATTTATAGCTTACCTGGTTTGTGGTTTAGTCATCATACTTATCATGTTGTGTTATGCCGAAGTGGGTTCTAAAATAACCGTTACCGGAGGTTCTTATGTATATGTAGAAACCTCTTTTGGCCCCTTCGCAGGATTTCTTGTGAATACATTATTCTGGGTGGGCTTTAGTTCTGTAGCCGATGCTGCTGTAATTAATTTGATGACAGACATGTTGTCTGCCTGGTTCCCCGTATTCACCATTCAATGGGTAAGAATACTTTTCTTTCTCATAATATTTGGAATGCTGGCAGGTATCAATATTGCTGGCATTAAACAGGGTATGCGGTTTACCATTGTTATTACCATATTGAAATTACTGCCACTGGTTTTGTTGGGTATATGCGGACTGTTCTATCTCAAAACAACCAATCTGCATATTGCCACATGGCCTGCAATTGCAGTAACCGGCAATACTTCGCTAACGCTGTTCTTTGCATTTGCCGGTTCAGAAAC
Organism: Bacteroidota bacterium; assembly: GCA_018266775.1. Classification (GTDB taxonomy): domain Bacteria; phylum Bacteroidota; class Bacteroidia; order Chitinophagales; family Chitinophagaceae; genus Ferruginibacter. The sequence continues at coordinate 319,196 of JAFDZS010000011.1, read as the reverse complement.
CGCGTTGAATGTAAGCGGGGAAGTGAAACAACCGCAAAAAAATATTCCTAAAGGAATTTTAGGCGGCATTACAGGTGTGGTGCTGCTGTACCTGTTATTGCAATTAGTTGCACAGGGTGTATTGGGAAATGATTTAAGCAGGTATAAAGAGAATGCATTTATCGCTGTAGCCCATATCATCGCAGGCAAAGCAGGCGCTACCGTGATATTGATTGCCGGTGTGGTATCAATGTTTGGCTTATTATGCGGAGATGTTCTTGCCTCACCACGCATTGTATATGCTGCATCCCGCGATAAATTGCTGCCCGCATTCCTGGGAAAGATACATTCAAAATATGCCACGCCATACTGGGCCATTATCGTGTATGCGGCACTGGGATTTGTATTTGCGTCAACTGGTAATTTTAAGAAATTGGCTGATCTTACCAGTTCTTTTATACTGCTGATTTATCTTGCTGTGGCATTGGCCACCATTAAATTGCGCTTGCAAAAAAATACTACGGCTGCCGGTACTTTTAAAATTCCGGGTGGGCTGGTGGTGCCGGTATTGGCTGTTGTTGCCATTGTATGGCTTTTATACCATGTGTCATTACCGGAAATCATTACCGTATTCGTCTGCATTACAATATTCATACTGTTTTATTTTGGCTGGAAAATGTATCAGCAAAAAAAACTGCCAAAGGCTGTTCAATAAGATACAACCTTCAGCAGCTTTTACAGGATTTATTTTTTTGCCCTAGTGAGAACCAGTTTCCTGGATCATCTTTAAACAACGCTTCAAGACCATAACATGTTTAGGCGCTTTGGTAAATTCATTGTGCATTAATAAATAGTTTGGCCTGCACGATGCGGTGACAGAGATATATTTTGGGATAGCTTTCCATTTTTAATAAGCGTAACGAAAATAAACAAACGCGTAATAAAGTGGATTGAAAATAGAGGATCATTTTATGAACCTGTTGTGGTGTGGTCGGTAGGGCACACGCATTAAAATGCGGGAAGCAAAAATCAACTATATTCGTTGGAAACAAACATGCTCAGGATTATACAAAAGATAATCGTGGTTCTGATTTCCGTAATCATTATAGTGCTGTTTATTTTGCCATTTGGAAATATTATTGATACCGGCAATGACAGTAACCAGGGATTGTGGATTGCGGAATACTTATGGGAAGATTGGTTGACATTATCGTTCTTTTTACCCTTTATTTTATCCTGGATCATATTGCTCACCTGGCCACGTGCGTTTAAAAAAATACTATTTAAGATACTGCTGGGAATAACTGCCGGTTTTGTTTTTCTTATTTCCGGATCCTCCGTGGCCATGGCGGGCCAGGATTATGAACCTTCCATTGGTGCCATGCTGTCTGTATTCATATTTCCACTGTATATATTTTTACTGATCTTCAAAAACGCCGAAGAAAAAGACAATACACCAAAAAATACAATTAAATGACACTTTATACCTACACCAACTCTCCAGAATTTATAAGCAATCTTGAATTCGCATATGTTGAAACCTATTCTTTTCAACGTGGTGAAGAATATGGGAGAGTAAAAACACAACTGCAAGGGGAGTGGGAAAAACTTCAGTCCTGCAAAGATGAACGAATTAATTTAACTGATTTGGAAGAAACCAGGCTTTCGGAGTTAAACACTCTGCTGAAACAAACACAATACTTAATTGATGCAAAAGGGCAATTACATTTTTCAGGTAAGAAAACACATACATTTAAACAGGATGATCCAAATATTAATAAGATCAAACAAATTTTATTGACAGAAGTAAAAGAAATTCCGAATTGGTTGTGTGCACCAATTTACAGAGATGCAATTGTTTTTTATGATACAAATAATGCGATAGTTGACTGCCTGAATATTTGCCTATACTGTGAGCATGCAGCAACAAAAATGTTCCATCACATTAATTGCGATATTACCGCTTACCAGTTATTCAAACGTTTCTTTATGGATATAGGACACGAAATTGAGAATTCATAATAAAGTACCTAACTTACTTTCTCCTGTAATCCAAATCATATTCAGTAACCCATGTTTGTCCGTTATCATCGCTTTTTTCGCCCCATTGCCTTACTTCATTATCGTTCAGTTTTGTAAAAGTTAACCTGCGCATAAAAGCTTTGCCATTAACGGAAGGCACATTGTCTGCATAAAAAATAATTTGCCCGCTGGTGGCCACACCCCGTAAAAATTCTGTGGTACTGCCGGTATTGTCCACCCAGGTTTGCTGCCACTGGTGCGAAGCAGCGTTGTAGGTGTTGAAACTTTTCCCTTTGTAGATAACACCTTTCTGTGCATTGGCACTGGTCCATTCTTCCAGTACAACACAACTGTCTAAGATTAGGGAGATTTTACTGTCCCCGGCTTTCTTTCCGTTTTTGGCAAATACTTCCCAGTTGCCTACCCAAAAATCAAAGGCCCTGCATTGCGTGTCGGAGCAAGCTGTTTTTTGTGCGGAAAGGGTGGTGAAAATGCACACTGCAACAAGTGTGAGCAATACATTTTTTTTCATGGCTGATACTTTTACTCAATATACTAACCAGTTTTCAGCCTGCTAAATATTGAAACGGTTTTTTGATGATCGGTGTACTGGCCCGGGAATTTATTTGCTGCTCACTTTCCTGATCACCGCCTCCACTCTTTTTCGTTTAGTATCCTTTTCTATATCGTTAAGCCTGGAAGTAAGTGCTTTAATAAATACAGTTTTATTTTTATCATTAATAATGGGCATTGCTTTTTCTGCATACATGGGCAATTGGTTGGAGGGGCTGTTTAATAATTGTTCCACCAGTAACGGAAATATTTTTGTTTCATATTGTTGTAATGCACAAAGTGCTATTAAAATATTTACAGCATAATCTTTTGTAATGACAGAACCCATATTTGCCGCAGCAAGTATTTTATCCAGTGCAGCAGCAACCAGCCTGGGGTTTTCGGGAGTAATGCAATGCAAAGCCGTCATGCCACCCCATTGCAACCGGTTGTTTTTATGATCCAGCAATGCAATAAATGATTGTGCATGCCTGGCAATCAGCGAAGGATTAACAGCGCCAATTTCATACAACACTTTGATGCAATCGTTTTGAATGTCTTTACTTTTATGGCTCAGGTGGTCAACCAATTCCTGTACCGCCTGCTGATCTTTTCTGGCTGCAATTTGCCTGGCCAGTTCCTGGTTAGGTATTTCGTCTCTTCGTTTAAGTGAGGAGGCAAGTTTGGGAATCACGCTCATCATAAAATAATTTCAGGTGAAGTGGCTGTACAAAATGCAACCAGTGTAAAACTGCAAGTTACCGGCAGCGCCAGTGAAGATAAAGCAATTTAACATTGCCGGACGGTCAATTCTTACAGCCCCAAAAGTACTCCAATAAAAAAGCGGCTCCTCAACCCTGGGAGCCGCTTGTGTTTACCAGCAAACTGGTCGCCTTTAAAAATAAACCATCTTCAATGCGGTAATGAATAGGTTAAAAAGCCAACAGCAATTGATGCATCAATTACTATTATTCATGTACCATTTTATTTTCTTTGTTGATGTAAAATACTTTACCATCTTTAATTACACGGGCTTCTCCTTTTTCAAAAACATCTGTAAAATCATAGGTTGGTTTAATTACCCAGTTTCCTTTTTCATCTACATAACCCCAGTAACCTTTTGCATTGGCAACGGGTGCCAGGCCTTCAGCAAAATTTCTTGCGCCACTAAAATTCATGGGTATTGCCATTTCACCTTTGGTATTGATGTATCCAAAAAGATTGTTTTGAGATACAAATGCAAGGCCATCATTAAAACTGCCGGCATCTTCATAAATGGCTTCAGTTAATGCTTTACCGGTACTGTCGAGGTATTGCCATTTACTGCCCAAACGTACCGCAGCATAACCTTCTTTAAAGGTCAGCCCTTCATCGTACTGTAACTGAATAATCACAACACCTTCTTTGGAAACATAACCAACCTTATCGTTCTTTTTAACTTTGGAAAGTCCGCAAACACAATTGTCTACAAAGTCATAATTTTTTTCCCATTTCTGAGCCTGGCTGTTCAGCAAAGGGAACAGGAACAGCAGGGTCAATATCTTTTTCATAACAAAATATTTATTGGTTAGCAAACAATTTCTGCTAACCAAATTACCAGCCGGTATAGGCAAAAACAATGATGTTTAAAAGCAAAAATTATGACCGTGGTTGGCAGAATCTACCACTCGGCACCGGATTGTGACCGTTTGTATAATGATGCATTTCATCAATTATATATTATTAATTATTCATTATTAATTAATAGTCAATTATTAATAACCATTATTGGCTACTGCCTAAAGCTAACTACTAAAACATTGCTCACTACTTTGTTTTGCATAGTACTTAACGCAACATATCTTTGTTATGTCAAAGCGAAGAAAGAAAAGAAGCTGAGACGATATAAAGTATAATCATTAAAAACTCAACGCCATGAACACACAACACACCAGCTTATTTAAAACAATGAGCGAAGCCGAAACCAAAGCCTTAACTACAATAGTTAAAGAAACTTTAGCAACTGGTATACACCATGAAAAACATTTTACCGCTGCTGAGTTATGGAACATACAACGCCGGAAAAGAAGTATCGGTTCAAGAAGAAACGTTGCATAAACAGGCAATGAACAGCGCCGGTGATGTATCCACCAATACATCACCGGCTTTTTTATTTGGTTAAAACGTTGGTATGAAAACTAAATCACCGTTGTTATTTAATAACATCTAAAAGATGCGCAAAATGTTTTTCCTGCCATATCCTTCCTTATTTTCACGGTATGAAAATCGCCTTCTTCTCCACACAACCTTACGATAAGGAATATTTTACCCGGTATAACGATCAGCACCACATCAGTTTTTACGAAGCGCAACTGAATGAAAGCACGGTGAGCCTTGCCACAGGATGCCATGCCGTATGTGCGTTTGTAAACGACCGTTTGCATGCAGCGGTGATTGCCGCATTGGCTGATGCTGGCGTGGGTTTAATTGCCCTGCGCTGTGCCGGTTTTAATAATGTAGACCTTGAAGCTGCACATAAACATCGTATTGCAGTGGTACGTGTGCCGGCCTACTCACCGCATGCGGTGGCGGAACATGCACTGGCATTGATTATGGCGCTGAACCGTAAAACCCATAAAGCTTTTAACCGGGTGAGGGACGGCAATTTTTCGTTAGACCGCCTTACCGGTTTTGACCTGTATGGTAAAACGGTTGGCGTAGTTGGTACAGGAAAAATCGGGCAATGCTTTGCACACATTATGCTGGGCCTGGGTTGTAAAGTACTTGCCTTTGATTTAATTGCCAATAAAGAACTGGAAGCTGCGGGAGTGGAGTACCTGCCACTGATGGAGTTGCTGCAACAAAGCCAGGTGGTTTCATTACATTGCCCGCTTACGGAACAAACGCATCACCTCATCAATATGCATACGCTGGAAGTAATGAAAGATGGCGCCATGCTCATCAATACCAGCCGGGGTGCATTGATAGACACCAGGGCCGCTATTGCAGCATTGAAGCGGGGTAAGCTCGGCTACCTGGGCATTGATGTGTACGAACAGGAAGAGAAATTGTTCTTCCATAACCTCAGCGAAAATATTATTGACGATGATGTGATCATGCAGTTGATGAGTTTCCCCAACGTGCTCATCACATCCCACCAGGGTTTCTTAACCGATGAAGCATTAACGCAAATTGCAAAAGTTACATTACAAAGTTGCACAGATTTTGAAGCCGGTCATTCCCTTCAAAACAAAGTGTAATCATTTTTAGATATGAAAATAAAAGAGCCGGTTATCCGGTTCTTTTATTATATTGCTGTTACTTAACTTAACGGACGCAATCAATATGAAAATCCTCTTTTTAATTCTTTCAATAAGCATCAGTATTTCTCTATCCGCACAACAATGGCAATCCTTATTCAATGGTAAAGACCTTACCGGCTGGAAACAACTGGGTGGTGCCGCCAAATACGAAGTGCGGAACGGAGAAATTGTGGGTATAACAGTGGCGAATACCCCCAATTCGTTTTTGGTAACAGAAAAAGATTATGGCGATTTTATTTTTGAAGCAGATGTACAACTCGACAGTGCCTTCAACTCCGGCATACAATTCCGCAGCGAAAGTGTGGCCTCTTACCTGAATGGCCGTGTACATGGTTACCAGATGGAAATTGATCCCTCTGCCCGCAACTGGAGCGGCGGCATTTATGACGAATCACGCCGGGGCTGGCTGTACCCGATGGAACTGAATGCAAAAAATAAATTCAGTTTTAAAACGGGTCAATGGTACCATTACCGGATTGAGTGTATTGGCAACAGTTTAAAAACATTCGTGAATGGCAAAGCCATGGCGCATGTGTATGATAACACCACTGCAAAAGGATTTTTTGCTTTGCAGGTGCATACAATCGGCAACGCAGCTGAAGCAGGCCGCAGCATCCGCTGGAAAAACATCCGTATTCAAACCACCAACTTAAAACCTGCGCCAGACGATGTTACGATGACGGTGGCCAATTTTATTCCCAACAACATTTCACCGGTGGAAGCCAAACAGGGTTTTACCTTGTTGTGGGATGGTGCCACCACCAACGGATGGCGTGGTGCGTATAAAGATCATTTTCCTGAAAAAGGCTGGGAGATCAAAGATGGGGTACTGCACGTGCTGGCATCCAGCGGTGCAGAATCACAAAATGGCGGCGATATTGTAACAACAGGTACTTATGGCGCTTTCATTCTCGATTTTGAATTTAAAATAACTGACTCTGCCAACAGTGGCGTAAAATATTTTGTTACCGAAAGTGAGCAAAACAAGGGTTCTGCCATTGGGTTGGAATACCAGATACTGGATGATGCGAAACATCCTGATGCCAAACTGGGGTCCATCGGCAACAGAACGTTATCATCTTTATACGACCTCATTCCACGCATTAAACATCCCAATGCTTACCGCGAAATTGGAGAATGGAACAAAGGCCGTATTGTGGTGTATCCGGATAACCGGATAGAGCACTGGCTCAATGGTATTAAAACAGTGGAATACCAGCGGGGCACGCAATATTATTATGCACTGGTGGCACGCAGCAAGTATGAACACTGGCCCAACTTTGGTATGGCAGATAAGGGACACATCCTGCTGCAGGATCATGGCAACCACGTAATGTTCCGCAGTATAAAAATTAAAACACTCAACTAATCAATCAACCATAAACTTTTATCTATGTCATTGAATCGCCGCAAATTCATCTCACAGTCTGCAAAAGCCGGCGTGGCAGTTTATGCCGGGCTTGCCGGGTTAAATGCAAAATCTTATGCCCGCATCCTGGGTGCAAATGATCGTGTACGCCTTGGTGTGGTTGGCTTTTCAGACCGGTTTAAAAACTCACACCTGCCATCATTCATGAATCATTATAAAGAACTGAATTTTGATATTGTGGCCGTTTCAGACATCTGGAAATACCGCAGGGAGCAGGGCGTGGAGCATTTGAAAGCTAAAATGGATCATGAGATTACCGGTTGCAAAAACAACGACGAACTGTTTGCGTTAAAAGACATTGATGGCGTGTTTATCAGCACAGCCGATTTTCAGCATGCACAGCATGCCATTGCCGCAGTGCAGCATAAAAAAGATGTGTACGTGGAAAAGCCTTTTGCCGAAACCATGGAAGATGCAAGGGCGGCACTGAAAGCAGTAAAAGCATCTTCACAAATTGTGCAGATCGGTTCCCAACGCAGGAGCGGGCAGAATTACCAGGCCGCTGCTAAATTTATACAGGATGGAAAATTTGGCCCGGTTACCATGGTGGAATTATCATGGAATGTAAACCAGCCCGGCCGCTGGCGCAGGCCTGAACTGGTGGCGTTGTGTAAAGAAGAAGATGTGGACTGGAAGCGTTACCTGATGAACAGGCCGTATGAATCATTTGATCCGAGAAAGTATTTGGAATACCGTTTGTTCTGGCCTTATTCCTCCGGCTTGCCCGGCCAGTGGATGAGCCACCAGATTGATACCGTACACTGGTTTACCGGCATGAGCCATCCCCGCAGTGTGGTGGCCAATGGCGGTATTTATGAATGGAAAGACGGACGTAAAAACTGGGATACCATCACTGCCGTGTTTGATTACGGCCCGGAAAATGATCCCACAACAGGTTTCCAGGTGGTGTTTTCTTCCCGCATGCATAATGGCGATGAAAACCCATCTGAAATTTATTATTCCAATGGCGGTGAATTAAACCTCATCACCAATAAAGTTTCACCCAAAGGCGGGCTTACGCAAAGAATGGCAGATGCCATGCACATGAAAGCCAATTTACTGCCTGAACTGAATTTGTCTGAACTGTCAGAAAAAGTGGTGGCTTCAGCAAACACGGGTGCAGATATGCTAACGAGCAACCATGTACGCAACTGGATGGAATGCATCCGCAGCCGCAAACAGCCCAATGCACCGGTGGAAGCAGGGTATATGCATTCCATTGCCTGTATTATGGCGAATGCAGCGGTGCACACCGGCACAAAAGCCACTTTCAATGCTGCCACACAGGAAGTAATGGCAGGGGGAAAAGTGTTTAAATATTAAGTGAGTGGTAATTAATAAAACCAGGTATTAATATTTTCCATATAAAGATCTGTCAGTCTGAGTTTATCGAAGACGGTTGTATGTGGTATTAGCCGGTTTCGCCCCACAGGGTAAACACGCTCAACCTGGCAGCTTTTATTATTTAAAGGTTCTCACACTTCAATCTTAATATCTGTCAGTCTGAGTTTATCGAAGACGGTTGTATGTGGTATTAGCCGGTTTCGCCAGGCTCAACCTGACAGCTTTTATTATTTAAAGGTTCTCACACTTCAATCTTAATATCTGTCAGTCTGAGTTTATCGAAGACGATTGTATGTGGTATTAGCCGGTTTCGCCCCACAGGGTAAACACGCTCAACCTGACAGCTTTTATTACTTAAAGGTTCTCACGCTTCAATCTTAAGATCTGTCAGTCTGAGTTTATCGAAGACGGTTGTATGTGGTATTAGCCGGTTTCGCCCCACAGGGTAAACACGCTCAACCTGGCAGCTTTTATTATTTAAAGGTTCTCACACTTCAATCTTAATATCTGTCAGTCTGAGTTTATCGAAGACGGTTGTATGTGGTATTAGCCGGTTTCGCCCCACAGGGTAAACACGCTCAACCTGACAGCTTTTATTATTTAAAGGTTCTCACGCTTCAATCTTAAGATCTGTCAGTCTGAGTTTATCGAAGACGGTTATATCACTATAAGCCCGGTTTCGCCTCACAGGGTAAACACGCTCAACCTGGCAGCTTTTATATTTGAATATCTAATCAGCGTAAAAAGGTACTTACCTGAACTGTCCTGAATGGGACAGTTTTTTTTTTATTACTGCGACAGATATTCTGGTCGGCAACGTCTAATGCCTCATATAGCCACTGTATGAAGAAATTTGCCCTTTTATCCACCTGCTTAATTTTACTTACTGTTGTTGCGAAGGCACAAACCAACTCCGGCACGGTTAAAGGTGTTTTGGTAGATACTGTGCATCAGCCGCTGAGTGGCGCAACAGTATCCGTTGTGTTCACCAAAGATTCTTCCATGGCCGGTTTTGTAATGAGTGATAAAAAAGGCATATTCGAGATCAGTAACCTTGCCTTTGATAATTATAAACTCCACATTACATTTTCAGGGTATTCACCTTACCAGCGCAGTTTCATCTTATCGGCCACAAAAAACAACATAGATTTTGGAGCGGTTACTTTAAAGCGCAGTGTAACTACGATGGACACCTTTGTAGTGGAAAGTGATGTGCCCATACAGGTAAAAGGCGATACAACACAATTTAATGCCAGCGCTTTTAAAACGGCACCCAATGCCACTACTGAAGATCTTTTGAAAAAACTGCCGGGAGTGGAAGTGGATAATGATGGTAACGTAAAAGCACAGGGTGAAGCGGTTACTAAAGTGTATGTAGATGGTAAGGAATTTTTTGGCAAAGACCCAAAGATGGCGACCAAGAATATTCCTGCAGACATGATACAATCCGTACAGGTGTATGATGATATGAGCGACCAGGCCAAGTTTACCCGTATTGATGATGGCAGCCGCAGCAAAACCATCAATATTGTTTTGAAGAAGAACAGGCGCAAAGGATATTTTGGGCGGGCTATTGCGGGGGCGGGAGACAACAGCCGTTACAATACTTCACTTACAGCAAACCGTTTTAATGATACCCGGCGTTTTTCTTTAGTGGCCACCTCCAACAATGTAAACAAGCAGGGTTTCAGCAACAACGATATTGTTTCCCGTATGGGCGGTTATGGTGGTGGAAAAAACACAGCCGGCAGTATTGGTGGTAACGGGCTAACCACTGCATCGTCAGTTGGATTTAATTACATTGATAAAATTGGAAAGAAGATTGATGTTACAGCGAGTTATAATTTTTCTGAAACCCGTAATAAAAGAGAACAGACCAGTTACCGGGAATCTACTTTTTTCAATGACTCCACTGCAACAGAAAACAGCACCAATACTTCCACCACCACCAACCGTAATCACCAATTGAATTTACGAATGGAATATTATATCGATTCCATGAATTCCATTTTATACACGCCTACAGTTTCTTTCCAGCATTCAGACAGTTACAGCCAGGGCGTTTCTTCCACAATGGCGGTGATACCATCTTTAAAATATTTATCCAACAGTAATAATGCCCGTTATTCAAGCCAGCGGGATGGTGTAAGTGTGACCAACGAATTTTTATACCGCAGAAAATTTAAAAAGATCGGCCGTACGTTTACGCTCGGGTATTCCAGCAGCATGGATAAAAGTAATGGATCGGGTACCAATTTATCGCCGATCATTTTTTACAATCCCGATGGAACAGTGTCCACACAAATCAACCAGAATTTTCAAAGCGCACAAACTACCCGCAGCACGAGCAATGTGATCACCAGTTCATTTACAGAAATGTTTGGAAAGAACATGATTGTTGAAATGAACTATGCCTACACGCACAGGCACAGCACTTCCGATAAAGATGCGTATGATTTTGATGCGGCCACCAACGAATTTGACGTGATCAATAAACAGCAAACGAATTATTTTGCCAACGATTTTATTGCTCACCGTTATGGCGGCAACCTGCGTTTTGTGTTTACCAAATTCAATTTCCAGTTGGGAACGTCTGTACAAAGTTCTCAGCTGGATAACCAAAGCATCCGCGGTATTTACCAGGTAAACGGAAAAGATTCCACCATCTATACCAGGCAGTCATACACGAATTTATTCCCCACGGCTAACTTTATTTATAATTTTACCAAACGTACCAACCTGGCTATTCACTACCGTGGCCGTACCAACCAGCCTTCTGTTACGCAACTGCAGGATGTGCCCGACCTGACCAACCTGCTCCGCATCAGTATTGGTAATTCAGGTTTGCGCCAGGAGTTTGGGCATAATATCGACATCAGTTTTAAAACACTCAACCCTACTAATTATAAATACCTGAATGTATTTTTCAACGCTTCATCCACCAGCAATCGTATTGTAAACAGTACCGACAGTTTAACCAAAACAACGTTGACGAACCTGGGTTTGCCGGATTCCCTGTTGAAACCCGGTGTGCAGATCATTAAACCCGTAAACCTTAACGGAGCATACAACTTAACATCCAGCATTTCATTGGGCATTCCGTTTAAAAAAATGAAAGGCAGCAGCGTGAATTTTGCCACCAGCTTCAACTACAATCATAACCTCAGTATGCTGTACAAACAGTTAAACCAAACCAATACACTCAGCGTATCACAATCAGCGGGGGTAAACCTGGATTTTAAGGATAAGCTGAACTTTGGTTTAAGGGCTAAATTATCTTACTCGCAGGCTAAATATAGTATTGCACAGGGAAAAAACAATACCAACTATTATACACAGTCTTATTCCACCAATGTCAATTATTTCATTACCAAATCACTGATACTGGCTACCGATTTTGATTGTATACTTTACACGGGCCAGTCAGCCGGGTTTAACCAAACTATTCCGTTGTGGAATGCCAGCCTGGCCAAACAATTATTTAAGAAGAGTAATGGGGAAATCAAATTTTCTGTAAACGATTTACTGAACCAGAATCAAAGCATCACCCGAACCCAGGGCGATAACTATTATTACGACAGCCGCACAGTAGTCTTGAAAAGATATTTCCTGCTCACGTTTACGTATAACCTGAACCGTTTTGGCGGTAAACGTCCGCCCGGCCAGGGCAATGGTAACAACAATGGCATGCAGCGTGGCAAAGGTTTTGGCGGCGGCAACCGGGGTGGTGGAAGGGCCACACCCAATAATGATTTCTGACAAAAACTGTTTTTTACCACACCGTGGTATTGTTCATCAACTTTCTGTGATGTAATATTGGGGCATCAAATATTGTATGCTCCGCTCATTTCGCTTAACCTGTATCATCTGTTGTACCGCACTGCACAGTGCAGCGCAGCAGCATATGGCCATTCAGCGCAGCGCCATTGGTTTGCAGCGGGGCATTTCCATAAAAGCACAACTGGAGTTCAGTACAGTAAAGCAAACGCAGCCTCCGCACATCAGGGTGGCCATTGCAGGCGGTGTGGGTTCTTCTTTTATTGATAATAACATTTATCCCACCATCAATACAGAAATACAACTGTATAATAACGGGCTGGGCAGCAGCAAATCAGGAAAAAGCAAACCCGGCGTAAATCTCGATGCAGTGATTGCATTAACATTGACTGCAGGGGTGAAGGATTATTTACAGGTGAACCGGCAGCAATTGTTGCTGAACCACAACGTTCCTTTATATTATTTTGCCGATTTTGGTTTACCTGCTTTACAAAATCCATTTGCCTATTCTTTATCTATCGGCACCAATTTTATTTTTAATACAGACAGGAATAAACAATTTCAAAGAACAGGTTTTTTGAATTTTCATTTCAACCGTTTCCAGGTTTCATATTCCAATGATGGTGGCGTACCCATTTCGGATATTTATTTGGGCGACAGGAAAGACCGTTATTATACCGGCAGTGTGCTGTTCAGTTATCATGGATTGCCTTATACGGCCATCAATTTGATTGAACTGAGCTATCATAAATTTACCGGGTACACGCAAAACTCTTTTGAAGCCAGCAATCAATTCGATTTTGCTTATGTGAACTATAAAAAAACGGCACAACGTTTTTATAACAAAAGTATGTTTACGTTAAATATTGCCAACCCGGTAAAAGGAGTGGGCATTCCCATAAAATTGTATAACAAAACAAAATGGGATATTCAGCACCTGATACACTGGTCCATATTTAATTCTTATCATATTGTACCGTATAAAGAACATGTTTCTTTCAGCGGTGTATATTATGGTGTGCAAACAACTGTTGGGTTGAAGGAATAACATGGTCTGACGCCCACGTCTGACCATGTGTGAAGAGTTGATATGGTCTGACGCCCACGTCTGACCATGTGAAGAGTTGATATGGTCTGACGCCCACGTCTGACTATGTTACTTCAACTCAGGATTGAGACCGCTGAAAACGTTTCGACTCTTTACACGGTCTGACGTCAACGTCTGACCGTAAATAAAATATGAAAAAAAATATCATCATCCTGCTGACCATTATACTGGTTTCCTGTGCCAGGAAATTTAGTGTTACCAACGCATTCCGCAATGGCGTGCCTGCGAATATGCAGCAATGGGAGATTGACAGCAGCTATCATCTTTATATCAGGGAAGTTTTTTTAGATACCACTAAATCTGGCGATAAAACCGTAACCCAGGCGTTGGTACAGGATGAAACGGAAGATAAACTGATTGAAGTGGAATACCTTCTGTTCTCCCAAAAAAAGGAGAAGGCAGTTTATATTTCCACCATACCGGATAAATACCAAACGTATTATGCTAAAAAAATAAAGTATTTGCCCAGGGCATATATGAATGCATATGATTTCAGTACGTTCCGTTTCGGAAAGAAAATTCCCGGCAGTAACGCATTGCTGTTTGAAAATACACTAACCCATCACAGCGATACCTGGAATTATACCATAGAACGCGACGGTATTCTGCATGTGTACGAGGTAGTGGAACGCATTAACGGTGATGCCAACAATGTGTACCTGGTGGATGAAGCCCTGAGCCGCACTGCCAGTTTTGTACGTGCAGACAGTTTTCGGATTGCTTTCCGCAACATGGATAAGGAAAAGAAAGTGGAAGTGAAGAAGGGCCGGCCGCCTTTACAGCGCTTCAGCCTGGACAATACGATTTATTATCTTACCGAAGGTAAAAAATGCACGCTCTATTTCCGGTTCAATAAAACCCTGCCGCCGCAATACCGCGATTCTGCCATCAGTTTTGGTAATATCCGTTTGGTCAACCATCCTTTTTAACTGCTGTGAATATTCTTCCATCTTATACCAAAATACCGCGCTGGTGTATAAGAAAACCGCTGCTGAGGCATCCTTTTTTTATGATTGAACGATAGAGAAACAGGCCTCGTTTTTGTGCCAATTAAACGTTATCTTTAGTAACATAAACCTTTGTCGTGCTATACACCAAAACCTTATCTGATATAACTGTACGTGGAAGCACAGGCAGGGTTTTATGTTTCATCTGCACCTGTTTGATTGCTTCGCTTACCACTTACAGTCAAAGCTGCCCGCCCAATATAGATTTTGAAGAAGGCACATTCAATGGCTGGACCTGTTATACCGGAAATGTGGCGGCAGTAAATGGTTCAAACGTAATTACCCTTACGCAATCTGGTCCGGTTGCTAACAGGCATACCATGATGTCTTCTTTCCCCGGAGATGGTTTGGATCCGTTCGGGAATTTCCCGGTCAATTGTCCAAACGGCAGCGGGCATTCTATCAAGTTGGGCAATACAACTGGTGGTGCAGAGGCAGAAGGTGTTTCTTACGATTTTACCATTCCTGCCAATGAAAATTCTTATGATCTTATTTATCATTATGCCGTGGTGTTCCAGGATCCCAATCACCAGCAATATGAACAACCACGTATGCAGATTGAAGTGACGAATCTTACAGACAATGTATTGATCTCCTGTTCATCATTTGCCTTCTTTCCATATGGCACACCATTGCCCGGTTTCGAAATGTCAGACAATCCGGGCAGCACCACACCGGTGTGGTATAAGAACTGGTCAGCGGTTTCTGTAAACCTGGATAATATGGCCGGTAAACGCATCCGGCTGTTTTTTAAAACGGCAGACTGCACTTTCCGGCGCCATTTTGGTTATGCGTATATAGATGTAAACTCCGAATGCAGCGGAAGGTTCGAAGGCGCATCTTTCTGTCCTTCGGATAGCGTTGTGCATGTTGTAGCGCCTTATGGTTACCAGGGTTACACCTGGTATAACAGTACGTTTACACAAGTACTGGGCACTTCACAGGTATTGACTTTTCAACCACCGCCCCCCACCAGCATGTCTGTAGCAGTGGTATTAACACCATATAACGGTTACGGATGTTTGGATACGCTGTATACAGATATTACCAATAACCTGGTAGTAGTTGCCGATGCCGGAAGAGATACCGTTTCCTGTAACCATAATCCTGTGCCGATAGGAGCACCGCCGCAATTGGGTGTACGGTACGAGTGGTCGCCAACTGCGGGTTTATCCAATCCCAATATAGCCAACCCGCTGGCCTTGCCCGATGTTACTACAAAGTACGTCGTGATGGCAATAAGTAACGGTGGCGGTTGTTCGCATACGGATACGGTTGAAGTGAAAGCTTCATTAGTCAATAATAACATCCAGGTGCTGGGTAAATTAAGTTATTGCATCGGCAGTGGCGACAGTACCGTACTGGTGGTGGAACCGGCAGACAGCATTCAATGGTATAAAGACAATGTACCCATTCCGGGTGCCAATAGTGTTGTTTATAAAGTTACACAGTCAGGCAGCTATTATGCCATATTATTTGGCGGCAACGGTTGCAGCCTGCAAACGGAGAAAAAGGAAGTGCATATTGCCACTGTACCCAAAGCAGGGTTTACTTTAAATGCGCCCGAACAATGTTTATTCGGTAACCAGTTCATACTTAAAAATACCAGCACCAATGCTGTAGGCGATATGCAATACCTGTGGAGTTTTGGAGATGGTAATTCGGATACCAGCCGCAACCTTACCTACAATTATAACCTGGCCGGCAATTACACTATCAAGCTGGTAGTAACCAGTATTGGTATTTGTTCAGACAGTGTTTCCGCACCGGTGATCATTCACCCCAATGCGGTAGCTTCATTTTCTGCATCGCCAACCTGTATTGGTTTGCCGGCAAAAATCATTAACAACACAATTGATACTATTCATTCTCCCGTTCATTATTTATGGACGTTTGGTAACGGGCAATCGTCCACGTTACGCAACCCGCCCTTACCAGTGTATACGCAGGCAGGCCATTACAACATTAATCTTTCCGTTAGTTCAGATCAATGCCCATTCCCGGTACATACAGCCACGCATACCATTGTTATTGACCGGCCATTACCGGGCATTACTTATCCGGTTACTTTTGCCGTGGTGAATCTTCCGTTAGATTTATTGGCAAGAAGAACCGTTGCGGATACTGTATTGTGGAGCCCAGCCGCTCATCTTGATAACCCAAACAGTTTTACCCCGGTATTTAAAAGCAATACAGAACAGTTATATACCATTGCTCTCACTACCAAGAGTGGTTGTGTAACCACCGATACACAAATGGTAAAACTGGTAAGTAATATCGAAATATTTGTACCCAATGCTTTTACACCCAATGGCGATGGTGTAAATGATGAACTGAAGCCGGTTTGTTACGGCATTAAACAATTGCATTACTTCCGCATTTATAACCGCTGGGGACAATTATTCTTCCAGTCGCAGGATGTAAAGAAAGGATGGGATGGAACATTTAAGAATACCAGGCAGGAAATGCAAACCCTGGTTTGGATGCTGGAAGCTGTTGGTGTGGATGGCAATATCCATAAACGGCAGGGCACCTGCTTACTGATACGCTAAGTTTTTTGCTCAAAATAAAAATGATGATGTTTGCTGCAGCCCGGATTAAAAGCTGCATGGCAAACCGGACAATGATTGTTGCATTGCAGGTATTCATTAATGGTTAATTCAGTATAACAATTTCCGCAGAGTACCGCTTTGGTTTCAAACTCATCAGCAGGCCACACTTTTGCAGTATGGTCTTCATTTTCATTGTGGCATTCAATGCAGGGATAATAGGTATCACAGCATTTCATTTTAATGGCAATAATATCCAGTGGAGAATGATAATGGGTGCAACGGGTGTGGGCATCTACAGTGTTTCCCTTAACGGTAATGTTGGGCGATTGCATGAAGAGTTGGAGTTGGTAAGTTAGTTAACTGGTTAATTCGTGTAATTGGTTTTGTAATTCGTGTTTCTTGAAGTATAAAGGTAAAAAGTATATAGGTATATAAAGTTATGAAGTGTATTTTCTGTGCCGCCGTGTCGCCGTGAGGGAAAAGTAAATAAAGCAACTAAGGAAATGCTTAATGAAACAGCCTGTTCTTATTTATTTTAAAGAATCTGTACATATCAGTCCAATCGGTGTTATCCTTGTCTCTGTTCAGCTGCGCATCTGCCGCTTAATACATAATTGGTAATGACATGATAAAATCATTTATGAAAACAATAAATTTGTGAACAGCAAAGCAATGGCATCAGCAATCATTTATATCATGGGCGTATCAGGTTCGGGCAAAACCACCATTGGTAAACTGTTAGCGCATAAAACCGGTATTCCTTTTTTTGATGCAGATGATTTTCATCCCGCCGCCAATAAAGAAAAAATGAAAGCAGGCATACCGCTTACCGATGCAGACCGGAAAGACTGGCTGCAACAATTGCATACACTCGCCGTAACGCAGGAGGAACAAATGGGCGCCATCATTGCCTGTTCTGCATTAAAAGAAAAATACAGGGCAGTACTCAATGAAGGCCTCCGGCAACCGCAATGGATATTTCTTAAGGGTGATTATGAAACTATTTACAGCCGGTTGCAACAACGCAAAGGACATTTTATGCCGCCTGCGTTACTGCAATCGCAATTTAAAGATCTTGAGCCGCCATCCGGCGCCATTATCATCAACATCAATCAGCCGCCTGAAATGATCGTAGCAGACATACTCGCTCAAATACACAGCTCCTAAAAATCAGAGCAATCTAAAGGCTGTAAAAAAACAATATCAATATGCGAAACATTATGCTGGTATTCCGGAGAAGAAGATAACGCTTTCCATGCAGGGTCGCTGCTGAACAGTTTCCAGTGTGCATCCCTGTCTGCACGGTTTTCATAACAGGTCATATACATCAGGTTGGGCATGTGTGCGCCTGCCACCACTTCTGAATAAAAAACCGCATTGGCATTGATCCGTTTAAAAATATCAATCTCGTTGCCCTGGTTAAACATCTGTACTTTATTGGCAAATATTTTTTCTGTAGCGCCTTCATAACTTCTCAGTTCATATACCCGTTCATTTTTAGGCGCCTTCAGTACAGGCAGGTTCATCTGCGGTGCAAGCGGAAATGATTTCAGGATGATCACTTCCATTCGGGTATACGGTGGCGTATTGTATACCGCATTGATGTATTCACTTCCTGCGTGCTGGTAATCACTGTCGGCTTTAAGTTTCTCTGCAATCGCATTCTGATCTTCCACCGATTTTATCGGCATAAAAACATACAGGGTTTTAGTTGGCATGGTATCATTACTCCACGACCTGAATACGCCGATATTTTTATAGCCCAGCTTATGCAAAGCAGGCACCAGTGCATTTTTCAGGTAATCAGTCAGCACCGTTTCCTGCGCAGCAGAAGTGTATTGGTATACGGTAAGCTGGTACCATTCTCTTTTAGGTTTACTGCCTGAATATGCTGTTTGAAAAACCGAAATACCGGCGCTGAAAAGAATAAGAAAGATTAAGGCTCGTTTCATGATGTATTAACTTTTATATTGCAGTTGAAATTAAGGTAAAAAACGGATTAGCAAACATTTTGTTTTCAGCTTCACACCTCATGCAAATATGTAGTGCATACTCCCCAACACAATGGCTGCTGGTGCTTTTGGCCGCCATGATCATCGGCTTATCCAAGGCCGGTTTAAAAGGCATCGACATGATGAATGTTACGTTAATGGCCATTGTTTTTGGTGCCAAAACCTCCACCGGCGTGGTGCTACCGCTGTTATGCGTGGCAGATGTAATGGCCGTGATATATTATCACCGGCATGCCCGCTGGCAGCATGTATGGAAATTATTACCGTGGATGGTGGCGGGCATTTTAATTGGCGTATACACCGGCCACGACATCAATGAACAGGCATTCAGAAAAATTATGGCAGTTATTATTGTGCTTACCGTTTTTATTATGGCGTGGATGGAATGGAAGAAGACAACCGTTGTGCCGGAAAACCGGTTCTTTGCATCGGGGCTTGGCCTGGTATCCGGCGTTACCACCATGCTGGGCAATCTTGCCGGTGCATTCTCCAATATTTATTTTTTGGCTATGCGCATGCCCAAGAATGATTTCATTGGCACAGCCGCATGGGTCTTCCTGGTCATCAACTGGTTTAAATTACCCTTGCAGGTTTGGTATTGGAAGAATATCAGTACCGCATCTATACAAACAGATATTGTATTGTTGCCTGCTATGATACTGGGCTTTATTGCAGGCTTAAAAATTGTAGCCCGGATAAAAGATGATGGCTACAGAAAAATCATTTTGCTGCTAACACTGGCAGGCGCGGTAATGATTTTTTTAAAAAGATAAAAGAAGTTACTGCAGCTGTGCAATCCTTTTATACTTCCCCAACTTCTGCCTGCAATGAAAGGTATTGAGATAATAAAGCAGTGAATTGATTCCGCTCCACTTCTGACCGGAAAATACTTTTCGGAAAAATTAAAGCAGCATTTGAATATACAAACAGGTAATAGTATTGATTGGTTTCTACTTTATTGGTAAAAGCATTCCATTGGTAATGCAATTCTTTGTTGCTGTCTTTAATATGTATGCCGGTTGCTGAAATTGTATAATCCGCCATATTGAAAAAAGCTGCATTCTGCGGATTGCTGGCGTATTTTAAAGCCATTTTTCTCACCCTTGATTTTAAAGAAAGAAAAGATAAAAAAATCAGTGCACCATAAATGATGATTGTAAAATAGGAACTGAAGTCGGCTGAGCCTGAATTTACACCGTTAAATACACTGGCTGCCACAAGAATGATAATAAAAATGCTTACAGGAATCAGCAGCCTGAACATTATTTTTCTTCTGCCCGGCGCTTTCAGTTGCAGGTACTCATTATAGGCAACAAAATCTTCAGGTGTAAGGGCGAAACGGTATTGTAACATGTGCTAAAGATACCACATTATTGGGTGATTTTTACACTCTCGTAAATCGCTTTGCCGTTTTCAAAACT
The DNA here is from genome assembly GCA_018266775.1 of Bacteroidota bacterium. Lineage (GTDB taxonomy): Bacteria > Bacteroidota > Bacteroidia > Chitinophagales > Chitinophagaceae > Ferruginibacter. The sequence continues at coordinate 298,691 of JAFDZS010000011.1, read as the reverse complement.
GGTCATCGTATCACCTGTGGCATTAAACGCAGTGCTGATTGGTATGCCCTGGAACATACCCGACAATGTGTTGCCATTGCGGGTTGCAGGAATCCGGTCTTTCGCATCGGGAACATCAATCAGGTATTCAGTATCGCTGATGCGCTCAATTTTAGTGAGGTTATCTTCTTCAATACTTTCATAAGTACCCGACAGATCGTGCAACGCAGGTGCCTGATGGCACGAAAGAAAAGTGATAAGCATTCCAAAACTGAGTGCTGAAATCATTTTCATACAAGGCAATTTTTTTTGATGAATAGCTGGAAGCTGTGCTTCCACATTCAAGACCAGCCCGGTAAACCATAGTTTAAATACGGCGTATAGTTAACAACTGTTTTACTATTGTAAAAAATGCGCCGGGGCCGAACAGTTTATTACGTAGTAAACCAATGACAAGTTTTTTAGAACAAATTGCACCACTGCAAGTGGTGTGTTTTCAGGGATTGTGCGTTTATACATACCACGATGCACTGTTGAACACAACAGGTAACGGAAATAAATATTGCTGCATTATTTGTGCTTGAAACCAGCAGATTTATTTGCCGCCACAACATATACTTGTGGCGGTTTTTATTTTACAGCCACCGTTCAAACAGTTATAACGGGTAAGTTTTTTTTATTTGAACTTATCTGTTACATTTACTTTTTAAACCTTAACGTTATTTGCAGCATGAAAGTTGGTTTGTTATATCCTTCATCAAATACATATCCCGGTATCAGTTTTGACTTTATGGATGGGCTGAATGCCCTGCTGGGCCACCAACAGATCGCATCACATTTCAACATTATTAAAGAAGGCATTGGCTTTGGTGCAGCAGAAAAGGAAGTGTATATGAAGGCTGAAAAATTATTGCTGACTGAGGATGTGGATGTACTGGTGATTTATGCCGATGAAAAAGTAACTGAATTGCTGAATCCATTAATAATGGCATCGGGCAAACTGCTGATGGTGATTAATCCGGGTGCAAATTATCCGCATAACTGGATATCGCAGCCCGGTGTGGTGCATTTGAGCCTGCAACAGGCATTTATGTGCAGGCTGGCGGGCGGGCTTGCAGCAGCAGCAGGTAATGGATATGCCGCTTATGTATCTTCTTATTACGATTGTGGTTACCTGCATGGTGCGGCAATAGTACAACAGTTGCTGCAGCAGGGCGGCAATATCAGGTATAATTACATCAACAGGCAATCTTACAACGATAGTTTTGAAATTGGGGCATTAACAGAATTTTTGTCAACAGATAAGGAATGCAGTAACCTGGTTTGTGTTTTTGACACCATGCCGGCACAATTATTTTACAAGCACCTGGCTGCGTATGATGCAGGAAGAATGCTGAATGTTTTTGCATCGCCGATGATGCTGGAAGCCGGTGCTGTGGCTGCATTGAATGGCAAACAACGGTATAGGGTAACCGGTTTTACACCGTGGCACAGCGCTTTACCGGGTACCGGTAACATCACATTTATGCAGCAATGCAAAAGGCCCGCCAATATATTTTCCCTTTTGGGCTGGGAAACCGGGCTGATGCTGGCTGCTTTACTGCCCGCAGGAACCATACACGACAATGAAGCCGCCGTACAATTATTAAAAGATACGCCATTACAAAGCCCCAGGGGAATAATGCTGCTCGATGACGCCACGCATTTCTATACGGCACCATTTACAAAAATTACGTATGAAGCAAATAGCTCAACACCCCAAACAGAATACATCACTGAATATACAAACGGGTGGAAAGCATTTACTGCAGAACAAATTGAAGGGCATGTAACCGGGTGGACAAACACTTATCTCTGTTATTGATGAATGAATGTAAAGCGATATTGGTTTGTGGTAACCGCATTGCATTGCCGCTGCTGCGTGACCTGTTATTTTTAAACCGGTTGAGTGTATTGGTGCTGCCCGCAAACAATAAAATTCTGGTGGAAGAAGTACGGCATTACCTGCAAAACACCACATTGCCTCTGCTGTATGTTACTAAAACTGATTTTGCTGAAAAGATTGCAGATGCCGTCAGGCAGTACAAACCGGAACTGGGGTTGGTATTTTCTTTTTCATTTCGTATGCCCGGTACCGTATTATCTCTGACTGATAAAGGCTGGTTCAATATTCATCCCGGGCCATTGCCTGCTTACCGCGGTCCGGATCCTGTTTTCCGGCAGATTAAAAACCAGGAGCCCTTTGCCTGCATCTCCGTTCATAAAATGACTGCTGATTTTGATGCAGGGCCCGTGGTGATGATGAATAAAATACGGTTATCCGTTACAGACACTTATGGCATGCTGAGTAAAAAATTGGGCGAATGTGCCGCACAAAATATTCCGGCATTATTAAAAATGGCCGACTTTGGTGTGCAGATACCTGCCAGGCCACAGGAGGAAACCAAAGCTGTTTATTATAACCGGCAGGCTGCTGCAGATATTACCATTAACTGGGATACTATGGGGGCTGAAGAAATTGTTGCGCTGATCAATGCCTGCAATCCCTGGAATAAAGGAGCCGTTACCTCCCTTAACAATAATATAATAAAGCTGCTGGAAGCCACAGCAGCAGTTGATGAAGATGTAGAAAAAAAATTACCCGGAACGATAACAACAGTATCCAAAGATTTCTTCAAAGTTGCCACAGTAAAGGGTTTGCTGTGTGTACAGTTGGTATACACCGATGAGGGGTATATGTCTGCAGCAAGGCTGTTCAACACTGGTATTCAACCCGGAAACCGTTTTGGTGACATACCCGTATAAATACCTGTTTTTGCTTACACGTTTTTTCCCCGCATACAAATAGTATAGTTTTACTAAAGCATACCGGCTATAGAATTATATGTACAAGTTGGTTTAATAGTACATAAGGACAGAACACAAACAGGTATGCTGCCGGAACATTGTTATCTAATTTCTCACAATAAACCTTCCATTTATGCAAACCCCTTTTATAGGAACAATCATTATGTTTGGAGGCAATTTTGCCCCGGTGGACTGGGCCTTCTGCAATGGTGCATTATTGCCTATTTCGCAGTACGATGCTTTGTATAGTCTTATTGGTACCACTTATGGCGGAGATGGTGTAAACACTTTTGCTTTACCCGATCTCAGGAGCAGAATCCCGGTTAGCCAGGGTCAGGGGCCGGGCTTGTCCAATTACACCCTTGGCCAGAGAGCCGGAACTGAATCAGTAACATTACTGGCTTCCAACCTGCCGGCACATTCTCATACAGTAAATTCAAACTCTGCTGCGGCAACAACAACTGACCCCACGAATGCATTCCTGGCAACGCAAGCCCAGTTACAGGAATACAACCCGGGCAATACTGCGAATGCAGTTATGAATGGGGGCGCTATCAGTAATTCTCCCGGCGGCCAACCACATTATAATATTATGCCTTCGCTTGCCGTGAATTACATCATTGCATTGAACGGAATTTACCCAACTCAAAATTAACTCACCAAATAAAATCATATAATCATGACCGGTAGTTATATATCTGAAATACAAATTTTTAGCTTCCCGTTTGCACCCAGAAACTGGGCACAATGCAACGGGCAGGTAATGAATATCAGCCAGAACCAGGCGTTGTTTGCGCTGCTGGGCACACAATTTGGCGGCAATGGTGTTACCACATTTAATTTGCCCGACCTGCGGGGCAGAACACCTATTGGTGCAGGTAATGCTCCTTATGGTACACAGTATAATGTGGGAGCTGTTGGCGGTGAGGAAAATCATACACTCACCGTTAGCGAAATGCCGGCACATAATCACCAGATGATGGGCACCAGCAACACTGCTGATGCAACCAATGCGGATACCAACCTGTTAGCCAAAAACGGTACTTATGCCTTATTTACTCCCAATGGAGATGGTACATTACTGGCCTCTAACTTTATTGCACAGGCGGGTAACAACATTGGGCATAACAATATTCAGCCTTACCTGGCTTTGAATTTTTGTATCGCCCTGGCGGGTATATTCCCTTCAAGAAATTAATGATCATCAAACTTAAAAAATTATTTTATGGATCAATTTGTAGCAGAAATAAGAATATTTGGCTGCAACTATGCGCCCACAAGCTGGGCGCAGTGCAATGGCCAACTAATGTCAATAGCCCAGAATACTGCCCTGTTTTCATTACTGGGTGTAAACTTTGGGGGTAACGGCACCACAACGTTTGGCCTGCCTGATTTCCAGGGCTCCGCAGGTGTAAATATGGGTCAGGCGCCAGGGCTAAGTCTTTATTCCCTTGGCGAAACAGCCGGTACACCAACCGTTACATTAAACACCAGCGAGCTGGCTGTTCACAATCATAATGTGAATTGTTTTAATGATGCCGGGGCAAACCCGGATCCCAAAGCAAATATACTTGCCACTTCCGGTGCTGACAGCAGGGGAAATGTTGTCTATAACAGCGGGGCAGGAGGTACCGCTATTGGTATGAATGCAACACAGATTATACCTGCCGGCAACGGGCAACCGCATAATAACATGTCGCCTTACCTGGCGGTGAATTACTGTATCGCTTTACAGGGAGTGTATCCTCAAAGAAGCTGATCATCTTTTTACCTGCAGCAGCCGGTACCCTCCGGTTGCTGCAGTTTTGCCTAACCTGAATCCGCAAAACATTTTTTGGTTCCACGAAAATACATTCAAAAATGTTTAAGCTTATTCATCATGAATCATGTAAACCTTATCCCCAAAGACGGTTACCGTTTTAAGGATCATCTAAAAAACCATGTGCTGCTTTTTGCTTTCTTATTCCTTGTTGTTTCAGTTCGGGCACAGAACTGGACACTGACATCAAATGGAGATACGCATGCTGTAAGTGCAGGTACGTCTCCTAACGATGCTGGCGGGCAAATAACCCTGCGTTCTGCGTTGGAGGCGGCTACCAATATTGCCGGCACGCATGTGATTACGATTCCCGGTTCCATTACCGCTATTTCGCTGACTCTTGGGCAGATTACTGTAGGCAGCGCAAGTTTAGGAAATAATATTACCGTAAATGGCCCGGGTAAATCTGTATTAACTGTAACACAGACTACCGTAAACCGTGTTTTTATAACAGGCATCGGGGCAGTTACGTTTACGCTTACTGATCTTACATTAAACTATACCGGGAGTACTGGAAGTACATACTCTGGGGGTGGTGGCGCAATATTAAGTGGGGGAGTAAATGCCAATACCACGCTTACAAATGTGGCGATCAATAATTTTACACAGCAATCGGGTAATGGTGGTGCAATACTTTGTTCAACTTCCAATACCAATACGCTAACTATGACCAACTGCGATTTTACAGGTAATAAATGTGGCGGTGGTGGTGGTGCTGTAGCATACGTTGGCAATTCAACCTGTACGATAACTAATTGCACTTTTTCCAATAACCTGGCTAATGCTGTAGGCGGAGTGGGTGGTGCATTAACCACATCAGGGTCTGGTACCGGTACCTATTCAGTAACCAATTGTACTTTCGTCAACAATATGGCAACCTCACAGGGCGGCGCCATACTAAACACCAATGGTGCATTAACTGCCAATTTCTGCCGTTTTGTTGGCAATACCGCAGCGTCCGGCAATAGTATTGCACAGGCGGGCGGGGCTTCAGTACAAACAACCAATTCCAATAATAACTGGTGGGGTGCCAATGCCCCTGCCGGAAGTGATAATGTGGTTCTTGCCGCCGGAGGTTCTATTACCTGCACAAAATGGATGCAATTAAAATTGTCGCCATCTTCCAGCAGTTTTTGTACCGGTTTGGGTACTACTGTTACTGCCAGCTTCCTCACCAATTCTGCATCGGAAGCACTTACACTGGCAAACATCAGCACGGTGATTGGTAAGAGTATCACTTTTGTTAATCCTGTATTAGGAACTTTATCCGGCGCCCAGGCTACAATACAGTCTTCGGGTACAGCAACCGTTACCTATACAGCGGGTGGAACCGGAGGTTCAGGAAGTGTGAATGGCGTGGTGGATAATGTTCCGGGCAATGACGCCACAGCGCAGGCCGGCATCACACTGCTGGCAGCACCAACAATATCAGCCAGTCCTTCAGCCAACACAGCCTGCGCCGGACTGTCAGCAAGTTTTTCCGCTACAGTATCCAACCAAACCGGTGTACAATGGCAGGAAAGTACCACAGTTGGGTTTGGATCGCCAACTACGTTATCCAATTCCGGCATTTACAGTGGTGTAACCACCACAACGCTGACCATTTCTGATAATTCCACTGTCAGCGGCCGGTATTACCGCCTCGTGGCTTCTAACGGCAATGGATGCGGTGCTGCCAACAGCACGGGTGCATTGCTTACTGCAACAACTCCAACTTTGTCTGCAAATAATACATTAACACAGGCCGTGGGTACAGCAAATAATATTTATTATGGTGCTTCGTGCGGCATTATGTGCAAAGTAGTGCCATCGGGTGCCAGCCCTGTAAGCGGCAACGTTACTTCCCAGGTTTGGGTAGAAGCATCAGTACCCAACGTAAGCGGCCAGCCATTCGTGCAAAGGCATTATCAAATTACGCCGGCCAGTTCACCAGGAACGGCAACAGCAACGGTTACACTATATTTTTCACAAACTGAATTTGATAACTTCAATGCGGCACCGGGCAGTACACCCAAACTGCCAACCGGGCCGGCAGATGCAACCGGTAAAGCCAACCTCCGTATTGGTAAATATGCAGGAACCAGCAGTGGAGGAGGATTGCCAGCTTCTTACGGATCAGGTGCAGTAGTGCTTGACCCGCCAGATGCAAACATCGTGTGGAATGCCACATACAGCCGGTGGGAAGTATCGGTGGATGTCACTGGCTTCAGCGGATTTTTCATCCAAACACATCTTGTGCCACTGGCAGTGCGGTTAACATCGTTTACTGCACAATACAATAATAACAGTGCTGCATTACAATGGATTGTTGCGCAACCGGAAGACGGCAGCCGTTTTGAACTGCAGCGCAGCAACGATGCCATTACTTTCAATACGATCAATACACAAACAGGTGATTTTGTAAAGACACAGTTTACTTATACCGATCCGATTTCAGTGCCGGGCAAATGGTATTACCGTTTACAGATCACCGACAAAAACGGCGCCGTTACTTACAGCGACATTGTTTTTGTAAAAGCAGGCGGTGCAGGGCAGGACATTACCGTATATCCCAATCCCGTTAAGGGCGGACAGGATATCAGGCTGAACCTGCAGAATGTGATGGCTTCCAGGGTGGACCTGAATGCGGCATCCGGCCAGTTAATATGGACCTCTACGGATCATATTACCGGTACATACCGTATACAGCTACCCGCAACCATTGCCAAAGGTGTGTACTATGTAAAAATATACACCGGCGGTACTGTTGAAACCCGGAAGATCATGATTGAATAAGCACTGTCTTTTTTTAGTTTTGATGATACCTTCAATCCCGGTACTGATCTGTAAAAAGGGTCAACTGCCGGTTTTTTTTTATTGCAGCACTAATTGTGTTGAAGCTGTAGATAAAGCAGGAATAAAAAAGCCGCAGCCGGCACAATAAACTGTTCTCCATTACGTTTAGATGGCGTTCGTCATAAATTTCAATCCGTATGAAACCCTTCATTGCAGTATTAGCCGTACTATGCAGCCCCTTATTTGGAAAAAGCCAGGAAATCTCCGGTTTATGGACAGGCACCCTCTACAACGATTCCACACAACAGTCATTACCTTACGAAGTGTATATTACCAAAGCCAATGGTAAATATTCAGGCATTTCACATACCTGGTTCCTGGTGAATGACAAACAGTATTATGGGATTAAAAAAGTAAAAATCCGCATTGCAAAAGATGGCAAGATCATTATACAGGACGAAAAACTGGTAGAAAACAATTACCCCACCAGCCCGGATAAAAATGTACAGCAACTGGATGTGCTGGACCTGGCACAACAGGGCGATCAAACTTTGCTGAACGGCCCGTTTGCCACCAATGCCTCTACAAAATTTAAAGAAGTAACCGGCAAGATTAACCTGAAAAAAACAAGCCCGACTTCAGAAAGCAGCCTGATGCAATACCTGCAAAAGAGTGGAAATTATACCGACGTCAGTACGATACAGTAAACATATTATTTATTTTTGAACAGAAACCCGGCAATCGCCGGGTTTCTTGTTTCCCCACACTGTTATTAAAATTATTAATGCAATTTTAATATCTAAACGGGGAAAACAATAAACTAATGAACAATCATATTTTTCGATTGAGTAAAAAAAACAATTATACACGATTATTATCTTCCAGGAAAAATAAATACTAACAGTAAGCAATACCCTTAAATAAATTTGTTGGTTTATTCAGTAGTATCTATCTTTGCCATGCATTATTTCAAACTACTGATTTTAACAGGTCAGCTTATTAACTTATCCCCGCGCATTTTACCACGTATTCAATTGAAGAATACCAGCCAGCGCAGATTAATACCAAATTAAATAGCGTATTATCATTATCCACCCTTATCCGGCAACTGATTAAATGCTGCCGATCAGGGTTGTTTTGCCTTACTGGAACAGTAAGTGAATTCAATAATTTGCTTAACAACAACTATGAAAAAAACAGACAGATGAGCACTAAAGCATTTACAGACATGAAAAGGCATTTCTGGGAAAATATGAATTTGTACCAGGAAAGAATTGCAAAGTCATTAAGCGAAACGACACAGGTATACTGGTCAAAAGTTCCAAAGATGAATGTATTTCCATTTGAGAACGAAAGGCAGGGCATTACACTGGGAAAGAAACTGCGGTCGAAAAAAAACCTGCGGCATAAGCATTTTGAGTATTATTTCAGGAATAATGAACTGATCCGCATCAGGCAATATAAAGCAGACGATGAGAATTATGCAGATTATTTCATAGAATACGATACCGACCGGCATCTGATTTATTATTATGATAATGTTTATGAAGAGGAACCCCTGAGTTTTGTCAGCGAACTTTTTTTAAAACAGGAATGCCCCAAGCGCATGCTTACTTATCATTACAGCGGAACAAGGGTGGTGGAAAAATATTATTGCGGAATAAACGAAGCCATTAACAGAATTCATGTTCATGAACATGATGCCGGGAATGATTGCGAAAACGAATTTGATTTCATAGTTGAATACAGGGGTGGCCAGCCCCGCAGGATGCTGCGCAAAACCCTGCATACAGAAGAAACTGTTTGGATTACCGGGGAAAATATTTCAAAAGGCCTGGCCCTCAGCAATTTTGACCTGCATTAAACCGCAGAACAGGATTTCGTTTTTTTCTCTAAGTTAATGCTTAAAAAAATAGTATGCAGTACATGATTGTTGAGCATTTTCACCGGGAGAAAATAAAAGAACTGTACGGGCGCTTTGCTGCAAAAGGAAGAATGCTGCCAGCGGGGCTCACCTATATCAATAGCTGGATTGATGAAACTGTTAGTACTTGTTACCAGTTGATGGAAACAGAAGATTTGTCTGCATTAAAAGAATGGATCAATAAATGGAATGACCTTGCAGACTTTGAAATTGTACCGGTGATCAGTTCCGCAGAAGCTAAAGAGAAAGTAATGACGAATACAATTTAGCCGTTCGAAGCAACACCGTTGTTATTACTATTTTGTTCCAGCGCCACCACCGGCGCTGTTTCTTTTATAGGCAGAACCGCAGCCCTGGAATTGTTCAACCCTGCCCATTGCAGCTGATCGCAAATCTCTGTCCACAGGTTGGTATAAAAAGCGATGGTTTTAAATTCTTTTAACTGGTGAAAGATGGATGCTTTACTCAGGCTGATGGATTCAATTTCAGCATAGAAAGGAATATAATTCCGGAGGATTTTTCCATAAGTTTCTTTCGTATTGCCAAGGTAAAATTTATGCAGGGTTTTACCTGTTTGAACCATATTATAAAAGCTGAAGATTTTACTCTTCATGGCAACAGTATTTTCCAATTCCTGCACCAGCTGATTATTGCAGTAAACAGATAACGGAGCCGGGATATTCGGGATCAGCAGCAGGTCGCATGCCGCAAAAATATTATCATGTAAAAGGAAGCGGCCGGGAGAGCAATCAATAATACATACGTCATAATCATCTTCCACTTCCTGCAGGGTTGTACTGATCAATTCTTTATTGACAAAATTCAGTGCGGTAATGCGTGCGGCTTTGTTCATAAACTGGTCAGAAAACCTGGAATCGTTACCGATCACATCAATCTGGTAAGTGTCGGTATGGTGAATCACATCGTAGATGGTAAGGTAGCGGTCGAATAATTTTCCGTGTGTATTGTCATTCTTATTTTCTAACCCAAAGAAAAAACTGCTGCCGCCCTGCGGGTCCATATCCCACAGCAATACACTCAATCCCTGTTTGGCCAGCATGCAGGCAAGGTTAACAGTAGTAGTGGTTTTGCCCACGCCGCCTTTGATATTGTACAGTGCAATTTTTTTCACTGTATAAATCTAATAACAAAAAATAAATTCCGGTATTAAATATGTGTAAATGCATTTGGGAAATTATCCGCACCTGTGCATAACCCTTTTTAACGGGAACGTATGTGAACAATAAAAAATACTTACATTTAATCATTCCTCATCATTAAAAACCATTTCATGTTCTTTAAAAAAAATCAGTTTCTTATTGCATTAATGGGATGCCTGGTATTGCAGGTAAAAGCGCAGCACCAGTTTACTACACCTTACGGATTCAATGATGCCGCAGGTAAATACGCACAGGTTAACGGAATTAAAATGTATTACGAAGTATATGGAGAAGGCGCTCCAATGGTATTGATACATGGCAATGGTGGCAGCATTGCATCGATGGGTAACCAGATAGAATTTTTTAAAGACAAATACAAAGTGATTGTGGCAGACAGCAGGGCACAGGGCAAATCTGAAGAAGGCACAGGCAAGCTTACTTATGAACAGATCACAGATGACTGGTCTGCTTTGCTGGATCAGTTAAAAGTGGATTCTGCTTATGTGATTGGCTGGAGCGATGGTGGTATTGAAAGCCTGCTGATGGCCATCCGCCATCCGCAAAAAGTAAAGATGATGGCCATAATGGGCGCCAATTTGCAACCGGATTCCAGCGCCGTTTATGGCTGGGCAGTAAAATGGGTGCACCAGATGGATTTATATGCAGACAGTATGATGGCTAAAAAAGATGATACTGAAAACTGGGCAGTACAAAAAAAATTACTGAACCTTTTAGGCAAACAGCCACACATACCTTTAAAAGATGTGCAGCAAATTGCCGCACCAACGTTGGTTTTGGGTGGGGATAAAGATGTGATCAAAGAAGCGCACACGATGCAGATCTATCAAAACCTGCAAAAAGCGTGGCTTTGTATTTTTCCCGGCGGTACACACATGATGCCCGAAACAGACCCTGAATTATTTAATGCCACGGTGCAACGTTTCTTCAGTAAACCTTATTACCGGCCCGATACGAAGACTTTTTTCGGTATAAAAGATTAATGGTATAGTAATGAAAGCAGTTCAATATAATAAACCAGCAGCAATAATATTGATCAATGCTTTGTTGGTAAATTGCACTGCACATCAACAGCAACACATGCAAGCAGACAATACAATCACGGTACAATTTGAAAAGATCAATCATTTATTAAGGGATTCTGCCTTTGCAATAACCGTGGCAGCAGGCCAGGAAGCAGCATATTACCGCGGCGTAAACCAAACGGTACCGCCATTTGATGCAGAGAAAGATTCCACCGTTTTAAAATCTTATAAAGAGGAAAAACTGGCCATTAACCTGGCGGGATTTTATGCGCTGGAATGTGGTATTGGCGCATTGGTGGAGCTGGAAGGAAAAAACCCGGTGTACTGGCTGCAGCAAATAACTGCCGGCAAACTGGATGCTGCTCATCTGACTTTATTGTATCATTTTGCGAATGCTACATGGAAAGCGGGGCAGCCTTTCAAGGGTTTATCCCGCATTACAAGAAGCAATTTCATTGCGGCTTATTTATTGCCTGCCGGTGAAATAAAAAAAGATGATGACCAGGTAAAAGCTGCTGCAAACATTATGCTGCAGGCCATGCAGGGTATGAACCATGCAACAACACAGGATCAGTTTACCCGTTTAGCTAAATTATTAAAGGACCCTGCTTTTGCTTTGCATACCGCAGAGGAAATGGAAGCGGCTTATTACAAAGGCCTGCAACAACCGGTTCCTCCATTTCTTACAAAAGAAGACAGCAGCACCACACTCAGTAAAAATAAAATGGAACAGAAAGTGGCCATTAATATGGCGGGCTTTTATGCGCTGGAATGCGGGCTGAGCTATTTTGCAACGGCAAAAAAGATTGCGCCATTGGCGATGGTACAATCAATAGTGAACGGAACGGTAACACCGGCGGATAAACGATTACTGGAACGCTTCGCCAATGCCACATGGAAAGCCGGGCAACCTTTCCGCGGAATGGAACGTTTGGCAAAAGATAATTTTATACCTTTTTATTTTTTGAGTGAAGAGGAAATTGCAAAAGACTGGGTGCAAATCACAGCAATGGCGGCAAAGCTGTTGCCGTATTTGAAATAGTTCATCATGTATTCCATCATCCATAAAAGCAGCAGCCATGAATAAGCTGAAAATATTTTTATCCAGCAGGGTCAATTCAGCATTTACAACACTTGACCAACCGTTTACTTTAGCAGACCTGCGGCAATTCCTCCGTGAAAAACTGGAAGCTGAAAAATTCCTGGAAGAAAAAATCTTACAGGTATCCATCAATGAATCCAACTTCAACGCCAGTATTGCAAAAAATGCATTCGACACCTGTATGGCAGAAATGCGTACCTGCAATATCATCATCATCTTATATAATGGAGAAGCGGGCTGGTCGGTAACCGGTAATACATCCACCAACGGCATTTGCCACGAAGAATTATTAATTGCTGCAGAAAGTTTTGCAGACATGAGTTTTGCCATCGACCTCAGCGGTTTTTTTACATTGCCTGCATCCGGCGATGCATGGAAAAGAAACCAGGCTTTTCAAAAAGATGTGAACGAATCTTTCATACATAAAGAAACCATTAAGGCGGCAAAGGTGGACGACCTGAAGAAAAAAGTGCTGAAGCAAATCCATCAGTATATTTTAAAGGCGGTGGAAAAATCATTTCAAACACAAAAACAAATTGTGGCCGCATCGGCAACTTTTGGTGCCACGCTGGACTGGAGTAAGATGAGTTACCAGGAAAGGGACACTGCCCTGAGAACCACCACTGAAGAATGCCTGGAGAAAGAAAAAATTTTTACCGGGGTGATTAAAGCCTATCATGCCGTGCCGGATAATATGTCTGTATCAGAAGCAAGAAACATGACGGGCCGGCCCTTTTTGCATGAGCATGAACTGGTGCGGAAACAAACAAATAAATGTGGCGTTATCCATTTTGTGGCGGTGTATGGCAATGCCACCGAGATGCAGGCAAAAAATATGGTGGGCTATCCGGATCTTACTGTTATTAAAACATCTTTCGGCCTTTACCTGTGGGAGAAAAATATGCATATACAAATGTTTTTCCTGAAGCAATGCATCAACCATCAAACGGTAAAAACAAGAGTGAGTGAACTCATCAACTGGCTCAACAGTTCAAGAGAACTGAATAAAATTATTAACCGGGCAAAAGCAAGATTCACCATTATGGATGCGGTGAATAAAGCTGCTGGTGTGGATGGATTATGATTACTTATCATGACTGTGTTCACTGAAATGGAAATTGTTTTCCGTTCATCACAAATATGCCCGCAGGCTATGGTATTCCTCAGCAATAATTGATACATTTGAAACACGCTTAACCCTTCCATTTCCCCATGAAAATGCAGGCATTTTTACACAACTAAATTGAAACAACACATTACATTATGAGAAAACATTTGCTGCTTTCCGCAGTGTTTGGCGGAATAGTCCTGTCCGGTATTGCACAGGATAAAAAAATGCTGACTGCGGCTGATTATGACCATGCCGTAAAATTTCTTGGCTTCAATACCAGTAAACTGGTTTTTAATGCAGACGTGCGGCCCAACTGGTTGCCCGATGGCCGTTTCTGGTACAGCACTTCCACTGCTGAAGGAAGACAATTTGTTTTGATCAATCCTTCTGACGGAAGCCGTAAAACGGGTACCGATTTAAAATCGCTGGTGCCGGATGCAACAGACCGCCCGCAGGGTGGTGGTTTTGGCCGCCGCGGCGGTGGGGGAAATGAAGTGCTGTCGCCGGATGGAAAGAAAACTGCGTTTATCCGTAACTGGAATCTTTGGGTAAAGGATGTGGCCAGCAAACAGGAAACGCAATTAACTACCGATGGTGTAAAAGATTACGGTTATGCCACCGACAATGCCGGGTGGAAACACAGCGACCGTGCCATTTTATTATGGTCGCCGGACAGTAAGAAGATCGCCACTTTTCAGCAGGATCAGCGTAATGTGAATGATATGTACCTGGTGTCCACCAATGTAGGTTCGCCAAAATTAGAGGCATGGAAATATCCATTACCCACAGATAAAGAAATCATCCGCATAGAAAGAGTGATCATTGAAGTGGATCAACCCAAAGTGATCCGCTTAAAAATTCCATCCGACCCACGCCGGGGAACGTTGTGCGATGATATTGCCTGCGATGGATCTTTTGATGATAATGAATGGAGTGCCGATGGTACCAAACTGGCATTTGTATCATCATCCCGCGATCATAAAGAAGCCAAACTGCGCATTGCAGATGCTGCCACCGGCGATGTAAAAGAAGTGCTGGAAGAGAAAGTGGCCACACAATATGAAAGCGGGCAGGGGATGGTGAACTGGCATTTTTTATCAAACACCAATGAAATCATCTGGTATTCTGAACGCGATGATTGGGGGCATTTATATTTGTACGATGCCAACACCGGTAAACTGAATACACAAATCACCAAAGGCGATTTTGTGGTAACCCGTTTGGTTAAGATTGACGAGAAGAACCGGGTACTGTATTTTGAAGCTAATGGAAAAGAAAAAGCACAGGATCCTTATTTCAGCCACCTGTACCGGGTAGATTTCAGTGGTAAGAATGTACAACTGCTTACACCGGAAGATGGTAACCACAATGTAACCTTTTCACCAGACAGTAAATATATTGTTGACACATATTCCAAACCTGATGTGCCACCTGTTTCAGTTTTACGTGATGTAAAAGGCAAACTGATTGCCACACTGGAAAAAGCTGATGTATCTAAATTAGTTGCCACCGGATGGAAACCCGCCGAGACGATCAAAGTAAAATCACGTGATGGAAGATGGGATCTGTATGGTTTGATGTTTACACCCACTAATCTTGATCCTTCTAAAAAATACCCGGTCATCAATTATATTTATCCCGGGCCGCAGGGTGGCGGGGTAGGCGGCCGTTCTTTTTCAGCATCCCGTGGCGATCACCAGGCATTGGCCGAATTAGGTTTTATTGTTGTAGTGATAGATGGAACCTGTAATCCTGGCCGCTCTAAATCTTTCCATGATGTTTGTTTTGGCAATATGGGAGATAATACTTTAGAAGACCAAATTTCCGGTATTAAACAACTGGCCGCCACAAGGCCGTATATGGATCTTGACCGTGTGGGCATCTGGGGGCATTCCGGTGGTGGCTTTGCCACAGCCTGCGCTATGTTCCGTTACCCGGATTTTTATAAAGTGGGTATTTCAGAATCCGGCAATCACGACAACCGGAATTATGAAGATGACTGGGGCGAAAGGTATATTGGTTTGCTGACGAAAGATGCCAGCGGAAAATCCAATTATGAAATGCAGGCCAATGAAACGTATGCAGCTAACCTTAAGGGTAAGTTGATGCTGGCGCATGGCGGAGCAGATGATAATGTGCCACCTTACAATACATATCTTGTTGTGGAAGCATTGGAAAAAGCCAATAAGGATTATGACCTGGTAATCTTCCCCAATGCACACCACGGCTATGGTGCAGACAGTTATTATATGATGCGCCGCCGCTGGGATTATTTTGTGAAGAACCTGCAGAATGCAGAGCCACCGAAAGAATATAAGATCAGTTCGAATTAATGATAAGCCCCGTAAAAAACGGGGCTTTTTGTACAGGCAAGCTCCAGCTTGCATCGAAATAAAGATTTTAAATGTGCGTCGGAGACGCACAACCAAAGCGTCCCCGTCAGAGATGGGGACGAGAAAAGTGCGTCTCCGACGCATGTGCGCAGTTTGGATGCAAGCTGGAGCTTGCCTGTACAAAAAAGGGCCACCATTACTGGCAGCCCCGTGTTGGTTCCCGTTTTTGTGTTATTAGTTCTTGATCAGTTTTGTTTTATAGAGTGCGCCGCCATCTGCATCAACTATATTCAGGATGTACATACCAACGGGTAAGTCTTTTACCTGCGGTAAGGTAATGCTGTTGTTGCCTTTCACCAGTGTCCATGATTTTTGAAACAGTTTTCTTCCGCTCATATCATGAATACTCAGTTGTGCTGTTTGTGCAGTGGAGCTGGTTAAGTCTACCTGTACCTGGTTTACAAATGGATTGGGGAAAGTGGTCGCTTTTATTGCATTCGTATTCATCACCATTTTCACGGTATTGGAATAAGTAAGGCGTCCGTTGTTGTCCACTTGTTTAATACGATAGTAGCTGATGCCGTAAGGCTTATTGTCAACACTGTAATAATTACGTAAACTCTGGCTGTAACCGGCTGCTGCAACAGAATCAATGCTGATCCAGTTTGCCGCATCATTACTCTTCTCAACAATATAATGATGGGTATTGCTTTCAGATAAAGTTTGCCATTGCACATTTACATTATCACCTGAACGTAAAGCATTCGCTTCAAAACCGGTAACGGGCAGGGTGAAGATGTTGGCTGATCTTGCAAAAGTAATATCATCAATAGCCAGGTCGTTACCACAACCACCGCTTGAATTGTTCAGTATTCTCAAGCGCAGATTAGTAACACCTGAAGGAACGATGAGGCTGCCACCTACCGTTACCCATGTGGGATTGGCAGTTTGTGGAATGAATGCAGATGAAAAGCTGGTGATCTGGCTGAAAGTACCATTGCTGTTATACGATTCAATAATAAACTGCAACTTTGGTAACAGGGCAGAACTGCCACAGGTGCCCAGCGTATTTACGTTCATTACAGACAGGTAGAAGTTGTAGTTGGTACCACTGGTAATACCAGACACCGTATCGCGGTAAAATTCTGAAGGGGTGTAGCTGGCATTGATCACCATACAACGGCCATTGGCATCACCTGTGTGGTCGGTACTGTTGTGCCATTCCGGGCGGCCATTGGTGCGTTTGTATAACATATAGTCACCATCATTCAGGCTGGTGTTTCCGTTATACGAATAAGTGGTTCTGCCAGCAGGCAATGAAGCCTTTACTGTACCGGTACCAAAGGTTTCTTTGATGTATACAGAATCAGGTGTTGTACTTGTTTGGGCAGCAACTGTTGTTAAAAAGGCTGCGATTACGATGGTTACGATTGTGGAGTAAATGTGTTTCATTATTACGGGAGTTTTGCCAGAGTATTTGCTATTGGCATGCCAGAAACATAATGTTCTTAAAATGAAATAGTTACTGCATTGGTGCAAACCAACATTGTCTATAATCTGGAATAAATTCCCCTGTTTATCCATTTTTGAAAAAATGGAATGGCATGAAAAAGAAAAAATACGCAGGGTATTACCCATAAAGGATGAAAGAAAATAAAAAAGCGGTTACAGAAAACCTGTAACCACTTTTTTATAACTGGTGTTTGCCATTACTGTTTCAAAACAGTTTCGAACAACTTAAATATGCGTTTATATTCATCCGTCCAGCTGCTGGGTTCCACAAAACCATGATCTTCCATTGGGTAAGGCGCAATCTCCCAATTGTCTTTTCCCAGTTCAATCAAACGTTGGGTCAATTTTACTGCATCCTGGAAGTGAACGTTCACATCCATCATACCATGGCAGATCAATAAATGCCCTTTTAAGCCATTGGCAAAATAATAAGGCGAACTTCTTTTATACGCAATACTGTCGTTATAAGGTTCATTCAAAATATCACTCGTGTAGCCGTGATTGTAATTCGCCCAGTCTGTAACGGGGCGCAATGCAGCACCTGCTGCAAAAGTATTGGGCGATGTAAACATGGCCATCAGCGTCATAAACCCACCATAAGAGCCACCATATAAACCAATATGCTGCGGATTCACACCATAAGTTTTCACTAAATAATTAGCTGCATCTACGTTATCGCTAAGGTCTTTACCACCCATGTAGCGGTAAATGGCGGTACGCCAGTCGCGGCCATAACCGGCACTGCCGCGGTAATCAATATCCATTACATAATACCCATTATCGGCCAGCATATTATTAAACATATATTCCCTGAAATAACTGCTCCACCATTTATGTGCATTCTGTAAATAACCGGCACCGTGTACAAATAAAACCGCAGGTTTTCCGGGGTGCGGATTTGCCGGCACATAAACCCTTGCATACACCTGTGCGCCATCGTTTGCAGTAAAAGTGATCACCTGCGGGTCACGCCAATTGTACGTTTTAAATTCATCGCTTTGCGCTTTAAAAGTAACCTGTTGCGCTTTGCTGCCGGCTTTGTTTTCCTGCCAGTATAATTCCCAGGGTTTGTTGCTGTAAGAATAAAGTATGGCTAAATATTTTTCATCGGGTGACAGGGAAACCTGGTTGGCGCCGGTCATAGTGGTGAGGCGTTCTTTCTTACTATCGGCAATGGTTAAACGATAAAATTGCTGTTCGCCGGGATGCACTTCATTCGTAGTGATGTAAAAATATTTTTTATCAAGGCTTAACTGCACCTGCTGTACTTCATACTTGCCATTAGTCAGCGCTTTTCTTTCTTTAGTAATAACATTAATGGTATATAAATGTGAATAGCCTGTGGCTTCAGACTGGAACCAGAGTGTATGTTCATCTATCCAGCCAATAGTTCTGCCAAAGCCAATACCGGGCCCGCCGATCCACGCTTCATCACGCTGGCGGTCTAATGGTTGGAACTGGCCACTTGCAGTATCTAACAGCATCAGCCAACGGTCTTTATTATCAGCAGAACGGATGTCTGCCACGGCAAAACTTCCTTTGGGTGACCACGATAAATAAGATACCGATACCTCACGGTTTGCATTCATCTTTGTGCGGCGTTCCAATTGTTTGGGATAATCTTTTACATAGTCAGGCAAATCTTTAATGCCGGGTATAGCATCAGTACTTAATGCCAGCACGGTATCCTTCTCTGTATCATAAATATAAAATACAGATGTGCTTTGTGCGGCGCCCACTTTGGTTCGGCCTGGTATATCAGTAGTAAAACCGGTTTCTGTTACATAACTGGGTACAATGGTGTTTTTATTATTGGCCGCTGCTTTAGATAAACGGTAACTGATAAAACGGCCATCAGGGCTGATGCTGAGGCTTTGCAACTGTTTATCTTCAATAGTAATGCTGCGCAGTTCTTTTTCTTTAGGTAGCGACTTGTTATAAGCGCTGGCCTTATCCCGCATTTCTTTCCGGTAACGCAATACTTCAAACTGCTGCAGCTGATCATTCTTCAGCCATTCTTCCTGCTGGTTGCCCTGTGCTGCTGCATTATCACGAAATGCTCTTCCGCCTCCATTATTTCTGCCACCGGTAAAAGCAGGCGTTGAAGCGGCTGCATCACCGCTTTTCAAATTGGTGAGCTGTACCGTTTCACCAGTAGCAATATCCCATGCATATAAATTCTGGCTGCGGTTGTACACTATTTTAGTATCGTTGAAAGAAAATTGCGGGTTATATTCCCCATCGGTTGTTTGTGTAATGCGTTTGGTTTTGCCGGTTTTTATTTCAGTATAAAACACATCGCCGTCTTTGCTGTATACATAAGCAGTGCGGCTGCTGTTGTACATCCAGTTGCCTGCAGTGTTGAATGCCTGCGTTTGAACTGTAGTGGCTTTAACGGGAGATAAATTGCCCGGTGTAATAAAGTACAAAGAGTCAGCGGGCGCCTGCTCTGGATTCCAGGAAAAGTACAGTGTTTTACTGTCATTACTCCATTGCAGTTCGGAAGGCGAAGTGCCGATCCATTTCGGGTCTCTCATAATTTTCTCCACCGTTAATGGGCTGAGTTGCTGTGCCTGTGCAGCACTGCTTACCATTATGGTAAGGCAAAAAACATATTGACGCATGTTAGAGGTTTAAGAAATCAAATATATCAATTTCATGGAACAGGAAACGGCAGCAGTTGGTATGAATGGCAAAAAACAGGGTTGCAAAATGTATAAATCAATTGTTAAGCCGCCAGTACAGGATGATTGAATTGCATTGAGACAATATATTTACTTCCTAAATGTAACGATGCTATGCGTAAATGTTTGCTGTTATCAACATTTCTATTACTGTCCATTTTGCTGAAGGCACAACTGGATTCAATTAAAACAATTGATATTGGAATTTTCAGCGATGCTTCCAATCACTGGTATGGCATTGCCGATAAGGATGCCGTGATACAACCCCGGCCGGGCCATCCGCGGTATCCCGCCACCAATATGCGGGCCATTGCAGATAACATTATACTCTTTCAAAAAGATAATGGTGGCTGGCCAAAGAATTATGACATGCAGGCTATACTCACTCCAGACCAGGCAGACAGTGTAAAGCAGTCAAAATTTGTATTGAATACCACATTTGATAACCGCACCACGTATTCACAAATCAGTTATTTATCGAAAGTCTATTCATTTTTTCATGGGGAAAAATATAAAGCTGCTGCGTTAAAAGGATTGCAATTTATCCTGGATGCACAATATACCAACGGGGGATGGCCGCAGTATTATCCACTGGAAAAAAATTACAGCCGCTGCATTACTTACAACGACGATGCTATGGGCGGCATTATGTGGTTGCTGAAAGATATTGATGAACACCAGCCGGACTATAATTATATTGATGAACCGCTGCGTAAAAAACTGGTTGCAGCATATTTAAAAGGGCTTAACTGCATTATCAAAACCCAAATTAATGATGCCGGCGCACCCACAGCATGGTGCCAGCAATACGATGAAGTATCGTTACAGCCTGCATGGGCACGCAAGTTTGAACCACCCGGCATTTGCAACAGTGAAAGCGTAGGTTTGGTGTTGTTGTTGATGAGTATCAAAGATCCTTCGCTCGAAGTGATCAATGCAGTAAAAAGCGCTGCAAAATGGTTTAACGACTCCAAAATTTTATACACCAAAGTGGAAACCTTTGCTGCACCGGAAATGATAACGCCATACAAAATTTCAAGAACAGACAGGAGAGTGATCACGGATTCTGCTGCGCCGCCCATATGGACACGTTACTATGAATTGCAAACACACCGGCCGTTATTCTGCAACCGCGATAGTAAAGTGGTGTATTCCCTTGCAGAAGTGGCCCGTGAACGCCGCGATGGTTATGCATGGTATACGTATGAACCGCAAAAAGTATTGAAGGCGTATCCGCAATGGCTGGAACGGATACAGGCAAGGAATAAAGTGTATTAACCCGTTTGTAAAATTCAGACGGCGGTGTAACAGGCAATACCATCCATCGCCCGCTTGTCCATTTCGTTTATAGCAGGCATAAAAATATTCAGGAAGTTTAAGCATAAAATACTGCTTATGCGTTACCTGCTTTTACCTGTAATGCTGGGCATTATCCTGTTTGGTTGTCATCCAAATAATGGAAACCATACAGGAATGTTCAGGGATAATCCGCAACACAACACCACTGTTACCACTACCAGCAATATTGTATTGGATACCAAAGCATGGGCATTTGCATCCGGTGCACCTGTGCGGTCTACTGCTTTGATTGATGAACAAAATATTTTTTTTGGTAACACCCGTGGCGATTTTTTTGCTGTAGATAAAATCACTGGTAAAGCAATCTGGCAATACCATACCGGTTATGCCATCAACTCATCTGCTGCCTGCAGCAATGGTATGGTTTACTTTTCAGACAATGAACAAACACTGTATGCGCTGGATGAACAAAGCGGCACATTGCAATGGAAAACCAAACTGGGTAATCATTTACCATATCCGTGGCGGTTCGACTATTACCAGTCTTCACCCATTATTGTGAAAGACAACATCATCATCGGCAGTGACGATGGAAACCTGTACACCGTCAATGCAAAAAATGGAACAGTGGTGCGTACTTTTAAAACCAAAGGTTTGGTACGCACCACACCGGCTTTGTACAAAAACCTGTTGGTATTTGGCGATACCGAAGGTGATGTGTATGCCATTGATGCAGCAACTAATAAACAACAATGGCTGTTTACTATTAATGGTGCACCATTAAATTTAGACACTTTGGGTTTTGACCGTAAAGCTATTTTAGCGGCACCGGTTATTGCAGCCGACAAAATAATTTTTGGTGCAAGAGATGGTTTTCTTTATTGCCTGGATGCAATAACGGGCAAAGCATTATGGACAGTTGATCATCATATTTCCTGGATTATTTCCACAGTGGCCATTAAAGATTCTTTTGTGGTTACCGGAACTTCAGACGGCAGGTTTGTACAGGCGGTGAATTTGAATACCGGTAAAGAAATTTGGAAATACCACACGCCATTAGCCACCTGGTCGTCTCCCTTGATACAAAATAATAGGGTATATGAAGGCTGCTACGATGGACAATTATTTTGTCTTGACCTGGTTACCGGTAAACGCATCAGCCAGTTTGCCACTAACGGCATCGTATATGCTTCGCCGGTGATCAGTGACAGTTTATTATATATCGGGTCAGACGATGGAAACTTGTATGCATTAACCGGAAGTATACCCGAAAATAAAACCAACGCTTCTTTACTCGTTTATTATGATAAAGAGCAGCTCAAAAATTATTTTAACAATGGGGGAGATGTGCGGATAAAAAATTATTTGCTGGCAAATGGGTTTACATTAATTGGTACCGATACATTGCCCCGCGTAATGAAAGACAGTGCCATTGGCAAAACCATTGTGTTTGCTACCGATTATTTCCCCAAAGTGATTTATGAAAATAAACAGTCTTCCATACTCCGGCAATTCCTTGATAATGGAGGACGGATCATTATAGCAGGCAATAATCCGCTCTTCTTTAATATGGATGAAACCAAAAAGCAAATGCTGGGGCTTACCAACCGGCGTATCGATTCTGTTTTAAATATTGATTACGGACCAACCGATACACGGGCTTTTGGTGGTTTGTTCACGGGCTTTGCCAACGCAAAAGGAAAAAGTTTTGGCCTGCCGGATTACTGGGTATCCAACTTTGGTGTGGCTGCCAAACAGGTGGATATTGTATTGGGTGAAAATGAAAATGGCCTGGCTTCAGCATTTATAAAGAAGTATGAGCATGGTGGTGCATTCATACAAATCTGGTTGAATAATGACACACCACAACAGTTAGACGCATTGATCAAGCTGGCTGAAAGACGGCTCTGGTAAAGGGTTATACCGGTTTGTAAAAAACAGACAATTCAATAGGACACTTTATCTGCCGTATCAACCGCTGAACAAAATGAACGAATGAACATGGTGATTAGCAGGTAAATTGCGGCATGATTTACCGCTGTTTTCTCTTATTGTTTTTATTGAATAGTTGTATAGTACAAGCACAGGATGCCCGTACCGGAAAAAATAGTTTATCCTGTATGGTGATCAATAACCAATCGCAACCCGTTATTGGCGCCACTGCAATTTTATTCTCCAGCAATAAACAGGTTGCAACAATTGTTACAGACAGCAATGGTATTGCAGTATTTAAAAACGTCAGCCCATCTTCCTGTACCATCACCGTTTCTCACAGCAGTTATCAAATGGCATCCACACCGTCTTTTAATTTTCCGCAATCATCATCTGTGCAGGTGATACTGCAACCCGCTGCCATGACGCTGGACAATGTTAGTGTTAATGCAAAAAAGCCTTTGATTAAAATTGCAGAGGGGAAAACAATAATTAATGTGGGGGCATCGGTAACTAATTCCGGTACAACAGTACTGGATGTACTGGAAAAATCACCCGGTGTAACGGTGGATAAAAATGGCGGCATCGCATTACAGGGCAAAGCCGGTGTATTGGTGATGATTGACGATAAACCCACTTATCTTTCCGGCGCCGACCTGAATAATTTGCTCAGCAGTATGAGTTCAGCGCAGGTGGATGTAATAGAGCTGATGACCAGTCCACCTGCAAAATATGATGCCAGTGGTAATGCGGGCATCATCAATATCAAAACAAAAAAATCAAAAGTAAAAGGTTTTAATGGTTCGCTTACAGTAACACCCTCACAGGGAAAATACCCAAAAGAAAATACCAGCCTGGTAATGAATTACCGTACCGGCAAATACAATATGTTTCTGAATTACAGTTTTAATGCAATAAAATATATGACTGATTTGTATGCACTGCGTACTTATTATGACAGGAATGGAAACATTACTGCAAAACTGGATCAGCCCACATATTTTTCGGGAACTTATTATAATAATACCGTTAAAACCGGTGTTGATTATTTTGCCGGCAGCAAAACTACGCTGGGTATGGTTTTGGGAGGAACAGTCATTCACCGTAATGGCTCCGGCGATGCCACTGCCACCTGGCTGAATGCAGCAAATGGTATTGATTCTGCCATCAGTACATACAGTACCAATGATGTACATTTTAAAAATGGAAGTATCAATTTGAATCTGCGCCACACCATTAATAAACAGCAGGACATTGCTGTTGATGTGGATGGATTGATGTACAGCATCACCAGCGATCAGCATTTTAATAATCAATTGCTGGCTGCGGGAGGTTACAGCGATGCATCAAAGGGTTCTATTCCTACTACGTTAAAAATATTTACTGCAAAAGCGGATCATATTTTACATTGGAATAAAAACACCACGCTGAGCAGCGGTATTAAAACATCGCATATCAATACAGACAATACGGCTGCTTATCAAAATTATGATGGCAATAACTGGCAGGAAGATTATGGCAAGAGTAATCATTTTTTATACAAAGAAAATATTCAGGCAGTATACAGCAGTATTGAAACCAAACAAAAACACTGGAGTATGCAGGCAGGTCTGCGTTATGAATATACCAGTTACAATGCCCATCAACTCGGTAATGTTTTGCAAAAAGATTCTTCGTTCAGCAGAAATTACAACAGCCTTTTCCCCAGTGGTTATATCAGTTATGCGGTGGATTCAATAAACACTTTTACTTTAACTGTGGGTAAAAGAATTGACCGTCCGCCTTTTCAAAGCCTGAACCCGTTTACCTATATCATTAACAAATACACGTATCAAACCGGCAACCCGTATATTGTACCGCAATACAGCTGGAATATTGAGCTGAGCCATCAATACAAAGAGTTGCTGACCACAACAGTTTCTTACAGCATCATAAAAAATTATTTTTCACAGTTATTTCTTACTGATACTGTTACTGGTTTATTGTACTATTCGCAGGGTAATGTTGGGCATACCCATAACCTGGGTTTTTCTGCTATGCTGAATGTTGCGCCTGCTCACTGGTGGTCGTTTACTTTCCAGGCATTGTTTAATCATAAGGAACTGCGTGGGTTTAATGGTATTGTTGATTTTTATTCTGATATCAATCAACTGAACCTGAATATGAACAACCAGTTTAGTTTTGCCCAAAAATATACCGGGGAAATTTCAGGGTTTTACACTACAAAAGCACGTAATGATTTACAGGAAAAATTATATCCAACAGGGCAATTATCATTAGGTGTATCAAGACCGGTATTAAAAAAGAAAGGCACACTACGCATGAGTGTACGTGATATTTTCTTTACCAATGCAATGGAAGGATTAACACAATTTACTTCGGCCACAGAATATTTTATTTTGCACCGCGATACAAGAGTAGTGGCCGTTTCATTTACTTACCGTTTTGGAAAATCTTTCAAAACAATTAAACGCAGCAGTGGCGGCGCAGGAGATGAAATGGAAAGAGTGGGAAATGGATAGGGGACAATGGATAATTGATAATGGATAATGTTTTTCCTCGTCCCGTCTCTGAAGGGGATGAATTGGTTCAACGTCTCCGACGTTGACAGTTACAAAAAACGTGTTGAAAAAATTGTTTTGTATATCTTCATACAAAGCCCCGTTTCATGTTCAGGAAAACAAAGTTGTTTTACGCCTATCTGCTTGCGGGCACTTCAATATTGGCCACAATAATTATTAATTACCGGCTTTCAGTCATCTATCACGAGGTAGACAGAAAAACACAGCTCTGGTTTGATGTGTATGCTGTTACAAGATTCTTCTATCAATATCTTGTTGTTATCCCAGCTTTTATAGCTTTCGGATTGGTCTTGGTTTCCGATGTAAACGAACTCAAAAAAAATCCGGCATACATAACCACACTCATTGCTGTTATTTTAGTTTTTTTAAAAATATGGCGGTGGATGATATAGCTTTCAATATTACAAAGTACAACTCAATTTTTATAAAATTCAATATCGTGGCCTGACGTTATCGTTCCAGTCTCTTGTATACTACAGGTGTAAAAGACAAACCTTTTAACTTATATATTTCAATTAAGTCTTTTAGTTTTTTTGAAACTATTTGAAGCCTGTTCGCACTTCCACTGCTTCCAAAATATTCCACGCTTTGAACGATGTCAGAATCTCCGTCAAAAATGCTTTTTTCAAACAAATAACCGCCAATCTGTGGATGATGAAATTTTATTCGTCCGCAACATTTTAAAGAGCGGTCGGTGTTTAAGTTTTCTTCATTGTTGAGTTTACAAGTGATGGTTTTTGCATTGTAGTTGTCGAATCCTTTTTTTAAAATCGTGTCAATATGCAATTGATAAAACCCTTCAATTGGATTGTTTGTTTTGTGCAGGACGGGATTTGAAAAATGAATATTTTTTACGCCTTCCCGTTCTAAAATGTTTTTAGTTTCCTGTCGTACAAAAATTGCGTCGAAAGCCCAATGCAAACCCCAAAACTGATTGTTAGGTTGTTTGGGAAGCGTTTTTAGTCTGTAGGGGGCATTTTGAACTTTCCCTATGTCGCATAAATGACAGTAGTGCTCAAGATTAAATGTCGCTTTTAAATAACCAGAGTCATCGTCCGGTTGTGGATATTGGTATTCACCTGCGTTGACTATAAACCATTCTCCATTATTGTAGTCTGTTTTATCATATATCGTACCGATCTGTGGTTCTATTTTAAACTTATCAACCGCTTGTTTTAATTCAAAAAATCTTGGATTGTCTTCAAAAAAGTGGAATTCTAAAATGTATAAATGAGTTGTAGCATCGTAACTTTTTTCTGTTACTTTATACGCTATGGCTAATTTATCAAGTAGTTTGACGAGCTTTTCGTTTCTGTCAAATGTCAAATAACGATGCTGAATTCTCATGTAATGATTGTTAGTTGGCGATTTAACCATTTGCTGCCGGCATTATGCTTAATGTGATGCAGCTATTTTTAATTCGTATTTTGCTTTTTCATTCCCCAATTTACTCGCCCTTGAAAAAAAATGTTTTGCCCAACGATTTGATTGACTTACACCATCGCCGTGTTTATAACAAAGACCTAAGTTATACAAAGCCATATCATCATTTTGGGCAGCAGCTTTTTTATACCAATAAATTGCTTTTTTAAAATTTTTTTTAACACCCTCACCATAAAAATATGAATAGCCAAGGTCTCTTTGGGCATCAGAAAGTCCGTCTCTCGCGGCTAATGAATACCAAAACACTTTTTTCTTATGATTTTTTCTTACAAGTTCTCCATGGGCATAGAAAAAGCCAATATTGTACTGAGAATCTCTGTGTCCTAACATGGCCGCTTTTAGATACCAGTCGAAGGCTAAGGGTGTATTTTTCTTTGTTCCGTAACCATTATCATAACAAACACCAACGTAAAACATTGCTCTTATATGTTCTTTTTCTGCAGCAAACTTCCAGTATTTCAATATTTCTTTCCAGGGCGGTTTTTTGTAAGTCTTTTTGCCAAAAGCAAGCTTGAGCCCAAATTGAAACAAGGATTCAATGTCTTTTTTTGTTGCAAGCTTTTTTATTTGTTTTGTTGTTTTCATTTTGCTGCCAAAATTATAACTATTTTGAGAGTTACTATTTAGCATACCGCATTCAAACAAGATCATATTTTATACACCAAGATGATAAATGCCTAATCTGTCTGCAACGCATAATATTCATTCGATACCAGCAGGGCTTAATCCCCACTACTGAAACTATATATATCACCTCCGCTTTTTGAACACGGAATAAAAAATGTTCTTGGCAAGCCGTAGTTTAAATTTATCGTTCTTGTTTTCCTGAGGTTGCAGTCTTCTGAATTATTTAGATACATTAACGTGTTCTTTACTAAAGTATCAGGCAAATCATCCGGCATGCCAAGAATATATGCACCTACGTACCGGTTTTTCATATCGAATATTTTTATGGCACTTGAGCCATGACAAGTTGAAGCAGCACTAAATACAAAAAATGTAGTCAATATTTTATAGCGCTTACCCCGTGATGTATGAACAATACCCAGGTATTTTATTTTGGTTTTATTACAATACTTACGACCGGTTATATTATACGTGTACAGTTTTCCAGCAGCATGGTGTAAAGCCCTGCGCTCATACTTCTGGAGTTTGGCATATTCTGCATCTCCTTTATCAATATTGGTGAAGGAATTGCCAATGAAGAAATATAGAGTCAGTATTATGATGTTACGGATCGCCATTACGCTTGTTTATATCACTAAATATAAGTCAAAAATTCTACTTCACGGTCAGACGTGGACGTCAGACCGTGTGCGGCTCGTCCCCGTCTCTGGCGGGGACGAGCTGATTCAACGTCTCCCACGTTGATATTGATCATAACAACCAATGATTAACATCATGTACCGGATTTTTCTTTACCTTTATTTTGTCTGCAAACAATGCATGTTATGGAAAAAACATTTATGATCAGCCAGCGTTCGTTGACTATTTTACGCTGTAGTATTGGCATCATTTATATCTGGTTTGGTATGCTGAAATTTTTTCCCGGCTATAGTCCTGCAGAGGATTTGGCTGTTAACACCATTCATAAACTCACCATGGGTTTAATTCCGCCTGCCACCAGTTTAGTATTACTGGCAATATGGGAAGTGCTGGTGGGCATTTTAATGCTGGCGGGGTGGCGGTTAAGAGGCGTGCTGATGTTTATGATCCTGCACATGGTGTGTACGTTTACACCATTATTATTCTTTCCTGATTTATCTTTCAAATACCTTCCATACGGCTTCACGCTGGTGGGCCAGTATATCATGAAGAACATCATTCTTCTTGCTGCTGCTGGTGTGCTGTGGCAAACTGCTCCTGTAAAAGAATTGGCTCCCGCCGCAGATTAATTATTCAATGGTTCAGCACAAATAATATCTTTACAGCAAATTATTTGCTGATGAAATATTTTTTTGCCTTCCTGTTTATTGCTTCATGTACAGTTGTGCAGGCGCAGTTAGTAACCGATTCTGTTTTGATTGAACAGCACTACCGCACATTCAGTTATTATACTCCGCAAACTGATCTGCACGATGGCAGCCTTATGTTTATCATGCATGGTTCGGGAGGAAATAATTCCAACATGTACCCGCATACCAAAAACCTGGAGGCGATGGCAGCCAAAGAAAAATTGCTGGTGGTGTATCCCAATGGCTATAAACATTATTGGAATGAATGCCGCAAATATTCCAATGCAGATGCCAATAAGGAAGACATTAATGAACAGGCATTCTTTAAAGCAATGATTGCGTATTGTAAAAACAAATTTGGCATCAGCACACGTAAAGTATTTGCTGCCGGTTTATCAGGTGGCGGACACATGGCGTATAAATTGGGCGCTACCATGCCTGGTACAATTAAAGGTATTGCTGCCGTGGTGGCCAATTTCCCCGACAGTGCCTCCTGCGATTGTAAACTTTCCAACAAACCTGAAGCAGTACTTATCATTAATGGCACCGATGACAAAACCAATCCCTATAACGGTGGCGAAATGTTTGTGAACAATGCCAGCTTTGGTGTGGTATTAAGTACAGAAAAAACATTTCAGTATTGGTCACATCTTGCCGGTTATACCGGTGCGCCAGGGAAAACGGTATTACCCGACACCGATCCCAATGATAAGAAGACGATTGAAGCTTATGCTTATCATGCAAAAAATAAACCGCCGGTTACCTTATTAAAAGTAATTGGCGGCCATCATGATTATCCCAACGATATTGACGTGTATGTGTATGTGTGGAATTTTTTCAAAAGCATAAAATAATTCCCCTTAACTGATTCTGCGTCATGACCATCATTTCCTGGAACTGCAATATGGCATTCAGAAAAAAATGGATGCTGGTGATGGACCATCAGCCGGATATTATTGTAGTGCAGGAATGCGAACATCAGGAAAAGTTGCTGGAAGAATTGAGTGCTGCATCTCCCTCTGCTATATTATGGTTTGGTGACAACCGCAATAAAGGCATGGCCGTTATTGCATTTAATGGCTACCAGTTGCAATGCCATAAAAATTATGCGCCTGCTTATAAAATGATTGTACCCATACGGGTAAAGAAAGATGAACAACAGCTGATGCTTTTTGCGGTGTGGGCCAATAACCCTGCTGATCCTGACGGGCAATATGTAACACAAGTTTGGAAAGCGATTCATTATTATCAAAGGCTGATCCGTAAGACCAATACCATTTTGATTGGCGATTTTAACAGCAATACCATTTGGGATAAACCCCGGCGCAATGGCAACCATTCAGATGTGGTGAAAGTATTACAACGGAAGGGGATAGAGAGTGTGTATCATGTGTATCATCAACAGCAGCAGGGAAAAGAAAAGCACCCCACTTTATTTCTTTATCGCCACGAGGATAAACCGTATCACCTGGATTATTGTTTTGTATCGAAAGATTTATTGGAACAATTGCAGTATGTGGAAATAGGAACGCACCAAAGCTGGTGTACATTCAGCGATCATACACCAATTATAGCCAGATTTAAAAAAGAGTGATAGCTTTGGAAATTAATTTATCAATCTCAGAATGATTATACGAATCACAATAGTTGTACTTTTTTCTATTGCCTGTTTTGTGTTTACATGGTATAACAGAAAATATATTGCTGAGTCGAATTTATATAGCAAAAACACAAAACGTTTGCACCTTATACTGATATGGATAATTCCATTTGTCTGGCTTTTATTACTGAAAGCATTAAATAAATCCACACCCGGATCGTATCAATTCCCTGAGAAAAATGACCCCAAACCATTTTCTAATGCCTATGATAATGCAGACCACTCTACTTTTTCCTGATGCGGTATAAATGCCCATAATCTGTAACGGCGAATAACATGCCTTTATATACGGTAAGATCACGGAACCGTTCTTTTTTATCTGCCAGTAAACTTTCTTCACCGGTTACTTTATTATTTACAATAACGAGGCGAATGATCTGCATACTGCTGAGTCCGCCTAAAAATAAATTGTTTTTCCATTCGGGTATTGAGTCTGCATTGTAAAAAGTAATACCACTGGGCGATGATACAGGATCCCAAAAATATACGGGTTGTTCCATACCTTCCTTTTGTTGAATGGAATCGCCAATTTTTCTGCCGTCATATTCAATACCGTAAGTAATTACCGGCCAGCCATAATTATGCCCTGGTTGAATAAGGTTCACTTCATCACCGCCGCGTGGGCCAAATTCTGCTTCCCACAAATCGCCGGTGGCAGGGTTAATGTCTAACCCTTGCGGATTGCGGTGACCGTAGGAATAAATTTCCGGCCTTGCATTGGGGGTATTGATAAATGGATTGCCGGCAACCGGCTTTCCTTCTTTGGTAATATGAAATATTTTTCCAAGGCCGCTGCTGAGATCCTGCGCCTGTTTTCTTCCTTCTAAAATAGACCGTTCACCAGCACTTACAAAAATGTTTCCCTCTTTATCAAATAATAAACGGGAGCCAAAATGAAAATCGCTTTTTAAAGCAGGTGTTGCCCTGAAAATAACAACGGGATTTTTTACCATCGAATCTTTTTCAGACAATTCTCCTTTGGCCACAGCGGTAAGATTGGTAACGGAATCACTTTGTGGTTCTGAAAATGTCCAGTAAATCATTTTATTTTTAGTGAACTGCGGACCCAGTGCCACATCAAGTAAACCGCCCTGGCCTCTGTCCCACACGGCTGGCAGGCCATGAATTTTTTTCAGCAGTTTGCCATTTTCATCCAGTATCATCATATAACCGCTTCTTTCAGTAACTAAAAATTGATTACCCGGCATAGGAATAATAGCCCAGGGACGTCCAAGAGTGGTATCCAGTAAATCAACAGTATAAGCCGTAGTGGTTTTTACAGAATCAATATGGGTTTGCCCTTTAAATGCAGGCGGATAATTGGGCGATTGAATGATGGGAGCTTTGGTTTCTTTTTTATCATTGCTGTTGCAACTGATTATAGCTATGGCTGCTGTTGCTAAAACAGCAATGGATAATATTTTCATAAATGATTAGATGTGAGGATACATAAAAATAATGAAGTTGATTGATGGAAGAATCACTGCTGGTAGAATTTATTTAAGCGGTAAGATGTTAGCACGCTGATGAGGCTGATTGAATGTATTGCTGCAGTTGCGCAGATTATCCTTTATTTGCTTTATATACTTAATCCGCTCCCAAAAGCACGACGGCACAACGCTTACACTTCATTACTTTATATACGTTATTTACTTTTAAACCTATCCCGATCACATAGGCACAGAGGACACATAGAATGCTACGCATTTAGTTTTCCTCCCAAAGGGACGGCGGCACAGCGCTTACACTTCATTACTTTATATACCTATATACGTTATTTACTTTTATACCAATAAACTAATAAACCAATTAACAAAAAATTCCCCCCTTGTCCCTTTTCCCCTTGTTCATTTGTTATTAAACCGTAACTTATTTCCATAATTAAAACAAAAAGTATGAAAGAGTATGTTTTATTATTCCGCCACCAGGATGGTCAGGCAGTGGTATCTCCTGAGCAAATACAGGCCTGGATGCAGCAAACCATGGACTGGATTGGCACCATTGCCGCACAAAACAAATTTGTAAGCGGAACCGGTTTACCATTTGCCGATGCCAAAGTGGTGCACCACAATAAAATGGTAACCAATGGGCCTTTTGGTGAAATCAAAGAAACGCTGGGCGGTTTCATTATTGTAAAAGCAGATTCAGTTGAAGAAGCAGTTGAATTTGCCAAAGGCTGTCCGGTTTTGCAGGGAGAAGGGAATACTGTTGAAGTAAGGCAAATAGCAAAGAAAGATGGCGTGCATTAACCATCAACAGTAATGGCTCAGCAGGAAATCATACCACATTTATTCCGCACAGAATTCAGAAAGATAACCGCTGTGCTGTGCAGTTATTTCGGCGCCGGTGCAGAAGGGCTTTCCATTGCAGAAGATATTGCAGGGGAAACCTTTCTGTCGGCACTGGAAAACTGGCCCTATAAAGGCGTGCCCGAGCAACCTGTTGCCTGGCTGTATACAGTAGCAAAAAATAAAGCCATCAACTATTTACGCAGGCACAAGCATTTTCATCTCCGCATTGCACCGCAATTAAAAAATGGCGATGCTGCAGAAGAAATGGATATTGACTGGTCTGCAGAAAATATTAAAGACAGCCAGTTAAGAATGCTCTTTGCCGTTTGCCATCCTGCATTATCAATGGAGTCGCAGATCAGTTTGGCATTACGGGTATTGTGTGGTTTTGGTATCGATGAAATTGCATCAGCTTTACTGAGCAATAAAGAAACAATCAGTAAAAGATTGCAAAGGGCAAAAGAAAAGTTACGCCATGATGCTTTTCATACCGATTTTCATGAAACGGCAGTGGTTACACAAAGGCTGGAAGCGGTACTCACCACACTGTATTTATTATTCAATGAAGGCTATTATTCTGAAAGCAATGATATGGTATTGCGTGAAGATCTTTGTTTTGAAGCCATGCGTTTAACACAGTTGTTGCTGGACAATGCCGTAACTAATGTACCCAATGTAAACGCATTATTTGCGCTGATGTGTTTTCATGCGTCCCGTTTTGAAGCAAGAAAAAAGGATAACGGTGCACTTATTTTATACCACGAGCAGGATGATCGCTTATGGAACCGGGAGTTGATTCAAACGGGCGTTCAATATCTTCTCCAGGCAGCACAGGGCACAACGCTGTCTGCTTATCATCTTGAAGCAAGTATAGCATATTGGTTCACTGTAAAAACAAATAATACGGAGAAATGGAAAACAGTATTATACCTGTACAATCTTTTATTGCAGGTGCAGTATTCTCCTGTTTCCTCACTGAACCGGGTATACGCTTTGGCAATGGTGGAAGGGCCTGCCGCAGGCATTGCCGCGGCAGAACAATTGCGATTGGAACAAAACCCATATTACTTTTCATTGCTGGGCACATTATATCAATCATTCAATATTGAAAAGGCAAAGCGTTATTTTGATAAAGCCATTGTGCTGGCAAAAACCAAAGGCGACAAAGAGGTGTTACAAAGAAAGCGGGAACAACTGAAATAGAAACAGGCTTCAATACAGAAGCCTGTTGTATTTTCAAGGGTTTGTGTTGTATACCGGTATTAAAAATCGGGCGTGGTGTGCTGCGGGTTATTTATCAAAAGCAGTGATCTTGATCTTCTTTCCGTTTACTTTTAAACTGCGTCCATTGGTGTTGATGAACTTGTCCTGTTTGGCTTCATCACTTAATAAATTGTTTAAGTATTTAATCACCACAGCATCTTTAATAGTAACGGTTGCACCATCATACACCGCTTCTGAAATATAGGAACTGAGCAGGTTGGAAGCATTGCTGCGGAACAGCGCCGGGGTTAAATAAATATCACAGCCAATAATACGGTTGCCGGTTACAGCCACCATGCCAATAATGGTGGTGTCTGCATTGATCTTTTTCATCAACACATTTTTATATGCTTTGATATCATCATTATACTTGGCAGACTGCGTTACTGCCGTATATGTTCCGGTGGCAGTTGCGGTACCATTTGCCGAATTGATGGAAGCCACTTTATCCCACACTGCCGTTTGGCTTTTTTCCTGCACAATACTTTTCCGCACCGCATTATTAATATTGCTGTAATAACTCGTAAATGCTGCACCGGAATAATCATAACTGTTGGCAGTGCCTGTCCACCTGCCATGTTCCACACAATACACCGGCAGCAACATTTGCTGGCCGGGGCAAATGATGGTATCGGTTTGAATGGTGCGGTCCTGTTTACCACCTTTCACAATATCACCCATGTTGATGAGGATCGTATCTTTCGATGTGTTCTTAAAACGCAGCGTATTCACAGATCCTCCATCTGAAACTTCAGTAACCCTGATCTTATTGGTGGCAATAGCTTTTTCCAGCGTGGTGTAATGCGCCATTTGTTTATAACTGTTCATCAATACCGGCCTGGCTTTAATAAAATACAATTTTAGTTTTTGGTACTGGCTTACATAGTTGTTCTGCATCACACTGCTGCTGTCGTTGTAGGGCAGGTACAGGTTGTCTTTTTTAAATTGTGCTTGTGTTGTTAAAGCAGAAAGGTAAATCGCCACGGTGAAGAAGAAAAATACTGTTTTCATATGCGTCAGTTTTTTTGATTGATGAGATGAAATTAATCTGAACAATTGCCTGCAGGTACCGGCACTTGGTGAAAGTTGGGTTTCACTTGGTGGAGTTCAGCGAATTAGGATTAAAAAGCTGTTATTTTGCAGTATTCAATCACTTTCATGTTTCCATGTTTGCGCTTA
This sequence comes from Bacteroidota bacterium, assembly GCA_018266775.1. Classification (GTDB taxonomy): domain Bacteria; phylum Bacteroidota; class Bacteroidia; order Chitinophagales; family Chitinophagaceae; genus Ferruginibacter. Next base: position 262,798 of record JAFDZS010000011.1, on the reverse strand, counting down.
AGCCGGGTATTGTGTATGCAGTTGTTATTACTGATGGCTTCGCTTGCAGTAAACGCACAAACCAAGGAAAGTAATGAACCGGTAAAAAAAGCCAGCAAGAAAGTATTTGCAGGGTATAAACAGGGCAATGCTGATACACTCGCACAGGGCTATTATGATTTGGGTGAATCGTATTATGTAAAAGGTGCACTGAATAAAAGCGAATATTATTTTCAGCAGGCCAAAAAAATCTATGAAAAAAACAATGACGCGGAAGGCATTGCCAAAAGCAGCCGTGCATTGGCCAAAGTACAGGAAGATCAAAATAAAAATAAAGATGCGCTGAACAATTATTTAACTGCCGAAAAAAAAAGCAGGCTGGTGGGTGATACAATTGCTGCGGCACTTAATACCAATGATATTTACCGTTTGAAAAAACCTGATTCCATTCCATTGCAGGACCGCCTTTTGAAAGAAAATATACGCCTGGACCTGTTGAATAAAGACACCGGTGAACTGGCCACGAATTATTTTAAATTGGCTAAAATTCAATCGGCAGACAAAAGCAATCAATTTGGCGCAGCCGCATATTACAATGCATATAAATATTCAAAGAAAAACCCGGTACAGGCGTTACAATACAATCAGCAGCTCACCAATACACTGGTACAACAGGGCAATTTTAAAGATGCCATTGCTACCAAAAAAATGGCGTTGCAGGAACCGTTCGTACAAAATTCAAGCGAACTGAAAGCCAGCCAGATTACTTCCCTTGCAGACATTTATATTTCAAAGAAAGAAGATAGTACTGCAATAAGGCTGCTGCATGAATCCTATGACCTTTCCATAAAAAACGGGCACACGCTGGAAGCAAAAAAATGTGTGGAGCGTTTAGACAGCCTCTTTCAATTAACCGGTAAGAAGGAGCGGAGCCTGAAACTGTATAAAGATTTTTTATTGCAATTACCTTCAGTAATTGATAAAGACAGTTCACTGGTGGATAATAAAATCATTGAAGAAACAGAAGGAAAGATTAAAAAACTGGAAACGGAAAAAGCATTGAAGGATGACCTCATCCGGCGCAAAAATATTTTTAATTACTGGCTCATTGGTTCCATACTGCTGTTGTTATTGCTGATCATTTTCATTCTGTACATCCTGAAAAAATTACAGGTAAAAAATAAGAAGATCGCATTACAATCTTTACGGCGTGAAATGAATCCGCATTTTATTTTCAACAGCCTCAACAGTATTAACCAGTTTATTGCCAATAACAATGAACTGGAGGCAAATCAATATTTAACCCGTTTCTCCACACTCATGCGCAGGGTAATGGAAAATTCAAAAGAAGACCTGGTACTGTTTTCTAAAGAACTGGAATTGCTGCAGCATTATCTTGAACTGGAGAAAAGCCGCTTCCCTGATAAATTCAGTTTTACCATTGATGTGGATGATGAGCTGTATGCGGACGAAACATTATTCATTCCGGGGATGTTGATACAACCGCATATTGAAAATGCCGTATGGCACGGATTGCGGTATATGGACAGTAAAGGAACTTTGCAGTTAAGTTTTATACGGCAACAGGAAAAAATGCTGATTGTGATTGAAGACAATGGTATTGGTATTGCAGAAAGCCGCAAACATAAAACCGTGAACCAGAAAAAACACAACGGCCGCGGTATTACCAATACAATGGAGCGCATTAAAATTTTGAATGAATTATATCATTACCACATCACCTGTGTGGTTGAAGATAAAGTGGCGCCCGAACATGGTGTGAAAGTGCATTTAACTGTTCCCATTATAAAAACCAATCCCGTATGACTATCAAAAGTATTATTGTAGATGATGAAGCTATTGCACGAGATGTGCTGCATCAATACCTTACCAAATACTGCCCCGTAGTGGAAGTCATTGGCCAGGCGCAGCATATTAAAGAAGCAGTGCCCATGATCCACACTTTACAACCCCAACTGGTTTTTTTAGATGTGGAAATGCCTTTTGGTAATGCCTTCGACATTCTTGAAGCCTGTGAAGGAGAAACGTTCGAAACTATTTTTATCACTGCTTATTCTGAATATTCATTAAAGGCACTGAACCGCAGTGCTGCTTATTATATTTTAAAACCGATAGACATTCTGGAACTGGTGGCCGCTGTAAATAAAGTACAGATGCAGTTACTGAAAGCAGATGAATTTAACCGTAACCATATCTTATTGCAAAACCTGAAGCAGAAAACAGAACGGCAGCAGATTGTACTGCCCACGCTGCAGGGTTTTGATGTGATTAAAACTGCACAGATCGTTAAGCTGCAGGCTAATGGCAATTTTACAAATGTTTACCTGGAAGATGGCAGTTGCAAAATGATCTGCCGGTTTTTAAAACATTTTGATGAATTGCTGGATGAACCTTTTGTACGGATCCACCGCTCCTTCATTGTTAACATCAACTTCATTAAATCATATTCCAAAGGCGCCGGTGGATACGTTATCCTGCACGATGGGTCGGAATACGAAGTATCGGCTACTTATAAAGATCACTTACTGAAAAGTTTGGGGGCGGCATAACCCTCGTCTCTCGTCCCCGTCTCCAACGGGGATGCTTTGGTTATTGGTCTCCGGCCAATATTTAATTCACCACGTCGGAGACGTGGAACCAGTCCGTCCTCGTCAGAGACGGGGACGATGGTATTTTCCGCAACAGCACCTGTGAAAAAATAAAATATTTGCAATTGTTTACTGTTATAAAATACACTAATTTCATTACGGCTAATATTTCAAGCACCGGCTGTAGCATAGCACAATTGCAAAAGGCACACTTACTTCCGCCTGTTAAAAAATGACCACCCTTATTTTCCGGCCTGACTGAAATCAGTGTTTCAGACCTGTCCCTGTTTTTACCTTTAATCAGCACATGAGAAACGGTTGACAGTAATTCTTTTCTTCACTATAAAACGTAAACTATATGATCACAGCAACACAACACCAATCTTTAATCGACGAATGTAAAACATGGTACGATCATCTGGCATCTTACAGCGTAAAGGTCAAAAAGATGAAATCTGACCTGTACTTTTTTGCACCGGGAAAAACTGATCATGATACGTTACTGGGCGTGGAGCATTTTCATAACCAGTTTCACATCCAGCTCATCAATATCCACGATTTAAAACGTGAACTGAAACATCACATTCATGAAGCCAATGCACATCCAACATTTGGCCACCGCATTCCACATCACCACATTAAGGAAAAACTGGATGCCCTGGTTACTGACCTGGATATGCTGGAACAGGAATTTAACGATTTTGTTTCCGCCAATTAACTCATAATACTTACCAGCCAGTCTGTACCAGACTGGCTGGTGAATTTAATGAGTATCCCAATCATCATTAAAACATTTTTTATGGCAACTTATGATTCCAGCCACGTTAAAAACATTGCCCTGCTGGGGCATGCCGGCTGTGGTAAAACCACCATTGCCGAATGCATGCTTTTTGAAGCAGGCATCACTAAGCGCCGCGGCACCATTACCGCAAGAAATACCACCAGCGATTACCATGATCTTGAAACCGAACGGCAAAGTTCTGTATTTGCTTCGCTGATGCACACGCCCTGGCGTGATTACAAAATCAATATCATAGACACACCGGGTTACGATGATTTCTCCGGCGAAGTGATCAGCGCTTTACGTGTAGCCGATACCGGTATTATTGTACTCAATGCCGCTATGGGTGTTGAAGTGGGTGCTGATATTATCTGGGAATACACCGATAAATTTAAAACCCCCACCGTCTTCCTGGTAAACCAGGTGGATAAAGAAGATGCAGATTTTGACCGTACCGTCCGGGAAGCCAAAGCACATTTCGGCCCCAATGTATTACCGGTGCAATACCCGGTACGCTCAGGCATAGGCTTTACTGCTATTATTGATGTACTGAACATGGTTATGTATCAGTATAAACCTGAGGGCAGCAAACCGGAAAAATTACCCATACCAGATGCAGAAAAAGAAAAGGCAGATCAAATGCACCGGGAACTGGTGGAAGCTATTGCGGCAAATGATGAAGGACTGATGGAAAAATATTTCGACCAGGGCGAACTGAGTGAAGCTGACATGAAAGCTGGTTTGCACACTTCCATGATCAAACATGATATTTTCCCCTTGTTCTGTGCATCGGCTGAAAGGAATATGGGCGTGGGCCGCGTTATGAGTTTCATCGATTATATTTCACCTGCACCCAATGAAATGCCTCCACAAAAAACGAAAGCAGGTAACTTATTACCCTGCGATCCGAATGGCCCCACCTGCATCTTTATTTTTAAAACGATCATTGAACCGCATATTGGCGAACTGAGCCTGTTTAAAGTGTACAGTGGCACCTTAAAAGCAGGTGTCGAACTGGTAAATGAAAATACGGGTGTGACAGAAAAAATCAACCAGTTGTATTTGCTGGAAGGGCACAACCGTGTACCGGTGCAGGAATTGACAGCTGGTGATATTGGCGCCACTATAAAGTTACGTTCCACCCATGTTAATAATACGCTGCATGAAAAAGGAGTGAACCTCGAACTGGAATCTATTGTATTTCCGCATCCCAATGTTACTGTTGCCATAACAGCTGCCAATAAGGGGGATGAAGAAAAACTGGCACAGGCACTGCATACTTTACAGGAAGAAGATGCGACAGTATTGTTTGAAGTTTCTCCTGAACTGCGGCAAACGCTGTTGCATTGCCAGGGTGAGCTGCACCTGCAGGTTATTCAATGGAAGATCGATCATATCCATAACCTTGAAGTAAAGATTGACCGGCCAAGAATACCATACCGCGAAACGATTGGACAAATGGCTGAAGCACATTACCGCCACAAAAAACAAAGTGGTGGCGCCGGGCAGTTTGGTGAGGTATTCATGCGTATCGAACCCTGGTACGAGGGTATGCCCAATCCTGATGGTTTGAATGCACGCCATACTGATATTATTGATTTGGACTGGGGCGGCAAGCTGGTGTTCTGCAATTGTATTGTGGGTGGCGCTGTTGATGCCCGCTTTTTGCCATCTATCTTAAAAGGTGTAATGGAAAAAATGCAGAACGGTCCGCTAACCGGTTGTTATGTACGTGATGTTCGTGTAAGCGTGTACGATGGTAAAATGCACCCGGTCGACAGCAATGATATTTCTTTCAAAATTGCAGGCTTACAGGCATTTCGCCAGGCATTTATGGATGCTGCACCGCAATTGCTGGAACCCATTTACCAGGTGGAAGTGTTGTGCCTTGATGAACAGGTTGGTGCCGTAATGGGCGACCTGCAGACAAGAATGGGCGTAGTGGAAGGCATGGAATCTGACGGTCATTTTCAAAAGATTACTGCGAAAGTTCCTTTGGCACAAATGCACCAGTATTCCTCCTCACTGCGCAGCCTTACACAGGGAAGGGCACGCTTCAGTATGCAATTCAACTCCTACGCACCGGTGGCATACGATGTGCAGCGCCGGTTAATGGAAGCACACAGCAAACAGGAAGTATTGCAGGATTAATTGACCGGTATAGCAATATCATACCAGCGCCGGTGAGTATACTGCTTACCGGCGCTTTCAATGATAACAGTCATTATTGTTATTTGATGGATTGTTTTTATATTGGAACCTGTTTAACGGAAACTTATTATTGTTTCTAAAAGCGGTTCATCATCACTTCATGCCAGGCGCTATTCCTCATTCCAATAACCCGGATGCTTCTGTATTGCTGCAGGCGTACCAGTCTGCCATAAATGCTGCAGCCATTGTTTCCATCACTGACACCAGGGGCAGGATCATCTATGTTAATGATAAATTTGTTGAAATATCACAGTACAGCGCACACGAACTGATTGGCAAAACACACCGCATCATCAACAGCGGTTATCACACTGCTGATTTTTTTACAGTAATGTGGCAGCAGATCACCACAGGTATGGTATGGCGGGGAGAAATCAAAAACAAAGCGAAAGACGGTTCGCACTATTGGGTGGATACCGTGATTACGCCAATGAAAGATGAGCAGGGAAATGTATTCCGGTACCTTTCAATTCGAAACCTCATTACCCTGCAAAAGGAACATGAAGAACAGTTACTGTTGTACCAGGAAGATTTGCTGAAAAGCAAACAAGAGTTGATGGAAGCACAGAAAGTGGCCAAAACCGGCAGTTGGTTTGTTGATATTCCGGAACAGGCCATCCGTTGGTCTGACGAAACCTGCCGCATTTTTGAAATACCCGCAGGTATACCGGTTGACTATCCGTTTTTTATTCAGCATGTTCATCCTGCCGACAGGGAAATGGTGGATGCCAGCTGGCAGCAGGCTAAAGTACTGGGCGCTTATGATATTGAACACCGCATACGCACAGCTTCGGGTGAAAAATGGGTGCGGGAACAGGCCCGTTTTGAATATGATACTGCAGGTAAAATGACCAAAGCATATGGAACGGTACAGGATATTACTGAAAAGAAAAAGAATGAAGAAATACTACGGCAGTCTGAACAGAAATACCGGGACCTTTTTAACAACAGTCCATTCGCCATTGGCATTGTAGATAAAGAAACCCTCCGTTTCCTGGAAGTGAATGACACCGCATGCAAATGGTATGGTTATTCCCGGGAGGAATTTCTGCAGCTCAGCAATTATGATATCAGACTTCCTGAATCGCATAACGATATTAAAATGCAGTTGCGGAAAGAAACCTATGCTGCCGATAATTCAGTACGGGCACACCGTAAAAAAAATGGTACTGTTATTTATATTGAGCCCACCATTATTGCCATTCAGTATAAAGATAAACCCGCATTCCTGATATCAGTAAAAGATGTTACCGAAACCATGCGCATACAGGAAGAACTTAAAAAGCTGAAAGATGAAAGTGAAAAGGAAATTATCAGGAGCACGATAGAATCAGAAGAAAGAACACGGGAAGCAATTGGCCGGGAATTGCATGACAACATCAATCAATTGTTAGTGGCATCCAATATTTTTTTAAAGCAGGCTTTGCGCCGTTCAGGAAACGATCACCAGTTGCTGAATAAAAGTTTAGAGATCAACACCACAGCCATTGAAGAGATCCGTAAATTATCTTCTTCCTTTGTTGCACCATCTTTACAGGAAGAAACACTGGAAGAAGCCATTAAACAACTTTCGCAGAATTTTGTACATACTTCAACCAAAATTCAGTTTAATATTTCAGCAGACGAATCATGGATGAAAGACGATTTTAAATTGAACCTGTTCCGTATTATTCAGGAGCAATGCAACAATATCATTAAACATGCAGCGGCAAAAAATGCAGTGGTGAAATTATATGATGAGGGCAACCAGGTACGGCTTGAAATTACCGATGATGGAAAAGGCTTTGATACTGCTGTTAAATACAGGGGTATTGGAATAAAAAATATTATACACCGGACGGAAGCTTATTATGGATCTGTAAACATTACCAGTAAACCCGGCAAAGGATGTTTCATTTCAATTTCATTTACCGTATCAGATGAATGAAAACGGGGCACTCCCTGTAGACACAGGAAACGCCCCGGCATTTAACTACAACTAAAACACCACAATTAGTTACCGCCGCCCACTCTTTGCTGTTCTTCTTCCGTACCGGATGTTCTGCGGCGCTGCTGGCCTTGTTGTTTACCAAAACGGTAAGTAAAGCTTACTCCGTATTGGCGGTTATCCCAATGGTTCCTGATGTCAATATCAACCGTTCCGTATTGTGTTAGCCCGTGATATTTTTGCCAGCCAAACGGGTCACGTGCATTCAAACGAAGGCTGCCTTTGCCCTTTAATACATTATTTTTCGCAACGCCAAAATTCATTTGCCCCATTGGGTAGGAGAGCGACAGTTGCTCAATGGTTTTATAGCGGTAGAAGCCGCTCAATTCTGCACTCCAGCCTTTACCCAGCATAAAATTATTATTGATGTTGAGTGTAAACGAGGTGAAAGCCAGGTCTAAGTCCACCACTTCCGCATGGCCGGTTTCGTTGCTGATATATGTGCCTTTATAATGGTTACGGTATACATTGCCATACAGGTTTGCGTTCCACCATTTTACCGGTTTAACAGGTGCACTGATGGCAATACCGGCATTGGTATAACTGGCAATGTTATCCGAAGTTAAGAAACCGATTATTTCACCATTGCTGCCTTTTTTACGGTTGATGATCTGCGAAATTACATCTCTTGTGTCTGTGTAATTAATGGTAGTGATGAGTTTGCCTTTATAGTTATGGCTGAGTTCATAGTTATAAGAAAATTGCGGAGACAGGTATGGATTGCCCTGGCGGTAACTCAATGAATCCAGGAAGAAAGTGAATGGATTCAGATCCTGGTAATTGGGGCGCTGCAATCTTCTGCCGGCCGAAACGGTAAACGTATTTTTGTCATCTGCTTTGTAGCTTACAAACGCTGTGGGGAACAGGCTTACATAACTGCGTTTTACAGATGAATTATCAATTGCCTGTACGCCTTTGGTGTTGGTATTCTCTGCACGTACACCGGTTTGTACCGTCCATTTTTTGAAATCTTTGCTGGCATTTACATAAGCCGCATTGATGTTTTCTTTATACACAAAATGATTATTCCTTGCATCGGGAACCCAGTTGGTGCCGGCTTTGCGCAGGTATTCCACCAAATTATCAGAAGTAACATAGCTGGACTTAATGCCTGTTTCCAGTTTGATACCATTTTTATAGTTGTGAACAAAATCCGATTTTACAGAATAAATATCAATCAGCGATGGCAAATGCCCGTTCAGGAACATGGAGTCAGCGGTCTTATTATTACTGCCGTCAAAAAAGCCTGTACTTAATACCTGGTCCGATGTGTTGTTATAGTGTCCGTAATCAAGATCCAATGTAAGTTCGGTGCCTGTTGAATCAAATGCGTGGCGATAATTGAAGTTAGCGCCAATATTATCAAAGCTCAGTTTGTTGAGTACATTCGTATTCAGTTTGGAAAAAGGCACACCTGCAAGCGTGGTGAAAGTGGTATTGGTTACGGGGTGTGGCCTTCCTGCAAAAAGAAAACCGTTCAGCACAATACCATAAGTGGTGCGTTTATTGGGTGTAAAGTCCAAACCTGTTTTCAATGTGTAATTATTATTTCTGAAACGGAAATAGGTATTTACATTATTGATGCTGTCAAGCGGTTTACCATCGCGGTAATACCGGCTTACTAAATCCAGCCCGGCGCGGCCTTCACGGTAATTATACACTGCATTGCCAAAGAAATTGATCTTATTCTTTTTATAATTGTAGTTAATGGATACATTAGGTTTCCATGTCAATTCATTGGTGCCGTTATGATCAAAAATGGAAGTGGTGTTGCCAATGGCGATACTTCCGTTAGACCCTTTAGCTCTATTTTTCTTTGTTTTGATATTGATGATGCCGGAATTACCCGCTGCATCGTACTTGGATGAAGGATTGGTCATGATCTCAATCTGGTCCAATGCTGAAGCGGGCATATTGCGCAGCACATTGGCAAGGTCGGTACCGGATAGATAAGTGGGCTTACCATCCATCATTACAATAACGCCCTGTTTTCCTTTTAAGCTGATGTTGCCATCATTGTCAACCGTTACCCCCGGAGATTTTTCCAGCACTTCCAATGCGGTAGCGCCGGCGTTCGAAGGCGAAGCCTCCACATTCACCACCGTACGGTCTGTTTTTTGTTCAATAAACGGTTTGGTAGATACTACGGTTACTTCATTCAACCCTTTTACCTGTGGCGTTAACTGTACAGAAGCAACACTCACTGGCGCAGCTGATGCCGTAACAGTAAATGGCTCAGAAAGTTTTTTTGCAAACCCCACAGCTGTAATGCTGACCATGTATTTGCCCGCTGCAATTTTATCAAAGTTGTACGTGCCGGTTTTGTCAGACACTGCTACTTTAACCAGGCTTTTGTCAGCAGCTTTTAATAATTGAATGGTGGCAGCGTCAACGGGTTTATTGTCTGGGTTAATAACATTGCCCGTTATGCTGGCAGTTTTAGTTTGTGCGTGTAACAGTGTTGTTATGCCAACAGCAGTTAGCAGGTTCAATAGTTTTTTCATGACTACATTTTGTTTCGGTATACTTTTAAATATAATGGCTGCACGAAACTGTTATACAAATCAGGTATAGAAAACTTAAATTGGGATAAAGGGCTGCAAAATTCTATAACCGGGGAAGGGATAGCGGGATTTTGTCTGATTTTGACATTGTGGGGGTAAGGGTAAAAGTAAATAAAGTATATAAAGTAATGAAGTGTAAGCGCTGTGCCGCCGTGCCTCTGTGAGCAAGACTAAATGCGCAGGATTCTATGTTTCCTATGTGGTCTGGATAAGTATAAAAGTATATAGGTATATAAAGTAAGTAAGGAAGTGTTCAATGAAATAGCCTGTTCTTTTATACTGAAAGAATCAGTACTTATCAGTCCAATCAGTGTCATCCGTGTCTCCATACATCTGCGCATCTGCGGCAACAGAACAGTAAGCCGGTGATTTTGATTGAACTTGCTTTTCCGGGTGTTGAAACAAAAAACAATGCAGGCCAAAAAATAAAAAAGCCGTGCATTGCATAATAACCCGTCTTGCTATCAGGTTATCATCACAACCACGGCTTATGCCTGAACAAAAACCCGGATCATTAACGCACTAAAATTATTACAAGCCAGGCTTCAGTAACGGTGCATACTAAAATTAACGGGGGTCGAATATTCTATACAAAGTTCACTCCACAACCCAAAAAATGGCTTACACAATTTTACGATGAGGTTGTAATTTTTTTAGGAAATATTATAACTCAAATTCCCAAACCGTGCGGTAGGTGCCGGCTTGTTCTGCATAGGTAAGAAAAGCATTATAGAAAGCATCTGCGCCAATAGTGGCACTGTCGCCAATAACAAACAATTGTTCTTTGGCACGGGTAATGGCAACATTCATCCTCCGGTAATCTTTTAAAAAGCCAATATCGCCATCATCATTACTTCTTACCAGCGAAATAATAATGTTTTCTTTTTCCTGCCCCTGGAAACTGTCAATAGTACTGATACGCATAGATTTCGGTAAAACCGTTTTTGCTGCAGCCACCTGCCCGGCATAAGGCGAAATAAAGGCCGTATGAGCAGGATCAAGCAATTCAGTTTGCAATAATTGTTGTACAATTTTTAATTCCCCTTCATTTTGCAGGCTGGTACCATCGCTGCCATGCTGTTCGTTAAAACCGGAACCGGCAGTATCTATAAAAGTTAAGTGTGTGCCATTGTTGGCTAAATGTGCCGCCGTTTGTAATAAACCTTTATAAAAATAATCTCCAGAAAAACCTGCAATAGCCTGCCGCATGCGGTATTGGGTGTTGAGCAGGTATACACGTGGTACAGATTCCACCGCAACCTCAAGTATGGAACGGTTTAACCCCAGTTGCATGGCCTGCTGGCTTAAAACGGTGGGTGGCAATTGCAAATGATCGCCGGCCAAAACATATTTCTGTGCCAAAGGAAAAATACACCAGGCCAATGGTTCAATACATTGCCCGGCTTCATCAATAACCAATGTATGAAAGGTGCAGGAGCGAAGGGGTGCGTCATACAAACCCACAGGGGTACCCGCAATTACTTCAGCTTCACTGTATAGTTTTTCTTCGTTGTATGCCTGTAATTTTTTGATCTCCGTGCGGATGCTCTTCACTTCTTTGAACAATAAATTGCGTTGTTCCCGTTCCGCTTTTCCAAAGCTGCGCTTATATTTCAGCGCCATCTTGCGAAATTCCTCTGCCCGTATTTTTAACTGTTTGATGTCTTTCTGTTGTTTACTGTTGGCTAATTTACCTTCCGGCGTAAAAGGAAAAACACTTTCATCCACTTTACTGGTATTGCCCACCCGCAACACTTTCACCTGTTGTGCCAGTAATCCTTTGCAAATATGATCCACCGCAGTATTACTCGGTGCCGCCACCAATACTTTTTCGCCAGCTTTTATCAATTGAACAATAGCTTCCACCAGCGTTGTGGTTTTACCGGTTCCCGGAGGGCCATGTACAATCGTTATTGTTTCATTGGCGGCAATAGCTTTTACCGCCTGCTGCTGGCTGGGGTTAAGGTTTTTATTTTGTATAGAAAGTGTAACAGGTACTTCAGTATCATCTGCAGCTTCTTTTTTATTGCTGTGTATATTTTCGAATAACCGGAATAGTGATGATTGTTCTTCAATGCGCTTCAATGCCGTTTTCATTACCGAGATGGTGTGCTGGTCGGGCGCCAGTTTAATGCCCACACCATCCTCTTCAATCCAGTCAGGAAAATCCGGTGCAAACAACCTGAACTCGCCGGAATTTCCTTCTATATTCAATAAAATACCTTTTACCGGCTCTTCGCCACTGCAAAAACATTCAATGGCGGTGCCATCACGAAACAAATGCATTTCGGGCGGAAAGTGCAGCCGGAAGGTAATTTCAGGATAATCGGCATAACCAAAATTTTTGCGGGTAACCACAATGGGGTGCAGCGCCAGCCCTTCAGCTTTTAACTGCTTTAAAGTATGTTGCTGGTCTAAACTGTAGCGTTGTATTTCTTCTTTTTCCTCAAGATCGATACAGCGCAGTAACAATTGTATATGCGGATGTGTAGCTGGCATAAATCACTAAAGGCTGAAGATAAAACAAAGTGAGTGCAAATAATATTTCAGGGGAAGTCTTTGTTTATTATACTGCCAGGTTGAGCATGGCGAAACCGGGTTGATCATTGTAATACCCGCCTTCGCTAAACTCAGGCTGACAACTTTTATTATTTGAAGACCATCAATCTTCAACCCTAAGGTTTGTCAGTCTTGACCTTTCAATTATTGAAAAGATGCAGCATGAAACAGTACCTTAATTCAGCGTTTCGCCCTAACGTATTGTTTTGGCCATTCAATATCTTCTTCCAAAACTTTGGCCGCATGTAAAGCAAAGTAAGGATCGCGTAAATGTTCTCTTGCCATAAAAATAAGATCAGCCTGTTGATCCTGTAAAATTTGTTCAGCCTGTTGTGCATCCACAATTACACCCACAGCACCGGTTGCTATGCCCGTTTGCTGTTTAATAGCTGCCGCAAACGGAACCTGGTAATTGTGGCCGGCAGCAATTTTAGCATAAGGCACTAAGCCGCCGGAGGAAGTATCAATCAGATCCACACCTTTGGTTTTTAAGATGCCGGCCAATTGAACAGAGTCTTCAATAGTCCAGCCGCCCTCCACCCAATCACTGGCAGAGATGCGTACAAAAATGGGTAAATCAACGGGCCAAACTGTTTGCACGGCTGCCAATACTTCCAGCAAAAAACGAGTACGGTTTTCAAAACTGCCGCCATAATCATCAGTACGTTTGTTGCTTAAGGGCGATAAGAATTCATTGATAAGATAACCATGTGCGCCATGCAGTTCCACCACCTGGTAACCTGCCTGCACTGCACGTGCGGCAGCCTGCTTAAAATCATTTACCAAACTTTTAATCTCTTCAGCCGTTAATGCATGTGGTGCAATATCACTTTCATTAAAAGGCAGGGCAGATGGTGCTGCAGTTTGCCAGTGATGGGCTCCTTCCTTTAACTGATGCCCGCCCAGCCAGGGTAATTCGCAACTGGCTTTTCTTCCTGCATGTGCCAACTGTATTCCTGCAACGGCGCCATTTTCTTTTATAAAATCAACTATGTTTTTTAATGGTGCAATATGTTCATCTTTCCAGATGCCCAGGTCGCCATAACTGATGCGCCCATTAGGGTGCACAGCAGTGGCTTCCTGTATAATTAATCCTGCGCCGCCCACGGCACGGCTGCCCAAATGCACCAAATGCCAGTTATTGGCCAGGCCATCAGTTGCTGAATACTGGCACATCGGCGAAACAGCAATTCTGTTTTTTAATGTAATTCCTTTTATTATTAACGGAGAAAAAAGTAAACGCATGGTATTGATTTTACAGGGTGAAGTTTTTGAATTTTTGAGACGCAAAGCTAAATTAAAAGTTGAAACACCGACTCCAGTATACTCCGATGCAGTTTACTAAAAGCGAAAAAATTATCATGCACCACTATCAGTTTATTTGCTGATGAAACTCATGTGTGGAGTTGGGGCTATATATCAATTTTATACCGCAAATAAATTTCATCAACCCAAAATTTATTATACAATGAAAAAGGAATACTGGATCAATGTGCAGCATGTTGATAACCGTATGGTCATTTTTTTAAATGGAGAAACCATTTGGGACAGCGGCATTATTCATGATGATCCGCAATTAGATAAATACATCAACATCACAGAATTGCTGGTAAAACACAGCGATCATTCTGTTGAACTTATTTTTGAAGGCTTTAATGATACGTACACCAGCGATGGTACTAATGAAGGCCTGAACCCCTGGCATTTTCAATACCGCGTTTTTGAACGGGTGGTGGATGCTGACGGTAAAATAATTGCTGAAGAAAATATGCTTGCTCCATACAATGAAAAACATCTATCCAACCCCAATATCAGGGCCATTAATAATTGTTACCAGATTGTAAGGCGCAATGGCACCTTTAAAGTGGTGTCCAACGCACTGTCTCAAAATTTTTATAACTAACGCTCATTCTATCACATTTAATGTATCAACATGGCACAAAATAAAAAGGCCGCAAAGTATGTATACTATTTTGGCGGCGGCAAAGCCGATGGTAACGAATCTATGAAAAACCTGCTGGGGGGTAAAGGCGCCAACCTTGCTGAAATGGCGGGTCATCCCAAATTACGTTTACCGGTTCCTCCGGGTTTTACCATCACTACAGAAGTTTGTACGTATTACTATAACAATAAAAAGAAATATCCCCCTGTATTGCAAACGCAGGTACAGCAATCGCTGACCGCAGTGGAAAAGCAAATGGGTAAAAAGTTTGGCGATGTCAATAATCCGTTGCTGGTTTCTGTCCGCTCCGGTGCAAGAAAATCAATGCCTGGTATGATGGAAACCGTGCTGGATATTGGCCTGAATGAAAAAACCATTGAAGGTGTGATCAAACAATCCGGTGATGAGCGTTTTGCTTATGATGCCTACCGCAGGCTGATCATGATGTATGCCGATGTGGTGATGGAAAAAGCCGGCGGCATTGAACCCAAAAATGGAAAAGGCATCCGCAAAGTACTGGATGAAAAATTAGAAAGAATAAAACACCACAACAACTATACATCCGATACCGACCTTACGGTAAAAGACCTGAAAGCACTGGTAAAAGATTTTAAAGCTACCGTACAAAAAATATTGGGCAAACCCTTCCCTGAAGATCCTTACGAACAATTGTGGGGCAGCATTGGTGCCGTATTTTCCAGCTGGAATGGTAAACGGGCCATTGAATACCGCCGCATAGAAAAAATTCCGGATGAATGGGGAACCGCTGTAAACGTGCAGGCAATGGTATTTGGAAACATGGGCAATACCAGCGCCACCGGTGTGGCTTTTACCCGTAACCCCGGTACTGGTGAAAACAAATTTTATGGTGAATACCTGCTGAATGCACAGGGCGAAGATGTGGTGGCGGGCATCAGAACACCAGCTCCCGTAAACGAATACTCGAAAAATGACCAGAGCAGTCATCTGCCCACACTGGAAAAAACAATGCCCGTTTTATATAAAGAATTGTTTGACATTCAGCGCAGGCTGGAGCAGCACTATAAAGACATGCAGGATATTGAGTTCACCATTGAACAGGGAAAACTCTACATGCTGCAGTGCCGCGTGGGTAAACGCAATGGTATTGCTGCCGTAAAAATGGCCAGCGATATGTACAACGAAAAATTGATTGATGCCAAAACCGCCATTAAGCGGGTAGCACCCAACCAACTGGTGGAATTATTATTGCCCATGCTCGATCCTAAGGAACAGGCGGCAACCAAACCCATTGCCAAAGGTTTACCGGCAGGCCCCGGTGGCGCCAAAGGCCGTGTGGTATTCAGCAGCAACGATGCGGTGGAATGGGCTGCAAAAGGAGAAAAAGTGATTCTGGTGAGAGAAGAAACCTCTCCCGAAGATGTGGATGGCATGCATAAATCACAGGCCATATTGACAACAAAAGGTGGTATGACTTCTCACGCTGCGTTGGTGGCAAGGGGATGGGGCAAGTGCTGTATTGTAGGTTGTGCCGACATAGAAATTCATAACGACACCAAATCATTTAAGGCTAACGATGGTTCATTTATCAAAGAAGGTGACTGGCTGAGCCTGGATGGAACAAAAGGTTTGGTGTACCCCGGCAGTATGGGTTTGGTGGATGTGGATCTTGACCGCAACCTTGCCTATAAAAATTTGATGAAACTGGTGAATCAAACCCGTACATTAAAAGTGCGTACCAATGCAGAAACACCGGAAGATGCTGCACATGCCATAAAATTTGGTGCAGAAGGTATTGGCTTGTTCCGCACCGAACATATGTTTTATGGCGAAGGCAGTGAACAACCTTTGTTCCTGCTGCGCAAAATGATCATGAGTAAAACAGAACCGGAAAGAAGAAAAGCACTGAACGAATTATTTGTGTTTGTAAAGAAAGATATTAAGGATACCATGAAAGTGATGAAAGGTTACCCGGTAACCATCCGCCTGCTGGATCCGCCATTGCACGAATTTGTACCGCACGATGTGGCCAAGCTGCAGCAGCTGAGTAAGGAACTCGGCATCAGTATGGGCGTATTGCGCCGCCGCGTACTGGCATTGCATGAAAACAACCCGATGCTGGGCCACCGTGGTGTACGCCTTGGCGTTAGTTACCCGGAAATTACTGAAATGCAGGCCAAAGCTATTTTTGAAGCTACCGCTGAACTCATCAAAGAAGGTAAAAAAGCATTCCCTGAAATAATGGTGCCGGTAACCTGTACGGTGAATGAGTTAACCCATCAAAAGGACATTGTAGACAGGGTGTATAAAGAAGTATGCATTGCAAAAAAAGTCAAAAAAATTCCCTACCTGTATGGTACCATGATAGAAATACCAAGAGCCGCAATAAAAGCAGACCGTATGGCAGAAGTGGCCGATTTCTTCAGCTTTGGTACCAACGACCTTACCCAGATGAGCTTTGGCTTCAGCCGTGACGATGTGGGCGGCTTCTTACCTAAATACATGGACCTGAAAATCCTGCATGATGATCCCTTCCAGACCATTGACCAGGATGGCGTGGGCGAACTGGTACGTTTGGGAACCGACCGCGGAAGAAAAACCAAACCTCATTTAAAAGTAGGCATTTGCGGTGAACATGGAGGTGACCCTGAAAGTGTGAAATTCTTTCACCGCGTGGGAATGAACTATGTGAGCTGTTCACCTTTCCGTGTGCCCATTGCGTTGCTGGCCGCAGCACATGCTGCCATTGATTTTGGAAAATAATTGTTCATTCATTTGCTGAAAGCAGCATTGTCCCGCAGGGGATGATGCTGCTTATTTTTTAAAATACCGTGTACAAGGTATTGTAATTGTATGTACTCTTTATATTTTTATTGAAAAATTGCACACTATGACCACCACACATTTTACCCGTTTTATCATGCTTGCCATTTTCAGCGTTTGCACTATTATGGTAAAAGCACAGGATTGCAGCCCATTAACCAGGACGGAGCTAAGGGAAAAACTGGTACAGCTGGGCTATACCGTTAACGATCTTGAAAAAGCTGAAGGAAAAGAAAAATTTGAAGTAGTGCATAAAAGCGCCAGCCTGAATGTGCCGGTAGCTTACGAAATAAGCCCCAGCACCAACTTTATATGGTTAACTGTATTTCTTGGCCCCGCAACAAACGATACCGCGGTAAATAATAAACTGCTGAGAGAGAATTTCAATGTACAACCCTGCCAGTTTTATATTACCGGCACAGGCAAATTAATGATGGGTATAGCCGTTGAAAACAGGGGCGTTACCAATGCCATACTAAAACGCCACACCGATTTTATTGTAGATAAGGTGGAGAATTCAGCATACATCTGGCAAAAGAAGAATTAACCGGGATAATTAATTTTTAATTCTGTAAGATCATGCCCGAGGTAACGGGTGTGATCTTCATCGTATTTAGTGGCATTGCCCAGCAGGGCAGCAAGATGAAATTGAACTTTATAAACATCAGCAGCGGTTGATGCTTTTGCTATCATCTCATCAAGATAAGCTAAAGCTTTGGCTGTTTTTTCTTTATTGGTGGATGATTTGGCGTTCTTTTCCAGTTGTTCTTTTTGTATGCTGTAATATGCTTTTAAAGAAATCATTTGATGGGTGATATCGGTAATATACATCCACTTTACAGTGCTGGCCATTTCAAGGTCATTTTTTACCAACGGCGTAATAATGCCCCGTAAAACTATGGTGGCTGAATCTTCTTTGGGCGGTGCAGGAACAGTGTCTTGTGCGGGTGTGCTGGTATTATTTCCTCCGTCATCATTTGTATGACAGGCAAACAAAAGGCAGGAAATACTGATGGCTGCAAAAAAATTTTTCATGAATAGATTTGGTTTAAACACTAAAACGCGGTCTTCTTCAAATATAGTATTAAACAGGCGTTAACGAAGCGCAGATTATTATTGGGGAAGTGCGAATGCAATTTTCAGTATACTGGCAGATGAAGTGTGGATCTGTTCCAGCGTGCCGCCATAATATTCCACGCGGATCTGGATGTCTTTATATTCTTTGCTGGAACGGTCGAAGTGAAAGCTCTTTTCAGACTTACCCAGCAGGAAACTAATCTTCGGGGCATGGTACTGTACAGTAATATTAATATGGAGCGCCCTGGTGTTTGCCTTAACGATCTGCAAAAAATTCTGAATAATGCGGAAGAAAGACAGCTTATCTGCAAGGGCTATTGATTCGATGGCTTCATTGGTGCATTTAAAGAAAATTTCATGCTGGGTATGGGCTGTAAAATTATCGATATAATCAGCAGTGCCTTTAATAAAACCAAAGTGTTCAATGGCAGAGGGTACCAGGTTGCGGTTCAGTTCATTTAATTCCCCAATAGCTTTGTTTACATTCTGAATCAGGCTGGACTCTGCGGCGTTTTCTGTATGCTTCTTTAACTCCATCTGCAAAATCATTTTGCAGTATACCAGCGTTTGGTTCACACTTTCTCCAAGAATGTAGGCAATACGCATACGCTCTTCTTCCTGCGATTCAATTACGCTGCGCAGCATTTGCTGGTGCGTATATTTCAGTTCTTTTTCCAGCGTTTTTAATTTGGTCACGTCTGCAACATGCACAAAAAAGCCACTCACTTTATTTTGCTCAAAATGGGGAATATAAGTGGTGAGCACATTTTTAACTTCACCATTAAATAACAGTAATTCTCTTTCAAACTGCTGCCGTGTACCTGCAAGTGCCGCTTCAATATGCGTGCGGTTTTTTTCAAATACTTCACCCAGCAATTCGCTCAGGTGCATTTTGTCAATCATTTGGGATTGTGACAGACCAAACCAGTGCTTAAAAGCTTTGTTTGCATACCGGCAGATAAGGTTCTTATCCCAGTAGGAGAGCATTGCTTCAATTTGGTCTGCTACATGCAGACCGATATCGCTGAGGTTCCCGTTTTGTGGAATATCAACGGTCATAGATTTTTTCTGTTTGCTTAAACGATAGGTAATTTACTGCAAAATCCAGCAACCTGAAATTTCCATCAAATATATTTAAATTGATAATATTTTTTATAAGGGTTTTCACGGGATTTACCATTTAGTATTTTCACGTGTATCTTTGTATATTCACTGCTTAATTATGAAAGATTTTAAGAAATATTATATTATTCCTGCCCCGCCGGAAGAAGTATACCTTGCCTTAACGCTGCCCCATACACTTAAACTATGGACCGGTGCAGAAGCGGAAATGAGCACTGTACCCGGCAGCGAATTTTCCCTGTGGGATGGTGATATTGTGGGTAAGAATATTGCTTTTGAGCCCAACAGCAAAATTGTTCAGCAATGGTATTTTGATGGCGAGGAAAAAGAATCTGTTGTTACCATTAAACTTCATCCGCATAAAAAAGGCACATCGGCAGAATTACTGCACACTAATATTCCTGATGAAGTGTATGAAGAATTTGCCAAAGGGTGGGATGAATCTTACTTTGGTAACCTGGTTGACTTTTACAGTGAATAAAAAAGGCCCGCACCAGGCGGACCTTTTTACTTCATATCCCTGCTAATCATCAGTTATTGTTTACTCAGGCGCAGCATCTGCACATCGCCATCGGCCAGTTCAATTCTAAGGTAATAAATACCGGGTGCAATATCTTTAATGTCATAAGATGCCTGTACACTTGTCCAGCTTCTCACATCAGCGCCATTGCTGTTTACCAGTATGATCCTGCTAATTTTAAGCTGCCCGTTATTCAGTAATTGAAATCCTGAAGTAACAGGTACAGGATAAATAACCAAACTGTTATTGTCTGTTTTTGCTGCTATAAATTGAGTGGCTGAATAAGTATAATGCCCATCCATGTCTTCCTGCCGTATACGGTAATACACTTTTGTATTTGGGGCATGTACATCCGTTTGGGAATAGAAACTGGTTCCGGCAATATTATTTGCTTTGATGCCGGTCATTACTTCCTGCCAGTCTGCGGCAGTATAACTGCGCTCAATGGTAAATGATTTTACATTGGTTTCATTGGTAGTTGTCCAGCTGATCTTAACACCATCGCTCTGCCTGCTTGCATGTACGTTAAGCCACGTGAGTGCCAGCGGACTGTTAAATGTTACGGATACACTGCTGTTTGCTCCTGAAGCCAGGTTGCCATTAATGGTAAAACTCAGCGATGCAGTACCGGGCGTGGCAGCACTGGTGAGTGTTGCCGAATAAGTACCGTTATTATTATCGGTAACTGTGCTGAGTGTGCCGGCAGTAGTGAACATATCTACAGTACCGCCGCTTGAAGTTAAATTATTGCCCGAAGCATCTTTCAACTGCACAGTGATATTGGTAATGCTGCTGCCATCGGCCGCAATGGCATTTAAGGCTGTACTGATAGAGGAATATATAGTGCTGGCTGCCACCGGTACATAACCGCAAATGGCAATATTGGGTGTGGATGCACAGTTCAGTAATAATGTACTGGCAGAACTGCTGCCGTTATTTCCTGAGCCACCATCGCCCATACTGCCATTGGTATAATGGCCGGCATAACAAAACTGGTTGGAACCTTCTTTAAGGTATACCAGTGTATGACCACCCATTTCTGCAGATATAACGGTACCGCTTACACCTGCTGTTAAGCCGGGGTCGAAAGTGGTGGTGGTAAGGTTGCCGCCAACAGCACCATTATCTGAACGGGCCAGCATACCGGAACTGTTATTGCCCCAGGTATATAAAGCACCGTTGGTGGTAACTGCTGCTATTGCCGGGTAAGACGCATTGTGTTCCTGGCAACTGAAAAAATTGACGTTGGTGAGATAGTCATTGGCGGTACTGCTTTTTTTAACCTGTACCCAGCTGGTACGTTCAGTACTGGTAAAATCACCGCACTGTTTTTGCGAGTTATCGCCCAGGCTGTACAGGTTGCCGGTAGTGCTCAATACATAATAGGTATTTTTAACAGTGGTGGCACCACTTGCGCCTCCTCCGGTTACACCAATCATTTTAGGAATAATACTGGCAGCACTTTCAGTTGGCAGCGTCATTAACGTAGCATAATTTCTTGCAGCAACAGCACTTCCATTGCCAGTATATGTGGTGTTGCCCCAGGTGTATAACAGCCCGCCGGTAGTGGATGCTATAAACGCATTGTTGGTGGTATTATATACCTGGCCCCTTACAGCGTTGACGTTGGTCAGGTAAGTGGACGCATCAATCTTAACCCTTTGCCATGTGGAGGAGCCTGCAGTGCCAACCGTTCCGCCATTGGCTTCATCAGCCAATGAGGTTTGGGTAAGCATGTAAACATCTCCGCCCACATTATTTACAATTTTAGTAAGCAAAATTAATGTTTGGTAAGTGGCAAAAATACTTTGTACATCAGTTGGGGTTACGCCGGTTGGCAAACCAAGAGTGGTACTGCCCACACCACCAGATGGTGAAGTGATGCGCCCGAATGCAGCTGCAGACTTCACTGTACTTTTCAATACATTACCAACAATGCCCCAGGCCCATAACCCGTCAGACGTTAGCAAAATACCCTGGTCTACCGCGGCACCGGCACTTTTGCCGCCAAGCGCTGCTTTGTAAATGGTACCGGTTAATGCAGTGTAATTGGTGGTATTGATATCCTGCGGGGCATAGATATCTGCGGCACCGGTTTGCGACATGGAAGAACCCCAGACTGCATACGTGCCGTTGTCTTTTATTGCAATTGATGAATGATAACCGCTGATAATTTTATCATACTTGTCATTCACATTGCATTGCGCTGTGGATTGGAAAAAAGAAAGAATGAATAACACCGGCAGCAGTAATACTTTACCCTGCACGGGAAGTAAAAAAGGTTTCATACGGAAAGATTTAGGTTTGTTTACAAGGATATTCTGCACAAAATTAAATAGTCTGTTTTCAGTTGCAAGTTTTTCGTCTATTTAAAACCGTCTGATGCCAACTTTACATCTTTTTCTACATCAACTTTACTTTATTTACTACAAAAATCTTCTTTTACCGGTACTAAACCCTGCCAAAGCCTGCGGTTAATATTTTCCGGGCATCACAATTATCCTTTATTTTTGTTTGGTATGACACTATTTACCAACCCCAATATTACCATTGCCACCACAGCAGATGCGGAAGCTATTGCGCAATTACTCAACAGCGCTTACCGCGGTGAGGGCTCCAAACAGGGCTGGACAACGGAAGCGCACCTGATAGATGGTGAAGTGCGTACCAACGCAACCGGCGTGGTGGAAGTGATACAACAGCCCGGCAGCGTAATGCTCACCTGCAGGAATGACGAACAACAAATCATCGGTTGTGTAAACCTGCAGCGGCATGATGATAAAGTATACCTCGGTATGCTGAGCGTGGTACCGCAGTTACAGGGCGCAGGCACGGGTAAACAATTATTAAAAGCCGCTGATGAATATGCAGTACAGCATCGTTGCAGTGCCGTGTACATGACAGTGATCAGTGTAAGAGAGGAACTTATTAACTGGTATAAAAGGCACGGTTATACCGACACTGGTATACGAAAACCATTTACAGAAGACGGCGTTTCCGGAAGGCACAAACAGCAACTGGAATTTATGGTAATGGAAAAGAAACTGCAATAATCAAACCGAATGAATAAAAACCGCCTGGAAGCCTTTAGCGATGGTGTGTTTGCCATTGTGATCACATTGCTGATCCTGAATGTAAAAATTCCACACACGCCTTATCATGACCTTTTGCAGGCTTTGACAGCTATGCTTCCGGCCATCAGTGCATATATCCTCAGCTTTTTACTCATTGGTATGTACTGGGTGTTTCATCACAATGCGTTTACGCATATTGCACAGGTAGATGGGGTACTGCTTTGGCTTAATATTATCCTGTTATTGTTCATCAGCTTTTTACCTTTTCCGGCCATGCTGATGGGCGAATATCCTTTTACCACCATTCCTGTAGTGGTGTATGGCTGCAACCTCTTGCTGGCCAACGGTACCGGCTTCATTATGTTCCTGTATTTAATGCGCAATAAATCGCTGGCCACCCCGGCGTTCTCCGCTAAAGTGATGAAAATTCAGCTTACCACTTATATTACTGTTAATATTTTATATATCATTGCTATCATCATTGGTTTTTATAAGCCCACCATCAGTTTGATCATCTTTGCGGTAATGGCAGTTTCATTAATCGTGCGTTCAGCCGTTACCACCGGTATCGGGCACAGGAAGCGCCACTAAGCTGCAACTTGACTACAATCATTTTAAAAGATGCAGCTTATCAGCAATTGCAAATGGTTTTCAATATAATTTTCCAACATGGCACACACTGTAAATATGAACGGGCTGACTGACGAACAGGTAACGGAAAGCCGCCGCAGGCATGGCAGTAATGCCCTGGATGCTGAGGGCAACAGGGTGTTTTGGCAGGTTTTGAAAGAGATCATGCTGGAACCAATGTTCCTGCTGCTGGTAGCCGCCTGCGTTATTTATTTTGCTGTGGGTGATTATAAAGAAGGTGTTATCATGCTGGTATCGGTATGTATTGTTGCCGGCATATCACTTATACAGGAATACCGCAGTAAAAATGCCATGGAAGCACTGAAGAAAATTTCAGCAGCTAAAACAAAAGCGACCAGGGATGGAAAACTGGTTTTGGTGGCCACTGAAGACATTGTGGTGAATGACCTTTTACTGCTGGAAGAAGGGGCAATAATTCCTGCGGACGGAACAATCATCCTTGCCAACGATTTTTCAGTAAATGAATCCATTCTTACAGGAGAATCATTTGCCATCGGCAAAAGTGTAACACACAATAATAATGTATACCGGGGGGCTTTAGCGGTAAGTGGATCCGCCACGGTACTGGTAACCGCAGTGGGTTTGAAAACCATGCTGGGGAAGATTGGCCTTTCCATGCAGGAAATCAATGTTACTAAAACGCCTTTGCAGCAACAGATCCGTGCTTTTGTCCGCTATATGGTATGGATAGGTGCCGTTGCATTCCTGATTGTAATAGGGTTTAATTACTACCGTTCGCACGATGTGGTGCGTTCATTTTTGCAGGGCCTTACGCTGGCCATGAGTATACTGCCGGAAGAAATTCCTGTTGCATTCAGTACGTTTATGGCATTGGGTGCCTTTCGTTTGCTGAAAAATAATGTCATTGTAAAACAACCGCAATATGTGGAAACACTGGGGTCTGCTACTACAATATGTTGCGATAAAACCGGAACGCTTACACAGAACAAAATGTCTGTAGCCTGGTTCTACGATGCTGTGTCACGCAGTGTAACTGATGCAGCAAAAAAAGATTCTTTGCCGCATGAGTTGCTGGAGTATGCCATGTGGAGCAGCGAAACGCAACCTTTTGACCCTATGGAGAAAGCCATTCATGCTTTATATGAAACAACAACAGTTGTGGATAAACGAAATAATTATGAACAGGTGCATGAATATCCCATTGGCGGCAATCCACCCATGATGACACACATCTTCAGCAATAAAACCGGGGAAACCATTATTGCCGCTAAAGGCGCACCGGAAGCCATTTTAAAACAAAGTGCGCTTTCTGTTGCCGCATTAAAACATATTGAAGAACAGGTTATTCATTTTGCTGCAGAAGGATACCGCGTACTGGGTGTTGGTAAAGGTATCCCTGCTGAAAAAAAATGGCCCGCGGTGCAGCAGGATTTTCAATTTGAATTTTTGGGGTTGGTTGCATTCCAGGATCCTCCGAAAGAGCATATTGCTGAAACGCTGCAATCATTTCAGCAGGCCGGCATCAGTGTAAAAATGATCACCGGCGATTATGCTGAAACGGCTATGGCGATTGCCCGCCAGGTGAACCTTGCTTATGATGAAGTGCTGACAGGGCAGGAGGTGCTGCACATGGATGCCACAACCCTGCAGCAAAAAGTGCAGCAGGTAAATGTGTTTGCAAGAATGTTTCCCGAAGCAAAACTGAAAGTGATCAACGCATTGCGGGATAACGGAGCTGTTGTTGCCATGACAGGCGATGGGGTAAATGATGGCCCGGCATTAAAGGCTGCGCATATTGGTATTGCTATGGGGAAACGCGGCAGTGAAGTGGCCAAAAATGCGGCGTCATTGATCTTAACTGATGATGACCTCAGCCATATGACCGATGCGGTTGCATTGGGCAGAAAGATTTACGACAATTTGAAAAAAGCCATCCAGTATATAGTGTCCATTCATATTCCTATCATCCTGGTAGTTACACTGCCGTTATTACTGGCCTGGAAATTCACGGATATATTTTCGCCTGTACATGTTATTTTTCTTGAACTGATCATGGGGCCAACCTGTTCCATTGTGTACGAAAATGAACCCATGGAACCCGGTACCATGCTCCGTATGCCCAGAAGGGATACGGTAAATTTTCTTTCTTTCAGGCAATTGCTTTTAAGTGTAGTACAGGGTTTGATGATCACGGCTGGCTGTTTGGGAGCAGGTTATTATTTTATAAAGGAAGGCGGAACTGAGGATACAGTACGTTCTGTTATTTTCATTACCCTGTTGTGCAGTAATATTTTTCTTACACTCAGCAACCGTTCATTCCGGTACCCGGTTTGGAAAACAATTGGGTACAGGAATTACATGATACCTGTTGTTATTGTAATCACCGTTTTGTTTATGACAGCATTAATGTATGTACCTTTTGTAAACCAATTATTCAGGGTGGAAGTATTAACCATCAGCCAATGGTTTACCTGTATTGCTGCGGCAATTTGCGGTACGTTATGGATTGATGTGGTGAAAATTTTCCGTAAAAAATAAATATACTCAGCATTCCACTTTATTCGCTTTCATCGGTATACTGATGCCGAGTGTAAAACCTTTGCCCGGTGCAGAGATGATTTCCACTTTACCGTTAAAAATACTCAGCCGGCTGCGGATATTATTCATACCAATGCCGTTCATGGTTTGATTCTTTTCCATACCAACACCATCATCGGTAATAATCATGGTAAAAGCGCGGGAAGTGGTATTGAGAATAATGTTTACATTGTTAGCCTGCGCATATTTGATGATGTTATTGCACTGTTCCTGCGCAATGCGGTAAATAGCCAGTTTATGTTCATTGGTCAGCGGTTTTTCATTACAGCGTTTGGCATTTAACGTTACGGTTATGCCGGCATTCTCCAGCATGATTTTACCCAGTTTATCAATCATATCCTGCAATTTAACAGCCGAAAAATCGGGTGTTACCAGTTCATGCGACAGCTTGCGGCTTTGCACAATGGCCTCCTGTATACTGGTCATCGCATTCTGAATATATTCCCCGCTTTTGCTTTCGTTTTTCTGCGCCAGCGATAAATATATGTTGATGCCGGCCAGTAACTGGTTCAGGTTATCATGAAGTTCAATACCTATGGCAGTTCTTTCTTTTTCCTGCGCCTGCACTATAACACGTGATATTTTCCGCTGTTCTTCCAACTGCTCCTGCATCCTTTCTTTTTCCAGCCGGCGCAGTTCACTGATATCAATATGCATTACCACCACTCCAGGTTCATGGCCGGAATTAATTGGCGTTACCACCATACGGAACCACCTTTCTTTTTCAGTGCTGTGACTGGGATATTCATGCACAAATTCGTTGAGGGTACGGTTGAGCACTTTCCTGATACCGTTGGCAACTTTTTGTCCATCCTTACTTTCGTTGCCACCCGCACCAAGTGCTATGCTGATATAATTGTCCCCAATACAAAAGTTGTTACCGGTGTATTGATTTTCAGTTGAAAAAGTTTTCCATGCTTCATTCACTTCAATTATAAAGCCTTCTTTATCTAACAGGGCAATATTGGCCGGCAAAGCATTAATGATGGCTGAAAACCTTGTGGTCAGAATTTCCTGCTGCTCCAAACTGTTTAATAATTTGATTTCACTTTCTTTTCTTTCTGTAATATCCCTGGCAAAAGCACAGTAATACAAATCATCTTCCTGGTCAATGGGTACAATAAAAAACTCCACCGGGAATATTTTGCCTGAGCGGTGCAATGCATTTTTCTCCACAATGGTATTCAGCATCAGTTGTGCACCTGCAGTTTTACTGTAATCGTCAAAACCCATGCTGTGTATTTTAGGATACTGTGAGGGTACCAGCTTTTCCACTATGTTCTTACCTGTAATTTCTTCCGCTTTCCAGCCAAAAACTTTTTCGGCCTGCTCATTCCAGGCTATAACGTTTCCTTTTTTATCTATATAAATGATGGCATCTAAAGCAGCCGCCATGATCTTTTTCCGTATCAGGTCATTTTTTTCAGCTTCTTTTTTATTTTTTTCTGCCTCAAGCGCAGCTTCTTTTTGCAGGTTGATATCCCTGAAAAAAACGGACAAACCCGTTGGTGATGGATATATGTTTATATGCACCCATCGGTTAGCCGCATACGAAAATCCTTCTGTACTGATATACTTTTGGGTGCGCATGGCCCTGGCGCATGCTTCGTAAAATATCTGGTGTACTGCTTCAGGAAATTCATGCCAGATGTTTTTACCTGTCAGCAACTGAGCAGGCCTGCTCAGCATTTCTTCCCCTGCTTTATTAATAAAGGTGAAGCAGTAGTCTTTATCAAGTGCAATAAACCCATCCGAGATTCTTTCCACCAGGGTACGGTATTGCGTTTCACTTTTTTGAATAACTTCTGCAGCTGTCTTGCGTTCTGTAATATCTTCAGTAAAAATGATAATACCGCCTATTACACCATTGGTGTGCCGCCAGGGTACAATTTCCCAACGCAGCCATTGTACGTTACCATTGGGCCTGACAAATTTGTCTTCTTCTTTTTTTAAATGCCCGCCCCTAAGGCAACGTTGATGAACACGTTTCCACTCCTCGCCAATTTCCGGAAAAACATCATAGTGGCTTTTGCCTGTGATATCTTCCTGTACCAGGTTATAATCTTTTAACCACCGTGGGCTAACCACCATGTACCGCATCTGGTTATCAAACATGGCAATGGAAGCGGGGCTGTGTTTAATAAACAACTCCAGTAATTGTTCCCTTGCCTGTATCTGTTTCTTTCTGATATCTAGCTCCTGTTCTTTCTGTATTCTTTCAGTTACATCTTTGGCATTAAAAACAATGCCATGCACTTCTTCATTTTGCAGCAGGTTAACCAGCGTGCCTTCCATGTGTTGTATATTGCCATCTTTATGGGTGGAGCGATAGGATGTAGGAATGATTTTACCGGGGTTTTGCATTGCAGCAGCAATAAAGCCCAAAAATTTTTCACGGTCTTCCCTGTAAATAACCTTTTGAAAAAATCCCGGCTGCATAGCTTCTTCGTTTGTCCAGCCTGTTAAGCGCTCTGCTGCAGCACTCCTGAAAAAAATAACACCCGATTGATCGATCAGTACAATGGCCTCAGCATTATTCTCGATCATTGCCCTGAAACGGTTTTCAGAGTAAGTGAGTTGTTTATTTTTTTCTGATACTTCCTGCTCCAGTTTGTTTTTTTGCTGCAGCAGTTGTTCTTCAAATTGTTTTTGTAATGTAATGTCCCTGATGATAAACATTTCGCAACACTCATATTTGTTATCATCATAAATCCGGTGTGCTGTAACGGCACCAATAAACCGGTTTCCGTTGCTGTGATAAAATACCTGTTCCGATTTCCATGTACCCTCATGCTGCAATGTATGATCTACTTCTTCTATCACAGCTTTACTGAAGCGTACCCAGCCCATATCCCTGGCACGTCTTCCTAATGCCTGCCCTTTGGTAAAGCCGAATAATTTTTCCGCACCCTTGTTCCAGGTAATGATTTTATGATCCATCCCTCTTGTGACAATGGCATCAAAAGAATTTTCAATAATAGCATTGAGATAACCGATCTGTTTATACAGAACTGAACCTTTGGTTATTGAAGTTACATTATTTTCAGGCTGCAGCAACATGCTGGATAAGGTTAAAATAATTTGCCAATAAAGCCTGTAGTAAGTATACTACACCATTGTGTACAATTTACATTTAAGTTGATACTTCACATTATGAGATCCGTCATGTACTGTTATGATTGATGTTGGAGCCATGCGTTGAAAATATGAATCAGATAATAAAATATCATTGCGCAGTTCATTACCAGTATTACTTAAACTAACTGTTTGCCATATCCGAATTGTGGTTATATGGCTGTTTAAGAGGCAATAAATCAATGTGGTTTGAATTATTTCTTTTAAAAATCCCATTATAAAACAAGCCGGGTGAACTGCTTCAACCGGCTTGTATATGATATACCTGTTTATCGATCTGTTAAGAAAATGCAGGAACAGTTTCCTGAGCATTCATTGACAATTATCAAAAACTATTTTTTGGCAGCCTTATTTTTAACCGCTGTTTTCTTAGGTTTTGCTGCTGCCGCTTTTTTCACTGTTTCTTTCTTCACCACTTTCCCTTTCTTTTCAAATGCTTTGGGGTCTTGCGCAGTAATCAATGCTTTTACTTCATCCAGCGATAATACGGCCAATTGCTCATTGGTGTATTTACCACGGGGCAAACGCAAACGCTTTTTGCTGTACACCAGTTCAGGTCCCCAGCGGCCGTTTTCAATGGAGATTTTTTCATCGGGCCATTGCTGTATATAGCGGTTGGCTTCCTTGGCAATTTTAGCTTCAATAAGCTGGTTGATATCCTGCTGTTTTAAGGCATCAAAATTATATCGGGCAGGCACATTAATGAACATATCGTTCCATTTAATAAATGGCCCAAACCGCCCACGCCCTTTGGTTACTGGTTTTTCTTCATAAAAACCGATGGGTGCATCTTCAATCCTTTTAGCCTGGATGATTTCTACGGCACGTTCCAGGTCAACATCACCGGGTTCTTCGCCACGGGGCAATGAAATAAACTGGTCGCCATGTTTTACGTAGGGGCCAAAGCGCCCAATGTTTACCGATACTTCCTGGCCTTCATATTCACCAATAGGAGCGCCCAGTTTAAATAATTCCAGCGCTTCATCTAATGAAATGGTTTCAATACTTTGTGATGCTTTCAGTTTGGCAAAGCGGGGCTTTTCCTCATCATCGGGTATGCCTACCTGTACCATTGGACCATAGCGGCCCATGCGGGCAATTACCGGTTTACCCGATTCAGGGTCGGTGCCCAATGCTCTTTCACCAACAGCACGTTCTGCATTTTCCAGTGTGTGTTCAACACCTTCATGAAAGGGAGTGTAAAAATCACTCACCATATTATTCCATACCAGTTTGCCTTCGGCTATTTCGTCAAACTCTTTCTCTATTTCGGCAGTAAAGCCGTAGTCCATCACTTTATCAAAATGCTGGTTCAGGAAATCCGTTACCACCAAACCTAAATCGGTGGGGAATAATTTATTTTTTTCTGCACCGGTGGTTTCCAGTTCGGCTATCTTTTGCACTTTATCATCTTTCAATTTTAAAATGCGGTACTCCCGTTTTACACCTTCTTTTTCTTTCTTCTCTACATACGTTCTTTTAATGATGGTGCTGATGGTGGGGGCGTAAGTACTCGGCCTGCCAATGCCCAGCTCTTCTAATTTTTTTACCAGCGAGGCTTCAGTATATCTTGGGCTGTGTTTGGTAAATCTTTCCGTGGCGGTCATTTGTTTAAAATCAAGCACCTGGCCAACAGCTAAATCCGGTAAACGGCTTTCATCACTGTCCGATGCATCATCATCATCATTGCCTTCAAGATACACTTTCAAAAACCCATCAAACTTAATCACCTGTCCGCTGGCTGTTAATTCTTCATTGTTTGTGCTGATGTTGATCTTCGCAGTGGTATTCTCCAGTTCTGCATCGGCCATTTGCGAAGCAATCGTTCTTTTCCAGATCAGTTCATACAAACGGTTCAGTTCATAATCATCAACGGAACGGTTTTCCATGTATGTGGGGCGTATGGCTTCATGCGCTTCCTGTGCACTATCGTTTTTATTTTTGTATTTGCGAATTTGCAAATAGTTATCGCCAAAACTTTTTCCAATTTCATTTTTAATCGCATCCATTGCCGTATCACTCAGGTTCACACTGTCGGTACGCATATAAGTGATCTTACCGCTTTCATATAAGCGTTGGGCCAGCAACATGGTTTTGCTTACGCCATAACCCAGTTTACGGCTGGCTTCCTGCTGCAGGGTAGATGTGGTGAATGGCGCTGCCGGTGTACGTTTGCCGGGGCGTACCTGTATGTCTTTAACGGAGTATTTTGCACCGATACAGCTTTGCAGAAATTTTTCTGCATCTGCGGCATTACTGAATTTGCTGCCTTCTGCTTTAAAAGTTACAGCACGTTTGGCCAAATCTGTTGCAGCCAAAAGGGCTTCCACTTTAAAACTGCTTACCGGTACAAACTGGTTGATCTCCCTTTCTTTTTCTACAATTAGTTTTACCGCCACACTCTGCACACGTCCGGCGCTTAACCCGCCTTTCATACCAATCTTGCGCCATAAAACCGGGCTTAATTCAAAACCTACAATCCTGTCTAAAACGCGGCGGGCCTGCTGGGCATTCACCAAATCCATATTAATGAAACGCGGATTTTGTACGGCTTTCTGAATGGCAGGCTTAGTGATTTCGTGAAATACAATGCGCTTGGTGGTTTTGGGGTTCAGCTTTAATACTTCCGCCAGGTGCCAGCTGATGCTTTCTCCTTCGCGGTCCTCATCCGATGCCAGCCATACTTCATCGCTTTTTTTCGCCAGCGCTTTCAGGTCGCTCACCACTTTTGTTTTATCCGGCGATACAATGTATTTGGGCTGAAAATTATTGGCAATGTCAATGCCCATATCATTCTTCTCCAGGTCACGGATGTGCCCGAAGCAACTCTTCACTTCAAAGTCTTTGCCTAAAATGTTCTCGATGGTTTTTGCCTTTGCAGGACTTTCTACTATCAATAAGTTTTTCGCCATTGTTTATATTATATTGTCTGCTTACCGGTGTTATTGGATCAAAAAAATGAAAACTGCACATCGCCAACGAAACAAAAATCAACGCCTGGTAGCTGTATGTTATCCAGATTTTTGATCATAATTTTCCCGGGCAGCGTAGTGGTTTCCAACTGCAATATTAGTTTAAAATTGAAAAATCAAAATATTTCTTCAAAAAACTGCAAGGCTGAAATTATAAAAGTTGA
Source organism: Bacteroidota bacterium (assembly GCA_018266775.1). Taxonomy (GTDB): domain Bacteria; phylum Bacteroidota; class Bacteroidia; order Chitinophagales; family Chitinophagaceae; genus Ferruginibacter. Next base: position 230,090 of record JAFDZS010000011.1, on the reverse strand, counting down.
TGGGTTGAGCGTGTTTACCCAGTGGAGCGAAACCGGGTTGATCACTGCAATACCCGCCTTCGCTAAACTCAACCTTGCAACTTTTATTATTTGGAGACATCAGCACTTCAAACTATTTTAATGTCAAGGCTGACGGGCATTTATTTTGCAGTGTTGCAGGTCTGAATGTATAGATAAATAGTACATTGAAGTGTGATCAAAGAAAACCGATGATGGCTTTTTTTACTTCAGTATCATGATAAATTCTTCTGTGCCCGAGCCCTTTGGTAATTAAAAATTGTACATGGGCAGGTGGATTATTCTTTAGTGGAAGTACATCCTGCAAAGGAGTAATATCATCATCTTCATCATGAATCCAGAGTACATTGGCTTGTAAATGCGGAATGATTCTTTTGACGGAAAACCATTCCGGCGTATGACCGGAAATTTGTTTAATAATATTGTCGAATGCGGAGCGTATGGCTGTATTTTTAATTTTCAGCATAGCAAAAGCGCTGTCAATGGCAGATGTGGTTTCAGTAGCAGGCGCAATCAAAACTACTTTTGTACTGCTGGTGTTCGGTATTTGTTCCAGTGCCAGGCAAAGGGCAATGCCGCCAAATGAGTGCGCAATAAAACTGTTGATGGGGCCAAATTGAGATTGAATCGCAAGTATCATATCCCGGTAAACAACGGCATTTACCTGTTTACCGCCACTGTCACCATGCGCCGGTGCATCAAAAGCCAGCACTTCATAGCCTTTCTTTACCAATGGCTCCACATAACGTTCAAATTTATACGCTGCTGAGTTAAAGCCGTGGAGCAACAATGCTTTTTTGGGCTGAGGGTGGTTCCACCGGTGCCCGCAAATAGTAATGCCGTTTAATGAAAACCGCAATGGTGCTGCATTTGCGGGCGCCCCTTTTCTTTTTGACCGCAGCTGTGGTGTGCAGAATAATTGAAATGCCTGCCGGGCAGCATACTGTTTGGAAAACACGCCAAGCACTTTAAATTTTGTTTGAATGTAAACAATTCCTAATTTTTGCACGAAATTCATGTAATAAAGATAAGGTATGAGGATAGTACTTATAGGTTCGGGCAATGTAGCTACAGTATTGGGCAGGTTATTTAAACAAAAGCAGCATGAGGTAATACAGGTGATGAGCCGCCACCTTGCCCATGCAAAAATACTGGCAGAAGAACTGGGTTGCAACTATACAAATTACGATGGAACAACGGATATGACTGCTGATTTATACGTGGTGGCTATTAGTGATGGCGTGTTGTTCGATTTAAATAAATCTTTCCAGATGGGCAGCCGGATGATTGTGCATACCGCAGGCTCCGTATCTAAAGATGTGCTGAAAGGCATTTCTGAAAATTATGGCATACTGTATCCTTTTCAAAGCCTGCGCAAAGAAATACAGCAAATACCTCAGATTCCATTTATGGTGGATGGTAATAATGAATATACGATCAGCACACTGGAAACATTTGCGCAAACAGTATCACCAATAGTCAAAAGATCTGGTGACGAAGACAGATTGAAGCTGCATTTGGCAGGGGTGGTGGTGAATAATTTTACCAATCACCTGTATGCCATGGCGGAAGAATTTTGTGAGAAAGAACATATTGATTTCAAGTTATTGTTTCCGCTCATCAATGAAACAACAAAACGCATTGAAACCTTCTCTCCCAAAACAGTACAAACCGGCCCGGCCCGGCGCAATGATGTATATACGCTCGACAGGCATCTGCGTACATTGAATAATCATCCCAAACTGAAATACCTGTACCTTAAGCTTACAGACAGTATTATGAACCCCTGATTAATGATAGGGGAATACAATATCAGTTCTTACTTTGTAAGGATCAATGGCTTTACCATTCTTATCAACAGGATCATCGATGTACAATTCAAAAGGTGTACCGGCTAAAGTTTTTTTGGTGTCCTTCAATCTTTCTTTTACGGCATCGTACCCTTGTGAGAGCAATGAATACGGGCCATAAAAATGAGCAACCAAAGCGCTGTCGCTTTTCATTTCCCTGATATAAACGCCTGCCGGCAAACGAACAGGTCTTTTATTGATGGCTACGCCGGCTTCAAAAAAATAAGGCGCTTTTTGCGTTTTGTACCATGCCATGGGCGGGCCGGCCATGCTCACTTTATTTTTTTTCAACACATCGCCCAGCTTAACGGCGTAGATAATGCCCAGCTTCATGCTGATTCTGTCAAAGGTTTTGGCACTATCCTTCATAAAAATCACCAGCCTTTTGGGCGAAATGGTATCCTGTATGTTGATGATGGCAGGTTTGATGGTTTTGGGTGCATCTTTCTTTTTATCATTACTGGAAGGAACGGGAGTATTAATGCGGACGGGCCGGATACTGTCTGGACCCGAACCGGCATTATTATTTCCGGAATGATGGCAGGAAAAGAATGTAAATACGGTGGCAACGATCAGCAGAGCCTTTTTCATGTTAGGTATTATTTAAAATCGGGCGGAAATTAGTAAATCTATAGATAGTTTACAAGCAGCCTCACAATATGTTTTCTTAATATTTTCCCTTATTGGTAATTTGAAGTAGGTTTGCACTCCGAAATTTGCAGCATGTATACGATAACTTTTCAATTTGAACAGAAAGGACTTGAACCGGTAACATTGACTAATATTGAACCCGACCAGTCTATACTGGAAGTGGCTTTAAAAAATGATATAGATCTGCACCATAACTGTGGAGGCGTATGTGCCTGCAGTACCTGCCATTTATACCTTGAAAAAGGAGAAGATTTTGTGGAAGAATTAAGTGATAAGGAAGAAGATTTTATTGACAGGGCCATAAACCCAAGGCTGAACTCGAGGTTAGGCTGCCAGTGTGTGCTGCAGGATGGCGATGGAGCAATTGTGGTAACACTGCCCGATCAAACCCAGTTTTTAGGAGAGTAACAGGATTTTGGTTAATTAGTTAATGGGTAAACTGGTTAATTGGGAAAGAACGCTGATAATTTCATTGATCAATAACCCAATCACAAATAGACTAATAAACCAATTAACTAATTACCCAATTAACTAATTACCCAATCAACTATTTAACTACACCCATTATGAGTTTTGAACCACCCATTCACTGGAACGATTATGAAGATATTGCGATGAAGCTGTATGAACGTTTTGGTGATGACTTCACAGAAAGCAAAATTTACCGCATCCGTTTTACCGACCTGCATAAATGGGTACTGGAAATACCTAATTTTTCAGGCAAAGCCGAGGAAAGTAATGAAGGCCACCTGGAAATGATTCAGAGCAGTTGGGTATACGAGTGGAGGGATAATCAGAAATAGACTTGTTAAAGGTTGAAGGTTAACAGTTGAAGGTTAACAGCGTCTTCAATCATCAACTTTCAACCACCAACCATCAACTTTCAACTGTAATGAACATTCTCGAACTGTTTAAACCCATAAAAACATTTGTTTTTGATGTGGACGGTGTACTGGCCATCGACACCATGATTGTAATGCCGGATGGAGAACTGGTCCGCAGTATGAACAGTAAAGACGGGTACGCCATGCAGTTAGCCATTAAGAAAGGCTATCATGTGGTAATCATTTCCGGCGGCAATTCAGACGCCGTAAAACAACGTTTGTTAAAACTGGGCGTAAAAGAAGTATTCATGGGCGTACACAACAAGCAGGAAAAGTTGGCTGCTTACGCCGCCGAACAGCAATTAAGTTTTGATGAAATGTTGTACATGGGCGATGATATTCCTGATTATGCGGCCATGCAATTAGCTGTATTGCCCTGTTGCCCTGCAGATGCAGTACCGGAAATAATAGGAATCTGTAAATATATTTCGCCGTATAAAGGCGGTTATGGCTGCAGCAGGGATGTAATTGAAAAAGTGCTGAAGTTAAATGGCCATTGGGCCGTGGATACTTCCATTACTTCCACCTGACCATCATTTTACCGTTACCCATACAAATACTAACTTAGGCCTTAAAATATTGCATGAAACTCGTAACCGCATTTTTTCGCCTCATACGCTGGCCCAACCTGGTGTTTATTGCGGTTACACAATTCCTGTTTTATTATTGCATGATCGGGCCATTAAATCATCTGACAGGCGGCCAATGGATTTTCGATACGCAAAATTTTTTACTCCTCATTGTTGCCTCTGTATTGATTGCCGCTGCAGGGTATATCATCAACGACTACTTCGACTTGAACATAGACAGGGTAAATAAACCTGATAAAATGGTGGTTGAAAAAATCATCAAACGCAGGTGGACGATTGTATGGCATATAGCCCTGTCGCTATTGGGCGTTTTATTGAGTGCTTATATTGATATCAGGGCGCATAGCTTTTGGCTGGCATTTGCTAATTTTCTTTGCGTAATGTTGCTGTTCGGGTATTCTGCATCGTTGAAAAAGAAATTCCTGGTGGGCAACGTACTGATTTCCATGCTTACTGCCTGGGTTATTATTGTAGTGTTTATGAGCTTCTATTTCAGGGGCGTTTACAGGCAATGGGGAACATATGCGGTAATTGAAAGTTATATCAACAGGTTTATCAAATTATCTTTTTTATATGCTGCTTTTGCATTCATCATTTCATTGATCCGCGAAGTCATTAAAGATATGGAAGACATGGAAGGAGATGAGAAATACGGCTGTAAAACCATGCCCATCGTTTGGGGAGTACCCGCCACCAAAGTATTCACAGCAGTTTGGATCATGGTATTGATTGGTGCATTGGTGATTTTACAATTCTATGCATTGCACCTGCATTGGTGGTGGAGTGTGGTATATTCCCTGTTAACGGTTACCACGCCGTTATTGTGGATATTGAGAAAATTATACCTGGCCAAAATACCAAAAGATTATCACCAGTTAAGTACAGCCGTAAAAATGGTAATGCTGGGGGGCATCTTATCCATGATTTTTTTTAGACTTTATTCCTGAGTGTCATTATGCAAAAAATAATTCTGGCTTCTCAATCGCCACGCAGAAAACAATTGCTGGAATGGGCTGAAGTACCATTTGAAATAATAGTAGCCGATACCGATGAATCATTTCCCGAAACTATGACACCAGCAGAAGCTGCTGTGCACATTGCCCGCAACAAAGCACTTGCAATACAACAAAAACACACAACAAAAATTCCTGTTCTGGCCGCAGATACCATTGTAGTGCTGCAGGATAAGATCATTGGCAAACCTGCTCATCGTGCAGAAGCTATAGCAACACTTACTGCATTGCAGGGTAAACATCATAAAGTGATTACCGGTGTGGTAATACTGAATGGCGATATAGAAACCGCCTTTGCAGATATTACCGATGTGGAATTTCATCCATTAACGCAGGAGCAAATAGCATTTTATGTAGATAAATATCAGCCTTATGACAAAGCCGGTGCCTATGCCATACAGGAATGGATCGGCGTGGTGGGTATCAAATCTATTAATGGAGATTTTTATAATGTAATGGGGTTGCCTGTAAGTCGTGTGGTACAGGTTTTAAAAAATATTGCTGAATAAAACATCCACTTCGTATATTCGCAAACCGTTAGCCAACCTTTCTGTTCGTTCTTAAAATTAATTTTTAATGACAGAAAGATTATTGCAATACATTTGGCAGTTTCAACAGTACAATGCTGTTCAATTAACTACTTTTGATGGAGAGCCGTTACGTATCATTCATCCAGGAATACACAATACTAACCAGGGGCCGGACTTTTTAAACGCCAAAGTGCAGGTGAACAATACACTGTGGGCAGGCAGTATCGAACTGCATATACAATCCTCTCAATGGACAGCACACGGCCACAGCAGCGATGCCAATTTTAACAACGTAATTCTGCATGTGGTTTGGGAAAACGATGTTCAGTTGAAAGACAATTTTCCCGTGCTGGAACTGAAAGGCAGGGTTTCAGGAATAATACTGGACAGGTACAGTATGTTGTTGCACAATAGCGAATTTATACCCTGCCAAAAAATGATTCACCAGGTTAATAACCTTACCTGGATGGCATGGAAAGAACGATTGCTGGTGGAAAGGCTGGAACAAAAAACCGGTATGGTATTAAGCTATCTCCAGAAAAATAATATGCACTGGGAAGAGGCCTTCTGGTGGCTGCTGGCAAAAAATTTTGGTATGAAAGTGAACGGCGATGCTTTCGAAAAAATAGCGCAATCCATACCACTCAATATTTTGGCAAAACATAAAAATCAAATTCATCAACTGGAAGCATTATTGCTGGGGCAGGCTGGCTTACTCAATGAAAAATTTGACGAGGCTTATCCAATTATGCTGCAAAAGGAATACCGGTTTCTGCAAACAAAATACCAGTTAAAGCAACCAGGCATAGCCTTACTTTTTCTGCGGATGCGGCCGGCCAATTTTCCGTCGGTACGACTGGCACAATTGGCCATGCTGGTGCATCAAAGTGTGCATTTATTCAGCACCATCAGGGAAAGTAAAACCATTGCTGCCTTAAAACAACTGCTGGATGTAACCGCGAATGATTACTGGCATGAGCATTATGTACCTGGAGAAAAAGCCGCTTTTAAAAAGAAAAATCTCGGTGCACAAACAGTAAATAACATTCTCATTAATACAGTAATACCGCTAATTTTCAGTTATGGTATTTATCACAACGATTACCGGTATAAAGACAAAGCGATAAATTGGCTGACACAACTGGCAGCAGAGAAAAATAACATTACCACTGCATTCGAAAAATTGGGGGTGGCCAATCAAAGCGCTTTCGATTCCCAGGCTTTGCTGCAGCTCAGGAACATATATTGTAATAACAAGCGCTGCCTGGATTGTACAGTTGGAAATATACTGATGAAGCCCCAGGGATTTTAAAACAATACGCAAATAACCAGGTGTGCTACATCCCTGGATGAAAAAGCTGCTCTTTTGTTACCTTTGCACTTCGAAAAAAGGAACGCTATGAAATTCTTCCCGGAGTCAGCATTGGTGCAGTTGGAATTTGAAAAGGTGAAAGACCTGCTGGCGCTGCATTGCCGTACCGAATATGCAAAAGCAAAAGCCGCCCATCTGCGCATCCATACCAAAAAAGAGTTTATACAAACAGAACTGCAGCAAACCAACGAATACAAGTCCATCTCACAAGCGGGGCTGTATTTTCCCAATGAATTTATCCTGAACCTGCAGAGAGAATTGAAATTACTCGCCATTCCGGGTGCGGTTTTAACAGGAGAACATTTTCTGCACATCAAAAAACTGGCGGAAAATATGGCCAGTATTTTCAGATGGTTCGATAATGAAAAGCGTATTGGTTACCCTGCACTGGCAAGTGTTATTGAAGACACTTATTACGAGAAGACGATCATTGAACTGGTTGATGAAGTACTGGATGAAACCGGCCACGTAAAAGATACTGCCAGCGAAGAACTGGACCGCATACGTATGAGTTTGTACCGTAAACGCAATGAGTTGCGCCGCGTATTTGAACGTATTGTAAGCAAGCTCAACAAACAGGGGTACCTGGCAGATATTGAAGAGAGTTTTATGAATGGCAGAAGGGTGCTGGCCGTTTTTGCCGAGCAAAAAAGAATGGTGAAAGGGGTAATGCATGGCGAAAGCGACAGCCGCCGCACCACATTTATTGAACCTGAGGAAACAACGGAATTAAACAATGAAATATTTACACTGGAACATGATGAAAGCAGGGAGGTGTACAGGATACTGCGGGAACTGACAAAGAAACTGAGTGTATATGCTGCTTTATTAAAAACATGGCACGATATCACGGGGGAGTATGATTTCATCAGGGCAAAGGCAAGATTTGCAGCTGACTACCAGGGTAATTTTCCACTGGTCAATGACAGGGCGCATATCCAGTTGCTGAATGCACATCATCCGTTGTTATTCATCTATAATACAAAAAACAACAAGCCAACAATACCTGTAACGCTTACACTAAATGATAAACAAAGAATTTTAGTGATCAGCGGCCCCAATGCAGGCGGAAAAACAGTGACATTAAAAACCGTTGGTCTGTTGCAGCTGATGATGCAGAGTGGTTTGCTGGTGCCCGTACACCCGGATAGTGAAATGGGGATTTTTAAACAGATCATGATCCACATTGGCGATACCCAAAGCCTGGAATTTGAACTGAGTACGTATTCCTCTCACTTAAAAAACATGAAGCATTTTATGGAAAATGCTAATGGTAAAACCTTGTTTTTTATTGATGAACTGGGCAGTGGCAGCGATCCTAATTTGGGTGGTGCATTTGCAGAAGTGATTATGGAAGAGCTGGCACATAAACACAGTTTTGGTATTGTAACCACACATTACCTTAACCTGAAAGTGATGGCGAATAAAGTACCGGGCATCATTAACGGCGCCATGCAGTTTGATGAAAAGAATTTATTGCCGATGTATAAATTGATTGTGGGCAAACCCGGAAGCTCCTATACATTTTCTATAGCAGAAAGGATAGGTTTGGATAAAAGGCTTATTCAAAAAGCGAAAGCGTTAGTAGATGAAGACCATTTTACGCTGGATAAATTATTGAACCGTACCGAACAGGACCTGCAAAAGATAGACAAAGAAAAAGGAGAGCTGCAAAAATTGCTTAAAGAAAATGAACGGTTAAAAAGAGACATGCAACAGGTGCTGGACAAGGAACGCCACCGCCAGGAAATGGAGAAACTGAAACACCAAAACAAAATTTCAGAAGATAAGCTGGCTTATTTAAAAGATATGGAACGCCGGTTGAAGGCTATGGTGATTGAATGGCGTAAGGCTGAAGATAAAACCAAGGTGGTTCAGATGATCGGTGCACTGCTCTTTAACCAGAAAGAAAAATTCACAGTAGAAAAACAACAGAAAAAGCTAAACGAAAAATTTGAAGAAGTGGGTGGAGAAGTGGTGATAGGGGTAAAAGCAAAGATGAAACAGAACCGCCAGGTGGGCACAGTAAAAGAAATTAAAGGGAAAAAAGTGATACTGCAGGTGGGGGTAATGCCTATTACTGTTGAGTTGAAAGACCTCATTGTGGTAAAAGAGAAAGAGCAGCAACAAATAGTTTCATGAACTTTTGGGTTGAACAATATCTGATCTAACTTTTGCGCCGGAGAGATGGCAGCTCGCAGAGTCCAGTGGAAGCGTTCGAATGCGGCGGTCTCGAAAACTACCTCATCATCTTTTGTTTTACTGCTACATATTAAAATCCTTAAAAGATTCCCGTCATTATATCGGTTTTACTTCAAATCTTGAAGAACGTTTAAAAAAGCATAATGCCGGTGGAGTGAAGTCTACACGAAGCAGAGTTCCCTTTGTAATAATTTACGCAGAACAATTTGAATCAAAGGTTGAAGCCTTTAGAAGAGAACAGTTCTTTAAATCATTCGAAGGCAGGAAGTGGCTTCATGCAAATAAAATTATCTGGTATTTACATTTTTATTTGGGTTGAAATTTTTCAAGACGTACTTTTGCGCCGGAGAGATGGCAGAGCGGTCGAATGCGGCGGTCTTGAAAACCGTTGACTGTCACAGGTCCGGGGGTTCGAATCCCTCTCTCTCCGCCAACAGCCTTATAATTCAGTTCATTCAGATTGGATTATAGGGCTTTTTGATTAGATAGACATAGCATAATCGTATTTATCTGCTGAATCCCTGTAAAAAAGATTTCGATTTGTTTTTTTATGAAAAAAAATTCTACATTTGAAATGGGATTGCTTTTGCTATGGAGAAGAAACAACCTTTAAGTAATCATGATATTCATGAATTGCAGCAGCGTATAGCTGATTATGAAGATGCGGCAGCTTATAAGAAGTTGTTCTTTCATTTTTTTCTTCCATTGAAAAGTTTTTCATATTCCATCTTAAAGTCTAAAGAAATTGCAGAAGAAGCTGTTTCGGATGTTTTCATTGAAATATGGTCAAGGCGTAAACAATTAATGGAAATTGATGACCTGCGGATTTACTTATATATAGCAGTGCGCAATATATCGCTACGCCGTTTACAGCAAACCCAAAAAACAAGTATGTTATCGCTGGACGACCTGGCGGTTGAATTTGCCAGCCTGGATCCCAATGCAGAAACATTCCTTATCACTGGTGAGCTTGCCCAGAAAATAGAAATGGCCATTGAATCGCTTCCGCAACAATGCAAGATCATTTTTAAAATGGCCAAGCAGGACAACCTTCGGTACAAAGAAATTGCAAAGTTGCTCAATATAAGCGTTAAAACAATTGATAATCAGCTTTCTACGGCTTTAAAAAAGATAGCCACCGCATTACAAACTTCGCCCAAAAAACCTTCGGCCAACTGATTTAATCTTTTTTTTAAAGAAATAGGGGATTTGTCTTTTTTTTGTCTCTTTATTAACAGAGATTATGACTAAAGACAGAATATGGACCTTAATGGGCCGGAAATTATCCGGAGAAGCTACCCAGGCCGAATTATTTGAATTAAATGATTTGGTAAAGCAGCATCCTGAATTGGGTATACCTGTTCAATATATTGAGGAGTTTTGGTCGATTCCATCAGAAGCCGATGAAGAATTTTTGGAAGCTACTTTTCATTTACATAGTGAAAGGATGAAAGAACAGGGATTCGATCTTGAAATTGAGAGGCATGAAACGGGTACACTGAATTTGGAGGTACCTGCTGAAAATAAAAAGAAAAAGCGTTTACTCTGGATGAGTACTATAATGGTATGTTTAATAGCATTTTTTGCCTTTAGTATGCTTTTTAAATCCAAAACTGCAGTTGCCATCAACCATGAAAAAGTAGCGCCAAGTGAAGTGAGCACGAAGAACGGTTCACGTACAAAAATTCAATTGCCCGATGGATCTTCAGTATGGTTGAACAGCAGCAGTCAGTTGGTTTACGACAATGACCATTTTGGAGATGGTAACCGTGAAGTATCATTAACCGGAGAGGCTTTTTTTGACGTGGTAAAAAATCCGCAAAAGCCATTTATTATTCACACAGCAAAAATGGATGTAAAGGTTTTAGGTACTGCATTTAATGTAAAATGTTATCCTGGTGAAAAGACTTCAGAAACCAGTTTGATCAGGGGGAGTGTGGAAGTGACACCAAAAAACAGTACACAAAAATATTACATCAAGCCTAATGAAAAACTGATTATTACGGATGACGAAATCAAATATAATAAACCAATCAGTAACCAGGTTAAGCAAATCAATGCAGATAGAGATGAGTTAACAGTATCATATGGCCACCTCACTTTATATCCTAAAGACAGTTCAATAGTAGAAACCGGTTGGGTGGAAAGCAGGTTGGTTTTTTCCGATGAAAAATTTGATGACATAGCCAAGAAGATGGAACGCTGGTATGGGGTAACGATTGTGATAGCTAATGAAAAACTTAAAAAGGAATTGCTTACCGGTTCATTTGAAAAAGAGACGATTGACCAGGCGCTGAATGCGTTACAATATACCACGCCATTCAATTATAAGATCAATAAAGATATTATTACAATCACTAAATAAAACCAACGCTGCTAATGAAAAAAACTTCCCCTGCCAACACATCTTAAAGTCCTTAAATAAAAAACGGGAAATGTTGGCGCATTTCCCGCAATAAAAAGGCAAATAAGGAAAACTTGAATCACTTCGCAGGCGACTTAAGCTTTTCCTCTTTTTAATTTACCAAAACATAAAAATATGGAAAAAAACAGACAATTGTTTGCTTTGAATGGCCAAAGCTGTATTAAATTTTTACTGCATATGAAACTAACGGTTGCCTTTATATTAATAGCTAGTTTGCAGCTCTCGGCTAAGACATATTCTCAGCAAAGAATTACATTAAAGATTCAATCCACTGAACTTAAGAGTGCACTGAAACAAATTGAAAGAAAAAGTATCTACCGCTTTTTATACAATAATGATGTTTTATCTGCCAACCAAAAAGTAACGATTGATGCCAACAACAGTACTGTAACTGAAGTGCTGGACAATATGTTTAGCAATACATCATTAACATACCGCATACTGGATAATAACCTGGTGGTAATTACACAGAAAAACTTCGAAACACAGGACATCAAGGTAACGGGCCGTGTAACCAATTCCAACGGCGAACCTATACCAGGTGTAAGTGTAAAAATCAAAGGCTCTGCTGTGGGAACTTCAACAGATGCCGCAGGGTATTTTTCTATTTCAGTACCAGACGGCGCAAGGCTGGTATTTACCTCTATCGGTTATGAAGATGTGGAAGTAGCGGTGAATAAACGCACAGAGATCAACGTAACCATGTCTACTTCAACCAAATCTATTGATGCGGTGGTGGTTATTGGTTACGGAACTGCCAACAAAAGAGACCTTACCGGTTCTATCACCAAAGTATTAGGAAAAGAAATTGCTGATAAACCCAATACTAACCCCGTTGCTTCATTGCAGGGAAAAGTAGCTGGTTTGTCAGTGGTAAACAATGGTACACCCGGAGCTGCTCCCGATATTCGTATCAGGGGTACAGTAAGTATCGGCCAGGTGCACCCGCTGTACGTAGTGGATGGTATCTTTAACGATAACATTGATTACCTGAACCCGAACGATATCGAGTCTATCGAAGTTTTGAAAGATCCTTCTTCGCTCGCCATCTTCGGTGTTAAAGGTGCCACAGGTGTTATTGCCATTACTACCAAAAAAGCAAAAGCCGGACAGGTGGTGATTAATTTCAACACGAATTATGGTACTAAAAAGCTGGTAGATAAAATTAAATTAGTAAATAATGACCAGTTTAAAATGCTGTTTGCAGAAGAAAATGCAAACAATGGTGTGGCTACTCCTGATCTTTCTGCATTAACAGCCAATACAGACTGGATTGATGCCGTTACCAGGACAGGAAAATACAGCAACAGTAACCTGAGTGTTGCAGGAAGTACAGAAAAGAATAAATTCAACTTTGGTGTGGGATATATCTATGATGAAGGTATTATCAAACACGAAAAACTGGATAAACTGCAGCTGTCATTCAGCGATGAGTTTAAGATCAGCAAAGCGATTAAAATTGGTATTAATCTGAATTCATCAAGGCAGAATAATCCGTTTAATGAAACAAGTGTACTGGATGCTGCAAGAAAAGTAGTTCCGGGTATTTCCGCAGGTACTAAAACTTTCCGGGTTGCTAATCCGTATGGTGGAGATAGTATCAATGCTAATATTTATTCAGGGTTGCTTACTTCACTTCAAAACTCCGGAGTTGTTAACCCGATATTGGAATTGGATAATTTGTATAACAAATTTTCAAGTCTCGAATATCGTAATGTAGGTAGTTTCTTTACAGAAATTAATTTCCTGAAGAACTTTAATTTCCGCTCCACACTGTATGCAGATATGAGTAATGTAAATGCCAGAACGTATACTCCGCTTTACTATGCATATGATCCTTCTACCAATACTCCTTACTTATATAGTGCTAAAACACAGGTATCAGAGAATGATGACAGCTATAAGAAATTTCAGCAGGATTATATTTTAACCTATAAGAAAAGCTTCAGGGATCATAACCTGACAGCAACAGCGGGTTTCACTACTTATTATTTTGGACATTTTGGAAGGTATGCTACTGCTAAACCTTTCACTACCGGTAATGCATTGCCAATACCAGACGACAAACGTTTCTGGTATATCAGCAGTCAATTTAATGATCCTGCACAGACATTTGCTACCTCTGGTCAAAATGAGTATTCCACTGCATCAGTTTTAGGCAGGATATTGTATAACTACAAAAACAAGTATTACCTGAATGCTTCTTTAAGAGATGATGCATCTTCACAAATTCCAACTAAAAACCAGCACCAGAAATTCTGGGCATTGGGTGCAGCATGGGATTTGACCAAAGAGAACTTCATGGCAGATATTCCTCAAATCGATTTCCTGAAACTGAAAGCATCAATTGGCGTACTGGGTAACCAATCCGCTTCATTCCTCGATGGAACACCGATCAACTATCCGTTCTATCCACAATTAAATACCGGTGTGGTAGCGGTATTTGGTACCAATACATATGCAGCTGCCAGCCAGAGATGGGATCCCAACCCAGACCTGAAATGGGAAACTGTGCATGCGCAGGAAGTGGGAGTGGAATTAAATGCATTTAAAAACAAATTGCATTTTGAAGCCAACTATTTCAGTAAGACAACAAAAGACCTGATGACTTTTGTTGACAGGAGCAGCCAGGGTTTGAATAACATTTTGGAAAATGGTGGCAGCCTGAAAAACTGGGGTGAAGAATTTTCTGCAACATGGAATCAGAACTTGCAAAAAGATCTTTCTATCAGTTTAGGAGGTAATATCACTTTCCTGAAAAATAAAGTACTGAGTTTGTCTCCTGATATCCCTGGTGGATTCTTATCAAGAGGAAGTTACAACAATAATAGTGCTGAAAGCCGTACCATACCAGGTTATCCCATTGGTTCTTTTTATGGCTATGTAGTGGAAGGTTTATATCAAAGCTATGCTGATGTGCTGAAATCTCCTGTTGCATCTGCAGTAGGTGCTTATGGACCCGGCGATTTCAAATTCAAAGATGTAAACGGTGATGGTAAGATTACACCAGATGACAGAACCATCATTGGTAACCCAACTCCAAAATTCACTTATGGTACATCTGTTAATGTGAATTACAAGAGCTGGAGCCTGGGACTGGATATGGGCGGTGTGTATGGCAACCAGGTATTCAGGGCATGGGGTTCATTGGAATCTCCTTTCCAAAGGGTAAACTATTCAGCTGATAAATTAGACAGGTGGCATGGTGCAGGAACATCTAACTGGGTTCCGATTATTAGCCAGGGCCACAGGTTTAACTACAACGGTTCAACCTATAACATTGAAGATGGAAGCTACTTCAGGTTAAGGAATGTTCAGTTGGCGTATACCTTCAGTCAGCATTTAATTTCAAGAGCTAAGATGAAAAGTGCAAGAGCTTTTGTTAACATACAAAACCTTAAAACCTGGAAAAACAACCTGGGTTACACTGCGGAATTTGGTGGCGATGCCACAAGGTTTGGATATGATGAAGCAGGCGGTGCAATACCGGTTGTTTCAACCATTGGCTTAAACATTTCATTTTAAAACGATTAAACTACATTGATATGAAAAGAAATAAAATTTTATTCCGGGCTTTGGTGATCGCG
This sequence comes from Bacteroidota bacterium, assembly GCA_018266775.1. Lineage (GTDB taxonomy): Bacteria > Bacteroidota > Bacteroidia > Chitinophagales > Chitinophagaceae > Ferruginibacter. Next base: position 214,968 of record JAFDZS010000011.1, on the reverse strand, counting down.
TTGCCGGTACTGTTATCTGTTATGGGATGTAAAAAATTCCTCGACAGAAAACCGTTAACGGCCACCCTGGATGATTTAAACCAGGGCACACTGGAAGCACAGAGTTTTGGTTTGTACAATACCTTAACTTATGCCGGTTTCTCTACATTACCCTGGATTGATTTCCACAGCATTCGTGATGATGATGCACAGAAAGGAAGCAGCACCACCGACGGCGCTGAAATCAATACTGAGTTTGAAACTTTCCAGTACAGTAAAGACGACTGGGCTCCGAATACATACTGGAATGATCACTACTATATGATCAATTTGTGCAACAAAGAATTGTATTATGCAGATTCACTGAAAGCTACTGACCCCGCATCTTTAAGAAATGTAGGCGAGGCGGCATTCTTCCGTGCATACAGCTTTTTTGAGTTGGCAAAAACTTATGGAGACGTTCCATTGATCAATTTTTACTTTACCAATGCCGCAGATGGTATCAGGGCTAAATCACCAGTTGCTGATATCTATGCACAGATCGACAAAGACCTCGCAACTGCATCGCAGTATCTGCCTTTAAACTGGTCCGTTGCTGGTACCAACATTTATCCTGGCCGTATTACAAGCGGTGCTGCTAAATCACTCTGGGCCCAAACATACCTGTTCAGGCAAAACTGGGCTAAAGTAGTACAATTATGTAATGAAGTGAAAGCATCTGGCCAATATGCCCTGATGGCAAACTTCCCGGATATCTGGAAAGATGGACTGGATGGTGCCGGAAAAAATGGTTTAGAATCTATTTTTGAAATGCAGGCAACTGTGGGTAAAAATGGCACCAACGACCATGGTTCAAACTGGGGTACCAGCCAGAATGTAAGGCAGGGCGGTGCAAGTAATACCTGGAACCTGGGATGGGGTTGGAACACACCTACACAAAAACTGGAATCAGCATGGGATAATACAGATCCACGTAAACGTCAAACGATTCTCTATTCTGGTCAATCAGATGGAGGCCCTTCACAAGGCGGTTATGGGTCAACGTTACCCGCTTATAATCCCGGCCCAAGTTTAGATCAACCCTATTGGAATAAAAAAGTATACTCTGATCCTGCTATGCGTCAATTCACCGGCCAGATATTTGGTAATGGTGGAGCTTCATGGATTAACCACCGTATCATCCGTTATGCTGATGTGATCCTGATGCTGGCCGAAGCAAGCAATGAGTTGGGCGATGGCGCAACTGCTGCTGCAAATCTGGAGTTGATACGTTTGCGTGCAAGTGGTGTCGGTTCGGATCCTGGACATACAAGGACAGTTGTACCTTATATTCCATTCACCAGTCAAACTCAAATGCGTCAGGCTATCAAAGATGAAAGGCGCTGGGAATTTGCCATGGAAGGTTGCCGTTTCTACGATCTTGTTCGCTGGGGTGATGCTATCACTGAGTTAGGCGCTTTGGGTTATACCAACCGTTGCAGGTTCTATCCCATTCCCCAAAAAGCTATCGATTTATCCGGTGGCGTTTTGAAACAAAATCCTGAATGGTAAAATCAAATTATTCCTTCATATTCACCTGGCGCTTTTGCGCCAGGTGTTACAACTAAAAACTTTTATATGAACACAATTAGCAGAATCTTAAAAAGCAGCTTATTTGTTGCTTTAGTTCTTGTGTTGGCTACCGGTTGTAAAAAATTGGCCAGGCCAGCTTTGGGCGATTATCCGGCAGATAGTAACCCTCCCGGCGGACCGCTGAAATTTTATACAGCGTTTGACGGTACAACAACAAATGCACAAATGAATGCCGTGGACAGCATCAGGGCAAATTTTCCGTCAGATAACCCACTGGCTTCAATAGCTGGTATTTCCGGTAAAGCCGTTCAGGGCGATGCCGCTAAATTTATTAAATACAGTGGCGTGAACGATTTTCCCGCTAACGCATCCAGCTTCTCTATTTCCTTTTGGGAAAAAAGAAATGGTATCCCTAACGGCAATGCGTCTTTTGTATTTACCATCCCATCAGGGAATAAACAATGGGGCAGCTATGGCTTCTCTATGTTCTTATTATTCGACTGGGGAACATGGACACCAACATCATCAGCTATTGTAAAATTCTACATGGTGGATGATAATTGTAAATGCGATACCTGGATTACCTGGGAAGGTGGTAATAAAGTACCTAATGTACAGGATAACAACTGGCACCACATGGTGTTGGTGTACGATGCTACAACATCTAAAATGACATTGTATGTAGATGGTGTTGCTAATCCTAATGTTGGCGGATGGAGCGGACATGGTGCAGAAAAAATCAATGCCAGTAATGTTCAGGGACTTGACCTTGGTGGTAACCGTAACATTAAAGATATGGGCTGGGGTATGAACTGGGATGGAGGTTTAGATCAGTTCAGGCTTTATGGTAAAGCGTTATCTGCGGCAGAAGTAACTGCATTATATACAGGAAAACAATAAGTTTTTTCATATAGCAGGCAGCAAATCCACAAAGGGCTGACAAATTTTTGTTCAGCCCTTTTTAACTTTTACAGGGTATACTAAGTCGTGTAATTTCACCACATGAAGATTTCCTTCAGATATCGAAACTCATTTATTGTTCTGTTCACGATTGCGGCATGCCTGTTCTTCTTAACCACCTGCATCAATAATTCCGGCAACAGCGCTTCAAAAGAACCTGCCGCGTATAAAGATTTTGCAGGTTCTGCTGCCTGTGCCCGTTGTCATAAAGATATTTACGATGCTCACATCAAAACTGCACATTTTCATACTTCTGAAGTAGCAAGTGTTCAAACAATTAAAGGCAGTTTTGATTCAGGGAAAAATACTTTTCTCTATAATAACGGGCAGGAAATGATCATGGAAAAAAGACCGGATGGTGTATACCAGGCTGGTTATGTAAACGGAACTTTAAACAGAAGTGAACGTTTTGATTTTACTGTTGGCTCGGCCACAAGAGGGCAAAGTTATATGTCGTGGAACGGAGACAAACTGGTTCAACTGCCACTGACTTATTTTACGGCCACCGATCAATGGAGTAACAGCCCCGGATACCCGAACAGGTTAGCTTTTAACCGGCCAATCACCGCCCGGTGCCTGGAATGCCACGCTACTTATGCTGAAAATATGCCTGACACATCTTCTGAATCAAGTGTATTTAATAAAAATGCTTTGATATTGGGCGTGGATTGTGAAAAATGCCATGGCCCCGGGGCAAAACATGTTGAATTTCAAACTTCAAACCCCCAGGAAAAAACAGCACAGTTCATTATTAATCCTAAAAATTTTACCCGCCAGCAAAGCCTGGATTTATGTGCATTATGCCATGGAGGCCGGTTACAAAAAAGCAAGCCTTCTTTTTCTTTTACTTCCGGCGATAAACTGGCAGATTTTTTCACCGTTGACAATACGCCGCAAAATACCAACGCCATTGATGTACACGGCAACCAGTTGGGTTTACTGAAAGCCAGCAAGTGTTTTACCATGAGTAAAACATTGACTTGTGTTACCTGCCACAATACGCACGAAAACCAAAAAGGGCAGGTGGCGCTTTTCTCACAGCAATGTATGGGCTGCCATAACGAAAAACATACCGTTGCCACCACGCAATGTAAAATGAAAGACAGTCTCGGCGCAGTTATTGATGGTAAATGCACGGCCTGCCACATGCCGGAACAGCAGTCGATGTCCATTGCAGTAATGCTGCAGGGAAATACAGTGCCCACACCGGCAAAAATGCATACCCATCTTATTAAAGCATACCCTGAAGAAACGCAAAAAGTACTGGCTCTGTTAAAAGAAAAAAATAAATGATTATGGCAAGTGTAAAGAATTATATATACCTGTTATTGCTTACAGCAACTGTACTATCGTGCCATGAAAATAAACCTTCTTTATTTACCTCTTTGCCTGCTTCATCTACACATATTGACTTTGCCAATAACCTTGAAAAAAAACCTGGTTTTGGCATTTTATATTATCTCTATTATTACAATGGTGGTGGTGTAGCCACTGGTGATATTAACAACGATGGGTTACCGGATATTTATTTTACGGCCAACAGTAAAGGCCATAACAAACTCTACCTGAACAAAGGCAATATGCAGTTTGAAGATATTACCGGTAAAGCAGGCGTGCAGGGAACAGCTGACTGGTGTACCGGCGCCACTATGGCTGATGTGAACGGTGACGGTTTGTTGGATATTTACGTATCATCCGTAAGCAACCGTTATGGCTTGAAAGGCCATAATGAACTCTTCATCAACAATGGGAATAATACGTTTACTGAAAAAAGTGCGGAGTATGGTTTGAACACATCCTGCTTTACCACGCAAACTGTTTTCTTCGATTATGATCACGATGGAGACCTGGATTGTTTTATCCTGAACCAATCCCATCACCCGCATGAAAATTTGGTGGATACCAGCAGGAGGCAGGTTTATGATTCTTTATCCGGCGACCGTTTGTACCGAAATGATTTAAAAACAACCGGAAAATTTACAGATGTTTCTAAAATGGCACACATCTCTCAAAGTAATCTGGGGTATGGCCTCGGCATTAGTGTAGCCGATGTTAACAACGACGGATGGGATGATATTTATATCGGCAACGATTTTCACGAAAACGATTATTACTACGTCAATCAAAAAGACGGCTCATTTAAAGAAGAAGGCGGCAAACATTTTAACCATTACAGCCGCTTCAGTATGGGCAACGATATTGCTGATTATAATAACGACGGCCAGCCTGATATTATCACTGTAGATATGCTGCCACCCGATGAAAGAACATTAAAAACTTATGGCAGCGATGAGAACCCCGAAGCGTATAAAGCAAAAGTGGAAATGAACGGGTTTCAATATCAATATTCAAGAAATTGTCTGCAACGTAATAATGGCAATGGAATCAGTTTCAGTGAAACGGGGTTAATGAGCGGCGTTGCCGCAACCGACTGGAGCTGGTGCCCTTTATTTGCCGATTTTGATAACGATGGGAACAAAGACCTCTTTATATCAAGCGGCATCGTTAAACGTCCTGTGGATATGGATTATGTTCGTTTTGTATCTGACCTTGAAGTAAACAAAGGCATGAACCAAACTGACAAGTATGATGATATGGCTATTGAAAAAATGCCCGATGGAAGTTCACATCCCTTCTTATTTAAGGGAGATGGTAAAGACGCATTTAAAGATGTAAGCGATGAATGGGGAACAGGAAAGCTGAAAGGATATTTCAACGGATCTGCTTATGCCGATTTGGATAACGATGGTAAACTGGACATCGTGATTAACAGCCTGAACGGGCCAGCAGTGATCTTAAAAAATAATACAACAGAAGGAAACCATCTGAGCCTTTCTTTTAAAGGAGACAGCAGCAACACTTTTGGCGTGGGTTGTAAAACGTACATATTTCAAAAAGGAAAAATGCAGTACCAGGAACTGATGCTGACGAGGGGATTCGAATCATCATCAGATACTAAACTGCATTTTGGATTGGGTGCAGACAGTACCATTGACAGCATGCTCATTGTTTGGCCAGATCAAAAATTCCAGGTGTTACAACATTTCATTGGTAATAAAAATATGGTGATCAATAAAAAAGATGCTGCCGGAGCTTTTGACTATGCCGCATTCTTTCCGCAAAAATCCGGTTCATTTACAGATGTAAGCGATCGTATTGCGGTTAACTGGCAGCATAAGGAAAATAATTTTGTCGATTTCTACCAGCAATATTTAATACCGCACGAAGAATCCACCCGTGGGCCAAAAATTGCCATTGGCGATGTAAACAAAGACGGCCTGGATGATATGTATGCATGCGGCGCACAGGGGCAACCCGGAACATTGCTGATACAAAACGCCAACGGAAGTTTTACTGCGTCAGATACAGCAGTGTTTAATAAGAATGCGGCAAGCGAAGATGTGGATGCAATATTCTTTGATGCGAACAACGATACGTATCCGGATTTGTACGTGGTAAGCGGCGGCAATGAGTATTTTAATGGCAACCCAGCATTGGCCGATCATCTGTATCTCAACGATGGCAAAGGGCATTTTACTTTGAGTACGTCATCTTTACCAGTTATCTATACCAATAAATCATGCGTTACGGTTGCTGACGTGGACAAAGATGGCGATATGGATATTTTCATTGGTGGTTTGGCAGACGCTAAAGCTTATGGCTTGCCGCAGGCGTCTTATTTACTGCTGAATGATGGTAAGGGAAATTTCAGCGCGGCACCGCAGGCAAAAATAGCTTTAGATAAAACAGGTATGGTAACCGGCGCTTCATTTACTGATTTGAATAATGACAACTGGCCAGACCTTGTTGTGGCTGGTGAATGGATGCCGGTAAAAGTTTTCATGAATAATAAAGGAATGTTTACTGCAACTGATATCGCGGCATCTACAGGTTTATGGCAAACCATATATACAGCAGATGTAAATGGTGATGGCTTTACCGATTTGCTTGCGGGCAACTGGGGGCACAACACCAAATTATGGGCAGGCAAGAACGGCCCATTAAAATTATATGTAAAAGATTTTGACAAAAACGGTTCTATAGAACAGGTGATGGCTTATACCATTGACGGTAAGGAGTACACGTTTTTGGCCAAGGACGAACTGGAACGGCCACTGCCTGTATTAAAAAAAGCCTATTTGACTTACGGAGAAGTAGCTGGCAAAACCGTACAGTACATGTTTTATGATTTGTTTAAAGACTACCTGGAACTGAAAGCAGAAACATTAAGTTCAACCTGTTTCATCAATGATGGAAAGGGCGGGTTTACAGCAAAGGAATTGCCCGATGAATTACAACTGGCACCGGTAATGTCGTTCGGCGCTGTTACCACTAACAAAACAACAGCATACATGGCGGCAGGTAATTTTTATGGCGTAATACCTTATGAAGGCAGGTACGATGCATTATATCCCACAACAGTCTCCTTTAATAAAAATAGCAATGCGTTTGCATTGCAAACACAATTGCCCACAGTTAATGGGGAAATAAGAGATATGAAATGGATCACTGCTGCTGGTGGAAATAAATTGCTCGTAATGGCAAGAAATAATAACCGGCTGGTTTTTCTACAGCCGCAATAATGTTTTTTAAGACAGCAACTATCTATACTAAACCTATTTATTTATTTACTCGTATGAAAAAAATTGTAAGCAACGCTGGATTGATTTTGATGATGGCAGCATTCCTGGCTGTACAATGTAATTGTTCCAAAGGCTCTTCCTCTTCAACAGGATCCGGTTCCGGTGGTTCAGGCTCCGGCGGTGGTGGCAGCACGCCACCTTCCAACGATGATGTATCTTTTTGGGTAACCAAAGCTGATCAAAGCGTTTTACTGCAAAAGCAAACCAGCCTGCTGGCATTCGGCAGTGCATCCGGAACAGGGCAAACCATTACACTGGATAGTACTCAAATGTATCAAACTGTAGATGGCTTTGGATATACATTAACTGGCGGAAGCGCTACACTCATCAACGCATTAAATACAACAGACAAAAATAATTTATTAAATGAATTATTTGCGCCGGGTACAAACAGCGGAAGCATTGGCGTAAGTTATTTGCGCATCAGCCTTGGTGCATCTGATCTGAACGCATCGGTATACAGTTATGACGATATGCCCACGGGGCAAACCGATGTTAACCTTAACAACTTCAGCCTGGCCTGGGATACGGTGGATGTGATTCCTGTATTGAAACAAATACTCGCCATCAACCCAAACATTAAAATTCTTGCCAGCCCGTGGAGTCCGCCCGTATGGATGAAAACCAATGGCAGCACCATTGGCGGTTCATTGCAAACGATTTACTATGACGCCTACTCGAAATATTTTGTTAAATACATCCAGGCTATGAAAGCCAGGGGCATTACGGTTGATGCCATTACGATACAGAACGAACCACAAAACCCCGGCAACAATCCCAGTATGTCGATGACCGCAACGGAACAGGCTAATTTTATTAAAAATAACCTGGGGCCGGCATTCCAGTCTGCAGGTTTAACCACCAAGATCATCATCTGGGATCATAACTGCGATCATCCTGATTATCCCATAACAGTACTCAGCGATGCCGCAGCAAAACCATTTATCAATGGTTCTGCATTTCATTTATATGCCGGAGATATCAGTGCACTCAATTCATTGCATTCACAGTTTCCTGATAAAAATGTGTACTTCACCGAACAATGGACTGGTTCTACCGGAACATTCAGCGGTGATTTTTTATGGCACATCAAAAATGTAGTCATAGGTTCCATGAACAACTGGAGCAAAAATGCATTGGAATGGAATCTTGCTAATGACGGAGGTTTCAATCCGCATACACCCGGCGGCTGCACACAATGTAAAGGCGCTATCACACTCGATGGAGCCATTAACAGGAATGTGGGCTATTACATTATTGCACAAATTTCAAAGTTTGTACCAATGGGATCTGTTCGTATTAATAGTTACACAACCGGCGCATTATCCAACGTGGCATTTAAAACACCATCAGGCAATACCGTTGTGCTGGTGCTGAATGACAGTGCATCGCCACAAACCATTACAATAGTATCCAATAAAAAAACAATCACATCAGTACTTCCCGCAGCATCGGCAGGTACTTATGTTTGGTAATAAACGAAAGCAAAACGATCATGAAGAAAAACATTATCCCCGCAATTGCATTGGCTGTTATCAGCACCGGTGTATGGGCACAAAACAAATCATACACCAACGGTAAAAAAGTTACGGTATACACCACCGCCGAAGGTACCAGCCTGCGCCTGTCAAAAACCGATGAAGCAGAGTTTAAAGATTTGCCCCAGCCGCTGGAAACACAAATCTGCATTTTTGTTGACCCCGGTAAAAGCTTCCAAACTTTTTTGGGCATTGGCGGTGCATTAACGGATGCTGCGGCAGAAACATTTGCCAAATTGCCCAAAGACAAGCAGGCTGAATTTATGCAGGCGTACTTCGATAAAAAGAAAGGCATTGGGTATAATTTCGGACGAACCAATATTCATAGTTGCGATTTCAGCAGCGATACCTACACCTATATCAATGAAGGTGACAGTGCATTGAAGTCATTCGATGTAAAACATGATAAACAATACCGTATTCCTTTCATTAAACAAGCGATTGCAGCCGCAGGCGGTAAATTGACTTTATTTGCCAGCCCGTGGAGCCCGCCGGCATTTATGAAAACCAATAATGATATTCTGCATGGGGGCCATCTGAAGAAAGAATATTATCAAAGCTGGGCCAATTACTACACAAAGTTTATTAAGACGTATGCAAAAGAAGGCATTCCCATCTGGGGCATAACGATTCAGAATGAACCAATGGCTACGCAAAAATGGGAGAGTTGCATTTTCACTGGCGAAGAAGAACGGGATTTTTTGAAAAATAATTTAGGGCCAACAATGCAGAAAGCAGGATTGGGCAAAGTAAGAATTATTGGTTGGGATCATAACCGCGATTTATTGTATCAGCGTGCAAGCACACTGCTCGATGATCCTGCAGCGGCAAAATATTTATGGGGCATTGGCTTTCATTGGTATGAACCCTGGAGTGGCGGCGAACCGATGTACGATAATTTGAAACTGGTGCATGAAGCATACCCCGGAAAAAATTTATTGTTTACTGAAGGATGTAAAGAAGCTTTTGATTTAACCAAAGTAAACGATTGGAAACTGGGAGAAAAATATGGCGCCAATATGATCCATGATTTTAATAATGGTTCCGTTGGCTTTACCGACTGGAATATTTTACTGGATGAAACCGGCGGCCCCAACCATGTAGGTAATTTTTGTTTTGCACCGATACATGGCAACACCAAAACCGGTGAACTGATTTACACGAATGAATATTATTACATCGGTCACTTTTCTAAATTTATTCAGCCGGGAGCAAAGCGTATTGTAAGTGCGGCCAGCAGGAGTATGCTGCAAACTACTGCGTTTAAAAACCCTGATGGCACTGTAAATGTTGTGGTGATGAATCCAACTGATACCAAAACCAATTATTTCCTCTGGATAAAAGGCAAAGCAGCAGAAGCGACCGCATTACCACATTCAATTTCAACATTGGTATTTTAATTTCATGGCAGCAAAAAAAATATATCAGTACACAGCATTGTTATTGTTGTTGATGCAGTTGATAGCATCGTGCAGTAAAAAAGATACAGGCGGTGGCTCCGGCCCTGTAACGCCAACTGTAACGCCATTGATCAACAGTGGTATTACGCTTGATAATACCGCAATCTCCGGCGGCAGTTTGACCTACAACACTAAAATAACCGCAACCATCAAATTGTCATTTAATAATGCGGTGGACAGGAGCAGTGTGGCCTCTGCAATTTCACTCAACGAAAACGGTGGTTCGGCAGCTATTAATTTTTCTTACGAAAAAAATGACAGCACCATTATCATCAGTCCGGCAACGCCATTAAAAAACCTCAACAAATATTCTTTAATCACCAATACTTCATTACAATCTGTAAAGGGCGGAAAACTAAATGCGACATTGAGTTTTGATTGTGTAACTGCCATGGATTCCACTGATAAGTTTCCCATCATCAGTGATAATGCATTATTAGATACCGTGCAGAAAAGAACCTTCCGTTATTTCTGGGATTTTGGCCACCCCACCAGTGGTATGGCAAGAGAAAGAAGCAATACCACACCTGAAACAGTAACCACCGGGGGAACAGGTTTTGGCATCATGACAATTCCTGCTGCCATCAGCCGTGGTTTTATCACCCGTGCTGAAGGCGTAACCAGGATGCAAAAGATTGTTGGCTTTTTAAAGAATACTGCACAAAGTTTTCATGGTGCCTTTCCGCATTGGTTGAATGGAACCACAGGCGTCGTAATTCCATTCAGCACAAAAGATGATGGCGCAGATTTAGTGGAAACTTCTTATCTCATGGCGGGCCTGCTTACTGCAAGGCAATACTTCAATAGCGCGGCTGCAGATGAAACTGCTTTGCGTGCAGATATCAATACACTCTGGAATAATGTGCAATGGAGCTGGTTCCGCCAGGGAGCCAATAATGTGTTGTACTGGCACTGGAGCCCCAATTACAATTGGGATATGAATGTGAAAATACAGGGCTGGAATGAATGTTTGATCACCTATATTCTTGCCGCATCATCCACCACCTACAGTATTCCGAAAGTGGTATATACAGAAGGCTATACAAGAAATGGGGCAGAAGTCAATAATAATTCTTACTACGGTTATCTGTTGCCGTTAGGGAATGCCAATGGCGGCCCGCTGTTCTTTGCACACTATTCTTTCCTGGGCATTAATCCCAATGGATTGAATGATGCGTATGCCAACTATTTAACACAGGTAACGAATCATACCAAAATCAATTATGAATATTGCAAAGCCAATCCGAAAGGCTGGTATGGCTACAGTAACCTTTGCTGGGGGTTAACTGCGAGCGATGTGCCGAATGGCTACAACGCCAGCGAACCGAATAATGATATTGGCGTGATTGCACCCACTGCCGCATTGTCATCCATGCCTTATACACCAACAGAAAGCATGAATGCGCTGAAATTTTTCTATTACAAACTGGGCGATAAAATTTTCAGCACGTATGGTTTTGTTGACGCATTTTCATTAAAAGATACCTGGTTTGCCGGTTCTTATCTTGCCATTGATGAAGGGCCGATAATGGTGATGATTGAAAATTACCGTTCGCAACTGATCTGGAATTTATTGACCAGTTGCCCCGAAATAAAAACAGGAATGCAGAATTTGGGATTCAGTGCACCCTATTTATAAACAAGAACTATTGAATGCAGTATGAGAAGTATTATTATCATAAGTACAGCATTTTTATTTTTCGCCGCCTGTAATTCAGCCGGGCAAAATAAAACTGTAACGGTTACAACACCTGCAACCATCAGTGACAGTGCGTTGCTGGATACGGTACAGTATTACAGCATCAAATATTTTACAGAAGGAGCAGAGCCGGTGAGCGGATTGGGAAGAGAGCGCTTTCATGCAGACAATATTTATCCCGATGATGATAAAAATGTGGTGACCAGCGGTGGCAGTGGTTTTGGTGTGATGGCGTTGATTGTTGCAATGGAAAGAAAATTTATTACCATGGAAGAAGGTGTGCAGCGGCTGGAAAAAATTATTCATTTCCTCGAAACAGCAGATCGCTTTCATGGTGCATTTCCGCATTGGTGGAATGGTGAAACGGGAAAAGTAAAACCTTTTGGTAAAAAAGATAATGGCGGCGATATTGTAGAAACCTCTTACATGATGCAGGGTTTACTTTGTGTGCGCCAGTATTTTAAAGATGGTAACGAAAAAGAAAAAGCATTGGCAGCACGGATAGATGCATTATGGAAAGCGGTGGAATATGATTGGTACCGCAACGGTAAAAATGTTTTGTACTGGCACTGGAGCCCCACGTATGCATGGGAAATGAATTTTCCAATACATGGTTACAATGAATGCATGATCGCATATATACTCGCTGCATCATCACCCACGCATGGTGTACCGGCAGAAGTGTACCATGAAGGCTGGGCAGAAGGTGGAAAAATTAAGCAGCCGCATACGGTAATGAATTTACCATTGCAATTGCATTACCAGGGCAACCCGGTAAATGCAGCGCCTTTATTCTGGTCGCAGTATTCTTATCTCGGTTTGGATCCGCATGGATTAAAAGATGAGTATACTGATTACTGGCAGGAAAATACCAGCCAGGCTATGATCAATTACAAATGGTGTGTAAACGACAGTTTACAGTATAAAGGCTATGGCACTAATAATTGGGGGCTTACAGCAAGCTATTCAGTAAAAGGTTATGCAGCGCATGCGCCCAATCCTAAAGATGATTTGGGCGTGATTTCCCCAACTGCTGCACTCGCTGCAATGCCTTACACACCTGAACAATCCATAGCAGCAATGAAACACTGGTATTACGATATGCATGATAAACTCTGGGGGCAATATGGTTTTTATGATGCATTCAGTGAGACAGATAATTGGTTCCTGCCAAGGTATTTGGCTATCGACCAGGGTCCCATTCCGGTAATGATAGAAAATTACCGCAGCGGTCTATTATGGAAACTCTTTATGAGTTGCCCCGAAATAAAAGCAGGGCTACAGAAACTGGGTTTCACAAGCCCCTGGCTGGCAAAATAAGAAAACGATATGAAGCGATTGCTTTTTATAATACTGCCGATACTTACGGTACAGGGTACACTTTCACAATCTTTAATAAAAGGAAAGTATGGTGATGGGCCTGACAGCATTGCACCGGTCGGGATTATCAAAAACTTAACTGACGATCAGTTACTGGAACTGGTACAAAAACAAACCTTTCGGTTTTTCTGGCATGGTGCACACCCGGTAAGTGGTTTGGCGCTGGAAAGAAGTAACACCGTAAAAGCGGAATATTATTGGGATTACATCAACGAAGCATGGGATGAACCCAACCTGAGCAAAACTGATTTTGGGCCTGATGCAGGAGCCATTGGTGGTACCGGCTTCGGCATCATGAGTACAATAGTTGCCGTAGAAAGAAAATGGATTGGCCGCGATACTGCAGTAAGGCGTTTAATCAAGATCGCTGATTTTTTAACGCATGCCGATTGCTTTCACGGCATCTTCCCGCATTTTATGAACGGTCGCACCGGTAAAACTATTCCCTTCGACCGTTTGGATGATGGCGCTGACCTGGTGGAAACCTCTTACCTGCTCATGGGTTTTCTTTGTGCACGGGAATATTTCAATCAAAAAACACCGCAGGAAATTTACCTGCGCAAACGCATAGAGGCGATGTGGGGCGCTGCCAACTGGAACTGGCATACCAACGGGCAAAATAAATTGTTCTGGCACTGGAGCCCCAACAACGGTTTCGATATGAATTTTCCCATCTGGGGCTGGAATGAATGTTTGATCACGTATATCATGTCCGCAGCATCTCCTTATCATGCCATAGCCAAAGCAGTATATGACGGCACCTGGGCAGGAAGCCTGGGCTTCAAAAACGGGAATGAGTATTACGGTTATATATTGCCGTTAGGTAATTATGATAAGGATAAAGGCGGGCCATTGTTTTTTGAGCAATATACTTTCCAGGGCATTGACCCCAATGGTTTAAAAGATTCGTTGGGGAACGACTATTTTATGCAGGGCAAAAATCATACGCTCATCAACCGGGCATTTTGTATAGAAAATCCTAACCACTTTAAAGGCTACAGTGAACAATGCTGGGGCTTAACAGCAGGCGACAGTTATAAAGGCTACCTGGCACACAGCCCGGAAAACGACAGGGGAGTGATTCAGCCAACAGCAGCCATTTCCTCCATGCCATATACACCAAAGGAAAGTATGCAGGCGCTGCGTTATTTCTATTATGAAATGGGCAATAAGGTATGGGGCAAATATGGATTTGTGGATGGCTTCAGCATACAGCATAACTGGTACGCCCAAAGTTATTTAGCCATTGATGAAGGGCCGATAGTGACCATGATTGAGAATTACCGGACCGGTTTGTTGTGGAAATTGTTTATGCAAATTCCGGATATACAAAACGGGTTGAAAAAACTGGGGTTTAGCAGCAGTAAATGGATGAAATAAATTTGTAACATTTTAAATCGGGTAACCATGCCAGATACTACACAGGTAAATGTTAATGCAGGCGGCAAAGAAAAGAATACTTATGATGCCATCGTCATCGGCAGCGGAATCAGTGGCGGTTGGGCCGCAAAGGAATTGTGTGAAAAGGGATTGAAAACGCTGGTGCTGGAACGGGGCCGCAATGTGGAGCATATTAAAGATTATCCCACCGCAAACCTCATGCGCTGGGAGTTGAAGCACCGCGGACAAATTACAGAAAAAACAAGAAAAGAAAATCCGCTTATCAGCCGCGCCGCCGGTTATGGAGAAGATACGGAGCACTTCTTTGTAAAAGATGCAGACCATCCTTACATACAGGAAAAACCATTCGACTGGATACGCGGTTACCAGGTGGGCGGCAAATCATTAACCTGGGGGCGTGCCTGTGCAAGATGGAGCCCTTATGATTTTACAGCGCCGGAACGGTATGGCTACGGAGAATCATTCCCCATTGGTTACGACGATATCAAAGACTGGTACAGCCACGTAGAAAAATTTATTGGCGTATGTGGTAATAAAGCAGGAATACCGTCTATGCCTGATGGTGAGTTTCTGCCGGCTTATGAATTGAATGTGGTGGAATTGTATGTACAGCGGGTGATCAAAGAAAAATTTAACCGGCATTATGAATCCGGCCGGTGGGCACATGTAACGGAGCCCCAACCTATACACCTGCAGCAGGGGCGTGGCCAATGTATGAACCGCAACCTGTGTATGCGGGGATGCCCGCTGGGCGGCTATTTCAGCTCCAACAGCAGTACATTGCCCTGGGCTAATAAAACGGGTAATCTTACCATAAGGCCCCATTCCGTTGTGCATTCCATCATCTATGATGAACAGCAGCAAAAAGCAGTAGGTGTGCGTGTGATTGATGCAAATACAAAAGAAACAACGGAATTTTTTGCCCGCATTATCTTTGTCAACGCATCGGCGCTCAATACCAATTTAATTTTACTGAACTCCACTTCCAGTCGTTTCCCCAATGGATTGGGTAACGACAGCGGTAAACTGGGTAAACATATTTGCTTCCACAACTACCGGGGCAGCATGTACGGCACGGTGGATGGTTTTGAAGATATGTATTATAAAGTATCCAAACCCGCAGAATGTATTGTTGCCAACTTCCGCAATGTAGAAAAACGGGATACAGATTTTTATGGTGGTTATGTTATTTATTCCGGTGCATCGCGGCAATTGTTTAATGACAGCAACGCTGAACCACCCTTCGGCGCTGAATTTAAAGCCGCCATGAGCGAACCCGGTAAATGGGGCGTATACATGTATATGCAGGGCGAAACCATTGCAAAAGAAAGCAATCATGTACGGTTGAGTACAAATCAGAAAGACCAATGGGGTATTCCGCTTCTCATCACATCTGTTGGTTATGATGATAATGATGATAAAATGGTAAAAGATTTTTTAGAACAGGGCCAGGCAATGCTTGAAGCAGCCGGTGTGAAAGATATCAGCACCAACGACAGCCGCCAATCTCCGGGCCTCGATATTCATGAAATGGGAGGCGTAAGAATGGGAAAAGATACCAAAACATCGCTGCTGAATGCACACAATCAAATGCATCTTTGTAAAAATGTATTTGTGACTGATGGCGCCTGCATGACAAGTACCGGCAGCCAAAGCCCTTCCATTTTATACATGGCGTTTACTGCACGGGCGGTGAATTATGCCATTGAAGAAATGAAAAAAGGAAATTTGTAATAGATAACTGCAGATGCGAAGAAATGTTAGCCGCAGATGCGCAGATTAATTTTTTTAACTAAAGCTTATTTTAAAATAATTAGCAGTACAGAAATGAAAAGAATCTTTAAATCAATACAGCAAAAATTAATCTGCACATCTGCGGCCATCAAAAAAATAATAAAACCAAAATTATCTCTCCGGTTGAACATCGTTGCGACGCTCCGTTCAACGGCATTGCTACTATTTAGCATGGGATGCCTGCATCCAAATTGTACTGCACAGTCTGCCCTTCGTGGAGCTTCATCCAAAGCAGTGGAAGCTGGAGCTTCCACCTACTGCAACCCCATCAATATCGACTACGGTTACACGCCTATTCCCAATTTCAGCGAATGGGGCCGGCATCGTGCCACAGCAGATCCAGTAATTGTGAATTACAAAAACGAATACTATTTATTCAGCACCAATCAATGGGGTTATTGGTGGAGCAGTGATATGCTGCACTGGAATTTCATTTCCAAAAAATTTCTGAGGCCATGGAACGAAGGATATGATGAATTGTGTGCACCTGCTGTGGGCATCGTTGGCGATACCATGCTGGTGTTTGGTTCAACCTATACCAGGAAGTTTACATTGTGGATGAGTACCAATCCCAAAGCCAATGAGTGGAAACCTTTGGTGGATTCATTCGATATTGGCGGATGGGATCCAGCCTTCTTTACTGATGATGACGGCAGGTTTTATATGTACAACGGCAGCAGTAATACTTATCCTGTATATGGAGTGGAACTGAACCGGAAAACATTTCAGCCCATTGGAACAAGAATGCCCATGTATATGCTGCAGGATTGGCGCTATGGCTGGCAACGTTTTGGAGAACATATGGACAACACATTTCTCGATCCATTCATTGAAGGATCGTGGATGACCAAACACAACAACAAATATTATTTTCAGTACGGCGCACCGGGAACAGAGTTCAGTGGTTATGCCGATGGCGTGGTAGTGGGTAGTAAACCATTATTTGACGGCATAGAAATTCATCCGCAGTCAGATCCGCTGAGTATGAAGCTGGGCGGCTTTGCACGTGGCGCAGGGCATGGGTCAACGTTTACTGACAATACAGGAAACTACTGGCATGTAAGCACCATTATGTTATCAGTAAAAAATAATTTCGAAAGAAGAATTGGTATCTGGCCTGCAGGGTTTGATAAAGATGATGTGATGTGGTGCAATACTGCATTTGGAGATTATCCGCATTATACGGCCTCCCCAAACCCCTCCAAGGGAAGGGCTTTACAAGTGCCTGATATATCAAAGAGTTCATCTTATGACGAACTCTTAAAACTCCCCCCTTTGGGGGGCGGGGGGGCTTTCACAGGCTGGATGTTACTCAATTATAAAAAACCAGTAACGGTATCGTCTACCCTGGGTTCATACTATGCCAATAATGCCAATGATGAAGACATCAAAACATACTGGAGTGCCGCATCGGGCAATCCAGGGGAATGGATTCAAACCGATTTAGGAAATGTATCCACTGTAAATGCAGTGCAGATCAATTATGCAGACCAGGATGTGGCACCGGATCATTTGGGAAAGATCAATGGTGGCGATCAGTATCATCAATATAAAATGTATTATTCAGTAGATGGAAAGAAATGGATGATGCTGGTGGATAAAAGCAATAACAAAACAGATATTCCTCATGAATATGTGGAACTGTCAGCACCCGTACAGGCAAGATTTATTAAAGTGGAAAATATACACATGCCATCCGGTAAATTTGCCATTAGTGGATTACGTGTTTTTGGCAATGGTAACGGAACGAAGCCAGATGCAGTAAAAACATTTTTTGTATTGCGTACAGATAAAGACAAACGCAGCGGGTGGATCAAATGGAATCCCGTTGATAATGCTTATGCCTACAACATTTATTATGGAACAGAACCGGATAAATTGTACAACTGCATAATGGTAATGGGCAATACGGTCAATGAATACTGGTTTAAAGCGATGGATTTGAAGAAGGCATATTATTTTACCATCGAAGCGGTGAATGAAAACGGCGTGAGTGAAAGGGTGAAGACGGTGAAGGTGGAGTAGGGATTGGTTAATTAGTATATTGGTTAATTGGTTTATTTGTTAATTCGTGTAATTGGTTTTGTAATTCGTGTTTGTGAAAAAGTATATGAGTAAATAAAGTATATAGGTATATAAAGAAATGAAGAGTATTCTCTGTGCCTTTGTGCCGCTGTGAGGAGAACAAGAAGATAAGTAAATAAAGTATATAGGTATATAAAGTGTTGAAGAGTTTTCTTTCTGTCTTACCGTCTTTCCGGCAGAAAAATACGGAATATTCTATGTGCTTATTTGGTCGCGATTAATATAAAAGTAAATAAATATAGGTATATAAAGTAACGAAGAGTATTTTCTGTGCCTTTGTGCCTATGTGGTCGTAGTAAGTATAATATAAATAAAGAATAAAAAGTAAATAATGAAATACATTAAAATAATCATTGCGCTTTTAGTAGTTGTGCAAACAGCAACGGCGCAGCAGCAACCACCATTTTACAACGACATCCAGGCATTTAAAAAGCAGGATTCAGCAATGCCGCCACCACAACAATCCATCCTGTTTGTAGGCAGTTCATCATTCACCAAATGGACAGATGTGCAAAGTTATTTTCCGCAATACAAAATCATCAACCGCGGCTTTGGCGGGTCCACATTGCCAGATGTAATCCGGTACGAAAAGGATGTAATCTTTCCTTACAATCCCAGGCAGATTATTATTTATTGCGGGGAAAATGATATTGCAAATGATAGTACAGTGACAGGCAAAACAGTTTATAAAAGATTCAAATCTTTATTTCATGACATCAGAAAACAATTCCCTCATGTATCCATTGTATACATATCAATGAAGCCAAGCCCAAGCCGCTGGCAGTTGCGTGAAAAAATGCAGGATGGAAACAGAAGAATAAGTAAATTCCTGGCCAGGAGACGCCCATCGCCACCGCCATTCTTTATTGACGTTTGGAACAGTATGCTGGGTGCAGATGGAAAACCCATGCCCGATATTTTTATCCAGGATAATTTACACATGAATGCCAAAGGATATGCCATCTGGCAAAAAATAATAGCCCCATATTTAAAGAAATAAAAACAGCGTTATATGAAACAGTTACTAACAGGATTATTATTGGTGATGACCGTAACCGCATCTGCACAAAAGGCAGGCGATGCAAAAATGAAAAGCTTTATTGATGCGCTCATGAAAAAAATGACGCTGGATGAAAAATTAGGCCAGCTGAATTTGCCCGGCAGCGGCGATATTGTCACCGGGCAGGCACAAAGTTCAGATATTGGAAAAAAAATCCGCGAAGGCAAAGTAGGAGGATTATTCAACATTAAATCGGTAGCTAAAATAAAAGACGTGCAAAAAGTTGCTGTAACAGAAAGCCGTTTAAAAATTCCTTTAATTTTTGGAATGGATGTAATACATGGTTACGAAACCGTGTTCCCCATACCGTTAGGTTTAAGCTGCAGCTGGGATATGAAAGCAGTAGAACGCAGTGCACAAATTGCAGCCAAAGAAGCCAGTGCAGACGGCATCTGCTGGACTTTTTCCCCTATGGTGGACATTTGCCGTGATCCCCGCTGGGGCCGCATTGCAGAAGGCAACGGAGAAGATCCATACCTCGGTTCTGCTGTAGCAAAAGCAATGGTAAAAGGTTACCAGGGCGATTTAACAAAGAACGACAACATCATGTCCTGCGTAAAACATTATGCGCTGTATGGTGCAGCGGAAGCCGGCCGTGATTACAACACCACCGATATGAGCCTCCAGCGCATGTACAATGAATACCTGCCACCGTATAAAGCAGCAGTGGATGCAGGTGTCGGCAGCGTAATGGCTTCATTTAACGATGTAAATGGAGTGCCAGCAACAGCGAATAAATTTTTACAGACAGATGTATTGCGTAAACAATGGGGCTTTAAAGGTTTTGTTGTAACTGACTACACGGGTATCAACGAAATGGAAGCGCATGGTTTGGGTAACCTGCAAACTGTTTCTTCATTGGCATTGAAGGCTGGCATCAATATGGATATGGTGGGAGAAGGTTTCTTAACCACACTCAAACAATCATTAAAAGAAGGAAAAGTAACGATGGCAGATATAGATAATTCCTGCCGTTTAATTCTGGAAGCAAAATATAAACTGGGATTGTTTGATAATCCATATAAATACTGCGATGAAAACCGTGCAAAGACAGAAGTATTCAGCGATGCTAACCGTAACGAAGCCCGTAAAATTGCAGCTGACTGTTTTGTGCTGTTGAAAAATCAAAACAATGTATTGCCATTGAAAAAAGCCGGTACTATTGCCGTTGTTGGTCCGCTGGCAGATAACAGGGAAAACATGCCCGGCACCTGGAGTGTGGCTGCGAAATTTGATAAAGCAGTGAGTTTAATGGATGGATTAAAAGCAGCGGCAGGGAACAATGCAAAATTCATTTATGCCAAAGGAAGCAACCTGGATGCAGATGCAGCATTTGAAGAAAGAGCGGGTATGTTTGGTAAATCATTGGGCAGGGATAACCGGCCTGCATCGGTAATGATACAGGAAGCGTTAGATGCATCCAAAGATGCAGATGTAATTGTAGCTGCATTGGGTGAAAGTGCAGAGATGAGTGGGGAATGCTCCAGCCGCAGCGACATTCAAATTCCCGAAACACAAAGAGCGTTATTAAAAGCATTGGTGAACACAGGCAAACCGGTAGTGCTGGTTTTGTTTACCGGAAGGCCACTGGCAATTAAATGGGAAAGCGAAAATGTGCCTGCTATCTTAAACGTATGGTTTGGTGGCAGCGAAGCGGGTAACGCCATAGCAGATGTGTTGTTCGGCGATGTAAACCCTTCCGGCAAACTCACCACAACATGGCCGCAGAATGTGGGCCAGGTTCCTTTATACTATGCACACAAGTCAACAGGCCGCCCATTACCCGAAGGGAAATGGTTTGAAAAATTCCGCAGCAATTATCTGGATGTAAGCAATGATCCGGTGTATGCTTTTGGCTATGGATTAAGCTATACCACGTTTACTTACAGCGATGTAAAACTGAGCGCCACAAAATTAAAAGGCAATCAAACACTCACGGCTTCTGTAACGGTAACCAATACAGGTAATAAAGATGGTAAAGAAGTGGTGCAATTGTACCTGCATCAGTTGATTGGTGTGAACACCCGCCCGGTAAAAGAATTGAAAGGCTTTGAAAAAATTGCGTTGAAAGCCGGAGAAAGCAAAACTGTAACCTTCAATATTTCAACTGCCGATTTGAAATATTATCATTTTGATATGACGAACGATTGGGATCCCGGCGATTTTGAAGTGATGATCGGGGGAAGTTCAGACCATGTAAAAAAAGCAACCGTAAACTGGAGTAAATAAGCAGACTATGTTCCTGTTAAAAAAGATGAGTTTGTGCGTAATCGCAGTTGCCATTGCAACTGCCGGGGTGGCACAAAAAAAGACGATAGATCAAAAAGTGGATTCCGTTTTAAAACTGATGACGCTGGATGAAAAGATCGGGCAGATGAACCAGTACAATGGTGACTGGGATGCCACCGGCCCCATTACTAAAGATGGGGATAAACAAAACCAGATCAAAAAAGGAATGCTGGGCTCTATGCTCAATGTTACCGGTGTTGCACACACGAAAACGCTGCAGGAAATTGCCATGCAGTCGCGGTTAAAAATCCCGTTATTGTTCGGGCAGGATGTGATCCACGGTTACCGCACCATCTTCCCATTGCCGTTGGCCGAAGCGGCAAGCTGGGACTTGCCGTTAATAGAAAAAAGTGCCCGCATTGCTGCTGTTGAAGCATCTGCCGCAGGCGTGCACTGGACATTTGCACCGATGGTGGATATTGCCCGCGACCCCCGTTGGGGCCGCGTTATGGAAGGTGCAGGTGAAGATACTTACCTCGGCAGTTTAATTGCAGCCGCAAGGGTAAAAGGTTTCCAGGGAAAGGGTTTGGGCAATACCGATGCAGTAATGGCCTGTGTAAAGCATTTTGCAGCGTATGGTGCTGCTGTTGGTGGAAGAGATTATAATTCAGTGGACATGAGTTTGCGCCAGTTGAATGAAGTGTATTTACCACCTTATAAAGCGGCGGTGGAAGCAGGTGCTGCTACTGTGATGAATTCTTTCAATGATGTCAATGGTATTCCAGCAACCGCCAATCATTATTTGTTGCGCACCTTATTGAAGGGCCAATGGAATTTTAAAGGCTTTGTGGTCAGCGATTGGGGCAGCGTGGGGGAGATGATCAACCACGGTTATGCAAAAGATAATTATGATGCTGCCATGTTAGCTGCAAATGCCGGTTGTGATATGGATATGGAAAGCCGCAGTTATATCCAGCACTTAGCTAAGCTGGTAAAAGAAGGTAAAGTAAAAATGAGTGTGATTGATGATGCAGTGAAACGCATCCTGCATAAAAAATTTGAAATGGGCTTGTTCGATGATCCGTATAAATTTTGTAATACAACACGGGAACAACAGCAATGGAATAATGTGGAGAACATTACCGCATCAAGGGAAATGGCAAAGCACAGTATTGTACTGTTGAAAAATGATGCAGTAAATGGCGCACCGTTACTGCCATTATCTAAGCACAGTAAAACCATTGCACTGGTTGGTCCGCTGGTGAAAGCCATAAGGGAAAATCTGGGCTTCTGGAGTTACAGCTGGCCGGATGATACGGCAAGAATTGTAACGCTGTGGCAGGGCATGCAAAATAAAATAAGCAACGACAGTAAATTGCTTTATGCAAAAGGATGCAACATCAATGATCAAAATAAAGATGGCTTTGAAGAAGCCGTGAATATTGCAAAGCAGGCTGATGTGGTGGTGCTGAGTGTGGGTGAAGCACCCGACATGACTGGTGAAGCCAAAAGCCGCAGCAACCTGCATTTACCAGGTGTGCAGGAAGCGTTGATACAGGCCATAGCTGCTACTGGTAAACCTGTGATACTGCTCATCAGCGCAGGAAGGCCGTTGGTATTTAATGATGCCGCAGATCATGTTTCTTCCATCATGTACACGTGGTGGCTGGGTACACAGGCCGGCAATGCCATTGCAGATGTGTTGTTTGGCGATTATAATCCTTCTGCAAGATTGCCGGTCAGCTTTCCCCGAAGTGAAGGGCAAATTCCTGTTTATTACAATCATTACAGTACGGGCCGGCCTGCAAAAAATGACAGCGATGTAAATTATGTGTCTGCCTATATAGATGAATTGAACAGCCCGAAATATTATTTTGGCTATGGATTGAGTTATACTCAATTTCAATACGGTGCAATTACATTAAGTAAAACCAATTTGAAAGGGAATGAAACATTGCAGGCATCAGTTGAGGTAACCAACACTGGTAATGCAGACGGAGAAGAAACAGTGCAACTATATATTCGTGATATAATAGGTTCGGTAGTACGCCCTGTAAAAGAGTTGAAGGGTTTTAAAAAGGTTTGGCTGCAAAAAGGAGCACATCAAACCATTACTTTCAATATCACGGTCAATGACCTTAAATTTTATAACGATGCACTGCAATACAATTGGGAGCCGGGTGCCTTCCAGGTAATGATTGGCCGTAATGCCGGCGATGTGCAAACTGTCAACATCAACTGGAGCAGGTAATACATCAATTTTAATTTCATTTTAATCCCTGTTGCAGCACAACTTTGGGTTACTGCTGTAATTTTCCCTGTTTTTTAACTTCATTTTTGTTGCAGGCAGTTATAGTTTTGCGCAGAAACAGGCCTGTTGCGTTAATTACATGGTATTAACGCGGGAATGAAATAACTTTAAAGCATGGAAGAGATCAAGATACTGATTATTGAAGATGAAAAAAAAATTGCAGATACGCTTTGCAAAGGCCTTTCAGAACTGGATTATTATGTAGAGAAGGCTTATGACGGAAAAATTGGACTGAAGCTTTTTGAAACAGGAGATTTTAACCTGGTGATTACTGACATTAATATGCCCGGCATTAACGGGTATGAGTTAACCAGGCAAATCAGGAGCGTGAACCAATACGTACCCATAATGATGCTGACCGCATTGGGAGCCACTGAAGACAAGATTGATGGTTTTGATGCCGGTGCAGATGATTACATGGTAAAGCCATTTGAATTTAAAGAACTGCTGGTACGTATCAGGGCGTTACTCAAGCGCACACTCAATCAGCAGTTGCCCACGGGCAATATTCTAAAAGTGGCCGACCTTGAACTGAATGTTGACAGTAAAGAAGTATTCCGTGATGGCAAAACAATAACACTTACAGCAAAAGAATTTCAATTGCTGGAATACCTGATGCGGAACCGCAACAGGGTGATCTCAAGAGCAGATATAGCAGAAAAAGTATGGGATCTCGATTTCGACACCAAAACCAACGTGATTGATGTATACGTCAATTTTCTCCGTAAAAAAATTGACCGCGATTTTGAACCCAAGCTCATCCATACACAAGTGGGCATGGGATACATCATGAAAGAGAAATAACCAACAATGAGTATTAAATACCGGATCGCCATTTTATTCTCCATATTGGTGATGTTAATACTTACCTCAGTAAGTGTGTCTATTTATTATTTCAGCCAGGAGGAAAGGGAAGAATCATTTAAAGTGCGGATGAAAAAAAGGGCGCTTTATTCTGCCAATATATATGAAAACCTCACCGATTCAGATTATGCCGTATTGCGTAAGCTGGATGGAACAGCGGCAAGCGCATTTCACGATAAAAGTATTTCTATCACGGGTTTCAACGATGCATATGTTTATGTATATGCCGATTCAACCGGCGATACGCTTTATCTTTCCAGAGACGTCATTGAAAAAACAAAAATCAATAATGAATATTATTTTACTTATAAAGGCAGGCCGGCAGTGGCATTGCACATTGTCAGCAAAAATGCCAACTTTATTGTAGCTTTCTCGGCAGAAGACATTGATGGAATTGAATTCCTGATACAGTTGCGGCGCATCTTGTTCATCGCTCTGCTGCTGGCAGTACTGGTAACATTTATAACGGGTATTTTGTTTGCCAGGCGGCTGGTTTTACCAATAGAACGCATCACCCGTGAAGTAAACCTGATCAGCTCAAAAAATTTATCACAACGGGTAGCAATAGACGATAACAGGAATGAACTGACCAAGCTTGCTGAAACGTTTAATGATTTACTGAACCGGTTGCAGGAATCCTTTTCCACGCAGCGGCGTTTTATTTCTAATGCATCGCATGAGTTGTCAACACCATTAACTTCCATTTCAAGTCAGCTGGAGGTGGCCATGCAGAAAAGCCGTTCGCCGGAAGAATACCAGGAAGTGATGAGCAGTGTGTATGAAGATATCAGGGAACTGCAGTTGCTTACACAAAGCCTTTTGGATATTGCCAAAACAGGATCGCAGGGAACCATTGAACTGGAAGAAGTACGGCTGGATGAAGTATTGTTTAAAGTGGTGGCTGATATTCAGCGGCAAAACAAAAGCTATAAAGTACGCCTTGACATTGATGATTTTCCAGAAGAAGAGAATAAACTAACTGTATTTGGAAACTCTAATTTATTATACAGTGCATTGAAAAATATCATCGAGAACGGTTGCAAATATTCGGATACCAATGCTTCGCACGTAACCGCAACATTCAGGGATGCTGCCATGGAAATAAAAGTAATTAATCATGGTAACCTGATCAGTTCAGAAGATATTCAATTCATATTTCAACCTTTTTTCCGTGCCAACGATGCGCAGGGCAAACCCGGTTTTGGCCTTGGCCTTACATTGGCAAGAGGAATTTTATCATTGCATAAAGGCACTATACAGGTTATTTCTTCAAAGGGTTCAGGAACAGTATTTACAGTGGAATTGCCTAACATAACTATCTTATCCTGAGGCGTCTCTGAATTTTAATATCGTTTTAATTGAGTTTTAATACCCCCCATCTAATTTTGATAAAAATCAGGTGACAGGAAGATCAATGATATTAGCAAGCTTACTGATTGTGATTGCAGGATTATCAGCAGCATTGGTGGTTGCACTGCAGCATAATAAGAACCTGGTAAAATTAAAAGAGCAACTTATTTTAAAGAATGATTCGCTGCATATGCAGCAAATTGAAACACAGAAGGAGCTCATGCACATGCAAAGTGATGCAGAACAACTGCAGCAGTCTACAGTGAAGAAAGGGAACGGTGCACAGTAATATTTACTCTATGATGTCTTAATATTGGGCGGTTTTTCATTGTTGGTTTTAAACAGCGGAGGGGGTGCTACAAGCACCCCCGTTTTTTTGTATACTATTGCCAGGTATGATAATTTAAACAATGAAGACAATGCGGATAATTTTTTTAACAGGTAGTAACAAGGTAGCCTGTACGCAGGCTCAGTGAAATATTACATCAACTGTTTGGGTCCTCAAAATATGGAATTTCATCCTGCGATACAGCTTCTTTCTGATGCCAGTAGGCCAAGGTAACAATATGCCCATCCTGCGTTTTTAATGCACGGCCAAATATGGCATTCACCGGGTTAAAAGTATAATCTGTTACGCCTACAGTAAATGTTTCAGGGGCAGCAGGTGGTGGTGGCGCTGGTGTGGCGCCTTCTTCAACTTTTGGAGCAGCCGCGGTTTTTGCAGGTGGTGATGGTACAGCAACAACAGTATAGCCATTATATTCTAATAATGATTTCAGGAAACTCACTCTCGATGGTGCAGCATTCTTTTCAACGATACCACATTTCACACCATCCAGTTCTTCAAACTCATGATTTTTATTAATAGCCATAGTGGAAAAATTGATTTTATTGTGTGATAATGGCAATGAGATGATCGTATATCCAGCTGAATACACCCGTTACCACAATACCAAAACTGCAAATGATCAAACCCAGTTTGGTATAGGGAGAAACAGGAACTGTTGCAACAGGCTGTTCGTTTTTATCCATAAACACGGAACGCACCACACGCAGGTAATAATACAGGCTCACAATCATATTGAGCGCTGCAACGGCAACAAATGCATAAACAGCATCCGATGCACCGGCAGAGAGCAAAAATAATTTACCAAAGAAACCCGCAGTAGGTGGTACACCAGCCAATGAAAATAAAGCCAGCGCCAGCACCCAGCTTAACAGTGGATTGGTTTGGTATAAACCTTTATAATCTGCAATGGATTCTTTACCTGAAAACATGGCAATGGCATTGGTAACACCAAATGCAGCCAGGTTAGAAAATACGTAGATCAAAACAAAATATATCACTGAGGCGCTTCCTTTAACCGGATCCATACTGCTGATACCAAACAAAATATAACCCACCTGTGCAATAGAAGAAAAAGCAAGGAAGCGTTTGATGTTCTGCTGCCGTATGGCAAATAAATTACCCACAATCATGGTGATGATGGACAATATCATTAAAATATTATACCAAACCACATGCAATGGTGCAAATACTTTATACAAAGTGGTGATGAGCACAAAAGCAATAGCACCTTTTGAAATTACTGATAACAGTGCTGTAACTGCAAATGGCGAGCCTTCATACACATCGGCCGTCCATAAATGAAAGGGAACGATGGACAATTTGAAGGCAAAAGCACTGAATAGAAATACAAGGATAAGAATATGAATGGCATCACCATTCAGCAATGCAGGAATGGCTTCAAAACTGATACTGCCTGTTACGCCGTATAGAATTGAAATGCCAAATAATAAAATGCCGGATGAAAAAGCGGAAGACAGGATCATCTTCATCGCTGCTTCAGAAGATATTTTTTTCTGCAGGTCGAAATTGGCGAGTGCAGCAATGGGAATGGTGGCCAGCTCCAGCGACAAATAAAACATCAGGAAATTATTACTGGAGATAAGCAGGTACATACCCAGCACTGCAGATAATAATAAGATAAAGAATTCTGCAAGATGTTCTGTTTGTTTAAACCATTCAGTAAACAATAATGCAATTAAATAAATGCCCAGGTTCAGGATGCTTTTTTCCAACGCCATTACCCCGTTGGTTTGATACATCGTGTCAAAAGCCGTTGCTTCAAAATTCATGAAGAAACCTGCTATGAAATTGATCAGCAGCAACAGTTGAATCAGCGGCAGTAATGTTTCGTTTTGTACCAGTTTGCCCAGTTTAATAAAAAGCAGGATAAAGATGATGCCGGTGATCATCAGTTCGCTTTTCATTATCGTAAATAACTCACTCATTCCAATGGATATTTTTACCTTATGATTGTTGGTATTTTTTGAATAATTGTTTCAGCTCCGGGTTGAATTAAATGATTCAGCCAGCCAGGTAATAAACCGATGGCTAATATGCCCGCTAATAAAATAACAGCAGCCAGTTTTTCATTCCAGCCGGCATCGGGTAATGATGCATAGGTTTCTTTCAGTGGCCCCATCGCTGTTTTGGTAACGGCCCTTAAAATGTACACCGCAGTAACTACAATACTCATACAGGCAGCAATGGTGGCCGCACGATGGAATACATCTGCATTTTCCCATGAGCCAACAAATACCGTCATTTCTGCTACAAAACCACTTAAACCCGGTAAACCTAATGAACACAGCCCAACAATAAACAACATAGTGGAGATGAAGGGCATTACTTTCAGCAGTCCACCCATTTCATTCACTTCACGGGTGTGTGTACGTTCGTACACCATTCCGATTACAGCAAAGAAGAGTGCAGTCATCAAACCGTGGCTTACCATCTGCATTACCGCGCCGGTAATAGCAGTTTGAGTCAGCATTCCAATGCCCAATAAAACAAAACCGCAATGGCTTACAGATGAATAAGCGTTAATGTATTTCAGATCCTTCTGCATCATTGTAGCGAAGGCGCCGTATAAAATTGCAATGGAAGAAAGCACGATGATGTATGGTGCATATTGTTTGGCTGCATCGGGCATTAAGAATGTGGCTACACGCAAACAACCATAACCGCCCAGCTTCATGGATATGCCTGCAAGAAACATTGACCCCGCTGTGGGTGCAGAAGAGTGACCATCGGGCACCCAGGTGTGAAAAGGAAATAACGCTGTAAACACACCAAAGCCAACAAACAACAGCGGGAAACAAATCATTTGTGTATCTATGTGAATTTTTATATTGGCTATTTGTAATAAATCAAAAGTTTTACCAGTGCCGCCATAATACATGCCCAGCAAACCAATCAGTACTAAGGCAGAGCCGCCCATTAACATCAATGCCAGTTTATTGGCAGCATATTCTTTTTTTCCGCTGCCCCACACACCAATGAGCAAATATTTGGGTATTACTGCAATTTCGAGGAAGAAGAAGAGAATAAATAAATCTAATGAAATGAAGAAACCATAAGCGCCCAAACTCAGCAACAGTAACAAGAAATAAAACTCCTTTGTCATCTTTTCTACATTCCACGATACCAGCACACCTGCAATAACCACTAATGCTGTTAGAATGATCATGGCTACAGCAATACCATCCACACCAAAATGCAAACTGATATTCCATGATGGAAACCAATCGAGTTTTTTCTCAAAAATAAATGCAGCTGTATTGCCACTGAGCCTTGCACTTTGATAACTGAAGTACAGGGCAATGGCCAATACCAATTGCGCCGCTGAACCTAAAAAGGCAGTCCACCTTATAGCCTGTTTATTGGGCATTGCCAGCGCCGCCAGCGCTGTAACTAAAGGAACCAACAGGAGTAATAATAAATTCATTCTTTTGTCAAACTTTATTTTTCATTTTTCTATTATACCACTCCACTTCATTTCTTAATTCCTGCACTAACTCTTTTTCAGTGGGCAGGATCAATTTATATTTTGAAGCAAATAATCTTTTACTTTCATTGAGTACCGAGTATTTTGCAATGGTTTCATTTTTTTCAGAACACAGGATGATGCCGAGAGTTGGGTTATCTTCCTTTTGCCTTACTTTATCTTCATAATACCGCATATAAAAATCCATCTGGCCAATGTCCTGGTGCGTAAGTTTTGCCGTTTTCAAATCAATCAGTACAAAGCATTTCAGGATGTAATTATAAAACACCAGGTCAATAAAAAAATGTTCACCGTCCGCTTTAATCTTTTGTTGCCTGGCTATAAAAGAAAATCCCTTGCCTAGTTCCAGTAAAAAGTGTTTCAGTTTATTCAGCAACTCCGTTTCAAGGTCATGTTCATACAGGGTTGCCTTTTGGTCTAAACGTAGAAACTCCAGGACATAAGGATCTTTTACGAAATCCATGATAGATGGTTTATCAGCTATAGATTTTTTTTGGGTACTGCTTTTTAAATCTTTTTTATTTTTTGATGACAACAATCTTTCATAATAGAATGAATTGATTTGCCGCTCTAAAACCCTTGTACTCCAGTTATTGTCTGCTGCTTCATTCATATAATAATCTCTTGCGGTATCGTTCTCTACCTGTATCAGCATTCTGTAATGCGTCCAGCTTAATTCGGCCCTTAGTGCAGCCTGTGAATGTTTATTTTTATTCTTACCTGATTTCTTTTTTTTAACTGATTGAGTCAATTCGGGACGCACTGCGTCCCGAATTGAAAACAATAAATAAAATTGCCTGAATTTTCTTAACTCTCTTTCATCAAAACCTTTTCCGAAATCTTCAGTAAGCTTTTCAGCAAGTGTATTTAATAAATAATCTCCATAGCCCGCACGCTTATTCCCGGATTGTTCTTCAACTACAATGCGCTCACCAATCTTCCAATATGCGGCAACCATTGCAAAATTCACAGAACGTACTGCAGTTTGACGTGCCTGTTCCAGGATCAACCTAATGTCATTGTATATCGTAATTTTCTTAGCAGCCATTTTATTTCCATAAATAAATAAACAACAAAGCCAAACCAATCACACTCGCTAAAAAGTACAAACCATATTGCTGCACTTTACCCGATTGTAACCCTTTAATTTTTTCTGATAACAGCGTGGTACCGTTACCGGCAGCATTGATCAACCCGTTCACAATATTCTTATCAAACCAGGCTGCTGGCTTACCAATTAAATTAAAAATGATTTTTTTAGTGACGAACAAATAGATTTCATCAATATAAAATTTATGATAAGCTGCATTGTACAATCCTTTCAGCGATGCTGCAATATTATCTGGTTTATTATTGGGTTTCATATATAACCACGTGGCAATACCAATGCCTGCCAGGCCTAACAATACCGGTGCAATGGAAAAGGCTAAGTGAAATTCAGATTCCAATGGTTTACCATCACTGCTTACAAAATGGCCAAAAGGAATAAAGCCTGCTGCGGCTGCACCAATGGCCAATATTACCAATGGTGTCATCATAGTAAAACCACCTTCGCCATGATGCGCATGATCGCCATGCAGATGCGCTTCTTTATTCCAGAATATAGAGAAATATAAACGGAACATATAAAATGCAGTTAAGCCAGAAGTAAGTAATGCTACATAATACACAGCAGGACTATGTTGTGATGCCGCCAGCAAAATTTCTTCTTTACTGAAGAAACCGGCAAATGGCGGAACGCCAGCAATGGCTAAACAGGCAATCAAAAAAGTAAGATGCGTTACAGGCAAATATTTTCTGAGGCTGCCCATGTCTTTTATTTCGTTGCTGTGTACAAAGTGAATCACTGAACCTGCACCCAGGAATAATAAAGCCTTGAACATGGCATGAGTAAACAAATGAAACATAGAGGCAGTGTATCCCACTCCGTTTTCTCCGCCATATTGCGATACACCCAATGCAAACATCATATAACCGATCTGGCTCATAGTGGAGTAAGCGAGTACCCTTTTTATATCAGTTTGCGTGCAGGCAATCACTGCGGCAAATAATGCAGAGAAGGCGCCAACGAAACTTACAATTTTCAATGACTGCGGATCGGAGATGGCGAATATGGGAAATAACCGTGCCACTAAAAAAACACCGGCCACCACCATCGTTGCAGCATGGATCAATGCGGAAACAGGAGTGGGGCCTTCCATTGCATCGGGCAGCCAGATGTGCAACGGGAACATTGCACTCTTTCCTGCACCGCCAATGAACACCAGTATCAAACCCCAGCTTAATGCAGACATGCCGAGGAATGAAGCCGTAATGGCTGTTTTTAATTCTGATGAACCGGGTGAAGTTAATGTGGCAATCATCGATTTAAAATCGAGTGTGCCGGAATAGTAGGATAATACCAGTATGCCAATTAGAAAACCAAGATCGGCAAAACGGGTAACAATAAACGCTTTTTTACAGGCCGCAACAGCCGATGGTTTTTCGTAGTAATAACCAATGAGCAGGAATGAAGAAACACCCACGAGTTCCCAGAAAATATACATCTGGAATATATTGGAAGATAACACCAAACCCAGCATGGAAAAAGTAAATAATCCGAGATAGGCATAATAAGTGGGGAATCTTTCTTCACCTTTCATATAACCCAAACTGTACAGGTGCACCATTAATGAAACTAAGGTGACCACCACCAGCATCATGGCAGAAATGGGATCAAGTATCACGCCCATATCAATGGATAATGTTTTGGAAAACTCCAGCCAGTGGTATTGAACCGGTACTAATTTTTGGTACACGCCATCTAACTTACCGTATTCAAAAAAATACCCGTAGGCTGTTGTTACTGCCAAAACAAATGACGTGAGTAATAATACTGTGGCAATAACACCGGAAGTGTTCTTAAAAAATTTCCGGCCAAATAAGCCCAGCATCACAAATGCTGCAAAGGGAAGCAGGGGGATAAGCAGTATGTAAAAAGTGTTTGGCATAGGCCTCACCCTTGTTCCCTTTCCGGCAGAAAGGGAGACCGGGTTTTTGTTTTATTGTTAAACGTTAGTATTTAAGCATTTCATTTTATATTTCTTATCTGCTGCTGATTCATTTTCACAAAAATCATTTCATTCTCCTGCTCCGGCTATAAGTGCGGGCAGTATTAATATTTTAATTCTTCTGCATTTTCCACATCAATAGAACCGTGGCTGCGGTACAGGTTGATGATGATGGCGATGGCCACAGCTGCTTCGGCAGCAGCAATGGCAATAATAAAAATGGTGAAGAATAATCCATCCAGCCTGTTCGCCCACAAATATTTGTTGAAGGCAATGAAGTTCAGGTTCACGCTGTTCAATATCAGTTCTATACTCATGAGCATGGTAACCAGGTTGCGCCGGGTTAAAAACCCATACACACCTATAAAGAACAGTGCAGTGCTGATAAATAATATTTGTCCTAATCCGGGATGCATCAGTTGGTTTGGGGTTTGGTTCTTAAAGCAATTACAATACAGCCTACTAAGGCTGCCAGCAATAAAATACTCACCACTTCAAACGGTAAGGCATAGCCGCCCACATCGGTACTGAGCATTTGCATACCGATATTATTTACATTGGGTTCCAATGCGGTTTCTGTCGTACCCGTATATTGAAAATGGTAAAGTTGAACCAGTATTAACGCGGCTCCACAAAATACCGCCAGCGCTGCAAACAATTGCCTGCTTAGCGTTGGGCTGGGCAATTTCTCCCCGGTTTGATGGGTGAGGAAGATGGAGAAAATAATGAGCACCACAATACCGCCAACATACACTACAATCTGTACTGCGGCTATAAAATCATAGTTCATCCAGAAGTATAAACCAGCAATACCAATTAATGAAAACAAGAGGTAAATGGCTGAACGAAAAATTTGCCGTGTGGTTACGGCAAGCAAACCACTGCCCAGCGTAAGCGCTGCCAGTATATAAAATATGATTGTAGAACCGTCCATTACTAATTATTAATTATTAATTATTAATTATCCATTATTCAACACCATCCATAATTTTTGATCCGGGTTGATTAAGCACTTTTGTCAGTTGACTTCTGTCAAACACACTATGTTCAAATGTAGGCGCCATTTTAATGGCATCGCTGGGGCAGGCCACCACGCATAAATTACACATGGTACACAACTCTAAATGGTACACCAGTTTATCCACTGCTTTTTTCTTTTTGCCTTCAGGTGTAATGTCAAATTTCGTAACCACTTTAATCGTACCGTTGGGGCAGGCCAGTTCGCACGCTGTGCAACCGGTGCAGCGGTGTTCATTGTTTTCATTGTGCGGCATCACCACTTCGCCTTTGAAACGATCTGCCAGCACCAGCGTATCCCTGTTGTCGGGGTATTGTTCAGTAATGATCTCTTTATGATGCGTAAAATAATAACCCGTACGCTTCATGCCCACAGCAAGCGATTTTACTGCGCCAAAAACATTTTTTATATAGTTGGTTATGAACATAATTGTTTCAGTTTAATGAGTTCCCATCTTCGATTGTGGCTCATGGTTCATTGCTATTGACCATTCACCATTGACCATTCACCTAAAAATACCACTTCATAATCGCTACCACAGTTACCAAAATAATATTGAACATACTGATTGGTAATAAATATTTCCATTCCAGGTTTAATAACTGATCGATACGTAACCTGGGAAACGTCCACCGGAACCACATGATCAGGAAAATCAAAAAAAATGTTTTTCCAAAGAACCAGATGCTTGAAGGAATATAATCCATCACATGATTAAAACCTTCTAAATTTCCGATGTGGAAAGGCATCCATCCACCAAGGAATAAGGTAGCACCGATAGCGCACACAATAAACACGTTGATATATTCAGCAAGGAAGAACAATGCGAATTTCATTCCCGAGTATTCCGTATGGAAACCGGCAGTCAGTTCACTTTCTGCTTCAGCCAAATCAAATGGTGCACGATTGGTTTCTGCAGTCACTGCAATCATAAAAATGATAAATGCAATGATGGCAGGAATATGCCCTTTAAAAATCCACCAGCCATCTTTTTGTGATAATACAATATCATTCAGACCGAGATTGCCACTTAATACTACAATAGTGAGAATAGAAAGCCCGGCAGATAATTCATAGCTCACAATTTGTGCCCCGCTGCGCATGGCACCCATCAAAGAATATTTGTTATTGCTGGCCCAGCCAGCCATTAAAATACCAATTACCGATAATGAGGATACTGCTGAAACATATAACACTCCAATATTGATATTCCAGATTTGAAAATTGCTGGCAAAGGCGATTGGTGCCATCAACAGCATGGCTGCAATCATGGCAATAAAAGGAGCGAGGTTGAACAGGAATTTATCCGAACCGCCGGGTGTCATCCCTTCTTTCACCAATAGTTTTAGTGTATCCGCCAACGATTGTAATAAACCCTGCGGACCAACACGGTTGGGGCCAAGGCGAATCTGCATCCATGCAGCTACGCGTCTTTCCATGAGCACCAGCACCAGGCCAAGCACTGCAAAAAGGCCAATTACAGACACACCGATAATCACCATTTCAAATACCAATGCCCATGTGGGACTGCACACTTTGTGTAACCATTGATCTACGTCGCTTGCTATTTGAGAAAAACTCAGCATTTTAAATAATTGATATTTTTATTAAGGAGAATGGATAGTGTGTGCTACTTATCAACTCTCTTACATATACTTTTTTACTTTTTAGATAAACCAATTTCAAAACACTAATTACACTAATTACAAACCCAATTACACGAATTAACCAATAAACTAATTAACTTATAAATTATTAATCTACCAGTCAACCAACACCTAACGATCAATATCGGGTATCACCAAATCCAGGGTTCCCATCATTGCAATAAGATCGCCGAGCTTGCTGCCGCGTGCCATGTGATCCAATGCTGAAAGATTGGAAAATCCCGGTGAACGGTATTTAATCCGATAGGGAGTAGTGCCGCCTTCACTCACAATGTACACACCCAATTCGCCACGGGCAGTTTCCACACGCTGGTAAAATTCTCCTTTGGGTAATTTCAATACCGCTTTTGTTTTTGCCTGGAACTCACCTTCGGGAATATTATCTATTAATTGTTCTATGATCTTTATCGATTCCAGCATTTCCTTCAACCGCACCATATATCGTGCAAAGGAATCGCAACCGGTTTCGAGTACTTCATCAAACTGCACTTTATCGTATATCTCATAAGGATATAATTTCCTGATGTCGCATTTTACGCCACTGCCTCTTGCTGCCGGACCAGTGCAACCATAACTGATGGCATCTTCCGGTGATAATACACCCACACCTTTCATCCTGTTCTGGAAAATGATATTACCCGTTACGAGTTCATTGTATTCATCAAATTTGGAGCGGAATAACTGTATAAAACTTTTTACCTTTTTCTGGAAGTTGGGGTGGATGTCCATCATCAAACCACCGGGAACAATGTAGTTCATCGTTAATCTTGCCCCACAGGTTTCTTCCATAATTTCATTAATGGTTTCCCTTTCACGAAAGGCGTGGAAGAAGGGAGTAAATGCACCGAGGTCCATCGCCATCGCTCCCCACCATAATTCATGCGAAGCTATTCGGGTCAATTCATCAATGATCACGCGGATCACTTTGGCTCTTTCGGGAACGTCTACCTGTAAACCTTTCTCCACAATTAATGCGCAGGCATTATTGTTAATGTGAGAAGAGAGGTAATCCATCCGGCTGGTCACGTAACTGAACTGGCGGTAGGTAAGGCTTTCACACATTTTCTCTATGCTGCGGTGGATATAACCAAGGTGTGGTTCCACTTTCTTAATTGTTTCACCATTCAGCGTGAGTACAAGGTGCAGCACGCCGTGCGTGGCCGGGTGCTGCGGCCCCACATTAATCTGCAGATCTCCCTCAGCTGTTGTACCTATTTCTTCAAACATATTTTTTATTTATAGGCGACAGACGACAGTTTTTTGACCATCGACCACAGCCGCTTTTTATTATCCATTGTTCATTGTCAATTATCCATTCACAATTGACCATTCACCATTCCCCGCTCACGCTACAACCTTATCATATTCACCGGGTCATCAAAATCTTTCCGCAACGGATTTTTTCCTTCCCATCCTTCAGGCAATATCAATAACCTCAAATCGGGATGGTTGAGGAAATTCACGCCAAACATTTCGTACACTTCACGTTCATGAAATTCTGCCGTACGCCACAGGTTGCTTACGGTTTCTATTTCAGGTTTATTAGTATCCAGTTTTATTTTTATTACCAGGTTATGCCTGTATTGCGTGGAATCCAGGTGATACACCATAGTCAAATGTGTTTTCCAGTCAATGCAGGTTAAACAAAAAAGATAATTGAAATACAGTTCAGGCTCGTGCAGTAATTGCGTGGCGAGTGCAGGCCATGCTGTTGCGTTAACATTTACGTTCAGCCATTCTCCGCCTTCTTCAAACACTGCTTCTGGCAGCAGTGTTGTTATTTTAAGTTTCAATTCTTCGTTCGTCATATTCAATCTTTTGCTTCCCTGATTTGCTCACGGGTAAGGCCGCTTTTAATTTTATGTTGCAGGCTCAATAACGCATGCAGTAAGGCTTCCGGCCTTGGCGGGCAACCGGCCACATACACATCAACAGGTATTACATGGTCTGCCCCTTTTACAACAGAGTACGTATTGTAGAAGAATGGGCCACCACTGATAGCGCAGGCACCCATTGCAATAACATATTTCGGATCGCCCATCTGGTCGTATAATCTTTTCAGTACGGGCGCCATTTTATTTACAATGGTTCCGGCAATAATGATTACATCGGCCTGCCTTGGGGAGGCACGGGCCACTTCAAAACCAAATCTTGAAAAATCGTATTTGGGCCCGGCCACTGCCATATATTCAATACCGCAGCAACTGGTGGCAAAGGTTAATGGCCATAATGAATTGGAGCGTGCCCAGTTAATTACATCATCCAGTTTACTCAGCACAATACCACCGCCGGGCAATTCATGCACCTGGCCTGGAAATGATGCTTCCAGCGATGTGGTTCCGGCAGGATGGTTATTTGAAGTATCGCTCATGGTTCAATATTGTTACTTGGTTTCTTTGTTGTATGAATAATACAGGCCATCCGCTTTTACATTACATCCATTTTAATGCGCCTTTTTTATGTGCGTATAAAAAGCCCATAAATAATATAAAGAAGAAGATGAGAATTTCTATTAATGCCAGCCAGCCTACTTTTTGTGCCACCACTGCCCAGGGATAAAGAAATACCAGTTCCACATCGAACACCAAAAATATAAGCGCAAATAAGTAATAACCCACATTAAGTTGTATCCACGTTTGGCCTTTGGTGGGCACCCCGCATTCGTAAGGTTCTGTTTTGGCTTTATTGGTGGTGGCTTTGGTTAACACCTTTGAAATAAGGATGGCAAATATGGAAAATGCCAGTGCTGCAAGTATCAGAATAATCATGGAAGATGCACCCATAATTAGAATCGTTTTAGTAAAAATGAAGTTACTGCTAAAATAGGGAACAAAACTTCAAACCATCAATATTTTTTGTTCAACCTGATGAAAATCATTTCAATGAAGAAGCAGTATCAGCGATGCAAAAGAGAAGCATCATCTTTTGTACGGTAAAACATTTTTTTTAAAAGTTGGCAAAAAAATGATAATTTAGAACAGGTTATTGTTGCTTGCAGACAGGTACCGTTATTTTCAACACCCAAAACTTTTTGATATGAAAAAAGTATCGCAAATTCTCAGCAGAAAGGGTAGCAGTGTAATAACCATTACGCCGGAAGTAAGTGTGCTGGATGCATTGAAACAAATGGCCGATAAAAATATCGGCTCTATTGTTGTAATGGAAAACGGAAAATACATTGGTGTACTCACTGAAAGGGATTATGCCCGTAAAGTGATATTAAAAGGCAAATCATCCACCAGTACATCTGTAAGAGAAATTATGAGTACCGGTTTGCCAAGAATCACCCCGGATAACTCTTTAGAAACCTGTATGCAGATCATGAGTGAAAATAACATCCGCTACCTGCCTGTGTTTGAGAATGATGAACTTTGTGGTATCATTTCCATCAATGATGTCATCAAAGAAACCATACTGACACAAAAGGAAACAATTGAACATCTGCAGAATTACATACATTCTTAAAAAATGAATAACGGATAATTAGACAATGGATAATTAAAACTGCAGGGGATATGTAAAACGGTTCACTATTAAAACTATTGTCCATTATCAATTATTCATTATCTATTGATCATTTTCCCGTTTATCAATTTTTCATTGCCTGGCCCGGTAATTATCCATTAACCTGAGTACCTTTGCAGGGAATGAAACACCTCCGCTCGCTCCGCAAATACTTTTGGAAATACCGCTGGCTTTTTTTGCTGGGTATCGTATTTGTTGTTCTTACCAATTATTTCAGGATACTGGCCCCGCAGATCACCAGTTATGTGGTGAACACGGTGGTGCAATCATTAAAAACCAACGCACATGCAGCTACCGGTGGATCCGAAAAGAATTATGACTGGCTGGTTGCTCAATTCATTCATTTTTTTGAAGCAAATCACGACAACCGCATTTTATTGGCAGGTATTTCCCTGTTTGCGTTGGCCATCATCAGTGGTTTATTTATGTTCCTGATGCGGCAAACCATTATTGTAATGAGCCGCCATATTGAATACGACCAGAAGAACGAGATTTTTGCCCACTATCAAAAACTGGATACCAATTTTTATAAAACCCACAGCACCGGCGACCTTATGAACCGCATTGCAGAAGATGTAAGCCGGGTTAGAATGTACACCGGGCCTGCGTTGATGTATTTTATTAACCTTGCTGCTGTTATTGGCTTCAGTGTGTTCTTTATGTACAAAGCCAGCCCGAAGTTAACATTGTATGCACTGGCGCCGCTGCCATTGCTGGCCATTACCATTTATTTTGTCAATACCATCATCAATAAAAAAAGCGAACGGATACAGGCATTGCTCAGCGACCTTACCACCAACGCACAGGAATCTTATTCGGGCATCAGGGTCATTAAATCTTATGTGCAGGAAAAAGCCATGATGGGTTTTTTTAAAAAGAACAGTGAAGCATACCGCAATAATGCATTAAGCCTGGCAAAAACAGAAGCCATTTATTTTCCCAGTATGGCATTATTGATTGGGTTAAGCACCATCATTACTATCACTGCGGGTTGCCTGGATATTGTGCATAACAAGGCAAACGGAATGCAAACCGGGTTAATAACAGAAGGAACTATTGCGGAGTTCGTATTATATATACAAATGCTCACCTTTCCGG
The DNA here is from genome assembly GCA_018266775.1 of Bacteroidota bacterium. Classification (GTDB taxonomy): domain Bacteria; phylum Bacteroidota; class Bacteroidia; order Chitinophagales; family Chitinophagaceae; genus Ferruginibacter. The sequence continues at coordinate 174,431 of JAFDZS010000011.1, read as the reverse complement.
TAAGCGCCATTGGATGGACAGCCAGTATGATGCAGCGTGCAGCGGCCTCTCAAAAAAGGATCAATGAATTTTTGCTGACAGAACCACAGATCAACAACAGTGAAGAAAAACTGCAGCCGGTATTGCAGGGCAATATCAGCTTTACCAATGTAGATTTTATTTATCCGCATACGGGCATCAGGGCAATAAAGAATTTTTCGTTGCAGATAAAGAAAGGAGAGAAGGTGGCGATTATTGGGCGTACAGGCTCAGGCAAATCCACACTGGCGCAATTGCTGTTGCGCATGTATGATCCTCAGCAGGGCATGATTACTTACGATGGCGTTCCGGTAAATAAAATTGACCTGGCTTCATTGAGAAAACAGATCAGTTATGTACCGCAGGATGTTTTTCTCTTCAGCGATACGGTGAGCAACAATATCAGGTTTGGCGTGGAAGAAGCCTCGCAGGAAGCTGTTGAAACTGCTGCGAAACAGGCAAGTGTTCATAATGAAATTGGCCGTTTTCAACACCAGTACGATACCATGATTGGGGAACGCGGTGTAACACTCAGCGGCGGACAAAAGCAGCGCATTTCCATTGCAAGGGCGCTGATTAAGAACCCTGAGATTGTAGTGTTTGATGACTGCCTGAGTGCCGTGGATGCCCGTACCGAAAAAGAGATCATTGAAAACTTATATCATTACCTCGAAAATAAAACTGCACTGATCATCACCCACCGGATTTTTTCACTGTTTAAATTCGATAAAATTGTGGTGCTGGACGATGGCCTGATTGCTGAGGAAGGAACGCATGAAACCTTATTACAGCAGAACGGTATTTACACTGAAATGTATAACAGGCAACAGGCCGAAAGACAATAGTACACAAGATGGGGATAATAACTGCACTTAAATTTTGCGGTTTCAAAAACAATTTTATCTTTGCCTTGCCCAAAAAACAGGGTTATCGTTTAAAACTAAAAACAACTAAAACAGTGGCGTACGAAAACAACGACAAAAAAATGGAAAGCGTTTACAGCCAACGCATACGTGCAGGGAAACGCAGAACTTACTTTTTTGATGTAAGGGAAACACGTGGTAACGACTTTTATTTAACTATTACCGAGAGCCGTAAGAAGTTTGACAGTGACGGGTATGAAAGGCACAAAATATTTTTATACAAGGAAGATTTCAATAAATTCTTAAAGGGGTTGGGAGAAGCTGTTGATTATGTAAAGACAGAACTGATGCCAAACTTTGATTTCGATGCATTCAATCACGACACTCCTTATGAAGGAGAAGGCGGGGCAGAAGGCGGCTCAACAGCAGCGGCACCAGAAGCCAGTGCACCTCAAAAGACTGACACGCCTGCCGAAGAAACGGCACCAGCGCCATCAGCGCCTGCAGTTGATAATGGCAGTCACGAGGAAGTAGACAAATGGTAATACACACCAACCAAAACTAATTGCTGAAAGCCCTTTTCTTCCGGAGAGGGCTTTTTCGTTGCGTGAAGTTTGGTGCATGCTTTATATTTAATCCTGTAAGCGGTAACATCTTTGCCAATAAGTATTTTAATAAAATAGTTACAATGAAAAAAGGACTGGCTTTACTATCCTTGCTGTTTTTTATAACGGCAATCAGCCATGCACAAAATAAAATTCAAAAGGCAAGAGCATTTTATACCATCACCCTGCCAGGCACTCAAATGGTGGATGATAATGGCAACAAGGTCAACCCACCACCAGGCATAACCCGGTTTATTTTGATTGAATGTAAATATAGCAGCAAACCAAAAATTGATTCTGTGTGGATCAATAATACAGCATATCCTGCTGCATTGGCAGATGAAGAAGAAAAAGGAACCAACGTGGGAATAAATGCGGCAACGGGTAAAACTGTTTTTTTCTCCCCGCGAAAAGGAAATCATGCCTGGAAAGTATTTATCAACGCAGATCAGTCCCCTTCACCTCAACATAATGCAGTGAAAAGAATTTTACTGAAGGGCAGTTTGGGAAAAACAGCTTTTGCCGTTACTATAACTAACGAAATTCAATTGACCGTTCCTGATGTTTATTAAGAAAATAGAATGCAGATAACGCTGATTGAACTGATGTTCACGATTTTTACAATCACCAAAGAGCGTGGTATCATCTGCGGCAATCTTCCCAATGACAGTTCCTGGTACTTTTTAGAAAATAGAACACAGAAAACGCTGATTTGAACTGATGTTCACAGATTTTTACAATTGCCAAAAAGCGTGGTATCATCTGCGCATCTGCAGCAATCTTACCCATTTCTTCAGCGCATTTTTTTATACGCATTGATGAGCCCGTTGGTAGAGGAATCATGGGAAGTAATTGTGCCTTCATTCACCAGTTCCGGTAAAATTTTATTGGCCAGCGCTTTACCCAGTTCCACACCCCACTGATCGAAACTGTAAATGTTCCAGATTACACCCTGAACAAAAATCTTATGCTCATACAGGGCAATCAATTCACCCAAATTGAAAGGTGTAATTTGTTTTACTAAGAAAGAATTGGTTGGCCGGTTGCCTTCAAAAACCCGGTAAGGATTTTCGTGTGTGGTTCCATTCATCAATGCTTCAGTTTGTGCAAAAAAATTGCTTAATAATTTTTGATGATGGTCGCCAATGGGATTGTGTGATATGGCAGGTGCAATAAAATCGCAGGGAATGATTTGTGTGCCCTGGTGGATCAATTGGTAAAAAGCATGCTGGCCGTTAGTGCCCGGTTCGCCCCAGATAACAGGACCCGTGCTGTAAGTTACTTTATTGGTATTGCGGTCAACATATTTGCCATTGCTTTCCATATTGCCCTGCTGAAAGTATGCTGCAAAACGGTGCATGTACTGGTCGTAGGGAAGAATAGCTTCCGTAGTGGTGCCGAAGAAATTTCCGTACCATAAACCAACTAAAGCCATGATCACCGGGATGTTTTTTTCAAATGGCGTTTTACGGAAATGCAGATCCGCAGCGTGGGCGCCTTTCAGCAATTCCTCAAAATGATCATACCCAACCGTTAGGGCAATAGATAAACCGATGGCACTCCACAAACTGTAGCGGCCACCAACCCAATCCCAAAAGCCAAACATATTTTCAACAGCAATACCAAATTTGGAGACTTCTGTTTCGTTGGTGGACAATGCAACAAAATGTTTAGCCACCTGTGTTTCATCACCGGCATGCTGTACAAACCAGTTCCTTGCAGTGTGTGCATTGGTCATGGTTTCCTGCGTGGTGAATGTTTTTGAAGCAATCAAAAAAAGCGTTTCATCGGGCGTGATTTTTTTTAATGTTTCAGCAATATGTGTACCGTCCACATTGCTGACAAAATACGCCTGCATACCTTCAATCCAGTAAGGTTTTAAAGCTTCCGTTACCATTACCGGTCCCAGGTCGCTGCCGCCGATGCCAATATTAACTATATAGCGGATTTTTTTCCCGGTATAGCCTTTCCATTCCCCGCTGTGCACCTTACCACAAAATGCTTTCATCTGGGTCTGAACATTTTTTACATCGGGCAGCACATCTTTTCCATCCACCCTCACCGGCTGGCCGGAAAAATTACGTAAGGCGGTATGCAGCACCGCCCGGTTTTCAGTACCATTAATTTTTTCTCCTGAAAACATGGCTTCAATAGCTGTTGCTAATTTTGTTTCTGTTGCCAATTGCAGCAGTAACTGCACCGTATCTGCGGTTATGATATTTTTTGAATAGTCAAACAAGATTTCATCCAGTTGAATGGAGAAACGGTCATACCTGGCTGAATCACTTTTGAACAGGTCTTTCATGTGTACCTGTTTCATTTCAGTATAATGTTGTTGTAATGCGTTCCAGGCGGGTGTTGCAGTGGGGTTGATACTGGGAAAACTCACGGTAATGTTGCTTTATTGAAACATAAAGTTATCTAAAAAAGCTGAGTTTATCTTTTGATGATATCGGCAGTGATGAATTCTCCGGGTTTGATAAAAAATTTATAGACGAGGTAGAGGAGTGGTACGTTTGCCAAAAGCAATAATATGCGGAAACCTGTGGCAAAATAAATAGTAAATAATAATCCGCTCAGTACAACACCACCCCATAAACGGCCATTATCGGCCTCACAGCCAATTCCTACAAGTACAGTATCATTTTTATGTTTACGGATGAATAATGGTTTTGAGAAATGGAAACCATTTTTTGCCACCAGTTTTACCGGTAATTTATTTTCTTCAATGATTAACGGTTCCTGTTCTTTCAGTTCGTAAAAATGGGTATCGTTGATTACGATATACAGTTTAAGCACCCTTAATAAAAGCTGCCTTTCGCGGATGACGATTATGGTGGGTTGAGGCTGAATTATAGTTTGACTTTTAAAGCTTTTTACATTGCTTCAATGATCGATACTAAATGGTTAATCATAGCTGCTGTTACATCCAGGTGCGTAACCATACGCACCTGTAACGGGGAAATGGGCAGGCAAAGTATATCATGACGGTTAAGATAATCGCAAAACGATTGGGCAGTGTATGCGGCCCCTTTTACTTCAAAAATGATGATATTGGTTTCAACAGGCATGATCCTGCTGATGAAATCTTTTTTTCCCAATGCGTCAGCAATCTGTTTGGCATGTTGATGGTCTTCTGCCAGCCGGCTGATATTATTTTCAATGGCATAGATTCCTGCCGCAGCAAGATATCCGGCCTGGCGCATACCGCCGCCGAAAACTTTTCTAACCCTTCTTGCTTTTTTGATATACTCTTTTTTGCCCAGCAATAAACTGCCTACCGGTGCACCCATGCCTTTGCTCAGGCAAACAGAAATACTATCAAACAGTTCACCATATTGTTTGGGTGTTTCATTTTGTGCCACCAGTGCATTCCAAAGCCGTGCTCCGTCAAGGTGTAAATTCAATTTATTTTTTAAACAAACCGCTTTAATCTTTTGAATTTCAGAGAAATCATAACAACTTCCACCACCACGGTTTGCGGTATTTTCGAGGCTTACCAGACTGGTACGGGCTTTATGCACATCATCCGGATTAATGGATTCTTCAACCTGGTCGGCAGTAATTCTGCCGCGGTCACCTTCAATGGCTTTTACCTGGCTTCCGCTGTTAAAGGCAATACCCCCGCCTTCATAAATATACACGTGGCTCATTTTTTCGCAGATCACTTCATCGCCAGGCTGGGTATGGCATTTAATACCTATCTGGTTGGTCATGGTTCCACTCGGACAAAAAAGTGCAGCTTCCATACCAAACAGGTCTGCGGTAATAGCTTCCACTTTGTTAACAGAGGCGTCTTCTCCAAAAACATCATCACCAACCGGTGCTTTAAACATAAATTCCAGCATTGCAGGTGAGGGTTTGGTAAAAGTGTCAGAACGTAAATCGGTTATCATGCATTAAAGATAGGAAGGGAATGGGAATTGGTGAAGTATTAAGTATCAAGGATCCAACATCCAGCATCAAGCATCAAGCATCCAGCATCCAGCATCAAGCATCCAGCATCACGCTACAGGCACACCCGAAGTTGTACCACAAGGCCATTACCGGTTATCCACTAATGACTCCTTTTTTACACAAACGCTATGAAATACGGCCTTAATAATGTAATTTTGCACACTATTTCCAGAGATTTGAGGCATTAACTATTCATTTGCAACATTTTCGCCTGTAAATATGTCTTAATAAGGAGAAATCAAACAGTCTTAATACAGTACAATGAGGCAACTAAAGATCGCAACGCAAATTACCAACCGTGATTCACAAGCGGTGGAGAAGTATTTGCAGGAAATTTCGAAGATCTCTATGATCACTCCGGAAGAGGAAACCATTTTGGCTCAAAAAATCAAAATGGGGGATCAGCGGGCATTGGACAAATTGGTGCAGGCCAACTTACGTTTTGTGGTATCTGTGGCTAAGCAGTACCAGCACCAGGGGCTTTCTCTTAGCGATTTAATTAACGAGGGTAACCTCGGCCTGATCAAAGCAGCACAGCGCTTTGACGAAACCAAAGGTTTCAAATTCATTTCGTACGCGGTATGGTGGATTCGCCAGTCCATTTTACAGGCGTTGGCAGAGCAGGGTAGATTAGTCCGCCTGCCTCAAAACAAAATTGGCACCTATAACAAAGCTAACAAAGCTTACATGGCTTTTGAACAGGAACATGAACGTGAGCCATCAACAGAAGAGTTAGCGGAATTGCTTGAGATGAGTGAAACTGAAATCAACAACATCTTCCAGAGCAACACCCGTCACACATCGCTGGATGCACCTGTGCACGAAGCGGAGGATGTGGCTATGGGCGACCTGCTGAAAGGTGGTGATGAAACGGATGAAGATGTAATGCACGATTCATTAAAGAATGAGATCCGCCGCGTTTTAAAATCTTTAAGCCCTAGAGAAGCAGAGATTGTAAATGCTTATTTTGGACTGGATGGAGAAAATGGCGTAACTATTGAACAGATTGGACAGAAATACGATCTTACCAAAGAACGTATCCGCCAGATTAAGGAAAGGGCAATTAAAAGATTACAAAAAGCCCGCTATAGTGGTGCATTAAAAGCCTATTTAGGTTAATCATATTTTGATGGGTTTTCCTTCTGTGATCCTTCCCGGTTTCGGGAAGGATTTTTTTTAAACCATTTTTTTTAAACTTTGTTTAATGAATTAACAAAGAGGGATCTGGTAGCATTAGAATCAGTTCTTACATTTGCACAGCTATGAAACATTTTTTTTGCCTGGTCATCATCGTAATTACCTTCACTTCTTGCGAAAAGAATATCAACTTTGACCTCAAGAATGCTGATGATGTACTGGTGGTTGATGCACAGATTGAAAACGGGGTAGCCCCAACGGTTGTACTCACCAAAAGCTTCGGCTATTTCAGTACCATTTCACCGGCTTTACTTGCGGGTTCCTTTGTACACAATGCTGTTGTAACCATTTCCAATGGTACCTTAACCCATACGATGAAAGAATATGCCCTGCCATTGGGTGGCGGTTATACGGCGTATTATTATACTATTGATACGGCAAACCTGGCTACTTCCTTCCCCGGCCAGTTCAATACACAATATACATTGCACATAATGGCTGAAGGAAAGGAATACGATGCACAAACCACCATTCCTGCTTTAACCAAATACCCGGATTCACTTTGGTTTAAACCGGCTCCCCTTAATCCCGATACCAATAAAAGAGTTTTAATGACCCGAACCACCGATCCTCCCGGATTGGGAAATTATGTTCGCTATTTCACCAAAAAGAACAGTGGTAATTTTTTACCGGGTGAAAATTCTGTTTTTGATGATGCCATTATTGACGGAACCACTTATGAAATACAGGTGGATCCCGGCGTTGACCGTAATAATAAGATATCCGCAGACAGTAACTTTTTTAAACGGGGAGATACAGTAACGGTAAAATTGTGCAATATTGATAAGGCCACCTATACGTTTTGGAATACCTGGGAATTTGCCCAGCAAAGCAATGGTAACCCTTTCTCCCAGCCCAATAAAGTAATAGGAAACATCAGCAATGGAGCTTTGGGTGCCTTTTATGGATATGCCGCCTGGTATAAAACATTGATTGCTAAATAATCATTTATACAAAGTTTTCCACTATTGTGTATTAAAAAACGATTAAAAAATCATATATAGGTTATTTATTGTAGAAAAAATCTATTATTTTTGTTTCACTCCCGACAAAACTTTACAAGCAAAGCAAATTAGCTAACCGTACCAAAATCCTTACAAATAACCAATATGATCATTACTAGTACGATTAGTATGAGCAGTTTTGTTTGTATATAATTATTGAACCAAGTTTGAACTAAATCGCTTAAACCAACTGAAATGAAAGGGAAATTTACATCCGGGTGTTTGCTATTCAAATTAACCTTGCTGGTATTCCTGCTAACCGGCACCACCAAAACCTATGCGCAGGGCAATGCACTTTACTTCGACGGAAACAATGACTATGTAATTATTGGGCCCGCAGCCGGTTTTTATGCCGTAGGCGGGGCTTACACTAAAGAAGCATGGATCAAAAAAGGGCCGTTTTTTACTGCTGAAAATATTATCTCATCAAAAGATCCATTTTGGTTAGAATATGATCAGCATGTAAATGCCACGAACGACTACATCATTCCCACCCAGGAGCATTATGATGTAGTTGACCCGTTGAAAAACGATAATAATCACTGGGTACACATGGCCGTTACCTATGATGGTATCAATACCACGAAACTCTACCGAAACGGGTTATTGGTAGACAGTCATACTTATACTGCCCTGGAGCCATACACTTCTGCAAGCGGGCAAAATTATATCGGTACTTTTTTTGACACTGAATCCGGGCACCTTGATTATTTTTTTACCGGCGCTATGGATGAAGTGCGTATTTATAATGTTGCGTTGACGGCTGCCCAGGTTCAGTTCGACATGATTAACACTACTTCCGCTTTACCAGCCAACCTGCTGGCTTATTATAATTTTGACCAAGGTACCGCAGAAGGGAATAATGCCGGCATTACCACATTAACCGATGTCAGCGGAAATGGCAATGACGGTATTATGGTGAATTTCGCCAATACCGGCAGCTCCAGCAACTTTGTTGGCAGTTATGCTATGGTGGTACCAGTAGCCAATGCGGCGGATAATATTACCACCACCAGTTTTGATGCACATTGGTCAACACCCACTTTTGGTGCAGGCAATATCGACAACTATCGTATTGAAGTTTCCACTGAAGCCGATTTTAATACCGTGATCCCCGGCGTACCGTTTTATGTTCCTTTTGGCACCAACTCTTATACTGTTACAGGGCTGAATCCAAATACAACCTATTACTTCAAGGTTTCTGCTGACAAAACTGTTTATGGCAGCCAGGGCGCATTTTCAAATACCATCAACGCTACTACATTAAATGTATTACCTGTTAGCCTTGTTCAGTTTTCAGCAACAAAAGGCAATGGTGTTAACCAGTTGCTATGGTCAACCGCAACAGAAATAAACAGTAAATGGTTTGAGTTGCAGCGCAGCGAAGATGGCAACAGTTTTACAACAATTACCACGGTTAACAGCAACGGCAACAGCGCAGGAATAAAGAACTATCAATATACAGATCATCTTACAGCTATTGTACCATCAGTTTATTATTACCGGTTGAAGATGGTAGACATCAACGGCAGCTTTACGTATAGTGAAAAAGTGTTGGTTAAAAATGCAAAAGACATTTCGATAACGCTGTACCCGAACCCGGGGCGTGACGTGGTGAAACTGAATATCACTGATAAATCATTATTAAATACCAGTGCAGCAGTAACCGATATCAGCGGTAAGCTGATTCAGAAAATAAATATTGTACAAACGATTACCACACTGAACATATCAGCTTACGAAAAAGGCGTATACCTGGTAAGATTTGCGAATGGACAAAGTGTGAAGCTGGTAAAAGACTAGAACCTTAACCATTTCCTTATTCATAAAAGTTCCGGTTTTATCCGGAACTTTTTTTGTTTTCAGCCTGATCATAAAACCACCAGGGTAAAAAATAAGAAAAGAAGACCGGCAACCTTTTTTAATCAATTGTTAATGCAGTAAATTCTCTGGTGCAAATGATGGAAATCATTGTATAAGGTGCATAAAATTCCAAATAAATACTAGAACATATCAGATAAATAATTGTATTTTTAATTGGAAAAAAACTTAAACCGTAAACTTCTCAAAGATGAAACGAACCTCTACCTTTCTGTCCAGGAAAATATTTTATTTAGTCCTGTTATTTTCGGGTGCAGCATTTGTTGCAAAAGCACAACCCGGCAATGCCTTAAATTATGATGGTATAGATGATTATGTAACGATTGGAACAGGTACCGGGGTGTACGCTGCTGGCTCCAGTTATACAAAAGAAGCCTGGGTTTTATATGCAGGCCCCAATATTAATGACGCAGAAAACGTGATCTCATCTGCAGATCCGTTTTATATTGATGGAGGCCAGTTAAAAGCAGCTAATAGCTTTGACAATATTGCGCCTGCAGATGTCATTGACCCCACTCAATTTCCACAGGGAAGATGGATACACGTTGCCGTTACCTACGATGCTGCAACTACTACCATGAAATTGTACCGTGATGGTGTGCTGATTATCTCCAACGGTGCAGCCCGTGCATCCGCGAGCGGGCAAAATTATATTGGTGCATACAATTCAGCATTAATTGGCGCGGGTGGTATAGACTTTTACTGGAAAGGCAATATAGATGAAGTAAAGATTTATAATGTTGCGCTTTCGCAGGCCCAGATTCAGTCTGACATGGTCAGCACAGGCTATGCCGTTCCCGGAAATATAATAGCGGCTTATAATTTTGATATTGGTGTTGCAGGAGGTTCAAATATAGGCTTCACTACTTTAACAGATAATAGCGGAAACAGCCTTGACGGTACACTCAATAATTTTTCATTGACCGTAGGCATTGTAAGTAACTGGGTGGAAAGTTATGCGTTAATTGTTCCTGTTGCAACTTCAGCAACAAATGTTACCGGTGGTAACACCGGTTTTACGGCAAACTGGAATACCCCTGTTGCGAGTGGAACTATAGATAATTACCTTCTTTATGTTTCTTCCACACCAGATTTAAACAGCCCGGTTGCAGGCTCTCCGTTTACAGTGGCGTTTGGTACTAATTCCTATGCAGTTACTGGGTTAACTGCGGGTAATAACTATTATTATGCCGTTGCTGCCGATAAAGCGTCAGTAACAGGAACCGGAGCATTGTCTAACGTTATTTCAACATTAGCCCTGTTGCCTGTAAACCTGGTGAATTTTACGGTAAATAAAACTGCCGGCGCCAACCAGTTGCAATGGACTACTGCCACCGAAATTAACAGCAAATATTTTGTTTTGGAACGCAGTGTAAATGGCAGCGGCTTTACTGCAATTGCCACCATCAGCAGCAGTGGTAACAGTTCCACAGCTAAAACATATATGTATAATGATATTCTTGGAGTCAACCTGCCACCGGTTTATTATTACAGGCTGAAAATGGTTGATAATACCGGCAACTTTACTTACAGTGACAGGGTACTCGTTAAGAACAGTAAAGGAATTGCCATTACAGTTTATCCAAACCCGGCTGCTGATGTGGTAAGGCTGAACGTTACCGATAAAACATTGCTCAACACAACGGCATCTATCGCCGATATGAGCGGTAAAGTGGTTGCGCAGGTATTGATTACCCAAACAGCAACGCAGGTAAACATCAGCCAGTATCAAAGCGGCGTGTATGTGATCAGGCTCGCAAATGGAGAAAGCATCAAGTTGATTAAGGAGTAAGTTTTTATATCAGCTATAGAAAAAAGGTCTCGGCTTGTAAAAAGCAGAGACCTTTTTTTAGATTACTGTAACAAAGCTTACATTTTTAGTACTGTGAATTGACTTAAATTTGCAACGCTTACAGAATATAAAAATATGGATACAGAAAAAGTTCATTGTTTAATCATTGGTTCAGGGCCTGCAGGATATACTGCTGCCATTTATGCATCAAGAGCCGGGCTTAATCCCGTATTGTACCAGGGTATACAACCCGGAGGCCAGTTAACCATTACTACAGAAGTTGAAAATTATCCCGGTTACCCCGATGGCATCCAGGGGCCCGATATGATGATTCATTTTGAAAACCAGGCAAAGCGTATGGGTGCTGATATCCGTTACGGCCTGGCTACAAAAGTTGATTTTTCCGGTCATCCATTGAAAGTGGAGATTGATGAAGAAAAATGGATAGAAGCAGATGCAGTTATTATTTCTACCGGTGCCAGTGCAAAATGGCTTGGCCTGCCAAGCGAGCAACGATTAAATGGTTATGGCGTGAGTGCATGTGCCGTTTGCGATGGTTTCTTTTTTAAAGGTAAAGAAGTGGCTATAGTTGGTGCAGGTGATACAGCCGCAGAAGAAGCACTCTATTTATCCAAGATCTGCGCAAAAGTACACATGGTGGTTCGCCGTGGAGAAATGCGTGCCAGCAAAGTAATGCAGGAAAGAGTGATCAATACGCCTAATATCACCATTTACTGGAACAGTGAAACTGATGAAGTGATTGGAGCAACCAAAGTGGAAGCATTGCGTATAAAGAATAACCAGACCGGCGATAAAACAGAAATTCCTGTTAGTGCATTTTTTGTTGCCATTGGCCATCAGCCCAACAGCGATATTTTTAAAGGCTGGATCGATATGGATGACGCAGGTTATATCAAAACCATTCCGGGTACATCCAAAACCAATCTTGAAGGTGTGTTTGCAGCAGGAGATGTGCAGGATAAAATATACCGCCAGGCTGTAACTGCTGCGGGAAGCGGCTGTATGGCAGCACTGGATGCAGAACGGTATTTAGGTGAGAAGGGATTACATTAACCGCATTTATTGTCATGTTTACTATTCACCTAAATAACCTGCGGTTTCATGCCCATCATGGTTGGCATGCAGAAGAACATCTGCTGGGAAATGAATATGAAATAAATGTAGCCGCTACCTTCGCATCTGAAAAGAAAGTGGCCAAACTGGATGATACAGTAAATTATGTAATGTTGTATGATGTGATCAAAGAAAGAATGCATGTGAAAACACTTTTACTGGAAACACTGGCACAGGATATTGCCAATGCCATGCATACAGCAGATCAGCGCATTACCTCAGTCGACATTACCATAAAAAAATGTCATCCGCCCATTGCACATTTTTCCGGTGCAGTAAGCGTGTCATATAAAAAAGAATTCTGACTATGAAAGGCTGGGTATTGTTTTTTTGTTTTTCATTTTCGCTATTGTATAGTGCCGCACAGGATGTTGAGGCCATTGTAAAGGAAGCTGACCGGCTGGAGGCTGTTCCCAATGAATATGCGGCATTACTTAAATATAAAGAAGCTTTAAAAATCAAGCCGGATCAAATACATGCTTTAAGTAAAAGCAGTGAATTGTGCAGCAGGATAGGGCAGCGGCAAACGAAGGAAAAGGTAAGAGATGATTATTATGCTGCCGCAAAAATTTATGCTGAAACAGCATTACGGATCGATTCCACCAGTTCAGAAGCCAATACAAGTATGGCCATTATACTTGGGCGCACCACACTCATCAAATCAGGTAAAGAAAAAGTAATAGCAGCAAAAGATCTGAAAAAGTATGTAGATGCTGCGTTAAAAAGCAACCCTTCTAATTTTCTTGCCTGGCATGTATTGGGCAGGTGGCATTATGAAATCAGTAACCTCAACGCCATTGAACGGGCTGCGGTAAAAATATTATATGGTTCATTTCCTCCATCTTCATTAAAAGAAAGTATTGCTGCATTTGAAAAATCCAAAGCCTTAATGGGTGCTTTTATACTGAATGATTATGAACTGGCCAGGGCCTATCACCGCAACGATCAAAATGATAAAGCCATTGCAATATTGAAAGAAATGATGCAGTTACCCAATAAAACAGAAGATGATGCCTCAATTAAAGAAAAAGGGCAAAAATTGCTGAAAGAATTACAGTAGTTCTTTTACAGCCGGTAGTTTGAGTACAGGGGTTTTCTTTATCTTCATAACTTAAACTAAAATTCATGAAACGAATATTTGCAGCAGTGGCTGTTTTTACAGCACTACATTTTTCAGGTATGGCACAAAATGAGCCTGGAATTGATACGAAGTACGATCCCCATGCATTATTTGCACCACAATTCTATCCTGTTGGCAGTACGGCAACAAGGGCTGCAACCGGCGAACCAAACGTGGGTTATTGGCAAAACAGGGCCGATTATCAAATCGCCGCATCATTAAACGAAACCACACACGAGATTACCGGAACGGTAACCATTACATATAAAAATAACAGCCCGCTTGCATTACCGTTTTTATGGCTGCAACTGGATCAAAATTTATTTAATAAAGACAGTCGTGGCCAGGCACGAATGCCATTAGACAGCCGCAGCCGTTATGGCGACAGCAAAAGCAGTTTTAATGGTGGATATAAAATTTCTTCAGTAAAAAACCTGTCTGAAAATGCAGATGCAGATTATGTGGTAACTGATACCCGTATGCAGATTCGTCTTGCAAAACCCATGAATCCCAATGGAGAGGTGATCAAATTAAAAATCGATTATTCTTTTGTTTTACCTGAATATGGTGCAGACCGTTGCGGCATTCTAAAAACAAAGAATGGCGACATATTCGCAGTTGCACAATGGTATCCGCGGATGTGTGTGTTTGATGATGTGCGGGGTTGGAATGCAGATCCCTATCTTGGCCCCAGCGAGTTTTATCTTGAGTATGGTGATTTTGATGTTGCACTGACTGTCCCTGCAAGTCATATTGTGGTATGCAGTGGTGAACTGCAGAATCCTGCTGAAGTATTAACAGCTGCACAACAGGCACGTCTTGAAGAAGCAAAGAAAAGTGATAAAACCGTAATGATCAGAAGTGAGAAAGAAGTAACAGACCCGTCTTCAAGACCAGCAGGCAATACATTGACCTGGAGGTTTAAAATGAACAATGCAAGGGATGTGGCCTGGGCATCATCAAAAAGTTTTATCTGGGATGCAGCAAGGATCAATTTGCCCAGTGGAAAAACTTCTTTGGCCATGAGTGTTTACCCGGCAGAAAGCAACGGTAAAAAAGGATGGGGCAGGGCAACCGAGTATACAAAAGGAAGTATTGAAAATTACAGCAAACGCTGGTATGAATTTCCTTACCCTGTTGCCAGCAATGTAGCCAGCAATGTTGCAGGTATGGAATATCCGGGCATTGTGTTTTGTGGCAGCCGGTCAACAGAGGGCGGATTGTTTGGTGTAACTGATCATGAATTTGGCCATACCTGGTTCCCCATGATTGTAGGCAGTAATGAAAGAAGGTACGGATGGATGGATGAAGGCTTCAATACATTCATTAACTCACTAGCACATGATGATTTTAATAATGGGGAATATAAAGAACGCCCCACAACAATGGAACACATGGCCGGTTATATGTTTGGCGAAAATACTGAACCTGTGTTTTCAACCCCGGATGCAATGAAGGAAGGAAATATAGGTATTGCATTGTATTTTAAACCCGGGTACGGACTTGGATTATTGCGTAACCAGATTTTAGGACCAGACCGTTTTGATTATGCATTCAAAACTTATATTAAGCGCTGGGCATTCAAACACCCCACACCATGGGATTTTTTCAGAACTATGGACAATGCATCGGGTGAAGACCTTGCATGGTTCTGGAAAGGATGGTTCATTGAAAATTACCGGTTAGACCAGGCCATCACTTCTGTAAAATATGATAAAGATAATGCAGCGAATGGCGCTATAGTAACGATTGCCAACTTAGATGAGATGGCAATGCCTGTAAACATCAGTTATGAAACCAAAAGCGGTATAAAAGGCACAGTAAAACTGCCGGTTGAAATCTGGAACAACACTGCCTTCTGGAAAGTGAAATTGCCTACAACAGAAGAACTCAAACAGGTAACTATAGACGCAGATCATGTTTTCCCGGATATGAACTTAGCCAACAATACCTGGAAATCGAATTAAATAATCCACATTATTTTTTAAAGCAGGCCATTGCGCCTGCTTTTTTATTGTCAGCCGGATATAAAGATTATGTAAATATTTTTGGTTTTGATGTAAACCAGCCTTATAAATTCTGGCACGGTTTTGTAATCATATATTGAAACGAAAAAAATGAGCAGCCTTTTATATATCATAGCAGTTATATTAGTAGTTTTTTGGGCAATAGGCTTTCTTGGTTATCATGCAGGGGGTTTGATTCACCTGTTGCTGGTCATTGCAGTAATAGCCGTATTGCTAAGAGTAATACGGGGAGAAAAAATTTAAATCAAATCATTCAATATATTGTTAGGGCAGGGGAGGAACAACCGATTGTCTAAAAGGTTTTCCCCGGAAAGATTGACGCAGCCGTCAATCTTTCTTTTTTATATAGTGTATCCGTTTACGTATATTAAATTATATTTCTGTTCATGAATAAAATTCATATACAGGTAAGTTTAAATTCTTCTTTGTTAAATCATACTTGAATTTATAACGAATTACCTGAAGACAGTTTTCTAATCTTATACATTTGTGATTGCTTTTAGCAGTAAAGTATTGCTGTAAACTGGTATTAAACATACATAAGCCCATGCCATGAAATATAAATTGACTGTTTGGAATAAGGTAAACAAAATTGGATTATCAACAATACATCAAAACAAAACCGCTTTGCTATTGAAGCTTGCTTACCTGAGGTTGTTTAAAGGTGTGGTTCGTTACGAGATAAAAGAAATAAAAGATAAAAATCCTTTGAATAACCAGGCAAACCATCCGTAAAATATCATGATTTATATGTTGGTGTTACCGGGTTTTCCATTTACCGCTTTTTAAGAAGGCAAACGCCATAATAAAAATGGATAGCCAGTAAATGATCTCGTTACTCCAGCCCATCGACAGCGAGATGAAATGCCATTTCATAAAAATGAATGTATACAAAAGGTAAAGGGAAATAGCAACAATTTCTATCACCAGGTTCACTGTTGTTTTTCCGGTACCGGTTACACCGTTCAACCAGATATTCGCCACGCTCATAAATAACATTCCCAGCGAAACCACCCTTGCAACAGGAATGCCGGCCTTGACAAAAGCATCATCTTTGCCAAAAAGATTAAAGAACACCTGTGGAAAAAGGTTTAACAACAGCACCATTACCGAGCAGAACCCAATACTCAGCAGCATGATCTTATTTATGGCCAGCAAAACTTTTTCTTCTTTCTTCTGGCCCATTAAATTACTCACCACTACATTACTGGTACTGGCAAATGCCCAAACAAATACACCAGCTAAGCCAAATACATTACGCATCACATTGCTGATGGCTTTATCCATATCCACACCACGTGCTTCTATTAGAAAGAAGAAGATGAGCCAGGTGGTTACGCTGATTACATACTGCGCCACCAATGGTGCAGCTACAGCAATAACCGATTTACTGATATTTTTATTATAACCAAAACTTTGCAGCAACTGGTATTTCTTTTTTAATTGCGTGCGGTGTAATACGAGTAATACAACTGCAAATCCAAATGCTTCAGCAATTACCGATGCTACTGCAGCACCGTTAAAACCCATCCTGGGAAAGCCCCAATAGCCATTGATCAGTACATAATCCAATACAATATTGAGTAAAGATTCGCATACAAAACCAATCATGAGGTAACGGCTGTTAAGCGAGGCCACCAAAAATGCATTGCCCATTTGGAACAGGTATAAAAAGGGCAGGCCCCAGATGCGGATGCGCAGAAATTCCATCTCTTCAGGATAAGCCTTTACATCAGCAACCGCACGTAAAATAAATGGTGCAATAAACCACGTAAACAAAATACCTACCAGCGCCATTTGCAGGCAAATGCGGATACCCTGTGCCAGTATTACTTTAAAAGCATTCACATCTCCGCTGCCTGCATACCTGCTGAATACCGTTTGCATAGCATTATTCATGCCATTACCTGCCACTGCAAAAATGAGATAATACACTCCGGTAATGCCTGCGTTGCCCAGCGCTTTAAGATCGTAGCGGCCTAAAAAAATACTGTTGGTTAATAAATTCAGTTGCGGTATGAAAATAGCCAGCGTGATCGGCAATGCAATAGATAATATTTGCCTGTTGGTTACTTTTACCCTTAAATCATTGTTTGTGGCTATACTTTCCATAAAGTCAGCAAAATTATCTTATTTTGCCTGCCGAAAATCAAACAGTGCAGCCATCATTCAACATAACACCTGTAGCCATTACTGATGAAAAACCGGTATTGCTCATTCATGCAGGAAGACAGGGCATTTCCATTGCGTGGTATGATGAAGCCGCCAATACTTTTACCGGTATACAGGTGTATCATTTTCCATCTGCCATTACCGATGAAGCCATTGCTGCTGAAGCAGACCAGGTTTTTAATGAGTCCATCCTTTACCAACAACATTTCAGGAAAATATTTTTAAGCTGGTGTTTTGAAGAAAGTATTTTGGTACCAACACCATTCTTTGATAACAGCCAGTCTGCCGCCATGCTGCAGTTGGTTTATGGTGATGTTGCTGCAGTAAATGTTCAGCATGAACTGGTATTATCGCAAAGTTTGCAAAATATTTACAGCATTCCCGCAGCAGTGAAGAATGTATTTGCACATCATTTTCCATTTTGTATACAGGGGCATATCAATGCCTGCCTGGTAAATATTGAGAAAGAACAAAGAGATTTGTTATATACAATATTTTCTCCCGGCCGTTTAACAGTAGTGTTGAGAAACGAGAACCGTTTACAGGTGATACAGCAATTTATGTACAGCACACCTGTTGATGCGGTGTATCATTTACTGAATACCTGCCAGAGTTACCAGGTAAATACTGCTGAAATTCCGCTTGTACTTAGTGGAATGATCGACGCCAACTCCAATCTGTATAACGAAGTATATAAATACTTCCTTAATATCAGCTTTGCATCACTGCCAGGTAATTTTAGTTATGCTGATACCATAAAAGAACAACCGGTACATTATTTCAGTCATTTATTTGCAACAGCTTTATGCGTATTATAAGCGGCATACATGGCGGCAGGAAGATAACACCGCCATCGAATATGCCTTATACAAGGCCCACCACTGATATTGCTAAGGAAGGCCTCTTCAATGTTATTCAAAATAACCTCGACATTGACCAGCTGAAAGTGCTGGATCTGTTCGGTGGTACCGGTTGCATCAGTTACGAATTGTCCAGCAGGGGAGCGCCGGATATTACCATTATTGAAAAAGATACACAGATGTATGACTTTATTAAAAAGACATCAGCCGAACTGGAACTGGAGCATTTTAAAGTGGTGAAACAGGATGTGTTTAAATTTATTGAGAGCGCAACCGGTCAATATGATTTTATTTTTGCCGGCCCGCCTTATGCATTAAAGAATATTGATGACCTGCCTTTATTAATTTTTCAGAAGCAATTACTGAAGCCGAAAGGATGGTTCATTTTAGAACATACTCCCAGGAATGATTATAAAAACTTTGCCCACTATAAAACGGAGCGGACTTATGGCACAACCATTTTTTCAATATTTATTAATTGATGCTGAAAACACGAATTACACGAGTTGCACAAATTAAGACGAATTACACGAATTAAAACGAATAACACGGGCTACACGAATAACACGAATTAACTAATACACGAATTAACTAATCACACATTCATGCTCAGAAGTTTCAGATATCTTTTATTTCCACTTTCGCTGGTGTATGGAGCTGTGGTATGGTTGAGGAACTGGTTATTTGACTTAAATATTCTAAAATCAGCACAATTTAATTTCCCTATTATTTGTATTGGCAATATTGCTGTTGGCGGAACAGGTAAAACACCAATGGTGGAATACCTTATCCGTTTGCTGCAGGATGATTATCTAACGGCAACGCTCAGTCGTGGATATAAAAGAAAGACCCGGGGCTTCGCCATCGCCGACGCTTCCACCACTGCACTGGAAATTGGAGATGAGCCCATGCAGTTTCATACCAAATACCCCCGTGTTACAGTAGCCGTGGGTGAGGAAAGGCTGGTGGCAATTCCACAATTATTACACGACCGGCAGGATACACAGGTTATTATTTTAGATGACGCATTTCAGCACCGGCCTGTACATGCAGGTATGAACATTGTGCTGACGGCATATAACAATTTATATTCCCGCGACCTGATGCTGCCCGCCGGGGACCTGCGTGATGTAAAAGCCAGCATGAACAGAGCGCAGATCATTGTGGTGACCAAATGCAAACCCAATCTTTCTTTAGATGAAAAGAATGCTATTGCAAGGGAATTGCGGCCGGCACCTCACCAGCATTTGTTTTTTACGGCGCTGCAGTACGGCATTTTGTATCACCTTTTTTCACAGCTGCCTGCACAGGCCAGTAAATCAACTGCTGTATTATTGCTGTGCGGCATAGCCAACCCACGGCCACTGAAAGATTATATTGATCATCAGTTTAACAGTTATGATATGCTGCGCTATCCCGATCACCACATTTTTAATATGGATGATCTTGCAGAGATCAAAAGGCAGTTTGATGCGATGGCTGGTACCGATAAAATTATTGTTACCACAGAAAAAGATGCGGTACGGTTAATGAAGTTTGACCAGCAACTGAAAGATTACCCCATCTACGTGATTCCCATTGAGCATAAGTTTTTATTCAACGAGGGGCCAGTGTTTGAGCAGTTGGTTGTAGGGTTTATTGATTCTTTTAAAAAATAATTGATAAGAGGGTTTAATTACTTTTTTTCCTGATAAAAAAAGAGTAACAGAAAAATCAAGGCAAAATAACTGCTCCGCTATTTTGCCGGCCAGCGCTTCGCGAAGCGTACACTGCATTGCTATATCTCTTTATGTTGCGTTTGTTAGTGGGATTTCCAGGTTATTTCAAAGCATATTTAATACATATCAGTGGCCGTATACTTCCCCGGCAAGTACAAGGAAGTAATGTACCATGTTGGAACTATTCCTGGAATTAGCTGAAGTGACAACATAATTATCTCCAGTACCAAAACAGAATTAATTAAAGTAATTTCGATACCTATCTATTGCAAACTGAATGGTCAACTCAACAACAAGAGGCCGGCTGATTGATTTTGTTTTCTACTGGAAAATAATTGAAAAAAACTTTAGTTTGCACCGCAGGCTTTTGGCAATTCTTACGTCATACTATAAATACCAACCCTTTTGACAGAACAGGAACTGGTTTATGGACTCCGTAATGGAGAGGAATTGGCTTTTAAGGAACTTGTACAAAAGTTCCAGGACAGGGTATTCAATACTGCGCTGGGTTTACTGCAACAGGCTTCCGATGCGGAAGATATTGCACAGGAAGTTTTCATACAGGTTTATAAATCCATTCACCAGTTTAAGGAGCAGTCGCTGTTATCTACCTGGATTTACAGCATCACCACCACCAAATGCTTAGATCATTTACGCCGCAGTAAACGCAAAAAGCGTTTTGGTTTTGTTACCAGTTTATTCGGCACTGATAATATGCCTGTTTATGAACCCGGCGAATTTAATCACCCCGGCGTGCAGTTAGACAGGAAAGAAGATGCGAGGCAATTGTTTCAGTTAGTGAATACTTTACCCGGCAACCAGCGTACGGCTTTTATTCTGAACAAAGTGGAAGAACTGAGCTACAGGGAAATTGCTGCCATACTGAACACCACAGAATCAGCTGTGGATTCCTTATTGCAGCGGGCCAAACAAAGCCTGAGAAAAAAAATAAATGAATTGCCGCCCTGACCGCAGGGAACTACAAAAAAGAACATCTAAACAGTATAAGCCGCCATTGCGGATACGATTAGTGAAACAAACCCCCATTACATGTTATGGATAACCGCGAAGATAAAATATTGAACAGTCTTGAAGGGCTGCACAAAGCAACAGCGCCTGATTTTTTTTATACCCGCTTAAAGGGCCGGATGCAAAGGGAAATGGAGGCAAAGCGCCCGCCGCTCTTTTTATTAAAACCTGCCTTTGCCGCACCGGTGCTTTTTATTATTCTGTTGGTTAACGTGTTTTCTATTGTGCAGTTTAACCGCCAGCCCGGAAAAGTAGCCCATAGCAAAGCGGCAGTGAGTAACCAGCAACCGGCAACTATAGAATCTTTTGCGGAAGCATATAACCTGAACACTGAATCTGTGTACGAATAAACTTACAACAATGGGTATCTTACAAAATAATAACCGTTGGCTTTCCATAATCACCCTGCTTTTGCTTACACTGAATATAGTAACACTGGGTTATTTATGGACGCATAAGAACGGCGGCACGCCACCGCCACCACCTCCTGTTGCAGGGCAGCAGGGCCAGGTTTTTGAATTTGTGACCCAGGAACTGCAACTGGACTCAGCTCAGAAAGAAAGCTACAAAAAACTACGGGATCAGCACCATGCTGGCCAACAGCCGTTGCAGGACAGTATTAAGAAGGCGAAAGATGATTTTTTTGAGTTGCTGAAGCAACAACCTGTTTCAGATGCTGCAGTAAAGGAGGCTGCTTCCAAAGTAAGTGCTGCTGAAGAACAATTAGCGTTATTTACCTTTCACCATTTTCAACAGTTAAGGGCTATTTGTACTCCCGTTCAACAACAAAAGTTTGACAGTATTATACAGGATGTGCTGCACCGTTTTGCGCCTGTAAGGCGCCCCGGTCCACCGCCACCGGGCATGCGTGATGGAAAATTGCCACCGCCTCCGGAGGGTGGGGATGGGCCGCCTAAGGATGGTCCGCCACCACCCGGGAAAGATTGATTACGGTCAGATGGAGCGCTCAGATCGTGAGTACCAAAGCTGATCATAAAAAGAATATTCGTTTTAATTACTTCTGAACACTTAATAAATACCAGCATGAAAAAAAATCTTTTTAAAATAGTGGCTTTATTTATTGCAGCGAGTACGCTTTCCTGTAAGAAATCAGCTGACAGTTCCAGCTCCGGCACATCAACCACACCGGTGCCTGATATTTACAAAAAAATATACGGTGCCACTGATATGTATGTGGAAGGCAACTATGTAGTGATCAAAAGTAATGGACTGCCTGACCACAAAACGGTGTATTACCCCACCAGCAATGCGCTATACGAAAATTTCAGCGGTACCACATTTGGCGGCAATACGTTCAATAAAAATCCTAATACTATTTCGGCCCAAACATTAACGTTTAAAATTCCTTTAAACCCCACGGTGGCTTCCTCACATTCTGCCACACCTTTGGGGCCAATAGGGGTGTCGCTGAACGGGGTTCCGTTCTTTAATCAATATGCGGGGCCTAATCAACCGCTCACGAACGAAGTGGTCAGCTTTGACCAGTATTGGGGTCACCCGCAACAGACCGGTCAATATCATTACCATGTGGAGCCTTTATACCTGACTACGGTTAAAGCCAGTAAATCGGCACTGCTGGGTTTTTTGCTGGATGGCTTCCCGGTTTATGGCCCTGAAGAAAATGGTGCTGCCGTTACAGGGCTGGATGCCTATCATGGACACACCAGCGTAACAGCCGACTATCCCAATGGCATTTATCATTATCATATCACCAACACTGATCCTTATATAAATGGCAGTGGATTCTATGGCACACCAGGCACGGTTACTCAATAAAAAGAGGGTTTGGGTATATTTCTTCGCATGCTGTTTTCTTTTACTGCAATGCAGGCAGAAGGAGCAGCATGCATCCCTTCTTTTACCGGATGTGAATACCGCAACAGTGGACTTACAAACCCGGCAGGGTATTACTTACATCAATAACCAGCCTGCCAATGCAAGGGTTTACCAGTTATATACTAATGGAGATACGGCCTTTACCGGCGTTTACCGCAGCGGCAAAGCTGATGGAACTTTTATTTACTGGTATGATAATAAGCAACTGAAAGAACGCCGGACTTTTGATGCGGGTAAACTGGAAGGTACCGCAGAAGGCTGGTGGCCAGACGGCAAACAAAAATTCATTTATCATTTTGCCAACGATGCTTTTGAGGGTAATGTGAAGGAGTGGAGCGCCAGCGGCAGTATATACAGGGATATGAACTATCAAAAAGGGCAGGAGGAAGGCAGTGAAAAGATGTGGTATGGGAATGGCAAGCTGCGCAGTAATTATATTATTCACGATGGGCACCGGGTGGGCTTATTGGGTACCAAAAATTGCGTCAATGTATCGGACAGTATTTTTAAATAGTATAGTTGTGTTGCTGCTGATGGGCTGCAGCAGCAAAAAGCCAACGGCTGCGCTGCCTTATTATAACACGCCTGATTTTACGCCATTGCTGCTGAACACTTCCGAAGCCGCCGCAGCGGTTACGCATACGGTTCCTGCTTTTCATTGTACCGACCAGGAGGGACGAACCATTGGTTTGCAAAATGTGGCCGGTAAAATACATGTGGCTAACTTCTTTTTTACGGCTTGCGGCAGTATTTGCCCGGCGATGATGGCCAATTTAAAAACGGCTCATGATGTTTTTGAAAAAGACACTAATGTGGTGTTCCTTTCTTTTTCCGTTACGCCCTGGCGGGACTCTGTCGCCCGGCTGAAGGCGTATGCAGAAAGCAGTGGTATTAATGCTGCCAACTGGCATTTGCTTACCGGCGATAAAGCGGCAGTTTATACATTGGCCCGGACCGGTTATTTTGCTGAGGAAGACCTTGGTTTTAGTAAAGACAGCACCCAGTTTTTACACACCGAACATATTTTACTGGTGGATAAACACCTGCGCATCCGCGGTATTTATAATGGTACTTTAGCGTTGGAAACAAACCAGTTAGCGAAAGATATTGAAATTTTGAAGCAGGAATAATGAGCTGCAAACATATACCTGTTACAGCATTTTGTTGATATTTTATTTTGCTATAGCGATCTTCACTTTTTTGTTTTTGATCTTCTCGTCTTTCACTTTATTGATTGTTTCGCTCATCTTGGTTTTCCTGATGGCTACAAAGGAAAAGAAATCTTTTACGTCAATGAGGCCAATGTCTTCTTTCTTTAATAAACCCTTGTGGGAGAGAAAACCCACAATATCCACCTTATTAACCTTGTCTTTTTTGCCTGCAGCAATAAAAAGAGTACTCCATTTGGTTTTTTCGGGTATGGGGTAATTTCCTTCGATGGTTAATGGCTGGGCTACTGCGGTAATGTATTCCGGTAACTGTTCTGCTGCAGACCAAAGAACGTAAGCAGTTCCGCTGGCATCCATGCGGGCAGTGCGGCCATTGCGATGGGTGAATGCATCTTCACCAGCAGGTAGGTGGTAATGAATGATATTCCGTATGTAAGGAATATCTAAGCCTCTTGCTGCTAAATCTGTGGTTACTAAAAAGTTGGAAGTTCCATTTTTAAATTTACATAAAGCAGCGTCTCTTTCCTGTTGTTCCATCCCGCCGTGATAAAATACGTTGGGAATGCCATTCTCTGCCAGCCAATTGCTGGTTCTTTCCACGGCGTCGCGGTGGTTGCAGAAGATGATCGTGGGGCGTGCGCCAACGTAACATAGCAATTGCAGCAGGGTTGGCAACTTGTCTTTATCTTCCGATAGCACTGTTTTTACCTCCAGCAAACCAGCGTTGGTGCTACCCTCCGGATCCAGGTAGTTCAGCCTTTCGGGATTGTTGAGCTGTACAAATTCAGGTATACTAACTGTTTCTGTTGCAGAGGTTAGTATTCTTTTGTTGATATTTTTTAAAGTATTGAGGATGTACTCCATTTCTTCGAGGAAGCCCAGTTCCAGCGATTTATCAAATTCATCCAGCACCAATGTGCTGATGGTTTCGGGGTTGAAATTGCCGCGACGGATATGGTCGGCAATGCGCCCGGGTGTGCCGATGATAAGTGCAGGTGTTTCCACCAGGTTATTTTCTTCGATCTCCCTTTTATGGCCGCCATAGCAGAGGGTTACTTTGTAACCGGTTTGCATTTTGCGGAATACCCCGTCTATCTGTATGGCGAGCTCCCGGCTGGGGATGATGATGAGGGCTTGTACCGTACGTTTGTCCGGATCCAATAATTGCAATACGGGCAACAGATATGCAAGAGTTTTTCCCGAGCCCGTGGCAGAAAGCAAAATCACATCCTGCTGCAGCGGTACCTGTAATGCGGCCTGCTGCATGGGATTGAGGGCCGTAAACTGTAGTTTTTGAAGAATGGTTTGTACTAAAGCGGCGTTGTTTGAGTGCATGGCGCAAAGGTAGGCTATTATGGCAGGCGGGCATTAAAAAAGGCCAGCTGGAAATTCCGCCGGCCTCACCCTTGTAAAAACATTTAACTAAACGGGGTAGCTCTACGTGTACCCACACCAAATATGAGATGCTAAAAGTAAGACTTGCGTTGTATGGAGTTTGAATGTTAACTATTGGGTAACAAAGCAGGGGTAATACCCAATCAGCAATAATACAAAAAGCAGTAAAAGCACTCTCAGCGTTGTCTTTACCCGAATTTACCCCGGCTTTGGTATTTTCTACAGCTATAGTATAATTATGCTATAATTATACTATAGCTGTTGTGATGACTTATTCCTGGCTTGCTCGTTAACAAACTTCAGGCCTTTGCAAAGCAAAATTGTTGCCTCCATAGTTTTATCACGGTAACTATACCGTAAAAACCTCATTGCCTGCTGCAGCAAATAGTTATAATTTTAAAAAAACATCAAACTATTTTTTTATATTTAATAGTGTAAGACAAGGGCGCTCCACTATAGCCAGGCTTTGATTGTAAACAGGCAGGTACATCTGCTGAACGATTGTATAAAAACTACTCATTTTTTTAATTCCAAGTTATGAAACGCAACCTGCTCAGTTCAATTGTTTGTGCCGTAACAGCATTGATACTTACGGTACCAGTATGGAGCCAGATCAGTAATAACAAAAAAGCCAGTGCAGCGACGATGGAATATAAAGCCAAAGCGGCTTTTGCCAGCCAATATTCCATCCGCGGAAAAATATCGTACAATATTAAATTTCGTGTTACCCCTGTTGCAGGTGTTCTGGTGAAGATACCGGATGCCAACCTGAGTACCACCAGCAACAGCGATGGCATGTTCTTCTTTACTATAGCAGAAACATACCTCAAAAGCAAAATCAATTTTTCTATTAATAATATAGCTTTTGAAACCGCTTTACAGAATGAAACTTCCTGGGTCTTTTCTCAAAATAATTACAGTGTTACATTCCAGATAACCAAAATTTCTACCCCTGCTAAAGATAGTGATGGTGATGGTGTACCAGATGACAAAGATAAATGTCCGAATGAGACCGGCCCGGCTTCTAACCACGGCTGTCCACTGGTGTTACAACCCAAGTGGAATTTTGTAGCGAAGAATAAAATTATGGTAACCAGGTCTTCGGCTGAAATGAACTGGACACCAAAGCTGATGCTGCAAAAAAGCCTCATTAATGAACGGATTATTCCTACCAGAGAATCGGAAACCATTATCGAAAAGCTGAACCCGGGTTATAAGCAAAAATTAGCCAGTGGTGCTGCTACTGAAATTATACTGCCCACATTTCCTGCCACCACACCGCAAAGGGAACAGGAACTGCAAACAGAATTTGATAATGAAATTGTTGTTGACACAAGCAGCAACAAAGCCTTTTTCGCCAAATGTTACCAACTGGATATACTGTTACGAGCTTCTATGCCTAAAGGTGCCGATACATCACTGCTTACAAGATTGTATAACCTGGAAATGATAATGAAAAGACTGAGCGCCAGCACTTCTATTCCGCTGAAAAAATATGATGCAGATTTCTTAAATTCTGAGTTAGGCGATTTTAATGATTACTACCTGGGATTGGCTGCCACCAACAGTGTACAAACGCTGGATACCGCTTATTTATCCGAATTTCAAAAAAGGCTCACAAAAGTGTTGAATCAATACATGAAAAAATCTAAAAAAGTTGCTGAACATGGGCCGTATTTGTCGTTTGAAATGCATAACCCGGATGAGGACAATGCTGAATATACTTTTGATGATCCCGACGACCCAAGGATTACCACTTTCTTTTACGTTTTTACACCTGACTTTAAAACCCCGGAAGATTCATTCTGGATTTATACTTTGAACAAAAGACAATACCAGCGCCTGCTGACCAATGACATCAGTTTTGCTTCATTAGAAAAACCGGCTACCAAATGCCAGCAGCCCGCAAATGTTACTGCTGCAAGAATTGACTTTTCTTTTGA
Organism: Bacteroidota bacterium; assembly: GCA_018266775.1. Classification (GTDB taxonomy): domain Bacteria; phylum Bacteroidota; class Bacteroidia; order Chitinophagales; family Chitinophagaceae; genus Ferruginibacter. The sequence goes on along the minus strand of JAFDZS010000011.1, from coordinate 146,690 downwards.
ATGGTATATAGTGGTGGTGAGAAGGAGTGCCCCAGCTGTAATTGTTGCCAGCAGCATTATTGATGCAGAAAGCATTTTGATTAAGCCAGACAGACCGGAGATAAATGAAAAATATGCTGTTGCCTTATACATCAACAATTAATTGCTGCGTATGAAACATTTACTGAACCGGAAATTTTTATTGTTGTCTGTAACTGTTTGCCTGCTGGTGGCAACTTTGTCATTATTGTTTTTACCGGTTGATGACTACAGGGTGGGGGTGCCCATGATTGTTTTCTTTGCTTCTTTCATTACCAGTTTTTTTGTGGTGGGGTTTATTAAGCAGGTGAATAAACAGAAGGTACTGATCATCCGCATTGTCATTACCAGTTGCGTTGTTCTCAGTACCTGGCTATATATTGCCCAATGGAACCGCATTGTATGCAAGGTGACCAATAAGCAGATACTGAATGATAAAGTCAGTACCACTTATAAAAACATCATCAGCGGTACGGTGCTTATTGATACTACAGATGAAGTTATTAACCGGGTGAACACCACGAGGCAGCATTGTTCTATCTGCGATTCGTTAAATGAAAATAACCCGGAAAAAATCTGGTTGCCCAATTCGGTACAGGCCTCTAAATTAAAACTGCACCTCTGTTTTCTTTTACTGCTGGTATCTGTAGCTGTACTGCTGGTAGACCTTGCAGCGGAATTGCTTTCAGGCAAACCTGTTACGGAGATGGAGGATGTGGTGTTTATTTCTTATAATCACGGCGATGAACTTGTTACAAAAGAATTGTGTACAGCATTGCTGCAGCAAAATATTCCTTTGATTGTAGATTCACCCAATACGGCACAATCCAGCAAAGTGCAGAATATGATTGCGGGTGACAGTATTAATACGTTTATTAAAAAATCGGTACTGCAATCAAAAATTACGTTGATGATTGTTTCCGAAAACAGCCTGCTTTCCGGTTGGGTGGCTACAGAAACCGTTAATACTTTCTTCTTTGAAAGTTTTGACGACAGGAAAAAATTCATTGCCTGTTACAGCGATGACAAATTCCTGAACAATGATTTTGCCGGTGATGCCATTCGGCAGATTGACAGTAAACTGGCGGGCATCAATACCGAAATTGCCGAACGGATTAAACAACAGGCAGACAGCAGGGACCTGAATGATCAAAAAACCCGTTTATTATCTTTACGTGCCAATCTTGACCTTATTATTCAGCGGCTGCAGAATTCATTGTGTATTCCCATTGCCAATGGGAAATTACAAGAAAACCTGCCGGCATTGACCAAAGCTATACAGGCTGGTTTTGATGAAGAAGGCTAACACGGTTGTTTATTCAATTTGAGTCTGCCTCCGCGAATTTTTATACCGATGCCCAAATTGTACGAATATGTGTGTTGTATATACAGGCAGGCAATACTTTTTCGAAGCAATTTATTAAAGCGGTGCACTAAGTTTTTTGTTTTGCAGCCACCGGGTTATTTTATTATCTTCAGTTGAAGTTTCAATTTTTATGACCATACAGGAACAAATTAAACACTACCTGAACAGTCTTGATGCGCCCAGGCGCAGCGAGATGCAGGAACTGCACCGGTTTATGCTGAAAGTATTGCCTGGATGCCAAATGTGGTTTGAGGATGGTAAGGACAGTAATAATAAAACGGTAAGCAACCCCAATATTGGTTATGGGCATTACACCATTAAATATGCGGATGGGAAAACGAGGGATTTTTTCCAGGTGGGCATCAGCGCCAATACTGCGGGCATATCTGTTTATATTATGGGTTTGAAAGACAAAACCTATTTAGCCAAAACCTACGGTAATACGTTGGGCAAAGCTAAAGTGACGGGCTACTGCATCAAATTCAAATCGCTGAAAGATATTCAACTGGATGTGCTTGAAAAAGCAGTTCGTTATGGGGTTAAGGAATCGGCAGCGGGCTAATGCTGCAAGGATAGTACATCAGCCTGGTGGAATCATTTCCCGTTATTATTCACTTTATTGATTACAATATGAAAGTATCAGCCGTGGTGAAGAGCCAGTTGAATCAGCACGAAGTAGTAGTAGCTACTAACGCAGATCAAAAAAAGATTTCAATTGCACCAAAAGCTTCAGGCTTTGGATCATCTGTTAATGGGGCAGAGTTGTTATTGCTGTCGCTGGCTACCTGTTATTGCAATGATATTTACCGGGAAGCGGCAAAGCGCAATATTACAGTGCAGTCAGTAGTGGTGGAAGTGACCGGTGCATTTGGAGCTGAAGGGGAACCGGGAAGTGATTTTCAGTATAAACCGGTTATTGTATCCGATGCCAGCCCAGAACAGTTGGCGGCGTTGATTGATTTTACCGATGGTATTGCAGAGATTCATCAAACACTGCGGAAGGGTTTAAATGTTACGCTGGTGAAATGAGGATGGCGGTATTTATTCATTCAATCTTACCAATGAAAATGTACAAACTGATTTTATTTACCATGATACTGCTGCGGGGTTTTACCAATGTATACGGCCAGCAGCACAACAGTTATTTGTTTATTGAACCCAATATTTCCATTGCGTACGACAGTACCGTTTTTACCATTGCACACCGCTACAGTAATACGTTTTATGAAACGGAAAGTTATGATTTTGCCCTGGTGGGTGATTCTTTGCACCGTGTAAGCATACATGTTGAGGCGGCGCACCCGGTACCCGTGGCAGACCAGGTTTCTCTGCCAGACCAGGAAAGAGCAATGAATGCCGGCCTGAAAGATGTAAAGAATGAAGCCGCTGCAAGCAAAATAAACCTGGTTGAATACGACTCTATGGTTCAGCATATTGGTGCATTCCTTTGTGTGGGCACACGGGCATACGACCCGGAAAAAAAGGATTCTGCTGCAACCATTGTTTGCTTTCATGCCACACCCAGCGACAATACCCAGGTTCAGTTGATTGGGTTGCAGGCAAAATCCCTTAAAGACAGTTACGCCATACTGCGGCAATTTTTGCAGGGTTTTACAGCCTATTCCAAAGCAGCGATTGACAAAGAAGACTCCTTAATTAAAGCCCGGTACAGCATACAGGTTGTAGCGGCTACAGATACGGTTGAAAATTTACGGTGGCGCAACAACGATTACTTAGCCGTTGTAAAAACGAATGAACCATTGCTGCATCGTTTTAAAGAAGTACGGCTTGATATGGAAAGTGGCGGAAAAGAAATTTTTGCTGCCGGTACAACGGGTACAGTTTATGTTGCCAGCCACAGCAATCAAAAAGGCATGATTGAAAGAAAGGGTGAATTTATTGTACTCAACTCATTTGGCAAGATGGTGAAAATTCCTTTCAGTTTCCGGTACGAAAATAAGTAGGACTTGTGCATGGTTGCACCGTGGGAATGATTGGTTTACTTTACAAGTTGCCTTCACGATAGCGAAGCGGCAATTATTATTTCAAACAAAATTCCTATAATTAATATTATGTTAAGTAGGCGCACATCTGGTTTAAAAAAGGGAAGCAAAGAAAATAAAAAAGCCAGCCCTTCTTTATCGGAGCGAGGATTGATTGATAAGATTGTTTTTTACTGAAATTATAGACACAAAAAAAAGCGTAGTGAGATACGCTAATTTTTTAAAAATATACTTACACTCCTATCCTTTTTGTATGCTATTGTAAATTTAAAACATTTATATGGTATACAGAAAAATATTACTTTTTCTTTTATTAGATTTAATAGTATTTTCTTGCAGAAAAGAAACTCATTTATACAAATATCAAAAAAAATTTCCTGAATATTTGAAAGAAAAAAGCGTTTCATTCCCTTTCAGAGAAATAAAAAAAAAATACGGGGAGATTTACTTATGAGTTTCAATTATAGCCTGAATTGCCTTTTTATCTCCCCCAGATACAATAGGAATAAACTTTCTTTTCCCATTTTTTAAATCCTTTATAAAAGAAGAGAATGATAAATAGGTATTTCTTGAGAAGCTATTTTTAAAATACTTTAACTTATTATTCAATCCAATACATAATATAGAAATTGGACCACCTATCTCAAACTCTAAATTTGCTTTTTTAGCATAAGAATAGATTGCTTTTATAAACTCATTTGCAAGTGTATCACAAGTATAAAGAGAACTATACTCATAATATATCCCTAATGATGGCACAGCATTAGCATCACTTATTAATACCTTCTTTCTTACGATTCGGGTATAGCCCAAATCTCTCATATAGCCTTGTATAAAATAATTTGCACTATCCGAACCCACAAATATAAAAGAAGTTGTCTTTGAGCTTGGAAATTTTGAAACTGGATATAAGCTATCTGTGTATTTAACAAAAGATGTAACTATTGAAATAAAATCATATTTTGATATTTTAAGACTATTAAATATTGAGCCTCTTGAATCTGCCACCATTATTAATCCATCTTTCCCTATTCCTGCAATTAATAACGTCCCCTTTATTTGGGAATGGGAGACAAATCTAAATACCACGATGGTTAAAAGAATAATAGAAATTGGTTTCATAATTTGTTTTAGGGAAAGGTAATATACTAATCTATTAGCTTTTATCCTAAAACGTCAGAAGGTTTGCCTTCGGCAAACCCCTATCTTGTTAATTCAAATAGCCAGGAATTACGGGAAATATGCTATGAAAGTGAGAATTATTTTAGCTATCAACATCCTGTTAATATCTAAAACGGCAATACTTTAGGGAATTTATTTACTATTGTACTTACGAGCATGTGGATAAAAATTAAGAGCATGCTTTCACATGCTCTTTTGTATTTTAGCTCTCTAAATTAACGAAAGGCAAGAACCCGGTGTGGTCTAAGGGAGAACTGGTTTGAGCGCCGCTCCCGAAAACGATAACAATCCGTTGATTCTTTTGCTTTCTCGTAGATGGTCAGGTATTTTTATACTTGACCATATTTTTTATGTATATTAAGCGTAATACTGTAACGCAATAATATAATTCTGTTTTCAATTCTGCAAAATTATTCCTACCCCTATTCTGCACACTTCTTCTAAATCTGTGGAAAAGTATACTTTTGTGTTTTTATTGTTCCTTTCTCTTTCATTTCATTTTCCAAGCCTATCGGCAAGGTCATTGCATTCCAGAGAAATGCTCCGCAGCTTTTTTTTTATTTTCTTCCTTCCCTTTTTTACCTTACCCTGCATACCCACGCAAGCCGCAAACGCACGTGGGAAAAGTTTTAAAAGAAAACTTAACTTTTCCCCCTCCCCACAGGCTAACCTACTTATACATAATATAGGGTTATGACAATTATTAATTGTTCTGTTTTATTCTCCGCTTCGCTACTGGTGCCAGCCGCTTACTTTAAAACTATTTTTTTCCCCTCTCCACGAGCGTAGATATTAGCGGAGAATTACGTTGCTTGATAGTTGCAAGTTCAGTCACTCCCCTATAAGTTATTTGCTGGTTATTAAAGAGATAATATACATTGCTTTTTCCAATGAGAAAACCCATGTTTTCTATTGCTTCAACAACAACTTCAGCCTCCGGTTCGTGATGCTCTTTTTTGTGATAACTACTTTGGAATGGAATTATTCCAGTAACCAGCATTGTGGGTTCTGTGATTAATTTTTTAAAGTTCATAGTGGTACATTTAATATATTTAAAGTTACCTGCTTTCGGCAGATCGCACTTTTTTTAAATATTCACAAATCACCTGAAATTGTTGATTACTAAATTGCGTAGTAATATTACTAAAGAATTAGGGAAAGTACTTTTATGACTAAATAATATTATCTATATTTGTGAAGTGTTATATAAAAAAGAAAAGGATAGGTTTTCAGCCCCTATCCAATTCTGTAGAATGTTTTGTCACACAAGGGTTCAAAGGTAAGAAAAATTACTCACTCTTGAAAATCTTCTACGCTCCAATAGGTATCTTTAATTACGCCGTCCAAACTGTATAATTCGTAATTATTAATATTTGGTTATATAACAAATAAACGCCCTTTCAAGGGTATCTTATTAAAAACCGAATCTTTATTCAATTATGACAACAGAAAATTTACAGGAAAACGAATTTGAAAATCAAAACGGCAATCATTCTTCCAAGCCGAAACGTAAAAGAATTTATAAATCTGAGATATACTCAAAAACTTCGATTGTTATTGAAGACCCATTGGAGTATAAGGTAAATAAAAGCACGCAGCGTGGTAGAATGATATGCACGGCTACGGAAGAAGTGATTATTGACGTATGGGGTGATAAACATTATTTCGATAGACATCATCAAGGGGATGATAACGGGAAAAGGGACGGCATTGATCCAGCGACTATTGAAGACTTTATTCGAAGATGTATTAAGCACCTTTTCATGTATTCTTCAGTTTGGAGAAAGTTTAAATTTGTAAATTTTAACGGTCAGCCAGAGAATAACACTCGTGTAATTCTTAGAGAGGAATATAATGGCACTATGTTAAATGTTGTAACAGAAACCCATCTTTTAGGAGTGAATAGATATGAAATTACCGTGACAACAGCTATGTGCACAAACGAATTTCGTGCCCAAATTGGTCAATATGTTATTGAATTACAAGGGGAATCATCGACTTTGTATGTAAGAGAAAATAGGCCAAATGGTTCAGGATTGGAGCCAGTGTGTAGTTTTTAATATTTAATTTTTAAAATATTTTATTTGTAATTTTCAAATTAAATATTAGTTTTGTGTTGAGACAGGCGGGAGAACCGAACAGCCGAAAGGCAGGCGCTCCAACTGAACAGTCTTAAATTTTTAAACAAAGGCCTCTTAATTGAGGCTTTTGTTATTTAAAACATCCAGGTTCGCCTGCGGCAAACCGTTTTAGAAAGCGAGTATTTCTTTCTCTTTCATTCCATTTCCCATACTACATAAAGGTCATTTCATTACAGAGAAGCCTGCGACAACTTAGAAATTCTTTTTTTAACTGCCATCCATTGTTGATTATCTATGACTTACTTTTCCAAGCAACTCCTTCGCTTCCATCCTTTCTGCAGATGGAAATTGCTCTACAATTTCATTCAGCAGCTTCCGTGCACTTTGCAACCACTGGTGTTGCTGGTTGCTGCGTTTTGAAGATGCCGCTTTTGCTTTTTGCTTAGCCGCGTCTGTAGTACGGTTGATAAAGGTTTTGGCCAGTATTAAACGGGCTGTTGTGCTGCCGGGATTATTTTTTAAGTAGTTTATTAAAACAGCAATTAATTGTGCCGCATTATTGTCTCTTTCTTTATAGGTTTCTGCAATACCGGAATGATTGTTATAGATGGCATTTAACCAATCGCCGCCATACGCCAGCATATAACGATCCTGTTTGCCAAATGTTGCAAAAAGGTTTTGATAAGCGTTCATCATTTCTTTGTATTGTCCCCGCTGCCGGTACCAGTCAATTTCGCTTAAAGTAAAATAATCTGACGCAGGAAATAGTGATTTTCCCAATGCGGCATATTTCAAAAAATAAGGGGCATTGTTTTCCTTCCGGTATTGATATACCAGCCACTGATAAATATTTTTCCAATCCAGGTTACGGGAATCGGTTGCAATATTGTACAGCGCTGTTTTTTGCGCTAACAAAATGGCGTTGCTCTCATCTTCTGCATTGATTGCCGCCATGGTGCTGTAATATAAATTGGCAGTATCCAGCGCAGGGAAGTTTTCATTTTTTTCGTGCAGCCAAAAACTGATCCTGTTTGCGTTCCTGAAAATGGCGAAGGCAGTTTTAAATACCTGCCTGTCTTTTTGATCAATGGCAGTGTTGAATGTTGCCACACCCTGTGCAGAAAGCTTGTCATATAACTGTTGTGGCAGTTCGTAATGGCTCTTGTTCAAAATGCTGTCTGTAAAAGAAGGGTTTGCCTGTGCAGCTTTTGAAAGGGCATAAAACGCTTCCATATATCCATCGGGCAACAGGTTTTGCCATTGCGGTGCAGCTGCAATGCTGTAAGCAATATTTGCCTGGAGTAACCAGCCTGCTGCCTGTTGCGGGTATTGTTGTGTAAAACTGTCAATAGCGGCTTTGGCACGGGCAAGATCATTTTGAAGCCATAGTCTGCGTGCATTTTCCAGTGTTTGCCCCTTTGTTACAGCTATAAAAAATAAAAAGCCAATACCCGTAAGTATTGACTTTTTGTATTGCATAAACCGTTTCATTATTAGTTGTCTGCTGGTTCTTCCGCAGCGTTTGGTGCAGTGTCGCCAGCTTCTGGTGTGTTGTCAGCAAGTGTATCCTCATGGCTGGCTTCTGCAATTTCCGTTTCTTCTTCCTGCTCATCCAGTTTGGTGATGGCGGCAATGCCGTCATTTTCGTCTACCCGTATCAGTTTTACACCCTGGGTGGCACGGCCCTGCTCACTGATCTGCGTTACCGGCATGCGTATGGTGATGCCGGACAGGCAGGTGATCATCAGGTCTTCTTTCTCTGTTACATCCAGCAAACCAACAAGTCCGCCCGTTTTTGATGTTACATTGATCGTTTTCACGCCTTTACCTCCGCGGTTGGTGATGCGGTAATTGGCTTCGCCGGTTTCGGCATCATCCAATGATGTGCGTTTGCCATATCCCTTTTCGCTTACCACCAATATGGTTTTGTTCTTGTCTTCACGGTTCACACAAACCAACCCTACTACTTCATCATTCTCATCGTCCACTTCTATACCTGCCACACCTATGGATCCCCTGCCGGTACTGCGTACTTTCTCTTCAGGGAAACGAATGGCACGGCCACTCTTCACCGCCATGATGATTTCTGAATTGCCATCTGTTAACCTTGCTGCTAACAATTGGTCACCTTCCAGGATGTTAATGGCATTGATACCGGTTTGGCGTGGACGGCTGAAATCTTCCAGGTCAGTCTTCTTAATAATGCCTTTTTTGGTACAAAGAACGATGTAATGATTCTTTACAAATTCCTCGTCTTTAAAATCTTTTATATCGATAATAGCCCTTACTTTATCATCTCCTGGCATTTGCAGCAGGTTTTGTATCGCACGGCCCTTGCTGGTTTTATCACCTTCCGGTATTTGATATACAGGCAACCAGTAACAACGCCCTTTTTCAGTAAAGATGAGCAGTGTATGGTGTGTGCTGGCTACAAATAAATGTTCAATATAATCTTCCTGCCTGGTGCTGCTGCCTTTTGCGCCGCGGCCTCCCCTGCGTTGCTGGCGGTATTCGGTGGCGGATGTACGCTTGATGTAACCCATGTGTGATATAGTTACCACCACATCTTCTTCTTCAATCAGATCGAGCATGCTGATCTCATCATCAAGATAAGTGATCTCAGTACGGCGTGCATCGCCAAATTTATTTTTTACTTCGTTCAATTCATCTTTGATGATGCCATAACGCAGTTCTGGTGTGGCCAGGATTTCCTTCAACCGTTCAATCAGTTTCATGATCTCGGCATGTTCTTCCCTGATCTTGTTGATCTCCATGCCGGTTAAGCGCTGCAGGCGCAATTCCAGCACTGCTTTGGCCTGTATTTCAGACATGCCGAATTGGGTAATCAATCCTTCCTGTGCTATTGCCGGTGTGGATGATTCACGGATGAGTTGTATTACTGCATCCAGATTATCCAATGCAATGATATAACCTTCCAGTATATGCGCCCTTTCTTCTGCTTTGCGTAATTCATACGTGGTTCTTCTTACCACCACTTCATGCCTGAAATCCACAAACTCTTTTACCAGGGCTTTCAGGTTCAGTATTTCGGGCCTTCCCCTTACAATGGCTACGTTGTTGATGCCGTAAGAAGTTTGCAGGTCGGTATGTTTATACAGTTGGTTAATCACCACTTGTGCCACCGCGTCTTTCTTCAGTTCAATAACAATACGGATCCCTTCTTTTTTATTGGATTCATCGTTTACGCTGGATATGCCTTCAATGGTTTTCTCCACCACAATCTCCCCTATCCTTGCCGCCAATGAATCAATATTAACCTGGTAAGGGATTTCGTAAATGATGAGTTTTTCCCTGCCATTTGCTGTGGTTTCTATATTTACCTTACCACGCAGTACCACACGGCCACGGCCGGTGTGCATGCCTGCCTTTACACCTTCAAAACCATAAATGATACCACCGGTGGGGAAATCGGGGCCTTTTACATGATGGGTTAACTCGTCGATGGTAATGTCATTATTATCGATGTACGCAACGCAGGCATCCACCACTTCTCCAAGGTTATGCGGCATCATATTGGTAGCCATACCCACAGCAATACCGCTGCTTCCGTTTACCAGCAACTGCGGTATTCGGGTAGGCAATACAGTGGGTTCCTGTAAGCTGTCATCAAAGTTCAGTTGAAAGTCTACCGTTTCTTTTTCAATATCGTCCAGCATGGCTTCAGCAAGGCGCTGCATGCGGATCTCGGTATAACGCATGGCAGCGGGGGGATCATCGCCCTGGCTACCGAAGTTTCCCTGGCCATCTACCAATGTGTAGCGCAGGTTCCATTCCTGTGCCATACGCACAATGGTATCGTAAATGGCAGAGTCGCCATGGGGATGGTATTTACCCATTACCTCACCTACAATACGGGCGCTTTTTTTATAAGGCCTGTTACTGAAATTGCCCAGTTCGCTCATGCCATACAACACACGGCGGTGTACGGGTTTAAAGCCATCTCTTACATCGGGCAATGCACGGCCAACTATTACGCTCATGCTGTAATCGATGTAAGAAGTTTTCATTTGTTCCTCAATATTTACCGGTATTACTTTACCCCGGTTATTGAGGTTTCCGTCTTTTAATTCTTCGTTGTTTTCCATATAAAATTTATGTCCGCTAAAGTGCCTGCGAAAGTAACGCTTTCAGCCCGTTTTTCCTTGCAAAAATGCCTGTTTACATGGCTTATTTGTACACATTTTTCCGCCTGTTGTGGACAATAATTTTTAATAAGATTTAATGCTGCATAAAGCCCGTTGAATAAGGGTTTGAACAGCCCGTTTTTTCAATTGTATTGAGGCGTTAACAAACGGATTATTTTTTTGCCAGATAAATACCTTTATATTGCTTTTAAAATTGCTGATTGTGAAAACTATTCTCTTATTAGGGGCTGGAAAATCCGCTACCGTATTGATTGATTTTTTATTGCAGGAAGTTCAGCAGCATGGCTGGCAATTGGTTGTTGCCGATGCTGACAGGGAACTTGTATTGTCCAAAACCCATCACTCCCCGTTTGCCGAAGCTGTTCAACTGGATATTAAAAAAGAAACGGAAAGAACAGCATTGATTTCAAAAGCTGATGTGGTTATTTCCATGATGCCGCCAGACCTGCATGTTTTAGTGGCGCAGGATTGCCTGGTGCTGGGCAAACATTTATTAACGGCTTCTTATGTTGACAAAGCGATTAAGGAATTGGAAAATGATATTGCTGCCAAAGACTTATTGTTTTTATGCGAAATGGGCCTTGACCCAGGCATTGACCACATGAGTGCCATGCAAATGATTGATGCCATTAAAATAAAAGGTGGCCGCATTACAGCATTTAAAAGCCATTGCGGCGGTTTAGTGGCACCAGAAAGTGATAATAACCCCTGGCATTATAAGATCAGCTGGAACCCCCGTAATATTGTTTTGGCAGGCAGTGCCGGCGCTGTATATAAAGAGCATGGCCAGGTTACTGAAGCACCTTATTATGCCATTTTTGAAAATGCAAAAACGGTTGAAGTGCCCGGCCTTGGTGAACTGGCATATTACCCCAACAGGGATTCCCTGGGGTATATGCCATTGTATCATCTGGAAGATGCTGCAACATTTATACGCACCACGCTGCGTTACCCTGCCTTTTGCCGGGGCTGGGATTATATTGTAAACCTGGGATTAACAGACACCGATGACCATGATAATATTATGGATTGCGAAACTTATGCGGACTGGCTGGAAAGAAAGTTGTACATGGTGGAAGATGCTGAAATGAGTTTTGATGAATACATGGATTTGTACGTGGCGGATGAATATCATACTGAATTGAAGAGCCAGTTTACTTTTTTAGGATTATTGGCTCAACAAAAACTGCCTAAAGCGGCACAATGTTCTGCCGATATACTGCAATTTATTGCAGAGCAAAAACTGGCCATGCAGCCTGCAGATAAAGATATGATCGTTATGCTGCATGAGCTGGAATATGAACTGCAAAACAATACACACACTGTACAAAGCTGGCTTACTGTAACTGGTACGGATAACCTGCATACGGCTATGGCAAAAACTGTTGGCTTGCCCTTAGGCATTGCCGCCAGTTTACTTTTACAGGGAAAAATAGCACTAACGGGGTTGCATATACCCACAGTAAAAGAAATTTATGAACCAGTGCTGGCTGCATTGCAGCAACAAGGCATCAGCTTTGAAGAAAAAAGTACGTAAAAAATAAAAAAACTATACGTAAAAGGAGTACTTTTGTGAAAAGAGGAAAATATGGATGCCAAGGTAACATTAAGTTTTGATGAAGATGTGATCAATAAAGCCAAGCGTTTTGCAAGGGAAAATAATATCAGCCTGTCCCGTTTAACAGAATTTCTTTTGGATAAGGTAACCAGCAGCACTATACATTCTTTAGAAGAATTGCCTGTTTCCGATTGGGTAAGTATGGTTTCTGAAGGCGAAATAGAATATCATACCCAGGCAAAGAAAAACAAAGACCTCAAGAAAGAATATTTTAACCGCAAGAAGGGATGAAATTATTTTTAGATGCCAATATTCTTGTGGCGGTGCTGAATAAAGAATATCCCCTGTTTACTTACGCGGCACGCATTGTAAGCCTGGCCGATCAAAGAAAATATACCGTTTACACCTCTCCTGTTTGTTTAGCCATTGCCTTTTATTTTGCCGAAAAGAAAAGCGGTACCGCGCTGGCCAAACAAAAGATTGAACTGCTTTCCAAAAAAATAGTAATTGCAGAGGTTGGGAAAAATGAGGTACAGCAGTCCATTCAGCATAAAAAAATTACTGACTTTGAAGATGGCATGGAATACTTTGCTGCGCTCAACAGCAAATGCCAGTATATTGTTACTGAAGATATACAGGATTATTATTTCTCCACAATTCCGGTTTGCAGGGCGAGGGAATTTTTAGAAGAATATGTTTTGAAATAACCAACTCACAGACTGACGAAGGTTACACCTTGGTTTGTCAATTTTCAGGATAAATAATTTTTTAATTCCGGCACTCCTTCTGTGGCCGCTTTTTCAATGATGTGCAGATTCGGGTACTGGCCAACGGAAGGGATTTTTTTATCGATAATAAACCTGGGAATGCCTGCAGGTACATACTGTAGCAATGATGCGGCAGGGTAAACCTGCAGCGATGTTCCTATCACAACAAAGTAATCGCAGTCCATTGCAATGGCCGCCGCTGTTTCCATCATTGGCACTGCTTCTTCAAACCATACTATATGCGGCCGTAATTGAAAACCATCGGGTGCCATATCGCCAACATTGATATCTCCCCTGATGTCGTACAACGTATGATAGCTGGCGATGCTGCGCATTTTAAAAATTTCACCATGCAAATGCACCACATTGGTACTGCCTCCACGCTCGTGCAGGTCGTCAATATTTTGCGTGATAATGGTGACTTTAAAATCTTTTTCCAGTTCGGCTAAGGCAATATGTGCGGCATTAGGTTGTGCTTTGGCCACTTCACTTCTGCGATGATTATAAAAGTCGAGTACCAACTGCGGATTCTTTTTAAATGCACGAGGTGTGGCTACATCTTCAATGTTATACCCCATCCACAAGCCATCACCATCGCGGAAAGTTTTTAAGCCGCTTTCAGCGCTGATGCCAGCGCCGGTAAGCACTACGATATGTTTTTTTAAATTTGTATCCATCGTTTTGTTGTACGATGGATACAAATTTATGGTGCATTATTTATTTGCAACAGTTTTCCTGGCGGGCAGTATTCTTTTCAATATCCACACGCCTGCTATAACGCTGATCCACAATGGCCAAACTGCTATTAATGCTATTAACACACTACCGAGCCAACTGCCGCCGGTTGAAAACGCTGCACTTAAACGGGAAAAGAAAGACGGATTATCATCCGCAGGTTTATAGCCTTCCACCAATTGAAAAAAAGTGAGATTGATAGTGCTGTACACCGATTGATGATTGAGGAATTGTATCCTGCCTGCCGCTGATTCGATTTGCTCCTGGATATTATTCAGTTCATCTTCAGCTTTAATTACTTCATCAGTATTCCTCGCAGCTTTTGCAAAGTCCAGGTATTTCTGCCTGATCTGCTTTCGTGTTTCCAGCCTCGATTTGGTATCAAATATTTCTGCAGTTACATCTTCAGTTGTTATTTTTTTCTCTTTTACTTTTTCGCCGCTTTCTGTCACCTGGTTCATCAAATTATCAAATTGCTCAACGGGCACTTTAATTGTAACGATGTCTTCAGTGTGCTCTTCGCTTGTATTTTGTTCTTCCTGCGCCACATAAGCGCCATACTGTTTTAAGGTTTGATGCAGCTTATCGTTATACGCTTTGAAGTCCTTCACCTCCAGTTTTACATTGGCGGTTTTGATAATTTTTTTATCCCAGTCTATATAGGCAGTGGTTTTAGGTGATGTATTGATGTTTGCGGTATCTGCCCGTTTCTGCGGTGGCAGTGTTGCAGACGGCGGCTGGAAGGTTTGCTGCGAATCTGTTTTGAGTTCCACCTGGTCTTGTTTTCTGTTGAGCGAACTTATGGGGTCATCATCAACTCCAGGTTTGTTTTGGTTGCAAGCAGAAAATAACAGCAACAGGAGTACACCTCCGTAAAACGGATTAAGCTTAGACATAAAAATGATTTTGATTGTTGTTAGAAATTAGATTACGGATGCATCGTATTCCATAATGCAACAACCCATCAAAAAGTAACCCGGTAAATTTGTTAAAGTGGTAATAACAGCTTTAATGAAAGTTTTACAACAAACAAGCAGTAACAGTTTTCACACGAATTGTTGCGGTTGTTTTTATAAGGAAGGCAACCTTGCAGGTTGACTTCCTCTGAAGAGGAATTAATTTGAAAAGCATTTTTGGAATCAGCCCACGAAGTTAAGCTGCAATCATTTTTCTCCTGCCATTTCCATGATCCATTTCCATTCTTCCTCTTTAACCGTTTGCACACTTAACCTGCCCAGGCGAACGAGGTCCATATTAGCGAAGCGTTTATCTTTTTTCAATGTATCGAGCGATACCGGTTTTTTTAATTTTCTTACCGGCTTAATATCCACTGCCACCCAACGGTCATTGTCAGTCGTGGGGTCCTGGTAAGCTTCTTTAACCACTTTGGCAATACCTACAATTTCCACGCCCTCATTACTGTGGTAATAAAGCATTTCATCGCCTTTCTTCATAGCTCTTAAATTAATACGGGCAGCATAGTTACGCACACCGCTCCAAACGGTTTGTTTTTCTGCAACAAGCTGATCCCAACTATATATGGAAGGTTCTGATTTTACTAACCAGTATG
>JAFDZS010000011.1:0-131177 GCA_018266775.1 Bacteroidota bacterium | reverse complement strand
GATAGTTGATAGTTGATAGTTGATCAATGCAAGATAATGAATTTATGATATTAAGCACTGCACTGTACCAGTGAACGGATTATTGTTTTAAAAAATATTTTTTCTTTTTTAAAACCGTACCTGTTTTTACACCGTATGTGAATACAAATTGACTGTACAGAAAATAGCATTTTATCTTTTTACTAAAACAAAACAATTGACCATGAAACGGAAAAAACTGTTGCTGGCTGCAGGAATTATTGTACTGATGATCAGCGGAAGTATTATCTATGCTGCCGATCATATTGATACGCCTGCGGTAACTAACCAGCCCTCAGACATTACAGATCTTTATGTATTTAAAGGTGCAGACCCCAATAACCTTGTGTTTGTTGCCAATACACAGGGCTTACTTACCCCATCTGCTACTGCTGCCGCTAAATTTGATGAAAACACCGTATTGGAGTTTAACATCGACAAAAATGGCGATAATGTGGAAGACCTCGTAATTCAATGCAAGTATGACGCCACTTCAGGAAAAATGCAGGTATACGGCCCTGTTACACCTTCTGCCACCGGTACCAAAAGTAAACTGGAAGGTAACGTAACTGCAGAAGTTGCCGTAACACCGTACAATACTGCAGCGATTACCGCCACAGGCTCCACCGGTATTAAAGTTTTTGCAGGCCCAAGGGATGATCCTTTCTTTTTCGACCTGAACCGGTATAAAGCCATTCTGGCGGGTACAGCTACTGCCTTTGCCAATCCCGGTACAGATACTTTTGCGGGTACCAACGTAATGAGCGTGGTGGTTGAAGTACCCAAATCGCTCATTGGCGCCACCGGTTCTTCCATTAATGTCTGGCTGGAAACCAAAAAGAAAATATAATATTCACCTGATAAATTTTATACAATGCAATCAATCATAAAAATAACGGCTTTGTGTTTTACGTTCAGTACCGTTGTACTGTCATGTAAGAAAAATGATTCCACTCCTGCCCCAACAGTTTATTACGATCAGCAGGATCAAATGGCCCGTCCGGCAATTAATACCGTGTTTGTTACCGCATCGGCTGATAAAGATGCGTTTAACACCACTCCGCCTTCAGCTATGAGTGCCGCTTTCCAGGCAAAATTTCAAACCCGTTTGCTGGCGCTGAATCCTGGTTATACCACGAATGCGTTGGGACAAAGTGCTGCGGCCTTTACGGGTTTGCTGGCTACAGATGTACTGAACGTAAGTACTTCCAACACTACACCCACCACATTCTTTGATGGTACTAACGTGCTTACCGGAAGGGCATTGAGTGATGATGTGATCAATACTGAATTGCTCCTTATCTTCGGCGGTTCCACCGGTACAAGTAATCCTGGTTTAACCAACGATCATGTGGATGCCAATGATAAAGCTTTCTCAACAACATTCCCCTACCTGGCTACACCATGGTAATATGACAATAAATTATAGGCATCCGGAGCTTACCACTCCGGATTTTTTTTATTGCTTACATCCGCCCGCTTTTCTTATTCGTACATCATACCAAACAACCAACCGGTATGAGAAAATATTTCACCATTACAACCAAACAATGCCTTGGCATTTTGATACTGCTGGCTATTATGCCTTCTGTTTCCGCACATGCCATCATTACCGACCTGGAAAAAATGAGTACCGCAGCAACTGCCTGGCTGTATGTTAAATTGGGTTATGAGCATATTATTCCATTGGGATTTGACCACATTTTGTTTGTATGCAGTTTATGCCTGTTGCAACCCTCCTTAAAAAATGTATTGCTGCAGGCTTCAGTGTTTACTGTTGCACATACGGTAACGCTTGGTCTGTCGATGTACAAAATTATCAGCCTGCCTTCAGCAATTGTTGAACCTTTAATTGCCTTATCTATTTTGTATGTGGCATTGGAAAATATTTTTACAGAAAAAATCAAACCTGCAAGATTTACCGTGGTGTTTTTATTTGGGCTGATCCATGGTATGGGCTTTGCCAGTGCATTAAGCCAGTTGGGATTACCACAACAATCTTATTTCAGTTCTTTATTATTGTTTAATGTTGGTGTGGAATTAGGGCAGGCTACAATTATTCTTGCTTTATATTTACTGCTCATCCGCTGGTGGAGTCATAAACCTGGTTACAGGAAACAATTAGTTATTCCAGCATCGGTACTTATTGGTATTGTTGCAGCGTACTGGATGGTACAACGAATAACTGCATAATTTTTTTATTGAGGTCGATTATTGTTCCAATTCCCTGTTCAAATCTTTTTGTATTACGTGGGAAAGATCGAATTTGTTTTCAAATGCCGCTTTAAAATAATTGTGTGCATTGTATCCTTTATTAAAATGCTGCATCAATTTTCCCATATAGTATAACTCAAGTGCTTCCAATGGTTTGCCTGAAACATTTGTGTTGTATATTTCGTAAGCCTTTTCATCTTTTCCATTGTTCAATAATGCCCAGGCATACCAGGCATAAGTTTGTGGTGTTGCCCGGTTGAATAATTCCCGTTCTGCCATCGCTTCTGCCTGCTTTGGCTGATGAAGGATGCCCGTGTACAGTTGTATCATGTACTTGTTGTACATATTGCCATACATGCGTTGTGTTGCTGCTTGTTCAAATGCTTTTGCATACTGGTATTGCATAGCGGTGTCGTTCCTGTATTCTGCAACGCTTATTAGTTTCAATAAAGGTTCAGGTGATTGTGTTTTAGTGCTTACATATTGAAAAATATGTTCCGCCAGGCTGTCGTTATGATCCGCCATCAGTGCAATCCAGCCAATACCCATCAGGCTGTGCCAGTCTGCAGTGTTATTGTCCAGGCACTGCATATAACAATTATTGGCTTTGCTCAACTCACCTGCATGAATGTATAAATCTCCCAAGTTGGACAATGCAGCCATCTGAAGACCCGGTGATGTCGCAGCATTATCTACCGCAGCCTGCATGGCTTTTATAGAAGAATCCAGGTTGCCATAGTAATGCATCAGTTTGCTCATACGGAACTGGTAGCCATAATCATGTGGTTTAGCTATGGCAGCAAGGTTATGCTTTGCCAGTTCTATTTGTCCTCTTTCAAAAAAAAGATCGAAGGCCGTGGCACAGCTATCATATTTTTTTATGCCGATCTGTTGCGCAATAGTAAAAAATGAATCCGCATCGTTGAAGCGGTGTTCCAATATACAATGCTGCACCATGGCCATATAAGGCGCTGCTTCTTTTCCATTAAAATCCCTTGCTGTTTTGTTCAGGATACTGTCTGCTTCAAGCACCTTGTCAAAATCCCCATTGTAATGAAAAGCGTTGATGCAGGTGGCGGCATATTTCAATGTGTTGGTATAATCTGGTGTTCCGGGTTGTATTTTGTTTTTCCAGAACAACATGTCAGCCTGGTTTGCTTTTACTGTTGCTGGATTGTCGTTATGCTGCAATAAACTGTCGATATAAGAATTATTAACGATGTTAGAATGTGTGTTTTTGCAGGCGTTCAAAACGAGCGCTGTCAATAAGAATAAACATACCTGTTTCATGTTAAAAGGGTTTTCTGCATGTACGGTAAAATGAAGAAACAGGTTCAGAATGTTGCAGTGAAATTTATTTACTATTGCCGACAATCCGGCTTTCATGTACCATTGCAGATATAGGAGATTGCAGGCTGGCTGGAAATTGATTCATGTATTGATATCCAGCCAAATGAATTCTGGCCTGCCTGGATTGATTGCAGTAATGAAGCGTTGGAGAAAGAATATCTGCTCAAAGAATACCAGCGTAAAACGCTTATTCCCAGCCGCTGGCCAGCACATCTGCAATGTGCATAGTTTTTAAGGGAAGATTTTTGCCTTTGATATAGCCATCTATATGCATCAGGCAACTAAGGTCGGTGGAGATGATCATTTCTGCGCCGGTTTCCATGGCATTGCGTACTTTTTGATCGGCCATTCCTGCGGAAATCGTATCGAATTTCACAGCAAAAGTTCCACCGAATCCACAGCAGGTTTCCACATCATTCATTTCGGTAAGCTGTAAACCTTTTACATGCGCCAGCAGTTTACGCGGACCTTCTTTAATTTTACATTCCCTCAGTGCAGCGCAGCTGTCGTGGTACGTGGCTTTGGCATTCAGTTCAGCACCATAGTTTTCAATTTTCAAAACATCCGTCAAAAACTCAGTGAATTCGTATATGCGTTTACTTAAGTCTTTCACCTGGTTGTGCTGCGATGAATTTTCAAACAGCTTGCTGTAATAATTTCTGACAAACCCCACACAACTGGCGCTGGGGGCAACGATATAATCCGCACCATCAAAATCTTTCAAAAATTTGCTGCATACCGCTCTTGACTCATCCCAAAAACCGGCATTGAATGCAGGCTGTCCGCAACAGGTTTGATTGGTGTTGTACACCACTTCGCAGGTGGCTTTCTCCAGCACTTTTACCATATTGAATGCTGTTTCAGGATACAGCTGGTCAACAAAACATGGTATGAATATCTGTACTTTCATGAATGCGGTATTTATTTTTGCTGGCTTTTTTCAAATGCTTCGGGTGTCATGCTGTTGCCGGAAACCGGGTCCATCACAGTAATCGTTCTTGTTTGCCTGTTCACTGAAAATGTATAATAAGTTTCAAAACGCTGTTCCCCATTATAGCCAGCGGTAACTACAAATTCTTTTGCGGTGGTATCTACAATAAAACTGATGCCCTGTTTATGATTGGTAAATGAATCTATGTAATGGTTGCTGGCGCTTACAAATGGAAATTTTGAGATGGTGTCCAGGAAGTCTTTTGGGGTGTTATACACTTTCACCAATTCCTTGTTGCTGTTCAGCGTATCTGTAGTTTTTCCGGTACTGTCAGCATGCGGTGTGGTGGACGCATTGTTATTACAGGCCATCGCAAGCACTAATAAAAATGCGCAGCATATCCTGTATTTGATCTTTACCGGGTTCATTTAAAAGAATTTTTCAGTGCAATCATTTTTAATGCAGTAACAGCAGCTTCCTCTCCTTTATGCCCATGTTTGCCACCAATTCTTTCATTGGCCTGCTGTTGTGTATCTACGGTTAATACACCAAAAATACTGGCCACTGGCAGGTTCAGGTTCAATTGTACCACTCCGTCAGTAACAGCTTTGCATACATAGTCAAAATGCGGGGTATCTCCCCTGAGTACACAACCCAATGCTACAAATGCATGCGGTTTATCGTCCTTGTATTTATGGGCTTCCCAATAATTCTTAATAGCAAAGGGTATTTCAAACGCACCGGGCACCATTATGGTTTTGTGGTGAATGTTATGCTGGCTAAGAATACGGTTGCACCCTTCTTCCAGTTTGTCTACAATGGCGGCATTCCATTCGGTGCGTACAATTACAACACAGGCATCCTTTGGTAGTTGGATGCCTGCAGTTTCGTATAAATTATTTGAATTGGTTGACATGTTTCGGATAATACTACGTAACGGTCAAATAGAAATTGGCGATGGTGCAACTATCTTACCACACCCAGCTTCGCCAGTAATTTATCTACGTCAGCCATAGTTACATTCTGGCTGGGGCCGTAAGGCGATGATGGCTTCATTAATGTTGACGCAAAATTATCTTTCAGTTTGTTGAGCAATTCCTTTGCATCTGCTGGCTTTCCGGCATAATCGGCAAAGTTGGCGGCAAGAAAAAGTGCATTTACTTTTTGTTCTTCATCTTTATCATTCAGCACATCAGCTGCTTTTTTATAGTAGTTCAACGCTTCGTCATTCTTTTTTTGTTCAGCATAAGCATGGCCTAACAGAGTATAGTCTTTGCTTTGTACCTGTGTAGCACCGTTGCCTTCAAAATCTTTTAAGTATGGAATTGCTTTATCAAACTGGCCCAGTTGTACATAACATGCACCGGTAATCAGTTGTGCACGGTTACCTGAAGGTGTACCGCCATAATTCTTTATGATAGACAGCATGCCTGTGATTTTGTTATCACCGAGGTTGCCGCCATTTAATACAATACCCACAGTATCTTTAGGAAAGTTACCTTCCTGCACCATTTTATCAAACAGTTTTTCGCCCGGGAAAATCTGTTCGCTGGCTTTTAAATTATTAGGGTCTCTGTAAAGAAATTTATATGCAAACCAACCCAGTATCAATACAATTACAGCACTGCCCGTATAAGTAATGGGTTTGCTGTACTTTGCCCAAAAACCTTTGGCTCTTTCCAATGCTACATTAACGTCTTCAGGTGCAACTTTTGCTTTCTCTGCCATTGTAAATGTTATTTGTTTATTTTTATTTGGTGAAAATTTTAGTCAACGATAAAAGGATAATCTTCCTGTACATAAACATCTTTCAGTAATTCGTCGTTAGATGGCCATGGGCTTTCTTCTGCAAAAGCCACACTGTCTTCCACTTCCTTCTTCACCCGGTCGTTAATTACTTCAATGTCTGCATCAGATACGCTGTATTGTGTTTTCAATACATTCAGCACATGATCAATGGGGTCTTTCTCTTTATATTCTTCCACTTCATCTTTACTGCGGTATTTCTGTGGGTCGCTCATGCTATGGCCTTTATACCGGTAGGTTTTAATCTCCAGCAATGTAGGCCCGCCTTTTTCCCTGGCCCTGTTCACTGCTCTTAAAACGGCATTGTGTACAGCTTCAGGGCTCATGCCATCCACTGCATCAGCAGGCATGTCATACGCATCGGCCAGTTTATAAATGTCCAGCGTTTTACTGGTACGGGCCACAGATGTTCCCATTGCATACTGGTTGTTTTCGCAAATGAAAACAACGGGCAGATCCCACAACATAGCCATGTTAAAGGTTTCGTGCAGCATACCCTGGCGGGCAGCACCATCACCAAAAAAGCAAAGTGCCACGTTTTTGGTGCCTTTATATTTTTCAGCAAAGGCCAGCCCGGCACCAGTTCCAATTTGTGCACCCACAATACCGTGGCCGCCAAAGAAACCTACTTCAACACCAAACAAGTGCATACTGCCTCCTTTACCTTTACTGCAACCGGTAGCTTTACCATACAATTCAGCCATGGCAGATTTTGGGGTAACGCCTTTTGCAATGGCCAATCCATGGCAACGGTAAGCGGTAATAAATTTATCTTCGGGATTAGTGGCGGTCATACAGCCCGCTGCAACAGCTTCCTGGCCGATGTACAGGTGACAAAAGCCACGGATTTTCTGCATGCCATACAATTGACCGGTCTTTTCTTCGAACCGGCGTAATAACAGCATCAGTTCGTACCAGTATAAATAAGTTTCTTTAGAAAACTTTGTTGCCAAGGTATTTAAATTTTAGGCGGCAAAGATAAGGGATTTCGGATTTCGGTTGCCAGTTTTGAAATTTGATTTTTCAGATCGTTTCCCAATAGTTTTCCTCAGGTTGTGGATAGTGTGCAGCATGATATTTTTTAATATGCTGCATGCTGAACCTGCCATTATTTGCATCCATACTTTCCAGTATCTTGCAGGCGCAATGCTGCGTATACATTCCATCGCCATCACACAGTTTAAAAACTACCCCTTTTCCACTTTCCATTTTAATGAACGGGTGGTGGGCATTTGCGGTTTGAATGGCCACGGTAAAACCAATTTACTGGATGCTGTTTATTATTGCTGCTTTACCAAAAGTTATTTCAGCAGTACGGAAGCACAAAATGTGCAGTTTCAACAGGATGGTTTTCGGCTTGAGGCGCAATTCAATAAAAATAATGAAGACCAGAAGCTGGTGTGTATTTACCGCGGACCGGGTAAAAGAGAATTGACGCTGAACGGTTCATTGTATGAAAAGATGAGCCAGCATATTGGTACTTTTCCGGCAGTGATGGTGGCGCCGGATGATGTGGAACTTATTATTGGCGGCAGTGAAGAAAGAAGGCGCTTTATTGATACCGTCATCAGCCAGGTGGATGCTGCGTATCTCTCTTACCTGATTCAATACAACAAAATACTGCAGCAGCGCAATAGCCTGCTGAAACGTTTTGCCGAACAGGGTAAATCAGACTGGCCGTTGCTGGATGTGCTGGATGAACAGTTGCTGGTACCGGGCAATTATATTCACACCGCACGTACAGCATTTGCCGCCACACTGGTGCCATTAGTGCAGCAGTATTATGCACAGATTTCCGGTAAGAGGGAAACCGTTGCGCTGCAGTACGAAAGCCAGCTGAACGACAACAGCTTTGAAAAATTATTACTGGCTAACCGGCAAAAAGACTGCCTGCTGCAGCGCACCAACAGCGGTATTCATAAAGATGATGTTGCCACGCAACTTAATGGCCAGCCATTTAAAAGCACCGCTTCGCAGGGGCAACGCAAAAGTTTATTGTTTGCCTTAAAACTGGCAGAGTTTGATATTTTGAAGAACAATAAGGGATTTGCCCCCCTTCTCTTTCTGGATGATGTTTTTGAAAAACTGGATGATACCCGCATGCAGCAATTGCTGCTGCAGGTTTGTAAACAGAACGATGGCCAGGTTTTTATTACCGATACGCACCGGGACCGGCTTGAAGATGCCTTCAACAGTTTGGATGTTGCTTACCAGGTTATTGAATTGTGACCGTTTTTTGAATTAGATTTACATTTTAATAAAACCACCAGCATGAGGCTTTATCCTGATCGTATTTACCTGGCATTGGTATGTTGTTTAATAGCAGCCGGAACCATGGCGCAGCAAAAAAAAGCAACGCATACCGTAACTAAAAAAACCACTATTGTAAAAACTGTTACAAAAAAAGTAAACAACCCTTACAGCAATGGTATTAAAATAGAGGCAAAGGGATTTAATATAAAAGAATCATACCTGGTTTTTGAAGATGAACGGAGAGTGCCGGCAGGCAATAAGGTGGAAATTAACCAGCAGGTAAACCTAAGGATTATCCTGAATACCGGTTTTAAGGAAATTAACGGCAAAGTATTTCCCGGCGGCAGCGAAAAACTGGAACTGAGCACCGGCGAATTGATACTGGATACCAAAGACCTTTTTACGGCTTATGATCAAACAGGTGTAAGTCCGGCAGATGCAAAATACATCACATTAAAATCTAAGATCACTGATATAAAGGACAAAAGTAACTTTGTGATTGTTAACTTCAGGATATGGGATAAAAAGTCAGACGATAACCTGATTACCGGTTCTTATAAAATATACATCAAATAGATCAATAATGGGCGAAATTTCTCTCGGCGATGCCATTCAGCAATTTTTACAAAACAGCCGGTTGAAAAGCGGAATACAGGCACTGCGTATAGAAGATGTGTGGGAGGCTGTTATGGGCAAAACCATTGCCAAATACACCGATAAAATTCAGCTCATCAACAATACGCTTTACATCAGTTCGTCTGTTGCGCCGTTAAAAAATGAATTGCTGTATCAAAAAGAAAAAATCATAGAACGCATCAACGATGCGCTGGGCGAAAAACTGGTGAAAGATGTGGTGGTGAAGTGAGGTGGGGAATGGTTAGTGGTGAATGGGTTTATTAGTTAATTGGGGTAATGGGTAAAGCCCGTAATGCTAAAGGGTGCTGTCTCAAATTCCAAATCATACATCCAAAATCCTGCATCTCAATTCTTACATCCCAAATCATAAATCATAAATCATAAATCCCAAATCCTAATTCTTCAATGGCCTTACTGTATATCCTTCTTTACGCAGCAATGCAATCAATCCCGATGGGCCAACAAGATGCCCGGCACCAACGGCAACGAATACACTTTCATTTTTCATAATGGTGTTCAGTTGCTGTATCCAGTTTTTGTTTCTTTGATCTAATAAAATATCTTCATTATCACCCAGGCCAAACTGGTCGTCGTTAAACATGGTTTCCATGCTGTCTAATTCCTGCTTTTTGTACACGTTGACCATTTTGGCAAAATACTTTTTGGAAACATCAAGGCTGTCAATGGATTTTAATAATTCCTTTGCCTGTTCTTTATACGGAATGCTGTCGAATACCGATGCCTGAAATTCCATCGTCTCCAAACCTTTCAGTTCTTTTTTATTTTCTTTGGCCAGTTGCATCAGCGCTTCTTCCACCCCGCTGGTGGCTTTGCACGGCAGCATCTGCGGGTATAACAATGCTTCCAGGAAAAAGGGTTTCATTTTTTGAAACAGTATGATGGGCATTTTTAAGGTATCTGTAAAAAAGCTGTTGATCCTTTGGTATTCTGCATCGGTAAACAGGTCACGTAAAGATGTATCACCCCGCATCTTCATCAGTCGTATAGCCCCTAAAGTGGTATTGGGGTCGTCCATATCCAGCTCCATATAAACTTCCTGCACATTGGCCACAGCCTTTTTCAGTTGCGGCCCAAAAGGAATGTCTTCTTTACAAATAATATGAAAAGTGCCGAACAGGTAACTGGCATGGGTAAGTTGTTTGCCGGTAATTTCCCATAACAGCGTGTTGTTGTTGCTGTTGGTGGCAAATGCAGTACGGGAATTTTGTGCTGTGCAGGATGAACAAAAAAGAATTGCCCAAAGGAGATATCCGCTTCTTAACCTCATTTTTTTTTCAATAAAATTAGTACAAGATACCTGAGTTTGCTTAAAAATATTTATTTTAGATTATATAACCAGCAAGTAACTACCATTATGAAATCGAAAAAAGCACTGATCGTAACCCTCATTCTATTCTCTTTAAAACTCCAGGCACAAAAACAAATTCCGGCATTTGGCAAAATCGACAAATCTGAAATGGAAATGAAAGATTGTGATTTCGACAAGAAGGCTGAAGCGGTGGTTTTGTTTGATGTGGCAGAAGTGTATTGCGAACTGAACCTGAACAATCCGTACAGCCCGGTTAAAACCGTTCTTGAACGGCATGTACGCATCAAAATATTAAATACAAAAGGTACAGACAGGGCCAATATCCGTATCCGTTACCTGAACGAAAGAAATGTGGAAGATGTGAAACTGACGGAGGCACAAACCGCCAACCTCGATGCATCGGGCAATATTGTTTTTACTAAAGTGGAGAAGGATGCCATCTATAATAAAAAGGTTAATAACCGTTTTTCAGAAGTAATATTTACTTTCCCCGAAGTAAAAGCCGGCAGTGTGATTGAGTATAAATATAAAGACGAAGCTACTGACCTTAATGCTGTGGATGTGTGGTATTTTCAGCGCTCCATTCCTGTAATTTACAGCAGCTATACGTTAGACTTTCCCAATGAACTGGTGATATCTGCCGTTCCGCAGGGTTCATTCAGGGTGAACATGAATGAACGCCAGAAATCGAACCGGAACATCAAAACTTTTTCGCTGGAGAATATACCGGCTTTACGCGATGAAGCTTATATCAGCTGCGATGAAGATTACTTAGAGAAACTAAGGCCGATGATGATTGCCGTGGATTTTCCCGGACAACCGCGGAAAAGCCTGGTGAGAAACTGGCTCAACGTTATTAAAACTTTGATGGAAGATGATGATTTTGGTGTGCAGCTGAAAAAAAATATTCCACGTACCAGCGACCTGGATGCGCTGCTGGCCGATGTTAAAGACGCTTACCGGCGAATGGTGATCATTCATGATTATGTAAGAAAGAATATGCAGTGGGATAATACCTGGGGCATTTGGGCTACGGATGGTGTGAAAGCAGCATGGAAAAATAAAAAAGGTACATCGGGCGAAATCAACCTGATATTGGTGAACCTGCTGAAAGATGCCGGGCTGGAAGCCCATCCTGTATTAGTAAGCACCAGGGAAAACGGAAGGGTAAACACCAGTATTGCCGGTTACTACCAGTTTGATAAAGTAATGGCCTTTGTAACCATTAACGATAAAGCCTACGTGCTGGATGCAACAGATAAAATTACTCCGCCAAACCTCATTCCTTATTCTGTATTGAATACGGAAGGCCTGGTTATTGAAAAACTGGAAACGTTTCAATGGGGATGGACCACTTTATGGAACCCCGATCAATTGTACAACACTACCAGCATCATCAGCGGCACCATAACAGATAAAGGCGAAATAGAAGGAACCGGGGACGTAACTGCTGAAGGTTACAGCCGTACTGTAAGAATGGATGATGTTAAAAAGGGCAAACCGCATTTTATTGATGCATGGCTCAACCAGTCTGGTACCGATGTGCAGGTGGATAATCTTGAATTTGCCAATGAAAATGTTGACTCATTGCCATTGGTGCAGCATTTCAGTTTTAAAAAGAAAGTAAACAGTTCCGGCGATTACAATTATTTTTCCGGGAACCTTTTTTCGGGTTTCGATAAAAACCCATTCATTGCCGACGAGCGTTTTTCTGATATCTTTTTCGGCGCCAACCAAAAATATACCATCGTAGGAAATTTTATTATCCCGAATAATTGCCAGTTTGATGCCTTACCCAAAAACACCAGGATGATTATGCCCGATACGAGTATTATCTTTACCCGCAGTTGCGGAACATCAGATAACGTGCTTTCAGTAAGATATACCCTGGAATTCAAACGGCCATTTTATATGGTAAGCGACTACGACTATTTCAAGGAGTTCTATAAAAAGATGTATGAGTTGATGAATGAGCAATTTGTTTACAAAAAAACGAACTGATTTATACTATACCTAATCCTTTAAGATGAAACACACCATAACCATCTTCCTTCTTGCACTATTATCCATTGCTGCGCATGCACAAAAAAACCTGCCCGCTTTTGGCAAAGCAGATAAGGCCGATCTTGAAATGACAGATTGTGATTTTGATAAAGGCGCTGCTGCTGAAAGGTTGTTTGACTGGGGAAACCTTTATTATGACAGAGGCGTGCCCGGCATTTCTTTCCTGAATACCATTTATGAAAAAAGGGAACGCATTAAGATTCTAAAGGAAGGCGGCATCAGCTATGCCAATATTTCCATCCCCTATTACGATCATAATAATGAAGAACAAATATTAAAACTGGATGCCTGCACCATTAATCTTGACGAAGCAGGAAATATAAAAGTTACCGATGTAAGTAAAAGCTCAGTTTATACAAAACGCATCAACAAATATTTCAGCAAAATGGTCATTGCTTTTCCCGATGTAAAGGTGGGCAGCATCATTGAATACAAATACAAAATGGAACGCCGTACAGACCAGAATATGAAAACCTGGTACTTCCAGGAAAAAATTCCCACCCGTTACAGTGAGTATCAAATTAATGTACCCATGATCTATGATTTTTCCACCAACCCCACGGTATTTGATCATATAGATGTTACTGCCGATACTAAAGAAGATATTATTGCCACCAACGAAGGATCGCTGAGCACAACTGTATTGAAAAAGAATTTTGTAATGCGCAACCTGATTGGTTTACGTGACGAACCTTTTATGGGATCGCCAAGAGATTACCAGCAAAGAATAGAATTCCAGCTGTCAAGAATTAACTATGGCGACAGCAAAATTGTGGATGTACGTACAAGCTGGAGCGATGTCATCAAAAGCCTGATGAAAGATGATGACTTTGGCAAACAACTGGAATGGGCGCCCACACAAGCGAATGGTATGCTGCAGGAAGCTGAACAATATACAGACCCGGAGAGTAAAATGAAATTCATTTACAATACACTACGGAAAAGTATGACATGGGATGAGGATGAAAGTATTTATTCTTTAAACGGCATTTCTAATACGTTCACAAAAAAAACCGGCAGCAGTGGTGATATTAACCTGCTGCTGGTGGTATTGCTGAATAAGGCAGGTGTGCATGCCGCCCCAATTCTGGTGAGCACCAGGGAAAATGGGTTGATAAATAAATTCAATCCTTTTATAACGCAATTCAACACCGTAATGGCTTACGTAAACCTGGGCACAAAATATTATGTGCTTGATGCTACGGATAAAGTAAGCAATTACAAACTCACCCCTGAAAGCATTGTTAATACACAGGGTTTTATTGTAGAGGGTGAAGATGGAAAATGGCTGGAGATCATTGACAATAAGCACAAGTATAAAGTGATGGCAGCCATACGCGGCGAAGTGGATGATAACGGAACCATGAAAGGCGATGCTTTGGTGAATTGTTATGATTATGCCCGCAAACAACACAGTGAAACCTGGATAAAAAACAAAGACGACTTTAAGAAGGAATATTTTACCCAACCCTTTACCGCTGTAAAAATTGATGGCCTTGAGGTAAATAACCTGGATGCCGATTCCCTGCCGCTGGAACAAAAAGCAAAATTTATCACTGCACTCAATTCATCCGGCGAGTATAAATATTTTACCACCAATCTTTTTTCAGACCTGGATAAAAATCCGTTTGTAGCCGATGAAAGAACTGCTGATGTGGATTTTGGTTTCCTGCAGGATTATACTCTTTTTGGCAATTATACCATTCCTGCAGATTATGCATTTGAAACGTTGCCGGAAAATATTTCAATGATTATGCCGGATACCAGCATCATCTTTACCCGCAGCATGCAGGCAGAAGATAATTTGCTGAATGTGAGAATAACAGTGGAGTTTAAACGAAGTTTTTACCCTGTTTCTTATTACGCAGAATTTAAAGAGTTTTATAAAAAATTATTTGACAAACTGAACGAGCAGATTGTCATTAAAAAGAAAACAACCCCATGAAAAAATTGATTGGTCTCATCGCCGGATTAATAACCATTACTGCAGCGCATGCACAAAGCGGGCTGGATGCGGCATCCATTCCTGAAGCGATGAAAAAAAATGCCCATTCTGTAGTGCGTGAGCAGCAGATTGAGTTTGTAGTAAAAAATGCAGGCAAGGCAATAACAAGAATACACCAGGTGATAACCGTACTGGATGAAGCCGGTAAAGATGAGTTGCGGTTTCGGGCATATTCAGACCAGTTCCAGTCGCTGGAAAGTTTTTCCATGCAATTGTTCGATGCAAATGGTAAATCAATCAAAAGATACAGCAGTTCCGATTTGGGCAAGCAGGCCAATATGAGCGATCTTGTACCAAGTGGAAAAATATATTATCTGGACCCTCCTGCACCCGATTATCCCATTACAGTTCAGCAGGATTTTGAAATTAAGTACGATGGCATGCTGCAATATGATGATTTTGATATTCAGCAGGCCAACCAGTCTGTACAGCATGCCGTGTTCACTGCAAGAATGCCGGAAGATCTTGACCTGCGTTATAAAGCCCGTCATTGTGCATTAAAACCCGATACAGCTAATGATGGTAAAAATAAAGTGTATACCTGGACGGTAAACAGCCTCGCTGCATTTGAAGATGAGGAAGGCAGTGTTAACAGGAGAAGCCGTTACCCGAGAATTGAACTGGCACCCTCAAAATTTTCAATTGATGATTATGATGGAGATATGAGCAGCTGGAAAAGTTTTGGCACCTGGTATAACCAGCTTTTGGTAAATGTGATGAACCTGCCTGAAGACAGGAAAGTTTTTTTCAGGAATATGGTGAAAGATATTACAGATGATAAAGAAAAGATCAGGGCACTGTACAGTTACCTGCAGAATAATTTCCGGTATGTAAGTATACAATTGGGTATTGGCGGATACAAACCTTTTGATGCCAATTTTGTAGACAAAAAAAAGTACGGCGATTGTAAAGCGCTAAGCAATTATATGCGTGCCTGCCTGGATGCTGTTGGCATAAAAAGTAATCTGGCATTGATCAATTCCAATTACAACAGTGCGCCGGTTGATCCTGACTTTTCGAAAAATGGGTTTAACCACATGATCCTTTGCGTACCTATGCAAAAGGATTCTGTTTGGCTGGAATGTACCAGCACCATTAATGATTTTGGTGTGCTGGGCAATTTTACGGAAAACAGGAATGCGCTTTTAATTACACAGGATGGCGGCGTGCTGGTGCCAACGCCAAAAAGTAAAGCGTCAGAAAATCTATTCAATTGTCATACCATAGTGAAATTGCAGGATGATGGCTCCGGCGATGCCTCAGTTGAATTGCGAACCACCGGTGAATACCGGCAGGATATGCTGTGGTATATGTTCGACCAGAAAAAAGATGACCAGAAAAAATTACTGGTGGACTATTACGGTTTTCTGCAGCCCGATGATTTCAGTGTGAATTATGAAAAAGAAAATAAACTGGCACCGGTAAAAATTCAATTGCTGATAGAAAAAGTGCCTGAGTTTTCAGCCGGTAATAAAAAATTCCTGAGCCCACGTATTTATAAACTCTGGCGCTCTGCCTTGCCCAAAGCAGAAAACCGCACACAAGATTACTATTTTGAAACGCCCTTTATTAAAACAGATACCACTGTTTATGTTTTACCGGAAGGTTATGGGTTGGAAACCTTACCCAAAACCAAAGACCTGAAATTTGAATATGGCAGTTTCAAAAGCACCTACCAGTATGATGAAACGCAAAAAACCATAACCAGTGTTGCCCGGCTGGAACTGGATCAATATAAAATTCCGGCGGCTAAATTTGCCGATACTAAAAAGTTTTTTAATGATGTACTGGGTGAGTATACAGAGAAGATCGTGATCAGGAAATTGTAATTGATCAGGCGCAGTTTATAAAACACCGTACAAACTTCCCCCCTTTTCAAATAAGTGGTCAATGCTTTTTTCCACTGCAGGGTCTTTCTCCACTGGTGGTGCATGATGTGGTTTCATGCGTGCATCAAATACTACCGGCCCATTACATCCCCAATGTTTATGCTGAATAAAACTGTCAATACCATAAATGTCATGGCTGGGATTGCAACGGGTAAAAGTTACCCATAAAAAATTGTTCAGCGTGTGGGCAACAAAGTTACTGTCGTTACAAATCACGATTGCAACAATACCATTTAAATCATCCAGGTGTGCTTGCAATTGTGTATTCAATACTTTCATTTCCTTTTCAGCAGCAGCATAATCCTGGAAGGTTTTAGCCTGTATGGCAACAATGCCGGGCATAACGGGCTGGGCATTTTCAAATTGCTGTAAAGATGTCAAACATGCGGGAGCAGCAGTTGCCAGTGCTCTTACAGGGTCGCCACAAGCAGCAAATACCACTTTACTGCCGCTGTTTAAACCTGTACCGGAGTAATCCAGTGTATCAATAGTGGTGTTGGTATAAAAATGAATATCACGGGCAGTGTTGATACGTTCCAGCACAAACTGAAAATATGGCCTGATGTCATGGGCATTGATCTTGTTGTTATCATCGGCCGTAATAAATAAAAATTTAGCAAGGCTCAGTTGCCCGGTGCCTAAAATATGGTTGGCGATAGTAAGTATTTCCGCAGGTTGTTTTGCCGGAGCATACGGAGTGTAACGCTCGCTGCCAACAGCTAACAGTAAAGGATGTACGCCAGATGCATCAACGGCGTGCACTTCTTTCACCCCCGGAATTTCTTCTTTGATGGCGCTGCCGGCCATTTCGTGAATGAGCTGGCCAAAGCTGGTATCTTCCTGCGGCGGACGACCCACCACGGTAAACGGCCAGATGGCATTTTGTCTGGCGAATACTTTATGCACTTTCATCAATGGAAAATCGTGCGTTAAACTGTAATAACCCAAATGATCTCCAAACGGCCCTTCCGGTTTGTTTTCCCCGGGATACACTTCCCCCGTAATCACAAAATCTGCATCGGTGCTGATGCAATATCCATCCTGGTACGTATACCTGAAACGGCGGTTGCCCAATACGCCTGCAAAAGTCATTTCACTAATACCTTCCGGCAGTGGCATAACAGCAGCTACGGTATGGGCTGGTGGCCCGCCTGCAAATACACTTACTTTTAATGACTGTCCTTTATTATTGGCTTTGGTTTGATGCACACCAATACCGCGGTGCAGTTGGTAATGCAGTCCCACTTCTTTATTGGGAATATAATGGTTGCCGGAGAGTTGTATGCGGTACATGCCCAGGTTGGCGTGCATGATGCCGGGTTGCTCCACGTCTTCGGTATACACTTGTGGCAACGTAACAAAAGCGCCGCCATCCATTTTCCAGTGATGGATTTGCGGTATATCAGCAATGGCAATTTCCTGGTATACCACCGGTTTGCGCAGGGGATTTTTTAATGGCAATGCTTTCATGGCAGCCATCAGTGCAGTGAAGTTTTTGACAGGATGTTTGATGGCATTGACAGGGTCGTTCTTTAATTCGATGAGTTGCTGCACCCGCTGCAGGCTGTCGCGGAAAATAAATTTGCTGCGTTCTAATGTACCAAACATATTGGATGCTGCCCTGAAGCGGCTGCCTTTTACATTTTCAAATAATAACGCAGGGCCGCCGGCTTCATGCACCCGCAAATGAATGGCCGCCATTTGCAGGTATGGATCGGTTTCTTCTTTAATGCGGATTAAGTGACCATTCTTTTCAAGATCCAGTAAACATTGTTCGAGTGATTGATAGCCCATCTGTTGCGTTTACGCAAAGGTAAAACAGATTGGGGGGAATATTGATAAGTTGCAGCTTGAACTACACTTTGGGTGGTTCAGGATTTTGCTGCTGTGCAGCCTGTTGCTGCCTGGCTTTATCTTCAGCTTTAGCACGGGCCACATCGTGGCGGTGGCGCATGCGGGTGGTGAACCATGCAATGAGTATAGGAATTACAATGGCGGTAATGAGCCATTTGGAATTGGCATCGTTAAAAAAATTGCCCACCTGTGTTAAGAAGCTTTCTTTCTCTGCATAAATCAAAATGGGAATACGGCGTGTGGGCAGCGTAACCTTTTCCCCATTTTTTTCAATAACACTGATGGCTAAACGTAATTCCTGCTGGCCGGGGGTAAGTGGTATCAGTTTCCAGTTCCATACAGCCCGCTTTCTTTTTTCAGAAATGCTTTGTTCTGCTGCTTCGGGGCCGCCTATCAGTTCAATATCGAAGCCCCGTGTTACTTCGCCGCTCATATCCATCAGCGTGGCCCTCATTTTGGAACCAATTTCCATCGTGGTGTCCATGTGTATCTTGTCATCTCTTGCATTGGCGCTTTCCAGTACTTCATCTTTGAGTGCACCCAGCTTTTGGTCTTTACCCATTTCCAGGGTCACCTGGTAGGCTTTTTTTATTGTCATGGTATCATCGGCATGAAAGATGAGCAGGTCTTTAAATCTCCTGCACAAGTCTTTTTCTGTCAGCTTCCTGGCATCCACCACGCTGGATGCAGGATCTTTTACACTGGTGTTATTGTCGTAACTGCCGATGGCTGTGGGGCCGGTCTTATCCGCAACATCGGTTCCTTCCTCGTAATCCACCACGGGCTTGCCTTTGGGCAGCGGCATTTCAGTAATGTCCACTACTGTACCATTATCAGCATCCTTTTTAGGGCTGTCCGGGTTACTGCAGCTATTGAATAAGAAAAACAGCGTGATCAGGATAAATGAGTAAGGTTTCATTGCGCTGGTTTTAGCAGAACAAATATATAAAAATAGTTAGCGCATAAATGGAGCACTGCAGCAATTACCTCCGGCCTTTTGTTAAAACTTTTCCTATATACTTCAAATTGAGTATTTACCATACCCTGTTCAATGTATACATTCACCCCAAACATTACCTTACTATTAACCTAAAACTTATACAATGAAAAAATTTCTCCCGATTATTGTATTGGCAGTTGGTTTACTGATGGCGTTTAACCGGCCGATCATGGGTTTGATTGCCCCGGCCGAACTGGACATCAAGATCAGTAACCCGCCTGTGATCATGCCTTCCATTTATAAAGTATACGCCAACAGCGATGCGTTGAACGGGAAATACAGCCTGTTTAAAATGGTAATTAAAAACACCAGCGACAGGCCTGCAAAAAATGTGGAAGTATCGTACAGCGTGAGCAATTTTATTGATAATACCGTTGCTGAAAAAATCCCTGTTATCGAACCCGGACAGTCTTATGTAGTAAACTGCTACCCCAGTTTCCCTGATAAAATTGTTGATAAGATGACTGACTCCAGGGAAACGGTGAAGACCATAGTAAAGGGCAGTAATATTAAAACATCAGAGAACAGTTTTCCTATCCCGGTAAGAAGCAGGAATGCATTCATGTATAATTTTATGAATGGAGATGAGATAAGAACTTCAGCAGAGTATTTTGACAATATGCCATTGCTCTCCTGCCTGGTTACACCCAATGACCCCATCATTAAATATTTAACCCAGCAAATACAGGA
This sequence comes from Bacteroidota bacterium, assembly GCA_018266775.1. Lineage (GTDB taxonomy): Bacteria > Bacteroidota > Bacteroidia > Chitinophagales > Chitinophagaceae > Ferruginibacter. The sequence continues at coordinate 111,137 of JAFDZS010000011.1, read as the reverse complement.
AAAAGTGTTGAAGGGCGACCAGGCTTCTGTATCCAACAAACCAGAAGATGCCATCCGTTTTGTACAGGGCATTTATTATGCCACATTGGTAAGCCACATGGTGTACAGCGGTACCAGTGGCGTACCGGAAAGCATCAGCGATACCAAATCGATTGTACAGGATATTCGTCTGCCCCGTGAGGTTATAACCGGTAAAACAGGCTTGTGTATTGAATTATCATTATTGTATGCCAGTATTATGGCCTGCGAAGGAATGGATGCGGAAATATTTTTAGTACCCGGCCATGCCTTCCCCGGCTTTTACCTGAATGGTTACCATTATGCAATAGAAAGTACCGCCATTGGTGGTGAAGGTTTGGGCGGCCGCTCCAATCCTGAAGAGGCATTTAAGGCTGGTATGAAAGAATTGGGTGAATACTGGCCGAAATTATCAACCGGCAGCGGTGGTTGCAGCGTGATCAATATCAGGGAATGCCAGAAGGCCGGTGCAGTAGCCATGGAATTGAAAGATGATAATTTTTTGCGCCAGAAGATTGATGAGATAGCCCGCAGTTTTGACCCGCAAAATGCACAGATCAACGTACAAAACAATAATGGTGTAAATGGCGGCGGTAATGTAGATAATGGTGGCAACGGTGGTGGTAATGACGGAGGCGATGAAAATGGTGGTGGCGGTAATGGTGGCGGGGGCAATTTGCCCAATGGCTACCGCATGGTGCAGGATGTGGTAACTTTTGCTATGCCATCCAGCTGGCACCAGGTACCCCGCTCTCAATACACTGTACCGCAAAGCCGCTATGTATTTGCCAATAAAAATAATAATGCAGATGTTGAAGTATACAGTTTCCCCGGTTATAATAACCCTGAACAGGCCCTGGTAAGCATTAACCGCTGGGTAAACCAGTTTGGTTACAGCCTGCAATACCAGAGTACAGGCCAGGCAAGAGGTTATACTGTATACAACGGCCAAACCACTTCAGGCAATGCGGGTATTACCTGGATGGCGGCCTTTAAAGCTACGGGCAGTGGTGTTGTGGGTATTGCTGTGGGTGCCAATATGAATACCGGTACCACCTACCATCAAACCATATCGACTATATTGAACACCCTTCAATAAACCACCTTATTCAACAGAAAAAAAAGAAACATGAAAATTCCAGCATTAAAATATTATTTGTTTGCAGCTGCACTTGTTTTTTCGGGAATGCAGGTTACCGCACAGGAAAATTCAAAACCGTATAAAATGACGCTTGAACTGGCCGCTGATGAAAAAGGCGATGCTGCCATGACGGTAACTGTAAAATACAATGCTTCCTTATGGGATGATTTGAAAACCACGCATGGTGTTGACCCTTCCGTTTTAAAAAATCAATGGAAAAGAGCGTATCCCAAATATGAACTTACCGATTTTAATATCAGCACTGTAGACCAGGACCGCACTTCCATCAGCAAATTTAAAATACAGGGCTTTTTAAAAGTGAATGAAAATGGAAAGTGGGTGGCAGAACTCGATCAAAAAGATCCGGACATTACCAAGATTACGGATAACCAGTTTTTATTGGTAGACCAGGACCTTGGGCAGTCTATGAAAATCATGCTGCCCTCCTCTGCATCAAATGCGAAAGTGGATAAAGACAATTTTGGAAAATCTATTTTAACGTACGATGCGCCGGTAGCCGGTGGCGGGTTGAGCAAGATCATTATGTACCTTGGTATAGCAGTGGCCGCATTCGGAGGTTTTCTATTTTTCATGAACAGCCGTGGTGGTTTGAAAACGGTGATGGTGAAAGATGCACCCAATAAAAAGATTGACTATCACGAACCGAAAAAGATTGATGATGCCGTGGTGATCAACACACCAACATCAGCACCGGCACATTCCAATACAGGCGGAGCCGCTGATCAGCAACAACAGGGATAAATGATGTATTGAACTAAATAAAACCTATGGCAGCACCTGATAAAAGTAAAAAGGTCATTCATTACAGGGATTTATTTGTGGGAGATTTCTGGCGGTATTTTGTAAGGGCAGCATGGCTCTTCTTCCCTGCTATTCTTTTTATTGTACTTGCTTACCTGGCCTTCTGGACGCTGAGCCAGGGCAAAGACATTATGATCATCACGCTCGAGAACCGCAAGGTATTCGGGCTTTTTTTAATTGCGTTGATTTTTTGGGTGGTTACCACCTGGTATACCACCCGTATGGTGGCCAAGGCAAAAGAACTGCAGGATAGTGATAAACACCTGATGTGGCAAACCCTGCGCATACAGGGACCAAGGATGCTGGCGTTCAGTTGCATAACTATTATCATCCTGGCTTTTTTTCAGTTGTATTATCCCGATGCGCCCAGGCTTTCCCGCAGAACATGTTTAATCCTTTTATTTTTCAGTTTCAGCTGGTACTTTCTCATTTACCAGGCCAGCAACCGTTTTCTTGCCCGTGAAAATCTTCCGCTGGAAAAGCGTCTTCGTTTCTGGAATACCGTTAGGTTTATTAATTACGGAGTACTCTTTGCATTAACATTAACAGAAGTATTTTACCGGTGGGTTTGGGGATTGATCATCCTGCTGATGTTTTACCAGGTGTCTTTTGTTTTGTTTGTGCTCATACGCCGGAATATCATAGACGCATTGGGCCATTATTCTTCTCTTAATATTGAGAAATATGAGTTCAATAACAAAAGTATTCCTGTGTACAGGAAGTTGTGGCGGCTGGTTACAGACAAAGAAGACAGGCGCTATTTCCAGGCCTTTTCAATCATTGGTGTGGTAAGTACGGTGGTTTATATCACGGCTATTCTTTCTGTGAAATTTTCCACCTGGATGGGCCCCTTCCCTTTTATATTCCTGGCATTTGGCATATTATTATTCATTGGCAACCTGATTACCATTGTATCTATTGTACTAAGGTTCAATATGCACCTGTTGCTCATAACCTTATCGTTCATCATCGGTTATTTTGTTGAGCCGCATTATACCCGGCTGGTGAAAAATGATAATGGCACCAGCTTTGAAAAAAGGCAAACTTTAAAAGAGTATTTTCATGAATGGGTGAACAGGCCTGAAATTCAGCAGCAATTGATGAATGACAGTGTGCAGCATGTGCCTATGTATTTTGTACTGGCCAATGGCGGTGCTTCACGTTCCGGCTACTGGACAGCTTCAGTGTTATCCCGTTTTGAAGATGAAACGCATGGCGATTTTGCCAATCACCTTTTTTGCATGAGCGGCGCCTCGGGAGGCAGTGTGGGCAACGCCACCTTTTTTTCTGCCCTGCGCAGCCGGGATAATTTACTTAAAACAAATACTGCGCCCAATGCTTTCTGGCAAACCTGTTCATCATTTCTTAAATCAGATTTCTTAACGTATACGCTTGCACGCACTTTAGGGCCCGATGTTTTCAGGAACCTCATCACCCTGTATAATGTGAATGACCGGGCTTCTGCTCTCTCTTTGTCCATTGAGCAGGCCTCCGGCGAAAAGAATTTTTTATACGACAGTTTTGCGGTACCATTTTCAAGGATCATCACCCAGAAAAATACACCTTATCACCTCCCCATCATCTGCATCAACACCACCCGCATGCAGGATGGCAGCCCCGGTGTGATCAGTAATATCCTCATCTCCGATTCTGTGTTTAATAACCGCATAGATGTGCTGGGTTTACTTAAACCCGGAGAAGATATGAAACTGAGTACCGGCGTGGTTTTAGGCGCTAGCTTTCCTTACCTGAGCCCGGCGGGCCGCATTGATTTTCAACAATGCGATACCTGTAAATACGAACCGAACTATTTTGTTGATGGAGGATATTTTGATAATTCTGGTTCAGGCGTTGTACTGGAAATGATGCTGAACCTGCAAAAGTATATTGCAGAGGATACCGCTATTAAGAACAGGCAAAAGCTGGAATTTAATGTAATGCACATCACCAATGAAAATATTGATGATATTACGCTGAAAGCGGTAAACCCTTTAACAAATGACCTTGCTGCCCCGTTCAAAACTTTACTCGGCGCTTACGATACACAAACATCGGTAAATGATTTGCGCCTGAAAAGTTATATCAATAGCTTATACCCGGATAATGATCATTTTACCAAGATATCGCTGTATGTAAAGAATGACACGATGCGGTATGCTATGAACTGGGTGATATCCCGGTATGTGCTTAATGCCATTAATAAACGCTTAGATAGCCAGCAGGAATTACAAAAACTGATAGCCCGGTTTAAAGCCTGGCATAAATAGTGTATTAGTTGGCGGTAGTGGCTGCTGCTGTTACTTCAGCCTGTTTGCCCCTGGGTGTTATGGGTTTAATAATGCCTTTGCTCAGGCCCATTGCCAGCAGGTTGGTAAGCCTGCCAATACAAACGGTGGCTTTGTTCAGTTTTTCAGTAACTTTTTGCAGGTGCTCCACATTCTTTTCCATTTCTGCAGTGATGCCTGCCAGCTCATCCGTTTTAATTTTCAGGTTGGCAAGTATAGAAGCATCCAGCGCTCTTGTAAGTTCATTCTGTATCAGGTTGATGCTGAATATGGCTTTGGATTTTTTGTTGCGTTCTGCACCACTCAGTGCATCGGGAGATAATGATGTCATTTCGTTTTTGGCATCATCCAGTAATGCAATGGCGTTATAGGTGGAATCAATCTGCATCAAAATCATCTTTCTTCTTTCTTCCTTTGCTGCGGCATCTTCGTTGCCTACCGGGCCATTCAGGGCTTTGTTACCTGCTTCATTACCGGTTTGATCCTGCCCCGCATAATGCGTTGTATCATCAACGGTGCTTGCATTGGGTGCATTGGTGTCAGCAGTATTACTGGTGCAGGAATTAACCATTAGTACAAACCCTGCTGCCACAATAAACGGGAACCGCCATACTGTAAAATGCCATTTCATATCGGGTAAATTAATAGGTGATTTTAAATAATCTTTCTCTGGCATCGCCAAATTTGGCAATGGTGTTTACCAACCCATCATAATTCGTTTCCAGTTGCACAATGGCAGGCGGAATTTGCCTGGACGGGTTGGCTTCATTTACATAGTCGTCAAGTATGCCATACGATTCCCGCAGGCTGCGGATGCATACCTGCAGTTTACTGATCAATTCATTCAGTTCCCTTAACTGCACCTGCCAGTTCAGGTAAATGGGCAGGTAATATTTGTAATAATTATACGGATTGTTGCCCTGTTTATTTTCATAAGCCCTTTCGTTGTTGAGAAAATCTTTAAAGTTTTCATCAATAAAAACAGGCAATGATGTCAATTCCTTTTGAATTTTCGGAATATCGGTATTCAGGAAATCATCACAGATGCCCTCAAACGGACTGCGTGCAGTACTGATGGCATTGCGTAAATATTTTTTTTGCAGGTATTTAATTTTCGCCGCCCCCATTTCATTAATAATATTGGCCGCAATACTGCCTACAGAAGATGGTATTTGTGTTGATTGCGGTATACGGTTTACGCAGGCAGCGTTGTATGTGGTTACAAGCCCATCAAAATTATGTTGCCACTCATTTTTATTTTTGGTGAAATTTTTTAAGTAAGATTCACTGATGAGGCAATGCACGAGGTCGGCATAGTTGCCTACTATACGGTACGCATAGGCAAATGAATCCACCATATCCAGGAATTTCAGTTTATCCTGCAGGTCGCTGGATAAAGCATTAATACTTTCCTGGGCCATTTCATTAGTGGCTATAACACCGCTTAACTGTAATGTTTGTGTTTGGGAACGCAGTTGATAAACCCTGCTGTACATATCCGGCGGAATGGCTGACACTCCTTTTGTGACAACTGTATATTTTTCCACTGCGGTTAGCTGTGCAGATTTTAAACCTGCACAACTTGCCAGCAGGCATATTATGACAGCGCATATACCGGTTTTAAACAGGGTTTTGTAAGGCATAACCAAATGTAACGGTTACCTGTTGTGGGGCATATACTCAAAATGTAGTATGGATGGGAACGCAGATGATGCGGATACGACGGATGAACACTGATTTTTCTTTTTCCTGTTGTGTATAAGCAAAAAAGTAAATAAAGTATATTGGTATAGAAAGTGTTGAAGCGTTTCCTTTCTGCCTTACCGTCTTTCCGGCAAAAAAACAGCGCAGCATTCTATGTTTTCTATGTGCCTCTGGGATTAGAGTAAGTAATAGGTATATGAAGTAATTAAGGGTAGAAGCTGTTGCTTTGTGCCTCTATGAGCAATGTTTTGAGTATGATCAATTGTGGGTGGATGGGAACGCAGATGACGCGGATGCTGCTGCTGAGCACAGATTTTTTTCTGTGACTTGGTGGCTTTGTGAGAAAAAACAACCTATCATGGGCAGACGGAACGTCAGACCATGTTCAATCTGCGCATCTGCGGCAAAATAATCAGAAACAGGAATTGATGGGAACGCAGATGACGCGGATGATGCTGCTGAGCATAGATTTTTTTCTGAGATTTGGTGGCTTTGTGAGAAAAACTACCCATCATGGTCAGACGGGACGTCAGACCATATCCAACCTGCACATCTGCGGCAAAATAATCAGAAACAGAAATTGATGGGAACGCAGATGACGCGGATGCTGCTGCTGAGCACAGATTTTTGTCTGTGACTTTGTGGCTCTGTGAGAAAAAACAACCTATCATGGTCAGACGGGACGTCAGACCATGTCCAACCTGCACATCTGCGGCGATCCCTCAAAACTTTCCGAAAAACTTACTGATGTTAAAATAAATTTTCTTCTCTGCACCATCTGCCGTAACGATATTCAAAATATCATAAGGCTTGCCGTTGTGTGTGGATAATGCTTGCGATTTTACCTGGTAGCCCGGGTAATTTTTTTTCAACCATTCATATTCTGCATGCACACCAGCTGTTTCATTTTTTTCATTGATGACAACGGCATTGTCGTATGACAAACCATTTTCAGTTCCCGTTGCTGCTGCAGCAGTTGTTTCAACGGGTGTTGCTGTAGTTGTTTTTTTACTGTTGGAACAGGAGACGATGGCCAATGCAAAAGCCAGGAAGATAGCAGTGTGTTTCATAATGTGGGTTTTAGTATCAGTATGGGATGTAATGATACTCTTAATTACACACTTCGTTTTAAAAAAAATTGTGAAGACTCCCTTAAAACATATTTGCCGGGCAGCCGGTTTTGTACCTGCGGCCAGACCTGCTTTCACTACCAGTATCGGCTATCCGAATAATTAAATTGATGCCTGAGAAATAATACCAATCCTTATTTTTAGCGCTGCCACGGGGCGTGCCATCAGCAGGATAAGTGGCCCCATTTTTTAATTCACCACCCCTGAAAGCCATATTTACAGCCTCCTGTCCACGATGCTGCAACAACAGGTTTTGATCTACATAAGTGGTACTCACATCATCCAGGTAATCGGTATTGGTTTTGCGCAGTCCAATTTCATACGCAACAGTAATATGATCTGTTAGCGTAACTTTTATACCGCCACCAAAAGGAATGGCCCATTGATTGAGCTGGTACGGTTTCCGGTTTTGATAAAATCCCTGGCCTTCTGTACTCAATGGTTGCAGGTATACTTTCTGGCCTGCTGAATCTATTGCTGATGGATTAAAATGAAAATAACTAACGCCTGCAAAAACATAAGGCGACAGCCAAAAATCTTCAGGATTGAGTATGCTGTATTCCAGGCCAAGATGAACATCTGTGATGGGTGAAGAAAAACTCAGGTTGCGGGATGCATTTTTGGGTGTTGCCCTGTCAGCACCGCTGATCTTGCCAAAAGTTACATTGGCCCTTGCATGCAATTGCGGCGTGATGTCGTATACCAAACCCACACCAACTGCCGGGTGGGATTGGTTGAGGGTAAAACGTTTGTCCTGCAGGTCGCCCTGGTAATTGCTGAAGCCTGCAAAAACGCTTGCCTGTAAAGACTGAGCCTTTGCTACTGCAATACAAAATGTAAAAATGATAATGCTACTCCAAAACTTCTTCATAAAAATAAAGGGTAAACTGTACAGTTTACCCAGCTAATTTTATACCAAATATGTGGTGCTTATTTTTTCAGGTACATCACTTCTTTCACCAGTTGTACGGTGCGGGGCACATCGGGTAAATAAGCTGCTACCAGGTTAGGTGCATAGTGCATGGGTGCATCGGCAGCAGTTATTCTGCGAATGGGTGCATCCAGGTAATCAAATCCTTCTTTTTGTATACGGTAACTGATTTCTGATGATACTGATGCGAATGGCCATTGTTCTTCAACAATTACCAGTCTGTTTGTTTTTTTCACACTTTCAAGAATGGTAAACCAGTCCAGCGGGCGGATGGTGGCCACGTCAATCACTTCCGCTTCAATGCCTTCTTTGGCCAGCTCTTCTGCTGCACCCAAAGCCACTTTCATCATTTTATTGAAAGAAACTATGGTGACATCTTTTCCTTCCCTTTTCACGAAGCATTTGCCGATAGGTAGTAAATATTCTTCCTCCGGTACTTCGCCTTTATCGCCGTACATCACTTCACTTTCCATGAAAATAATTGGATCATCGTCACGAATGGCGCTTTTCAGCAATCCCTTTGCATCGTAAGGATTACTTACGGAGATTACTTTTATACCGGGAATGTTGGCATACATCGATTCAAAAGCTGTAGAGTGCTGTGCACCGAGCTGACCGGCACTGCCATTGGGGCCACGGAATACGATGGGGCAACCAACCTGTCCGCCACTCATTGCCAGCATTTTAGAAGCGGTATTTAAAATTTGGTCTAAAGGTAAAACAGCAAAGTTCCATGTCATGAATTCAACAATGGGGCGCAGGCCATTTTGAGCAGCACCCACTGCAATGGCAGCAAAACCCAGTTCGGCAATTGGAGTATCAATAATCCTTTTCTCGCCAAATTCATCCAGCATGCCCTGGCTTACTTTATAGGCTCCATTATATTCGGCCACTTCCTCCCCCATTAATAAAACCCTTTCATCCCGCCTCATTTCTTCCTGCATGGCTTCTCTCAGGGCTTCTCTGAATGCTATTTGACGCATAGTGTTGGTTTAGTTTTATTCGTTTCTGTAATAAAAGTGTGCAAATTTATTCCATCGTAACCATTCGAGCAAATTGTATTACGCACCATCTCATATTTTAAACAGATATAAAAAAGGGTATATGAAAATTGACTATTTTCCATATACCCTTCCATTAGTAAACATTTTTTACTCACAAAGGCACAAAGCCACAGTGTTTACGCCTCATTACTTTATATACCTATGTGCTTTTCTACTTTATACATACTCCGACCACATAGGAACACAGGAAACATAAAATGTTACGCATTTTTTCTGCCGGAAAGACGATAACATAAAAAGAAAACGCCTCAGCACTTTATATACCTATATACTTTATTTACTTATTTACTTATCTACCTAAACCTCACGGCATAATCTCCGCCAGCTTATCCGTCAGCTTTTTACCGAACAGGTTTTTGGCAATAATGCGTCCTTGCTTATCCAGCAGAATATTTGCAGGGATGGCTTTGATATAAAATTGATCGGAGGTTGCGTTTTGCCAGCCTTTCAAATCACTCACCTGGTTCCAGGCCAAACCATCACTTACAATCGCAGCTTTCCATTTTGTCCTTGTCTTTTCATTATCGTATGATACGCCAAAAATATCGAAGCCCTTGCCTTTATAGGCCTGGTATGCTTTTACAATATTGGGGTTTTCCTTACGGCATGGTCCGCACCAACTGGCCCAGAAATCCACCAAAACAAATTTGCCTTTTAAAGAAGACAGGCTGAAGTCGTGATCCAGTGTATCTTTTTGAGTAATGTCCGGCATCATTTGCCCCACTGCGATAGATTGATACGCATCAATCATCGCCTTAACATTCTTACCTGATTTGGAATTTTTTACTTTTTCATTAAGCGCATTGTACAATGGCGCTACATCAGTTGCTTCAGCATAATAGCCAAAATTTTCAGCAATGGCCATGGCACTGCGGATGGATGAGGGATTAGCTTTTACAAAATCTCCGGCATACTTTCTTTTCAGGTTGGTAATATTATCTTCGGCTTCATCCAAACTATCCATCTTTGCCTGGTTCTTATCTTTTGCAGCCTGGTCGTAGATTTCATAAAACTTACTTTCTGCATCCAGCGCAGGTTTCATAAAGTCTTTATACTTTTTATTATCATCGTTCAGTTTACTGCCGCTGATGGTGAGTTCTTTTAAATTATCTCCTGTGCCATTTACCATCATCTTACCTGCTTCGGCATAAAACTGCAGGTAATCTTCTTTGCGGCCTTTAATAGTGAACACTGCAGTGGCAGGTTCTGCGGTAGCGCCTTTAAAACTAAAGCTGCCGTCCTGCTGAATGGCGGCGCTGTCTCGTTTTGGGCCGGCAGGATTACCGTATAAAGTCAAATAAATGGTACCTGTTTTTACATTGGTGAATTGCCCATTAATAGTAAAAGAAGAATCATTTTGTGCACTGGCGCTCATGCCGATGCATACAAAAGCGAAAAGAAAAAATTGTTTCATGCTGATGGTTTAAAGTGTAAATATACTGGTATTGCAGAAGTAACTGGTACCGGTCAACACTTTTTCAGTAATTGTGATAAACTTGTCGCTTTTTTCCTATGCAGGTAACTGCTTCATGAATATTTTTATAAGAAATAAACAGCAACTATTGTTTTTAAAATTCTATACTCCGCATCCATTGCTGCAACCTGTAGTAAACATCATCATGCTGTTTGCAGAACAGTTTGCAGAAAATGTATCCATGACTGCCATTCCTTATCCTCCTTTACCTGAACAAAGCCTGTTCTTTTATCCGCGTTCCCCAATTACAGCCACCATTCATGGAACGGATAAAACAGTTATTAATCCCAACAGCATTATTGTGGGCCCGCAACTACAAAGAGTGAATATTGTTTTGGGGCATGACCATATTGTTATCCGTGTGGGCTTTAAACCAGGCGGACTGCACCGCCTTATTGGTATGCCCATGCATGAAATGGTGGATGAAGCCTGCAACACTGCCGATTTTTTTCACCGGCAGGTGCAGCGGGTAAATGAACAACTGTTCAATACAGAAGGTTACGATGAAATGATTACAGTGGTACAGCAATTCTTGCTGAACAAAATTTCCAGCTTAAAAACCGCATTACCTTTTGATCATGCGATGAGTTTATTAATACAGTCAGATGGATTAATTCCGGTAGAAAAAATTGCTTCAACAGCTTGTGTAAGTACCAGGCAACTGGAACGGCAGTGTAAAGTGCGCATCGGCCTGCCACCCAAACTCTTTGCAAGGCTGATCCGTTTCTCTAAAGCTTACCGCCTGTTTGAATCTTCCCCATCATTAAGCTGGACGCATATTGCACACCAATGCGGTTATTTTGACCAGATGCATTTTATCAGGGATTGTAAAGATTTTGCCGGCGTAAACCCATCTGTAATTGCTAAAGAAGTAAGAGGCGCTCCTGCGCAACTGCAATTCATGCTGCAGATATAACTGGTCGTGTTTGTACTATTTTCTCCTGCTGCAGACGGATAGTTTTACAGGAAAAAACATGAACACATCATTACACCTTAACCGCCGCCGCCTGTTACAGCAAATGACTGCAATTACTTTAGGTTCGATCATTGCGCCCTCCACAACATTCGCCAGGCAATACAATGACCTGGTCACTGATAACACGGATCCTATCTACATTCCACCCGGCGAAGGAAAAAAAGGTACAGTTGGTGAAATGGAAATCGTCTTCAAATTAAACAAACAACAAACCAATACCCATTTGGGCGTTTGGGAATCCGTCATTCAACCGGGAGAATTAGGCGCACCGCCGCATTTTCACAGTACTTATGATGAAATATGCCGTGTAAAAGAAGGCAGCATCTTTATCATGACCGGCGATACAGTTACCGAAGTAAAGGCCGGTGGCTGGCATTTGCGGCCTAAAGGTGTGGTGCATACATTTTGGAACAGTGGAGCAACATCAGCCACCACCATTGATATGTGCATTCCGGGCGGGCATGAAGATTATATGCAGGAACTGGCTGCATTGTTTGAAAACAATAACCGGCCAAAACCGGAAGACATGAAAAAGCTATCTGAAAAACATGATATCCACTACCGGTACGATCTGCTGGAATCTATCATGAAGAAATACAACGTTAAACTATAAACGAAAAGCCTGTTGAAGAAATTTCAACAGGCTTTTTTTATCTGAACATTGTCTTTACATTTTTTCTATCACCATCGCACTGGCCCCGCCGCCGCCATTACAAATTCCTGCTGCGCCATAGCGGGCATTGTTTTGTTGTAACACATTAATGAGTGTTACAATAATCCTGGCGCCGCTGCAACCTAATGGATGACCCAAACTTACGGCACCACCATTTACATTTACCCTGGCAGGATCCAGTTTCATGCGCCTGCTGTTTTCAATACCTACTACTGCAAAGGCTTCGTTCAGTTCCCAGTAACTGATGTCTTCCATTTTTAAACCTGCCTTTGCCACTGCTTTGGGCACTGCCAGTGCAGGCGTGGTGGTAAACCATTCGGGCGCCTGTTCTGCATCTGCATAAGACACGATTTTTGCAATGGGTTTTAATCCCAGTTCATCAGCTTTTTCTTTGCTCATTAATACCAGTGCGGCAGCACCATCGTTCATGGTAGATGCATTGGCGGCGGTAACCGTTCCATCCTTTACAAATGCGCCTTTCAGTTCAGGTATCTTATCAAATTTTACATTGAAGGGTTCTTCATCTTTACTGAATAAAACCGGGTCGCCTTTACGTTGCGGTATCGCAACAGGAACAATTTCGTTTGCAAACTTTCCGCCGTTGACAGCGGCCTGGCTGCGCTGATAACTTTCAATGGCAAACGCATCCTGGTCTTCCCGACTCACACCACAAGTGCTGGCGCATAATTCTGCTGCATTGCCCATGGCTTTTCCATCATACACATCAGTCAAACCATCTTTAGCCAGGCCATCCACCAATGTTACGTTACCATATTTATTGCCCCAGCGTAAATTGGGTGAATAGAACGGCACATTGCTCATGCTTTCCATGCCACCGGCAACCACAATATCCGCATCGCCGAGCATAATACTTTGCGCTGCCTGTGCAATGGCTTTCATGCCGCTGGCGCACACTTTATTTACAGTAGTGCAATTCACTTCATTGGGTAAACCGGCAAATTTTGCGGCCTGCCTTGCAGGTGCCTGCCCAAGGTTGGCCTGAATAACACACCCCATCAGCACATCATTTACTGATTCTGGTTTGATGCCCGCTTTTTCCACCGCCCCTTTAATGGCAACGGCGCCCAGTTGTGTGGTTGAAAAATCTTTTAACGTTCCGCCAAAACTGCCTATCGGGGTACGTACTGCAGAGATGATATAGACTTCTTTCATAAATAACGATCGTTTATGCTGCAAAGGTAAGGAAGATGATAGTTGTTAGTGTACAGTTGAAAGTGGAAGGTTTATTGTTTTCAATAATGAATAATGGATAATTCATAATGAATAATGTCTTTGAGTAGAAGATTTCATTTTGAATGCATTATTCATTATCCATTATTAATTATTCATTACCTGCATCCTCGCTTTTTCGTACTTTTGCCATCCGGAAAAAATATGACGCAGAAAATGGAATTAAGTAAAAATTTCGAGCCATCAACAACTGATTCAAAATGGTACCAGCATTGGCTGGATAAAGGATATTTTAACAGCACGCCCGATGAACGGGAACCTTATACTGTGGTGATTCCCCCACCCAATGTAACCGGTGTGCTGCACATGGGGCATTGCCTGAACAATACCATCCAGGATATTTTGGTGCGCCGTGCCCGCATGCAGGGAAAGAATGCCTGCTGGGTGCCGGGTACCGATCATGCATCAATTGCCACTGAAGCAAAAGTAGTGGCGATGCTGCGGGAACGCGGCATCACAAAATCTTCATTAACCAGGGAAGAATTTTTGAAATATGCGTGGGAATGGAAAGAAAAATACGGCGGCATTATTTTACAGCAATTGAAAAAGCTGGGCTGCAGCTTAGACTGGAACCGCACTTCGTTCACTATGGATGAAGATTATTATAAAGCGGTAATAAAAGTTTTTATTGACCTGTATGAAAAGGGGTTGATCTACCGGGGAAAAAGAATGGTGAACTGGGATCCCGTAAGCCAAACGGCGCTGAGTGATGAAGAAGTGATCTTTAAAGATGTTGACTCAAAACTGTATTACGTTAATTATCCGCTGACAGACGGTACCGGAAAAATAACTGTTGCCACAACAAGACCGGAGACGATTCTGGGTGACGTTGCCATTTGTGTTAACCCGTCAGATGAAAGATATACCGCTTTAGTTGGAAAAAGGGTAACCGTTCCTGTTATTAACAGGGAAATTCCGATCATTGCCGATGAATATGTAACAGCAGATTTTGGCACCGGTGCATTAAAAATCACCCCGGCACATGATAAGAATGATAATATGCTGGGCTTGAAGCACCAGTTAAAAGCTATTGATACTTTAGACGCTACGGGTAAATTCACCGCTGAAGAGTTGATGGAAGACCATCCCTCTGCATTGGTATTGTCTTACGTGGGCATAGACCGTTTTGCACTGCGTAAAAAAATTGTTGAAGATATTACTGCACTCGGCCAAATTGAAAAAATAGAAGATTACAAAGGCCAGGTAGGCACCAGCGAAAGAACGGGTGCAGTAATTGAAAGCCGTTTATCCATGCAGTGGTTTATTGACATGCAGAAGTTCATGGATAAAAATCCTGCTGCGCTTGAATCAGTGATGAACGACACGATTCAGTTTTATCCTGCTAAATTAAAAAACACGTACAGCCATTGGTTAAGCAATATTAAAGACTGGTGTATCAGCCGTCAATTATGGTGGGGGCAACAGATACCGGCATGGTACGACCCTAACGGAAAATGTGTTGTTGCTGCCACAAAGGAAGAAGCATTTGAAAAATTTAAAGTAGAATGGGCAATGGTGAATGGTGAATCTCCCAACGCCAATACTTCCATTGACCATACACCATTCACCATTGACGACATTAAACAGGATGAAGATGTACTCGATACCTGGTTCTCCTCCTGGTTGTGGCCAATGGAAGTGTTTAAGGGCATCAGTAATCCCGGCAACGAAGCTGTAAATTATTATTATCCCACCACTACATTGGTAACTGGCCAGGATATTATTTTCTTCTGGGTGGCAAGAATGATTATGGCGGGTTATGAATACAAACAACTGCGGCCATTTAAAGATGTTTATTTTACCGGTATGGTAAGGGATAAGCTGGGAAGAAAAATGAGTAAGCAGTTGGGTAATTCTCCTGATTTGCTGGCATTGATTGATCAATACGGTGCAGATGCCACCCGTTTTGGCATTATGATAGCCTCCCCTGCCGGCAATGATTTATTGTTTGATGAATCATCGCTGGAACAGGGCAGAAACTTCAATAACAAATTATGGAATGCCCTGAAGCTGGTGAAAATGTGGGAAGGCAGGATTGACAGTGCAAATTTGAGTGGCGAACATTTTGCGGTTACCTGGTTTGAAAATCGCCTTAACGAAGTAAGGGCTGAAGTTGATTCATTGATTAAACAATTCCGTTTAAGCGAAGCATTGAAAACTATTTACAGTTTGATATGGGACGATTTCTGCAGTTGGTATTTAGAATGGGTGAAGCCGGGTTTTGAACAACCTATCGAAGCAGCCGTTTATAACAAGACGATTGAATTTTTTACTGCGCTGATGCAGTTGCTGCACCCCTACATGCCATTTATTACAGAAGAGATTTATCATTTGCTGGAAGAAAGAAATGAAGATTTATGCGTGAAGCAATTGCAGGGATTCCAGGCAGTTGATGCTGCCGTTTTATTACAGGGTAATATTTTGAAAGATACGATAACGGGTATCCGCGATATAAAAAACAAAAATCAAATCAAGCCAAAAGAACAGGTGCAACTGCATATTCAAACAGATGCATTGGCAACTTATCAATCTATACAAACTATACTGGCCAAACAGTTGAATGCAAAAGCTATTTTGTTTGTCAGCGAAAAAGTAAATAATACTTTGTCAACCGTAATTGGTAATGATAAACTTTACCTGGAAACAGAACAACCTCTTGACACAGTCAATCAAAAAAATGATCTGTTGAAAGATTTGGAACACCAGAAAAATTTTTTAGTATCGGTAGAAAAAAAACTCAGCAACGAAAAATTTGTGCAAAATGCAAAACCTGAAGTGCTGGCATTAGAGCAAAAGAAAAAAGCAGATGCGCTGTCGAGAATAAAAGCGATTGAAGAGAGTTTGGCGGGGATGTAAGGGTGGTTAACTGGTTTATTGGTTAATTCGTGTAATTCGTAAAATTGATGCATGTTAATTCGTGTAATTGGTAAAAATTCATGTTATCACCCATTTCCCTGTTAACAAATCATATACTTTTTGCCCCGTAAATTCGTTGTAAATAAAAAATACAATGGCTACGTTCAAATCTATAATTACAGTACTCAGTTTCATACTGTTAAGTTTTTCTGCCCTGGCGCAGCCGCCCCGCAATAATAAGCCCAGGCCGGCTGTGGTTAAAAAAGATAAACCCGCTTTACCCAAACTTAAAACTTCATTGGGCACTTATAGCGACTCTATTATTACCGTATCCGTTGATGATGCGCTGAAATTAATGCAGACCCCTTTGGTGATTACCGACGATAAAAAAGCTGTTTACACCATCAATACTTACGAATGCCTGTACAAAAGAAAAGGGGTAACAGAAGATGAAGAATCCGGTAAAGTGAGTCCTGCCACCAGTTCTGTGGCGCAACAATTTAAAACCACGCCAGTATCTGAAATCTGGATCAAAACAATGACGGAGCAATTAAAAGCCGGTGAAGAAATCTGGTTTTATGATATTGTGGTAAAGAATGCTGATGGCAGGTTTTTATTTGCACCCAATATCAAATTGGTGGTTAAATAATGTATACAGTTCATAAGGCTTCCGTTTCTGATATTCCCTTAATTAGGCAACTCACTTTTGCCATCTGGCCGCAAACCTACCGCAATCTTTTAAGCCAGGATCAGATTGACTATATGCTGGAAATGATTTACAGCGCTGCTTCATTGCAAAGGCAAATGGAAGTGGAAGGTTGTACTTTCATTATCATTCATGACGCTGATGAACCTGTGGCATTTGCTGCTTACAGCCAAATCAATCCCGGTATATGGAAATTGCATAAAATTTATGTGCTTGCTTCGCAACAGGGCAAAGGCACAGGAAAGTTTATTATTCAGCATATTGTTGACGAAATAAAACCCCTGCACGCTGCAGCACTCCAGCTACAGGTAAAACGGGATAACCCTGCACAGCATTTTTATTCTAAATTAGGCTTCTCTATTATTGACACTGCCGATTTTGATATTGGCAACGGCTACTTCATGCGGGATTATATTATGGAATTAGCCATTGGCTGATTCCGGTAACTGCAACCACCTTACCAATTACATAATTACTGCCGCCACTTACGCAAGTGGCTAAAACAGCTTTACTGCGGCGTATAGTTTTACGTAAAAATTATACGTTATGAAAAAGATATCACTTCTGTTTACATTCAGTGTTTTGGTATCATTTCTTTCCATTGCTCAAAACACCGTTTCCACACTCCCATCCAATATTGCATTTGATCACCAGGTAGTACAGCAAACAAATGATGAAGATGGTTCAGTTACCACCACCTATTATTTTACCGTGAATGGTGATTACGCTATGGCAAAGAGAACAGTGCCTGGTGAAGGTGTGACAACTATATTATATACCAAAGACGGGCAGATGTGTACGGTGGATGAAGAAAATAAAACCATCACCATTATGACCATGCCAAAACTGGTGGGTGAGGGTGCGCAAATGGGAAAGGCAATTGCAGAAAAAATAAACAAGAAGCCACTGCCAAAAGATGCAGCGGAAAAAATAACGGTTACCAAAACGGGTAAAACAAAAAACATTTGCGGCTATACCGCTTATGAATATGAAATTAAAAATGAAGGCGGCAGTTCAAGCTGGTGGTATGCAAAGGTAGATTTTGACCCTGTGAAAATTTACACCATGGGTGCAGGGAACAGTGCAACTGCAATTAAGCTTCAAGGTGATGATGCATTAAAAAACAATCCTGCTGCGATACCGGTACTCAATAAAAATTTTTTATGGGCAGAAGCGGAAGCCTCAGGGAAAAAAGGAATGGAAACAAAAAGCATCAGCAAAACCGCTTACAGTTTTTCAACAGCAGGCTATACCATTAAAAGCTTTGTTCATAAAGGTTTAAAGGATGTTCTGAAAGCCAAAATTAAAAGCTTAAAATAATCATCAATAAAATTAATAACAATGACAACTAAAAGGATACTGATCAATTCCCTGGCCATTTTATTGGTAACTATACTAACCTGTTCATGCAAAAAAAATAAAGCAACGCCTCCTCAAACATTAACCGTGAGTACGTTTGCCGGCAATGGTACTTATGGCAATGTGGATGGCACTGCATCAACGGCACAATTTGCCACAGTACTTGGCTTAACTGCAGATGCACAGGGCAATATTTATGTTACATCAGGCCATGCAATTAAAAAAATTACAGCTGCAGGCCAGGTTTCTACCCTGGCGGGTATGTATAATCAAAGTGGATTTACAGATGGTACAGGAACACTGGCAAGATTTAACAGCCCTGTGGGTTTGGCTGCAGACGGAGCAGGAAATGTATTTGTAGCAGACGATAATAATAATAGTATCCGTAAAATATCACCTGCAGGTGTAGTTACCACCATTGCCGGAGGTGGAATTGCAGGCAATACGAATGGAAATGGTACTGTAGCAAGATTCAATAACCCAATGGATGTGGCAATAGATGCTTCAGGTAATCTGATTATTGCTGACTATACCAATAACAGGATCAGGAAAATTGACCAGTCTGGAAATGTGTCCACCTATGCCGGAAATTTTATGGGATATGCAGACGGCACTGTTGGTACAGCCTTATTCAGCGGGCCTTATGGTGTGGCCACCGATAAACAGGGCAATGTATTTGTGTCAGACAGATACAATAACAGGATAAGAAAAATTTCGAACAGTGGTGTGGTAACAACGGTTGCAGGCTCAGGCAACGCTGGCTTGACTGATGGCCCTGCAGCAAGTGCAACGTTCAGTACTGTTGTGGGGATAAAAGTAACAGACAACGGAGATATTTATGTAGCTGACAGGGAAAATTTCTGCATAAGAAAAATTTCAGGTGGCCAGGTTTCAACTTATGCCGGAAGTGGAATCCAGGGTTATGTTGAAGGAAATCCTTTTACGGCACAATTCAAATTTCCCTGGGGAATTGCATTTTATGGAAACACGCTTTATGTGGCCGATGGAAATAATTTCCGCATCCGCCAGGTAGGCTTTCAATAATTTCATTCATTTTCAAATTAATTTTTATGAAGAAAATATTTTCATTGCTGTTAGTTGCCATTAGCATTGGTACAGCTATCCAGGCGCAAAACTTTATCCTGCACATCAAAAACAATGCACACATGGACCTCATGTATGGCAACGATGTTGAATACGGTTTAGGTGTACTGCCTCCGGGCCAGATTGCCAAAGACCAAACACTGGATCTTTATTTTAATCCCAATGTATTAACTGGTGTTGAAGGATACCTGCATATTTTTCCACTGGGCCAACCCGAACAAAAAACAGATATATATTATGACAATCCTCTAATAGGTACAGGTACTTACTCCGTCTGGTCATCAAGCGTGCTCTTATGCAAACCCGTTAAGTGGGCAATACTTTCAAACACAGGTGCAGATTGCGAACTCACGGTTGAAATATATAATCCCGGTTCAGGTTTTGGTAAAGCAATACCTGTTGCATTAAACAAGAGCGGAGTAATTAAAGGATCAGTATTATGGGATAAAAATAATATTACATCTCCCGAAACCACTCCTTTTGGGAATGCTTTTGTATTTAAAGTAACAGCACCCACACAATTTGTTGAAAGTAACGGCCCTTTTATTTTAGAGAAAGCAGGAACATATAATGGTAAGCAGGGTTATTTCCAGGGAAATAAACCAACAGGAACAGTAAGCTATGAAACAGTACAATCCTTTAATCCCAATTATGTAGAAATACGTTATACCATTACTGGTATACCCACTGATGTTCCTGTTGAAATGGATATTACCACCGATCTGCAAAAAGCAAAATGGATTGCCGGGCCACAAAAAATTAAACCGGGAGAAGATTATGTTTTTGTAGTTGGCGCATTTCCTGAAGTGAATAAATCAAACCTGACCATTAATAACGGGCTGGCGCAGTTAAATGGAGTTGACTTTGCTTGCGATGGTGACTGGATGAAAATTGATGCCGATGGTAAAATTATTGGCGGTGGTGCAATGGTGAATAAAATTGCCGCAAGAAAATCTGTTGCAGTCTTGCCCAACAGCACAATTGCGTTGAACAGCGCCGCTAAAACCAGTGCCACCGGAAGTTCAATGGTCCAGGTAAAAGCAGCTGCACAAAATGCGCAAGCACCAATACAGGCTAAACAGATACAGGGTGCCGCAGCACAAAAAATAAGGATCAAACAATAATTGCATCACCAATAATTCAATGTTATGAAACAACTTCTTACTGTTGCTATTTTATTAACCACATTGATTGCAATGTCAGTTAATAAAAGTAATGCCCAGGTAAAACAATTCAACCCCGGTGGTGCAAAACCTGCGGATAAACAATTAGTAAAACAAAAACCTTTTTACGGGCCTGAAGAAACTTTATTAGATAGTTTTGGGAGGAATCATCCGGCTTTAAAATTTAACGTTGAAAACGCTGCGCAAATTCCATACGAATTGGGTTACGTTTTTCAATCTTCAAAAAAAGGCCAGGTGACTCAACTTGCAGTCAGGATGCCGCGTGATGGAATACAAACAGGCCCTGAACTGATCTATACCGTTTCTTTATGGGATTATGACAGCCAGCAATTGCTGGCACAAACCAACATTACAACAGTCGATATCCGCTATACTGCTAAAACATTGGATAACCCTGTACCCATCGCTGCCAATAAAAAATATGTGGTGAGTGTGTTTATTAAACCAGTAAATAAAACGCAAACCAGTTGGTCTTACTATAGTATGTTATTGCCGGGTGCCAATAATTCCGCTGCAAATTTTATTCCTTTTACACAAGGTTCGCTCACATTGCTCAACACGCAAACCGGGTTAACCAATGTTGCGGCATTTCCGGCTACTACCAACTATCACAAAGACATCATTACAGGTTTATGCGATATCGTTTTTAAAGCTACTGAAAAATAAATATGAACCTTTAAAGCAGATAACATGAAAAAATATATAATAGCAGTATTGATTTTATCGCCGTGTTTACTACGTGCCCAACAGGTGATATCCGCAAAAGGGTTGCCAAAGTCTACCCCTGATAAAACTACGGCACAGCCAAAAGTACCACCACCGCACAGCAGTAATGAAGGACCTTTGTGGGCTTATTACGTAAAAAATAACCCCACCTTTAAACCACAATTATCCAACACTACCAGTGCTATGGAAGTGGGTTATGCTTTTACGGTCTCAAAAAAAGGGATGGTGTACGGATTTTCTGTTTATGCGCCTGTAGCCAATGCCACATATACGGTTACACTTTGGGACAGTGCCACCCAACAACCTATTAAACAAAAGAAAGTAACCATCTTAACAAAGGATAATTTTCAAACGATCAATTTTGATAATGAAGCAGTGGAGATACAAGCCAACAGAACGTATGTTGTAAGCATGAATACTGCAATCAATGGCAGCACGCAATACTATCCTTATTACATTTTGAAAAAAGACAATCCAGCAGAAAAATTTCTGCCCTATACTTACAAACACATTACGCTTAAAGAAGGAAGATATTGTTTTGGCAAAAATGCCAATACTCCTGTATATCCCGCCAATACGGATTACTATACCAGCAAACAAGATGTGGTATTGGGGCTGGTAGATGTAAATTATTACCCAACAGAATTTTAGGTTAAAGTATTATCGCATACAGTTTTGGAAAATAATGTATATCTTATACCTGCTCCCGGCACTTCGGGTTTTCATTGCGCCCAAATGATTCGATCCATCAAAATATTATTTTTTTCAATTGCAGTACCATTCCTTATTACAAGCACATTAACTGCGCAACAAAAAAATAACAGCTATCCCCTTCCCCAGGATTACCTGCAGCTGAATTCTGATACAGCCAGGATGCGCTTTCTTGCCATTGCTATTGCAGATTCATTGGATGAAGCACAGTTGAGCCCCGTGTTTGACTGGGCCAACACAGGACTCGCAATGGCGATGAAAAATAATGTGGATACGATGAAAGGCATTTTTTATTACGACATTGCCAAAGCTTACACTTACTTCTATAATAAATTTGACAGTGCGATTGTATATTATAAAAAAGTTCCCGGATATTTTCCAGACCGAAACAGGAAATACAATGCATTTTCCATCAGGGAAATTATGGAACGTTATGCTGATTTGGGTAAAAAAGATTCCGCGCTTGTTTACCTTGATACACTCAAAGCATATATTGATACCATGCCGGATGCCAACGGGAGAAAGATCGGGTTATCCCAAAACATCGCCACCACATACCAGCAGTTTGGCATGTTTAACACTGCTATACGTTATTATCATATTGCTATAAACGGAAACAGGCTGAATAAAAATTTCAGGGGGCTTGGCCTGGCGTTGGCCAACCTTGGTGAATTATACAATGAAATGGAAGATAATAACAAAGCCATCCAGTATAGTAAAGAAGCGCTGCAATACCTCGCTGACGTAAATATGCCTTACATGCAAACGGCAGCCAATATTGCAGAATACTATTTGGATAGCGGCGAATACGATTCCGCATGGAAATATTATACTGCGTCTGCGGCAGTTGCAGAAAAGATTAATAATAATGAACAGCGCAGCGTGCTCAACACAATTCTTGCAAGAATATTGGTAAAACAAAAGAAATTCAGTAAAGCTGATGCATTGCTGACGGGTAATTTGAAAGCGATTAACGAAACAGACAACACATTTAACCAATGCAAAACATTAATAGTTTATGTGCAGTTAGATTCTACCCTGAAACATTATGATGCTGCAAAAAGACACCTTACAGACCTGCTGGATATTTCCCGGAAAAATGAATTTAAAAAGTTTTCCCTGTTAGCCTTACAAAATCTTTCAATAGTGAATGCGGCAACTGGTAATTACAAAGAAGCTTTTCAATACCAGGATGAATTTATGAAACTGAAAGATTCTGTTGCTGGCGACAAGGCCAAAGCAGATTTAAATGATCTTGAAGTAAGTTATAAAACAATAGAAAAAGAACAGGAAATCATTTTACTGAAAAAAGACAATGATATTAAAGACCTGCAATTAAAAGAAAACAACCGCTTAAAAACAATTTATGGTTTGGTGATTGTTTTTTTACTTGCAGTATTTGCCATAATTTACTATCAACGTAACCGCAGGAATAAAATAGAGACTCAAAAGATAAAGGCGGAATTGCAAACACAGGTACTCCGCTCACAAATGAATCCCCATTTTATTTTCAATTGCCTCAACAGCATTGAAAATTTTATTATGCAGAACGATAAACGGCAGGCATCCGATTACCTCAATAAATTTTCACAACTCATCAGGAGTATACTCGACAGCAGCCGTAATGAAGTAGTGCCCATTGAAAAAGATATGGAGGCATTGAAATTATATGTGGAACTGGAACAACTGCGCTTCAACAATAAATTTACCTTTAGCCTCTTCCTTGATCCTGCATTGGCCGGCGGTGATTACCGGGTACCTTCTTTACTGGTGCAACCATTTGTAGAAAATGCCATAGTGCATGGCATGGCACACAGCGAGGAAAAAGAATTGAACCTTACTGTAATGGCATCATTGGAGGGCGATTCTATCAAATATACTATTCGTGATAATGGCATTGGCAGGGAAAAAGCAAAAGTGTATAACATGCAAAACAAACCTTATCATAAAAGTGTTGGCTTAAAAATTACTGAAGAGCGCATTAACATATATAATGATCAGCCAGCAAAAAAGGAAGCGATACAAATTGTAGACTTGTATGATGAAAACAGTAAACCAGGCGGAACTAAAGTAGAAATCATACTCAAAGCCATTTAACGTGGAACAACTCAAAGCCATATTGATTGATGATGAACTCAGCAGCCTGCAAAACCTGCAGCAAAAGCTTACGGAGTTTTGTCCGGATATACAAATAGTGGCCACCGCCCAAAAGCCGGAAGCTGCCATAATACTCATTCAACAGCATAAACCCGATGTCATTTTTTTAGATATTGAAATGCCGAGAATGAACGGATTCAGAATGCTGGATGAACTGGATGAAATCTATTTTGATATTATTTTCACCACTGCTTATAACCATTATGCAGTGGATGCCATTCGTATCAGCGCCTTCGATTATCTTACTAAACCCATTGCCATCAGCGACCTGCAAAAAGCGGTGGAGCGATTGGTTAAACAACACCAACTGCAAACAAAAGACAAGCTTGGGGTTTTAAAAAACGCTTTGGGCACAAGTAAAAGCCAGGATGAAAAGATCGCCATCCCTACGGGGGAAGGATTGGAATTCATTGTCATCAACACCATCCTGCATATTGAAGCAAGCAGTAACTACAGCAAACTTTATTTACAAAATGGAAAAACAATAGTAGTTACCAAACTGCTGAAAGATTTTGAAGATATGCTGCTGCCTTATCGTTTCTACCGCATTCACCATACACACCTCATCAATTTAAAGCATATTGAAAAATACATCAAAGGTGAGGGCGGCCAGGTAAGGTTAACCAATGGAACAGTTTTAGATGTTGCCCGCCGCAAGAAGGATGAATTTTTGAAATTGATTGCAGGGTAAGCTAATTTCTTTTCAGTATGCATTTACCTGCTATTAATAACCGGCTTATTATTGACTCACCACGATAACTGCACTGTTAGCTGTAATATCTGTAGTCAATTGTAATGTATAAACACCTTTTGCAACAGATGTTGGTATGGAAACCTTCACCTGGCCATTATACAATTCATTAAAACTGCAAGGTATTTGTTTGCCATCTGCACTGATTAACTGCACGGATTTTACCCGGGTTCCCTGGTAAGTAACAAGAACCGTATGATTGGTTACCGGGTTAGGGAATACACTCAGGATACCGGTTGCATCTATATTTATTTTCACCACACTGCTAAGTTTGTAAGCCCCGTTATTATCCACTAGTTTCAACTGGTAATAGCTCAACCCTTTCATAGGGTTATTGTCTGTATAAGAATAACTATGCGTACCACCTGTTCCTGATGCATTTACTTTATCGAGATACTGAAGCGAAGCAGGCTGAACGCCTTTGTA
The DNA here is from genome assembly GCA_018266775.1 of Bacteroidota bacterium. GTDB lineage: Bacteria > Bacteroidota > Bacteroidia > Chitinophagales > Chitinophagaceae > Ferruginibacter. Next base: position 85,688 of record JAFDZS010000011.1, on the reverse strand, counting down.
TAACTCAAAATGGTTACCGTTGGTTTCATCGCCGGTGTTCCATTGCAATACCACGTTTTTATCTTTTTTATTACCATAGAAATTTAACAGCACAACGGGTAATGGTACAGCACTCATGCCAATACCTAACTGGCTGAATGTAGAAATATTATTTCTGCGTGCAAAGCCGGATGAAACAGTTCTGCCCGGTTGATTTGCATCCGGTAAAATGCTTCCTGCGGGAACAACCCATTCTGCTGCATTTGCAGAGGCATCAGGCCTTCTTAAAATTCCAAACGCATTATCGGATAGACCATTGAATCCATTAAAAAATAATTTGAGATCATATTGGCCACCAGTTGGTGTTGCATCAGAATTGAGGTACCACACTCCGCCATTGTTAACTGATGTATACACCAAACTGCCTTCACTCCAAACGATGCGGTAACATAACTAACTCCGGTTAATGGTAATACTGATAAATTATCCATTTCAAGCAGGTTTACTTTTGTTGCATCGCCAACAGGGAACTGATAATTATTAACTGATGACGGGGTGATATAGCGCTGCAAATTTCCGTTGAACCAACTGTTCGCAAAATTGGTGTTAGATGGATCTGGTGTAACTGCGCTTGCTGCACCAGATGTTGCAATGGCAGCATAGCCGTTGGTTGTTACTTTGCCTGCAACCAAATACCAGGTATTACTTTTTATGTTTGATGATAGATTAAGTATTGAAGTATTTACATCGATTCTTTCAAACTGGTTGGGGCTAAAAATATTTTGCGTACTGCTACCGGTAAATACAAATTTTCCTGAACCATAATTATATGCCGAAATGGATTGATCAGTAAAATCTGCACTGATTGAAACTTCACCTGAATTAGTAAGATGGCTGCCATCATTTAGCTGTATGCCGCCCTGAATATTCAACGAAGTTCCATTCTGTATCGCCATGCTGGCACCTGAACCAACCGTCATAATATTTTGAGCAGTAGATTCAGTCACCAATAAAACATCCAGCAAGCAGTATAAAGCAAACGTTTTTTTTAATAAACTGCACCTGGAGTTAAATATGTTTTGGATTGAAGCCAGGAGGGTCACGACGATAATTTATTGTTATAGTACTTACAATTCATGTTTAAAGTTAGTGATAAATCTGGTTACTGCCATCATTATACAAACACCAACTGGTGCGTTTGCTTAATCACCCCCATTACAAACACACTCTGCACATGCCCCATGTTTTCAATGTTGCTGAGTTTGTTCACATGAAAATCATGGTAAGCATTCATATCGGCACATAACACTTTCAGCATAAAATCAAATTCACCGCTGATGGTAAAACATTCCACCACTTCGGGCATTTGCAAAATAGCTTTTACAAACTTGGTACCCGCAATTTTATTATGTTCTTTCAGCGATACATAACAAATCGCAATCAGGCTTTTATTGATTTTGGTATGATCTAATAATGCCGCATATTGTTTGATCACCCCGTTTGCTTCCATGCGCCGGATGCGTTCATGTACAGGTGTGGGGCTCAGGTGAATTTTATCGGCAATTTCTTTTACCGTCATACGGGCATTTTGCTGCAGCAATTGCAATATCGTAAGGTCTTTTTTATCCAGTGCAATAATGCCGGCAGGTGATTGCACTGTTTGCGGGGCTTTGGCCATAGCTGAAAAGTATTTTATCCTGTTATGCACATCCAAACAGGAGTTTTTACCAAATTTACAATATTATGCAGAATATAATACTGGTGTATTAGTTTTGCATCATTAAATTCCTTTTATATGTCAACAACAACTTCCAAAAGCACTATTGACTTTAACCTGAAGTACAAAGTGAAAGATATGAGCCTCGCAGAATGGGGCCGTAAAGAAATTAAACTGGCCGAAGCAGAAATGCCCGGCTTAATGGCCATCCGCGAAGAGTTTGGTCCAAGCCAGCCTTTGAAAGGTGCCCGCATTGCCGGTTGCCTGCACATGACCATTCAAACAGCTGTGTTAATTGAAACACTTGTTGCACTGGGTGCAGAAGTAAAATGGAGTTCATGTAATATTTTCTCCACGCAGGATCAGGCTGCTGCTGCAATTGCTGCTGCGGGTGTTGGTGTGTTTGCATGGAAAGGCCAGACACAGGCAGAAGCTGACTGGTGTATTGAGCAAACTTTATGGTTTGGTGGTGCGGACCGTCCTTTGAATATGATCCTGGATGATGGTGGTGACCTGACCAATATGGTGTTTGATACTTATCCTGAATTGATCCAGCACGTTAAAGGTTTATCAGAAGAAACTACCACTGGTGTACACCGTTTATATGAAAGAATGGAAAAAGGAACATTGCCTATTCCTGCTATCAATGTAAATGATTCAGTAACCAAATCTAAATTCGATAATAAATACGGCTGTAAAGAAAGTTTGGTGGATGCTATCCGCCGTGCCACCGATGTAATGATGGCTGGTAAGGTAGCCGTTGTTGGTTCTTACGGTGATGTGGGTAAAGGTTCTGCCGCTTCTTTAAAAGGTGCCGGTTGCCGTGTGATTGTTACAGAGATCGATCCTATCTGCGCTTTACAGGCTGCTATGGATGGTTTTGAAGTAAAACGTATGATCGATGCAGTTAAAGAAGCTGATATTATCGTTACTGCTTCTGGTTGCCGCGACCTGATCACGGAAAAACATTTCCGTGTGATGAAAGATAAAGCCATCGTATGTAACATTGGCCACTTCGATATTGAAATTGATATGGCCTGGTTGAATGCCAACTATGGTAATACCAAAAACACCATCAAACCACAGGTAGATATGTACACCATTGATGGTAAAGATGTGATCATCCTTGCTGAAGGCCGCCTGGTAAACTTAGGTTGCGCTACCGGTCATCCCAGCTTTGTAATGAGTAACTCTTTCAGTAACCAGACTTTGGCACAGATTGAATTGTGGACCAAAGGTGATCAATACGAAAACAAAGTATATGTTTTACCAAAGGTACTGGATGAAAAAGTGGCCCGTTTGCATTTAGCAAAAATTGGTGTGGTATTGGATGAACTGACACCTGCACAATCTGCTTATTTAGGTATTCCTAAAGAAGGCCCATTTAAGCCTGAAGCGTACAGGTATTAATTAGTTTTTTAAAGGTGAATAAATACATAGCCCTGAATCATTCTTGATTCGGGGCTTTTTATGGTCGGGGCGCTGCAGCGGCCTGACCATAAAAAAGCCATTACTCTGTTATGAAGTATGAAAGCGTTCCGCTTTTTTTGATTGTGTTACCAGCATTTGAAACACTATTTGGCTGCATGGGCGTCGCACTCTTGTACGGCAAATCTTTATTGAGCTTTTATTGAAGCGGAGTAAGGTTCGTGAGATGCAAAGGCGAAGCGACCTGGCCATAAATTCTGCATTGTATTTTCATTCACCACCCCACACATCAGGATGCCACATCTCCATCATCCCCTATTTTAGTATCCTATTCTCAACACAGCTGTATGAAAAAAATTACATTTCTGGTATTGCTCTGCACCACATCATTAACTTTTGTTTTTGCCAACACATTTTATGTTGCCGTAGATGGCAGCGATGATAATGCGGGTACTAAAAGCAAACCTTTTGCTACTGTTCAAAAAGCGCAAACTGTTGTACAGCCTGGCGATACGGTGTACATCCGCGGTGGCTTGTATGCTATGACTGAAGCACAAGTTGCGCAAACAAAAAGAGGTTACGCCTGTGTTACTTATTTAGATAAAAGCGGTGTGGCAGGAAAGTATATTCATTACATCAACTATCCCGGTGAAGTGCCCGTGTTTAATTATACGGCTGTTAAACCGGCCGGGTTGAGAGTTGCCGCATTTTATGTCACCGGTTCTTACATTCATTTAAAAGGTTTTGAAGTTACGGGTGTGCAGGTCACCATCAGCACGCATACACAATCAGAGTGTTTTGAAAATCATGGCAGCAATAATATTTACGAACGGTTAAGCATGCACGATGGCATGGCTATCGGATTTTATTTATTAGCCGGTTCAGATAATTTAATCCTGAATTGCGATGCGTACCGCAACTGGGATTATTTTTCAGAAAACGGCAGAGGCGGCAATACGGATGGTTTTGGTTGCCACCCTGCACCGGGTGGCAAAAATAATATTTTCAGGGGCTGCCGTTCTTGGTTCAACAGCGATGATGGCTTTGACCTCATCAATTCATCCGAAGCAACCACTTTTGATCATTGCTGGGCGTTTTACAATGGCTTCAATAAAGATTTTGTAAGCGAAGGCGATGGCAACGGTTTTAAAAGCGGCGGCTATGGATTGAAAAAACTGGGCAATGAAATTCCCAACCCTGTACCACGCAATACCATTATGTTTTGCCTTGCGGTGCGTAATAAAGCCAATGGCTTTTATTCCAACCATCATGTTGGTGGCAGTAACTGGTATAACAATTCCGCATACCGCAATGGTTGCAATTTTAATATGCTGAACCGTTTAAGAGATACGATACAGGATGTACCGGGCTTTGATCATGTACTGTATAATAACCTGGGTTTTAAAGGCGGTAAAGAAGTACAGCAATTAGATGCTGCCAAATGCACAACCGCCAATAATTATTTTGATTTGAAACTGGATGCATCAGAATCAGATTTTATGAGCCTTGATGAAAGTTTATTAACGGCGCCACGCAAACCTGATGGCAGCCTGCCCGATATTGATTTTATGCAACTGAAACCCGGCAGCCGTTTTATTGATAAAGGAAAAGATATCGGCTTTACATTTAAGGGAAAAGCGCCGGATCTGGGAGCGTTTGAGTGGAGTCAATAAAGACACTGGTTTATACTTTAAACAACACCCGCATTTACGAAGGGTACACGGCCAGGAATTGTTTTGGCCTCCATTTACCATGCTGCACTTTATCGAACATGAATAAATGTATGTAAATTGGTAGTCTAAAAAACACTGTGTGATCAAATATACCTATTGTAAACAGAAGCTAAATAAAACCATCGATACTTTAACGCTCTTTGTAATCTTATTAGTTTTCACGCCCTTTTATTCCTGTCATCAGCAATCAAACTTTAAGACCGATTTACCGGCTGACACGTCTGCCTGTGGTTGCAAGCTCAATACACAAGAGATGATACTTCAATGTCCGGTTAAAGCGGTTGGTGACAGCGTGGTTATTTGCAAAGTTGGTACGATTAGCGTAGCGGGAAGTAAAAAAGAAACGATGACGTGGCCCGAATATATGGCGAGTAAATATATGGGTGCGGAAGGTTCATTAACCAATTGTAAAACTGGAAAACAACTGTTCAATAACCTAATGGCCAATCGTATCTTAACTTACCGTGATAAGCAGGTGTGGGTGGACAGACGCATTTCAATAGACATCTATGAACCGCTTACCAATACATGGTCGGAGAATATTGAATTGCCTGCATGGAGAAATATTGTTTATGCGTCAAAAAATGAAATCTTTGTAAAGCCTGATACCCTCATTTTTAAACCACCATTCATAAATCCGAGTGGATTTAAAAGCGCGGATTCTGTATATAGAGCACAATCAAAACAAACCTTTCTGTATAGCCGTACTGTCAATCGTTTATTGGCTTGTGCCTTATGTGGAGATACAGTTTCGGAACGGCGCCTGCTGAACCTGGAAAAAGATTTTCCTGCCTATTTCAGCGGTCATGCGGAGACAAAATTGATTGTTGATGAAAAAATAAATCTGTTGCTCTCATATCAATTATTCCTGAAAAATGGAGGTAAGCGGGTTTATTTTGATCTTTCGGTTTTTCCCTATTATTTAAAGCAAATGAAACCCGGTACAAAAGCAAGAACGACATTAAAGCCGTTGGATGAATAAGAGAAAGAATGCAGTATTAATTATACATTGAAACAGGAACAAAATAATGGTGTGCTATTCCTTCAGGAAAAATTCCACTGTTGCATTCTTCCTGAAATCAGACGACAGGTTTACTTCGTAACGCTTCTTCCCCACCATAATAACCATCAATGCAGTGCAGGGCGGAATGGTGCCCAGGTTTTCTGCGTACAATTTCAGTTTTGAAAAAGGTGTGATGTCTTTCAAAGCAATGGCCACATTAATGGGTTTAAGGGAGATCATTTTTTTATTTACCAATAAACGGTCGTTGAAGAATAAGGAAATAGTATCGTTATCAATTTCTCCATTATCGTAAATGGCAAGGTGAATAGAATCCACTTCTTTGGGGTTGATCTCTATTAAACTCTGAATATCTTCTTTGCGTGGCGTTACCACTGCTGGTAATGGTTTTGTTGGCGTAACTGGTGTGGTGTCTTTTATAACAGGCGGTTGTGGTTTGGGTTTTGGCATTACGACAACCGGCACTGTATCTTTCACCGGTGGTTTCGGTGTGTGTATTGTTTTATAGAAAGAGGAACCAATTCTTTTGGCAACAAATATTGAAGGGTTTACAAAAGGCCGCCAGTAGCCGTTCATCTGGCAAAAAGTATCGGAACAACTATACGTTAACGAGTACGTGCCAGGATAGTTTTGGTCCATCGCACCAATTTTCACACTGATGGTTCCAACTTCTCTTACAATGATACTGTGTTTGGAACGGTCGATGCTGCCCTTTACAACATAATGTTCGTAATACTGGTTCCCATAATACGTATGAGAAATGCCTGTGAAAGTGGAATCGGTATCTTCGTTCAGTTCCAGCACCACTTTATCTGGCTGATGCCATCCAAAACCATACGCCTGGTTGCCCTGCCAAATGCCAAACAGGTTTTGTGCATGCACAGCAGGCATGATGGCCATCATGAATAATAAAGTGAGGCAGATCCGGAGCATGAAGTAAAATTTGTTTCACCCAGTATTACCAAACCAAACAACCTTTACTGGCAAAACAAAGATATTACTTGTGCGTTACGGTGCAATACCCAAAATACAGCGGTTGAAAATTTTTAATCTTCTTTAGGATTTGGGTTGCCTTTCCCGGTAAGGATGAGGTTGCGCAGGCTGTTGTGAATATAATCTTCCCAGCAATCGCGGCAAATGGTATAACACTCATTTGCGGGCACTAACCCCACCTGCTTAAAATGCAGTTGGGTGGAATGATCATCTCCGTCAAGCGTAAAGTGCAATGTATTGCCAATCCACTCCTGCTGGTTGCCGGTAAAGTTGAAGAAGTTATCTTTTACCAGCCAGGTAATTTTTTGATTGGGCACCAGTTCTGTCAATTGCATGGTGCAGCGGTGTACATCTTTAAAGCGGTATAAAAAAACATCATTGAGTGCTGTGGTATTGCCTTCAATTTGTTCAGACCACCAGCCGCGTACATTATTGATGGCGGCAAAAACTTTTTCGGGGGCAGCGGGTATATCAACGCTGGTAGAAAAATCATTCATGGCTATATTTTTTTGTGTTTATTGTTCCCGATCTGGATTGCCTTTACCGGTTTCGATCAACGGCAACAAACTGTTATGGAGATAATAATTCCAGCCACCGGAACAGGCATTGAAACATTCAATTTCCGGCGACAGCCCTTCGTGTGTGATGCGCAAAATATTTTCATCACCATGGGTACTGATGTCAAAGATCACTTTGGTGCCGGTCCATTCATCAGTTTTGTTTTTTAAAAAACTCAAATGGCTGTCGGTTACCAGCCAAACCACTTTTTGATTGGGAACCACTTCAATTAATTTTTGTTTGGAATAGTGCATGTCTTTATGGCGGTACACAAACTCATCATTTAATGCACTGGTAGCTTCTTTAACACCCATCGACCACCATCCTTTTACATTATTAACTGCATTAAAAATAGTGGCAGCGGATTGTTTTACTTTCAGTTCGGTAACATAGTTGTTATTCATGACTTATTTTTTTGTAACACAAAGCTATGCAGTAAACTGGAAATAAACAGTGGCAAAAAAGACATTATCACGGGTTGATTTGGACAAGTTAATTTTCTACCTTTACAGGAAAAAATATGCAACGTTTGGTAATACTGGTGCCGGAAGGTGAAAATAACCTCAGCAGTATTGTTGGCTGTTATAAAATTTTTTCACGGGCAAATATGTACTGGAAAGAAAGCGGCCGCAAACCTGTATTTCATATACAACTGGCAGGCATTTCCAAAAAAGTTTCCTTTTATGATGAGTTGTTTTCTGTTCAGCCGCATACTACTATTCATGCCATCAGAAAGGCCGACCTGGTCATCATTCCTTCGCTCAATCATAATTATCATACCGCCGTGGAAGCAAATGGCGCCATCATTGACTGGATAGCAACGCAGTATCATAAAGGAGCAGCCATAGCCAGTATTTGCACCGGCGCATTTTTACTGGCGGCTACGGGTTTACTGAACGGTAAACGTTGTTCCACACACTGGTCTGCCGTGGACCAGTTCAGTACTTTATTTCCGCAGGTTGACCTCCAGGCAGATCAGCTTATTACCGATGAACACGGCATTTATACTAACGGCGGAGCATACTCTTTTTTAAACCTCATCATTTACCTTATAGAAAAATACTACGACAGAACGACCGCCATTTTTTGTGCCAAGGTATTCCAGGTTGAAATGGACCGCCACAGCCAGTCTTCCTTTATGATGTTTAAGGGCCAGAAGATACATGGAGACACCATGGTAAAAAAGGCGCAGGAATTTATTGAAACACATGTGCAGGAACGGATTTCGGCAGAGCAACTCAGCAGCAAATTTGCATCAGGCAGAAGAAATTTCGACCGGCGTTTCATCAAAGCTACCGGCAACACACCGTTGGAATATGCACAGCGGGTGAAGATGGAAGCAGCAAAAAAAATGTTTGAAGCCTCACGTAAAAATATCAATGAAGTGATGTATGCTGTCGGTTATTCCGATCCTAAAGCGTTCCGCGAAGTGTTCAGAAAAATTACCGGGTTATCTCCGCTGGAGTATAAGAACAGGTTTAATAATGGGAGGTGAATGGGGAATGGTCAATGGTGAATGGTCAATAGTGAATCATAGTAGTGAATTTCTAATATTGATCTTTACAACTGTTAAACGATAAACCAATCAACCAATTAACCAGTTAACCAGTTAACCAATTAACTATTCAACTTTCAGCCCACCGCCTTTCTCACCGCAGGTGCAATAACACTACCATACATTTCAATAGATTTCATTAACGATTTATGAGTGGGTGCGCCTACATCCATGTGTGCAGAAAAACGGGTAAGGCCAAACATTTCTTTCAGGTATAAAATTTTATCAATGGCTTCGTTGGCATCACCAATGATGAGCGCTCCATTTTTAGTACGGCCAAAATCAAACTGTTCCCGCTGGTATGGCGGCCACCCACGGCTGCTCCCCACCCTGTCCATTTGCGCCGCGTAATAAGGATAATATTCATTGGCTGTTTGTTTACTATCGGCTCCAAAAAATGCATGTACATGCACACCAACCTGGAAGTTCGACATATCATGCCCAAATTTTTCATACAACTGTTTATAATAATCAAATAACGGTACAAATTGTTTGGGGCTGCCGCCAATAATGGCAAACACTACAGGTAAACCTGCTTTAGCTGCTCTTACCACAGACTGCGGCGTTCCACCAACTGCAATCCAGATATTGAGATGGTCATTGTATGCCCTGGGTAAAATTTGTTGCTGTTGCAATGCTGCACGAAATTTTCCTTTCCATGTAATGGGATCCTGCTGGTTGATCTGCAACAGCAACTGCAGTTTTTCTTCAAACAAATCATCATAGTCTTCCAGGTTATAGCCATATAATGGAAATGATTCAATAAAACTGCCACGGCCTGCCACCAGTTCTGCCCGGCCATTAGATAACTGATCGATCGTGGCAAAGCTTTGGTATAATCGTACAGGATCTGCCGAACTTAAAACTGAAACGGCGCTTCCTAATTTGATGCGTTTGGTAACCGTTGCTGCCGCAGCTAAAATGATTTCCGGAACGGAAACGGCATAATCCGGGCGGTGATGCTCCCCTATTCCAAAGAAATCTAACCCCAATGCATCCATCAGTTTAATTTCTTCAATCAGTTGCTGCAAACGCTCACCTGCAGGTTGAATGGCACCATTGCTGATGTGCAGGTCGCCAAACATATCTATACCCAATTCCATATTTTTATTTTTTGGTAAAGATACAAAAATGATGTTTTAACATTGAAATGGCCCCGCTTGTCCTCGTCTCTGACGAGGACAAATTGGTTAATCGTCTCCAACGATTTAAAAAAATGTGCTGTAATTTACTGGTCGGAGACCAGTAACCAAGGCATCCCTGTCGGAAATGGGGACGGGTGCCGGAACTAATTAGTTAATTATTTCTGATGATATAGTTGCATCAATATGCCGTACAATGCTTCAGGCTGGAGCTTGAAGTTACAAGGCCGCAATACATTCCACCGAAACCAATATACCGGCAGGAAATGGATTTACCTGCGGTGTATTTCTTGCAGGTGCGTTGGAAGGAAAGAATTCACTATATACTTTATTCAGTATGGCAAATTCGTTCCCGCTAACCATAAATACGGTTGTTTTCACCACTTTCGGCATACTGCTTCCGGCTTCTTCCAGGATTGTTTTGATATTGGCGAAGGCCTGGCGTAGTTGTGTTTCAAAGTCAGTGCTTACGACGGCGCCGGTAGCGGGATCAAGGCCAGGTGTACCGGAAAGAAAAATAAAAGGGTCTGCAATGACAGCCTGCGGAAATGCAGGGTTCATCTGGGTAACTTTTTTGGTATTAAAAGCGGTGTTGGCTGGCATAAAACAAATTTTGTTTGAGCAATCGTTTTTCTAAATTAACAAACTGCCAGTGCAAATGCAAGTAGTTTGTATGCATTGCTGCCGCTTACCAAAAGTATTGAACTTTAGTTAGTGGATGTATTTTCTCAGGATATCATCAGCCTGTGTAACCAATAGTTTCGCCCTGTCTGCAGACTTTGCTGCATTGAGAGTCCAGTAAACGGGAAGATTGTTGGCATAATACCAGCTCATATCATCTCTTCGGTTACCATTAATGGTGTATTCTTCCACCTTTACCAGTTTATTGTTGCTGAAATAAAAGGTGCTGGAATTTTCCATGTTTGTTGTTACCCCATGGTCTACCCGATGCGTTACCACACGGGAAGTGTATTTGTATAATTGATTGGCATCACGAACCTTTGTGGTGTAGGTAGTAATTTTTGTGTCGGTGCCGCTGTATTGCTGGTTAAGGGAATCGGCAATAATGGGTAATGACAATTGGTTGATTTTACTTACAGCTTCATCAATGCCTTTTACCTGTGCACTATCCTGTGCTTTGGCTGACAGGCCAACAACAGTTACAATTAAAAACGTAAAAACTTTTTTCATAACTCATGTACTTTTTTTGTTACAGAAAACCAATGCAGTTCTTTGCCCCGCACCTGCATTTAAGTTTGCCATCGTGGTGCGTTTCTCCATAATTACAGGTTAACTCCTCTCCTTTTTTAATATTGGTTAAAGCATAAAATTCAACGTGCCTTTTAAAAATACGCATGTAGGTATTGGGCTGGCAGGAATGATTGATGAAGCGATACGTGGTATCTTTTTCCGCGGCATACAAAGCATAATCATCATCCACCTCAACAATGGAAATACGTTTACTTTTTGCAGCCAGTTGCCTTGCTTTACGAATGGAGATCAGGTCTCCTTCCAGTTCGCCAACTTTTTTCCGTGCCGGTATACTTTCCAAAGCAAATAACCCTTTACCGTCTATATTACTTTTTTTAATTAAAACACTAAACCTGTCTTTTTTCATTTTTATCTGTTGGCAATTCCAAATTTACGATGTTATACCGTTTTATTTTCAACGGGAGTAAATATGCTGTAATTTTTCAACTGCTTTTATTTGTCCATGTGTATTAAATATCAGTGTTCAATACTTTTATATTTTTCTTTTCAGTGATCTTTCCCTGATGGCTTTAAACTCAGATGTTTTTTTCCATTGCGGATAAATTCTTTCATTGGCCAATTTTGTTCCCAGCAGGTACATGATCTGGATGTTCTCCAATGCCCCATCAAGATTCCAGCTATCGCTGTATTCATCAGACGGTGTATGATAAAAGTATTTGTTGTAATTATCCCTTTGCTGCATACCATATTCACGGCCTTTGCCCACAACATCAACGCCTGTTGCTGCATCCAATGCCGGCACACCCACTTTGGCAAAATTAAAATGATCAGACCGGTAATAACTTCCCGCTTCAGGTTTGGGCTCCGCAGTAACATACCGTTGCTGCTGTGCGGCAAACTGTTCATAATAATCTTCCAGTTCTGACTGGCCTTTGCCCACCACCACTGCATCTTTGGTTCTGCCAAAAATATTGATGCCATCAAAATTCATATTGGCAATGGTTTTATACAGGGGATAAATGGGATGCGTGGTATAATATTCTGAACCCAGCAAACCCTGTTCTTCTCCCGTAACAGAAAGAAAAATAATGGTGCGCTTTGGTTTGACCGGACTGTTCTTAAATGCCCGTGCCAGTTCCAGCAAAACAGCCGTACCGCTGGCATTATCCAGTGCACCGTTGTAAATGGTATCCCCCTTTGCATCTGGTTTGCCCACACCAAAATGATCCCAGTGTGCGGTGTATACAATATATTCATCCGGGTATGTGGTGCCGGTAATCTTTGCCACTACATTGTTGGAGACGTTGTATTCTGCTTTGGAAACAAATTTTGCGCTGGCCTTTTCAGGTAATGTAAATGATTTAAAACCGCGGTGGTTTGCCGCTATGTACAAAGAATCTGCATTCAATCCTGCTGCACTTAATATCTTTTTCGCTGCATCTGCCGTAACCCATCCTGTCAGCGGGCAATGATATTCTTTACTTCCTCTTTTATCAAGGTATAATCTTGTTCCGGCATTGGAGTTTTGCACCACCTGGAAGGGGTAAGAAGCTGCGTCCGTATTATGAATAATGATACAGCCTGCAGCGCCATGCCTTGCAGCTTCTTCATACTTATACGTCCAGCGGCCATAATAAGTCATGCGTTTGCCCTGGAATAAGGTGGAATCTCCAGTGGTGAAACCGGGATCGTTGATCATAATCAATACCATTTTCCCTTTTACATTGATGCCGGCATAATCGTCCCAGTTATTTTCCGGGGCTGTTACACCAAAACCTGCAAACACAATATCAGTTGCGGGAATGGCGGTGGTGGGGGTACCGTTTTCCGTCCACACCACATAGTCATCAAAATTTTTCAGTGCAATTTTTTCTTTACCTTTTGTAATGTTCAGTTGTGGGGGTGCCGCAGGTGTAATGGCCACCATCGGTACCGGCTGGATATAACTTTTTCCATTCCCCGGCTCAAGGCCCATTTCTTTAAATGATTGTACCAGGTAAGGGATGGTTTTCTTTTCACCTGCTGTAAAAGGCCTTCGGCCCTGGAATTCATCGGATGCTAATATTTTAATGCGGCTTCTGATACTGTCTGCATGAACCGCAAATTGCGCATTTACAAATGGACAGGCTGCTATAAATGATAACAGCAATAAACTAAGGCGTTTCTTCATATTCGTTACTTGTTATTTCGGTTATGATGCAGCAAATGTAATTACTTCTGCTGCATTGCAGCTAAAGTTAACTGATATCTTCCGGTTACAAAAAAAATAACAAACGGATTCTATAAGGATGTGCGTATCCGTGGTGGTGGATAAAACTAAATTGATTGTGATTCAACAGGCCGCAGATGCGCAGATTGGAGAAAAAATGAAACGGTGTATTCCTGTTGAAAGCTTGTCTATAGCACGCTAATCCCTTTCATAATTGTTCAACTGGCCGCAGATGCGCAGATTGGGAATTAAAATTAAATCAGTGCATACCAGTTACATCCGTAACATCAGTGTTCCCTTTAATACAAGCTACGCCTGAAGGCAATATCGAAGATGGGTTTTTGATGGCCTGGTTTTCCTTCGCCAATATCATAGCCTTTGCTTTGCGATAATGTTTTATCCTGCGTTTCTTCAAGCAGTTTTTGCCAGGGAATACCCTTCGATTCATCTAAATCGTTACTCAGGTGCTGCTTTAAATGATTTGTAAAATTATAAGTGAACAGGCTTCCAATTTTATCATCTGAAATGGCAAACTGTCCTTTGTCTGCGGCTCCGGCTAAAATAGATGCTGTTAAATCGCAAAACAATGCTTCAGTGGTTTTCTTATTAACTTTCAAAACCGGCCTTTCACCAATGTGCAAATTGGCATCTGTTGCTTTTACATCTCTTTCAAATTGGATTTTAGTATTGCAGCAGTCACCAATTACTATGTTCAGCCTGGCTCCTTTGCTTTTTACCATTTCAAATATTTCCGCAAGATTTTCTGTGTTCTCGTTTACAATTTCAATTTTATCTACTGATGGATGCGACCGAAGATCAACCTGCGCAAATTTTTTATCTTTTTCTTTATCATAACTGAAACCATGCCCCGAATAATAAAACACTACAATATCATTCGGCCCGGGGGTAAGCATATCAATGGCACCTAAAATATTTTCTTTGCTGTAGTCCTCTGCTTTCACCACCAGTTCCATAAAATTAAAATCCATTTCTTTCGATAATTCAGCAAACAGGCCGCGTATGGATTTGATGTCTTCTTTACACCCATTGCCTATGTGCTTATCTAATGTATTGGCTACAACAATCAGCATCAGTTTTGTACGTACTACTTTTTCTTCCTGCTGCATGCGTGTGGCAAAAAGCTTTTTTTGTTCATTAAATGAACCGGTTTCGTGTGCTGGCATGAGAAAGGTTTTTTTAAATCTACTGCTTTTTAAAAACATTTCTGTATATTTTCTGAAAATAAACTGCAATCAGCTTCCTGTTTATATATTGCAGCATCAATATTAATTGTATTCAAACCGGCTTATTAAAAACCTTTCTGCTACTATGCGTTACTTATTGGTACTGTTCATTGCGGTAAGTTTTACCAGCACTATTGTTGCACAGGGTTCTAAAATCGACAGTCTTTCTCACCTGTTAATAAAAGAAAAGGCAGACACTAACCGTGTTACCGTTTTATGGCGGTTGGCCGAACAATACCAGTTTTTTAAACCCGATACTGCTTTACAACTGGCGCAGCAGGCTTTGTTGCTGGCACAACGCATACAATATACAGAAGGAGAATCGCGGTCGCTGGCTATATTGGCCACTGCACAATATATGATCGGTAACTATCCCAGTGCACTGAATAATTATATGCAGAAGCTGAAGATTGAAGAAAAAAGAAACAGTCCGCGGAATTATGCCAGTGCCCTCAACAATATTGGCCTGATGTATATTTTACTGGGCGAGTATAACAATGCGCTGGATTACCTGTACCGGGCAGACTCCACTATTGAAACTGCAGGCGATGCAGCCAAAGCTGAATTAAAGTATAATATTACAGGCAATATCGGCGAAGCTTATTACCGCATGAACAAAGCCGATTCTGCAAAACAATATTTTACCATTGCCCTTTCACTTGCTGAACAATCAAAAGACAGTTTTTCATTGGGTGCTTCACTCCTGGGCATTGCCAATGTTTTGCAGGCGCAGCAGCAGTATGCAGATGCTTTGCAACATTACCTGCAGGCCTTTCATTTTCTTAACAACGGTTTAAATAATGAAATGCTTTGCGAAGCAACGCTTGGTATGGCAAAAGTGTACGATGAACAGCAGCAGCCAGATTCTGCGGCTTATTACGCACTGAAAAGTTTCAACACTGCTGCACACGATCATTTCTTATCGCGGCAACTGGATGCTGCATCGTTTTTAAGCACGCATTACAAGAAGAAACAATTATTCGACAGTGCGTTTTTTTATCTGGAGCAGGCTTCTGCTTTACAAGATTCTATCAAGGGGCAGGATAAAACCAGGGAGGCCACCATCATTTCCAATAACGAACAAATGAGACAGGCTGAACTGGCTGAACAAAAAATCAGGGATAAGGAAGCCCGCTTTCAGCAATTGCAGATGCTGGGCATTGCCATATTCATTCCGTTATTCTTTTTGCTTACACTGGTCATCAGCCGCATCAGGATCCATGTGCTCATAATTAAATTCATGGGCATCATTTCGCTTTTGCTGGTATTTGAATTTCTTACTTTGTTATTGCATCCTGCAGTGGCGGAGCTCACCCATCATGTTCCGATACTGGAATTACTGATTTTTGTTTGTATTGCTGCGGTGCTGATACCATTGCATCACCGGTTAGAACACCTGCTGATTGAAAAAATCACAAAGGGTAAACACCGTCCCGGCACTA
This sequence comes from Bacteroidota bacterium, assembly GCA_018266775.1. Lineage (GTDB taxonomy): Bacteria > Bacteroidota > Bacteroidia > Chitinophagales > Chitinophagaceae > Ferruginibacter. The sequence goes on along the minus strand of JAFDZS010000011.1, from coordinate 69,455 downwards.
CAGGACTTAAACCCAAAACCATTAAGCTGAAGATAAAAAAATAAATTCCTGTACGGGTTGCCGTACAGGAATCAATCTCATGCCTGTTCACCAGGAATAGCTGATAGGTAATACCGCTATGAACTTGGAAACAGTGGTTTTAAGTTTGCTTTTTTTAAAGGCTTTTTGGCAGCTTTTTTGGGCGCCGCTTTCTTAGGCGCTGCTTTTTTTGCAACTTTCTTTTTTACTTTTTTAGTGGCCATGTCTAAGGTTTTAGATTCTAAATCTAAATAAAATTATTTTACAAAGAAAATTTCATTTGCCTTCCAATATAGATTTCGTCTGCCCCGGATGGTCGTAATAAAATACCCACAGCTGTTTTACCAATGCCCCATAATGAATGGTTGTACTAATTATTACTGTTAGCTTATGTTAGATTTCTAACAAAACTTTTAGATTTCAACTATTAGTTTTATTGCATTCCATCATTTAAAAACAATCCTCCATGAAGCAGCTTATTCTATTCCCGGTTGTATTGGCCGGCATGTCCGTTCCGGGCAACATTACTGAAAAAATTTCTCCCCAGGTAGCCAAACATTCTGCCGCAGTTGTGCCAGATGACGGCGGCAAATATTTGCAACTGGGGAATCAAAATGACAAGGGCAGCACGCGGATGCCTGCCGTGGCATTTAAGGCGCAGCAATATTGCCGTGCCGAATTAAAAGACTTTGAATATGATGTGCACTTTGATGTCGTCAGCGCATCGGTATATTTTTCCGGTGCAGGGTTTGACAATGTAACCACCAGCGCCATAAAAGGTAACAGTCTTGCCAATATCCGTTCGCTTATGGACAGGTGCAAGCCGGGTTCTGTCATTTCTTTCGACAATGTAAAAGTAGTGGGGCCAGATAAGGAAGTGCGCTCAATTGACGGTATCACTATCGTATTGTTTTAAAGACTTCGCCCTTTCACCATACGTGAAGCGGCTCCCGAGGGAGCCGCTTTTATTTTGACCTGTAATTTTAATGCTGGCCGACCATCAGATTTTCGATACCGGGATAGTAGTATTGCTACGTAAAGTCAATTCCGTGTGCTACTTTTTAATTGCTGCAGATGGGGCATCTTTGTATTGTTAATCCAATCCAATGAAAGCATTTCCAATATCCATCCAAAGCCAATTGAACCCGTACAGATGAAAATGGTGTTTACCTCCAGAACCAAGAAATAGGTCCAGCCTGTGAAAAGCCTTCGTAAGAAGGTTTTTCTTTTGCCAACTGAACCTTCCGGATACCTCTGGCCGCGTTTTTTGTGTAAGTTTTTAGTGTAAGGTTTGTTTAGTGAAATCCCGCATCCGTTGCGGGATTTTTTATTCCGCCCGTAATAAAAACAGGTATAAACACGGATAAAAATGCAGGAAATATTGTTCATCTTGTTGTATTGAATTTTTACCTGTTAAACTTTTTATCATGAAAAAGTTATTCCTTACGTTTTCAATACTCCTTATTTCATTTGCTTACTGCACCGCTCAAATCATTGCAGATTCCATTTATCTCAAAGTGGTTATCATCAGGCACGGCGAAAAACCGGATAGTGGTAATAACCTCAGTTGCCAGGGATTAAACCGTGCATTGGCATTGCCAGGCGTGTTAGACACTGTAACCGGTAAGCCCAATTACACTTATGTGCCCACTATGAAAACGGGTAAAAAAACCAGCAGCGTAAGAATGTTTCAAACAGTTACCCCATTTGCTGTTCAACAAAATTTAATGATCAACAGTAATTATAAGGAAACAGACAGCACCGGTGCTGCGAATGATGTGTTGAAGAAAAAAGGCGTGGTGCTGATGGTATGGGAACATGGTAATATTCCTCCATTGGCGAGGGCATTGGTGGGCAAAAGTCATCAAAATGTTTTACCACAAACACCGTGGGGTAAATATGATTTTGGCAGTATCTGGATCATTCAGTTCCGGATGACAAAGAAAGGAAATTTAACATTCAGCAGTTTTGATATTGAACAGGAAAACTTAAACCCTTCTCCCAACTGTAATTAGTTTTCTGGTAATGGTGGTTCTGATAAGCCCTGTTTGCAACATTGCAAATGGGGCTTTCTTTAGTTATAAAAATTTTTCCAGCTGGTTAAAATGGGTAATTACAGGAAATGATTGCTCATTCGTGTGCAATTGTAAGCGGTCATACAAGACGGCATCAATACCTAATTCATGTGCCGCTTTAATTTCAGAATGCAGGTCGTCCCCCACTACCAGTAATTCAGTTATGGTGTATCCATATGTTTGTATAATGGAGAGAAACACGTCTTTCTTTGTAAGCGATGATTGTTGTGGGTCGACAATGTAGATGGCTTTAAAATCATCATTGATCTTCATGCCATCAATTTTACTTTGCTGTAATTGGGTGTAGCCCGTAGTGACTAAAAATTTATCCAGTTTTATTGCCTGGGTAAATGAATAATCTTCGAATGGTGCTATTGGCCCTGCATAAACGGTTTGTTGTAACAATGCATTGCCGGCTTTTGTCAGTGCTTCACCAAAACCAAATTGCTGTGCCACATATTGAAATGGCCGGCGCATGATTTCTTTTTTGATCTGGGTTGCTTGTTTTGAAAAATTGCCCTCCTGGAAAATTAAATTGAACAATGGGGCAAATAATGTATCACCGATGGAATGTACAGGGTAAATGGTGTTATCAAGATCGAATATGATGGCTTTTTTGGGCATGCGCTTTTGAGGTAAATGTAAGAAATAAGTTGTACGCAGAGGCGCTGTGGTCAGACGAAGACGTCTGACCACGGATTAATTTTAGCCGCAGATGCGCAGATTATGCTACATATAAATTCTTGTTCACAGAGGCACAAAGGCACAGTAAATACTCTTCAGCACTTTATATACTTATATACTTACTCCGCTCTTCCGTCTCATCTGTGTCATCTGCGTTTCTACCCTGCACCTCTATAACAACAACTATAAACAACGCTTTATTTCTTCCACGGTATCTGTAAAAGCTTTTTCTTTTTTGATGTCTTTTTTCCAGGCCAGGTCACGTTCAATCAAATCAATTTCTTTTTTGATGGTGGCGCCAGGCTTGCCTATTTCATTGCCCATAATGAGTACGGTATCAGAAATGGCTACAGATGTTGCAATGTCATGGGATACAATGATCAATGTTTTCAACTCATCTGAAGTGGACACCTGCAATAACAAATCCGTCACTTTATCCAGCACACAAACATCCAGCCCGCTGAAAGGCTCATCCAGCAAAAGGAAATTGGAACCTTTTAATAATTGCTGAATGATGCTGGCACGCTGCCTTTGCCCGCCCGATAATTGCTGCGGATATTTTTTCAGTGCATCTGTTAACTGGAACGATTGCGCATACTGTTCAATCATCTCTTTTTCTTTGCCTTTTATCAAAGGGTTTTTAACTGCTGCCAGCAGCAATGATTGGTACACCGTTCTCCATTCAAACAAATAATAGTTCTGGAAGATGACACCCATGTCGCCGGCTTTAACCTGTTCGTTATCATGAATGGTTACCGTACCATTGCTGGGTTGTTGCAAACCAGATAAAATTTTAAACAATTGTGTTTTACCAATACCACTGCGGCCAATCAGCGAAACCACCTGCCCCTGCTGCATTCCGGGGCGAACAATATCTTTAATGCAGAAATTAATGTCTCTTAAAATTATATTTTCACCATAACTCAGGCCAATATTATTGGCACTGAGCAAGGTGTTGGTTTTTGTATGTGTTGTCATGATGTTGCCTGTTTTAAAGAGCTGTGAGGAAATAGCCAATGCCTTGCGGTACCGAGCAAAAAGTCGAAACACAATCCAATGATAAAAATGACTAATTGCAGTGCAATAACATGGGTAAGATCATTGTATTTGTTATACTTGATTAATAATGCACCAATACCGCCTTCACTCATGCTCAAACCTTCCACCATAGTAATCATTAACCATGAGATGGCGAAGTTCTGGCGCAGTATCTCAAACACCTGGTCGGCCTTACCAACAATAATCACTTCGTATAAAGTTTGCCAGTTGTTATAACCAAGTGTTTTGCATAACTCGTATTCCTGTTTATCAATGTTCAGAATTACTGCCAAAAATGAAGTAGTGAAGAATGGAACGATACCGAATATCAACAGCGATAATTTTAATTCACTGCCATCTTTAGTGAGCAAAGTGAAAATAAAAATCAAACCGGTTAAGGTAAGGTATCTGCATTTCACTATGAATTGCGCAATGCTTTTAAAAAACGGTATTACTGATGTGTATGCAAAGAATAAAGTAATGATGATGGAATACAACATCGCTTTCAGTGTTAACGCCAGGCTTACCAGTAAGTTATCAAAAAGTGTTTTACTGCTGACAAGCTGAACAAATGCATGGGCTACTTTGCCAGGTTGTGGTATCAGTCCACCTGAGCTGATTTGCCAGATCAGTATGGTGATGACCGCCTGCAGTACCATCATCATAATCATGTTCTGCCTGCTGATATAACCAAAGGGTTTAAAAATATTTTTCATTGTGTTTGTTGTTGATTTATTGTTTATTTACTTTTTGTCTTGACACAAAAAGTAACAAAAAAGTCAAGACGGGAATAAATACAGCCAATTCCCGTCATCAGCTATATTGCTCATTTGTACTACTGTGACTTCAACATTATCATTCTTATCATCAAAAAATCATTTTCATTGTTTGAAAAAGACTGGAGCATTTAATTGCTCCAGTCTTAAAGATCATTACTCACCGAGTACAATTTCCACCCTGCGGTTTTTGCTCTTACCAGCATCAGTGCTGTTGTCAGCAATGGGTTTGGCAGCGCCATAACCTTTGGCTTCAATACGGTTAACCGGTAAGCCTTTTTTCAACAGGTATGCTTTTACAGCATTGGCCCTTTTTTCAGAGAGTACCTGGTTGGCCGCATCGTTACCCACATTGTCGGTATGGCCATATACACCCAGTTTCAAACCTTCTGCCACTACAGCAGACTCAAAAATTTCATCCAGCATTTTATAACTGGCAGGTTTGATGTTGGCAGAACCTGTTTCAAACTCAATACTGTAGCTTTTTGAAGACACTGTGTTAGTAATCTCATTGGCATAATTGGTTTGCATGGCTTTACCCTGCATCAGTTCCGGGTGATTGGATATCACACTCAGCAGGAAGCTTTTATCCACCGCCTTTTCATAAGGCATGAATGTGGGCATCAGTGAAGGATACATTTTCACCATCAGGTTACCAAAAGTGTTGTACACCGCTTTATAACGGTCAACCTTATCCTCACCCAAACCGAAAAGGTTTGCCATATCTGCCAGGTTGTATACGGCAGAACCACCGAGGTGCACCATCTGGCCCTGCAGGTCTTTTTCTTCCACACCATTGTAATACTTCAACCAGTAGGCCGCATCTTTTTCCTGGTAAACATCAGCACTAACTTTTGCAGCAAATGCTTTTGCTTCGTTGTAAGAACGTACCTGGTCGCCGGCCTGTGCCAATGCAATGATCATGTTCTCAATATCAGTCCTGTGGTCATTGGCCCATTTTTTAATGGCAATGGTTTGATTGGGCATTTGTGACGCATATTGTTTGGTACTTGCAATGGTTACCAATCCACCTTTTTTTGTAGCCACATTTACGTCGCCGGGTGTCCACGTAGCAACACCATCCACACCAACAGTAGTATCGCTGCCGGTTGTTTTACCATTTACTACCAATTTTCTTTTTTCTGTATAACCTGTAATGTACTTATTGGGTGCATCCAGGAAGTCGTTGGCAGCAATGATGTTGATGGCTGTACCATCATAGGTGGTTTCATCGGGGTTAACTTTTAAACCGTTGTCGCCAGCCCATTTCAATAAGATGTTTACATCACCATCACGTAATACACCGGCCACACATTTACCAATGGCGTTTTTAGGATCAACCTTCCATGAAGCAGGCGCCATCACCTGGTCTTCACCAAAAGATTTACCGTGTGCAATGGGTAAAATCACGGGTTGATATTCTGCACCCAAAGGTTCCAGCTCCTTCGACAATGATGTCATGAAGGCTGGCATACCGTCACCCATAAACGTAATTAACACGCCGGGTGTATTGGGGTTTTGTTTGTACTCGCTGGCAAACTTTACCAGGTCTGCCATCTGTTTGTTACAATCATCCTGGCGGGTGTAGGTAACATCAATGTGTGCTTTATCGAACAAAGAATTTTTTGTTGTACGCACGCCACCGTTTGCATACATACCGCTGAACTGACTGTTCCATGCCATACGTTCCCAGTTCATTTGTGTGCCACCATTCACTGCTTTATCATCAGTGGGTAAAGGCAGTAACACAGCGTTATTGTTAAGAGAAGCATCGGGAGCATCTGGTAAAGTTACCTTACCAACTTCCACTGATTGATTGACTTCTTTTGGACGGTTTTGATACCATCTTACACCAACGATTCCAACGCCGATAACGGCTGCGATGATGAATAATTTTCCTGCGGGTTTTAATTTGATTGCCATAGTTGTATGTTTTTGTTTGTTGTTAATTATTTTGAAGGGCATAATTTTTGACATTGCACTGCTGCCCTGCGTGCAGTGATGATTTTTTTTTGAACGGACAGCAACGCATTATTCAACATCGTTGTGTCACTCACTTGTACAGTTGTACAGCTGTCACCATACAGGCAGCTTTTAATCTAACAAGCCCCTGTATTTATCGATAATGTTTACATCTTTCAGTTTACCGGTATTGCTGTTTTGTTCCAGTGCTTTATTGGTGTAGTTAAAGTCCTGCTGCATATTGAAACTGTTGATGAGTTCAATGGCCTGCGCAGACTTTGCTTTATCTTCAAGCACTTTATCATCCATAAAACGGCTGGTGACATCAATGGCCGATTTAATGTGGCCGATCTTTTCACCGATCTGTTGCTTCAGCACAGACAATGCTTTTTCTGCATCCTGGTTCAGTTCATCATCACCTTTAAATGCCTTCATAGCACTGGTTACAGCGGAAAGGCCTGTAGTTACGGAGTAATACAAATCTTTCTTGGCTTCAAGATCCAGTTTGGCATCTTCCAGCATGATACCGCTTTCTTCATAAGCTGTATCGGAGAACTGGATGAGTTTGTTCAGGTCGCCTACAATCGGCGTTACATTGTTGATGTACTCCTGGCAGCGCAACACATTATTCGCATAAAGGTCAATCTGCCGTGAAGGCTTGTTTTCCTGTTGCAGAATTTTTACTTTCTGCACATTCAGCTGCAGTTCTTTTTCCTTGTCCTTCAGTTTATCCATCAGCTCGCTTTGTTTGCCTTTCAGTTTGGCTGATTGCTGGTACAACGTATTCCTGTCTTTATAACCCTGTTCAATTTTCAATTGCAGAATATTGAATGGGTTCAGTTCAATCGCTAAACCAAGCGTATAATTGGCAATGAATGCTGAAAAATATTTCAGGCCACGCCAGAACTTTTTATTGGTAACGATCATTAAGAGAAAACCGAGTACCGCACCGCCTATGATAAGGTTCACCAGGTTCCAGGTTACAGTAACCAGCCAGGGTAACACATAAGTGAGAAAGCCATAAGCGAGGCCTGCAAAAAGTGAAACACCGATCACTGTTGTAGCCACGTTTTTGGGTTCGCTGAACCATCCGGGCTTTTTGGTTTGTTTAAGTGTGTCAATCATTGTTATTGTTTTTAATGGTGATCAATTTTTTTAAGAGAGGTACTGTTTGATTTTGTTAATATCATCCTGTACCTGTTGCTGCATTTCATTTGAAGCCAGTTGGTATCCGCCGGTATTGCTTTCAATTTTTTCTTCGCTTTCTTTTACTTCTGCTTCCAGCAATTGTATTTGATGCTGCAGGTCGCTGATCTCACGGTTCAATTGCTCAATGCGCTGTTGCTTATTTTCAATGGCAGCCCTTCTGCCCTGCACTTTTTCTTTCAGCGCAGCATCTACAGAAGCGTTAAAATTGGTGGCATCCGTTTCCAGTATTTTCAGGTAAGCTGTTGCTGTTTCCAGCAGTTTATTCTTATCCAGACCCTGTACACTTAAGCCTGCAAATGCTGCAATAAACCTTGCTTTTTCATCGGCAATGGTGGTCATTGCTTTTGTCATTTTTGAGAACTCGTAATAATCTGGTCCGGGCAGGTTGGCATCGCTGAACAGTTTGTCGAAATACTGGCTGAATTTTTGCCGGGTGCTTTCTGACTGCGCCGCCTGGTTAACTACCGGTGTGGAGTACCCTTGTTTTACTTCCGGCGCTGTAACAGGTTTTTTTTCTTCTGTTACTTCCACAAAAGCCGAAAGGATTTTTTTTCCAAAGCTTGCCATAGTTGTTGTTTTTGTTGTTAATAATGGTTGTTGTTTATTTGGTTCCGGGCAAGGCTCCGCCATTACAACTGGTGTTGTCTTTTTTTTATGGCTGAACCAACCTGGAGAAAATTTTAGTTCATCTCTGTTATGGGTGCTACTTCAGGATAAAGCAGCAGTGTATCGTTCATCATGGTAGAATCCTGCACGCTTTCGCCGGGAATGTGCTGCAACTGATACACTATCGTCATCACCACTTTAGTTGCTGCCGGCAACAGGCACAAAAGGGTAACCATACCGGCAAAAACCAGTTTAGTCTTGTTCATTGTTTAATAAACTTTTTTCGGGGATAAAATTTGCACCTGCACTTACCTAACGGTAAGGGGCAACTGCATAACATCATACTGTTTGTAGAAGATTACAGGCTGGATATTCCCGGTGGATTTTCCCTAAGCCTTACCAGGGTAAATACCCGTGCCAGAAATTTGTTGTTCATTGTTGTTGGAGTTTTACTCCGTTTTTAAATTGATGGCGTAAAGATATAGCGGCTTAAAATTCTGTTAAATGCGATTCGATATAAACGGGACTTGCGTATGTACAAATGGAAAAGTATGGATGATGAATGGTAAATGATGTTTGGCTGGGTGGTAAAATAGCTGTATTGACGGCGATATACTTATTTAAACGTTGTTGCAAAAAGGGCGCTGATTTGCAACAACGTTGCTCCAAAAGGTGCTTTACCACCTCATTTTCTGCAACATAGCTGAAATTTCAGAGCAGTAAAACGTGCTGGCTTGCCGTATGGAGGTCTCTCCACACCCGGTTGATGGGATTTGCGGGATTTGCAGCGGCCAATCCGCAATAAGGATACAGTTCGTCAGTAAAATGCCTGGCCATTGCCGCAAGTTCCCGGCTGATGCTGCTTATTGATTGTAGTGTTGAAGGGCTGATACATTTTTTATGGATCAGTTCATTCCAGGAATTATTTACAACGGCGTAAAATAAAGTGCGGTGCCACTGCCATTTCTTTTCAGCGTTGATCAATTTTTCTTTCAATGTTTGCATTACATGACTGTATGCATGTGTTTCATGGATACGCTGTTCCAGTATTTCCCTGCAAAGTTCAAAAAACCTGCAGGCCATTCCGGAATGATTCACCGCTAAAGTGGTTTCAGCAAATGGTAAAAACGGGTATTGAAAAATCGTATTGGGTAATACTGCATGTTCAGGGCCAATGACAAAACTCCTGTTCTTACTTACTTTCAATTGCTTTACTTCAAATCCGTTACTTGCAGTGGCCACCATACCAATGTATTTCCAATTGGGTAAAAGTGTAACTTCTTCTTTTAAAAAAATAAAACTTTGTATTACCGGAGAGTTGTCCTCATGGTATAAAAGTTTTCCGTCTTTTTTAATATGACAATTAGCAGTAAAAGCGGTGGCAATGCTGGCACCGCTGGCATAATTCCATGAACCGTTTATGATGTAATGATCTCCCCCGTCTGTTGCAATGCCTGCAGCCCTGCCGCTTCCTGCAAAACAAACTTTTGAATGGTTGAATAATAATGCGGTAATTTCTTCATCTAAAAAACCAACGAACCAGTTGGCGCCGCTGCATAACGTAACCGTCCAGCCGGTGCTGCCATCTGCATAAGCAATTGCTTCTTCAATCTGTAGTGCTTCTTCCAAAGTACATTCCAATCCGCCCAATTGTTCAGGTACATAAAGATTAAACCATTTGTTTTGATAGATCACATCCAATTGCTTTTCATGTAAAGTACCCAATTGCTCTGCTGCTGCTGCATGCTGCTGTATTGTTTGCATTGCGGCTGCATCAATAAATGTTGAGGGATGTGGGATGTTATGCGTATTCATTTTCGGGAGCAATCATTTTATCCTGTTGTAATTCTTTTTTCCATTTGTAATAGCCCTGTACTGCGATGATAAATAAGAACACCGTGAGGGCTGCGTATAATAACAAATGTTTATACACCAGTAAGGGAACTGCAAATGCATTGGAGATGTTGAGCAATATCCAGTTTTCCAGTTTGCGTTTGGCCAGCAGCCACATACCTGCCCATGCTGTGGCGCTTACCCATGCATCCCAACCGGGAACGACAGATGTGGTATAATTTCTGAGCAGATAATATAATATTCCAAAACCAACAATGGTGATACCTGCGGTGATTAACCAGTCCTGGTTATTGCATGCGGTGATCTTCACCGGAGGCAAATGTTTTTTCTTTATCCAATACCACCAGCCATAAATACTCATGATCACATAATATATATTCAACCATGCTTCCGCATATAAACCGGCATTATTATAAATGTAGATGGATAATAATGTTGCTGCAATACCTGTTGGGTACAACCATATTTTATTGACTTTGGCATACAATACTTCTGCCACACCTAATGCCACAGCCATCCATTCCAGCAGGCTGGTTTCAGCGATTTCTTTTACCAATATGTTCCACCATTCTGTAAGATGCATACAAAAGCTTTATGCAAAGTGGTGCAGTATAAATGTGCAGTATTATCCTCTTCCCTACGCCGGCATTACCCGGATCAGGTTATTGAAAGCAAATTGCTTTCGGTGGGTATAATCTCAGCCCTTATTTCAGTTGCGTTAACAACAAGGCACCCCTTTGAGTTCAGCGGCAAAGGTAGGTGAAATATGGTTTCGGGTTGTTATAAATAATCCGCGCATCTGCGGCAATATATTTCATCATGGTCAGATGTGGCCGTCAGACCATGTATAAGCCCCTGTTTTCCGAATACAGGTGTTTCCATTTAAATATTGCTTCTGAAAGGTTTAACCGGGTTGTAGCAGCATTTATTTTTAAAGAAGAATTTTCATTGATGAATATTTATTCTTTTCAACTCCGCAAGAAACGGGTTTTTTACCTTTGTTATGCTGATGATATTTGTGGTATAATTATCTGACATGACAAAACAAAACGACATTAACTACGAACGCATTGCTGAAGCCATTGCTTTCATCAGGGAACATTTTAAAGACCAGCCCAGCCTGGATGCTGTTGCTGAAAAAGTACACCTGAGCCCCTTCCATTTTCAACGGTTATTTACGGAATGGGCGGGCACCAGCCCCAAAAAATTTTTGCAGTACATCAGTATTGAACATGCAAAGCAATTATTGAAAGATCATAAAGCCACGTTATCTGATGCTGCTTTTGATACCGGCCTTTCCGGCACGGGCAGGTTACACGATTTATTCATTAACATCGAAGGCATGACACCTGCCGAATATAAAAACGGTGGCAAAAATTTATTTATCAATTACAGTTTTGCTGAAAGCCCTTTTGGTAATGTACTGGTGGCATCAACTAACAAAGGCATTTGCCACATGGCTTTTGCTGATGATGCAGCAGTTGCTTTCTCTGCTTTGCAGCAACAGTTTCCGCAGGCAACATTCAGGCAAATGATGGATATGGCGCAACAAAATGCACTATACATTTTTACGCATGACTGGAGTAAACTCAACGACATTAAACTGCACGTGAAAGGCACCGGCTTTCAATTAAAAGTTTGGGAAACGCTGCTGAAGATCCCTATGGGGCAATTAGCTACATACAGTGATGTGGCCGCTGTTATTGATAAACCTGCTGCACAGCGCGCCGTGGGTACAGCTATTGGCCATAATCCTGTTGCATTTTTAATTCCCTGCCACCGGGTAATACAATCTTCCGGTTCATTTGGACAATATCATTGGGGCAGCACACGCAAAACAGCCATCATTGGCTGGGAAGCGGCAAAGACTGCATAATCATTTTTTCATTCCACAATTATTGAAGGCTTTCAAAGAAGTTAACCTGCAGGGTTGCCTTCTTTACAATAGTCTCTGAAAGGTATTTTTGAAAGAAGGCAACTTTGCAACGAGTGGTTTTTATGTTGATGAACATTCATGCAAAGTTGACTTCTTAGTGAAGACACTATTTTTTGACATGCGGCTATTTTAGGTATTCTTCGCCATGAATAGAAAAAACAATTATTGAAGGCTTCTGAAGAAGTCAACCTGCAGGGTTGCCTTCTTTACAATAGTCTCTGAAAAGTATTTTTGAAAGAAGGCAACTTTGCAACGAGTGGTTTTTATGTTGATGAACATTCATGCAAAGTTGACTTCTTAGTGAAGACACTATTTTTTGACATGCGGCTATTTTAGGTATTCTTCGCCATGAATAGAAAAAACAATTATTGAAGGCTTCTGGAGAAGTCAACCTGCAGGGTTGCCTTCTTTACAATAGTCTCTGAAAAGTATTTTTGAAAGAAGGCAACTTTGCAACGAGTGGTTTTTATGTTGATGAACTTGCTATGCAAAGTTGACTTCTTAATGAAGACATTATTATTATTGAAGGCTTCCGAAGAAGTCAACCTGCAGGGTTGCCTTCTTTAAATAGACGCTGAAAAGTATTTTTGAAAGAAGGCAACTTTGCAACGAGTGGCTTTTATGTTGATGAACATGCTATGCAAAGTTGACTTCTTATTGCAGACACTATTGTTTGCAATGCGGCTATAATAAGTATTCTTAATCAATAACAAAAAAACATACAATGAAAACATTTATTTTGATTCACGGCTCATGGCATAGTGCATGGAACTGGCATAAAGTGGTACCGCTGATTGAGCGAAACGGCCACCGTGCCATTGCTGTTGATTTACCCGGCATGGGCAGGGATAAAACACCTGTTGAAGAAGTAAGATTGGCTGCTACTGTTGAAAAAATTTGTTCGCTGATTGACAGCATTGAAGGCAAAGTAATTTTATTGGGACACAGTAAAAATGGAGTCATCATTTCACAAGTGGCAGAATACCGGCCACAAAAAATTGATAAGCTGATTTATCTTGCTGCCTATCTTATTCCCAATGGTAAAACACAGCGTGAATATTCTGCCCTGGATACCAAGGGCTGGTTAAAGCCTTATGTTACGATTGATGCAGTACTGAATGCAAGCACACTTCAACCCGTTATTTATAAAGAAGGATTATACCATGATTGTGATGATGATATAACAGCGCTGGCCAATGTTTTATTGAGCCATGAACCTATTGAATCCGGCAGTACACCATTACAACTAACTGATGAAAATTATGGCAGTGTGCTGCGGTATTATATTGAATGTACTGATGACCGTGCTGTGACACCTTTTATTCAGCAAAAAATGTACACTGAAATGCCCTGCAAAAAAGTATATTCCATGCATTGCAGCCACTCTCCTTTTTTCAGCCAGCCGCAACAATTAGTGGATATTATGCTGGAGATTGCTGTTGATGATGAACAACATTGATTTAACGAATGTAATATGATTGTTATCATGCATATCATACCGTTATTTTAACGGAGGTTTAATAAGTTCCGCAGCATAATGCAGTACATTTGCAGACGGTCTTTTTTAAGATTATTGTTTCACTTAAACCATTATGATATGAATGCTGGAAAAATTGTACTTACACTTGCTGCTCCATTGCTGCTGTTCTCTTGTGTAAGCTCGAAAAAGTTTAAAAAATCACAGGCTGATTATGCTGCATTGCAGGCGCAGCACACGCAATTGCAAAGCCAGTTGCAAAGCACCATCAATGATTGTAACAATGAAAAAGCAGTGTTGAATAAACAAAAGGAAGCGCTGGAAAATGATGTGGCCAACCTGAACCGCCAGGTAGATATGCTGAAGCAAAACAATAACCAGGCGCTGAAACAACTGCAGGATCTTTCTGTCATCTCTGCCACGCAGGCGGAAAGCATCAAAAAATCTATGGAGAATATTGGTGCAAAAGACAATTACATTCAAACCCTGCAACAACAAATGGCACACAAAGACTCCCTGAACATGGCTTTGGTGATGAACCTGAAAGGTGCTGTAGGCAATATTGATGATAAAGACATTAACATTAAAGTGGATAAAGGTGTGGTGTACATTGACATTTCTGATAAGCTGTTATTCAAGAGCGGACAATATGAAGTTACTGAACAGGCGAATGCAGTATTGGGTAAAGTGGCAGCGGTATTGAAAAATCAACCGGACATTGAGTTTATGGTGGAAGGCCATACGGACAACGTGCCTTATAAAGGTAATGCTGCTTTAATTGATAACTGGGACCTGAGTGTGAAACGTGCTACTGCTGTAGTACGCATCTTACAAAATAAATATGGTTTAGACCCTGCGAAGATTGCTGCTGCAGGGCGCAGTGAATATTTACCTGTAGCTGATAACAGTACCAAGGAAGGCCGTGCTGCCAACCGCAGAACAAGAATTGTTATTCTGCCTCAACTGGATCAGTTCTTTAAATTACTCGAAACAAAGAAAAATTAAGCGATTTGTTTTTATTTTGAAGCCCCATTCGTGGGGCTTTTTTATTGTATACCATTTATCTTCGGATAAATTAACTTATTTTGTTCGTACCCGTTAGCAGTAAATTTATTTCCAATGAAAAGAATTATCCTTTACAGTACCGTTATCTTACTCTGCAGCAGTTGCGGATTCAACTTCAGCAACAGCAAAGCAAGCCTTCCCGGTACATGGTTGCTGTATGATGCCACACCCGGAAAATCAGATCATGATTTTAGTACCGAAGCCAACTTAAAGCAACAGGTTAGCGATGGTGACCAGTATTGTTTTTTTAGTGATGGTTCTTACACCGAGATTACCGGCAAAACCAATTATACTGCCGGCACCTGGAAAATGAGTGGTAAAGATGATGCGTTGATCATCACCCCTTTTGGTGCTGCTCCCAAACAATTGCATATTGCACTTACGGTTACTGCAGATAAAAAGGAAAGATTTTCTTTGGAATTATCTCACAACGGCATCACGATGAAGTTTGTAAAAGAATATGTTGCCATGGATGACATGAAAAACGATCCTTATTATAAAGACAATAATACCTGGAGAATTAAACCTGCACATGCAGAAACAGATACTGAAATTACTGAACGCCTGGCCAATTATATTAAGCATATGGCTCTAATACTGAAAGCTGCAAATGACCGGAAGCAACAGGTGGTTTCTTTTGAACGTTCTATGGGCCCCATTAAGATTTATAATGGGGGTATTGGTATTCATTCGTTCGGCATTGTACCTGACAGTTGGAAACAATGTTTTTACAATGATGCAGATGCGCTTAAAGCGTATGACATGTATAATCAATCACTCACCAGTTCAAGCTACAGGGGCGCTTCCAGCGGCAGCTGGTTTGTGGATGATTATAATATCATGTTGTCTGTGTATAATGAGATTCATCCCGGGAAATGAGGATGCATTGCAGCTTGAGGATTATTAATTATTGATTATTTAATTATTGATTATTCACCTTTGTTATACATTCCCATTTTTTTGCGCTTATTCAACGATTCTTTCAATGGTCAGACGCGGACGTCAGGCCATGTGAACTCTCTGCAATGGTCATACGCGGACGTCAGACCATGTGAGCTCCCTGCAATGGTCATACGCGGAAGCCAGGCCATGTGAACTCTTTGCAATGGTCATACGCGGACGTCAGACCATGTGAGCTCCCTGCAATGGTCAGACGCGGAAGCCAGGCCATGTGAACTCTCTGCAATGGTCAGATGCGGAAGCCAGGCCATGTGAACTCTCCGCAATGGTCAGACGCGGACGTCAGACCATGTAAGCTCTCCTAATTCCCAATTCCCAAATCCTAAATCCTAAGTCCTACATCCCCCTCCTCACCATATACGTACTGGCCACCACGCCTGCAGGTTCACCACTATGCGGTTTGGCACGGGCAACACTGCCTGCCAAAACAGTTGCCTGGTTTACCCCGAATGACCAATGCGGTACCAGATAACCCTGGTATTCGTATTGCCAGCCGGGTGTGCCTAACGATGAATCGCCAATACCGGTGAGCATATAACAGGCAACTGTATCCTGGTAATACCATTTACCGCTGAGCTTTAAACCCTGGTATGGATGCTGCGCCCAATAGATCAAACCGGTTAAAGAATCTTTGCCTGTAGTTTTTAAATCTATTATAGCAGCAGCAAATTCTAAGGAATCAAAATCCATTTGCCAGGCTGTATCATTGAGTAAACTGCGGTAGGTCCACGATCCATTGAAGAAGCTGCCATCTTTTGATAGAGCAGTTGTCGCAGTATGTTCTTCGCCTGTGGTACAGGCTGCAAAAGCAATGACTGTAATAAAACCGAAAATATATTTCCTCATAAAAAATTATTTTAAGGTTGGTGTAAAATTTTTTGCACTGCGTTGTAATACATCTTATCATAGTCCTGCCCTTCCTGTATTAATTTATCTACAAGCTTTTGGGGTGCCTGCTCAGGGTCGCCGGCGTGTACGGGTGGGTTGGGTGCGTATTGAATATACAGCTGGGATGTTTCTGCATAGCTTTTTCCTTTTATTTTTTCAATCAGCATCAACGCCAAATCTAATGATGAGGATATGCCCCCGCCGGTAAAAATTTTTCTTTTTGCATCAATTACCCCTCTTGGGTTGCCCCTGGGTATGCGCAGCTGGAATTTCTTTTTTAATAAACTTAAATTATGCACCTGGCTCCAGTACGTGGTGGCCGAACAATCTTTTAATAATCCTGCTGCGGCCAGTATAAATGCACCCACACATACGGAGCCTACCCAACCTGCATTTTTAGCGGTTTGTTTTAAGAACTGCTGAAACGCAGGACTGAACATGGCATTGGTTACGCCACCTGCCCCGCCTCCCGGTACAAACAATATATCAATGTGCGGATGTTTTTCTGTAAATGTATATTGGGGGTATACAAAAGTTCCTTCTGATGTTTTGATGGGCCGCTTTTCTTCTGCCAGCCAGATGGGAATGAATGCTGCATCCGGGCCGGGCGGAAATGCAAATACTTCTGTTGCACCACAAAAATCCATCAGCGTAACATCATCATACAAAGGGAAACCTACGTACATGGGTGTTGACGGTAATGCTACTGGTAATTTCTTTTTCATAAAAAATGATTGATCATAACTATTGCCTGCAAAGCAGGCAATAGTAGCTGTGCTTGATTAGAAAAACCGCGTTGGTTGGAATAGCTTCTGAATATTTTATTTTATTCTTTCTTCTTTGCTGCCGGTGGTGCATCATTAATTGTAGCGGCCTGTATTGACCATGCAAAATCCAGCCGTATCTTATTTACAAAGTAAGGATCGGTATTGCTGATGTACTGCACGGTTGTATACAAATCATTACTTACTCCACTGCGTGTAGTTAATGATGTTGGTGTAGCCAGTGTGTGGCAACTCATACAATTGGTTTGATCGCCAAAATAAAACTTAGGATTGAGTTTATTGGGGAACACGAGGTTACCGCCAGCGAATGAAGTATCGAAACCAGATTCCAGGTAAGGGTTATATCCATAAATGGGTGTTACGCCTTTATTGGTACCACCCGTTAAGGGTTGGTTGGGTATTACCATGGCATAAGAAGAGACCACTGCATAATGCCCGGCCACTGTTCCTTTTAATGCTGCAGGCATTATACTGGCAGCCAGGTCAGAACTCGGTTTATCGGGATGCATGGGGTCTGGCGTCCAGTAATAGGTTTGCCATGTCCAGTTGCTGATTTCTTTTGTAGTAACGTGCATGGCTACCAGTATGGCTATTTGCCCGGCCACTGCTTTACCCTGTCCGCTCAGTCCCTGTGTGCTGTCTTCCTGGTTCATATAAGCGGCCATTTTTGCATCTACCTTAAAGTTGATGAAATCGCTGAGGTTGCAGGTTGCTGCGGCTATATGTGCCGGATCATGATCGTTTGCGGCTGCGGGTACCAGTTGTTTATTGGGTGCCTGCCTGTTCTTTACATCTGCATATACCACAGTTGGCCACAGGTTGGCGGCATAAGCGGTATCTTTTGGCCCGCTCCACGCCGGTATTTGTATTAAACTGTCTGTTGCAGAACCTACAAGGTAAGTGGGTTTAATGGTGATTGCTTTTTGTGGAAAAGCAGGAATATTGCCTACGCCGTTTTCCACCGCATATTTATTGATGACGGATTGTTTTAAGATGCTGTTGGTGGTGGCATAACAGGCGGCATCAGGATCGTACGATACGGTTACCCAAAAGCCGGGGTTTACATCTATGGTATCATTATACCGTTTTGCCATCAGCGCATGTTTTAATATGCCGGTTGGGCCATGGCCAAATTGTTTGGGCCGCTCCAGCATGGTGCGTTGTGTTTTGGTTGCTGTACAACCACCCTGTGTATTGCCTGCGTTAATTAAATCCTGTATTTCGCTGATGCCGAGCCAGGTTTCAAATATGCGTAAGGTATCGCCCTGGTACACTTCTCCTGATGATGCCGTTAATCCTGCCCATACACCCCACGCATGTGCATACACACTTGCAGAATCATAATTGTTGGGGAATTGTTTATTGTTCATCCAGCTGTAAATGGCATTGGAATCTTCAGGGAAATGAAACCCGGGTACCGTTACGGGTAATGCCTTGGGTGTAATGATACCGCTTTTGGCATCGGTGTTTTTATTATCTGTTGTTTTGCTTTGATCGTTGTCATTACATTGTACTGCCACTATAATGCATACTGCCAGCAATACAATAACAAGGGGGAGTTTTTTGTTTGACATAGTCAATAGTTTTTGGTGAATGTGATGCAGGTATTAACGGCCTTAAAAGTAATTGCCGCTGTTTACATTTTTACCCGCACTAATGCGGTTTTGGTAAACAGGTATTAGTACGGGTATGCGATGGGAATTTTACGATGTGGTTGGCGTATTCTTTTTTGCAAAAAAGAATAGTTCATCTGAAGCATTTCTTTTTTTTTAGTTGCTTGCTACCGGTTTTTAATCTTACTTTTTTTTGCGGAAAAAATGAATGGGAAAATGTTTACGGTAATTGTTGCATCCTGCTGGGTGTTGTGCTTACTTTTTTTTGCGGAAAAAAAGTAAGCAACTTCGCCCTGTGGGAAAAGCCGCCCGGGAATAAATACAACGTATTCCCGGGTGGTTCCCTTATGAGGCGGTTGTGCTCCTATGTCAACTTCAGTAATTCTATTCTTAGGGTTGAATATTATTTGTTATTTAATTCTCTTTTCAGTTCAAAATAGTTTTACTGCCGCTGCAACAAATTCCATGAGATTCTTTAATGTGGTACATTACTTCAATGTTCTTCAATGAAAATAATACTTCCGCTCTTATGGTTTAAATGAAGTTGCCTTATGGAATTAGTTTTGAAGCTTTGTTACAATTGTTGTACTGCATTTATTGCAGTATGGTCTTCACGCAGGGCCGGGCGGCAAAACAGCGGAGCATTTGTTTTGCCTTGATTTTTTTGGTTCTTTTTTTATCAAGAAAAAAAGAATAGCATAAATATGATATAATACCCTGTTACGTTTAGTTAAACCCTGCTGGTTGAATGTACCTTTTTTGCCCGCCCAAAAAGGTACCCAAAAACGGCTCCCGGCAATCATGATCCCAACAATAGCTGTAGGGACCGGGTCAGCCACTATCATCGGTGGTACTACTGTGGCTTCAACTTTAGTAATTCTACTGTTAGGATTGATGTGTTTATATTTAGGGATACAGTTATGATGTTGAAGCTGTTTTGCTTTTTGTATGAAGAAAAAATCAAGAAATTTTTATCTTAATAACTTATCGCCTTTGCAATCTTTAAAAAACGTAACTTTAATTTCGCCAATTCGAATGACATGCCTCCGTCGTCGGTTTACAAAGTTTGGGTTTGCTGTAGTATTGCTGCTATGATGACGTTTTCATCTGCAGCGCAACATAATAACCGCCCGTTGATTGATTCCACTGTTTACACGATCATTAAAGTAAAACCTTCTGTGACTGACCCTTCTGTTACCCATTGGGATTCGGTGCATGTGGCGTATTATAATCCTAAAAATAAAGCCGGTAAATTATTGTTGTGGCTTACAGGTACCGGTGGTTCCACCAATAATATGCCTGCTGCTTTTTTTAATACTGCACTGGAGCAGGGATACCGCATCATTGCACTGTCTTTTATTTCCGTTCCTGCTGTTTCGCAAACCTGTATGGGCAATACGCTGAACAATATGCCTGATTGCGCTGCTGCTTTCAGGTTAAAGCGGGTATACGGCACCGGTGATTTTTCTTTGATTGATGATCAACCCCAGGATGCCATTATTCCCCGCCTCACCAAACTGCTGGTATATTTACAACAACATGATGCCGGCGGCAACTGGGCCACTTATCTTACCCATACACAGCAACCCAACTGGCCTTTGATTGCCATTGCCGGACAATCGCAGGGTGGCGGTATGGCAGAGTTTATTGCACAAAGAGAAAATATTGCAAGGGTGATCAGTTTTTCCGGCGGATGGGATTACAGTAATTCAACTGCTAAAACTATTGCCGGCTGGTATTATCATAACAGCGTTACCCCCATGGATAAGTGGTTTGCCACTTATCATGTGAATGAAAAAGCTGCGGCCAGTATCAGGGAAATTTGCAGTGCCTTAAAAATTCCTGCAGATCATGTGTTTGCTTTAAACCTGCCGCTGGCGAATGCCCATGCTGCGGCCAATGGCAATCCTTATCATGGCGATGGCATCAGGAATATTGCGTATCAACCCACGTGGATCACAATGCTCGGCAACGGGCAATAAACCATACATCATGACTGTTAGTAAAACAAACCGGTTATTGCTCATCTGCATCAGTGCTGTGTGTGTGCTGCTGTGTGTGCTGCCGTATTCGCAGGTGTTCATCCACGATAAAAGTGCGGCATTGCCCAACAGCAGCGTTTCTTTTATTTTGGCCGATAAAGAACTGCTGCTCATCTACGGCCCCTTCTTCATTTTATGGCTGGCCTATTTATTAGTTAAAAAATTCTGGCTGAAAAAGCTGCTGCATTTTATTTTGCTGGGCCTCTCTTTCTTTTATTTTCTGCTGGCTTTTGAGAGTTTTATGCTGATGGTGAAATCTTCTTCTTTCAGTGTTGCCCTGGTGCTTACCATTGTATTATTTCCGTTAATGGTAATGCTGTCGGTGCACAAACGCATCTGGCGCAGGGAAAGTGCAGTTATTACTGCGGAATAAATAACCACTAAATGATTGTTCTTTGTTTATTTCAATTTATACATATCATCGTTGGTGATAAACTTGTTTCTGCTGAGTGTGTACATCAGCGCCCCTCCTTCAGTCATCATTATAGCTACGCCTGCCTCATCCTTATTTGGAAAGCGGAGCAAATATTTTCTTCCGTTGGCTAATGCTATGCCATAAGTAGTAATTCCATTATCGTAAGTATAAGAATATTGAGTATAATCATGTGCTTCCGGGTTTGCCGTACTGTCGTTAACAGTGAAGGATTTTGCGTTGAAAGTAATTTCGTATTTAGCGCCATTCACTGCTGTTGCTTTCCATTTGCCACGGTATTTGCCGGAGCCCTCGCAGCCGCTGAGGATGAGGGTTGACAATGCCAGCAGGTATACACTTGTTGTTAACCTTATTACTGAAATAAGATTTTTTATTGCGTACATTATACCTGTGGTGTTGGGTGAATTGTTATTTACGGGTGAAGATAAGGTTTATCAGCAGTTTTGAACATAATGAAAATTGCTGTTACGAAGCCGGCAGTGGCTTAGTTTACATTGGCAGTAAGGCGTTGCACTTTGGCAGCAGCCTGGTTTATGCCGGAGCCTGCTTGTTGTATTGGTGCCGTTGCAGAAAAACACGTAGAAACACGGTTGTGGAGTTGCGGGTATTGCATTAGGTTTGAGGAAGTGGAAGCTTTTGCCTTAATAAACAGGGTTTTGAGAATATGACTGTGGCCAGCAAGCCTTTGTTATCGCAATAAGGTATTATAAAAATTAATCAACGGCATTGATGCTATAAACAATTATTCACAACAAAATTGACAACACACATAGGACAGGATATAAATAACAACGAACAGCCAACAAAAGGTTTGCCGCAAGGCTGGCGGACGTAGTAACAATCGGCCATTGTACTACTTTGCCCTTGTTTGTAGCCCAATCAAAGAATCCCGAAGCCCACTGTGGCCGTTGTGTATCGAAGAGTATGCATTGTGGGATAGCGTGCCAACAACTTAACACAAAAAAGAAGTGCATAAAATGTTTTAATTTAGAAGTGCATTATTAAAGCGTTCTGCATAAAGCCCTGCTCGTTTTCGCCCTTGTTGGTAATCCAATCAAAGAATTCCGAAGCCCACTGTGGCCGTTGTTGGTATCGAAGGGTATGCATTGTGCAATAGCGTACCAACAACTTAACGGAAGTGCATAAAATATATTAATTTAGAAGTGCATTATTAAAGTGTTGTTGGTACGGCTGTACTGCCTGCCCACCCCTTCGATACCAACAACGGCGTTTGATGGTGGAAGTGTGGGATTCCAACAGGGGCAAACAGACTTTGCACTCCTGCACATTGTGTGTATATTTAATCAACGGAAGGTTTTTCACAAACTCTCGTTGTGCGTCACCATACTAACCATCTTCTAAATGACAACATATCTAATTATTAACACCATAATTTTATTCTTATTGGTGTCAGCTGTATGCTTTTTGGCTTTCCGACAAACCCATACAAATTCAAATGAGTCACTTAAAACCAATTTGACAACGGACAAATTAAGCCAAATTACTTCTTTAGACTGGAAAGTGAAAGCACTTTTGATACTTGCATTTCTTCTCATTATTATTTCTTTTGCTGCACCATTTCTGTTCACAAGACCTTCAGCTAGCCCTGACTTTAACTTCACACAGACTGGACAGATTGGGGATACCATAGGAGGACTGATGAATCCATTTGTGGCACTTGCAGGCGTAGTAGTTACAGGACTTGCATTCTATATCCAGTATAAAGCAAACTTACTTCAACGAGAATTGTTCTTAAGAGAGCAGGATGAGAATAAAAAGCAATTACAGGAGCAAATTGACAACCAAAATAAACAAATCCGACTGCAACAGTTTGAATCGCAATTTTATGAAATGTTACGCCTGCATAGAGACAATATAACTGAAATGAAAATTGAAGGCTATGATTTTGAAGAAGGTTCAACCTTATCCAAAATTCAAAGAATTACCGAGGGAAGGAAAGTATTTGTCACAATGAAAACCGAATTTGAATGCATCCTTTCTCTATTTTCAAAAGATAGAAAACTTACGGATGAAATTTTTCACAAGTGTTATGCTCTATTTTTTTCAGGACTTGAGGAGTTTAAAGTTAGATTTCCAGAAGAATCAATCATGGTTGAAATGTTGAAGAAAGCAAGAAGACAACATGAAAATCCTGACACAAGTATTATAAAGAAAAATCAAGACCGAAAAGAGTTTCTACCTTATGTAAAACTATATTTCAACTACAAACCATTTGCAGGTCATGCATCAAGGCTTGGGCATTATTTCAGGCATCTTTATTTAGCCGTTAAGTCCGTTGCCAATAGCGACATAGTTACAGATTACGACGAAAAAATGAAATACCTAAAAATCCTACGAGCCCAGCTTTCCAATCATGAACAAATGCTTTTGTTTTACAATTGGCTCAGCGAATATGGTGCAGACTGGGAAAACGATAAGCACCAATTCTTCACAGAATATTGTATGGTTCATAATCTCTGGTACACCAATTTATTTAAAGATTCATACATAGACGAAAGTGTCAATTATTTAAGAACAAGAGCAGTGACACTTAGGAAAGGACCAATGTTTGAAATTGATTAAAATGGCGAACGCACAACATTGCTTGCCAATAGTGGGGCTTGACATTGGAGCAATCGGCAGCGGTAATTCTGTGGCCGTTGTTGGTATCGAAGGGTATGCATTGTGCGATTGTAAACTGACAGATACATCAATTTAATTTTTGACGAAATAGAATACTTAGGAGACAATCCTAAAGCAGGAAAAGATATTAGTCATGTCAGGAAAAATTATCGTTGTGCAAAAGTGAAATCACATATAATTTTTTATCGCCAACCTGACAACAAGACTGAAATTGAAATTATAAGGGTTTTACATCAGAGAATGGACATTGAAAACCGGTTGAACGATTAACATAAGGCAGCGTACAAGGCGATTTGGCAATATGGCGGGGCGACGAATTGCTAAACAATAAAAGCCTGTTCAATAATGTAAAATATGAACTGCGATAAAACTTTCGCCTGCAAAATAGTTTGGCGTGTTCATGAACCTTTTCGCTTGCAGATAATCAGCTCCTGGTTGTTTTTGTCTGATATAGCTGCAGGCCGCATACCAGGTGGTGCAACTACAATTTTAAGTGCATCTCCGATCAACTCATAACCAACGCTGACGGGCGTGGAATCAGCATGCGCCTCTTCAGACTGAATAATAAGCAATTTGATGTTGCCGGCAGTGTCCAGCTTAAACGAATACTTCATCTCCTTCCCTGTCTCGTCTCTGAATGAAAGTTTATTTCCACTGAAGTCATACTGGTAAGACACATTCTTTGTGATGCCGTTTTGGCTTTCTGATTGCGCCAACCAGATGCCTTGTATATTTGCCTGGTCGGTAGATTTTGCCGCATCTCCGGTAACACCACATGATAAAGCGTAAACAAGAACTAAAATAAAAATAGCCGCCTTCATAATGCCAGTTAACCAAAACATCTAACAATATTGCAGCAGGCAAAATTGCGACCTGTTGTTGGTTGTTTTTTTAAAATTGATTGAAAAAGTATAATTCAAATATATCGATTTTGATAAATTCTGCAAATGTTTAACTTTATCAAAAACCAGGGAACAGTTATGGCGGAAGCAATACTAATGCCCAACCTGCATAAACCCCTGTTTGTTTTACGCAATTCTTATGACACTTCGTTGCTTACTGGTGACACTTATTTTTGGTGCATCAATTAATTGGGTTAGTTCCTGCAACACCAGGCCAAAACTCAGACTTAGTATACCAGGCCTGGACTCCACTACTCATGCAATAAAAGTTGACATTAATGATTTGATCAATAATTATAAATCATACCATGGACAAATCATTGAAACAACAGGACGGTTCTACCAGGGTTTTGAAGAGTTTGCAATTTATGGGCGTAAACCATTCTTTAAACAACGAAAAGGTTTTTGGCTGGAAGAAGA
Source organism: Bacteroidota bacterium (assembly GCA_018266775.1). GTDB lineage: Bacteria > Bacteroidota > Bacteroidia > Chitinophagales > Chitinophagaceae > Ferruginibacter. Next base: position 44,069 of record JAFDZS010000011.1, on the reverse strand, counting down.
TTTAAACTTAAAGGATGACTCAGCATTTTTTGAAAAAATAAATGGGCAGATGATTACCATTAAAGGTGTAGTTGATACAACCCAAAAAGGACATTTGGGTATGTACGTAGCAGAAATTCGCAGGATTTATTTTTTCGAAAAATATTAGCTCCAAACCAGAATTTTGCTATTCGGATGGGAATACTTTAAGGTTTTGTGAGCGGAAATTACAATAAGAATACAGATGACACGACTGACCAATAAAATACTGGCTTACCGGGAACTGCAAAATTTCAACTTTGATGACTGTATTGATTGGGCTATTGAAATGATTGCTGCGGGAAAAGAAACCCCCTCAATACTGATATTAGCCGGCCTTTCAAAACCCGCCCATTCTTTTGAAACAGAACAATACCTGTTAGCTGCTTTAAAAGAATGGCAACTCAAAATCCCTGAAAGGCCGGAAGCGCTCTTTAATTATTGCGGATCCCTTATTGAAAAAATTGCATCAGGCGAAGCGGTGAAATGCAATCTTTCCGAATTATACAAAACGGGACATACTGAACTGGATGATACCACAATTTTTGACTTTTTTCTGCTTTATTGGGCATGGGGTGATTTGGAATATGATGACCAATATCAGGATTATTGGCCGGATGCTGATATCAATAATATTGAATCAATAACGATTGCCACAGCAAAACAATGGTTGTTGGAAAACTGACAGTGTTTACATTACGGAATTTTCTTGTGATAACATCGTTCATCTGTATCGTTTTCTTTTGATTCCCATTACTGATTAGCAAAGCATCTTTGTACCATGAAAAAATATTTTCGTCAGCACGTAAATATAAAACCTACGTCACGAAACTCATTTTCACTGCAACACTGATTTTCGCTGTTGTTACCGATTCCAGTACACAAAAAAACATAACACCATCATCCGCCAGTCAGAAAATGTATTGACTGAACTGGCATCCTGATCATAAATTCACACCCACTGATTGTGCTGCATAATACTGCCCGGCAAAAAAAGTACGCCGGAAATTCACAGTTTTCATTTTGCCTTGTCTAATGTATGGTAACCAAACTTCATTGGTTGCATAAAACAACAATTATGATTAAGACAAGTATTTTTTTATTAACCGTACTGACACTTGGAATATTTTCCACTGCCGGTGCACAAACAACAAAAAAAATGGAAACAAATTTTAATGCAGAACAAAAAAAAGTGTACAGTACAATTGAGCGTATGGTAACTGCTTTTCACAACAACGACATTGACGGCGTTTTGGCTACGTATGAGGACGATGCTATCGTGATGTTTGAACCACAGAAACCGGTAACCGGCAAAGCCAACCTGCGGGCAGCTTTTATTCAGTTTACTGCTATGAAACCGAAGTTTACGTTCAGCGGGCACGAAGTATATATTTCCGGCGATATTGCCACTCATATTGCACCGTGGACGATGATTGGGCATCTGCCGGATGGCACAATGATTGAACAAAGCGGCCTGTCTGTTGCCGTACTCAGGAAACAGGCAGACGGTACCTGGCTGATGATTCAGGATAACCCCACCGGCCAGTTTTTAATGAACAAATAAAAAATCAAACAGCAATAGAACGGGATTACTATTTTTGGTAGTCCCTTTGCTGCGTAAAACTCATTTACCATGAACGAACAGGAATTAATTAAAAAATGCCTGGAAGGCGATAAAAAAAGTTTAGAGCAACTGATCCATGCTGTTCAGGAATTAATATTTAATCTTTCCCTGCGCTTTTTATGGAACCGGATGGATGCCGAAGATGCCACACAGGAAATTCTGGTTAAGATTATCACCCATTTAAGCAAGTTTAAAGGGCAAAGTAAATTTGAAACCTGGGCTTACCGTGTGGCCACCAATTATCTTATCAATATAAAAAAGACAAAGGTGGAAACCGTGCTCACCTCTTTTGATGTTTATGCAGATGACCTGAAAATTTATAAAGCACCGGCTGATTATAACCTGCCTGATAAAGCGTTGCTGGAAAAAGAAATGAAAACAGGTTGCACCCTGGCTATGCTGCAATGTATGAACCGGGAATTGCGGATAACATTCATCTTAGGCAGCATACTGAAAATTAAAAGCCATATTGGTGCTGAAATCACTGATACTACACCAGCCAATTTCAGAAAACGGCTGGAGCAATCCAGGAAAATATTAAGTCATTTCCTGCATCACCATTGCGGTGTTTATAACCCTTCAAATCCATGCAGGTGCAGCAAAAGGATCAATACTGCTGTTGCCTGCGGGCGCATTGAAAAAACCAATTTAAATTTTGCCGGTAAGATTGACTACTATAATGCTGAAATGGAAGAATTGCATTCGCTGTCGGGCATTTACCAAAATCATGGGGTCTTTAAAAGCAATACTGATTTTGTAGCTGAACTGAATCAGCTTATTTCTTCCAAACAAATTATGAATGAGAATTGAGGCTTTAGTTTTCAATATTGGCGATGATTATTTTCGCAATGCACCAGCAGGTTTGTCGTGTTTACACAGCAACAAGATCATAAAGGTTGATGAAATTTGTATCATTCAAAAACAATAATGATATGAGAAAAATAATTGTTCATGCAATGATTTCATTGGATGGTGTGATGCAGGCACCCGGTGGTATTAAAGAAGACACATCCGGCGGCTTTAAATATGGCGGATGGGTAAAACCCTTAAGCGATGAAGCCTATAACAAAGTAGTGCAAAAAGAACTGCAGCCCGCTGATTATCTTTTAGGCAGAAAAACATTTGCCATGTGGGCGGCATACTGGCCGCATCATGGAGACTTCTGGCCTGGTATTAACGAAGGAATGAAATACGTGTTGTCTAAAAAAATAAAAAAGAATGACCCTTTAGTTACCGGTTGGAAAAATTCGGTTGTGATAAGAACGGTGGCAGATATCAAAAAAATTAAAAAAACGAAAGGAATGGATATTCATGTTTGGGGCAGCAGTGAATTGGTTCACCTGTTATTCAAGCATGATCTGGCAGATGAACTCAGGTTAAAAATTCACCCGATCATTTTAGGTAAGGGTAAAAAATTATTTGATACTACCGCAATGCCATCAAATTTTACACTCACTGAAAGTATCGTAACAGGCAAGGGTGTGCTCATTGCATACTACAAACGTGCCGGTAAAGTGAAAACAGCAAATATTGATGCATGACCAGGTGAAAAAGCTGAAGCTGTTGCAATGCAGCATTGGGTTAAAATACCGGTTAATAACTTGCTGTCATGGCAGTGATAAAGCCTGCAATAACTGCAATCAGCATGAACAGGCAGGCTAATAGTGTTACGATACCCGTTATCCTGAAATAATATTTTTGATTCAGTAAAGCCTGCTGAAATGATTCCTGGTCGGTATTAATCAAAGCCGTTTTCATTTTGATGGCAAAGCGCAATAAAAACAGGGAACAGATAAATAAAATTATGGCCATAATGGAATAGATAACAACTATTAAAAAACCTGAAGTTTCAGCACCAAAAGAATTGCCACGGGAATAGGTGTTTGAAAAACGTGAGAGGGTTACAGATGCAATAATGCCAATGGCAAATAGCAGTACACTGAAAACAAAACCGGTAATGGCCAGTATCTTCGACCACATTGCTGTTTCTTTTAAATGGCCGGTTGCAGTGGCATCAATGATGATTTCATTATCAAGCAAATTGGTGTTTTCATTCATGGTCTTTCTGTTTATTTCTTACGAATATGATTAAGATTCTTCACACTGCAAAAGAAAAGGCATTGAAAATTCAATGCCTTTATATTTTCCAGGGGAAATGTATCAGTAAGCCCTCGCAAACAACACCCGTTGTGTACTGGGTTTGCCTGTGAGCACGCACACCCCCATTTCCGGCTGATTGTCTAACGGAATACAACGTATGGTGGCTTTGGTTTGTTCTTTAATTTTTTCTTCTGTTTCAGGTGTGCCATCCCAGTGTGCGGAAACAAAGCCTGCTTTTTCATCTAATATTTGTACAAATTCATCCCAGGTATCAGCTTTGGTAATATTGGCCTGCTGAAATGTTTTTGCTTTATTGAACATATTTTGCTGAATGATCTCCAGCAACTGGTGTACATAAATATCTATACCGTCAAGGCTTACACTGCTTTTTTCTTTGGTATCGCGGCGGGCCAGTTCCACCACATTGTTTTCAATGTCGCGTAAGCCCATGGCAATACGCACGGGCACGCCTTTCAGTTCATACTCAGCAAATTTCCAGCCGGGGCGGCTGTTATCGCTATTGTCGTATTTCACCCTAACCCCCAATGCTTTCAGTTTGCTGATGATGCTGTTGGCTTTTTCATCTATCACTGCTTTGCTGTCTTCTCCTTTATATACGGGAACAATCACTACCTGTATGGGTGCAATACGTGGTGGCAGCATTAATCCTTCATCATCGCTGTGCGCCATAATGAGTGCGCCAATTAACCTTGTTGATACCCCCCATGATGTTGCCCAAACATAATCCAGCTGGTTACTTTTATCACTGAATTTTACATCGAACGCCTTTGCAAAATTCTGCCCCAGGAAGTGTGAAGTGCCTGCCTGCAATGCTTTACCATCCTGCATCAATGCTTCAATGCAATAAGTATCTTCTGCTCCGGCAAAACGTTCATTGGCGGTTTTCACCCCTTTGATTACAGGAACTGCCATGTATTGTTCCACAAAATCTGCATACACATGCAGCATCTTTATGGTTTCTTCCACGGCTTCTTCTTTGGTGGCGTGTGCGGTATGGCCTTCCTGCCATAAAAATTCCGCAGTGCGCAGGAACAGTCTTGTCCTCATCTCCCACCTTACCACGTTAGCCCATTGGTTTACCAGTATAGGAAGGTCGCGGTATGACTGAATCCAGTTTTTATACGTATTCCAGATGATGGCTTCACTGGTGGGGCGAATCACCAACTCTTCTTCCAGTTTCGCTTCGGGGTCAACAATCAGTTTACCTTTATTGTCAGGGTCGTTCTTTAAACGGTAATGCGTTACCACGGCACATTCTTTGGCAAAGCCTTCTGCATTTTTTTCTTCTGCTTCAAAAAGGCTTTTGGGTACAAATAGCGGGAAGTAGGCGTTTACGTGGCCGGTTTCTTTAAACATGCGGTCTAACTGGTCTCTCATATTTTCCCAAAGGGCAAAGCCATAAGGTTTAATAACCATGCAGCCTCTTACAGCCGAATGATCGGCCAGGCCGCTTTTAATTACAAGATCGTTGTACCATTGCGAATAATCTGCTGCTCTTGATGTAAGTTCTTTTGCCATTGCTGTTTGATGGGCGATTGATGGTTTTAAAATACAGTTGTTACAAGGCCCTTCCGTTCTATCCCAAATAAAAATAAGAAAGTGAGGGGTTTAGCACATCTTTAACAGCAGGATTTTAAACCTTGTTGTCTTATGGCAGATTGTTTGCGGACATTTGTGTATCATGTTTGCTGTACAGTCGCCAAAAAGTGCTTATAAAAACTTGCACAAAAGTAGTAACTTCATTCTTAAATTAATAAAACTAAACGCCATGAACGCCAAAATTCTACTTATTGCCTTTTCAGCAGTAGCTTTTTCCAGTTGCGTCACCACATACAAAAGCGGCCAAACTCCTGATGATGTGTATTACAGTCCGTTACGGCCGGCTGATGAAAGAAAGCAGGACGATATACAAAGAGACCGTGATGAAGCACAGCGTAATGCTAACGCTGTTGAGTACAACCGCATCCGCATGAGCATCCGCGATCCGCGGTGGAGAGACCTGGATGATTATGATTACAGTTACAACTACAGCCCGTATTATTACAGTTACAGCAGCTATAATACTTATGGTTATTATTACAACCCTTATTATTGTTCTAAACCATTATACTATATCGGGGCAACGTACAGTGCACCGGTAAATCACACCCCGCGTATGGTTAACCTGAATACGTACAGGAATTATACCACAGCCATCAGCACTAACCCTAAAACCGGCCTCAGCAATTCCCAAACCTACTACAGGCAATACAATACCAGCAACAATGGCAACAAAGTGGGCAGTTTCTTACGGGAAGTAATTACACCAAGCGCTTCGGGCAGGTCAGGCAGCAGTGGTTCTTCGTCTAACAGTACAAGAACTTACACGCCTTCTTCATCCGGCAGCAGCAGTGGTGGTTCTTCATCTGGCGGAAGCAGTTCAGGCGGCAGTGTATCAAGGCCCGGAAGAGGTTGATCATTTATTGCAGTGCAGCTGTGCTTCTCATCTTACACTTTATTTCAAGTAACATCCAACAATATTATTGGAAGCAAAAAAGATTTGCTATGAAAAAAATTATACTCCTGCTACCCATTGTCTTTGGTACTGCCCTTTATGCACAAACGCCTGAAGACGCCCTTCGTTTTTCCTTTTACCCGCAAAACGGTTCAGCAAGAAATATGGCTATCGGTGGCGCTATGGGTTCACTGGGTGGCGATATCAATGCTACGTTTGTAAACCCTGCCGGTTTGGGTTTTTATAAAACCAATGAATTTGTACTCACACCTAATTTTAATCTGAATAATAATAAAGCTGATTTTCGCGAAACAGCCAATCAAAATAAACGCAACAGCATTGGGTTTGGCACCAGCGGCTGGGTTTGGGGTTTTGGCGACCGTTATAAACCTAAAAACAGTTATGCAGTGAGCCTGGCTGTTAACCAAACTGCTAATTTCAATAACCAGGTGCAATATAAAGGGCTGAATAATTACAGTTCTTTCAGCGAACAATTTGCAGAGGAGTTTGCCAAAAGCGGCCGCACCATTGATGATGTGCTGAACAGTAATTCACCATATCCCTATACTTCAGCACCGGCACTGTACACTTACCTGATAGATACAGTAACGGTAATGGTGAATGGCCAGCCCGTGGTGCAGGTGAAGGGTGCACCCGAATATATTTTAGATGCACACCAGGCCATACGCCAGGAAATGGCCCGCACCACCACCGGTGGTATTTCAGAAATTGCACTGGGCTTAGCACATAATTATGCAGATAAATGGTTCTTTGGTGGTACCATCGGCATACCCATTGTAACGTATCACAGTGTAACTACATTTAGTGAATTTGATACATCGGCCAACACCAATAATCATTTTAACCAGTTTAAGTATACGGATGATTTTAAAACCACTGGTGCCGGTGCAAACCTGAAACTGGGTGTGATTTACCGGCCCAAAGAATATATCAGGCTCGGGCTGGCGGTACACACACCAACCTATATGTTTTTGAAAGATACCCGTACCACATCTTTAAATACCTTCCTGGAAAACCCGGTGAATAATTTTAGTGTTACCTCGCAAACATTTACCAACCAGCAACCCGGTGTAAGCAAGTACACCCAAACCACACCATTTAAAGCCATGCTCAGCGCATCTTATGTTTTCAGGGAAGTGGCCAATGTAAAAAGGCAAAAGGCATTTATTACTGCTGATGTGGAATATGTGCATTATAAAGGATCACGCTTTGGCAGTGCCAACGAAAACCCCACCGATGCGGAGAAAGCGTATTACAAACAACTGGGTAATGTGATTAAGGAAGATTATAAAGGCAACTTCAATTTCAGGGTGGGCGGCGAATTAAAGTGCAATATTTTTATGGGCAGACTGGGTTTTGCTTACTACGGTAACCCCTATAAAGATGCCCCGGCTAAAGTAAATAAAATGCTGTTGAGTGGAGGGCTGGGTTACCGCAATAAAGGCATGTTTATTGACCTGACGTATGTACACAATATTTCCAAAGATATTGATATGCCTTACCGCCTGGAGGACAGGGCCAATACTTTTGCCACACTAAAACAACAGCGCGGAACCATTGTGGGCACGCTGGGAATTAAGTTTTAATATTTTTTTCAGCAACATGTAACTTTTTTCTCGCCAAAGGCGTATTTTTATACACAGTAAAAGCCTCCAGTCATGAAAAAAGTTACATTACTGCTTTCTGTTTTCATTGCCTCCTGTATGTACATTAAAGCTGAAGATGTTTGCCCGCAGCAATATACTGCCAAGTATAAACTGCCTACAGGCTGTTCCATTGGCGATGTGAGTGTTTTTATGGAGAATGGAACACTGCACCTGAATTGCCTGCTGGGATCCACCACGTTGGAAATTACCGGCGATGACAAATTTTACATGCCGGCCAACAGTGGTACTATTGTTTTCCTGCGTAACGATGCAAAAAGAATTACCGGTATCCGTATGGATATACAGAATCTTTCTGTTGAAGGGATTAAGGAAGAAAGAGATGCCGATGTAACGGCACCGGTTATTAAACCAACTTTCCCGATCCGTAATCTGCCAGCAGGGATGATACAGGGAGATGAGGGCTCACCCAATTAATGGCTGCATCTTTTTTAAACCAGGTCATTTGCCTTTTGGCATAATGGCGGGTATTTTGTTTGATTTGTTCCACTGCAACCTGCAATGAAATTTCTCCGTGCAAATGGCTGAACAATTCCCTGTAACCTACCGTTTGTAAGGCATTCCATTTTTCATAAGGCAATAACTGCTGTACTTCGTTAAGCAACCCCTGTTCCATCATTACATCAACACGCCGGTTGATTTGCTGGTACAACATTTCCCTTGGCAATTCCAGCCCTACCGTTATGATGTTAAAATCTCTTTGTTTTTTTATTCCCGTCTGGTAATGGGTTATCGATTGGCCGCTGGATAATTTTACTTCTAATGCCCGCATCAGCCTTTGTGGATTTTGAATTTCACCGCTTTCAAAATATAACGGGTCATGCTGCTGCACCTGTTGCTGCAGCCATGCTAAACCATGTTGCTCATAACCTGCAATGATGTTTGTTCTTATCGCTGCATCCACATTCGGCACCATGTCTATACCATCCCGAAAGGCTTTGATGTATAAGCCCGTGCCGCCAACCATTACTGCAGCATCGCTGTGTTGAAAAATATCATCAATTGCTTTTAATGCATACTGTTCAAATACTGCGGCATTTACTTCCTCGTGTATGGAATGGGAATTAATGAAATAATGGTGAACAGATTGTAATTCTTCTGCTGATGGTTTGGCTACACCAATATTGAGTTCGGTAAAGCATTGCCTGCTGTCGCACGAGATGATGGAAGTGTGCAGTAGCTGCGCTAACTGTATGGCAAATGCAGTTTTGCCCGATGCCGTTGGGCCGGCAATGATAAAACAGGTTTTTGTCATAAAGTGTAAGGTTTGTGAAGAACCTTTTTCCAATATAAAATTAGTGAATTATGGATAATGGATAGTGAACAGTGGATAATGTCTTGGAATTGAAAGTGCCCAATTATTTCATGGTCCATTATCCATTAATTTATTATCCATTGCTCACTGTTTCCTGCTCTCGTTAATATCTCCCTGGCAATTATCTTCTTTCATTCCGCTGATATTATGTTTACCAATGCTTTCTTCCACATCATTAAATTCCACTTTACTCTTTAATAAACCGGTTTTAATATTTACCTCCACATATTTATTTTGACCAGGGTTTGAGACAACGCTGGTATAAAATTCTTTGTTATTGATATCAACACCGGATTTTTTGGCTTCTATTTCATGTTTGCCGGCAGAAACGGGGTACCTGAAATACCTTTCGTTACTGAGTATACATACTTTTCTGCCATCAATATAAATACTGTAATTCACTAATGAGGATGCCAGTTTGCCACCACGGTACACAATGATATAACTGCCCCCGCCGGATGAAGACGATGAAGATGATGAAGGCTGCGTTTCTGAATTTGTTTTTTTAGGCGGTGTTGTTTTGGCTGGTTTGGGTTTTGGTTTAGGTGCAGGTTTCACTACATCCAGTTGCCCGAATGCTACTGCGCTTGTTGCAAGCAACAGTACACTAAATAATACTGATTTCATATGATGATGCTGTTTTACATCAGCAACAGGTAAGACATTGCTTAAAATCCGTCGTTACCTTCATCAGTTGTCGCTTCTTCTTCTTCACCACCACCTAAACCATCGTCATCTCCTTCTTCACCAAAACCTTCACGCATAGCGTCCGGCTGCAGGTCGTATTTTTCTTCCATTTCCGCAAGGCGACTGTCCACAAGTCCTTTGGTACCGTATTGAGAGGGTGCGATACCTTCGGTTCTTACACAGCAGGGATAAGTAAGTTTTTTGTTTTCCTCTTTGTCGATATTGATAAGCTCGATCATAAAATGCCAGAACTTATTAAAATCGTACTCGTATATAAATTTTTGATTGGGGTTACTGATTTCAGAACTGATGGGTGTTTCAGCCATGATTAATGGAGCTGCTTTGTACTCTTTATCGTAAGCTTCCAGCGTAATTTCGCGGCCACGCAGCCAGTTGTCATTACTGCGGTAGAATGTTGCTTTATGTTTATTATCGAATTCGTAACTCTGCAGAATTGCCATATGCAAATCAAAAAAAGTTTGTGTATGACGAATTGCTATATCACGATAGATACTGTCGTCATCTTCCCAATAAACCCTGAAACGTAGAATAGCCATGTTGTAAAGATAGGAAAAATACGAATTGGAACACAGGTGGTAGATTGGACTTATTTACATTAGTTGCTTGTCACTTTGTGGATGGGATAAGTATAAAAGTAAATAAAGTATAAAAGTAAATAAAGTATATAAAGTAATGGAGTCTATGCGCTGTGCCGCCGTGCCTCCGTGAGTAAAATTTATATCTACTATCATTTACGCATCTGCGGCTCATCATCTTCACGCATGGTCAGACGAGGACGTCAGACCATTTTCACTGCGCCCCGCAATTCCGCGTGCCATCTCATCTGCGCATCTGCGGAGATAAGTTCAATCTGCGTCATCTGTGTTCTATGTATCTGCGGTAAATCTTCTTTCACTTCACCGGGTAAATCCCCATCTCTCCCGCTTTTTCAATCATATACTGAAATGCCGGCTCATACTCATTTGGTATGACGCCATCCAGTATGGCTTCACGAACGGCATTTTTAATATCACCAACAGGACGGCTCGGTGTTAACCGAAACGTTTCCATGATAATTTCCCCGGTAATGGGCGGTTGCCAGTTCCGCAGGTTGTCGCTTGCTTCCACCTCTGCACAACGCTGGCGCACCATTTCAAAATTATTCAGGTAACGCTGTACTTTGTATTTGTTTTTAGACGTGATATCTGCTTCGCACAATAACATCAATGCTTCAAAATCTTCCCCGGCATCCACAATCAATCTTCGTACAGCACTGTCCGTAATGTTTTCTTTGGTAAGGCTGATCGGGCGCAGGTGCAGTTCCACCAGTTTCTTTACAAAGCGCATTTTTTCATTTTGCGGCAGTTTGAGCTGGGCAAATATTTTGGGTACCCATTTTCCCCCCAATGCTTCATGGCCATGAAACGTCCAGCCATGCCCTTCTTCAAAACGTTTGGTGGCAGGTTTGGCAATATCGTGCAGTACCGCAGCCCAGCGCAACCACAGGTCGTCTGTTTTGCGGGCAATATTGTCCACCACCTGCAGTGTGTGGTAAAAATTATCCTTATGGCCTTTACCGTCCAAGTATTCAGCACCGGCAAGTGCTACCATTTGCGGAAAGATGATTTTCAGCAAACCACTTTTATACAACAGGTCTAAACCAATGGAAGGTTGTGGCGACAAAAGGATCTTGTTCAGTTCATCCGCAATTCTTTCTTTACTTACAATGGTAATGCGTTCAGCAAATGTGCTGATGGCAGTAAACGTTTCGGGTGCAATGGTAAAATGTAATTGAGATGCAAAACGAATAGCACGCATCATGCGCAGCGGGTCATCATCAAAAGTAATGCCCGGTGCTAATGGTGTTTGAATGATTTTAGCTTCCAGGTCCTGCATGCCATTAAATGGATCAACTAACTGCCCACGGTCTGCTGCATTTAAGCTGATGGCCATGGCGTTGATGGTAAAATCCCTGCGGTTCTGATCGTCCTGCAAAGTGCCGGACTGAACTGCAGGTTTTCGGCTGTTGCGGTTGTAACTTTCTTTGCGGGCACCAACAAATTCAATATCAATATCATTGGCCAGAATATGTGCGGTGCCAAAATTCTTAAAAAAATGCACTTCAGGTTTTGGGGTAAATAATGCTGCTACGGCGTGGGCCAGTGCAATACCATCACCGGCGCAAACCACATCAATGTCTTTTGTATTGCGGCCCAATATCTTATCACGTACAAAACCACCAATCAGGTAAGCAGGCACGCCTGTTTCCTGCGCCGCTACAGCAACCTTTTCAATAATTTCAGCCTCTTTAGTGGTATATGTTATTTGCATGGAGTGCAAAAGTAAATGAACTAATCAAAATTTTATACCATTGCTACACAAACTGGTGAACGACTCAGCTTGGCCAATGCTTGGCACTAATATTGTCCCTATATGCATCTTCATAAAAATGAAGTATTTTATACCAGCATTTGACATTTTGACTTTATATAAGAATTATTATGGATAACAGATTTTATTTACAGGGTACCGAGGAAGAAATGGAGTTCATGCCCATAATCCCGCTCAATGAAGATGACGACCCGAATGCTGATGAACAGGCGGTTCCCGATGAATTGCCGATACTGCCTTTAAGAAATACCGTATTGTTTCCCGGTGTGGTTTTGCCTATTACCGTAGGCCGCGATAAGAGTATTAAGGCTGTTAATGACGCTTATAAGGCTGACAAATTGGTAGGCGTTGTAGCGCAAAAAGACAGTACAGTGGAAGAACCTGTCGTTAGCGACCTGGAAGATATTGGCACCGTGGCAAAAATTGTAAAATTGATTAAGATGCCTGATGGAGGCACTACTATCATCATCCAGGGCAGAAGGCGTTTTAAAATAACGGAGATCACAACAGATGATCCTTACTTCAAAGCAAAAGTAGAAGTATTGCAGGAGAATAACCTGAAAGACGATCCTGATTTTGAAGCGATGGTGGGCAGTATTAAGGATCTGGCTGGTCAGATTGTTGGCCTTTCTCCTAATTTACCCAGCGAAGCGGCCATCATCTTAAAAAATATAGAAAACCCTTCTTTCTTAATTCATTTTGTAAGCAGCAACCTTAACAGCGATATTAAAGAAAAACAACGCCTGCTGGAAATCAGCAGTATTAAAGCACGGGCTGAATTACTGATGAACCTGATGCAAACTGAACTGCAATACGCCGAGCTGAAAAATAAGGTGACCAATAAAACCCGAAACGAACTGGATAAACAGCAGCGGGAATATTTTCTGCAGCAGCAAATGAAAGCCATTAAAGAAGAACTGGGCAGCGATAATGTGGCTGAAGTAAAGGAAATGCAGAAAAGAGCGGAAACAAAAAAATGGCCTGCAGCGGCAAAAGAAATGTTTAATAAAGGTATTGAGAAGCTGGAACGTATGCATCCTTCAACTCCGGATTATTCAGTTACCTATAATCACCTGGATCTGATGTTAGACCTGCCCTGGGGTGAATATACGGAAGACCAGTACGACCTGAAGAAGTCTAAAAAAATACTGGACCACGACCATTATGGAATGGACAAGATTAAAGAACGTATACTGGAATACTTAGCGGTATTGAAATTAAAAGGCGATATGAAATCCCCCATCTTATGTTTCCTTGGCCCTCCCGGTATTGGTAAAACGAGTTTGGGTAAAAGCATAGCGTCAGCGATTAACCGAAAATATGTAAGGGTAAGTTTGGGTGGTTTGCATGATGAAAGCGAGATCCGCGGGCACCGCAAAACATATATTGGCGCAATGCCGGGGCGTATTCTGCAATCGATTCGCAAAATAAAATCCAGTAACCCGGTGATGATTTTAGATGAGATTGATAAAGTGGGCAACACGGTTCATGGCGATCCCTCTTCTGCCCTGCTGGAAGTTTTAGATCCGGAACAAAACAATTCTTTCTACGATAATTATTTGGAACTGGAATATGATTTAAGCAAAGTATTATTTATTGCTACAGCCAATAACATCAGCAATATTCAACCGGCATTGAGAGACCGCCTCGAAATCATTGACCTGAGTGGTTATGCCGTGGAGGAAAAACTGGAAATTGCAAAGCGTCACCTTGTTCCCAAACAAAAAGATATGCACGGGCTTACTGAAAATAAGTTTAAACTTACTGATGCGGTGCTGGAAAAAATCATTGAAGATTATACAAGAGAAAGTGGCGTGCGTGAACTGGACAGGCAACTCGCCAGCATTATGCGGTACCAGGCCAAAGAAATAGTGATGAAGGGAAAATTAAAAGCTACTATTACCAACGCAGATGTGGAGAAAATATTAGGCAAGCCGAGGTACAGCAACGACCTGTATAAAATTGCCAACATGCCCGGCGTGGCCGTTGGTTTGGCATGGACTTATGTGGGCGGTGATATTTTATTTATTGAAACACAATTGAGTGAAGGAAAGGGGGAATTAAAACTTACCGGTAATTTAGGTACGGTAATGAAAGAAAGTGCTACTACTGCGTTAACATATCTTGAAGCGAATTGCAAAAAAGTAAATATCGATCCGGCCATTTTTAATAAGAAAGATATTCATATCCATGTACCGGAAGGTGCAGTACCAAAAGATGGCCCCAGTGCCGGTATCACGATGCTTTCTGCTTTGGCGAGTGCTTTTACAGGAAGAAAAATAAAACCTTACCTGGCTATGACCGGTGAAATTACTTTACGTGGACAGGTATTGCCGGTTGGTGGTATTAAAGAAAAAGTATTAGCAGCAAAACGTGCCGGATTAAAGGAAATTATTATGTGCTGGCAAAATGAAAAAGATGTGGAAGAGATCAACAGCCAGTATATTAAAGGCATAAAATTTCATTATGTAAAAACCATGCAGCAGGTGCTTGAACTGGCATTGGTATAAAATAAAATTGAGTTTTAACAAAACCCGTTTCAACAATTTAACGTAGCTATTGTTAGCTATACATCAGCATGTTTCATGTTGGTTGTTTTAAGGGTTAAAGAAATTCCTCCCGGGTATCCGGGGGGAATTTTGTTTATATGGGAACGCAAATGACGCGGATGATACTGATGAACACTGATTTTTCTCTGTACCACTGTGCCGCTGTGAGCAAAAGAAAAATAGCCGCAGATGCGCAGATGAATGGAACGCTGATGATGCAGATGGGGATGATCAACACTGATTTCTCTCTGCGCCTCAGCGTGAAATAAAATACAAATGATCCTCACCAGATAGAACACTGATTTTTCTCTGTACCACTGTGCCGCCGTGAGCAAAAGAAAAAATAGCCGCTGATGCGCAGATGAATGGAATGCTGATGATGCAGATGGGGATGATCAACACTGATTTCTCTCTGCGCCCTCTGCGCCTCAGCGTGAAATAAAATACAAACGATCCTCACCAGATAGAACACTGATTTTTCTCTGTGCCACTGTGCCGCTGTGAGCAAAAGAAAAATAGCCGCAGATGCGCAGATGAATGGAACGCTGTGCTTCCGCTTAGTTAAATTGGTGTTTTAATATCAGAAAATAATACCTGCTGTTTAAACGTTGTTATAGTAAGTTAGTCACCCTTGTGGACAATTTTAATTTCTTTTATAAAATGCCTTTTCCGAAATTCAATTTATAAATGAAAGAGAACAGGGAAATATCGGCCTTGCTGCACCTGATTGATGATCCGGATGAATACGTGTACAATACCGTTAGTGATAAAATTATCTCTTTTGGTAAAGACATTATTCCCAACCTGGAACACTTGTGGGAGAATACCACCAATGAAGAATTACAGGAAAGAATTGAATCGCTGATCCACCGCCTGCATTTCCGCGACCTTACCAACGATTTTACCGCCTGGGCTGAAGGCGATGCAGATTTACTACAGGGTGCGTTGCTGGTGGCCAGGTATCATTACCCCGATTTAAATAATACCACCGTTTACCAGGAAATTGAAAAATTAAAACGCAACATCTGGCTGGAATTAAACAGTTACCTTACCCCGCTTGAACAGACCAATGTGATTTATAGTATTATCTACAACTACTATAAATTGAAAGGTGTGGAATTTGCATATAATAATCCTGATGATTACCTCATTAACAAAGCGCTTGAAAGTAAAAAAGGCAATGCCATCAGTAACGGTATCATTTATTTAGTATTGTGCGAAATGCTGGATGTGCCTGTTAAAGCCATCAATATTCCAAGGCAATTTATACTGGCGTATTTCGATCCGCAATACACCGTGCTGAATCCTGCCGGGCATGCTTCTGAAAAAATAAATTTTTATATTGATCCATTGAATGGTCAGATGTACAGCCATAAAGACGTGGAGAATTATTTTAAACGCATTGCTGTGCCACCAACAGCTTCTTACTTTCGCCAGATGAATAACCGGCGTATCATACAGTTTTTGCTGGAGGAACTGGCTAAGTGTTTTGATAATGACCGGAACCGCTATAAGATGGATGAACTGCTGTCACTCGCGAATATTTTAGACAATGATTTACCACGTAGTTGAAACAAATAAATGGAAACAGGCGCTTGAATTGGGTTATTACGAAGCGCCATCACTCGCCACCGAAGGCTTCATTCATGCCAGTATGCGTGATCAGGTGCAGGGCGTTATAGAGCGCTATTACAAAGGGATCCCCGATTTACTGATCTTGCATATTGATGAAGGCCGGTTACAGGCGCCACACATTTTTGAACTGGCTCCTTCTGTCAATGAAGAGTTTCCGCATATTTATGGAAGAATCAATCTCGATGCGGTGGTGGATATCACTGCATGGTAATATTTATTCCAGCGGCAGCTCGTAAAAAAAATCATTCACTCTTTTCCATCCATTTTTTTCATACACAGCTTGTGCGGTGGTATTATCAGCACCCGTCTGTAACAGCAACCATTTGGCGTTGGTTAGTTTGCCCCACTCCTTTGCCTGTTCCAATAATGCGCTGGCAATGCCCTTTCCTCTTTCTGCTTCATTCACATATAAATCATTCAGCAGCCAGGCCCGGTGCATACTTACGGAGGAGAAGATGGGATAGAGTTGGCAAAAACCAACAACTTTATCTTCAGCTAAAGCCATAAAAAGTATTGATTCCTGCTTATTCAACCGTTCCTGCAGAAATCCAATAGCAGCAGTGATGTCTGATTGCTGATGATAGAAAACCCTGTAAGCATCAAACACAGGTGCAACCAGGTGCACATCTTCTGCAGCGGCCTGTTTTATTTCAATGGGCATTTTAAGTAATTTAGATATTCAATAGTATTGTTTCCTTTACAAAATTAATACATGATTACCTGGAATGATTTCGAAAAAATAGAAATGCGTGTGGGTACGATCATCAATGTAGATGAGTTTCCCAAGGCCCGCAAACCGGCTTACCAGCTTACCATTGATTTTGGTGCATACGGGATAAAAAAATCATCGGCACAAATTACAGCAATGCATAGTAAGGCTTCATTGCCGGGCAAACAGGTGATTGCTGTGGTGAATTTTCCGGTGAAGCAGATCGCTAATTTTTTCAGCGAATGCCTGGTACTGGGTGTGTACAATGAAAATAACGATGTGGTGTTGCTGCAGCCTTCTTTACCGGTAGCAAACGGTTGTAAGATCGGGTAACTTTCTTCATATTATAGCCATGGACAATTCAATCTTTTTTTATCAGTCACCGGTTGGAATACTCGAGTTGCGCAGTAACGGCACTGCACTCACGCATTTACTGTTTGTAAATAGCTGGAAGGGCACTGCACTGGATGAAGATAGTATTCAGTTTACCGCACCTGCCGATGCTGTACTGCAGCAATGCACCAACGAACTCAATGAATATTTTGCAGGCACCAGGAAAGTGTTTACAGTTCCGGTAAACCAGGACGGCACTTCTTTTCAACTAACGGTTTGGGATGCACTATGCGGTATTCCTTATGGCCATACCATCAGTTATATGGAACTGAGTAAGCGAATCGGCAATGTAAAAGCCATTCGTGCAGTGGGTACCGCTAATGGCAGCAATCATGTTTCTATCATCGTACCCTGCCATCGCGTTATTGGCAGTAACGGCAGTTTGGTTGGCTATGGTGGCGATTTATGGCGAAAGAGATGGTTGCTGGATCATGAGAATAGATTTGGAAACGGCGTGCAGGAATTGTTTTAAAATAGGATTTGCCGCAGATGCACAGATGATGGTCTGACGTCCACGTCTGACCATGTGTGAAGATGATGAGCTGCAGATGCACAGATGAGATGTGGCACGCGGAGTTGCGGAGGACGCAGAGAAAATGGTCTGACGTTCACGTCTGACCATGTACAAAACATTTGCCGCAGATGTACAGATTATGGTATAAATTAATTCTTCCGCCTATAGGCATCTAAAACACCTAACGCACTTCATCACTTTATAACCTATTTACTTTTATATCAACTCAGCTACGACTGTATACAACCATAATGAAAACCCGTTCTCATCAGCGGTAATCCGTGTCATCAGTGTATCTATTTTAAATCGCCTTTACCAAACGATAACGGCAAAAGCTGGCTCGCACGTTGAATCACATAAATATCGCCGGTTAAACCACTCAGGATAAGCCGTATGGGTTGATGCACCCTGTCTTCATATTCCAGTAAACTCTGGCGGCACACACCACAGGGTGATACCGGGTGACTGTTATCACCTTTTTCATTATGATAGCTGATGGCCATTGTTTGCAACGGCATATCGGGGAACAAAGTAGCTGCGGTGGATAAAAGCACCCTTTCTGCACAAATACCAACGGGATAAGCGGCATTTTCCTGGTTGGTACCGGTTACAATGGCGCCGTTGTTCAATAGAGCTGCAGCACCTACATTAAAGTGAGAGTAAGGGGCATAAGCATTTTTGGTGATGGCCCTGGCTTTAAGCACTAAAGCAGCATCTTCAGCGGGTAACTCATCAACGGATGTATATATCTCGTAAGAGAATTGCTGGGTTTCCTTTTTCATAATCTGTTTATTAATACCGATAAAAAATCCTCACCGCATTCCTGCAGCAAGGATTTGCTATTAAAGATATGAAAATTATTCTGTCGAAGAGTTTAATACGAATTCAGCCGGGCACACTATTTAACTAATCACCTAATTAACTAATTAACCAATATACCAGTTAACCAGTAACCTAATTAATCCACGTAAACAACCTCTTCCACCTCGGGCCACCTTCCCAACTAAACCAGATGAGTGATGCCTTGCCCACCACATGATCCTCTGGTACAAAGCCCCAGTACCGGCTGTCTAATGAGTTGTGGCGGTTATCTCCCATCAGCCAGTAATAATTCATTTTAAAAGTATACGTAGTGGCTTCCTGGTCGTTGATGTAATATTTGCCATTGCGTTCTTCAAACTTATTGTCCTCATACACTTCAATACAACGCTGGTAACGGATGAGGTTATCTTTATTCAATTGAATGGTGGCGCCTTTGGCAGGTATCCAGAGTTTACCATAATTGTCTGCCGACCATAAGTGCGCTGAATCTGCATCTAAATAATAAGGAAACAGGCTTTCTTCATGATCCATATTATAATGACGGAACAAAGAAGCATACTCAGGCTTCATATTTTTTATTTCTTCGTTGGTAATATTTACCAATGTTTCGTTAGCATTTAATACACGAAATTCGCCATCTACTTTCCTGCTGTGAATACCATATTTCAGGAGTAAATCCGGTAATGACTCAGCCATCGCATCAGGTGTTGCAGTCATCCCCGGTGTAATACCTACCGCTTTATTTTCTACCACATACAGCCTTTCTGAATGAGGGAAATATTCCTGTGGCTTACCGTCAATAAACAAATCTCCATTGATGATCTGGATGGTATCTCCCGCAATGGCTACACAACGTTTAATAAAGTTTTCCCTTTTATCCACCGGCCGCATAATGATGCTGCTGCCATAATTATCCCACACAATTTTTCTTGCCTGGTCATAAGGCATGATAGGCTTAGTACTCATTTGCACATACCTGATCTCCTGGTAGTAGGTTGTTTGTGACCCAAATGGTTCACTGGGTGTTTCAATATTGATCAGTGTATCGTTTACAGGAAAGTTAAATACCACGGCATCATTCCTTTTGATGGGCTTGGCAAACCACCTTGTATAAGGAATATGAATCCATTCCACATACGATTTGGAATTGAGGAATGGAATAGTATGGTGCATAAAAGGCATGGCTATTGGCGTATTCGGAATACGTGGCCCGTAAGCCCATTTACTCACAAACAAATAATCATTTACTAATAATGTTTTTTCTTCTGACGGAGTGGGAATCACGTAAGCTTCAAACACAAAGGTCCTGATGAGCGATGCGGCCACTACAGCAAATGCTGCTGCATCTATCCATTCACGGGCTACAGATTTCTTATAATTCTTCACCACTGCTTCGCCCGCATAACGTTCGTTATTGGAATAACCGAGATAAGGGAAATAAATAAAAGGTACCAACACTGTTGCAGCATGATGCCAGAAACCGAAACGGCCAAAATGCTCCACAAATTTGATCGTGATCCAGATGGTGATGAACTGTCCGGCAATGGGCACTAACTGAAAGAAGAACCAGTACTTTTTCAGTTTCATCTTATCTACCATGCACCAGGTATTATATAATGGTACCAATGCTTTCCAGGGTTCAATACCTGCTTTCTTAAACATTCCATATAACCCAATATGCCAGCCTAAAGTTCCGAGGATAAAAATAATCCAGCCCATAACAGTTTTTTACATTTTTAAAGTGCCAAAAGTACCATATTCTGTGTAAGTACCGAAAACCGCTCGTAATTTGTTGGGAGTTCGTTAACAAAGTGGTTTAAGGTTGAAAGTTTACTGTTGAACGTTGATGCTGTTGCGGGCAAAATTATTGTCCGGTTACCGCATAAACTATATCCATCTGGCTGCAACTAACTTTTAACCTTCAACTTTTAACCTTCAACTATTTCTTAGGCAGTACATAATTCTCCACATCTTCCAGCGAAATGGTTTTTGCGGAGAGAATGATCAGCCTTTCCACCACGTTCCGCAATTCACGGATATTGCCCGTCCAGTTATATTGTTTTAACGCATCCATAGCTTTAGGGTCAATGCTTTTTTTAGGCTGGCCATATTCCGATGCAATAATATCAAGAAAATACTCCACCAGCAGCGGTACATCTTCTCTCCTGTCGTTAAGTGATGGCACGTGAATGGGTATTACATTCAGGCGGTGATACAGATCCAGCCTGAAATTTTTATCCTCCACTTCTTTCAGCAGATCTTTATTGGTGGCGGCAATAACACGAACATCAACATTGATATCTTTTTCTGCCCCTACACGGGTTATTTTTCCTTCCTGCAAAGCACGCAGTACTTTGGCCTGTGCGGTAAGGCTCATGTCTCCAATTTCATCCAGGAATAAAGTACCGCCATTTGCCGTTTCAAATTTTCCAATGCGCTGTTTTACAGCAGAGGTGAAAGAGCCTTTTTCATGGCCGAACAATTCACTTTCGATCAATTCTGAAGGAATGGCAGCACAATTCACTTCTACTATCGGGCCGCTGTTGCGGTTACTTTTTTCATGTATCCAGCGGGCCACCAGTTCTTTCCCCACACCATTTTCACCGGTTATCAAAATACGGGCATCCGTGGGCGCCACTTTTTCAATCTGATCTTTTATTCGTTTAATGGGGTCGCTTTCACCAATCATTTCCTGTACTTTGCTTACTTTACGCTTCAGCACTTTGGTTTCAGTTACCAGGCTTTGTTTATCTACCGCATTGCGTAAGGTAATAAGCAAACGGTTCAGGTCTGGTGGTTTGCTGATGTAATCAAATGCGCCTTTTTTTACCGCCTCCACTGCAGTATCAATATTGCCATGCCCGCTGATCATGATCACCGGTACATCGGGGTTTACTTCTTTTGCTTTTTCCAAAAACTCAATACCATCTAATTTGGGCATTTTGATATCGCACAATACAATATCATAAGCCTTTTCACCAAAGCGTTTCAGTCCTTCTTCCCCGTCGCTGGCCTCATCAATTTTATAGCCTTCATAACTGAGAATTTCGGTTAGTGTTTTCCTGATCGCCCTTTCATCATCAATAATTAAAATAGTTGCCATACGCTTTAACAAGATTTTGATATGGAGCAGATATGCTTCTGCATCTCATTCCGTTTCGTTCAAAAATAGTCAATTATGCCCTTTAATCCCGTGTTATTTTTTTGTGCGGTTTGGCTGCTTTCGTGCAATAATGCTGCCAATTCAATTCACCCGCTTCCTGCACCCGTAATTACCGCAGCACCTCAAAATCCGTATGCATTGGTGAACGATATTCCGCTGCCTGAAGGCTATACCCACAGCATTGCAGATTCCACTTCGTTTGCTTACTGGCTCAGGCATATTGCTTTAAAGCGGGATAAGACCGTTTATCTTTACGATGGCAGTAAAAAAGCCAACCAGCAGGCACAGTTTGCCGTACTGGATATTCCTGTGGGCAATCAAAACCTGCAGCAATGCGCCGATGTGGTTATGCACCTGCGGGCGGCATGGCTGTTTCATGAAAAAAGATTTAACGAGATCAGCTTTGTAGATAATGAAAATACCAGGTATGCTTTTACGCCTCCTTACACAGCATCGCATTTTAATGATTACCTGCTGAAAGTATATGGCATGTGTGGTTCCGCTTCATTAAGCAAACAATTGCATGCGGTTGCTGCTGATTCATCTGTTATTCCCGGTGATGTTTTTATACGGGGCGGATTTCCCGGCCATGCAGTAATTGTACTGGATGTGGTGCAAAATGCAGCAGGCAAAAAAATATTCTTACTGGCACAGGGTTATATGCCTGCGCAGGATATTCATATTTTAGTCAACCCGTCAGACGGCGATTTATCGCCATGGTATACTGCTGATATCAAAGAAACCCTGCTTACACCGGAATATGTTTTTCATTCCGGTGAATTAAAAAGATGGTAGTTTATAACTCAAAGTGTTTTTCAGCTTCAAGAAGCTGTTCCAGCAGCACCAGTTGATTTTCGGCACGGTGATAGTTATGCCCTTCGTAGCGTGCCCCGTAATACACATCATTATTTAAATGGTCTGTAATGAAACGCAGCGCCTGCATATAAATAATGAATTTGCCCGCATACATAAAATGATCTTTTTCGTAATCACTCAACTCCGCTCCCATAACGGAAAGATAACCTTTGGCAATAGCGTCCAGGTATTCCATGCGTACCCGGATTTTTGACGTGTCGGTTTCTTCTTCATTTACGGGAGAAAGATAAGTCCGCATCATGTCGCCCACATCGCTGATGAAATAGCCGGGCATGATGGTATCCAAATCAATTACACATAATCCTTTACTGTTTTCATCAAATAACACGTTGCTGATCTTGGTATCGTGGTGGGTTACCCGCTTTTTAAAAGCAGGGTTCGATTTCAGTATTTCAAAAGTATCTGCAATGCCCCGGTGCTTTTTTAGTTGATCACATAACGCAGCAGATGCTTTTATTCTTTCCGGGTCACCGTCCTGCATCGCCTCTTCAAACTGGCGGTACCGCAGAGACAGGTTATGAAAATCCGGAAGTGTGACTTTAAGTTGTGCTGCATCAAAGCCTGATAACTGTTTGGTGAAAGAGCCAAATGCTTTTGCTGCTTCAAATGCCTGACCGGGTATGGTAACCACATCTATAGTATGCGAATTTTCTACAAAAGGAAATAAACGGTAATAACCTTCATTAAAAGCAAACACCATATCTTTTCCGCTGGTGGTGGTTACAGGTGGTACAAATAAATAAGCAGGGAAATGTTTGCGCAGGTATTGCGCCACCATGCTGATGTTTGCAGCAATATATTCCGGTTGCCTGAAAATCTTATGATTAATACGTTGTAGAATAAAATGCAGCCCCTGTTTTTTTACATCCCAGGTATGGTTGATCAGTCCTGAGCCAAATGGCTGAATGTCGCAATCTTTACTATTGATGCCGTATTCAGCTAATACTTTTTCAATCATAGCAGTTAAGTTTAATCAGCAGTATTTATTTTCGGCTACGCATTATGGTTCAAATTAAGTCAACAAAGTGATTTGCCCAATTTTTTCAACGCATTTTTTTTGTCACATATACACGTATAAATACGGGTAGCGATTGTTCTACACCTAAATAATAAATGCATTGCCAATGAGCAATGCATTTATTATTATTTTTTAAACAGCTGTTGCAAAATTTTTAACTCACTACGCCGGTTGTTCTTTTTCCATTTATCATACGTAAAATCCGCAATGGGTTTTCATTCTTCAGTGCATCGGGTAAAAAAACCTGTGGAAAGTTTTGATACGCCACCGGGCGTACAAACCGCAATATGGCTGCACTTCCTACGGATGTTGACCTTCCGTCTGTAGTGGAAGGAAATGGCCCGCCATGCACCATCGCATCACATACTTCCACGCCTGTTGGGAAACCGCCAAACAATAAGCGCCCTGCTTTTTCTTTCATTACATTGATTACCGCAGCAAGGCCAGGCTGGTCTGCATCTGCTGCGTGTACGGTGGCCGTTAGTTGTCCTTCCGCCTGCTGCAATACGTCAATAATTTCGGATACGTTTTTGCAAAGCACGATCACACTAACGGGGCCAAATACTTCTTCGCTTAACGTTTTATCTGCTAAGAAATCTTTTTGCTGTACGGTGAATATCCATGGTGAGCCTTCTGTTTTACCTGCAGTTGCAGGGGTATTGCTTGATGCAGCCAATACCGCTTTGTGCTTTAATCTTTCCACACCTGCGGTATAGGCTGCGCAGATTCCGGTGCTGAGCATGGTTGCCGGTGCTATGGACTTGATACTTTCTTGCAGCGCTGAAATAAAAGTATTGCTGTTCTCATCTTCCACCATAAATACCAAACCGGGGTTGGTGCAGAATTGCCCCACGCCTAAACTTACGGAAGCTGCAAAACCCTGTGCTATGCCCGCAGCATTACCTGCTACTGCACCGGGTAACATGATCACCGGGTTTACCGCACTCATTTCTGCGTATACGGGTATGGGTTGTGGCCGGTTCACTGCTGCATTGAAAATGGCCATGCCGCCTTTGCGTGAACCGGTAAAGCCAACAGCTTTTACCACAGGGTCCGTAACGATGCGTATTGCAGTGGCTTCATCTGCAAATACTAATGAAAATATGCCGTTGGGCATATTGGTTTTTTGTGCTGCGGAAAGAATGGCCTGGCCCACCAGTTCATCAGTGCCCGGATGCAATGGATGCACTTTTAATATTACCGGGCAACCGGCAGCTAAGGCAGAGGCCGTATCTCCCCCTGCTGCTGAATAAGCAAAGGGAAAATTGCTGGCACCAAATACCATCACCGGTCCCAATGGAACCAGCATGCTTCTTAAATCGGGTTTGGGTAATGGTTGCCTGTCGGGGATGGCAGTATCAATCCGTGCATCCACCCACGAGCCTTCTCTTAATAATTGTGCAAAGGCCTGCAACTGCCCTGTGGTACGTGCCCGTTCACCTGTTAACCGCGGTATGGGTAAACCGCTTTCCTGTTGTGCCCGTTCCAGCAAAGCATCGCCCAAAGCCATGATTTCAGTAGCAATTGTTTCAAGAAAAACTGCTTTTTGTTCCGGGGTGGTATTTTGGTATAGTTCAAAAGCGGATGCAGCTTGTGCCATAACAGCTTTCACTTCGTCTTCTGTAACCAATGTAAAATTTCCGGGCAATAATTGTCCTGTTGCCGGGTTGGATGCCTGGAACTGTTGTGTTCCTTTGGCGGATGCGGTAAAACCGATCCGGTTCTTTCCTGTAATCTCCATAATAATGTATAAGATTTGAGTTTAGGGTACAAAAATAGCCCATTTGAACGGGCTATTATAAAAGCGTAGTTTATGTTTTTATTTATTTGCTCAGCGAAGTGATCATCTTTACTGTTTTATACGCTTTGCTTTTAATGCTGTATACTTCTTTTTCAACATAGTTGAATTCAATTTCTTTACTTTTCAGTGAAGCCAGGTTTTTGGCATAATCATTTCCATTGTCCACGTAATCGCTCCATACCAGTTCCACAAGTTTGGTACCTGATAAAACCGTTACATAAACAAAATCGCCCATGACCACACTTTGTACAACGCCTTTGGTTACTTTAGTATCGGGTTTGGTGGCCACATCAATTTTTACATCATTCTTTCCGTTGTTCATCTGGCCAAGCTGGTTGTCTGCCATTCTTTTTACAATGGCCTGCATGGCTTTACAATCAGATTTTACAAGGTCAATACCGATCTCAGCGCCCAATTTCTGCATGGCATCGATATCGGTCATTTCAATATTGCGTTCTTTTGCAAGGGTCATAAAATCATCCAGTGATTTTTCCATCATGCACTGGCCTATCAGGGCCTGCAGTTCATCCTGCGATTTTTTATCAAGGTCTGGTATCTGGTTCAGGCAGGAACAGGTGCTGTCCACAATTCTTTTTTTGTAATCAGTTTGTGCTTTAATAGTAACAAAGGGCAACAGCAATAATGCTAAAACAGCTATTCTTTTCATTTGTTGATTTTTTTGCAAACCTACGGGAAATTGAGGACTTGAGGTACTGGTTAGTTAGTTTATTGGCAATGGGTTGATTGCGGAAGCAGGAATTGGGAATTTGGATTTGGTAATTGGGAATTAGGGCTTAATGAACAACTATCGGGAATCAATTATCCAGCATCCAGTATCCAGTATCCAGTATCTAGTATCCAGTATCAAACCCTGTTCAACTAATTCCTGATTACCCATTCCTATTTTCTGTCGGCCATTAAATACACTGCTCCCCTTGCAGGAACATATACTTTAATGCCGTTTGCCGTTGCAGCAGCATAAGGTGTAATCGTGGTATAATTTAAGGGGCCACCGGCAGCGTTGGTGGGTGCTGTGCCATTGATATACGTTT
Organism: Bacteroidota bacterium; assembly: GCA_018266775.1. Classification (GTDB taxonomy): domain Bacteria; phylum Bacteroidota; class Bacteroidia; order Chitinophagales; family Chitinophagaceae; genus Ferruginibacter. Next base: position 17,202 of record JAFDZS010000011.1, on the reverse strand, counting down.
GTCCGCTGAATTCGCCACTGCCGCCGGTGAGTGTATACCAGTAATACCGGTTACCCATTTTAAAATTCTGAAATTGTATTTCCACTGCACGGTCATTGGTGGAAGTATTGATAAGGATCACGCCTGTTTCTCCCGAACTGAATGACGTGCCATAAGCAAACAGATCGGCAGCAGAACTGGTGGCACTCACCATTCTGTCGCCGGAATATTGATGAAAGAAATACTGGTGATAAAATGATGGCCGCGGATTCCACTTGGGAATGCCCGGTTCATCTCCGTTATTAAACATACCGTGATCATTACCATTGTCCCAGGCATTGGCCAGGTCCCAGCGGTTGGTCATGCCGTATTGGTTTTTGATGGATTCACCAATGATCAGATCGGCAAACAAACCGCTGACATTGGAAACCGCCTGCTTATTTCCCGTTGCAAACATATTCCATTCATCATGTACTACAGGTTTTGCAGATAAACCAACAGTGGTTAAACTTTGTTTGACATAATTAATGGTAGATGCGTTTACAGGTTGGGGTGTGGCCAAAATTTCTGCCGATGTGGAGTTTGCATTATAAGGTGTGTAGTAATTATGCACCACGTAAAAATCTGGTGTGGTATTGGAGGCGGTCATCATGCCCTGGTTCCAGCCGTTTTGCAAAGTACTTGATGTGGTGCCCGACTCAGATGATACTGCACCAATGTAAATGGCTTTACCAATAGCAGTCGCCGCTTTGCGCATACTGTCTGCAAATACTTTAAAATGCTGCCCATACAATGCTGCGGATATAAATGTGGGCTGCCCATCATGATTATTGGCTAAATCAATTCTGTACCCGGCTTCCCAGTTGCCATAATTTTCATTGCCTATTTCCCAGTATTTGGTTCTGCCATTATCATAACGTACCCAGTCTGCCGCCAGATGCGCCGCTGCAGCAACAGGATCAGCACTTGTTCCATAGCGTGCATAACCATAATTAATAGTGATGATGCCCTGGCTTCCGGTGGTTTGCAGCATGGCATAATAATTATCCAGTGATAAAGTCCAGCTGCCGGTATTTTTTCCAAACCAATAACCTGCGGCAGCAGTAGTACCATCTGCATTAACCAGGTTGGCTGGTGCATCTGAAGGTGCGGCATTGGTGGCATTCCAGAAATAAATATCGCTGATACTGCCACCAGGAAAACGGATGATATGGGGATCGAGATTTTGCAAATAATTCAGCAGGCTGGCTTCGGTAACCATTTGCCCCATCCAGCTGTTGCTGTTGGCACCGGCAATACTGCGGGGTATTTTGGTGATCACCGTACTTCGGTCAACCGTTACCGTAAAACCGGTACTGGGCGGAATACTGGTACTTTGTGTAGTGGTGGGAACCGTAAATGTTCGTGGCTGCCAGTCGTCTAAAAAAAAGCCAATGGTGGCTGCTGTTGCCGGATCAGTTTGTGGTTTGACTGAGGTATCAGTTGTGGTTCCTGTAACCGGTGTGGTACTGTTACTTTTCTTGCACGATACTGTTGTCAGGGCAAAGCAAATCAGGCTGTTTATCAAGAGCACAACGGAAAATATTTTTAGTGTCATCGGAAATATTCAGGAAAGCATTTATTTTTTATCTACTTTAATTAAAGATTCATCCATATTCTTATCAATCAGTTTAGTGATGGTTGCTACAGAAGCAGCACTGCGGAAACCATCCTGCGGGGTGTTCATCACATAATCCACCAACCGCTCAATACTGCTGGTGGCTACATGCATCCGGCTGTCTGATGATGCATAATAAATAAACACAGTGCCATCGTCATCAGCAATCCATCCATTACAGAATACCACGTTCGATACATCGCCAATACATTCCGCTCCCTCAGGCGCCAAAAAATAGCCTGCGGGTTTATAAATCACATTTGCCACATCATCCAGCGCGGTCATAAACAGGTACAGTACATAACGCAGGCCCGCCGCCGTATTGCGTACGCCGTGTGCCATGTGCAGCCAGCCTTTATGCGTTTTAATGGGTGCAGGGCCAATGCCGTTTTTCATTTCATATACGGTATGGTATTTTTTGGGGTCAATGATCACTTCATGCAATACTTCGGCACGCTCCATCGTGTTGCTCAATCCAAAACCAATGCCGCCTCCATTACCTGCTTCAATAAAACTATCCTGAGGCCTGGTGTAGAAGCCATATTTTCCCTGTATAAATTCCGGATGAATAACTACGTTACGTTGCTGGGGAGAATTGGTTTTTAAATCGGGTAAGCGCTCCCATTGCACCAAATCTTTGGTACGTACGATGCCGCATTGTGCTATGGCTGCCGATTGATCACTTAACGGCGCTGAAGGATCGCGGCGTTCCGTGCAGAAGATGCCGTAGATCCATCCATCTTCATGCTGCACCAGCCGCATGTCATAAATATTGGTGTCGGGCGCGGTAGTTTCAGGAATATATAAAGGGTAATCCCTGAACCGGAAATTGTCAATACCATTATCACTTTCCGCAATGGCAAAAAATGATTTACGGTCCGATCCTTCCACCCTGGCCACCATAATATATTTGCCATTCCATTTCATTGCTCCTGCATTAAATACGGCATTGATGCCAAAGCGTTCCATTAAAAACGGGTTTGTTTCTTCATCCATGTCGTAACGCCAGTTCAAAGGTGTATGCGATGCTGTTAGTACAGGGTTTTGGTATCTTTCAAATACACCATTTCCAATACCTGCTATCCTGTTGGGTTGCTGCAGCAGCTCCTCATGCTCTTTTTCCAATGCTGCCAGCCGGGTATAAAAAATTCCGTTCGTCATTGTACTGTTATTTTATTCATATATTTTTTCTGCTGCAACATCTTTTTCCAATAACGTATTGGGTTGTTTGCAGAAGTCTGTAAAATCAGCTGCACTGATTTGCCCCGGAAACGGTGCATAATAGTGCATCTTTTTTGCCCATTGTGCATAGCCGTGGTTGCGCCACAGCAATACATAACTGATGGGTATATTACCGATTGCTTTGTTTAAAGTTTGTGTCCACCATTTTGCATACGGTATGGCTTCGTAACCGGTTTCACCAAAGGCAGGTATTTTGTGGTGTGCGGCTGCTGCACTGTCAACAATCTTCAGGCATTGCTGTACATGCTGAATGAACCAGTTGCTGGTTTGCGGATCATCGTACTGGTAAATGTCGCAGCTCATCATATCCACTACATCATCACCGGGGTAGCGTTCCATAAATTCATCTATGGTTTGAAAATTATCTCCTGCATTATACTGGATGATGAGGTTGTGCAGTTGTTTCTCTGTGCGAAGGTAGTACACCACAAACCTGAACAGTATTTTAAATTCATCGGCTGTGCAAACATTTTTGCCCCACCAAAACCAGGTGCCGGTTAATTCATGAAAGGGCCGGAAAATGATGGGAATCGCTTCGCCATTTTTCCCTTTTAAAGAACTGAGGAACCCAGCCACTTTGTCCAGCCATTCTTTATACTTCGCATGGTTTTCTCCTCCCGGTAAAATGGATCGTACTGTTCCTGCGATAGTGTCCCACGCTCCCTTGGTTCCGCCTGCCGGATTATCGGCATGCCAGCTGAAGGTGATTACTCCTCCACGCTGATAAGCATCTTTGATAAAGCCTTTCATTTTGCTGAACGGTACACCATCAATATCATTTGCATTATTGGGCCGTTCAATACCACCCAGGTCCCAGCCGTATACAGCGGGATAATCACCACAAACATTTTTTATATCGCTGCTGTCTTTTTTATACCGCCAGTTTACACCATATGCCAGGTCGTCCTGGTGGCCGATCATATAGCCGGTTCTGCGCAGCACATCAAGATTTTTAAACAATGCCGCAGTTTGTTTTGTTGCAGCGGCATCAGAAATTTGTTGCTGTGCACACAGATTGAAGCTGATAGAAACTAACAATAAAGCACAAGCGAATATTTTTGCAGCGTTCAGGCAGCTTTGAGCGCCCAGGCCTCGCACATGGTCTGACGTCCCCGTCTGACCATGAACACGCAATCTTCCACAATCGTTCAGGCAGCTTGAAGCATCCCGATCTTTCACATGGTCTGACGATCCCGTCTGACCATGAAAACGCAATCTTTCATAATTGTTCAGGTCGCTTGCAGCGCCCCGATTTTTCACATGGTCTGACGCCCCCGTCTGACCATGAACACACAATCTTCCACAATTGTTCAGGTCGCTTGCAGCGCCCCGATTTTTCACATGGTCTGACGATCCCGTCTGACCATGAATCCGGAACCGTCTGTTATTGGTCAGGTCGCTTGAAGCGCCCCGACCCATTCTCCCGTAAAACAATCGTGATAATGTATTCATACAATTTCTTTTCAACCACCATCAGGCAGCAGGGTAATCAGCGGTAAAAACCGTTCCCGGCAACGCCGGAAACGGTGGTAACGATTAACTACTAATTATGAAACATGATGTCGTCGAACAATACTGTTTTACCGGCATCAAACATTTGAAACACGACAAAATTGATGGTGCTTACACCAGGGAAATCGGTAGACATGGTGTATTCATAATACGTCCATTTCCCTGCAGGAACCGTAATGACTTTCCAGGAGCCCCAGTTCAGGTTAAACTGAATTTGTTTATCAGCGTCTGCACCTTTAACCCAGAAAGAAAAATATTTTTTGCCTGTTACAGTTAAGTTGCCATTGCCAATTTGCAAACCACCCCATGCACCGTTAGGATCAAAGGCTGCCACCATACTGTTTACACCAGCAATACGGTCAGCCGTAGTACTGCCATTATAATCGCCGCCCCAGCCCCAGTTTTGAAAATTGTTGTCATACTGATCGCTGTACACGGTAAATGCTTTGTTTACATTCACCACATCTAATGCAGAAACAGAAGTGCCTGATGCATTCGTAATTTTAAATGCCACACGCTCTGCATTGGTAACGGGCATCTTCACCACCATTTGTGTTTTGGTTTTGGAGATCACCTGTACCGCATCGCCGGTGCTGTTGACGACCACTGTGGTTACATCGTTAAAATTGTTGCCGGTTATAGTAATAAGGTCACCGGCCTGTGCTTCTGTAGTGGATAATTTATTGACGGCAGCAAGGGCTATCACTTTAAATCCCACTTCAAGCGTTACGCCATTAATATTGGTGAACTTAATATTCTGTTGTCCGCCGGAAGCCGCATCGGGTACCTGGAAGATCAGTGCAGTTTCCGTGTTCAGCGTGGCAAGAAATGGTGCATTCACACTGTCTTTTTCAAACAAGATAGTGGCAATCTTGCCTAATCCATTACCCGTTAACGTAAGTACGGTTCTTGCAGAACCCTGCGTGGAATCTAAACTTCCCGTCATGGTGCCGCTGGCTTTGTATTGCGGGGTGCCATCCGTATCTTTTTTACACGACGCCATCATGGTGATGAGGAGTATGGATGGCAGCAGCAATAAAGAGGTTATTTTAACTGTTATCTTTTGCATAACTCATTTTTTTATGTTGCAGAATAGTTGCTGTTAATAATAATGTACAGGTGGTTTGCCTAATTCAGGATCCTGTAATACTTCGCCTGCCGGTATAGGCAAATACAGGAATGACTGGTTGAAGGTTACAAATTTTGCACCCCATTTACTGCCCCTGTCCTGCGCTTCCACCATTTGTTTGGCTTTGGCAAAACCCTGGCGTTGTATATCAAACCAGTAATCGCCTTCAAAAGCAAATTCCACTCTTCTTTCATGCAGTATATCATCTTTGGTAAAAGATACTTTCGCTGCAAGCCCTGCCCTGGCCCTTACTTTATTCAATGCGGCCAGTGCAGTACCGTCACTGGTGGAGGCGCCTGTACCCAATACCGCTTCAGCATAAATCAGCAATACATCTGCATAGCGTAAAATGGGTAAGTTTAAACCACTGCTCTGGTGCCCATCTATATAATCACCGCCATAAGTTTTACCGGGTCCCACTACATATTTGGCAATATAAGCGTTTACATCATTATTGGCGGTGCCGCCATCATTGGTGGCTAACGTAGAATCATATACGAAACCATTGGCCATAAATGCGTTGTAAGACGACAGGCCATTGCGCTGCGGTTTCCAGTTCGGCATTTTCCATCCCGGTTCTATCAGGGAGCCTGCTTTTCTTTTATCCCCGGTTTCGTAAGCCCGTACCAGGTCGATGGAAGGAAAGAACACACCTCCATAATAATCCGCTTCACTGGTTTGTAAACTGCCGGGGCCGCGGTCTTTGGCTTTCAGGTTGCCGGAGCCATAAGGGTTTTGTGTGGCCTGGTGCTGTAAAGAAAACAGGCATTCGATATTGTTGTTATTGGCGGCAGAATTGAACAGGCCTGCATAATCAGGAAACAGGTCATATTGCCCGGAATTCATGACTTCCTGCGCTTTGATTTTGGCACTGTCATAAACACCGCGGTAAAGGTATAATTTAGCCATCATGCCTTTGGCTGCCCACGAGGTAACACGGCCGGGTTCATCTGTGGTGGGTAAACCAGTTTCAGCGGCTTTAAATTCATTCAAAGCAAAACGTAAAACATCTTCCTGGTAATACCGCGGAATATTAAAGTTGCCGCCCAGTATGGTTTCACCGGGCTGATTGATGATAGGTGCATCGCCCCACATACGTGCAGCATAGAAATACACCACGCCTTTAAAGAAATGGCATTCTGCTATAGCGGGATTAATAAAATCCGGGTTGCCGCCTTTCTGTAATTTCAGTTGCAGGGCGTTTACATATTCACTCGTCCAGCCGCCAATTTTATACAACGATGCCCAGGCATCTGCAATGGCTGTGGAGTTGGCAGAAAAAGTAAAGTTGGAAAATGGGCCGTAGTTGGCATCATAAGTAGCCAGTTCGTTGCCGCCCATCACATCACCAACGGCATCCCATGCACGCTCTTCAAAGTTGCGCCAGGGCACACCATACAGCGTACTGGTTAAACCACGTACTTCTTCTTTGGTGTTATAATAATTGTCTAATGTGGTGGAATCCAGCGAAGCCCTGTCCGTAAACGACTTCTTGCAACCGGCAACAGCCAGCGCCGCCATCACCACCAAACTTATTTTTTTTATCTGAAACATATAGTAAGCTTTTGAAGTTTGCAATTAGAGTTCAATATTGGCACCAAAGCTGAAAGTGCGTGGATTGGGATAATGCCCATCGTCCACATTCATCAGCCTGATATCGTTGTTAAAGGCGCCAATTTCAGGATCGTAACCGCTGTACTTGGTAAACGTTTTCAGGTTTTGTACAGAGAAATAAGCCCGTACATTGCTGAAGTGTGCACGCTGAATCCATTTGGCGGGTAAGCGGTAACCAAGGGTTACGTTCTGAATGCGCATGTAAGAACCATCTTCCACAAACCGGTCTGAAATGGCAATGTTGTTAGGATTATCTATTGTAAACCGTGGCAGTTTACCATTGGTGTTGGTGGCGCTGTACCGGTCGTTAACCGTGTTCAGTTGATTCATGAAAGCACTGTTTTCAGATTCAATGGCGGTTTTGGTATAGTTGAAAATTTTTGCACCATAACTGCCCTGCAGGAAAACAGACGCATCAAAATTTTTGTACGTGAATGTGTTGGTAAAACCGTAGGTAAACTTCGGCAGCGGACTGCCAATGTACGTAATGTCGTTGGCATCAATGATACCGTCAGGCTTACCATTGGGGCCGCTTACATCCACAAAACGCACATCGCCTAACGAATAAGGTTGCCCGAATTGTGGCAGGCCTGCAGAAAGGTCAGCTGCAGTTCTGAATAAGCCATTGGTTTTATACCCAAAGAAAGAACCTACCGGGTAACCGGGTTGGGTATAAGTGACCACGGTACCGGCAAAGCCCAGTTTACCGGTCAATGCAGCGGTGGAGCCGGCCAGTTTATCCAGTATATTTTTATACCGCGTAAAGATCACATTGGTTTTCCATGTAAATGCATTGGTTTTAATATTGGTGGTGTTGATGGAGAAATCAAAACCGGTATTGGTCATTTGTCCTACATTAATTACCGGGCCTTTCAGGTCATCCCATTGGTCACCCACACCAATCAAACGCGGGCCGGTACCAATAATCAGCATGTCTTTGGTGGTTTTCTTGTACACGTCAAAACTCACTTCAATGCGGTTATTCAGGAAGGCGGCATCCAGGCCCAGGTCTTTCGTTACCACAGATTCCCATTTCAAATTCGGATTGGCCACACCATACAAATAGTTCGACGTTCCAAAACCAACAGGGCCGGGCCAGAAACTCACCACAGAAGTATACGGCGGATTAGGCGCACCATTCGGTAAATTCTGGTTACCTACCGATCCGTAAGACAACCGCAGTTTCAGGAAGTTGATTTGCTTATTGAATTTTTCTGCAAACTTTTCATTGGTAATCGTCCACGCAGCAGACACACCGGGAAAGGTTCCCCATTTATATTTACCAAAAAATTTGGACGATGCATCACGCCTGATGCTGGCACTTAACGTATAACGGTTATCGTATGTGTAACCGGCACGGGCAAAGTACGATTCAATCGTGCCATCATTCTTGCCACCATTCAGCCCCCAGGTATTTTTATCACTGCTGCCCGCATTCAGATCCAGGATATTGTTTTGCAAATTGGTTTTGGTGCCAGACAGTTGTTCCCAATAATTCATAGAGGCTTCGTGGCCTGCAGTGGCATTGAACGAATGTTTATTGATCGTTTTATAATAATTCAGGAAAGAACGGAACGACCAGTAATAACCATTGCCCCTGTAATCAATCAACTGGCTGCCAATCGGTGTAGTGCCAATCAACCCGCTTTTCGAGTAAGCAGTATTGTTGTAAATACTCATGGAATAGCCCAGTTCGTTGCGGAAGCTTAAGCCCTTAATGATTTCTGCATCTGCAAATACATTTCCAAATACATAACTGCTGATGGCGGTATTGCCGGTATAAAAACTGCGGGCAACAGGATTATCTACATAATACGTTAACCCGCCCGACTGGAAACCGGAACCGGTAAACGTACCATCAGGATTTTTAATAGGAATCAAAGGGTTTTGCAGCAAACCATTCCAGATGATGCTGTTGGGGTCATCAGATAGCGTCACGTTTTGTGTACTGCGGGAGCCATTAGTGCTGAAGCCCACTTTCAGCCAGTTCTTCAGCTGGCTTTCAAAACTTACCCGTGCCGTATAGCGTTTAAAATCAGAGCCGGTTAAAATACCTTTCTGGTCAAAGTAGCCGGCAGAAATATAATACGTGGTTCTGTCTTTGCCACCGGAAAAACTTAAGTTATGGCTGGTGATGCTTCCCCTGCGGAAGATGGCATCCTGCCAATTGGTGCCCGTACCTAATTTAGAAGGATCGTAAAACAACGGGTTCTTCGGTAAACCCAGCACGCCAATCACATCGTTTTGATACGTGGCGAATTCCTGCAGGTTCATCATCGGCAGAAAACGGTAGATTTCCTGTTGCCCCTGGTTCATGTCATAACTGATCTTACCTTCCCCCACTTTACCTTTTTTAGTAGTGATCAGTATAACGCCATTCGCCGCACGTGAACCGTAGATGGCCTGTGCCGATGCATCTTTCAACACATCAATAGACTCAATATCGTTGGGGTTAATGGTGGCTAAAAAACTATTGCCCGTTTGTCCGTTAGCTCCACCGACACCGGCATAACCCAAATTGGTTTTGGTATTCCCTTCAAACACAACCCCATCTACCACAATTAACGGATCGTTGGAGTTAATGGTGGTTACCCCCCGCACTTTCAGGTTAACACCGCCGCCCGGCTGTCCGCTGTTATTCATAACCGTTACCCCGGCCACTTTACCCTGTATGGCCTGGTCAATACCGGTAACGGGCATGTCTTTTAAATCTTTTGCTTTAATAGACGATATGGCGGTGGACACGTTCGCCCTTCGGGTGGTGCCATAACCAATCACCACCACTTCGCCCAGTTTGGTTTCTTTAACATCCAGGCTGACGATGACATTGGTCTTCCCTTCAACCGATACCGTTTTAGCAGTGGCGCCGGTGTAAGAAATCACCAGTTCCTTCACGCCGGGTGCAATGGAAATTTTAAATGTGCCATTAGCATCGGTGGTGGTACCCGTTTTTTTACCTTTGATAGTGATGGACGCCCCGGATAGCGGAGCATTGTTTTGGTCGGTTACGATTCCGGATACAGAGCGGTTTTGATTTTGCGCCATTGCATTATGGCCTGATACAAATCCAACCACCAGCACACAGAACAACCAGAGGAATGTTATTCTCATATAGCAAATATTATTTTACTCAAAATAAAAACAGTTCTTAGCGAAATAGTAATACTATTTTAGCTTTTACTTGCTTTTTATTTACGGCAAAATTCAGGAAGATGTGGTTTTTACTATAGATTTATCTTCTTGAAGCTGATAAATTCTTAACTGAAAGTAGTATTATTTTAGCATGTCTGCTGCCGAGGCTGGGGAGCTGATGGCAACGGGGATGATGAAAGCTCCATCATGGTCTGATATCCCCGTCTGACCATGAATTATGGTATACTTCCTTAGCTTAATAACCCATCTGTTTTCTTCCCTTGAAACTAACATCCAAATACGCTTTTCGTTCAGACCGTGCGGAGGATGTAGTGACAACCGCTTATCTAAAACGGATAAAATAAGGAGCATATAAGTTATAAACTAAATCCTTATCAGTGCGCCGTCTAATTTTAATTTCAGTATGCTCACGTACCAACAACAGCAAAGAAAAATTACCGTACAGTTGGCGGGCATCTTTTATTTCCTGTACTGCCAACAAATCAATAAAGGAAGGGCAATAAGTTAAAGGCTGTTTCAAATGCCATATTTATTACAGCATCGAAACAGCCTTTAAAGCAAAATTTATTTTATCTTAAATTGTAGTTCAGCCGTACAAATAAAAATCGGCCGTTCATTCCAAATTGAGATACATTTCTCGAGTATTCAAATTGGTTATTGTTGCTCAAATCGATCACACTGGGTGTACTGCTGTACCCACCGGAAGCAAGCGGTAATACTGCTGATTGTGTTTTGAGATTTTTATCAGGATAAATATCAAACAAATTATTAGCGCCGGTCGTAACACGGAAATTTTTATTGATTTTATATCCAATAGAAAAATCGGTAATGGTACGTGCCGACCAGAAAGGATGTTCAGTGGCAATAAACTGGTTATTAATAAAACTGCCTGCCACCCTGCCATCTCCATTAACATCGGCAGTATTGGGGTCTTCCACCTTTCCAAAAAAGGTCTGCCGCATAAAGAGCTCAAATTTACCTGACACGAGTGTATTCATGATGGCGACTTTGGTACGTGGTATAGCAGACTCCAGGTACACACGGCTGGCTTCATTAAAGTAATTATTAAGGTTATTGGTTTTAACCAAAATATCTGAGCCTTGAATATTGCCAACCCGCTGCGTACGGGATACGGTAGCCGCAATATCTGTTTTTAAACTTACCTGGTCAAACCTGAATCGGTTGGAGATAACAAAATCAAGGCCTTTGGATTCCGTATTGATAGCATTGGTAAAGAATGTGGCTGCTGTCGCATTAGCCTGGTCAAACAACTGTTGTAATGTCAGCAAGTCGCCGGTTACCGTTCCGGATGGTCTGGAGAACTGACCAGTTAAAATAATTCTGTTTTTAATTTTTACAAAATATCCGTCCACCGTAAAAGTTAAACTGGTGTTAGGTACTGCATAAGTAAATCCGGCACTGTAACTGTAGGAATCTTCCTGTTTCAATTCGGGTATGCCCAGCAGTTTTGCCGCTTTAGATTCATTGGTAAAGGTTCCCACTTCAAATGGTACACCGCCCAGGAACTGTGTTGCCGTTGCATTAAAATATTTTTGTTGCAATGATGGTGCCCTGAAACCTGTAGCAATGGCGGCCCTTACATTAAAACCCTTTGCTAATTTTATTCTTGTAGCCAGTTTATAGTTTAAAGTACTGCCAAAATCGGAGTAGTTTTCAAAACGCAAGGCTGCATTCACCAGCCAATTGCTGGTGGGGTTAATTTCACCATCTGCATAAAGCGCCACACTGTTTCGGCTTTCATTCACGGCATTGGCAGGCATAAAACCGGGAAATACCTGTGCTCCACCGGGTCTTGCAGAATTGAAAAAATCAGTCGGCAATAGATTAGCTGGTGTCGTTGCTGTGGATGGCTGGCCGTTGATGTCATATCTTTCATAAGATGATGGTTCGCCTGCTTTAATGCGGTATGCTTCAATCCTGTATTCTGCACCAAAAGCAATGTTTAATCCTTTCAGCATATCAAAGTTGCGGGTAAAATCCAGGTTACTGGTATTTTGAATAAACCTTAAGCCACCTGCATCAAAAGATGTAGGTGAATTAATACCTAAGGTGGCATTAGCAGAATTTTTTACCGTGTAATTAAACTGGTTACCCCCGGCGGTATTGCTGATATCATAATTCCATTTTCCCAATAATCCCTTCACACCTGCTGCAACGGAAAGATCTGTGATATCTGAACCGATTTCGGGCAAAAAGCCATTAATGAATAACTGTGTACTGGTGCGGTTTTGATTAGGCCTGCGGAAAAAGCCGGCAGAGTTGCCCATCCGTTTTCCATAACCGCCAAAGGTGTAAAAAGTATGGCCATGGTGCAGGGGAATACTGCTGTTAAAATATAGTTGTCCGCTGGTGAGTTCAGATTGTCCGATACGCATATTAAAATCTCTGCGTGTAAGCCCACGGTATTGCAGTTCATTATCCGTAACATCAGCATTTAATATGCCCTGTAACTGGCCGATGGTGCCGGCATTTTGTATAGAGGCCTGTTGCGCAGCCGATAAATAACTTACCTGCGGGGCATATTGTTTAATAGCACCAATGATCTGGTTGGTATTGGGCGTATTGGTAATGTTGGAATACAGCGCACTCAGGTTGGTGCCGTTTTGCAATGCCCTCTGCTCTACCGCATTATAAACATTATAAAGCGTTCCATTAAAATCTGTGGCTCTCCTGGTGCCGTCTCTTGCCACAAGGCTTCCGGTTAAATTTATGAATCCACCATTTTTGCCTGCTTTCAGCCCATAATTGATGTCAGCCTGAATTTGTCCGCCATCAACACCACCGCGATGATCATTGGCGCCGGAGGAAACATAGCCGCCGCCATACACCGCAGCCGTAAGGTTATTGATATTTCTTTTCATAACCACGTTGATGACACCGGCAATAGCATCTGAACCGTACTGGGCTGATGCTCCGTCACGCAGCACTTCTATTCTTTCAACAGCAAATGAAGGAATTGCATTGAGGTCGGTTCCCACCGATCCCCTGCCAGGCGTTCCATTTACATTTACAAGAGAAGAAGTATGCCTTCTTTTACCATTCAATAAAACCAATACCTGGTCTGGTCCCAGGCCTCTTAGCTGGGCGGGATCAATATGGTCTGTACCATCTGCAACAGTGGCAGAATTAGAAACAAAAGATGGTGCCACATAAGATAAAATCTGGTTGAGGTTAGATTGTGGCGCAGCCCTGTTCAGCTCGCCCATATTTAAGACGTCTACAGGTACCGGCGTTTCTGTGGCAATGCGCTTCAGGTTGCGTGTGCCTATTACCGTAACGGCTTCCAGGTCTGCCCTGGGGTGCATCGTTACATCCTGTGTGGTGGTTTTCCCCCCGGTAATGTTAACACTAAGGGTTACCGGCAACATACCCGTGTAATTGTAAGTAACCGAAGTGCTGCCCGCTGTAAGCTTCAGTGTATACACGCCTGCATTGTCAGTTAAGGTAGATTTGGTATTACCCTGTCCTGCCGTTATGGTAACACCGGTTAGTGTATTGCCTAAGTGGTCTTTCACAATACCCGAAAGCGTGCCTGTGTTTTGCGCATGTAATACATGCATCATCAAAATCCCTAAAAAAAACAGTCCATTTTTCTTCATGTGTGATATTTTATTTTAAAAGTTGAACAGGTTAAAGGTTTTCATTTTATGCTGATCTTAAGGTGCAAACGGGTAACGGGACAAAAAAAAATGATGCCGCAATAGATGGTAAAAGCAGCAGGCTATTTTAAATAAATTAAAAATTTCCCATACGCATATAAGTTAGTTATTTAAGCTATGATGCTTACCAGGGGCTGATGGTTGCTCGTGCATTTTTTTGATGCGAAAAAAGTACAACAGGCAATTATCAGGGGCTTAATAACGGACGCTATTTTCGATTGCTTTATTGGGTGGAATAAACGGCTGACTCAGATATTAGAAGCAGGGCGTTTCAACAATCACATTTCAATATGTAAATGTTACATTCTGGTAACTTAACAGTAACGCGGCAGCGAAAGGGAGATAACGTTTACCGTTTTACGTTCAAGCTTTATAGCAAAAAGTTGTTAATTGGTAATCATTTCCTCCCCTGCCCCGGCAGTTGAAAAAAGGTATGAAAAAGAATGATTGAAAAAAAATCTCTGCGGCTGCAGAGATTCTGAAAAGTCGGGATGACTGGATTCGAACCAGCGGCCCCTTCGTCCCGAACGAAGTGCGCTACCGGGCTGCGCTACATCCCGTAAGTTTTTACTATAGCAAATTTAATTAAAGAAACAAATAAAAAACAAATTGATGTCAGCAGGCATCAAACATTCAGGCTTTATTTGATTTTCTTAACTTTGCCACATGCCGGGTAAAATTGCACGCTCAGTTTCTGACTTTAATACCGCATTAAAGCTGAAAGGCTTTAATGTGTTCCAGATAGAATGCGATGGCGCTGCCACAAGAGTGTACAGCCGGAAGGATTTTTATAAAATCTGCCTCACCACAGGTAAAAGCATCATTCACTATGCCGACAGAAGTTTTGAAGCAGAAGGCACGGTGTTGTTTTTTGGCAATCCGCACATACCCTATTCCTGGGAAACGCTCTCCACGCAGTATGCAGGTTATACCTGTCTTTTTTCAGCAGAATTTATTAAACTATCCGATCGCACAGACAGCCTTCAGCAATCACCGCTGTTCAAAATTGGCGGCACACCTATTTTAAAAATCAACAAAGAGCAACGGCTGTTTTTAAATACCATCTTTAAAAAGATGATAGAAGAACAGGAAGGGGATTATATGCATAAAGCAGATGTAATAAGAAACTATATCAACTTAATACTGCATGAAGCATTAAAATTGCAGCCGTCAGAAAATTATGTGCAGCACAAAAATGCAGCGTCAAGGATCACACAGGTGTTTTTAGAACTGCTGGAACGACAATTCCCTGTAGAGAGTACTGAATCTCCGTTAATGCTTAAAACACCGCAGGATTATGCGGGGCAATTGGCAGTGCATGTAAACCATTTAAACCGTTCCATAAAAGAAGTAACCGGCAAACCTACCTCCGCACATATTTCCGAAAGAATCATTACAGAAGCCAAAGCATTATTGCAGCATACCGACTGGACGATTGCTGAAATTGCCTATGCACTCGGCTTTGAATATCCCACCTATTTCAATAATTATTTTAAACGCATTACCGGCACTGCCCCCTCTTTACTGCGGGCAGAAAATGTTTGATTTTCTTAATCATTGGTTTGATTCTCGTACAATCGCACTTTGGATTAGCAATAACTTTGTGCTGCATTTTAATCATACCAAACAAACAATTCCTGATTAAATAAAAACAACAGACATGGAAAAAACAGTAACAACAACAGGTGAACCAACCACGGAAATAAAAGCTTATGGCACAACAGCAGCAAACGCACCCATGCAACAGTTAAACATCCACCGGAGAAAACCAATGCCGCATGATATTGAATTCGACATTTTATACTGCGGTATATGTCACTCCGATTTACACAGCATTCATAATGACTGGGGCGGCACCACTTATCCCATTGTGCCCGGGCATGAAATTGTTGGGCGGGTTACTGCAGTGGGCAATCACGTAACCAAATTTAAAGTGGGTGATATAGTAGCTGTGGGTTGCATTGCAGACAGTTGCGGCCATTGCGAATATTGCAACGAAGGCATTGAACAGTTTTGCGATGAAGGTGTAACCTGGTCGTTCAACGCACCGGATAAAATTTCTGGCGGCGTAACGTATGGCGGCTTTGCGCAAACCTATGTTTGCCACGAGAAATATGTATTGCAGATGCCGGGGTTTAAAGATCTTGCCGCAGCAACCCCATTGCTTTGCGCCGGTATCACCGTATATTCTCCATTAAAACACTGGCAGGCTGGTCCGGGTAAAAAAGTGGGCATACTCGGTATTGGCGGGTTAGGACATGTGGCCATCAAAATCGCCAAGGCAATGGGTGCCGAAGTCATAGTGTTCACCACCTCACCTTCCAAAGTGGAGGATGCCAAACGCCTGGGCGCAGACGAAGCAGTATTATCATCTGATGCTGAACAAATGAAAAAGTACAACCGTAAACTGAATTTTATTATCGATACGGTTTCTGCCAAACATGATGTGAATACCTATCTCAATTTACTCCGGCACGACGGAAGCGTGGTATTGGTGGGTTTACCGGCCGAACCATTGGATGTACACGCATTCAGTATCGTTCCGGGCCGCAGAAGTTTAGCAGGATCAAATATTGGCGGTATTGCCGAAACACAGGAAATGCTTAACTTTTGTTTTGAACACAACATCACTGCTGAAGTTGAATTAATAAACATCCAGGAAGTAAATGATGCATTTGAACGATTGGAAAAAGGGGATGTAAAATACCGTTTCGTCATTGATATGGCAACTCTAAAAAATTAAATGATTCTGTTATGAATATTACGAGAACAGGCGCTCAGCCATCGGTAGAAGGCCCGGGCGATTGGTTTACAGGATCCGTGCGGATAGATCCATTGTTTAGCGCCAATGAAGCCAGGCGCAGCGCCGCCGCAACAGTAACCTTTGAACCCGGTGCAAGAACGGCCTGGCATACCCATCCCTTAGGTCAAACATTGATCATTATAGCTGGTTTGGGTTGGGTACAAAAAGAAGGCAGCCCGGTGGAAGAAGTACATCCCGGCGATGTGGTTTGGTTTGAACCCAATGAAAAGCATTGGCATGGGGCTACTGCTTCAAATGGAATGTCGCATATTGCCATACAGGAACATGTAAACGGAAAAGTGGTGGATTGGTTAGAAAAGGTGAGCGATCAGGATTACAGCAAATTCTGATATTATATAATAGACTTGAACAAATACAAAAGGCAGCAATAATGCTGCCTTTCTTGTTTAAAGTCGGGATGACTGGATTCGAA
>JAFDZS010000010.1:464976-571979 GCA_018266775.1 Bacteroidota bacterium | reverse complement strand
TTCATATACCTCTTTACTTATTCATTTATTTACTTTTCGTTTCGACCACATAGATACACAGGACACATAGAATGCTTCGCATTTATTCTTACACACAAAGACACTACCACATAACGCTTGCCCTTCATTACTTACTTTATTTACTTTATATACCTATATACTTAATATACCTATATACTTTATTTACTTTCATACCAATTAACTAATTAACCAATCAACTAATTCCCCACTCCCCACATTTTCACCCACTTTGGATATTCTTCATTGATCAGTTTTTCAGGCCATGTTCCATACCACGCATAACCAACACGGCGTTCGTTTTCAATTGCTGCCAGTGTTTTTTGGGGTTGACTGTCGCGGCCGGCAAAAAAGGGCTCGTTGGTATCCAGGTCGTAAAATCTTGCCCACATAATATGATTATCATCTTTCACCACCACCCTGTCCTTTCCTGATGGTTCATTTGGTGCCTTTATATCTGCAACATTATAACCCGTGATCTTTACTTTATCAAACCACTGCACCGCTGCCTTTACTGCGGCTTTGATTTCCGGCGTTGGGTTTGGCTGCCGCATCAAAAACCTTACAATACCTACGGATTCCGCACCACTTAACGATGCCAGTTCAAACTTTCTTGCCATTTCAGGCACCAGTGTTTTTGCATTGTACTGTGCACACCAAACGGTGAGCACACCTTTTTGTTTTACCTGCGTTTTTAAAATGCAGTCCACCGATTTATTGATGGCCACCTGGCATCTGGGGATGTATGCTGCATCAATCACATCAAAATCATTTTTCCTTTCCACAATATCCTGCAACACATTGGTCACATTCATCATAGCGTTATCATTATAAGTGATCTGGCTGCGGTATAAACGAAAGTCAGGATAATACTGCGGCCATCCGCCATTGGCATATTGCGCTTTCAATAAATATTCCACACCCCTTGTTGCTGCCTGTAAATATTTTTCAATATGAAATTTCTTATAGGCTTTTACCAGGTATTTCATTTCTTTAGTAGTGGCTTCATTATCTATCGTGGCATCAATACCTTCTTCATAACCTGATTGCAGGTCTTTCAGTTCTGCATCAGTTAATACATGTTTATAATCAACCTTTTTATCATCGGGGAAATGTTTGGGCCAGCCGCCGTTTTTACGCTGGTACAATAACATGTTATCGGCAACTGCATCGGATTGTTGTGTTGCAGTTTGAGTCGATATCGATTTAGAATTATTGTTTGTGCTACCTGCAGCCGGGTTCCATTTAAAATCATATACCCAGCCGGTACTGTATTCATTCATGTCAAAGCCGGAAGGCAGATTATTGCTGTACCAGGCAAAATCCTTCCCGTCTTCTTTTTTGCAATGGTAATAATACACCCGCCTTCCCCATTGCAATTTATTACCGGTAGGCACCAAATAAATATCAACATCGGCCATATTTTTAGGGAAGGTGCAATGGAGTAAATAGAACTGTGCATCGCGGTGATAACGGCCTAATTTAAAACCATCATCACCCTTAAACGTACAATTAAGCAATACTGTTTTTGAAGATGGATATTTACTGCCATCGTGCCAGATGGCAGCGTTTTTATCATGGCAGATAAAAGTACAATGCTCAGCCAATGCCCAGCCACGCGGACAATAAAAATCAACACCGCCTTCCATTTCACAATCTTTAAAATAGAACATGCCTTCATCGGTATTCCATGGACTTACCGTATCGCCACCATAAGCACGGAAGATACAATGATTGACAATTAATCTTGTTGTGCCGAATGAACGCAATGCCATTTGGTGGCTGTTGGACCGGATTGTTTTTTTACCAGAACTGTCTGCTGCACAAGTTTGCACCACACCATCAGGATTATCTTTTCCAAAGCTGTTGATGAACGTTAAATTCTCCAGCGTAATATCCGACCCTCTTAAATTGATCGTGGCCGTTCCGTAATCATCTTTATTGTCACAACGCCATTGTTCTCTTGATAAAGAAATACTCACGATCGTATTCTCAGGGCTTTCTCCCTGCAATGTGATAAAGTTTTTATCAATGAAAATCTTTTCGTTGTACACTCCTTTTTTTATCAGTATCACCCGTTGTGTTTTGCCATCTTCTCCAGGTAAACTGTTGATGGCTTCCTGTATACTGGTAAAGTTACCACTGCCATCTTTCGCCACTACAATTGGTGTGCCCGCAAATGCATGCAACGCACCCGAAATGGCAATGAACAAACTCAATATGTATTTAACCAAATGCATTTTTATTTTTTGGGTGTACTCAATAACCATTGCACCAAATCTTCCGCAGCTTTATAGTTTTCATATTCCGCGGGCAGTTTTCTTCCATCGGCATATTCATTGTACAACCAGGGATCACCAACGGCCAATACCTTTCCTTTACCATAATTGGCTGTAGCGATGATCACATCTCCATCTTTAACTGCATTTGCAGTTGCAGGAGATTGTATTGCCAATGCACTGATCTCTTTCAAATACATTTTTTTAGTGGTTTTAAAAATGGGGTTATTATCGCCCGGATAAACAACCCCCTGTTCAAAGATGTCGTTCTTCACCATATTCAAACTCTTGTCTGTAAAACTGATACCGAATTTTGAAGCGAGAATATTAAAATGTTTCAGATCGCAGTTATTGCTGTCATTGGCCATTAACAACAAAGTGCCGCCTGCCTTTACCCAATTGCTGATGGTTTGTGCATCTTTCTCTGTTACATAATTGGGGTTAGGGTTATCACGTATGTGATCAGGATCAACAATGACATACACTGCAGCTGTTTTCATATTTGCTGCAGTGGGTGCAACATCGAGTGATGCCAACTGTGCACCATATTTTTCAAACACATGGCCAAATGTGCTGAAACCAGAGTTGCTTCTGTCGTTCCACACATAATGCCAGTACACTTCTGCGCCTGTTGCATCTTTCTTTTTTTCGCTGTTGAACCAACGATCGAGCAGTACCGTTTTTCCTTTACCCAAAGATTGTGTTTTACTCATTTCCATTTCATTGGCCGCTAACAAGAAAGCACCCATTCCTTTGGGATCATTGGTGATCACCGGTTCACTCATGTAATAGGTAAACGTACCATCACGATAGGGATTACCACCTAAACCACTGCCTTTAACGGTTCCGGTTAATACGGTTTTTCCATTTTCTTCTTTGATGAATTGCTTGAGAATTCCCGCATAAGCTTTTTGTGCCATTGACATTTTTGATGCAGGTAAATATCCTTTGCGCACGCCTTTTGCAATTGCATAAGTAAACTGGCAACTGGCACTGGCTTCTAAATAATTTTTTTCTTTGTTGGGACCGGAATAATTAAGAATATCATACCACACGCCTGTTGTTTTATCCTGGTATTTTCCCAATGCATTTACTAACCTGTTTAAGATATCAATCAACGCTTTTCTTTTGGGATGATTTGCAGGAAAATAATCGAGTACATCAACAATGGCATCGCTGTACCAGCCCATTGCCCTTGACCAGAAATGTGGAGACAAGCCCGTGGTTTTATTGGCCCATTGCTGTGTTTTACTTTCATCCCAGCCGTGATACAACAACCCGGTTTTGGGGTCTCTTGTATGTTTTTCTATCCAGATGAACTGATTGGCGATATCGTTAAACGCAGTGTCCTGGTGAAACAACATGGCATATTCTGCATAGAAAGGTTCTGCCATATACAGTCCATCCAACCACATTTGCCAGGGGTATATTTTCTTATGCCAGAAACCACCTTCGTTTGTGCGTGGTTGTGACAACAGCTGGCTGCGCAATAAATCGGCTGCTTTTTTATATTTTTCCTTTCCTGTTACACGATACAGCAACAATACCAGTTTGCCATTGTTGATCATGTCCAGGTTATAATCATCCTTTTCATAGTTTTTTATGCTGCCATCGTCTTTTACAAAATAGTCTATCTTTTTTTGAATGGCGGTAAACCATGCGGCGTTTCCGGTGTTCAACCACAGGCCTTCAAAACCCTTCAGCGTTACGCCCATATCATAACTCCATTTGGTGTTGCTGCCAATGGGCACCGTATCTTTCCAGATATTTAATACGGTTGCACCCAGTTTCTCTGCAGGGCTTTGCGCCTGGCTTTGGAGCACTGCAATAGTGAAAAGAAGCGTGGTTATTTTTTTCATTTTATATTGATATACTTTATTTACTCTTTTTACTTTATATACTTATTTACTTTTCATTTCGACCACATAGGAACATAGGACACATAGAATGCTTCGCATTTATTCTTACTCACAAAAGCTTTATGCACAACGTTTACACTTCGCCACTTTATTTACCTATTTACTTTTTTTACCTGGTACGACCACATAGGAACACAGGACACATAGAATGCTTCGCATTTATTCTTACTCACAAAAGCTTTATGCACAACGTTTACACTTCGCCACTTTATTTACCTATTTACTTTATTTACTTCATTAACATTATTTACCTGGCACGACCACATAGGAACATAGGACACATAGAATGCTTCGCATTTATTCCTGCTCACAAAGACACCTGAACGCAACGTATAATCTTCATTACTTTATTTACCTATATACTTTATTTACTTATCACCCTTTCCTTTTCTTCTTCCCCTTACTATTTGCCGGTACCTGCGCTTTCGGAACTTCCCACATAATGTCTGTATCTTTTACTCCAAAACCCGCCATCACTTTTTGTTTGGCTTTGTTTGTATCAGTATTAATTATTGAAACCCCTTTAGTTCTTTCCCCCTGTACCATGGCCAAAATATCTGCACTGTCTTTATATTTCAGGTTGCTGATATTGATGTTATCGCTGTTTAAAATATACGCGACAGGTTTGGTATTCCTGCTCAGCATGGTAACATTGTTCAGGTTGATATTACTGGCTTCCTGTATGTCGATGCCTTCATCTGCCTGCAATACGGCATTTTCAATCAACACATTTTTTACGTGCATTTCCGGTATCCCCCGTACAAAAATTCCTTTGGATGCTCCGTTGCAGGTAATGTTGTGGAAATAAAAATTCTGGAACTGTGGTGTGGTTTCATCAACGGGTTTCATTTCCACCACTGGTGGTTCTCTCTTTTCACCTGCTAATACCACAGGGTCTTTAGCCATGTAATACATGTCGAACAAGATCGCTTCCGCAGCAATGTCTTTCATATCGATATTATTAACGTAAATATTTTCCACCATGCCGCCGCGGCCACGGGTGGTTTTAAAACGCAATCCAATATCTGTACCAATGAATGTGCAATTGCTTACAAACATATTGTTGGTGCCGCCGCTCATTTCACTACCCACAACGAATCCGCCATGTGCGTGATACACCACACAGTTTTTTACAATCACATCTTTTGTAGGCATTCCTTTTTTTCTTCCTTCTGCATCACGACCGCTTTTGATGCAGATGCCATCATCGCCGGTATCAAAATGACAATCTTCCACCAATGCATTTTTACTGCTTTCCAAATCCAGTGCATCAGTGTTTACCCCATACCACGGATTTTTTACCGTAAGGTTTTTAAGCGTGATGTGTTCACTGCCGTTGATGTGCGTTGTCCATGCTGGAGAGTTTTCAAACGTTACATCTTCGATCAAAATATTTTTACAATCAAATATCCTGATCATATTCGGGCGAAGAAATCCTTTCACCTCTTCAAAATCATTGACCGTTTTTCCTGCGGTGATCTTGCCAATATTATTCGTCAGCGATCCTTTCAATGCACCGGGTGAATTATACCATGTCTTTTTATTTTCATTGAGCACACCGCCATATTTTTTCTGGTGTGCAATCCACTGGCTTTCGCTCACTTTATCTTTCTGCAATGGCCTCCAGTAAAAACCATTACCGTTCATGATACCATGACCGGTAATGGCAATATTTTCCAAATGTTCTGCCGTAAAGGGCGAACGGCAACGCACCGCATCCACACCTTCGAATGTAGATACCACTAAGGGATACTGGTTAAAGTCGGAACTGAAAATCACCAATGCACCACGGTCGAGGTGCAGGTTGATATTGCTTTTCATAATGACAGGGCCGGTTACAAAACTTCCGCGTGGAATTTCCACCACGCCGCCGCCTTTTGCTGCACAGGCATCGATGGCATCATTGATGGCTTTGGTGTTTAACGTCAACCCATCGGCAACGGCGCCATAACTCAAAATATTAAACGTATCTTTTTTAAAATGGGGTTGATAAATTTTCGGCAACTCGAATGCATACTTCTCTTTAAAATCCGATGGCGCCAGGTATTTGGCTAATGGCAGATTTTGATCTTTGATACTTTGACAAACCAATGATGCCATTGACTGTGCACCATATTCACTGAAGTGCGTATTGTCCACCCGGTCTTTTTTTACTGCATCAAAATGACCGGCAGGTATATGCAGAAAAAAACGTTTGCTGTTTTCCACGCCTTCTTTTACAATTAACTCCTCACTGCTTTGATGCAGGTCGATCACATCCACTTTCATCAATTGTCCCACTTCTTTTACTACTGCGGGGTAATCACCATGGGTATCTTCAAATTTTCCGTTGGCATCAAAATTACGGCGCATTACCGGCGTGATCAATATGGGTGTTGCACCTTTGCTGCGGGTATCATTAATAAAACGGATCAAATTTTCTTTATACAATGTGTGTGCCGGCGCAGAACGTGTACTGTCTTCAGATTTTTCATCGTTATGGCCAAACTGTATCAGCACAAAATCGCCGGGCTTCATGCGGCTCATCACTGTATCCCAGCGATGTTCATGAATAAAACTTTTTGTACTTCTTCCATTTACGGCGTGATTTTGTATTTCCACTTCATTAGTGAAATAATTGGGAAACAATTGCCCCCAACCCCGTTCAGGATTTTCCTCCAGTGGTTTATTGGCCATGGTGGAATCTCCAATTAAAAAGATAACAGGTTTTTTATCCGGCGTAAAAAAAGCCAGTCCGCTGATGACGAGTAGCGCAATAAAAATAGTTTTTGTCATTTTCATATTAGCTGAATGCGTAAAGCTGTATTGAATTAGCGTAAATCATTAATGTTAACCGGATCCATATCGGTATAAATAAAATTCTCTCCTGCCATTCCCCAAATGAAACCATAATTACTGGTGCCGCAACCACTGTGAATGCTCCATGGTGGTGATATGATGGCTTCATCATTACTGACCACCAGATGTTTGGTTTCTGTGGGTTCACCCATCAGGTGAATGATCTTTTGATTTTCGGGCACATCGAAATAATAATAAGCTTCCATCCTGCGGTCATGCACATGTGTGGGCATGGTATTCCAAACGCTGCCTTCTTTTAAAATGGTTAAGCCCATTACCAGCTGGCAACTTTTTAATCCATCGGTATAAATGTATTTGTAAATGGTTCTTTCATTGGCAGTAGCTTTTGCACCCATTTCTGTGGGTGATGCTTTTTCTTTTGTCATCAATTGCACTGGATAAGGAGCATGTGCAGGTGATGACAGCAAATAAAACTTAGCCGGTTTTTTTACTGATTTACTTTTGAAAGATATTTTTTTACTGCCTTTGCCCATGTATAAACAATCCAGGCGGTTTACAGTATATGTTTTTCCATCCACTGTTATTTCACCATCTCCGCCAACGTTGATGGCGCCCATTTCTCTTCTTTCTAAAAAATAATCGGCACGCAGTGGTGCATATGTTGGCAATGCAATGGCTTTTATTGTGGGTACCACACCACCGATAAGCACACGGTCATAATGCGTATAAACAAAATTGATTTCGCCTGGCTGCATGATCTGCTGTACCAGGAAATTGCTGCGCAGTTCTGTCGCATTCATCCGGCTTACTTCTGCCGGGCTGTTATGAAACCGGATTTCAAAGCGGTTGGAATTTGTTGCTGTGGTATTTTTTTTAGTTGGCATAATTTTTATTTAACTGTCTGTTGAATGCTTAAAAATATTTACTTGATCAATTCATTAAATGCTTCGCTTCTTTATTATTTACTTTATATACTACTTACTTTTTCCTTACCCCGACCACATAGGCACATAGGACACATAGAATGCTTCGCACATTTTCTGCCGGAAAGACTGGAAGACAGAAAGAAAGCGCTTCGCTTCTTTATATACCTATTTACTTTATTTACTTTTTTCCTTCTCCTGACCACATAGGCACATAGAATGCTTCGCACATTTTCTGCCGGAAAGACTGTAAGACAGAAAGAAAACGCTTCGCTTCTTTATATACCTATTTACTTTATTTACTTTTCCCTTATCCCGACTACATAGGACACATAGAATGCTTCGCACATTTTCTGCCGCAAAGACTGTAAGACAGAAAGAAAACGCTTCGCTTCTTTATATACCTATTTACTTTATTTACTTTTATACCAATTAACTAATTACCTAATAAACTAATTAACCAATTAACCACCTACCTCCCCATCCATCCGCCATCCACGGTTACAATAGTTCCGTTCATATAATCACTGGCTTTGCCGGCAAGGAATACCGTCACGCCTTTAAAATCATCCGGCTCACCCCAACGGTTAGCCGGAATTCTGTCAAGAATAGATTTACTGCGCACCGGATCGTTGCGTAAAGCTTCAGTATTATCGGTGGCGATATAACCCGGTGCAATACCGTTTACATTGATCCCTTTTCCGGCCCATTCATTGGCAAATGCTTTAATGAGACTGGACACCGCACCTTTACTGGCTGCATAACCCGGCACGTTAACACCACCCTGGAAACTGAGCAATGATGCCGTAAAGATGATCTTACCACTGCCCTGCGCCAGCATCGTCTTCCCAATATCACGGGTAATGATAAACTGTGCATCGAGGTTAATGGCAATCACTTTATCCCAATATTCATCGCTGTGTTCTGCTACAGGGTTACGGAGAATGGTTCCTGCATTGTTTACTAAAATATCGATACGTGGATTTTCTGCTGTTACTTTTTGTGTGAAAGACTTTAGAGAAGAACGGTCGCCAAAATCACATTGATACACTTTAAAGCTGCGGCCCAGCGCCGTTACCGCTTTTTCCACTTCACTGCCTGGCGCCAGCGTTGCCGATACACCAATGATGTCTGCCCCGGCTTCAGCTAATCCGATAGCCATAGCTTTGCCGATTCCTTTATTACAACCTGTTACTAAAGCGATTTTTCCGTTGAGTTTAAATTGATCCAAGATATTCATATTACAATCGTTTTGCCCTGCCTGTTTCCGGCAATACCAAAATGAGGAATGCTTTTTTCAGTTCCCCAATGAAGCTCTTTTCAAATGGCAGGTAGTTCTTTTTCAGACACCAATTTTACCACTAATTGTTAAGAGAAAAAACTATTGAAACCCTTTTATTTACGCAATCGTTTCCGATAAATCCCCCTCTGAAAACCGTTATTTTTCATTGGTATTATTACTATTATTGTTCAGTTTTTTCACAGGCCTATCACCCGTTTTTCGCTATTGCTCTGGTAGGCTTTTTCTATCACTGTTATGACATCTCTTCCCTGGGCTGCCGTTACCGGCAACGGTGCACCATTTACAAGTGCCTGGTAAATGCCTTCGTAATAATCCATATAATTTCCATTGGCAGCAGGCAGCAGTTTTTTGACCACTGCTCCATTTATTTCTGCATGCAATAAACCCATTTCGTTTTCAGGCTCTTTTCCCCAATCATCCATATCTGGCGTTAAACCCGATTGCAGGGCTTTTTCCTGCACATCTGTCCTGGATTTTATGAATGATCCTTTAGTGCCATGAATGGCGTAAGAAGGCAGCGGTTCACGCACTACATAGCTTGCTTTTATCCGTACCCTTTTTTCCGGGTAATATAACAGCAACTCCATATAATCATCTACCAGCGAAATTTTTCGTGCAATGCGGATATCACCAAACACTGCTTCCGGCATACCAAACAATTGCAATGCCTGGTCAACCAGGTGAGAACCGAGATCGTACAACAATCCTGTTCCAGGCCCGGGTGTTTCTTTATGAGCTTTAGGACTTAATATTTCGCTATAGCGGTCAAAATGAAATTCTGCTTCCACAATTTCTCCCAGCCAGCCTTCCTGCACCACTTTTTTGATGATCTTAAAATCGCTGTCATATCTTCGGTTGTGGTATACCGATAGTAATTTTCCTTTTTCTTTGGCCAGGGCAATTAATGTATTGCATTCAGCTGTGGTAAGGCAGAATGGTTTTTCCACAATCACATGTTTTCCTGCCTGTAACGCTTTTTGTGTAAAGTCAAAATGCGTATAGTTGGGTGTGTTTACAATGACCAGGCCGATGGCGGCATCCTGCAGCAGGGCTTCATACGTATCGAATGATTTAATGCCGGGATATTTTTCTTTCGCTGTTTTTTTAGAACGCTCCCACACACCATGCAATTCAAACCCTTTATGCAGATGCAGGAATGGCGCATGGAATACCCAGCCACTCATTCCGAAAGAACATAATGCTGTTTTAATTGGTTGCATGATTGTTTGATTTAATTGTAGTATGAATTACCGGTGAGTCACCGTTTAAGCGGTGACTCACCGGTAATGCGTTAAGCATTCGCCAAAGCCCTGTCCAGGTGCACATATCCACCATCTACATACACTAATTGCCCTGTTGTATGGCTGGAACATGATGACAGCAAGAAAGCTACTGCATTGGCAATTTCTTCTGCAGTCGTCATCCGGTTATCCAATGGAATTTTAGATTCGATCTCTTTTAATTTTTCCTGTGGATTGGGTAATGTTTCAATCCATTTTGCATACAGCGGTGTAAAACATTCTGCCACCACCACTGCATTTACCCTGATGCCATATTTCAATAACTCCACTGCCCATTCCCTTGTCAATGCATTGCGTGCGCCGTTACTGGCTGCATAGGCAGATGTATTGCCCTGGCCGGTATCAGCAGTTTTGGAAGTAATGTTTACAATGCTGCCTTTTGATTTAATGAGTTCAGGCAATGCATAATGTGCCAGCAAATAATAATGTACTACATTTTTATGCAGCGATGCCATGAATTTTTCGTAATCACCATTTTCCAACCCCACGCCATCATTTACACCGGCATTATTCACCAAACCATCAATGCGTTTAAATTGTGTAACCACCGCATTTACTGCTGCTGCGCATGCTGCGGGATCTGATAATTCTGCCACAACCTGGTATGCTTTTCCACCAGATGCAGTAACAGCGTCCACCGTTTTGTTATTGTCTGCTTCGTTGCGGCCCACAATTACAGGTATAGCACCTTCTGCTGCCAATACTTTTACAATGCCTTCCCCAATACCTTTGGCACCACCGCTTACGATGATCACTTTGTCTTTTAACTGTAAATCCATAATGTATGTTTATTTATAACTGATATATTGAAGCAGGCTGGTGTTGCGTTGCAATCGTGTTGTAAATTGTTTGTTTTATATGGATTCACCATCCTGTACTTTAACGAAGTTACCAACGGTTGATCCAATTCTTCAACCGCTCCATCCAGTTATCATCTGTTGTTTTATTGTTTAATCCAAAGCCATGCCCGCCTTTGGGGTATAAATGCATTTCCACCGGTACTTTGTTTTTTACACAGGCTTCATAATACCGTACACTGTTCTGCACCGGTACAGCGCCGTCATCGCTGGCCTGTACTAAAAAAGACGGTGGTGTGTTTTTTGTAACCTGCAGTTCATTACTGAAAAATGCAGTTTGTTCTGCCGTTGGGTTGGAGCCAATTAAATTGTTGCGTGAACCACGGTGAAATATTGTTGAATCGAAACTCACTACGGGATAAATGAGTATGGCAAAATCCGGGCGCACAGATGTGGTATCCGAATTATTGGGATCTGCCTTAAAATTAAAATGTGTTGCTGCGGTGGATGCCACATGGCCGCCGGCAGAAAAACCCATGATGGCTATTTGATTTTTATTGATGCCCCACTCTTTCGCATTTTGTCTTACCAAACGTATGGCCTGCTGTGCATCCTGCAATGGTGCCAGGCTTTTATCTACATTCGCTTTATCATCTGGCAAGCGGTATTTTAATACAAATGCAGTGATACCCCAGCGGTTCATTTCTTCTGCCACTCTTGTGCCTTCTTTATCAAAAGCTAAAATACTATAGCCGCCACCCGGGCAAATGATTACTGCTTTGCCATTGGGTTTTGCAGCTTTGTAAACGGTAAGCGTAGGCACACTTACGTTGGCAATCCTGGTAACATTATCTTTTACAACAGCATTTTCTTTATTGGGTGCCCCGGTTGAGTTGGGGATTGAACCGGTGTATAATGGAATTTCCTGCGGCGTTTTGTTCACAAAAAAAGTATTACTGAATGTTTGCGTTGCTGACTGATTATACCATGCACTTTGATCACCTGCCCTTCCTGCGAAGATAACGGGTAATGCATATTGTTTTAGTTGTGCAGCTGTTAACTGGTGCGACCATTTCACCCTTGTTGCTGCAGATGCGCCTGCTCCCTTACTATTGTATTCTGCATAGTACGCTGTTTTTTCATTATCGGGATTACTCCAGTTATTCCAACCTTCCGGTGCAATAACTTTTGGCAATGTGCAATTGATAAAAACGGTTTGCGCCCGTGCCCGCCAGGGCCTGCCGAGGTATAATTTATTTACTGCAGAATCTGCATTAATGGTACAATTCAAAAAAACAAAACCATATTTTTTACCCGGTGTGGTGCTTGCTGCAGTAATGAAAGAATTGGTTTTGCCTTTGATGACGCAATTTCTGAATACTGTTGTTGCGGGGCCAAAAATAAAATCGGTGGTGCCTTCAATATAACAACTGTCGAAGAGTTGACTGGCATTTTCGCCGCTGGCAAAAATCGTATCCTGGTTGCCGAGAAATTTACAGTCTTTAAATACAGCATGGTCTGCATCTGCATACAATGCCAATGCTTGCCCCACGGGGCCTGCGGTATTGGCAAACGTTATATGTTCGGCCCGGAAGCGGTTGCCGGATATTTTTGCGGTATAAGATGTGAAGGTGTTTAATTTTCCTTTACCTGAATAATCGTTGTAAGCAATAATGGTACTGTCAGCACTTTCGCCAATAAAAGTTACATCAGTATTATTGGCGGGCAATTCTATTTTCTCGTTGTACACTCCATTTTTTATGTAGAGTGTTATTGGTGCAAGCGGATACACCCTCATGGCATCAATGGCATCCTGGATGAACATGTAATCACCCGTTCCATCTTTGGCAACAGTAAAAATATATTTGTATTGTTGGGGGTTGGCAGTTTGTGCTGCTGTAGTATAGAATGCTACCAGTGTTGCAGTAAAAAAAATAAGTTTCTTCATTTCTTTTGGTATAATTTTAAAATAAAACAGCCTTTATCATTAAATCGCCGTTAAGTTAACTGATTACTGCCAGTTATTTAAATGGTATTGGTGTCATCAACCCGTTTTCCTTTAACCACAAGTGTAGCAATTGCAGCCATAACTCCGTAGAGCCCGGATTTTCTGTTACCCTTATCCCATGCCCGCCCTGAGGAAAAACATGAATACAGGCATTGATCTTTTTTTCTGCCAGGGCATTGTAAAAGAGTAAACTGTTTTGCACTTTCACTGTACTGTCATTGAGGGCATGCACTATAAATGTTGGTGGTGTAAATGCAGAAACATTCATCTCCGATGAAAACTTATTAACCATCGTAGTTGAAGTATCCGTTCCTAAAAAATTCCTTTTGCTTCCGGAATGTGCCATTTTTCCCATTGTGATTACAGGAGACAGCAGTATCATAAAATCTGGCCGGTAGCTGAAATGATCGATGGAGTCGCCAATCGTTGATTCATCCTTCGGATGTGTGCCCAATGTGCTGGCCACATGGCCCCCGGCAGAAATACCCATCACACCAATCTTATCCGGTTTGATGTTCCATTGTGCTGCATTCGCCCTGATATACCGTATGGCCCGTTGTGCATCCTGCAGCGGTGCCAGTTCCCTTTGCGTTAAATCGGGCTGGTTTGGTAAACGGTATATCAATACAAATACGTTAACGCCAATACTGTTGAACCATTTGGCAAAATTAAAACCATTATAGATGTATGAAACTCTTTCGTATCCACCTCCCGGACAAATTAATACTGACGTACCCGTATTATCTGCCTTTGCAACAGGTAGTACATAAATGCCTGGTGTGGCCACTTTCCATATCCGTTCATTAAACAAACTGTCTTTAACAGGTATATGATTGGTGTTTGGTTTTTTTCCGTCAGGCCACAAGGGAATAAACTGCTGTGCATGGCTTGTTAAATGCCAAACAAAAAACAACAGCAAAAGGAATATATACCGTTTAAGCATATCCGAAAATTATTTTTTCACTTTTGGAATGACAATCCTGTCTGCGAGTTCCAGGTGTAAATTCCTGATCTCCGCCAGCACCAGTTCAGCTATCTTCCTGGCGCCAAATTCTGTAAAATGTGTATTATCTTTTTGCCCGGCGGGATAGTTAGGATGTTCCAATGAATCCAGTTGCATATACAGGTACTTCGCATTAACAGGGCCCATCTTTTGCAATACATTCCGGCTGTCTGCATCCAGGTCTATCACGGGTACCTGGTTGGCGTTGCCCACTTCCCATACGGCTGCGCTGTATTCTTTATGTGTTTCCTGCACGTTTCCTTCCTTATCAAAACGCATGCGGGTTACCGGGGTTATGAGTACGGGTATGGCCTTTTTCGCTTTTGTCTCAGTAATGAATTTCAGCAGGTTGGTTTTATAATCGGGTACAGGTGTATACCGGTCCTGGTATTGCGGTTCCTTTGCTTCATCATTATGTCCAAATTGTATGAATACATAATCTCCTTCCTGCAAACTGTCTGCAATAGGTTGCCACCGGTTTTCGCTGATAAAAGTCCTGGTGCTTCTTCCCCCCCTTGCCCGGTTATCTATTGTTACGGTAGAATCAAAAAAATATTTGAATGGCATTCCCCAGCCTGTTAGTGGTGCACGGCTGACGTCGTATTCACACATCGTGGAATCGCCGATCAGATACACTTTAATCTTCTTTTTACCAGGCAATGTAAAACCTGTGATGACTGCAATGGTAATGATTGCGTAAATAATTTTTTTCATACAGCCTTTGGTTAAAAAAGGCTGCCACTGGGGGCAGCCTTTAAAACATAAACGATTAATGAGAAAAAACTAACTAATTCAAAGCAATTAATATCCCGGGTTTTGAGGTCTCAGGTTTCCATTGGCATCAATAGATGCTTGTGGTATTGGATACAATTCACTTTTGCCTGCTACATAACCAAAACCCAGCCAGTTGGCGTAAGTGGTGGTAATGTTTGCGTTGGCAAACCAGGCCACCCTGTTGGTACTGCTGGATAATGCACCACCGCCATTGGTTGGATCGAGTGGAGCGGATGCCGGCGAAGGATTGTAAAATGAGTTTACCCAAATCTGGCTTCCTGAAACAGTGGGAGACAAATTCTCTGCCGGCATGTTTTGAAAGAACCACATGAATTTAGGCAGGTTGGTGGTTAAACAGTAAGTTGGCAGGTTTGCCATGTAAGAATAGTTCACCATTGCTGCTCCGGTTGCCAATTTTGTCAGGTTGGCTTTGGATTCTGTCATTGCAGCACCCAGTAAATTCCACCTGATCAAATCCCATTTACGGATACCTTCTCCGCCAAATTCCAATGCTCTTTCCTTCACCAGTAATTTAAAAAACCCATCATGATCCGTGGGTGCCACAGGTACATTCGCAGCAATATAATTATGACCACGCAGGCTTACCTGTTGCCATGCAGCAATATCTGCAGCAGTAGGTGCACCGTTAATTTCATTATCGGCTTCTGCATACATCAGCAGTATATCTGAAAAACGTATCAAAGGCCAGTTCAACTGGAAGTTCTGAATATTGTTGTTGGATACAGGAGTAAGTGTAACAGGATTAGTGCCGGTTGTTACTCCATTACTCATGTAAAAAGATGGGTTGGTGATCCAGTCTCTTCTGAATTTACCATCATAAATACTGTTTGAAGCATGGCCCCTGCCATAAACATCCCTTACTACTTCAAAAGGTACAAAGCTTACATCTCTTCTTACATCTGTTGAATCGAAGAAATAAAAGTAAGTGGGCATCATATTTCCTAATGAGCCACCCACACCATTGATCTTGGTTCCGGATTGGGCACCAATCTTACTGTCTGATTGTGTTCCGTTGGCCATCGCCACCTGCATGATCAATTCACCTGCATTATCCACAGCTTTGTGCGCATCAACATTATCTTTCCAGAAACTTTTATACCCGGTGTATAATGTATGCTGTGTTGGGTTTTTCATTAAAGTGTCACATTCTGCACGGCAGATTTTGTAATAGTCCAGGTAATTGGCCGGCCTTTGCATACCGCCTGATTGCCTCAATGAATAGCCACCGGCAAACAAAGCGATCTTGGCCCGTAATGCCATTGCAGTTCCTTTGGTGAAGCGTTCATCCTGTGGTACTGCTGTGCGCCAGGGCATCAGTGTTTTCGCATAGGCAAGATCGCTAAGCAGGTGATTATAGATGGTGTCCCTGTTGGTACGGGATTCAAACAAATCATCAACATATACGGAGGGTACCCAATGTGCAGGCACATCGCCCCAGATGCGGATCAGTTCGAAGAACAGCTGCGCCCTGATAGTTAAAGATTCACCCAGCAAACGCTGCAACTGTGCTTTATCTGCATCTGAACCACCCGTATACTGTGGCATGCGGGGAATATAATAGATACAGTTATTAGCTCTTTCAATACCTGCATAAAACTGGTTGAATGTACTTCCAATATCTGTATTACCTGCAGTTAATGTATAGTGGGCTTCTTCCTGCCTTCCGGCTGCAATACCGGAACCGCCGCCCATGATAATATCGTCATCATGTGCATAATAATAACTTACCCTTATTCCATAGCCAAAGTCGCCGGCCATTGATAAATAAGCACCGTTAACAGCGGCCTGTGCGTTGGGTACATTGCCAAAAACGATACTGGGGTCGATGGTTGATAATGGTGCAGGTGACAAATATTTTTTACACGATACACCCATTGTTGCAGTAATCATCAATATGATTACCGCAAATTTTCGTTGAAGAAAAAAATTATATTTCATAATCAATGATTTTGTTTTTTAAAAAGTTAAGTTAACACCAGCAATCACCGTACGGCCCCTTGGATAAGCAGCATAGTCCACTCCCGGAGTCAATTGATTGGAGCGCCTTGAGCTTACATCCGGATCGTAACCGGAATAACCGGTAATTGTGGCTACGTTGTTGGCGGTAACATAAAAACGTAAGGCAGTTACCTTAACTCTTTGCATCACACTTTTTGGAATAGTATAACCAATGGTAATGTTATTAATACGCAGGTAAGAACCATCTTCAACCGCAAAACTCATTGGCGCATAACCACCGGTGGATTTATAGGGTTGCCAGATAGTGGCGCCTGCGTTTATAGCTGCCAGTTGGTCTGGTGCTATACCAATTACTGTGCTGGCATCAGGCTGTTTCTGAATCAGGTTTCCATTCTGGTCAATCACTCTCCACCTGCCATTCATAATGGCCAGCATGTTTTGATCTTGCCCATATTGGTTGGCAAATTCCAGTTTGTTGGCATTGAAAATATCGTTACCAACAGAAAAGTTTAAGAAAATGCTGGCATCGAAACCTTTAAAAGCAAACTGCTGGTTAAAACCACCGGTAAACTTCGGCAATACATGGCCTATTGCAACCCTGTCACTATCCAACGTTATTTTACCATCGCCGTTTACATCACGGTATTTAATCTGTCCTGGCGCAACAAGGTCATTTAATACCGCTGCGGGGTTAGCAAGGCCAGATTTTAATTTGTACTGGTACAGTAATGTTGGATACCTGGCATTGTTAGTGGCGTTTACATAAGGTGTAACATCAAAATCATTTACATTATAGAAACCATCAACCTGCAAACCATAAATGGTACCCAGTTCACCACCTACTTTTACGAGGTAGTCATCAGGATTATTGGTGGAACTGAACCAGCCGGAGTTGGCAGTAAACTTATCCTGTTTACCAAGGCTGATGATTTTGTTTTTATTAAATGCAATATTGAAGCTGGCATTCCAGGTGAAATCTTTCTTCTGCATCACTACTGCGCCTAACTGCAATTCCAAACCATTGTTGCGGACTGTACCCACATTTTGGAACTGTGTGGTATAACCTGATGTTGGTGGAATTTTGTTTTGCAGTAACAGGTTCTTTGTTGTATTGGAATAAAAATCTGCGGTAAGATTCAGACGGTTATTAAAGAAGGAAAGATCAAGACCAAGGTTTTTGGACGTTAAAGATTCCCATTTAATTTCAGGGTTGCCCAGATTGGTAGGCAGTGTTAACGTATATGCCAATGCATCATTTAATCCATAACCTGCATTGGATGGAGGTGCATAACCCGTAGTATAACCATAAGCAGAAATGCGGTTGTTACCAGATGCACCATAGCTTAACCTCACTTTGGCTGAACTGATGAATTCAATGCTCTTCATAAAGTTTTCTTCAGACAGTCTCCATGCAAATGATGCAGAAGGGAAATATCCCCATTTACGGTTAGTAGGATCAGTTAGAGGAATAGGGCTGCTGTAATCTGGTCCAAATAGAGAGGAACCATCAGCACGGAAATTCAGCGTCAGCAGATACCGCCTGTTATAAGAGTAGTTAATGCGTGAAAAGAAAGACAACTGGTGCGTATTCACTTCAGATGACGCAGGTTTGGGCTGCGATACACCAGCAGGCGGACTGGCTAAACCTAAATTAGCAAAAGCCTGGTCTGGGGTTGTACCTAATGGAAAATAATTTACCTGTATAGCACTTGCTCTTACATTGGTTTGATAGATTTCCTGGCCCACCAATACATCCAGGCTGTGTTTGGTTTTAAACAAAGAAGGATTGGAATAAGAGAACACATTCGAATTATTGATCGTAACAATGTCTGTAGTATTCAGGTTTAACACTGGCTGTTTTCCCAGCGCAATAGAGTTATTGGTAAGTGTGTCATCATAAGCCCTTGACTCAGTTTTAGACACATCATATCCAAACGTACTTCTGAAAGATAAATTTTTAGTGAAATTATAATTGATGTAACCATTATAGTTATAAGTGGTAATAGTTCTTAAACGGTATTCAGCATTCATTAACTGAATAGGGTTTTTCAAACTCAAACCATTACCGGGGTTAAGCGTTACATCAAGGTTCTGATCATAGTAATCTTCTGTTTGGCCAGGCAGAATTAATGGCCTGTACCGGGTATATTGGCGCAAACGGTTACTGCCTGCACCACCTACGTCTGAAGTTCCGGCACCAGTTACTTTTTGCTGGTTGAAACGGGTATTGAATCCAATTTTCAACCTGTCACTAACCCTATGATCAAACCGGAAATTCAACAGCTTTCTTTCGTAATCAGAATTTTGAATCAGGCCTTCCTGTTTATTCAGCGTGGCACTTACATTATATTGTGTAGCCGCAGTGCCACCGGTAACACTGATGTTGTGTGTGGACTGCATGGCATTACGGCCCAGCATTCTTTTCTGCCAGTCTTCAGCATTAGGATAATTAATATAATTCTTGATTGTATCAAAATTGCTCATACGTTTAATATACTGCGCTGTTACCGCTGTATCAGCAGGGTTTTCAGTATATTTCGCTCTTTCATAACTGTATAAAACAAAATTATACGGATCCATAAAATCCAGCTCTTTCGATAATGTGCTAACACCCATAAAGCCATTATAAGTAACAGTGGTTTTTCCTCCGGTGTTTTTACCACCTTTTGTAGTGATCAACACCACACCATTGGAACCTCGGGCGCCATAAATAGCTGTTGCAGCGGCGTCTTTCAGTACGTCGATCGTTTGTATATCCTGCGGCGAAAGTACATTCAGTGCATTGTCTATCTGGATACCATCCACAATGTACAATGGCGATCCGCTTTGTGTAATGGAGTTACGGCCCCTGATGTAAATATCCACATCAGCACCGGGTGCACCTTCAGATGTTACCACTTGTACACCTGCCAGCCTGCCGGATAATGCGGCAGCCGCTGAGTTAAGAGGAATGTCTTTAAGGTCTTTCGAACTGATAGACGATACCGAAGCGGTCAAATCCCGGCGCCTTACAGTGGAATAGCCCACCACAACCACATCTTCCTGGGTGATGGTTTCCCTGGTGAGTTGTACAGCTACCGCATCATTACCGGTAACAGTAACCGTTTTGGCGGTAAATCCAACAGAACTGATTCTTAAAACGATAGTACCAGAACCGGGAACCGACAGGGAGAAACTACCCTGTTTATCTGTTTGGGTGGCTTTTTTACTGGCCTGGTCAGTTACTGTTGCATTGGCCACGGGCAGTCCGGCATCATCCGTAACTTTTCCTTTGACGGTTTTGTTCTGCGCCAGTAATGTAAAAGGCAGTGTAAAGAAAATTGAAAGTAATACTAACAACTTTTTCATATAGCAGTGTTTGGTTAAAAAAATTATCGGGACTATGATTTTTTCCAGGCAGAAAAAAGCAATACGCTACGCAATCAATACTCAATGTTAGAACTTTTTTTTACTGCGTTATTGCACCCACAATCACTATTTTTACGCAAACGTTCCCGATAACGTTGCCATATTATTTTATGCGCACAAAAATTGGTAACTTGAAAAAAAAACTTTGATTTGCACTTGCCAAATTGAAAGCCATGAAGTTTGAACCGGTTACTATTAAAGACATTGGAAAAGCGTTAGGATTGTCCACCTCTACCGTTAGCCGGGCATTGCGGGGCAGCTACGAAATCAGTGCTGAAACCAAAAAGCTGGTGCTGGAGTATGCAGAAAAAATCAACTACAGGCCCAACCCCATTGCATTAAGTTTAAAAGAAAGAAGAAACCATTCACTCGGTATTATTGTGTGCGAAATTGCCAATAACTTTTTTTCGCAGGCTATCAATGGTATTGAATCCATTGCCTACAACCGCGGCTACCATGTCATCATTTCGCAAAGTCATGAATCATATGAACGGGAATCGGTGATCCTCGATCACCTCGCTTCACGTTCGGTAGACGGCCTGTTAATATCCGTTTCCAGCGAGACGAAAGATTATGAACACTTCAGGCAGTTATATGAAAAAGGCCTGCCCATTGTTTTCTTCGACCGTATTGTGAATGAGATCAACACCCATAAAGTAATTGCTGATAATTTTAAAGGCGCTTTTGATGCCACTGAACACCTGATTAAAAACGGCTGCAAAAAAATTGCGCATATCACCAGTGCACCTTACTTATCCATTTCTGTTGAAAGGCTGGAAGGGTATAAAGAAGCATTGCGCAAAAACGGGCTTGAGTATGATGAAAAGATGGTACACTACTCCTATCACGGCGGTATGATTTATGATGAAGTGGAAGAAGCACTGAGAAAAGCATTTAAGCAGAAACAAAAACCAGACGGCTTGTTTGCTGCCGGCGACCGCATCACCACTGCATGCTTACAGGCATTGAAAAAATTAGATAAAAAAATTCCTGATGATATTGCAGTGATCGGTTTTACCAATACCAATATGGGAGAAGTGTTTAACCCGCCATTATCTGTGGTGCGCCAGCCCGCTTTTGAAATTGGCCAGGTAGCCACCGAACTCCTCATCAGTATGATTGAAAGCAAAAGACCCGTAACCGAATTTGAATCCAAAACATTGCAAACGGAACTCATCATCCGGGAATCATCTGTGAAGGTCAATAACGCCAAAAAATAATATTTTTCTTTAGTGGCAGATCGGGATACGTTTTACAAATGCCAGTTCCCTTGTATTCCATAAGTACAGCATCACAAATAATGTAAAGTGATATTTGGTTCTGAACGGCAGTTTAAATTTATTTTTTACTGCAGTGGCGCTGTGTTTAACTACATACAGCGGTTTGTCCTGCCATCCGTAATCAAAGCGGTATTCCACCATTTGTATCTTGGAAAGAAAAGCCCGTGGTGCATCTATCCAAACTTTACCCTTATACCAGAATTCATCTTCCAGCATAAGTTCATACTCAATATTGAAAAAAGAATTGCCCGAAAAAATGCCCGACATCAGTTTATAAAAATCAACGGTAATATTACCGGTGGCATCCAGTATCTGGTACATAGAAATATCAGGCGTAAGTTCAGCATAATGCAACCGGTACACAAACAGTTTGCGCATACCGGTTTTTAATTCCGATTCTTTTACCCAGTTCAATTCTGCTTTAACATGTTTAGACTGTAACGAACCGGGTGAATGGATATAAATAAAGAAATCGCATGCAATGATTTTGCGTTTAAGTTCATCACGCCAGTTTGCACCAGCCTTGATGGATTGCACGTCGAGAAATACATCGTGGCTTGAATCCAGTTTAACAATATGATTTCTTAGTGTGTTGGCCATGTCAGCGGCATCCCGCCGGGAATAGGAAATAAAAAAACTTGCCATAACAGATGCATTGAGTGGTAATAAATCTAATAAATTGTACTGATTATTCCTACACACCACTTATTTTTATTCCATGAAAATGCAATTCTGGTCTGTTGGCAAGGCTCACGAAGCGTATGTAAAGGAAGGTGTGGAAATGTTTACCAAACGCATCTCTCATTATTATACTGCCGGCTGGCAAATTATTCCTGTGCCCAAAAACAGCGGCATGCTGAGTGAAATGGATTTAAAGAAAAGAGAAGGCGAAACCATTGTAAGTTTTTTGCAGAAAGATGATTACCTGGTATTGCTGGATGAAAGGGGAAAAACTTTTACCAGCGAAGGATTGGCACAGTTTATTCAGCAACGGGCCAATGACAGTGTAAAGAAAATCATTTTTCTCATTGGCGGTGCGTATGGTGTAAGTGATGCGGTGATGCAAAGGGCAAATTATACATGGAGTTTATCGCCATTAGTATTTCCGCACCAGTTGGTGCGGTTAATCCTGGCAGAACAGGTGTACAGGGCATGCACCATTATAAAAAATGAAAAATACCATCATACTTAATTAAATTGCCGTTTAAAAAAATATTTCATGGGCACCCCGGTTGTTACTTACATCATCATTGCTTTTACCTCACTGGTTTCTTTTATCTCGTTCAATAACACAGCGAATATTAACAAACTCATTTTCTATCCTTACGAAATGAAAGAAACCAAAGAATGGTTCCGTTTTATTTCCCACGGTTTGATCCATGCAGATTTTACGCACCTGCTGTTTAATATGCTAACGCTGTATTTCTTCGGGCAGTATTGCGAGTTATTGCTGTTCAGCAAATCGATGTACGTAATATTTTATGTATCCGCATTGGTGGCGGCCAGTATACCGGATTATTTTAAAAACCAGAACAATCCATCTTACCGTTCACTGGGCGCATCGGGGGCGGTGGCAGCAGTATTGGCATCGGTGGTGTTATTAGCACCCTGGCAAACATTAAGGATACAATATATTATACCGATACCGGCAATAGTGTACCTTGTAATTTACATTGGCTATTCTGCTTATATGGACAGAAAGGGGAATGACAATATCGGCCACGGTGCACATTTGTGGGGTACGCTGTATGGAATAGCATTTACATTAATTGCAAAGCCAGGCTTATTTCAATATTTTATTGAACAATTACAGCATCCGCAATTCAATTTCAGGTAAGCCTTATTGCGGGTATTAACGTCCGTTATACATATCTATCAGTAACTCGATATTTTTCATGACAGCATATTCCTGCTTATCCAGGTGAGCATTCTTAGTAAGTGATTTATTGGCTTTTGCCTTATCAGGATATAACTCATGAAACTTTTGCAAAACAGCAACATTATCTGCAAATGCCGTTTCCAATACTTCATAAGAAATTAATTGAAGATTGTTTTTTTCTTTCTCTATTAAGTAGCGGCGAAAACCTGTTACTGAAGAAATTCCGCCCGAAAACGTAGTTTCCTCATGCAGATAGGTGAATAAATTGATCTTCCCGTTTCTTATTCGCAACGCATCTCTTTTAATAATGGGAATGTATTGATGGTAACCTGTTTCGTTTTGATAGGCAATGATGTCAGGCAAATGTTTGCGGCTGTACCGAACGCCATCAATAGCAATATAATCAGATGTGGCGAAATGATCGGGTGGAAATTTAAATTTAGTGCCGCTGTGTTTTACACCATCGCTGGTAACGACAAATACTTCGGAGTTGCTTTCTTTTCCCATGCGTTCATCATCTTTGGTAATTGTGGCATATTTGGCACCGCCGCAGGAACATAACAATCCAATAAGTACGAATGAAAAAATGTGTCTCATATCAACAGGTTTAAGGTTGCTTAAATATAATCCACAAATATTTACAGTGCAAACTTTACTCCCCGGTTAAATCCTTTTTTTATTCAGCCCGCCTCAAAACCTTTGCTGGCAAAGGTTTTGCAACGTTTACATAATTTTTAGAGCAACTTTCGGGAGATACAATTTGGCAATGGCCACAGCTTTCACACACCATCTGTGCCGGCACGAAATTACCCTGCAGTATATTTCAG
Organism: Bacteroidota bacterium; assembly: GCA_018266775.1. Lineage (GTDB taxonomy): Bacteria > Bacteroidota > Bacteroidia > Chitinophagales > Chitinophagaceae > Ferruginibacter. Next base: position 547,481 of record JAFDZS010000010.1, on the reverse strand, counting down.
GCTGAGGATGACACTTGTTGATGGCTTTATTTTAAACCGGTCATCTATGCGCAAACCCACCACCCAAATGATTCTTTTATTGCTTTCGATCACCCAAATTTTTTCTTTATCGGTAATGGATAATTTCTGATCAATAAAAAAGCGGCTCAGCTTTTTTTTCTTCTGCATGCCCAGCGGATAAAAATAATCACCCTGCTTCCATTTGCGCAGCAGCAGCGGAAATTGAATAGCAGCGGTATCTAAACAGGCCACAGATGCATCAGCGGATGGTTCAAAAGATGCAGCTATGTTTTCGGATTTTATTTGAATGGTACCACGGAAAAAAACAACAGATTCATCTGTTGTCTCAATCAGAATATTTTCTGCAATATCATTTTGAACTGGTGTAATGATGAGCCATTGCCGGTTGCGGATAATGCGGTGCGTTGCGGAGGCCACATACTTTCCATTATCACTTTGTAAAAGCGCCGCCACATCCCGCAGTTGTGCAGGCGAAAACCCAAACACACTGATGAGTTCATACAAAACCGTAAATAATGGTTTTGTTTTTTTCAGCAGCAGCACCGGAATATGCCACTCCTTCCCCACCGCGTGCAGCAATTTCTTTTGATGTGCAAGAACGGCCTGGTCGTACAATTGCTCCGCCTCGCCCAACCTGGCAATATTATGCCGCACATTCATTTCCACCTGTGGAAATACTTTTTGAATGGCTGGTATAATTTCATTGCGGAAGTAGTTGCGTGTAAAATCGTTTTCGGCATTGGTGGAATCTGTTACGAAATCCAGTTTATTTTCTGCGGCAAACGCTTCAATTTCTTTTTTGGTGGCAAACAATAACGGCCTCACAATATTATTTTGTTTCGGCAGAATGCCATGCAACCCTTTAATGCCTGTGCCACGGAAAAAATTCATGAGCACAGTTTCAATATTATCGTTGGCATGATGTGCCGTAAGAATGTAATCATATCCATTCGCTGCGCACAATTCTTTAAACCATGCATACCGTAAGTCCCTTGCAGTTTCTTCAATGGTTTTTTTCTGTTGTGCTGCAATGGTTACAGTATCAAAATGTGTGTGATGAAACGGTGCATTATATTTTTCAGCAAGCAATTGTACAAAGGCTTCATCACGGTTGCTGTCATCTCCCCGCAATTGAAAATTACAGTGGGCAACGGCAAACCGGTAACCGGCTTCGTGGCATAAAGCAGTCAACACCACAGAATCCACTCCCCCGCTTACGGTAAGCAACAGCCTGTCATGCTGTGTAAACAGGTTTTGATTTTTAATAGATGCTTTAAATTGTTCTGTTAGATTCATAATGTTCTTTATTGTATCTGGAAGCTCCGGCTTCCAGCAAGATGGTAGCTGGAGCTACGCATATACTTCATCATCATTTTTTTTGTACCTGGAAGCTACGGCTTCCAACAAGATGGTAGCCGGAGCTACGCATATACTTCATCTTCATTTTTTTTGTACCTGGAAGCTCCAGCTTCCAACAAGATGGTAGCTGGAGCTACGCATATACTTCATCTTCATTTTTTTTGTACCTGGAAGCTCCAGCTTCCAGCAAGATGTGTAGCTGATGCTACGTATTTACATTTTATCTTTATGCTATGCACAAACTCGAAAAGCCCTGCAGAATCATTTTAATTATTCATACGCTGCTTACCCTGGCAGGCTATATTGTTTTTATCCAGGCACAATATCAATTGGTTTCACCCATTATTCCATCTTCAACACTTTTTGAAATTGTAAAAGGGAATATGCACAGTTCATTAATAGTTGGCGTTGCCCTCATCCCATCTCTGCTTTTTTACTTCTTTCAGAAAAGAATAGTAACATTGATCATTTCGGGTTCGTCTATCGTTTTTTACTATTTCATTTTTAACCTTGTTTGGTAAATGGAAGCTTCAGCTTCCAGCAAGATGGTAGCCGGAGCTACGCATATACTTCATCTTCATTTTTTTTGTACCTGGAAGCTACGGTTTCCAACAAGATGGTAGCCGGAGCTACGCATATACTTCATCATCAATTTTTTTTGTACCTGGAAGCTCCGGCTTCCAGCAAGATGGTAGCTGGAGCTACGCATATACATCAACATCAATTGTTATGTACCAGGAACCTCCGGCTTCCTGCATAATGAGTAGCTGGAACTACTCATCTACTTCATCTTTTGCCATCAGTAATTCATTATACGCATGATTGTCTCCCGCTTTCTTTGCTTCGGCCATTCCATTACTGTACACCTCAACAGCTTTTGGAATATCACCGGCACGTTCCAGCAGTTTACCTAAATGATAATAAGAACCTACATAACCCGGCTCCCGCTGCAAAATAGCTTCAAATAAAACACGTGCTTTATCATCATCATTTACTTTAATATACTCCAGCGCCAAAGCATGCTGCAGAAAACTGTCTTGTCCCGATTCCTTTAAAAATTCCAATAACTTTTCTATACGGCTCATACAGTAAAAATATTTTTTAGTTTTTGATGCAGGTTTACTTTCTTCTCTTATCTTTGCCAATAGTTGCATAAACAACCAATTAACCGGCTCCGTTAACGGGAAGCCAAAAAGCTTGACAAATGAAAATATTAGTCTGTATTTCCAAAACACCCGACACGACGGCAAAAATAGCCTTCACTGATAACAATACGAAATTTGCTGCCGATGGTGTTCAATGGATCATCAATCCTTACGATGAATGGTATGCACTGGTAAGGGCTATTGAACTGAAAGAAGCCGACCCTTCCACCATTTTACACCTGGTTACTGTTGGTGGTGCCGATACCGAGCCCATCATCCGCAAGGCCCTCGCATTAGGTGGCGATGAAGCTATTCGTGTAAATGCCGACAGCCACGACAGTTTTTATATTGCCGCTCAAATTGCAGCTGTGGCACAGGCAGGCGGGTACGACCTCATCTTTACCGGTAAAGAAACCATCGACTATAACGGTTCTTCCATTGGCGGTATGGTGGCAGAATTACTGGGGCTGCCTTATGTTTCCATGGCCACGAAATTTGACATAGCCAACGGCACCGCCACTATCGTTCGTGAAATTGAAGGCGGGGAAGAAACCGACCAGGTGAGTGTACCCGTAGTAGTGAGTTGCCAGAAAGGAATGGCTGAACAGCGCATACCGAATATGAAAGGCATTATGGGTGCCCGCAGCAAACCCCTAAAAGTTCAGGAGCCGGTTGCTGCAGAGGTTCTCACCTCTATTATTTCATTCGACCTTCCTCCTGCAAAAGCCGGTGTTAAGCTGGTATCGCCAGATACGCCGGAAGAACTGGTGCGTTTGCTCCATGAAGAAGCGAAAGTGATATAGGAACCCCAATCGGAGAAGATGGTATAACTCAAACAAGCTCTTTGTATTAATAATTCATAATTGAAAGTGAACAGCAAGAAATGTTCAATAATCAATTTTCAATAATCAATAATCAATTCTGAGAATATGTCAGTACTCGTTTTCATAGACCAGGCCGATGGCCACATTAAAAAATCTTCTTTTGAAGCGGCCAGCTATGGCGCTGCGCTGGCACAACAATCAGGCGTAAGTGCCGAAGGTATTGTTTTAGGTGCGGTGACAGATGACCTTACTGCATTGGGTAAATATGGTCTGAAAAAAATTCATACCGTTGCCGGTGCCGCACTGGATCACCTGGATGCACAGGTGTACACCGCTGTGTTGGCACAGGCTGTTACAGCAACTGGTGCAACCGTTGTGGTATTCTCCAATAATTTAAGTGGTAAAGCTATTGCACCCCGTTTAAGTGCCCGCATTAAAGCGGGATTAGTGAGCGGCGCCGTTGCATTGCCCGATACCAGCAATGGTTTTGTCGTTAAAAAAAATGTATTCAGCGGTAAAGCATTTGCCAATGTTGCCATTAACACTGCTGTAAAAATTATTGCGCTGAGCCCTAACTCTTATCATGTAGTGAGTGGAGATGGTGTGGCTGAAGTAGCTGCATTATCGGTAACGGTGGATACACCAAAAGTGACCGTTTCATCAGTAAATAAAATCGTGGGTGAAGTGCCTTTAAGCGAAGCAGAACTGGTGGTGAGCGGTGGCCGTGGATTAAAAGGCCCTGAAAACTGGGCACTGGTGACTGACTTTGCCAAACTTATTGGCGCCGCTACAGCGTGCAGCCGCCCGGTTGCTGATGTAGGCTGGAGGCCGCATCACGAACATGTTGGACAAACCGGTTTGGCTATTGCCCCCAATTTATATTTTGCCATTGGCATCAGTGGTGCCATTCAGCATTTGGCCGGTGTTAACCGCAGTAAAGTAATTGTGGTGATCAACAAAGACCCTGAAGCACCATTCTTTAAAGCGGCAGATTATGGTATTGTTGGCGATGCATTTGAAGTGATGCCTAAAATTATTGATGCTGTTAAGAAACTAAAAGGAGCCTAAACTAAAATACAGGAAAACCGAAGCCTTTCAATTAAATTTGGAAGGCTTTTTTAATTCGTAAAAATCAACTTATGAAAAGGGTTTTACTGACAGCCTCGCTGTTGTTTTGTTTATTTTCAGTGCATAGCCAATCTAATTTTGAGGGTATAATTACTTACAACTATGGTGTAAAGGAATTAAATAATGCTACCTTATCTGCATCCAGGGTTTATTTCAAAGGTCATAAAATATTAATAAAGGTCAGTAATGGGGAAACTGGGTCGAATGATTCCACAGAAACTTTATTGGATTTTGATTCGGGTTTCATTTATCATATTGATCATGATCAAAAAGAAATCACTATAGACAGCTTAAAAAAGACTTCCACAGAAAACCCCATATTTAAGACTAATAACGGCAATACTGATTTTTTGCTGGGTTACTCCTGCTACAAATACAGTTGTGAAAAAATAATGTTTGACAATGACAGTATTAGTGCTGTTCATCTTTGGTTTGCTGACAGTTTGTATTTTGAGTTACCCAAAAAATATGAGCCATTCCTAAACACGATGTATTATACTAATGGAAAAAACATTTGCCTGTCGGGGGAATTTACTACAGTCATTTATCGCTTCGCAGAAACAGTTGTCAATATTAAGGCTGTGATGGTCAGTCAGTATTCACTTCCTGACAGCATTTTCTTCCTGCCAAAGTCATATAAAATTATTCCCCGGGAAATTCCTTTTTTACAAAAAAATGCAAGGATAGAATTGTTACGTGTTGAAAATAATGATCCGCCACCACCACCACCGCCACCATTATTACAAACCGCTAAAAAGAAAACAGTAAAAACCACACCAGCAAAACGAAAACAATAATTTTAATTCAAAGCCGATAAATCAATATATTTGCTTTCAATTAAGTATGAAGAAGATAGAACTGGAAATAGTAGCCTTATCTCACAGTATCACGCAGACTCATTCTTATGCGGTGGTATTGGGAGAAGTGAATGGTTTACGCCGCCTTCCCATTGTTATTGGTGGCTTTGAAGCACAGGCTATTGCTGTGGCCCTGGAACGCATGAGCCCCAGCCGCCCGCTTACACACGACCTGATGAAAAATTTCATGCTGGCTTTTAATGTGGAGCTGCACGAAGTGGTGATCAATGACCTGCAGGAAGGTATTTTTTACAGCAAGCTGGTATGCAGCTCCGCCAACGATACCGTTGAAATAGATTCCCGTACTTCAGATGCACTGGCCTTAGCCGTTAGGTTTGGCTGCCCGGTGTATACTTACGATACCATACTCGACCAGGCCGGTATTTTAATGGAAGACGATGGCAAAAAGAAAAAAGTGCAGGCCGTTGCTGCTGAAACCACTTCTGCCGGTACCGATGACCTCAAAAACATGACCCTTGACGAGCTCAATACACTGCTTGGTGAAGTGCTGGATTCAGAAGATTATATTCGTGCCATCGCCATCAGGGATGAGATCAAAAGCAGGAAAACGAAGTAGGGTAATCGATAATTGTTAATGGACAATTGATAATGTACCCAGGTTGTTGCTGCATTCACATTCTTTCCCATTCAAAAAAAATTGTTCATTATCCATTTTAATTATCCATTCCATTTTATTCTCCTAACTATCAATACTTGTGAACTATGGTAGTTTTTCCCAACTGTAAAATCAATCTCGGTTTACATATTACCAATAAAAGAACGGATGGGTTTCACGACCTGCAAACTGTTTTTTATCCTGTTGGTTTAAAAGAAGCGCTTGAGATAATTCCTGCACATGATAGTGATACGGATGTAATTTTCAGTTGCAGCGGACTGGTGGTGGATGGCAAAGAAGAACAGAACAGCTGCATCAAAGCGTACCGTTTGTTGAAAAAAGATTTTCCTCAACTGCCATCAATAAAAATGCACCTGCACAAAGTGATTCCTATGGGGGCCGGTTTGGGCGGCGGTTCGGCTGATGGCGCATTTGCCCTGCAACTGCTCAACAATAAATTTAAATTGGGGCTGGAAGAAAAACAACTATTGCCTTATGCGGCGGAGCTTGGCAGTGACTGTGCTTTCTTCATCATCAATAAACCCTGCTATGCCACGGGCCGTGGCGAAATACTGGAGCCGGTAGCGATAGATTTATCTGCTTATGATATCCTGCTTGTCAACCCAGGCATTCACGTAAATACGGGTTGGGCATTTTCACAACTAACATCAACTGTACCATCAGTTTCCATAAAAGAAATCATCGCACAGCCAATACAAACCTGGAAGGCACATTTAACCAATGATTTTGAGCAGCCGGTTTTTCAAAAGTATCCGCCAATCAGCGCAATAAAAGATATGCTGTATCAAAATGGTGCATGGTATGCAGCAATGAGTGGCAGCGGCAGCACCGTATTTGGCATTTTTGAAAAAGGCAAAGCTATCATTTCGGGTATCCCTGAAAGTTATTACACCGCAATTGTTTAATGTTCCAGTTCCTGCAGCAGGCTTTCAATATTCAGCGGCGTGGTGCCCATCCACAAACCGCCTTCAGTGGTTGAAGGCCATTGGTCTTTCGGCCTGTCGCAATACAATTCCACTCCATTACCATCAGGATCGTTTAAATAAATGGCTTCCGATACACCATGATCGGACGCACCGGTTAGCGGATAACCGGCATCATCTAACCGTTTGAAAATTTGTGCAAGATCTTTACGTGTGGGATAAACGATGGCCAAATGATACAACCCTGCTGAACGCACCGGCGCAGGGTCTGCATTTTTACTGTGCCAGGTATTCAACCCGATATGGTGATGATAATCGCCGGCAGCAAGAAAAACTGCACTGTTGCCATAGCGCATGGTAATGGCAAAGCCCAGCAGATCGTGATAAAAAGCCAAAGCACGGTCTATGTCCGCCACTTTCAAATGCACATGCCCGATACGGGTTTGAGCAGGAATTGTATAACTCATGATTATTTTTTATCTTGCATCAAATTTACAACAGATCAACTGTTTCTCTACCATAGTATCTTTTCTGCGCAGCAATCTTGACCTGCTGAACCATCGACGGGCCTGACCTGTTCGTTACGGGCAACATACGCCCATACCAAACTTTTTATTTCAGTAAACATCTCCCTGTAAAAGGGAATACTTTATATACTTAATTACTTTATATACTTTACAACTTACAACAATGCACACCACACTCTCCATAAGCGCTACTGCACAACATTATCTTGATCTTGAAGAAAAATATGGTGCACATAATTACCATCCTCTTCCCGTTGTTCTAAATCGTGGCGAAGGTGTTTTTTTATACGATGTGGATGGAAAACGTTATTATGATTTTTTAAGCGGGTATTCCGCCGTTAACCAGGGTCATTGCCATCCTGCAATCATTGCTGCATTAATTGAACAGGCGCAGCAACTCACGCTCACCTCAAGGGCTTTTCACAGCAACTTGTTAGGGGAATATGAGCAATTCATCACCAGTTATTTTGGGTATGATAAAGTGTTGCCGATGAATACCGGTGTGGAAGCAGTGGAAACGGCACTTAAACTCAGCCGTAAATGGGCGTACCAGGTAAAAGGGATTGCTGAGCAACAGGCAAAAATTGTAGTGTGCGAAGGTAATTTTCATGGCCGCACAACCGGTGTTATTTCCTTCAGCAGCGATCCATCTGCCACAAAAAATTTCGGGCCATATATGCCCGGTTATATCGCTATTCCTTACAACGATACCAAAGCGCTGGAACAAGCTTTCCAGGATAAAACTGTGGCTGCATTTTTATTTGAACCCATACAGGGCGAAGCTGGTGTGGTAGTGCCCGATGATGGTTATTATACAAAGATCAGAACGCTTTGCAACGAATATAATGTGCTGATGGTGGCCGATGAAATTCAAACCGGCCTTGCACGCACAGGAAAAATGCTGGCCTGCGATCATGAAAATATACGGCCCGATATTTTGATCCTGGGTAAAGCCTTAAGCGGCGGCACATTACCCGTGAGCGCTGTACTCTGCGATGATGACATTATGCTCACCATAAAACCTGGTGAACATGGCAGTACTTACGGCGGTAATCCATTGGCATGCAAAGTGGCTATTACCGCATTACAGGTATTAAAGAATGAACAAATGGCTGCTAATGCTGAAGCGATGGGTGCTTTATTGCGTTCTCAGTTACAGCAACTGCAATCTCCATTTATTAAAACTGTCAGGGGTAAAGGTTTATTGAATGCCATCGTGATTGAGCATGCTGATGCTGATGCCGCATGGGAACTTTGTTTACAGTTAAAAGATAATGGTTTGCTGGCCAAACCCACACACGGCGATAAGATCCGTTTTGCACCACCATTAGTTATCAGTAAAGAACAGGTGATGGATTGCGTAAAGATTATTGAAAAGAGTTTGGCCAAATTATAAGTGCAGTGTAATTTTTTCATATTTTTAGTGACCACTAAATACTTTACTGCTATGAAAAAAATTACCCTACTGCTCATTATCTGCTGCATAACAGCTGTTAGTGCTTTTGCGCAAAAAGATACGGTTACCAAAATTACCGGCGCTGCGGCAAAGGACCTTATGAGTCAATTAAAAATTGACACTACAAAACTTCTTGGTGAGATAGTGCAGGAAAGCTGTAAATGTATTGACTCCATTGACGTAGCCAGTAAAGGCCGGGATGAAATTACCGAGGCCATCAGGCAATGTATTGATAAACAGGTTTCAGTTTACCAGATGACAATGAAGCTGTATCATTCTATGGTGGATAAAGGAACTGATCATAATATCACCATTAACCTCAATAAAGAATCTGCCGAATACAAAGAATATTATTATGAGATAGAGCGGATGCTGAATGACAGTTGTGCCGCGCTGAGAAAGAAAGCAGGATCGGATAATAAGGAATCGGCTAATTCAGTATCCAGTAATCCGCAGGCCATCAGGCTTTACAACCAGGGGCTCGACTTTTACAATAAAGAAGACTATAAAAATGCCATACCGCTTTTTGAAAAAGCAGTGGCCATTGATGATAAGTTTGCGTTTGCGTGGGATAATATTGGTATCTGCAAAAGAAAAACCGGTGATTACGAAGGCGCTATTGCTGCCTATAAAAAATCATTATCGCTTGTACCAACCGGAAGAACACCCCTGCAGAACATTGCCATAGTGTATGAGTTTCAAAAAGATTATGATAAAGCATTAGCCGCATACCAGGATCTTGCAAAAGTGTATCCTGACGATCCCGAAGCATTTTACGGGGCAGGAAGAATGTATGAGTTAAAACAGGATTGGGAAAAAGCAGTGGATAATATGTGCAAGGCGTATAATGCATATATTAAAGCCAATTCCCCCTACCGCACTGATGCTGAAACAAACCTTGGTTTGTATTTAAGAAAGATGAAAGAGCTGGGGAAGGAAGAAAAATTCTATGCCATTTTAAAAGAAAATAACATCACCGTTAAATAATTATGGATACACACCTGCATCATACCGACCACGTAGAAAAACATTTAAAAAGCTCTGAAGCATTAACGGATATTGTTATTGGTATGAGCGATGGCCTTACCGTTCCGTTTGCATTGGCCGCAGGTTTAAGCGGTGCAGTGGCTAACAGCAGTATTATTGTAATAGCAGGCATCGCTGAAATTTGTGCCGGCAGTATTGCTATGGGCCTTGGTGGTTACCTGGCCGGTAAGACAGAACAGGACCATTATATCAGCGAGCAACGCCGTGAATATGATGAAGTGGAAAACCTGCGCCACCGCGAAATTGAAGAAACAAAAGAATTCTTTGCCAACATTGGTTTAAGCCCTGCGTTGCAGGAGCAGGCAACTGAAGAAATTGCCAAAGACAAAGACCGCTGGGTGGATTTTATGATGAAATATGAACTGGGCCTTGAAAAGCCAGACCCTAAAAGAGCTACAAAAAGTGCGCTGAATATCGGGCTTTCTTATATAGCAGGCGGTATTATACCTTTGAGCCCTTACTTTTTTATTACCAACTCAGCAGATGCACTCAAAATATCTGTAATGGCCACACTCATCTGCCTGTTTATATTTGGATACTTTAAAAGTAAAATTACCGGCGTACAGCCGCTCTGGGGCGCACTCAGGGTTACATTAATAGGCGCAATGGCTGCTGCTGCTGCGTTTGGTGTTGCTAAATTGTTTGAGCACTAAACAATACTATCACCAGCAACCGCCGACTATCCAAACAAATTCTTTTTGAGTAATTTTTCTTTTGCGTCTACTCTTAAGCGTTTTATTGCTTTTGTAGTTGTAATTCAGCAAGATTGGTTTTACTGCCCTCAGGAAACTGTTGCAATGCATTTGGTTTTAGTTGTAACGGTACAGAATACAGTAAATACAGGCATTAAACAAAAAACTAAATTGTAGTTATACTACTACGCCATATTCAATTCAGGAAATATAAAGCTAAATTATATTTATACCAGTGCTATGTTTTTTACATCCTTGGTATTATATTTGAGATAGTACAGCAAACCGCTTTAAAATCTAAACAAACAAAACTATGAAAACCGAAATGTACCCCAAAAATCTTTGCAGCGTTTTGCTGCATTCCTCAACCAGCAAATTCCGGCAGTAATGAGTTTTCTTCAAAGTTTACTTTGAATGGCTTCATTGCCCGTTTAACCGGGTTATTCAATTAACCAGGATTCCCTTTTACCCCCTATACAGCAAGCATCAACGTTCAGGCATTTGGATGCAGTAATCTTTACTAATGTACCATGTATCAACAGCCATGTGCATGTACATTTTTCTAAAACTACTACTACTTATTATTAGTAATTAGTTCTACGATTATTCATTTCCTTTTTCTGAATTTTGGTGTACAGTATTTCCAGGCAGCTGGTAACACTGATTCAATATCTGTAAAAAACTAAATTCAATCCCAATGAAAACCATCCGTTTTTCAAACAGGAGGACTATGCTTTGCCTGTTAGCAACCCTCTGTCTTTTATGCTTCTCCCTTACGGGTTTTGCCACCACTTATTATGTAAGTACTACAGGAAATGATGCCACAGGAACCGGTTCTGTAACCCAACCATGGAAAACACTGTACAAGGCAACATTTACTGTTACCACACCCGGCAGTATCATTCACGTTGTTGCCGGAACTTATGTGGAAACACAGCAATGCCAGTTAGCCGTTGGCGTTAGTATTGAAGGCGACGGCGTAACCTCTGTACTCAAAAGTACGTTAACCGCAGACTGGACAGAGATGCTGGGCCTGCATTCACCCGAAGGCACCAATGGCAACCAGCATATTGCCTATTTAAAATTTGATGGGCAAAATCTTTCCACCTTCTGGGGTATTAATGTGGGCGGCAGAAGCAATGTCAGCATTCATGATATTACTATGGTGGATTTTAAAGACCGCGGTGTGATCATGGGCGGAAGAAATGATGGTAACGGTGCGCCGCCCACCATCTATGCCACAGGCAATAGTTTTTATAACAATATTATTACCAACTGCGCCGGTTACAATTTATCTACTGGTGTGTATGGCCGTGGTTGCTTGAATATTGGCGGGCAGGATGGTATGCTCATCTACAATAACACCATATCTCAAACCAGCAGACCCGAAGGGTATAATGGCTGGCCCATCAAAGGATGGAATGAAGGTTATTTGAGAGGTTGTAAAATCTATAATAACATTTTGAATAAAATTCCAATGGGAGAAACCAATGGCTTCAGAGGCTGGAACTTTGCAATAGAATTATTCAATGAATCAGGCCTTGAAATTTATGGCAACACCATTACCGGTGGTTGTATAGATATGAATTTTCAAACCAAAGGAACCTATGCCTATAGTGTATGGATACACGATAACACCATTAAACAAAATACCGTAAACAGCTGGATTGAAAGTGGTTTGATTTTGGAATATGGTACCGATGGCGCTATTATTGAAAATAATACGATTGATAAAGTGGGCCACGGCATTCAGTTCAACACAAGGAGTGGTAATGCCGTAAGCAATGTAATCATCCGCAAAAATCTGATCACTAATATAACGATGAGTGAAGGTACCGGTGGTTTTATTGGCATATTCAGTGATGGCAGTAACAATTACTCCATCAGCAATCTCTCTATTTTTAATAATACACTCGTGGCATCCGCCACTACTCCACCCTGGTGGGGTTTGAATTTTGGCGCTTTAAATGCAGGTACCGCTAAAAACATAAGCATCAAAAACAATATTTTAATGAATATACTCAGTGGCTGGTTGGTGCAGGGCGGCAACAATGCCATGGACTCCGTAACCATACAGTATAATGATGCTTATGGCAATGGCAATGGCAACAACCCGGTTTTTAACGGCATACCACCCACGCATTTAACCAGTACCAATAATATTACCACCAACCCAATGTTTGTTTCGGCTACTAATTACACCCTGCAGGTTGTATCTCCCTGTGTAGATGATGGCACTTACGTTGGCTTGCCATTTGCAGGCACAGCGCCAGACAGGGGTTTTGCTGAACTCAACTTACCCTTACCGGTTAAACTGCTTGATTTTACAGTGACTACCGTTAAAACCACTAATATTTTACAATGGAGAACAGCTACTGAAAGCAACAGTTCTTATTTCAGTATTGAAAGAAGTACCGATGGCCAGCATTTCTCTTCCATTGGCCGTGTTAGTGCATCAGGTTTTACTTCTTCTATTGTAAATTATTCTTTTAAAGATGAATCGCCGGCACAGGGTGTAAACTATTACCGTTTATTGATGGTGGATAAAGATGACACCAAAGATTACAGCAATACTGTGTCTGCCAATAATAAACTGGATATTGCTGCGCTGGAAATTACCAATGCGCAATTGTCTGCTGCATCTAACAATATGCACCTCAAAGTAAACAGTGCACAAACTGAAAAAGCTAACATCACCGTTGTGGATGTAAATGGAAGAATATTACTGAACATGGTTTCATTACTGCAGAAAGGTATCAATACCATCGATAACCCGGTAAGCACAATGGCGCCGGGCATATACTACATAAAAGTATATACAGGTGCGGAAACTGCGGTAAAAAATGTACTGGCAACCAATTAAATTCCTCAATTCCAATACCAATGAAAACTCCCTGTACAGGGAGTTTTTTTATGCCCTGAATTATGCAGTAGTGCTGCGGTGTTTATTATTACTGGAAATATTTTCAATCGTCCATTCCACCCTTCTTTCAAAAGCATGTTTGCGAACAGCACAATCGTGTTTGGTGCAAATGCCGCAACTGAAATCGAGGCAACCATCAGAATGCACAAACAATTCCACCGACTCACCATATTCATTTTTTGCCAATGCAGATAAAGCATCTATCTCTTTATGTGCCTGGTGTACATTCAGGTACCAGGGTACAGTAAGGTGGCAATCCACATGCAGTGTGGAGCCGTATTTTATAATGCGCAGGTTATGCAGGTCAATCCAGTTTTCCTCGCGGTGGGCATTCAGTGTAGCCACTAATTTTTTCAGCAGTGCTTCATCGGCCTCATCCATAATACCTGCAATAGAACTGCGTAAAATAGTATACCCCGTAAAGATGATGATTACGGAAAACAGTATGGCAACGGTACTGTCCAACCATGTAATTTTTGGAAACAGCAGCATTAAGATCAGTCCGGCAACAATACCCAAAGTGCTCCAGGTATCAGACTGTAAATGTTTGCCGCTGGCAATTAATGGCAATGCATTATTTTTTTTACCGGTTTTGATACAGATCATACCAGCAAAATAATTGATGACGGCAGTGCCTGCTACCAATATAATTCCATAATCCAGTTTCCCGATATTATGCGGCTGCAATAAATTTTTGATGGCTTCAAAAATAATAACGATCCCTGCAACAGCAATTAAAGCGCCTTCTACCGCTGCAGATAAGAACTCAGCTTTACCATGACCGTAAGGATGATTAATATCTCTTGGTTTTGCAGAAATGTACAGGCTGTACACACCAATCAACCCGGCAATTACATTAACAATACTTTCCAGTGCATCGGTTAAAATAGCAACGGAATCCGTGATATACCAGGCCACAATCTTTCCTAAAAAAAGCAGGATGCTGATACCGGTAATAATTTTCTGGAGCCTGAGGTTTTGTTGTGCCGTTTGCAATGCAGGAAATTTAGTGCGCAAATATACAAAAGTGATTTTTACAGGCAGTACTATTCTTACTGCAATCGCATCCATCACTGGTGAAAAACGGGGGTAAAAATATACCCGCGAATACTGTAAAACAACGCTGCCAAAGTGTATTTTTGCGCAACTAAACTAAACAACTAAAACGATTGTGTATGGACTTTCAACTGTCAGAAGAACAACTGATGATCAAACAGGCTGCAAAAGATTTTGCCGTCAGTGAATGTTTGCCCGGCGTAATTGAACGGGATGAACATCAAAAATTTCCAAAAGAACAAATTGAAAAACTGGCCGACCTTGGTTTTATGGGTATGATGGTAAAACCTGAATATGGCGGCAGCGGTCTGGACACGGTGAGTTATGTACTTGCCATGGAAGAGATCAGTAAAATTGATGCCAGTGTAAGTGTTTGCATGAGTGTAAACAACAGCCTGGTTTGTTATGGCCTGCAGGAATTTTGCACCGAAGAACAAAAACAAAAATATTTAACACCGCTTGCGCAGGGCAAAAAAGATGGGCAGCTGTACATTGGTGCATTTTTGTTAAGTGAACCTGAAGCAGGCAGCGATGCTACATCGCAAAGAACCACTGCGGAAGATAAAGGTGATTACTATTTATTGAATGGTACTAAAAACTGGATCACTAATGGCGGCACTGCATCTGTATATTTAGTGATTGCACAAACAGATGTTTCCAAAGGCAGCCGCGGTATTAATGCGTTTATTGTGGAGAAGCATTGGCCTGGCGTTACAGTAGGTGCAAAAGAAAATAAACTGGGTATCCGTGGCAGCGACACACACAGTATTTTATTTACCGATGTAAAAGTACCTAAGGAAAACCGGATAGGTGAAGATGGTTTTGGTTTTAAGTTTGCCATGAAAACACTGGCAGGCGGCCGTATTGGAATAGCATCGCAGGCATTGGGCATTGCATCCGGTGCATATGAAAGAGCATTGGAATACAGTAAACAGCGCAAAGCATTTGGTAAAGAAATTATGCATCACCAGGCCATACAATTTAAACTGGCAGATATGGCTACAAAAATTGAATGCGCCCGCTTGCTGTGTTTAAAAGCGGCCTGGGAAAAAGATAATCATATTGATTATACGGTAAGCGGCAGCATGGCCAAAGTATTTGCCAGCGAAACTGCAATGTGGACGGCAACTGAAGCCGTACAAATACACGGCGGTTATGGCTTTGTAAAAGAATACCATGTAGAAAGAATGATGAGGGATGCCAAGATCACCCAGATCTATGAAGGCACCAGCGAAGTGCAGCGCATTGTGATCAGCAGGAGTATTTTGAAATAACAATATCATTATATTTTATAAAGAGCAAACAAAACATGTTTGCTCTTTTTTATTTCGGGTAAACAAATCAATTACAATACCTTTACAAGAGAGGAAATTTTTTCTGTTATGAGTGTGCACACCGAACAATACCAAAACATTACTGCTGCATTACAAAAAACCAATACCACGCTGGTGGCAGTATCCAAAACAAAACCAGTGGAGGATATGCTGGCGTTATATCAATTGGGACAACGGGATTTTGGAGAGAATTATGTGCAGGAACTGGTGGAAAAAGAAACCCTGTTACCGAAAGACATCCGCTGGCATTTCATTGGCCACCTGCAAAGCAATAAAGTTAAATACATTGCACCATTTGTACATTTAATTCACGGTGTGGACAGTTTTAATTTATTAAAAGAGATCAACAAGCAAGCAGTAAAAAATAACCGCACCATCGATTGCCTGCTGCAAATACATATTGCGCAGGAAGAAACCAAGTTTGGTTTGGATGAAAAAGAATTGCATGCGCTGCTCTCCTCACCTGATTTGGCAGCATTAAAAAATATCCGCATCATTGGTTTAATGGGCATGGCCTCTTTCAGCAATGATAGCACGATGGTAAGAAATGAATTTAAATATCTCAAACAACTCTTCAACCGACTATCAACTATCGGCTTTCAACCTTCAATACTCAGCATGGGCATGAGTGCAGATTACACCATTGCTGTTGAAGAAGGCAGTACAATGGTTCGCATCGGCAGTTTATTATTTGGCGAAAGAAATTACCACCACTGATGACTGAGCAGATCATTATTTTGTGCATCGGTGCATTTGCCGCAGGTTTTATTGATGCCATTGTTGGCGGTGGCGGACTGGTGCAAACTCCGGTTACGTTGGTTACGTTGCCACAATATCCGCTGGCAACATTATTGGGCACTACAAAAATTCCCTCTCTTTTTGGTGCATCAATTGCCGCGGTACAATACGGTTTAAAAGTTGTACTGAACAAAAGATTACTGGTGCTGATGTGTGGTATTGCATTACCCTCCGCTTATGC
The DNA here is from genome assembly GCA_018266775.1 of Bacteroidota bacterium. Taxonomy (GTDB): domain Bacteria; phylum Bacteroidota; class Bacteroidia; order Chitinophagales; family Chitinophagaceae; genus Ferruginibacter. The sequence goes on along the minus strand of JAFDZS010000010.1, from coordinate 530,573 downwards.
AGGTTCTTTGCTGGTTTCAAAAACAAGTAATCATTTCATGAAGCCTGTTTTGTTGTTTGTGCTGGTTATTGTTGCTGTTTATACCTATACCAAAAGAGATTTCGGCCTTGCCTCCACTTCTTCTTTAACCAAAAGAAAAGAATTATGGTATGCCGTTTTGTTTGCATTGGGTATAGGCTTATATGATGGTTTTATTGGCCCCGGCGCCGGCAGTTTTATGGTACTCTTTTTTATCAGTGTATTGGGCTTTGATTTTTTGAAAGCCAGTGCTCATTCCAAAATGCTGAATATGTCTACCAATATTGGCTCCATTTTATTTTTCAGTGGCAGCGGCCATATTCTTTACCCCTTCGCCATCCCCATGGCAATATGCAACTTCGGCGGCTCATTGCTGGGTTCACGCCTGGCTATTTTAAAAGGCAATACATTCATCCGGATATTTTTCCTGTTAGTAGTGGCAGGAACTATTGTACGGTTTGCGTATGATATTTTTTGGAAAACCAAATGAGCCCGGTAGACAATGGATAATGGACAATGAATAATGGATAATGTCTTCAAATCGCCAATGCTTTCTTTAACAAAAATATCCTGCATCAAGAACATTATTAATTATTAATTATCTATTCTTTTTCTTTTAGCAACATTAAAAATGGATAACGTTTTCAAACTGCAGTTGTTTTCTTTAACAAAAACCTCCTGCATCAAAAACATTATCCATTATCAATTATTAATTACGAATTCTTCTTCTATCTGAACAACACCGTCGTACCCTGTTTCTTGTGCACCACACCGTCTACATCAACAGCTTCAATCATCCATACCACCGTTTGTACTTCGGCAGGTTTACCGTTGATGGTTCCATCCCATCCCGGCTGGTCGCTGTTTTGGCTGTACAGCATTTGTCCCCAGCGGTTATAGATCCTGAAATAATTCACTTTAGTAAAGCCAATCAGCACGGGGCGTAACCTGTCATTGTATCCATTGGCATCAGGTGTAAATGAATTCGGCACATAAACTTCAATCTTCTTATGCGTTTTTACCAGCAAAGTATCTGTAGTAATACAACCTGCATTGGTCTTGATCTGTATAGTATACAATTGCGGCGCAATGCCTGTAAACAACGGTGAGAAACTAAACCTGTTGTTCAGGCTGGTGGCTGGCGACCAGGTTACGCTGGAACCAATTTGCCTTGCATCTAATTGTTCAGGATAATTAAAGGCGGCATCTTTAGAAGGATATGTGATACCCGGTATGGCAGCTTCAATATTTACCAGCAATGTTTTAGAACTGAAATTATTAGGGCATTGTGCCGTACTCACTTTCAGCGTAACAGGATAAATACCCGCAGCGGGATAAGCATAATGCGGCGTTTTCACAAAATCAGTATGGCCATTACCAAAATCCCACAAATAATTTACGGTTGAAGTGGTATTATTAATAGTGCGGTTGATTACCGGAACGTCTATATTTTCGCATACATCCCTCACAGTAAAATCAGGGAACGGTACCGGGTACACCGTTACTTTAAATTGGGTACTGTCTTTACATCCTGATGCTGTACTGGCCACCATATTAATGGTATAATCACCGGCTTTGGCATAACTGTAGGTCACATCCGGCGTGGTAATGATGGCGCTGCCATCTCCCATATCCCAGGCATAAGTCAGGGCATCAGAAGTTATGGAAGTACCATTCGTTAATACAAATTGATGGCCGGGGAAACATTGTGGATTGCTGTTTACGCTGAAGTTGCTTACCGGGCTCTGGTGTACTACAATCGGGTAAGTAACACTGGCATTGCAACCTCCATTGGTTTCGGTAGCGGTAAGTGTTACGGGGTATGTGCCGGCAACAGCAAAGCTATGTGCAACATCGTTGGAGTTATTGTAGTTGCCATCGCCAAAATCCCACTTATACGTCATTACGCCCTGCTCAATGCTGCTCTTATTGGTAAATACATACCAGTTATTGGCAAAACATTGTTCAGGAATATCTACTGAATAATCAGCAACGGGGCTGGGATTCACCACTACGTCAAAAGATTTGGTATCGTTACAGCCGCCGGGTGCAATAACGTTCAGCACTACATGATATGTTCCGGCTTTGGTATAACTGTGGGTAACATCTGCAGTGGTGGCAGTATTGCCATCGCCCAAATCCCAGTTGTACTGCATGGTGCCGGATGCTAGCGTGCTGTTATTTTTAAAGAAGAAACTGTTGTTTAACGCACACTGAACGGGAGTGGCCGTTGTAAAATCAGCAACCGCCTGGTCCCAGATATCGATTTGTTTTACCGCCGTGGTACGGTTGCAGCCGGAATAGCTAAACACCATGGCATAATAAGCACCCGTTTGGGTAACGTTTAACAGGGTTTGATGACCAACAGCGCCTGGTATGGGAAAACCATCTTTAAACCACTGAATACTGTCGTGCGGCAGTACCTGCAATTGCGAGAACTGGCCACTGCCTTTGCAATAAGAGGCTGCACCAATCAGCCTGATGGAATCGGATAAGGTGTCAACAGCTACCGTTACTTCTGAAATTGTTGCACATCCCCCACCGCTATTGGTTACGGTTAGTGTATACAATGTAGTACCGGAAGGCGATGCAGTAGGGTTGGCAATGTTGGGATCACTTAGTCCTGTTGGTGGGGTCCATTTATATATCCTATTAGGTTCGGGCGCCATACCAATTTGAACAGGGTTGTTATCACAAGTGTGTTGACTTGGCCCTGCATTAGCGTGCACAGTGAGCGTATCCCATAAATATGCAGTTAAAGTATCTGTACAACCATATCCGTTAAATGGAATCAGCTCCACTTTTAAGGAATCTCCGGATAATGGAGGCGGAGTTAAAGTAAGCGTTTGCGCATTACCCAAAATTTGTGTCATCAAGCCATTATACCAGTTATACGTTGCATATCCCGGAGGGGCAGTAACAGTAACAGAGGCATCATCAGGGCAAAATACAGCGCCGTCAAAGGAACTGCTGCATTGAGATCCTAAGTCTATATAAGCATACCCAAAATGCCCTCCAAGGGTACAATTGGCTGTTTTAAAAGATATCCGTATTGTTTTACCTGCATACCCATCAAGCTTGATTGAAGCAGCAGCCCACGGCTTAAATTGAATATCTCCAGGAGCATTATGAAACCCAGGTAAACCTGACGGAGTAAATGGATCAAGTGGGCATGGCAAGTTTCCTCCATCTGTCAGATTTTCTAAACTTATTACAAACTTTGGTAACTGCGAAGGAATATTATGTGAAGTAGGGAGGTGTAATACCACGGCATAATAATAGGTAAGACTGAATTTATTTTGACCAGCAGGGATTGTAAAAGTATATGAAAGACCTTCGGCCTTATTTAGACCTGAACCTTCAGCATTACTACCTAATTTAACTGAAAAACCGCTGCCATTAGGACAACTAACAGGAAACTGTCCATATTGATCAAGCGCTGGTGAAGGTGATATTATTGTATGCCTTCCATTAACAGGAGCAACAGGGGTTGTACCCAAGTCAATTGTATCTTTCACACCACTTATTGTTTCATAATGGGTGCCCACCCAACATTGCCAATTGGTAAAATCACCCATTTCAAAATCAATATTAACAGGGCACTGCGCTGAAGCTGTACTTTGCAGTGTACAAATGAATATGCCAATAAGAAGCTGTCTTAATAAAAATACATTGCCTACGGAACGGTTGTTCTTGTAGAGATGGATCATGTGAGTATTAGTTGTGGTATAGGGCTAAAAGTAGCAAAAAAATGGGAAAAATACTAATTCCGCAGAGGTGGACTTTCCCACAAAGGTTAAAAAAGTACAGGTTTTCTCTGGATAACTACCCAAAAACATAGCTTCAATAAAATATGTACCCAATATACCGTCTTAAAAAGCTTTAAAAATAAAGCAAGCTCCTTAAAAAGAGCTTGCTTATTTAATTAGCATACATTTTATTCTTTTAAGAAAGTACGTGTTATTTTACCTCTACCTAAAATAGTATAGGTAATAAAATAAAGCCCCGACTTCAACTTAGACACGTTAATATTAACCAAAGAGCTGTTTATTTTTTCAATCAGGATTTTTTGACCGTATGTATTACTGATTTCTACATAACCCGACGTTTTCCCCCCTGTATCAGAATTTTTTAAAGAAAGCCGTAATACATCTTTTACGGGATTTGGTGATATATTAAGCGTCTCTTGATAATTTGATTCAATATTATTAGTCTCTGTTTTGAAAACTGGTGTTTTGTTTACAATAGAAGGTAATGAATCAGGATTTCCCAGGGTTGTTCTTAATGTAAAATCTGTCTGAAAATTGAGTTTAGTAATAAAAGTTGACAGGCTGCCTAAAAGTGGCATTGTTTGAACCCCAGTGTTTGTTGAAATAGAAAAGGAAGGAATTTGAAACCCTCCCCCGAGGTATACATCATCGCCTTCAACGTAATAACTGGTTACTGGCCTATCGTATGGATTTGAAGGATTTGTACTTATAGAAACTGATTTACTTGATCGATTAAAAGGGTTTGTATTAAAACAATAGACCTTGCCAATAGAAAAATCTGCTGCTACTATTTTATCCTCTAATGTTTGTTTGAAATCACCTATGTCAGTTAAGTTAGTATTACCATTCAAGTTAAGTATTGTATAAGTATTATTGACATAGTCACAATATTGTATACTTCCATTTAGCAATACAAAAGTTTGTTCTGCAGAGTTGATAGCTATTACAGCAGTGTTTATTGGATAATATTGAGGGTTATTATTGGATAAATTATTATTTATAAGCGTATAAGTTCCCAGATAATGTGACCATACTGATCCTATAAGATTCAAATAGTTATAACTGACAAAAAGATGTTTTGTAGATGGATTAAAAAAGACTCTATCAATTCCAACTGAAGAATTATTAAATAGAGGTATGGAAACAACATCAACAGGAATAATTGATGGGGGTGCATAAACCCTCAATGCTGTTATATGGGCAGTATTATCCAGATAAGAAGTAACATAAGTGCCGTTATCCTCAGCAATAATTTTTTCATTTCTTGGAACATAATTAGGCCCATTTGAGATTACTCCGCTGGTAATATCCCTGTATTCTGCACTTGACTGAAAAAGTTGAATTTCATTACCACTCGATTCATATCCACCATAAGGTAAGTATGACCCTATCCACGAAGTTTTAGCATCTGATTTACCATAATGAATCCACGTTGAATTAGATGTACTTATTTCGCCATAATGATTAATATTGTTCGCCATGTTATTCAGAATCATATATGCGACAAGGTTGTTGGGATTATCTCCCTTGATACATAAACATGGTTCTATACCATCATATACTTTCGGCCACATGTGTACTGCAGGCTTCTGAACCCAATGGGGCAGTGTCAATAAATGATAAGTACTTATCAGATCAACAGCAGGAACTACAAATTGACATCCCGTAGATTGGATATCCGGATAATTAATAACTCCTAAATGATAGGTATCCCCAACAGTGGGATAGCTAACGCAGGCATATATCTTATTATCAATTCCTAATTGTAGTCCACATCCAAATTGAGCAGGTAGAGGTGTTATTACATTGCCGTCTGTACCACCTCCGCTGCTGTCTGTTAAAGTAATCAGTCCCACCTGTTCTGTAACATTTGTCTTTAAAGCATATTGAAAGATCCTGATATGGTTAGTGCCGTTTTTTGTAGGACCATTTGATATCCGGTTTTGAAAAATATAATCTACCCCTGAAAAATATAACAACGAACTGTTTGGGGAAAACTCCACTCCATTCGTACACACAGCTCCCCATGGATTGCTGATTGCAGTAAATATTTTACTATTGAAAGTTAATACACCCGTTTGCTTATCGAAATCATACAACACAAGTCCTTCATCAATGATATCAGCTAAGTGTGTTCCATCGGGAGAAAATTTTAATTCTGCATAAGTTCCTGCCATTACTTGGCTATAAATGGTATTATCCAATTGTATACTTGAGTAGGGTTTGGGACTGGTACCGTCAGCATAGTAATTTACACCATCATAAAAGCCATTTGTAGTGATTAAATATGTATAAGACCATAGCTCGTTTGCTCCCGTTTGATTATATAAACAATTAATCGTCACCCAAATTTTATCTCCATCTGCGTGAAGGGTACTCCCAATTCTTGCCCCATATATCCTGAGTCCGGTTCCGCCGTTATAATTACATTCAATGGGCACATTGTTTTGTGTATTCAAAGCAATGTTCTTTTGGCTTGCGATTACCTCACCATTGGGCCCGGGCAAAGGCCCTGTATTTCCAGGTAAGTTTGCATTTACTACTGTATAATGAGCACCACCTGTTCCTATTGGAGGATAACCCGGCACATAAGTACTCAACGTAAAAACATAAAACACACCGGGATGATCAGGTTTAGGTACAATTAAACTATTGTTTTTCCCGGCAACTTGTTCTGTAGTACCAAACAATTGCGTTCCGTTGGGCATTTCAGTATCGTTCTTATCCCATACTGACAACGCATCAGTATAAAACAACAAATTGCCATTGGCATCACTTACTGAGGATCCACTACCCGAATATCCACCGGTATTTGGAGGATTATTATAAACAGCACTGCTGCTTACTGTAGGCGGTGTTGACGGTGATGCTGCATTAAAGTCTACCCTGGCATGATATCCAAAACACCAGTGTGTATTTTCTAATTGTGCAAAAACTGATAACGATAAAATACTTAAAAAAAAGGGAAGGAGAATCTTTTTCATAATAGAGGGTTTTTGGTTAAAAGTGTGGTACATGTCCCTCTAAATATATTAAAAAAAAATCATTGTTACTTTTTGAAGTAACACAAAAGAAATAATTAATCATTATTTCATCTGAAAATGAATGAAAGAATTATCCTAAAGCAGTTGTCTTGACAGGTTCACTTTGTTTCTTTTTCGTGGCATTGCTCATTTGTAGCAGCATAGTGTAACAAATTTTTCCCTTACTGTACAAAATGAAAAAGTCATAGTTAATGCAGAAGGACATACTAAGTTGAGGAGAATCTTTACAAAGGACACTTAAAAGCTTGCCAGAAGGTTGCAGGAATCTGGCGGATGTTCAGTAAAAGCAGTTTTATTTTGACTTTTCCTTTTGACACAGGTTAATGAACAGACTCCATTTTGCGAGTTAACTCCTTTGCTTTTTGATAACTCCCTCTTGTTTTGAAAGCTGCCTCCCCTGTTTTATGAAGAACCAACCTTGTTTTGTGAGCAGGCTCCCTTGTTTTTTATGATAGAACCTTTGTTTTGATTTTAACCACCCTTTTTTAGAAAATAGGCTTCTTTATTTTGTAAGAACCCGCGTTTATTTTGATTGAAAGCTCTTGGGTATTGCACAGAAGCCACCTTGCTATCAAAACGAAGTGAGAACGGATCATTATTTAGCTACCCCACCCATTGTTAAGCTTTCCGGACAGCAGCATCTTCAAGGTCGGTGGCTTACAGCCACCTGACCAATATATTTTTATTCACTCTCCTTCCCCATTGCTGCTTGTTTCATTTTATGGGTTACTTCATGTCCAAGATATTTTTCAATCCGGCCTTCCACTAAGTAAATTACCGGTGTTAAGATGATGGCCATGGTTGCCTTATAGATATAATTCACTACGCAAATTGCAAAAACCAATTGCCAGCTCCAGCCTTTACCAATTTTAAAAGCAATAAAGAGTACAATAAAACTATCCACCACCTGCGAAACCAATGTTGATCCTGTCGCCCTCAGCCACACTTTTTTCTCACCGGTAATTTTTTTGATGCGGTGAAAAACAGTTACGTCAACAATCTGGCTCACTAAAAAAGCAGTCAGACTTCCGAAGATGATCCACATACCCTGTCCAAAAATACTATTGAATGCTTTTGACATATCGGGGACTCCGTCCTGCACGCCGGTACCAAACCAAAAATCAGCGGCAGGCACTCCCATTGCCAGGTACAACATTAAAAAGGCATAAGCAATCAATGCTACAGCGGTATAAGATATCCTGCGTACCGCCTTTGGCCCGTAATACTCATTTACAATATCAGTCATGATAAATTCTAATGGCCACAATAAAACACCACAAGTCAGGTTAACAGACAAGTTCTTCTCCCCAAACAAACTAAAGTTTGATGGGTGCATCCCAAACAACTTCTCCAGCGAAAATATTTTTGTACCAATACATTCGGCAATCAATGCATTCGCGACAAAGAATGCAGTGAAAATGAGAAATAATTTGGTCGGCTTGTCTTTAAGTATATTGTGTATCATGATGCGTCGATAAAATACCAGTAAATTTCTGCCAGCAGTGCTGCAAAATTGAAAATAACAACCCACCGGGGAATTTGTTTACCTTTTTTGGTGGCAAACATACCGGCCCAGATAATAATAAAAACAGCGCTGACCATTAAGGCCATAAAACCAAGTATAATAACCACATTTTGTACATAAGGCAGTGGCACCAGCTCACCCGGTTTGCCCATTGCCTTGTTATGTTTTTCAAACTTCTGCATCACGGCAGAAATCACAAAGCAAATATTACAGATGATAACAAACTTCGAAAAAAAACGCATGGCTATAGCAATATTTTCGGTGCTGTTGCACCGGCATTAAGTTAAAGATAATTGATTAATTGATGCGGCAACGCTGCACTCAGCCGTTTTTACCACTCAGCATCGGCACGAAAGAAAAATTTTCAAAGGCTTCTTCCTCATAAGTGCCGTCTTCATTTTTTGTGAGGCGCAGCATACGCTGGTGCTGGCCTTCATCAACCGGTATCACCATTTTACCGCCCGTCTTTAATTGCTCAACCAGTTTTGGTGGTACAAATGGTGCTGCAGCAGTAATGATCACTTTGTCAAAAGGCGCATACGTAGGCAGCCCTTCAAATCCATCGCCATAAAAATATTTTATGTTGATGTATTTGTTCCGCAGTACAAACTGTTTTGTTTTTTCATACAGGTTTTTCTGCCGTTCAATAGTATAAACCCTTGCACCCATTTCAGCAAGCACGGTGGCCTGGTACATACTGCCGGTACCAATTTCTAAAATTTTATCGTTGGGTTTTACCTGCAGCAACTGTGTTTGATACGCTACAGTATAAGGCTGCGATATCGTTTGCCCATCGCCAATGGGAAATGCCCTGTCTTCATAAGCAATTTCGTCAAAAGCACTGTCTAAAAAATAATGGCGGGGAATCGAATTAATGGCCTCCAGCACAGCAGCATCGCTGATGCCTTTTTCTTTTAAAGTATCAATCAGTTTTTTCCTGAGTCCTTTATGACGGTAAGTATCTTCGTATTTTCTCATAAGTGAAACGCACAACATTACTGTTTCTCATTACTGTTATGTATTCAGCTGCAAGATAAAAAAAATTGACCGCAGATGGATGCTGGATGGTGGATACTTGATGCTGGACACTGGATGCTGGATACTGGATACTGGGTGCTGGTTCAGTAATTGGTGGGTTGTATTTACGCCTTGCTGATGCCTGCAATGCAAAGCAATAAAATTGGGTTTTGGCATGCAGCGTGGTTTGTGCCGGAGAAAAAAGGGAACAGTAAAAATAAAAAGGATAAAGATTTTTCTTGTGTATATTTTTAGTTCTTTTTCAAACTGATATTAATGGCAGACATTGGCGGGGCAGCTTCTGCTGTTGCGGGTATATTCACTCCATACTTTTTTAATAATTCCCTGAAGCGGGGCGTATTCAAATACACGCCCAATAATTCCGGCTCGTTGGTAATTTCTGGTTTAATGTCAAACCCCAGCTCCATTGCCCTGGACATATTTTCATAAAACCCATCTTCATTCTTCATCGCTGCCATTATCTCGGCTTTAGTAGCCCAAAAATCCGGATCATTGTTATCCAATTTCAGGCTCAGCTCGTTATTGGATAATGCTTCATCCAGGTTTTTCATTTTCCTGTAAGCACAGGCTTTTATATTATATGCATTGGCTAATTTATCATTCAGCCCGATGGCTGCATTGCAATCTTCAATGGCATTTTGGTATTGCATTAAATAATAAGCACATCTTGCCCTTTCTACATACGCTTCTGAATCTGAGGCGTTCAATGCTAAGTTCCGGTCAAAATCAGCTATGGCGTTTTCAAACTTCCCCAATCCAATCCAGGCCACACCCCTGTTAAAATAATAGTCTGGAATGTCGGCCTTCAATTGTATCGCAGTACTGGCAAAAGCTACAGCCTCTTCATACTTTCCCTGTTGTGATTTGGAGGCAGACATTCCCTGGTAGGCATTATTTGACGCAGCATCCAGCCTGATGGCATGCTCATAATAAGATATGGCTTTATCGTATTCTTTATTTTTAAAATAACTATTACCGATTTCCACATACGCATCCACATGGCCGGGGTTAATGGCTAAAACGTTATTGTATTGTTCAATGGCTTTATCAATGATGCCTTTGTAATAAAAATTTAATCCTGCATTGAATAATTCATTTACTTTTCTTTCGTTCTTCTTCGCATCTTCATCACTGATGAATTCCCAGGGAGGGATGTTCGTTTTTAATACGGTATAAAAATTATTGTAATTGTAAGAAATGAAATTACTGCTGGCCGTTGGCTCTGTAAGTACGGGTATATTTTCTCCATAGGCATGGATGGCATAATACTGTATAAAACTACGGTCGAAATAAGCAGAAAGATTACACTGATCCAGTTGATATTTTTCTGTAAACAGTGTTTGAAACTTATTCTTGTAGATCTCTATCCATTCCGGCAAATAAGGATTTACAGAGTTTTCAATTCGTGATGGCAGCGGGAAAACCTGCAAGTCCCTGTAATCGCTCGATGAAAAACGGTATTCAATGGCCTGGCTGGCCACATCCAGCACACCATTAATATTTTGATTGTTGAGTGCAAAAACCAATACCAGTTTCTGGGGCATCAGCATAGTGCAAATGCCGCTGGTATCGGCAAGGCCTGTACGGGCGTCTACAAAAATATAATCGTACTCCTTCTCCAGGCAATACGCAAAAGTGCGGAAGAAGGCAGGTGCTTTTTTATATATTCCTATCCAGTTCAGTTTATTCAGTTTTTCTGAATAGCCTTTATCAAATTTACCTGCTTTAATAAGGTCTATGCTTACAGTATGATCGAATGAACTGTTTTGATCCATACTGTTATTAAAGGTTTTTACACCTGCAATAACAGGATTCACATTTGCTGCAACGTATTCATGAAAACGTTCTGCCATGAACCGGCAGTACCCTTCTTCATTATTATTGGCTTCGGTACTGATCCATTCATCAACATCCGAAATCAAATCAACAAAACCCGCTGCATCGTCATTGGTTTTAAAAAACTGGTGCAGACCCGGAGCTTCCAGGTCGCAATCAATCAATAAAATTTTTTTATTTTCTTTCGCTGCCAGGCAGGCAATGTTTACCAAAGCCATACTTCTGCCCACTCCCCCTTTATAAGAGTAAAAAGTAATCGTCTGCCCTTTTCTATCAACAGTATTTGTTGTACTACTCTCCATTTTTTACTAATACGGGAAGCAGCTTCGCTTCTTTTTCGTTAATCTGTTTTTTTTGTTCCCTGATCCAGTCTATGATCTCTGCGTCTGTTGGCCTTGGAATAGCATTAAACATAGCCTGGAAATCAACGGCTGGATACTTGTCCAGTATCAGGAAATGTTTCATCAGCGTATCATAAATATCGTTACTGAAATTATTTAACCGGGTGGTTATTTTTTTATTCAGGATATCTGTTTCGAAATTGCGAAGCGATTTTGCGCTTTTTTTAGAAAAACATTCCGGGATAAGATCTGTATTGCCCCGGTAAATTAATGGAAAGATGAAAAAGAATTCCTTACTATCCTGTGCTGACAAATTGCTTTTGATAATTTGTTCTACCTGCAGTGCATGGTACAATTCCCTTGCACACCAAAGATTGGCTTCGTTCAGGTAATGATAATACCAAACCGGTATAAAGAAAAAAGATTCCCCGATGCCATTATAAATTTTATCATCCCAGTTCACCCCCCAATCAATAGATTCCGCATCGTAAAATGATTTAGGCTTATTGGTAACTTTAAATATTTCGGATGAGATAAAATTCTTCAGGTTAACGAAGAATGTATTATCCGAATCGTTGTGCCGGTAACTGATAAAACCTGAATATTTGAATGACATGAAGGTATATCGTTTTACAAAACAAATATACATTTATTGCTATAAGACAAAAAGCTTTCGGGCAATTATTTCAATTTCATCTCCATAACAATCCGTGCTATTTTATCATCCAGTGCTTTTTGTGCAGTACTAAAATCCGCAACACTGTTCAAAGTACCTTTCACACTAAAGTAAAATTTGATCTTAGGTTCCGTACCGCTGGGCCGTGCCGATATTTTGCTGCCATCGGCCAGTACAAACTGCAGCACATTGCTTTTGGGTAATGTGATGGGCCAGCTTTGCCCGGTGGATAAATTTTTACCCACCTGCATTTCATAATCCAGCAATTCTGAAACCGCTACGCCATCTAATTGCGTGGGTGGGTTATCGCGGTATTCTTTCATCATGGCATTAATTTCGGCTACACCATTCATTCCTTTTTTGGTGATGCTCACCAATGCCTCTTTATATAAACCGTATTGCAGGTACATGTCAATCATCTTGTCAAATAAAGTCCTGCCTTTGTTTTTTTCATACGCGGCCATTTCACTTAACAATGCTACAGCGCTGATGGCATCTTTATCTCTCACTTTATCGCCTATCATCAAACCAAAACTTTCTTCACCGCCTATCACATAATTTTCTTTGCCTTCTTTTTCTTTGATCATAGATGCAATCCATTTAAAACCGGTGAGCACATTATAGCAGGCCACGTTATTAGCCCTGGCAATGGCATCAATCATATCTGTTGTTACAATGGTTTTAATGACCATGTCATTCGGTTGCGCTATACCTTTTACTTTACGGGCTTCTATCATATAGTTAAAGGCTAATACTGCGGTTTGGTTGCCATTCATCAGCACCCATTCTCCGTTATTATCTTTTACACCAATGGCCACACGGTCACTGTCGGGGTCGGTGCCCAGCAAAATATCCGCATCCAAAGCCTGCGCTTTCTTCAACCCAATACTCATTGCTTCCTTTTCTTCAGGGTTGGGGTATACTACCGTGGGGAAATTGCCATCAGGTGTACTTTGTTCTTCCACTATACTTACATTGGTAAAGCCAAAGCGTTCCAGCACTTTGGGCACCATCGTAATACCGGTACCGTGTATCGGCGTGTACACAATTTTCAAATCGTGTTGTTTGGCGCATACATCCGGGTATACGGATAATGTTTTCACCATTTCCAGGTACGCATCATCCATTTCTTTACCCATAAGGGAAATATTGGCTTCGCCACCGGTCCACTGCACTTCATCCACACCGGCAATTTTTTCCACTTCCACAATTACATTTTTATCGTGTGGCGGTACCAGTTGTGCACCATCGTTCCAGTACGCTTTATAGCCGTTATATTCTTTAGGATTGTGAGATGCTGTTAATACCACGCCTGCCTGGCACCCTAAATGGCGGATGGCAAAACTTAATTCCGGTGTAGGGCGCAGCGCTTCAAATAAAAATACTTTACAGCCATTGGCAGCAAAAATATTTGCTGTTGTTTCAGCAAAGAAACGGCTGTTATTGCGGCTGTCATGCGCTATCGCCACTTTAATATCACCGCTGAAGGATTGTTTTAAATAATTGGCAAAACCCTGTGTGGCCATACCCACGGTGTATTTATTCATGCGGTTGGTACCCACACCCATTATCCCTCTTAACCCACCGGTACCAAATTCAAGATTGCGGTAAAATGCATCTTCCAGTTCTGCAGGATTTTCTTTTTGCAAACGGGTGATCTCATCTTTTACAGATTGATCGTAATGTCCACTTAACCAGTCGTTGATTTTCTTTTGTGTAGTCGCTTCCATATTGAGCAATTTTTATATAGTTCAAAAATAATCGTTTCGGGTTTTAATAGCGCAAAATTGTACAATTTGTTTTGGTTATTTTTATTCGTTCGGATGGTTTAGTATGGTGTATTGGGGTCAACTGTTGCTGCATTTCGTAACTGATTAACAAATGTTAGGTTTATTTTTGCAGTACGATGAAATGTATTGCACCCCAACATTCCTGTTTGCAGCGCAGCTTTTTTCCTTTACGGTTGATATTGTTTCTTTTGTTGCTGGCAGTTGCCGCTACTGGTTTGGCGCAGGACAGTGCTGGCATTACAATGACTCCTGCACCCAAACCTGCTCTGTATTATTTTACACTTGGCAATAACACTAAGCCTGCTGCTGCTTATGCAGCCGGCAATATGCTGTACGATACTGCTGCATTAAGCAAACAGCAAATAAAAAAACGGGTGAAGATTATTGCTGCTGCCAATATTATTGGCTACAGTGGTGCCATGGTGGGTTTGTATGATGCGTGGTATAAAAATTATCCGCAGTCGAACTTTCATTTCTTCAACGATTTTCCTGAATGGCAGCAGATTGATAAGATCGGCCATGCGTACAGTGCATACGCTGAAAGTAAGGCCAGCATGGAATTATGGCGGTGGACCGGTATTGACCGCAAAAAAAGAATATGGATTGGTGGAATGAGCGGCGCATTTTACCAAACGGTGATTGAAACGCTGGATGGTTTTTCCAGCGAATGGGGCTGGAGCTGGGGCGACTTTGGCGCCAATATTTTCGGCAGCGGTTTATTTGTTGCGCAGGAGCTGGCCTGGGATGAACAGCGCATTCAATATAAATTTTCTTTTCACCGTAAAAAATACAGCGACCCGCAACTAAACCAGCGCAGTGATAAAATTTTCGGCACCAGCACGGCTGAACGTTTTTTAAAAGATTATAACGGGCAAACGTATTGGCTGAGTTTCAACATCAAATCATTTTTTCCGCAGAGTAAATGTCCGCGATGGTTACAGGTTGCTGTGGGCACCGGTGCTGAAGGCATGTTTGGTGCGGTAAATAATATTGCAACAGATGCTAATGGTACTATCACCTTCAACCGCACAGATATTAAACGCTACCGCCAATGGTATTTGGCACCGGATATTGATTTGTCAAAAATTAAAACTAAAAAGAAGGGCATTCGTATTGCGCTGGATATTCTGAACATTGTAAAGTTTCCTTTACCCGCTGTTGAATATGGTAATGGTAAGTGGCAGATGAACTGGATCAGTTTTTAGTACTGAATAAAAGCAGTACATTTGAAATAAAAATATTCTATGGGAATGGTATATGCAGATATTGAATTGATTAATTCCGGAGACCTCGAAATGGTTAGACGGAATTATTTGAGTATTGATGAAGTTAAACGCATGCATGTAAGCATGGTAGTGGATAGTGGCGCCTATATGATGGCCATTAATGAAACAATCCAGGGTCAGTTACAAATACCATTTATTGAAAAAAGAAAAAGTATTATGGCCGATGGCAGCATTGCAGAACATGATGTAGTGGGG
Organism: Bacteroidota bacterium; assembly: GCA_018266775.1. Lineage (GTDB taxonomy): Bacteria > Bacteroidota > Bacteroidia > Chitinophagales > Chitinophagaceae > Ferruginibacter. The sequence continues at coordinate 515,054 of JAFDZS010000010.1, read as the reverse complement.
CCTATTACAGTTAAATTCAAAAACCGGACAGCAGTATGCAATGCCGTAATATTGCCAGGTGATAATGAACCTTTACTGGGTGCTATACCAATGGAAGAAATGGATGTGCTGATTCATCCCAGGAGGCAGGAACTGATTGTAAACCCCGAACATCCTTATTTTGCACAATTGAATTTGAAATAAAATTATTTAAGTTGTGCCTGCCTTTAACCTCCGCAATGAAATTTTAAAAGAACATTCCAAAGCACAGTGCATCCGTATTGTGGATTGGGTAAACGCATCGCAGGAAAAGTTTGATGCCCTCTTCCATTTATTTTTAACCGATGAGTACCGCGTGGTGCAGCGTGCTGCATGGCCCATCAGCTACTGCGTGCAGGCACATCCGCAATTCATCCACAAACACTGGAATGCGCTGTTAAAAAACCTGCAGCAACCCAACCTGCATAATGCGGTTAAACGCAACAGTATACGGCTGATGCAGGATATTTACATCCCCAAAAAATACCAGGGCACAGTAATGGATATTTGTTTTCGCTTTTTAGAAAGCCCCAATGAAATGGTGGCCATTAAAGCATTTTCATTAACTGTGCTCGGCAATCTTGCCGCACAATACCCGGATATTATTCCTGAAGTAAAATTATTGATAGAAGATCAATTGCCCAATCAAACGGCGGCGTTTAAGGTAAGGGCGAAAGCATTTTTGAAACGGTTTAAGTAAGTGCTGAAGTTTTGTGAACATGGTGAAACGAGGATGTCAGCCTATCAGGAATTTTTCATTGCTCAGGCGCTTGCAGCACCATGATCTTGAAAACATGGTCAGACGGGAACGTCAGACCATGGCGAAGACTTCACGCGGTCTTAACGCATCTTAAAACTTAACCTATTTTCCGTTTACCCATTACACGAATGGCTGAACCTGCTGCAACAAAAACACTGCTGGGATGTGTATCACTTAAAAATCCAAAACCATCACCATATACTTTTTTGAAATCGCAATCAATACTGTATCTTCTTACCGGATAGATTTGCCATTCCGGGTGCTTCACTTCATATTCATAAGTTACGCTTTCGTTATAACGGCTGTAGCCCCAGTAATGCTCTGCTATAAAATATGCTTCGCTGCCGGTTATCATGGGTAAGGCCTGTTTACCTGTTACAACCATTACATGATTCCATATTCCACTACATTGCCATTCGTATTCCAACTGCATTTCATCCTGAGTATTTGTAATACTATGCCGCATCGGCATAGTTTGATATTTTTCATGATAAATTGTATTGGCAACAAAAGTAATGGCATGCTTTGGCACAATTTCTTTTATAAACACAACTCCCCTTTTCCATTTTCCCTTATCATTATACCTTACATAAAACCGCAGGTTCACTTCTTCAAAATTGCGGTGCAAAGGAACAGGAATACCGAGCAATTTTGTTTGTTCAAACATAAATCCCACCAGGCTTACATAAGTGTTACCATCATAATGATCCAGTTCTGTTCCCGCAGGAAGATAAGGATGCAGTAATGCGGGATCAACAATATAATTAGCCATTATCAGGTTGCGCCAATAAGCAGAAAGAAATGTTACAGGCATAGTAAAGCGTTTTTTACATGGTCAGACGGGGACGTCAGACCATGGCGAAGACTTCACGCGGTCAGACGTGGACGTCAGACCATGGCGAAGTCTCCACGCGGTCTGACGTCCACGTCTGACCGTTTCCGGGAGTACCCGTTCAGGCGTCTGACGGTTTCAAACCGTCCTGACGCCTGGTGAATATCAACCTCAAATTCTGATCGTACGTTAAATAATTATACAGCCAGTTGCAAAATACAAAAAAGCGGTTCTTTACACCCAGTATCAGCATCAGGTGCAATCCCATCCAGATCATCCAGGCCAAAAAACCACCGAAATGTAATTTAGGTTTGGGCATGTCCACCACGGCAAGGTTCCTGCCCACTGTAGCCATACTGCCTTTATCATTATACACAAACTCTTCCTGTAATTTTTCACTGCTTCTCATCTCAATACGGCGCAGGTTTTGCGCTACCGTATCTGCCATCTGCATTGCTACGGGCGCCACCTGCGGGTGACCGTTAGGCCAGCCTGGTTCTTCCATATAAGCTACATCACCAATGGCATAAACATTTTTTAAACCCTGCACATTGCAGTGCCGGTCAACTTTTATCCTGTTTCCTCTTGCTACTAATGTGTTGTCAATTCCTGCCGGTACATTGCCTTTAATACCTGCTGCCCAAATAACCATTTTAGTTGGTATGGTATCACCATTGTGCAGGGTTACTGTTTCACCATCATAATCCTTCAGCAAGGCATTCGTAACCACAGTTACGCCTAATTTTTCTAAGTAGCGTTGCGATTGTTCACTGCTTTTATTACTCATGGCTGCCAGTGTACGGTTAGTACCTTCCAGCAGGTAAATCTTCATCTTACTGAAATCCAGTTCAGGATAATCTTTGGGCAATACATACCGTTTCATATCGGCAATGGCGCCGCTGAGTTCCACGCCTGTTGGGCCGCCACCCACTACCACAATATTCATGTAAGGCAATAGCGCGGTATCATCATTACAATTCAATGCCTGTTCAAAATTCTGCAGCAACTTATAGCGCAGTTGCAAAGCCTCCAGTGTGCTTTTCATGGGCAATGCATGATTCATCAAATTTTTATTGCCAAAGAAGTTGGTGTCTGCTCCTGTGGCAATAACCAATGCATCATATTCAAAATCGCCAATGTTTGTAACAACAGTCTGATGGGTTGAATGGATGCTTTGTACTTCTGCCATACGGAAACGGATATTTTTACTATGATGAAAAACTTTCCGTAGTGGAAAAGAAATATTGCTCGCATCCAGCCCTGCGGTGGCTACCTGGTAAAACAATGGTTGAAACTGGTGAAAATTAAAACGGTCTATTACTATAATGTCGAAGCCGGGTTTATTACTGAGGTTACGGGCCAACCGGAGCCCGCCAAATCCGCCCCCGATAATAATGAGTTTCATAATCGGTGATTTAAGACAGCGCAAAGATACATAATTTTCAATATTTTTTGAAATTTTAAGAATTTTCTTAAAATAATTATTTTCCTGTGCCGGCAACCGGTATTTGCCTGTAAGAAAACGTTCATCAGTAATTATTTTTTGCCGGTAGACGTAATTCTACACTCACTCTTCTGTAAAGTTTTCACTTTTGTTATGGATTTAAACGTGAAACAAACCATTACCTTATTTTATGAACAGGCATTTACAAATTTTGTTAACCCCGGAATTAAGCATCTTCCCTGATTTCTTACTATGCATTTATGCTGCAGAAATGGCAATAGCATTCTTTTTGGTAAGAAGTTGCATCAGATTATATGTGCAAATGAAAACGATAAGGCTGCAACTGAAACAGGATGAACAGGACATTAAAATACAGGCTGCCAACGCAGGTATTCATCCGCATTTTATTCAAAACATGTTCGAATTTGTTATTGGCAATATCAAAAACAAAACGGCGGAAAAATCATTGGCCATAATTAATGATATTGGCGCTTATCTTAAAAGAACGCTGGGCAATGATCAGCAAAGCATGGTACCGTTACTGGAAGAACTTGAAAATGCCCGGCAGTATATGGATATTCAGTTGCGTATGAACCCAGGACAATTCAGCTATGGTTTTTTTGTTTTACCCACCACTAATCTCAGGCAGATAATGGTGCCCCATATGCTGTTGCAGCCTGTAATTGAAAATTGCATTAAACATGGTTTTAACGGAATTCAATATGAAGGGTTTATTGCCATCAATATTGATTGTAAAGATAACATCGTTACCATCAGCATAAAAGATAATGGCCGCGGATTAAAAGATGATTGGAGTAAAGATAAAATCGGTTATTTCACCCGAAAGTCAAAAGGTGTTGCTATGCCTGGGAAAAGATTACTGCTTGCAGTGCATCCAAAACATGCCGGTAAAGTAAATGCAGTATTACAAAACCGCACAGACAAAAAAAACGGTTCAGCGTTTATCATACAATTTCCTGTTCAACAGTTAAACTGACCATAACATGAAACGCCTCTTTACAGTATTGATTTGCTGCTTTGCTTTTTATGCTGCAACTGCTGCACAAAATAATACGGCAGTTGAAAGCAATACTTTAACTATGGAATTTTCTTCCCTGTTGCATTACACTTTTCAGCAGGATGTATTTACGGTTAACACACCGGTGGCTGCGGTAAACAACGGGATGCAGCCCTTCCGCAATGTACTTGTACCGGGTATCATTATACTGCTCATTTTTATTGCACGTACCTGGATGGTGTGGAACTGGCACAGAAACGCCCTGAAACAACTGGCTGCCAAACAAATTGCTGCTGACAAGCTGAAAGTGTTGAACACACAGCTCAATCCACGTTTTATACAGCAAAGCTTTGCGTATGTAAGCCGGTTAATTCAAAATCATTCCGGCAATGACCAGGCTATTAAAGCCATGCGGGAAATTTCTGTTTACCTGCGGCAGGCCATGGATATTTCCGGCGCCATTACTTCTACACTGGAAACTGAACTTGAATTTACTGAATTATACCTGCGCACGCAATGCATGATCATGCCCGGGTTATTTGACTACCATATTAATGTGGACAATGAAACGGACACTATTGGCATTGATGTGCCCGCCATGCTGCTGCAGCCCGTCCTGGAAAGTTGTATCACAGTGATGAAAGCTGCTGAAATACAGCATGGGCATATTGCAATAAGCGTAAGGGAACAGGAACGGTCACTCGCTATTACTGTAAAATCGCTGATGGCAGCCACACCTTACAGCTGTATGCCATTGCCGGATGCCATTAAAGATGCGAAGGCTTTAACCACTAAAAGATTACAATTAACCAGCACCGGCAATAAGCGCACCAGCCATGCAGTAACTGCGGATACGCTTATTGAAAATGGAATGGCGGGGGTGGAATGGAGAATCAGCATCCCGCTGCCGGGTACAGGCCAACTTCATTAAACACAACATGAATTATTACTATATCGACGGCTTTTTACATAACTAACTGTCCCGCATAAATATTTTTTTTTAGATTTTAAGTAAAAGAATACAAAATGGACTTATATTTACGTTTATAATAACCGTTAGCCATGTTTGTATTTTATTGCTTTGCATGTTCAGTGCAACAGCAATAGGGATACTCAAAACATCTGACCTGTTTTTATGACCGTAAACCACATCCCGGGATTGATTTGTTTTTTTATCATACAAGGGCTTCCGGCTGCCCCATGCATACATCCTGCATTAAACGGCCGCGTGCGAAACAAGCCTGCAATATCCAATATCCACGCTCATTGCAGCCATACTGATCCATAAACATCAGGTGGCTGCTTTTTTTTGCTGCTGCTGCAGACTCCTGATAAAGCCCGCCACTGCTGCGCTGAAAACAACACTTTACAGCTGACTATTAAACTATTTATATGACACCTAAAATTCTTATTGCAGACGATCACAGCCTTATACGGAAAGGGCTTAAACTTAACCTGCAGTTATCGCTGGGGTATACTGATATTACTGAAGTGGCTACCTGCAGCGACCTGATGAAAGCTTTACGGCTTCATGATTTTACGCACATCATCCTGGATATTATACTGGCCGATGGCAGCACGCTTGAAGTGATTCCCAACATTACCAGCCTGTACCCGAAAATCAGCATACTGGTTTTCTCCATGTTGCCTGAAGCGATTTATGGTACTGCGCTGGAGCAGTACGGCATCAGGTTTTTTCTGCCGAAGAGTGTGGATGATGATGAGATGAACCATGTATTACGGCAGTTCCTGGAAAATGATTTTTCCGCTTTGCCGCATGGCCAGCATTATAAAACAAACCCGTTCTCCAACCTCTCCCCCCGCGAACTGGAAATTCTGCATTATATGCTGAGGGGCGTTGGCACGAAAGATATTGCTGAAACCCTGAACCTGAAGATGAACACTGTTTCAACACTTAAAAGCAGGATCATGTTTAAAACCAAAGTAAGCAATACAAAAGAACTGCTGGAATTGGCTGCGCTGTATAACCTTAGCTATTAATCGCAGTAAATCGAAAAATAAAATCCACTAATTAAACTGCCCGTAAATGATAGCGCTATCAAATGCCCTGGGTACCATTCGAATTGAATTCAAAAATATGGGTACACTTTGTACCAGTATAATTCTTTCTGTTTGTTTTGGAATACCATGTTTTGCCCAAAGCAATACCGCATATGGCATTCAAAAAATCAATACAGAAACTGGTTTACCCTCAAATGCAATACGGGGTATGCAATGGGATGATAAAACAGGCTTTATATGGATTGTAACTGAAGTCGGGATTGTACGTTATGACGGAATTGAGTGTAAAAACTATTCTTTTGGACGAAAACCTGTTGGCACCCCGCTTCGTGGTGTGCTTTCAGTAAAAAGAGAAGGTGGCCAAATATTGCTTTCTGATGGCAGCGGAAATATTTATACTGTAAAAGACAACCAGCCTGTTTTATATAATGCAGAAATTACCGACCCTTCACTGATCAACTACTCACTATGCAGTGTATCCGATACTTTATGGAAATCAAAAGCAGCATCCCCCCCGGTTTTCCCTTCTCCGTTTGATAATATTATCCGCTTAAGTGACACCTCATGCCTGATTGAATACTTTAACGGTTTATACAGGTTTTCATTATCTGATAAAAAGCCTGAACTGGTCAGTAATACCTGCAAATTCATATTCAAAATAGGGGATAATACTTTCATACTGGACAGCAACAACCGGCCCGGCCTCCTGAATACCTCAACACTGACCACAGTACCGTTACAACTGGAAAGTAAAGATGATGACTTCATTCAAAAGAATGACAATAATTTCAGGCTGTTTTGGAACCCCGGCCTGCCTATGCCGGTTATAGTAAAAAAAAATAAGGCCTGGTTTCTTAATTTCAGTAATAACAAAATCATTGCCCATTTAATTACCGATACAATACCTCCCGGTGCAGATATATCCTGTCTTTACTATAACAATACTAACAGGCTGCTGATTATTGGAACGGAATACAATGGCGTTTTGGTACTAAGCCCATTATACACAACTCCTATGAAAAAATCCGGTGTAAAAGTAAACACCAAACTCAGTTGTTTTTCGCAGATTGATCTTAATGATGGCAATATACTCACTAACGAGGGCGATATCATTGGAACAAATCCTGAACATGTTACCCGCCTGCCCGTAAATGGCAAATTCGCCGACCGTATTTCATTTACAGATAATAACCGTTTTTTATGGTACACCACTTATGATGAAAAAACAGGTATCTACTGTTTTAAGAAATATGATTACAGTACCGGTGAAACGACTTCGTTTAATAAAATTAACCACGTAACAAGGGTTTTAAAGATTGGCGAAAAAATATTTTTATCGAATATTAAAGGCGTTGGGTTGCTGCAGGGCGACAGTATGGTATATCAATATGTATATCCGGATAACGAAAAAGGAACCCGGGTAATAGATTTTACCGAATTAAAATCAGGCAAACTAGCCATTTTAGGATGCAGGGGATTGCTGCTGTACGACACACTTACCCATAAGATAGATACCCTGTATAAAAAAGGCAGCACCTGCATTGATAATATTTGGAAGTACGAAGACTATTTCTTCATAGGCAGTTACGGTGCTGGCTATTTGATTTATAAAAATGGTAAGATCATGGAAATGCCTGTTGATAAAAACGGATTCCTTTTATATTGCCATTGTTTTGTAAAAGACCAGTTTGGGTTTTGCTGGATCAGTACAGATAAAGGGTTGTTTAAAGCAAAACTTTCTGATATACTGGCACATTTTGACAACCCCTCTCTTCCTGTATATTATCATCATTTCGGAAAACAGGACGGGGTTGAAATGGTGGAATTAAACGGAGGTTGTACACCTTGTGCAGTGACTATGAAAAATGGTGTCATTTCTTTCCCTTCTGTTGACGGGTTATTATGGGTGGATCCCGCTGATGCTAACCCACTGGAACCCACCGGGCCTTTGTTTGCCGATGATATCATTATTGACGATAAGGCTGTAAACCCGGATTTATTTTATTCCACTCCGTTATCACCCGATGTAACAGACATAACTTTTAAATTCGGGCTTTCTGCCTGGTGCCACAAAAATAATATCTATTTATATTACCAGCTAAATGACACCTCAACATGGATCCCCTTCAATTCAAATAATTATAACGAGCTCCGGCTTACTCATTTACATCCCGGGCATTTCACTTTACGAATCAGGAAACTGAATGGTTTTGGCGCCGGCAATTACAGCATAAAGGAAATTACATTTTCCATCCGCACGCCATGGTACCAGCAATGGTGGTTTTATGGAATCAACTTGCTGTTGTTGGCAGGGGTCATCTGGTTCATTATTCACCTCCGTACCCGGCAATATAAACTGCGGCAAAAGAAACTCGAAAATATTGTTGCTGAAAAAACAAAGGCCCTGATACAGCAAAATGAAATACTGGAAAAGAACAACACGATTAAATCGCGGTTGATCTCCATCATCAGCCATGATGTGATTACACCGCTGAAATTTGTTACAGTGGTAGGCAACAAACTGGTGGATAAGAGAAAACTGATGAGCGATGAAATGCAGGATGAAGCCATACGGGAAATGGCCAATACATCGCAGGAACTGCAGCTGCTGGCCACCAATATTTTAAACTGGATCAAATACCAGAATGAAAACCGCAGGCTGGCTAAAGAATACTTTAACGTACATGAAACGGTACACAACGTTACAGGTATTTTACAGTCGCTGGCCAAACAAAAAGGAATTACCCTTGCTAATACTATTGATAAAGAATGGATGGCGTATCAATTTATGGAGCCGCTGAAAATATTAGTGTATAATTTATTAACCAATGCCATTAATTTTTCTGAACAAAGCACCATTACTGTAAGTGCTGAACGTACCGCCGATACCCTTACTGTTACCGTTACCGATGAAGGTATGGGCATGACGCCGGAACAGATACGCAATATTATGGCGGACCAGTTTATTATTTCTTCTGCCAATGTAGACAAGAAGAAAGGTAACGGCCTGGGTTATTTGATCATTAAAGACCTGGTTAAAACGATGGATGCCACCCTGCACATTGAAAGTGAGAAAGGCAAAGGAACGGCGGTGTCCGTACGGATGCGATGGATGATTGCTGACACATAATATTTGATGTTGAACATTGGGTATTTCAGGTTTGGTGTTTAATGTTTGTTGTTTGATCTTCAATGCCTGATGACCACTACACAATATTCCCGCAGTGGGCTTTGTAGAAAACACTTATACTCACTGCTGTGCGGTTGCAGCCTTAGGAGTATGTTCAGGAATAGGTTCAATAAACACTGCCTGTAATGTAGTTTATAATGCGGGGGCGAAGGCATACACAGCAATGATGCAGGCTACAGAATTACTGGTTGCACAGGCAACCATTCAGCAATACCCAAAGGCGGCACAATGGCTGTTGAAAGTCTGCAGGGTTTGTTTAGCGTGGATTAAATTTGTGCGGTATATTTGAGTATTACTTTCCATTTTAATGAAGCAATTTGTTTCAATAGTATCATTTTTTTGTGCCCTGAATTTATTTGCAATATCGCTATCTGCACAGCCGCCAAAAAACCATTCACCAGACACATTAATTCCTCTAAAACTCATAAAATTTAATTTATGTTTCACTGGCCTGGACACTGTAAAAGCAACTCAGGATGTTAAAGTCAGAAATGTAACAAGTTGCACCTGGGGGACGTACAAACTTGTCAGCAAGAAATATATTCTTCGTATCAATCCCCATTTATTCGATGTTAAACTTAACAAGTGTTATGAAATTTACATTGATAGTGTAAACCCGTCAAAAGCAATTGAACTATTGGTATATGATAGTCTCGATGCTGCATTAGATAACATTTGCACTGATATGGGCGACTACAAGCATCCTCATTACACAAGCAAGTTAAGACCGCAGACTGGTAGAATGTATATTGGCTTTACATCCCCGGAAAACAAAGTTGATTGGCCGGATATCAGCGTTTTAATAAAATACCTGGTATTTATCCATCCGGTAACTCATGAGAAAATAGTATTCGCTAATGAATTAATATGGAAATGTTTCTACGACGGAATGCCAGGCTGACAACTGAAGGCAACAACGCATTGGCAATACATTGGAGCGATAAATCTATTCTCCGTTTTTTTTAAGTTTAAGTAGAATCAAAGCAAAACATGAAAGAAATAATCTTATTGATAATTGCAGCAGGAGTAATCTTTATATTTACATTGGCAGCATTGATCTCAGGAGTTATCAAAAAAAATAAAACCCTGAAACGGGTGTCGTTATTTGCTTTCATTTCATTTTTATTACTTTCCGGATTTACAGGTTACCGGTTCATCAGCAAATCGTATCACGCCGTTACCAACTCATTGAAACCAAGAAGCGGGGACGAAATTTACGATGCGCTGTTTGGGAAAAGCAAGTTTGACTGTGTAAAAGTGCTGAACAAACAAGACCAGGTGGTTCCAAAAATTGACTACGCTATTTGTTTACAGTTTAACACCTGCCCCGAAGAATTAACACGTATTTTATCCCGGCACAGGTTTACATTTCAAAAACTACCGGCAACGCAATGGAATGCAGGAAATACCGGTACCGGAATGCCTGATTGGTTTAATCCCGCAACACTTGGTGACAGCATTATGGTTTTTGAATACGCAACATACGGGAGCAGCAATATCCAAACCATCTGGACTTCATTGGACAGCACTAAAGTTTTTGTAAGGGATATTGCAGATTGACAGACCTTTACTCCCATCACCTTATTGCTGCAACAGAATAAGTTACTGTAATAAATTGAATACAATATTTTTAACCAAATGATGAAGTATAATTTTACCCCCTTCCCAATTTTGATCACGGAAAGATTAACGTTAAGGCAATTATCAAATAATGACCAGCAAAGCATTTTTGATTTACGTTCAGACCCTGAGGTCAATAAATACCTGGATAGAAAAGTTCCCGCGTCTGTTGAAGAGGCTTTGGCCTTTATCAATAAAGTGAATGAAAATATTAAGTGTAATACTTCCGTTTACTGGGCTATTACACTGACTGAAACTGGTGCGTTTGCCGGCACTATTTGCCTGTATGATTTTTCGGCTGACAATAACACTTGCGAAATGGGTTATGAACTGATGACTTCCTTTCAGGGGCAGGGTTTAATGAGAGAAGCAGCAGAAAAAGTTATTGCCTACGCTTTTGAAACATTGCAGTTTAAAAAAATCGTTGCCTTTACACATACGCACCATCAACGTTCTGCCAAATTATTGGCTGGTTTTAATTTTGTGCTATCTATAAAAGCCAATCATAATAGTGATGACCTGGATGGGTACACCCTCGTAAATTCAAATTGATTTTAAATATTGTGCTGTCGCTACTGTTAGCCGTAATACATTAACTTACTAACAGCCTGGAGTAACAATACCATCAATGGCATGTAATTAAAATAAAGTAATTCAGGAACACGTTATTGAATGATTATAATGGATACGATTGTAGTATGTGCCCTGGATGCTGAGGGGATTTAAGTTGGGAGAAAAGCTATGTACGAAAATAAATGAGATTATATGCGTACGCCGCTGGTTAAAAACCAGGCGGCGGCGGAGAGGGCCTCAGTTCCAATGGAAAAATCATGCTGAAAAACAAAGTAAACAATGCGTTTTGTATCTTTAGCCAGCAATAATTCCGGCGGGGTGTTTAGTAAATACCACAACATAATGCTTGAACGTTAACTCATACGATAAATAGCTCTAATGCTACAATCAAAATTCAGGCTTTGGGTACTACTTCCTCTACTTTTGAGTATCATTTTACTTTTGAGTATCACTAGCTTTGTAAAAATATTTTCTGCAAAAATAAACTTACATCAGTCAGTATCCGCATTACTATCTCTTATCTTCTTCATTTTTCTTTTCCTATGGTTAGTTTGGGGAGAACTTAGAACAAAAGTTATTAAGGTTTCAATTCAGGATAACAATATTAATGCTCGTAATTTTTTGGGATTAGGTTTTTCAAAGTCATATTTGTTTTCTGAGATTGATGGTTTTCAGATATCATTTCTACATTCTGACAGCGGTTATTATGAATACCTCTACATTATAAAGGGTAAAAAGAAAGTAATAAAGCTTTCGGAATTTTATCATCAAAATTATAAAGAACTAAAGGGTTTATTATCTTCTAAACTAAATGATATGGGAGTGGAAAAATTTAACTATTGGAGAGAATTGAAGGAAATATTCAGTTAACAATACTTCATCAAACAAGGGAATTTTTTGTCAGTTTCCCGTTGAACTGTCCGATATAGGGTGACTCACCCTTTAAGGGGTGAGTCACCCACAAAAAAACGGCTGCATTACTGCAGCCGTTACACCATAAACTAAAACGCTGCTACTTTATGAAATTGTACCTTACTAAAACTTCGTGTGCATTAGCTCCGTTATCAAAGCTGCTTACCGGGTTTACATATTCGTCATACGCATAACCAATGGTCAATTTTTTATTGATGTTCACACCCGCGGAAATCATATAACTCTGGTTGAAACGGTAGCCCAGTCCCCACCAGAATACTGAACCATGTTCAAACCTCGCTCCCACCTGGCAATTCACCGGTGCATTGGGCAAATAGGTTACAATAGCATTGGGTGATATGGTGGTAAAACCATCCACATTCCAATGATAGGCGGCGTGCATGTAATAATGCCGGTACAGCATCGCTTCTTCGCTGCGGGTTAAATTACCACTGTAAAAATTCAGTTTGGATTGTACCAGCTGAGATACTGATGCGCCCACTTCCACTTTTTTGTTTACATATGCTACGCCAAAGCCTGCATCATATTTAAAGCGGCTGTCGGTGGCTCCTAACACCGGGTCGTTACCCAATGTGGTGGCTAATTTGCCTTTATCAATAGCATATTGCTGCAGGCGGGTTTCCAATCCAAAAGAAAGAATGCCTTTATCGCCCATGTCAATATGTTTGGCGAGGGAAAGGTCGATACCGGTACGTGAAGTGGGGCCGGTTTTATCCTGGTAGATGTATCCACCAATACCAATATGTTGTTGCGGCAATTTGAATGAGCCAAATACAGTTGCTGTTTTGGGGCTGCCGCTGATGCTGGCCCACTGGCTGCGGTAAGAAACTCCCGCAAAATTATTTTCGTATATGCCTGCAGTGGCAGGATTGTGCAATACGCCCTGCATATCATACATCGATGATGTTTGCAATTGCTGCGCATGTACGGTTACGGCGCACATTGCTGTAAGGGCTGTTATTATATAACGTTTCATGTGTTTTATATTATCAGGTTATCTTAAAATTGTTACATCACCTTTCAGTTGCAAACCACTTCCGTTGATCAGTTTAAAACGGATCACATAGTAATAAGTACCATCGGGCAGGGTTTTACCTTTATAGGTTCCGTTCCAGTCGTTCTGGTAATTTTCATTGCTGTACACCAGGTCGCCATAACGGTTAAACACCTGTGCCATTACCTGTGTGGTACATGCACCACCGCTGGTTACGATCCACTTATCATTGATACCATCACCATTGGGCGTAAAGGCATCCATGATTTTGATGCAGTAAGGGATAACGGTTACAATGGCATCATCAGTTGATGTACAACCATTCCTGTCTTTCACCGTCATGGTGTAAGTGGTGGTGGTAGCCGGTTTAACGGTTGGCGTAAAAGTATTTACACCGCTTACCACGCTGGTTGCAGGGCTCCACAATATGCTCTGTACATTGCTGGTGGGTGAAGATCCGTTCAGTGCAATTACATCACCGCTTACAATGGTTACATCCTGCCCCGCATTTACTATTGGGTTAGGCAGAATAGCAATTTTAACCGGCTTTGTTCTTACACAACCATTAAGGCTGGCCGTTACGGTATATGTAGTTTGCGCTGTTACCGTAGCCGTTGGGTTACTGATGGCAGCATTGGATAAGCCTGCTGCCGGCGACCATGAATAGGTGGTTGCCGCACTGGTGGCTACTAACGGTACCGGTGCACCGGAACAAACTGTTGTATCGTTACTGGTGGTTAATGTAAGATTATCGGTAAACCCTACGTTGATGGTTTTAGTTAACGTACCACAGAAGGCATCGGTTATGGTTAGTGTTTGTGGCCCTTGTGATAAACCGGTGAAGGTATTGGAACTTTGGAATGCACCACCATTAATGCTGTATTTGTATGGTGCTATTGCGCCGGTAGCATTAACCGTTATACTGCCGCCATTAGGATTGGTACAGGTGGCGTTGGTTACCACTTCAGACGAGTTTACATTTACATTCAGGGTATCGCCATATTCCATAATGGTGGCAACGCCTGAACCAAATGACAGGGTGCCAATGAACAGTTTCCTGTTGGCAAAGGGTATTGCTGCCGGTACTGTACGTGGAGCAAAGCCCATGGCATTATGCAGGTTGCCTTCAGGGGCTGCATCCATTGTCCAGGTGGCGCCACCATTGTTGGTGGTAAATAATACATTACTGCCGCACACATAACCATTGTTCACATCAGAGAATAAAACATACAGCATATTGCCCACCGGCAATAAGGTGTTGATGTTATTGCTGATGTCTGTCCATGTGGTACCGCCATCGGTTGATTTATATAAACGTTTGAAACCTGCGGTGGTAAAGATGTTGCCCAATACAAAAATGGTATTATCATCCAGTGCGCAAATACTGGTGTAGGAAGTGTATGCACCGCCTACATTTTCGTTCAATGCGGGGAATGGATTGATCTTTGTCCACGTTAAACCACCATCAATAGTTTTATATACACCATTCCTTGTTCCGCAGGCATAGCCCACGTTACGGCTGGGGAATGCCATTTTGGATAAGGTGGGTGCTGTAAACGCAGGTGTGGCAGTGCTGGCAACAATATCAACTGTTGACCAGGTGGCGCCTGCGTTGGTACTGCGGAAGAAAGATGATTTACGGCTGGCTGCAGGAACAGAGAATGCACTGTAACCCAAACCATACACCGTATCAGTTCCAAATCCTTTTATATCATTCATCTGGAAAGTAAAATCAGAATACAGGGGGTCTAAGGTTGTGCCCTGGTCTACCGACTGGTACAGGGTACCGTTAGATACTGCGAAATAACATTTATTCAGCGTGTTAAAATGAAACCCGTTGATGTTGTAGAAAGATGCGGCAAAATCCGGGCGGTCTTTATTCACCCAGGTTTGGCCTCCGTTGCTGGTATAGGCAATTTGACTGCCGCCGGTAACAATACCATTATTACAATCCACAAAATCCACCCTGTTACCGGTACTGGTGTTCAGCACATAATTGCTGTTGAACTGGCCGCCTGATGCAGAATCTGCTACAACACCAGCTTGTCCCGCAGTAACCACTTTTCCACTGGGTAAAATATCCATGGCCCAGGTGGCAAAGCTGCTGTAATTTCTTCCCTGTGGCAGGCTGGCTTCACGTACCCAGTTTCTTCCGGTATCCACCGATGTCCACATGGCGCCAAAATTGGCAGGGGCATACAGTTTACCATTGGCTGCTTTCTTTATATTATAAGGGTTAGATGCCAGTAAAACCTGCACCGGCGGAATAGGCGGACCTGCATTCGGCCCACCGCTTGGCGGGAAGGGGAAATTCAGGATGGTGTATTTTCCTTTTTCAAAAGTGCCGGGATTATTCACGTTGGCTGTACTGTCGTTCTTGCCCGTATTCACTTTTACCACGGTGTTATTGTTGAATGACATCATCACTACGGTAGAATCGTTGATGATGGTCATGGCTTTATACGTTTGCTGGGAAGGGGTAACCCCTGCGCCGTTGTACGATGTTGTACAGGTAACCGTATTGGTGTTGATACCGGTATAGCCCAAACGCTCTTTACTCAATGAATAGTCTGTAACCACATTGCCTTTGGATATCTTCCATAACAATGCTGCACTGTGTGCGCTGGTGGTGAGGTTACCCGTGGTGGGCAAACAGGTGGATGAGTTGGCAGAAAAACCTACCCTCGGAAACAACGGGCTTCCTGAACCACATACATAACCGGTGGAATCATTAATAAACATGATGCGGTAAATCTCTTTGGCTTTTGCATCCACATCAAATAATACAGACGGCAGGTTTACATTATTGATATACCCTACACGGCTTTTACCGTTAGATGCCGGTGCACCAATAGAATCCCAGGTGCTGCCGCCGTTGCGGGTAAAATATATTTTGGGTAAAGAATCCGGTGTATTGAACTGGCCGGCAATGTAACCGGTATCTTTATTCAGGAACCAAACCGTATTGATGTTTTTTGAGTTGGCATATAATGGAGTATTTACAAAACCCCATGTTTGACCCGCATCTGTACTCTTCGCCATCATACCGTTAGACCCTACTGCATAAACAGTAGTGGCATTACCAAAATGCACATCGGCAAAAGTACCGGTGGTTTTTAACCCACTGGGTGCTGTAAAAGTAAATGGCCCATAGTTCCATTTGGCACCACCATTAGACGTCCAGGCAATAGCGCCATTGGCGCCAACGGCTACACCGCGGTTATTGTCGTAGAACTGGATGTCCATAATGGTAAAGCCCATGGGTTTGGGGTCACTGAAGCGCCATTTATCCGTGCGGTATTCACTCGTTTGCGCCAGCGATGACATTGAAAAGATTGTGCACACCAGTAAAAGAAGGGCCTGGTGCCATTTTTCAAAGCAGTGCTTGATCATGTTGTTTGACTTTTAGTTTGGTTATAGGTAATTTTGAGCAGCAAGATTAATCCAATCTCAAAGCCATGATTGTAGAGTTAATTCTACAAGTGCTGTTTCATAAAATTTTGAATATTGCTGTACGAAACAGATATGAAACACATCGCCTTATTCATTACCGCCTTTTTTTTAGTATGGGGAACGTCTGCACAGGACCGTTCCAACAGGGGGAAAGAATTTTGGCTGGGTTATGGGTTCAATTCATTTTTTTTCGTGCAGGATCAAAACGGCAACCTCAACGGGCAGGAACTCGCCATTTATATTTCCACGGAACAGGCGGCCACAGTAACGGTGTCGATCAATGGCACATCATGGTCGCAAACATTAAATATTCCTGCTAATACTGCCGATGCCAGCATTAAGATTCCCAAAACCGGCATTAATGATGCAAGGATTCTTTCAGATGGTTTATCCACAAAAGGTATTCACATCGTAAGTGATGTTCCTGTTGCTGCTTATGCACATCAATACAGCACTATGTTTTCAGCCGCAACAATGCTGATGCCGGTGGAAACCTGGGGATACTCTTATTACTCTGTCAATTATTCACAACGTCTTGGCTATTCAAGATTACCTTCTGTTAGCCCGTTAAACTGGAACTGGCCCAATGAATACGGCTGGTTTTTTGTGATTGCAACGGAAGACAATACCAAAGTGGAGATTACACCTTCAGACAGCACCAAAAACGGCTGGCTGCCCAACCAAACTTATACGGTTACACTAAATAAAGGTGAAATGTATAACGTGTTTGGGAAAGCCAATCTGCCCAGCGGCGGAGAAGTGAGTTCTGCAGATAAAGCCAGTAAAGACCTAACGGGCAGTAAAATCGTTTCCGTTCAGGGGGCTGATGGCAATTGTCATCCGGTTGGTGTGTTTTCCGGTTCCGGGGGTATCCGTTTCTGTTATAATGATGGCGGAGAGGCGATGCAGCAGCAGATTTTTCCTGCACAGGCCTGGGGCACCCGGTACCTTACGTATCATACCATCAATAATGGTAATACAGACATCAATGAAACCAACAGAAATTATTACCGTATTTGCGTGCTTGACCCAACAACAATAGTGAAGAGAAATGGTGTGGTGATGACAGGGCTCATCAATAATTTTTATTACGAAACGATGGACTCCACCGGCGGGGATTATTATGAGGCCAACAGGCCTATACTGGTTGCCCAGTATACACCCAATAAAAACCAGTGCTGGATGGAAGTGGGCAGCCCTTCACCACCACCGCCAAGATTAGGCGACCCGGAAATGTTTATTTTAAGCCCGATTGAACAGGGACAGAAAAACGTAACGCTGTTTGCCAGCAGAAATTCTTCGGGTATTCAGTATGTTTATGCCAATATTTATTTGCCTACCAGTGCGGTTGCATCGTTGAGGGTTGATGGTGTTGCGTTGGCCCCCAGCCAGATCAAACCACACCCCTATCTTCCATCCTATTCTGTTGCGGTGGCTAAATTCATTGGCCCGGCGGCACCTCATAATATCAGCTGCGATTCTGCCTTTAATGCATTACTGTATGGCCTGGGGCTGTATGAAAGCTATGGATATAACGCAGGCACCAACATCAACAACCTCAACTCTTACAGCGCCATTCAAAACACCCATAACACCAGCGGTAATGCTGACAGCTTTACCTGCCCCAAGACCCCGGTACGGTTATTTGTAAAAGTAGGTTTTCCTGCCACCTCCATAACATGGAAACTGAGCCAGGTACCAGGCATTAGCCCTAACACAGATTCTGTGATCATGAGCCCGGTGCCGGTAAATACTGAAATTATTAATGGCCGTACATACTACGTATATAGTTTACAACAAGATTTTATTTTCGCTAATCCCGGCACCTATACATTACCGGTTACGTATACCACGTCAGTTACTTTAGCCTGCAGCCAAACAGAACATGCTGATGTAACCATCGTGGTAAAGCCCGGCCCTGTTGCAGATTTCTCCATTACCAATGCCGGTTGTTTAAAAGATACGGTTACGTTTACACATACTTCAATTGCCAATGGTTTTACCATCAGCAATTATTTATGGAATTTTGATGATGGTTCAACACAAACTACTATTGATGCCAAAAAACGTTTTACCACATCGGGCACACAAAACATTCGTTACAGGATATACGCAGATAATGGCTGTGCAGGCGATACCACCAAAACCATTTCTATTTTACCAGAACCTGTTGCAAAAATTGGTGTAACACTACCCGCTTGTGATACGGTGCTCATATCTGATACTTCTGCCATCAGCAGCGGAAATATTACTACCTGGAAATACTGGTTTGGCGACGGCAATACGCTGACACGAACCACCAATACACCATTTACCCATGTATATGCAACTGCCGGTACATATATCATCAAACTCATAGCAGTAAGCAATAATAATTGCGAAAGCGATACAGCTTATACAACGGTAACAGTAAGCGGCAGGCCAACAGCTAAGTTCAACATAGATAAAAATGTTTGCTTTGGTGATTCGATTCATTTTACTGATGCCTCCACATTTATCAATGGCACTATTAACAGCTGGCATTATGATTTCGGTGATGGCAACAGCATCACCCTGAACAATAACAATGCGTTTTATCATACCTACACCACTGCCGGCAATTTCAACGTAACGCTTACGGTAACATCGGTAGCAGGTTGCACCAGTGCAGTATATCAAAAAACAGTGATTGTTGCTAATAAACCGTCTACTACAGTAACGTACAGCGGTGCGCCGTGTACCGGTAGTAACATCACCTTCAATTCCAGCTTTGCCAATGCACCCAATACCAACTGGTACTGGAATTTTGGAGATGCACAGCAACAAAATACTTCTGTCAACAACACCACGCACCCCTATACATCTGCACAAAACAATGTACTGGTAAAACTGGTGGTAACTGCGGGCGGTTGCGCCAGCGATACTGCCTTTGTTACCATACCTGCTATCTTCCCTGCACCCACAGCTTCATTCAGCATAAAGAAAGATACGGTATGCCAGGATAAACCCGTGCTGTTTACTTCAACATTAACGGGTGTTAAAACATGGGCATGGAATTTTGGTAATGGAACCGGTGCAGCAGTACCGCCATTCAGCAGGGCGTTTTCTTCCGCAGGCAATTACAATATCAGTCTTGTTATTACCGATGCCAACGGCTGCCCCTCTTTACCAGCCACAGATGTATTAACGGTGCATGTACAACCTGTTGTAAATGCGGGTGCAGATAAAATTATCCAGACCGGTTCATCCGTTTTGCTCGATGCTGCGGTAACCCCCAATGGTACGTATCAATATTTATGGACGCCATCTGCCGGTTTGAATGCCACCAATATCCTGCAGCCGGTATCCAGTACAGCAAATACAATTATCTATACTTTAAAAGTGGAAGACCCGCTTTTCCACTGCATTGCTACGGACAGTGTACAGGTTAGCGTTATTAACAAACTTTTTATACCCAATACTTTTACGCCAAACGGAGATGGAATGAACGATACCTGGGGCATGCCCGGGCTGGCCTTATACCCCAACGCTGTGGTAACCATTTTTAACCGTTATGGTGAAAGGATACTGGAAAGCAACAATTATTTATCGCACCCCTGGGATGGCACTTATAAAGGTGTTCAGCAACCTTCAGGCGCATATATTTACCTCATCCGGTTAAATGATGCACAAAAGCAGGTGTTACAGGGAACAATTACTATATTGAGATAATATGGCGCCAAAAATTCTGATAGCAGACGATCACAGCATGATCCGCAAAGGCCTGAAGCTGAATATGCAGCTTACCATGGGCTTTACGGATATTCATGAAGTGGGCTCGTGCAATGAACTGATGAGAGAACTGGTGAAGAATAAATACACACACCTTGTTTTGGATATTATATTAACCGACGGCAGCACGCTGGAAGTGATTCCCAACATCCGCCGTTTATATCCCGCTTTACAAATCCTGATCTTTTCCATGCAGCCCGCTGAAATTTATGGCGAGGCATTAAAACAGTATGGCATTACGTATTACTTATCCAAAACAGTGGGTGAAGAAGAGATGACTCAAATTCTGCAAAAGTTCCTGCACAACGAAGCACCATTAAGGCCGGTGATGAGCAAGCAGAAAGAAAACCCGTTTACCGCGCTGGCCCCAAGGGAGCTGGAAATTCTGCATTATGTATTAAAAGGCATGGGCACTAAAGATATTGCAGAGAACCTGAACCTGAAAA
Organism: Bacteroidota bacterium; assembly: GCA_018266775.1. GTDB lineage: Bacteria > Bacteroidota > Bacteroidia > Chitinophagales > Chitinophagaceae > Ferruginibacter. The sequence continues at coordinate 494,001 of JAFDZS010000010.1, read as the reverse complement.
TGAACACCATCTCCACCATTAAAAACCGGATTTTTGAAAAAACCAACGCCAGCAACATTAAAGAATTGATGGAACTGGCCACCCTGTACAGCGTGAATTATTAATGCAATTGTTGTACCTTAATGCGGCAACTTTTTTTTTGCGAAACAACCTGACTGCATTCCGATACATATCAATACCTGTTTGCCGGTTCATCATGATGAAGTGCTTATTATTGCTATCGTGTTTATATTGCTGTACCGTATATGCACAGCAACCGGCAGCAACCTACAGCCAGCATTTGTACACCACTGAAAATGGGTTATCCTCCAATCTCATCCGCGGTATACAGTGGGATGACAGCACTGGCTTTTTATGGGTGATCACAGAAGGTGGTCTGGTGCGTTTTAACGGTGCTGAATTTAAATCGTACAGTAAAGAAAAAATCTCCCCCGTTACGCCGGAAAAACAAGTATATGCAGTTAAGAATAATGCAGGTACCATTTTTGTTTCTGACGGCAGTGGCAATATTTTCCAGGTTCAAAAAAATAAACCTGTTTTGTCCAAACCTTCTTCACTGAACAGTTCTTTTCTCAACTATTATTTCATTGCTGTTTCAGACAGTTTTTTCAATGCAAAAGTAAAAGCAGCACCGGCCTTTGCATCGGCGATAGATAAATTAGTTTGCCTGTCGGATACCACTTGCCTGGTGTTGTTCATGAATACGCTGTACCGCTATTCGGTATCAGCTGCGCAACCTGTTGCCATCCGTGAAAACATCAGCAGCCTTTTTAAGATCGACAGCCTTTGTTTTATTGTTGACAATAACAACCAGCCTTACCTGCTGAACACCGTTACCTTTGCAACAGAGCCTGTTTCTTTTGCTGCGGCTGATCATGATGTACTGCAGCTCAGCAGCGGAACAAGCCAATTGTTCTGGAATACCGGTTTACAAAAACCACTGATTATTAAAGACAGTAAAGTATGGGTGCTGGATTATGCCAATCATACGGTTACTGCACGTTTTATCACCGGCGACCTTCCTGCTGACGCCAACATTGCCGCCGTTTATTATGCTGAAAAAAACAACCTGCTGTTCATCGGCACAGAATCCAAAGGCATCATAGTGATAAACCAGAACCAGGTTACGCCACGTAAACGAAAAAATGCCAACCCCAAAAATAAGAATGCCTACTTCTCACAAATTCTTTTAGACAATGGTAATATTCTTACCAATGAAGGAGATGTGATTGGCGACAGCAACGATCCTGCCACCATACCCATTAACAAAAAATTTTCCAGCCGCACTTCGTTTACCAATGGCAACCTGATCTGGTACACCGCCACCGATACTAAATATGGTTATTGTTTACACCAATACAATACAACCACAGGGCTTACCAAAGTGTTTAACAAAATTGACCTGCAAACATTGGTGGAAGTGTCCAACAACATTACTTATATGGCGAATAATAAAGGTGTGGGCATGTTGCAGGGTGACAGCATAAAATACCTTTACCAATTTCCCGCCACTGCCAGTAATGTGTACACGTATGATTTCAGGGAGATTAGCCCCGGCATATTGACCATAGCCGGTTGCAGCGGCCTGCTCCGTTTTAATACCAGTTCAAATAAACTGGATACCATCTATTCCCACGGTGAAGCCTGCTTTGGCAGTATATGGAAATATAAAGACTATATTTTCTGGGGCAGTTATGGTTATGGCTATTTCGTTTACAAAAACGGGGTGATCAAAGAGATGCCGTTAGATAAAAATGAATACCTGCTGTACTGCCATTGCTTTGTTGCCGATCATTTTGGATTTTGCTGGATCAGTACCAACCACGGTTTATTCAAGGTACAACTCGACGAGATCATTGCCCATTATGAAAATGAAAAAGTGCCGGTGTATTATCATTATTTCGGCAGAAAGGATGGCATTGAAATGACAGAGCTTAATGGTGGCTGCATACCCTGTGCATTAATACTGAAAGATCAAACCATTTCTTTCCCTTCAATGGATGGCCTGTTGTGGGTAAACCCTGTTACCGCCAACCCGGTTTTACCTTTTGGCGATATTTTTATCGATGATGTGCTGGTTGACAATGTAAGCGTAAACCCTGATTCACTTTCTTACACACCACTTGCATCCACTGTGCATGAAATAGAGGTTAAACTGGGTTTTACGGCCTGGTGCAATAAAGAGAATTTGTACCTGTACTACCAGGTCAATGATACCGCAGCGTGGATACCCATTAATACCGACAATGAAACGCAGGTACGGTTAACCAACCTGGCACCGGGCAAGTACAAACTGCGCATCCGCAAACTCAATGGCTTTGGCATTAATAATTATGCGTATAAAGAATTACAGTTCACCGTTAGTACACCGTGGCATAAACAATGGTGGTTTTATTTATTATGCCTGCTGGCTTTATTGGGCATTGTGGCGCTGTTTTTTAACCTGCGCACCAGGCAATATAAAATCAGGCAAAACAAATTAGAAAAACAGGTAGCAGAAAAAACCAGCGAACTGCAGGCGCAGAATGAAATACTGGAAAAAAACAATTCTATTAAAACAAGATTGATCTCTATTATCAGTCATGATGTAATTACCCCTTTAAAATTTGTAACCGTTGCAGGTAAAAAATTAATTGAAAAAAGAAATGTGATGAGTGATGACCTGCAGGATGAAACGATTCGGGAAATTACCAATACATCGCAGGAACTGCAGTTACTTTCCACCAATATTTTAAACTGGATCAAATACCAGAATGAGAACCGGCTGCTGGCAAAAGAACATTTCAATTTGTACGAAACCATCAACAGCGTACTGGGCGTACTGAATTCATTGGCCAAAGAGAAAAAACTGCTGCTGGAAAATATGGTTGACCCTGAATTATCTATTTACCAATACCAGGAACCATTAAAGATACTGATCTATAACCTGCTCACCAATGCCATTAATTTTTCTGAGAAGGGGCATATTACCATCAGCACAACACAGGAAAACAATATGCTGTCCGTTACAGTAAAAGATGAGGGCGTGGGCATGACTGCCGACCAGATCAAAAATATTATGGCCGATCAGTTTATCATCTCCTCCACCAATATTGACAAGCGAAAAGGTAACGGACTGGGCTACCTGATTATTAAAGACCTGGTTAAAACCATGCAGGCCACATTGCACATACAAAGTGAAAAGGGAAAGGGCAGTGCAATATCGATACAGTTTGCTGTTGTAAAAAATTAAAATTACGTTGCGGGGCGTCTGACGGTTACCAACCGTCTTGACGCCTGTTCCGGCCGTGGGATTTGGAATATAGGATGTCGGATTTAAGATGCAGTATCTAAGGACTCAGGGAATTGGGCTGAAAAACACGTATAAACACGGTTGTATGGTTGCGGGTATTGCGTTAGGTTTGGTGTATAGCCGTTAGGGTTTGGCGCAGCCTGGTGCCGGGTTGGGACTGAGGGTGGCGAAGCCATGGGCGATAAGAGTAAAATACTTAACAAAATAAAAGGCGCCCAGTTCTAAATACCAAAAGGCGACACAATAATAAAAGAAGCGACATAATGACTATTGAAAATCGGCGGGGGTTGATTTTTTGAGGTTGAATTTGTGATGTATATTTAAGTGCTGACAGCAAGCCAATTGACACTCTCTGTAAATTGAAAAGAAAATGTGTAAATCCTAAATAGTTCACATAGGAATAATTATGACACGACTTATTTTCTTCTTTTCTACTTTATTTTTTTCGACAACTTCTTACGGACAAAGCAAAGTTTGTTTAGCGGACACATCTTCAATAAGCGGACAAATTTTAACAAGATTAAGCTCAGAAGGGATTGCAGGCATATCGGTAACTAATAAAAGAACAGGGAAAAAATATCAAGGTTATAGACTTTGCGAACATCATTACCTTCAAATTGACAGCTTAAATCAATCTCTTTCTAATTCACAAATTGACACCCTATTGAAGTGCGACAATGGAACCTTAAAAACTGTGGCTTTTATCCTATTTGCAAAGCGACATAACAACAAATACAGCGTTGTAAAAAAACTGACTGAACTACTAAATCAAGAATACGTTGTTATGACACGTAGTTGCTCGGACGCAATACAAATGACAAGTTTGGGGCAATTCAATTACGACCTATTGACCAAATCTAATTTTTTTTTCAACCCTAAATTTAAGCTGACAAGGAAAGACATAGCGACAATACAGCTTGACCTGGCATATTACGAACTGCCCATGAAATCAAGTCTGTGATGGCCTGCTACCAACAAAAGGTTGCCACAAGGCTGGCAGACGGAATAGCAATTGGCGGTTGTACTAATTCCCAGCAACGTCTCTCCCCTTGCCTTGTGTGCAGGTTGAGGACGTTGTATCTATTATATTTCGTTCCTTTGTTACGCAACGTTTTTGGCTAACACACCCAGCCCAGGGAGAGACGTTGATAGGAAAGAAATATACAAAATGCGTATAGCGCAAGATAAATAAATTACCATCACGAATTTGAAATTTATACACAATACGCATTGCGCATTATTTTTACAATTACCTGATACATAAAGCACATTGGATTGATAATTAATTATTTTGAAAATTGAACAATTGCGTCTATTTTCGAGTTGTGCGTCACCTGCTATGAGACTACTAACTTTAACCATATTGCTTTTTCTTACACACACACTGTTTGGACAACTTCAAACAGACATCAAAAATATTTTAGCAACCAAAGACTTTCTGTCGTTCAAAAAATATGCTGACAACTTATCAAGTAGGCAGACCCATATAAAAGCATATTGGGAAGTCGAACGAGAAATTGCGACAGGTTTCGAGGAAAGGATTTTAATCGTTGAAAAATCTGTTCCTGAAAAGAAAGACCCCAATATTAGTACTGTTTATACATTTAGGGTCAATCTACTTTCCACAGACAAAACAATTCTCTTTTATAATTTAATGGAACGTAAATCTAAAAAGGTAAACAATGAATGGGTTGAGTATTATCCTACTATTGACACCTATCAAAATGACAGCTTATTTAAAATTTTAAAAACAACATTCTTTAAGTCGTTTGGCGGACAAATTAAAAAACAAGAGCTTTTTGTTGACTCGATAGTTTATGGTTCAAGATGTAGTGATGCAGGTGTTGACCCTTTAGAAAAAATGTATCTTGACCATTTCGTCGAAGTAAAAGACAAGACCAGTTTATTAAAGTGGTTGCAATCAACAAACGTTGAGACACAACTTTATGCTGTCGAAGGATTTTACGAACTCAAAAAAGCCGGCTATAAGATTAAAGACAATGAATTACTTTTTATAAAGAATGTTTTAAAAAGGAAGGGAACAGCAAGGACTTGTTCGGGCTGTATTTATAGTCGAGAAAAAATTCAGCAAATAGCAAAGGATTTCAAATTTTGACCGGCGAACGCACAACATTGGGTTTTATGCAAGTTGGGCGTGACCAGCAAACATCAGCCAATTGCAAATCCAAGCTGTGGTTCGGGCTGGACAAATAACTTTCAACTTTAGTTCTTAAATTCAACTTTATAATTTCAATCAGCAGCGGTTGTGGGCAGACGGAATACTGATTCCCAACCTGCATAAAGCCCTGCTCGTTGTAAGCAACTATTATGAAGTCCCTACTTATCATAGCATCCTTTTTAATATCAATTGATGGGTATGCCCAAAAAGAACGTGAGCTGTTGTTTGACAAAGCTTCTTCATTTTATTATGGTGTCGACCTTCAAGACTCAACTAACATGAACTTTAAAAGGGATTTTGACAGTTCTTTAATTTATCTGTTAAGACTAAATAAGAAATATCCAAATTACAGACACACAGAAACTCTTGACCGAATCTCAGTTTGTTATTTTGAAAAGAAAGATTATTCAAAATCTTTGACTTATGCCTTGCGAGTATTACCAAATTTTAAAACGAACAATATTGAAAGCGATTACTATTGTTTTGAATGTAATTCGGCATGCTATAGAATTGGATATATTTATCAACTACAGAAGCAATTTGAAAAGGCATTATCATACTATGACTCCTGCTCAACAAAATACACGACCCTTCCTGCATTCTGCTCAATAAGCTATTATCTTAGCAAAGTACCTGAAGACTATAATTTATTCTCCTGTTACATGGGCCTAGGACAAAGTAAAATTGCGTTAAATAAATTAACCCCTTATTTGTTTGACTCAACAATAAATGGGTATTTAGACACTACTATCATCAATGACTATGTAAAAGCCCTTTTAACGCTATACTCAAAAGAGGAAATAAAAAGCAATATCCAATCTGCCATTGATAGTATGTATTACAATGTTGAAATTAAAAATAACAGAGACAGTTTAAAATACGATTACAAAATAACTTGCTGGTTTAAACTATTTGACAGTAAAGTAGTTTTGACTGAAGCTGAAGCTTATGGTCGTGACAAAAATGAAGTTGATTTTTTTGATACCAAAGAAAATCTCGTAGAAAGAATAAGAAAATCTGAAGGCTACAAAAGGCTTTTCGTACCATAGCTGCTTACAACAAAAGGTTTGCCGCAAGGCTGGCGGACGGAATAACAATCGGCGGTTGTACTGCCATCAGCTAATATCGGGCTTGACCGAATTCTATTTGGCTTTTAGTTGTTAACTTCAATTTCAGTTTTTTTAATTCCCAGCAACGTCTCTCCCCTTGCCTTGTGTGCAGGCTGAGGACGTTGTGTTAATTATATTTCGTTCCTTTGTTACGCAACGTTTTTGGCTAACACACCCAGCCCAGGGAGAGACGTTGATAGGAAAGAAAAGTTTCACCTTTCTTTAAAATGACTTATAAAATTAAACTAGTATCACAGGCTCATGCAATGCTACTCGTAATTGTTCTTTTAGTTGTGTTCCTCGTTAGTGCAGGGACGCTTTTACCATCGGGCGGACTTCAAAACACATGGTTAGCAATACTATTAGTTTCTATTGTCGCTATCATCTCTTATTTTCTTTGGCAAATATTTGTGACAGGACGAACGCTTTGGACAATTGACGACAATGAAATAAAAATTGTGTGGACAAAGAAATTTTATCTTAACGACGGCAAAGACGTTATAATAAAATGGAGTGAGATAAAAGATATTAGCCGTGGCCTTGACCCACAGTATTATAACTTAAAAATCAAACTTCAGTCGGGGGACACAATAAAATACTTTCATGATACCCTAACGACACGAGACGATTTCGAGGAAATGCTCAAAGTTCTTTACCAAACATTACACGACAAAAAAAATACCGCTAAGCATTGCCAATAGTGTGGCTGGACATTGGAGCAATCAGCGGTGGTAATTGTCTCGTCCTGATATAGGTTTTTTAGCTCTAAAAAATTGGGGGAGTTACCAATTTTTGGTAACTTTATTCAAATGTAAATCAATGGGACGTAACACCTCCATTTCTTTAGGAAATCATTTTGAAGATTTCGTTGATGACAAAGTTTCAACAGGCAGGTTCAAGAACGCCAGTGAAGTTATAAGAGCCGGCCTTCGGCTTCTTGAAGAAGAAGAAGCTAAAATGACAGCTCTCAAAAATGCCATTACTGAGGGTATTGAAAGTGGTGTTGCCAGAAAATTTGATCCCAAAAAGCATCTTGAAAAATTAAAAGCTGCCAGAAGGAAAAATGGCTAGTTATACACTCACTAACAAGGCCGTTCTTGATTTATCAACAATTTGGGAGTATACAGTTGATACCTGGTCTGAAAGACAAGCAGACAAATACTATTTCATGCTTTTAGATGCCTGTCAGGATTTAGCAGATGGCAAGCTTAGAGGGAAAAAATATCCTGAAATAAATGCTGAAATCTCAGGATTCAGAATTGGACAGCATATACTCTTCTACAAAAAAATCAGTAGTGCTAAAATAGAAATAGTCAGAATACTACATACTCAAATGGATCTGAAAAATAGAATCCAAGAATAAAACCACAGCTAACAACAGTATCCTATGTAACATCAACTATATGCAAGCATCAGTTGGGATTCTACATTCAATGTTCAGCTTTAGTTCATAACTTTCCGCAGGATGCTGTGCACAACAACATATTTTCAAACGGGCATTTGTACCGGGCCGGGCGAGCAATGAATTCCCTGCCTTCACCAATACTCATTAGTGGTTATTAAATACCAGCTCACTTATTATGAAACTCTTTCTACTTATTCTAAGCTTAACAGTTTACAAAGTGACCTTTTGCCAAGAAAATATTTTTGGCACATACGAGTTAAAAAGTTCAATGCAAGACTATAAGTCATATGGAACGATTCTGACACTTAACTGTGATTATACCTACACAGTCTCCGATTCACTTTCAAAACATTGGGGGACATGGAAATTGGAAAAAAATGAAACCCTAATCTTGCATATTGATACAATGACAGCACATGGCAAAATAGAAAAGTATAACACGGATGTTTATTATAAAATAGTAAATGGGCAATTCTTTTTAGCTGAAAAGGAATATTCAAAAAAATCATATAAAGCTGATATAAGTCAGGGAAATGAATCGCTTAAAGCTAATAATATCCCGGCAAGGTTACATTACACCGAAGAAGGTTATCAGCAATGGCGTAAAGAAAGTATTAGTCTATATTTCGAAAAAATACTTGCCTTTTTATGTAAATAAATACTGTTGTCTAATTTCCCAGCAATGTTCTCTCCATTTGCTTAGTGTGCAGGTTGAGTATTTTGCCAGCAAAGCGAGTAACAGCATAGGCTACCCGGCTTGTAAAATCAAAAAGGTGTCTGACGATTACAAACTGTATTGACGACTTTTTGATTTTAATACAACACCCTCACCTTAATCGTATCCTTTACCTTACGCAGCAGGTCCACCGCATTTTTGCTGAGGCCTTTGTCAACGTCCAGCACTACATAACCAATTTTGTCATTGGTTTTTAAATACTGCCCGAGAATATTGATATGATGTTTGCTTAACTGTGTATTGATCTCTGATAATACACCCGGCACATTATAATGGATATGCAGAATGCGGTGTGTACCTTCCTGCGGGGGCAGGCTTAATGCAGGCACGGTGTGTGAACCGTACGTAATGCCTTTTTCCAAATAGTTGAATAATTTATTGCTTACATCTTCCCCAATATTATGCTGTGCCTCCTGTGTGCTGCCGCCAATATGCGGGGTCAGCAATACATTACTCAGTCCCTGTAACGGAGAAGTAAAACGGTCGCCATTTTTTTCCGGTTCCCAGGGAAAAACATCAATAGCGGCACCACCCAGTTGCCCTTCTTTTAATGCTTTGGCCAAAGCATCAAGGTCAACCACTTCCCCACGGGCATAGTTGATGAGTATGCTTCCCTTCTTAAAATATTTAAGGTTGTTCTTGTTAATTAAATTTTTGGTGCTGGCCAGTTCCGGTACATGAAGGGTAATAATATCTGCGGTACTCACCAGTTCTTTTAAAGATTTCCTGCTTTCTGCATTACCCAAAGGCAGTTTGGTTTCCACATCATAAAAAATCACTTTCATGCCCAGGCCTTCGGCCAGTACGCTTAGCTGGCTCCCGATATTTCCATAGCCAATTATACCCAATGTTTTACCACGTAATTCATAACTGCCGCTGGCGTCTTTATTCCAGGTGCCTTCATGTGCGGCTTTATTCTTATCCACTATCCGCCTGATGAGCATGATGGATGCACCAATCACCAGTTCTGCCACACTCCTTGTATTGCTGTACGGTGCATTGAATACGGCAACGCCTTTACTGGTAGCTTCAGCAAGGTTCACCTGGTTGGTGCCAATGCAAAAACAGCCAATGGCCTGTAATTTCTCCGCGGCATCCAGTACTTTTTTGGTGATTTGTGTTTTACTGCGGATGCCCAGCAAATGCACGTTTTTAATAGCCGCCACCAATTCTTCTTCAGGTAAAGCACCTGCTATTTTTTTAACATTGGAATAGCCAGCAGCAGTAAAAAATTGTACCGCCGCATCGCTTATATTTTCTAAAAAAAGAATGTTTATTTTTTCTTTGGGATAACTCGTTATTTTTTTTTCTGCCATGATAATTCCACCGTATTTTGTGCAAATATATTCTATCCTGTCTTAAAACTTTTCTGATGGTGCTTTTTTCAACGTTGTCTAATTTTTTTGTATTCTGTTCAAAAACTATTGTTTCGTTATCCCATAAAAACCGTTTCATCAAACATTATCCTGTTGCTTTTGTTGCCGTGATTTTATTAGCGGCCTGCCATTCGCAGGATGCGGCTAACAATAAAAACAGCAATAAAGACAGTTCCGGATTAATAAAGCTTTCCGCCCCCACTCCTTTGGATAAGGCTGAATGGAACCGCCTGCATGATGCCTGCGCACAGTGGTTCGATTCTTCTTTTGGCAGAAGCCCGCTGAACGGCGGCATTCTCGTTGCTAAAAATGGCAGTATCGTTTTTGAAGAATACATCGGCACCGCACATATTCCGGGCAATGATACCATTACTGCCAATACACCCATGCAGATCGCCTCTGTATCCAAAACATTTACAGCCATGGCGGTTTTAAAATTATGGCAGGAGGGTAAACTGAATATTGATGATGAGCTGAGTAAATATCTTACCACTTTTAATTATCCCGGTGTAACCATACGCAGCTTATTAAGCCACCGCAGCGGCCTGCCCAATTATTTATATTTTTTAGAGGAACTGGGCTGGGACAAAAAGCAAATGGCCACCAACCAGGATATTTATAATTTATTGGTTAACCGCAAAGCGGAACTAACCAATATTACTCCCCCCAACACTCACTTCACTTATTGCAACACCAATTATGCATTACTGGCCCTGTTGGTGGAAAAAGTTACCGGTATTAAATTTCCTGTTTTCTTACAACAAACTTTTTTTACGCCATTGCAGATGCAGCACACTTTTGTGTACCAGCCTGCAGATTCCACCATCAATACCAATAGCGGTGCCGTGCCCAGTTACGACTGGAGGGGAAAGTTAATTCCTTTAGATTATCGTGATGGTGTGTATGGTGATAAGAATATTTACACCACCCCGCGTGATCTGCTGATCTGGGACCGTGCATTATCCGGCAATACAATTTTTACTCCACAAACGCTGGAACAGGCTTATGCACCATACAGCAATGAAAAGCGGGGCATCAGGAATTATGGTTTGGGCTGGCGTATGAATGTATATCCCGATGGCAGAAAAATGATTTATCATAATGGCTGGTGGCATGGCAGCAATGCGGCATTCATAAGGTTAATTAAAGAAGATGCCACGATCATTGTGATTGGCAACAAGTACAACCGCATGATCTATCATTCCAAAACACTGCGTGATTTGTTTGGCAATTATGAAAACGGTGAGGAGGAAGAGGAAAATAATGACTCCACTAAAGATAGTGCTAATAGCATTCATGCTGCAACCAAAACCAAAGCCGGCAGCAATAAAATGCAGGAATTCTTTAAAGATAAAAATAAAGTGGGGCGGCACAAATAATCAGGACTGTTCGAAGAATAGGCCAAATGCCAAAGCATCCTTGCAGAATGTTAAGAAGGTTGTTTTATCTTGCGTTTGGGAGACGTTTTGGCCCTCAAAGCTTTCAGTTTACGCTTTTCCTTATCAGCACGAATGAAATCACTGATTGCTTTTTCTTCTGCTTTGGTTAAGGGCCGTGGGTGAACTACGAAATCTATATCAAGCGGTTCTTTTATTAGTCCCATGTTTATTTATTTGAAATATTTATTAGTTAGTTTTAATGCAGCTTCTGTCGTTATTACCATTTTATGTCCGCCAAAATGTACAGCACCTAAACTCTTTTCGTAATGTTTAATCAACCTGGTCTTTGAAAGAAATGAAACGTACCCTTCTCCGCCACGTTGAAATGAAAGTTTGCAAGCAAAAGCTACCAGATTTCCTGCAACACCAATATAGATTTTATCTTTCCCCTTATTGAATGGAGCACTTTCAATAAGGTGCATATACACATGATCTGTTTTTACTTCCAGGCTGACAATACCCTGAATTATGCCTGGATTGTTTGAAATTGTAAGCTTATAAACTTCTCTTGCTGCGATATTAAGTTCACCAGCCCAATTAAATTGCCAATTATTTTTCCGGGTTACTAACTTAACATCTGAATGCGTCAGCAGTGAAACTTCGGTTGGGAAACTATCTCCTGATTTTGTGTTTTCAATCGAGTTGATCAACTTATCTACCTCAAAAGCAAGAGGGACTGCTTTTCTTTTTTTCACCTGATGAATATACGAAAAAGCCACGATATATAAAGTAACCTCATGACACTAAAACGCTTAGTAATCACCTGCTAATTGAGGAAAAATACTTCAATTATAGAAAGCCAGCATCTACCAAACGCTCATAAACCCGCAGTTTTTGCAGGTTTTTGCACAGATTGTGTATTAAAAATGATCTGACTTGCGGTTTTGTGCAATAATTTTCCTTATTTTAGTTCATTATTACCTAAACTAATGCTGAAGAAAGAACGCCAGGCCTATATTGTGCACCAGGTAAACCTTCATAACAAGGTGTTATCTGCCAGTTTAAGTTCTGAGATTGATGTATCTGAAGATACCATCAGGCGGGACTTGCAGGAACTGGCAGAAGAAGGCAAACTCATTAAAGTGCATGGCGGCGCCCTCTCCCACGCCCTTCACGACATTACTTACCCCTCGAAAAAAGTTTACGCCCAGGACTCTAAGAAAATCATTGCAGCCAAAGCTGCAAAGCTCATCAAAGATGGCATGTTTGTACTAACAGGCGGCGGCACCACTATTGTGGAACTGGCCCGTGCTTTGCCAGTACAACTTTCTGCCACATTTATTTCCGGCAGCATTCCCGCCATTGTGGAATACATGCACCATCCCAACATTGAAGTGATTGTGATTGGAGATAAACTTTCCAAAAACTCACGGATCACCGTAGGCGCAGATGCACTGGCACGCATCAAAAGCTTTAAACCCGACCTGTGTTTTTTGGGTATTAATGCCATTGATCCTGAACATGGCATTACCGATAATGACTGGGATGTGGTGCACCTCAAACAGGCCATGATCAATGCTTCGCAGAAAACGGTATGCCTGACCATCTCAGAAAAGCTGAAAAGCATACAACCCATTCATGTATGCGACCTGGGGCAGATAGACATCCTGGTGACTGAACTCTCTGCTGATGACCCCCTCCTTCAACCTTATAAAAACGCAGGTATCGCTGTTTTGTAAACACTAAAATGGCATTGATTTTTTTATTACTGATACAACAATAAAAACTGCTATGAATGCAAAATTTTTACACCAACTAAACTACAAATTATGAGAAAACTTGCAACCAGATTACTGGTATTTCTGTTTTTCCTGGTTCCGCTGGTAACACAGGCACAGTCTGTAATTACAGGCCGTGTACTGAAAGAAGATGGCTCACCCGCTGAGGGCGCATCGGTTACCATTAAGGGTAAAAATACCGGTACCAAAGCCGATAACCAGGGTAATTTCAGGATCACGGCTTCCAAAGGAGATGTACTCATCATTTCCTCCATCAACTATGTTACCCAACAGGTAACCATAAAAGATGCTGCTACCGTTACAGTAAGGTTAAAACTTATTGATAATACCATGGATGAAGTGGTGGTTACAGCAATGGACATTAAAAGATCTCCCCGCGAACTGGGTTATTCTGTTCAAACCGTTAAAGGTTCAGACATTCAGCAAACGCAGCGTGAAAACTTTGTGAACAGCTTACAGGGACGTGTAGCCGGACTTACGGTAACACCCACCTCTGGTGCTGCCGGCGCTTCTTCTGGCATTGTACTGCGTGGTTACAACACCCTCTCCGGTACCAACCAACCCTTATTTGTAGTGGACGGTATTATTATTGATAACCAAACCATGAACTCCAACTCATACAGCGGTTCAGGTATCGGCCTTGCTTCCGATGGTAACAACAGGAATAATGATAACACAAACCGTATTGCAGATATCAACCCTAACGATATTGAGTCAGTAACAGTGCTGAAAGGCCCTGAAGCCACCGCTTTATACGGCAGCCAGGCCAGCTCCGGCGCTATTGTAATCACCACAAAAAAAGCCAAGGGCACCAATGGTAAAATTTTGTTGACCTATGATGACAATTTCAGGTTTCAGTGGGTAACCCGTTACCCTAAAGTGGATAATCAATATAGTATTGGCGCAAGCAATAATATCCCTTCGCCTTTACCGTTGAGCACATCAGGTTTTTTCAATTGGGGCCCTCGTTGGCCTGCAGGTACAGTAATGTATGACAACCTGCACAACTTTTTCAAAACCGGTTTTGCGCAAACACATAACCTGAGCGCAGAATTTGGTTCTAAAAATGTTGGTTTCAGGGCTACAGGTCAATTCTTCGATAACTCCGGTATTGTTCCCAATAACACGTATACCAAGTACAATTTTAAATTAGCCAATACCACTAAAATTGGGAAGTACATTACCATTACACCTTCTGTGGCTTATACCAATGCAGATAACCTGAGACCCATTAAAAGCTCGGCCTCCACTGCTGGTGCCGGTGGTTACATGGTGGAACTGCTGGAATGGCCTGTTACCAACGACATCAGGAATTATGAAGATGGTAACGGCAATAAAAAATTATTATACAACTCCACCCTTAACGGTACTTTCGATAACCCCTTCTGGAGTGCCAAATACAATAAAGCCAGTGATATTCTCAACCGCTGGATCTCCACTTTGGGTGTAGATATCACCCCGTTCAAATGGTTATCTGTTAACGGCCGTTTTGGATATGATACGTATAAAGACAATGGCTACCAGATGATTCACCCGGAATCTTATTTAATTACTGCTGCTACCGGCGGCAGCCTGGACAATTATTACAGAACATACAGCGGATACAACCATACCATTACTGCTACTGCTAAAAAGAAGATTGGCAATTTTAGCGGACATATACTGGTGGGTACCATGTGGCAGGACCTGGAAACCAAACAATTTGCCATCTATGGTACCAACCTGATTGATTCTGTGGGTAAAGATGGCAATATGTACAAAGGTGGTTCCATCATCACTTCTTCAAGCCTGAACGGTAAAGACAGCAGCATCACTGCACCGAATACCCGCAGGCGCTTATTGCGTAATATGAATGGTTTGCCTAACCTGAATATTTTCAGGGAACTGGCTTATTTTGCTGAAGCTTCGGTAAGTTTTAAGAATTATGCGTTCTTTACTTACTCTCACCGTTTTGAGAAAGCATCTCCAATACCGCAACAAAACAACAACTACAATTATCCCGGCGCAAGTTTAAGTTTGATATTGTCTGATATGCTGCCGGCAATTAAAAAAGGGAATTTTATTAATTACGCCAAGTTAAGGGGATCATTAGCCAGCACTGCCAGGCTGAATGACCCTTACTCCAACCAGCGTTTCTTTGTAAATAACCTCAGCAGTACTGTATTGCCGGTTACTTATACATACAACTTTACGCTGAACAACCCGAACCTGAAACCGGAAAGGCAACAGACCTATGAAATTGGTACTGAATTAAGGTTTTTGAATAATGCCTTCTCCATCGAAGCTTCTTACTATAACACCTTATGTAAAGACCAGATTGCACAGGGTTACAGGGGCAGCTATGGTGCAGGTGCTGTATTATACACTGCCAATGCAGCATCTTTACGCAACCAGGGCATTGAAGTTACGCTTATTACCACACCCGTTAATAAAAAGGATTTCAACTGGACAATTAACTTTAACTTCAACCACATGTGGAGTAAAGTATTGCAATTGCCTTCATCAATTGGCCTGAATAACGACTTTTATAATTCCGATACTTACATTTCTAACGTAAGGGGCGGTTTGATCAGGTATCATTCCACTGGTACCATAACCGGTTCTAACTATCAAAGAAATAATGCCGGACAAATATTAATTAATCCATTAACTGGTATCCCCCTTATTAATACCGGCACCAACGTGCTGATAGGCGACAGGCAACCTGACTTTACTTTAGGTACGTTGAACAGCTTCCGGTACAAACAATGGAGCCTGAGCTTCCTGTGGGATCTGAAAATGGGCGGTGACATTTATAACGGTACCGACCAGTTGCTGACCAACCTTGGTAAAAGTGTAAGAACATCCAACCGCAGCAACCCTGTACTGGTACAGGGTGTATTGAATGATGGTTTGCAAAACACCGATCATCCCACAGCAAATACGCTGGCCATCACTCCGCAATATCTTACCAGTTATTACACAACGTTGCCAGATGAAGAATTCATTCAGCACGATGTAAACTGGTTGCGCCTGAGAGATGTGACCCTCAGTTATATGCTGCCTGCCAAAGCGCTGAGCCACCTGAAAGGATTTAAGGGATTGAGTGCTTTTGTAACCGGAAATGATTTGATACTCATTACTAATTACTATGGTGCTGACCCTGCTGTTAACGCCAACAACCCCGGTACGCTGGGTGTAGGCGGTTATGGTATGGACCTGGGCAGTGCCCCAACACCATTAAGTTTAAGCTTTGGTATAAAAGCTAATTTTTAATATCAATCCAACGAACAATTAAATTAATTATATGCAACACAATATTTTGAAATCATTTCTGCTTACAGGCACACTCGGTATGCTGCTGGCATTGTCGGCCTGTAACAAAAAAATTGATGATGCTTATGCTAACCCCAACGCCCCGGTAAGGGTACCTATTGAATCCATTCTGCCCGGTGTTGTTGGAGGTTTTACCGCATTCAACTCTGCTGCGGGCACCAACTATGGTGTACAGCCAGATGATATATTACTCGGCAGGTACATTCAATACTGGGGTTCCACCACTGCCGGTGAAAACTATGGAGAAATGGGTGGCACTATTGGCAGTGATAATACCGGCGCAGTATGGGCCGCTGTATATTACGGCCATGGGCAGAACGTAAACAAGATTATTGAATGGGGAACAGAAGAGCAGAAATGGGATTATGTAGGTGCCGCTTATGCCACAAGAGCATGGGGATGGCTGGAATTGGGCAACCAATATGGCGATGCCATTTTAAGGGAAGCCTTCAATACAGACCTGATCCAGTTTCACTACGACTCCTGCTCCTTATTTTACGACAGCTGCCGCGCCGTTTGTTACAGGGCGCTGGCCTGTTTAAACAGAACTGACGGCAATGTAAACCCCACCAATTTTGCTGCCAGTGATTTTTATTTTAACAAAGGCGACATTAATAAATGGAAAAAATTCGTGTACGGTATACTGGCACGTTCGTACATCAACCTGAGTGCAAAATCAACCTTCCTCAGTTCGGGTTATGCAGACTCTGCTATTAAGTATGCCAACCTTTCCTGTGCCACCAATGCAGATAATATCATGGCAACATTTTCAGTAGCCAATTCCAGCAATGGGTTCAACAGTTATTTCGGGCCAACACGTTCCAACATCGGCACCATCAGGCAAAGTGCATATATAGCCAACTTGATGACGGGAAACAATACCAGCGCTTTTGCCGGAGCCGCCGATCCCCGCTGCTGGTATATGCTGAGTGAAAACCCCAGCGGAACATTCAGGGGAGTTACCCCCTGGCTGGGTGTTACTGAATTTGCAGGTGCTAATGCTGTATTTTATCCTAAAAACTTCTGGCGCAATACAACAGCATCATCTACTGTTGGTGGCAGCCCGGACAGTTCCAGGTATGTGTACAGCAACGGTGGCCCATGGCCGATGATGACCGCATCTGAAATGCAGTTTGTTATAGCTGAAGCTGCTTTGCGCAAGGGAGATAAAACAACTGCATTGCAGGCATATAAAAATGGGATCAACCTGGATTTCGATATGCTCAGAAATACTTATTCTTTTAATATCCCGAATGGAAAAGCAATTACTGACCCTATACAACAGGCTTATGTAAACAACCCGAATGTAGTACCTGCCACTGCTGCCGGTTTAACATTAACCCATATTATGCTGCAAAAATACATTGCATTGTATGGCTGGGGCGTGCACCAAACATGGACGGATATGCGCAAATATCATTATACAGACTTAGACCCTGCAACGGGCAAACAGGTATATGCAGATTTTACACCGCCACCTACAACACCTACAAACTATCTTATTTCCACCAACAATGGTAAATGGGTGTACAGGTGCAGGCCAAGGTATAATTCTGAATACCTGTATAATATTCCGGAGCTGACCCGCGTGGGCGCTTTAAACTCAGATTACAACACTTATGAAATCTGGTTCTCCAGGCCATAATTCATCACCAGAAAAATGATTACAATGAAACGATCAAACAGCATAATAACAGGATTGCTACTTGCAGTATCAGCTATCGCTGTTTCCTGCAAAAGGGAAGTACCGCAACTGGCGCCTATCCAAACCAATTTTTCCAATAATGCCAGCATACAGGTTTTCAGTGCTACGCTGAAGGCCACACGCAATTATGTGTATGTAGATAATGTTCCCGTATCGGGTGCTGCATTAGCACAGGGCGGCGTATTCCCCGGCACGGCGTTCAGCTTTATGGTGCCATCAGGCGTAAGAAACTTATTAATTAAGGATACGCTTTCCACCTCCACACAGGTGCCCCTGAGTTTTTCGCAGGCTTTTGACGGCGGTAAAAACTATACCATTTTTACTTACGATACTATCACCAGCATTAAACAGGTAACGGTACTGGATAATATTGTGGTGCCTTCAGACACTGCTGCCAGGCTGCGCTTTGCCAATTTTGTATATAACCCTGCGGTGAGTGTTCCTAATGTAGATGTATATTCACTCAGGAAGTTCAATGGCACACCGGTATATGGCAGTACTGCGGTACTGAATAATGCCAACGTGTTTGCGCCTAATTTTGCAGGACAAACACCTTTGTTCAGCAACGTGGCTACCAATACGGTAACAGACTTTGTTCCCTACCCTTCTATAACAACTGATACCTTGTATGTGTTCCCTGCGGGCGCAACATCTCCTTTAATTGCCAAAGGTGCAGTAATCAGCCTGGTACCTACCAGGAGTTACACTTCTGCTTTTTATGGCAGTTACAGGGGCGCATTATCTACAAGATCGGTGGCGACTTTTGTGACGTATTAATCCAGGATAATTTCTTTATACTTAAACGGGTTGTTTCAAATGAAACAACCCGTTTTTATTTTAGAGAAAGATAATGTTAAGGAAAGAAGTTATAGTGCGTACAGGATCATGTCACCCAAAAAACACATAACACATCACAATTGCCGTAATCACACAAACCAAATCTGCCAGCAGCATGGAGCCGATGGCATAACGGGTATTCTTGATGTTGACTGAACCAAAATATACTGCCACCACATAAAAAGTGGTATCGGCTGCCCCCTGGAAAACGCCGGATAATTTACTGGCAAAGGAATCTGGCCCGTACGCTTTCATCGTATCCACCATCATACCCCTTGCAGCCCCGCCACTCAATGGCCTGATTAATGCAGTGGGCAACCCATCCACAAACCTTGTGTCTGTTCCAAATAATGCAAAAAACTGTTTCATACCATCAATGATGTAATCGAAAGTACCGCTGGTGCGCAGCATACTAACGGCCACCATTATCCCCAATATATAGGGAATAATCCTGATGGCAGTATCAAACCCATGTTTGGCGCCATCCACAAACACAGAGAAAATATCTACTTTTTTATACAACCCGCCTAAAACGATCAGCAGGAATACAAGCAGAATCAATCCATTACTTAACTGCCCGGAAAAAAGCTGTATTCCTGCAGCATTCAGCCTGGTAATACTGTACACCAGCAATGCAATGAGGGCAGAAATACCCAGCACCCAACCCAGTATAACCGGCTGCAGTAAATTGATTTTTTGCTTGAAAGATACAATTGTCATGGCAGCAATGGTGCCCACAAAAGTGACAATCATACACGGAATAAATACATCTGTAGGATCTGAGGCATGCTGCGCTGCCCTTACTGCAATCACACTTACCGGAATAAGGTTCAGTCCCGCGGCATGCAAGCATAAAAACATGATCTGTGCATTGGAGGCAACATCTTTATTGGGATTCAGCTCCTGCAAACTCTCAATCGCTTTTAATCCAAACGGTGTGGCGGCATTATCCAGCCCAAGCAGGTTTGCTGAAAAATTCATGATCATGTGCCCCATGGAGGGATGGCCTTTTGGAATTTCAGGAAACAGTTTTGAAAAGAACGGCCCTACAATGCGTGACAATACCCTGATGCCTCCTGCTTTTTCGGCAATGTTCATAAAACCAATGAACAAAGCTAAAACGCCAATCAACTGCAAACAAATCTGCACCGCACTCCAGCAGGTTTCAATGACACCATCTACAGGTTTTTGCTTTTTCCCTAACAAATAATGGGCTGAAACGGCTCTTATAGAAGAATATTTTTTTTGAATGCTTAGTACAGTATCTGCAGCAATATTTTCTGTTACCAGGTATTTAGTGTCCTTGTCAATACTGTCTTTGCCTATGCCGGATTGAAATACAAAACCATAGTCTTTCATCTCCTTCTTTATCATAGCGCTGTACACACTATCGCCTATCACCGCATATTTAAACTCGTCTTTGGACGTACCGGAGACCATTCGCACAAAAACATCATCCTTGCTCTTATTGAAAAAAAAGCTGTACCCGGCAACAACAATTGCAATCAGAATAAAAGCACCCCATATCCTGCTTAAAGCCATACCTGAATATCGATTTAGGATTTATGATGTATGATTTGAGATTTTAGAATGATGATTTTCAGCGACTCATCACCTAAAGTCATTATGAAAATAGCATTTTATTGACAATTACCTGCCTAAACTTTAAAGCCGCAAACACCATTTTAAACATCTTGCCAATAATATTTCCCAACGCAGGAACAAATCTTCAATCATTCCATTCGAAATCAGCCATCAGCACTTACCTTTGCACCCGATTTTAAAGGAGATACAATTATTACATAACTGTCAATCGCCTGGTAAAATCAGTAATCATACATCATAAATCATACATCACTCATGGCATTACAGGCAGGCATCGTGGGGCTTCCCAATGTAGGCAAATCAACTTTATTTAACGCAGTTAGCAACAGCGCCAAGGCACAGGCCAGCAATTACCGCTTTTGCACTATTGAACCCAATACAGGCCTGGTGAACGTACCAGACCCGCGACTGGATAAGCTGGCAGAACTGGTAAAGCCTGAGCGCACTGTGCCTACACAAATTGAAATTGTAGACATTGCCGGCCTGGTACGTGGCGCCAGCAAAGGCGAAGGATTGGGCAATAAATTCCTGGCCAACATTCGTGAAGTGGACGCAATCATTCACGTGATCCGTTGTTTTGAAGATGAAAATATCCTGCGGGAAGAAGGTGCTATCAACCCTGTAAGCGACAAGGAAATTATTGAAACCGAACTGCAGTTGAAAGACTTGGAAAGCGTGGAAAAGAAAATGCAGCGTACAGAAAAAATGGCCAAGACAGACCCCAAAATGAAAGCAGAACTGGAAGTGCTGGTTCGTTGTAAAGAACACTTGGATAAAGGAAAAAATATTTTATCGCTGGGGTTATCGAAAGAAGAAAAAGTAGCGATCGCCGATTTATTTCTGCTGACAGATAAACCGATTTTATATGTGGCTAACGTGGATGAAGCCAGCATGCATACCGGTAATAAATTTTCTGCTGCATTAATTGAAGCGGTTAAAAATGAAGGCAACGAAGTAATTGTAATGACCAACGCTATTGAGGCACAGATTGCAGAGTTTGACAACCCGGATGATAAAGCCATGTTTATGGAAGAATATAAAATGGATGAACCGGCTCTCGACCGCCTTATTCATTCCACTTATAAATTACTGAACCTTTCCACTTATTTCACCGCTGGTGTGCAGGAAGTTCGTGCCTGGACGATTCACCAGGGCTGGAAGGCACCGCAGGCAGCCAGTGTTATTCACACCGATTTTGAAAAAGGCTTTATTAAAGCAGAAGTAATCGCCTACGATGATTTCATCCAGTACAAAAGTGAAGCGGCCTGCCGTGAAAATGGTAAACTGCGTATTGAAGGTAAAGAGTACATTGTTAAAGATGGCGATGTAATGCATTTCAGGTTTAATGTATAACCCGTCCTCGTCTCTGATGAGGACGCTTTGGTTAATGGTCTCTGACCATTATTTATTTCACAAATTATTACAGATTAATTTTGCTGCAAGCCGGAGCTTGCAGGTACTTTACCCATCCTCGTCTCCAACGGGGACGCTTTGGTTAATGGTCTCTGACCATTATTTATTTCACAAATTACTACAGATTGATTTTGCTGCAAGCCGGAGCTTGCAGGTACTTTACCCGTCCTCGTCTCCGACGGGGATGCTTTGGTTAATGGTCTCTGACCATTATTTATTTCATAAATTATTACAGATTGATTTTGCTGCAAGCCGGAGCTTGCAGGTACTTTACCCGTCCTCGTCTCCAACGGGGATGTTTTGGTTAATGGTCTCTGACCATTATTTATTTCACAAATTATTACAGATTGATTTTCTTCAGAAGAATGATCATCACAACGAAAGAAACTGAAAAAAAACGGGGGCAAAATTGCCCCCGTTACAATACGTTCTGGTTGATTTATTGTGGCAACAACACTTTATCAATAATATGATACACCCCATTCACCGCATGTTTATCCATAGTTACAACATTAGCTGTATAACTGAAAGGCGTACCCCCCGGAGGGAAAGTACCATAGCTGGAAAATTTCAATGCTGTTACTGCCGGCCCGGTATAAGTAGCCTGTGCCATTACACCCGGATGTGCAGCAACACTACTATTTACTAATGTTTTAATAAATACCGGCGTTGCAGATACATTATTGGAAAACACCCTGATATTAGGCTGGTAAGGAGTTGTTGTACTGGTAGTCAATGTAGCCAGGAAGTGGTAAGCCACAATACCTTTTACCAGGGCTGTGGTTACACCGGGGCCGGCTAAAAATGCCGGACCGGCAGCTACAGCAGCATTTGCCTGCGTGGTGGCAACAGTGGCATTACCGGTTGCAGCTAACACCTGTGAATACACTAAACCAAATATCAATGTTTGAAATGCGGCATCGTTGGGTGCAAGTACAGTCATATTGGTTACGCCATAGTTCATTAGTGAATCGAATTTGGATAAACCGGTGGAACCGCTGTCTGCACGGGTAATAGCCGCACGGAAATACGACAATGTAGATTCACCTGCCACCATGGTTTTTAATGTGGCTGAAGGTGGTGCTGCAACACTGTATGCTGTATGGATCACGCCGTTTGCTGCAACCATATCGGTGGCAGTAATGGGCAGGTTATTCACATAAGAATAAGGCGTTCCTCTTACAGGGAAAATCGGCATCCTTACAAATGGCTGCGTGGGATCCAGTATGATTTGAGATGGCAATGGATAATTCGGGAAACCGGTTGACAGTGTTGATGCTGTAAATTTTTGCCCGATAGTATTGTACTGAACAATACCTGCTGCACTGGCTGCAGGTAATGAACCGGAAATAAATCCCAGGAAAGTGGCATCGGGTGCATTTAATGGTACTGCACCGCCCGAAGCTGCATTTACAAATATTTTCATCCCGGCATTATCTGTTGCAAAAAGCGTAAACGA
Source organism: Bacteroidota bacterium (assembly GCA_018266775.1). Classification (GTDB taxonomy): domain Bacteria; phylum Bacteroidota; class Bacteroidia; order Chitinophagales; family Chitinophagaceae; genus Ferruginibacter. The sequence continues at coordinate 470,392 of JAFDZS010000010.1, read as the reverse complement.
TTTTGTTGAATCATTAAGCGTTGCCGTCATTCCCGCACGGGTGATCAATGCGCTGTAAAAACTGTAGTTGGCATTGGCAGCAAGTGTGGCTGCTACTCCTGAACCGGTTGGATAAACCGGAGTTGGAATGGCCGCAGGCTGCTCCAGGTCTTTATTACAGGCAGTTAAAAACAAGGCACCGGATAACAGCACCAGGTAAGCTAACCTTGATATTTGAGATACATTTTTCATTATAGTAAGTTTTAGCGTTATCATTTAGATTCTGTACAATTAATATACGTTGTATCCAAAGCTCACATAATACAATCCGCCGATACGTGAGTTGCCAATGGCATTATAATAGTATTGATTCAACAGGTTGTTGGCTCCAATCTTTATTACAGATTTTGTCTTGGGCAATTTAGCGCTGATCTGTGCGTCCACTGTATGTACATCAGGCAACTGGCCATTGGCAAAGTCACCCTGGTAGTAGAAACCCTGTTGCCACCTGTAGGTAACGTTAAATCCTAAACGCTTGTCTTTACCAAAACCGGTGTTACCAAAGTTCAGGTTGGTTTTATATTTAGGTGCATTGAAATAAGCTACAAAATTGGCAGGCACATCTTTCAGAATATCAGATGCAATATTAAAACCAGCAGTAAAGTTCAGCGGCAACCGATAATCGATGCTGGCTCCAAATCCATATGTTTTTACTTTATCGGTAGTATTAACCGGCACAGATAATAACCTGCGCTTGCTCGCTGTATTGATATCAGCTACATTGCCAGTGAGCGCCTGCGCTGTATTCACTCTTCCCAGGAAATCCTGGTATTGCCCATAATATCCATACACATCAATCAGCATTTTGTTCTGCATCACCAACTCTTTATAACCTGCTTCAAATGAACTGATCGATTCCGGTTTCAAATCAGCCGGATAATAATTATCAGTTGATGCCACACCATTACCATCTATCACGTGCAATGGATTACCGGAGTAATTATAAGCAGTGGCAAATGATGGATTACCGCCCAGCAATTTAATACTGCCCACCTGCAGATTAATGTATTGCTGCTGGTTGCTGGGGAAACGATAGGCCGTTTGATAAGACAAACGGAAATTACCGTTTGGTGTTACTTTTACCAATGCCGTAACCCTTGGGGTAAAGCGGCCCTTGAAATTTTCATTTTTATCGTAGCGGCCGGATGCGGTGATCTTTACTTCTTTTGTAATCGCCCTGGTGGCCTGAACATAAGCGCCGTATTCAGAAATCCCGATTGTTCCGGTTGAATCTGCGAATAATGTTCCCTGTGAGTTCAGTACATACCTTTTATAGTTTGCACCCACTAAAATATCTGCCACATCTTTTGTTACAGATGTTAAGTTATAGTTGCCTTCCACTGCATATAAATCAGATTTATCCAGCAACAATCCTCCTCCCTGTGAAATGGGTTTTTTACGGATAGCGTCAAACGCAGCAACAAAAGCTGGTGAGCCTGCCACTGGCCTGCCTACATCTGCTAATGCACGGGAAGCCTGGTGTGCGTCATAATCCGTCATACCACCCATCCTGTTGCTCAGGTAAGAAAATGCGTACTGAATATACCAGTCAGTGGGCAATGGTGTGGGATTACCCTGCGCATCTGTGGTTACAGATTTTTTCCAGGACTCGTTGAATATCCTGGTGGTTGCAGTGGCATTGTAAGATTCACCTGCATTTTCCTGTGTGGTATATGCCCTCAGCATCCAGTTTTTATTATTGAACTCCAGTTTGTACTGGCCCATTTTAAAATCTTTTAAAGAGTAACGGTCACTACCGGTGTAAATGGTATTACCGGTTCCCCAGTAGGCAGCTAATACTGCTTCTGTATTTTCACTGATTTTATAATGTAATGAACTGGCCAACTTAAAGTTTACGGTATTGGGGTTCAGCAATTCTTTTTCTGTATACCCCGTACGTGATACGTTCATCGGTGTATTCAGCAAACCATTTGCATTAATGAAATTGGCAGCACCGGGTAAGCTGGCTGCAATGCTGGAAAAGAAAGCACGGATATCAACTGTTGTTTCATCTCCATAAACATTAATACCGTCGTAATTAGGATCAGTCTTCCTGTCACCGGGGATTACTGTACCACCTGAACCTACCCTGCTGTAGTTGCGGTTATCGGAACCAATCCAGTCTTTGGCCTGTATCAATTCAGCATTGATTTTAAATGCAAATTTTTCTGAAATCTTTTTTCCCCACCTTAAATTCCAGTTGCTGTAGGGAGACATGGGGCGCTGGCGGCCATCCGTATTCATCACTCCTTCTTTTACAAGAAATGATAAGCCCTGGTATTTGAATGGGTTTTTACTGGTCATCAGTAAGGTGCCGTTCATACCACCGGGGCCATATAATGCAGATGATGCACCGGAAAGCAATTCAATATTATCAACATCCAGTTCGCTTAAACCAATAATAGCGCCTACAGAAAAATTCAGGCCCGGCGCCTGGTTATCCATTCCATCCACCAACTGGTTAAAGCGGGTATTACCACTGCTGTTGAAACCACGTGTTGTGGGTGTTTTAAAAGTTAAGGAAGAAGTGGTTACATCCACACCTTTTAAATTCAGTACCACATCATAAAAGTTGGCCGAGGGTGCATTCCTGATATTGGCAGCGCTTACCCTTTCAATGGAAACCGGGGATTCCATGATCTTCTGCGGCACCCTGGTGGCAGAAACCACTACCTCCTGGCCCAGTGCACTTACAGGTTTAAAATCCACCTGCGTAAAACCTGCGGCAGATACTGTTACTTCCTGTAATTCATACCCGATAGATGAGAAGAGTAAAGTTACCGGTAAGCTTTTTACAGTGATTTTATAATTTCCTTTATCGTCAGTAAAGGTTCCGGAATTGGTGCCCTTGATGGTTACAGAAACGGCACCCGCAGCTTCTTTAGTTACACTGTTCCGGACATTTCCACTAATGGTTACATTTTGAGCATAGGCTGCAATCGTTACAATATTAGCCAGCAAAAGCGTAACAACATAGCTTTTAAACTTTCTCATATAGCTTTTATTTGGGTTAAAATATCAGGCAAAATAAGGATTGTTACCTTTTTTTAGAAATTTTATTTTGAACTGCCTGTTGAATAAATGGTTATAACAAATTTAGGCTTTTATACCGCTTGATGCTACTTTAGCGTATGAGTTCATTTCACTTCCCGCATCAAACTGCTTTTTATAAAGGAAAGGTTCGTGATGTTTACACCATATCCGGTTCATGGCTGGTTATGGTGGCCAGCAACCGCATTTCTGCATTCGATGTTATTCTCCCCCGCCCTATTCCTTTTAAAGGACAGGTATTAACTCAAATAGCTGCATACATGCTTGCCGCCACTAAAGACATTTGTCCCAACTGGTTGCTTTCCACGCCTGCACCAAATGTGAGCATTGGAAATAAATGTGTACCCTTTAAAATTGAAATGGTGGTACGCGGAAATCTTACCGGGCATGCCTGGAGAACTTATGCATCCGGCAGCAGAACGCTTTGCGGTGTACCCATGCCTGATGGTATGAAAGAAAATGATTATTTCCCTTCTCCCATCATTACACCCAGTACAAAAGCGGCCGAAGGGCATGATGAAGATATCAGCGCTGCTGAAATAATAGCACAAAACCTGGCCACTGCCGAAGAATGGAACACATTATGCGATTATACACTGCGTTTATTTGAACGTGGCAAAGGCATTGCTGCCAAACAGGGTTTGATTTTAGTTGACACTAAATATGAATTTGGAAAGATGGGCAATGACATTGTGCTGATGGATGAAATTCATACGCCGGACAGCTCCCGCTATTTTTATGCTGATGGTTTTGAAGAACGGCAGCAGAAAGGTGAACGCCAGAAACAGCTGAGCAAGGAGTTTGTAAGGGAATGGCTCATCGCCAATAATTTTATGGGCAAAGAAGGACAAACCGTTCCTGAAATGAGTGATGAATGGGTAAACACCATCAGCCAGCGGTATATTGAACTCTATGAAAAAGTAATTGGTGAAGCATTTCATCCGCAACAGTTCAGCGATACTGAAACTGAAGCAAAAATACTGGATGCCCTGGCTGAAATCATGGGCGACTGATGGACAACGGATCAGGTTGCAGAACTTCAGGAACATAAAAAGTAATTTTTCTACCTTCAATAAAAAATTTATTGCTTTCATGAAAAAGATTACTGTATTGCTGCTGCTGTGTACTCCCTTTTTTTTAACCGCACAAAAAACTTATCTTCTGGTGGGTACATACACAGAAGGTAAAAGCGAAGGTATTTATGTGTACTCATTCAATCCGGCAACGGGAGAACCGAAACTGGTAAGTACCACCAAAAGCCCCAACCCTTCATTTCTTGCAGTTTCCCCCAACCAAAAATATGTGTATGCAGTTAATGAAAATGCAGACAGTACCAAGTATTATGTTGGCGGTAACATCTCTGCTTTTTCTTTCAACCATACCAACGGTACATTAACTGAGCTGAACAAACAACCATCCGGGGGTAAGCATCCCTGTTATGTTGCAGTTGACAAAACCGGGCAATGGGTTTTTGCCGGTAATTATACCAGCGGCTCTCTTGGCATGCTGCATGCAAAAAAAGATGGCAGCCTGGATACTGCGGTCGAAATTATTCAGCATGATGGCGCCGGCCCCAATAAAGACCGGCAAATGGGGCCACATGTGCATTCCACAGTACTTTCTCCTGACAATAAATATTTGTATGTACCTGACCTGGGCATTGATAAAGTAATGATTTATATCTTCGACAGCAAGGAAGGCAAGCTGCAGTTTTATGATGCGGCCTCCTCAAAATCCGGTAACGGCCCGAGGCATTTTTGTTTTTCTCCCAATAATAAATATGCTTACTTAATGGAAGAAATGGGCGGTACCGTAGTTTGTTATGCTGTTTATGACGGGCACCTGGTTTTTCAGCAGCGCATCAGTGCACTGCCTGCCGATTTTAAAGGCGCTGTTGGCAGTGCGGATATTCATGTTGCTCCCAATGGTAAATTCCTGTTCTGCAGCAACCGCGGCGATGCCAATACCATCAGTATTTTTTCAATTAATGCAAAAGATGGTACTTTAAAATTATTGGGCCACCAGTCTACCATGGGTAAAACACCCCGCAATTTCAATTTTGACCCCACAGGCAAATTTTTATTGGTGGCCAATCAAAACAGCGATGATATTTACATCTTCCGCGTAAATGCACAAACGGGCATGTTAAGTTATACGGGTAAAAAAATTGATGTGCCAAATCCAGTTTGTATAAAATGGATAACGAAGTAGATTGGCGTTGAGGTGTGGTCTGACGTCATCGTCTGACCATGTTAGGAAGATTGGCCGCAGATAAGAGAATGGCATGCAGGCATGCAGAGGATATGGTCTGACGTCATCGTCTGAC
>JAFDZS010000010.1:121982-464925 GCA_018266775.1 Bacteroidota bacterium | reverse complement strand
GACCATGTGAGGAAGATTGGCCGCTGATAAGAGAATGGCATGCAGGCATGCAGAGGATATGGTCTGGCGTCATCGTCTGACCATGTGAGGAAGATTGGCCGCTGATGCGCAGATTTGTTTAGTTGAATTAAAGTCTTCCTTAGCATATTAAATCTGCGTATCTGCGGCTAAATTATTTAATCACCATACCATCAAATATCACAGCTGCGGCTAATCCCAATAAAAAGCCGGAACATCACTGTTCCGGCTTTGCTTTTGTTTTCAATTGAAATTAATAGGGCAATATCGCTGTCACGGATACACCGAGAGCATTCACCCAAACGATTTTCATATAATAGTTGCCAGTTCCGGGGCAGGATGTTGGATTTCCCTGTGCATCCAAACCGAAAGTTACATCTACTGTACGCAGCAGTTTGCTGTGTTTTACATGGCCACTGGTTAAGCGGAAGTTACAATCCTGGCGAATAACCATTGGATCGATGATCTGTGTTACAAATGCATTACCGAAACGGTTACTTCCCCATTCAGATACGCCGGTTAATGTACCTTCAGTATGTGTACCTGTTGTAGAGATTACGATACCGTTGCTGTAAGTAAATACCCTTTGTTTGGCAATCTGCCATGAGCGTTGAGAACCATCATCGAAAGTAATGTTGATACCTGAGCTGGCAATGGTATGTGTGATCGTACCCACAGTAGCAAGGTTACGCAATAAACCACCCGTTACATTGGTAATTACTTCGCTGCCGTTAATGGTAATACTCTTGTTGTTGCTTACCCTGGTGTATTTTAAATTGGTTGCAGTAATAGTTAACTGTGCTCCGGCATTTTTCCATTGCTGCCCTGCAGGAATAGAGATGGTTAAAGTACCGGTGCGGTAAATATTACCCACACAGTTCAAACCGTTATAAGTAATGGTAATGGTTCTTACTGCATTTAATGTATCATAAGTGATGGTGGCATTGCAGGGAGGAGCAAAAAATGTTTGCGGACCATTGCCGGTTACAGCAATTACATTTTCTGAAACAGTGCTGGCATCTGTTGTAAATTCATCTGTTGCGTTGGCTTCTGCTGATTGATCATCTGACTGTACCTGTGATTCGTTGGCTATTTCAGTGGTACCGCTGCTGGAGGTACTTGTTTTTTTACATGCCGTGAAGAGTAATGAAGAGCTTAATAAAAGCCCCATAGAGACGATAATTAGTTTTTTCATGTTTATTTTTTATTTAATGGTGAATAATGCGAAACATAGACTGCACACATTCACCCGGGTTTAAAAAAGGGTTAAAGATTTTTTTAAGTCTTGTTAAAATCCCGCAACGGCGGCTCGCTGAAAATATTGTGTTTGTTGAAATAAAAATTCCCTGACGTTTCAGCAAAACATCCTGTATGAAACGGTCAACGTCTGATTTTATTTTCTGCTGGTAATGATGTACGCTTAAAATACTTCACCAAGGTTGAGGAATAATCCTTTGGAACCGTTCAGGCCAAAACCATAGTCGATGCAGAGGTTGGTATTGGAGTGCTTATTCAATTTTAGCCTGACGCCACCGCCGTAGCCCGGCGTGATAATATTCAATTGATCAGATACTTTTTTTGCGAACGATTGTGCATTGGCAAACACTACAGCCCCAAAGAAGCCATTATTGGAAATATCAAACCTATATTCCGCTTCCGCATACATCATTTGCCTTGCCCTGAACCGGCTTTGAATATATCCCCGGCCGGTATTGTATTGATCGTCCCACCCGGTGCTGGGCAATAATAAATAAGGCGGTTTGCCGTGACCCAATGTAAACCAGTTATAGCTCCATAAAGCAAGGGTGCTTTTCTTTGCCCCCGACAGGTCGATATATTTCCGGTATTCCACCTGCAGCGACTGCCAGTTATTATCACTGCCTAAAAAAGTAAAATTGGGTCTGAATACGATGCTGGAATAAGAACCGCCGGAAGGATTGATCTGGTTTTGCCTGGAATCATTGATCACCCTTAATACAGTGCCCACTGCTTTTTCTTTTGCCGAATCGCCATATTTTTCAAAAGAAGTTTTAATACCTGCCGGCGGATCAACCTCTGTAATATCCCAGAAATAATCGTAATAAAAACCAACACCAAGGTAAAGATCCTTATACACATTTTTTAAAATAGACTGGTGCAGTTTGATGTACTTGAAATCAATTGTATACGCATCGTCATCAGTTGTTTTTGGCCCCAGGCCATAATTGATGGAGGGGTATTTCAGGAACCGGTAATCCAGAACGATGTTGTATTTATTCTTTTTGGTCCAGAGGCTTGCTGCAAAAGGAAAGATGACCTGGTGATATTGCGTATAATTCAGGCTGGTTAATATGCTGGATACTTTTTGATCTGCCGCTGTATCCGCAGAAAAAGCCACACCGCAACTCAATGCAATGGCCAGCCCGGTTTGCAGGGAATAACCGGCCACAGGCAATGCTGTTACATAAACCTTTTTGCTTCGTACAGAATCAGTATTATTTTTTGCTGCATGATGTTTAAAAATGGAGTGCAACAGGTCTGTAGCATCATAGCTGTTGGTTGTTTTGGCGCGGGGGCTTATACTGACGCTGTCCTTGCCATCCTGCGCATAAGCATACACACCGCAGCATAAACTGCTAAAAAACAAAAGTATAGTGGTTGCCGTTTTTATGGTTGTTGTTTTAAGGCTGCGGGTAAACAAATGTAAGCGGTAATTAAATTAAACAGTTGTTAACTTAATGCCGTTACCGCTTTCAGACGTTTTATTTTGTTAACGGTTTAATGAACGCAGGCCAGTTGGCTTTATTACCGTTCATTATTTTTGTTGTTCAATTCAGCCAGTTTTGGCCGAAGGCGTTTTTTACTTTTGTTGAAAACCATCATCCCTTTATCAATTCCTTTGCGTAACTCCTTCTGCTGTTCTTCGGGCAAATGATATACGTGCTGGCAGGCTTCACTGCAGCAGCCATCGTATTTAGTGGCACAGGCTTCACATTGTATAAATAAAAGATGGCAGCCATCATTTTTGCAATTCGTATGTGTGTCGGCTGGCTGTCCGCACTGGTGGCATTTAGAAATAATGTCCGGCGTAATGCGTTCTCCCAGCCTGTCGTCAAAAACAAAATTCTTTCCAATAAATTTACTTTCCATTCCGGCTTCCTTTACCTGTTTGGCATAATTGATAATGCCACCTTCCAGGTGAAACACATTTTTAAAACCGCTGTGGAGCATATAAGCGCTTGCTTTTTCGCAGCGTATACCGCCGGTGCAGTACATGATGATATTTTTATCTTTCTGCGCCTGCATCATTTCAACCGCCATGGGTAATTGTTCCCGGAACGTGTCGCTGGGTATTTCAATGGCATTTTCAAAATGCCCCACTTCATATTCATAATGATTGCGCATATCAATCACTACGGCATCGCCATTGTGCAGCATATCGTTCATTTGTTCAGCATTCACGTAGCGGCCTTTATTTTCCATACTGAAAGAAGGATCACTGATACCATCAGCAACAATTTTTTCACGCACTTTTATCTTCAATACCCAAAAAGATTTACCATCATCATCTACCGCAATATTCAAACGCAAACCGTTTAATGCAGGTATAGCATACAACGATTGCTTAAATGCATCAAACTTACTTTCGGGCACACTTATTTGTGCGTTGATGCCTTCGTGTGCCACATAAATACGCCCGAAAACTTTCAGTGCATTCAATGCTTTATACAACTCATCACGAAACAATTGCGGATCGGGAATGGGGAAATACTGGTAGAAAGAAATGGTAATGCGGGGTTCAGTTTCCTGTAATAATAACGCTTTAAGCTCCGCCTGGTTGATGCGGTTGTGTAATACGGCCATGGTGTTTTTAATTTGATCTCTTAATAAAATCCGCAATGCATTTGCATTGCGTTGAGAAACCGTAAACAGTTTTGCTGTTTACCATTGGATGCTTGCAGGGCAAACCAAATTATGCCGCAAAGATACAGGAATTTTATAAGCCAATAGATATGCGCCTGCCACCGGGGTTAGCCATCATACTGCCGCCTATCACGCCACCCAAACCAATACGGATGCCGGTGGTGCTTTGTTTACTGTTTTCCACCGCACTAACAAAATCAATGCGGAATACTTTGAAAATGTTTTCAAGGCCAACAAAAAATTCCGCATAGTTGTTGTCTTCATTTACAAAAAAGGCATTGGTGCCCACCACCATATTCCAGCCCAATTGTTTTAACAAGGGTATTTTATTGGTGAGCAATCCATTCAGGTGATGCTCCAGGTGGCCAAAGGTATAAAAATGCGCCGCTGTGCTGTTGGCATAATAAGATGCCAACTGAAAACTGTTCACATATTCACTGGCCTGCGTGGACCGGTTACCATCAAAATGCTGGTAATCCTGGATGAAGACTTTATTATGCGTTATAAAACCGCCCATCCCCACTTTATATTTTAATTCGCCTGCCAGTTTAAAATTCCGGGTATCGCTTACTGTGAATTTCCATTTATCAAAATCTTCATCGCTGCCGAATATATTGGGCACCGCTTTAGTATAATTCAGGCTGAATAAAGGAAATTTAGAACCGATGGGTATTTTGCTTCTGGGAAATTCAATATACTTCTGCCCCGGCCTGATGCTTACATCCACACTTAATAAAAATGCCTGGTGCCGTGGAAATTCACTTTCCGTTATTTTTTCATAAGGATAATTGGGTTTGATGTTGATCGTGTCTTTCTTAAATATGGTAAAGTTGGTGGTGTTTACCAGCGGAATGCGGTCTTCATACAATGCATTCAATTTGAGCTGCAAACCGTTTTCATATCGTTTATTGAAACCTACCGAGCCAAAATAATTCTCATAGATCTTCATAAAATTATCGCCCCAGAATAAAGTGGTGATACTGTTGTTTAAGGGTGTGATGGTACTTTCTTTGTTAAACTGGCTTACCCGTTTTCCTCCAGACAATGTCCAGCTTTGCCGTTTCACTTTTTTATCAATGCCCCAGTCTCTTGTTCTGAATACGATATCTGCCCAGGCATTCAAATGCGTATTGCTGAACCCATACCGCACATACGGCGTAATGGTGAAATTTGATTTGAGCGCCTTCATGTATTTATTGTATTCTGCACCAGCATTTACCACCAAACCTTCCACCGTGTTATATTCTAAATATTTCAGCAATGGCAGTGTACTCCATGTGGTGGAACCGGTTGCTGTGTAATGCGTATGATGAGCGCCATTCCAGAACACATCCCATATTTTTATTTTAGCCTGGTTCTTATTCAATGAATCTACAGAATGTTTGCTGCGTACAGAATCTTTTTGCACCTGGTACAAACTGTCTTTTACCTGGTAATCCTTTTTTTCCTCCGGCGCTAAAGGCACCGGCCTGATACTATCCCAATACGCCACCGATTTTTTATTTACCCCGGTATCATATTTGATCACCACATTATCGAAAAATTTTTTACTGAACACCGGGTTGATGTTGTAATTGGAATAGACATTTACAAAATTGCCGATGGCATCTATCCCTAACAGTTTAAAATTGAAATGCAGCAACTGGTTTTTCACCCGCCAAACATCGTTGCCTGCGGGCACATGTATTTGTGTAATCTGGAGTGTATCCAGTATTTCCAGTTGCGCCGTTTTGGTGATGGTTAAATCACAACTGTGAATGCGCCAGTCGCCCTCGGTGATGTAAATAACACCTGTGAAGAGTGGTTCGTAATTGCGTTTAGGTGTAACACGAATGCTGTTCACTTCCTTGCCATCTTCAAAAAAACTGCCCAGGAATTTATAGTTGTAATAATTTAAAGCACCGTCTGCAATGGGAGAAATAAAACCGCGGGGATTCAGTTTTTCTGTAAACACTTTTACATTGTTGTTATATAAACTGATGAAGGTGGGAAACGTAAATCCAAAACCACCGCTGCCGCTTACCCTGCTGCTGAGTACTTCCATTTTAAAATGATCGGGCAATTTATTATGTACTTTAGCAACGGATTCAGAAAGATAAATGATGCCTTTGCCGGTTGAGTCCACGCCCATTTCTGCACGGTCTGCATCAGGAATTTTTTTACCCATGATCTTTGTGGGCAAACTGCGCAGCTTGATGATGTCTTTGGTATACAGGTCGCACTCAAAAGATTTTACCTGGTTGTTGTAATAAGGCCGCTTTTTTATGGCCTGCCTGATGATGGCATAAGCAGGATCTTCACCACCAGCTTTCACCACCACTTCTTTCAGCAGTAATTTTTGTTCCGTCATAACAAAAGTCAGTTCTTCATCATGCCCGTTAACAGTAACTGTTTTTTCCTGTTTGGCATAACCAATATGCTGGCATACCACTACATAGGTTCCTGCAGTTACCGTAAATGAAAACCGGGCCTGGTTATTGGCGCTGGCACCGGCTGATGTACCTTTTATAGTTACAGTACTGTACGGCAGCAAATCGCCACTGGCCGTGTATACCGTGCCATAAATTTTTTGTGCAGTTAAAAATACCGGGGACAATAAAAGAAATGCTACAACCAGTTTTTTCATAAACAGTTTTTCATGAATACGAAAATAAACTACAATTTGTTACGCAATTGTAAAAGGAAGGGCTTTCAAAAAATATTATTTGCTTTTGGATCTCCGCAATAAACTTCCGCTTACTGCTGCAAGCCCTGCAATTAAACCGCCCAGCAAACCTGTAATCAGCATGAGCAGATAAGGATTGTCCAGTTTTAATATTAACATGGACATTTTATGTGCCAGCAAATGATCATTATTACTGCTGAGCCAAAAGCTGAGGATGCTCCACAATAAAAACAATGCAATAAAGGCAGCCAGGAAGGATTTGCCTGCACGCTGTGGGATAGCAACCGCAACTATAAAAGCAGCAATGGCTATACTCCACCAATCTAAATACAGGCAGGCAGTAAAACTTAAAAAGGCAATTAGTAATATCGAGACAAGAAATTTCATTGTACAAATTTTGATTGAATGTTTACATTGATTTTACCCTTTCGTGAATTGCATCACAGCTTTTACCCGCTTATCTTTTGTTTCGTCTTTAGTCATCATCCACAGCAGATTGTATTTTCCGGCCACCCATTGATCAACAAAGTTGTCGTAATATTTACTGCCGGGGTTACCGCTTTGTCCGCCCGGGTAAACGCCATAGGCTTCTGTTTTTTCAGTAAGGCTCACCACCATGCGCCAACTGGGGCCATGGTTTTCTTTTGCAGCATTGATATTATTTGTGCCGCCGCCAATAGGTAAATTTCTTCTTGAAAATGCTTCCAGCTTGGTAAGGTGGTCAATATGCGTGGCTTTGTATTTTTCCCAATCCAGTTTCCCTGCCAGTTCTAATTGTTTTAATTGCTGTGCGCTGCGTTTAAATGCCGCCAGCACATCATCTGCAACAGTTTCTTTTTCCGGTGTATTAATATTATCGGCAAATTTATAAGCAGAATCTTTCAATAACCCTTCCAGCAAACTGCTTTCAAATGGTTTCATGGTACCTTTTGGTGCTTTGGCAAATTCATCATCGTAAATAGTATCTTTAACATTATTCCACAAAATTTCAAATACGGTAGCGCCTTTTGAACCCACATCGTTACGCAGGTTCCAGCCTCTCAATAAATCAGCATATTTTTTTTCATCTGCATTCAATTTGCTATCGTCAAGATTTTTCAGGAATAAAGGCATGGCCATTGCGGCAAATACATTGTAATTGTCTGTCTGCAATTGCTCCATATCTTCAGGCGTAATATTATTCATCGCACTTAACCGCCTGTTGATGGCAATGCCACGGTACATCGGATATTCCCTGCCTAAATAATACGGATAAGTTTTATCATCCACCGGTTTTTGATTGGCGCTGCTTACAAAACCTCTTTCCGGGTTGTATTGATAAGGCACTTCACTTTGCGGTATCATTCCCTGCCACAAATAACTGGTATCCGTACCCGGCATAATAAAATCGCCCTGCCCTTTCCATTTAGCCGGCCACTCGCCCTGTGTGCGTATGGCTATATCGCCATTCTTACAGGCGAATACGCAGTTTTGCCCTGGCGCATGAAAATATTCTGCAGCCACCTGGTAATCGTTATAATTTTTCGCCCGGTTCATCAGGTTAAAATATTTCAGGTCGAGGCTGGGGTCATGTGCTTTCCATCTTACTGCATAGTATCCCTTGCCATCGGTTCTGTTTCCCGTATAGGTTTTATCAAACATCACCGGGCACCAGTCGTTGCCTAATAAAACATAAGCAACGGAATCGATGAAATCTGGTTTATCTTTTATCCTGATGGTATCCACCCTGAACTTAGTGGGGTTGTATGTTCCGTTAAATAAATATTCTTTGCGGCTGTCATCTTTAAACCGGATGGAATAAAAATCTTTTACATCACGGCCACCATTGGTTACACCAAAAGCGCAACTGTCGTTAAAGCCAATTACCACGCCCGGTGCACCGGGAAAAGAAACACCATACGCATTGAATGATGGCGTTGATATTTGTATTTCATACCACAACGATGGCAGGTTCAAACCAAGGTGCGGATCATTACATAAAATGGGAGCGCCACTTTTTGTTTTCTTTCCACTTACTGCCCAGTTATTACTGCCATTCTCTTTATCAGGTTTTTCATAATCGCCAATGGTAATCCCTTTTTGCATGTACAGGGAATCTGCATCAGCAGGCGCTTTGGGGAAAACAGTTTGTGGCGGCAATACGGTTCCTTTCGGAATAATAGGATCCAGTGAATCCTGTATATAGGGATACAACTGTGCAAAATCGTTGCCATTAAAATAATTTTTGGCGCTGGTCATTTCAAAATCTTCATCCCTGCCTGCAAGGTCATAACACATGTATTTTAAAAAGAGCATCGTTTTTAAATTATTCCAGGGCTCTGGTTTATACCGCAATAATTTATATTCTACTGGCAGCGTACTTTCTGTCAGCGAATTAATATAAGCGTTTACGCCTGCAGTGTAGGCGTCACATTCAGCCTTAATGGCAGCATCTTTATTCATTTCCTGTTCGGCCCTTTCTGCAGCATATACCATTCCGAGGCGCCTGAATTCACGATCATGATTCAAAGCCCTGTCGCCAAAAAATTCACTTAACCTTCCTGCTGCGGAAAAAGTTTGCAGCTCCATTTGCCATAAACGGAATTTCGCATGCAGGTAGCCCTGCACGAAATAGGCATCGTTTTCCTGCTCTGCAAAAACATGCGGCACTAGCCTGTCATCCAGGTATACAGAAACCTTACCACTAAGCTGCGGAAATTTCAGGTCGGCAGAAAAGTCTTCGTTTGTTTTTTCAGCATTCTGCCAAAAGCCATGTTGCGGACTTAACAACCTGCCTAACGGAGCCGGTAACAATGTACTGTCGAGCAGCATGATTAAGCCAATAGTAACTGCTGCAAAAAAAATGGAGAAAGCAATCCTCATAAATAAATTTTAAAGCAGTGTAAAGTAAGGAAAATAAATGAAACTGATTAGCCGCAGATGCGTGAATGAAAATATATGAGCTACAGATGCGCAGATCAGATTGTGATAACGCAAGCCACAAATTTTCATTAAACCTGCGCAACTGCAACTATTTTTCAATCATATATCTTTTGCTGACGATTTTTAGAATGATCAGACGTAGATGTCAGATCATCTTTAAAAATACAACTAACCGGGTATTGACCAATGTGCTTTTGTTCCCCAACTTTGCAGTGTTACACCATTAAACCTGCCCTTACTAAACCTGCACCGGCGTTGCGCCCGGCAACCCGGTTAAGGTTCGGTTTTTAGTTAGGCTCCGGGCAATGTCCGTCATCCGCAATTGTAGCAATTACAAAAAACTGTCTTTAACAAAAGACAGTTTTTTATTTTTGTATTATGAAAGAATTTACGAATGATGTAAAAAATATTTTAGGCCTGCAATTACCAACTGATCCCCGTTGGGTGAACCTTGCAGAACTGGAACTGGAAGAAATACTAACTGATCATGCCTATTGCGAACAAAAAGCTGCCACCACCTGCATATCGCTTATTCAACGTTACCCTCACCGTGTGGAAATGGTGGAAGAACTGGCACCCATTGTTACTGAAGAATGGGGACACTTCAGATCTGTACTGGCAGAATTAAAAAAACGAAAACTTAAATTAGGCAAGCAACGTAAAGATGTTTATGTAAATAAGTTGCTTGAATTTCAAAGAAAAGGCGGGCACCCTGAAGACCGGTTCCTTGACCAATTATTAACGATGGCTTTGATTGAAGCCCGCAGCTGCGAACGTTTTAAAAGACTGAGCGAAGGATTGAATGATGATTACATGCGCAAATTCTACCGTAAATTTATGGAGAGTGAAGCGGGCCATTATACTTTATTCATTAATCTTGCAGAACTATACCTGCCCAAAGACAAAGTAAGAAAACGCTGGAAAGAATGGTTACAGTACGAGAAAGAATTAATGGACAGTGCGGAGATCAGGGGCGACAGGATTCATTAAACACATTTTTGTTATTGCATAACCGCCCTGCTATTTTAGTTTGTATTGCAGCCTGATGGTCCACGGTAAATATGGCGATGCAACTGACTCCCAAATGGCGGGAGTTCCAACATCAATCCTTTTAATTGTTTCCGGTTCGTAGCCTGAAGGATTATTTTTTATGGCTACCCATTTTTGTTTAGCTCCAATACCCAATGTGCATTCCAGTTGCCAATGATTGCTTTTGCCCAACGGAAAAGCGCCGCCAAATATTATTGCGCCACCCCAGATGTCGGCCTTAGCATTGTACATAAAATTGGAAAGTGTATCTTTTGTTATGGCATTAATAAAGTTGGTATGATCTGAAAAATAATAATGTTTATATCTGAATTCTGCACCAAAAAATAAATGATACGGGTAATATTTTTTGTGGTGCATCTTAACCGGACCCAGTGATTCATGATCGCTCTGCATCAAATAATACCGGTATTGCGCCAGGTATTTAAACCCCTGCAGATGATCGGCCTTTTTTGGGTAAATATAATTATTGCATACGAAGGATAATTCCGTAAAATAACCGCTTCTGTTCGACAGATGGTTTCCCAAACCCAGCCCTATTGCAGCATAAGGTTCAATTAAACCTAATGGATTAAATGAAACATAAGGGCGGTGAAGCGCCATCCTGTCTTTCACCTGCTGCGCAAACAGCATAGTAGTGAAGCAGGAAACAATCGCAAGCAGTACCATTTTTTTCATGAAAAATAACGAATCATATCGTCAAGATTCAGGAAAGGATACTGGCGCTGCATGGCCTGTGCCATTTCAAGATATTTTAACTTAAAGTTTTGATGCGCTAATGAAGAAGGATTGAAGGGTTTATGCTGCATGGCTGTGTTTAATTCCCTGATGGGTTTCATGATCTGTTGTGAAACCGGATCAATACATGCAGCAACAAATTTTTCCCACACATAATTGGTGGCTGTATAATTGGGATGCACCATGTCTTCTGCATAAAAGCGGTAATCACGCAAATCGTCAATCACCAGTTCATAAGCGGGAAAATAAAATACGTTGGCATTATTTTCTGTAACTGTATGCACGGCGTTGATCAATGCAGCTTTGCTCCTGTTGTTTTCAATAAACCCTTCACGCAAATGGCGCACGGGGCTTATGGTAAAAATGATATAGCACGATGGATTGAATTGTTGCAGCAGGGAAACCATTTGCTGCAATTCATTAATTACTTCATCGTTACTTAATAATCTGCGGGTAAACCAGTCTGCCGGTGCCTTATGATTGTTGGCTGCTACTTTCTTTTTTGAATATAATGCTGCTTTTTCACTCAATTCATACACCCAGGCAGAACCGAGTGTAATGATGATCCATCCACTGGTTTTAAGATAATGATGCGCTGTTGCAGTGGAAGCATTGATCTTTTCTGCTGCATCGGCTGCAGTTACTCCGGAAAAGCGGCTGTGGTGCTGCCAGCTGTGGTAAGCTTCATTCAAATAAAATAAATTGGCTTCAGTAATTTGTTTATGCTGTACATAATGCTCCGCCGCTTCGCGAACACTAACAGGATTGAACAGTATACCATTGGGATTTTGCAAAACAGTAAACCGGTGTGCCACCAGTTTATCACCTATATTTTCAGTAAAGCAACTGCCCAGTAATAATACAGGTTGCTGATGATTGATTTGTTTGGATAATGCTTTTGGAGTAAATGCTAAACGGAAATCCATGCCTCAAAAATACAGCATCAGCTTAAATAAAAATATTCGCTGCCAGTTGGCTGCATTGCTGCAGTATTTGCTTGTTCATAAATGGCAAGATGTTCAATTGTTCAAAATAAGGCATCATTAATTCCGTATCCATATTGCCAACCAGATCATCATTGGCCATCGGGCAGCCGCCAATACCTTTGAGGGCACCATCAAAACGGCGGCAACCAGCTGCTATCGCGGCATCCAGTTTTTCTTTCCAGTTAATGGCAGTGGAATGCAGGTGTACACCAATTTCAACTGCCGGCAATTGCTGAACCAGGTATTGCGTAATGTGATTTACCTGTGGTGCTGTGGCCACACCAACCGTATCTGCCAATGAAATGATATTAATATCCATTGCAGCCAGCCGGTTCGCCCATTCAAACACAATCGTTTCATCATAAGGATCACCGTAAGGATTTCCGAAACCCATTGAAAGGTATACCACCAGTTGTTTATTATTTTTTATACAAAGATTTTGTATTTCTTCCACCCTGTTCAGCGATTCTGCTATGGTGGAATTGGTATTTCTTTTTTGAAAGGTTTCTGAAACAGAAAAGGGAAAACCAAGATAAGTTATGGCATCATATACCACAGCATCTGCAGCACCGCGTTCATTGGCAATGATGGCCAATAGTTTTGTTGTGGTTGAGCTGACATTCAGTTTACGGATTACTTCATTGGTATCGGCCATTTGCGGAATGGCTTTGGGTGAAACGAAACTGCCAAAATCAATCGTATCAAATCCTGCTTTTAATAACAGGTTGATGTAGGCAATCTTTTTTTCTGTGGGGATAAAATGTTTCCAGCCCTGCATCGCATCGCGGGGGCATTCTACCAGCTTAACCATTCCTTCTACTTTCTGCATGCCTGTATTTTTTCACGCAAGGTTTTAAAAAAGCGGTTACGTTCTTTCTCACCAGTTTCGCTGATGAGTACGGAGCGGCTTACCAGGTTTTGAAAATTGGCAAATGCTTTTTCTGTAAATTTTTTATCGGTAGTACTGATGTATTTGAGTACAATATGATTGATGAATGCCATCTTAGTATCATCCGTTTCCACCATGATGCTGTTATTGCCTAAAATAATTTCGTTGATGTAAAATTGTATGGGCGCACCATAGCCGGCTTCACCAATGCCGGGTAAAAACTTACAGCCTTTCTCCACTTGCTTCTGTATATGCTGCAGCATTGCATCGCAACTGTCCACCACTTTATCCAAATCATCTTTGGATTCAAATATGCCTGCATCACGATAATATTCTATTTGAGATATGGTACTGTTGATGCTTTCATAATTCCATAATTCTGCACCGGGAATTTGATTGTATTCTTTTAACACCGTTTGCCCGGCAGCAAAATATGCTGATGCATCAAAATCAGAAAGGCTGAAATTTTTTCCATCGAATGCAGGATCGTTCAAAATACTTTTACTCCAGAAGAACGATTTAAATGCAGCGAGTTCATGAAAATAAAAAAAATAAAAAACGGGTATGTCTTTGGACAAATAAAATAAGCGGCGGTGCTTAAAGCTGTTGAAGTATTGCAATTGGCGGATGAGCCCCTGCAGATAATGCAGAAAATCCTGGTTATTGCCATTGGCTTCAGTATCGGTAAACAGTATTTTATCGGTATGCAATTGCAGCACCTGGTCCAGGGAAAGATGAAAATGTTCGCACAATAATTTTAATTCATCCAGCGTAACCGGTTTTTCCCCGCGGATGCGGCGGTACACACTGTCGTAACTGATGTGCAGCAGGTCTGCAATTTCATTCACCATCGACACATGTGGCGGTAAAGTGTTGCGTATATGCTGAAACAAATCCTTCTGCAGGTGTGCATCTGTCATAAAAATAAATTTACGGCTTTTCCGTAATCCGGCAACTTTCTTTACGGAATTATGCGGTGATGTATAATCATTCAGTACCATCAAACGCAGGTTTCCGTTTTCAATGGCTCTCTTTATAAATCATTTACTGATACCTGCACTTATAAATTTTCCTGCCTCATTTTTCGATTCCTCTTCGCATTGCGGCGTATTTAGTTTAGCGGTACAGAAATAATAACAACCATGAAACTTATTATTACCACAATGCTGCTGCTTAGTTTACTGAGCGCTAATGGCCAGCAACCTGCTTATGATTCCGCTGCAAGGCGCATCAACGTTTATGTGATTTCTAAAAGCGAAAAATTTGAGTTCCTTCCTTTCACTGTTAAAGTAAGGGCTGTTATTAAAAGTGTACTGCACCACAGGAAGATGCGTGTGGTGGTGGCTAATTGCAGTGATGTTGCTGCGGCGAAGATCAGCCGCATCATGCAGCGCCGTGATGCGTTGATTGGCAGCCTGTGGTTTGATTCACACGGCCTGTATAAAAATGGTTTTTCATCTTTCAGTATTGGTATCGATAATTTCAATTATAAAAATATTAATGACAGTACGCATACTGCTTTCCTGAAGTGTATAGCACAGTTTACAGATGCCCGAAGTAAAATTGGTATTGGTTCCTGTTATGGTGGTGCTGCGTTTATTCATCCTGGCACAGCTACTGTAAAAAGTGGCCCGATGAAGGGTGACAGCCTGATGATTGGTATGGGCAAAATTTTCAATAACAGTACTGTTTACGCCAGTGGCGGATGGGTGATGATGAAGCCGGGTATTTTTGGAGATAATTTTGGCTTTGCGGGCTATCCTTTGGGCAAAAGGTACCGCACTGCTTACTGGAAACCGGTGTGGGATCATTTAGGGGAATGGTATTCTTATACTGCAACAGATGGCTTTATCAGGAATATTAATACAGTGGCATTGAATCATACCGGCACCATTATGGTTAGACAGCGCACTTATTTAAGTTTGAATAAAGCGGTAAGAAAACAAAGCCGGGCCTTGGCATCGCTGCAACCGTAATTACACTGCGGTTCGCTGCCTGGCCGTTTCATACAAAATGATTCCTGTAGCAACAGATACATTGAGGCTTTCAAAATCGCCAGTCATGGGAATCTTAAATTGTTCATCGCAAATTTTCATTAATGAAGGGGCAATGCCTTTGTCTTCGCTACCCATCACAATAGCTGCAGGTATAGTAAAGTCTGTGGCGGTAATATTTTTTGACGCTGTCATTTCGCTGGCAAAAACTTTTATTCCATTGAGGTGCATTTCATCCACCGCTTTCATTAAGCTGTTGACCCTGCAAACGGCAATTTGTTCCAGTGCACCGGCAGATGTAGTGATGGCATCTTCATTTAATGCCCCCACGCCTTTATCAGGAATAACGATGGCGTGTACCCCAAAACAAAAGGCGCTGCGTGCAATGCCCCCAATATTCCGGATGTCCGTAATCCCATCCAGAATCAGCAACAAAGGTGTTTCTCCTCTCTCCACCACAAATGAAATTACATCCTGCAGGTTTTGATATTGAATTTTCGATATCAATGCCACACAACCTTCATGATTGCTTACATTCAGGTTATTCAGTTTTTCCACCGGCACCTTATTGATGGGTATCTGCTGTTGTGCCGCTAATTGTTTTATTTGTTCTATCACCTCGCCATGCACAGTAGCCTGCAGGTAAATACGGTCCAGGTTTTTGCCAGACTGTAATGCTTCAATCACTGCCTTGCGGCCCACTACAAGGCTGCTTTTTTTGGGGCGCTGATGCTGATGTTTAAAGTGTTTCACTGTTTAAATGTACTATTTATCGCTGCGATAAAAAAACCATAAGCAGCTGCTTATGGTTGTATAGTTCTTTATTAAAATGAAGAAAGATTATTTTAAACCGAAGGCTTTTTTCACTTTGCTTACGTAATCCAGTTTTTCCCAGGTAAACAGTTCCACCTTCCTGGTTACTTTTTTACCATCGGGAGAAGCAAAGGTTTTTTCCACCACCTGCGATGCACGGCCCATGTGGCCATAGGCAGCAGTTTCACTGTAAATCGGGTTACGCAGTTTCAATCTTTGCTCAATGAAATACGGGCGCATATCGAATACGCTTTCCACTATCTTGCCAATTTCACCATCAGTTAATGCAACTTTGGCTGTTCCATAAGTATTTACGTTGATGCTGGTTGGTTTGGCTACACCAATGGCGTAAGAAACCTGCACCAGTACTTCTTCGCACAATCCTGCTGCTACCAGGTTTTTGGCAATATGCCTTGTGGCATAAGCTGCAGAACGATCTACTTTGGATGGATCTTTACCGCTGAATGCACCACCACCGTGCGCACCTTTACCACCGTATGTATCTACAATGATCTTACGGCCGGTTAAGCCAGTATCACCATGCGGGCCACCAATTACAAATTTACCGGTGGGGTTTACGTGGTAAGTAATATCGCTGTTGAACAATTTAGCATATTTT
Organism: Bacteroidota bacterium; assembly: GCA_018266775.1. Classification (GTDB taxonomy): domain Bacteria; phylum Bacteroidota; class Bacteroidia; order Chitinophagales; family Chitinophagaceae; genus Ferruginibacter. Next base: position 448,331 of record JAFDZS010000010.1, on the reverse strand, counting down.
TTATACCTGTTCTTTACCCTTGGGATAAGGATATTGATCACATCAGCTTTGATCCTGGCCTGCATTTTGGCTTCGGTATCAAAATCATCGTGCTGTGTGGAGATCACAATCGCATCAATTCTTACAGGTTTGTTGTTATCATCGTATTCCAGTGTTACCTGGCTTTTGGCATCGGGGCGCAGGTAAGGCATTTTAGAATTCTTTTCCCTGCGGATGGCAGCCAGTTCAATCAAAAGGTTATGTGCAAGGTCGAGTGCCATAGGCATATAATGCTCTGTTTCGTTGGTAGCGTAACCAAACATCATTCCCTGGTCGCCTGCACCCTGTTCTTCTTTTTTCTTTTTATCAACGCCCTGGTTAATATCAGCACTCTGTTCATGAATGGCTGATAATACACCGCAACTGCTGGCTTCAAACATATACTCACTCTTGGTATAACCAATTTTACGAATCACACCACGGGCAATTTCCTGCACATCCAAATAGGCTTTACTTTTTACCTCCCCTGCCAAAACCACCTGGCCGGTAGTTACCAAAGTTTCGCAAGCCACTTTACTGTTGGCATCAAATGCTAAAAAGTTATCGATTAATGCATCGCTGATCTGGTCAGCAACTTTGTCAGGATGTCCTTCGCTTACAGACTCTGATGTGAATAAATACGGCATATATTTTTTTTAAGATTGCAAAGATAAGGTTACATATAATATGAAAAAAGTCTTCATGCAATTGCAGAAGACTTATTCACGGTATCTTAATAAAATTTCTTTAGATTTTGGAATACACCAGCCTCAACCTCATTTTATAGTTGGCATTGGAGCCGCTGCCTACTTTTACCCTGCCGGCAAGGATGGCGTTATTGCCCGTTCTTTTGGCATCATCAAATGGCGATGCATATTGCGGATATTCCACCTGGTATGGTGCATACAAACGCAACTGGTAACTGGTGGTATGTTTTGTCAGAATCTGCTGCACATATCTTGATACATTAAAATTGTAGTATTTGATCGTATTGCCAAATCCATCCAGTTTTTCCCGTGCGTAACCACCATGATAAGTATAGTCTACTCCGCCGGTTGGGTAATAGTTTCCGGTTTTAAAATCCGGATCGTAAGATTCTGATGGATTCAAATCAAAATACATTGGTTTCCACTTATTGCCGGTTGTACTGGTATCTTTCAGGTCAACATACAGAAAACTTGGCGGACTGAGGTAACTGCTTGCATCCGGAATTTGTTCAACAATCAATTCTGCCCGGTGAATAATTCGGTTGGATACACCGGCAAGGCCTGGTATATCAATATTGGCATAAGTACCCGGTTGCGCCTGGATGTAAATTTCACCAGGTGCCGGGGTTAATACCGGGTATCCCGTACGGCCACGGATAATATTATTCGCAGTTACAGACGGATTGGTTCCCGACTGAATTAATCGGAATGCAGTATACGTGGTATCCAGCACACCATTATTTTTTCTTCTGTAATGTACTTCCAGCTTAGACGATGAATCCGTAAGATTAGTATAAATAATTCCATTTCCACCGGTTGCAATCACCGCAAAACCATTATTGAAAACCCGCCATGTGGTATCATTCCTGAAATTATTATTGCCCAGTAAATTGGTATCTCTTAAATACAGTGCATTGGCAAATGAACTGTTTAATTTAATTCTGATCTGCCTGATGGATGAGTCTTTCTTATTAGTATATACTGTATAGTTGTTGAGTGTTCGTACATCTATACTCACCGTTGGAGAAATTTGGGCATTTACCTGTGGTGCATAGTTGATATTCCTGTATTGACCAATGGAATCCCACAATCCGTTATTATTGGTATAATTGGGAATGTCCATTACTTTTAATTGAATAGGCTGTGTGCTGTCGCCCCAAAAACCCTGGTAGCTTAAGCACAATACAACAGAGTCAAAACCTGTTCCCGGTGCTAATGAAGGATTGATGGTATCGTTGGCATTTCCCCAATAAAATGGAAAGAAAGTAGGCTTATACTGAAAATAGATATTTGAATTGGTGGTGCCAAATAAAGGATCGTTGGTGATAATACCCAGCGCATGATTATCAGTGGAGAGAATCAAAGTGGAATCCTGGTCAAAAACACCTTGTGTGGCATTTACATTCAGAATGGTATCAAAGGTGGTAACATTATCAACAGCAGGTATAAGATCACTGCCGAGTTGGGTGGTATCCAGCTTGCTGCAGCCAGCAACAACCAGGCAAAAAACAACAACAGCAGCCAGTGGCGAAAAACGTTTGAGCACAGTTAATATTTTAGTAGAAAATGGGTTGATATTTACTTGGCAAGGTCGGTATATAATTGTAAATAGTCTGTTAAATCACCTTCTTCATTATACTTCACCACTTTTTTGCCTTTTATTTTTGAGAACTCGTCAACCAGTTTTTTATCCGCCTTATCCGTTCCAAATGTAACAGCATCGGCAAATGCAGCACCTCCCCTGAAAAGGGCAGTATTATTAGTGTCTTTAAATGGTTCCAGTTCTTTCTTCGTTACGTAATCATTAATGGCAGCCAGCTTTAAAAAATCGGCACCCAGTTTTTCTTTGAATGTATTTTCACCAATAGTGTATACCACTTTGCAGTTACCAAAAACGGGTTCTTTTTTATACGCATTTTTAATGAACATGGGTATCAACCCCGTCATCCAGCCACTGCAGTGAATGACATCCGGCGGCCATCCAAATTTCTTTACGGTTTCCAGCGCTCCTTTACAAAACAATACCGTCCTCAGCCCATTATCATCAAACCATTTATCTTTTTCATCGTAGAAAACAGATTTTCTTTTAAAGAAATCTTCATTATCGAGAAAATAGATCTGTAATCTTGCATTGGGTAATGATGCCACTTTGATCATCAGCGGGTAATCATCATTATCAATAGAAACATTGATCCCTGATAAACGCACCACTTCATGCAGCCTGTGCCTTCTTTCATTAATCGTACCAAAGCGGGGCATAATGCAGCGGACTTCCATACCGCTGTCGTTCGATTTTACTGCCAGCTTATTCACAATCTCCGCAAAATCGGTAAGCTCCAGGTAAGGCGACATTTCGTTGGCAATAAATAAAATTCTTTTCTTTGTTGACATTTTGCGCTGTATTAGTTGCCGTTTAAGTTTAAGGGAGTGCAAAAGTACGAATTTTATTTGGGAAATTGAGATGGCACAAGCATTTCGGCCAAACCACCATAAAACATGATCATAATTAAACAAACCAAAGCACTTAAAAATTATATCATTCATTCCAGGTCAACCGGTGCCACTATTGGCTTTGTGCCCACCATGGGGGCACTGCATAACGGCCACCTGGAATTGATCCGCCGCTCTAAAGCCAACAGTGGATTAACCGTATGCAGCATTTTTGTGAACCCCACTCAGTTTAACGATCCTAAAGATTTTGAGAAATATCCCATTACCATAGAAAATGATATTGACCTGCTGGAACAACAGGGCTGTGATGTATTGTTCCTGCCTGACGTTGCAGCAATTTACCCGCAGGGCATGCAGCACCTGCCCCATTATGAACTGGGCTTCCTGGAAACAATACTGGAAGGGAAATACCGCCCCGGCCATTTCCAGGGCGTTTGCCAGGTGGTACATCGTTTGCTGAATGCTGTGCAACCAGATCATTTATATATGGGGCAGAAAGATTACCAGCAATGCATGGTCATCAAAAAATTAATTGAATTGGAAAAATTACCCGTAGCAATGATTGTTGTGCCAACGGTAAGGGAAACCGATGGCCTGGCCATGAGCAGCCGCAACATGCGCCTTTCGGCAGCGGAAAGAAAAAAGGCAGTACAAATTTCGGCCACGTTACAGTTTATTAAAAGGGAAATCAAACCCGGCGAACTGGAAACGCTCCGGCAAAGATGCCAGCACTATTTAACTGCAGAAGGCTTCAGGCCCGATTATGTGGCGATTGCAGACGCAGATACACTTCACGCAGTTGATGACTGGGATGGCAAACAGCAACTGGTGGCACTCATTGCTGCATATCTTAATGAAGTACGGTTGATAGATAATATGCTGTTACAGTAAAAATTTATTCTTACGTTTTATCATTTCATTTTATAATCGGTAATCTATTCGTAATTTTAGCCGGTATGCGAAAACGGATAGTTACAATACTCAAATACATATTCTTTTTAGGGCTGGGTATATTTTTGGTTTGGTGGAGCCTCCACAAAATGACTCCTGATGAATTTGATCAATTTCTCAATGCGCTTAAAACTGCCGACTATTCCTTAGTTCTTCCAGTATTTTTAATTCTTTCTGCCAGCCATCTCAGCCGGGCAATACGCTGGAAAATACTAATGAAACCTTTAGGTTTTAATCCCCGCCTGAGTAATACCTTTTGTGCTGTTATGGTAGGTTATCTTGCCAATTTTGCTTTTCCAAGACTGGGAGAAGTATTAAAATGCACCATTCTTACCAAGTATGAAAAAGTGCCCACTGATAAGCTCGTTGGAACCATTCTTGTTGAAAGAGCCGTTGATGTGCTTTCTTTTTTTATTGTTATTGTGGTCTCTTTACTAACGCAGGCAAGTGTAGTAGGCGAATATACCAAGGAAAGATTTCTGGAATATTTTACAGATAAAGGCAATGAATTGTCAGTAATGAGAATCGCCATTACTGTTGCTGCCATTGTAATTTTCCTGTTAGTAATGAGATATATTTTTAATAAATTCCTTCATATCAAACTCGTGCAGCAAATCAAAAAGATTTACCATGGTATTATTGAAGGGCTGCTGAGCATAAAAAAGCTGGAAAATAAATGGGCGTTTATATTTCACAGTGTGTTTATATGGAGTTGTTATTTACTTGGAACTTATGTAGGATTTTATGCAATAAAGCAAACAAGTGTTCTTCCCGTATTGTCCACATTCCCAATATTATCATTTGGCACTGTGGCAACAATGATTACCCCAGGAGGAATTGGTGCATATCCTGAATTTTTAAGAGATGCAATGTTGTTATATAATATTCCAAAAATATACGGATATGCTAACGGATGGTTGCAATGGTCTGCACAGTTTCTCATCATTTTGGTGGTGGGCTTTATCAGCCTGATTGTTTTGCCTTACATCAACAAATCAAAAAATGAAATCAGTTCAGTCGATACCGAATAAAATTTTTACACCTGACACGTTGTTACAGCAGTTGCGCCGCTGGCGTTTGCTCAACAACAAGATTGTTTTCACCAATGGTGTGTTCGATATTTTACACGAGGGCCACATTGTATCATTAAGTGAAGCGGCAAGCCATGGTAACATTTTAATTGTTGGTGTAAATGCAGACGCTTCTGTTAAAAGATTAAAAGGCGACAGCAGGCCGGTGAACAATCAAAACTCCAGGGCATTGGTGCTGGCTTCATTGGTAATGGTTGATGCTGTGGTGATATTTGAAGAAGATACGCCTTTTAACCTCATTACTTCCATTATGCCCGATGTACTCGTGAAGGGCGGCGATTATACCATTGATACTATTGTTGGCGCCAAAGAAGTAATGGCAGCCGGTGGCCAGGTTATTATTGCACCGATACTGGAAGGTTTTTCCACCACATCCATCATTGAACGGATGAAGCAGCAATAAACCAATTCAGAATTTACATTAACTTAATAACGTTTTTATCATCAGTTCATATCAATCCATTTAATTTCATACCATTATTTATTTGTGCCGAAACAAAAGACGATTATACGGGATATCAGCTGGCTATCATTTAACAGGCGTGTATTGCAGGAAGCGGCTGATGATACAGTGCCCCTGCGGGAACGCATCCGTTTCCTCGGTATTTTCTCCAACAACCTCGATGAATTTTTCCGTGTACGTGTAGCCACACTCAACCGCATGATTGCATTGGGCAACAAGGGCCGAATGCACCTGGAAGAAAATCCGCGTTTGATACTGGATAACATCCAGGATAAAGTACTGGAACAGCAAAAGGAATTTGACCGCGTATGGAACGAGATCATCCGCGAATTAAAAAAAGAAAAGATCTTTCTTGTTACCGAACAAAAACTGAACCGGACCCAAAAGAAATTTATACTCGATTATTTTAATGACGAGATCAGGAGCAATATTGTACCGTTGATGATTGAAAGCATTCCTGAATTCCCCACGCTGAGCGATAAATCCATTTACCTTGCCTGCACGCTGTCTAAAAAAGACAAGAGCATGGAGAAAAGATTTGCATTAGTATCGGTACCCGCCCGGCGATTGCCCCGCTTTATCATCCTTCCTTCCAAACAAAATGAAAAACATATCATTTTACTGGAAGACATCATCCGCTTTTGCCTGCCGCATATTTTTTCATTTTTTGGTTACGATACTTTTTCAGCAGCCATCATTAAAGTAACCCGTGATGCCGAAATTGATATCGATAATGATGTATCCACATCGCTCATACAAAAAATTCAGAAAGGATTAAAAAACCGGAAGAAGGGAAAAACAGTACGGTTCATTTACGATAAAGATATTGATGCTGCGTTGCTGGCTTACTTAGTAAAACGTTTAGGACTCACCCATCACGACAGCCTGATACCGGGAGGGCGCATTCATAACTTTAAAGACTTTATGGATTTTCCTGACAGTGTATTCACCAAAAGGAATCTGCGTAAAAAACCTTTCATTCATCCTGCATTTAAAAACGTTACCCGAACCAGTGATGTGGTGCTGAAAAAAGACGTTTTGCTCCACTTCCCTTATCACAGTTTCGATTCTGTAATCGATTTGCTGCGTGAAGCCGCCATCGACCCGGATGTAGTAAGCATTAAAATAACCTGTTACCGCCTGGCATCCCGTTCAAAAATCATTAATGCATTGACCAATGCCGTACGCAATGGCAAATATGTTACTGTTGTGCTTGAATTGCGGGCAAGGTTTGATGAGGAAGCCAACCTGGAATGGAAAGAAGAGCTGGAAGAAGCCGGTGTAAAAGTTTTGTTGGGTGTGCCCAATATGAAAGTGCATGGCAAATTATGCCTGATAAAAAAAGTGGTGGATCAAAAACCTATCTTTTACGGCTTTGTAAGCACCGGCAATATGAACGAAAGAACGGCAAGGGTATATGGCGACCACTGCCTGCTTACTGCCAATAAAAATATCATGGCAGATGTAAACCGCATCTTCCATTACCTGGAACAACCCAAAACACGCTTTCACCTGTTAAATAGCTGTACCACACTGCTTGTAAGCCCCACCACCATGCGCCAGCAACTGATGCAGCTGGTACAAAAAGAAATACAGGCAGCGAAGAATAAAAAACCGGCAGCAATTACATTAAAAGTAAATTCACTCAGCGATGAACAACTGATTGAAAAATTATATGAAGCTGCCCGTGCCGGCGTAATCATCAACCTTGTTATCCGGGGTATTTGCTGTATGCTTACAGAAAATGCAAAGTTTAAAGAAGTGTACGCCATCAGTATTGTGGATGAATACCTGGAACATGCCAGGGTGATGATCTTCCATAATAATGGTAAGGAAAAAGTGTTTATATCCAGTGCCGACTGGATGGTGCGTAATATTGACCATCGTATTGAAGCGGCCTGCCCCATTTTTGAAAAAAATATTCAGCAGGAATTAAAGGATATTATACAGATACAACTAAGCGATAACATCAAGGCCCGCATACTCGATAATGAACTGAGTAATTTATATGTAAATCCACGCAACACCAAAAAGGTACGCAGCCAGCTGGAAACCTACAACTATCTCCACCGCAAATCGCATTGAAGCACATCGTGGGTAAAATGTTGATGAGCATCTCCCCTGTTCACTTCTAAAACTGTAATTTCACGGAAAACAAACACGGATTAACAGACTAACACGAATTAAAACGAATTACACGAATTAACCAACAACACTAATTAACAAATAAACCAATTCACTTTTTACCATTCACCATTGAAACTCGCAGCAATCGATATCGGCAGTAACGCAGCAAGGCTTTTGATAGCAGAAGTAGTACAGGACGACAACGGAACAGTGCAATTCAATAAGGTGAACCTGATACGGGTACCCCTGCGTTTGGGTTTTGATGTATTTGAAGGTGGCGAGATCACCAAAGACAAGATTGGCATGGTATTACAAACCATGAAGGCATACAAACACCTGATGAATGCGTATGGCGTGCAGCATTTGAAAGCCTGTGCCACCAGTGCCATGAGGGATGCAAAAAATGCCGCTGACCTGATACGCAAAATTAAACTGGAAACAGACATTTCCATTGAAGTAATCAGCGGTGATACAGAGGCCAACCTGGTGTATGAAAACCATGTGGCAGAAAACCTGGATAAAGACCACAGTTATCTTTATATTGATGTGGGTGGCGGCAGTACCGAGTTATCTTTCTTCAGCAATGGAAAACTCATTTATAAAAAATCATTCAACATTGGCACTATACGTTTATTAAAAGATATGGTGAAGGAGTGGCAATGGGATGAAATGAAAGAAGCATTGAAAGCCGTTACCCGCGGACAAAAAGAAGTGGTGGCTATTGGAAGTGGCGGCAACATCAATAAAGTATTCAGCATGAGTAAACGGAAAGATGGCAAACCCCTGCCATTAGACCTGCTGAAAGATTATTACAAAGAGTTAAGTAACGTTTCGCTTGAAGCAAGAATTACACAATACGGTTTAAGGGAAGACAGGGCTGATGTTATTGTACCCGCCTTACAAATTTATACCAACGCCATGCGGTGGGCCGATGCCAAAGAAATTTATGTACCCAAAATTGGTTTGGCCGATGGATTGATCAGGCATTTATGGGATGAAGTGAAGCATACTGGAGCTTTAAAATGACACCAGGTTAAGTTCCGTTTGAACTTTTATTGTTTGCCAATACTAACTTAGTAGAATCGTTCAATTCTTTCAGTACATCTATTTCAATAATTTTTGGTCGATCTTTTAAAACCATGTCCATATAGGCCCTTGGTTTAATTGTAATTTTCTTATTGGTTACATTTAATGTACCAAACCAACCGCCAATCAGGAAAATATTCTCCTGCCCAAACTTCCATTTTACTATCAGCCCGCTTTCCTTATCCAAAATGGTAAAAAATATTTCTTCTTCATTCAGGCCTAAAACCGTCTTTGTTGAAATAGCAAAAGCAAAACGTTTATTTTCTTTTACTTTGAATGGTATTTCTGTTAAAACACCAATCTCAGCAGCTTCCTTGATAGCTTCCTGAATTTTTGATTTGTTAAGCTTGTCTAATGTCGCAATATCTAAAAGGCCTTCTTCAATCGCCTGCAAAATTAGTTTTTGTTGTTTGTCGTGACTGGCTTTTACTAAAGTATCTTCTGCTAAAACTGCCACTCCGAACGTATACCAATCTTCAACAATTATTGCTTTTTTTAAGGCTTCTTCCCTTGTGTCTGCAATTGATATATAGAGATGATGGTAACCGGGACATTTGAATTCCTTATTGTTTAATAAACGCAAGACCAAATTGGCAAACCGGTTTAAATATAATAAAGATGGTGGGAGCTTGTATGCAAAATACAACCTGATATCCCGGATTAAAGTATCTGCTTCTGTATTATTATGCAGTCTCTCTCTTCTGTTGGATTTGGAGAAAGCAATTGCTCTATTGTGATTATCGGTCTTTGTTATGTTTGTTATTTCATTTAAAAATTGGGATGAAATCTTTTCCTTTATACCAGACAAAACACTCTCAATTATTTCAAAATCAAATATATCTTCCTTTTTGATTTTCGTTTTGATGAATTGAATTGCTTCGCTATACTTATCTATTAATGTTTTTGCCAGATCAACTTCTGATAAATCTTTAAACTCAGTTTGGTCGGAAAATTTTCCCGAGTTTTGTTTTTGATCATCTGTTTGAAAGTACGTTGAAAACTCTGGCGCCTTCAACGATATCGCTATTGACTTAAACCTTCTATTCACTCTGCAATAAGGAAGTGTTGCATAGTGTTCATTAAAAATATCTTCCATTCTTTTAAAGGCTGAATCAACATATTTTGAAGGACAAAAAATTGTCAAACTAAGTTCGTTGAAAGATGATTGAAATGCCGATTGATCCAGTTTCTGTTGAATATAATCGTCGAGAGAAGCGAGATTATCTTTGAGCAGGCCACCACCTGAATCTGCTGTCCTTGAATATAAACGTATTTTCATTGAGTATAATAGCGAGTCTTACTTTAAAGATATATAAAATTATTAACGGCTGTACGTTCATTCCATTCAAAACCATTTCGCCTGTAAAAAATAGTTTCCCATTCATTTTCTTTCTACATTTACACCCGCGATTCCATCCAGGACTTGTTTTATTCTAATGCAGAGCCAACTCCACCTTCGCTATTGTTCACACTAAAATTTGCAATATGTCTGCAGCAGTAAAAGAAGTAAAAAAAGTCACTACCAATACCTTGCAAAAAATGAAAGCCAGCGGTGATAAAATCGCCATGATCACTGCATATGATTATTCCTTCGCTGCTATATTTGATGCTGCCGGCATCGATATTATTCTCGTTGGCGACAGCGCCAGCAACGTAATGGCAGGCCACAGCACTACCCTGCCCATCACATTAGACCAGATGATTTATCATGCGCAAAGCGTGGTACGGGCAAGGGAAAGAAGCCTTATTGTGTGTGATATTCCATTCGGTTATTATCAATCCAATTCAGATATCGCTTTGGCTTCTGCCATCCGCATCATGAAGGAAAGTGGCGCCAATACCGTAAAACTGGAAGGCGGCGAAGAAGTACTGGATTCTGTAAAAAAAATTGTAAGTGCCGGCATTCCGGTGATGGGGCATTTGGGTTTAACACCGCAATCCATTAATAAATTCGGCACCTATGTGGTGCGTGCCACGGAAGAACAGGAAGCCAATAAACTGCGTAAAGATGCACAACTGCTGCAGGAAGCAGGATGTTTTGCTATTGTGCTGGAAAAAATTCCGGCGGCATTAGCTAAGGAAGTTACAGACAGCCTGCATATTCCCACCATCGGCATAGGCGCAGGCAGCCATTGCGATGGACAGGTTTTGGTGATGCATGATATGCTCGGTATCAATACAGAATTCAAACCCCGCTTCCTTCGTCAATACCTCAACATGAATGAGCAGGTAACCAATGCGGTGCAGCATTACATCAAAGATGTGAAGAGCAGGGATTTTCCCAATGAAGGAGAACAGTATTAATAAGGAAAGAACAAACTTGATTATTGATTATTGAAAATTGATTATTGAGCATTTATTATTAACGCACCATTTACAGAGGAATAAGTTAGATCACCAGGGTATGATCTGACTTATATCAATCAGCCTTTGTACCTTTGCTCAAATAAAATTGCTGCCAGTGAATATATTAACTCCATTAAAAATCAGGAAACAGAATACCGGGGTTTCCACCGGTACCCAATGGTTAAAAACCAGGGGCGAAAAAATCGACTCTTACTCACCAGTTGATGGTAAACTTATAGCTTCAGTTACTGCTGCTGATACGGACTGTTATGAATCAGCAATCATCACAGCACAAAAAGCATTTACAGAATGGCGTTTATGGCCTGCACCCAAACGTGGCGAAGTGGTGCGCCAGTTCAGCGAAGCATTACGCAAACATAAAAATGAACTGGGGCAATTGGTAAGTTATGAAATGGGGAAGAGCTTACAGGAAGGCTTAGGCGAAGTACAGGAAATGATTGACATTTGCGATTTTGCTGTGGGCCTCTCCCGCCAGTTGCACGGCCTTACCATGCATAGTGAAAGGCCGGGCCACAGAATGTACGAACAGTACCACCCACTGGGCATTGTGGGCATTATTTCCGCTTTTAATTTCCCCGTTGCGGTTTGGAGCTGGAATGCAGCGCTGGCATGGGTTTGTGGTGATGTATGTGTATGGAAACCCAGCGAAAAAACACCACTCTGCGCCATAGCCTGCCAGCATATTGCGGCGGAAGTTTTCAGAAAAAATAAGGTACCCGAAGGCGTTAGTACGGTTATTATTGGCAACCGTGATGTTGGTGAATGGCTGAGCAACGATGAAAGATTACCATTGATATCAGCTACCGGCAGTACAAGAATGGGTAAGGAAGTGGGCAAAGCTGTAGGTGAAAGGCTGGGCAGAAGTTTATTGGAACTGGGAGGCAATAATGCCATCATCATTACAAAAAATGCCGACCTGGATATGGCTTTGATTGGCGCCGTATTTGGCGCCGTAGGTACAGCCGGACAAAGATGCACCAGCACCCGCCGTTTGATTATTCATGAATCGGTATACAACAGCTTTAAACAAAAGCTGGTAAAAGCATACGCACAACTGCGCATTGGCGATCCGCTGAATGAAAAAAATCATGTGGGCCCGCTTATTGATAAAGATGCAGTAAAGATGTACCTCAATACCATTGAAAAATGTAAAGCCGAAGGGGGAAAATTTATTGTTGAAGGTGGTGTGCTCAGCGGTAAAGGTTTTGAAAGCGGCTGCTATGTGAAGCCCTGTATTGCTGAAGCTAAAAACAGTTTTGCTATAGTGCAGCACGAAACCTTTGCGCCCATTTTATACATTATGAAGTATAAAACCATTGATGAGGCTATTGCCATACAGAACAATGTACCGCAGGGTTTATCTTCTGCTATTATGACCACCAGCCTCCGTGAAGCTGAGCAATTCCTCAGCACAACCGGAAGCGACTGCGGCATTGCAAACGTAAATATCGGCACCAGTGGTGCAGAAATTGGTGGTGCATTTGGTGGTGAAAAAGAAACCGGCGGCGGCCGCGAAAGTGGTAGTGATGCATGGAAAATTTACATGCGCAGGCAAACCAATACCATCAACTACAGCACTAAATTGCCGTTGGCACAAGGTATTCAGTTTGATTTATAGGTATATTTTCATTTTTCATCTTATATTTATAAAAGTTTTTATTGTAACCCCAGGCCAGCCTAAACCACTTAAAAAAGTATGCCCCTGCTTTTTCGTCAACATGTAATTGCAGTAATAACCTTATTGGTTAGTATTGTGTTTTTGGGCATTACTCCCACCATCGCACAAACGAAATATGGCATTACAGGCGGCGTTGGCAAAGCTTCGCTTTACAATTTTGCTGTACCGCCGGCAGATAACGACAGTTATTCCGGCACCACGGCATACTGGTTCGGCATCAACATGATAAAACCGCTTGCACCTAATAACATTGACTTGTACCTGGCAGGGCTTTTTAATGCCAAAGGCTATAAATATTACAGGGAAAATACCACCGGTGCCAATAACACGGCAAAAGATTCCGGCTTTGATCAATCTATAAAATACATAGATGTACAACTCGGCCTGCGTAAAAAATTTGTTTTCGGTGAAGATGAAGAGCATCCCAATAGTTTTTTTGTGGGCACCGGCCCGGTGGCCAGTTTTTTAGCCGGTGGTAAAGAAACCTGGAAGATCAACTATTTCGGCAGCAGCATGTCGCCGGTAAATAATACCAATACCAAACTGGCCACGGGTAGTGGCGCCGGCCAGTATAAACCCATGTTCTTCAGCTGGAATATTGGTGCCGGTTTTGAATTCAGTAAACTATCACTGTGGCTTAGCTTCAATATACCACTTACCGATTATTTCCAGGATGCCAATCAATCCATTTCGCATAAGGTGAAAACCTTTGGCATTAACGTTTCTTATGCTGCATTTACACACGTGAAAAAAGATAAACCGGTTAAAAAGGAAAAACCAGTCAAAACAATTACTCCACCAACGGTTGCTGTGGATTCACTCAAAGACACCGATGGGGACAGTATTCCTGATTACCGCGATCAATGCCCCGGCGTTAAAGGCTCACCTAAATATAATGGCTGTCCGGTACCGGATACAGACGGTGATGGTATTGATGATGATCATGACAAGTGTCCATTTGTGCCTGGTACCGCAGCCAATAACGGTTGCCCGCCACCATTGGATACCGTAAAAGCCAACACTAAAGATTCTACCTATTTCACCATATACTTTGAGCCGGGTAAACACATCCTGCGCAGTGAAGCGTATGAAACACTAACACAGGTGGTGCAGATGATGAAGGCCAATCCAAAATTGAAAGTCATTGTCCGTGGCCATACCGATAATGTGGGCAGCGAAGAAGCCAATAATAACCGCTCTCTCCTGAGGGCATCTGTATGCGCCGATTATATCACCAGTTTCTACATTGATAAGAGCAGGATTAAAGTAGAATATTATGGTAATAAAAAGCCTGCTGCAGACCTTAACGATCCGTTGCTGCAATGGAAAAACAGGCGGGTTGAAATCTGTGTATATGAGTCGCAGTAACAAGCTGTTTACCGCACATCCTAATTAACGGGGCGTTGGCTTGCTGACTGCATTTCTTTATTAACTTTGAAAAAAAGCGAAAAAAATATGTATAAGTTTTCAACGGTGTTTTTATGTACCGCACTGGGCTTTTTTACAGCCAATGCGCAAAAAGAAACCACGCCCAATGGATGGCACCTTATGGACAAAGACAGCACAGGTTATTTTGGTGTAAGTGCCGATAAAGCCTACGCATTCCTCAAAAGCAAAAATCTTAAAAGTAAAACAGTAATCGTTGCTGTTATTGACAGCGGTATCGATACCCTGCACGAAGACCTGAAACCCATTTTATGGACCAACCCTAAAGAAATACCCGGCAATGGGATTGATGATGACCACAACGGTTATGTGGATGATATCCATGGCTGGAATTTCCTGGGTGGTAAAGATGGCCGTAATGTGAAGGAAGACAGTTATGAATCTGCAAGGATTTACCACGGCCTGAAAAGCAAATATGAAGGCAAGGAAGAAGCTGATATTGCAGATAAAGACAAAGCTGAATACACCATGTGGAAGAAGGCCAGGGCCAGTATCATGGGTGAAGATAAAGAACAGGGCGGTATTGATATTGTCATTCTGAAAAGGATGTTCAGCAATATGCAAAAAAGCGACAGCACGTTGAAAGCAGCTTTGCAAAAAGATGTTTTTACAGGTAATGAATTAAATGCCTATATACCATCAGAAGCGGCACAAAGAACATCTAAAAATGCGATGCTGGGTTTGATGAAAGCCAACAACCAGTTAGATGCCACCAATAAAGATTTTATGGAAGGCTTTGCTGAATATGTGTCCGGTGAAGAAAGAAAAGATGATGCAAAAAACAATCCACCAAAACCATACCGTGCAGAGATTGTACAGGATAATGAAAATGATATTAACGACAGGTATTATGGCAATAACGACATCATGGCCGCCACGCCTATGCACGGAACTCACTGCGCCGGCATTATAGCAGCTGTACGCGGCAATGGCCTGGGTATGGATGGCATTGCTGATAATGTAAAGATCATGATGATACGTGCCGTACCCGATGGTGATGAACATGATAAAGATATTGCCAACGCCATCCGCTATGCTGTAGACAATGGCGCACAAATCATCAGCATGAGTTTCGGTAAAGATTTCAGTCCGCAAAAGCAATGGGTGGACGATGCTTTCCGTTATGCAGAAAGTAAAAATGTATTGCTGGTACATGCTGCCGGAAATGATAATAAAGACGTGGATACAGAAGATAATTTTCCCAATCCTGTTTATGCTGATGGCAAAGGAAGGGCATCGAATGTAATTACTGTTGGCGCCAGCGGCGATCCTAAAAATGGCGGACTGACGGCTTCTTTCAGTAACTATGGCAAAAAGGAAGTGGATGTATTTTCTCCCGGTGTAAAAATTTATTCCACTTTGCCGGGCGGTAATAAATACGGTAATTTACAGGGTACCAGTATGGCCTGCCCGCTGGTAGCCGGTATTGCTGCTTTAACGCTGGAATATTTTCCTAACCTTACTGCGCAGCAATTAAAATATGTTATTGAAAATTCCGTACAGCAACCGGATTATAAAGTGCTCAAACCTGGCACCGATGAAATGGTAAATCTTTCAGACATCTGTAAGTCCGGTGGCATTGTAAATGCTTACGATGCAGTAAAGCTGGCATCAACTTTAAAGGGTGAAAAGAAAACCACCAAAGAAGTGTTGCCCAAACCCAAGCTGAAAAAATCTAAAAAAGGATAAGTATAAAAATAAATTTTGCAGAAAATCTTCCCACCCCGGTGGGAAGATTTTTTTTATGGTATTGACTGATTAGTTTTAATTTTATTTTTTCTAATTCATAAAAGTATACACCATGCCAAAACCAAACCCCGCAACACACCCGGGTTACTTTCAACGCTACATCAGCCAGGTTCCCGAAGATGATCTGACTGCTGCGTTCCAAAATCAATTACCGGTAATGACTGCTTTTTTTAAAAACATCAGTGAGGAAAAATCTGCCTATGCTTATGCAGAAGGTAAATGGACCATTAAGGAATTGCTGCAGCACATGATTGATACGGAACGCATCTTTGCTTATCGTTCGTTATGTTTTGCCCGCCATGAACAACAATCGCTCCCGGGTTTTGATGAAAATACTTATGCGGCAAACAGCAACGCTAACAAACGCAAATGGAGTGAGCTTATTGATGAGTTTTTATCAGTAAGGCAAACCACAGAAATTTTATTCAGCAGCTTTACTGAAGCGGCATTGAACCACAGCGGCATTGCCAATAACAATCCTTGTACAGCGCTCAGTATGGGTTTTACTGCCATCGGCCATGTATACCACCATATTGCTGTAATGAAAGAAAGATATCTTTAACAGCCGAACGCATAAAAAAATCCCGTTGCAGTGCAACGGGATTTTTCATAATAATATTGCTGATTAATTATTCTTTGCAGTGGCTTTCTGCATGATCATATTGTTGATCACTTTCACTGTTTCATCGATGTAAATATCACCGCCGATCCTTTTCAGCCAGGCTTTATTTTTCTCTGTTTTATCTTTCTCTGCATTAATGGCTTCAGCATCTGCATTGGTATTTTTTACATTCATGTCCTTAGACAGTTTGCTGAGTTCATCCAGTTGTTTATACGCATCCTTGATCTGCTTTTCTTCCTGCCTGTATTTAGTAATGTTTAAAGAAAATGGTTTGGATGTATTTACACCCAGCCAGTCAATATTTGCTTTTATTTTACTGAATACAGAACCTTTATTGATCTGGTCGTATGTTTGGCTGATCACAGCATCATTGCCCACACTACCCTGCCAGGTTTGATAATCGGCTTTAGATATTTCATCCCAGGGCAATGCCGCAGCATTATCTTTTTCCCTCAGTTTCAGGTATTCAAGCCTGTCAGGCAGCACAATATCAGGTGTTACACCTTTTAATTGAGTGGCACCGCCGTTAATACGGTAGAATTTCTGCAGGGTTAATTTCAGCGCACCAAGGTCTTCGGTATTCTTATTAGCCAGTAAAGGATTATCGCTTTCCGGCACTAAAGGAATATTGCGCTGTACCGTTCCTTTACCATATGTGCTGGAACTGCCGATGATAATACCGCGTTTATAATCCTGTATGGCGGCTGCAAATATTTCTGATGCAGAGGCACTGAATTCATCTACCATTACTGTCAGCGGCCCGGTGTACAATACATTTTTATCCCTGTCTCTCAGTACGGTTGCTTTTTCATCCCTGCCTTTTACCTGTACAATGGGGCCATCTTCAATAAACAAGCCTGCCATTTTCACCACTTCTGATAATGACCCCCCGCCATTACCTCTCAGGTCGATAATAATTCCTTCTACATTTTCTGCTTTCAGTTTTTCAATTTCTTTAGCCACATCGTTGGAACATCTTGGTCCGTTGGGGTTTTGAAAATCCTGGTAAAATTCCGGCAAATAAATATAGCCTACTTTATGTTCACCGTTGATCACAGCGCTTTTTGCATACGTATCTTCCAGCCTTACTTCATCGCGTAACAGCGAAACCACTTTAATGGTGCCATCGGCTTTTTTAATGGTCAGCCTTACTTCTGAACCTTTTTGTGCCCCGCGGATCAGTTTTACTGCATCGGTAACTGCATAACCGGCAATATCAACGGGCTCGTTTTTACCTTCGCCAATTTTTATTATTTCATCATCCACTGCAATGTTTCCGCTTAAAATGGCAGGCATACCGGGTATCAGTGTGGCAATTTTGATCTTGCCATCATCATCTTTCAGCTGTGCGCCAATTCCATAAAACCTGCCGCTGATTTCTTCATCAAACTGTCTTTTAGCAACAGGAGGAAAATAGTCAGTATGCGGATCCATACTTAATGTAATGGCGTTTACAAAAGTGCTGAAGTCTTCTTCGGCTGTTTCATGCGTTTTCTTGTTGGCAATGGTACGCTCCATTTTCTTTCTTACAAACTCACGGGCTTCCCTCTCCAGTGTACTGTCTGCTTTATACACAAAATCTTTATTGCCTTTGGATTTTTCCCTGTCATCCTGCAGGTCTGCAAATTTGCTCAGTACGTTATATTTAACAGATTTCCTCCACAGATCCCTGCGCTCTGCTTCATTTTTGGGATAATCCAGTTTTTCCCTGTCTAATTGTACTGCTTCGTCGGTATTAAATTCGAAAGGCTTTTTCAGCAAATCATCAATCAGCTTAAAACTTTCATCACGCCTTTTGATGTATACTTCATTAATGCCGAAGAATGACTGGAGTTCTGAACCATGTATTTCGTCATCAATACGGTTGCTGTAAATCTTTGCCAGCGAATCAATGTCTGATTTCAGGAAGATGCTTTTTTCATCGTCCAGGTCTGCTGTAAACTTATTGAAAACGGTTAATGAAAAAGCATCATCAATTTTTTTGGGGCTGTAATGCCCTTCTTCAAGGTAATTACCCACTATCCTCAATACTTTGGTGTATTTCGATTTTGGATTATCATCGTTCCCAATTTTTCCCTGTGTTTTAAAGGCTACAAATAAGCTGGCCCCGGTGAGTACCAGGATAACCGGTATAAATTTTTTACTCATCATAAAACGTGCAATTTTTTGCATAACGTAAAAATAACGCAAAAACCATTGATTTAATTGCGATAAAAAGTTGTTGTGGAATAATGTTTTGTTAAAGGGCTTTACCGGAAAAATAGCAGGATGAATGGTTGCCTGTTGTATATGCACTAAAAAAGGTTCCTGTTTTTTACTTCAGAAACCTTTTGGGGTTACCTACCGTACATTTTTCGAACCAATTTATTAAAGATTTAAAAAGTCTGGCCAATCTTTTGACTGCCTAACCTCTAAGAATTTCCTTTCTAACAAAATGATATATAGCCAATTACAATACTATAATTATGATTACTGATAAAAACTATCTGGCATTTATAAGCTCATTAAAGCAAGAGATCATAAAAAGCCGATACCAAGCTGCAAGGCTTGCCAATAGAGAGCAATTGTTATTATATTTCAAGACTGGAAGAATGCTTTCAGAAAAGGTTAAAGCCCAAAAATGGGGCACCAAGGTACTGGAGCAGATAGCAACAGACTTACAAAGTAACCTACCTGGATTAAAAGGTTTCTCTTTTACAAACCTTAAAAAGATGAGGCAGTTTTATGAAGCTTATCCCAATTTGGAAATCGGGCCGTCAGCGACGGTCCAAATCGAAGACCCCAATTTAGATGATAAGGCTAATGCAATTGGGCCGTTGCCAACGATCCAATTAGAAGCATTTTACAGCATCAGTTTTACTCATCATGTCCTGCTACTAAACCGGTGCAAAAAAACAGAAGAAAGGCTCTTTTATATTGAAAACTCGGCAACGCAGTTTTGGTCAGTTAGTGTTATGGAGCATCAGATTGATGCCAACCTGTTTCAGAAGCAAGGCAAGTTGCCCAATAATTTCAAGAGTACAATAAGAGAATCTTTAAAGCCTTCGGTTCTAAAGGTATTTAAGGACGAATACTTACTTGATTTTATTGCAGGTGACGAATTGGAAGATGAACGACATATTGAACAACAGGTAGTCTTAAACATTCGAAATTTTATACTGCAAATGGGCAAAGGCTTTTGTTTTATCGGTAATCAATATCGAATTGAAGTAGATGGCGATGAATTTTTCATTGACCTGCTATTTTTTAACCGCCATTTACAATGCCTGGTAGCTTTTGAATTGAAGAAAGGTAAATTTAAGCCTGCGGATGCCGGGCAACTTAATTTTTATCTGAACATATTAGATGAAAAGGTAAAATTGCAACAGGAAAATTCCAGTATCGGTATTGTTCTTTGCAAAGAGAAAAATAACACAGTGGTTGAGTTTGCAATTAAAAGTTTTGATAAGGCTATGGGAGTTGCTACTTATAAAACATCTAAACAAACACCTATTCAAATGAAAGGGATATTGCCTGATGCGGATGAATTGGGGAAGTTGTTGGAATAATTGTTTGTCAGTAAACAACGAATCACAAGTTTATCAGCTGAGTAACTTTTCCTTATTCACAGAAAGAGTTTTATAAATAACTTGCAGTATCCCACGCATTGTATGATCAAGTGTGGATAACTGATCAATTTTTATGATTTCAAAAGCTTCACGTAGCAACTGGTATTCTGCTTCGCCTTTGTCAAGATGTATGCCACCTCTTACGTAGGCATAGAACTTGATTACATCTAATATAGTTATTGATTGGCCAATATAATAGACACAGGGCCATTTTAAAAATGCATCTTTCTTTAATAATTTATATTCGTCTAGTGGGTTAAAACTTACCTCTTTCCACAACATCATAGACGTTGCTATCTCTGTCTCATCAAAATTAATCGCATTGTTTACATAAAAAATAATTGGCAAGTGCTTATCCCTATTTAAAATATCAAGCAAGGGCTGAGAATCAAAAAGCATAAAGCGTAGAGCCGGTGTAACATTAATCAATGAAAAATTTGTAAGGTTATTATGACACCTTTCTATTTCATCATATTTTGAAATAAACATGTTTTTATAATAGTCTTGAGAAAACATAATTTACCATTTTTCTTTTTCTTTCAAGTAATCAATTCCATTGAAGGTTGCAGCTTTCGCTTCTTCTACAGTATTGAAAAAATTTTCGCCCCAGATGTCATCAATTTTACACTTAAACTTTCCTGATTTTTTATCTTTAAAAATCAAGAAAAAATGATAGTCTTTTTTCAAATACTGATTTCCTTTTTCATTCACATGCCACTCTTTTGAAATCCATTTGGAGCGCCGAACAGCCCTGTTTCTTAAATTCCTTTCAAGCTTTCCAGGATTAACATAATCATTTGTCATTTTCTCAGCACAATCACAACCAACCTTGAATTCTTCATGCATCTCATCATGCTCAACAATATGTACAAATCTAATTCTGTCATTACCACACATCATGCAGGTTTCATATTCTGTATCTTCTACCGATTGACCATCTTCACGAATGTCAATAACATCCAGCAGCCGCCAACCTTTATGAGGAATATCTGGTAAGTTCCAGTGGTTATTCATTTATTCAGAATTAGGTAATTGATTATGATAAACCTTTATCTGGGAAGTCAAAACCATCCCTCCGGCAAAATGCCCATTGTAAAAGTTGAAAAGCCAAACTGAATCAAATTCAGCTTCGTCCACTTTATTATATTGATATTTGAAGTTTCCATTTGCAATTGAAGTTTCATATAATTTATCATCCAAAATACTTTGTGGCTCTTTAAACCAATAAGTATTAACTCTTGCATTATCACCAATTATTTTACCATAATGATGGAAAAACAAACCTCTAATAATTCTCTCGATTGTTATATCATGAGCCTCATTATCCCAGGGAACTGCTATGCCTTTGCCAGTTATAATCCCTGCTTTAGTCGCAATGTTTACCGGATACATTGAGTTGAAAATATTCCTGCGGAGTTTGTGATTATGTTTTGCAGTTGGCAGAACTCCTTCCTTGAAAAGTCTTTCAGCCTCGCCGCCTTGTCTGGCTATGTGCATACCCAGGTAAGCTTTAAACTTTTCATCAAATGATGATGCCTGATTATTACATTCAAAACAACAAGGCACAGTAATTAAATCATCTGGCCGAGGTTTGTTAAAGATTGCTTTCGGGGGCACATGGTCCCTTGTAGTAGCCTCTCTGGTACCGCAGTAGCAACAAGGTATTATTAGAATATCATTTGCATTCATTGGTAAATCTATTTTTCCCAAATAACACTTACAACTGTATTGTATCTTGGTGTTATTACACAAAATTCAAACATAGGAGTGTCTTTGTCATAATCGCCGAGTTCAAACCATGTTGATTTAGAAATTTGTTGAGCAGAATCCTCTTTTCTATAAATTCTATTTTGGGAATAATATTCATTAGCAACTGAATCCGACGGTACACTAAGTTTATTCCTCTCTGGAATTTTACAGTACAGTTGTGGTGACTTTTTATGGTATAAGATTTTGCCATCTTTACTAAAAAAAATACAAATTGGATGGTTTCCCAAATCAATAAATCTGTAAATAGTGGATGTAAGACTTGTATTAAATTTTTCCGATAGCTGCCTTATTAAGTCGGGAGAAAATTTTTGTTTAAAGCAAGCATTTTTAAAAAGTAATTCTGGCATTAAAAGCTCGGTTGCAAAGTCATTTGCTTCTTTTTCTTGTGAGCCATGTTTATATGCTTCCAGCGTCGAATAGTCGTCTGAAAATGTAGCTTCGTTATTGCTATGAAGCAAAATATGCCCTAGTTCATGCGCCAGTACGAATCGCTTCTTTTGCGGAAATTCAATATTGGAATTCAAAGAAACTATTGACCGTCCATTTTTCATTACCATTCTTCCATCACAATTATTCAATGGTGTTTCGTTTACGATACCGTTATAATAGATAATTAAATCAGGTAAAGAAATAGCTGTCGGGTCTTCAATACCGCAGTAACCAAATACCTCTCTTGCTTTCAAAACGGCTTTAGAAATCATTTAGCTTCTCCATTTTCCAATTTTTCAATAAAATCAAGAATTTCTGTTTCCGTTAAAATCTGACGTAGATTTTCTTCATCAAGGTTTTCAAGATTCCTAAACTGAAGACTGGGCGATTTTTGTTTAAGCAAAGTAAAAATGGCTTGTTTGGTATCTGTTGTTGCAATCTGTACCATTAACAATGCTTTAGAATATAAGCCCAATAACTTTTCTCTATTGATAGCTACTTGTTGCTGAAACATCAGTTTCTTAATATTATTAACACCGTTTTTTTCTACTCTTTGAGGGTCATAACCATGTTCCTTTAGCATATCATCCAAAGAGCCAGGGTTATTTGACGAACCATCCAGATAAGAATCAATTAGACGGTCAATATTTATTTTTTTGGACGGCATGAACGTTTTTTAGATGGTAAATATTTTTGTAATAATCCTTTTACCTTTCTTAATTGTATTATAAACAGCAGTTACATCAACATTATATTCTTTAGCTATCTCTCTTGGCGAGACCTCATCAATCCAATCACAGAAAATTATGAAGCCGTCTGAGTCCTCTCCGAAATGATTTTCAATATCTTTCCAATTTTCATCTGAAATAATAATGGTTTCAGGGTCTTCTTTGTCAGCAATATCGCCATAGGATTCAAAGTCTTCAGAGTCGTCTAAGACTATAGAAGTAAATTCTTTTTTGACGGTTGACCTTGATGATGATTTAATATGACTCCAAATCAGGCTTTTTGCCACACCTTTTAAATGGATTAATATACTAGGGAATCTAATAAAATCCCAGGCTCTGTCGCCATTAAATAGCTTTTCAATTGCGTCATTCGCAAAATCCTCGCCATTTTTTACATCTTTCTCTGTTCTTGGCTCAAATCCAATCTTTGTTAAACGTAATTCACAGTAAATAACCAATTCTTTGAAAATATGTCCCCATTCCTTATCAGAAATCAGTTTTAGCTGCTCAAAAGTTTGTGGGTCAATTACTGCCATTAAAATTGATATGGTGTTTCTAATACTATGCTCCTCAATTATCTTTTTTAGCCATTGGCAAAAAAGAACCTTTTTGGAGCATACACAAGTATAAACAATTTAATTATGAAAACAATTCAAATTTACGTACACGGGGAAAACAATCGTGACCCCAAACTGGTAGAGGTTTCAGATGAAGCCTCAGTAAAAGATGTAATTAACAAGTATCTGCAGGAATTTCCCAATTCCGGTAGCTCAGAGGATGTGGAATTCTTTGTTGAAGATGAAGATGAACAAAGACCCAAGGAGGAAACTGGTGAAAAAGGGGGAATTAAAAGGAAAGTTCACATTCACTGCCATCGCTGCAAAAAGGTGAGTTTGGCAGTTGAGTACAACGGCCAAACTATTACGCTGAACGTACCGCCATCTACCACTGCCAAAAAGATTCTAAAACAAGCGGCCAAAAAGTTTAACATCAGCGAAGGTGATGCAGCTGACCTGCTCTTAAAACTTAGTGATGGCAATGTTTTACAACCAGGCGACCACATCGGTTCTTTTGTAGCATTTCCTCACTGTAGCATCAGCCTATCACTAACAGCCAATAAACAAGTGCAGGGATGAAACCAGATTTGCTTCAGTTTAAACAGCATGTTTCAGAGGCCGGCTTTCAAACTGGCGTTGACAGTGATATGTGGGGTATTGCGGACGAAGATCCAGAATATCCCAACTGGCCTTTAGTAATTATTTGGGTACAGGCAGCACCAAAGGATAATCACCCGGATAAGTATCACTTTAGGTTTGACCTATCAGGTTATCCTTCTCAGGCTCCTACAGCCTGCCCCTGGGAAGTTGAACTACAGGGAAGGCTACCAAATGAAAAATGGCCAAAAGGAACCAAGTTTGTTTCTAACACTTTTAATCCGGCATGGAATCCAAATGCACTTTATGCGCCTTGCGACAGGCTTGCTATGGCAGGACATGAGGGATGGCAAGCTGTGTTTCCTGAGCTTTGGTGGAAGCCTACTTTTAAGATTCAGGTCTACCTACATTTTTTACACCGTTTATTAAATTCAGCCGACTATGTTAACTACTGATTTGTCTATTAGTAAAACTCTGTGGAAAAAGCTAATCAAAGAATTAAAATTGAGAGGAAAAGGTATTCGTGAAAGCGGTGCATTTCTTCTTGGCAATTCTACAGAAAGAAAGATAACTGAATTTATATGTTATGATGACCTGGACCCACATTCTTTAGATTCAGGAATCATAGTTTTTGAAGGAGACGGTTATTTGCCATTATGGAAAATATGCAGGGAAAAGGAATTGCAGGTGCTGGCAGATGTTCATACTCACCCGGGCAATTGGACAGGCCAAAGTGGGGCTGATCAAAAACACCCGATGATTGCCCAGGCCGGGCATCTTGCATTGATAGTACCAAATTTAGCAACCAAAAGAGGTCAGCTATTAAGAAATGTAGGTATCCACGAATATCTCGGAGATAAAGAATGGAAGACATGGGGCATCGGCTACGAAAAATTTAAAATAACAGATAAATAATAGAAAATGAAATTGTCTGAAGATACATTCAACCGTTTATCGCTTGGCATTATTGAGAAGCAAAACTGTTCGCCAGAAGATGCGATGCAAAAATTAGAATCGCTTAGCATCTATCTTGTTTGTAGTGATAAAATAAAATCTTCGCTACCACTACAGGCAGCATTAATTACATCCGTCAATACAGGTAAAAGAGCCTTTCTCGGTGGTGTGTATATTCAAATGCCTTCTGACACTCCATGTCTTTTACCCTGGCCGCAAGCCCAAACTTTTAATGAGATTTTATTAAATGCAGGAGCAATTATAACGGAGAAAACTCCCCAAGATTGTTTTAAAATAATGTTTGGGCTACCAGTAGATAATGATGATAAATCTTTACAAATAGTATGCAATAATTGGCAAGCGGGAGTACTTACTGAAAATATAGAAGTCCCATTTACTGAATCTGGAAATATTCCAACCGCTGGCATATTTTCTGGTGGTTTAGCGATTTGTCTTTCATTTTTAAAATTATCCGGGATCAATATTTCTTCATGTGATAAATCAGTGGGGATTTCCTTGTGGCGGCCAGATTTACACTGGCTTGATGCTAATGCTTGCGGACCAAAGATTACATTGCTCCCAAATAAGTTTTGGCTTTTGGGCCTTGGACATCTTGGGCAAGCTTACATTTGGAATATAGGGCTATTACCATTTAAAGCACCGAATGAAATCACTTTTCTTCTTCAGGATTATGACAGAATAGTAGAGGCAAATGTTAGTGCAGGTCTATTATGTGAAAAGAATGATATAGGGGTTTATAAAACAAGAAAGTGTAGCTCGTGGTTAGAAACAAGAGGTTTTAATACAGTAATAACGGAAAGGAAATTTGATGAGCACACAAAAAGAATAAATGAAGAATCCTTTGTTGGTTTATGCGGATTTGATTCTGCATCCTCTCGTCTTAATCTTGAAAATGCCGGATTTGACCTGATAGTAGAATCAGCTCTGGGCAGTAATCTTGCCACCTTTGATAACATCATTTTACACACTTTTCCAGCAGCTTCAAAATCACCAAAAGAAATTTGGGGGGATGTAGACGAAACGAGCCACGAAATAAATTATACTGTATTAGAAATCTTGAAAAAAAGCGATAATGATATCTGTGGTATTGTACCAATATCAATCGCAGGAAAAGCCGTTTCAGCATCATTTGTAGGTGCTTGTTCCGGTGCTTTGGTTATTGCAGAGGTCATAAGAGGATTAAATGGTGGAATGAGATATGAAAAAATAGTTGCACACCTAAGAACAATTGATGACGTAAAAGCTATACAACACTTAAAAGGAAAATATACAATAGAAATGAGTAAAAATGGATTTGTAAGTAATGAGTAATTGTGACTATTGATAAATTAATTCTTCTCCGCTTTCAACTGCTTCACCTCTTCCCCAATAAACCTTTTCACTTCCATTTTCACCCGGTAGTAATTATCAAGAACCTTGTGATGGGCAACATTAGATACCACCGGAATATCTTTATACCGGCTTACTTCCTCATTTAGTTTATCGGCATCATTAATAATCTCCGCATGAAACATTTTTACCATCATTTTTCCTCCGGATTATCAGTAACCCGGCGTACGAATTCTCCGGAGGAAAGAGCAGCTATTTTGGAAGCAGGTATAGCGCCGCCTAATTGCTTAAAGTGGCCGATAGAAGTATCGGTACAGTTACAGGAAACACTATGCCTTTCCTGCATAATTTTAAAAACTTCGCAACTAAATATTTGAGATTCCTTTCATCACTTAATTAGTTAGAATTATATGCTTAATATCTCCACTTTATCCCGATTTTTTGGCTTGATATCTTCAATTTGTATAACTATGCCGATCAAAATGGTTTAATTTATTATATTTTGTGACTGTTTACGTAAATTAACGCATGAAGAAAGAAGAACTCTATGAGATTTTAATAACAAATCCGGCGGTTCAAATTCTCCGCCTTAGAAATGCCCATTGGGTGCTGCCTTTTTTATACAGTATTTACAAAGAGGAGAACCGGCCAACTATAGAAGAAGGGCAGTTAATTCAACTATTAATAGAAACGCTTATTGCCAATGAAGATGGAATAGAAGACGTTTCAGAGGCAAGGATCGTATTCGGAGATGACGAGCAAACCCGAAGCCGAAAGTATATTTTAAACTGGGTGCAAAAAAGATTGTTGGAAGACTTTCAGTACGCAGACGGTGCTATACATTACCAACTAAGTGCCAATATGGAGAAGGTTTTTCAATGGATTCAGACTCTAAAAATTCGTAAGCACGTAGGAACTGAAAGCCGTTTCAAGCTATTGTTCAAATCCCTTCAAGATATTGTAGAACACACGGAAGACGATAAGAAAAAGAGATTAGAATTACTTAAAAACAAAAGAGCCGAGATTGACAAGGAAATAAAGGCGATTGAATTGGGGATAGCACCTGAGAGTTATTCGGATTCACAAGTACAAGAAAGACTCGAATTATTTAGCAGGCTTAGTTATGAGCTCATTAGTGATTTTAGGGAGGTTGAAGATAATTTTAAACAGATACACAGGGGAATTGTAGAGCAACATACCAAGGCAGAGCATTCAAAGGGTGCCATTGTTGGGTTCGCATTTGAAGCATATGACACTTTAAGGCAAAGCCCCCAAGGTAAAAGTTTTTATGCTTTTTGGGATTTCTTAATATCCAGAATTGGGAATCAACATTGGGCTGAATTAACAGATCAACTATTGCAATTGGTTAGAGAGCGAGAAATTTCAGTGGACGAATATTTCCTTCAAAATGTAAAATCAATGTTATTGCAACAAGGAAAAACAGTATACGATGCCAACGATAAAATGGCTGAAAAATTGAGTCGTATTATCACAGAAAAGGAAATTACAAGACACAGAAGATTGCGCAGTCAAATTGCAGGAATAAAAGAATTAATATTTGATTTGATGGATAATGAAAATGTTGATTGCGGCATGCAGATTGACGTAAATCCTGATATTAGAATGGTAATGGAAAGAAAGCTTACTCTTGAGCAAAGAAAAATTCCTGGAACTATTAAGCAACCTTTAGCCCAAAAGGAAATTATAGCAGACCCGGAAAGATTCAGCAAACTTATCAATACCTCATTCATTGACAAAAAAAAGCTCTGGCAAAAAGTAGAGTTTGCTCTTAATAGCAAGTCCACTGCTACACTCAAAGAGATTTTAGAATTGCAGCCGCTTGAAAACGGTATTGCAGAAATAGTAACCTATTACAGCTTCATTCGCGACAAAAAGTCGAGGGTTCAAACCATAGGATCAACTACCGAACTTATTCCACTCAATATTGATAACACAAAATTTGTAGAAGTACCCTACTTACTATTTAGTAAATAAAAAACTATGCAATCTCAAATATTGCCTTACACAACAGTATTTATAAAGCTTCTTAAAGGTCCGGTTGATTATACAGATAAATCGACCTGGGAAAAGCTAGTTCAGTATAAGGCAGAACTGCCACTATTTTTAGATCAAATGGGCCTAAGGCTTGTTCTTGAAGAAAATGACGGTTATGCCTATCTAAAGCAAACGTCTCAGGAAGATGATGAAAATGCCGTTTCCTGGATCATAAAGCGTGCTCTTACTTATGAAGAAAGTATCATGCTGATTTTGCTCAGAGAAATGATGGCAGAATTCGAAACAAGTGAGAGTGTTAGCAGAGAGCTGATAAAAAAAAGACGTGAAATAAAAGAGTATGCAGAATTATTTTTTAAAGAAAATGCAAGCAGAGTTAAATTTTCAAAGGAAATAGACAGACTTATTGATAAATCCGAAGAGTATGGATTTCTTTTCCTTGTTGAAGCGCATGAAATATTAGATGAACAACGATTTAAAATTAAAAAAATCATTAAGGCAAAGATAGATAGTGAAGAGTTGGAAAGTTTTACAACGCAATTGAAACAACACCAATCCAAAAAACAAATACCCAATTCTAACGACAAGTAACCCACATGCAACTAAATGTTTTCAGTACCGACAATGAAAAAAGTGGTTTTCGATTGCAATACATGGAAGTATTCAATTGGGGAACTTTTGATGAAACTATTCATACGATCCACCCTGGCGGAGAGACCAGTTTACTCACTGGCGCCAATGGTAGCGGTAAAACTACTTTTGTAGACGCTTTATTAACGCTGATCGTTCCTGAAAAGCGGTACAGGTTTTACAATCAGAGCAGTGGTACTGAAAAGAAAGGAGATCGCACAGAAGAGACCTATATATTGGGAGGTTATGGTTCTATTAACAGCGAAAGTGGAAACACAATAAAAACTTTATACTTAAGAGAAAATAAAGAGGAAGCTTATAGTATTATACTCGCTCATTTTGCTAACGAAGCAGAGCAAGCAGTTACGCTGTTTCAAGTACGTTAT
Source organism: Bacteroidota bacterium (assembly GCA_018266775.1). GTDB lineage: Bacteria > Bacteroidota > Bacteroidia > Chitinophagales > Chitinophagaceae > Ferruginibacter. The sequence goes on along the minus strand of JAFDZS010000010.1, from coordinate 418,553 downwards.
TTCAATAATACAGAGTTGAAAAAATATTTTGGTATTGCCCACAAAGCACTTAAAATAGAAGATGATTTTAAGCCATTTGACTTAGGCGGTAATTGGAAACGAACCATAGATCAACGCTATAATAAAACTTCCCGGAAATTTGTTGAATGGTTTGATTCAGCAAGTAAATATGCACAACGTTTGGTCACCGTTTTAGGCATGCAAAGCATACAAGCGCTTCATTTGTTTAATCAGACAGTTGGAATTAAGGTATTGGGTAATCTTGATGAATTCATACGAACCCATATGCTGGAACCACGCAATATTGAAGAACAGTTTCAACAACTTAAAGAACATCTTTCTACCCTCCAAGACGCCCGCAGAAATATTAAGAAGTCAGAGGAGCAACTTTCAATGCTCAGCCTGGTAAAAGATTTTTTCGATAAATACAAGATGGCATTAAATGAACAGCAAAGCTTAAGTCAACTTCTAAACACCTCATTGTTATGGAATAGATATACGCACTACCAGCTTTTACTTTCAGAAGCTGAGAGATTTAATGCTGAAATTGATGAACTGAATATTAAAATACAACATCATGACAGAGAAGTTAAAAGGCTTTCTGAAGAAGAGCGAAATATTCTTAATCAGATAGATCAGAATAAAGCAGGGCAAAGACTTCAGCAATTAGAAAAGGAATTATTGGATTTGTCAACAAAGAGAGATACATCATTAAGAAAGCTGGACGAGTTTAACCAGTGGGTTAACACACTTAACCTATCTGAGACTTTGATTTCAGATGAAGCATCTTATTCACGGATAAAAAAGGAGAATGCAAAAAAGCTACTTACTCTGGAAAGAGAGCAACGTCTTAACGAGGATGATGAATACGAGGCAAAAAGAAAATTGGATACAGATAGTACTACAAAGGCAGAGATTGAGAAAGAGTTAAACAGTCTTTTGACAAGCAAAAGCAATATTCCACATCATCTTATTGGTATTCGTAGCACATTATGCGCCGATTTAGGTATAAGTTCCGATGAGTTGCCATTTGCGGGAGAGCTTATGCAGGTTAAATTTGATGAATTAGCGTGGCAACCTGCGTTAGAAAAATTATTAAGACCATTTGCCATGCGTTTGATAGTACCTGATAAATACTACAGTAAGGTAAGTAAATATGTCAACAGAGAAAATCTAAAAGGTCGGTTAGTATACGAACATGTAAAGGATATTCCCCTTGTTCAATTCGGCGAACCTGATAGCGTTCATGAAAAATTGGAGTTTAATCCAGAACACAAAATGAATAAATGGGTAGAACAACAAATAATCACACAGTATAGCTATATCTGTATTAATGATGAAAAAACACTTGACCGTTATGAAAAAGCCATTACAATTAATGGATTAATCAAAAATAGGCAACGGCATGAAAAAGATGATCGCCCGAACAGTAATGATCCGGGAAACTACGTTATGGGTTGGGATAATGAAAAGAAAAAGAATGCGCTGTTAAGAAAAAGGGACACTCTTTCTGATAATATTTCTAAGGCCGATGATATTATTTTGCGTTGCAAAACTAAATCAAAGCGCTTGCAAGGTCAATTTTATGCAAGTAACAGAATTGGGGAATACCCCTCTTTTGATGATATAGATGTTGAAGCATCTCAACGAAGAATGCATAAGATCCAGGAGCAGATAACTGCTTTAACCAAAGAGAATAAAGCTTTAAACCAATTGAAAAAGCAACACGAAGAAATTGGAGAGTTAAAAAATGAAGCTGAAAAACTTAAAACGGAACTAGTCGGAAAAGAAGCAATTGCTAAAAGTGATCTGCAACGAACAAATGAACAAATAAGTAATCTAAATCAACTAGTAGAAAATATTAGAGAAGAAGACAAAGATCAATTACTTCGGTTTCAACAAAAATATCATGCTGTATTGGGATCGGTCACGCTTAACAATTTAGAAGGTAAATACAGTGAATTCAGGTCTGCTAAAGAAAATGAACTGGAGGAAAAAAGGTCACAGACGCAGGATATTGAAAAAGCCTTAAGCCGTTCTATAATGAAAATAAAGAATCCATCAGCAGAACTGGCGAATAAATATCCTGATTGGATGGGAGATGTTTTGAGTTTACCAGATGACGCAAAATATGCCGATGAATATATTGAATGGATGGAAAAATTAAACACTGAGAATCTTCCAAAGTATAAAAAAGATTTTGAAAACTATATTAATATCACCATCACTTATAAAATCGGCGGTTTAAATGAAGAACTGGAAAAGTGGGAAAGAGATGTGAGTGCAAGCATAACAAAATTGAATGATTCACTTAAAGGCATTAACTTCAACCGCCTCCCTGATACATATGTTCAATTGCGCAAGCAACCTGTTCAGGCTGGCAGTGAAATCAGGCAGTTTAAAAGCCAGCTACTGGAAGCATTACCGCAAGCTGCTAATTGGCAACAAAGTAGTTTCGAAGAAAAAGCGCTTCATTTCACTCAAAAAATCAATCCACTTATTGACAGTCTGGATAGTAACGAAAGTTATCGATCCAAGGTTTTGGATGTAAGGAATTGGTTTGAGTTTTGGGCTGATGAAAAATACAGAGGTACTGATGAATTAAAAAAGACCTACAGGCAAATGGGTCAGCTTTCTGGTGGAGAAAAAGCTCAACTTACTTACACAATTCTATGCAGCGCCATAGCTTATCAATTTGGAATTACTAAAGAAGGCAAAAATAGCAAAAGCTTACGCTTTATAGCCGTAGATGAAAGCTTTAGTAACCAGGATGAAGAAAAGGCTACGTATCTAATGGAATTATGTAAACAGTTGCATTTGCAATTACTTGTGGTTACTCCCAGCGACAAAATTCAGATAGTTCAGGATTACATCGCCCATGTACATCTTGTGCAGCGAGTAAATAATCGCAATAGTATAATCTATAACATGACTATCAAAGAACTAAAAGATAAAATCGAAAAATCGTCGCTCCCTTTATGAATAGCGTAAATTTTATACAGCAACTTGAAAAAAAATATGTCGGCTTTCTAAAGAATCGCATTTGTGAAAATCAATTTGAACAGATAATCTTGAGAGGCGGTAAAAACAAACCTGACAATTCAATTGACCTACATAATGCCATCAAAATGTTTTTACAATTCGAAAAAACTGAGGACAAAAAAGGTTGGGATATAGAATGGGAGCAGTGGATAAGCAAAAAAATTGGAAAGCAGAGATGGCCGAATAACGTGATTGTAAATACCGCTGAGGATTTTTTGTTTCTTATTCAAAAGGAAAAAGAAATATTGATTTTCGACCAGATATTAGCCGACTTAAAAAGGTGGAGACAAGGAATTACAGGTTGGCTTGTAAAAGATCCGGAGGTCTTGATAAAACATATTGATAATTGGGCGGGTTTGTGTGCAGTCGTAGATTATCTTTTATCTAACGACGCCACGACTTATTATATACGTAATCTTCCAGTTCCTGTTCATACAAAATTCATTGAAGAGAATGAAAGAATTATTTTGTCTTTATTACAGCATTTTAATTCTGAAAAAGACAACATTGATTACACATCATTAAATCATGCAGTTGGTCTTAAGAGAAAACCTGTTTTATTTCCCATTCGTTGGTTAGATGAAGAGCTTGCAGTTCAAAATACCCAAGGCATGGTGGTGCTTGGGGCTACTCCCGAAAATTTACGTAATCGAAATTGGGAAATCACGGAATTATGGATGGTAGAGAATGAGACTGCCCTTTTTATGCTTCCAGAAAGAAAGCATTCGCTAGCTATTTGCAGCAGAGGAAAAGCTTTAGAATTACTCAGTGATATTGCCTGGTTTAATAACGTTAAGCTTTATTACTGGGGAGATATGGATGAAGATGGCTATGCTATGTTAAGGCAATGCAGGAAATTATATCCCCATACAAAAAGTGTACTAATGGATATTGATGCGTTGCTATTCCATAGTGCAGAAATACATAAACAACCTACTAAATATAGATATCTCAATTTGAGTGAATTGACTTTTACCGAGGGGAATGCTTTAGAAAGGTTATTTGAAATAAACGGAAGGTTAGAACAAGAAAGTCTCTCTCATGAATATATAATAAAGGCTATTTCGCATGAAGACACTCTATCACATTAATTCTGTATTTCCTTCAACCGCCCCACCTCATCCCCTATCAACCGCTTCACCTCCAGCTTCACCTGGTAATAATTATCTAACACCTGTTGCTGGGTAACATTGGATACCACAGGAATATCTTTATACCGGCTTACCTCCTCATTCAGTTTATCCGCATCATTGATAATTTCCGCATGAAACATCTTTAATTTAATTTTCTCATCCGGGTTATCCGCAACAAGCCCTACAAATTCGCCGGAAGAAAGTGCTGCAATCTTTGAAGCTGGGATAGCGCTGTCTAATTGTTTGGAGTGACTGATAGAAGTATCCGTCCGATTTATAGAAACACTCTGCCTGTCCTGCATTATTTTTCCGAAACGCTCTGACAAAAGTTTAGAGGTCTCCCCCGTAACCTGACCACTGATAATGTTACCGGTGATGTTAACAATTACATCAGCTTGTTCCTTTCCATAATCCTTTTTTAACTGACTAAAATCCTGCATGGCTAAAGTGGTAGCCACTTTGTTGCTTCTTGCTGTTGCAATCAGGCTGTCCATGTTGTTGAAATAAATCGTTGGAAATTCATCAAAGACTAAACTGCATTTCAACATTCCTTTTCTATTCACCTGCCGGATCAGTCTGGAAATATAAAGAGACAGAACAGCACCATAGATTTGTTGCTTCTCCGGATTATTACCTACGCAAACGATTTTAGGATGTTTAGGGTTATTGATGTCTAAAGTAAAATCGTTGCCCGATAACACCCAATACAATTGCGGCGAAGCCAATCGTGCCATACCTATTTTTGCAGAGGCCACCTGCCCTTCCAATTGTTCCATAGCATCATTTTGGTAAGCAGTGATAAATGGGTTTACCAATACCTCAATTTCAGACTGGGTATTTAGCACCGGAAATAGTTCATCGTAATCAGATTGCATCAGTTCAATAACATGCGGCAGGGTGCAATATTTCCCATCTGCATATTTCTTCAAAAACCAAATGATAGCCGTAACAAAATTGATAGGCGATTCCACAAAGAAATCCCCCTGCTTGTTAATCCACTCCCGATTTAGTCCCAACAAAATTGTTCTGGCTGATTCGGTGGCATCAGTAATGTCATTCATGGTGGTTGGATCTAAAGGATTGCAGCGATGAGAAATTGATAAGTTATCGAAATTAATCACATAGAAATAGGGACTTACCTGATAGTTGTGTTTATTTTGCTGCAACCAGTTGTAAACAATTTTAGAAAGGTCATCATATTTAAAGTCATAGACAAACATGGCAAAGCCCTTTTCGATATGCTGTTTAATCACATGCTGAATAACAAACCAGCTTTTACCTGAACCCGGACTGCCAATAACCAGTAGTCCACGGAAAGGATTGATAATATTTATCCAGCTTTTCCTTATCCTACCTTTCAGGTTATACCGTGCGGTGAGGTTGATAGAATATTCATTGGTGAGCAATCTTTCTTCCTGCGGAAAAGTTTCATTCAGTGAATTAAAAACATCATTTGACAAATTGATCTTGATCAAACGGCTAAGCAAATTACCACCAGCAAGAATGCCTAAAAAACCAATTCCCGTTGAGGTCATATAAATCATAGCTACTCTTTCCAAAGGATAGTTTAGCTGCAATAAAATTCCACTAAAGAAAAACAACAATACCCCGATCAGTAAATAAACCGTTACAATCCTTTTATTAATTTTTTCATCCTTTTTACCTTGTGCTCCCAATAGGGAAATGATCAATAACCCAATTGCCAAAAACTTAGAAAAAAACTGATTACTGAATAAACCCGTATTTACAATATTCGTCATCAACCTGTCTGTAATGGTGCTTTCAACTCCCCATTGAACAAATGCTGTATAGCAGTAATAATAGAAATGCAGCAGCAGGATAAAGATGCTTGCAAATCTTGTCAGGTCAACTATTTTTCGCAGCCCCTGTTCGTTCTCTCCTGTTAGTGACATAACCTCATTTTTTTATATTTTAGAAATCGCGGTTTTTCTTTTTCTTCTTTTTCTTTTTTACCAGGCCAGCTGGCGTGTAATCAAATTGTTCTTTGGCCGAAAAAAGAATATCCAGTAATCCTTCGTTTTTAATACCTGGTTTTATAGTTTTTTCCTGGTGCTTTAGTTGGTTCATGTCTTTCTGTTTCGAACCTGCAGAACTACTGTTTGCTGTTTCATCCTGTGTCAGTGGTTTTTCGTTTTCAGTTGCCAGCCTACTTTGCAAAGCTGCTGCACTGTATCCCTTTCCCAAATCACTGCCATTAAAAACAACTTTACTTTGATTATCCACGAAAGTGACACCATATAGCCTGCCTTCCGTATTTTGTCTCAGTATTGTATAGATTTGTTTTTGTGATAGAGCCACTACTAAATTATTCATATCCCCCATTGCCGTTTTCAGGCAATCATCAATGGCATTTTTAGTTCTTTGCTTCAATGGTTCTTTTGCGGATTCATTGGTAATAAATTTCTTTTCCAAATTATCAAGTATTGGTTTACATCCGATAGCGCTTGCTTTAATAGGTACTCCAACCTTATTACCATTCGCATCCAAAATGCGGTAAACCAGCCCGCGCTTTTTGTAAATCCTTCCTTCTTCCTTTCCCCTGTCTGCAATAACATTGAATTGTTTTAAAGCCGCATTAAACTCAGGCAAGGAAGTAAACTTGTATTGACTGAATACTGCACCTACCACATTTGAAATACTACGCTTTGTTTCCGACTTGCCATAGATGGCTTTTTGTGCATCCACCGGCTTGATACCAGGCTTTATCAATTGCTGCTGCCGTTCTGCTTTTACCAGTCCATACATTTGCTCTATTTCCTTTCTTGCTTTTTCTGATTGATTCCTTCCGATATTGTGGGTATTAATCCTGCCGCCATCTGCTTTGATAGTGGTGCTTACAATGTGGATGTGCGGATGCCCGGCATCTTCATGTTTGTAAACTATAAAAGGCTGCTCTCCGAATCCAATTTTATTCATGTACAACTCTGCAATTTTTAAAAGCTTATCATCAGCTATTTTTTCTGATGGGTCAAAATTTAGTGATACATGAAGGGTTTTAGTTGTTGCTCTGTCATTCAAACTATTCAGTTGTTCAAAGCCATCTAATTTTTGATAAAAGTTCATATCCTTTGCTTCGTTTAAATAATTAGCCGCCTGTAAACAAACTGCGTTTCCATTTTGCACTTTCTTTTCGTTGTAGTTTAATGCAGCTTCAATACTTTTTGGTATCGTTATTTTAGTAACCATTGTTCGTAGAGTTGATTCACCTTTAATTTTATTTCCTCCACCTTGTTCACCAAAGATTTTTGCAACCCATCAAATTGGCTTATCCAACCCCTGAACTCTGGTATTTTATCCAGCAAGTGTAATTTGTGTACTGCCTGGTTAAAATTATTACCAATACTATTCAGTTCTTTTTTAAGCCCTAACATCTCTTTTAAAAAATCATCTGCCGATTGGTTACGATATTTAACCGTAACTGGCTTTTCCAAAGACAGTTTTCTCAGATAGCTACTGAGGTATTTCTCAGTAGTCTTCTTTCGCAGGTTTTCCGCCTTTTCAAATTCGGTATTGTTCATCCTCACTACCACCATTTTATTTCTCACTTCAATATCCTTCTTCTTCATATCCCTGAGTTTAAAAAATCTGTTTTAGTTTTTAATGCCTTTCACCATCCCGAAGCGACTCCGGAGCGTAGGGCAAGATGCCCCAAACGTATAACGTTTGTACATCTTGCCATGTGCAAGACCAGGCACATTACGCCTTGATAAAGCTTACTTGCCGGAGCATTTGTAATTAGTGAAAGATGATAAGTAAGAATAAAGAAGATTATTCCACTTATGAAGGAGATAAATAAAACTTTTAAACTTAGGTTTTTAATACTCATCACTATTCATTTTCACTACAAAACACTGTCGCTCTGTAAAGTTAAAAATTATACCAAGGTTTATCATTGTATGGCTATATTTTAGCCATGTTAATAAGTTGGTTTTGCAGCATTTGCCATTTAATTTATTATTGTGATATGAGAGATGCCCTTAAGAACCTTTTCAGCAACCAAATTACTTTGGAAGATAATAGCCAGTTTTATTACACCATAAAGCCGTATGAATTGACCAATGCGCTGGGCAATGTTATAGCAGTTTTACAAGAGTATAATTTCACAAAAGAGGGTGACAATACTGGACAATTTTCCTGCATATTATACAAGACAACAGAAGGCAATTGGTATGATGTTGCCGAAACTAATAAAATTATTGACAACTCAGTAATTATGGCTTTAAAATTGGCTGTTGACACCCATGAATTAGCTCATTGAGACTAACGCTTTTCAGTGTTAAGTTTTTATCAAAATCCTAACTATCAGGCTGAAAACTACAGTTAAAAAAGACGCAAACATTCCATATAGAAATAAAAAACGCTCCCCAACCCGAATTCTATTCAGCTTTCGCTCGAAAAAAACGCTGACTAATCTAAATAAAATATGATTGAAAAAGAGCAATTAAAAAGATTAAACGAACTGCATAAAAAAGATATAGCGGCCACTTATTTCATCAGTAAGTATTATTTTTCAGTGTCTACAAATAAATTCCGAAAGCAATTCGGGCTGTTCCCTCAAGACGCTATCACTTCATCAGTTCAAAAAGAATTACAATCTCAAAACTTGACTCCGTTATTTCATGAATACATACATTATATACATGAAATTAGCACAGTGATTGGCAATATTGGCCTGTCCCTTGATCTGATCCTAAAAAGTATTTTTAGTGCGCATTTCAGTTCCTATTTAGACAATTGCGAATACACCGGCTTTGATTTTAAAAACAAGGAACTGCTTGACAAATTTTCAAAAATCTATGCCACCAAAGAAGTTATAAATGGAGGGGGAGAATTAGAAGGAATATTACTTAAGGTTGATTCATTCTCCCTTATAGAACAAGATGCTTATCTGCTTGACGGCACAGATTTAGTTTGCTTTAAAATTGGCATCCCTTTAATAACAATAAAACTATTTATTAAAGGGCAATACAAGGATGCTTCACTTCCATTTGGCAAGTTCTATATTTATGAGGGGTTAGCTTATGAACTTGACAGGCTTATAAACCAGCAATCAAATGGATTACCCGAAATAAAAGATGACTTGAAAGCTACAGAATATACGATGCTGCGGACCCTTGCAACATATATATATCCCAACATTGATAAAGAATGTTTTTTAGTTGCTGCTTCTCTTTCCCTTTCCTATTTAGATTGCGGTAGTGTTTTCATTGCATTTATTGAAAGAATTAAAACAGCAATTGAAGCAGGCATCAGTAAGGAAAATATACTTTTTAAATTAAAGAGTGAAACAGCTGCAATCTTAGTTTCAAAGCTTGAAGATTTTAATGAAGCTCAAGATGAAATTATAGAAATATTCAAAAAGAGAAAGCAATTACACAGCGCATTTACCATTGTCACAGAAGAAGCTAAAAAAGGGTATCTATTGCGTTGCGAATCTCCGACTTTTGAGGTTGATTTTGTTATCAAAGGGGAATATTTAAGACTTCTGGAACTACTCCCTATCTGTGATTACATGTACATATTTAAGGATGAAGCCGAGTACATGAGAGATTTTCTTGGCACCGCTTCATTTGCCGATGAACAAAGCCAGGCACTAAAAGTTCTGATAGCCTATGATCATTACCAAAAAGCGCATTGGTTAAATTCCACTAGTAAAGTAGAGAAAACAGAAAAATATAAATGCCCATTCTTTTCCAGTTGTAATCTGGAATTCAGAAAAACTCATGAAGGAATCTGCGCTGAAAAACCCTGGCGGATTTTTGAAATCAGCTACAATACCGATAAACAATATTGCTGGTATGGCCAGGCAGTGGGAGAATTTAAAGGGCCTAATGAATTCTAAAGCTTGCTCATTCAAAAGGGCTATAAAAGCCCCTCATCAGCAAAGCTTAAATATCCTTCACTGGACACAATAAGGTGGTCAATCACTTTTATATCAAGGTACTTTGCAGCCTCTTTAATTTTAATGGTGAGTTCTTCATCTGCCCTGCTGGGTTTAAGGTTTCCGCTGGGATGATTATGAGATAAAACTATTGCTACGGATAAAGATTTTACAGCTGCTGCAAGAATCAATCTTGGATCGATAGATACTTCCGTCATTCCTCCGGCAAATGCCTGGTAAACTCCGAGTACCCTGTTTGCCCTGTTTAATAGTAATACTTTAAACTCTTCCTGAATTTCCATCTTGTTTTCATCCCATAGTTCACTAAAAATAACATAACAATCTTTAGAAGATTTTATCAGCGGCCTTTCAGAAGCTTTTACTTTGGTTTTGTATACCAATTCCACTTCTGCTACTTTGCTCCAATCTGGTTGAATCATTGTCTGTTCCATAACATTTCATTTTAAAGATTTAAAAATTAATTATGGAACCTGCCCCGGCTTTTGGCGACCAAGGCAAGGAAGCAACGGAATAAATAGCGCAGCGGTTTATGCCGGAATTTCATTGCCGCTACAGAAGCTAAAAGGCGAACTTTGTGGGAGAATTGATGGCACAAATTCTATATTGAACACATTTCCTGAACATTTACAATTTAGGAATGCATATTTTTTCCCATTGAGCCTTAATTTTTTTCCATTCAGAGTCTTTGAATTTTTATATAGTTGATGAATAAATATTTTAGTTCTGTTATTTAAATTCATCATTCTTAAAATCAAAAAATTATGAAAAAGATTTTTTTTGCAATTACCTTTTTGATGGCAACCAGTTTTTCCGTTGTTAACGCCACCACATTGGCAAACAATGTATCATTAAGTAAAGGTTTTTCAGTGCAGGCTACCCCACCTGCAGCAGTATTACAAAGTTTTACTGCTTTGTTTGGTAATGTACCCGTAAGTCAATGGAAACTGAGAAGTGGCGGAGAGTGGAGAGCACATTTCCTGAAAAACGGGATAGCACGTTCAGATTTTACAAGCACTGGCGTGCTGGTAAAATCTGAACGTGCGTAAACAAAATATTTTCATTTAAACAGTCCGTTGTATAAAATACAGCGGACTGTTTAATTCAATGGACCAGCCTGTATTAAATAAAGGAGTGAAAAACAAAGATGGCGGTTTAAAAAAATTCCAATTATTCAATTGTGGAAAATCAGCAGGTGCAATAATTAATTATTAGCGTGTAATGGATTCTGTTCAAATGGTTCAATATGAATTAATACATGTCCTAACTGAGGAATTTCCTCACGCAGCGTATTTTTGAGTGAATGTGCAATGTTATGTCCTTCTTTTACACTGATATGAGCATCAACTTTGGCATGCAGGTCAACATGATATATCATGCCCGCTTTTCTGATAAAACATTTTTCAGTATCCTTTACTCCATTAACTGTAAGCGAAACTTTCCTGATATCTTCTACCAGGTCATCATACAAATGTTCGTCCATAATTTCTCCAAGGGCAGGCCGAAAAATTAAATAACTATTGTACAAAATAAAACCCGATGCAAAAAGTGCGGCCCAGTCATCCGCTGTCTCATAGCCTTTACCCATAATTAAAGCAATAGAAATTCCGATAAATGCGGCGACGGATGTTATAGCATCGCTTCTGTGATGCCAGGCATCTGCTTTTAATGAAGAGCTGTTGGTTTCTTTGCTTTTTTTAATTACCAATCTGAATGAAATTTCTTTCCAAATAATTATTGCTCCTAATACAATTAAAGTCCATGATTTGGGTAATTCATGCGGTGTACCAATATTTTGAATGCTTTCATAGGCAATAATGGTAGCGGAAGTAATTAAAAAACCAACAACAAGAAAAGTAATCAATGGTTCCGCCCTTCCATGCCCGTAGGGGTGATTTTTATCTGCAGGCCGGTTTGCATATTTCAACCCAAATAAAACCAACAGGGAAGAAAAAATGTCCGTTGTAGATTCAATAGCATCTGCTATCAATGCATAAGAATTGCCAAAAAAACCAGCCAGTCCTTTAATTAAAGCCAAGGTTGCATTTCCGATAATGCTAAAATAGGTTGTTCGTACAGCTGTTGCCACGTTTTGGCTTACTCCTTGATTCACGCATTCATAAATTTTGAAGCGCAAAGATAATTAAACAAGGTGCTATGTGAGCAATGTCTGTTTTCCGCTTTGCGATAGTTTTTTTCCTGATTGCCAAATGCTCTCTTCAAAATATGTTCAACATTTGCAATCATTATATAACTGCGAATAAATATGAAAAATATTGTTATTGCTTTAGTGGCATCAATTGGATTTGTAACTGCAAATGCTCAGCAAACCAGGCTGCCGGATAGCGTTAAAGTAATCCGTGATAGTGTGAAATTAATGAAGGAGATTACAGTTACCGGGTACAAAACAGTCAATGGCGTTGGGCATTTGCTGGAAACAAAAGACGGAATCATCTATGCAGGTAAAAAGAATGAAGTTATACTTGTAGACAGCATGGATGCGAATAAGGCAATTAATAATACCCGACAAATACTTGGGCGGATACCAGGTTTAAATATCGTAGAAACAGAAAGTGGTGGCTTTACCGCCAATGGAATTGCTACAAGAGGTTTGAATCCAATTCAAAGCATTGAAATGAATACCCGTCAAAACGGGTATAATATCAGTGCGGATATTTTTGGTTATAATGAATCCTATTATATTCCACCAATGGAAGCGGTAAACCGTATTGAAATGGTAAGGGGCGCTTCCTCCTTACAATTTGGTTCACAGTTTGGAGGCCTGGTAAACTATGTAACAAAAGATGCCCCTGCAAACAAACCATTTGAATTTACTACTTCACAAACTATTGGCAGTTTCGGGCTATTTAATTCTTTCAATTCAATTGGGGGCAGTTACAAAAAGGTAAGCTATTATGGCTTTCTCCAATACAGGTACATTGATGGCTACCGGCCCAACAGCAGGCAATGGCAACTGTCAGGTTTTGGTAAGGTCCAATACAAACCATCTGCAAAAACAAATGCAGGTGTTGAATATTCTTTACTCCGTAATAAACTAAAAATGCCAGGCGGTTTAACCGACAGTATGTTTGAAGCTAATCCAAAGGCTTCAACAAGGGCAAGAAACTGGCTTAAAAGCCCCTGGAACGTTCTGACTGCTTACGCAAACTTTACGCCTTCTTCAAATACTACAATCAGTTTAAAAACAACTTACCTTTTCAGTAACCGTTCGCTGGTGTGGCGGAATGAAGACGGTGGCCCTGAGGCGTTAGATGAAATAGATACCGCCACCGGTACTTATGTTCCAAGAGAGGTTGGCAGTGAGGACATGCACAATTCAACAACCGAGCTACGTTTTTCAAATAGTTATTCTTTGGGAAAACAAAAATCCACCATTGCAGGCGGCATCAGGTATGCTTATGCATGGTTCAAGCGACAAGGTGGTGGCGAGGGTACTACAAACAGTGATTTTGATTTATCCATTACAGGCAATTGGGGATATAATTTAGATTTTACTACTTCTAACTTTGCCCCCTTTGTCGAGAACATTTTTAGGCTAAGTGATAAATTTACAGTGACCCCCGGTTTTAGATTTGAATATTTAAAAAGTACTGCTAAAGGCTACAAAATTACAGATACAGTAAAACAATCTCCAAATGAAGTTAAAACAAGAACTTTCCCGCTTTTTGGTATTGGATTAGAATACAAACCTGTTTATAATACCAGTATCTATTTCAATTTCAGCCAGGCATACCGGCCTATTGATTACAGCCAGTTAGAGCCATTTGGTATAACCTCAAAAATTGACCCTAATTTAAAAGATGCTTATGGTTTCAATACTGATTTAGGTTACAGAGGAATTATAAAAAACTTTCTAAATTTTGATATGGGGCTTTTTTATATGGCTTACAATAACCGGATTGGAGTGCTGGTTCAAACAGACCCAATAACAGGTATTGATTACTCCATCAGAAAAAATATTGCTAACAGTGTTCACAAGGGTATTGAAAGTTATATTGAATTCAATCTTCTTAAATACCTTAACCAAAAATCGAAATATGGTTTAAGTATTTTTAATTCATTTGCCTATATTAATGCAAAATATACTACCGGGGAATTTAAAGGAAACAGAGTTGAGGCAGCAGCTAAGACTATTAACAGGATCGGTTTAATTTTCAGTAATAAACATTTTTCTACCACCTTTCAGGTTAATTACGTGGGAGATGCCTATGGTGATGCCACAAATGTAAAGGTAAGCTCAGACCCAATTGCAGGATATATACCAGCATATACTGTTCTTGACCTAAGCGCTACTTACAAGTATAAAAATTACGCATTAAAGATTGGTTCAAATAATTTAACTGACAAAGCCTACTTCACCCGCAGAACAGACGAATATCCTGGTCCGGGAATTATTCCCTCTATTGGAAGAAGTATTTATGTAGGTATTAGTGCTAAATTTTAAATAATTAAAAAGTAATGATATTGGCATAGCAATATTTTTTTCATATCTAAGAGCAACAAGATTTATTCATCTGTATAGGCGGGCAGGCTACAGTACCATAACTGCAAAACACACAGCAATCACCCTGTTTGGGTTTTAGTATTGTTTCGCAATTGGTGCATTTATAGAAGTACTGACAAGCATCTGTAGGCATTGTTTCTTCTTTTTTAAAACCGCAGTGAGGGCAAGTAATGATTGATTGCAATAAGATTGTTTTTTCCATTTGTTATTTCTTTTTTTCGCAGCATGATTTTAATGAATCGCTACATGATTTCTCTTTTTCGTTTTTCTCACCGAGGCTATTCATATACTCATAGCCCTTTACTTTATAGCCTGTCTTACTGATTGCCGTTTCAATTGTTTTTACATCCACTTTAGATTTATCAAAAGTGACCAGGCTGCTATGGTTGGCATAAGAAGTTTGATAGGCTAATACCCCATTTACTTTAGCTATTTCATTGTTTACTTCAACTTCACAGCTTTCGCAGCTCATACCTTTTATAGTAAACTTTACCTCTTGCCTGTTATCAACTGCTGCAACCGTTGTTGACTGCGCTTTTGGGGTTGGGTAAAATATTTTTGCATACAGAGGAAAAGTCATCATCAGTAAAGCAAAAACAGTTACAATGGCTAAAAAAAATTTTGATTGAAAGAATGAGGCCTTCTTCGTTGTGTCGCAATTGCAATCTATATCTTTTGTTGCAACGGGCTTTAATTTAAGATACCATGCAAAAGACAATACGGCTATTGATAATCCCATCAGATAAGGTCTCGCCGGTTCAATCCATGAAAAGTTGGAAGCTATACTACTGCTGCCTGCAAGCAGTGCAATAACGGGGGTTATACAACATAGTGAAGCTGCAATTGCCGAAAGAACGCCAGCACCAGTAAATGTGCCAGATGACTTTAGACTTATCATACTGTTTCCAGTTTTAGAGTTTGTACATTAATATGCTTAAAGAATGGCTTTAGTATCTTTATATTTTCCTGAGTAAGAGAGTAATAAATTGTTTGACTTTCCTTCCGGGTTTCAACAATATTTCCATCTTTTAACTTTCTCAAATGTTGTGATACGGCAGGAATACTCATACCTAATATATCAGCAAGGTCACAGGGGCATAACTCTTTTTCCTCTTCCAGTAAATAAATAATCTTCAACCTTACTTCATTTCCTGCTAAAGCCAGTACAGCAGATAAATTTCCAAAAGACTTTTGAGCTGCCCTTAATTTTACTTTACAATTTTTTATTTGTTCATGGTCGGCAAATTGCCTGATGCAGATATTATTTTCCATTACACAAAGATAAGGGAAATAACTATTTAAGCAAATACTTAAATATAGCTATAGAACTTTAATGCCTCGGCGTATAGAAGATTATACAAACCCCTATTAAAGCAACTGATGCCCCAATGATGTCATATTTGTCTGGTCGAAAATTATCAAATTTATAAGCCCAAAGAAGTGAGAGCACAATAAAGAAACCTCCATAGGTTGCATAAGTTCTTGCAAAGTTGGCTGGCTGCCAGGTAGCCACCACTCCATACAATGCAAGAACCACAGCCCCGGCTATGCCGTACCAAAAAGGTTTTCCATCTCTTAGCCAGAGCCATATTAAATAGCCGCCGCCAATTTCGCACAAACCGGCAAGTAAAAAAATGATCGTTGATTTTATTGCCATATTTTTTTTGAATTTTAAAATTACGATTGTTTGTCTTCTTTTACAATCTCAGTCTTGCAGTCGCAATTAGTATTGCAACTTGTTGTACATGCTTTAGCGCCTTTACGCTTGTTATACAATGCATACCAAAAAAAGAAGCCAGCAAGCCCTAAAGCAAGTATGCCTATTTTTTCTACATATACAGAAAGTGCAGTTAATGAAGCCACTCCAATGGCTGTTCCAATTATTGGCAAAGCACAGCACAATCCGCAAAGCGCAATTCCTGTCCAGCCTAATTTTTTATAGCAGTTTTTTTTAGTTGTTCCCATTTATAAGTATTTATACATTATTTAATCAGGTGTTCAAGTCCAAAAGATTTGAAAGCATTTCGCATTTCGGCTTTTATTTGTTTTGAGCCATATACCTGCAAATGAGTAGCTTTATTATTTGGTTCAAAAACCAAGGCCCAGGTAAAGCCTGAACAACAGCTTCTTTCAAAATTTACCATTTCCATAAGTTCATTGGAAAATTCTTTGGGTTCATTAAAAACAATATCATAACCATCTTTAAGAGAATTGATAGCTATTGCTTTGCCGAAAATTGTTTTACTTAAAGTATCGCCTCTTTCTGAAAATTCTTTTTCATTGAGGCTGCAGGATGGAATTGTCTTGATTTGCATACCAGTGTCTTTTGTTTTTATTATTAAATTTGACGAACAATTTTTATCACAGGATGCTTTGCCGCAATGGCTGCAGGTTGCTGCTTTTGGTTTTGCCTGTGCTTTTACAGGGACAGATTGCCCATTACTACAGGATGTAAATCCTGTAAGAACAGCCATCAACAGGGTTAATTTTAGCGCAAATTTTTTCATTTTCTTTTCTGTTTAAAGTGTTTAGATTTGCAAACATAAACAGTGGAGTATAGGCAACGGTCTAGGCTTTTTTAAAATAAATTTCAAAAACTATGTTAATTGGGCAACTTGTAAAGCAAACAGGGTTATCAAAAGATACTATCCGCTTTTATGAAAAGCATGGTTTAATTAAAGTGAACCGAAAGGAAAGAAGGGAGAATAATTATAAAGAATATTCTGATGAAATCCTGACAAGATTGCTTACCATAAAAAGATTAAAGGGCTTTGGATTTACTCTGAATGAAGTGGCTGATTTATTGGAGATGATTGAAATGAACGAAGCCTCCTGCAAAAATGTATCTTCTAAAATTTCATCGAAAGTTTCTTTGTTGGATGAAAAAATTCGTGAACTAATTTCCATAAGAACATTACTATTGAACGGAGTTAGCAAATGTGCAGATAATTGTAACCCTGAGTTGCCGGAAGATAATTGTGCTATTTTGGTATCAGATAAGTTTACAGCTAACTCTAATTAAAAATGACGTTAATCTATTATAAATAATTAAAAAAAATAAGTATTTCCTTTCTGAATATATTTTTTACTAAACTAATTAATTCAAAATCATCACAGTACCCAACGAGCCACGCCTTCAAGCGTGGCTCGTTTCCAGGCTTTAAAAGTCTTAATAAAAAAGGGGCAAACTTCACTGCTTGCCCCTTATGCCATCTTAATTAATAAACTCCATTATTGAATCCTTTGCAAAACCCTCACAAAGATTGAATGCTTTCTGTGTTCTCAATTGTCCTGTACCACCAAACAATAAAGATTTCATTTTGGCTTCTTCATTTTTGTAAGTTCGTACATTTTGAAAATATCCGGTAACGGCATTGTAAGCACCGAACAAACTGCCTTTGGTAGTTTCTAATTGTTGCGTTTCATTGGTCATAGCATATTCAAAAGCCGCATCCGTCATATTTTTAAAACAGGTGGATAATTCATCCTCTTTACCAGCCTGTATATTTTGCAACACTTCTTTGTTAGGCACTAAAGCCATTTGAATCAAGTTTTTTACTTCGAGATCTGTAATACGAATCTTAGCCCATTGATTAAAAACTCCTTCTAACTGGATGCTTAAATTATTTGTAATGCCCATCAATTTATGAGCCTCATCCAATCTTTCTTTTGCATTAGCGGTATGCCTTATTTTAAAAGCATTGCTATGGTTGCGAAGGGCAGCATTTAAAGTATTGTTACAAACAATTCTTACCGGAGTAAAGGCTGCGGTAATACTGCCACCGCCATCATGAGAGGTAGTTAAAAACAAATACTGCTCAATCAAATCCTCCTTACCCACTTTAATATAATTGGGCAACTTAGCCGTAATGAAAATTCTTTCTCCTTTTCCCAATGCCCCTGCGGTTTCGTATTGAATACCATCGCCGCCAACAATAGCATCAAAGAAACTAAACGCATCAATGTTCTGTACCACTTCATAATCTTTACCCACTACACCTAAAACGGTTTCATTGTCGGTGCGGATGGTGGCAAAATAATTGGGTACTTCTATTTCAGGGATTTTGATTTCGATATCTGCATTGGCTGTTTCGTTTTCGTTATCAAACGTATACAGTTTTCTTTTGGTTATGGTATAATCCAGTCCTGCAAATTTTAATGCTTCTGCACTGGTTGGGTACCCCTCTACTATTTGACCTAATCCATGCCAGGCTTTTTCTTTTACTGAAAAGAAGCTATGTTTACCTGTTAGTTCATTGAAATTTAAATTGTGTGCCATAATATGGTACGCTTTAATTTGTATTCCGCAGGCGCTACACTGTGGTTTTTGTTGAATTGAAAGATTGAAAGAAAATACCAGCCCGAATCCATTAGGGCTGGTGCCGTTTTGATTTTAGAAAGGCAGATCATCGGTTGCTGTTTCGCTTGAGGCACCCACCAAAATTTTATCTGCTGCTATGGTTTCCTGTTGCTTTGATTTACCCCCATGCAGTTTGATGCTATTCACATGCAGGGTAAGGGAGGCTTTGGGTAACCCATCTTTACCAGTATAGGCGCTTACTCCTATCCTGCCCTGCAGTTCCACTAAAGTTCCTTTAGTAAGAAACTGAGCTACACCGGGGTTTACCCAGTAGTCGCATTGTACATAAGTCACCATTTTCATTACTTCGCCGGTGGTTTTTGATTTGTAGCTATCGTTAATGGCTACATTAAAATTCACTACCTGTTTTCCTGATTGCAGGGTGCTGATTTTTGCATCACCTGTTAATCTTGCTGTCATTTCCATGATTGATAAAATTTAAAAATGATTAATTAAAGAATTCAGCTTCGCCTCATTCATTTACCGATAGCGACCAGCCATTAGGCCTGTGGAGGAGGAACAAGGTTTTTCAAAAAAATACTACCCCATCAGGGATAGTATAAAAATTGTCAGGTGGAGATTATTTTGAAAACAGGATGCCAGCCGGAGTGTACGCAGGCGCAGACCTTTTTCCGCACGGAGCAGGACAATAATTTTGCGGTACGGTTAGTTGAATGCAATGCAAATATTTGCAAGAATAATACCTAAATTCAATCTATATTTGGGAATACCTTAATATTTCAAACCTACCTGTTTATGGCTATCTGGAAATCCTATAAAATATCTGATATTATCAGTGAAATTGAAGACGAGAAATTTGTTTTACCGGTCATTCAAAGAAGACTGGTTTGGGATGAGGAAAAAATGGAATTATTGTTTGACACTTTACTAAAGGGTGATTCATTCGGAGGTATTATGGTTATAGAAGAAGATAGAGATACCAAACCTCTTTTTAATTACAGACCATTTACAAAAGATGGTGGAATCATTAGTTCGCGACAGGTAGATCATTTAACCCAGCTTCAAAATTTTGTAATTGACGGACAACAACGACTGCAATCTTTTTATATTGGCTTAAAAGGAAGTATTAATGGTAAAGTCTTATACTTTGATTTATTCAGTGATTATAATACAGAATTCGAATTCAAATTTGAAAATGACAAAACAAAATTATCCAAGCAATCAAAAGATAATACAGACAGGACTATCCCCGAACATTGCTGGTACCTTGCGAGTTCATTATTAAAGAGATTAAAAGATACTAATGACGAAGATCAGGTTGCGGAAGAAATAATAAAGTCACTTGGCATTATCGACCCCATTCACAAAAAGCATATTGAGAAAAATGTAAAGGCTTTTTACAAAAACACATTGACTGCAGACTGCATGGGAATTTCAAAAGTTTCAATAAATAAGTCCTATGATGAAATTTCAAATAAACAAAGAATTGTAGAACTTTTCAGGAGACTGAATGATGGAGGCACAAAACTTTCATTATTCGATTTGGTTGCTTCGATTTTAAAAGGATTTGCCTGGGAAATGGAAAGCTTCCTGGAAGAAACGCTGAAAAGTTATGAAGAAATTGGATTATCACAAGATAATCTTATTAAGTTGATTTTTTTATTACAGGATAATCATAATAAAGAAATGGCATCCATAGAAGCAGGCGATGCGGATTTTGCCATTAAAAACAGAGTGCGTATAAAAATTACATTAAAATGTTTAAGGGATTTTCTTATAAATGCCCATCTTTACAATTACTATAAAGATGGCAATCGCTCCTTTATTCCATTATTTTTTATTGCCTATCACCTCTTTCATAAAGAATTAAGTGATGACGAACTCAATAAGTTCTTTGCCAATTTTGATGCAAAGAATTCAGAACATCCAAAAATGGAAAAATGGATATACCATTCTCTCATTAACGGAGTTTTTAAAAGTAAAGGGGCAGGATGGATTCCTTATAAGACCGGAATAAGGAAGTTACTTAATAAAATGCAGAACTTTAAGAATCTGGATTTCCCGACCGATGAATTATTTAAAGTATACGCCGATCATCCCATTACTTTTACTACTACTTACGATAGTACCAATCTTGACCAACTGGATACATCATTTTTATATTACCTAATATATGATCGAAACCAAACCATACGAATAAATGACATAGATCACATTATGCCTAAATCCATTCTTGAAGGATTGGGACTGGAGCCTTCAAAGATTAACAGTATCAAAAATTTTCAGCTAATTGATTTCAATACAAACAGAGGAGTTAAAAATGCCAGCCCTTTTAAACACTGGAATAAATAATAATGTTGCCGATAAAGCCGCATTCATTAAACGTCACCTGATCCCAATAGACGAAACAATCTGGACAGAAGATAAGTTTATTGATTTTACTAACGCCAGAGCCATATTGATTATGCAAAAAATAAATCATTATATCAAATAGATGAGAAATTCTGTTATCGAATCAGTAATTGTGTTTGGAGAGGAACGAGCCAATCTCAATGACCACTATCCTTATCCAGCACAGTTCTCCCGGTTTATTTGCCGCAGGCGCAAAAGAAATAAGACGGGTGTACTGTGCAGGTTCTTTACAATGGCTTTCTAAATGACTTTATTTAAACTTTTAAAGAACCCGTTAGGGATAGCAACGAAAATCCTTCTGATAAGAAGATTGCAGTGAAAAGCCCGGTCCGCCGGATGGCGGAAACGGCATAGACATATTAAGCAAATTGTATTACTTTAAAAAAATATTCTGAAAGCTGGCAGCTTCCTATGGCTTTAGTTTTATTACAGTTTCATCCGCTGTATCCTTACCGCATTCAGAATTGCTAATAAAGCCACGCCAACATCCGCAATGACAGCTTCCCATAATGTAGCAATGCCACCTGCTCCAAGAATCAATACAATTATTTTAATAGCCATTGCAATGGAGATGTTCTGCCAAACGATACTTCTGGTTATTTTACCAATTTTAATGGCAGTGACAATTTTAGAGGGCTGGTCGTTCTGAATAACGATATCTGCGGTTTCAATGGTAGCATCACTTCCCAATCCACCCATTGCAATACCTGCATCGGCCAATGCAACCACAGGTGCATCATTCACCCCATCACCCACAAAAGCAATGTGCATCCCCTCATTTTTTAATGCCTCCACTTTATCCACTTTCCCTTCCGGCAACAGATCTCCATAGGCATTATCTATGTTCAATGTTTGCGCTACTTTTGAAACCACTGCCTGTTTATCACCGGATAACATTACGGTCTTAATATTCAGTTTATGCATATCATCAATGGCCTGTTTTGCATCATCTTTTATTTCATCGGCAATGGTTATATATCCGGCATATTGATCATTCATTGCAATTACCACAATGGTATCGACCAGGTTATCGATTTCTGAAGGGTATTCAATATTGAACTTCTTTAACAATTTCACATTGCCTACTAACACGTTCTTTCCATCAACCATCCCTTTTAAACCATGCCCTGCTACTTCTTCAACATTTTCTGCCTTTAAACTTGCAGCATTTTTACCTGCATATTCAACCACCGCTTTTGCAATGGGATGTGTTGAATTGCTTTCCAATGCCGCTGATAATTTAACCAGTTCATCTTTGTCGATACCCTTTGCCACAACTTCCTGTACCTTAAAAACACCCTTGGTCAATGTGCCTGTTTTATCCATCACCACTACATTCACTTTTGTAATCACGTCTAAAAAATTAGAACCTTTAAACAAAATGCCGTTTTTTGAAGCCAGTCCTATTCCACCAAAATATCCTAATGGTATTGACACTACCAAAGCACAGGGGCAGCTGATTACCAGGAATACCAATGCCCTATAAAACCAAACATTAAAAATATATGGATCAGCAAAGAAGTATGGAACAAGGCAAACCCCAACAGCCAAAGCAAAAACTATAGGGGTATATATTTTTGCAAAACGGCTGATGAATAATTGCGTCTGTGATTTTCTAGCTGTCGCATCCTGTACCATTTCTAAAATCTTGCTCAGCTTGCTGTCTTTAAAAAGCGATTTTACTTTTATTTCAGCAACTTTATCAAGGTTTATCATACCTGCAAGTACCTGCTCCCCTTTTCGTTTAGTATCTGGCTTACTTTCACCAGTAAGCGCCGCCGTATTAAATGTGCCGGCATCCGAATTCAGCTCTCCATCCAAAGCCACTTTTTCCCCGGCCTTTACCTGTATAATTTCATCTACCTGTATTTCGTTGGGATGAATAACCGTAGCAGTTCCATTCCTCAAAACCGTTACTTCATCGGGTCGTATATCCAATAGCTCTTTAATACTTCTCTTTGCTTTGCTCACTGCAGCATCCTGGAACCATTCGCCAATAGAATAGAAAACCATAACCGCCACACCTTCGCTATAAGAGCCAATACTAAATGCGCCAATGGTTGCCACACTCATTAAAAAGAACTCATTGAAAAAATCAAATCGCATCGCTTTTCTGAAAGCCAGGTTCAAAACATTGTAACCTGCAAGCAAATAGGCAACTACATAAATAATCAAATCAACCGGAAAAACCGGTTTAAACTTTAATCCAAATTCCAATACCAGCATAACCAATAATATCGCAAGCGATGACAGTAAAGGCCAATGACTTTTCCAGCCATCTGAATCTTCTTCGCCATGCTTATGATCATCACCATCCTCATGCTCTCCATTATCATGGTCATGCCCATCCTCTTTACTATGGTTGTACCCTTTTGTATTTTCCGGTTGATTGACAAATCCTTTTTTTTGTACATCTTTTTCGTCTGTGTCGCAGCATTCTTTTGCCATATATAATTTTTTTTAAGAAATGAAAAATGAGATAATGCCTGTCAGGACTAAAGTCCACCCGGTAATTATCCCGGACTTATGCTCGAGAGTATGCCAGTTTAATTTCAAAATACCTTTATACGCAAGTCTTACCCACAATACCATTCCGGAAACTGATATGGTGAGATATAGTGTAGCTATACTTATTACAGCCCATAACCCGTATGCACCAGCCAAGAGGAAGTAAGCTTCAATTTCCATACAGGGCGAAAGAAACATCGCAACTACCAATGCCAGTATAATTTTATTTTTAGGAAGTGTAGGCTTAGGCGTTTTATGCAAATGAAAATGCTTGTGCCGGTGATGCTGATAAATGAAAAATATGCCTAATAATATCAAAACAGCAGGTGCAATAAAATGAGTGAAGTATTCAATTTGTTTTGCAAGCTGTAAGCCCAACAAGCCTAAAACAATCCCTATCACAATCGTACTTAACGCATGCGCCAATCCTGATAAAAATGTTACTTTAGTTATTTCCTGCAAATTCCAGTTATCCTTTTTGCCAATGGCCAATACCGGCAGCCAGTGATTGGGTATCACTGCATGTAATAAGCTTAAGAGAATGCTCCCTATAAAGATGCTGTACATTGCGGTTATGGAAGAATAGTTAACTAAATAAAAGGGGGTTGCGGAAACATATTTCTGCAACCCCTTTAAAATAATTGTATAAGCCGGCTTATGAAAACACCTGCACCATTCCAAGAATTGATGCCAGCATTACAACGCATTTCCAGCAATTGAGCCTGTTCATTTTTATTTGATTTTAAGATGTAAAAATACATTATAGTAAATTTAGTTGTTGTTAATATTTGGTTGTTACTCTTCGCTGCTTCCTTTTGTAAGCTGGGATAATAAATAGTAAGCCCCTTTTGTAACTACTTTAGCATTTTCCGGTATTTCTTCCAGTGGCAATATTTCGGTAAAGCCCATATCGCTTACTCCTACAGTAACCGGTATTTGTTTGTAATGATTCTTTTTTGTTTCAACATAAATATAATGTTCGTCGCCATTGCTTACCACTGCATCACCGGGCAAGGCATTGGCTTTATAGTTGTCAACCTGTATCCTTGCTTCTACATACATTCCAGGCAATAATGTTTCGGTAATCCCTTCTATTTTCGCATGGGCTAAAATGGCTTGCTGGTTGTCTTCAAAAGATTTGTTTAATGCAAAAATGATTGCAGCATGTGTGTGATTTGCATCATTCGCATCTGTAAACACAATTTTGTCGCCGATTTTTACTTTGGCGATATCCTTTTCAAAAAGAGTTAAATCTAAATGCAGAAAACGGTTATCAACAATATCAAACAAAATAGTATTAGCATCTGCAAACTTCCCCATTGTTAAGTTGATGTGGTGAATAAAACCACTTATAGGCGCTGTTACTGCAATTTGGCTGGTAAAATTGGTAGCGCTGATATTGGCCGCATTGATACCCAGCAACTGTAATTTAGTTTGCAAGCCTTTTTGTTTAGCCTCCGCCATACCCAATTCATTTTGTACCTGCTGCAAGGTTTTTGTGGCATTGATACGGTCTTCCTGTAATTCCTTCTGGCGTTTAAATTCTGCCTGCAGATACACCAACTGAGATTTGTTTTCCAAATAATCCTGCTGCAATTGTATTACTTCATTGTTTACAATGGTTGCTAATATTTGCCCCTGCTTTACAAATGTGCCCTCGGTTACGTTAATGGTTTTTACTATGCCCCCTGTTAAAATACTTACCTGTGCCTGGTTCTGCGGTGGCAAGGTCAGTTTACCGTTTACCTTTAAAGTAGATTTTAAATTACGCTGTTCAATATCACCTGTTTGCAAACCAATCGCTTTAATCTGGTCGTCAGTAAGTTCTACTTCAGTTGCAACCGGTTCTTCTTTCTTTGCAGTGCTGTCTTTTGCAGCAGGCACTGCCTTGGTTTCAGTTGCTTTGTTTTTGCAGGATGTAATTGCGAAAAGCAAAACGAACATTATTAAAAATATATTTTTCATTTTTGAAATTCTTTTAACGGTTTAATAAGTAGTTGAGTTGGATAATGGTTTGGTTGTAACTGTTGACGGCAGCCAGATAATCGGTTTTTATTCTAATGGCATCTTTAATATTTTGCGTGTATTCTATATAGCCAATATCACCGGCCTTGTAACTGCGTTGCGCCGCATTAATAATACTTTCCGCCATTGGTAAACCTTCGGTTTGGTAATACTTTACTTGTTGTAAACTTTGTTGCTGTAATTGATTTTGCTGCAAAAACAAAGTAGCAATTTCCTGTTGGCTTTTATCCAATTCCTTTTTTGCTATTTCTGTTTCATATTTAGCGGCCTGTGTTCTCGACTTGACACCATTTTTAAATATGGGGATATTGATGCCGACACTTCCATAATAGAATTGTGCTTGCTTATCTAAACTTTGTGCATTTACACCCAGGTTAAAAGAAGGCTGCCCTTTTGCTTTTTCGGCTTTAATGGCCAATTCTTTAGCCGTGATCTGCTGCTGCAAAAATTGTAATACAGGATGCTTGTTTACCAAACCGCTATCGCTTAAATTTATTTCAGGCAATACTTGATAGGTTAATGGTGCCTGGTATTGGTCTGCGCTTCGCAACCACTTTTGTAAATCTGTTAAATAAAAGGCAACTTCTGTTTTTGCTTTTGACAGTTGCAACTGCAAATCCTTTCTTTGAAGTGTGGCATTTATTTTTTCCAGTTTATTGCTTTCGCCAACCTGGTATTTTTTGTTGGCATACTTTTCATAATCTGCAAAGATGCTATCGGTCTGTACCAGCAAATTATATTGCTGCCAACTGTATAACCAATTGTAATATGCATTGGATACATTGCGTACCAATTCATTTTTTGTAACGGCTTCATATGATTGTGCAACTGCTACATTTTGTTTTAGCAAATTTTTCTCGGCCTTGTAAGCGCTGGGTAATTTAAAGCCTTGCGCCACGCCTACATTATAATCAAACACTTTGCTATTGATTTGCCCCAAACCTGTATTGATATTGAAAGGGTCCAAAATAGTGGCTGTGCCTGTGAGCGCTTTTTGTTGCTGGGTTATCAAACTGGCTTGCTGAATAGTTGGATAGTTCTTTATTGCTAAATCCAACGCATTTTGTAAAGTCAATGTTTCCCTAAAAATCGGGGCAGGTGTGTTTTGGGCATTTGCATTAAACCCCATAAACGAAAAGATCAAAACCAATATCGTTATTGCACTTGTATTTATTTTCATCTTGTTTTTTCTTTTTAAATAAAATAGACTGTATAAAACCGGCAGTACAAACAGCGTTAAAAATGTGGAAGAAAACAAGCCTCCAATTACAACGGTAGCCAAAGGCTTTTGTACTTCCGCACCAGCACTGTTGCTAAATGCCATTGGTAAAAACCCCAGTGAGGCTACAGCTGCTGTGGCTAATACCGGTCGTAATCTTGCCGCACTACCTTTTAAAATTCGTTTGGTAATATCTTCTTCGCCTTCATCTCTCAGCCGGTTGTAATAACTGATTAAAACAATGCCGTTCAAAACTGCCACACCAAACAACGCAATAAACCCAACTCCTGCGGAAATACTGAAATTCATCCCTCTCATCCATAAGGCAATGATGCCGCCAATGGCTGCTAATGGAATGGCAGAAAAAATGATGATGGCTTCTTTTGCAGAACGGAAAGTAAGGAACAATAAAAAGAAAATCAGCAGCAGAGAAACAGGTACGGCCAATTGTAACCGTCCTTTTGCCTCCTGCAGGTTTTGAAACTGTCCGCCATAAGTAATATAATAACCTTCAGGCAGCTTTAATTTTGCATCCAGGGTTTGCTGAATTTCTTTTACCACACTTTCCACATCCCTGCCCCTGGTATTTGCTTCCACAACAATTCTGCGTTCTGCATCTTCCCTGCTTATTTGTGCGGGGCTTGCTTTAAAAGTTACATCAGCGATTTCGCTTAACGGTATTTGTTTACCGTTTGGCAATGGAATTAATAATGCCTTTAAAACATCAGCATCGGTGTTCGGATCTTTAGTAATCCTGACCACCAGATCAAATTTTCTTTCACCTTCATATACCACACCTGCGTAACCACCAGCGTAAGCTGTGTTCAGCGTTGCATTTACATCAGCAATGTTTAAACCGTATTGAGCAATTTTACTGCGGTTGTATTTTACCACCAATTGCGGCATACCTACAATTTGTTCTACCTTAACATCCACCAAACCATCAATGCCTTTTACCAATGATTTTATTTCATTGCCTTTAGCAAATAATTTGTCCAGGTCACTGCCGAATATCTTTATGGCTATATCGCTTTTTACGCCTGCAATCAATTCATTAAACCGCATTTGTATTGGTTGCTCAAAAGTCAGGTTAACCCCAGGTATAACGCTCATTCTCTTGTTCATCATTTCAGCCAGCTCTTCTTTGTCTTTGGCCGATGTCCATTCTTTTTTATCTTTTAAAACGATCATTACATCGCCGCTTTCAATTGGCATGGGATCGGTGGGGATTTCACTGCTCCCGATTTTACTTACCACTTCTTTTACTTCTGGAAACTGCATCGCAATTTTTTCCAGCTGCGTACTTGTTTCAATGGATTGAGGCAAACTGCTACCCTGCCTGACCGCATAATTCACAGCAAAATCGCCTTCATCCAGTTCAGGTATAAATTCACCACCCAATGAATTAAAAATGAATAGGGAACCAAAAAACAGCAACAGGGCTGTTGACAAAACGGTAATCCTGTATTTTATTATCCGTTGAAGAAACGGTCGGTATCTCCCGATTAACCATTTCATTACTTTGTCGGTAATATTTTCTTTACTGGCTATTTTTTTATTGAGAAACAAACTGCTTAACAACGGCACATAAGTAATAGATAAAATCATTGCACCGATGATGGCGAAACTTACTGTTTGTGCCATTGGCATAAACATTTTTCCTTCAATGCCGCTCAATGCAAAAATGGGGATGTAAACTATGAGGATAATGATTTGCCCGAAAACTGCACTGTTCATGATCTTGCTGCTGCCTGCGGTTACTTCTTCGTCCATTTTTGTTTGCCCTAATTTTTGCCCTTTAAAATCGTGGAAGAATTTATGCGTTAAACTCTCTACGATAATCACAGCGCCGTCCACAATTAGTCCAAAATCCAATGCACCCATGCTCATCAGGTTTGCACTTACACCAAACAGTTTCATCATTGCAATGGCAAAGAGCATTGATAAAGGGATTACACTTGCCACAATTAAACCTGCCCTGAAATTGCCCAGGAAAAGCACCAACACAAAAATTACAATCAATGCGCCTTCTAATAAATTGGTACTTACGGTATGTGTTGCCCTTTCAATTAATTTGGTTCTGTCCACAAACACATCAACGCTTAAACCTTCGGGCAAATATTTCTCGATAGTTGCCATCCTTTCCTTTACCCCCTCAATAACCTTTACGGCATTTTCTCCTTTCTGCATCAGCACCACGCCGCCAACAGTTTCACCCTTTCCGTTCCGTGTTAAAGCGCCGTACCGCGGTGCAAAGCCAAAATCAACGGTGCCTATATCTTTTATTAAAACAGGGATCCCTTTTGTGCTGGCAACAACAATATTATTGATGTCGTTCAGGTTCTCAATCAGACCTTCGCCTCGGATAAAATAAATATTTGGCCCCTTGTCAATATAGCTGCCACCTGTGTTGGAATTATTTTTTTGCAGGGCGTTGTAGACATCAATTAATGTAAGGTTCATTGCCGCCAGCCTTTCAGGCTTTACACTCACTTCATATTGTTTTAGTTTACCACCAAAGCTGCTCACATCTACCACACCTGCTGTGCCTAAGAGCTGGCGTTTTACAATCCAATCCTGCACTGTCCGCAAATCGGTAGAAGAAAATTTATCTTCAAAACCTTTTTTGGGAACGATCACATATTGATAGATTTCTCCTAAACCTGTTGTGGGCGGTATCAAATCGGGTTGCCCATATTCCTTGGGAATATTTTCCTGTGCCACCTTTATTTTTTCAGTCACCAATTGCCTTGTAATATTAATAGGCATATTGTCTTTAAAAACGATGGTGATAACCGATAAACCGCTGCGGCTGGTACTGCGCAGTTCAACCAATCCCTGCAGGGATTTAAATTCTAATTCTAAAGGGGTGGTTATAAACTGTTCCACTTCCTGCGTTGCCAGGTTGGGGCTGTTGGTAATTACCTGCACCTGGTTATTGGTAACATCGGGGAGGGCATCAATACTTAACTGTGTAAAAGAATAAAGCCCCCAAATAATAAAAATTCCCAACAACATACCCGTAACAAGTTTATTGTATACGGAAAACCGAATGATTTTATTTATCATTTTAATATTGAATCAGGTTAAAAAATCATTTCTGGCAAAGCGCAGCTTTGTCAGAAAATTGAATTGATAAAAATGATTAACCTAACTGGGGAGGTTGCCAAATTGGTAAGGCAATGTTTGATATTTCTGAAGGCAGGTGGAAAGCGATTGTCTTAGCAGCATAAAATACTGTAGTACCAGCCTGAAAGGTGTTTATTGAAAATGTAAACCCTGTGCAACAATTGCATGTACAAAAAGGAGAGCAATTATCAGAATCATTATGTTCGTTATGATTACCGGTAGATTTGGCGATTTCGGATTTTATATTCCTATTCTTCATGGCAAATGCCCCATCCATACATGGGACGCAGCTAAGTACCAGTACCATAAGAGCCATGATAAATGCAAGAATTTTCATCAGTAACAAAATAAAGGATTAAATTCCAATGCAAAAGCAAAAAATATTGCTAAAATGTCCATACTGTTGCATTTATAGCAATTTTCCTTATTTCGAAAATGAGGGTAAGCATTCTTTCTAAAAATAGATTTCTGATTGAAAAGGTAATTTACCAGTGTTAAATTACTCCTGGCAAAAATCCGAACTGTGCAGATTCTTAATAATGCTATTTGAGAATTTCAATTTTATACCCTGCCGCCTGTACTGCCTGTACAATTTCTGCCTCAGTAATATTACCCTGTTTTGAAACGGTTAATATTTTTTCGGGGTTTTGAATGTCTACCGACCAATTATTTTCACCGGCTGTTTTATTCAAAGAGGGAGTGACATTTGCCACACACCCTGAACATTTGATCGTAGTTTTAAATTTTAAAGTTTCCATGTTGTTCATTTTTATATTGTAAAATTAAAGTAGTTGGTGACCGTAACTGTCATATATCAGGCACCGGTTTTTATATAATTATGCTGGCATACCGGATTACTCAAAGGCAGTGTTATCTAAAGTTTCAAATATTTCAACCGTAAGCTGTTACTCACTACGCTCACACTGCTCAATGCCATTGCCGCCCCGGCAATCATAGGATCCAGCAGAAATCCATTAACCGGATATAATACACCTGCCGCAATCGGAATTCCAATAAGATTATAAATGAATGCCCAGAACAAATTCTGTTTAATGGTTTTTACAGTTTTCGTGGAGAGCAATAATGCTTTGGAAATACTATTCAAATCAGAAGTAATTAAGGTCATTTTCGCAACATCCATTGCAATATCACTTCCCTTACCCATCGCAATACTCACATCAGCCTGTGCCAGTGCATGGCTGTCGTTAATACCATCCCCAACCATTGCCACCACTTTCCCTCTCTGCTGCAATGCTTTTACAAAGGCGGCTTTATCTGCAGGCAATACTTCTGCCCGGAAGTTTTTTAATCCCACTTCTTCAGCAATTGCAGCAGCCGTTTGCTGGTTGTCACCGGTAAGCATATATACTTCAATTCCCTGTCGTTGTAAATTTTGTATCGCAATTTTAGAAGATGATTTTATTTTATCAGCAATAGCCACAACTGCAACCATTTTATTATTCTCCGCAAAAGCCACCACTGTTTTTGCCTGCTGTTGCAGAAATACCATTTTACACGCCAACTCAGTGTCCGGTACAATACCTTTATCAAATAATAATTTTGCATTGCCCACCAGGTAATATTTATCATTATAGGTTGCACCAACGCCTTTACCGGTAATGCTTTCAATTTTATGCAATTCAACCGGCACTATCCTTTCTTCATGTAAATACTTAACCACTGCATCAGCCAAAGGATGCTCAGATTGCATTTCAATTGCAAGAAGAACAGATTTCAATACTGTTTTGCTTACGCCCTCTGTAAAAATCAAATCAGTAACCACTGGCTTACCTTCAGTAATAGTTCCCGTCTTATCCAACACGATTGTATTTACTTTATGCGCCAACTCCAGGCTTTCTGCATCTTTAATCAGGATATTGTTTTCTGCCCCTTTACCAACGCCTACCATAATGGCTGTTGGGGTAGCCAGCCCCAATGCACATGGGCATGCTATAACCAATACAGTAACCGCAGTAAGCAATGCGTGGGTAAAAGCATTGTCTCCTCCCCATACCATCCATATTACAAAAGTGAGTATTGCTATTACGATCACTACAGGAACAAAGATGCCGGCAATCTTATCTACCAGCTTCTGAACAGGTGCTTTACTGCCTTGAGCCTCCTGCACCATTTTAATGATCTGTGATAATAAAGTTTCCGACCCTACTTTTTCAGCCTTAAACTGAAAACTTCCTTTTTGATTGATAGTACCTGCGAAAACTTTTTCGTTGGCTTTCTTTTCAACAGCAAGCGGTTCGCCGGTGATCATACTCTCATCTACAAAGGATGATCCTTTAATAACCATTCCATCCACTGCAATTTTTTCTCCCGGTTTTACAAGTAATACATCATGCACTCTCACCTGGCTTACAGGTATTTCCTGGGTCTGATTATCCCCCAATATCCGAATGACTGTTTTAGGTTGCAGCCCCATTAGTTTTTTAATCGCAGATGATGTATTGGATTTCGCCTTTTCTTCCAGCAGCTTACCCAGGGAGATAAAGGCAATTACCACAGCGGCAGCTTCAAAATACACATGCGCATGCAGTCCTCTTGCATGCCAGAATGCAGGAAAAAATGTGTTAAAGACACTAAACAGGTAAGCGACACCGGTACTAAGTGCTACCAGGGTATCCATATTCGCTTTCCGGTGTTTAGCCTGTTTAAATGCATTAACGAAAAAGCTGCGGCCAAAGTAAAACACCACAGGAGTAGCCAGTGCCATCATAATATAATTGCTATAGGGCATATTCATAAAAAACATCCCGATAATTACAATGGGCAAGGATAATAAGGAGGACCAAATTGTACGCTGCTTTATTGCGGCATAGAGCCTCTCCTGTGCGGCTTCTTTTATTTCCTGCTGATTTTCCTTTTCAATTACAATATCATAACCAATGGAGCGAATGGTTGCCTGAAAGATTTCCGGATTTGTTATAGCCGTATCGTATACCACCCAAGCTGACTGACTGGCAAAGTTGACCCCCGCATCCTTTACGCCGTCAACAGATTTCAGCATAGATTCCACACTAACAGCGCAGGAAGCACAGGTCATTTCCAATACAGGAAATATTTCATTAATAATGCCGGTGTGATTCGTTTTATTTTTACTTATTAATTTATCCTCTAACAGATCGGCTGATTGCATAAAAAGTATTTTATACAAAGCTAGCTTGCGGTAAAGGCTATATTGTTATGTTATTGTGGAAGAGTTGTATATAATTTTAAGCGAATTATCAGCAACAGAATGATTAGCACATTTACGAATGCTCAACTGAGGATTAAAGGCAAAGCAAAGAAAAAACATAGCACCTATACCATTAAATTTTATCGAGTGGTTTGCGGTTATTTTCCTTTAGTAGTTTAAATTTTGAAGGAGTGAAACCTGTGATTTTTTTAAACTGCTGCGACAGGTGCTGCACACTGCTATAGCCCAAGTGGTAAGAAATTTCACTCAGGTTCATTTCGTCATACATCAACAGCTCCTTAACCTTTTCTATTCTTTGGTGAATAACATATTTTTCAATAGTCATTCCTTCAACTGCCGAAAAAAGCGTGGTTAAATAATGATAATCTTTGCGTAGTTTTTCTTCCAGCATCACTGAAAGTTTTTTATTAAATTCTTCTTCGCTATACCCCTGTATAAGGGAAATAATTATATTTTTAATCCCTTCCACAAGCATAGCTTTTTTATCATCCAATAATTCAAACCCTACTTTTTCCAATGCTTCTTTTAAATGATGTAATTTAACTGGAGCTATCTCATGATTTAACTCTATCTGCCCCAATTGAATATGCCTGTAATCAATTTTTAACTGATCCAATTGCTGACGTACCACCATTATACAGCGGTCACAAACCATATTTTTAATGTAGAGTTGCATCTGCAGTTCCTTTTTTGAAAAATTAAATTAGATCCTATTGTAAAAAGTACGAAATAAAAAAAACGAAACAATGATTTACGGAAAATGGAGTTCCTAAAAACCTTTTGATAAGTAGTTATCAAAAGGTTTTTTATTACATCAATAACATAACCTACATCCCCATACCGCAACACATTGATTTTTTCTTTTTAGCAGCTTTTGATTTTCCAACCGGCACCAATTCCATTCCACATTCAGGACATTTACCTGGTTTATACATTTTTACCTTTGGATGCATGGTACAGGTATACTTTTTCACTTCGGTAGTTTGATTGCTGTGTCCTGTATGAACACTGTCCTGCGTTGCCTGAGCAAAACCTGCTGTTACTGTGGCTAATAAAATAGCCATAGTCATGATGATTTGTTTCATTGTACTGTTGTTTTATGTGTTAAAAATATTTATCAATATGTCAATACTATCCCTGCCCCCAAGCCCATATCACTATCATAGTGGCTGGAGAAAGAAATATATTTTGTTGCGATGTAACGCAAGCCAGCCATATACTCTTTATCCGTATTAATCATCATACTAAAACGCAAACGCTTTGTAACTGGTACATCTTCTCTGCCAAACTGAAAACGGAATTTACCATTACCATCTATTCTTGCATCAGCAACAAATAACATGGGCAAAGTATAAGCAATACCTGCTACTATGGTTTTACGATTATTTTTATTACTCGTTTGCCCAAACCAGTTTTTTTCTTCCCCGCCAAAAAGATTTTTTGGACCACCTTCCATTTTATAATGATAATCAAAACCAACATACGGATACCACCATTGCATGCGACCTAAATAGCGACCCACCATGGTTTCACTTTCATAGCCGTGCATGTCATGATAGCCTAAATGCCATAGTGTGCTTAGTTTCCATCTTGTATTGGCTACCATGGCTTCTCCATCGCTGCCATTGCTTTCTACCCCCACTCTTCCCATTACATGAAACATCCTGTCGTCTGCAAATAATTTGCGTTGAGCTAATTTAGGATTGGGTATTTCCGGGTTTGCAGGCTGATTTTCATAAGTAATTACACGACCCATGCCACTCATCATGTGGTACAAAATATGACAATGAAAAAACCAATCGCCATACACGTTGGCATTAAATTCAATGGTATCTCTTTCCATCGGCATTATGTCGATTATGTTTTTCATCGGTGCATATTCTCCCTGTCCGTTGAGCAATCGAAAATCATGGCCGTGCAGGTGCATCGGGTGCCGCATCATACTGTTATTGTATAAAATAATCCTTACATTCTCTCCTTTTTTAATCAGTATCTTGTCGCTTTCAGAAACTGTTTTATTGTCTAATGTCCACACATAACGATTCATATTTCCGGTAAGATCAAATTTCAACACTTTTAAAGGTCCTTCAGGCAAGGTTGTTTTTTCAGGTGCTTTTAACATCGTGTAATTAAGAGAAACTATATCCGGAGTTTCAGCTTCCATGTTCATGCCCTGCACACTGTTATTATTGGGCATTTGCATGTTATGGCCTTCGCCTTTCTTCTGTTCTTTTTTAGATTTTTCTTCGCCGGTTATTTCAGGATACATTACTGTATTCATATCCATAATTTGATTCTCCATTTTCATGCCTTCCATTTCAATCATATTTCCTTTCATGTCCATCATGTCGTTCATCATCTTCATACCGGCAAAATATTTTGGCCGCTTCATTTTTACAGCAGCTACTTTTTCGCCACTGCCCAACCATAAGGAAGCATGTTTGGTTCTATCCTCTGGTGTTACTAAAAATTCATAGCTTTTATTTTCAGGAATTGTTACGACTACATCATAAGTTTCTGAAACTGCAATAATCAATCTATCTACTTCTACTGGTTCTACATCATTACCATCGGTGGCTACTACTGTTATTTTGCCTCCTGCATAAGAAAGCCAGAAATAATCGGAAGCCCCGCCGTTTGCAATACGTAACCTTACTTTATCACCTGCTTTAAATTGTGGTTGTTCATTTTGATTTTTACCGTTCAGTAAAAAATTATCGTAATAGACATCAGTCAGATCCATAGCATTCATCCGCTTCCATTCATTGGTAACTTTTGTTTTAAAGTGCCCTTGTTTTATTGCTTCAGCATAACTTTGAGTACTTCCCTTTTGCACCGCAAACCAATCAGTGGCAGCATGTAAACTGCGGTGTACTTCTTCGGGTTTCATATCTATCCATTCACTTATTATAAGCGGGATTGTAGGGATGTCTAATTCTTCTCTTTTATTCATGATAAACATGCCGTACATACCAATTTGCTCCTGTAATCCGGTATGGCTGTGGTACCAATGTGTACCATGCTGAATGATGGGAAATTTATATAAATGTGTACTGTGTGCTTTGATGGGCATTTGTGTAAGATTAGGCACACCATCATATTGGTTGGGTAAAAACAAACCATGCCAATGTAAGGACGTTTCTTCATTCAAATTATTATGTACATAAATTTCAGCAGTATCACCTTCAGTGAAAGTAAGTGTTGGCATTGGTATCTGTCCATTTACAGCAATAGCTCTTTTTGATTTTTTCCCAAATGTCACAGTAGTATCAGCAATGTATAAATCATAGCGAACTGTATGAGGTGGTATATGGTTTACTATTGTCTTGACAGGTTCAATTTTTGTTTTTTCCATTTGCATCATGTCATCCATCTTTACTGCTGTGTCTTTCAGCGGCATTTTCATATCATCCATTTTTTCTTCGTCAACCGGGGTAACAGCTTTAGATTTTTCTTTAATCAACCTCATTCCGCACTTCGGGCAGTTACCAGGTTGGGTGGTATGAATTTCAGGATGCATTGGGCATGTATAGGTTACCGGCTTTGTGCTGTCTTTGGCCATTTGCATTTCTACTTTCTTCTTTGCTACAGGAGTAGTGGTGATTGCTTTAGCTTTTTCCTTTACCAGTTTCATACCACATTTGGGACAGTTACCAGGTTTAGCAGCATGAATTTCAGGATGCATCGGGCAGGTATAAGTTACCTGTTGGGTTTGTTCTTTGGCATCCTTTTTTGACATATCCATTCCCTTCATATCCTGTGAAAAGGCAAAGGAATATAAGGTCATTCCAAAAGCTATTAATAGTATTTTTTTCATTTCAGTTTTTTATTATGCGGATAATGTATCAGTTTATTTTTTCTGAAAGCTGCAAAACAAAAAGTTTTGCGGTGTGTTAAATGGGGTAATATGAGTTTCTTGCATACACTTTATTCTGTTAAAGCTTTTTTCAAACCTATAAGACATAGAGGCTTCTGAATATTGTTTTATTTCAAGCCCACTGCATTTGTCAGGACCATTTTCTGCAAATGTTCCTAATATCAAATAACCCTTTTGATTTATGTATTGTTCAGCGACACGAACATACTTTTCTATTTTATCCTCACCGGTAAGAAAATGAAAGGCAGCCCTGTCGTGCCAGAAATCAAACT
Organism: Bacteroidota bacterium; assembly: GCA_018266775.1. Classification (GTDB taxonomy): domain Bacteria; phylum Bacteroidota; class Bacteroidia; order Chitinophagales; family Chitinophagaceae; genus Ferruginibacter. The sequence goes on along the minus strand of JAFDZS010000010.1, from coordinate 380,962 downwards.
TTACAGAACTTGTAAAATCTGTTACATCAGAAACTATCCAATTGATTTTTTCAGCATTTTCCCCTAACCTTTTTTTCGCTCTTTCGATTGATTTTTCCGAAATGTCAAGCACATAAATATTTTCAAATCCTAATTCAATCAACGCATCAACAAAATGACTATCCCCGCCGCCAATATCAATGATGTTTGATTTTTTGGATAGATCAAACAAGGACAGGAATGCTACAGATGTTTTAGGATACTCCTGAAACCAGCTGAAATCCTGTTCATTTTTGCTTGCATAAATATTTTCCCAGTGTTGTTTTTGATTTGTAGATTCCATTATAAATGATTCTTTAATTTTTCATACTCGTATTGATAGCTGCAACAATTATGCATAATTTTATTTGCAGCAATCTTTTTTCCGGATAAAAATTGCTTTAAAAATTCTGATCAATATTTGTTTTATTTTTCGCATTACTCATTAATTAGATGACGAAAGGCTATCTGCTGTAGCATTCATCCAATTCATTATCATTTCTTTTTCTGCCTCTAGCAGCCTTGCTTTTGGGTGCATCAGTTTATAGGAAGCTATGGGCATTTCGTCATCTTTAATTTGGTTTGCAATACCTTTTAATTTACTTATTTGCCTTCGGTTTGTATAGCTACCAAAATCACTGAAATTTAACTTGTCTTTACCATTGCTGATATGTCTTGCCATCATCCATGCTACCGGTTGAATATTTGAGTACCATGGATAGTTGCTGTTATTGCTATGACAATCGTAACAAGCCCTTTTTAAAATTAACTGAATGCTATCGGGCACCGGATAAATCTTTGTAAAATCCGTTGCCAAAACCTGTTCACTTTTGTTGTGAACAGGTTGCACAAACTGCATTGCAATAAATACAATAAGCAAAGTCCATACTATTTTCTTAGCCCCGCTCATTACTATTTGATGGTTTCTTTTACAGTTCCGCAATCAGGCATTTTGCTCCCTAAATAGGGGTTTTTTATTTCTTCAACTTCGCTAAGCCATATTGCTCCCTTACCATCATTTGCCATAGGGCAAAAATCTTTGTATAAAGTTTGACCGCCATTGCCAAAGGTTTTCACCAGGTCTGTCATGTCTTTGCTCATCATTATAAAATGTTCTCGCTGGTGTTCTATTTTACCTGCATTGGCCCCGATATGTTCTGCATGTTCCTTTAAGTCATCAGCCACCTCCATATAGCTTTTCATCTGTTGCTCCGGTATTGTTTTCATGTCAATTTTTGCCAACGTTGCGACCATTGCATTACCTGCTGCAGCAGCATCCTGACCATTATCTTTTGCTAAAGCATTTTTTAATTGCAGGTAGCCTGCAATTATTTCTCTGGCAGGAAACACACCGGCAGCAGCTGCTGTTTTTGAAGTTGTTGTATCTGTTGTTTGCTGATGCATTGCCATAGATGTATCGGAATGCATATCGCTTTGTTTGGCATCCGTGGTTTTATCACTGCCGCTATTGCAGGCTGCTAAAGTGGTGACTGCTATTGCAGCTCCTAAAATTATATTTTTCATCTTTTAAATTTTAGTGTGTTATAATACAGATAACCTCATCCTGCCACCGGTAAAGAATTGGCAGGAAAAGGCATATTTTTTTACAATGTTTCTTTAACACTGCCGCAAGTGAGCATGGCATTTCCGTAGTAAGGGTTTTTAATGGCCTTATTGTCACTAAGCCACGATGCCTTTTTCATGGGACAATACTGTTGGTAAACCGGGTCAGCAGAAAGCTTTACCGCTTTAGCAAGGACAAACATATTGGTGGATAAAGTGGCAAACTTTTCCCTTTGCAGTTTCAGGTCTTTAGATTGGGAAATAGCATTGGCATCCGCTAATAAAGCATTCCGGCTTTCATCTTTTAGTATTGCTTTATCCATCTCGTTTAAAGCCTTTATAAAAGCTTCTGAACTTGCAGCTGCAGCAGTTGCATTACTGCTAACCAATGCATCTTTTAAATTATAGTATGAAGTGAGTAGTGGTGAAGGCTGAGCCTTAGAGGTTTCCTGTGCAAAACTCTGCTGCACGAACACAGTTGCTAATAAGGCAACTGAAAATAATATCTTTTTCATTTTAATCTGATTTAATGTTTAAATAAAATAATTACAGGCATGAGAAACCCATGCATAACATTTTATACATTAAATCATATCTGAAAACGCTGGATGGCTATACGTATATTTTCGGGCGGAGGATAATAAAGCCTGGCCTTGTACTTAGGAGGAAAGGCTTTTGATAAATCATAAATGCCACTTGTTGCAAAAGTGCTGATTACTGCCACAAATGCTGGTACATCAATGGCAAGCTTTGCATTTTGATTCAGGTTCTTATCTAAATTTTGAAATTTTTGTACTTCATCATTGCAACAGCCGCCTTTTTCCTTTTTTTCTGGTGCATTTTCATCACGGTGCTGATGGCTGCCAGTTTTGCTATGATGCTCATGTTTCTCACCATTTGCATGAACATGGATTTCGGTAGCTTCTTCATCATGATGGGCCTTATTGAAGCCCATATCCAAACCTATAGCACAGGCGAATCCTACTGCTGTATTGAAGGCAAACACCAATAGCAGGAATAATGCTTTTAATTGTATGGTGATCTTTCTTTTCATTAAACTATACTAAAATTAAGCCTATTTTAGTAAAAACAGCATTTTCTGACCGTAAAGATAAGCCCATGAGCATTCCGGAACTTATACAATTATGGGGAGGAATTATAAAATTATGACGATTTTGAATAACAAAGAAATGGCAGACTTCCAGTTTGCAGTAAATAAGTGAATCACGAGAGATTCCTTACCCTCGTTTCACCTTCAGCATACTGGCATTAATAGCCACAACAATGGTACTCACGGTCATTAATACAGCGCCAGCAGCCGGGCTTAACAAAATCCCTTGCTTATATAGCACTCCCGCCGCTAATGGAAGTGCCACCACATTGTAACCAGTGGCCCAAATTAAATTCTGAATCATTTTACTGTAGGTGGCTTTGCCAAATAAAATCAAACTCACAATATCTTTTGGATTACTGTTTACCAAAACTATGCCTGCGGTTTCTGCAGCTATATCACTTCCGCTCCCAACTGCAATGCCCACATCCGCAATGGCCAGTGCTGGTGCATCATTTACTCCATCACCCGTCATGGCTACAAATTCCCCTTTACTTTGCAACTCTTTTATTTTTTCTAATTTTTGATGAGGCAACACTTCAGCAATAAAACTGTCCATACTTAAAGTTTCGCTTACACTTTTGGCCACTTTGGTATTGTCGCCGGTTAGCAGAATTGATTTGATATTATTTTCTTTTAACGTTTTGATGGCGCCTGCCGATTCAGGCCTGATCTCATCAGACAATGCGATGTATCCTGCCAATTCAGTATTGATCATTACAAACACAACCGTTTCTGTGTCGTTGGCTCCAAAGCCATCTGGCAATGCTAGATTATTTTCTTTTAAGTAACCGGGGCTTACCACCAATATTTTATTACCTTCTACAAAGGCCTCTACACCTTTACCTGTAATAGCATTAAAATTTTCTGTAGCAGGAATGGTGATAGCTAAATCTTTTGCTTTTTGCAGGATACCAGTAGCAATTGGATGTTCTGATTTTTGCTCCAGTGCTGCTGCCAAACGGATGATTTCATTTTCTTTTATTTCCTTTTGCAAGGGAACAATTTTTGACACTTCAAATTTTCCGACCGTTAGTGTACCTGTTTTGTCAAATACAATCGTGGTTATTTTTCTTGCATTTTCAAAGGCTGTTCTGTTCTTAATCAGCAACCCGTTTTTTGCAGACAAAGCAGTTGATTTTGCCACTACTAACGGCACAGCCAAGCCTAAAGCATGAGGGCAACATATAACAATAACAGTAACCATCCTTTCCATAGCAAAGGCAAGGGATTGCCCTGTTAAATACCAAACTAAAAAAGTGGCAATACCAGAAACCAGTGCAATTATAGTTAACCATTTGGCAGCAGTATCTGCAAGTAACTGAGTTTTAGATTTTGATTTCTGAGCATCATCCACCAGTTTTACTACTTGTGAGAGATAGGAATCTTTGGCAGCATGAGATACAGTAACTTTAATAGAGCCATTGCCATTAATAGACCCGGCAATTACTTTGTCTCCCTTAATTTTTTGTACCGGCTTTGATTCCCCTGTAAGCATGGATTCATTAAGGTAACTTTCACCTTCTAAAATTATTCCATCCGCTGCTACTTTTTCTCCCGGCTTAACGAGAATTATATCGTTCTCTTTGAGTGTATCAGTTTTTACATCAACTGTCATGCTTCCTTTTACTTTATGTGCATCGGCAGGCATCAATTGCACCAGTAATTCCAGTTCTCTTGATGCACCTGCAACGGATTTCATTTCTATCCAATGGCCTAACAACATAATAAGAATCAGCGTTGCCAGTTCCCAAAAAAAATCCATGCCCTGCAAGCCAAATACAATAGCGACACTGTATATATAGGCTACCGATATTGCAAAGCCAATCAGGAACATCATGCCGGGATTCTTTGCTTTTACTTCATCCAACAATCCTTTTAAAAATGGAAAGCCTCCGTAAATAAATACAATGGTTGATAAAGCAAATAAAATATATTTTGAACCGGTAAATTGCCAGTCAACACCCATAAAATGTTGTATCATTTCTGATAACAGCATAATAGGAATGGTCAACAACAGCACCACATAAAAGCGCTTCCGAAAATCTGCAATCATACTGTTATGATCATGTCCCGTATGCCCCATTGAAGGGTTAGCCCCATGATGATCGTGCATATCATTTTCAGCATCTGGTTTGACTAAAACCAACGTCATTCCGCAAATGGGACAATTACCCGGTTTATCCTGCACCACGTCAGGATGCATCGGACAAGTGTATTTTATTTCATGATGTTGATGTTCCATTTTCATATCGTTTACTATTTTCTTTTTTACGGTATTCATAAATCGTCAGGCAAAGAATTCCCGCTGCTAAAGGGAATAACCAATCTACAGGCATTAACGATGAAGTATGAAAATACAAATTAAAAACGGGCACGTAAATTATCAGCAGCATTAAGGAAAAAGATAAGGCAAACGCAAGCAACAGACTTCGGTTTGAAAACAGGTATTTGCCCAAAGCAGCAGCATAAGTACGGCGTGATAAGAGATTGGCATATTGGCAAAACACAATAGAAACAAAAGTAACCGTCATTGCTTTTTCATAGTGATTAGCTAAATGATGATTGTGAAAATATTCGGCAAGAAAAGCACCATAAGAAGCTATCCCCATCACAACTCCGTTAAAGAGAATGCCCATCATTGTCTCTTTGGTAAGTATTTTATCTTTTGGATTGCGTGGAGGCATTTCCATCATTCTTTTTTCTGGCGGATCATACGTAAGCATAATTAACGGAAACATTTCTCCAATCATATCTATTAATAAGATCTGGACTGCAAATATTGGAGTGGCAATCCCGGCAAAGGCCCCGGCAAAACCTGCCAACACACAAGTTAATTCTGCAATGTTCGATGAAAGGTTTGTCTTAATTGTTTTTTCAAGGTTTCTGAAAATTGTTCTTCCTTCTTTTACTGCCACCACAATGGTCGAAAAATTATCGTCGAGTAAAATAATATTAGCAGCTTCCTGAGCCACTTTTGAGCCGCTTAATCCCATTGCTACACCAATATCTGCTCTCTTTAAACTTAATGTATCGTTCACTCCATCACCTGTTACAGCAACAATCTCTCCCTGCTGTTTTAACAAATCTACAATACGAAATTTATCATCAGGAGAAACTCTTGAAAAAATAACCGCTCTTTTGCAGAAAGAAGAACAAACTTCTTCATCCTTCATGTTTTGTAGCGAAGCTCCATTAATCACATCAGGAAATTCATTGTTTTCATTCATCAAACCGATATTCTTCGCAATAGCCTTTGCCGTTACTTCGTTATCACCGGTAATCATAAACACTTTCATGTGTGCTTTGAAAACAGATGCTATCGCTTCTTTCACTTCTTCATGCGGCGGGTCGAACATGGTTACAAATCCAGCAAAGGTCAAATCCTGTTCAGCATCTTCAATTGTGTAATCGTATTTGCTATCAAGATCTTTATAGGCTATAGCAATAATACGTAAGGCGTTTTCTGCAAAGGCTGCAGACATGGCAAGGATTTCCTTTTTTTGCGTTTCTACCAGTTCTTTTACATTACCATTGGAAATAATTTTTGTTGAAGTTGCCAGCACTGATTCTAACGAACCCTTTACGAAAGAAATTACTTTGCCTTTATGTGTTCTTATTATCGCTGCTCTTTTACGAAATGAATCAAAGCTAAATGATTTTACTGGTGGGTAATCATTATTCACTTCCTCTAAACTAAATCCTGCTTTCATTGCCAATGCTGCAAAGGATGCTTCGGTAGGGTCACCAATGCAATACCAGCCGGGATGATATTTATCCGGCGGATTTATCTTTCCTGTTGAAGAAAGAAACCCGGATAGAAAAAAAGCTTTCATGTCTCCCAATGATTCTTTTTTCAATACCTGTCCCTGCTCATCAAGTATTTCGCCTTTGGGCATATATCCCAAACCAGAAACAGAGAATGTCATGCCGTTAAAATGACACCCGGTGATAGTCATTTCATTTTTTGTAATTGTTCCTGTTTTATCCGATGCAATCACAGTAGCTGAACCCAATGTTTGCGCCGAAGCAATCTTTTTTACAATCGCCTTTCTTTTCGCCAATCGCCCAACTGCCAGTGCTAAAGCCATTGAAATTTGTGCAGGCAAACCTTCGGGAACCATTGCTGCTGCTACACTGATAGAGAATACCAATGCAACTGCCATTGTATCATTCAGCAGCAACCGTGTGCCGAATAATAAAACACCAATTACTAATGTTGCATAAGTCAGTTTCTTTGCTACATCTTTTATTTCTGTTTGAATGGGTGCATCGGTTGATTTTATTTTTTGAGAACCCGAACTGATTTTTCCAATCTCAGTCTGCATACCTGTTGCATACACAATTCCTTTCGCCTCACCTCTTGCAACGGTGGTGCCCATGAACACGCAATTTTTTACTTCGGAAATGGAAATATTTTTTTTTGCAATAAATAAATGGTCTTTTGAAGATGGCAGTGACTCACCGGTAAGAATAAATTCATTGGCAGAGAATCCGTTAGATTCAGTCAGGCGGATATCAGCGGGAATACCTACACCTTCCGAAAGCAAAACAATATCACCAGGCACAAGGTCTTCTGAAAATATTTCTATTGCTTTCCCTTCCCGGGTAACGGTGCATTTATCAACTACCAGTTTTTTAATAGATGCCAGTATATTTTCGGATTTCCACTCCTGGTAAAAACCAATCAACCCGTTCATCAAAACAATAATTAAAAGAATAAGGCCATCCCGTGGCTGTTGCAGGTAAAAGGATGCCAGCGAAGCAACGAGTAGAATGATAATAAGCGGACTCGTAAATTGCCCGAGCAGGATCTGATAAACATTTCTTGTATTGGCAGCCTTTAGAATATTTTTACCAAACTTTTGTTTTGCTGACTGAATCACATTTTCGTTAAGGCCATGCAGAACATCACTGTTAAATTGTTTAATGAGTGCATCAATATGTTGTATATTAAATTCCATTTACAACCTTATTACAAATTAATTACCACCAGCAGTATGTACTGTTTCAACAATTTAGCGGATTAAAGATTTTTTAAAATAAACTCCACCCGTTCTTCGGGTGAAAGTACAGGCACATGTATTACAGGAAAGGGAAGGGATTCATAAACCTCAGTAATTAATGCATGAATTTCCTGTTGCGCTTTCGCATTTTCATTTCGTGCATAGTCATTAACCAACGGAAGAAAATCAAGAATAAATATTTTTTTATACCCTGCTTTTTTCAATGCATTTTCTAATTTTTCATTTGCCGGCAAATTGAGAAAACGATAATAAGCCTGCGCATCAGGAAGGGCTCTGTCAAGAAATACTATTTCATCAGGTGAAAGCCACACTTCCTGTTCAATCTGCATATCCAAAACTCTTGTTTGAAACTCCTGTTGATTCCTTCTTATTTCTTCTACGGTCTTTCCGGCTATTCTTTGCGTATCAATATAATGCCGTGCATGTTCAATAGTTGTTGTGTATCCTTTGTTGCGAAGTAGCTGAATAGTTGTGGTTTTTCCTGAGCCCGGACCACCTGTAATTACATACCAGTTTGTCTTTCTATATGAACTTCCATTGATGACAGAAGATTTCAGTATTTTTTCCTTATCGTTTTCAATTTTCGTTTTGCTATCGTGTAGCATATTTTTTAAACACCAGTTGCAATACCAATTTGCAAACAAAAAGGATATTATTTTAGCAAAGCAACCTTTTGGCTTTTCGTATGTGATAGATAATTCAGCCTGCGCTGTATTTCCTTTGGGATAAACCAGTAAATGCATCCTGTACCAGGAATAAATAATCATCTTTGCTTCTCCAATTGTTTCCCAAACTTTTTCTACACCTTCTACCCATTTTGTTACTTCAACAGTAAAATCCATTTTCATTCCCATCATCAATCCTTTCCATTGGCATTTAGATCCCATGCCAGTGTGGTGCTTTGTAAGAAATTCAAGATCAAGTTTACTACCCATCATCATGCCGGATGATTTTGTCATGTGCATTCCTGTAACGCCGAGGTCATCGAGATAGCTGAAAACTTTATCAGCTGGGGCATTATAGGTTTCTGTTCTTTTAATTGTTTTCATAAAACAATATTTAAACATTCTACATTTTCATTCCTTCCATAGGTTTGGCCCCATTCTTAAAAATATATTCGCTTTGCAATAAATAGGCGCCTGAAATAACTACTACCTCTCCAGCAGCCAATCCTGATTTAATTTCAATCCTGTTACCACTTTCCAATCCCACTTCTACCATCTTATTTTTAAAAGAATTGTTTCCGGTACTAACCCAAACTGTGGCACCATTCCCATTTCTCAAAACTGCATCAATAGGTAATGTTAATGAATTACGTTGCGGACTTTTAAGTATAACGTAGGCTGGCATGCCCGGCTTTAGTACATTTCCCGGATTAGCGATTGATACACGAATTAAATTAATTCTTGTGTCGGGGTTTATTTCAGGATTTACAAATTCAATCCTGCCTTTTATTTCTTTACCATCAAAGTCAGGCAGCTGTACAGTTGCGATGCTGTTTCTGTCAATCTGAGCCATTTGCGAAGTATACACCTGCGCTTCCGCCCAAAGACTTGATAAATCTGCTAACTTAACTATTGTTCCACCCTCCATGCTATAATCTCCTTCCCGTGTATCCATTTGTGTTATGTAGCCCGAAGAAGTACTGTAAAAGGTGGTAGTTGGGTTTGTCTTCTTATTTATTTCAAGTTCCTTTATTTGTGTTTCTGATAAACCCCATAAAAGCAATTTGTTTTTTGCACTTAATAAAAGCTGATCAAAATCAATTGTCTGTTCATGCGAGAATGCTTTCTTCTTATCAATTACCAGGAGGTACTCCTGTTTTGCATTATTTAATTCTTCGCTGTATAAATCATACAATGGAGTTCCTTGCTTTACATAATCGCCAAGGTTTTTATAATACAATTTTTCAACCCTGCCCATAACCCTTGAACTAACAGACGAAGATTTCATCTGATCAAAATTCAAAGTTGCAGTCAATACCAACTGATCGCCAATGGTACCGCTACGGATGGTATCAGTTTGTATATTACCTAATTGTATTTGCTGTTCATTTAATTGCAATTCATCTTGTTTTACTTCGTTATTTTTTTTTACTAATGTCAATTCCATATGACAAATAGGGCATTTACCAGGTTTACTCTCTCTTACCTGTGGGTGCATAGAGCAGGTGTAATAGGTATCAGTATCTTTTGGTATTTCTTTTTTGCTTTTACAGGAAAGAAGAAATAAAAAAAAGGTGGAGAAGAATAATAAGTGCCGCATTTTTTAATTTTTAATCTTGATAAAACTTTCACTGTCCATTAAATACTGTGCATTGGCAGCCACAGAATCTGTTTCAGCAATACCATTTAAAACCTGGATATGATTTTGATGTGTAATGCCGGTATTAATCATGTGGGCTTTAAATCCTCTGCCGGTTTTCTCAAATACTACTTTATCCAATCCTAAAGAAACAACTGCATCTTTAGGTAACCAGAAAGCATCCTTTGTGTTACCATAGATGGTGGCCCGGATCTGGCTGCCAATTGGAATTTTCAGTATACTGTTATTAAAGTAAACCCTTACCGACAAAGTTTTGCTTTCTTTATTATAGAACGGTTCAACGAAATCTATCTTAGCCATAAAATCTTTTTCTGGTGCAGTTTCAGGAACTATTCTTACAGAATTACCTGTTTTAATCAAGCCCTGATTTTCTCCATAAATATGTAGAATAGCCCATGCCCTTTCAGGATTGTACACAGTAAAAATGGACTGCCCCTTTTGCAAATACATACCCTCTTTCAGTGAAAGTTCTTCAGTAATTAAGGATATATCTTTCATAATTCCCGGTTCTTTATTCATGCCGGTACCATTGGCGGCCTCATGAATATGCCCGCTGTAATTACTATACACAGCAACTGTTAATGATGGCTTACCAGATAGTATCACCTGCTGCAATTGCTGATTGCTCATTCCTAACAGCAATAATTTTTCTTTTGCAGCTTGAATGAATGCTGTATTGCCTGCGTCATTTTTTAAAAGAAATAAGAGGTTTTGCTGCGCCGTCATTAATTCCGGACTGTAGATATCAAGTATATGCTGGCCTTTACTTATTTTCTGATAACGAAAACGTACATATAGCTTTTCAATTCTTCCTGCAATCCTTGATGAAATGCTGCCCACTTCTCTTGTATCATAAGCGATATTACCCAACGCTTCAATTTCAATTTGTTCTTCTTTTTTCTGAATGGTTACAATAGGAATTTTGGAAATTACAAATTCATTGGTAGGCTGTAATAAGGATTCTAATTCAATGTCATCAGATTTCATTCCGTCCACTTGTTTCTTTACTAATGTCATCCCGCAAATAGGGCAATTTCCAGGCTTATCTTTCAATACCTGCGGATGCATTGAACAGGTATAGATTTCCCGGATTATCTCTGCATTGTGTTCTGCATGAGGGGTTTTCTGCCTGTTGCAAGCAACAATAGCTATTATAAAAAGAAAAGCTGTAAGGGAATAAAATTTTGTCATTTTAATACTGATTAACTCAATTGATATTGTAACATCATGCCATCATCTTCGTGTTCAAGGTTATGACAATGGAAAACAAACTTGCCGGTATTATTTTCAAAAGGGATTATTACTTTCACTATTTCACCAGGCATAACCAATACGGTATCCTTCCATCCGTTTTCTGAAGCTGTCAGCCTGTTTCTTCCTCCTGTTCTTTGCAATACCTGAAAACCGATACTATGTATATGCATAGGATGTGGTTCTTCTCCCAGCGAATTGTCAAATTGCCATATTTCTATTGCATTGGCAGCAACAGATTCATCTATCCTGTTTGTATCAAATACTTTATTATTTATACGGTGCATGCCGCTTTGCATCATCGCCCCTGCATTTGAAATGTCAAAATTTCTTGTACGACTTGCCTGTGCTGCGGTAAGGGAAACAAAGGAGGATAATACTGAAGGAATATTAAATGCCGTATTTGTTTTTTGGGTAATCTTAAACTTAAGAATTTTGAACCCTTGCTTTCCCTGTGCATTGCCAGCTCCACTAAATAATTTACTATTTAAAAAGATTTCATCTCCGGCGATAAATGCAGAGAAATCAGCCAATATATCGAGGCGTTCACCCGGAGCAATTAAAATATCATTTACAGAAACAGGTTTTTTTAAAAGTCCCCCATCATTGCCGATAATGGTAAAAGATTGATTGTTGCTAAAAGCCAGATTATAAATTCTTGCGTTTGACCCATTTAAAATTCTTAACCGGTACATCTGCGATTTTATTTCATGAAATGGCGAAGTTTTTCCGTTTACTAAAATTGAGTCGCCTAAGTAACCACTCATTACTTCCATCATAGTTGGATTGTACGAAAGGCTTGTATCAGCCAAACGCTTATCCTGAATTACCAGCGGTATTTCATATTCGCCTGCGGGTAAATTTAATGCAGCTTCTTCGGTATCATTTACGATAAACAAACCGGCCAATCCTTTATATACCTGCCTGGCTGTTGCCATATGTGAATGCGGATGATACCAGTTGAGGCCCGCTCTTTGCCGGATAGTGAAATTATAATTGAATGATGCCCCGCCATTAATCAAGTTAGTTGGATACCCATCCATTGATGCCGGAATATGTAACCCGTGCCAATGAACATTAGAAGATTCCCCTAAATTATTAAGCACATTAATATTTACATCCGCTCCTTTACTAATACGAAAAGTTGGGCCTAAGACCGAACCTGGCTGATAACCGAATACATTGTACGCCTGGCTTCCTTTTAACGAAGCTGTGGTTGCCTGTGGAGTTAATGCTCCATTTGCCCCAACGGTTGCAGGTATTAGTAACGCCTGCAGAAAATCACCCTCATTTATATTCACCGAACTCCCCGACATACCTCCCATATTACCCATACCACTATTCTTATTACAGCCTGAAGAAATTACGTTTATAACTGCTGCGGGAATTAATATTGCGCCAACTCCTGCACCAGATAGCTTCAAAAATTCTTTACGTTTCATATTTATATTTTTAATAAAGAAGTAGATAAAATGATTATTTCATTTGTAAAAGAATCGTTTTATCTATCAATTTACAGGCCAGCCAGCACTATTCTTTAATGAAACACACTGAACTTGCAGTTTATCATGCCAAGACTGTTTTTTAAACCACACATAACGTTTAAGCACTATTTCGTTTCCATTATTCTTTCCAGCTCAACCTGTATTTTTAATACCTGATTCAGTAATTCCGTATATTCCAATTGGGTCATATACAAGGTTTCCCATGCATCATAAAGCATAAATAATTCCTCTGTATTTTGCTCGTAACCCAATTGCATTGTTTTATAATTATTCTTTAATGCAGGAATGATATTTTCATCATATAACCTGATTTGCTTTGTTTTTAATTCCAACTCATTCCGCATACTGTAAGCCATGCCACTGTATTCATTCACGATCATTTCCTTCTGAGATTTCAAAGCCTCCACTTTCCATTTCAGGCTTTCAATAGTAGCTTTATTCATTTTAGAAGACCATTTTGTAAGTGGCAATTTCATCATTCCCATGAGTGTGTATTGCATGGGGAAGCCTCCAAATCCAAACATGTGTTCATACCGGATCCCAAACTGTGGCTTCAGGCTTTGCCGCTCCGTTTCTTGTTTCAGCCAGGTAATATTGATGTCTTTATCGATAGCTTTTAAATCGCTACGGTTGGTATAAAAAAGTGTGCTATCAAATATAATTGCAGAATAGTCTTTCAACTGATAAGTAGTATCAATATCAAAAGGCACTGCCGTATTTCTTCCCATCAACGTATTGATGCGGATACGTTTTTCTTTAATATCGCTTTCAAACATCAGCCGCATATTCTGTACATTTCCTAATGCTGCCTTTGCCTTATAATAAGCACTAATTTTTTCCAAGCCATTCTTATAGCGTATCTCCGCATTCTTAATCATAAAATCCAGCAACTTTTCATTCTGATCAAGAATGGCAAGCTTTTTTTTGAGTATAAGCCATTCATAATAATATTGCTTAGCATCACTAACCAGTTCATTAAGTGATACATTCTTTTTCTCCTTTTCAACAGAGGACATGGCTTCCATGTAAGCAGCATCAGCATTTTGTTTCTTACGGTTAGGAATCATCTGCTGTCCCCCAACCATATATTGCCCCATGCCGGTTCCGCCCATGTCATTTTTCTTCCACAGACCTGTGTTATAGGGAACCATCCATAGGCCAGAGCTAAACTCAGGGGGCATCCAGCTTTTTGCACCTTTTGCAGCTTCGTCCATTGAGCGGATTTCATTGTTGTACATTTTTACAACAGGATGCGAAACTTTAATGCTGTCAATGATAGCATTAAGTTTTAACGTTTGAGCCGTACTGTTAAAAGCTCCAGCTAAAACCAGTAGTACCGTAAGTATTTTATTCTTTAACATCTATTAATTCAATTTTACCTTTTCTTTTTAATTCCCGTTCTTTTATCATTTCAAAAATTACGGGGGTGATGAGTAAGACATAAATGGTGGAAGTAATAGTTCCCCCAATTAATGGTATAGTAATGGGACGCATGATATCACTTCCCACGCCGGTAGCCCACAGAATGGGAATCAAACCAAACAGTCCAACAGAAACCGTCATTAGTTTTGGCCGCAATCTTTTTGCAGCGCCCTCAATTACATATTCCCTGATGATAGCAGGTGTTACTGTTTCTTTCGAGTTACCATACTTTGCAACCATATTCTGCATTGCTTCATTCAGGTATATTGTCATGAGCATGGCTGTTTCTATCGCCATACCAAACAATGCAATAAAACCAACAGCTACAGCCACTGACAAATTCACGCCGTAGAAATACACCATGAACACTCCGCCAATTAATGCAAAGGGAACGGTGATCATGGTGACCAGCGATTCTTTAAAAGAATGATAAGTGAAATACAAAACCATGAAGATGATGACAAAAACTATTGGCATAATCATGGTCAATGTTTTATTAGCCCTTATCTGGTTTTCCCACTGGCCGCTCCATTCTAAAAAATATCCTTTAGGTAGCTTTGTTATCATTTGGTTGAGTTTCTTTTGGGCATCCTCTACTGTGCTTCCCAAATCTCTTTCCCGTACATTAAATAACACTGTTCCCCGGAGCATGGCATTTTCTGAATTGATCATAGGCGGCCCGTCAGTTATTTTTATATCTGCCACCGCTTCCAATGGTATGGGTCCAAAACTCATTGTTTGCACCTGTAATCTTTTCAATGATTCAAGGTTGTTACGAAAATCCTGGCCATACCTGGCATTGACAGAAAAACGCTGACGGCCTTCAATGGTAGTGGTGAGTTTCATTCCGCCCAATGCGCTTTCAATAACCAAATTCACATCATCCACGCTTAACCCATACCTTCCAATTTCATCCCTTTTGATAACGATGTCAATGTATTTGCCCCCAGTTATAGGTTCCACATACAGATCTTTTACACCGTCAATTCCTTCTAATTGCTTTTTGATAGTTTGTGCAAATGCATAAATAGTATCAAGGTTTTGTCCATACACTTTCAACCCGACATCAGTTCGGATACCCGTAGAAAGCATATTAATCCGATTAATGATCGGTTGTGTCCAACCGTTAGTTATGCCGGGGATTTGCAACTTAGCATTCAGTTCATTGATAATGTCATCTTTTGTCATGCCTTTACGCCATTCATTTTTGGGTTTCAGCAAAATGATAGTCTCAATCATACTGACAGGGGAATTGTCTGTTGCAGTATTTGCCCTGCCAGCTTTACCCAATACATGAGAAACTTCGGGCACAGTACTGATTATTTTATCCTGTACCTGCAATAATCTCTTAGCTTCTGAATTAGAAACATCAGGTAAAGTAACCGGCATAAATAATAGAGAGCCCTCATCCAACGGCGGCATGAATTCAGAACCTAATCTTGTCATCATGATTATTCCCACTGTTAATGCAATAAGATTAATACCTATTGTTGTTTTACGCCAGCTCAAGCACCATTTTAAAATGGGGGTATAAATTCTTTCTAATGTTCTTGTAATGGGGTTGGCACTTTCGGGCTTTAATTTTCCTTTCAGAAAAAAGGAGATTAGTACGGGTGTTAATGTAATTGCCAAAAAAGCATCTATCAACAGGATAAACGTTTTTGTCCAGGCAAGGGGTTGGAAAAGTTTCCCTTCCATACCAGTTAAAAGGAATACCGGAAGAAAAGACGTAACCACTATGATAGTTGAATAGAAAACCCCTGGTCCAACCTGTTGGGAGGCCTTTTCTATAATCACATCCCTTTCTTCAGATGTCAACGGATCCTTATTTCGTTTAAACCATTTTGCCATGTTTATACTTTATTAGATGACTGAGTTTTTAGTGTTTGGGCTTCGCTGATGTGCCGGTAGGCGTTTTCCACCATTACGATACCATCATCCACCACCACACCGATGGCCAATGCAATACCTGTTAAAGACATGATGTTAGAGGATATGCCAAACATTTGAAGGAATATGAAACCTGCTGCTACTGAAATAGGTAATTGAATGAGTATGATTACCGCACTGCGCCAGTGAAACAAAAAAAGGAGTACTACAATGGAGACAGTAATGATCTCCTCAATTAATGTTCCTTTTACTGAAGCAATTGCCTCCTGTATTAATGTACTTCTGTCGTAGGAGGTTTTAAACGTTACTCCTTCCGGCAAACCCTTTTGCACTTCAGTCATTTTTGCTTTTACGGCTTCAATCACTTTGTTCGCATTCTCTCCATAGCGCATTACCACAATACCTCCGACCACTTCGCCTTTGCCATCCATATCAAATATGCCCAAACGCAGATCACCGCCCATTTGTACTGAACCTATGTCTTTTACCCTTACAGGAATACCATTATAATTCCCCAAAGCAATACTCTCCACATCTTCTTTATTTTTGATATAGCCTAACCCCCGAATGATATAGGCCATATCTGCCATTTCAAATTTTCTTCCTCCAACATCATTATTATTGGCTTTTACCTTATTCATTACATCCATCAGGGAGATATTGTAATACTGCAATTTTACCGGATCTACTATCAGTTGATACTGTTTTTCAAAACCACCAAACGATGCTACTTCTGCTACTCCGGGAACAGTTTGCAAAGCAAACTTTACATACCAGTCCTGTAAAGCCCTTTGTTCTCCTAAATCCATTTTGGGTGCATCGAGGTGATACCAAAAGATGTGCCCCACGCCAGTGCCATCTGGTCCCAATGTAGGCGTGATACCTTGTGGTAACAATCGTTGTGCATAGTTTAACCGTTCCAATACTCTTGTTCTTGCCCAATAGATATCTACATTATCTTCAAAGATTACATAGACAAAACTCATTCCGAACATAGAAGTTCCTCTGATGTTCTTGATCTTCGGAATGCCCTGAAGATTACTTACTAACGGATAGGTAACCTGGTCTTCAATAACCTGCGGACTGCGGCCCATCCACTCTGTAAAAACAATCACCTGGTTCTCACTTAAATCAGGAATAGCATCAATGGGATTTTGTTTGATGGAATAAATACCATACGCAAACAGTCCTCCGGCGATGAGTAAAACAACGAACCTGTTGCGCAAAGCCAGAGCAATTAATTTTTCAACCATAGTCCAGATTTTCTCTTGATTAATTTCTACTTATAAAATCCCTCTTAGTCTTTCTTATTGGTTTTCTTTTTAACCTCAGTTAAATCCATCCCGCATTTCGGACATTTACCTGACTTATCGCTGGTCACATCCGGGTGCATTGGGCAGTTATATAATTTCATTACCTGCATTTTCATTTTTTCTTTTGGAGTTAATACAAGGTCTTTGCCGCATTCAGAACATTTTCCCGGCTTATCACTTACTACTGTTACGTGTATGGGACAGGAATAATTCTTTTTTGAACCCATTTTCATTTCTTCTTTTTTTGAAAGCTGCAGTTTCATGCCACATATCGGACAATTGCCCGGCTTGGTCATTGCAACAGTATCATGCATAGGACAGGTATAAAAGACTTTGTGGACTGTTACATCCTTTTTACCCGCTTTGTTTTGAGCGAACAGACTTACTGACATGATGGTTAAAGCTGCCATCAGCAGCATTTTAATTGATTTCATTTTTGTAAAATTTTGTGTAAAGTGAATTAACGTATTTTATAGGCATCCATTAATGCCACTAACCTGACAATAAATTGCCCGGCATAAAAAATATGATTGTTTAAATCAGGAAAACACAATTGCGGATGTATACCGCAACGCCGCTACTTCGGAGTGGGACACTATTTTCAGGTTTTTCGTCTGTATCACAGGAAAAGTTGTCAGAAGGAACCTGAATAGAATTAACGGGTAAGGCAAATGAAAAAATAGGAGTAATAAATGACCCCGTCTCAGTAAATTTTTGATCAGCAGTATTTTTAACAAGCAAATGCTTATCCTTGCAGCAACCTTTCTCTTTCTCATTACTTTCCTTCATGCCGCAATTACTACAGATCTGGGATTTATTAGTTCCCAGTCCCCAACCGGCAAGTTCGCCCATACAGTAGTGCATTTGTAAAACAACACCGGTGGAAGTGATGAGATACACCAAAGCTAATATGGTTACTGCGATTTTTTTCACTTTTTAATTACTATATGACGCATAAAATTAGCATTATAATATCCTTAAAAATATGACTCAGGTTTGTTTTATTAATGACATTTATCACAACAATCACCCAAGTTGGGATGCTGAAATTAGACTATTGGATTTTCTTAAAGCTAAACTAACAATTATATATCATTTGTGCAAGCAGGCTTGCACAAATACCGAAACAGTTTTGCTCATACCCTTTTTGCAATCTTTTCCATTACCAGGTGATTTTCCCCGAACTTACATAAAGCATCACAATGATTACGCAGTTCAGAAAACAGGATGTATTTGATAACCACATTATTTTGCTTTATGGCCGGACGGCATAATTGCATACACACATCTTTCTCCCTTTTATCAGGCACAATTAAATAAAACACTTCATCTCCATCAGCAATGGAATAACTTAAATCAGTTAACCTTAAAATCCCTGAATATATACTGGTACTTTTTTCTACTTCAAAAGCAGCAATTACATTACTGGTTCCTTTTTGAAACCACAAGACATCAATCAGCTTTACTGTGTTCAAAGTTTCCCTGTCTAAATTAATTGAGGGAAATTGCTGCAAACTCATAAATGAAAAACTATTACCGCAATGAGACCGGGACCGGTCGTTAGAAGCAGCAATAACATCGTATCCCAGGGCGTTGCCAATTTTCAAAAGATGATATTGCATTTCTGTATGCAGGTTTTCCTCTTCGTTTTCTTCATTTACATCATGCTGCCGTTTCTCTATTAACTTTTCCAGTTTTTTACGCTCAGGTTCAGATAAATATTCATCAGTGCCCAATATCAGTTTTTGTGTTCCAATTTCAAACAGCAATCCTGCAATGGCTCCTAAATCAGAGGATAATTCAGACCGATGCTGATTATTTGTATCCACCATCACTTCTCTCAGCTTCAAATATTCACTCCAGTTACCTAATTTCTTTTTGTCTTTAAACAGGAAATTGAACCCGTTGATGATAGCCGTATTAAAAGGCGGAATAATAGTAGGGTGCAGAAAATACAAAATGCTTGCCACTGATGGCCCAAGTCCTTTAATTTTTAAACTGTCCAGCCTGATGATCTCTTTTAGTATTGGTTCTTCTGATTTTGCGTTCAGGCAATTCTCTAAAAATTGTCCGAATGACTGTTTATTGGCTTCATTCTCATAAATATCAGGTATTCGCAATTTGGGCTTCCAATAAAAAGGATGAGCTGCACCTTCAAACACCTGCTTTTGTTCTGTTATACAAGTTAACACAAACTCTAACGAAGATCCTTTAAAATCATTGGGAAACTGCTTCGTTTTAATATCTTCTATTACCTGCATCACTCCCCGGCGAATAGAACGAAAAGCTTTGAGCCGTTCTTCATTATTGATAAACCAGGTATTGAAAACAGACTGGTTATCTTCTTTGTACTGCCGGATGACTTGGTTTAAATCTTTGTTCATATACCTGTAATAAAGACAATACACGTTGCTTGCAGCAACTTTTTTTTCTTATAAAAATCATTTTAAGCAACTGCCAGAAAAATTGTCCAATGGTTTTTAAGATACTCATTTTTAAAGCGGATGATCAACCAACACCTATTCAAGATACCCAAAATAAGCATAAACGAAAAGGCTTTTTTAAATCAACGCTCAGCAGGCAGGAATTGAAGATCGCCTGCCCGCCTGATAAAGCAAAATTACCTGCTATTGCGCACTTTACTTTTTACCTGTAAAATACCCATACCACAGATGGAACATTTGCCAGCTTCGGCTATACCTTTTACAGGGCTCATCGAACATTTATCCAGGTTCATTACCCGAAGTTTCATTTGTTCTTTAGGAGAAGCTGTTGAAT
Source organism: Bacteroidota bacterium (assembly GCA_018266775.1). Classification (GTDB taxonomy): domain Bacteria; phylum Bacteroidota; class Bacteroidia; order Chitinophagales; family Chitinophagaceae; genus Ferruginibacter. Next base: position 360,759 of record JAFDZS010000010.1, on the reverse strand, counting down.
ATACAAGACAGTCAGGACAGAGTGGTGATTTAACAGCACCTGCATAATAATCAGAAACTGTATTATTTGTTTTTGTTACATTACTTTTCATTTGCTCTTTTGCGGACAGGCTGGTCAAAAGCCCTGCTTTTAAAAATGCGCCCGTACTTACAAAAACTTTAGAAGACGATTGTATTTTCATCACTTCCATTTTCATTTGTTCTTTTTTAGATTGGTTTTGAGCAATAGCGGAAATTGTCAGGATGGAAAAAACTGCCATCATCAGTATTCTAAGAGATTTCATTGTAGTATTTTTTAATTGTAAGAATTTGAATGTATTGATAGGGCATATTATAATGCCAATAGCCGGGCAATATATTGCCTGGTGTAAAAAAATATAATTCTAAATAAGGAAAACGCAGTTACGAATGTAAACTGCCACACCATTCTGAGGGGGAGGTGCATGATCTTTGTATACAATGGTAACCGGCTGGCTGATTAATTCAGTCTCCTGAAAAAAAGGCACAGTTGAATGCAGGATGGTAAAATGTTTTACAAATCCAGTAATACCATCAGTACCAAAATGACTGTCTTTTACTTTAAGGCTTTGGTATTTTGTTTTGCAGCAATCTTTCATTGCATTAGAACTGCTGCATTTCTCCTTTACCTCCTGTACAAAAGTAACAGTGGTAGATTTTAATTTACCGCAACAATAAAATTGACGTACCCCAAGCCCTACTACAGAGAGGCTGTAAATAGTAATGAGGAATATGAGCGTAATTTTTTTCATTGCAATACCAAAGATCGTATTTCAGTAACTGTTTTTTACAATCCCAGATTAGGTATTTAGATGATTTTGGTCATAATTAACATTTTAAAGCAGGGATTATTATCCAATCCATTCATGACAGATTTTTATCCGGATATTAAGTCTAACTGATAAGCAGCTTTTACAAGCCCTACCGTATTTTTAACCTGCAATTTATGGATCAGGTTTTGCCGGTGTGAATCGATCGTTCTTTTGGCTACAAAAAGTTTTTTCGCAATCTCTTCATTGGTCATTTCCATAGCAATCATCCGGAGCACTTCAATTTCCCTGCGTGTCAATAATTGTTTTGCTTTATCAATTTTTATCGTACTGTCACCTGCAGCATCAATCAATTTTACGGCTACTTCGCTGCAGTAATAAACTTTACCGGAAAGTATTGTTTTAATTGCTTTAAGCATTTCAGCAGGTTCAATACTTTTTAATACATATCCTTTTGCACCCGCATCAATCATACTCTGGATATAGGCCAGTTCATCGTAGCTGCTTAATACGAGTATTTTAGCCATAGGTTTAAATCTCAAAATGCGGTATACCACTTCTGCTCCCGAAAGTCCAGGCAAACGATAATCTATTATGATCAGTTCAAAATTTGTCTTACTAATCTTAACCAAAGCGGATTCGGCGGTTTCAGCATCAACAACTTTGAAGGGCATCCATCTATTTAATGACTGCAGCATAAGTTTAAGTCCATCCCTTACCATTTTATGGTCATCAATAACCAATACATTTACAAAAGCAGCTTCTCTTAAATTTATTTTTTTCATAGCTATCAGTTTGTGACAGGAATCGCAATTTTATAACGTGTACCCTTACTGATCACACTACTGATCTTTAATTTACCGTCGTGTGATTTTACCCTCGAGTGCACATTCTGTAAGCCCATACCTTTACCGGCATGCAGCGGATCAAAACCACAGCCATTGTCTGCCAGTTGCAAATTAAGCTGGTGCCTATTATAGGCAAATGCAATCTGAATCCTGCTGGCTTTTCCATGTTTAATGGCATTGGTAATAAATTCCTGTACCACCCTGTACAAATCAATTTTTAATTCAGCAGACATTTCCGGCAACAAGGTATTTTGCCTGATAACAAAATTTATTTTTTTACAGAACAGTGAGTAATGACAAAATTCCTTTACAGCTTTGACTAACCCAAATTCAGCCAATGTTCCCGGCATCAGGTTAAAGCAAACATTCCTCATATCTGCTATTACTGCACCCATGGCTTTACTTGATTGATTCAAAATATCCTTATTCGCTTTATTCTTTGTAACCTCTGCGGTGGAACTTACATAAAACTTGATCGCTGACAATTGCTGGCTAAGACTGTCATGCAAATCCTGGGCAAGACGGTGCCGCTCCTTTTCCTGTGTATCGATAATTGCCCGGATTATCAGGTTCTCCGTCTTCACCCTGAAAGTAATGTCACTTGCAGTTAATAAAATCAGTGGCTTTCTATTTTCATCCTTAAAATTGGAAACATTGATTCTAACGTGAATGGCTGCCCTTTTTTTGGTAAACAGTATACTATCACTGGAAACAGGTTCATCCGTTTGTTTTAACTGTCTGGAAATATTCCTGAAGCAGGCCATGCTACCTTTCATCAATATGGATACAGATTGACCGTACAAAGCACCTCTTTCATAACCCAGTTGCTGTTCTGCTGCCTGATTAAGGTCACGGATCAGACCCGCTGGCGTGATAATTAAAACCATATCAGAAACTGCATGAAATATTTTATTAAAATAATCACGGGAGATGGTAATGGCCTTGAGGTCTTCGCCAAGCATATTGATACCATTGATGATGGCATCCACCTCATCTAATTTTTCAGATATCGCCAGCCCTCCATCAAAATGTCCTTTTGAATATTCACTCAAACGGTAATTAATCTCATTTAATCGCTTATCCATAAAATAAGCATTTCTTTTATGTAATAAACTGTTGTAGCCATTTTTCGGCATCAATAGTGTTTGCAAATATTTTCACTGGTATTGTAGCTTGATTTACGGCAAGAAAAAAATTACCCAGAAAACTGGAGAACAGCGTGTTTACTACAATTGCCGAGGCAGATAATCCAACTGTTGCTTCCGGCGAAGCAAGGTATTCCCTTGCCTCCCTGTTTATACTGATAACTCCCTGACTAATGATCAGCGTGGCAAATTTTTCTGTCCCTGTAAAAGTTTGGCGGGCACTAACTATCTCTTTGGCAACTTCCAGATCAATTCGAAGGTTCTTCTTATAAGTGCCTACTAAAATTTTATTTTTTATACAGAGATGAACATATGGTGTATCCAGCTCCATGGTATAAAATTACCCATATATTTTGAAAAAATAATACGTCTTTATACGTAGAAAATAATTTTAGAATTTTTACTACAAAACCAGTTTTAAACCGCAGGAACCCCGTTATTAAATTTTTCAAGTTTGAGAAAAATTTTTAACCCTCAACAGAAACGATATGAACAAGCACCATTCCTTCCACGACACAGTTGATCAAATTGTAACTTATGGTATTGATAAAGGCATTCTACACCTGTATACGGGCAGCAAAAGCTTTGATGGTACAGCAATCATAGTCAACAACAAACCTATCATCAATTTTGGCAGTTGCAGTTACCTGGGTCTTGAATTTGATCCAAGGGTTAAAGCAGCAGCCTGCGAAGCGATTAACGAATATGGCACCCAGTTTTCTGCTTCCAGGGCTTATATATCCTTAGGATTGTACAGGGAGCTGGAACATCTATTGGAAGAAATATTTAAAGCCAAAGTAGTTATAGTACCTACTACTACGCTTGGACATATGGCCAATATCCCGGTTTTGGTAGAGGATGACCATGCTGTAATTATGGATCAACAGGTGCATAATTCCGTTCAAACAGCCGTTAACCTGGTTAAAACCTCAGGCGTGCATGTTGAGATTGTAAGACATAACAGAATGGACTTGCTGGAAGAAAGAATAAAAGTATTGCGGCATAAATACAAGAAAATATGGTACATGGCGGATGGCATTTATTCTATGTTTGGAGATTGCAGCCCGGTAGACAGAATTTTTGAAATGATGGATCAATACCCAGAGCTACACTACTATGTTGATGATGCGCACGGCATGAGTATCCATGGACCTAACGGAAGAGGTTTTGTTTTAAGTAAGCATAGCATTCATCCAAAAATGGCGTTGGTGACCTCATTAAATAAAGCCTTTGCATCAGGTGGCGGTGCGCTGATTTTTGGAGATCCAGAACTGGCCAGAAAAGTAGGTACAGTGGGTGGCCCATTATTAAGTTCAGGACCCATACAGCCTTCAGGGCTGGGCGCTGCAATCGCTGTTTCAAAGATCCATCTCAGTAATGAAATAACCGAAATGCAGGCTGCATTGCAGGAGAATATCCGTTATACCAAACTACTGTTAGACCAATATAAACTTCCTGTGGTTTCCGAGACCGGTGCAGCTATTTTCTTTATAGCTGTTAGTCTCCCCAAATTAGGACATAAAATAGTGCAACAAATGCTTGATAAAGGTTTTTATGTAAATCTTGGAGTATTCCCTACCGTTCCCATGAAACAAACCGGCATACGATTTACTATTACCAGGCTGCATACAAAAGAAGAAATCCAACAAATGATTGCCAGCCTTGCAGTAATACTCCCGACAGCCATGAATGAAGAAGGCATTACACTAACAGATATCTATAAAGCATTTAAGTTAACTGTGCCTGAACAAAGCTTAATGACAACTTCCATTGAAAAAGAAAAAACACTAATTCCTTCATTGAAACTGGAGCATTATGCCAGTATAAAAAATATTGAAAAGAAAGAATGGGATGTATTATTTGAAGGGAAAGGAAGTTTTGACTGGGAGGGCATAAAAATATTAGAAGACGTTTTTAAAAACAATGCGTTGCCGGAAGACAACTGGAATTTTGATTATTTAATTGTAAAAGATCACGAGAACAATCCAGTAGTTGCAACATTTCTTACCTCCGGTTTATGGAAAGATGATATGTTATCTGCAGCCGGCATCTCCGCACAAATAGAAAACCGAAGAAAAGACAATCCGTATTATTTAACCAGTAAAGTGCTTTGCAGCGGTTCGTTACTTACAGAAGGAGAACATTTGTTTATCAATTATAAATCCCCGCTATGGGAAAAAGGAATGCAACTGGTACTTAAAAGAATTTACAATTTACAGGATTATTACAAAGCTGAACATATAGTTCTCAGGGATTTTCATGGTATACACGAAGAGCTGGATAGCCTTATGGTAGACAATGGATTTTTCAGAATACAGATGCCAGACTCATTTTTAATCCCATCACTGAACTGGAATACTCCACAAGATTTGTATGAATCACTCTCACTAAATAACCGCAATCATTTACGCAAAAAAGTGTTACGGCACAGTCAGGTATTTGAAGTAGAAGTAATCAATGTGTCCAGCTGGCAGGAGGAAATAGAATACTGGTATGATTTATATCAAAGTGTAAAAGAAAAGAGCCTTGAGTTAAATACTTTTTCCCTGCCTTTTAAATTATTCCGGCAACTGGCCTTAGATGAAAACTGGGAAACCTTACAATTAACACTCCGAGACCAAAACAGTAGCAATGAAAAGAAACCCTGCTGTGTAGTATTCAGTTATAAATCGGCCAGCACTTATGTTCCGATGATCATAGGCATAGATTATACCCATAACCATGAATTTGGCATATACCGCCAGGCACTTTACCAGATTGTATTGAGAGCCAGAAAAACAGGCAAACAGAAAATCTTACTCGGATTTTCTGCAGGAATAGAAAAACAAAAATTGGGCGCAGTAGCTATAAAAACATATGCATATATGCATACCACAGACAGCTTTAACATAGAAGAATTGAATGCCTATTCGATACTTGATAATACCACCAAATTACCCGTTAAAATACTTAGTTAGAAAAACATGCTAACTAAAAATAAAATCAGTTTAAAACAGGATTAATTCAACAATACTAATCCGCAAGTTTGCGTATGGAATCAAGCGAATCAATACAAGAAGTACAAACACATCCCACTGCTCTTACCAGGCCTGTGTATACAGCTTATCATATTATCAATGCAGATATCAGCAACCATATCGTTGTAAAGCAATTAGCCAAACAATCCGGCACTAATGAATGCCTGCTGAAAAAGGGATTCAGGGAGTTATTCAATACTTCAATTTACCAGTACCTGTTGCAATGCAGAATGAAAAAAGCATACGAGTTGTTACACAACCCCTCTCTCAAACAAAAAGACATTGCGGCCGAATGTGGTTATGAAACCTTGGCAGGTTTTGTAACAGCCTTTCGAAAACATTTCGGCAAGCCACCCGGGGAATTAAGAAAATTTCATCTGAATAATACATGCAATTGATTATTTAATCCATCTTGTATGGCGTTATCAACCTATGATATGGAATGCCTGCAAAAAGCAAAAGTCTTGATTGAAAAAGACCTGAGTCGTCATCTTCCCATCGCCGAAATAGCCGCCGCATCGGGCATTGGGTGCACCAAATTAAAACGAGGATTTAAGGAACAATTCGGTTATCCTGTCTTTGTTTATCTGCGCAGGCAACGGATGCAATATGCAGCCAGCCTGTTAACTGATACCAATAAGACCATCAAGCAAATTGCAAAGGCTACCGGTTTCCAATATGCGAGCAATTTTACAACAGCTTTTACTTCTTTTCATCATATCTCCCCTGCTCTCTACCGGCAAACTAATGATAAAAAATAAAACCCATTTGCATAATCATTGCGACCAGCATAATAATTTTTGTATTGGAGCTTTACAATATGCAAATAAGTAATTATAAATGGGTAAGAGAATTAGGCTGTTTCCTTCTGGTATTATTATTTATGTATACGGGCACCAGTAAGTTGATAGGATACCAGTTGTTCCGGGAGCAGCTTAGCCAGATCAGTTATTTAAAAGCTTTTTCTCAACCCTTATCCATACTACTGCCGATTTTAGAATTAACCACAGGATTAACGATCATATTCAAGCCGATTCAAAAATATGGTCTGTATGCTGCTGCTATACTAATGACTTTATTTACGTTTTATGTTGCACTGATGTTATTATCAGACAGCACAAAACTACCCTGCAGTTGTGGAGGTGTAATCAAAACGATGAGCTGGAAGCAACATCTGTATTTCAATATTTTCTTTATGGTGCTGGCATGGTTTACAATAAAAATACGGGTATCCGAAAAAAGGGAGTAAGCTGAAAACCTATCAAAAGAGTAAGCAATATTATCAACCGTAAAAACTGTCCCAGGACAGCACGGGCAACATTTTTTCATCACAAAAATTTATCATTATGAAACGTTTTAAATTTCCTGTTTTACTGCTGGCGATGGGTATTGCCATCTTTGGCGCCATGGCTGCTAATGTAAAAACAGTGGCACCGAAAAACTTCGATGCCACTTATTATTATGTTGGAAACAATACCCTGGCACAGATGCAGGATCCCAACAACTGGTTGAACAGCGGCACGGCCTGTTCAGGGGCTAACAAACCATGCACTATTAACTGGGTTGGCACCCGGGCAGAGTTTGATACACATGTTGCAGCATTTCCTGACATCCCCACTGTTGTTAGTGAAAGTGCCACATTGAGAAATTGACACTGTCTAATTGTATAAAGGCTGCCCATGGGCAGCCTTTATTACGGTGGTTCAGTGGTCTGAAAATTAACGGGGATTCTGTTGCATTCCTGACAACGCAATTACATCTTCCGGAATGGGTAAGGAATAACGCAAATCATTCGGAAAAAGGTTGTACTGTTGCCCATGTACCAAACGCCTGATCGTTATTGAGGCGCCTTCTTTATTCAGTCTTTTAATATCCATCCATCTTGTAAAACGCATTACCAGTTCCTTTCTCCTTTCCTGTAGAACCAGCGATAATACAGCAGACGTTGTTGAAGCCGTCAATGGCACAAAAGTGCCCGTCTTATATCTTTTGGCAAGTAAGGTATTCAGATCATTCAGTGCACCAGTCATATTACCGGCTCTCGCATAACATTCTGCCCTGTTCAGGTATACTTCGTCTGTTGCAATACCCGAAAACTCGCCTTCATAATTACTGTAGCTTCCTTTAAACCCTATACGATTATTTGGCAATGAAGTAAAATATACCTGCTTTCTCAGGTCGTTGTTGTCGTAGGAATTGTACAGTACTGAATCGATCTTTACATAGTAAGGATCAATTAATGCCGCTCCAGAAAAATTATAAAAGATAGTTTCTACATTAAACCTGGGGATGGGAAAATTATCGGCAACATTCAGGCTATTGAAATCCATGAGGGCGCCAGATATTAAAATAGCAGAATCCGCATATTTTAAAGCATTCTCGTACTGGTGCATAGCAATAAACACCCTTGACAAATAAGCCCAGGCTGAAGCTTTTGAGGGCCTTGTTTTCAATATATTTTGCACAGGCAACAAACCAGCAGCACCTTTAAGGTCTGCCAATATTCGGTCATAGCACTGATGAACAGTGGACCGAACAGATTTTTCATTAAAATCCGCAGTGAGCCGTAATGGAATTCCTAGGCCAGTACCTTCGTCTGTTACATCATATGCAGGCGACCAGCCGTTGACCAATTTGAAAAATGAAGTACCTCTCACAAATAATGCCTGTCCTTTTACATCATTCCAGCTAGTTGTATTTGCAGCCGTTTGAGTTATTTGTGGAAGAAAATCCAGCACCGTATTAGCATAATAGACCCTCCGGTAGCCCCTGCCCCAATCACAATTTGGGCCTGAGAATAAATTATCTTTTTGCCAGCTATAAATCCGCTGGTCGGTTTCATTCATACCATCATAATCATCATCAGTAAGGTAATAGTTATCCGCACTGGATTCATCCATGCCCATATCCTGCACCATGTATGGATCATAGTCGAGCAAGGCTTGCAGATCAGATAATTTTTGCGGTGTTACCAATTTGGCATCCGGCTTTACCTCCAGTTGTTTTTTGCAGGATAATATTAGCAACGATATCAGCAAAAACATTCCTATAATTTTTATTTTATAAAAGTGCATAATAAAATTTTTAATGGTTAAAAAGCAGCCCTTACACCAATCGCCAGATTCATCGAAGGAGGAATGGTGTTGCTGTATTCAGGATCTATATTAAATTGATTAGCCCTCCAAAGCAAGCCCAGGTTATTGGCATTCATGTAGAATTGTATGCTTTCAAAAGGAGACTTATTTCCCTGTTTTCTTTTGAGGTCATACCCCAGGGTGATATACTGTAACCTGATAAAATCTCCCCTGGTGGCAAGAACGGAGGAGTAAGTATAAAAATTATCACGCCGCAGATTGAATGGATAAATCATGGAAGGAATGGTCGTGTGCAACTCATCTCCCGGCTGTTGCCATCTTAATGAATAATCTGTATGGCCATCCCTGTTATTAAAAAGATTGCCATAGTTAACAGAGCTGCGCTGGAACCAGGCACCAAACTTTCCGGTGATATTAACATTCAATGAAAAGTTTTTCCAAATAAAAGTATTGCCCAGTGAAATAACGGCAGTGGGTAAACTAGGGCCGATATACTGCATATCTGCAATTAGTGTACCGCTCCCTGTAATAGCCGTGTAATTTTTACTGGATGCGCCCTGGTATACACCCATCGGGTCGCCGGTAGCAGGGTCGAGCCCTGCCCATTTATAATCGTACAGTGCAAATACAGGATGGCCTTCTACGGCAGATATAGCACCCCCCAAAGTATAGTTACTGCCTTGTTGGTTGACCAGGTAGTTTTTGACTACCCGGTCTTTATTAAAGTTCAGGTTGAGCATGGTGTTCCATGACAATACACCTTTAATATTCTGACTGTTCAAACTAATATCCCATCCATGCCCCGAAATCGCAGCTACATTTTTTGTTACCCTGTCAAATGCCAGTCCCGTATAATCGATGGGTTGCGTTCCAAACAGGTCAAGGCCTTTTTTATAATAATATTCCACCGTTCCACGAAGACGGTTATTCCAAAGGCCGAAATCAATACCCAGGTTGAGCATTTTTACCTTTTCCCAGCCCAGTTCAGCATTTTTGAACTGTGTGATCCTCGCCTCCTGCGTTTGGGTATATGCAGAATTTCCTGTTACCAATAACGTAGTAACAGCAGATTTAGAAGGGTCAGCATTACCACTCACCCCATAGCTTACCCGTAGCTTTAATGAGTTGCTTACAGGCACCCTGAAAAATGTCTCCTTTCCTATGTCCCACGATGCACCAGTTGACCATAAGGGTGACCAACGGTTATTGGCTGAAACACCAAAAAGATTAGAAGCATCACGCCTTGCACTTGCTGAAACCGTATACTTTTTTTTAAACGTATAAACCCCGTTGGCGAAAAATGAAATGTACCGGTTTAGTGTTTGTGATACGCTCATGTTTGCGGGTATTTGACTACTGCTGCGGGTAAGCAAATTGGGAAATGCCGTTTTATAATCCACCGTACCATAGGTGAGCAGATCAGGATCATAGCCGTAAAACCTGTAACTGCTGTAGTTGTTTTTTACCTGCCTGTATTCAGCCCCGGCAATGGCTGTAATATCGTTCTTAGCCGAACTTTTACTATAGTTCAGCATCCCTCTTACATTTTGTGTTTCCAGTGTTCCATTACCCTGGTCCAGTATACCTCCCTGCGGTACATTATAGGTGAGTTTGCCGTTGGCTCGGTTGATCACAGTATAGCTGTTCACAAAATTCCGGGCAAAATAACTGTCCGGGCTATATAACACAGCATCTGTATTTTGTTGCCGGCCATATTGATATTTCAGATTCAGTGAAAATGTTTTGCTCATCTTATAGGAAAGCCCTGTATTAGCCATCATTGCCTGGAGTTTACCAGTACTCCTGGTATTGGCATAATCTGTGAGGGGATACCAGTTCCAGTCTGGTAGGACTCCGCCACCCACCGTATCAGTATAGGTTTTACGGTACTGGTACATTACAGGCACCGCATTTCCGTTGGCATCGGCGAGGCTGGTATAAGCGGGAAGTAAACCATTAAAAGGACGTAACTGTCCAAAGCCCAAACGTCCGCTTTGCGTAGTACTCTGCGTATAATCTATTCCGGTAGTTAACTCCAGTCGATCGGTCAGCCGGAATGATTGACTGCTGCGTAGGTTTATTCTGTTGTATTGATTATCTAGTACTCCTGAATTTTTGTCCCAGCCACCAGAAAGATTCCAGTTCATATTCTTCGTTCCTCCCTTTACAGTAATTGCCTGCTGAAAATTAATCCCCCGTTGATACACGTACTTATTAAAATCGTCCTTAAGGTCATGGGAAGCGAGTATATTAATCGCAGCATCTGCCTGTGCAGACGTAATAATGCCTTTATCTCTTTGCCTTAATAATTCCACTACAGGTGATACCGCCAGCCATGGTGTCGAATTTAACTGGCTGTTATAAAATCCTTTTGCATAGAGAAATTGTTCCACTGAAGCAAAGTCAGCTGGACGAATAGTTTGCTGGGTCGACAAATCAGGTGCATCAGTAATCAGAACATTACTACTCAGTTCAACCCGGATAGGCTGATTGTATTTACCCTTCTTTGTAGTGATTACAATTACACCATTACCTGCCCTGGTACCCCAAATGGAGGCGGCAGCGGCATCTTTTAAAATGCTGATACTCTCTACATCTTCCGGTTTAATATTCTGCAGGTCACCTTCGTAAGGAAAATCATCCAGTACAATCAGTGGTGCCCTTGGCCCCTGGATAGTACTTAAGCCCCTGATCACAATTTTGCTATTCCCATTTGTTTTTCGATCTACATACAATCCGTTGCTGATGTTTTCCAGACGGTCTAAAACTGTAGTTCCAGATTGCTGATTAAATAAATCTTTATTGATGGCAACAAAGGACCCGGTTGCCCGCTCTTTTGGAACAGATTGGTAGCCGGTATTCACTACTACCTCATCCATCATTTTCTCCATAGGTATCAACCGGATAATTAGCGGCACCTGAGTACTGCTACTAACAGTTATGCGAAAACGCTGGTAATTCATATTATCGATTTCCATGGTGTCAAGGCCGGAAAGCCGGAAACTAAAAGCGCCGGACGGATTAGTCACCATTACCCGTTTACTATTTTTTAATTTTATCACGATATTTCCCAATGGCTCACCGTTGCCGTAGGCAAGCACTTTGCCCTGAATGATTGCATCTTGTGCAAACAGCAGGTTGCAGCAAAAAAACAGGAAGCTGCTTAAAAATAATTTATTCATGTGCATTAGTTTGGTTGATGAAAAATAAAATACTGAGTAAGATTGCGCCGTTCTTCCCTCAGGTAAATACCAAAGCGTGCAAGAAGAGCAGCAAATGTTTTTACATTAAATGAGTTGTAGGCAGGCAGTTCAATATCTATCAGTAGCGGTGCTGCTTCATTCACCACTGGTATGGAAACTTGCCGTTGAAAGAACTCCATGATATCACTCACGGGACGGTTGTGCAAAAAAGGCCTGTCAGAATCTGCCAGATTATTTGTTTTGTTACCACCCTTTGATTTGTAGGCTTTTAACAGCAAAGTATCAGTTTGAATCACCCAGCAATTAACCGGAACAATTTTGCAGCTGACGCTGTAACCAAATTGGCGCAGCAGGTCCTGCTGCATCCATTGTTTTGCAGTGTGCAGTGACACTGGCGGCGTGATCAGTTCATAGGTAAAACTGTGCGCTGCTATCCAGTCATCTGGTTGCCCTTCCAATGATAAATTCCTGCTGACATCTGGTTCCATCTGAATATTAAATCCACCGGATTTTATATCATAAGCATAAAGGATCAAATTCAATAGTGGATAATTAGTAAAGAGCAGCTTGTTAATTTTGCTGTCCTTATCCTTACCAACATAGGTACCAGTAGGAAGCCCACTGATAAAATTGCTCCATGTGGTACGTGCCATCACCTGACTTCCATTACCTCCATTTCCTGCAATGAATAATGGATTGCCGGGTTTAAAATCTTCCATATCCTCTTTATTGAAAAAAGTCACTTTTTTGCCCTCAATAAAGGACTGGATTTTTTCAGCCACCAAGTCTTCGGAACCAGTTATGGCCGCAATGGTGAAGTCGGCATTTAGCCATGCATAATGAGGTACATATTTATGCCGGAAGAGTTGGTTAGCAATCGTGTCCCCTATTATCACAGGCAACCCGAAACCTCTTGCATCCCCATTGGTGATGCGCTTAAATAATTTTTCTACTTTTTCCTTTGTATCCGATACAGAAGAATTAATTAGCAAAACCGAAAGGTCTACCGGATACTGCGCCTGCATCGAATCCAGCAGGGGCAATTTATGAATGCAGGTGCCGCAGGTAGTGGCCCAGAAATTAAGAATCATCAGTTTCTTTTTAAAACTGTATAAATTGGCTTTATGAGCAGTACTATGTATAATATTTTCAAAATAAATATCCGGTACTTTATCGCCAACCTTTAAAGCTTTAAAGGGGGGATTTGCAGCAAAGCTGCCGAATGGGCATAACAATAGTATTAAGCAATAGAAGCATTTCATTGCAATCGTTTTTACTTGAGTTAATAAATTAAAATACTATGGTCAGGGCTATATCAGGTGGGGTTCTTGGGTTTGCGCTCATATAGGGTTTTGAGCCAACTAATAAAAGGGTTATAGTATACATTTCTCATAGGAATAATTATCTGAGCGGCAATTTTACCGGTGAACGATCAAATATCTGGACTTGTGTATAGCAGCAGCAACTGTGAAGCGTATCTGTTTTTAATAACTGGCGCAACCGTTCAGTTTCCTGCAAACCATCCAGTACAAACTGATCTGCCAATACCTTTTTTACCAGCACTGCAGCAGTTTCCTGATCATTAACAATTCTCCTGGCATAGCGCACCAGCAGCGGATGATAGTATAACCAGGCAGCAGTATTTTCCTTACTAACCATTTGCATAAAGTTTGTTTAAGCCTATTCAATTGGAATAGTGTTATTACAAGGATGAGATTTCAAAGGATATAACAGCAATAAAGCGGTACAAGTCAATAAACTAAAAGGAGTCTGAAGTTATCTGGTGGGATGTGTTCGAATGATGCTTCTGATTTACCAGGAGTCCTGCTGTTCAGTGTAGCCAGTTGGCTAAACAAAAATGGCGTAGACCCAACTTACCGTACTGAGGCCGTCGGAGGCCTTACACACGAATAAGAGAGCCCACGCCAAAGACGTGGGCATTCTACTTATCGCCTCGTGTGTATTGAAATTTCCGACGTTTCAGTACGAGACCCTAAGAGAATGCATTAATTCGATTTCCTAAATCGCTAATTTATGCATTACTAAGTTTACTTAGTCAATTCATTAAAAATTTCAGCTAATATACGAAATATTTTAATTTGTGGGTATACTTACCCACACTTAATTTACGCATATCAATGACCTTTTCGTTTCTTTAAATAGATTTGAAATGGACGAGATAAATTCTAATGATTTTTTAAAGAGTTTCGGAAAAAATTTAAAAAAAATTAGAGAGAAAAAAGGAGTAAGCCTGCGTGAACTTGCAGCTTCCTGTAATGTTGATCACAGTAATATAGGCAAAATTGAAAAAGGAGAGTTTAATATAACACTCTTAACTATCTTAGAATTATCAAAAGGATTAGAAATTCACCCAAAGAAGCTATTAGATTTTGAAATTGAAGAATAAGTAACTCCAAATTTTTTAATCCCCTTAATAATTTTTGAGGTCTTGAATGTAAACTGTTAGGTTGCTTTAACGGAATATATATACTGTAACATTATTCCGCTTTTGTTCATAAGTTTGGATCAATAAATTATCACTTGAAATTTTTCTTTCTGGATCATACAATAAAAACAACAAATGAGATTCTGAAGGATATTTGATTAGGTCTGCACTTATACCGTCTGTAGCAACCCGCTCTCCTGTATTCCCTCTAAGATATTTACTTTCTATTAAGAGATTATTTGAAGCAAAACTATGATCAACAACTGTGCGTATAGAGGAAAATTGTATGGATGGAAACTCTCTGCCATATTGTTCTGCTTCTCCATTTATAATACCATTAATCTTATCATTTAAATCATTTTCATCTTTAGGAAGATTTTTTCGGAACATTATTGGTAAAGCTTCATCCAGTTTCTTTTTTATCTTTTCGCAAAGTAGTTTTGCTTCAGGTTTCAGATATTCTTTCTCATTTATAATATCAAGGAATGAACCTTTAGTAATTTGAGTAAAAGGATCATCATAAACATTTCTCATCCTCAATATAGCTGCATGTATCTGTTGTCCGTGCCTTTTACATAAATCATATAGCAAGTTAAAAGCTGCCTCTTCATCAGTATTCATATACTCGAGCAAATTGCCTAGTTCAGCAGCCATGTCAATATAAAATCCATCCTCAGTAGTGTCCTTAAATTTCATTGCCTGTCTGACATGATCTAGAATAGTTAACCTGTCTGCATTATCATCTATTTTATCAAGAATGAAATTCTTAGTGTAAATACCTTGCCCATCGTCTTCTTCCAACTGGCTGGCATGCATTGCAAATCTTCTATCTACGCATTGTGAGCAGGTGCCACAATGAGTAAAGTTGCCATCCTTTTTTAAGGCAACAGAGCAAGAAACCGTATTATTTATATACTGATTTTTATCAAACGTTTTAAGCTTTGCAATAACATCTGTTTTAGTTAAAAGCAAATAAGGATGTTTGATTTCAAATGGCTTTCCATGCAAATGAGTCAAGAAATTTTTAAGATGCCAAATAGTTCTTGGATGTGTAGTCCTGCTTGATCTGGCATTGATCATGTCTGCCCTTTTGGGGAAATTTAAAGACGTAACACCATTTTCAAAAAAGGTAAATGAATCTTCCTTAAAAATACTACTAAGTGCATAGGCAACCGACGAGTAAAGTATACTTCTAGTTCTTTGGCTTTCTTCCACCGCTCTTACGCCTGTCATGTGGCATTTAAATTTGTACCAGGTAGTTCTCTGTGGATAAAGCTCCTCAAGTAATTTGTAAATACGTTGTTGTGTAGCTTTAGTGCTTGGATTACCGGAGGTATGGCTTATAAGAAATAATTTACTATTCGGATTATTTTCCAAAAAATCAACTGCACCGGTAAAGGAGTCCAGTCCGCCTGAAAAAAGTGCAATATGCTTTTTCCCGTCGTCTAATCCAACTGAAATACCAGACTGGTCAAATAAATTAAATGCAGTACTTGGATAACCGTCCTGGAAAAGAAATTGATATTCATAATCCCCGGTCATGAAGGTTACCGCTTCTGATAACAAATTTCTTGTTGTTTCCTGCATCCAGAATTTACCATCCCTGACTTTCATTATAAAATGAATCGTTCGGGACCAGCCATCAAATTCAATAGAATTCGATGTACCTCTTCCAACTTTCCGATCTATAATAAAAAGATTCCCAGCTATCTCTAAAAGATCTTTAACTCTATCCGGTATATGGCTTACCTGGTTTACAAATTTCTCCAAGAGAATTGTACCAAAGACAGCTTTCCCTGCGTCATCAGTTAAATGCCAGACTTTATCGCCCTTTACCTTTAAACCCTTAGGTAAAGTAGCGCCATTGCATAGGGCTATATGTTTAAAATTACTTTTTGCCACGCCCCTCCCTTGAAAATTCATCGTGAAACTTCTTGGTTACTATACCCAGAAAGCCTTTAATTTTTTTGTCTGAAGGAAACTCAGTTTTGGCATTGCTGTTAAACCAGCCAGCTGCAAAAGACTGTGCAATTTTGGAGGTCTCAAAAGCATGTGTAGATATTTCTGAGATATGGTTCTTTATGGAATCGGAAAACTGATTCCGTTCAGTAATAGAATCAATTTGAGCTGAAGCGGCTCTGTCTAAAAAATAAGATAAATAGTTAGTAGTGAAACGTGAAAAATAATCACGGCTTACTTCACAAAACCCTGCTCCATTTGTAGCTTTTTCCCATGATGCAAGGATGCTTTCATTTTTTCCAAACAAACTTGCGCCAGGCTGATTAGTTTTAACCCAGTTATTAATGGTATCAACAAGCGCTTTGGTAGCTAAAGTATTATACTCTTTTGAACCGCTTTGCTTTTCCATCCATTTTTGGGTGGCAGATGTAAGTTGAAATAGACTTCCATTTTCATTAACCCCAATCCCATTTTCGCTCAAAAACCCAATTGGATTTTCAGCTTTATTCGCATAAGAAAGTACAACAAGACATTTAAAAGAAGCAAGAAAACTTAAATCTGTATTTAAGGCAAGAAATTTTTGGCGAATATTTTTTAAGGCCTGTTCTGCAATTATAGAAACATCAGGCGTTGCTTCAGAATAGCCATGTATTGACTCTACAACTTTATTCCATGATTTTGATTTTGGTAAAAAACCAACTCTTTCATGTCCCATAGCAGATTAGTAAAGGTTTTATAAGGGTTTATAGTTCTATAAATATAATAATAATTTTGGTTTTATACCCCGTAAATTGTAAGCTCCTTACAATTTTAAGTAATAGGTTTTTGGTGTCATATCAAATGAACGTTATTGTAAACAAGTAAAACTCTCCTACCCCCCCTAAAACCCTTACCCAATAAGGATTTCAGGTGATTTCTAGCAAAATCAAGAAAAACCACCAAATATCATAAATTATTAATTATCAATTAATTATATCAAAAAAGAGGGTATTAGCCCTATAGTTACTCACGGTTTTATGGCGGTTTGTTAAGGTTTGATGGTGTTTAGTGCGGTTTATGTGGCTATTTGTGGGAACTAAAATAATACTGAATTATTAAAATATTAATTGATTGTCAATTATTTATAATTACAAGTAATTTATAAACAATGGTTGCGATATCGCAATTGTGTGGGATTTATGTGGCATCATCGTCAATTATGACGATGTGCTATCCGGTATATCCTTCAATTTTTCTAATCCTAACTGAAGAGGATTATCATGTTTTAAAAGTTCTGCCGAGAGTTCATAATAGGTTCCCCGGCTAACGCCTTTTCGGTTTAAAATACCAGCATCTACAAAAAGATAGATATAATATTTCACTTGCTCACGGGTAAGTATTCCTTCAAATAAGGATTCAAAGTCAAGTATTTTTGCTTTCTTAAATTTCGACATGTGGTTGAAGACTTGCAGCCATATATTACTGATGTCAGGATCTTTTTGTTTTGTATATGCCGCTGGTTGATTAGTGAAAGAAAAATACATTTTAGACAACATGTACCCTTTTGCATGAGTACGACCAATGAGTTCGATTAAATTTTTGTCATGCAAGGTTTTTACTGTGTTATGATCAAGTTCAGACTTATCAACTTTTTGCCGGATTTTTTCCAATGTCAAAACTTCCATCAAAGACAAATCGACCTTAATTTCCTTTTGTATGTATTCGATAAATAAAACAAATGCTTTATCCTGTACGATAGTTGGAATATGTAAATGCACCTGAAAACTATCTGATCTTAAATAATCAGGGCTGCCTTTAGCTTCCTGGATAGTGTTTTTAAAAAGTTTATCAACGCCCTGCCCTGAGCGTTCAACCACTCCCGTTTTTAAAAGTATATCAGCTAATAACCTGTTTCTTGGGGTACTATTAACCGTTAAAATATTTTCAGCAGAAACACCTAAAGGAAATCCTCCGGGGCTAATTACATCAAGGCTGTTATTAGATTGTTTGATAACAATCTCCGACTGCAGGTGATAATCTCTGTGAACAATTGCATTGTTTACAGATTCCCGAACTACCTCTTCATTTAAAAAGGGAATGTCAAGAATATATGGCCCTTGCTGAATGGGAAATTTTCCGTTACGTAAATTGATATGATCCCATACGATATCAATATTTTTAAACACCGAATGGCTAGCAATTAGCCGGTCATCATAATGAATAGAATCTTTGTTTACACGGTATTCAAGGTTAATAGCACTTTGAGGTAGAAATTTTTTCAATGCTTCATCTTTACCAACTAATATAAGTGCTGCATAAGTGAGTTTCCCATTCTTTGACAAATCTAAATCTGAAAGGCTTTGCTCAAGAGGTAAAGAAAGGAAATCATTGTTATTTTGTTTAGCCGCATATCTTTCTGCCATTGCATGCAACGAGAATTCATCCAAATCTCCAATTGTTAACCCTTCGCAAATTGTAGCAGAAAAATCAGGCTCCTGTTCAGAAAGAATTTTGAGCATTTCCTGATCAGACATCTCCCGTAAACTTTCTCCAATCCTCATTAACGGAACCCCTTCAAATTTCATCAACTTCCCAATCGGACGGCTGGGTATTTTTATTATTAAAACTCTTTTCCCATCCTGTTGTAAAACTTCAGTTTCCACCCTTATACCAATGTCTGAATAAATCTGATCGCAAAGATTACCTTCTAATCCTTCTGCAAAGTTAGAACCTACAACAGTATGGGGATGTTTATCATCTACTCCTAAAACCAGCATACCACCGCCTTCATTACAAAAGGCAATCACATACCCTAATACACAATGACGGCGATCCTTTGGCTCTTTATTATCGCCTCCGGCGTATTTAAAGTTATTACGGGCAGCTTTGAATTCAACCTTATTTTCAGATTCTTTGAGTGCCAGTAAATACTTTAATTCCATAGTTCAAAAATACTGAATTTGAAAATTAATGAAAGTATCAAGTTATTAAATACTATCCATGCCTTTATTTCGGCTTGTTTTCCACCTTGATTTCGACTTGATTTCTTCATGGTTATTAGCAGTAAATGCAATGTGGCTGTGAGTTTCAATAGGAATTAGCTAAAAAACACACGAAATTAATAGTTTGTGATATTTCGGCTTGATTTCGGCAAAATAAACTCCCGTTTGATAAACTAAAAAAAGGTTACATCTGATAATTTGTGGTCAACTCTTCCTACTGCAGTAAACCGGCTCACCAATCAAAGGCAATTATAGCACATATAAAAAGAGTTTATGAATTATACCATAGAAAAATTTGACCAGATCATTACCTCTATTTCTTCCTGCAATAAGCTGAACAATACGATAAAGCGGGATGATATAGGCAGCATCATCCTGGAATGTAATGAGGAAAAAGAAAAGATCAGGCTGCACATTATGGAAGAAGTATTTAATGCCAGCGAAGAAAAGGTATTACAATTATTAATTGATAAATACCAGTCAGTCTTTATCCGCCTGATGGATCAGTTGCATGTGTACCGGAAAGGAATAAAAAAACAGGATGAATATTGGGAACTTTCCAAATACCTTTTTGATCACCTTAATGAACTGCTTTGCTTTTTGCAGGTGCATTATGCCAGGTATTTTAACATAAAACAAAAAATGCCTTGTATCAAAATAGAGCATACATGCAAAGAAATACTACCTAAAATTGAAACGATTGCAGCAGCATTAAAACGCACCGTCATTAATGATAAACTGATAAAATTAATACTTCAACCGCTGGAAAATTTTGTAAGCGGTGACATCGTTTCTTACGAACAAGCGCAATATATCAAAACAGCGACGAATGAATTTTTAGCCTTTGATGTTACAGCCGCACAGGAAGATATTGCAGTAACACTAAAAAAAATACTGGTGAGCCTGGATTATAATCATCCTGATATCAGCCTGTATTATGTCAATGAATTGGACTTATTGGTTGCTGAAGAAGAATCAGTACATGGAAAATTAAGGATACTAAAATACCAATTAAAGGAAGCCAACCAGGTAACGGTCAAACCTGATCATATTTTATATCCTGAACTGCCGGGACTGAAGGAACAAATCGTCAACTGGCTCAATGAAGAAATTTATTTTCATGAAATGGAACAAACTATTATTTCATCAAGTCCGGTTGTAACTGGAACGGAAACCAAGATACATACTGCTCTTTCAGTACCTCAACTGGCCCTGCTATTCCGCCTGCTTAAAGAAGAACAACTCATCACCAATACCAATCAGTCTGAATTATTAAAAGTAGTAGCTAATAATTTTACTACGATGCACAAAGAAAATTTTTCTTATGGACATCTGCACGGTAAATATTACAAAATTGAAGCTAACACCAAACGTACCGTGTACGATATTTTGATGAAGTTATTGCACCTGAGCAGAAAGATCGGATAAGAAAAATATTTTTTTAAAATTTATCTCCTATATGTATCAGTTAGTTAAATGGGCTATATGGAGGGTTGGGAGTGAAAAGAGGAATTTGAGATATTATTTTTGCTTTAAGAAATTAATCACTAAAATATTTTTTATGTTGCAATCAATTTCCTGGCAAACTTATTTTACTGTAAGTGCAGTGTTACTGGCTATCTATTACGTTGCAATTTTATTGCTTTACTACAGACAGAATATGGCCATGCTATTTCGCCAGCAAGTCTCATTCAAAAATCAAACCGGATCTTTTACAAAACAAGAACAAGCATCCGGCGATATCAACACACTGGGCGCAAACCTGGAGGATGAGATAATAGCCTACGCGGCATCAGCTGGTGCTGACTATAACAAAACAGAGCTGCAATATGGGCTGCAATTGCTTTTAAAAAAATATGCTGTATTAAAAGATTCCATATTACAACCAGAGATAACTAAAACAATTATTAGTGCTTGCGAAAATAATTGTTCTATCGTATTAAGTGATGAAGAGGCAGGCATGTTGTGGAATGGTTGAGGGTTTATGTTGCTCCATCCCTGTGAATAAAGATGGGTTAGTGAGTATGATATAGGGATGGAGCTTTCTACATTATTTATCATTAAAAATTGTGTAAAATGAAAAAGACGAGAAGTGTATTCAAAGTGATTTGTAAAAAAGCAAAAGTATTTTCAACCGGACTGCTGTTGCTGATGTTAAACATAGTAGTAAAAGCCCAGGATGGTAATGCTGGTATAAATGAAGCCAACACTAAAGTGCGTGGCTATTTCGCAGCAGGTACCAACCTGATGTATGCGGTGGGTGCAGTAGTGGGATTAATTGGTGCTGTTAAAGTATACCAGAAATGGAACAGTGGTGATCATGATACCGGCAAGGTTGCAGCGGCCTGGTTTGGCAGTTGTGTTTTCCTGGTAGTGGTTGCAACAGTGATCAAAAGCTTCTTTGGAATCTAAACTAATATCATGCAAGAAATTTTGCTTCAAAAATTACAACGCTACATCAGTCTAAACAATCCTGAACTATTGTTCGAGTTGGAACAGGAAAGGCAGTTGACTACGTATTTAACTGAAAAAGTAAATACAGTAAAAGCATTGATGTCTCAGCGTGGAAAGAGCCAGCCTGATTATATTATTGAAGAAACCTGCCTGGATATTTTAACACAGGACCTGAAACCATCCAGGTATAATTATATCCGGGGAATATTGGAAGAAGAATTTGAAAAGGAATTTCAGTTACTCTGTGACACTCCCCTGTTGCAAACTGAAATCATTAACATTATCGGGTATTGCAAGCAGGTATTCGATGAAATAGGTTTTACGCAGGCAAACGAAGACGATCTCTTTTTGAGGTATAATATCATGGGTGCGGTAAGTGAGTATTTGGAAAGTAACAGTGTAAAAGAAAACGTGGATAATGAGTTACAACAGTCACCAGCATTTACGCCAAAATATTGATGCACTTAAAATTGCATTAACATGGAAGTCCGGCGATATACTTTCACCTGAACAGGTGAAGGTATTAAAAGCCTATTCCGGTTTTGGCGGGATAAAGGCCATTTTATTTCCCAATGCAAAAAAGGAAGAATGGATCAAACTCAATGCATCTAAAGAAGACCTTAAACTCCATCCGCAAATCATAGCATTGCATGAGTTACTGCAACAACATTTGAACGAAGCAGAATATAAACAAACAATAGACACTTTAAAGAATAGCATACTCACTGCTTTCTATACACCCGAAATAATTCCCCGGACTTTATTCGACACTTTAAAACATCAGGGTATTAAACCTAAAAACATATACGAACCCAGCAGTGGCGCAGGTGTTTTTGTAAGCGAAGCTGCAACAGCATTTCCTGCACTTGAAAATATTACAGCAGTAGAAAAAGATATTCTATCGGGACGGGTATTGACTGCCCTTGGCAGTTCGATACCAGTTCCAATTGCTGTGCAGGTAAAAGCTTTTGAAGAAACTTCTAATAATGAGAATGGAAAATTTGATTGCATTGTAAGTAATATCCCTTTTGGTAATTTCCAGGTATTTGATCCAACGCTGGCCTTTAAAGAAGGTACTGATAAAATACATAATTATTTTTTCTCAAAAGGCCTTGATAAAATCAAAGAAGGCGGTTTACTGGCTTATGTCACTACTGATAGTTTTTTAAACACACCTTCCAATCAAACCATCAGGGAATACCTATTTGCAAATGCTGATTTTGTAGCCCTGAATGTATTGCCGGATAACCTGATGAAAGACACCGGAAACACAGAAGCACCCAGTCATTTACTGGTCGTTCAAAAAAACAGCAACAAAAATAATTTATCAGCAGAGGAAATTTTACTGACAAGAACAACAGAAAAAGAAAATGAGTTTGGGAAATATTCCCTGAATCAATACATCGACCAACACCCGGAAATTATTGCAGGAGATGAAATCAAAGCAGGACAAAATCAATATGGTAAGGCTGCACAAACCATTTGGCAACATGGAGACATCAATGGTATTGGCGAAAAAATAGAGACTGAAATAACAAGAGGTATTGTGCATCGGTTCAACCGGGAATTATTTAACACCTCTGCCCTACAATTGAATAATGATGCCCGCAAATTGCTTACCTATCTGCCCATGCCTGAAAACAAAGCAGATGGCAGCGTGCACCAACTAGGTTTATTTGATACGGGTCCCGCAGAAAATATAAACAGGGCGATTGCCTATATCCATGCTGCAGATGCAACAGTTATAGATAAAAGAACAGCAAGGCTTTTAGCCATCGTCAGAACTGAAGACAACCTCGATCATGAAAGCATTGTGCTGATTGCAGCAAAGGCACAGGATTTTAAAGGATTTGCCTACAAGCTATATTCCAATCTGGAAGAAATTCAATTTCCTGCCAACTGGATGAGCGCTGCAGGATTGCAACACCAACTTAGAGCACTACCCAAACATCTGCAACAATACGAACACAGTTTTTTCGCAGAAGGTGAAGGAAAATTTATGATTACCCTTGATACGAAGTTGCCGCAATTGAGCAACGTGAATCCTTATTATAAAGAAGGAACATTGATTGTTCATGACCAAAGAGTAGGCTTTGTATCTTATTCTGCATCTGACAATGATAGACCGGTATTTCTGCCGAGCCTAAATGACAGGAAAGACATTGGTTTCTATCAACAGTATACTGCGCTAAGGGATAGCTATTTATTACTAGCAGATAAAGAAGCTACCGAAAATACAGAATACCCTGCACTGAGAAAAGATCTCAATGAATCCTATGATGCCATGGTAAAAGGTTTTGGTATGTTGAATGCTTCTACTAACCGCCAGCGGATTTTAAAGGATGAAGCTTTTGGTTTTCTTGTTCTGGCTTCACTGGAAAGAAAGGAAGGAAATCAATATTTAAAATCGGATATTCTTACCCAATCACTGATTGAAAAGAAAATTGCTTTTCATACCGAAAATCCAACAGAAGCATTAGCTAAAAGCCTTAATGATAAAGGAACTGTTGACCTGGACTTTATTGCAGCGGCAATTGGAAGTACAAAAGAGGAGGCCATCGTCCAATTGGGCGATCATATTTTCATCAATCCCATTAATACAAAATGGGAAACCGCTGACCTGTTTCTCAGTGGAAATGTCGTAAACAAATTAAGGCTTACCCAGGACGCTCTGTTACAGCATCCCGATAATCTTCAATTGCAACGCAGTCTATCAGCCCTGGAAAAAATTCAGCCGGAAAGAATACCTTTTGAATTACTTGATTTCAATTTAGGGGAAAGGTGGATACCGGCAGAGTATTATAATCAATTTGCAACAGCGCTTTTTGAAACTAATACCACCGTTAATTATTTTTCTTCGCTGGATACTTTTAAAGTAAAAGCAGACAGTGGCAATGCAAAGACCAACCAGGAATATGCAGTAACCACCAAGAGCGGAAGTACTACCTACGGACCTGTTATTTTGGAACATGCACTTGAAAACACTACACCATTTTATACTTATGAAGTGGATATGGGTGGAAAAAAAATACGGGTAGCAGATAATGAAGCCATTCAGCTGGCACATGGGAAAATAGAATCCATCAGGAACCATTTTACAGAATGGCTGAATCAATTACCTTCTGATGATAAAAAAACAATCGAAGCACTTTATAACGACACTTTCAATTGTTATGTATTAAGGGAATACAATGGTAACCATTTACAATTCCCCGGACTGGATAAACAACGATTAGGCATTGAAGATTTATACAGTTCCCAAAAAAGCTCTGTCTGGCGGGTGGTTCAAAACCGTGGTGCCTTAATAGATCATGAAGTGGGCTTGGGCAAAACACTTACCATGATTGTTGCCGCTCATGAAATGAAAAGGCTCCAGATAGTTAACAAGCCCATGATACTAGCGCTAAAAGCCAATGTAGACCAGATTAAAGAGACTTACCAAAAAGCCTACCCTAAGGCTAGAATATTGGCTCCGGGTGAAAATGACTTTACACCTGCCAAGAGAGTGCGGCTATTCCATGAAATAAAAAACAATAATTGGGACTGTATTATTCTGACCCATGACCAGTTTGGAAAAATCCCTCAAAGCCCGGATATACAAAAACAAATTTTCGAAACGGAACTGGATAATGTAGAACGGGATCTGCACACTGTTAAGTCCCTGGGTGGGGAAGTTTCCCGAAGGATGTTAAAGGGCTTGGAAATACGTAAATCAAATCTGGCGATCAAATTGCTGAGCCTTGCAAAAGATATCGAATCTAAAAAAGATGAAGACATCAATTTCAGATCGTTGGGAGTGGATCATTTGTTTGTGGATGAATCTCATAAATACAAGAACCTGACTTTTACCACCCGCCATGAAAGGGTGGCCGGCCTGGGAAATTTAGCAGGCAGTCAGAAGGCACTCAATATGCTGTTCGCTGTCCGGGAACTGCAAACAAAATTTGATGCAGATCTTTGTGTTACATTTTTATCGGGCACACCTATCTCCAACAGCCTTACAGAAATGTATTTACTGTTTAAATATTTGCGGCCAAAAGAAATGAAGCGCCAGCAAATTGAAAACTTTGATGCATGGGCTGCAGTGTTTGCTAAAAAAACCGTGGACTTTGAATTTTCTGTTACGAACGAAATTATTGCCAAGGAAAGGTTTCGTCATTTTATTAAAGTACCTGAACTCGCTTTATTCTATAATGAGATCACTGATTATAAAACGGCGCAACACATCAATCTGGATAAACCAGAACTGGATGAACATTTAATCAATATTAAACCTACCCCCGATCAGCAGGCCTTTATTAAAAACCTGATGGCTTTTGCAAAAACAGGAGATGCGGAATTGATTGGCCGGTCAAAATTAACTCCCGAAGAAGACAAGGGCAGAATGCTGATCGCTACCAACTACGCCAAGAAAATGGCCGCGGATATGCGGCTTATTGATCCCTTTAAATATAAAGATCATCCCAACAGTAAAGTAAATGTCTGCGCAGCAAAGCTGGTGGAGTTATATCATCAGAGTACAGCACATAAAGGCACGCAAATCGTATTCAGTGATATTGGTACCCCCAAACCTGATGAGTTCAATATTTACGATGCGCTTAAAGAAAATTTAATTAACCAATATAATATACCTGCAAGCCAGATCAGTTTTATTCATGACTGGACAGACCGGCAGAAGCCTGAACTGTTCCGAAAAATGAATGCAGGGGAAATCAGGTTTTTATTTGGCAGTACAGAAAAAGCAGGTACCGGTTTGAATGTACAACAACGTATTGTTGGGATGCATCACCTGGATATTCCATGGAAGCCATCGGAACTGGTACAAAGAAGCGGTCGTGGTGGCAGGCAGGGAAATTTCATTGCTAAAGAATTCTATGATAATAAGGTTAAAAATTATATCTACGCTGTTGAGCAATCGCTGGATAATTATAAGTTCAACTTGTTGAAGAATAAGCAAACCTTTATTTCACAAATGAAAAACTGTTCGCTTAATGTGCGGACAATTGATGAAGGTTCCATTGATGAAAAGAGCGGCATGAATTTTTCAGAATATATCGCCATTCTTTCCGGCGACACTTCCCTACTGGAAAAATCTAAAATGGAAAAGAAAATTGCAGTATTGGAATCTTTGCGCAGTGCACATCATAAAGAATCAGTAAGAGCAGGTTTCCAATTAGAGCATTTACAAAAGGAAGCGGCTTCAACAAAGGACTTTCTTGATAAACTTATCCATGATGAAAATAGCTATAAGAAACAGCAGTCATTTGAACCTGATGGCAGCAAATCAAATCCGATTAAACTTCAGGGACATCAGTTAGCAGATGCTGAAGCTATAGGCATAAGGCTTATTCAACTCAATGCAGCTTGGAAACCGGAAACACCGATCAAAGATGATGAGATGATTGGCAGCCTATATGGTTTTAACCTGATGATCCGAAGACAATCAGAAGCACTTGAAGATAATGGCAGATTGATGTATCGATATTACAACACATTTTATGCTGAGAGTCCAAAGACCCAAGTTAAATACTCATGGAACCAGGGACATATCAACACCGATAACCCGAAGATTGCAGCCAGATATTTCTTAAATGCAATTGACCGTGTGGAAGGACTGAAAGAAAAATATCAGAAGAACCTTGCTGAACTGGAACAGAATATACCTATGCTAAAAAATTTAATTGCCAAACCATTTGAAAAGGAAACAGAGCTGGCGGAATTAAAAAAATCTGTTTCAGCACTGGAAAGGGAAATTACCATAAAGATCCAGGAGAACCAAATGAAACAAGCCAATGGCAATAATACTGAGCACAAAGAAACACCGGTCATTAAAATGGAAGGTACTGAAAAGAAAAAAGGAAAAGGGCTATTGGTAAGGAAAGAGCCGGAGAAAAAAAAGAAACAAAGCTTAAGAGTATAACAATGAGTAACAGTGTATATAATATCAATAAAGGTATCAACAAACCGGTTGAATTCCGGGGACTGAAAGCTCAGTATATCTGGTATCTGGGTGGAGGACTGGTTACGCTGCTGATCATTTTTGCCATCATGTACATCTGTGGGATAAATATCTTTTTCTGCCTGTTTGTAATCGTCTCCCTGGGTACAGCATTGTTCCTTTATGTGTACCGGCTTAGTCACCGCTATGGAGAATTTGGATTAATGAAAAAAATTGCCCGTAAAGCGGTGCCCAAAGTCATTAAGAGTTACTCCATCCAATTATTAAAAAAATCATTGCACCATGAAAAATCTTTTTGATCTATTACCGATATATGGTGCAGAACATGATGCATTGCTTTCCAAAATGGGAGACATTACAGTTGCATTTAAAGTCGAGTTACCGGAGCTGTTTACCTTAAGCAATGAAGAATATGAAGCGTTGCATCATGCGTGGATTAAAGCTATTAAAGTATTACCACCACATTCCATTCTACATAAACAGGATTGGTTCACAGAAACCAGTTTTAAACCACAGTTCATTAAAGATGACAATAGTTTTCTCAGCCGCAGCAGTGATAGATTTTTTAATGAAAGACCTTTCCTCGATCACCAGGCTTATATTTTCCTGACCAAGAAACCTGCCAACCGCAAAGTATCCAGTTCAGTATTCTCCAGCCTGTTAAAAAGGAGTATGGTTCCTGAAGAAACGATTCAGCCCAAACACTTTCAGGATTTTATGAACCATGTCGGGCAGTTTGAAAAGATACTATCAGACAGTGGATTTATGGCTTTACAAAAATTAAACAATGATCAACTGATCAATATAGTCAGCCAGTATATTAACCTGCAGTCTGATGATGAGACTTTAAGGGATATTGTATTTCATCCCGACTGGATGATCGGGGAAAATCATTGCCAGCTATATACTATGGCAGATGCACAGTTTGTACCGGCGCTATGCGGCTCAAGAATCAATTATGATAAATACTCCACGGACAAGACCAAATTCAGTGTGGGGTTTGCATCACCTGTTGGGCAACTGCTTTCCTGCAATCATATTTATAATCAATTTGTTTTTATTGAAGACAGTCCCAAAACTTTACAGAAACTCGAAAGTAAACGCCTGCGTTTACAATCATTATCAGCATACAGCAGGGAAAACACTATTGCCAAGGAAGCCACTGACCAGTTTTTAAATGAAGCCATTGCTGAACAACGCTTACCAGTAAAAGCACATTTTAATATTCTTGCATGGACATCTAACAGAGATGAACTTAAAATAATTCGTAATCTCTGCTCTTCTGCGCTCACACAGATGGATGCCACTCCGAAAATTGAAACCGAAGGTGCGCCACAAATATTCTGGGCTGGTATACCAGGCAATGCTGCAGATTTTCCAATGAATGATACTTTCGATACATTCTCACCACAGGCCTGTTGCTTTTTTAATATGGAAACCAATTACAGGTCCTCCCTATCTCCCATTGGTATAAGATTAGGCGACCGTTTGACAGGAAGGCCGGTGCATGTAGATATATCAGACGAGCCTATGAATAAAGGCATCTGCACCAACCGCAATAAATTCATTTTAGGTCCCTCCGGCAGTGGTAAATCATTTTTCACCAATCATATGGTACGCTCTTATTATGAGCAAGGTACCCATGTGGTACTGGTGGATGTAGGACATTCCTACAAGGGCTTATGCGATATGGTGCATGGCTATTATTTCACTTATTCAGAAAAGGATCCCATTCGGTTTAATCCATTCTACATCGGATATGGTGATGTACTGGATACAGAAAAAAAAGAAAGTATTAAAACATTGTTGCTGGCTTTATGGAAAAAAGACAATGAAACGTACAACCGAAGTGAATATGTTGCCTTGTCCAATGCATTGCAACTCTATTTTGATAAACTGGAAAAACAGCCCGATCTATTTCCCTGTTTTGACAGTTTTTATGAATTCCTGAAAGATGAATTTGTAACTGTGCTCTTGGGAGATAATGTTAAGGATAAGGATTTTGATGTGAGCAATTTCCTGTATGTACTACGCCCATATTATAATGGCGGTGAATTTGATTATTTGCTTAATGCCAAGGAAAACCTGGATTTATTACAACAACCCTTCATTGTTTTTGAACTGGATAACATTAAAGATCATCCGATTTTATTTCCTGTTGTCACCATTATCATTATGGAAGTGTTTATTTCTAAAATGCGGAAGCTGAAAGGCATCCGTAAAATGATATTGATTGAAGAGGCCTGGAAAGCCATTGCCAAAGAAGGAATGGCGGAATACATCAAATACCTTTTTAAAACGGTACGCAAATTTTTTGGAGAAGCCATTGTGGTGACACAAGAGGTTGAAGATATTATCTCCTCCCCTGTGGTTAAGCAGGCTATCATTAATAACAGTGATTGCAAAATATTACTGGACCAAAGTAAGTACCAGAATAAGTTTGATCAAATACAGGAATTACTCGGTTTAACTGAGAAAGAAAAGGCTTTAGTTCTGTCTGTCAATAAAGCGAATGACCCCACAAAAAAATATAAGGAGGTTTTTATTTCACTTGGTGGTATTCTTTCCCGTGTGTACAGAACAGAAGTTTCACTGGAAGAATACCTGGCCTATACCACAGAAGAAACTGAGAAAGTTAAGATGCAGGCTTATGCAAAAAAATATGGCAGTATTCAAAAAGGAATTGCAGCCATGGCTGCAGATATGCGAATGGGTTAACACAAAAAATAATCTTTATGAAGATGAGTGCATTTTTACTGGCTGGTTTAGTTGTAGTGATACTGAGCTGTAACAACCTGATTCAAGCTGATACGGTAAAAGTTTTCATTCCGGGCACTTATAGCGCAGACTGGTCAACTGAGTTTAATCAAACAAAAGACACTTTATTGCTGGAGCCATTAACAGAAAATGGCAGCGAAACTTTCCGAATCACCAGGCGTTCCCATATTGAGTTTATAAATGCAGCAAAAGACAAAGCACCTGAATATAAAATTGCAAAATGGACCGGAACATATGACGTTAAGACCAAAACGATATTC
Source organism: Bacteroidota bacterium (assembly GCA_018266775.1). GTDB lineage: Bacteria > Bacteroidota > Bacteroidia > Chitinophagales > Chitinophagaceae > Ferruginibacter. The sequence goes on along the minus strand of JAFDZS010000010.1, from coordinate 329,827 downwards.
ATTAATAATAATGGGAGAGTATTATCATTTGATCCGAAAAAAGAAATTATGTGGATGGGAACAACGATGTACAAGAAACTATAATTACAAATTTTGACGAATGAAGAAAATAATTTAAATAAAAATGAAACCCTTTTGAATTATTAAAACTTACAACTATGAAGAAGATTATAATCTTGCTGATATTGTGCGTTGGATTAAGTATGGCACCTGTACAGCAAAGCCATGCGCAGATTGGCATCATCAAAGAAATATTAATAAAAATCATTAAAGCAATTGACCTGGCTGTGCAGAAAGTGCAGAATAAAACTATTTGGCTGCAGAATGCGCAAAAGGCATTGGAAAACACCATGTCTAAATTAAAGCTCGACGAAATTTCAGGCTGGGTGGAAAAACAGCGAACACTGTACAAGGATTATTTCGAAGAGTTACAGAAAGTAAAAAACATTATTGCCTATTACCAGCGCATCAAAGACCTGACACAGAAAAACATATTGCTGGTCGATGCTTATAAAAAAGCATTCGCATTATTTAAGCAGGACCAACATTTTACCTCAGCAGAAATTGCTTATATGGAAAAAGTGTATTCAGGCATTCTGGAACAAAGTGCCAAAAATATTGACCAGATTTTTATAGTGATCAATTCATTCAGTACTCAGATGTCAGATGCCAAGCGGTTAGAAATTATCGACGGTGCCGCAGAACAGGTAGATAAAAACTATGCGGATCTGGTACAATTTAATACACAAAATAAATTACTGAGCCTGCACCGGGCAAAGGATCAGCAGGATATTGATGTGGTAAGGGCATTGTATGGCATTAAATAAAAAGTTATGAAAAAGCTACTCATTACAGTCACCATTGTATTCGCTTCTCTCTTGTCATCTTATGGACAATCCAAACAGGTAAAATTATACCTGAAACAAATTGGATTAAACGAAGTGCTGATCAACTACCTGAAAAAAGCAATGGCAATTGCAAAATTCGGACTCACTACTATTGCGGATATTAAGAATGGTGAGTTTAGCCTTCACCGCATTTTCTTTGATAAACTTAAAGCCGTTAATCCTAAAATAAAAAACCTGAAGAAAGTAGCAGATATTATAACCCTTCAGGTACAAATCATTAAAAACTATCAAAGCAGTTATAAACAGATTAAGGCAAGTAAACAATTCAGCAATACTGAAATCAACTATATCTATTCTGTATTCAGCAAACTGCTTGATGACACAGGCAATAACCTGGAAGAATTGTATAAAGTATTAGCTGCAGCACAATACCAAATGACAGACGACGAGAGGATAAAACGTATTGATGACCTGTATATTCAAATGCAAAGCAATTATGTATTTACTCAACATTTCAGCAAGGAAACGCTGGTCATGGCTATGCAGCGAATGAAAGAAAGCAATGAATTAAAACAAAGCAGGGATTGGTATGGAATTAAATAATGCTATTTTTTAAAATCAAAAGAGCGCACCATGAAAAAGATAATCATCATACTCTTCTTAGCTGTAAGCACTGCAAAAGCGAGTGCCCAGGCAGAAGAATTGCAGCAGCTGGCATTGAATATTGAAAAGCTCGCCCAGTTTAAACAAATATTAAGTGACCTGAAAAAAGCCTATGAAATCTTATACGGTGGGTATACCACTATTAAAAATATTTCCGAAGGAAATTTCAGTTTACATCAAACCTTCCTGGATGGCTTATTAAAAGTTAGTCCCGCTGTGCAGAAATATAAAAAGGTAGCGGATATTATCAGCCTGCAGTTGCAATTAGTAAAAGAGTACAAAGCAGCTTTTACCCGGTTTAAAAACAATAACTGGTTCAGGCAGGAGGAGATTGATTATATCGCACGGGTTTACAGCAACCTGTTTAAACAAAGCCTGCAACACTTGGATGACCTGGCAACAGTTTTAACCGCCAATCAATTGCGGATGACAGATGATGAGCGGCTGAAACGTATTGATCAAATTTATTCCGGTATGCAGGACAAGATGGTTTTTCTTCGGCATTTTAACTCCAATACATCCATACTGAGTATCCAGCGTTCCAAAGAAAAATCCGACGTGGACATAATACAAAAATTACATGATGTGAAATAAGTAAAACCAATTTTATGGGAAAGTGCGTAAGGGTTGCTTTTATGGCAACAGTGGGAATGATGGTTCCATATTTATTACAGGCGCAGGTCGCCACAGAAATTCATAGCCTGCATTCTGTGTTGGATGCATTATACGATGATATGATGCCAATGTGCAGCCAATTGATTGGTGTGGGACGTGGCATTGCAGGATTTGCAGCTACCTGGTATATTGCTACAAGGGTTTGGCGGCATATCAGCAATGCAGAACCCATTGATTTTTATCCTTTGTTCCGGCCATTTGTTTTGGGTTTTGCCGTGCTCATCTTTCCTTCGGTAATCGCTATGATCAATGGGGTAATGAAACCCACTGTTACGGCTACAGAAGGCATGGTAGAAAATTCTGATAAAGCTATCGCAACCCTATTAAAAGCAAAGGAAGAAGCCATCAAGAAAACCATTTACTGGCAGATGTATGTTGGTGCATCAGGAGAAGGTGACCGGGATAAATGGTACCAATATACTTACAATGAAGATCCTTCTGAAGAAGGATGGATTGCTGGTGTGGGCAATTCTGTACAATTTGCCATGAGCAAATTCTATTACAATTTCAAGAACTCCATTAAAGAATGGTTGTCTGAAATCCTAAAAGTATTCTATGAAGCAGCAGCTCTCTGCATTAACACTATCCGAACTTTTAATCTGGTGGTACTGGCGATTCTGGGTCCATTGGTTTTTGGTATTGCAGTCTTTGATGGATTTCAGCATACCCTCAGTTCCTGGCTTGCCCGTTATCTAAACTTTTTCCTCTGGCTACCGGTAGCCAATATATTCGGTGCGATCATGGGTAAGATCCAGGAGAATATGCTCAAACTAGATATTTCCCAAATCGAATCACAGGGCGATACTTTTTTTTCTTCCACTGATATGGCCTACCTGGTCTTTATGATCATTGGCATCTGCGGATATTTTACCATTCCCAGTGTAGCCAATTATATCATACAAGCAGGCGGTCAAAACAGTTTTCTGCATAAAGTCACTTCCGGTTTTAATGCCACTACAAGAAGTGTAACGAATAACACGATTTCTGCAGGTGGTGCAATAATGAATAGTGTTTCTAATAGCTTCTCCTCTGGCAATGGTAATGGCACCAGTGAGTACATGAAAAACAGGTTATCAGGCAAATAAGTTAATAGATAAAAAGAAACGAAGATGTTTAAACAAATGAAAAATATTGACAGTGCTTTTAAATATGTAAGAACATTCAGTATGCTGCTGATCATTGCCTGTGTGGGAATCTGTTGTTTCTCCATGTACAAAAGTTTTCAGCTGGTCAGCCATATCCAATCAAAGATTTACATCTTATCCAACGGCAAAGCTCTGGAAGCCAGTATCGGTGAAAGAAAGGATAATATTCCTGTAGAAGCCAAAGACCATATTAAAACCTTTCACCAGTATTTTTTCACCCTTGACCCGGATGAAAAACTAATCCAGACCAATATCACCAAAGCATTGTACCTGGCAGACATTTCAGCAAAGCGCCAGTATGATAATTTAAAAGAAAGCGGATATTTCACCAATATCATTTCAGGCAATATCAGCCAGACCATCAGCATCGACAGTGTGATGGTGGACCTCAACCAAACACCCTATTATTTCCGGTGTTACGGAACGCAATCCATTGTTCGTACTACCAGTACCGTAACCAGAAGTTTAATCACAGAGGGGTACCTGCGTAATATTTCACGTTCTGATAATAATCCGCATGGATTTTTAATCGAACGCTGGGCTACTATTTTAAATAAAGACATTAAAGTTCAAAACAGGTAATCATGTTTAATTTATTTAAAAGGAAAAAGAAAACTCCGGAAACCAGTCCATTACAGGATAAACTGGTTAATGGTATTGTTGGAAAGGTTACCGCTTTCCAATTCAGATGGGCTTACTTTATGCAAAGAAACTCCGAACGCTTTTCATTGCGTACTAAAAAATATTTCACCATAATTATTGTATTGTTGGCCTCATTGTACAGCTTGTACATCATTGCATCAAGTATTATACAAAAGCCTAAAAAAGGATACTCCATTTCAAAAATTCATGTCCCGAAATACACCACAAAAACTGGAGAGGAAAAAACGCTAAGTAATAGTCTCATACCCGAAAAGGAATACTATAAAATAATCCGCTTCCATCAATATATAGATAGCCTTAATCAAACCACAAAAGGAAAGAGAATCGCTGACAGCATCCTGCTAAAAAGACCGGGATTAATGGACAGTACATTTCAACTAAAAAAATTATACGAATTACAACAATCACTAAAAGAATAAATCATGAAACAGCTAACAACAAAAATGTTGCGCCAAAGAAAAATGTTGCTGGTATTACCAGCATTAGTTATCCCATTTATTACGATGGCATTCTGGGCGCTAGGTGGCGGTAAAGGAAGCCCGAACGAATCCGTCAAAACCACCTCAGGATTAAACCTGGAATTACCTGGAGCGGCACTTAAGGATGACCGGACGATGGACAAACTGGCGTATTACGACAAGGCACAGTCTGATTCAGAAAAGATCATGCAACAAATGAAGGATGATCCTTATTTTGTTAAACCTCCTGTGGCAGCGGACAGTATTCTGGCGGCTTTTTCTGAAAGAAATCCTTCTGTCACTGCTAACAGAAATTCAAATCAGGGATACAGTAATGGCTATACCAATAGCCCATATACAGACCCCAATGAAACCAAGGTATATCAAAAACTGGCACAATTAAATGCAGCACTAAAATCAAATGGCAACACTACTGCAAGTCAAACAGACAATACAAATCTGTACAATCAAACGGGAGCAGGGTCAATCGATGTTGACAGGCTGGAACAAATGCTGCAATCTGCGACCGGCAATAAATCCGAAGATCCGGAAATGAAACAGTTGAGTGGCATGCTGGAAAAGATACTGGACATTCAACACCCGGAAAGAGTAACTGAAAAATTAAAAGTGAATGCGCCGGTAAATAAAGAAACCATTTTCTCAGTAAATAAAGAAGTATACAAATCTACTTTCAGTTTATTGGATACTCCAGTCACTCAGCAACTCCCCTCTCCCGCTGAAAGCTTCTTTGGAACTACAGAAGCCAACGAAAATACTACACAGAATGCGATCGAAGCTGTCGTGCATGAAACCCAAACATTGGTATCAGGAGCTGTGATCAAACTCAGGCTATGTTCGCCGGTATATATCAGTGAGCATTGTATTCCAAAAGGGAATTTTGTATTCGGCACCGTAACACTAAATAATGAGCGTTTGGAAATCAATATCAATTCCATAAGAGAAGGCAATTCTCTTTTCCCGGTTAAGATGGAAGTATATGATATGGATGGATTGGCGGGTATTTATATACCTGGTGCTATCAGCCGTGATGTGGCCAAACAATCAACTGATAATGCCCTGCAGTCTGTGGCACTGGGAAGTCTCGATCCCTCAATTGGAGCGCAGGCTGCAAGCGCAGGAATTGAAACCGCAAAAAACCTGTTAAGTAAAAAAGTTAAACTGGTTAAGGTGCAGGTGAAAGCAGGTTATCGGATCTTATTAAAAGATAAACAACAATAATTTTTGAAAATTAAAAATCATCATCATGAAATATTTAATCATCATTCTCACCAGTTGCCTGTTACAATTATTGGGCAATGCACAAACGGTACAAATCAGCACTGATAAGACCACCACCCTTGTATTTCCATTCGCCATCCGTCATGTGGACCGGGGCACGAAGGATATATTAATACAACCTGTAAAAGATGCAGACAATATTCTACTGGTAAAAGCAGCCACCAAGGATTTCCAGTTTACCAATTTAAGTGTAGTTACTACTGATGGCAGCGTATATGCCTTCCCTGTTCAATATGCCGAAACACCGGCCATTTGGATTTACCAGGTTCCGGTACAACAGCAGGTTCCCCTATCGGAATATGCCAGAGGTATTGCAGATAATCCTTTAACGCTTCGTGGCATCCGCAGCCATAGCTGGGATGTGGAAGGACAGGTTGCGGGAATTTACATCAAAGAAAATACTATTTACTATCAACTATGGATAACGAATAACAGTCCGCTGGATTATGACATCGATTTTCTGCGCTTTTATATCAGGGACAAACATAAAAGCAAAAGAACAGCCACCCAGGAAAATGAATTGCAGTCGCTGTTCATTGCAGGCAATATCAAACAGGTTAAAGCAAATAGCAAAAACAGCATAGTGGTTGCGTTGGAAAAATTCACTATTCCTGATGCGAAATACCTGGCCATTGAAATCAATGAAAAAAATGGCGGCAGGCATCTACTGCTAAGGGTGCATAATAATAAAATTATTAAGGCCATTACACTTCCGGATTTACAATGAATAATGAACATGTTATATCAGATGAGGTGCTGGAACTATGCAATGATGCATTAATAAGAGGCGAAAACTGGATGGCTTATAATGGATCCCTGTATTTCATTGAAAAAGATGCTATACAATTTTTCAAATCTCAAACTGAGGCCAAGGAATTTGCATTTAACAACCATAGTGATTACGATAATTACGCTGTCATTCACTTTAATTCCCTTTGGGATGTATTTAATAAAATTCCTTACGGCACAAGTACTACCGGGCTTTCAAATAATCCTGACGCAAATGGTTTATACAATTATGAAGGCAACCCGTTTACTGATGCATTAATTGACCATATAGACCAACAATCATCAAATATTAATTCACAAATAAAAACAAGTATTATGAACAACGAGAATTTAAAGTATTTGACAGATAATATCAAATACATGGGCTTTGGTGAAAATCTTAAAGATGCCCTTGAAAAAAACTTGGTTGAAGGCAAGCCTGAATTTCAATTGAAGTACAATGCGGAGATCAACAAAAAACCATTTGAAGCCACATTGAATTTTAAAAAGTCTGATCAAACAGACATGTATTTTTTCAACAGTTATAATGCCTCCCTGCAAAAAAAAAATGGTGAAAAAATGGAACAAACCTTTTACATCAATAAGGGCAAAGGCATTACCTCAAAGGAGGCCTTCAATTTACTGGATGGCCGTGCCGTGCACAAAGACCTTGTAACTAAGGAAAACCAGCCTTATAAAGCCTGGTTGCAACTGGACTTAGGCAATAAGGACAACAAAAACAACTTTGAAGTAAAGCAGTACCATGAAAACTATGGTTTTAATTTGAAAACAGCGGTTGGGAAATTTGCCATCGCAGATTTAAAGGATCCCGAAAAAGAAAAAGCATTAATGCAATCATTACAGAAAGGAAACGTGCAATCTGTAACCATTGAAAAGGATGGCAGCAGTCACAAAATGTTTATTGAAGCTGATCCCCAGTTTAAAAAGGTTAACCTGTATGATTCCAACATGAAAATGGTTGCAAAGGAATCAGTAGAGAAATATCAATCCGTTGGTAAAACAGAAGCCGGCAAAGCTGTAAAGGAAGATATGGGCAATGATAAAAAAAAAGAGCTGAGCAAGGAAGTGAAGCCGGGTAAAGAACTATTAGGCAAACAAAAAGACAACACGCTATTGCCCAAAAAAAGAGAAAGCCATAAAAAAGGTTTAGGAGTATCTTAAAAAATACTCCTCACTCCTTTTACTAAAAAGCATTATCATGAACATCGAAAATATCATTTCATTAGAGAAACAATTGCACTCTCTGGGTTTTGAAAACACCGGAAATTTTTTATTAAAAAGAATTTGCTTTAATCCTGGTCATTTTTTTCTGCCGCAAAAAATTGAGAAAGGCAATGAGCAGTTAGTTTTTCAATTTTTCATTGAAAAGGACATAAAACATGATGCTTATTTACTAAGGTATTATGATGCAACCCTTCAAACAGAATTGATTACAGCTAATTCGATTATTAACGACATTGACATCGTCAATCTTGAAAATTTGATGAAAAAAATTGATTGGAAAAACGCATTTGACTTTTCTTCCAAAAAGCAATTGAACTGGAATGACAAGGCAAGTTGGGAAAAAGAACTGCAATTGGAAGCAGTTATGGAAAATATATCCAGACTGGAAATAACTGAAGAAGGTTTCGCAATTGCTGCAGGCCTTAAACTAAAATATTGGCAAGGCGCTCCTTACCAGGAATTATTTGGTAGCATCAATCCTGTAAAAAGCAAATTTGATATAAGTCAGCGTTTTTATCTCTTTGAGGGGCAGGTTGGCATATCTGTGGACGAGGCTTATCGGTTTTTAAAAAATCGTTTGTTAGAAAAGCAAATTCATTTAAAAAAGAAACAAACGAATAACCAGGAAACTGAAGAAACAGAAAATGATTCCCAGGGACCAGGGAACAAAGGACTACTTAAGAAGAAACGTGGCGGGAATTCAAAATATTCTAAACGCAGTATTTCAGTTTAAAAATAATGTTTAAGTAATGGAACTTTTCCCTGCAATGACTAAATTTTATGAAGCTATTGAAGATGATGTAAGGATCGGGACCACGCATATCAGTCTATACATGGCTTTGTTGCAACAATGGAATTTAAATGGAGGTGTCAATCCTGTAATTATTTTAAGAAGAAGTATAATGAAGTTTGCCAAAATAAATGCCCGTTATACTTATAACAAGTGTATGAATAATTTACATGAATTTGGCTACATTTATTATTATCCATCGCATAATTGTTTTGACAATAGTAAAGTCTATTTAAAAGGCCTGTAGTAAATGTAATTTCATTTAAATCGATGTTCCACTCTCCAATTATACAAAAAATATCACCTTCACAAGCCCGCAAAGTTTTGGCAGACAACGGATTATTTGTTAATGAAAATGAGGCGAAAATTATGCTCGATTTTTTGTATAATTTAGCATACCTAACGAAAACGGTTTTTTATGAAAAAAGCAATTCTCTATGTACGGGTAAGCACAGAGGAGCAAACAAAAGGATATAGCCAGCGTAGCCAGGAAGAAACCTTACTACGCTATTGCAGCATTAACAACTACCATGTTCTTGCCACCTATATTGAAGATGCCAGTGCTAAAACTTTTGAACGACCACAGTTCAATAAAATGTTGCTTCAGTTGAGGAAGTTTAAGCATTCAGCTAACCTGATTCTTTTTACAAAATGGGATAGATTCAGCAGGAATGCTGCTGATGCATATCAGATGATAAAACTACTCAATAATCTTGGTGCTGAGCCGCAGGCAGTAGAACAGCCACTTGATCTTGAAATTCCGGAAAACAAAATAATGCTTGCATTTTATCTCGCTTCACCTGAGGTGGAAAATGACCGCCGTGCTTTGAATGTAATTGCGGGGCAACGCCGTGCACAAAAAGAAGGCCGTTGTATGGGTAAGGCCCCGTTTGGTTATGATAATCTGACAACTCCTGACGGCAGAAGATATATTGCGCCGAATAAAGATGCGCCAATGGCCAAATGGATCTTTGAACAACTGGCGACCGGAAAATATACATCTGAAAGTATTTTAAAAAAGGCGCAAGAGCGTGGTTTTAATCTCCAGAAAAATGGGTTTTGGACTCTTTTAAGAAACCCCATTTATATGGGGAAAATAATAGTAAAGGCTTATAAAACTGAAGCGGCTCAAATGGTGCAAGGACTTCATACCGCAATCATCAGCGAGGCGTTGTTTTATGATGTCCAGGCGTTTTTAGATGGTCGTCGCAGGTACCAGGTAGTATCTATCGGAGCCCCTGAAAAATTCCCGCTTAGAGGAAGCATTATATGCTCTAAAGACGGCCGGCTGCTAACAGCAAGCAGTAGTCGTGGAAGAAAACAATATTACGATTATTATCATTGTAGCAGTGCCTGCGGTGTTCGTTTTAAGGCAGAAATTGTCAATAATGCCATGATAAAAGAATTACAAAAATATAAACCGGATCCGGCTGTAAAGGAATTGTACAAATTGACATTGAAAGATGTATATGACCAGGCCGGCAATGACAGAAATAAGACCATCAATTCCCTCAAAGAAGAAATAAACCGCCTCAACTCCAGGGAATCTAAGGCCCGAGAATTAATGTTGAGCGACAGCATCGAAGCGGACGATTTTCGAACCATTAAAAAGGAATGTGAACAAGGAATAATTAAGGCCGAACAACAAATAGCTGATATGAATACCTTCACTAATATTCAACCGCTTATAGAGAAATCACTGGTTGTTCTGGAGACTATTGATTCATTATATACTTCCGGCAATGCAGAGGTTAAAAGAAATATAGTTGGTTCGATGTTTCCTGAAAAATTGGAATTTGACGGAGAACACTTTCGAACCACCAGAGTGAACGAAGCTGTCAAGCTAATATACAATATGGGCATGGCTTTCAGCCAAAATAAAAGAGGACAAAAACAGGAATTTTCTGCTTTGTCCTCTTGGGGGTAGCCAATGGGGCTCGAACCCACGACCCTCAGAATCACAATCTGATACTCTAACCAACTGAGCTATGGCTACCGTTTTTTGGATTGGACGGCAAAATTAGTAAAAAACATTTCTTCTTCAAAATTACATTTTGAGCAAGTGGCATAAATGATTTTATTTTGCAACCCAAATTGGCTCCCGTTATGCATTGGCTGCACTATATTTTACCAGTTATTTTATCCACCTTTACAGGTTGGGTTACTACGTGGGTTGCCATTAAGATGTTATTTCATCCCCGCAACCCGGTTAAAGTTTTTGGGTTATCCATACAGGGCATCTTCCCAAAGAACCAACAGGCTATTGCGCAAAAGCTGGGGCAAGTGGTAAGCAAGGAATTTTTGTCGTTTGCAGAAATTGAAGCCAAGGTTACCAATCCTGAAAACCTGGAGAAATTAAGGCCGGAAATTGAAAAACATATTGATGGTTTTTTAAGGGAAAAACTCTCCACCCTTTTTCCCATGCTTTCCATGTTTATCGGGGAGAAAACAATCAACCAGTTAAAAGCTGCCTTTTTAACTGAACTGGAAAGCCTCTTTCCTGTTTTGATGAAAAGCTACATGAATAAACTGGAACATGACCTTGACCTGGAAAAAATTGTGACCGAAAAAGTAGCCGGCTTTTCATCAGAAAAATTAGAAGAAATTCTGCAGCAGATCACCAAAAAAGAATTCCAGTTCCTGGAAGTGGTGGGTGGTGTTTTTGGGTTTTTAATAGGACTGGTACAGGTACTGATCCAGGTTTTAAGCAATTGATAACACCGTTTTAACAAGTACTGCAACTCCACAAGTTATACAACCACTCATCCTGTTGTGAAACCATTATGCAAAGTTTTGCCCGCAATTTTGCGCATTCTTTTTTTAACCGCCAGTTTTTTTACCATAAACCGTCTAAAGACATCAAATACCAAAATTTATCATGCATTTTTTTAAGAGCTGTTTAACCATTACACTAACTGTAATCAGTACCACTTTGTTTGCACAAATGCCCGGCGGACAGGGCCGCGGCCAAATGGGCGGCGGACAAAACCTGAACCTGGGTCATTTTTATGGCAAGATCATCGACTCCACCACCAGTAAGCCGATCGATGCGGCTTCTGTTCAATTAATACAGAACAGGCTGGATACCATGACCAAAAAAAGAAGGGACATGGTTGTTGGCGGCATGCTTACCACCAAGAAAGGAGAATTCAGCCTGGAGAATGTAAATATCATGGGCCAGTATAAACTCAAGATCACAGCTATCGGCTATAAATCGCACGAAGCCAAAATTTCTTTCCAGATCAATTTTGCCAATATGAAAAACAGCAATGGCGATATGAGCAGTATGCTTAATGCGGTGGATAAAGACCTGGGCAATATTAAACTGGAAGTGGATGCAGTACAACTGCAGAACGTTACTGTTGAATCCAGCAAACCATTGCTGACCATGAACATTGACCGTAAGGTTTTTAATGTGGAAAGAAACCTGAACAGTGTTGGTGGTACAGCTGTTGATGTGATGAAAAATATTCCAAGTGTGAATGTGGATATTGATGGCAATGTAACCATGCGCAATGCAGCCCCACAAATTTTTGTGGATGGAAGGCCAACCACGATGACACTGGATCAGATTCCTGCCGATGCCATTGCTTCGGTAGAACTGATCACCAACCCCAGTGCCAAGTATGATGCCAGTGGTGGCGGCGCCGGCATTTTAAATATCGTGCTGAAGAAAAACCGCAAAGCGGGCTATAATGGCAACCTTAGGGCAAGCATCGACAGCAGAGCCAGGCCGGGATTTGGTGGCGACATCAACATCAAACAGCAAAAAGTAAACTTTTTTGCATCAGGTATGCTCGGCATCAGAAAATCGAAGAGCGAAGTTTCAACAGAACGTACTGACTTTTTTAGTACCAACACAGCACATGCCGTACAAAATAACAACCCGGTTAATAATGGTTACTTCGCTTTTGGCCGCCTGGGTATGGATTATTTCCTCAATAACAGGAATACGTTTACTATTGGCGGTAGTGCGGTAAGGGGGCATTTTAAAACCAACGACTTTTTGACAAGCCAGAACGACACTTCTTATTCTTCATTAAAAACAAGCGAGCTGTCAACAAGAACATCGAGCAGTATTGGTAATTTCAGGAATTATGGCAGCATGCTGAGCTATAAACATAACTACGCTAAATCGGGCAAGGAGCTAACGGCAGATTTTAATTTCAATTACAGCAAGAATGATAATGAATCAGACAACCTGCAGCAGCAATTCACATCGGGCAACACACCTAAAGGTTTGAATTTATTCCAGAACACTACAGGCGGTGGCGAAACCAAATATGCAACGGTACAATCTGATTATGCAAACCCCATTACAGATAAAATTAAAGTGGAAGCAGGTGTAAGGGCAGCCTTCCGCCAGTTTACCAGCTTTAATACCATCATTAATGTGTATAAAGATGGCCAGGGTCAGTCGTTTTACGGCAGCAATACAATAACTGATTATAAATTTAATGATGCAGTGTATGCTGCTTACACCACATTCTCACAGCAGTTAAAGAATTTTACTTACCAGTTGGGCTTACGTGTTGAAAGCAGCAAGTATGATGGTAATTTGCTTACCAAGAATCAAACCTTCAGCAACAGCTATCCCTTCAGCGTTTTTCCCAGCGCTTTCTTCACTTACAAGCTGACTGATAAGCAGGATATGCAGTTGAACTATTCCAGGAAGATCAACCGGCCAAATTTCTTCCAGTTGATTCCGTTTATAGATGTAACTGATCCGTTGAATATTTCAAAAGGCAACCCCAACCTGGTGCCGGAATTTACCAATCTTGCGGAACTGTCTTACCAGAACCAGTTTACCAATAAACATTCTTTATTAACCACTTTATATTTCAGGAATACCACAGATCTCATCACCCGTTATCAATACCGTGATGTAAACCCCAACCCTGCCATTTCAGACAGCGCTACTTTTAATACTTATGCCAATGCCAACAGCAGTTTTACTTATGGGCTGGAGCTGACGCTGCGTGATAAGTTTATCAAATGGTGGGATCTTTCCACTAACCTCAACCTGTATCAAACGCAGTTAAAAGCGGGTAATATACCAGGCAGCGCTGACCAATCGCAGGTAAGCTGGTTTGCCAAGGTTAATAACAACTTTAAATTGCCCAAAAACTATTCCGTACAGCTGAGTGGCGATTACCAGGCTAAAACATTGGTGCCGTCCAGCAGCAGCGGTGGTGGGCGGATGATGGGTGGCGGATTTGGCCAGGCGCAGCCCGGTGCACAAGGGTATATTAAACCCAACTATGGTGTTGATATTGCCATCAGAAAAGATTTTATGAAGAATAACACTGCATCGCTTACATTGCAGATGAGCGATGTATTCCGCACCCGTTTAAGTGCGTCGCATGCAGAGAGCAGCTATTTGATTTATGATACTGAACGCCGCCGTGACCCCCAGTTAATGCGTTTAAGTTTTAACTGGCGTTTTGGTAAATTAGATGTTTCATTATTTAAGCGCAAGAACATGAAAGGTGAGATGGATAGTATGCAGAATGCGCAGCAGGGAATGGGGAATTAACACGCAACCATAATTGCATCAATCAATTTAGGGGACAGGAAAGATAAAATCAATTATCTTCGTCCCCTAAATTTTTTTATACTGATGAAGCCGTCTTTCTTTAAAAAAGCACTCCCGCATATTATAGCAGTTGCCATTTTTGCCATTGTGTCCATTCTTTATTGCAAACCGGCATTGGAAGGTAAAGTACTCAACCAGCATGATATCCAGGGATGGAAAGGTATGTCCAAACAATCATTTGATGTAAAAGAAAAAACAGGCCGTTTTCCTTTGTGGACCAACAGCATGTTTGGAGGAATGCCGACTTACCAGATTGCGATAGAAGGAACGACAAAAATCACTTCAGGAATTGGCTATATACAGGATGCATTAAGGCTATGGTTACCCGAACCCATTTCTTTCTTCTTCCTGGCAAGTTTATGTTTTTATCTTTTATGTATTTGTGCAGGCGCTAACCCTGTAGCAGGCATACTTGGTGCATTGGCTTACGCCTATTCTACATACGATCCTGTAATTATCACTGCCGGGCACAACACCAAAATGTACAGCATTGCTTATGCCCCAATGATTGTAGCAGGAATTTTGTTATTATATAACAGGAAATATCTTTCAGGATTTATCATCACTGCATTTTTTGCTGCGGTTACTATTGGGCAAAACCACATGCAAATTGTGTATTACTTCACCATAATTGCGGGAGCTATAGCCATTGCTGCTGCAGTAAAATTTTATAAAGAAAAACAACTGGCGCATTTTGCAAAAGCATCTGCCCTTGCCTTATTGGCGGGCATGCTCGGCCTTGGGGTTTGTGCTACAGGGATATTGCCCACTTACGATTATTCCAAAGAAACCATGCGTGGCGGCGCATCTCAGCTTACACTCGATAAAACTGACAGCATTACTAATAATAAAACAAAGGGTGGCCTTGATAAAGATTATGCACTCAGGTGGAGTATCGGCAAAATGGAAACGTTTACCATCCTGGTTCCGGGTTTGTATGGCGGCAGTAATGGAGGAGACGAACACAATACTTCCTCCAGGATGGTTCAGAAATTTACTGAAGTGGGCGTGCCGGAAGAAAGTGCATTGGGTGCGGTTAACGGATACTCCTACTGGGGCAGTATGAGCAGCCTGAGTGAAACCACCAGCGGCCCGGTGTACATGGGAGCAATAGTATGCTTCTTATTTATTTTCGGGTTATTCTATGTAAAAAGCTGGCATAAATGGTGGATAGTTGGTGCCAGTATTTTAGGAGTATTGCTTGCATGGGGAAGTAATTTCATGGCTTTTAATGCATTTCTTTTAGATCATTTACCGCTGTATAATAAATTCAGGGCACCCAGTATGGCTATGGTGATTCCTCAATTCTGCCTCCCGTTTCTTGCAGTATTAGCGGTGAATCAATTATTCAGTGAGACTGACTGGGACAATACTTTTAAAATATTCAAGAAAGCCGTAGCGGCAACGGGAGTTGTATTAGGCATAGTAGCCATTTTCTGGTTGATGGCAGATTATACCGGTAAGGGTGACACGGATATCAGGAAAAATTTCACCTCAAGTTTCTCCAGAACCCAACCAGGCCAACCGGCTGACCCACAAGTCATGCAGCAGGCGGAACAATTAAGTAAAGATTTGATGACGGCATTGCGGGACGACCGGAAAACCGAGGCCGGAGGCGACCTGTTGAGATCCCTGTTATTGATTGGCGCAGCTGTTATCATTGTTGGACTAATCGCCAAGAAAAAAACGACACCATTAATGGGCACAATGATTCTTGCTGCTTTAGTTACTATTGATCAATTGATGGTGGATGCGAGATACCTGAACTATAGCAAGTTTAAAGAAAAGGATGAAGTTGCTGAAGAGTTCACGCCCAGTCCTGCTGATCAGCAAATACTAAAGGATCCGGATCATGCCAATTTCCGGGTATTCAACCAAACCACCAATTTTACTAACGAGGCCATGACCTCTTATTTTCATAATTCAATTGGTGGTTATCATCCTGCAAAACTGGGTTTGTACCAGGATTTAATTGAGTACCAGATCAGCAAAGGAAACATGAATGTGTTTGATATGCTGAATACCAAATACTTTATTGCACAGGATCCTTCCGGCCGTGTTGTTGCCGAACAAAATCCCAATGCTTATGGCTCCTGCTGGCTGGTAAAGGGCTTGAAATATGTTGCCACGCCCAATGAAGAGATGCTTGCATTGGATAGTACCAATTTAAGGGATACTGCCATATTGAATCAAAGTTTTAAAGCTACAGTTACTGCGGCCCCTCAATACGATTCATCAGCATCAATCAAAATCAGCGATAGACAAAATGATCTGATTACCTATGTATTCAATTCAACCACGCCGCAATATGCAGTTTTCAGTGAAATTTATTATAACAGAGGCTGGAATGCTTATATAGACGATAAAAAAGTGGACTATGCAAAGGTTGATTACCTGTTACGTGGTTTAAATATTCCTGCAGGTAAGCATACTATAGTGTTCAAGTTTGAGCCCAAAGCTTATTACCTTGGTAATTCCATTACTTTGTGGAGTACCATCATCCTGTATTTATTAATTGTTTTAACTGTAGTGTTGCTGGTAAAAGACAGGAACAAAGAATAGATTTCTGTTGTTGTGAACCAGGGTTTCATGACTAATAAACATACTGGTACCGGGCGTTGTTAAAACAATGCCCGGTACCGTTTAAAAGATTTGATAACCATGTGTAAGCTGATTGATGAACTTAATGAATACATCTAACTATAACCTGACCACGCACTCATGTTAAAAGTGTTAAGCATTGTATCTTATAATTTTCTTCCCTCCAAAATGGGTGGGCAAAAAGGTATTGGTTTCTTCTATTCATTCCTGGGTAAAATTGCTGCTGTTACCTGCCTCACCACCAGGAGTAACGACTTAAACTGCGCACACACTTACAAAGTACTGAATGTACTCAGCGAAAGCAAACTCAGGTATATTAACCTGTTTTATTTTTTTACTGCAAGAAGAATACTGCGTTCAGCGCAGATCAAACATGTAATCATAGAACATCCCTATTATGGCTGGCTGGCCATTTTATTAAAAAGGTTTTGCAGGGTACAACTCATCGTACATTCTCACAATATAGAAGCGGTGCGTTTCAAAAGCATAGGTAAATGGTGGTGGAAAATTTTATGGCAATATGAAAAATGGACACATCGCCATGCAGACATCAATTTCTTTATTACTGATGAGGACAGGATATTTGCCATAGAACAGTATCAACTTGATGAAAAAAAATGCTTTACCATCACTTATGGCATAGCGTTTAACCAGTCCCCCTCTCCCACTGAACGCCTTGCTGCGAAACAAAAGCTATCAGCACAATTTCAAATTGATGAGAAGACTACCATTCTCTTATTCAATGGAACACTCAATTATCAACCCAACCTTGATGCGGTAGATGTGATCATCAATCAAATCAACCCGGTATTGAAGCATACCCCGGACTTTAAATACAAAATATTTATCTGCGGGAAAGGTTTACCAGCTTCATATACAGCTCTTCAAAATGGCGATATAGATAATATCATTTATGCCGGTTTTGTTGAGGATATCAATCTTTTTTTTCTCGGTGCTGATATTTTTATTAACCCTGTCATTGATGGCGGCGGTATTAAGACCAAACTGGTTGAGGCATTGGGGTATAACCTCAATGTAGTAAGTTCAAAGAGTGGTGCAACAGGAATTCCATCCACTGTTACAGGCAACAAATTAAAAATAACAGCAGATGGTGATTGGGCAACATTCACCGAACAAATAAAACATTCAGTTTCAGTTCAAAATATACCGCAGGATTTTTTCGCTCATTTTTACTGGGGCAATATTGCAGCAAAGGCCGCTGAAACAATAAATAAAACTAACAATTGAATTAAAAGCAGTAATGGTAGTTGGCAATGGATTAATAGGGAAAAGATTTCAGGCTGAGTATAACGGCAACGATAATTATATTATCCTGGCATCGGGCGTATCCAATTCAAAAAGCACCCGGCAGGAGGATTATGAAAGAGAACTGCAACTGGTATCGAAATACGTAAATGAATATCCAGGCCGGGCACTTGTTTACTTCAGCACCTGCAGCATATATGACCCCGGAGAAACTGCTTCTATGTACATCCGGCATAAACTTGCGGTTGAAAAAATAATCGCTTCTTCGCATTCCCCTTATCATATTTTCAGGATATCGAATGTTGCAGGAAGTACGGGTAATCCAAACACCATTTTGAATTTCCTGTTTAACTGTATCGAAAATCAAATTCATTTCAACTTATGGAAACATGCTTACAGGAACCTGGTTGATATTGATGATGTCTACCGCATTATTCATACCATACTGGATCAAAAACTTTTTATCAATCAAATAGTAAATATTGCAAACCCGGTGAATTATGCTGTCAGCAGAATTGTAAGTGAGATAGAACAATTCTGTGGTAAAAAAGGAAATTATACACTTATTGATTCAGGCAGCAATTTTGAAATTGATATTGCCCTCATACGGACGATCCTCGACAGCCTTAATATTGCATTTCCTGAAAATTATTTATCAATTTTGCTGCACAAATATTATTCCCGGCACGCATGACCTACAAACAGGCCATATTAAAATTCAGGATTGAATATTTTTTCATCTTCCCGATAGTAATGCTTGGAAAAATCTACGGCAAGTTAAAGCGGGCTCCAAAAAAATATACCCATTTTTTATTTTTCCCTTCTGCTGATATTGGAGGAAGTATAAAAGTAAATGCTGAAATTGCTGACTGTATAAAAGAAGTTTGCCCACTTATTATTTTTTCTAAAATTCCAAAAAATAATAAGTTTTTACATTTATTTACTTCCATTAATGGCGCCGACTGTATTGATTTGAGTAAACAAATTGATCACAAACTGTATCATTTTATAAATATTTTTTACAGGGGGGTGTTAGCATCCTGGATTAATGCCGCGGAAAAGCCGGTTATGTTCGGCGGCGAGTCGCTGTATTTCTATAAAGTAGTTCCGCATGTATCCTCAAAAGTAAAAGTTGTGGAGTTATGCCATTTAAATACCTGGTTTAATTATTCTCAAGCTTTTGTGAGCAGGATTGATGCAAGAATATTCAGTACATTAAAAATTAAACGGGATGCAGAAAGCCTTTACCGGAGTAATCATTTACCCGAAGATTATTTCAACCGCTTATTTTTTGTTGACAATAAAATTGATATTCCGCCACTGCAACAGGTTAACAATACAGTACTACAGGTTCTTTTCGTTGGCCGTGGCGCCCCGCAAAAAAGGGTTCCGCTTATAATTGCCATAGCAGAGAAGCTGAATCAAAAAAAACTACCTGTACATTTTTCATTTGTTGGTGATGTTGAGCAGCACTTTACTGAAACCAACAAACAATTCTGCACATTGTATGGACAAGTGACAGACAGAACCGTACTGGAAAATATTTACCAGCAGTCTGATGTTTTAATACTTACCTCTGCTTATGAGGGATTACCACTTGTAGTTATGGATATGATGGCGAGAGGTAAAATTATCCTTTCCACGGCAGTGGACGCAATACCGGATTATATTGCCCATGAACAAACGGGTTTATTGATTACTGCCATAACTGAAGAAGGGATAATTGAAGAAGGATTTCAACTGGTTGAATGGCTGACCCTCCATCCTGAGCAAAAAAAACAAATCTGCCTCAATACCTATCATTATGCGCAGCAACATTTCAGCGAAAACATCTTTAATCAATTTTACAGGAATATTTTAGCATGTAATGATTAGGTAACCCAATTAACAACAAAGATTTTCTGACTACGGTAGTACAAAATGAAATGGGTTCAATTTATTTATTGAACCCATTTCATTAAAGCAATATCTCAAATATTTTTATTGATAAGTGATGACCAATTTAGGATGTTTGGCAGCATCTGAGTATTTACTGGAACAGAAATTACGGATATTATAAGCCGTTTCATTTTGTAAACGGATTTTAAACCCATAATTGTTTGTACTAACCATGGGCGCAACTAAACTTTTAACATCAACATCTACAAGATCAAAAAATGACAGGTTGGTATGAGGAATCAGTATCTGCGTTGACACATCTGTACCCGGCTGATTACTCCAATTGACAGTAGAAGCAGACCAGTTGCTTGTTATACGCTCAATAAACATTGCATTTGCAGAGCCTGAATTAGCATCTATCAAATTTCCATTTAATGGTGTTGGGGTTGAATAGAGCGTAAGTTTTGCCGACAAGATTGTTGCATTGGCAGGAATTGTACTGAGATTGAATTTAAAAAAACCTCTGCTGTATGAAAGGTTTCCGGATACAGTCCATGCAGAAGCATTAAATTCAGGTGCGCCAGGGTCTGTCCAATTACTTGTTCCGACAAGCATTACATGAGCTTCATCGGTATTGTTGGTGGGCTGAACAATCAATGTTTTAATTGGATTGGGATCAGATTTAACGGTGATGCTGGTCGTATCCACCCCGGTTAATCCTGCACTATCTATAGCTGCAAACTGGAATTTATACACCCCTGGTACAAGATTACTTACTCTTGTAGTTCTCGAGCTCGGACTTTCAATGGAAGGAATACCGGGGCCTGAAATCAAACTCCATAAGTAGCCACGAATAGGGCCATTATAAGAAATTACCGTACCAACTAAAGTATCAAATGAAACAGGCGCAGTAATTATTCTTGGGCTTCCGGCATCAACAGCAGGAGGTGTTAAATTATTATTTATATAATTTTGAATTTCTTTTGTGCAGCTTTCAATACAAAAAACAGAAAAAAGAAGAGGCAAAAACAGGAAAATCTTAAATTTCGTTTTCATAAAAGTGTTAGTTTTAGTAAATATAGAAATTTTTTATGCTAAATCAAAAGTCAGGTTGACTTTTTTGTAACTAAATTTCCTATAAATGATATACACATAAATAGTTTTGAAAATACTCCAATCTTCAACATACGGATATTAATACGTGTCTGAAATTTAATGATGTTATTCAGAGCATGAAAATTGCATGGCTCATTCAGGTAACGGTTGAATTGTTCTTCACTCCGTATATTTAAATTTCTTATCAGCCGCCAGTAATAATCATACACAAAAATATTATTCATTGTTTTTGCCCCATGGCATTCGAGGAAATACACTGCTTCGGGAATTTCAATTACCGGGTTTAAACGGGCATAACTGGTCACCTGCTTATCGTGATTACCAACATTTACTAAAACTTTTTTTATAAATAACCAATTGGGGGCTACATCAAATATCCTGATATAACATTCAAAATCTACAATCCATTTTAATTTTTTATCGAATAATATTGCAGATGCAATTTCTCTTTTCACCAGGGTACAACTTGGATTTCCAATTATATTTTTTTGGAACAACACTAGCGGAGATTTTCGTAATAGCCAGCGGCTGGAATTACTACTCACAACTTTTTCTGTTTGGCCTGAACTTAAGTATACATTTTGAAAGGCGCAATAGATAAATTTTTGGTCCGCTTCTGCCCCTGCAGCCGCCTCTGCAAATGCCTGCAGCGAATGTTCATCATAAAACCAGTCGTCATGATGCATCAGTTTTATCCAATCACCTTTAGCCAGCGAAATAGCGAAATTCCAATTTTCGGGTGTACCAAGTGACACTTTATTCTTTATGTAACGAAGCGGCAGATGACTGAATTCTTCTGCTATTAATGTTTCAGTAAGGTTATTGGTACTATCGTCAGTAATGATTACTTCATAGTCCCTGCAGGTTTGGCTGAAAACGGCATCAAGCAGTTTTTTTACTTTTTGAGGTTCGTTATATGTGGGAATACAAATGGAAATAATCATTGTCCGTTACAGAAATAATAATTAATAAACTACTTTTTATTGATAGGTTCATTGAATGCTGCAAATGCCGTCATATTACCGCTGAAAAATCATTATTCCTGTAATCACGGTATGCACGGAATATTTTTTTTAACACCCCGAAAAACCCACCGGAAAAGAATAGACTGTTCTTGATAATACCCAGCACCTGTTTGTCCCTTATTTTGAATTCGCCTGGCAAAAAGTGAATGTATTTTTTTCTTACGTAGAGATAATTCCTGACCATAAAGTATATCCGCTGCCTGCTGTAAATAGTTCGTTTTTTTTTAGCCAAAACAGAAAGATACCCTTTATCAGTGGGGTTGCCTAAAATATGGTCCAAAAATACCGATGGCAAAAACATCACCTGTCCTCCGTTTTTCAGTATACGGTAACAATATTCATGATCTACTTCATCAATGAAAAGTTTTTCATCGAACCCGCCGGTTTTTGCCCATAGCGCAAGGTTAATAATACTGCCTGAGGTAATTACTTTGTTGGCATTAATTATTGTTTCTGCCTGAGACGGCTTTGAAGTCTCATCAAACGAAACCCCCACCACACCAATATCTGCCCGGTGCCGGATATTATTTGCAAAAATCCTCAGGTATGATTCAAGCTGACTTTTTTCAAAACCTGAATCCTGGTCCATTGTAAGCAGCCATTGGAATTCATTATCTGCAGCCATCTGAGCGGCCAAATTCAAAGCATAACCAATGCCTTTGTTGGAACCATTGAAAATATATTTTATTTTATCAACGCCTTTAATTTGATTGAGCAGCACTCCTCGAAATTGTTGGGATGAATTATCAATAATGTAAAGCATATCCACACCAGCTATATATGAATTGATATTCCGGATAACATCATTTTGATCCGGGTGGTACAACACAACAACTCCTGCCAGGTAATTCATGTATAGCTAAATTGACAGATTTTTATTTTTAAAATAATGACCTTAAAATGCTGAAATCCAAAAATATCATTTTTCCTTTGTCCAAAACAGGAGCCGGTGAAATATATTCAATGAAAACAGATTACTCAATAAACAGCAATGCCAGCAAAATTATCAAACCCATTTGAAGCCATTAATATACTGCAATTGGAATTGCTCTAAACATAATCTGCCTTGTTCAAGATATTAAATATTGCAGTATTTTTATCTAAATTTTTTTATGCTTAAAAGACTGGAAAAGGAATTCAGAAAGTATTTTCCAAAACAATTAAAGTCGAAACATACTTATTTAAATGCTCTTAAAGGTCTTGAAGGCATAGAAATTGGTGGCCCCAGCTTAACTTTTACAAAAAAAGGATTACTGCCTGTGTATAAAGTAATCAAATCGCTTGACGGATGTAATTTTAGCGCTAATACGGTTTGGGAAGGCAATTTGGCTGCAGGCAAAACCTATCATTATGAAAATGGCAGACCAAAAGGTTATCAATTTATAACAGAAGGATTTGACCTTGCAGAAGTTCGGGACAATAATTATGATTTTTTACTTTCCTGTCATAACCTTGAACACTTTGCCAATCCCATTAAAGCGTTATTTGAATGGAAGAGAGTAGTAAAGCCCGGTGGTTATTTATTACTGGTGCTTCCCAATAAGGAAAAAACATTCGATCATCTCAGGCCGGTTACTGACATTAACCATATTTGGGACGATTACAGGAAAAACATGCCAGAAGCTGACGAGACACATTTTGAAGAAGTGATTGCATTGCATGATTATCAATTACCCAACGGCAATATTCCAACAGATGATCTGATTAAGAAAGTATACAGCAATAACGAATTGAGATGCGTTCATCATCATGTATTCGACCGTTGTTTAGCTGAGGAACTGGTTAAGTCTGTTAATTTTGACATATTGAATACAGAACTGATACAGATCAACATTTTTATCCTCGCAAGAAACATTAAATAATTTTCGTAGTGTAACTAATGTTTTGCCAAAAAAAACATACTACAGGGATTATCTATTCAGAGTCAGGTATTCACCGCAATTTTTTATGATATTCTTCCCTTCCAGATATGGAAAGTATACCAGGGTATACATGATGAAGGTTTAAATGAGTACTTTAGCCCTGTTCAGCAGGGATATGCAGAGCATATTCGCAGCCGTAAGGCATATATAGACCGAAATAACTATTTTTGTTTTTCCAGGTTGAATTTGATCAAAGCAAAATCAGGGTTTACTTATCCCTTTTTTTTAGTGCTCATGCAACATTAATTAATATTTAAAACATGAAAGAAGAATTGAAAATAGCCGGCAAAATATCACCTGACTTTCGTCCATCAATTTTTCATCCTTATTACTTTATCAGAAGAGGGTTACTCAAAGCCATTAGTAAAAATTCGATTTACCTGAAGGGCAGCGTAATGGACTTTGGTTGTGGCTCAAAACCTTACCGTAAACTTATTCATGCATCGGAGTACATTGGTGTTGATTTCATGAATGAAGGCCACCCGCATGAGAATGAGCAAATAGACATTTATTATAACGGCAGAACTATTCCATTGCCGGATGAAAGATTTGATGGTGTAATATCCAGTGAAGTATTTGAACATATTTTTAATTTACCTGAAGTATTAAAAGAAATTCACAGGGTAATGAAGAAAGACGGAGTTTTATTGGCCACCTGCCCGTTTGTATGGAAAGAACATGAAATCCCCAATGATTATGCCCGCTATACAGTTTTTGCGCTTGAAGATATCCTCACAAAAAGTGGATTTGAAAAAATAGTTATTGAAAAAACCGGAAATTTTGCCGAAGTGTTATTCCAGCTGAACATAGTTTTTTTCTATGATAAGTTTTACAAAAAGCTGAATCGAATTTTTCTTGTAAAACACATTTTTCTTCTGCTGTTTGTTGCCATCCCTAATCTGTTGGGACGGCTGTTCAGCAAACTGGCAGGCAACAGTAAACAAATGTATCTCAACAACGTTATTGTTTTTAAGAAATGCTGACACCTGCAAAAAGAAATGTTCTTTTTATTGTGCACGAGGCGTCATTTACAGGCGCCCCCATACTGTTACTGAATCTCCTGAAATTATTACAAAAAGAACAAGGCATTTCTTTTTCAATAATTATTTTGAGAGGGGGCCCCCTGGAAAATGCTTTTAAAAAAATCGCTTCGTGCATTGTATTAAAACCTACAGGGTATTCTGTGATGCCCAAAAACTTCTCCTGGTTTAAAGCATTTCTTTTTCATAAATTCAAGGTTGTAAGAATGTTTTTGAAAGCTGTGCAATGTGATGTTATTTTTGGTAATACCGTTGTCACATCAGCTGTCCTTCACCAGTTGCGTTGGTTACGGAAACCTATGCTTGTATATATTCATGAGCTCAAAAATGTAATTGAACACTACAGCAATTTTAACAAGGGTATCCATTTACTGAAAAAAGATGCTTCGCTGTTTCTTTACCCGGGCAATACAGTAAAGAAAGTACTCGAATCTGAATACCAGGTGCAGGCCCCAAAATTAAAAGCATTGAATTATTATATTCCGGTAAACAGGTATGCCGGTAATACGGTGGCAAACCGGCTGAATTTGAATATGCCCGATACCATTTTTACAGTGTGTGGCGTGGGTACGGCATCGTTAAGAAAAGGAACAGATATATTTATTGAAACAGCAAAAGCCGTTTGCGAACGGGCAAACAATATCAGCTTTTATTGGGTGGGTGGCTTCGAGAATGAATCCATACGCATGGAGCTGGAGCAAAAAGTAAAAAAATACCAACTGGAAAATAAACTATTTTTTACCGGAGCGGTGGCACCGGAAGTAGTTGAAGAAGCATACCAGCATTTCGGCTTATTGTTTCTTTCTTCCCGGGAAGACCCTTATCCCCTGGTAGTCCTGGAGGCGGCAGGACATTATTTACCCGCTGTTGTTTTTAAAAATTCCGGTGGTATAGTTGAATTTGTGGAAAGTGATGCCGGCTGGATAATCAATGATTTTTCACCGGCAGCAGCAGCAGATTTAATCATTCAATTATCGGGCAACAAAAAAAGTTTACAGGAAAAAGGTAAAAACGCCAAAGTAAAACTGGATGAAAAGCATAATAATGAAATACTGGTGCTGACTCAATTTTTTGATGCACTGCAGGCCATATCATAATTGCTGCGCACATTGCCGCAATTAATGTACTTTTATAATATCATATTTATCAGTTAAGGAACCCATTTTTATTAATGTCTGCCATCAGAAAAAACAGTCTCAAAACCTCCCTCTGGATTTACGGTGGATTTGTCCTGGGTGCGGTAAACACTTTTTTTCTGTCGCACAAAACATGGTTCACAACAGATGAAAATGGACTGACAAGATCCATGACTGATACCTCATTATTGTTATTTGCTTTTTCCACACTGGGCGTAACCTCTTATATCCTGAAATTTTTTCCCTATTATTCGGATAACCTGCCTCCTAAAAAAAATGATATACTTGGAATTGCAGCAATCATATCAATCATTGGCTTTGTGTTAACCGCATTTGGAGCCTGGTTGCTGGAACCTTTGATTGTAAGAAAATTCAGCACCAACTCCATATTACTGGTAAAATACTTTTATTGGGTATTGCCCATGACTTTCTTTGTACTCAGTTACCAGGTACTGGAAGCTTACGCCTATGGCTTTCACAAAGGGCCTTTTACAAGTATTCTAAAAGAAACCGTATTAAGGCTTTATACTTCTGTTATCATTATTTTGAAATTGCTTGGCTTTGTCAGTTTCGACATCTTCATTAAACTTTTTGCATTTCAGTATGCTGTAATTACGGTGGTATTATTTATCAATCTTTATTCCCAGGATAAAATTTGGCTAAGTTTCAAAATATCGAGAGTGACTCAGAAATTCAGAAAAAAGATTTTTGTAATGATGAGTCTTACGCTTATTGTAATTGTAGTGGGCATGCTGCGGCAAACGATAGATGCGTTTGTGCTGGCCTCCAAAATACGCCTTGGGAAAGTGGCCATTTTTGGTCTTGCATCTTATATGGTTTCTGTACTGCAGGTACCAATGAGAAGTGTGATATCTATAACCACTCCGATGTTGTCTATAGCATGGAAACAAAAAAATTATGATCAGATCAGCAGTATCTATAAGCGTTCATCAATCAACCTGCTCACTTTTGCTTTATTTGCATTTTTTTGTATTTGGCTGAATTTTACGCAAGGCCTGACATATTTTAATATTAATCCGGAATACCTTGAAGGAAAATGGGTTTTCTTTTTATTGGGTATGGTTACAATTATTGAAATGGGAACTGGTGTAAATGCACAAATCATTGGCACCAGCTCCTATTGGCGGTTTGAATTCTGGACGAGTATTTTACTAACAACATTAATCATACCGCTCAGTTATTTCCTTACAGTCAAATATGGCATCATTGGTCCCGCTCTTGCCAATATTGTTTCATTCACTGTTTATAACTTTATACGGTATATGTTTCTGCTGAAGCGGTTCAAAATGCAACCGTTCTCCTCAAAAACAGCAGAGGTTATTATTATCTCTGTTTGCTGTTATTTAATTATTTTTTTTCTGTTGCATTCTATAGCAGGTTTGCCGGGCTTAGTTATCAGAACAGTTTCATTTTCACTGCTGTTCATAATACTCGTTTATATGAGGGATATTACTCCGGACCTTAAGCCTGTTCTGAATACGCTTATGATGCGCTGGAGAAAATGGACCGAAAAAAAATCAACTGATCTTTTGTAAAAAAAGTTGCAATGCTTTTCTTTTCTGGTGATCAAGAAGATAATTTATGTTTTGTGTATAATATTTAAGAAGATCGTATTCTTGATAATGTAATTTTTCAGCAATTTGAACAACATGATCAATACCCATTTTTGTTGCCTGGTTGAATGACTGAGAAAATGATTCAGGCAAGGGCTTATTCGCCACCCACGCAGCAAACACAAAAGGTAATCCTGTCATTTCCTTCCAACCCTGCCCCAAATCGAAATGATATTTGGAAATGGGAATTTGACGGAAAGCCCTGTCACCTATTACAAGGCCTGCAGTGGTACCACTGATTGCCGCTTCAAATCCCTTTTCAGCTGATATCAATGCAGGTTTAATTTTCCAGTGTTCTTTCAACAAAATCTTTAACAACGCCACAGAGGTGCGACTCTGGTAATCGAGCAAAACGGTTTTAATTTCCTGCAGGGGCACATCACTGAACAGGCAAACACTGGCTACAGGCCCATCACAACCAATGCAGCAATCGCCGATGATGTGATATTCTTTCATCAGGGGTAATACTGCCACCGGTACCAGGCCAATATCTATTTCATCATTTAATAACTGGCGGGCTATATTAGCCGGAAAATCAAAAACAAGATCAATCTCTCCCTGCATCATTCCTTGCTCAAAACCGTATATCAGGGGCCTGGTATTTAAATAACTTACTGCCCCCACCTTAATCTTCTGTATCAATTCCTTTATTTTTGCTGCAAATTTACAGTATCAACATGGATTTATCCCAACTCACTGCCATATCCCCCATCGACGGCCGCTACCGTAAACAAGTTCAGCACCTGGATGAATATTTCAGCGAATATGCGCTTATTAAATACAGGGTTTGGGTTGAGGTGGAATATTTTCTTTTCCTGGCAGAGAAAAAATTTTTTAAAGCCCCTGCGGTTTTAAAAAAACAAATGCTTGATATTGTAGACCATTTTTCAGTTGAAGACGCAGCTGTTATCAAAAAGACTGAATCAGTAACGAACCATGATGTAAAAGCGGTGGAATATTTTTTAAAATCGAAGTTGGATGAATGCAATGCGGCACATTTAAAAGAGTGGGTACATTTCGGTTTAACATCGCAGGATATTAATAATACCGCAATACCCATGCTTTGGAAAAACAGTATTGAACAGGAATACCTGCCCGCAATACTGAACCTTCAAACGGCTATTGGTAAACTGGCTGTGGCGTTTAAAGGTGTATCCATGCTGGCCCGTACGCACGGCCAACCTGCGTCCCCTACCAAATTGGGTAAAGAATTAATGGTTTTTGCTGAAAGGATAGAGAACCAGGTTCAGTTATTCAGCTATATTCCATTCACAGCAAAATTTGGTGGCGCTACCGGCAATTTCAATGCGCATCATATTGCCTTTCCCAAATACAACTGGGTGAAATTTGCCAACGATTTTACAGAAACCAAACTGGGTTTGCAAAGACAACAGTACACTACCCAGATTGAACATTACGATGTACTCGCAGCGCATTTTGATGCCATCAAAAGGATCAACACGATATTCATCGATCTGTGCCGTGATATATGGAGTTATATCAGCATGGATTATTTCAAACAAAAAACAGTAAAAGGTGAAGTGGGCAGCAGTGCGATGCCGCATAAAGTAAACCCTATTGATTTTGAGAATGCGGAAGGCAACCTGGGCATGGCCAATGCAATGCTGGAATTCCTGGCTGCAAAACTTCCGGTATCCCGCCTGCAGCGTGACCTCACCGACAGTACCGTTTTAAGGAATATAGGTGTGCCGATGGCGCATACCATGCTCGCAATAAAATCCATTGAAAAAGGTTTGGGTAAACTGGTGCTGAATGAAAGCAAACTTAAAGAAGACTTAGAGAACAACTGGGCTGTTGTGGCAGAAGCGATTCAGACTGTTTTAAGAAGGGAACAATACCCGAATCCTTATGAAGCCTTAAAAGATTTGACGAGAGGGAACGCCGCTATTACCAGGAAATCTATTCATCAATTTATTGAAGGATTAAAAATTTCTGCGGCGCTAAAAAAAGAACTGAAATCCATCACACCGGAAAATTATACCGGAATGTAACCATTGCTGAGAATGAAAATATTAATCATAGTATTTACATGCATTACATTGCCCGCTTTTGCACAGGTGAACCTCGACCGGGGCCTGAAAGCTCATTACACATTTGAAGGTTCGGCAAATGATGTAAGTGGCAACAACAACAATCCAACTTTCAACAACACTCAATTTACCGCAGACCGTTTTGGCAATGCCAATGGTGCAGTTCATTTTAACGGCATTGATAATTATATCCTTATTCCCAACAGCCGCTCATTAAATTTTGGCAGCCAGATCACTTTATCAGCCTGGGTAAGGCCCACCGGTTTTTATTACGGTATCTGCCATGCCAATTCCATTATTTTAAAAGGCACCGCGGATTATTACCCCGGGAATTATGCCTTACGTTACGACGATGCTTTATTCACCAATAGTAAGGGCTGCAGTGGAGATCCGTTACAGGACTCCATGCATTTAAATTTCCGTGGTACCGGAACTACGTTAACGCCTTATCAACCTTACATCAATAAAAACCAATGGTATTCGGTTGTGTATACCAACGACGGTGTTACTGCAAGACTGTATGTTGATTGCCGCTTACAATATGCCGTAAGGTTTAAAGAAAGTTTCACCAATAATAATGATTTATTATTGGGCAAGACAAACGACCAGATATTTCCCTTTTGGCTAAACGCTGACCTTGACGATGTACGTATATATGATCGTCCGCTGAACCAGCAGGAAATTATGGCGCTTTGCAACGAAACTGCTCCTAAAAAAGATACGCCTGTAATTGTTAAACCGGTAACTCCGGTTGTGACCGCACCTGCAAAACCGCAACTTGGGCAAACACTAAAAGAACCTGTTTTGGAGAAAAGAAATAATGATGTATTGAAACAGATCATTGTTGATCATGACTCGGTAACCGTTACCCTGTATGACAATGGAGAAATAGACGGGGACAGTGTTACGGTAATCTATAATGATAAGATCGTTACTACGCATCAAATGCTGTCAGACAAACCGATCAGTTTTACCTTAAAAGTTAATCCCGGCGGAAATAATCAGCTGATCATGTACGCAGAAAACCTGGGCAGTATTCCCCCTAACACTGCGCTGATGATTATTTATGATGGCACCAAAAGGTATGAAGTCAACATCAGCAGTACTAAAACCACTAATGGTGCGGTAAGTTTTAAGCTCAGGGAATAGTGCCCATTCTGCACAGTTATCAGGCAAAACAGCACAGTTATTGCCTTTTTCTTTTATATTTCTATTAAACGAGTATATTTGTTTGTGCATTTTTACGTCTTATACCATCTAACCGGTATAAGATTTTATTCACCAAACCCTGCATCATTTGAAACCTCTTTTACTGTTCAGCCTTTTTTTTACCAGTTTGTTTTTTTGCCGTGCCCAGGTTAATTTAACCAATGGACTGATTGCCTATTATCCATTTTCGGGTAATGCAAATGATGCCAGTGGCAATAATATTAATGGTACTACCAATAATGTAAGCTTAACAACCGACCGTTTTGGCAATGCCAATTCAGCATACTATTTTGATGGCTCCAGCTCTTATATCCAATTACCTTTTTCGAGCCTTTATGATTTCAAACCGCAAGACTCCCTGTCAATTTCTGTATGGGTTTTACCTGACCTTAATAACCCATGGCCGGCCCAGGCAATTGTGGTAAAGTCGCCCCCCAATCCTGACTTTTTACAATCCAACTGGAATTATGGAATATATGCTTTGAGTTATAAGATGATGACCGGCTGGGCTTCAAATAATTTTTTGATTGGTACAACAACAATGGGCACCAATCAATGCTGGTATAACCTAACGTTCACTTATAAGAATGGTATTTGGAAAATTTATGTAAATGGCATACTGGAGAACCAGGATTTAACGCAAACCAAATTCATTATCCAGGACGGACCGGCGTCTAAAATCGCATTGGGTAAGAAGGGTGAATCATCAGGTGATTATTATAAAGGCAAGATGGATGAGGTCAGGATTTATAACAGGGTATTAAACCAGGCAGAAATTACAGCTTTATCGCAAAGCCCTTGCGGACCAATGACATGTGGTAATTGGTTGAACACTCCTTCGTTAAATTCAGCAGTAAACTTAGGTGATCTTGATGTTTCAGGAAATCAGCTTACCATTGAAGCTACAATAAACAGAACTGCCCCTTATACTGGAGGAAATCTATATGCTGGTGATGTAGTTGCAAAGCATCAGGATCCATCTAATGTAAACTATTTATTAAGGCCCAATAGTGCAGAAATTACGACCTCAAATGGTTATTTTATAACTCCGTCCATTTGCTCTATAGAGTTGAATAAGACATATCATATTGCCATGGTTTACGACGGCTCTGTTTTAAAATTCTACAGAAACGGTTTTTTGATGAGCCAGGTAAATGCTACTGGTAATTTATTTCAAAACAACTTTAATACCCGGATTGGGTACTATGATTTGGCTTTGGTCAATACACAATTTATTGGTTACATCAATGAAGTCCGTATTTGGAATGTAGCACGCACGCAGGCACAGATACAGGCCTATATGAATACCTCGTTACCCAGCCCAACCACACAAACCGGTTTATTAGGTTATTATACTTTCGATAATCTTATCAACAAACAGGGTAATGCTGCATTTAATGGCACGCTTAATGGTTCCGCTACTATTAATGCAACAAATCCTGTTTGCAATTTTATTGCAGATAGTTGCCCGGTTAATACGCCTGTTTCCAATATTATTAATAATTACACCCCCGTACTTGGTTTTGACCAATGTAAAAACATCATCAATGTAGAAGATGCCTCTGCATTTAATGCAGGGGATACTGTACTGTTGATTCAAATGAAAGGCGCAGTAATTGACAGTTCCAACAGTGCGTCATTTGGTACCATAACCAATTACAAAAATGCAGGCAATTATGAATTCAACTATGTAAAGTCAAAATCCGGCAACAGTATTGAATTACTCAATAACCTAACCCGGGGTTATGATATTCCGGCGGGTAAAGTTCAACTGGTAAGAGTTCCTTATTTACAGGATGCCACGATTAGCGGTACCCTAACCTGCGCACCGTGGGATGGCAGCAAGGGTGGAGTGCTGGCATTCAACGTACAAAATTCAATAACACTGAATGCCAATATAGATGTTACGGGAAAAGGGTTTAGCGGTGGTAGCGGTTATAACCCGCAAAACTCCACGCTGGATTGTTTTGAGAATGATTATACCTATCCTGTCTCCCAACATCACCGGGCCAGCCAGAAAGGGGAAAGTATAACCACTATTTCACAAAATATTCTTTACGGTAAGGGCAGCCCTGCTTGTGGTGGTGGTGGTGGGCAAGGGCATAATAGCGGAGGCGGTGGAGGGTCTAATTTTGGAACAGGTGGTTTTGGTGGTTACCAGTTAGAGCCTTGTGGTAATGCTCCTTTTGATAACAGGGGCATAGGGGGGCATGCTTTACAGCTTACCACTCCACTCAACAGAATATTCCTCGGCGGTGGTGGCGGTGCCGGTCATTCAGACAACGTGGGCAATTTACCTTCTTCCGGTGGCACCGGTGGTGGTATTGTTATTATTACAGCAAACAGCATTAAAGCAAATTCATTTAAAATTATTGCTGATGGAAACCCCGGACAAGCGTGCAGTATACCACCCTCATCAGATTGTCATGACGGCATGGGAGGCGGTGGCGCTGGCGGCAGTGTTCTATTAAATATTAATTCATACCAGGATAATATTACCATCCAAAATAAAGGCGGGGCTGGTGCCAACATGATTGGTTCTGTACCGCTTGGTGGCAGGATTGGTGCAGGTGGCGGCGGAGGCGGTGGTTTGCTTTTTATTAATGCACCAACATTGCCATCATCTGTAACAAATATAAATACCGGGGGAATTAACGGCGTTCTTACCACCGATAACAACAACCCATGGGGAACAACACCCGGACAACAGGGTGGCACACTCTTTAATCTTCAATTACCTGTTGATCAAACCCCATTCAAAACCAATATTGACTCAGTACGTTTTAATTTTTCCACCAACGCCTGCAGCTCTGTTAACTTTAACGGGCTGGCGTACATTAACAGTGCCGCTATTGCTACCTGGCAATGGTATTTTGGAGATGGCGGAACTGCGACTACACAAAACACAACACACTCTTATGTTGCTACCGGTACCTTCCAGGTAAAACTGGTGGTAACGGATATCAATGGCTGTAAAGACAGTGTTATCAAACCTGTTACCATTACCGCGGTAGCTGCCTTTGATTTTTCATACAAGCAGGATGTATGTAACCCCCTCACCGTACAATTTACGGGGGCAGGTACACCGCTGACCTCGCCCTATTGGAATTTTGGTGATGCCACCGTATTAACTGGTAATATTTCACCCTCGCATACTTATGCAGCTCCTGGAAATTACCT
Organism: Bacteroidota bacterium; assembly: GCA_018266775.1. Lineage (GTDB taxonomy): Bacteria > Bacteroidota > Bacteroidia > Chitinophagales > Chitinophagaceae > Ferruginibacter. Next base: position 295,619 of record JAFDZS010000010.1, on the reverse strand, counting down.
GGTTCGTTACTCCGTCGTTACTCCCGGTTGCAATGATACCATCAGCAAAACAATCAGCATTAATTATGCACAGGCTGATATTATTTTTACTCCCGACACCACTATTTGCTACGGTGCCAGTAAACAGCTCAGGGCTCAACCATCTGTAGATTTCTGCTGGTCGCCCACCACGTATTTAAACAATCCCAATTCTTATAACCCCATTACCACCACCCCCACCAACATTACGTATTATTACAATGCTCTAATTACCGGCAATAACCTGATCACCAATGGAAGTTTTGATGCCGGCAATACTGGTTTTACCTCGCAGTATAACTATGCAGTGAACAATACAACAGAGGGGGAATATTTTGTTGGCCCCAGCCCTTCGGCATGGAATGCTTCCCTATCTTCCTGTACAGATCATACAGGTGCATCCGGCAATGGGAATATGATGCTGGTAAATGGTGCCCCGAATGCTAACGTGGGTGTATGGGCGCAAACAGTAAATGTTACCCCCAATACCAACTATGTATTTTCTGCCTGGATACAGGCGCTATATCCCCCCAACCCGGCGCAGCTAAGGTTTGCCATCAATGGCGTAAATATTGGCACCCCCATCAATGCCAGCTTACCCACCTGCACGTGGACACAATTTTATACCACCTGGAATTCGGGCGCTGCTACAACTGCGGACATTTCTATCGTGAACCAGAATATTATTGTACTGGGCAATGACTTTGCATTAGATGATATTGTTTTTGCCCCTGTTACCATCAGGAGAGACAGTGTGACAATCACTGTTGATACCCCTGCTGTTCAGGCTACCGGAACCGCAACGGTTTGTGCCGGAACACCTGCGCAGCTTAACGCAACGGGTACATCCACTTATGTATGGACACCGGCGACTGGTTTATCCAACTCCGGCATTGCCAACCCTGTTGCCACGCCTGCAAGCACCACTACCTATACTGTTACCGGTACCACTATTCATGGCTGTACTGCACAGTCGGCTGTTACAGTAACTGTTTTACCTGTACCGGTTATCACCAAATCAAATGACACTTCCATCTGTAAGGCTACTTCTGTACAATTATTTGCGGGTGGGGGTACCAGTTATATATGGTCCCCGGCTGCAACATTAAGCAATCCCAATATTGCCAACCCGGTTGCAACACCGCTTACATCACCATCTAAATATTATGTTACAGTTATCAATACTGCGGTAAACAGCTGCAGCAGTAATGATTCTGTTACTGTCAGTTTCCGTCCTGATCCTGTATTTACTGTTTCTGCACCGCAAACCACCTGCCAGGGTACTTCACCTGTATTGAAAGCTTCTGGTGGTGATCAATACCTGTGGACACCGGCTGCATTGGTTACTGATCCTTTCAATGCCAATACGTTTGCCACTGCCAATACCACCACCACTTACAGTGTAACCATTATTGAGAGTGTGTGCCATAACACGGCAACCCTGTCCACCGTGGTTACGGTTAACCCCACGCCTGTTGTTACCGCATCACGCTCTAACGACATTGATTGTTCAATTGAATTTGCCAACCTGTCTGCGTCAGGCGCAACACAATATACCTGGTCGCCAGCGGGCAGTTTAAACAATAGCGCTATTGCCAATCCTGTTGCCAGGCCCACTGTTACCACTCAATATATTGTACAGGGTTTTAACAGTTTTGGCTGCTCCTCCAGTGATTCCGTTGTGGTGGCTGTTACCAAACTGGGCGAAAGCGTGTATCCTGTACCCAATACCTTTACACCGAATGGCGATGGCAAGAATGATTGCTTCGGCATTAAATACTGGGGCATTGTTGACCAGATTGATTTCATGATCTACAACCGTTATGGTGAAAGGGTGTTTTATACAAATGTTCCCTATCAATGCTGGGATGGTACTTATAAAGGTGCTCCTGCCGACCCCGGCAATTACGTGTATTACATTAAAGCTAAAACAGCCTGCGGTATGGTTGAGAAGAAGGGTAATATCATTCTTGCACGATAAAAGCACTTCATAAAACAATTGTTTTACAAATATTGTTGCTGCTTACCGCATATCAAACATGCGTACGGTGCAATATGGGTAACAGGACGATGTCGTTTACATTTAAATAGCAATAAAAAAATAATAACCAGAACGGGCATACGCTTTGCGTATGCCCGTTCTGATTGAACACGCCACAGGCGTGTTCCTACTTATGTATTTCGCTGGTGAAATGAAATTCGATATCCGGGTTGTTTTGCCGCTCTGTATTCAGGAACCACTCGCTTTGGGCCAGGTATACCACATGCCCGTCTTTATCTTCCCCAATATTGGCTTGCTTATAACGCATAAAATCTTCCAGCTTTTTTGGGTCGCTGCTGGTTAACCAGCAGGCTTTATAAAATGGCAGGCTGTTCATTTGTACTGATGCCCCATATTCCTGCAGTAAGCGGTATTGTATTACTTCAAACTGCAGCTCGCCCACGCAACCGATAATTTTTTTGGTGCCTCCAAACTGGGTGAACAGCTGTGCCACCCCCTCGTCTGTGAGTTGCAGCAAACCTTTTTCCAGTTGCTTGGTCTTCATTGGGTCTTTATTCTGTACTTCTTTAAATATTTCGGGGCTAAAGCTGGGTATACCGGTAAAGTAAAAGTCTTCTCCTTCGGTTAACGTATCCCCGATCTTAAAGTTACCAGTATCAAATAAACCCACCACGTCTCCCGGATATGCATCTTCTATCACTTCTTTCTGGCGTGCCATAAACGTGTAGGGGTTACTGAAACGAAAATCCCTGCTGAGCCGTACATGATGGTAATACGTATTGCGTTCAAAGCGGCCGCTGCATACCCTTAAGAAGGCAATACGGTCACGGTGTTTGGGATCCAGGTTGGCATGTATCTTAAATATAAACCCACTGAATTTATCTTCTTCCGGTTTTACATCCCTGAGCGTAGTATGCCTGGGCCTTGGCGTGGGTGCTATGCGGATGAATGTATCCAGCATTTCCTTCACCCCAAAATTATTTACAGCACTACCAAAAAACACAGGCGCTGTTTTACCGGAGAGATAGTCTGCTGTTTCCAGGTCGCCATACACCCCTTCAATCAATTCCACATCTTCACGCAGTGTTGCGGCATCCTGTTCTCCTATTTTCGTATCCAGCACGGGGTTATTGATATCATTGATCTGCACCACATCTTCATCATTGGCTTTGGTACCGGCTGTAAACAACACGAGGCTTTTATTATCCAGGTTGTACACGCCTTTAAAATCTTTACCGCTGTTGATGGGTATCGTCATCGGGTGCAGGTTGATCTTTAATTCTTTTTCTATTTCTTCCAGTAAGTCGAAGCGGTTTTTACCATCGCGGTCCATTTTATTTATGAATACGATTACCGGTGTGCTGCGCATAGAAATCACCTCCATGAGGCGCCTGGTTTGTGGTTCCACCCCATTCACACTGTCTATCACCAATATCACACTGTCCACCGCGGTTAAGGTGCGAAAGGTATCTTCAGCAAAGTCTTTGTGGCCGGGTGTATCCAGCAGGTTGATCAAAAAGCCTTCGTATTCAAACGTCATTACGCTGGTGGCCACGCTGATACCACGCTGGCGTTCGATCTCCATAAAATCACTCGTGGCATGTTTCTTTATCTTATTGCTTTTTACGGCACCGGCGGTTTGTATGGCGCCGCCAAATAACAGGAATTTTTCTGTTAACGTGGTTTTACCCGCATCCGGATGTGATATGATGGCAAAGGTTTTACGCCTGTTGATTTCGTTACTGTACTTCATTGTTGCTGCAACTGCACGGGTTCTATAATTGCCCGTGCCCAATTTTAAGCCGCAAAGGTAAGGGTTGCATGGTAAATTAACGGGGCGATATTGCCGGGCTTTGCTCTTATACCGGTTGTATTGTGTTGCCATTATTATTACTGCATAAGGCTGAGCATCAACCCCAATGATGGGGTTTGAAAAAGAATTGTTCTTTTTATTACGTAATTTTGTTACGCACCTGAACCTGTTGCGTGAGTGATACTTCTTTATTTTAATAATGTTATTTAATAAAGGCTGCCGGGTTGATCGTGGCGAAACCGGGTGGTGCTGAGATAACCGTCTTCGACTCGCTCAGACTGACAGTATAATGCTTTGAAGGATTGATAAAAGAATACAATTAGCCGGGTTATGTGCGATGAAACTGGATTAGCGCTGAAGCAACCCTCCTCGACCCGCAGGGTAAACAAGCTCAGACAGACAGTACAATGATTTGAAGACTTATAAAATTATTGCCTCAGGCTTCATTACATAACATTCTTTGCAGCACCCTGCATGACACTACTATTTAACACTTGATATGATAGACTCTTTAGAAAAAATTCCAGTGAAGATCTTCCCCGGCTCAAGCGATGGCTCTGAGTATGTGGCCCGCCAGATTGCGGCGCTCATCAAACAAAAAGAAAGTGAAGGTAAAAAATGTGTGATCGGCCTGGCCACCGGTTCTTCTCCCAAAACCTTATATGCACACCTGGTGCGCATGCACCAGGAAGAAGGTTTGAGTTTTAAGAACGTGATCACTTTTAACTTAGACCAGTACTACCCCATGGAGAAAGATGCGCTGCAAAGCTACCATTACTTTATGCGGAAGAATTTGTTTGAACACACCGACATCAACCCTGAAAATTATCACCTGCCCGATGGTTTAATACCGAAGGATAAAGTGAAAGAGCATTGCCTCAGTTATGAAAAACAAATTGAAGACGCTGGTGGCCTGGACCTCCAGATACTAGGTATTGGAGTAAACGGCCATATTGGGTTTAATGAACCCGGCAGCGGCATTTACAGCAAAACACGTTTGGTAACGTTAGATAACAGCACCCGCATGGCCAATGCTTACGAGTTTGGCAATATGAGCGATGTACCGCGTATGGCCATTACCATGGGCATCAGCACTATTTTAAGATCGAAAAAAATTATCCTGATGGCCTGGGGACAAACGAAAGCCCCGGTCATTCAGAAAGCGGTGGAGTTAGATGACACGGAAGATATTCCTGCTTCTTTACTGCAAAACCACGACGATTGTACGTTTATTGTGGATGAAGCGGCCGCAAGTGAACTGACCCGCTTTAAAAGCCCCTGGCTTACCGGCGAGTGCGAGTGGACACCGAAGATGGTGCGCCGTGCTGTGACCAACCTTGCGCTGAAAATTAAAAAACCGGTACTGAGTTTAACCAATGAAGATTATAATGATAACGGACTGAACGACCTGCTGACGGAGAAAGGCAACGCTTACGAAACCAACCTTGAAGTGTACTATATGCTGCGGGACAGCATTACCGGCTGGCCCGGCGGCAAACCTAACGCCAGCGACCACAAGCACCCGGAACGCAGCGCCCCTTTTCCTAAAAAAGCAATCATATTTTCGCCGCACCCTGATGATGACATCATCAGCATGGGCGGCACCTTTATGCGCCTGCACGACCAGGGGCACGAAGTACATGTGGCCTACCAAACCAGCGGCAACATTGCGGTGACCGATGAATTTGTAACCCGCTTTATTGATTTTGCTGTTGGGTTTGAAAACATGTTTGATATTGATGAAACTAAAAGCAAGAAGATACTGGATGATGCTATTGCGTTTTTAAAAACCAAAAAGTCTACCGAAAAAGATACCGATGAGATACGTGCCATTAAAGGGCTGATACGCCGTTGCGAAGCAAAGGCCACGTGTAAATATGTGGGGCTGAAAGATGATCAGATCCATTTTCAAAACCTGCCATTTTATGAAACCGGTACTATTGAAAAGAACCCTATGGGTGAAGCAGACATTCAGCTTACGATGGATTTACTGAAAACAATACAGCCGCACCAGGTGTATTGCGCCGGTGATTTTGCCGACCCACACGGTACGCACAAAGTTTGTTTTGATGTGGTGATGGAAGCATTGAAACGGTTGAAGGCTGAAAGTTTGAAGTTAAATGTTCAGGAGCGCTGGATTGATGATTGCTGGTTATGGCTGTACAAAGGCGCCTGGCAGGAATGGGATATTACTGAAATTGAAATGGCCATACCCATGAGCCCCGACCAGGTGGTGAAAAAACGCCACGGCATTTTCATTCACCAGTCGCAGAAAGATAGTGTACCCTTCCAGGGTAGTGACAGCCGTGAGTTTTGGCAGCGTGCAGAAGAACGCAATGCCAATACCGCCAGCCTGTATGCACAATTAGGCTTAACGCAGTATGCCGCTATGGAGGCGTTTGTAAGATGGAAATACTGAGTAACCATTGAGCATGGCGCATGAAATAGTAATAAGTTACTAAAAGTTCAATAATCAATATTCCATCTTTAATGATCAAGTGGTTTGTTCATTGTTAGTATATATTATTGTAGCCCGGATCACTCCGGGCTTTTTTTGGGGATGATTTATGGTATACCCACCGTCTTATATTGAAAAACTTTACAGGTTTGGCGCAACAATACAAAATGTATGCTGCCAGTTTGCTGGTTTTAAAAGCTTTTTATAGATTTATGTAGCGTATAATAACGGCAATGTAAATATTAGCAGTGATACCATGAACACTAAAATTGTTTGCTTTATTTTTCTACTATTATTACTTAGTTCCTGTGAAAATTTGGCAACAAAACCAATTACCCAAAGTAAGAGTGACACAACTTTAGTACTTGACTTAGCTTTACGAACGGCGTTTTACCATGAGAACCTTCCGGGCATTAGTCCTTTGAAAAGACATTATCGTTACGGAGATTCAATATTATTTTCTTCAGAAACATTACCACTATCAGCTTTACCACAAAGTAGTGACACAATTAATTTCAAAATCCTTAATCGAAAAGAGATTATATCATTAACACAATCAGAAAACGACTTGTCTAAACTTCCCAATTACTTAAATATTGGCGCTTTTGAAAAAAGCGATACGGGCTATTATGTTAGCGTAGAGAGTTTAAGCACTGTAGATTTTGGTGGAGGTGGGGTAATTGGAATTTACATCAAAAAGGAAAAAGACTCACTGATAGTCGTAAAGAAAATGAGTAGTAATCTTAACTAAGTACCGTTGCTAACATCGTTTAGCGAAATTGTGGCAGGACAAACTTAGCTTCAGCATTTCACTATCATTATTTGTTCCGTGCCGGCACAACATCACCGGAGAGTAAATCAAAAATCAACTTTTAATTATAAAATGAGACAGCATCAATTTCAAGTGGGACCAATCGAAATAAACCTACCTGACGAAAATCAAAGTCACTTCTCAATTTTTCACGACTTGGCTGAATTATTTGGAGACAAATTTCAAAGCGACGCAGTAAAAAAGTTGCGGAACAAATTAAAAGATGTTAAACCGAAGGCTTCGATTGATTATGAAGCGGACAACACACATATTACCACATCAAACGTTGACACCTTAGTTGCAGCAATTACTGCAATAGGAGAACTTGTAACTGAAGAATTTCGAGTTCCATTTCAACAGCTTGAAAAAGCTCCAATAACTGAATTCTTTAAAGCTGCAAAAAAGAACAGACCTAAACCCAAAGAATGGAAGCCGGGAGATGTGTTTTCAATTCCATTGTTAAATGGCACATTCGCATATGGACAAGTTTTAGACAAAAAATATTGCACTTGCGCCTTGTTCAATTTACAATCCGACAATTCAACTTTAGCAGAGGAACATTTTAATATACTGAAACCAATTTCAATTCTTCATTTATCGAACGGTGATTTATTAAACAATGGACATTGGAATATTCTTTATAATCAACCTGTGACACTAAACCCAGATAGTGGGAGTGGCGGACGATGGGGTGACATTGGAAGCTTATCTTATGGCCAATGTGGAGCTATGACAGACTTGGCAAATGCGTATTGGGGACTGAAACCATGGAACGTAATGTATCGTGAGGATTACTATGACCAACTCTTATTAAAAGGCTTGTCACGCCCCAACACTGCTCATGTTCTTAATGAGGCAGACAGAAAAGAATTTAGAAAAGAAAACTTTGGAGTGGAGTAACGCTACGAAGAACATGCAGCTTAGCAACAGAATAAACAATGAGCTTTTGTATCTTTAATCAGCAGCGGTTCAGAATTGAATTTCAATAAAAATCAGCACATGGCCAATACTATAACGTTGTGCGGCACTTTATGTAACATTCCGTTTTCTTGCATCCTGATAATAAACTAAATGAAAAAAATTTTAAACCTTATAGCCGTTATTAGCCTGACAATCTCAAATAATGTATTTGGGCAAGCGAAAACAACTGACTCAACAAAACCTTCTTCTTTGATTTCATTTTGTAGCTACCGGGAAGATAAAATTGAAATTCCAATTCATTTGGATTGGGTACAAACTGACAAAGACATTATTCAAAACAAAATTAACAAGCTACCAGCTAACGGTTCAACACTTTCTGCAATTAAAAAATTAATTCCTCATTTTTCAGATGGCAACTGCAACTGCCAAAGTGTAACCCAGGATTTAGGCTATGGGTTAAAATCAACAGAACATACAATTTATGGCGGTTACGGCTCATGTAATGTTGACGCCATATATTTTGGCGACAATGTTTTAAAACTAAGATTGACAATTGGCAATCATAAAGAAGTAATCGAGAAGTACTTGCTTGATGTCATTAAACTCCCATTTGACTGCATAAACGGACAAATCAGTTATGAAAAAACATACGAAGAAAATATAAAAAAGTATCTAAAAGATTCTGGAGTAATATTTTTAGAATCAGCAGATACAAACTATCGGAGACGACAAGCAATAAATTACTTCACTGATGTAATGACTGGAGGTACTTTTGAAAAGCCATTTTACATAACATTTGGTTTGGGCAGCGAAACCTTCGATAACCTTCGTTTTTTTATTGTCAATAAAGACTATCAAGCATTGGAAAGTATTTTATTTTCACCAAGCCCAACCAGTAGATTGTTTGCTGCAAGGACATTGATATATATGGAGGACAAATTCGGCTATATGCCAACTGCTAACAACGACAAAAGAATCAAAGACGTTTTAAAGAATGCCCAATTAATAAGCAGTGGAATTCTTAGCTGCTGGATGAATAAATTTGAGTATGATTACTATAACATCGTAAAAGACTTTGAGAATCTTTTACTGACACAATAAAAAAACGAACACACAACATTGTTTTCGCCAATACCAGAGCATATCGATGAACTAATCAACAGTGGTAATTCTGCAGCACAGCTGTTCGTGGATTAACGAAATCTGAAAATATCAGGACATGTACCGCCCGGCTTTAGTGCTAAATATTTAACTTTATTAAAAAGCCGGAACTGCCTTCATGGCTCTGGGGGCAGTTCCGGCTAATGAAAATACTGTTATCAGTTCATCGACAGGCCGTAAACATTCAGCTTTATGCCTTTAAAAATTTTTATCATCCATCCTAAAAAATAACAATGAAACCATTTTGTGGCTTGCTAATACTTGCATGGTCAGTTATAACCATTCAATCGTCTTGTAAAAAGACGAACACTGGGGATATGCCCCAAAGTCAAAAGCCACCAATTACCCCCGACAGTATGTTATTATGCCACAACCAAACCATTTGGGATTCATCCACCATTCACCAACACTTAATTGGCAAATGGCAATGGGAGTACATCAAATGTTATTGGGCTCCGGAAAATGCCAATAATGAAGACTTTAAAAACCTCTCAGTTGAATTTAAGCAAAATAACTCACTGGAAGTAAAACTGAATGGACAAACCACTCAAACATCATCCTGGGCAATAGTCAGATTAAACGACGGATACTTCAAGCTGGTAACCAACCCAATTGTTTTTCAACTGCCGGGAAAAGTGTTGTTTTGTGAAAACCATGTTTTATTTTTCGACAGCTATACCGATGGTTGTGATAATTATTTTAAAAAACAAAACTAAATCCCATAGCACTATTATTGGGCCTGGCTTAAGGTTTGTATTTTACCATTGGCATACATCAAGCGTTTATAGTGGATCATCCCGCAGGCTTTTAAACCCCGACAGACAGATAATATGAGTTATGACATATACAAATTCCAAAAACACAAAAGGTTAACGAAAAATCATGGTGGAAATTTTGGAAGGAATTATCAAATTGACTTCAAACAATTTTACATTAATTTCTCACCACACACAGTATGAAATTCATCGCAACCATATGCTTTACCATTCTATTTTCGTGCAACTCAAGGCATGAAACACAAAATACTGTTACTACCCCCGGAACAAATAACAATACGGCTAAAACAACAGTGCCTTCTGAACAACCCACCGAAGACACTGCAAAAACAGCAATTATAGAAACATTTGCTGACAGTACCCACATTGGTGAAAAAGGGAAATGCAAAATTGAACTGATCAAATTCCGCGTTTACGATGACACCTACGTCATAATCAAATTTTATGTAAAAGGAAGCATTACCCTTAACGACCCTGAAACCTGGCTGGTTCAGAATAATTACTGCTATGAAACCACTTCCCTGAGGAGGTTTGAACCTGATATTTCTGATTTTAATAACGACAACTTTAATGACATCACGTTCATTTCGGGAACCGCTGCAAGAGGCGCCAACGAAGTGAGGCGGCTTTTTATTTATGATGATCAAAACCAGGAGTTAATATCAATGGTTAACGCAGAAGACTACCCGAATATGCTTTATAACAAAGAACGCGATTGCATTGATGCATTTTTAGTGTACGGTGGTTGTTCCACTGTTTTTCTGCGCATTGATGGAGACAGCTTAAAAAAATTTGCCAGTGTGGAGCTGCAGAATGGTTTGACGGTATCTACTTATGACAAAAAAGGAAACGAAAAAATTATTATGACTGACAAAACAAACAAAGCAGGTTATATACGGTACATCAACTTTAAACCACTGAAGCGGTATGATAATTATTAATACAACCAGGTAATAAACAAACGTCAGCTTTTATTTCATTCTTACCAGTAACACTTATGTCAATATCAAACCACCAGGTAACGGAAGATTTTCTTCAGTCTTTTGCAGATGCTTTTAATGCGCACGACAGCCGGGCAGTAATGTTACACATGACCGATGACTGTATTTTTGAAGCATCCGCCGGGCCCGATGTTAATGGTGAAAAGTTTACCGGGCAAGACATGGTTAAAAAAGCATTTGAAGAAGTGTTCTCAACTTTTCCCAATGCCCGCTGGAATAATCCAGTTCATTTCATTTCCGGCAACAGGGGTTTTACCCAATGGGTTTTTACAGGAACAAAGGCAGATGGTACGGTTGTTGAAGTAACCGGATGCGACCTGCTCACTTTCAGAGATGGTAAAATTGCGGTTAAGAATTCTTACAGGAAAAACCGGGCATCCATAAAGTAAAAGAAAAATAATCAGTAAAAAGTTATAGTTATTACCGGCTCCGCTATTATGCTTAAAAATCTGTAACAATGGTAGATACGTCACCCAATCATATTCAGCCATTAATGATTAACTTCAGTGTTCAATGAATAGTTTGAAAACAATAACCACTTTATTTAGCTGCTTATTTGCAGCAACATCTTTTGCGCAGATGAAAGATCTGTCTGCCCTGCCCGCTTATGACTGTTCTTTAAAAAAAGTAATCACAATTATTGGCCAGCCTACAATCCTGGCTGCCCCGGACCATGCGGTGGGGCTGGATGCAATTCTTGCAGACTATTGCGGAACTTTTGGCAATAACTGTATTCAAAAGAAAGCATCTGCATTAACTGCCGGCGATTATTCAAAAAATATTTTAATGATTGGTGTTTGCAGTGACATCCGTAATTGGAATAAACTTACCACTGCGGTAACACCAATTAAAAATGGATTTATCATTAATGGTAAAGTATTTAACCACAAACGTGATGGTTTTGTTTTTGTTGATACTAACCGGATAATCGTCAGCGGTAACAGCCTGCAGGCAGTAAAAGATGCACAACTGGCCCTTACCGGCGGGCATGATATTTTAGTGGTGCAAAATGGCAACATCACTTTCTTCGGTAACAGAAAAGATAAGAGAAGCTTCGACTGGTTTAACCTTCAAAACCTGAAGCAAACGAATTACAATAAAAAAAACGCTGCATTGTTTTCTGCTATTTACGTTTCAAAAACGTTTAAAGACAGTATCAATTATCCAAAGCTGTACGGTGAACTGCAGGCTTATGTGCAGCAGTTTTTGCGGATTTATAAGCTGAAAATGCCCACTAAAAAAGTGAGCTGGTTTTTGCATTCCAATATGCAGGAGTATGGAACCATGTCGGGCATGTTTGGTTTAACCTGCCCCGGCAACAGTTCAGCAGGCTTTAGTATCCGTGGAGCAATTCATACCAATGGGTTTAATACGGGATTGGTGAAACACGAATATTCCCATTTTCTTTTTGATAATTCCATTCCGCAGGACAATAACCCTGCATTCTTTGTTGAAGGTTGCGTTGAATACGTTACCAACCTTAATGACAGTAATTTATTTAAGAAGAGAATAGAAACTGCAAAGCACTACAAAGACACTTTGAATTATTCCGATCTGATTGTATACAACCAGAATTTTTATGGGCAATATTCCGCAGCTAATTATGCGGTTTGTGGTGTGTTTGTAAAATATATTATTGACCGGTTTGGCGTAGAAGCATTCAAAACATACTGTTTAACGAAGGATAAAAAGGACGGTGCAAAAAATATTTTCACCCTTGAATTTGACGCACTGGTTAACGGTTACAAAAACTGGTTAAGCACACAATAATACTTCAACTGGAAAAGAGTTTGATGAATAAAAATCCGGGTACATTATCCGGTGTATCAGCTGTCTGTTTACCCAAAACATCAAAGCATCCATATTGGCATGCACAGGCTTTAACCAGCAATATACTATTAGCATATTACAAAAAACGAATTATGCTTTATGCAGGCAAAACAGCGCATACACCAGCTTGCTTATTCTATACTATTTCTTATCAAAATTGCTTATCTTCCTGTAAAATAAAAATTCAACATCTATGGCACGCAGCACGGAGTGGCATACTTTTATGCTTTTGCTTTTATGCTTATTGGTGTATGGCACACTCACCGCACAACTCAACCCGGCCACCACACTTTGGTATAAAGATGCTGCTGCAAAATGGGAAGATGCTTTGCCTGTTGGCAATGGCAGTTTAGGCGGCATGTATTTTGGCAATATCAGCATTGACAGGCTTCAGTTTAACGAAGATACATACTGGACCGGCGGCCCCTACTCCACCGTTAAAAAAGGTGGTTATAAAGTGTTGCCGCAACTGCAGCAATTGCTGTTTGAAAAAAAATTTGTTGAAGGACATTTACTGTTTGGCAGGTATATGCTGGGCTACCCGGTGGAGCAACAGAAGTATCAAAACATGGGAAACCTCGTTTTAGATTTTGATTCAGCTAATGAGGCAAGTGATTACAAAAGGGAACTTGACCTTACCACCGGTATTGCCAAACTCAGCTATACAAAAAACGGTGTTGTTTACACGAGGGAAATCTTTTCATCTTATCCGCACCAGGCTATTGTTATACGTATTGCTGCCAGCAAACCCGGCAGCATTCATTTCCGCTGCCAGCTGCAGGGTGTAAGAAACCAAACACATTCTAACTATGCCACCGATTATTTCTCGATGGATGAATGGGGCAATGACGGCCTTAAGCTTACCGGTAAAAGCGCAGATTATTTGGGCATAAAAGGCATGTTGCAATATGAAGCTTTACTAAAAGCAAGAGTTAAAGGCGGAAGTGTAAGCACTCAAAATAAAACCTTAATAGTTAATGATGCCGATGAAGTCGTACTCATTCTTGTTGCGGCCACCAATTTCAATAACTATAAAGATGTCAGCGGTAATGCATCGCAAAGAGCAACTGATGCGATCAAAAAAATTGCCAACGTTGATTACGAAAGCATCAGGCGGGCGCACATTAAAGATTACCAAAACCTGTTTGGCAGATTGACTATTGAATTGCCCGTTACTGAAAATTCATTGCTGCCCACCAACCTGCGCATGCAGAAAGTACAGGATGCACCCGATCCATCGCTTGCAGCATTGGGATACCAGTTTGGCCGGTATGTAATGATCACTTCATCGAGGCCGGGTACACAGCCTGCAAATTTGCAGGGCATCTGGAATAATGATCAAAATCCCTGGTGGGATTCTAAATACACTACCAACATTAATACAGAAATGAATTACTGGAATGTTGATGCCGGTAATTTAAGTGAATGCGCTTTACCTCTTTTTAAGATGATCAAAGAATTGTCTGATGAAGGAAGCAAGGTAGCCAAAGAACATTATGGCGTTACTGAAGGCTGGGTTTTTCATCAGAATACAGACATCTGGCGTGTTGCTGCACCAATGGATGGTTCCAACTGGGGTGCATTTACTACCGGTGGCGCATGGCTGTGCACGCATTTGTGGGAACATTTTCTTTACACGCAGGATACGGCCTTCTTAAAACAGCAGTATGCTTTAATGAAAGGTTGTGTGCAATTCTTTTTACATTTTTTAGTAAAGGATCCGGTTAAAGGCTGGTTGGTTACCAACCCCTCCACATCTCCAGAAAACGTACCCGGCAGCCCCGGCAATAGCAAATTTTTTGACGAGATGAATGGCGCTTATTATAATGGCTCGCAGATTTGTTATGGTTCCACCATTGACGAACAAATTCTTACTGACCTGTTTGGCTATGTTGCCGAAGCGGCTGCTATTGTTAAGGATGATGCGTTCCGCAGGCAGGTTGTAACAGCAAGGGCACAACTGGCGCCGATGCAGGTGGGCAAAGATGGCACGCTGCAGGAATGGATTGAAGACTGGCCGCAAACGGAAAAAAACCATCGCCATTTTTCGCATTTGTACGGATTATATCCCGGTCATGTAATGTCTCCCGTTACCACGCCTGCATTAATAGCACCCATAAAAAAAGTACTGGAGCAAAGGGGTGACGGTGCAGCGGGATGGTCGCGGGTATGGAAGATGTGTGAATGGGCAAGGTTGTTTGATGGCAACCGGGCTAACAAAATTTTTAAAGGGTATATCAAGGAGCAGTGCACCCTGTCAATGTTTGGCAAATGTTATGCGGCTATGCAGGTGGATGCAGCACTGGGTTTAGAGGCGGCTGTTAATGAAATGCTGGTACAATCTCATGAAGGCTATATTCAGTTGTTACCTGCATTACCTGATGAATGGAAAGCGGAGGGCAAAATACAGGGTGTAATCACCAGGGGTGCTTTTGAACTGGATTTCAGCTGGCATAACGGTGTGGCTCAAACGCTTCAGGTACTTTCAAAAGCCGGGGTTCCCTGTAAGATAAAATGGGACAAAGGAATTACCGTAACCCAAAACGGAAAAATAATCACTGTCACTAAAGATGGGAATGGGATTAATTCTTTTTCAACTGAAAAGATGGGTACGTATATAATCACACTGAATTAAGTATGCGGTGAATGGATGTTGGTGCTGTCAACATTAACTTTACTTTTGAATCGTACTGATATTAGCTTCTACTTATAAATACAAAGGCCAAAACAAACTAACCAAAAATTGCTTACTTTCAACTAAAGATTGCTTCACACTAAAAACTTTTTACATGAACGACAAAATGAGTGCGCAAACCAATGCACTGAACTGGTTTGAAATTCCTGCCACTGATATTTCCAGGGCTAAAAAATTTTATGAAACCATCTTCGGTATCACTATGAGTGAAATGGAAATGCCCGGCATGAAATATGCTATGTTTCCTTTTGACCCCATGATTGGAAAAGTGGCAGGCGGGTTAGCACAAAGCCCGATGCATACGCCAGGTTCCACCGGTGCTATCATTTACCTTAATGCCAACCCTGACTTACAAATGGTGCTGGATAAAATAGCAGCTGCAGGCGGCAAAGTTACCATGCCCAAAACTTCCATCGGTCCAAACGGCTTTATGGCTTTTTTTGTTGACTCCGAAGGAAATACCATGGCGCTTCATTCCAACACTTAATGTAAAACGCAGCAGCAGGTGCAACAATTTAATTTTCTGTCTGGCATAACAAAGAAGATCATTATCATTACAACAAGCCTGCTTTTGTATGGTTATTTATGCAGGCTTGCTGGCCTGTACTTTTTCTGGGAAAGCAAAACTATTGGATGGACGCTATTCTGGCTTTCCATTATTTTTATTTTCCGCGACAGAATAAGACAGAAAAAAGAGCAACATCAGAAAACGATTTTCGAAAAAATTGGTATTGGCGTTGCTGTTTTTGTAATGCTTACAAAGGCAGTCTTCTTCTTCGCCATTCCGCAAACTACGCTTTATGAAAATGCTGTTCATTTTATAAAAAGCAACCCTGCTGTAATCAATAAAACAGGGCCTGTCAAAAGTATTTTTACTGTTCCGTACGGCGGATTTTCTATGACCACAAGTTCACAGGGTACAGCAGGATCGGCCGATGTCCATTTCGTTGTAAAGGGCGTGGATACATTCATTGATATTCATCTTTTGATGAACAAGAATTTCGATACTGAATGGCAGATTGTGATTGCTGATGATTAAAGTCCTTTTCCGGAAAGTTTGCACCAGCATTACGTTTCAAATCACCACCATTGTTCAATGCAGGAATGACAGGTAATCTTCCTCACCTTTTCCAAAAATCCTTCTTTTACAGGATGCCAGCTTCCCCTTTGCCATTGCATTTTTATGTCATAAAATATTTGCAATGAAACAAGGCACTATTACACTCGCTTTTATATTGGGCGCATTCATTTCTTTTGCACAAATTCAGAAGATTGAACGCCCTGAACCCGTGATTAAAAAAATAATTGCACCCGCTCCTGCACCCGCCGGAACGGTGCAGGGCAAAGACCTCAGCATTGCCATTAAAAGCTTTCAGTACGACCCTTCCAGCAATGGCACACTGCACATTACTTACACAGTGAAAAATAATGGCACCGATGCGGTTGACCTGAATAATGTAAGCGTGCAGGGGTATATTGATGACCCGCAACAGTATCCCAGCGTTACACCTCCCACTTATCTTGTTAACGGTAAATATTATTATGCCGGTGGTGGCCAGGCCATTGCCACCAGTACCACCATGCTCAACAGTGGACAATCTATGGATGGCACCATGAACCTGTTTAACCTTGCCAGGGAACATTATTTTAATACTGCATCCAGCTACAATTATTTACTGGTGGTTGATAAAGGCAATATTGTGAACGAAGCAAATGAAAACAATAATACCACTACGTATACCTTCCGTGGTTACCAGGGGCAGTACCAGCCTTCAGTAAACCCATCGCAGTATTATTTGTCTGCCGCTTACATGATTATCAAAACCGGTGCAGACAACAAAGAGAAACAATCTGAAGTGGACATTCGTGTTATACCCAGCACCATTAAAAATCTCACCGATACGTATAATGAGTTCATTAAAAAAGTTAGTAAGAATGAACTGGAATTTTACAGCAATGGCACACAGGTTTTGCCGCTGGGGTTGTATATGTCCGGCACTGCATACTTAGTTAACCCTGCCACCAGTTTAAGCGCCTTCAACAGCAACGGGCTTGGTGCGGTGATTGAATACAAAGCCAATATTTTTACTGATGCGTGGAAGATTGACCAGGTACAACTGGTGCTGCATTTTAAAGATGTGAATGGTTTTTATCACCCTACGCAGGGCCTGCGTGTGATTACCTTCAATATGCCCGCCAATACTTTCCTGGATGGCTTTGCCAAACATTACCTCGTTTGCAAAACTGATCTTTCTTTAAATCCTGTACTGATCAAAACAATCGATAAGTTATCGGCATATTAGAATGCGTTGCACTTTTGTTCAGCATCATTGCTTGCAATGATGCCCATCATTTCTGCCCGCTGCGCTGCAAAATAACTTTGCCACTGTAACAATCCTTAAAGTTGGTGTATGTTATGGGTGGCTGGCATATTGATCTTTTTGGTACTGGCTATTGTACTGCTGTTGCTATCTGTAATTGAACTGGTGGTTGATACCCGGATACCGATGGCAGGCATTCATTTTGGTGTATGGGGCAGTGCACGCATTTGGCATAAAGACGGGTGGTTGCTGTACCTGCATGTTCCTTTTTATCACAAAACCATTCCGCTTACGGGTTCTATCCGCAAAGGTTCCAAAGCTGCTCCTGTGCATAAAGATCGTCCGCTGAAAAAAAGAATACCGCTGAAAAAGGTACTGAAAAAAAGTACTGCTGTATTGAAAACTTTTAGTGTGGATGAATACACACTTGCTGTTGACACCGGCGACTTTACTGTTAACGCAAGGCTGTACCCGCTGAATTTTTTACCCGGTGCCCGCAATCATTTATTCATCAACTTCCATAACAACAACTTTTTGGTATTGAAACTGCACAATTATCCCTGGCGGATGTTGTATGCATTGCTCAGATAATCATTTCTTCACGATTAAAATTTAAGTTATGGCAATCAATTTTGAAGAATCAGTAAAACAATTTGCTGACTTATTAAAAACAGAACTGAAAACAGAAACAGTGGTTGGCCAGTCTTTTCAATTAGGTGAATTTACCTGTGTGCCCGTTATAAAATTTGGCATGGGTATAGGTTACGGTGGTGGCGAAGGCCACGGTGATGCGGTGGGTAAAGGTAAAGGCGAAGGTGCCGGTGGTGGTGCTGCCGGTGGCATGGGTGTTGAGCCGTTAGGTTTTTTAGCCACCCGTGGCGATCATATTTCTTTTATACCAACAAGAAGCAATAAAGGCTTGAGCGCTGTATTTGAAAAAGTGCCAGACCTGATTGAAAAAATGATGGATAAAAAGAACGCCGCAAAAGCTGAACCCGTTGCATGATGTTTGATTACAAGCGGCATTATAGCTACTGCATGTTTAAAGAGGCTGTAATGGCCTCTTTTTTATTGCCTATACTTATTCTGAGTATAGCAGTAAAGGATGAAGATGAAAGTTTAGTATATTTATAACACTACTACATACGGCTGTTTTAGCAGTATCATTAGTTTATTTTTATTCTTAATTATGAAATTATAAATGCGGTAACCCAATTAAAATTACTAACAATGGTAAAATCGATACTCAAAAAGCAATCTTATTTCAACTTTTTTATTTTAACGCTGTTTTTATGTGTTAGTGCATTAACCGCTTATACCATTGCGGCTGTTGTTTTCTTTAAAAGTACAATAATCCCCCGTGGCTCGTTACCAAAAGAAGGAGCTTTGCTTTTCATTTGTATCTTTTCTCTTCTTTCCGCCTTTATCATCAACATATTACTCACCCACCCCATGAATATCACTATTGATACCAGTAATCAGAAAATTATTTATGCTCATATCTTTTTCCCTATAAAAAAGACATATCCGTTTTCCTGTTTCAGTTACTGTTTTGAAACACTTGAGCACAATGTAGGGAGAGATACTAAAGCTGTTTACCTGGTTAAGAATAACCGGCTGCAGGAAACCATCAGAGCTTATTATTATTCCAATTATTCTGAAATGCATGATGCTCTTAAAGGAATTACCGATCATGGTTTTATTAAGCTCAGCACCGCCAGGGTTTTACGGTTGTATTTTTGGAAAAACATTAAGGTATAGTCACTGTTTTATTATGCAGGAAAGATAAATATTTCATTGCTCAGCCGTTTCGCACCACAGGTAAACAAGCTCAACGGGACAATTTTTATTATTTGAAGATAAGCCCACTGCATTCTGAAAGTCTTTCAGCGTTTATTACTTGCAGACTTCCTCTCCTCAAATTATTGTACTGTCAGTCTGAGTTTATCGAAGACGGCTTCATCAGCGTTAACCGGTTTCGCCCCACAGGACAGCAGGCTCAAGGGGACAGCCTTTATGATTTGAAATCACACTCTCTAAATTAACTGCAGATGCCATTTTTTTTCGGTAACTTCAAATGATGCATTTGATACTTTTGAATGAGGTATAACTCTTCATGTTCCTCATCTTTAATGTAAAAAACTATGCAACCTTCATCTCCGCAATTTGATCCCATAAAATACAAAAACACCACGCATGACCAATGGCAGTCTGCCGCAGAAGCCTGGTACCGCTGGAGCCCCACGCTGCACCACTGGCTGGGCCCATCTACAGAAATGATGCTGGATATGGCGGGCATTACAAACGGGCATCGTGTGCTGGATATTGCGGCAGGTGCCGGTGAGCAATCCATCGCTGCAGCAAAAAGAGCGGGCACCAATGGTTATGTTTTGGCAACGGATATCTCTGCCAATATTTTAGCCTTTGCCCGGCAACTGGCAATGCAATCCGGGATTCATAATATGGAGACCCGTGTAATGGATGGTGAAAACCTTACACTTGATGATAATAGTTTTGATGCTGTTATTTCAAGAGTGGGGCTGATCTATTTTCCTGACCAGCAAAAAGCATTGAAAGAAATGCTGCGGGTATTGAAACCCGGCGGAAGACTTGCTGCGGTGGTGTATTCCACTCCTGAAAAAAATACATTTTTTTCGGTGCCGATTGGTATCATCCGCGAAAGGGCAAAATTACCGCCACCACTTCCCGGTCAACCGGGACCTTTCAGCCTGGGTGCTGATGGTGTAATTAAAAAAGTTTTTGAACAGGCTGGTTTCATCAACGTAAAAGCAGTTTATGTTGATGCCCCATTGCTGATGCCGTCAACAGATGCATACCTGCAATTTGCACAGGAATCTTTTGGCGCCTTACACCAGATGATGAGTGGCCTGTCTGCCGATGAAAAGATTGCTGTTTGGGAAACCATCCGGCAGGAACTGCTGCAATTTGAAACGGCTAAAGGTTTTGCAGGCCCTTGTGAACTGGTGGTGGCTTCGGGAGAGAAAGGATGAAGGCAATACTGTTATTGCTGGCATTACCGTAGTAACAATTCCATCTTGAATTGATGTCTTTTTTTTAAAAAAAGGAAAATCAGACATCAACCCAAACAAGAAAAAACAAGTGTTTGACTTTTGTTTGTTATCTTCAACTGATTATATTCTTCAACAGGTATCCAGGATGTATCAACTACGTCCATCCGTTCCTGTTAACTTAATAATTTGCAGTGCAGTCAACATACAATATGTTTCAATTTCAGCTTAAATATTTTTTGATCAGCGTATTCTTATTGAGCACCGAAATCTGTATTGCGCTGTTTGCACATGATCGATTCATCCGTCCTTTTTTTGGCGACTTCCTGGTGGTTATCCTAATCTATTATTTTATTAAAGCATTCTTCAGCCTGCCAGCACTATCGCTGGCCATTGGTGTATTGCTGTTTGCTTACCTCATAGAAATACTCCAATATTTCAACATTGTAAATGTGCTGGGCCTGCAGCATTCAACAATAGCAAGGGTCATCATCGGAACTTCTTTTGAATGGACAGATATGCTTGCGTATACTTTGGGCATTGTCCTTGTACTGTTCCTGGAATGGAAAACACTTCGCCGTGTATAATTAATAATTTGCAGAACATAATAATAACCGCTGTACTACGGCTACTGCCGGTGTCCGTAAATTATATCTATAATACTTTGGGCTCCGCAATCCCATGTGCATGGTTTGGCATAAATATGTCCGAACGGATTTTTAATAACGAACTGTTCTTTAAATCGGGTAATTTAGCAACAGATTTCCGGAACGGTGTTTGAGCAACTTTGTATGGTATGATATCTACGGAACAATGGGTAACGTTGTTGTGATGAAATATCAATCCATAAAAATGTAATCTTTGCACATCAAACACCTGTTCTTTATAAACCATACGCAACCTCATTTGCACACTATGCGACTAATAAACCATATCTTACCCGCCATTGCGCTTGTATTAGTTGCCTGCTGCAGCTGCACACACGGCCATTCCAATGGTTTTATTAAAGATATTCCCACGTATATTGGTGGCCGTTATGATAATTTTTACCTGCTGGCAAAAGGCAGGCAGAAACAGCTGGGATTAGACAGTATTGAAAATGGTTTCCAGGATCTGCAGATCAGGGTGTGGTACACTATTGCATTTTCGAAAGCACAAAAATTAGTATTGATCATCAATAAAGACAGTAGCTGGACCGTCACTGTGTATGATATGCAGGTGAACTGGAATGGTGAAACTGAAAAGTTGCTTTCTAAAACCGTTCGCCAGGTTACGCCGCATTCGGGCTGGGCAACGTTCTCCAAAACATTAGCCGACCTTAAAATAATATCCCTGCCCAACCAGGACGATGTGGAAGGCTACAGTGGTGGTGAAGATGGTAAAACCTACAGTGTTGAAGTGGCCACCAAAAACCTGTACCGGTTTTACAGTTACTGGGAACCACAGCAGAACCAAAACCAATTTTGGCAGGCTAAGAATATGACTGCCATGTTAACACTATTTGATGATGAACTTGGCCATTAGAAAGAATTTTCACCTGGTACCATCATTGTTGCAGCATGCTGTAATGATACGTTACTGTTTGTTTCTTTTCCTGCTTATGAATAGTTTTTCTGCTGTGCATGCACAGCAGAAAAACCCACCCTGCAATTGCCCGGCAACTGCCGAAACAGGCATACATGCAGATACTGCCTTTCACTTCTCCAACGGTAAAACCATTGTTGCCTGCGGCGAAAAAAACACTGACCATAAGCCGGTAAGTTTTTCCGCCTTTGTGCTGGCCGTTTGCGGCCAGGATACGGTGCTTGATTTTTGGGATGGAACCCTTACCTGCCTGCTGAAGTTTAAGCAGGACACTCTGCTGGTGGAAAATTTACAATACCTGCCTGCAGGCCCGCATTTCAAAAACAAGTTTATTACGTGGACGACTGAACGCTTTTATTTTTCCCATCAGCGGCTGCGCCGTAAACTTACGGTGAACCGGCAGATCAGAAAATATACCGCTGCCGAAATACAAATTGTGTTAAAAGCTTACGAAACCGCTGCACCCGGGCTTGATGACAGTAAAATGGAGCTTGCAGCACGGTTGTTTATGGCAACAGTTTCCGGCAGTAAAAAAGCAAGGCTGTACTTCAACCAGTTCAGCAGCCGGTTTGGCGCACTGGATGGCGCCTTCCAGGAAACTTACGAAGACCTGGCTGCTATGCTGTCGGTATGGGATAGTGGAAAATAAACGGGTATGTGCTCTTTACAAAAAAACTGTGGTATACCCATATAAAAATGCAAGACAGAAGTATTAAAATCAAAAGAATAAAACTGTACTTAAAAGAAAGCAATTTGAATATACAAGCATAACCCGAAGGCCACCGTTGTAAAAAAGTAAAAGAAGAAAAAAGTATATGGGCTACGATATTTATATTACAAGACAGGATAACTGGTATGATGAAGATATGTCTAAACAAATTTCACTGGCAGAATGGACGAATTATATCACCAGGGATACTGAAATGCGGCTGGATAATTTTGCAGAAGCCGTTTTACCCGGCGGAGAAAAGATCAGGCTGGAAAAGGAAGGGTTAGCAGTATGGCTAAGTTATCCCGGCAACAATACTGAGGGTAATTATGCCTGGTTTTATTATAGCGATGGTAATATCAGTGTTAAAAACCCCGATGGTGCAATAATGAAAAAAATGTTGCAGATCGCTACTGTACTAAAAGCAAAATTGCAGGGGGATGATGGAGAAACGTATGATCTGTCAGAAATTAATAAAGTTTCCAGGATGATGCATTCCCTTTATCCAAAGTTTAAAAAGCCCTGGTGGAAGTTTTGGTGATTTTACTTTGTTCCTGGACAAATATTTGAAAACATATAAAGATTCAACAAAAACCAACTTATGGAAGAAGATGTCTCCGCCTGTCAAATATCAGGCAAGAGATTAACAGGCGAGCAATTAAAAATATTCTTTACCACAGCAATTAGTTATAAGCCTGCAATGGTTTTGGACATGGAACATATTGCTGCATTCATTGATCATGGTACGGCAGGCAATCAACCGCTCCTGTTACGCATCAGTAAAGCAGGCTCGTACGGCGCTGATACCGCCATGCGGTTACAACGCCCTGGAATCAATGATTACCAGGAAGTATTTTTGTTTACAGATACTAACTGTACCAATTGGTGTTTCCGGGGGCTTGCAAAGCAAATTACATGGCGGCCAATTGACAATCAGCTTTATGATGATTTCAATTATTGAACAACATTGCATTCTGTCCTCTCACATTTTCCGGTTTGTTTAAGCTAATCCTGTTCGCCGGCTTTGCTCTTTATATTTGCGTTTACCATTAACAGTTATAACATTTACCCCACCGTATTATTATTGCATTTTACGCATTCTTCTCCATCCAGCCCATTACAATATTTACTAATAAAAGAAATTCCATAGTACAATTCCCTTTTCTTATTCGCAATTTTGCTGTTTTTTCACTATCTTGAAAACTCTACTAATACTAACAGCGTAATGAGAAGAATTTTACTGTCTCTGGGCATCTTTTTTTTATTTACAGAAAGTCATGCACAACTGCAAAGCCGTACTGTCACTATTCCCTGCACCACGCAGTGTTTTACTTTGCTGGATACCATTCCTGATATTCGCAATACTGATGATTATGTGGTAAACAGTATTCCCTATTCCCCGTTTGCCTATATTACTGCTGCCCCGCCATTGGTGCACCCCTGCGCCAATAACCAGGATGATAAGTTTTTTGACACTTCTTATCTTCCATTTTCTTTTTGCTTTTACGGTAACAGATATACGAAATTTGTTGTTGGCACGAACGGTGTAATTTCATTTGATTCTTCTTTAGCACTGCTGGGCAATAACTATATTTTAGATGGCACTCAAATACCAGACCCCAACGGCTCCGGCTCTTTTGGAAGCGGCACCTGCCCTTTTCCCAATGGCAGGTATTACCCCAAAGCCGGGATATTTGGCGTATTTCATGATATCTATCCTGACCCCAATGACCCCAATTACAAAATTGAATACAGGGTGCAGGGCACTTCACCCAACCGGATAGCGATCATTTCGTTTTATAATGTTAAGTTATTCGATTGTCAGAACAATAATAACAGGAGTACCAGTGAAATCGTTTTATATGAAGGCACGGGTTTGATTGATATCTATATTGAGCGTAAAGGAACCTGCGGAAATTCAGGTAACAGTTCAAGAGGTATTGTGGGCATGCAGGATATGACAAGGTTAAAAGCAGTTGCTGCACCAAACAGGAATTGCGTTCCCTTTTCTGCATTCCAGGAAGCCTGGAGATTTACCCCAAGCAACGGAACTCCACTTTATATCAGGTCTGAATTATATAAGAACGGTACACTCATTGCGACAGGAGATACCACTTCTATCGGAAACCTGCAGTTTCAGAATTTTTATAACAATGTTTGCCAGGCGGAGGACAGTATGACTTATGTATTAAAAGCTTTCTATCATCAGTGTGGCGACCCCACACAGGAAACTGTAGTAACAGACACCATCATTGTGAAGAAAACGCTTGGCCCGGTTACTGCCACAACTACTGCAACAGTATGCATGGGTAGTTCAGACGGTACTATCACTGTCACCGATCCTTTAGGACCAACGCTGGAATATTCTATTGACAATGGTACGAACTGGCAAAGCAGTCCGCAATTTTCAGCAGCAGCCGGAACCTATACTGTTATGGCAAGAGTTGTGGGAAGCAATTGCGGCAATTCAACGCTGGTTACCGTTACGCAGCCTCCCCGTTTCGATATCAACGGCACGGTGCAAAACGCCACCTGTAACGGTTCGCCAAATGGCCAGGTGAACTTTGCTCCTTCCGGCACTAATACGCCCTATTTATATTCGGCTGATGGTGGCACCACATATCAAAGCACCAGTACGTTTACGGGTTTAGCGGCGGGTTCACATACATTCAGGATAAAAAGCAGCCTGGGTTGTACGGAAGATACCACGATTGCAGTTACAGAACCGACAAAAATTACTGCCACCGCAGTGCAGCTGCAGCCTGCCGGTTGTTCCAATAATGATGGACAGATCAGCATTACTGCCGGCGGTGGTACTCCAGGCTATCTATATTCCATCGATGGCAGCAGCTTCCAGTCTTCCAATATTATTACCGGGCTTACCGTTGGCGCCTACCCGCAAATTACAGTAAAAGATGCCAATGGTTGTTTGATGACCGCCAACACCACCAATGTTATCCTCAACGACCAGATGTTTTTGAATGCCGGTACTGATACTACGATCTGTTTCGGCAGTTCCGTTACACTGCAGCCGGTTACCAATCCTGAAACCAGTGTTTTCAAATGGACACCTGCCAGCGGGCTGAGCGCGGATAATATTAAAAACCCTTCGGCTTCCCCCGCAGATACAACCTCTTATATACTGGCTGCACAATGGGGCGTGTGCAGCCGTACAGATACTGTTGTGGTTAAAGTGCTGCACAAACCGGTTGCTTATGCCGGTAAGGATACCAGCATTTGTTATAAAACCATTGCGCTGCTGCATGGCAGTGCAGGCAACCTTTCCGGAACAGTGAATTTTGCCTGGGCGCCTGCCGCAAACGTTAACCCCGCCAATGCAGCAGTTGCCATTGCCAATGCAGACACCACACAACTGTATACACTAACTGTTACGGATAACTATGGTTGCAATTTTTCCGTAACAGATGATGTGCTCATTACCATGCGCCCGCCTGTGCCCGCTTTTGCCGGCAACGATACCATTGCTGTATGGGGCATTCCGCATCAAATGCATGCCAGTGGCGGAACTTATTATCAATGGACACCTTCTTCGCCGCTTGACAACCCTTTCTCCCCCACTCCTTTGGCCACATTATTCGCTGACACTTATTTTACCGTGCTGGTTACGGATGATATTGGCTGCAGCAAATCAGACGACATCTTCATTAAAGTTTATAAAGGCCCTACGTATTATATCCCGAATGCCTTTACGCCAAATGGCGACGGGTTGAATGATGTGTTCAGGCCAACGCCGGTGGGCATTGCTTTTACAGAATACTTCAATGTATACAACCGCAACGGTGAAATGGTTTTTCAAACCAACCAATGGCTGAAAGGATGGGATGGCACTTATAAAGGCAAGAAAGCCGACCAGGGTACTTATGTGTGGATCATCAGGGGATTTGACCGTGAAGGCAAAGTGGTTGAGATGAAAGGCACCGTATTATTGTTACGATAAAGAGAAGAAAAGAAAGATGCAGCAGGCACATCTTTCTTTTCTTTTACTATTAATTTGCGCTCACCATTATTCCCCTTTGTTGTGCTTATTTACCGTGACCAGTTTGCCTTTTGCAGCATCTGCGGCAGTAAAACCAATGGTACTGTTTAGCGGAATAAAACTTAGCGAAGCAATGGCTGAAGCATTTTCTTCTGCATAGTCATACGTGCCTGCTTTTTCTGTTTTGCCTTCCTGTTTTAGCAACAGTGCCTTCAATTGTCCGGCTTTGCATGGATTCATTTTTTCCTGGTATTGCAACTGGAAAAAAACACTACCGCTGCCGGGAATAATACCTGTTTCATTGAATTGTATTTAGGTTTACGAAATGATTGCTGACAGTACATCAGCAAAAATAAATTTTGTTACCCTGGTGCCTGGAACCGGTATTGTGCAAAACAGCACCGTGTTGATAAATTGCTATTGCATTTTATTGTATTTAGGCTTATTTTTTACAGCTAAAATTGACACTATGCCAAAATATGTAATTGAAAGAGACATTCCCGGCGCGGGAAAATTAACTGCTGAACAATTGAAAGGGATTTCACAAACTTCCTGTGGTGTGCTTCAAAACCTTGGTCCGCAAATTCAGTGGGTTCAAAGTTATGTAACCGGTGATAAGATCTATTGTGTTTACATTGCACCCAATGAAGCAATGGTAAGGGAACATGCCAAACAAGGTGGTTTTCCTGCAAACTCAGTGAGTGAAGTAGTTACGATAATTGATCCTGCCACGGCAGAGTAGTTGAAGGTTGAAAGTTGATGGTTAAAGGTTGAAAGTTGAATATTCATTGAAGTGCCATCAACATTCAACTTTCAACCTTAAACTTTTAACTCAATCTCGTTTCCGCATCCAGTACTGCAATAGTTTTTTGATACAGCGCCATAGCTTCGCCGGGTGATGCACCTATGCATACCATGCCCATTTTACCGTATTGGGATAAAGCGCCAATCATGTGAAACATAACGCCTGTCAGCGTAGTACTGTCAAAATGCAGTCCATGAAACATGGCGATCTCCATCAAATCCTGTGGAGCCAGGCCTTTGTAGGATTCACTGCGCACATTGTCTGATGCATAATAATAACGGGGCAATCCCTGCGCTGTTTCAAATAAACCGGTATCCTGATTATAATGTCCGTTAGTTAAAAACTGCAGCATTAAATATGGATGTGTGGTACCGCCTTTGCGCAGGTTAATTTCAATAGCATAATGCTTCCAGCCATCTTCTTCTTTTACTGAAATAAAATCAATACTGAAACGACCAAGTATACCATCATTACGCAGTTCTTCAGCAATGCGCCTGCTCAGTTGTGCAATGTCGTTGCGGTAACATTCCTCTGCCGGAAAATGGGCACCGGTAAACACCTGTTGATCTTCACCATCCAGTACCTGTTCATGTGTGGAAATAATGTCCACCTTACCCAAAGGGTTAATACGGCATTGTGCCGAAGGTGAACGCTTTTCCTTACCCTCTATAAATGCTTCAACAATGCCGCCCATAGTTTCAAACTTTTCCAGGAAGTTCTCGGCACTAACGTCAGCGGCTACCGGTATAATTTTATTTTCCAGGTGATGATGGATCCACTCAAACAATTCTTTTTTGGATAAACCTTCAGGATAATGCAGTATGGCATTGCCTTCACCGGAAAAACCATCGTTAAGTTTAATCACAACTTTCCGGGTTTGCGGATGCATATCTTTAATGGCGGCAACAGCATGTACAATATCTTCCCTGCTGTTTAAATGTTCTGCACCTGGCGGCATGGTTACGCCCGCTTTTAAGAATGCTTTACGGCTGCCGCTTTTGGTACCCCAGTACAACAGGTTGGGGTCGCAACCATAAACGGGTATGCCCAGTTGCACAGCCAGCGTACGTTCAAAATTGGTGGTATTGAAGCAGGCCATGTGTGCCACATGCCCCTGTGGTATACTTTGTTTGATGCGTTCTATCAGCCTTGGCCTTTGTAAAATCTTTTCTGTAAGGGATAATTTGGAAGCATCGTAACAACTGAGTAAGGTAAGCCGCTCACGGGCATGAAAACCTGTAATACCGGGCAGCAGGTGCAGGTAATAATCTACAATTACCGGGTCGATGGGCATACTGCTGATATACACCACGTGGGCACGCGGCATCCGCAGCAGCATCAAAAGGCACAATAACCGTTCTTCGTAATGGAGGCTGCCGGGAATTTTTGCCAGTACCTGCTGGTCGAGGGTGAGGCTGGGTACCACCACAATCGTTTTTGATGCAAGACTGTCAGGAAAATACAATTCAAACTGGTAAGCAAATGCTTTTTGCAATGCAGCAAATTGATTTTGCTCTTCATCAGAACCCGGCACAATATTATTGCCCCGCTCTTTCCTGCATAAAGGCTCTGGTAAAAATAAATGATCCTGCAGCCCTGTCATATTTTGCAGTATTATTACTACAAGATCAAACATTAAACAGGTTAAAACGGTGAGTTTGGTCACCGGGATAAAGAAATTTCATCATGCTTTTTCCCTGCTCAATTGTCGCTGGCGCAACATCTTAATGCACATGGCGTTAGTAAATTAATGAGGCAACACCAAAAGCCCGTTTTTAAAAAAATATTATGTTTGTATTATGAACTGGACAGAAAAGAAGGCTGTTAGAGTGGCCATTTTAGATATGAATGAAGGCAAACCCAACCAGGGTATGCGATGCATCAGGGAGATACTGAACCAGTTTGGCGATGCTAATCATCTTGACCTTGACTGGGATGAATTTGAAGTGCGTTTAGATCAGCAAACCCCCTCTTTAGACTTTGATATTTACATCAGCAGCGGCGGCCCCGGCAGCCCGCTGGAAAGTGAAGGCAGCGACTGGGAAAAAGTATATTTCAACTGGCTGGAAAATGTGCTGCACTGGAACGCCAGCGATGCCAATGTGCAGAAGAAAAAAGTTTTTTTCATCTGCCACTCTTATCAATTGGCCTGCCGCCATTTTAAAATTGCCACCGTTTGCAAAAGAAAAAGTACTGCGTTTGGCGTGTTTCCTGTACACCTGCTTCCCTCAGGAAATGATGAACTGGTGTTTAATGGTTTAAAAAATCCTTTTTATTCCGTTGACAGCCGCGATTTCCAGGTTATAGAGCCTAATCATAACCGCCTGCATCAAATGGGCGCCAGCATTCTTGCCATTGAAAAAGAAAGGCCGCATATACCTTTGGAAAGAGCCATTATGGCCATTCGTTTTAACGAACACATGATCGGTACACAATTTCATCCTGAAGCTGATGCCGTGGGTATGAGCATGCACCTGCAAACAGAGGAAAAGAAAAAAACGGTGATTGAAAATTATGGCCAGGAAAAATGGGCCTCCATGATCGAACACCTCAACGACCCTGATAAAATTATGTGGACCTACGCTCACATACTCCCCAATTTTTTATCGCAGGCCGTGGAAAGTATGCAGCCGGTGGAAGTGTGATGCAGAAATGACAGAACACTGATGATGATGATGAAATGATATGCACTGAAATATTTCAGGATCTGCTACAGCATTTTTACGTTTAGTACCACTTCAATGCTTTTGTTTCTTTTCTGGTGCTATTAATCAATTCATTATTCAAAAAGAAGGTGGCATTTTCATGAAGAGACTCGTTATATACAGTTGTTTTCTTTGTATAGCACAAAGCTTACATGCACAGGAAAAGAGAGACAGTTCATTATGGAATGGGCTTGGTATATTCAGGATGGATTCCTCTATTTCTGCCTTTGGGAATAAAGTAAAATTAACCCATTCCGGCCCCGGCGTAAACGGAAAAATAATTAAAAGTTATGAATATTTACCTGCAACAGATTCAGGATATGAGTTTGCAGGGGTTCATTTTTCATATATCTCGCTATTTACTGGTAAAAATAATAGAATCAGGGGAGTAAGTTTTTCAGTGTCTTATAACAGCAAATTTGATTCAGCATATCTCTCCACAGCAAAAACAGCGTTAGAACAGCTTACAACATACTTTGCACCGCAACTGAAAACAGAACCAATTATTCCTTTTTACATTAAAGATGAACAGTCTAAAAGCGTGTGTTCTGCCTGGAAGAAAAAGAAAAAAGAATTCCGTTTGAGTACTGCCGAAAGCCAGGACAATGACAAAGAATGCATAGTTCTGGGAATAAGTATTGGCTACAGCGATTAAAAGTTCTTAAAGCTGCCCTGATACTTAAAACTATTCTGCATTTAAACTGTCAGCCCAAGTCCCACTCAATTCAATTTTATTCTTTACTTTTAAAGTAACAACAAAAAGCAGTACAATGGTTCCATCGTTACGGCAGCAGTTTAACAGCCATTTCACCAAAGAAAAATATGCAGACTATGTGAAGCAGATTGAAGCCCTGCACCCCGGTGCGCTGGACTTCAGGAACGCAGAAACGCCAGTTTTTGTGCCAAAAGACTTTACACAAAAAATGCTGGAGGCCTGCGAGGATATTATTGATGTGATTGTGGACGAAAAATTCATGTCGCTTACCGAAAGAGGTATACCTGCCGATGCTAAAGTACCGCATCAAAACGGGCACTCCCATTTTATTGCATTTGATTTTGGGGTATGCCTTAACGATAGTAATGAACTGGAACCTCAACTGATCGAAATGCAGGGCTTCCCCACCCTGTTTGCCTTCCAGGCTTTTCATAGTGAAATTACTGCCGCTTATGCCAATCTTCCGGATAATTATTCTGCTTACCTCAGCGGATATGATAAAGAAAGTTACCTGCAATTGTTTAAAGAAATTGTGGTGGGTGATGTGCCAAAAGAAAATGTGATCTTACTGGAGATTTATCCTGAACAACAAAAAACCAGGATTGATTTTTATTGTACTGAAGATGTACTGGGCATCCAAACCGTTTGCCTCACCAAATTATTTGCAGAAGGTAAAACATTATACTACGATAACAATGGTGTAAAAACGCCCATAAAAAGAATTTATAACCGCCTTATTTTCGATGATCTGCAAAAGCAGGAAGGACTTGAAAGTGTGATTGACCTTACTAAAGATTATGATGTGGAATGGGTGCCGCATCCCAATTGGTTTTACCGCATCAGTAAGTTCACTTTGCCGTTTATTAACAACCCTTATGTACCTAAAACGTATTTCTTAAATGAACTGAAACAAGTTCCTGCCGACCTGGAAAATTATGTTTTAAAACCCCTGTTCTCGTTTGCAGGAATGGGTGTGGTGATAGATGTAACTACTGCAGATATTGAAGCAGTAAAAGACCCGGAGAACTGGATATTGCAACATAAGGTTACTTACGCAGATGTAATAGCAACCCCGGATGAGCCCGCCAAAACGGAGATCCGCTTATTCTACTTCTGGAAAGATGGCTGGGCACGCCCCAAAGCCGTACACAACCTGGCCCGTTTAAGCAAAGGCAAAATGATTGGTACACGCTACAATAAAGACAAGGAATGGGTAGGCGGTTCGGTAGCGTTTTTTGAGAAGTGAGGTGGGGAATGGGGAATAGGTTAATTGGTTTGTTAGTATAATTCGTGTCATTAGTGTTTTTTAATTCGTGCCATAAAAAATTTCAACATGAAAAACGGCCTTGCAAGATTTGAATTCTTCCTCGCCCAGTTCCAGGATTTATTACATAAAGCTGAAAAGCAAAAAAATCCTGCATTATGGTTATACCAGAACAATGCCCGCACACCACTCTTTATGCTGGAGGCGTTGGCTAAAATGTATGCCGGTATCCACAGCCGTAAAAAGTTTGAAAAATTAAAAATGCAGTTCAAGCTGATGGAAGATGTGCTGGGTGCAATTGATTATTACGATGCCTTTGCAAAACAGTTTGCTGCCAATAAAAAAATTCAACCTGCTGTGGTAACGTATCTGCAGGCGCAGACAAGGGAGAAAATACAAAGCATGAATGAACTGCTGCAGGAATCGGGGTGGATTGGTGAAGGCGCAGACCGTATCAATAAAATACAATCCAAACTGGCAGAAGTAAAATGGCTGAAACCGAAAAAAGAAATCCAGGCCATTAATGATTTTTATGGCATGGCCATTTATGAAATTGTTGAATTCGTTACCAAAGACAAACTGCATTTTGAAAACGTAGAGGCTGATGTACATGAACTGAGAAGGAAGCTGCGCTGGCTGAGTATTTATCCGCAGGCACTTCGCGGATGCATCCAGCTTACCACCTCAAAAAAGACGCCTCAGTACTTAAGCAAATATCTTACAAAACCCATCGTTACTTCTCCTTATAATAAAATGCCTGATGCCGGCGACTGCAGCAACTTTTTGCTCCTGCACCAAAATTATTTTTATGCCCTTAGCTGGATGATTGCCGAACTGGGCAACTTAAAAGACAGCGGCCTGGGCGTTATTGCCATAAAAGAAGCCTTGATGCAAAGCGGCAAGATTACCGAGAAAGATGCTTTTGCCAAAGCCTATCAAATGCTGGGCGCCAAACAACCCAAACTACCACAGATATTACGCTCCGCAGAAAAAATCTGCACCACTTATTTCAATGAACAAAACCTGGAACACCTGGTGGCAGGAATTGCTGCAACGAAATGATCAGCAACATTGTCAGGCGATAGTGCCTGGGCAAAGCGAAGGTTGCCCCGGTCTGACGTCATCGTCTGACCGCTTCAAAGCCGTTTATGATTTACTTAGCCTGAAATGCTGATACAGGCCGCTTAGGTAAAGCTACGTACTGATTATGTTGACCAATATTTTTTCCTTAAAAATATTGGTTATCTATTTTTATGCATATCTTTAAAATAATTTTAGACAAGACTAAATATTTATTTTAATGAACATTAAAATTTTGTGCACCCTGTTTCTTATTCTGGGTACTTTATTTGTAAAAGCGCAGGAAACGCCTATCGAAACAGACCGGCCAGATCAAACCGAAACCGCAGCCACTGTACCCAAACACTGGATGCAGTTTGAATCAGGGTTATCTAAAACCAAATACCGTGACAAACAGGGTTATAAAGAAGAATATTTTGATCACCCCACCCTGCTTACCAAATATGGCCTGGGGCAACGGTTTGAATTACGGCTCATCACGGTATGGAGTACAGAGCGGGACCGTGCTTTTAATGCGGTTGAAACATTTTCCGGAATTTCTGATGCCGAACTGGGTGCTAAAGGTAATATTTGTGAACAGAAAGGATGGCGGCCCAAAATTTCCCTTATTGCACATTATAGTTTTGGCCAGCTGAGAACGCTGTACACCGATACACTTGATGGAGCCAACTTTCGTTTTGTGATTCAGCGCAATTTTGGGAAGCAATTCAGTATTGGTACAAACATCGGTATGGAATGGGAATTGTTTGGTTACCCGCCTGCTTATGTATATACGTTTTCCCCGGGTTATACATTCGATGATAGATGGTATGCTTTTATTGAAGCTTATGGATTTATCTGGAAAGATTATGCGCCACAAAACAGTGTGGATGGTGGTGTTGCATATAACCTTAATGAGAATATAAAAGTTGATGCAGCTGCTGGTTTCCGCATCAGCAAACGGGCACCAAACAGTTATTTTTCGCTGGGCCTTTCTTTAAGATTCAAAACAAAAAAATAGTTACTGCAATAACTGGTTCACCAGTTCATCCAGCTTTTTGCCTTCGGCATCAATGGCAATTACTTTTCCGTTTTGATCCAGTAAAAAGTTAGTGGGTATCATGGTGATGTTAAAAGCAGTGGGCACTTTACCATCCCAGCCGCCTTTATCATTTACCTGCGTAAACGTAATTTTATCTTGCTTAATGGCTTTCAGCCAGTCTTTCTTTTTGGCATCGATGGATACACCAAACACTTCAAAACCTTTGTCTTTATACTTTTTATAAAGCCTTACTACGGAAGGATTAGTTTGCCTGCACGGACCGCACCAACTGGCCCAAAAATCAACCAGCACCACTTTACCCCTGAATGAAGAAAGGGATACCGCACTATCATTTACATTGGGCAATTTAATATCCGGCATCATGTCTCCCACCTTAACCTGGGCTGAAACAGAAACGGCAGCAAAAGTTATCATTGCAGCAAACAGCAGTTTTTTCATTGACAGCATTTTTTCTTTCTGAATAAAGATAATATGAATAAAAAGAATTTTTTCATGACTTCACATTTTTCTGATGGCACTAATTTATACGCAAGGTAAGAACATTTCCTTTCTGCAATCCCCGGTTTACTGTTAAAAAAAAGAGCAGCCTTACGGCTGCATCTTTCAAGAGGGAGTATTCAGATCCTGGCAACTATTTTTTGAAGAAGTAGCGGAGCATCAATTCATGTCCGCCATTTCCACCATCAAATGTGTTTATCGGGTTGTTATATACATCATAAGCATAACTGATGGAAAACTTATGATCTAATTTGATTCCTGCAAAAACGGTATAATCCTGTTTATAATGCGCACTTACACCCACAGTAATAAGGTCTTTATGCACCAGCATTACACCGCCTTCATAATCCACCGGCGCATTGGGTTGATAACGCAGTTCAAAGTGTGGTACCAGTACATTTGCTTCGTCTGTGCGGATGTTATAATTGGCCACCAGGAAAAAGTGGCGGTATAATTTACCATCTACATTAGTGGAAGATTTTACAAAATCCAGTTTAGGCTGCAGGATTTGTTTTGCAGAAATACCTACATTAAATTTTTCACTGTGCAGGTATAAACCAGCAGCAATATCTCCTTTTGTAGCTGATGCTGATGATGCCAGCAAAGGATCGTTGGGTATATATTCTGCAATGGCATTTTTATCTACTTTAAACTGAATGGCCTGCAGCCCCAGCCCCATCATCAGTTTTGTTCCTTTATCATCTACCGGTACACTGTACGATGCATCTATTTCAGCGCTGTTACGGCTGGTGGGTCCTGTCTTATCAGAAAAAACCTGGGCCCCTAACCCCAGTTTGCTTTTTTCTATATAAGTGTCACCCAAAAAAGCAACCGTACGCGGACTGCCTTCAATGCCTGACCATTGACTACGGAATACACCTCCTACTGTGGTGAAGCCGTTGGCACCAACCGCTGCGGGATTATGAATAAAATTATTTTCCTGGTACTGGCTGATTTTAAATACCTGTTGTGCCCCTGCTGTACCAAACAACAGCATTCCGGCTGCTGCCGTTGTGATTGTTTTTATATTGATTGAAAACATATAATTTGTTTTAACTGTTCAGAAATTGATTAACGTAAAATGGTTACATTACCTTTTTTATCCACGGCGCTGCTATTAATAAGATCAAAGTGAACTACATAATAGTAAGTACCATCGGGTAAGGGTTTACCGTTATAGGTTCCATCCCAGTCATTTTTATAATCATTGGATTCAAATACTTTACCTCCCCAGCGGTTATATACCCTTGCAGATACTTTTGTAGTACAGCCGCCATTGGTAACAATCCATTTATCATTGAATCCATCACCATTGGGTGTAAATGCTTCCATTACTTTCACGCAATCATTCACAACGGTAACCAGTACACTGCTGGTGGCAGTACAACCCTGTGCTGAAGTAACTTTCAAAGTATATGTAGTACTTGCAGAAGGTGATGCCACCGGCTGCAATACTGTTGCTGAGCTGAGCCCTGTTGACGGTGTCCATAAGTAACTGCCTGCCGAAGCACTGGCCTGTATGGTGATGCTCTGGCCGGAGAAGATCAGCAATGTATTGCCTGCATTGGCTGCAGCTGCGGGGTTTACTGTTACAGTAAACGATTTAGTAATGCTGCAGTTGCCTGTTGTGGCTTTAACCGTATATGGTGTAGTTGTTGTGGGCGATACAATGGGGCTTGCAATGGCCGCACTGCTTAAACCGGTTGCCGGTGTCCACAAAAATGTTGTGGCATTGCTTACTGTATTAGCGTTGAATGAAGTGCCGGAACAAATGGCCGTATCTGCATGAACAGTTAAGGTAACTGCGGGCAATACCGTTACTGTAAAAGATTTACTAATGGTACAGCTGCCGCTTGTACCGGTAACTGTATAGGTTGTTGTTGAAGCCGGCGATAATACCGGGTTGGCAATAGCCGCATTGCTTACACCTGCCGTGGGTGACCAGCTGAATGTTGTGGCATTACTTACTGTATTGGCATTAAAAGATGCACCGGGGCAAATACTGGTATCAGCATGTGCTGTCATGGTTAAGGGCGCAGGTGCAGTGATGGTTACCGGGTAAGTGCTTATGCAACTGTTGGCATCTGTGATGGTGGCCGTATAGTTGCCTGCAGCCAGGTTAGTGGCAGTAACGCCGGTTTGCACAGGCGTTGTATTCCATGTTACAGTATAAGGCGAACCCGACCCGGTAATGGTTAACGTTGCACTTCCATTACTGGTACAGGTGGCATTGGTAATGGCGGCAGAAATATTCTGCGTGTAGCCTATACCGGAAATACCAAAGAAAACGGCGTTGGGAAACGGTGCATTGCTCCCTCCTGTTGTTACGTTGGTGAACGTAATTTTCTGGAGTGTTTTCTGCCTGTCGGTGCAGGATAATGGTATTTCTATATAATATAATCTTGGATTGGTGGGATAAGCATCTGCACCGCTTGCAGGTGTAGCCCTGGTACAACGGCCAAAGCCTGACAATACCAGGTTGGTGGTATTATTAAACCAGTCGCCCAATGAATAATTCGTAAACGCATTGGTAGTACTGCCATCGCTGAACGTCATTACACCGTTTACCAAACTGGTACCTTCTGTGGAAAGGCAAAGTATACGCACTTTGGTAAATTTAGATGGCGTGCTCAGCACAAGGTCGCCGCTTTGTGTACGCTGCAGCAATAAGGCATTATTAGCATTGAATGATGCCATCTGGTAAGTGTTACCTGTGGCATCGGTAATGAGCCCGTTATCCGGGATACCGCCTCCTCCAAAACTGTTCAGCGTTTTAAAGGTATTGGTGTACATTACCTTGTTACTTACTGTTGGCCCATCTAATGAAATGGTGGTGGTGGTTAAAGAGCTGGTTCCGGTTTCTGCCACTACATCATTATTGAAGCCGGTAACAGTTACGGGTGTAAATGTTTGCGCAAAAAGAAAGGCAGGTAATAAAAGCAGCAGCAGGGCATACCATTGCTTTGCATGCCTTTTCATAAAGGATCTGATAAGCATATATGTTTTGGTTTTAGGCTTTATCCAATGTGCACCCGTACATTTTGTTCAGGCACATCACAGTTTATCCAGGTAAAGGATCCTTTACATTCATCAAGCAAGTAAATCTGTATTCGTGGGGGTTAAGGTTAGTTTCAGCTTTTCGGACTGCTAATATAGGTCTTTTTGTAAAAAATAGACAGTTCTTTAAAGTTTTAATGTAATTATGACAAAGCGATGTCATTAATTAACAAAATTCCATAATACACCAAAGCGTATCATCAGTCCCTGTGTGGGATAATGTGGTGCAGCAAAGTTATTATGTATAAAACCAAACCCATTGGTGAAGCTGGCGGTATTTAAATTTTCAGCACGAATGTACGCGGTGAATGATTTGATCCTGAAATCGAAGAAAGCCGCTACATCCGGACGGTTATTCAGTTTCACTGTATCCTGCGATGTAAACTGTGCCATTACTGGTGAATAGTTGTAGCCGTTATACGGCGTATAATAGCGCACTTCAAGCCCTGTGCTTAAGTTCAGGTTTTTATAAAACACCCCCTCAAAGGCAAGGCGATTTCGTGTAAACACTAACGGTACTTTTACCGGCGCTGCGGCATCAGTTTGCTGCACCACTCCTTCTGCATACCAGTTCCATCGTTTATTCAGCCTGATTTTTTTGGAAGCAAATAATTGCACCAGGTTAATCACTTTGGTATATTGCGCTGTGGTATGATACCCGGAAAAATAAGCCAGGTTGGTGATCAGGTGGTTTCTGAAGCCAAGATTGAAAAAAGAATTATGGGCATCTGCACCAAAAGAAATAATATTTTCTTTTTTACTGATGGTGGCATTTTTAAAATTAAAGGCCGATAAACTGTTATATACAAATGACGGCGTCCGGTTTACGTTGGTGAAGAAGAGGCGCACATCTCCCAGTTTTTTATTTAATGTACGGTCAATGGTTGCATAGGCACTGTAATCACCGCTGTTCAAACCATTCAGGTAAAATTCACCTTTCAGCAAAACATCCCAAAGGCGGTTACGGGTTTTATTCCGGTATTCGCCATGCAAAACCATATTGTAATAGTTCTTTGTTTCAATACCGGTGGCACGGTAAAACTGTGCTTTAATATTTTCCACCCTGATGCCTGCCAGTGCAAACTGCG
This sequence comes from Bacteroidota bacterium, assembly GCA_018266775.1. Lineage (GTDB taxonomy): Bacteria > Bacteroidota > Bacteroidia > Chitinophagales > Chitinophagaceae > Ferruginibacter. Next base: position 256,239 of record JAFDZS010000010.1, on the reverse strand, counting down.
CCGCATTCTTAGCGTCCGGGAATGACAGCAATGAAAAATCATTACTCAGCACACTCCATTTTTCATGCACGTTAATGGTATCCTTTGAATAACGCAGTGTGGTATCGTACCATGTTTTATATAATACTGAATCAGCTGCAATATCAGTAAACAAATAATTGTAATTGCTTAAACTAAATGTGTACTGTGCACGAAGTTTTGGATAAAATAAATATTCTGTTGTACTGTCGTTAATGGCTACAGAATCCTTTTTGCCAATATCATAAGTCTGCCGCAGGAACACGGTCATGTCTTTATCAATATTACCGGTGTTTACAGTGGTATTAAATGGATTGGGCGTGAATGCTGCGGCATTGCCCATATTCACAAATATGGAATAACGCTTTGTTTTGTTGGGGTCACTCAGGGAAGAATCATTCGTTATACCACCGTTTTCAGAGTTCCTGATGGTGCTGCCCAGTAAAATAAAATAAGCGGCATATCTTTTCCGCTTGCCCTGGTAAGTGCTGTACAAACGGTAACTTTTATGATTGGCATTTTGTGTTACAAAAAATCCGGGTGCGCTGATAAGGCGGTAGTCGAAACCAAAATTCCAGTTGGGCCGCGGATTTTGTGTATGCAATACCTTGATCATTTGTTCTTTACCGGAAGCCAGTTGATACCCCAGTTGTGTGAATGGTTTGGATGTTTTATAAAACTTCGTGTCTTCCAGCTTAAACCGGTAAATATCGAAGGCATGAAAACCGGCATCCCATCCGGGTTTCAGGTTGGGGGTAAAAATGAGGGGATATGCGGCAGCGCCATTGTTGCCCAGGTATTGCCAGCTGGACGGTACGGAAAAATATTTATCAAAATCGTTGTAAGAAGAATCAATGCGGTTATTCCGCACAGAATCGAGAAACTTAAAAGAGATATTGATAGAATCCTTCTTATCATCACGATGTTCGAAACCCATGATATTATCCTTGGCAGATTTACTGGTATCCGATCCGTTTTGCTGCCCGCTGGTAGATCCGCTGGTGCGGCCACCCAGCCCCGGTACTTTTTTGAAAATAGGTTCCTGTGCCAGAGCCGCAGTTCCGGAAATGATCAAACAACAAAACAATATCAGTTGCTTCATGAAAACAGCGGTTACAGTTGTGCCACCAGTTCTTTAAAAATGAGGGTTAATTTGGGTTCAGCTTCTTTTGCAGCCTGCAACACTTCTTCATGTGTAATCACATTTTCATCTTCCCTGATGCCGATATCAGTAATCACACTCATAGCAAATACCGGCACGCCCATGTGCACGGCGGCTATTACTTCCTGCACGGTACTCATGCCCACCGCATCGGCACCAACAAGCCCAATTAATTTATATTCTGCACGGGTTTCAAAAGTGGGGCCGGTAACGCCAAAGTATACGCCTTCTTTTAAATCAATGGCATTCGCTGCGGCAATGGTTTTCGCTTTGCTGATGAGGTCTTTTTTATACGGCTCGCTCATATCAGGAAAACGGGGCCCAAAAATGGCTTCATTTTTACCTACTAATGGATTGGGCGTAAAAAAACTGATATGGTCTTTAATCGCCATCAGGTCGCCCACTTTAAAACCGGTATTGGTGCCACCTGCTGCATTGCTTACCAGCAGTGTTTCGATACCCAGAAATTTCATTACCCGTATCGGAAAAACAACCTCTTGTACTGAATATCCTTCGTAATAGTGAAAACGGCCTGCCATCGCCACCACCGTTTTTCCACCTAATTGTCCAAAAATGAGTTTGCCGCTATGCCCTTCCACTGTGCTTACAGGAAAATGAGGAATGCTGCTGTAAGGGATTTCCTTTTCCACTGTCATCTCCGCCGTAAAACTGCCGAGCCCGCTGCCGAGTACAATACCTGCGGCAGGTTTCTTATTATATTGTTGCTGAATGAACTGTACGGCTTCATTGATTTGTTGTATCATCATAAAATTGAATAGCGGTTTTAAAGCGCCAAAGGTAAGGCAAGATGTGTTAAGGAACGCTGAAAGCTGGTGGTTGATAGTTCATGGTTCTTGGTTCATGGCTCATTGTCCATAGGTTTTAGACAATTAACTATTAGCTATTGACCATTGATCATTCACGGCTCCGCCATTCATACATTTCCCCCGCTCATTTCCACTTCTTGCCGTATTTTTGATACATGAGTACTTCGCTCAACATCATGCGCAACTCTTTACGTTTAACTTTCCAGGAGTTAAGGGTGAATAAATTGCGTACGGCGCTGAGTTTATTTGGCGTGGCCTTCGGTATTGTGTGTATCATTGGTGTGCTGGCCCTGGTAAACAGTTTGGAAACCAACATTCAGAACGAAGTAAAAAGCCTTGGCACCAATACCATCTACATAGATAAATGGGATTACAGCGGCGGCCCCGACAGGCCCATCTGGAAATACCGTGCCCGCCCCAATATGAAACAGGAAGAAGCAGATATGATCAAAAAAAGATCGTACCTGCTGGATAAAATTTCTTTCCTGCTGCGTACCGGTGGCGCTATATCTTATGGAGACGAAGTAATCCAAAACTCCAGTGTGTATGGTATTACCGAAGCGCAGATTGATGTACAGCCTTTTACTTTTGATTACGGCCGTTTTTTTTCCAACAGCGAATTTACTGCCGGTTCCAATGTTTGTGTAATTGGTTATGCCAATGCAGAATCATTGTTTGGCACTGCCGAAAGAGCGGTGGGCAAACAAATTGAAGTACGCGGCAGAAAAACCAATATTGTTGGCGTTATTAAAAAAGAAGGGAAAAACTTTATTGGCTGGGATTATGACAACTGCATCATGCTGCCGTATAAATATTGCACGCAGTTATTTAAAGAAGAATACAGCAACCCCGTACTCATTGCAAAAGGGAAAGCAGGCGTAACCCCAACTGATTTGAGCAATGAATTAAAAGGCATCATGCGCCAGGTACGGCGTTTGGCGCCTTTGCAGGAAGAAAATTTTTCACTCAATAGTGTGGAAGCTTTCAGCAAAGCCATTTCGCAATCATTTGTCACCATTGATATTATTGGTGCATTCATTGGCATCATTTGTCTTATTATTGGTTTATTTGGTATTGCCAATATTATGTTTGTAACGGTGAAAGAACGCACTCCCATCATCGGGCTTAAAAAAGCAGTTGGCGCCAAACGTACCAGCATACTTTTTGAATTTTTAATGGAGGCTGTATTACTGTGTATAATCGGCGGTGCAGTCGGATTGCTTATTGTTTCTGTCACGCTCGCTATATTCTCCAAACTGGCTAATTTTCCGCTGTTCATCTCTTTGCCATTATTAATTGTTTCCATTATTATTTGTGTAACGGTGGGCATCCTGGCAGGCATCATTCCCGCAAGGCGTGCCGCTAAAATGGATGCTGTGGCAGCGATCAGAAGTAAATAATGATGCTAACCTCATATTGTGAATTGATTATTGTGAATTTTTATTGTAGTAAATGTTCAATATTCAACGCTCAATGATCAATGCTCAGGTTTTGGGCTTTCTTTTAATACGAATGCTGTTTGAACATTGAGTAATTAATTATCAATTATTCATTATTAATTGTTCATTCCACCCCTTCTTCCACACCCTTCAAATGCTTACCTTTGTGCAGTTTTAAGCAAGAGTAATGACAACTATTTTAGCCATTGAATCCAGCTGCGATGAAACATCAGCTTCTGTTTGTGTGGACGGAAAAATTTTATCCAACTTCATCGCCAACCAAACCGTACATGAAAAATATGGTGGCGTGGTGCCCGAACTCGCCAGCCGTGCACACATGCAGAATATTGTACCGGTGGTGGATGCTGCACTTAAAAAAGCCAATTGTGCTATTGATTCAGTTGATGCTGTTGCCTTTACACAGGCGCCGGGTTTAATCGGTTCGTTGCTGGTGGGTACACAGTTCGCCAAATCGCTGGCATTATCATTGAACAAACCACTCATTGCCGTGCATCACATGCAGGCGCATGTGATGGCCAATTTAATTCCTGCAGACAAGCCTGCATTTCCCTTTTTATGTTTAACGGTAAGCGGCGGGCATACACAAATTGTATTATGTGAATCACCATCTCAATTAAAAGTGATTGGTGAAACGATTGACGATGCTGCCGGAGAAGCATTTGATAAAAGCGCCAAACTGTTGGGGCTTCCTTATCCCGGTGGCCCGCTTATTGATAAATATGCTGCAAGCGGCAACCCCCGGCGGTTCAGCTTCCCGGAACCGCAAATTCCCGGTTTAAATTTTAGTTTCAGTGGCTTAAAAACCTCCATCTTATACTTTTTAAAAAATGCGGGCCGCAGCAATGTTTACAAAGAACATTTTACAGCTGATGAAAAAGAACAACAACAGTTTATTGGCGAAAATATCAATGATATCTGTGCGTCTATACAATACCGTATTGTAAGCATTTTGTTAAACAAACTGAAGAAAGCGGCGAAGGAAACCGGCATTAAACAAGTGTGCCTTGCTGGTGGGGTAAGCGCCAACAGCGGGCTGCGTAAATCGTTCACACAGCTGGGCGAACAACTGGGCTGGAAGACTTTCATTCCTGCATTTGAATATTGCACGGATAATGCTGCCATGATTGCCATTACTGCTTATTATAAATTTTTGGATGGGCAATTTGCCGGTCTCAGCGTCAGTCCGTCAGCAAGAGCGGAGTGGTAAAGGTTGATCGTTGAAAGTTGAAGATTGAGAATTGAACATTGATTATTAGTAACCACAATAAGTAACACGAATTAATAAACACGAATTACACGAATTAACCAATAACCCAATTACCTACTTAACCAATTAACCACACTTCATGCCCAACCCTTACTTTCGTTTTAAACAGTTTACCATTCACCAGGATCAATGTGCAATGAAAGTATGTACAGATGCCTGCCTGTTTGGTGCGCAGGTTGCGGCATGGATAAAAGAAATGCCGGCGAAAACCATTTTGGATATTGGTACAGGAACAGGCCTGTTAAGCCTGATGCTTGCACAACAAACCAACGCTGCAATTGACGCGGTAGAACTGGATACTGCTGCGTATGCACAGGCCCGTGAGAATGTGACACAATCACCATTTAAAGAAAAGATAACAATCATTCATGCAGATATCAACCAGTTGGATAAAGAAAAATTATATGATGGCATTATTGCCAATCCGCCCTTTTATGAAGCAGACTTGCGCTCTGATGATGCTGGAAAAAATGCAGCCAAACATGACACTGCATTAACTTACGATCAACTGCTTGCTGCAATCTCTGATCATCTTGTGCCCGGCGGATGGTTTGCAGTCTTGCTCCCTTATCACCGCAGCAATTATTTTGAACAACTGGCATTGAAGAAAAACTTTCACTGCAATAAAAAATTAGTTGTGCAGCAAACTGTAACGCATGATTATTTCAGAAGCATCCTGCTGTTTTCTTGCAGCAATATTGCCACTGCACAGTCCAGCTTATATATCAGGAATGGAGCAAACCAATACAGTGAGGAATTTGTTTCGTTGCTGAAGCCGTATTATTTAACCCTGTAATTATTCTGCAGCATAATCGGCCAGGTAAGCATACGCAGGTGTTAGCACTCCGTCTTTAACCATTGTTGCCCTTTCAATAACTGGTGAACCTCCTTTCAGTAAATCCTGCAACACAAATTTGATCAGTTGTTCCCCAAAATAACGGGAAGCATCACGCGGTAACTCATTAGGTAAATTGCCTACGGCCATAACATCTACCGAACCGGTTTGATAAGCCGCCGTTTTTGCTAATGTTTTCCTATCCACGCCATACACCGGTTCTTCAATGGTACTGTCACCAATGTTTATAGCTATAGATCCATGAACATCGTTGGTAATATCTGCAATGGTTTGGATACAAAAGTCATCCTGCTGAAATTCTTCAATAGTAAATAATGGTGCAATATCCTTATCCCAGTAAATACCGTTCATGAGTATGTTGGTTTGTTTGGCATAAGGTCCAAAATTACATTTATACAGTTCTGGATTCATGTGAAAGTCATCACGGTTATAGGTGCCGTCATCTTTACGGGCATATAAATCACGCCCTTTTAAATCAACATAAACCGGGTAATCAAAACTGCGGTGCAAATATTCAAACGGCTCCACTTCATGAATACCCATCAGATTCATGATCTCCAGTACGCCATGCGCCACACGGCCACTGCCTGTTACAGCAATTTTCAATGGCGGCAATTTCAAACCAAAATAGGTGTGAATGAGGTTGCGGTAATCTTTCTGTTTGTACACCCTGTCTAAATGAAATTGCCCGGTGCGTTGGCCATAAGCCATCATGCCATTATGGGCGCCAACAATACCGGCAAAAAAACCAAAGCCCAATATGCGTTGTCCGTCTTCATGTGTGAGGCATTCATAATCGATCAGCGTGATTTTATTCTTAATGATAGCCCTGAATAAATTCCGGTTATGTTCCTGTTCTTTTTTAGTGTGTGAAAAGAAAAAATATGTTTTACCGGGTATCAGTTGCGCAATGGGTACTTCTTTAATGCCCAGTAAAATATCGCATTCATCAAGATTGTCTTTTATTTCCACGCCCGCCACGGCATATTCCTTATCGCTGAAACAGCGGGTGGCAGCATGCTGGGCAATGACTTTTATCCCCGGCACATTTTTATGCAGCCAGCGGCATTGTGTGGGTGTAAGTGCCACCCTGTTATCAGCAGGAATTTTTCCTTCGCAAATCAAACCAATAGTAAGCATCAATCGTTGTATTTATGCAGCAAGTTAAAACATTTGCACTGGCTGAAAAACTAAGTGGAATGTTGAAATATGGATTCTCTTCCGCTTTCAATTTTTTTCATAGACCTTTGCCCTTTAAATCCTGATTTTGCACATGAACTATTTTGAATTGTTTGATATTCCCGTCAGCCTGCAGATAGATAAAAATATACTTACCGGTAAATATGTGGAACTGCAACGGAAATATCATCCGGATTTTTATACCCAGTCCACAGAATTTGAACAGGCAGAAGCACTTGAACTTTCATCTCAGGTAAACAAAGCCTATAAAACATTTAAGCAACCTGACGATACCATAAAATATGTGTTGCAGCTGAAAGGCCTGCTGGAAGATGATGAGAAGTACCAGTTGCCCCCCACTTTTTTAATGGAAGTAATGGAGCTGAATGAGGAACTGAATGCTGGCTCCCGCCGGCAGGTGCAGGAACTGGAAGAAGCGATTTATACCCCCGTAAAAAACCTTATTGAAAATTATACAGAAGGCGTAACCACTACTGCGGACTTATTGAAAGTGAAGGAGTACTACTACAAGAAAAAATACCTGCAGCGTATTTTGGACAGATTAGATGATTGATGTAATATTGCAGCCCAATTCAAGAGTTTATTAGTTAATGGGTAAACTGGAGTAAAATGCACTGGTTAACCAATAAACCAATTAACAAGTGTTTTGAGCGTTTGCCCAGGTGGCGGAATTGGTAGACGCAGCAGACTCAAAATCTGCCGTTCGCAAGATCGTGCTGGTTCGATTCCAGTCCTGGGCACAAGTTAACTAAAAAAGCCTCTACAACACTGAGTTGTAGGGGCTTTTTTCATTTTAGGTGGTTAAATAGGTGTCTATGAGTTACTAAATAAATTGAAGACAGTATAGCATTTTTTCATTATAAGTAACCTAATTTTTAGCCGATTCGTTTGCTAGCAGCATACATTGATATCCACTTAATAAAGCAATTGCTCTTTTATTTGGTGGTACTGTGTCCACCCTATATGAAACCTGTAGAAATTCTTTCATTAGTCCTAATTGAAATTCAAATTTGCAATACAAATCACTATAGATTTCTTCACACATTTTTGTTAACCAATTAATTGTTCTAATGAAGTTGTCGTTTTTACTATCTAAACTGATTTCTTTTTGGTCGATAATTAGCTTAGCAATTTCTACATTTAAATTAATTTTATGCACATCATAGAATTCAATTTTATTATTATCAAATCCCGTAATGAATAGATTAACAATTAATCGGCATAAATCAGAGCACCAATAATCGTACTTGATTCCGCCTGTATCTATTAAAAAAGGATGGGTTCCTTGTATAAGAATATTTTTTGAATGCAAATCTCCGTGACATAATACAGATGGATTGGTTCGTGATAAATGATTCTTATCTAAATTTTCAAAAGACTGATTAAGAACTAAGTTCTTAAAGTTAGAGTACGAAAAACTTGAAGTAGACATTAATGGTTTTAGCTCAGTTATTGTATTTTCTAAAATTGAGAATTTAGTGTCTGAGAATTTTTCAAAAATAGATATCCATTCTTTAGCGGTGCTTCTATTTTCTAAATAATGTTTTTTTAATCCATAGTCGTTTAAAAATATCTCGTTTAAAATTGTCTCTACATTTTGGAAATCGGATTCATTTAATATGAAATCAAATAACGTTTTGCTATGTTCTATAAGTTTTATCAGAATGGCCATCGTTTTGCCATCCGTAGTAGAAAAAATTTCAGGATTTATATAATTAAAAAATTTGGTTGGAAATTTCGGGTAATATTTTTTTGCATTTTCATACTCTTCTTTTAACCTATCAACTTCGCTTGAAGCCTTAAGAATATATGCTGTATTGTTATGTGAAAATTTAAATAAAAATGCGCCACTATATCCTGAAACCATTCTTTCAATACGGATTTCTTCCTTAATATTTAGCTTTTCGCCGATTTCTTTGAATATTTGATTGAGGCTGTTTTCTCCAATTGTCGAAATCTGAAATTTAAGTATTAAGTCATTTTCGTTTTGCAATTTATATTGTTTAGGTAGTCTTTTTAATAATTCAATTTCTATTACCTCAGATAATCCGTTTATTTTGCTTTTGTTTTTATCTATATCAGCAATTACAAAATCATATTCACCAATAAAGTTGTGATTTTTTTCAGCCCCCTCTTTATCACCTGAAAAAATTATAGTAGGGATATTAAAATTTGAGGTTTGGATTAATTCTAAACATTCAATTCCAAGCCATTTCCCTGTTGCCTCATCGAATAGATCAAGGATGAGTACATCCGGATTAAGATCAGGCAGCTTATTGTCTTCTAATATGTCTTTGAATGATACAATCGTTGGGTCTTCCAAGTAAACAAATTTTTTCTGTAAAGACTTTATCATTGCGTTAATTAATCCTAATCTCGCTTTGTTATCTTCGCAAATGCAAATTTTAAAACTACTCATATTTAATAAATTTAAACTTTAGGTTAAAAAAACCATCTTTATCGGTTTCTGTGTCATATTCTAAAAATCCTTCAAAATTTTCAACTTCTTTTTTTATGTCAGAAAGCGCCCCGTTTCTCGGCGGCTTATTATTTTGGTCGGTAGAATCATAAGCAATTTCTAGTTTAAAATATTTAATGCCGTTAATCTCTTCATCTGCCATTCTTAAAATTAACAATACGTCCTTTACCGATAATCCATTATTAAGCCGTTTTTCAATATTGTTTATGATGAAATCTAAGTCCTCTTTCAGCTTATATTGTGGGTAAAAAATCTCACATGAATCTACTGTAGAAATAATTTTCAACTTCGGAAATTCATTTTTAAATTTCTTATTACTTATTAAAAAAACATCTGTAGGAAATTGGGAAATAAAAAATGAAAATTTTGAATTTCTTGCTATAATATTATTATATATTTTGTTATGCAAGGAATCATATTGTTCTTTATTACTAAGATATTTAAGAGGATTATCAGTAATTTCATGTATCAAGTTCGAAAACTCATCAGTAACTCCAAGTAGATAGTTGCCATCAAAGACATTTTTAATAATGTCATCAAAAAACAAAGTCTGAAAAAATGTTGAGCGCTTAAATTTTTCAGATAATTTTTCTGTATGAACTTGAATATTGGAATATATATAGTCTGAAACTCTCTTCCAATTTTCATTTAGGTCATCTGTTAAAAGAAGTAAATCATTATAATAAATTGATTCTTGCTTGTATTTGCTTATATCTAACAATCCTTCTTGTACGAACTCACTTAAATTCATGTTATTCATACAGTTGTCAGGGAATGGATGATTCGTTGTATAAAAGTGAACATGGAATTTTTTTAACGACTTAATAATTTTAAGGTCCGAAGCTAAATAAAAAACATTGTTGTGAATTTCTAGAAATTCTAATACTGCCTTTTGTTCTTGATTAAATGACTGCGAGGTGCTATTCAAAATACTTAATTGGTCTGAGATTGCGTTGTAATAACTATTGCTCTTGTTATACTTATTTTTATAAAGAGATAGGATATGGTAAAATGTATTTTGTAATAAATTAGTACTAAAGAGTTCTTCTCCTTTTGAAGCAAAAATGATTTGTGAGATAGATTTACAAAACAATAATTTATTGGTAGACCTCAATACCGAAATTGCTGCATACTTATATCTAACGGCTAACTTGAGTGGGGTTGTCATGCTGTTGTTAGAAAATTTAATTTTATCAACTAAATCTGAAAGTTTAAAAGCCGAGATTTTATAAGATATTTCAGCTATCATTTCTCTAAAATCTCTGAATACTAATGGCTCTTTTTGCAGCCAATTTACTTCGTTAGATAAAAAATATAATAGAGCATAGATTTTTGAATTACAATCCCCAACATAATTATCGAAATTATTGTAAGCATCGAATATAAAATTATATGCAGCTACCCTCCACTGAGTGTTAAGCTCTGCTTTATCTAATAAAATTTTTAATTCGAACATCTTCATGATTAGCTCAGAAGATAACTCGTGGTCAGTGTGTTCAATTGAATAATAAAAGTCATAAGGATACTGGGTTGTTAATAGCTCCTCTGATTCTGATAACTTTAACCTTTTCTGCCTATCTTCAGAAAAATTAAACATATAATTTAAGCTGATCTTATAATAGTCTAATGCTCTAATATGTTCACAAATGGGACAATTTTCCGATGTAAAGTATCCCAACGGCAATTTGTATAAATATTCAATTTTAAAATTTGTCGGATTAGTATAAATCAGATCTTTATTGTTTAAACTGGCTATTCTTTGATAAAATTCAAATTCGTTATTTTTTGATTGGTCAAAAAGTATGCATATAAAAAGATTTTGGACTTGCTTACATTTTCTTATAACAGTATTTATAGATTTTCCTGATATAATTCCAAAATCAATAAATAGAATATTGGCATCATTGAAGAAATCAGTTTCTTGTTCTATTATTTTTACATTTTTATTTATAGTGGATAGAAAGTTTAGGAAAATACTTTTTTGAAAATCATTTGGGAATAGTGTTTTAGGTACATAAATCGAAAAATCAGTAATGTTATTTTCCTTTTTCCATTTTGTAATAGAAAGAAGAAAATTATCCCAAATACTGCTACGTTCGTTTAATAGTTTGTTTTTATCAAGATAAAAAGTAAAGTGCCTGTCTTTGAATATTCCAATATGATTATAGTGTAATGCTTTTTGAGTAACAATTTGGGTTTTTAATTCTGGATCAATGACACTGCTAATTTCTGTTGAATTAAGTTTTTCCTCTACTGTAAAAGTAGGATTCATAAAAGTAAGATCACTGTTTATTTGCTCAAATTTTTTAAGAAAATAATTGGGGTCTCTTTCCTGCTTTTTTTCTTCAGTTTTATTTATTTGAAAAATGCTTATAATATTAGTGCAATCATCCCATGTTTCCAGCGTACTAATGTTATACTTTCTGTAATTGCAAAGGCATAAAATCAAAATAGGAAAGGCAGAATCCCTTTTTATAAATTTAACTAATCTTCGTACAGTTTCTGAGCTTGATATTATGGTAGTTAGGATTAGTACGTTAGACTTTTCTGGAAATAGCTTAGTTCTTCTTGGTATATTAGGATTGATATCTTCTGTCGCAATTTTTATGTTTTTGTGATTAATGCCATACAAGGATGCAAAAGCTTTTGCGAGTTCTTTTTGTTGAGTATGGTCAATTAAAATAAAAGTATTTAATAATGAGGATGTTTCCTCAATAGGAGTAAAATCTGCACTTTTTTTAAATTTCAAATATAGAGTAAGGGCATACCCGTAAACATTGTCCTTTAGTAATTCACGTATATTCAGCCAGTTTCCAACTATTTCAAGTTTTGGAGAACAATACGGTATATTATTAATTTTCTTTGAAGATGATATATTTCTCAAAATTTCATTTTCAAAGAAAGAATCGATATTAGTAAAATTAAATGATAATCGTTCATCTTTGTCAACATTAACTAGCTTATTGTCATTTTCTAAATGTAAGCGTATCCTGATTCTAGTTTCAATTGCAAGCTTTTTATAAGTTTCTAAATCATTTATCTTCAAATTATTGGTATCAAACAGGTATGACTCGTTCAGTAGATTAATAAGATCTTGGTTGCCGCCGTACCAAAATGCCTGATTTTCTTCTCCGATTACCAAAACTGGGTCATATACATCTTCAGCATCTCTATGTGATGATTCTTGGAATACTTCATTACCTGATTTTTTTACTATAAATTCATTTGCCGAGTCTGTAATGATTTGAATTGTATCATTTTTGAGATTACTTAGCAAATAAATAACTACAGCAGATGGATGTGAGTCGTAACTGAATTCTGGCAAACATTTTTCAATTATTGACTTAGCATCTTTATCTTCAAAATCTTTTACGTTTAAAATTACTAGCAGGTTATCGTTTCCTTTTATATCCAGTTTAAATTGCTGTAAATAGGCAGGATTAAATTTGGGATTATATTGAATTGTTTTCCATTTCTTTTTATTTAAATTTTCTTTTAAAGTAAACCTGAAATCTTTTACTTCGGCATAGGGGCATAGTTTTATTTGAATAAAAGTACCTTCATTTTCAATTTTACTTTTTCTTGATACCCATTCTTCTTCTACAAATCCTCCTTTACAATATCCTCCATTTTGGATAGAAGTTGTTATATGGAAAATCCCATTGTATTTATTTACTATTCTTTGTATTCGATACAATCCTTTTGTTCCCCTTCTCGGCTCATTATCTTTTAAGGAAGACCATTTTTGAAAAGCCCATCGTAATTGAGCATCTTTATCTTTATTTTGACTCTTAGTTTCCGAAACATATTTATTTTGAAATTCATTGGAAAGTATGCCTCCCCCTGTGTCGCCAAAGTATATTTCGACTTGAGATTTAACATCATCGTCTTTTAACCAGGTTAAGTACTCCTTTTCAATTGGATTTGATTTTTTATACTTGTTTTCTTTTAATAGACTATAGGAGCTTATTAATCCAATCGTGAATAAGGCATATTTAGAATTAGTGTGCTCATTAACATTTTTAATTAGCTCTGATATTATAACATTTTTTATCCCTTGAACATCTATTGATTCTAAGCCCCGTTCTGAATTTTCTAAAATTTTATCAATTCTTTCTTCTATGAAAGAGAAATCTTCTATTTCAGTTTTAACATTTATCCATTCCAAAGGGAAAACAAACTTATAATCATAATATTCTGTACTTTTTGTTTCAAAAATTACGGAAAAAGCGTCCTTAAAAGCATTGATATTGAAATCAGATTCAAAATTATATTCTTCTGAAAAATAAATTCCTTGTTTATAAATTTCCGATATTTCTCTAACTACTTTTACAAAACCAACTGTTTTTAAAAAGTTATTTACTTTTACTCTACCCTTTAAAATATTATCCCTTATCTCTGAATTGTAATCAGTACTATTTGATTCTTTTTCCGTTAGTTTTGTAGTTGGTAAGGCAATATAAATAGAGGAATTTTTTTTAAAAAGAGATTCTATCAGTAAAGTGAGTTTAGCAATTGCACTTAACTCTGCAAAATGAACTTGCGATAAATCTATAAAGTAATCTTTATAGAAAAGAGAATCTGAAGCATGATATTTTTCCTCTAAATTTATAATATCAAGATAGATCAAGCCTTTAAAAAGATGCGACGGACTCGTGTTTTCCATGTAATAGGTTATTTAGAGTAGTTTTAGGTAAAGTCATTTAACTTTGAGGTGTTTCATAAAATGATCGATACATACACCTCTAGTTAAAAAATAGCTATAGTTACAGGCTATTATAGCAATTTAAGACAAATATTTATATTAAAATATAAAATATTTGTCTTGCCTTAAACTATCCTGATAGAGATACAACGACATCAATTCTCTAATTCTATAATAGCAATTCTTTTATTTTGGTGAAATACCTGAACTTTTGCCCGTTTGTCTGGTAGGTTAAATAAATTGGGGAGTCGCCTTTTTTGTCGGCTTTTTTTAAACTAAAAATTGATTCCTGACATAAATAATGTAATTTTTTAGGTGTCCAAATAGGTGTCCAGAAACACTTTTTTCATTTGAATTCTAAAAATAATTACATGCTACTCATTTCAATGAAACTCAATGCAGATAATGGTTTGATAGTAAAGTAGCGTATTGTAAAGTATCCCAGAACAAAGCAAAAATATTCCAGTCCTGGGCACAAAAAAACTCTGGTGTATCACCAGAGTTTTTTATTTTACTCACGCTGCATTTTTAGATACACCCCATTCGTCCAGCCAAAACCATCCTGGTTAGGATATTCGCCGCCACCTGCGTTCGTGCTGGTATCCATCACATTGTACTTCTCCATCATTTTGCCCGTTGCAGCAAAAACTTTTTCGCAGTTCTGCATCCAGCGTTGTTTAACACTTTGCGCTAATGTGATATGACCATAATTCATCAACCCTTTATACGCCATCCATTGCAGCGGCGCCCAGCCATTGGGTGCATCCCATTGCTGGCCGGTGTTGTATAAGGTGGTGATCAGCCCGCCGGCTTGTAAAAACTTTTCTTCCAGTAATGATGCAATTCGTTTGGATTGTTCAGCAGTAGCCATAGTAAAGAACAGGGGAAACACTGTTGACAGGTTAAAGTGGATTTCCTGCTTACCCGTAACAAAGTTATAATCGAAAAAACAACCTTCCTTCTCATTCCAGCAATATTGCTGTATGGCAAGTCGCCGTTTTTCCATTGCGGCCTTCATTGCAGTTGCACGTTCCTGGTTATTTTGCTGTTCATGTATCTGCATTAGTAATTGCTCCATAAACAGCAGTAAACAATTTAGATCCACCGGCACCAGGTCACTGGTTTGTATCGTATGCATATTTTTATGATCCCCAAACCAGCGGCTGCTGAAATCCCAGCCTGATTCAGCTGCTGCACGTATATGCGTAAACGTTTTACCTGGTTCATTTTTTGCAGCTGCTGCAATATGCATATCTTCTTCGTATGCTTCAGGGCGTGGTTGTGGCTTGCTGTCCCAATACCGGTTTAGTATATCAGTACCCGAAAGAACCGTATGTTCATTGGCCGGATGGGTTGCGGATAACAAGGCAGCACCCTGCATCCAGAAAGCATATTCCTTTTCAAGCGCAGGTAAATATTTTTTAAATACCGGTTCCCCTTTTTCTTCTGCCAGCAATTGTACCATCAATGCAAAAAAAGGCGGTTGTGAACGGCCGAGGTAATAGGTTCGGTTACCATTGGGGATAAAGCCCACTTCATTGATGAGGTAAGCAAAATTATCCAGCATGTGTTCAATCAAATCTGTGCGTTGGCTTACCTGCAGGCCGAGCATGGTAAAGTAACTGTCCCAGTAATAAATCTCCCTGAACCTGCCGCCGGGCACAATGTATTCATTGGGCATAGGTATCAGCGTACCGCCTTCATGATCCGGTGTGCGTTTTAACTCATCCCATAATGCAGCCAGGTGTTCAGTAATGGTTTTATTGGCAGAACTGTAATGAGATTCCGGTGTTACCGGTACTTCAAAATGCTGTTGTACAAAATCTTTTAATGAAAATGAAGCATTGCCTTTTTCATTATTGTAATGCGCCACTATTGTTGCAGCATCATATTTTGGAATGCAATCAACAAACAATTTACTGTCTGCAAATAAACCTGCAGTTTGTACCGCTTCGTACAAAGGGCTGAGGCTTTCTATATAAAAGAATTGATGGGGCATGAGTATTTAATTAAGCATTTTCTTTAGCAGCAATGGTCTTTTTCTGCAGTTTATTAAAAGCAAAGAGGCAAATCATTAATATAGAAATAGGCACCAGGGTAAAGTAAAAAGCAGTTTGACCATCATAAGCGTCAAAAATCGCTCCGGTCAGCAATGATCCTGCTGTTCCGCCAACGGCTGAAAATACAATGATCAGGCCGGACATTAAGCCTTGCTTTTCTTTCGGTAAAGAACTCAATACAGCAGAATTGATAGATGGATAAATGGGCGCAAGGAACAAGCCAATCAATGGGAAAATGTAAGCAGCTAATGGTGCGTTGAACCAATCTGTATCTGTTTTGAAAGTTACGTTTTTGGCCAGGGGCATTGCTACAAGTATCATTCCTGCTGCAAGTAATAAGCAGGCTGCCAAAACATAAAACCAGTGAATTTTTTTAAGCACAATACCGGCCAGGAAACGGCCGACTGCATAGGAACCTGCCAGTATAATCCCCATCTGGATACTTAACGCATTGGGCAGATGTAATACTTTCTGATTAAATGTGGGTAAAAAGTTTTGTATACTCTGTTCAATCAGGACATAAAAAAAAGCGCCGCATAAGAAAGCAACTATAACTGGTTTTGCCATAAGAATGAACATACCGAAGAAATTCAGATCATCTTCACCAGAAACTTTCTTTACACCTGATTCATCCAATTTGGAAGACAATAGTAAAAGAAATGCGAATACTGCAAGGCCGCCAATAAGGTAATATGATTTCAACCATTCAGTGGATTCAGGGTGGGCATTATCAATAAACAAACTAAAAACGATGTAAAGCACAATGTTTCCCACAGTAAAAAACGATTCAATAAAATTCATGAACCGGATATGTTCTTTGGAGTCGCCGGTAACAATTCCGATAGTACTGTATACTGATATTTTGATAAGTGCAAAACTTGCACCCACAATTACAAACAAAATTTTAATGGCAAAAAAACCAGGGATGCTTGGAATTATAAAACAAGCGGAAGCTACTACAGCCAAAGCAATCAGCATGGCAAACCTGTAACCAAGCTTTATTATAAACGAAGCAACGATAAAGGAAAGAATAGCAATACTGAAATCTTTACAGGGATCTATCCAGGACGCAGCTGAACTGCTTACCTTAAAATTGTTTTGTACCTGCGTAATGGCTATACCAGAACTGTTGAGCAGCATAGCAAACACAAAATAGTTAACAAACAGGGAAACCTTAATTCTCCAGTTAGACATAAGCAATCATTATATAGTGAACAATAGTATTTTAAGCTGAACGCTCAAAGCAATCTTTAACTTTACAATGCATGTAACGTTAGGCGTTAGGCACTCACAACGACCCTCCTTCCACCAGCATCGAATCTACGGTCAGTTCCTGGATAAATGTACTGCCATCAATACATTCTTTCATCCGTTTAAATGCCAGCTTGCCCAGTTTGTACCCGCTGGTTTCCACGTAAGTAATTTTTGGGTTGTATAACGTGGGTATCAACCCGTTGCTGATGGAGATAACCCCAACATCTTCGGGTACCCGCAAACCCAGTTCATGTATGGCATGCATCACGCCAATCAAAATCAGGTCGCCCATGCAGAAGATGGCATCGGGTTTTTTATCTTTTTCAAAAGCTGCAATGGTCATGCTCTTTGCCTCGGCAATGGTCAGGGGAAATTGGTTATCAATTACCGCCACCGGCGCCAGCGCTTTAAACGTGGCATTAAACGCTTTGAATCTTTTTTGTGATATGGTCAGCTTCGGGTGGCCAAACAATGCCAGTACATGCTGCTTGCTTTTTGCAATGAGTGTTTCTGCTGCCATGGTGGCGGCTGCACGGTCGGCCAGGCAAATTTTGTTGCAGAGTTCAAAATCAGGCACACGGTCGAAGAAGATCACCGGTATTTTCTTGTCCTGCATTTTAAGAAAAGCAGTCAGGTCATCGGTTTCACCGGTTATGGAAACAAACACCCCGGCAATTTGGTTGTTCTTCAACAGCCTGAGATTGGCATTTTCCACCTCTTTACTTTCGCCCGACTGCATCATCATTACAGAATAGCCGGTTGCACGGGCTTCTTCTTCAACCGCAACGGTAAAAGAATCGTAAAAAAAGTTATCCAGGGAAGGCACCATAATACCCAGTATGTTACTGGTATTATTGCGCAGGTAAATAGCGTTGCGGTTGGGTTCATAGTCCAGTGTTTCCGCCAGTTCCTTTACTTTACGTTTGGTATCTTCAGAAATATCGGGGTGGTTCTTCAGCGCTCTTGATACTGTCGATACGCTGATCTTCAAGATTTCAGATAATTGTTTTAATGTAGCCTGTTCCATCGTTAATAACAGTGAAAATAGTTTATTCTGCTAAATAAAAATCAATTTTTTCCGGGAATCTTTGAAAAGAAAAAAGGAGCATGTTGAATTTACGATGAAATGATAAAAGTGTATTACCGCAGGTGCGCTGATGATGCTTTGTATGACTTTATATACCTTATTACCAAAGACATATTCACTTTCATTCAGGCCACATTGGCAACTTAGAATGCTTCGCATTTTTTCTGCCGGGAAAACGGTGAGACAGAAAGAAAATACTCCAACACTATATATACCTATATACTTATTTACTTTTATACTTATCCCTTTTCATTCAGGCCACATTGGCATTAGAATGCTTCGCATTTTTTTTGCCGGGAAAACGGTAAGGCGGAAAGAAAACACTGCAACATTATATATACCTATATACTCTATATACTTTTATACTTACTATCATCATAAAAGCACTATCCACAACGTATACCCCTTCCACACTTTATATACTTTATTTACTTTTTATACTTACACCCCACTCACTTCCCTCCTTTCTTCAGCAACACCATTTGCCCCAGGTGGTAAGCATCGTGCTGCAGGCAACCCATGATGAGCTGATAAAATGTTTGCCCTTCTTTGGGCGAAGGTTTATCCAGTTGTTCATCTTTAATATTATGAATAGCTGCACGCAGTGCATGATAAGCTGCTTCAAAATCCTGCAGGGTACGTTTCCAGGTGGCTTCTGTTAACTCATTGGGCAAAACAAAATCTTTAAATGGCGGCGGGTTATCACTTCCGGTTAAACGGTTCACTACAGTGGTACGCCAGTAAATAATATGAGCCGTTAGTTTCCAGATATTATTGGCATCGGGTAAAACCACATCGGCAGCCAGTGATGCATCCACGCCATGCAGCACTTCTTTAAAGTTGGTACCAATCCAGCAATAGCCATGCTGCAGATCGGCAAATAGTTTTAATATGCGGTTAATTTCAATAGCCATATTTTTGTTTACAAATTTCAGGATTGCGGTTTTGGAGCAGTTTGACCATTAAGTATCATTGCTCTTCAGCAATATACTATTATTTGATCATTTGCGCTATACCCGCCAACACTGATGCTGCTATAAAATAAACTTTGTTATGGATATCGAATTCAACAAAAACGAAGATGCGATGAAGCTGGCCTGGAGCCGCACCCGACAGTTACTGGAAAAAATTTATGAAGGCGGCGGCAGGAAAGCTGCAGCCAAACAAAAAGAAAGAAAGAAACTTACCGCAAGGGAACGCATTGCTTACCTCTGCGATGAGGATAAACCTTTTATTGAACTGGGCGCCTTTGCCGGTTTTGAAATGTATGCAGCACAGGGTGGATGCCCTGCCGGCGGCACCGTAAGCGGTATTGGTTATGTAAGAGGAAGGCAATGTGTGATTGTAGCCAATGATCAAACAGTGAAAGCCGGTGCATGGTTTCCCATTACAGGCAAGAAAAATTTACGCATGCAGGAGATGGCAATGGAAAACCATTTACCAATTATTTATTTAGTGGATAGTGCCGGGGTTTTTCTTCCTATGCAGGACGAAATTTTTCCAGACAAAGAACATTTTGGAAGAGTATTCCGCAACAATGCTAAAATGAGTGCGATGGGCATTACGCAAATTGCTGCAGTGATGGGTGCCTGCGTTGCGGGTGGCGCTTACCTGCCCATCATGAGCGATGAAACACTGATGGTGGAAGGCAACGGTTCCATCTTTTTGGCAGGGCCTTACCTTGTTAAAGCCGCCATTGGTGAAGATATTGACGCTGAAACATTGGGTGGCGCTGAAACACACAATGCCATCAGCGGTATTGCCGATTATAAATTTGATACAGAAGAAGATTGCCTGGACCAGGTAAAAAAAATCGTTGGACAATTAGCACAACCCAGGCTTGCCGGTTTTAACCGCACCAAACCAATTGAACCTTTGCCAAATGCCGGTTACATCTATGGCATTATGAGCGAAAACAACACCAAACCTTATGATATGGTGAAGCTGGTGGAATGTATTGTTGATGCAGGAAGTTTTACGCAGTTTAAAGAAGAATATGGCAAGACGATTGTATGTGGTTATGCAAGGATTGAAGGCTGGTCTGTAGGTATTGTGGCCAACCAGCGCCTGATTGTAAAAAGCAGGAAAGGTGAAATGCAATTGGGTGGCGTAATCTATAACGACAGTGCAGATAAAGCTGCCCGTTTTATTATGAACTGCAACCAGAAAAAAATTCCTTTGGTGTTTTTGCAGGATGTAACCGGCTTTATGGTGGGCAGCCGGAGCGAACACAGCGGTATTATTAAAGATGGTGCCAAACTGGTGAATGCTGTGGCTAATTCTGTAGTGCCCAAAATCACCATTATTGTGGGCAACAGTTATGGCGCAGGCAATTATGCCATGTGCGGCAAAGCATACGACCCACGTTTTATTTATGCATGGCCCACAGCTAAAATTGCCGTGATGGGCGGCGAACAGGCAGCCAAAACCTTGTTGCAGATAGAAGTGGCTTCTTTAAAAGCCAAAGGCAAAGAAATTTCGCCGGAGGAAGAACAGCGCTTGCTGAAGGAAATTATTGACCGCTACAACAGCCAAACCACGCCTCACTATGCTGCTGCACGTTTATGGGTAGACGAAATTATTGACCCCGGAAATACCAGGATGGTGATTGCAGAAGCCATTGCCGCAGCAAACCACAATCCAGATATTGCGGAATTTAAAACCGGCGTGTTCCAGGTGTGACAGTAAACCCGCAATTCATTACGGTACAAAAAAGGCTGTCTCAAATAAATACTATTTGAGACAGCCAATATCACTAACTGTACATTATACCGTTATTAATGCCAGAACTGGCTTTTGGTATGATGCCGTCTGAATTTAGTTACAGATTCAATATTTGCTTTCAGCATGTTGTTTTGGCCTGATGGTTGTGCTGCTTCAAAAGCCGGTACCGATTTAAATGCCATCACCATATCATAATCCATGGAAACCTGTCCGCTGTCAAAAGGCACATTACCAGCATTATCCCTGAACCATAATTTCCAGTTGGCACTGCCGGGTGTGTACACATAAAAACCGGTATCGGTTTGTTTGGGGAATGGCGCTGGCAACAGGAAGGATGCAAACGCATCCTGTGCTGGTAAATGGCAACTCATGCAGGATGACAAAGCAAGATTTTTATACACTTTACCGGTATTGATGTCAATAGCTTCCTGCGATACTGCGCCGTCATTAGGGCCGCTTAACCTTCCGCCCCAACCCAATGTTTCAGTACTGTATGCCGGTGCTTTAGGGTTAATAACGGTTTCGGATAACTTGGGATATGGTGGCGCCAACGGGCTGTTCACATTGGGATCGTTGCCCCACATGGCACCCAATGGTACAATCTTATCCCACATGCCGCCCTTTGCATCTTTATCGTACACAAAGGTGGAATACACCCAACCCGTTTTAGGAGCCGCTTTACTGTCTTTTACAATTACATCCATCTGGAAAAAACTTACTTTGCGCACCTGGTAACCTGGTGCAGGATTTTCTGTAGTCGCTATGGTATCATACACGCTAAAAGTTTGCGCACCCTGCATTACCGGCCATTGCGGGTAATTCACGTTGGAAAAAGCCAGTTTTACAATCACACTGCCTTCTGAAAACTGGGTGGCATTATTTAAGAGGTTCACCTTTTGCCCGGTTTTGCCCCATATTTGCCCCACAGTGTAGGCTGCCACTGAATCATATAACACCAATGCATACCCTGCTTCATCTTCTTTCAGCGTTTTAAACATATTGGCCGGGTTGCCATTGCCCAGGTAACTGCCCAGTATTGCTTCTCTTTGCGACCCCATCCATGGTTCGTTGAACCAGCCATATTTGGCAGCAGTCCATTGGTCATGATTGTTGAAAAATGGCAATACTCTTGGCGCTACAAAAGTCTTCAACGAATCCATATAGGCAAACACATTTGCCGAAGAAATCGGCTGTCCGTTCAATGCTTTTTGCCAGGAAGGATTAACGACAGGATTAACCGCAGTGGGGTAATCATGACTCAATACAAACAAAGGGCCGCTGTATTGCTGTTGTGAAGGAACAGAATCGCGGTGATCTAAAAATGCACCGCTGGACGCTGCCGCCATTGTTTCAGTTTTTACTGTTGAGTTTTGAGAAGATTGTTCATTGCTGCCGCAATTATAGGCTGTCACCACTACAACAGCCAACAATACCCACACGAGAGGGCGATGGAAAAATTTTTTCATACTGTTAAATTTTTTAACGTTAAAGATGTATACGACCGGGAAAGAAAATAATGTCTGAAAAATCTGTCTATGGATTTTTACTCCGCTATTTTTATTGAATAAAAGTAGCCCGTAAAAAAACATTTGTCAATAGCCAGCACAAAAACAGGTATTTATACGGGTAGACTATGGCAGGTAAAAAGACTGTAGAAGAAAACGGGGTGAATTAACTGCAGAGATGCAGGTTAAACCAAAAAACATCCGGTTCATTAAAAAGTTACCAGGAAAAACATTTAAGCCGATTATAACGTTTATAAATACACTATTTATTTTCTTCCAGCTGTGCTACTTTCTTCAAACGGCGCTCATGTCTTTCTGCATGGGTGAAAGCGGCATTCAAAAAAACCTGTACCAATTCCTGCGCACTGGCAAAGCCGGTTACCCTTCCGCCCAAACACAACAGGTTCATGTCATCGTCTTCCACGCCCTGGTGCGCTGAAAAATAATCGTTGATCAATGCAGCACGTACACCGGTTATTTTATTGGCTGCAATAGAAGCGCCTACTCCGCTGCCGCAAATAGCAATGCCGCGATCCATTGTTTTATCGGCCACAGCCTTTGCCAGCGGAATCACAAAATCAGGGTAATCATCGGCTGCATTCAGCACATAAGCACCATAGTCGGTTACACTATACCCCTGCTGTTCAAGGAACGGCAGTAAGATTTGTTTTAATTCAAAACCGCCATGATCGGAGCAGATACCAACTTTCATACATTTACAATTATTACTTAAGATTGAAGTATTTACGCCTCAAAAGTAAGCCGCCGGAGGCAACATTGACGCAATTTTTCCGTTATTGCTATTAGTCTATTAACAAGAATTTATCAGCGCTTTACTTTTAAAACCATGATTTATTTCAGATTTTGTGTGAACGATGATGGTTTAACCATCAGCAGAAACCACAAAAAAGTACCTTATGCGTAAACATTTACTCATGCTTTGCAGCGTGCTGCTCATGGCTGCCTGCACCGCCACTTTACACCAAAAATCAGAAACGCCGGAGCCAATTCCGGAGATCGCAGTATCCAACCCGGTTTTACCCGCTGATAGTCTTATTCACCCGCTTACCGATCTTGACCGGACAGAAGATGGTGGATTCATTCTTGCACCAGGTTATTATGAAACGGAGTTTAAAACGTACTGTTTGCAACCCGGCACCCCCGGCCCGCTGGCCGGAGATGCTTACCTGCAAATGCCCCTCAGCGGTACACGCAAGGATATGGTTAAAACTATTTTACTCAACTCACGTAACAGGCCGGATATTGAACAGCGCCATGTACAGTTGTTACTGTGGAATGTGGTAAGCAAAGCCGATTTCAATAAATTACCTGCTGCTGTACGGTCTGATGCAGGAGAATTGCTCACGCCAAAGCAAATTTTTGAGCTGAAAGGCGGCGTAATGAAAGCAGTTCAGAATGCATCATTTGTTTTACCGCCTGAACTGGTGAAGACCACTAATACCATACGCGGATTATTCGATGCAGGCATTAGTTCTTATGAAGCTTATGAACGCATTGCTGTATTGCAACAGAGCAAGACTGAAAAAAACACAGCTGTTAATGGGCAATGGTACAGGCAAAATGGCAATTATTTTATCCGTCACGTCCCTTCCAGTTACCAGAAAGTAAAAATACAAATCTATATGCCGGATAATGTACTGGATACAGCCGGTAAGTTCATGGGCCAGTATGTAATTTTTGATCCTACAGGTTTACAGGTGGTACCCGCAACGAAAAATATTCAGCGGCTGGGCATTGGCGGGCCGGTGGTGGACATCATCCGTAAAATTATTAAAGTAAATACCAACACACAGCCACCCATCAAGACACCAAAGCCACAAACCGGAGACCCAAAAATCAGTAAAACCTGAAGTGCATTAACTATAAATATAAAGCATACACGATAATATAACAAAAGAGAAAAACGCATTCATTGGAAATCGTTTTGCGGGGAATTTTGGTATGAACGCTGCATCCGGTTTTTGAATTGCTGTATTTCATGCTAACTTTATTGCCATAACCATTCATTCTTGCATGCCGCAATCATATCTTAGTCCAACACAGGAAGCCGGCCGCAACTTCATCATGCGCAACATCACCGGTAAAGTAGTCATGCTGAATATGCTCCGCTTCAGGCCTGTTGCGGATTATTCTGCCTTTCCTGGTATAGCCCCGCAACAACCCATAAGCGGTGAGCGAGCGTATCGTTTATACATGGAACATACCCTGCCCTTTTTGCAACAATCTGGCGGAAGCATTTTATTTTATGGGAAAGGTGGTGATTTTTTGATTGGCCCGCCTGAAGAAAAGTGGGACGCCGTGATGCTGGTGCAGCAAAACAGTGTGCAGGACTTTATGGCTTTTGCATCAGACCCTGCGTACCTGGCAGGAATGGGGCACCGCACTGCCGCACTGGAAGATTCCAGGTTATTGCCGTTGGTGGAAGAACCCATAAAAGAATAACGCAAGGACAAAACACGCTAACCGGTTGTTAAAAAAACTATTCCCCTGCCTGCAATTTGTATAATCCGCTGCTTTTCCGTAATTTCGTTGTTTAAACATTGAATTTAGAAGCAAACGTATTCAATGCAGCGAAAACAATTTTTACAAACCATCATCCCGCTGGCTGCAGCGCCATTTGCAGCATGTGCCATGAAGTTAAATGAATTACATTCTGCAACGGCTTCATTTCAGCCAACTGAAAAAATGCCTGTATTATTCCTGGGCCATGGAAGCCCTATGAATGCCATTGAGGAAAATGAGTTTGTAAAAGGATTCAGGGAAGCCGGGCAGCATATTCCGAAACCAAAAGCCATATTGTGTGTTTCTGCCCATTGGGAAACCAGGGGCACTTTTGTTACTGCGATGGAACACCCCAAAACCATTCATGATTTTGGTGGCTTTCCCAAAGCGTTGTATGAAGTGCAATATCCTGCACCCGGCAGTCCTGAACTGGCACAGCAAACAAAAGCTGCGGTTACAAAAACTGCTGTCGGGCTGGATCAATCCTGGGGATTGGATCATGGCGCATGGAGTGTACTAAAACATGTATATCCCAATGCAGATGTGCCCATCATCCAGATGAGCCTTGATTATACACAAACACCACAATTCCATTTCGACCTGGCCAAAGAACTTGCAGTACTCCGCAATAAAGGCGTGCTTATTGTGGGCAGCGGCAACATGGTGCATAACCTGCGCATGGTGGCGTGGGACAAGCTCAACACCGATAACTATGGTTACGACTGGGCTATTGAAGCCAATGCGAAAATGAAATCGTATATAACCAACGGAAGTTTCGACCATCTGATCAACTACCGCTCACAGGGCAAAGCATTTGAACTCTCCATACCTTCGCCGGAACATTACCTGCCTTTATTGTATACATTGGCGTTGAAAGATGATAAAGATCCTTTGCATTTCTTTAATGATAAAGCGGTGGGCGGTTCTTTAACCATGACATCGGTGAAGATTGGGTAAAGGCAAAACCGTCAATCATCATTATAATACGAATAAGGTTTTCATTTATCTTTAATGAACAAACCTTCAAATATGTTCTCTGTCAGGTATAGAAACGGTTACCTCGAATTCAGCAAATACCTGTTAAAATATTTGTTCCTGGCTGCAATAGTTGCAGTATTCATCCTGCCAAAACTCATCAGGATCATACGCTTTGATAAAACAACCGGCACTGTAGACCATTTTACTTTCTATAATGGCTACAGGCGAACGTATTACTATCCTGTAGTTTACTACCAGGTTAAAGACAGTTCTTATCTCTGCGTTGGCAACAACATGGAAAAGGATGAATTATTTGTTGGCGATAACGTAAACGTTTTGTACGACCCCGGCAACCCCGACGATGGTTACCTGTATACATTTATTGGCTATTGGGGAAGTACAATTGTAATAACGGTTCCCTGCTTTCTTGTCGCAACATTACTGTTTGGTATAGACACCATTCCAAATACCATCCGCATTAAATGGTTCCATACAAAAACAAATGCTTAAATTAGGTTGCTGAATTATTTATTTACTTGTGAAACAACTTCTGTTATGAAACGATTTCTTTATAGTATTACTGCACTGTTATTAATATTATTGAACAGCATTGTTTTAACCGGCAATGCCCAGGTCATCAATACCAAAATCACTGCTAACCCCACTGTTGATGCAAAACGATTGCAATACATTGACGATGTCATCAATCAATACATCAGTAAAAACTGGCTTACCGGTTGTGTAACCATTATTGTAAAAGACAACCAGGTGGTGCAATACAAAGGTTATGGTGTTTTGGATACAGACGCGAAGCAACCCATGCAGAACGATGCCCTCTTCCGCATCATGAGCCAAACCAAAGCCATTACCAGCACGGCCATTCTAATGCTGTATGACCAGGGTAAATTTTATTTAGATGAACCGATTGCCGATTTTATTCCCGCATTTAAAAATCCTGTTGTACTGGATCATTTTAATAAAGCAGACACTACGTACACTACCGTTCCGGCAAAACGTGACATTACTTTCCGCGACCTGCTCACGCATACATCAGGAATTGATTATGCCGATATTGGCACAGAAGAAATGAAAGCCATTTATACCAAAGCGGGTGTTCCCTCCGGACTTGGTTACTTCAATGCCAACCTGCTGGAAAAAATGAATGTGCTGGCTAAACTGCCACTGAAAAATCAACCCGGTGAAAAATTTTTATACGGGTTGAATACAGACCTGTTGGGCTGCCTGGTGGAAGTGATCAGCGGAACCACACTGGATGCATTCATGCGCAAAAATATTTTTGAACCTTTAGGTATGAAGGACACCTATTTCAATGTACCTGCAGAAAAAAGCAACCGGCTTGCAGCGGTGTATACTGAAGACAATGACCACCACATCATCAAATGGCCGCACGACTTCAGGCATATCGATCCCGATTACCCGAAAATGGATAAACACTATTTCTCCGGGGGCGCAGGCCTCACTTCCACAGCGCTGGATTATGCCATCTTCCTGCAAATGATCATGAACAAAGGCAAGTATAACGGGCATCAAATACTGGCACCACGCACTGCCGAACTTATGATCAGTCCGCAATTAGAACCCGGTTTACTGGGCGATGATAATTTTGGTTTGGGCTTTCAAATCACCTCACAAAAAACAGCCAATAAAAAACCACGCCATGCCGGTTCATTTGCATGGGGTGGTTATTATGGTACTACCTATTGGGCCGATCCGCAATCTCATTTGATTTGTCTTTTACTCACCCAGCACACCCCCAACAGCCACGGAGATATTGCAGTAAAATTTGAAAACTTAGTATACAGCAGTTTGAAATAACTAATTCAAAACGCATGAAAAAGCTGAAAGCGATTGTGCATACATCCCTCGACGGATACACCGCTTACCCTGATGGTTCGCTGAATGGTTTCACCAACGAACCTGATAACCTGGCGCATGTTTGCGCTATTACTGAAAGTGCAGATACTGCTTTACTCGGCAGAAAAACATTTCAGTTACTGAATGACTACTGGCCTTCGGCAGCGCAACTGCCCAATGCCACTGCAGATATGATCCGTTATTCCGGTTGGTATAATGCGGCAGATAAGTATGTTCTTTCCTCCACACTGAAAAAGGGTGAAGCACCCAACGCACAAATCATCCATACAGATTTTGTTGCTTCCCTACAATCATTAAAACAAAAAGATGGAAAAGATATATTGATCTTCGGCAGCCCTTCAACAGTACAGCAACTCATCAGCCTGCAATTACTGGATGGCATCTGGATATTTCAACACCCGGTTTTATTTGGCGATGGTATTCCATTATTCAAACCTTCAACTATAAAACATCAGTTGCAATTACAGCAGCATTATATTTTTGGCAATGGGATGATTGCGCTTGAATACAGGATGGGAATTAACATTTAAGCAGGTGAAGAATGCATTAATTATTAATTATTCATTACTGATCATTTATTTATGGTACAGGTTACTATCCAAGTAAAATAGCACAGGAAGTTTTATATTTACAGTTCACCACCAACATCACTCCATGAGCAACGGCGTTTCGATTTCAAAAGCGTTAAAGGATCAGTTACTCTATGCTTTAAATTACAGCAGGTCGTTAAAAGCAGACAGTATGGGTTCGATAATGCCCACCGCAATTGTACTGCAGGAAAATAAACCCGTAATCAAAGCTTTTCCCCTCGGTACTGCTGAACAGGCGGCAAAAATGTTTGAGCAACTGATGAAAAGCGATGCCCCGGAAATTGCTGTATATCTTTATGAAAGCACGATATACGTAGATAAAAGCACCAGCGATGTTATCCTCTTCAAAGCGTATGACAGCAATGACAGCAGCATGTACACGTTGTGCCAGAAATTCAGGCAGAACACAGCAACAAAAAAATTTGAACTGGTAGGCGATCCTGCCATAGTGGATACTGCCAGCAATCCCTATTTTACCGGGGAAAGCAATGCGCTGCTCGATCTTGAAACGGAATTCAGTTATGAAAAACCTGATGTGGTAAAGAAAAATCTATCCGGTATTATCGATGCCTTTATTGTAATCCTGCTTACCAGCAGTTCAGGCTTATACCTTCCGGATAATATCATTTATATTTTCAGAGATTTCAAATACATTGGCCTGCTCACTTTATTTATTTATTTCCTGTACCGCTGCTGTATGTTGTTTGCAGTTAACGGCACATTGGGTATGAAAATGTTTCGCCTGCAATTACTGAACGAACATTTTCAGCCACTCAATGCAAAACAAAAAGTACTGGCTTCGGTTTTCATTCTGGCAGACGGTGCTGATTATTACCGGCATACCGGCGCTGTATAATCAGTATCTTTGCTGCATGCAAAAAACGGCCGGCTTTATTTTATTTTGCGCATCGGTTTTGATATTTTGTTTTGTCATTTCAAAACAGCAACAACCTGTACATGTTCATCAGCAGCAGTTATTGGTTAAATCAACACCCGGTATAGCCATTGCAGAAAACTACCATACGCCTCCCCTGCCGGACAATTGTGTTTCACTTCATCATTCATGCATCAGCAAAAAAGTTCAGTCCGTTGCAAAAACAATAACACCATCTTTTGCATATACCTCACAAGGGCAAAGCAGCAATTCAATAACGTTCGGTTGTGGTAACACAAACCATATAACAAAAACGGCGATCATTTTTCCTTTTCATAATTTTTGGTAACGGCAACTGGTTATTTTCATTATAATATTTTCCGCGTAATATTTTGCTGATGCATTTGCTGTTACACAGCACAGCATTGGTATTCTATCATACACAAATAGTATTAACATGCATCCATTCTGGACAAGGGTGATCATACAGACCACCATAAAAAATAAAAAAAGTAAACAAGCTGCTGGCAAAATTTATTCTGATTATGAATTAGCCAAAGCGTACCGGAATTTTATCATCAGTACCAAAAACCAGGTGAAAGATATTTTATTGATCACCGCAGGGATTTTTTCTGCAGCCTTTGGTTTTAAAGGTTTCCTGCTCACCAATCATTTTATAGATGGTGGGGCAACCGGCATTTCATTGTTGTTATTTGCACTCACCAAAATTCCATTGTACATCTGGATCATTGCGGTAAACATTCCATTCGTTATCCTGGCTTACACAGTAATCGGCAAACAATTCGCCATTAAAACAGCTTTATCCATCACAGGCCTCGCCATTGTGCTGGCCACGGTAACTTTTCCTGACGTTACGAAAGATAATTTACTGGTGGCCGTATTCGGTGGTTTCTTTCTTGGTGCAGGCATCGGGCTGGCAGTAAGGGGCGGTGCTGTAATTGATGGCACGGAAGTGTTAGCCATTTACCTCAGCCGTAAGCTGGGCACTACCATTGGTGATATCATTATCGTCATCAACATCATCATCTTTTCAGCAGCGGCATATTTGCTGGGTGTTGAAGTGGCGCTGTATTCCATGATCACTTACCTCGCGGCATCCAAAACGCTGGATTTCATTATAGAAGGTATTGAAGAATATATTGGCGCCACTATTGTTTCAGCACAAAGTGAAAAGATCAGGCAGATGATCATTAACTCCATGGGGCGTGGCGTAACCGTGTATAAAGGCCGTGGAGGCTTTGGCAAGCATGGCGAAAAAACAGAGATCGATATTGTGTACACGGTACTTACCCGTTTGGAATTAAATAAACTGCATACCGAACTGGAAAAGATAGATGCCGATGCATTTGTGGTGATGAGCCCCGTGAAAGATACCAAGGGCGGTATGATCAAGAAGCGGGCGTACAAGCACTAAAATAAAACGGCTTTAACCACTGCAATATCTTACAAGAGAATTACAACCCACAGCATGAACTTTGCTGCTGCATGCGATAACAAACGCATGGGCACAATGAAATGGATATGCGTATTGTTTTTGATTTTTTCTTTGCAATCAGCAATGGCCCCAACACCCGTGAACAAAGGGTTTCACGATGACTTTGATTTTTTCTGGAATACCATTAAAGACAACTACAGTTACTTTGACCAGAAAAAAATTGACTGGGATAAAGTAAAAATGCGCTATGCACCGCAGGCCGACACAGCATCTACCCGCAATGTTTTCATTGGCATTATTGAAAATGCTTTATATGAATTGTATGATCATCACTGCACCTTAAACACCAACACACCGGCATCGAGAAGGCTGGTGCCCACCGGTGCAGATATATGGGCTGCGTATGTAAATGGCAAACCAACGGTAACAGAAATAAGAAAAGGTTTTGGTGCAGAACGTACAGGCATGATAACCGGCATGGAAATTATTGCCGTCAATGATGTGCCCGTGGAAAAAGCGATCGCTCCTTTTATGCCACACAGTAATGATGCTGAAGCGAAAAATTTTGCTTTGCGTTTACTGCTTGCAGGCGACCATCAAACCAAAAGAAAAATTACTGCAAAAGATGGGAATGTGATCCGTGATTTTTTCCCTGATCAGGACAGCATGCAATTAGATATGCAGGAAACTTCATCGCTGGTATTTGCAAAACAATATGGTAACATCATTTATATCCGCATCAATAATTGTTTATTCAATAATGATTTGATTCCTGCATTTGACAGTGTACTGAATGCGCATTTCAACAGCAGTGCATTGATACTTGATTTACGTGAAACACCCAGCGGAGGCAATTCTTCCGTTGCCCGTGCCATTATGGGCCGCTTCATCAGTAAAGAAATGTTTTACCAGAAACATGAATATGTTGCTGAAGAAAAAGAAACGGGTATTAAAAGAAGCTGGGAAGAAATTGTTACACCCAGGGGACGTACTTATGTTAAACCTGTTGTTGTGCTGGCCGATCACTGGACGGGCAGCATGGGCGAAGGCATCACCATTGGTTTTGCCGGAATGAACCGTGCCACTGTTATTGGTACACCAATGGCGGCATTGCTGGGCGCCACTTACGGCTTTGAAATGCCCAATACCAAAATCAATTTTCATTTGCCCGCCGAAAAATTATTTACTGTACAAGGTTTACCAAGAGAACAATTTATTCCGGTGCCTGTAAAAAACCTGCAACAGCAAAACAGTCATTACGATCCCATCCTGCAGCAGGCATTACAATATCTTCAACATCATTAATCAAACCACGTGCAGAAGCAGACTATTAATTTTTCCAGTGAGAATTTTACCGGCGCACATCCTGCCATTATGCAGGCGGTGATTGCTGCCAATGAAGGCAATGCGCCATCTTACGGTAACGATGTGTATACAGCAACAGCCATCGCCCAACTGAAAAAACATTTTGGGGATGCCATTGAAGTGTATTTTACTTTCAATGGTACCGGCGCCAACAATATGGCATTGGCCGCTGTTACACAACCGCACCAGGCAATATTCTGCAGCGATGTTGCGCATTTGTATATGAATGAATCCACCGCACCGGAAACCTTTACCAGCTGCAGGTTGTATGGGGTACAAAGTTTGAATGGAAAAATAAATGCTGATGCCCTGCAAAGAAAGATCAACCAGTGTAAAGGCATTCACTTTCCGCAACCCGGTGTGGTAAGCATTACACAACCCACTGAATGCGGCACCGTGTACAGCTTGAATGAAATTGCCGCCATTAAAAAAATATGTGCGGCCAATAACCTGTTACTGCATGTGGATGGTGCAAGGTTTTTTACTGCTGCTGCCTGCCTGGATGTTTCATTGAAAGATTCAGCATTCCACATTGATGCACTTACATTAGGCGGCACAAAAAACGGTATGCTGTTCGGTGAAGCTGTGATCTTCTTTAACAGCCATCAACAGGATAACCATTTATTCACTTTAAAGAGAAGTATGCAGCTGGCGTCTAAAAACCGTTTTATAGCTGCGCAGTTTACGGCTTTGCTGGAAGACGGGCTGTGGTATGACATTGCCCGCCGCTGCCATACCCTGGCGCTGCATTTTCAGCAGCAGTTGCAATTGATTACTGGTATTGCAGCACTCTATCCTGTTGATGCCAATGCGGTATTTATTGCTTTGCCCCAAAAAATACAGCTCATCTTACAACAGTGCTGTCATTTTTATGTGTGGGATGAAAGCAATGACCTGTGCAGATTTATGTTTTCATTCAATAATACCATGGAAGAGATTGATGAGGTGATGGAGTGTTTGAAAAAAAAGTAATTGACAATGATTAATAAACAATCAATGTTCAATGTTCAATAAACAATGTTCAATTGACGATACGACAGGTGAAGAACTTCCATAACAAAACAGTAATTTTATTTCATAATTGAAGTAAATGGGAAAAGCCTTTTCAAAATTCAGTCAGCTAAAGGCGTTCGACAGTTTGGAAACACTGTCGGCAAGGCAATACCATACTTCATTCCCATCCCACTATCATGAAACGTATAATATTTCATTGGTGTATGAAGGGGTGTTCAAAGCTTCCATTAACGGCAAGCAATTGTTTGCTGAACCTGGGTCCATCCTCATCACCAACCCTTATGAAATTCATGCCAACCCCTGTGATGATAACGACAGCATTTCTTTTTTTACATTTTATATCAGCCCTTCTTTTTTACAAACTGCAACCGGGCAACAACCTTTTTTCAGCACCAACGTAATTACAGATGCAGGTTTGTTTGCAGTGCTGCATCAACTGGCCGCACAACTGGACAGTAAAAATATGAATGCCTATTTTGAACAGCAGTTTAAAACAGCATTACAACAATTATCACAAACACATGCAGTACATGCTGAGGCGCAACCGGTAAAAGGCATCACCACTTCACTATTTAATACTTTTCTTGCGCAACAACAGCCAGACAAATTTTCGCTGGATGCAGCGGCACAACAATTCGGCATTAATAAATTTAAATTTCTGCGTTTATTTAAACAGCAAACCGGTTTAACACCCGCCAACTATTTTTTACTGCAACGCATTGAAGCAGCGAAAAAATTATTGCGGGAAGACGGCGACATGCTGGGCATTGCCGTTGAACTGGGTTTTTATGACATTCCGCATTTTGCCAATCATTTTAAAAAATTCACCGGCATTTCCCCCGCTGCTTACAGCACTGCATACCACCAGCAGGATAATACAGTATAATCCGTAAATAAGCCTGGGCATATTGCCCAACTGCATAAAAGCTCAAACTAAGTGGCGTGGCATTACCGGTATCTTAAAATTTTAAAACAGTAAACCCGTAAATTTTGTTTAACAGATTTAATTACTTCCACTAACTTTACTCAACAGAAACTAATTGAACAAAACTATTGCCTTATTCTTTTAATGAAAACGACGGTATACATTGGTACCAGTCTGGACGGCTTTATTGCCCGTAATAATGGTGATATTGAATGGCTGATGCAATATGCCACCGAAGAACTGATGGAACCTTACCAGGCTTTGATGGACCGTATTGATACCATCCTGATGGGCCGGGGAACGTTTGAAAAGGTATTGACTTTTCCTGCATGGCCTTTTCAAAAACCGATTTATGTGCTCAGCACCACACTTACTGCAATTCCTGAAACCTATGTTGACAAAGTTTCCATCATTTCCAAATCACCTGGAGAAGCGTTGCAATTTCTTTCCGAAAAAGGATACCACAATGTTTATATCGATGGCGGTAAAGTGATACAAAGCTTTTTATCTGCCGGGCTGGTAAATGAACTCATTATTTCCACTGTTCCGGTTTTGATCGGCAATGGCATCCCGCTTTTTGGCCAACTGGATCATGATGTAAAATTCAAACACCAAAAAACCAATGTTTATAAAAATGGTTTGGTGATGAATTTTTATGAGCAGTTACAGAAAATAGCCAGATAAGCATACAGGGCAATCTGATAGAACAATAATACATCTTTCAATTTAATAAATTACCTTTATTGCATTGATAGCAGCGGTACATCAATTAGGAAGATGAGCCAACACTCTAATAAAGCAACAAAATAAATCTGAACAAAAGGAAAACTGTATCGATCCTCACAATTAAAACATCATGATACGTTTTTATCTTTTATTTTCTTTTTTTATAATTCTTAATCCGCAAATTACTTTCTCCCAAAGTAAAAAGGGGCTTAATTATTACAAAATAATTAATCAAATTATTGCAAAAAGATACAGCTTTGATCTCCAACTTTCCAAATTAAATGACAGCACGAATGCTCCATTAAAAAAAATGAACGCCGGAGATAAAGTCATAGCTGCGGATTCAGACAGAGTTTTTGTTCTTTTAGAAAGTCAGCCCTTATGTAATATTTATCTCCTTACTCCAATAAACACTTTGAAAAGTTTAGAAATCTCAACATCAACATATATTATTCCTGAGATTTTTATTTATGACAAGAAAAATACTTCATTGCTAAGCTTTTATTTTAGTAATGAGTTTATCGATGTCAGCAAATATGCTGATGGTAAATACCACCTCTCACTACCTTTAAATATAACTCTCCTGGAAAGCATAATTATTTTTTCCGAAAACCTGGAATTAAAATGGGCAATTTTATTCAGCAACAAGTCAATTGATTTTGATGGAGAAACCAGTAATAAGGCTGCGGCATTGTTTAAACCAAATATCGAAAGTAAAAATTTGGTTTCGCATGTATTTAAAAACAGCGAAAAATTTTTGTTTAAAAATTGTACTTCCATATTTCTTCAAAAGCTTTTCTTAAATGCAGAACATTTTAGTTTTACAGGCAATTTAACATATAAATTTAATCCATCTTTTTCACCTTATTAATACAATATTGGCATGCACCATCCAATAATTCAACATGGCTATAGCTGGAGAAATACGATATTACTATCTGTAGTTATTTTGATTTCGTGTGGCGGGACAATAGGGAATATACAGAAATATGAATTTTATAACATAGATTCTGGAATTCTCGAAAATGCCATAAGTAGAGTCTATAAAAATCATCCTGATCTAATAAAAAAAGATTCTGCTCTCTATGGAAAAAATGAAGGCAATAGCTTCTACTTTTCGTTAAACTATGTATCAGATACAATAATATTTCTTTGCAATGTTATCGATTATCCATCTATTAAGGGGAAAGAAGTTGATCTTTCTCTAACCAGTGCTGCAAGAAAAGATGAGATTATGAAAATGGCAACTAATATGAATTTTTTTGAGAAAAAGAGGTATAGGAAACTTTTCGAGGATTTTGTTCTTCCCAAAATCAAAAATGAAATTGAAATAATTTCTAAGTACCAGTC
Source organism: Bacteroidota bacterium (assembly GCA_018266775.1). Classification (GTDB taxonomy): domain Bacteria; phylum Bacteroidota; class Bacteroidia; order Chitinophagales; family Chitinophagaceae; genus Ferruginibacter. The sequence goes on along the minus strand of JAFDZS010000010.1, from coordinate 219,938 downwards.
TAATTAAATGACCTGTTAATTAATTTTTATGAGCGGCTACAACAACGGATTAAATAACCACAATAGTGTAACTTAGTACTGTTGTAAACTCAATAATTCTTTGCTTGAAATAAGAATATATCAGCGTGAGTTTACCGAAGGCGGAGTAATACGATTGCAACCTCTTTAGTAATGAACCGGCTTCGATAAACTCAGTCTGACATCCTTATGTATGCAGCATAGATTGTAAACTATTTATTTTTGTCAGCACGTTTTATCACCATCAGCATCATTTGCAGCTCTATTATCATTACGGTACTCTGCATCAGCATGCATCAACCTGCTGCAACTGAAGATCGTTTTCTTACTTATACCGTAAACCCCAAACAGCACCACCTGGAAATATATTGGAAAGATGCAGCCAATAACCGCTTCGGCAACTTTGAAAAATTAAAGCAATGGACAGCGCAGCAAAACCAGCAATTGCTGTTTGCCATGAACGGTGGTATGTATATGGAAGACCGCTCTCCCCTCGGGCTGTACATTGCACACGGCAAAACAATAAAGCCATTGAATGCAAGACATGGTGAAGGCAATTTTTACCTGCAGCCCAATGGTGTATTTTATGTTACTGATGATACAGCAGCCAATATTTGCAGCACTGCCGGCTTCAACAATAAAAAACATGTTGCATTTGCCACACAATCCGGGCCAATGCTGCTGATCAATGGCGTAATTAACAGTGCTTTTAAAGAAGGTTCATCCAACACCAATATCAGGAATGCTGTTGGTATTTTACCCGGTAACAAAATTTTATTTGCGATGAGCAGGGTGCCGGTAAACTTTTATGATATGGCTTTGTATTTTAAACAACAGGGCTGCAGCAATGCATTATACCTGGATGGTTTTGTTTCCCGGACTTATTTACCTGAAAAAAACTGGATACAAGCTGATGGAGATTTTGGGGTCATCATTGGCGTTACCGATGCTAAAAAATAAAACCTCCCTTTAGCAACTTAAATTTTAAACTTCAATAATTCTGAAGGCTCGACTTTTAACGCTTCCGCAATGATGAAAAGGTTTGAAATACTTGTATTTATTTTACCATTTTCAATCCTGTTTATCTGAGAAAATTCCAGACCAGTTTCCCAGGCTAACTGTTCTTGAGACAGCCCTTTTTGCTGCCGGATTTCTTTAACCCGAACACCAAATTTTTTTATCCCAATCTCATGCCTTGAATATTTCACAACAGCAAGCTGGAGTAATTATTAAAAAAAAATTATAGCAAATTTGCCATACTTATTGTTTTTTGTTTATGTTTGCTATATAGTTTATCAATAAAATCACTATTTATGAAAAGAAAATTGCTTAAAAGGTTAAGCCTTGCTATTGCTGGGGTAACTACCTTTAGCTTAGTTGCATTTGCCAATCCTTCTGGCACTTGCAACCCTGAAACCATTTTTTGGGGTGAAAGTTGTTGCACGTACACAACTTATTCCGAAACCGGCGCAACTCAAATTATGCAGAACTGTTGTAAGTACAGGTTTTGGATTCAATGGAGTTGTTCTACGGAATATGTGGGGCCAATTTGATAAGTTAAGGTTTTGGTAAGACCGTATTTAATTAAACAAAACAAGTAAAATAATTTTGACATTACAATTAAATCAATTCAAATTTTAATTATGAATATTAAGCACTTGCTTGTTATTATTATTTTACTTGTTTTTCAATTTTCACTTTCGACCCTCTATGCACAAAATAAACTTGAAGTCCATTTGGTAAACAAATCGGGCTCACCACTTGTTTACGTTTCAGTTTCCTGGGCAAAATCGCTGGGGCTTGTTTCAGATGAAAAAGGTTCTTTGGTAATCCCAGATAAAAACCAGATAGATTCTTTAGTTTTATCTGCTATTGGTCTTAAAACAAAAATTATCCCAAAAGATTCTCTGCAAAATAAATCCAGCGTTACCATTACAATGGATAGCGCTGTTATTGATTTACCTGAAATTAATATTACAAAATATAAAATCGAAAAAGATTTCGGTGTAACCGATGGTGTGAAACAAACTTCTTACTTCAAAAATGGACAGTGCATCAATCTTCAAAGTGCTTTACTGATAACCTCATATAATTATCCTGCCCAATGTAAAAACGTAAGCGTATTTATTGCGAAACAATCCTCTACTGCTTTACCATTCAGACTAAGACTTTATGAAGTAACAAGTGATGGTTTACCCGGGAAAGACTTACTTACTGAAAATATTGTTATGACAGATTATAAGTCCGGCTCATGGAGCACTTTTAATCTTGATTCTCTGCATATTGAATTGCCGCAAAACGGTTTCTTTGCAGCGATTGAATGGCTTTGTAATGATTTAAAATCGGAAAGTGGCCTTAGTATCGGCACTACAAACAGGCTCGATGGTGCATTGACCTATTACATATATGGCAATACAGGCTGGTTTCAACTAAAAATTAAAGGTGAGCCACTTAAAGAAAATGTTATGATAAAAGTAAAAATTGCTTCAGCAAAGTAAATCGCCATGTATTGCAAAATGAGTATTCTTTTGTTTTGTTTTTCTATCCTGTTTTCATGTAAGCATGTTAATACAGATAAATATGTTGATAAAGACAGCGTAATTGTTCGTTTGAAAAAACTCCCTGAGACTGATTTAACACGCATTGAAATATCACCAGCTATTTATTTTGCTGATACAATTGCAAAAGGAGACATTATCAAAGGCAGTTTTACAATTTATAATAAAGGAAATGTACCTTTCAGCATAAAAAAAATCTCCAACATTTGTGATTGCACGGTTTCTGCCTCAAGCAAAAAAGAAACACCGCCAAATGATTCCTGCAGCATTAGCTTTATCATCAATACAGACAATTTTAATGATGGCTTCAATGTGCGGATGATAACGATTATGGGAAATTTTCATCCTTACTTCAGGGTTTTAAGTATTGAAAGCACAGTTGGTAAGAAAAAAGCGTTATAAAGCTATTATCTCTCCTGACAACCGAGATCACGAATCTTCCAGTTTCGTTTGCCGCAGCAATTAAAATGAACTCTTCAATTGATAAAGCGAACCTTCTATTTATTACCTATTACTCCCTGATTGATAACAAGTACATTTTTTTCGATAAAATGAACACACTAGCAAAAAATGAAAACTTGTTATTTACTGGATTGAACTTTTTAACAAGTTCAACTTACCTTTTAATCAATAAAGTGAACAGTACAATAAATAGTGGCAACATATATTATAGTTAAATCAACCTGCTCTTCGATATCTTTAACTCATTAATAATTAAAGCTTACATTTGATTCAATAACGTCAACTTCTTTTTTGATAACTACAACTCCATAATTGATTATACCTAATTGGTTTTTTACTTTCTCCATGATTTGGACACATAAATCGTCAATAAAGCCAGAGTGATCTGCTATATCAGCCTCCCGGCATCAGGAAGGTGATAGCCTTTATACTACCGATGCTAAAAAATAATTTACCTTCACCCTATGCAAAAACCGGTTCCCTTTTTTATGTTCAATGGCAGGGCTGAAGCCGCAGTTAATTTTTACCTGTCTGTTTTTCCTGCATCTTATATTTTGCAAATGGCACATTATGATGGCACCAGTGGCGTACATGCCGGCAAGATTCAGCTGGCCACTATTGTTATTGCCGGGCAACCATTTATGTTTTTAGACAGTTTGGTGGAGCATGCATTTTCCTTTACACCCTCTTCATCCATCTTTATCAATTGTGAAACAGAAGATGAAATTGATGTACTTTATCAAAGATTAATTCCTGATGGCCATTTGCTGATGCCGCTGGGCGCTTATCCCTTCAGTAAAAAGTATGCATGGCTTACAGACCAGTTTGGTATATCGTGGCACCTTAACCTGGTGAGTTAAGTGCAGACTATTTCGTACAACCGTTTTATTTACTATTTTTGCAAAAAAACTTTATGAAATCAATTGGAGGTGTATTGCTTTGCTGCATTTTTTTTATCCAGGCAAAAGCACAAACTGCTTCAGACTCAACTCAATTTGCAACTGTTTTACAAAAAGGAAATGCAATGGCAGCATGCATACTTAAAAAAGATTATACCAGCTTTGTAAAATACATGTATCCACCGGTAATCAAAATGGCAGGCGGGTCACAAAAGATGGCATCCCTGGTGGAACAAAGTTTTGCTTCAATTGAAAGCGAGGGAGTCACGGTAGATTCTGCAAGCATTCAATCGCCTGCTTCAATGGTTCGCACCGGAACAAACTGGCAATGTGTGGTTACACAAATATTAATCATGACAACGCCTAAGGGAAAAATACTGTCCAAATCTGCATTAATAGCCATTTCACCTGATGCTGGTAAAAGCTGGACTTTTATGGATACGCATGGGGCACCTTTGGAAAAGGTAAGAAAGAGTTTTCCCGCCATCAGCCCGAAATTAAATTTACCTGCTAAAGAAGATCCGGTGCTGGTAAAATAGTTTTTGCGAATGAAGACATGGTGCATTTATGCACCTGAACATTATATGTTATTTTTTGTTTACGCCAGGCCGCCACAGCGTCACTGCGTAAACAAAATACTACCTGATCCATTTCAACGCAAATACATCATAGCTTTGCATTTTTTTCACCAGCCGTTTGTTTTTCCGCTGGTAACGCAATGGATGACTGTAATACAACAACGCCAGCCGCTCCTGCCTTTTTCTCCAGTGGGAGATCATATATTTTCCCAACTGCCTGTCTGCCCCAAAACTAAGCAGGTTCAGTTCACATACACGATGGTAATGCCAGCCGCCTGTATACACGCTGTCAAAATAAGCATTCAGTACACTCTGAAAATGAAGTAATGGTACACGGTATTTTTTTATTGTATCATAACTGAATTGATTTACCAATGCCAGGCACATATCCCCATTAATATGGGCATTCATGCCAATAAACATATACTGTAATGGATTTTTGGGAACACTGTCAAAATACCTTACCCATGGGGCATCGGGCTGTTCGTGATGAATGTATTTATTATACGACTGGAAGAAAAATGGTGCAAATAAGGATTCAAACCTAAAAACAAAACGCTGAACACTGTCTGGCAATGTGGCCGCATAGTCGTTCGTTTTTTCAATGATACCGTGATATAGCTGCGCAAAATATTTGGCAGGCGTTTCCTGCGCAGCAATATGTTCCAGTGTATCCAGTAAAGCATCATTAAACCTTTTTTGTGCTGTAACAGGTAATACCGCCATGCATGCGGCAACCAGCATCATGCTTTTTATTTTAATGATTATATTCACCGGAGACTAAGCGCTGCACCAGCAGCGCTTTTTGTTGTGTTGGATATTCAATAAAACAACTGGTTAAAAAATAGCGTTGTTTACGGGGCAATTGCTTCAGTAAATGCTGCTTTAATTCTTCATCCATTACAGCTATGTCAAAAACATGTGCCCACTTCATGGCATCAGTAATTAATGGATGCTGAATGTGAAAAACCAGTTTGTGTATAAAATGCAGTTTTAATGGTATGCTGTTCTCCATTTTCTGCATTACAGCAGATAAACAAAAACCATTTTCATTCAGCAAAGGATTATTGAAGCCCAGCCAGTTTTTCCGCCACAGGTAATTTTGAATTTTCCGCTGCACCCAGTTTAAACGGGTATGTGCAATATGGCGGGCATACTGCATGGCCATCATACAGCTGGCGGGCATGTGAAGCGCTATAGTACTGTGCAGATGCAGGCCGCGGATATGTTGTAAAGGTTCTTTGTTTTTTTGCAGCCATTCCCATTCTGCACTGAAATAATTTTTGGAGAAATAACACAACAGGTTCATCTGGAAATCGCAGTCACCGGCCACATCCTGCATATCATCATACAACTGCATGCTGCGTACCATGCTGCTCCAGCTGCTGAATTGTTTTTGGTACTGCAACTGTTTTTTATCCAGCAGTACCGCACGCAGTGTAAGCAATACCTGTATAATATCATCGTCTTTTGTTTTTTGGTATTGCAGCAGGTCAGAGAGTGTATAGTTGCCGTCAAAAACGGTAATGTCTGCTTTGTAGGTATCAAAACATTTATTGCAGGCCCGGCAAATCAACTGCGCCGCTGCTGTAGCTTTTTCTTCATCCAGCGCATTCAGGTTGCGGTTCATTTCCTGTAATAAAAATTGCAGGTGCTCATAAAAAGCTTTGTAAGTAATACCGTATTTATGGTTGATGTGCTGCAGTACCTGTTGCGGCAACACATCACAAATATCAAATGCATAATAAAGTTCGTGCCCCGATCCTGCTTTCCGGTAACGCAGGTAATAATCCATCGATTCATCTTTCAGCAATTGTTGTATTGGCGCTTTGCCGTATTCTGCTGCAATGCCGTCAATAAATTCATCTCCAAAAAGAATGGCCAGGCAAACCAGGTTGGCCAAGTGGCTTTTATTGCGGAATAATTGTAATGGTGTTGTTTTGAATAATAGGGTATCGTAGGCAAAAGAGCCTTTTTCAATATTATTGCGCACCTGCAATAATTCCCTGAACTGTAAAATATAATTCAGCCGTTCATTCTTCCTGATCCGTTTACGCATGTAAATGCCTACAGGAAATGTAGCCAGCATGTGCGCCGTAAACTGTAAAAAACGGTAAAGTTCCCTGGGCATCGAAAAATCGAACAGCATATCGTGCTGCCGGTTTTCTTCCAGCAATGCGGCTATACGCTCTTCATCTCTCGAAAATTTCCCCTCATACCATTCCGGCATGCCCGGTTTATTGCGTAGCTTGCGTGTACTGGCCAGGTTTTGATTCATCATTGATAAATATAAGCATGTCCGGCGAAAACAATATACCCTTTTAAAGGTATTTTAATCAACCGGTACAGCTTTTGTATTGATACGTTTGAAAACGGATGGATGTTACTTAACCCGTAGTTAACATCCCCCCAATTAATATCGCAGTAAATTGGGAAAAGGTAAATAGTTTCTTAATCTTTTTTTTAATGATTCGCCTATGCCAATCGCTCCCGTTACGGTAAGCCTGAAAGCCTATAAAGGAAAATGGGGTGTTGAAGAAGCCGCTCATCTTGCACGGCGTACACAGTTTGGCGCCAACTGGGCAGACGTTCAGTTTTATGCCGCCCGTTCTTTTAAAAAAGCCATCAAGGCTTTGTTTGAACAGGATGATTCTATTCCCCCGCCGCCCGTCAATACTTATAACGACGATAAATATACCGATGAAGAAATTGCAGCCGGCCAAACCTGGACCACAGCAGCCAAACAATCCGGTATGAATATAGGGCGCAGAAAAAATTCACTGCGCAGCTGGTGGATTGGCCAGATGCTGAATCAAAAAAGATCGTTGCAGGAAAAGATGATCCTTTTCTGGCATAATCATTTTGCCACTGAAATGAACAAAGTGGATAATGCCACCTTTTCTTACAAATACCACATGCTGCTGCGCCGTTATGCTTTGGGTAACTTCAGGGATTTGCTGAATGCAATTACTGTTGACCCCTGCATGCTGCGGTATTTAAACGGCGCCAACAATGTTAAAAAAGCACCCGATGAAAATTATGGCCGGGAGCTGCAGGAATTATTTACTGTGGGGAAAGATAAAGGATCTCACTATACAGAAGATGATGTGAAAGCCGCTGCGAGGGTGCTTACCGGTTACCGCATCGATAATAAAGTACTGGCCAATGCACAGGGTGTTTTTGAACCCAACCGGCACGATACCACCGACAAACAATTTTCTTCTTTTTATAACAACACCATCATTAAAGGTGTTAAAGACAAAGAAGGTGCAACAGAAGTGGCGGCGCTGATTGATATGATACTGCAGCAGGATGAAGTATCGAAATATATCTGCAGAAAGCTGTACCGTTTTTTTGTGTATCATAATATTGATGAGGAAACAGAAAAGAATATTATTGAACCACTGGCAAAAACATTCCGCAAAAGCAATTATGATATTCAGCCGGTATTGAAACAATTATTCTCCAGTAAACATTTTTTTGACGCAGGCAATCGTGGTGCAGTCATTAAAAGCCCCATTGATTTTTGTATTGGCTTATGCAGGGAATACAATATCAGTTTTCCTGCTGCGGATGATTATGTAACGTTATATACCATGTGGCAGAATATACACAACACGGCCAACCAACTGCAACAGAATATTGGCGACCCGCCCAATGTTGCCGGGTGGCCCGCTTACTACCAGGTACCACAGTATGATAAAATCTGGATCAATTCTGACACACTGCCCAGGCGCAACCAGTTTACTGACCGTATGGTGAGTTATGGTTTTACCAAAGACAAATTTAAACTGGCTATCGACGTGGTGGCCTATGCGCAGACATTTAAAAATCCCGGTGACCCCGATGCATTGATTGAAGAATGTGCACAGCGTTTATACAGTATTCCGTTACCCGATAAAGAAAGAACCTATTTAAAACAGGGCATATTATTATCTGGTTTACAGGGGCAGATGAGTGACCATTACTGGACGGATGCATGGAATAAACTGATTGATGCCAATGACACCATCAACAAAAAGGATGTAACGAATAAATTGAGAAAACTATTTCAGTATTTAATGAACTTGCCGCAATACCAGTTGTGTTAAAAAATAATTAAACATGAAACGTAAAGAGTTTTTAAAAAATGTTGCTGCTGGTGTGGTGCTGCCTTCATTCCTGAATGGCATTTCGCTGAAAGCGCTGGCGGGCACATCAACCTTTCATGCACTGAGCCGTTTAATGGGCGAAGACAAAGTTTTAGTATTGATTCAGCTTGCCGGTGGTAATGATGGATTGAATACAGTAATTCCTGTTGACCAGTATAGTGCCTATTCAGCCGCCCGTGAAAACATTGCCATACCGGAAAATAAAGCATTAAAATTACAGGGCGTTGAAGGTACTGCACTGCATCCATCGTTAACAGGCTTTCAGCAATTGTTTAATGAGGGCAAGCTTGGCATTATACAGGCCGTGAGTTATCCCAAACCTAACTTCTCTCATTTTCGTGCCACTGATATCTGGATGACAGCAAGCGACAGCAATATGGTGCTGAATACAGGCTGGGCGGGCAGAACACTGGATCATTTATTTCCGCAGTTTCCGGCGCATTATCCCAACGCAACAATGCCCGACCCATTAGCTATACAAGTAGGGTCAGTAGTATCCTCCACTTTCCAGGGCCCTTCATTTACCATGGGCATTGCCATCAGCAATACCAGTAAATTTTATAACCTCATTGAAGGCAAGACAGACGTGGAAAGCGATAGCCGCTGGGGAGAACAGATCAATTACATTGAAGAGATGAGTTTGAAAACAGATCAATACGCCAATGTAATTAAACAGGCTGCATTAAAAGTAACAGCGCAAAGCGATCAATATCCTGCCGCAGGTAAAAATGGTTTAGCAGACCAGTTAAAGATCGTTGCCCGGTTAATTGGTGGCGGGCTGAAAACTAAAATTTACATGGTCAATATGGGCAGCTTTGATACCCATTCCAAACAAACAGAAGATACCGATAAAACTTCGGGTAACCATTCCAGTTTGTTAAAGAAATTATCTGAAGCTGTAACCGCTTTTATGGCCGACCTGGAATACCTGCAGGTGAAAGACAAAGTAATGGGTATTACCTTTTCTGAATTTGGCAGAAGAATTAAAAGCAATGCCAGCGGTGGTACCGATCATGGCGCTGCGGCACCCATGTTTTATTTTGGGCACACCGTGAAGAGCGGCATTATTGGCAATAATCCTGTGCTGCCGGCCAACGCCACTGTGCAGGATAATGTAGCAATGCAGCATGATTTCCGTGCTGTATACAGCAGCATCTTACAAAACTGGATGGGTTTATCGCCAGATGAAGCCGGTGCAATACTACCAGGCCAATATCCACTGATACCGGTGGTATAAAAAAACCGCCGGATTGCTCCGGCGGCTGCATGCCTGAATAAGGATAAGGTTGTCCGTTTTATTCTTGTGCAAGATAATTATTTTAATTCCAGCATCACGATACTTTGTGCCGGCAAATCAATCACCAGTTGTTCACCTGATTTTTTTGCACCGTTGAAAGCAACGTTCTTCACGGTGTAAGGATTTTCAAAAGTATTAATATCGGTTAATTTGGCTGAAGTTAAAATCTGGCCACTTACTGTTTTCCAGTTCACACCCACTAAAGTCGTTTGCAGGTTTAATTTTTTATGGGGGTCAAGGTTTACCAATGTGATATGCACAGCGCCTGTACTGTCCTGCGATGCAGACATATTCAACGCAGGAATTTTTGCATCGCCATTTACATAATCCGGCGATTTGAAATTCACGTTTAACTTTTTAGCATCCATGTGCACTTTATACAGATCGAATACATAGTAAGTAGGCGTCAGCAGCATTTTATCGCCTTTGGTTAAAACGATGGATTGCAACACATTCACTGTTTGTGCAAGATTGGCCATACGAACACGGTCGCTGTGATTATTGAAAATATTAAGTGTGGTGCCTGCAATCAATGCATCACGCAAACTGTTTTGCTGGTATAAAAAACCAGGATTGGTGCCGGGTTCAACATCTGTCCAGATGCCCCATTCATCCACCACCAGTGCTGTTTTTTTTGCAGGATCATACTTATCCATAATGGTGGAATGGCGGGTTACGAGTTCTTCCATCACCAAACAATTTTTCATGGTGCTGAAATATTCTTTTTCATCAAATGCAGTGGCAGAACCTTTCTTTCCCCAATTGCCTGAAGGAATGGTATAATGATGCAGCGTTAAACCCCACATGCGGTTGGGGCCTACATTTTTCATCAGCACTTCTGTCCAGTTATAATCGCTGCTGCTGGCGCCGCTGGCAATTTTTAATAAGGGTGCATCTTTATAATTTCTGCAATAGACTGCATAACGTTTGTATTGATCGGCATAAAATTCCGGTGTCATATTGCCACCGCATCCCCAGCTTTCATTACCCACGCCCCAGAATTTTACCCGCCAGGGTTCTTCTCTGCCATTCTGCCTGCGCAGGTCGGTCATTGTACTTTTGGCATCGCTGTTCAGGTACTCCACCCATTTAGCCATTTCCTCCACTGTACCGCTGCCTACGTTACCGGCTATATAAGGTTCGCAGCCAATCAATGAACACAGTTCAAGAAATTCGTGTGTACCAAAACTATTATCTTCTGAAACACCACCCCAGTTGGTATTTACCATATACGGCCGCTGTTTACGGGGTCCAATGCCGTCCCGCCAGTGATATTCATCTGCAAAGCAACCGCCGGGCCAGCGCAGGTTGGGCACTTTTATTTTTTTTAAAGCCTCTACAACATCAAGGCGTATACGATCTTTTTTGGGAACACCCAAAGTATCGCTTACCCAAAAGCCATCGTAAATGCAGCGGCCGAGATGCTCTGAAAAATGCCCATAGATATGGCGGCTGATAATATTTGTGGGATTGGTGGCGTCTATCACCACTGCTGTTTGCGACCGGGTACTCCATGCAGCAAGCAATACCGCACCGGCCAGGAATAGTTTCTTCATGATTCTAAATTATGGATGTTAGGTTTGATGTACATAAATAATTACGAAAACGTTTGAGTTAAACAAGGGATTAAATACTTAACACGAATTACACTAATTACAAACTAACCAATTAACGACCTGCCCCTTCACCTTCCCCCCCAAATATTTTACATTTCTTTTCATTATAACCATTGATTAAAGCATTAAAAAATGATAACCCTTTTCATTTTACTTTTACCAGCGACACATCATCTGCATAACAAAATGCATTGGCTGCACCTTCTGCATAAAAGCCAATTTCCACTTTTCCACCCATTACAGCAACATGTGCTATGCTGATGGTTGTCCAGTTGGTATTTTCCGTTTTCACTTCATAACGCTGTTCTTTATTATTGCTTAGTGCATACAATTGCAGTTGTGTGAATCCTGTACTGTTTATTATTTTCGCAGTAAGTGTATAATCGCCGTCTTTCAATGGCACATAGGGTGAAGCGCTTATTGTTTGCGAAACCTTTCTTTTAAAATTTACTTTATCAGTAATGTTCAGGCTTTTTTCACCAACAACTATTTTCCTGTCGCTTTCGCTGTTGTTATGATTGAGTTTAGGAGACGCCGCCGTATCCAGACTTATTGCCGTTCCTTCTGTAACGGTGGTTTTCCAGCCCAGCAAATCCTGTTGCCCAGGTTTAACATTACTCGGAATGAATTTCCTGTCTGCTTCAAAGCTTCCGTTCTTAATATAATTATTATCTGCTGCAACTGTCCACTCCCCTGTTTGTGCGTTAATATTCCATGAGCTGAGCGAATTAAAATATGGTGTATTATTTTTTTCATCGAAAGAAAGCGGCACCCATTGATTATATCCTAACCCGTTTCCTGCAAAGTCTGCCCAGCGGTCACCGCAGAAGATCACAGTTTCCTGTTTGCTGCCTTTTACATTGGTAAAGAAACCTGTTTGAGAAATGTGTGCATAATCATCAGCACATCCATTCATTACCTGCATATCATTGGTTGGTGTATAAGGCCCACGGATATTGTCTGCAACAAGATAATACGCATAAGAAGCATCCCATCCATAAATATTGGAAGCACACATATAATATTTGCCTTTGTATTTGAACATACAATTCCCTTCGCGGCTTTCCCCCTGGAAAACTTTTGTGCAATCCAGCAGGTTTACCATACCATCTTTCATGCCAATTTCCGATACATAAATTTTATTTCTGCCACTGCCATACGAATAAACGAGGTAAGACAAGCCTGTATCTTCATCAGTAAATACGGTTTGATCTCCGGTGTTACTGGTGCCAATCATTGCTGTCATATTGATCTGCTGGTGCCAGGTGAATTTTCCCGTTGGGGAATCTGATAGGGCAATCAATACTTCTTTATCGTGCTGCACAAACAGGGCGTATTTGTTCAGTGCTTTAATGTAACATACACCCAGGCGACCCACCCAACTGCTTCTTCCATTCTTTGTTACTTCATCCTTTGTTAGCACATCATTTTCAAACGTCCAGTGTACCAGGTCGGTGGAACTGTAACAGGTTACTGATTCAAATGTGCATTTGGAATATGTTATCGATGGATCATTCCGGTACGCCATTGCTTCATTGTAATACACACCATACCAATAATATTTTTTTATTCCTGTAACCGGGTCAGCAAACCGGAATATACCACCGCCCTGGCTGTAGATGGATTTTCCATCCGCAGTATTCCAAAACACATCGTTCTTTATATTGTACAGTTGTGCTTTTACCGGTGAGAGTAAAACAATTGATAATGCCAATATTGTTACAACCAGTTTCATTCAGTTCATTTATTGTTTACCATTTTAGTTGTAAAAGACTAACTCCCTGTTGTGGCAAAGAAATTGATATTTGCACCACTCCGTTATTCACTTTAATTTTTTCCGGCTTTCCCATCACTTCCAGTTGCCCTGCTTTTTCCAGTAATTGTATTTGTGCTGCGGTTGGGTTTTGCGGCGATCCCATTTTCTTCCATGCTTCATAACTGTTACTGTGCGTTTGGTCAACACGGTATTCAGTTACCATAACTGTTGAAGCAGTCAGCCCGTTGATAGTAACCGTCACCGGTAAACTGGGTTGCATCACATCGTCATCATGGTAATTCCATACCATTACTGTGGCTGTATTTTTATCTTTCGCTGCTAATCCTCCAACATCATTATATTTACCTCTTACACTGGAGTCCACCATTACTTTCAAATCATACATCTGGCTGCCCTGCACCGCAACACGTTTCCCTTTCATCATACCAAACATCCTGAAAATATTCAGCACGGGTTTATCCACGCCATTAGTAGCAAGGTCGCGAAAGCCAAAATACCAGGGCTGGTTTTCAAACTCAAACGCCCAGGTTACTGCGCCGGTAAAATTGACATGAAAGGAATCTGCCAATAAATATTTTCTTGCAAATGACGCAGCAGTATAACTCGAATATACAGTACCGTTACGATACGCATTTTCAGGATTGGTTTGCATGCCGCAGGCGGCACAGCCTTCGGGGTCTGATTCACCAATCACCACCGGGATATTTTTTAACTTCGGATAAGCAGCAGCCAATGTAAATCCTGCCGCAATATCCTGCAACTGCCTGCTCATATTCATGCGTACATGTCCATCTACCAATCTTGGTGCACCTTTGGCATGAAACAACAATACATCCAGCGGTGCTCCAATCTTTTTTGTAGCCGCATTGGTATCTTCAAAACAATGTTTTACAAACGCACGCAGCCATTGCTGCGCATTGCTGCCCGCAGTTCCGGCAATATCTATTCCGCCAATTTTTGCCGTGGGTAATGCCCGCTTCACTGCATCGGTAGTATAGTCGTACAGTTTAAAAAATTCTTCCTGCGTTCCTTTCCAGTATCCATTGGGTTCGTTCCATAATTCCCAATACCAGCTTTCCACTTCCCTCTTCCCATAACGTGAAACACTATGCTGCACCCATTTAAAAATCAATTCGGCCCATTTCGTAAAATCTTTAGGCGGATATGCCCAACCGGTAAAAATTTTTGAATACGGTTCACCAGGTTTCCAGTCGTGCTGGTATGGTATTGGATGAGTGGACAATGCTTCTGGCATAAAACCAATTTGCGCCAGCGGCTTCATGCCACGTTTTATATACGTATCAAAAATGCTGTCGATGATTGTCCAGTTGTATACCGCATTTCCATTGGCAGCTTCTGTGTACACATTTGTACTTCCCCACTTCAATGCAGGAACGCCGTTGCCGCTAACCAATAAACTGTGTGTTCTTACATAAACGGGCACCGGGCTTAATGCGGCTATCTCACTTAATAATTTCTTCCCGGCTTTCATATAAGTATAGTTGGGTTCGTCGTAACCAAACCATGCCCAAACGGGTTTCATATCACCAGTTTCTTTTTTCAGCAATACGTCTATTGTTGCCTGTTGTGCATTGATTGCTGTACAACAAAGCCCTAAAAAAAAGAACAGGTAAAAAGAATAAATGAATTGTTTCATGATCAATTGCCATCAGGTTTTACGGCCACCATTAAAACACTTTGCGGCCAGTACCATTGATTTACATCATCTGGTTTTGCAGGCTCAAATGCCGGAATATCTTTTTTCAGGAAAGAGGCTATGGGCAACTGTTGTTCCTGTATAGCATGCACAATGCAACGGGCAATTTCATACGCACCATACGTATTGAAGTGCGTATTATCTTCCAGTTTTTTATCCTGCCCCGGAAATGTATTGGCAGGGTAATGCACAAATGCTTTCACTGATTGTTCCGGCCCCCATGCTTCATACATAACCTTGCTCATCGCATTCAGATCAACAAGTGCCACATTTTCTTCTTTTGCAGTCTGCCGTACTGCAGCAGGATAATCACCAAGCGTATTGGTAATATGCCCTGTGGAATCAAAGCTTCTTCGGTTCATTGAGGTAACCAATACCGGTGTACCGCCTTTCTTTCTTACTTCATTGATAAAATATTCCAGGTCACGTTTATAAGATGTAAACGGGCCGATGCCTTCTCCTTTTTGTTTTTGGTCATTATGTCCAAACTCAATAAATAGATAATCGCCGGCTTTCATCAGGCTCAACACTTTTTTTAAGCGGCGTGCACCCATGAAGGAACTGAGTGTTTCGCCACTCTCAGCATAATTGGCTATGCAGATTTTCCCAGGTTCGAAGAAAGAAGGAATCATCTGTCCCCATGATGCCCAGGGTTCCCTGTCCTGGTCAACCACAGTGGAATTACCGGAGAGAAAAATAGTGGTGGCAGTGGTGTTGGGTTTGATCTCCACTGCACAAACTTTTACTGCGGTATCATTAAATTCCAAAGTCAGTTTATCATCCCAGTGAAAATAATTGATCTCCCGTGGTTTTAATTTTACTTTATCCACCGCATTGCCGTTGGCATCACGGATGATACTGTCTTTTACATGTACTGTAAAGGTTACGGTTTTAATTTCTCCTTTTTTTGTTTGCAGGTTTTTGATGAATAAACGGCGGCATTCTGCCCGTACCGTATTGGCAGATGTTCCATTCAGATCGCCGAGGGTGACGGTGACATCGTAATTACCTTCGGGTATTTTTACAGAAAAGAAAAATGGTTTTTTGCTGGTGATATAATCTGCGGTAATACCCGTTTTCTTTCCCGGCTTTACAGCAGTAAGGTCAGCCGTACTGATAAAACCAAACCCGGCAGATTCAGTATACACAGATTCAGCAGTTACCGGCGTATATGCTTTTACGGTAGTACCAGTGCCGAAGTTGAATTTGAAATTTGTTTTTTGCTGTGCGGTGGCTGCGCTGCATAACAGCAAGGCGGCCAGGAAGAATAAAATATGTTTCATGTTTAGCGGAACACACCTGCGGTGTGTTCGTTTTAAATATGCTGAAAAAAAGAATTTATTGATCCCCTAAAACGGATCAATAAATTGAACACGCCACAGCGTGTTCCTACTGGTACATCAATGCGCTGTCGTTGATTGTATATTTGTTTTGCTCCATCATTTTATACATTTCTGCCCCTGCTAAAAACAATGGGCCGTAACCATGTGCTGCCAATACATTTACCGGGCGGTAATAATAAAATGCCGGATCAAATGCCATACCGGTTCCCACGCAGGTGCCTTCCACCTGGCCTTTATCATTTATTTTAGTGGTTACGGCATTCCATGCCAGCATGGCCATTGGAGCGTAAGTGATGGGATCGATCCAGCCTTTGTTGCAGGCATGTGCAATACAATATGAGTAGATGGCTGTTGCGGATGTTTCCAGATAAGAATCTTCACGATCCAGCAACTGGTGCCAGAAGCCGCTGCCACTTTGCAATGCCGCCAATCCTTTGGCGTGTGCTTTAAATTGTTCGATCACATCTTTTCGCCCCGGATAATTTTCAGGCAATACATCCAGTAATTCCGTCATCGCCATCAGCGCCCAGCCATTGGCCCTTGCCCATTTAAATGCAGGATGCGTTTCCATACTTTCCACCCAGCCATGCATATACACCCCTTTCTCTTTAATGAACATACGTTCACTGAATTGTTTGATCTGTTTTACGGCATCATCAAAATATTTCTTATCGCCGGTTAGTTTGCCCATTTGCGCTAAAGCCGGCACGCCCATATATAAATCATCTAACCATAATGTATTGTTTTGTGGCCGTATTCTTGCCAGCGTTCCGTCTGAAAGCCGGAATTGCTTATTAAAAACCCAGTTCATATAATGATCGATCTGTGGGCGGAGATTAATATTTAATCCCTGCCTTTGGGACTTGATCATTGCGGCGCACATGGCACCGGCATCATCCAGCGCTTTCGGGTCAACGGGCTGATGAAGCGGGTAATTGTTGCCGTTATATACCCCTTTGGTTTTTGCTTTTTGTACCGCCGGTATCCATTTGGCCAGGAAGTCAAAACGTTCTTTTACATAAGTGGCGAATTTTTTATCGCCGGTTTCTTCGCTTGCCCAAAGCATGCCCGAATATAACACGCCCCATTCATAACTGGTGATGCGGAAATCGCCCTGCTTCATTACCGTGTTGCTGTCCATTTTATTAACATCATCCACCACTTCTCCTGTTTGTTTGTTGATCATTTGTGCAGGCGTTACTGCATTCAGGTAGTTGAACACTTTATCCAGCACCGCTTTGATCTGTTCTTTTGGCATGGGTTCATAAGGCACTGCATAAGCAGGTTTCAACGTATGCAATGCGGCATCGTTTGCGCTTACCTGCGCCTGCGCCTGGCCGGCAGCCAGTAACCCGGCAATAAAAAAGATTTTGTATTTCATATATTGCTGATGATTTATTTTTTTGTTGATACCCTGATGACAGTAAAGGATGCAGCGCCTAATGTTACTTCAATACGACTGCCTTTTACGTCCAGTGTTTTTGCCTGCGGTGCCACCACTTCTTTATCCAGTGTATTGAATGCATACTTATCGGCCTGCAGTATCCAAAGTGCAGCCTGTTGTTTGGGTAAATTTGTTTTATCTAAGTTTACCATCACGGGAATTTCTTTACTGGATACATTGACCAGTTTAATGATGAGCTCATTTGTTTTTTGGTCTGTTGCAGCAGTGGCGTACACACTGTCTTTTCCAATAAGCGGAGCATTGTTGTACAATATGGGTACCACATCTGTTCCTTTATTATTGGAGAATAATTTTTGTACGTAGTAATTTGGCGTGGCTGCACTCCGGGTATTATCAAACCAGATCAGGTCGGGGCGCCATTGCCAGGCTTCCACATGCGCCAGCAATGGTGCGTAAGATGCCATCTGCACTACTGCTGCATTTCTTTCCAGCCCGGTCATAAAAGCAGCTTCTGCCAATGCACTTTCCCAATTGTTTCTTCCTTCAGGTGCCGCATTATCTTTTGAATGTGCGGCATATTCCCCTGCAAATACTTTGATGGAATTGCGGTCATAATTATCGTAACGGTTCGCATTGTCTAAAAACCATTTGGGTGGCATATAATAATGTTCATCTATCAATGCCGGATGCAGTTGTTTCAATTCTTTCCAGGCCATATCAAAATAATCGCCCCTGGAATATGGCCCGGCACCGGATACAATCTTAATACCTGGATATTTTGTAAGAATGGCTTTTTCAAATACTTTATAGCGCTCAAAATATTGTGCCTCCCATTGTTCATTACCCACGCCAATAAATTGTAAATGGAATGGAGCCGGGTGCCCCATATCAGTTCTTAGTTTACCCCATACTGTTGTGCTATCGCCGTTGGCAAATTCAATTAAATCCAGCGCATCCTGTATGTAAGGCTGCAGTTCATCCATTGCCACCACTTCCCCGCTGTTGTACTGGCAGGCCATACCGCAATTTAATATCAGCAATGGTGCAGCGCCAATATCTTCTGCCAGTTGAAAATATTCGTAAAAGCCCAAACCAAAACTCTGGTAATAATCAGGTGTTAGTTTGTTTTTAAATTCCACGTTCCAGCGGTTCATGATCAGCTTACGGTCTTCTACATTTCCTACTGTTGCTTTCCATTGATACCGGTTGGTGAGGTCCCGGCCTTCCACAATGCAACCACCGGGAAAACGTACAAAGCCAGGTTTTAGATCAGCCAGTTTTTGTGCCAGGTCTGCACGCAACCCATTGGGCCGGTCTTTGAATGTATGAAAAGGAAACAGCGATACCATGTCTATATCAATGGTGCCGTTGCCTTCGAACAGTAATTTTAGTTTTCCTTTTTGTGCACTGTCTGTAGTGTTAATGACCGTGCTGATTTTTTTCCAGGCGCCTTTTAGTACAGGCACTGACGTTACTCCAATAACTTTGCCTGTTGCATTCACTAACTGTACCGTTATTTTCACAGCCGCACCCGTGGTGTTTTGCATCCACATCGAAAATGTATATGAGGTATTGGCCTGGAAGCCCATGCCCCTGAACCCTTCGTTGATGAGTTGATACACGCCGGATTGCGGATTTACTTTTACACTGGCATACCGTTGATTACCGGTATTCGTTTTGGCATTGTTGATGATGAGTGTGGTGGATGTGCCACCTTTCTGTTCTTCATCATCCCAACCCATCATGGGCATCGGGAATTCGAAGGAACGGTTCTTCACCAGTTCTGCATACAAGCCACCATCTGCGGCAAAATTGATGTCTTCAAAAAAAATGCCCCACATGGTGGGCTGAATAGGCGCAATGGGTTTACCAGGCTGTACCTGTAACTGCAGTGGTTGTTGTGCGGCACTGAATTGTATACAACAAAATAACAGTGCGGATAAGGAGATTATTTTTTTAATACTGATCATTCTTAAATATACTGAAATACTGTATCAACTTCTTTAAAAAAAAGGACGGTACAATATACATTGACCGCCCTTATACAACTGCTAAAGAGAAAATATTTTAGTAGCCTGGATTCTGCATTGCCTGCTTTTCAGCTGCGGTCAATACCCTTCCGCCGGATTGAATGCCATCAAGGAATGGCTGAGGTATCGGACGCAAAAGATGTTTGGCTGCAATGTTAGGTGCAGCGTCAACATTAAATGCTTTTGCCCTTGGCACTAATGTTTTTGTTCTTGCCAAATCTTCCCAGCGAAGATATTCACCGCAGAGTTCGCGGGAACGTTCATCCAGGACAAGGCACAGCATCCTGTCGTAGGTGTTGGTAAGACCTAAAGAACTGATGATAAATTCGTCTTCTGCCGGTAATGGAGCAATACCCGCAATAGCTAATGAAGCCGAAGCCGCTGTTGTTACAGGAATGTTATTGGATTCATAATATGAATTAGCCGGGTAAAATGAATTGATAACACCTGCTGGTTGTAATGTTGCAGACTGTACCGTATTACCACCATCATAATATGAAGCCCTGTTTTCGCCGTTGGCATATTGCGCCCTTGTGCGTACTGCATTGATATAAGGCAATGCATCTGTATACGCTCCGGTTCCTAATTTAGCCAACCTTATTTTTGCTTCTGCCGCAATCAGGTAAGTTTCTGCTGAGCGTGCCAAAGTAAAATCCCTGTGGCCCACTACATCATTCAGTGAATTTCTTGAACCATCAAAATGTTTACTTAACGGAGGGAAGGCCTGGTACACTGTTGTCAAATCTGTATTCAACGCCCCGTCTGTTGTTGTTGCGTTGGGATAGGCAACATAAACTGTTGGAATGGGATGCGAAGTTAGCGGATCAATAATTAGGTTAGCAGCACCCACTGTGGCTTTACAAATTTTTGATTTAGCCCAGTTACGCGGATCGCCGGGTTGATTGATGATAAACATCATTCCCATATCACCTTTTACATTGGGTGCAACGGGAGAGGCGCCGTTCAATGTCCATTTTGTTCTGAATGATTTCCAGAACCTTGAATCATTTACACGGTCAAATATCCTGTAGTCGTAATAAGTGGTTGCCATCCTGCTGAAAGGGCGGCCACCACCCAGATCACGGGCCAGCTGGTCCTGTATATCATATCTGGAAATAAAATACAGGTGCTGCGTGTTACCCACAGCGTTATTAGTGGTTACGTCATTGGTCATTTGTGCGGAGAAGATAACTTCCGGCAATGTTTCATTGGCAGAATTAATTCCGGTAAAATTCCACAAAGCAGCAAAGTTGGAAGCCAGTGGATGGTTGGCTATTACTGCATCACACAAAGTAACTGCTGCAGCCAGATCGGCTGCTTTTGTAGCAGTGTTCCAGGAATCATTGATTTCGCTGGCTCTTGCTAAATATGCTTTTGCTAAAAAATGCGAAGCTGCATCTTTTGTTAAGTGTGAAGGGCCGCCTGTTGTTGGCAATAAATTTTTCGCCTGTGTAAAATCGGCAATGATCTGTGCATAAACATCTTTAGGATCAGCTCTTGTAAATTCAAGCTCTACCGTAGTGCTTACAGATGTTTTTAAGGGAACCGCACCCCACTGCTGCACCAGTTTCAAATAATTGTATGCACGGAAGAAGTAGCCTTCTCCTAATGCTGTATTTTTAATAGCAGCAGAAGCTGAAGTACTTGCGGTGGCATTCTGGATCAATAAATTCGCATCGCCGATGCCTATGTACAAATTATCCCAGTAAACATTGGAGCCCTGCAGATTACCGTTAGTAGTTAACCCTGGAGCCAATGTGGCATCATAGTTATTCCAGGGAGAATTGGATGGGTCACCGCCCACTTTAAATTCGTCTGTGCCATATTGTGTTTGACAATACCACCACTCTCCATTGGTGGGGCCTGTAAATAACTGGTAATATCCACCCGCTGCCAATTGTAAAATACCAGCATCTGTTTTAAAAAACTCATTGCCCTGTGACGTTTTCAACGTTTCATCCAGGAAAGTTTTTTTGCAGGAAGGCGCAATAAAAATGGCCATCGCCGCTATTAATATTTTTGAAAGATTCTTATACTTATTCATTATCATTTACATTAGTTGTTATTAAAATGATGCATTAATACCAATTGTATAGCCCCTGTTCCAGGTTGGGCCTACTACGTCCATATCAATAAACTTAATCTTGGAATACAACATGCCGGGATTTTGTACCTGGAAGTAAGCCCTCAGATTGGATTTACCTACCAGGTTATGACTGAAGTTATAACCCAGCGAGATGTTTCTTACCTTGATAAATGAGGCTTTCCTGTATCCCAAAGCCTGGTAGTAGGGATCACCCGGAGCACCGCCTGCATTGAATATTGGTTTCTGGAATTCTGCATTGGGATTATTTTCTGTATAATAATTAATTGCCCTTTGCACACCACGTGCAGGTTCACCTTCACCACCAAAATCGTACATGTAGTTCAAACGTCCGTATAAGAAACAGGACAGTTCAAAGTTTTTGTAGCTCACGGTATTTGTCATACCCAGCACCCAACGCGGCCTTGTCCATCCAATGATCTGGCGATCGTTGTTGGCATCTATTTTATTATCTCCATTAAGGTCTGCCACTCTTACATTACCAGGATAAAATTTCTGACCGTTTGCATTAAACAGGTCATAAGCTGATTTATCGCCAGCCTGCCAGAGTCCTAATGCTTTATAGCCATAGATCACTCCAATAGGCTGGTCTAAAAACCATCCATTATTAATGTCATTACCATTAGGCAATGTTACAATGTGATCTTTTTGCCATGCGGCATTTAGTGTAGTGGACCACGTAAGGTCTTTTTGTCTCACATTAACTGTGGTAACAGTAATATCGATACCATTATTTGCAGTGGCACCAACATTATCATACGTTGATGTATAACCTGTAACAGATGGGATGGCTCTTTTCAATAACAGGTCGGTGGTTTTTGATTTGTATACATCAATACTTCCAATTACCCTGTTTTTTAAAAGGCCGAAATCAACACCCACATTAAACTGGGTGGTTTTCTCCCATCCCAAATTCAGATTGGCCATTTCAAGACTGGGTATTGCACCGGCTGTACTGGTGGTATAGAATGGATAAAACAGGGAGGTAACAGCACCTTGTGTTTTATATGGATCCACTGCTGAGTTACCGGTTACACCTGCACCAATTCTTAACTTTAAATCATTCACCCAACTTACATTCATGAAATTTTCCTTATTGATCCTCCATGCCAGCGCTGCTGACGGGAACCATTCGTATTTATGGCCGGCTGCCAAAACGGATGAACCATCCCGGCGGGCAGAAACTGTTAACAGGTATTTGTCTTTGTAACCATAGTTCAACCTGGCCATGTAAGACAACAGCTGTTGTTCAGTAAGGCCACCCTTGGTGCTGATTGCACCTGTAACGGTACCGGTAGATAATGCATTCCATAACTGGGAAGACTGCGGAACACCATTACCGGATACAAAATATGTTTCCTGCTTGTAAGCGGTAGCGCTGTACAGCATGGTTACGCCAAAGGTATGGTCGCGGATTGTTTTATCGTAATACAGCAGGTTATCTAATGTGTACGAGAAGGTACTGTTATTGGTAACCGAAGCATAGCTGGTGCTGCCACCATTTGCTACTGAGTTGGCATCAATATAAACACCATCACGGTAAGAAGAATAGTCCGGCCCAAAATTCAGCCTGTATTTCAATCCTTTTAACACCGGAGCAATAGCACCAAAATTTATCTGGGTATATAAACTTCCAAATGCCCTGAAGGTTACCCTTTCATCAATATTATATTTGTCCTCATCAATAATGTTTTTGATGGCATTGTCACCACCGGGAAACAGTATCCTTTTTCCTGAAGAGTCATACGGTACCGCGTAAGGGAAAATTGACCTTGCAGATTCATATAAACCACCTGCGGGGTTACCAATTGTAGCAACGCCGGCATTGGATTGACCGTATTGCTGTTTTCCGTAACTAACGGTCATACTGTTTCCAAAAGTCAGCCAGTTGGTGGCAGTGATATCTACGTTAGCTTTTGCCGTATATCTTGAAAAGGACTGGCCTTTTATAACACCACCATTATTTAAATAGCCAAAAGAACCATATGCCTTCACTTTATCGGAACCGCCGCTAACACTAACGGTATTGTTGGTTGTGATTGATTGTTCTGTCACTTTACCTCTCCAGTCTGTTGTTTGAACTTTTGAACCATCCCATGTTCCTGAAGCCCAGCCCTGGTTGATATTTGCCCAGGCATAAGGGTCTGCAGTGGCAGCAAACAACGTTCTGTCGGTATTGATATTGGGCTGATCGCCCCTTGGGTTGGTACTGACACCAGTTACCGGGTTCAAACCTGCATAATAGTAAGCCCAGCGTTTGAAGGTGATATAATCACTTGCGTTGAACATTGTCCTGTCATCCACCAGGTTTTCTAATGTAACAGAATTATCAAAACTCAATGTTGACTTACCGGATTTACCATGCTTGGTGGTAATGATAACAACTCCGTTGGCACCACGGGAACCATAAATAGCGGTTGCGGATGCATCTTTCAGTACATCGATGGATTCAATGTCTGATGGATTGAGGTTATCAATTCCCCCGGTAATTAAAGGAATATTATCCACCACAAATAATGGAGAATTGGATGCCGTTAAAGAACGCACACCACGAATGTTGATTGAAGGTACTGTACCGGGGCGTTCATTGGAAGAAATATCAACACCGGCAACTTTTCCCTGCATTGCCTGGATGGCATTATCAACAGGCCTGGAGCGGATGTCTTTTTGATTGATACCTGCAACCGCACCGGTTACATCTTTTTTCTTTACCGTGGCATAACCAACCACCACTACATCAGTCAGATTTTCGTTTACTGATTTTAGTGATACTGTTAAGCTGGCCTGGTTGTTCACTGAAATTTCCACTGGGTCGTGGCCTACAAAACTGATCAACAGTTTAGATTTTCCAGATTGTACTTTGATCTGGAATGCACCTCCTGCTGTAGTGACAGCGGAGTTCTTGGTTCCTTTTTCCAGCACAGTAGCACCTTCCAGCGGTTTACCGTTATCGTCCACAACGGTACCCGATACTGAAAAACTCTGAGCATGAATGGAAAAAGAAGAAACCAGGAAGAAAATAAGGATAGCAAGATACCTTCCGGGAGCGTTTTTTTTCATAATCGCATCGTTAATTTAGGTTAGAAAATAGCAGTTGTACTTATCATATAGCAAATGAATAAGTCCAATAAATATATATTTTTCATTTCATGAAATGAAAAAAAGTTATGCAATCGTTTGCGTTAATCTTAGTTTGGTAAATCGTTTCAGCAAGCAAACCCGAATAGCAATAACCAAATGTAAAAAAGCCTGCCGGGTTATCATCCTGTGCCATCCTGTGTGTCATTCAGACACCAATTTTTTATGCAACAAATTTTATGTTGCATAAAAAAAGTGCAGGCAATTGCCTGCACTGCTACGTATGAAGCGGGCGTAGTTAGTTAAGTTTAAAAGGAAGAAACCAGTCCCTGTTCATCAGTTTGGTTCTTGCCGCTGAAGCCGCACCAGCAGACAATCCTGACTTGCGCAGCTTGTCGTATACTTTATCTGCAATGAATGAAGGATCGTTCCTGCGCATGGCTACCCGCAGCAGGTCGGGCCAGCGCTCTCCTTCATAAGCCAGCTCCAGTGCATCTTCAGTAATGATCATATTTTCCACATTGGTTACACTGTCTGTTGCAGGTAATGTTACGGGTTTCAGGTTTGCCCTGCCCCTGATGCCCATATTCCTGTACCATGTATTACGGTAAGCAGGCGCCTGACCACCCCGGGCATCAAAATCATAAGGCCAGGGCAGGAAAGTTTGCTGGTAATTGGTAACATCCCTGTTGGCAGATACGGAGTTGCCGGGGTAAGGGTCGTACGTATATCCAATGCCCTTATTCACCAGCGCATAAGCCACTTTATACTTACCGGCACGGTTAGCCGCTTCTGAATAATGCAGGTGCAGGTTGGCTGCACGCAGCAGGAACCACTTGCCTGTTTTATTGAGTAAGCTGATGGGTTGATTATCTGTACCCAGGTAATTATAAAGATATTTCATGATCACGGGCTGGCCGTTGATCATACGGTAAGTAAAGTTGGCACGGGAATCGAAAGGAAAATTATCCCGCAGCACTTCTCCCGCTGTTGGGGTTGCTGCAGTATAAGTATATACCTGCGTTTGTGCGTTCCAGTAATCCATTGCCTGTTGGGATGGCTTTACGAGATAGCTGCCACCATTGGGAGAAAACAGATCGATGAAAGGATTTTCAGGTGCAAAGTTTTTATCGAACGGCAGATTCCAGATCATCTCCCAGTTAAATTCATTATCCGTAACAGGGCGTTCAAATAAATACCGCCATCCGTTGGTGTACACCAGCGAATTGAAATCGAGTGTACGGGAGTAAGTGATGCCGGCATTACCAAAACTGGAAATGCGGTACTGGTTATACCATAATTCAGAGTTTCCCACGGGGCCATTGATCTCCATCACCCTTTTATAACGGTCTGCTGCTTTATCGTATTGGCCCTGCCACAAATACAAATCGCCCATCAATACATTTTTGTTAATGAAGAATTTGTTGGTGGTATACCCATCCACGGTGGTTTGCAAAGTAGTTCCTGAAGGATAGTCGTCAGTAAAAGGTAATTGTTCGGTAAAGGCCACCAGCGAATCGATCAATACAGGCAGGCTCAGCATCGGGAAATTGCTGGTATCTTTTAATTCAGACACCTGTGCAATAGGTTTGGTTACATAAGGAATTCTGCCATAATGAATACCCAGTTGTAAATACACCCAGCTTCTGATGGAAGCAATATCTGAATACCGCTGGTTAAATTCATCCTGTTTGAGTTTGCTGGCACTCACCATTTTTTGAAAGTTATACAACACGTCATTACAGTTCACGATTACTTCGTAAAAAGGCTGCGGATCGATATATGGATTATTTACTGTAGCGGTTTGTTCACTCAGCTGCCGTAAATTGGCGTCTGCATTATTGGTAATATCCATCAGGTCGCCACGCAGTTCATTCAGCAATACATAAGGTTTGGCCAGTTTCATTACTTTGCCGTATACACCTATTACTGCAGCATCAGCATCAAATACATTCCGGTACATATTGGCAATACCCACTGTTGTTTTAGGCTCCACATCCACCAGTTTTTTGCACGAGGTTGCGGCCAGCATCAACCCTGTTCCCATTATTGCGGCGGCAATCGTATTCTTTACAGTCATTTTCATTGTAATAAAAAATTTATACTGAATGATTTTATAATCCAATTCTGAAACCCACCTGCGCAGTGCGTACCTGCGGTTCAAGTGTATTATCCACACCCTGTCCAAAAATGCTTTCTGTTGCACTGAATTCAGGATCGTATCCTTTATACTTTGTTAAAGTAAACAGGTTATTGCCTGTGGCATATACTGTAGCATTTTTGAAGAAGTTTGACCTCAGTGGTACTTCATAAGCAATGGTTACCGTTCTTAATCTCAGGTAAGAGCCATCTTCTATCCACCTGCTGCTGAAACGGGCATTGCCCATCGGGTCGCCCCAGGCGGCTTTGGGCATGGTGGTTACTTCGCCATTATTCTTCCAGCGGTTTACCACGGCCTGTGTTTGGTTGTATACATTGCTCATACCTTCCAGTTGCGCCCTGGTATAGTTATACACTTCGTTGCCGTGCGAAAAAGTAAACAGGGCATTCAGTGAAATGCGTTTATACGCAAACGTGGTAAAGAATGAACCGGAGAAATCCGGGTTGGGGCTGCCTAATATTGTACGGTCGTTGTCATCAATTATTTTATCGCCATTCAGGTCTGCAAACCTGATATCGCCGCCTTTGAATGGCGCCAGTGTACCGTCAGCCTTTCTTACAGACAAACCTTCTGCTGCAGCAGCTGCATCAGAAACATACACACCGTTTGCTACGTTGCCGTAAAATGCATTGGGTGTGGAACCGGTTTGGGTAACATAAGTTGCTCCTGAAAATGAAGTAATGATTTTACTGGCGGGCAACCGGGTAACCGTAGTATTGTATTTACCTGTATTAAAACCCGCATCTATACGGAACGCTTTATTGTTCACTATTCTGCCGGTAACCCCAATGCTGTATCCTGTATTTTTTAAAGCGCCGCTGTTGGTTACCACATAATCAAAACCACTTGCAGTAGGCGCCGGTTCATACACAATCATTTTATCTGTTTTATTGCTGAATACATCCAGGCTCACCTGCAATCTTTCTTTCAGTAAGGCCAGGTCAAGGCCGGCATTGAGTTTTTTTACCTGTTCCCATTGCAATTGATCGTTGGCAATACCGGCACGCACCAGTCCTTCCATTCCCAGTAAATTTTGCGATACATACGTTTGCTGTGCGGTATAATTACCAATATCATCGTTTCCTGCCCAGCTGTACGATGCCCTCAGCTTCAGCAGGTCTATCTTACTGCCAGCCAGCGCTTTTTCATTGGAAATGATCCAGGCGGCTGCAACAGATGGGAACATGGAAAATACGTTACCATTTACTTTCAGCGCACCGGGCACATTGGTACCAAACCTGCTGGAGGCATCGCCGGATAAACCAACAGAAAGAATATAACGGTCTGAATACGCATATTCTGCATTGACATAACTGTTCACCCATTTTGATTCGCCTATTTCCCCTCCCACTTTACGTAATGCATTAACGCCGTTACCCACACTCACCAGTTCATCAATGGCAGAGTTATAGCCCAGGCCATAATCCTGTTCCGTTTTTTCTTTCATATAACGTACACCCGCACGTGCAGAAAATGCATTCAGCCTGCCAAACGTTTTTGAAAAGGTTAAACGGGTATCGTTAAACAAATCGAAAAGAGAAGTAACCTGCGAACCCAGCCTGCTGTAAGCAACTGCATTGGATAATGTATCCGGCACCACACCTTTACGGGGCACAAAAAAACTTTCTCTTACTTTATGATATACCACACCTACTGTAGTGGACAGGCTGAGGTCTTTAGTGAAAGCGTAGTTAAAACCTACTGAGCCCAGGAAGCGGTAAGCTTTATTTAAACCCTGGCCAAGGTTTACAACAGCAACCGGGTTACTCACATTCAGGGTATCCTTATCTGCTATGGCAGGCGACTCCACTCCTGCTGCACTTACATCGTTGGTACGCAGGAAAGGGGCTTTCACCAGCGCCAGGAATAAAGGATTGGTTTCTGATGCACTGCCCTGGTCTCTCAAGTTCTGTTCAGAAAAAGTGAAACTCAGGTTAGTGGTGGCCGTCATACGGCGGCTCAGGTTCAGGTCGCCATTGAAGCGCATGTTATATTTAGAGAGGTCAGTATTTTTAGTCAGCCCATCATTATTCAAAAAACCTAAGGACAATGCATACTTTGCAATATTATCACCACCGGTTACTTTCAGGTAAACATTCTTGGTATAAGCTTTCTGCATCACCAGGTTCTGCCAGTTGGTTTCATTATGGTACATGTAGTAACCGGCATACGATGGATCATCGATCATGTAAGGTTGCTTCTGGATATCAGCATCGCTCATCCCTTTTGATTTCAGTATTTCTGAAAGATAAATTCTGTAATCAGCAGCTTTCATCACCGGAATATTTTTAGGCACATCATTATAACCACCGTATACCGCAAAATCAATTTTAGTACCCAGTTCCTTTGCCCTGATGGTTGAAATGATGATGGCACCATTTGCCCCTTTGGAACCGTATAATGCAGATGCATCTTTCAGCACGGTAATATTATCGATATCCCGTACATCAATTGTACTGAGGGGGTTGGAATAAAAATTAGAAATAATGGAACCACCCACGCTGCTGTTATTGAATATAACACCATCCACAATAATCAATGGCTGGTTGGTGGCATACAATGAATTGATGCCGTTAAGGAACATGGTTGCACCAATATTTTGTGTACCGCTTCTGCGTATGGCGTTCAACCCGGCAACCTTACCCTGCAGGTAAGCATCGGGAGTTTCATTGGTACGGCTCCAGCCATCATTTACCGCGACACCACTTACAGCGTAAGGTGCCATAGTACGTGTAGTGCGGCCTTCCACCAGGTCCACATCATCTGATGCTGAAACAAAACCATCTTCGTAAATAACTGTATTAACCTGGTGCTGCCCCTGCACTGCAATCTCCCTGGTTTGGTAGCCATCTCCTTCCAGCGTTAACATTACGGCATCGCCAGGTACTTTTATGGTGTAGGTGCCCGTACTATCGGTAATGGCCGCAGCATATTCTTTATATTTTACCCTTACACCTCTCACTGGTTGGCCCGTGGCAGCGTTTTTCACTATACCGCTTACACTAAAACCATCTCCCTGCGATGCGGCAGATTTCTTTTGCGCATTTACCGTGAGGCAGCCTGCTGCAGCGATAATTAATGTGGCAATTCTTTTTAACTTATACATGTTTATAAAATGATAGTAACTTAACAATGGTTTTTATGGTACCGGTACAATACGCAGGTAGTCCAGCAAAATCGGACCTGTGGTTACCGCAGTTGCACGGAAATCGAGTGTGCCGTAACGGGTATTTGTAATGTCTCCTAAATACTTTTCATCATAAGCGCCTGTTGCCGTAAACAGCGGCACCGCAAATGTCAATGTGCCCTGTTGTGTGCCCAATTCTGTATTCCAGCAACTGATGGTTTCATTAAAAGCACCGTTTTGAAAATCGTTGGTGGCTTTGGCATATACTGAATATTTCATGGAGGGCATTTCATAATTTCTGTAAAAAGAATAGAATGTGGTTACCCCGTGCCCGCTGATGAGTATATCTGAAAAATTGCTGGAGGTTACCGGATTCAGGCGCACCCTGTAATTGATGAATGCGGTTTTATCATATTGAAGGAAGCCGCTTGGCGATTCTCCTTCAATAGTAATGGGTATGAATTTATTTTTTGTGGGCACATCCAGCTTGCTGAGGATATATACATATCCGTTGCTCATTCTTTTTGCATCCACCACAAAAGCTGTATTTACCGGAACGGTGATGCCGCTTTTGGAAGTTAACGGTTGCGGAACCTGGAATGCCGTGCTGTAAGGCGCATCATACAATAGGTCTTTCACCACATTCCAGCGGGTAAGGCTGTCTGTTGCTGTGGTGGAAGTGGTGGTAAAGTAAGTTTTTAAGGAATCAGCTTCCAGGTTAAAATTGGCATCCTGCATCACGAAATAGGTGAACATTTTATCTTCCCGTTTGGTATCGTACACCCTGTCGTTAAATAAATTTCTTGCCACCAGTCCTGTTCCGGGATGGTATATGGGCAAACCGGTAAGGATGCTGATGCTGTCTATTACTGCCAGCGAAGGATCGAAGGCGTTATAGTTTAAAGACCTGATGTATGCATTTTGTGCATACTGTGCTGTTGTGCTGTTAATAAAATCCCAGATGCTCTGCAATGGCGGCGCAATACCATTTATCGTGTGCAGTACACCGTTACTTACATATTTATCCGTTTTGTTCAACGGCGCCTCATCAAATTTCACGGTATTGAAATTATTGTATTTGCCGCTGAGCATTGCAATACGCTGGGTAGTGGTTACATCTTTGGTAAAATACAATTGATTGGAAATATGATTGAGGATAAATGCCCGCAGCAGGCTTTTATCAGCAACTGTTGCAGGATCGATTGCCTGGATGGCAGCATTGGTGGGCGCCCAAACGGTAAATGTTTTGGAAGCCTGCAACACAGAATCCAGCCCGGCCTGTGCTATATAACTTCTGAAAGTGCTCAGGCCGGGGTCAGCAGCAATAGCCTGCAGCAGGTTGATCGTGTTATCCTGTTGCTGCACTGCAATGTGGTCTTTCCATTTGTTACAACTGGTAACGGTAATGGTTAACAGCAGCACAATCCCCGCTAAATGTTTTTTTCTGTACATGTAGTAATATTTTTTTTGCTTCAGTTCGTTTAGAAATACTGCAAGGTTCCGTCGGTATTAAATCTTGGTAAATATTGATTTTGGTTGATGGGTATAAAATGGAACATATCCAAAAAGTCCGAAGGATTTCCTGTACCCGCAGCCGGCAATGACCGTATCCTCAGTTTATGACGGTCTGTTGTGGTCACATCAATAATGCCCAGGAATTTACCGGTCATTAACTGGTTGGTGCTGGGTGAATATTTTTTCCATCCCAATGCTTCCAGTTCACCATCAGTTAAATTGGGCCTTTGTTCAGTAAAGTTGAACTGCCTTGACAGGTCAACACCATCAAATGAAGGTTGTACCGGCATGTTGGAACCTCCGGGCAAACCCACCGTTCCTGATCCTTTTGCTGCCCTGTAACAAACCCAAACTTTATATCTTCCTTTAATGATGATAGGTGTCGTAAACTCAATCCAGTTATGGCGTGTGGTGTTACCCATTGGTACGCTCAGGTAATCTTTCCAGTAAACATTGATGGTGGATGAAGTGGTATAGGCATAATCCATGGTGTTGGTGGTTCTGTCCCATGTAATATCTTTAATAGAACCATAAGCAAAACTGAAATTGGCACGCCTGAATACTGCCGGCAATTTTCTTACTTCAGGAAAATCAGCCACATCCCAGTACACGGCTGTTGGCTGGCGTACTTTAGGTGCAAAGTGTGCCAGTGCGGTATGCAATACACCGGTAGTTGCAGAAAGATCGCTGGTGCTTCTTTCCAGTTCAATACCCTGTTCATGTACACCGTTAAAATCCAAATCGTTGATCAGTACTTTTTCATTATCCAGTTTACTGGCCAGCACTTCAAGTGGTGCAAGCGTGGTGTGTGAACTGGTGGATACAATATCTGCGAGGTACTGGTTATCAGGAATGATGTGATACTTCACATAGATGCTTAAACTGTCCAGCGGATCCATCGGGTTACCGGTATTGTTATACTTAGCTTTTAAAGCAGCATAACTTAAAATACCGGAGTCTGCAAGTGCCTGGTTGGTTTCTGCCAGTACAGTAAACCATCTTCTTAATGCAGGGTCTGTACTGTTTACTGTGTTCAGTGTATCGTAATAGCCGGTAGCTTTTAATGCCTGTACAAATATGCTGAACCGTGGATCAGCATCAATTAACTGGGAAATACTTTTTGTTGCAGGTTTTAAAACATGATCCACCTGGTGTATCAACCCGTTACCGGTTGTAATATTACCCTGTGTAATGTACCCCTGCCTGTTCACTAAAATAGATGATACACCGCCATTGTTTACCACGCTGGTTACCAAAAACTGTCCGTACATGGTAATGGTGGGCAGTTTCCCATCTTTAAATGATGCTGTGGGCAAGGTATCCTGCAGTAAATGAAACTTAACAATGTCCTGCGCTTCCTTATCGGTTAATGCAGATAATGTTTTACCCACTTCTTTCAAATAAATGGCAACCGCACTGTCTGTTGGTACAAACATTGTGTAAGAGCCATACGCATCCAGGAAACCGGCATAACCTGATTTATCCACGATGGTGGTAATGGATGAATATTTATCCGGGTTGGCTTTGATGTACCCGTAAATATTCAAATCAGTTGTAGTGATTTCCACATACTTAATTTTCTTACAACTGCTGGCGTAAAAAATGATAAGCAGGCTAACTACAGATGTAACCAGGATGCTCAAATATTTTTTCATATGCTTAGTTTTAAATTAGAGAAGTGTACTTTATTTATAAAATGGATTTTGAACTAACGATTTGTTGGTGGTAAGCTCGTAATAATAAATGGGCAGGTAATGGCAATTCTGATCCATGAATTTTGCAATGGCCGATTGCTGCCTGTTAGGCGGCACTGTTGTTGCCACCATATCCAGTAAAAGATCCATGCGGTGGTAATTATCACGGCGGGCATTGCGCAACAGGTCATACCAGCGTTTGCCTTCAAAAGCAAATTCCCTTGCACGTTCTTTTAAAATATAATCTGCCACACCATCCTTATCACCCGGTGCAGGGTTTTGTTGTGTGGCCACCAATGCCCTTGCCCTGGTGCGGATGATGTCGATAATATTCAGCGCTTCCTGGCCGTTGCCCAATTGGTTCTGTGCTTCTGCTTTCATCAGCAAAATATCTGCATAACGGTACATGATCCAGTGTGCATACGATTCTGTTTGTGCACGTGATGTGGTGTTGGATAATCCAATGTACTTCCATATCAGCTGGTCGGTGGCACGCACTGCAGCACCATCAGCCCTGATATCAAACTTGGTGGGATCAGTAAAATCTACAGTATAGATTTCATCCATTACAATGGAATTGGCAAGGAATTTTTTTTGCGTGGTATTGAAGAGTGTGTAAAAGGTGTTCAGGTTCTGGTTGTCGAACTGCAGTTCAAAAATACTTTCATTACTGTTACCATTTACATACAGGGTGCGGTACCAGGTGTTGGCATCAGTACCATCTATCAAACCAAAAGAATTACTGCTGATCACTTTATTGCAGGCAGCCACACATTCAGTATATTTTTGCTGCCACAAATAAACATCCGCCTGTATAGCGTTGATGGCAGCTTTGGTAATACGGCCTTTGTTCGATGCACGGTCGCCATAATCTGTTACTGCGTATTGTTCAGCTTCGGTGAGGTCTTTCTGTACCTGTGCCAGCACTTCATCCTGCGAACTTTTTGGAATGGAAACAATATCCTTATCGCTTGATGTGGATTTTATTTTCAACGGCACCTGGTCAAAAGTGCGTACCAAATAAAAATACATCAGCGCCCTTACGGCTTTGGCTTCAGCTACATATTTATTCAATGCATCCTGTGTAAATGTAGCATCCTGCTGCAAAACGCCCGGCGCAAAATCTATTACTGTATTGCAATAGTTGATGGTTTCATAAATGCCCCGCCAGTTGGCAATGGAATTGGTGGGCAGAATGTTTACGTTAATCACATCCTGTTGTTCTGCCGTGGTGGCCAGGGTGCTTGTAATCATGTCTGCTCTTAATTCTCCCCACAGGAAAAATGATTCTGCATTCGCCCTTGCCCCGGTTGGAGAAGCGGTAAGTGATGCATAGATGCCAATAACGGCAGCGTTTACCTGCTCTTTGGTTTTCCAGAATTCAGCACCTGTCAGCCCATCCTGTGGCTGAAGGTCCAGCCACTTCTTACACGATGCCAGAGGCAGCAGCATCGCCAGCATCACCATCGGTACAATTATTTTTTTCAGCATATAATAAAGTATTTTATTTTTTATCAGAATGTTCCTGTTAAACCAATAGTGAATGTTTTTACGGGTGGTGTATACGAATTATCAATAGCCACACGGAATGGATCACTGCCGGTTACACTTACTTCAGGATCCTGCCCGGTATAGTTGGTCCAGGTAAAAATATTTTCTGCGGTGATATAACCACTCAGGTTTTTAATGCGCAGTTTCTTCACTACTTTTTGCGGTGCAGTATACCGCAGGGTTATAGTTCTGAAACGCAGGAACGATCCATCTTCCACATACTTATCACTGCCCAGCCAGTTGTAACCGGTGCGGTATAAAGCACGTGGAATATCAGTGATGTCACCTTCCTGTTTCCATCTTCTTAATACCGCCGTACTCTGGTTATCGAAACCATACATATTGGTAGTTAATATTTTGGTGCCATTCACCACATCCACTTTATACCGGTAGTTAAAAAAGGCGGTTAATTTCCATTGGCCTTTATAAGTTACTGATGTACCAAAACCTCCGGTGAATTTAGGATTGCTGTTACCGAGGTACACAATATCCTGGTAGTTAATATTGCCATCATGATTAATGTCGTCATACATTACATCACCCGGCTGGAATGTATAACCAATACTGGGGTAATTAAACTTCATGTAAATCGTTTGTCCGGTTGGGCCGATGATAGGCTTGCCCCCTGCATCTGTAGCAACGGTGGATTGCAGGTCTTTATACACCCCTTTGTACCTGAATCCGTAGAATGAACCAAATGGATTGTTCACCTGCATAAAGGTTTTGTACTGACCGTTAGCTGTGATGTTTCCTTTGTCTGTGGGATACAGGTCAGAAATTTCACGGATGATATTGACGTTGCGGGCAATATTGAAGTTGAAATCCACCTGCCATTTTTTGTCTTTATAAGGTGTAACACCCAGCCCTAATTCAAAACCCTGGTTATCCATTGTACCAACGTTCATGTCTACACTATTAAATCCATTGATAGAAGAAATTTGTAAACCGGGGAAGAACATATTTTTTGTTCTGTTGGAATAAAATTCCAGGTCGGCAGTAAAACGCCTCTGGAACATACTGATATTTACGCCCACGTTTTTACCCACGATGGTTTCCCATTTCAGGTCAGACAGCTGCATGTTGGCAGGATAAACACCGGCCTGGCCAAGGTACGTCCAGCCGAAAGTGTTATATGTATTGATATAACTGTAATCGCGGCGTGGTGCATTTCCTGATTGGCCATAACTTGCCCTGAAACTCAGGTCATCTAATTTTTTACTGAAACGCCTCATGAAAGATTCATCAGAAACTCTCCACCTTGCGGATAAAGACGGGAATAAACCATAACGGTTTTCCGGTCCAAACCTGGAGTTACCATCGCCACGTAAACCGGCGTTAAAAATATAACGGTCTTTAAATCCGTACTGTGCATTTACCAGCAAGCCGATGCTGCGGGTTTGCCCTGTAGTTGCAGTTAGCCTGCTTTCACCATTTTGTGTACGCGATGGTGAGGAAGGATCCTGCAAAACAGATGATGCGGTATTGGAAGTCAAAATTTCCTGCGATACATATTTATTATCATAAGTGCTCAGTGAAATAAAACTGATGAACGAATGGCGGGCATCTTTAAACGTCGGCGTATAAACAAGATTGGTTTTCGATTGCACATTGAATACATCAATATCACCATCGTAAGCCCTGTTCACAGAAGGTTCTGTCCACGGCCTCCCCGTTGCAGTTTGCGGCAGGAAGCTGTTGTTTTTGTTGTTGTTGATGTCAAACTGTACATCAAATGTGGCCATCAGCACTTTTTTCAAAATTTCATATTGCAGATTAAAGTGCGGGGTTACACGCTGCGTAATAATATCGTTCTTTGCTTCTCTTGCCAGCGCAACAGGATTGCTGGTTCCGCTTACATTTCCTGATGAACTTAACCCGATATACTGGCCCTGTATATTGCTTGCCGGCGTAAAATAGTTACCGGTATAATTTCCATATTCATCATATTCATAAATGCTCATGTTGGGCATTTTGCGGTAAGCAAGGTCACGCAGGTTCAACGCAAAGTTGCGGTTGTTATCAGTATAAGAATAGGAGAAATCAGATTTAAAGCGGATGCGTTCAGACACCACGTAATCAAGATTGATACGGGTACTGATACGTTTTAAAAATGTACCAATGGTGGTTCCGGTTTGATCCAGGTATCCCAGCGATGCATAGTATCTTGCTTTTTCGCCACCACCGGTCATGGAAATATTGTGGTCCTGTGTAACACCGGTTTGTGTAATGGCTTTGATCCAGTTGGTGTTTTTACTGTAGTTATTGTACCAGTAAGGATCATTGGGATCGTACTGAAATTCTTTTATGGTTTGTGTATTCAGCGGTGTACCGGTGGCATTCATATAAGCTTCCGGTATTAAAGTGGAATATTGATCGCCGGTTAACATCGGGATGGCTTCCGGTTGTTTGGATACAGATGTTTTATTGGTATAAGTGAATGAAGGTTTGCCCACTGCACCGCGTTTGGTAGTAATTACCACCACTCCATTTGCCGCCCTTGATCCCCAAACCGCTGTAGCGGCAGCATCTTTTAAAATGGTGATATCCCTGATGTCTGTTGGTGCAATGTTAATGAGGCTTGCATAGCCCTGTTCATCCGCAGTACCAAAATTAAAATCTGATGGTATAGATGTTTCGTATGGCATACCATCCACCACAATCAACGGGTTGGTTGCTGAATTGATAGATGAGGTACCCCTGATGCGGATTTGCATACCGGCACCGGGATCGCCGGAATTGGCAGTGATATCCACACCGGGCAGCCGCCCCTGTAAGGCCTGGTCAATGGAAGTGGCCTGCATTTCTTCCAGGTCTTTTGCGGCAATGTGCGACTGTGCAGTGGTCAATTCTCTTTCCGGTATGGCTACGTTACCATTATCCACTTTACGCTGCGACACCACCACCACATCGCCCAGGTCTTTACTGTTACTTTCCATGGTAACATTAAAAGTAGTTCGGTTATTTATGGCTAATGATTGTGTACGGAAACTGATATGGCTGATGGTTAATTTATTTTTGGGATTGGATATTTTAATCACAAAATTTCCTTCCACATCTGTTTTAACCGCATGGATCGTTCTGCCGTCAGCATCAATTTCTGCAACAGTTACATGTTCCACCGGTTTTTTATTGGGCCCCAAAACAGTACCCTGTACAGTTATGGCAGTAGCTTGCGACAATACCGCATTGCTGAATAATACAGCCAGTAGCAGGAGGCTGAGCCTGGTGATCACTGATTTCATTATAGCATTCATTTATGGCTTGTTATTAGCTTTGGTTAGTATTTCAGATAGTTATCAATAAGATGAATAACCGTCCGGTTCGATAAATTATTGCTCAGTGCGGTTACCAGCCGTGCTTTACGGTTGTACCCATCACCCAGTTCAAAAATGCCGCCCGGGTATTGAATAGCAAAAGTAACGGGATCGCCTGCACTATTTTTTAATAACGAAGGGAATGAACCGATATCATTTCCATTGGCAATAACCGTTCGCTTATCCAAAAAGTGATAATTAAGGAAATTTTCCACCTTCAGCTTGTCTGCAGTAAGTGTTGGCGTAAAATTGGGAACACCTGCTGTGCCCGGCAGTATACCATCATTGATGGCCTGTACAATGGCAGCATTATTCGGTACAAATACGGTATAGAATGAACCGGCAGTAATGCCTGTAATTTCAAATGTGCTGGTATTAAATAAAGTGGAATTTTTCAGGTAATTCCAGAAATAATTAAACTGTGATGCTGCAGGTGTACCCAGTGCTGATAAGTTATGCCCTATCAGCAGGTAAGGAAAATACAGCAGATCGTTAATATACACCACCTGCCCGTTAAGCACCTGCCTTACACTGTCGATTCTTACAGTCACATTTTTTTCAGTGGTACCGGCAGTGATCACCTGGTTGCCATTGTATTTAATATATTCCCCACCATAAGAACCAATGATGCCACTCACTCCGGTCTGTCCAATATTATTCAGTTCATTATTGGGTGTTTCAATTACACCAGAGTACAGCATACGTAACAGGTTTAACCGGTTACTGTCATTGGTGGATGTAGCGCCGCTTACCGGATTAGTGTATACCCATCCGTTAGAGCCAGCATTATAACTGTAGCCTTTTGCCGCCAGTACAGCGTCCGACATCATGAACAAAGTGTATTTTGTACCCGGATTGGTGATGAGCCCTTTGATTTCCATATCCAGCAAACGCGTCATCAAACTGTACCGTGGGTCTAAATAAGCTTTGCCGTATACGGTGGCAAATACATTCGGTTCATTTACTTTTTTAGTACCATAAAATATGCCGTTGCTCAATACTTTCTTTTCAATAATGTCTGTATTTGCATTCATCTTTACCGGTTCTCCCAGGAAGTTATATGTGGAACTGAATTTACTGGGCCACACTGTTGTTGTCCACAAATGCGCATTCAGCAAATCTGCAATTATGCTGAGTGGCAGAGAATTAACAGTGGGATATTGTTGCAGCACAACAGTGTTAATATACTTGGTGAGTGAATCATTGGTGGGCACAAACATGGTCCATCCATCTCTTTGCCCGTCATTATCCTGCAGTTTAAAATAGTTTTCGTTATTGGGAGAAAATGCCAGCAGGTTGGAATATACTTTCA
Organism: Bacteroidota bacterium; assembly: GCA_018266775.1. Taxonomy (GTDB): domain Bacteria; phylum Bacteroidota; class Bacteroidia; order Chitinophagales; family Chitinophagaceae; genus Ferruginibacter. The sequence goes on along the minus strand of JAFDZS010000010.1, from coordinate 180,231 downwards.
CTGCCACATCGCTGCTGCTGCCGGTTAATACCTGGTAACGGTGTGTAGCATCTGTATTCTTGATAAATAATACCATGAACTGTTCCAGTAAGTTCCTGAACACACTGTATTCCGGACGGTTCCTTAAATACTGATCAATACTTTTTGCGGGCACTACCACCCTGTCGATAATATGTATTACGCCATTTTCTGCAGCAATATCTTTCTGTGTCACTTTTGCATTGGCAACATTGAAACCGGAGAATGTGGAATTGGGGTAGAAATAATTGTAATCGCTGGCACTTAAACCCTGTGCAGCAAAAAAGTCGCTGGTAAATACAGGAATGTATTTATTTCCATTGTCGGCGCTGACATAATAACCGGTATTGCCGGCATTGTTATTCCGGTTGGATGCTACAGCCACGTACGGGGTACCGTTATATGCAGTGTCTTTATAAAAACCGGTATAATATGCAGTTCTTCTTTTAAAAGCGGTATTGGGTACCCAGCCAAGGCTGGATTGATAATCATCTATATTGCTTCTCTGAAAAGCATTGTACACTAAAAGATACTGCACTACCATTTGCGCAGTTACTGAATCAACATCATTCACTGTATTAAATCCGCGGCCTTTAATAAATGCTGCAAATTCCGTATCCGCTGTAAATGCAGAATCAGTTGGCGCAAAGATGGTCCAGTAACCGGCTGCCGCCAGTGTGGATTTATAACCGGCTTTATCAATCAGCGAGATAAAGTTGCTGAATTTGCCTGCAGCAGTAAGTTGCTGGTAGATAGGCGCAGCAAGGGTATCAGGCCTTGCATAATATTCATCAAATTTCTTTTTACAGGAAGAAAATAAAGCGGCAATAGCAACAACTAACGCCAACTGGTATATTTTTTTTTGCATGTTCATCCAACTTTGGTATATCAAAAAATCAATGATTCAATCTACCAATGCCGATATAAAAAAACAATGCCTTATGCTTATAACATTACCATTAAATAAAAGGAAGAATGGTAAAAACCAGGGAAGGTTTTTTGGGTTGAGCAGGAAGGTGGCGTTTTCTCATATAGCAACTGTGTATTTCGAAATCAATTTTTATGTTCGAAAAAGAAAACAATTGATGTTGTATTTGATAGCAGCAGTTTTGGTTCGTTGAACTAATCAATTGTTAACTGAAGCAAATTAACATTTGATTAAAACGCCACTATCCTGTGGCATCCTGCCGAATTACCGTGATGTGTGAATAATACACTAAGAGAAAATTAAAAATTAGCGTGCAGAAAAATGTTCAGGGCAAGATAAATACTGTCATTGATTCAGGGCCATGTGCACCCAATACCAACGACTGTTCAATATCGGCAGTTTTTGACGGGCCGGCAATAAAAACACCAAAGCCATACTGTTCTTTATTAATTTTTTTATAGGCCTCATGCATGTTTTGTACAATGGTATGCTGTTGCAGCATCACAATAAGATGCTGGCAGATAAATGGTAACGCCCTTATACCATATTCTGCTTCAGTTAACCAGACAGCTCCATTTTCTGCCACACCCATTTTTGCAGGCAGTATGGCCACATCAATATTTGCGAGTAAATGCGCTTCCGTTTCTGTTGACAACAGGGGAAAATCATTCAGCTTTGCAACAGTAGTGATACCATTTATGCCTTCCGCAAAATTATTTTTCACATATTCCTTTATTGCATCTGTATGCGTGGCGTTTACAACCAGGCCCCCGATACTGTTTAACACTGCGGTGAATTGTGCAACATTGTTTTCAAACTGTACCGCAGCAATATCATTAACATCAGGTAACGGCTGCAATGCAGGCTGGCTGGCCCTTACAGCAGCCAGGATTTTTTCTTTACTGCTCATGTCCTGTTTTTTTTATACCATTCTGTAAATGATTGTTCAGGCGGCGCAGGCATTTCCCGTTGTTTGTACCAGGCATTCATTTTATTGTTTACCAGCCATGGCATATATTTTAACACCCAGCGCATCATTTTACCACCGGCTTTAAATAAGCCTGGTTTAGCCAGTGCAGTTGCCATAACTTTCATGGCCACAGTTTTGCTTTTGGGCGAATGGCCTTCTTCTGTAAGTACCTGCCGCCATTTGTATAATTGATTGTGAATATCAATTTTTACCGGGCATACATTACTGCAACTGCCACACAATGTTGACGCAAAAGGTAAGTCGGCATATTTTTTCATATCCAGGTTGGGTGCCAGTATAGAACCAATTGGCCCCGCAATAGCGGTATGATAACTGTGCCCGCCACTTCTCCTGTACACAGGGCAGGTATTGAAACATGCCCCGCAACGTATGCATTTTAGTGAATTGCGAAAATCTTCTCTTCCTAATTGAACAGAGCGTCCATTATCTACCAATACAATATGCATTTCCTGGCCTGCATTGGGTTGTTGAAAATGACTGGAGTAAGTGGTTACGGGTTGCCCTGTTGCGCTGCGGGCCAATAAACGCAGCAATACGCCGAGGTGTTCACGTTTTGGAATAATCTTTTCTATTCCCATGCAGGCAATGTGCACATCTGCAAGATGTGCACCCATATCCGCATTACCTTCATTGGTGCATACCACAAATTCCCCCGTTTCTGCCACGGCAAAATTTACGCCGGTAATGGCAATTTTCCGGGTGAGGAATTTTTCACGCAAATGTTCCCTTGCTGCGGCGGTAAGCAATTTCGGGTCTGCATTACCTTCAGGTGTGTTAAGATGCTGATGAAACAATTCCCCAATTTCCTCTTTCTTCCAGTGAATGCAGGGCAGTACGATATGGCTGGGGTGTTCATTGGCCAACTGCACAATGCGTTCGCCCAAATCGGTATCAATCACTTCCACTTTATTATTTGCAAGATATTCATTCAGTCCGCATTCTTCCGTAAGCATCGATTTGCTTTTTACAATCTGTGTTACATTGTGCTGCTGTAAAATGCTGTGCACAATTTCATTGTGTTCCTTAGCATCAGCGGCCCAATGTACTTTTACCCCATTTGCCAAAGCCTGCTGTTCAAACTGCACCAGGTAATCGTGCAGGTTACTCAGTACATTTTGTTTAATTGCAGATGCAGTATCACGCAGTTGTTCCCATTCCGGTAACGCCCAGGCGGCTTTGTCTCTTTTTTGCCGCACCCACCATAATGTTTCATCATGCCAGCCCACCCGTGCCTCATCTTTATTGAAGGCCGTGGCAAGTTGTGGATGTGTTGCGTTGTGTGTCATAATTATGTGAATGGGCAATGGTCTATGGTGAATTGTCAATGGTGAATGGTTAAGCCGAATAACAATGAACATAGAGTATTTAGTATTGAACATTGAGTGTTAATGCTCAATATTCAATTTTCAATGTTCAATGCTCAAGTATAAAGCTGTTACATTCCGACTGCATCAGATGAACATTGAGCATTGAGTGTTGAACATCGAGCGTTAATGCTCTATATTCAATTTTCAATGTTCAATACTCAAGTATAAAGCTGTTACATTCCAAATGCATCAGATGAACATTGAGGATTGAGTGTTGAACATCGAGCGTTAATGCTCAATATTCAATTTTCAATACTCAGGTATTACCCTGCATTCAGTATCTCAGCAATATGCTTCACCACTACATTGCTTTTCTTTCTCCGCAATATTCCTTCCAGGTGCATCAGGCAGCTCATATCACCGCCGGTGATCACCTGTACATTATTTTTTTCGTGATCCGCTACCCGATCCTGGCCCATCCTTGCACTTACCGCTTCTTCAGCAACACAAAACGTGCCGCCAAAGCCGCAACATTCGTCTACCCGGTTCAGTTGCACCAATTCAATTTGCTGTACTTTATTCAGCAACTGATTGATCTTGGAGAAGGGTGCTGCAACAAGTTCACTCATTTGTGATGTATGCAAGCCCCGCTGTCCATGACAACTTTGATGAACCCCTACACGGTAAGGGAATACAGCATTCACCTCTTCCACCTTTAATATGTCCACCAGGAACTCTGATAACTCGTACACTTTACCGCGGATGGATGCAGCAGTCTTTTCATCTTTATGACTGTGCAGATGATCTTTGATATGCAGCGTGCAACTGCCAGAAGGGCAAACGATGTAATCGAACCCGGCAAAATTTTCAGTAAACAATTCATTGCAACCCTGCGATAATTTTTCATAGCCGGAATTGGCCATCGGTTGACCGCAGCAGGTTTGCTGCAAAGGATAACCAACTTTACAGTTGAATTTTTCCAGCAATTGCAGTGTGGCAATGGCCACCTGCGGATAAAACTGATTGACGTAACAGGGTATAAATAATCCTACATTCATTACACAATGGTTGGCTTGGCATAAAATTTCAGATCAATAATATCAGATGGCAGCGGTTTGCTGTTCCAGTGTTTATGAATAGCCAATGCTGCTCCTACTGCAGTTGCCTGCGCCACCGATGCGGCATATACTTCCATATCAGGAAAAGCTTCTGCCAGCAAATGCATGTAAATGGGATTTTTACTGAAGCCCCCGTCTACAAATATGCGGCTTACCTTTTCATCCTGCAATACCAGTTTGGTGGATTCCAGTTGCTGCCACATGATATCCAAAATCAAACGGTGATAGGCTGTTTCATAATTTTTGTATATAAACAAATCCCTTGCTTCAAATTTTATTTTTGGCGCATCAGGTTCTGTTGCGCTCAATGATTCAATTATTGACGCATCATAACCTACTGTTTTAAAATAATCATTAGCCTGGTTAAAATGTGCTGCCAAACGTTTTGTTCCGGTTTCGTGTTCATTACCGGCAAACAGGCGGCTGGCTTTTACAGGCTCTCCACGAAAACTCATATAACATAAACAATCCTGCCGCAACTCTGATTCAGTTAATGGATGTTTATTAAACGGGTTCAGTGTAATGCACCAGGTTCCGGTAGAGATCAGTACAAATGGTTCGCTGAAACAGGCTAAGTATGGTATCAATGCTGATGAAGAATCATGCAGGCCCACGCCTACTTTAAAATCTTTCCAGAAAGCCCTCGCTTCCACCACATCAGATGATGAATAGATGGGTGCCAATTTTTCGTCTACTCCTTCCCGTAAAACCCATTCGTGGTAAGCCTGATGTGTAAAATCCCAAAGGCCGGTATGGCAACCAATACTGGTTATATCGCTACAGGCTTTGTTTGTGATCAAATAACTTAAATATTGCGGCAGGTGCAATGAATAATGTATCGCATTAAATACTGCTGGCTTTTTATACTTCAACCGGTATAACTGCATCCCTGAATTCAGGTTGCCCAATACCGGCGATGCAGTGATCATCGACATGGGAATTTCTCCTCCATAATCTGCATAAAATTTCTTTTTCAGGTCTTCGGGAAAAGGTTTCAGGTAATTGTATAAAGGCGCTACAGGCTTTCCTTCTTCATTGATGTGCACAAAACTGGCGCCATACGCAGAAAAGTTCAGGGCAACAATGTCAAATTCTTTCAGCGCCGTTAATTCCTGTAACGAAGTCCTTCCCCATTCGGTAAGTGCATCCAGGTTTTCGCAGGTATCACCATCTTCATCCACTGTTTCTGCAAACTGCTGCGTTTTTTCATACACGATACGGTACTGCTCATCAAACAAAAATAATTTCTTGTTCGTTTTGCCTACATCAAATATCGCTATGACTGGTGTGGGATGCATGGTGGTGAATGGATAATTGCTAATGAATAATGGTCAATGGATAATTGATAATTTCCCAAACATTATACACTTCAACATACTTTATTTACGCTATTTACTTTTATACCTATTACTTTATATACTGCTTTGCATCACGAATTAAATAACCAGGTTACACGAATTAACCAATTAACGGATGAACCAATTTACAACCCCGTTGCCACACTTCCCGTTCCCCTGTCGGCAATTAATTGTTCACGTATCTTCTGGCTTCTGTAAAAACCTATTGGGTCTATTGCCGCGCCGGCACGCAGCCTGGCTTCGGCAACCAATGCCCTTACATCTGTGCGGAAAGTGCTTTGCAGTATTTCCTGTGCCGCAGTAACATCATTATTCAGTTGTGCTTCATTCAGTTTTTTTCTGTCTGCCAAAAGCGCATGCGCATACGCAATCATAATGGCTTCTACAGACTGCAGCAAATCTTCCAGCGGATCTTTTACATTATGGCTCGCATCGATCATCCAGCCCAAACCAGTTGTATGATCCATCCCTTTTGCATCCATCCCTTCCACCAGTTCATTAAAAATAAGGAACAGCTGGTAGGGTTTGATACTACCCACCGTCAAATCATCATCACCATATTTGCTGTCATTAAAATGGAAGCCTCCCAGTTTGCCTTCCATCAATAACAAGGCAACAATCTGTTCAATATTGGCATTGGGCAGGTGATGACCTAAATCCACCAATGTATATGCTTTGGAACCCAGTTTGGTAGCGTATAACAGGGATTGTCCCCAATCTCCCACTGTCATGGAATAAAAATTGGGTTCAAAAGCTTTATATTCAACAAACATTTTCCAGTCTGCAGGCAATGCTGCGTATATTTCGTGTAAGCTTTCCAGTGTGTTTTCAAATGCACGGCGGAAATTCAACTGGCCGGGAAAACAACTGCCATCTGCCAGCCATACAGTAAGTGATTGAGAGCCCAGGTTTACACCATGTTTGATCACTTCAATATTATGATCGATCGCCTGTTTGCGTACGGCTTTATCAACATGTTGTAATGAACCAAACTTATAACTTTCCTTTTGGCCCGGTTGGTTTTGAAAGGTGTTGGAGTTCACCGCATCAAACAACAATCCATGTTGTGCAGCAAGTGCTTTAATGGCGGCACCGTTTTCAGGAATATCCCATGGAATATGCAATGATATTGCACCGCTTGAATTATTGAGTGCGTGCAGCAAACCTACATCCTCAATTTTTTCTTCCAGGCTGCGGGGTTCACCGGCTCCGGCAAAGCGGCCAAAGCGTGTACCACCGGTACCCAATGCCCAACTGGGAATAGCCACCTGGAAAGCCATTAATTTTTTGATGATGGCTTCTGCTGATTCGATTTCCTGTTGTGCAAATGCCAGCCTGCGCTGGTGCTGTGCTAATACTGTACTGTTACTGTCGGCAATACGTTGTTTATTCAATAACATAATTCAGGCTTTAATTCGTATAACAAGTTAGGGCAAATAAAACACTTCTTCCAAAGGAATACTTACCGGTGAGTGATCGGGATTGCTGGCCATAATATCGGCCATGTAATTCCACCAGCGCTGCATCACCGGTTGTGCCGGTAAATTTTCCAGCAAAGATGGATCGGTGGCTTTCAGCACACCAAATAAACTATTGGTGCTTTCGTCGAGAAAGATAGAATACTCACTGATTCCTGTTTCTTTCAGCAGTGCAGCCAGTTCGGGCCAAATTTCATCATGCCTTTTTTTGTATTCCTCTTTTTTCCCCCCGAACAACTGCATTTTAAATGCTACCCTGTACACGTGTTTATATTTAGATGTTGTGATGTAAAAAAATAGAGGTTGACAGATTAGAAAATCATCAACCTTTTTTGATTGCTTATTGCTTGTATGTAAAATCGTTTATTAACGTAAGAATGCCATGGCCACACCGCCATCCACATTCAATACATTGCCGGTTGATTTATTCAGCAATCCGCCAACAAATGCAAAACATGCGTTGGCTATATCTTCCGGTAAAATTGCTTCGTTCAGTAATGTGCGTTTGGCGTAATAAGCAGGCAGTTCATCTACTGTAATTCCATACGCTTTTGCCCTTCCTTCGGCCCAGCCGCCGGCCCAGATGTTACTGTCTGCAATCACAGCATCGGGGTTCACGGTGTTCACACGTATCTTATCTGCACCCAGTTCAGCAGCCAGTAACCTGGTTAAATGCGCCTGCGCTGCTTTGGCAGATCCGTATCCTGCATTGTTTGGCCCGGCCACTACGGCATTTTTAGATACCACGTTTACAATATCGCCACCAATATTTTGTTTGCGCATAACGGCAATGCCTGCCTGCGAAACTAAAAATTGCCCTTTCACCAAAATATCATACAATTTATCCCAGTCGGCTATTGTATGGTCTGCAATGGGTTTTGATGTGCTGATGCCTGCATTGTTGATGATGATATCCACACCGCCAAATGCCAGGGCAACATTTTCCATTGCTGTATCGATAGATGCTTTGCTGGTTACATCCAGTGTTGTGGCAGCACTGGCATCTTTGCCAAATGCTTTTTGAAATTCCTCTGCTGCACCTTTCAACCTTTCTTCATTAATATCATTGATGATGACACAGGCCCCTTCTTCTGCAAATCTTTTTGCAATGGCTTTACCAATGCCGCCTGCACTACCGGTTACCAGTGCAATGCGCCCGCTCAATGCTTTGGGCTTGGGCATACGCTGCAGTTTGGCTTCTTCCAGCAACCAGTATTCAATATTGAAGGCTTCCTGGCGGGGCAGTGAAGTATATTCAGAAATCGCTTCTGCACCTTTCATTACATTGATGGCATTGATATAAAATTCTGCTGCCACCCTTGCCGTTTGTTTATCTTTTGCAAAAGTAAACATGCCTATGCCGGGATATAAAATCACCACCGGGTTAGGGTCACGCATGGCCGGGCTGTTGGGATGTTTGCAGGTGTTGTAATAATCTGCATACATCTTACGGTATCCCTCAAACGCAGGCGCCAGTTTTTCTTTTAATGCTGTTACATCACTTAAATCCGTGTCTGCTTTTAGTTCCAATACCAGCGGACTGATCTTGGTACGCAGGAAGTGATCCGGGCAACTGGTTCCCAGCGGAGCCAGTTTATCCAGGTCGTTAGAGTTCATAAATTCAAGCGCCCTTTCATCATCGGTAAAATGGCCAATCATTTTTGTATAGGAAGAACAGAACCCTCTTAACACCGGAGCTAATGCTGCAGCCTGCTTCAATCTTTGTTCTTTTAGCAGGGATGTAATTTTTTGCCCGCCGAACACCGGCCCTTTTTTACCGTAGTTATCTTCCAAATATTCTGCGCAGCGTTCAATCACTTCCAATGTGTTGATATAACTTTCATAAGCGGTATCGCCCCAGGTAAATAAACCGTGAGAGCCTAACATGATACCGCGTATACCGGGATTTTCATCCAGGCATTGTTTCAGTTTCAACCCTAAATCGAAACCAGGCTTTTGCCATTCCACCCAGCCAATGGTGCCATTAAATAATTCCTGTGTGATCTTTTTGCCATCTTTTGCAGCAGCAATGGCAATGGCAGCATCGGGATGCAGGTGGTCAATATGTTTGAAGGGTAAGAAACCATGCAATGGTGTATCAATTGATGGCGCTTTGGAAGCCAAATCATAAATACAATGATTGAACAGTTCCACCATTTCATCTTCATACGCAAGGCCACGGTATACGTTTTTCAAACTGCGCAGGCGGTCTACATACAATGCTGCAAGCCCGCTTTTCTTTAATGTACCAATATCTCCACCGCTGCCTTTTACCCACATCACTTCGGTTTCTTCTCCCGTTAGTGGATTTTTTGCCATGGCCTTGCAGGAGGTATTGCCTCCGCCATAATTGGTGAGCCTTAAATCTGCCCCCAGCAAATTAGAGCGGTATATCAGCAACGCCACTTCATCCCCGGCCATAGATGCAGCTTTGGCATCGTCCCAGAGATAGCTTACATGTTTAAATTCTGTTGTTTTCACCGACATAAAATTCCATTTAATCGTAATCGTTTATTATTTCATTGAATTACCGATACCTACAATAATTACAGATGCAATGATGGTAAGTATACCGATAATAATTGTTTTTTTGGTAGATGCTGTTACACCATTCCATTCTTTCGATACTATGCCCCACATGTTGGCCACGAGGATGATGAAAGACATGTGCAAGATCCATGAACTGGCGCCATTTCCCATCCTGCTCTCTCCCATTCCATAGAAAAAAAACTGCAGGAACCATGTTGTTCCGCCTAAAGCACAAAGGAGATAATTTTTCAATAACGGCGTCTTTTCGTTACCGTAATCGCCAAAAGATTTATTGCGTGCGTTCAATATTAAACACCAGATGAGGTTGGTGGTTAACCCGCCCCATAAAATCACTACAAAAATGACATTATTTCTGAATAAAAACTCGCCCTGGCCCGGATGAGCAGCTTTCCAGATTTCATTGGCAGTGGCGCCCATGCTGCTGCCCGCCTCTATACCAAAACTAAAACAGGCGCTGAGTACGCCGGATATAATAGCCAGGATCAACCCTTTCATCAAATAAAATTCACTGCCCGATGCATCGCGGTGCGTATGCGCATAATCACCGTCAACCGTATCAATCAGGTCTTCTGATGTGGCGCCGCCGGCTGAACAGGCTGCAAGGTCTTTATCTTTCATGCTGCCTGCACGCCCGCAAATATAAATGCCCACGATACACAGTAAAAGCCCGCCCATAACAGTTAAACCCCAGCTGCTGCCAAACAGATCGGCAATGGTATCTTTTCCTTTTGTGGGGTTGAAATAATAATATATTGAAGGTACCAGTGCCCCGAAAACAGAGCAAAGGCCGAGAATGATAGAACTGCCCAGCGATACGCCGAGATAGCGAACACCAAGGCCATAAGTTAAACCGCCGATGCCCCACAACAAACCCATGAAGAATGTAGAAAAAATTACTGATGTAGGTGCAGCTTTAATAATAGCTGAAAAACCGGGGATGGTAAGATAAGCAGCAAGCGGTGGAACGATGAGCCAGGAAAATAAACCACCGATGATCCAGAAACTCTCCCAACTCCAGCCCTTTACTTTTTTGAAGGGCATATAAAAACTGCCCGATGCAAACCCTCCTACAAAGTGAAATATTACCCCCAGAATAACTCCCATACAGATCGTTTTTTTATATAGCTTAGCAAAAATTACACTGTAAAATAGATTGAAAAGGCCCGTGCGGCATCATGCACTATCATGTTTCTTTTAAAAAAACTATTTTTGTAACGGGTTACGGGCAACACCGTAAGCTGAAACCTGCACCATGCTGTCTCCATTTAATAAACTGATCTACATCGACGAATTCTCGGCCACACCTAAATACCAGCAGCTGGCCAACTGTATTATTAAAGCCATTGAAACCCAGAAGCTGCAACTGGACGATGTACTGCCCAGCATTAACGAGCTGAGTTTTGAATTTGAAATTTCACGCGATACTGCTGAAAAAGGATACCGCTACCTGAAAAAAATTGGTATTATCGGCTCAGTGCCCGGCAAAGGTTATTTTATTAAGAATACTGATGTGGGCCGTAAGGTAAAAGTGTTTCTCATGTTTAATAAACTGAGTGCCCACAAAAAAATTATTTACGATGCGTTTGTTGCTACATTGGGAGAAGCAGCCACCATCGACTTTTATGTGTACAACAACAACTTTTCCCTGTTTAAAAATTTATTGCTGAACAGTAAAGAAGATTATGATTACTATGTGATCATTGCGCATTTCCTGGATGGCGGGGAAAATGCCTATAAAATTCTCAATAATATTCCCAAAGAGAAATTGATTTTGTTAGATAAACTGGTGCCCGGTGTTACCGGCAACTTCGGCGCCATTTATGAAAATTTTGATAAAGACATTTATGTGGCACTGGAACAGGCGTTGCCCAACCTTACCAAATATCATACACTGAAAATTATTTTACCGGAATACACGTATCATCCTGAGGAAATTACTACCGGCTTTGCCAAATTTTGCCAGGATTATGCTTTTACGCATAAGATTGTGCACGATATTAAGAAGGAAGAAATTAATAAAGGCGAAGCCTACATCAACCTTATGGAAGATGACCTGGTAACACTGATTGAAAAAATCCTCAATAGTAAATTTAATGTGGGCAAAGATGTGGGGGTAATTTCTTACAATGAAACGGCATTAAAAAAGATCATCCTCAATGGCATCACTACCATCAGCACCGATTTCCAGATGATGGGAGAAAAGGCTGCAGAACTCATCCTCAACAAATCTGCAGAGCATATTGAAGCCAGGTTTTATTTAACACTGAGAAGTTCGTTATGAGGTGGTGAATGGTGAATAGTCAATGGTCAATAGTTGATGGCCAAAAGCTGTGGTCAGTTATCCGTATTCAGTCGTTCACGGTCAAATATATTTCAACCTTCAACTTTTTCACAGAAGCCTGCTGACAACTTCCCATCTATGCTGCCTTAGATATCTGTAATGGGTTTATGTCTTGGTACCAATGCCTTCATAATAATCCATGCAGTAAGATAAGCCAGCCCGCAAAAAACAAACATTATTAAGTATGCCTCCTGTGGGTTAGTCTTAAACATGTCGGTTAGTTTACCTGCCATTAATTGTACTAATACGCCACCCAAACCCCCTGCCATTGCTCCGATGCCTGTAACTGAACCCACTGCTTTTTTGGGAAACATATCAGATACTGTTGTAAACAAGTTGGCACTCCATGCCTGGTGAGCAGCAGCAGCGATACAAATAACAGAAACCGCCAGGTACATGGCAGATGAGCCGAAGCGTTGCACATTGCCAAAATATTGTGTAGTCAATACTAATAATGGCACTAAAGCAATCATTAACATTGCTGTGGTACGGGCTTTATACACCTGCATTCCCTTATTGATCAGAAACAGCGGTATACTTCCCCCAAATACGCTTCCAATAATTGCAATACCATACACAATAAACGAAGGCCACTTCACCTCCTCGGTGGTCATACCAAATTGTTTAATCAGATAATCGGGTAACCAGAACAGGTAGAACCACCAAACACCATCAGTTAAAAATTTACCCCAAAAGAATGACCATGTTTGTTTGTAACTGAATAACCTTCCCCAGGCTACCTTTTTTTCTTCTGCTGCCACATTACCAACTGCAGGTTCATCATCACTATGGATATAATCATATTCAGGTTTAGATAAACGTTTTTGTTTGCTGGGAGTATCATACAACCAAAACCAAAAGATGAGCCATAAGAAACCCGCTGAGCCGGTAATGATGTAAGCCATTTTCCAGCCCAAAGTATTTCCGAAATATATTAAACACCAGGGTACAAACAAAGCAGATATCATGGCGCCGATATTGGAGCCGCTGTTAAATATACCGGTTGCGAGTGCCCGTTCTTTTTTAGGAAACCATTCTGCCACCGTTTTAATTGAAGCAGGAAAGTTGCCCGCTTCGCCCAGGCCAAACAAACTTCTCACAAAAATATGAATTGCGACTGTGCCACCGGCAAAAGCATTGGCAATGCCGAATACAGACCAGGTGATCAGTGAAAGTGCCAGCCCTAATTTAGTTCCAATTTTATCAATAATTAAACCGGCAACTATAGTGATCCCTGCATAAAATGCTGTAAAGAATGCTGTAACATACGAAAAGTCAGAATTCGACCAGCCAAAGCCTCCATTTTCTATTGGTGAACAAAAAAATGATTTCAGGTAACTGATCACCTGCCTGTCCATATAATTAATAGTGGTGGAGAAAAGCAGCAGTGTACAAATCACCCACCTGTACTTGCCAATCTGTTCTTTAAGCATAGTCAATCGTTTGTTAAATGATAAAGCCACCGGTTGATGGTGGCTAAAGATAGTGGTTTATTTTTTGGCTTCCTGTATTAAAGCAAAACATTGTTTGATCTTTGTTTCCAGCCCGGCATAATCCTTCTCTTCCATAATTTTTTTGGTAATGAGTTTGCTGCCCATGCCCACCGCACAAACACCCGCTTTAAACCAGGCCTGCAGGTTCGCCAGGTCAAGATCCACACCACCGGTGGGCATAAATTTTAAATTGCGGAATACTTCTTTTATGGCCGACATAAAATCTGGCCCCAGGATATTGCCTGGAAATAATTTCACCAATTGAATGCCGTTATTTTCTGCTGTAATGATTTCACTCGGTGTCATACAACCCGGGGAATAAAAGATGCCGGTTTTCTTTGCAAGGTCAGCAACACTTTGTTCGTAACCGGGGCCAATCATAAAGTCGGCACCAGCATCAATGAACGCCTGTGCATCTGCCGTGTTTTTGATAGTACCCACGCCTAAACTCATGCCCGGCAGTTCTGCATCACGTACCGCTTTCATGGCTTTAAAATTTTTGAGGGCATCATCGCCGCGGTTGGTATATTCCAAACTTTTCACACCACAATTGTAGAGTGTTTTCATCAGGTCTATACTTACCTGCGTATCTTTATTAAAATATAAGGGTAAAAATCCCTGTTCAATAATACCGCTTAATATAGCTTCCTGGTTGGCCATCGTTATTTTTTTAGGTGGTGAAAGTACCAACATTTTCCCAATGAAAACGGAAATGATGCAATTGTATTTACGGAAACGATTGCGTAGATTTCGATTTCATTTGCTTGCATAATCAACAATTTATAATCAACTTTGAATTCCCGAATCAAGTTTATTATTAACCAGAAATATTCAATTAACGATGCCTAAAAAAGTTGTTACACTTGGAGAGATCATGCTGCGCTTGTCTACTCCCGATTTCAAAAGATTTGTTCAGGCTGATACATTTGATGTAACCTACGGTGGTGGCGAAGCCAACGTGGCTGCTGCTATATGTAACTATGGCGAAAACGGAACCTTTGTTACCAAAGTACCCAACAATGCCATTGGTCAGTCGGCTATTAATCATTTACGCCGTTATGGTGTGGATACACAATATATTGCCCGCGGTGGCGACAGGCTGGGCATTTACTTTTTAGAAACTGGTGCCAGCATGAGGGCTTCGCAGGTAATTTATGACCGTGCCGGTGCTTCCATTGCAGATGTGGATGCCAGCGAATTTAACTGGGATAAAATTTTTGAAGGTGCAGACTGGTTTCATACTACCGGCATTACACCTGCATTAAGCGATAAAGCCGCCGCATTAACTGAAGCAGCGTTGAAAACGGCTAAAGCAAAAGGCATTACTACAAGCATTGACCTTAACTACCGTAAAAAATTATGGAGTAAAGAAAAAGCCCGTGAAGTAATGAGCAGATTATGCCAGTACGTGGATGTTTGTATTGGTAACGAAGAAGATGCTGACACTACATTAGGTTTCAAGGCGGCACATACCGATGTTACCAAAGGAGAACTGCACCTGGATGGTTATAAAGATGTATTCAAACAGATGAAAGAAAAGTTTGGCTTTAAATTCATTGCCTCTTCACTCCGGGAAAGCTACAGCGCCAGCGATAATGGATGGAGTGCATTGGTATATGATGGTAACGATTTCTATCATACCAAAAAATATAATGTGCGTATTGTAGATCGTGTAGGCAGTGGCGATAGCTTTGCCAGCGGTCTCATTTACGGTTTAGTTACCGGAATGAACATGCCTGATGCTGCTGAATTTGGTGTAGCTGCTTCTGCATTAAAACATACCATCCCCGGCGACCTTAACCATGCCACCCTCAGTGATGTAAAAGAACTGATGAAAGGCGATGGTAGTGGAAGGGTGCAGCGGTAAGTGGGGATTTGGGATTTAGGATTTGGGAATTGGGAATTAGTCCTGGATCAGTAAGCGTAATTCGTGATAAAAAATTCGTGATAAAAAAAATTAGTGTCCAAAATTATGATCATCGATTCTTTAGCTAACCTTTCAAAATATACCAGCCTGCATCCATTATTTGCCCAGGCTGCAGCCTACATCAGCAGTACAGATTTAGTGAATGCTGAAATTGGCAAATCGGATATTGCAGAAGGTTTAAAGGCCATCTACTCAGACAAAGCAGGCGTAACCGCTGCCGAGTCTGCTGCCAAATTTGAATGTCATGATAAGAACATCGACATACAGGTTTGCATCCGCGGTAATGAAACCATCGGCTGGAAATCCCGCAACAACTGTACTCAGCCAAAAGGCGAATACAATCCTGAAAAAGATGTCAGCTTTTATGCAGATGCTCCCGATATGTATTTCAACTTAACCGGCGGCCAGTTTGTGATCTTCTTTCCGGAAGATGTGCATGCACCAATGATTGCGGTTGATGACCAACCCATCAAAAAACTGGTGATTAAAGTAAAGATTTAAACAGGCAAATAAATCGAACAGGAAGGGGCTGACTGAATAAGTCGGCCTTTTCTTCTTGTCCTCGTCTCCGACGAGGACAAGTTGGTTACAGGTCTCTGACCTGTACATTCTTACCTAAAGCTTCATGCCGGAGCATGAAGGTACATACTCCTCGTCTCCGACGAGGAGTAATTGGTTACAGGTCTCTGACCTGTACATTCCTAATAATCGCTTCATGCTGGAGCATAAAGATACCTCACTCCTTCAGAAATAATTCCACTGTGGCGTTCTTACTAAAGTTACTGGATAAACGCACTTCGTACCGTTTGCTTTTGGTCGTCACAATCATTAATGCCGTACAGGGAGGAATGGAACCCAGGCTTTCAGCCACCAGACGTAAATGCGATATGGGGTTCTTACGCTTATCGAGGCTCACATAAAAGGTAAGCGGTTTTGCAGTGATCATTTTTTTATTGATCAATTGTGTGTTGTCAAGAAACACAGAAACAGAATCGCCATCAATCTCCCCATTGTCATACACATCCACCCTGATGGAATCTTTATCTGCATCAGCAATTTCCAGCAACGACTGCAGGTCGGTTTCTCTTTGTGCAATCTTTGCGGGCATAATCGTTGGTGCCGGTTTAATAACGGATTCATCTTTCATTACCGGCACAGTGGGTTTGGGTTCCGGTACAATTACGGGCTGGTTATTGCGCTTTTTTAAATCCTTATTTTGCTGTGCGGGCTTTTCCGGCTTAACAGGCTTTTTTGCTGGTGGCGTGGGCGGTTCTGGTGGCTTTACCACAACAGGCATTCTTTTTTGCAGCCATATTTGCGAAGTGGACGAGCAGCCCTTGATGTTCGCTTCCCAATAGCCTACCTGTATATAACCATTATCTGTTTTACGCATGATCATCTGGTAAGTACCCAGGCAATTGCCATACATACCCAGGTCCACAGCAATGGTTTCAGCTTCAGTAAAAATCAATACAGAATCCTTTTTACTATACCAGCCCCTCATCTTATAATGTTCGTATTTATTGCCTTCATAATAAAGGTGTGTAATGCCGCTGTAAGTGGAATCATTGACGTTAAAGATTTCCACCACCAGCCTCGGCTGACCAAGGTAAGCTGCCGGCGTAAAAAACTTACCCTCCCAAATTCCGGATATCACTTCCTGGGCTTTGGTGCTGATGGATGTAATAAAAAGTAAAGAAATAATCAGCAGGCGCTGATATAGTTTTCGTTGTGATATTATTATTACAAGTGCTTTCATAGCGGGCAAAAGGTACAGTATTTTTTTAAATACGGGCTGGTTACTGTGTTAATCGTTTTTAAAACTGTACCAACGGAAAAATATTTCTTTTGCAATGAACATTTACTACCGGTATAACGGAAAAGAATGTGGTCACATCATTGCTGCATTCTTTTTTAAAGCAATTTATTATACCTTTATTTTCATCTGGCAATCATCAAACAAACCTGAACTATGGCTGGCCAAAAAAAACGTGCAGTATATGCAATACTTATCGGTCTTTCTTCCCTGATTTATTTTTTCGTTGCCTGGATCGGGTACGACAAAATGCATATTGACCTGAAGGAAACTTTCGAACGCTCCGGCATTATTACGGCCACCGGCACCGACTATCATTATGGTGATAAAGGCGACAAAGCCAATGTATTTTACCTGCAGTTAAATAATATGAAAAAAAAACTGGGCATTTACCGCAGTGATAATAATTACACCGACCTGCTGGATAAAGTGAAAACCGGCGACAGTGTTACCGTATTTTATTTTAACAATCATAACGAAACTGAAAATGTAAACATCGACCTTGTTCAGGTAGATAAGTATGGATACACCATTATTGATAAAAGCGAATACGAATCAAAAGAAAGCGGGCTGTTTTATATTAGCCTGGGGGCAGGTGTACTTACGCTGATTTTATCTGTACTGTATTACAAACGTATTATTTTACCCGGCCCTAAAAAACAGGAATGATTACAGCAGTTTCTCAGACAGTACATGAACAATACCTCAAAATCAACTGTAGTTTTACCCACCATAATTATTGCACAATTCTTATGTACCTCGTTATGGTTTGCTGGTAATGCGGTATTGGCAGATATGAGTGCCGCTATACATGCCGGCCCCGGCTTTCTCGCTAACCTTACCAGTGCCGTACAGTTTGGTTTTATTACAGGTACGCTGGTATTTGCCATTTTCACCATTGCAGACAGGATGTCTCCCTCTAAAGTATTTTTTGTGTGCGCACTTGCCGGGGCATTGTGCAACAGTGGTATGCTCATCAACAATATTAATGCATGGCAGCTGATGTGCTGCAGGTTTTGCACCGGTTTTTTTCTCGCAGGCATTTATCCCGTAGGGATGAAAATTGCTGCCGACCATTTTCAATATGGCCTTGGTAAATCATTGGGCTTTTTAGTGGGCGCACTGGTGCTGGGCACAGCCTTCCCGCATGCATTGAAAACTATGGCTGCGGCCTGGCCCTGGAAATATGTGATCATCAGTATTTCAGCCTTAGCGGTCATCGGGGGATGTTTAATGTTCCTGCTGGTACCTGATGGGCCTTACCGCAGAAAGAGCAGCCGCTTTCAACCCGCTGCATTGCTTACAGGTTTCAGCAATAAACATTTTCGTGCAGCTGCTTTCGGTTATTTCGGGCACATGTGGGAGTTATATACCTTCTGGGCTTTTGTTCCGGTGATTTTACAAACCAACAAAGCGTTGCATCAAAACGCAATCAATGTGCCATTACTTTCTTTCATCATCATTGCAGGCGGGGCATTATCCTGCGCCGGTGCCGGTATACTTGCTCAAAAACTGGGGGCAAGGCGGGTGGCCACAGCAGCATTAATGATGTCTTGTGTATGTTGTTTATGCGCTCCGCTTTTTGTACTTACTGCAAACACTGCGCTGCTGTTTATATTTTTATTTTTCTGGGGCCTGGTGGTCATTGCCGATTCTCCACTCTTCTCCACCTTAGTGGCGCAAAATGTGAAGGAAGAAGCAAGGGGCACTTCACTCACCATTGTGAACTGCATCGGGTTTTCCATCACTATTATCAGCATACAGTTATTGCGGTGGCTGTCCAATGAAATTACTCCGCAATACCTGTACTGGATATTAGCTGTTGGGCCTGCAATTGGATTGTACTTTCTTTTAAAGGATAGAAGGAACTAATCTCTAAATACAAATAGCTTTAGCTTTGTTAAAAAGTATATTGAATACAATTATTACTACAACGTATAAGACAAAAGTATTGATTGCATGGAGCTTTCTTGCGTTTGCATTCATTATTATGCCAGTTTTAGCATGGCTTTACGCCAAATCTGGCAGTACTCCGTTTGCAATTAAAATAATTTATACGTCATTTTTTGCGGCTTTATCTATTTACGTCATTATTACTTTTTTAAGAAGAGGGCCAAAGATTACTTTTTCCTGCGATGGCATAACAGTTTTTTATCCATGGAAAAAGAATTTTTTAGCCTGGGAACAAGTGCAATCTGTTACCATGCATCAAAAGTCGACATACCGGGGTCCGGATCCATTCCGTCAACAAGCTGAAGCACTGGTGATATATTGTTCAGAACATAAAAAAATTGTACTCTTTGACGACATATACAGCAACACCAGTATATTCAGGCAATATCTTGCCCAAAAAGTTTCTGAAGGAATTATTTCAGATGTTCATCCTTCTTTAAATAAAGACCGCCTGCCGGAAATTAATTTCCGGACGTATAAAGGAAACGCTTTGTTGCAATTTTACACTATTGTTTTACTTTTTCTTTTATCATCATTTCTGCTTCTTTTCACAAGCAATAATTATGCAGTACAACAAAAGCCCGTTCTACTATTAGTTCCGGTTATTATGTTAGTAATATTCTGCATTGGGTTTAGTTACCAGATGTTTTATTTCAGTATACAATATGACGATCTTGTTATAAAGAATCATTACCTTTTTTGGGCATCAACCAGTATTAAAATAGACAACATTAAAGAACTGGTGATGGAACAGCCTTACAGGAAATCAATTTCATTAAGGGTAATTACAAAAGATGGACAGTCTGTTTTATTTGGCGCAGGAAGCCTGCGAAACCGCCATTGGAGAGCCCTCAAGACTGACATGAAATTCATTGGCATACCCTGCAGGTGCGACACAGATATTTAACATCCTTTATTTCTGTACATTGCATCAACTAAAGCAAACAAACAGGATGAAAAGAATCATATACGTCATCATTTTCATTAATTGCACTGTTACTGCCACTGCACAATCTGCCGATATCCTCAGCATCAGAAAATACCACACTCAAAATGCCAATACCATCCTGAAAGAATACATGCAGTTTCTTTCCATTCCCAATATTGCAGCAGATACGAATGGATTGCACAGGAATACACAATTCATCATGCAACTTATGCAGCAGCGTGACATCAGCAACCTGCAATTATTGTACCCCGCAACAGCCGGCGCACCACCCGCAGTATATGGAGAAGCACTCATCTCCCCCGCTGCACCTACGCTGATATTTTATGCACACTACGATGCACAGCCTGTAAACCCTGCACAATGGGCCAAGGGCCTTGCTCCCTTTACCCCGCAATTGTATAACGGCGCCCTGGATCATAATGCCGTACCTATTCCTTTCCCATCAGACAATCACTTTGAAAATGAATGGCGCCTGTATGCCCGCAGCGCTTCTGACGATAAAGCCGGTATTGCGGCCATCCTCAATGCGTATGATGCTATAAAGAAATCTAACCTGCCATTAGCTTACAACATCAAATTCTTTTTTGAAGGTGAAGAAGAAGCCGGTTCACCACATCTTGCTGAAATATTACAACGCTACAGTTCATTATTACAATCCAACCTGTGGATCATTTGCGATGGGCCCGTACACCAAAGTGGTAAAAAGCAAATCTTCTTTGGGGTGCGTGGAGATGCGCATCTCGATGTAACGGTGTATGCATCCAAACGGCCATTGCACAGCGGGCATTATGGCAACTGGGCGCCCAACCCGGCAATGATGCTGGCTAAATTATTAGCCTCCATGAAAGATGATAACGGCCGCGTTACCATTAAAGGTTTTTATGACGATGTACAACCATTATCTGCCGAAGAAAAAAAAGCATTGAGCGAAGTGCCTGCTGTTGATGAGCAATTGAAAAATGAACTGGGCATTACATCAACAGAAATGAAAGGCATTGCGTTAAGTGAAGCCATCAACCTGCCTTCATTGAACATCAATGGTATGCAAAGCGGTAATGTAGGCAAACTGGCGTCCAATCAAATTCCCACCACTGCAACAGCAGTGATCGACCTTCGCCTGGTAATGGGTAACGATTGTAAACGGCAACAACAAAAAGTGATTGATCACATTAAAGCACAGGGCTATTTTGTTACCGATAAGGAACCCACTGATGAAGAGCGTAAACAATACAGTAAGATCATTAAAGTGATTACACCCGATGATGGCTACAATGCGCAACGCACACCTATGAATTTACCCGTTATCAAAAAAGTTATTAATGGATTGAAATCAACTACAACAGACCAGGTGGTGTTACAACCTACTATGGGCGGCAGCTTACCTTTATATGTATTCGAAAAATATTTGCACGCCACCACTATTTCCGTTCCCATTGCCAATTACGACAATAACCAGCATGCAGAAAATGAAAACATCCGCCTGCAAAATTTATGGGATGGTATTGAAACCATGGCGTCGCTGATGCTGATGAAGTAATAAGCCGGGTCGCTGCAAGCGACCCGGACGTTCATGGCCACCTTTTTCTGTCTTCAGGCTGCCGCAAGCATCCCAACGGTGGCAGCCCTTGCAGGCCGGAACGCTTTAATCAACGCAAACGAAAATTATTTTTTGTTGCCTGCACCACCGCTTAACTTAGCGTTTTAATCAATTGTGTTTTGAGCGTTATTACAATTTACACCGATGGTGCTGCAAGAGGAAATCCCGGCCCGGGTGGTTATGGCATCATACTCATGTATGGCCAGCACCGTAAAGAAATTTCAAAAGGGTACCGGCTTACCACCAACAACCGTATGGAACTGCTTGCTGTGATCACAGCATTAAAAGCACTCACCAAAAATAGTTTGCCTGTTCATATTTATTCCGACAGCCAGTATGTGATCAAAGCCGTCAATGAAGGATGGCTTAATAACTGGATCAAAACCAATTTTAAAGGTGGTAAAAAAAATGCAGATTTGTGGACAGCGTATTACCAACTTTCAAAAAAATTCAAGATCACTTTTCATTGGGTAAAAGGCCATGTCAGTAATCCGTTCAACAATCGGTGTGATGAACTGGCTACAACTGCTGCAGATGGAACAAATCTTGACGTGGATAAATGGTACGAGGAGAATGAGTACAGGAAGAAAGAATAAACATAGCCGGCAAAAAAGCAGGCTCTGCCGGGGAAGCCAACCTGAAAAGTTGTCTTCCCTTAAAAATACTTTACCTTTTGATATTGATCTCCGGGATTACTTCGTAAGCAATAAACCGGGAAATTTTTCTCTTTAAAACTAATATAATGAAAAAGGCCGCCATTGCAGGGCAGCCTTTCCTTTTAAACAAAAATATTTTACGCAATTGATTTTTTCATTGCTGTTTGCGACAACAAATAATAGGCACCAAATAAAACACCGCTGTACACCAAGTCCGCCACCACACTTGTTTTAAAGAACGGAAGTGCCAGTACATAACAATTAATGAAGCCACTAAAATCCTGAGTGTACGTATGATAAACAGGGTTATCAATTAAAAAGAAAGAGAGGTTAGACAGGATGAAGAAAAGTACAGAGGATCCTAATGAATAACCGATCACATTCACTACGTTAATCTTTTTCATGGTGAATGCAATTACAGTGAGCAGGGCAAATATGCCGTAACCCACTAATTGCCCCCAACCCCAGAAACCCTGGGCAATGTGGAATACTTCAAACAATACATCAGACAGGAACATAGAGAACAGCGGTAAAGCGAAGGCCAGTTTTTTATTTTGAAAAGTGGCGCCGGCAAATATGGCCATACCCACCATCGGACTAAAATTATGCGGATACATAATCACCCTTGATACGGCGGCCAACACCACCAGTAACACTGCTGCGATTATAGAAAAAGTATTTTGTTTCTGCATGCTGCTAAGTTTTGCACAAAAATAAGTAATTAAACTTTTCAGCCATTATTTTTTTGCCTGCGTCTGACGGTTCAAAGCCGCCATGACGCATCCAAAATAAGTTACCTTTGGTCTCATGGCTTTGCATCATCAAACAGGCGCTGCCGGCGAAAATCTCGCTGTTCATTATTTTACCGCAAAGGGATTTGATATACTGCACCAAAACTGGAGGCACAGCCATTGGGAAGTGGATATTATTGCAGCCAAAGAAAGCATCCTGCATTTTATTGAAGTGAAAACCCGCCGCACAAAAACGTATGGCCACCCGGAAGAAGCGGTATCTAAACAAAAAATAAGAAACCTGATGAATGCGGCAGATGCATACCTGCACCAGCACCCGCAATGGAAAAAAATTCAGTTTGATGTTTTGGCAATCACGCTTGTAAAAGATAAGGCACCGGAATACTTTTTTATTGAAGATGTGTATTTGTGAATGGTGGAAAGGTTTATTGGTTTATTAGTTTATTGGTCAATCAACATTCTACCCTAAAACCAATAACCCCATTAACTATTTAACCAATTGACTAATCACCCATCCTCTCCATCATCTTCTCCACCAGCTTATATGTAGCGGGGCAATACTCAATATTCTGTTTGTGCACATGAATGTAATCCACCATTTTCTTTTTGGGCAGGTGCGGAAAGCCGGCGCAGTCAGCGGGGCGAATGGCATAAATTGAGCACTTATTATCCTTAAGGTTCAGGAACTGGCAGGGCTGTTTCCTGTTTTGCCAGTCTTTGTCTTTCTTTTCATATTCCAGCCACTGGTCTTTAAATTCCTGTGGGGTAACTTTAAAATGTGCGGCGATGCGTTTAATGTCCGCATTGGTATACGTAGGCGTCATCGTTTTGCAGCAGTTGGCGCAGGTAAGGCAATCCACTTCTTTCCAAACTTCGGGTTCTAATGTGGCGGTCATTTTATCTAACCCACGGGGCGGATTCTTCTCTACCCGTGTAAGAAAACTTTTAAACTTTCTTTTATTGTGCCTTACTTTTTGTTTAAACGAACGGAGGTTAACTGCCTGCATAATTAATTTTGCGTGTGGAAATGAAATTAAAGCAGCGAAAATACTGTATAATTGTTTCACAGAAATATTTTTCGAAGATTGATGCGGCAACAGTTGTTCAGCATTCCTTCTTTCATTATTATTTACAATACAAAGCGGATGTGGGAACCTTATAAAAAAGGCTTTAAAGCCTGGCTGCAACTGGAAAAATCGCTCAGCGATAATTCGGTGGATGCTTACCTGCGTGACCTGGATAAGTTTACCACTTTCCTGGAACAAACAACTATTACCGCACCGGAGAAAGTGACGCTGAAAGACCTGGAACTATTTGTTCAATGGGTGGCTGAACTGGGCATGACGGCATCTTCACAGGCCCGTATCATTTCCGGGCTGCGCAGCTTTTTTAAATACTGTACGGTGGAGCAGATCATCACCGCAGACCCTTCTGTTTTGCTGGAAGCGCCCAAATTAAAAAGGCAATTACCCGATACGCTGAGTTTTGAAGAGATTGAACAATTAATAGCACAAATAGATCTGAGCAAGCCTGAAGGTGGCCGCAATAAAGCTATGCTGGAAACTTTATACAGTTGCGGGTTACGGGTAAGCGAGCTGGTGAATTTAAAGATCAGTTGCCTGTATCTTGATGTTGGCTTTATCCGTGTTATTGGTAAAGGCGATAAAGAACGCCTGGTGCCCATCGGCAGCGATGCCATCAAATACATTAAACTTTATAAAGATAATATCCGTGTGCATTGGCCCATTAAGAAAGACCAGGAAGATATGTTATTTCTCAACCGAAGAGGATCGAAGCTCAGCCGGGTAATGGTATTTTTAGTGATCAAAGAATTGGCACAAAAAGCACGCATCACCAAAACGATTTCACCGCATACTTTTCGTCATTCTTTTGCCACGCATTTGGTGGAAGGCGGTGCAGACCTGCGGGCCGTTCAGGAAATGCTGGGCCATGAAAGCATTACCACCACAGAAATTTATACGCACTTAGACAGGGAGTATTTAAGAAAGACATTGCATGAATTTCATCCGGCTTTTAAGTAATCCAACTCCAGGCATGATATCCAAACCAACTGACTTACCACTATTGAATCATAAAACTATTAATACTGGCAAATTGACTTTTATCGTCAAATACGCATAGATAATACAGTCCACTTACCCAGGTTGGTTCGATTTTCAGCTGCATTGGCGATGAGTTTGCTGCAACAGTGTATTGCTTTTTTACCAATACAATACCAGATGCATTCATCACCTGGAACACATAACTACCACTTGATTGTGCAGGCATAGAAATGTTCATCGTATTTCCTTTTGCCACAGGATTGGGAAATATACTGATGTCATTTTTACCAGCAATAACATTTTGTACTCTCTTGTTGTGGAGCGAATTGCTATCAATTGCCGGCGAGGAAATCGCTTTTTGTTCTTTTTTTACTGTGGTCTTTTTAGTTGTAATCACCATAGCACCTGCAGAGGCAGTAACCCCAAATAGCGCCGTTGCTGCTGTTGGCTGTAATAAGGTCACCTCTTCAATAGTATTGAAATCAAAATTACCAGGCAAACTATCCCGAAAAAGCGTACCGTCGAGAATATACACCAAACGGCTTGCAGTGTCTTTAATCGACAATACCCCTCCCATTACTATCATGCGGTCATTTTTTGAAATGACCGCTTTCACCTTTTTACGGAGCAATACTTCCTGGTAGGTCTTCCGTTGATCTTTGTCCTTTACATTCACTTCAAATTCATAAGGTTCGTACCCTTCTTTTGAAACTGTTACAAGATAACGGTCGTATTGCTCCATTTTCTTTATTTTAAACACCCCCTTGGCGTTGGTATATACATGCGACCGCTGACCAGTTTTTACTGTAGTGATCTCCAGTGAAACATTACTGACAGGTTTTTGGTCATCATAATCTTTAATCTCCAGCACAGAAACATATTTTTGCGAAACTGGTGGATCTGGTATTTCATCAGCATCCCTGAATTGCACCCGACCTACTGTGACCACAACATCATTCGACGCATAGCTTTCCTGTAAAATATATTGCTCATTTTTTTGTGACCTGAGCGCAAACTCCCGGGATTGGACCTGTGACCCTGAAATGAGCAATGTATCATGCTCAACATTTGCATTGATATTGAAATAACCTGCGGCATCAGCAAATGTTAATATACTACTCTTCATTATTCTAATAGATGCAAAAGGAACCGGGTTGCCACTCGTATTGATAACCCTCCCATTAATGACTTTTTTATTAAATGCATATATTACATCGCCTTGTAAATTAGCCCATGGATCTGCCAAAGCCTCGTTGATATTTGTCCGTCGGATGCTGTCTAACTGACGGGATGAAACGACCATATTATTCACCTGTGATTTTGCAGTGCTCCCTTTACCAAAAAATAGAAACAGCATAGTAACATAATGCCAATACCACAACCATTTTTTCTTAGGTGGTTGTGGTTTTGAAATCACCCTGTCCAGTTGGTCTGCATATACCCGGCCACATACTTTCTCATTCGTAAGTGAAGAAAAATATTGAAGCAGGGCGGCATCACTCATTGTGGTAAAATCCACCACTTCTTTCGAACAGGCGGCGCAGTAACGGCCTTTTTCCGATGCACTCATATTGTTCCAGTTCTCATGGCATGGTGTGGGGATGTTAAGTTGAAGTCGTTTCATAAGCGTGTTTGTATGATAAGCTTGATGCGGACATTCCTTTGTTTACATAATTAGAAAGAAAATTTGAAACGGTGATGTGTTGGGCACGGCGGTTATGAAGCATATTGACACATCACAACATAAAAAACCGGCCGATGTTCCTGCTTGTATTACAGTATGAGGAAACATCAGGGCCGGTATAAAACACAACCAAACTATTACGATATCTTCAAAAGCATCATGATGGTAAAAACAACTGCTTAATGCGTCAAGACGGTTGCATCTGTCAGACGCATTAAGCACCTGTTATTCTACCAGTACTTTTGCAGTACTCAATAACTTTTTATTACTATCAAATATGCGGATGAAGTAAATGCCTTTACTCCATGACGCATCCGCAGGCAGCTCCTGTATATACGCTTTTGTTGTGGTGATGCATTGCCTTTGCAAAAACAGCAAACCCGCCGCATCAACTACCTGTATGGTATAGGTGCCGGCCTGCGGAGCATTGATTTGTACATGAAAATCGGTTCCTCTCCTTACAGGATTGGGTGAAATTTTTACTAATGGGTCAAAAATATTCAACCAACGTTTTATCGTATCCATAACAGGATGTGCCGATTGTATTTTTTGTGTCGTAACACTAATACCGCCTACACTTGTGCTGCACCTTATCAGACCCTGGGTATTTGTAACAATGGTTATCGGATCCAATTTCTTATAATCGGTTTGCTGAGGCACTTTCTCCAAATAAATTTTCTGTACCATCTTTCTTTCATCAAAATCGTTCCCATTAATATCAATACGTTGCGCCAGAAATCCATCAGCAGCAATGCTTATATCCAGTGCATCGTCGTCTTTTATTTTCCTGATGGTATAAATGCCTTTTTTATTGGCAACAACCGTATCAATTTTCGTACTGTTATTTTTAGTAATGATCAGCTTTGCGTTAGTGATGGGTTGCATAGTAGCGTTATCTTTCACTTCAACTGTAATGATATGCCTTTCCCGGGCAACATCTTTTTCAACAAAGGAAGTAGTGACCACTTCCCCGAGCCACATTGTTTTCAAGCGAACCAGTACCACTTTATCATTGATGAGCGATGCATGTATTTGCCTGGTTTCATAACCAACTGCACTAACTTCTATAATATCATTATTATCTGGCAGTGAAAGATGAAATTTACCAAATACATCGGTAGTGGTTGCCAGGTTTGCTGTTACCGCTTTTACTGTTGCAACCGCAACAGGTTCCCCTTTTTCATCAATCACTTTACCGTTCACTAAGGTTTTAAGATTTTTAAACTGTGCTATATCTGTTACAAAACCCATTGTGGATGACCTTGATGGTTTAGGCTTCACGTTGGGGATAGCAGGTAAAACCGCCTTAACCGGTTGCTGCGCCTTCGATGAACTACTCTTACCAAACAACATCACAATCATTGCTGCATACTGCCAGTACCACCGTTGCTTTTTTATTACCGGTTGTACCGCTTGAATACTCCTGTCTAACTGGTCGGGATAAAAACGTCCGCACACTTTTTCACTGTTCGCTTTGAAAAAATAATTCAGTACTTCATCATCATTCATCGTACTGAAATCTACCACCTGTTTGGAACAGGCTGCACAAAAACGACCCTGGTCAGCAGGGGTCATATTGTTCCAGTCTTCATGGCAGGGTGTGGGTATAGAAAGTTGAATTTGCTGCATAAGTAGTGGTTTGTATGTCCACGGATGCAGCAGCCCTGATGATTACATAAAAAAACCTGTAACAGGTACAGGTTGAAAATATTTTGGTAAGAAACGGTACTTATTTATTCTCCAGCATCATTTCTGCCTGGCGAAAATTTACGTAATCAACATTCATCACCCGCTTGCGGTAGTTTTTAAATAAACTCTGCCAGCGCAGTTCCAGCACACCGAGTATGCCTTCTTTTACAATGCCTTTATTCATTTTGCTGGCCCCCAGCTCACGGTCAATAAATGTAATGGGTACTTCTGCTATTTTGAAACCGAGTTTCCAGGCAGCAAATTTCATTTCAATCTGGAAAGCATAACCCACAAATGAAATCGCATCCAGGTTAATCGTTTCCAGCACTTCTCTTTTATAACAAACAAAACCCGCTGTGGGGTCTTTTACCGGCATCCAGGTAATCATTCTGGTATAAACAGAAGCGCCTTTTGACAGAAATATTCTGTTTGCAGGCCAGTTCTCCACCGCACCGCCACGCACATAACGGGAGCCAACGGCTACATCTGCCCCGTTTTTACATGCGGCATATAATCTTTCCAGGTCTTTAGGGTTATGAGAGAAGTCGGCATCCATTTCAAAAATAAAACGGTACCCTTTATCAATGGCCCACCTGAAGCCATAAATATAAGCAGTGCCAAGCCCCTGCTTGCCTTTACGCTGCTCTAAAAATAATTGCCCGGGGTAAGTGGAGAATAATGACTTTACTATTTCTGCCGTACCGTCTGGTGAATTATCGTCAATAATAAGTACATGGAAATCCAGGCCCTGGTCCAGTACGGCACCAATGATCTTACGAACGTTTTCCTTTTCGTTATACGTAGGTATGATAACTAATTTTTCCAAATCATGCTTTTGACGATTTCAAATCTACTACAATTTCTCCAATGGCGCCACCGGTTCAAAATCGTGGTGGATAATTAATTGTTTTTTAACAGCGTGCGGTTGAAAATCTCTGTCAGTTTCTGTTTGGTGTGCAGGGGAAAATCGCCACGCATCATCCAGTCGTAATACTGGGGTTCCACCTTTAAAATTTCTGCCACACTGCGGCCTTTGTATTTTCCAAAGTTGAATACCTCCACCCCTTTATCATCAAAGCTGAAGCGGCGGGCATAATCCACAATCTTGTCTTCACCAATTACGCTCAGCACAGAATCTACCGTGTTGCCTAAATTTTTATAGCGCTCCAATTGTGCCAGGAACACATCAATGGTGGCATTCACATCGGCCTCTGCACTGTGTGCATCGGTAAGTTCTTTCTGGCAGAAAAATTTATACGCAGCCGATAACGTTCTCGGCTCCATGGTATAAAAAATATGCTGCACATCCACCATCTTCCGCTTACTTAAATCAACATCCATGCCAGCACGTAAAAATTCCTCCATCAGTATGGGTATATCAAATCGGTTACTGTTATAACCACCCAGGTCGCAGCCCTCCATAAACATTTTGATTTCGTTCGCTATCTGCTTAAATGTGGGGGCATCTTTTACCATTGCATCGGTAATACCGTGTACTTCGCTGGATGCTGCGGGTATCGGCATTTGTGGGTTTACCAGCTTTCTTTTGGTCTGCCTGCTGCCGTCGGGCTGTATCTTTGTAATGGCAATCTCAATAATTCTGTCGGTTGAAAGGCTAACGCCGGTAGTTTCCAGGTCTAAAAAAGCAATAGGGCGTGTGAGTTGTAACATGATAAGATCTTTGGTTTAGTTCATATTTTATTGAAAAGATGTTTAAAAGTACTGTAGTTTTAAGACTATTTCAATAAGCAAGGTAATAATTTACTATATTTCTCCGTTTACCGTTGGTAATTTATCTTTGCATAGTATAATTTTGCAAGATTAAAGTTTTTAACCTGAAAATGTAAATAATAATGAAAAGATTATTTTTTGCTTTGGTATTGTTAACTGTTATGGCCGCCGTGGTTACCAGTTGCACCAGCAGTCGTAAAACCGGATGCCCCGGCACAGAAGGTATTATTCATTAATCGCTGTTGATGGTATGAATTGGATAGCCCTGACAGATGAAGGACAGCTGAACCAGTTGAAAGAACTGTCGAAACAAAAGCCACAGGTCATTTTTAAACACAGCAGCCGTTGTAATATCAGCGGTGTGGCTAAAAACCGGCTGGAAAGAAGTACTGTTCCCGATGGAACAGACTTTTATTTTCTCGACCTGATTCAGTATCGCCAGTTATCCAATAAAATTGCCGAAGATTTTGCTGTATACCACGAATCGCCCCAGCTCCTGCTGATCAAAAACGGCGAGTGCATCTACGATGAAAGCCACAGTGGTATCAGTATGGAAGAATTGAAAGAACAATTAAGCACTATCTAAGCACCACTTCTCCAAACTGTTTCAACGTGAACTGAGGCCTTACTTATCAGCAGGGATGAAATTTAATTGGGTATCAGGTTCACCGGCAAAATGATCTCCCACCTGTTTTTTACGGCAGGGTTAAGCAAATCTGTGTCCAGCAGGTGCGAGCAGCGTACGCCAATAGTAACAGGCAATGAATTCCACACTTTGGTATCAAAATAAATTTCTCCCCCTGTACTGCGGTTGATGATATTGGTAAGCGTTCCGTTTACCCTTGCCCTCGCATTGTTATAATCATAAAAAGCATTTGCCCTGATGCGCAGGAAATAAACCAATCCGCCAATACCACCATCAGGATAACAAACGGGAAAATGATAATTCACGCCCCACTTATACATTTGCCTGGTGCTTAAAGCCTCATATCCTCTTGCATAAGGAAAATTATTGCTGAACAGGTCAGCTAATGTATCCCGCCTTTGTATGGCACCAGTAATCACCAAACTATGGTTAATACCGAACCCCGGAAAGTATAACGATGCGCTGCCCACGAATTTATGGCTGTCCTTATACGTAAATGCATCGCGGTAATTGAGTGAAATGGCCTGCGCCCAACGCGGATTAATGTGTTGCCTTGCCTGCTGGCTTACATTACTGAATGACAAAAACGTATTCACATAATCAATCGCTTTATTACTGAACACATCTTTGCCCACACCACGGTAATAATACTGCTCCAGGTTATAACTGGCGCCAAAATCAAGGTACTTGCTGGTTCTGCCACCAACAAAACTTAATGGAATATCTGCACCGCCTTTTACCGTAGCCGCATTGTATTGAAAAGATTTACCCACAGCAGTATCTATGGTGCGGTTAAAACTGTTTTCCAAACTTAACGTCAGCCTGGGGAACCAGCCGGAATACACTTCATCCAGCGTTACGGTATGGCTCCTGTCGCTGTAGTTGTACGTATAGCTGAGGATGTTGCTGAAGTTGGTTAATATATTATCACTGTAGATGGAATATCCGTACTCAGGATCATTCACCACCGGCCGCCAGCTGTGAAAGTTGAATAGCTGGAACGACTTACGGTACCGGGTAACCTCATTTTTATGATCCGCTAAACGATATAATGCCCCGGCTCCGTTTTTTTGCAGGGCATCTGCTGCCGCATCCATCTTTACTGGTGTATATCCCACCTCTTGCACGGGCTGCCATGCGGAGGAGTTTAATGGAGTTGTACCCAGCCGGTATCCACTTGCAGTAAATGCACTGTATACCAGTTCATGATTGCTGTTTATCACAGGGTGATACAATCCGTTCAGCGCACTGGTAATACGGAATATTTTTTTAGAACTCAGCAGCACGGCATATACGTTATCGGCACGTTCATCCATTTTACTGTAATACACTGTATCCCCTTTTACATAAGGATAGCCCAATACATTAAAAGAAAACGGTGTAATGGTTGCTGTAGTACCGTTACTTAACTGCACAGTTACCAATGCCATTGTACCATCAGGGTTACGTACAGCAGATATTGCAGTTTCAGCATCAATAAATTTAGTTTGTGTGAAGAAGTAATTGTGCGGATTGGGCACCTGGTGCAGCACTGCACCGGTAGCGGCATCCAGCTGTATTAAATTGTTGGTGCCATCAGTATGTACATCCACTGCAATAATTTTAGTTCCTTCGTTGTTAATATCAGGAGAAAAATATTTACTGCGGAAGGTGATTTGTTTCTGTTGTTTGGATGCTATATCCACCACCTGCAGCACACTATAGTCACGGTTGGCCCAGCGGGCATCAGTTTGAAAAGAGGCATACACAATTTGCTTGCCGTTGGTGGAATAATAATCATCCAGCACCGGTTTCTTTACCACCAGTTTTTCTTCCTTACCGTTTCGAAGCACATAAAATGCAGCAATACTTTTGTATGACTTTTTGGTTACCACAATACTGCCGTCCTCCAGCACATTGGGAAACATATAATCCACTACATTATTTTTTTGTACCGGCGTTATAAAATGCGGCTGCGTGCTGCCCTGCTGCAGGCTGGTTAATGTCTTTTCTTTAAAGTAAGCAATGGCATCGTCTTTAAACTGCATGAAACTGGTGCTACTGTGGCGGGCAACCGCTTTATTGAATAACGATGTAAAGCGTACCGCATCTTCGGTTACTTCGTTCCAGAATTGTGACCCATATTTTTCATAACCGTATCCTGTTAAAACATAACCAATAGGATAATGATCCGGTACAAAATCTTTCAGCGATCCGCTGCGGTATTTCATCCACGGATATTTTTTTTGCTCCATCCACAAAGCCCTGAAACCATTCAGGAAAGAGGGCATTCTTCCCCTGCCCTGCGCACTCACTAAAGTTTCCTGCCAAACGGCATCGCCTTCAAAAAAATAATCGGGTAAGAATAATGCGTTGGCAAACAGCTGCCCGTCTTGTCCAAGAAAAACAGAAAATACTTTGCTTAATCCTTTATTAAAATTGCTGAACTGCTGCATGTGGCGGCTTTCATGCGTGATCAGGTTATCATCCCAGCGGATGCTTCCGGTACCGAAATTATCCTGCCCCGGTATCATGTTCAGCTCGCTCAGCAGGGGCGCCATCCGCACATACGCATTGGGTATAGTGGTTTGCGTTTGCAATACAATATTCCATTTGCGCTGGTGGCCGCCAATAGTGGCAGACGTGGCACTGTCCATCAGCATCACTTCATTGGCAATACGATTGGCCTGGCTGTCCAGCCCGGCCGGAAAAATTACTTTAGCTTTTGGAGTATTGACCTGGTACCATTTTACTGATGGTACGTTACCGCCAAAGTTTTGGCTGCATACTGCAAGTGGCAGTATCAGCAATACTATTATCGCAGGTGAATATTTTTTGAATCGCATATTTAAAAATACTACAAATAATACAGAGCGGAAACATAAGGCTATAGTCTGTTCGCTAATTTGCCTTTCTTTTTTTCTTGATAAAAAAAGAAACCTGCCTGCCCGCAGGCAGGCAAAAAAATCAAGGCAAAACAATTGTTCCGCTGCTTTGATCCAAAACTTTTGTACGAACAAATCCTAAGAATAGAATTACTGAAGTTGAAATCACAGCACAAAAGCCCAATCAGGGAACCACCCGGGAATAGGCTGCATTTATTCCCGGGGGGCTTTCCCCACGGGGCACAGTTGCTTACTTTTTTCCGCAAAAAAAGTAAGTGCATCAACCAGCTGTAAGCAACGATTACAAAAAACATTTTCTTACTATTCTTTTTTTCTTGATAAAAAAAGAATCAAAAAAATCAAGGCAAAACAATTGCTCCGCTGTTTTGCCCGCCCAGCCCTGCAGGAAGCGTATACTGCATTACTAATTCCTTTAAACTGAACCATTCATTCACTTTCCCGATTAACCCGAAGCATCTTCAGAACATTACGGTGGCAGCATCCTTCTTCTGCAATACTATTGAAGTAAGGTACCACATTGGAGAATCTCATGGAATTTGTTGCAGCGGCAGTAAAACTATTTTGAACTGAATAGAGAATTGAATAACAAATAATATTCACCCTAAGAATAGAATTACTGAAGTTGAAATCACAGGAGCACAAAAGCCCAATCAGGGAACCATCCGGGAATAGCTTGTCCCTCCGAATGGCCGGGGGCTGCATTTATTCCCGGGCGGCTTTTCCCACGGGGCACAGTTGCTTACTTTTTTTCCGCAAAAAAAGTAAGTGCATCAACCAGCTGTAAGCAACAATTGCAAAATTCATTTTATTCCGATTATTTATCAATAAAAAAAGAATAAAACGTTAAAAGCCCCGCTTCTTACGAAACAGGGCCTTTTGTTGTTTGCCGTTTATAATTATTTCTTAGGCATCAACACATGATCAATTACATGAATCACGCCATTGCTCTGGTTCACATCTTTAATGGTAACATAAGCAACATTGCCGCTTTCATCTTTAATGGCAATCTTCTTGCCTTTCATCATGATCCACAGTGTACCACCAGCAACTGTTTTTAACATGGCAGTGCCATTACCTTCTTTGATCAGCTTAACCAGGTCCATCGAAGTGTATTTACCTGCTACAACATGATAAGTGAGCACACCAGTTAATGTAGCTTTGTTTTCTGGTTTCAAAAGGTTGTCAACCGTTCCCGCAGGCAGCGCTTCAAACGCTTTGTTTACCGGGGCAAAAACAGTAAACGGTCCTTTACCTTCCAGTGTTTCCACCAGGCCTGCAGCTTTAACGGCAGCCACCAATGTCGTGTGGTCTTTACTGTTAACTGCATTTTCAACAATATTTTTAGAAGGATACATGGCGGCACCGCCCACCATTTTGGTTTGTTCCATTTGTGCAAAGGATGCATTGACCAATACTACAGCTATGGCTGCTAAAAAAAGTTGTTTCATCTTTTTCATAATTGTATGTTTAAGTTTTGTGTGTACTATCACATACGGCAGATGAAAAAATATGGATTGGATTTCTGAAAAAAAATTATGCGCATAAAAAAACCGGGCAGTGGCCCGGTTCAATATTCATAAAAAATTCAGTTAGATTTTACATACAGCACCTGTACTCACCACTTTTGTAGGAACAGGGTTACCGCCTTCCTTTTCCAGCGAAATGGCAAAGGCTTCCGCACGGCCAAATGCTTTCATTTTCTGGAAATGGTATTTTTTGCCTTTATCTGTGGTAATGATCAATCCGCCATCTACAGGTTTGCCATCAACAATTGCCCAAAACTGGTATTGCATGCCTGCGGGGGCATCGGGTAAATTGCTGGCATCAATCATTACATCACCCGTGTTGGTCATCCAGAAAATCTTAGCCTTGGCATCAGGCGAATTTTGCTGCCCGTTTAAATTCACCGGTAAACTGTATTTATTATTCACCACATCCAGGTCTGATTGTGCGCTTTTTTCCTTTTGATTAATGGCGGCTAATTGAGCATCTTTCTCTTCCGCAGCTTTTGCTGCGGTATTATATTTATTATAGTAAGTAACATTTAAAATTGTACTGCCCACCAGTAACACCACGGCAGCGGCAGCCACCCATTTCCAGTAATTTTTTATGGGAACCACCGGCGCTGCAACACCATTGGTTGTTTGCATCAGCGGAACTGCAGTAATAGTTTTATCAGCAGCAGCATTAATGGCAGCAAATAATTTTTCTTTTGCACCCGCTTCTGGTGCAACAGCATGGGCCAACGCATAGTTCTCCAGGCCCAGCTGAATATCGTCCAGTTCGGCTTTTACTTCCGGGTATTGCTGTATCCATTGCTGCACCTGTGCGGTCTCATCTGCCGAGGCCAGCCCAGACGCATACAATTCCAGTATGCCCGATGATATGATTTCCTGTGCGTTCACTTTATTGTAACATTTTTCTTAATTCCAGTATTGCCGTCCGCATTCTTGTTTTTACCGTACCCAGCGGTATCCCCAGTTCCCTCGAAATTTCGTCCTGGGTAAATCCGCCAAAATAAGCAAGGTCAATAATACGGCGCTGCTCTGGTTTCAGGTTCACCAACTGTTTCCTGATGCCCAAAGCATCAAACTGTTCAGGCACGGCGCTGTTTTCACTAACCATACTTACGGTGTTTTCATCGCCCGAGATTTGCCGTTGTTTCTTATACCCTTTACTGCGCAATGTGTCAATGGTAAGGTTCCGGGTAATGTTGATCATCCAGGTAAACAGCCGTCCTTTGCTCACATCATAGCTGGAGAAGTTATTCCATATTTTCAGGAATGCTTCCTGTAAAATATCCGCCGCCAGTTCCCGGTCTTCCACCAAACGCAAAATTACACCATTCAGGGCGCCGCAATAATGATCGTACAGATAGGCAAATGCCTGCTGGTTACGGTTTTGCAACAGTTCAACCAATTCTGCTTCGGTATATTGAGTCTGCGGGGACAAAGTTTCTGGCGAATAATAAAAACCGAAAGTAGTGCATTTTTTAAAAACGGGCTATCTTTCGGGTAATTTAGATGACTCCAACCTGATAGTTGTCAGGTTGAGCCCGGCGAAACCGGTTCTTATTATATATATGGGTGATGCAGTAACCAACAGTCTTAATCATTGTCAACTTTTAACTTCGAAAGCACTCACGCTGTGAATTATTTTGCTGTCAGTCTGAGCTTGACGAAGACGGTTACATCAGCATTCAGCCGGTTTCGCCCCCAGGGCAAGCACGCTCAACCTGACAGCATTTCAAATTCAGGCAATTCCATAATTAAACCACTATGATTCAGCAAGCCATACCAGTACTGCCTTCTGCAAACCTGAAAGCAACCATTATGTTTTACGAAAGCAAACTCGGCTTTACCGCCATTAACAAAGGCGGATATGTGATTTTTAAGAAAAACAATACCGAACTGCATTTTGTGCAATGCGATGATGAAGATATTTGTGCACAAACCTCCTGCTTCATCCGGGTAACAGATATTGAATGCTTATATACTGAGTTATCTTCGCAGGAAGTGATACAGCTAAAAGGCCAGTTGAAAGATCAGCCCGGCGGCATCCGCGAATTTACCATACGGGACAACAATGGTATTTTGCTGCGCTTTGCACAACAGGATACAACGTATTAAAGAGATAAGTCGTAGACAAGCCGCTTCAACTTAAATACTGCCAGGCTGAGCTTGTTTATCCCGTGGATCGAAGCCCGGTATCACAAAAAACAATCAGCACCGAAAGTAACTATAGCAAAATAATATGATAAACACCGCAATTACGATACGCCCCATCAGTACGGCAGACAATGCGCCTCTCGCCGCCATCATTCGTTCAGCACTGAAAGAATTCAATGCCGCTAAACCCGGCACCGTTTATTTCGACCCTACTACCGATAACCTGTACTCGCTTTTTAAAACACCCGGCAGTATGTATTTTGTTATTGAAGAAGGGGGCGTATTACTCGGCGGCGCCGGCATCTTCCCTACTGAAAATTTACCTGCCGGCGTTTGCGAACTGGTTAAGCTGTACCTGCATCCCGCTGCACGGGGTAAAGGTTTCGGCAAACTGTTAATGCAGCAATGTTTTGATGCTGCAAAAAGTAATAGCTATAACAGTATCTACCTGGAAACGATGCCCGAATTAAAGATTGCCGTTCCGCTGTATGAAAAAATGGGGTTTCATTATTTGCCCGGTCCGTTAGGAAATAGTGGACATCATGGTTGTGATATATGGATGCTGAAGGAGTTGGAGTGAAGGCAAGAGCCCGATGTACAATTTGTATGCTGCCCGCAAAGCATTGCAAAAAATAACTTTTATCTATTTTTCAAAGGCCTTTAACAATTTTACCAGCGAGCGTTTGTCATATTCAAGGCTCTCTATCAAGATGAACTGCTTTTTTGTTAGTTGGTAACCAACAATTGCCAGTATCTGATCCCTGTAAACGGGATTAATCGCATAAGTTGGCGGATTACTGATATAGGTGCTTTTTTCCCATTCTGTAGTATACCGGTATGTACTGTATAATTCCGTTATTGAATCGCCGGCCTGTATAAAAAAATGATCAAATAAGTCATAGTATTTATAGAGTGAAAGTTGATTTCCTTCAAATATCAGCTGCAATGGAAAGGTTCCTGTGGTAAATTTTCCGGCGTTCTTAATGTCCATGTCTATTTTATCAATATAGGTCATTCGTATTGTTCCATTCCAGCAGGCATAAGTTTCACCTCCGGTAAAAATCCTTTTACTGTTAGCGGTATTTAATGTGTCACTGTTATTATCTGTGATGGCTTTTTTGAAAAGAAAAACAGGAAATCCGCCCGCTGACGTCAGGCGTAAATATCCCCTCAAAGTATCTCCATTTTGGTGTATATAAAACCCAGGTGTAAACTGGTTAACCTGGCAATAGCAAAACCTAAAAAACGGTAAGCTGAAAACCAAACAAAGTATCCAATGCTTTTTCATGATATATTAAAACGCTCCTTTTTATTATTACCAATCTCCACCACAACAGCAGGAATTTTTTCTGCAGCAGGATGATACAGGTTAATAGTATACTGTCATTGGTGTTTCATTGAAACAGGAATAACTGGTCAGATATTAAGTAACTGCATAAAGAAAAAGATTTCCTTATGCAGTTGTTTCAATTGAAGTCAATCTTGAATGTAATCTAATGCAGATCATTTTTTTTATTTCAAATCATATGCTTTGATCACATTACCCACCACCACATAAACTTTATCAGCAGCTTCATCCACCACGTATTGTGGTGTGGTATCTTTAAAAGTGATTTTTTTAGTAATGGTGCCCTTGTCTTTATTCCATACCAGCATTCCGTTGCCTTCGGGCATTTCTGATAATATGTACAGATTATCTTTGGTAGCCTGTGATGCTAAATATCTTTTGGATGCAGCAGCATACAGAGAGTTTCCTAAATCGTTAACAACTGAACCAGTATTGTATTGATTGGCCCCTTTTTCAAATAGGCCGCCGTTGCCACCAAATAACCCGGCGGTGCCCCCTGTGATATTGGTCAATCCGCCAATTTGCTGTGCTGCACCCGCAACAGATAAAGCCGTACCTGCAAAACGCATCAGTTTCTTTTTACTGTTGCCAATATCTTTAAAATAATTATTATAAATAATTTTGCCGTCGGCAGTTTGCAACGCGGCAACATTTTGATTCGTGTACACTACCAGTTTATTGCCCTCTTCCCTGACATCCAGCACAGCGATTTCTTTCTCATCGTCGTATTTTTTAAGGTCTAAATCATCCGTTAATAATTTATAGGTGTTGTCAGAAAAATTAAAAGCATGCACTTTACCATCTGCAAAAGCGTATAAGGTTTTTGATTTTGCGTCTGCTCCAAAACGCGGAACGCCCTTTAGTTTAATATCTTTATTCCAAACATCTTTGCCTTTTTCATAAGTAAGAATATTGGCTCGTTCAGTGGTCACGTACATTACTCCTTTATCGGTAGGTTCTGCCAGTATCATACCGCCTTTTACTTTTTCATCCCACATTTTTTTGCCTTCATTATCTACCCAGTAAAAAACGGTTTCATCATCTTTTACTGCTTCAATGGCAACAATTCCATTGGCGGTGTATTTGGCTTGTGTAATGTTGCCCAGTTTGCAATCTTTTTTCCATTGCATATTACCCGATGCATCCATAATATTAATGCCTGCTTCATTACAAACAATATATTTATCCCCCATAGGCACAATGCTGTTCAGCGCATCCCGCATTTTGATGGGTTCAGCCAATGTGCTGTTGCCATTGGCAGTACTGATTTTATCGATGTATTTTTTATAACCGATGAACAGGGAATTACCATCCTGCCCCAGGTAAGCGTCATCTACATCATCATCATATTCCTTTTTCCATGCCAACTGCCCGTTTTTGCCAATGGCAAAAATCTGCGACTTATTTACAAGAATCAGGTTTTGGTTGGCATCCACTATGGGGGCTACACTAAAAGCCGAAGAGGTGTACGATTTTACCGCACGTTTTAAGGCACCAATGCCAATGCCGCCGGTTTTTTCTTTAATCAACGGCACCGTCCATAATTCTTTGGCGGTATTAAAATCCAGCAGTGTTACCGATAAAAAGCCGTCCTTAACGCTTTCAATCAATAGACCGTTCAGCCTGGGCAGTATTAAAGTGTTGCGCACTTTTATGCCCTGGTCTTTACTGTCGTACACCACTTTACCATCCCTGGCCTGGATGATGTATGTGTTTTTGTTTTTGGCTAATGACAATGTTTTTTGCCGTTCTATCTTAATGAAAGGTGTACCCTCAATGATGGTGATGTCGCTTTCATCCAGGCCCAAAAAGTCAGTATTCGCCCACAGTACCGATTTGGTCACAGGATCAATGGCAAATAATTTCAAATCATTGCCTGAAATAAGTTCTCCTGTGGAAGACTGCAGCAGAAATTTAGTGTTGGCAATAGCGTTACCTGCGCTGATTTCAAAAATGGGTTCGGTGGTTTGGGCTTTTGCCCCGATTGTTGTGGCCGATAGTAATACCGCAACAGTAATTTTGGTGATGGTTTT
This sequence comes from Bacteroidota bacterium, assembly GCA_018266775.1. Classification (GTDB taxonomy): domain Bacteria; phylum Bacteroidota; class Bacteroidia; order Chitinophagales; family Chitinophagaceae; genus Ferruginibacter. Next base: position 139,252 of record JAFDZS010000010.1, on the reverse strand, counting down.
GTACATAATGTATGTGTTTTAACCACCAGGTTGAAGCGAAAATGGGCTTAGGAAGAGTGCAAAGGTATATAAAATTTATCTATAACGACAGGGATATTATATTTGCATTGTATCATTTTTATCAACCGCTTGAAACATCTTTTAAATAATATTTTCACTGTTAGGTGGGTCGCAATTTTTTTTGCATTAACAGGGTATTTCTTGTTTGCCTGTATGATGATCATCAATTACAAATTAGCTACGTACAGGAATCTTTCAGATGAAACAAAATATTTTACCCGACCGGACATGAATCCCTATTTTATGTTTGCTAAATTGATGGCAGGTTGTTTTTTGACATATCTTTTCCTAATAACAGCAGTTTTGGTGAGGAAAAAACTTTCCTCTCCATTCAGATATTTGATTTTAACCACGCTTGGGGCTTCATTGTTTATAGTTTGGCGATATATTGATGATTATAATCAATGGGGATTTACTATTACCGCCGCCTATTTTGATATGGTGTTATTTATTGCTTCAGGAATATTTTACTGCTTTCTGAAGAACGGATAAATTGACCAATTTTAACCTGTCTGCTTTTTGGGGTACTTACATTCCTGGCTGGATTTTTTGCAACCGCTGCAATAATATCGCTGAGTTCCATTTTTTTGCCTTCCCCATTTTTGACATTTTTTATCTCAAATCTTCATTTCATATTTACCAACTATTTTGATACACCAGTACTCAAATACTGTAATTTCAAGGCTTTTAATTGATCAAAAAATATATTTTTTCTTCCTAAAATAAAAATGGGGGCTGAAACAGCACCCCATAAACGATTTATTCTCAAGCCGGTTTCGAAAACCAACTATTTTGAAACACTACCCACTTTACGGCTTTATGTTAATTTTCCCAATCTTTGTTCCTTCTGGTAAATTTTTAACTTGTTGGTATAATTCGTTTTGGAGGTGCCAATAAACCTCAATGTCTATTGCTTCATAATTCTCAATGGCATCCGCTCCGCCTAAGAATAGTGGAGTCCTGTATCCTAAGCATTCGCTATAACCGATTTTTATAAGACTTAATTGATTAATAATTTCTTTGAACAAATCTTGTCCTAAAATACCGTTCACTAATTCTTCATCGTGGAAGCCATTAAGACTTTGTTCCATTATAAAGTCTTCAAGCGTTGCTGGGTCAAACATAAATATAGTTCTACCATTATTGCTCATACAAAATTGTCTGCCCATCCAATCAAAAGCAAATGGGAAAATGTTATTTTTATAGCCAGGAAAGTAGCTTCCTAATAGTATAGCCCATTTAAGGCTACTACTAAATGAATGTATACGATACAGTCCATTAGAAAATGTGTATCCGCCAAAAGAGTTTATAAATTCAAACAATTCTTTTGGTGTTTCACCATAAAGGCTTTTATCGTCTTTAATAGCCTCTTTAAAAGTCACTATGTAATTATCTAAAAATGTATACATAATATTTGATTAAATTTTTATGGCTTTTTCTGTGGTAAAAGATTAACCCGGTTAACTCTTGTACCATCTGGAAGGTTTCTAATTTGCAATTGTATTTGTTTCCCGAAACTTGAATTTACACTCCCATCTAATGCCTGAAGGTTACTTGCTTCATTTGTACCTCCTAATTGCAAGTCTACGATATGATCGACATGTTCATTAGGAGCAACCTTACTTCCTCTTTTAATAAAATTAGATCGAAGTTTAGTATCTCTAACAACAGGATTCTTTGTTACAACCGTTTCAGCATCTGACAATGCTTTTGCTTTTGCTCTTGCTTGTGCCATTTGATCAGCATTCCAAGTCGATTTTGGTTTTAATGCCAAATCAACTCCTGCTTCTGCTGTTACACCTTTTACTGCATTTTTTACAGCCCCTACTCCTTTAAATACCCCATCAGTAACAACTGCAAATGATAAATCAAAAGCTTTTCCTCCAACAATTTTTCCAAGTCCCCCTACCCCCTCATTTTTTATGGTTACTGCATCTTTATAGGCATCATACATACCCAATGTTGCAGTATTTAACATATTGTCAGTCATCGCATCTACTGACAAAGCGTTCGTTACAGTTTCAACTGGGTGAGTAACAGCATTCCAAAAGCCCTTAGCCTTATTTACAAATCCGGTTCCAACATTACTCCAAAATCCTCCTTTAGAAAGCCGCATTGCTGCGGCTTTGTATTTTTTTTTACTTGCTGTTAATTATTGTACACCGCTGGTTAAAAACTCAGGCGGCGGCGAAGACCGAAGCGATACCGTCAACGGCGCAGCACCCCATAAACGATTTATTCTCAAGCCGATTTCGAAAACCAACTATTTTGAAACACTACCCTAATAAATAATAGAGTTGTCTTCTATAATTTTTCTTAATCTCCAAATCTCACTCAATAAGTCAGGGATCACATTTCTTGCCATAGCAATAAAATCCTGATCTTTTTCACGTAAAGAATGAAATTCAATATCATAATCTCTTTCATTATCTACACCAGTCATAATGAAGCTACTTCCGCTTTCATGATCTCTACCCTCAATATAAGATTTCCACAAACCTTGTGTCGCATTATTTGTAGTTTCTGCAATTTTATTTAATTCTTCGGTTGTCATATTTTATTACTAATGGTTAGGATTTTGAGTAGTTGGTGTAAAAAGTTTTTCAGCAGTTTTAGCATCAATTCCATACAAAGTTGAATGAAAAGGATTCCCATTGGTGGGAGAAGGAACAACATCTCCTCCAGCTTGTCTTATTAGACCAACAGTAGTTGTACCAATCTGTTTATTTGGTATATTTACTGATAATTCTACGATTGATTTACCTGAAGCACTATTTACCGATACTCCATTTAAAGTGCCATCTTGTGCAGTTGTAACACCACTACCATTAGTAAATCGATCAGCAGTATTGAGTCCACCCCTAACAACATTTGCATGATCCGGCAAACCCTCGGCAATCTTATTTGCATTTTGGGTGGTTGTTTCCACTGAAGTTACTATAGGCGCCGGGACTTCAGATGTAATTGTTTTTTTGAGTAAAGCCCCTGTCCCTTTAAATGCTCCTGCAGTAGTTACAGCAATTGTTGCTTCCGCAGTATTCTGTCCCCCCATTCTTCCTACAGCATAACCAAACCCATTTTCTTTTGTATCATTATATAGTTGCTTTGCTCTTCCATAAAAGCCCATTGTCATTCTATTCGCGGCAAATTCCAGAGGATGATCAGCAATGTTTTGCAATATAGCTTTTCCTGTTTCAATTGGATGCAATACTGCATTTTTTGCACTACTTAGAGTTCCTAAAAAGCCGTCTTTAAGGCCACTCCAAAATCCTTTCGAAGGAGGATCAGGTTCATCACCCAGAGGATCACTTTTCAAAATCGGGTCATTCGCCATCGAAGTATATGGCGACATATCTTCCTGGTCATGCTCAATTTTAGGATCAATCTCCCACCACCTTCCCGTTTGTGGGTCTAGGTCTCTGTAAAAAGCTTCGTAAGTATTTAAGTCAAAATCATTGTCTAATTCAATACCGTTATACTTCTTCTTATTTTCTAAACTTCCTGCTGCCTTGCTGGATATTCCCGCCATTGTCAAGCCGAACGGATAATAATGCGTCTCCTCCAAAATAGCGCCTCTTGTATGCACCACCTGCAGGTTATCAAAGAACACATCAACGGGTGTTTCGTTGCTACAGTAAATATACACAAATCCATTCTTCGGAACAGTTAAATTCTGTAATTCTGTGTGGGGATGTACTTCGCTGTTATTGCCCACCATACTAATGCGGTAATCCACAGCTTTAAACTGTTCATCAAAAAAAATCACATTAATAAATGCCCTGGGGGCATTGGTGTTGGCATTGTTCTGCGTGGTTTGTGCGGTCATCATGCTGGTAATGCCCGCGGTTCCGGTGCTGGTATTAATGTCATTACCGGTTATTGCCCCATGCACTGTTGTACTGCTGCTGGTGGGGCTGCCCAGTAAGCCATTTAAAATGTCTAATATGGGTACAGGGTTATTGTTACTGCTGCCGGGGTTGTTCTGGAAATAGTAACTTTTACCAAATACATCCAGACGGTCGCCGGCCATTACTTTTAAGGTAATACCCAAACCAGTTTTATTAGCATTGCTGTTTAGTTTATAAACATATCCGCTGTAAGTTGTAGTACAAAGGTTACCCGTTCCGCAACTGGGATTATTGTTAGCTATACCATTATTATTGTAATAAGTTTGTGGAGTACCACCCGCATCTCTAAGGTAGTTGGCGTAACTGTTAGCCACAACTTTCGTGTTATCAATAGTATAAAAATTGCCTTCCACCCCGGTTAATGAAGGTTCTAAAGTTGCTGCCGGATAAATATCTTGCCTTTGTTCTTCCGTCAATACTGTTCTTACATTACCTAAATGGTCTTTCAGCATATAGTCATACTGGAAAGCTGCGGCGGTACTGCCTGTAGCCGGTATAAACCTTATCCTGCCTTCTTCCTGCGGTAAAAATTGCAGCACATCCGTATAATCAGGGTTATTGGCATCCGTTGGGGATGTGGTTTTACTTTCATACACCAGTCCATTAATATAACGGGTGGTGGTGGTAATGGTTTTACCAGAAGTACTGTTGTCAACCGTTTGCTTTTGCAGTTTATTGCCACCGGCATCATACGTGTAAGTGATGGTTCCTTTACCTGAAACAGCTATTACCGAGGGCAGGTTTAAATAGTTATAAGTAATGCTGCTGATGGCCTTATTATTGTCCAGGTTCATATTACCGTTTACATCGTAACTGTAATCATCGCCTGTATTTGTACCGTCTTTAAAATCACCCAGTTTGCCGTTATCTGTTGTGGTGATGCCATCGGTTACCTTAGCCAGTTTATTAGTACCGGTTTGGTAGGTATACGCAAGGTCGTCTATCTGTGTACTGTTATTTACTTTAAGCCCCCATTGCTGCATACGCTTAATGTTGCCATTATAATCATAAGCGCTGTTTACATCACTGCCATCACCCATCTTTACATTAAAATTAAATGTGGATGATATGCTGAAGGCACTGCCATCATATTGGGTAAAGTCTGCTTTCAGTAATCGGTTGGCACCATCATACGCAAAATCATATTTGCGTTTCTCTCCATCACCTTTACTCTTCCATACCATGCCGGATATATTGCCGTTGTATTGTGCGGCATTGTAGCTTTGGTTATTAATCAACCCATTGGCGGTTTTATCATAACCCAGGTCAAAACCAAAATAAGCCCCCCCACCCCCCGAAGGGGGGATTACGTCTTTGGCATAATCCCGGTTCATCCCCAATAACCATCCACGGATGTTGTAATCAAAGTTTTCAGTTTCCAACCCTGCATTGCTGTTGTAAGCAGGTGCCAGTGTTTTCTTTTTCAATTTGCCCAGTGCATCATACTGGTTTTGTACTATCAGCTGCTCAGGTTTGTTTACTGCTGTTCCATTTACAGTACTGTTCACTGTTTTCTTAATATCTGCCACCCTTCCCAAATCATCATAATCCATTTTGGTGACCACTACATGCGTTTGCGGGTTGGTGCTGCCGCCCTTTTCTGATTTTTGTACTACCGTTAGGGGTTGCCCAGCCCAGTTGTACTGCGTTGTAGCAACGTCTACACCACCGGTGGCATTGGTGCTTTGTACCTGTATCACCCTGCCCTTATCATCGTACAGCATTACAGCAGTCATAAAAGTATTGCCGCCATCCAGTACCTTGGTTTCTGTCCAGGTGGCTAAACCCGTGGTATTTGTTGTTGTTGTTAATGACTGCGGGTATGGGTAACTGGTATTGGAGGCTGTGGCAAAATAACTGTTCCACATACTATTAAAAGTAGCTGATAAGGTATTGGGCAATCCTGTATAGCTGTCATAATGCGTGGCTGTTTGCTTGTCCCATCCGCTGGCTGGTATAGTATTAGCGTCAAAAGGATAATAGTAATTGCTGCTGGCAGCTGATTGTGCAGCATGATAACTCAGCGTATTCGCATCTGTCCATAATCCTGTTTGTACCGGTCTGTTCAAATTATCGTACAGGGTAACCATCCATTTACCCTGTGTACGTGTGTTTCCATCCTGCATCATGGTCAACCGGTCTCTTTGGTCATAAACCATGTAAATTGTGGCAGCTCCGGGAACCTGCTTCATTATCACTCGGTCTCTGTTATCATATTCATAACGGAAACATTGTTCACTCAGCATGGTGCTGGTTAATTGCCAGTTGCCAGACGTTGCCATAGATTTTATTCCTTCGGGTTGTATTACACAACGTAGCCTGTCAAGATCATCGTAAATATAGTATGTACACATCCACCCGATGTAATTACTACCCGTACCATCATCTGCCGTAGCCGTTAACTGCACTTTTTTGAGTATTATTTTTCCTTGTTTATCACTAAACTGTTCAACTTGCTTACCGTGCTCATCTATTGATATTGTTTTAAATAATTCACCTGGATTATAAGATCCATTAGTATTAATGCTGGTATTTAATGTATAGTTACCAAAGTTTCCAGCCACATCAGTAACCAGCCACATCTTCACATCATCTGTTGTTGTATTCACCCTGTATTGCTGTTCAACTCCTCTTGCTGCTCCTGCCCAATTGATACCGGGGGCAAGGGTCTTATTCACCCGGTTCAGCGGACTGGCTTCAAATATCGTTTTCCCATAGTAGTAATTTTCTCCCTGTGCTTTTAATACCCCATTAGGGTCGTTGTAAAATGTACTTTGTGCACTGAAAGGAGTCGTTTTAAATGTCCCATTACCTGCAGCAGGGTCTGCATAAGGCAGCCATTGATATTGGGTTCTCCCATACGCATCATACTCTGCAGAGCTTACCATGTCCGTAGGGGCGCTACCCGTTACTAGGCTTCCCTGTTTGATAACAGTTTGCAATGGCCTTCCCAATCCGTCCAAATATTGGGTAGCCATTTTTACATCTTTTAACGATCTGGCCATTAAATTATTCGGGTCGCTTTCCGGGGCCTGTGCATCCCAGGTACGTAGAAAATTCACTGGCTGGCCAGTTGCATAGTCAGTTCCTGTGTGCAGTTGTGCTGAACTGGTAGAAGTAATTCCCAATAGCACTGCCGCAATTATCGATATTTTCATTGTATACTGTAAGCCTTTTCTCATCGTGAAAGGTTTTGAATGTAAGTGTTATTTACTTTGAATTCTGGATAATGAATAATGTTCTTCTTATTCGTTGTGCAAAAGGTCATTTATAACAGTACTGTTTATCCTCACAGGCGCACCCAGTACACTGGTTAAGGCACCATCGTTCCACACAATAAATTTGTTTTTAATTCCTGTAACATCCTGGTCAAAACTGCCATTCTTATTTTTATCGGTTAGCCATTGATATAAGGGATGTTGCTGTGTACCCGAAGTTTTGCGGGTGTATAGGCCATCTGTAATGACTATTGAGTTATTAAGAATACTCCTGTACCATTGCTGCAGCAATGTTTTATTTGCCGGTGTAAATCCGTCCTCATAAGCAGGGGTACCAATAACGATAAGGGTACTGGAGTAAGTAGTGCTTACAGAGTCAAGAGCATGCAGCACGGAATCTGCATTCGGGCTTTGCTGCACAGGCAGTGTGATGAATAAAATTTTCTTTCCGGCAAATGCGCTGAGTGATTGGTTGTTTCCTTCAATAGTGGGAACAGAATAACTGTATACATTTTGCCCTCTGGCATATAAAACACCAGTAAGGCAAACAAAAAATATCAGAATACGTGTCATAATAAATGCTTTAAATGTTTTAATAATGATCATCCCGGTTATTACTACTATTGAACATTATCTATTTTGATAGCGTTACAGGTAGTTGACGATACTGCAACTGCAAAAAATGTAGCGCTTGTACCTGAAATTGATTTTTTTCCACAACCAGAATAAAATGTTATATAAGGTGGCGAAGGATTACTCGTGGAAATAGTCAGGTTATAGGTACCTGCAGGTATGCTGCCCAGGTTTTGCAATCCGCTGGCTGTGGATATGGGCAGGTTATAGGTAATACCGGTAGTGGTATTGTAATAACTTGCTGCATAGTTGGTACCGCCAAATGTATTCGTTGAAGTTAAGGCCGTACAGGTAGAAACTGCACAGGCTGATGGGTTATAGCCGGCGTTTACCCATTGGGTTTGGTTGTAGGTTGGACTGCAGATATTCATATCTCTTTGTTCCTGTTCCTGGTAACCCGTATACCCTCCGCAACTGTTAACCTGGCATCGTAAAGCAGTACTGGTATTTTGCCAGTTTGCGGTAAAATTGGTGCAGTTTACCAGGCAATTTTCCGGTTGTCCGGCATAGTTATAGCAGATCTTTTTTAACAGGTTGCCATCATTGTCTGTCACCAGTTGAAGCCTGTTCAAAGCATCATATGAATAACTCATTTTTCTGCCTCGTGTATCTGTTTCATTGCTAATGCCGGCAAGGGGCTTATACGTATAGGTGTTTACTATAGCACCCGGTATATTCAGCAGGTTTTTGAGGTTATTTAATAAAGTGGCATCATCAGCAGGGTTATCCAATATACTTTGGGTGATATAAGTTTTAGCAATATCATAAGTGGTACCTGATATTTTTGCAACTGGATATTGTGATTTATAGCCCCACAAATAAGCAGTGGTTACGCCACTTTTAGGCGTAATTTCCACGAGGTTGCCACCGGAATATTTTGCAGTAGTTTCATCAGTATAACGGCTGTCTTTTGCAATAGAAGTTCCTGATACTGATGAATTGGTAAAACTTGCAGCAGGTGCTGATAAATTTACAGCCTGAACCTTAACAGGATAAACAAAACCGGAAGGGTTAGTTGCATAGTCGTAATGGGTAAACGATGCTCCGGTAAAACTATTATTTTTCCATGATGCGGTTTCAATTACAGGGTTGCTGTATTCATCCTGTAATTCATAAACGGGCTTTAACTCTGCATCTGCAGTCGATTTAGCTGAAGCATGTACGGAAGCATAATTGACATCATAGCTTAATCTTGCAGAAATATAGTTCTGCCTGTCCACTGCTTTCATATACCTGAAATTATTGTATATGTATAAGCGGTTCCAGTAGTAATACGGATCAGAGGGGCTTAAGCTGAACGATCCATAAGCGGAACTTAAATAACTGTTATCTAAACCAAGGTTGGAATAATAAGCAGGTAGTGGATCAGTGGGCGGCGTATAATATCCAAGGCCATAATCAAATGCCGAAGTGATATTGGTAACAAGCTGCTCCCCTTTGGATGATATAGACAGTGTCTTTGTAGGACCAGTGTGAAACCTGCTGTTATAGTAGCTTGCTTTAATTTCTGTAAGGTAAGCTCCGGTAGATGGGTCATATGTTTTGGTTACAACACTGTCCCTGATTTTCTTTGAAGACTGCAGAAAGTATTCAGAAAAGGTTTGCACACCAACCGGCTGTATACTGTTAGGGGGTACGTTGACTTCTATATCAGTAAAATTACCTGGATATGATGAATTTCCTGAAGTGATTTGATATGCTGTAACAAAAAATCTGCTGATAATGCCTGGTGTAATGATTGAATCAGGTTTCCATAAAGGATAATAGGAAGAACTTTTAAGTAGTTGGCCTGCCTGGTTAAAATGGTACTCCGCAGCCAATTCACCCCGCATAGGATCAAACGGCAGTGGAACTGCTGGTGAGTTGGGTATGTTGGGGTCACATAATGTATTTAAAGTTCTTACGCAAACATCTGTTTGCAATGGCGTTCCCGGCCCGGTAATATTTCCATTGGTGCTGTAGTACTGGTATTTGGAATAACCATTACTAGCCTGTGATACATATACTTCGCCATATCCAATATGGTTACCTTGTGTATTTGCCATTGGTCTTATGCTGGAGGGTGACTGATAATAGGCAACATTGGAACCGAAACAGGTAAAACAACCGTTTATGCTGCATGTTGCTGCACCAACAGCTCCCCAGACATCGTTTCTTAAACCTTGCACATAAACAGGTGTACTGTATAGTGTGGCAGATGATTGACCATTGGTAGTATTGTTATAGTTATATCCATAAGCAGTAACTACATTATTGTTTGTATTTACTCCATCATAATTAGTAACAGATTTAATTCTTAGCCCCCCAACGAGCATGCTGGCATTACTGGTCACATTCTGATATTGATTAATAATGGTTTGAACTGAACCAGTAACAGTTGAATTATTGGCCTGGTTATCTAATGCAAGTGTAGCAGTATAATTTCCTGGCGATAAATTAATGGTGTTTTGAGCATTTACGTTAGTACCGGTAAAGCCATCCCAATTAGGTAAACCACTATTGTATACAGTTACTCCATTATTGTCTTTAATTACAAGCGTACACGAAAAATTACAGGTACTCGTCATTGCGATACTTACTGAATTGGTGGTACCATTTACTGTAAAACTATTGGTCGTTGTATTCCCGCTCTGTCCATACATGTGTAAGAACATATTTGAAAGAGTAACGTTTTGGTAGCTGCTGGTTATTCCATAAATATTGTGTGGTTCAAATTCAAACGCACTTGTTCCACCTGTTGGATATTTGATTTGAGTCAGGGCACCTCCCGCCATTGCAGGCCATGAAGCATCGCGGTTGGCACCCTGTACAATAGTAACTGCACTGGTGTTAGAGCCCTGTTGCCCGCCCTGCGGAACTATGGTATAAGTTGGTATTAAACCTGTATTTGTCGTAACACCGTTATAGAATCCCCAATGATCAACACCGAAGCTGAGTTTTCTCGGAACGGTTCCGGTATTATATGAAAAAATGTATGGTGGTACTGATAACGAATTATTGCAGCTGGATTCCTGGATACTATCCAGTCTTAACCTGTATTGGTCGGTATGCAAATTAAAGGCGTTGTTTGGATACGTCAGTGTAAACAAATTTCCCGTCAATGAGCTGTTATCGTAAAAATAGCTTGTATAAAGGGTATATTTTTTACACACCGATGCAGACACTACAGAGATATTACCCAAAGCCCTCGCTCCAAGAGTCACATCGGTATTATCCATATCTGATAAGCCCGCATAAGTATAATTTGGATAAGCACCCAATCCTTTACTTAAATCCTGCCTGAGGTTACCGGTATTAAAATCAACTTCACCATTTGGGAAAACAATTTTAGAAAGCCTTACCCCGTTGATAAAATTTTTATCCAGGTCATATTCGTTGTTATAAGCCCACCAGTTAGGATTACGAACACCCGGTATTGGATACATGGATAAACTATACTGACTATAACTTTCTGACTGGTAAATCAGGTTGATGCTAAACTGTCCGTCAGCAGAAACAATTTTATTCAAAAACCAGGATGATGTAGCACCCTGTCCTGTAAATTGCTGCTGAGTTGAAATATTATAAGTCTCTTCTATCGCATCTACATTACCATCATTCTCCTGGTTCTTTCCAAAATAGTATTGTGTACCATCAGCGGTGGTTATTGTGAAGCCGGTCATACCCCTCCAGTCATTTCCCGGGTAAATTGGAGTGATTTTCAAGTCCTGTTTTGGTACAATGACGGGTACCCTGTCATCATTAAAGTAAAACTTCCCTGAGTGTCCATTGAAATTAAAAAAGTATAAATCAGGTTCGCCATCATAAATACCCGCTTGCACATAACTATCCTGTGGAGCGTAAGTTGTCGGGCTCATGCCTGATCTGCCTTGCGGGCATTGTGCCGGGCCATTTACATTAGGGTTGGAAGAGCAGGTAGCAGGTCCGGCAGAAAAAATATAACTATTATATCCATAGTCGGTAAAATGTCCTTTTTGCGTGTATGCCGCTTGCAAACCTTTATCATCCGGAGCACCTAATACCGATCTTGTGATAACACCTCCGGCATTTAGTGCCCATCCTGCACCTACCCAACTGGCTTGTTCCTGTACTTTTAAGCCTGAAGCATGATAACTGATACCTATTGGTAATTCCAGTGAACCAGATTTAACTGTATAAATTGGAATATCAATATTGGGTATTCCTGTATGATAGCTTACAGGGATATCTCCATATTTACCCAGTGATGCAGCATTGGGTGACGATATAGTAATATTCTTTATCGCCGGATTCATTGCCGTTTGTGCCTTTAGGTTCGGAACAAACCCAAACACAATTAAACCAATGACAATTGACACTATTGATTGATTCTTTGCCATATATACTCTCTTAGTTTTATTGTTTAAAAGTTATACCCCACCCTGAACACAAAAGGCTGCCGCGTCGGTACTGCCTGGTGCGCTAATGCATCATACAGCAATACAAACTTGGTACCCTTGGTCAATTTGGTTTTGATATTCAGCCTTTTCTCCACACCCATCATAGCCGACTGCGTCCACACATCATAGTTTTGCAGTGCAGCAATATTTTTAAAGCCTGCGTTATAGTTCGCTTCCCAGCCACCGGTAGCCCAAAAAGATTTTTTCATTTGTAGCGAAAATGAACTCCTGAAACCTACGCCCTGGTTGCTGAATGCAATCCGGTTAATACTTCCTAAACCAGCTTTATAAGCAGTACCAATAGAAAATTCTTTTTTGGAGGAGAGTTGATAGTTGGCGCTCAATGCAACATTGGCCACCGTGGGCATTTGATTATTGTCTTTCACAAAACTGATGTCAGAGCCCAGGTGTATGCGTTGCAAAATGGTTTTGGTTTTGGTGGCATCATATTTTTTAGGTGCAGGCAAATCAGCATCAGGGCTTGTGCCGCCCGCCTTCATCACCTTATCTTTTAAGGCATTTAACTGTGCCTGCGCATCCAGCATATTCTGTCGAATTTGTGCGGCAGCGCTCGGCCCGGCAGAAGCGATTTGGCTTTGAATTAAATTGTTTACGCTTGCTCTTGTTTGCAGGCCAGTAAGGGTTGCTCCGCCCCCCTGGCCGGAGCCTCCACCAAACAGTTGCGAGAGCATGCTGTTTTGCTGAAAAAAAGTATTGAAGCCTTTAATGTGCTGGAGTATTTGTAAAGCAGTTTGCTCTGCTTTTTTGGCATCATGAAAAAGTTCCTTGTAATTTTTCAGCGTCTGCACTAAGTAATAGTTTTCGCTGGTTATCTTTTCCAGGTACTTACTGTTACCAATGTATTTAATGGATTGCTCAACAAGCAATTTGCGGCGTTCTTTAATAAAGGTTACCACCGCATCAGTTTGCGCTTGCTGTTCCTGCAAAGCGTCGGCCTTTTCTTTGGCTTTTTTAACCGGCTCCACCAGTTTGGCATCAATGTTTTCCTTTTGTTCGTCTAAATAAGCAAGGCTGGTAGTGAGCTTGTCCGTGTAGGCATCATATTGCGCTCTTTTATCTGCAATGATGGCCTCACCCTTTTTATACTTTTCCAGTGCAGCCGCAAACGTAAGCTGGTTATTGCCAAACAGGCGTTGGGCAGTTTCCGGGCTGGCCTTTTCCAATAATGATTTTATTTTCCCTTCCCACTTTGCCAGCTTAGTCAGCGTTTGCTCAGTTTTGCTGGTAATGCGTTTCGTATATTGGCCCACTTTAGCATCTGCCTGTTTGATATATTTTACGGGAATGTGTTGCAGCGACTGCAATGAAGAATCCACTTTAGCGGCTTCCCGCAGCAGGCTGTCTTTCTGTGCTGTAGCAGATTGCACAGCACACGCAAGCAGTATCCATATAAAGTGCCTGGTGGCCTTCATAAAGGTCAGTTGGTTTTATTAGTGACGTAATTATGTACTGCAATAGATGACCAACGTCATATATTACATAAATGACCAGTAATAATTTTTCTTACGCTTGAACAAACAATGCTTGAGGAGAAGGTAAAGGCGGCACGAATAAAGCGGCTAAGCTTAGCCGAAAGTTTTCAATCCGGCTTCGTGGAGCAAATGTAAAAGTATTTTTGAAACTGCAAAAAATATTTTTGTTAATAGAATAAATTTATTTTCAAAAAACCAGGGAAAGGAAATAACTGTGCAGATTTTCGGCATAACTGTGCAGTTTTAGCAAAAGCGGTGTAAACGAAAATACAAGTGGAACTGGTTTTGTTCCGCTGCGTCTTCGTAAACAAAACTAAATGCGAAGCATTCTATGTCGCCTATGTGCCTATGTGGTCAGGGTTAGTAAAAAGTAAAGGAAGTAAAAAAGAGATGCGAGGTATACTTTGTTCCATTGCGTCTTCATGAACAAAACTACATGCGAAGCATGCTATGTCACCTATGCGCCAGTGTCGTCAGGCTTAAACAGAAATTCATACAGGCCAAAAAATACTACATAATATAATCTGCGCATCTGCGGCAAATCCATATCATTACAATTTATCCCTCTGCTGCTGAATAAACGCCACCAGTTCTTCCTTAATCAAATTTTCATTTATCCCTTTCCGTAATAACCGTTGCGCCAAACCGGTCAGTTTACCAATAAATCCCCTGCCCTGTATCTGCGCTTTATGGGTACGGTACACTGCAGAAGCAATTACCGAAGCCGCGCCAAACCGGGCGCTGCATTTTCGGCTGTTCTCAAACGCAGGGTCAGTCAATACCCGGTGCCTAGTTAATGAGCTTTTACCCCTGGCGTATGGCGTGCCGTCCATCTCATAAAAAGTAATGTTATTAATGGTTCCATGCAGCAAAACAGTTCCAGTTTGTTTAGCCATAGCCTGTAATTTGTAGTAATTAAAATAAGTTCACGCACAGCAGTACATCATAACTGCCATGCGTCGTTTTCAACAGTACATTTGCCTGTTAAAATCAGTCATCCCGTCTTAAAAATGGAGGTTGGTTGCAGGCAGGGCAAGATCAATCTTCCCTTCCGGGTAGGTTAATCCTCACAACGAAAAAAACGCATCAAAATTGCATTCACAGGTTTATAATTACTGTAAATCTGTACAGAAGGCTATGGAAGAATAGATTTTACCCAGCACAAAAGCCGTAGCTAAAGCAGGCTAAAGCGCAGGTTACAGCATACTAACGCCGGGGTAACCTGTACTTTACTCCGTACCGAAAGGTACCTTACTCCGTATAAAATCCGTAAAAGAGGGGAAAGAGGGTGCAGAAAGGAAGAATTTAACCTGCCGCTGACCAGCAAGCATCAACAAAATAATAAACGTAAAAAAGCTACTCTTATTTTATAGCTAAATAGCAGTGCAATATAGTAAATTGCAGGGTACGTTATGGGCTTAAAATAAAATGCGGATGATTGAACTGATGCTGCGGCAACAAAAACTATTCCCGTTCAACATTACTTATGGAAAATATTGCACCCTGCATCCTTAACCCCACACAACATGAAACCCCTCTTACTATTATCATTAACCGCATGGTGCGCCTGCAACACCCGGCCTGCTGCACACAAAAAAAACAATACGGTACAACAGGATACTCATGCAGCAGTATCACGCAATTACGATTCCTGCAAAAACGCAGTGCTGCTGCTTAAACAGCAGTATAAAAATAAATGGCTCCGGCTTACAGTGGCAGAAAAACAAAAAATATTTACCAATGCTGTTACCGGCACCATTATACCCTGCTGGATGGGCACGCCGTGGAGTTTTAACGGCACTACCGAAACGCCGCCACAAGGCTCCATCGCCTGCGGTTATTTTGTAACCACAGTATTGAGAGATGCCGGTGTGCCCCTGGCAAGAATCAAACTGGCGCAATGCCCATCAGAGCAAATGATCAAAACACTGGTACAGCCCAGGTACATCACGCATTTCAGCAACAGCAGTATGCCCGTGTTCATGGCCGCTGTTCGGCAACAGGGCTATGGTATGTATATTGTGGGGCTGGATAATCATACCGGGTTTATCTACAACAATGGGCAGCATATTTATTTTATCCACGCTTCGTACATAGGCGAACGTAAGGTAACAAAAGAACTGGCAGCAGAAAGCAGTATTTTATACTACAGCAAATACAAAGTGTTGGGTAAAATCAGTGGAGATGAGCAGGTACTGCAAAAATGGATCAATTAAGCATTTACCAGTTCCACTTCATACACTGCACTAAACAAATACAGTTTACCGGTAGCCACTTCAACACACTGGTAGCGTTTGCGCACCTTATCCCCTTTCTTAAAGATGCGGTTGCCTTTAATCCGGAACAGTGTACCCGCAGGTACGTTTTCCACCAGCATCATGCCGGGTTGCCGGGCATCGTAGTTGCGCAGTACCCGCAATAGTTTTTCATCGCCGCAACTGCTGGCCGCAGGATTTTGTAAGGTTTGCAAAAGCGCCTTTGTAATATCGGGTGGAAAAATTTTTTGCAGTAAAAACTGCGCCAGTATCTTGCTGAATTCGTTCTTCCATTCCTTACCATGCGCCATCACGCGGTGGCCAAATTGTTCATAGGTAAACAAGTGCGCCAGTTCGTGCAAAAGTGTAATTAAAAAAGCATAAGGATTCAGGTTGCCGTTCACGCTGATGCGGTGGGTTTGCCCGGCATGGGCATGGCGGTAATCGCCCAGTATGGTCTCACGCTGCCGGGTAATTGTTAAATGTACTTTATAATGTTGTAAGTAATGCAGCACACCGTCAAAACTGCCTTCGGGCAAATAGGTTTTCAGTTGTGCAAGCGGGGCTTCCTGTTTAGGCATGCTTCTGTCGGTTCAGTTTCATTACAATAGATACTTCAATAACCAGGTACAGCACGTATAAAAATAAGGCAATGTAAAGCGCAGGTTTATTCACCTGTTTGCCCAGCGCAATTACATAAATAATAAAGGCGCCCAGCAATAACAGCATCTTGATCATCATACCGCCCATCATGCTGCGTACAAAAACGTTGGGGTTTTTATTTTGCAGGCCGCGGCGCTGGATAAAGAACGCCACTATATTGGCAGTAAACAAAAGCACGTTGGCAATCAGCACTACTTCACCATCAATACCATGTTTGATTAAAAAGCCGGTGCCGGTGAGTAAAAAGGTATTCACTAATATAAATAACAGTACCAGGGGCAGCAGCAGCCGACTTTGTTTTTTCATTGCGTTTTTAAATTAACCGTGCAAAGGTAATGCTTAACTAAAAAAATGCCCCGGCTTTTAGCCAGGGTATTTAAATAGTTCATCTTTATAGCACTGTAAAGATTTTTTTGTCAGCTTACTTCCCTGTGGGTCGAAGACGGTTACCTCAGCACCATCCGGTTTCGCCGGGCTCAACCTGACAGCTTTTTAATTCGTAAGTACTCAATCTGCAAATTATTATACTGTCAACTTGCCTGCCACCCGGCAGGTCTGAGCTTACCTGCCCTGCGGGCTTGCCCCGCGGGGCGAAGATGGTTACCTCAGCACCATCCGGTTT
>JAFDZS010000010.1:98453-121896 GCA_018266775.1 Bacteroidota bacterium | reverse complement strand
TCAATTAGTGAACTTTCTCACTTCAAGTTATTGTACTGTCAATCTGAGCTTGGCGAAGATGGTTACCTCAGCACCAACCCGTTTCGATAAACTTAACCTGGCAATTCCTCAATTAGTGAACTTTCTCACTTCGAGTTATTGTACTGTCAATCTGAGCTTGGCGAAGATGGTTACCTCAGCACCAACCCGTTTCGATAAACTTAACCTGGCAACCTTTTAATTTGTTAGCACGGCACCCTTCAAATCATTGTACTTTCAGCTTTCCCCCATCAGGCAGATCTTAGCCAGATTGCCCGAAGGGTCTGCAGCAATTACGAATAATCAATAATAAACCCAACATCATTCATTCACCACGCTCGCCCGCTCCGGCAGCAGCTCCACCACGTTGGCACCCATATGGCACTTACCATTGTACGATGCGGTGGGTTCCACCTGCAGTTTAGCCGCATAAATATCACCATCTACATTCGCCTGTCCGTGCAGGTACAGCAGGTCAGTCACCCTTATCTTCCCGGTTACTTTTCCCAGTATATCCGCCTGGTTGCCTTCAATATCGCCTTCAATTACACCGTCAGCGCCAATCAGTACTTTTGCCTTGGCACTAAGGTTCCCTTTTACTGTACCATCAATTCTTATATCGCCATTGCTGTGAATACTGCCTGTAATTACTGTGCCGGCACCAATAATGCTGGTGCTTCCGGCGGTTGTTTCTCCGGATGTTGATTTAGATTTTGAATTAAACATATTCTTTAGTTTTTGAGGTTGCCAACAAAGTTTCATCACTCATCACTGTTCTCTACTTTAGGAATATCCAGTTTAGTCGTATCTATTTTGGGCACATTGCCCTCCAGTACTTTTTTCAGGTCATCGTAATATTGCTGCTTGTATTGCAAAGCCTGCTCAATAGAGTCAGTGCGCATTTTCAGCGCCCTTAGTTCTTTCATTTGTTTGGCATCACCATAGCCGGCTCCCGGCAGGTAATATTTCAGCGGGGTAAAAACAATCAGGGCTACGGTCAATCCAACAAGCAATACAAATAATGTACATAAGGCAATATAAACACTCAGCCTGTTCAGCTTAAATTTCACTACCTCTTCATAAGTGTCTTCATTCATAACCACCAGCCTGTAACGATTCCTCAGTCGCTTTAATGTGCTGTTGGCGTCAAATTTTGCCATATCTTTTTTTCCAGAGTGATAAAATTAGGCAAACTAGCCTGAAATAGCAATAATAACGCCAAAAAAGAGTAGTATTACGCCCCGCATACAATGTAAAATTTCTCACTGCAATACAATGGCTTATAAAAAAAGCATAAAGTGTTATTTAACCTACCGCTTTACATAGTCATTTGGTAAAAATACCCGATATTTATGCCTGTTATTTTAACTGCTGTATTCATGCTTAAGAAAACGATCTCCTTTATTCTGGTTTTTGTGTTTTGTATGGCCGGCCTTAACAAAGCGCTGGCACAACCCATGTGGACATTTGACCCGTTTGGGAAAGAAAAAAAACCGGAAAAATTTGAAACCCATAAACTCGGTTCAGAAAAAACAGCAGAGAAAAAGTTTACCAACTTCAGGCACGTGGTGCAAAACAACATCACGCATTTCAACTATTATTTTAATGCCAACAATAAAGTGAATGCAGTGGTGGAAAGGGCACGCATTGCTTACAAAGATAATTACAGCAAACTCCTGCCCTTCTATCCCTATACCCTGGATGCCACTGCACAGCAAAAACAGGACCTGGATTCTGTTATTTATAAATGCACCGCCGGCATCCTCCTGCACGACCTCCGGAACGACTGGATCGATAACCTTTATTTACTCATCGGCAAATCTTATTACTACCGAAAGGAGTTTGATTCTGCACTCATGACCTTCCAGTTCATCAACTACAATCTTTTTCCCCGTAAAAAGAATGAAGATGATAACCGCGTGGTGGGCTCCAATGAATATGCTGCGGGCAGAAACATTTCCATTGCCACAAAAGAAAAAAGAAATTTTTTGCAGAAGGTGGCTTCCCTGCCACCCAGCCGCAATGATGCACTGATATGGCTCATCCGCACGTTAACCGAACAGGAAGAATATGGCGAAAGCGGCGGCCTCATCAATACCCTGCAAAACGACATCAACCTGCCCAAACGCCTCCGGAACGACCTGGATGAAGTGACCGCTTACTGGTTTTACAAACAGGGCATTTTCGACAGTACTGCAGTGCATCTTGAAAACGCCATCAGCAATGCAGACGACAAAGCGGATAAGGCCCGCCGTGAGTTTCTGCTGGCACAGCTGCTGGAAATGAACGGGCAAACAGATAAGGCATCTAAATATTATGCCAGGGCATCCAAACACACGGTAGACCCGCTCATGGATATTTATGCAGAACTGAACGATGCTAAAATGAGCCGCAGTGGTGATAACCTCAAAGAACTCAACAACAGCATCAGCAACCTGCACAAAATGGCGCACCGCGATAAGTTTGAAGCCTACAGGGATATTGTATATTATTCTGCCGGGCAACTGAACCTGCAAAAGCCTGATACCAACAGTGCTGTTATCGATTTTAAGAAAAGTATTAAGTATAACGAAAACAATATACCTTATAAGAACAAAGCTTATTTACAACTGGGCGATATTGCGTACAAGCGCAAACTGTACCGCGAAGCGTCTGCCATGTACGACAGCCTGCAGCTCAGCGATACCACTTTTACCGATAAACTGGCCGATGTTAAAATACGGCAGGCAGCACTGAAAAAAATTGTAGGGTTTGTAACCAGCGTAGAAAGAGAAGACAGCCTGCAGCGTGTAGCCGCCATGAGTGGTGAAGAACGGGAAGCCTTTGTAAAAAAACTGGTGCGCAAACTGCGTAAAGAAAATGGATTGAAAGATGATGGCAGCAACAGTGGCAGTGCATCTAATTTTCTGAACAATAACAATAACGCCCCGGTGGATATATTCCAGGGCAACTCCTCCAAAGGCGAATGGTATTTTAATAACAGCGCATTAAAATCACGCGGCTTTACCGATTTTAAATCAAGATGGGGTAACCGTGCCAATGCAGATAACTGGCGGCGGAAGGCAGCGCTGGATCAGAATGTAAACAACAACCCCAATAAAGCCGGTGTGGTGCCCAACAATGGCAACAACACTGCAGGCGCCAATAATGCTGCACAGGAAATTACGTATGAAAACCTGATGGCGAACCTGCCGTTAACCCCTGAAAAGATAGACAGCAGCAACCAGATCATTGCAGTAAACCTGCTGAGCCTGGCCAAACTGTATAAAGATGAACTGGAAGATTATGAAGAAGCTGTAAAAACCTATGAAGAATACCTGCGCCGTTTCCCTAAACTTGGAGATGGTGAAGTGTACCTTGGCTTATATTACTGCTATAATAAACTGGGCAATACTGAAAAGGCTAACTATTATAAAAACCTGCTGAACACCAAATTTGCGAACACTAAAGCCTGGCAAAAGCTCAACCACCCAGAGGCATTAAATACAAAAACACAAAACACCGCAGCCACAAAAACATACGAGAACATTTATAACCTTTTTATTGAAGGCAAATTTGATGAAGCCATTGCAGAAAAGAAAAAAGCCGACGCTGAGTTTGGCGTAAATTACTGGACACCGCAACTGCTGTACATTGAAGCATTGTACAATGTAAAAGAACATAACGACAGCCTGGCAATAGTGGGTTTAAACAATCTCATACAAAACAATCCCAACTCGCCACTGAAAGATAAAGCGGCCACCATGATTGATGTATTGAAGAGAAGAAAAGAAATTGAAACCTACTTAACCAATTTGCAGGTAACCCGTGCCGAAGATGACAAAGTGATTATGACACCGGATGCAAAACCTGCGCAAAAACAACAGGTACCAACAACCGCAGTACCGGGCGTAATACAAAAACCTGCCGTTGCGCCACCGGTTATTAAAGACACTTTACCTAAAGCGCCGCCTTTATTTACCAATGGTGTATTTACCATTAAACCCGATTCACCGCAGGCAGTAATCATGATACTCGAAAAAGTGGATGGTGTGTACATAAATGAAGCCCGCAATGCATTCAACAGGTATAACAAAGAAAATTATTACGGGCAAACCATCGACATCAGCAAAGACGTACTGGATGCCGACCGCACCTTGCTTATCATTTCACCATTTGCAGATGGTGCCACAGCGGTACAGTATTACGATAAAATTAAACGGGATGCATCAAGAGAAGTATCCTGGTTGCCGGCCAATAAATATTCATTCCTGGTCATCAGTAATGAAAACCTGCAATTGCTGAAAACCAATAAAGACATGACGGGATACAAGGCCTTGTTAAATAAACAATATCCCGGTAAGTTTTAACAGGCAGGGTATTATTTAAACCATATGGGCTGCTATCTTTATGATCCGTAGCCCGGTGTTTGCCCGGCAGTAGTTCAACCACAAATACACCAATAACAAACAATCCAATTCATGACACGTGCTGTAAAAATCTTCTGGCGTATATTTTTCGGCGGCTTCGCCATCGTAGTGCTGATGCTGTTAAGTGCCAACTTTGGCCTCTTTGGCAGAATGCCTTCAGTAACCGAACTCGAAAATCCTGAAGCAGACCTTGCCAGTGAAATTTATTCTTCCGATGGCGTATTAATGGGAAAATATTATGCTGAAAACCGCAGCGAGGTAAAGTACAGCGAAATTTCTCCCAATGTTATTCATGCGTTGGTGGCAACAGAAGATGAACGCTTTTATGATCATTCCGGTATTGATGCGGAGGCACTTGCCCGTGTGGTATTTTCACTCGGTACAAAAGGTGGCGGCAGTACCATTACACAGCAGTTAGCCAAAATGATGCTGCACCAGGGAAAAGGTAATATCTTCAAACGCGGTATCGATAAAATGAAAGAGTGGATTGTTGCCGTTAAGCTGGAACGCAATTTCACTAAAGAAGAAATTATAGCCCTTTACCTTAACCGCGCCGCATGGGGAAATGTTTATGGCATTCGCAATGCGTCACGCATGTATTTTCAAAAAGAACCGGCAGACCTGAAGCTGGAAGAAGCCGCAGTACTGGTGGGTATGCTGAAAGGGTATGGATACAACCCCATCACCAGGCCAAAGGAATCGCTGGACAGAAGGAATATTGTGATTAACCAGATGGTGGTATGCCAGCAGCACTATTTAACTGAAGCTGATGCCGAAAAGTATAAAGCCAAACCCCTTATCACCAATTTCAAAAAGATAGATGAAGCGGTTGGTATTGCACCCTACTTCCGCGATGTATTAAAAGATAAACTGAAAGCCTGGTGTGCAGATCATAAAAATCCCAAAACAGGCGAGCCTTACGATTTGTTTCGTGATGGATTAAAAATATATACCACTATAGACAGCCGTATGCAGCAGTATGCAGAAGAAGCCGTAGTGGAACACATGCCCATAATACAACGCAAACTGGATGGCATTTTGAAATACAGTGCAGATAAAATGTGGAAAGGCCATGAATCCACCATTGAGTCTGCCATGAAATATACCGAGCGCTGGAAAAACCTGCACGATGATGGCATGAAAGACGAAGACATTAAAAAGACTTTTTTTGTTCCCGTAAAAATGAAAGTGTTTGCATGGAATGCCAAACGTGAAAAAGATACGGTGATGACGCCCTATGATTCCATCAAGTACCATAAACAATTATTGCAAACATCTTTTGCAGCAATGGATCCGCACACCGGTGAAGTGAAATGCTGGGTTGGCGGTATCGATTATAAATGGTTCAAGTTCGATCACATCACCACTAAAAGGCAGGTGGGTTCAACCATAAAACCACTCATTTATTCATTGGGTGTACAGGATGCCGGTTATACACCGCTTACAGAAATACCCGGTGGTGCCGTGCAGTATGGAAAGGAAATGCGGACATTTTATGGCGGTGGTGGCACACTCGCCAACTGCCTGGCATTTTCCAAAAACACGGCATCGGTAAGGATTGCCAACACTGTTGGTGTAAAACGGGTAATTGAATTTGCTAAAAGCTGTGGTGTGAAAGCAGACCTGCCGCCTTATATTTCTCTTGCATTAGGGTCCGCAGAAATTCCGATGCTGGAGATGCTGCAGGCGTACACGATGTTCCCCAATAAAAGTTTAAATACCAAACCCATTTTATATACCCGTATTGAAGATAAGAGCGGTAATGTGCTGGAAGAATTTACTACAGAAACTAAACAGGTACTCAGCGAAGCCTCTGCCTACACCATGGTGCAGCTGATGCAGGGTGTAATTAAATTTGGTACTGCGGCAAGGTTGAACAGCTACAATATACCCGTTGAAAAGGCAGGTAAAACGGGCACCACCAACGATAATGCGGATGGTTGGTTTATTGGTTATACGCCGGAATTACTGGCCGGTACCTGGGTGGGGTGCGAAGACCCGTTCATCAGGATATACACCGGTACATCGGGCGGTAATGAAATGGCTGCACCCAAGTGGGGCATCTTTATGAGTAAAGTGTATGCAGATAAAAAACTGGGCTATGGCAGCATTAAAGAATTCCAGAAGCCAGCCAATATGGATAACGGGGAAGAATACGCTAACGACCCTGGTTTATTCATCAACGGCGACAGTACTTTAATTAACGGGGGCAATGATCAATCTGATTATTTTAATGACCCTGCAACCAATGAAGCCCCCGTAGAAAAAGTGCCCATTGAAAGCGAGATCAAACCTGCGAACCAGCCCGATACCGGCAAAGGAAAAAATAAACCGGCAGAGAAAAAAGAGGTACAACCGGCAGCAGCGCCCTTAATCAGGCCACTTGACGACAGGGAAAGACAAATGTTGAAAAAAGTTAAGGATAAAGGGACTAAAACAAACGATTATTAATAAGGAATATAAAATAAATTTATTCAAAAAGCCTTTCAGTATTGAAAGGCTTTTTGATGAATACAATGATCATACTTCCGTCATAAATCGTTATTAGCGTACTGCAGCAAATGCGAAAAAGTAAGCGAACCCATTTTCCATCGGCTGTTTTTGGTCGCCTGAAGATTTATTGAATGAATACAGGCGATAGAACCAACTTATTGCAGGGAACTACAAACATCAATACATACTGCAAATGGCGTATTGATTATTTAATTGCTGTTTTGTTACTTTTCAAAGCTTCAACCATTAAACACCAATGTATATTCTTTTTCGTGCACACGCACTGTAGCTTTTACTTTCCATTTTTCTGACGGTTGTTGCGTGGGGTACCAATTTCTTCCGGGTATGGCTATAACAAATAATCCATCATCGTCACCAACAGCAGTAAAATCTTCCCGCTTTGGGCCTTTTGAAAAAAAATCAGTGTGTATCGTATGGTTAAGTTCATCCCCTGTTACAAGTGGCTGATCAACCACCAGCCCAATTTCACTGATACTTAAAATAAAAGCGGCAGTAAAATCATCCTCCGCAGCGTTATGCAAATCATCCCGGCAGATCAATTCAAGAATATTGGCGTTGTTATCAAAGAAATAAACTGCCCTTGCTTTCCAGTCTTTAAAATGAGCAATGTAACCATTGTCATCAATGCGAATGGGCGTGGTTCTGGCTGCAACCCAATCTGCTGCCGCTTCCATTTGATTTAAAGGAATAGTAAATGCAAAATGATATTTCGGTGTGTGCTCACTGTGTACCAGTTCAAATACTAACTGCGAATCTCCAATGCGGAACACAATATGCATTGCTGTTTCATCAACCACTTCAAGCCCTAATACATCCTGGTAAAATAGTTTTGTTGCCAGCAGTTGATTGGTTTGTAATACCAGTTGTACAATTTTCATTGGTATAAATAAGTTGCTTTAGTTGATGACATGGTATCAAGTTTGAAAAGAGTGTGCTTTATTCAGTTACCTTTCTAATATAAAAAATGAAAAAAGGTTGTGTTTTGACACTGTTCTTTTCCAGCAACGCCCCACAGCCCCCGTTCATGTCTCACGAAACTATCTTAAAATTAATCAACACCTAATCAAATTCATCCGGCATTATCCATTAGTAATTAATTGTGAATCTTATTTCATGAGATACGAACTATGGCAGAGGACGACAGTCCACAAAGCCCACTTAGTTGCTATTCAAAATACATAAACTCCGTGATAATTCTTTCGTTTTTTTTACGCATCCCAAAAAAGAAGAGGCATACCAAATAGCTGGAGATACATTAACCTTACCAGCCGGGGTAATTCACTTTTGGTGCTGTATATACTCCCCGCATGATAAAAATAATTCAGGAAAATGTTCACTGCCATTGTATGATTTATTAACAGCATTGATCCAGCTACGGTAAAGATAAGTTGCCTGAAGTGTTGTATCATTCGCTAATTTAAGCAGCATGAAAGGTTTCCCTTTAGTGGGTTTGTCTTTTACTCTGGCTGCTTTTTTTATACCGATATCGTGTGTGCAATCCTGCATGATGTCCCACCAATAAACAACAATACTCTTTCCTTTCAGTTTGTAAAGAAAGATATAATCACATTGGCCATCAAATTCCATCCAGACCGTATCCTTAATATTAAAATGCACGGTAGGATAATAACTTTCTTTGCTGGCCCAATATCTTAATTCATCTTGCTGTTTTACCACTTCAGCAAGATTGTTATACCGGGGATGTTTCAGTGGAGCTATAGTATCATGGGCAACAGCATTGTTTGATTTTGTTTCATGCCTTTGTACTTCCTTACAAGAGAAAAATACTGACATCAAAAATATACAACTTGTTGTTTTTCCCATAATGATCAGCATGAATAACAGCCAAAAATTAAATACACCGCTACATTTCTATCCCCCCCGTTCATGTCTCACGAAACTATCTTAAAATTAATCAAAAAAAATTCAAACTCAGCCGGCATTACTATTTGGTACTTAATAGTAAATCTTGTTTCGTAAGACACAAACGATGGTGGAAAGCTTAAGGGCAGCACATCGCCCTGTTATCTTGGTTGATTGAACATATAGCGTGCAATTTTCCACGCTCCATTTTCTTTTCTCAGTAAAAAAAACTCCCTGTTTTCTTCCGGTGTCGTTTCACCGGTGGCATGTATAAGTGTAGTCCCATTTGACAGTGTACGGGCAAATGCAATGTCATCCCTTACAATCACTTCTTCAATCTTAACAGTGACGTTTAATTGAATGGCCTTAAAAACGTTTTCATATGCCATTACAAGTTGTTCAGTTCCTGCAGCAGTTGGAAATTTAGCAGGCATAAAAACACCATCTGAGGTATATGAACCCACTGCTGTTTTTACGTCAGATGCATTTAATGAACCAAAATAAATGGTTAATGTTTTTTCAATGGCTTCTTTGTTTTGATGTTCCATGTTTTTTATTTTTTATGTGACCTGAATTATTTTTTTGTTTTATTGGTGCAGTCAGCAAAAGGCGGCAACAGCACTGCAATGAAAATGTAAATGTTCATACGCCGGTAATTACTTTGCATGTTGATGAACTGATTGCGCAGCTTCTTTCCGGGTTACAGTTTTGCCTAATGCACCAAATTCATGCAGGTCACCAAAAACTTCTATCCGTATCGACTGGTCTATACCGCCAATATGAAAAGCATCAAAGCCGCTGTCAGTAATTAACGCTTCTATTGTTTGATTACTGTTGGTATTATCAGATGCATAAAACAAAACATTTCTTTCAGGCTCACTAAATGCAGCGTTAAGCAACGACCCCACACCCAAAGTGCCAAATGCTTTTACAAATGCGGTTGCAGAAGGCAGAAGTTCCGATAAAATTTTACCGGCAGATTGATCCTGGTCAATAATTTTTTTGAAACCGCCTTTCCCGTCCGGAGCTATAGGGTTGGACACATCTACAACTATTTTTCCGCTCAATTCATTTGCATACGTTGCCAGGAAGATTTTTATTTTGTCAAAATAAATGGCCGGGATAATTACATCAGCTTTTTTAATTGCGGTTGTAATTTCTTCGGCTGTTGCATTACCACCTAAACTGGCCGCAAATTCTTTTGCTTTATTCAGTTCTCCCGATGCAAGAATAACCGGATGTTGCCCCTTTGTAAGATTGGTTGCAATGGCTTTGCCGATATTTCCCAGGCCGATGATGGCAACTTTCGTTTTTGCTGTTTCTTTATTCATTGTTTTGTGTTTTAAATATTGTCGATATTAACAACACAAAAATGCAATGAATGCAGGGGTCAGGCCAATAAACTATAACAAGAAATAGTCTTAATGCAGATTAAGGGTCACGGGCCGGGGTGGCTTTTGGCGTTCCTGATTTTACTTAGAAATTCGGGCGTAATACCTAAATAAGAGGCAATTTGCGTATTGGGTAAACGGTTGGTCAAACCGGGATACTGTTCTAAAAAACTTTCATACCGTTCATAAGCTGTTGCGCTAAAAGTTTGAAGCAGCCTGTTTTGAAGTTCAATGTATTTGTTTTCTATAATTACCCGGAAATTCCTGTCAAACTTTGGATAGTTGGTGTACAAATACCACAGGTCTCCCTTTGAAATTTGAAGAATAGTTGACGGTTCAACAGCTTCAATAAATAACCTGGATGGTTTTTCTTTGTGCAGGCTGTCAATGTCAGCAATCCAGTCATCCTCTGCAGTAAAAACAAGATTGTGTTCCGCCCCCGACTTATCAATACCATACATCTTAAAGCAACCCTCAAGCACAAAGGTGAAGTATTTGCAGATGTCTCCCTCTTGCAAAATGTATTGCTTGCGTTTTATTTTACGCTGAACCAAACGGCTTGTCAATGCCTCTTTTTCCTCACTGTTCAGCGGAAGGTAATGGTTGAAATATCTAACTATGTTTTCCATTCGTGAAGTCTGTCTGGGGTGCCCTGTAATATCACTCTGCCTTGGTTCCTGTCTCACAAACCTATCTTAAAATTAATAAAAACCAACTCAAATTCAAGCGGCATTATCCTTTAGTAATTAATAGGGATACTTGTTTCGTGAGATATGAACCTGGGTATAGTACCATATTTGAAAGTAATGCCGTTAAAGTCACTTTATTACCTGGATATCTGTCAAGTGCCTACCCTTGTCTATCATCGTGTCAAAATAAATAAGCGAATAGGTGACTCCTGATTTTATCCATGAACTTTCACATAAAATAGAAATGGGAATAAGCATAGCTGCATCATAATCTGAAGTCGTAAATTCAAACTCTTTTAATACCCCGGAACTCTTGTCCGCAATAACAACTTTTCGTTTGCCTTCGTAGCCTGTGCAATGATGAAAGTGCAATTCTAAGGTCTCATTACAAAGAGCTTTGTCTATTTTAATAAAAGATTTATTCTTAACGTTTGAGGGGAATCCACTTTCATTCCTCACCAATACTTTTTTGATATAAATCTGGTAATTATCAACTGTATCTGCTTTAGCAATTGCAGAGAAGGATAAAAAAAGAATAATAGCCAATAGCCTCATAGTGAATTAAAGTGGTTTTGTATTTCCCATTGCCCAGGCTCGTATCTCAAGAACCTGTCCTGAAATTAATAAAAATCAAATTCAAACGGCATTATCCTTTAATAATTAATAGAGAAACTTGTTTCGTGACACGAACCGAGGCGGAGTAGCACAAAAGTTTAGTAGTAGCACTATGCTTAAATTATGTACGTCAGCCGCCATAATGCCAAACCGATATGGACAAGTGGCTTTAATTAAACGATTGTCTAAATTCCAAAGGCGAAATGCTTGTCTTTGTCTTGAAAAGTTTGCTGAATGATTGTGGATGCCCAAACCCTAATTCGTAAGCAATTTCGCTGATTGATTTGTCTGTCGTTGATAGTTTTTCTTTGGCTTTCTCAATCAACTTGCCGTGTATGTGTTGCTGTGTGCTTTGTCCGGTCAGCACTTTGAGTAAACCACTTAAATAATTTGGAGAAACATTTAAGTTGTCGGCAATGCCTTGAACTGTCGGCAAACCTTTTGAAACTAAATCATCGCTGTTAAAATAGTCCGACAACAATTTTTCCAATCGGCCAGGTAATTGATGATTACTCGCCTTTCGGGTAATGAATTGCCGCTGATAAAACCTTTCGGAATAATTGAGTAACGTTTCAATTTGTGAAATAATAATGCTCTGACTAAACTTGTCAATGTTCGTGTGGTATTCCTGCCGAATGTTTTGAATGATGTTGAGAATTATCATTTCTTCTTTTTTGGAAAGCCACAATGCTTCTTTCACGGAATAATCAAAAAAGCCATATTGTTTAATATTTTTTGCAAGTGGTGTGTTCCAAAGAAAATCAGGGTGAATAAGCAACATCCACCCTGTTCTTTTAATTGTTTCGTTCTGATTGTTGATAATTTTCAACACTTGATTTGGCGACAAAAAAAACAATACCCCTTCATCAAAATCACACGCTTGTTGTCCGTAATACATTTTACTCACGCCTCTTTTGAGAGCGATTGTATAATAATCAAACGTCAGATTTTCAATGTCGTCAGTTGGTCCTGTGTAGATTTTAGAATAATCCACTACACTAATTAAAGGGTGTTCTGGTTTCGGCAAACCTCTCAATTCGTGAAACTCACTAACCGATTTTAATCTATGCACTTTCATATTTCAAAAGTAATTGTTTTTATGCCTGATTAAAAACTACAGCAAACTCTTTTGCAAAATCCGTGAGTTTCACTTTGCCTAATGTTGGTTTGTGTTTGTGATAATCTTCATACAATACACCACTTACCCTGCCCGCATTCATTCCTGCCAAACCTTCGGCTGCTTGCGTACTGAAACCCACACGAACCAGGTTTGCAATAAAATCTTCAGTAGAAATTACAACCCATTTCAAATCGGTTTTGCCAATGGCTTCGCCTAAAATTGCTGCTGCTTCATTTGGCGAAATTTCATCGCTTGCGATGTAGCGAACTGTTCTTCCGTCAAATGGTAATTCAATTTCTTCTGCAATCGTTTCGGCAATGTCTAATGGCGAAACCCAGGGTTCTTTTAATTCATCACCACCATAATTCTGAAAGATACTTCCTGCGTTTTTGATTGCAGGTATAAACGCAAACATATTGTAATAAAACCCAACAGGCCGCATAAATTTAATAGAAACATTATTCGGTAATGTTTTCAAAACGCTTTCAATTTCGTAACCATACGCCAACATTCCGTTGCCTTCGTTGGTATGTGCGGCAATCGTGCTGAGATGAATAAATTTTGTTACGCCTGCTTTCAGAATAGCTTGTTTAAAATTGTTGGCAAGCTGAACGTAATACGCAATAATGTTTAAGTTCGGGTCAAAGAAATTTATGGGTGGAACCATTGTGTAAACAATGTCTGCACCCTTGAACGTTGTGGCAAGAAAGTCAGTGTCTTCAATCGTTCCGATCGCAGCTTTCGCACCGATGTTTTCAATTTCTTTTTGTCTGTCGGCTTTACTGCTGATGATAGTTACCGAATGTCCTTTTGCAATCAATTCCGTTGCAAGTGGTTTGCTGATGTGTCCTAACGAACCCGTTAATACTACTTTCATTTTTTCCTGTTTTTTGATGATGCAAAGTTGCACCGAAGTAAAAAAACAGATTTAGCCAAATCTACTTTTGCCGTAGCCAAAAATGGGGTATCAATATAATTTTGGATGGTGGGTGGGTTTGATTTTCGTGTCAGTCGTGTCGGCTTGTCCGCTCGTCCTGCCATTGCCCATAACGTTCGAGGGCTTGCCGCAGGGCTGGTATTTCATAACTGTCTGTTCCGCAACTGCCCGCAGGGCCCTGTGGGAAGCCGATTGAAAAACTGAAGTTGAAGTTAACAACAATAAGTCAAATAACATTCGGTCAAGTCCGATATTAGTTGGTGGTAGTACAACAGCCGATTGTTACTACGTCCGCCAGCCCCGCGGCTTTTGTTGTACGCAGAAATTTTAGTTGTGATAATGTCCAAAAATTCCATATTTTCTTTTACACTCCTCAAGAAAAGATTTGTTGTCTTTTTCCCATTTCAATATTGTCTTGAGCGCCGCCTGTAAATGCGTTCGCCGTAAAAAATATGGCAATCAAAATCGTTTTCATTCAGAGACTGCTTTAAAATTCATCACTCATTTTTTATGCCGCTGTTTAAACCCAATCAACAACTAAACAGCAGCTTTATTTGCAATACTGTTTCTTAAGCTGCTCCACTTCATCCCCATACATTTTTGTAAAGCCTAAGCGTAAAGCTTCGTCAATATCAGTACAGGCCTTTGCATTTTCTTTAATGGCAATGTAAATAAGTGCCCTGATGCGGAAAGCATAAGAGTTGGCAGGATAATATTGAATGGACAAATTAATATCCGACAAGGCGCCTTTATAATCGCCTAACTTATACCTGTTAAATGCCCGGTTGCTGTACCCCAAAGGTTCATTGGGAACTAGTTCAAGAACTTTATTGTAATATTTGATTGCCGTTTTATAGTCTCCCATTTCCTGGTATTTAAAACCAATATTACCGTATGCACCAATGAAGGTGGAGTCAATCTTAATGATCTTAAACAAATAAGATAAGGTCAGGTCGCCTTTACCCACTTCATCACAAACAGAAGCCAGGTTGTTCAATGTGCCGATGTTTAAAGTATCCAGTTGCAAGGCTATTATAAAATCATCGTAAGCACCCTGAAAATCCCTGATGTTGATTTTAGCAGCGCCCCTGTTTACCAATAATGTCAGCCTGACAGAGTCTGTCTTTTCAAAATCTAATGCAGTAGTAAAATCCCTGATCGAATATTCTGCTTCCTGCACTTTCATTAACAGCAATCCGCGTTGGTTATATAAATATGCGTCTTTAGGATGATACCGGATGGCAAATGTCAACACATCAAATGCTTCCTGGAATTGCTTTGCTTTCTCCAAAGCATTCCCTTTCAGTAAAAGATATTTTACGTTAACAGAATCTGTTTGCAAAGCCTTATCGAGGTTTGTAATGGCGCTATCATACGCACCTTTATCATAAAGGTCAGATGCCTTATTGTAATAGCTTTCTGCATCCTGGCCAAATGCGGTAAGTTTCAGAAGAATAAAAAAACTAAAGAATAAGATACGTTGTTTCATTTATTGATTTTAAAATATGGTTAATGATCGGTATTTGCCAATGTGGAGTATTCATTACTTACACGATACGGAACTGCGGTTTGTTTTGTTATTGAAGACAAGAAAAACTTTGCTTTAACTGCTCCTGCCGTTATTTAATCCTTGCCTTCCTTGGTACCCACTCTTCCACTGGCAAACGCCGTTGTCTGGTATCGAAGGGCAGGCATGCACCAGAGCCGTACCAACAACACAAGCCTGTTATGGCACCGCCAATTTAATTATTTTAAGTACTTCTTTGTTTTCGTTTACTAAATTTTGTTCTGGTATCATTACACTAACAGTATACGCTGTTGGTTAAAAACCAGACAGCGGCGAAGATTGAAGCGGTTTACCAACAGCAGCAAAGAAATTTTAGTTGTGATAATGTCCAAAAATTCCATGTTTTCTTTTACACTCCTCAAGAAAAGATTTGTTGTCTTTTTCCCATTTCAATATTGTCTTGCTGTAGTAATCTTTCAGTTGATTTTGAAACTTAAGTCGGGTTGAATAATTACTCAAATAAGTAAAAAAGTAAGCTTGGTATCCTCCACAAAGCACTACGTCAAATTGCATTTTGCTAATTACAGCTACAGGCACAAAAACAATTTGCGTTAAACAAATATAGGCAATGTCTCCAGTTCTTAAAGTTATTACTTTGTCATCGTCTTTAAACCTTACTGTTGAATAGGAAGTGTCAGAAATTTTGTCAATCAAAGGCATTATAGCAGGCTTGCCAAATTTTACAATTTGCCAAATCAGTTCATCTCCACAGTCCTTATACAATTTATTACAGTCGTCAAAAGGAATGTTCTTAACGTTAGAAAGTTTGGTTATTCTATTTAACAAAGCTGTGTCTTGTGCTTCAACAACAATCTGTGCCAAACTAACTAATATTACAAATAGTAGAGTCTTCATTTTTTACCTGCAGTTCCTCTGCCTTGGTTCGTGTCTCACAAACCTATCTTAAAATTAATAAAAACCAAATCAAATTCAACCGGCATTATCCTTTAATAATTAATAGTGAAACTTGTTTCGTGAGCCACGAACTAAGGCTGATTCAATTAGCTACCGCATCTAAAACAGTCCAGCCAATCGAATTTACGTTCCTATAATTTTCAATTTTAAGTTCAAATTTTACTTCGGAATGAGGCGGGAAATTCTCATAAATAGTATAGTCTTTGCTGCCTAAGTCTGTATTTGTTTTACTGTAATAAGTTATTCTAACAACTGCATCCTTGAATGATGCTACAGTAGCTGTATTTTTAATTATACCGTGAACTTTTAACTTATCACCCCAAAAGTTTTCATTGTAGTTTCCGTCTGCTTTTAAAAATGTCGCTGGTTGAGAACGTTCGGTCTCCTCCACAGTCATTACCTTTTCCTGGTATGTACTTCCCGTACCATAACTACCTCCATTACTCGAGTTTCGATTGGCAATGATAAGTCCACCGCCAATAATTATAATTAGTCCAATTATT
Organism: Bacteroidota bacterium; assembly: GCA_018266775.1. Lineage (GTDB taxonomy): Bacteria > Bacteroidota > Bacteroidia > Chitinophagales > Chitinophagaceae > Ferruginibacter. The sequence continues at coordinate 105,355 of JAFDZS010000010.1, read as the reverse complement.
ATATAAACTATCCGGTTACTTTTACTTTTCTTTTCAGTTGGATGATTTGAAGTAATGGTTTGTTGAGAAGATGTCTGCTGAATAGATGGAGGAACTGTTGGTTTTGCAACGAAGGGTGGTGGTGTAGTTTTATTAAATAAAATTTTCAATTCATCAACATTATCAGCAGTTGTCCAGTCCGAAAGTCCTTCATACCAAATTGAAGTATCCCTTGTAATATTTTTTGTTTTTAAATCTTCAATATCAAATGGACCCTGCTGTTCTGAACCATCATGTAAAAAATACTTTTTCATTTATGCCTGGATGATTTGTTAGTTACGAATAGTTGATTAAAATTAATGTAATGTCGCTGCATGGGTCATGGTTAGTATTTGGAGTTCTGCTCCGCTTTGGTTTGTGTCTCACGAACCCATCTTAAAATTAATAAAAACCAATTCAAATTCAGTCTGCATTATTATTTAGTAATTAATAGTGAATCTTGTTTCGCAAGACACGAACCTTAGCGAAGGATTATTTGTTCCTCAAAGATTTCTTCCTTGGAATTGATTTTTTCTTTGGAGCCGATTTCTTAGCCACAGCTTTTTTTGTTGGTATCCCACCACCCCTTGTTCCCCCAAATATTGACGATTTAGTTTTAGGCTTTTGTTTTTGCATTTTAGAATGTTTTATTTCGGAATATTACTGATTAGTTCTTTTTGGAAATCAAAGTTAAAGGTGTCTTTATACATGTCAGTATATGTATATAAAATTGAGATTTTATCAAAGGCCGAAATTGCTTTTGACAAGTCTTTTAGATTTTTAATATCAATATTATAAAGGTCCAGTTCTTCATTTGCGGACAGAGTAAAGAAATCGACATTAAACCATTGAGGAGTAAAATTTTGCCAAAAAACCAACCCCTCACGTTCCAATAAAGGTGTTAAGTCAGACCAGTTGTTTATTTGTTTTCCATCATAATATAATTCTTGGCTAACAATTAAGGCTGGCCCTATTCCCTTGTTTTTTAATGTTAATCCAACTTTGGTATATGAGTCACTGATATTCCTCTCAATATTCAAAATTGGCCTTACAGAAAGTTTATTATGCTCCTGAGTGGTTCTTGAAGTGTTTCGATATTGAAAAACTCCAAACAGAAATGAACTAATTGACATGACAAGTGCAAAGGCGGAAATAAAAATTGGAGTTTTCAGTCTTATTTTCTCATTTCTTTTTTGCTTTAAATATTTTTTGTAACTCCCGCAGCCAAGTACCTCATAACCCTTGTCTGTCAATGTTCTGATAAATACATTTCTTTCTCCAAGAATATATTTACAGTACCCCTTCCTTTCAATATACTCCATAATGACATCATCAATTTGCCGGAGCCCCTCAATAGTTTTATTTTCTCTATTGTCACACCTAATACTATCAAGTGCAATAATTACTTTTTCATATTTGTCTTCTGTTAGTTTCATTAAAGTTGTCGTGAATTGCAGCTAACACTTAAATATACCTCACAACTTCCTTCCTCAAAAATCCATCCCCTTCAATAATCAGTATTAAAAATGTCGCCTTTTCAAATTGTAATATCGCCTTTCTGTATTTCCCCAATCTATTTAATAACCCACCTGTACATTTCAAAAGCACTACTACGCCTCAAACCTAACCACTTCCCCTCACCCCCACAACCGTATTTCTACCTGTTTTTCATCCACATCAACAGTTTACCAAAAACGCATTTCCGCAGGTGCTGAACCACTAGGTATAAGGCTGGTTAAGTAATCTAACAAAAAGTGTATCTGTTGTCATTAAAAGTTTATTTGGCTAAATAAAAAGCAATTTAAACTAATAAACAGCCGGCACTTTTACGTTGTAATCCAGTGCATTCAAAAACACCCATACAACATGCAGGCCGCATATTCGTTTTATACTGGAAAAAATAATGCATCATCTCATTGAGCAAAAAGATGCACCTGATTTTCCATTTCCAATATCCTCCGGCAGTACCAGTGCTGCTTTACCAGGTAAAGCAGCACTGGTACTCAAAAACCATTCTTTGTGAAACAAAAAACAACAGGCCCGGGGTAACCGGGCCTGCTTGTTATAACTTTTATTTTACCACTCAATAATTCCTTGCTTTCATTTCCACCCTCCTGTTCTTTGCACGGCCTGCAGCAGTTTTATTATCTGCAACCGGCTGATCCTGTCCGTGGCCTGCAGCAAACAGCCTGCTTTCATCCACTCCTTTGCTCATCAGGTAAGTTTTAACCGCTTTCGCCCTGTTCTCACTTAACGTTTGGTTTTTATCAGGTTTGCCCTGGCTGTCGGTATGGCCGTCAATATCCAGTTTCAGTGTTTTATCATCATTTAAAATCTTCACCACTTCGTTTAAAGATTTGAAAGATTTTGGCAACAGCTTGGCGCTGCCGGTAGCAAAGAAAATGTTCTTGGCCGCATAGTTGATCTTGTCAATAACCGCCTGTGCTATCACCGGACAACCGTAGTTGCTTGCCGGGCCTGCTTCATTAGGGCATTTATCTTCTTCATCATTCACGCCATCTTTATCCGTATCCGGTACGGGGCAACCCTGGTAGCGGGCAACACCTTTAACGGTGGGGCATTTATCCTGTTCGTCGTTAATACCATCCTTATCCGTATCCGGTATGGGGCAGCCGCCGTATTTGGCCAAACCGGCCACATCCGGGCATTTATCTTCTGCATCAGCAATACCATCGCCATCCCTGTCGGGGCAGCCCTGTAAAGATGCTAAACCTTTTACATCCGGGCATTTATCTTCTGCATCAATAATGCCATCACCATCTCTGTCTTTGGGCGCTTCCACAACGGGTGGTGGTGGCGGTGGCGGCAATACCACTTCTTTCTTTTTGCCCACATTACCTGCAATACCAAAACTGTAATACAGGTGGTAGGCAGCATTTTCGGTAATGGGAATGCGGTATTGAGAATTGATGAGCAAAAACGTTTCATCAAAAAGGTTTACCTGCAAGCCAAAACCTACCGGTGCAATGGCCGAATAATACCCTTTATACTTTGATGCGCCTAACCCTGCGGAAAAATAAGGGTTCACCACGTATTTATCAGTAAGCAGTTTAACATTGGCCTGGCCCACAGCTTCCAGCAATAATTCGTTGGTGCCGGTTAATGTTTTACCGGGTACAGGATAGTCAACAAATGACCCTGATAAGCCGCCTTCAAAGTCGATATGATTGCTTAAACCCTGCAGGTAACTCACCCCTAAACCTGCAGTCATGTTATAAGTTTTTTTCCAGTCGTTAGATTTGAATAAAGTTGCCAGACTGTAAGCACGTACCGTAGCTGCAGATTTAAAATCATTAAGCACAAAATGCATCGCAAGCGTGGGACTCTTTTTGTAATCATTTTGTCCATAGCTGTTCACCAGTAAGCCTATGGTTAAAAATGACAATAAGATTTTCTTCATATAAGTTAGTTTACATAATTCAGGCAAAAATACCTTGTTAGTGCCAAAACGTAAAATAATTTACGCACATAATTGAGCCGGAACTGCCTATCGAATATTGCGGCAATAATAGCCTGCCGGGTGTTAGTTTGCCTGCGGGGGTTTTTTGCCCAGCACCTCCACTTTTACCCTGGCCAGCCCGCGGCCGGTATACCCCAGTTTGGTGGCGGCGGCTTTGGAAAGGTCAACAATGCGTTTCATACGCGGGTGCAGCCTGTCGTTGGTTTTCACAATAACGGTACGGCCGTTGTGCAGGTTGGTCACCCGTATCCAGGTGTCCAAAGGCAGTACATTACAGGCACAGGTGAATTTATTCTGGCTGAAGATTTCACCCGATGCAGTACGGCGCCCATTAAACTTATTGGCATAAAAACTGGCCAGGCCATACAATGTTTTCTTTACTTTAAGGGGGGGTGCTTTTTGGGCAGTATCTGCAACCTGTGCATGTACCGTTGTACACAAGGTGGTAAATACCACCGCCAGCAGAAAACTGCATCGTGTTACAGCGTATTTAAATTGTGATTTCATGCAAGTGTTTTTCTATGAGGAATGGTGTATCAGTAATTGGTTGAATGGTTAACTGGTTAATTCGTTTATTGGTTGATTGGGTAATTAGTGTAATTCGTGCCTTTAAATTCGTGTCATTCCATTCAGCTAATCCGTGTAATTCGTGTAATGGGTGCCTTTAAATTCGTGTCACTTAATTTAATTCGTGCCTTTTAATTCGTGTTACTTCATCCAGTTCATTCGTGTAATTCGTGCTTTTTAATTCGTGTCACTTCATACAATGATTGATCCCATCTTTACTTATCAGCAAAATATTTCTCTCTTAATATCTTGTCTTCTCCATAGATGTCATCATAAAACCTGATCTTTCCATCCTTACCATCGCAACCAAAGTAACGGATATAAACAGGTATTTTATTCTTAACGTAGATGCGGTGGCTTTCCTTACGTTTAATCCATGTTTTTATGGAGTCTGTATTTACTTTCATGCTGTCTGGCCTGCTCATACTGGCGCTGTCGTTGCGTAAAATAAAGAAGGCCAGCTTTTCCCATTCCTGCACCCGTACACAGCCGTGACTGAATGCACGGGATGCATTTTTAAACAGGTACCGTTCGTTGGTATCGTGCAGGTACACATCATACGGGTTGTTGAAGTTGAATTTGAATACACCGAGTGCATTATCATCACCACTGCCCTGCATCACTTTATAGGGTATGCCTTTTTTATATTTACTCCAGTCTACCGTGCTGCCATCAACAATATTACCCTTACTGTCTAACAATTTAATACCGATCTTATTTAAGTAATTGGGATTTTGTTTCAGTTTCGGCAAATAACTTTTAGCAATAATACTCGTGGGTACCGTCCATGTGGGATAAGTGATCATGTTAGTGATAGCGCTGTTCAGTAATGGTGTACGTGTTTCTGGTTTACCACAAATAATTTTTGATTCAATGGCAATGGTATCATGATCGATTACATGCAAATAAAACCCGGGCAGGTTTACCCAAATGTATTTCTCCGGCATGGTATCGGGTAATTGCTTATACCGGTCTAATGTAATGGCAATTCTTTTAAAACGTTCTGCATCGCTGTAGTTCATTGTTTTGATCAATGAGGCAGATATTTTCCCATCTGCTTTGATCCCTTTTTGTTTTTGATATTTTTGAATGGCGCTGCCCAATTGTGCAGAGTCGGGCATAGGCGTGGTAAAACTGATAGCCCCGCTTTCGCTCAGTCTTTTTTGCAGTTGCTGAATAAAGTTTGCAGAATCTTTTGCATCGCCTTTTTTGTATGGATAAGCAAGGTAAGTATAAGTACGCCTGTCCATACTGTCTAAAAATCTTTTAATACCATTCTTCAGCTCCCAATATCCTTTATGTGAAGGTTGTAGAGAAGTAAAGGTAGCATTCAGCTGTTGTTGTTTCACCACTTCATTCAAATGCTGCACGTAAAAATTATCAACCCCCAGTGAATCTTTATTGAGTGTGATACTGTCTGCCTGCAGCCTTCCGTGTTTAAGGTCTTTAATAATGTGCATGAACGCATCGCTGAACATCAGGTCTGCACGGGTCCATAAAGCAGCATCCATTCTATTTAAAGAATCAGCATCTAATTTATGTTTTAATGATTGCAGGTGTTTAAAATGATAATCTTTGGGAAATAAACCATCCAGTTCTGCATGGGTGATGAAATCAAGCAAACTGTCTGCAAGCGGTTTCCATTTTTCTTTCGTGCTCCACACCGGTTCATAATCTTCTGCATGGTAAAAACTGTTTACAACATCTGCAAAACCCAGTTTAATGGAATCATCAATTTTACCATTATTGCTGATGGCAAAGTCGAGCGCTTCTTTAATATTATCCCTTGTTTCTGTATTCATTTGCTGAGGGTCTGCAACAATCTGTTTGTCTTTAGGCTTGCTGGTACTGTTGCATGAAATGATCAGTAAACAAAGAAAGATCAGCGCCAGGTTTAAGTAAGGGTTCTTATTATCGTAATGCATAAATGGTATCAAAAATTTGTACCTTCAAAGGCAGATCAGCTTTCCGGAGGATCTTGCAGTAAATTATATGAACAAGATAGTACATCAGCTTCAAATAAAGGCAATTTACGGCATTGTTTTTTTATTAACACCCATTGCGGTGTTATCGCAGGATACCGTGCTGAATAAATATGGTTTATGGGTCATTCACGACGTAAAAACACTGCAGCAAACCATTCTTAAAGATGCTGCAAAGCAAATGGTGGATATCAAAAAACAAATCCCTGCAATGGTGCTTGATCTTCGGTACAGCACCACGAATAATTTTATGCACCAAAAATTGTATCCGCAACTGCATACTACTTTTTTGCGTAAGCCTGCTGCTGATGCATTGCTGAAAGTAATGCAGGCATTACAACCGCTTGGATTAAGCATTAAAATTTTTGATGCCTATCGTCCATACAGTATAACAGAAAAAATGTGGGAACCGGTTAAGGACGACCGTTATGCTGCCGACCCAAAAAAAGGCAGCGGCCACAATCGTGGTATTGCGGTAGACTTAACATTGATTGATACTAAAACAGGTAAAGAATTAGCTATGGGGACCGGCTTCGATAATTTTAGTGATACTGCCCATCATGCATTCACGCATTTACCCGAAGCAGTTTTAAAAAATCGTTTGTTGCTGAAAAACACGATGGAACAATTTGGCTTTAAAGCGCTTGATACAGAATGGTGGCACTACAGTTTACCCGATGCAGCGAAGTATGAACTGCTGGATGTGGAGTTTGGGAAGTTGAAGGGAATGGGGAATTAGGGATTGGGGAATTAGTTAATTAGTACAATTCGTGTAATTCGTGGTTCTTAATTCGTATTTCTTAATTAGTCTTCGTATCTTAACAGGCTCTTCAACTATCAACTATCAACTATCA
>JAFDZS010000010.1:98087-98383 GCA_018266775.1 Bacteroidota bacterium | reverse complement strand
ACTATCAACTATCAACTATCAACCTTCAACCTTCAACCACCCTCCCCACCTTTCCTTCCAGCAACATAAAATCTGCCAGCACTAACGCGGTAACTGCTTCAACAATTACGGGTGCCCGTAAGGCTACACAGAGATCATGTCTGCCTTTAACAGAAAAATCTTCAGTAAGTCCGGTATCCCAGTTTAAACTGTTTTGTGTTTTGGGTGTAGATGATGTGGGCTTTACTGCCAGCCTGAACACGAGTTCATTACCGTTAGTAATGCCGCCTACGATTCCGCCTGCATGATTGGTTTTT
>JAFDZS010000010.1:0-98081 GCA_018266775.1 Bacteroidota bacterium | reverse complement strand
ATATCTTCAATGGCATCATTATGTTCGCTGCCAAACATGCTGGCTGCAGCGAAGCCCGTACCAAATTCAACACCACGTACAGCGGGTATGGCAAATACAATATGCGCCAACGCAGATTCCACCGAATCAAAATAAGGTTCACCCAAACCAACGGGAATACTGGTTGCTTTACATTCAATAATGCCACCAACAGAATCTTTTGCATCAATACCTTTTTGTAACCCTTTTTCCAAATCCGTTTCTCCTGCAATGGAAATTACGGCAGCTTGAATATGAATGGCAGGCATTATTTTTTTTGCAATCGCACCAGCGGCAACAATTCCAGCTGTTAAACGGGCACTAAAATGCCCGCCACCACGATAATCTTCATGACCACCAAATTTTTGATGCGCCACCCAATCAGCATGGCCCGGCCGCGGAATACTTCTTTGCTTATTATAATCTTCGCTGCGGGTATTTTTATTTTCAAATAAAATGGTAATAGGAAACCCGGTTGTTTTACCGTTGAATACCCCCGATTTAAAAATGGGATAATCTTCTTCCTGCCTGGGTGTGGCGCCTTTTTGTGTACCGCCTTTTCTTCTTTCCAAATCAGCCAGTAAATCTTCTGGCGATAATGTTAATCCTGCAGGACAACCGTCAATGGTAATGCCCACACATTCGCCATGCGATTCACCAAAAATATGCACCCTGAACAACCTTCCAAAAGTATTCATGCCAAAAGTTTAATGATGTAAAGATACTGCTGCATGCAGCATTTCTAAATGTCTGTAAAATTCCGGGTACGATTTATTTACAGCTTCTGCTTTTTCAATTACGGTATTTCCATTGGCTTGCAATGCCGCAACCGCACAAGCCATGGCAATCCTGTGGTCGTGCCTTGAATGCACAGGCACACCTTTAATTCCCGTGCCGCCTTTGATCATCATCATGTCGCCCTGCAGTTCAATGGCAATGCCCATCTTGCCAAACTCTTCCTGCAGGGTTAAACCGCGGTTGCTTTCTTTATGTGCCAACCGGTTCACCCCTTCAATTACTGTGGTGCCATTGCAATATGCCGCTAATGCCACTAAAGGCGGAAATAGATCCGGGCAATCTGTTGCATTAAAATGAAAAGCCTGCAATGCATTCACACCCGTTGCAGGCGGACCAATACTGATTTGTGTATCCTGGATTGATAATGAACATCCGCAATCTGATAATGCTTTCAATATCGCTTTATCTGCCTGTGTTGATACAACATCAAGTCCTTTCACCGTAATGTTTCCTGCTATTGCACCTGCAACTAATAAAAATGCACCACCGCTCCAGTCCCCTTCCACTGTATAAGAAATACGTTGCGGTATGTTGGACTGTGGTACAACAGTGAACACTTCGTAATTGTCATTTTGTACTGCATAACCAAAATGCTCCATTACTTTTATGGTAAGGTCAATGTATGGTTTACTCTTCAAGTCAATAACGGTGATTGGCACCTGTTCCTTTGCAGCTTTGGCAAATGCCATTAATAAGCCGGTAAGAAATTGTGAGCTTAATGAACCATCAATAGTAATCGGCTGAGGTTGCAACGGCCCTTTGATATGCAGTGGCAATAACCCGATATTGGATTGTACTTCAATACCCAGCTTTGGAAGTATGGCATCAAAAAAATCCATCGGGCGGGTGAGTAAACTTCCCGTTCCGTTGATGGTTATGGATTGATCACTTAATGCTGCAATGGGTGTAAACATTCGTATAGATAAACCACTTTCACCGCAATTGATCGTTCCATTCACCGGTGTTATGTTACCGCTACTTGTTACCGCTATTGATCCATCATCCTGCATTGTTATTGTTGCACCCAGATGCTGAATGATATCCAATGCAGCAAGATCATCATTACTTTTTCCGGGGTTATTGATTTGCGTAGTGCCTTCATGTAACAATGCTGCAGCACAAGCCCGCTGCATAGAACTTTTACTGGTGGGTGCTGCTATTGTTCCGCTAATTGCAGAAGGCTGTATTTCAACTATCACTATATAATCTCTTTTAAATATTGCTGTAATAAATCCAGGGGTATGGGTTTGATGGTGGCTTCGCCAATTTTATTCAACAGGATAAAATTAATTTCATTCCTGCTGCGCTTTTTATCCATCTTCAATACTTCAAATACTTTATCATAATCTGTTTCCACATCTACAGGCAAATGATATTTAGCCAGCAGTTTCACAATCCTGATCGCATCATCGTAATGAAAGCCATTCAGTTTTTCTGAAAGATTGCAGGCGGCCACCATACCAATGCTGATGGCGTGACCATGCAATAACATATGCAGGTTCTCAATGGCGTGGCCCAGCGTATGGCCAAAGTTCAGCAGTTTCCTGTCGCCCTGTTCAAATTCATCATGAATCACCACATTGGTTTTGATCATTACATTTTGTTCAATAAGTTCTGCCAGTAAAGAAGTATCAGTTGTAAAATCGTGCAGGGTTAAACGTTCCAGCTTTGCAAACATCAATGCATCTTTAATGCAGGCATGTTTAATAATTTCTGCAAAACCATTTACCCATTGTTCAAATGGCAATGTTTGCAACAAGGAATAATCATACAATAAAAATTCAGGCTGCCGGATTAAGCCGACTAAGTTTTTGTAAACCCCTGCATCAACGCCATTCTTACCCCCAATTGAAGCATCCACCATTGCCAGTATTGTAGTGGGAACAAAAGCAAATTTTAACCCACGCATGTAAATACCTGCCGCATAGCCTGCTATATCTGTTACCACGCCGCCGCCCACACCCACTATACATGTTTTGCGGTCTGCTTCCAGCCTGATCAGTTCTGCAATGATTTTATCAACGGTTGTTTGTTGTTTATGTTCCTCCCCGGCTTTGATCACGATGGTTTTCCATCCGGCAAATTTCTCCTGTTGCAACTGGTAAACATGTTCATCAGTAATGATGATGGTATTGTTCTTAACCACCAGTTTTTCCAGGTAAGAAAAAGAAGCATCAAAATAATAATGCACCTGCTTACCAGGGTAATCGTTAACGATTGTTGTCATAATTGCAGTTCGTTGATGTTGCTGAACAGGTATTAACTGTTCATGATCTTGTTTTGGTGATTGATACTTTCAAGGTGAATCGCATCATAATATTTGGTGATGAATTCTTTGCTCAATCCTAATTTTTCACCTTTGGTATACGCTTTCTCCAAAATTTCATTCCAGCGGTTGGTTTGCAGGATGGTGATGTTGTTGTTCTTTTTATATTCACCAATTCTATCTGCAATCTTCATACGCTGGCCGAGTATCGTCATCAGTTCATCATCCAGGTGATTGATTTGTTCCCTCAGTTTCGCTAACGCAGAAACAAATTCTTTTTCATCCGTATTCTCATGCCTCCACACCAAAACATCCAGCATTTCTGCAAAACGTTCCGGGGTAATTTGCTGCTTCGAATCGCTCCATGCATTATCAGGATCGATATGCGATTCCAGCATGATGCCATCAAAATCAAGATCTATACTTTTTTGCGCAACAGATTGTAACATGGTTCTGTTACCGCAAATATGCGAAGGATCGCAGATTAAGGGCATGTCTGGAAAACGGCGTTTCATTTCAATAGGTAAATGCCACATGGGGGCATTGCGGAATTCTGTATTGCCGTAAGAAGCAAATCCGCGATGGATCATGCCTACTTGTTTGATGCCTACCTTTTGCAGGCGTTCAATGCCACCACTCCATAATTCCAAATCAGCGTTGATGGGGTTTTTGATCAGTACGGGAATATCAACGCCACGCAAAGCATCCGCCACTTCCTGTACACTGAATGGATTCACTGTTGTTCTTGCACCGATCCATAACATATCCACATCAAACTGCAAGGCATCCTGCACGTGTTTGGCTGTAGCCACTTCAACAGTAATGGGAAGGCCCGTTAACTTTTTTGCATTCGCCATCCATGGTAATCCTTTGGTACCAATACCTTCAAACATGCCGGGTTTGGTACGGGGTTTCCAGATGCCGGCACGTAAAACATCCACCTTACCGGTATTGGCTAAACGCTGTGCGGTTTCCAAAACCTGTTCTTCTGTTTCAGCACTGCATGGCCCGCTGATGATCAATGGACGTTTGTTCCATTTGCTTTGCATTACTTCTTTCATTGTTTGTGTTGCTGTCTGCATAATTGTTGGCACTCTTATCTTCATTTGCTGCGAAGAATCTATAAGAGCATTTTAATTATTAAATGATGTTTGTTTATTCAATTCAGTTATTATTAATGTCTCAATTTGAATGCTGTCAGGTTGAGCTTGCCGAAACCGGGTTGCAGTAGAAATAACCACCTTCGACACACTCTGGTTGACAACTATTATCCCCGAACGATTCCAATTGACACATGGTAAAATTTCTATTGTTGATTTAATTTCCATTCGCCGGCATTCATCTCAAATTTCAATTCTCCTTTACCATAAATACCAGTTTCCCTCCAGCCCTGCATACTGTAGAATGTTGCTGCCCTTGTTCCTGGTGCGGTACTTAACCACACATTTTCTTTTCCCTGGCTGAAATACCAGTCCATCATCAACTGGTGCAGTCTTTTTCCTATGCCTTTGCCATCATGATCGCGATGCACAAACAAAGCCCAGATATTATCATCCACCAAATCAGCAATGGCAAACCCAATAATTGTACCATCCTGTTCACACACCCAACCTTTTCCACGTTTGGTAATAAAAGTTTCACAATCCTGGTCGGTAACCAAGGCTGGGTTCGATAACATATTTTCTTTTACAGCATTCCTCACTACCTGTATTTGCGCAATATCCTGTATTGTTGCTTCCCTGAATATCATTGTTGCCATTTAAAAATTCCATTTAAAATGAATACCAAAATAATCAGCACTATACTACCCCAAAATAGCCGCATATTTTGTTTATATAAACTCAATGCACGGGCAGCTATATCTTTTATCTCTTTATCGTCAGTAGTAAGTAAAGTATGTTTTAAATCCTTTTCTGCTGCATACCTGCTCCACCTGCTTATCTTAACATTTTTATCTTTTAACTGCTTTAATACACTAAAAAGTTTTGCTCCAGTTGCTAATTGCATTATCATAGAACCAAAGAAAACCGTACTGACAATTATTGATATCATGTCCACTATTTTATGATCCGCCTGATCTTGTTTGCACTTTCCATCAGTGCTGTTAATAATTCCATATTTTCCTTTTCCAAACTGGCTTTAAATTTTCTTAGCTGTGAAATGTGTTCATTCAAAACATCCAAAACATTTTCCCTGTTCTGCATAAAAATGGGTGCCCACATGGCAGGATTACTTTTGGCAAGCCTTACGGTACTTTCAAAACCACCACCCGCCATTTCAAATATGGCTTCTTCTTCTTTTTCTTTTTCCAAAACCGTATTGGCCAATGCAAAAGAAGTAATGTGCGATATATGGCTTACATACGCCGCATGTATATCATGGTTCACCGCATCCATATAAATAATGTGCATGCCCAGCAGTTGGTAAATCTGTTCCACCAGTTCCAATGCACCAGTTGCACTTTTTTCTTTTTCACAGATCACGCAGGCCCTGCCTGCAAATGCACCACGTACTGCAGCTTCAGGGCCACTGTATTCTGTACCCCACATCGGGTGGGTAGCTGCAAATTGTGCACGCAATGGATGATCTTTTAATGCTTCGCATAATGCAGCTTTGGTAGAACCTGCATCCACCACCACCTGGTGCGGCTGTATCAAATCCATAATTTGTTGCATTGCCGGTATGGTGGCATCTACCGGTATCGACACATAAACGAGATCACTTTGTTTTATCGCATCTTCCAAAGGCAAAGCTTCATCTATCAAACCCAGTTCTTTTGCTTTGTCCATACTGGCTAAAGACCTGCCCACACCAATGATCTTTTTGGCAATGCCTTTATCTTTTAACGCCAGCGCCATGGAACCGCCAATTAAACCCACACCCACTATGGCTGCAACAAGTTGTTTATCTTCCGGCCAATTGATATTTTCTGTTTGTTTCATTTTATATTCTTCATTATGCTGCAGAACAAATTTGTTCATTTATACAGCCACATTTTTTTTACTGTCCTTTATTCTTTGAATGGCAGCTGTAATATTTTCTTCAGTACAGCACAAGCTGACTCTTACATATTTTTCACCGGCCGAGCCAAATATTCCACCGGGCGTAATAAATACATGCGCATTATACAACACTTCATCACTTAATGCATAACCATCTTTGTATGTTGTTGGTATGGCAGCCCAAACAAACATGCCTGCCTGGTCAGTGGTGTAACCGCATTGCAGCAGCGCCAATAATTCAAATACTTTTGTTCTTCTTTTTTTATAAATAGCATTAATGCTGTCGTGCCAATCCTGTTCCAGCTCCAGTGCTTTTGCTGCGGCCAATTGCAATGGAAGAAACATACCGCTGTCCATATTACTTTTAAACCGCAGCACTTCATCAATTTTTTCTTTTGCACCACTCAAAACACCAATGCGCCACCCCGCCATATTATGCGATTTACTCAATGAGTTGAGTTCTATCACACAATCTTTTGCACCTGTTGTGTGCAGCATGCTCACAGGCATATCATTCAGTATAAAACTGTATGGATTATCATGCACAATAAGTATGTTGTATTTTTTTGCAAATGCCACTAATTGTTCAAACATAGCCGTTGTGGGCAATTGCCCCGTTGGCATGTGCGGATAATTCACAAACATCAGCTTCACCCTGTTGAGGTATAAATTATTTTCCAGTTCTTTAAAATCGGGCAGCCAGTTATTTTCTTTGGTAAGATTATACTCAATGCATTTGCCGCCTGCAATGGCAGCCGCACTTTTATACGTGGGATAACCGGGATTGGGGATCAATACAAAATCGCCATCATTCAAATACGTCATACAAATGTGCATGATGCCTTCTTTACTGCCAATGAGTGGCAATAATTCTGTATCGGGATTTAAATCCACTTTATACCATTTTTTATACCATTTGGCAAAAGCCTGCCGCAATACCGGGCTGCCTTTATAACTCTGGTAAGCGTGTGTATTCGGTTTAGCACTTTCTTCCTGTAATACTTTAATTACATCGGGGTGTGGTGGTAAGTCCGGGCTGCCAATACCAAGGCTGATCACGTTCTTACCCGCTTTATTCATTGCATCTATTTCCCGTAATTTTTGAGAGAAATAGTATTCTCCAATTCCATCTAATCTTTTTGCTGTTTCCATTGTTTTCTGAAGCATTTAATTATTCACTCCTATCCGGATAATTCGTGTAATTCGTTTTAATCGGTGTTCAAAGTTCAATTAGTATTCTTTATTTTCCCATTTTTATAAATCCCCAATACAGTCAATCCTTCCGTTAAAGGTTGTATCAATTCAATAACATGGCGAAACTGATCAACATGTTCAAATTCCATATCGGCATGAAAGGAGTATTTAAAATCGCTGCCCGGTATAGGCATGCTTTGCAGTTTGGATAGGTTGATGCCTTCTTCTGCAATTTTGGTAAGTACCCTTGCCAGGCTTCCTTTAGAATGATCAGTAGAGAAATTTATAGATGCTTTATCGGCGCCCGTGGTTGCTGCTGCTTCGTTTTGCCGTTGCAGGATAAGGAAACGGGTATAATTATTTTTAAGGGTATGGATATTGGGGGCTATCACATCCAGTTGATACAAGTCTGCCGCCAATTTACTGGCAATAGCGGCAACATGTTTGTTCTTATGCTGGTGAATATGTTTGGCGCTGAGGGCAGTATCTTCCGTTTCCACCAGCCTCCAGTTATATTTATCTAAAAAACCAAAACATTGCTGAATAGCCATAGGGTGAGAATGAACTTCTTTGATGTCTTCCAAAGAAACTCCGGGATTCACTAAAAGATTTTGTTTGATCTGCAGGTACACTTCTCCAATAATGGTAAGATTACTTTTGAGTAAGAGGTTATAGTTGGGTAAGATGCTGCCGGCAATGGAATTTTCGATAGCCATTACTCCACCATCGCTTTGCTTTTTATCTGCAGCTATTTTTACAACCTCTTTAAATGTTGCACAGCAAATTACCGCTGTGCTTTTGCCATAAAACTGCTGGGCAGCCACCTGGTGAAAACTGCCTTCAAAACCCTGGATGGATATTTTCTTATTCATAAAAAATGACAAAAAAAATCCCGGCTTTTTAGCCGGGATCCTTTTTTATGTTAGTCTGTTTAAGTATTTCAGTTTTAA
Source organism: Bacteroidota bacterium (assembly GCA_018266775.1). GTDB lineage: Bacteria > Bacteroidota > Bacteroidia > Chitinophagales > Chitinophagaceae > Ferruginibacter. Next base: position 89,853 of record JAFDZS010000010.1, on the reverse strand, counting down.
CAAAAGCATCCCGGCCTATTTGTAAAATAGTAGCTAAAATAAAAAAAGCTATGGTTGCCTTTGCTGATCATTGAATTTCAAAAGTAGGGCAATATTTTTAAATGAACAAAAAAAATCCCTCCTAAAAATAAGAGGGACTTTAACGATTGCTTGCCAAATTAAAAATTTATATAAAACCGACCAATGAATCAAGCAATGTTTTAGGCCGGTTAAAGATTACATTTTCTTAGTTGTATCTTTCTTAGCAGCTGTAGTGTCTTTCATTGCAGCTGTAGTGTCTTTCATTGCAGCTGTAGTGTCTTTCATTGCAGCTGTAGTGTCTTTCGTAGTAGCTGTGGTGTCTTTTGCAGTTGAAGAAGCTTCACCATTGTTACAAGCTGTGAAAACGGCAGCTACTGCGATTGCTAAAAATACTTTTTTCATTTTTGTTTGTTTAATTTTTAAAATTATAATTTCAGGTTTATACCCCGATTTAAAAAAGGTAACCCATTATTTTATTAATTTTTTTTTCGTTGTTTTGGGTTACCAATAAAAACTTAACGTATTAATATTACCCCGGTGAGTACTTTAGAAGAAGATAAACTGATTTTACAGGGATTAGCAGCTAACGACAAACAGGCCATTGAAAGCATTTACCGGTCGAATTATGCTATGATTCAGGCTTTTATACTGAATAACAATGGCACTTATGACGATGCGAGGGATATTTTCCAGGAAGCCATGATCGTATTATTTGATAAGGCCAGGACAGAGCAATTCGAACTCAGCAGCCAGCTTAAAACCTATGTTTATTCGGTTTGCAGGCGGCTCTGGCTGAAAAGATTGAACCAGATGCACCGTTTTAATGGTAACCTGGAGCATGCTGAAAATACAGTTGTAGTAGATGAAGATATGGAGCAGCATGAGAAAAGAAACGCCGATTTCACCCTTATGGAAAATGCCATGAGTAAAATCGGGGAACCCTGCAAGAGCCTCCTGGATGCTTATTATATTCAGAAAAAGCACATGCAGGAAATAGCGGCAGAATTTGGGTACACCAATGCAGACAATGCAAAAACCCAAAAGTATAAATGCCTGATGCGGTTGAAAAAATTATTCTTTGCACAATATAAAAACGGATCATAAATACCATGGATGACATTTTATTATTAGACGCGGTTGAACGGTATCTCAGGGGAGAAATGTCTGCTGAAGAACGTACCTTCCTGGAAGAAATGCGCAAAAAAAATCCGGAGATTGACCAGTTGGTAGTAGAGCATACTTATTTTTTAAATGAACTGGATCAATTCGGTAGTACTAAAAACTTTAAACACAACCTGGTGGAAGTGGAAACCAGGCTGATTGAAGAAGGTGTTATCAGCCCGGCCAAACTGAAAGGCAAAGCCAAAGTGGTTTATTTATGGAAACGCTACAGGCGCATTGCTGCTGTAGCAGCTACTATTGCTGGTTTTGTATCGCTCATTACAGCTGGTGTAACTTCTGTGTACAACAATAAACAACCCAACTCTGAGATTGAATTACTGAACAGAAAATTTACTGACCTTGATAAAAAAGTAAAGGAAGCAAATAATGAAATCAGGGAAGTTAAAGGTAAGATTGACCCCAAGTTTACACTTGTTTCCGGCGGTACAGGCTTCTTAATTGATGGGCAGGGTTACCTTATTACCAATAACCACGTTCTAAAAGGTAAAACGATCATCGCCACAAATGATAAAGGCCAGCAATTTTATGCAGAAGTATGTATGCGTGATGACCAGCGGGATATAGCAGTTTTAAAAATTGCAGACAAAGACTATGTTCCGGTGAAAATTTTACCGTATGGCATCAGCAACTCTGTAAATCTTGCCGAACCTATTTATACCGTTGGTTTTCCAAAAGATGACATTGTATATAATGAAGGTTATATGAGCAGCGAAACAGGCAACAAAGGCGATACGCTTACTTACCAGATAGCTATTGCTGCTGATCATGGCAACAGCGGCGGACCAGTTCTCAATAAAAATGGTGACATTATAGGTATTCTTACAAAAAAGGCAGAAGGTAACGGAGCTGTATTCGCAGTGAAGTCCCGTTATATTTTTAATGTGATGGATGCATTAAAAAAAGATACATCTTATGCTGACATCAAATTAAATACTGTAAACTCCATTAAAAACCTTGACAGGGTGCAGCAGGTGAAGAAAGTAAACAACTGCGTTTTCCTGATCAAGAGTTATCAATAAGAAATTTCCCCATGAAAAAATAAGCATAAAGGCTTCACAAATGTGAAGCCTTTATGCTTATTTAAAAAACCTGCATCATTATTTCCAAAGATCTGTTGGATATTCCCCGTCTGCCACCAGTTGATCTATACTGGCTTTAACTACGGGTGCATCTTCTTTATAGGTTACCCCAAACCATTGTGATGAGCAGGGTATTACTTTAATATTATTACCTGGAGTTTTGATGAAAGCATCGCCGATGATGGGAATAAAAAATTCTGCTTTCAAATTTTCGTAATTCGCAGCTACAAACTCATGAAACAGTTTTTCTGTAACCGGGAATAAAGATTGGTGGAAACACCAGAAATTCATTGATACACTGGAGTGGAACGGCACTATATGTTTACCGTTATCATCTTCATAATAAATGGTATCACCATCACGGTAAATTTTGGTGCGTTCATTAATGCTTACCAGGTTATTGGCTGCATCCACTTCGCACACACCACGGCTTACAGTACCATGATCGCTTAAAGTTTTCGCCAGTTCATATCCAATAATAGAATAAGTTTTATCATTACAGTCTGTATTCATAAACCCGGCAGCTTTTGCAAAAGCATCACTGCCATAAAAATCATCAGCGTTAATTACTGCAAAAGGTTCCTTGACCACATCCTTAGCACACAGCACTGCATGGCCGGTCCCCCAGGGTTTTGTTCTGCCTTCGGGAACAGGTTTACCATCCAGGAAGGAATCCATTTCCTGGTACACATATTCTGTTTTGATCTTTCCTTTCAGTTTAGGTTCAAATGTGTTTTTAAACCCTTCGGCAAAATCTTTACGGATAATAAAAACTACTTTGCCAAAGCCTGCACGGATGGCATCATAAATAGAATATTCCATAATGGTTTCGCCACTGGGGCCAAAACCCTGCGTTTGTTTCATACTGCCGTAGCGGCTGGCCATACCGGCGGCCAAAACTAAAAGTGTGGGTTGCATTAATAACTTAAATTAAAAATGAGGAATGAATAGTCGAATTTTACAGAACGAAATTAATATAAACCACCAATTTTAATAAAAATGTTTTTTAATATTTTTAATGCCGCTGTGGACAACATTAATAATGAGTTACTGCAACAAAAAAATATTACGTTGTCTGTTTTAAGACTCGACAAAATACATCCAGTAGTATCTGGCAATAAACTTTTCAAGCTGCAATTTTTTTTAACAGATGCACTAGAATCGGCGCATCAAACTATATTGACATTTGGTGGCGCTTTTTCCAACCACCTGGTGGCTACCGCATTTGCAACACGGGAACTGGGTTTAAAAAGCATTGGCATTGTGAGGGGTGAAGCTGCGAATGAACTATCGCATACTTTACAGCAATGTATGGCATACGGAATGCAACTGCATTTTATATCACGGGAAGCTTATCGTGAAAAAGACAGTGAAGCATCACTTTCCGGTTATGAAAAAAAGTTTGGCTCACACATCATGATTCCTGAAGGTGGTTATCATCCCTCGGGTGCAAAGGGGGCTGCACTGATAGCATCGCTTTTTGAACGTAACTGGTATACACATATTGCCACTGCAACGGGCACAGCCACAACAGCGGCGGGCCTGTTATCATCCTGCGGTAAAGAAAAAATAATGCTTATCCCGGTTTTGAAAAACATGCATGATGTTGAAGACCGCCTGCGTTTTTTATGCGGCGACCATTATCATAAAGAACAAATCACCATACTGGATCAATATCATTTCGGTGGATATGCCAAATACAACGCTTCATTATTGCAATTCATGAACAGTATTTGGCAACAATACCACATACCCACCGATTTTGTGTATACCGGCAAAATGTTATATGCAATATTCGACCAAATTATGCAGGACTGTTTTGAACCGGGCAGCAGGATTTTATGCCTGCATACCGGCGGCCTGCAGGGCAATAATTCGCTGCCTGCCGGTTCATTGTTGTTCTAACTATTGCTTTGAGCAGTATATTTGTAACATCAATTATCCAGCTTATCCTGTAAATTCAATATGCACAGAGGGATTATAACTATTACTATACTGTTTTGCCTTTCCGCCGTTACCCTCCGGGCACAGGACACGCTTCCCTCCATTACTGTAAAAAATTTAAGCGGACAGATTGTTGTCAGCTGGGTGAACAATTATAAAATGCCGGTTGCCAACATCAGCATCCAGCGTTCTTATGACAGTTTAAAAAATTATACCACAATCGGTTCGGTATTAAATCCACAAAATGCAGAAAATGGTTATGCAGATGTAAAGCCGCCTTATAATAAAATGTACTACCGCGTTTTTGTTTCATTCGAAGGAGGCACGTATCAATTCAGTAAAGTGGCAAGGCCATACAAAGAATATACAGAAACTATTTGGCAGGAACCCGGAAAGCCTTTGCCCGGTGGCCAGGCAATTGCCGGAGGCGATTTTCCGGACACGGCATTTAATCCATTAACCAAAGGGCGCAATAAAAATGCAGCCAACCCAATTTATGATCCCAAACATCCCAACCCGGCTATACAACCTAAAACCAACCTGCCGCAAATCAATACCAATACTGAAATCATTACTTACCCCAGCAGGCGCATTTTTATTGCTAAAGATAATAATGTGGTGATTGTATTGCCCGATGCAGAAACAAAAAAATACTCAGTTAAATTCTTTGAAGAGAATGAAACGCCTTTATTTGAGATCACCAAAGTGCGTGAAGATTATCTTATACTGGACAAAGTAAATTTTGTACACGCAGGGTGGTTTTATTTTGAAGTTTTTGACAACGGCAAACTGATAGAAAAAAATAAACTATTTATTCCGAAAGATGCGAAACTGCAATAAGTTAAACCAATACAACATCAAATACTTTTGAAAAATTGGATTTGATTTTTTCCTTCACTTCTTCGTAATCCACTTTATAACCCAATTCTTTTTCAACAGAAGTAACCTGTTTGTTTTGAATACCGCAGGGAATGATGTGATTAAAATAACTCAGGTCTGTATTTACATTCAATGCAAAACCATGCATGGTGATCCACCTGCTGCAGCGTACACCAATAGCGCATATTTTACGCTCTTTGCCCGGCACATTGGGCTCAATCCAAACACCGGTTTCCCCCGCACTGCGGTCGCCTTTAATACCGTATTCACCAATTGTCAAAATGATTACTTCTTCCAGGTTACGCAAATAGCGGCCAATGTCAGTATAATAGTGTTCCAGGTCAAGAATTGGATAACCCACCACCTGCTGCAGTCCATGAAAAGTGATATCACCTCCCCTGTTGGTGTTAAAAAACTGGATGTGATTTTCTTCCAGTTCCGTTTCGCTCATCAGTACGTTATTGATGTTGCCGCTTTTACCCAAAGTATACACTGCTGGATGTTCGCAGAATAAGAAATAATCCTGTGTCTGCACCGGTTCATCCGGCAACCAGTCAAATCCATCGGGCAAAACCAACTGGCCGGTATCTTCTTTTTCACGCAGTGCAGATTTGATGGCTACATTTTTATGCAATAAACTTTCCTGGTAATCCCAGGCAGCTTTATATTCAATAATCCCTAAATCTTTACAGATCACTTGGCGCTTATCCACGGCAATGTTTTAATTTGCAAAGATAATGAGTTAAGGACAAGGGACAAGGGACAAGGGACAAGGGACAAGGGACAAGGGACAAGGAATTAGGGATTGGGGATTGGGGATTAGGAATTTGATTATTGATTACTAACATTACTGAGCAAAAACAATTCACCATTGACAATTGACCATTCACCATTGCCCATTCACATTCACAAAATGAACAACAACATCATAGAACAGGATATACAGGAAACCGACGAGCTTTACGAGCGGCTAAGCCTTGTTATAGACAAAGGCCAGGAACCACTGCGTATTGATAAATTCTTAATGAGCCGCATTGAAGGTGCCACTCGCAATAAGATACAACAGTCTATTGATGATGAAATGGTGCTCGTAAACGATAAAGCCGTTAAAAGCAATTATAAAGTAAAACCGAACGACCGCATTATCGTTTATGATGACCGCTCACCTGAATCGACAGATATTATACCGGAAAATATTCCGCTGAATATCCAGTATGAAGATGATGATATCCTGATCATCAACAAACCTGCAGGCATGGTGGTGCACCCTGGCAGTGGTAACCCGAATGGCACGTTGGTAAACGGAGTAGCTTATCATTTGTTACAACAAAATCCTGGTTTAAAAGAAACTGAACTCAGCCGCTTTGGTTTGGTGCATCGTATAGATAAAAATACTTCGGGCTTATTAGTGATGGCCAAAACACAACAGGCAATGACTAAAATGGCGAAACAATTTTTTGACCACAGCGTACACCGCCGTTATATAGCATTGGTATGGGGCGATTTTGAAAAAGAAGAAGGCACCATTGTTGCACACGTGGGCAGGCACCAGCGTTTCAGAAAATTATTTGCAGCTTATCCTGATGGTGAACATGGTAAAGATGCCATTACCCATTATAAAGTGCTGGAACGGTTTAATTATGTAACGTTAGTAGAATGCCGGTTGGAAACCGGCCGTACGCACCAGATCCGCGTGCACATGCAGCTCATCGGCCATCCTTTATTTAACGATGATTTTTATGGCGGCGATAAAATTGTAAAGGGCACTGTTTTTGCCAAATACAAACAGTTTGTTGATAATTGTTTCGCCATTTGCAAGCGCCATGCACTGCATGCAAAAGAACTGGGTTTTAAACATCCTAAAACAGGAAAAGACGTTTTCTTTGACAGTGCTTTACCGGAAGACATGGAAGCAGTGATTGAAAAATGGAGAAAGTATACCAAACAAAAAGAAGTATAGCAACATTGAAATAAGATGAACATTAAAGTAATTGCATTTGATGCAGATGATACCCTTTGGGTGAATGAACCTTACTTCCAGGAAACAGAAAAAAAATTCGTTGCCCTGCTGGAAGATTATTTACCACAACATACCACCTCACAGGAATTATTTAAAGTGGAAATGCAGAACCTGCCTTTATATGGCTATGGCGTAAAAGCATTCATGCTTTCTATGATAGAAACTGCATTGAAGATTACCAATAATACTACAGGAAATGAAATTGTAGAAAAAGTAATTGTATTTGGAAAAGAATTACTGGAAAAACCGATTGAATTGTTAGATGGCGTGGAAACGGTATTGAAAGCACTTGAAGGTAAATACCGTTTGGTAGTGGCTACCAAGGGCGATTTGCTCGACCAGGAACGCAAGCTGAAAAAATCAGGTATTGATCATTATTTTCATCATACTGAAATTATGAGTGATAAGAGAGAGGCAGATTACATCAAACTCATCAAACATTTAGATATTGCACCGGAGGAATTTTTAATGATCGGCAATTCAATAAAATCAGATATACTACCTGTGCTTGCAGTTGGCGGGCATGCATTCCATATTCCTTACCATACCACTTGGGAGCATGAAAAAGTAGAACTCACCCTTGAGCATCCTGAATTCAAACAGTTGAAAAACATTACAGACATTTTATCTCTTTTAAACTAATGAACGCTTTACATACTTTACCTAAAGTGGAGTTGCACCTTCACCTGGATTGCTCGCTCAGTTATGAAGTTGTGCAGCAGATTGATCCGTCAATAACTGAATCATTCTACCAAAATAATTTTATTGGCCCTGCAAAGTTTAAAGACCTTGCTGATTTTTTAACCCGTGCCGTTAATGGATACAAACTCATGCAAACCAAAGAACAATTGCAATTGGTAGTGCATGATTTATTCAAGCAACTGGCAGCAGACAATATTATCTATGCAGAAATCCGCTTTGCGCCATTACTGCATACGGAAAAGGGATTAACAACGTACGAAGTAATACAAGCCGTAGAAAGTGCCACTGCAGATGCTATTGCAACAACAGGTATTGAAGCCCGTTTAATTCTGTGCACTCTCCGTCATTACGCTGAAGCAGAAAGTATGCACACCGTTCAACTGGTGGAGCAATTTAAAGGGACCACCGTAGTGGGCTTTGATATTGCTGGTGATGAAGCCGGGTACCCCATAAGCAATCACATCAAAGCATTTGAATACGCCAAGACAAAAAATATTCCCTGCACGGCCCATGCCGGTGAAGCTAAAGGCGCAGCAAGTGTATGGGAGACATTGCAGCATTTTGCACCGACACGCATTGGCCATGGCACAAGAAGTTATGAAGATGCGAAACTGGTGGAACATTTAAAACAACACCGTATTCATTTGGAACTGTGCCCCACTTGTAATGTGCAGATCAATATTTATGACACGTACACACAACATCCCATTGATGCATTATACAAAGCCGGCGTATCATTGAATGTAAATACCGATACCCGAACCATCACCAATATTTCTTTAAGCAAAGAATATGAAAGGCTGCAGCAGCATTTTGGCTGGACTGTGAAAGATTTCTATCAATGCAATTTGAATGCGCTGAATGCAGCTTTTATTGATGATGTGCTGCGGACAAAACTGATTGAACAATTGCAGCAGGGCTATGCCGCGTATTGAGCATTGGATAATGAGTATTTAGCCTTACATGTTCAATTTTCAATGCTCAATTTTCAATATACAAATATTGCCTTTCCTGCCATTTCAAACTTTTTCTGCTTGGCACCCCTTTTCACCTTATGGCCTTCGTTTCTCCAGATTAATATTAACCAGGCCTCTTAATGCAGTAAGATCAGTGGTAGTCATACCAGCTTTTACCAAATATATCTTATCATGTGTACGTGTATTTTCAAAATACATACTATACTTAGTGGTACTAAGATCTGCTGCGTTCTGCTTTTCTATCTGATTAAGTACCCAACTCAAAAAAAGTCTTGGATTATCGTCTACAAAAATATTCAGCTCTTCTGAAACAGGTGTAGCGATGTTTAATATAAACCTGTCATTCGCCGCATTCTTAGCCGTAATGATAAACGCATCTTTGCAATACACATTTTTATCCAGCTCTATTGTTCCATCCTTATCATTCTTAAACTTGTAAAATGTCACCTTATCATCATATTCCAGTGCATGCTCCCCGGGATCGTTGCTGTCATTATCAACCACCCTTATAGCACCTTCATAGCTGGTGGTTAAATTAATGGTAGTAGCTGCATCGCAAGGCACGAAGTTCACCAACCGGCTGGTAAAAGTTAGTTCATCAGCTTTTATCGGATTTCCTGTTTGATTGAATGGGCCTCCGAAATCATATACCCTTGTTGGCAAAACATTGATTGGGTCTGCAACCGAAAGTGTAGTTGTTACATAGATATTATCCGAAATATCGCCCATCGGTCTGCCTCTTTGCGCAATGGTCAAATTCTTTGGGGAAAAATTAAAGCCAGTACGCAGACGTTTTAATTTTACTGCTATTGCTTCCTTAATGGTTTCTGTATTCATATAACTGGCCTCTGCATTTGCTTTAAGACTGGATTGAGACCCGATAGTGCTATTTTTGCTGTTTTCACTGGTTCCTGTAAAATTACCTGAGTTATCCATAGTACCAATAACGTTCCCGTTTTCGTCATAAACACTTTGTTTTCCGGAAGAGCCAATTCCAGTAGTTTTGGTATTTTTATTACCCGTTACATTTGAAACAGAATTTCCAAATCCTGCTTCGCCCGAAATTTTTGTATTCAGGGTAACTGTTTGGTCTCTTGTTAATGACCCAAGATCAATTTCATCAAACTCGTTTTCCAATTTATCAATATTATAGAATGTAATACTGCTTGCAGAAGGAATACCAAGGGAGGTAGTTAAAAATTCCAGCCTCGTATTCGGGTGCATAAAAATCTTATCGTTATAATATTTTTTTAGGTTGGTAAAAACAAAACGTAATTTATATTTGGTGTAATCCGTAGGTTTGCCTTCATCAGGTTTTTTATCAACACCAATCAGAGGCTTTGAAAGATAACTCATGAATTTAACAGGATCGGGCTCTTTTGCTGCAAGGAGTTTTAAATAAATTTGCGGCAAAGAATCCTTTAAATCCAGGAAGGTTTTAGGCTTTTCCGGTTCTTCCGTTGGTTTTACTAAAGGCAGTACGCTCACTGTTACATTCACAACATCGGCGTTGGTGGTGTTATAATTATATGTACCCTTTTCATGGTTACTAAGCAAAGGTTGTGGCGCTTTACAGGAAGTCTGGATAAAAATGATTACCAGAATTGCAGCAGTATGTCTTAAAAATTTCATGTTACAAAAGTTTAAATTGACTGTATGTTGTTATCGCAGCATCTGCATCGCACTTTCCATTAAGTAGTTTAATAAATCTTGCCTGGAAACTGTTTCCCAACTCTTTTCCATTGCACGAAAGAATACCTCCGTTTACTGAATAAATACGCACAGAAGAACTTAAGCTTATAACAGTGCCGGAAGCCGGTGCGTTGTCAATAAGTTGCCGTGTCAAAACAATATCGCCTGATTGTGCATCTAATTCATCACTATTGAATAACTCATTTGATACAGCTCGAAACCTGGATAAAAGGTAATGTTCTTTATACCCGCTAAATGACAAAAGCGATATTGCAGGTTTACCACTATCATTGTAAGCAACCCGGGCAGTAAAGCTTTTATCTCCTGATTTATTTTCATGCCCCATATTTATTACAGTATCGGGAGCAGGCGACTCAAGCAATCCCAGTAGTGCTCTTTTGATTTTATCTATCATTTTCTGCTTTTTTAAATTCCCTGTACAATATTAAAAATTTCAATTTTCAAATATAAGCGATGCCCCAAACGCTGGCAACGTGAAAATCACCTTTTTTATTCTAAAAGTTCAGTCTTAATGTTATGGGGAAAATAAATCAATACACTTTAAAGTTAAAATGATCTTCTCCATTGGGGTTTTTGTACTGGCTAATTAAATATATGTTTTACAGCTTAGATTTCTATTATTATTGCAATGTGGGTTACAAATAATTTGCCCATCAAACAATACCAATGATAAACTCTCTGCTTTACAATCAGCATTATAAAGACTTCGTTCCTCACAGGAATTACAGATCACATTTTCTCATACCAACTTCCCTCTTTCAACTCAACAATACCTTTATCCGTCGCAAACACTGTTCTCACATACGCATCTTCATCATAATTCAATTTAATTTTTACAGAGAAATGCAAATGCGGTGCCAGCACATAACCGGTGCTTCCGCTTAAAGCAATCACCTGTCCTTTCGAAACTTTACCTTTCTTTACCAGCACACCATTTTTTTGCAAATGCCAGTAACATCCAAAGCTGCCATCACTGTGTTTAATGATGAGGTAATTGGCTTTGTCTTTGTATTTAGAAAAAGGACCGCCTTCACTACTGTTATCTTTATAGGCAAACACTTCACCATCCCGTGCCGCACAAACTTCTGTTCCTTCAGGCATTTCAAAATCAATGGCAGCAGTATAAGTGTGAGAGAATAATCCGCCGTAGCCCTGAACCACTTTATAAGAAACGCCTTTACTATAGGGAAGATCGTACACATAGCTATCCCGCTGCTCAGCTACAGGAGTGTGCACGAATTTAAAAACGCAACATATCACAAAAAGCAACAACAGGACAATTGCAAGAATCAAAAAAATGATTATAGATTTTCTGCGTCTAACCATGTCAAACTGTTACTATAAAAGAGAACAACCAGTTAAGCATACTGCGCCCAAACATTTCGCAGTTGCTGCAATACGTCAGCAGGTACAGAATGGCTTACTTTTAACACTGGCTTGTCATAAGGCCTGCGAACAGCATAGATACAACCTGAATCTCCACCATTACGCTGTATAATTTCTTCGCATGCCGTCATAAAACCATACTTCACATTCCCCTTAATTATTTTTGTTTTTCCGTTGCCGATTTTAATAATAAACACCGGCCATTGCAGCAGGCAAAAAAACAACTCCAGGGTACCAATGATTTTTTTCATGTTTAAATAAGTTATAAAGCGGGACAAATTGCAACATTTCTGCCGGGAACTGCCGCACAATTATTACAGGAATGAAGATAATAAAATTATTTGCAACCGGATTCAGGTGGCAATTATCAAGCCCCTTTAGCAGCCTGGCATATCCTTCATCATAAACAAAGGCTTATTTCATTTGTAGAATGGTTATAAAACCAGTTTGCATAATGATCAATGCTGAAACATTGTATAAATGCCGGCTGTATTTCCTGCAGCACGCTGCTACATTGCCTGGCAAACTCTTCGTAAGGCTGATGCTCACAGATGGTATTGATTAAAAAGATGATTAAATACTCAACAACATCATTACATATTGATGTTGATTAATAAACAAAACCAAAAATATAGAATTAAACACTACGAAAATTTAGCTCCCCCTTTTAGCCTGCCCATCTTCAATCACCAATTAATCATCCGATAACCTAATAGCCCAATCAATCAATTAACTACCTACCTCCCTTCCTCCTCCAATCCGGCATAAAATAAAAAAACAAACGGAAAGTTTTATTGCTGTAATACTGGTAGCCGCTGGATAGTTGCTGGTACAGCCACATATAACCAATATCTGCACTTAAATCTTTGGTGATGTTTTGTTTCAGGCCAACAAAAGCACGGTTCTGATCAAAAGTGTTATAGATGACTTCTTTGCCAAACTGGAATGCAATTTCGTCGCTCACCACTGGTGAGGGCAACCATTTATTGCTGAGCACTTTCACATTCGCACTCAGCAAGTAGCGTATACGGTCAGTAAATTTATTTTGATGAATAAAATTGTCTGCCACAATTTTTTGCTGCCAGCGCTGTTCATTCCGCAGCCGGTTAAACAGTACCAACCTTTTGGTTTTGGTAATCACCTGGAACTGCTGGTAAAACCTGTTCTCCACAGCAAAATGATGCCAGCCCGGTACCGTGGGCGCCACCCACATGCGGGCATAACCCAGTGTGGCAGTAATGTTATCCTTCAACCAGTAATTCATACCACCGCGGATGAAAAAAAAGCTGGGGTCTGCAAAAAAATTATTGCGGCGCACATGTACATCGGCCACAAAACCCCAGTGGCTCGTGAGCCTCACCGTGTTGTTCACACTTATCCATGCCTGTGTTTGTGTTTTGATTTGTTTTTCCTGCGCCTGCAGTGATTGTAATAAAAACAAACATATAATAAGCCACAGCAACTTTGCTGAAGGTATAATCCTGGTTTGCATACAATATTTTTTTTAGGGTTAAGAAAAGAACAGTATGAGCAATTGTGCGAATAAAATGCGCAGTATCATACTTAACGGGTATACTGTAGCGTAAGTAGTGGATGGGATATCGTTACCTGCCATCTTTAAAGCAAAGGCCAATGCAGGTGGATCGGTATAAGACCCTGCCAGCAAACCGCATATTTCAAAATAAGTTTTACGGAAAAGTTTTTTAGCTACTATGCCAATGATCAGCAGTGGTATCATAGTAATGCAGACGCCCATACCAATCCAGCTGTAACCCACACCACTGGTAAACGCCTCTGACAAGTGATGCCCGCTGCCCAAACCTACACAGGCCAGGAATAATGCAATGCCCACTTCGCGTAAAATCAAATTAGCACTGTTGGTGGTGTAATTATTTAAATAGATGTGGTTACCAAAACGGCTCAGCACTAATGCCACAATCAACGGGCCACCTGCAATACCAATTTTCACTGCTGCAGGCATGCCGGGTATATGGAAAGGTATACTGCCCAGTATCACGCCCAATACAATTCCTAAAAATATCGGGGCCAGGTCAGGCACTTCTAATCGTTTCAAAGAATTACCTACTGCTTCGGTAAACTGGTGCACACTGTTTTCATTGCCCACCACGGTAATAGTATCGCCCAGTTGTAAAAATGAATTGCCATGTGCGATCATTTCAATGCCGGAGCGTTTAATACGTGTAATGGTTATGGGAGCATGATGCAGCAATTCAATATCGCCAATCCGTTTGTGTGTGATACTGCTTTTGGTTACTACAATTTTACCGGATACCAAACTGCCGGATGCAGCAGCTTTCAGGTTGACGTCAGTTTCTGCACCCACCAGCATTTTCATTTTCTCCAGTGTTTTTTTAGGCGCCACCACTAACAGTACGTCACCTTCTGTTAACATCGTATCAGGGTTGGGTGTAATAACGGTTCCGTTTTGCAACAACCGGGAAATAATCACCGGCTCGTTCAGTAATTCAAATATCCGGCGTATAGGTTTACCCAGCAATTGCCTGTTCTCCAACTGAATATTTACTGAGGCCAGGTGACCAGACTGGGCATAGTGCAGTTTACGCAGTATTTCTTTTTCTTTTTCAATATCTATCCCTAATATTTTTTTAAGTAAGATGAAGGAAACAATAATACCGCTTACTGCAAATGGGTAGGCCACAGCGTAAGCCAGTGTGATATAACTGGGGTCGGTATTAGCTACATGTAAATCCTTCACTGCAGCCTGTGCAGCAGCAAGGCTGGGCGTGTTGGTTACCGCACCACTTAATACACCGGTTAATACGGGTATACCAGTTTTACCTGCAAAAAAGAAAATAATAGTGATACATACGCCCAATACTATCACTGCGGCTGCCAGCATATTATTGCCCAGTGCAGTTTTTTTAAGCGAGGCAAAAAAGCCCGGGCCCAGTTGCAGCCCAATGGCGTATACAAACAATATTAAACCAAAGTCTTTGGCAAAACTTTCTGTCTGTTGATCGATGGTTACTCCGCAGTAAGAAAAAATTAGCCCGGCAAACAGCACCCAGGTAATACCGAAGGAGATGCCGAACATTTTTACTTTTCCCATCGCCATACCAATGGCAATAACTAAGCAGCACACCACTATGGACTGTGCCACAGACGGCTGGTTGAAGAGCTGAAAAAACCAATTCATAAAAAATGATTTTGGTTAAAAATTCAGCAGGCAATCGTTATGCGCATTTGAACATTGAGTATTGATTATTGAGCCTTATTAATAATGTTCTATTTTCAATGTTCAATTAAATATACTCCGGCTGCAGTGCCCAGTGCGCGGGTGAACGCCACAGTGCACTCAGCAATAATTCACGAATAAAAAAGAATTCTTTCGGCAGTTTATCATACAACTGCTCAAACAATTCTTCATGTGAGAACAATTCCCGTTTCCATAATTCCCTGTCTATGGACATCAGTTTTTTAAAATTCTCTTTGGTAAAATCATCCATGCCATTCCAGTCCATATCTTCATAACGGGGCATCCATCCTATCGGGCATTCCACGGCGCTGGCACCGCCATGCACACGCTGCACAATCCATTTCAGTACCCGCATATTATCACCAAAGCCCGGCCATAAGAAATTACCCTCCTCATCTTTCCTGAACC
Source organism: Bacteroidota bacterium (assembly GCA_018266775.1). Taxonomy (GTDB): domain Bacteria; phylum Bacteroidota; class Bacteroidia; order Chitinophagales; family Chitinophagaceae; genus Ferruginibacter. The sequence goes on along the minus strand of JAFDZS010000010.1, from coordinate 74,304 downwards.
AGTTTACATTAAAGATGCGTGGGGCGTTAGGCAATGCCCTGCCAAACTGCAGCCAGTGGTTTACATAGTCGCCCATGTGGTAACCCATAAAAGGCAGCATAGCAAAAGGATCACGCCGCACTTTACCAATTTCACCAAATGCCGCAGCAGTCATTTCACTGCCCATGGTGGCAGCAGAGTATACACCAAATGACCAGTTAAAAGATTGATATACTAATGGCACTGCATTGCTTCTTCTTCCGCCAAAAATAAAGGCTTCAATGTGCACGCCTTTCGGGTCGTCCCAATGAGCATCAATTGCAGGGTTTTGATGAGCGGGTGCAGTAAAGCGGCTGTTAGGGTGTGCAGCAGGTTTGCCTGATGCAGCATCATACGGCAATCCGTGCCAGTCGGTTAAGTTCGCAGGTATTTCTTTGGTCATCCCTTCCCACCACACATCGCCGTCTTCTGTCAATGCCACATTGGTAAAAATGGTATTGGCCTTTATACTTTCCATGGCATTGGGGTTGGTTTTATAATTGGTTCCCGGTGCCACGCCAAAATAACCAGATTCAGGATTGATAGCATAAAGGTTACCATCATCTGCTTTATGTATCCAGGCGATATCATCACCTACTGTAGATACCTTCCATCCATTCATCCCTTCTGCCGGTATCATCATGGAGAAATTGGTTTTACCGCAGGCGCTGGGGAATGCTGCGGCTACATAAGTTTTTTGTTTTTGCGGAGATTCCACGCCCAGTATCAGCATGTGTTCTGCCAGCCAGTTTTCCTCCACCCCCATTACTGAGGCAATACGCAGCGCAAAACATTTTTTGCCCATGAGTGCGTTACCACCATAGCCGCTGCCGTAAGAAATGATCAGTCTTTCATCCGGAAAGTGTGAAATATATTTGGTGGCGGGATTATTCGGCCATTTGGTATCGGGGTGCTGTTCATCTATGGGCGCACCAACGGTATGCAGGCATTTTACCCAGGCATTCTTTTTCAGGTAAGGATAAATATTTTCTCCCATCCTTGTCATGATATGCATGTTCACCACCACGTATTCAGAATCGGTTACCTGTACACCATAACGGGCATAAGGAGAACCCACGGGTCCCATACAAAAGGGGATTACATACAATGTCCTCCCTTTCATGGCATCGTTCAGCAATTTGGCTAAAGTGGATTTCATTTCTGTTGGTTCCATCCAGTTATTGGTGGGGCCTGCATCATCTTTTCTGCGGCTGCAGATGAAGGTGCGGTCTTCCACACGGGCCACATCGCTGGGGTCAGAAAAACAGGCGTAGCTGTTAGGCCGTTTCACGGGGTTCAGTTTAATGAATGTTCCTTTCTTTACTAATTTTTCGCAGAGGTAATTGTATTCATCTTTGGAACCGTCGCACCACACAATTTCTTTTGCATCACAATCATTGGCAACTGTGTTCACCCATGTTTCTATCTCCGCTTTTGCAGGACAGGTAGCTACAGTGGGCATTTTGCTATTATGATTCATAATTTCAGTTTTAAATTATTAAACAATTAAATTCCTTTTTGCAATACAAAAATAGTTGGGCTGCCAATGGTAATCTATGAGATAGCTTTTTAAAATGAATGCGGCAATCATTTTTTTATTCGGAGAATTTGAGTATAATTCCCCGGTATTTTTTAAAGCACCTGTCATACTTTGCAGGCATCCTCCGCATTAAAGTACAACATCTGCTTCAGAATTGTAAGTAAAAAAATGCAACCAAAAGTTTGGTTGCATGTAACAGGTTATCAACAGGAAGGGTGTATATGTTTTTAACGGCTTACAATGAATTTACTGGTAAGTGAAGCAGCACCTGTATTACCGGGCCATATTTTCAATATAAATATACCCGCAGGCAGATTATTAATCACAATTTTATGAACAACCAGGTTCTCCCATTTTTGTAAGCGGGTGCCATTGGTGTTATATAATATCGCAGTACATACTCCATCCGTATTCCATTCTGCGGTAACCCTGCCATCAGCGGATGGTTGCGGGTATACCTTTACCATAGCCGCTTTCCCGTCTGCTGTTATATGAACCACCACTACACTGCTGCGTTTAGTGCTTCCATTCATCTCTTCTGTTACCAGCCGGTAATAAACCACTGGTACGGCCACTATACTATTGTCTGTAACAGTATATTGGCGCAGGCTGCTGTTATTATATGCAGTTTGGGTAATTACAGGGCTAAAGTGGATACCATCTGTACTTTTTTCAATCACATAATTTTTTATACCCGACTCATTTTGGGCCAGCCATTGCAATTCAACACTGCTGTTTTTTTGTACGGCGGTAAAGTTGCTGATATCCACAGCCAGTACAGCAGACGGGCATGTTATTGCCGCGGCTCCGTTATCGGGTATAGTTTCCAACTGGATATCATCAACATAATAGTCATTACCACCAACAAGGCTGGTAGTATTTACCAGGTATACTTCGGCCTGAGTATTACCTGATGAGCATGAAGAAGGCATGGCAAAATCATAATTAAATTGCTGCCAGGCACCAGATGTAAAAATTATACCCGTATTCAGGCTGCCTAAAACGTTATGGGTGTTCACATCTCTTATTTGCATTGAAATGGATGAATAGGAATTTACGAGGTAAAACCATAACGACAACCGGTAGGTTTTCCCTGTTGCCAGTGTAACCGGGCGTTCATAAAACCCGTTCAATGTTACACCGGCATTCACTACGAGTACAGCCCCGTCCGGGTCTCCGGTATGGTCTGCATTATTATTGGGTGTTGCAGGGTTATTAGCTCCCCCCCATGTATTACCCACTGGTTCAGGGCCAGTCCACCACCACCAATCGGGAACAGGCCAAGCATCCCTTATATACCCGGGAGACGCGACAGTATAATAGTTATCGTCTACCCGTTTTTGTTCTGGTGTACCGGTGGGGTCGCCCCAGGTAAAGGAGTTTAAAGGCATATAAGGTGTTGTTTGCCTTGATGTTCCGGCTCCGAACGTTTCATTAAAAACCACCTGGGCCCTGGTAACGAGTGAACCCAATAAAGCAAGTAATAGTGTAATTTTTCTCATGGATTATTTGTTTTGAAAATTATCTTCGTATATACCTTAACGGATGCTTTGATTAATTTATTATTTTATTACTTATTTTTCGTGTACTTTTTATTGTTATTAATATGCAGGTCATTGATAACTTAATAATATTTCGTACACGCTGTATCCGTTATACTTAACTTCAACTAAGTGATCTTTTACGATACGCCTCCGCAGAAATAAAAGATGCATGCTTTTTAATAAAAAATATACATCTTTGCCCAGCGCTATTATTATGATAACCCTTACGGCGACATTAGAAAAATTTGGGCAGATGGGCGAGAAAACCGGCTGGACGTACATTACCGTTCCCGCAAAAACCGCCCAAAAGTTGAAGCCTGGCAACAGGCAGTCTTTCCGGGTAAAAGGATTCCTGGATGACTATGCCATTCAAAAAACTGCACTCATCCCAATGGGTGAGGGCGATTTTATTATTCCCATCAATGCGGCCATGCGCAAAGGTTTGGGTAAACAGAAGGGTGCAACAGTGAAAGTAAAGCTTGAAGTTGATGCGGCTCCAATGCTCCCGCCAGCTGAATTAATGGAATGCCTGATGGATGAGCCCGAAGCATTGCAATATTTTAATTCCTTACCGCAAAGCCACCGCAATTATTTTACCAAATGGATTGACAGTGCTAAAACGGAGCCCACCAAAGCCAAACGCATTGCTCTTGTGATCAAAACGATGATACGCAAAATGGATTTTGGCGCTATGCTGAGAGAAGAAAGAGAAGAGAGGAAGAAACTGGGGAGGTGAATGGTGAATTGTCAATGGTGAATGGATAATTGATAATGCCTTTGAGCTGAAGTATAAACTGTAATTGATGAATTGTTAACTTTCAACCATCAACTTTCAACCTATTCCCCAAACACTTCCCGCTAACACATTATCCATTGTTCATTATCAATTATTCATTATTGCCGAATTAACCAGTTAACTACACAACCAATTAACCAATTACCTGATCAACACCGTACTACCCTTCTGTTCTATTCTCTTTCCGGTATCAATATTGGTATATTGAAGTATCCACACATAAGTACCGGGATCTGCACCCTGGCCTTTAAAGGTTCCGTCCCATTTATTGGTCCAGTCGGTAGTTTCAAACATTAACTGTCCAAAGCGGTTGTATACGCGGAAGAGGAGGTTCCTGGCTTTATACGCATTCAGCGGGTACAGGTAATCGTTAAGCCCGTCGCCGTTAGGCGTGAACGCATTGGGTACAGCAATATAACAGTTGCCCACTACTTTGATGGGGTGAATGACCGTATCGGTACAACCCAAATTATCGGTAACAATTAAACGAACCGGAACATCCCTGATGGTATTGGAATAAGGATACGTTTGTTGCGGCGGCAATTGAAGGAAACTGGTGTTGCCGTTACCAAAATCCCAATACCAGGCCGTGATCCTGCCCGTACTGGTGTCTTTAAATGAAGCCAGGTCACCAGGACAAACAATAGCCGTAGCTTCAAAGTCAGCTTTAAAATAATTATCCAGGTTAATGATTTTTATATCAGAAGTGTCTTTACAGGTGCCGTTAGACACAATCAGCTGTGCCGTTTTCTGTCCATACACATTATACACCACCCTGGGGTTTTGCAGGTTGCTGCTGCGGGTATTATCAAAAGTCCATTTCCATGAGTTCACTTCATTACGGCCATCGTGAAAAAAGTCGATTGAATCTCTTTTACACCCTAAATATACGTTGTACGTAAAATCTGCGTTAACCGTGTCTTTGGTAGAGAAGAAAACGGTGGAACCGGCTGCAGTAGGCTGTCCGCATTCATTAATTATGGTGTTAAAATCTGTTCCCTGCTGCAACGTGATGCTGTAATCGCCCTTGGTTTGAATAGGCGCAGCCAGTTTCACTTTAATGACAGGTGTTAATCCACTGCTGTCGCACACACCCGATGCACCAATAACAGTAACCGGCCCGCCAATGCCGGACAATTTGGTAACAAAAAAATCACTGCCATCTGCTGCAATACTATTGCAACGGATATAACGGAGTTTAGTGGTGAAATCAATAATCAGTTCATCAGGTGCGCAGGCGGGTTGGCGCATGCTGTCCATGGGTGTGGGGAATACCGGGTATACCACCATGGGTACGCTTTCATTTACCGGCACCTGCCTGTCGCAGTTGTCTTTTAAAGTATTGCCATCAGTTCCGTTCTTCACTGAAATAGTGTAATTGCCGGGTGGCAATGGGCTGTTTAAAGTAAGAATAATGGAATCCATATCGAAACCATTGGTGCAACCATAACCGGTTGCAGCAATTACACTTGCTACAGGCGGTGAGATGGCAAAATCTGAACCATCCGCTGCAAGGCTCAGGCATTTCATTTTTTTATTGGTGGTAATCACTGCCTGTGTGCCATCGCAAATGGCACGTGAAGCCAGCAGGTGTGGCTCTTTAGGGTCAGTAATACTTGCGGTACCGCCGGAAAATGTCAGGTCGTACCCAGCCTGGCTTTGTGTCCAGTTAGTGACCATTAACAGGTAATTATGCCCAACGATGATATCCGGCATTTTATTAATGGGGGTATTACCGTTTGCATCACCCTCGCATTGTACGTTTTTAGTACCCGCAGCAGTGCACCCGGTGGGAGAATTAGATGGTGTGGTCGTGAGGGTTCTTCCATAAAGGTTCATCGAAACCATTAAAGAGCCATTGGTATATACCTCCCTGGGGTCATGCCCGGTTATATCAAATAATTCCCAATCATAGTCATCTGTGGAAACAATACCGCTGATTAAAAAGCCCAGGGTTCCACTTTGATAACAGGTAAATTTATACCAGATGGAACTGTTGGACGTAACACCAATAGCACAACCCGATGTTGCTATATCCGGCCCGCTGCAATTGGTTACCCTGTCTTCATGAAAAACACTGGTACCACAAACAGGATAAGCCTGGTCTGGCGTCATGCCTGGTAAACTACAGGCCTGGCCATAAGCCTTTACCACAAAAATGGAGGAACAGATGATCAAAAGAAATAAAGTACACAGTTGTTTCAACATAACAGTAGCGAAATTAAAGTAAAGACGCCTCAAATGATTTTTTTGCTGCAAGCGGTTGCATACAATTACCAATTTATTGATGAACGGCTGCTACAATTTACACAATTCGTGAACACTTCGTTTGCCACTACCGGAGTTTTCCCTTGATCTCCTGCAGTTTTAAGAGTGCTTCCACCGGGGTAAGCCGGTTAATGTCCACATTTTCCAATAATGTTCTGATATCATCAAACGTGGCTGAATGGGCATCAAAAATGCTCAACTGCACTTTGGGTGCTGACAAATTTTTTACCGCCTCCGTTGCATCACTCTTGCCGTTGCGGCTTTCTTCCAGTTGCTCCAGTATTTCATTGGCCCGGTTGATGAGCGATGGCGGCATGCCCGCCATACGTGCAACATGTATACCAAAACTGTGCGTACTGCCGCCCGGCGCCAGCTTACGCAGAAAAATAATTTTGTTGCCCACTTCTTTATTGGTGACATGGTAATTTTTTACACCCGGCAATTTATTCTCCAGTTCATTCAGTTCATGATAATGCGTGGCAAATAAAGTTTTGGGCGCATGTACACTTTTATGCAGAAACTCCACAATACTCCATGCAATGGAAATACCATCATAAGTAGATGTACCGCGGCCGATTTCATCCAGCAAAATCAAACTGTTGCTGGTAATATTATTGATGATGCTGGCCGTTTCATTCATCTCCACCATAAACGTACTTTCACCACCACTCAGGTTATCGCTGGCACCCACACGGGTAAATATTTTATCTGTTAAAGGAATAGTGGCCTGCGATGCAGGTACAAAACTGCCCATGTGCGCCATCAGGGTAATGAGTGCTGTTTGCCTGAGGATGGCGCTTTTACCACTCATGTTGGGTCCGGTTAAAATAATGATCTGCTGAGCAGATGGATCAAGCAGTATATCATTCGTAATATAAGATTCACCCATTGGCAGATGACGTTCTATAACGGGATGGCGGCTGTCTTTCAAGTCAAGAATATTACCCTCAGCAATAACAGGTTTTTTATATTGATAATGCAGTGCATTTTCTGCAAAGCAACATAAGCAATCCAGCACTGCCATAACGTGACCGTTCAACTGCATTGGTGCAATATAATCCTGCAGTTCATTCAGCAACTGTTCAAACAACTGCATTTCTATTGCCAGGATTTTCTCTTCCGCCCCGGTTATTTTTTCTTCATATTCTTTCAACTCAGGCGTAATGTACCGTTCAGCATTTACCAAAGTCTGTTTTCGTATCCATGTATCGGGCACTTTGCTTTTATGCGCATGGGTAACTTCTAAGTAATACCCAAAAACATTATTAAAACTGATTTTTAAAGATGAAATTCCTGTGGCCAATGCTTCTTTCTGCTGCAGTTGTAATAAATAATCTTTTCCACCGTTGGCAATGTTGCGCAAGTCATCCAGTTCTTTGTGCACACCATCTGCAATAATGCCGCCTTTGGCCGCCACCGCAGGTGGATTTTCGTGCAGTTCTTTCGCTATCTTTTCAAAAATATATTTGCAGGGATTCAATGAATCGCCCAGGCGCTTGAGATATGCATTATCTGTCTTTTCACAAATGTTTTTTATCGCTTCCGTTTGTTGCAAGCCTTTTGCAATTTGCAGCACTTCCCTGGGATTCACTTTTTTTAAAGGCACTTTGCTCACCAGTCTTTCCACATCGCCAGCCTGTTTGATATGCTGGGTAATCGAATTTCGGGTATCCGTTTCCTTTACCAAATACTCAACAGTATCCAACCGCTCATTAATTTTCGCCCTGTCATTCAAAGGCATAATGATCCATCGCTTGAGCAGCCTTGCGCCCATGGCGCTTACAGTATTGTCCATCACTTCCAGCAGACTGTGTTGCCCTGTTGCGCCAAACAGTTCCAGGTTGCGGATGGTAAAACGGTCCATCCATAAATGTTCATCACGGTCTATACGCTGTAAAGTAGTAATGTGCCCCAGGTTAGGATGCTCCGTATCTTTTAAATAATGCAGGATGGCGCCTGCGGCAACAATCGCTTTACCCAATTGCTCCACACCAAAACCTTTCAGGCTGTGTGTGGCAAAATGTTTCAGCAGTGTTTCAGTGGCATACGCTTCTGTAAAAATCCATTCTTCCAATGTATAGGTAAAGAATTTGCTGCCGAATTGTTCTTTAAATTGTTTTTGTTTGTTACGCTGAAAAACAACCTCTGCAGGTTTTAAACTCTGCAATAGTTTGTCTGCATAAGCAGCATCACCTTCCGCCAAAAAGAATTCGCCGGTGCTGATGTCGAGAAATGCAATGCCGATAACATCGTTATCAAAATGTAATGCGGCTAAAAAATTATTACTGTTATGCTCCAGTAATTTATCATTGGTGGCAACGCCGGGAGTAACCAGTTCTGTTACGCCGCGTTTTACAATACCTTTTGCCTGTTTGGGGTCTTCTAATTGATCGCAGATGGCAACACGGTATCCGGCTTTTACTAATTTATGCAGGTAGGCATCTAATGCATGATGGGGAAAGCCAGCCAGTTCGGACGCATCCGGATTGCCGTTATTTCTTTTTGTTAGTGTGATGCCCAGCACGCCTGCTGTGGTAATTGCATCCTGCCCGAATGTTTCATAAAAATCCCCCACGCGGAACAGCAATATTGCATCAGGATATCTTGCTTTGATTGCCTTATGCTGCTGCATCAACGGGGTTTCGCCTGCTGCTTTTGCCATAGTGGGCAAAAATAATGAATTGGGATGAATAGCCCGGCGCTTAAGCGCCGGGCTATTCATCCCAATTCATATCAATTATCCTGCTTGGTGAATATTTCTTTCTTCATCTTCTCCCACAAACCATCAAAGGTTTGGTGGTTTTCTTCTTTCCACCGTTTGCTGAAAGCACGCATTTTTTCATCGCGGTCTTCTTTCGTTAAGCGGAAGAAGGCTGCAATGGTTTCGCTGTCGTATTCATGCGCTGTTTGATTGTACATTTCTTTCAGTAATTGTTCACGCCGGGTATTATGCTGTGCCATTTCAATTTCCATTGCTTCCCGCAACTGTACTTTTTCATCGTAACTGCCGCTGGGTAATAATGTTTTGGCAATAACAGGCATCAGTTCTATCAGCATTAATAAAAATACGATCAGGTAATAACGGTATTCCAGCGCCGTATTGCTTTTGAGTAAATTGTTCAGGGCTTCCACACGGGTTAAAAAACCATCGTTAAGGTATTGGGTAAAGGCGGCTTCTTCAGCTTTAATCTTTCCTTCCATTTCTTTTAGTTCTTTATCTGCCGCATCCAATTTAGGCTGTTCAGCCTGCTGCAATGTTTTGTAGGCTTCATCGAGTTTCTGGTATTCGTTGCGTTTGGCAATGGCAATATCTTTAATGCCTACTTTTCCTGTACCACCGCTGCCGTCTGTTTCCGCCAAAAAATTCTGGCGGGCTTTTTCCACATCTGCATATTTTTTATCCAGCTCAGTTTTGATAGCCGCTTCCTGAGCCAGTAATTCATTTTTCCGGTTGCTGAATAAAGAATCCAGTTCCTGCCGTTTTACCATTTTTCTTTTTTCATTGTCCAGGGAAGTCTGCATCTTGATTTCCTTATCAAACATATACAACACTGCAGGTTGTGCCATAAATGTACCAATGGTGATAGCCAGTAATGCACGGAACAAAACCGGTGTAAATCTTTTTTTGTTGAGTTTTGTGATGCCTTTGATCAATGCCCTGTCAATAGTAAGAATGATAAAACCCATAAATGCACCGAGGAGCACAGACAATATTGCCGACCCCACCACTGTAAAGAAAAAATACGTCCAGGTAAAACTGGCAAACAGCCATGTGGCCAAAACACTCATGCCGATGATGCGGTAACGGTTGCGGTCAACTACTGAATCAACGAGTAATTCTTTTTCAGCGGTGGATAACCACCATAAAAATTCGTCTACCTGCGTTGGGCTGTACGTTTCCCTTTGAGAAAGGGGAATATTTCTTTCTGTCATTTGTAACAATTAAATGATTAATTAACGTTCAAAAGTTGAGTTGAACCAGAAAGGCGAGTTGAAGTGATTGCAAATTAATTAAAACTGTATGCTTAACGGCTGCCTGCTGCAATTATTTTATATCAACAGCTACATTAACAGTTTCTTAAATACAAGGGTTAAACTTGGGTTGCAGGAAAACATCTATTCTCATATCTTTGCGGCAAATTCAGAACCATGGCCTTATGGCCATATAAAATAACCATATGAAGAAATTATTCGGTGCGCTGGCTATTCTTGCCTGTTCAGTTTCTGCTACAGCCCAGGCACCCAAAGGAATGGGCCAAAGCGACCCCGATGCCAAAAAAATCCTCGATGGCGTTAGCGCTAAATTCAAAACGTATAAAAGTGTTACTGCTAAATTTACCCAAAAAGGAGAAAATGCCGCTGGTAAAAGCCTCGGTTCCCAATCGGGTATGGTGTATATGAAAGGGGTGAAATACCGTATGAGTTCCGGTGGTAAAGAAGTTTTTTGCGATGGCAGCAATGTATGGACGTACGACAAATCCAGCAACGAAGTAACCATCAGCAAGCTGGACCCCGCCAATAACACCATTACCCCGCAAAAACTATTCACTAATTTTTATGATAAGGATTTCCTGTATAAACTAAATAGTGAAACCAAGGGCATCCAGGAAGTGGAATTGACGCCAATAGATAAATCCAAACCTTACTTTAAAGTATTGGTGTATGTGAATAAGGCCACTAAAACTGTTACTGCGGCCAAGATTTTTGAAAAAACCGGCAATAAGCTGAGTTTTTCAGTAAGTAATATGAATACCACTACAATTGTAGCAGACGCACAGTTCATATTTGACCAGAAAAAATATCCCGGCGTTGAAGTGGTGGATTTAAGGTGATCAATATTAAGAAATGATAAGGAAAGGGATTGAGCGGGAGTTCAATCCCTTTTTGTTGAATAAAAATATTAAAAGAGCCCACGTTGTTAAACTCCATTTATTTGATGTTTGACCATCTTTGATGATAAAGTTCCTTTGCCTTCTTTATAGTATCGGTTGCATTTTCAGTATTGAACATAACCTTTAATTGATCAAAATGCGTTTTCAAGAAATCAGCATGTATTTTGGGCAAATGATTCTCTTCTGACTGAATATCAATACCCATAATTTTCCTTACCCAATAACTATCGGAATAGACATCAAAATTATCAAGACAGCCAATATCCATAAAAGTATGGGATCTTTCCTGGTATATCCTGATAAAAAAATAATCACAAGTCAATATTATTGTTGCAGCTTCTTTTGAAATGAATTTTGAATCGCGTATTACAAATCCTTTTTCTTCAAAAAGAAAAAGAAAATGATTGCTTAAACTTTCAAGAATATTTTTCACTTACAGTTTAACAGTATATTGTTTTAATAGCCTTATTTTACTGGTTATCTAATATTTTCAATTTGTACTTTGCTTCTTTGGTCTTTGTAAAAAAATAATTGGATAGAAACCTTTATTACGTGAATAGTTATCCTATTTACCCCACCTGAATGTATCCACCTTTATCCCCGCCAAATCCAGCACTCGGTCCACCACGGTGGCGGCAACCTGTTCTATAGTTTGCGGTTTACTGTAAAAAGAAGGAGTTGCCGGGCAAATAATCCCTCCCGCCAGTGTAATGGTTTCCATATTGCGGATGTGAATGAGGTTATAAGGTGTGTCACGTGCCACACAAATCAATTTGCGCCTTTCTTTTAAAACCACATCGGCCGCACGGGTAATAAGATCGTTGGAAATACCATTGGCTATACGGCCCATCGTACCCATACTGCAGGGTATGATAATCATAGTATTGTATTGACCGGAACCTGACGCAAATGGGGCATTAAAGTCATGCTGCTGATAAAAAGGAAGGCCGATGCGCAGGTAATCATCGTTATCCAGTTCTGTTTGCCATACCTGGCGGGCATTATCTGTCATTACCACAGCCACTTGTTCCCATTGCGCTTTTGCCTGTATCAATTTTTCCAGTAACAACTTAGCATAAACAGCACCGCTGGCACCTGTAACTGCTACTACAATTTTATGCATCATTTTGTCGTTTAATAGTGTCTAAGCTACAAAACAAATATTGCATGCAAAAGGTTAAATATTTTTTCGTTGCAGCCTTGTTATTATCAGCAACCAGTTCATTTGCCCCGGTTTCAAAACAAAATGTAACCTGGTTGAGCCTTGATGAACTGGCGGTTGCGTACAATAAAACACCCAAACCCATTTTAATTGATGTGTACACCAGTTGGTGCGGCTGGTGTAAAGTAATGGACAAAGAAACCTACACCAACGAAAATGTGGCCACTTACATCAACAGCAACTATTATGCAGTAAAGTTTAATGCTGAATCCAGGGATTCTGTTGCTTTTGCCGGTAAAAAATTCGGGTATAACAAAAATTATAAAGTGAATGAACTGGCCATATATTTATTGTCGGGCAGTTTGAGTTATCCCACTACCGTTTTTCTTCCGGCCGCAGAAACACAACCGGCCCCGTTAGCCGGCTACCTGAAACCTGCCGAAATAGAAGCCCCCTTAAAATACTTTGGCGACGGCGCTTATAAAACGCAATCATTCGATGATTTCATGAAATCGTTTACGGGTAAATGGTGAGTTACTGCTGCAATCGGTTACACTAAAAAATCTACAAAAAATATTACCCTTGCAACCTTTCTTTTCGGATTATCATCTATTGAAATGGTTTTTCATAGGATAAGGTTTAATGGTTAATGGTTTTTGATTAGCGCCGGACCCCGCCAGGGGTTCCGGTTTTTTTATTAGCTGCACTCGCCTGATATGTCGTAAATTTCCGCTTCAATTTCATTCATGCAGGCACCAAAACTACAACGCAGCCTTGGGCTGTTTCACTCTACTGTATTAAATATGATCGACATGGTGGGCATTGGGCCTTTTGTCACCCTTCCCATTGTTGTTGGTTTAATGGGTGGCATGTTCCTGTATGCCTGGATTGCAGGCGCCCTGGTTTCACTGATTGACGCTATGATCTGGAGCGAACTGGGTGCTGCCTATCCACTTGCCGGCGGCAGTTATAGTTTTTTGAAAGAAGCCTATGGCAAAAATGGCATGGGCCGCATGATGAGTTTTCTTTATGTATGGCAAACCATTATACAAGCGCCGCTGGTGGCAGCATCTGCTGCTATCGGTTTTTCCATTTACCTGCAATACCTGGTGCCGCTGAATGAATGGCAGCAGAAAGCAATTTCAGGACTTGTAATTATCGTTATCACTTTTTTATTATACCGTAAAATTGACAGTGTGGGAAAAATTGGCGTACTGTTGTGGAGCGGTGTACTGCTTACATTAGGCTGGATCATTTTTGGTGGTATTGCACACGGGAATTTTCTGCAGCCTGTACGGGATATCAACACCGGTTTCAGCATCAACCAGCTGGCTTCATTTGCTTTTGGCCAGGCCTGTATCAAATCTGTTTACAGTTACCTTGGGTATTATAATGTTTGCCATCTTGGTGGTGAAATCATCAATCCAGGCAAAAATATTCCCCGCAGTATGTTTATTTCGGTGATCGGGATAGCGATACTTTATCTTGCTGTAAACATCAGCGTCGGCAGCGTAATTCCCTGGCAGGAAATTAAACATTGGCAGGACAGCGGGCAAAACACCTTTGTTGTAAGCACATTCTTTGAACGATTGTATGGCCATGCTGCCGCACAAGTGGCAACAGTAATGATTCTCTGGGTGGCACTGGCTTCATTATTTGCTGTAATGCTTGGCTATTCAAGAGTGCCGTATGCTGCTGCAGCAGACGGTTCTTTCTTCAGCATATTTGCAAAACTGCACCCCACTAAAAACTTTCCATACATTTCGCTGCTGGTACTTGCTGCCTTTGCCTTTGTTTTCAGCATGCTGTTTAAAATGACCCATATTATTGATGGCATTTTAGCCATGCGTATTGTTGTACAATTTATTGGCCAGGCCATTGGCATCATATTGCTCAGAAAACGTAATGGAAGCAAACAACTCCCTTACAAAATGCCGCTTTATCCTTTACCGGTACTGCTGGCCATTATCATGTGGTTATCCATTTTCTATGCCGCGGGCACAATTATTATTGAATGGTTTCTTGCGGTTTTTATCAGCGGCATTATTGTCTATTTCGTGTATGCCAAATGGAAAAATAAATGGCCATACGGCCATGGTGAAGCTATTGAAGCAATAAATGAGATCGGGATGCCGGATGATAATAACACTTAACTCTTTACAGCACCGTATCATTAAACCAAAACTAGCCAGTGCACAAAAAACGCATCACCAGTACAGGTAAGCTGGAAGCATAATGGATCTTTTTCATAGTATCAGAATTTTATTTTTATCCCGGCTGTTACACCCAGCGCATCAGGAAACGATTTCACAGCAGCGTCTTTATTAATGGAACTGAGCGCAAAATTACCTGATGGTGCCAGGCTGATCGCCCACCTCCTGTTAAAATTATATTCCAGTGCCAGGCTTGCTATAGCATTAAAATATCTCGATTTCATACCCACAATATTATTAGTGGTTTGTATCTCTTTTGAATTGCCCTGCACCACTTCCGTTTCAATTTTTTGCCCATTAAGAAAGTTGATGGCCGCTCCCACACCCGGTACTATACTGAACTTACCAAGGTTGAAATGATATTTAACCATTAAAGGTACAGACACATATTTAAGTGTGTTTTGTGCAGACGCTGCCACTGCACTATCGCCTACAGCCGGTGTGGTGCCTGCTTTTGGCGTAATATAAGTATAGCCAGACGAGCAATCGAAACGGTACCTGATATTTCCGTTATTGTCCATGCGGGCATAGATTTGTTTGGGCTCAATACTAATCTCCCTGCGCATATAACTGATGCCGGTTTCAACACTCCATTTGTCACCAATGGATACCCCAAATGCCAAACCAAATGCCTCTGTTTTCATATTCTGCTCATCATGCTTGATCTCTTCTCTCCCATTCCGGGGCTGGGGTCCGGGATCATGACGGTCATCTTCCAACCGGTTAAAGCTGAATTGCGGTGCGTAAAACGGCATCACATCAAAATGAACAGGTTTGGCTTTTTTGGCAGGTTTGTTTTTTGCCAAAGCTGTAGTATTTACTACTACATCAGGCGTACTTCTCTTATCAGCAAGGGCAATAAGTTTGCTATTTTTGAATTGCTCCAGTTTTTCAGCTTTTGCAGAATATACTCCATTCAATTCTTTGACCGTTGCAGGATTTGTTGCCTTACCAGCAACTGCTTCACTATTCACGTTGTCATCTTCGCCGCCAGCAGAATTTTTAATTGTTGTTTTGGTTCTTTTTCCAATAATCTTTTTATTGTTTGATTTTACACTAACAGTTTTATCATCATCTTCGCCGGGGTTAGCAGCAGCACCGGCTTTAATATTTATTTTTGTGCGGGATGTGTTTAATTTTTTCTTATTGCCTTTTGTAACAGTTGTGTTACCGGCTTCATTCACTATCCTGTTGTCAGAAGCGGCTTTCTTAGTCACGTCATCTCCTTCGTCAGCGGCATTAACAGTTTGTCCGTGATTAGACAGGCGGGAACTTCCTGAAGTGATATTATCACCTTTGGGTTCCTGTTTTTGATTTGACGCTATTGTTTCCTGCTTTACTTTATCTGCATCCTTCCTGCTGATATCATCGCTGGCAGTAGCGGCGGTATTATTGCCTGTTGTATTTGTGGCAGACGAAGCATCAGCTGTTGATGCATTGTTTTGTACAGTATTTGAAGTAGCGTTATTATCTATAGCAGACGATTTTGAATTTGGTTTGGAAGAAATATTATTGCCTTGTTGTTGCGTGGTATTATTTTTTTCAACGTTGTGCTGTACCAGTTCGCCAGATGGCTTTTTTTGAACTTCATAGATAACAGTACCCAGCAGTAATAATAACAACGCAATGGCAATACGCCTGAGGTTATTGTATTTTCTTTTGATCTGGATTACATTATTTTTATCCAGTCCGTTATCAATGGCATCCCAAACTTTGGATGAGGGCATTTCTTCATAATCCTCTATGGGATCCCTGAATAATTTATCAATATCATGTAAATTTTCGCCCATAATTAATTAATGTTTTGTTTAGCAATCTGTGCGCTGTTTAAAACAGCTTTTTTAAGTATGGTTCTTGCATCAGACAAATTGGATTTTGATGTGCCTTCAGAAATACCCAGCATGTCGGCAATTTCGCGGTGCTTCATGCCTTCAAAAACATACAGGTTAAATACCATACGGTAAGCAGTGGGCAGTGTTTGTACCAATTGCAGCAGTTCTTTGGTTCCCAGTTGGGATGTAATATTTTCCGTTCCGGTATCTTCTGTCTTCACGTCATCTATATTTACCACCGCATGCAGGTGAGATTTACCGCGGTATTTCTGTAATGCACAATTCACCATTATTTTTCGTACCCAGCCTTCAAAAGACCCAGCAAATTTAAATTGATGTAAATTTTCAAATACTTTCATAAAACCTTCCTGTAGTGTTTCTTCGGCCTCTTCCCTGCTTTTGGAATAGCGGAGGCACACTACAAACATCTTTGGAGCCAACAGCCCGTACAACCGGCTCTGGGAATGCCTTTCCCCTTTAATACATAGTTGTATAAGCTGGTTTAACTGCTCTTGCATAATGGTGACAGTACTGTAGATGTCAAATAAATGTTAAACGGTTGGGTTGGGACAGAAATTTTTTTTCTATACCCAACCCTGATCTTATAACTCCGCATCAGTGTTTTTAGTATAAGTAAATCCGCTAACATTCATCTAAAAAAACAATTATGAAAAAAATCCTGTTCAGCACCCTGTTTGTTGCAGCTATTATGACAGCCTGCCAGAAATCCAATTCCGGTACCAGCAGCATTTCACTCAGTGCATCCACTACAACTGCAGCAGTAGGGCAAACCGTAACTGTAACAGCCAGTACAAATGTAAATGCTTTAAGCTGGACGGCAACACCTGCTGCTTCAACTACTGAAGCTTATGGCGTTACTACAGAAAAAACAAATTATTTCACTTTTTCACAGCCCGGGGATTATGTGGTGGGTGTAAGGGCAAGAGGGCTGGATTTAGATTCCGTTCATGTTTGTAATCATGCCGACAGCAGCGGCCATTATTTTGCAGACAGTTTATGGAATCATCATGTAGACAGTCTCTGGCATGTACGGGGTAATCACCTTGGTGGTTGCAGGATTGGCCAGGATTCAGCATCAATTATAATAAAGGTTAAGTAGGTTTAATGGCGAACATAAGCAGGCTTATGTCTATAAGCCTGCTCTATTTTACCAGCCCGATACTTTTCCCGCAGTATATTAAGTGTAATCTTAGGTGTTACAACATTAATTTAACAAAACAAAAATCCGTTCCCTGTAACAAAACTTTTTTTGGAACAATTTTAGCTGCATTATGGATACACCGGAAGCAGGCATGAGGATTACAATCAATTCACTTTCGTGATTGTCTCAATTGATTGCAACAAGGTGTTCAGGCATACAATCATCATCAACATTAACCCGTTCGGCCATGTACAATACGTCCATTCCTGTTCAAGTAAGATACAAGCGCAGTATACAATTACACAATACCCGTTTTGAGTTTGGCATTATGGCCGGCACCGATGAAGAAGGGTGGGCCAATAACTGTATTGATGCAGCAATAAATGAAACAGAACGCATTTATGATTTATTATCGCCTTATGCAGCCAGCAGCGGCATTGCCGCAGTAAACAGCAATGCAGGCATTGCCCCGGTAAAAGTACCAGCGGAAATTGTACAGTTAACACTTCGTGCAGTTGCATTATCACAACTCACCAATGGTGCATTTGATATTACCGGCACACTGGCCGCAAAAAAAATCTGGAACTATTTTTTTCAGCACAATCATTTCCCCGATACAAAAACTATAAAACGGTTCACCAAGCTGGCTAATTACAATAACATTGAAATTAATGCCGATGCATGCACCATTGCTTTGAAAGAAAAAGGTATGCGCTTATCTTTTGATGATATCGTTAAAGGTTATGTAGCAGAAAGAAGCCAGTATTTACTGGAGCAAAACGGCGTAGCTGATGGGTACATCAATATTGGCGGCGATATTACCGCCTGGGGTTTTGATGAAGCCCATACTTCATGGACCATCAGCAGTATTCATCCTGCAAAGGCACACCTGCCTTTTTCTTATCTCGGTATCAGTGATAAAACTATTTCCTCTTCTGCCAATGAAATTAAACCGGTATTGATCAATGGAAAATATTTTCTGCCCATCATTGACTATAAAACGGGAATGCCTGTACGCGGAATTAAGAGCATCAGTATTGTAAGCAGCGATGCAGTGGCTGCCGCTGCATTGGTGAGAGCCATCAGCATTATGGGTATTGCAGCCGGACTGGAACTGGCTGAACATAATAAAGATATTTCCTGCATTATTACGGACGAAACAGATCTTATTTATACTTCCGCAAACATACTGGAAGGGTTATTATAACAACAATTCATTTCTTCACTTTTGTTTAACAGCACAGTTGTACTACCAGCTATTCATCAGCGGTTAATACTGGTATACAGCAGCATATTTATAAAATCAAATTATCGAATGCACACTTCTACATTGACAACACATCGTATCACCTCAAAATGTAAATCCAATGAAGTCTGTATTCAAAATTTCAGCCCTTACCGTTGTATTCACCGGTTTCCACATCACCTTTGTGCATGCACAAATAGACCTGTCTAAATATGAAGTGGGTTTAAGCGGAGGTGTTTTGGTGTACCAGGGCGATCTTACACCCAGCCGTTTAGGTTCTTACAAAACATTAAAACCACAATTGGGTTTGCATGTGTACAGGATCATCAACCCTTCCTTCTCGTTACGTTTCAACATTACCCGCGGAAAATTGTATGGCAATGATGCCAAATACTCCAGCCCGGAATGGAGACAGCAGCGCAATTTCAACTTTACTACACCACTTACTGAATTATCTGTACTGGGGGTATGGAATATTATGGCTTCGCGGCAACCAAGGTTTGCACCTTATGTTTTTGCGGGTGCCGGTTTGGGATTTGTTCATATTAAAAGAGACTGGAGTAAGTTAGACGGAACTGTATTTGGCGATGGTTCTGATGTGGCCGCTGGTTTGGCCGCGGATATTGCTAAAAAACTGCCCCGCGCTATTCCTGTTATTCCTGTTGGCGCAGGGGTTCGGTATACCATCAATGATAACTTTTCCGCCATTGCAGAAACCAATTACCGTTTAAGCCGAACAGATTATTTAGATGGCTTCAGCCAGGCTGCCAACCCCAAACAAAATGATCATTATTTAAGCCACAGTATTGGTATTATTTATTCTTTCGGTAAAAAGAGTAAGTCGTCTGTAGCCTGCCCGAAGATGAGGTATTAAGGTATGTGAATAGTCAATGGTGAATGGTCAATGGTGAATAAACAAACCATTAAACCAATTAACAAACAGACTGATTAACCAGTTAACTAATGCTCATTCACCGGAATTTCTCCCAGTTGCCTCAACTCATTTTCTGCACATTGAAAAGCCATGCAGTAGCTGCCGTTGGTAATTACCAGGTACGGCACCTGCATGGTTATGTTATATGTTAACACCTGGTTCAGCACCGATTGGTTAAGTGGTGTATTCATTTCTTTACATTCAATGATCATCCATGGTTGGGACGCCGTGTTATACACCACAATATCAAAACGCTTGTTGATATCACCCAGTTTGATCTGCTTTTCCACCGCAATCAAAGCAGCAGGGTATTGTTTAACCTGAACCAGGTATTGCAGAAAATTCTGCCGCACCCATTCCTCGGGGGTTAATGCCACCCATATTTTCCTGAAAGGATCAAAAATTGTTTCCCTGCCTTCCTGGTTTTGTATCCGGAAATTAAAGGAAGGGTAATCAATCTTTATCATCAAAGCTGCAGGGAATTTTGTAATTTTAAAAAATGTAACTGCCGAAGGCAGGGTGCAGCAAAGGTATGAAGTTGTGTTGAGCCTTCCATTACTCACATACTGCACTGACGACAGAAAAAAATCAGATTAACAACAATGAAGACAAAAGAAGAAATCGTAAACAACTGGCTGCCCCGTTATACCGGTGAGGCATTGGAAAATTTTGGCCACTATATTCTCTTAACCAATTTCAGCAATTATGTGGAAATGTTTGCTGCCTGGAATAATGTACCGGTAATTGGTAAAGACAGGCCCATGCAATGTGCTACAGCCAATAATATCACCATCATCAATTTCGGGATGGGTAGCCCCGGTGCCGCCACAATAATGGACCTTTTAAGTTCTATCAGCCCCAAAGCGGTGTTATTTTTAGGTAAATGCGGTGGACTTAAGAAACGACATCAAATTGGTGATTTAATTTTACCCATTGCAGCCATGAGAGGGGAAGGTACCAGCAATGATTATTTTCCGCCTATTGTTCCGGCTTTACCATCATTCATGTTGCAGAAAGCGATATCGACCACCATCCGGGATTACGAAACTGATTACTGGACAGGTACTGTTTATACCACCAACAGGCGGGTTTGGGAACATGATGAAGAATTTAAAGCATATCTGGAAAAAGTAAGGGCGTATGCCATAGATATGGAAACGGCCACTATTTTTTCTGTAGGTTTTCATAATCGGATTCCAACCGGTGCGTTATTATTGGTGAGCGACCAGCCAATGGTTGCAGAAGGTGTAAAAACTGAAGCCAGTGATAAAAATGTTACCGCTGTTTTTGTTGAACGCCACCTGAGGATCGGTATTGATTCATTAAAACAATTGATTAATAACGGGCTTACGGTAAGACATTTGAGGTTTTGAAGTGGAAGGTTAAAAGTTGAAAGTTAAAAGTTGAAGGTTAAAAGTTGAAAGTTAAAAGTTGATAGTTAATTAGTTTACTGGTTAATTGGTTTAATGGTTTTGCTTATTCACTATTCACCATTGACCATTGACCATTCACCATCCCATATCCATTTGAAAAAACACCCCCTATGAATGTATCAACCCCCATGCCCCCATTGCTCTCTATACAAAACCTTACTGTGCAATTCAGAAACGAAGGCCAGTTAAGCACTGCGGTGCAAAATTTCTCTATGGAAGTAAAGAAAGGAGAAACGGTGGCCATTGTGGGTGAAAGCGGTTCAGGAAAATCTGTAACATCCTTGTCTTTATTACAACTTCTTTCAGGTAATGCGGTAATCACAGGCAAAACTTTATTTCACCGGACAGAGCGGCAACCGGTAAACCTGGTGAAACTACCACCTCAAACCATTAACCGCATCCGTGGAAAAGATATTGCCATGATCTTCCAGGAACCGATGACATCATTGAACCCTGTATTCACCTGTGGGCACCAGGTTATAGAAGCTATTCGTGCCCATGAAAATATTTCTGCAGCAGATGCCAAAAGAAGAGCCATTGGCCTGTTCAGGAAAGTGCGGCTTCCCGATCCGGAGTCTATCGTTGACCGTTACCCACATGAACTTAGTGGTGGACAAAAACAGCGGGTGATGATTGCTATGGCCATCAGTTGTAACCCTTCTTTATTAATTGCGGATGAACCCACCACAGCGCTGGATGTAACGGTTCAAAAAACGATACTGGAACTGATTAAAGAATTACAGGTACAAAATAAGATGAGCGTGATACTTATTACACACGATCTTGGCGTGGTAGCAGATATTGCAGACCGTGTTGTAGTAATGTATAAAGGCACTTTGGTAGAACAGGGTACCACTGCTGCCATTTTACAAAACCCGCAGCAGCCTTATACCCGTGCATTACTGGCCTGCCGGCCCGCAGGTAAAACAAAAGGAGAAAGGTTGCCGGTGGTGAGTGATTTCCTGGGTGCCGGAGCAGAGCGGCCTGCATCCGTTTTTCAAACTATTACACCAACACCGGCTGTTCTTCCAGACACACCTGATATAGTTTTGGAAGTAGACCACCTGAAAGTATATTATCCTTTAAAGAAAAATCTTTTTGGAAAAACAAGAGATTATTTCAGGGCGGTGGATGATGTAAGTTTCGTGGTAAAACAGGGTGAAACGCTGGGGCTTGTTGGTGAAAGCGGTTGCGGTAAAACCACCTTAGGCAGAGCAATACTGCAACTCATTCCTGCAACTTCAGGTAAAATATTAGTTAACGGGAACGACATTACCCAATTACATGCTGTTGCATTGAGAAAGATGAGGCAGAACCTGCAGATTGTCTTCCAGGATCCTTACGGTTCATTAAATCCCCGTATTACCATTGGTGATGCCATACTGGAACCACTGAATGTTCACGACATACTGGATAATAAAAAGGCAAGAAAAGAAAAAGCAATTGAATTACTGGAAAAAGTAAATCTTTCGGCTGATCATTTTCACCGTTATCCGCACCAGTTCAGTGGCGGGCAGCGCCAGCGCATCTGCATTGCCCGTGCCCTGGCCATGAATCCTTCTTTTTTAATTTTCGATGAGAGTGTTTCCGCCCTTGATGTAAGTGTGCAGGCACAAGTGCTCAACCTGCTGAATGACCTGAAAAAAGAATTTGGTTTTACTGCTATATTTATTTCACACGATCTCTCGGTAGTGCGCTATATCAGCGACAGGATTGCCGTAATGCACAAGGGGAAAATCATTGAAATGGACACTGCTGAAAAAGTGTATAACACTCCCGCCCAGGAGTACACGCAGCAATTACTTGCTGCCATCCCGGGCAGAAAACAGCTCAATCTCCATAACGGCTGGTCTTGATACGTTCCGTAATAATATCCTTCACATCATCATCATAATTGTTACGGTAAAACATTTCCGCAGCCGGGTGCTGTTTGTATTGCAGTATTTTCAACAGTTTCTGTAATTGCTCCTTAACAGGTTTGGTGTCATCCAGTTTATTATCCAGGTTTTCGCTGTAACTATAATTCTGGTACATATCATAATCATCGTTATCGTCGTCAAACTCTTTCACATTTTCCGGTTGCAGTCCGAATGTTTTGATATACCATTTTTTTGATTCTTTTTTAGATTTATACTTATAGAAATACACCACCCCCTTTTTATTGCCGCTTACGGCTGGTAATTTATCCAGGTAAACGAGTGTATCTGCCCTGTTATATGATGATCCTTCATTGTACAACGCACTACGTACCAGGTCTGCCTGGTTATAATACTTTGCAGGAAATTTATCCAGCAGTTTTGCTTTCTTCAATTTGCGGAACAGGTCTATACGGTATTCATCGTCTGCGGCATAAGCATTGATGAGTGAATCTGAAACAGGCTTTTTATTTCTCAGCAACAACAGCATAATATTAAACCTGATCTGTTTGTTCTTAAGTTTCATAATATCGTTGAAGAAAACAGGCACCCCGGGGTTTTTATCCCAGAACGGCATCAGCAAAACGGCATATTGCTCAAGGTCGTCATTATTGTCATCACTGTCTTTATTGCCGCTGTCATCGTCATCCTTATCGGCAACATTTGCTTTCTCTGCCTTTGCAATCGCCTGCTGGCTTTCAGCTGCTCTTTCCTTTTTCAATTCCTGTTTAGCTTCCACATAAAACTTGGCAAAGTATGATTCATAGTCCTTCATTCCCACGTAACCACTGTCTGCCATAGCGCTTAACAGGTTCATAATTTCGCTTTTATAATCATCCAGGTTGATGAGCTGCAGAATGTCGGGAAAAACCACTTTAGAAAGCGATAATGTATCATAAAGCGGGTACCAGTCGTGGTCATCATCCGATGAATTGCTCTTCATGCGTTTGGTTGCAGCCCTCAGCATAGATAAAGCGCTCCTGTTTAACAAATCACTGTAATCATACTGGTAGCGTGAAGAACCACTTTCCGAGGTTACCACTGGTGGTTCAGTAATCACCAGGTCTTTAAAAGCGGTAAAAGAGCCCGTCGTTCTCATTTCAAGAAGGCTGCTTAGAACAGCATTCTGCAAATCGGCAGTATCTTTTGCAGCCACATACAGTTGTTTGAGATACGGCACAAGGTTGCTGTCCTTTGTATCGGGCAATGCTTTAATAAACTTTTGTTTCAGCTGCAGGTAATTTTTTGATTTCCAGCTCAGGGTATCAATCACTTTTTTTAATGCAGGTACATCGGCAGAATCGAACGTCATTGTACTAAACCGCTTGATTGCTTTTGCATGAGTGGCACTGTCTGTACTGTTGAAATCTTTAAAGAAGGCCGTATTATCTTTAGCAAAAGGCGATTCTCCCTTCAGTGTATCCGCCACTTTGAATGTGGAAAAAAAGCTGGTAAGAAAACTGCTTTGTGGTGTTAACGTATCCGTTAATGTTATCACCGCAAAGTAGTTACCGTTTTTATAAAACCCTTTTGAAATAATAGTACGGCTGCTGTTGGTATCAGTTACCTGCTGAAACATGTATCGAACGCCTTTATCAGTAATGCCACTATCTTTTTTCAGGTACAGGTAGGTTTGCTTTTTGCCTTCGGACGAACCAAGGTTCATGTTATTAAAAGAAAATAAATCTGCAGAATCTTTAGCCTTCATTTTTTCATTAGGCCTTGCCCACGCCACAAATATTTTTTCACCAATTGTATCGTTCCCAATCAGCTTCATACCAAATTTGGGTATACTGCTTTCATCATCGCCGCCATATTCATCAAGAACATTTTTCAGGTAATCAGCCAGTTCATTTTGTTTTTTTCCTGTTGGGAATATGGGCGACTGCACGGTAAAGTGAAGAGAAGTATCGGTACGAAGCTTTGCTTCGGGATAAACATAAGGAACGATCCTGAACGAATCGAAATACTGTTTTACATTCTTGGTTTCCGTATTGTAATGCGCCACCTGTGCATAATAGTTAGGCCCCTGCAGTAAAAAGCGTACTGTGCTGGTGGAGCCATCTTTATGTTTGTATTTACTGTTCAGCACCGGATAGCCCTGCCACTTACCTAACTGGTGGCTGATCTCTTTTTCCACACCGTTGCCGGCTGCAAAACTTTCCCCCATCAGTGTAAGGTCAAAAGTATCTTCTTCAATAAAACCATAATTTTGAATATTGGCCTTCATCAGGCTGTAGCTGATATTTTCTTTACTGTCCACAGCATTATATTCCAGCCTGTCGTTATCAAAATCTTTTTGGAGTACCGGTGTTTGCGGCATAAATACCTGGAAGCCGCCTGTAGCAGGGCTGAATGTTGTCCAGCTGCTGCCGGCTGCAGGTTTAAGGCTCACAGAATTAAAAAAATGATCGGCTTCAGTACCTTCATTCACATAATCTCCAATACCGCTTATTTTGAAAAAAAGTACTTCATAAGATGTAACAAAAATATTATACCGCTGAATATCGCCCCTCCTTGTCCGGTTCACTACATCAAACCCTTTATATCCATTTTTGGTGATGGCCGTTTTACGTACAATCTTTCCCGGTATGTTCTCGTACAAAAGGCTGTCTAATTTTTTATACACGGCATTCTCATTGTCACCAATCAGTATACCGTCTGTTTTAACCCGGCTTACCACGTAGTATGCGCCATTGCCCATATCAGCATATTGCCTGGTATTAAGGTCTTCCAGTTTACTGAAGCTGTACATCTTATTACCTGGAATATCTACTGTAAAAAACTGGTCATCAGCACTGATAGTTTTAAAGCTTACCGGCACTCTTATTTTATCAATCACATCTTTCTGTTGTCCGTCACGTTCTCCCATTTTAACCGGGCGCAGTTTGTACCCTTTTTTACGCAACAATTCAATAACACCCCGTTTACCGGGTAAATGTGCACTGCCCACACCAACAAAAAGAGAAGATTTGCTTTTAACGATGGAGTCAATAGAGTTGGCCTGGATTTCATTTCTTTTGTACAGGAATTTTTCGAGGAAGGCTTTACTGCCAAACTGCCGGTTTTCCATACTGTCCAGCAAGTCGAGGTCGCCTTTACGGTAAGCATCTTCTATAGTATAGGGCGATTTAATATAGTCTTCATAATTATAATCATTTTCTTCCCTTTTACCACTGCGTCTTTCTTTCGCCTCATCTTTATACGCTTCTGCCACCAGTTTTTCACTTTCTTCAAAATTTTCCACGCCCGTCATTTTCTTACCCAGTTTACTGCCGGTTTGAAAAATGTACATATCCAGGTAAGTGTCTTCTTCAAAATCTGCACCCTGGTTATAAGTGCGGTACAGCATGCCATTAATCATGGCCGGTTCGGTGGCCAATGCCAGTTTTATATTGCCCTCGTAACGGTCCAGTGCAAAAGTCTTTTTGCGCAGGTAATCGTTGGGCACATCTAAAAAACGGAAATAATCATAAGCGCTGTAACGGGAGTTGCTGGTGCTGGTGTTGGTAAAATCGTCCTGCCAGTTGGCGGGGTTGGTTTCCAATGCCACTACATCTACACTTTTAATGGCATAATAAAAAGAATCGGCAAGGTGAAAAGCGAGTTTGTTGCTTACATGCATGGTACCAAACAGGTAACTGGGTTTGGTAAGCCCATTGCCGGTAATTTCCCATAAAAGCCCCTGGTATTTTTTTTCGGTTTTGTTGGTTTGTTGACTGCTTGCTGATAGTACGGAGAGTGAAAACAGCAAAAGGGTTGCTATTCTTTTCATATTGTTAATTGGTTCTTATAAAGATAATACAAAGATGTTATAACCGGCGTTTTGCATAAACCCCTGCAATTCTAAAACAATTGTGAAAGTTTATCTTCCTGCTTATATTCACCCTCACCGGAAGCGATGAGGAGCAGCTATACCCAATTGCCGGAGGCATCCGGGTACGGAATAAGGGAGGCGTAACTGAGGCGCCATTATGCACGTTAATTGCACATTTTCAGGATATATGGTGCAACACCATCAAAATGATGTATATTTGCGCCTTCAAAATCATGCCGTAACATGATAAGCGCCTTGCAAAGGCTTCTTCTATGTACTACACTATCTGTACACGGCATGTAATAACTTTAAACAAATTATTACATGAAATTATCTCAATTCCGTTTCGACCTTCCGCTTAACCTTATTGCCCAAAACCCTACTAAAAAACGTGAAGACAGCCGTCTGATGGTCATTCACCGCGATACCGGCAATATTGAGAACAAACATTTCAGGGAAATCATTGATTATTTTAACGACAAAGATGTGTTTGTGGTAAACAACACCAAAGTTTTTCCTGCACGTATGTATGGCCGCAAAGAAAAAACCGGCGCCAAGATTGAGGTTTTCTTATTGCGTGAACTGAATAAACCCAACAAATTGTGGGATGTAATTGTTGACCCTGCCCGTAAAATTCGTGTGGGCAATAAATTATATTTTGGCGAGAGTGATGAACTGGTGGCTGAAGTAATTGACAACACCACCAGCCGTGGCCGTACCATTCGCTTTTTATGGGATGGTACCGATGAAGAGTTTCGCCAGATGCTGGAAATTTTGGGTGAAACGCCTTTGCCCAAATACATCAAACGTAAACCTGAAGAAGAAGATAAAGAAAGGTATCAAACTGTATATGCTAAACACGAAGGTGCCGTTGCTGCACCCACTGCTGGTTTACACTTTAGTAAAGAGCTGATCAAAAGGCTTGAAATTAAAGGTATCCGATTTGCAGAAACAACATTACACACCGGCTTAGGTACTTTCAGGCCTATAGAAGTGGAAGACCTGAGTAAACATAAAATGGATGCAGAGTATTACCGGGTGGAAGAAAATGCCTGCAATATTGTAAATAAGGCGAAGGAAAACGGCCATCGCATCTGTTCTATTGGCACCACTACTATGAGGGCGATGGAGTCTTCATTCACGGCACAAAAATTATTGAAACCATCTGAAGGGTGGACGAATCATTTCATTCACCCGCCCTATAATTTTAATATTGCCGATTCATTGGTAACTAATTTTCATTTGCCAAAAACCAGCCTTTTAATTATGGCCTGCGCTTTTGCAGGATATGATTTAATGATGGAAGCCTATAAAAAAGCCATAAAAGATAAATACCGGTTTTTCAGTTATGGAGATGCTATGCTGATCCTGTAATGTAATACTGAAAAAACATATTTGAAAAAAGCTGCTCACCTGAGTGGCTTTTTTTATGGTACATAAAATAAAAAAAGGGCCAGGATAAAAATCCAGCCCCGTTTAAATCCAATATCCTATGAAAAACCAATAATAAGACGATCAACTGTTTCAAAAAGTTGCAAATGACTTGTTAATAGTTTTAATTATTTTTAAGCAGCGAAAAACTTGCAGGTATGAAAACCATTCATCAATGGCTGGCTGAATACGGCGAAAGCCATCAAAACGCAACCAACAAAACCATTCACTGGATTTGTGTGCCCACTATTTTTTTCAGCGTGGTAGGATTTTTATATTGCATTAAACTGCCATGGGTAGCCGCAAACGAGCAAATCAATATTGCCATGATTACGCTTGCAGTTGTAGTGCTGTATTACTTTTCCTTATCCAGAACATTATGGATGGGCATGTTGTTGTTTGGGCTGGCTTGCCTGTATATTTGTCATTTGATCGAACGATCGGGCATAATGCCATTGTGGCTTTTTTGCCTGGTTGCATTTGTTGCAGCATGGATCGGCCAGTTTTATGGGCACAAAGTAGAAGGCAAGAAACCTTCATTTCTTAAAGACATCCAGTTTCTGTTGATTGGCCCAGCCTGGTTAATGAGTTTTATTTATAAGAAAATGGGAATAACTTTTTAACTACTTCAGGCGAAAATATTTTTTTCATCCTTACCAACATGTAAATAACTGTTTCTTCCAAATGTGATAAAGTAAAGAAAATAACATAGTACCGCAATGCCCATCGCAATTGCACTGGCCTGCACCCAAAAAGGCATTTCATTTTTAAGGAACCGGGTTACCACAATCATCAATATCAAACATATATAAGCCACCCAGAAGTACTTCATGCCAGATTTCACTTTAAGGTACACCGTTTCCCCAGCTTTAATGTCGAACGTATACACATTAGAACCACACCAGTCAACTTTACAAACAATGGTATTGCTGCCCGAAGGCACTTCATATTCTTCGCTGGTGCCATTCATTATTTTCTTTTCCTGCTGGCTGCCATTGATCACCACCTTATAACCACGCATGCGGTTACGCCACTCCCCTTTTCTTTCAAGAATAACTCTTCCAAATAATTCAGACATGGTATTCAGTTTTTACAGGCCAAACAAACCACTGTTTAATAACTGTAAGGTCTGTTCTTTGTATTGCCTGTCTATAAGTAAAGATACATTATGCTTGCTGCCGCCATAACTCACCATACGTACAGGGATGGGTTCAATAGCATCAAACAATTTCTTCATCACATCTTTTGTTTCAGCAATTTCATTACCAACAATAGAAACAATGGTATGGTTAGAATCTATTTCCACTGTTCCAAACGATTCGAGTTCTTTTATAATATCCTGCAGGTTTACATCATTATCAATAGTTACAGAAACTGCTACTTCAGAAGTAGTGATCATATCTATCGAGGTACGGTATTTTTCAAACACTTCAAAAACTTTCCGCAGGAAACCATAAGCCAGTAACATACGGCTGCTCTTGATGCGGATGGCAGTAATACCATCTTTTGCAGCTACCGCTTTTACACCCACGCTGCCCGCTTTTTCTGCAATCAGTGTACCCTTTGCCGTTGGCTCCATGGTGTTCAGCAATTTCACCGGAACGTTATAAAACTGCGCCGGCCAGATACTGGCCGGGTGCAAAATTTTAGCACCGAAGTATGCCAGCTCTGCTGCTTCTTCAAAACTCAACTGTTCAATGGCAAAAGTTTTATTTACAATCCGCGGGTCGTTATTGTGCATACCATCAATATCAGTCCATATTTCGCACACGCTTGCATTAATGGCTGCTGCAATTAATGAAGCGCTGTAATCACTACCGCCCCGTTTCAGGTTATCTACTTCTCCTTTGGCATTGCGGCAAATATATCCCTGGGTGATGAACAACTTTTTATCCTCATGCTGTTTCAGCAATTGAGACAACTTTACTTTTATGGCCCCCACCTGCGGTTCGTCATACGCATCAATGCTCATAAATTCCAAAGCAGGGAGAAAAGCATGATCAATATTATTCTCCGTTAAGTAAATAGAAAATAATTTGGTGCTGAGCAATTCGCCCTGCGCCAGTATGTCTTTATTCAGCGCTTCGCTGAAGGAAATTCGTAAAATGATGTAGAGAAATTCAAAATGCTCCTGCAATACTTTTCCTGCGGCCTGCAAACCGGGTTCAGACTTCAGCAGGTTCTTCACAAATTCCTTATAATGTACTTCCAGTTTTTCGATGAGTTGTTTGGCTTCAGATTTACTGCCCGATGCCATGGCATTACTGATTTCCACCAGGCTGTTGGTAGTGCCGCTTAAAGCAGACAGTACTACAATTTTCGGTTCAGCATCTGCAGTAATTAATTGCGATACCTGGTGCATTCTTTCCGGCTTACCCACGCTGGTGCCGCCAAATTTCATTATTTTCATAATCCCCCCCAAAGCCGCTGCTGCGGCAGTTTTAAGTGTTTTTTAAATTTTTGCAAAGGTATTTGAAGTGTGGTGGTATTCCAAATGTTTCTGATGTGAAAAATGAAGCTCAGAATTTTTCTTATCTTCAGTTACAAACTTATTCAATCATCAGTAATGCCAAAATCAATTTGCATCTTTTTAGCCTTGATCTTAGTTTTTGGGGGTGCCAAGTCTCAATTAACTACTGAAAACTTTAAATTATGCCTTGATAATATCAGCTGTGCTGATTCTTCATTTATTCACATCACCAAAGAACAACTGCTAAAAAGTAAAAAGATCATACCCAATTATTCGTGGTTTATCATCGATTCAACTATAATTTATATTGGAAGGGGGAACTATACCAGCGAGATAATATCTGCCATCCTTCCCAAAGATGAGTTTACGAAAGAAAGCAGCAAACTATTTGAAAGATTGCAAACCGGTTCTTTTTTGACTATTACAGTTACGGGTCATAACAAGCAGCATACACCAGTGGAATGGGGTATGCTGTCAATAGAGATAGTGGATAAAAAATAACTCACATTAATTATCTGCGTTTCTGTCAGTTTAAAAATAATCCAATTGGCTTTTTGTTTATCTTCAGTAAAAATAGCTTTACATTTTGTTTACAATATTTACTGTTGAGCAGCTTACTTATTTTCATCAAGCAATACTATAATACACTATGGACAATACAAGAGTGTACCGAATGATCTTTGCCGGTGTTTATCCATTATATATTCAGAAGGCAGAAAAAAAAGGGCGCACCAAAGAAGAAGTGGATGAAATCATTTACTGGTTGACTGGCTACACTAAGGCTTATCTTCAAAAACAAATTGATACAAGAGTAGATTTCGAAACCTTCTTTGCAAAGGCACCAAAGCTGAATCCCAATGTCTCTAAAATCACCGGTGTAATTTGTGGCTACCGCGTAGAAGAAATTGAAGACCCATTAATGCAAAAAGTACGATATTTAGATAAACTGATAGATGAACTGGCAAAGGGTAAGGCAATGGAAAAGATTTTAAGGAAGTAATGAAATGGCTGATATTATTCTTATGTCAATTCAATCCCAAACCGTTCCCCCAACTTTTTCAAATCGTCTTCAACTGACTGCACCAATGGAATACCTTCCTTCATCCTCGTAATCTCCATTTCTCTTTCAGGATCGCCGGGTATCAACACTTTTTCTTCCCCATCAACAGGTGCTGCATTACGGAAGCGCTGGATCCAGTTATCCATGTGCTGTTTAAATTCATCGGCTGTTCGGAAGGCATCAATACGCATTGCACCAAAAAAATGTCCGATGCCTTCGCCCGGCATGTTTTCCGGCATAGGCACATAAGCGGGAAATGGCGGTACCCACGGGCCGTAGTTCGCACCACTTAATACTGCCGAAAAAATATCTACAATGGCGCCTAAAGCATACCCTTTATGGCTGCTGTGCTCCCTGTCGCCACCCAATGGCAACAATGATCCGCCTTTCTTTAATTCGTTGGCATCAATACTTGGCGAGCCGATTTTCGTCTGCACCCAGCCGGTAGGTGTGTCAGCATTTTTTCGTTGCAGTATTTCCAGCTTCCCATTGGCAGCTGTAGTGGTGGCAAAGTCTGCAACAAAAGGCGGTTGTATACCAGCCGGTACAGCCACTGCAATAGGATTGGTACCCAGCATCCGTTCTACCGAAAAAGTTGGCGCCACTAACGCACTGGCATTGGTCATGGCCATACCGATCATATCCTGCTGCAAAGCCATCATTGCATGGTAACCGGCAATACCAAAATGATTACTGTTCTTTACACTCACCCAACCGGTACCCACCTGCCTGGCTTTTTCAATGGCCACCTGCATGGCAAACGGTGCTACCACCAAACCGAGCCCGGCATCACCATCAATAACTGCGGTTGAAGGTGTTTCATGCACTATTTTAATTTGAGGCGTTGCGTTTACCCTTTTCACTTCCCATAAACGCACGTATCCACTAAGGCGTGCCACACCATGACTGTCGATGCCCCGTACATCTGCTGCCAATAAAGCTTTAGCAGCAGTATCAGCATCTGCATTGCTGCATCCAACAGCATTAAAAATTGAAATACAAAAACGGTATAACTGATCGTAACTGTAAATAGATTCCATCCGGCAAAAATAAAAAAGAATAGCCGCCCTGAATCAGAACGGCCTTCTTTTTGCTCAACCTACCTATTTGTACGGAATATTTTTATTGCTGGTTATCCATTTCATCCATTGGTTTGCCTGCTTTATTTTGCTGGCGCAACTGCATCAGTTTCTGCCTTTGTTCGGGTGTTAAAATGCGCATCATGGTTTGTGCCTGCTCTTTGCGCAAGCCTTTCAACTGTTGTTGTTTTTCTTCAGGACTTAATTTATCATCCGCATCTATTGCTTCTTTTTTAGCCTTTAACGATTGTCTTGATTCTTTCAGTTGCTGCATTTGGGCTTTTGACAGATTCAGTTCACGCAGCATATCTTTTCGGTTCATTCCATTACTGCCGGCTGGTGCTGCTATTGCTGAATCCGCCGGTGGATTATTGCGTTTGCGTTGTATCTGTGCGGTACTGATTACGGTAATTGCACAAAACAACGCCGTAAGTGTCAACCATTTTTTCATGTCGTTCATCATTAGTGCTGTTATGGATGGTTAAAGTTGCCTGAAGTTTAATATACGGCAAAATAATTTCCTTTATCATCATTGTTGTGTAACCGCTTAAATGAAAACCCCGCCATAAGGCGGGGTTAACAACGATTGCGCTCCACCCGAAAGTGGAACAGATTTGCTTGCCAGCATCTTGCGCTGATCTTATCTTAAGAAAAGCATTTCTCTGTATTTTGGCAACAGCCAGTGTGCATCATCCACCATCAGTTCCAGTTTGTCTACATGATAGCGGATCACATCAAAATAAAGGCCTTTTACCTTATCGCAATAAGCGATGGCCTTATCCCTTGAACTGCTTAAGTCATTGGCCACTTTTCTTTCTTCAATCATTTTCTTTACATTTTCGCTTACAGCGCCAATGTGTTCGCTGATAGCTTCCAGTAATTGTAACTGATTAGCATAGGCACTTTCTTTCAGGCCGGCATCTTTCAATCCCCTGATATTCTCTACCAGT
The DNA here is from genome assembly GCA_018266775.1 of Bacteroidota bacterium. GTDB lineage: Bacteria > Bacteroidota > Bacteroidia > Chitinophagales > Chitinophagaceae > Ferruginibacter. The sequence continues at coordinate 40,541 of JAFDZS010000010.1, read as the reverse complement.
ATGTTTTGATATTTTACTGCAGAAGGCAATACATAAGTGGTGGCTATTTCACCCATGATCCTGGCTTCAATCTGTACTTTCTTTACATAATCTTCCAGCATGATCTCGTGCCTTGCTTCCAGTTCAGCGTGCGTATAAATGTCATTGCTTTCAAACAGCTGTTTAGCTTTATCAGTAACATAAGCATCCAGCGCCAGCGGTGTTGTTTTTACGTTGGGCAAACCGCGTTTTGCTGCTTCATTGGCCCATGCTTCGCTATAACCATCGCCTTCGAACAATACGCTTTTACTTTCCACAACATATTTCTGTAATACCTGCATGATGGCCACTTCTTTCTTATCCCCTTTTTCAATCAGTGCATCCACATCCACTTTAAATTTCTTCAAAGTTTCTGCCACAATAGTGTTTAACACGGTCATATTGGTAGCACAGTTGGCTGCAGAACCTACTGCACGGAATTCAAATTTATTTCCGGTAAAAGCAAATGGAGAAGTCCTGTTCCTGTCGGTATTATCCAGCATCAGTTCAGGAATGCTTTTATGAATATCCAGTTTCAGCATCGCTTCATCCTGTTCATCAAATTTACCGCCTACCCTTGTTTCAACCTGTTCTAACACTGTAGTCAGGTATTTACCAATGAAAGCAGAAATGATGGCCGGAGGCGCTTCGTTGGCACCCAGGCGGTGATCGTTACCTGCGCTGGCAATGGAAGCCCTTAACAGATCTGAATAATCATGAACCGCTTTGATGGTATTAACAAAAAAGGTCAGGAACATCAGGTTGGTCTTTGGTGTTTTACCGGGAGCCAGCAGGTTTACACCTGTATCAGTTGCCATACTCCAGTTGTTGTGTTTACCACTACCGTTAATACCGGCAAATGGCTTTTCGTGCAGTAATACTTTCAGGTTATGGCGTTTGGAAACCCTGGTCATCAAATCCATCAACACCAGGTTATGATCTACCGCAATGTTTACTTCTTCATAAATGGGCGCACATTCAAACTGTGCAGGTGCCACTTCATTATGACGTGTACGTAAAGGAATACCCAGTTTGTAACATTCTTCTTCAAAATCTCTCATGTATGCGTATACACGTTCAGGTATGGTACCAAAATAATGGTCTTCCAGCTGCTGGCCTTTTGCAGGAGCATGGCCAAATACGGTACGGCCGGTCAATAATAAATCGGGACGTGCATTGGCTAAACCAGCATCAATCAGGAAGTATTCCTGTTCCCAACCCAGTGTTGGTGTTACTTTGGTAACGTTTTTATCGAAGTACTGGCATACTTCAACAGCAGCTTTATCTAAAGCCACTAATGCTTTCAGCAATGGTGTTTTAGCATCCAGTGATTCGCCGGTATATGAAACGAAAATGGTGGGGATGCATAATGTTTTACCCAAACCAATTTCCATAATGAATGCGGGTGAAGAAGGATCCCATGCAGTATAACCACGGGCTTCAAAAGTTGCCCTTAAGCCACCACTGGGGAAAGAAGATGCATCGGGCTCCTGCTGAATCAGCGCACCGCCTTCAAATTCTTCGATAGGTGTACCATCGCCTTTTACAGTAAAAAATGAATCGTGTTTTTCTGCTGATAAACCTGTGAGTGGTTGAAACCAGTGTGTATAGTGCGTAACACCTTTACTTTCTGCCCATGCTTTTAAACCATTGGCAATTTGTCCGCCCATTGCACGGTCAATTTTTTTACCACTTTTAATAGAAGCTACTAAACTTTTATAGGCTTCATCACTTAAAAACTGGCGGGCAACTTTTAATGTAAACACATTTTCATTAAAAATTCCCGTGATTTTTGTGGAACCAGATACTTGAACTTCTACTGGATTGCTGGTCAGGTTTTCCAGTGCGTAAGAGCGTAACGATTGCATATTTTTATGTTTTGAACAACAAAAAAACGTCAAAAAACGTTACAAAACAATTTTTTCTGCCCAAAACTCTGAAATTTTTAAGCACTTGTGGAAAAAATATGAATATGTATTTATTTTTTAATTTGAATTTTCCGGCGTAATTTCTGCCAGTTGATCCGGCATAAAACAGGTGTTAAAAGGAAGATAAGGTAAACACTTCTGTACCGTACAATTGAGCCCAGATTAGGCATGATATATCCAATAAAAAGAAACATTGTGAACGTAAAAAACATTCCAAATAAATTAAATGGATCATGTTCATTTTGTACTAATGGCCTTCGGAAAAAGAAAAATGCCAGCACCAGCAATATATAAATGATCCATTCGATATTAATGGGCAGCATGCTCTTTACAGATAATTCCCCGGGATATGGGCGCAGTAAAAGATGATTCAATGCCTGCGGTGCATTGCGTACAAAACTTTTAATATTTGGATAAAGCGTATCCAGTGCAATGCCTGTTGCTGCTTTGGGCAATGTAAAAAAAGCTGCCTGCTTGTTAGTAACTGTTTCTGGTGGATTCACTGCCGGGATGATGGAACTGATGCCAAAGAAAAGGGTAAAATAAACCAGGTAACCTGCAATAAAAGTGCGCCAGGCAGGGAGTTGATATGTTGCAATAATAATCCAGAGCATCAAAGCAGGTAACAGGTTTATCAATACATAACTCCTGATCAAAAACAAAATAACACAACCGGTAAAGATGATCAGCAGGCGCTTGGGGCTGAAACGTTTTTTTTTCAACGATTGAAATACCGCATACAACATTAAACCCAGTGTTGTAAAAACAATTCCGTCCTTTTGTACACCAGACACAAAATACATTGTAGAGGGCAGAAGAAAGCAACCCACGATAACCGCTGTTTTTTGTTTCGGATAGATTTGTATAAAAATGCGGTAAAATGCAATATGCCCCAGGAACCCGATAAAATTAAAGAACAGGCTGTTGACATAATAATTTCCCCTGCTGAAAAAGTCAAACAGTGAGATCATTTTGATGATGATGTTATTTCTCAGGTCGTTCCAGAAAGATTGAAAGGAATCGAACAGTCCGCCATAGCCTTTTGGATATTCTGAACGGAACAGGTTGACCATGTACTCATGCGGATCTTTCCACAATAACTGGTACTCACTCCAACCGTCGCGGTTTACATCCCAATAATCATTTCCGCTGCCATACACATGCAGCGATAACCAACCAATGGCCAAACCGGCAATGATCTTTATTAAAAAAAGAATAATAACAACTTTAGGAGACAGCCCTGCATTTTTAACAAACCCAACCCTGGTGATACACCAGCTTAACAGCACCAGGTAAACTATAAAAAGCATCCATTCCAATACCATAAATTTTCAATGTGGGAAGATAGTTAAAATATTTGCTACGCATTCATCATAAAAAACCTGCATCCTATTACCTTTGCACTTTCAAACACTCCTCTTCTTCAACATTTATGGAAATTACAGTAACCACTGCAGAACAACTAAGACTAACAGCAGACGAATTTGAACTCATCAAACAGAAACTGGGCCGCACCCCCAACTTTAATGAACTCTGCTGCTTCAGTGCCATGTGGAGCGAACATTGCAGTTATAAAAATTCTATTAAATGGCTGAAAACATTACCCCGTGAAGGGAAAAAGATGCTGGTAAAAGCGGGTGAAGAAAATGCCGGGTTGATGGATATTGGTGATGGATATGGTGTGGTGTTTAAAATTGAAAGTCATAATCACCCATCAGCCATTGAACCCTTCCAGGGTGCAGCAACCGGTGTTGGTGGAATTAACAGGGATATTTTTACCATGGGTGCAAGACCCATCGCTTCATTAAACAGTTTACGCTTTGGCAATTTAAAAGAAGCGAAAACACAGCATTTACTCGCCGGTGTTGTACATGGCATCGGGCATTACGGTAATTGTTTTGGTGTGCCCACTGTTGGTGGTGAAGTATATTTTGAGGATTGCTATCACACTAACCCGTTGGTAAATGCCATGAGTGTGGGTATTTTAAAAAATGGAGAAACCATTTCTGCCACTTCGGGTAACGTTGCCGGTAACCCGGTATTTTTTGTAGGCAGCGCAACAGGAAAAGATGGCATTGGCGGTGCCAGTTTTGCCAGTGCCGATATTACAGAAGACAGTGCAGAAGATTTACCGGCTGTACAGGTTGGGGATCCTTTTCAGGAAAAAAAATTATTAGAAGCCTGCCTGGAAGTGATGAAGACAGGTGCAGTAGTTGGCATGCAGGATATGGGCGCAGCTGGCATCATTTGCAGCACCAGCGAAATGAGTGCAAAAGGCGGTGCCGGTATGCGTATAGATTTAGATAAAGTGCCCACCCGCCAAAAAGATATGAAAGCCTGGGAACTGCTGCTGAGCGAAAGCCAGGAAAGAATGTTGCTGGTGGCTGAAAAAGGAAAAGAGCAGGCTGTCATTGATGTATTTGAGAAATGGGATCTTCCCTGCAGTGAAATTGGCGAAGTAACCACTGATGGCATGCTGCGTTTTTATATGCACGGCGAACTGGAAGCTGAAATACCTGCACACGAACTCGTATTGGGTGGCGGCGCCCCGCAAAACGACAGGGCTTACAGCGAACCCAAATATTTTGACCAAATAAAAGCGTTTAACCCTGACAGTATAGCGGTGCCTTCGGATTTAAAATCAGTTGCTGAACAATTGGTGCAGATTCCCAATATTGCCAGCAAAAAGTGGGTGTATGTGCAATACGACAGTATGGTGGGTGCAGGCAATTCCAGCACTAATGCGCCAAGTGATGCTGCCGTGGTTATTGCCAAACCCACCAACAAAGCACTGGCTTTGACTACAGACTGCAACAGCCGTTATGTATTTGCTGACCCTTACAAAGGTGCAATGATCGCGGTGGCTGAAGCTGCAAGAAATATTGTGTGCAGCGGTGGACAGCCATTGGGCATTACCAACTGCCTCAATTTTGGCAACCCATACGATCCACAGGTGTATTATCAATTTGTTCAATCTATTAAAGGTATGGGTGAAGCCTGCCGCAAATTTGATACCCCGGTAACTGGTGGCAATGTTAGCTTCTACAACCAGGGGCCGGAAGGTGCGGTATACCCCACTCCTACTATTGGCATGGTGGGTGTACTGGATAATGCCGATGCAAAGATGACACTTGACTTTAAAGAAGATGATGATGAAATTTATTTAGTGGGTGTACAGCGTAACGACATTAATGCATCTGAATACCTGCACAAAATACACAGCGTGGAATATTCACCCGCGCCGCACTTTGACCTTGATGAAGAATTTGAATTACAGCACGAGATCAAAAAAATGATTGATAAAAAACTTATCAGTTCCGCACATGATATAAGTGAAGGCGGATTACTCATTACCCTGCTGGAATGTGGCTTTAACCGCAACAAAGGCTTTGACGTTACCACAACGGATCATAACATAAGAAAAGATGCGTACTGGTTTGGCGAAGCACAAAGTCGTGTAGTGGTTACTGTAAGCAAGCAAAACAGGGACGACTTTAATATGCTGCTGGAGAAAATGGAAATAACTGTAACTTATTTAGGAACTGTTACCGGCGGCGCTATTACCATTGACGGGGAAAGCTGGGGAAATATTCTGAACTGGAAAGAAAAATACGATAACGCTATTGGCAACCTTTTAGCAGGACATGAAAGCGAATCAGCATTATCATCAATTTAATACCATGAAAACAAATGCTTCGATAATAGTTACAGGCGCTTATGGTTTTATAGGCAGTTGCCTGGTAAGCTACCTGAACCAGAAAGGTTTTGACAACCTGATCCTGGTGGATGAATTTGATGATGATGATAAAGAATTGAACCTGCTGCATAAAAGTTATAGTGTTCGTGTGGAAAGGGATAATTTATTCGACTGGCTGCATAAGGAAAAGCCGGTTGTAGATTTTGTTTTTCACCTTGGCGCCCGGACAGACACTACCGAATTTGATTACAGTGTACACCAGAAACTGAATGTGGAGTATTCACAAAACATCTGGCAATATTGCACTATCAATAAAATCCCTTTGGTGTATGCATCTTCTGCAGCTACTTATGGTGAGGGTGAATATGGATACGATGACAGTCATGATGTAGTGGAACAATTGCAACCCCTGAATCCTTATGGTGTAAGTAAAAATGAATTTGATAAATGGGTACTGCATCAAAAAGAATGCCCACCATTTTGGGCTGGTTTAAAATTCTTCAATGTATACGGGCCCAATGAATATCATAAAGCAAGAATGGCCAGCGTCATCTTTCACTCCTTCAACCAGGTAAAGCAAAATGGTAAAGTAAAATTATTCCGGTCGCATAAAGAGGGGTTTGAAGACGGCGAACAACTACGGGATTTTGTTTATGTGAAAGATGTCGTGGCAGTATGTTACTGGTTGATGGAGAATGTACCACATACGGCAGGCTACAGTGGTCAATCGTCTGTGGTCTGTGGGCTTTATAACCTTGGTACCGGAACCGCCCGCAGCTTCAACGATTTGGTAAAAGCTACGTTTGGAGGGATGGATCTGCAACCCGTTATTGAATATATTGATATGCCAACCGACATCAGGGATAAATACCAATATTTTACTGAAGCGAAAATGGAAAAGTTGCACGCAGCCGGTTATACCGAACCGTTTTATACGCTGGAAAAAGGCGTGGACGATTATGTACGCAATTATCTCAGTAAAAATTTATTTTACTAACAGAACAGTCATTCAATCATTATGAAAATAGCAATTATAGGTGGAGGTAATTTAGGTACTGCTATTGCAGAAGGTATTATCAAAAGCAAATTTTGCAAAGCAGCAGATATTACCGTTACCAAAAGAAATATTGCCACCCTGAAACCTCTTGGTGATAAAGGCGTTCATATTACCAGCGACAATAACGAAGCTGTAAAGAAAAGCGAACTGGTGTTGCTGGCCGTTAAACCCTTCCAGGTGGCAGAAGTGATTGCTAACCTGAAAAAAGATTTGACGGCAAAGCATGTACTGGTTTCCGTTATCACCGGCGTTTCGCTGAACGACCTGAATGAAATGGTAAAGAAAAAAAATCCGGTATTCCGTGCCATGCCGAATACTGCCATTGCCATACAGGAAAGTATGACCTGTATCAGTCATGCCAACGCAACACCTGCCCAAATACAATTTGTAAAACAGTTGTTTGAAACCCTGGGCAAAGTGGCTATGATTGAAGATAAACTTATGGACGCTGCCACTGTGCTTGGTGCCTGCGGCACTGCTTATGCCATGCGCTACATACGTGCCAATATCCAGGGTGGTATTGAAATTGGTTTCGATAGTGTTACCGCCAACCTTATTGCGGCACAAACCGTAAAAGGCGCTGCGGAATTATTACTCCAAAAAGGAACACACCCCGAACAGGAAATTGATAAAGTAACCACCCCAAAAGGCTGCACCATTGCAGGTTTAAATGAAATGGAGCACCAGGGTTTCAGTTCATCATTGATCAAGGGAATTGCTACGAGTTATAATAAGATTGTGAAGGGGTAGTTTTTCGCTGGAAAAAATCTTACTAACGAAACTATTAGGATCACTTTGTTCATTTTAATATATTTTTCCTGTTTCCATATCTAGTTGCCAGGGCACCCAGGCTTTTCCTTTTGCAACTGTGGTTGATCCGGATTCTGAAGGAGTTAAGAATTCTATTTCTGTCTGAACAAAAAATTGATAAGTATTTCCACACCGGAAAATTTCATCATCGCCATATTTGCTGAACCGTAATTTTTCTCCACCACTGAATCCCCAGAAATTACTGATAATATTGCCAGTTGTGTCATTGATATAATACTCCACTTTGAAAGTGTTGTAGTGCATTTTTTTTTGTTGAAAATTAGTGTAAGAAGGACGAGCAGTTTTAAATTCATTGAAGTTAAGGTATACTCCTTTCTTTATTGAATCAGACTTTAAAACGGGTATATCGAAGTAACGTTGGTTATAGGCTTGAATTTCAGCCATTGTCTTTTTGGGTTTTGAATCGAAGTTTACCATCATGCTGTTGAAGTCCTGTAATTCAATCATACCTTTCAGCAGGAATTTTAGAGCTCCGTATTTTCTTTCGCTAAAGCCGCCATCAACGTAATTCAGCATATCTTCAGTGACTGTCATCATGGTATCGACCCGTTTTACAGGAACATAATACCCATTTTTTCCTATATAATATTCCCATTTAAAATACCAGTAATCGGCTAATGCAATGGTTGTAGAAAGATTAACAGGTTCGGCAGTTTTTACATTTATACCTGAGAGCCAAAACTTTTTCATCACAACTAATAATTGAAACCCATTTTTTTCAAACGCGTTTTGATAATAGTCATTATAATATTCTTCTATTGCCGCAGCAATACCTTTTGAATTCTTAAACCTTAGTTTTCTGAAGATATTTGTTTTGTCATAAATCAATTGAAAACCTTTGGGCACAAATCCCAATTTAGTCGTATCAAAACGGTTGTCTATTATCGTTATTTTTTCGAATGGCAATTGTAAAGTTGAGGGTGCTGATTTTTGAGCACTTAATTCAATATCCTTGTAAGACAGCCGTTCAGGGTCGTTAAAATCAATTTTTTTATTTTGGGCGTGGCTGTTGAACAAACAGAATGTCCAAATGGCACAGATTATATATTTCATGTCCTGGGCAATAAAAAGGGTGATTTTTCAAATATAATAAAAGTCGCAGAACTAAAAAGAAACCCAATACCATGAACTAAAAAAAGAAAACTCCTTTTTTCCACAAATTTTCCCTCATTTCCACATTCAAATTTCCTGCTCCAGAATATTCCTCCTATCTTTGCCTGACCTCTAGGATTTTTTCCATAAATCCCAATTGGTCAGCAGCAGATTGGGTTAACAAAATCGGATCATTTATTGAAATTTTTGCAAACGTTGAACAGCACACCAACGGTGTGGTTTGTATTTTTTTGTTATTACCTGTTCCGCTGTACGAAAATTTGAAATCTACAACTATGGCTAAATACATTTTTGTAACCGGCGGTGTTACATCATCATTAGGAAAGGGCATTATCGCAGCTTCTTTGGCAAAGCTGCTGCAATCGAGAGGCTTAAAAGTTACCATCCAGAAATTCGATCCTTACATCAATGTGGATCCCGGCACACTCAACCCTTATGAACACGGGGAGTGTTATGTTACCGACGATGGTGCAGAAACCGACCTGGACCTTGGCCATTACGAACGCTTTTTGAATACCCCCACTTCACAATCCAACAACGTAACAACAGGGCGCATTTATCAAACCGTGATCAATAAAGAGCGGGAAGGCGCTTACCTGGGCAAAACAGTGCAGGTGATTCCGCATATTACAGATGAGATCAAGCGCCGGATGCTGTTATTGGGTAAAGAAGGCAAGTACGATATTATTATTACAGAGATTGGCGGAACAGTTGGCGATATTGAAAGTTTACCCTTTGTGGAAGCAGTACGCCAGTTGCAATGGGAAATGCCCGAAGAAGATTGCGTGGTGGTGCACCTTACCCTCATCCCTTACCTCAGTGCAGCAAAAGAATTAAAGACCAAGCCCACGCAACACAGTGTACGTATGCTGAGCCAGGAAGGTGTTCACCCGGATGTAATCATCTGCCGTACCGAACAGCCTTTGAACAATGATTTAAAAAAGAAGATCGCCCTGTTTTGCAATGTAAAACCAAACGCGGTTATTGAAGCGATGGATGCCAGCAGCATTTATGAAGTACCGTTGATGATGCTGCAGGAAGGTTTGGATATTATTGTGCTGAAAAAATTACACATCAATGGTTATGCAGCGCCGGAATTAAGCAAATGGCGGGCTTTCCTGGATAAATTAAAATACCCCAAAACAAAAGTGACCATTGGTTTGATTGGTAAATATATTGAACTGCAGGATGCGTATAAATCTATCCTGGAATCTTTTGTGCATGCAGGAGCCATGAATGAGTGCAAAGTGAAAGTGGTAGATGTACACAGCGAAAGTATTACAGAAGATAACGTTGCAGAAAAACTGAGCAAGCTGGATGGCTTACTGGTTGCACCGGGTTTTGGTAACCGTGGTGTGGAAGGAAAAATTACCGCAGTAAAATATGCCCGTGAAAATAACCTTCCGTTCTTTGGTATTTGTTTGGGTATGCAGATGTCTGTAATTGAATATGCAAGAAATGTTTTGGGATGGAAAGATGCCAACTCCACCGAAATGGTACAGGGCACCACACACCCGGTAATTGACCTGATGGAAGAACAAAAAAAGGTAACTGATAAAGGCGGTACGATGCGTTTGGGTGCTTATCCCTGCACTATTAAAGAAGGTACACTGGCGCATCAAATTTATGGTGTTGCAGAAATCAGTGAACGCCACAGGCATCGCTGGGAGTTCAATAATAAATACCTGGAAGATTTTGAAAAAGCTGGTATGGTAGCGAGTGGAAAAAACCCCGCCAATGGTTTGGTCGAAATTGTGGAATTGCCCAATCATCCTTTCTTCATCGGTGTGCAATATCACCCCGAATTAAAAAGCACGGTAGAAAATCCTCAACCGTTGTTTGTTCACTTTGTTAAAGCCGCAAAAGCTTTTGCAGAAAAAAGAGATGCGGTAAAAAATCCTTTATTACAGAGCGAAATGATTTGATACGGGCCACGCCCTTGGCGTCGTCAAGAAATAATTTAAACTGAACACGCCAAAGGCGTGTTCCTACATTATGGCTGATACACCTGTTCGTAAATTATCAATGAATGAACTCAACCGGAAAACGGTGGATGAATTCAGGCGTTCAGAAAAAACACCGGTGATTGCGGTGCTGGAAAATGTGCGCAGTGCGTATAACGTGGGCAGTGTGTTCCGTACTGCCGATGCATTTTTGCTGGAAGCCATTTATCTTACCGGTTATACGGCCCGGCCTCCACATAAGGAAATTAAGAAGACTGCCCTTGGCGCAGAAGAGACAGTGCACAGTGAACATTTCAGTACTGCTGCAGCGGCCATTGCCCAACTAAAACAAATGGGGTATCGGGTTTTTGCAGTGGAACAGGCCGTAAACAGTATTTCTTTAGAAACAATGTTTTTGGGCCATGAAGACAAAGTGGCTTTCATCTTCGGAAATGAAGTTACCGGAGTGGAGCATGAAACGATTACATTATGTGATGGCTGCATTGAAATTCCACAGCTGGGCATGAAACATTCTTTAAACATTGCCACTGCCGCAGGTGTGGTTTTATGGGAAGCCATCCGCAGCCGCATGAAAGTTAAGTAACCAAACTTTTATTACTTTTAATTGGCTCACAAAGGCTTAATGCCACAGCATCCCCTCATCTGCTTTATTTACTCATATACCTTATATACGCCTAAATTTATTCTGACCACGTAGGAACATAGGACACATAGAAGCACACCACTACTTTATATACTATACTTAATCCCGACCACCAAGGAATAGAGGACACTTAGAAGTACCCCACTACTTTATATACTTTATTTACTTATATACCTTTATACTTAATCCCGACCACCAAGAAACAGAGGACACTTAGAAGTACACCACTACTTATATACTTTATTTACCTATATACCTTTATACTTATATACTTAACCCCGAAAACACCCCGTATCTTTGCTGGCATGAACCGGATTAAAAATTACCTCTCGCTGGTAACTTTCTCACATACCATTTTTGCCATGCCCTTTGCGCTGATTGGATTTTTTATTGCAGTCATTAAATTCCAGGGGGCGTTTGCAACAGTGCCCGGCTGGCATACCGTGATATATCCTGAATACATGAAAACCCTGGGCATTGATGGTTCTTTATATGATAAACTGGTACAAGGCGGTAACCCATATTTTCTTATTCCCAAATATTTAATATTGGTGGTGCTGTGTATGGTATTTGCCCGTTCCGCAGCTATGGCTTTCAACCGCTGGCTGGATGCGAAGTATGATGCATTGAATCCACGTACTGCGGTAAGGGAAATTCCTGCAGGTATTATTAAACCACAAAATGCACTGGCATTTACTATTGGTAATTGCGTACTGTTTATCATTACAACGTTCTTCATTAACCAGTTGTGTTTTTATCTTTCCCCTATAGCATTATTTGTGATTCTATTTTACAGTTATACTAAACGTTTTACACCGTTATGCCATTTGGTATTGGGCACAGGATTAAGCCTGGCTCCCTTGGGTGCATACATTGCAGTCACTGGGGCTTTTGCTGTTTTGCCGGTGATATTTTCCTGCACCGTTTTATTTTGGGTAAGCGGCTTCGATATTATCTATGCCCTGCAGGATGAAGAGTTCGACAAAAAAAATAAACTCCATTCCATTCCGCAGGCAGTAGGAAAAGTGAACGCATTGCGTATTTCAGAAGTGCTGCATGTTTTATCTGCAATATGTATTATTGGCGCCGGTGTTTATGGTCACTTTGGTTGGCTGTACTGGATTGGTGTTGCTTTTTATATTAGTTTGCTGGTGTATCAGCATTTGTTGGTGAAACCCAATGATCTTAGTAAAGTGAACGGGGCTTTCTTTACTACCAATGGCATTGCATCTGTTGTCTTTGCTGTATTTGTTTTGCTCGATCTTTTTATTAACTAATAGCACAACAATAAAAATTAATCTTCTCCAATCAGACTTCGCACATCAGCATATCATACATCCTAAATCAGAAATCATACATCTCAAATGGCCCGCATCTTAGCAATTGATTATGGTGGAAAAAGAACAGGAATTGCTGTTACAGATCCTTTACAGATTATTGCTACAGGTTTAACCACGATTGATTCAAAAGAATTGCTCCCCTTTCTTAAAAAATATTGTACTGATGAACAAGTGGAGCGTATCATCATCGGCCTGCCCAAAAACTGGGATGATACTGATACACATGGCACCCCTTTAGTGGAAGCAGCCATTAAAAAAATAAAAAAGGAACTGCCACATATTCCGCTGGAAACCGTTGACGAACGCTACACCTCCAAAATGGCCAAAGATGCCATGATTGAAATGGGTATGAAGAAAAAAGACCGCCGCGTAAAAGGCAATGTGGATATTATTGCGGCCACCATCATCCTGCAGGAATATTTGAACCGCACCATTTGAAGCATTGATGCACACGTGCCATTTTTCATTAATTTTGCTGCTTCGATTTAATTGAACATTATGATCCTTCCGATAGTTGCATACGGCTCACCTGTTTTAAGAAAAATGTGCAGTGATATTACGCCTGATTACCCCGGGTTATCAAACCTCATTGCTGATATGTGGGAAACCATGTATAACAGTAATGGTGTGGGTTTGGCCGCGCCGCAAATCAATAAAGACATCCGTTTGTTTGTGGTGGACAGTGAACAGATTTTCGCTAACCAGGATGATGATGAAAAAGGTACGTATCCCGATGAACCAGGTTTCAAAGGTGTTTTCATCAATGCACATATTCAGGAACTGGATGGTGATGAATGGAGTTATAACGAAGGCTGCCTCAGCATTCCCAAGATCAGGGAAGATGTGTACCGTAGTGAAAGTGTTACTATGGAATATATGGATGAAAATTTTGTTGCCCATACCCGTACATTTAATGGATTAACTGCAAGAGTCATACTGCATGAATATGATCATATAGATGGGAAATTGTTTATTGATCATATCAAACCATTAAAACGCAAATTACTTCAGGGAAAACTCAACGATATTTCAAAAGGAAAGATCAATGTAGACTACAGAATGGTGTTCCCCAAATAATAACTTTTCTCCGCCACTTACATCACGATCCACTCCGGTGGATAAATAATTGTAAAATCCCCTATTTGGGGTATTGCAGTTGCGTAAAACGGGTTTTAGTTTTGAAAAAAATTATTAAACCTCTTATCCCAACTGCACATGAGGATCATTTTCACCTCCCTGTTTTTTATTGCCTTTTTTTCGGTTTGCCAATCGCAAATAGTGGCTGTACGCCAGGTTATTGGCAACACCGGTAAAGACACTTTGATTGGCACCACCAACTGGGCATGGACGGTTGGTGAACCGGTGATTGATACTTATGAAAGCAGTATCGGAATTTTTACCCAGGGCTTTCATCAACCCGACGGCTATTCGATAACGCCGGGCACACCGTATATCAATAACCTGGTCATCTACCCCAATCCGGGTAAACCCAACAGCACTTTAAGTTTTTATTTAAGAACTGACAGGCCTTCACTCACCATACTGATTTATGATGCAGGCGGCAAATTATACCAGCGCCAGGCACTGGATAGTTATGCTGGCCAAACCTGGCACAGCCTGAACCCGCAGATCATGGCTGGTGGTACCTACGTGGTAAAAGTGGTGGCAGGTTTTGAAGTGTATACCGGAAGATATATTGTGGTCAACTAATTGCTCAAGCTACTCAAACACTATACTAAACACACTCTTTAACATGAAAAAAGTTTTATTTCTGCTTACCCTGTTGTTATGCGTGACTGCTACAGGATGGGCACAGGGTCTGAACGGAATCAATTACCAGGCCGTTGCCAGGAACCTGAACGGAACTGTTTTAAGCAACAAAGCGATACAGGTAAGATTTACCATCACACTGGGCAATACTACATTGGTACAATACCAGGAAACACAAAACGCAGTAACCAATGCGTATGGTTTATTTAACCTGGTGATAGGAAAGGGAACGCCGGTTACAGGTACGTTTAATGCGGTATCGTGGACGAGTGCAAGTCAATGGCTGCAGATAGAAGTATCGGTTGATGGCGGTGCGTATGTAAGCCTTGGTAAGAATCCATTTAATGCTGTGCCTTATTCACTAATGGCTGCTGCTGCATTGCCAACCGGCCCGGCAGGTGGTGATCTTACAGGAAATTATCCCGGCCCAACTTTAACCAATACATCAGTAACTGCGGGCAGTTATGGCAACGCCACCAACTATCCCACATTTTCTGTAGACGCAAAAGGAAGATTAACGGCAGCAGCTCAGTTGCCATTGCCAACATCATTACCGCCATCTGGCCCTGCCGGTGGCGATTTAACGGGTACTTATCCTAATCCATTAATCAATATACCGCTCAATAAAACAGCGGCGCAAACTGCAAATGCGCTGGTAACGTTAACTAACAGTGCTGCTACTGGCACTGCCGGTGCGCTACAGGGCAATAGTGCCAGTACAGATGCCAATGCCACAGCAATACAAGGCACCATTTCGTCTACAGCTCCGGGTGGTTTTTCATCTGGCATAAGAGGAATTAATAATGGAAGCGGTGGCTTAGGCATTGGAGTTTACGGAAGCCAGAACGGAAGTGGCTGGGGTGTTTACGGTACCACGCCTTCGGGCATTGGTGTCATTGGAAATTCCACCAGCGGATATGGCACGTACGGTACATCCAATACCGGCACGGGCGCTTATGGCAACAGTACAGCCGGTAATGCAGGTATCTTCGAAATTACTGCTAACACCAATACCAACAGCGCTTTAATCGGCAGAACAACAGGTACAGGTTTTGCAGCCACACTCTCCAGCACTAATGCTGTACCCAAAGCATTAAAAACAATTGGTGGCTTACAATTCGCCGGTATTAATGAAGCCGCAGGCAAAGTATTAACATCAGATGCTGCAGGTAATGCAACTTGGGCGGCACCATCAGCTGCTGCAAACCTTATATTACCTTACAAAGATTCAGCCGCATCAACAACGGCACACATATTCGATATCATACAAACTTCCACTACAACCACCACTGCTGCATTAAGTGGTACTTCAAGATCAACAGCGGGCAGCGCCAATGCCATATTGGGAACGATCAGCAATACCAGCCCCGGCGGATTTTCTACCGCATTGAGAGGTATTAATAACGGAACAGGCGGATTAGGCATTGGCGTTTGGGGTTCGCAAAACGGCAGCGGATGGGGCGTATATGGTAATACGCCTGACGGCATTGGCGTTTATGGCAATGCCATTGCAAGCGGTTATGGTGTGTATGGGTACAGCAATTCCGGTACTGGTATATATGGAACCAGTAACACAGGCGTTGCCGGTAATTTTGCAATCACTAATAATGCCAATGGCAATAATGCACTTGCCGCCAGTACTGTTGGCGATGGATCTGCAGTTGCAGGTACATCTGCCTCAACTACCGGCAGCATCAGCGCAGTGAGTGGTACTGTTTCGTCTACGGCTCCTGGTGGTTTTTCATCAGGCGTACGCGGAATCAATAACGGCACCGGTGGTTTGGGTATTGGTGTCTGGGGTTCACAAAATGGAACCGGATGGGGCGTGTATGGTGTTACGCCAAATGGTATTGGTGTGTATGGAAATGGTTCTGCCGGTGGTTATGGGTTGTACGGCAACAGTAATACCGGTACGGGTGTTTTTGGAAACAGCAGTACAGGAGTGGCAGGACATTTTGAAAACTTTAATGCTGCCAATACAAGCACCATTCTGGAAGTGCAAACCAATGGCACTGGTAAAGGTGCAACAATAACCAATACGAATGCCTCAAATGTGTCAAACATATTTGAAGTGGTAACTAACGGTCCGGGAGTAATCGCTAATCATTCGCTTGGTAATGCCGGTAATTTTTTTATGAACAATACCAATGGTGTGGGGGCTGGTGTACGTGGCGAAGTCAATTCTATATTTGGCAATAATGGTACGGCCGGCGTTTATGGCGTAGCCTCCGGCTCTGGTGGCTATGGTGGTTATTTTGAACATACCAGTACAACCGGTTTTGGTCTTGCATTACTGGCTACCAATGCGGGGCTGGGCAGAACAGCAGATTTCCAAACCAACAATGCTGCCAATACACAGGCCACCATATCTGTATCTACATCTGGTACAGGGGGCACTGCAACTTTTACCAGCAGTAACAATACCAGTACAGCCAATACCGTAAATGTTTCCGCCAATGGGCCGGGTGTAATTGCAGATCATTCGCTTGGTAATGCAGGTAATTTTTTTATGAACAATACCACCGGTGTGGGGGCTGGTGTACGTGGCGAAGTCAATTCTATATTTGGTAATAATGGTACGGCTGGTGTTTATGGCGTTGCTTCCGGCTCTGGTGGCTATGGCGGTTATTTTGAACATACCAGTACAACCGGTTTTGGTCTTGCGTTGCTCGCTGCCAATGCTGGCCTTGGCAGAACAGCAGATTTCCAAACCAACAATGCTGCTAATACACAGGCCACCATATCTGTATCTACATCCGGTACGGGAGGCACTGCAACTTTTACCAGCAGTAACAATACCAGTACAGCCAATACGGTAAATGTTACTGCCAATGGACCAGGTGTGATAGCCAATCATTCGCTTGGCAATGCCGGTAACTTTTTCATGAACAATACCACCGGCGTGGGGGCTGGTGTACGTGGCGAAGTCAATTCTATTTTTGGCAATAATGGTACTGCTGGTGTTTATGGTGTTGCTTCCGGCACCGGTGGCTATGGCGGGTATTTTGAACATAGCAGTTCGTCAGGTTTCGGTATAGCCTTGCAAACTATTAATTATGGCCAGGGCGCTGTGTTTGTTGCAGACCAGGAGGGTACTGGTACGGATATAGCAAGATTCCAGACAAGTGGAAGTAACCAGGCAAGGATAGACCGCACCGGGAAGGGCTTTTTTAATGGGGGTACACAAACTGGCGGTGCAGATATAGCCGAGGCTTTTGATGTAACAGGTGCAGTAAATAATTACGAACCCGGTGATGTACTGGCCATCTCATTAGATGCAGACAGAACTGTACAAAAATCGCAGCAGGCGTATTCAACTCTGGTAGTAGGCGTTTACGCCACAAAGCCTGGCGTTTTGATGTCGGAAGAATCCATAAACAGCGATCTTACCGGCAAGGTACCAATGGGAGTTGTAGGTGTAATACCTACAAAAGTTTGTAACGAAAACGGCTCTATTCACAGGGGAGATATACTGGTAAGTTCCAGCCGGGCAGGCTATGCCATGAAGGCTGATCTTAATCTCCTCAAACCAGGGCAGGCCATTGGTAAAGCTTTGCAGGAATTTACAGGAGAAACCGGCCTGATTAAAGTATTGGTCAATGTTCGTTAACCCATCATTGTTATTATATTTTCTACATTCTAAAAAATATTGATATGCGTTTATTCATTTTAGTAATCTCTTTTAGTTGTGCTGCTTTTGCAGGCTATGCCCAGCAGGTGCCCGTAAAAACAGCAGATCCGGCAACAGTTAAACCCAATGTTGCAACCGAAGCAAAACCACCCATTCGCACTGCTGATTATTCAATAAAAACAGCAACGGCTGATACAGCACAGAAGGTGCCGGTAAAAAATTTGGATAACGCAACAAAACCATCACCTGTAGCAGACAAGAAGCCGTTGACAGAAAACAGGTTGGCTAACCCGGCAGCTGTACAGGAAAGTGGTAATGCAAAGGTGGCAGTAAAAGCAAAACCATCGCAGCCCATTAAAAAAGCTGTACCGGTATCTAATCCGGCACAACCTTTACAACCTGACAAACAACAATAACTTTCATCAGTCTGCTTAATTGGCCAGGAAATGATTGTAAGCGACCCATGCAGATAAATGTAAATTCTGAGATCATCAGCTTACAAAACACTCCTTAACTTGCAGGCATGAAATATTTCATGCCTGCTTTTTTTTGTGTACTGCTCCCGCAACTGCTTTGTGCCCAGCAAAAAAATGACAGTACTGTTTTCGTTGGAAAGAAATCCATCACCCTCACCGAAGTGGTGGTGGATCATCAGCTGAATGTTCCTGTTTTTATTGAACGGATTAAGAATGACACCAGTTTTTACAAAGCCTTCCGTAACCTGCACATTATTGGTTTTACGGCCATCAACGACATACGTATGAACGACAGCGATGGTGATGCCAAAGCTACATTACACAGTAAAACACAACAGTTACGCAGCGCTAATTGCCGCAGTATGATTACACTGGATGAACAAACCACCGGCGATTTTTACGATGACAGCCACAACTACAATTATTACACTGCACAGATGTATGCTTCACTTTTTTTTACTAAAGATTCTGTTTGTGGTGAAGACAATATTGTTGCTGGAAGAACATTCAGCACAGCAGGAAAAAGCGGCATGGAAAAACATAAAGAGCAATTAAAAATGCTGTTCTTTAACCCGGGAAGAAGAATCAACGGCTTACCATTCATGAGCAACAAAACAGCCATTTTTGATGATGATATTGCCGACCGTTATGACATGACCATTGATTTTGAAATGCATGACGGCATCAACTGTTATGTGTTTAAACAAACGGCCAAACCGGAAAGCAAAGACGATGTGGTGGTGGATGAAATGACCACATGGTTCGATCAAAATAATTATGAAGTGGTGGCAAGAAATTACAACATCAGTTATGATGCAGGCATTTATGATTTTAAAGTGGCTATGGAAGTTACGATGACGCATGCCGGTAACCTTCTCGTACCTTCCCTCATCCGTTACAACGGCAACTGGAAAGCCATTTTTAAGCCGCGGGAAAGGGGAATTTTTACTGCAACGTTGTTTGATTTTAAATAATTAATTATGCTATCCGGTGAGTCACCCACTAAGGGGTGACTCACCGGATAGCGCTAAAACTTTCCGTAATTATTAACGATTTGAGTTTTAATTTTAGCGCATGAAACAATTCTTTCAATTATTACTGCTGAGTGGCTTTATTGTTACTGCAACAACTGTACAGGCGCAAAAAGATGGCCGCGATTTTAAAGCCATCGATGATTATGTTTTAAAACTGGGTAAACTGGATACGTTGAACATGGGTACCATCACCAGCATCCTGGTAAAAAATTACCCGGATAAAACAGATAAAGTCAGAGCGATCTATGACTGGATTGCTTACAATATTACTTACGACATTAAAACCGCCCGCAGCGGCGGTACTGATAAGTCTTCCTCTGCTGAAGTGCTGCAATACCGGAAAGCTACCGGTTTAGGCTATGCGAATTTATTCCAGGATATGTGCAGCGTGGCAGGCATTCGTTGCCTTACTGCAAATGGCTATGTAAAATTTGGCACCAGCCAGATTGATGAAAAAAAACCAGAGATCAATCATACCTGGGCAGTAGTGCAACTGGGGCAAAGCCCGGATGCATGGTATTATGCAGACCCCTGTTTCGGCAGCGGTTATCCTGATGAAGAATTCAGAACATTCACCAAATTATTCAACCCGGATTATTTTTTTGCAGACCTCACTATTTTCAACTGGCAACATTATCCTGATAATCTTGCCTGGCAATTAGGCGGCGGACCAAAAAGTAAAAAAGATTTTTTTGGCATGCCGGTGATCCTGAATGCTGCGTATGAATTTGGATTAAAAAGAATGAACCCGAATGATGGTGCCATAAAAGCAAAAGCCGGCAAAGCATTTCCTTTTTCTTATGAACTGAAGAACAATGTTACCATCAGTAAAGTGGAAGTGGAATTTGGCGATGGCAAAAAGAAAAAGAAAAAAGAAGTTCCGTTTTCATTCAACAATAAATTGCTGGGCTTTACATTTATTTTCCCTGAAGAAGACGCTTATCCCGTTACCATTTATATCAATGGCAAACCCATGATTGCATATAATGTGGAAATTCAGTAGGAACACGCCTGCGGCGTGTTGATGATTGCTGGCAGCAATCATCAAAAACCAATTTGTACTGGTACAAATAAAAAAGAACACGCTACAGGCTTGTTCCCGCAAAACAATGGACAAATTCGAATACAAAATCATCAATGTTTCCCGCGAACATATGAAGAGCAATGATTTCCAATCTGATTTAATGGATAAACTTAATGCATTAGGTGATGATGGCTGGGAACTGATTCAAACTGAAAGCATCAACGATAGTTCTATCATGTGGAAGGCAGGCGTTACTACCGAATTCCTTTTTGTATTCAAAAGAAAAAAGTAGGAACATGCTTTCGGTATGTTCATCATGATTGCCTGCAATTATTCTAAAAATGTATTGCCGCATATGGCAATACATTTGAAAAGTTAATACACTGAAGGCATGTTCCGCCAGATATGAAAACAGCTTTGATCACATATTGCCTTATCGTTTTCTCAATAACGATTCATGCCCAACGGGTAACACAAGCTGCCGACAGCCAGTATATTCAACACGGCGGTTTACACCAGTTTTTCTTTGGTAAAAATTATCGCCGCATCTGGGCGCAGCCTGTAACCATTCCATTATTTAAAACACACTTTGGCACACATCAATTTACACCTGTAAAAACCGGTGGTGGTTTGCAAACGGTATCACTGCATCTGTCAGATGAAAATGGTGAAGACTGGGTACTGCGTTCTGTACAAAAAAATCCATCCAAGTGGGTAAAGCCATTCTGGAGAAAAACATTCGTAAGAAAAATGGTGCAGGACCAGGTTTCCGGTTCTTATCCTTATGGTGCATTGGTAGTGCCCACATTGGCAGATGCATTAAACATTGACCACAACCATCCCCAATTGGTGGTGATTGCAGACGACAGTGCACTGGGAAAATTCCGCAACCAGTTTGCACAGCGTATGTGTTTTTTAGAAGAACGAAACCCAAAAGGCAAAACCATCAGCACAGAAAAATTATTCCACATCAAAGATTCTTTACCGAATATTTTTATTGACAGTATTACTTTTCTCAAATGCCGTTTACTGGATATAGTGATTGGTGATTGGGACCGGCATGAAGATCAATACCGCTGGTACGCTGTTAAGTTGCATGATTCCGTTTTATACAAACCTGTTCCCAACGACCGCGACCAGGTTTTTTTCGCTATTGGGGGAATCGTTCCAAAAAGCATTTTACGCCTTGGCTTTATGAAATACCTGGAAGGTTTTCATGAAAACATCAGGAACATCAATGGGTTTATGCAGCGGGGTTTTTCGCTGGACAAAAAAATATTACCCCACATCAGTTATGATGAATGGGTACGTGTAACCGGCGAAGTTATGAAATCGTTAAACGACAACACCCTGCAACAATCGCTGCAATGCTTACCAACTGAAGTAAGTTATTACAACAGCAAATTATTGAAGGCGATGATGCTCCGCAGGGATTTGCTGCAGCATGTTTTGCCGGTTTATTTCAGGCATCTTCACCTGCACCAATAAAAAAAGAACACGCCAGAGGCGTGTTCCTACATTATGCTCTTTGTTTAACCGGCGCTTTTTTCTTTACTTTCTTTAGCGCCATATCAATTTCCTTGCTCAGGTTTTCAAATGAATTTTTACCACTCACCGGCTCTCCATTAATAAAAAATGCCGGCACTTCTTTTACACCGCGATCCACACCATCCTGGAAGTCGTTACGGATCTCCCAACCATAAGTGGAATTGATGAGGTCATCTAAAAAATGTTTATTGGTTACACCAGCTTCTTTGGAATACAGTTTTAAACTGGTGGTGCCCAGGTTGCGCCTGTTCTCAAATAAAAGGTTGTGCATTTCCCAAAAATTTCCAGTTTGTGCCGCAGCCAATGAAGCTTCTGCAGCTTTCATGGAGCGCTGGTGAATTTTTGTTTGGGGAAAATGGCGGAAATTAAACCGTACCTTTCCTTCGTATTCTTCCAGTAATTGCTTTACCACTTCATTTGCTTTGGCACAGTCTTCATTTTCATATTCACCAAACTCAGTTAATGTTACCTGCGCATCAGGATTACCTACAAACACCTGTTTACTCGGTATGATCTCCTTTACGTCTTTTGTTTTGTTTGCCATAGTTTCTTTTTTTTCACCTGTGTAAACACAACAGGCATTTTTGTTATGAAAGCGCATTGCCCGCTACCGGGGCAATGCATTAAAATTTATTTTACGGCAGCTTTAGGCGCCTCCGGTACTTCGTTACGAAAAACGACTGTACCATCAAACACATCTACTAATACCGGCCTTGTTTTATCGATATCACCTGCCAGTATTCTTTTACTCAGCTGGTTCACAATTTCTTTCT
This sequence comes from Bacteroidota bacterium, assembly GCA_018266775.1. GTDB lineage: Bacteria > Bacteroidota > Bacteroidia > Chitinophagales > Chitinophagaceae > Ferruginibacter. The sequence continues at coordinate 17,694 of JAFDZS010000010.1, read as the reverse complement.
GGATCAGCCTTTTCAGCGGCCTTGCACCAAATTGCGGATCGTAACCATTTTCTGCAAGATAGTCCACCGCATAATCACTAAACTGCAGGTTGATTCCATTTTGTGCCACCATTTTAGTTACATGATCTAATTGTATTTTAATGATTCCCCTGATCTCTTTGCGCATCAATGGCTGGAACATGATCACTTCATCAATCCGGTTTAAAAATTCCGGGCGTATGGTTTGCCTTAATAACAGCAGCACTTCCTGTTTTGTTTGCTCAACAATTTCGTCTTTATTCTTTTCATTTACTTTTTCAAAATTATCCTGTATCACCTGGCTGCCCATATTGCTGGTCATGATGATGATGGTATTTTTAAAATTCACCACACGGCCTTTGTTGTCTGTCAGGCGGCCATCGTCCAGTACCTGCAATAATACATTAAATACGTCAGGATGCGCTTTTTCAATTTCATCCAGCAGTACCACGCTGTAAGGTTTACGCCTCACCGCTTCGGTAAGCTGTCCGCCTTCATCATAACCAACATAGCCGGGAGGGGCGCCCACCAGGCGGCTTACACTGTGCTTTTCCTGGTATTCACTCATGTCAATACGGGTCATCATGCCTTCATCATCAAACAGGTATTCTGCCAACGCCTTGGCCAATTCCGTTTTACCCACACCGGTTGTACCAAGAAAGATGAAAGAACCAATCGGTTTCCTGGGATCCTGCAAACCGGCCCTGCTCCGGCGTATAGCATCGGATACTGCTTCAATGGCTTCTTCCTGGCCCACCACTCTTTTATGCAGTTCATCTTCCAGGTTCAGCAATTTTTCCTTTTCACTCTGCAGCATTTTGGTTACCGGTATGCCGGTGGCCTTGGCTATGTTTTCTGCAATATCTTCTGCATCCACTTCTTCTTTCAGCAAACGTTTTTCGCTGCTGGCGTCTAATTGTTTGGTATATTCTTCAATAATTTTTTCCTGTTCCTGCACTTTACCATAACGTATTTCGGCCACTTTACCATAATCGCCTTCCCGTTCTGCTTTTTCAGCAGCCAGTTTCAATTGTTCAATATTGGCTTTGGCGTTTTGTACTTTCTCCACAATTTCTTTTTCCTGCTGCCATTTGGCTTTATACGTATCTCTTTCTACAGAAAGATTAGCAATCTCTGTATTCAGTTCTTTCAGCTTTGCTGCATCGTCTTCCCGTTTGATGGCTTCCCGTTCAATTTCCAGTTGCCTGATCTGCCTTTCCAGTTTATCCAGTTCTTCGGGCATGCTGTTCATTTCCAAACGCAGTTTGGCGGCACTTTCATCAATGAGGTCAATAGCTTTATCCGGCAGAAAACGATCGGTAATATAACGGTGCGATAATTCCACTGCCGCAATGATGGCTTCATCTTTAATGCGTACATGATGGTACGTTTCATAACGGTCTTTCAGGCCGCGTAAAATGGAAACGGCATCTTCCACACCTGGTTCATCAATCATCACTTTTTGAAAGCGGCGTTCCAGTGCTTTATCTTTTTCAAAAAACTTCTGGTATTCGTTCAGGGTAGTGGCGCCGATGGCTCTCAGTTCGCCTCTTGCCAATGCAGGTTTTAAAATATTGGCCGCATCCATAGCGCCATCGCCACCGCCTGCACCAACAAGCGTATGAATTTCATCAATGAATAAGATGATCTCTCCGTCACTTGCTGCCACTTCTTTAACCACACCTTTTAAGCGTTCTTCAAATTCTCCTTTGTATTTGGCACCGGCAATCAACTGACCCATATCCAGGGCGTAAATAATTTTTGTTTTCAGGTTTTCCGGTACATCGCCATTTACCACCCGCATGGCCAAACCTTCGGCTATAGCGGTTTTACCTACACCGGGCTCACCCACTAATATCGGGTTGTTTTTACTTCTCCTGGATAAAATGTGCAGTGTTCTGCGGATCTCTTCATCACGGCCAATCACCGGGTCTAATTTGCCCTGCCTGGCCATTTCGTTTAAATTTTTGGCATATTTGTTCAGGGTGTTGAACTGCGTTTCAGATGTTTGAGAATGCACGGTGCTGCCTTTCTTCAATTCTTTGATGGCAGCAATCAAGCCTTTTTCGGTAAGGCCCGCATCTTTTAAAATTTTTGCGGTATTGTCGCTGCCCTGCAGCAATGCAATTAACAGATGTTCCGGCGCCACAAATTCATCGTTGAATTGCTTTAGCACATTGCCGGAACGGAGCAATACATTGTTCAGGTCGCGGCTCACATTTTGTGCAGGTTCGGCACCTGATGCTTTGGCTAATTTTTTAATACTTTCAACCAGTTTGGTTTCCACAAAATTGATATTGACATTATTCTTTTTTAATAAGAATTCTATGGGTGAATCGTCATCATCCAGCAATGCCTGCAGCATGTGCTCCGTTTCAATATTAGCATTATTATTATTGAACGCTAACTGTTGTGCATGCTGAATCCGTTCTTGTGATTTTATAGTCAGGTTCTGTAAACTCATAGTTTGTAATTTTAAACTTAGTGGTCAAATTATAATCCAAGAGCAAATCAACGGTTAATATGTCATTAAAAAGCCTGTACAACTGCCGCAAATACAGCCTGTTCATCATTTTCCTGCTATTGTTTCAGCCCGGTTTCAGCCAGTATCAATTTAATAAGATAGATGACTGGCTAAACGAAAACATCAAAGACCTCGGCGGCCGTGCCGTTTTAGTACTGTTTAAAGACGGCAAACTGGTGTACAGCAAAACAGTAAATGATGTGAGCAAGCGGCAGGAACGTATTACCAAATTTATTGCCAAAAGGCAGGGAAAGGATGCCGATGAGCTATTGCAGGATTTTACGATGACTACCAAGGAACGCATTGCCAGCTGCAGCAAATGGCTGAGCGCCGCACTGGTAATGACTTTTGTGGATGAAGGCAAACTGAACCTGGACGATAGTGTGGGTAAATTTTTACCGGTGATGACGGCCAATGGAAAAGGGAACATCCGCATATGGCAATGCCTGGGCCATTTAACGGGAATTAAAGCGGGCAGTTTGAGGGAGTCGCTGCAGGCAATGAAAAACATTAAAAGTATGGATGAAGCCGTAGCCGGTATTGCCCAACTGCCGATGGAAGGTGAGCCGGGCAAAATCTTTCACTACAGCAATGTAGGTTTGCAATTAGCCGGTGCAGTAATAGAAAAAATCAGCGGTAAAAGTTTTGAGACCCTTTTCCAGGAACGTATTGCCAAACCCTGCCATATGGTCAACTCCGATTTTGGCAATGGCCCCGTAGCATTACCCGCCGGTAGTGGCTGGAGTACAGCAGAAGATTATATTCATTTTTTACAAATGATTTTGCAGGAAGGCCAGTATAATGGTAAACAGGTATTAAGTAAAGAAGCCATTGCAGCCATGCAGCAAAACCGGGTTAGTAAAGACGCCACTATTGCATATTCACCCGCCGAAGCGGGAAACTGGGGCTACGGATTTGGTGAATGGGTGATGGATTACCCTGCAGCTACCCCCGAAAATAGTAACGGTATACCTGGTTCTGTAAGAAGCGATGCGGTTACCAGCCCGGGATTGTTTGGCAGCTTTCCATGGGTAGATTATAAGAACCATTATGCGGGGTTTTTGATGGTTTTTAACCTGAAAAACAAGGGCCGCAATGAAAAATATAAAACGTTGAAACGGTTATGTGATGAGGCACTGAGCAAGTAATCAGCAAAGCGTCTGACGCTTTTAACCGTCTTGACGCCTTTACTCACAACTCTTAACTTCCTGATGACAATTTAATTCCTGTTTTGTCGTAAATTTGCGCCGCAAAGATAACCAGTGCGGCATATTGCTTACCACGGCGTTTAAACGAAAAACAGGCATGAAAAGATCAGTTCTGGCTGTATGTGCAGCCATTATTACCACCACAAGTATTGCACAACAACAAGGGTCAAGATTATTTAAAGGCATGTACCTGCAATGGGGGTATAATGCAGAATCATATACCAAAAGTGATATCCATTTCAGGATGGCAAACGGCAATAATTTTGTGTTACACAAAGCTGTTGCACATGATAAAGGCGATTTTGATGCTATCTATAAAAAACCCGGGCAAATCTCCATTCCGCAATACAATTACCGTTTCGGATTTTATTTAAACCGGAGCCACTCCAAAGCACTGGAAATAAATTTTGATCATGCCAAATATGTAGTTACTGATGGCCAAACTGTTCATGTTACCGGTGTGATTGATGGCGTGCCTGTAAATGGCGACAGTGTACTGAATCCTTCCACATTTTTACATTTTGAGCACACCGATGGGGCCAACTGGCTGCACATCAATTATGTGGAACAAAGAACACTAATACTCACTGCATCTAAATCAAGGCCGCTGCTAACCGGTGTTTTAAAAGCAGGGGCAGGCATTAATATTCCCCGCACCGACTTTACCTGGCGTGGCGACCGTTTCAATAACGATTTTCATGTTGCCGGCTATAACATCAGTGCTGAAGCAGGTTTCAGGTTATTTATGTTTCCACGCCTCTTCTTTGAAGTAACCGGAAAGACAGGCTATGTAAAGTACATCAACGCACTGGCTAACTCGGTGCATCTGAAAGGCAACAGGGTTACGCATAGTTTTGGATATGTGGAAAGCATTGCCACTTTAGGTTATTGCATTCCTTTTTAAGCAATGGTTGTTTTAGCTTATTTCAACATTATCAATTGTCAGCCTGGGTTTACTGAAGGCGGCCTTACAGATATTCACCGGTTTCCACTAGCTCAACCTGGCAGCCACTTTGATTGAAGCATTTTCCTTTTTAAGCAAATGTTTTTTTGTTGCACCACGGTTGTATTTTTATACAACAGTTTTATGTTATGATTAACCTGCAGCAACGTTCATCTGCTATAAAAGCATTGGCACATCAATTGGGCTTTCAATACTGCGGCATCGCAAAAGCCGCAAGGCTTGATGCTGATGCCCGCAGGCTGGAACAATGGCTGAACAGGGGTTATCATGGTTCCATGCATTATATGGAAAATCATTTTGACCTGAGAGTTGATCCATCAAAACTGGTAACGGGTGCACAATCGGTAATTACTTTATTGCTCAATTATTTTCCTGCACAGCAACAAACAGGCGTTCCCAAAATTTCCAAGTATGCTTATGGTAAAGACTACCACGAAGTGATCCGCAGTAAACTGAAAACTTTGTTACAGCAAATCAATGAAAATGTTGGCGCCATTCATGGTCGTGGTTTTGTAGACAGTGCACCGGTGCTGGAAAGAAGCTGGGCGTTACAGTCAGGATTAGGATGGATCGGCAAAAACGGCAACCTCATCAACAAACAATCTGGTTCCTTCTTTTTTATTGCCACATTAATTACTGATATGGCATTGCAATACGATGATCCCATTGCAAAAGATTATTGCGGCAGTTGCACCAAATGCATCGACCACTGCCCTACTGATGCCATATTGCCCGATAAAGTTATTGATGGCAGCAAATGCATCAGTTATTTTACTATTGAACTGAAAGACGCTTTACTGCCGGCAAACATGAAAGGCCATTTCGATAACTGGATGTTTGGATGCGATACCTGCCAGGATGTTTGCCCCTGGAACCGTTTCAGCAAAGCACATAATGAAAATGATTTTGATGCGATACCGCAAATATTACAGTACAACGAAAAAGATTGGGAAGCATTAACGGAAGAATCTTTTAAAATCATTTTCAAAGATTCTCCCATTAAGCGAACGAAATTTTCAGGCATCAAACGCAATCTCCATTTTATTGCTTCCTAAAAACAAAAACCTGCTTTGCATTCTATCCTGCTGTAAGAACGTACGGTATCATACATCCAAAGGGCATCAGGCGGTTGAATACTGCCCGTTTCCACAATATGTATTTTTTTAATGCAGTTGCCCACAGCAAAGAAAATGCCTGTATGTTTTCCTGTTTTGATAGTACAACCCACACCAGCAGCACCATAGCATTGCCCCCGGATGGTAGTACTGCTGAATGGTGTTTTCCATTCATGTTCTTCTGCCAAATAATGAGTTCCGGCATTAGCATAAAGAAACAGTTGCACCGGTTTAAAAGAAAATGATTTTTTCAATGCCGCGTATACAGGAATGGTTTTATAGTTGTACTTATCATAGCCGATACCAATACCCGCAAACCAATTTTTAACGCTGATACCATTTTCTGTTTGTGCAGCAAATGCCACTGGCGATTTTCCTGTTACAAAACCGGCACTGGTGTAAGAAGCAAAATGAATGAGTTTTTTTTGTGCCGTTACATGCTGCAATATGCAAATACTGCATACAATGATGAGTATCTTTTTCATTATGGGTTACCGGTTTTGATGGCTGAGATCAATTTAATGGCATTCCTGTCGCTATAATCATATTGGTACAAACCGTCTTTCGCCACAACAAGGGCAATTTGGTTAAACGCTATAACTTCGTTGGCGCCGATGATCGGAATCTGTTTTTGCAAAGTAATCCCGTTCGGGTTGGCAGCATCCAATACTTTCAAGCCATCATCGCCATCACATATAAATAAAAGGTTGCCATCCTTGCTCAATCCACGCGGACTGGTGAAGGGATAACTGCGCAGGAGTTGTGGCGACTGGATGCTGGAAATATCCAGCACATCCAGTTGATTGGTAAACCCCTGGCAGGCTGTACCGGAATGCAGTGTTACATACGCGTAATTATCATCTGCTATAACCGGATCGCATACACGGGCATGAGAGAACGATCCCAATAGTGAAGGGTTTGCCGGGTTTTGAATATTGAACACAAACATTCCGGCATTTCCACCAACAAACAATTTGTCTTTAAATGGATAGATGGTTTCCACCATCCAGTTGGTATTTACCTGGCTGGTGATAACCGGCGTTGACGGGTTACTGATATTCAGCGTTTTTACTGCGGCGGCGGAAACTGCATATAAATAATTATTCACCAGCGCAAAACGCGACAATGATCCGCTGATACCCACCGGTGTGGCAACAGCAGCATTTAATGATCCTGCGTCATTACTGCTGAGCAGAACCCCAACATCATTGTAAACAGGGTTGGGATTTTCGCAACTGCATTGTACTGTCTCCGTTTTTGTTGTCCAGTCATAAATCATTTTGGTGGAGTCTGCCACGTATCCGTAATAAAACCGTTCCGGAAAAACACCGCTGACAAAATTAACAGCCATGGCATTTTCAGGATCAGTAATATCAATAGTGACCAGGTCTGTATACAAATCGGCATAAAGCATATTGTTTTTGATGGCAATGTCCACATTACCGGGAATAGCAATAAAGCCAATATTTACGGGAGCTGCGGGGTTGGTATTATCAATGATGTGAATGCCTTTATTAATTTCATTGAGATAAATAAAGTTATCCTTAATGGTAATTTTCCCCGGGTTTACAATTGCCTTCGGGGCGCTGGATTTAATATTTGCCCTTACTTCTGCCGAAGTTTTATACAGCGGCACATAATAAGTGTACGTATAGTTTTTAACGCATTTATCTTTTATGCAACCTTGTTGTAACAACATCATTGCAGTGAGTGATAATGCACCCAACAGTTGAAGCAGCCTTTTTTTCATAAACAATTATTTTAAAAAGCTGACAACCGTTTTTTAATTACCGTTGCACTATGCTGTTTATTTTTTAAAAGGAATATGCAATGTTAATGATGTGCTGAAGGGAAGTTGTTTGCCAAAATCTTTTTTTACTGCGGAATTCAATGCATAAGAAAAACGGAAACCAATACTTGCGGGATCAGTTTTCTTTTTAGTAAGCCCAACCGACAATCCAGCCTGTAATGAAAATGCAAATGGATTAAAGCGTCGTTTATCAGAATAATATGCCTGCGAATTAGCTTCATACACCAGTGCATTGGAATGCAATAACCAGCTTAATGCAGGGCCGGCTTCAATATTCAGCGGTAATGAAGTTGATGAGTGCCATTGTAACAGCAAAGGAATGGCGATGTAATGATATTGATTAAGATAAGCAGTTGAATTACCCAGCCGGTAATAATGATCGGCTGTTGCAGTGTATGCACCGGAGATGTATTGTGCATTGGTATCCACCCGTTCCCCCACACGCATAAAAGAAGACATAAAATTATAGCCGATAACAGTTTTAAAATTGAGTGAAGGAGTAATACTCTTTTGTGCATACACGCCTGCATGAAATGCAAAGCCCGTTTTGAAGGCAGATACACCTGCCATCAATGGAGGAACGCCCCCTGCACCGGCACCCACGCTCGAACTGGCGTTATTAGCTCTTTTACCATTCGTGTTATTAATGCCGGAAATGCCCATACCAGCATCCCATCCCCATTGCCAATGCGGTTGATTTTTTTTCTTTTCCTTTTCCGTTGTTTTGGATAACTGTGGTAAGGTATCTTTCTTTTGTGTAAACGTTGTTGCAGTAATACTGGCTTTCACTTTTCGCTTTACTGTATCGTTCACATCATTGCTGGATTCAGTTTGCAGCAGAGCAGTGTTCTTTGATGTTGCTGTATCTTCATCCGCAGCAACGGCAGTAATGGTCGCTTTTGTTCTGGCTTTCAGGTTACGTTGATTTTTATTTTTTGTAACACGGTCATCGCCGCCATCATCCGTTTCTGCAATGGCATTTTTGATTTGCATTGCTGTGCGAGCCTTTGTACCCATTTTTATTTTTGATGGTACGGAACGTTTTTCAATACTTCCGGATTCAACGGTAGTTGTATTGACAGCTGTACTGTCTTTACACTGAAGAATTTTTGATTGTTGTTGAACTGATGCTGCAGTATTTTTATTTTGTGTTTGTTCAATGATTTTTGTTGCAGTATGTGTTTGTTTTTGATCAGGTTGGTTTTGCCAAAAAAATATTCCGCATAAAACCATCACCAGGGGCAATAATAAAAAAATGAACCGCCTGCGCTTTTTCTCCGGAGGCAAACCTGCTTCCACCTTATCCCACAGCCCTGCTGACGGAGTAAACGTCAACTCCCCCATTTTTTGCTGCACGGCTTTTTCAAATTCACTATTGGACATACGTTTGCTTTTTATGATCTGAATAATTGATTTTAACCCACGATACCAGCAATGCCCTTGCCCTTGCATATTGCGAGCGGGACGTTCCGTCTGTAATGCCCAGCATGCCGCCAATTTCCACATGTGAATATCCTTCCACCGCATGCAGGTTGAAAATGGTTTGATAACCGGTGGGCAATTGTTGTATCAGCGAAGCCAGCTCTTTGCTGTCGAGATTGATTGCAGGGTTTTCATCCGCAACAGGGTGCAGGTCTGCTTTTTCAAAAAACAGGTCGTGCTGGTACTTTGCATTTCTTTTTAAATAGTTAAGTGCAGAAGTTACCATTACCCTGCGTATCCACGCACCCAGTTCGCCCTCGTTACGGTACTGGTGCAGGTTTTTGAATACGCGTATAAATCCTTCCTGCAGCACATCCTCAGCATCTGCCAATGATTTGGTATAGCGGTAACATACGCCCAGCATCACTTCAGCATACTGCTCGTACAGTTGCTTTTGTGCTGCCCTGTCATTCTTCAGGCATTCTTTTACCAGTTGCGCAGTAGTAAACATTGCTGTTGTTGCATCGTTTGACAACGGGTTTTGCTGAACCGTTGCACACCGCTGGTAAAAATATTTTAACTTGGGGCATGAACCCGGATGTACAACGGTTATTTCATATTGCTGCAAAAAAAGAACGGCTCGTCATTGGATTAATGAGCGGCACATCGCTGGATGGGCTGGATATTGCACTGTGCCGCATCAGCGGGCATGGTTTGCAAACCCATGTGGAGCTGCTGCAGTTTACTACCGTTGCCTATGATGCCGTATTCCGAAATAACATCAAAAGTATTTTCAGTAAAAAAGAAATTGATTTTGAACAACTGTGTGTATTGCATCCATGGATTGCATTACAGCATGCCCGTATGATCAATGATTGTTTGCAGCAATGGAAAATCAGTAACGCAGCTATTGATCTTATTGCCAGCCACGGCCAAACCGTTTTTCATGCGCCAAAGAATTTGCATCCGTCTGATAATTTTGGTAATGCAACCTTACAGATTGGCGATGGTGATCATTTGGCAGTTAACACCGGCATTATTACTATCAGCGATTTCAGGCAAAAACATATTGCCGCAGGCGGCGAAGGTGCACCATTGGCCGTGTATGGCGATTATTTAATGTTCAGTAAAAAAAATGAAGACAGGGTTTTGCTGAATATTGGCGGCATTGCCAATTTTACTTACCTGCCGGGCAGTATGGACAATGCTGCGATCTTCAGTACCGATACCGGCCCCGGCAATACTATGATGGATGCTGTAATGCAGCAACATTTCAACAATAAACCTTTTGATGCCGGTGCTGCAGTTGCCAAACAGGGCACCATCAATCAACAATTATTAGCTGCATTAAAAGATCATGATTTCTTTCAATTACCATTTCCTAAAACCACCGGGCCGGAATTATTTAATACAGATTACCTGCTGCAGGCATTGCACCAATCTTCCACAACAAATATTTCATGGCCCGATACCATGGCCACGCTTAATCGTTTTACTGCGGAAACTATTGCAGATGCCATCATAAAAACAACACCTCACCCAACACATATTTTCACAAGCGGCGGCGGTATGCATAATCCTTTATTGATACAACATCTTCATGATTTGTTACCCGGCTATTCATTCAACACTACTTCATCATTGCACATCAATCCGGATGCAAAGGAAGCAGTATTGTTTGCTGTTTTAGCGAATGAATGTATTTGTGGCGAAGGAAATGTGATTCAGCATGGCATTAAAGGCATGCCCAATGTGGCCATGGGGAAGATCAGTTTTCCGCATTAGTTAAGGTGCTTGACGGTTTGTAACCATCTTACACCTGAGGCAACTTCAGGTCGCCACAGCGCCCTGATGATGCGTTAAGGCTGCACCTCTACCTGTTGTTTAAAAATATTCAGTGAGCTGTCAATAGCATTGGCAATATCTTTATTCAATACCATAGCACTGAATTTCCTCCATGGTTTATACCAGGGTAATTGCTGCACCACATCCCAATTTAATACACGGGTATTCTGCTGGTCGTAAACGGTAAACCGGAACATCAGTTCGCTACCATTATTATTCTGTAAATGAAAAACCAAACTATCTGCCGTGTTGCCCGCATCAGCAGAAACACTTCCATTATTGCTGAGTAAATTCCATTGCGGCCATTGCGCAATAGCCTGCACTTTTGTGGCAATTTTTTCTTTTGTGCTGTTAATGGAAATCGTTTTGCTGGTTACCACTTGGCCGGGGAACAGCAACGAAATAATAAAAAACAATCCACCAAAAGCAACAATATTGAGGAGCAAAAATTTAATGTACTTCATAGCTTATTCCCATTTAAACACTTTCACGGCAATAGTATAGATAACGATTGTCCACAAGGCAAGAATGCCCAGTTCCCGTCCGCAGTTCCATAAGTGCAACCCATTGAAAGATATTTTGCGGATAGCATCGTTGAACTGGGATAAGGGCAAACCATAACGGCATATTCCCTGCAGCCAGGAAGGAAAAACATCTATAGGAAAGAAGGTGCCCGACATGAGCATTTGCGGAAAGGCAAATAAATTAATCATTAAAGGAATGGACGTATCAGATTTTACCACGCTGCAAAAAATGAGTCCCACACCCATTAGCAACAACAGCATGTAAATAGTGAGCAACACCATTTCGATAAATGTGGCAAAGCCATGTATTAATGTGAAATGCAGAAAGAAATACCCCAGTGTGATCAGCATCACCACGTTGATCAATTGAAATGCCAACCGGCTGATGCCAATGCCCAATAATATATTGATGCGTTTTACCGGTGTGGCATAAAAACGTTTTAAGATCAGTTGCTGCCTGAACTGGAAGAATGGAAATGCAATACCAAATAATGTGGCAAATAAAATAGAAAAACCCAGCATGCCCGGCAACACAAAATCTATCTGCCGGTATTCCCTTACCTGGTACACATCTGCATGCACACTTTGCGCATTGTAGCTGCCCGCTTTTCTTAATTTGATTTCATTAAGCAGGCTGGTGAATTTTTGTTGCAGGTCTGGAATGGCCTGTCCACTTGCATTGGTGGTTTTAAAATTAATTGTATAATCAGGTGCTCCTGATGAGTCAGCAGTTTTAGCAATAGTAACAACAGCAGAAATTTTATCTTTTTCCAATGCCGCCCTTCTTGCCGCAGTATCTATTGAACCATCTTCTTTAACAAAAGAGGAAATGCTGAAAAAGTTACTGTTTTTAATGTATTGAAATACTTCATTACTGGTGTCTGATGCTGGATCGATAGCAATATTATAATGTACACCGCCCCCGTTTCCAAACGAACCGAAAATAAAAATGAATATGACCGGGAACAGGAAACTGAAAAAGATGGAACTGGGTGTGCTGAGTATGGAACGGAAACTGGCTTTTGAGATGGCTAAAAACGCTTTAAGCTGGCTGTACTTTCGCATAAGTGTTGCTGAATTGAGGTGTAAAGCTATTGGTAAAAAGCGATTTTAAAAAATTATGCCCGCAACGGTATATTTTATTGGCCCGCACCTGATACACTCCGCAAAAAAATGCATCTTGCAAAATATTTTATGGAGATGAACCGTGTTCACTTATTATTGGGCAGCAACCAGCAAAATCCACAGCAGCAATTAATTGTTGCGCAGCAATACGTCAATCAGAAAATCGGGACTGTACTGCAAGTTTCCTCTGTATACCGTACAGAAGCCTGGGGTTTTACCGACCAGCCGGATTTTTATAACCAGGTGATTATTGTTGAAACAACATCAGATGCCCAAGCCACGATGCACCGTATTCTGCAGATTGAACAGGAAATGGGCCGCATCCGAACCATTAAAAATGCACCCCGTGTGATTGATATCGACATTCTTTTTTTCAATACTGATATTGTTCAGTCTGCTGACCTGGTTATTCCCCATCCGCAAATACAAAACCGCAATTTTGTACTGGTGCCTTTGTATGAACTGGACCCTGCTTTTATTCATCCTGCTTTACAGCAAACCATTGCTGATTTATTAATACACAGTCCTGACCAATTAGCTGTGCATAAAATATAATTGCGCCAAACATTATTCCCTTTATTTTGCAGCATTCAATTGCAACTGACAGTATTGGTTTTACGTTTTTATGAAGTATAATTTTGTTACAATAGAAGGGAATATCGGCGCCGGCAAAACCACACTTGCCCATTTGCTCAGCAAACATTTTAATGCCAGGCTGATACTGGAAGAATTTGCAGACAATCCTTTTCTGCCTAAGTTTTATGATAACCCGCAGCAGTATGCTTTTCCGCTGGAATTATTTTTTATGGCAGAACGCTATAAGCAACTGAAAGACCTGCTGCAAACGAAAGACATGTTTCAGCATGTAACTATTTCTGATTATCTCTTTACCAAATGTTTATTGTTTGCCAAAGTAACTTTAGCAGATGAGGAGTTCAGGCTGTATCAAAAATTATTCGATATCATCAACCCGCAGATCGTTCAGCCGGAATTATTGATTTACCTGCATGCACCCGTAAACAAACTGCAGGAAAATATCAAAAAGCGCAACCGCGGTTACGAACAAAGTATTCCCAACGATTACTTATTCTCCTTACAGCAAACCTATACGCAATACATCAAACAGCACAATATTAAAACACTGTTTATTGATGCATCCAATGCCGATTTTTTAAGCAATGAACAACACCTGCAAACCATTATTGATGCACTGGATAAAGAGTATGATGACGGGCAGCATTATATTTCGTTGCCATAGTATAGTGAATGGTCAATGGTAGATTGGTTAATCAGTTAATTGGTTAATCAGTTAACTGGTCAATCAGTTTTACAATCTTCAAATTATTTATTAGCCATTCACAATTCACGATTCACCATTCACGATTCACTTTTCACGATTCACTTTTCACGATTCACGATCAACTAACTAACATTTTATTCCAACGGCGTTTTCAACTCAGAAAAAGGTTGCAACTTCGCAGTAATGAGTCTATCGTTCAATTCAGCAGCGCTGGCCCCCCTTAAAGAAAAAGAATTTAAACTGTATATCATTTGCCGTTTCACTTACATCATGGCGTTGCGCATGGTGGGCACGGTGGTGGCATATGAATTATTTCATCTTACTCAAAGTTCATTTGCCATTGGCATTGTGGGTTTGTCTGAATTCATTCCTGTATTTTCACTCGCATTATATGCCGGTCACGTAATTGACCGTTCAGAAAAAAGAACATTACTGCTGCGGGGTATGCTCTCCTATGCTGTTTGCGTGGTGCTGCTTATTGTTTGCACTTTACCCTCCACACAGGCCAGCATGAGCAAACAATGGCTGGTGAATTGTTTTTATGCCATCATCTTTTTAACCGGCATCATCAGGGCATTTGCCGGGCCGGTATCCAACGCTATTGTTGCGCAACTGGTGCCACGGAATATTTTACAATACGCAGCCAATATCAGTTCATCTACGTGGCTGATTGGCTCTATCATCGGCCATGCCACATCTGGTTTTTTAATAGCCGGTATCGGCGTGAATAAAACTTTCATGATTGTGCTGGTGTATGTATTAACCGCAGCAACCATTCTGTCCACCATCAGCAAAAAACCCGTTTTGGTAAAAGATTCCAAGGTGGATACCTGGGAAAGTGTAAAACAGGGTTTGCGTTTTGTGGTGCGCAACAAGATCATGCTTGGTGCCATTTCCCTGGATTTGTTTGCTGTATTATTCGGTGGTGCAGTGGCGATGATACCCGAATTCAGTTCTGCCATTTTACATATTGGCCCCATTGGTTTTGGCTGGTTAACGGCCGCAACAGATATTGGTTCCATCACCATCATCATCCTGCTTACTTTATTCCCCATGCAGCAAAAGCAGGGCAGGCGCATGCTGATGGCTGTTGCCGGCTTTGGTGCCTGCATTATTGTTTTTGGTTTTTCCAGTGTTTATCTTTTATCATTTGCGGCTTTATTGTGCAGTGGAGTGTGCGATGGCATCAGCGTAATGGTGCGTGGCACCATCTTACAACTCACCACGCCGGATGAAATGCGGGGCCGTGTATCTTCGGTAAACTCCATGTTCATCAACAGCAGTAATGAGCTGGGGCAATTTGAAAGTGGTTTCGCCAGGAAGATCATGGGCCCCGTACCTTCTGTTGTTTTTGGTGGGTGCATGACCTTATTAGTGGTGGTGGTTACCTGGTTTAAGGCACCGGCGTTGAAAGAGATGGAGTATTGAACTTCACTTCCATTCTTAATTATCAAGAGTGCTCGTTGCTATTAAGCGTAAAATATCCGTAGAATCACTTCTTCATCTATTCAGTTTTTTATATATCTTCAATATGAAACTGAAGCGCCCTTCACCCTTAACCGATCCATTGATGAACACTGTAAAAATATTTTTAGCTTCTTCGGAGGAACTAGCTGCAGACAGAAAAGATTTCAGGTTGTTCGTTGCTGAAAACAGCAACATATTTGAACATGCCGGCATTACTTACGAATTAATTGTGTGGGAGAATTTTACCAATGCTATGGCAAAGGAAGGTTTACAGGCCAAGTATAATGAAGCGATAAAAGGATCTGACATTTTTATTCTGCTGTATTTTACCAAAGTGGGTAAATACACCAATGAAGAATTTGATACAGCGCACCAACAATTTTTGCAAACCGGCAAACCTTCTATTTATACTTACTTAAAAAATTCTTCCGTTAATATCAACCAAATTTCTACAAGCGGAGTAAAGAGCAAAAAAAAATTTGAGAAAAAATTAAATGAGCTGAAACATTACAAATCCGAATACAAAGATATAAACGGTTTAAAGCTTGATGTTTTACTTCAATTAGGCAAACTGCATTTAACAGAAAAGAAAGAAGCTGGACACTCCAAAATTCCACATTGTCTTTCAGCAGGACAGCCTTCTGTTACAGCAGATTTTACCGGCAGGGAGAAAGACCTTGAAACTATCAAAACACGATTAGACCAGTACGGTTTGTTATTAATTAACGCCGAAGGTGGCATGGGCAAAACCACCTTAACTGCTCAATTTTTAAAAGAAAATGCAGCTACTTATCAGCACTTTGCCTGGTTTTTTTGTGAGAATGGTATTACTGAAGAAATAAAAAAACTGGCACCCGTTTTAGGCATTGATTTGAAAACCATAGATAGTGAACAACATTTGATTGCCATTAAAACAGCAATGGAAAACCTGGAAGGAAAATGCCTGCTGGTATTAGACAATGCAAATACCCAAAAAGACATTGAAGCCTTTAAAAATGTTTTTGACGGGTTGAGCTGGCATGTACTGCTTACCAGCCGCTGTAATAGTATTTTGCCCAACAACAATGAATACATACTACAGCATTTAGCACCTGCAACGGCTAAAGCCCTCTTTAAAAATTATTACAACGAAGCAAGCCCTGCATTTGAAACATTGCTGGACAAGCTGCTGCAAAACATTGGATATAACACCTTACTGATTGAAATTTTAAGCAAGACCCTGAAAGAATTATCTGCCACTGGGGAAACCCTTGCCAAACTGGTAGAGCAACTGGAAGAAAAAGGGTTATACATGAGGGAGAAAAGTTTTGAAATACAAACAACATACACCACCAATGTACATAAACAAGCCGCCACGACTGATGATATACTGGAAATATTGTACGATGTAACAAAACTTGACGAAGCCGAACGTTTATTATTGGTAAACCTTGCGGTATTGCCTGCAGAAAACCATCCTGCAATTTTACTGATTGAGGCTTTCATGCCGGAAGACAACATTGGCTTTAGCCGCGGCTTAAAAAAGCTGGCTCAAAAAGGGTGGCTGCATACTGACAGTTCTAATTACAGGATGAGCCCTGTAGTGCAAAAAATTATTATTGAAAAAAACAGGAGCACCTTATATAATGACGCTGAAAAATTGATTGAAAACATTGCAGACAAACTTGAACACACGAACGGATTCTTAGTACAATCCAATTACAAACAGGCGCAGGTGTTTGCTGAGTTAGCAAAATCAATTCCCTTTTTCATAAATGAGCAAAGGAATTCGTTTGCCTACCTGTTGTCAAACCTGGGTGACTATTACAAAGGCATCGGCAATTTTCGCTTAGCCATTACTTACCTGGAAAAAGGGAGTGCGATATATCAAAATACTGATCAAAACAATTATGCTGTATGCTTAGAACGACAGGGCAGCCTTTACCAACAACAGGGCGATTTCAAAAAGGCTTTACAGTTATTTGAACAGTATTTTCAATTAAGGAAAGAACTCTTTGAAGCCAATCCACATAGCGAGGGGTTAAAAAACGGGCTCGCCATTGCTTATGAAAGACTCGGAAACATCTATCAACAACAGGGCGATTTCAAAAAGGCTTTGCAGTTCTTTGAAATGAGGGGCCAGTTGGGTAAAGAACTCTTTGAGGCCAATCCGCATAGCGAGGGATTAAAAAACGGGCTCGCCGTCTCTTATTCTAAGCTCGGAGACATCTATCAACAACAGGGCGATTTCAAAAAGGCTTTACAGTTCTTTGAACAGTATTTTCAATTAAGGAAAGAACTCTTTGAAGCCAATCCACATAGCGAGGGGTTAAAAAACGGGCTCGCCATTGCTTATGAAAGACTCGGAGACATCTATCAACAACAGGGCGATT